>NZ_CM132133.1:0-4800000 GCF_053615455.1 Pseudoduganella sp. HUAS MS19 | reverse complement strand
TTCGTTCCTGACCCCATGGTGGACAAAAAAAAGCCGGCGCGAGCCGGCTTTTTTTGATTGGTTGGCGCAGCGTTTATTCGCGGTCGCCGCCCAGGCCCAGCAGGCTCAGCAGGCTGGTGAAGATGTTGTACACGTCCAGGTACAGGGCCAGGGTGGCGGAAACGTAATTGGTTTCGCCGCCGTTGACGATGCGCTGCACGTCGAACAGGATGTAGGCCGAGAACACGGCAATCACCAGTACCGAGATCACGATCGACAGCGCGCTCATCCCCAGGAAGATGTTGGCGATCGAAGCCAGCAGCAGCACGATCACGCCGGCAAACAGCCATTTGCCCATCATCGAGAAGTCACGCTTGGTCACGGTGGCATAGCTGGCCAGCGCGGCGAAGATGGATGCCGTGCCGCCGAACGCGGTCATGATCAGCGTGCCGCCATTCGAGAAGCCCAGCGTGCGGGTGAGCAGCGGGGTCATCATCAGGCCCATGAAGAAGGTGAAGCCCAGCAGCAGGGCGACGCCCACGCCGGAATGCTTGTTCTTCTCAATGGCCCAGAAGAAGCCAAAGGCGATTGCCATGAACAGGATGGCGCCCATGAAACCACGCGGGAACGGGATGCCGAAAGTCACGCCGACGACGGCGCCCAGCACGGTCGGGATCATCGACAGTGCCAGCAGCCAATAAGTATTGCGCAGCACCCGGTTGCGGATCAGCGCGTTGTCGGTGGCGACAGTGCTACCGAAATGATGTACGTTTTGCATATTTAAATGCCTCCTTTACTAAAAAGCATAGCATGTCGCCGCCGGGATGGGGGCTTTCTGCCTTAGGAAATGCTTAAAAACGCTTAGGGGAAGCCCTTATAAGCGCCTTAGGAGTGTTTCCTTAGGCATAGGGAATGAACTATGTTAAAATCTAGGGTTGATCGAGAATCTAATTTCTTGTTTTAAACCTTTCTTTTTATTGGAGTTTTTCATAATGGCAATCGAACGCACCCTGTCGATCATCAAACCTGACGCAGTAGCCAAGAACGTGATCGGCCAGATCTACAGCCGTTTCGAAGGCGCAGGCCTGAAAGTGATCGCTGCCCGCATGACCCAGCTGTCGCGCGCTGAAGCCGAAGGCTTCTACGCTGTGCACCGCGAGCGTCCTTTCTTCAAGGACCTGGTTGACTTCATGGTTTCCGGTCCTGTGATGATCCAGGTGCTGGAAGGCGAAGGCGCAATCCTGAAAAACCGCGACCTGATGGGCGCTACCGATCCGAAGAAGGCAGAAAAAGGCACCATCCGTGCTGATTTCGCTGACTCCATCGACGCCAACGCTGTGCACGGCTCCGACGCCGCTGAAACCGCTGCCGTGGAAATCGCCTACTTCTTCCCAGCCCTGAACGTCTACTCCCGTTAATTTTTAGCGGTTGTAATGTAGTAAAGTAGTATTGCGCCTTGCCCCGGGTCTTCGGTCCGGGGCAAAGCCGTTTTTGGAAATTGAGTAAAAAGCATGGAAACGTCCCTCACCAACCTGCTGGATTTCGATCCTGAGCAACTAGTCGCCTACTGCGCCGAGCTGGGGGAGAAGCCTTTCCGTGCCAAGCAGTTGCAGCGCTGGATCCACCAGTTTGGTGCATCCGATTTTGACAGCATGACCGATCTCGCCAAGTCCTTGCGCGAGAAGCTGAAGACGCGCGCCCACATCGTGGCGCCGGCCGTCATCAGCGACCATACTTCCGCCGACGGCACCCGCAAATGGCTGGTGGACGTGGGCAATGGCAATGCCGTGGAAACCGTGTTCATCCCGGAGGAAAACCGCGGCACGCTGTGCATCTCGACCCAGGCCGGCTGCGCCGTGAACTGCCGCTTCTGTTCGACCGGCAAGCAGGGCTTCAACCGCAACCTGACCGTGGGCGAAATCATCGGCCAGCTGTGGATGGCCGAATTCGCGCTGCGCCAGACCAAAGGCATCGAGCCGGGCCCGAAAGGCGAGCGCCAGATCACCAATGTGGTGATGATGGGCATGGGCGAGCCGCTGCTGAACTACGGGCCGACCGCCACCGCGCTCAAGCTGATGCTGGACGATAACGCTTACGGCCTGTCGCGCCGCCGCGTGACCCTGTCCACCTCGGGCGTGGTGCCGATGATCGACAAGCTGTCGCAGGACGTGCCGGTGGCGCTGGCGGTATCGCTGCATGCCTCCAACGACAAGCTGCGCGACGAGCTGGTTCCGCTGAACAAGAAGTACCCGCTGCAGGAACTGCTGGCGGCGTGCAAGCGCTACCTGGAGTTCGCACCGCGTGACTTCATCACATTCGAGTACTGCATGCTCGATAACTACAACGACACGGATGAACATGCGCGCGAGCTGATCGCGCTGGTGAACCATCCGCAGTTCGGTGTCAATTGCAAGTTCAACCTGATTCCTTTCAACCCCTTCCCGGAATCGGGCCTGCTGCGCTCCAAGAATCCGCGCATCAAGGCCTTCGCTGAAATTCTGATGAATGCGGGCATCGTAACCACCATCCGCAAGACGCGCGGCGATGATATCGACGCAGCTTGCGGGCAGTTGGCGGGCGAAGTGAAAGATCGCACCCGCGTGGCTGAACGGATGGAGAAGATGACCGAATACCAGAAGAAGTACGGCGCCGATTTCGGCAAGATTGTGGAGATTCGTTCCTGATGACCGATTTCGCCCAGCGCCGCTTCAAGTGCCTGGCCGCGGTCGCGCTGGCCGGGGTATTGGCGGGCTGCGCGACTTCGGGGCCAGGCCCCAGCGGCAGAGAAGACCTGAAGACCGTTTCCGACCAGACTGCCGCGCAAAAACGCGCGGAGATCCGCATGCAGCTCGCGATCGGCTATTTCGAGCAGGGTAACTACCCGATTGCGCTCGATGAAGTGAAGAAGGCGATTGCCGCCGATCCGCAGAGCGCCAATGGCTACAGCCTGCGCGCCATCATTTATATGCGGATGGGCGAAAAGGAACTGGCGAACGACAACTTCCTGCAGGCGCTGAAAATGGCGCCAAACGATCCCGACCTGAACAATAATTACGGGTCCTTCCTGTGCCAGAACGAGCGCATCAAGGAATCGTTCAAGCACTTCGATACCGCGCTGGCCAGCCGCAATTACCGCTCGCCGGCAAGTGCCATGAACAATGCGGGCAATTGCGCGCTGAAGATCACGGATATCGACCTGGCGGAAAAATACCTGCTGCAGGCCCTGAAGCTTGCGCCGGATGTGCCGGAAATGAATATCGGGCTGGCCAAGGTGTACTATGCGCGGCGCGACTATCCGCGCGCCAGCTTCTTTATCACGCAACTGAACAAGGTTGCGAAGCTGGACACCTTGTCGCCCGACGTGCTGTGGCTGGCGATCAGGGTGCAGCGCAAAATGGGCGACCAGGCACTGGAACAGGGCTTCGCGACCCAGTTGCGGCGTCATCACCCCCAGTCGCCGGAGTATGCTGCGTATCAACGTGGGGCGTTTGATGAGTGAGAACGGGGAACCAATGGATTCTGAGCAGGACAAGCCGAACAGCCAGCAGCATGCTTCCACGCCCGGCGCAGCACTGGCAGCGGCACGCGAGGCCATGGGCCTGTCGGTGGAGCAGGTGGCCGACCAGTTGAAACTGGCGCCGCGCCAGGTGATGGCGATCGAACAGGGCGATTACGATGCATTGCCGAACCGCGCGGTGACGCGTGGTTTTATCCGCGCCTACGCCAAGGCGGTGCGCCTCGATCCGGCGCCGCTGGTGGCAATGGTGGAAGTGGAGGGTGCCGTCGGCCATGCCGATGCGACCGTGCGCCCGACCAGGGTGCAGGCGTCGTTCCAGGAATCGCGTTTCCCTTCGCTCAATGAACGCAATAGCGGCAAGCCGCTGGGCGCCATTGTGGCCGGCGTGGGCGTGCTGGCATTGATTGGCCTGGCTGCCGCTTGGCAGATGGGGATCCTGTCGCCGCTGACGCTGGCGACCCGTGGCGGAATCGACGCGCCGGCCACCCCGGCCGAACAGCCCGTGCCGGTGGTGGTAACGCAGCCGGGCGTGCAGCCGGCGGAGGCGCCCATGCAGACGCAGAGCGTGCCGCTGATTTCCGTCCCGCCGCAACCGGGCAGCACTACTGCGCCGGATGCCGTGGCAGGTGTCGGCGTGCCGGCGCAGGCGCCGGGCGTGGCGCCAGCTGCCGTGCCGGGCACTGTTCCGGCAGCCGCACCGGGCATGACGACGACGAGCGGCGGCATTGCCGCGCCAGGCGCAGCTCCTGCCGCCGCGCCGGTGACGACCGCTCCTGCTTCGCCAGGCCTGATTCCAGTCAAGCCGCCGGCGAGCGCTCCGGCGGCAACCCCGCCACAGGGCACCGCGCCGCTCGCAACCGCGCCGGCTGTACCGGCAACGCTTGCCGGTACAGCTCCTGCGGTAGGCGCCGTCGGCGGCAAGCTGGTACTAGCAGTGAAGGAAGATTCGTGGATCGAAATCCGCCGGGCCGGCCAGCCGAACCTGATCCGCCGCATGGTGAGGGCAGGCAGCACAGAAACCTTTAATGTGCGTGCGGATGACGTTCTGATCGTCGGCAAGCCAAGCGCCGTCAGCGCCAACCTGGCAGGCGGCAAGCTGGAGCTGACGCAAGGTCCGGGCAAGTCGTACGCCCTAGTGAACATCAAGTAATAAGAGTAGCCAAGCATGTCTTCTTCGAACAACCCGATCCCTTCCGGACCACTGGCGCGCCGCGCCAGCCGCCGCGTGCTGGTGCAGCACGGCGAGCGCAAGATCTGGGTCGGTGGCGACGCGCCGGTGGTGGTGCAGTCGATGACCAATACCGACACCGCCGACGCGGTGGCGACGGCGATCCAGATCAAGGACTTGGCGCGTGCCGGTTCCGAACTGGTGCGCCTGACGGTGGACCGTCCCGAAGCGGCGGCCGCCGTGCCTTACATCCGCGACCAGCTGGACAAGATGGGCATCGACGTGCCGCTGGTGGGCGACTTCCACTACAACGGGCACACCCTGCTGACCGAGTATCCGGATTGCGCCGCCGCGCTGTCGAAGTACCGCATCAACCCGGGCAATGTGGGCAAGGGCGCCAAGCGCGATACGCAGTTCGCGCAGATGATCGAAGTGGCCGCCAGATACGGCAAACCGGTGCGCATCGGCGTCAACTGGGGCTCGCTGGACCAGGCGCTGCTGGCGCGCATCATGGATGAAAATGCAGCCCGCGAAAATCCATGGAGCGCGCAAGCCGTGATGTATGAGGCGCTGATCACCTCCGCGATTGAAAACGCGGTGCGCGCCGAAGAGCTGGGCCTGGCGCGCGACAAGATCATCCTGTCGTGCAAGGTGTCCGGCGTGCAGGACCTGATCGCGGTGTACCGCGAACTGGCCAAGCGCTGCGACTATCCGCTGCACCTGGGCCTGACCGAAGCGGGCATGGGCAGCAAGGGCATCGTGGCGTCGACCGCGGCGCTGTCGGTGCTGCTGCAGGAAGGCATTGGCGACACCATCCGCATTTCGCTGACCCCGGAACCGGGCGGCGACCGCACGAAAGAAGTGGTGGTGGGCCAGGAGATCCTGCAGACCATGGGCCTGCGCAAATTCACCCCGATGGTGATTGCCTGCCCGGGCTGCGGCCGCACCACGTCCACCGTGTTCCAAGAACTGGCGGACGATATCCAGAGCTACCTGCGCGAGCAGATGCCGGAATGGAAAAAGACCTTCCCCGGCGTGGAGGCGATGAACGTGGCCGTCATGGGCTGCATCGTCAACGGCCCGGGCGAATCGAAGCATGCGAACATCGGCATCAGCCTGCCGGGCACCGGCGAATCGCCGGCCGCGCCGGTCTTCGTCGACGGCCAGAAAGTCGCGACCCTGCGCGGCGATAACATCGTCGCGGAATTCCAGGCGATCGTGCTCGACTACGTACAGAAAAACTATAGCAAAGCAGCTTAAAGAACATGTCCAACAAAGCAGACAAAATCACAGCCATCAAGGGGATGAACGATCTCCTGCCGGCTGACGCCCACTTGTGGGAAATCTTCGAGAACACCGCGCAGTCCGTAGTGCAGAGCTACGGCTTCCAGCAGATCCGCACCCCGATCGTGGAAGAAACGCGCCTGTTCTCGCGCGCCATCGGCGCCGTGACCGACATCGTCGAGAAGGAAATGTATTCCTTTGAAGACTCCATGAACGGCGACAAGCTGACCCTGCGCCCGGAAGGCACCGCAGGCGTGGTGCGCGCCGTGCTGGAACACAACCTGGTGTACGAGGGCCCGAAACGCCTGTGGTACAAGGGCCCGATGTTCCGCCACGAGCGCCCGCAGCGCGGCCGCTACCGCCAGTTCCACCAGTTCGGCGCGGAAGCCGTGGGCTTCGCGGGCCCGGACGTGGACGCTGAAATGATCGTGATGTGCCGCCGCCTGTGGGATGACCTGGGCCTGGAAAACATCCGCCTCGAAATCAACTCCATCGGCGACGCCGAGGAGCGTGCACGCCACCGCGTCGACCTGATCGCCTACCTGGAGCAGCACGAAGAGCACCTCGATGCCGACGCCAAGCGCCGCCTGCACACCAACCCGCTGCGCATCCTGGATACCAAGAACCCTGACCTGCAGGGCATCGTCAACAGCGCACCGAAGCTGCTGGACTACCTGGGCGAAGAATCGCTGGCCCACTTCGAAGGCGTGAAGAAGATCCTGGACGCCAACGCGATCCAGTACACCGTCAATACCCGCCTGGTGCGCGGCATCGACTACTACAACCGCACCGTGTTCGAATGGGTGACCGACGAACTGGGCGCGCAGGGCACCGTGTGCGCGGGCGGCCGCTATGACCCGCTGATCGAAATGTTCGGCGGCAAGCCAACCCCGGCGGTCGGTTTTGCCATGGGCATCGAGCGCCTGATCGAACTGATGAAGGGCGCCGGCGATACCGCGGCGCCACGCCAGTGCGACGTCTACCTGGTGCACCAGGGCGAGGCGGCGCGCATGCAGGCCTTCATCATCGGCGAACGCCTGCGCGACGCCGGCCTGGACGTGATCCTGCATTGCGGCGGCGTCAGCGGCGCGGGCAGCTTCAAGTCGCAGATGAAAAAAGCCGATGGCTCCGGCGCAACCTTCGCAGTCATCATCGGCGAAGACGAAGTGGCCAACAACACTGCCGTCGTCAAGGCAATGCGCGCTGCAGAAGGCGAGGGCCAGCAACAGACCGTCGCGTTTGAAGGCGTTGTCGATTACGTCGTGGACCAGATCACATGCGGAGACGATTGTGACCACGACCATCACCACCACCATTAATCAATAAAGAAACAGGCAGACTGAAACATGGCATACGATCTCGAAGAACAAGAACAGCTTGCTACCCTCAAAGCGTGGTGGGCAAAGTACGGCAACCTGACCACCTGGGTGGTGATCGCCGCCCTGGCCGCCTATTCGGGCTGGAACGGCTGGAACTACTACCAGCGCAACCAGGCAGCGCAAGCCTCCGTGCTGTTCGATGAGCTGCAGACCGCCGTCAACGCCAAGGACAATGCCAAGGTGGCGCGCGTGGCTGGCGATATCGAAAGCAAATTCGGCCGCACGGCTTACGCATCGCTGGCCGCCCTGAGCGCTGCCAAGTCCTTCTTCGAGGCCAATGACCTGAAGTCCGCCAAGGCCCAGCTGGAGTGGGTGGTTGCGCACGGCAATGACGAGCATAAGAACCTCGCGTCGATCCGCCTGGCCGGCGTGCTGCTGGACGAGAAAGCCTACGACGCCGCGCTGAAAGCGCTGGCCGTGGCTGCGCTGCCGCAGTTCAAGTCCTCCGTGGAAGACCGCAAGGGCGATATCCTGGCCGCGCAAAACAAGCTGGAAGAAGCCCGTACCGCCTACAAGGCCGCATTGGAAGCAGCCGACAAGAACCATCCTGGCCGCCAGCTGATCCAGCTCAAGCTCGAATCCATCGGCGGCACCGTGCCGGAAGTGAAGGCTTAAGCCATGCTCGCGACCCGTACTGTAATTGCACTGGGCGTACTGGCACTGGCCAGCGGTTGCGGCAGCCTGAATCCTTTCAAGAAGGAAGACAAGTTCGCCCCTGCCAAGCTGGAAGAAATCAAATCCGGCGTGCCGGCGCGCATCGTCTGGAAGCACAGCACCAGCAAGGCCGGCGCCAACGTCTTTACGCCTGCGCTGGCAGTTAACAGCGTGTTCGTGGCCGATTCCGACGGCGTGATCGAACGCCTGGATGCTGCCAGCGGCAAGGTGCAGTGGCGCAGCAAGACCGGCGCCGACCTGACGGCCGGCGTGGGCGTCAGCCCGGACGGCAAGCTGGTGGCCGTGGGCGCGGTCAAGGGCCAACTGATGGCCTTCGACGGCAGCGGCAAGGCGCTGTGGAAGGTTCAGGCATCGAGCGAGATCCTGTCGGCGCCGGCAGTGGGCAACGACGTCGTGATCGTGCGCACCGTGGACAACAAGGTGACCGCCTATGACGCGGCCGACGGCAAGAAACGCTGGTTCATCCAGCGCGTGACGCCGCCGCTGACCCTGCGCAATATGCCGGGCCTGGTGATCGCCAACAGCAACGTGTACGCGGCGCAGCCTGCGGGCCGCATCCTGGCGCTGGCACTGTCGAACGGCGTGCCGCGCTTCGAGGTACCGCTGTCCGAACCGCGCGGCGCCACCGAACTGGAACGCGTGTCCGACATCAGCGGCACGCCAAGCGTATACGAACAGGACCTGTGCGCTGTGAGCTACCAGGGCAAGGTGGGCTGCCTGGACCTGAACACCGGCGTGGCCCGCTGGACCAAGCCGGCATCGTCGGACGTGGGCGTGGGCGTCGACCAGCGCTTCGTGTTCGTGTCGGACGAGAAGGGCGCCGTACAAGCCTTTGCCCGCGAAGGCGGGGCGTCGGCGTGGAAGAACGAGAAGCTGGCTTACCGCCGCTTGTCGGCTCCGGTTTCCTATGGCCGTTTCGTGGCCGTGGGCGACCTCGAAGGTTATGTGCACTTCCTGTCGCGGGAAGATGGCACGGTATTAGGCCGGATCAGTACCGACGGCAGCGCCATCAAGGCGGCGCCGCTGTTGGCCGGTCCGAATGTGATTTTCCAAACCCAGAATGGGACTGTGGCCGCTATCGCGGTCGAATAAAAATAATATGAAGCCGGTAATTGCACTTGTTGGTCGCCCGAACGTCGGGAAATCGACCTTATTCAATCGACTGACCCGCTCGCGCGATGCGCTGGTGGCGGATCTTCCTGGCCTGACGCGCGATCGTCACTATGGCGAGGGCCGCGTGGGCAATCGCCCATTCCTGGTCATCGATACCGGCGGTTTCGAGCCGGTCGCCAAGGAAGGCATCATGTTCCAGATGGCCCTGCAGACCAAGCAGGCTGTGGCGGAGGCCGACGTGGTGGTGTTCCTGGTCGATGGCCGCCAGGGCATGACCCCGCACGACAAGACGATTACCGATTTCCTGCGCAAATCCGGCCGTCCGGTGCTGCTTGTTGTGAACAAGGCCGAAGGCATGCGTTACACCGCTGCCGTGTCGGACTTCTATGAGCTGGGCCTGGGCGATCCGTATGCGATTTCCGGCGCTCATGGCGACGGCGTGCACGACCTGGTGGCCGAGGCGCTGGACAAGGCCTTCGCTTCGCGTCCGGCCGACGAGGAAGAACTGCTGCCGCAGGAGCGCGGCGTGAAGATTGCCCTGGTGGGCCGTCCGAACGTGGGCAAGTCGACCCTGATCAACACCCTGGTGGGCGAAGAGCGCGTGATCGCTTTCGACATGCCGGGCACCACCCGCGATTCGATCGAAATTCCGTTCGAGCGCGATGGCAGGCAGTACACCCTGATCGACACGGCAGGTATCCGCCGCCGCGGCAAGGTGTTCGAGGCGATCGAGAAGTTCTCGGTGGTGAAGACGCTGCAGTCGATCTCGGAAGCCAATGTGGTGATCCTGATGCTCGATGCGCAGCAGGACATCTCCGAGCAGGACGCCCATATCGCGGGCTTTATCCTGGAATCGGGCCGCGCCCTGGTGGTGGCGGTCAACAAGTGGGACGGCCTGCAGTCGGACGACCGCGACCAGGTGAAGATGGACATGGACCGCAAGCTGGACTTCCTGTCCTTTGCCAATACCCACTTCATCTCGGCCCTGCGCGGTACCGGCATCGGCCCGCTGATGAAGTCCGTGAACGGCGCTTATGCGGCCGCCACGGCCGACCTGCCGACGCCGAAGCTGACCCGCGCCTTGCAGGAAGCGATCGAGAAGCAGGAACCGAAGCGCAAGGCGGGCGTGCGTCCGAAGATGCGCTATGCGCACCAGGGCGGCCAGAATCCGCCGATCATCGTCATTCACGGCAATTCGCTGGATGCGGTGTCCGAGCCGTACAAGCGCTATCTGGAGAAGCATTTCCGTGATAGCTTCAAGCTGGTCGGCACGCCGCTGCGCATCGAGTTGCGTAATGGCAAGAATCCTTTTGATAAACGCGAAGGTAAATAAATGGGGTACGTCCCCATTTTCAGTCGACCTTAAGGTTTATCCCGCTGCAAGATTTAAAAAAACAAGGTACAGTGTCTTTGGAGCAGCATCCCCAGCACTTGAAAAACAGGCGCAGCGTCTCCAATTCGTACACAACAACATAAAACGGAGCTGTTATGAGCAATAAAGGGCAATTGTTACAAGACCCATTCCTGAACGCGCTGCGCAAAGAGCACGTTCCAGTCTCGATCTACCTGGTCAACGGCATCAAGCTGCAGGGCCATATCGAGTCTTTCGACCAATACGTGGTCCTGCTGCGTAACACCGTGACCCAGATGGTTTACAAGCACGCCATTTCCACCGTGGTGCCTGCCCGCGCCGTCAACCTGAACATGGATAACTCCTCCGAGGCAGCGGAGTAAGACACTTCGTATGCGTGCAGCTTTAGTCGGGGTAGATTTCGGTCAGGGCGACTTTGCTGCCAGTATCGAGGAGTTGATGCTGCTGGCCCGCTCCGCGGGCGCAGAGCCGGTCACCACCATTACCGGCAAACGGTCTTCGCCGGATGCCGCGTATTTCGTCGGCAGCGGCAAGGCCGACGAAATCGGTCATGCAGTGCAGGACCACAAGCTCGAGATCGTGATCTTCAATCATGCGCTGTCCCCAGCCCAGCAGCGCAATCTGGAAAAACGCCTGAACGTCAGGGTGCTTGACCGCACCAGCCTGATCCTCGACATCTTTGCGCAGCGCGCGCAAAGCCACGAGGGCAAGCTGCAGGTCGAGCTGGCCCAGTTGCAGCACCTGGCCACGCGCCTGGTGCGCGGCTGGACCCACCTGGAACGCCAGAAGGGCGGTATCGGCCTGCGCGGCCCCGGCGAAACCCAGCTCGAGACCGACCGCCGCCTGATCGGCGAAAGGGTGAAGATGCTGCGGGCCCGCCTGGCCAAGCTGCGCAAGCAGCACGAGACCCAGCGCCGCGCCCGTGGCCGCAACCATACTTTCTCGGTGTCCCTGGTTGGCTATACCAATGCCGGCAAATCGACCCTGTTCAACACCATGACCAAGGCCGGTGTCTATGTGGCGGACCAGTTGTTTGCCACGCTCGATACCACTTCGCGCCGCGTCTACATGGGCGAGGAAATCGGCAATGTGGTGGTGTCCGACACTGTCGGCTTCGTGCGCGAACTGCCGCACCAGCTGGTGGCGGCCTTCCGCGCCACGCTGGAAGAGACCATCCATGCCGACCTGCTGCTGCATGTGGTCGATGGTTCGTCGCCGGTGCGCATGGAGCAGATCGAGCAGGTCAACCTGGTACTGCGCGAAATCGGCGCCGACCATATTCCGCAGATCCTGGTGTGGAACAAGATCGATGCGGCAGGCCTGGAGCCGGCGGTAGAACGTAATGAGTATGATAAGATTTCCCGCGTATTCATCAGCGCACGTACGGGCGAAGGCCTGAACCTGCTGCGCGATGCAATCTGTGAGGCAGCACGGGATGAGCAGGAGGCGCTCGCCAACCCCAAAGAAGAGGTGGCGCCTGACAGTATTCTCACCTTTACCCAAGTAGGATCTCACTAAAAGAAAAATATGCCTTTTTCCTCTCTCAAGAAAAGACTCGGCAGCTATATTGCCCAGGAAGGCAAAAAGCCCGGCGATGGACCACCGGACCTCGATCAACTCTGGCGTGATTTCAACCAGCGCCTGAACGGCCTGTTTGGCGGCGGCAAAAACCGCGGCACCAATTCGGGCGGCGGCGGCAACGGCGGCGGCGACATGAAGGGCGCCGGCTTCACCGTTGGCGCAGTCGCTTCGGTGGCGGCCCTGGTGTGGCTCGCATCCGGCGCATTCATCGTGCAGGAAGGCCAGACCGGCGTCGTCACCACGTTCGGCAAATTCAGCCACACCACGCCGGCCGGTTTCAACTGGCGCTGGCCGTATCCGTTCCAGGGCAATGAAATCGTCAATGTGTCCCAGGTGCGCACCGTGGAGGTGGGCTATAAGGGCAATGCGAGGGTCAAGGTTGCTGCCGAGGCGCTGATGCTGACCGAAGACGAGAACATCATCGACATCCAGTTTGCCGTGCAGTACAAGCTGAGCGACCCGGTGAAGTGGCTGTATGCCAACCGCGATGCGGAAGACACCGTGCGCCAGGTGGCCGAGACGGCCATCCGCGAAATCGTCGGCCGCAGCAAGATGGACTTCGTGCTGTATGAAGGCCGCGAGAAAGTCGCCACCGATACCCAGCAACTGATGCAGTCCATCCTGGACCGTTACAACTCGGGCGCGCAAGTGACCAACGTGACGATGCAGGGCGTGCAGCCGCCGGAGCAGGTGCAGGCGGCCTTTGACGACGCCGTGAAAGCGGGGCAGGACCGCGAGCGCCAGAAGAACGAAGGCCAGGCTTATGCCAACGACATCGTGCCGAAAGCGCGCGGCGCGGCATTCCGCCTGATCCAGGAAGCCGAGGCGTACCGCGCCATGACGGTGCAGAACGCCACCGGTAACGCGGACCGCTTCAAGTCCGTGCTGACCGAGTACCAGAAGGCGCCGGCCGTGACGCGCGACCGCATGTACCTGGACACCATGCAGCAGATCTTCTCCAACACCAGCAAGGTGATGGTCGACTCCAAGGCCGGCAGCAACCTGCTGTACCTGCCGCTGGACAAGCTGATCGCCCAGGTGGCAGCCACCGAAGGCCGCGCCGCCAGCGTCACGCCACCGCCGCCGGCCGCTGTGCTGCTGCCGCCGGAACCGACACCCGACCCGAACCGCCGTGACAGCCGTTCGCGTGAATCGTCCCGTGACCGGGAGGGCCGTTAATGAATCGCTTTGCAACTATCCTGATTACGGGCTTCATCGCCCTGATGCTGCTGTCGTCCACGGTGTTCGTGGTGGACCAGCGCAAGTACGCCATCGTGTTCGCACTGGGTGAAGTGAAGCAGGTGATTGCCGAACCTGGCCTGCACTTCAAGCTGCCGCCGCCATTCCAGAACGTGGTGTACCTGGACAAGCGCATCCAGACCCTGGACCCGAAAGAGGCTGACCGCTTCATCACCGCCGAAAAGATGAACATCCTGGTGGATGCCTTCGTCAAATGGCGGGTGACCGATCCGCGCCTGTACTTCGTCTCCTTTGGCGGCGATGAGGGCAGGGCGGGCGACCGCATGCAGCAGATCGTGAAAGCGGCCCTGAACGACGAGATCACCAAGCGCACCGTGCGCGAAGTGATCTCCGGCCAGCGCGGCAAGGTGATGGAGTCGATCCGCAGCAAGGTGGTGGACGAGGCCAAGCAGATCGGCGTGGAGATCGTCGACGTACGCCTGAAACGTGTGGATTACGTCGAGCAGATCAACAATTCCGTGTACGAGCGCATGAAGGCAGAACGCGCCCGGGTGGCCAATGAAGCCCGCTCCACCGGCGCCGCCGAATCGGAACAGGTGCGTGCCGACGCGGACAAGCAGCGTACCGTGATTCTGGCCGAGGCTTACCGCGAAGCGGAGAAGATCAAGGGCGAAGGCGATGCCAAGGCGTCCCAGATCTATGCCGAGGCATTTGGCCGCAATCCGGAGTTCTACAAGTTCTACCGCTCGCTGGAGGCCTACCGCGCTTCCTTCAAGACCAAGGCTGACGTGATGCTGGTCGATCCGCAGTCCGACTTCTTCAAATACTTCAAGAGCGCAGGCGCGGGCAAGTAAGCGCCGGCGGCAAGAAAAAGGGGGACGAAAAAATGGGGACGGACCCCAATTAATGGGGTACTTCTCCATTAATTGGGGTCCGTCCCCATTTTTTACCTGCACCGCAACAATTTCGCGTAAAATACGCGGTTTGGTCATCCGCTTTTGTGGATGGCGTCGTTGCGCCTGCATTGTTTTTAATTCAATAGCACCAACCATGCCGAATTGGCTTTTGCCTGAATATATTGCCGACGTCTTGCCTTCCGAAGCACGCAAGATCGAGGAGCTGCGCCGCATGATGCTGGATAACTTCCGGCTGTACGGTTACGAGCTTGTGATGCCGCCGATGCTGGAGTACGTCGAGTCGCTGTTGACCGGCGCCGGCACCGACACGGACTTGCGCACTTTCAAACTGGTGGACCAGATCTCCGGCCGCATGCTGGGCCTGCGCGCCGACATGACGACGCAGGTGGCGCGCATCGACGCCCACCTGCTGAACCGCGCCACGGTGACGCGCCTGTGCTATGCCGGCTCGGTCCTGCACACCCGCCCGTCCGGCCTGCATTCAACCCGCGAGCCGTACCAGATCGGCGCCGAGATTTACGGCCATGCCGGCCTGGAGGCGGATGCTGAAATCCAGGAACTGGCGCTTGGCTCCCTGACCCTGGCCGGCTTTACCGACCTTCGCCTGGACCTGACCCACGTCGGCGTGCTGCGCGCGATCCTGGCACAGGATCCGGCCGCGACCAGGGATTACGACGCCATCGTGGCCCTCTTGCGCGGCAAGGACGTGCCTGGCCTGCAGCAGCAGACTGCCCGCTACAACGAAACGACGCGCGCCGCCCTGCTGGCGTTGCCGAACCTGTACGGCGACGTCGAAGTGCTGAAGCGTGCCCGTGAAGTGCTGCCCGCACTGCCTGGCATCACCCATGCGCTGGCCGAACTGGCGGCGCTGGCGGCATCGGCCATCGGCCGCGCTGAAGTGGCGATCGACCTGGCCGACCTGCGCGGCTACCAGTACGAGAGCGGCGCCATGTTCGCGCTGTACGTGCCGGGCCTGCCGAACGCGGTCGCACGCGGCGGACGCTACGACCACGTGGGCGAGGCATTCGGCCGCGCGCGCCCGGCAACCGGCTTTTCACTGGACCTGCGCGAGCTGGCGCGCCTGCTGCCCACCGCGGAGCGCAAGCACTCGATCCGCGCGCCCTGGGGCAATGCACCGGAACTGAAGGAAAAAATCGCCGAGCTGCGCAAGGCCGGCGAAGTTGTGATCCAGTCCCTGCCGGGTCACAACGATGAACAGGACGAGTTCGAGTGCGATCGCGCGCTGGTGCTCGACGAAAGTGGTAGTAACTGGATTCTCAAAAACTTAGGTTAATTGTGATGTCAAACAAAACTGCAAAGAACGTTGTTGTTATCGGCACCCAGTGGGGCGATGAAGGCAAAGGCAAGATCGTCGACTGGTTGACTGAACACGCCCAGGGCGTGGTGCGCTTCCAAGGCGGCCACAACGCGGGCCACACCCTCGTGATCGGCGGCGTCAAGACCGCCCTGCAGCTCATCCCTTCGGGCATCATGCGCCCAGGCGTGGCCTGCTACATCGGCAACGGCGTGGTGCTGTCCGTGCCTGACGTGCTGCGCGAAATCGACAAGCTGGAAGCTGCCGGCGTGGAAGTGGCTTCCCGCCTGAAGATCTCCGAGGCTTGCCCGGTCATCCTGCCTTACCACACCGCGCTGGATGCAGCCCGTGAAGCCGCCCGCGGCGCCGCCAAGATCGGCACCACCGGCAAAGGCATCGGCCCTGCATACGAAGACAAAGTCGCGCGCCGCGCCATCCGCGTGGCCGACCTGCTCAACGCAGAACGCTTTGCAGAAAAGCTGAAAGAGAACCTGGACTATCACAACTACGTCCTGGAAAACTACCTCAAAGCGCCGAAGATCGACTACCAGAAGACCCTGGACGACGCGCTGGCCTACGTGCCGCGCCTGCGCCCGATGGTGACCGACGTATCGTCCGCGCTGTACGCGACCCACAAGGCCGGCGGCTCGCTGCTGTTCGAAGGTGCGCAAGGTTCGCTGCTGGACGTCGATCACGGCACCTACCCGTTCGTCACCTCGTCGAACTGCGTGGCAGGTAACGCTGCTGCCGGTGCCGGCGTCGGTCCTGGCATGCTGCACTACATCCTGGGCATCACCAAGGCCTACACCACCCGCGTTGGTTCCGGCCCGTTCCCATCCGAACTGCCGACCGATGCCGGCGTTGGCCACCACCTGTCCTCCGTGGGCCACGAGTTCGGCACCGTGACCGGCCGCGCCCGCCGTTGCGGCTGGTTCGACGCAGCGCTGCTGCGCCGCTCGGTGCAGATCAACGGCGTGTCGGGCATGTGCCTGACCAAGCTGGACGTGCTGGACGGCCTGGAAACCCTGAAGATCTGCACCGGCTACACCATCAACGGCAAGCAGGTCGACATCTTCCCGGTCGGCGCCGAAGACGCGGCCCTGTGCCAGCCTATTTACGAAGAAATGCCGGGCTGGACCGAAAGCACCGTCGGCGCCAAGTCGATGGACGCGCTGCCGGCCACCGCACGTGCCTATATCAAGCGCATCGAAGAACTGGTCGGCGTGCCGATCGACATGGTTTCCACCGGCCCTGACCGCGAAGAGACCATCGTCCTGCGCCATCCATTTGCCTAAGTAAGAAAGAATAAGAGCATGACCACTCCTGTATCCGACCAAAAGCACCTGTGGGTTAGCTGGGACGAGTACCACCGCCTGATCGAGCGCCTGGCGCTGAAGGTCCATGAATCGGGCTGGAAGTTCGACATGGTGCTGTGCCTGGCGCGCGGCGGCGTGCGTCCGGGCGACGTGTTCTCGCGCATCTTCGACGTGCCGCTGGCGATCCTGTCGACCAGCTCCTACCGCGAAGAAGCCGGCACCGTGCGCGGCGACCTGGATATCGCCAAGTACATGACCATGACCAAGGGCCCGCTGTCGGGCAAGATCCTGCTGGTTGACGACCTGGCAGATTCCGGCGTGACCCTGACCAAGGTGATGAAGCACCTGAAGGACAACTTCGAGGGCGTGACCGAGGTGAAATCGGCCGTGATCTGGACCAAGGGCTGCTCCGCATTCAAGCCGGATTACCAGATGGAAGAACTGCCGCATAACCCATGGATCCACCAGCCGTTCGAAGACTACGACGGCCTGCGTCCGCACCAGCTGGCGGCCTGGATCAAGAAAGGCGAGACTGGCGCGTAATTGGCGCCGGCTTCAGGAAAGAGGCGGAAGGGCGAAAGTCCTTCCGCTTTTTTTTTTCAACGTACTTCCAGCAGTTCGACGTCGAAGATCAGGGTGGAGTTAGGCGGGATCGGACCGATGCCATTGCTGCCATAGCCCAGGCTGGCAGGCACGATCAGGGTGCGCTTGCCGCCCACCTTCATGCCCTGCACGCCCTGGTCCCAGCCCGGGATCACCTGTCCGGCGCCAAGCGGGAAACTGAACGGGCTGCGTCCGATGGAAGAGTCGAACTGTGCACCGTGCTGCTGCGGCGCGTTCGGTTCGTAGATCCAGCCAGTGTAGTTGACCACGACGTTAGCGCCGGCGACCGCCTCTTTGCCGGTGCCGACAACGGTATCGATCTTTTGCAGGGGAGTGGCCGCAGCCGCAGCCTGCGTGGGCGCCGGCGCCTTGCTGCGGTCGCAGGCCGCCAGTGCCAGGGTAAGGCTGGCGCCGATAAGGCAGGAGGAAATCAGTCGCATCATCATCTTCTTTCAAGTTGAACGGAAAAGAAGCGAGTGTACTGAATCCGCCACAAAGTGAGAAAAAATTTGCAAGGCGTGGAAATTCGAGATATTTCCTATTGGAAATGACTATACAATTCCTGGCATCATTTTGCCATGGCCGGGATTGTCGATGTTTCCTTCGATGTTATTCTCATTGATGCTGGCAGTATCTCCTCCGGAGCCGGGCGGCGCCCCGGCCGCCAGGCCGGCCGTGCTGCAGAAGCACTGGGCCGAGCGCAAATTCGACGCCATCGAGCGCAGCCTGCGCGAGTCGTGCACTGCCGATCCGGCCGGTTTCGAAGCGCAGTTCGACAGCCATTTCCGCACCACGCAAACCTGGGAAGCCGACCGCATCGCGCTGGAGCAATGGCGCCAGCAAGCACCCGATGCCCTGGCGCAGGCGCTGGTGGAAGCGATCTACTGGCGCGCCTACGCTGCGCAACTGCGCCTTGGCGCCGTCGGCCATTTGCCGAAAGAAGCGATGCAGTTCTACCAGGAGCAACTGGGCCGCGGCATCGCGCGCCTGCAGCATGTGAAGGGGCAGGCCAATGCCTGCCCCTTGTGGCATAGCCTGACTATCAGCCTGCAGCTCGAAGGCGCCGGATCGCGCCGCAGCGCTGCCACCGCCTACCTCGACGCAGTGCAGGTGTTCCCGCACGACCTGCAGATCCATTTCGCCATGTCGCGGGCTTACAGCCCGCGCGCGGGCGGCAGCGCGGTGCAGTTCGACCAGTTTGCGCGGCGCGCCGTGTTCTTCAGCAAGGCGGTGGAAGGCGGCGCCATGTATGCCCGGCTGTACTGGCGCGAAGACGGCAACGGCAGCCATGCGATCCAGTTCCGCGAGCAGCGCGGTCTGCCGGAATGGCGTATGGTGAAAAGCGGCTTTGAGGACCTGTTGCAGCGGCAACCGCAAGACCTGCGCGGGCGGAACAAGTTTGCCTCGTTTGCCTGCCGCGCCAACGATCGCCAGACCTACCTCAGGCTACGCCAGGAGCTGGGCGAGCGCATCTTGCCCGAGCTGTGGCCGGACGTGGCCAGTGTCGAGGCGTGCGACCGCAAGCTGGGCAAGGGCGCTTCGGCGGCCACTTCGCCGCCGCAAGCCAGTGGTGTAAACTCCCGCTCATGACCCAAGACTTCTTCCAGACCTTCATCCTGCTGATGCTGGTGACCGACCCGTTCGGCAACGTTCCTATTTTTGCATCGGCGCTGGCAACGGTGCCGCCCAAGCGCCGCCCGAAAATCGTGGTGCGCGAGTGCCTGATCGCCTTCGTCGTGCTGCTGGTGTTCATGTTCTTCGGCAGCCACTTCCTCAAGGCCCTGAGCCTGTCGGAAGCTTCGCTGCGCATTGCCGGCAGCGTGATCCTGATGCTGATCGCGATCCGCATGGTGTTCCCGCATCCGGACGGGGTGCTGGGCAAGCAGGAGGGCGGCGAACCGTTTATTGTGCCGCTGGCGATTCCTGCCCTGGCCGGGCCTTCGGCGCTGGCAACCGTGCTGCTGTTTTCGCGCGAGAGCACCGGCGAAGTGCTCGTGCACGTGGCAGCGCTGGCAGCCGTCGTGGTGGTCTGGCTGGTGGTATTCCTTGGCGCTGAACGCTTGCAAAAAGCGCTTGGCTCGCAGGTAATGACCGCCTTCGAGCGTTTGATGGGGCTGATCCTGGCCGCGATGGCGATCGAAATGCTGCTGGCCGGCATCCGCGATTTCGTCAAGACGCTCTAATGTCGGGCAACTTCAACTATTTCAGGATCGAGGCGGCTGCCGATCAGGGGCTGTTCGGCACGCCGGGCCTGCCAGTAGATTTCAATTCCGCCATTGCGATGCCGCCAGGCCTTGACCTGGAATGGAATAATCTGGTTGAAACCGGGTACGAGGCGCTCCACGGTGATTGGCAGAAAGTGGCCCGGCAGTGGATGTTCAAGCAGGCGGCAAACGGCCTGGGGCTGCACTTTCCGCTGCAAAGCAGGGAGGACTTGCTCGAGGCTTTCCGCACGATGGAATGCTGGCCGGAGTATAAATCGCTGGCCGACCGGGCGGCGGGCAACCTGGCCGCATATGGGTTCGCCACGCGAGAGCCGTGGCAACGGAAGCACTGGGGGACCGAGGGTAACGCCGAAGGCGGCCTGGTGCAGACTTGCGATGGCAGTGTCGCCGCCTCGTTCATTGCCAACAAATGCCCCACGGCGGTGCTCAAGGCTTGGTCCAGCCGCTGCCCGGGAATCGACTTCCACGTAAGCTATGCCGACGACCATCTGCGCGGCGGAAAACGCTTCGTCGTTCGCGATGGACGCATCAGCGGCCAGACCGAGCTGCTGCCCGAAGAGCGCAAGGCATTGGTGGCGGCCATTGCCGGTACGGGCTTGCCTTGCAAGCATGCAGTATCGGCTGCCAAAGTGCTGTAGCCGGGCTTCTTACGCAAGGGCGTCGGCGCTATCCGGTCTTGTTTGAGTCGGCGAGCGGCCTTGATGCGGGATGCCTCATTGTGAATTTTCGTGACTTTTTCTGGCAGGCAATGGCAATATAATCATCCGAGTTTGCCGCCCCTGCGGCTCCACAATGAAGGTGATGCATGCACGTCCTGATCATATTGGGAATCGTTGTGCTGTTGGTTATGCTGTTCTACAAGTCGACCAACCAGTACGTACAACCGGCCGGTACGCAAGGCCCGGCGCCAGCGCAAGCCATGGACGGCGATGCGCCGCCGGTGCAAATCGGCTGGGTCTCCAACGGCAAGCTGTTCGTGCAGGGCGGTTACGGCGCAGTGCAGGAGATCGCCAGTCCTTATGCGCAGCAGGCGATGGACCGCGCGGAGCGCAGCCGCGAAAAGAATGCGTGGAAAAAGGACACTGCCTTTGGTGTCGCTGCGCAGGGCAACTACCGGGATTTCGACCGGCACAGCGATCCATTCCTGATCTCGTCGGCGCTCTTCACCGGCGCTGGCAAGCTGCTGTACTTCCAGGCCGATCACGGCATGGGCGGGCTGTTTTCCTACGATATCGCCAGCGGGCATGAAGAACGATTGCTGCACCGCCAGCAATTGCAGTTAGATGACCTGTGCCTGTCGCCTTCCGGCGAGACCATCGTTTGCACCTTGCGAGCGCTCGGTGGCGTCAGCCATATCGCGACCATGCGCAGCAATGGCGATGGCCTGCGTGAACTGACTGGCGGCGACACGATCGATTCCGCGCCTACGCCGGTGCCGGGCGATGAGTCCACGGTGATCTACCAGTCGGCAGCCATTGGGCGTGACCAGCATGGTGGCTGGGCTGCGACGGGACATGTGACGCTGCAGGAATTGAATACTGCGACCGGCCGCATTACTCCTGTGCTGGAAGATCCGCGCTACGATTTCCTGTCGCCGCGCGTGGCGCCGGATGGTGCGCTGTTCTTCATTCGCCGCCCTTATGAACCGCCGCAGTACAACGCCGGGAATGTGGCGCTCGACACGCTGTTCTTCCCATTCCGATTGTTGCGCGCAGTATTCCATTACCTGAATTTCTTCTCGCTGATGTACTCGCGCAAGCCGCTGACGGGTGCGAGCGGCATGCCGATGCAGGCCGACATGAAGGATATCGTCCTGCAGGGCAAGCGCATCGATGCCGAACGTGCGTTGCGCCGGGAAGCCAGCATTGGCGGCGTTCCTTCGCTGGTGCCCTCGTCGTGGCAGTTGATGCGCCGCATGCGGAGCGGAGGCGAGTCCGTGGTGGCCAGCAATGTGAGTTCGTTCGATATCACACCGAACGGCACCATCGTCTACAGCAATGGCCGCGGCCTGTTTGCACTGGATGCCCAGGGCCGCTCGTCGCTGGTGTCGCAAGGTGACCTGGTGGGTTCTGTACTTGCGCAGGACCGGGCGGCATGAACGACGTCGAGCCGCAATTCCGCTGCGTCGGTTGCAACCGCGGCGTGCTGAATCGCAGCGTTGCGCGCTGTCTGTACTGCGGCGTTGACTTGCCGGCCGAGGCAAGGCTTTCACCTGAGCAGATTGCGCAACGTAACGCGGAGCACGCCCGAATGGAAGAGGCCCGCAGGCGCCTTGCGCAGCCAGCCCCGCCAAGCTCGCAGGCGGGCGGTAGCCAGGTTTCGAGTATCGCCGAAGGCGTATCGGCGGGAATAGATGTCATCGATCTGATCGGAGATGGCATCTCCGCGATAGGAAAACTCCTGGACTAAAACATGTTGCTTCGATAATGACGGCATGGCAGGATAATGATCCCGCCATGCCAATCATTAAAGGAGCTGTCATGTCCCTGCGCATCAACGATACCGCACCAAACTTCAAAGCCCAGACTACCAAAGGCCCAATCGATTTCCATGAGTGGATTGGCGACCAGTGGGCCGTCCTGTTCTCGCATCCAAAAGATTTCACGCCGGTCTGCACCACTGAACTGGGCTACATGGCCAAGATCGAGCCGGAGTTCACCAAGCGGAATACCAAGATCATCGGCTTGTCGATCGACCCGGTCGAAAACCACAGCAAGTGGGCTAGCGACATTGAAGAAACCCAGGGCGCCAAGGTGAATTATCCGATGATTGGCGATACGGACCTGCAAGTGGCAAAGCTGTACAACATGCTGCCGGCAGAAGAGCCTGGCACTTCGGACGGCCGCACCGCTGCCACCAATGCCACCGTGCGTTCGGTGTTCATCGTTGGCCCGGACAAGAAGATCAAGCTGATGCTGACTTATCCGATGACGACCGGGCGTAACTTCGACGAGATCCTGCGCGTGCTGGATTCGATGCAGCTGACTGCCAAGCACAAGGTGGCCACGCCGGTAAACTGGAAGGATGGTGAGGATGTGATTATCGCTGGCTCGGTCAGCGATGATGATGCGAAGAATCTGTTCCCGGGCGGGTGGAAGGCGCCGAAGCCATATTTGCGTATCGTTAAGCAGCCTTCCTGAAACCGGCAAACCGGTGTCTGACCCGCAGGGTCAGACCCCCAACGGTTTCGCAGCCGCGGGCTTGGGTTCAAAGCCTTTGATTTTCGATGAAGGTCAACGGCGCAGAAGCGAAACCCCAGGCCGCTGCGCAGACAGGGTCTGACCCAGCGGGTCAGCCCCTGGTTTACCGGTTTTAAAGCGCATCAGCCCCCGGCGCCCCAAACAGCTGCTCTTTGAGATGGTGCAACTGATCCCGCACCTGCGCCGCCTTTTCGAACTCCAGGTTCTTCGCATGCTCGAGCATAAGCTTCTCGAGCCGCTTGATCTCCTTGCTGATCTGCTTCTCGCTCATCGCCTCATACTTCGCCGCCTCTTCGGCCACCTCAAGCTGTTCGCGCGCCGCGGCGCTGTAGACGCCATCGATCATATCCTTGATGATCTTCTTCACACCACGCGGCACAATGCCCATCTTCTCGTTATAGGCGATCTGCTTGGCCCGGCGACGCTCGGTTTCATCGATCGCCCGCTTCATCGAATCGGTGATATTGTCAGCGTAAAGCAGCGCCACCCCGTTCAGGTTACGTGCCGCACGGCCAATGGTCTGGATCAGCGAACGCTCCGAACGCAGGAAGCCTTCCTTGTCCGCATCCAGGATCGCCACCAGTGACACCTCCGGCAAGTCCAGGCCCTCGCGCAGCAGGTTAATCCCCACCAGCACATCAAACGTGCCGATCCTCAGGTCGCGCAGGATTTCCACGCGTTCCACGGTATCGACATCGCTATGCAGGTAGCGCACTTTGATGCCATGGTCGCCCAGGTATTCGGTGAGCTGTTCCGCCATGCGCTTGGTCAGCGTAGTGACCAGCACGCGTTCATTCTTTTCGATGCGGTCATTGATCTCGCCCAGCAGGTCATCGACCTGGGTGCGGGCAGGGCGCACAATGACTTGCGGGTCGACCAGGCCGGTTGGGCGCACCACCTGTTCGACCACGGCGCCGGCGTTCTTTTTCTCGTATTCGGCGGGGGTAGCGGAGACGAAAACCGTCTGCCGCATCTTCGACTCGAATTCCTCAAACTTCAGCGGGCGGTTATCCAGTGCCGAAGGGAGGCGGAAGCCGTAATCCACCAGGTTTGTCTTGCGCGAGCGGTCGCCGTTGTACATGGCCGAAAGCTGGCCGATCAGCACGTGCGACTCGTCCAGGAACATCAGCGCGTCGCGCGGCAGGTAGTCAACCAGTGTGGGCGGCGGGTCGCCCGGTTTGGCGCCGGACAGATGGCGCGAATAGTTCTCGATGCCCTTGGTGAATCCCACTTCCGACATCATCTCAAGGTCAAAGCGCGTACGCTGTTCCAGGCGCTGCTCTTCAATCAGCTTGTTCTCGCGGCGGAAGAACTCCAGGCGCTCTCGCAGTTCCTCCTTGATGGTCTCGATCGCGCGCAGCACGGTGGCGCGCGGCGTCACGTAGTGCGAACCAGGATAGACGGTGAAACGCGGGATCTTCTGTTTGACCTTGCCGGTCAGCGGGTCGAAGAGCTGGATCGTCTCCAGTTCGTCATCGAACATCTCAAGGCGCACTGCCAGGTCGGCGTGTTCGGCGGGGAAGATGTCGATGGTGTCGCCGCGCACGCGGAAGGTGCCGCGGCCGAAGTCCATTTCATTGCGCGTGTACTGCATCTGGATCAGGCGCGCGATGATATCGCGCTGCGACACACGGTCTTTGGCACGCAGCGTCAGGATCATCTGATGGTATTCGTTCGGATTACCGATACCATAAATGGCCGACACGGTAGCCACGATCACCACGTCGCGCCGCTCCATCAGCGACTTGGTACAGGACAGGCGCATCTGTTCGATGTGCTCATTGATCGACGAGTCCTTTTCAATGAACAGGTCGCGCTGTGGCACGTAGGCTTCCGGTTGATAGTAATCGTAGTACGACACAAAGTACTCGACCGCGTTCTCCGGGAAGAACTCACGGAATTCGGAATACAGCTGCGCCGCCAGAGTCTTGTTCGGTGCGAAAACGATGGCCGGACGGCCCATGCGCGCGATCACATTGGCCATGGTGTAGGTCTTGCCGGACCCCGTCACACCGAGCAGGGTCTGGAACGACAAACCGTCTTCAATCCCTTCACACAAGCCATCAATGGCAGTCGGCTGGTCGCCGGCGGGAGGGAAGGGCTGGTGCAGCCGGTAAAGCGAATCCGGGAAAGTGATCACTTCCGGTGCCGGGGCACCCGTATTTTGGGAATCAGACATTAATGCAGACCTTTGATAGAATATGCGATTGTCGGCGGCCCCGACCGGATTTTGTTCGGGTGCCGGCTTGTTCTTGCATCTGCCCGCCCCAAAACGTTACCAATCTGACCATGACGAACTCTTCCGTTTTCAGCGCCATCGAGATGGCCCCGCGCGACCCGATCCTCGGCATCACCGAAGCCTTCAATGCAGACACTAACCCAGCGAAAATCAACCTGGGCGTAGGCGTCTATTATGACGACAATGGCAAAGTGCCGCTGCTGAAGTGCGTAGAAAAAGCGGAAGCAATCCTGATCGAACAGCACGCCCCGCGCACCTACCTGCCGATTGAAGGCCTGGCAGCTTACGACAAGGCTGTACAAGAGCTGGTATTTGGTGCCGACAGCGCCGTAATTCAAGAGAAACGTGCAGTGACCGTCCAGGCACTGGGCGGCACCGGCGCGCTGAAAATCGGCGCCGACTTCCTGAAGCGCTTCTCGCCGGAATCCGAGGTTTACATCAGCAACCCAAGCTGGGAAAACCACCGCGCCCTGTTCGAGAGCGCCGGTTTCAAGGTCAACAACTACGCCTACTACGACGAGACCACCCATGGCGTGAATTTCGCCGCCATGCTGGCTGCGCTGAAGGCCATGCCGCGCGGTTCCATCGTCGTGCTGCACGCTTGCTGCCACAATCCGACCGGCGCCGACCTGACCCAGTCCCAGTGGGATGAGGTGATTGCCGCTGTCGTCGCAGGCGGCCTGGTGCCGTTCCTGGACATGGCATACCAGGGCTTCGGTGCCGGCATCGCGGAAGACGGCGCCGTGGTGCGCCGCTTCGCCGCTACCGGTGTGGCGCTGCTGGTGTCGAACTCCTTCTCCAAGTCCTTCTCGCTGTACGGCGAGCGCGTGGGCGCCCTGAGCGTGGTGGCTTCCTCCGCCGAAGAGGCGGCACGCCTGTTGTCGCAACTGAAGCGCGTGGTGCGCACCAACTATTCCAATCCACCGGTCCACGGCGGCAAGGTCGTGGCAACCGCCCTGGCGACCCCTGAACTGCGCCAGATGTGGGAAGACGAACTGGCCGGTATGCGCGTGCGCATCAAGGAAATGCGCGAAGCCTTCGTGCAGAAGCTGAAGGTCAAGGCTCCCGGCCACGACTTCGACTTCGTGCGTGAGCAGGTCGGCATGTTCTCGTACTCCGGCCTGACCAAGGAGCAGGTTGGCAAGCTGCGCGAACAGTCGATCTACGCTGTGGACACCGGCCGTATCTGCGTCGCAGCGCTGAATTCGAAGAATATTGATGTGGTGGTTGACGCCATCGCCAAGGTACTTTAATATGCTGCTCTCTGATCGCAACGCGGTCAGAGAATGATCCCTGATAGCTCAGTCGGTAGAGCGACGGACTGTTAATCCGCAGGTCCCTGGTTCGAGTCCAGGTCGGGGAGCCAGAATTCCGTAGTATGCCAAGAACCCAGCCCTAACCCGGTTGGGTTTTTGCTTTTCAGGGGCCGTTTATTTGCGCTTAGTGGGCCGTGGAGGGCGTCGTTGAGGGGGCTGGATGGAGGATGGCATGTCCAGGGCCACGTTGCGGCAGCAGGGCTACAGCAATGCCGTTGTGGTTTGAAGCCTTGAGCGAGCCAAGGATGCATTACCCGAGGTTAAATTTGTTCACTCCTGCGACCGTACAATGAAAGCGGCGCGCCAGCTTGTGAGTGCCTAATTCAAAAATCGAACCCGTGCCGGAGCGAGTCCTTAGATACCCTCTGTTCTAATTTTTTCGCGGTAAAAATCTTTAGTGAATTGCCAAGGACCTGACAGATACGCTTTGGCGCGGGACGAATTCTTTTTTGCGGCAGTCGCATAAAAAATTTCGGCCTCATCGAGCAAATGTTCGTCCCTCGAAATTAAAGCGTATTGCGCTAGCGCAGTGGCATATCGGAGCGCTGCTTCGGCATCCCCGAGTTCAGCCTCTTCGCGGAGCCCTGCCAAAAAATCGTCCCACTCAGAGGCGGTGATTCCTTGGTGATTTTCAGGGTGAAGCAAGTGAATGCAAGTCCCAAAGATGATCTTCTCGAACAACTTCGGGTCTGCCGAATCGCCCTTTAGTTCAGCAAAGCCAAGAGTTAGCAGCGGATTCTTCCGACTTTCGACCGGGTTTTCGCCTTCGAGGTGGGATACAAGAACGCTCTCAGCCTCAAAGTCAAAATCCAATTGTAGGCTGACCTTTCCATTGCGATTTTCAGTCATGGTATTTCCAATCTAGTGTCAGTTACACGGATGATCTTTGAAGCATTTTTCATTGCAGGCGAAAGCCTCATCAATTGCTTCCTTTTTACATTGTTCATACTTTTCCGGGTTTGGAGCAACTCCGGTAGGCCCGAACATTGCATTGCAATAAGGGACCCTCGCGGCAAAATTCCGTTCGCATTTTGCCAAACACTCGCGCCTTGCACCGCCATTATCCCTTGATCCGTCGCTTGGGCCTGTCCTCCCTAGCAGCCCAGATGCCCAATCAGGGAGTGACCACGTTGGTAGATGAGGGCTGGGTTTCGTTATCCAAGCCCAGCTACGCCACCAAAATAATCACCGTTACTCAGTCTTCGTGACGTTTGCATCGTCAAGCGTGACTACGTGACCGAGCTAAGTGCCACACTGCACCGCTAAGTTGCCGAGGTTTAAATTACTCAGAAAAGCACTCGTCCTGGGGTATCAAGCCATCCGGACGTATCCGTCCTTGGGATATGGCGGCTCATGCAGCGTTCACTAGGCAATGGAAGACGGGTCAATTTGAGTGGGCCAATTCGGCGAGCAAACGACCAGAATGTTGCAAATTGATGCACCAAACTAGCAATCTCATCCCCGCACCTCATTCTTCGTTAATGCCGAGGCCTGTCCAGGGGGGGGCGCGAGCACTTATACTCGAGTTTTGTGATTTTAGAAATTTTCGAAACATTCTGAGGATAGAGAAGATGAAATTGTGGTTGCCCATGTTTGCATTGGCGTTGGTAACTGGTTGTGCAACGTCAGCCAAGCCTATTCCCGACAATATTCCGCACGCATTGCTAAAATTCGGGCCAGCTCAGGGAATTGAAGGAATTGGCGCTTATTGGTTCGATAATGATAAGTGTCAGCCTGGCGAGCACTCCGGGAAAGTGGGCACGATGTCCTGGATGAGCGGTCGTGAAGCGCAGGCTACAGTGCCGTCGGACAAAGCTGTCTACGTAGCTCAGCACTGGGCCGTCGGCGGAGCTGGCGGGTGCGGTACGACAGTTTGTTTGAGCAGCTGTTCTAGCATGGTTCAATTCGTTCCTCAAAATGGTCGCACATATGCAGCAAAACTCGAACTCCATGGAAATTCATGTGCGACCAAAATCGTCGACATTAGCGAAGGGGACAATGTCTCGATACCGGTACAGCGTCCAGTTGCATCCTGCCTTAATACGCGATAACCGGTTGCCAGGTCCGCAGAGCTTTTAATCCCAAAGAAAGGCCCGCATTGGTTCGGCTGGGAATTCTTTGTTTCCGGGCCGGGCCATGCGCGCAGGCGGGCGGAAATGAAAACGCCGGCCACCAGGGCCGGCGTTTTCTTCCGGAGGAAAGCCCAGCTTCTGGTTATCAGAAGTAGAAATTGCCGGAGATGCCGAAGTGGTCGGCTTTCACATCGCGCTTGCCCGGGGCCTTGAATTTTTCCTTTACATAGCGCATTTTCATGCCGACTCGCGGGATGAAGAAGTATTCGACTTCCACCACGCCGCTCAGGGTGCTGTCGGACTTGCCGCCTACGTCTGGAGCATCGCCGTCGCTGCTCAGCTTGGCGCTCTTGATGTAACGCAGGCCGCCACCGAGGCGCCAGTTTTCGTTCATGTGGTAGTAGCCCAGCACTTCAACCGGGAAACGCTCGAACTTGAGTTTGCCGTTTCTGGCGCTGGCGTCGTCAACGTGATAGTTGAGGGTGCCCTGAATCGAGAACTCTTCATCCAGGCGGTAGTTTGCACCGAAGGTGAAATAGACCAGGCCGCCGGCCTTGACGTCGCGCGACCAGCCGCTTTCATATTCGGCGGTGACGAGGGTGTCACCGCCGTGGCTCACCCCGGTACCTACCAGGAAGCGCAACGGAGGCTCGGTGGTTTGAGTTTGGGCCTGGGCCGCGCCCATGGTTGCGAGGAGGGTGGTGATTGCGAATACAAACTTTTTCATGCTTACAAAGGTTTAGGACTTAAGGAGGCCGGAGTCTAACTTGAAGGATTTCCAAATGGCAACTGATTTATTAGATGGAAAACTTGATTATTAAAAGTTGAACGGGAGTGGCTCTCTTGAGGCTCGGGTTCAATAGTGTGCGCGCGAATAGTTGTTTGCGGTAAAGTTGCGAGAAGAATAACCATTCATTCTCGCAATAGAGATTGCCGCGCACGATGCTGATCAGTCCTCCATTCTTACCCGCCCGCGCTGCAGGAGTCGCGGATCGCACATATGTTGAGAGCGCGTTGCCCGTGGCGGCAACAAATTGTCCCGGGACGTCGGTCCCGGAAGGCAGTTTCCCGGTCAGCCTGAACCTCGGATGGCACGGTGGAACACATGTGCATGTGCCGACTGCGACGCCAGTGCTGCCAGTGCGCGCCATTGCCGACGGCGAGATTGTGTTCGCGCGCCGGCCGGCTGCAGCCAGCACGGACGCTGCCCATGCGCAGAATTACAATCCCTATGGAGAAGCGCCGGCGTGGACCGACAACGGCATGGTCATCATCCGCCACACCACCGACATAGGCGAGGGGGCCAATGCGACGGACGTGACGTTTTACTCGCTCATCGCCCATCTTTCTTCACTCAGTGCAGCCTGTGGGCGCGTGGCCGATGGAACTGCGACGCCAGCGCAAAGGCGTATTTCGCGCAAGGACGAAATTGGCGCGGCGGGCAGGGTGTATGGCGCGGCCGATCACGTACATGTGGAAATCCTGTGCGACGATGACGCCTTGCGCAAGCTTGCCGGGCGAATCACCGGCGACCTGGCAGTCACGGCGAATGGACGGCGCGATGCGGTCTACGGCGAGATCTATTACTACCTTCCGGCGGGGACGGGATTCTTTCAGAACGAGCCAGCGGCCAATCTAACTACGCCAACTGCAGCTGCGGCACACACGTCGACGGATCCCCTGATCGTTGGTATCCGCTTTGGCGAAGGCGATGGCAATCATCCCGGCGACGCCACCTTTACGACATACCAGCCGAATGGCGCGACTGTTGGAGCTGCCGAGATCAGGGTAGCCGATGCCGAATATGAATTGCTGATACGCGCCACAGCCATCAGGGAGGCTTTTCCTGCAACGGGGGCGCGGCCGACGATCAGTGCGGTGTACGACCTGCTGCGATTTGGCCGGACAATCGGTCCCGATGCGCTGACACCGGCGACTACGCCGCACTGGCGCCAGGTCAATTATCCCGGCGGCAGTGGCTGGGTAAATCTCAATGCGGAGAACGTCTTCAAGTTTAGCGATGCCGATTTCCCCCATTGGCGCGGCTGGAAGTTCATCGATGATGACGTTGACGATAACAGCCAAAGCAATTCCTCGCTGCTGGTAGCGCGCATCGAGGACGCGGCGAATGCCGATGGACGCTTGACGCGCGATGAACTGATCCGCCAGATGTCGTTGCCGGCCGTACGAAAAGCACTGTCACGTACCGTCTGCAAATTTCCAAGCGAGTGGAATCGCGACACCATCGCCGCGCGCTGGGGATGGCTGCAAACCGATCCGGACGTCGGTCTTTCCGCCGAAGACTGGGCCACATTCCAGCAGCATGTCAGCGCGCTGACTGTTCCCGCAGCCGACTTGCCGGTGCCGTTGCGTGGTGCGCACTGGCATTTCCACCCGCAGGAATTCATCGCGCACATGCGCCAGTGCAGCTGGCTTAGTGAGGCCGAGATGGCGTTGACCTTGCCGAAGCACATGTTCTACACGGGCAGTGGCAATCCGCGTACCGCGATCACGACTGCGGGAGCGACTTATACCCTGACGCGGCAGGCTGCGACGAACCGCCTGGCTACGCACCGGATTCCGTTGAACGTTTGCGTTCGCCGCTATATTGGCTTCAGTCGTAAGCGCCTGGCAATTTTCCTCGCGCAGGTCACGCTGGAGACCGCGCAATGGCGGAGCGGGGGCAATATGTGCCGCCTGATGCACGAGTGGTATTACGGTCAGACTTCGACTGCCAATCCGGCGACCCAGTACTACACGGCCTTCTATGGGCGCGGGATCATGCAGCTTACCTGGGCCGGCAATTACAAGGAGTATGGAGAGTTCCGCGCGTTGCCGAACCATACGGGTGCTTATGTCGAGCGCCTTACGCCCGCCTCGCCACGAATTACCGCGACTTCCCGGCATTACCTCGCCAATCCAAACGATGGCGGAACCCAGATCACGTGGAGCCCGCGCTTTGATCCGGACTTCATCGGGGAAGATCCGCATTCGGCCTGCGACTCCGGGGGCTATTACTGGGTCAGTAAGCATTTCGGAGGGCACACCAATATCAACCGCGCGTGCGATGCGGCGTTTACAACTGCGGTCGTCGGGCAGGTCAATCGCCTGGTCAACGGCGGCGGCAATGGCTATTACGAGCGTCAGGCCTATTCTGCTTACCTGATGCGCTACCTGACTGAAGATGTATCGGTCGACGTAACGCGTCAGATTACCCTGCCGGCACCGAAGTCGGCTATCACAGTGAATTTTTCAAGGACTTGATATGCAGGGAATGATGAAGTTTATCGCCACTATGTTGGCAATCGCCGCGGCCAGCGGGGCGGCAAATGCTTGTGCCCAAGCGGCCGATCCCGGCCGGACTGAGTTCGCGCCCACCAAGGGAGTGCAGGCCGTATTGACGGTAAAGGTCCAGGAGGTCGAGCTCAATATTGAAGGCCCGGGAGTGCAGGTGGCTGAAACGATTGCGGTTGAAACGGAGAAGAAATTGCGCGTCAAGGTCGAGGATTACAACTTCGACGGTTATAAGGACTTCTCCATTTCCCACACCGACGATGGCATGGGGACGTACGAGATTTCGCTTGTCTATGTCTACTCCCCGAAGGAGAAGAAGTTTGTGCCGCTGGCGCCGCGATGCGGCGATGAATTCATCAACCTTGTGGTCAACAAGTCCCGGAAGACCCTCACCAACTCCTACTTTGTGGACAACCAGTTCCGGACCTGCAAGGCGAAGTATTGATTGGTCAGTCCAAAATTATTTGGTAAGTCCGAATGTTGTATTTTGGTCCGGCCAATTGACGCGCTGTTGGAATAAATGCATCCTGTGCTCTCCTTAAACCAGAAAGCACAGGAGGCAAGCGCATGAAAGTTAAACAGCTCAAGGTGGTGTTCCTGGCGGCCGCAGTCGCGGCAGCGGCGTCTGCGGTGGCCGCGCCGGTCGGGTATGGCGCGGCCACTACTGGTGGCGGGAGTAAGACGCCGGTCAATGTGGCCACGCTGGCCGAGGCCCAGGCGAAGATCAATGCCTACACCGATAACTCCGGCCTGGTTCTGAGGTACACCGGCAAGTTCGATTACAACACCATTACCAACGTGTGCGCGCAGTGGCAAAAGCCGGCGCAGACGCTCGAGATCAAGAACAAGAGCAACATCACCCTTATCGGCGCCAGCGATTCGAGCGCCAATTTCGGCATCCATATTGCCGGCAATGCGCACAACGTGATCGTGCAGAACATGATGATCGGCCTGCTGCAGGGCGGGGAAGCGGCCGATTCGATTTCGATCGAGGGCATGTCGTCGGGCCAGCCAAGCAATATCTGGATCGACCACAATACTATCTTCGCTTCGCTGACTTCCTGCCCTGGCGCCGGCGATGCGTCATTCGATGGTGGGATCGACATGAAGAAGGGCGCGCACCACATCACGGTTTCGTACAACCACGTCTACAACTACCAGAAGGTGGCGCTGAACGGATATAGCGACAGCGACACCGCCAATGCGAATGCCCGTACCACCTACCACAACAACCGCTTCGAGCATGTCAAGGCGCGCCTGCCGCTGCAACGCTTCGGCATGACGCACATCTTCAACAATTACTTCAATGACGTGAAAACATCCGGCATCAATGTGCGCATGGATGGCGTTTCGCTGATCGAAGCGAATTACTTCGAGAATGTAAAGAACCCGGTCACCTCGCGCGACAGCAGCCGTATCGGTTACTGGGAGCTGCGCAATAACCATGTGGGCAGCGGCATCACCTGGGATACGCCTAGCGGAGCGGTGAACGCGACCAACTGGGGCAGCACCCAGTCCTACGGCCCGACCGGCTATGCCTATACGCCGATTGCCGGGGTGGATGTGAAAGCCAAGGCTATCGCGACTGCGGGCGCGCGCACCAACCTGGCCCGGTAAGCAAGCGTGCCGCCGCGCGCTGCGGCGGCAACTTCATTGCAAGAATGAGACCATATGTTGAAATGCTGCATATAACCATTTTTGCTTTTGGGGTGGAATCAGTTATTCTTCAAGTTATCCATTAGATTTAATCCGGAGCATCTGAAGAATGATTACAAAAGAAGAACGGGTGGTGTACGGCACCGAAGACCTGCTGACCACCCTGTGCTCGTCGGTCACCCGCGTGCTGAACGTGGCCTCGCAAAGCCGGATTACCTACTCGGCCATGGTGCAGCGCATCACCAAGGTCGGCCTGAAACCCGATATCGGCTGCTTCGTGCTGTTCGACGGCGGCTTCACCGGCCTGGTCGTGCTGAATTTCTCGGCTGAGGCGGCGATGGAGATTTACGAGCGCTACATGCTCAGCATGGGCATGCCGAAGTCCGAACTGGCCAGCTCCTTCACTTCCGACGAAGTGGCCAACATCATGGGCGAGCTGATGAACCAGATCGTGGGCGACTTCACCGGCAAGGTGCGCAGCGAGCTGCATACCAATATCACGCAGAACCAGCCGAAGATGCTGGTGCTGAACAAGCAGGTGACGCTGAGCGTCGATACCCCGCTCGATCGCCCGGAAATGCGCCGCGTGTCCTTCTTCACCGAGCGGAACAACATCTTCTACCTCGAGCTGGCGATCGACCGCACGGAGTTTATTAAATTGCACGATTTCGAGAAGACTGAAGTCGAAGACCCGGATGCACTGCTGGAGCGTGAGCAGGCAGCCAAAGCGGCAGCTGCCGCCCCGGCCCAGGCGACCTCGGCGGATGATGCCGATGAACTTTTGAAGTCACTTGGCATGTGATTTAAAATAGGCTTTGCAAAAGCCGGAACGGCAGATATAATATTGCCTCTTTTCCCTGATAGCTCAGTCGGTAGAGCGACGGACTGTTAATCCGCAGGTCCCTGGTTCGAGTCCAGGTCGGGGAGCCAGAATTATTGAAAAGCCCAGCCATCCGGTTGGGCTTTTTGCTTTGCGCGGGAGATTGATATGGCAAAAAAGAAGGAAGAACTCGATCCGGAAACCCTGGAGTTGATCCAGTGGTGCATCGAGGTTGAAGGCTATTTGGTCAAGGGCGGTGCCACAGTAGAGCAGGCCCAGGATCATATTGAAGAGCAAATCGAATGGTTCACGGACCTGTTCTATGACGGTCTCACGCCGGAAGAGGCTGCGAAGGAGGCCTTGGCATAAGGTCGTTCCGACATCTTTGCATGGTTATCAAAAGGAGATAAATGGTCCCGCAAGGAAACTTGTGATGCGATAGCTTTGTGAAGTTATTGCAACAGGAATTTGACAATGAGTGCCGCGCCCCATCCCTCCCTTGTGAATGCCCATTATCTGGACAAGGTGATGGATGTTGCGGAGCAGATGTCGGTAGAAGTCATTGTCGATATCCTTGATGTGCGCGGCATGAAGCTGGTGTCCAAGGCACGCGCGTGACGCGGGCCCTGCGCGCGAAGCTGATCGCGCATAAGCTGCTGCGGCCATTCGAGGCCTCAATCCGGGGCGCCGATGGCGTTGACGCAAAGGCGGTTGCGCAAGTGGCCGAGCGTCTGGCCGATGTCAGTGCGCCTGTGGCCGGCCTGTTGCGCAGTGTGCCGGGCGGTGGGGTTCCTCCGTTGCAAATGCTGGGGCAACTCGAATTCGGCTATGCCATGGCGCTGATGCTGACTGCTTCCGACAGGACCGGCGGCCCCTCGCTGGAGCACGCGGTGTTGGTCAGCATGCTCTTGATCTGCATGGCGAAAACCTTGCGCCTTACGGAACAGGAGCAGTTGGCAGCCGGCCTGGCTGGCCCGCGGCACGATATCGGCGAGCTGTATGTCGATCCACGCTACCTGGTGCGCAGCCAGCGCTTGCAGCCGCATGAATGGGCTCGTGTCGTGATTCATCCGCGCACCGGCCAGATGCTGATCGACCGGCCCGAATCGTTCCCGCCATCCGTTGGGTGGACCGTGGCCAAGCCATGAGCGCTTCGATGGCACGGATTATCCGCGCCAGATTGGCCGGCAGCAGATCAGCGGCGCCGGCTGGGCGGGCGGCGTGGCGGAAATGATTGCCGGCTTGCTGCTGAAGGACTATCCCCTGGAGCGCGCCGAACTGGCGCTGAAGATCATTGCCGGCGAACAGGCGCCGGAACTGCTGGCGGCGGTATCGGGCGCCTTGCGTGAGTACCAGCATTCCGGCCCTGCACCGGCGGCGCTGCGCAGGCGAGGCGAAAGCGTGCCGGGGCTGTTTGCCCGGATCGCAGCCATCCTCACCCTCGGCGCGCGCCTGATCAACGGCCCGGCCGCCAAATCCGAGCGAACCTGCAAACTGCTGCGCGCAACGCTGGAGCGCGTGCGCAAAATCCAGCGCGCCTTTGTCAGTACCGGGCTCGATGCCTATCTGCAGCCGATGGTTTTCGGCACTGCCTCCGACCAGCGCCTGCAGTTTGAGAAAGAAGTGGCAAGCCGGGAGTTGCAATGGCGCTTGCGCGACATTGCGCGCGACCTGGCACTGCAAGCCGACTCGCCGGACGAAAAGGTGGTGCTGGCTTCGTTTATCAACTTGCTGGATGACGATGACGGTATCGTCGAACTTGTAAAGCGGCTGTCGCCATCCGCTTTACAGCATCTTGGCCCGCAGACCGCCGCCGACCGGCAACTGTTGCGGGCCTGAGCGCTGACTCAACCCACGTGGTAGACCATGGATGCGCCGCCCACCGGTGTGCCCTGTTCATTCAGCTGGGCCACGTTGACCTGGTACTGGCTTCCTTCGGCAGCTGCCGAAGGGATGCTGGTCTGCAGCGCCAGTGGGTACATCATGGCGGCGTCTTTCTCCATGGTGACCTTGACCACCGATTGGCGGATCTCTACATAGCGCTTGCCATTGCGCAGCACCACATCGCCGCCTTGCACTGTCACATCGCCGAGCGCGCGGCGCGGCAGGCAGTCGAAGTGCGAGCCTTTCGCCAGCGTCAGGATGCCGCAGCAGCAGGCGAAGCGGGTCTTGACGCGGGTATCCTGCAGGAAGACCAGGCCGCAATCCTTTTTCATGTCTTCCTCGCCGTGGGTGTGCCCGGGCTGCGGGTCGGACTGGTTGTCGAAATCGATAGCCGGGAAGGCTGAACCGTCTTCATCCAAGGACAGCGTGAGCGGCATCGTTTCCGGCAGGTGGCTGCGGTCGATCACCAGTGTCATGCGCGCTTCGCGGTTGTAGCGGCTGCCCGCCACAAAGGGGAAGGCGGCGCGGGCGCCCGCCAGTACGTCGATCACCGACAGGTTGCGCTGCGCGAGGTTGTTGCGGCGGGCGCTGATCGGATCGCCGGTCAGTGGTGCCGTGGCGAAGGCGTAGTCGTTGTCGGCGTTGACGACTGCGAGCAGGCAAGGGTGCCATGGGTGGTTCTCCTGCCAGCCGTACAGGTCTTCCGTCTGGGCTGCTTCGATGCGGAATTTGGCCATGACGGTGCCGCCGGCCGGTACGCTGGCAAAGCTGGTGGTAATGCCAGTCGGGCTGACGTGCATGGCGTCGACCAGGGTCCAGTCGGGCGGGTAGACGAACTGCAGCCCCACATAAGGCGTGATGCGCGTGCTGACCGAGACATTGCGTGCGTCGCGGGCGCCGTTGTTTGTGACGCGCACATAGATGTAATTGGCCTGGCCGCGCTCGACATTCTTCGATTGCAGCGGGTCGCTTGGCACGAAGACATTATCGTCGTTGATGCGCACCACGATGTCGGAGAAGTCCCAGAAATTCCCGCCGGTGAAGGGCTCGCTGCCATTGTCGGCTGGCGCGTCCTTGATCATCACGTCCGCTTCATCGAGAGCGCGGAAGACGTTGATGCGGCCGTAGCCCATTTCCTGGTTCCAGGTACCGTTTGATTTGCCGGCGGTTTCCGCATACGCCACGGCGCCGACTTTCTGCGCGGTGCGTTCGATATGGGCGCGTACCTGCACATTGTCCAGCATCGGGTAGACGCTGCGGATCAGGGCTGCCAGGCCGGCTACGTGCGGCGTGGCGGAGGAGGTGCCGTTGAACACCAGGTCATAGTCGGTGGCGTTGTAGCCTGCCGCGCCTTGCCGGTCTGTGGTCGGGATGTGCACGCCGGGCGATACTACGGAGATTTGCGGGCCGAAGTTGGAGCCCCAGGGTTCGCCGTCAGGGCTGCCCGGCGTCTTGCGGTTGTCGATTTCGTCCGAGGCGCCGACCGCGATCACCAGCGGATTGGTGGCGGGGTAGGTGATCGGGCCGTTGTAGTTGTGGGTGGCGACGCACATCACCAGGTCGTTATTGAAAGCGCTCTGTATCGCCGGGTCGATGATGGCCGGGCTCCAGCCGTTCCAGCCGAAACTCATGCTGATGATGCTGGCGCCGTTGGCGGAGGCGTAATTGATGCCGGCGGCCACTTCGACGTCGGTCCAGGCGTCGAAGGCGACCGGCAGGATGCGCGCATCGCCTGCCACGCCGGTGACGCCGGTACCATTGTTATAGGTGGCGGCAACGATGCCGGCACAAGCGGTGCCGTGGTTGCCGGTGGGCGAGCCGTCACCGCTCATGGTGCCCAGGTTGATGCCGGGCGCGGAAAAGCGCAGGTCGGGGTGGCTCAGGTCGCAGCCTTCGTCCAGCACGCAGACCACGGTGGTGGCGGCGCCGGTCGTGATGTCCCAGCCGGTGGTGCCCGGGCCGCCGGCTTCAATGCGGGTCATGTCCCATTGTTGTGGGAAGAAGGTGTCGTTGGGGGCAATCGAGGTGGGCGTCAGCAGCGGCATGGTTTCGAACTGGAAATCCGAAATGGGCGCGTTGGGAATCTGGCGCAGGCGTTCGCGCAGCTGGTAGGCATTGATCTCTTTGACATTGCTGATCTGGAGGTAGTGGTGGCCATTCAGGTAGCGCGATTTCTCCGCGATCTCCTGGATTGCCGGCTCGGCCGCCCCTTTGGCGCCCAGGCCCTCCGGCAGCTTGAAGCCGGCGTCGCGCTGGCGCAGCTTGACCAGCGCCACATGGGGCAAGGGCGCCATCAGGGCGCGGCGGCCGCGCTGGCCGGCCTGGCGGTAGACGGGGCCGATCCAGTCCAGGCCCAACTGCGCGCCGGCTTCTTCAATCCTGGCAAGGCGCCCGTCATCCAACGGGCGGCGCGATTGCACAAAGTAGCGGGTCTTGGTGTGGTTGACGCGTTCACCCGGCACCATGCCTTCATCGGCTTCGTCCTCCAGCAGCAGGTCGACACTGTGCAGGAATTGTTCGACAGCGCTGCGCTCCTTCGGTTGCTTGAGCGCGATCAGCAGGCGGGTAGTGTCGAGCGCCAGCGAGGCGCCCGAGGCATGGTTCATTTCTTGCGGGAAGTTCTTCATGATGTCTCCTAGCGGGTTCGGAAGTCCCCTTTTGTTGCGGGGATCAAGCCAGTCTAGGAGGGCTGTTTGATCGGGCCTTGACCTGCGTCTATCATGCGGCATATACCAACCGGAGACAGCCATGAAAAACTTCGCATCCGTCGTTGCCGTGCTCGCCATCTTCACCGCCCAGCCAGCCTATGCGCTGGAGCAGTCCACTTCCATCAAAGTCACCAGGCTGATGCAGTCGCCGTCCAGTTGGAACGGGGCGGCGCTGGCCTATCCGGGCGGACAGGCCGAAATCACCGCCTTGATGGTGGAAATCGCCCCTGGCGGCGAAACGGGTTGGCACCTGCACCCCGTCCCGTCGTTTGGCTACCTGCTCGAAGGCGAGCTGGAGGTTAGCCTGAAAGACGGTTTGATAAAACGTGTGCTGGCCGGGCAGGCGCTGGCCGAAGTGGTCAACACCCTGCATAACGGCCGCAACGTAAGCAGGGGGCCGGCCAGGCTGCTGGTGTTCTATGCGGGCGCTGTTGGTAGCACATTGACGGTCAAGGAATAGTGTCGGAAAGTTATAGTGGGTATATAATGCCGGCTATTTTGCGGCGACAGACCGCGACCAGTGGGGAGAATAGGGGACATCCATCAAACCGCCCACAAGGAAAGAACATGATGAAGTTGTCCAAAATGCACGTGCTGGTAAGCCTTGCCACTGTGCAGATGGCCGCCATGGCCCAGGAAGCAACCCAGGCCCCAGCCGGCCAAATGGAAGTGGTGACCGTTACCGCACAGCGCCGCGCCGAAAATATCCGTGACGTGCCGGTATCCGTGTCCTCGATCAAGGCCGAGAAGCTCGACATCCTCTTGTCCGGCGGCCAGGACATCCGCGTCCTGGCCGGCAAGACCCCATCGCTGAACGTCGAATCGTCGACCGGCCGTGTATTCCCGCGCTTCTACATCCGCGGCTACGGTAACGCCGACTTCGCCGTGTTCGCCTCGCAGCCGGTTTCCCTGATCTATGACGACGTGGTGCAGGAGAATCCGATCCTGAAGGGTTACCCGATGTTCGACCTGGCCAACGTGGAAGTGCTGCGTGGCCCGCAAGGCACCCTGTTCGGCCGCAACACCCCGGCCGGCGTGGTCAAGTTTGAATCGGCCAAGCCAAGCCTGCGCGGCGTGGAAGGCTTCTACAACGTTTCCTACGCTACCGACGCTACCGCCAATATCGAAGCGGCCGCCAACGTGCCGCTGTCGAAAGAGTGGGCCCTGCGCGTTTCGACCCTGCGCCAGCACCGCGACGACTTCGTCGACAACACCTTCACCGGCGAGAAGGACGCGCTGGAAGGCTACAATGAACACGCGGAACGCGTGCAGGTGCTGTACCAGCCGAACGGTGTGTTCAACGCCCTGCTCAACGTGCACCAGCGCCAGACCACCGGCAGCTCGCGCCTGTTCCGCGCCAACATCATCAAGAAGGGTTCGAATACCTTTGTGGATGGCTTCGATCCGGAAAAGATCGCCATCAACGGCCGTGAAGACCAGGAACTGAAAACCCAGGGCGCCAACATGCGCATGAGCTGGGACCTGGGCGCCCACAAGCTGTTCTCGATCACCGGTTACGAGACCGTGGCCCGCTACAACTCGCGCGGCGACATCGACGGCGGCAACCCGACCAATGCGCCAGCGGTACCGTTCCAGGTTGCCACCGCAGCCTTCGTACCGGATATCAAGCAGTACTCGCAAGAGTTCCGCATCGAGTCCAAGTACACCGGCCCGATGAACTGGCAGGCAGGCGCGTACTACTTCGACGAGAAGGCAGTGGCCGGCCAGGACAACTTCAACGTTGCCGGCAGCCGCACCTCGCGCGTGACATCGCAGCAGAAGAACGAAGCTTGGGCCTTGTTCGGTTCCGTGAACTACGCAGTGACGGACGCATTCACCGTGCGCGGCGGCCTGCGCTACACCGAAGACAAGAAAGACTTCGACACCCTGGAAACCACCGGCACCACCCTGGTCGGTCCGAAGTCGGTTTCCGAATCCAAGGACAAGTTCAACTGGGACCTGAGCGGCACCTATAAGCTGAACAATGACGTCAGCCTGTACGCCCGCTACGCGACCGGCTTCCGCGCTCCATCGATCGCAGCTGCTTCTACTTCGGTGCCGATCACCGTGGCTGATGCTGAAACCATCACCTCGATCGAAGCCGGTGTGAAGGCCGACTTGTGGAACCGCCGCGCACGCGCTTCCCTGAGCGTGTACGACTATGACGTGAAGAACCAGCAGCTGACCGTGGTTGGCGGTAACTCCAACGTCACCAAGCTGATCAACGCTGCCAAGACCAAGGGCCGTGGCATCGAAGGCGAAATCGAGGGCTTTATCACCAACGACTTCAAGATGTCGGCCAGCGCTTCGTACAACTTCACCGAGATCCGCGACCCGTCGCTGTCCGTAAACAAGTGCGCGCAGTGCACCATCCTGGATCCGGTCAATGCGTCGGGCCGCGTGGTCATCGACGGCAACGCGCTGCCACAGGCGCCGAAGTGGATCATCAACCTGAACGCCCGCTACAACTACCCGCTGGCGGAAGGCAACCTGTTCGTGGTGACCGATTGGTCCTACCGCTCGAAGGTGAACTTCTTCCTGTACGAGGCAGTTGAATTCACCGGCGCACCGCTGACCGAAGGCGGCCTGCGCGTGGGTTACAACTGGGCCGGCGGCAAGTACGAAGTCGCAGCCTTCGCACGCAATATTACCGACCAGCGCCGCATCACCGGCGCCATCGACTTCAACAACCTGACCGGCTTCGTCAACGAGCCACGTCAGTTTGGCGTGCAGTTCAAAGGCTCGTTCTAAATTTTTCAGGGCTGGCGCTTGCCAGTCCTGAAATTGGCCGATATAATGCGGCCTCTTTTCCCTGATAGCTCAGTCGGTAGAGCGACGGACTGTTAATCCGCAGGTCCCTGGTTCGAGTCCAGGTCGGGGAGCCAGAACATAGAAAAGCCCAGCCCTAAACGGTTGGGCTTTTTGCATTCAGTCAGCAATTCTCAAGCAATAAGTTGACCGTTATCCGGATAACGGATAACATAAATTCATGTCAATCCAGTCCTTTGCGTGTCCAGACACCGAGGCGCCCTTCACAACAGGCAAGAGCCGGCGTTTTGTAAACATTAAGAGCGTCGCCGAACGTAAGCTGGCCCAGCTTGACGCGGCACCTTCGGTCAACTTCATGAAAGCGCCACCGGGCAACGATTTGAAGGAATACAACGGCGCTTGGCATGTGCGCATCAACGCTCAGTGGCGATTGAGTTTCAGGTGGGGTACAAATGGACCCTGCGACGTTCGGATCGAAGATCCTCATTAGAATGGAGCAATACATCATGTTCAAGAATGGAATGCGTCCAATCCATCCGGGGGAAATTTTGATGGAGGACTACATCAAGCCTATGGGCGTAAGCGTTCGTGCTGTAGCCTTGGCATTGCGCGTTCCCTATTCTCGCCTTAGTGAGATTACCAAGGGCCAGCGTGGAGTCACGGCAGATACGGCATTGCGCCTGGAACGCTATTTTGGCAGCGAGGCACAAGGGTGGATGAATTTGCAAAGTGCGTATGACCTTCGGGTGGCCGAGGCGTTGGCAGGTAAGGCAATTACGAAAGAGATCGAACCGCTCGCGCTGGACGCGTAGGCCGCCGAACTGTTAATCCGCAGGTCCCTGGTTCGAGTCCAGGTCAGGGAGCCAGAACTCAGAAAAGCCCAACCATACGGTTGGGCTTTTTGCATTCCGCAGGAGAATTTCGATGGGTTGGATATTGGCATCCTTGTTCTTGGGCCTGTGGCGGCAGTGTCTACGCCCTGTATTTCCCGATTGTGTGCCCGCTTCCAGTCCGGGCCTGATCAGATGAAATCGCCACAGCTTGCAGCCGAGTCTTGCACAGTCACTCAAACGAGATTCCCCCAACGACTTTTGCTACCTGCGGCCTCACGGCAATTGTATAAGCATAGCCAGTTCCTTGGAAAGGCACCGAATCACGTGTGTCTGTTGTTCGGCCGCGTTAAGAATGAAATCGGAGCAGATTGCGCGTGTTCGGGTATTATTTTATGAGGTCATTCCTAACTCATGCGCATGAAGACCAGGGCCTACCTCGAGCAAGCCGGGAAAGTTACTGTAACTGCTTGGTCTGTCGCAAATGAACGGGACCAGTTCTATCGCGGCGAATCAACCCGGCAGACCTACTACAGTCTTCACAACGCTGGTCAGCGTAAGCCGATGTCGCATGTCTATAGGAAGGGCAGTGCGCCACACTTCAAGTATAAGGTGACTGCGGATGAACATTCGGGCGGGGCTGGCGAATCGTTGCAGCATCTGCTGTTCAAAGAAGCGCTGTCCTCGATTACGGGCACGATGCTGAAGCTTGGCAAGCTAGGCAACCATCGGATCACAGTCATTGCAAGCGAGCTAGAGAAGGGGATCGATCATCCCGAGAGCTTGCGGCGCACCGACGTTTTCCTTCGCTTCGAGAGCGAAACCAGTCTTGGCCTGAAATGGGGTGGCGAGCTTTACGTGGAGATCAGGCGCGCGCATGCCGTGGACAATGACAAGCTCGACATCGCCCGTTCACTGCGACTGCCCATGGTGGAGGTGTCGATCCCTCAGGGCATCCTGTATGAGTACGACGTTGAGACGACGACAGATGAGCATGAAGCTGCTTACGTCTGTCGCATCAGAAAAATGCTGGAAGGTCCTACCGGGTTTCTTTCCTGCGATGTACTCAATAACCCGAGTACGCTGGAATACTTGGAGCAGCATCGGGTCATCCTCAGGCAACAGCTTGCGGAATCAGAAAAGGCCCGGGGTGCTGCCGAAGAGCGTGTCGGAGAGCTTACTACCGAGGTGCAACGGCTCGAAGAAAACGCTTGCATCTTGACCGCAATGCTTGCTCGAAGTGAGGAAAGCGTCACCGCTGCGAAATGTGAAACGAGCCGGTTGCGCAACGATGTGGCACGGCGGGATCAAGAGCTCAAAGAACTCCGGAAGAACCAGAATGACTGGCACATTGATGGCCGTTGGGCAATAGCTGCATTTGCGGTTTCTGCAGTGGTAATTCTGGGTGTCCAGTATCTTCGGCCTTAAAGGGATTCCTGAAAGTAGTCAGCAATGCTGGTCGAGCCATTCGCCGACCATGGGCCACAATACTTTTTCCTGGTGGGGGCGGAAGAAGCCGAAATGCCCGATGCGTTCCTGGTTGAAGGTGCCGGGGCTGAGTACGCGATAGTCGACCTTGGCGTTAGTGTAGGCCTCATGCAGCATGCGCGAGCCCGATTCGTGCAGCAGCTCATCGTCGCTGAAGGTGAGGCCGAGCACGGGAAAGCTGGCGCTGGCATACGCTTCGCGCGCGCCGGGTTCGCCAGCCAGCAGGTAGTCGGGCGTGAGGCACCAGCGGCGCCACTGCATCATTGCGCCGCTTGGAATGTCGCCCAGGATGCCCAGGCGCTTGCCGGGAAAGTAGCCGAGCATCCGGCATAGCAATGGTGCCAGCACGTACCACAACAGCGGCGCAGTGCGCTGTACGCGCGGATGGTTGTGGCGCGTCGCGCCGCTGCCAACGGCAATGTTGACCAAGCCTGCTACCTTGCGGATCGACGGCAGCAATGGGGCGGTCTGGCCGCCCAGGCTGTGGCCGAGCAGGAAAAGGGGAAGTGCAGCGTCCTGTGTCGTGGCGTGCTGCACCACAGCCTCGAGATCGAGTGCGATCCAGGTGGTGATGTCGGCTTTGCAGCGGCGCAGGGGACCCTGGCGTGATTCGCCCATGCCGCGATAGTCGAAGGTCCACACGCGGTAGCCCAGCCCCGCCAGGAAGGCAGCGAAGGTAGCGTAAAAGCGCTGGGGAATCGCCATGCCGGGGACGAACACCACTTGCGCGCGTGGCGCGCGTGCGGGATCGTGGCGGTAGGCGGCCAGTTGCTGGCCATCCTGCGTTTGCAAGGTGATGCGAGTGGCGCTCATGTTTTTGATCCTTTGTAGGCGGCGCCGGTGTGGACCGGGTTGGTGGCGAGCGTGCGCCACGCGGCGCTACTCAATTCATCGATGGCACTGAGCGGGTCGAAGGCGATGCGCCCGCCCAGCCAGTTGCGCGCCAGTTCCTGCGAGGGGCCTAGCAGGAGGGGACCATACAGTTCGACCGGCAGCCGGCGCAGCACGCCCTGTTTGAACCACGGCTTCAGTTTTTCAAACACTTCCCTGAAATGGCTGGCGGTGCGCTGGCGGATGGCGTCGTCATGTTCGGCACTGACGGCCTGGCGGCGCGCGAACAGGAAGCGCGCCATGTCGGGCTGCTCCACGATCCAGTGCAGATGGGTGCTGACGATGGCATGAATGGCGAACTCGGCGTTGCTGGCCCGGGCCACGTTGTCCTTGATCTGCTGCCAGTAATTGTCCAGGCCCTGTGCGAACAGGGCGGCGGCGATACCTTCCTTGTTGCCGAAGTGGTGGTAAATGCTGCCCACCGACGCCTGGCTGCGCTGGCGGATATCTTCTATCGACGTGGCCTCGATACCTTGTTCAGAGAACACGGCGAGGGCGGATGACAGGATGGCGGTTTTTCGGTCGGCTTGGATCATGGTTAGAATATTGTTCTAGAATGATATTCTAGTCAAGCTTCTTCGTTTCGGGTTAAGCTGGCCGTCATGAAGATGACCGGCCTGCTATTCCTTGTCCTGTTGACGATGCAGGCGGCTGCAAATCCTGCGAAGGTCCCACAGCAGCTTGTTTATCCACGCCCTGAGTCCGCGCAGGACAGCCGTTACCTGTACGACTGGGAGGTGCTGCGCACGGCGCTTGAAAAGACGCGCGCACGCTTCGGCCCCTATGAATTGCGCCAGGCCAGTCAATACATGTCGCCGGCGCGGGTAACGGCCGAAGCTGCCGGGGCAGGTTCCATCAATGTCTTTGTCCGCGCTACGTCAGCCCAATTGGAACAGCAGTTCCGTCCCGTGCGGATTCCCGTCGATCGTGGCCTGATCGGCTACCGCCTGCTGCTGGTGCGCCATGAAGACCTGCCGCGGTTTGCCAAGGTCAAGTCGCTCGACCAGTTGCGCCGCTTTAGCATTGGGCAGGGCAAGGGCTGGGTCGACGTCGGCATCCTGCAGGCCGGCGGCTTCAAGGTGGTGGAGGGGAATAATTACGATGGCTTGTTCTCGATGCTGGAAGTTAAACGCTTCGACGCCTTGTCGCGCTCTGTCGATGAAGCCTTGAGCGAGTACGATGAACGGCATCATCGCTTCGGTTTCGAGGTGGAGCCGGGTATCGCGCTCTACTACCCGCTGGCGCGCTATTTCTTTACCCGGCGCGATGCGGAAGGGGAGGCGCTGGCCGACCGGCTGGAGGCAGGGCTGGAGGCGATGGTGCAGGATGGCTCGCTGCAAGCGCTGTTTACGGCGTATAAAGGACCGTTGATCAAGCGTTCCGGCCTGGCGCGCCGCCGCCTTTTCCGTATTCCCAATCCAGGTCTGCCGCCGCAAACGCCGCTGGCGCGAGGTGAATTGTGGTATCGGCCGCAGGAGTTGGCGGGCAAGCGATAGGCATGATCGCTGCAGCCGCGTTACACTGGCTGCCAAGGAGGAGGCGCCATGAAAGCTTGGACTTTGGCCGTGCTAGCGGCTATCACCCTGGCAGGATGCAGCACCCCGCAACAGCAAGGACAGCCGCCGCACCAGCAGGACCTGCTCCAGCACTTGCAGCACCAGCACCAGCAGCAGCCTTTTGTCTGCCGCACAATGGAATCCGGGCTCGGCCAGCCTTTGGTCGATAACCATCAAGGCATTGGGCATCCGGTGCGCGACGAGACGGGGAAGGTGGTCGGCCATAGCAGCCAATGTGCCATCAAGCCGCGCATCCAGCATTTCTACTTCACCGGTGCCGGCTTCAAGCCGTTCGATCCCTCGAATGGCTTTCGGGCGCCACCCCCGGACATGAAGACGGTTGTGGTAAATGCAGAGACGATACCGTTTGTGGTGCGCGTCGAAGCAGGAACCATCAACCGTTTCATCTACACGATTGCCATGCTGGAGCGTGCGCCATGGAACCGTAAGCTGCTTTACTGGATGCGTGGCGGCGTCGGCATAGGCCACCAGCAGGGCACGGCCATGTGGTTGAACGACAAGCTGAATAGCTCGGAGAAGCAGCTGATGCCCAAGCTGCTGGCGGAGGGCTATGCGATTGCCAGCTCCTCCGGCAATGAGAGCGGAGTTCACTACAATATGCGGCTGGCCGAAGAGACGGCGGCGCAGACCAAGGCTTACTTCACCGGTAAGTACGGCGAGCCGGTTTATACGATCGGCATCGGCGGCTCTGGCGGGGCGGTGCAGCAGTATTTGTTTGCGCAAAATCGTCCGGGGCTGTTCGATGCGGGGATTCCGGTGCAGTCGTATCCGGACATGGTGACGCAATCGATCCCGATCTCCGACTGTCCCTTGCTGGGGCAGTACTTCCGCGACGAGGTGGCGCGCGACCCACATTCCCGGTGGGCGAACTGGAGCAGCCAGTCGCTAGTGCTGGGCATGAACGCCAGCGACACTGCAAAGAACCCTTTCACCGGCAAGCCTGGTACGACCGAATGCATCAACGGCTGGCGTTTCGCCATGCCGATGGTGCTGAACCCGCACTTTCGCGACAGCAGATTTGACAAGGCCATCGATTTCTACGGTTATACGCCGGCGTCCTTTGCCAAGGTAAAGTGGACACACTGGAACGATCTGGAAGAGTTCTATGGCGCCGATGCTGAAGGTTTTGCGCCCATCCCGATCGATAATGTGGGCGTGCAGTACGGCCTCGCTGCTCTGGTGGCAGGCAAGCTGGATGCCGATGAATTCCTGCGCCTGAATGCCTGTGCCGGGAGCTGGAAGGAACAGCGCGATTTCGTGCCGTACAAGCCTGACAGCGACCCTTTCGATTCGGTCAATATGCATCGCAGCGCGACTTGCCGCGATCCGGCCGGCAGACCGGCGCCGCGGCGCGAGGGCGAGCAGCGGGCGATTCGCGCGGCTTTCGATTCCGGCCATGTTTTCACCGGCAAGCGGCTTGGGATACCGATGATCGACCTGCGACCCTACCGTGAGGCGGAGCTGGACATGCACAATGCGCGGCAGGCTTTCTCGGTCCGTGCCCGCCTGCTGGCGGCCAATACTGGCGAGGCCAGGCAGCAGGTTATCTGGTTTGCAAGAACGGAAACGGACCTGGCGGGGCAGGTGATGCAGGCGATGGCGGTGCTGGATAAATACCTTACCAGCGGCAGCGCACCAGCGGAATTTGCCGACCGATGTGTGGACGGTGGCGGAAATGTGCTTGGTTCGGGCCCCGATGCGTGGGCCGGCATCCTCGATGGCAGCAAGCCTGGCGCATGTACCCGGGCCTTCCCAATCTACAGCAGCCCGCGCATGGTGGCGGGTGAATCGATCCAGGGCGATACCTTCAAGTGCAAGCTCAAGCCCTTGCAGCGGGCCTTCACCGACGGGACTTACGGGCCGGCGCCGGCTTTCAGCGATGCGCAAAAAGCCTGGCTGTCCCGGATCTTTCCGCAAGGCGTATGCGATTACAATAATGGCCTATGAAGATCCCGCCATTGAAATACCTTGTTCCCGGCACCCTGGCCGGGCTGCTGCTGGCCTACACCGGCATCGGCTTCCTTGCCGTGCCGGCGCTCGTCAAGTCGCAGGCGGCCAGACAGGCGTCGGAGAAACTGCATCGCCAACTCAGCATTGAGGAAGTCTCGTTCAACCCGTTCACGCTGGCCGCCTCGGTGCGCGGTGTGAAGATGATGGAGCAGGACGGCAGCACCGTCTTTGCCAGCTTCGACCGGCTGGGGGCGGACCTGTCGTGGCAGTCTGTCACGCGCATGGCGCCGGTGGTGCAGGAAGTGCGCCTGACCAAGCCTTATGTGCGCCTGGCGCGCGACGCCGATAACCGCTACAACATCGACGATATCCTGAAACTGATCGCGAGCCAGCCGCCGTCGCCTGAGCCGGCGCGCTTTTCGGTCAATAACATCCAGTTGGAAGAAGGCAGCCTGGCCTTCGAGGACAAGCCGGCCGGCGTAACGCATAAGGTGCAGGACCTGAAACTTGGCCTGCCGTTTGTTTCGTCGCTGCCAGCTGATGTAACGATTTTCGTCGAGCCGCTGTTCAGCGCCAAGATCAATGGCGCACCGCTGCTGCTGAAGGGCAGGGCGCGCCCGTTTGCCGAGCCGAAGGATTATGCGCTCGACCTGAAACTCGATAAAGTCGACCTGACCAACTATCTGGGCTACCTGCCGTTCAAGCCTGGCTTCAAGCTGCCGTCGGCGCACCTGGAGGCGCAGCTTAAGCTGACCGTGGTGCAGCCGAAGGAAAAGCCGGCATCGCTGGTGCTGGGCGGGGAAGCTACGTTGTCGGGGGCGCAGTTGCAGCAACTCGACGGCACCCAGGTGGCCAAGCTCGATAGCTTGAAGGTCAAGTTGGGCAAGCTGGACCTGTTGGCGCAGCGTTTCGAGATTGCGAAAGTCGACATCGACGGGCTGGCGCTGGACGTCAAACGCAGCAAGGATGGTGTGTTGAACCTGGGCCAGCTGGTGCCGGCAGCGGCGCCGGAAGCGGCGGCGCCCGGACCGGCGCCTGCCGCCAGGCCTGCGGGCTCCGGCCCGGTAGTGCTGCTGAAGGAACTGGCTGTCAACGGCGCAGCTCTGCGCTATGCCGATGACACGCCGCACGGCAACCTGCGTGCCGACCTGGCGAAGTTCGGCCTGCTCGTGCAGGACGTCGCCTTTGACGGCGGCAAGCGCACGTTGGATATCGCTTCGCTCACTTCGAACAGTGCGGAAATCGATGTCCACCAGGGCAAGATGGCGGATAAGCCAGCCGCCGGCCAGGCAACAGCCAAGCCGGCTGGCGAAGAGCCGATGCAAATCAAAGTGGGCAAGCTGGAGATCAGCGACTGGGACGCGAAGTTGCGTGAAGACTTGCGCGCCGAACCGACCATCTTCAAGTTGTCGCCCCTGACGCTGACCGTCGAAGGCTATTCCAACGCGCCCGGTGCGTCAGCGGAGGTGGCGCTGAAGACAGCCGTCAATAAAGGCGAACTGGAGCTCAAGGGCCAGCTGGCGCCGTCGCCGCTGAATGCGGACCTGGCACTGGAACTGAAGAATTTCGACTTGCTGCCCTTGCAGCCCTATGTCACCGATTACGTGAACCTTCGCCTGTTGCAGGCAGCCGTTTCCAGCAAAGCGCGCCTGCGCCTCGAAACCGGCAAAGATGGCGCAGTGGCAGGCGGCTTTAAGGGCGACGTCAGTGTAAGCCGGCTCTCTACCGTCGACAAATCGAGCTCCAATGATTTCCTTAGCTGGAAGTCGCTGGCTTTTGGCGGCATGGACGTCAATTTCAAGCCGTTCACCCTCAGCATTGACCGCATCGCGCTGGACGACTTCTTTGCCCGCGTCATTATCGATCCGAACGGGCGGCTGAACGTGCAGGATGTGATGCGCCGGGAAGGGGAGGAGGGCAAGAGCCTGACCGAAGCCAGCGCCCGCGCGCAGGCGGTAAAGGATGCCAGGGCGAAGGCGAGGGACGTGGCGCAAGCCGCACCTTTGCCGGCCGTCGCCCCGGCTCCCAAGGCGGCTCCGGCGAAACCGGCAGAACCGCTGCCACCGATCCGTATCGGCAAGCTGTTGCTCTCCGGCGGGCGTGTACGCTTTACCGACAACTTCATCAAGCCAAACTACACGGCCAACCTGAAAGAGCTCGGTGGAACGGTGACTGGCCTGTCGTCGGATCCCGTGCACAACGCAAACGTTGACCTGCGCGGCAACGTCAGCGGCGCCCCCCTGCTGATCGCCGGCCGCGTGCATCCCTTAAAGCAGGAGCTTTCGCTCGACCTGCGCGCCGAGGTGCGCGGCATGGAGTTGTCTCAGCTGTCGGCCTATGCGGACAAGTATGTCGGCTACGGAATCGAGAAGGGCAAGATGACGTTCGAGGTGGCTTACGCCTTGGAGAACCGCCAGTTGAAGGCAGAGAACCGCCTGGTGCTCGACCAGCTCACTTTCGGCAAGGAGAGCACGAATCCGGACGCAACCAGGCTGCCTGTCAACCTGGCGGTTGCCTTGCTGAGCGACCGTAATGGCGTGATCGACATCAACGTGCCGATCGGCGGATCGCTGGACGACCCGCAGTTTTCGCTGGGCGGCATCATCCTCAAGGTGATCGGCAACGCCATCATGAAAACCGTCACCTCGCCATTCGCGCTGATCGGCTCCCTGTTCGGCGGCGGCGAGGAGTTGTCGATGCTGGAGTTCGACCAGGGCCGTTCGGCGCTGCTGCCGGCATCGGAAGGAAAACTGAAATCCCTGGCCAAGGCGCTGACCGAGCGCCCTGGCCTGAAGCTGGATATCACCGGCCGCTTCGATGATGCGGCGGAAGCGGACGCGCTCAAGCGCGTGGCGCTGGAGCGCAAGCTGCGCCAGCTCAAGACGCGCGAGCTGCAGGCACGCAGCAGCGAGCTGCCGGCAGGCGGCGTACAAGTGGCCAAGGACGAATACGCGGGCCTGCTGGAACGGGCTTACAAGGACGAGAAATTCGTCAAGCCGCGTAACGCCCTGGGCTTTGCCAAATCGCTGCCGGTAGAAGAAATGGAAAAGCTGATGCTGGCCAATATCACGCTTGAGCAGGACGACTTCATCACGCTCGGCAATCGCCGCGCGCAGGTGGCCAAAGACTGGCTGGTGGGCCAGGGGCAGGTGGCGCCGGAGCGCATCTTCCTGGTCGCACCGAAGGCTGGGGTTGCGGGCCGCGCCGACTTCGCCTTGCGCTAGGAGCCCCGCATGCGGATACTGGAAATGGATAACGTGCAACTGCACTATGAGCTGATCGAAGGTGATCCGCACAAGCCATTACTGGTGTTTCTGCATGAGGGCCTCGGTTGCATCGGCATGTGGAAGGAGTTCCCGCAGCGGCTATGTGCAGCCACCGGTTGCGCGGGACTGGCCTACGAGCGCCAGGGCTACGGCAGGTCTTCGCCGCAGGCTGTACCGCGCAGCATCCATTACCTGCACCAGTTTGCGCTGGCAGAACTGCCGGCAGTGCTTGAGCGCCTGGCGCCGGGCCGCGAACATGTCGTGGTGGGACATTCGGACGGCGGCAGTATAGCGCTGATCTATGCGGCCGGACGGCCGCAGGGCCTGCGCGGCGTGGTCAGTATTGCCGCACACGTCTTTGTGGAAGACATTACCATCGAGGGCATCCGGGCGGTGCTGGCCGCCCACACTAAAGGCAAGATGCGCGCCCTGGGGCGCTATCACGGTGACAAGGCGGAGCAGGTGTTCTCTTCCTGGGCCGATACCTGGCTGGCGCCCTGGTTCAGGCAGTGGAATATCGAATACCTGCTGCCAGCGATCGCCTGTCCCTTGCTGGCGATGCAGGGCAGCGAAGACCATTACGGCTCAGGCGCGCAGCTCGATACCATCGAGCGGGGCGCGCCTGGCGCGCGGCAGTTGCTGCTGCCCGCCTGCGGCCATAGCCCGCACATCGAACAGCCGGAGGCGGCGTTGCAGGCCATGGCTGCGTTCGTCAATCCTCTGGCAGGGTAGGCGAAGGCTTTTGCGGCTTTGCGTGCTTCAGCATTGCTGCAAGCAAGGTCACATCTTCATCACCTTCCGGCGCTGCTGCAGCGGCTTGCGGCCTGTGCGGGGCCCCGGCCGCCCTGGCGGGGCGCGGACGTACCGCTTTCATCTCCGTGGACTTCGAGGCCGCCATCGCCGCCCCGGTGGTCGTTATGGTGGCCGTTGCCTTGGACGGTGTGGCGGCAGGCGCGCTTTGCGGTGCCACAGCGGTGACGATTTCCGCTGCCCGGGACGGAGCGTCTTCGCCTGGCGTGCTGCCAGATGCGGGCATCGCCGGAAGCACGGCGCCCGGCGACGCTCCCGTTAGCCGTCCGGGTGTGGGCTGGTCCCCCTCATTTTGCAGCCACACCCACGCGGCGGCGCCAGTAGCCAGCAGCGTGGCGACTGTCGCAAGCCGGGCGTGTCGCAGCCGGTTCCAACGGGCCCACTGGCGAGCTGGCGCCGGCACGCTGCCGCCATTGGCCAGCCGCGCCAGGATGCGATGCCGGTCATCCCGCAGCGAGGGTCCTGCAAACAAATCGTGCCGCATAAGTCCTCCCAAAGCTTGATTTCGCTCGACCCGTCCGATTGCGGGGCGGCATAGGATTCAAGTGTCGCGTGCTGTATGCGCTTTGGTATTGATGGATCGCACCATGTTGCTATTTATCGTCGCGGGCATCTTCGTGTCGGCGATCGCGGCCGGCTGGCTGTTGCTATTTCCCCCAAAGCGCGGGCCCAACCCGCGCCGGCGGCGCATGCTGTTGACTGGCGCCGGGAGTGCGCTGCTGGCCGGTGCTCCGCCGCTTCTGGTGCACTGGCTGCGCCCGCGGCAGATGGTACCGGCCTTCGAAGAAAGCGGCCATCCCATTGATCCGCAGATCGCGGCCTTGCTGCAAGGTGAACAGCTGGTGCCGCCACCGCCGTTGCCGCCGCTGGCCTTCGCCGCTGCGGAGGTCGAATTGCTGCGGCCCATGCTGGCGCAGGCAGACCGCGACTGGCAGCAGCTGGATAAGGATTTCGCACGGCGCCTACTGGTGGTGTTCAATGTGATGCGCGACCGGCACGGCTATGAGATGGTTTTGCTGGAAGGCTACCGTAGCCCGGAACGGCAGGAAAGGCTGGCCGCGGCGGGCAGCCATGTCAGCAATGCACGCGCCTTCCAGAGTTTCCACCAGTTCGGGCTGGCCGCCGACTGCGCCTTTGTCCGCGACGGGCGGCTGGTCATCAGCGAACGCGATCCCTGGGCCATGCGCGGCTACCGGCTGTATGGCGAAGCTGCCGAAGCTGTCGGCATGGTATGGGGCGGACGCTGGGCCATGATGGACTTTGGCCATACCGAATTGCGCACACGCGAGGCCAGGGCTTGAGGCGGCTCAAGAGGCGCCGCGCCGCTTGGTGGCAACATCGGCCAACCTGCCTCCCATTTCCGGTCCATCATGTTGCAACGAACCTGGTACCTGCTCACCGACAGGCGCACACTGAACATACTGGCCTTCGCTTGCCTGGCCGGGCTGTTCTTGCTGGGCGCCGGACTTCTGCAACTTGCGCTGGTGTGGGCGCTGGCCGGCATTGCGGCGGTCGCGCTGCTGGCACTGGCTGTGTGGGGCGCGCGGCGCTACCTCGCGCGCCGGCATGAAGCCGGCCCGGCGGAGCCGGCCGAAACGCGCGCCGCAGCCGACCTGGCTGCAGTTCGCAACGCAATGCAGGAGGCGGTCGGCACGATCAGGAATTCGCGCCTGGGCCGCGCAACCGGCGCGCGCGCCTTGTATGAACTGCCGTGGTATATCGTGATCGGCAATCCTGCCGCCGGCAAGAGCAGTGCGATCACGCAGTCCGGCCTGCGCTTTCCCTTTGCCGATCCGCAGGCGGTCCAGGGTGTTGGCGGCACGCGCCAGTGCGACTGGTTCTTTACCGCGGAAGGCATCCTGCTCGACACCGCCGGGCGCTATGCGGTGCAGGCCGCGGACCGGGAGGAATGGCATGGCTTCCTGGATCTGTTGAAGAAGCACCGGCCACGGGCGCCGGTCAACGGCATCATCATCGCAGTCAGCGTCGCCGAGCTGCGCGGCGACGACACGGACTCGGTGCTGCAACTGGCACGCAGCCTGCGCCAGCGTGTGCAAGACCTGATCGAGAGGCTGGAAGTCTTCGCGCCCGTGTATGTCATGTTCACCAAGGCTGACCTGGTAGCCGGCTTTGCGGACTTTTTCATGGACGCGGAAACGGCTGAGCGCGAGCGGCCGTGGGGCGCGACCATGCCTTTCAGGCAGAAGGCGGGTTGCCGCGACATGCTGGCATTTTTTGAGCAGAGCTTTGATGAATTGTGCGAAGGATTGGGCGAGATGGGGATCGCCATCATGGCGCAGCGCCGCCGCGAGCTGGTGCCGGCCGGCGTGCATACCTTTCCGCTGGAATTCGCGGCCTTGCGCGCCCCGCTGAAAGCCTTCCTCGCCACACTGTTCGAAGACAATCCCTTCCAGTTCCGCCCCTTGTTCAGGGGCTATTACTTCACCAGCGCACTGCAGGAAGGGCAGCCGCTGTGTGCACAGTCGCTGCGCGTTGCGCGGCGCTTCGGCCTGGCGCTGCCGGCCGATGCCGCTCCCCGCACGGGAAGCCAGGCGGGATACTTCCTGCAGCGGCTTTTCCGCGAAGTGATCTTCGCCGACAAGGACCTCGTTTCCCAGTATGCAACCCGCAGGCAGCGGCTGCTGCGCAACGGCGGCTTTGCCGGGGCGATCGTGCTGTTGGGGGCGGCTCTGGGTGCATGGACCTGGTCGTATTCGGGCAACGCACAGCTGGTCGCCAATGCGGCGGCGGACCTGGATAAGGCGGTCAAGCTGCAGGCGCAGCGGCCGGACCTGCAATCGCGCCTGGAAGCGCTGCAGCTGCTGCAAGACCGCATTGAGCAACTGGATAAACTGGATCGCGAGTCGCCCTGGCTGCTGGGCATGGGGCTGTACCAGGGAGACACGCTGGGCCGCAAGCTGCGCAGCGAGTATTTCAGGGGCATGGGCGAGATCCTGCTCAAACCTGTTGCGGCCAGCCTGGAATCACAATTGTTCGCTGTTGGGCAGCGCGAGGCGGGCAATGTCGAGGATTCGTACAACGCTCTGAAAACCTACCTGATGCTGGCCGATAAATCGCATGCCGAGACCGCCCACCTGGGCGACCAGCTCACGCGCCACTGGCGCAATTGGCTGGAGGCTAATCGCGGCGCCATGCCGCGCGAACAGCTGTTGCGCAGTGCGGAAGGCTTGTTGGCGTTCTACCTGTCGCAGCTGAACGATCCGGACTGGCCGCGCATCGATCCCAAGCTGGCGATGGTCGATGCTGCGCGCGAACAGCTGCGGCAGGTTGTGCGCGGAATGACGGCGCGCGAGCGCGTTTATGCCGAGATCAAGGCGCGTGCCGGTACACGCTATCCGTCAATGACGGTAGCGCGCATTGTCGGCGAACCGGATCGGGAGCTGGTGCAGGGCAGTCATGCCGTATCGGGGGCTTTCACGCGGGAGGCCTGGGAGGGCTATGTCCGCAACGCGATCCGAGAGGCGGCCAACAGCGCGCTGCAGTCCAGCGACTGGGTGTTGAAAACGGCCGAGCGCACCGACCTGACGCTGGAAGGCAGTCCGGAACAGGTGCAAAAGGCGCTGACTGACAGTTATAAGACGGAGTACACAAAGGAGTGGCAAGCCTTCCTGCAAGGCGTCCTGATCGCGGAGCTGCCCGATTTCCCGCGCACGGTGGACGCCATGAATCGCCTGGGGGATCCCGCCATCTCGCCGTTGCTTAAGGTCTGGAGCACGGTAGTGGCGCAGACCGGCTGGGACAGTCCGGGCTTGACGGCGGCCAGCGTACAGCAGGCGGACCGCGGGCTGGCACAATGGTTCAGGACGCGCCTGTTCGAACGCGCCCCGGCGGCAGCGGCCGTGGCGGCCGCGCTGCCGCAGGCCGGCGCGCTGGGACGCGAGTTCGCCCCCGTGGCGGGCTTGCTGGCGGCGCGCGACAAGGATGCTTCCTTGATGCGGACTTACCTCGACCACCTTTCGCGGCTGCGGGCACGCCTGAATAGCATTCGCAACCAGGGTGATCCCGGCCCGGGTGCAAAGCAGTTGATGCAGCAAACGCTGGAGGGCAGCGGCTCCGAGCTGTCCGAGGCATTGCGCCATGTGGACGAGCAGATGATGGCGGGGCTGGGCGAGGCGCAGAAACAGGCCATCCGCCCGCTGCTGGTGCGGCCGCTGATACAGGTCTTTGCCGGGCTGGTTGCACCGGCGGAGGCTGAAATCAACAAGACATGGCAGGCACAGGTCTACCAGCCATTCACCCGCACGCTGGCGGAAAAGTTCCCGTTCGCGCCTGCGGGCAGTGCGGAAGCCAGCCAGGCCGAGATTGGCCAGGTGTTCGGACCGGAAGGGGCGATTGCCAAGTTTGTCGGCAGCTCGCTTGGCGCGCTGGTCGTGCGCCGCGGCGACGTGCTGGCGCCGCGTACCTGGGCCGACATGGGCATCGGTTTCGCGCCGCAGACGTTGCAGCGCTTTCCGGCATGGATCGCACCGCTGGCCGCCGGCGGCGTGGCGGCGCCGGCGCAGACGGTATTTCAGCTGCTGCCGCACGCCGCCAACGGCCTGCTGGAATATTCACTCGAGATCGACGGCCAGCTGCTGCGCTTTCGTAACGGCGTGCCGCAATGGACCAATATGGTCTATCCAGGGCCGCAGGGAAGCAGCGGCGTGCGCATCAGCGGTGTGGCGCCGGACGGCAAGGTGGTGGAACTGTTCAGCGAGAGCGGCCCCACGGCCCTGCGCCGCATGATCGACTCGGCGGCCCGCACGCGCAAGGAGCAGGGCGTGCACGAGCTGCGCTGGAGCAGCGCAGCCGTTGCTGTCACGGTGGACCTGCGCATTACCAGCACACCGGGCAGTGCCCAAGGCGATGGCGGCTTTCGCGGCATGCGGCTGCCCGAGACGGTGGTCGGCAAGGGAGCTGCGCCATGAGCGTCACATCGCAGCGCATCGCCTATTTTGGCAAGCTGCCAGGGTGCGGCGATTTCGTGCGCTCGCCAGGCGACCAGGTATTGGTGGAGTTGATGGATCAGTGGCTGGCTGCTGTCATGCAGCGCTTGGCTGCCAATCCGCGCTGGCGGCTGCATTACGATGCATGTCCCGCGCTGGATTTCGCCTTTGTCGGAACGCGATCGCGCCAGGTGATATGCGGGCATATGCTGGCCAGCCGGGACCTGTCGGCGCGCCGCTTCCCGTTCACCTGCATGGCCGTGCACCAGGTCCCGAAGCCGCGCGAATTCCTTCCTTGCAGCCCGCTGGCGCTGGCGCCGGCATGGGAGGGCCTGGCCATTGCCGCCGGGGCGGCGGCCGCTGCCGCCGCACGTCCGGTCGATGGCATCGCGCCAGTGCCTTTGCACGAGGCGGGCCGGGCGCGGGCCGACCTGGAAGCCTATCTGGCTGCCGCCTGCCTGGACAGCCTGGAAGAATCGCTGGCCGGGCAACAGGGCAGCGTGCCTGTGCGCCACCTGCTGCTGGCATTGGGACTGCTTCTGTCGCCGCTGCGCGACCATGTGCCGGTGACTTCGCGTAGCCTGGCCCTGCCTTTGCCGCGTGAAGGGGTATTGCGTGCGCCTGTTGCCGCTTTCTGGATGACGCTTGCCACACCGCTGCTGGCGTGCCAGGACCTGGAGATTGCCATGTTCCTTGCGCCGGTTGCCGGCCAGCCCGCACTAGTGCTTGGTCTGGATGGCGCCAACCCGGCCAGCCTTTCTGCCGTGATCGATCCAGGGGCGGCGCAGGAAGGCATGGTGGTGCTTGGCGAATGCGCCTGGGTGGAAGGCGCACTGCATGGTGATGCGCCTTTGCAGCGCCTCGCAGCTTGCCTGGAACAGGGACAGCTGGGCTTGCCCGTTGCCATACAGCTGTTCCATGAAACCTTCTGCTGACAAAGGAGCCCGCCATGCGTAGACTGGCCCTGGTATTTTGCGTGGCCTGCGCTCCGGCCGTCGCACAGCTTGCCCCGGTCGTGGTAGCGGGCACGGTGCCCGATGAAGCGACCAAGGCGGCCATCCTGCTGCGGGCACGCGCCCTGTATGGCACCGCGCGCGTGGTCGACCAGCTTGCGGTGGGCAGCGTGGTCGCGCCGCCCAACTGGAGCGCGCATATGCAGAAGCTGCTTGCCGAACCGCTGAAGCAGGTCACCCAGGGCCAACTGACGGTGGAAGGCAACAGGGTGGGAATCCGCGGCGATGTTGCGAACGAGGCGCTGCGGCAGCAGGTGGCCAGCGAGCTGGCCAACAGACTCAATCCGACTTACACCATCAGCAACGGCCTGCGCGTCAACGCACCGGCGCAGAAGGTGCTCGATACTGCGCTGGCGCGCCGCATCATCGAATTTGAAAGCGGGCAGGCGGTGCTGCGCCCTTCCGGCATGCTGATCCTGGACGAAATGGCCGCCGCGCTGGGCCAGATCGACGGGCGCAGGGTGGAGGTCATTGGACACACCGACAACACCGGCACGCGTGAAGCCAACCTGGCACTGAGTCTGGCCCGGGCCGGCGCAGTGCGCAGCTACCTGGCCGCCAAGGGCATAGCTGCTGCCGGCATCGCGGTGTCCGGTGCCGGATCGGACCAGCCGTTGGCCGACAATGCCAGCGCCGAGGGGCGTGCCCGCAACCGGCGTATCGAGTTTCGCGTCGCGGACTAGGGCAGCGTCACCGTCAGGGTGGCTGGACGCGGCGGCTGCTTGACTACGTCCTGATATGCCGCCAGCGTGGCGCTGGTCGAGTTGGCAAGCGTGTAGCGCATGGCGCCGAATGAGACCAGCGCCGCCAGGCTGAATACGCCGCCGGCGATCCACAGCGGCGCGTTGCTCTGCAGCTTGTGAGCGACGTTGTCGGGGCGTGCCGCGCGCGGGGCAAAGCCCTTCTCCTTGCCGCGCAGGTGCGCTATCTCATCGCCCAGGCGTGCGGCAAGGTAGCAAAGGCGGTCGCTTCCCTCCAGTGCATAGCGGCCCCTGAAGCCAAGCAGCAGGCACATATGGAATACCTGCAGCGCCTGCAGCCTTTCGCTGCCCCTGAGCCTCAGTTGCTCCAGCTTGTCGAAAAAGTGCTCGCCGGCCAGCTGGTCGCCGAACAGCAGCAGTTGCAAGGGCCTGCGTTCCCATGCATCGCGCAATGGAAATGTGGACGCGAGGATGGTTTCGTCCAGCGCGGCACAGAAGGCATACTTGGAACTTTCGATGTCGTCTGCTGCGATGTGCAATGCCCGCGCCCGGCTGTCAAACTCGTCCAGGAAGCTGCGGATGGCGCCGGCAAATTCCGCCTCACCCGGCGGGGCGCTGCCGTGACGCAGCAGGGAAAGCATGTGAAAGCCTTCGTGCAGCAGCTCTACCAGGTCGGGCACGCGTTGCTGTGGCGCGGCGGCGCGACGTTCGATGAAATGGTTCATGCGTTCACCACCAGAAGTTCGAGTCGCAGTTCCTTGATCCCTGCCGGCACATAGATGGCAATGGATTGTGCCTTGAGCATCTGCTCATACAGCACGCCCCGGTTCTCGAGCGCGAAGTAGCAGGTGTCGGGACGCACCGGAATGGCGGACGGCACCTGCGGCGCGTGCACCAGCTTCACGCCGGGCATGGCGGACAGCACGCACTGTTCCACGTCGTCCGGTGCGCCGGCCTTGACGCGCAGCGGCACCGCCTCCACCAGTTCCAGCACCGGTATCGCTGCGGCGATGGCAAGGTAGAGGCTAGCGCCGGCACCGATCTTGCCGGAATCGAGCTTGCCGATGTGGTAGCCGGTCTTCTCCTCGTGCAGGGCGATGGCAAAATAGCGCGCCGAAATCACAGTGTCGAGAAGTTCGCGGATCAGGGCGTCGAGCTGAAGGAAGGCCGGGCCGGGTGCCGCATGGTCGTAGCAGGGCAGGTTGCCGAGATGGACCAGGCGCGAGTACGTCATGAGGCCGCCGGCCAGGCCGAGCATGGCCTGGTACAGGCGCTCCGGATGCAGCGAAGGATGGCGCAGCAGGTGCAGCAAGGTTGCCGCCGATCCGGAAACCGTGTGCAGCAGCCAGAACGCAGATACGTCGCCTGTGCGGAATTCGATGACATTCCGGCTCGGTTCGCGCATATGTCCCTGCAAGGCGTTGGCCTTGGCCTGCAAGGCATCCATCAGCTGGTCAAGCAGGAGCTTGAGCCGCGGCGTCGCGCCGATGGAAAGAGATGGCGGCATGAACGCCGGATCGACCTCGAAGCTGCCCGACACGACGCGGCGCAGCCGCAGCAAAGGAAAGCTGTCATAGGCGCCGAGCGGTTCCAGCTCCGATACCAGGCGCACCTGCTTGCGAAGATAGGTCAGCCCGGCCGGCAGGGCATCGCTGAACAAGTCCGCAGTTTCCCGATCGGCCTGCTGGAAGCGGTCCGACTCCTGCGAGGGTAAGGCGGCGTGGTAGCAGATCTCCTGTACCTCCGCCGGCAAGGCAGTGAGATCGATTGCGGGCGGCAGCGGGTCGCTGGCCGGCGCGTCAAACAACTCGCCTTCGCGGAAGATTGCGCGCAGGGCGAGTGCGCGCAGTCTTCCGTTTGCCAGTGCTGCCGTGTCCCATTCCACCGATTGCACGCCCCACAGCATTGGCTGCGCTGCCAGCACTGTCGCATGCATGCGCGCTTCGTGATAGCGGTCCTGCTGCTGGAAGTGCTGCGGACGCAGGAACAGGCCTTCGCTCCACAGGATCTTTGCAGGTAATGTCATGCCGTCCTCCTTGTTCGAGGTATCCATTAAAGCTGGCGCCGTGCAGCCAGCGTTTGCGCGGGCGCAAACTGCCATGCGGCGATGTCGGCGGGCTTTGAGACAACGCAATGGCAGGCTCGCGTATCGATCCAATAATGGCCTTCACATTGCGGAAGGAGAGGACGATGCGCAGATCATTCACGGCAGTTCTGATTGGCGCGGCCGCGCTGGCCGGATGCGCCACCAACGCGCCCCTGCAAGGCAGCGACCGCGCCGGCGTGCAATCGCTGGATAAAATGCTGGCGGATGCCGACCGCGCGGCCGCGGCGGGCCAACACGAGAAATCGCACGCGGCACTGAAGGCTGCGGCTGCCAATTACCCATCGGAGAAGACGCCCTGGCTGCACATGGCGCAAATGCGCTTCGACCGCGGCAACTATAGCGACGCCATCGTGCAGGCACAGGAAGCGCTGCAGCGCGACCCGGCCGACAAACAAGCCCTCAGCATCATCGCAGTCAGCGGCCTTCGCCTGTCGACCCGCTCGCTGGCGGAACTGAACCAGCAGAGCAGCCTGGGCGGGTCGGTGCGCAGCGAGGCGCAGGAACTGGCGCGCACGCTGCGCAGCACGCTTGGCGAGGATGTGCTGGTTCCTGTTGCCGGAGGTGGACGGCAGCCGAAAAAGAGCGCGCCGGCGATCAAGCTGCCGGGGCCGCGCTTTGCACCCAGTCCTTCCCCCACGGCCGATCCTTTCGGCGCACTGAAATAAGGAGCCGGCAATGGCAAACCGTGACAGCGTACAGAAGCGCCTGGGCAAAGTTCGTCCGCCCCGGGTGCAGATGACTTATGACGTCGAAGTCGGCGGCGACGTGGAAAACAAGGAGCTGCCCTTTGTGGTCGGCGTTCTGGGGGACTTTGGCGGCAATCCGGCAGTGCCGCAAAAGCGCCTGAAGGAGCGCAACTTCGTCAACGTCGACAGCGACAACTTCGACCAAGTATTGGCTGGCGTGGATCCGGTGCTGCACTTCCAGGTGCCGAACCGGCTGGGCGGGGAGGGCGAGTTCGCGGTGGAACTGCGCTTCGGTTCCATGCAGGACTTCCGCCCGGAAGCGGTCGTGCGCCAGGTCGAGCCGCTTGGCAAGCTGCTGGAGGCGCGCGGCAAGCTTGCCGACCTGCGCAACAAACTGGCCGGCAACGACAGGCTGGAAGACTTGCTGACCGAGGTACTGCAGAACACTGCGAAGCTGGCGGCCATCACGCCCGGGGAGGATTGAATGAGCGCGCAAATGAAGTCCGCTGCGGCGGCGGCCTTGGAGGACGACGACCTGCTTGACCGCATCGTTGAGGAAAGCAAGGTCGCCAAATCCGGCAGCGAACACGAACGGGCGCGCGACATCATCGGCGAGCTGGCGCGGCAAGTCATGCAAGGCACCGTGCACATGTCGCACAACCTGTCGGCCACCATCGATGCCCGCGTGGCGGAGCTGGACCGCATGATTTCGGACCAGCTGAGCGCCATCATGCATGCTCCGCAATTCCAGAAGCTCGAGCAAAGCTGGACCGGGCTGCATTACCTGGTGCGCAGCACGGCCACCGGGCCGTCGCTCAGGATCCGCATGCTGAACGCCAGCAAGCGCGAGCTGGTGCGCGACTTCCGCAGTGCGCTGGACTTCGACCAGAGCACCATCTTCAAAAAAGTGTACGAAGAGGAGTTCGGCACGTTCGGCGGCTCGCCTTATGCCGCGCTGCTGGGCGACTTCGAGATCTCCCGCCAGCCGGAAGACATCTACTTCATCGAGCAGATGGCGCACCTGGCCGCCGCAGCCCATGCGCCATTCATCAGCGCCGCCTCGCCTGAGCTGTTCGGGCTGGAAAGCTACAGCGAACTTGGCAAGCCGCGCGACCTGGCCAAGGTATTCGATACCGTGGAGTATGCCAAATGGAAGGCTTTCCGCGAATCGGAAGACGCGCGCTACGTCGGCCTGACGCTGCCGCGCTTCCTGGGGCGCCTGCCATTCAACCCGGTCGACGGCACCACGGTGGAAGGCTTCAATTTCGTCGAAGAAGTGGATGGCAGGGACCACCACAAGTACCTGTGGTGCAATGCGGCCTATGCCTTTGGCGCCCGCCTGACCAGGGCGCACGAGCAGTTCGGCTGGTGCGCCGCGATTCGCGGCGTGGAGGGCGGCGGCCTGGTGGACGACCTGCCGACGCACACCTTCAAGACCGACGAAGGCGAAATAGCGCTGAAATGCCCGACCGAAGTGGCGATCACAGACCGCCGCGAAAAGGAACTCAGCGATCTTGGCTTCATCTCCCTGGTCCATTGCAAAAATACTGCATACGCCGCCTTCTTCGGCGCACAGTCGGCACAGAAGGCCGGGCGCTACAACTCCGACGGGGCCAACGCCAATGCCGTGCTGTCGTCGCAGCTGCAATACATCTTCGCCGTCTCGCGCATCGCGCATTACATGAAGGCCATGATGCGCGACAAGATCGGCAGCTTCGCCGCCGCCGCCAATGTGGAAGATTTCCTGAACCGCTGGCTGATGAAGTACGTGCTGCTGGACGATAACGCCAGCCAGGAGCAGAAAGCGCAATTCCCGCTGCGCGAGGCTTCGGTCCAGGTCAGCGAAGTGCCGGGGCGGCCTGGCGTGTTCCGCGCTGTCAGCTTCCTGCGGCCGCACTTCCAGCTCGACGAACTGACCGTTTCCCTCCGTCTCGTGGCGGAACTGCCGCAAACCAGCAACTACTGAAAAGGAGCATTGCGATGGCAATTGACGTGTACCTGCATATCGATGGCATCAAGGGGGAGTCGACCGATGACCGTCACAAGGACTGGATCGAGTGCAAATCGGTCAGTTGGTCAGTGGAACAGCCCCGTTCGGCCACGTCCTCCACCGGTGGCGGCCATACTGCCGAGCGCTGCGAGCATCGCGACGTGGTGATCACCAAGCTGGCCGACCTGGCCTCGCCGATCCTGCTGCAGACCTGCTCCGCCGGCCGCACTATTCCCAAGGCCAGGCTGGAATTCATGCGCGCCGATGCGCAGGGCGAGCGGGTCAAGTACTTCGAGATCGAACTCGATAACGTGCTGATAGGTGCGGTGTCGCCTTCGGTCAGCGAAGGCGACATCCTGACAGAAGAAGTGGGATTCAAGTTCTCGAAGGTGCGCTGGAAGTACACGCAGCAGCGCGTTTCGGGCGGCATGGGCGGCAATACGTCCGGCGGCTGGGACCTGGCAACCAACCGCATTGCATGATTTTGGAGGGAGTTGCGGCTGCGGCGCGCAAGTGCTGCAGCCGTTTTTTTCGGAGGAGCGGCATGGACGGCTACAGGCCTGGCCTGCTGGATCGCTTGCTGGGAAGTCGTCCCGGTACGCGCTTCCTGTCGCAGGAACAGTTGAAGGAAAGTGTGGCGCACGACCTGGAGGCGCTGCTCAATACCCGCACCGCGCTGCCGCAGCAGCAGTTGCAGGCGTATCCGGAATGCGCATGTTCGGTCCTGAATTTCGGGCTGGCCGATTTCGCCGGCCTGTCCCATAGCAGCAGCGAAGACCGGCTGCGCATCTGTAGCAGTATCCGGCAGGCTGTTGAGCGGCACGAACCGCGGCTATGCAATGTGCAGGTTACGCTGGCCCAGCGCACCGGTGCCGTCAACCGCATCGACATCGTCATTGCTGGCGTGTTGCGGGTGCAGGGCGTTAATGAAGCTGTCAGCTTCAGCGCCGCCTTGCAGCCATCGTCGCTGCATTATTCCATCAGGCGCGGAGCCGGCTGGCAGGCCTAGCCGATGCGCTGCTGGCCCGCCTGGCCGAGGGCTTGCCCGTCACAAAGGTCAAAGCGGGCGTGCCGCGCCAGGGCCGGTTCCGCATTGCGGCCGGATAGGAGGAAGTATGATTACGAACCTGGATTTGCTGGAACCTGTCAGCGTCGACCTGCCCTGCGGCGAAGACGTATCGTTTGATGCGTGCATGGATGCCATTGCCGCCGCTCGGCGCCATGACGATCCAACGCTGGAACAGGGCGAGTGGGCGCGGCCCTTGCATAGTGCGGACTGGCCGCTGGTCGCCACCCGCTGCGCGGAGCTTCTGCGCGCGCGCAGCAAGGATCTGCGGCTGGCTGTGTGGCTGGCGGAGGCGTGGGCGCATATGCATCGGATGCGGGGGCTGGCTGAGGGATTCCTGCTGTTGGCAGGGTTGTGCGAGCGCTTCTGGGAGCATGTACACCCTTTGCCGGAAGGCGGCGAGCACGAGCTGCGCAGCGGCAACCTCGCCTGGCTGCTTGGGCGGACGGCGGCCCTGGTGCAGGAATTTGCCTCCGAAGGCGATGCTGAAGAGCGCTTGCAGGATGCGCGGCATTGCCAGGAAGCGCTGCGGCGGCTGCAGGCCGCGGTGGACGCCCGCCTCGGGGCGGATGGCCCGGCGTTCGGGCAAGCATGGGATGCGGTGCAGCGTGCGCTGGAAGATGCGCAGCGGCTGGCGCCCAGCAGTGCGGCAAGCAGCGGGGCGGCCGCAGGCGGAATTGGCGACGTTGCCGGCGCGATCGGCGGCGGGTTACGGCAGGAGGCCTTGGGCGCAGGCGAAGGGGCGCCGGGCCGGCCCGCGCTCCCGCAAAGCCGTGAACACGCGCTGGCGCAACTGCGGCTGGTTGCTGAGTTCTTCCGGCGCACGGAACCGCATAGTCCCGTCGCCTACCTGGCGGAGAAAGCGGCCGGCTGGGGTGAACTGCCTTTGCACGAATGGCTGCGCGCGGTCGTCAAGGATCCGGCGCTGGTGGCGCAGCTGGACGAGTTGCTTGGGACTGCGCCGCCGGCCTAGTGTATGATCCGCGGCATGAACACCATGCCGCGGCGACCCAAATGCGCCACCTGCTTGCGCCCCGTTGCCACCTGCATCTGCCATTGGGCAGCGCCGATGGCGAGCGCGGTTGACGTGCTAATCCTGCAGCACCCGATGGAAGTGGAGAATGCCAAGGGCAGCGCGCGCCTGCTGCACCTTTGCCTGCCCGGCAGCCGCATCGAAGTCGGCGAGCAGTTCGACGCAACGGCGCTGCGCGCCATGCTTGGCGCAAAGGGGCGCCAGCCGGTTCTCCTGTATCCCGATACAGTTGCAGACCGCGCGCTCGGCATCGCCCCGCCGCCGCCGCTCGGCGCCACACCGGCGCCGGCAACGACACAGCTGCTTGTGCTGGACGCCACCTGGCGCAAGAGCCGTAAGATGCTGTATCTGAACCCCGCCTTGCAAGCCTTGCCGCGCCTTGCGCTGCGCGGCACGCCGCCATCCCATTATCTGATCCGCAAAGCCCACGCGCCGGATCAGCTTTCGACACTGGAAGCGGCCTGCTACGCGCTGGCGCAGCTGGAAGGCGACGACCACCGCTACGACCGCGTCATCGCGGCCTTCGACGGCTTCATCGCGCAGCAGCAGGCGCAGGCTGCGCGCGGGCGCGGCGCTAGCTGAGAAGTTTCAGGCCAGGCGGCAGCGCTTCGCCCAGCATGCGCTGTTCGCTGGCCTGGTCGAGCTGGACCACCTCGCGCACCATCGCTGGCCAGCTGGGCGGCGCGCCCGCAACCTGAAGCCGGCGTACCACCTCGCTGCGCAAGCCATCGCTGATGTCGCGCGAGCGGTCGCCAGTCATGCGCGCCAGGTGCGCTGCCGCAAAGCCGGCCGCTTCAACCTTGCGCCAATCCAGCAGCATCACCGCCTGCAGCCATTGCTCCACCGTTGCCACCGGCGCCACGTCATGCGCACTGCCGTGGAACGGGCGGCGTGCACCGACCCGGCCCAGCGCCCACAGGTAACGGGTTTGCGCGGCCGGGTTCTTCGCCTTCGGCAGCTCGCCCACCATCCAGTTGCCGATTTCTGCCTTGTAGGCCGAGGGAATGCGTTCCAGCGAAGCGCCAAGGCGCAGCATGTCTTCTTCGCTGCCGTTGACCAGCGTGACGGGGCGGCGTCCACGTTCGCTGGCGTCGGCCTGCAGGTTGAAGGCAAAATCGTCGAGCAGGCGCAGTTGCGCGGGCGGCGGCAGGCCCCCGGATACGCGGCGCCACAAGGTCCACCATTCGGCGCACACCTGGTTGTCCTTGTGGTTCTGCACGCCCGCTTCGAAAGTCGCCCACAGCTGCTCGATACGCCATTCGTCCAGCGTATGGCCAAAGCCCGGGCGCAGGCAGTAGCCGGCCAGGTTCATCCAGGCGCGTTCATGTTCGGCCGAGCGGCGGCGGCCCTTGGCGCGCTCCATCAATGCATCGAACAGGCGGCGCAAGAGCGGAGTGGCCCAGCGTTCGCGGCTGCCAAGCAGGTGTTCAAGCTGGCTGCGTAGCTGGCGTACCTCCCTGGCGTCCACTTGCTGCGCGCGGCTGCCGAAGATGCGCTCGATCTTCTCCAGCGCCTCGGGCAGGCGTGCCGGCAGGGGGGCCTCGACGGCGCTATCGGCATTGGCCGCGGCATCGGCGTCGGCGCTTGCCTCCTCGACACCGGGGCCGGGCGCATCGCCTGCACCGTGCTCGCGCAGCTGGAATTCGAGCTGCCAGCGTTGGCCATTCCCCTCGCAATGGACTTCCAGCGTGCCGACTTCGGTCAGCGCGGCAGCCAATCGCACCGTGATTTCCTTGCGTGCACTGGCGTCCTTGCTGTCGCGCAGGACGGTGGCAATGGCCGGCAGCGCGGTCAGCTCCTCGGGCGAGAGGTCGGCCACGTCGCCAGCCTGCGGCGGCACGGCATCGGCCAGCGTGGTGGCGATGTGGAAGCGCACCGGGCGCCCGAGCCGCAAGGCAAAGCTGCGCTCATCCAGGCGCACTTCATGGCCGCTTGCGCTGCCGCGCGGCAGCAGGCAAACGGCGCGGCGCGTTACGCCCGCAGCGCGGGCATTATCGAGCAGCAGCCAATAGCTGCGCGGGGAACCGCCGGCGATGGTGGGCGCCAAGCCTTGCCGGCCAAGCGCATACGCCACGCCGCCGCGTGCGACGGCGACATCGGGATCGTCATTGTGCAGCACACGTACCTGCTGGCCGCGCCATGCCGACAGCGTATCGGTCAAACGCCTGGACAGCCGGGCTGCGCGGAATACGCCGCCGTTCAACAGCAAGGTATCGGGCACCGGAAGCTTGCCGTCGTCCGGCAGTCCCAGCGCCGCGCGCGCAGCCGTTGCATGCTGGCGCAGGAAGCCGGCCAGGTGGCGCGTGACGGCCGGATCGCTGGCGTAGGGCAGCCCGAACTCGACGATGCCGCCGCGTTTTGCCTGCGCCGGCTGCTGCATTGCGTTGTGCGGGAAGAAACCGTCCAGCACAATCTGTTCGACCTCTTCGCGCCGCAGCGCGATGGAACGGCTGCCGCCAATCAGTTTCGAGCCGGAACCGAGTAAGGTCACGCTGACCTGCGCGGGCGCATCGGCGGCGAGCAGCGCCTCCTTCGCAGCGCGGCAGCGCTCCGTGAGTTGTGCCAGGCGTGCCGCCGACAGGCGCTGCGGCGCAGCCGTGCTGCCGGCGCCGCCCGTGTCGCTGGCCAGGCGTTGCTCGGCCAGGTGGGCCAGCGCCAGGTCCATATTGTCACCGCCGAGGATCAGGTGGTTGCCGACGCCGATGCGGGTCAGTTGCGGTGCGCCGCCGGACATCTCGACCTTGACCAGCGTGAAGTCGGTGGTGCCGCCGCCGACGTCGGCCACCAGCACCAGCCGCGCCTCGGCCAGCTCCTGCGCCAGCGAAGCGCGGTGCCGGTACAGCCAGTCGTACAAAGCCGCCTGCGGCTCCTCCAGCAGCCGCAGCGAAGGCAAGCCGGCCATACGGGCCGCTTCCAGCGTGAGCGCGCGTGCACCTTCATCGAAGGATGCGGGTATGGTCAGGACGACTTGCTGTTGCTCCAGCGGCGCGGATGGAAAGCGCGTACTCCAGGCCGCCCGCAAATGCGCAAGATAGCTCGCGCTGGCGGCAACCGGGGATACCCGCGCCACGTCGTCCGAAGCGCCCCATGGCAGGATCGGCGCCATGCGGTCGACGCCGGTGTGCGACAGCCAGCTCTTGGCGCTGGCCACCAGCCGGCCCGGCACCTGCCCGCCCAGCTTGCGTGCCAGGCGGCCGATGACGGCGCCAGGCGGCGCTCCGGCCACGGCCGGCTCCGGCCATGGCAGGTGCAGCTCGCCCCCGGCAAATTCGCCGGCAACGGGGTGATAACGGGAAGAGGGCAGCAGCACGGCGCTGCCAACTTCGCCCGGCGCGGTGAGCTGTTCGACTTCGAACAATTGCACGTCGCCGCCCGGCGCGGCATAAGCGAGCACCGAATTGGTGGTGCCCAGGTCGATGCTGACCAGGTACTGCGTCATTGGCCTGCGCCGCTGCCACGTACGTCGAATTCGACCTTCCAGCGCTGGCCATCCTGCGCCACTGCCAGCAGTTCCAGCGTGCCCGACTCGCTGGCGCAGGCGTGCAGGCGCACCTGCACTACTTCGCCCGCGGAGCGCCCCTCGGGCGACAGCGTGGCCTGGATTTCGTTGAGCTCAATGAGTTCCTCCGGACCCCAGAAATCGAGCACGGTGCCAACCTGGTCCTGGCGGCGCACCGAAGAGCCGAAGAAGCGGAAGTGCACCGGCTCGCCCACCACCAGGCCGAACTCCTGGCCCGGCAGTTCCACTTCACTGCCTTCTTCCATGCCAAACGGCGCCACGCATAGCGCCTGGATCGGTGGCTCCATGCCGGGAATGGCCGGCATCGACGATTCCACCGCAACATAGTAGGAACGCGCCGTGCCGCCGCGGATGCGCACGCCGGCGCCGCGCCGCACGTAGCTGTAATAGGCCGCGCCGCGGGCCACTGCCAGGTCAAGGTCGGCGCCGCCCAGCATGCGTGCCGCTTGCGCGCCCTCCATGGACAGCCAGTCGTTGACGGTTTCCATCACGCGGCTGGCCAGCAGTTCGGACTTGAACACGCCGCCATTGAACAGCACTGCGCTTGGATGCAGGAAGGTGTGCGCCGGATCGACGGCAAAGCCCTCCAGTTCCGCCGTTGCGCCGGCCTGGCGTGCCAGGAAAGCCGCCAGGTGTTTGGTGATCGCCGCATCCTGCGCGTAAGGCAGGCCAAGCTGGGTCAGGCCGGCGCGGGCACGCACGGCAGGGCGCGCGGAAGCTTCCACTTTCGGGAAGAAGCCATCGGTGATGAAGGTCGTGACTTCGTCACGCGTCAGTTCGGTGCGGATCGTGCCGCCGATCAGCTTCGAGCCGCGGCTTGGCACCACGATCGGCCAGTTGGCCGCCTGCGCGTTGGCCAGCAGGTTTTCCTTGGCCGTGCGGCAGCCGTAGGTCAGCGCGCGCATCTGCCAGGCGTCGAGCTGGGTGCCGCTGGCTGCCAGCTTGCGCGCCACCAGGTGGGCCAGCGCCAGGTCCATATTGTCGCCGCCCAGCAGGATATGGTCGCCCACGGCCACGCGGTGCGGTTCCAGCTTGCCATCGCGCTCGAGGATGGCGATCAGCGAAAAGTCGCTGGTGCCGCCGCCGACGTCCACCACCAGGATGATGTCGCCCGGTTTCACTTCCTTGCGCCAGCGGCCGTCGCTGTTCTGGATCCAGCTATACAGGGCCGATTGCGGCTCCTCCAGCAGCGTGACGTTTTCGTAGCCGGCAGCGCGCGCCGCTTCGGCAGTGAGCTCGCGCGCGGCCGGATCGAACGATGCAGGGATGGTGACCGTGACCGCCTGTTGCGAGAACGGCGCGTCAGGATGGGCATGGTCCCAGGCTGCGCGCAGGTGTTTCAGGTAGCGCGTCGACGCTTCCAGCGGCGACACGCGAGGCACTTCTTCCGGCGCGTCATGCGGCAGGATGGCGGCGCGACGGTCGACGCCGGGGTGGCACAGCCAGCTCTTGGCGCTCGCCACCAGGCGGATCGGCGTGGTGGCGCCACGGCTGCGGGCCATTTCGCCCGTCACTGCTGGCTGAGCGTCGGGAGCGGCCCAGGGCAGGGCCAGTTCGCCGGCTGCCAGTTCGTCCGGATGCGGCAGGTAGAGGAAGCTTGGCAGCAGCGGCATCTCTTCCACCGTGCCAGGTGCGCTGAGCTGGGGCACGCCCAGCACGCCGTGCCTGGTCTTCTCGCCGTCGCTGCCGGCCAGTTCAACATACGACAGCGCGCTGTGGGTGGTGCCAAGGTCGATGCCGATGGCAAAACGAGGATCGCTCACAGTTCCACCTCGGCCGGTGCCAGTACCTTGGCGTCATGCGCTTCGGCCAGTTTCGGCAGGCGCACGCTGGAGGCGCGCCAGCCGCGGTGGCTCAGGGTGCCGGTGAACGGCGCCTGGCCGACCACATTGCCGGTCAGGCGCACGGCGGACGCGTCGAAGCCTTCCGGCAGGGTCACGCGGCTGCCTTCCGCTTCGCTGCGAACGGCGTCGATGGTGAAATGTTCGCGCAGGACTTTGGAACAGCCTTCATGCACCACGCGGGCGGCGGCGCCGATATCGGCGTCGGAGTAGCCGGTGAGGTTTTCCTGCGTAAAGTCGATCAGGCGTGCTTCGCGCTGGAACAGCGACAGCAGTTGCAGTGCTGCGTCAGGCGTGGCTTCGCGCAGGGGCGCGGCGGCTGGTGCCGGGGCAGGGACGGGGGGCGGTGCCGGAGCGACCAGCGGGCCGACGCTGTCGTCACGCACGCGCGCGGCGAATTGGGCATCGCCCAGGGTCTTGAAAAAGGCGCCGAAGGCGAGGGAAATCCGGCTCCCAAAGGAGGGCAGATTGTTCGATTTACTCATGTTCTTGGTCTTTGAATGTCGGGGGATATCCCGGAGGAGTGCGCATGATACCAGCTTGGCTTGCGGCCGCGGCGCGGGCGGTTTAGAATACTGTATGAATATACAGTAATATTTCGAGGCAGCCCATGCAGGACCATGAACCAGAAGGGCAAGTGATGCTGCCGCCGCAATCGCTCAAGGCCCAAAAAGGGCGCGGCGCGGTATCAAACATGCAAGGAAGGTATGAGTTGCAGGCGCGGGAAGCGTTCGATGACGGCTGGGCGCCCGATCCGGACGATGCCGAGGCCGAACTGCGTCCGCCGCGCACCATCGTCACGGCGGAAACGGCCAAGACCATCCTCACGCGCAACCAGTCGCCCGATATCCCGTTCCGTGTCTCGCTCAATCCTTACCGCGGCTGCGAGCATGGCTGCATCTATTGTTTTGCCCGGCCGTCGCACAGCTACCTCGGCCTGTCGCCCGGGCTGGATTTCGAAACCAAACTGTTTGCCAAGGTCAATGCGGCAGAATTGCTGCGCGCCGAATTGTCCAGGCCGGGTTACCAGGTGGAATCGCTGGCACTGGGGGTGAATACCGACGCCTACCAGCCCTGCGAGCGCGAGTACCAGCTCACGCGGCGCGTGCTGCAGGTGTTGGCCGAGTGCAACCACCCGGTGGGCCTGATCACGAAGTCCTCGCTGATCGAGCGCGACATCGACATTCTGGCGCCGATGGCGGAGCGTAAGCTGGCGGCGGCATCGATCACCATCACCACGCTCGACAGCAAGATATCACGCACCCTCGAGCCGCGTGCCGCAGCGCCGGCGCGCCGCCTGCGCACGATCGAGACGCTGGCCAAGGCCGGCATTCCGGTTGGTGTCAGCATCGCGCCGATCATTCCATTCGTGACCGAGCCCGATATCGAAAAAATCATGTCCGCCGCACGCGACGCCGGGGCGGTGATGGCGACCTACGTCGTGCTGCGCCTGCCGTGGGAAGTCAGCCCGCTGTTCAAGGAATGGCTGGAAGCGCATTTCCCCGACCGCGCAGCGCGCGTCATGAACCGTGTCCGCGACATGCGCGGCGGCAAAGACTATGAAGCCGAATTCGGTTCGCGCATGCGCGGCGAAGGCGTGTGGGCCGACCTGATCCAGCAGCGCATCGAAAAAGGCATTACCCGCTTCGGCTTCCATGGCCGCCACAGCAAATTCCGCTCGCTCGACTGCACCCAGTTCAAGCGCCCCGATTACATCCCACCCTCCGGCGCCCGCGCCCGGGCCGCTGCGCAAGCGGGGCAGATGGACCTGTTCTAGGCGGCGCACGGTGAACCTGGTGCTTACCGAGGGGCGCGCGAGGCAGGCCGCTTGCCTTGGTCTTCCATGTCTTGCTGCAACAGCGCCAGATGGGATTCGATCGCATGCACGTGCTCATCATGCTGGCCCATGTCGCGCAGGGCGGCGGCCAGGCGCAGCAGGTATTCGATGTTGGGGCCGCTTGGCCCGGAAGCGGCAGCGATGTGGCGCGCGATTTCCTCCACGCTGGCTTCGCCCAGCCAGGCCGCGTTGTCGGCGGCGGCGATGTAGATCAAGCCTTCTTCCACGCCTCCGGCTGCAAAGTGGATGTCGATCGCCACCCGCAGGTAGCCGTTTTTCTCGCGATGATCGAGGTGTGCGAACTCTTCCGGCGTGACGAGATAGGCCATGCCGTGGCAGACCGCGCCCTCGGCAGGAATCAAGGTGGCCACGCGGCCCGGCGCGTCGGGCGTGCCGCGATGGTCGTGCGAGCCTTGCCAGAAACGGCGCGACCAGCCGAAGATATGCGCGGGCCGGCGCGCGATGAAGGGAAAATCCGCCTTGTAGATCAGCGAGCCATAACCGAACAGCCACACCTGGTGGTGGCCGTCGAACTTGTCCATAGCCTTGTTGGCTTCAATCGTATTGTGCGACATGCGGCAAATTATAGGGAATACTCGCCAAGCACGCTGATGAAGCGTTCCGCAGCGGGGGACGGCGTGCGCGAAGTCTTGGTATAGATAAAGAACTTGCGCTTCAGCTCAGGCTCGACCAGCGGGCGCATTTCGAGTCCATAGCGGCGCACCATCGGTTCCGCGTACGGCAGGCAGGCGGTAATGCCGAGGCCTTCCGCCACCATGGCCAGGGCGGTGGTCATGAAGGTGACCTCGTTATAGGGGGCCAGCGTGGTCATGTCGCGCAGCAGGCGCTCGGTGAACTGGCCCTGCAAGGCAATGAGGGGAAGCTGGTTAACCTCCGCCCACGCGACCTTGCGCCGTGCGGCCAGCGGGTGAGCGGGCGGAAAGACCACGACAAACGGCATCTCGAACAGCAGTTGCGCATCCACTTCGGCCGTGACGTCGCGCTCCGGCCCAATCCCCACATCCACCTCGCCGCTCACCACGCGCGCGGCCACGTTATCGACCGCGCAATCGACCAGTTGCACCTGCACGTCGGGATAGGAGGCACGGAAGGCGCCAATCACCTGCGGCAGCAAGGTACAGGCCATCATCTGCGGTGCGGCGACGCGCACGATGCCTTTTTTCAAGGCTTTGCGGCTGGCGATATCCGCCATTGCTCCATCCAGGTCCTGCAGCATCTTGTCGAATAGCGGATAGAGCTCGCGCCCCACCTCCGACAGCTGGACGCGCCGCGTATTGCGCTCAACCACTTTCACGCCCAGCAGCTGTTCCAGCTCCTTGATCTGCCCCGACAGGGCGGACTGGGTGACATGCAGCAGGTCGGCGGCCGCGGTGAAGCTGCCGGTACGGGCCACTGCGACCAGGGCGCGCATCTGGCGGATGGTTGGGCTCATCAGGAAAACTAATAAATGGACGTGAAAATATCGTTTGTATGATAGCTGAAACAAGCGTTTAATGGCGGGATAAAAAGGAGCCCTGCCATGAAAATCAAGCAAATCCACCACGTTGCCTACCGCTGCAAGGACGCCAAGGAAACCGTCGAGTGGTACGTCAAGCACCTGAACATGAATTTCGTGCTGGCCATCGCGGAGGATGAAGTGCCTTCGACCAAGGCCCCGGACCCCTATATGCACGTCTTCCTGGACGCCGGCCAGGGCAATATCCTGGCCTTCTTCGAGCTGCCGACCCAGAAAGAAATGGGGCGCGACGAAAACACCCCGGCCTGGGTGCAGCACCTGGCGCTGGAAGTGGCGTCGATGGACGAACTGCTGGCCGCCAAGGAGCGCCTGCTCGCCGCCGGCATCGAGGTGCTGGGCCCCGTCAACCACACCATCTTCAAGTCGATCTATTTCTTCGACCCGAATGGCCACCGCCTGGAACTGGCGGCCAACACCGGCACCCCGGAAATGATGCGTAAGCTGGACGATGTGAAGTGGGAAATGCTGGAAGAATGGGCTAAAACGAAAAAGGCGCCCAAGCACGCTGCATGGATGCACGCCCCACAAGAGTAAAGATTCAAAGCGAAGGAATCACATGAAATTAGCCTCCCTGAAAGACGGCAGCCGCGACGGCCGCCTGGTCGTCGTCAGCCGCGACCTGAAATCCTGCCAGCCGGTGCCGAACATCGCCGCCACCCTGCAGGATGCGCTGGATAACTGGGACGTCGCCGCACCGCAACTTCAACAGATCTACGCCCTGCTGAACCAGGGCAGCGCATCGGGCGCCCAGCCATTTGACGAAAGCCTGTGCCACTCGCCGCTGCCGCGCGCCTACCAGTGGGCCGACGGCTCCGCCTACATCAACCACGTGGAACTGGTGCGCAAGGCCCGCAATGCGGAAGTGCCGGCGTCGTTCTACACCGACCCGCTGATGTACCAGGGCGGCTCCGACAGTTTCGTCGGCCCGCGCGACCCGGTGTTCGCGCTGGACGAAGCCTGGGGCATCGACCTGGAAGCGGAAGTGGCGGTCATCACGGGCGACGTGAAGATGGGCGCCAGCGACGACGACGCTGCCAGGGCAATCCGCCTGGTCATGCTGGTCAACGACGTTTCGCTGCGCAACCTGATTCCGAACGAGCTGGCAAAGGGCTTCGGCTTCTTCAACTCCAAGCCGGCCAGCGCCTTCTCGCCGGTGGCCGTCACGCCGGAAGAACTGGGCAAGGCCTGGCAGGACAACAAGCTGCACCTGCCGCTGCTGGTGCAGATCAACCGCCAGCCGTTCGGCAAGCCCAATGCCGGCGAGGACATGACCTTCAGCTTCGCCCAGCTTGTGGCGCATGCCGCCAGGACGCGCGAACTGTGCGCCGGGACCATCATCGGCTCCGGTACCGTTTCGAACAAGCAGGGCAGCCTGCACGGCTCGAGCATTGCCAACGGCGGCGTGGGCTACTGCTGCCTGGCCGAAGTGCGCATGTACGAGACCATCGAAGGCGGCAAGCCGCAAACCGGCTTCCTGCAGTTCGGCGACACCGTGCGCATCGAGATGCACGACGCGCAAGGCAAGACCATCTTCGGTGCCATCGACCAGACCGTGCGCCATTACGGGGACCGTGAATGAAGCTCTACACCTACTTCCGCAGCTCGGCCGCCTACCGCGTGCGCATTGCGCTGAACCTGAAAGGGTTGGCGTATGAAGCAGTGCCGGTGCACCTGCTGCGCGATGGCGGCGAGCAGCTGGCGCCGGCCTATCGCGAAGTGAACCCGGCCGGCCTGGTGCCGGCGCTGGAGGACAACGGCATCGTACTGACGCAATCGCTGGCCATCATGGAGTATCTGGAAGAAGTGCACCCCATGGTGCCGCTGTTGCCGCAGGACGCCGTGGGCCGCGCCCGGGTGCGCGCGCTGGCGCAGACGGTTGCCTGCGATACCCATCCGCTGATGAACCTGCGCGTGCTCAAGCACATCAAGGGACCGATGGGCCTGAGCGAAGAGCAGAAGATGGACTGGTACTACCATTGGATGGGCGAGGGCATGCAGGCGCTCGAGGCGCACCTGGAGCGCGACGGCGACATGGGACGATTCTGCTACGGCGATACGCCGACCATTGCCGACTGCTGCCTGGTGCCGCAGGTGTACAACGCGCAGCGCTTCAATATCGACCTGGCGCCGTATCCGAACGTGGCGCGCATTGCGGAAAATTGCGCCGGCCTGCCGGCGTTCATGGCAGCGCATCCTTCCGCCCAGCCCGACGCGGAGTAGTCAGGACTGCACGACGCGGTTGCGGCCTTCCTTCTTGGCCCGGTACAGCGCCTTGTCGGCGCGCACCAGCAGGGAGGAGGGCGTATCCGCTGCGCCGTGCGGATCGGCTGCCGCCACGCCGATACTGATCGTCAGCTCCACCTCCACCCCGGACGCCGTCCGCACCCGCAACGCTGCCGCCCGTTCGCGCAAGCGCTCGGCCGCATGCGTGGCCACTGCGATATGCGTCTCCGGCATCAGCAGCACGAATTCCTCCCCGCCGAAGCGCGCCACCGTATCGACCGCGCGCAGGCTCGCTGTCAGCAAGGTCGCAGTCTGGATAATCGCCTGGTCGCCGGCCTCGTGGCCGTACGTATCGTTGATGCGCTTGAAATGGTCGATATCGATCATCAGCAGCGACAGCGGGTGGTGGAAGCGGCGTGCCCGTTCCAGCTCCTGCGCAATCTGCTCCGTCATCCTGCGCCGGTTGGCGATCCCGGTCAGCGGATCGGTGGCCGCCAGTTCCTCCAGCTTGCGGTTGGCCTGCAGCAGCTCCAGCGTGCGCTGCAGGATGCGCTCTTCCAGGTTGCTGCGTTCGCACGCCAGCTCGCGCATGGCGCGGCGCCGCGAGCGCAGCGACAGCACCAGCGCGGAAATCAATATGCCCTGGAAGGCGATCAGCGCGCCGGCCGAGATGATTTGCCAGCGGTACAGCTCCCACACATTGTGCGGGCGATTCAGCATTACCGCATCCTGCGGCATATTGCGCAGGCCGGCCCGGCGCGCCGTCGGGTAGTCGAAGTAGTAGCCCTGCACCTGGCTGGTCATGGCCGGCTGGCCGAGCAGCAGGCGCGCCACCATGCGGCCCACGGCTTCGCCGCTGACGACATATCCGCCCGCCACGCCCGGCATGACCAGCGATTCGGAGTGGGTGAACAGCGGCGCTTTGGTGGCGGCTGAGATCTGCAGCGCCAGCTCGCGCGGCTGGATGCGTGCGTGCCCTTCGCCACGCAGCGAGGCCAGCATGAAGATTGCGCTGCTGCGGTCCAGGAGCGCCGCGCGCCGGCGCAGCTCGTCCACGCTGCCATCGTCCCAGATCTCGAAGCGTATGCCGGGAAAGCGCGGCATGACGCTGCGGATGCGGTCAAGCCAAAGCTGGCAGCGCGCGCTCTTGTCGCCGACGATGGCAATGTGCCGCACATTCGGCGCCACCAGGGGAATCACGCCGATCGCGCGCGCAAAATCGGACGTCACCTCGTAACCCATGCCGTCGCGCGGCAGCCACTGGTCGCGGCCATGGTTGACGTAATGGCGCGGCACGCCGGCAAACAGTTCGGGATGGCTGGACAGGAAACGCGCCGCGACGAAGTTCTCGGTCACGATGGCGTCGAATTTGACATCGGCGTACTTGGTGGCGAGGTAGGGCGCCATGCCCTCCTGCGCCTTGTCTTCGCCCACCCGGTTGGCGTCGAAGCGCTCTTCGAAAACGGCCGGCGTCGCCCCCTGGCTGCTGCGACCCAGTTCGTCGTACATGCCCTTGTGTACCAGCCTTTGCCAGGCCGAGGAAGAATCGGCGCCGAGCGAGTACAGCACCAGCACGCGCCGCTCCCCGGCCAGCGCATGGGCACAGGTGCTGGCAAGCCATAAGGCGGCAGCCAGGCGCAGCAATGCACGAAAGTACGATCGGGGGCACATAGGGGAAACGAGTGTAGCACGCTCGCGTGCAGTTTAATTTCCCTGCGGGAAACTATCGTGGCAGATTTGCAACACCACGGCGTATTTAATCGAGCAGCAGCGAATAGAGCTGGGCCGGCGTGATCGGCTTGACAAGATGGGCGGCAAAGCCGGCGGCCAGGGCGCGCGCCTGGTCCGCCGGCTGGCCGTAGCCGGACAAGGCTACCAGCCGCGTGTTGCCAAAACCGGGCCGGCGCCGCAGCTCGCTGGCCAGCTCGTAGCCGTCCATGCCGGGCAGGCCGATGTCGAGGATGGCCAGGTCGGGCACGAAGCTGGCGCTGGCGCGCAGCGCGCTGGCAGGGTCGGCCACCGCCTGCACCTCGTGCCCGCCGACTTCCAGCAGGGTGCGCAAGCCTTGCAGCACGTCCTGGTTGTCGTCCACCAGCAGTACCCGGCGCGGCGCCACGGCAGCCAGGCGGCCCGGCTCGGCGCCCGCCGCAGGGGCGCCGGCCGGTTCGCCCGCCAGCGGCAGCCGGATGGTAAATTCGCTGCCGGCGCCATGGCCCGCGCTGTGCGCCGCGATTTCGCCACCGTGCAGCTGCACCAGGCTGCGGGCGATGGCCAGGCCCAGTCCCAGGCCGCCGCGCGAGCGGTCGATCGATTGCGGGGCCTGCACGAACTTGTCGAACAGGTGCGGCAGCATCTCGGCGCCGATGCCGATGCCGGTGTCGCGCACCATGATGACGACACGCTCCTGGTCGGCCGCCGCCCGGATCAGGATATGGCCGCCCAGGTTGGAGTACTTGGCCGCATTGGTCAGCAGGTTGACCAGAACCTGCACGAAGCGCATCGGGTCGGCATCGATTGCCAGCCCTTGGGCCGGCACTTGCAGTTCCAGGCTTTGCTGGCGCTCTTCCAGCAGGCCGCTGACGGTTTCCAGCGCCTGCGCCAGGAGCCGGGACAGCTCCACGCGTTCCATCCGCAGGGCGATCTTGCCCTGCGTGATGCGCGCCACATCCAGCAAGTCGTCCACCAGGCGCACCAGGTGGTGGGCCTGGCGTTCGATGGCCGCGTGCTCGCGCACCAGCCCGCCCAGGCCTTTAAGCCGCATCAGCTCCAGCGCGATCAGGATCGGCGACAGCGGGTTGCGCAGCTCGTGCCCGACCATGGCCAGGAAATCGTCCTTGGTGCGGTTGGCCAGCTCGGCATCGCGCCGCGCCCGCACCAGCTCCGTCACTTCGAAGGCCACGATGGCGACGCGGTCCACTTCGCCGCGCGCATTGCGCACCGGCTGGTGCACGTAGTCGAAGTAGCACTCCTGCAGGCCGCCGTCGCGCTTGAGCAAGACGCGGCGCGCCTTGCCGGTGACGGGCCGGCCGCTGGACAGCGCCAACTCCATCTCTTCCACCATGCCCTGGCCTTCCAGCTCGGGGAAGGCGCGCCGCATCGGCAAGCCGATCAGCTCGCGCTGCCAGCTCAGTTCCACGAAGCGCTCGTTGGCCAGCTCAAAGCCCAGGTCCGGGCCGCGCACAATGGCAATGGCGGCCGGCGCCTGCTGGAACGTGTTGGCCATGCGCGCCAGATGGGCGCGTTCGGCCTGGCGGATGCGCGCACGCATCAGCTGCGCGTCGACCCGCGTGAGCAGCTCGCGCGCGGAGAAGGGCTTGACCAGGTAGTCGTCGGCGCCGGCATTGACGCCTTCAATGCGCGCTTCCTCGCCGGCGCGCGCCGACAGGAGCAGCACCGGCACGTCATGCAGGGCCTGATCGGCGCGCATGGCGGCGATCAGGCCGAAGCCGTCCAGCTCCGGCATCATCACGTCGGATACCACCAGGTCGGGCAATCCGCCGGCCATGGCTGCCAGCGCTTCGCGGCCGTTGGCGGCGGTGCCGACATGCCAGCGCTGGCGCAGCAGGCGCGCCAGGTAGTCGCGCATGTCGGCGTTGTCGTCCACCACCAGCACGCGCGCGCCCAGCGTCACGACGCTGTCGTCGTCGGCCAGGTCGAGGAAGGGTTCCTCGCTGTCTGCTGCCGGCAGCCAGCGCTGCGCTTCCAGCAGGAAGGCCGCGCGCAAGGCGCCGGTCTCGGCATCGGCGCCGTGGCGCAACTGGTCTTCGCGCAAGTGGCTGCGGCCGAGCGGCAGGGTGATGGTGAAGGTGCTGCCTGCACCCAGCGTGCTTTCCAGCTCGATGCGGCCGTGCAGCAGCTCCACCAGGTCGCGCACCAGCGCCAGGCCGATGCCGGAACCTTCGTGCGTACGCGAGCGCGCCCCTTCCACGCGGCGGAAGCGTTCGAAAATGCGCTGCTGCTGGTCGCCCGAAATGCCGACGCCGGTGTCGCCGACTGCCAGCACGGCGGCTTGACCCTGCTGGCGCAGCCGGACCGTGATGCCGCCGTCGAACGTGAACTTGAAGGCATTGGACAGCAGGTTCAGCACGATCTTTTCGAACAGCGCGATATCGACCCAGGCGCCGGCGACTTCATCGCAGTCCACCCTCAGGTACAGGCCCGCGCTCTCCACCACCGAGCGAAAGCCGCTGGCCAGGTCGCGCGTGAGGGCGGCCAGGTCGACCTTGGCGTAGCTGGCGTGCATGCGCCCGTCCTGCACGCGCGAGAAGTCGAGCAGGGTGTTGACCAGCTTTTGCAGGCGCAGGGCGTTGCGCTGGGCCAGGCGCAAACGCTCGTGGTGCACGGCGGGCAGGCGGTTGGCGCTGTCGTCCAGCGCCTGCTCGATCGGGCCCAGCATCAGCGTCAGCGGCGTGCGGAATTCGTGGCTCACATTGCTAAAGAAGGCGGTCTTGGCGCGGTCCAGCTCCGCCAGCGCTTCGGCGCGCTGGCGCTGCTCGGCGGCGGCGCTGGCGTTCTGCACCGCAGCCGACAGCTGGCCCGCCACCAGGTCGCAGAAGGTGCGGTATTCGGCATCGAGCTGGCGCGCCGGGCTGGTGCCCAGCACCAGGACGCCGTCGGTGACCGGCAGGGCCAGTGCCACTTGCACCGTTTGCCCGGCCAGGCCAAGCGGCAGGCCGGGCAGGCCGGCCGTGGCCAAGGCCTGCGGCGTGCCGCTGGCCAGCACCTGCTCGACCGGCCACAGCGCGAGCTCGCAGGCCGCGTCCGCCACGTGCGCCGTTTGCTGCAGGCGCAGCGCCTCGCCCACCCGCTTGAACAGCAGCGCAAACGGAATATCGTCGCGGTTCTCGGCAATGGTGTGCATGGCGGTGGCGCAGGCGCTGGCCACATCCTGCTCGCGCAGGGCACTGGCCGACAGCGTCGACAGCGCGGCCAGGCGGCGCGCGTTCAGGCGCGTGGCGGTGGTGTCGGTGGAGGGGCAGAACAGCCCGCCCACGGCGCCCGCCTCATTGAAGATCGGGCTATAGGAAAAGGAATACCAGACTTCTTCCACCCAGTGGCCGCGGTTCATGAAGAGCTGGACCGCGTCGACATAGCTGGACTCGGCGCGCCGGAATACCTTGTCCACCAGCGGGCCGCAGTAGTGCCAAATTTCGGACCAGACTTCCTGCGCGGGCCGGCCCAGTGCCCACGGGTGCTTGGCGGCACCCAGCACATCGATATAAGCGTCGTTGTAGAGGAAGGTGGCCTGCGGGCCCCAGCCGATCCAGATCGGATGGCTCGAATTGAGCATCAGGTTGACGGTGGTGCGCAGGCTCTGCGGCCAGGCGTCAAGGGGCCCGAGCGGCGTGGACGACCAGTCGAAGGCCGCGATCTGCTGGCCTAGCGCCCCTGGGGAAGCAAGGAACTGCGAGCCTTCCGGTGTGATAGTCACGCGTTTCTCGACCTGTGAATTTTTAGCAATTCTGCACTGTATGAAACTCGAACGGCGCACACAAGTGTCCTGAACAAGCGCCGCCCCGGCCGCGTTTGACAGCACGATGCAAGCAACGGATACTGGGACGATGACGATGCCGCCTTTCCCCATCCGCAAGGAGTGCCCGCCGGGTGCCTGCGACTGCGACCGCGCGTCGCTGCTGGAGGACCCGCAGGCCGACCTGCGCATCCTGCGCCTGACGAAGGAAGAAGAGCAGCGCCTGCTGGAGCGGATCGCGGCCATTTCCACCTATGCCGAGCTGATGCGCATCGGCCAGCGGCTGGAAGAGCAGCTGGGCGTCTCGGTCCGCATTGCACCGGGACCGAACGAGGTGCGCACGGTGCGCGGCTTCCAGATCGAGCTGGGCGCGCGGCCCGGGCTGTGCCGCAAGACGCGCCAATCTGTACCCGCAGCGATACGGAAATGCCTCGATCGTCACCCTGAAATCGCTTTTGCCATATTGAATGCCCACGATCTGTTTGCCGGGCAGTAAAATATCTTTACTTCCTATCAAATCGAAAGCTGTATGTTTCGCAATATTCCGCGCATGCTCGGCATGTCCATTCTCGCCGCCACGCTGCTGCAGGCACCGGCCTGGGCGCAGGATGTGACGGCTCGCCTGGGGCAATTGCGGGAGTTTTCCTACCTGGCCGCCAATGGCACGCTGGCTGAACTGAAAAAACTGAAACCGCAAGTCGAACAATGGCCGCAGCGCGACCAGGCGACTTATTATTCCGTGCTCAGCAAGGTAACCCGCACCGCCGACCGCACCCTGTCGCTGCGGGCAGTGGCTGAGCAGGAGCGCATCGGACGCCTGCTCGATGACGATTCGATCATCGCCAATAGCCTGCTCGACCGTTCCTACCTGTACTCCGCGCTCGATGACAGGGAAGCGGCGAGCAAGCACCTGGAGCAGGCGCGCCAGTTGGCCGACCAGACCAGCGATTTTGCACTCCAGGCCAAAGTGATGCTCACCGTCGGCCAGGAAGAAATCCAGCGCGGCAATGGCCGCAAAGGGCTTGAGTATATTGACCACGCCGTGGCGCTGGCAGACAGGTCGGACCAGCCGATCGCCCAGTTCATGGCCCTGCGCGCCCGGGCCTATGCCCTGAACGGGCTGGCCGGCGGCAGCCAGGAGGCGCTCAAGTCGATCGACGTGCTTAAGGCCAAGGCGGCCCTCATTCCGCTTGATGGCCCCATGGTCCGAGCCCGTTATGCAGAGTGGGAAATTGCCGAAAGCGCGGGCCAGGTGGCGCGTGCCCGCGACGCGTTGAACGACGTGGTGGCGTGGCTGCAGAAGCATCGGATGGATGAAGATGTGCCTGAGCTGCAGGTCACCCTGGCCGACATGAGCTTGAAAAGCCAGGATTACGTCGAGGCTTTGTCGCTCAGCCGCGAATCGAAGAAGGCGGCCCTGGCCACCGGCAACGCCGAGATGGCCGAAATTTCACAGTTCAACGAAGGGATCGCCCTGATCTACCTGGGCCAGCTTGACGCGGGACGGGAAGCGATCGAGGCCGTCAATATCGAGATGATGGATGCCGACGCCCTGTCCGAGTATGCGCGGGCGCTGGACTATGTGGGCTTGAAGGAGCTTGCCCTGCAAGTCTATGCACGGGCACGGCGCAAGGCGCAGGACGCCAGCACCGTCCAGTCCCAGCTCCAGAAGAAAGAGCGCGAGGACGAAGAACTGCTGCGCCAGAAAGATGAGAACAGCAAGGAACGGCGCAACCAGTCGAAATTGCGCCTTGCCTGGTCGGTGGCCGCGGTCTTGGCCGCCGCTGCCTTGCTGGCGGTGGCCTTCCTGTACCGCAAGCTGCGCGCCGCCAACGTCAGGCTGAAAAATTCAGCGGCGGCGGCCGGCGCCGGGGACCACAAGCCGTAGACCGCCGTGGCCGGCGGCGATACAATCTCGCCTTTGCCCATCGCCGACAGCCGCCATGACGATTCCCAGCCCCATCCTGCAAGCGCTCGACCGCGCCCACCCTTCGTGGCGCCCGATTCTCGAGCGCGGCCTGCATGCGATCGCGGCGGCCAGCCCGGCCTACCTGCCGGCGCTGGCGGCCGACAGTTACCTGCCGACCGAATTGCGCCTGTTCGCCGCCTTCCAGCAGCCGCTGGACCAGGTGCGCTACGTACTGGTGGGCGAGGGCCCCTATCCGCGCGCCGAAAGCGCCACCGGCGTGTGTTTCATGGACGGCGCCGTACAGGGCTTGTGGTCGGAAGAAGAGGGCGGCGGCCTGTCCAAGCCCGTCAACAAGGCCACGTCGCTGCGCAACTTCATGAAAATGCTGCTGGTCGCAGACGGCCAGCTGGACCAGTCGAATACCGCCGGCACGGCGCTGGCCGCCTGCTCGGCCCGGGCCCGGGCCGGTGCCGCCATCCAGACCCTGGCCGAGATGCAGGAGCGCCTGCACCGCCATGGTTTCCTGCTGTTGAATGCATCGCTGGTGTTCCGCCCGCACGTTGCCCCTGTGAAAGATGCCAAGGCTTGGCTGCCATTCTTCGAAACGGTCATGCAGGCGCTGGCCGTACAGCAGCCGAAACTCATTCTGTGGGGAAAAATCGCCGAACAGCTCAACAAGCTGCCAAGCGTGCAGGCGCTGCCGCAGATCGTGGCGGAGCACCCCTACAATCTGTCATTTATTGCCAATAAGGAAATGCAGGCGCTGTTCGGCCCGATGGGTTTGCTCAAACGCTAAGCGGGGCGCGCATTGCCCCTCGGACACTCAGAGGCGCGTCCGGCAAGGTCTGCGCAAGTCTGTTATACTTGACTAAATCGTTCAAGTAATCCGGTGGTGCATTGCGAGAACAGAACGATATTTTAACTGAGTTGAACCGAGGTTGTGATGCGTCTGACTACCAAAGGCCGTTTTGCAGTGACTGCGATGATTGACCTGGCCATGCGCCAGGGCAAAGGTCCGGTAACGCTTTCCGGAATCAGCCAGCGCCAGTCGATTTCCCTGTCGTATCTCGAACAATTGTTCGGCAAGCTGCGCCGCCACGAAATCGTGGAATCGATCCGCGGCCCTGGCGGCGGCTACAGCCTGGCCCGCAAGGCAGACAAGGTGACCGTCGCCGACATCATTATTGCTGTTGACGAACCGCTCGATGCAACCCAGTGCGGCGGCAAGGAGAATTGCCACGGCGCCGACCACGCGAATGGCGCCCGCTGCATGACCCACGAACTGTGGGCCACCCTGAATGAAAAGATGGTCGACTACCTGGATTCCGTGTCGCTGCAGGACCTGGTGGACCAGCAAAAAGCCAAAGCCGCGGCAGAGCAGCCAGTCCATGTCCACCGCAACAGCAACCAAGCAGCCCTCGGTTAACCGAATTGGAGTAATTTAGATGAACGCCCCCGAAAAGAACGTCGCCCAGGTAGCACCGGTAGAATTCAAGACCGCGCCGCACTTCCCGATCTATATGGACTACTCGGCCACCACGCCGATCGATCCACGCGTTGCGGACAAGATGATCCCTTACCTGCGCGAACAGTTCGGCAACCCGGCCTCGCGCAGCCACATGTACGGCTGGACCGCGGAAGCGGCGGTGGAGGAAGCGCGCGGCCACGTGGCCGCCCTGGTCAACGCCGATCCGCGCGAAATCATCTGGACCTCCGGCGCCACCGAATCGAACAACCTGGCCCTGAAAGGCGCGGCCAACTTCTACAAGTCCAAGGGCAAGCACATCATCACGGTCAAGACCGAGCACAAATCCGTGCTGGACACCGTGCGCGAGCTGGAACGCCAGGGCTTTGACGCCACCTACCTGGACACCCAGGATAATGGCCTGATCAGCATCGAACAGCTGGAAGCGGCCGTGCGTCCGGACACCATCCTGATCTCGGTCATGATGGTCAACAACGAAATCGGCGTAATCCAGCCGATCAAGGAAATCGCCGCCTTCTGCCGCAAGAAGGGCATCATCTTCCACTGCGACGCCGCGCAGGCGACCGGCAAGGTGGCGATCGACCTGCAAGAGCTGAAGGTCGACCTGATGACCTTCACCGCGCACAAGACCTACGGTCCGAAAGGCGTCGGCGCCCTGTACGTCTGCCGCAAGCCGCGCGTGCGTATCGAAGCGCAGATGCACGGCGGCGGCCATGAGCGCGGCCTGCGCTCCGGCACTCTGCCAACCCACCAGATCGTGGCGATGGGCGAAGCCTTCCGCCTGGCGAAAGTGGAAATGGACTCCGAGATCGAGCGTATCCGCGCGCTGCGCGACCGCCTGGCGCAAGGCCTGCAGGAAATCGAAGAAACCTACGTCAACGGCGACATGGACCACCGTGTGCCGCACAACCTGAACGTGAGCTTCAACTTTGTGGAAGGCGAATCGCTGATCATGGCCGTGAAAGATCTGGCCGTATCGTCCGGTTCCGCCTGCACCTCGGCCTCGCTGGAGCCGTCCTACGTGCTGCGCGCCCTGGGCCGCAGCGACGAACTGGCGCACAGCTCGATCCGTTTCACCATCGGCCGCTTCACCACCGAGAAAGACGTCGATTTCGCCGTCGAACTGCTGAAAGGCAAAGTGGGCAAGCTGCGCGAACTGTCCCCGTTGTGGGAAATGTACAAGGATGGCGTGGACCTTTCCACCATCCAGTGGGCAGCGCACTAAGCGCAGAGCAGAATTCTTAGATTACAGGAGCATCAAAATGGCATACTCGGAAAAAGTCCTCGACCACTACGAAAACCCGCGCAACGTCGGTTCCTTTGAAAAGGGCGACGAGGCCGTCGGTACCGGCATGGTCGGCGCACCGGCCTGCGGCGACGTGATGAAGCTGCAGATCAAGGTCGGCGCGGACGGCAAGATCGAAGACGCGAAATTCAAGACCTACGGCTGCGGTTCGGCAATCGCCTCCAGCTCGCTGGTGACCGAATGGGTGAAGGGCAAGTCGCTGGACGAAGCGCTGGCCATCAAGAACACCCAGATCGCCGAAGAACTGGCCCTGCCGCCAGTGAAGATCCACTGCTCCATCCTGGCGGAAGACGCCATCAAGGCAGCCGTGAACGACTACAAGGCAAAACACGGCGCCTAAGCAGCGCGCGGAGGAAGTATGGCAATCACCCTGACCGAAAAAGCAGCCAAGCATATCAACCGCTACATCGAGCGTCGCGGCAAGGGCATTGGCCTGCGCTTTGGCGTACGCACGACCGGCTGCTCCGGTCTGGCCTATAAGCTGGAATACGTGGACGAAGTGGCGGCCGAGGACCAGGTCTTCGAATCGCACGGCGTGAAGGTCTTCGTTGACCCGAAAAGCCTGCCGTACATCGACGGCACCGAACTGGACTTCGCCCGCGAAGGCCTGAACGAAGGCTTCAAGTTCAACAACCCGAACGAGAAGGATGCATGCGGCTGCGGCGAAAGCTTCCGCATTTAATATCGTGCAGAATCACTTCGAACTCTTCCAGCTTCCACAGCAGTTCGCCGTCGACATGGGCGCCCTGGACGCCGCCTACCGCGAAGTCCAGAGCCGCGTCCACCCGGACAAATTTGTCAACGCCACCGATGCCGAAAAACGCGTCGCCATGCAATGGTCGACCCGTTCCAACGAGGCCTACCAGACCCTGAAGAATCCGCAGAAGCGCGCGCAGTACCTGTGCGAGCTGAATGGCGTCGATTTGAAAATGGAATCCAACACGGCCATGCCGATGGATTTCCTGATGCAGCAGATGGAATGGCGCGAAGAGCTGTCCGAAGCCCGCGCCGGCAAGGACGGCGACCTGCTGGACAAGCTGGACGGCCAGTTGCGCGCCGCCCGCAAGGCCCAGCTCACAGAGATCGAACGGCATTGCAATGCCGGTGACTATCACGCCGTTGCGCAAGGTGTGCGCGCGCTGATGTTCATCGAAAAATTCGGCGAAGAAGTGCGCTTCGCTTACGACGCCATCGAGGCGTAAAAGAAGAATAGGTTTCACCATGGCTCTTTTGCAGATTTCCGAACCGGGCATGTCGACCGCCCCGCACCAGCACCGCCTGGCAGTGGGTATCGACCTCGGCACCACCAATTCGCTGGTAGCGACCGTCCGCAGCAGCATTCCCGAAGTGCTGAACGACGAAGACGGCCATCCGCTGCTGCCTTCCGTGGTGCGTTACCTGCCGAACGGCCATGCGAACATCGGCTACAAGGCGCAAGCCCACCAGACCACCGACCCGAAGAACACCATCGTCTCGGTCAAGCGCTTCATGGGCCGCGGCCTGAAGGACATTGCCTACGCCGAAAACCTGCCATACGATTTCGTCGATGCGCCCGGCATGGTGCAGCTGAAGACCGTTGCCGGCGTTAAATCGCCGGTCGAAGTATCGGCCCAGATCCTCGCTACCCTGCGCCAGCGTGCGGAAGATTCCCTGGGCGACGACCTGGTCGGCGCCGTGATCACCGTGCCGGCCTATTTCGACGAAGCCCAGCGCCAAGCCACCAAGGATGCCGCGCAACTGGCCGGCATCAACGTCTTGCGCCTGCTGTCCGAACCAACTGCGGCGGCGATTGCCTACGGCCTGGATAACGGCTCCGAAGGCATCTTCGCCGTCTACGACCTGGGCGGCGGCACCTTCGACATCTCGATCCTCAAGCTGTCCAAAGGCGTGTTCGAAGTGCTGGCCACCGGTGGCGACTCCGCACTGGGCGGCGACGACTTCGACCACCGCCTGTTCTGCTGGGTGCACGAGCAGGAAAAACTCGCGCCGCTGTCCGACGAAGACACAGCGACCCTGATGGTGAAAGCGCGCGAAGCGAAAGAACTGCTGTCGACCAAGCCGGAAGTGACCATCGACGCCGTGCTGCGCTCGGGCGAAGAAGTCCACCAACGCATCACCCCTGAAATTTTCGCCGACATCACCAAGCACCTGGTCGCCAAGACTATGAACGCCGTGAAGAAAGCCCTGCGTGACGCCAACATCGACGCCGACGACATCGACGGCGTGGTCATGGTCGGCGGCGCCACCCGCATGCCGCACGTACAGCGCGCTGTAGGCGAATACTTCCACACCATCCCGCACGCCAACATCGACCCGGACAAAGTCGTGGCGCTGGGCGCAGCGATCCAGGCCAACCTGCTGGCCGGCAACCGCGCCGCAGGCGACGACTGGCTGCTGCTGGACGTGATCCCGCTGTCGCTGGGCATTGAAACCATGGGCGGCCTGGTCGAGAAGATCATCCCGCGCAACTCCACCATCCCGTGCGCCCGCGCGCAGGAATTCACCACCTTCAAGGATGGGCAGACCGCTTTGGCGGTACACGTGCTGCAGGGCGAACGCGAACTGGTGAGCGACTGCCGCTCGCTGGCCCGCTTCGAGCTGCGCGGCATCCCGCCGATGGCTGCCGGCGCGGCGCGCATCCGCATCACCTACCAGGTGGACGCCGACGGCCTGTTGTCGGTCTCGGCACGCGAACTGCGCTCCAACGTGGAAGCCTCGATCACCGTCAAGCCATCGTATGGCCTGGGCGACGACGACGTGGCGCGCATGCTGTCCGAATCGCACACCGAAGCGGAAGCCGACATGAAAGCCCGCGCCCTGCGCGAAGAGCAGGTGGAAGCCGAGCGCATCATGCTGGCCACCCAGTCCGCACTGGACGAAGACGGACCGCTGCTGAACGATGAAGAGCGCGCCGCCATCGACGCCCTGATGGCCGCCACCATGGACGTGCTGGTCAAATCCGGCAGCGGCGAAGCCGACCACTATGCGGTAAAAGCCGCCTACGAAGCCCTGGCCCAGGGCACCGAAGAATTCGCATCGCGCCGCATGGACCGCAGCGTGCGCAGCGCACTGGCCGGCAAGACGCTGGACCAGGTTGTTTAATCGACTGAGGAATAGAAGTGCCACAAATCGTCATCCTGCCGCATGCCAAGCTGTGCCCCGAAGGCGCCGTGATCGAAACCGAAGCAGGGAAGTCCGTATGCGACGTCCTGCTGGAGAACGACATCCACATCGAGCACGCCTGCGAGAAATCCTGCGCCTGCACCACTTGCCACGTACTGGTGCGTGAAGGCTTCAATTCGCTCAACGAAGCGACCGACACCGAAGAGGACCTGCTGGACAAAGCCTGGGGCCTGGAAGCGTGCTCGCGCCTGTCCTGCCAGTCCATCGTGGCGGACGAAGACCTGGTCATCGAGATTCCGAAGTACACCATCAACCACGCCAGCGAGGGCGGCCACTGAGCCGAGGTGCAGCATGTTGAAATGGAGTGATGTGACGGCGATTGCCGAAGCCCTGTACGACAAGTTCCCGGAGGTCGACCCGACCACCGTGCGCTTTGTCGACCTGCACAACTGGATCGTCGACCTGGAGGACTTCGACGACGACCACAAGCGCGGCGGCGAAAAAGTGCTGGAAGCGATCCAGCAGGCGTGGATCGATGAAGCGCAGTAAGCCCGCTGGCGGCGCCAAGGCCGCGCCTGCGCCTCGCGCTCCGCTCCCGGCAACCGTTACCGATATCCCTGAAGTCAAGCCCGGCCAATCGGTCGCGCTGCTGCAGGAACTGCACATCCTCACCCGCGACGGCAAGCTGAATCAGGACAGCCGCCGCAAGCTGAAGCAGGTCTATCACCTCTACCAGTTCATCGAACCGCTGCTGAACGACGTCCGTTCGGCCAAAGGCTCGGTATCGCTGGTCGATCACGGGGCAGGGAAGTCCTACCTCGGCTTCATCATCTACGACCTGTTCTTCAAGGCGCTGGGCGACGACTCCCACATCTATGGCATCGAAACCCGTGAAGAGCTGGTGGCGCGCTCCGAAGAACTGGCGCGCAAGTTCGACTTCCCGGGGATGAGCTTCCTGCCGCTGTCGGTCGCCGAATCGACCACCTCCGACAAGTTGCCGGAGCAGATCGACATCGTCACCGCACTGCACGCCTGCAATACCGCCACCGACGACGCCATCGACTTCGCCCTGAAGAAGAAGGCCAAACACATCGTGCTGGTGCCGTGCTGCCAGGCCGAAGTTGCGTCGGTGCTGCGCAAGAACAAAGGCTCCTCGCTGGGTAAGAACGTACTGACAGAATTGTGGCGCCACCCGATTCACACGCGTGAATTCGGCAGCCAGATCACCAACGTCCTGCGCTGCCTGCAGCTCGAATCGCACGGCTACCAGGTCACCGTAACGGAACTCGTAGGCTGGGAGCACTCGATGAAGAATGAGCTGATCGTCGCCACGTACAAAAATCTCCCGCGGCGCAAGCCTGCCGAGCGCCTGAAGGAAGTGCTGTCCACCATTGGCCTCGACGAAATGGGTGAGCGCTTCTACACCGGCGCGCCTGGCGTCGCAGCCGACACGCCTGCAGCCGCTGGCGAGGTGGCTCCGTGAGTTCCGCCTATCCAGCCGGTGCCGGCGCGAATCAGCCGATCGCGGCTGATGGCGAACGCTGGATCGACCTGCGCAGCGACACGGTCACCCATCCCAGTGCCGCAATGCGCGAAGCCATGTTCACCGCCCAGGTGGGCGACGACGTCTACGGCGACGATCCCACCGTCAACGCCCTGCAAGCCTACGCCGCACAACTCTTCGGCTACGAAGCCGCACTGTTCGCACCTTCCGGCACGCAAACCAACCTGATCGCCCTGCTGGCCCATTGCGGCAGGGGAGACGAATACCTGGTCGGCCAGGACGCCCACACCTACAAATACGAAGGCGGGGGTGCCGCAGTCCTCGGCAGTATCCAACCGCAGCCGATCACCAACCAGGCCGACGGCAGCATCGCCCTGCAAGACATCGAAGCCGCCATCAAGCCGCACGACTTTCACTTCGCCCGCACCAGGCTGCTGGCGCTGGAGAACACTATCGGCGGCAAAGTCCTGCCGCAGCAATACATCGCACAGGCGACCAGCCTCGCGCATGCGCGCGGCCTGGCGACGCACCTCGACGGCGCCCGCATCTGCAACGCCGCCGTCAAGCAAGCCATCTCGCTGAAAGACGCAGTGAAAGGTTTCGACAGCGTCTCCGTCTGCCTGAGCAAAGGCCTGGGCGCCCCGGTCGGCTCGGTCCTGTGCGGCAGCAAGGAACTGATCGAACAGGGCAAGCGCTGGCGCAAGATGCTGGGTGGCGGCATGCGCCAGGCCGGCGTCATCGCAGCCGCGGGCCTGTACGCCCTGCAGAGCAACGTCCAGCGCCTGGCCGAAGACCACGCCAACGCAAGCTGGCTCGCCGCCGAACTGGCAAAAATCGGGGTGCTGCAAGTCAGCGTGCCGCAAACGAACATCCTGTTCGTCACCATGCCGCGCGAGGCCTGCGAAGGCCTGAACGCCGCGCTGGCAGCAGAACGCATCCGCGTCTCGATGGCGCCGACGCTGCGCCTCGTGACCCACCTGGACGTAATGCGCGCCGACATCGAACACGTTGCAGCCGTATTCGCCCACTACTTCAAGCAATAATGAATAACGAAGACAACACCATCCGCCTCGCCAAGCGCGTGGCGGACATGGTTCCATGCTCGCGCCGCGAAGCGGAAAACTACATCGAAGGCGCCTACGTCACGGTTGACGGCGAGATCGTCGAAGAACCCGGCGCCCGAGTCGCGCCCGGACAGCAGGTCGCGCTCTCACCCGACGCGACCCTGCTCGACATCGCACCGGTCACGATCCTGCTGAACAAGCCGGCCGGCGCCGACGCACTGGCCTGCCTGGTACCCGAAGCGCGCAGCAAAGACGCCCAGCGCGTCCGCTTCCTCAAGCGCCACCTGCGCAACCTGACCGCCTGCCTCGCGCTGGACAAGCAAGCGGGCGGCCTGTTCGTATTCACGCAAGACTTCCGCGTGGCGCGCAAGCTGGTTGACGACGGTGCCACGGTCGAACAGGAATTGATTGTCGACGTCGAAGGTGAAATTGCCGACAACGGCCTCACGCTGCTCAACCAGGGCGCGGGCAAAGTAAGCTGGCAAAACGAGCACCGCCTGCGCTTCGCCGTGAAGCCCCCGAAACCAGCGCTGGTCGTAAAACTGTGCGCCGACGTCGGCCTGAAAGCCACCGCCGTTAAGCGCCAGCGGATCGGCCGCATCTCCATGTCCGGCCTGCAAGCAGGCGAATGGCGCTACCTCCAAGGCTACGAGCGCTTCTAAAATCCTATTGCCCAGCCCGTGTCACACCTTGGGGTCACACCCCAAGTGTGACACGGGCTCATCCTTCTCTGCGGCCGAGGTCGTGTCACACTGAGGGTGCGACCCCAGGGTGTGACACAAGCTCTAGCGTAGGGCGGTGGCAAGGCGAATTGTTACCCGTTGCACCATCGGTGCGATCAGCATTACGGCGAAAAAGGCGGCTGGCCAGGCGGCCAGAAAGGCATGGCCCCAGCGCTGCGCATATTGCGGGTGGAAGCCGATATTCAGCCAGGTGATCCAGCCGCTCATGATTACACTCATCAGCAACGACATCAGGGCTGCAAAAATCATTCGGGTACGCAGGTCAGGCATGATGCTCTCCAGCTAATTGTTCAATGCCATAAGCGTAGTTAATTCCGTTGAAGTACACTAGAGTTGAAATTTCAATCTCTAGTTCCAAAAATGGAATCATGCTTGACGACCTCGCTCTTTTCATCGCTATCGTCGATGCCGGCAGCCTGAACGCCGCTGCCGAAAAGGAGGGGCTACCGACTGCCACCGTTACGCGCCGCCTTCAGAAACTGGAGGCCGGCCTGGGGTATCGGCTACTGCACCGCAGCGCGCGCCGCACCATGCTGACGGCGGAGGGAAGCCAATATTACGAACAATGCCGCCCGCTGGTTCAAGCGTTGCGACAGGCAACTCTCAGGCTTGACGCCACCCTTGGCGCCGTCGAAGGTTCAATCCGCGTGCTTGCCCCAGTGAATTTCGCGAGCGAAATTCTGGCACCGGCCTGGGCCAGCTTTCTCGAGCAGTACCCTCGGGTGCAACTCGAACTGGAGCTGTCCAATGAAGTACAGGATCTGGTCGGCAGCGGCGCCGATCTGGCGATCCGCATCGGCGCATTGGCCGATTCCACGCTCACGCAGCGCAAGCTGGGCGAGGTGCGGCTGGTATTGGCGGCTTCACCTGCTTACCTTGCCCGCAACGGAACTCCGCGCAATGTGACGGAGTTGGAAGGCCATGCCACCATAGCCACTCTCCCTTTGCGCGAATGGCATTTGCAGGACCCCGGCACTGGCGCTCGATTCGTGCTGCATCCCGATCCTCGCGTGCGCGTCAATGAAGTGCGGTTGGCGGTGATGATGGCGGAAGCTGGCCTCGGCATCGTCCTGGCGCCAGAGTTACAATGCCACGCCAGCCTGGAATCGGGAGCATTGTTGCGGCTGCTGCCCGGCTGGACCACGCGTGAGCGCAGCGTCTACGCAGTCTGGTCTCAGCAGCGCTACCTGCCGGCCCGCGTGCGCGCCTTGCTGGAACACTTGGCGGCATTCACCGCCCAGCACCCTTTACTTACCGGAGATATCTGATGCGAGCATACCTGCTTTTATTCCTGCTGGTACTAATTCCCTTTAGTGCCAGGGCGGCAGGTCAGGGCTGTCCGGCGCGGGATGGCTGGTCAGCCAGTTGCTTCACGGAGCGAGCCGGCGTGCGTCAACTCAAACCGCAGTATCTGCGCAAGCTCTCCTTCAAGAAATCCGGCAAGGCAGTCATTGTCATCGATGGCTGGCCTAACGAAGTAGTGGCGCTGGATCGCCGTGGCCGCGTCGTCGTTCCTGGCATCTACCATACGAGCGACTACGACTATCCCTACGCCCCACGTGGCGTGGCACGCTTCGCTGACCAAAGCGGCAAGTGCGGGTACTTCCAGTCAAACACTTTCGAGATCCTCGTTCCGGCTGTGTATGACCACTGCATTGCATACCATGACGGCGACGAAGCCAACGCTTGCATCGATTGCGAAATGTATTGTACTCATCCCGATTGTTACAGCTTGCTGCTGGTAGGCGGGACCGGATTCGATCTGGATGCCGAGGGGCGCGTTACGCAGCAATATCCGCTACCGGATCTCGATAAGGCCTGCACGCACGGCATCAAGAAACTGGTCCGGGAGGGGCGCAGCCGGCACTTGGAGTGCAAAAAAGATCCCAACCCACCATTCAAGCTATGATTGCGTGATGGATAACGACTTCTCCCTCGTTCGCCGCTGCCTGATTCCAGCCGATGCCTTCATCCTGTGCGGTTGCCTGCGCGCGGCTGGACTGAATGCGACGGTCATGGATGACCAGCACATGCAGGCCGCGCTCCTGCTGGCGCCGGCCATCGGCGGGGCACGCGTGATGGTGCCGCAAGACGAACTGGAACAGGCGCTGGAAGTCCTCGCCGCTTTCGAGCGCGGCGAGTTGGCACTTGGCGATGATGAAGATGTTGGCGCGGGCGCCAGGGTCTACGAGTTCACGCCTCGCAAGTAAATACAATCGCCTGCATCTTGCCTTCGATGGCGCCGCTGCCGAACTTCCCGGTCAGCGCCGCGATCGCCGCTTCGGTCGCTTCCTGCAGGCGCGCCGGATCGCGCGCTTCAATATCAGCCCTTAACGGAGATCCCTGGCATAGCGCGATGGCGGTGGACGCCGCGGAATCGGCGCGGCTGGTCGCCGTCACCAGTTCGTGCGTGATACTGCCGGTCCAGCCGGCACGCTTCAACTCTTCGCGAATCACCTCGACATCATGCCAGCCAAACGGCACGCGCGCGAGGAAGCGCGGCGGGTCTTCGGGAAACACCTTGGCCAGCGCGTGGTTGATGGTGGCGGAAAAATCATTATGGCTGATACCGTCCCACACATTGAAGCAATACAGTCCACCCGGCTTCAGCACGCGGCGCGCTTCGCTGAAACCGCGCGCCTTATCGGGAAAGAACATCACGCCGAACTGGCAGGCCACCGCGTCAAAACTGGCGTCGGGGAAGGGCAGCACTTGCCCATCGGCTTCCTGCCATTCGACGCGCGGCGAGACGACCGCCTTGCGCGCCTGGTCCAGCATGGCGGGATTGAGGTCGGTGGCGACGATGTGCGCGGCGGGGATCTCTTGCAGAAGGTGCCGGGTGACGGCGCCGGTGCCCGCAGCCACTTCCAGTATGCGTGACGGACGCCGCTGCGCCAGCCGGCGCGCCATGTCGATTGCATAAGGGGTGAAGAGCAGCGGCACCATGGCGCGCTCGTAGGTTTCCGGAATAGAGCCAGTGAAGCTGCTGTCCTTGTCCATGGTTGCCTCCCTTGTCCAAGTCCAGTATAGCGAGTGCTTAAGCGGCTTTGGCGGCTTTTTTCTCGGGTTTCGGCAATTGCACCAGGCGGGTGCCGGCAATGCGGTCGTGCAGGAACTGGCGGTCCTTGTCGAGGAAGGCCGTCAGCGACCAAGCCAACACGCTGGCCAGCAGGGCGTACAGCTTGTGCTTATTGCTGAGGTCGGCCAGGAAGCCAACGACGATTCCCGGCAACACCCACATCCAGCTCAGCATGTAACGCAATGCAGCGGTGCGCAGCGGCAGGTGTTCATAGCCAGGCTGCACCACCTTGATGCGCCAGGTCTGCATGGCCAGGGTCTGGCCCTTGCGCGCCCATTGATGGATGAAATAGGCGCCCAGGATCAGGAAAGCCAGGAATTGCCGCATGTGCTCCACCAGCGGGGTGTGGCTGGCCTGGGTCGCGATCTCAAACACCAGGAATGGCAGGAACAGCACGGCAAAGGCCAGCAGGATTTCGTAGACCATCGAAATCAGGCGGCGCTTGACAGTCGGGGCAGCGTTATTTGCTTGCATTAGGAACGGCTGGTGGAGCGCTGGGCGCGGCTGGCGTAACGGAAGCCGGCATGCCTGCATCGGCCGCCGGCGCAGCCGGATTGGCGGCGGGCGCCGCAACTGGAGCGCTCGTGGCAGCAGGCATGGCAGCCGGAGCGAGGTGGCCCGCCCCCTGTGAACTGCCCGGCGGCACCACGGCCGGCGAGCCTTGCGGTAGGCCGATGGGCGCGGGCGGCACGGTGCCCGGCGGTACCGTACCTGGTGCGCGCACCAGGCCGTGGCCCTGGGCCTTGACCGGTGCCGGCGTCTTCACGCTGGACTGCGCCAGGCTAGGGGTCTTCACGACCTGGTTATTCTTGGCTGCGGCGGCCTGAGCCAGGGCTTTCCTGGCCTCTTCGGGCAATTGCTGGTATTGCTCCCACTCGGCAGCGCGTTGGCCCGGCGGTGTAGCCTTTTTCTGGGCGCGCGCAAAGTTCTCGCGCACGGCCTTGCGCTCGGCCGGCGACAGCGCCACCCATTCGCGCATGCGCTCCTGCACGCGCGCTTTTTCGGCCGGCTTCATTTTGGCCAGGCGATTGGCGATGGAAATCCATTTTTGCTTGCGGACCGGACCCAGCTCTTCCCAGGTGGACTCGAGGGGCGCCAGGGCTTGCTGCTGGGTGGGCTTGAGGTCGGACCAGTGCGGCTTTTCACCAACCGGCTTGGCAGGCGCTGCAGCAGTGGCGGTAGTCGAAGGTGCCGGCGCTGGGGACGAAGCAGGGCGGGTCACCAGCCAGGCGACGGCAGCGATCCCCACGCCCGCCAGCGCGATTGCTCCAGCAATCCATTTTGACCTGCCACTTACACGCGCCATACTTTATTGCTCGCGAGTCTCGAGATAGGCGCCAAAGCCCTGGTCAAGGTAAGCAGACAGCGGCAGTTCGTCGGACAGCACGGCGGCGTCCATTTCTGCCAGTTCCACGATCGATTGCTGTTGTTCGTACTGGTACACGCCAACCATGCCGCCCAGCAGCAACAGCAATGGCAGGGCCACGCTGACGCGGTTGAACCAGGCAAACGGATTGGCGAAGAAGCCGCTAGCGCCGCCAGCCACAGCCGGGGCGGTACGGGCCACGCGCACGCGCGCCGGGGCATCGGCTTTCTTGCGCGCCAGCGCCGCCTTGCGGGCGGCAGCCAGGCGATCAGTCGTCGAGGCTGGCAGATCGTCTAGCTTTTCATTGAGCGCGCGCCGCACGCCGTATGCAAAGTTGGTGTCTTCGGTGTTCATAACTTAATTCCCTTGGCTTTGAGCGATTCAGCGAGAGTGTGTGTTGCTCTTGAGCAATGCGTCTTTACGCTCCCTTCGGAACATCCCATCGCTTCGGCAGTTTCTGCTACATCCATGTCCTGCCAGTAACGCATGAGGAAGGCTTCTCGTTGACGCGCCGGCAGTTTTTGCACTTCTTCTTCAATTAACTGCAAGATTTGTGCCCGTTCTACCTGATCCGCACTCGACTCGGCCGCCTGGGAACCCTGTTCAGCCTCGTAAGATTCCAGTATATCAAAGTCTTCATGCTCTTCCTGGCCAGGGCCAAGGCCCGAGAAAAGACTTACCCAGGTATTACGCACTTTTTCGCGGCGGAAATAATCAAGTATGGTGGTCTGCAGGATGCGCTGGAACAGCGCCGGCAGTTCGGCCGCCGGCTTGTCGCCGTACTTCTCAGCCAGTTTGATCATTGCATCTTGCACAATGTCCAGTGCGGATTCGTCCTTTCGGACGGCATAGACCGCTTGTTTGAAGGCGCGGCGCTCGACACTTTCGAGGAAATCCGATAATTCTTTGTCTGTGGCCATGCGTCGGGAAGAGGGCTGCGCTATATCGCTAGTCTGAACAATCCGGCATTTTAACAAAAAATGCAGAATAAGCTTGACCAATATGGTGCAGCGCGGTAACGTTAAGGTCGCTTTGCACACCACAAGGCTCCCCGGTTCTTCGGGACAGGCACACAAAGCCGTTTCGAAAAGCCAGCTTTCTATTGTCAGCAGTTTGCTCTAACCCGTGCCACAAGCGCGAGAGGTAGGCTAGAAACCGCTGCAAAACTCCGGCCAAACGAGTTGCGTTTAGCACCGGCTTGTACTCCAGCTACGCATGGGGGAAGGGTCTGTGTGACCGCAGAAAGAAGGGAAGCTGAGAGTCGTGCACGGTGTCGCCCACTTCGCTAGGCAAGAGCATCCGATCAATCTCCTATGGACCTTGAAAGGAATGTTTCATGAATACCGAAGCTCCCATCACGGGCGCCGAAATCGTTGTCCGCTGCCTCGCTGAGGAAGGCGTAGAACACGTTTTCGGATACCCCGGCGGCGCCGTCCTCTATATCTACGACGCCATCTTCAAGCAGGACAAATTCCAGCACATCCTCGTTCGCCATGAGCAGGCTGCCATCCATGCCGCCGACGCGTATTCGCGCAGCTCGAACAAAGTGGGCGTGGCGCTGGTGACTTCCGGACCTGGCGTCACCAATGCGGTGACCGGCCTGTCCACCGCCTACATGGATTCTGTTCCGATGGTGGTCATTTCCGGCCAGGTGCCGAGCCACGCCATCGGTCAGGACGCCTTCCAGGAATGCGACACCGTCGGCATCACCCGCCCGGTGGTCAAGCACAACTTCCTGGTGAAGGACGTGAAAGACTTGGCGGAGACCATCAAGAAAGCCTTCTATATCGCCAAGACCGGCCGTCCGGGCCCGGTGCTGGTCGATATTCCAAAAGACATTTCGATGCACAAGCACGTGTACTCGTATCCGAAGGATATCGAGATGCGTTCCTACCGTCCGGTAGACAAGGGCCACGCCGGCCAGATCCGCAAGGCACTGCAACTGCTGCTGTCGGCCGAGCGTCCAATGATCTATACCGGCGGCGGCGTGATCCTGGCGCATGCATCGAATGAGCTGAACAAACTGGTTGAAAAGCTCGGCTTCCCGGTCACCAATACCCTGATGGGCCTGGGCGGTTCGCGCGCTTCCGATCCTTGCTTCGTCGGCATGCCAGGCATGCACGGCACTTACGAAGCCAACCTCGCGATGCAGAACTGCGACGTGCTGATTGCGATCGGCGCCCGCTTTGACGACCGCGTGATCGGCAATCCGAAGCACTTCAGCCAGAACCCGCGCAAGATCATCCACATCGACATCGACCCGTCGTCGATCTCGAAGCGCGTGAAAGTGGACATTCCTATCGTCGGCAACGTGAAGGACGTGCTGGTCGAACTCTTGTCGCAGCTGGAAGCGACCGAGCAGCGCCCGAACGCCGCCGCGCTGAAAGACTGGTGGAAGCAGATCAACGAATGGCGCGGCCGCAAGTGCCTGGCTTACGCCACTTCCGACCTGGTGATCAAGCCGCAGCAAGTGGTCGAATCGCTGTTCGACATCACCAAGGGCGACGCGTTCGTCACCTCCGACGTCGGCCAGCACCAGATGTGGGCTGCGCAGTATTACAGGTTCGACAAGCCGCGCCGCTGGATCAACTCCGGCGGCCTGGGCACCATGGGTGTCGGCCTGCCGTATGCCATGGGCGTGCAGATGGCCAATCCGGATGCGACCGTCGCCTGCATTACCGGCGAAGGCTCGATCCAGATGAATATCCAGGAACTGGCGACCTGCAAACAGTACCGCCTGACGCCGAAGATTATCCTGTTGAACAACCGTTTCCTGGGCATGGTCCGCCAATGGCAGCAGATCGACTACGGTTCGCGCTACTCCGAGTCCTATATGGATTCGCTGCCGGACTTCGAAAAGCTGGCCGAAGCGTACGGCCACGTCGGCATGCGTATCGAAAAGCCAGGCGACGTCGAAGGCGCGCTGAAGGAGGCGTTTGGCATGAAAGACCGGCTGGTCTTCATGAACTTCATTACCGACCAGAGTGAAAACGTGTGGCCGATGGTGAAGGCTGGCAAAGGCCTCTCCGAAATGCTGCTTGGCTCGGAGGACCTGTAATCATGCGCCATATTATTTCTGTACTGCTCGAAAACGAGGCGGGTGCGCTGTCCCGCGTGGTGGGCCTGTTCTCCGCCCGCGGCTACAACATCGAAACGCTGACCGTTGCGCCGACCGAAGATGCGACCCTGTCGCGGATGACCATCGTCACCACCGGTTCCGATGACATCATCGAACAGATCACCAAGCACCTGAACCGTCTGATCGAGGTGGTGAAGGTGGTGGACCTGACCGAAGGCCAGCACATCGAGCGCGAGCTGATGCTGATCAAGGTCCGCGCCGTCGGCAAGGAGCGCGAAGAGATGAAGCGTACCGCCGACATCTTCCGCGGCCGCATCATCGACGTGACCGAGAAGACCTACACCATTGAGCTGACGGGTGCCAAGAGCAAGCTGGACGCCTTCATCGACGCGATCGACCGCGCCTCGATCCTGGAGACTGTCCGTACCGGCGGCTCAGGCATTGGCCGCGGCGAGCGCATCCTCAAAGTCTAATAATTGAACCGAATTCACACCCAAGGAATGACCATGAAAGTTTTCTACGACAAAGACGCTGACCTCTCCCTCATCAAAGGCAAGAACGTTGCCATCATCGGCTATGGTTCGCAAGGCCACGCGCACGCACAGAATCTGACCGAATCCGGCGTGAACGTGACCGTCGGCCTGCGCAAGGGCGGCGCCTCCTGGCAGAAAGTCGAAGCGGCCGGCCTGAAAGTGGCGGAAGTGAACGAAGCGGTGAAGAACGCCGACGTCGTCATGATCCTGCTGCCGGATGAGAACATCGCCCAGGTGTACAAGGAAAACGTCGAACCGAACATCAAGCAAGGCGGCGTGCTGGCCTTCGCCCACGGCTTCAACGTGCACTACGGCCAGGTCGTGCCGCGGGCCGACCTGGACGTGATCATGATCGCACCCAAGGCCCCAGGTCACACCGTGCGTGGCACCTATCGCCAGGGCGGCGGCGTGCCTCACCTGATCGCCGTGTACCAGGACAAATCCGGCTCCGCCCGTGACATCGCGCTGTCGTACGCGTCGGCCAACGGTGGCGGCAAGGCTGGCATCATCGAAACCAACTTCCGCGAAGAGACCGAGACCGACCTGTTCGGCGAACAGGCAGTCCTGTGTGGCGGTACCGTGGAACTGATCAAGGCTGGCTTCGAAACCCTGGTGGAAGCAGGCTACGCGCCGGAAATGGCTTACTTCGAGTGCCTGCACGAACTTAAGCTGATCGTGGACCTGATCTACGAAGGCGGCATCGCCAACATGAACTACTCGATTTCCAACAACGCGGAGTACGGCGAGTACGTGACCGGTCCGAAAGTGGTGACCTCCGCCACCAAGGAAGCGATGCGCCAGTGCCTGAAAGACATCCAGACTGGCGAATACGCCAAGAGCTTCATCCTCGAGAACAAGGCCGGCGCACCGACCCTGATCTCCCGCCGCCGCCTCACTTCCGAGCACCAGATCGAGGAAGTCGGCGCCAAGCTGCGCGCGATGATGCCTTGGATCGCCAAAAACAAACTGGTCGATCAGTCCAAGAACTGATTGTCCCTAGAAGCAAACTTCAACGGCCCTTCGGGGCCGTTTTTTTATTTTGCTGCCGAGGCGAGGCCGGTACTGCCGGCATCGCGAATGAAGCGCGCCAGGATGTCGTCCATCGCCAGCTTGGTCGATTGCTGGACTGCATTCTTCATGGCAAACGCGCCGCCCCAGAACATCTTCCCGCCTTGAGTACGGCCATCGGCGCTATAGACCTTCCGGAACACTTCCCCTTTGATGTTGCGGATGCTGATCGCCAGCTCGATGTGCGCACCGTGGTCTTCGAATGAATATCGCTGCAGCTCAAGTACAAGGGTGTTACCGGAGTTCGATTTGTCGTTGCCTGCCTTGCTGACGTTTCCTAACGCTGCCACGACATCCGAAGAACGCATTGTGGCATCGGGGCGATGCGGAAATTCGGCATATCGTGCTCCGGGATGGGATCGGAGCTTCATTATACGGGCGGAAATGTCCACTTTGGTTCCTGACCCCAAAGTGGACAATTGTTTTACTTCAGCGCTTCGGTGAGGACGCGGCCTTCGGCGCCGGCTGGGGGGCGTACGTTCAGCAGGTGGGCGAGGGTGGGGGCGATGTCGACTACTTCGGCATATTGGCCGTAGTGGCCGGACTTCACCCATGGCTTGCCCATGACGATCAGTGGGACGTTGGTGTCGTAGGCATACGGCGAGCCGTGGGTGGTGCCTTTTCCGGTCGGGAAGCCAAAGATCCAGTGCGGCTTGGCTGCCACCATCAGGTCGCCGGAAATCTGGCGGTTCCAGGCCCTGCGCATCAGGGTCGCAATGCGCGTGCCGCCGACCGCACCGCTTTCCATCTGGGTGCGGGTGAACACGTCGGCCAAGCCGGGTTGCGACAACAGGAAGCGTGCTGCGGCATTTTCAACATCTTCGTGTTTCAGGCCTTTGCTCTCGATCTGGGCGTAGTCCAGGTGGAGGTTCGGGATCGAGTAGGCAGATACGCCCTTGGCCAGGCCAAATTTGGACGTCAGGTGGGCATTCAGGTCTTCCACCAGCTTTTTGCCGTCAATGTGGTTGACGCCAGCTTTCTGGACTTCGTTCGCAAATTCCGGGGTATTCGCGAAACCATGGTCGGCAGTCAGTACCACCAGCACATTGTCCATGCCGATGCGCTTGTCGATGTAGGAGAAGAAGTTGGACAGCATGCGGTCCAGGCGCAGCAGGTGGTCGTGCGAGATCTTGCTCTCCGGGCCGTAGCCGTGGTTCGCCAGGTCGTGTGCGGAGAAGCTGACGCCCAGCAGGTCGGGTACGCCGGCCGGATTCTTGCCGAGGTTCTCGCCTTCGATTGCAGCCTGCGCGAACTCCACGGTCAGCTCGTCGAGGAATGGAGACTCTTTCAGGCGCTTGTAATAGGCCGCGTCGGTCTTGCCCGATTCGCTGGAGAGCTGCAGGTTCGGCGCATCGCCGTAATCTCCCGCGTAGGCCGAATCTGCCAGCAGCGGCTTCCACTTGACGCCGTAGTAGCGCTCTTGCGGCTTGCCCGCCTGGTACTTCTGCACCCACTGCGGGTGCTCTTTCATGTAGAAGGTGGAGGACGCGAAATTGCCGCTTTCTTCCATATACATATAGGCCGTGCCGGTCTTGCCGCCCAGGAGGATGGCGCCACGGTCCTTGCCCGATACGGTAATCACCTTGGACTGCTGGCCGGTCGCGTAGCGCAGCTGGTCGCCCAGCGTATCCACGCGCAGGTTGGCCGGGGAGGTGCCGTCATGCGGGTCGGTCTTCTCGTTGCCGATGTACTTGTGATTGGTGTCCTCGGTGCAGTACATGCTGGCGCCGTTGGCCGGGTTCACCCAGTTATTGCCGATGATACCGTGCTGGTAAGGGTAGGCGCCGCTGAGGATGGCCGCATGGCCGACTGCGGTGACGGTAATGCCGTGTGCCTGGTGTGCGTTGCTGAACCATGCTCCCTGCTCCAGCAGGCGGCGGAAGCCGCCCTGGCCGAACTGGTGGGCGTAGCGCGTCACCTGTTCCTGCGGCAGGCCATCGACGGCCATGACCAGGACGAGTTTTGGTTGTGCAGGCTGTTTGGCCGGCGCCGCTTGGGCGCCGAACGTGGCCGCCAGGGCCAGTGCGGGAATCAGGTACTTTGCCATTTTCCTTGTTCATGAATGGAGTGGACGACACGTGATCATGCCACAAGCGGATGTCCGCGAGATGACACTTTTGTATCAGTTTCAGTTACATTCGAACTTCGACGATTACCTCAAAAGGAATTTGCATGTTCAAGCCCCTGGTTCTGTTGGCGACGCTCGGTTCTGCACAGATGGCGATGGCTGAGGCGCTGCCTACCGAAAATTCGCTCGTTACGGTGACGGCAGTGGGGTCAGTCACGGCGCCAAACGACGAAGCGCAGCTCGTGTTTGGCTACGAAGAGCAAGGCAAGGACAAGGCGGCGCTGGCTTCAAGCGTCAACCAGCGCCTGAAGCAGGGCGTCGCCCGATAAGCGATGCCAGGCTTGAGTCGCTCGACTTCGGCGACCAGCAACATCAGCAGTATCAGCGGGTAGAGGTTACGGGCAGCCGCATCCGCCGCGAAGACATCGGCGAAGTGGAAGAGCCAAGCCTGCAGCCCGGCGAGACCAGGTTACAGTTGCGCGCGACGGCAAAAATACGCTTCAAGTAATCGGCGTGTTACAAACGCTCACGAACTGTGACAGACCTGCAGTGCGATCTCAGTTAAAGTGCGTCCCATCGTAACCAAACAAGGAGAATAACAATGACCGTCCTGCAAGCTGTTGCCGCCGCCGCGCTGGTGTTGGGCGCCCAGACTGCCGTCGCGCAATCCGTCCCGACCGCCGGTGCCACCGTCATCGTGCCTGCCTATGGTGAAGTCACTGCCCCGAACGACCAGGCCGTCGCCGTGCTGGCGATCGAAGAACAGGACAAGGACAAGGCGGCTGCCGCCTCGCGCGTGAACCAGAAGATCAAGCAGGGCCTGGAAATCCTGAAGAAGGAAGACCCGCAAGCCAAGCTGAAAACCCAGGGTTATTATACCTATCCGGTCTATCCGGAAGACCGTCCGCTGCCGCCGGGCGCCGCGGCCAAGCCGCGCCAGCCGACCGCATGGCGCGTAGGTCAGTACGTGCAGATGACCACCACCAATATCGGCGTGCTGCCAAAGACCGTCGCCGCGGCGCAGAAGGTGCTGACGCTGAACGGCCTGTCCTTCGGCCTGAGCCCGGCAGCAACCCGCAAGCTGGACGACGCGCGCATCGCCGCCACTTACAAGAACCTGAACGAGCGCATTGCCTCCATCGCCTCCGCCATGGGCCGTCCGGTGAGCGACGCGGTGCTGGACACCATCGACTATGAAGGTTCCGGCAATTACGGCGGCGGCCCGGCCGGCGCTCCGGCGCCGATGATGGCCCGCATGGCAGCCAAGGCCGAGATGGACCAGTCCGTGGCGGAGCCAAGCTTCGAGCCAGGCGAAACCACGCTGGAAATGCGCGTGGTCGGCAAGGTCAAGTTCAAGTAAGCCAAAGTTGCCACTTCCATACGGGGTGTCCTCTATAATAGGGGCCACCCTGGTACAAAAAATGGAAGAGTATGGCCAAATTCCCCCGCCGCCGGCCTAAGAACGCCGCCGGCAAGCAATCGCTGTTCAGCCGTTTCGCCCGCCGCAAGGGGGCCGATGGCCTCGACAAGCCGCGCTCGCGCGGCATCTACCTGCTGCCGAACGCTTTCACCACCGGTGCGCTGTTCTGCGGCTTTTTCGCCATTGTCATGGCCATGAACCAGCGCTTCGAGCACGCTGCCTGGGCAATCTTCGTCGCCATGCTGCTGGACGGCCTGGATGGCCGCGTGGCGCGCCTGACCAACACCCAGAGCGAGTTCGGCGCGCAATACGATTCGCTGTCGGATATGGTGTCCTTCGGCGCCGCCCCGGCGCTGGTGATCTACGAGTTCGCGCTGCGCGGCCTGGGTAAGCTGGGCTGGATCGCCGCCTTCGTCTATTGCGCCGGCGCCGCCTTGCGGCTGGCGCGCTTCAACACCAATATCGAAGTGGTCGACAAGCGCTACTTCCAGGGCCTGCCATCGCCGGCTGCCGCTTCGCTGATCGCCGGCTTTGTCATGCTGTTGACTGACCTGGGCGTGGATGGCGTGTTCTATCCTTGGCAGGCCTGGGTCCTGGCGGTGTTTGCTGGCCTGAGCATGGTGTCGAACGTGCCGTTCTACAGCTTCAAGGACATCAATTTCCGCAAGTCGGTGCCATTCCTGGCCGTGTTCCTGATCGCGATGTTCTTCGCCCTGATTTCGATTGACCCGCCGAAGGTGCTGTTTGTGCTGTTCGTGGCATACGGACTGTCGGGCTACGTGATCTACCTGACCCGGCTGGTCAAGGGCAATCCGGTCAAACTGATCGAGAAAACCACGCCTGACGACAAGGCGTAACGCCGCAGGGGCGGCAATTCAACAGGAGCGCATCCATGAATAACCGCCTCATCATCTTTGACACCACGTTGCGCGACGGCGAGCAATCGCCGGGCGCTTCCATGACCCGCGAAGAGAAGGTGCGCATCGCCCGCCAGCTTGAAAAGCTGCGGGTCGATGTGATCGAGGCGGGCTTCGCCGCTGCTTCGCAGGGCGACTTCGAATCCATCCGTGCCATTGCCACCGCCGTGCGCGAGCCGATCGTGTGCTCGCTGGCGCGCGCCAATGACCGCGACCTGGCGCGTGCTGCCGAAGCGCTGGAACCGGCAGCGCGAAAGCGCATCCACACCTTCATTGCCACCTCGCCGCTGCATATGCAGATGAAGTTGCGCATGGAGCCCGGGCAGGTGCTGGAGCAAGCCAAACTGGCGATCCGCTTCGCCCGCAAGTTCACGGACGACATCGAGTTCAGCCCGGAAGACGGCAGCCGCTCGGAAGAAGATTTCCTTTGCCGCGTGCTGGAAAATGTCATCGCGGAAGGGGCTACTACCATCAATTTCCCCGACACCGTGGGCTATGCGGTGCCGGAATTGTACGGCGAAACCATCCGCCGCCTGCGCGAGCGCATTCCCAATTCCGACAAGGCAGTGTGGTCGGTGCACTGCCATAACGACCTTGGACTGGCGGTGGCGAATTCGCTGGCGGGCGTGATGATCGGCGGCGCGCGCCAGGTTGAGTGCACGATCAACGGCCTGGGCGAGCGCGCCGGCAATACCGCGCTGGAAGAGGTGGTCATGGCGCTGCGCACCCGTGCCGGCTACTTTAACCTGGACTGCGGCATCGATACCGCGCAGATCGTGCCGGCGTCGAAGATGGTGTCGCAGATCACCGGTTTCGCCGTTCAGCCGAACAAGGCGGTGGTCGGCGCCAACGCCTTTGCCCATGCCTCCGGCATCCACCAGGACGGCATTCTCAAGGCGCGCGAAACCTACGAAATCATGCGCGCTGAGGACGTGGGGTGGACTGCCAACAAGATCGTGCTGGGCAAGCTCTCCGGCCGCAACGCGTTCAAGCAGCGCCTGCAAGAATTGGGCATCGAGCTCGATTCCGAGGCCGAGGTCAACGCCGCCTTCGCCCGCTTCAAGGAGCTGGCCGACCGCAAGGCCGAAATTTTTGACGAAGATATCATGGCCCTGGTGAGCGATGAGGAAGCCGCTTCGGGCGGCGAGCATTACCGCTTCGTCTCCTTGGCGCAGCGTTCCGAGACTGGCGAACTGCCGTTTGCTCGCGTCGTATTCGCGATTGACGGCGTCGAGCACGCCGCCGAAGGCACCGGCGACGGCCCGGTTGACGCCATGGTCAACGCCATCGAAAGCCGGGCGCAAAGCGGCGCCGAGCTGGTGCTGTTCGCCATCAGCGGCATCAGCCCCGGCACCCAATCGCAAGGCGAGGTGACGATGCGGCTGGCGCATTCCGGCCGCATCGTCAACGGGGTCGGCGCCGACCCCGATATCGTCGTTGCTTCCGCCAAGGCCTACCTGGCGGGACTGAACAAACTGCACTCTAAAATCGAAAAATTGAATCCGCAGGTCTGAGCCGGATTTGCTTGGCAAGTCTTAAGGACAGAGTGCCGCACGCGCCATATGATGACCGCCTCGCCGAGTGAGTATTGAGAATGGATAAATTTGAATATCGCCGCGACCGCTACGAGGCGTTCCGCCAGTATGCCAATCCGCTGCTGAACCTGAGTGTTGTCGCCCGGCTGCCGGAGTTCCGTCACTATTGCAAGGAGCGGCAGCTGCCGCCGTTCCATTTTCTTTTGTACTGCCTGTACATGAGCGTGAAGGATGTCGACAATTTCCTCTACCGCGAGTTTGAGGGGGAGGTGATCAGGATCGACGATTTCTACGGCGCTTATACGGTGCTCAATCTGGACAATAACCTGAATTACGCGAGGTTCGACATGTCGAACGAGCGCGGGGAATTCATTTCACGCAGTCTGGCAGCCGGCGTCGAAGCCCGTGCGACGCGCGAGCTCATCAATACTGGCCGCGACCTGGCGCTGCGCGAACAGAAGAACAATGTCTACACCACCTGCATGCCGTGGCTCGACATGCGTGCAATCGAGCATCCGATTTACCAGTACAAGAGCGCGGACATTCCCTTAATCGCCTGGGGGCGTTACAGCGATCTGGACGGCGATACCATGACGGTCCCGTTCTGCGTCCAGGCGCACCACGGCTTCGTCGATGGCTACCACGTCCACTTGCTATTGCAGCGCCTTGGTGAGCGCATTGCTTTCGAAACCGGCTTGTGAGCAGTGGGCGCGCCGCTGTAGAACCGTCGCGAATTCCGCCACGCGTGGCGGAATTCCATCGCTTATTTGACGCGCTGTTTTTCGAGCTTGCGCGCCAGCGTGCGGCGATGCATGCCGAGCCGGCGCGCGGCTTCCGAGATATTGAAGCCTGTTTCCGCCAGCACCTGATGGATGTGCTCCCACTCCAGCGTCTTGATGGAGGTCGAGCGGTTGGTCAGTTCCACCTCGGCCACCCCGGCCACGTGCGAGAAGGCCGCTTCGATATCGTCCGTGTTGGACGGCTTGGCAAGGTACTGGCAGGCACCCAGCTTGACCGCTTCGACCGCGGTCACGATGCTGGCGAAACCGGTTAGCACCACAATCAGCATGTCGGGCGAATGGGTGTGCAGGGCCTGCACGCAGGCCAGGCCGGAGGTGCTGCCTTCCAGCTTGAGGTCGACCACCGCATGCGTGGGCGTGTGCTTTTGCAGCAGGGCGCCGACTTCGTCCAGGTTGCTTGCGCGAAGAACGGCATAGCCGCGCCGCTCGAACGAGCGCGAAAGCGTGCGCGCGAACGCTGGGTCGTCTTCCACGATCAACAATAAGCGCTCTGTAGCCATCATGCCTTTCCTATTCCAGTGCGATTGCCGACAGCGGCAGGCGCAGCTCGACCAGTGCGCCCTTGTCCAGGTTGCGTGCTTCGACAGTGCCGCCCAATGTGCGAATCACGTTCACGACCAGGAACAGTCCGAGGCCGCTGCCGGGCCGGCCTTTGCTTGACTGGTAAGGCTTGCCGAACTGCGCCAGCATCGGCGGCGCGAAACCGGGACCGCGGTCGCTGACCGCCAGCTTCAGCACTTCGCCGTCAGCCGACGCTTCCAACCGCACCCACTGTGGCGAGGCTTCCAGCGCGTTGTCGAGCAGGTTGAAAATAGTCTGCTTGAGGGCGGATTCGAACACCACCGGCAGGTCGTTCGGCAGTTGGTCATCGTATTCGAAGGCCACGACAGGACGGTTGCTGCGCCATTCTTCCAGCATTTCGTCGAGGAAGGCGCGCAGCGTGGTCTTGGCCGAAGACTCGCCCCTCAGCTCGCCGGCCGACAACAGGATGCCGGTCACGATGGTCTTGCAACGCTGGAGCTGCGTCTGCATCTCTTCGATATCCTCCTGCAGTGCCGCGTTGCCCGCAAATTCAGGCATGCGGCGCCAATCGCCCAGCAGGACTGCCATGGTCGCCATCGGCGTGCCCAGTTCGTGGGCGGCGCCCGATGCCAGGAGGCCCATGCGCACGATATGGTCCTCTTCGGCCGCACGCTGGCGCAGTTCCGCCAGATGGGCGTCGCGCTCGCGCAGGTTGCCTGTGATGCGCTTGATCAGGATGACCAGCAAGCCGGCGTTCAGCAGGAAGCACAGCAGCATGCCCACCACGTACAGGTGGGCGAAGGCGCGTTCGTCTTCCAGCAGCAGGGGCAGGGGCTTGGAGAACAGGGCCAGGCCGCCCAGGCAGGCGCCCGTGATGCCGACGATGGTCCAGGCCGCCCAGGCATCGAGCAGCACGGCCGACAGGATCACCTGCAGCAGGTAGAGGAAGGCAAAGGGATTGGTGGTGCCGCCGCTGAAATGCAGCTGCGCCGTCAGGCTGGCCACGTCGACCAGCAGGGCCAGCAGCATCTCGTTATTGGTGACGATCGGGTTTTCGTGCCAGCGCAAATGACTGCCGATGTTGAAGGCGATCAGGCAGGCCAGCACCGTGAGCATTTGCGGCATCGGCAGGTTGAGGCCCAGGCCAAGGGTTACGCCGGCGATGGTCGTGATCTGGCCCAGTACCGCGATCCAGCGCAGCCGGATCAGGTACAGCATGTTCTTGTGGCCGGTAGTGTCGCCGACGCCCGCCGCCAGGGACAAGGACATCATTCCGCCGGGTTCCGCCGTTTTTTCCGAGTGATTTGCCATGTGCGTCCGATGATCATCAACGCTAGAGCATACCAAGTCAATGCGTATACCAGGTGATTATCACGGAAAGCGATCACGGTCAGGCCGCCGACGGGCTGCCCGGCCTGCGGGGCAGGGCTGGCATCGGCATCGATGAAGTAGGGGGCGACACGCGCCAGGCCGCGGGCGCTGGCAATGGCCTGCACGTCGCGCGAATACCAGCGTTGGCTGGCAGGATCGTTCTTGCGCAGCAGGTCGCCGTCGGGCTGGCTCATGCGCAGCAGGCCGGTGACCGTCGCCTGGGCCGTGCCGGAGCCGGCGCCAGTCTTGCGGTCGGCGATATAGCCGCGATTAATGAGGATGGTCTCGCCGGAAGCGGTTTGCAGCGGCGTCATGACCCAGAAGCCAAGGCCAAGCTGGGTTGAGGCTTGCACCAGGGTGCTGCGATCGAGCAGCAGGGTGCCGGAAACTTGCACATGCCGGTATTCGGCATTGTCGGCTGTCAGGGACGGCCATTCGGGATTGGCGGGAGCGGCCACCGGAGCCGCATGCGCCCGCTGGTTGACGCGGGCGATCAGCTCCTGCTTCCACTGCATGCGGAACAGCTGCCAGGTGCCGAGCGCCAGGAACAATGCACAGGCGAGCGAAATCCCGGCGGCCCAAAAAAGGCGCGCCCGCGGGGAGGCGGTGCGCGCTTTGCTCAAGGCATGTCGTGCATTGGATGCACGGAAGAACTGCCGGCCGGACCCATGGACGGCATCATATTGTGGTTCAGGTGATACATGACCCAGATCGAACCGATCAGCACAATCGCCACCAGCACGATGGTGAAGATCAGTGCCAGCAGCGTCCAGCCGCCTTCGGAACGGGAGTTCATGTGCAGGAAGTAGACCATGTGAACCACGATCTGCACCGCGGCGAAGCCGAGGATGACGAAGGCGGTGGTGCTCGAATCCTTGATCACGTTGCCCATGACGAGCCAGAACGGAATCGCGGTCAGGATTACCGACAGGATGAAGCCGATGGCATAGCTCTTCATGCTGCCGTGGTCATGGCCGCCGCCGTGCGCGCCGTGGCCGTGGCCATGTTCGTGGTCGTGGTGTGCGCTCATGGCAGGACTCCCATCAGGTAGACAAAGGTAAAGACGCCGATCCAGATCACGTCCAGGAAGTGCCAGAACATCGACAGGCACATCAGGCGGCGCTGGTTGGCTTCAACCAGGCCATGGCGGTTCAGCTGGACCATCAGGGTGACCAGCCAGATCACGCCAAAGGTCACGTGCAGGCCGTGGGTGCCGACCAGTGCGAAGAACGAGGTCAGGAACGCGCTGCGCTGCGGGCCTGCGCCTTCGTGGATCAGGTGCATGAATTCGTACATTTCCAGGCCGAGGAAGGCCACGCCGAACAGGCCGGTGACCGCCAGCCATGCCAGGGTCGACCCCAGCTTGGCGCGCTGCGAGGCCAGCATGGCAAAGCCGTAGGTGATCGACGACAGCAGCAGGAAACCGGTATTCAGGGCTACCAGCGGCAGGTCGAACAGCTCGGCGCCGGACGGGCCGCCCGCGAAGTTGCGGCCCAGGACTGCGTAAGCGATGAACAGGACGGCGAAGATCAGGCAGTCGCTCATCAGGTAGAGCCAGAAGCCCAGCAGGGTGCCGTTCTCCGGATGGTGTTCGCGAACGTGGAACGGCATGTCGTCCTGCGCGCCGTGCGCACCTGCCTTTGCAGGATCAAGAACGAGTTCAGACATTGGCTGCCTCCAGGATACGGGTGCGCTCGGCTTCGGTCACAACGACTTCCTCGGCCGGGATGTAGTAATCGCGCTTGTAGTTAAAGGTATGGATGATCGCCGCGCCCACGGTGGCCACCAGGCCGAGCACTGCGAAGATCCACATTTGCCAGACCAGGGCGAAGCCGGTCACGGCGCTCAGGCCGGCAATGACGAAGCCGGCAGCCGTGTTCTTCGGCATGTGGATGGCCACGAAGTCTTTCACCGGACGGATGTAGTTACGGCGCTTCATGTCGGTCCAGCTGTCGTTGTCGTACACGCGCGGGGTGAATGCAAAGTTATAGTCCGGAGGAGGGGACGAAGTGGACCACTCCAGGGTACGGCCATCCCATGGGTCGCCGGTTACGTCGCGCAGGGCGGCGCGGCGGCGGAACGACACGTAGAACTGGATCAGCATGGAGCCGATACCACCGGCGATCAGCACGGCGCCAACGGCGGCGATCTGGAACCAGACCTGCAGCGAAGGATCCTCGAAGTGGCTCATGCGGCGGGTCACGCCCATCAGGCCCAGCACGTACAGCGGCATGAAGGCGAGGTAGAAGCCGACCACCCAGCACCAGAAGGAGACTTTGCCCCAGAACACGTCCAGCTTGTAGCCGAAGGCTTTCGGGAACCAGTAGTTAATTGCAGCGAACACGCCGAACACCACGCCGCCGATGATCACGTTGTGGAAGTGTGCGATCAGGAACAGGGAGTTGTGCAGCACGAAGTCCGCAGGAGGAACGGCCAGCAGCACGCCGGTCATGCCACCGATCACGAAGGTGATCATGAAGGCGATGGTCCACATCATCGGCAGTTCAAAGCGGATACGGCCGCGGTACATGGTGAACAGCCAGTTGAAGATCTTGGCGCCGGTCGGGATCGAAATGATCATCGTCGTGATGCCGAAGAAGGAGTTCACGCTGGCGCCGGAGCCCATGGTGAAGAAGTGGTGCAGCCATACCAGGTAGGACAGGATGGTGATCACCACGGTAGCGTAGACCATCGACGAGTAGCCGAACAGGCGCTTGCCGGAGAAGGTGGACACGATTTCCGAGAACACGCCGAACACCGGCAGCACCAGGATGTACACCTCCGGGTGGCCCCAGATCCAGATCAGGTTCACGTACAACATGGCGTCGCCGCCGAAATCGCTGGTGAAGAAGTGGGTGCCGAAGGTGCGGTCCAGCGACAGCATGCCCAGTACGGCGGTCAGCACAGGGAAGGTCACTACGATCAGCACGTTGGTGCACAGCGAAGTCCAGGTGAAGACAGGCATCTTCATCAGCTTCATGCCCGGCGCGCGCATCTTGACGATGGTAGCGATCAGGTTGACCCCTGAGAGCAATGTCCCGACCCCCGCGACCTGCAAGGACCAGATGTAGTAATCCACCCCGACGTCCGGGCTGGCCAGGATGCCGGACAGCGGCGGGTAAGCCAGCCAGCCGGTTTTCGCGTACTCGCCGACGAACAGCGAGACCATGGTCAGGCCGCCGCCGAATGCGGTCATCCAGAAGGAGAAGTTGTTCAGGAACGGGAAGGCCACGTCGCGCGCGCCGATCTGCAGCGGCACCACGTAGTTCATCAGGCCGGTCACGAAAGGCATCGCCACGAAGAAGATCATGATCACGCCGTGGGCGGTGAAGATCTGGTCGTAGTGGTGCGGAGGCAGGTAGCCCATCTGGTCGCCGAAGGCGATGGCTTGCTGCAGGCGCATCATCAGCGCGTCGGCAAAGCCGCGCAGCAGCATGACCAGGCCGAGCACCATGTACATGATGCCGATCTTCTTGTGGTCGATACTGGTGATCCAGTCACGCCACAGCGGGCCCCAGAGGCGGTATTTGGTCATGGCACCGAGAATGGCCATGCCGCCCAGCAGCACCATGGTGAAGGTGGCGACAAGAATCGGCTCGTGATAAGGGATTGCTTCCCAGCTCAGCCGGCCCAGCAACGGGTGGAGGGTTTGGTTGTCCATATTCAGTTCTTGCGGGAAGTAGATGCGAGGGCAACGTCCGCTTTGGCTTCAGCGTAGGTATCGCTTGGCGTGCAGATGCGTGCTTCCATTTCTTTCTTGGCGACGACGGCGCGCACACGGGCGGCATCGGCAGCCATGGTGTGGCTGGCGCAGGTCGAACCCGGTTCAACGCAGCGGTTGATGATCGCGGTATACAGCTCTTTTTCCACCGCGCCGTAACGGCGCACAGGTTCGCGCTCGCTTGGCTTTTCGAGGGCCATGTAATCGGCCCGGTCCAGGTTGCCGCCGCCGGCCTTGGTCTTGGCGACCCAGGCGTCGAAGTCGGCGCTCGACATGCCGTGGTACTTGAAGCGCATGTGCGAGAAGCCCGCGCCGCTGTAGTTGGCCGAGAAACCTTCATACGTGCCCGGCTTGTTCAGCACCGCGTTCAGCGTCGTGTCCATGCCCGGCATGGCATAGATCTGGCCGGCCAGCGCTGGAATGTAGAACGAGTTCATCACGGTCGAAGCGGTGATCTTGAAGCGGATCGGGGTGTCGATCGGGGTCACCAGTTCATTGACGGTGGCAATGCCCTGTTCCGGGTAGATGAACAGCCATTTCCAGTCCAGGGCCACCACTTGCACCACCAGCGGCTTGTGGTCGGCTGCCAGCGGACGCTTTTCGTCGATGCGGCTCAGTGGACGGTACGGGTCCAGCAGGTGGGTGCTGATCCAGGTCAGCAGGCCGAGCACGATGATGATCAGCAGCGGGGCGCCCCAGATCACCAGTTCGAGCTGGGTCGAGTGGTCCCAGTCAGGTGTATATTTGGCGTTGGCGTTGCCTTTTCGGTAACGCCAAGCGAACAGCACAGTCAGGGCGATCACCGGTACGATGATCAGCAACATGAGCAGCGTCGAGATGGTCACCAGCTGCGCCTGTTGCGAGGCAACATCGCCGGCAGGGTTCATAACGATGGTATTGCAGCCTGTAAGGCAGACGGCTGCGAGGAGGAGAAGTAATATAGGCATGCGCAAGAAACAATGTCCTAAGTCAAGAATCTTTCTATTTTGAAGGGTCTGGACAAGGCGCGAAATTGGACATATTGTCCTACCAGCAGGTTAGATAACAGTAATAAACACCGGTGATATCTCTCAACCGGTGAGAGACAGGAGACTGAACCATGCAGAGTATGTCCGCACCAGCCCACGGAATTCCGATGCGGCCATCCGATTCGAGCGACCAGCACATTGCCCCCGGCGAAATTGCCGTGGGCGTGGTGATTGGCCGGGCTTCCGAATATTTCGACTTTTTCGTTTATGCTATTGCCTCCGTCCTGGTGTTCCCGGCGGTGTTTTTCCCGTTCGCCTCGCAGCTCGACGGGATGCTGTACTCCTTCGTGATCTTTTCATTTGCATTTTTGGCAAGGCCGCTGGGCACGGCGACCTTCATGGCGATCCAGCTGCGGTTCGGGCGCGAAGCCAAGCTGACGGCGGCGCTATTCCTGCTGGGCGCATCGACGGCGGGCATGGCCTTCCTGCCGACTTATGGGCAGAGCGGGATGGGCGCGCTGGCCTTGCTGGCCATGCTGCGCTTCGGGCAGGGTATTGCGCTGGGCGGCTCCTGGGACGGCCTGCCGTCGCTGCTGGCCTTGAATGCACCGAAAGAGAAGCGCGGCTGGTATGCCATGCTGGGCCAGTTGGGCGCGCCGACCGGCTTTATCGTCGCGGCTGGCCTGTTCTCCTTCCTGCTGGCGAACCTGTCCAGCGCCGACTTCCTCGACTGGGGCTGGCGCTACCCGTTCTATGTTGCCTTTGCGATCAATGTGGTGGCCCTGTTTGCGCGCCTGCGCCTGGTGTCGACCAATGAATACGCGCGCCTGCTGGAAGAACGCGAACTCCAGCCGACCGATATCGGCGAATTGTTCAAGTCGCAAGGCCGCAACGTCGTGATCGGCGCGCTGGCGGCGCTGGCCAGCTACGCGCTGTTCCACCTGGTAACGGTCTTCCCCCTGTCTTGGATCACGCTGTACTCGGAACGCTCGGTCAGCGAATTCCTGGTCATCCAGATAGGCGGCGCGTTCATTGCCGCAGCCTGCATCGTCGCCTCGGGCTGGATTGCCGACCGCATCGGCCGTCGCCGCACGCTGGGATCGCTGGCCGTGCTGATTGGCGTGTTCAGCGGCTTCGTCCCGCTGCTGATGCAGGGCGGTGACGCGGGGCAGACCACCTTCATCCTGCTCGGCTTCGCGTTGCTGGGCCTGTCCTACGGCCAGGCTGCCGGCGCCGTGACCGCCAACTTCGAGTCACGCTTCCGCTACAGCGGCGCAGCGCTGACCTCGGACCTGGCCTGGCTGGTCGGTGCCGCCTTCGCCCCGCTGGTTGCGCTCGGCCTGTCGGCGCACTTTGGCCTGGCTTACGTCAGCCTGTACCTGCTGTCCGGCGCCGCCGGCTCGCTTGCCGCCCTCAGCCTCAACCGCGCCCTTGAAATCAAGGACTAAATAAATGGGGACGTACCCCATTTATTTATGGGGGCGGCCCCGTTTGCCTGGGGTGACCCTGCGGCCAAGTACAGTCGCTAGTTCTTCTGTCGAGGTCGTCTCGCCGAGAACGAAATTCCCATTCGTGGCACGGCGAATATTGACGGTGGCGATCTCATCCCCTTGGGATAAAACGATGTTGCGATAGGCGGAACGCTGATCTGCTGCAGTGTCGCCGAGCGCCTGATATATGGCATGGGGCGTAATGCAAGGGTTGTATGCCCCATCAGCATTTGCGCGATAACTGGACCAGGGATAATCGCGAGGATGATCGACCATGCCCGCCCGCACCGGATTCAGTTCGATGTATCGCATACAGGTGAGGAAATAGCTTTGGTCAAATATCAGGCATGACTTGAACCTGCCTTCCCAAAGCGTGCCCGTCCAATGGCGCTTCTTGTTGATGTATGTGACATAGCGCTGGTTAAGCATCTTCATGAGAAGGGCAAGGCCACCAGCGTCGTGTGGAGTCAGCGCCAGGTGGGCGTGGTTGGTCATCAGCACGTAGGCGTGGATGTCGCAGCTGGCCTCCTTTGCAAAGCGCATCATCCAACGCAAGTAATACTGGAAGTCGTCTTCGCAAAAGAAGCAGGCATGTCGGTTGTGCCCACGCTGAATCAAGTGGACGGGAACGCCAGGAATGACGAGTCGGGCATGACGAGGCATTCGCCAATTCTGCCGCACAAACGCCATCAGGCCTTGATACAGGCCAATGTTGCTAATTAAATGGGGTACGTCCCCATTTTTTTAGCGGAAGAAGCCGCGCTCTTCTTTTTCAAGGTCGGGGCCGCTCATGGTTTCGCGGACGATCCCCTGGCGGTCCAACATGATGTGCATCATCGAATCCCATACGCCGGACTCTTTGTAGCGGTAGCTCCAGACGTTCAGGTCGCGCAACTGTAAGAAGGTGCGGTCGTCGGGTGGGCCGTACAGGCGCAACAGGTCGGCCTGCGTGGTCACGCCAAGCTGGATCGGCTTGAAGCTGTCGTTGCCACGCTGCCAGGAGGGCGGGGCGGCAGCACAGGCTGCGAGGAATAGTGATAAAAATGCAACGCAAGTGGCGGTTTTCATGGCTGATCGTGTGTGGCGGTAGCTTTCGCCCCTCATTCCGGTTATACTCCCGTGTCTGGCCATCCGGCCGGATTTTTATATTAAACGTAATTCACGATGTGCAGGGTTCCAAAGACTCCGTGCATCGCATGTGAAAGGTAAGAAAATGACCGTTGAAAACATCAACAAGTCGGCCATCATTGCCGACAACGCTCGTGGCCAAAACGACACCGGCTCCCCAGAAGTGCAAGTTGCTCTGCTGACCGCTCGCATCAACGAACTGAACACCCACTTCAAAGAGCACACCAAAGATCACCACTCCCGTCGTGGCCTGATCAAGATGGTTAACCGTCGTAAGTCCCTGCTGTCCTACCTGAAGAACAAAGACGCAAACCGTTACCGCGACCTGATCGCTAAACTCGGCCTGCGTAAGTAATTCTTGCGTTACCCGGTTTAAACGAGAAATGCCTGCGCCAGTTCGCTGCCGCAGGCATTTTGGTTTTTTAAACCCTTAGTTTTATTGCAGTAAAGCAGTATGGCGGCCTACGGGCCGTCCGTGGTGAGGTGCTACGACAGCTCCTGAAAATCTGTCGGCTAAAGAGAAAGAGGGATAAACCCATGTTTAATAAAGTAACGAAGACCTTCCAGTACGGCCAGCACACCGTGACGCTGGAAACCGGCGAAATCGCTCGCCAGGCATCCGGTGCGGTAATGGTATCGATGGACGACACCGTCGTACTGGCAACCGTGGTGGCGCGTAAAGACGCAAAACCAGGCCAGGACTTCTTCCCACTGACCGTCGACTACCTGGAAAAGACCTACGCAGCGGGCAAGATCCCTGGTGGCTTCTTCAAGCGCGAAGGCCGTCCTTCTGAAAAAGAAACCCTGACTTCCCGCCTGATCGACCGTCCAATCCGTCCTCTGTTCCCAGAGGGCTACATGAACGAAGTCCAGGTGATCGTGCACGTCCTGTCCGTGAACCCTGAAATCGACCCGGACATCGCTTCCATGATCGGTGCATCCGCCGCCCTGTGCGTGGCTGGCGTGCCATTCAACGGCCCGATCGGCGCAGCGCGCGTCGGCTACAAGAACGGCCAGTACATCCTGAACCCGACCGCTACCCAGCTCAAAGACTCCCAGATGGACCTGGTGGTTGCCGGTACCGAATCGGCCGTGCTGATGGTCGAATCCGAAGCGCAGCAGCTGTCCGAAGAAGTGATGCTGGGCGCCGTGGTCTATGGCCACGAGCAGATGAAGGTCGTGATCGATGCGATCCACGAACTGGTGCGCGACGGCGGCAAGCCGGAGCACGAGTGGACTCCTCCTGCCAAGAACGAGGCGCTGATCGCCAAGGTTGCGCAATTCGCCGAAGCGAAGATCAACGCCGCTTACCAGACCAAGGACAAGCAAGCCCGCACCGAAAAGCTGCGCGCAATGTCCGCTGAAGTAATCGCCGACCTGGCTGCAGATGCAGCCGCCAGCGGCGTGGACGCTCCTGATTCGGTCGAAGTCGGCAACATCCTGTTCGAAATGGAAGCGAAAGTTGTGCGCTCCCAGATCCTGCAAGGCGAGCCGCGTATCGACGGCCGCGACACCAAGACCGTGCGTCCGATCACCATCCGCACCTCCGTCCTGCCACGCACCCACGGTTCCGCCCTGTTCACACGCGGCGAAACCCAGGCACTGGTCGTAGCGACCCTGGGCACCGCCCGCGATTCGCAGAAGATCGACGCTCTGATGGGCGAGTACACCGACGACTTCATGCTGCACTACAACATGCCTCCGTTCGCCACTGGCGAAACCGGCCGTGTTGGCACGCCTAAGCGCCGCGAAATCGGCCACGGCCGCCTGGCCAAGCGTGCGCTGGTCGCTGCACTGCCGTCGCAGGAAGAGTTCTCCTACTCCGTACGTCTGGTATCGGAAATCACCGAATCCAATGGCTCTTCGTCGATGGCTTCCGTCTGCGGCGGCTGCCTGGCGCTGATGGATGCCGGCGTGCCGATGAAAGCACACGTGGCCGGTATCGCCATGGGCCTGATTAAGGAAGGCGGCCGCTTCGCCGTCCTGTCCGACATCCTGGGCGACGAAGACCACCTGGGCGACATGGACTTCAAGGTTGCCGGTACCGCCAACGGCATTACCGCACTGCAGATGGACATCAAGATCCAGGGCATCACCAAGGAAATCATGCAGGTTGCATTGGCACAGGCAAAAGAGGGCCGCCAGCACATCCTGGGCGAAATGCAGAAGGCCATGCCGACTGTGAAGACCGAGCTGTCCGACTTCGCTCCACGCCTGATCACCATCAAGATCAACCCTGAGAAGATCCGCGACGTGATCGGCAAGGGCGGCGCCGTGATCCGTGCGCTGACCGAAGAAACCGGCACCCAGATCGACATCAGCGACGACGGCATCGTCACCATCGCTTCCGTCGACGCAGCTGCCGGCCAGGAAGCCAAGCGCCGTATCGAAGAACTGACCGCTTCCGTGGAAGTGGGCAAGTGCTACGACGGTACCGTGCTGAAGCTGCTGGACTTTGGCGCCATCGTCCAGGTCATGCCTGGCAAGGACGGCCTGCTGCACATCTCTCAGATCGCCAACGAGCGTGTGAACGCTGTTGCCGACTACCTGAAAGAAGGCCAGCAAGTGCGCGTGAAGGTCCTCGAGACCGACGAGCGCGGCCGCCTGAAGCTGTCGATGAAGGCTGCCGCTGAAGAAGCTGCGGCTGCCGCTGCACAGTAATCAGCCAAGCTGACAAGGGAAGCCGCCGGTGCGTAAGCCTGGCGGCTTTTTGTTTTTTTGATGCCATCGATTCAGGTCAATATGCTCCTCGCAGAAAAAATCGCTTCCACTCCGCCAAGCCAAAGGTTGCACCTGATCTTGCTGGGCGTCGAAGATGTCCCACGTTCCATCAAGTTCTATGAAGCGCTGGGATGGAAAAAGTCACCTTCCGGGAATGACGGATTTGCCAAGTTCGATCTCGGCGGCTATGCACTCTGCCTGTTGTCGAGGGAGGAGTTCGCGAAGGATGCTTTATCCCCGACCTCGAAAGGAACGGGCTTTCCGGGAGTTGCACTCGTGTATCTGGCGCAATCTGAGGACGAGGTGCCTCGTGTCCTGGAGCGGGCGCTTGCGGCTGGCGGAACCGTCGTCAAGCCTGTCACCAGAACTGCCTGGGGCGTCGCGGCTTATTTCAAGGATCCCGACGGTCATCTTTTCGAAATAGACTATGAAGAGGCCTGGATGCTTGATGCGGATCACAGGCTGGTCGTGGACGTGGTGAACACCAGATAGGATTCCACCTGATGGAAAACTTAAGACTCGCAGTCAGGCGGATGCAGGAAGCCGGCTGTGCGCTGCCGTTCTCCGTGTACTCGTCGGTCAGGCAGCAGCGGATCGTCAATGTCCCGATCATCAAACCAACGCTGATCTGCGTGCTCGATGGCAAAAAGAAGCTTGGCGAAATAGATTGCCCGCCTGGCAGCTTCGTCATTCTCTCGAATCGGCCAGGCATCGATATGCGCAATATTCCCGGCGACGCCGAATACCTGGCCCTGATCATTGAGTTTGAGTATGACGATTTCAAATGCCTGCCGCCAAAAAACGCCCGGGCCGCACCGTACGTCCAGGGCGAGATAGGGCAAAGCTTCCTGAAAACGCTGCAACAGTTCGTAGAGTGGTCCGCATTTGCGCCGCGCGCCATGTGGGCCGCGCGTCGACAGGAGATCCTGCAGCTTCTTTATCATCTAGGCTACGGGCAGATCGGCGCCGTAGTCGAGCCGCCGAGTCTTAGCCACAAGGTGCACGGCATTATCGTTGAGGATGTCGCTAACGACATTCATGCAGGCGCGCTGGCTTCGCGCCTGGCCATCAGTGAGTCGACGCTGCGGCGAAAGCTCGCAGCCGAGGGGACAAATCTGCAAGAGATCAAGGACAGGGCAAGATTGGGCCATGGACTTCACCTTATCCAGGCAAGCTTTGATGCGATTGGACGCGTTGCTGAAAGGTGCGGCTATCAATCGCAATCGCGCTTTACCGACAAGTTCAAGCAGTTCTACGGCGTGACGCCGAGCGACCTTCGCAAAACACGAATGCGCGATTAGGGCGAAATCCTGGTTGAAAATGCGCTAAACGAATGTCTTCCGGCTGCATACCATATGCGCTCCAGATTAACTAAGGAGCATTCATGCGTTACCTCATTCTCGCTGCAGCCCTCGTGTCCGGCCAGGCGTTTGCGGCTGGCTCGCTGACACTCACCAGCACCGATATCGCCAACGGCAAGTTCATGGGCAGGAGCCAGGAATTCGATGGTTTTGGCTGCACCGGCGGCAACCGATCCCCGCAACTATCCTGGTCCGGTGAGCCGGCAGGTACGGCGGCATTCGCCATCATGGTCCACGACCCCGATGCACCGACCGGCAGCGGTTGGTGGCACTGGCAGCTCGTGAACATTCCGAAAGATGTGACGTCCTTGCCGGCGGGAGCCGCAGCGCCCGCCGGCAGCCAGTCGATGAATAACGATTACGGCATCAAAGGTTTTGGCGGTGCCTGTCCGCCGCAAGGGCATGGCGTGCACCGCTATCAGTTCACCGTGTACGCGCTCTCTGGAAAGCTCGAGCTGCCGGAGAACGCATCGGGTGCGCTGACCGGTTATATGGTGAAGGCACATTCGCTGGCATCCAGTACCATCGAAGCCGTATATAAACGCGACTAAGCCGCCGAGCGCCAATAGCCAGTTCAAGCTATGATTCAGGGAGCCATGACTCGCCTACAGGAGAATGTGTTGGGTTCCGCATCGATACTAAGCGCCAATCTGGTACTGGCCTATTCGGCCTATACGCTCGGGGCTGCAAGTCCCGGGCCAAGCAACCTTGCGGTCATGGCGACTGCCATGAGTTCCGGGCGCCGGAGTGCGCTGGTATTTGCGCTGGGTGTCGTCAGCGGTTCGACCGCATGGGGCCTGCTTGCTGCTTTCGGACTTGCCGCGGTGATGGCCCGGTATTCGCAGGCGCTTATTGCATTGAAGGTGTTGGGCGGGATGTACCTGCTCTGGCTCTCTTTCAAGTCCATGCGGTCGGCGCTGGCCACGAGGCTCCCTGCTGGCATTGACGTGGGGGCTCGCGGAGGCCCGGCTTTGCAGCTCTACCTGCGCGGTGCCGCCATGCACCTGACGAATCCCAAGGCGATCTTCACATGGCTGTCGATCGTTACGCTGGCACTGCCCGCTGAAGTGCAACGCGCCGACGCGCTGCTGATCGTGGCCGGTTGCGCCGTGATCGGCATTGGAGTATTTGGCGGCTACGCGCTGCTGTTTTCCACCCAGGCCGCACGCAAGATCTACCGACGTATGCGGCGCTGGTTTGACGGGGTGTTGGCCGCAGTCTTTGGTTACGCCGGCATCCGCATGCTGGCATCAGCGCGAGCAGCATGAAAACCATGCGCACAGTAAGAGCAATATTCGCAGTCCTCGTTGCCGCTGTACTCGCGAGCTGTACCAAGCCTGTTCCTCCTGCGCAGGCGGGACGCGACGGCAACATGAACACGTCGATCAGGGTGCCGCTGAAGGAGTTTGAAGGAGATAACCTGATTGTTGGAGCCGGCCCGGTCAAGACGGTATTCGTGGTTTCCAGTGCTCCACATGAAGACGCGGGCAATTGGACGATGACGGTGGACGGCGTGAAGCTGGTGCGGAAATGAACGAGAAGGCCGAAATCTATTGTCCGCGCTGCGAGTGGCGCCCACAAGCGGAAGACCGTTGGGCATGCGTGCCCTCATGCGGGACCGTATGGAATACCTTCTGGACGAGGGCGGTCTGCCCGGGGTGTCGCGTCAAATGGCCGAAGACACAGTGCCTCGAATGCGGGCAATTCTCGCCACATGAAGATTGGTATCACGATCCGGATTCGGTCGAGGAGGAGCGTGCGCCCGACGAGGCATTCTCGGAATGACGCCGTTTCCGATATTGTTCAAACCGGACATGAGGTCCAACATTGCTTACCCTTGACCACCTCGCTGTTTCGCCGCCGGGCCTGCTGCTTACATATGTTGAGGATCGTGCTGTTCCCGTCTTCGCAACCTCTGCTGACGGAGTTCCGTATACGGGGCAAGCTTCTGCAAGCTATGCGACCGTGGATTGGACCGGCACATTCAAGGATGGTAAACCACATGGAGAATTTCGCATAATCTGGGGTGGCAGGCTTAGTGGCGCATCCTGGTTTGAAAACGGTAAGAATATTGATGCCCAATGAAGAACCCGCACTGAAATCGAATTTTTCTAGGAAAACAAATGTCCAACACACAGTACGCCTTCCTGAAACATACCGCCATTCCAGGCCGTGGTGAGCTCCAAGCCGCCATTGACGCTCTTGGTTTTGATTTAAAGCTGCACCCTGAGCTGGACTTCGCGGAGGATTCCGGCTTCTCCCCGTGTATTCTGGAAGGGACACCTGATGTGGGCTTTGAGTTGTACTCGGGCGAGGCGGAGGAGTTCCTCGACGGGACCGACGAATTCCGTTCGCTCATCGGAGACAGGGAGTTCTGTATCAGCATGATCTGGAGGGGAAGCATGAAGGATTGCGCGGCGGCCTTGATTGTCAGTTGCGCCCTGGCGAAATTGTGCGACGCTGTGATTTCGTACGAAGGCGAACCTCCGGAACCCTTCAACAAAATGTTGGAAGCAACGAAGGAAATCGTCGCAGGCGCGCGCAATGAGTCATAGCAGGTCTTCACCATCCACAGTGGTTGTGGACGAACTTCGGCGGGTGGGCATCGCACAAGTGCAAGCTGAATCCATCGCCAAAGACCTGTCCGCGCACGACGCCCGTTCTTTGCTTTCGGAATTGCTGCTGCGCGGCCTTTGGAGCCTCGTCATCGACGAAAAAGATCCATCGCATCTGTCGGCAGTGGGAGGCCATAGCGTCCAGAGACTCCTGGATAAGGGAGTCGATCCTGACGACTTGATGGACGTTGTCCGTGAGACCCAGGTTGACATCATCTACAACGTAGCCCAGTTAGTCGATTGGCCAACGTTTGGATTGCAGCTTGAACATGTGCCGGGGCTGACGATCTCCGTCAGTGCTGAAGTGGAAAAGAAGCGTTGGCGGGGAGTTGAGGGATTGTATGGACGCGGTGCAGGTATTGCACGAGCATCTGTGCTGATATTCATATCCGATCAGTAGGACCGCACGCAATGTACGAGCAATTGGAAAAAGAAGTTCGCCGCATTCTGCTGGCTGCCTTTGGCAGCGAATCTCTTCATGGAGACCTTCCAGCGAGTGCGCATTTTGCGAGACTGAACGTGGTCGGGTACCCTGAAGTATGGATGCTGGTCTACGGCGACTACATGGACTTTTCTTACACCGGGATAGCCCCGCCGGACACGCTGATCGATGGAGCGCTTGCACCGTTGCGGCCCGCACAGATTATCGACTGGTCTCCAGGTCGCCTGGCTTGCGTCCAGTATGAAGCGGCAGATGCCGCATCACTCTCCCGGGCGCTTGATGGATTAATCAAGAGGCTTCACGGGCTGGACGACTATCAACTCGTCGGGGCCCTCGAAACCTGGGGGCGGGCATAGCTGAGGAATGCACTATCAGTGAGTTTTCGGGAGAGCTCATTCGAAAACGCCGTACGTTCTCAATTCCAAAGACTGAAACTCATTTCCTTGCGTGAGAATTTGCGCATTTTGCACGTGGGCAAGAATGCTATTCTGTCCGCCGGCTTTCGTACGTCCTGTACGCCATCTCCTTGGACCATTCCGCGTATTCCGCGACACACCTCGTGATCTGTGGATGAGGAAAGTGCGGGTGGGGAACTGGCACGATTCCCATTAGGCCGGAAGCTGCGAGCGATGAACTGTACTTATATTTCTGGAGGCACTTTTGACAAATCGTTTTGACCGTTATAACGGACACTTGATTGCGTTGTTGAAGGAGTCGATTTCGTGCTCGCCCGAAACCTGGGACGCAGGATGGCTGACCATCGATTGTGATGGCACTTATATGAACTATTCGCTCAAGAATGGGAAGAGTGAAGACAAGGCGCAAATCAGCGGTCAGCTCAGGCAGCTTTGCGAAGACCTTTACGTCGAGATGCGGGAATCGGGAGATTGGTGGGTCAAGGCCGTGCTGCATTTTTTCCGAGAGGAGGGCGCATGGTCCTACAAACTCGATTTCACCTACCAGGACCAGCCCGCAGTCGGTCAGCCTTTGGAGCGACAGCCTTCCCAGGAGACCCATGCAAAATCATGGTGGAAATTCTGGAACTGAGGGGAGCCATGAGGCGCGATGCTCGCGGAGCCGGGGTAATCCCCCCACCAAATGATCGCCGCAGGAAGTAGAATTTTCTAACTTTGAAATTGAAGGTTCTACCGCATGAAGACGTCCCGTTTTACTGAAAGCCAGATCATCGCCATCCTGAAGCAGGCCGAGGCCGGTGCCCCAGTTCCTGAGCTGTGCCGCGAGCATGGCATGAGCAGTGCCACGTTCTACAAATGGCGTTCCAAGTTCGGCGGCATGGACGCCTCCCTGATGGCCCGAATGAAGGAGCTGGAGGAGGAAAATCGTCGGTTGAAGAAGATGTACGCGGAGGAGCGCCTGAAGGCGGAGATTGTTGCGGAGGCGCTGGCAAAAAAGTGGTGAAGCCATCTCGCCGACGTGAGATGGCACGACACTACGTCGAAGCCGGCCGCATGACCGTCAAGAGCGCCTGTGTGGCCTTCGGCATCAGCCAGACTTGCTACCGTTATCAAGCAAAGCTCAATGCCGAGAATGAGGTCATAGCCGATTGGCTGGTTCGCCTGACGAACAACCAGCGCAACTGGGGCTTCGGTTTGTGCTTCCTGTTCCTGCGCAACGTGAAGGGCTTCGGCTGGAACCACAAGCGTGTGTATCGAATCTATCGCGAGCTGGAGCTGAATCTGCGCATCAAGCCACGACAGCGCATCATGAGGGAAAAGCCAGTGCCGTTGTCCGTGCCGACGGCCATCAACCAGACCTGGTCGATGGACTTCATGCATGACCAACTTGCCGACGGTCGCAGTATCAGATTGTTCAACGTGATCGACGATTACAACCGAGAAGGACTGGCTATCGACGTGGACTTCTCGCTGCCATCGGAACGCGTTGTGCGGGCGCTGGACCAAGTCATTGAGTGGCGTGGCAAGCCTCGAGCGATACGCTGTGATAACGGCCCGGAGTACATAAGCGGCGTTACGGCGCAATGGGCAAAGAAGCATGGCATTGAGATTGCGTTTATCCAGCCTGGACAGCCGCAGCAGAACGCTTACATCGAGCGCTATAACCGCACCGTACGCTACGACTGGCTTGCGCAGCACCTGTTTGAATCGCTCGACGAGATCCAGGACTTTGCCACCGGCTGGCTCTGGACTTACAATCACGAGCGCCCCAACATGGGCCTGGGCGGGATAACACCAAAACAGAAGCTCGCTCTCGCCGACTAACCCCTACTTCTGGCGCGCATCAAAAATGGGGGGATTACCCCGGGTTATGATTGTGCGCGGTGCCGGTATCCACTGGCGATTAGGGGACAAAGAATGAAAACAACTTTGGGCGCTATCCTGTTGTCCGCCCTGGCTTTTGTTGCACAGGCGCAGCCGCAAATGCCGCCGGCTTACAATGCCGAGCTGGCGAAGTCGCTGGGCGGGAACGACAATGGCATGCGCAAGTATGTGTTCGTCGTGCTGCGCACAGGGCCGAATAAAGTCCCTGCGGGCCAGGAAAGAACCGAAATGTTTGCCGGCCATATGGCCAATATCCAGCGCCTGGCGAATGAGCGCAAGCTGGCTTATGCCGGCCCGCTGGATGGCGTCGATGGCGCACGCGGCATCTTCATCTTCGCAGTCGAAAGCATCGACGAGGCAAAGGCCCTGGTAGCGACCGATCCCGTCATCGTCAAAGGCGAAATGGTTGCCGAGTACCACTCCCACTTCGGCTCCGCGGGCCTGATGATGGTGAACCAGGTTCATTCGCAAATCATGAAGCCGGCAGCGAAGTGAAATTCTCGACTGTCCGCAGCTTTGCCATGTCGCTACCGGACGTCAGCGAGCAACCGCATCACACCTTTGGTTCGTTCCGTGTGAAGGGGAAGATTTTCGTGACTGTCCCTCCGGGAGAGGAGTTCGTGCACATCTTCGTTCCCGACGAGCAGCGGGATGAAGTGCTGGAACTTTATTCTTCCTTCGCGGAGAAGCTGCTGTGGGGTGGTAAGGTGCTCGGCGTACGGGTAGAGCTGGCTAAGGCCGATGCGGCGGTGGTCAGGCGGCTGGTGAAGCAGGCATGGGAGCATAAGGCGCCGAAGCGCAAGGGCAACTGACGTTCGCGCTCGCGAAAAGACCATTCGCCCCACGGAATCGACCATTCGTCGGCACGACCAGGCGCGATGCAGCCGGACATGCAGCTTCGCATCGGCTCCGTCACCAAGCAGTTCACGGCAGTCAGCATCCTGATGCTGGCGGAGCAGGGCAAGCTGTCGGTGAAGGACGACTTCCGTAAGTACCTGCCGGATTTTCCGGACAAAGGCAGCATCGTCACGATCGAACACCTGCTGCAGCATACCTCCGGCATTCCCAACTACACAGCACTGAAAGCATTCCGCGAGCTGCCGGATGACGGTGTGACTTTGGCGCAAGTGCGTGACTTGTTTGCCAGGGAAGCGCTGGAGTTCGCGCCGGGCAAACGTTACAGCTACAGCAATTCGGGGTATTTCCTGCACTTACGTCAGCCCGGACAAGGTCAAACGTGTCGTGCGACGCGACGGCGACAAGCTGCTCATGCCGCGGTGCGGACGGCAAGGTCCGCAGCCTGCTGGTGCGCCAGCCTGGCGCTGACGCGACCGCGCTGCGCCAGTAAAAAGAGGCCGCCAGCTTCACTGATGGCTGGCGGCCCAGACGTGCCCGCGGCTAGCGCGTCATGAGGGAGGCATAGGCCAGCGGTTTATCTGGCAGGTCCTCATCTTGATAAACTATGCTGCCACTGACATAGCCCTGGCGCGAGATGACGATGTTGAGGGTCATGGAATTGTCGACCGATTCAAACATGTTCTCACCCGTAGCTATAATTTCCCTTTCCTTCAGCTTGCCGACCTGTGCGTAGAGGCGGTTGGCAATGCGGTTGATGTACATCTTCTTGCCGTTGGAGAGATAGTATTCGCCCTTGTATGCATGCAGGTCGTCCGGCCAGATATAGTATGGCTGGGGTTTGGCGGCCGGGATGATGACGCGGCCGACATCGGCTGGTTGCTGCGCCAGGGCTTGCATGCTGCATAGCGCAAGCCCCAGTACCGCAATTGTTGTTTTCATGGCGCCTCCTTGTTTAGCGTGAGGCGATTTCTACCAGCACCGGCGCGAGGCCGGCGCTGCGGCTGCTATCGACATAAGCCACGTTGCCGGTAATTTGGCCGTCCCAGGTGTACTTGATGTGGACGGAAAGCTGGCCGTCCGGTGCGCTGAATTTGCGCACGCCTGTGGCGATCAATTCGTGCTTCGGCAGCGAGCCAATCTGGCCGTACATCCTGGCGCCTTGCCTGGTGAGGTACAAGGTCTTGCCGTTGGCGAGCTGGTAGTCGCCAATAAATTCAAGGATTTCGTCGGGCCACAAGGTAAGCGGCTTCACGTCCTTTTGGGCAGGCACCACAACTGTTTCGACCGAAGTCTGGCTCTGGGCTGGAACGCTAACTCCGAACAAGCCCAGGCCACACGCGAGCAACAGGCGCTTCACGATAGCCTCCCATGGTTCAGCGCGATGCAAACCGGATGCTGATCACCTTGGGTTCCAGGCCGGCCACCGATGGCGACTCGTCGACATAGTTCAAGCTGCCGCTGACGGAGTCATCATGCGCCCACACGAGTTCCATCCACATCTTGCCGTCGAGAGCCTGGAACTTCCCATTGCCGGCGCGGGTGATTTCGTGTTCGCTCTGATCGTCGACCCGCGCATACATGCGCGTAGCCTTGCGAATCAGGTACAGCGTTTTGCCGTTGGAGAGGTCGTATGCGCCCTTGTATTTGCTGAATTCCTCGGACGACATATACGTGCGTTGAACCTCTTTCGAGGCGGGGATCACAACTTGTTGATTGGAGCTCTGTGCGTATGCCGTAAGGGCGAGCGCGAACAGGCAGCCGGTTGCCACTAACCGCTTCATGATTGCCTCCATTTTTTTGGTGTGGCCAGGTCTCTAAAATTGCCTGGCTCTTTCAATATAGCGCCCGGTTGGGCAGGTTGCTACCCCTGCTTCACCGTAGCTTGTGGCCGCGGTGTGCAGGCTTTCGCTCGCGTTCAGCGCGAGGCTATTGAGAGGGTGGCATGCGCCGGCTGGCGGCCGGCCATGCTTGGCGAAAAGTTCAGTTCACCGGTGGCGGTATCATCGTCGATCCAGACGATGTTCATATTCAGGCTGCCGTCGGCCGCAGTGAACTTGCCGTCGCCATGCCAGAAGATTTGCTGCCGTGGGTGCTGGCCAATTTGCGCGTAGAGGCGGACTGCGCCGCGCGACAATGTGAGGGTCTGGCCATTGGACAGGGCATAGGCGCCCTGGTATTGGTAGAACTCTTGCGGTGAGATGAGCTTGCGCTCCAATGTTACTTGCTTCTGCGCGGGCACAACCACCGATTGGTCAGCGCCGGTGCCGCTTTGTGCTGCTGCGCTTGCAGCGAACACAAATAGCCCGGCGGCAGCGAAGTATCGCTTCATGACTGCCTCCGTTCGTGGACCAAGGGTGCCAGTTCGTAATTGTTGTCTGGCATTCTTAAATATAGCCTTGGAAGAGGACGACGGAATTTCAATATTTTGATGAAAGCGACTGCGTCGATACCTTGCGCATATGCCCCATCAACGTTGATAGGTAACGCGATACACCTTGTGCGCGTGATCGTCAGAAACCAGTATCGAACCATCCGGCATCATTGCGATATCGACCGGTCTGCCGCTTACTTCTTCATCCTGCAGGAAGCCGTCGATGAAGGCGGTGTCGCTGACCAGCTTGTTGCCATGCAGGGTGATCAGGCGGACCTGGTAGCCAATCTTGTTGGCGCGATTCCATGAGCCGTGTTCCGCGATCAGCAGCTGGTTGCGGTATTGCTCCGGGAACTGGGTGCCAGTGTAGAAGGCGAGGCCAAGCGGTGCCACGTGCGGACCCAGCGCTGCCACCGGCGGAACGTAGGCTTCGCAGCTTTTGCCTTTGCCGAATAGCGGGTCGGGCAGCACGCCGCCATGGCAGTATGGGAAGCCGAAGTGCAAGCCGGCTTGCGGCGCCACATTCAACTCGCAGGATGGGGTGTTGTCGCCCATTTCATCGCGGCCGTTATCGGTGAACCACAGCTCTTTCGTGACCGGGTGCCAGGTGAAGCCGACTGTGTTGCGTACGCCGCGGGCATACAGTTCCCAGTTGCTGCCGTCCGGGTTCATGCGCCAGATTTTGGAGTAGGCTTCGGTTTCCTTGTCGCAGACATTGCATGGTGCGCCGATCGGAATGTACAGCTTGCCGTCCGGGCCGGCCTTGATGTACTTGGCGCCGTGCCAGGTGTCGGTTGGCAGGTCGTTCTTGATGACTTTGTAGGAAGGTTTGGCGGCGTAGGTCTTTTCGATGGCGTCGAACTTGATGATGCGCGAGATTTCGCCGACGTACAGGTCGCCGTCCAGCAGGGCGACGCCGTTGGGATTGTTCAGGCCGTCGGCGACGGTGACGACTTTTTCGGCGATGCCGTCCTTGTTGGCGTCGACCAGGGCGTAGACCTTGCCCGCTTTTTGCGAGCCGACGAAGACCAGGCCGCTGGCGGCAACTGCCAGTTGGCGCGCACCGCCGACCTTGTCGGCGTAGACGGCGATATGGAAGCCTTTTGGCAGCTTGAGCGCAGGCAGTCCTTTGGCCGGGGCCGCTGGTGCGCCGGCGGCAGGGGCGGCGCCGGCACCGGCCGCTGCTTTGCGGGCGGCCGCGTTGGCCGGGAGCAGGTACTCGGCCAACTGGCTGAGCTGGGTGCTGCTTAGCTGCTTGTCCCAGGCCGGCATGCCTTTGTCGGCGACGCCTTTGCCGATCAACCGAACCAGGTTGGCTTTGGTGGGCTGGCCGTGAATCCAGGTTGCGTCGGCCAGGGCGGGGCCGGCCGCGCCTTCCAGCTCCTTGCCGTGGCATTGGGCGCAGTTGGCCTGGTAGAGCTTGTGGGCGGCGCTGAGGTCGGGTGCTGCAATGGTAGGGGAGGTGAGCAGGGCGGCAGCGGCCGCCAGGACATATCGTTTCATTGTTTCCCTCTGGAATGGCGAAAAGGCAGTCGGATTATCCGCCTGTTCCCTGTTTTTTGCATTTCGTCGCATACGGCAGGACGGGGACGGGGGCCGCCGATATGATGGAACCATCGAGAAAACAAGTCATTCGGGAGCGCGAAATGAACATCACCAAACACAGGGAAGCCCTCGTCCTGGCCACCCTCCTGGTCCTTGTTGGTATTAATATTGCAACCATCGTTGCCGCCAGTGCGATCCCTGAGTTGCCGTTTGTCCTTGTGGCAGCCAACCAGTGAGCGCGCTGGTGACTTACCAAGGATACGAAATGAAGAAAACTTTCCAGTTTGGCTTGCTGTTTACTGCGTTGTGCCTGTTCCTGGGCCTGGCCAGTGCCGATGACACGACGACGGAATCGCGGACCATCGATGCGCGCGTGGTACGCGTCAAGCTCGACGGCGTGATCGACCTCAAGCTGCGCCGCGGCGATACGCCGGCGCTCAACATCATCACCGACAAGCGCTACATGAGCACCGTGACGGCCGTGCAGACCGGCGACACGCTCTACCTCGACACGGAAAGCCGCGGCGTCAAGCTGAAATCGGCCGCGGTCAAGGTGGAGCTGGTGTTGCCGCAGTTGCGCGAACTGGTGTCGGAAGGCGTGGGCAGCACGGAGGTCAGCGGCTTTAGCGGCGAGAACATCGACCTTACCCTGGACGGCGCAGGCAGCATGAAGGTGGTGTGCGACTATAAAAAGCTGAAGGCCAACCTCGGTGGGGTGGGCAGCATGCATGTGTGGGTGACGGAGAACGAGAACGTCGACCTCGACTTGCAGGGCGCGGGCTACATCACCATCGGCGGCCGCAGCAAGTACCTGAAGGCGACGCTGGGAGGCCTGGGCGGCCTGAATGCACAGCAGTTCAAGGCCGAAGACGTAAGCCTGGACTTGAGCGGCTTGGGCAACGCGACCATCAATGCGTCCCACAACGCCAACCTGAACCTGAGCGGGCTGGGCTCCGTGACCGTGTATGGCAAGCCTGTCACCCGCAACGTCAGTGTCGATGGCCTGGGCAAGGTGAGCTGGAAGTAAGAGACGTTCTGCAGTGCATAAAAAGAGATAAATCAAAGCACCATGAAAAAACTACGAGGCGTGTTAATCGCGCTCAGCATCGCACTGGGGCTGCAGGCCAATGCGCATGCCGGGTTCGCGGAAGGGGCCACGGCGTATAACAACAAGAATTATGCGCTGGCCTACAAGGAGATCCTGCCGCTGGCCAAGGCGGGCAATACGGAGGCCGAGCATTTGCTTGGCTTGATGTATTACATGGGCCGTGGCGTGCCGCAGGATTACAAGCTGGCGCTGAACTGGCATCGCAAGGCGGCGCTCAAGGGCAAGGCGGATGCGCAGTATGTGGTGGGGGCCATGTACTACACCGGCAATGCGGTGCTGCAGGACCATAAGGAGGCCGTGACATGGTTCCGCAAGGCGGCGGAGCAGGGGCATCCGGATGCGCAGCAAGTGCTTGGCCTGATGTACCGGTATCACATTGGCGGCATGCCGCAGGATAATGTGATTGCTTATATGTTGTGGAACCTGGCGGCGGCCGGCGGGTCGGCCAATGCGGCGGAGCAGCGTGCGTCTGTGGCGCGCGGGATGACGCAGGAGCAGATTGAGGAAGGGCAGGCGTTGTCGTCGGGGTGGAAGCGGGGGACGCCGTTGCCACGCAGTTCGCGCACTGGGGGCGGCTAGAACCGGTAAACCTGGGGCTGACCCTGCCTTACCGGTTTTGGGGTAAAATCCCGCCCGTCATCGGGGAGTAGCCGCTCCTCCACCCTGGAGGAGGCATCTGTCAACACACTTGGCCCACAGGCCATGGCATATGCGGTCCCATACTTGGCAAGACCTTTGACCGCGACGCCGCCGATGTAGGCCGGGGGCGTGTTGCGGTCATTCGTCCGTGCCCGGCCTGGATTAAAACAATGGAATCCCTCCTCGTCTCAACCGGAGTAGTCGCCCTGGCCGAAATCGGCGACAAGACCCAACTGCTGGCGTTCCTGCTTGCTGCCCGCTTCAAAAAGCCGCTGCCGATCATCGCCGGCATTTTCATCGCCACCATCGTCAACCACGGCCTGGCCGGCGCGCTGGGCGCCTGGATCACGTCCCTGCTCACGCCCGATGTGCTGCGCTGGGTGCTGGGGCTGTCCTTCCTTGGCATGGCCGCCTGGACCCTGGTTCCGGACAAGATCGAGGATGACGAAACCGGCATCGCCAGCCGTTTCGGCGTCCTCGGCGCCACCCTGGTGACTTTCTTCCTGGCCGAGATGGGGGACAAGACCCAGGTCGCCACCGTGGCCATGGCCGCTCACTATCCGGACCCGCTGATGGTGGTGGCCGGCACCACACTCGGCATGCTGGTCGCCGATGTCCCTGCCGTCTTTGCGGGTGATAAGCTGGCCGCGAGGATCCCCCTTAAGCTGGTCCATGGCGTCGCTGCCGCCATGTTTGCCGCGCTGGGCCTGGCGACCCTGTTCGGCATGGGCGCCCGGTTCGGCCTGTAAGCGCTACAATCGCCTCTTTCCTAGCGGGGTGATGCCATGATGCGTGCGATCGAAATCCAGAAACCCGGCGCGGCCGACGTGCTGCGCTTGTGCGAGCGACCGCTGCCGGTGGCAAAAGAAGGAGAGCTGCGCATCCGCGTGCACGCGGCCGGCATCAACCGGCCGGACGTGTTCCAGCGCATGGGCAGCTACGCGCCGCCGCCTGGCGCCACCGACATCCCCGGCCTGGAGGTTGCGGGCGAGATCGTCGATGGCGACCTGGCAGCCAGCGGTTTCAAGGTCGGCGATATGGTGTGCGCGCTGGTGCAGGGTGGCGGTTATGCCGAGTATGTGACCGCGCCGGTGCAGCAAGTGCTGCCGGTTCCGCGCGGCCTGTCGCCGCTGGAGGCCGCCTCGCTGCCGGAGACCTTCTTCACCGTCTGGAGCAATGTGTTCGACCGCGCAGGGCTGGGCAAGGGCGAGAGCTTGCTGGTGCAGGGCGGGACTTCGGGTATCGGCGTGACGGCGATCCAGCTCGCGCGGGCACTTGGCCATCGCGTGTTCGCCACTGCGGGCAGCGACGAGAAGGCGAGGGCGTGCGAAGCCCTGGGCGCGGCGCGCGGCATCAACTACCGCACCGAGGATTTCGCGGCCGTGGTGCGGGAGCTGACCGGCGACACCGGTGTCGATGTAATCCTTGACATGGTCGGCGGCGACTACCTGCCGCGCGAGATCAGCTGCCTGGCCGACGACGGCCGCATCGCCATCATCGCGCTGCTGGGTGGCGCCAAGGGGACGCTGGACATGGGGCAGGTGCTGAAACGCCGGCTGACCATCACCGGCTCCACGTTGCGCCCGCGCTCGGTGGCCTTCAAAGGCGCCATCGCGCGCCAGCTCCGAGAACGAGTGTGGCCGCTGATCGAGGCGGGCGACATCAAGCCTGTAATCTATGAGAGCTTTCCGCTGGAGCAGGCGGCCAAGGCCCACGCGCTGATGGAAAGCAGCAGCCATGTAGGCAAGATCATGCTGCAGGTGCTTTAAGTCGGGCCCTGCTGCTCAGGGCGCCGGCAACTTGCGGCGGGTTGCAAAGGCAAGCGCGGCGCCACTCCAGCCCAGGACAACTGTCGTGGCCCCGGCCACGTTGTTGAATATGGCGTCAATGGATCCGGCCAGTCCGCCCCGGTCTTCGACCAAGCCGAATCGTGCTGCAACGGCGGCCAGCGGAAACAGGAGCATGCATGCGGCAAGCATGTTCTCGACCCTGCGTTTGCGGAGATGGCGCAGTTCAACGCAGCGCCATGACAACGCCGGCCAGGCAATGACAAAGGTCCAGAAAGTCGCCGCCGAAGTGGCGCCGTGGGCGTGACTGTTGAACAACATCGGCATCGCACCGAGGATGAGCGCTATCGGCAGCGCTAAAGTAAGTCCGAAAAAGATGTCAAAAATATTATTTTTCATGGGCGCGGAGTCTAGCGTTTGACCCGACTTTGGGGCGCACGCTACAATTACGGGTTATTAAAAATTAAGCTACTATGCGCCGCAAACTCGTCATCGGTAACTGGAAAATGAACGGCAGCCGTGCCGCCAACACTACCCTGTTGGCAGGCATCAAGGCTGGCCTGGGTGATGCAAAGGCCGATACCGCGGTCTGCGTCCCAGCCCCATATCTGGCACAATGTCAGGCTGAACTCACTGGCAGCGCAATTGCCTGGGGTGCGCAGGATGTGTCCGCCCATGCTGCGGGCGCGTACACGGGCGAGGTCTCGGCAGCGATGCTGCTCGATTTCGGCAGCGCATTTGTCATCGTCGGCCATTCCGAGCGCCGCTCCTATCACAAGGAAAGCAGCGCACTGGTCGCCCAGAAGGCGCTGGCTGCCGTGAGTGCCGGCCTGGTGCCGGTGGTTTGCGTAGGCGAGACGCTGGAAGAGCGCGAAGCTGGCAAGACTGCCGACGTGGTCGGCGAGCAACTCGATGCCGTGCTGGAGGTGCTGGGCGCCGAACAGCTGGCAAAGATTGTGCTGGCGTACGAGCCTGTGTGGGCGATCGGCACCGGCAAGACTGCCACACCGGAAATGGCGCAGGAAGTGCACGCACTGCTGCGCGCCCGTGTGGCGAAGAGGGATGCGGCATCCGCCGCCGGCATGCAGATCCTGTATGGTGGCAGCATGAAGCCGGAAAACGCCAGGGAATTGATGGCTCAGCCCGATATCGACGGCGGCCTGATTGGCGGTGCGGCACTGAAGGCGGCGGATTTCCTCGCCATCATCGCGGCCGCATAAGCAGGGCAATTTTATTATTTAAGGAATAGCATGAACACTCTGTTCAATCTGGTTATCGTAGTGCAGGTCATCTCCGCCGTGGCGATCATCGGCCTGGTATTGCTGCAGCATGGCAAGGGCGCCGACATGGGTGCCGCCTTCGGCTCGGGTGCTTCCGGCAGCCTGTTTGGCGCTTCCGGCTCCTCGAACTTCCTGTCCAAGTCGACCGCGCTGGCGGCAGCGATTTTCTTCGGCGCCACCCTTGGCCTGTCGGTCCTGGCCAGCAAGGGTAATATCTCGGCCGGCGCCGGCGTGATGGACAACGTCAAGGCGCCAGCCCCGGCGCCCGTGACTGGCGCGGCAGCGATCCCTTCGGCCGCACCGGCTCCTGCGCCCGCTGCTCCGGCCGCCGCCACCCCGGCTCCGGTCGAGGCTCCGGCTGCACCTGCGCCAGCTGCTGCGGCGCCTGCGGCGGCTGCTCCAGCCGCTTCGCCAGCGAAGTAAAACTGGCAACTTTGAACTTTTTGCCGTTTTTCTTCTTGATTATGCGCAATTTGCATTAACAAAGCGATGATCACAGTGTAGAATAGCGGCCTATTGCCGACGTGGTGAAATTGGTAGACACGCTATCTTGAGGGGGTAGTGGCGCAAGCTGTACGAGTTCGAGTCTCGTCGTCGGCACCAAAAAAGATCAAAAGCCAGCAGGTCGTTTGAATCGTTGATTCAGTGGCTTAGCTGGTTTTTTTACGAGGATGTGTCGTTTGATCCTGGTCTCAGTAGCAAGTGATTGGGGTCGAGCGTAATTCAACTAAGCTGCTTACCCATCGTGAACCTCGAAAATTACTTCCCCGTCCTGTTGTTCCTTCTCGTCGGCCTTGGCGTCGGCGTAGTCCCGCAAGTGCTGGGTCATATCCTTGGCCCGAACAAGCCTGATGCGGCCAAGCTTTCCCCATTCGAGTGCGGCTTCGAAGCTTTTGAAGACGCGCGCATGAAATTCGACGTGCGTTACTACCTCGTCGCAATTCTGTTCATTCTGTTCGACCTTGAAACTGCATTCTTCTTCCCATGGGGTGTCTCCATGCGTGAACTGGGCTGGCAGGGTTACGTGACGATGATGGTGTTCATCGCCGAATTCGTGGTCGGTTTTTGGTATATCTGGAAGAAAGGTGCCCTTGATTGGGAATAAGCCATGTCTATTGAAGGCGTATTTAACGAAGGCTTCATCACCACTACCTTTGACACGGTAATCAACTGGGCGCGTACGGGTTCGATGTACCCGATGACGTTCGGTCTGGCTTGCTGTGCGGTGGAGATGATGCATGCTGGTGCTGCCCGTTACGACCTGGAGCGTTTCGGTTTCATGTTCCGTCCGTCGCCACGTCAGTCCGACGTGATGATCGTGGCAGGCACCCTGTGCAACAAGATGGCCCCTGCGCTGCGCAAGGTCTATGACCAGATGCCGGATCCGCGCTGGGTGATCTCCATGGGTTCCTGCGCCAACGGCGGCGGTTATTACCACTACTCGTACTCCGTAGTGCGCGGCTGCGACCGTATCGTGCCGGTCGACGTGTACGTGCCGGGCTGCCCGCCGACTGCAGAAGCACTGCTGTACGGCATCCTGCAGTTGCACAACAAGATCAAGAAGACCAACACGATCGCGCGGTAAGACCTTATGAACACACATCTGCAAACACTGGTCTCCGCCCTCGAGCAAAAGCTGGGCGAGCGGGCCTCCATCGTCGTCGCGCTGGGCGAAGTGACGATTACAGTCAAATCTGGGGACTACTACCAGGTAATGCAAGAGCTGCGCGACGACGCAGCTTTGCGTTTTGATACGCTGATCGACTTGTGCGGCGTCGACTACTCGACCTACGGTGAAGGCACCTGGGACGGCCTGCGCTTCGCGGCCGTGACCCACCTGCTGTCCGTGCAAAAGAACTGGCGCCTGCGTGTACGCGTGTTCGCGTCGGACGACGACATGCCTATCCTGGCCTCCGTGACCACGATCTGGCGCTCCGCCAACTGGTTCGAGCGTGAAGCGTTCGACCTGTTCGGCATCATTTTCGAAGGCCACACCGACCTGCGCCGCATCCTGACCGACTACGGTTTCATCGGCCACCCATTCCGCAAGGACTTCCCAGTGTCGGGCTACGTTGAAATGCGCTATGACCAGGAGCAGAAGCGCGTTGTCTACCAGCCTGTGACCATCGAACCGCGCGAAAACGTGCCGCGCGTGATCCGCGAAGAAAACTACGGGAAGTAAGAAATGGCTGAAATTAAGAATTACACCCTGAACTTTGGTCCGCAGCACCCGGCAGCGCACGGCGTGCTGCGCCTGGTGCTGGAACTGGACGGTGAAGTGATCCAGCGCGCCGACCCGCATATCGGCCTGCTGCACCGCGCTACCGAAAAGCTGGCCGAGCAGAAGACCTACCTGCAATCCGTGCCTTACATGGACCGCCTGGACTATGTGTCCATGATGTCCAACGAGCACGCCTACGTAATGGCGATCGAGAAGCTGCTGGGCCTGGAAGTGCCGGTGCGCGCGCAGTACATCCGCGTGATGTTCGACGAAATCACCCGCCTGCTGAACCACCTGCTGTGGCTGGGCGCGCACGCGCTGGACGTGGGCGCCATGGGCCCGTTCCTGTATGCTTTCCGCGACCGCGAAGACCTGATGGACTGCTACGAAGCCGTTTCCGGCGCGCGTATGCACGCGGCTTACTACCGTCCGGGCGGCGTCTACCGCGACCTGCCGGATGCCATGCCGCAGTACAAGGCATCGCTGATCCGCAACGCGAAAGCGCTGGCCGAGCGCAACGAGAACCGCCAGGGCTCGCTGCTCGACTTCATCGAAGACTTCACCAAGCGTTTCCCGACCTATGTCGATGAATACGAAACCCTGCTGACCGACAACCGTATCTGGAAACAGCGTACCGTCGGCGTGGGCGTTGTGTCTCCTGACGACGCAATGGCCATGGGCTTCACCGGCGCCATGCTGCGAGGCTCGGGTGTCGCCTGGGACGTGCGCAAGAAACAGCCGTACGAAGTGTATGACAAGATGGACTTCGACATCCCGATCGGCACCAATGGCGATTGCTACGACCGCTACCTGGTGCGTATCGAAGAGATGCGCCAGTCGAACAAGATCATCAAGCAGTGCGTGGCATGGCTGAAAGCGAATCCGGGCCCTGTCATGACCAGCAACCGCAAGGTCGCTCCGCCTAACCGGGTGGACATGAAGACCAATATGGAATCGCTGATCCACCACTTCAAGCTGTTTACCGAAGGCTTCCACGTGCCGCCGGGCGAAGCGTACAGCGCGGTGGAACACCCGAAAGGCGAATTCGGCATCTACCTGATCTCCGATGGCGCCAACAAGCCATACCGTATGAAGATCCGCGCACCGGGCTTTGCCCACCTGCAGGGTCTGGACGAAATGTCGCGCGGCCACATGATCGCCGACGCCGTGACCATCATCGGTACCCAGGACATCGTTTTCGGTGAAATCGACCGCTAAGGGCAAGAAATGCTGTTATCCCAAGAATGCTATAAAAAAATCGACCGCGAGTTGGCCAAGTATCCGGCCGACCAGCGCCAGTCGGCCGTGATGGCCGCGCTGGCCCACGCCCAGGTTGAACTGGGCTGGCTGTCGCCAGAAACCATGAAGGAAATCGCGGACTACATCCGCATGCCGGCCATCGCCGTGCAGGAAGTTGCGACCTTCTACAATATGTACAATCTGAAGCCGGTCGGCAAGCACAAGATCACCGTGTGCACCAACCTGCCATGCGCACTGTCGGGCGGCGTGAAAGCGGCCGAACACCTGAAGTCCAAGCTGGGCATCGACTTCCGCGGCACCACCGAAGACGGCGCGTTCACGCTGATGGAAGGGGAGTGCATGGGCGCCTGCGGCGACGCACCGGTCATCCTGGTCAATAACCACCGCATGTGTTCCCACATGAGCAACGACAAACTGGACGCCCTCGTGGAGGAGCTCAAGAAATGACTTCCCTGCACGACCGTCACATCAATCCCCTGATCCTGAAGGATCTGAACGGCGACAACTGGCACCTGGCCGACTACGTCAAGCGTGGCGGCTACTCCGCGCTGCGCCGCATCCTGGAAGAGAAGATCGCGCCGGAAGCGATCATCGCCGACCTGAAGACCTCCGGCCTGCGCGGCCGCGGCGGTGCGGGTTTCCCGACCGGCCTGAAATGGTCCTTCATGCCGCGCCAGTTCCCTGGCCAGAAATACCTCGTCTGCAACACCGACGAAGGCGAGCCTGGTACGTTCAAGGACCGCGACATCATCCGCTACAACCCGCACGCACTGATCGAAGGCATGGCCATCGGCGCGTACGCGATGGGCATCACCGTGGGCTACAACTACATCCACGGCGAGATCTTCCAGGAATACCTGCGCTTTGAAGAAGCGCTGGAAGAGGCGCGCGCCGCCGGCTTCCTGGGCGACAAGATCATGGGTTCGGACTTCAGCTTCCAGCTGCACGCCCACCATGGCTACGGTGCCTACATCTGCGGCGAAGAAACCGCGCTGCTGGAATCGCTGGAAGGCAAGAAGGGCCAGCCGCGCTTCAAGCCGCCGTTCCCGGCCTCGTTCGGCCTGTACGGCAAGCCGACCACCATCAACAACACCGAGACGTTCGCGGCCGTGCCGTTCATCCTGAACATCGGCGCCGAAAACTACCTCGGCCTAGGCAAGCCTAACAACGGCGGCACCAAGATCTTCTCGATCTCGGGCGACGTTGAGCGTCCAGGCAACTACGAAGTCCCGCTGGGCACTCCGTTCGCCAAGCTCATGGAGCTGGCCGGCGGCATGCGCGGCGGCAAAAAGATCAAGGCCGTGATCCCGGGCGGTTCGTCCGCTCCAGTGATCCGCGGCGAGATCATGATGCAGACCGACCTCGATTACGATTCGATCGCCAAAGCCGGCTCCATGCTCGGTTCGGGCGCCGTGATCGTGATGGACGAGACGCGCTGCATGGTGAAGGCCCTGGAACGCCTGTCCTACTTCTACTTTGAAGAGTCGTGCGGCCAGTGCACCCCATGCCGTGAAGGCACCGGCTGGATGTACCGCATGATCCACCGCATCGAGAACGGCCAGGGCCGTCCGAGCGACCTGGACATGCTGAACTCCATCGCCGACAACATCCAGGGCCGCACCATCTGCGCGCTGGGCGATGCTGCCGCGATGCCGGTACGCGCCTTCGTCAAGCAGTTCCGCGAAGAATTTGAATATCACGTCGAACACAAGCACTGCCTGGTGCCTGTTTCGGCTTACTAAGCTGCGATTATCATGGTTGAAATCGAAATTGACGGCAAAAAGGTAGAAGTCCCTGCGGGTAGCATGGTGATGGACGCCGCCAACAAGCTGGGCACCTACATCCCGCACTTCTGCTATCACAAGAAATTGTCGATCGCAGCAAACTGCCGTATGTGCCTGGTCGAAGTGGAGAAGGCGCCTAAGCCTTTGCCAGCATGCGCCACGCCGGTATCGGCTGGCATGGTCGTGAAATCCGCCTCCGACAAGGCTGTGCAGGCACAGAAGTCGGTGATGGAATTCCTGCTGATTAACCACCCTCTGGATTGCCCGATCTGCGACCAGGGCGGTGAGTGCCAGCTGCAGGACCTGGCCGTAGGTTACGGCAAGATGGAGTCCCGCTACGAAGAAGAGAAGCGCGTGGTGCCGCCGAAGGCCGGCAGCGCGCTGGTGGCGATGGAAGAAATGTCGCGTTGCATCCACTGCACCCGTTGCGTGCGCTTTGGCCAGGAAGTGGCCGGCGTGATGGAACTGGGCATGCTGGGCCGCGGCGAGCATTCCGAGATCACCACCTTCGTGGGCGAAGCGGTGAGCTCCGAGATGTCGGGCAATATGATCGACCTGTGCCCGGTCGGCGCGCTGACCTCGCGTCCGTTCCGCTACAGCGCCCGTACCTGGGAACTGTCGCGCCGCAAATCGGTCTCCCCGCACGACTCCACCGGCGCCAACCTGATCGTGCAAGTGAAGCAGGGCTCCGTGAAGCGCGTGCTGCCGCTGGAAAACGAAGCTGTCAACGAGTGCTGGATTTCCGACAAGGACCGCTACTCCTACGAAGCGCTGGAAAGCGCCGAGCGCCTGACCAAGCCAATGCTAAAGCAGGGCGGCGAGTGGAAAGAAGTGGAATGGCAAGTCGCGCTGGAATACGTGGCGCACGGCCTGAAGAACATCAAGCATGAACATGGCGCCGATGCGCTGGCCGCCTACGGCACCGCGCACTGCACCGTGGAAGAACTGGCCCTGCTGAAGAAGCTGATGCACGGCGTGGGTTCAGAGAACGTCGACTTCCGCCTGCGCCAGTCCGATTTCGCGCTGGACGGCGAAGTGAAGCCATGGCTGGGCATGCCGATTGCCGAACTGTCGCACCTGCAGCGCGTGTTCGTGATCGGGTCCTTCCTGCGCAAGGACCACCCGCTGTTCGCGACCCGCATCCGCGCGGCCGTGAAAGCCGGCGGCAAGCTGTCCGTGCTGCATGGCTCGAACGACGAGAACCTGATCACCACCGCCAACAAGATCATCGCCGCGCCGACCGACTGGCTGGCCGCGCTGTCCGGCGTGGTGGCCGCTGTCGCCAAGGCGAAGGGCGTTGCTGCTCCTGCCGGCTTCGAAGGCGTGGTTGCTTCCGCTGAAGCAGAAGCCATCGCCGAATCCCTGCTGGGCGGCGAACGCAAGGCCGTGTTCCTGGGTAACGCTGCCGTGGCGCATCCGGAAGCGTCGAAGCTGCACGCTGCCGCACAGTGGATCGCCGAACAGACCGGCGCCAAGCTGGGCTACCTGACCGAAGCGGCCAACACCGTTGGCGGTTACCTGGTTGGCGCCACTGCGAAGAACGCTGCGCCAGCCTTCTCCGTGCAGAAGAAAGCCTACGTCCTGCTGAATGCCGAGCCGGAACTGGACGCTGCCAACCCGCAAGCTGCCAAGACCGCGCTGAACGCCGCCGAAATGGTGGTCGTGATGTCGGCCTTCAAGCACGGCATGGACTACGCCGACGTGCTGCTGCCGGTCGCCCCGTTTGCCGAAACTTCCGGCTCCTTCGTCAACGCCGAAGGCCGCCTGCAGTCCTTCAACGGCACCGTCAAGCCGATGGGCGACGCCCGTCCGGCGTGGAAAGTGCTGCGCGTTCTGGGCAATATCCTGGGCCTGGGCGGCTTCGACTACGAAACGTCGGAATCGATCCGCGACGAACTGTTCGAAAAGGGCGCGTCCGACCTGTCGGCCAAGCTGTCGAACGCCTCGCGCAAGGCTGCCGTTGCCGGTGCCGCGTTCACCTCGACCGGGCTGCAGCGCCTGGCCGATGTGCCGATCTACTTCGCCGACGCCCTGGCGCGCCGTTCCGGCCCGCTGCTGGCGACCGTCGATGCAGCCGCACCGAAAGCACACCTGTCCACTGCCGCCGCGCAGCAGATCGGCGTGCAGGCCGGCGACAAGGTCGAAGTGAAGCAGGGCTCCGGCTTTGCGATCCTGGAAGCGATCATCGACGCCGGCCTGCCAGCGAACGTGGTGCGCGTGTCCGCCGCACATGCATCGACCGCGATGCTGGGCGCGATGTTCGGTGAGATCACCGTTGCTAAAGCAGGGGAGGGCAAGTAATGGCTCTGCCAGAAATGATTGATTCGATTAAAGTGATGGGCGAGGCCAACCTCGGCACCTTCTGGCCGTTCGTCTGGACCATGGCCAAGATCCTGTGCGTGACCTTGCCGCTGATGGGCCTGGTGGCTTACCTGACCCTGTGGGAGCGTAAGCTGCTGGGTTGGATCCAGATCCGTATCGGCCCGAACCGCGTAGGCCCGAACGGCCTGCTGCAGCCGATCGCCGACGCACTGAAACTGCTCTTCAAAGAGATCATCGTCCCGGCCAAGTCGAACAAGTCCCTGTTCTTCATCGGTCCTGTGATGACCATCATGCCGGCCCTGGCTTGCTGGGCGGTGGTGCCGTTTGCTCCGGGCGCTGCCCTGGCCGACGTCAACGCCGGCCTGCTGCTGATCATGGCGATCGCCTCGATGGAGGTCTACGGCATCATCATCGCCGGCTGGTCCGCCAACTCGAAGTACTCCTTCATGGGCGCGATGCGCGCATCGGCGCAGATGGTGTCCTACGAAATCGCGATGGGCTTCGCACTGGTGATCGTGCTGATGGTTTCCGGCTCGCTGAACCTGTCGGAGATCGTGGCCGGCCAGCAGAAGGGCACCATGGCTGCCATGGGCCTGAGCTTCCTGTCCTGGAACTGGCTGCCGCTGCTGCCGATCTTCGTCGTGTATCTGGTATCCGGCCTGGCTGAATGTAACCGTCACCCGTTCGACGTGGTGGAAGGCGAGTCCGAGATCGTCGGCGGCCACATGGTCGAATACGGCGGCATGGCTTACGCCATGTTCTTCCTGGCGGAATACGCCAACATGATCCTGATCTCGCTGCTGGCGTCGATCATGTTCCTGGGTGGCTGGTCCGCACCGATTGCAGCGCTGGAGTTCGGCGGTGTGTTTGGCGGCTTCTTCTGGCTGTTCATCAAGACCTTCTTCATCGTATCGCTGTTCATCTGGACGCGCGGCACCTTCCCGCGTTACCGCTATGACCAGATCATGCGTTTGGGCTGGAAAGTGTTCATCCCACTGACCCTGGCGTACCTGGTCTTCGTGGCGACCTGGATGCAGACCTCCTGGAATATTTGGAAGTAAGAGAGCGAATACAGAATGGACCGATTGAAAGACTTCTTCGGCAGCTTCTTGCTGACCGAACTGTTCAAGGGGATGGCGCTGACCGGCAAATACATGTTTGCCAAGAAGATCACCGTCCAGTTCCCTGAAGAGAAAACCCCGATCTCGCCGCGTTTCCGCGGCCTGCACGCGCTGCGCCGTTATCCAAACGGTGAAGAGCGCTGCATCGCCTGCAAACTGTGCGAAGCAGTTTGCCCGGCGATGGCGATCACCATCGAGTCGGAGCAGCGTGACGACGGCAGCCGCCGCACCACCCGCTACGACATCGACCTGACCAAGTGCATCTTCTGCGGCTTCTGCGAAGAATCCTGCCCGGTGGACTCGATTGTCGAGACCCACGTACTGGAATACCACGGCGAAAAACGCGGTGACCTGTACTACACCAAAGAGATGCTGCTGGCCGTAGGCGACCGCTATGAAGCGGAAATCGCGGCTAACCGCGCGGCCGATGCCAAGTACCGCTGATCGCCGAGGCTAATAAAATGAACTTCACTTCTATTTTGTTCTACGTGTTCGCCGCCATCCTGGTGCTGGCGTCGCTGCGCGTTATTACGGCTCGCAACCCTGTGCAAGCTGCCTTGTTCCTGGTGCTGGCCTTCTTCCAGGCGGCCGGCATCTGGATGCTGCTCAAAGCCGAATTCCTGTCCATCGTGCTGGTGCTGGTGTACGTCGGCGCCGTCATGGTCCTGTTCCTGTTCGTGGTGATGATGATCGACATCGACATCGACAAGCTGCGTGCGGGCTTCTGGAATTACCTGCCGGTGGCTGCCATTGTCGGCGGCGTGATCGTGCTGGAAATGGCAGCCGTGATCTGGCGCGCCTTCCCTGGCACTGGTACCGCGGTGCCTGAAGCGGCCAACAGCATCGGCCAGACCAAGGCGCTGGGCTTGCTGATCTTTAAAGATTATGTCTACGCGTTTGAGATCGCAGCCGTGGTCCTGCTGGTGGCAATCGTTGCCGCCGTGGCCCTGACCCTGCGCAAGCGCAAAGACACCAAGGCTATCGACCCGGGCCAAGCCGTCCGCGTCAAGCGTAACGACCGCCTGAAGATCGTGAAGATGGACGCCACCGTCCACGCTCCGGTCGCGCCGGCGGAAACGAAGGAGGCACCATGACTTTATCCTCGGTACTGATCCTGGGCGCGATCCTGTTCGCGATCTCGATCGTCGGTATTTTCCTGAACCGCAAGAACGTCATCGTCCTGCTGATGGCCATCGAACTGATGCTGCTGGCAGTGAACATGAACTTCATCGCGTTCTCGCACTACCTGGGCGACGCGGCCGGGCAGATCTTCGTCTTCTTCATCCTGACCGTGGCGGCTGCCGAATCGGCAATCGGCCTCGCGATCCTGGTGGTGATGTTCCGTAACCTGGACACCATCAACGTGGAAGACCTGGACAGCCTCAAAGGCTAAGTTAAAACCTCGAAAAATAGATAAGGTAAATCATGACGGGGCAACTTAACCCAACCCTCCTTCTGGCCGTTCCGCTGGCGCCGCTGGCAGGTTCCGCAATCGCGGGCCTGCTGGGCACCAAGTTCTTCGGCAATGTCGTAGGCCGCAAGGTGGCGCATAGCGCGACCATCCTGGGCGTGCTGATCGCTTTCCTGATCTCGTTCCAGACGCTGTTGAATCTGCTGAATGGTTACGAGGTGTTCAACGCCGACGTGTACCGCTGGATGACCGTGGGCAGCGTCAAGCTGGCCGTCGGCTTCCAGATCGACACGCTGACCGCGATGATGATGAACGTGGTGACGTTCGTCTCGCTGATGGTGCACATCTACACCATCGGCTACATGGCGGAAGACGAAGGCTACAACCGCTTCTTCTCCTACATCTCGCTGTTCACCTTCTCCATGCTGATGCTGGTGATGTCGAACAACTTCCTGCAGCTGTTCTTCGGCTGGGAAGCGGTGGGCCTGGTGTCCTACCTGCTGATCGGCTTCTGGTACACCCGCCCGACGGCCATCTTCGCCAACATGAAGGCCTTCCTGGTCAACCGCGTGGGCGATTTCGGCTTCATCCTGGGCATCGGCATCATCCTGGCTTACACCGGTTCCATGGACTACCAGGAAGTGTTCGCCAAGAAGGAAGCGCTGATCAACGGTACCCTGCCGGGCACCGACTGGGCCCTGATCTCGGTGGCCTGTATCTGCCTGTTCATCGGCGCCATGGGCAAGTCGGCACAGTTCCCGCTGCACGTCTGGCTGCCTGATTCGATGGAGGGCCCGACCCCGATCTCCGCGCTGATTCACGCGGCAACCATGGTTACCGCGGGTATCTTCATGGTGACCCGCATGTCGCCGCTGTTCGAAATGTCGGACGCAGCCCTGTCGGTGATCCTGGTGATCGGTTCGATTACTGCGCTGTTCATGGGCTTCATGGGCATCATCCAGAACGACATCAAGCGCGTGGTGGCTTACTCGACCCTGTCGCAGCTGGGCTACATGACCGTGGCGCTGGGCGCCTCGGCCTACTCGGTGGCCGTGTTCCACCTGATGACCCACGCATTCTTCAAGGCACTGCTGTTCCTGGGCGCCGGCGCTGTCATCATGGCGATGCACCACGACCAGGACATCCGCAATATGGGTGGCCTGAAGAAGTACCTGAAGATCATCTGGATTACCTCGCTGCTGGGCTCCCTGGCGCTGATCGGTACCCCGTTCTTCTCCGGCTTCTACTCGAAGGACATGATCATCGAAGCAGTGCACGCGACCCATATCCCGGGCGCAGGCTTTGCCAACTTCGCCGTGCTCGCTGGCGTGTTCGTGACCGCGTTCTACTCCTTCCGCATGTACTTCCTGGTGTTCCACGGCCCTGAGAACTTCGGCAAGGAGCATCACCACGACCACGCTTCGCACCACGCCGACGAAGGCGAGGAGGACGACCACGGCCACCACGGCCTGGCGCCGGGCGAGAAGCCGCATTCGCCAGGCTTGGTAGTAACCCTGCCGCTGATCCTGCTGGCCATCCCGTCGGTCGTCATCGGCGCGATCGCGATCGAGCCTATGCTGTTCGGCGACTTCTTCAAGGACGTCATCACCGTCAACGAGAAGCACGGCGCAATGGAAGCGCTGCGCCACCACTTCACCAGCTGGGCCGGCATGGCGATGCACTCGGTGGTCACCGCACCGCTGTGGCTGGCAGTGTCCGGCGTGGCAGCAGCTTACTACTGCTACATGGTCAATCCGAAGGTGCCTGCATGGTTCTATGAGAAGTTCAAGTTCCTGCACACCCTGCTGGACAACAAGTACTACATGGACAAGTTCAACGAGGCTGTCTTTGCCCGCGGCGCGCGCCTGCTGGGCGAGGGCCTGTGGGCAGCGGGCGACCGCGCCATCATCGATGGCCTGATGGTGAACGGTTCGGCCAAAGTGGTGGGCTGGTTCTCCAGCATCACCCGCGTGTTCCAGACCGGCTACATCTATCACTACGCCTTCGTGATGATCATCGGTATCCTGGGCTTCCTGGTGTACTTCCTGCCGTTTTGGCACGCTTAACAGCTGACGCAAAAGAGATAACAAATGCAGTCAACGATTAATACTCTACCTCCTTACCTCAGCCTGTCGATCTGGGTACCGATCGTCTTCGGCCTGATCGTACTGGCCATCGGCCGCGATACGCGCGCCGGCATGGTACGCGTGCTGTCGCTGGTGGGCGCCCTGGTATCCCTGGTGCCCACCATCCCGCTGATTACCCAGTTCGACAAAGCGGCCCACGGCATGCAGTTCGTGGAAAAAGCGGCCTGGATCGACCGCTTCAACATCTTCTACTCGCTGGGCATCGACGGCCTGTCGATGTGGTTCATCCCGCTGACCGCCTTCATTACGGTGATTGTGGTGATCTCGGCGTGGGAAGTGATCACCGAACGCGTGGCGCAGTACATGGGCGCGTTCCTGATCCTGTCGGGCCTGATGATCGGCGTCTTTGCCGCCATGGACGGCCTGCTGTTCTACTTCTTCTTCGAAGCGACCCTGATCCCGATGTACATCATCATCGGCGTCTGGGGTGGTGCCAACCGCATCTACGCAGCGTTCAAGTTCTTCCTGTACACCTTCTTCGGCTCGCTGCTGACGCTGGTGGCCATCATCTACCTGTACAACAAATCCGGTAGCTTCGATATCCTGGCCTGGCACAAGCTGCCGCTGACCATGGGTGAGCAGGTTGCGATCTTCTTCGCCTTCTTCATGGCCTTTGCCGTGAAGGTGCCGATGTTCCCGGTCCACACCTGGCTGCCGGACGTCCACGTGGAAGCGCCGACCGGCGGTTCCGCCGTGCTGGCCGCCATCATGCTGAAACTGGGTGCTTACGGCTTCCTGCGATTCTCGCTGCCGATCGTGCCTGACGCATCGCACAAGCTGGCGCCGTTCGTCATCGTTCTGTCCCTGATCGCCGTGATCTACATCGGCCTGGTGGCCCTGGTGCAGAAAGACATGAAGAAACTGGTGGCGTATTCGTCCATCGCGCACATGGGCTTCGTGACCCTGGGCTTCTTCATGTTCAACGAGATGGCAGTGCAGGGCGGTATCGTGCAGATGGTGTCGCACGGCTTCATCTCCGGCGCAATGTTCCTGTGCATCGGCGTGCTGTACGACCGCATGCACTCGCGCCAGATCGCCGACTACGGCGGCGTCGTCAACAAGATGCCAAAGTTCGCAGCACTGTTCATCCTGTTCTCCATGGCTAACTGCGGCCTGCCAGCCACTTCCGGCTTCGTGGGCGAATTCATGGTGATCCTGGGTGCGGTGCAGTTCAACTTCGTGACCGGCATCCTGGCCGCTACCGCCCTGATCTTCGGCGCCGCCTACTCCCTGTGGATGGCCAAGCGCGTGATCTTCGGCGCCATCACCAATCCGCACGTGGAAGAACTGACCGACGTTAACAACCGCGAGTTCCTGATGCTGGGCATCCTGGCGATCGCTGTGCTGGTGATGGGCCTGTACCCGGCGCCATTCACGGACGTGATGCAGGTTTCCGTGGCCGACCTGCTGGCGCATGCCGCCCAAAGCAAGCTGCCAGCCGTCGTGGCCCCTTGATTGCAAATAGGACCAAGTTTTCATGAATACCACTAACCTGATCCCGCTCTACGCAGAAGTCTTTCTGCTGATCGCCGCTTCGGCGATCCTGCTGATCGACATGTTCCTGGACCAGAGCAAACGTGCGATCACTTACATGCTGACGCTAGCCTCCCTGGTGGGCGCGGCCTTCTTCAGCTTTGCCGACTTCACGGCAGGCAGCACGGTGTACGCGTTCTCGAACATGTTCATCAACGACCCGATGGGCAACCTGCTGAAACTGTTCTCCTACCTGACCATGGCGATGACGCTGGTGTATGCACGCCAGTATTCCACCGACCGCGGCATGTTGGGCGGCAACCTGGGCGGCGAGTTCTACGTCCTGGCGCTGTTCTCCATGCTGGGCCAGATGGTGATGATTTCGGCAAACAACTTCCTGACCATCTACCTGGGCCTGGAACTGATGTCGCTGTCGCTGTATGCCCTGGTGGCCCTGCGCCGCGACGACGCCCGCGCAACCGAAGCTGCGATGAAGTACTTCATCCTGGGTGCGCTCGCTTCCGGTTTCCTGCTGTATGGCATGTCGATGCTGTACGGTGCGACCGGCACGCTGGACATTACCGGCGTGGCCGCCAAGATTGCCTCCGGCACCGTCGACAAGTCGATCCTGACCTTCGGGCTGGTGTTTGTGGTGGCCGGCCTGGCCTTCAAGCTCGGCGCCGTTCCGTTCCACATGTGGGTGCCGGACGTCTACCAGGGCGCTCCGACCGGCGTGACCCTGCTGCTGGGCGGTGCGCCGAAACTGGCGACCTTCGCCATCTGCGTGCGCCTGCTGGTGGAAGGCATGCGCCCTGCGGCAGGCGACTGGCAGCAGATGCTGATGATCCTGGCCGTGGCCTCGCTGGCGATCGGTAACCTGACCGCGATCGCACAGAGCAACCTGAAGCGCATGCTGGCTTACTCCACCATCGCACAAATGGGCTTCGTGCTGCTCGGCCTGTTGGCCGGCGTGGTGGGCCACGATACCGCCAACGGCGCCGCCGCCTATTCGGCCGCCATGTACTATGCGATCACCTACGTGCTGACCACCGTCGGTTCCTTCGGCCTGATCATGGTGTTGGCGCGCCAGGGCTTCGAAGCGGAAGAGATCGACGACTTCAAGGGCCTGTCCAAGCGCAGCCCGGCCTACGCCCTGCTGATGTCCGTGCTGATGTTCTCGCTGGCCGGCGTGCCGCCGATGATGGGCTTCGCCGCCAAATTCGCGGTGCTGCAATCGGTGCTGGCGACCGGCGCAGTGTGGCTGACCGTGTTTGCCGTGATGTTCTCGCTGGTGGGCGCGTTCTACTACATCCGCATCGTGAAAGTCATGTGGTTCGATGAGCCGGCCGACAGCACCCCGCTGTCCGTCAAGAGCGACAAGGGCATTGTGCTGGCACTGAACGGCCTGGCCGTTGTGGTGCTGGGCATGATCCCGGGCCCGCTGCTCGATGCCTGCATGGCAGCCATGCAGAAGACCCTGGCTTCCTGATAGATGGACGTCAATGCATCATCCTGGCTGGTCATCCTGCTTGCAGTGGTGGCCGCCAACCTGCCTTTTCTGAACGAGAGGGTATTTGCCCTGGTTCCGCTGAAAGCCGCGCGCAAGCCATTTTTGCTGCGGCTGGCGGAGCTGGCAGTGCTGTATGTCGTCGTCGGCGGCATCGGCATCGCGCTCGAATCCCGCATCGGCACCGCGTTTCCACAGAACTGGGAGTTCTACTGGGTCGCAGCGTTTGCCTTCCTGGTGTTTGCTTTTCCTGGCTTCGTGGTACGCTACCTGCGTAAACATCACCAATAAACCGGTAAACCAGGGTCTGACCCACAGGGGCAGACCCCGAACGGTCTCCTGGTCTTAGGTTTCGGTTATGCGCCTTTGATCTTCTCAGAAAGTCGAAGGCCTAAACCATATGCCCAAGCCGTGAAACCGTTGGGGGTCTGACCCTGCGGGTCAGACCTCGCCTTACCGCGGTTTTAAAAAGCGAACATGGACAAGCATCTTAAAGAAACCAAAATAGACGGCAGCATCGCCTACGACGGCGGCTTCCTGAAAGTCCACCGCGACACGGTCAGCCTGCCCGACGGCAAGCACACCAAACGCGAATACATCCGCCACCCCGGCGCAGTAGTCATCATCCCCGTGCTCGACAACGGCAAGGTCCTGCTGGAACGCCAGTACCGCTACCCGAACGACCGCGTCTTCATCGAGCTCCCGGCAGGCAAGATCGACCCGGGCGAGGATCCGCTGGCCTGCGCCATGCGCGAGCTGGAAGAAGAAACCGGCTACACTGCCACCGACTGGCAGTTCGTCAGCACCATCCACAACGCCATCGCTTACTCGGACGAACACCTGGACATCTACCTGGCGCGCGGCCTGTCCGCCGGCGAAGCGAAACTGGACGACGGTGAATTCATCGAAACCATCACCGCCAGCGTCGACGAAATGCTGGACTGGGTCCGCAGCGGCAAGATCACTGACGTCAAGACCGTGATCGGCGCCTTCTGGCTCGACAAGCTGCGCTCCGGCGCCTGGAAGCTGGACTGAGACCATGAACGCCGCGTGCAGCCTGCTGCTGGTTGGCGCCTTTGCGGCAAACCAGTCGCAGGCGGCGCAGGTGCAGCGCACGCCATTCCAGATCCGCTGCGAAGACACGATCAGCAAGACTGTCTCGGTGCTGTCGGCGCGCCAGAATGGCTACACCGTCAACACCCAGCTATCGTACAAGCAGCTTTCGGCCATGCGGACCGAAAAGATGCCCGCCACCGGCTATGTGCTGGGACTGACCCGTACCGAATCGCGTGTACAGATCGGCCTGGATGGGCCGATGCTCATGGATCCGGCCAGCGGCTATGAGTGCGTGGCGCCGCAGATCAAGGTTCAGTTGACGTACGCACCGGTGCGCATTTATGTCGGCAACGAATTCCCGCCCGGGACATGCGGCTACGCCGAGATCCTGACGCACGAATTGCGGCACATGAACGCGTATATGGACCACCTGGTCAAGGTCGAAGCAGTCGTGCGCGCGGCGCTGGCGCGGCGTTTCGAGGCCAAGCCGCTGTATGCCCCGGCCGGCACCGCACGTTCGGCACTGGCGCACGAGATCGACAGCGGCTGGCTGCCTTACATCAAGGCCGAAATGGCCAAGGTTGAGGTGCAGCAGGCCCTGATCGATTCGCCGGCAGAATATGCCCGCTTGAGCAAGGCATGCAATGGCGAGATACAAACCATCTTAAGGAAGTCACGTAGCAGAAAATGAAGCGATACTTCGCATTGATCCCAGCCGCCGGCGTCGGCGCGCGCATGGCCGCCGCCAGCCCCAAGCAGTACTTGCCGATCAACGGCGTGCCGATGCTGCAGCATACGCTGGACGCATTCCGCCAGAGCGAACTGATTGCGCACACCTATGTGGTGGTGAGCGCCGGTGACGGCTATATCGATTCGATCACGCCCGAGCTGGGCGTGACGGTCCTGCGCTGCGGCGGCGCCACGCGCATGGATTCCATCCTGAACGGCCTGCGCGCCATGCGCGCCAATGTGGGCGACGACGACATGGTGCTGGTGCACGATGCCGCCCGCCCGGGCCTGACGCCTGCCCTGATTGCAAAGCTGGTTGCCGCAGTCGGTGACCATGAAGGCGGCGGTCTCCTTGCGCTGCCGGTGGTGGACACGGTAAAGTCCACGCGCTCGGGCGCGGTGCAGACCATCCCGCGCGACGGCTTGTGGCTGGCGCAGACGCCGCAGATGTTTTCTTATGCGTTGCTGCTGCGTGCACTGGCGCTGGCGCCGGACCCGAATGCGATCACGGACGATGCCAGCGCGGTCGAGATGCTGGGCTTTTCGCCGAAGCTGGTGGAAGGGCACCCGCGCAATATGAAGGTGACGCTGCCCGCCGATATCGCGATAGCAGAGATGTATTTAGGACAGGATTCGAAATGACGCAACTTCCATTCCGTATCGGGCAGGGCTACGACTCGCACCGCCTGGTTGAAGGCCGCAAGCTGATTCTCGGCGGGGTTGAGATTCCCCACGAACGTGGCCTGCTTGGCCATTCGGACGCCGATGCGCTGCTGCACGCCATCACCGACGCGATCCTTGGCGCGGCGGCTTTGGGCGATATCGGCAAGCACTTCCCCGATACCGCCGAAGAATTCCGCGGCGCCGATTCGCGCGTGTTGCTGCGCGAGGCGGCCAAGCGTGTGCGCGCAACCGGCTACGACATCGGCAATGTGGATTGCACGATCATCGCCCAGCGCCCGAAAATGGCGCCGCATATCGCCACCATGGCAGCGAACATCGCCGCCGACCTGGGCGTGCCGGCCGGCCACGTGAACGTGAAGGCCAAGACCAACGAAAAGCTCGGCTATCTCGGCCGGGAAGAAGGCATCAACGCTGAAGCTGTAGCCCTCCTGGTGCTGCGCCAAGGGGCGTAAGACCATGACGAACCGCCTGCCGCCGCGCGATCCATCGCCCGGCGCCGCGCCTGCTCCATCGCGCCTGCCGCCGCTCGAAGTCTCGCGCACCGTGCCGGCGGATGACGCCGCACAAGCCGCCAAAGCTGAAGCGCGCGAGCGTCGCGACGCCGAGATGCGCGGCGTATCATCGATGCAGGAAATGCGCGACGCGATCCGCACTGCTGCGCGGGCCTTGCCGGCCATCGCCGCCGTGCCACGTGTTCGACCGATGAGCGCGACGGCGTTTCGTGCCCGCGCCCGTGACGGCCTGCCGTTCCTGGTTCCGGGCGCAGTTGCGCACTGGCCGATTTGCTCGCTTGGCCCTGAAGTGTTGCGTGAGCGTTTCGGCCAGGTGCATGTGCGTGCACGCGTTGGCGACTACATCGGCACAGCCTTCGCGCCTGACCGCGCGATGCTGGACACGACGATGCGCGAGTACCTCGACCTCGCCGAGGCGACCGCAGGGCTGCCGCCATACCTTGGCAACCTCGAGTTGCGCGAGCTGAATAGCCTTTGCCACTGGCCGACGTATTTCGAAAAGATGGGCCCACCGCGTTTCTGGATCGGGCCAGCGGGAACGGTCACGCCGCTGCACAGCGACTTTGACGACAATATCTTCGCGCAAGTATGGGGCAGCAAGCGGATCATCCTCTCGCCGCCGCACCACGACGAATTCCTTTACGCGCGCGAAGCCAACCCCGTCTTGTTCGGCAGCCCGTTCGATCCCGAAGCCCCCGACTTCGAACGCTACCCGCTGGCGCGCCGGGCCACGATGATCGAAGTGATCGTCCAGCCGGGCGACATGCTCTACGTTCCCGCAGGCTGGTACCATCAGGTTCGCGCGCTGACGTTTTCACTTTCTTCCAACCGCTGGGCACGCGGCTTACCATATGCTTTGCACCGATAACTTGAAGCTGCCGTCCCAATGGGAGCTGGTCAAATCCGAAGAATCAGTGGCGTTCTTCAAGAATGCGGCAGGCGATGTCCTGTCCATCAATCATTTTGGGATAGAGCCCGATATCGGAGCCGAGCATGCGCGAAACCGTAGTGTTCTCGGCCCTGAACGTGCCAGCTGAAGAATGGCAGGAAGATCCGTACGATCCACTTCATCAGTGCGAGTTCATGCGCAATCGCGCCGACTCGCCCGAGTACGACGCCCAGTTTCCGGACCATCCGCTCAGCAAGGTTCGCAGTTATCTCGCCGAGTTGGCTGGGCAACTCGAAGTCGCTCCCGCCATCAGTACGAAGGAACCATTCAAATACAGGAAGCCTGGTGCAGGTTTCTGGTCGCGCCTTTGGCAGAAGGGATTCGGTTGAGCATGCCGGTGTTGCAAGTCCCATCAATTGCGGTTTCCCGGATGGGAATATATGCAATCAGCCTGCGGAGTGAAGCGGGCGGTATCGAGGTGGATCAGGTAAGATCGCGGGATGGCAAGAGATACTTTTGATTACCGCGATGTGGCGGTTGAGTCGGTCGAGGAAGACGGCCGGGTGGTCGTGCGGCCGGTGAATGGGCAGGCGTTCAGTCCGCAGATGCGGGTGGAGTGCTCGCGGCAATTGCGCGATACGGCTGTCTATCCGCTAGGGACTTGCTTTCTCGTGCTGGCGAAGATGACGGACCGCTTGGGCGGGGAACCCTACCTGTATGTCTTTCACGGCGATCCGGTCAAGGTGCTGTCGCCGGCGCAGCTGGAGTCTTTCCTCAACGACCGCCGCCGCTTGCGGATCTAGGAGAACAAGATGAAACCTTCATTTGCCGCTTTGCTGGCAGTGCCTGCGATGGCGTTGGCGCAGGCGGCCGATCCCCAGCCTGACGAATTGCTGCAAATCGCATTCCCAAAGTGGAAGGATGAGGAGGGCGGCCGCGTGCAGTCGATCCCGACCAGCACCGTGACGCGCGGCTGGGATGCGCGGCAGGGCCGGAAGCGAAATGTCATCGTCGTTCCGCGCCAGGCGGTGCGCGTAGCGCCGGACCGGATCGTGCTGCTGGCCACACTGACACCGGCGGGCGATGGCGGCGTGCCGCAGATTGCCCATGGCACGCCCGTCGGCCTTGCTGCTTATACGTTCAAGCCCGGTAAGGACGGCTGGAAGCTGGCGAAGCGCCAGGAGCCGTTTGACTTGCGCGGCTACGAAGGCCGGGCGCAGGTCGCTGTGCTTCCGCTGACAGCGGCAAGGCAAGGCTTGCACGTGAGCTGGGGCAGTTGCTGGCAGGGCCATTGTGTCGACCTGTTCGCGCTGTACGCAATCGGCGCTGACGGCGTCAAGCCGCAGCCGCTCTTGCTGCAGAAGATCAAGGGCGGCAACGTTTATGCGCGCCCCGACTGCGTTGATCGCCTGGCTGGCGTCGTACAGGGCTTGCAACCGGCCGATCCGGCGTACGCCGATGAGAAAGTGCCGCCGGGGAAGTGCTATGCGATCGAAGGCCGTTGGGACATACCGAACGCAGGCCCTGCCGCCAAGGAGGCAACGCCCGGTGCGCTGGTGCTGCGCTTCACCGGCGCGATGAGCAAGGCAGGCAAGGACGGCAACGCACCGGCCCAGCGTATCGACCAGTCTATGAAATTCGAATTCCGTGGCGGGCGTTACGTGCCCGTCTCCGGCAGCAACCCTGTTCCCGATGCATAAACAAAAGGAGACTCAAGTTGATCAAGATTCGCGAAATTGACCACATCGTGCTGCGCGTCGTCGATGCCGACCGCATGATCCGCTTCTATACCGAGGTGCTTGGCTGCAGCATCGAGCGCCGCCAGGATGAGATCGGCCTGATCCAGCTTCGCGCCGGCAGCTCGCTGGTGGACCTGGTGCCGATCGATAAGAAGCTGGGGAAAATGGGCGGCGCCGCGCCAGGCAAGGAAGGCCGCAATGTCGACCATTTCTGCTTCCGCGTCGAGCCGTTTGACGAGGCGGCGATCCGTGCCCATTTGAGCGCGCATGACGTGGCGAACGGCCCGTCCGAGCCGCGTTATGGCGCGGAAGGCGAAGGGCCGTCGATCTATGTCAACGATCCCGAGGGCAACACCGTCGAACTGCGCGGCGCCCCTTACGCGAACTGATTACTCGTCGTCGTCCTCGTCGTCTTTCTTAAGCTTCGAGGACTTGCGCGCTTCGTCGGCCGCTGCTTTCAGCTCGGCCGCATCGCTCATGAATTCATCCACGCTGTGGTCCTTGCTGCGGCGTACTTCCGGCGGCAGGATCACCGACATGTACAGCTCATCGCGCAGGCGGCCGGCATTCTCGTAATTGCGCATCAGGATCAGGCCCGAGCCCAGGGCCAGGAACACCGCGCAGGACGAGATGAAGGCGCGCGGCTTATGCGGCTTGACGGTGCGCAGGTGGTTGTAGATCATCGCCACCAGGATCAGCATCACCACATGGTTGCCGTAGCGCGTGAAGACCTCCGCCGACCAGGCGTACGCCAGCACGCTGCTCAGGGCCTTCCAGGCGCCAATTGCCACCAGGCCGCTGCCGAGGATGAACAGGTGGCGCCCAAGGCGTGCATGGCCGCCGAACAGGCGGTTGGCCAGCGCCCAGACACCGCTCCACACCATGCCGGCGCCAATGCCGGTGACGATCACCAGCAGGTAGCGGATGGCCTGAAAGGCGCCGGTATCGGACAGCGCTTCCGTGACGCCGACGAACATTGCGATCAGCGCCATGCCGGCCAGCGCCGGCACGCCGCCTTCCCATGCGTGCATGGTGGTGTCGGTGACCTCGGCCTCGACCGGGAATGCCGCATCGCGCACGCGCAGGCGGGTGTGGCCGAGGCGGACCACGGTGGTGCCATTGATCGGCACCGAGGCCTGGCGCTTGCCGTGCACTACGATGCCGTTCTGGCTGCCCAGGTCGCGCATGACAAGCGCGCCGTCTTCGGCCAGCTCCACTACCGCGTGGGTGGGTGCGGTATGCGCATCGTCGAGGATGAAATCGTTGTTGTAACCGCGGCCGATGGTGATCGGCAGCTTGTCGACGCGGTGGCGGTGCAGCACGTCGCCATTGCGCGCCAGGGTCTCGATGAAGAACGGGCCGTTCATTTCTTGCCCCCGCGCGCCAGCGATTCGAGGAAGGCGCGCGAGGCACGCAGGCCGTTCTCGTACGATACGCCGCGCGCATCGAGCCGGCTCTGCAGGTTCATCTTGCCCTCGTCGGTGCTGGATGTCAGCAGGGCGAAGTCGTACAGGCCTTCGAACTTGCGGTAGGCGCGTACGCACATCACGGCGCGCATCGGCAAGGTACTGTTCTTGACGAACTGTTCGGTGCACATCGGGCCCGTCAAGCGCTTGTCCTTGTGGCTGCCGAAGTTCTCGTTCTTGAAGGAGTTGCTGGACAGTACGGCGAAGCGCATTTCATCCAGGCCGGTGCTCTTCATGTACTGGTGCTGGATCTGCACCTGGCCGGTCTGCAGCGAGCCGGAGACGAACAGCGAGGATTCCATTTGACAGTTGGTGACTTCCACCGAGAACGAATCGCGGTCGTTGGAGCGCCCCCAGCAGCGCATCTGTTCCGACTCGCGCACCGGCACCGAATACGGGCCCATGGCCTTGGCGCTCAGTGGCTTGGCCAGCAGCTGGTCGACCATGGCCTTCTGATGCGCCAGCAGTTGCTGGGCAACGATGGCGGTGAAGTCCTTTGGCGGCTTGGCTTCCGGATCGACTTTTTTCAGCAGCTCCTGCGCGTAGCGCGCTGGCACCAGGAAAGATACCAGCTCGCCGTCCAGGCGCTTGGAGACGTTGACACCAGCCACCGCGCCATCGACTGTCACGCTCGGGCCGCCGCTCATGCCGGCGTTGATCGGGCCGGTGAACATCAGTTGTTCGTAGAAGCTGCGCGCAATCACGCCGTTGAACGAACCTTCGGAGATGGCAAAGCCCAGGTCGAGCGGATTGCCCAGCGAGTACAGGTATTGGCCCTGCGTCAGCGCGACGGGCTTGTCGCCCAGCTTGAAATAGCCGGTGCCGTAACGGTTGACGCGGACCACGGCCAGGTCGTGCAGCACGTCCACCGCCAGCAGTTCGATATTCCCGCGCTGGCCGGCAGTGTCGACCCATTCGCCGGTGTAGGTGTCCGGGTCGAGCGCGAACTGCGAAACGACGTGGTAGTTGGTGAGCACCAGGTTGGACGTGCCGACCAGGAAGCCGGAACCGACCGAGGATTGGGTGCGGCCGGTTTTCAGCAGCGAGCGGACCTGCAGCAGGTCGGCCTTGGCGGCAGAATAGAGTTTTTGCGCGGTGCTCGAAGGCGTGGGCAGGGCGATTGCGTCGGGGGCGGGGGCCGTAGCCTGCTGGGCATTGGCTGCTGCGCAGCCCCAAGTCAAAGTCAGTAATAAAGCCAGTTTAGTGAATTTCATCTAATCTTTCGACTCGGGGACGCGGGGCGGGATTACAGCTCGCCGTCTTCAGCGGCTGGCGGTGTGACCGGGGTCATCATGTGACCCAGCTTGAGCGCCTTGGTATTCAGGTAGTGCTGGTTGAAGGCGTTGCGGTTGACCAGCAGCGGCACCCGCTCGGCAACATTGACGCCGAGGGCGCCCATGGCCGCGATCTTGCGCGGGTTGTTGGTCATCAGCTTCAGGCTCTTCACGCCGAACTGCCTGAGCATCGGTTCCACCAGGGCGTAGTTGCGCTGGTCTGGCTTGAAGCCCAGTTGTTCGTTGGCTTGCACGGTGTCGGCGCCTTGCTCTTGCAGCCGGTAGGCGCGCATCTTGTTGATCAGGCCAATGCCGCGCCCTTCCTGGCGCAGGTACAGCAGCACCCCGCGGCCTTCTTCGGCGATGCGTTTCAGCGCGCCTTCCAGCTGGGCGCCGCAGTCGCAGCGCTGGGAGAACAGCACGTCGCCGGTCAGGCATTCGGAGTGGACGCGGGCCAGCACCGGCTCGCCATTGCCGATATCGCCCAGGACCATGGCCAGGTGCTCCTTGCCGGTGGCGTGTTCGACGAAAGCATGCAGCGTGAACTGGGCCCACGGCGTCGGCAGGGCGCACGAGGTGACGTAGTCCAGGTCTTCTTTTACCGGTTGTTCTGCTACGGGCTGCATGATGCTCTTTCAATCTTTGTATTGTGTAACCCTGCAATCATAACAAAAACCCGGTAAACCTGGGTCAGGCCCTGCGGGGCAGACCCAGGTTTACCGGATTAAGGCAGGTCAAACAGCAAAACTTCAACATTATCGGCGCCGGACAGCGTCACCGACGCTTCGCCAGTAATCTTGGCAGCATCGCCACCTTTCAGCTCTGCGCCGTTGACGCTCAGCGTGCCGCGGATGACGTGGACATATGCCTGGCGCCCGGCCCCCAGCGCATGCACCGCACCTGCGCCGCCATTCAGGATAGAGGCGTAGATCAAGGCATCCTGGTGCACCAGCACCGACCCATCACGGCCGTCCGGCGAGGCGACCAGGCGCAGTGCACCGGTTTTGCTCTCCGGCGTGAAGTGCTTTTCCTCGTAGCCTGGCTCGATGCCGCCCTGAGAAGGCTGGATCCAGATCTGCAGGAAGTGCACGCCTTCAGTGTCCGAGTGGTTGTATTCGGAGTGCCGCACGCCGGTCCCTGCCGTCATGCGTTGCACGTCGCCGTAGTGCAGGACCGAGCCATTGCCCATGCTGTCCTTGTGTTCCAGGGCGCCGCTCAGCACATAGGAGATGATCTCCATGTCGCGGTGGCCGTGGGTGCCAAAGCCCTGGCCCGGCGACACCTTGTCCTCGTTAATCACCAGCAGCGGGCCGAAACCAACGTGCTTCGGGTCGTAGTAGTGGCCGAAGGAAAAGCTGTGGCGGGAATCCAGCCAGCCAAAATTGGCGACGCCGCGGTCTTCGGATTTGCGAACTTGCAACATGATTAGCTCCTTGTGCGATAATTTCGATCAGATGTTTCACAGTATAAATGCCGATAATCGTGTTAAAAAGCGAATAATTTACCTGCCTATCATCGAAAAAATCGAATGCTCAGATTAAGCCTTGAAGCCCTGCAGATTGTGGACGCCATCGACCGCGGCGGCTCCTTTGCCGCCGCCGCGCGGGAGCTGTACCGTGTGCCTTCAACGATTTCCTACACGGTAGGCAAGCTGGAAGAGGAGCTTGGCGTCCAGGTGTTCGAGCGCTTCGGGCCGCGCGTCGAATTGACGCCGGCCGGGCGTGAACTGCTGAAGGAAGGGCGCTACCTGCTGAAAGCGGCCGGCGACCTGGAGCAGCGCGTGCGGCGCGTAGCCTCGGGCTGGGAAACGGAACTGGCGCTCGGCATCGATTCCATGTTCGGCGCCGCCGTGCTGGCGCAGGATGTGCGCGCTTTTTACGAAGTGACACAGCAAACCCGCCTGCGCCTGGTGCAGGAAACGCTGGGCGGCAGCTGGGAAGCCTTGCTTGACCGGCGCGTCGACATCGTGGTCGGTGCGCCGGGCGACGGCCCGGCCGGCGGCGGCTATGTGTCGCAGCCGATCGGCCAGTTGAAATGGGTGTTTGCGGTCGCGCCGCATCATCCGCTGGCGCAGGTGCCGGGGCGCCTCGGGCGCAACGATTTGCAGCGCCATCGCGCCATTGCCACGGCCGATTCGGCGCGCCTGCTGGCGCCGCGTACGGTGGGCCTGGTGCTGGGGCAGGACAGCTTGACCGTGCCGACCATGCAGGCCAAATTCGATTACCAGCTGGCGGGCCTGGGCTTTGGCTTCCTTCCCGAGCGCTGTGCGCGCGATGCGATCGCGGCCGGCCTGCTGGTGGAAAAAGAGGTGGAAGAGCCGAAGCCGGACGAAACCTTCTACCTGGCCTGGCGCAGCGGCGAATCCGGCGCGGCCTTGCACTGGTGGCAACAGCGGATGGCCGAACCGCGCTTGTTCGAACGCCTGTGTGCCCACCTGCCGCGTGTTGCGCCTGATCAATAAAGTTATTGAGCACAGGGCTTTCATGTTGACTCCAGCCAACTAATTCAGAGACCATGGGATTTGGTCCCCTTCGGCGGCGCGCATGTCCAACCCTGCAACTCCTGTATTTCTGAAGCTTCTGGCCGGCCGGCAGGGCAAGCCGGGTGGCTCCTTGCCCTGCGGCCGTGGCGCGCCCGCCTGGCCGCTGCAGGCGCCCGCGTACCGCCTGGCGGTGGAAGCCAGCCTGTGGACGCACAACGTCACCGGCGCAGCAGGCGAGCATGGATCAGGAGCGCATCGCGCACTGCCTGGCCCTGAGCCGGTTAGCCCGTGGCCAGCAGGGCGAGGCGCAGGCCGCCACGCTGGCCGAACTGGAGGCGGCATTGTGGGGCATGCAGCCGGCGTGCGTGGCGCCGCTGCCGGGCGCAGAGCTGATGCTCAATTATGCCGGCTACCTGTCCGGCTGGAGCGAAGGCGCCGAGCAGTTGTTCGGCTACAGCGCAAGCGAGGCGCTGGGCCAGCAGCGGGGGGAGTTCCTGGCGCGGCGCAAGAACGGCGAACTGTTCCCGCAAGCGGCCACCGTTGGCGCCGTGCGCGGCGAAGACGGCCCAATCAGCCATACCTTCACGCTGTTCTCCGACATCGGCGTGCACCAGGATACCGAAGAGCGCATGCAGCGCCTGGCCAATTACGATGCCCTGACCGGCCTGCCGAACCAGGGCCTGTTGCTGCGCTTGCTGGGCCAGGCCATGACGGAAGCGCGCCGCAAGCAGGAACATGGCGCGCTGTTGGTGATCGAAATCAATCGCCTCGGGGCAATCGGCGACACGCTGGGGCATGAGGTAAGCAATTCCGTGCTGCTTGAAGCAGGCCGGATCTTTCGCATGGTCCTGCGCGATGAGGATATCCTGGCCCGGCTCGATGGCGGCAAGTTTGCGGCGGCGCTGCCGCAGATCGAAAAGCGCGAGCATGCAGCGATCGTGGCGCAGAAACTGATTGCCGCACTCGAAGCACCGTTGACGGTGGGCCTCCACAGCCTGCAACTGAGCGCGCACGTCGGAACGAACTGGTGGCGATGCGCTTGTCGCTGGCGCTGGATGATTTCGGCACCGGTTACTCGAGCCTGGCCTACCTGAAGAAATTTCCGATCAGCACGCTGAAGATCGACCGCGCCTTTGTGGTCGGCCTGCCGTTCGAGGAGAACGACTGCGCGATCGCGCGCGCCATCGTGACCATGGCCCAGCAATTGCGGCAGGAAATCGTGGCCGAGGGCGTGGAAACCATCGAACAGATGAGCTTCCTGCGCGAGCTGGGCTGCGACCAGCTCCAGGGTTATCTGTTCAGCCAGCCAGTCGGGGTTGCCGACTTCGAACGCATGCTGGGTGAAGGCAAACGCCTGGCCGTGACTGGCCGGCGGGCAACGCTGGCTCTATAGAATCCGGCATTCCTGGACCTTTGTTAGAGCCAGGTTGCCGGGCACACTATCCCTGCCAACTTCGAAAGGGATTGCCATGCTGGACTTCTATTACGTCGCGACACCCCAAGGGCAGCAATTGCTGATGTTCCTGGAAGAGACCGGTCTGCCGTTCCAGCGTATGCCCAAGGCCACGGCGCTGGCGGTTGTCGACCATTGGCCAATGGATGCCGGCCAGCCGCTGCCGTTGCAGGAATCGGGCGCCATGCTGCTCTACCTGGCCGAGAAGTCGGGCTTCGGCCTGCCGGCCGCGATGCGGGCCAAGGCGCAAGCGCGGCAGTGGCTGTTCTGGCAGAAAAACTTCGAATGCCGCGACCGTGAAACGGCCGGCCTGTTTGGCGCACTCGACCAGCAGCTTGCTGGACAGGCCTACCTGTGCGGCGAGCAATACTCGGTGGCTGACATCGCCTGTTTCCCCTGGGTCAGCGCGCGCGGCGCGCGGCTGGCCGCCTACCCGCACTTGGCGCGCTGGTTCCACGCGGTCAGCCAGCGGCCCGCGACGCAGCGCGCCTATGGTGCGCCGGACCGCGCGGCGACCCCAGCCGGAAGCGAAGCGCTGGCCGGGGTGCTGCCATGAGGCGCGCCGACGCGGCAAGCATGCTGTCGGTAGCGGCGCTCTGGGGGGCGTCCTATCTGTTCATCCGGGTCGCGGCGCCGGAGTTCGGCGCGGCGGCCATGGGCGCGGTGCGGGCGGTGGCGGCGGCGCTGCTGTTGTTGCCGCTGCTGTTGTGGCGCAGCCAGCTGGCGGCGATGCGCAGGCATTGGCGCGGCATCGGCTTTGTCGGCGTGACCAACGCGGCGCTGCCTTTCCTGCTGTTCAATTTCGCCGCGCTGACGATTCCGGCCGGGCTGTCGTCGATCCTGAGCGCGACCACGCCCTTGTTTGCGGCCCTGATCGGCGCCATCTGGCTGGGCGAGCGCTTGACCCTCACGCGCATGGCCGGGCTTTCGCTGGGCTTTGGCGGCGTGCTGCTGCTGGTGGCGGGCAAGCTGCACGTCCTGCCGCAGCACGATATGCTGCGCACGGTGCTGGCCGCGCTGGCCTGCCTGGCGGCGACGCTGCTGTACGGGATTTCGGGCAATTTCAGCAAGCGCTACCTGGCCGAAGCGCCGCCCCTGGCGGTGGCAACGGGCAGCCAGATGGTCGCTGCCGCGCTCCTGATCGGCCCGGCGCTGGCGCTGTGGCCTGCCGCGCCGCCTTCGGCCAAAGCCTGGGGCGCGGTGCTGGCGCTGGCGGCGCTGTGCACGACCTTCGCATATGTGCTGTTCTTTGGATTGATTGCGCGGCTGGGCGCGGGCAAGGCGATGAGTGCGCTGTTCCTGATCCCGGCCTTTGGCGTGCTGTGGGGCTGCCTGTTCCTGGGGGAGACGTTCTCGTTGCAGATGGGTTTGAGCTGCCTGGTGATCCTCGCGGGTTGCGCGCTGACCACCGGGCTTGTTGAACCGTCGCGGTGGACGGTTCCGTTCGTGACCAGGCGTGCTTAGTTAGCGCTTGTCATCATTTTTATGGCTCTGGCGGCCGGCTTCGGCGTGCTGTTCAGGGGTGCCGCCTCGCGTGCCGCCACCGCTGCCGCCGCTGCCGCTTTGACGGCTGCCCGATTCGGACGAACCGGACTGGCGGTTGCCGTCATTCTTGTGGCTCATGCTGCCGGCCTTGCGTGCTTCTTCCGAGGTGAACTCGTGTGCATTGCCGGACGCATGGGCCGCCTTACCGCCTTCACTGGCGATCTCACGCTGGCGTTCCGGGTCCATTGAGGCGAAGCCACGGTTGCTGGTGTCGCCGCTCTGGCGATTGCCGCCCTGGTTGCCCGACTGTTTGGAGCCGCCGCGATTGTCTTGATTACTGGATGCCATGATCATCTCCCATTTCGGTTCGAGGAGTCGTCATGGTAGGAGAGGCCGGGGCGCCAATTAATCAGAACACGCTACCAGACTTTGTAGGACAATGGCTCATTGAAAAGGAATGTTTTCGAGGCAGGCCATGCACCGGCTGGCGCGCTTTACCGCTGCGCAGGAAAGCTGCTACCGTCAGGTGGTTGAGGAACTGTCGGCTGGACGCAAGCGTAGCCACTGGATGTGGTTCATCTTTCCGCAAATCGCCGGCCTCGGTTCCAGCGCGATGGCGCAGCGCTATGCGATCAGCGGGCTGGCCGAAGCGCGCGCCTACCTGGCGCACCCGCTGCTTGGCGCGCGGCTGCGCGAATGCAGCGCGCTGGTGCGGGCTGTCCAGGGTGCCACTGTCCATGGTATCTTCGGGTCGCCTGACAATATGAAATTCCATTCATCGATGACGCTGTTCGCGCAGGCCGCGCCGGATGAAGCGCTGTTCCGCGATTGCCTCGACAAATATTTTGGCGGCGTGCCCGACCAGGCCACGCTGGACCTACTGCACAAGGAAGAAAAACAATGACCCGTACCATCCTCGACGACGCCCACCTGCATCCCGCCATCCGCGAACGCGTGGCAAAGAACCACGCCGATATCGTGGCGGAAGTGCAGGCGGCCATTGCGGCCAACCGCGTGGTGGTTGTCGGCATGCGCCAGAACCCGTTCCCGAAAAAAACCTGCCGCCTGCTCGATGCGCAAGGCACCAAATACGCCTACCTCGAATACGGCAGCTATTTCAGCCAATGGCGCCGCCGCACAGCGCTGAAAATGTGGACCGGCTGGCCGACCTTCCCGATGATTTTCATCGACGGCGTGCTGATCGGCGGCTTCAACGACCTGGAACGCCTGATCGAAAAGGGTGAATTCACTGCGCTGGTCGCACCGCGCCTGCAGGGTTGATGGAGGCGCTGCCTTTGCGCCTGAATCCGGGCGATGACCTGCGCGGCGTTGTCGAACAGGCGCTGCGTGATACGGGCGCTGCGGCCGCTTACCTGGTGCAGGGCATCGGCAGCCTGTCGGTGGCGCAGGTCCGCTACGCCGGGCTGGCACAGCCGACGGAGTTGCTGGGCGAGCTGGAGATCCTGACCGTGGCAGGCACGGTGGCGCCGGACGGCGCCCACCTGCACATGATGTTGTCCGATGCGCGCGGCCGGGTTCTTGGCGGCCATGTTGGCCACGGTTGCATCGTGCGCACCACGGCCGAGTTGCTGCTGGTGCTGCTGCCGGCGTACCAGTTCTCGCGCGAGCACGATCCGCTTACCGGCTTTGCCGAGCTGGCGATCCGGCACACGCCGGGCCAGGCGGGCGGCTGACGGGGCGCCAGCGTTGCGGATTGGCGATTTTTGTTATCAAGTGATTATCTAATCATGCACTAGCGCAAAAACGCAGGTATACTCCAGCGACCTCATTCAGGATGATTTTTCCATGTACCGCCAGTCCCAAGCGCTGAAAGCCCCGGCCAAAGGCTTTACGCTCGTCGAATTAATCGTAGTTATGGTCATTCTCGGGATTCTGGCTGCCGTGGCACTCCCGAGGATGATCAATTTCGGCTCGTCGGCGCGCACGGCGTCGATCGAATCCCTGGCCGGTTCGGTCAAGACTTCCATCGGCCTGGTGCGCTCGCTGACGGCGGTCCGGGGCGAGGGCACGGCCAGCAATATCGCCAATATTACCTTCGTCAACATCGACGGCACGACGTCGATGCGGGTCTGGAGCGGCTATCCGGACCGCTGGTGCGACGGCATCGGGCTGGCGCTGCAAGGTTCGAAAGTCCCGGGCGGCGGCTGCTATCTGTCGCCGAGCGCAGTCCCGTCCGGCGACTATACGTTCTACGGCTACGGCAACAGCCAGATTCCGGGCGGCGATGCCGGCTGGCGTATCGAAGGCGCGCCGACGCCGATGCAATGCTCGGTCCAATATACCTATAACGGCAGCGGAGCCCCGCAGGTCAAGGCCAATACCAGCGGCTGCTGAAGCCGGCTCAATTCCTGCGTGCGCGCAAGGGATCAAGCAGGGCGCGCAGGTTGTTGTGGTCGATCTCGTACATCAAGGCCAGCAGCGCGCCCAGCTCCCCTTTCGGGAAGCCTTCGCGCGCCATCCAGCCCAGGTAATGGCCTGGCAGGTCGGCCAGCTTGCGGCCCTTGTACTTCCCATAGGGCATATCGCGCGCCACCAGCATTGCCAGGTATTCCGGGTTCATTTTTCTTACAGCGCTTTCACGGGAATGCAGATTTCGCAGGTGAAGCTGCCGTCGTCCTGGGTCGCAAGGTTTTCATAGCGCTCAAAGCAGGGGCGCTCGTCGCATTGCAAGCCGCTGGAGGGCAGCCATTCCTTCATCAGGCGGTTCCACACCGGGCCGATATCGCGCGGCGAACCGGTGTAGCGGGTGACAGCGTAGCGCCCGCCCGGCAGGCTGGCAACGCTGAATTGTCCGTCGGGTTCAAAGCCTTCGGGGATTTCGACGCAGGCATCGTAGCGGCACTTGTCGGCCGGGGTGACGCTCGGGTCGTCATGGCCGATACCGTAGCAGGTGGCGCCTTCCAGGCCATGGCCGAGTATCCAGGGCATGACGGCCTGGCCCCAGAACTGGCCGACGGCCGGGCCATATGGGCCGATGTAGCGGCGGTAGGCGATGCGGGCAGGCGGCAGGTCGATAACGTTGACTTCCATTTTTTGTGCTCCATGATGGTTGTTGGAGCCGCCATGTTCGCCCGTTGCGCCGGCGCCGGCCTGACCGTGCTTGCTGTTCGCCTGATCGGGATTGCTATTTTGCGCGTTGACCCCCGCCAGGAAGGCAGCGGTGCGGGCCGGGGTGTTCTCGCGCCATTCGGTCGGCGTGCTGCCGAAGCGGGCTTTGAATGCGCGGGCAAACGCTTCGCCCGAGCCGAAACCGGTCGACAGCGCGACCTCCAGCACCGTGCCGCCGGCCGCCAGCTTGTGGGCGGCGGCTTCCAGCCTGCGCCGGCGCACATAGTCGCCCAGCGTTTCGCCCATCCATGCCGCAAACAGGCGGTGGAAGTGGTAGCGCGAGAAGTTGGCAATGTCGGCCAGGCCGGGCAGGTCGAGTTGCGCGTCCAGGTTGCGGTCGATGTGGTCGAGCACCCGGTTCATGCGGCGCTCGTATTCGCTGCGAGGATCGTTCATGGCAAAGGATAGATGCGGTCAAGGCTGCCGGGGCCGAAGTACTTCTCGTACTCCTTGGCGGCATAGGAATCCATCATGCCGGAGATGAAGTCCACCACCAGCCGCTCGCGTGAGTCCTTCAGGCTGCGGATGGCCGGCGGCAGCAGGATGCCGTCCTTGTTGTACTGCTTGTCGGTCAGGACTTCGAACAGGCCGCGGATGATTTTCTCGCCCCGTTTTTCGTAAAGTTGCACGTCCTTCTTGCGCAGGATGGCACGCCACAGCAGGCTTTTCAGGCCGCGCGCCAGCAGGCCTTTGGTGCGGTAGCCCAGTTCGGGCCCGTGCGTGCCCTGCACCACGGCGATGTCGCGGCACAGTTCATGCACGATCTGCGAGGTCAGCTCCTTGCGCAGCACGATGGAGTATTCCTCCGAGCTCTCCTGCATATCGCATTTGAGCGCTTCCTCGTGGGCGTGGTTGGCGATACTGGCGAACTGCTCATGGGCGCCGGAAAAGTCCTTGCTGATCTTGAATTCGTGGACGATCTCGCCCCAGGTGATGATGCCGAAACTCAGCGCATCCTCCACATCGTGCGCGGCGTAGGCGATTTCGTCGGCCAGGTCCATGATCTGGGCGTCGATGCTCTTGCGCAGCGAAACGCCGTGGGCGGACAGTTGCCCGCTCAGGAAGTCATAGTCTTCGTCGTACAGGAATTTCTTCGGATTGTCGGCGCGGCGCTGGAAGTACTTGGTGATGCCGAGCAGGGAACGCACGGTCAGGTTCAGGCCGGCATAGGCGTGGTGCTTCTTCTCCAGCGTGCGCAGGGTGCGGAAGGCCTGCGCGTTGCCCTCGAAGCCGCCGGCGCCGGCCGCCAGCTGGTCCAGGATCTTCTCGCCGTAATGGCCGAAGGGCGGATTGCCGATGTCGTGCGCCAGCGAGCAGGTTTCCGATACCACGCTGCGTTCCAGCCCCAGGTCGGCCGCGATGGAACGGGCGATCTGCGCCACTTCCAGGCTATGGGTCAGGCGGTTGCGGTTGAAGCGGTTGGCATCCACGCCGAGCAATTGCATCTTGCCCTGCAGGCGGCGGAAGGAGGACGAATACAGCACGCGCGCATAATCGCGCATGCATTCCTCTCGGCCCTCGCCGCGGCCGTCGGCCTGGGCGTGGACGCGGTATTCGAGCGGCAGTACCAGCGCCTCCTGGGCGCGGGCGAAATCGATGGTTTGGCGGTCGTACATTGTTTTCCTCAGGTTTGCCGGCGATTCTAAGGCGCTTTAGCATTCCAGTGTATATTGCAGCCCAAATTGTTTCATGGCTGGATAATAAAATGTCACCTGTTTCCCTGTTCCTCGTGGTGCTGGCCTATTTCGGCCTGCTGCTCGGGGTGGCCTGGACCACTTCCCGCAACGCCAATAACGACAGCTTTTTTATCGGGAACAAGAGCTCCAACTGGATGCTGGTGGCCTTCGGCATGGTCGGCACCACGCTGAGCGGCGTGACCTTCATCAGTGTGCCGGGCGCGGTGGGGCGCGACGGTTTTGGCTATATGCAGATCATGATCGGCTATGTGCTGGGCTATGTCGCCGTGGCGTATGTGCTGCTGCCGCTGTACTACCGGCTGAAACTGACCTCCATCTACCACTACCTGGATGTGCGCCTGGGCCGGCGCTCCTACCAGAGCGGGGCGGCTTTTTTCCTCTTGTCGCGCACCCTGGGCGCCACCGCGCGCCTTTACCTGGTGGTGAACATCCTGCAGGCAGTGATCCTGGACAGCCTTGGCGTGCCGTTCTGGCTCACCAACCTGGTCATCCTGGCGATGATCCTGCTGTATACCTATGAGGGCGGGGTCAAGACCATCGTCTGGACCGACACGCTGCAGACCATGGGCATGCTGCTGGGCCTGGTGGCCTGCATCGTATTCCTGCTCAACGAAATGAACCTGGGCCTGCTGGAAAGCGTGGAACGCCTGCGCTCGGCCGGGCTGGCGCGGGTGTTCACGACCGACATCGATAGTCCGGGCCACTACTGGAAGCAGATCGCGGCCGGTTTTTTCATCGTCATCACCATGACCGGCATGGACCAGGAAATGATGCAGAAGAATATCTCGGTGAGGACGCTGGGCGATTCGCAGAAGAACATGCTGATGCTGAACGCCATCCTGGCCGGCGTGCTGACGCTGTTCCTGTTCCTGGGCGGCCTGCTGTACCTGTATGCGCCGCAGATGGGCGTGGCGGCCAGCGGCGACAGGATATTTCCGGCGGTAGTGATGGGGCACATGCCGGCGCTGCTGCAGCTGGTGTTCATGATTGCCCTGATCAGCGCCTTGTTCCCGAGTGCGGACGGCGCGATCACGGCGCTGACCTCGTCCTTCTGCATCGACATCCTTGGCCTGAAACGGCGCGACGACCTGGGCGAGGGCGCGCAACTGCGCATCCGCCACCGCGTCCACCTGGCGTTCTGCGCGCTGTTCCTGCTGCTGGTGATGGTGTTCAAGTGGATCGGCAGCGCCAGTATGATCGGCATGATCCTGAAGCTGGCGGGCTATACCTACGGGCCGCTGCTTGGCCTGTTCGCCTTTGGACTGTTGAGCAGGCGGGCCGTCAACGACAGGCTGGTGCCGTGGGTGGCGCTGGCCGGGCCGCTGTTGTGCGCCCTGGTGGACTTTAACCAGCAAACCCTGTTCGGCAGCTACCGCATCGGGCTGGAATTGTTGCTCGTTAATGGCCTGTTTGTCATGGCTGGGCTGTACCTGATTTCTTCACCCGATAAGGCGAATGTCGCTTATAGTGTGAAGTAGTTACATTTTTTGCATTAGGAGTAAAGATGTCCCGCTCTGTTTTCTCGTATGTCCGCGCTGGATTTGCCTGGTTCTGGGGCGCCGTGGATAAAAGCCGCCGCGCCTCCATGAATTTCCTGTTCCTGCTGGTTGTGGTGCTGCTGATTGCCGCCATCTTCGGCGGCGGCGTCAAGCCATTGGGCGACAAGACCATGCTGGTCCTGAACCTGGAAGGCGCTTTGGTGGAGCAATCGTCCGGCAGCAGCCGCGACGCGCTGGTGGCCGGCCTGTCCGGTGGCGAAGTGCACAAGTCCGTGCAGCTGCGCGATGTGCTGAACGTGCTCGATGCGGCCGCCAAGGACCCGCAAATCGGCGGCGCCGTGCTGGTGCTGGACGAAATGCAGGGCGGCGGCCAGGCCATGCTGCGCGAAATCGGCGCGGCCGTGGACCGTTTCAAGGCCAGCGGCAAGAAGGTGGTGGCCTGGGGTTCCAGCTATAACCAGCGCCAGTACCAGATTGCCATCCATGCCGACGAGGTTTATCTGCACCCGATGGGCGCGGTGTTCCTCGATGGTTTTGGCAGGTACCGCAACTACTATCGCGATGCGCTGGACAAGGTGGGTGTGACCGTCAACCTGATGAAGGTCGGCACCTACAAGAGCTTTGCCGAGCCCTTCATTGCCAACGGCCCGTCGCCGGCGGCGGCGGAAGCCGATGCCTTCCTGTACAACGACTTGTGGGCGCGTTACACCGCCCAGGTGGAGAAGTCGCGCAAGCTGCCCGATGGCGCGCTGATGAAGGCGATCGATAACCTGCCGGCGCTGATGGCCGAAACCAAAGGCAGCCTGGCGCAGGTGGCGCTCAATGCGAAACTGGTCGACGGCTTGAAAACCAAGGATGAACTGCGCGTGATGATGACCAAGCGCGGCGTGGACGATCCGGCCGTCAAGTCCTTCCGCCAGGTCAGCTACCAGGATTACCTGGCGCGCGTGTTCCCAAAACTGACTGGCGACGCGATCGGCGTGGTGATGGCAGTTGGCGAGATCAGCGATGGCGACGCGCCGGCCGGCCAGATCGGCGGCGCGTCGACTGCGCGCCTGGTACGCATGGCGCGCGAAGACAGTTCGATCAAGGCGGTGGTGCTGCGCGTCGACTCGCCTGGCGGCAGCGCCTTCGGTTCGGAACTGATCCGCCGCGAGCTGGAGCTGACCCGTGCGGCGGGCAAGCCGGTGGTCGTTTCGATGGGCAATGTGGCAGCTTCCGGCGGCTACTGGATTTCGATGGCGTCGGATGAGGTGATGGCCGATCCGGCCACCATCACCGGTTCGATCGGCGTGTTCGCGCTGTTCCCGACCGTGGACAAGGTGATCGGCAAGCTGGGCATCCATACCGCCGGCCAGACCACCACCTGGCTCGGCGATGCGGGCAATCCGCTGCGTCCGATGGACCCGCGTTTCGGCCAGTTGATCCAGAGTGCGATCGGCCACACCTACGAGGAATTCACCGCCAAGGCCGCCAAGGCGCGCAAGACCACGGCCGACAAGATCGATGCCGTTGGCCAGGGCCGCGTGTGGACCGGTGCGCAGGCGCAGGAGCGCGGCCTGGTCGATACGCTGGGCGGCTACCAGGACGCCTTGAAGGCCGCGGCGCGGCGCGCCAAGCTGAGCGGCGAGCCGCGCATCGTCTACATCGAACGTGAGATGTCGCGCTTCGACAAGGTGCTGGAATTCTTTGGCGCTTCGGCGATGCAGGCCTACGCCGGCAAGGCGTTTGGCGACCAGGCGCGCGCGGCGCTGCTGCCGGCCGGCGTGCCGGCTGGCGTCGCCAGCGAGGTCGTGCAGGACCTGGGCTGGCTGAACGAAATGACGGCCCAGCGCAAGCCTTTCATGGCGCTGACCCATTGCCTCTGCAGCTCGCCCAATTAGTTGGCAGCAGCTTTGGCCGGTTCCGCCACCGAGGCCGGGCAGCGGATGCTGAACCGCCACCGCGCCGGCCAGGCCAGTTATAGCGAGGTGGTCACGAACCAGGTAACGGCCCTGAATACCCGCCGGCGGTAACCGAAAGGCGGTTTGCCATTTCCTTGCAGCACTGGCATCATGATGGGATGACTAACCCCTTAGTTTCCTCCGATTCGGACTCGAGCGAAGCGTCGCGGCACCGCCAGGCGGTGCAAATCGTTGGCATGGGCGCTTCCGCCGGCGGGCTGGATGCGATTTCCGAGTTCCTCGCCTCCATGCCGTCGCGCACCGGCATGGCGTTCATCGTCCTGCAGCACCAGGACCCGTCGCGGCGCGGACTGCTGCCTGAACTGCTGCGCCGGATCACCACGATGGAAGTGTGCGAAATCGCCGATTCGATCGAAGTGCGGCCGGACCATGTCTACGTTGCGCCGCCCAATTTCGACCTGGCCTTCTCCAACGAAAAGCTGATGGCAGTGGAAACGTCGGACACCCACGGGCGCTATCCGATCGATTCGTTCTTCCGCACCCTGGCCGCAGAAAAAGGACAATCCGCCGCCGGTGTGGTGTTTTCCGGCATGGGCACCGACGGCACTGCCGGTTTGCGCGCGATCCAGGAGGCGGGCGGCGTGACCGCGGCGCAGGAACCCAATTCGGCCAAGTTCGACTCCATGCCGCGCAGCGCCATCACGGCCGGCGTGGCCGATTTCGTGGCGCCGCCCGGCGCCATGCCGATGTGGCTGTGCCAGGTGCGCGCGGTGCCGCATGGCGGTGCCCATGGCGCGGCGCGTGCGCGGCGCCAAGCCTTGCGCGAGCTGATGTCGCTGCTGCAGCGCCACACCGGCAACAACTTCACCGAATACAAGATGAGCACCGTGCTGCGCCGCATCGAGCGCCGCATGAAGCTGCACCAGCTCGATTCGATGGAGGCCTACGTGGCCTACCTGCGCGACAACGCCGGCGAAGTGCAGCTGCTGTTCCGCGAAATGCTGATCGGCGTGACCAGCTTCTTCCGCGATCCGACGGTCTGGGAGCATTTGTGCAGCGAAACCATCCCGGCGCTGCTGGCGGCCAATCCCGACGGCGCCGCCTTCAAGGCCTGGGTGCCGGCCTGTTCGACCGGCGAGGAAGCGTATACCCTGGCCATGGTGTTCGACGAAGCCGTCACGCGCGCCAACGCCAATGAGACGGGCAAGTACTCGCTGCAGATCTTTGCCACCGACCTGCACGGCGACGCCATCGACAAGGCGCGCCAGGGGGTGTTCTCGCGCGGGGTGGAGGACACGGTGTCGCACGAGCGGCTGCTGCGCTACTTCGTCGCCGACGGCGCCGGCTATCGCATTCGCAAGGAGCTGCGCAATATGATCATCTTCGCGCAGCAGAACATCATCTCCGACCCGCCGTTTACCAAACTCGATATTCTCAGCTGCCGCAATCTGCTAATCTATTTCAACCCAAAACTGCAGGAGCAGTTGATTCCTCTGTTCCACTATGCCTTGAAACCGGAAGGCTTGCTCGTATTGGGGAGCGCGGATACGCCAGGCAGTTACAACGAGTTGTTCACCCCGGTGCCCGGTTGCGGACGCATTTACCGCCGGCTCGACGCCAGCACTCAGCGCGTGGCGAACTACTTCCCGACCAAGATCGCGAAAGCCGCGCAACCAAGTTCCATCGAAGTTACTACCATGACCATGAACGGCAATATCCAGACACAAGTAGAACACCTGCTGCTCAAATCCCACACGCCGGCAGCAGTCATGATCAATAGCGACGGCGATATCCTCTACATCCACGGCCGCACCGGCACCTTCCTGGAGCCGGCCGCCGGCCGCGCCAACTGGAACATCCACGCCATGGCGCGCGATGGCCTGCGCTACGAACTGGCGGACCTGATCGAGCGCGCCAACCGCAGCGAGAGCACCGAAACCGTGCGCGAGCTGCTGTTCAAGGACGGCGCCTCGTCGCTGCTGGTCGACTTGACGGCCGAAGTGGTGCGCGAAGACGGCCAATCCGGCCACAACCTGCTGGTGACCTTCAACGCTTCGCCGATGCCGGCCCGCAAGCGCGGCAGCCGCGGCGCCGATCCGCGCCCGCAGGAACTCGAGCAGCAGCTGACCATGGCGCGCCTGGAACTGCAGGCGGTGCGCGAAGAGATGCAAACCTCGCGCGAGGAGCTGAAGGCGGCTAACGAAGAACTGCAATCGACCAACGAGGAGCTGCAGTCGACCAACGAGGAACTGACCACGTCCAAAGAGGAAATGCAGTCGCTGAACGAGGAACTGTATACCGTCAACGCCGAACTGCAGTCCAAGGTGGACGACCTGTCCCTGGTCAACAGCGACATGAAGAACCTGCTGAACAGCACCGATATCGCCGTCATCTTCCTCGACAGCCAGATGAACATCCGGCGCTACACCAACCAGGCCACCCAGCTGTACAAGCTGATCGCCACCGACCTGAACCGCCCGCTGAGCGATATCGCCAACGACCTGGTATATCCCGACATGGAGAGCGATGCCGCGGAAGTGCTGCGCTCCCTGGTGTTTTGCGAGCGCCAGATCCCGACCCGTGACGGCCGCTGGTTCATGGTGCGCATCATGCCTTACCGCACGGTGAACAACGTGATCGACGGCCTCGTGCTAACCTTTGTCAATGTCACCGAACTGAAACTGCTGGAAGCGCGACTAACGCCTGAAGGAGGCAGCACCAAATGACCCGAACCGACGCCCTGCGCCAATGGCATGAGCTGCAAGTCAGCCAGCTGGAACTCGAAGTCCAGAGTGCCGCCCTGGCGGAGCTCGAGCGTCAGAAACGGGAGGTCGAACAGGGCCTGCTGCGCTATGCCGGCCTGTTCGACCAGGCGCCGGTGTGCTACCTGGCGCTGGCGCGCGACGGCATGATCGCCGGCGCCAACCGCGCTGCGGCGGGACTGTTCTCCGTGCCGCTGTCGGACTTGCCGGGCCAGCCGGTGGAACGCTTCCTGGCGCCGGCCAGCCAACCGGCCTTGCGCCAGTTGCTGGCCGGCCTGCATGCCGACGGCGCCAGTGCCGCCATGGAAGCACAATTGTTCCAGGGAATTGGCGCCGGAAGGGTGCGCATCGAAGCCAACCTCGATCACGCCGGCGAAGCAATCCGCATGGTGATCAGCGATGTGCGCTCGCCTGAACAGAACGATGCGGCGCTGCGCCGCGCGTTTGCCGTGCTCGATAACCTGGGCGAGGGGATTGCGGTGGCCGATGCCGATGGCGTGATCGTATCGGTCAATCCGGCCTTTTCCGCCATCAGCGGCCTGACTGAGTTGACAGCCATTGGCAGCGACCTGGCCGACATGTGCGGCGCGGAGGCCGCCCTGAAGGCACTGGGCGGCGGCAGCTGGCAGGGCGAAGTCTCCGGGCGGCGGCCCGATGGCGGCGAGTACCAGGCAACGCTGTCGCTGCGCACCCTGGCGGGCGCGGACGGTTGCGTCAGCGGCCTGGTGGCCGTGCTGACCGACATCAGCCGCCGCAAGCACGCTGAATGGGCGCTGCAGGATTTGCATCGCAACCTGGAGACCCGCGTGGTGCAGCGCACCGCCGAACTGCTGCATGCCAACGGCCAGCTGCGCCAGCTGTCGGCCCACATGGCGGCGGTCAAGGAAGAAGAGCGCAAGCGTATCGCGCGCGAGATCCACGACGAACTGGGGCAGAACCTGCTGGCGCTGAAGCTGGACATCGCCCAGCTGAACGAGCGCATGGGCGGCCGCCAGAGCCGCTTTGCGCGGCGCGTGGCGGCGGCGCTGGACAACATCGACGCCACCTTGCGCAGCGTGCGCGGCATCATGAACGAATTGCGGCCCTCGGTGCTGGACCTGGGCCTGGCGGCGGCGCTGGAATGGCTGGTGAACGATTTCCGCCACCGCAGCAGCCTGCATTACGAGCTGGCCTTGCCTGGCGAGGCGGCGCTGGCGTCCATCGGCAGCGAAACGAGCCTGGTACTGTTCCGCATCGTGCAGGAAGCGCTGGTCAACGTGCTGCGCCACTCGCGCGCCAGCCAGGTGGCGGTGCGGCTGGCGGTAGGCGAGGACGTGATCGTGCTGGAAGTGGAAGACAACGGTATCGGCATCGTACCGGCCTGCCGCGAGCGCCCCGGCTCCTTTGGCCTGATCGGCATGCAGGAGCGTGTCGATGCCCTGCACGGCAGCTTCTGCCTGAACGAATACGAGCCGGGCGCAGGCTGCTGCGTGGCGGTGCGGCTTCCGTTGCAAAAAAGTCAATAGCCCTGGGGCCCCGGAACGCATATACTGCCGGTGCTTTTATACGTTCAGGGGACTGTTTTGACTAAAAAACTCGCACTTTCGGCAGCATTGCTGCTGGCTTTTGCTCCCGCCATGGCCGACGAAGGCCAATGGCAGCCGCACCAACTGCCGCAACTGAGGGCAGAGCTGAAACGCATCGGCATCACCATCCCGGCCGAACGCTTGGCCGACCTGTCCAGGCACCCGATGAGCGCCATCGTCTCGCTGGACGGCTGCTCCGCATCATTCGTGTCCCCTAATGGCCTGGTGGTCACCAACCACCATTGCGCCTACGGCGCCATCCAGCGCAATTCGACTGCTGAAAAGAACTACATCGCCAACGGCTTCCTGGCCAAGACCCGCGCCGAGGAACTGCCGGGCGGCCCGACCACCCGCGTCTACGTGACCGATAAGGTGGAAAACGTGACCGAGCGCGTGAACGGTGGCCTTGACAAACTGGCCGGCAAGGACCGCCATGCCGAAGTCAAAAAACGCATCAAGGTGCTCATTGCCGAGTGCGAGTCCGACAAGAACTACCGCTGCTCCGTGCCGGCCTTCCACCGCGGCGCCGAGTACTACCGCATCCGCCAGATGATGATCAAGGACGTGCGCCTGGTGTATGCGCCGTCTGAATCGATCGGCAACTACGGCGGCGACATCGACAATTACGAGTGGCCGCGCCACACTGGCGACTATGCCTTCCTGCGCGCATACGTCGGCAAGGATGGCAAGCCGGCCGACCCGTCGCCGGACAACGTGCCGTACAAATCGAAGGACTTCCTGGTGGTTTCCGCCGAAGGCCTGAAGAACGGCGATCCTATCCTGCTGGCGGGCTATCCCGGCCGCACCAGCCGCTACAAGCTGCCGGTCGAGATCCGCTATGCGCGCGACCTGAGCTATCCGCTCATGGTGGCCGACTACCAGGCCGACCTCGACGCGATCGCTGCCGCCACCAAGGGCAAGGATAACGACGTGGTGCGCTACGCCAGCGTGGTCAAGTCGATCAACAACCGCATGAAGAAAACCCAGGGGCTGCTGGACGGCTTCGCCCGCAAGGACCTGGCTGCGATCAAGGACAAGCAGGATGCGGAATTCCGCACCTGGTACGGCAAGCAGGCCAAGTCTTCGCCGGCCATGCTGGCGGAACTGGATGCCGCCATCGCTGCCGAGATGGACCTGGGCGACGATGAATTCGCTTACGGCGTGGCAACCTACAGCGACTTGCTGAAATCCGCACGCACCTTGTACCGCCTGGCGCTGGAAAAGCAGAAGGCCGACGCTGACCGCGAGCCGGGCTTCCAGGAGCGCGACCTGGCCAACATCAAGGCGCGCCTGACCCGCCTGGAACAGTCGCTGGTTCCTTCGGTCGACCAGGCCCGCTACGTCGCCGGCCTGCAGCGCTATGTCAAGCTGCCGACCAAGGCGCACCCGCAGTGGCTGGACAACCTGACGCCGGCCCTGGCCGACGTGCCAGGCATGTACCAGAAGACCGGACTGGCCGACACCGCAACCCGCCTGGCCTGGATGGAGAAGGCGCCGGCCGATTTCGAACAGTCGACCGACCCATTCATCAAGCTGGCCGTGCGCATGCATGGCGTGGCGATGACGCTGGAAGAGCGCCGCAAGGAAGTCGACGGCAACCTGGAAAAGATCATCCCGCAGTACATGGCCGCAGTGATCGCATGGAAGAAGTCGCAGGGCAAGCCGGTCTACCCTGATGCCAACTCTACCCTGCGCGTGACCTACGGCACCGTGTCGGCCTATCCTGGCCGCGACGGCATTACCAAGGGCCCGTTCACCACGGTGGAAGGCATCCTCGAGAAGCACACCGGCAAGGAGCCGTTCGATGCGCCGCAGGCGCTGATCGATGCGGTCAAGGCCAAGCGCTATGGCCAGTTCAAGGATTCGGTGCTGGGCACCGTGCCGGTCGACTTCCTGTCCTCGGCTGACACTACCGGCGGTAATTCCGGTTCCGCCGTGGTCAACAAGCGCGGCGAACTGGTCGGCCTGAACTTCGACTCCACCTATGAGTCCATCACCAAGGACTGGTACTTCGACCGCGACATCACGCGCGCCATCCATCTGGACGTTCGCTACATGCTGTGGGTCATGAAGGAGATCGACCGCGCGGATAACCTGCTGAAGGAAATGACCATCAAGTATCCGCAGAAGTAAGCAGAAAAAGGGGCTCGCAGTGAGCCCCTTCACCCCAGCGCAATCCCATGAACGAAACCATTTCCCTGTTCGGTCTTGCCACTACCACTCCGCTGGAGCTGGTGTCGTTTGTGCTGGCCGTGCTGACCGTGTGGCTCAACATCCGCCAGAACCACTGGGCCTGGCTGTTTGCCATCCTGTCGTCCACGACCTACGGCGTGGTGTTTTTCGGCGCCAGGCTGTACGGTGACATGGCGCTGCAGGGTGTGTTCGTGACCGTCTCGTTCTGGGGCTGGTACCAATGGCTGCACGGGAACCACGGCAAGGAGCTGGCGGTGTCGACGCTGACAGCGCGCGGCCGTGTGCTGTCGGGCCTCGCCTGGCTGGCAGGCTTCGGCATCCTGGCCTGGTTCCTGCGCAGTTTTACCGACACCGACGTGCCCAATGCGGACGCCTTCCTGACCGCCGGCAGCCTGGTGGGACAAGCCCTCCTGTCGCGCAAGAAGATCGAAAACTGGCACGTCTGGATCGTTGTCGACGTGCTGTACGTCGCGCTGTACGTCCATAAAGGCCTGATGCTGACGGCTGTCCTGTATGGCATGTTCGTCGCGATGGCAGTTGCCGGCCTGCTGGCATGGCAAGGCAGCAGCGACGAACCGGAAGAAGCAGTCGTCTGGAAATGAAGCAGCCTTACCGCGTCGCCATCATCGGCGCCGCAGCCTCCGGCAAGACCACCCTGGCGCAAGCGCTGGCGGAAAGGTACGGCGCCATCTGGGTGCCCGAATACCTGCGCGAATTCTGTGACCAGCGCCAGAGCGTTCCGGTATCGACCGACCAGTTCCACATTGCCGCCACCCAGGTGGCCCGCGAAGATGCGCTGGCGGCGCAAGGCGGCCGCTTCCTGTTCTGCGACACCACCCCGCTGATGACGGCGGTCTACAGCATCCACTACTTCGGCGGCATCGACGAGCAGCTCGAAAGCCTCGCTTCGTCGCGCCAATACGACATAACCCTGGTCTGCAAGCCTGAATTTGCATGGATACCCGACGGACTTCACCACGAAGAGGAAGATGTCAGCGGTATGATTGATTCGATCCTGCTCGACGAACTGGCCCGGCGCGGCATTCCTTACACGCGCATTTCCGGTGGCATTGAAGAGCGCTTGAAGCAGGTCGGCCAACTCCTGGGAGATTGAGGCATGAAAAAACTGCTCGCGCTGGCCGCCATGATCCCCTTGGCGGCGTTTGGCGAGACCGGTTATTACATGGTCACCATCTACGATGTGGAAGGCCAGGCTTCAATCGACTACAAATACTGGAACGCCCATTACAAGAACTCGCGCAACACCGCCAGCCCCGAGATCGGCATCGGCTACGGCGTGACAGCGCGCTGGTACACCGAGCTGACCACGCAATGGTTCCAGCGCGATGGCCGGCAGACGCGCAATACCGGTATCGAATGGCAGAATGACTTCCTGCTGACGCAAGGCCAGTACGACGTCGACCTGGCGCTGCATACGTCGGTGGAGCGGGCCCGGCGGCGCGACAACGGTTATGCGGTGGAGATCGGGCCGGTGCTGCAAACGCAAGTCTGGCGCACGCAACTGAACTTCAACCTGTTCTTCCAGCGCGAAATGGATAACGGGGCGCACAACGAAACCGAGCTGGCCTACCAATGGCAGGTCAGGCAGCGCTGGAAGCGCTGGTTCTCGCCGGGCCTGCAAGGCTTTGGCGAAGTAGGGAAATGGAATGACTGGCTGCCGTCGAAGCGGCAATCGCACCGCGCCGGGCCAGCCTTCTTCGGCGAAGCAGGCCACTTCAAGTACGAAGCAGCCTACCTGTTCGGCAAGAACTCGGGCCGCGCAGCCAACTCCTTCAGCATGCGTGTCCAGTACATCTTTTAGCACCGGAGAACCCGGGCCAGACCCAAGGGGCCGACCCGGTACGCGGCCGCCGCATACCTGGGTTAGAAGTCAACCTGCGCAGAGAGGTGGAAGGTGCGCGGGGAACCCGGGAACAGGTAGCCGCCCAGGTCCGGCGTCACGTCGCGCCAGTAGAACTTGTCGAACGCATTCTTCACCTGCGCGCGCAGGATCACCGCCGAACCGCCCACGCGGGTGGCGTACGAGCCGCCCAGGTTCACCACATGGTAGGACGGCACCATGGTCTTGTTCTCCTGGTCGAAGGCCTTCTTGCCGGCGAACTGCCAGTTTGCATTCAGTTTCAGGCCGGGAACTGCGCTCACGGCGTAGTCTGCCCACACGGTCGACTTGAAGTTCGGCACATTGGTCACACGCTTGCCGTCCAGGCCCACCAGGCCGGTGCCTTCCTGCTCGGTATGGATCGCCGCCATCGAAGCGCCCAGCAGCAGTTCACGCGTTGCCTTGCCCTGCGCACTGAACTCCAGGCCGCGGTGGCGTTCCTGGCCGCTGCGCACGAAGGTGTTGCTGGCGGCGTCGGTGAACTCCAGGCCCTGGTCGATCTGGTACAGCGCTGCCGACAGCGTGATGCCGTTGATTTCGGCCTTGGTTCCCAGCTCCACCTGCTTCGATTTGCCCGGCGCCAGCGCGCGAGCTTCGTTGCTGGTGCCGATAGGTGCCACGCTGCCGTACTGCAGGCCCTGCGCATAGTTCGCATAGTAGGACAGCCTGGAACTGGGGCTGAACACCAGCGCCACATTCGGCAGCCAGAAGTTCTTGCGCACCGGCGCGACGTCTGCTTCATTGCGGCGCAGGGACGCATAGCGCACGCCGGCATGCAGCGCCAGTTGGTCGCTCAGGCCGATGATGTCCTGCACGAAGGCCGAGCGCTCATGATCGTTGCGGCGCTCGGAAACCGGGCCCACTTGCTCATCGGTCATCGGGACCGCAACCGGATGGTAGATGTTGCTCACGCCAGCGTATTCGTACACGTAGTCGCCCCAGCTTTCGTGGTTGCTGAAGAAGGACAGGCCGGCAGCCAGTTCATGGCGAATCGAAGCGGTCGCAAAGCGTCCATTCAACAGCGCCTTGGCCGACAGCGGTTTCTTCTCTTCACCCAGGCTGCGGTAGTCGTAAACATCGTAATCGCCGTTGGTGCAATAGCCCGGCCACAGCGATTCGCTCGTGCAGCCGTAAGGGAAGGCGGTGTAGTCATCGCGCTTGAAGCGGTGCTGGTTCGCGCTGAAGGTCGCTTTCCATTCTGGCGAAAGCTGGTACTGGAAGTTCACGCCGATGTTGCTCGATTCGGTTTCAACCGGTTTGGCCCACGGCTGGTCGTTGAGGAAGGTGGCGGCATCGACCACCGGCAGGCTGGTGCCGCCGATCAGCTGGAAGCCGGGTGCCGACTTCTGCGACTTCTTCTGGTAGTCGGCATCGATCGTCAGCAGCGCCTGTGGGCTGATACGGAAATCGAACGCGCCGGAGACGAAGCTGCGGTGGCCGTCGGCCCCCTTGATGATGGAGCGCATGCGTTCACCTGCCGCGTTGACGCGGTAGCCGAAGCGGCGGTCTTCGAAACGGCCGCCCAGGTCCACGGTGCCCAGCACGGAGCCGCGCTCGCCCACTTCAAACAGCACGGAGCGCAGCGTGTTATCGGTGGGGCGCTTGGTCACGTAATTGACCACGCCGCCCGGTGCCGCAACGCCCGCCTGCATGCCGGCCAGGCCGCGCAGCACTTCGATGCTTTCCTTGTTCTCCAGCGGGATCTGGGTATCGCCGGACACCGGGTGCCCATCCTTGCGGTAGGAATTGGCGTTATTCAGCTTGAAGCCGCGGATCGAGAACTGTTCGGCGTAGCCGACCGCGTTGTAGGCGTCGCCGATGCTGGCGTCGAACTTGGCTGCGTCGGTGGTGTTGCGGATGTTCAATTCCTGAATCTGTTCGCGGGTCAGCACGCTGACGGAAGCAGGGGTCTGCAGCAACGGCTGTTCGCTGAAGCCGGCCACGGAGGCGCGCTCGGCGGCCACACGGTTGGCGGAGATGACCACTTCGGTCATTTTCTGGTCCTGCGCGCTGGCGGCAGGGGCGAAGGCGGAAGCGACGGCCAGTGCGGCCAGGGTGAGGCGGTATTGAGTCATTTTTGTGCTCTTGCTGTACGTTGCGCCAGCGGGAGAGCACGAGGGGTGAGAGCGGGGCCCGCACCTGCGGGCTTTCAACCATCTACGCTTTCCTTCGCTGGCATTATCCAGATCAGGTTCGGAGGGTATTTCTCACCCCGCACGCATGCGCGAGGACCCCTAGCGAGGCGGTATTGTACTACAGGCTCAGTTGCAGCGCCTTGCGCACGTCGGCAGGCGTGATATCGCGCCGTTCGCCCAGGCCGGTCAAGCCGGCCGCTTCCATGGCGGCGACGACGGCATCGATCGCTTCCGAACCCAGGCCATAGCCGGACAAACGGGTCGGCACGCCCATCTGTTCGAAGAAGGCGCGCGTGTTGCCGATGGCCGCATCGATGCGTTCATCCTCGGTGCCTTTGCCGGCATCCAGGCCCCAGACGCGCGCGGCGTATTGCAGCAGCTTGCCGCGCTTGGCTTCGCGGCGGATCTGCAGGATGCCCGGCAGGACGATCGCCAGCGTCTGCGCATGGTCCAGGCCAAACAGCGCGGTCAGTTCGTGGCCGATGCCGTGGGTCGCCCAGTCCTGCGGCACGCCGACGCCGATCAGACCATTCAGCGCCATGGTGGCGGTCCACATGATGTTGGCGCGCACTTCCACATCATCTGGACGCGCCAGCACTTGCGGGCCCAGTTCCACCAGGGTTTGCAGCAGGCCTTCGGCAAAGCGGTCCTGCACCGGCGCGTTGGCCGGGTAGGTCAGGTACTGTTCGGTGGTGTGGACGAAGGCATCGACCACCCCGTTGCCGACCTGGCGCAGTGGCAGCGTCAATGTCTTGGCCGGGTCCAGTACCGAGAAGCGCGGATAAACGTGTGGACTCATGAAGGCGCGCTTTTCCTGCGTTGCGGCACGGCTGATCACGCTGGCGCTGTTCATTTCCGATCCGGTAGCCGGCAGCGTCAGCACGGCGCCAAAGGGCAGGGCGGCCTTCACCACCTTGCCGCCGATTTTCAGGATGTCCCAGGCGTCGCCATCGTACACCGCCGCAGCGGCAACAAATTTTGTGCCGTCGACAACAGAGCCGCCGCCGACCGCCAGCAGGAAGTCGATGTTCTCGCGATGAATCAGCGCCACCGCTTCCATCAGCGTTTCGTAGCGCGGATTGGGCTCGATGCCGGCAAACTCCAGCACCGGATGTTCCAGGCCTGCCAGCGCAGCATGCACTTCGTCATAGGTGCCGTTGGACTTGATGCTGCCGCCGCCGTAGAGCAGCAACACACGTGCATTGGAAGGAATATGTTTTGCCAGGGAGGAAATTTGTCCTGCGCCGAAAATGACGCGGGTTGGATTGTGGAATTCGAAGTTTTGCATAATGCCGGGCATTATCGCGCAAAACTCGCCCATCCGTGCGACAGCCGCCCGGGCGCCTTGCTACACTTGAGAAATCCGCGCCGCAGGCTGACAATGCGTGTACCCGCATGCCTAAGGAGAGTGAGATGACACAGGAACACGTGGTCGAGCCGCGCGACTACCTCAATGCCCAGGTGCTGGACATGCACCGGGCGCTAACGTCGTTGAGTGAGAAGATCGAGGCGCTGGACATGCATAACCAGCGCATCGAGACGTGCACCGACCCCGAGCTGAAGCTGGTCATGGCCAGCCATCGCGATGCCACGCGCAAGCAGATCGCGATGCTGCTGGAATGGGTGCGCCGGCGCGACCCGAAAATGGATAAGGAAATGAAGGAAGCGCTGTTCAAGGCGGGACCGATCGCCGCGCAGTACCACTACGAATAATGTCCTGGTATCGCGCTGCAAACAGAAAGGAAGTCGATGAAGTTGCAGCCGTACCGGGAGGGCAGCTGGTTTGCGATCCCGCTTAGAAATGGCGGGTATGCCACCGGACTGGTGGCCCGCCTGTCACCGCAAGGAAAGGTCATGCTGGCCTACCTGTTCGGGCCGACCCACTGGACGCTGCCGACCCTGGCGGATGTGCAGCAGCTGACGGCCAACGATGCGCTGAAGGTGATCCGCACCGGCGACATTGCGGTAGCCAACGGGCGCTGGCCGGTAATCGGCAACATGATCGATTTCCAGCGCGGCGGCTGGCCGGTGCCGATGTTCATCCGCCGTGCGGACGCCTTAAGGCGTGCCTGGCAGGCCACTTACGGCGACGATCCGGCCAAACCGGAGCGCGAAGTATCCGTGCCATACGACACGGAGGGGTTGGAGAGCGATTCGCTGTTTGGCTACGGCTCGGCGGAACTGCTCATGACCAAACTGCTGGAATAGGGAGAACCCTATGTACACGGGCGGCTGTTTTTGCGGCGCGGTGCAGTATGAAGCAGACGCGCCGGTGTTGGTTAGCACCTGGTGCCATTGTTCGATGTGCCGCCGCCTGTCCGGCGCCCCCAGCGTAGCCTGGTTCAGCATTGCTCGCTCCCAGTTTCGCTACGTGCGCGGCAAGCCCGCCATCTTCCATTCCAGCCCCGGCGTGACGCGCGAGTTCTGCAGCACCTGCGGCACCCATCTCACCTTCGCCGACGACAGTTCGCCCGGCGACATGGACATCACCACCGCCAGCCTGGACGACCCGGAAGCCCTGCCGCCGCAAGACCACACCTTCGCCGACAACCGGCTCCACTGGGAGCCAATCTGCGACGACCTCCCGCGCTACCGCCGCACCCGCCGCGACGGCGCCCTTGAAAGCGCTTAGAGAAGCAGCGCTATGTGCAGGCCGCGGCTCGGGTCAGCAATAACTGGCGCTCCTGTTCATTCTGCGTCAGCGAGGCCGCGCGCTCGAATTCGAAGCGCGCCTCGGGCAGGCGGTTCAGCTTGAACAGGAAGTCGCCACGCACGCTTGGCAGGAGGTGATATTGCTTAAGCGCCGGTTCATCGACCAGCTGGTCGACCAGCTCCAGGCCAACGGTCGGCCCATACGCCATGGCCAGCGCCACCGCGCGATTGAGCTCCACTACCGGCGAGGGCGCGCGTGTTGCCAGCGCCAGGTACAAGTCGGCGATTTGCTGCCAGTCCGTGTCCTCCGGCCTGCGTGCGCGGGCGTGGCAGGAGGCGATGGCTGCTTGCAGTACATAAGGCCCCGGCACGCGGTCTAGAGACTGCGCGCGCTGCAGCGCTGCCAGTCCACGCCGGATCAGCATCTGGTCCCAGCGCGTGCGGTCCTGCTCCAGCAGCAGCACAGGCTTGCCCTCGGCATCGGTGCGGGCGCGCGAACGCGATGACTGGATCTCCATCAGCGCCACCAGGCCATGTACTTCCGGCTCGCCCGGCACCAGCTCGGCCAGGATGCGGCCCAGGCGCAACGCCTCATTGCACAGGGCGGGACGCATCAGGTCAGCGCCGGCACTGGCGGAGTAGCCTTCGTTGTAGACCAGGTAGATGACCTGCAGCACGGCGGCCAGGCGTTCTTCCAGTTCGGCGCCACGCGGCACCTCGAACGGCACCTTGGCCTCGCCCAGCGTGCGTTTGGCGCGCACGATGCGCTGGGCCACGGTCGATTCCGAGGCCAGGAAGGCGCGCGCAATTTCGTCGGTTGTCAGGCCGCCCAGCAGGCGCAGGGTCAACGCCACGCGCGCCTCCATGGTCAGCACCGGGTGGCAGGAGATGAAGATCAAGCGCAGCAGGTCGTCACCGATATTGTCATCGAGCTCGCGTTCCAGGTCCGGCGCGGCATCCTGCAGCAAACCTTCGATTTCGTATGTCAGCTCCGGTTCTTTTTCGTGTACCAGCTTCTGGTGGCGAAGATAGTCGAGCGCCTTGTTTTTTGCCGCCTGCATCAGCCATGCGGCCGGGCGGTCGGGCGTGCCATTTTCCGGCCAGGTTTCCAGAGCGCTGACCAGTGCGTCCTGCGCCATTTCCTCCGCCAGCGCGACGTCGCGCAGCATGCGTGTCAGGACAGCGATGATCTTCGCTTCTTCGATGCGCCAGACAGCGTCAATGGCGCGGTGGATGCTGTTGTCGTTCATGCAGCTACTTTACCATCATGGCAGCGATCGCGTGATAAACTCGGCAACTTTTCCAATAATGAACCGGGCGATGAAGAAGAGCGTAGCGACAATTCGTGATGTGGCCGCCGCCGCGGGCGTATCGACAGCCACGGTCTCCAAGTTCGTCAACGGCGCGCAGCGCTTCTCGCCTGCGGTTGAAGCGCGCCTTACCAGCATCATCGAGCAGTTGGGCTACCGCTCCAACCCGATGGCGCAATCCATGATCACCGGCCGCACCAGGGCCATCGGCCTGTCGGTGCTGGACATCACCAATCCGCACTACGCCAGCGTGGTGAAGGGCGCCAACCGCGTGGCACAGGCCCACGGCTATACCTTGCTGCTGGTAGATACGGAAGAAACCCCCGAGCGCGAGCGGCATCTCCTGGAAGCGCTGAGCCGGCGCGTGGACGGCATGATCGTCTACTCCCGCACGCCGGAGGAGGAATTGGGTTGGCTGCTGGCGCTGGACCGTCCATCGGTGTTCTTCGGCCGGCCTGATGTCATCAAGCTGCCTTCCGTGGCCAGCGACGACCAGCTTGGTGCCTTCATGGTCACGCGCCACCTGCTGGCGCAGGGCCACAAGCGGGTTGGTTATATGGGATTTGCCAACTCGCGCCGCAACCCCGAACGCACGGCAGGCGTGCGCGAGGCGCTGGCAGCGCAAGGCCTGGTGCTGAGCGAATTTGAAGCGGAGGCGCCGATCTCGGCAGCGGGCGAAAAGCTGTGCTCCGCGGTCATGCTGGGCCGGCAGCCACCGGACGCGCTGGTCTGCTTTAACGACCTGCTGGCGCTGGGTTTCATGAAAGCGGCACAGACCCTGGGCTTCCGCGTGCCGGGCGATATTTCCGTGGTTGGCTTCGACAATATCCAGTTCGGCAGTTTCGCCTCGCCGGCCCTCACCAGCGTGGACCTGAACAGCGAGCAAATGGGCGCGGCGGCCATGCAGAAACTCCTGGCCTGCATCGAAGGCCAGGAAGTCGAGCCGCTCACGGTGATCAACGCGCAGCTGGTGCTGCGCGCTTCCACCACAACGCGGTCCTAAGCTGCGACCTTGCGCAGCTCCACTTCCATATCGCCCGGGTTAGGGTAGGGGTAGGATTTGACCCAGGCGATGACGTCATCGCGCGTGGCGGCATCCACCGCCCAGTAACCGGCGATCAGTTCCTTCACCTCGGCGAAAGGTCCGTCGGTGATGAAGGGCTTGCCGCCGCTGAACTTGACGCGCGCGCCGCGAGCGGTCGACTTCAAGCCTTCGCCGGACAGGGCGACCCCGGCCGCGATGCCGGCATTGTTGGCGCGGTTCATGATGTCGATCACCACGGCCGGCGGTTCGAAATCCTGTTCCGCCACGGCGTCGGAGCGCAGCAGGATAGCCCATGCCGTGTGCTGGGGCGCCTTGCCGGTGTCGAAGCCGACGCAGCCGCCGGGGCAACCGGCTTCGCGCACCTCGACCTCGGCACTGCCCTCGGCGTCGGCCGACGGCCAGCGTGCCGCCAGTTCGCTGGCGGCGCGCCGGTCTTCGGCGTCGATGAAGGTGAAGCCGGCCACGCTCACGTCTTCGAACGGGCCTTCTTCATACAGCCACTGGCCGTCGCGGCGGCGCATGCGCAGGCCGCCGTCGGCGCTGGAGCGCAGCCATTTGGCCCCCGGTACGGCCTGCACCAGCTCAGCGGATGGGAAGGTGTCCGATTCCGAAGCGGCGTCGGCCTTCCGAATAACCATGTACTGCATTGAAGTCTCCTTTATACGGGCGCTGCTATCTTGCTGGCGATGCGCGCTTCCTGTTCACGCAGTTCGGGCGTGAATTCGGCGCCGAAATCCTCGGCCTCGAATACCTGGCGGATTTCGATATCTGAGTCGCTTTCCATCGGATTGGGGCAGCGCTTGACCCATTCGATGGCTTCATCCAGCGACTTTACCTGAATCAGCCAGAAGCCGGCAATCAGCTCCTTGGTTTCCGGGAACGGGCCGTCGATGACGGTGCGCTTGCTGCCCGAGAAGTGCACGCGGGCGCCGCGTGAACTCGGATGCAGGCCTTCGCCGGCCAGCAGCACGCCGGCATTGACCAGTTCCTCGTTGAACTTGCCCATCGCTTCGAGCAGTTCGGTTTTCGGCATCTTGCCCGCTTCGGAATCGGCGGTGGCTTTGACGATGAGCATGAATCGCATGTTGTCGGTCTCCTTAGGCTTTGCACTGAGGCGATTTGTCCATCATTTCCTTCATCCCCTCCTGCATCTGTTCGGGAGTCAGGTCGCGCTTGTGGGTGGCGATCGACCAGCTATGGCCGAACGGATCAACCAGCACGCCGTAGCGGTCGCCCCAGAACATGTCTTCCGGCGGCATCCTGGCGGTTGCGCCGGCGTCGATGGCGCGCTTGTAGGAGGCGTCGACGTCTTCCACGTAAATGTGCAGGGTGACCGGCGTGCCCTTGTAGTGTTTCGGACCGAAGCAGCCAGCGTCAGGGAAATCGTCGACCAGCATGATGTGCGAATCGCCGATGCTGATCTGGGCATGCATGATCTTGCCGCCTGGCCCGGGCAGGCGCGAATTCTCTACTGCGTTGAAAGCCTTCTTATAGAAGTCGATAGCGGCGGCTGCGCCCTCGCAGACCAGGTGAGGGGTAACACTGTGCATGCCTTCCGGGATTGCATTGACAGTCATGGTAATTCTCCATTCGTTGATGAGGAAAGTGGACGCCGTTTGCGGCCTCCATATTCCCACGACGAACGGCGCTGCGCCAGATCGACACGATTACAAAAGATTTTTTTGGGCCAGCCATTGGGGGTTGAACAGGCGCGCCGCGTACGTGGCGCCGCGGTCGCACAGCAGGGTCACGATGGTGTGGCCGGGGCCCATCTGCTTTGCAAGTTCCACCGCGGCAGCGACGTTGATGCCGCTCGAGCCGCCCACGTACAAGCCTTCTTCGCGCAGCAGGCGATACACCATCTGCACGCAAGCCTTGTCGCCGATGCGCACGGCGTCGTCGATCGGTGTGCCTTGCAGGTTGGCGGTGACGCGGCTGTTGCCGATGCCTTCCGAAATGGAGCTGCCTTCGCTTCTCAGTTCACCGTGCTTGATCCAGTGATACAGCGCGCTGCCGAAGGGATCGGCCAGCACGATCCTGACGTCCGGTTTTTGCTCTTTCAGGTAGCGGGCGACGCCGGCCAGCGTGCCGCCGGTGCCGGTGGCGCAGGTGAAGGCATCGATGCGGCCGTGGGTGTCGTGCCAGATCTCGGGGCCGGTCTGTTCGTAATGGGCCTGGCGGTTGGCGAGGTTGTCGAACTGCCGGGCCCAGATGGCGTTGGGCAGCTCTTGCGCCAGGCGTCCGGCAACTTTCTGGTAGTTGTTGTCGTCGGCGTAGGGAACGGCCTTGACCGGGCGCACTTCGGCGCCCAGCGTGCGCAGGATGGCGAATTTTTCTTCGGATTGGGTTACGGGAATCACGATCACGCACTTGTAGCCGCGTGCGGCGCACAGGTGGGCCAGGCCGATGCCGGTGTTGCCGGCGGTGCCTTCGACCACGGTGCCGCCGGCTTGCAGCCGGCCGGAACGTTCGGCGTCGAGGATGATGGCGAGGGCGGCGCGGTCTTTGACGGAACCGCCGGGATTCATGAACTCAGCTTTGGCCAGGATGTCGCAGCCGGTCTCGGCCGAGAGGCGGGCGAGACGGATCAGGGGCGTGTGGCCGATGGTGTCGGCGAAGCCTTGACGGATGGTCATGGCTTCAGTTTAGTCTAAAACCGGTAAACCTGGTGCAGACCCGCAGGGTCTGACCCACAACGGTCTTGTGGCCAGGAACGAATGTTGAGACTTCGAGCAGAGGGGGGCTGACCCTGCGGGTCGGACCCCGGTTTACCGGTTTTAAAGCGCGCGCAGCGAAATCGTGAACTTCAACCCGCCGCCGGCACGATTGGAAACCTCCAGTCCAGCTTCATGCCGCGACAGCACCCGGTCCACAATCGCCAGTCCCAGCCCAGCCCCGTTGGCCTGTCCGCGCGCCGTATCGAGCCGGGTAAAAGGCTTCAGCAACTGCGCAATCTGCTCCTCAGGCACGCCGACGCCGTGGTCTTGCACTTCAACCACAATCCGCTTGGCCGTATGCATCCCGCGCACCGTGCATTTGATATCGATCTCGGTGACGTCCGAACCCGGCGTCTTGCCGTAGCGCCGCGCATTCTCGACCAGGTTGCCGATCACCCGCTTGAGGTCAGTCGCATTGCCCAGCACATGCGCCTGCTCCGGCAGCTCAGCCGTAACCCGCACGTCGGCATGCCGCCCCGCCTCGTGCACGCACTCGGCCAGCAGCGCTGCCATGTCGACATTGATGAAGCTGGACGCTTCGGTCGGCTTGGCGTAGTCAAGGAACTGCGCAATGATGGCATCCATCTGCGCAATATCCGACTGCATGCCTTCGCGCGCCTCCTGCGACAGGTTGGCCATTTCCACTTCAAGCTGCATGCGCGCCAGCGGTGTGCGCAAGTCATGCGAAATGCCGGCCAGGATCACGGCGCGGTCCGATTCGACCTGTTGCAGGTCGTCCACCATCTGGTTAAAGCTGCGGTTGGCCTGGCGCACTTCCTGCGGCCCGGATTCCGGCAGCGGCTCCGGATGGCGGCCCTGGGCGATCTCGCGCGCCGCTGCGCTCAGGCGCTTTAGCGGCAGGTTGATCAGGCTGGAAATCAGCGCCGCCCCCAGCAGGGAAACCAGCGACACCACGCCTGCCCAGCCCAGCCATTCGACCGGGCCCGGCAGGCGTTCGCGTTCCAGCATCAGCCAGTAGCGGTCGTCGGCGATCTTGAAGCTGACCCAGTAGCCGGGCACGCCGTTCACTTCCGAGGAAAAACGGGTATCGGCGCCCAGCTTGGCGCGCACCAGGGACTGGATGTCGGCCATCAGCCCCGAGCTTGGCGGCGGCGCCACCTCGTCGTCATCTTCCATGGTGAAGACGCGGATGCCTTCGTTCGATACCAGTTCGAACAGCAGTTCGCGCCGCAAATCGGTGGCCGAGTGGGTCAGGGCGGCACGGGTGATGGTCACGACCGACACCACCTGGGCGGCAGTCTGCTGCGCCAGCGGCTCGCGCTGGACGTAGTTGACCATGCCGAACCAGGCCGACATGGAGAGCGTGGTCAGTACGCTCAGCAAGAGGAAGGTGCGCCAGAACAGGCCGCTGGTCAGCGACGCCGGGCGCGGCAGGCGTAATTTCATCGACAGCCCGGAAATCAGCGCGGCTGGCCCTCAGGAATGAAGACGTAGCCAAGACCCCACACGGTCTGGATATACAGCGGGCTGGACGGGTCGGGTTCGATCAGCTTGCGCAGGCGGGAAATCTGCACGTCCAGGCTGCGGTCGAACACTTCGTACTCGCGGCCGCGCGCCAGTTCCATCAGCTTTTCGCGCGACAGCGGCTGGCGCGCGTGGCGCGCAAACACTTTCAGCACCGAAAATTCGCCGGTGGTCAGCGGCACGGTTTCGCCGTTTTTCTTCAGGGTACGGGTGCCCAGGTCCAGCACGAACTGGCCGAACTCGAAAGTTTGCGGGTGTTCGGAAGGCGCGCCCGGGATTTCGTCGGGCTGCTTGCGGCGCAGCACGGCGCCGATGCGGGCCACCAGTTCGCGCGGGTTGAACGGCTTGGGCAGGTAATCGTCGGCGCCCATTTCCAGGCCCACGATGCGGTCCACGTCCTCGCCCTTGGCAGTCAGCATGATGATCGGGGTCTGGTCGCCGGCGCCGCGCAGGCGGCGGCAGATCGACAGGCCGTCTTCGCCGGGCAGCATCAGGTCCAGCACCAGCAAGTCATAACGCTCGCGCAGCCACAGCTTGTTCATGGCAGTGGCGTTTTCAGCCGTGACGACGTTAAAGCCTTGCTCGGTCAGGTAGCGGCGCAACAGGTCGCGCAGGCGGACGTCATCGTCCACCACCATGATCTTGGCCTGGTGGCCTTGCTGGCCGCCGGGGGCGGCTGGAGGGGTAGTGGTGGTATTCATAGGCAGGATTGATCTTGTTGAATTGTCAGATGCATGTCGCTATGGTAACGTCATATTGATGGCCGGTGCCATACCGGTGAAAACTCATTACAAATTCTTACAAACTTTACCCGGTCGCTCTTACCATGGGAAGTCGGAGCGCATACACTGCGGGCATGGATACGGCAAGTACGACGAGGACAGCGATGAAACTTGGTGCGAAAACAGGATTGGGCAAAGCGGCATTGGCGCTGTGCGCCGGCCTGTGCTGCACCTTGATGGCCAGCGCCCAGGCGCAGTCCGACCAGCGCAACCGCCAGCAGGAGCGCCGCGAAGCGCCGCGCGACTTCCGCGACAACCGTATGAACGATGCCCGCGAAGCGCGCTATCAACGCCAGTATGAAGGACGCATGGACGATGCGCCGCGCATGATGGACGACCGGGACAACGCAGACTCGCGCCGCATGGGCCGCATGACCCCGGACGAACGCCGCGACCTGCGCCGCCAGATCAATGAAGCGGGCCAGCAAGTGTACTCCCTGCCGCGCAGGCGGTAATTGTGTGACGTTTACGTAACGTTAAGAGAACTTTCGGCCCCAAAAACCTCCGGATTTTGATGTTTTGCGTGTAATATTGATTGCCCGCAAGACAACGCGCCCCGGCGCGCCCATGATCAGGGCACTGGAGGAGGAGCTTTGTCCCAAATTGCACAACAGGAGAGCGCCGGCAGCTTGCCGGCCGGCGTAGTCCAGCGTCCCGACGGGATCTACCTGGACCTGCGCCTGCTCGCGCCTGAACTGACGGCGGCGATCGATGTCCTGTTCCGCAGCGGCTATATGCTGCGCGGCCTCGATTACCCGGCGCTGGCGCGCGCCCTGTATGGCGTGGGACCGGAGCTGGCGCCCCATCCCGAACTGCTGGTGCGCGTCGGCGACCAGGTAGCGCCATTCCCGGCCGAGCGCAAGGCGCTGTACCGCAACGTCAAGATCCGCGACGGCGAGGCGGAGTACTTCTTCGAACCGATTTACCTGCCGGCTGAGGAGTTGCCGGACGGCACCTTGCTGCCGGAACGCCCGGCCCAGCTCGATTTCGACGAGTTTGTAGCCGACATGTGGTTGAAGAATGTGCGCTTTGGCATCCAGGTGGCGGCAGTGCGCGCCGCGCTGGCCGCGCCCAAGGGCGAACGGGTGGCCGCGGCCCTGGACCTGGAGCCGACCCCGGCGCAGGATGCGCGCGTGGTGGAAGTAGCCGCCGAACTGCACCGCAGCGACGCGCCGCGCCAGCGTGCCGACGGCACGGTCGACCTGACCAGCTTCCAGAACCGTTTCCCCCAGATCAAGCAGGGCGTGCGGCTGCTGCAAAAACTGCCCGGCGTGCCCGGTGCGCCAGGGCGCAATATCGCCGGCCAGGCGCTGGCCGCGCTGGCGCCAGGCGATGTGGATTTCAGCCGCTTCGCAGGCGAGGGCACTGCCATCGCGCGCGAGGCCGACGGCGAGTTCCTGGTGGCGGCGCGCGAAGGCTTCCTCAATGTCGACCCGAAAAGCGGGCAGGTGGCGCTGAGCGACAAGATCATCAGCCGCGAGGGCGTGTCGGGCCGCACCACCGGCAACCTGGAGTTGATGGGCGCCTTCGAGGAATTTGGCGACGTGCAGGAGCTGCGCGACGTGAACGGCAGCGACATCACGGTGCACGGCGACGTGTTCGGCAATATCAACTCCAGCGGCGGCACCATTGTCCTGGGCCGCAACCTGGTGGGCGGCCGCGCCATCAATGCCAAGGGCGATATCCGCATCGAAGGGGTGGCTTCCGGCTCCACCATCCAGACCGCCAGCGGCACGGTCACCATTACCGGCCGCGCCGAAAGCTGCGTAATCAGCGCACCGAGGGTGGTGATCGCGGAAGCGTCCAATTGCGAGATCTTTGCCGACGAAGTGACCGTGGAGCTGGCCATTGGCTGCGCCGTTGCCGGCCGCAGCGTGCTGGTGGAGAGCGCCGGACCGCGCAAGAACAGCGAAATGTTCGTCTATGTGGTGGTCAAGGATGTCACCGGCCACGACGCCGAGCTGGAAACGCTGCAGAAACAGGTCGCCGTCCACGAAGCGGGAATTGCCGCCTGGCGCGCCGAGCATGACCGCCTGAACGCCATGGCCGAGGTGCGCAGCTACCTGACGTTAGCCGAAAAGCTGCGCAAGGGCGAGATCCACCTGACGCCGGCCCAGGTGCCGCACCTGAAGAAGGTGGCGGGCGCGGTGGCGCCGCATATCAAGCAGATCGGCCAACTGGTGCAGTCGATCAAGTTGGCGGAAGAAGCCATTGCCGGCGCGCGCAGCCGCCGCGATGAGCTGGAAGCCCTGAAACGCGACGCCGCGGCCCGTTCCTCGGTGCGGGTCACCATGGTCGATGGCGAAGTCCTGGTGCGTACCTTGCCGCTGGGCGAGGCGGTGGCAGCCAACTTCATGGCAGCGCCCAAGGATTACAAAGCCATGCTGCGCGGCCCGCGCCTGGACAGCCTGCCGATCTTCGCCGGTTCCGCCGGCAGCGTGAACTGGCATGGCGCTGCCCTGGCTGAGGCGAGCGTGGCGTAGTGGGCCGATAGCCGTACAATGGCGCAAGAAGACAACCGGGGAGACATGGTGCCTGCAGACGCTGCCTCGGCCGCCGCAGCGGCCGGCGATCTGCCATCGTCGCTGGTCCAGCGCGCCGATGGCGTGTATTTCAAGGCGGAAGCCCCGGCGGCTTTGCTGCAGGCGGCGGCCAACCAGGTATTCCTGTCCGGTGCCTGCTTCCGCGGCCTGGATTACGGCGTCTTCATCCGCGCCCTGTACGGCGCCGGTCCCGAACTGCCGGAAGGCATGGACGGCCAGCCCCTGTGGCGCTTTGCCGACGAGATCGTGCCATTTCCCAGCGGGCGGCGCGGCCTGTACAAGTCGGTGCGCATCGTCGGCGGCGAAGCGGAATACTATTTTGAACCCGTGTTTATCGAAGCCGAAGGCGAGGCGCCGCTGCCGGCCCATCTCGACTTCGGCGAGTTCGTGGCCGATATGTGGACCAAGGGTATCCGCTTCGGCATCGATGCGCCGGTGGTACGCGAGGCCATTGCCAGCGGCAAGGTGGCCCGCCTGATCGTGGCGCGCAGGCTGCCGCCGGTACCGGGCCGCGACGCCGCCATTGTGGAAGTGTCGGAAAGCATCCACCGCTCCAATGCGCCACGCCTGCTGGCCAACGGCCGCTTCGACCTGCACAGCTTCCAGAACCGCTTCCCGCAGGTGAAGGCCCAGGTGCGCCTGCTGCGCCGCGAACCGCCGCAGGCGGGCACGCGCGGCTTCGAGCTGTCCGGCATCGTGCTGGAACCGCCGCCGGCGCGCGACGTGGAATTGACTACGGTGGCAGGCGAGGGCACGGTGGTGGAGCATCACGAGGGCGTGGATTACCTGGTGTCTTCGCGCGAAGGCTTCATCAACGTCGACGGCAAGAGCAAGCGCATTTCCATCGGGCCCAAGATCGTCAGCCGGGAAGGGGTCTCCGTGCGCACCACGGGCAACCTGAAGCTCGATGGCGATTACGAGGAGTTCGGGGAGGTGCAGGAGCAGCGCACTGTGGAGGGCGGCAATATCACCGTGCACGCCGACGTCTTCGGCAATATCGTCTCGCGCGGCGGCACCATCGCGCTGCAAAAGAACCTGATGGGCGGCAGCGCTACCAACGCGGATGGCAATATCCGCGTCGCAGGCGTCGCGTCGGGCGCGCTGCTGCAGGCGAAGAAAGGCGAGGTCGTGCTGGGCAAGGCGCAGAACTGCGTCATTACCGGTACGCGCGTGATCATCACCGAAGCTTACAACTGCGAGATCATGGCCGAGGAAGTGTTGATCAAGCTCGCTTCCGGCTGCGCCATTGCCGCGCGGCGCATCGAGATCGACAGCGCAGGCCCGCGCAAGCAGGCCGAAATGCAGCTGCACGTCATGGTGCCAGACACCAGCAAATACGACGACAAGCTGGCCGAATGCGCCGTCCGAGCGGAAAAGCAGGAGCAGCAGGCCGCGCGCTGCAAGACCCAGATGGATGCCATCACAGCCGACCAGGAAGTGCGCAACTACCTGCAACTGGCCAGCAAGGTACGCAAGCAGGAGCTCACGCTGAACCAGGAGCAGCTCGTGTTGTTCCAGAAAATGGCGCTGAAAGTCGGACCTTCACTGAAGATGGTGGCGCGGCTGCAGGTCGCGATGAAGGAAGCCCAGGCCGCACAGCAAAAGGAGCAGGAACTGGGCGAGCATGTCTACCGGCAGAAGCTGATGGTGGTCGGCGGCGCACGCTGCACGGTGCGGCAGATCGCAGGCGACGTGGTGGTGCGCAAGCTGGTATTCAATCCCGACCTGGGGCCGGCGTACCTGCTGCCGCCAAAGGAAGTCAAGCTGCGCGTACGCGCCCCGCTGGGCACGCAGCCGCCGCTGTTCACCGGCAGCACCGGCCAGTTCGACTGGAGCGGAAGTGCAGCATGAAAGTCGGGGTCAGCTCCTGACCCTTCCCCTCATATTTTTGTTGTAAACGTTGAAGGAAGCTGTTAACTTTCAATCCCAAAAACGGCGCATGCATGGCTGTGTCACCCCTTTCATTCGTAGCGTCCAAACTGCGAGGGAAAGGAATAAGCCATGCATGCACATGCAATCATACAGGGGTTATTGGATCAGGAATGTCCGAACATGCATGCCAAGCGGCGGACATGCTTGGCCAAGGTGGCGACAGCGGCGTTGCATGGTGGCCTAAGTCTGGTGCGCATGGGGAAGAAGCTGGCTTCGGCGACGCAGTTGCGCCATCGCATCAAATGCTGTGATCGGCTGTTGAGTAATCCCCATCTGGCGCAGGAAAAGCATGCCGTGTACCGTGCGCTGGCTCGCCGTGTGATCCGCCAGCCTGGTGTGCAGATTGCTGTGGACTGGTCGGCGGTACGAGACGATAGCAGCATTCAGTTGCTTCGGGCAGCAGCCATCGTCAAAGGGCGTGCGTTCACCCTCTATGAGGAAACCCACCCCTGCGCCAAGCTTGGCTCACCGATTGTGCATCAACACTTTCTACAATCGTTGCGCAGCATACTTCCACCGGGCAGCCGGGCCATCATCATCACCGATGCCGGCTTTCGCGCCAGTTGGTTCAAGCTGTTAAACCAGCTCGGATTTGCCTGGGTGGGGAGGATCCGCAATCGCGACATGGTGCGCTGGCACGACAGTCCTGGCTGGGTTGGCTGCAAGACGCTCTATGCGCAGGCCAGCGCCCATGCGCGCGACCTGGGCCAATACTTTTACACGCGCGCTAATCCTGTCCTGTGCCGGCTTGTGCTGCTGAAACGCCACCCAAAGGGGCGGCGCCGATTGACCAAGATAGGCAAGCCGGCACGCAGCTGCCACAGCAAGAAGAATAGTCGGGGACAACGCGAGCCATGGTTGCTCGCCGTTTCACCCAAGCTCGCCTCACTCAATGCCGAGCAAATCGCCAACATTTACGCTGGCCGCATGCAGATCGAACAAACCTTCCGCGACCTCAAGAACGCGCAGTGGGGAATGGGATTACGCCTTAGTCAGACCCACACATTGCGGCGCTTGGCTATTTTGCTCTTGCTGGGGACATTGCTCACCTACGCACTCTGGCTTATCGGACTCGCCGCTCGCAAAACAGGTTTCAGTGTCGCTTACGGCAGTCGCGCGAAGGCTGCCAGCACTCTGTCAATTCTGTCATTGGCGATGCATTGGATTAATGAGGCCCAACCGCCTTCGATCCACCTGACAGATATCAAACACGCACTTATCGAACTGATATCGATGGTGCGTGTCTGCAAAATATGAGGGGAAGGGTCAGGGTCAGCTCCGGCAATCGGACAAAAATGTCCGATTGCCGGAGCTGACCCTGACCCTTCCCCTCATATTTTTGTTGTAAACGTCTAAGGAAGCTGTTAACTTTCAATCCCAAAAACGGCGCATGCATGGCTGTGTCACCCCTTTCATTCGTAGCGTCCAAACTGCGAGGGAAAGGAATAAGCCATGCATGCACATGCAATCATACAGGGGTTATTGGAGCAGGAATGTCCGAACATGCATGCCAAGCGGCGAGCATGCCTGGCCAAGGTGGCAATCGCGGCGTTGCATGGTGGCCTGAGCCTGGTGCGCATGGGCAAGAAATTGGCCTCGGCGACGCAATTGCGTCATCGCATCAAATGCTGCGATCGACTTTTGAGCAATCCCCATCTGGCGCAGGAAAAGCATGCGGTGTACCGCGCGATGGCGCGTCGCGTGATTCGCCGCCCTGGCGTGCAGATTGCTGTGGACTGGTCGGCGGTACGCGACGATAGCAGTATTCAGTTGCTGCGGGCAGCGGCCATCATCAAGGGCCGCGCTTTCACGTTATATGAAGAAGTCCATCCCTGTGCCAAGCTCGGTTCACCGATTGTGCACCGAAACTTCATGCAATCGTTGCGTAGCATACTGCCGCCTGGCAGCCGAGCTATCATCATCACCGATGCCGGCTTTCGCGCCAGTTGGTTCAAGCTGCTTAACCAGCTCGGATTTGCCTGGGTAGGGAGAATCCGAAATCGGGACATGGTGCGCCCACACGACAGTTCTGACTGGGCTGGCTGCAAAACACTCTATGCGCAGGCATGCGCCCACGCGCGCGACCTGGGTCAATACTTCTATACGCGGGCCAATCCTGCCCTGTGTCGGCTCGTCCTATTGAAACGCCAGGCCAAGGGGCGGCACCGGCTGACCAAGATCGGCAAGCTGGCGCGCAGCTGCCGCAGCAAGAAGAATAGTAAGGGACAACGCGAGCCATGGTTGCTCGCCGTTTCACCCAAGCTCGCCTCCCTCAATGCCGAGCAAGTGGCAAACATCTATGCCGGCCGCATGCAGATTGAACAGACTTTCCGCGATCTCAAGAACGCGCAGTGGGGTATGGGGCTACGCTTTAGCCAAACCTACACATTGCGACGCCTGGCTGTATTGCTTTTACTGGGAGCGTTGCTCGCGTACGCACTCTGGCTTATCGGACTCGCCGCTCGCAAGATAGGTTTCAATGTCGCCTACGGCAGTCGCGCGAAGGCCGCCAGCACCCTGTCAATCCTGTCATTGGCGATGCATTGGATTAGTGAGGCCCAGCCGCCTTCGATCCACCTGACAGATCTCAAACACGCACTTGTCGAACTGATATCGATGGTGCGTGTCAGTGAAATATGAGGGGAAGGGTCAGGAGCTGACCCCGACTTTCAAATAGCTGCGTAACAGGGCAGGGCGCCCAGCGGCAGGTCGTGGAACAGGTTGTGTTCCGTATCGTTGAGCGCGCCGCTGCCTTGCAGCATCCGGATCTTGGACAAGTAGTCCCCCACCGCCAGCACGCGTGCCATCGGCGTCCGCGCTTCGCCCTTGCGCATGGTCTGCTGTTCGCGGATCGCTTGCGTGATCGCGGTCGGGAAGTTCCATGCTTCGGAAATGCCGGCCGAAATGGCCAGCGCTTCGTGGGCGAGGCGGGCGCGGAACGTGGTGGAACCGAGCTCGCCTGGCTTGGCGCCGGCGCTGTCCAGTACCGGCAAGGCTGTCAGCAAGCCTGAATTCATGACCAGCCCGGCCAGGAAGGCTTCAAAAGGATCGACCCCGAATTCCGGCGCCAGCATGCGGCACGCTACCGCGCTTTTTTCCGATTGCTCCCAGATGCGCGGTGCCAGAAGCTTGGTGTAATGGCCTGAATTCAGGTCGATGATGGGCCGGAATGCAACAGTGGTGATCAACTGCCGCAAGCCTTCCTGGCCCACCACGATCACGGCGTGTTCGACGCTGTTGATGGTGGTGACTTCGCCGCTGTTCTGGATGGCGGCATTGGCAAGGCGCAGCACGGAACCTACCAGCACCAGGTCGTTGGAAATCTTGCGCGCGATGTCGGCGCCGGCGAAATTCTCGCTGCGCAGGCTTTGCAGCAGTTGCGGGATTACGCCTGGCATGCGGCGCAGCATGTCGGCGGCATTGTGGCCCGATTGCGCAGCGAGGATCAGTTCATGCAGGACGCGGCCTTCGGGTGCCGTGGTATCCAGGGATTCGTTCTCGCGCAGGCCGAACAGCCAGCGCTGGAAGGTGGAGTTGACCAGGTCTTTCTGTTCGAAATCGGGACCGCCTTCGAGGGCGGGCGATAGCACGGAAATCGGCGCCGGCATGGGCGCTGGCCGTGCCGGCGCAGCAGGGACGGCCGGTTGCGGGCGGCTGTCAGGTTTGGCGAGCAATCGCTTCAGCCATTGGAACATGTGTGCTTTCCCGGCAATTGTTATGAAAGCATTGTAGCCCAGGCCGCAATCTTTGAGGATGGTCAAACTGCTTGCTGTTGCGTAACGGTACGATGGACCAGAGTATCACCGGAATCAGAGGAGCAATATGGAAGCCGACCTGCGACAGTACCTGACGTTCCGCCTGGGCGGCCTTGAATACGCGCTGGACTACCGCCGCGTGCAGGAGTTGCGTCCATTGAGTGCGCTCGAGCGTATTGCGTCGGGCGGAGAAATCGTTGAAGGCGTGGCCTTGTCGCGCGGCGTCATCATGCCCATCGTGGACATGCGCGTGGCGTTCGGCCCGCGCCCGCCGGTGCACGATCCGCGCACGGATGTGATCATCCTGCAGCTTTCGACTTGCGTGATGGGTATGGTAACCGACGGTGTCACCGACTTGGTGTCATTGCCGGCCAGCGCAGTCCACCCCTTGCCGCATGTGGGCGCGGAGGTGGACTACCTGCTGGGCATGGGCCAGCTCGGCGAGCGCAGGCTGATCATGCTCGACATCGACCGCCTGATGGCGGTGCGCGGCGCGGCGCGCCCGCGTCAGGCAGCCAGCGCTTCCAGCTGCTCCTGAAGCTCGAGCCACTCGCCTTCCAGCTGCTCCAGCTCCTTGCTGCATTCGACCTGGTCGGCCAGCAGGGCTTTGAGCTTCGGCTTGTTTTCCGCTTCATAGATCGCCGGATCGGCAAGGGCGGCATCGATCGCGGCTTTCTGCTCGCTGCGCTGGGCCATGGCCGCTTCCACCTTCTTCAGGCGGTTTTCCAGGGGCTTGCGCTGGGCCGACAGGCGCTGGCGCTGCTCCGCTTCCAGGCGCTTTTGCTCCTTGCGGTCGACCGGGGAAACCTCGATGGCGGCGGCCGGCTGGCCGGTCGCCGGCACTGCGCTGGACGCTGGCGCGGGCTTGGCCAGTTTGGTTTGCAGCAGCCAGTCTTTGTATTCATCGAGGTCGCCGTCGAATTCGCGCAGGCGGCCGTTTTCGACGATGATGAACTGCTCGGTAGTGGCGCGCAGCAGGTGGCGGTCGTGGGAAACCACCAGCAGCGTGCCTTCGAACTGTGCCAGCGCATCGGTCAGCGCTTCGCGGGTTTCCAGGTCCAGATGGTTGGTCGGTTCGTCCAGCAGCAGCAGGTTGGGGCGCTGCCACACGATCAGGGCCAGCGCCAGGCGCGCCTTTTCGCCACCGGAGAACGGCGCGATCTTGCTGGTCACCATGTCGCCCGGGAAATTGAAGCTGCCCAGGAAATTGCGCAGCTCCTGCTCGCGCACGGTCGGCGCCATTTTCTGCAAGTGCCACAGCGGCGATTCGTCGTGGCGCAGCATCTCCACCTGATGCTGGGCGAAGTAGCCGATCACTAGGCCTTTGCCAGTGGTGGCGGTGCCCGTCAGCGGGTCGATGTCGCCGGCAATGGTCTTGATCAGGGTCGATTTGCCGGCGCCGTTCACGCCCAGCAGGCCGATGCGCTGGCCCTGCACCAACGAGAAGGTCACGCCGCGCACGATGGTCTTGTCGCCATGCTCGGTGTGGTAGCCGCAATCGACGTCCTCCATCACCAGCAGCGGGTTTGGCGCGCTGACCGGGTCGCGGAATTCGAAACTGAACTCGGCGGCGGCACGCAGCGGCGCCAGCTCTTCCATCTTAGCCAGCTGCTTCATGCGGCTTTGCGCCTGGCGGGCCTTGGTGGCCTTGGCCTTGAAGCGGTCGATGAAGGACTGCAGGTGGGCGCGGGCGCGCTGCTGCTTCTCGATGGCGGAAGCCTGCAGCACCAGCTGCGCTGCGCGCTGGCGCTCGAAGCCGGAGTAGTTGCCCGAGTAGCGTTTCAACTTGCGATCGTCGATGTGCACGATCACGTTCACGATCTCGTCGAGGAAATCGCGGTCGTGGGAAATGATGATCAAGGTGCCGGGGTAGCGCTTCAGCCAGTCTTCCAGCCAGATGATCGCGTCCAGGTCCAGGTGGTTGGTCGGTTCGTCCAGCAGCAGCAGGTCGGAAGGGCACATCAGCGCCTGCGCCAGGTTCAGGCGCATGCGCCAGCCGCCGGAGAAGCTGGCCACCGGTTGCTGCATCTGCTCCAGCGAGAAACCCAGGCCGAGCAGGAGCTGCTCGGCGCGCGACTGCACGGTGTAGGCGTCGGCGTCGGCCAGTTCGGTGTGGACGTGCGCGATCTCGATGCCGTGTTCGGTCGAATCGGGCAGGGCTTCAAGGCGCGCCAGTTCGGCCTGCAGCTGGCGCAGGTGGGCGTCGCCGTCGATGGCGTAGTCGATGGCGGTGCGCGGCAGGGCAGGGGTTTCCTGCGCCACGTAGGCCATGCGCCAGCTTTTCGGGAAGTCGATGTCGCCCAGGTCCGGGTGCAGCTCGTTGCGCAGCATGGCGAACAGGCTGGATTTGCCGGCGCCATTGGCGCCGATCAGGCCGATCTTGTCGCCTGGGTTCAGGGTCAGGTCGGCGGATTCCAGCAACGGCTTCAGGCCGCGCATCAGGCTGACGTTGGTAAAGCGGATCATTTCGTGGTCATTCTCGTTAAAACCGGTAAACCGGCCGGGTGGCCGTCCCGTCAGACCCGCAGGGTCTGACACCTGGCCTGCGGCAGCCGCACTGCCGGTTTAGATTTTCAGTTGGTCGGCAGTCAGCAGGAACACCATGTCGTCCCCCTGGCTGGTCGTGAGCCAGGTCAGTCCCAGGTGGCCGAACGCCGCTTCCGCAAACTCCTTCTCATTGCCGATTTCAACGATCAGCAAACCATCATCGGTCAGGCGTTCAGCTGCGCCCGCAACGATCTTGCGTACCAGGTCCATGCCATCCGCGCCGCCGTCCAGGGCGATCTGCGGCTCGTGCAGGTATTCCTTCGGCAGCTTGGCCATCGACGAAGAATTCACATACGGCGGGTTGGTGATGATCAGGTCATACTTCTTGCCAGCGGGGACGTTGGCGTACAGGTCGGACTGGATTAGGTTCACGCGGTCGGCAAGTTCGTACTTGTCCACGTTCTTGCGCGCCACTTCCAGCGCATCGCCGGAAATGTCGACCGCATCGACTGCGGCGTCCGGGAAGGCATCGGCCATCATGATCGCCAGGCAGCCGGAGCCGGTGCACAGTTCCAGGATGTTCGACACGTTCTCGGCATCGTTGACCCATGGCGCAAAGTAGTTCGGGATCAGCTCCGCGATATACGAACGCGGCACGATGGTGCGCTCATCGACGTAGAAGTTGTAGGTGCCCAGCCACGCCTCGTTGGTGATGTAGGCCGCCGGCACGCGCTCGCTGGCGCGGCGTTCGATCACGGCCAGCACTTCGGCGACTTCCTCCGGCTGCAGGCGCGCGTCCATGAACGGCTCCAGGCGGTCCAGCGGCAGCGCGAGCGTGTGCAGGGTCAGGTAGGCCGCCTCATCATAAGCCTCGGCACTGCCGTGGCCGAAGAACAGCTTGGCCTTGTTGAAACGGGTGACTGCGTGGCGAATCAGGTCGCGCGGGGTGGTGTACAGGGTGGTATCCATAGTGTTGTTCTTAGCGCAGGAGGTTTTCCAGGGTGCGGCGGTAGATGTTCTTCAGCGGATCGATGAAGCGGACTTCGATGTGCTCGTCGATCTTGTGGATGCTGGCATTCGGGGGACCAAATTCTATCACCTGGGGGCAGATCCGGGCGATGAAGCGGCCGTCGGACGTGCCGCCGGTGGTCGACAGCTCGGTGTCGACACCCGTTTCGTCCTTGATGGCGTGGCACAGCGCTTCGGACAGTGTGCCGCGCGGTGTCAGGAAGGGCAGGCCGGACAGGGTCCAGTCCAACTGGTATTCCAGGCCATGCTTGTCGAGGATGGCGTGCACGCGCTCGCGCAGGCCTTCGTGCGTGGAAGCGGTCGAGAAGCGGAAGTTGAAGTCGATGTGCAGGTCGCCAGGGATCACGTTGTTGGCGCCCGTGCCGGCCTTGATGTTCGACATCTGCCAGGAGGTCGGCAGGTAGTACTCGTTGCCGTGGTCCCAAACTTCTGCCACCAGGTCGGCCAAAGCCGGCGCTGCCAGGTGAATCGGGTTCTTCGCCAGTTGCGGGTAGGCGATATGGCCCTGCACGCCCTTGATGGTCAGGCTGCCGGACAGCGAACCGCGGCGGCCGTTCTTGATCATGTCGCCCAGGGTCTTGTCGGAAGTGGGCTCGCCGACGATGCAATAGTCGATCGTCTCGTTGCGCGCTTGCAGCTTTTCCACCACCTTGACGGTGCCGTCGGTGGCCGGGCCTTCCTCGTCGGAGGTGATCAGGAAGGCGATCGAGCCCTTATGCTCCGGGTTCGCGGCAACAAACTCCTCGCAGGCGACCACCATGGCGGCAATCGAGGTCTTCATGTCGGCCGCACCGCGGCCATACAGCTTGCCGTCGCGGTGGGTCGGGTAGAACGGCTCGGACGACCATTTTTCGACCGGACCGGTCGGCACCACGTCGGTGTGGCCGGCAAATACCAGCACCGGGCTCTCGGTGCCCTTGCGCGCCCACAGGTTGGTGACTTCGCCGGAAATGATGGTCTCGCAATGGAAGCCGAGCGGCTCCAGCCACGATTTCAGGTGGTCCTGGCAGCCCTTGTCGTCCGGCGTAACGGATTCGCGGCCCAGCAGCTTTTCGGTCAGGTCGAGGGTACGGGACGCGCTCATGCTGCGAAGATTTCCTGGTACATGGCATCGTTGAAGCCGACGTGGGCTTTCGCGCCGGCGCCAACTAGCACCGGGCGCTTGATCACGGACGGGTTTTCCAGCATCAGGGCGACGGCGGCATCGGCATTGGCAACGGCAGCCTTGCGTTCGTCGGACAGGGCGCGCCAGGTGGTGCCCTTCTTATTGACCAGTACCTCCCAGTCCAGGGTTTTCAGCCAGGTGCGTACGGTGGCTTCGTCCAGGCCCTGTTTCTTGAAGTCGTGGAAGGTGAAGTCGTGCTGCTGGCCGGCCAGCCATACGCGGGCTTTCTTGACGGTGTCGCAGTTGGGGATGCCGTAGAGGGTAATCATTCGCTAGATATTGTTGTGCTGGCGCCGCGCCGCGGCGAAGGACGACATTATATCGTGGCATAGGGGGTGACAAGTTGTGTACTTTTTGCTAATGTTTCCGCGAATCACCAACAGGATCCGCGGCATGACGACACCACCCAAGAGCGAAGCCAAAATCGATACTTCGCTCACGAATTACCTGGAGCAGCGCGCGCTGGAGCTGGCGCAGTCGCGCGCCGCGTCCGATAGGGAACGCGCGGCTATCGGGCACCTGCTTGCCCTGCGCGCCGGACTGGAGGAGGAACGGGAAGCGCACCATCAATTGATGGTCGCCCGCCGCCACGCGCGCGGAGAGTTTTACAGCAACGCCAAGATCAGGTCCATCAATGCGCTCGGGCCGGACCGCCAGGAACTGGACAAGACGGTGAATGACTATTATGCGCAACAGGACGGCGCCATGGGCGTACTGAAAGCGCATGGCCTGTCGCATTTCGGCGCTGTGATGGTGTCGCGGCGTAGCAATCTTGCCTATGCGCCGCCGGATGTCATCGACGAAGTCAGGAAGATGCATAAGCTCGAAGAGGCTTTTGCAGATGCGTGGATTTCGGCGATCGGAGACGCGGAGTTTGACGCCGAGCTGGCGGAACGCCGGCGTGAGGCGGCCAAGATGTTTCGCACGGCGAGCATGCCAATGTGGCTGGTGGCCCAGCCTCCATGTCCGGCGCAGCACGATATGGATGCGGGCGCGCTTGGCCGAGCCTGGAGCAAACTGGAATCGATCAGCGAAGAGGCGGGACTGATGCCGCTGTCCGATTACGTCGGCATCGACGGCCAGGCGCCGGAGGATGGTGCGCCGGCGGCGGAAGTGCTGCAGGCGGTTGATGGTTTGCTGGCGGCGATCGACGCATCGGCGAAAAAGCTGCCGGCCAGGAAGGCCACGCTTGCGGTGCTGCTGGAAGTGCGCGCCATCCTGCTATGGGCCGTGGAACACCGGGCGCGGGTCTATTTTGACGTCGACCTGTGATCCAGAAGCCGCTCGTCATGCCGCGCTGAACGCCGCCAGGTAGACTTCGCTGAACTCCGGCGGTAGCCGCTTGGGACGGCCACTGGAGAGTTCAATGCAAACCAGGTCCCAGCGGGCGCGCAGCACGGTGGTGTTGTCGCGCCGGCGAACCAGCTGGAAGCAGCGCTGCATCGACAGCGGGCTGTCCCCAGGCAGCAGCCAGGTGCCGAGCAGCAGTTCTTCCCCCTCGCTGGTGGCGAAGATGTAATCGAACTCGCTGCGGCGGATGGCCATGCCGCGGTCCAGCCGCTTGTAGTCGGTCAGCGACAGACCAAGCGCATTGGAATGCGCCCAGCCGGCTTCTTCGCACCAGCGCACATAAACCGCGTTGTTGGTGTGGTCGAGGCCATCGATATCCCCCGCCTGGGGCGTAACCGGCAGGATGAAAGGCGTTGGACGATCCCAATCTGGCGTCGTCATATTACGGTGCCAGTGCCGCTGCCGGCGTGATGGTGCGCGTGTCGTAGCTGCCCCTGGTCTTGACCCAGCCGCGCCAGGTGTGCTGGAATTCGACCTGCTCCGTGAAGTAAGCGATACCGCCGAACTCCACCTTCAGCGCAACGCAGTCTTTGGCAGCGATGCCCGACACCAGCCGCCTCTGGGGAGGACTGCCAGGGTATAGCAGGTCCGACGGGTTGAACCTTTCGCCAATGTCGGCAATCGCGGGCTGCGGCATGTCGAGCCGTCCCAGCAAGCGTAAGACCTCTGGCGGCAACTCGCCCAGCAAAGTGACGGGACGCGCCCCTTGGGCAGGGCAGGCTTGCGCCTGCGTTGCCGGAAGGAGCGCACACAGCAGGATGGCAGCCCGGACCATCAGCGCCGCTTCAGTATCGAGCCGAGCACGCCGCGGATGATTTCGCGTCCGACTTGCGAGCCGATGCTGCGGGCGGCCGACTTCACCATTGCCTGCACGGCGGTGTCGCGCTTGCTGCTGCCGCCGAACAGGCCGCCCAGCACGTCGCCAAAAATCGAGCCGCCGCTGTCGGCGGGCGCTTCGGCCGGCGCCTGCGCGGCGCCACGGCCGATCGGGGCGTGGCCGCCTGGCGCCTGGGCAGCGCCGCCGGCACTGGCGTTGGCGACGCGGCCTGTCAGTTTTTCGTAAGCCGATTCACGATCGACGGCTTTCTCATAGACGCCGGCGACGATCGAGTTGGCGCGCGCAGCCTGGCGTTCGGCAGCGGTGATCGGGCCGAGTTGCGAGGCGGGCGGCAGCACGAAAGCGCGCTGCACGATCTGCGGCGTGCCTTTGTCGTCGAGGAAGGACACCAGCGCTTCGCCCACGCCAAGTTCGGTAATCACCTGCGCCACGTCGAGCGCAGGATTGGGGCGGAAGGTTTCGGCAGCCGATTTGACAGCCTTCTGGTCGCGCGGGGTGTAGGCGCGCAGCGCGTGCTGCACGCGGTTGCCCAACTGGCCCAGCACAGTCTCTGGAATATCGAGGGGATTCTGCGTGATGAAGAATACGCCCACGCCTTTGGAGCGGATCAGGCGCACCACTTGCTCGATCTTTTGCAGCAGGGCCTTTGGCGCCTCGGCAAACAGCAGGTGGGCTTCATCGAAGAAGAAGACCAGCTTCGGCTTATCGAGGTCGCCGACTTCCGGCAGGTTCTCGAACAGCTCGGACAGCATCCACAGCAGGAACACGGCATAGATGCGCGGGGCGTTCATCAGTTTGTCGGCAGCGAGGATGTTCACCACGCCTTTGCCTGCCGCATCGGTTTGAATCAGGTCGTCGATGTTCAGCATCGGCTCGCCGAAGAACTGCTCGCCGCCTTGTTCTTCGATTGCCAGCAGGCCGCGCTGGATGGCGCCGATGCTGGCCGCGCTGACGTTGCCGTAGCTGGTCTTGAAGTCGGCGGCGTTATCGCCAACGTGCTGCAGCATGGCACGCAAATCCTTGGTGTCGAGCAGCAGCATGCCGTTGTCGTCGGCGATCTTGAATACCAGCTGCAGCACGCCTTCCTGGGTGTCGTTCAAGTTCAACATGCGCGCCAGCAGGGTCGGGCCAAGGTCGGAAATGGTGGCGCGCACCGGGTGCCCCTGTTCGCCGAACACGTCCCAGAAGGTGACCGGGCAGCCGGCCCATTGCGGGGAGTCCAGCTGCAGCGCTTCCAGGCGCTTGGCCATTTTCTCGCTCGCCAGGCCAGGTTTCGCCATGCCCGACAGGTCGCCCTTGATGTCGGCCATGAAGACCGGCACGCCGATGTCGGACAAGGACTGTGCAATGCGCTGCAGCGTGACTGTCTTGCCGGTCCCGGTGGCGCCGGTGATGCAACCGTGGCGGTTCACCAGGTTGGACAGCATGTCGAGGGAGAGAGTGTCGGTTTTGGCGATCGGCAGGGCGGTGCTCATGGGGCGGAATTTCTTGTTGATATGAAATTCCGATCATACCATCAGGCTAGCCGATAGCGATTTCGTGTTGCCGACAGGGCGGCAAGGCCCAGCAATAGCAGCGCCATGGCCGCCGGTTCCGGGATCGACACCGCGGTTGCCAGGTATTCCGCCCCGGCGCCCGATTGGATGGTTGTGCCCTCAGGGACCAGGAATTGCAGTGTTGCCGTGTTCGCGAAATGCGCATAACCGCCAAAGGTAGCGCTGACCTGCAGCAGGGCTTCGAGCGAAATCGGCACCCCGTAATCCAGCGTGAAGGTTGCGCCCAGTGCTGGGGCGCTGGCTGCCTGAAGCTCGGGCAGGTTGCCGAAATAGTCCGCGACCAGGGCAATATTATGCCCGTCGACCGTCATGGAAACCGTCATGCTGGCGGAAGTTCCCTGCGTTTCCTCTCCGGTCGAGCCGAGATTGCCTTCGAAATGCAGGACCACGGTGACTTCCTGTGGGCCGCTCAGCCCTCCCAACGTGACCGTATCGCTGAACTGGGCCAGCGCCGAGCCGGTACTGATGCTGGCAAAGCCGCCACCGGCGGCGCTGGTGTACGAGCTGTCAACGCTGGCTTTCAGCACCCCGTAGCCAGCTTGTGCAAAGATCGATCCGTACTGGTTGCTAAAGGACAATGCCGTGCTGTCCTGGGCGCTTGCATTGACGACGGTGGGGCACGGCGTGCCGCAGGAGAAATAGGAAATACTAGACAGTAACGAGGCCCTGGCCAGCGGTCCGCTCGACAGCAAGATGGCCAACAGGAACAGGCGTAGCAAGGATTTCATGGTGTCCTCCGGTCCGAGCCTGGCAAGGTCGGTTGCTGTTTGGAGGTGAACGCAAGAAATGCGCCCGGCTAAGTAAGTTCTATAAATTCAGTAACTTAGGGCAGCAGACTTGCCGGATGCAGGCGCGAGTGTAAAGATTTACGACACGGCGGGCAGCGTGCCCGCCGCGGGCGGGGCTGGGATCAGGAGTTCAGGGTGAACTCGGTGAAAGATGCGTCGCTCGGTGACTTCAACTCTTCTTCTTCCTGTGGCGGAGGCGCTTCCATGCCGTGGTTCAGCAGCCACAGCAAGTTGGTGGCGGAGTCGGCGTTTGCCAGTGCCTCGTCCTTGGTGATGGAACCGTCCATTACCAGCTTGTACAGCGCCTGTTCGAACGATTGCGAGCCTGGCGACAGCGATTTTTCCAGCGCTTCCTTGATCGCGCCGATTTCGCCTTTTTCAATCAGGTCCGAGATGTAGCGGGTGTTGACCATGATCTCGACCGCTGGCGTGCGGGTGCCGCCGCCGGCCGAGCGGATCAGGCGCTGCGACACGATCGCCTTCACGGTCGAGGACAAGTCCTGCAGCAGCGCAGGGCGGTTCTCGATCGGGTAGAAGGAAATGATACGGTTCAGCGCGTTGTACGAGTTGTTCGCGTGCAGGGTGGCCAGCACCAGGTGGCCCGACTGCGCGTACGCCATGGCGGAAGCCATGGTTTCGCGGTCGCGGATCTCGCCGATCAGGATGCAGTCCGGCGCCTGGCGCATCGAGTTGCGCAGCGCCGTGTAGAAGTCCTTGGCGTCGCTGCCGATTTCGCGCTGGTTGACGATCGACTTCTTGTTGCGGAACAGGTATTCGATCGGGTCTTCCAGGGTCAGGATGTGGCCCGAGCGCAGTTCGTTGCGGTGGTCCAGCATGGAGGCGATGGTGGTCGACTTGCCGGAGCCGGTGGCGCCCACCAGCAGCACCAGGCCGCGCTTTTCCATGATCAGGTCGGCCAGCACCGGTGGCAGGCCCAATTCGCCCAGCGGCGGGATGGCAGCCGGGACGAAACGGAAGACCGCGGAAATGCTGCCGCGCTGGCGGAAGGCCGAGAGACGGAAGCGGCCCAGGTTGGGCACGGAGATACCCATGTTCAGCTCATTGGACGAGTGCAGCTCTTCCAGCTGCTCGGGCGAGCAGACCTCGGCCAGCAGGGCCTCCAGGTTCTCGGGCTCGAGCTTTTGCTGGTTGATCGGGATCAGAAGACCGTTGATCTTCAGATGCACCGGCGAGCCTACGGCAAAAAACATGTCCGAGGCGTTTTTTTCCTTCATTAGCTGGAACAGGCGGTCCATAGCCATTTTTTGGATATCTCCTTGTTATGGTTAAACGCCGCGCAGCAATTCGTTAATGCCTGTTTTGGCGCGGGTTTGCGCATCGACGCGCTTGACGATCACGGCGCAGTACAGGCTGTACTTGCCGTCAGCCGACGGCAACGAGCCCGACACCACCACCGAGCCTGCCGGCACACGGCCGTAGAATACCTCGCCAGTGGTGCGGTCGTAAATCTTGGTCGACTGGCCGATGTACACGCCCATCGAAATCACCGAGTTTTCTTCCACAATGACGCCTTCCACGATCTCGGAACGGGCGCCGATGAAGCAGTTGTCTTCAATGATGGTCGGATTGGCCTGCATTGGCTCCAGCACGCCGCCGATGCCTACGCCGCCGGACAGGTGCACGTTCTTGCCGATCTGCGCGCACGAGCCCACGGTGGCCCAGGTGTCGACCATCGCGCCTTCATCGACGTAGGCGCCGATGTTCACGTAGGAAGGCATCAGCACTACGTTCTTGCCGATGAAGGAGCCGCGGCGCGCCACAGCAGGCGGCACCACGCGGAAGCCGCCCTTGGCGAAATCTTCGGCCGAGTAGTTGGCGAACTTGGTAGGAACCTTGTCATAGAACTGCATAGTGCCGTCGGAAGGCATGACCACGTTGTTCTCCAGGCGGAAGGACAGCAGCACGGCCTTCTTGATCCACTGGTTGACCTGCCAGGCGCCGTTTTCTTTCTGGGCTACGCGCAGCGAGCCGTTGTCCAGGCCAGCCAGCACGTGGTTGACGGCATCGCGCACTTCCGCGGTGGCGTTGGACGGGTTGATCTCGGCGCGGTTGTCCCACGCGGTTTCAATGATTTGCTGGATGCTCATGATTTAGCTAGTTGGTTGCAGAATTGGACGATACGGCGCGCCGCTTCCAGGCCTTCCCCGGTTTCGGCCACCAGCGCCATGCGGATGCGGTTGCGGCCAGGGTTGATGCCGTGGGCGTCGCGCGCCAGGTAACTGCCCGGCAGCACGGTAACATTGTACTCGGCGTGCAGGCGGCGGGCGAATTCAGTGTCGGACAGGCCGGTGCGGGTCACGTCGGCCCACAAATAGAAGCCGGCGTCCGGCATTTGCACGTCCAGCACTTCCTGGATAAGGGGCGTGATGGCGGCGAACTTGGCGCGGTATTGCGCGCGGTTTTCCTCGACATGGGTTTCGTCGGCCCAGGCGGCGGCAGAGGCGGCCTGCACATGCGGGCCCATGGCGCTGCCGTGGTAGGTGCGGTACAGCAGGAATTTCTTCAGCACTTGCGCATCGCCAGCCACGAAACCGGAGCGCATGCCCGGCACGTTGGAGCGCTTGGACAGGCTGGAGAACACCACCAGGCGGGCATACGGCTCACCTTCCTTGGTCAGGCCCAGCATATTGGCAGCCTGCATGGCGCCCAGCGGCGGCTCTTCGCCATGGTAGATCTCCGAATAGCATTCGTCGGCGGCGATGATGAAGTTGTAACGTTCCGACAGTGCGAACAGGTGTTCCCAGTCGGTCAGCGTCAGCACGGCCCCGGTCGGGTTGCCCGGCGAGCAGAGATACAGCAGGCGCACGCGCTGCCAGACTTCTTCCGGCACACTGTCGTAGTCCGGCGAGAAATTGCGGGCCGGGTCGGAATTGACGAAGTACGGCTCGGCGCCGGCCAGGAAGGCTGCACCTTCATAAATCTGGTAGAACGGATTAGGGCACATCACCAGCGCGCCGGTATCGGGCGCGATCACGGTCTGGGCGAACGAGAACAGCGCCTCGCGCGAGCCGTTCACCGGCAGCACCTGGGTGGCGCGGTCCAGGGGCGGCAGGCCGTAGCGGCGCTCCAGCCAGGAAGCGATCGCATTGCGCAGCGCTTCGCTGCCGACAGTCACCGGGTAATTGGCCAGGCCGTCCAGGTGATCGACCAGGGCTTGGCGGATGAAGGCCGGGGTAGGGTGCTTCGGCTCGCCCATGCCCAGGCTGATCGGCTTGAAAGCAGGATTGGGCGTGCTGCCGGCGAAGAGCTGGCGCAGTTTTTCAAACGGGTAGGACTGCAGCTTGTCGAGATGTGGATTCATGGCGCATACGGCTGGTTGAACCATCGATTATAGCTGTACTGGGCAAATGTAGCGTTGCTGCAAAATTGACAAGAGGCTATGATCGGTATATGAAAGCCACAACACCGGAACCCGACCTGCTGCCGCAGGAGCCCGTACGCGATACCGCCGTCACCCGGCGCGTCGGGCAGTTACGCCTGATCGCCGGCCTGCTGCAGGGCGGTTTATTGTATTTTTTGTATCGTGCGCAGCAGTCCGGCGCCTGGCCGGCCAACCATGCCGCGCTCTACCTGCCGCTGGTGCTGGCCGGCATCGTGCTGCCGGTGCTGTTGATTTCCAGCCTTGGCCACCTGGAACGGCGGCCTTTGGCCTTGTGGCTGGTGGCGGCCGGCGCGGTCCTTGCCGTGGTCGGCATGCATGACGCCTGGCGCAATGCGTTCGACCATGCGCCCCTGGTGCGCCCGAGCTTCCTGCTGTTCCCGTTCTGTATAGGCTTTTTCTTCGTCGCCCACAGCCTGGTGATGGCAGGGGCGCACGACCGGCGCTGGGTCGCCCATTACGCCACCTGCTTTGAAAATGCCTGGAAGCTTGCCATCCAGTTATTGTTTTCCGCCCTGTTTGTACTGGGCGTATGGCTGGTCATGTGGATGGGCGCCGCGCTGTTCGGCCTCCTGAAGCTGAATTTCCTCGAAAAGCTGCTGATGAAGTCCTGGTTCTCGGTGCCGCTGGTGTGCGTGGCTTTTTCCAGCGCCATGCACACCACCGACGTGCGGCCCGCCATCGTGCGTGGCATCCGCAGCCTGCTGCTGGTGCTGAAAGCGTGGATCTTGCCGATCGCGGTGCTGCTGGTGGGCGGCTTCCTGGCTTCATTGCCGTTCACCGGCCTGCAGGTGCTGTGGCAGACGCGCCACGCCACGGCCGTGCTGCTGGCAAGCTGCGCGGTTCTGGTGGTGCTGGTCAATGCCGCCTTCCAGGCCGGCGACGCGGCAACCGATCTGGCCGGCATCGTGCGCCTTGCGGCCCGCGCGGCCTGCTTCCTGTTGCCGCCGCTGGCGGTGCTGGGCGTGTATGCCCTTGGCCTGCGCGTGGCCGACTACGGCTGGACGCCGGACCGGGTGATCGCGGCTGCCTGCCTGCTGGTCGCATTGTTCTATGCCGCGGGTTATGTCCTGGCGGCCGTACGCCGTGGCGGGCCCTGGCTGGACGGCCTGCGCCAGGTGAATATCGCGGCAGCCTTCCTTGCGCTGGCGGTTTCGCTGGCCATGTTTACCCCGGTCGCCGATCCGGCGCGCATTTCCGTGGCAGACCAGGTGGCGCGCCTGGCGCGCGGTGCGACGCCGGAAGAAAAGTTCGACTATGGATCTTTGCGCTACCGGAGCGCGCGCTACGGCATGGAAGCCCTGCAGGTGCTGGCTGCACAAGGCGCCGGCCCGCAGGCCGAAGCTGTGCGTGTGCGTGCAGCTGGCGTCCTGGCCGAATCGTATGAGGACCGGACAGCAAGGCGCGCTGCGCAGTCTCCACCAGCGCCGCCCAAGCTGCGCGTGTGGCCGAAGGGCGCCGAGTTGCCTGCCGGGTTCCTGCAGCAGGACTGGACGGCAAGCTTGCGGCCGTATGGCCTGCCGGGTTGCTTGCGCGGCGCCGGCAGCCGCTGCGACGCTATCGTCCTCGACGGCGATGGCGATGGGCGGCCCGACGTGCTGGTGCTTGGCGAGGAGCGCGGCGAGGGCGCCGCCCTGCTGTCCGAGCGCCATGGCAAGTGGCAGGTCATCGGCCGGCCGTCAATGGGGCTGTCTGGCTGTCCAGGCTTGCAGGAGAGCTTGCGTGCCGGCCAGTTCACGCTCCCCACCACGCGCTTGCGCGACATCGAAGTCGGTGGCCAGCGCATCGTGCTGGTGCCGCCGGAACCGGAAGAGCCCGACTGCACGCCGCGCTAGCCGCCGTCTACGCCCTGGCTTTCCAGCAGGGCTTTCATGCGGCGCCAGTGCGAGCCGCGCCAGAACACGCCCCGGCACACGTCGCAAGTCAGGAATTCCTCATGCGCTGCGCGCACGGAAGGTGGCAATTGCGCCGCTACGTCAGCTTTCGCGACCGCGCGCAGCGGCGCATTGCAGGCCAGGCATAGCGTGAACGGCCGCGCACTGGCCGCCAGGTCCAGACGCTGGAAGATCTCGGCAAACTGCTGCGCAGGCTTCAGTGCCCGCACATAGCAGCCGTGCGTGATGCCGCGCCGCTTCAACAGCTCGCGGTCGCGGGTGAGGGCGACGCGGCCTTCGTCTTGCGACAGCGCAGCCACGGTCGGATCGTCTATCCGGTTGTCGTACAGCGTATCGAAGCCTGCCATGCGCAGCAGGCGCGCCAGCCCGCCCAGGTGGGCGTCCGCGACAAAGCGCACCACGCGCAAAGGTTCGGCGCGCACCCGCAACAGCGGCCGTACGTCGAAAGCCTCGAACTTGGGATAGACCGCCACCCGGTCGCCATCGCATAGCAACCGTTGGAAGCCGGAAGACTTGCCGTTCACCAGGATCAGTTCGACCTCGGTATGCGGCACGCCAAGCGCTTCGATCATGTGCTTGGTGGTGGCGGCACGCGCGCACGGCACAGTGAACTCGACCTTGCGGCGCGCGCGCGGCAGGAAGTCGTTTAGTTCTTCGTAGAAACGGAAGGTGGCGCTGACCATACGCCAGTATAAATAGTTGGCGCCGGCTGTCGAATGCGGCAAGCGCCAACCGTCGTCAAGACAGTACAACCCCGAACAGGAGACGATCATGCAAAAAATTGCCCCATGCCTGTGGTTCGACAACCAGGCCGAGGAAGCTGCGCGCTATTACGTCGGCATTTTCAAAAACAGCAGGATCACAGAAATCAGCCACTACACGGAAGCCGGCCAGGCAACCCACGGCCAGCCGGCCGGCCGCGTGCTGGCCGTCGGTTTCGAACTGAATGGCCAGCCCTTTACGGCCATGAATGGCGGCCCGCTCTTCAAGTTCAACGAAGCGATATCGCTGCAAGTGCCTTGCGACACGCAGGCTGAGATCGACTATTACTGGGACAAGCTGTGCAATGGCGGCGACCCGGCGGCCCAGGTGTGCGGCTGGCTGAAGGACAAGTACGGCTTGAGCTGGCAAGTGTTCCCCTACGAACTCCAGCAAATGCTGCGCGACCCCGACCGCGAAAAAGCTGGCCGCGCCATGAGCGCCCTGATGACGATGAAGAAGATGGACCTGGACGCGCTGCGCAAGGCCTACACGGGCTAGGCCGCTGCCGCCGCGGCGCGCAGCGGGCACTCCTCCATCTGCGCGCCGAGGCGGCGCGCCAGTTCGCTGCGCAGCTCCTGCAGGCCGCCGATGCGGCGGTCGATTTCGGCCAGCTTGGCCTGCAGTGCGCCGCGCAGCGCCGCTGCCGTGGCCGCGCTATCGCGGGCCGGCTGCGCCAGCAGCGGCAGGTCGGCCTCGATTTCCTGCAGCGTAAAGCCCAGCGTCTGCGCCAGGCGGATATAGCGCAGCAAGTCGGCCGCTTCGGCCGGATAGTCGCGGTAGCCGTTATTGCTGCGGCGCGCAGCCAGCAAGCCGCGCTTTTCGTAATAGCGCAAGGTATCGCGGCTGAGGCCCGTGGCCTCGGCCAGTTCGCCGATCTGCATGCAGGTGCTCCCCAAAAAGTGCTTGACCATGGAGTGTACTCCAAGGTTTAAGCTGCGCAGCATGAAAACTCCACACATCCGAAACCTGGTGCGCGCCAGCGCCGCCTACGACCTGCTGCTCACAGCACCTTTTGCCACCCCGTGGACCTTCGCCATCGCGCACGGCCACCTGTCCGCGCTCAACCAGGCGCTGGGCGGGCCGCCGCTGCCGGCCTTCGGCGCCATGCATCTCCTGTTCGCCTGCCTGATGGGCAGCCTGGTGCTGGTGTGGTCCTGGCTGCGCCTGCGCGACCCGCAGCCGCAATTTGCCACCTACGACGGTGCCGCGCGCTTCCTTTTCAGTACCTGGTTTGCATGGGTGCTGGCCGCAGGCGGGCTGCCGCTGGTGTGGCTGTTCATCGTTCCCGAATTCGCATGGGGCGTCGTGCAGTGGTATGCTGTTCCTCCGTTGAGCAAAAGGGGAGGGTGATATGCAAGCGCAACCTTTAATTGCTGTCAGCAACGTCGAAGCGGCCAGCCGCTGGTACCAGAAGACCCTCGGCCTGAAGAGCGGCCATGGCGGCAACGAGTACGAGCAATTGCTGCACGACGGGCGCATGGTGCTGCAACTGCACCGCTGGGACGCCCACCACCATCCCCACATCGGCAACCCCGAGCAGCGACCCTACGGCAATGGCGCGCTGCTGTGGTTCTGGACCGACGATTTCGACGATGCGGTCGACCGCGCCACCGCTGCCGGCGCTACGGTGCTGGAAGGGCCTAAAGAAAACAGCAATGCGCAGCACAGGGAGCTGTGGCTGCGCGATCCGGAAGGCTACGTGGTCGTGCTGGCCGGGCCATACGGTGACGTCGGCATGTAATTACAGCCAGGTCGCGCGCGCCACGCGCAGCATATTGCGGCCCAGGACCTGCTCGATCTCGCTGGGCGCCATGCCCAGCTTGCGCAATTCCAGCGGCAGCGACCTCCAGGCGTAGAGCGGCACGAAGGATGGCGATCGTCCGGCGCGGTAGCCGGCCGGCTCCGGCCACCACCAGCCGGGATTGAAGCCGCCGGGCGGTGTATCGTCCAGGTCCTTCTCCTTAAAGCAGAGATCCAGGCCGACCCCAGCGTGCGCTACGCCCACCAGGTCCGCCACGTAGGCGACGTGGCGCGCCACATCGGCCGCCGACGGCTGCTCGCTGCCCAGGAACCATGACAGTCCGGACACGCACACCACGCCGCCGGTCGCGGCGCAAGCCTGAATCTGTTCATCGGTCACATTGCGCCCATGCGGCGCCAGCGCGAACGGGTTGGCGTGGCTGAAGATCACCGGCTTGTTCGAAGCCTCCATGATCTCCAGGCTGCACAGGCGGCCCGTGTGCGAGCAATCGACGATGATGCCGGCCTCGTTCACAGCTTGCAGCACGCGATGGCCCAGACGGGTCAGGCCCCGAGCCGTGTCGTGGCAGCCATCGGCCACGTTGTTGTTGCGGTTGTAGGCGAACAGCATCTGGCGCACGCCCAGGCGGGCATACACTTCCGCCATTTCCGGCTGCTCCATGAGCGGCATCGCGCCTTCCAGGTCGAAGCCGATCGCCAGCACGCCGTCGGCGGCGGCCTGGACCACTTCATCCACGCCCGATACCAGGCGGTAACGGTCCGGATTGGCCGCAATGGTGGCGCGGTAGCCGGCGATCACCGACATCACCTGCGGCACCGGGTTCATGTCCGCGCCCACGTTGATCGACACGTAGTTCACGCCAGCGGAATGCAGCTGGCTAAGGGGTGAGAAATCGGCCTGCGGATGCTGCGGCAGGCAGATGTGGGCGTCCCAATTTATCATACTTGAAGAAATGTTGGCAGATTGATAGCAAGCGTATAGTCGCATAAAACCCGGCGCAAGGTATACTGCCGGCTTATCCAAACGAAGCAAGCCATGACATTTTCCAGCCTGGGCCTCGCGCCCGCACTGCTCAACGCCGTCACCGAGACCGGCTACAGCGCACCCACCGCCATCCAGTGTGCCGCCATCCCGCCCGCCTTGCGCGGCGCCGATGTGCTGGGACAGGCGCAAACCGGTTCCGGCAAGACGGCCGCTTTCGCGCTGCCGCTGCTGAACGCCCTGCTGGAGGCTCAGCGGCCAGGCGCCGGCGCGCGCAAGCTGTACGCCCTGGTGCTGGCGCCGACGCGCGAACTGGCCGCCCAGGTTGGCGAAACCTTGCGCGGGCTGGCATCGCACTTGCCGCAGCCGGTCAAGGTCGCGGTGGCCTATGGCGGGGTATCGATCAACCCGCAGATGATGGCGCTGCGCGGCGGCGCCGACATCATGGTTGCCACGCCGGGCCGCCTGCTGGACCTGGTCGAACACAATGCGATCAAGCTCGATGGCGCCTCGGTACTGGTGCTGGACGAAGCGGACAAACTGCTGGACATGGGCTTTGCCGACGAAATCGCCCGCATCATGGCGCTGCTGCCGGCGCGTCGCCAGAACCTGTTCTTCTCGGCCACGTTCCCGCCGGCGGTGCAGGCGCTGGCAGACAGGCTGCTGCGCGACCCGGTGCGCGTGGCCACGCTGGACCAAGCGGCGTACACGCCCGACATCACTCAGCGCGCGATAGAAGTCGACCAGGCGCAGCGCACCTCGCTGCTGCGCATCCTGCTGAAAGAAGAGGGCTGGCGCCAGGTACTGGTGTTTGTCGCCACCAAATACGCCTCCGAACACGTGGCCGACAAGCTGCGGCGCGGCGGCGTGGCAGCGGAAGCCTTCCATGGCGATTTCAGCCAGGGCGCCCGCACCTCGGTGCTGAACGACTTCCGCGAAGGCAAACTGAAAGTGCTGGTTGCCACCGACGTCGCCGCGCGCGGCATCGACATCGCCCAATTGCCGGTGGTGGTCAACTACGACCTGCCGCGTTCGCCGGCCGACTACACCCACCGCATTGGCCGCACCGGCCGCGCCGGCGCATCCGGCCAGGCCGTCAGCTTCATCACCCCCGACGCCGAGCAGCACTTCCGCCTGATCGAAAAGCGCCAGAACATCCGCGTGCCGCGCGAACGCCTGGCCGGCTTCGAACCCAGCACGGCCGCCAAGCCCCTGCCGCCCGGCGCCAACGACGGCACCGGCGGCATCAAGGGCAAGCGCAAGAGCAAGAAAGACAAGTTACGCGAAGCCGCCGCCCAAGCCACCCAAGCCACCAGCTGAGTCCGTGTCAACCTTGGGGTCAGACCCTTTGCTTGCCACGCGTGGCAAGCAAAGGGTCTGACCCCAAGGTTGACACGGGCTGGGCCGTATGGCTGGCGTGAGGCGCTATGGGGTGGCGGCGAGCTGGATGCGGCGGCGCAGGCGCTCGGCTTCGGCGCTGTCGCCGGCTTGCTCGGCACGCTGCAGCTGGACGTTCAGCCATGCGAGTACCGCCCGGCGCCAGCCTTGGGATGAGGCGGTGTTGATGGCGCCTGTGACCAGTTCGGGCGTGGCGCGGTTGGCGCGCATCAGGGCTCCGGCGGCGACCATGCGCGATAGCGGGTCGCCGATGGCGGCGGCGGCCGTTGCGGCTGCGGTGTCGCTGGCGGCGGCAGCAACCGCGCGCTGTGCTTCTGGCAGCAATGCGGCGTCGGCTGGCGTGGCGCGGCCTGCCAGGTAGCGCGCATAAGCCTGGTCGGCCGCCGAAGCATCCGGCTGCAGCGCCGTGAAGCGGGAACATTCCTCGAATACCAGCGCCGCCACCTGCACCGCGCAACGCAGCAGCTCGATCCGGATCGCCAGCGCGGGCTGGGCTGTGCTGCCCACCTGGTTGCGCGCCAGCCCGAACTCGCGCTCGGCAACGGCAGTCTTGCCTTCCATGTAGGCCGAGGTGGCGCGCTCGGTCGCGCCGGCGGCGTTCAGTTGCCAGTCCGGCACGCGCGGGCCGCTGCTGCATGCAGTGAGCAGTGCGCCGGCCAGTACGGCGGCAATTGTAGTCGTTCTCATGGAAGCTTTATCTCCGGTTCGCTGCGCTTGAACGGCCACTTGCGGTTCAGCTCATTGATCATCTGTTCAACCTTGCGCAAGTTGGCGTCGACTTCGGCGCGCAGGGAAGTGAGGTCCTCCGTCGCGGCGCGCGTGTTAGCGCCGACCGCCTGCGCTTCCACCAGCACCGCATCGAGCTTCTTCAGGGAGTTGCGCGCATCGGCCAGCAGGGCATTTAGCTGCTGTACCGCCGCCTGCGTATCGTTGGCCAGGCCTTTTTCGCCGAACACGCGCTTGTCGGCATTGCCCACCAGGCTATCGGCTTTGACCACCAGCGAATTGGCGTTGCGCAGCAGTTCGCGCGCTTTCTGGTCTTCGCCGGCCAGCACGCCGAGTGCGCCGCCGGGGCCATTCAATTTCTCCGTCACGCCCTGCACATTACGCAAGCTGGCGCCGAGCGCGGATTCTTCCGCCGTCAGCGCCGCAAGATTGTTCAGCAAATCCTTGGCCGATTGCAGCAGGCGCGGGATCTCGGCTGCCATGTCGCCCACCAGCAGCGCGCGTTCGGCGTCCGGCGGCAGCGGCGGATCGGCGGGAATGCCGGTGAAGGCGCGCAGCTTGGCGCCGCCCACCAGGCTCTTTTCCAGCGTGAAGATACTGGTGGTGCGCAGCCAGTGCGCGTCCTTGCTTGGCACGTCGACCAGGATGCGCGCCTTGCCGTCCTTCGCCAGTTCGATGCGCTGCACGCGCCCGATCGGAAAGCCTGCGAACGTCACATCCATGCCGACCGTTACGCCTTCGGAATCGTCGGCGGTCAGCACCAGCCGCTGGGTCGGCTCGAAAGCGCCGCGTGCGTACATCAGGTAGATGACCGCGCCGAGCACCAGGGCGACCAGCAGCACCAGCAGGGCCACGGCCTTGGCCTCGGCATTATGGATCGGCGCCGGGTCCGGGCCGGCAGCAGGAGGAGTTGTTTCGCTCATATCGTCAATAGTAATTACCCATCAGGGATGCCGCTTCCACTACCAGGATCACGGAGAACATGCGCACCATGTCGGCCAGCCCGTGCGCCACGCCGACGCGCCGCAGCGGGCTGGATGCGCCGCTGTAATAGGAGGAAGCCAGCGGAATGACCGCCACCGCCAGGCTGAAAAACACCACCTTCAGCACCAGGATCAGGCACACGGCCGGATTGAAAATCTGTCCCACCACGCGCGTGTAGCCCGGCAGCGCCCATGGCGTGAAGCCGTACATCACCAGGTAGGTCAGGACCAGGGTCACCAGGCAGCTCACGGCAGCCAGCATCCAGACCGCGAACACGCCTGCCGCAGCACGCGGATAGAACTGGGTGCGCAGGGCTGCGCGGGCATCGGGCGCATGGCCGGCCAGCCTTTGCTGGGCGAACTCGACGCCGGCCGGCAGCGTCGTGCGCAGGGCCACGAACAGCGCCGCCGTGAGCGGCACCAGTTCCAGCACCAGCACCCGCACCACCATCTCCAGCGCGTAGCGCGACAGGCCGTAGCTGGCCGAGGTGACAACGACGATGCGGATGATGACCAGGCTGATCAGCGCGCACAGCACGGAAAACCAGGCCAGGTTGACGGAGGTGGCAACGACGATCTGTTCGGACAGCATGCGCCGGTTATCGCGCCGGTAGCTCGATGGCGCCATGGCGCGCGTCAGCAGCAGTGCGGCGAACTGCAGGAGCTGCCACCAACTGGTCAGCCATGCGATTGCAGAGCGGTGTGCGTTCATCTTGGCATACTAGCATTAAGGATCAGCTATGGTGTATCGTACTATGTTATGAAACTACTAAAACTGCTCCTGGCAGCAGCCCTGGTGTGCTGCTCTTTCGTGGCTTCCGCCGCTCCCGACCCCGCTACGCTCCTGCCGCTTGATCCCCAGATCAGGACCGGCAAACTGGCGAACGGCCTCACTTACTACATCCAGCAGAACCGCCGGCCCGAAAAACGCGTGGAGTTGCGCCTGGTGGTGAAAGCCGGTTCGGTGCTGGAGGACGAGGACCAGCTTGGCCTGGCCCATTTCACCGAGCACATGGCCTTCAACGGTTCGACCCATTTCAAGCGCCATGAACTGATTTCCTGGCTGCAGTCGGTGGGCGTGAAATTCGGCGCCGACCTGAACGCCTACACCAGCTTCGATGAGACGGTGTACATGCTGCCGATCCCGGTCGACAAGAAGGAGAACCTGGACAAGGGCTTGCTGGTGCTGGAAGACTGGGCCCAGGGAGTGACCTTCAACGATGCCGACATCGAAAGTGAACGCGGCATCGTACTGGAAGAACTGCGCCTTGGCAAAGGTGCGACCGACCGCATGAACAAGGTGCTGCTGCCGAAAATCTTCAATGGCTCGCAGTACGCGCGCCGCCTGCCGATCGGCAAGGCGGAGATCCTGAAGTCGTTCAAGCCGGAGGCGATCCGCCGCTTCTACAAGGACTGGTACCGCCCGGACCTGATGGCCGTGATCGTGGTGGGCGACGTTGATCCGAAAGAAGCGGAGAGCCTGGTGATCAGCCATTTCTCGAAACTGGTGAATCCCGCCACGCCGCGCCCGCGCACCTATCCGCCGATCCCGGAACGCAAGGAATCGGAAGCGATCGTGGTCACCGACCGCGAAGCGGCGTCCAACCTGGTGACGATCCGCTATCCCTTCATGGAGCGCACCGAGTCGAAGACCATCGGCGAGTACCGCTCGCGCATGGTGGAGCTGCTGTCGGCCGGGATGCTGAGCCAGCGCATCGCCGAACTGTCGCAGCAGCCCAATCCGCCATTCCTGCAGGGCTACAGCAATATGGCCAAGGCGGTGCATGGCTACCAGGCTTTCGTATCGAGCGCCGTGGTGGGCAAGGCCGGCGCGCTGCCGGCCATCCGCGCCGTGGTCGAAGAGGGCGAACGCGCCCGCCAGCTCGGGTTCAGCGTGGCGGAACTGGAACGCGCCAAGAAAAACATGATGCGCTTCATCGAGAACCTGTACAACGAGCGTGACAAGACCGAGTCCTCGGTGTATGTGAGCGAATTCACGCGCCATTTCCTGGACGGCGAATCGATGCCGGGCATCGCGAACGAATACGGCTATTACAGGGATCTGCTGCCGGGCATCACGCTGGAAGAAGTCAATGCCCAGGTGCGCAGCGCGATCCCGGTCGGGCAGAAGAAGCTGGTCATCTTCATGGGCAACGACAAGTCCGGCACCGTGGTGCCGCAAGCGGCGCAGATGCTGGCCACCGTGGAGGCGGCCGAAAAGGCGACCGTTTCGGCACGCGAAGAAAAGGCATTGGCAGCGAGCCTGATGGCGCAGCCGCCCAAGGCCGGCCGCATCGTCAAGGAAACGGCCGACAAGCTGCTGGGCACCACCGAGCTGCTGCTGTCGAACGGCGTGAAGGTCGTGCTGAAGCCGACCGATTTCAAGAACGACCAGGTGCTGATGAGTTCCACGCGCTTTGGCGGGCAGTCGCTGGCGGAAGAGGGCGACATCGTCAACGCGCGCTATGCTACTGCCATCCTTGCCAGCATGGGCGTCAATGGCTATACCCCGCTGGAGCTGCAGAAGATGCTGGCCGGCCGCAGCGTGCGTTCGGCGTTTGCCATTGGCGGCGTGGCGGAGGGTTATGGTGGCGGTTCCAGCAGCGGCGACGTGGAAACCATGCTGCAGCTGGCCTACCTGCAAATGACGCAGCCGCGCCGCGACCAGGCGCTGTTCGACATCTTCATCGACAAGCAGCAGGAGCAGGCGCGCAATGCCCAGGCACGCCCGGAGGCGGTGCTGACCGATACCGTGCGCACCACCACGTTCGGCAACCATCCGCGCGTGGCCCTGACCCCGCGCCCCGAAGAACTGGACGGCATTCGCCTGGAGCGCGTGATGGCGCTGCAGAAGGAGCGCATGTCCAGCGCCTATGGCATGACGTTCTTCATTGTCGGCAGCTTCGAGCTGGCAAAGATCAAGCCCCTGCTGGCGACCTACCTCGGCGGCCTGCCGGCAGCGAAGATCGCCACCGCCTACAAGGACCGCCAAGTGCGCCCGGTGCGCGGCGTGGTGAAAAAGGAAGTGCGCCGTGGCCGCGAGCAAAAGAGCCAGGTCAGCATCGGTTTTGCCGGCGCGGCCAATTTCAATGAAGCCGAGCAGATGCGGCTGCGCGCCCTGATCGAGATCATGCAGATCAAGGCGACCGAAGCCTTGCGCGAGCAGCGCGGCCTGGTCTATACCGCAAATATTTCGGGCGGCATGGCGCTTCATCCTTATGCCAACTACTCCATCAACATCGGCTTGCCCACTGCGCCGGAAAACGTGGACAAGGCGATCGAAGCCACTTTCGCCGAGGTACGCAAACTGCAGGAGCAGGGGCCGGAGCAGGCCGACCTGGCCAAAGTCAAGGAAAACTGGAGCAGCAACTACCGCAAGGCGCTGCGTGAAAACGGCTGGTGGATCGCCAACCTGCAGCAGTCGCTGGTCAACAGGACCGACCCCAGGCTGCTGCTGCGCCAGAACGAGCTGATCGCCAGCCTGACCGTAGCGGACGTGCAGGCAGCGGCAAGGCGCTATTTCGACTTCAATAATTACGTGCAGGTGGTGATGCATCCGGCCGAGAACAGGCCTGAAGCCAAGCCCGAGGCAAAGCCGGAAGTGCCCGCCGAAGCTGGTAAACTGGCGGATTGAGCGAGATTTCGATTGTTTTAAATGCATGGTTTTCGTCCCGACCTGGCGCGCTGGCGCCAGCTCCCATCGCCCGCCTGGCTGGCGCGCCTGCTCGATGGCGCGCCCGTGCTGGCGGCACCGGGCGGGCCGTGGCGCCTGTTTGAAGTAGGCTGCGACAGCCTCGCTGCCTACCGGTGCGGGCATATTCCGGGCGCCGGCTACATCGATACCAACCGGCTCGAGCGGCAGCCGCTGTGGAACAAGGTCTCGGACGATGCCTTGCTGGCGCTCCTGCTGGAAAACGGCATCCGCCACGACACCACCGTCATCCTGTACGGCCGCAGTACCCTGGCCGCCGCCCGCGCCGCCCACCTGATGCTGTATGCCGGCGTGACCGACGTGCGCCTGCTCGATGGCGGTCTTGACGGCTGGCTGCGCGCTGGCTACGCGCTGGAAGCGGGCGTCGGCCCGATGCCGCAGCCTGCGGCATCCTTTGGCGCGGGCTTCCCGGCGCGTCCCGACTTCCTGATCGACACGGCCCAGGCGCGCGAACTGCTGCAGCGATCGGACGGCGTCCTGGTCAGCATCCGCACCTGGCAGGAGCATGTCGGCGCCACCTCGGGCTACAGCTATATCGATGCGCGCGGGGATATTCCCGGCGCGCGCTGGGGCCGTGCCGGCAACGATGGCGATGTGCACAGCATGAGCGAATACCAGCATGCCGACGGAACGATGAAGCCTTCGGCCGAGATCAGCGCCCTGTGGCGCCAGGCCGGCATCGAACCCGGACAGCGCACCGCTTTCTATTGCGGCACCGGCTGGCGGGCTTCGCTGGCGTTCTTCTATGCCTGGCTGATGGACTGGGAGCGCATCAGCGTCTACGACGGCGGCTGGTGCGAGTGGAGCCGGACCAATCCGCCCGCACCCTGCAACCAGGCGCTGACATAAACTGCCCGGCAGGGCCGCGCGGCCGGTGTTAAATTACAGTCTTCTCGGCGTGCACGAATCATGGCGGAGGAGGCAAAGCATGGATCACCTGCCTGGCCCCAGCGGCTTGCCGCTGGTGGGTAATATTGGAATCGATACGGCCCATTTCCACCAGACACTGGAACAGTGGGCGCGCCAGTACGGCCCGATCTACCGCATGCGCCTGATGGAGCGGCGCTTCATCATCACCAGCCGGCGCAGCGATATCGCACAGATCCTGCACGACCGCCCCGATCAGTGGCGGCGCTCGCGGCGAGTGGCCAGCATCCTCGAAGAAGCGGCCGCCGTTGGCGTGTTCGCGGCCGAGGGCGAGGAGTGGCGGCGCCAGCGCAAGCTGGTCATGCATGCGCTGACGCCGGAAGTCATCAACCGCTTCCATCCCAGGCTGTCGGCCATGTCCGAGCGGCTGGGGCGGCGCTGGCTGGCAGCGGTCCAGGCCGGGCAGCCGCAACGCCTGCTGCGCGACCTGAAGGCCTTCGCGCTCGATGTTGCGATCGGCATGGCCATGGGCCAGGACCAGGATATGGTGCAGCACGAGGACAATCCGCTGCAGCAGGACATCGAGTTCGTCTTCACCCAGGTTGCGCGCCGCCTGGTGGCGCCAGTTGCTTACTGGCGCACCATCAAGCTGCCTGCGGATCATGCCACCGAGGCGGCGGGAATGCGCATCCGCACAGCGGTCGACGGCTTCGTTGCCGATGCGCGGGAACGCATGGCTGCCGATCCTGCGCTGTACGACAGGCCGGCCAACCTGCTGGAAGCGATGCTGGCGGCGGACATCCCCGGTTCCGGCATCAGCGACGAGACGGTACGCGCCAATGCCATCATCATGGTCTTTGCCGGCGAGGACACCACGGCCAATACCATCGCCTGGCTGCTCTACCTGTTGTCGCGCAACCCGCTAGCTGCCGCGCGCCTGGCCGAAGAAGCCGACAGCGCGGCCGGTTCCGGGCAAATGCCTTACCTCGACGCCTGCATACAGGAGTCCATGCGCCTTAAGCCCGTGGCGCCGATCCTGGGCGCGGAGGCAGTGCAGGACGTGGCGCTCGATGGCGTGCAGGTGCCGGCCGGCACCGTGGCTTTCATGTTGTTGCGCCATTGTTTCGAGCTTGAAGTGCCGCTGGCCGACGGCGCCGACTTCCGTCCCGAACGCTGGCTCGATCGCGCCATGAAGGAAAAACTCGACGATCCGGCCCGCAGGATGGTGCCCTTTGGCGGCGGCCCGCGCTTTTGTCCCGGGCGCTACCTTGCCATGAGCGAGATCCGGGTGCTGATGACGATGGTGGCGCGCAGCTTCACCATCGAGACGGTGCCGGACGCGCCGCCGGTGGAAGAGAAATTCACCGTCACCATGACGCCAAGCGCCTTGCCGGTGCTTTTGCGGCCGCGCGCCCTGTGATAGGCTTGCAAGCATACCAACATTGTCGAAGGAGGGGCAGCATGCTGAAAAAGATTTCGATGGGCTTTATCCTGGTGATTGTTGCGATCCTCGGCCTGGCCATGACGCAGCCGGACAGCTTCAAGGTGCAGCGCAGCGCCAGGATCAAGGCGCCGCCGGAGAGAATCATGGCCTACCTGAACGACTTCCATCAATGGGCGGCCTGGTCGCCCTGGGAAAAGAAGGACCCGAACATGCAGCGCACTTTCGAGGGCCCCGCGAGCGGCAAGGGCGCGGCATACGCCTGGAACGGCAACGGCGAAGTGGGGCAAGGCCGCATGGAGATCGTCGAGAACCAGTCGCCCGCGCAGCTCGCCATCAAACTCGACTTCCTCAAGCCTTTTGCCTCCTCCAACCGCACCGAGTTCGCGTTGCAGGGGCAAGGAGAGTCCACCGTGGTGACCTGGACCATGACAGGTCCGAGCCTGTTCGTGACCAAGGTGATGGGCGTGTTCTTCAACATGGACAAGATGATCGGCAAGGACTTCGAACAAGGCTTGGCACAGTTGAAGGAAGTTGCGGAAAAATGAAAGCTGCGGGTCATGGCCCTGTGCCTGGCAGCGCCGGACACAGGGCGTGTCCCACCGTGGTTCACGCCGCCGCAACAGGAAAGTGCAAATAGTCCAACAGGTCTATACTGGATATAAACACTCCGCCGCGGGGGCTGCCATGAGATCAATCCTGTTGTTTGCCGCAGCCCTGCTGGCTGCCCAGAGCACGCTGGCTGGCCCGTTGCGCAACGATCATCCCATCGTCGGCACCTGGCGCTTCGAGTTGCCCGATGGTTCCTGCCATGAGATGTACCGCATCCGTGCCGACGGCTCGGCCCTGATCACCAGCGCTGCTGAGGTAGCGGAATCGGAATTCGAGATCGACGACCAGCCCGACAGCGACGGCTTTTATCAATCCAACGACAAGATCGTGAAAGATAACGGCAAGCAGGATTGCACCGGCGAGATCACCCAGGTCGGCCACGTCATCCAATCCTTCATCGTGTTCCACCCGTCGAACAATATGTTCCTCATGTGCCAGCGGCGCGACATGGGCAGCTGCATCGGCCCATTCATCCGTGTGCGCGGTACCGACATCTAACGCCCCGCCGCGCGCCAGGCGCCAGGATTCATACCTGCCCATTCGCGGAAGGCATGGGTGAAGGCGCTTTGCTCCTGGTAGCCCAGCAGGAATGCGATATCGACCAGCGACAAGCCGGGCTGGCGCAAATAGTCGCGCGCCAGTTCAAAGCGCGCTTCGTCCAGCACTTGCTGGAAGCTGGAGCCGGCATCGGCCAGCTTGCGCTGCAGGGTGCGCGGCGCCAGCCTCAAATCTTGCGCCACGCTGGCAACGCGCACCTGGCCCTGCGACAGCCGGCGTACGATGGCCTCATGCACCTGCGCCGCGATGCCGGCCGATGCCGGGCCGGCGCGCTGCCTGAGGAGTTGTTCGGCATGTTGTTGCAGCACGGGGTACAGGCTCACATCCGCATTGGGTACCGGCCATGCCAGCAGCGCCGCCTCAAACTGCGCCACATTGGACATTGCGGCAAAGCGCGGCAGGGCGCCGAACACGCGCATGTATTCATGGTGGCCGGCCGGGTCGCCGCCATCGTGCATCAGCGACAGGTCGGCAGGAGGCAGCGTGGTGCCGGCCAGCCAGTTGCCGAACACGCGGATGCCGGCGAACACGCTGTCGGCCAGGTGCCGGTGGTGCGCCGGATAGTTCGAATGCCAGGTGTAGTCGGCCAGCGCGCCATGGACTTGCAGGGTGGAGCGTCCCAGGTCGTGCGCCAGCTGTTCATAGCGCATGGTCTGTTCGAAAGCCTGGCCGAAATCGCGGCAGCTTAGCAGGACCAGGCCATATACCGTGTACGTGCCCAGTTTGACGCGTTCGCCCACATGCAGGCCGAAATGCGGGTCACCGGCCAGTTCCGCGGCGATGTCGAGCAGTTTCACGTAGCTGTCGGCCGGCAGGGCTTCCGGCAGCGGTTCCAGGGCGCCGGCGGGCAGGCCGGCTGCCCGCTCAAGCGCTTGCGCCGTCACCCCGCGCGCCGCAGCCGCCTCCAGCATGGGTTGCAGGTAGGAGCCTGCTACGCGAGCAAGCTTGGCATGATCGAACAATTCGGCTGGCATGAAAAAGCAAGACTGGCGGGTGGCGATGGATTAAAGTCTATTGAGCAAAGTATAACAAGGGAATGGATATGAAACGTTGGAACGGTTGGGGCGAGGAGACATTCGAGTACCCCCTGCATGACGAGGCGCTGGCATTCCTGGCCAGCCGCATTGGCCCGGGCAAGCCGGTACAGGATGCCAGCTTCGACGCAGCCTGCGCTTCGCTTGCCGAATCGCGCCTGCCCGCGCATCCCCTGGTCGACACGGCACCCGCCACCCGACTGCGCAATGCGCTGGGACAAAGCCTGCCGGATTGGCTCAAGCTGCGCTATGGCCGCATTGGCAGCGCGCCCGATGGGGTGGCATATCCGGAAAGCTCGCAGCAGGTGCGCGAACTGATCGACTATGCGCGGCAGCATGGCGTGGCGCTGATTCCGCAGGGGGGCGGCACCAGCGTGGCAGGCCACCTGACCGCGCCGGCCGGCGGCAAGCCGGTACTGGCCGTGAACATGACGCGCATGGGGCGCCTGCACCACCTGGACAAGCAGTCGCAGCTCGCCACCTTCGGCGCCGGCGTGCTGGGCCCGGACCTGGAGGCCCAGCTGCGTGCGCATGGCTACATGCTGGGCCACTTCCCGCAATCGTTCGAATATTCCACGCTGGGCGGCTGGGTCGTCACCCGTTCGTCCGGCCAGCAATCGCTGCGCTATGGCCGCATCGAGCAGATGTTCGCCGGTGGCGTCGTAGAGACCCCGCAAGGGCGGCTGGACATCCAGACCTTCCCGGCGTCCGCCGCCGGCACCGACCTGCGCGAGATCGTGCTCGGCTCCGAGGGCCGCATGGGCATCCTGACCGAGGCGACCGTGCGCGTGAGCCCGGTGCCTGAGTACGAAGCCTTCCACGCCATTTTCTTCCCCGACTGGGAGCACGCCGAAGCAGCCGTGCGCGCGCTGGCGCAGGCGCGCGGTGGCTTGTCGATGCTTCGCCTGTCGAATCCGCTTGAGACCGTGACCATGCTGGCATTGGCCGGTCATAAGCGCCTGATTGGGATGCTCGAGGGCTGGCTGAAGCTGCGCGGTTGCGGTGAAGGCAAATGCATGCTGATGATCGGCGCCAGCGGCCCGAGCGCGCAGGCCCGTGCCGCCTTGCGCAGCGCCATAGCGGCCTGCCGCCGCTTCAAGGGAGTACATGTGGGTCGCCGCATGGGAGACAAATGGAAGGAAGGTCGCTTCCGCAACGTCTACCTGCGCAACGCGGCCTGGAAGCATGGCTACGTGATCGACACGGTGGAAACGGCGGTCGACTGGCCGCGCGTTTCGCTGATGATGCGGGCGGTCGAGGCGGCAGCGACCGGGGTCCTGGACGGAATGGGCGAAAAGGTCCATACCTATACCCACCTGTCGCACCTGTACGCGCAAGGGGCCAGCGTTTATACGACCTTCGTCTACCGCCTGGGCGGCGACTTCGAGACGGACATGGCACGCTGGCGCGCGCTCAAGCATGCGGTCAGCATGGCCATTGTCGACAACGGCGGCACCATCAGCCACCAGCACGGTGTGGGCAGCGACCACGCCCCGTACCTGGCGGCGGAAAAGGGCGCGGCCGGCATCGCCGCCATGCAAGCCTTGTTCTCCCATTTCGACCCGCACGGCATCATGAATCCGGGCAAGCTGCTGCCGGCGGAGCAGGCCGCATGAAGCCGGCCGCGGGCCACAGTGGCGGGACCGGCGCGCCGCACTGGATGCCCGGCGGCCGTGCGCAGGTCGCCGGCTTGCTGGCGCAGGAATGGGACTTGCTGGTGATCGGCGGCGGCATTACCGGCGCCGGCATCCTGCTCGAAGCCTCGCGGCGCGGCCTGCGGGCCTTGCTGGTCGAGCAGCGCGACTTCGCCTGGGGCACATCGAGCCGTTCCTCCAAGCTGGTTCACGGCGGCTTGCGCTACCTGAAGGAAGGGCAGTTTGCGCTGACCCGCGAATCCGTCCATGAACGCGATGCGTTGTTGCGCGATGCCCCCGGACTGGTCGAGCCGCTGGGCTTCGCATTTGGCGATTACGCCGGCCGCAAGCCGGGCCGCCGCTCCTTCCTGCTTGGACTGGCGATCTATGACCGCATGGCCGGCCAGCGCGCACGCCACTATTTCGGCGCCCAGGAATTCCTGGCGATGGCGCCGCACATCCGCACCGAAGGCCTGCAAGGCGGCATCTGCTACCAGGACGCCAGGACCGACGATGCGCGCCTGGTTATGCGCGTGCTGCAGGAGGCGCAATCGCATGGCGGCATTGCCGTCAACTATTGCGCCGTGCATGCCTTGCTGCGTGACGATGCCCATACGGCGCACGCCGCCGGCGCGAAGGCTTGCGCCGGCCCGGCGGTGGTCATTGGTGCCGCAATTGCCACCGTCAATGCCGGCGCAGCCGCGGCGGCTGGCGCGCCCGGACGCGTACGCGGCGCGATGGTGCGCTGCGCGGTCAGCGGCGAGATGCACGAGGTGCGCGCAAAACTGGTCGTGAACGCCACCGGCGCCTGGGCCGACCGCCTGCACGACAAGCCTGCGGCGCGCTTGCGCCCATTACGCGGCAGCCACCTGGTGCTGCCTGCCTGGCGCCTTCCGCTGGCCCAGGCGATCAGCCTGATGCACCCGCGCGACGGCCGCCCGGTATTCGCCTTCCCATGGGAGGGCGTCGCCATTGTCGGCACCACAGATGTCGACCACCGCACCGACTTGCAGCAGGAAGCCGCGATCACCCAGGAAGAAACCGACTACCTGATGGCAGCCCTGCATGACCAGTTCCCGACGCTGGCAATCAGCGAAGCCGACGTTCTGGCCACCTATGCAGGCGTGCGCCCGGTGATCGACACCGGCAAGGCCGATCCGTCGAAAGAAGCCCGCGACCATGTACTGTGGCAGCAGGAAGGCCTGCTGACCGTCACCGGCGGCAAGCTCACCACCTTCCGCGCCATCGCACTGGACGTGCTGCGCCACGCCGCGCCGCAACTGCCGCACTGGCAGCCCGACCTCGCTCCGTATGCCATCTTCGCGCCGGCCGGCCCGGGCCCGGCGGGCAGTGCGGCCAGACCGCGGCACCTGGCCCCGGGCCAGGCCAGGCGCCTGCAGGGCCGCTACGGCGTGCAAGCCCAAGCGCTGGCCGCGGCTGCCCACGAAGGCGAACTTGAAGAAATCCCCGGTACCGAAACCCTGTGGGCGCAACTGCGCTGGGCCGCCCGCCACGAATCGGTCCAGCACCTGGAAGACCTGATGCTGCGCCGCAGCCGCCTGGGCATCCAGCTCGCCGGCGGCGGAGTGGCAGTGCTGGAACGCGTGCGAGCCATCTGCCAGCCGGAACTAGGCTGGAGCGACCATCGCTGGGCTGCCGAAGAAGCGGCATATCTGGCATTATGCCGATCAAATTACAGCCTGCCGAAAGCACGCGAATGAGCAAATACCTTCTCTCGATCGACAATGGCACGCAAAGCGTACGCGCGCTGCTGTTCGACCTGCAGGGCAACCTGGTCGCCAAGACCCAGGTGCACCTGCAACCGGCTTACTACTCGGAGCAGCCAGGCTGGGCTGAGCACAAGGCCGAAGGCTACTGGGACGCCGTTTGCGCGGCCTGCCAGCGCCTGTGGACCGTCACCGATATCCCGCGCAGCGCCGTTGCCGGCGTCGCCGTCACCACCCAGCGCGGCACCGTGGTCGCCGTCGACAGCGACGGCAAGCCGCTGCGCGCCGCCATCACCTGGCTGGACCAGCGCCGCACCGAACAAGTGCCGCCGATCGGCCCATTGTGGACGGCCGCCTTCAAGCTGGCCGGCGTGGACGGCACCATCGACTACTTCCGCCGCGAAGCGGAAGTCAACTGGATCAAGGCCCACCAGCCGGGCCTGTGGGACCGCACGCACAAATTCCTGCTGCTGTCGGGCTACCTGAATTTCTGCCTGAGCGGACGCTTTGCCGACTCGGTCGGTTCGCAGGTGGCCTACATGCCGTTTTGCTACAAGCGCCACGCCTGGGCCGGTGCGCGCGACTGGAAATGGCAGGCCCTGGCCGTGCGGCCCGAGCAGTTGCCCGAGCTGCTGCAGCCGGGAGAAATCATCGGCACGATCAATGCCTGCGCGGCAGCGGCCACCGGTATTCCGCAAGGCGTGCCGCTGGTTGCCGCAGCGGCCGACAAGGCCTGCGAAGTAATCGGCGCCGGCGGCCTGGAGCCGCACATCGGCTGCCTCAGTTACGGCACGACCGCCACCATCAACACCACCACCAGCAAGTACGTCGAAGTCACGCCCTTCATCCCCCCGTATCCGGCGGCTATTCCCGGCGCATACAGCACCGAAGTGCAGATCTTCCGCGGCTACTGGATGGTCAACTGGTTCAAGGAGCAGTTCGGCCACCTCGAACAATCCGCAGCAGTAGAGCAGGGCATGCCGCCCGAAGCGCTGTTCGACCGCCTGGTCAACGAGGTGCCGCCGGGTTCGATGGGATTGATGTTGCAGCCGTACTGGAGTCCCGGCATCAAGGTGCCCGGGCCGGAGGCAAAGGGCGCCATGATCGGCTTTGGCGACGTGCACACCCGCGCCCATATGTACCGCGCCATTCTCGAGGGCCTGGCCTACGCCTTGCGTGAAGGCCGCGAGCGCATCGAAAAGCGCAGCGGCACGAAGATCACGGAATTGCGCGTAGCCGGCGGCGGCTCCCAGAGCGACGCGGCGATGCAACTGACGGCCGACATATTCGGCCTGCCCGCAGCGCGTGCCCACGTGTACGAAACCAGCGGCCTTGGCGCCGCCATCGCCATCGCGGCCGGCCTAGGCCTGCACCGGGACTTCCACGCAGCGATCAATGCCATGACGCGCAAGGGCCGCGTGTTCCAACCCGACCCCGCGCACCGCAAGACCTACGACCAGCTCTACCACCGCGTCTACCTCAAGATGTACAAACGCCTGCAACCGATGTACGCCGAAATCGCAGCAATCACCGGCTACCCGGAAAAGCTATAAAACCAAAAGTCGGGGTCAGCTCCGGCAATCGGACAAAAATTTCACATTTTGAAATTTTTGTCCGATTGCCGGAGCTGACCCCGACTTTCAAGTTAGCGTTTGGCGAGGGCGGCGCGGGCCGCTTCGATGGCGGTGGTGGGGGGGCGGGTGGCGCGCACCTGGTTGCGGCCGTCTTCTTTGGCGGCGTACATGGCGCGGTCGGCGGCGACAAACAGGGATTCGATATTGTCCGTCGGCGTCGGGCATAGCGTCGCGACGCCGATGCTGACGGTGATGTGCGGCGAAGTCGCGGAACGCGGGTGCGGGATGTGCAGCGATTCCACGTGGGTGCGGATCGATTCGGCCATCTGGAAGGCGGCGTCGGCGTCGGTCTCGGCAAACAGCAGCACAAATTCTTCGCCGCCGTAGCGCGCCGCCAGGTCGGTCACGCGCAGCGCATGGGCGCCGATGGCCTGCGCCACCTGCTGCAGGCAGACATCGCCCTGGGCGTGGCCCAGCGTGTCGTTGTACAACTTGAAGTGGTCGACATCGAGCACCACCAGCGACAGCGGTGCGCCGGTGCGCATGGCGCGCTGCCATTCCTTCTCGAGGAAGGAGTCGAAGTGGCGCCTGTTCGCAATCTTGGTCAGCGGGTCGATCATGGCTGCGCGCTGCAGCGCATCTTCCGACAGCTTGTGGTGGGTGATGTCGTGCAGCAGGCCAATGAACAAGGGCTGGCGCAGGAACATCGGCGTCAGCGTCAGGTCCATGCACACCGATTTGCCGGTGCGGTGGCGGATGATCACTTCGCGCGTGCCATGGCTGTGCGCCGCTTCGGGGTTGGCGGCGTAGCGCGCAAAATACTCAAGATACTCGTCGGCGACAAGCGGGTTGAGCAGGTCGGAAATCGACTTGCCTGCCAGTTCGTGCGCCATATACCCCAGGTGCTGGTCGCAGGCCGGGTTGGTGAACTGGATGCGGCCATCGGCTTCAATGATCAGCAGGCCTTCGGCCATGTTGTTGACGATGGTGCGCAGGCGCTCCGACTGTTCCTGCTGCGTCTCGGTGGCGAAGCGGATCTGCAGTTGCGTGCGCACGCGCGCGCACACTTCGGCCATGCGCAGCGGCTTGCCGATGTAGTCGACGGCGCCCAGTTCGAAACCGGCTACCACGTCTTCCTGCTCATGGCGCGCACTCATGAACAGCACCGGGATATCTTCCGTGGCTGGATGGGATTTGAGGTGGCGGCACGTCTCGAAGCCGTCCATGCCGGGCATGATGACGTCCAGCAGGATCAGGTGCGGATGCACGCGGCGCGCAATCTCCAGCGCGCGCTCGCCGGAGTTGGCGACATAGGTTTGGTAACCCTGCTCGACCATCAACTTGCGCAGGACGGAGAGGTTGTCCGGCGCATCATCAACAATCAAAATCACGGCGTCACGCCGTGGCGAAAAACTGGTACCGCCTTGATTCATGCTGACTAGGGGTGAGTAGGATATGGGCTTGATGATACCGTGTTGCCAATTGGAATTGTGGAAATTCAAGGAGGGTTTTGCCTAAAAAAGACGTTGGCTTGGCGATCGTTGGTGAAAGTTTCCTGCACGCTAAGGAAAGTTGTGACATTTGGTGTACATCTGAACACTTTCACTAGCTATTTGGCAACGGTAATCCTGGCGCGATTTGCATGATTTTTCTCTGTCCAGAAAGCAATAGAATGGCAGTTCGTTCAACTCATTGAGATAGCCATGAAAAAATATAAGCTCCTGCTGGTTCCTGCCCTGTTTGCCGCCGTCGCCCTGTCCGGCTGCAAGGTGATCGATACCGGCGAAGTGGGCTTGCGCGTCAACTTCGACAAGACCGTGGAGGCCGAGGAGCGCGTGGCGGGCAGCTTCAACCAGACCATCATCGGTTCCATCCTGACCTTCCCGATCAAGGATGTCAGCGTCGACGTGCGCGACCTGATGCCGCTGGCCGCGGACAATTCGACCATGAAGGACTTCGACCTGGCGGTGATCTACAACATCAATCCGTCGGCGGTGTCGGACCTGTGGGTCAACAAGAGCCGCTCCTTCCACACGCAGGACGCCGGTGGCGACATCTACCTGATGCACGCCTACGTCTACCAGACCGCGCGCAACGCAGTGTACAAGGTCGCGCGAAAGTATGAAGCACTGAACATGAACGACAACCGCTCCCAGATCGAGGAGGAGATCCAGGCCACCATGATCGCGACGCTGAACGATGAGAAGCTGAACGGCATCACGATCTCGCAGGTGCGCGTGGGCGGCATGATTCCCAGCGATGCGGTCAAGGCCAGCGCCGACAACCTGGTGCGCGCCAAGAACGAGGAGAAGACCAAGGAAGTCGAGGTGCAGATTGCGAAGAAGGAGGCTGAGCGTATCGCTGCCCTGAACGCCAATGCCGGCGCTATCTCCTACATGCAGGCGCAGGCCCAGATGAAGATCGCCGAAGGCATTGCTGCGGGCAAGGTGCAGACCGTGGTGATTCCGTATGACTTCAAGGGCATGGTCAACGTGTCGAGCAAATAAATCGGCACGGCTGCCCTTGCGTGTCATAATCGAAAAGCGATTGGCGACATCGGGAGGGCAGCATGCGGAACTTCTTGCACGCGTTGGCGCTGGTGCTGGCGTGGCCTTGCCTGCCGGCGTATGCCGAGAAAGCTGCGGCGCCGGCCTGTCCGACCCGGCCCATCGTGGTCGGCCTCTACGAGTTCGGAAACTTCTATCATGCCGGCACGGGCCTGGACAAGGACGTGGCGGAAGAACTGCGCAAGCGCAGCGGCTGCAAATTCTTCTACAAAGTGATGCAACGGCGGGCGATCTGGGCCGCCATGCATAGCGGCAGCGTCGACATGACCTTGTCCGCGGCCGCTACGCCGGAGCGGACGGTATTTGCCTGGGCCGAGCCGTACATGTGGGTGAAGAACATGGTCGTGCTGCGCGCCGATGCCGGCAGCGGCGTGCATTCCATGGCGGACTTCATTGCAGACCCCAATATGCGGCTCGGCTTTGGCCGCGGGTATGCGGCCGGCCCGGCATATGAGGACTTTGTCACCCAATTGCGCAATATCGGCCGGGTTGACGATGTCGACGATGGGGACCGGTTGTACGCCATGTTCAAAGTCGGCCGCTTCCAGGCCTTGCTTGCGCCGAAACTGGCCTACGCCCGTTACCTGAAGCATGAAATTGATGCAGGCACGGTACGCATCGAGGATTGGGCCGGCGCCAGGCCGCACGGACCGGCCAACCTCATGATGGGCAAGAAGCTGTTCAGCGCCGACGATGCGCGGCGCTGGGCGGGCCTGATCAGGGACATGCGCGCCGACGGCACCCTGCAGCGCCTCATCGCCCAGTACGTCGGGCAGCAAGAGGCGGGCAGGATGCTGTCGCCGGCGCCGTAGGCGCTACTGTCTCAAGGCCGGCGCGGCGTAGGCGCTGGCCCGCGCCAGTTCCTCGCGGGTAAAGCTCGCCCGCGCGTCGTCGCAGCCGATGTTGGCAGCGCATGCTGCCTGCAGGGCTTCCAGGCGCTGGCGCCAGCTTGCTTCGGCAGCTTCCAGGCGGGCCAGTGCCTCCACCTGCTGCGCCGGCAGCCGCTCGCTGCGCAGGCGATGGACTTCCTGTTCACCCTTGCCGTGGCGGCGTGCCTCGCGCACGGCTGCTTCGACGCTTGCGACAGCGGCGGCAGTGCCGGCTGTCGGGGCCGCGCTGCGTGGCGCTGCCTGGGCGGGCAGGGCATGCGGCGCGGATGCGGCGTTGCCGGCGCCGGCCGTTTGCGCGCCGACGGCCGGCGTTGTGTGCGAACGCGGGGACGGCGGCGGTGGCGCAGGCTCGCCCGCCCGCCACAGCGCCGCCGCCAGGCCGACCGATGCGATGGCAATCGTGGCGCGCATCTTCACAGCCCGCCGAGGATGCGCAGCAGGTTGTCATAGACCGGATAGACCGCCCACGACGGCGAGTCCCAACCGATCACGTCAAAGTGGTCGTACTGGTCGTAGTAGCCGATGTAGTTCCAGCTTCCCTTGACGGGAGCGCCGTCGAAGTTGCGCTGCGGCTGGCCGGAAGGCCCGCGCATCGAGACGGTATTCACCACGCCGTCATTCGGATACCACTGCGGCGATCGGTATGAGCCCATGCCACGCTGCAGGATCGACGGCACCACCCATTCGCCAGCCGTATTCTTCAGGAAAAAGATCATGTCGTTGCGGGCGTACTGGTAATCGCTGCTCTGGAACGGCGCAATTACCCGGTCGGTGTTGTTGCAGCACCAGTGGCCTTGCTCCGTGGCGCGCGAGCCGATCGAGAAGTAGTAGACGTGCGGCGAAGTCTTCACCCAGCCATTCAGCTGCGCGGCGCCGTCCGGGGCCAGGTCCCACTGCGCGGCATCATGGTTGGAGAGCTGCCAGAACGGTGCGCCGCGCGTGCGGGCGATGAAGTCGCCGATCGATTCTGCCGGCCCTTGCGCCAGACCGTATTGCTCGAGACGGAACTTGTAGCCGCTGCCGCCGGAGCCGCCCAGGCCCGCCACTTCGATGATGCTGCCCGCCAGCTCCGAAACCTTCGGTACGAATTCGACCACCACGTCGCGCAGCGTGGTGCCGTCGTGCGGCGAAGAGATCGAAGTCGCGCTCTTGACCCAGCCCACCTTGCCGCCTGCGTACAAGGCGCCGTTGCCTTCCGTGCCGGCGCCGTTCGGTGCGCCGTTTTCCAGCAGCTGGATCAGGGTCCGGATGGTCTGGCCGCCCTGGCTGTGCGACACGAAATGCACCGGGTGCTGGGCATCCCATTGCGGGTACAGCGCAAGCGGGTACTTGTTGGGATTATTGGCCGGATCGGCCGCCCAGCATTTGCCGGCCGGTTTCTGGATATGGCCGGCGGCGGCATTGTCTGCCGTGTGGCGCGCGCCGTAATCGGCGCAACCGCCCTTGATCTGGTAATACAGTTCGACCGCGCGGTCCCAGTTGGAACTGACCGGACCGACGCCGGCAGTGAAGACGGGCCGCTGCGTGCCGCGGATATGCGCTGCAATGTCGTTGAATCCGCCCCAGTACTTGAAACCCGTGGCAGCAAAGGTCTCCGGTCCGAAGCCGAGGAAGCCGTGCACCAGCACGACCGGGTCGCTGTTGGCGGCGTGGGCGCAAGGGGCTGCCAGGCAGGCGGCAAGGGTGAGGCTCGATAGCACTTTCATGCGGTTGTCTCCCGTGGTTTTTTGTGTGGTTCATTTCACCACGGGGAGATTGCGCACGGTTGCGGCATAACCGTGCCTGCGGAGCCAATCGCAATGCACGGCGAGCCAGCAGGCCCGCTTATTCGAGCCTGGACAGGATAGCCATCAGCTTGTCGTACATTTTCAGCGACGCCGAAGGCTTGGCATCCCAGCCGATCACGTCAAAATGATCCATGCCATGCATGGTGTCGATATGGTTCCAGGCGCCTTTGACCGGCTGTCCGGCCAGCACCTGGACCTTGCTGCCTTGCGGGCCGGCCATGCTGATGGTATTGACCACGCCATCGTTGGCAAACCAGCGCTCGTCGGTCGGCACGCGCCCGGCCGCCGACTGCCGGAACGACCCCATGCCGGGATGCCCAAACGAAGGCACCACCCATTCCCCCGCCATACCCTGCAGGAAAAGGAACATATCGGGGCGCGGGTACTGGAATTCCTTGCCGAAGATGGTCAGCGATTCGGTGGCCCGGGCGGCGAAGGAGAAGTAGTAGACGTCCGGCGAGGTCTTTACCCAGCCGTTCAGTTCGCTGGCGCCGTCGGGCGACAAGTCCCACTGCGCGGAGTCATGGTTTTTCAGGTCCCAGAACGGGTGGCTGCGGGTGCGCTCGAAAAAGTCGTCCACCGACTCGGCGGCGCCGGCCTTCATACCGAACTGCTCCAGCCTGAACTTGAAACCGCTGCCGCCGGAGCCGCCGGCGCCGGTGGCCTGCACGGCCAGTCCCGCCAGCGTCGATGCATCGGGCAGCAAGTCGATCAATATGTCGCGCAGCGTGGTGCCGTCGTGCGGCGTGGCGATGGAGGTGGCGCTAATGACCCAGCCGCGCGCGCCGCCGTTGCCGACGGTACCCTGGTCCATCAGCTGGATCAGGGTGCGGATGGTCTGGCCACCCTGGCTATGGCCGACCAGGTGGACAGGGTGCGCGGCGTCCCATTGCGGATAAAGCGCGAGCGGATGCTTGTCGGGATTGTTGGCAGGGTCGGCCGCCCAGCATTTGCCGGAGGGCTTCTGGATATGGCCGGCGGCCGCATGCTGCGCCGAGTGGCCTGCGCCATAGTCGGCGCAACCACCCTTGATCTGGTAATACAGTTCGATGGCGCGGTCCCAGTTCGAACTGACCGGCCCCACGCCGGCGGTGAATACCTCGCGGCCGCTGCCGGCCTTGATGTACTGCGCGATGTCGTTGAAACCGCCCCAGTAGCGGAAAGCGCCGCCCAGCGTCGCGTGGTCGAAGCCGAAGAAGCCGTGCACCAGCACGACCGGCGGCCTGGCGTCGGCGGCGTGCGCCGCGCCGACGGCCAGCCATGCTGCGAGGATGAACCCCGATATGAACTTCATCCTGCGCAGCAGGCGATTACATGCGAGCTTTGATCAGCTTGCCCAGCACTTCGATGCCGGCGCGGATGCGCTCCGGCGGCACGGTCACGAAGGACAGGCGCAGGGTGTTGGTGGCTGGCTCGTTGGCGTAGAACGGGGCGCCCGGCACGAAAGCGATCTTGTTCTTGATTGCTTCGTCCAGCAGTTCCATCGCGTTGATGTGCTTTGGCAGCTCGACCCAGATGAACATGCCGCCGTCCGGCTTGGTCCAGGTGGCTTCTTTCGGGAAGTGCTGGTCCATGGCGTCCAGCATGGCCTTGCACTGGTTGCCGTACAGTTCGCGGATGGTCGGGATGTGCTGGTCCAGGAAGCCGTCCTTCACCACCTCGTGCACCACCATCTGGGTCAGTTGCGCGGTGTGCAGGTCGGCCGCCTGCTTGGCCAGCTCCAGGCGGCGTACCATCGGCAACGGCGCCACCACGTAGCCCAGGCGGATGCCAGGGGTCAGCACCTTGGAGAACGAGCCCATGTAGATCACGCCTTCCGGATTCATGGCGACCATCTTCGGGCTTGGCTGGCCGGTATAGGACAGCGCGCCGTATGGATCGTCTTCGATCAGCGGCAGGTTCAGGCGGGCGCAGGTCTCCACCAGTTCCTGGCGGCGTGCCACGGACAGCGAGCGGCCGGTCGGGTTCTGGAAGTTCGGCAGCGCGTACAGCAGGCGTGCGCCTTCTGCGATGGCGTCCAGCGACGATGGCACCAGGCCGTGTTCGTCGGTGGCGACGGAGTGGAATTCAGGGCGGTACACCGAGAACGCCTGCAGCGCGCCCAGGTAGGACGGGGTCTCCACCAGCACCTTGCTGCCTTCGTCGATCAGCACCTTGCCGATCAGGTCCAGCGCCTGCTGCGAACCGGACACCATCAGCACCTGTTCCGGCGCAATCTTGGCGCCATTCTGGGACAGCGAATCGGCGATCCACTGGCGCAGCGGCATGTAGCCGTCGGTCGGGCCGTATTGCAGGGCGACTTTGCCGTTGGACGACAGGACCTTGTCGAAGGCTGCCTGCATGATCTCCACCGGGAAGGTGGCTGGCGAAGGCAGGCCGCCGGCGAAGGAGGTGATCTCAGGCTGCTGGGTGACCTTCAGGATCTCACGGATGAAGGACGCCTGCATGCCTTTGGCACGCTCGGAGAAGTTCCACTGCAACGGGTTCTGGTTCTCGATTTTCATATTCAATCTCTAGCGGGGGTTAAGCGATTTCGGCGATCAGTTCAATTTCAACGCAGGCGCCAAGCGGGATCTGCGCCACGCCAAAGGCGGAGCGCGCATGCTTGCCGGCGTCGCCGAACACTTCGCCCAGCAGCTCGGAGCAGCCGTTGGTGACCAGGTGCTGTTCGCTGTAGTCCGGGGTGGAATTGACCAGGCTCATGACCTTGACGATGCGCTTGACGCGGGTCAGGTCGCCGCCGCAGGCTTCCTGCAGGGTGCCCATCATGGCGATGGCGATCGAGCGTGCTGCCTGTTTGCCTTCTTCGGTCGAGATATTCTTGCCCAGTTGGCCAACCCATGGGGTGCCGTCGGCTTTCTTGGCGATGTGGCCGGACAGGAACACCAGGTTACCGGTTTGAACGTGCATGACGTAAGCGGCTACCGGGGCGGCTGGTGCGGCCAGGGTAATATCGAGCGACTGCAGTTTTTCGTAGACAGACATGTGATTTCCAAGAAAAAGGTTCCGTGAATACGTTATTGTACTCTGCACGTTGCCGAATTCGTCACGGTCAACGGGCCACTTTCATGCGTTTTCCTGCGCCGACGACGGCAATTACGGCAAAAGTGAACAGAATATGCTCAATATGCAAAGTTTCGTTCAGGACCACGGCAGCGGCGACCAACGATAATCCGGGCTGGACCAGCTGCACCTGGCCGACCCTGGCCACGCCGCCCAGCGCCATGCCGCGGTACCAGAAAAAGAAGCCGATGAACATCGAGAACACGGAAACGTAGCTGAAGCCCAGCCAGGCGCCGGCTGGGGCGGCGGCAATGCTTTGCCAGTCGCGCCACAGCAGCCAGGCGCTGGCCGGCGCGGCCAGCGGCAGCGACAGCACGAGCGCCCAGCCGATCACCTGCTCACCGCCCATGGTTTGCGCCAGGCGGCCGCCTTCGGCATAGCCCATGGCGGCCAGCGCCACGGCGGCGAAAACGGCCAGGTCGGCCGCATGCAGCCCGCCGCCGGACTGGCGCAGCGCGAAGCCGGCCACCAGGGCGCTGCCGGCTGCGCCCATGCACCAGAAGCCGAGCGAAGGGCGCTCATGGCCGCGCAGTGCGGCAAACAGGGCGGTGGCCAGCGGCAGGATGCCGACCAGCACCGCGCCGTGCGAGGCGGGCAGGGTGCGCATGGCAATGGAAGTGAGCAGGGGGAACCCGAGCACGCAGCCGATCATGACCGCCAGCAGGGTTGGCAACTGGGCACGGGTCGGCAGCGGGGCGCGTTTCCAGCGCAGCCAGCACAGGGCCAGTACAGCTGCAGCCACGGCGCGGCCCATGGCCACGAAGATGGGATCGAGCCCGGCCACGGCCAGGCGGGTGAAGGGCAGCGTCAGGCTGAAGATGGCGACGCCGATGAAGCCGAGCAGCATGCCTTGGGTTTCTGCACCCAACACCGGCAAACCGGCCGGATGGCCGGACCCGTCAGACCCGCAGGGTCTGACACCAAGCTGCGGCACATGCATAACTGGTGTCTGACCGCGCGGGTCTGACACTGGTTTACCGGTTTGGTGCCACCCCGGCCCATCATGTGAGTAAGGCGTCATGGCAGCACCTCTGACAATACGCGCATGATCTTCTCCGCGTCGACGTTCGCCCCGGTCAGCGGCAAGCCCACCTTGCAGCCCGCCACGCGCGGGTCGTGCTTGAGGCGCAAGGCCGCCGCCAGCGCCGCCGCCCCCGCGCCTTCGGCCAGGTTATGCGTCGCCCGGTAGTACAGGCGGATGGCGCGCGCCACTTCCTCGTCGCCGACGGCAACCACGTCGTCCGCATAACGCCGCACGACTTCCAGCGAGCCCGCATCGGGCGTGCGGCAAGCCATGCCGTCCGCCAGTTCGGTGGAGGTGGGCGCCTCGCGCAGTTCGCCGCTGCGGAACGACTCCAGGTAGGCTGGTGCGTGGCTGGACACCACGCCAATCACGCGTGTACGCAGTCCCAGCGCCTCGCGCGCCGCGATAGCTGCGCAGAAGCCCGATCCCTGGCCGATCGGCACAAAGACCGTATCCAACCCAGGCTGCGCATGGAACAGCTCCATCCAGTAGCTTGCCACGCCGGCCACCAGGTCCGCATGGCACGACGGCACCATATGCAAGTCCTGCTTGCGTGCCAGCGACAGCGCATATTCGCGGCTGGCCTGGAAGTCGTCGCCGTACTCGATCAGATCGGCGCCCAGCCCGCGCATGGCGGCGTTCTTCTCAACGCTGTTGCCGTGCGGGACCACAATGCTGACCTTCACGCCATGCCGGCGTGCCGCAAAGGCAATCGATTGGCCATGATTGCCGCGCGTAGCCGACACAATGCCCGCCACGCCAGGCTCGCGCTTTAGCAGCCCGTCGAGGTAGACCAGGCCGCCGCGCACCTTGAAAGCGCCGGTCGGCGTATGGTTTTCATGCTTGACCCAGGCTTCCGTGCCCAGCGCCTCGTTCAGCAGCGGCCAGGAAAACTGCGGCGTGGCCGGCATCGCGCCATAGACGATGGCGGCAGCGGCATCAAGTTCGGCACGGGTAGGCAGCAGGTTCATGGCGCAGGCTCCTTTGATCACTGGAAGTTTGAAGGGGATGGGTGTATCGTAGAATAAGTAACCAGTACAGTACCAGTACACTTGCACGGATAATTTCACGCACTGTGATGGCGATATGACCAATACAATCCTGCTAAGCCGCGCAGGCGGCGAGTCACTCAGCGACCAGATCGTGCGCAGCATCGCGGCCCGCATTGACGACCGCGTACTGCGCGCCGGCGCCCGCATGCCCTCGATCCGCCAGTTCGCCACCTCGCACGGCGTGTCGCCCTTCACCGTGGTTGGCGCCTACGACAAGCTGGTGGCGCGCGGCTATCTCGAATCGCGGCGCGGCGCCGGCTTCTTTATCCGCGACCGTGCGCCGCTGCAGGCGCCGCAGCCGGCAGCGCGCGAGGCGGGCCTGGCGCAGCCGGAAGGCTCGCACGGTCTGGACGTGGTCTGGCTGGTGCGCAATATGTTCCGCACCGTGCCGCACCAGCACATGCCCGGCACCGGCGTGCTGCCGGCCGATTGGCTCGATGGCGTGGCGATCGGCAATGCGCTGCGCGCCATCAGCCGCCAGCACAGCAGCATTCTCTTGAATTACGGTGTGCCGCAAGGCTACCTGCCGCTGCGCCAGCACCTGCAGCACAAGCTGGCCGAACTCGAAATCGGCGCCGCGCCGGAGCAGATCGTCACCACCGCCGGCGTGACCCAGGCGCTGGACATGGTGGCGCGCGAATTCACCCGTCCCGGCGATACGGTATTCGTCGACGATCCGGCCTGGTTCCTGATGTTCGGTTCCTTCGCCGCACTGGGCGCGCGCGTGGTCGGCATCCCGCGCCTGGCCGACGGCCCCGATATCGCGCAACTGGCCGAACTGGCCGCTATCCACAAGCCCAAGCTGTACGTGATCAACACCGTGCTGCATAACCCGAGTTCCACTTCGCTGTCGGCGGCCAAGGCTTTCCAGATCCTGCGCATTGCGGAGGAACACGGCATCACCATCGTGGAAGACGATATCTACTGCGACCTGCACCCGGGCAGCAGCGTGCAGCCCGCCACCCGCATGGCTGCGCTCGACCAGCTAAAGCGTGTGATCTACCTGGGTGGTTTTTCCAAGACCATGGCTGCCAACCTGCGGGTCGGCTTTATCGCCACATCGGAAGAGATGGCGCAGCGCCTGGCCGATCGCAAGATGCTGCAGACCCTGACCACCAGCGATATCGGCGAGCGGGTCGTGCACAAGGTGCTGTCGGAAGGCAGCTACCGCAAGCACACGGAGCGCATCCGCACGCGTCTCGACGGACTGCGCGCGCGCACCGTGCGCCAGCTCGAAAAGACGGGAATGCGCATTGCCAGCGCGCCGCCGGCGGGCATGTTCGTGTGGGTCGATGCCGGGTGCGACACCAATGTGCTGACCGAAAAGGCCATGGGGCAGGGTTTGCTGCTGGCGCCGGGCAGCCTGTTCTCGCCCAGCCAGCTTCCGTCGCAGTTCATGCGGCTGAACATCGCTGCGCTGCAGGCGCCGGAAATCTGGCGCTTCCTGCAGCGCGAGCTCGGGTCTTAGTCTTTCGCTTCCATGGCAACCATCGACAGCGCCGCCGCTTCGGTGGCTGCGGTGAGGCTAAGCCTGGCGTCCTTGCCCAGCACCAGCCGCACATCGCTGGAGGCCAACTGCCGGCTGGCGAGCTGCACCTTGCCTTGCAAGGCTTTTTGCAGGCTGGCAGCCTGTTTTTCGAAGCCCGGGCTGTACTGGATGGTGGTCACCACCTGCCGGTAAGGTTTGGCATTGCTCAGGCGGTCGACGGGAATCCCGATCTGTCCGAGCACGCTGCGGAAGCGGCGCGCCATGCCGGTGACGCCATTGCCGTTCGAGACTTCCAGGCGTGCCAGGCGCACCGCGCCGGCCGCTTGGGAGGCCGCCACGGCGGCCTTGGTCTCGACGGCCGCGTTGTCTGGTGCCGCGGGAATGGCCGGCGCGGCTGCCGGCTCGGGGGCAACGCGGGCTTTCAGCTGGTAGACGTTGCCGGCGACTTTGATCAGTTCCATATAGCTGGCGATGTCGCGCGCCGCCGCCGAAGGCAGGGCGGCCAGTGGCTGCGGTTCCTTGCGCGGGACAAGGACCGCGGCCGGCGCAGCTTCAGTCCCGGACAGCAGGGCCATGTTGGGCGCTGCGGTGACCGGCGCTACCCGCGGCGCAGCTGCAACCGGGGCCGGCACCGGCGGCGCCGCCTCGGTGGGCACCAGGACGGACGGTGCGGCGAGGGGGGCGGCAACAACGGATGGCGCCACGACCGATGGCGCAACGGCGGCGGGCGCCGACGCCGCGGGGGCCGGCGCAAGCGGGGCGTCCGGTGCCGGTGCTGCGGGGGCCACGGTGAGCTGCGGCGCATCGCCTGCCGGTGCGATGCCGAGCGCCGCTTCGGCCAGTTGCAGGTTCTGGAATGCCTTCGGGCCCGCGCCCAGTGCCATCGCACGGCGCAGCGTCTGTGCCGCCCCGGCATGGTCGCCCAGCAGGTGCTGCACGTAGCCCAGGTTGGTATGCGGCTGCGCCTCGCCCGGATAGTCCTTCACCAGCGCCACCAGGGCCTTGCGCGCCAGTTCCAGGTCGCCGCGCTGCGCTTCGATCACGGCTACCGCGTTGCGGGCCTCCAGCTGGTTGGCATCGAGGGCCAGCGATTGTGCATACGCCCCCAGGGCCAGGGCCAACTGGCCGCGCTCGTGGTGGAAGCGCGCCAGCCGGTTCCAGCTGGCAGCCTGGTTGCCCGGCATGTCGCCGCGTACAACCGGCTGCAAGGCCAACGGACGCGACGCCGGCGGGGTACCGCATGCGCAGAGAAGGCCGCAACCCATTACGGCCAGGGCGATTGGCTTGAGCTTGATCATGGCAATTCCTTTCTAGCCGGCGTCGGCGCCGCCCATGGTTGGCAGCAGAACGCGGTAAATGGAGATAAAGGCAGGCCCCATCAACACCACCAGCAGCGATGGGAAGATGAAGAAGATCAAAGGGAACAGCAGTTTCAGGGAAATCTTGGCAGCGGCTTCTTCGGCGCGTTGGCGGCGCCGCGTACGCAGCTGTTCGGACTGCACGCGCAGCGAGTCGGCGATACTGGTGCCGAAGCGCTCGGCCTGGATCAGCATGGCCACCAGCGCGTCCACGTCTTCCACTCCGGTGCGCAGCGCCAGGTTGCGCAAGGCGCGCTCCTTGGCCAGGCCGGCGCGCAGCTCCAGGGTCACCAGGTTCAGTTCATCGGCCAGGATCGGGCTCTTGATGCCGATTTCTTCCGCCACCCGCAGCAAGGCGGCGTCCATCGCCAGGCCGGCCTCGACGCAAACGGTCATCAGGTCCAGCGCATCGGGGAAGGACTCGAAGATCTCGAGCTGGCGGCGGTTGACCGCCCAGCGCAGTATGAAGTTCGGCAGGTAGTAGCCCAGTGCCGCGGCCAGCAGCAGCCAGAACATCAGGCCATTGCCCGACAGGCGGGACCCGGACAGCACCAGCGCGGCGTACATGACCAGCGGCAGGATGATGGCCAGCGAGGTCTTGCCGGCGAAGTACAGCGGCCCCATGGAGGCATGGCGCAGGCCCGCATTCATGAAGCGCGTGCGCAGCGACGATTTCTCCCACTCCTCGGTTTCGCCGCCGGACAGTTTGGCGACCGGCGCCAGCCAGGCCGCGATGCGCGCCAGCAGGTTGGGGTTGATGCGCTCACGGCGGCGAATGCCTGAAGCTTGGCCGCTGACCTGCTGCAGGCGGCCCTGCACCGGATTGCCGCTAAAGCGCAGCATGACCACATAGGCGGTGCCGAACACCAGCAGGAATACCAGGGCCAGGAAGGCCATTTGTAGGACGTTCATCTCATTCTCCCGCTAGACGCGAATCCGGATAATCTTGCGCATTGCCAGCACGCCCAGGAACATCATGACCAGTGCGCCGGCCACCATCTTCTGGCCGGCCGGGTCGGTGTAGAGCACGGCCAGGAAGCCGGGATTGCTGAGCTGGATCATCAGCGCGGCGGCAAACGGCAGCAGGCCGAGCACCCAGGCCGACATGCGGCCCTCGGCCGACAGCACGCGGATCTGGCCCAGCAGCTTCATGCGCTCGCGCACGATCTTGCTGATGTTGTCCAGCAGTTCGGCCAGGTTGCCGCCGGTCTCGCGCTGGATCATCACGGCGATCACGAAGTAGCGCAGGTCGGTGCTGGGCACCCGGGTGGCCATGTTCATCAGCGCGTCGTTCATGGAAATGCCGAAATTGACCTCGTCGAAGGTGGCTTTGAATTCGTCGGCGATCGGTGCATTCATTTCGTCGCCCACCATCTTCATCGCGGTAGGAAAGGCGTGGCCGGCGCGCAGGGCGCGGCCGATCAGGTCCAGCGCATCGGGCAGCTGCTGGTCCACCTTGGCCAGGCGCTTGCTTTTTGCCCTCAGCACCAGCAGCAGCGGGATGCATACCGAGCCAGCCATCAGCGGCAGCACCAGCAGCAGCGGCAGCCGCAGGAACAGTGCCAGGCCGCCGGCCAGCACGGGGCTGATCAGCGACAGCACCAGCAGGTCCGAAACCGTCCATGTCATGCCGGACTGCTCCAGCAAGCGGTCCAGATGGCTGACGCGCGGCATCTGCAGCAGCAGGCGCTGGAACAGCGGGCTCTCGCTGAGCAGGCGCTTCTTGATCATCGAGGCGCTTTCGCCGCCGGCGTGGCTGCCGGCCGACATCATGCGCAGGCGGCGCGCAACCCGTTCCGCTTCCGGCCCCTTGGCCGAATTCCAGGTCAGGTACATGCCTTCGATCAGCAGCACCACGGCCAGGAAGACCAGGATGCCGGTTGCGTAGTAGAGGTAGTCCATGGCTTACGTCCTCTTTTGCACGGTTGGGTCGAAGATATCGTCGGCCAGGGTGACGCCGAAGGTGCGCAGGCGCTCGCCGAAGCGCGGCCGCACGCCGGTGGCGCTGAAATAGCCCTGCACCGCGCCGTCCGTGCCCACCCCGGTCTGCTTGAAGCAGAAGATTTCCTGCATGGTGATCATTTCGCCTTCCATGCCGGTGATCTCCTGGATCGACATCAGCTTGCGCTTGCCGTCGGTCAGGCGCGCCACCTGCACCACCACCCCGATGGCGGAAGCGATCTGCTGGCGCATGGCCTTCACCGGCAGGCCGGCAGCGCCCATGCTGATCATGTTCTCCAGGCGGGTCAGCGCGTCGCGCGGGGTGTTGGCGTGGATCGTGGCCATCGAGCCCTCGTGGCCGGTATTCATGGCCTGCAGCATGTCCAGCGCTTCGGCGCCGCGCACCTCGCCCAGGATGATGCGGTCGGGGCGCATGCGCAGTGCATTGCGCACCAGGGAGCGCTGCGTCACCTCGCCCTTGTTCTCGATGTTGGGCGGGCGGGTTTCCAGGCGCACGATGTGCGGTTGCTGCAGCTGCAGCTCGGCCGCGTCTTCGATGGTGACGATGCGCTCGCTGTGGCTGATGTAGCCGGAGATCGCATTGAGCATGGTGGTCTTGCCGGAGCCGGTGCCGCCCGAGATCAGGATATTCACCTTGCTCTTGCCCAGCGCCTGCAGGATGGTGGCCATGGCCTCGGTCATCGAATTGAAGCTGATCAGCTCCGCCAGGCCCAGCGGGTCGGCCGAGAAGCGGCGGATCGACAGCACCGGGCCGTCGATCGCCAGCGGCGGGATGATGGCGTTGACGCGCGAGCCGTCCGGCAGGCGCGCGTCGACCATCGGGCTCGACTCGTCGATGCGGCGTCCCACGCGCGACACGATCTTGTCGATGATCTTCATCAGGTGCGCATCGTCGTTGAAGGTGACAGCCGTCAGCTCCAGGCAGCCCTTGCGTTCCACGTACACCTGGTGCGCCCCGTTCACCAGGATGTCCGACACGTTGGGATCGGCCAGCAGCGGTTCCAGCGGCCCGAAACCCAGCACCTCGTACTGGATGTCGCGCGTCAGGTTGCGCCGTTCGCTGTCGTTAATGACCACCATGTTCTCTTCCAGCAGGCGCTCGACCAGGATCTTCAGCTCGTCGCGGATCTGGTCCTGGGTCAGGCGCTGCATGCCTTCCAGGTCGACCCGGTCGAGCAGCGTCTGGTGGATGCGGTGCTTGAGCTGCTGGTAGGCGCGGTTGTCGATCGCCTCGGACTGGCGCAGGGCGGAGATATTGCCGTTGATGGGCGCGGCGGCGCCGAGGCGGTTGCGAAGGTTCTGGGCTGGTACTTGCATGATCGGCTCCATGGGCTGGGCTGGGGACGCGGCGCTATGCGCGCTGGAGGATTCGGGACAACCAGCCGCGCGACTCGGTGCTGCTGTCGCCGGCCAGGGTACGCGCCAGGTCCTGCAATGCCCGGGAAATCGGGCTGGTGCGCTGGAGCTGCAGGATCGGCACGCCCTGGTTGACCGAGGCGGCGGCAGCTTCGTAGTGGTTCGGGATGGTGCGGAACATCTCCATACCGTAGGCTTGCTCGCAGTCGCGCAGGCGGATGTCGCCGGTGTTCGAATGGCGATTGACGATCAGGTGGATTTTGTCCTTCCGATAGTCAAGCGAACGGAAAACCTGCAGCAGCCGCTTGCCGTCGCGGATATACGGCAGCGTGGCCTGCAGGATGGGGAAGATCATGTCGGCCTGGTCCAGGGCGCGCACCGAAACGGCGTCCAGGCTGCGGCCGATATCGAGCACCACGAAGTCGTAGTGCTGGCGCGCCAGTCGCAGCAGGGCGTCGACGTGTTCGGGATGCACGTCGTTGGCCTGGGTTGGGTCGTCCGGTGCGGCCAGTACGTGGAAGTTCGGGGTCACCTGCACCATGCTGGAAAACAGCAGCGAGGCGTCCAGGCGGTGCATCTGCTGCGCCACGCTGGCCACGCTGGCGGCGGGGCGCTGGTCGGAAACGAACAGCGAGGCGTCGCCAAACTGCAGGTTGAAGTCGAACAGCGCCACTTTCTTGCCTTCGGCCGCAGCCAGCGCGTAACCCAGGTTGGCGGCCAGGAAGGTGGCGCCGCTGCCGCCTTTGCAGGAGATGAAGGCCAGCACCTTGCCCAGCGAGCGGGCGCTGAAATTGCGCTTCTCGTCGAGGCGGCGCACCGCTGCCTGCAGCGCGGCGCCGTCGATCGGCACCGGCAGCACTTCGCGTACGCCGGCGCGCATGGCCTGCATCAGGAAGTCGGGAGTCTGCTGGGTGCAGGCGACGATGATGGCCATGTCCGGGTGCTGCACGCTGAGCGTTTCCAGGCGTTCGAAATCGTCGCCATTGAGCAGCGGCTGGGCAACCAGCAGCAGGTCCGGCGCCAGGCCGTCAAAGCGCGGCAGCTTGTCGAGCAGGCCGGGCAGCACGTCGACCTGGTCGGCCGGGCTGCGCTCGCGCAGGATGCGGGCGATTTCGAACAGTTGCTTGTCATTGCTGGAGATGGCGGTGATCTTCATGGCATCGCTCAGTTGGTAAAGCCGAGGCTTTCGGCGTAGACGACAGTGGTGGCTTGCGGCATGGCGTTGGCCGGACGCGTGGCGGTGACGGCGCCGGCCTTGAAAATCAAGGGTTTGTACTCGACGTTCCGGACCGAGACTTCGACGTACATGATGCATTCCGTGGTGCGGGTGGCGTCGTTGCAGGCCGACAGGTTGTCGCCGGCGTCGAGCGGAACGGCGGTGACCTCATCGACGCCGTTGGCACGCAGGTAGCGGATGAAGATGTTGGAACTGGTGATTTCCGGGCCGCCCGGCAGGGTGGATGCGCCGAACAGGGCGAAGCTCTTGATGGCGGCGCTGTCCGAGACCCAGCGCACGGTCGCCTCGCGCGCGCCGCGGCGGCTGATTTCCTGCATGGTGTTATAGACGTACATCATGCGGCCGAACTCGAAGATGCCGTAGATGAAGGCCAGCAGCAGGCTGCCGATGATGGCGAATTCCACGATCGCCGCGCCGCTCTGGCGTTTCAGGCTGGAATGACGGGCCAGGGTTTGCATGGCATCCTCACAGCATGTAGCGCATGGTGGTGCGCGGGGTCAGGTTGATGACGCGGACCGAATTGCCGATCAGCGGTACGGTCTGGCCGATGTTGATGGCGTAGCCGGTGATCTCGACCCGTATGCCGCCCGGTGCCGTGCCGTCGATGCAGGCGCTGTCGTTGTACGAGGCATCCAGGCAGGTGACCACCACATTGCTGCGGGCGAAGCCTGGCACCTTGGCGGCGCTGGCGGCGGCCATGACGATGTCCTTGGCGGTGCTGACCGAGCTCGAATTGATGGTGGCGCTCTTGGCCACGCTCATGTAGCGGGCGCCGTCGCGGGTGGCCTTGCTTAAGGCATCGTAATAGGCGAAGGCGCGGCCGAGCTCCCAGGTGCCTGCCAGCAGCAGGAACAGGATCGATGCCACCAGTCCGAATTCGACCAGGGCGGCTCCGGATTGCTTGGTAAATGGGCGGGTACGCATGGCGATCACTTGTACAGTTTGACTTCAGCGGTGGGCACCGGCTCCAGCAGGCCGGTGAATTCGACGTTCAGCCGCATCGGGGTGCCGGAGAAGTCGGCTTTTTTCTGCATGAAGAACTTGCCGATGCCGACCACGTTCATCACGCCGCAGGCGCCGCTGCCAACAGGCGGAGTGCGGCAGTCGATCAGCACGATGTTCAGGATGCGGCGGTTCTCCACCCCGCTGCGCCCGGCCGGGGCCTGGAAGGTGGGGCCGCTCGCCTGGTTGTAGGGCGCCGCATACTGCGACGTGAAGCCGGCACCCACGCTGGTGGGATAGTTGGCGGCGTCGATGTAGTCGGTCGCGCTGCCCAGCGAACCGTACATCTTGCTGGTGCCGGACGTAGCATTGGCCTGGGCTGGCGTCACGGCCGTGGCACCATCGGCCTGGATGGCCGGGGTGTATGACCACATCACTCCATGCTGCGGGTAGCTGGCAAGCTGTCCGGCAACGCCGTTGCGCGTATAAGGCGACGATGGCCAGGTATTGCCCGTGGCCTCGTGCGGCAGTGCATATTTTGGCGTGTACAAACCGCTGGTGCTGCTCCATGTGTCCACCGATTGCTGGTTGGGCAGAGCGGTGTTGGTGGCGTTCGAATCCTGCCATCCGGTTGGGGCGGTGACGGCGGTCGGTCCGGCGCAGGGGCTGGCGCCGACGCAGTCGTATTCCTTGATATTGATATCGGGCGGCGCGCTGGCAGGATCGCATTTGGAGCCGCCGGAGTAGTCGTTGAAGCGCGAGTTGAGCGCCTTGTCCAGCGAGGCGGTCACGCCGGTATTGGTGTAGACCTGGCCGATCCCGGACGGCAGAACGGCGCTGTTGCCGACGCACATGAAGGGCGCCGTGACGTTGGCCGAAGAGTTGGCCGGATTGCAGGCATTGGGCGGAGCGTTGACTGGGTTGATCTGGTACGGGTCGGAGCTGGCGCCGCCCAGCGAGCCCAGTGAGAACACGTTGTACGACATGCCGCGGCGAAAGCCATATTCGACGATTTCCGTGAACGAACCGTAGTTGTAACTGGTGGTACGGCGGGTCGGGTCGACGGCGCAGATGCCGATCGGCGTCACCGTGGTGACGAAGCGGCCCGCCACCGCCCGGCCATAGGTGGAGGTGCTGTTGTTACCGGCAATGCGCATCAGCCAGGTGTTGATGGTTTGCGCCGTGCCGCCCGAGCCGCCGGTGCGGGTGTCGACTTCGACAAAGGTGCGGCCGGTGGCATTGCCCAGGCTTTGCGCCAGCGTGTACCAGGGGCCGTCCGGGCCGGCGGCGAAGCGGAAATTGGCGTCCTGCAGCGTCAGCGTGCTGCCGAAGTCGTAGCGGTTTTTCTGCGCCAGCGCCTTGCCCGAGGCGACGGCCTTGTTCAGGCCAGCATCGGAGTTGTCCAGGTCCTTGCCGGCGGCCAGGGCCGAGGCGTCGGCCATGTTCTGCAGCTCGGTCTTGACGATGTACAGGTGGCCAAGGTCCAGCACCAGGCCGCTGACCGGGATCAGGACGAGCATGAGCAGCAGGCCAGACATCACGGCTACTGCGCCGCTTTGCTGGTGATGCTTGAGTGTGTGCTGGACCATGGCTGTCTCCTAGCGGCCGACGCCGATCAGGAAGGTGTTGGCGTTCTTTTCAGGCGCCTTGAAGGACTTCACGTACTGGTCGTAGGCGGCCTTGGAGGCGGGGCCGTCCAGGCCCAGCGGTCCCGCCATCTTGCGATCGGCGGCGGGGTTCATGATTTGCGCATTGCGCATATCGGTGGCTGCATGCCCGAGGTTGCGGTCGACGTGGGGCGTGGGCGCCATGCAGGCGGCCAGGGTCAGTGGCAACAGGGCGGCGCGCAGGAAATTACGGTTCATGATGGCCTCCTAGTTCAGGTCAAAACCGCCGGCCGGCTGGCCAGGCTTGGGGGATTTGTCTTGGCGTTGCGGCGGTTCGCCTTCCATCTTGCCCATGAAGAGGCGTGCCGCGCGGCTCGGGTCGGTCACGTTCGAGGTCGGCAGGTTGTTGCTGGCAAGGTCGGGCGGCAGCGGTTTCACCAGGCGCGGCGTGATCACGAACACCAGTTCGGTGCGGTCGGTCTGGAAGTCGTTGGAGCGGAACAGGGCGCCCAGCACGGGAATTTCACCCAGGCCCGGCACGGCCTTGATATTGTTGGTCGAGTTGTTCTTGATCAGGCCACCGATGGCGAAGCTCTGGCCGTCGAACAGCTGCACCGTCGTGGCGGCGCGGCGCGTGGTGAACGAAGGCAGGATGGCAGTGCCGTTGACGCCGGCGGCCGAGATGCCCACGCCTTCCTTGTTCAGTTCCGACACTTCCGGCGCCACTTTCAGGTTGATGCGGCCATCGCCCAGCACCGTGGGGGTGAAGCGCACGGCCACGCCGAATTCCTTTTCTTCCAGCGTGATGCGGGTGAAGCCGCCGCCGTCCGGGGTTGAGGCGACCGGGATGAAGATCTTGCCGCCGGCCAGGAAGCTGGCTTCCTGGCCGCTGATGGCCATCAGGTTAGGCTCGGCCAGCATCTTCACCAGGCCGTCGCGTTTTTGCGCATCGATGGAGAAGAAGGTGCCGTTGCTCTTGGTGCCGTTGAACAGCGACGGATTGCCGCTCAGGAGATTCGACAGCAGGGTATAGGTCCAGCTGCCGCTGGCGTGGCTGATGCCGAAGCTGGCGCCGAGCTGGTCGACCAGGGTCTTCGAGACTTCGGCCACCTTCACTTCCAGCATCACCTGCTGCGGCGCGGCGATGGTCAGCATATTGATGACCTTAAGCGACATGCCGCCTTCGCCCATGGCAACCGGCTGCATGCTGGCGCCGGCCGGGGCGGAAGCGCCGCTGCCGGGGCCGCCGCTGCTGGTGGGGCGCTGGCGCGTGACGAAGGCATTGGCCATCTGCAGCACATGTTCGGCCATCACCACGTCCGGCACGGTGCCGCTCAGCATGATCGAGTCGGCGGCCGGGGTCACCTTCACCATGCCGGCCTGGCCGGTCAGCTTGTCGATGCCCGCCTGCAGGGTCACCGTGTCGGCGCTGACGGTCAGGTCGGCAATGACGGTGTCGCCGGTCTTCTGCCACACGATCAGGTTGGTGGTGCCGACGGTGCGGCCCAGCATATACACTTCGCGCGGGTTGAGCAGGATCACGTCGGCGATGCGGGCGTCGCCCACCGCCACCCGTGCCGCCGGGTGCTGCAGGCGCACGATGCTGGATTTGCCTTCGGCCAGCTGCATGGCCGGCGCCAGCTCGGTGCGGCCCTCCGGCATGGCGGCCGGCAGCGCGGCTTCGGCCTTGCGGCCGGACGCGCCGGCCCTGGCCTTGGCCTTGGGCTGCTGCGCGACCACGGCTGCCTCGGCGCCCACCTGGGCGGCGGCCGGCGTCAGCATGGCGGGCAAGACCAGCAGGGCGCCCAGGATGCTCGGTACTGCGGTGCTTATCCTTTTCATGAGTAGCTCCGTATCAGAATTGTTGGCTGCTGCGGTCCAGGCCTTTGATCATTTCCACTTTCATGCCCGGCGGCGGCACGGTGGCCACCTTGCGCACCGGCACGGGGCGGGGTGCCGGGGCAGGGGCTGCCGCCTTCGGTGCCGGCGCAGTCGGTGCGGCGCCCAGCAGGGTGGTCTTGGTGGCGCCGCTGGTGAGCGCAGGGTTCGGGTCGACCTGGTTGCGCAGCACCAGCGACAGGCTGCCCACGCTGCGTGCCAGGTCCAGTTTTTCCACCTGTTCCGGGGTCAGTTCCAGCGTCACCGCGTTGACCACTTTCGGCTTGGTCTCGTCGCGCGAGGATTCCTGCGCCACGGCCAGCACCAGGATGCGTTCGAGCACGATCTTGGAGATGGTGGGGTCCTTGGTCTGGGTGCGCTGGCCTTCTTCCTGGGTGTTGACCAGGATGTCGACGTAATTGCCCGGCAGGGCGAAACCGGCCACGCCCACCACGTCGTTGACGCGCACGGTCATGGCGCGCTTGCCTTCGGCCACCACCGCCGACAGGCCGCCCTGGGTGCCCGGCGGCGCCAGCTTGGCTTCCAGGATCGGTTCGCCGCGCGTGATGCTGGTGCGGGTGACGCGCGATTCCAGCGCCTTGTCGTCCTTGATGGCGCCAGGCGGCTGCACCGAGGCGGGCCAGTCCACCAGGCGCACCATGTCCGGCGTGATGCGCGCGCCCAGGCTGATGTCGACCTGGGCCACCGCCACCTTGGCGGTGCTGCCGCTCGCTTGCGCGTTGATCCAGCGCGCCGCCACTACAACGGCCACGAAGGCCAGGGCGATGGCTACCACCATCATGATCATTGCTCGTGTGTTCCTCATGATAATCCCCTTGCGTCCTTGGTTTTAAGCCGCTGAAAAATAGTTGTTCCATGCCCACTCGAGCGAGGCGATATCGAGCGTGGGCAGGCGTCCTTCATAAGCGGCCAGGTCGCGCAGCTGCGATACCAGGTCGCGTGGGTAGCAGGCCATCAGCGGCCGCTGGTGTGTATGGTGCTGGCGCGTCAGCCAGGCGAACGATTCGGCTTCGAACGGCACCTTGTAGCGCTGGCACACCTGGCGGAACACGGTTTCGTACTGTTCCGGGGTGAGCGCGCCGACGTGGATCTTGTAGCCCAGGCGGCGCAGGAAGGAGCCGTCGGCCAGCGATTCGGGCGGCAGGTTGGAGGAGAAGATCACCACCACGTCGAACGGCACCGGGAACTTGTAGCCGTTCTGCAGCGAGAGGTAGTCGACCTGGCGGTCCATCGGCACGATCCAGCGGTTCATCAATTCGACCGGCGAGCAGCGCTGGCGCCCCAGGTCGTCGATGATGAAGATGCCGCCATTGGCTTTCAGGTGCGGCGGCGCCTGGTACAGGCGGGTTGCCGGGTCGAAGCGCAAGTCCAGCGCTTCCAGGGTCAGTTCGCCGCCGGTGATGACGGCGGGTCGCTGGCTGCGCACCCAGCGCTGGTCGCGCGGGGTGCGGCGGTCGAACAGCATGCCCGGAGGCGGCGTGTCCTCGATGGCGGTGTGCACCACCGGGTCGTAGAGCGGGATGATGTCGCCGTCCACCAGCAACGCATGCGGCACGGCGATCTGCCCTTGCAGCAGGCCGTTCAGGCGTTCTGCCAGGTAGGTTTTGCCGCTGCCGGCCGGACCGTGGATAAAGATGGCGCGGCCACTGTTCATGGCCGCGCCCAACTGGTCAAGCACTGCTGGGCTGGCGACGATGCCGTCGAACGTCTTGCGGATATGTTCGCGCCTGACGTGCATCTGCGCCACACTATGAGTGCGCACGCGTTCGGCATAGTCGCTGAAGGTCACCGGGGCGGCGCCGGCGTAAGCATCGCGGCGCACAAACTCCGCGGCGCGGGCGCGGCCCGTATCGGTCAGGTTGTAGACGATGTCGGCATCGGTATTGCTGACTCCGCGGCGCACCATCTCCATCAGCTTTTCGGTGCGCATGAAAGTGAGCACCGGGTCCAGCACCGATGGCGGCAGCTTCAGGTGGCCGGCCAGCTCATTGAGCTTGATCTGGCCGCGCTGGTACAGCACCTTGCTGGCCAGTTCCACCAGCAGCAGGAAGGGCAGCCCGGTTTCCTCCACGGTGCGCGGGGCGGGAACGCGCAGCGGGTCGTCGGCCCAGGGGCGCTTGCTTGGTTCTTCGAAATCGGCAGGCATGGCAGACCTCTCTTAAAACACCATTGGCAGGACGCGGTATTTCACGCGGCGCATGTACAGCACATACTCGCTGTCGCGCGACAGGAAGCGTTCTTCGCGCAGCAGGCGGGCCAGCAGCAACAGCGAGGCCAACAGGCAGGTGGCGGCATTGCCGATGCTGGAATTGGACAGCACATAGCCCACATAGCTGAGCAGGTAGCTGGCGTACAGGGGATGGCGCATCCAGCGGTACAGGCCGGAGGTCTTGATCTGGCGCCGGGCCGCCACCAGGCCGAAGCTGCGGTTGAGCGAGAGCAGGCCGCCGATCTGCAGCAGTACGCCGGCCACGATCAGCACCCGCGCCGCCGGCAGCAGGCCTTCGCCGCTGGGGGCGAACAGGAAGGGCGCGCCGGTGGAAGTGATGGCCAGCACCCAGTCCAGCGGCGAATGCGAGACGGCAGCCGGCTCCGAGCGCAGCATGAACAGCGCCGCCACCAGGGTTTCCGAGGCCACGAACAAGAGGTAGGTCCAGTCGCCAGTGGCATTGAAGGCGCGCGCATGGGCCACCGAGAACAGCAGCCAGACGCTGGCCAGTGCCATCGTGGCCAGCAGGCTGACGGCACGGGTGCCAAGGATAGGTTGGGTATTCATAGCAGGCTCCAGCCAAAGTAACGGGTCAGCAACAGGTAGCACACGGTGCCGCAGGCAATGGCCACCGCGTAAGGCAGCTGGCCGGTGGCGGTGACGGGCGCATCGATGCGCGCGCTGCCGCCGGACATGCCGCGCAGCACACTGCCCAGCACCATCACCTTGACGTTGTCGCCGACCTTGCGCAGGCTGCCCTGGCACAGCGACACCAGCAGGGCCAGCACGCCGCCGGCCAGCACGCTGGACAGACCGGCGCCCAGGACGTCGAGCGGGCCGAGGAAGGTTCCGAGCATGGCCATCAGCTTGACATCGCCGGCGCCCAGCGCGCCCAGCGCATACATTGGCAGCAGGAGCAGCAGGCCGAGCGCCATGCCGGCGCAGGCTTGCAGCAAGCCCAGCGCGCCGAAGGGCGCGCTGAACAGCCCGGCGCCCGGGGTCACCGTCGCTTGCAGCGCCAGGCCGGCCAAGATGCCCAGCAGCACCAGCTGGTTGGGGATGCGGCGGCTGCGTACATCGCTGGCCACGGCCCAGGCCAGCAGACCGGCCAGCAGCACGGCCGGCAGCAACAGGCGGCTATCGAAATTCATGCCGCGCTCCCTTGCAGTAGCTTGCCGCAGCAGGTCCAGATCAGCCAGGCGCCCAGTGCACCGAGGTAGCCGTCGAGCGCGTAGTGCCAGCCCAGGTGCACCGAACCGAGCTGGATCAGCACGGCAAAAACGGTGAGCGCGATGCCGGCGCAGCGGTGCAGGCGCCAGCCGAGCAGGGCCAGCAGCACCGAGCTGGCCACGTGCATGCTGGGCATGGCCGAAATGCTGAGGGCATTGGTGCCGCGGCTGGTCGCATAGTCTTGCCACAGCGTATCCTGCACTTGCAGCGCCATCACCGGGATCACTTCATTGGCTTCGCGCAGCTGTTGCATCAGGCCGGAAAACGGATCGGCGCCCGGCACCACAAAGCCGTAATAGCAGGGTCCGACGGAAGAGAACAGCATCGCCATCACATTGCCCAGCAAGCTCCAGCTCAGCACGAAGCTCAGCATGAACTGCATGCGCAGCTGGCGGCGCTCCAGGTTGAAGGCCAGCCAGTACACCGTGGCCAGCATGAAGAAGAACCACAGGTGGTAGTTGAAGTTGAGGAAGGCGGTCATGGCGGGGCTGCCGAACACGGGCTGCAGCAACTGCCATGGCTGCACGCCGCCATGCAGCCAGGCGTCGGCGGCAGCAATGCGGGCGTCCCAGGCAAATGGCTGGACCAGGGGCACGGCGGCTTTCAGCACGGTGAAGCTGGCGGCAAACAGCGGCAGCATGGCCAGTACCGGCGCCGCAAACAGCAGGCGTTCGCGCGTCAGGTAAGCACCCAGGTGTTGCTTCAGGTAGCGCACCAGGCGTTCCGGGCGCTTGAAAAGCATGACATAGATGGTGTAGCCGCACAGCGCAAACACCAGGCCCATGGCCAGGGTGGCCAGATAGCCTTCCAGCTGCAGGTTGTGGCGGAACTTGTGCGGGTAGGCCGCGCACAGCGCCAGGGCTGCGGCCAGTTCCACGCCGACGATGGCCAGCAGCAGGCGGTGTTCGCGCAGCTGGGCGCGCAGCAGGCTGGGGCGGGTCGCAATGCGTTGGGTAAGAACAGCGCTCATGATGTGGCCTGGACGACTTGGGATTTGACAAAATTGAACAGGGCGAGGACCTGGCTGCCGGTTTTACCGACGCCGACCACGATAACCGCGGCGATCAGTCCGGCCAGCAATGCGTATTCGATTGCCGAGACGCCGGATTCGTTGCGGAGGAAGCGTAAGAACTGGACTTTCACGATCACCTCCAGAAAAAAGCCGTCCGGGGAGGCGGGGGGGGGACCTCCCCGGACGCAGGCACGGGGATTAGCCGTTGGCGGTGGTCAGTGCGGTACCGATCTTGTCGAAGGTCTTGTCGAGCTCGGTACCGATCAGTTTGACGGCAGCAATGATCACGACAGCGATCAAGGCAGCGATCAGGCCGTATTCGATAGCGGTCACGCCTTGTTCGTCACGGATGAATTTTTGGATGGCTTTCATGATGATTCCTTTCAGGACGTTTAATAACTGCACCAAAGTGTTTGCAGCTTCACGGAACAAGCCCGTTTCACCTGCCTTTTCCAAGCGCTAGAAGCACAATGATGGCGACGACAACTGTCAGTGAGGCTACAAGCACATATTCGTAAAAGGCCCGGCCGTCTTCGTCGGCGATGAAGCTTGCGATGTGGGGCGGCATGAAACTGTTACGCATTCTGTACTCCGGACATGGTTGTGTTGGCCTTGCCTGGTTCTAGTCTCAGCCGACATTGTGTGCCGTGCTGATGAGTCCACTTTATGCCTTGGCGTCTTGATTTCCATCAAACATCTGTCCTGTTATGGCTGGGACAGAAGTCCTTTTTTTGCGTGACAAAGCGTGACATTTGTCACGGCTCAATGAGAATGTATGGAGGGAAATGTTTTCGGCACCCCTGCCGCTAGTAGGCAGGAGTGCGGGAGGGGCTACAGGTCGGCCTGGTCGAGCCTGTGCTTGGTGGCAAATACGTAGAGGTCGAGGCGGTTGGACACGCCCAGCTTGTGGTAGATGGTGGTCAGGTGGTTGCGCAAGGTGTGCTCGGAAATGAACAGCTGTTGCGCCAGCGCCTTGTTCACCGCACCGCCGCCGGTGGCAATCAGGCTGCAGATGCGGCGCTCCTTGGCCGTCAGCTGGGCGATCTTTTCCATGTCGGGATCTTGCCGGCGCGCGGCCTGCGGGTTGCGCATCGCATCGAACACGCGGCTCAGCATGACGCCATCGAGCCACAGCTCGCCGCCGTAGACTTTCTCGATGGCTTTCAGGACGGTTTCCGCCGGTTCATCCTTGCTGACCACCCCGCGTGCGCCCAGCATCACGGCGCGGTCCAGCAGTTCGCGGTCGCGCGTGCCAGACAGCACCAGCACCCGCGCGCCATTGCAGCCGGCCAGCAGGCGCGGCATGATGTCGAGCGAACAGGTGCCGCCCAGGTCGATGTCCAGCAGGATCACGTCGGGCAGCACTTCCGGCGCCATGGCCAGCGCGCTGTCGCAGTCGCGCGCGGTGCCGACCACCAGCATATTCAACGCTTCACTTTCAATCAGCTTGCCAAGGCCCCATAGCAGGGTCTTGTGGTCATCGACCAGCATGATGCGGATACGTTTGTCGGCTTGCCCCATACTCACCTCACACCGGGATCATAATGTGTACTGCCGTGTTGTTCTGGCGGCCGCGCTGCACGCGCGCCTCGCCGCCCAGCGCGGCGGCGCGTTCAGCGATTGAGCTCGGTGTAAAGTCTAGCACCGGCTGGCCCGAACATTCATTCTCAATCCGCACGGTGAGCTGGCCGGCGGTGCAGGCCAGTTCGATATAGCCGTTGCGCGCGGTGGTATGTTTGCAGATATTGCTCATGCCTTCGTTGACGATCTGGAACACCTCGGCCGCCAGGCGGTCGCTCATATGCAGTTCGCCCTTGGTTTCCACATTGATGTGCACGTCGTAGAACTGGCGCACCTGCGCCGCTTGCCGGCGCAGCGCGATCAGCAGTTCCGGTTCCTTCATTTCCAGCCCGCCGCGCAGGCTCTTGGCATAATTGCGCAAGTCACGCACCACCTGCGAGGTGACATCGAGCAGGTTGTCCAGGTCCGGCACCAGCGGGTTGCCGGGATCGGCTTTCAGGCGGATGCCGGAGACGCCATGGCGCAGGCCGATATACGGCTGGATCGTGGTGTCATGCAAGTCGCGGGCGATACGCTCGCGCTCGCGCAGCACCGCTTCCGATGCCATGCGGTCCAGCAGTTCGATGTTCTCGATCACGGGAAAGGCTTGGGCCGCGATCTGCAGCAGGAACAGGGCGTCGGATTTGTGGAAGTGGTGGCGCTGCGACACCACGATCAGGCGTCCCGAGCCGCGCCGCAGCGGCAGCGGCACCGCGATCAGCGACAGGGCATCGAGCAGTTCGGCCAGGGTCTCGCCGGCCTCGGCGTCCTCGGCCACCCAGCGCTGGTGTTCACTGTCGTAGCGCTTGATCTGCAGCTCGCGCCGCAGCCAGGCGCCGCGCGGCTGGCGCAGCAGCAGGATGGAATCTTCGCCGCACACCAGCAGCGGGGCGGCGGCATCGGGCGCCAGGTTGCTGGCGTGGATCGGGCGCCCGGCATTGGCCGCGCTGGCCGCGCGCAGGGTCCAGCTGGCGGCATTGTTGTCGTGCATCAGCAGGATGCAGCTATGGGCGTGATAAAACTGGCGCGTCTGTTCGAGCACGGAACTGATGGTGCGGTCGACCCCGAAACGCGGATTGGACATCTGGCTCACCGCATGCAGCAAAGCCATGCGCTGGCGCTGGATCATGGCCATGCCGCCCCAGTGCGCGATCATATAGCCAAGGGCCAGCAGGAAGGTGGCGCGCAGCATCACCAGCGCCATCTCCGCCTGGCTTTGGGTGGACAGGGAGGTGAGGGCAAACGCCAGCGACGCCGCGATGGTGATGCGGGCGCCTTCCTCGAAGCCGTGGCTGAAAGCGGAGGTGAGGATGGCGAAAAAGAACAGCAGGAAGTAGAAGCTGGCATCGCCGCCGCTGACATAGACCATCAGCGCGAACCAGCCCACGTCGAGCCAGTACACCAGCTTGCTGCGCACCAGGATCGCGCGGTTGGCCAGCAAGAGCAGGGTGACGCTTTGCAGCAGGTAGGCCAGGAACACGCCCAGCGACAGCAGGTCGGCGCGGCCGGCCGGTTCCACCACCAGCGTAAACAGGCAGGCGACCGCCAGTACCAGGCGCATCCAGCGCACCATGGAAGCGTCCGAGGTGTCTTTCGGCAGGGTCGCGTGCAGCAGGCCTTCGTTGATCACGTTCTCTCCGGCGCGTCGTTGTTACCATGCTAAGAGAACCACTAGTCCTTGTCCACAACAAGGTTGTATTTTTGAAACGTTGCCGGGGCTTGAAATCGGCTGAGGCGACCCCATGTGGGCGATTCCGAAGTTCCGTATAAGACTATTGAGGTAAAAATGGCAGAAAACAAGCAAACCATGGGGTTCCAGGCAGAAGTCAAGCAGCTTCTGCAACTGATGATCCATTCGCTGTACTCGAACAAGGAAATTTTCCTGCGCGAGCTGGTGTCCAACGCTTCCGATGCGGCCGACAAGCTGCGCTTTGAAGCGATCAATAACGACGCCCTGTATGGCAACGACCACGAGCTGAAAATCCGCGTCAGCTTCGACAAGGACGCGCGCACCATCACCATTTCCGACAACGGCATCGGCATGAGCCGCGACGAGGCGATTTCCCACCTCGGCACCATTGCCAAGTCGGGCACCAAGGAATTCTTCGGCAAGCTCTCCGGCGACCAGCAGAAGGACGCGGCCCTGATCGGCCAGTTCGGCGTCGGCTTCTACTCCGGCTTCATCGTGGCCGACAAGATCACGGTCGAATCGCGCCGCGCCGGCCTGGCAGCCGCCGAAGGCGTGCGCTGGGAGTCGGCGGGCGAGGGCGACTACTCGATCGAGCAGATCGAAAAGGCCGGCCGCGGCACCGACATCATCCTGCACCTGCGCGAAGGCGAGGATGAACTGTTGTCGAGTTGGAAACTGAAGTCCATCATCCGCAAGTACTCCGACCACATCTCGCTGCCGATCCAGATGCAGAAGGAAGAGTGGGACGAAGAGAAGAAGGAAACCGTGCTCAAGGACGAGCTGGAAACCATCAACCAGGCCAGCGCCCTGTGGGCCCGCTCCAAGAGCGAGATCACCGCGGAACAGTACGAAGAATTCTACAAGCACGTGTCGCACGATTTCGGCGCACCGCTGGCCTACACCCACAACCGGGTCGAAGGCCGTAGCGAATACACTCAGCTGCTGTACATCCCGGCCAAGGCGCCGTTCGACCTGTGGGACCGCAACAAGCGCGGCGGCATCAAGCTGTACGTCAAGCGCGTGTTCATCATGGACGATGCCGAACAGCTGATGCCGACCTACCTGCGCTTCGTCAAAGGCGTGATCGATTCGGCCGACCTGCCGCTTAACGTGTCGCGCGAAATCCTGCAGGAGTCGCGCGACGTCAAGGCGATCCGCGAAGGCTCGACCAAGCGCGTGTTGGGCATGCTGGAAGAACTGGCCAACGCCGACGAGCAGGAAAAGAAGGATAAGTACGCGACCTTCTGGACCGAATTCGGCCAGGTGCTGAAAGAAGGCATCGGCGAAGACTTCGCCAACAAGGAGCGCCTGGCCAAGCTGCTGCGCTTTGCCTCGACCCACAACGAGAGCGATGTGCAGGATGTGTCGCTGCAAGCCTATGTGGGCCGCATGAAAGAAGGCCAGGACAGGATCTATTACGTCACCGCCGACAGCTACGCCGCCGCCAAGAACTCGCCGCACCTGGAGATCTTCCGCAAGAAGGGCGTCGAAGTGCTGCTGCTGACCGACCGCGTCGACGAATGGATGCTGTCCTTCCTGAACGACTTCGAAGGCAAGGAGCTGCATTCGGTGGCCAAGGGCGGCCTGGACCTGGGCAAGCTGGAGGACGAGGCGGAGAAGAAGGAACACGCCGAGACCGAAACCCAGTACCAGGAACTGGTAGGCAAGATGAAGGAAGCGCTGGCCGACAAGGCCAAGGAAGTGCGCGTCACCTTCCGCCTGACCGATTCGCCGGCCTGCCTGGTGGCTGACGAGCACGAACTGTCGGGCAACCTGCTGCGCATGCTGAAGGCTGCTGGCCAGGCCGCGCCGGAATCCAAGCCTATCCTGGAAATCAACCCGCAGCACCCGCTGGTCACGCGCCTGAAGTACGAAGACGCCGCCGGCGAGAAGTTCAGGGACTGGGCCCACATCCTGTTCGACCAGGCCCTGCTGGCCGAAGGCGGCACCCTGGCCGACCCGGCCTCCTTCGTCAAGCGCATGAACGAGATGCTGCTGTCGAAGTAAGCAAAGAAAAGGGGCCTAGGCCCCTTTTTTTGGGCGGGCGGAAAGTTCCCTCATCAGGCGAAGCCGGGCTGTCACCTACGCCGCGCTTAAGCTTGGTTAGATTTGGTGAGACTTTAGCTACTTGTCAAGCGGCATAATCAAAGCAAGCCCGCCTCCGCGAGGATTGCATGACGGAAGTTCGCAAGCAGCGCATTCTCATCGTTGACGACCAGAGCGTCCACACCGTGGCGCTATGCGACGTGCTGCGCCAGTATCAGTTTGATGCCGAGGGCTGTTCCAGTGCCGAGGCCGCGCTGGAGCTGTTGCGCAGCCAGTCGTTCGACCTGATGCTGTCCGACCTGAACATGCCGGGCATGGATGGCATCGGCCTGGTCAAGGAAGCCCTGCAGCTCGACCCGGACCTGGCCTGCATCATCATGACCGGCGAGGGCAGCATCGCCACCGCCGTGCGCGCCATGCAGGGCGGCGCCCTCGATTACATTGTCAAGCCGTTCAAGGCTTCCTCCCTGCTGCCGGTACTGGCGCGGGCGCAGGCCACGCGCGCGCTGCGCCTGGCTAACGCCGAGCTGGAACGCCAGGTGCGCCAGAATGTGATGGAGCTGGCGGAAGCCAACCACCGGCTGGAGCAGGCTCGCACGGCGGCGGAGCATGCCAATGCCGAAAAGTCGCGCTTCCTGTCGAATATGAGCCATGAGCTGCGTACTCCGCTGAACGGCATCCTCGGCTTCGCGCAAATCCTGGCGGCCGACAAGCTGCCGGCCACGCAGCTGGAAAAGCAGCGCTTTGCGCGCAATATCGTGCAATCCGGCCAGCACCTGCTCAAGCTGGTCAACGAAATCCTCGACCTGGCGCGCATCGAAGCGGGCAAGGTGCCGCTGGCGATGGAGGCAGTGGACTTGCCGACCGTGTTGCAAGAATGCCGCATGATGGTTACGCCGCTGGCCGCCAAACGCGATATCAGCCTCGGCTTCGGCGAGGTGCCGGAGCGGCGCCTGCGGGCCGACCGCACGCGCCTGGTGCAGGTGCTGATCAACCTGCTGTCCAACGCCATCAAGTACAACCACGACCAGGGCCGCGTTGCCGTGGCCTGCGAGGCAGCCGAAGGCAGCCGCCTGCGCATTTCCGTCAGCGACACCGGGCCGGGGCTGGAACCGGACCAGGTGCAGCACATCTTCCAGCCTTTCCACCGCCTCGGCCGCGACGAAGAAGAGGAGGGCAGCGGCCTGGGCCTTGCCCTCACCCGGCGCGTGGTCGAGGCCATGCAAGGCGCCATCGGCGTCGAGAGCCAGCCGGGCCAGGGCAGCACCTTCTGGGTGGAGCTGCCGCTGGCGCCGGAAACTTCCCAACAGGTGCAACATGCGTAGCCGAACCATGCAGGTACTTGCCGTGCTGTTCATCGTGTTGGCGCTGGGCGTCGCCTGGCTGTGGCAGCAGCAAAGGCAGCCGGCGCGGCCGGCGCAGGCGCTGGTGATTGCCGCCAATACCGAATATGTGGGCACCTGCGCGGTGGTGGCGGCGCAGCAGCGCGGCTTCTTCGCCGAGCAGGGCTTGCAGGTCAAGGTATTGCCGTTCTCAAGCGGCAAAGCTTCGATGCAGGCGGTGGTCGACGGCAAGGCCGATGTCGGTACCGTGGCCGATATCCCGATCGTGTTTGCCGCCATGGAAGGCGTGCCGGTCAAAGTGCTGGCCACCTTTTTCCGTACCGGCAAGGACCACGGCATCATCGGCCGGCGCGACCATGGTGTGCTGACCCCGGCCAGCCTGAAGGGCAAGCGCATCGGCGTCACGCAGGGCACTTCGGGCCAGTTCACGCTGGACGTGTTCCTGAACTGGCAACGCATGGACGGCAGCGAAGTCACCATGGTCAATTACAAGCCGGAGGAACTGGGCCAGGCGCTGCAGCGCGGCGACGTGGATGCGGTGGCCGGCTGGGAGCCCTTCCTCGGCGCGATGCGCAAGCAACTGGGCGATACGGCAGTGAGCTTCTCCGGCGAACAGGCCTACGAGAGCATTTACAACCTGGTTTCGCTGCAACGCTTTACTGGCGAAAGGGCGGCCGTCATCCCGCGCCTGCTGCATGCCATCGAGCAGGGCTCGGCCTGGTGCGAGCATTCGCCGGGGGAGGCGCAGCCCCTGCTGCCGGCCACGGCCAAGCTGAACCGCGACGAAGTGCTGGCGGCTTGGCCGACCTACCACTTCGGCCTGGAACTGGACCAGTCGCTGTTGCTGGCCTTTGAAGACCGGGCCCGCTGGGCCATCCGCAACCGCCTGGCCAATTCGCGCGAAGTGCCGAATTTCCTCGACAATGTGTACCTGGAAGGATTGGGCGAGGTGCGGCCGACTGCCGTCACCGTGATCCATTAAGCCACCATGAAAATTATCACTCGCCTCAAGTGGGCCCAGTGGCTGTGCGTGGCCGGGGTGGCGCTGGCCGTGCTGCTGATGATCGGCGCCACGCGCCAGGTGCGGCAAGAGTTGCAGCGCAACGAGCGCGCCGGCGAAATCGTCAGCGGCGTGGTGGCGCTGCGCTACCTGTCACTCGAGTATGCGCAGACCCAGGAACGGCGCTCCCACGTGCAGTGGCAGTTGCGCAAGGATTCGCTGCAAGGCTTGCTGCTGCGCGATGACTTGTTCCGGGAAGCGCCGGAAGCGAAACTGCTGCACGACCTGCAGGAAAGCCTGCCCCTGCTGGCGCGCCATTTCTCAGAACTGTTGCTGGTGCGGCAGGAATTGCGCGCCACGCCGGAACGGGCCGAGGTGCTGCACCTGCTGGAAGCGCGCCTGTTCGGCCAACTGATGTCGCGCACCCAGGACATGATCCGCGATGCCGAAGAGCTGGCGCGCCGCAGCCGCCAGGGCGTGCTGCAGGCGCAGCAGAATGCTTCGGCGGTGGCGGCCGGCCTGGGCCTGCTGCTGGCGCTGACCGTGCTGGGCGCGCTGGCCCTGACCATCCGCAGCGTGGCGCACCCGCTGGAGCGTTTGCGGCGCGGCGCCGAACTGGTGGGCTCGGGCAAGCTGGACTTTCGCATGAATATGAAGACGGTCGATGAAGTGGGCGACCTGGCGCGCGCCTTCGATGCCATGACCGAACGGCTGCGCTCGACTACGGTCTCGCGCGATGAGCTGGTCAACGCCAATGCGGCGCTGCACGACGAGATGGCGGTGCGCCATGGCGCCGAACTGAAAGTGCAGGCCCAGCTCGGGCGCCTCAGCCTGCTGCACCAGATGACGCGCTCGATCGGCGAGCGGCAGGATTTGCGCAGCATCCTGCAGGTGTTGGTGCGCAGCCTGGAAGACCAGTTGCCGGTGGATTTTGCCTGCGTCTTCCTGCTGCAGGAGGGCGTGCTGGAAGCGAGCTGTGTCGGCCTGGGCAACGCCATGCTGCCGGGCGATGCGGCGCTGAAGGAAGGCGCCCAGGTTACGATCGACACCAATGGCCTGTCGCGCTGCGTCAAGGGCCAGCTGGTGTACGAGCCCGATATCAGCGGCAGCGAGTATCCCTTCCCGCACCGGCTGGCGCGCGGCGGCCTGCACTCGCTGGTGCTGGCGCCGCTGCAGGCCGAAAGCGTGGTGTTCGGGGTGCTGGCGGTGGCGCGCACCATCCCGAATGCCTTCTCCAGCGGCGAATGCGAGTTCCTGCGCCAGCTGAGCGAACATGCGGCCCTGGCGGCGCGCCAGGCGCAATTGTACGGGGCGCTGCAGCAGGCCTACCACACCCTGCATGCAACGCAGCAGTCGGTCACGCGCGAAGAGCGCCTGCGCGCCCTGGGCCAGATGGCCAGCGGCATCGCGCACGACATCAATAATGCCATTTCGCCGGTGGCGCTGTACACCGAGACCCTGCTGGAAACCGAGGAAGGACTGAGCGCCAGCGGCCGCGGCAACCTGCAGGTGATTGCGCGCGCCATCGACGACGTGGCTGCCACGGTGGCGCGCATGCGCGAACTGTACCGCCGCCGCGAACCGCAGATGGAGCTGACCAGCGTCAGCCTGAACGTGCTGGCGCAGCAGGTGGCCGACCTGACGCGGGCGCGCTGGAGCGATATGCCGCAGCAGCGCGGGGTGGTGATCGCGATGAAGCTGGAACTGGCGCCGGGCCTGCCGTCGGTTATGGGCTCCGAGCCGGAAATCCGCGAAGCGCTGACCAACCTGGTGTTCAACGCGGTCGATGCCATGCCCGAAGGCGGCTCGCTGACGCTGCGTACCCGCAGTACCGGCGAGCATGCCATTGTCGACGTGGTGGACAGTGGCGTCGGCATGGACGAATCGACGCGCCGCCATTGCCTGGACCCCTTCTTCACCACCAAGGGCGAGCGCGGCAGCGGCCTGGGGCTGGCCACCGTCAACTCGATGGCCGAGCGCCACAGCGCCGTGGTGCAGGTGGAATCGATGATCGGGCAGGGTACCACGGTATCGCTGGCCTTCCCGCTGCCGCAGGCGCATCCCGCCATGCCGCCGCTGGAAGCCCCGGCCACGGCGGTGGCGGTGGCCGAACCCATGCGCCTGCTGGTGATCGACGACGACCCGGCCGTGCTGGCCTCCATGACCACCATCCTGCAGCGCGACGGGCATACGGTGGTGGCGGCCAACGGCGGCGCCGCCGGCATCGAAGAGTTCCGTGCCTCGATGGAATCGAGCCAGCCATTCGACGCAGTATTCAGCGACCTGGGCATGCCGCACGTCGATGGCCGCAAGGTGGCCGGCTGCATCAAGGAACTCTCGCCCACTACGCCGGTGATCCTGGTCACCGGCTGGGGCCAGCGCCTGATCCCGGAAGGCGACGTCGATGCCAAGCCGGCCAGCGTGGATGAAGTGCTGAGCAAGCCGCCGCGCGTGCGTGAGTTGCGCGAGGTGCTGCTGAAAGTGCACAAGGTCGGGTATAGTCCTGCTTCATGAACGATCCAACCGTATTTGCCGCGCACCGGGCGCGGTTGTTTGCCATCGCCTATCGCATGCTGGGCGTGCGTGCCGATGCCGAAGACGTGGTGCAGGATGCCTGGATACGCTGGCAGGGCGCCGATACCAATGGCGTGCAGTCGGCCGAAGCCTGGCTGGTGACGGTGGTCACGCGGCTCTCGATCGACCGCCTGCGCGCTGCCATCGCCGAGCGCGAGGCCTATGAGGGCCTGTGGCTGCCCGAACCGCTGGTCGCCATCGACCAGGAAACGCCGGAAGCCCAGGCCGAACGGGCCAGCGACCTGTCGCTGGCCTATATGTGGCTGCTGCAGCGCCTAGGTCCCGAGGAACGCGCCGCCTTCCTGCTGCGCCAGGTATTCGACTACGACTACAACGAGGTGGCCGAACAGCTGGGCAAGTCGGAAGCCAGCTGCCGCCAGATGGTGAGCCGGGCCGGCGAGCGCGTGCAGCGCGGCCAGTCGCGCTTCGACATCCCGGCCGATACCCACCGCCAGCTCTTGCAGCGCTTCGTGCAAGCCTCGGCCAGCGGCGACAAGGCGGCAGTGCGCGCCTTGCTGGCGCAAGACCTGGAGCTGGTGGGCGACGGCGGCGGCAAGGTCAAATCCTTCGGCATCGTCATCACCGATCCGGACAAGATTGCGGCGCTGTACGCGGGCATGCACAAACTGGGCGTCATCGAATACCGTGCCGCCCTGGTCAATGGCGAACCTGGCCTGCTGCGCTTCGTGGATGGCCAGCTGGAATCGGCGCAAGGCTTTGCCACCGATGGCCAGCGCATCACCGGCATCTATGTGGTGCGCAACCCGGATAAACTGGCGCACATTCTCAACTGACTGGGGCAGGCAGCTGCGCTGCGGAGGAGCTGAATATGTTGAGCGAAACCCGCGAGCGCGGCATGCAGGTGGGACTGGCGGACCTGCTGCGCGCCATCGAATTCCTGCCGGTCGGCCTGTCCATCATCGACCGCGACCTGCAGTTCAGGTTCTGGAACGACAGCTTTTGCCAATGCCTGGACTTTCCGGACAGCCTGATGCAGCCCGGCGTGCTGCTTGAGGACCTGTTCCGTTTCAACGCGCTGCGCGGCGAATTCGGACCGGGCGATCCGGAAAGCCAGGTGCGCGAACGCATCAACCTGGCGCGCCAGTTCGTGCCGCACCGCTTCCGGCGCACGCGCGCAAACGGCACGGTATTGCAGGTGACCGGCCGCCCCATGAGCGACGAACGGGGCCGGGTCATGGGCTTTGTCACCATCTACGAAGACGTCACCACCGAGGCGCGCCAGCAGCAGGAACTGGAGCAGGCGCACCAGAAACTGCTGTCGGCCTATGAAGACCTGCGGCGCGCCCAGCTTGACAATAGCGCGCTGGAAAAAGACCGCTCCAAATATTACCAGTTGGCGGTGCGCGACGCCGTCACCGGCCTGTACACGCGCCACTATATGGAAGACGCGGCGGTCCGCCTGCTGCAGCAGCACGAGCGCGACCCGTCCGAAAGGGTGGGCTTGCTGGTGTTCGATGTCGACCGTTTCAAACTGATCAACGACAGCCATGGCCACCTGGCCGGCGACCTGGTGTTGCAGCGCATCGGCGGGCTATTGAACAGCCATACGCGCCGCATCGACATTGCCGTGCGCAATGGCGGCGACGAATTTGCCGTGTTCCTGCCCAAGCTCGACCTCCAGCTCAGCCTTCAGTTTGCCGAGCGGGTGCGCAGCGAAGTGCGTGCCCTGCGCTTCGATGGCACCCTGTCGGCCATCGAACTGTCGATCAGCGCCGGCGTGGCCGAGCACCAGCCGGGCGAGGCGCTGGGCGAACTGCTGCAACGCGCCGATGCCGCCCTGTACGCCGCCAAACGCGCCGGGCGCGACCGGGTTTGCTCCTTTCCCGCCCGGCTGGAAAAAAATCTTTAGCCCGGCTGTCACAAACCGATGGGCAGCTCCGTCTAATGGATAAGAAGGCCGCACAGTGCAGCCTTGACCATCAGACCGAAAGGATTTTTCCATGAGCACCCTGCGTTACAACTACTTCCAACTGTCCCAGAAATCGTTCCAGAACCTGCTGGCGCTGTCGAATGGCCTGAATCGTGAACTGCTGGGCAGGAAGCTGGTCGACCTGGTCCTGCTGCGGGTGTCGCAGATCAATGGCTGCGGCTTCTGCATCGACATGCATTACCAGGATTTGCTGAAGCTGGACGTCGATCCGCGTCACGTGAACGCGGTGGCCGGCTGGCGCGAGGCGCCATTCTTCAGCGAGCGCGAACGCGCTGCGCTGGAATGGGCCGAGTTGATCAATGCGATCCCAGTCCGCGATCCCGACGACGCAGCTTTCGCCCGGGTCAGGGAGCATTTCTCCGACGAAGAGATCGCGGAACTGGGTTTCGTGGTTGCGGTCATCCGTTCCTGGAACATGCTGAACGTGGCATCGCGCAACCCGATTCCTCGCTAGTGTTCCCGCCTGCGCAGCAACAGCAAGGGTAGGCCGGCCAGCAGCATCAGGAACTGTGCCGGCTCGGGAATCGGCGCCGCCAGGAAGCCGCGGATTTCACCGCCCGGGTAAACGCTCGAGTGCAGGTTGAAATACGCCGACCCGGCATTGAGCCCGGCCAGGAGCGCGGCCTCGGCGCCGGCCGTGGTACCGCCGTTATTGGCCAGGAAAGTCGGGTTCCAGAACGATTCCTGCGACGTGCTGAAGAATGCAGCATAGCTGCCGCTCGTTTCATTGGCCGGGAAGCCGGTAAACGTTGGCACCATGGTGGCGACACCGGCATTGCCGTCGCCCGGCACGGCGGTGCAGCAATGGATGTGGGCAGCCCCGCTCAAGCCTTCCAGGTCGGTAAAGCTGGCTGCGATGGTCATGTAGTGGTTGTCGATATCGAACAGCACGGTCACATCGCCCGTGGCTGCCGACGCATTGGGCGGCGATTCCGCCGCGCCGCTGAGTGCGGCGTTGAAGACAAGTGGATCCGCTTGCGCGGCGCCGCAAGCGGCGAGCAAGGCCAGCGTCGCCAGCCCTTTTTTCAGATGAGTTCCCATGCATTGGCTCCTCAGTGTTCGCGAGCCCGCGATTACGGTTCCCCCCGTGTTATGACAGGCAGGCGCGCAGTACAGCGCGCTTATTGTCGCTGCAAGCGCGCCTGGCGCGGCGCACGCTTAACGCTGGACTCTGCGGCAGAATGCGAGCAGCAGCGCTTCCCCCTCCGGCCATGGGCCATAGCCGGTGTCGCCGTTGATATGGCCGGCATTGCCGATCAGGTGCAACTGGCTGCCCCAGGCTTGCGCGAACTGGCGCGCCCGTGCGCTGCTGACATAGCGATCGTCTTCGCTGGCCACCACGAGGGAGGGGAAGGGCAGGGCCGCCAATTGCATCGGCTGGAAGCCGGTGGTGCAGTCCGGATAGCTCGGCGCATCGACGTCGCTGGGCGCCACCAGGAAGGCGCCTGCCACGCGCCGGGCCGCATCGCGGCGGTGGGCCGCGGCCCACCAGGTGACCAGGGTGCAGGACAGGCTGTGCGCCGCCAGCACCGGTGGTTGCGGGCAGGCGGCGATGGCGGCGTCCAGCTCGCGCACCCATTCTTCACGGTCCGGGGTTTCCCAGTCGCGGTGCGGGGCGCGCGTCCAGCCGTGCTTCTTTTCCCAATGGGTCTGCCAATGTTGCGGGCCGGAATTCCACAAGCCGGCCAGGGTCAGCACGCTCATTTGACGTTCTTCATGAGGAAGGTCGATTGGCCGCAGCTCTTCTGCGAATAGGCGATGGCTTCCTGCGAACAGCTGCGGGACTTGCCATCCTTGCTGAAGCACACCCGTGCTTCACGCAGGAAACGGCCGCCGGAACCGCACACGGGCAGCACGGAGTCCTTGGCCAGCCATGGGTTGGCCTGGTGGAACTTGGTCTCGAACTGGCCGGGCGTGACGCGCACCGGCTGCTGCGGGCGCGCGAACTCGGCCGGGATCTTCAGGCTGTCGCGCAGCTTGGCGCTCAGGGCCAGGTAATCCTGCGGCTGCAGGCCGGAGCAGGTGCCGTGCTTGTTCCATTCATGGAACAGCAGTTTCGGCGAAGGATAGAGCGACTCGTACTGGTCGCGCAGACTGTTGGAAATCCTGGCGCGGCCGCAGCTTGAGGGATAGCCGCGCTCGAACTGCGGCCACAGGCCGTGCAGCACGAAGCCGAGCTGGCGGCCGGTGGCGCATTGCGCCGGGTCGCCGCCGCCGCGGCCGGCGCAGTACTCGGGCGACCAGGACAGCGACAGGACGTAATAATCGAATACACCGGGGCGGTCGTCGCGTGCCATTGCCGGCAGCGCACAGGCCGCGGCCAGCACGGCAGCGAGCAAGCGTTTCACAAAGCAGTCCTTAAAGCAAACAATTCCGGGAACAGTACCACATCCAGCATTTTCCGGAGATAGGAGACCCCGGCCGTGCCGCCGGTGCCGGTCTTGAAGCCGATTACGCGCTCCACCGTGGTGACGTGGCGGAAGCGCCAGAAGCGGAAGGCTGTTTCCAGGTCCACCAGCTTTTCCGCCAGCTCGTACAGCGCCCAGTAGCGCGAAGTATCGCGGTAGACCTCGAGCCAGGCATCCTTGACCGACTCGTTGGCCATGGTCGGCTGGGTCCAGTCGCCGTCCAGGCGCTCCGGATCGATGTGCAAGCCATGGCGTGCCAGCAGGCGGATCGCCTCGTCGTACAGCGACGGCGCGTGCAGTGCCGCGTCAAGCAGGGCATGCGCCTGCGGCGCCTGCTGGTGCACGGCCAGCATATTGGCGTTCTTGTTGCCGAGGATGAATTCGATCTCGCGGTACTGGTGCGACTGGAAGCCGGACGACGATGCCAGGTAAGGGCGGATCGCCGTGTATTCGGGCGGCGTCATGGTGGCCAGCACGTCCCAGGCATGGACCAGCTGGTCCATGATGCGCGCCACGCGGGCCAGCATCTTGAAGGCCGGCGGCAGGTCGTTGCGCCGGATATGGTCGACCACGGCGTGCAGCTCGTGCAGCATCAGCTTCATCCACAGCTCGCTGGTCTGGTGCTGCACGATGAACAGCATTTCATTGTGGTTGGGCGACAGCGGGTGCTGGGCGCTCAGGATCTTGTCCAGGCCCAGGTAGTCGCCATAGCTCATGGACTTGGAGAAGTCCATCTGCGCCCCGTGCCAGGCGGCGTCATTCTTTTCTTCAGTCATTTTGTATCTCAAGTTACAGCGCCGCGGGCGGCAGTGATGTCGTAGGCTTGGTCGTCCAGGATCTGCTTCAGGATTTCCACCGCATCCCACACATCGGCAAAGCTGGTGTACAGCGGCGTGAAGCCGAAGCGCATGATCTCAGGCTCGCGGTAGTCGCCGATCACGCCGCGCGCGATCAGGGCTTGCATCACCGCGTAGCCGTGCGGATGGGTGAAGCTCACTTGCGAACCGCGGCGCAGGTGTTCGCGCGGCGTGACCAGCCCGAGCGGGTGGCTGGGGCAGCGCTGCTGCACCAGGGCGATGAACAGGTCGGTCAGGGCCAGCGACTTGGCGCGTACGGCGTCCATGGTCGTTTGCGCGAAGACGTCCAGGCCGCATTCCACCATCGCCAGCGAGGTGACCGGCTGGGTGCCGCACAGGGCGCGGCCGATGCCCTGGGTTGGCGCGAAGTCGGGCGCCATGGCGAACGGGTTGGCATGCCCCCACCAGCCGGACAGCGGGTGGCTGAACTTGTCCTGGTTGCGCTGCGGGACCCAGATAAAGGCCGGCGAGCCGGGGCCGCCGTTCAGGTATTTATAGGTGCAGCCGACGGCAAAGTCGGCGCCGTCCGCGTGCAGGTCGAGCGGCACGGCACCGACCGAATGGCACAAGTCCCATACGATCAGCGCACCGTGCTGGTGGGCGAGGGCGCTGGTGGCCGCCATATCGTGCTGGTAGCCGGTGCGGTAGTTCACGTGGGTCAGCATGACCACGGCCGTTTCGGCGCCGATGGCAGCCGGCAACTGCTCCGGGCTGTCGACCAGGCGAACTTCATAGCCGCGATCGAGCCAGCTGGTCAGTCCCTGCGCCATATAGATGTCGGTCGGGAAGTTGGAGCGCTCGCTGATGATCACCTTGCGTCCGCTGTGGGCCTGTGCGTGCAGGGCGGCGGCCAGGGCCTTGAACAGGTTGATCGAGGTGGTGTCGGTGACCACCACTTCACCGGCCTTGGCGCCGATGAGCGGGGCCAGCTTGTCGCCCAGGCGCTTGGGCATCTCGAACCAGCCGGCGCTGTTCCAGCTGGTGATCAAGTCCTTACCCCATTCTTTGGCGATCACTTCGGTGGCGCGGGTCAGGGCAGCCTTGGGACGGGCGCCCAGGGAGTTGCCATCGAGATAAATCACGCCTGCGGGCAGGTCGAACTGCTCGCGCAGCGGCGCCAGGGTGTCCGCGGCATCGCGGGCCAGGCAGTCGGAACGGGAAATCATGCGGGCGCTTTCCTTGAGACTTAAACAAAGTGAGATTGTAGCAACCTTTCTGGCCCCAAACCGGCATCCCGGTGTCTGACCCTGCGGGTCAGACACCGCAGTGCCGGTTTTGCCAGCTAAGTCATTGATTTCAAAAGCACCAAAAAAATTTCAAAAGTTTTTCAAAAAACCCTAAAGTTCCCCGCGGCGCTGCCGTTACCGTTTTTAGAAGCCCGGTAAAAGGCTTGCTGTTCGGCATTTTGGAATCAGTGAAAAAATCTTAAAATTTTTTGCTCGGAACCCTAAAGTTCTCCCCAAGCCTGCCGTTACCAGTTCAGATGTCGCAAAAAAGCATCTCAGCGATATCGCATTTTTACCCGCGGCTCCTGTGTTTTTAGCGAGACCGAACGCCCCGCAAACCCGCGCCAATACTGGCGTTGCCCCTCTATGGGCAGCCCTCTGTAGGACAAAATCCTACGGGGTCCCTTCGTCTATTCCCGACCCAAAATACAGCGTGCCACCTCTTTGCGCTTTGTCCCGACTCCAGCAGAATGTATCTCAACAGCAACGAAAATTGCGTTGCATGCTGAAACTGACTGGAGATGGACATGACCGCAAACGACATGATGGCTGAAATCCGCGATGCGAACCTGAGCTACCTGATGCTGGCGCAGCAGATGATTCGCGCCGACAAAGTCACCGCGATCTTCCGCCTGGGCATTTCGGCCGACATCGCCGACCTGATCGAAGGCATGAGCAACGCCCAGATCCTGAAACTGGCCGGCGGCAATATGATGCTGGCCCGCTTCCGCTTCGATGACAGCGCCATCCTTGGCATGCTGACCAACTACAATAAGGACCGTTCCCTGGCCCAGTCCCACGCAGCCATCCTGATGGCCGGCCAGCCAGTCGAAGAGATCGCTTAAGGAGCGCGCCATGAGCAAGAAGAGTGTGGTGACCGAGGCGCAGGAAATCCAGCTGGCCATCGAGCTGATCAACCTGGGCGCGCGCCTGCAATTGCTGGAAACCGAAGTGTCCCTGTCGCGCGAGCGCTTGCTCAAGCTGTACAAGGAGCTGAAGGGCGTGTCGCCGCCCAAAGGCATGCTGCCCTTCTCGACCGACTGGTTCCTGACCTGGCAGCCGAACATCCACTCTTCGCTGTTCATGAACATTCATAACTTCCTGGTCGAGCATGCGGGCGCCAGCGGCATCCAAGCCGTGATGAAGGCTTACCAGCTTTACCTGGAGCAAATGCCGCCCGCCGCCGGCGAAGAGCCGCTGCTCTCGCTGACCCGCGCCTGGACCCTGGTCAAGTTCGCAGGCAGCAATATGCTGCAGCTTAAGCCTTGCACTTGCTGCAAAGGCAAGTTCGTCGTCGATGCCATGGATCTGAACCGCGACTACAAGTGCGGCCTGTGCCATATGCCTTCGCGTGCCGGCAAGACCCGCAAGGCCAAGGATGCCGCCGAAGCGGTCGCTGCGTGAATGTGAGGTGTCGGACCCTGCGGGTCTGACACCGGTTTACCGGTTTCTGCATGCCGCGCCAAGCAGTTGTCATCAACCAGGCACCGGTATGCCAAGGGCGCTGGCATCGGTATACTCCGGCCATGATTTTAAAAACTCCCGCCCTCCAGGCGCTGTTGGTCCAGGCCGGCGCGCTGCTGCCATGCGCCGCGCTGGCCGTTGCGCTTGAATCGTTCGGTCTCGGGCTGACCTTGCTGCAGGCCGCGCTGCTGCAAGGCGTACTGGCTGCCGGCCTTGGCTGGAAAGTCGGCCTGGCGCGCTGGTGGCTGCCAATCCTGCTGCTGTTCCCCATTGCCTTACTGGCCGGGCTGGCGCTGCACCTGCCGCCGTGGCTGGCTGCGGCGGCCTTCCTGCTCTTGCTGGGCTGGTACTGGTCGACCTACCGCACCCAGGTTCCCTACTATCCATCCAACCCTGCCGTGTGGCGCGCCGTCCTGGCCGAGTTGCCGCAGGGCAGGGCGCTGCACATGATCGATATCGGCAGCGGCCTCGGTGGCTTCACCTTGCACCTGGCCGCGGCGCGGCCCGAATCGGACGTTGCTGGAATTGAACTGGCGCCCGTGCCGTGGCTGCTGTCGCGCATGCGTGCCCTGTTGTCCGGCAGCCGCGCGCGTTTCATGCGTGGCGACTATGAGCAGTTAAATTTTGCAGAATACGACCTGGTGTTCGCTTACCTGTCGCCGGCCGCCATGCCGGCCTTATGGAACAAGGCCCAGCGCGAGATGCGCGCCGGCAGTTTGCTTGCCAGTTATGAATTTGAAATTCCTGCTGCAAACGGCATCAAGACCATCCGCACCACAGAGGGCGGTCCACTCCTTTATATAAGAGCATTTTAGAGCCAGTTTTCCTTGCCGCAGAGGCGTCTTCACGTTATTGTAGTTCCACTGTGGAATATTATTGCTTTTAACTAGCTTTCGGGGAGTCTGCGCGCTTGTTAGTCATTGTCGGATACATCATCGTCGTCGCGTCCGTGTTTGGCGGCTTCGCACTCAGTGGCGGCCACCTGGCGTCGCTGTTCCAGCCCCTGGAACTGCTGATGATCGGCGGTGCGGCGGCGGGCGCTTTCTTTGTCGGCAATAACGGCAAGGCGATCAAGGCGACGCTGGCCGCGATTCCCGGCCTGTTCAAGGGTTCGCGTTATACCAAGGACCTGTACATGGAGCTGATGTCGCTCCTGTTCGACGTGCTGTCCAAGGTGCGCAAGGAAGGCCTGATGTCGATCGAAGGCGATATCGACAAGCCGGAGGACAGTCCGCTGTTCAGCAAATATCCCTCAGTGTTGGAGGATCACCATATCATCGAGTTCATGACCGATTACCTGCGCCTGATGGTGTCGGGGAATATGGATGCCTTCCAGATCGAGAACCTGATGGACAACGAGATCGAGACCCACCACCAGGAAGGCCATGTGCCGGCCCATTGCATCGCCAAGCTGGGCGACGGCCTGCCGGCCTTCGGTATCGTGGCGGCGGTGATGGGCGTGGTGCACACCATGGAATCGGTAGGTATCCCGCCCTCCGAGCTGGGCATCCTGATCGCCAAGGCGCTGGTCGGCACCTTCCTGGGCATCTTGCTCGCTTACGGTTTCGTCGGCCCGCTGGCCAGCCTGCTGGAGCAGAAGCTGGAAGAGTCGACCAAGATGTTCCAGTGCGTGAAAGTCACGCTGCTGGCCAGCCTGAATGGTTATGCCCCGGCACTGGCTGTGGAATTTGGCCGCAAGGTACTGTACTCTACCGAGCGCCCAAGCTTCTCCGAGCTGGAAGAACATATCAAGAAATCGAAGTCGAAGTAATGGAAGCGAGGACCTGCCATGGCTGAAGAAGGCCTGCGGCCGATTGTCGTCAAGAAGATCAAGAAGGGCGGAGGCGGCCATCACGGCGGCGCCTGGAAGATCGCTTACGCCGACTTCGTGACGGCGATGATGGCGTTCTTCCTGCTGATGTGGCTGCTCGGCTCGACGACCAAGGGCGACCTGAACGGCATTTCCGAGTACTTCAAGACGCCGCTGAAGGTCGCCATGCAAGGCGGCTCGGGCAGCGGCGACAGTTCCTCGGTGATCCAGGGCGGCGGCTCCGACTTGTCGCGCCGCACCGGCCAGGTCAAGATGGCGGACGATCCGTCGCAGTCGAAAACCTACAACCTCGATGCCGCCAAGAAGGCGCTGGAGGCGGAGGAGCGCTCGCGCCTGCAGGCGCTGCGCGCCCGTATCGAAATGACCATCGACACCAGCGCCGAACTCAAAAAGTTCAAGGAGCAATTATTGCTGGACTTTACCAGCGAAGGCTTGCGCATCCAGATCGTCGACTTGCAAAACCGCCCCATGTTCAATGCCGGCAAGGCTGACTTGCAACCGTATGCGCGCGAAATCCTGGAAGCCATCGCGCCGGCCCTGAACGACGTGCCGAACAAGATCGGCCTGTCCGGCCACACCGACTCCACGCCGTATTTCACCGAAACGGGGTACAGTAACTGGGAACTGTCGGCCGACCGTGCCAATGCATCGCGCCGCGCGCTGCTGCAGGGCGGACTGGCCGACAACAAAATCCTGCGCGTGGTGGGCCTGGCCAGCGCCGCCCACCTCGACCGCGCGGATCCTTTCAACCCGATCAATCGCCGCATCAGCATCATTGTGATGAACAAGAGGACCGAGGAGAATGTGCTGCGTGACGGCGGCAAATTGCAAGTCGGCCTCGATACGGAAGCTACGCAAGCCGCGGCGGAAGCGGCACCGGCTGCGCCGGCAGGGAAGAAATAGGGGCTTTATGACAAGAAAGAAAATCCTCGGCTCGCATGTGAAACGGCTGCTGTCCGGCGTGTCGGACCATGGCCGGCGCCACCTGACCGAAGTCGAGACCGACCTGCTGCAGACCAACCTGCTGCTGGAGGAAGCGATCGACAAGCTGACCCGCAACTTCATGGCGATCCATGAAGCGGTCAGCGCGCAGCAGGCCACCATCGAGCTGCTGCTGCAAGGCGGCGATCCGTCGGCGGAAGACAAGGCGCGCCTGAAGGAAATGAACGAACAGGTCAGCGGCTACGTCAATGCCGCCATTACCAGCATGCAGTTCCAGGATATGACCAGCCAGCTGATCGACCGCACCCTGAAGCGCGTCACAGGCTTGCGCGAATTCCTGGGCACGCTGGGCGCGCACGGCGCCGAGGTGGTGCCGGAATCGGGCAGCGACGAGATCGTGGACCTGCTTAGCAAGGTCAGCATGGCGCTGGCGATCCAGAGCCTGGAACTGCGCAGCGTGCTGCGCAAGGCGGTCAGCCAGAAGCATCTGGAAAGCGGCGACATTGAACTGTTCTGAATATAGAAACGCATACAAAAATTTAACCAAGTGAGAAAAAAAGATGGCTAAAACAATTCTTGCAGTCGACGACTCCTCCTCGCTGCGCCAGATGGTGGCTTTCAGCCTGAAGGCAGCCGGCTACCAGGTGGTGGAAGCAGTCGACGGACAGGATGGCCTGGAAAAGGCCAAGCTGCAAACCGTGGACCTGGTGCTGACCGACCAGAACATGCCGCGCATGGATGGCCTGCAACTGATCAAGCTGCTGCGCGAGCAGCCGTCCTACGCCAAGGTACCCATCCTGATGCTGACCACCGAATCGTCCGACGAAATGAAGGCCAAGGGCCGCGCCGCCGGCGCGAATGGCTGGCTGGTCAAGCCTTTCGACCCGCAACGCTTGATTGAGGTAGTGAAGAAGGTCATTGGCTAATTAAGGGGTGTCGCATGACCATCGACATTAGCCAGTTCTACCAGGTCTTCTTCGACGAAGCGGAAGAACTGCTGGCTGAAATGGAGCGTCTGCTGCTGGGGGTGGACGTCGAGTCGCCCAGCGAAGAGGACTTGAACGCGATTTTCCGCACCGCGCACTCGGTGAAGGGCGGCGCGTCGACGTTCGGCGTGACCGACATGACCGAAGTCACGCACGTGCTGGAGACGCTGCTGGACCGCATCCGCAAGGGCGAGATGGCCCTGACCTCGACCCACGTCGATGCCTTCCTGGCGGCCAAGGACATCCTGAAGATGCAGCTGGACGGCCACCGCCTGGGCAGCGCCGTCGACCAGGAAGCGGTGGGCGACGTGCGCATGATGCTGCAGGAACTGGCGCAGGACGTGCATATCGAGGCGATGGCGCCGGTGGCGCCGGCCTTCAATGCGCAGGAAGCGCAGGCGGTGGACCACAGCGGCGGCAAGCGCTTCCGCCTGGAGCTGCCGCCCATGCTGCACCGCGAAGTGGAAGCGCTGGCAGCCGAACTGGGCCTGATGGGCCATGTGGAACTGATGCCACTCGACGCCGAGCGCCACGCCATGATTGTCACCACCCATGAATCGCTGGACGACCTGGTGGCGATCTGCTCCTTCGTCATCGACGCCGACCAGATGAAGGTCAGCGAGCTGCCTGCATTGAGCCCGACCCAGGCCGCGCGTGAGCATGCCGAACGCCAGCGCAAGGAGGCGGAGCAGGGCTACGGCTTCTTCGACCCCGTGCCCGTCGGCGGCGCCGCGCCTGCTGCTGCCGCTGCGGAGGGCGAGGGCTACGGCTTTTTCCAGCCGCTCGATGAGATCCGCAACAACGCCGGCGCCGCAGCTGAAGACGCGCGCGGCTACGGCTTCTTCCAGCCGCTGGAAGTGATCCGCGCCCAGGCCGGCATCAAGGATGCGCCGGCGGAGGTGCAGAAGCCGAACGAAGAGCAGGAAAAGAAAGCCGCCCGCAAGGAAGCGGAAAAGCAGGCCCACACGCCAGCCGGTGGCGAATCGTCCTCGATCCGCGTCTCGGTGGAAAAGGTCGACCAGCTGATCAACCTGGTGGGCGAGCTGGTGATCACGCAGGCGATGATCGAGCAGCGCGCCGGCACCCTCGACCCGGTGCTGCACGAAAAGCTCATGAGCGGCATCTCCCAGCTCACCCGCAACACGCGCGACCTGCAGGAATCGGTGATGTCGATCCGCATGATGCCGATGGACTTCGTATTCTCGCGTTTCCCGCGCATGGTGCGCGACCTGGCCACCAAGCTGGGCAAGAAGGTGGAATTCGTCACCAGCGGCGCGGCCACCGAGCTCGACAAGGGCCTGATCGAACGCATCGTCGACCCGCTGACCCACCTGGTGCGCAACTCGATCGACCATGGCATCGAAATGCCGGACGTGCGCAAGGCGGCCGGCAAGTCCGAGACGGGACGCCTGTTCCTGTCCGCCTCGCACCAGGGCGGCAGCATCATCATTGAAGTGTCGGACGACGGCGGCGGCTTGAACCGCGAAAAGATCCTGGCCAAAGCCCGCCAGAACGGCTTGCCCCTGTCCGATAACATGAGCGATGCCGACGTCTGGCAACTGATCTTCGCGCCCGGCTTCTCGACTGCCGAGCAGGTGACCGATGTCTCCGGCCGTGGCGTCGGCATGGACGTGGTCAAGCGCAACATCAGCGCCATGGGCGGCACCGTCGACATCCGCTCGGCCAAGGGCTTCGGCACCACCATCTCGATTTCCCTGCCGCTGACGCTGGCCATCCTGGACGGCATGCTGATCCAGACCGGCGACGAGGTTTACATCCTGCCGCTGGGCTTCGTGCTCGAATCGCTGCAGCCGGCGCCGGAAGACGTCAAGGAAATCACCGGCAAGGGCCGCGTCATCAAGGTGCGCGGCGAGTACCTGCCGCTGATCCCGCTGTACCAGATTTTCGATATCGCCCCGCGTTTCACCGACCCGACCCAGGGCATCCTGGTGATCGTGGAAACCGAAGGCAAGAAAGCCTGCCTGTTCGTGGATGAACTGGTGGGCCAGCAGCAGGTCGTGGTCAAGAACCTGGAATCGAATTACCGCAAGGTGACCGGCATTTCCGGTGCCACCATCCTCGGCGACGGAGGCGTGTCGCTGATCCTGGACGTGACGGCGCTGGTGCGCTCGTCGCGCCAGCTGGTTGACGAATCAAACTTTGTGAAGGAAGAACCATGAGCGACGCAGCAAGCGCCGGCACAGCCGTCCAGGAGTTCCTGGCTTTCAAGCTGGGCTCCGAAGAATACGGCATCGATATCCTGAAAGTGCAGGAAATCCGCGGCTACGAAGCGGTGACCCGCATCGCCAACGCGCCGGAATTCATCAAGGGCGTGATCAACCTGCGCGGCATCATCATCCCGGTGGTGGACATGCGCATCAAATTCAAACTGGGCGAGCCGGTGTACGACCAGTTCACCGTGGTCATCATCCTCAATATCAACGGCCGCGTGGTGGGCATGGTGGTCGATTCGGTATCGGACGTGACGTCGCTGACGCCGGAACAGATCAAGCCGGCGCCGGACATGGGCACGGCCTTCAGCTCGGAATACATGATCGGCCTAGGCACCATCGATGAGCGCATGCTGATCCTGGTGGACATCGGCCGCCTGATGTCCAGCCCGGAAATGGGCTTGAGCGAAAAGCTCGCGGCGTAAGACATAACAATACGGATCCGTCAGGATTCGAGGGGGAGAGAAAAAATGAATGTGCGCGAATACAAGATAGGCACAAGGCTTGGTTTCGGTTTCGGGATCATCCTGCTGATCCTGGTCGGCACCGTGCTGCTGACCAATGTGCTGAACTACCGTAACAAATCGGCCCTGATGACTGGCCTGGACCTGTCCAGCGCCAAGGAATTGCAGGCGCAGTCGATGAAGAGCGCCATGCTGGAAACCGGCATCGCCATGCGCAATATCGGCCTGCAGTCGGACGTCAGCCTGATGCAGAAGGAAGAAGAGAAGGTCAAGGCCAACCGCGCCCGCTACGATGCGGCGCGCACCAAGCTGCAAGGGCTGGGCCTGAACGACGCCGAAAAGAAGGTGGTGAACGACATCTCCGCCTTGCAGACCGACGTCGACGCGGCCTTCAAGGAAGCCATGGGCCAGATCATGGCCTTCAACGCCGAAGGCGCGGCCAAGGTGATCGCCGGCCGCATCGACCCGCTGCAGCAGCAGACCCTCGCTGCGCTGAACAAGCTGGTCGATCTGCAGCAGGCCGCTGTCGCCGACTTCAAGGAAAGCTCCAACCAGGCCGACCGCAACCTGACTCTGTGGATGGTGGTGCTGGCGGCGGTGGCGGTCGGCGTCGGCATCCTGTGCGCGCTGGTGATCACCAAGTCGATTACCCGTCCGCTGTCGGGCGCGGTGGAGGTAGCCCAGAAAGTGGCAGCCGGCGAACTGACTTCGCAAGTGACGGTGGAAGGCAAGGATGAAACCTCGGAACTGCTGCAGGCGCTGAAGGACATGAACGAAAGCCTGGCCCGGACCGTCGGCCAGGTGCGGGCATCGACCGAGACCATCACCACCGCCTCGCAGGAAATCGCGACCGGCAATGCCGACCTGTCGGCCCGCACCGAGTCGCAGGCTTCCTCGCTGGAGGAAACCGCCGCTTCGATGGAAAACCTGACTTCCACCGTGAAGCAGAACGCCGACAACGCCCGCCAGGCCAACCAGCTGGCCGTATCGGCGTCTTCGGTGGCGGAGAAGGGCGGCCAGGTGGTGTCGCAGGTGGTCGATACCATGGGCTCGATCAAGCAATCGTCGACCAAGATCGTGGACATCATCGGGGTGATCGACGGTATCGCCTTCCAGACCAATATCCTGGCGCTGAACGCGGCCGTGGAAGCGGCGCGCGCCGGCGAACAGGGCCGCGGCTTCGCCGTGGTGGCATCGGAGGTGCGCAACCTGGCACAGCGTTCGGCTGCGGCAGCCAAGGAGATCAAGGCCCTGATCGACGACTCGGTCGACAAGGTCGATGCGGGCGGCCGCCTGGTCGATGAAGCCGGCCAGACCATGGGCCTGATCGTGACATCGATCAAGCAGGTGGCCGACATCATGGGCGAGATCACCGCCGCCACCCTGGAACAGAGTCACGGCATCGAGGAAGTCAACGCCGCCATCGGCCAGATGGACGAAATGACGCAGCAGAACGCCGCGCTGGTGGAAGAAGCCGCCGCCGCCGCCGAATCGATGCAGGAACAGGCCAACAACCTGGCCCAGGCCGTTTCGATCTTCAAGCTGGCCGGCGACGAATTTGCCAAGCGTGCGGCGGCTCCGCCGCGCCGGACGCAGCCGGCCGTGCCGGCGCGCAGTACGGCAGTGGTGCCGGCCGCCCCGGCCGCACAGCAGCCGAAGAAAAAGCTTGCGGCTGCCGCCCCGTCCGGCGACGACTGGGAAGAGTTTTGATGTCCATGTAACCGCGGAGAACAGCAAAAATGGCGCTGACCAAAGAGACCGTGAAAGAGTTTGACTTCAACGGCAAGGATTTTGAACGGGTCCGCGCAATGATCTACAAGCGGGCCGGCATTGCGCTGGCCGACTCCAAGCAGGAGATGGTGTACAGCCGCCTGGCGCGTCGCTTGCGTGCCACCGGCATCAACAGTTTCGTGCGCTACCTGGACGAGCTCGAAGCGGGGCGCCTGGGCAACGGCGAGTGGGAAGCGTTCACCAATGCGCTGACCACCAACCTGACTTCCTTCTTCCGCGAGTCGCACCACTTCCCGCTGCTGGCCGAGCATGTCAAGGCCAAGCGCGGAGAGACGATCAATATCTGGTGCTCCGCCAGCTCCACCGGCGAAGAACCGTATTCGATTGCCATCACCTGCTGCGAAGCGTTCAACACGCTGACGCCGCCGGTGCACATCCTTGCCACCGATATCGACACCAATGTGCTGGCCACGGCCGCCAACGGCGTCTACCCGATGGAGCGGATCGACAAGCTGTCGCCCGAGCAGCAGCGTCGCTTTTTCCTGAAAGGGAAAGGCGCCAACGCAGGCATGGCGCGCGTGCGGCAGGAGTTGCGCTCGCTGATCACCTACCGGCAGGTCAACCTGCTGGACGAGAAGTGGGACATCCGCCCCGGTTTCGACGTGATTTTCTGCCGCAATGTGATGATCTACTTCGACAAGGCGACCCAGCGCAAGATCCTGTCGCGCTTCGTCCCCTTGATGAAGCCGGATGCCCTGCTCTTTGCCGGCCATTCCGAGAACTTCCTTTACGTGTCGGACGCTTTGAAGCTGCGCGGCAAGACTGTCTACGAGCTCGATGAGCGCAAGAGGGCATGACATGGATAAAGAACAATTCGCGACCAATGTCTATTACGACCGGACCTTCGACTGCGACGCAGCCAAGATCCTGCCGGGCGAGTACTACTACACCCACAAGGACATGCTGATCGTGACCGTGCTCGGCTCCTGCGTATCGGCCTGCATCCGCGACCGGCTGACGGGCCTGGGCGGCATGAACCACTTCATGCTGCCCGACGGCGGCGCCGATGCCGGAAGTCCGGTCTCGGCCTCGGCGCGCTACGGCACGTATGCGATGGAAGTGCTGATCAACGACCTGCTGAAGTCCGGCGCCCGGCGCGACAACCTGGAAGCGAAGGTGTTTGGCGGCGGCGCGGTGCTGAAGGGCTTCACGGCGATCAATGTGGGCGAACGCAATGCCGCCTTCGTGCAGAGCTTCCTGAAGAACGAAAAGATCCGCATCGTGGCCGAGGACTTGTTGGACATCTATCCGCGCAAGGTGTATTTCTTCCCCAAGACTGGCAAGGTGCTGGTCAAGAAGCTGATGCAAACCCATAACGACACCCTGGCGCAGCGTGAAAACGACTACGCCAACCGCCTCAAGGCCAAGCCGGTGGCGGGCGAGGTCGAGCTGTTTTAAAAGAAGCTAAATGAGCAGGTGTACAAGATGAACAAGATCAAAGTCCTGATTTGCGACGACTCCGCGCTGATCCGCAGCGTGATGAGCGAGATCATCAAGGGCCAGCCGGACATGGAAGTGGTGGGCGTGGCGCCCGATCCGCTGGTGGCGCGCGAGCTGATCAAGCAGACCAACCCGGACGTGCTGACGCTGGACGTCGAAATGCCGAAAATGGATGGCCTCGACTTCCTCGAGCGCCTGATGCGCCTGCGCCCGATGCCGGTGGTGATGGTGTCTTCGCTGACCGAGCGCGGTTCCGAAATCACCTTGCGCGCGCTGGAGCTGGGTGCGGTGGACTTCGTCACCAAGCCCAAGATCTCGATCCAGTCCGGCATGCGCGAATACGCCGACCTGATCTCCGACAAGATCCGCGCCGCCGCCAAGGCCAAGGTGCGCGCCCGCACCCTGCCTGCCGCCGGCGCGGCCGGGGAGGGCGGCGCGCCGCTGCCGCAACTACGGAACCCACTGATGTCTTCGGAAAAACTGATCATTGTCGGCGCCTCGACCGGCGGCACGGAAGCCATCCGCGAATTCCTGGTGCAGATGCCGTCGGACTGCCCGGGCATCCTGATCACTCAGCATATGCCGGAAGGCTTCACCAAATCGTTTGCCAAGCGCCTCGATTCGCTGTGCAAGATCTCGGTGATGGAAGCCCAGGGCAATGAGCGCGTGCTGCCGGGCCACGCCTATATCGCCCCCGGCCATTCGCACCTGCTGCTGACCCGCTCAGGTGCCAACTACATGACCAAACTGGACCAGGGAGAGCCGGTCAATCGCCACCGGCCCTCGGTCGATGTGCTGTTCCGTTCGGCGGCTCAGCACGCGGGCAAAAATGCGGTGGGCGTGATCCTGACCGGCATGGGCAAGGACGGCGCTGCAGGGATGCTGGAGATGAAGAGCGCCGGGGCGTATAATTTCGCGCAGGACGAAGCTAGCTGCGTGGTGTTCGGCATGCCGCGCGAAGCGATTGCCGTTGGTGCAACGCATGAAGTTGGCGCGTTGCAGGCGCTGCCCGGCATGGTATTGGGTTATCTTGCACAGCATGGCTCGCGTGCTTTGCGCGTTTGACACGAGGGCTCGTGAGAAGTTCGCCTTGGAGCAACGAAAATGCTATCCTACAACTTGCTGGGAACACCACTTTAATTAATAACCGCGTAAGTAGAAACAACGGAGCAATTCATGGCTGATCCAAAGATGAAATTTTTGGTTGTTGACGATTTCTCCACGATGCGCCGCATCGTGCGAAATCTCTTGAAGGAACTGGGTTACGCCAACGTGGACGAGGCAGAGGACGGCGTGATGGCGCTGGCCAAGCTGCGCGCGGAGCAATTCGACTTCGTGGTGTCCGACTGGAATATGCCGAATATGGATGGCCTGACCATGCTACAGAACATCCGTGCCGACCCTGCGCTGGCCAAGCTGCCGGTGCTGATGGTGACCGCCGAAGCCAAAAAGGAAAACATCATCGCGGCTGCGCAAGCAGGCGCCAACGGCTATGTGGTGAAGCCATTCACTGCCGCCACCCTGGATGAAAAGCTGAACAAGATTTTCGAAAAGCTCGGCGCTTGATCCCGGCTTTACACGTCATTGGCGGCGGCGGCCCTGGCCGCCGCCGTTCCCTCCTGAGTCAAGCATAAGACCACGTATGCATCAGACACATTTCCTGGTTCGTGAACCCCTGCTCGATCCCGAGCAGCGCGTGGTCGGCTACGAACTTACCTGGCAGCAGGACGCTGCCTCCCATGTGCCCACGCTGGCCGAACTGGAAGACCTGGTCGGCTTTGTCGCCGGGCAGGTGAACCACCCTGAACACGGCTGGCTGCTCAAGCAGAAGACCCTGTTCCTGCAAGCCGTGCCCGGCATGCTGTCGACCGATTCCATGTTCGACCTGCCGCCCGAGCACACCGTGCTGTCGCTGAAAACCTCCGAGTTGGCCAATCCGGCCACGCTGGCAGCGGTGCAGGGCTTGCGTGCCGGCGGCGTGGGCATCCTGCTGCGCGAAGCCGACCTGGCGCGCGTGGGCAGCCGCCTGGGCACCATTTGTTCGTATGTCGAAGTACGCTTTACCGGCGCCGATGTGGCCGCGCAGGCGCGCGCCTATTCGCTGCTGAAGACTTCCAATATCCGCATGGTGGGCCGTCCGGTCACCACCTGGTCCGATTTCGATGCCTGCGCCGCCCTGGGGCTGGATGCCTTTGTCGGCAAGCTGCACCTGACGCCGCGCCCCGGCAGCGAAGGGCAGGGCCTGAATCCATCGCAAACCATCATCCTGCAACTGATGCAGATGGTGAACGCCAATGCCGACGTGGCCCAGCTGGAAAGCGTGCTGAAGCGCGATGCCGCCCTGTCGTACAAGCTGTTGAAATACATCAACTCGGCCGGTTTCGGCGCCGGGCGCGAAGTGCAGTCGCTGAAGCAGGCGATCCAGCTGCTGGGCTACCAGCCGATGTACCGCTGGTTGACGCTGCTGCTGGCCACCGCTTCCACTTCCGGCTTCTCGCCAGTGCTGCTGGAAACGGCGGTGGTGCGCGGCCGCCTCGCTGAATTGCTGGGCCAGAAGGCGCTGGGCAAGGCCGATGCGGAGAATATCTTCGTGGCCGGCATGTTCTCGCTGCTGGACCGCCTGCTGGGCATCCCGATGAAGGATGTGCTGCAAGAGATCCAGTTGAACGACGAAGTGGTGAAGGCGCTGCTGACGCGCGGCGGCAAATATGGTCCGTTCCTGGCGCTGGCCGAGGCCTGCGAACTGAATTCGAACCTGGTCAGCTCGTTGGCCGATTCGCTCTCCCTGTCGCCCGAAGACGTCAACAAGGCCCACCTGTCGGCGCTGGCCTGGACCCAGAACGTCACGACCTGAAAATCCTGAAGCGCCTGCTGGCGGGCGCTATCTGCTCAGGCGGTAGCGCTGTTCACGGTACAGCAGCGAAGGCGCGATCACATGCGCCATGGCCTGGTCGACCTGGGCTGCCGTCGGCTTGGTATCGCATAGCTGCAATTCGCCTTTGGCGAAATCGTAACGGCCGGTCAGCGGCGCTTGGCTCGGACGCAGGATGGTCGCGGTATTCCCTTCGAGCCAGGTGAAGTAGTTGTCGAACTGCATGATCGCGCGGCCCGGGGACGTGCTGTCCTTGACGAAGTCGCGCCCGATCATCGGGTGGGTGCTGGACACGCCGATCAGCGACAGCAGGGTCGGCCCCAGGTCGATCTGGCTGGCCAGGGCCGTGATCCGTTTCGGCGCCACGTCGGCGCCCAGGATCAGGCCGGGGATGTGGAACTTTTTGATCGGCATCAAGCTGTTGCCGTAGACGCGGTTGTCGTGGTCGGCCACGATCAGGAACACGGTATCCTTCCAGTAGTCCTGCTGCTTCGCCGCGGCGATGAATTTGCCCAGTGCGTAATCGGCGTACTTGACCGCATTGTTGACGGTCTGCTTGGCCGGATCGTACAGTTCGATCTTCCCGTCGGGGAACTCGAACGGTTCATGGTTGGAGGAGCTGAAAATCAGGCTGAAGAAAGGCTTCTGCTGCGCATGCAGGTGCCTGAGCCGCTCCAGCGATTTGTCGAACAGGTCTTCATCGGAGGCGCCCCAGCTGCCAACGAACTTCGGCTGCATATCGCCGCGGTCCACCACATTCTGGAAGCCGTTGCCGGTGAAAAAGCCGCGCATATTGTCGAAATGCGCCTCGCCGCCATACACGAATTCGGTATGGTAGCCCTGCTTGCCCAGGCCCAGCGCCAGGGTGTAGAAGTTCTGCTGCGCCAGCGAGAGCTTGACCACGCTGCGCGCCGGCGTCGGCGCATAGCCCGCCACGACAGCCTCGATGCCGCGCACCGAACGCGTGCCGGTGGCATACAGCTGCTCGAACCACCAGCCTTCGTTTTTCAGTTTTTCCAGTTCCGGCGTGACAGGCAGGCCGCCCAGCGATTGCACGAAGGTGGCGCCCAGGCTCTCTTCCAGCACGATTACCAGGTTGAGCGGCTTGTCGCGCTGGATGGCGGCTTGCTGCAGGTGCAGGGTAGGCATTTCCGGCTGGGTGAACTGGTATTCGCGCAGCCAGGGTGCGGAAGTCACTGCCGGGAATACTTTCTCGCGCGGGAATTTGCCATAGATTTCAGAGGAGTTGGCTTCCTTGCGCATCGACATGATGGCGTCGATCAGCGACCACGGCGAATTGATGATCAGCGAGTTCACCATGGCATCGCCAGTCAGCGCGAAAGTGGCCGGATTGGCAGGGCGGTGCTCTGTGGTGGAGCGGATCTGGAAGCCAACCAGCAGCGCCAGCAGCGGCCAGGTCAGCAGCACCAGCGTGGGCGACCACATGCCGGTGCCGGCGGAGGCGGACTTCAGCAGGCGGAACAGCAGCACGCTCAGCAAGACAGTGCCGCCCACGCCAAGGATGACGGCCAGCCGGAAGCCGTTCCACAGCGTGGCGGCGACTTCCTTCGGATAGGACAGGTATTCGATGAACAGGCGGTTCGGCCTGAAATCGTATTGCATGATGAACTGCGGCGTCGACAGTTCCATGAAGATGATGAACAGCAGCGCCAGGCTGGCCCAGGTGACGCTGAACAGCTCCCAGGCGCGCGCCGAATAGCGGTGCGCGAGCAGGGGCGCCAGCAGCAGCGGCAGCGCCAGCAGGTAGCCAAGCAGGATCAGGTCGGCGCGTACACCCTGCAGCAGCATCTCGCCCAGGATGCCGGTTGCGCTGACGCGCTCCCATTGCCAGGCCACCAGCCCGAGGCGGGCCAGCGACAGGATCGCCAGTCCCGCTATCAGCATCTGCACCAGGGTGGCGTAAGGGCCGGCCCAGCGGGTCAGGTGAGCAAGGCGGGCTGCGACGCGGTTCACTGTTTAGCCCATCATGGCGCCGGCGCCGGCGCTGAGCAGCCAGGCGGTCAGCAGCAGGAATGCCATCAGGCAGCTGAACAGCTTATCGACCAGCCGGGTTTCCACCGGCTGCTGGAACACTGCCGGCTGGCCGTAGCCAAAGCCGAGGAAATAGGCGGCAAAGACGGTCGACATGTAGTGCACCGCGCCGAACATTTCGCCCAGTTCGCCTTTGCGCGGGTGCTCGATCAGCACGTGCGACAAGGCCACCAGCACCAGATAGACCAGGGAGACCGGCAGCGGCGGCAGGTAGACGCCGAATTTCTCGACGAAACTGCGAATGGCGGGACGGGAACGTGCCAGCAGCGGCAGGACGACGTTGTGGGTCAGGCCGACCAGCAGGATCATCTTCAGCATGATGGTTTTGTGGATGCTGCCGCTGCTGCCGATCGCCAGGTTATGCAAGTTGGTTTCGCCCTGGCGGTTGTTCTGCATGAAGAATTCCGAGGACTGCACGTTCAGGATGCGCTGGAACCAGCTGATTTCTTCCATTGCCGCTGCGGCGACGACAAAGCCCAGGCCAAGCATGCCGAGGGTGGCCAGGTCGATGCCGCTGCGCTTCCAGCGTTCGGCGCCGGCAAACACCAGCAGGCCGGCAGTGATGGCAAAGGTCAGGAACTGCATCCATTCGACGATACCGTCTTCGGTTAGCAAACGTGCCAACTGCTCGCCCGAACCCTTGACCGACACTGCCAGCAACAGCACGAACACATTGATGGCGATGCCGGTCAACAACACCGGATGCGAATACCATTTACGATTTAACACTGACCTACTCCTTGGCTATTTTTGTTTGTTGCAGAATTGCGTCCCCGATTGCGCCAAGCGCGCTTCGCGAGCGACAGCACGGCCCAGGCCCACAGCATCGGGTCAAGCAGTGCGTCCCACAGGTTGCCGGTGGGCAGGCGCAACAGGGTGAAAAGGGTCAGGGCGCCCAATGCGGCGTAGGCCTGTGGGCGCGAACGGCCCTGGAAGATGCAGGCTGCGCTCAGCGCCATGGCAGCCAGCGCCAACAGCGGCGCCCCGCGCGGGCCGAAGCCCCAGAAATACAGTCCGAGCGAGAGCAGGCCCAGCGCGTCAAGATAGAGCACCGTGCCGAATACGGCGATCGCGCCAGCCAGCGCAAGCGGCATGCCGCCATTGGCGGCGCTCGGCCACCAGGGCCGGGCCAGGCGCAGCAGGCAAAGGCCAAGCAGCAATCCGCTCGGCCATTGGAATGCCAGGGCAAGCCAGTAGGCCGGCGAAAACTGCCCGGGCAATAGTGTCAGTACGATCATTCCACCCAGCAGCAAGGCGGTGGCGCGCCGCGAAAGCTGGCGCGAAGCCGGCAGCAGGCCGGCCACCAGGGTGGCGAGCACAATCCCCCAAGCCACTTTGCCGTACGTGCTTTGCAACAGCAGCTCTGGCAGGGTCATTGCGCGCCCCCGGTGAAATCCAGTTCGATCACATGGTGGGCGATTGCTTCGCGGCGCGAGGTGTAGGTAATGTGCAATTCATCGCCAACCTGGTGCAGGTCGGGATAGGAGAATTCTTCGCCGGCGATACCGTGGGCGATGTCGGTGACGCGTGTCCAGTTGCGGCCATCGATGGTAGTCGACAGGCGCAGCACATTGCGGTCGGAGCCGCCGGGCAGCACATGGTTATGCAGCATGGCGATGCTGCCATTGCTGAGGCGCAGGGCGCTCACGGAGGTACTCTGGTTCGGCAGGGAAAGCGCAGGCAGGTCGTCCCAGCTGACGCCGCCGTCGCTGCTGCGCGCATGCTGCACCCGCTGCTCGTCGCTGGAGTCGCGCATCCAGGCATGCACTTCGGAGGAGGAGAACGGGACGATGGTCGGCTGCAGCGTCGAAATGCGGCTGCCGATACGCGAGATCCAGCGTGGATCGCCGCCCTGGTCGAAGGCCAGCATCAGCGGATACTTGATGCCCATTTCGAAATAGGCGGGCAACAGCCAGCCGCCATCGGCAAGGCCAACCGGGGTGGTGCGCACCAGCGTGCTGGTATTGAACAGCGGCGACATCGGCAACACGCGCTTGACCGCGAAGTTCTTGCCCAGGTCATCCGACTCCAGCTGGACGACACGCGATGCAGCCCATCCGCCGAGGCCGGTCGCCACCACAAACAGGTTGATGCGTCCATCCGTCGACGCCCAGGCAACCGGGTTGCCGATGCGCCGCACGCCATAGCCCAGGGCCGCGGCCAGCGAGTCGCGGCTGGCCACTTCCCATGGCTGGGCCCATTTGCCGTCTTTCCAGTGCGAGGCATAAACTTTGACATCCGGTCCGCTTTCCCGGCTGCCGGCCCACCAGAATGCAGCCATGCGGCCGCCAGGCAAGGGCGTGATGGCGCTGGCGTGGGCCGAAGGGGCGTTGGGCGGTTTGGGCAGCAGCGTGGCGCTGCGGGGAGTAAAGCTGATCTCGCCGGGTTGGGCCGGGGTCACCAGCAAGGGCGAGTCGACCAGCCGCGCGTTGAACCAGCGCTTGGATTCGACGCCGGCGGCAATGACCAGGAGCGCTACGCACAACAGCTTTGCATAAAGGGATGCGTTGCTGCTTTGGTCGGGGGCGCTGTCAGCCGAGGTAATGGCGCTAGCGCCCAGCCGGAATTCCATCCTGTTATTCCTCTATATTGAACACCGAGACTCAGTCTTCAAATGAAAATTCACAAGTGGAGCATCCTACAATAAAGATAGGCATTGTGGGAATTTTCTGATGAGGTCAGTTGAAGTTGGTCATGGCTAGTTGCGCCAAATCAACGGTTGGAGTCATTAAGCGGAAATATTGTCTGCGTAGCATCGGAAACAGGCTAGCTTTCAGGAGGCGCCATGTTCTTTATCCGTTATTGCTGGACCTTGTCGCTCAAGGCGCAATTGGCAATTGGCATTGGGCTGCTGACGGCGCTGGCGTCGGCGCATGGCAGCAGTGTCGAGGCGGAAGAGTTTGCCGCATCGCACCAGGAACGCTGCATGAGACAGCCGGGCTCGCCGGCTGTCGAAGTGTGCGCAATGCGAACCATCCAGCTGGCTTCACAGTTGCATGGCATGGAGTTTGGCGACCAGGTCGCCGAGGCGCTGCGCTGATCAGATTTCGAGGTTGTCGATCAGGCGGGTAGTGCCGAGCTTGGCGGCCGCCAGCACCACCAGTTTTTCGCCTTGGGCCAGGTCGCCGGCATTGGGCGGCTGCAGGTCGTTGCGCTTGCGGATCGAGATGTAGTCCGGCTTCCAGCCGCGGGCTGCCAGTTCGTCCATCGCCTTGTGCTCCAGCTGGAACACGTCGAGGTGGCCCCCGCGCACCTCATCGGCTACCTGGTTCAGCGCGCGGTACAGGGCAGGCGCTTCGGCGCGCTCTTCGGCCGACAGGTACATATTGCGCGAGGACAGGGCCAGGCCGTCATCGGCACGGTAGGTTTCGGCGGCAACGATCTCGGTTGGCATGCCAAGCTGGCGCGCCATATTGCGTACGATCATGAGCTGCTGGTAGTCCTTCTTGCCGAACACCGCCACTTTTGGCTGCACGCAGGAGAACAGCTTGGTCACCACGGTGCAGACGCCACCGAAGAAGCCAGGACGGAACTCGCCTTCCAGCGTATTGCCCAGGCCATCGGGCGGCTGCACGCGGTATTCCTGCGGCTCCGGATACATATCCTTTTCGGTCGGCGCGAACAGCACGTACACGCCTTCCTTTTCCAGCTTTTCCACGTCGGCCTGGAAGGTGCGCGGGTATTTGTCGAAGTCCTCGTTGGGGCCGAACTGCAGGCGGTTCACGAAAATGGATGCCACCACCGGGTCGCCATGCTTGCGGGCCAGGCGCATCAGCGACAGGTGGCCCTCATGCAGGTTGCCCATGGTGGGGACGAACGCGGTACGTAACTGGCCACTGAGCTGGTCGCGCAGTTCTTCGATATTGGAGATGATTTTCATGGTTTTTAGTCAGGCAGGCGAATACGCAAGACGCACGTAAATCGGTGCGAACGGTTCCGCCTGGGTAATTTCAATCAGGGTTTCCTTGGCCAGCTCCAGCATCGCCACGAAGTTCACCACCACCACCGGCGGCGGCGATTCCGGGTTGAACAGCTCGGTGAATTCGATGAAGCGGCTCGACTGCAGCTTGCGCAGGATGGAGGTCATGTGCTCGCGCACCGACAGCTCCTCGCGGGTGATCTTGTGGTGCTGCTTCAGCGTGGCGCGCTTCATCAGCGTGCGCCAGGCGTCCTGCAGGTCGACCACGGCGACTTCCGGCCAGGTCGGCACCAGGCTTTGTTCAATGAAGATCTGGGTGCGCACGAAGTCGCGGCCGACCTGGGGCAGGGTGTTCAGGTCATAGGCGGCCAGCTTGATCTGCTCGTATTCGAGCAGGCGGCGCACCAGTTCCGCACGCGGGTCTTCCGCTTCCACGTCGAGGTCGTGCTGGCGCTGCGGCAGCAGCATGCGCGACTTGATTTCGATCAGCATGGCCGCCATCAGCAGGTATTCGGCCGCCAGCTCCAGGTTGGACTTGCGGATTTCCTCCACATAGCTCAGGTATTGCAGCGTGACCTGGGCCATCGGGATGTCGAGGATGTTGAAGTTCTGCTTGCGGATCAGGTACAGCAGCAAGTCAAGCGGGCCTTCGAACGCTTCGAGGATGACTTCCAGCGCGTCGGGCGGGATATAGAGGTCGTTTGGCAGCTTGAGCACCGGCTCGCCGTACAGGCGTGCAAAAGCGGCGCCTTCGGCTTCCGCCGGGGCGCTCGCATCGGGTGGCGCGTCTTCCGCGCCGCTGCCTGGTCCGCCTGCATCAGGCGGCAAATCCGCGGCGACGGCCAGTTCAGCCTGTTCGGCCTGTTCGTCCACCGCGTCTTTTGGCGACATGCTGTGTGCCGTCCCGGCTCTTATACCTTGTTCTGGTACACGTAAGCCTGTTGCTTGACGGTCGAAGCCTTGCTACGGGCCTGCTCGTCCAGCGAAGTCACCGGCTTGTCCCACAGGATGGCGCGGCCGGCTTGCTGGCCTGCTTCCATTTGCGGGTTCTTGGCCTTCAGGTCTTTGATGAACAAGGTGTGGTCGGACTCGTATTTGTGATTCTGCTTGAGGAATTTCATATTGTGAAAATAACTGGGTTCAGCAACGGACATTTTACCGTCTTTTCTCTTCAGAAACGATGCCGGATGCCAGCGACATAGGTATTTCCCTTGCCAGCGTTGCTAATCTTGTCGTACATCAGCACCGCGTACAGGTCGGTGCGGGGCGAAAGGTTGTAATCATAGCCAGCGGCCGCGGTGTCGCGATGGAATTCCGGCACCACGGCCGCCTTTTCGGTCAGGCGTGACCAGGCCACCATCCAGCGCCCGGCGCCGCCATGGGTCGGCACGGTGAGGCCGGCATGAACCGAATGCGCATCGCGGCCGCTGAGCTTGGCCTGGTGGTCGGAGTAGGAGGCGAACAGTTTGACGACCTTGAAGTCATAAGAGGCCGCGGCGAGGTAGCTGCGCTGCTCCGGCACGGCCGCGCTTAAGCCGGGACCAAAGCGGACGTTGACGCCGCCCACCGTGACGGCCAGCTCCTTGCCGGCATACTTGGCGACAGCGGCCCAGTTGTTATTGTGCGCACCCGGCTGTTCGCCCAGCGAATACTGGGCGACGAAGGTGGTGTCGTACACCGGGTTGGAAGCGTATTGGATCGAGTTGCTCCAGCCGGTATCGCCCAGCGTCGCGTTGCCGCCGGCAGCAGTGTAAATCTGGTTGATGAGCGGCGAGAAGCGGGTCGAGGGGCCGAAAGGGTTGATCTGGCCGGCCGCCACAAACAAGGGGTTGGCGATGCGTCCCATGCGCACCGTGCCGAATCCGCCGGCCAGGCCGACATTGGCATTGCGGGCGAACATTGCCTCGCCGGGGAAGCGCCCAGCCTCGCCGGTATCGCCGCGGAAAAAGCCTTCGATCTGGAACTGGGCCTTCAGGCCGCCGCCCAGCGCTTCCGTGCCGGAAAAGCCATAGTAGGAGGTGATCATGCCGCCGCTGTTGACCGCGGTCACCGCCTGCGGCGCGCTGGCGGTGGCCGTGCGGCCGGCAAAAGCGTCGACAACGCCGTAAATGGAGACCTGGGTTTGCGCCGAAGCGGCGCACGGGAGGGTGAGGGCGAGCGCAGGGAGCAGTCTTTTCATGGAATGAATAGCTTCTTAATATTGTTGTTCAGGCCTCGTGCTGCGCCCCCATTGTCACTGCTGCCCAGTTCGCCGACAAGGAAAACTTCCCCCGCCGTGGGCCGCCAGCCACGCCGGTTTGCCAGCGCACAGACCGGCAACAGTGCGCCAGCCACAGTGACGGCTCAATCCCATGGAAGGAGGCCGTCATGGCTCAGAGCAAACAACTCAGCAAACAGAACCGCCAGTCGGTGCAGACCGTCGAGTCCGACCAGACCGGCAATAAGGACACTGCCAAGCGCAATACCAAGAACGAAGCCTCGCGCACCAAGGCGGGCAGCAGCGAAGGCGCGGGCGGCGGGGCAAAACAGAAGGCCAAACGCGGTTAGTTCAGAAATAGCGTATCCTTGCGGGCACCATGAAAGCCCGCACAGCAACTCTCCTGACCATACCGCCATTGCTTTGGGCAGGAAACGCGATCGTTGGACGCATGGTGGTGCACGATGTGCCGCCGATCATGCTCAACTTCTTGCGCTGGGCAATCGCATTTGTCCTGCTGCTGCCGCTTGCCGGGCCGGTTTTCCGCCCCGGCAGCGGGCTGTGGCTGCACTGGCGGCGCCTTGCCGTGCTGGGCCTGCTTGGCATCGGGCTGTATAACGCCCTGCAATACCTCGCCCTGCAAAGCTCCACCCCGATCAATGTGACGCTGGTGGCGTCCGGCATGCCGGTCTGGATGATGCTGACCGGCTGGCTGTTCTTTGGCGCCGGCGTCTCGCGGCGCCAGGTTGCCGGCGCGGTCTTGTCGATTGCCGGCGTTTTGCTGGTATTGGCGCGTGGCGAATGGTCGCACCTGTTGGAATTACACCTGGTGGCCGGCGATATATTCATGATCCTGGCCACGATTGCCTGGTCCTTATATAGCTGGCTATTAACGCGGACTACCGGCCCGGCCGATATTCGTGGTCATTGGGCCAGTTTCCTGCTGGCGCAAGTGGCTTTTGGCGCGGCCTGGTCCGGTTTATTTGCGGCAGGCGAGGCGACATTCTCCTCCGCTTCCATTCATTGGAGCTGGCCGCTGCTTGCGGCATTGGCATATGTTGCCATTGGACCGGCGATTATTGCATTTCGCTGCTGGGGCGCTGGAGTGCAGCAGGCCGGGCCGGCGGTGGCTGCATTCTTTGTGAATCTGACGCCTTTATTTACCGCGCTGCTTTCCTCCTTCATTCTCGGCGAAGCGCCGAAAATCTATCACGCGGCCGCATTTATACTGATCGTCGGCGGGATTATTATCTCCTCCGGCCGTGCGACGGCCCGGCGCTGAATCTGATAATTTCAAGTTTTCCCCGGAGGTTGCCATGCGTATCCTCATCCTTGCCGCGCTTGCGGCCGCCATTTCCCTGACAGCCTGCCAGAAGCCGCCGCCCAAGCCTCCCCAGCCTATTGCGGCCGTGAGCCAGTTTTTGGCCTGAGCGTGCCAAAGTCTGGCGCGACCGCCGGCTGCGCATCAGAAGTCGACGGTCGCCGAAGCGGTGATAGTGCGCGGCGCACCTGCTACCAGGTAACCGGCTCCCGGATACCCGCCGGCCGATGCCCAGTAATTCCTGGCGAATGCGTTATTGGCACGCGCCCGGAAAGTAACGGCGCGGTCCGCAATGCGCGTTGCATACGCCAGGCCCAAATCAATTCGCGACCACGATGGGAGCTGCTGGGTATTAGCACCGTCTGCAAATTGCCTGGATGTATAAATGGCGCGCGCATTCAGTGTCAGGCCGAATGGCTTGAATATCCCATTCAGAACCCAAATTAAGCTGGGTTTTTGGAACGCCAATCACTTCCTTGCCCTGGGTAGCGGGATCGGCGGTGCGGCGCTGTTCGGCGTCGAGCAGGGTTAATCCACCCAGCAGGCGCATACCACGCATTGGATTGCCAAATACCGACAATTCAAGGCCGCGATTGCGCTGTTCGCCATATACCCCAAAATGACGGTTCTGGACATACGCCGATGGCATACCGGTAGAAAATACCGCCGCACTGAAACCGAGGGAACCGGTATCGACTTTCACGCCCACTTCTTTCTGGCGCGACACATAAGGAGAGAAGACGGCGCCAACCTTCGGCCGAGGCATCGGCGGAGGCGCTGACCACCACCGTCTGCATTTCCTGCGCGGTTGCAAAACCACTGGCCATGAGAGCGGCGGCGAAGGCGAGGGGAGTGCGTTCGTACATGAGTGACTAGCCAAAATTAGTTGCGGAATGTAGTATGTTAATCTAAATGCGAATTATTCGCATTAACATATCTTTACATTTCAAACCTTCATGAGTCCTCAAACCACCCGCCGCTGGGCATGGATACACAAGTGGAGCAGCCTGGTCTGCACTATCTTCATGCTGCTGCTTTGCCTGACCGGCCTGCCGCTGATCTACCATCACGAAATCAGCCATGCGATGGGCTATGAGACGGAAGCGCCGGAAATGGCGGCCGATACCCCGAAAGCAAATATCGACGAAGTGATCGCCGTGGCCAAGGCCCTGTATCCCGGCAAGATCATGATGTACATGTCGCAGGAGGCCGACGAGCCGAATATCTGGAACCTGACGCTGGGCGACCATCCGGCCGACACCAATTTCAAGCCGGTGGCGATCGACGCGCGCACCGCCAAGGTGCTGGCCCAGCACAATTTCGAAGACACCTTCCTCGGCGTGATGTTCCACCTGCACGTGGACTTGTATGCCGGCCTGTGGGGCAAGCTGTTCCTGGGTTTCATGGGCTTGCTGCTGGTGGTGGCGATCGTCTCGGGCGTGGTGCTGTACGCGCCGTTCATGCGCAAGCTGGACTTCGGCACCGTGCGCCGTGACCGCGCGCCGCGCCTGAAGTGGCTGGACCTGCACAACCTGCTGGGTATCGTGACCCTGGTGTGGGCTCTGGTGGTCGGTGCGACGGGCATGATCAATACTTGGGCCGACCTGCTGCTCAAATACTGGCAGGTCACGGAGATGGCGGAGATGGTGGCGCCGTACAAGGACCTGCCGCCGCCGACCTCGCTGGCCTCGATGGAAGATTCGATGCAGCGCGCCCTGGCGGCGGAGCCGGGCATGAATATCGGCTTTGTCGCTTTCCCGGGCACGCCATTCACCAGTGCCCACCATTACGGCATCTTCATGCGCGGCGACCAGGCACTGACCTCGCGCCTGTACAAGCCAGTGCTGGTCGATGCGCAGACCGCCCAGGTCACCGATAACCGCGAGCTGCCGTGGTACCTGACCGCGCTGCTGATTTCACAGCCGCTGCACTTCGGCGACTACGGCGGCCAGGCGATGAAGCTGTTGTGGGCCTTGCTGGATATTGCGACCATCATTGTGCTGGGTAGCGGCCTTTACCTGTGGCTAAAGCGCGGGGCAGTTTCGCCCGCCGCGGCAGCCGATGCGGCGCTGCCGCCCGCCGTAATGGAAGGACTGTCCAAATGAACTGGAAACTCTGGGGCGCACCCATCTTGCTCGGTATCTCGACGGCTATCGGCCTTGGCTCCGCGCTGGTGGGCGATGGCTGGTGGGATGCGGTATCTGCTGCCGCCCTTGGCGCGCCGGTCGCGGTGGGTATTTACTTTGGCTGGCGCCGTAGTTGAATTAGTGAGGGCATCAGTGCTTGAGCAGGCGCCGCATGACCAGCGGTGCCGGCTCCAGCGGGTTGGCGTGGGAGTATTCGAGTTCTTCGGCCAGCGTGAATTCGTAAGCGGTGTAGAAGTCGATCAGCTTGGGCTGGTCGCTGCGCACGGCCAGGCGCAGTTCCTCGATGCCGGCCGCGAGTGCGTGGTGGATGACGGCTTCCAGCAGGTGTTGCGAGAGATTGGTGCCGCGGTAGCCGGCCACCACGCCCATGCGCAGGATTTCCCATACATCGGGCTCGGCGTCGAGCGGCAGCCAGCGTACGGAGCCGATCGGCGTTTCGCCGTCGAGCAAAATAAAACCGCCGCCGTCGCGCAGGTGTTCGGCGACGTAGACGGCGGTTTCACGGTGTCCACTGGAGGTGACGCTGACCTTGCCGGCCCACGCTTTGCGCGTGAGCTCGGCGATCAGGGGCGCATCTTCAGCGGTCGCTTCGCGAACTATTATGTCCATGCTTAGCTGATGCGCATGCCTGGTGTGGCGCCAGGCCATGGATTCAGGATGTAGATGCCGGGATTGGCCTTCTCATCTACCGCTGACGCGGCCATTACCATGCCTTCCGAGACGCCGAACTTCATCTTGCGTGGCGCCAAGTTGGCAACCAGGACGGTGAGCTTGCCGACCAGGTCTTCCGGCTGGTACATCGACTTGATGCCGGAGAAAACGTTGCGGTGGCGGCCTTCGCCCGCGTCCAGCGTCAGGCGCAGCAGCTTGTCGGAGCCTTCCACGTGTTCGCAGTTAACGATCTTGGCAATACGCAGGTCGACTTTGAAGAAATCATCGACCGAGATTTCGGGGGCGATGACTTCGATGCCGGTCTCAGTGACGGCAGGGGCAGCAGCCGCCTTGGATTTTGCCGCTTTCTCGGGCTTGGCGGCCGCTGCGGGAGCTGCGGCGACCTGTGCCGGCGCATCGAACAGGTCTTCGACCATCTTGGCGTCAACGCGGGTCATCAGGTGGCTGTAGGCGCCGATGGTGCGGCCCAGCATTGGCTGCCATGCGGCGCCGCTTGCAACCGAAGTATCGGCCCAGGTGTAGGCGGCATCGTTCAGGAAGGTGCGCACGTTGGCGGCAACGCCCGGCAGCACCGGCGATAGCAGGATGGTCAACTGGCGGAACAGGATCAGGGCGGCGCTGCAGACGTCGTGCAGTTCGGCCACTTTGGAGTCGTCCTTGGCCAGGATCCATGGCTTGTTCTCGTCGACGAAGCGGTTGGCCACGTCGGCGATTTCCATGATTTCACGCAAGGCCTTGCCGAACTCGCGCGATTCGAAGTTGGCGGCGATGGCAGCCTGGCGCTCGGAGCCGTCTTCGTTCACCAGCGCCTTCTTGATCCATTCCTGCGAGGAGGCGGACAGGGACGAAGCCAGCTTGCCGTCGAACTTCTTGGCGATGAAGCCTGCGCAACGGGACGCGATGTTGACGAACTTGCCGATCAGGTCCGAATTGACGCGCGCCACGAAGTCCTCACCGGTGAAGTCCAGGTCTTCGACGCGGGAGTTCAGTTTGTAGGCCAGGTAGTAGCGCAGCCACTCCGGATTCATGCCCAGGTTCAGGTAGCGCAGCGGCGAAATGCCGGTGCCGCGCGATTTGGACATCTTCTCGTTGTTCACGGTCAGGTGGCCGTGCACGGCAACCTTCATACGGTCGATGGTCGGATGCTTGGCAAATTGCAGCATCGCTGGCCAGAACAGCAGGTGGAAGGACACGATGTCCTTGCCGATGAAGTGGATCTGTTCGGTGCCCGGATCGGCCAGCAGCGCGTCGTAGTCGATGCCCTTCTTGCCGCAGTAATTCTTCAGCGAAGCGAGGTAGCCGACCGGCGCGTCCAGCCAGACGTAGAAGTACTTGTTCGGCGCATCCGGGATCGGGATGCCGAAGTAGGGCGCGTCACGCGAGATATCCCAGTCGGCCAGCTTTTCGCCGGCTTCGCCCAGCCACTCGGAAACCTTGTTCACCATCTCAGGCTGCAAACGGCCCGGGGTGTTCAGCCAGTCGCGCAGGAATTCGAAGCAGCGCGGGTCGGACAGCTTGAAGAAATACTGCTCCGAAGGCTTCAGGATCGGGGTGGCGTTGGTGAATACCGAATACGGGTTCACCAGGTCGGTCGGCTGGTAAGCGGCGCCGCACACTTCGCAGTTGTCGCCGTATTGGTCCTTGGCGTGGCACTTCGGGCACTCGCCCTTGATGTTGCGGTCGGCCAGGAACATACCCTTGACCGGGTCGAAGAAGCGGTCAACGGTCTTGGTCTGGATCAGGCCAGCATCGCGCAGCTTGCGGTAGATGCCCTGGGACAGTTCCACGTTTTCCGGCGAATCGGTGGAGTACCAGTTATCGAAGGCGATATGGAAACCATCCAGGTACTGCGGCCGGCCGGCGGCGATCTTGGCCACGAATTCCTGCGGGGTGATGCCTTCCTTTTCCGCAGCAATCATGATCGGGGTGCCGTGGGTGTCATCGGCGCCCACGAAGTGCACTTCGCGCAAACCGTCGCCCTCGGCCTGCATTCGCTGGAAACGGACCCAGATGTCGGCCTGGATGTACTCCATCATGTGGCCGATGTGGAAGGCAGCGTTTGCGTATGGCAGGGCAGTGGTGACGAACAGCTTGCGAGTCATAATTGATGCGCTTGTAAGGTGGATAAAAAGAGCATTTTACCAGCGGATGCGCTAGACTGCGCCATCACCAATGGAGAATTGCATGAGTATCACCGTAGATGACGTCAAATCAGCACTGTCCAAAGTAGTCGACCCTAATACCAACAAGGACTTTGTCTCCTCCAAATCAGTTCGCAACCTGAAGGTGGATGGGGGTGAAATCAGCCTGGATATCGAGCTGGGTTATCCGGCCAAGTCGCAAACCGATTCGATCCGTGCCAACGTGCTGGCTGCCCTGCAGCCGCTGGGCGCCAAAGTCAGCCTGAACATCGCCAGCAAGATCATTTCCCACTCCGTGCAGCGCGGCCTGAAGCTGATGCCGAACGTGAAGAATATCATCGCCGTCGCCTCTGGCAAGGGCGGTGTCGGCAAGTCGACTACCGCCGTCAACCTCGCGCTGGCCCTGGCTGCCGAAGGGGCATCGGTTGGCGTGCTCGACGCCGATATTTACGGCCCTTCGCAGCCGATGATGCTGGGCGTTTCCGGCCGCCCGACCACCTCCGACGGCAAGACCATGGACCCGATGGAGGGGCATGGCGTGCAGGTTTCCTCGATCGGCTTCCTGATCGACCCGGACGAACCGATGGTTTGGCGCGGCCCGATGGTGACCCAGGCCTTGCAGCAACTGCTGGAGCAGACCAACTGGCGCGACCTGGATTACCTGATTGTCGACATGCCGCCAGGTACCGGCGATATCCAGTTGACGCTGTCGCAGAAAGTGCCGGTGACCGGCGCCGTGATCGTCACGACGCCGCAGGACATTGCGCTGCTTGACGCGCGCAAGGGCCTGAAGATGTTCGAGAAGGTCGGCATCCCGATCCTGGGCGTGGTGGAGAATATGAGCACGCATATCTGCTCGAACTGCGGCCATACCGAAGAGATCTTCGGTCACGGCGGCGGCGCGAAGATGTGCGCCGACTTTGGCGTGGACTTCCTCGGCGCGCTGCCTTTGAAGCTGGCGATCCGCGAGCAGACCGATTCCGGCAAACCTACCGTGGTTGCCGAGCCGGATGGCGCGGAGGCTGCCATCTACAAGGCGATCGCACGCAAGGTGGCGGTGAAGGTGGCCGAGAAGGCCAAGGATATGAGCAGCAAGTTCCCTAGCATCGTCATCAAGCACGACTGATGCGGCGCGCTCTCCCATGCGCGGCCTTGGCCGCACTGGCCGTGTTGGCGGGCTGCTCGGCGCCCGGCACGCTGGCCGGATCGGCGGCGCCAGCCCGCCTGCCGGCGTGGGAGCCACAGCGCCACGCCGCTACCGTCGAACTGCGCGGCCTGTCCGTCCTGAGCGGAAAGGTGGCGTGGGCCAGCGGCGCCAAAGGCACTGTCCTGCGCACCGTCGACGGCCAGCACTGGACCTCGCACATGGTACCGGGGGCGGACGCATTCGACTTCCGTGACATCGAGGCGTTTGACGCCAATACCGCCATCGTGATGGGCGCCGGCCCCGGCGCTGCTTCGCGCATGTACCGCACGCGCGACGGCGGCGCCAGCTGGCAGCTGCTGGTTGTGAACAAGGAGACGGAAGGCTTCTGGGACGCAATGGCGTTCTGGGATGCCAGCCACGGCATCGTCTTCGGCGATCCGGTGGGCGGCGTGTTCCAGATCCTGTTGACCGCGGACGGCGGCGACACCTGGCACCCGGCACTGGACCCGAAAGGCCTGGCCGCGCTGCCGCAAGAGGGCGCGTTCGCCGCCAGCGGCACCTGCCTGAGCGTAGGCGCGAATGGCAAGGCCTGGTTTGTCACTGGCGGCGCCGCACAGTCACGGGTATTCCGTTCGACCGACCGCGGTCAAAGCTGGCAGTCGGCGCCATTGCCCATCCCGGCTGCCGCGGCCAGCAAGGGCGCCTTCTCGGTAGGCTTTGGCGGGCGGGGACTCGGCCTGGCGGCCGGCGGCGACTATAAGGAGCCTGCGCTGGGAACCCTGAACGGGGCGGTCAGCAGCGATGGCGGCGCAAGCTGGTCACCGGCGCCGATCCTGCCATCGGGCTTCATGTCGGCGGTGCTGCCGGTGCCAGGGGCGCGCGAAACCTTTGTTGCTGTTGGCCTGGCCGGGAGCGGCTACACCCGGGACGGCGGCAAGACCTGGACAATTATCGAAAAGGAAACGAAACTGAACGCCGTTGGCTTTTCAGCTTCCGGCGCCGGATGGGCCGTCGGACCGAAAGGCTTGATCGTCAAATACGTTGGACCCCCTCTCAGATAAAGGAGAAAGCAATGCAGAAAATCGTGGCGGCCCTGGCAATGGCCCTGGTAGCAGGCACCGCGGCAGCGCAATCGGTAGACTTCACCGAGCCCAGCAATGGCGCGGTGGTCAGCAGCCCATTCAAGGTCAAATTCGCCGTCACCGGCATGGAAGTGAAGCCGGCCGGTACCATGGACAACAATACCGGCCACCACCACCTGATCATCAACGGCGACAGCATGAAGGTTGGCGAATCGATTCCCTTCGACGAGAAGCACCTGCACTTCGGCAAAGGCCAGACCGAAACCGACGTCACCCTGCCGCCAGGCACCTACAAACTGACCATGCAGTTTGCCAACGGCGCCCATCAAAGTTACGGCCCCGGCCTGTCCAAGACCATCACCGTCACCGTCAAGTAGCAGCCGAGCTCGTGTCCCCCCCCTGGGGTCAGACCCCAGGGGGGACACGAGCTCAAGCGAGAGGTTTGCAGGTAAAATAATGCCTTTATATTTTTCTGCATTCCACTCGAGATGACTCAAGTCCGTACCCGTTTCGCTCCTAGCCCGACCGGTTTCCTGCACGTCGGCGGCGCGCGCACTGCGCTGTATTCCTGGGCCTTCGCCCGCCATTTCGGCGGCACCTTCGTGCTGCGTATCGAGGATACCGACCTGGAACGTTCTACCCCGGAGGCGGTGCAAGCCATCCTGGACGGCATGAAGTGGCTCGGCCTGGACCACGATGAGGGCCCGTTCTACCAGATGCAGCGCATGGACCGCTACCGCGAAGTCGTGGCGCAAATGCTGCAAGAGGGCACTGCTTATCATTGCTACTCGTCGCCGGAAGAAGTGCAAGCCATGCGCGACAAGGCCACGGCAGCCGGCGAGAAGCCGCGCTACGACGGCACCTGGCGTCCGGAAGAGGGCAAGACCCTGCCGGCAATCCCGGCCGACCGCAAGCCGGTGGTGCGCTTCAAGAACCCGCTCGATGGCGACGTCAGCTGGAACGACGTGGTCAAAGGCACCATCACCATCGCCAACAAGGAGCTGGATGACCTGGTCATTGCCCGCCCTGACGGCACCCCGACTTACAACTTCTGCGTGGCAGTCGATGACTGGGATATGAAAATCACCCACGTGCTGCGCGGCGACGACCACGTCAACAACACCCCGCGCCAGATCAACATCCTGCGCGCCATCGGCGCCGAGCTGCCGCAATACGGCCACCTGCCGATGATCCTGGGTTCGGACGGCGCCAAGCTGTCCAAACGCCACGGCGCCGTCAGCGTGATGGAATATCCGGCCCAGGGCTACCTGCCGGAAGCCATGTTGAACTACCTGGCCCGCCTGGGCTGGTCGCACGGGGACGATGAACTGTTCTCGATGGAGCAGTTCTGCCAGTGGTTCAACCTGGAGAGCCTGACCGCTTCGCCTGCCCAGTTCAACTACGACAAGCTGGCGTGGGTCAACAACCACTGGATCAAGCAGTCCGACAACGCCCGCCTGGCCGAGCTGGTCACGCCGAAGCTGCTGGCCGAAGGCGGCAGCCTGCAAGGCGCGCCTGAGCTGCCGCTGGTATTGGCCCTGCTGAAAGACCGTGCCAACACCATCAATGAGCTGGCGGAAGCCGCGATGCTGTTCTACCGCGCGCCGAATCCGGACGCTGCCCTGATGACCCAGCACTACACCGATGCCGTGAAGCCAGCCGTGGCTGATTTCGCCGCGCGCATCGCTACCGTCGAGTGGACCAAGGAAGCGATCGCCGCCATGATCAAGGAAGTGCTGGCAGCGCACGGCCTGAAAATGCCTCAGCTGGCGATGCCGCTGCGCCTGATGGTGGCCGGCCAACTGCAGACTCCTGCTATCGATGCGGTGCTGCAATTGTTCGGACGCGACACCGTGGCAGCCCGCCTGGCGCAATTCGCCTAAATAATTTCGTCAATCTTGCAAATTAGCATTTGCAATTTGAAGAAGGGCTGCTATACTTCTGTCTCCTTCGAAAACGGGGGTATAGCTCAGCTGGGAGAGCGCTTGCATGGCATGCAAGAGGTCAGCGGTTCGATCCCGCTTACCTCCACCAGTTTAGCGAAGGAAATGCAGTAAAACGGTAGTAAAAGCAGTCCAGGGTCCCCATCGTCTAGAGGCCTAGGACATCACCCTTTCACGGTGAGTACCGGGGTTCGAATCCCCGTGGGGACGCCAAGAGCAGTAACAATCTGTGCCAGCATGGGGGTATAGCTCAGCTGGGAGAGCGCTTGCATGGCATGCAAGAGGTCAGCGGTTCGATCCCGCTTACCTCCACCAACGCGGCAGAGATTGAGAGTAGTAACGGAAAGTCCATATGGTCCCCATCGTCTAGAGGCCTAGGACATCACCCTTTCACGGTGAGTACCGGGGTTCGAATCCCCGTGGGGACGCCAAGCTTTTCGCATTATGTTGTGCCCAGGGGGGTATAGCTCAGCTGGGAGAGCGCTTGCATGGCATGCAAGAGGTCAGCGGTTCGATCCCGCTTACCTCCACCAACAAGGCACAACGTAGCAATAGTCCAACAGGTCCCCATCGTCTAGAGGCCTAGGACATCACCCTTTCACGGTGAGTACCGGGGTTCGAATCCCCGTGGGGACGCCAGCATTCTTCTTACTTCCATCCAAAACTGCCTAAAAAGCGTGCAAGCTTAACTCCTTTGCATCTTCGTGCTTTGCGTACTAATATGAGTTACGGACCCTGCACAGGAGGAAGTCATGGAACTTCGCGTGTTGCAATCGCATCGCTGGGTGGCGCGCCAGGCTGACTGGACCGCCGCAGCCATTGCCGGTTTCGGAGCCGGCGGTATCCTGATGTTGCTGGAACTGATGTGGGCCACCGCGCAAGGCGGTGACCGGTGGCTGACAACCCGGATGGTAGCCGCGATGGTCATGGGCTGGGAGGTGCTGCAAACTTCCGGCTACGACCTGACGGTGGTGATCGCAGCGCTGGCAGTCCACTATATCCTCGGTATCACATTCGCCATGATGCTGGCGGCCATCATCGCGCCATTCCAGCTCGATTCGAGCATGGGGCTGGTGGCGCTGACCGGTGCCGCGTTCGGGGCGCTGCTGTATGTGCTGAATTTCTATGGCATGTCCGGCGCCTTTACCTGGTTTGCCGAATTGCGGGGATGGGCAACCTTTGGCGCCCATGTGATCTTCGGCGCTTGCTGCGCAGTGTTTTACCGCATGCTTGAAAGGCCAGAAAAACGCGAGTGAATAAGCCTTGGCAAGTGCGCCCCGCCAGCGAGCGGGGCGTAGCCGTGTGTAGTTTTCCCATAACTAACCGGGCTTATCATTATGGCGTTGGCAATCTCCCTCATCCTGATTGTTCTTGGCGCGATTATCTTTCACTGGCTCAGCCCATGGTGGCTGACTCCCATAGCCTCCAACTGGCAGGCGATGGACGATGCCCTGATGATCACACTCGTGATCTGCGCCGCGCTCTTCATCATCATTCACCTGTTTGTCGCCTACGCCGTGGTCAAGTTCCGCCACCGCGAAGGCCATCGCGCCGCGGCGGAATCGCATAACCGCAAGCTGGAGTGGTGGCTGATCGGTGCCACTTCGCTCGGCATCGTGGCCATGCTGGCGCCTGGCTTGCACGTTTATGCGAAGCTGATCGACCCGCCGCCCAATGCCAGCGTGTTCGAGGTGATGGGCAAGCAATGGGACTGGCATTACCGGCTGCCGGGCAAGGACAGCAAGCTCGGCGCGACCGACGTGCGCTTCATCAATGCCACCAATCCCTTCGGCATCGATCCGGAAGATCCGGCGGGGCAGGACGATGTATTAGTCGACGGCAACGAGATGCATATCCCGATCAACCAGCCGGTCAAGGTGCTGTTGCGGGCGCAGGACGTGCTGCACGATTACTACGTGCCACAGTTCCGTACGCGCATGAACATGGTGCCCGGCCTGGTGACGCATTTCTGGCTGACGCCCACGCAGCTCGGGCGCTTTGAAGTGCTGTGCGCGCAGCTTTGCGGGGTAGGGCATTCGAATATGCGCAGTGCCGTGGTGGTGGACGCGCCGGCGGCTTACGATGCCTGGCTGGCCAAGCAGCCCACCTTCAGCGGGCGTAATGCGGCTGGGGGCGTCGGCGGGCCGGCCGAACCGGGCAAGCAGGGCAGGCTGATCGCGCAGTCGAAAGGCTGTATCGCCTGTCATAGTGTGGACGGCGCGCCAGGCGTCGGCCCCACATGGAAAGGTTTGTTTGGCAAACAGGAAGCATTGGAGGGTGGGTCCACCATCGCGGTGGATGAAGCCTACCTGAAGCAGTCCATCAACGACCCCAAGGCCACCGTGGTCAAGGGCTATCCGAACATCATGCCGCCCAACCCCTTAAGCGATGAGGAAATGGCGGCGATGATCGACTACATCAAGACGGTACGCTGAGGAGACCTCGCATGTCTTATGGTGAACAGCACGGCCACGACGAAGGACACGATCACGCCCCGCAAAGCTTTTGGACCAAGTATGTCTGGAGCCAGGACCATAAGGTCATCGCCATCCAGTACACGATTACCGCATTGTTTGTCGGCCTGATCGGCCTGGTCCTGTCCGACCTGATGCGGCTGCAGCTTGGCTTCCCCGGAAAGTTCCAGTTCATCGATCCGAACAGCTATTACCAGTTCATCACCATGCACGGCATGATCATGGTGGTGTACCTGCTGACGGCGCTGTTCCTGGGCGGCTTCGGGAATTACCTGATCCCGCTGATGGTCGGGGCGCGGGATATGGTGTTCCCTTTCCTGAACATGCTCTCTTACTGGTTCTACTTGCTGGCGGTAGTCGTGTTGTGCGCGAGCTTCTTTGTTCCCGGCGGGCCGACCGGGGCAGGGTGGACGCTGTATCCGCCGCAAGCCATCTTGCCGGGCACACCGGGTGTGGAATGGGGCATTGTCGTGATGCTGGTGTCGCTGGCCATCTTTATTGTCGCGGCCACCATGGGCGGCCTGAATTATGTCACCACGGTACTGCAGGCGCGCACGCGCGGCATGACCCTGATGCGCATGCCGCTGTCGGTGTGGGGCATTTTCGTAGCGACCATCCTGGCGCTGCTGGCCTTCCCGGCGTTGTTTGTCAGCGCCGTGATGATGCTGTTCGATAAGCTGCTCGGCACCAGCTTCTTCATGCCGGCCCTGGTATCGATGGGGCAGCAGCTCGATTACAAGGGTGGCAGCCCGCTGCTGTTCCAGCACCTGTTCTGGTTCTTCGGCCACCCGGAGGTGTACATCGTCGCGCTGCCGGCCTTCGGCGTGATTTCGGACCTGATCAGCGTGCATGCTCGCAAGTGCATCTTCGGCTACCGCATGATGGTGTGGGCGATCGTGATCATCGGCGGCTTGAGCTTCGTGGTGTGGGCGCACCATATGTACGTCAGCGGCATGCACCCGTGGTTCGGTTTCTTCTTCGCCACCACGACCCTGATCATTGCGGTCCCGACCGCACTGAAAGTCTATAACTGGACCCTGACCCTGTGGCGCGGCGATATCCATATGACGGTGCCGATGCTGTTCGCACTGGGCTTTATCAGCACCTTCCTGATCGGCGGCCTGACTGGCCTGTTCCTTGGCAACGTCAGTGTCGATATTCCGTTGTCGAATACCTACTTTGTCGTGGCGCACTTCCATATGGTGATGGGCGTGTCGCCGGTGCTGGCGGTGTTCGGCGGACTGTATCACTGGTACCCGAAAGTGACCGGCCGCATGTACAACGAAGCGCTGGGGCAGGCGCATTTCTGGATCACCTTCATCGGCTCCTACGCAATCTTCTTCCCGATGCATTACCTGGGCGTACTTGGCATGCCGCGCCGTTATTACGCTTACGAGAACTACGTCTTTATTCCCGAGTCGGCCCACACGCTGAACGCCTTCATTACGGTGGCCGCCATCGTGGTCGGCGTGGCGCAGCTGCTGTTCCTGTTCAACCTGGCGTGGAGCGCGCGCAAGGGTGTGGTGGCGGGCGGCAATCCGTGGCGGGCGGCGAGCCTTGAGTGGTTCACGCCGCACACGCCGCCCGGGCATGGCAACTGGGGGCCTGAGCTGCCGTCCGTGCATCGCGGCGCTTACGAATATGGTGTAGATGGCCCCGGCGGCGATTACATCCCGCAGAATGCGGGTCCGGAATACGGGCCCGATCCGCATGCACAGCCGCCATCGCATCCTCCGTCACGATCGGCGCCGCATCATGATCCTGCGGAGGTGCCGAAATGAGCAACAACGCGACACTTCGGTCAAATGGCGGCTTCCCGGGCCAGCCCGGCGGCGATGGCGGCGCACGCGGCAGCGAACCGGCCTGGCCGAAAGGTGCGCGCCGCACCGGGCTTTGGATCTTCATGGTGGTGGTCAGCACCTTGTTTGGCCTGTTCGGCGTGGCCTACATGATGCGTGCTGCGTACGAGGACTGGCGGCCGATCGCCTATGTGCCGTGGCAGCTGTATGGCAGCACCGGTCTGCTGGTGCTCTGCAGCCTGGCTTGGGAGCTGGCCCGGCGGCAGGTTGCGGCCGGCCAGCGGGAGGCGGCGCGCCGAACATCGATCGGTGCGCTGGTGTTGTCGGCCATGTTCGTGCTCTCCCAGCTTTTCGCCTGGCAGGCAATGACGGCAGCGGACTACGGCGTGGCGGCCAATCCCGCCAACAGTTTCTTTTACCTGATCACCGGCCTGCACGCTGCGCACGTGTTGGGCGGTATGGTGGCCGGTGCCTTCGCGCTGCGCCGGGCAGGGGAGGCGATCGGCTTGTGCGCGCAGTACTGGCATTTCCTGTTTGTCCTCTGGCTGGCGGTGTTCGCCTTGCTGTACATGGTGACGCCGGAACTGGTCAGGGCCTTCTGCACAACGATAGGCATTCCAGTGAGGTGAGGTATGGATACCGGCACCAACGATTTGAAAGGCTTCGTCTCCGACTGGGCGGGCGACCGTGTCGCGTTCCGCGTACCGTGGGGCAAGGCGATGATGTGGATCTTCCTGCTTAGCGACACCTTCATATTCGGCACTTTCCTCACCGGCTATATGTCGGTCCGCATGGCCACCACCACGGCGTGGCCCAATCCCAGCGAAGTGTTCTCGCTCACGATTGCCGGCACCAACTACCCGCTGATCCTGATTGCGATCATGACCTTCGTGCTGATTACCAGCAGCGGCACGATGGCGATGGCGGTCAATTACGGCTACCAGCGCAATCGCAAGATGGCCGCCATCTTGATGCTGGTGACGGCGGCTTTCGGCCTGGTCTTCGTCGGCATGCAGGCCTTCGAGTGGAGCAAGCTGATTCACGAGGGCGTGCGGCCGTGGGGCAATCCCATGGGCGCGGCGCAGTTCGGATCGTGCTTCTTCATGATTACCGGCTTTCACGGGCTGCACGTGTCGGCGGGCGTGATTTACCTGACGATCATCGCGATGCGCGTGCTGAAGGGGCATTACGAGAAAAAGGGTTATGACATCGTCGAGATCACCGGCCTGTATTGGCACTTTGTCGACCTTGTCTGGGTATTCATCTTTGCATTGTTCTATCTCTGGTAGGAGGCTGCCATGTCCGAAACTACCACCGCCCACCAACAGCACCCGATCGGCACCTACGTCAAAGTCTGGATACTGCTGTTCGTATTGAGCTTCTTCTCTTACCTGGTGGACTTCTACCATTTGCAGGGCATGCTGCGCTGGTCGCTGATCCTGATTCTGATGACGCTGAAAGCCGGCTTTATCGTCGCCGTTTTCATGCACATGAAATGGGAGCGGCTGGCGCTGATCTACGCAATTACCTTGCCGCCGCTGGCGATTCTCGTGCTGGTGGTGATGATGTCGGTGGAGTCGGATTACGTGAACGCGAATCGCATCGAGCACTTCGCCGTTGCGCCCTTGAAATGAGGCTTGCACGCTGATATAATTCGCGCACGCTTTTACGACGTCCCCATCGTCTAGAGGCCTAGGACATCACCCTTTCACGGTGAGTACCGGGGTTCGAATCCCCGTGGGGACGCCAAGTCATACAAGCGTAGTGCAAGTCCAGGGTCCCCATCGTCTAGAGGCCTAGGACATCACCCTTTCACGGTGAGTACCGGGGTTCGAATCCCCGTGGGGACGCCACAGATTAGAATGAAGCCGCCTAGTGCGGCTTTTTCATTTTCAGCTTATGCCTAGCTTGTCCCTCGATCTATTTTGCAAAGTTGTCGATAATTTCGGCGACATCGGCATCTGCTGGCGCCTGGCGCGCCAGTTGCAGCGTGAGCACGGCATTGCCGTCAGGCTGTGGGTCGATGACATGCCTACCTTTCAGCGCATCTGCCCGCATGTCGACGTCGCCGCCGAGCTGCAACAGCTGGACGGCGTCGCCGTGCGCCACTGGGGCTCGCAGGAGGGCGCGTTCGCTGCCGGCGACGTGGCCGACATCGTGATCGAATTCTTCGGCTGTGACATTCCGCCCGGCTATATTGCCGCGATGGCGCAGCGGCCGGAGCGCCCGGTCTGGCTCAATCTCGAAGGCTTGAGCGCGGAAGAGTGGGTGGAAGGTTGCCACAGCTTGCCATCGAAGCATCCGCGCTTGCCGCTGACCAAGTATTTCTTCTTCCCCGGCTTTACCGAAAAAACCGGCGGGCTCTTGTACGAAAAAGGCCTTGAAGCCGAGCGGCGCGCCTATATCTCCGATCCCGCCGCGGTATCGGCTTTCCTGTCCTCGCTGGGCGTCACGGAAAACGAGGCGGCGGCAATGAAGGTATCGCTGTTCTGCTACCCGTACGCACCGGTCGCCGGATTGCTTGCGGCGTGGCGCGGCGGTGGGCAGCAGGTGACTTGCCTGGTGCCGGAAGGTGTGGCAAGCGAGGCGGTGGCGAACTTCCTCGGCCAGCCTGCCGTGCCTGGCGCGGTGCGCAGCGAAGGCGCATTGACTGTGCGCGTGCTGCCCTTCGTTGCGCAACAGGATTACGACAAGCTGCTGTGGTCCTGCGATCTGAACTTCGTGCGCGGCGAAGATTCCTGGGTGAGGGCGCAGTGGGCTGGCAAATCCTTCATCTGGAACATTTACGCGCAAGACGAAAACCTGCACCATAAGAAGTTGCGCGCCTTCCTGCAGCGCTATGCGGCCGGCAGTGCGCTCGATGAATTCTCCCTGGCCTGGAACGACATGCCGCAAGGCGACTGGCCAACCCTTTGGAAAGCCCTCGTCGCGGCCATGCCTGAAATTTCGGCAAAGTCGACACAATGGCAACAAAAAATCCTGGCCAACGGCGATTTGGCCACGAATTTGACTAAATTTTGTGCATCGCTGAAGTAACACATCACAAGCCCGTGCTATAATGCACGGTTACTGCAACTCCCCTTAACCGGTATATATTCGCTATGAAATTCGCAAAAGAGATTCGTGTCGGCAACATCATCATGGTTGAAGACAAGCCATTCATCGTTCTGCGTTCCGACGTCAACGGCTCGTCCCGCACTGGCTTCACCTACAAGTGGAAGATGAAAAACCTGCTGACCGGCGCCCCGCTGGAAAACGTGTTCCGCGGCGACGACAAGTTCGACGTGGTCGTTCTGGACAAGAAGCCGGTGACCTACTCGTACTTCGCTGATCCACTGTTCGTGTTCATGGACGAAGAGTACAACCAGTACGAAATCGAAGAAGAGAACATGGGCGAAGCAGTCAACTACCTGAAAGACGGTATGGAATGCGAAGCTGTCTTCTACGACGGCAAGGCAATTTCGGTGGAACTGCCTACCACCATCGCGCGCCAGATCATTTACTCGGAGCCGGCAGTGAAGGGCAACACCTCCGGTAACGTGCTGAAAGAAGCCAAGCTGGAAAACGCCATCGAAGGCCGCAACTTCTCGATCCAGGTGCCACTGTTCGTGTCCCAGGACGACGTGGTCGAGATCGACACCCGTACCCACGAGTTCAAGAAGGTCGTTCGCGCCTGATTGCGGGCAATTTGCGACGTAGTGTTGCAAATGCGCAATAAAAAGCCCGCTGATGCGGGCTTTTTTGCTTTTGAGCAGTATTAATCACTTGCAAACTGCTGGTATTCTACTGGTTTGTGCTTTTCTTGACTGAGGGCGTACCAGATGGATCGAAGGGGTTTCGTGAAGTTGGGACTGGCTGCCGGCGGGGCAGCCACTTTGCCGCGCACGCAGGCCGCGGTGCCGTCCGTGCTCGATGCCGGAGTTCAGCACCAGCAAGGCCTGATGGCCGCCAACAAGCTGACTTCACACGCCCTCACGTCGCAATACCTGTCCCGGATCAACACGATCGACAAATCCGGTCCCCGTATCAATTCCATCATCGAAATCAATCCGGAAGCGCTGAAGATCGCCCGCGAAATGGATCGCGAGCGACACCAGCGCCGTGTACGCGGCCCGCTGCACGGCATCCCGGTACTCCTGAAAGACAATATTGCGACAGCGGACCGCATGAGCACCACCGCCGGATCGCTGGCGCTGGCAGGCGTCCGTGCGGCGCGCGACTCCCATGTGGCAGCGCGCTTGCGCGAAGCCGGCGCGGTCATCATCGGCAAGACGAACCTGAGCGAGTGGGCCAATATGCGCTCGAGCCACTCCGTCAGCGGATGGAGCGCGCGCGGCGGCCTGACGCGCAATCCGTATTCGCTGGACCGCAATTGCAGCGGTTCCAGTTCCGGCTCCGGCGCCGCGATTGCGGCCGGGCTGGCGACACTGGCGGTCGGCACCGAGACCGACGGCTCGATCGTATCGCCCGCATCGATCTGCGGCCTGGTTGGCATCAAGCCGACCATCGGCCTGGTGAGCCGCAGTGGCATCATCCCTATTGCCCATTCGCAGGACACTGCAGGCCCGATGGCACGCAGCGTTTCCGACGCCGCGCTGATGCTGGCTGCGATGGCAGGTGTCGATCCGAACGATCCCGCCACGCAGGACGGCGCCGGCAAGGCCGCCGATTATTCGTCTGCGCTCAAGCGCGATGGCTTGCGCGGCAAGCGGCTCGGCGTCGCCCGCAATTTCTTCGGCGGCAGCGACGGCGTGGATGGGGAAATCGAAAAAGCGCTGGATGCGCTGAAAGCGCAGGGCGCAATCCTGGTCGACGTCCAAGTGCCCAACACGGAAAAATACGGCGACAGCGAAACCGAAGTGCTGCTGCACGAATTCAAGGCCGACCTTGCAGCCTACCTGCGCGACTATGCGCCGAACGCCAAGGTCAAGAACATGGCCGACCTGATCGCCTTCAACAAGCGGAATGCCCAGCTTGAAATGCCATACTTTGGCCAGGAATATCTCGAGCGCGCGGAAGCCAAGCCGGGCCTTGATAACCAGGCATATCGGGATGCGCTGGCCAACAACCACCGCTATTCGCGGGAAGAGGGCATCGACCTGGTGCTGAAGGCGCACGAACTGGATGCGCTGGTCGCGCCGACCGATGGCACCGCATGGCTGACGGACTTCATCAACGGCGACCACTACGGCAAAAGCTTCTCGTCTCCAGCAGCGGTAGCTGGCTATCCGCACATCACAGTACCGGCTGGCTATGTGCGCGGCTTGCCGGTCGGCCTATCCTTCGTCGGCACAGCATTCAGCGAAGCGGCATTGATCGGCATGGCCTACGCTTTCGAGCAAGCGACGCTGGTTCGCCGCGCCCCGCAATTCCCGGCCAGCGTCTCCCTCCGCAGCTGAAAAATGTCCACCTTGGGGTCAGGAAGCGAAGTGGACATTTCTGTAAAGAATGTCCACTTTTGTTCCTGACCCCAGGGTGGACATTTTTAGACGTCAATCATGCGCATCTTGAAGTTGCGGCCTTTGAAGCTGCCGAAGTCGCCGCCGGGCATGGTGCTGGCGGCCTTCAGGCGGGCGAAGGCTTCGTGCGCGATGCGGCGGTCGAGGGCGACATAGGTCTGGAATTCGGTGACATTGATCTTGCCGACTTGTTCCTTGGTCAGGCCACCGTCGCCGCACAGCGCGCCCAGCACGTCGCCGGCGCGCAATTTTTCCTTCTTGCCGCCCGCGATGCAGAGCGTCAGCATGGGCGCCGGTTCGGCGTTCACAAATTCGTCTTCCGCCAGTTCCTTGATCCCGTGCCATTCCACCGGCGCGCCCTGGTAGTCTTCGATCAGCTTGACCCATTTCTTCTCGTTCGGTGCGCATAGCGTGAGCGACAGCCCTTTTTCGCCTCCGCGGCCGGTGCGGCCAATTCGGTGGATGTGGACCTCGGTATCGCGTGACACGTCGGCATTGATCACCGCTTCCAGGTTGGCAATGTCGAGGCCGCGCGCGGCAACGTCGGTGGCGATCAGGATCGAGCAGCTGCGGTTGGAGAACAGTACGAGGATTTCGTCGCGTTCGCGCTGTTCCAATTCGCCGTACAGGGCGAGCGCGGAGAAGCCTTCCGCGTGCAGTTCGTCCAGCAATTCCTTGCAGTGCACCTTGGTATTGCAGAAGATGATGGCGGAGGCGGGCTGGTAGTGCTTGAGCAGCTTGCCGACAGCCTTGTCGCGGTCGTCGAAGCCGATCTCGTAAAAGCGCTGTTCGATCTGGCCGCCGCTGTGCTGGGCTTCGACAGTCACTTCGACCGGATCGGCCAGGAAGGCTTCAGTGGCTTGCCGGATGTCGTCCGGATAGGTCGCTGAGAAAAGCAGGGTCTGGCGGCGTTTCGGGCAGGCGCGCACGATGCCGGCGATTTCGTCGTAGAAGCCCATATCGGTCATGCGGTCCGCCTCATCCAGCACCAGGGTGCGCACATTCGACAGGTCGAGCGATTCGCGCGACAGGTGATCGCGCACGCGGCCCGGCGTGCCGACCACGATGTGGGCGCCAAATTCCAGCGAGGCGATCTGCGGGCGCATTGGCGCGCCGCCGGTCAGCACCACCACCTTCACATTGGGCACGCAGCGCGCCAGGCGGCGCAGCTCGTTGGCCACCTGGTCGGCCAGCTCGCGGGTAGGGCAGAGCACCAGTCCCTGCACTGCAAACCAGGCGGTATTGAGGTTGCACAGCATGCCGATGCCGAAGGCTGCAGTCTTGCCGCTGCCGGTCTTCGCTTGCGCAATGAGGTCGCGGCCTTGCATGATGGACGGCAGGCTTTGCGCCTGGATCTCGGTCATTTCGCGGTAACCCAGCGAGTCCAGGTTGGCAAGGAGTTTTTCGGACAGTGGCAGGGTAGCGAAAGAGGTCATTTTTTAGTCCCGCCGCCAGATCGGCAGGCCGGTAAGGTCCAGGTTGGGATCATTCTGCCAGATTGGCAGGCCGCTGGCGTCGGTGGGTCCGAGTTCGCCCAGCAGGTCGAGTTGTTCCTGTTTGCGCGGCGAGCGGCGAACACGCGGCGGCGGCGGAAGCTTGGCTTCCGGCGTCATCGGCTCGGCAGGCTCGAAGCCTGGCAGGTCGATTGTCGCGTTGTCTTTTTTATCTCTCATTATCCGTCGCAGAAAACAAAAGCCCGGCTGAATCAGTCGGGCTTCCTTTTAGAACCGGCGGATTGTAACACGGGCAACCATGTCAACGGAAGGCGAGGGCCCCCGTCAGGTCGCCCGGCGGCAGCGCACCGTGCTCGGCGAAAGCCTTGTTGCGCTCGGCCAGACCTTCCAGCAATGGCAGGCCATGCAGGCGGGTGATGAAGCGTAGGATCGAGGTGGTGTCGTAGAAGCTGTGGTCAACCGTGGCCTTCTTGGCAAACGGCGACACGATGATGGCGGGGATGCGCGAACCCGGACCCCAGCGGTCGCCTTTCGGTGGCGCGACGTGATCCCACCAGCCGCCGTTTTCATCGAACGTCACCACCACGACCATGTTTTCCCACTGCGGCGAATTCTGCAGGTGCTGCAGCACGTTGACAATGTGCTGGTCGCCCGATTCGATATCCGAGTAGCCTGCGTGCAGGTTCAGATTGCCCTGCGGCTTGTAGAAGCTCACCGCCGGCAGTTTGCCTGCCACCACGTCGGCCAGGAATTTGTTTGATATCGGGCTGTCGCCCATGCCGCCATCGCGGATATGGGCAGCGCGTTGGGCGGTGCCCGGCGCGAACTGCTTGAAATAGCTGAACGGCTGGTGGTGGTACTGGAAGTTCGGCTTGGTGCCGCCGCCCTTGTGGTCCAGCGCAGCCTGGAAAGCGCCGCCATACCACGCCCAGCTCACGCCTTTGCGCGACAGCAGGTCGCCGATGGTGTCGTAGGTTTGTGGCGGCAGGTAGCTCGGGTCTTCGGGATTGGCGTGCATCGGGTCGCCGCCCGGCGCCGGACGCACCCAGCTTGGCTGGTAGGGTGGGGCCATGGTGTTGACCGCAAAACCGTCCGGCGTGATGGCGCCATCATTCACATAAACCGGCCTGCCTTCCATCGCGGATTTCGGGCTCTTTGGATCAAGCGCCAGCTTGTAGCCGGCCGGGCCATCGGACAGCACGGCAATCTTGCGTTTGGCCGGGCTGTTGGCGGCATCCGGGTAGACCGGGCAGCGGCCCGATACCAGGAACTGGTGGTTCAGGTAGGAGCCGCCGAAAGCAGCCATGAAGAAGTTGTCGCACAGGGTGTACTGGCGTGCCACCTGCCACAGGCCGAGGTTCTTTTCCATCTCGCCGTAGTAACCCATTACCATGCCGCCGGTATTGCCCCAGGCGACGAAGCTGTCGTTCTTGCCGCCGTTGATCTGCATCTGGTTCTGGTAGAACAGGTGCCACAGGTCGCGCGTAATGACGGATTCGGGCAGCGGCTTGCCTTCGGCGTCGACCAGCTTGAACGGTGCGTTCGGCAGGCCGGCAAGCTGGTCTTCCTTCAATTCATAGCGTTTGCCGGCGATGTCTTGCGGCACCGGCACCAGGCCGCCCCAGACTTTGGGCAGCGTTGGCAGGATGCTGCCGTCGTAGTCGCGCTGCTGGTAGTGTGCCGGCTTCAGGGCCGACATGGGCGAGGCCAGGCCGGGGAAGTCGGCGAACAGGTTGTTGAAGCTGCGGTTCTCGAGGTAGATCACCACCACGTTCCTGACGTTGGCCTGCAACTTGTCGTCCAGTGAAATCGCTTTGGCCGGCTTGGCGGATGTCGAGGGCGGGGCGGCGTTCACGCCTGGCAGGCTGGCTGCGAGGCCGGCGGCGCCTGCAGCCTGGAAGATTCGGCGGCGTGCCGGGCTGGCCGGCAGATCGTCCTTGCTGTTTTCGTCGTTCACGCCTTGCTCCTTGCGGTTCTTGTCGCGTGCAATTGTGACAGTTCGACTACAAAAAGGCGAGGACCCCGCGCTGGTAGGTTTCCCGCACTTCGGCGATGGGCTGGTGCGAGGCCGAGTACAGCACTGCGCGATGTTCGAACAGCGCGGCAGGGGAGCGCAGCATGGTGCTGGAGAAGGTGCGGCGGTAAGGCGCCAATGGCAGCACGGCCTTGCCGAAGGGCGTGTCCGTTTCGTCCAGCAGGCGGTTCATTTCCGGCGCCAGGCGGCTTGGGATATACCAGTTGTCCGCCTCGGAAAACAGATGCGGGCCGCAGTAAAGCTGCACACGGCGGTATTTGACGTCTGCGCCGGTCACGCCCAGTCGGGCTAGGGTTTCGGCGCTGGCGGGTTTATCCGCCCCGCGCACCAGGCGGGCGACAATCCTTGGCTCGGCCGCCATGGCGTGGTCGGCGCACCATTTCTCCAGTGTCAGCGTGGCGCTGCTGCTGGCCAGGATGCCGCTGCTAAGTTTTTGAGCGAGGACTTCTGCTGGATCGCCGGGGCTGGCGCATGCCGCCAGCAGGGGCAAGGCCGGGATCCAGCGTAAGCAAGGCGAAATTTGCATTGGCGCACCCGGAAATGGAAAAAGCCGTTGCGAAGGCAACGGCTTTTCGAATCTGGTTGCGGGGACAGGATTTGAACCTGTGACCTTCGGGTTATGAGCCCGACGAGCTGCCAGACTGCTCCACCCCGCGTCTGAGGCAAGCATTATAGCTCGCACATTGAGGTTTCGCAAGGTCGATTTATGCGATGCCCAAGCGCCACAGCGAAGTGATCTCTGCCGAACGGGCGGCATGCAGGGGATCGCTGGCGTCGCTGGCCTTCGGGTGGATCGGGCGGGCGTCGAGGCGGCCCAGCACTTTGACGCCGGCGGCGGCGATCCATTCCTCCAGCTCTGCGCGCGAACGCAGGCCCAGGTGCTCGGCCAGGTCGGACAGGATCAGCCAGCCTTCGCCGCCCGGCGTGAGGTGGGCTTTCAGACCGGACAGGAAACCGCGCAGCATGCGGCTGTCCGGGTCGTAGACTGCGTGCTCCACCGAGGAATTCGGGCGCGCCGGCACCCAGGGCGGATTGCAGACCACCAGCGGCGCCTGGCCGGGCGGGAACAAATCTGCTTCCAGCAATTCCACCTGGTCATCCAGCATCAGGCGGGAGAGGTTGTCGCGCGCGCAACTGAGGGCGCGTTTGTCCATATCGGTGGCGACCACGCGTTGCACGCCGCGCCTGGCCAGCACGGCCGACAGGACGCCGGTACCGGCGCCGATGTCGAAAGCCAGCTCGGAAGCGCCTTTGGGCAACGGTGCATCGGCCACAAGCTGCACGTATTCCCCGCGCACCGGCGAGAACACGCCGTAGTGCGGGTGGATACGTTCGCCCAGCGCAGCCACCGGCACGCCGGCTTTGCGCCATTCATGGGCGCCGATCAGGCCTTGCAATTCGCGCAGGGATATAACGAAGGCGTCTTCGCTGCGGCCATAGGCCTCGTTGCAGGCCAGGGCGACATCGGGTGCGCGGCGCAGGGGAATACGGTATCCCGGTTCGAAAGGGATCAGCAGCATGGCCAGCGTGCGGGCGCGCTGGGATTGCTCCTGGCGGTGCAGGTGGAAGGCTTCTGTGGCGTTGGCAGGCGCCTTGCCGGCGGCTAGTTTGCGGCCTTTTCCGCCTTTGGCTTTCTTGTGGTCGGCACGGCGGGCCAGGGCCTGCAACAGTTGGCGCGCGTTCTGGAAATCGCCGCGCCACAGCAAGGCGGTGCCCTCGCAGGCGAGACGATAGGCAACGTCGGCGTTCATGGTGTCGTCGGCAAGCTGCACGCGCTTGGGCGGCGGGTTGCCTGCTTCGGAATGCCAGCGCGCGGAGCGCGGCTCGCCTTGTTCTGTCCAGTGGATTTCTTGCATAGTGGCCGATGTGTAAACGAAGAAATTCGGGGTCAGGTCCGGCAATCGGACATTTCGCGCGGCGAAATGTCCGATTGCCGGACCTGACCCCGAATTTCAATCAGGAAGCTGCCATTATACGCGTGCTTATGCGGCTGGCGGTTCCTCAGGGGCCGGGGCGATTGCCGGTGCCGGCGGGGGAGCGGTATCGCTTGGTGGCGGGTCGATTTCGTCGCCTGGCGGGTCGATCTCGCCGTTGCGGGCAGCGTCGCGGGCGGCCTTGGCGGCATGCGCCAGCTCGGCGGCCTGGCCCGGCTCGGATTGCAGGAGGCCGTAAGCCTTGGCCTTGTCGCTGGCGTTCGCCGGCAGGTAAGTGTCGAGCGACGATTCGGCATCGACCAGCTTGAGCAGGCGCATGGTCAGGTTGCCGGCATCGCTTTCCTCGCCTTGCTCGTTTTGCTGCTTGAGGGTGGCGCTGATATTGCGGTCCATCAGGCGGAACAGGTCGGCCAGGCTGCCCGGGAAATCGATGTCCGGGAACTCCACTTCCGGCAGCGGCATGGCCGGGTTCTCGTCGGCGTGCTCCTTGCGGCGCGTCGGCATGCTGGATGCCGCACCGGCAGTCATGCTGGCTTCGTACTGGATTTCCACTTCAAAACTCAGCTTGCGGCCGTCTGCGGTGGTGATGGTGCCTTTGCCGAGGAAGTGGGAGCTTTCGTTCAGGCTGAAGCCCAGGGCGCTGGTGACGCCAGCGGCGCCTTCGGCACGCAGGGCGCCCGCGGCGAAGCTGGCATTCGACTCCAGCGCCACCGAATCGAAGGAGATCTTGGCGCCCTTGGCATTGTCGCCCAGCAAACTTTTTGCAAAGCTGCCAATCAGGTCCTGGGCCATGTCCACCGTCCGGTTGCCCAGTTGGTCGACGCGTTTTTGCAGGTCGACGGCGTTGCTGGACAGCGAAACGGCGCTATCCGTGTTCACGTCCCTCACCGCATTGGCGCGCGAAGGCTTGCCTTCCGCCTGCGAGGTGGCAGGGGACAAGGAAGAGTTCTGGTACTGGCGTGGGCCGATGGTGTTCAGTGGGTTCATGATAGGCAACCTTTAGGGGCACTACCCCTGAAACGGCAAGTTTCCGAATTTCTTGAGCTTTATCAATGATGATGTGTCCACAGGCCGTTCGATTCCAGGTAGGACTTCACGGCTTCCGGGGCGCCGGTGGCGTGCAGTTTCACTTCGCCGCAGGTGCAGACACCATAGTACGGCGTAATGTGCGAGCATGCAGACGTTTTCTGCAATGCAACTTTAACTGCTTTGCTGCATTTTACGCATTTGAAGGTGAGGGTGCGGGGGGCTTTCAGAAACATGGCCTGGACTCCGGGCAAAAGGACGATTTTATCAGGCAAAGATATCGATCGTCGCTTGCTTTTCGGAAAGACCGTAACCGCGCTGCAGTTCTTGTTGCATTGCTGAAAGTTCAACCTGGGCTTGCTGCGCCATCTGGGCGGCACGCGCGGCGACACTGCGGTCCTGGCCGGACGGATCGGCCGGCGCCAATGCGGCCGCCTGCACCTGGCGCGCCTTGGCGATGGTTTCCTCGGGCGTGCGGCCGGGCGACGTGTCGATATTGACCTCGCCGCCCACCGCGTAATTCACCCCATCCGGGCCGCGCTGGTAAGTGTAGGTGGCGCCGGAGGTGGCAAGGCTGCCTGCGGCTGCAAGGTGGGCTTGCTCATGCTGGCGCACCTTGAGGTCGCGCGCCTTGAGCTGGTCGATTTTTGCCTGGTCTTCGGGAGAGTATTGCTGCTGGGCTGATTCACTGCGCGTGGGGCTGCGCGCCGGCGCGCTGGCCTGCGGCGCGTAACTGCCTGACGATGATATGGCGCCGATCCCCATTTACACATAATAACAAATTGGCCAGCGTCTTTCGTCAACTGGCCACCACCTATTGCGTTGAAGGAGTGACCGTCAAGCCGATGGAGGTTTACGATGGAGAAGTCCAAGCAACCAAGCAAGGAAGCAGTGCGCAACTGGCTGCAGTCGCGCCAGGATGAACGCCGCCCCCTGCCCGACCCGCAGCAGATCCGCCGTGAACTGGGTTGGGAAATGGTGCGCGTCGAGCAGGACGAGCACACCTGGCGCCTAGCCGACTGACACCGCGCTGCAACCGTTGGCTGCGGGCTGCACCACGATCCTGGTGGCGATCCGTTCGGTCATTTCCTGGACGTGCGAGATCACGCCCACTTTCCTCCCCATGGACTGCAAGCCGTCGAGTGCGTCCATGGCGACGCGCAGGGTTTCCGCATCCAGGCTGCCGAAGCCTTCGTCGATGAACAGCGATTCCACCCGCACGCGGTTGGAGGACAAGGAGGCCAGGCCGAGCGCCATGGCCAGCGATACCAGGAACGATTCGCCGCCGGACAGCGAGTGCACGGAGCGCTTTTCGTCTCCCATGTGCAGGTCGCACACCAGCAGGCCCAGCGACGGCTGGGCCGGGTTGTCGATGCGTTCAAGCAGGTAGCGCGGCGCCAGCTGCGACAGGTGGGCGTTGGCGTAGCCCACCAGTACGTCCAGGGTGAATTGCTGGGCGTAGTTGCGGAATTTCTTGCCGTCGGCCGAGCCGATCAACTCGCTCAACTGGGCCCAGCGGCGCTCCGTTTCCTGCTGGCGGGCGATATCGGCCAGCAGCGCTTCGCCGGCCTGGCGGCGGGCATCGTCCTGTGCCAGCTGCAGCTTGAGGGCGGCGGCGTGGTCGTGGGCGTGCTTGCGTTCTTCCTGCAGCGTTGCCAGTGCCTGTTCGAGTTCGGCGGCCCTGCGTTGCTCGCCCGCCGGCGCCTGGGCAAGGTGTTCGGCGTGCTGCGCCTCGCGCTCGGCCAGCACCGCTTTGGCAGAGGCCAGGGCATGGTCGATCGCCTGCAGGCTGGTGCGCTCGTCGCGGATCGTTTGCTGGGAATGGGCGAGCAGGGCGCGCAAGGCGTCCAGGTTTCCGATGCCAAGCGCGCGGTTGTCGGTGAGCCAGGCTTGCAGGCGGGCGGCGGCGCCTTCGACGGCGGCATCCAGCGCTGCCAGGCGGCGCCTGGCTTGATCATGGGCTTCGTCGGCGCGGGTGCGCTGTTGGGCGGCTAGCTGGGCCGATTCCTGGCGTGCCTGCAATGCGGCGCGCGCAGCGTCGGTTGCCGCGCGCAGCTCGGCTTCCACTTCACGTGCCGGCCTGCCTTGCCAGAGTGCCTGGCGCTCGGCGGCGGCGCTGTCGCGGGCGGCACGGGCGGCATCGGCCGCGGCCTGGGTGGCGCCGGCCTCCGCTGTGCTGCGCTGCTGTGCGGCGCGCAAGGCCTGCAACTCGATGCCGATTGCTGCAATTGCGCTGGTGCGCTCGTCGGCCGACTGGCGTTGCGCTTGCCAATGCCTGCATTCGCGCGCCCGCTGTTCATGGAAGCGCGCCGGGCTTTCCTTCCACTCATCCTGCCAGCCGGGCCGCGCCAGCGGGCTGTCAAGCTGGTCGAGCAGGGTGGCGATCTGCAGGGCGGTGTCGATGCGCTGTTCGTCCAGCGCCTTATGCTGGGCTTCCGATTGTGCCAGCGCGGTCTGGGCGGCGGAGAGCGCCTGCTGCTGGCGGTTGCACTCGGCAGCGGCCTGCTCGCAGGCGGTTTGCGCCACTTCGCGGGTACGGGCGGCCTGGCGCTGGGTTTGTTCCTGGCCCTCTAGCGCACGCAGCGCCGTTTGCAGCGTGTCCGCATGCACGGCGAGCCAGCCGGCGGCGTCAGCGCCGGCGGCGGGCTGGCCCGCGTGTTCTGCAAGAGCGCTACTGGCGCTTTGCCAGCGCGGCTGGGCGGTGGCGAGCGCGGTGCCGATGTTGTGCTGTTCGACGCCGATCGCTGCCAGCTGTTCGACGCTGGCTTGGAGGCGGGCTTGCTGCTCGGCCTCGCGCTTCATATTGCGTTGCAGCCGGTCGCGGCAGTCGTGCACTTCGGCCTGCAGTTGCGCCAGCATGGCGTGCAGCGGACCGTCTTCATCGCGGTAAGGGTGCTGGTGGGAACCGCAAACGGGGCACGGCATATCGTCCTGCAGCGTCGCACGCAGCTTTTCAACGCTCTCGCCGGTAGCGGCTTCGGCCAGTTTCAGCGAGCGTTCGGCCTGGCTTGAGGCGGCGACCAACGCAAGGTTGGCCTGGCGGGCGGCTGAGACTTCGGCTTCGGCGCTGTCGCGCGCCGCCTGCAATGAGGCGCTGCGGCTGGACAGGTCTTGCTGGCGCGATGCGAGCTGCGACAGCTCTTGCCAGGCGGCGTTAGCATCGGCCAGCAGTGCGCGGCGCTGGTCCAGGTGCCGGCGCTGCCGGGCGATGCTTTCGATATCGATGCCGGCCAGCGCCTTGGCCGCCTGTTCGCGCTGGGACTCGGCCTGGCGCAGGCGTTCGGCGGCTGCATGCAGGCCGCTGCGGGCATGGCTTTCTTCCTGTCGCTGGCGTGCAGTGGCTTGCTGGACGGCGGCCAGTGATTGCGATTGCCTGTCGGCCCGGTCGGCTTGTTGGCCCGCCTGCGCCAACAGTACGTCCCAGCGCGCCCAGTCGCGTGCCAGGGCCGACCAGTGTTCGTGCCTGGCCAGCCATTGTTGGACAGCCTGTTGTTCGTGAACGAGCGCCTGTTGTTGGGCCTCGCGCGCGCTCAGTGCGGCTTTCGCGGCGGTGTCGGCGTGAGCGGCGGCATCGCGGGCCCTGGCAGCCTGGATAAAGGCAGACTGCAGGGATTCCAGGCGCGCATCGAGCGCTTTCGCCTGGTCCAGCAGTAGCGCGGCGGCTTGTTGTGCGCCTTCGGCAGCCGCCAGGGCGGCGCCAGCCTGCTGGACATCGCCGGTCAGCACGTCCAGCGCCAGGCGCGTGCGCTCGGATTCCTGCTCCGCGAGCGAAATCTCGGCCTGCGCCGCGGCGCGATCGGCCGCGAGGCGAACGACGTCATCGTTCATCGCGCGCGCGGGCTGCACGGCGTCCAGCTGCACCAGGACGGCGCGGCGCGGGGCGGCGGCTTCGGAAGCATGATGCCGCTGCTGCAAATGCTCGCCTGCGTGCTGTACCGCGCTGGCCAGCCTTTCGGCTTGCTGGTGCCAGCGCAGGTCGGCTTCCAGGGCCGAGACGCGCTGGGCCGAGGCGAGCAGTGCTGCTTCGGCGGCTTCGGACTGCGCGACGATGCCGGCGCGCTGTTCCGGCGCCAGCGGCTGCTGGTTCGCCAGGCCGGCGGCGAGCGTCTTCAGCGCCAGTTCTTCGGCGCGCCAGCGTTCAAATGCCCGCTTCGAAATTTCGCTGTAAATGCCGCTGCCGGTCAGTGTTTCGAGCAAGGTGCCGCGTTCATCGTCCCTGGCCTTGAGGAAGGCTGAGAATTCATTCTGCGCCAGCAGCACGGCGCGGGTGAACTGGTCGAAGCTCAAGCCGATGCGCTGCACGATTTCCGCCATCACCTCGGTCTTCTTATGGCCCAGCGGCTGAAGGCCCGGCAGCTTATGCAATGCCATGGAGCTCGGCTGCAGGGCGCCGCTGGCCTTGGTGCGGGCGCGCCGCACGCTCCAGCGGGCGCGGTAGGATTCGCCGTCGTTGCCGACGAAGTCCGCTTCGGCCCAGCCTTCGGCGGCGCCGCGCCGCAGCAGGGTGCGCGGGTCTTGCGCGGATACCGGGTCGCCCACATCGGGCGTCTTGCCTTCTGCCTTGTGCAGGCGCGGCGTATCGTCGTACAGGGCCAGGCACAGGGCGTCGAGCAAGGTGCTCTTGCCGGCGCCAGTCGGGCCGCTGATGGCGAACAGGCCGGCGTCGGACAGCGGCTGGGCGGTGAAGTCGACCGAGAACTCGTCGGCCAGCGAGGCAAGGTTCCTGCCGGCGATGCGCAGGACCCTCATGGCCGCACCAGTTCGGCAAAGGCGGCCAGTTGTTCGGGCGGCGCTTCGCTGCCGTAGCGCTGCAGGTACAGGCGCTTGAAGATGTCGTCAGGCTGCAGGGTAGCCAGCTGGTCAAGCGATAGCGCTGCCTCTTCGAACGCAGCGCGCGACGCGCTCGAGGTTTCTATCTTCGCCAGCCGGACCGGCTTGCCTTGCAGGGCTTCCTCGATCGCAGCGCGCAGGCCCGGCTCCGGCGCGGTGAGCCTGATGCGCACTTCGAGCAGCGGCTGCTGTTCCAGCGGCGCGCCAGGCAGGTCGAGGGCGGCCAGGGCGGTTTTCACTTCTTCCAGCGTGGCCGGCTTTTCCGGCACGCGCAGCAACTGGACAGCACGCGGCACCGGCAGGGCGGCGATCTCGGCGACGCGCGCGCCTTGCAGGTCGATGCGCAGCACCTGGTGCTGGTAGCCGGTCTCGGCGAAGGAGAGCGGAATGGGACTGCCGCAATAGCGGATATGGGCATGCGGGCCGACTTGCTGGGCCAGGTGCAGGTGGCCCAGTGCCGCGTAGGCGATGGGCGGCGGAAAGATGCCGCTCGGGAGCATTTCCGTGCCGCCGATCACGATGCGGCGCTCGGAATCGGCCGACATGGTGCCATCGACCATATGGCAGTGGCCCATGGCGACGATGGCCTGGCCTTCGGCAGCGCGCGCGCTTGCCAGGTCCAGCGCCTGGCGGTACAGCTCCGCAATGCCGGCGAGGTAAGGGTCCGGCTGCGGCGCGGCGTCTTCGCTTGCAGCCTGTTCTGCCGGCGCCTGGCGGGGCAGGTCGCTATGGCGCAGGAAAGGCACTGCGAGCACCCAGGCGGCGACGGAGCCATCCTTGCCGGTCAGCGGCACCAGCATCCGCTCCACGGCGATATTGCCGTCGGCGTCGCGGTGCGGGCAGCCGATGACGCTTGTGCCATGCACTTCCAGCAAAGGTCCCGGAGCCTCAAGACGGCCGGGGGAGTCGTGGTTGCCGGCAATGACGACAATATCGAGCTGCGGCGCGCGGGCGCGGGCCTGTTGCAGGAAGGTATATAGCTGGCGCTGCGAAGCTGCCGATGGGTTGGCGTTGTCGAAAATGTCGCCGGCCACCAGCAGGGCGTCGGCCTGTTCGGACACGATCGTATCCAGCAGCCAGTCCAGGAAGCGCTGGTGCTCATAGTGGCGGTCAAAATTATGCAGCGACTGGCCCAGATGCCAGTCGGAAGTGTGCAGCAGGCGCATGAAATGTAAAGCAGGGCGTGGGAAGCGCAAATATAGCGCAAACGGATGGCAGATGTCTTGATCCCGGTCAGGCCGCGTTCGGCGAGCGCATTTGCGGCAGCGGCATGCCGCTGCGGAAGGTGTTGCGGCCGGCCTGTTTGGCCTCGTAAAGCAGCAAATCGGCCCGTTTCAGCAATTCGGCCGGGCTGACATCCTCGTCGCGGTAATAGGTCAGGCCGATGCTGGTGGAGACATTGGCCATGATGCCATCGAGCTCGAAGGGCTGCTGCATGGCGTTGACGATCTTGGCGGCGGTGACGGCGGCATCTTCGGGCCGGGAGATGTGGTCCATGATGATGGTGAACTCGTCCCCGCCCAGGCGCGCGACGGTATCACTGCCGCGCACGGTGTTGGACAGGCGTGCCGAAAATGCCTTGAGCAGCGCGTCGCCTACCGCATGGCCGTAGGTGTCGTTGACCGGCTTGAAGCGGTCGATGTCGAGGTACATCACGGCCATCAGACCGCCGCTCTCGCGGCAGGCCACCATGGTTTCGCTCAGCTTTTGCAGGAAGCCGGCGCGGTTGGTCAGCCCGGTCAGCGCATCGACCTGCGACAGTTTGAGCAAGCGCTGTTTCTCGCGTTTTTGCGCCGTCACGTCCTGCCGCATCACGTGGAAGCCGATCACCGTGATGCCATCTTCGTCCAGCTGCGGGATGTAGACCACGTCAAAGGTGCGCAGGTAGTCGCCGCTGTCGTCCTCTTCCTCGAAGTTCAGCGTCTCGCCGCGCAGCACGCGGGCGATGTAGGGCTGCAGCAGGGCATAGCGCTTATCGCCAACGGTCTCCTGCACGGTGCGTCCCGTCACCTGCAGGCCGGTCTTGCTGAATTCGCGCTCATAAGCCAAGTTGTGGAAGCGATAGATCTCTTCGAAGTCGACATACGCGATCATGGCAGGCAGCGTGTCGGCGATGGTGCGCAGGCGCGCTTCGCTTTCGCGCAGGGCCATCACGGACTTGCGCACCAGCGTGATGTCGTCCAGCGTGCCGACGTAACCGGCGATTGTGTTGTCGATCACGATCGGCGCCACCTTGATGGAGGTCCAGACGATCTTGCCGTCGGGGTGCAGGCAGCGCAGGGTTTCCTGGAAAGCCTGCTGTGTGGTGTTGAGGTGGCGCAGCGATGCACGCAGCATGTCGCGGTCGTTCGGGTGCACGGCGTCGAACCAGCCGTCGCCCAGGGCCGTGTCGCGCGGCATGCCGGTGATCGCTTCGAAGGTCCGGTTGACGTAGGTGCATTTGCCATCCTTGTCGGCGCGCACCAGGCCAAGCGGCGAGGCATCGTTGACGGCCTGCAACTCCGCCTGGTTCTGGCGCACCGCCATTTCCGAACGTTTGCGCTCGGTGATGTTGCGCGCCGTGACGGCGACGCCGTCCTCGATGGCGACGATCTGGTGGCGCAGCCAAAGGGGTTCGCCGAAGACCGTCGATTCGAATTCCTCTTCCAGCGGTTCGCCGGTGCGCATCACGCCCAGGCACTTGTCGAACATGCCCTCGCTGTGCCAATGCGGCAGCATGTCCCCCATGCGCTTGCCCAGCGCCTGGTCGGCCGCATAGCCGAGCACGCGCGCACCGCGCTCGTTGACGTCGACCAGGATGAAGTCGGTGATCTCGCTGCCGCTGCCTTTGGCGCGGCAGGCCTTGATCAGGAACAGCGCGTCAAGGCTGGCATCGACTGCCGCATGCAGTTTTTCGCGCGCATAGGTTGCCTCGCGCGTGCTCTCGCGCAGGCGCTTGGCTTGCTGCGTCAGCAGGAAGCTAAACAGCAGCACCACCACCGACACGATGGCGGTAACGCCAAAATACAGGCGCCGCTGGCTATAGTACTTGGCCAGTGCATGCTCTTTGGCGTCGCCCACCACGGCGGTCAGCGAGTAGCGCGGCATGTCGCGGAAGCCATAAATGCGTTCCGTCCTGTCGATCGGGGTCTTGAGCAGCAGCTCTTCCGGCAGGCTGACCGGGTCGGCCGGCGCAACGTAGTCGATGGTATCGGTGATGAAGAGTTTCTCGTCGATGCGGCCGATGGCCAGGGCTGTATCGCGGCTTACCAGCATGACCAGGCCGCCGGCATCGACATGCAGGCGGTCGTAGTCTTCGACAAAATAGGCCGGATCGATCATCAGCACGATCACCCCGGCAAACTTGCCGGCCTTGTCGTCCAGCCTGCGCGCGATCTGGATCTGCCACTTTTTCGTAATCGGTTCGACCATCGGGTTGGTGACCAGGGCTGCGTCGCCGGCTGTCGTGGCCAGGGTCTTGAAGTAGGCCTGGTTGGCCGAATTGGGCGGGAAGGCGCCATGCATGCTGTCCAGCAGCTTGCCGTTGGCGTCGATCAGGGCAATCGGCAGTTCCAGGCGGGCCGGCATGACCGAATCGAGCAGGCCGCCGCGCTTGCTGAATTCGGGCAGGCGCAGGGCGCCATTGGTTTCCTCGAACTTGAGCTTGAACAGCTGGGTGGCGTGGTCCGCCTGGCGCAGCAGATGGCCGGAGTGCTCGGCCAGCGTGCGCGCCAGGGAATGGCTGTGCTGCACGGCTTCGTAATGTGCGCTGCCGGCGTCCTGCCTGAGCTGGTAGAAGACGTCCGCCCACATCATCACCAGCAAAACCAGCGTGAAAGAGGGCAGCAGTATCATGCGATACAGCTTGCGGAAAATCTGACGGGCGGTTGACGTTGGCACAGGCTTATTTTGCACTCAAACCCCGACAGCGGGCACAAAAAAACGGAACAATGCTGCCTGGCAGCCACCATCGTCCGTAAAATGCCAGGAAATACTGTCAATTCGCTATTAGAATAGGCGTCCACCCCTCTACAGGAACCAAGTCTTGACCGAACTGAATCTCTCCCTCGCCGCGGCGCGTGCCCTGCACCTGGCGGCACAGGGTTTGCTGCAGCCGCGCCGGCGCAAGGCGCAGAAGGCCGACGTGCTGGCGGCGATCCGCAACATGGGCGTGCTGCAGATCGATACCATCCACGTGGTGGCGCGCAGTCCCTACCTGGTGCTGTGGAGCCGCCTGGGCGACTACCCCCAGCCCTGGCTGGAAGAACACCTGGCCGAGGGCGCGCTGTTCGAATACTGGGCGCACGAAGCCTGTTTCGTGCCGATCGAAGACTACCGCCTGCTGCGCCACCGCATGGTCGACCCGAGCGCCATGGGATGGAAGTATTCGGCGCAGTGGATGAAGGAGCGGCGCGCCGATGTGGAGCGCGTGCTGCAGCATATCCGCAGTAACGGGCCGGTGCGTTCGGCCGACTTCGAACGCACTGATGGCAAGGGTAGCGGCTGGTGGGAGTGGAAACCGGAGAAGCGCTCGCTGGAGGTGCTGTTTACGGCCGGCGAATTGATGATCGCGCGCCGCCACAACTTCCAGCGCGTTTATGACCTGGCCGAGCGCGTGCTGCCAGGTTGGGACGACAGCCAGATGCCAGGCATGCATGAAACGCGGCGCGAGCTGGCGCTCAAATCCGTGCGCGCCCTGGGCCTGGCGCGCAGCGCCTGGGTGGCCGACTACTACCGCACCAAGCCCCCGCGCCCGGACCTGGAGGCGCTGGCCGATGAAGGCCTGCTGCTGCGCGCCCGCGTCGACGGCTGGAAGGATGCCGTCTACATCCACCATGAACTGGCCGACCTGGCCCAGGCCGCTGCGAGCGGCGCCCTGTCCCCGACGCTGACCACCGTCCTGTCGCCGTTCGACCCGGTGGTGTGGGACCGTCGCCGCGTGGTTGACCTGTTCGGCTTCGACTACCGGCTGGAATGCTATACGCCGGCTGAAAAGCGCCGCTACGGCTATTTCACGCTGCCGATCCTGCGCCGCGGTGCGCTGGTGGGCCGCATCGACGCCAAAGCGCATCGCCGCGGCGGCATCTTTGAGCTGAAGAACCTGGTGCTGGAGCCTGGTGTGCGCGTGACCGGGCGCTTCGTGCGCGACATCGCAGGCGCGGTGCAGCGCCTGGCCAACTGGCATGGTTGCCCGCATGTGCAGGTGCAGGCCGGCGAGCCGCCCGAATTTGCCGCGACGCTGCAGGCGGAGCTGGATGCACAGGGAGTAGAACAATGAAGCTTGCCACAGCACCGCAACGCGTTGTCGGAGCCGACGGCAAGGCGCTGCTAGGCCGGTTCTCCGGCGCAGCGGAATCGTTCGACTGGCACTTGCTTGCGGGCGAACACGCGCGCAGCAGCCTGTGGCGCCGCTTCCACCATAAGAAGTGGCACTATGTTTCGCTGGTTTCCGAGCATGTGATGGCAGCCGTTGCCATCGTCGACCTGGGCTGGACCAGCACCTGCTTCGCCTATGCTTTCGACCGCAATGACTGCGACATGATGGCCGATTTCTCGCAGGACGGACTGCCGGGCCGCCTGTCGGCAGGCGTCGGCGAACATGCCGGCGCCGCCAGCTGGTTCCGCACCCGCGGTACCCGAATCAGCATCGAGCCGCTGGACGGCGAACGGTACCAGTTGACCCTGCGCTGCCCCTACATGGAAATCGACGCCGAGTTCGGTCCGCCGATCGCGCCGCTGCTGCTGGCTACCGGCCCGGTGCAGGGCGGGGCGCTGCACGGCACCCAGAAGTCGCCCGGCATGCCTTTGAAGGGCGAAGTGCGCACCTTCCGCGACGAGTACAAGCTCGATGGCGGCGTGGCCAGCTTCGATTACTCGAACGGCTTGCTGGCGCGCGAGACATCCTGGCGCTGGGCTTCCGGGCATAGCCTCGAAATGGGCTTCAACCTGCAAGCGGGCTATTTCGGCGGACACGAAAACGCGCTCTGGATCGATGGCGAAGTGGTGCCGCTGGCCCCCGCGCACTTCATCTTCGACCCGCATGACCCGATGCAGCGCTGGCATATCTTCACCGAAGACGACCAGCTGGAGCTGTTCTTCACCCCGGCCGGCGCGCGCCGCCAGAACCGCAACCTGCTGGTGGCGGCCAGCCGCTACATCCAGCCGGTAGGCCATTTCAGCGGCTGGGTGCGCAGCGAAGCGGATGGCCCGAAACGCATCGTCACGCAACTTCCAGGCGTGACCGAAGACCACTATTCACGCTGGTAGGAGAGTGTCGCCATGAGCATCAGGAATATGGACAGCCTGTTCGAGCCCGGCTCGGTGGCCATCTTCGGCGCTTCGCTGCGGCCCGACCGCATGGGCACCCAGGTGATGAACAATATGGCCGAAAGCGGCTTTGCCGGGGCGATCTGGCCGGTCAACCCGAAATACGAGCAGCTGCGCGGCATTCCCTGCTATCCGCGTCTGTCGGCCCTGCCGCGCGTGCCGGACCTGGCCATTATCTGCACGCCGCCGGAAACGGTGCCGGCGCTGATCGCCGACCTGGGCTCCCGCGGCACGCGTGGCGCCATCATTCTGACCCCGGTCAGCGACACCATCCGCCAGCAGATCATGCGGGCTGCACGTCCCTACCTGTTGCGCATCCTGGGGCCTGGAGGCATCGGCCTGGTGGCGCCGCTGGCGGGCCTGAATGCCAGCGCCGCCCATGCCGGCGCCAAGCCGGGCAAGACCGCCTTCATTTCCCAGTCGGCGACCGTGATGACGGCAGTGCTGGACTGGGCGCAGCTGCACGGCATTGGCTTCTCGCGCGTGGTGTCGGTGGTGGAGGGCGGCGATATCGACCTTGGCGACATGCTGGATTACCTGGCGGCGGACGATGACACGAGCGCCATCATCATGCACATCGAATCGGTGACCTGCGCCCGCAAGTTCATCTCCGCCGCCCGCCTGGCCGCACGTGGCAAACCGGTAGTGGTGCTGAAAGCCGGCCGCAGCGGCGACGACAAGGTGTACGACGCGGTGATCCACCGCGCCGGCATGCTGCGCGTGTACTCCTCGGCCGACCTGTTTGACGCGGTGGAAACCGTGGCGCGCGCACGGCCCACGCGCGGCACCCGCCTGGCCATCATGAGCAATGGCAGCGGCACCGGCAAGCTGGCCGCCGATGCGCTGCAATACGTGCACGGCAAGCTGGCGCAGTTCTCACCGGACACCGGCAAGCGCCTGCGCAGCGAACTGCCGGCCGGGCTGGTGCTGGCCAACCCGATCGACATTGGCGGCGAAGCCAGCGCCGAGCGGCATGCCGCCGTGGCCAGCGCCTTGCTGGCCGACCCCGGCGCCGACGCGCTGCTGGTCGTGCACGCGCCATCGTCGGCTGCGGCCAGCACCGGCGTGGCCCAGGCGCTGGCGCCGCTGCTGCGCCAAAGCGGCCGCAGCGTGCTGTCCTGCTGGCTGGGCGGGGCGTCGGTGGCGGCCGCGCGCCAGATTTTTGCCGATGCGGGCCTGCCCACCTACGACACGCCGGAAAAAGCCGTGCGTGCTTACAGCCAGGTGGTGCAGTACGCCCGCAACCAGGCCTTGCTGATCGAGGTGCCCGGCCAGGTGCCCGCGCATTCGGTGCCGGAACGCCAGGCCGCGCGCAACGTGGTGGAGGCGGCGCAAGCCGCCGGCCAGGCCGAACTGGCGCACGCCGCGCTGTCCGCCGTGCTGGCAGCCTACGGCCTGCCGCTGGCAGGCCCGACGGCGGGGGGCGACGTGCAGCAGCTGCGTATTGCCATGCACGTCGACCCGGTGTTCGGGCCGGCCATCAGCGTTGGCCTGGGCGGCAGCGCCGGCCGGGTGGTCGACGACCGCGCGGTCGGCCTGCCGCCCCTGAACACCGTGCTGGCGCGCGACATGCTGAGGCGCACCGGGGTCGGCCGCGCCCTGGTCGACGAGCGCGAAATCCTGTGTGGCGCGCTGGTGCACGTGGCCGAACTGGTGGCCGATATCGGCGAAATTGCCGCACTGGAAATCGATCCGGTCACAGTCGTGGGCGGCGTGCTGCAAGTGCACGGCGCACGCGCCGCCCTGGGCCCGCGCCGCGCCGAAAGCAGCATGGCGATCCGTCCCTATCCCCAGGAGCTGGAGCAGGAAGTCCAGTGGCAGGGCGGGTCCGTGCTGCTGCGTCCGATCCGCCCGGAAGATGCGCCAGCCCATGTGCGCTTTTTCAGCCGGCTCGATCCCGACGACGTGCGGCTGCGTTTTTTCTCGGCAATGAAGGAATTGCCGCCGACCCAGCTCGCACGCCTGACCCAGATCGACTACGATCGCGCCATGGCCTTCATTGCCACCCGCAGCGGTGCGGATGGCCAGCCGGAAACGCTGGGCGTGGTCAGGGCAGTGGCCGACCCGGATAACCAGAAAGCGGAGTTCGCCATCATCGTGCGTTCCGATCTGAAAGGCAAAGGACTGGGAAATATTCTGTTCCAGAAATTGCTTGACTATTTCCGCAGCCGCGGCACGCGTGAAATCACAGGCGAAGCCCTGTCGGAGAATATCGGAATGCAACAACTGATGCGCAGATTTGGCGGAACAGTGACGGCGTCGCGAGAAGCTGGTATGGTTGATCTTCGCCTTGCGCTGGATGTGAAAACCTCCTAAATTGTGGAGGGCGCGTGACGCTACATTGATGTAGGTCAAAGCGAACCTGTTGGGCTAACTTACACTTGTACTTCCGTTTCCGCGTAGCGATATTTGGGAGCAAGAATGTTAACGGCCACATACACATTAGTTGCGCTATCCGTTGAACAGGCTAACGTGCGCCTTAGCCTGCTGTCGTTTCAAAAATACGTGCAATCGACGCTGTTGCGGCAACAGCGCTTGACCCTCTCCCAGCTTGAATATGCTTGCGAAACCCTGGAGCGCCTGTACCAGGCCTGCCATTGGCGCAAGATCGAGCTGTACCTGATTCCCGCGCTGCAAAATGCGACGGAACAAGCGAATCAGTTGCTGGACGAACTGAGCCGATTGAACCAGTCTGCCCTGGCCGTGATCCGGCGCCTGCAGTCTGAACTCGATACGGCAGTGGAATGCAGCGAACAGCAAGTGACGGAAATCTGCGAATCGATCGAAACTTTCTGCACGGTGCTGCTGCAGCGCCTGGAGAAGGAGGAAAAGGAACTGTTTACCATCGCCCGCGCCACCATCGGTGGCGAGGCCTGGTTCGATATTGCAAACAAGTTCCTGGCCCACGACGCTCAAGTGGTGGAAGCGCGCCGCGTGCCGGCCTCCGCCGACAAAGACAGGAAAGCCTTGGCGCAAGCGAAGCAGGTGCATGCCTCCCTGCGGGACGAACACGAGGCCGTGGTTCCTGTGCCGAAGCTGCGCTACCACCGGCGCACGCGTTCGGCCCATCGCGCCGCTGCGGATACGGCCTGAATGCGCCGTGCCTGCATTCGCCGCCCCTGCCGGGGCGGTGCTGCGCTATGATGGTGGTTTTGATCCATTCATAGCACAACTATGTTTGAGTTCCTTTTCAAGCAGCAGGCCAGCCAAGCCAGCGTTGCGGGGCAGCCCAGTTCGGGCGGCTCGCAGGCGCCGCTCGGCACTCCCGCGGAACGCCGCTCGGCACAAGCCGAGCTGGCCCGCAACCTTGCGGGCGACGAGACTGCTGCGGTTGAGCTCATCCTGAACAGTGAATTTGCCGACGTGCGGCTGGCGGCGGCCGAGCATGTCGTGTCCCAGGATGCGCTGGAGAAAGTGCAGCAGGCGGTGCGCAACTCGGACCGGCGCGTGGCCAAGCTGGTGCAGGGGCGCCTCGATGCGATCCGGCACGTGCAGGCCGAGCAGAAGCAGGCGCAGGCGTGCATTGCTTTGGCGCAGCGTTTGTTGGCTGATGAGAAGCTGACGCCCAACCTGGTCGCCGACCTGGACCGCCAATGGAAGGTGGTGGATGCCGCGCCTGCCGCAGCGGCTGAATTTACCCATGTGCGCGATGCGCTGGCCGAGCGCCTCGAAGCCCAGGTCTCGCTGCAGCGCGCCATGATCGATGCGCTGGCAGCCTTGCGCCAGCATCCCGACGCTGCCGAACTGGAACGCCTGGCCGGCGAGCACCAGGCGCATATGGCGGCGCCGGAGCGCGCTTCGCTGCCGCGCCACCTCCTAAACGATTTTGATGCCGCCCTGGCGGCCGAGCGCGCCTGGCAACAGCCGGCTCCCCCGGCCGCCGACGTTCCCGCGGCCGGGGCAAGCGCAAGGGAAATTGCGCCGCAACCAGGGGACGGTGCGCCCCCCCCAGCGCAAGGCGAGGGAGTCACGCGCGCCGACGGGCATGACGTGGCGGCTGTCCGCCCGCCGCGCCCGCCCAAGGAAAAGCACAAACCATCGCCTGCCGAGCAGGAAGCCAACCGCCACTTCATGGACCTGGTGGAAGCGATGGAGGCCGCGCTCGCGCAAGGCCAGCTGCATATTGCTGCTGAGCATGATAAGACGCTGAAGGAGAGCAAGACCGGCCGCCTGTCGCCGGCCCAGGCCGAGCGCCTGGCGCACGCGCGGGCCGACCTGAAGCGCCTGGGCGACTGGGCACGCTGGGGCGGCAATGTGTCGCGCGAAGAACTGGTGCATGCGGTGGAGAGTTTGCCGGCCGAGGGCCTCGGCATGAGCGAGCTGGCCAAGAAAGTCGGCAGCATGCGCGAACGCTGGAAGGCGCTGGACGGCGTTTCCGGCGCCGCGCCCAAATCGCTGTGGGAAAAATTCGACGCCGCCTGTACCGCCGCATACGCCCCGGCCGCCGCCCATTTCAAACACTTGGCCGACGAGCGCCACGCCAATGCGGCAAAAGCGCAACAACTGGTCGACGAAGCGAACGCCCTGATCGCCAGGGACGCCGCCCAACTGGAAGCGGCCGGCGGCGCCCAGGCCGATCGCGAGGAATCGGCTTCGGGCAACCTGCCGCATACCCATGACTGGCGCACGCTGGCATCTTCGACGCAACGCCTGCGCCAGGCCTGGAGCCGCCTGGGCACCATTGACCGCAAGGACAAGAAGCGCCTGGACGCCGCGTTCAGCAAGGCGATGGACACCCTCATGGCGCCCCTTGACTCGCAGCGCAAGATCGAAGTGGCACGCCGCGAACAGCTGATCGAGGAAGTCGGCAAACTGAATCCGCTGGACCGCCACACTATCGACACCCTGCGCCGCCTGCAGGAGTCCTGGCAGGGCCATGCCCGCGCCTTGCCGCTGGAGCGCAAGACCGAGCAGGCGCTATGGCAGAAATTCCGTGCCGCCTGCGACCAGATTTTCGCCCGGCGCAAGGAGCATGCCCACGCCGCCGACCACGAACGCAAGGCCCACCTGCACGTCCGCGAAGCGATTTGCGCCGGGCTCGAATCGGCCACGTTCGAAGGCGACGACAAGGCCGTCTTGGCCGCCATCGGCAAGGCACTGAAGGATGCCGCGGCAGCATGGCACGCCTCAGGCGTGGTGCCGCGCGCCAGCGAGCAGAAAATCGACCAGCGTTACCGCGCCGCCGTCGGCGCCCTGCAATCGCAGGCCGACAGCATCCGCAAGCGGGCCGGCGCCGCCCAGGCCAACGCCTTGCGCGAGAAGCTGCGCCTGGTGCAGGCGCTGGAAAACGCGCTCACGGAAGACGGCGACATCGACAGCGCCGGCTGGGGCGCCCGCTGGCAGGCGTTGCCGGCGTTGCCGGCCGAGCAGGAGCGCACCCTGCGTACCCGTTTCGACGCCGCGCTGAAAGCGGCCGGGGAGGGCACCGGCGCGCGCGCCGCCTACGCCGGCCAGTTGCAGGAAAACCGTGGGCGCCTGCTGTCCGAAGTGCTGCGCCTGGAAATCGTGGCCGGCATCGACAGTGGCGCCGAATTTGCGAAAGACCGATTGAAAATGCAGGTGGAAGTATTGCAGAGCTCCCTCAAGTCCGGCCAGAAGCCGGCCAGTCACGCCGCCCAGTTCCTGGCCTTGTGCGCCATGCCGGCACTGGTCGATGCACGCACTGCCAGCCGCATCGAGCAGCTATTTCGCAAGATCGGCGCGGAGGGCAAATGAGCGAAGTACGCATCCAGGAAGGGGACTTCGATTTGTCCCGGGAAGTGGCGCAACTGCGCGCCGGAAACGCGAAAGTTGGCGGTATAGTCAGCTTTGTCGGTACGGTGCGCGACCTCAATGAGGGCGCCTCCGTCGCCGGGATGGAGCTGGAGCATTACCCGGGCATGACCGAGCAGTCGATCCAGGCCATCATCGACCAGGCCAGGGTCCGTTGGCCGATCTATGGCGCGCTGGTCATCCACCGCGTCGGGCCGCTCAAGCCCATGGACCAGATCGTGCTCGTGGCGGTTACCTCGCCGCACCGCGGGGAGGCGTTCTCGGCTTGTGAATTCATCATCGATTACCTGAAAACCGAGGCGCCATTTTGGAAAAAGGAAGAGACGGCCGAGGGAGCCCGCTGGGTAGACGCGCGCAGCAGCGACGATGAAGCTTTAATCAAGTGGTCTTGAAAACTGTCAACGCGTCCTTAAATTGTCGTTGACAATTCATCAGGAGCGTTCGAAATGCGCCAAGACAAACTCACAACAAAACTGCAAGAAGCCCTTGCCGATGCCCAAAGCCTGGCCGTTGGCAACGACAACCAATACATCGAACCCGCGCACCTGCTGCTGGCCCTGCTCAACCAGGAGGACGGCGGCGCGCGCTCGCTGCTGCAGCGCGCCGGCGTGAACGTCGGCGGACTGGCGCAGGCCCTGAAGCATGCGCTGGAGCGCATGCCCAAGGTGTCCGGCGGCGACGTCACGGTCAGCCGTGAATTCGTCAATATGCTGAACCAGGCCGACCGCGAAACCCAGAAGCGCGGCGACCAGTTCGTCTCCAGCGAAATGGTGCTGCTGGCAATCGCTGAAGACAAGGGCGACGCCGGCAAGCTGGCACGCGAGAACGGCTTGCAGCGCAAGGCACTGGAAAGCGCCATCGACGCCGTGCGCGGCGGCGCCAAGGTCGATTCGCAGGAAGCGGAAGGCCAGCGTGAAGCCCTCAAGAAATACACGCTCGACCTGACCGAGCGCGCCCGCATGGGCAAGCTGGACCCTGTGATCGGCCGCGACGACGAGATCCGCCGCGCCATCCAGGTACTGCAGCGCCGCACCAAGAACAATCCAGTGCTGATCGGCGAGCCGGGTGTCGGCAAGACCGCCATCGTGGAAGGGCTGGCGCAGCGCATCGTCAATAACGAGGTGCCCGATTCGCTGCGCGGCAAGCGCGTGCTGTCGCTCGATATGGCAGCCCTGCTGGCCGGCGCCAAGTACCGCGGCGAGTTCGAAGAACGCCTGAAGTCCGTGCTGAAGGAACTGGCGCAGGACGAAGGCCAGACCATCGTCTTCATCGACGAGCTGCACACCATGGTCGGCGCCGGCAAGGCCGAAGGCGCCATGGATGCCGGCAATATGCTGAAACCGGCGCTGGCGCGCGGCGAGCTGCATTGCCTGGGTGCGACCACGCTGGACGAATACCGCAAATACATCGAGAAGGATGCCGCGCTGGAGCGCCGCTTCCAGAAAATCCTGGTCGACGAGCCGAGCGTGGAAGCGACCATCGCCATCCTGCGCGGCCTGCAGGACAAGTACGAGCTGCACCACAAGGTGGAAATCACCGACCCTGCGATCATCGCAGCGGCGGAGCTGTCGCACCGGTACATCACCGACCGCTTCCTGCCGGACAAGGCGATCGACCTGATCGACGAAGCCGCTTCGAAGATCAAGATCGAGATCGACTCCAAGCCTGAGGTGATGGACAAGCTCGAGCGCCGCCTGATCCAGCTCAAGATCGAGAAGGAAGCCGTCAAGCGCGAGAAGGACGAAGCCTCGAAAGCCCGCCTGCAATTGCTGGACGATGAAATCGCCAAGCTGCAACGCGAGTACAACGATTACGAGGAAGTGCTGAAGGCCGAGAAAGCCAATGTGCAGGGCACCACCCACATCAAGGAAGAGATCGAGCGCATCAAGCAGCAGATGGAAGAGGCGACCCGCGCTTCCAACTGGCAGCGCGTGTCCGAGCTCCAGTACGGCAAGCTGCCGGAACTGGAGGCGCAGTTGAAGCATGCCGAGGCCGCCGGCGCCGCCGAACAGTCAGGCGACAAGCCCAAACTGCTGCGGACCCAGGTCGGCGCGGAGGAAATCGCCGAGGTGGTATCGCGTGCGACCGGCATCCCCGTGTCGCGCATGATGCAGGGTGAACGCGACAAGCTGCTGCATATCGAAGAAAAGCTGCACGAACGCGTGGTGGGGCAAGATGAAGCGATCAACGCGGTGGCCGACGCCATCCGCCGTTCGCGCGCCGGCCTGTCGGATCCGAACCGCCCCTATGGCTCCTTCATGTTCCTCGGCCCCACCGGGGTCGGTAAAACAGAGCTGACCAAGGCGCTGGCGAACTTCCTGTTCGATTCGGAAGAATCGCTGATCCGCATCGACATGAGCGAATTCATGGAGAAGCACTCGGTGGCCCGCCTGATCGGCGCGCCGCCGGGCTATGTGGGCTACGACGAAGGCGGCTACCTGACGGAAGCCGTGCGGCGCAAGCCCTACAGCGTGATCCTGCTGGACGAGATCGAGAAAGCGCACCCGGACGTGTTCAACGTGCTGCTGCAAGTGCTGGACGATGGCCGCATGACGGACGGGCAGGGCCGCACCGTGGACTTCAAGAACACGGTGGTGATCATGACCTCGAACCTCGGCTCGCAGAAGATCCAGTCGCTGGACGAGTCCGATCCGGCCGTGGTGAAACTGGCGGTAATGGCCGAGGTGCGCGGGCACTTCCGTCCGGAGTTCATCAACCGGATCGACGAGATCGTGGTGTTCCATGGCCTGGACGACAAGCATATCGGTTCGATTGCCCGCATCCAGCTGCAGATCCTGGAACAGCGCCTGAAGCGCATGGACATGGGCATGGAAGTGAGCGACACCGCGCTGCAGAAGATCGCCGAGGCGGGCTACGACCCGGTGTATGGCGCACGTCCGCTGAAACGCGCCGTGCAGCAGCAGATCGAAAACCCGCTGTCGAAGCTGATCCTGGAAGGCCGCTTCGGCCCGAAAGACACGATCCGCATCGATGCCGAGGGCAACGAACTGGCCTTCCGCAAGGCTTGAATTTCAGCCGCAAGGCGCACGGCAGTCAACCTGAGGCCTGCGCCTGACTTCTCCAGTCGCGGCCCAGATGTGCTCTTCGTAGCAACTGCCCTCGATCTTGACCCTGCGAATGATCCAGCCATCGGGACGCTTCCATTGGCAGACGGTCTCTTCCCGCTGGCGCGCGGCGGGCGCCTGGGCCATCGCGTTGCCAATCAGGCTGAAAGTGCCTGTGCTGCGCAAGCCAAACAGCTCCACCGCCACCCAGCGGTAGGCGCGCTTGTCGCCAGGACCGATAAAGCGCACCAGCACATCGCCCGATTTGCAGATCGTGGCGGATGTCTGCACATTGAATTCGTTCAGGACACCAGCGAAGGGCGCTTCAATGCAGCTGATATTCTTGGTCCAGAGCGCGACTTGACCGTCGCCGTCACGGGACTTGACGTAATCGTTGACGATCGGGATCAGGGCAATGGCCAGCCCCGGATAGACCAGCAACCACTGCCACCATTTTGCGGGCCATTGAAAACGGGATGACATACAACCTCCAATTTGCGTATGCTCATGCTTCTGGATAGGAGCACTGCATGAAAGAGTTAACATTGGCCGGCCGGCTGGCGTTCCTGCGTGAAGCGGAGCGGCTGAAAAGCGTCCTGCGCAGCGGGTTCACCTCGACCGGACGGCCGGAAAGCACCGCCGAGCATAGCTGGCGGCTGGCGCTGATGGCGCTGGTGTTCGCCGACGAGTTGCCGGGTCTGGATCTCGCCCGCGTGCTGAAGCTGTGCATCGTGCACGACCTCGGCGAAGCAATCCACGGCGACATCCCCGCAATCGACCAGCACGCCCATCCCGGCAAGTCGGCGCAGGAGCGCGAAGACTTGCACACCCTGACGCGCGACCTCGACGCGCCACTGCGGGCGGAAATCATCGCCCTGTGGGACGAGTACGAAGCTGCCGCCACGCCGGAAGCCCAGGCCGTGAAAGCCTTCGATAAGCTGGAAACCATCCTCCAACACAACCAGGGCGAAAATCCGCCCGAATTCGACTACGCCTTCAACCTGGGGTATGGCCGCAAGCACACTGCCACGGCACCATTGTTTGTGAAGCTGCGGGAAATGCTCGACGCTGAAACAACGCAGCGCCAGCAGGCCGCGCCTCCGCAATGAGTGTAGGCACTGCGAAGGCCGGCAGGCAAGCGCGGCCGGGAGGCAAACAACCGTGGCTTTGATCTAAATCAGATGCGGGTATTGAAAAACTCGGTTGGCGGACAGCCGAAGGTCTTGCGGAACATGGCGGTAAAGGCGGACTGGCTGGCATAGCCCAGCGCATCGGCCACTTGCGACAAGGGCATGCCGCTGGAGATCATCGGCGCCGCATGCGCCAGCCGCGCTTGCTGGCGCCACTGGCCGAAGCTCATGCCCAGTTCCTTTTCAAACAGGCGCGCCAGCGTACGCTCCGATGCCCCGGCCTTGCCTGCCCACGCTGCCAAAGTGTGGGTTGCGCCCGGATCGGCAAGCAAGGCATCGCACAGGCTCTTCAGGCGCTTGTCGCGTGGCATGGGGACGCGGATCGGGCGTGTTGCCAGGTGCGGCAATTCATCGAGGATCAGGCCGCTGATCAGTTGGGAGCGGCGGGTTGGCACTTCCGGGTCTTCCTGCTCCAGTGCCATGACCAGTTCACGCAGCAGCGGCGACACTTCGAGCACCTTGCACGGTTCGCCGGGAAAGGGATCGAACGACGAGACGACGTAGACCGGCCGTAGCCGCGCGGTCTCGATCACGCTCAACGAATGTTCGACATTGGCCGCGGTCCAGATGGCGCGCTGCGGCGGCACGATCCAGCTGCTGTCCATCGCGTTCACGCGGATCACCCCTTCCAGCGCCAGGGTCAGTTGGGCGCAATCGTGGGTATGGGCCTGCAGGGAACGCTCGCTGACCAGGTCACGTGCAATCATGGTAACTGGTTGCACGGCGGTCGGCTCGCGGCGGCTTTCATGTGGCCCTGTGTGGGTGACGATCTGGACGGGCATGGGATGGCGGTTTTGCGATAAATGATGTCATACTAGCTCAAAACAGACGTGCCAGGTTTTTCTAGAATGTTTGCATTCTTCACACCAATGAGACTGGCAATGGATAAGCACACCTTCCACACGGATGCCCGCGTCATCGGCCTGGTCGGGCTGGCGCATGGCGTCTCGCACTTTTACCACCTGATCCTGGCCGCGCTGTTTCCCTGGCTGAAGACGGCTTTTGGCCTCAGCTACTCCGAACTGGCCCTGCTGATGACGGTGTTCTTCGTCGTTTCCGGCATTGGCCAGGCCCTGGCCGGCTTCGTGGTGGACCGCGTCGGGGCGCGCCGCGTGCTGTTTTCCGGCATGGCGATGCTGGGCATTTCGGCGCTGGTGCTGTCGCATGCCCAGAACTATGCCGGCCTGGTGGCAGGCGCGCTGATGGCGGGCCTGGGCAACAGCATCTTCCACCCGGCGGACTACACCATCCTCAACCAGCGCGTATCGCGCGAGCGGCTGGCGCATGGCTTTTCGGTGCATGGCGTGAGCGGGAGCATTGGCTGGGCTGCGGCGCCGCTGTTCCTGACCGGCGTGGCAAGCGCCTCGGATTGGCGCACGGCCTTGCTGTGCGCGGCCGCGCTGCCCGCGATCGTGCTGGCAATCCTGTGGTGGAACCGCGCAGCGCTGCGTCCCGATCCGGTTGTTCCCCACGTCGCCGGCGCATCCCAAGGCGGTACGCTGGATTTCCTGCGCCTGCCTTCGGTATGGATGTGCTTCGGCTTTTTCTTCCTGACCGCGCTGGCGCTGGGCGGCATCCAGAGCTTCTCATCGACCGGGCTGGTCAAGCTGTACGGCATGTCGCTGGCGATGGCCACCAGCGCGTTCACGGCCTATATGCTGGCGTCCGCGCTTGGCATGATGCTGGGCGGCTTCCTCGGTGCAGGGCGCAAGAACCATGACCGTACGATTGCCGCTGCGTTCGCGCTGGCAGCCATATTGGCCCTGCTGCTTGGCCTGGCCGTAGTCCCTGCCTGGGGCGCCCTGGTAATGATGGCACTGGTCGGCTTCTTCTCCGGCATTGCCGGCCCCTCGCGCGACCTGATGATCCGCGCGGCCGCCCCGAAGAATGCCACGGGCCGCGTGTACGGCGTGGTGTACTCCGGACTGGACAGCGGGCTGTCGGTAGGCCCATTGCTGTTTGGCTTGATGATGGACGCCGGCAAACCCCAGCATGTCTTTGCCGGCATCGCCTTCTTCCTGCTGCTCGCCATCGCCACCGCCACCGGTGTCGGCAGCCGCACCCGCGCCACCGCCAGCGCCGCAGCCTGATATAGTCAGGCCATCGTCCATAACCGAGAGTGATGCCATGAGTTTTGCCACGACTGACCTTTGTGATGAAAATCCGGGAATGCTGGATGACGGCAGCCTGCAAGTGCTGTCACCGTTTTTCCGCCATTTCGGCATGCGTGTCCAGTTTGCCGGGCCGGCGGCGACGCTGAAGGTGCATGAGGATAATGCGCTGGTGCGTGCGACCCTGGAAGGACAGGGCGGCGGCAGGGTCCTGGTGGTCGATGGCGGGGGCAGCTTGCGCCGGGCCCTGGTCGGTGGCCAGCTCGGCTTGCTGGCGCAAAACAATGGCTGGGCGGGCGTGATCGTCGATGGCTGCGTGCGCGATAGCGCGGAACTGGCGCAGTGCGACGTCGGCATCATGGCCCTGGCCACCCACCCCCAGCGCAGCGCACGTGATGGCGCCGGCAAGCGCGATGTGAGCGTTTCGATCGCCGGCGTTGCGGTGCGCCCGGGCGATTGGATCTATGCCGATGCGGATGGCGTGCTGGTGGCGCGGCAAAAGCTCGCCTGATGCCCGGCAGGTCTTTCCACGATGTGAAATGATCATTTCATGCGATGGAAAGTGCATCGATTCAACAACCTTTGTTTCTCTCGAAAGGAGAAATGGTATTCCGTATCATGGAATGCTGGCGCTAAGCTTTTGATTTAATGCGAGTAAATGGTGCTCATATGTCTTATATAAGACAATTGTTGCACTGAACAATCAAGCCTAAGATATCTCTAACGGTTTTCGTTTTCTAACGCTTTCGTAGGAGATCATCATGGCAACTCGCGCCCAACAAATCGCGGCCCTGCAGCACGACTGGGATACCAATCCACGCTGGAAGGGTGTCACCCGCACTTACACCGCTGAAGACGTGGTGCGCTTGCGCGGCTCGCTGGCCATCGAGCACACCCTCGCCAGGCGCGGTGCGGAAAAGCTGTGGGACCTGGTGACTACCGAGCCTTTCGTCAACGCGCTGGGCGCGCTCACCGGCAACCAGGCCATGCAGCAGGTCAAGGCTGGCTTGAAGGCGATTTACCTGTCCGGCTGGCAGGTCGCGGGCGATGCCAACCTGGCGGGTGAGATGTATCCGGACCAGTCGCTGTATCCGGCCAATTCGGTGCCGATGGTTGTCCGCCGCATCAACAACACGTTGCAGCGTGCGGACCAGATCCAATGGTCCGAGGGTAAAGACGATATCGACTTCTTCGCGCCTATCGTGGCGGATGCGGAAGCCGGTTTCGGCGGCGTGCTGAACGCTTTCGAGCTGATGAAGGCCATGATCGAAGCCGGCGCGTCGGGCGTGCATTTCGAAGACCAGCTGGCATCCGTGAAGAAGTGCGGCCATATGGGCGGCAAGGTGCTGGTGCCAACCCGGGAGGCTGTTGAAAAGCTGACTGCCGCGCGCCTGGCTGCCGACGTGATGGGCACTTCGACCCTGGTCATTGCCCGTACCGATGCCGAGGCAGCGGATTTGCTGACCTCCGATGTGGATGACAACGATAAGCCTTTCTGCACCGGCGAGCGCACCGTGGAAGGCTTCTACAAAGTCCGCAATGGCCTGGAGCAGTCGGTCTCGCGCGCCCTGGCCTATGCTCCTTATGCCGACATGGTCTGGTGCGAAACCGGCAAGCCGGACCTGGCCTTTGCCAAAGCCTTCGCGGAAGCGGTGCATGCCAGATACCCCGGCAAGCTGCTGGCGTATAACTGTTCGCCTTCCTTCAACTGGAAGAAGAACCTGGACGATGCGACCATTGCCAAGTTCCAGAAAGAGCTGGGCGCCATGGGCTACAAATTCCAGTTCATTACGCTGGCGGGCTTCCATTCGCTGAACTATGGCATGTTCAACCTGGCGCATGGCTATGCGCGCCGCCAGATGTCTGCTTTCGTGGAATTGCAGGAAGCCGAGTTCGCAGCGGCAGCGCGGGGCTTCACCGCAGTCAAGCACCAGCGCGAAGTCGGTACCGGCTATTTTGATGCGGTGACGCAGGCCATCCAGCAGGGCCAGAGTTCGACTACGGCGCTGCACGGTTCGACCGAGGACGAGCAATTCTTCGACGAAAACAAGAAAGTCGCTTAAGCGCGCTCCATGAACACGCAGTCCAGCAGAATCCCCGATGGGTGCTGGTACTGCGTGCTTTTCATTGCGCGGTAGCCTGCCGCTTCGTAGAACGGCACTGCATTCAACGAGGCGTAAAGGTGCAGTGCTGCCGGTTGCGCGGCCATCTGTTCCAATGCACGCAATAAGGCCTTGCCGACGCCTTGGCCGGCAAATTGCGGGTCGACGAAAACGGCGTCCACCTCGTTGCGCTCCAGGTCCAGGATGGCGTAGCCGGCGAGTTCGCTGCCGATGTTGGCCTTGATGCCGCCGCCTTGGGCCAGCAATGCCGGATAAGTGGCCGGGGCAGGTGCCGCGGCCCAGGTGCGCAAGATGTCGGGGGCGTAGTGGCCGGCGCATTGCTTGCGCAGTGCGCGCGTGCGCAGTTGCCACAAGATCGGAATGTCGGCGCAGTCTGCTGGGAGGACGGTGATCATGTGCCCAGTGTATCGCAGGCGATGATGCGCATGAGATAATGCGGGCAAATCCTTATTTTCCCGCATTATTTATGTTCAGTTACCGCCACGCGTTCCATGCCGGCAATCACGCCGACGTCCTCAAGCACTTTGTCCTGGTCCAGGTTCTCGAATACCTGAACCAGAAGGACGTCCCGTACACCTATATCGACACCCACGCCGGTGCGGGCGTCTATTCCCTGGACAGCGCGCAAGCCACCAAGACCGCCGAGTTTGAAACCGGCATCGGCCCGCTGTGGGACCGTGATGACTTGCCGGAGCCGCTGGCTGACTACGTCCAGCTGATCAAGGACCTGAACCCGAGCGGCAAGCTGCGCTTCTACCCGGGTTCGCCTTACTGCGCCGAGATCGTGGCGCGCGAAGAAGACCGCATCCGCCTGTTTGAGCTGCACCCGTCGGACGCCAAGATCCTGGCCGATAATTTCCAGAAGCTGGAACAGCACCAGGCGGCCAATGGTCGCCGCCCGGCTGCGCGCGGCAAGCGCGTGATCGTCAATAAGGCTGATGGCTTTCTTGGCGTGAAGGCGCTGCTGCCGCCGCCTTCGCGCCGCGGCATCGTGCTGTGCGATCCGCCTTACGAGGATAAGCAGGACTACAAGAAGGTTACCGACATGCTGGGCGACGCGCTGAAACGCTTCCCGACCGGCACCTACGCGGTCTGGTATCCGGTGCTGCAGCGTATCGAGGCGCGCAACTTCGCCGAGCGCCTGAAACATCTGCCGGCCAAGAGCTGGCTGAACGTGACCTTGTGCATCAGCACGCCGACCCCGGACGGTATTGCACTGCACACCAGCGGCATGTTCCTGCTGAATCCGCCTTATACGTTAGAGCCGATGCTGCGCCAGGTGATGCCTTACCTGGTCCAGGTTTTGGGCCGCGACGCGGGCGCCCAGTTCACGCTGGAAAGTGGCGAAGCGACCACAGCCAAGAAGGCTGGGCCGCGCACCGCATAAAAATGTTGCCAGGACTGCACTAATGGGTATAGTCTTGTAACCATGAGTCTTAGCAATGGGGAAACCCATGACAGCCGTGGTTGAAAGTGAAGTGCAAATCCCGATGCCGTATGCCAATCAGTTCTTCTTGGCACGGCAACCCATCCTCAACCGCAGCCAGCGGCTCGTGGCCTACGAGCTGCTCTATCGAAACGCCGAAGTCCACGAAGCCCGTGTGACCGACGGCACCCATGCCACTGCATCCGTGATTGCCCATGCCTCCGAGCTGGGCATGGAGCAGGTCGTCGGCGACCAGCTAGCCTTCGTCAATGTCGACACGACGGGGCTGATGAGCGACTTCATCCACTTCCTGCCGAACGATAAGGTGATCCTCGAGGTGCTGGAGTCGGTGGAGCCGACGCCGGACGTGCTGAAGCGGGTGCAGGAGCTGAAGCAGGCCGGTTACAAGTTTGCCCTGGATGATGTGGCAGGTGAAAGCGAAGCGGTAACGGCCTTGCGTCCGCTGATGGATGTGATCAAGGTCGACATCAAGCAGATCGAGCGCGGCCGCTTGCCGGAATTGACGCGCTACCTGCGCAATGCGAACCAGAAGCTGTTGGCCGAGAAGGTTGAAACGGTCGAAGAGTTCAGGGAATGCATGGACCTGGGTTTTGAGTACTTCCAGGGCTATTATTTTGCGCGGCCGGTCATCCTCAGCGGGAAGAAGATTACGCCGTCGCAGCTCTCCATCATGCATTTGCTGGATTTGCTGAACCAGGATGCGGACCAGCGCGAGGTCGAGCGCAGCGTCAAGCATGATCCCCTGATTTCCCTGAACCTGCTGCGGCTGGTGAATACGCCGGCGGTGGGGGCGCGCTTTCGCATCAACTCGGTCGGGCATGCCTTGATCGTACTGGGGCGCAGGCAGTTGCAGCGCTGGCTGCAGATCCTGCTGTATGTGAAGGGTTCCGAATTCGATTCGCCGCTGCTGCAGATGGCGACGACGCGCGGCAAGACCATGGAGCTGGTGATGGGGCATGTGCGGCCGTCGGAAAGGGTGGCGGCCGATATCGGGTTTACCGTCGGCATCATGTCGCTGATGGATGCGCTGTTCTCGGTGCGGATGGGCGAGATCCTCGACAGCGTCAACGTACTGGACGAGGTGCGTGATGCGCTTTTGCACCGCGAGGGCGATTATGGGGATGTGCTGCGCCTGATCGAGCTGATCGAGCGGGCGCAGGAAGGACGGGAGCTGACGGGCATTCTGCACAAGCTGGACCTGCCGCCCTCGGCGCTGTATGCGCTGCAGCGCGAGGCGTTTGAGTGGGTCAATGAATATGCCCACTCGGTGCGATAGCTCATTGGCCCAATAACAGGAATACTGTCGGCTTCTTGTGGAAATCCGGCGCCTTGCCGGAATCGAGCAGGCCTTTCCACTGCGCGCCCGTGCGGGTGCGGATCGTTTCCGTTGGCAGGCTGATGTCGGTAGCCACGCAGATCAGCGTGCTGGCAGTGCATGCGCCGACCAGCGCTTCCAGCATGGCGGCGTTGCGGTAGGGCGTCTCGATGAAGAGCTGGGTCTGCTTTTCCTGGCGCGAGCGGGTTTCCAGGTCCTTCAGGCGCTTGGCGCGCGCTGCAGCATCGGTGGGCAGGTAGCCGTTGAAGGCGAAGCTTTGGCCGTTCAGGCCACTGGCCATCACCGACATCAGGATGGAGGAGGGGCCGACCAGCGGGCGTACCGGAATGTCGTGGGCGTGGGCCAGGCGGACCAGGTCGGCGCCGGGGTCGGCGACTGCAGGGACCCCGGCTTCGGACAGCAGGCCGACGTCATGGCCGGCTTGCAGGGGCTCGAGCAGGGCTTGCAGCGCGGCTTGCGGCGTGTTGATGTTCAGTTCGCTGATTGCAATTTCCTGGATCGGCCTGGCGGTGCCGACCCGTTTCAGGAAGGCGCGGGCGGTTTTGGCGTTTTCGGCAACGAAGTGGGTGAGCTGGCTTGTCAGCTGCTGCACGTGCTGCGGGATGACCTGGTCCAGCGATTCGGTGGGGCCGAGGGTGTTGGGGATTAAGTATAGGGTGCCGTTCATTTTTTTAAACCGGTAAACCGGTGTCTGACCCGCAGGGTCAGACACCTCGACTGATCGGAGTGTGCGGGTCTTGCTTAGTTGCCAAGTGTATGACCCCGCGGGTCAGGCACGGGTTCGCCGGTGTGGAAGAAGTGGACACCCGCGGCGCGCAGCATGCCAGTGAGAGCGATCAGCGGCAAGCCCGTAAGGGCAGTCGGGTCGCTGGAATCGATGCGTTCAAGGATGGCGATCCCCAGCGCCTCGTTTTTCGCGCTTCCGGCACAATCATAGGGCTGCTCGATGCGCAGGTAAGCGTCCAGTTCCTCATCCGCCAGATCGCGGAACTTGACCACGGTCTGGATATCTTCGAGCTGGTGGGTATTGTTGTGCCCATCCCACAGGCACAGTGCCGTGTGAAACACGACTTCGCGACCACGCATTTTCTGCAGCTGGGCGAGGGCATTGGCATGATTGCCTGGTTTGCCGATCTGCTCATCGTCCAGCGTGGCGACCTGGTCCGAGCCAATGACCAGCGCGCCGGGATGGCGGGCAGCCACAGCGGCAGCCTTCTCGCGGGCCAGGCGCAAGGCGGTGGCGGAGGGCGTCTCGCCCGGCTGCGGGCTTTCGTCGATGCCCGGCAGGTCGACCGAAAACGGCAAATGCAGGCGCGACAGCAGCTCGCGGCGATAAGCTGAGCTGGATGCAAGGATGATGTTGGTTGTTTTCATCAGGGAAATGTTATATGCTCTCTGCGCCGTAGAAAAAGCGCGAAAAGTCTCGCAAGTCTTTGACGCGGCGTGGAAAATCCTGTTATTATCGCAGGTTTTCGAGGGAAATTTTAGCCAATGAATGCTTTTGAGATCGACGCCTTTGAATTTTGTCGGACCAACAGCAGCAAGGAAGGGGTAACTCCCGTCGCTGAAATGACCCGGCTTAGCAAGGAATGCGCGAACACTTCCGGTGAGTTGGCCTGGAAAGTGGAAGGCGGTTCCAGCAAACAGGGCTTCCCGCAGATGCGCCTGACCGTTGCCGGTAAAGTGCAACTGGTGTGCCAGCGCTGCCTGACCCCGTTTGAATACGAAATCGATTCGTCGACGCTCCTGATGCTCGGCAAAGACGACGCGGACGCGGATGAAATCGAGGAAATCATTGATGATGAAAGCATTGACGTGATCGTCGGTGCGCGCTCCATGAATCTCATGGACCTGGTGGAAGACGAGGCCCTGCTGGCCTTGCCGCAAGCGCCGAAGCACGAGGTGTGTCCTGACACCTCGCTGGTCGACTCTGCGAAGAATGAGAAGCCTTCGCCTTTCGCAAGCCTCAAGGGCTTGAAGGCAAACTAAACGAATTAATCGGTTTGTAGTAGCAAAGAACGTGTCAAAACGCGTGCAGTAATCGAGTTTGGCATGGATGTAAAAGCTCGATTCGCATGTTTTTGCGCATCGGATGTGTTAAAATCTTAGAACTTTAGTATTAGGAGTCATCATGGCTGTTCAACAGAACAAGAAATCCCCGTCGAAGCGCGGCATGCACCGTTCGCACGATTTTCTGGTAGCACCGAACCTGGCCGTTGAGCCAACCACCGGTGAAACCCACCTGCGTCACCACATTTCGCCTAACGGCTTCTATCGTGGTCGCAAAGTGCTGAAGACCAAGAACGACGAGTAATCGACGTTTCGCTTCAGCGACAAGACAAAGCGGTGCTACGCAGGTTTTCTGACGTCGCGCCGCTTTTTCTTTGAGTTATACAATGACAATCAAAATCTCTATCGACTGCATGGGTGGCGATCACGGCCCCTCAGTCACGATCCCCGCAGCACTCTCTTTCCTCAAGCACGAACCGAACGCCGAGCTGGTCCTTGTTGGCCTGGAGGACGTCCTGCGCGCCGAACTGAAAAAGCACCACGCCGAGGCCGCGCCGCGCCTGACCATCCTTCACGCTTCCGAACAGGTCACCATGGATGACCCGCTCGAGGTCGCTTTGCGCCGCAAGAAGGATTCATCGATGCGCGTCGCCATCGAGCAGGTGAAAAGCGGCGCCGTTGCCGGCTGTGTTTCGGCCGGCAATACCGGCGCCCTGATGGCTGTCTCGCGCTACGTGCTGAAAACCATGGCCGGCGTCGACCGTCCCGCCATCTGCACCATCATGCCCAACAAGCTGGGCAAGCCGACCTATATGCTGGACCTGGGCGCCAACGTGGATTGCGAACCGCACCACTTGCACCAATTCGCTATCATGGGTTATGTGCTGGTGCAGGCGATGGAGGGCATCGAGCGCCCGACCATCGGCTTGCTGAACGTTGGCACGGAAGACATCAAGGGCAATGAAGTGGTGAAAGCCACCGCCGAGTTGCTGCGCGCCGACCACGAACGCGGCGCCCTGAACTTCTACGGCAATGTGGAAGGGAACGATATTTTCAAAGGCACCACCGACATCGTCGTCTGCGACGGCTTTGTCGGCAATGTGACGCTGAAGGCTGTCGAAGGCCTGGCCAACTTGTTCAAGGTGGTGTTGACCGAAGAATTCAAGCGCAACCCGATCACCATGTTGGGTGCGTTGATCGCGCGCGGTGCGCTGCGCATGATCACCCAACGCCTGAATCCTGCGCGCTTTAACGGCGCTGGCCTGCTGGGCCTGCGCGGCCTGGTATTCAAGAGCCATGGCGGGGCAGGCGTGGAAGCCTTTGAATGGGCAATCCGCCGCGCTTACGAGGCGGCGCATCATGATTTGCAAGAGCATCTGTCGGCGATGATTGCCGAATTGATGCCGCAGGAAGAGACGACTACACAAACGAGAGACACGCATGACCCTGTACAGCAAGATCGTAGGCACGGGCAGCTACCTGCCTGAGAAACGCGTCACCAACCATGAACTGGCAGCCCAGCTGGCTGCCAAGGGCATCGAAACTTCGGACGAGTGGATTGTGTCGCGCAGCGGCATTTCCGCCCGCCACTATGCGGAGCCTGAGCAGGCTTCGTCCGACCTGGGCGTGATCGCTGCCAAGCGCGCGCTGGAAATGGCCGGCATGCAGCCGGACGATATCGACCTGATCATCGTTGCCAGCTCCACTCCCGACTTTTACGGCAGCTTCCCGAGCACGGCCTGCATCGTGCAGAAGAAACTGGGTATCTCCAATAACTGTGCGGCTGTCGATGTGCAGGCTGTGTGCAGCGGTTTCGTCTACGCGGTAGCGACGGCCGACAGCTTCATCAAGTCCGGTATGCACAAGAACGTGCTGGTTATCGGCGCGGAAGTTTTCTCGCGCATCCTGAATTTCGAAGACCGCACCACCTGTGTGCTGTTTGGCGATGGCGCCGGCGCCATTGTCATGAGCGCGTCGCAGGAGCCTGGCGTCCTCGCGTGCAAGCTGCATGCCGATGGCCGCCATTCCGATGTGCTGCGCGTGCCGGGCAGCCTGTCCAATGGTGCGATTGACGGCAGCGCCTTCCTGTACATGGATGGCCAGGCGGTGTTCAAGCTGGCTGTGTCGGTGCTGGAGAAAGTGGCTTACGAGGCGCTGGATGCGGCGGGCATGACTGCCGACCAGATCGACTGGCTGATCCCGCACCAGGCGAATATCCGCATCATGAACGGCACCGCCAAAAAGTTGGGCATGGAGCCTGAAAAGATGGTGGTGACCGTCGACCAGCATGGCAATACTTCCGCTGCTTCGATCCCGCTGGCGCTCGACGTCGCGGTGCGCGATGGCCGCGTGAAGAAGGGCGACGTGGTGATGATGGAAGGTGTGGGCGGTGGCTTCACCTGGGGTGCCGTCCTGGCGCGCATGTGATGAAGGCCCTGCTACCGCGCCAGGACATGCCCGAATGTAATAAAATGCAGTCCTTTTTAGAATAAGAAGTCTAAAGGTTGAAAGATGAATAAATTCGCGTTCGTGTTCCCGGGCCAGGGTTCCCAGGCTGTGGGCATGATGGAAGGCTTTGCCGGCAACCCGGTGGTTGCACAGACCCTGGCCGAAGCTTCCGATGCACTCCAATTTGACCTGGGCAAGCTGATTGCCGAAGGTCCAAAAGAAGAGCTCGACCTGACCACCAACACCCAGCCGGTCATGCTGACCGCTGCCGTGGCGGCTTATCGCGCCTGGATCGCCGCTGGCGGCCCGGTGCCGAGCGTGGTTGCCGGCCACTCGCTGGGCGAGTACTCGGCCCTGGTTGCCGCAGGCGTGATTTCCTTTAAAGACGCTGTGCCGCTGGTGCGTTTCCGCGCCCAGGCGATGCAGGAAGCCGTGCCGGTAGGGCAGGGCACCATGGCGGTGATGCTGGGCCTGTCCGATGAAGACGTGCGCGCAGCCTGTGCCGAAGCCGCTGCGGCCGTTCCGGGCGAAGTGGTGGAAGCCGTTAACTACAACGCGCCAGCGCAAGTGGTAGTCGCCGGCCATACTGGCGCAGTCGACAAGGCCTGCGAAATCGCCAAGGCCAAAGGCGCCAAGCGCGCCATGCGCTTGCCAGTGTCCGCGCCGTTCCACAGCTCGCTGCTGAAGCCGGCTTCGGATCGCCTGCGCGACTACATGGCCTCGATCCCTTTCCATGCACCGCAGATCGCACTGATTAATAACGTGGACGTGGCCGTGCTGACCGACCCCGCTGCGATCAAGGATGCGCTGGTGCGCCAGGCGGCATCCCCAGTGCGCTGGGTGGAAACCATGCAGAAAGTTGCTGCCGAAGGCATCACGAATGTGGTTGAATGCGGTCCGGGCAAAGTCCTGATGGGCTTGGCCAAGCGTATCGACGCCAGCCTGGTGGGCGAAGCCATCTATGACCAGGCGACGCTCGAGCGCATGCTGGAAACCCTGAAATAAAAGAAGGATAAAAATGACTCTCGCTAATCAAGTAGCACTGGTGACCGGTGCCTCGCGCGGCATCGGCAAGGCAATCGCGCAGGAACTGGCCCGCCAGGGCGCCAAGGTGATCGGCACTGCCACCACCGAAGCCGGCGCGGAAGCGATTTCGGCTTACCTGGCCGAGATCGGCGCCGAAGCAGGCAAGGGCATGGTGCTGAACGTCACCAACGCCGAACAATGCGCGGCCATCATCGACGACATCGCGAAAACCTACGGCGCCGTCGGCATCCTGGTCAACAATGCGGGCATCACGCAAGACCAGCTGGCCATGCGCATGAAGGATGAGGAGTGGGATAGCGTGATCGCCACCAACCTGACTTCGGTGGGGCGCCTGTCCCGCGCGGTCCTGCGCGGCATGATGAAAGCGAAGACTGGGCGTATCATTAACATCACCTCCGTGGTGGCATCGGCCGGCAACCCTGGCCAGATGAATTACGCTGCCGCCAAGGCTGGCGTCGAGGGCATGACCCGCGCCCTGGCCCGTGAAATCGGCAGCCGCAACATTACCGTCAACAGCGTCGCCCCTGGCTTCATCGATACCGATATGACCAAGGCGCTGGGCGAAGACCAGCATACGGCCCTGCTGACCCAGATTCCCCTGGGCCGCCTGGGCAAGCCGGAAGATATCGCTGCAGCCGTCGCATTCCTGGCCTCGCCAGCGGCCGCATATATTACCGGTACCACCCTCCACGTGAACGGTGGTATGTATATGAATTGATACGGTTTTGCGGCATAATGCCGCACGATCGCATCATTTAATAGTGATTTCAACGTAGATCAAATCAAACGTCGAAATTAGTTTATAGGCGCGCAAACCTGCTAAAATGCGCGCTTTCCGTAACAACATATTGGAGCCATAACATGTCGGATATCGAACAACGCGTTAAGAAAATCGTCGCTGAACAACTGGGCGTCGCTGAAGCAGACATCAAGAACGAATCCTCCTTCGTCGACGACCTGGGCGCCGATTCCCTCGACACCGTTGAGCTGGTAATGGCACTGGAAGATGAGTTCGAAATGGAAATCCCAGACGAACAAGCTGAAAAGATCACCACCGTGCAGCAAGCGATCGACTACGCTACTGCACACGTCAAGGCCTAAGCAAAGCCCTGACTCTCCGATCCACTCCGGGAGACTCGCTTGAGTTCTAAAAACCGTCGTGTAGTGGTCACCGGCCTCGGTGTTATTTCCCCCGTCGGCAACACAGTTGCCGACGCGTGGAAAGCAATCACCGAGAGCAAATCCGGGATCGCAAACATTACTAGTTTTGACGCGTCGGCCTTCTCCACCCGTTTCGCGGGTGAAGTGAAGGGCTTCAACGTCGAGGACTACCTCGACGCCAAAGAAGCGCGTCACATGGATAAATTCATCCACTTCGGCATGGCCGCAGGCATCCAGGCAATCCAGGATTCCGGCATCACCGTGACTGAAGAAAATGCCGATCGCATCGGCGTGATCATTGGATCCGGCATCGGCGGCCTGCCGATGATCGAAGCGCAGAAGGAAGATTACGATAAGCGCGGTCCGCGCCGCATCTCCCCGTTCTTCGTACCGGCCTCGATCATCAATATGATTTCCGGCAACCTGTCGATCAAGTACGGCATGCGCGGTCCAAACCTGTCCATCGTGACGGCTTGCACCACCGGCCTGCATTCGATCGGCGTGGCAGCCCGTGCCATCGAATACGGCGATGCGGATGTCATGATCGCCGGCGGCGCGGAATCGACCGTGTCGCCACTGGGCCTGGGCGGCTTCGCCTCGGCTCGCGCACTGTCTTCGCGTAACGATGACCCAGCTACCGCGTCCCGTCCATGGGACCTGGATCGCGACGGTTTCGTGCTGGGCGAAGGCGCGGGCGTCATGGTTCTGGAAGAGTACGAACACGCGAAAGCGCGCGGCGCCAAGATCTATGCAGAATTGCTGGGCTTTGGCATGAGCGCCGATGCATATCACATGACCTCGCCACTGGAAGACGGCGCTGGTGGCAGCAAGTCGGCGCAAAACGCGCTGAAGAACGCTGGCATCAACCCTGACCAGGTGAACTATGTGAACGCGCACGGCACCTCGACCCCGCAAGGCGACGTGGCGGAAGTCCAGGGTGTCAAGCGCACCTTCGGCGACCATGCCAAGAAGCTGGTGGTCAGCTCCACCAAGTCGGCCACCGGCCACCTGCTGGGCGGCGCTGGCGGCCTGGAGTCCGTGTTCACCGTACTGGCGATCCACAACCAGGTCATCCCACCGACCATCAACCTGTTCAACCAGGATCCTGCATGCGATCTGGACTTCTGCGCGAATACCGCGCGTAATGCCACGATCAACTATGCACTGAAGAACTCCTTCGGCTTCGGCGGCACGAACGGCAGCTTGCTGTTCGCCAAAGTCTAACGGAACTTCCAGCCCTCGCCCCGGTCCCAGCACCGGGGCGAGCGCTTCTGCTGTACCCCCCCAGACCAAAACATCCTTATGTCGATCGCGGCATCTGTCGCCGTTCGTCCGTCGCCATGCCTGTGCGCCTTGCGGGCAGGGATCGTTGCGTCCGTGCTGGCCGTCGGGGCATGGGGCGGGCAACCCTTGCTGGCGGCTGCGCTGCTGGCAGGCCTGCGGCGCGACGTCAATTGCAGCCATATTGATATTTCCGGTGTCGGAGAAATCCGGCTGACGGTATACCGGAAGCAGTGCCGGGCACGCTTGCTGGGTGGCTGCACGGCCTGGCCGGGCGCCTTGCTCTTGCATCTGGAGCTGGACGGAGGCCGGCGCCTGTGGCTGGTCTTGCTTCCCGATTCGGTCACGGGCGGCGGGTGGCGCCGCCTGCAGGCGGCGATCCGGGCGCAACTGCAAAAAATGTGAACCAATCTTGGCGGGGCTGCTCTTATGAAGGTGGACCCAGATCGTGAGCTGGTCGAGCGGGCTCGGGCAGGGGAGCGGGCGGCGTTCGACCTGCTGGCGGGGCGCTACCAGCGGCGCCTGCTGCGGCTGGCAGTGCGGCTGCTGCGCGATCCGGCCGAGGCGGAAGATGTGGTGCAGGAGACCTTTCTCAAGGCGTACCGGGCCTTGCCGCGCTTTCGCGGCGAGGCCGCGTTTTATACCTGGCTGTACCGGATCGCCCTGAACGGGGCGCGCAATGCGATCCTGCGGCGACGCCAGCGCGGTGCGCCGCATGGTGTGGCGCCGTCCCAGCTGCCGGCAGCGCTGCCCGAGATCGGGACGCCGGAATCGATGTTGCTCAGCAAGCAGGTCATGCTGGCGATTGACGCAGCGATGGACGCCTTGCCGCTGGAATTGCGTACCGCGGTTGTGCTGCGGGAAATCGAGGGCTTGAGTTATGAGGAAATTGCGCAAATCATGGAGTGTCCGCTAGGAACCGTCCGCAGCAGGATCTTCCGCGCACGCGAGGCCATTGCGCGGCGTCTGCGGCCTTTGCTGGATTTGCCTGTCGATAAGCGTTGGTGAGGAGGAGCAATGATTGTGCTGCCAGATGAGGATGGGCTGCCTGTGGCGCTCCAGGTTAGCGCGGCGATCGGGGACGCCTTGCGGCAAAGCGTGGCCAATATCGAGCCCAGCGCCGCCTTCCAGGCGCGGCTGGCGGCGGCGCTCGATGCGGCGGAACAGGGCGGCCGCCCAGACCAGACGCCGGCGGCGGGCGGCGGCCAGGCGGCAGGCGGGAGCGGGCAACCGGGCGAGGCGGCGCGCGGTGCGGGGCAGGGCTCGGAAGCGGCTGACGTGGCCTCTTGAAAGCTGAGTGGGTTGCCCGCAACATATCGTCACAATATCCGGCTCCCGTTTAACGCGAAGCTGATTTATATTGCTTGTTCTTCATTGACTTTCACTTAACGCAACCATGAAAAAAACCATGATTTCTGCGCTGGTCCTCAGCGCGGCCTCCCTCGGCCTGCCAGCCGTTGCCGGTTTCGCGCCCGCCCATGCGGCGGCCCCCGCCGTGGCCGGTTTGCCGGACTTTGCCGACCTCGTTGAACGGGTCGGTCCGGCTGTCGTGAATATCCGTACCACCGAGCGCATCACCCAGCGCGACGTCGATGCGGCCGGCCAGGCCGATGAAATGCAGGAGTTCCTGCGCCGCTTCTTCGGCGGCCAGATTCCGCGCGGCCAGACCCCGCGCCGCCGCAACCTGCCGACCCCGGGCCAGGAAATCCAGCGCGGCATCGGCTCCGGCTTCGTGGTGTCGGCTGACGGCTACGTGCTGACCAATGCGCATGTGGTCGATGGCGCGGACGAGGTGTATGTGACCCTGACCGACAAGCGCGAATTCAAGGCCAAGGTGCTGGGCGCCGATGCGCGCGCCGACGTGGCGGTCCTGAAGGTCGATAGCGGCGGCAAGCTGCCTTACCTGACCATTGGCGACCCGAACAAGGCGCGCGTGGGGGAATGGGTGATTGCGATCGGTTCGCCGTTCAACCTGGAAAGCACGGTCACCTCCGGCATCATTTCGGCCAAGGCGCGCGATACCGGCGACCTGCTGCCGTTGATCCAGAGCGATGTGGCCGTCAATCCGGGCAACTCGGGCGGCCCGCTGATCAACCTGCGGGGCGAGGTGATCGGCATTAATTCGCAGATCGCGACCCTGTCGGGCGGCTATAACGGCATTTCCTTCGCGATCCCGATCGACGAGGCGATGCGCGTGGCCGACCAGTTGAAGAAATCCGGCAAGGTGACCCGTGGCCGCCTGGGCGTGCAGATTGGCGAGTTGAACAAGGATGTGGCCGAATCGCTGGGCCTGAAAAACAATAAGGGCGCCGAAGTGACCCAGGTCGAACCGGGCAGTCCGGCCGACAAGGGCGGCTTGCGCGTGGGCGACGTGGTCGTCAAGTACAACGGCAAGGACATCGACCGCTTCGCCGACCTGACCCGCATGGTGCTGGGCACCGCACCGGGCAGCAAGGCCACCCTGACCGTCTGGCGCAAGGGCGCGCCGACCGATGTGCAGGTTACGGTAGGCGAGGCCGATCCGGACAACAAGGTGGCGGGACGTTCCGGCGGCAAGCGCGGCGAGCAGCGCGGCGGCGCGGCGCCGGCGACCGGCGCCAATGCGCTGGGCTTCATTGTCAGCGACCTGACGCCAGCCCAGAAGCGCGAACTGGGCGTGAACGGCGGTGTGATCGTGGAAGACACCGAAGGTGTAGCCGAGGCGGCCGGTCTGCGCCAGGGCGATATCCTGCTGATGCTGAACAACCAGGATATCGTGGACGCCAAGCAATTCAATGCTGCCGTGGCCAAGCTGGATACGAAGCGTGCCGCCGCTGTGCTGGTGCGCCGCGGCAACCAGGCGCAGCACTTCTCGCTGCGCCCGGCGCCAGCCTCCAGGTAAGCCGGGTCCCTCGCGCCGCCGCCGCGTTGCGCGCCCCACAAGGCGGCAAGCCGGCGGCGGTGTTCCATTGGCACTTCATGGAGACCAGGGAAGGGCGCTACAATGGCAGCCCGCGCCCGAGGGGGCGCCGACCAGTCCGCGCCAGCCCTGAATGCACTTTACCCTTTACTCCCGCAGCTACTGCCACTTGTGCGAAGACATGCTGGCAGCCCTGAACGCCCTGCACACCCCGGAAAAACCGTTCACTGTTGAAGTCATCGACGTCGATGCCGACGAAGCCCTGGTGGCCCGCTTCGATGAGCTGGTGCCGGTGCTGTTTGCCGATCTCAACGAGCCGGAATTGTGCCACTACTTCCTGGATGAGGCCAAAGTACGGGCCGTGTTGTCGATTTGATTGCTGAAATGGCACTATTTCTCGGTCCTCCCTCTAGAAATCCGGCTTTCCCCTCTGAAATCCGGTAAAATGCCGGGGGTTACCCTTGCATTGATTTCCATAAAAAGGCGCTCAAGCGCCTTTTTGTTATAGCTCGTTTCGATTTTTAATGAACAACATTCGCAATTTTTCCATCATCGCCCACATTGACCACGGCAAGTCCACGCTGGCGGATCGCATCATCCAGTTGTGCGGCGGCCTGTCCGACCGCGAGATGGAAGCGCAGGTCCTGGACTCCATGGACCTGGAACGTGAACGCGGCATCACCATCAAAGCCCAGACCGCGGCCCTGAAGTACAAGGCGCGTAACGGTGAGATCTACAACCTGAACCTGATCGACACGCCTGGCCACGTCGACTTCTCCTATGAAGTAAGCCGTTCCCTGTCCGCCTGCGAAGGCGCGCTGCTGGTGGTGGACGCCTCGCAAGGGGTGGAAGCGCAGACCGTTGCCAACTGCTATACCGCGCTCGACCTGGGCGTGGAAGTGGTGCCGGTGCTGAACAAGATCGACTTGCCGAACGCCGACCCGCCGACCGCCATCGCGGAAATCGAAGACGTGATCGGCATCGAAGCGGGCGACGCCGTGCAATGCTCGGCCAAGACCGGCCTGGGCGTGGAAGACGTGCTCGAATCCATCATCGCCAAGGTGCCGCCGCCAAAGGGCGACCCGGAAGCGCCGCTGCAAGCCCTGATCATCGACTCCTGGTACGACGCCTATGTGGGCGTGGTGATGCTGGTGCGGGTGGTGAACGGCACCCTGAAGCAGAAAGACAAGATCAGCCTGATGGCCACCGGCGCCCAGCAGCTGGTCGACGACGTCGGCATCTTCTCGCCGCGTTCGGTGTCGCTGCCGCAGCTGACCGCGGGCCAGGTAGGCTTTGTGATCGCCGGCATCAAGGAACTGAAAGCTGCGCGCGTTGGCGATACCATCACCCACGTGCAAAACGGCGCCCCGGCCCCGCTGCCAGGCTTCAAGGAGGTACAGCCGCAGGTGTTCGCCGGCCTGTTCCCGGTCGAAGCCAACCAGTACGACGCGCTGCGCGACTCGCTGGAAAAGCTGAAGCTGAACGACGCCGCGCTGCAATTCGAGCCTGAAGTGTCGCAAGCGCTGGGCTTCGGCTTCCGCTGCGGCTTCCTGGGCCTGCTGCACATGGAAATCGTACAGGAACGCCTGGAGCGCGAATTCGACATGGACCTGATCACCACGGCGCCGACCGTGGTGTACGAGGTGGAAAAGCGCGACGGCACCGTGATCCACGTCGACAACCCGTCGCGCATGCCGGACCCGAGCCACATCAACGAAGTGCGCGAGCCGATCGTGACCGTCAACCTGTACATGCCGCAAGAGTATGTCGGTTCCGTGATCACCCTGTGTATCGCCAAGCGCGGCATCCAGATGGACATGGCCTACCACGGCCGCCAGGTCAAGCTGGTGTATGAAATGCCGATGGCCGAAATCGTGCTGGACTTCTTCGACAAGCTGAAGTCCACCTCGCGCGGCTACGCGTCGATGGACTATGAGTTCAAGGAAAACCGTGCGGCCGACGTGGTCAAGGTCGACATGCTGATCAACAGCGAAAAGGTCGACGCGCTGGCCATCATCGTGCACCGCGCCAATGCGCCATACCGCGGCCGCGCCGTAGCGGCCAAGATGCGCGAACTGATCCCGCGCCAGATGTTCGACGTGGCAATCCAGGCAGCCATTGGCTCCAACATCATCTCGCGTGAAAACGTGAAGGCGATGCGTAAGAACGTGCTGGCCAAGTGCTACGGCGGCGACATCACCCGTAAGAAGAAACTGCTCGAGAAGCAGAAAGCAGGTAAGAAGCGCATGAAGCAGGTGGGCTCCGTGGAGATCCCGCAAGAGGCGTTCCTGGCAATCCTTCAAGTGGAAGAGAAATGACATTGCAATCCATCCTGGGCAATTTCGCGCTAATCCTGTTCGTCCTGATGGTGGTGACGGGGATCATCTGGGTCCTCGACCTGGTGGTGTTCTCCAAGCAGCGCCGCGCCGCCGCCAACAAGGCGCTGGCCGCATACGACGAGCGCATGGCGCGCTCGGCCGCCAACGGCATCCGCATGGACGAGCAGGGCAACGCCCGTTCCAAGCTGGAAGCGGACATCCTGCGCCAGCCGACCTGGATCGAGTATTCGGGCAGCTTCTTCCCGGTGATTGCGCTGGTGTTCTTCCTGCGCTCCTTCCTGTGGGAACCGTTCAAGATCCCATCGTCGTCGATGGTGCCGACCCTGCTGGTTGGCGACCTGATCCTGGTGAACAAATACACCTACGGCATCCGCCTGCCTATCCTCAACAAGAAGGTGGTGCAGATCAACGACCCGCAGCGCGGCGACGTGATGGTGTTCAAGTATCCGAAGGATATGAGCCAGGATTACATCAAGCGGGTGATCGGTGTGCCGGGTGATAAAATTGTGTATCAAAACAAGCGCTTAACGGTAAATGGCCAGCCGGTGGGGTATGCCCCGATGGAAGACTACCTGGAAGAAGGTACTCTTACTTACCAGAAACAATTCACCGAGCAACTGGGCGACGTGCAGCACCGCATCCTGAACAACGAGAAGGCGCCGCCAGTCCTGATCGGCCAGGTGGACGACAATTTCCCGCACCGCGAGGCATGCACTTACAACTACGAAGGCTTCTCGTGCGTAGTTCCTGAAGGAAATTACTTTATGATGGGCGACAATCGGGACAATAGTGCCGACAGCCGTATCTGGGGTTTCGTACCGGACAAGAATATCGTGGGCAAAGCCTTCTTCATCTGGATGAACCTGGGTAATTTCAATTTTGATCGTCTTGGCGGCATCCGCTAAGCAGAGAGGGGAGAGCAGAACTTATGCGCAAGCAGCACGAACGTGGTATCAGCCTGATTGGCCTGATTATTGTCATCGCCATCCTTGGATGCATCGGTTTGGTCGGTGCACAGGTCCTTCCGACCTTCATGGAGTACCGCACCATCATGAATGCGATCGAGCATGCCAAGCGGGACGGGGGCGGCTCCGTCAAGGGAATCACGGATTCCTACAACAAGAGTGTTGAAGTGGGTTATATCACCAGCCTGAAGTCGAACGAACTGATCATCGAACGCCTGGGCGGCGAAACCGAAATCAGTTTCGCCTACGAGAAGAAGATTCCGTTGTTTGGCCCGGCTAGCCTGCTGCTTGAATACGAGGGCACAACTGCGAAGGCTGGGGCCAAGAAAAAGGTTGAAGAATAAGTGATGAATTTACAGTTATTGCAAACCCGGTTGGGCTACACGTTCCAGGATGCTGGATTGCTCCAGCAGGCCTTGACGCACCGTAGCCACAGCAGTTTGCATAACGAACGGCTGGAATTCCTCGGCGACTCGATCCTCAACTGTGTGGTCGCCTCCATCCTGTACGAACGTTTCAACTCCCTCGACGAGGGCGACCTGTCGCGTGTGCGCGCCAACCTGGTCAAGCAGCAATCGTTGTTCGAAATCGCCCAGAAGCTGGAACTGTCGCAGTTCCTGCGCCTGGGCGAAGGCGAACTGAAGTCGGGCGGTTTCCGCCGCCCCTCGATCCTGGCCGATACACTGGAAGCCCTGCTGGGCGCCATCTACCTGGACGGCAGTTTCGACCAGGCGGCGGGCGTGATCCGCGCCTTCTACATCCCGATCCTGGACTCGGTCGATCCGCAGACCCTGGGCAAGGATGCCAAGACCCTGCTGCAGGAATTCCTGCAGTCGAAGAAGATCTCGCTGCCGCTGTATAACGTGGTAGCCACCCACGGCGCCGCGCACAGCCAGGAATTCGAGATCGAGTGCCTGGTGCCCAAATTGGGCATCCAGGTGTTCGGGCGGGGCGGCAGCCGCCGCGCCGGCGAGCAGGCCGCCGCCAAGCTGGCGCTGGAAGTCGCCGAAGAAGCCCTGAAGAAGGCGCCGTCCGCCGGCCGCAAGCCGCGCCAGCGCTCGGCCCAGCTCAAGCTGGCCGGCATCGCCACGGTCCAGGGCGAAACGGCGGCCGACAAGAAGCTCGCCAAACAATAACTGAATTGAGTTTGCATCATGACTAGTGCACCCACTCCCGCCGGCTTCCGCTGCGGCTACATCGCCATTGTCGGCCGCCCGAATGTCGGCAAGTCGACCCTGATGAACACGCTGATCGGCGCCAAGGTCAGCATCACCTCGCGCAAGGCGCAGACCACGCGCCACCGCATCACCGGCATCCAGACCGTGTCGGACGCCCAGTTCATTTATGTCGACACGCCGGGCTTCCAGACCCGCCACTCGAATGCGCTGAACAAGACGCTGAACAAGACCGTCACCAATACCCTGGAATCGTCGGACCTGATCCTGTACATCGTGGAAGCGGGCACCTTCGGCCCCGCCGACCAGCAAGTGATGGACCTGCTGCCGAAGAATGTGCCGGTGATCCTGGTGATCAACAAGTCCGACCGCGTGAAAGACAAGGCGGTGCTGATGCCGTTCGCGCAGCAGATCGCCGAAAAATTCCAGTTCACCGCGATCGTGCCGGTGAGCGCCAAGCTGCGCTTCCAGCTGGACGGGCTGCAGAACGAGATCAAGAAGCACCTGCCGGAGAATGAACCGATCTTCGGCGAAGACGATATCACCGACCGCAGCGAGAAATTCCTGGCATCCGAAATCGTGCGCGAAAAGCTGTTCCGCTTCGTGGGCGACGAGCTGCCCTACACCAGCACGGTGCTGATCGAGAAATTCGAACAGGAAGGCAATTTGCGCCGCATCTTCGCCGCCATTCTGGTCGAGCGCGACAGCCACAAGTCCATGATCATCGGCAACAAGGGCGCGCGCCTGAAGGAAGTCAGCACCCAGGCGCGCCAGGACATGGAAAAACTGTTCGGCGGCCCGGTCTACCTCGAGATCTGGGTGAAAGTGAAGTCCGGCTGGGCCGACAACGAAGCCGGTCTGCGCGCATACGGCTACGAATAATGCCTGACTTCACTGCCGAGCCTGTGTCAACCTTGGGGTCAGACCCTTTGCTTGCCATCGCCTCCGGCGTGGCAAGCAAAGGGTCTGACCCCAAGGTTGACACAGGCTCGGCAGTACCGGCTCCGCCGGCGCAAAAGCGCCGGGGGCCGGGGCAGCAGCGGACGGTCGGCACCCGGGTGACGGGGCAGCCGGCGTTTGTGCTGCATAGCTATCCCTATAAAGAAACCTCCCTCATCGTCGAGCTGTTTACGCGCGATTTTGGGCGCGTGGCATTGATCGCCAAGGGCGCCAAGCGTCCCCATTCCCAATTGCGCGGCGTGCTGCAGACCTTCCAGCCGCTGACGACCGGCTGGACCGGCAAGAACGAGCTGCGTACGCTGACCGATGCCGATTGGGTCGGCGGCATGCTCCCCCTCGAAAAGACCGCGCTGCTGTGCGGCTTCTACCTGAATGAACTGCTGGTCAAGCTGACCGCGCGCGACGATGCGCATGCCAGGCTGTTCGACCATTACGTCTCCACCCTTAACCAGCTGGCCCACCATGAGCCGGCACCGATCGTGCTGCGCAAGTTCGAAATGGCGCTGCTGAGGGAAACCGGCGTGGCGGCCGACCTGACGCGCTGCACCGCCTCGCGCACGAAAGTGCTGGCCGATGTACATTACGTGGTGGATCCGGACCGCGGCCCGCGTCCGGAGCGCGATGAGGACATGGCGCCGCGCGTCGCCGGCAAGACCTTGCTGGACATGGAGCGCGAGGATTACACCGATCCGGCCACGCAGGCGCAAAGCAAGCAGTTGATGCGCTACCTGCTGTCCTGGCACCTTGGCGGCGCGCCATTGAACACGCGCCAGATATTGATCGATTTGCTGCAACTTTAAGAAAAGAATATGAGCTTCCTGTCTCCCTCCGGCACTATCATCGACCTTGGCGTAAACATCGACCACGTCGCAACGCTGCGCAATGCACGCGGCACCGTGTATCCAGACCCGATCCGCGCTGCGCTGCTGGCTGAACAAGCCGGCGCCGATTGCATCACCCTGCACCTGCGCGAAGACCGCCGCCACATCAAGGATGCAGACGTGATCGCACTGGCGCCGCAACTGGTGACACGCATGAACCTGGAAGCGGCCGTGACGCAGGAAATGATCGATTTCGCCTGCCGTATCAAGCCGGCCGATGTGTGCCTGGTACCCGAAAAGCGCACCGAGATCACCACCGAGGGCGGGCTGGACGTGGTGCGCTTCCACAAGGAAGTGGAGGCCGCCGTCAAGCAGCTGCAAGGGGAGGGCATCCGCGTTTCCCTCTTCATCGATGCCGATGAGGAGCAGATCAAGGCCGCCGCGGCCGTTGGCGCTCCCGTGATCGAACTGCACACCGGCGCCTACGCCGATGCCGAGGGAGAGGCGCAGGCGCGCGAGCTGCAGCGTATCAGGGATGGTGTGCGCTGGGGCGTGCAAAATGGCCTGAAGGTGAACGCTGGCCATGGTCTGCATTACACCAACGTCCAGGCCATTGCCGCCATTCCGGAGATTGCAGAACTGAATATCGGCCACGCCATCGTTGCCCATTCGATCTTCGCCGGCTGGGAAAATGCCGTGCGCGAGATGAAGGCCATCATGGTGTCGACCCGCCTGGGCGCAAAATGATCTACGGGATCGGGACTGACGTCAGCAAAGTGCCCCGCATCGCTGCCGCGCTTGAGCGCAGCGGCGAGCGCTTTGCGCGCAAGATCCTTGGTCCTGAAGAATTCCTGGTGTACCGGGAGCGCTGTGCGCGCAGCCCGCTGCGCGGCGTGCGCTATGCCGCCACCCGCTTCGCCGCCAAGGAAGCTTTCTCCAAGGCGCTCGGCCTGGGCCTGCGCCCGCCGATGACCTGGCATACGGCGCAACTGCTCAATGACGATCTGGGCAAGCCCTACATGGCCTGCAGCGGTGCGCTGGGCGAATTCATGTTGCAGAACGCGCTGGTCGCCCATATCTCCGTGAGCGATGAAGAGGATTACGCGGTCGCCTATGCGATCGTCGAGCGAGCGAATGACTGAAGAAACCTTAGACCCACGCGAACAGGTGCTGGCCACCGTTGCCAAGCTGCCAAACCTGCCCGGCGTGTACCGCTACTTCGACGCTGAAGACAAGGTGCTTTACGTGGGCAAGGCGCGCGACCTGAAAAAGCGCGTGTCGAGCTACTTCCAGAAGAATCTGTCGAGCCCGCGCATCGCGCTGATGGTCGAGCGCATCGCGCGCCTGGAGACCACGGTGACGCGAAGCGAGGCCGAAGCCCTGATCCTGGAAAACAACCTGATCAAGGCCCTGCAGCCGCGCTACAACATCCTGTTCCGCGACGATAAGAGCTATCCCTACCTGAAGATCACCGGCGGCGATGTGCCGCGCATGGTGTACTACCGCGGCGCGGTGGATCGCAAGCACCAGTATTTCGGCCCGTTCCCGTCCTCCTGGGCGGTGAAGGAATCGATGCAGATCCTGCAGAAGGTCTTCATGCTGCGCACCTGCGAAGACAGCGTGTACATGAACCGTACGCGTCCCTGCCTGCTGCACCAGATCGGCCGTTGCAGTGGACCTTGCGTGGGACTGATCGCGCCGGAGGACTACCGCAATGATGTCAACAATGCGGCGCGCTTCCTGCGCGGCCGGCAGACGGAGGTGATGGAGGAGCTGGAGCAGAAGATGCTCGCCTACGCCACCGAGCTCAAATTCGAACAGGCGGCGGTGGTGCGCAACCGCATCCAGTCCTTGTCCAAGGTGCTGCACCAGCAGTCGATGGAAACCACCGGCGACCAGGATGTCGATATCCTGGCCGTGGTGGTGCAGGGCGGCCGCGCCTGCGTCAACCTGGCCATGGTGCGTGGCGGCCGCCATCTGGGCGACCGCGCCTACTTCCCGACCCATGTGATGGATGCCGAGGTCGTGGCCGAGCGCCCGATTGAACAGGAAGTGCTGGCCGCTTTCCTGGTGCAGCATTACACCGAGAAGTCGATTCCCGGCACCCTGATCCTGAACATCGAATTTGACCAGCCGGAGCTGATCCTGGCGCTGCAGGAGCAGTGCGGCCACCGCATCCACCTGGTATTCCAGCCGCAGGGCCAGCGCCGCCAATGGCAGGAGCTGGCACAGAAGGGCGCCGAGATCTCGCTGGCGCGCCTGCTGTCCGAGCAAGGTTCGCAGCAGGCCCGCACCCGTGCCCTGGCCGAAGTGCTGGGGCTGGAAAACGAAGACCTCGACACCCTGCGCGTGGAATGCTTCGACATTTCGCATACGGCGGGTGAGGCAACGCAGGCGTCCTGCGTAGTATTCCACCATCACCAGATGCAGAACGGCGAATACCGCCGCTACAACATCAACGACATCACGCCGGGCGACGATTACGCCGCCATGCGCCAGGTCCTGACGCGCCGCTACGAGAAGGTGGCAGGCGGCGATGGCGTGATGCCGGATGTTGTGCTGATCGACGGCGGCAAAGGCCAGGTCGAAATGGCGCGCCAGGTGTTCGTTGAGCTGGGGCTGGATATCAGCCTGATCGTCGGCGTGGCGAAAGGCGAGGGCAGGCGTGTCGGCCTGGAGACACTGGTCTTCGTCGACGGCCGCGAACCGCAGGAACTTGGCAAGGAATCCGCGGCCCTGATGCTCGTTGCCATGATCCGTGACGAAGCGCACCGCTTCGCCATCACCGGCATGCGCGCCAAGCGCGCCAAAGCGCGCCAGACCTCGCGCCTGGAGGAGATCGAAGGCATTGGCGCCAAACGCCGCCAGAAACTGCTATCTCGCTTTGGCGGCCTGAAAGGCGTGATGAACGCCAGTGTCGAGGACTTGAAGTCGGTGGAGGGCATTTCCGACACCCTGGCCGAAGAAATCTACAGGCAACTGCACTAGAGTGGCTTTGAATGCGCCGCCGTTATACACTAGCGGCGCGTCATTACAATTCTTATACACCGCATATGCCTTTCAACATCCCGATCCTTCTGACCTGGTTGCGCGTCGCGCTGATTCCCCTGGTCGTAGGCGTGTTTTACCTCCCCGTCACCTGGCTCACCCCGCACGAACGCAATCTGGCCGCCACCCTGATATTCATCGTTGCCGCCGTTACCGACTGGTTTGACGGCTTCCTGGCCCGCCGCTGGAACCAGACTTCTGCCTTTGGCGCCTTCCTCGACCCAGTGGCAGACAAGCTGATGGTGGCAGGCGCCTTGCTGGTGCTGCTTAACCTGGACGGTGGCCGTTGCCACCCGATCGTCGCCTTCATCATCATCGGCCGCGAGATCACGATTTCGGCCCTGCGCGAGTGGATGGCGCAGATTGGTGCCTCCAAATCGGTAGCGGTCAGTTCGATCGGCAAGATCAAGACGGCCGCGCAAATGAGCGCCATCCCGATGCTGCTGTACTACGACGTGCTGTGGGGCGCCATCGATACCCGCTTCTGGGGCGACTTGCTGCTGTGGCTGGCCAGTGTGCTGACGGTATGGTCCATGTTCTATTACCTGAAGAAGGCTTGGCCGATGATCAAGGAACGCTCCGGCACGTTATCGTAAATAACAATATTGCCCCTTGACAGCGTCTTTGGATCATCTATAATGCTGGCCTGCTGTTGATGACGACGCAGCGATGCGAAGCGGGAGTAGCTCAGTTGGTAGAGCGCAACCTTGCCAAGGTTGAGGTCGAGAGTTCGAGACTCTTCTCCCGCTCCAAACGTCATCGGCAACAAGCGGTAACGAAGCAGTAATAATCGCACTGGAAATATGAGAATGTTTCTGCGATAATGCGGTTCCTCTGAAATGCGGGAGTAGCTCAGTTGGTAGAGCGCAACCTTGCCAAGGTTGAGGTCGAGAGTTCGAGACTCTTCTCCCGCTCCAGTTCACCGGAGCAGCAACTAGTAGTAGATTGAAATAACTCCATGCGGGAGTAGCTCAGTTGGTAGAGCGCAACCTTGCCAAGGTTGAGGTCGAGAGTTCGAGACTCTTCTCCCGCTCCAAGTTTTTCAAACCCATGCGGGAATAGCTCAGTTGGTAGAGCGCAACCTTGCCAAGGTTGAGGTCGAGAGTTCGAGACTCTTTTCCCGCTCCAGAATTCTTAGAAAGAACCAGGCCTCGCCGGTTGTTTCTTCCAGCCTTACGGCGGGGTAGCAAAGTGGTTATGCAGCGGCCTGCAAAGCCGTGTACGCCGGTTCGATTCCGGCCCTCGCCTCCAAACGAAATGAAAAATCCCCGCTTAGCCGGGGATTTTTCATTTCCGGCTTCGATTTTTGTGCAATTGGCACAGTTGGTGAAACTTCATGCAAAAGCCCGTCAAAACTCCCCTGGAAGCGCTCAAGCTGATCGCCGCCACCTGGCGCAAGGCCACGCCATTTTTCACAAGCATCGAGGTCTGGCTGATGGTGCTGGTGGCTGCCACCACAGTCGGGGGCGTCTTCCTCGCAGCAATGGGCGATGCGCGCAGTCTGCTTGCCGTGGGCTTTGCAGTCGGATACCTCGTGCTCCGTCCCGTCCTGCATGCCAAAGGCATCCTCAGCTGGCCGTTCCTCTAAACAGTACCGAATCGCTGCACCACGAACTCCACGAAACTGGCCAGCTTGGGCGTCGATTGCCGGTCGCGCGGGTAGATCAGGTGCATGGGGCGGGGAGCCGGCCAGTAGTCGCGCAGGATCGGCACCAGCCGGCCGGCGGCAATTTCGTCGGCCAGCACGGCATCGGCTTGCATGACCAGGCCCAGGCCGGCGACCGCCGCCAGGCGCAAAGCTTCGCCATTGTTCGAGCGCATGCGGCAATGGGGTGAAGTTCCTTCTTCCGTACCGGATTGCCCGAGACGCCAGCGCGCGTCATGGCGCCAATGTGAAAAGTCCAGGCAGCGGTGCTGCGACAGCTCACCGGGCGTGCGCGGCGTGCCATGCCGCGCCAGGTAGCCTGGCGCGGCGCAGACCATCATCTGCAAAGACGTCAGTGGCCGTGCCACCATGCTCGAATCCTTCAAGGGGCCGATGCGGATGGCGGCGTCCAGGCCTTCTTCCACCAGGTCGGACAAACGGTTTGAGAGGTCGAGCTCAAGGTTTACCTCTGGATTGGATTCCAGGTATTGCGCCATGGCAGGCGCCAGGCAGCGGCTGCCGAATGCCGCCGGTGCGCTGATTTTCAGCGTGCCGCGTGGGACCGTGCGCATGGCCTGCGCCCCGGTTTCCGCCGCATGCACCAGTTGCAGGATGTGCCGGCATTGCTCGGCGTATTGCTGGCCGATTTCGCTGAGGCTTTGGCTGCGCGTGGTCCGGTGCAGCAGGCGCGCGCCGACCAGGTGTTCGAGGGCGGCAATGTGCTTGCTGACCATGACGGTCGACATGTCGAGGGTGCGGGCCGCGGCGCTGAAGCTGCCGGCATCCACCACGCGAACGAAGACTTCCATGCTGCGCATCCTGTCCATTATTATTAATTCCAGGTTAAAGATGTTGTTAATTCTAGGGTATTTTTAATCCGGGCTGCAGACGGGATACTGGCGGCATGACGACCATGACTCTTTCCCTCTGGCTAGCTTTCCTCGCCATGGCCCTTGCCGCCACCTTCAGCCCAGGGCCAGCCGTGCTGCTGGCAGTTTCCACCACACTCACTTTGGGCGCCCGGCGTACTGCTTACAGTTCCGCCGGCAATGCGGTTGGCGTGTTCCTGGTCTCGTGCGTGGCGGTCGGCGGCTTGGGTTTGTTGTTCAAGGCATGGCCACCGGCGTATTCGGCGCTGAAGCTGGCCGGCGCCGCTTACCTCGCCTGGCTGGGCATCAAGCAATGGCGTAATGCGGGACGGGCGGGGGCGGCAGCCCTGGCGAGCGAGCCGGAAGGCAGCAGCCGTGGCGCGGTGTTCCGGCGCGGGATGCTGGTCGCCTGCAGCAATCCCAAGGCGATCCTGTTCTTTGCCGCGGTCTTCCCGCAATTCATGCCGCCAGGCGCCGTTGACGTCACGCGCTTCCTGCTGCTTAGCCTGACCTTCGTCGCTTGCACCCTGGTTGCGCACCTGAGCTATGTGCTGCTGGCTGCCACCGCAGGTGCGCGGATCATGTCCGGGCCGCGCATGGCGATCCTGCAGCGTGGCACTGCGCTATTGTTCATCGGCCTGGCGATCGCGCTTGCATTCGATTGACTGCCGGCGGCGGCGTTATTGTTGCGTGAGGGGAAGTTTGATAATAGTATCTTGCTGTTCAAACAATTCGAGTGCCCCTCGTAGAGTGCGTCGGTGAAGGACCCCTATATCTCGCAAGCCGCAAGAGAAAACTGGAACAACAGGTTGCTCAACCTGGCGTCCATATTCCTGCCGTGGCTCCTGATGGCAGCGATGGCGGTGAGTGGCCGGTGGCAGCTTGCACCGACGGCCGGCACATTGATTGTCTTTGGTATTTTCTTCGCCCTGACGGTGATGGGCGTGGCCATCGGCCTGCATCGCTATTTCACCCACCACGCGTTCAAGACCAGCCGGATCATCAAGGTAGGTCTTGGTGTACTAGGAACCTGGGCGATGCAGGGCGATGTCACGCGCTGGGTGGCCGATCACCGCCGGCACCACCGCTTCGCAGATAAGCAATTCGATCCCCATTCGCCTTGGTTTTCCGATCACGGCCCCATCTCGAATCGCCTGGTTGGCTGGTTCCATGCGCACGTGGGGTGGATGGTCTACGGGCGGGTTTCACAGCCGGAGCGTTACGCGCCGGATTGCCTCGCTGACCGCAGCATCGTTGTTCTTTCCAGATACTACTGGCCAGTCGTTGGCCTGGGCCTGGCACTGCCGGGCGCCGTTGGATACTGGCTTGGCGGCGAGGCCGAGATGGCCAGGTGCGTATTCTGGGCCGGCGCTGCACGGGTCGCCTTGCTTCACCAATTGACCTGGTCCGTCAATTCATTCGGCCATTTGTTTGGGCAAAAGGTGGCTGGCAGCGATAGCGAAGCGCGGGACAATGTCTTCTTTGCGCTGCTTTTGCTGGGCGAGGGCTTGCACAGCCACCATCATTGGCGTCCCACCTCGGCGATGAACGAACCCAAGCATCTCGATTTTGGCGGATGGCTCATTCGCGGATTCGAGAAGCTTGGCCTGGTCTGGCACCTGCGGTAGGCGGCTTGCCTACTTGATGGAGAAGCGCACGCTCATTGCGCTCTTGTCGGGGAAGACGATGGCTGCAACGATTTTCGTGCCTGGGCCGACCTTGTCGCCGGTCTTTGCAAGCAGCGCGTTGCCGCTGCCTGCAGTCAGGGGCAGCTCGGTTTTTTCCGTGCCTTTGAGTACGGTCAGGGTGCCCGAACCGCCCGCCATCGGGATGGCTTTGCCATGGTCGTCGACATAGATGATAGTCTGCCCATCCTTGTTGACCAGTTCGAACTGCAGATCACCCGCCGTTTTCACGATGCCGCCATACTTGGCCGGGCTTTCATGGGCCAGCGCCTGGCCGCCTGCGATCGCCAGCGAAAACGCGATCAGTGCCATCAGTTTCTTCATTGCTTACTCCAAACGAGTGTGAGATTTGCGGCAGCTTGCAGGGGCGCTGCCGCTTGCCCGTAGAATCAGTACGTATCGTCCTTGCCGGTTCCTGCCAGGCGTTCCAGCGGCTTGCGGCCCACCAACCAGAAAATCAATGGGGTCAATAGCGAGTCGAGCACGGTGGAGCTTACGAGCCCGCCGAAAATCACCACCGCAACCGGATGCAGGATTTCCTTGCCTGGCGCCTCGGCCGAGAGCAGCAGCGGCGTGAGCGCGAAAGCGGCCACCAGTGCCGTCATCAGCACCGGCGTCAGGCGTTCCAGCGAGCCGCGCACGATCATCGGCCAGCCAAACGTTTCGCCTTCAAACTTGCACAGGTTGATGTAATGGCTGACCTTCAGGATGCCGTTGCGGGTTGCGATACCGGCCAGGGTGATGAAGCCGACCATCGACGCGACCGACAGCGATATGCCGGCAAGCCACATTGCAAGTACGCTGCCCACCAGGGCAAAGGGAATATTGCCCATGATGACCAGCGCCAGGGTCGTGGAGCGGTAGCGTGAATACAGGACCAGGAAAATCATCAGCAGGGAACCCAGCGACAGGCCCATCATCAGGCGCTGTGCCTGTTCCTGCGCCTGGAACTGGCCTTCGATGCTGATGAAGTAGCCGCCAGGCAGGGCTGTGGCATCGACCGCCTTGCGCACGTCGCCTATGATGCGCGACATGCTGGAGCCGTCCGTGTTGGCATACACCACGATGCGGCGGCGGCCATTCTCACGGCCAATCTGGTTCGGGCCGTCGCCTTCTTCCACTGTGGCGACGGTCGATAGCGGAATGCGGCCGGCCGGGCTGTCCAGCATCAGGCGCTCCAGGTCCTGCGGCGTGCGCCTGGCGTCGGCCAGGCGCAGCACCAGGTCGTAGCGGCGGGCGCCATCGATGACCTGCGTTATGCGCTTGCCTTCGGCCAGCGACTCAAGTGCTTCCAATACCTGGCCCGGGGCCAGGCCGTATTGCGCGGCCTTGCGGTAGTCGATGCGGACCTTCACTTGCGGGATCAGCACCTGGCGCTCGACCGATAAGTCGACCAGCCCCGGCACGGCTTGCAGTCTGCCGCGCAAGCCCTCGGCCAGGCCGCGCAAGGTATCGACGTCGTCGCCGTAGATTTTCAGCGCGACCTGGGCCCTGACTCCGGAGAGCAGGTGGTCCAGGCGGTGCGAGATCGGCTGGCCGATCGCCACCGAGGCCGGAATCGACGACAGCTGCGACCTGATGGCCGCCATGACTTCCTCGCGGCTGCGCATCGATGGCTTCAGGTCGACATCGATTTCCGATGAGTGCACGCCTTCAGCATGCTCGTCGAGTTCCGCGCGGCCGGTGCGGCGTCCAACCTTGGACACTTCCGGCACCTGCGCGATCAACCTTTCCGCCAGGGAGCCGAGGCGATTGGCTTCCGCCAGCGAAGTGCCGGGCGTGAAGGTCATGCCCATCACCAGCGATCCTTCATTGAAAGGCGGCAGGAAGGCGCGCGGGAAGAATGGTATGGTCGCGGCGGCGAGGAGCACGGCCACCAGCGCTGCCGACAGGATCACCTTCATGCGCGGGAAACACCAGTCAAGCAATGCGCTGTCCCATAGTTTGAGCCGGCGTACCAGGGGGCTGTCGCGGTGAGCCTGGTGCAAGGAAGCGGGGAGCAGGTAGCAGGCGAGGACCGGCGTCACCGTCATGGAAACCAGCAGCGATGCCAGGATCGAGGCGATGTAGGCGATTCCCAGTGGTGCGAACAGGCGCCCTTCAATGCCGGGCAGCGCAAACAGCGGTACAAAGACCAGCACCACGATGACGGTCGCGTAGACGATGGCTGAACGCACTTCGACCGATGCGCGCCAGATCACTTCCAGCACCGACAAGCCATCCTCATGGCGTTGCCGCAAGCGGCGCTGGATATTTTCCACGTCCACCACCGCATCGTCGACCAGTTCGCCGATCGCGATGGCAAGGCCGCCCAGCGTCATGACGTTGATCGATTGCCCAAGCAGGTGAAAGGCGAGGGCGGTCACGGCCAGCGACAGCGGGATGGCAACCAGCGAAATCGCCGTTGCCCGGGCACTGAGCAGGAATGCAAACAGCACGACCGCAACCAGGATGGCGCCATCGCGCAGGGCCTGCACCACGTTGCCGATGGAGGCGTCGATGAAGCTGGCTTGCCGGAACAGGACCACCGGCGCCGCCAGGCCGGCGGGCAGGCCTTGTTTCAGTTCGCCCAGCGCGTTCTCGATGTCGCGCGTCAGGCCTACCGTGTCGGCGGCTGGCTGCTTCTGCACGCTCACGATCACTGCCGGCTTGCCGTTCATGCCGGCGTCGCCGCGCTTGAAGGCCGGCGCATAGCGCACGTCGGCAAGCTGCTCCAGCAGGACCGGGACGCCGTTACGATAGGCGACGGCGATGCCGCGCGCATCTTCCAGGCGGCTGGTGCGCCCCAGGTTGCGGATCAGGTACTCGCGGCTGTTCAGGTCAATGAAGCCGCCGCTGGTGTTGGCGGCAAAACCGCGCAAGGCGCCAGACACCTGTTCCAGCGATACGCCGAACTGCGCCATGCGCGCCGTGTCGGGCTCCACGCGCAGTTGCCGGACTTCGCCGCCAATCGGGATCACTTGCGATACGCCCGGGATCGACAGCAGGCGCGGGCGCAAGACGAAGTCCGCATATTCCCGGGCCTTCATTGGATCGGTCCTGGCGGCATCGACCGGCAGGGCAATCAGCATGATCTCGCCCATGATGGACGAAACGGGACCCATGACCGGGGTGACGCTGCCGGGCAATTGCTCTTTGACCAGCGTCATTCGTTCGCTGACCAACTGACGGTTGCGGTAGCTATCGGTACCCCAGTCGAATTCGGCGTAGACGATGGAAAGTCCTACTCCGGAAACCGAGCGCACGCGGGTTACCCCAGGCATGCCATTCAGTGCCGTCTCGATCGGGAACGATACCAGTTGCTCGACTTCTTCCGGCGCCATGCCGCCAGCTTCCGACAGCACGGTGACTACCGGCTTGTTCAGGTCCGGAAATACGTCAACCGGGGTGCGCCAGGCGGTCAGCGCGCCGTACACCATCAGCATTGCGGCTGCCGCCAGGACGAACAGGCGGTTGTCCAGGCTGAAGCGAACTATTCGATTGAACATGGCGGCCCTAGCGAATCTGGTTGATCAGGGCCGCGCCATCGACCACCACGCGGTTCTCGGGACTCAGGCCTTTGGTCACCACCACGGTGTGCGCATCCAGCGGCTTGGCCTCGACCGGCTGGGCGATAAAGCGGGTGGCGCCGGATTTGATCCACACCACCGTCTCATTGGACGGGTTGCGCACCAGGGCTGCGGCCGGCAAGGCGATGCCTTTTTCGGCTGTCTTCAGGCGCGCCAATACTGTCACCGGCTGGCCCACCGCCAGCGGAATGGCTTTGCCTTTGGCCAGAAATTGCACGGGCAAGGAGCCGTCGCGCAGGCTGCGCGCGCCGCCTAGTAACGTGAGCTCGACACCTTCGGCCTGCACGACGCTGGCAGCCTGGATGCGGGCGGCAAGCGTGGCATCGGGTGTGCTGGCCTCGACCAGCAGGCGATCCGGGTGCACGACTTCAAACAGCACATCGCGCGATTCGACAATCTGCCCGGCCAGCACCTGCGCGCTGGCAAGCACGCCGTCGGCCGGGGCCACGATCGGTTCCGCACCGCCAACTGCCGCCGCGACCGCCTTTTCCCGCCCAAGCAGGCTTGCCAGCTCGGCACGGGCGGCGTCGATGTCTTTGCGGGCGACGCTGCCTTCCAATGCTTCCAGGCGCTTGACGCGCTGTTCGAGCAGGCTGCGGTTGGCGCGCAGGTCGGCCAGCGTTGCCTGCTGGGCGCCGCGTTCCGCGGCACTGGCGACCGGGCGCAAAACGGCCAGGATCTGGCCTTTGCGTACGGTTTGTCCGGCTACCGGCAAGCCCTGTGGTCCGGCTTCGATCCGACCGGCGAAGGGGGCCTGGACGCGGCCCCCGGCATTCGGGTCGATAGCGGTGCGGCCATTCAGTTGCACGGTTACGGGATGGTCGCCGGCTTCGGCCTTGACGGTGCGGATGCCCATGCGGCGCTGGGCCAGCTTGGGCACGTTGACGCTGCCATCGGGCAGGCGCGCCAGGCCGCCGGCGCTGCCAGTGGCGGCGCCGTCCAGGTGTTCGCCGTTGGGGCCGTGCGCTCCGGGCGAGGCGAGGGCGGCCGCGCTGCTTGCGAGGCAGGCGGCCAGGGCGATCTGTAGCAGGTGTGTTCGCATGATTCGTTATCGCTTTGAGGTGGACAGTTTGCGGCGCAGCAGCAGGGCGCCGGCCAACAGGAGCAGCACGGCAGCGGCCAGCGCGTACATCCGGCGCGACACGCCCGCATGCCCATGGCCGGCGCTGTCCGGTACTTGCAGCGTGCCTTCCAGCAGGTCGCTTTCTTCACCGGCGACGAGGGTGAACAGCAACTGGTGTTTGCCCGGCGCCGACAAGGCCTGCAGCAGCTTCGCATCGTCGACTGCATAGTCGCCAATAGCGGAGTGGAACCTGGCCTGGGCTTTCATGCCCTGGTACTGGACTTCCAGCTTGCCGTTCAAGACCGGCTCGTTGGTGTCGTAGCGGTCGACCAGGATGGACAGTTCGCCGCCCGACAGGTGGCCCACTAGTTCGAATGCCTCGGTAAAGGTTTCGACGCGGGGTATGCTGTCCGTACCTGCCGTCGTCGCGGGACCGTCGAGATGTTCGCCGTTCGGACCGTGCGCGCCGGGCGCAGCAAAAGCGGGCAGCGCAAGCGCCAGCCAGCAAAGGAGCATTGTCAATCGTTTCATGGGATGATTCCTAAAGCCTGGTTAAGGCCGGCAATTGCCTGGCCGAGGGCGATGCGCTGCTGGCTCAGTGCAAGCAGCGCCTCATGCTCCTGGATGCGGGAGCGCAGCAGCTCGGGCAAACTGCGTTCGCCAAGAGCGAAAGCCCGGTCGAGAAGGCGGGCATGTTCCTGCGCCGCAGCGGCGCGCTGTTCGGCCAGTTGCAAGCCCGCCTGCGCATCCTGGACCCCGTTTTGCGCCTCCGCCCGCTCCGCATCCAGCTGTGCCTTGGTCTGCGCCAGCTCGGCGCTCGCTGTAGCGAGTTGCGTTGCCGCCGCAGCTTCGAGCGGACGGTTGCGCTGCCTGCCGGCCAATGGAATCTGCAGCGCGAGTCCGATGCTGCGCGCGTTTGGGCCCTGCGCGCCGTCGCGCTCGCGGCGCATGGCCAGGGCGATGGTGGGCGCTGCCGATGGCTGGGCCGCCGCTGCCGCAATGGCGGCCCGCGCCCGCTGCTCGGCCGCTTGCGCCGCATGCATGCGAACTGGCGCCGGCTCGGCAGATGGCGGCAGCGCTTCGGCGACCGCCGGCGGCAGCGTGGCCTGGCCGGTCAGGACCGTGAGGCGGGCCAGGGCCGCCCTGGCATTGCCGCGCGCCGCGATCAGGCCGGATTGCGCCTGAACCAGTTCCTGCTGCGCCAGCAGGGCGTCACTGCGGGGCAGGTCGCCAGCCTCCACGCGCCGCTGCACGTCTTGTGCAAGTTGCTGCAAGTGCTGCTGGAGGAGCAGTTTCTCCGCCGCCTGTTCCTGGGCGGCCAGGGCTTGCCACAGGCGGGAGCGGACCTGTCCAGCGAGCTCCAGGCGCGCTTGCCGGACCTGCGCATCCAGTTCCGCGGCATAGGCCCGGGCGTATGCCGCGCGCCGCGCCTTCTGGCCCGGCGTCCAGATGGTGGTGGAGAGCGCCACTTCCGATTCCCTGCTGCCGCGTTGCCCGCTCCAGCGGTCGCTGCGCTGTGACAGCTCCACCACCGGTGCTGCGGCCAGCCATGACGCGGCCAGTTCCTGCTCGGCGCTGGCTTCGTCCTGCCGCGCAAGCAGGGTACGAGCCTGGGGCGAGCGTTGCCAGGCGCTTTCCACCATGGCCTGCAATGAAGCTTGCGGCATGGCGGGAGCCGCAAGCTGCGCAGACGCCAGGACCGGCAAGATCATTGCCAGGCCGGCGACTGCGCGGGGCAGTCTGAAGACGTGCATAGGTAAACTCCGTCGGGTGATCAGGAAATCACCGAGGCGTGCGGGCACGGCGTGGCGAGGCCACGTTGGTCAGGGATGTGCAGGGCACCCTCGGCGGCTTAGCCGAGGGCAGTTGCGGGAGGCCGATGTGGCATTTCCAGCATCGGATCAGGAATGAATGTAACCAGGTGGATTGCAACGGTTTCTACCAACTCGCTGGGCGCGGGCGCCAGTTCGGGAACGAACAAGCCGCCGGGCTGCGGCGAGCAGGAATGGTCTTGCACGTGTTGCACCGATTCGTCGGAAGAATCGAAATGGATCGAACCATCGTCCTCATGGTGATGGCTGACATGTTCATCGTGCAACACCTCGTGCGCGTACGAGAGATCCCCGGCCTGGAAAGCTTGGCTCCATTGCATGGCAAAGCCTTGCAATGGCAAACAGAACATCAACAGGATGCAGAGGAATCGGCGCATAGGAACCCGATTATAGCAGCGGCCTTGCCTCGGTGCGCAAGGCAATCGGCGCCCTGTGGCGGACAGCCGTCATTTCCGCCACAATGGCGACCGCGATTTCCGGCGGCGTATGGCTGCCGATGGGCAGGCCGATCGGACCGTGCAGGCGCCCTAGCTCTTCGGCAGAAAAGTCGAAGTGGCGCGCCAGGCGTTCGCGCCGCCTGGCGTCATTGGCGCGCGAGCCCACTGCGCCGACGTAGAAGGCGGGGGAGCGCAAGGCTTCCAGCAGCAACAGGTCGTCCAGCTTCGGATCGTGCGTAAGCGCGACCACGGCGCAGCGTACGTCCGCGTGCATCGAAAGGAAGGCATCATCGGGCATGGAGGTCACCAGCCGGGTGCCCGGCACATGCCATTCGGCGCCGTATTCCATGCGCGGCTCGCAGATGGTGATGTCGTAGTCCAGCGCCTGCGCCATCTGGGCAAGGTAATAGGAAATCTGGCCGGCGCCGACGATGAACAGGCGCCATTGCGGGCCATGGACGGTGCGCAGTATCTGGCCGTCCCAGCTCAGCGTGTCGCCGCGCCGGGCGGGCGTCAGGGCGGTGGCGCCGCTTGCCAGGTCCACTTCGCGTAACGCCAGTTCGCCGTGCGCCAGCCGCCTGGCCAGTTCGTCCAGTTGCGCGGCATCTGGCCGCGGCTCGACCACCAGCTGCAGCGCGCCGCCGCACGGCAGGCCGAAGCGCGCTGCCTCGTCCCGCGTGACACCGTAGTCGAGCGCGAAGGGCAGGCGGTCGCCAAGCCGGCCTTCGCGCCTGCGGGCGATCAGGTCGTCTTCAACGCAGCCGCCCGATACCGAGCCAACGGCCATGCCGTCGTCGCGTACCACCAGCCAGGAGCCGGCGGGACGGGGCGCAGAACCCCAGGTGTGCGCAACTGTAATCAGCGCATAGCGCCGTCCTTCGGCCGCCCAGCGGCGGGCCGCCTCCAGTACCTGCAGATCGACACTCTCCATCAGGCCTTCAGCTCCTGCGCGCGGATCGGCAGGCTGCGCACGCGTTTGCCGGTAGCGGCAGCCAGGGCGTTCGCCAGGGCCGGCGCCAGCGGCGGCACGCCCGGTTCGCCAATGCCGGTGGGCTTCTCGGCCGATGGGACGATATGCACCTCCACCTTCGGCATCTCGTTGATGCGGATCGGTGCGTAGTCGTGGAAGTTGGACTGCTCAACGACGCCGTCCTTCAGCGTGATGGCGCCATGCAGCGCTGCCGACAGGGCGAAGCCAACACCGCCTTCGACCTGGGCACGCACGATATCGGGGTTGACGGCCATGCCGCAGTCCACGGCGCACACCACCCGGTCGACTTTGATGGCGCCATCGGCGCTCACGGTCACCTCGGCCACCTCGGCGACGTAGCTGCCAAAGGATTCATGTACCGCGACGCCGCGGCCGCGGCGTGTACCATTCGCCCCTGCCGGCAGCGGCTGGCCCCAGCCGGCTTTTTCAGCTGCCAGTTTCAGCACGCCGGCGTGGCGCGGATGCTTGCCGAGCAGCCCGAGGCGGTAAGCCACAGGGTCTTGCCCGGCGGTGCCTGCCAGTTCGTCGATGAAGGTCTCGGTGGAGTAGGCGGTATGGCTTGATCCGACCGAGCGCCACCAGTGCGCGGGGACCGGAATATTGGTCGGCGAGTGTAACTCGACGCGCATGGCGGGAATGTCATACGGCAGATTTGCCGCGCCCTCGACGGAAACCGCGTCGATGCCATCCTTGATCATGCCGCTGAATGCCGTGCCGGCCAGGATCGATTGGCCCACCAGGCGGTGTTGCCAGCCGGTCGGGCGGCCATCGTCGCCAAGCGATGCTTCCAGTACATGGTGGAAAGCGGGGCGGTAGTAGCCTGCTTTCATGTCGTCCTCGCGCATCCAGACCAGCTTGATGGGGGCGCGCGACTTGCTGGCCCTGGCAATCTGCACCGCTTCCAGCACGAAGTCCGCGTCCTTGCTGGCGCGCCGGCCGAAGCTGCCGCCAGCGTACAGCATGTTGATTTTCACTTTCTCCGGCGCCAGGCCAAGCAGGGTGGCCACTGCCGGCTGGTCGATGGACTGGAACTGGGCCCCGTACCACAGCTCGCATTCGTCCTTGCCGATGCGCACCACGCAGTTCAAGGGTTCCATCGCGGCGTGCGCGAGATAAGGAAAATCGTAGGATGCGCGCAGCACGCGGCCGGAGCGCGCGAACGCGGCGCCGGTGTCGCCCGAGCCATGGGCAAGCAGGCCTGGCTGCTGCGCCAGCGTGCGGAACCGGGCGAAGATTTCCTCGCTGCCCAGCTTGAACGCCTTGGATTCGTCCCAGACGATCCTGAGTGCGTCGCGGCCTTTCCTGGCGCTCCAGGTGTCGTGTGCCAGGACTGCTACGCCGCTCGGGATCTGCACCACGTCCACCACGCCTTGAATGGCTTTGGCTTTGCCGGCGCTGAAGGATTTGACGGTCGCGCCGAAGCGCGGCGGATGGGCGACGACGGCGGTCAGCATGCCCGGCAGGTGCACGTCCTGGGTGAATTGGGCGCGGCCATTGACCTTGTCTGCGCTGTCCTTGCGCGGGGCGTGCTTGCCAATTAGCTTGAAGTGCTCGGGAGATTTCAGCTTCACTTCAGCAGGCACCGCCAAAAGGGCGGCTGCCGGGGCCAGTTCGCCGAAGGTGGCCTTGTGCGCACCGTGCGTGACAATGCCTTCGCTGACGCGGATCTCGCTGGCCGGAACGTTCCACTGTGCGGCGGCGGCCGATACCAGCATGGCGCGCGCGCTGGCGCCAGCCTTGCGCAACTGCTCCCAGGAGTTGGCGATGGCGGTGCTGCCGCCAGTACCCTGGAACGGGCCGAATGCCAGGTTGTTGTAGCGGCGCGCATCCGCCGCTGCGCCTTCGACACGCACCTGGGACCAGGCCGCGTCAAGTTCTTCCGCCACCAGTGTGGCGAGGCCGGTGTAGGCACCCTGGCCCATCTCGACGTGCTTGGCGATGACGCTCACCATGCCGTCCGTGCCGATGCGGACAAAGGCGTTCGGCTCGAACTCCGGTACGGCAGCGGTGGCGGCGGCCTGGGCGCCCGGGAGGTAAATGGCCAGCGTCAGGCCGGCGGCGGCGTGCACTGCGCTGCGCAGGAAGTCGCGGCGGCTGCCGTTTTCAATGCGGGGAAAAGTCGTCTTCATGCGAGCTCCTGTGCGGCTTCGTGGATGGCGGCGCGGATGCGCACATAGGTGGCACAGCGGCAGATATTGCCGGCCATGGCGGCGTCGATATCGTCGTCCGATGGCTTGCGATTGCCCTCCAGCAGGGCTACTGCGCTCATGATCTGGCCGGACTGGCAGTACCCGCACTGCACCACATCCAGCTTTTTCCATGCCTCCTGCACCACTTTGCCGATGCGTGCGCGGTCGATGCCTTCAATGGTGACGATCTTCTTCCCGACCGCAGCCGACACCGGTGTGCTGCACGAGCGGATAGGTGTGCCGTCCAGGTGCGCGGTGCAGGCGCCGCACAGGCCCATGCCGCAGCCGTATTTGGTTCCGGTCAGGTGCAGCTTGTCGCGCAGCACCCACAGCAATGGGGTGTCGGGGGCGGCGTCGACGCGCGTTGTCGTGCCGTTGATATTCAGTGTGATCATTCCGTACTCTCCGCTCATGTGGAAATGCAAGCTTGCATTCTATTGAGCGGGTTTTCGCAGCCGATAGCACGATCCCACCGATTTCTTGCCTGATCCTCTTTGGCGTGTCAGGCGGCTGCGGCTTCGCGTCGCATGCTGTCGACGTCGCGCCTGGGCGGCGCGCCGAACAGGCGGCTGTATTCGCGGCTGAACTGCGAAGGGCTTTCATAGCCCACCCTGAACGCCGCGCTGGCCGCGTCCAGGTGCTCGTTGAGCATCAGGCGCCGCGCCTCATTCAGGCGCAGCCATTTCTGGTACTGCAAGGGACTCATCGCAGTCAACTGGCGGAAGTGCAGGTGCAGGTTGGATGTGCTCATTTTGGCGTGTGCCGCCAGTTCGTCGAGGCGCAGCGGCTGGGCGTAGTGAAGGCGCAGCCAGTCGAGCGCGCGCGCGATGCGAAAGCTCTGGCTGCCGACGGAGGCAATTTGGCGCAGGCGCGCGGACTGGTCGCTAAGCAGCAGCCGGTAGTGGATCTCGCGTTCGACCAGCGGGGCCAGCACGGGCAGGGCTTCCGGCTCGTTCAGCAACGCGATCAGGCGCCTGAAAGGATCGGCCAGCGCAGGCGTCAGGCTGCCGATGGCCGCCACGCCCTGGTGTGAAATGTCGGCCGGCGCCGGCAGGGTGCTTTGTGTCGACAGTTCAGCGATGGTGCGCAGGTCGAGCTTGTAGACCAGCCCGAGGCAGGGCTGCTGCGGACTCGCTTCCAGAACCTGGGAGCTGCCGGGGAGGTTCAGGGCGGTCACCATGAAGCGCTGCGCATCATATCGGTAGCACTGGTCGCCAATGACCAACTGCTTGGCGCCTTGCGCGACCATCACGATGCTGGGCTCCACCAGGCAGACGTTCGGCGTGGTCGGCTCATTGCGCCGGTACAGGTACAAATTGGCGATAGGGGATTGATAATCTTCCTGGTTCGCGGTCCATTGCGCGATAGCGTCGGCCAGAATTTTCATTGGGCGTCTCAACATAGTGATCGGCTGAGCATAACACCGCCTGCCCAATAAATCATGGCTGGAGTAAAGGCTTGACAATGTTGCCGCGCACGTCCTAACATTTGATTAGGACAGGTGTCCTAATCAACGATCCGAAGGGAGGAGCGAGGTGAGCGAACTTTTTGCCGGTCCAGATGGCGGCGCGCGATGCCGTTGGTGCGGCGCCGCGCCGGAATTCCTGCATTACCACGACACCGAATGGGGCTTTCCGGTGGTCGATGACACGCGCCTGTTCGAGAAAATCTGCCTGGAGGGATTCCAGTCCGGATTGAGCTGGCGGACCATCCTGGCAAAGCGCGAGAACTTCCGGCGCGCTTTCCATAACTTCGATATTGGCCGCGTTGCGCGCTTCACGGAGCGCGACGTTGAACGCCTGCTGCAGGACGAAGGCATTGTCCGCCATCGCGGCAAGATTGAAGCGGTCATCAATAACGCACGGCGCGCCAAAGAGCTGATCGCAAGCGAAGGGTCATTGGCCCGATTCGTCTGGAAGTTCGAGCCGGCACCGCAGGCGGCTGCGGCAGCGCAGACGGTATCCACCTCGGCGGAAGCGATAGCCCTGTCCAAAGCCCTGAAAAAGCTTGGCTGGAAGTTTGTCGGGCCAACCACCGTTTATGCGTTCATGCAGGCCATGGGCCTGGTCAATGACCATGCGCAAGGCTGCGTGATCCGGGAACGGGCTGAAAAGGCGAACTCCCGGCTCGTACGCCCGTCGTAGCCTCATCGCATCGTTCGCGCCGGCCGGCGGCCGCGCCCAGTTGCGCGCCGCAGCCGACACAGCGTGGGATGCGACTGTCGACCATGTCGCCTGGTACAGCCACTTCTCTCCCGAGAATAGACCGCCGGTCAGGCAGCCCATCGGGAAGGCTTGAACGCTATACTGGCATTGTTCAAGCAATCCCGATGTCCGATGCGTGCCTGGCCCTTGTTATCCATCCTGATAAGCTTTCTGCTCGCGGGGCAGGCGGCGGGCGCTTGCCAGCCGCTTCGCTACGGCTATACGGACAAGGCGGTTCCGCCGTATTACGCCGGCTCGGGAGCGCAGGCGCCGGAGCCGCCAGGCGCGCTGGCCGAACTGGCACGCGATGCGGGCGCCAGCGCACATTGCCCTGTGCGGATGGTACGGTTGCCGCCGGCGCGGCTGCACAAAAGCCTGGATGAAGGCGCGATCGACGCCATGTCCCTGTTCGACCCGCAGGTTGTGGGCGAACTGCCCAATGTGGTCTATCCGCGCGACAGGCAAGGCAGGCTCGATGCGGCGCGTGCCATGCCGCTCTATGTCGTGGTCTTCGTGCGCGCGCGCGACCGCCTGGCGCCCGACGCCGACCCCGCGGCCGCCATGCGCGGGCGCGTCATAGGCGTCTCGCAAGGGGCGCCGCACATCAGGTACCTGCAAAGCGCGGGAGTGGAGGTCGATGCCGGCGCCGCCAATCCCGACCTCAATTTCGAGAAACTCAGACTGGGACGCATCGACGGATTCGCCATCTCGCTGTCGATGCCGGAAGATATGGATGCACCGGTGGCAGCGCGCTACGGCAAGCAGTTCGTCCGCCTGCGCAAGCCGCTGCTGGTCATCAATTCCTGGCTGGCGCTGAACCGCGGCTATTACGAGAACAACCGCGAGGCGTCGGAAGCGATCTGGACCTGGTACGGCGTCCACGGGCGCGCACGCCTCAAGACGCTGCTGAAGAAGTACCGGCGCTAGGACTTCAATTGCGCCGATACTGGCGGGCGAACTGGAAAATGTGCTCCCAGGTGTCGGGAAAGTCGCCTGGAATGCGGCGGTTGTACATATAGATCGCGCCGGCAATCGCCTGCAGGCGCGCCTCGAACGGCAATTGCAGGCCGGGGCCGAAGTCGAGCGAAGTAAAGCCGGTGCGGGCGGTATCGGGATTGATCTCGTGCAGGTCGCAATCGCGGTTGTGGAAATAGATGCCGACGCTGATGCGCGGCTGCCTGGCCCGCGTACTGCTGCGGCCTCCCCAGTGCAGCACGTGGGTGTTCCAGCCTAAAGGTGCGCCGGCGGGAACGGGCAGCGCCCGAATGTTCTGCCAGTCGCCCAGTTCCAGTTCGATCTGTTCGCCTTCCGGCGCCAGGCTCCGGTCCAGGTTCTGGGGCAGAACGTACATGCAGGCATTGAGCGGGCTGACGTCGGTCAACGGCAGCCAGACATTGAGTATCCGCGGGCGGCCATCGGCGCCGATCGCTTGCGGATGGTGCAGGTCGCGGTGCGGCCCCCAGCCTGCGGCTTCTTCCTGCGGCGCTACGTGCCAGGCCCAGATATCGGTGGGCATCATCTGGTAGCGCTCGCCCAGCAGCTGGCGCAGCACGGGATCGAGCGGCGCGAACATCTGCCAGAAGGCATCGTAGACCATGCAGAAGATGGGCGGAATGCCGCGCTGCACCAGGCCGCCGATCACCTGCGCAAGTTTGCCGGCATGGCTGCGCGGGATAATGGGGCCAGCCTGGAAATAGCCCTCGGCGATAGCGTCCGCGGCGTGGCGCCTGGCATCGCCCAGGCCGGGCAGGGCGGTCGGCGCCGGCTTGGACAGGGGCGCTGCACTGATCGTCAGGTCGGGATTCAGATCGAGCCAGAAGGCGAGTTGGCCGGCATGCGCCAGCGGCGAGAGGGAGGCTGCCTGTGATTGTTGTTCTGCGAAGTCCATAAGCTCGTCTCATGTGGGAACGCCGGCAAGCGCTGACAGGGGCCGCGCATTTGCGCCCGGCACCAGGCCTGCCGATAGGTGGCTGCGGTGGCTGCGCTGGTTCCGCAGCGCCGTTGCACGGCGATGGAACGTATGCGCCATTCGTTGCCACTTAGCTTGGGGCGCTGGTGCCCTGCACCATATCAACCATGAAAAGGAGTCAAAAATGCTGCCAGTACTTGCCGCTATCGGCCGTGCCGTTCTGCCTGAAGTTGTGAATACCGCTGCCAAAGTCCTGGGCGGTGGCCAGGATGCGAAGTCGCCCAACCCGGCCGACGACATTATCTAAGTGAAGCGCTTGCGGCCGCAGGAGGCCGCAAGCGCCAGGCGGACCAGGGTCAGCCGCCGGTGATATCCGCTCCGGCTTCTTCCTGGCCCTTACCCTTGATCTTCTCCAGCGTGGCAACGTTCACGCCCAGCATGCCGGCCAGCTTCTTCATCTCCTCCGAAGAAATGGTGCCTTCCTGCAGTTTCTTCAGCAGCTTGCGCAGCTCGTCCTCCTCCTCGCCGCCGCCACCGCCGCCGCTTTTCTCCGCCTGATTGGCCTTGAAGCGCGATTCCAGTTCCTTGCTGATGGCGTCGCGCGCGGCCGGGCTGAGGTTGTCCTTGCCCAGCATATTGATCAGGTCTTCGTTGGTCTTGTGTTTCAGGCTTTCCTTGAAGATGTCGCTTACCTGCGCGCTGAAGTTAAAGCCGCCGACCGGGGAAAATTGAACGCCCATATTTGCTCCTTTGATGGTTGATGGATTCCTGCGCATGTTCCATTACATAACGCACCGATAGGTAGCGGCTCTATGCCAAACGGTTCCACGCGGGACACAAACCGGAAATCGGATCGGCGGCATGGAACTGCCGGCGCGCAGGCCTCCACATATCGCTACCGTCGCAACGCAATGCGTAAGGCGGCAATTTCAACCACAACCAAGGAGGTAATCATGTCTGGACTGACCGGTATCGGATCGTGGATTGGCGCAGGCGGCGCTATCGCTGACCAGGAAGCTACGGCCGCGGCAAAAGAGGCGGTGAATGCCAACGCCGCGAAGCTGAAGCTGGCGAAGGCTGGCCAGGACAACGCCTTGTCCCTGATCTAAGCCAGAAGAGGTGGAGCCGTCAGGCTCCACCTCTGTTGCATCGATCGAAGGAGAACACTATGAGCAGCTACCAGAACAGCATGTTCGCGCCATCGCAGGCGCGCCCGGGCCAGGCCATGGAAAAGACCAAGTCCATGCCGCTGGGGCAGGCCGCGCAGATGGGCGCGGCCGAAGCCATGGAATTCCAGCTCTGGGTCTCGCAGCAGGGCACTTCGCTGGCCAAGCTGAAGGTCTTCAATGCGATGGCCAAGACCATCAACGACCAGCAATAGGAGCTTCCCATGTCCGACTCAAGAATACGGTCAGCGCGCGCCAGCGAAGCGAAGTATGTCCGCCAGCTGGAGGAAGTCGCTGCCGCAAGGAGCGATGTCAACAACGTGGCAGTGTTCACGAAGTTGATCAAGAAAGCGGAAGAAATTTCGCAGTCGGCAGTGTAGGCGCGCATTCACTTACTCGACCAAGGAAACAGCATGTCAGCCACGATCACCACTACCACCACGACGATCACCACCACTTTTGACAACGACACGCCGGGCGCCTTCCGCCCCGTGCTAACCGGGGTTTCGCCGCTTGGCGCGGAATCGAGCGACATCCTGTTTGCCCGCTCGCCGCGCGGCCAGGGTTCGCCTGAAACGCTGGCCGACGTGCTCGACGAACTGGATCTGCCGGCCTGGCTGAAGAACGCGGCCCGCAATATGCTGTTCGCGGGCGACGGCGGCAGCCAGCTGCCATCGGAGTCCAGCGCCGCCAAGACCATCAACTCCTTCCAGAAGGACAACGGCATCCGCTACCTCTCGCCCGACCAGGTAAGGCAGATGGCAGAAACGGGCTATTTCACCGACAAGAACGGCAAGACCCGCCTGGTGCCCGAAGATGTGCAGCTGGCGGCCCAGAAGCTGATGGCCAACGGCGGCGAGCTGTACCGGAAGCTGGAATCGGCCAAGAACGGCGAACATGACGGGAAGCTGAGCCAGGAAGACTACCGCTATGCGGTCGAGGATGGCACCATTTCGCCCAACGGCGGTTCCGGCTATGCGCCGACGATGCGCGGCATTTCGCTGCTGGACTTCATGAACGCCATCATGAACGGCAATATTTCATCGAACCGTCCAAGCGAGTATGGCGCGGCCAAGACCATCAACGATTTCCAGAAAGAGCACGGCATCAGCCATCTTTCCATCGACCAGATCCAGCAGATGGCCGAAACGGGATACTGCAAGGACAAGAACGGGAAGTTCATCCAGGTGCCGGAAGAAGTGCAGGATGCGGCACGCGCCATGGCGGCCAATAACTTCGAGCTGTTCAAGAAACTGGAAAGCGCCACCAACGGCAAGCATGACGGCTCGCTGAGCATCGGCGACTTCCGTGAAGCGGTCAAGGACGGTTCAATCGGCAAAGGCAGCGGCTTTGTGCGCGATGCCAGTTTCGACCTGGAGCTGGAAGGCGGCTTCGATGGCTTGCCGTCGCGCGCCGATGCGGCCAGGACCATCAGGGACTTCCAGAAGGATAACGATATCCGCCTGCTCGATATCGACCAGTTGCGCCAGATGGCCGAAACCGGCTATTACACCGACAAATCCGGCAAGACCCGCCAGGTGCCGGAAGAGGTGCAACAGGCCGCCCAGCGCATGGCGGCCAACAACTTCGAGCTGTTCAAGCAGCTGGAATCGGCCACCAATGGCGAGCATGACGGCAAACTGAGCCAGGGCGATTACTCCGAGGCGGTAAAGGATGGCACCATCCAGGCCCGCAGCGGCGACCGTCCGGACTACCGCTACATCAGGAATCCGGATGAAGTGCGGCCTGGCGGAGACTGGACTTCGGCGTCGGCGGCGACCCGCAGCATGCAGCACTTCCAGGCCGAACATGGCATTCGTTTCCTGACGATCGACCAAGTCCGGCAGATGGCTGCCACCGGCTACTGTACCGACAAGAATGGCAAGACCATCCAGGTGCCGGAGGAGGTCCAGCAGGCGGCCCAGCGCATGGCGGCCAACAACTACGCGCTGTTCAAGGAACTGGAGTCGGCCACCAATGGCGAGCATGACGGCCGCCTGAGCATGAAGGACTATCGCAACGCCGGCCGCGACCGCGTCTTCTACACCTGATCCATGCTTGCAGCAACAGGGAGTTCACTATGGACGCGAACGCGAAAGTGGTCCGCGGGGAGCCGCTGCGTGAGCAGCAATGCGCCACGCTAGACGAGGGATTCAACTGGCACCGCATCCGGCGCCTGTCCCGCAAAGGCTGAATGCCGGGAGAACAAGACATGGACCAGCAGTGGTGGCAACCCGGACCGGAGCACTTGAATTTCGCCTGTGCCCTGGCCGGCGTGGAACCTGTTCCGCTCGACCGGCCGTTCAGCTTCCTCGGGCTCGATTGCGGCCAGGAGCTCGCTTTGGCCGCCGCCGCAGGCGCCAATCCGCATGGCAGCTACTTTGTGGCTGGTGCAGCTGCGGGGCAGGCCGCTGGCCTGCCGCCCATGGACTTTATCATCCTGGCCTGTCCATTCAGCTGGCTGGACCGGCAGCAGCGGCAGCAGGCCGTTGAGCTGTTCGATCGTTGCCTGAAGCCGGGCGGCATCGCCTATGCCGGCTATGACGCTTTGCCCGGCTGCAGCAGCATCCTGCCCCTGCAACGCCTGGTGCGTGAGCAGGCCCGGTTGCATGGCGATGACGCGGCGCAGCAGCTGGCGCAGGCGGCCGCCCAGGTGGAGCAACTGCGCGGCGCTGCTGCGGCGTACTTTGCCGACAACGACACGCCGGCCATGCGCAGGCGCCTGGCCGGCATCGCACCGGGCTGCCGGGAATTCGCGCGGCGCGGCTGGGAGGCCCTGTATCACGCCGACGTCGCGCGCGCCCTGGCCGACGCCAAGCTGGAATACGTGGCGTCGGCCGACCTTTGGTGGAGCGATCCTCGCCGCCACCTGCCGGCGGCGCAGTGTGCGCTGCTGGACGCGCAGGGCATTCCGGTACTGCGCGAGACGGTGCGCGATGTCCTGCTTGACACCGCATTCCGTCGCGATATTTATGTAAGGGGCGCGCGCCGCATGCATCCGATGCGCCAGGCGGAATGGCTGGCAGGATGCTACCTTGACCTGGCCCCGGCCCGCGGCAAAGCGCCGGCGCAAGCGCTGGATGCAGCGCTTTCCGGGGCCATGCTGGACGCGCTGGCAGGCGGGCCGCGCAGCTTCGCCGAGCTGGCGCTCCTGCCCGCGTTGCAAGGCAAGGACATGCTTGACGTAGCGCGCCTGGCCGGCTTGCTGGTCGATGCCGGCCAGGCGCTCATTTGCAACCAGGGAGCGTGAATATGGACTGGAATGACGGCTACGTGGCGGACCTGGACTATCCGGCGGCATATTTTGCCGAGCAAAGCCCTGGCCACCTGAGTATCGCCTGCATCCTGAATGGGGTCGAACCGGTGCCGCCGGACCGGCCTTTCACCTACTTCGAACTGGGTGCCGGCATGGGCCTGACATCGAACATCCTGGCGGCCAGCCATCCGCACGGCCGCTTCTACTCCAACGATTTCAACCCGGCCCACGTGGCAAGCGCCCGCCAGTTGGCGGACGAGGCGCAGCTGGAAAACATGACGGTGCTCGAATGCAGTTTCGCCGACCTTGCCGCCGGCAAGGCGGACCTGCCGCAGCTCGACTACATCACCATGTATGGCATCTACAGCTGGATCACTCCCGCCAACCGGCAGTGCCTGGTGGAGTTCATCGGCCGCTACCTCAAGCCCGGCGGCATCGTCTATGTCAACTACAATGCCATGCCCGGCTGGACCCGCATCTTGCCCCTGCAGCGCCTGTTGCTTGAGCATGCGAACTGCAATCCGGTGCCGCGCGTAGCGCAGCTGGAACAGGCGCGCGAGCTTGCGCGCAGCCTGGCCGAAGCGGGCGCCGCCTTCTTCGACGGCAGCAAGCAGCTGGATTACCGCATGGCGTCGCTGGCGCGGGACAAGGCGGGCTACCTGGCGCACGAATACCTGAACAGCGGCTGGGAACCGCTTTACCATGCGGACGTGGCGGGCGGCCTGGCGGCCGCCGACCTCGATTTCGTCGGTTCGGCGGACTTGCCGCTCGCCTTCGGGGAGGATTACCTGACGGCGCAGCAGCGGGCGCTCCTTGAAGGCGCGGCCGATCCGCGTTGGCGCGAAACGATGCGCGACTACCTGCTCAATACAAGCTTCCGGGAAGACGTCTACGTGCGCGGCGCCCGCAGCATGCCTGCCGAACGCCAGGCCGGCTGGCTTGCCAGGCTGGGACTGGTCCTGACTTCAGTGGCGCAAACCGGCCCGGCCCCGGACGCCGCAGCCGGCAGCGATAGCGCGGCACTGTGGCGCATTCTCGATGCACTGGCAACAGGAGCGAAAACCTTCACCGAGCTGGCCGGCTACGAAGGCTGCAGCGTGCAGGCCGTGGCACGCCTGGCTGCGCGCCTGGCCGCCTCGGACAAGGCGGCGATCTTTTTCATCGGCAGCGACGCGGTCGACCCCGCGCCGGCCAGGCGGCTTAACCAGGCAATCGCGGCGCAGTCCGCCTATGGCGACCATTACCAGGCGCTTGCCTCGCCCCAATTGGGCGGCGGCCTGCATTCGGGCCTGGCGCAGCGCCTGGTCTACCAATGCCTGGCACAGGCGCCGGCGGAGGAGCCGCCCGACGCACAGGACATCAGCCGCCGCGTAGCCATCCTGTTGCAAGGCCACTTCGCCACCTGTATCCCAGGCAGCCCCGCCGAAACTGCGCTGCACGAGCTGCGCGAAGGATTGCCGCGCACGGTGGCGGCGATCCTGGCGCTCCGCCTCCCGATCTGGCGCACGCTGCGCATGCTGTAGCCGGCACTCGCGGCCCTGTTGCGCGCACCCGGCCGGGACTGGCTGCTAGAATATGCCGGCCGTGGGCCAGCGTCGGGCCCAGGGCGGCATCCGGCCTGCGTGCGCGACGATATGGGGCACTTGCCAGTGCAAGCCGATCATCCAGAAAACAAGGAGTTCGATGGTTCCAGCCGGGCGGCCAATGCGCTGCTGGCGGAGCTGTGCGAATTGTGCGGCCAGGATGCCGCGTCGCCGCCCGTGCTGGAGCTGCAGTTCGGGCTCGTCCTGACGCGCACCGCAGTGGATGCGGCAAGCGGGGGCGGCTGCCTCACCATCTCGGCGCGGCTGCCGGCGCTAGGCCAGGACGGCTACGCGCCGCAAGCGGGAGATTCGCGCTTCGACGGCCTCGATTGCATGTGGCACGCCGATGAGGGCTGCCATATCGCCATGCGCAGGATTGCGCTGGCCCGCCTTGGGGACGAGCGCAGCGTGATGGATGCCATACTGGAAACGGCCGACATGGCCCAGGCCTGGCATGCCAGCATGGCGCTGGACCGGCCGCCGGCCTGCTGAACCATCATTCGCGCCCGCACTGGCGGCGGGCTGCGGCACGTACCCGCGCCACGCGCGAACGGACAGTGCCGATCGGAATATCCAGATCGCGGGCTGCTTCTTCATAGCTCATCTCGCCATCGAGCACCGCCTCGAACGTGTTGCGGATCGCTGGCGGCAGTTCGCCCAGCAGTTTGTCCACCAGGCCCGCCATCTGGCGCAATTCGCACATCAGGGCCGGATCGGCATGGCTGTCGACGATCTGTTCCAGGAAGCTGTCGTCGGTTTCCTCATAGCGGTCGGCGCAGTTGCGCCGCACCTGGTTACGGGCCAGGTTCAAGGCAATGCCAAACAGCCAGGTGGAAGGCTTGGACAGGCCGGAGAACTGGTCGGCGCAACGCAGCGCTTCCACAAACGTGTTCTGTACCACGTCTTCCGCATCGCCCGGGTTGCCCAGGTAGCGCTGCACAAAGCGCAGCAGGTGGGTGCGGTGCTTCTCGTACAGGTGCACCAGGTCGATGCCGCCAGGCGCGGCGGCCGGCGCAGGGCGCAAGCTGTAGACGTTGGCGCTGGCAAGGACAGGAACGGGTACGGCATGGCCGGTGCTATGGATGTCGGTGGCAGCGAGCATGGTTTGGTACATAAGGTTCTCCCACTGGGCTAGATTGCATCGTCGGGCGGGGCGCCTTATGGAATGGGCGCCCCGGCTTGTGTAGGCTGAAAGATAGCAGCCGGATCGCGGTCCGTTGTACTTCCGTGAACATTGATGAGACTTTGAAAAAAGTTGAGGAAAGCGCCGCGGTTTCGCAGGATTTGCTGCGGAACCGCGCTGGCCGCCGCTGCCACTGATGCCGCATGAAGAACGTATCGAACTCCCCAATCAGCCCCGCCGCCCTGGAGCTGCAAGCGCAGCTTTCCAGGCCCGCGGCCAATACAGCCCACAACCTGCGCCAGGCGCACGTGACGGTCGACCTGAAGGCACGCGAGGCGATCGATATCGAGGCCGGCGTCAAGGAGGAACTGGCCTTCCAGAGCAAGGCGCTGGAACAGCGCCGGGTCCCGGCGGCAGTCAGGACGGCGCCGCGCGGCTCGCTGCGTGACAGGACGCGCAGCCAGCAGGCCGGCAAGGCAGCGCAGGTGGGCGGCCCTGGCCATATGAACGAAGCGCATGACGAATGGCATCCCGTCCAGCGCGCGCTGGAGATGCTGCGCGAAGACAGCAGCCAGGAGGGACGGGCCGCGGCGGAAGCCATGCTGACCGAGCGCTTTGACATGGTGCAGAGCTACAACGCCTTGCTGGAGGCATTGCGCGAAGCGGACCAGATGGAAGGCATGAGCGCCTACAAGAAGCGGGCCCTGAAAGGCGCGCTCAACGAGATGATGAGCGACATGATGCAGCGCAGCCCGGGCGACCTGCGGCACACGCTGCAGGAAACCGAAGAATTACACAGCGCCATGGAATCCATGGCGGAGGAAGCGTTGCCGACGACGCGGGAACTGCGCTTCCTGATCGGCGGCAAAGCCAAGGGCCGCGTGGACGTGCCATTGACGCCATTGGCCATGCTCAAGGCGCTGATACGCAATTTCGGCGCGGAGCACTGCGTGTCGGCCATGGAAAGCCTGCGTTCGCGCATGATGGCAGGACTTTAAAGGGAGGGGCGGCATGGGAGCGGATATACGGCGAAACCCGGAACGCAGCATGGGCCGCTACTGGCTGACGATGTCCGATGCCAAGGCCTTCACCGTTGTCAGGTCGGTATTCGATATCGCCGCAGCGCTGCGGCGCGACCTGGCCGACCAGGCGGCGCTGGTGGCGCAGCCGGATGTGGCGGAACTGGCAGTGCAATTGCTGACAGCCGCGGAAACCGGCTGGGGCAAGGCCAAGGCGGCAACGTTGATGGCCCAGTTAGGCGAGGTGAAGCCGCTGCGTGCCGAGGTGCGCGGCAAGGCATGGTCGCTGCTGCGCAGCGCCATGGAAGCGTTGCCTGCCACCTTGTGGGCGGCCGATAAGCTGGCGACCCGGCGCGAGCTGCTGGACGAGCTGCAGCGCCAGGCCCAGGCCGCGCAGTTCGAACTTCCGCTCCTGCCAAGCAAGGTCGAGCGGCGCGAACAGGAGTGGCGCGACAGCATCGCCGCACGGGCCAAGGGCGAATTGCGCGGCCATGGGGGCAGGCAATGAGGGATGACCTGAACGCGGTTTGCTCGCAGCTGCTGGCGCAGGCCCGGCTGCACGATGCGGTGGCCATGGCAGCGCTGGCCGGAGGCAGGCGGTTGTTGATCTATCCGCTGGAGAGCGGCGTGCTGCTGGCGCTTGGCGCGACCACGCCGGAGGCGCAGCACTTGCGGGGGGAAACGCTGCTGCGCCGCCGTGGGGCCGGGCTGCGGCGCCGCGGCGCCTGGCTGCCGGCGCTGTTCGCCGACGGCAGCTGGTACCTGGTGCGCCGTTGCACCGACAGCGAGGCAATCGGGCTGGACGACGAACAATGGCTGGCGGCCGAGGAGTTGCTGCGGTGATCAAGACACGCCTGAACGATGCCGCAAGCCTCGGCTTGCAAGCGCTGGCCGATGCCGGCGAGATCCACAGCCTGGCGCCCTCGCTGCAGGCGGTCAAATCGCGGCCCTTGCTGCTGCCCGCCGAGGAGGCGCTGTCGCTGCCGCCGCCGGTGCTCAGTGCCGATCCGAAGCTGGCGATGCTGGCCCAGGCCGTGGGTCCGGAACTCAGTTTCGACAATCCGGTATGGCGCGGCAATCCCTTGCCTTCGCTGCGCGGCCTGCAAAAAATGCTGATCGACCAGGCACTGCGGCATCCACTGGAGGCACGGGGGCCTGCCTTGCGCGCCGTCCAGGTGGTGGAAACGGCAGTGCAGCTTCGGCTGCGCTGGCAGCAGATGCGGCGCAGCGACGCCGAACCGGATCGCGCACTGCAAACGGCGGAAGGAGGCGAGGATGAGAAAGGGCAGCATTAAGGCGGCGATGGCGGAGGAGTTGGGCGCCGCCATCGGCCTGGTCTGGGGCCACATCGGGGCGCGCCAGCATGATGAAGCGCATGCGCTGGCCAGCGCATGCCTGGAACTCTGGCCCGGCGAACGCAACCTGTTGCTGCTGGCCGGCTACGCGGCCACGGAACTGGGCCTTCCGGCCGACCTGGCCGTACTGCGCCAGGCATTCGGCGCCCAACCCTGCCTGGAACTGATCGCCCGGCGCCAGAGCGCATAAGGAAAACACAGCATGCAATCGATGGCTTTCGTCTTGTTCCTCAATGGAGTTGCCGCCAGGGTGGCCAGGCGCGCAGAGCTGCTCGCCGCCGGCCTGGTGATCGGCATCGTCTTCATGCTGGCCTTGCCGATGCCGGTCTGGCTGCTGGACATCCTGATCGCCTGCAGCCTGGGCGCTTCGGCACTGATTGTCATTGTCGCCATGTACATGCCGGGTCCGACGGCGTTCTCCACCTTCCCGGCAGTGCTGCTGCTGACCACCTTGTTCCGGCTGGCGATTTCGGTATCGACCACACGCCTGATCCTGCTGGAAGCCGATGCCGGGCATATCGTCGAGACCTTCGGCAATTTCGTGGTGGGCGGCAACCTGGTGGTCGGCCTGGTGATCTTCCTGATCCTGACGGTGGTGCAGTTCATCGTCATCACCAAAGGTTCCGAGCGCGTGTCCGAAGTGTCGGCCCGCTTCTCCCTCGATGCAATGCCGGGCAAGCAGATGTCGATCGACAGCGACCTGCGGGCCGGCATCCTGACAGCGGAGGAGGCCAAGGAAAAGCGCGCCAAGCTGGGACAGGAAAGCCAGTTGCACGGCGCCATGGACGGCGCCATGAAGTTCGTCAAGGGCGACGCCATTGCCGGCATCTGCATCGTGGCCATCAACCTGGTGGGCGGTATCTCGATCGGCATCGTGCAGCGGGGCATGGAGGCGTCGCAGGCGATGCAGGTGTATTCCATCCTCACCATCGGCGACGCCCTGATCGCCCAGATCCCGGCACTGCTGATTTCCCTTGGCGCCGGCATGATCACCACGCGCGTCAGCGGCGACGACGCGGAGGGCGAACAAAGCAATATCGGCCAGGACATCGTGGGAGAACTGTTCAAGGAGCCCAAGGCCTTGCTGACCACGGCGGCCATCATGCTGCTGTTCAGCGCCATCCCCGGCATGCCGGCCATGGTTTTCCTGGTCCTGGCACTGGGCCTGGGCGGGGCGGGCGTGATGGGCATGCTCAAGCCCCTTGCCGATGCCGAAAAGGAAAGGGCGGCGCAAGAGAAGGAGCGGCAGAATGCCAGCATTGTCGACCTGACCAATTTCTCGGCCACCACGCCCTTCATACTGCGCATGCCTGAAGCGATGCGCGATACGCCGGAAGCGGAGACGATCCGCGTTGCGGTGCGCGTCATGCGCAACGGGATGCTGGAACGGCGCGGCATTCCGGACCTGAAACCCATCGAGTTCGAATACCACCATTCGATTCCCGAGGGGCGTGTCCATTTCCTGATGGCCGAGGTGCCGCTGATCGACGAGGAAATCCGACTTGGCTGGGGCGCGACCCAGGAGGCGGCGGGGCGTTTGCAGGAACTGGGCTTCACGGCCGTCGAAGCCCAGGTTGCGGGTTCGCGCCGCCGGCGCACCTGGGTGCGCATCGAGGACGCAGCGGCGCTGGCCGAGGCGGGCGTGCAGTACCAGCGCTGGGAAGCCGTGTGCGGCGCCGATATCGAAGTCGAGATGCTGCGCAACTGCCAGATGTTCGTCGGCGTCAATGAAGTGATCCGCTTCACGCGCTGGGCGGAACGGCGCTATCCCGAGCTGGGCAAGGAGGTCAACAAGACGCTCACCTTGCCGCGCCTGACTGAGGTGGTGCAGCGGCTGACGCGGGAGGGCGTCTCCCTGCGCAATGCGCGCCTGTTACTGGAGACGACCCTGGACTGGGCGCCCAAGGAGCGCGATCCGGACGTCATCGCGGACTATGTGCGGCTGGCCCTGAAGCGGCAACTGTGCTTCGAGGTGGCGCGCAACGGACTGATCGAGGTGATCCTGCTGTCGCCGGAACTGGAAGACCTGCTGCGCAACGCCATGCGCCAGACCAGCCAGGGCAGCTATCTCGATATCGATCCCGAGACCGAGCAGATGATCCTCGACCGCCTGGGCGAGCTGTCGCACAGCGTGAGCTCGTCGGTGGCGCCACCGGTACTGGTGACGGCGGCGGACATCCGCCGCTCCGTGCGCAAGCTGATCGAGGAGGAATTCTTCTCGGTGCCGGTGTTCGCCTTCTCCGAGCTGACCCAGCACCTGCGGATCCAGCCGGTCGGCATGATCGAAGCATAAGCGGCGGAACCGGGCGGCCCGCGCCTGCCACACATGGTAGCGGCGCGATCCCGGCGCCGGGAATCTTGGAGGTGAGGATATGGGCGAACAATCCGGGCTGGAGTTACGGATCCTGAGCGGGCTGCATCGCGGCGCCAGCCTGCCGCTGGGCGCAGAACACTACGTGATCGGCGCCAGCGATGATGCGGACGTGGTCTTGCTTGACCCAGGGGTGGCCGGCCGGCACGCCACGCTGCGCCATGACGGCGAGCGCTGGCTGCTGGCGGCGCTGGAAGGAAGCGTGCGCGGCGCGGCGCCGGACGCGGAGCAGGAGGAGCATGTCCTGGCGCCCGGCGGCAGTGCGCGTATCGGTGCAGTCTGGATCGGCGTTGCCGATGCGGCGGCGCCGTGGATGGAGCCGCCATCCTTGCCTGCAGCGATGGCTGGCGGGGCGGCGCATGGCGCAGTCCCGGGCGCAGGCCGGCCCGCGCGGCCGGCAGAGCCGGACCCCGCCCCGTCGGCCGGAAAACGCGGGAAGCGCCGCAGCCGCGCCATGTGGGTGCCTGTGGCCGCCGGCACTGTGCTGGCAGGCGCCGCTTCGCTGGCATTTAGCGCCAGGCCGGCGCCGCCGCAGGTGCTGCCGCCGGCTCCGGCCCTCCCGGCCGTCCTGGCGGCAGCGCCGCAGGCCCCCAGGACGCCGCCGGCGGCCCTGGCCCAGGCCTTTCGCAAGCGCCTGGCCGACGTGGACATGCTGCGCCGTTTCGACTTGCAGCTCGATGAAGGCGCCTGGCGCATGAAGGGCGCGCTGGACGAGGAGGAAACCCTGCGTTTCCGACGCATCCTGGCCGATTTCGTGAAAGCGAACCACATCGAATTTCCCATCGACGTGCAACTGGGTGGTGCCGATACGCTGCTGCCGTTCCAGATCCAGCAACTGGTGACAGGCAACCAGGCCAGCATCGTGACCAGCGACGGCCGGCGCCTCTATCCGGGCGATGAATACAAGGGAGTGCGCCTGACCGCCATCGACGGCAACCGCATCACCTTTGCAGGACCCGCACCGATCGAGGTGCGCTGGTGACAGTGGCCGCAGCCTTGCAGGAAATGCGCGCAGCCATCCCGGCATGGAGGGCGCAGCTTCCGCCGCATCCGGGGTTCACCAGCCGCGGCAAGGTGGCGCAGGTCCTGGGCACCCTGATCGAGGCCCATATGCCGCCGGTGCAGATCGGCGAGCTTTGCCACCTGTACGACCAGCAGCGCGGCGGCGCGCCAATGCTGGCAGAGGTGGTAGGCTTTACCGAGCGCTGCGCCGTGCTGTCCGCACTCAGTCCGCTGGAAGGTGTTTCCAGCAACACCGTGATCGAACCGCTGCGGCGCGCGCATACCATAGAAGCGGGCGACCACCTGTTCGGCAGCGTGCTCGATGGCTTTGGCCGCCAGATGTTCCGCGCGCCGGCTGCCAGCGGCGTCGTGGGCACCTGGCGCACCACGGTGCCGGTGATCCGCGACGCGCCGCAGGCCGTGGAGCGGCCGCGCATCGTCACGCCGCTGCCTACCGGCGTGCGCGCCATCGACGGCATGCTGACCATGGGCCTGGGCCAGCGCATCGGCGTTTTTGCCGGCCCCGGTTGCGGCAAGACCACCCTGATGGCAGCCATTGCGCGCGGCTGCCAGGCCGAAGCGATCGTGTTCGGCCTGATCGGCGAACGTGGCCGCGAACTGAACGAATTCCTGGAACACGAACTGGACGACGAACTGGTGCGCAAGACCGTGATCGTCTGCGCCACCTCCGACCGCACGTCGATGGAAAGGGCGCGCGCCGCCTTTACCGCAACGGCGATTGCCGAGGCTTTCCGGGCGCGCGGTAAACAGGTGCTGCTGCTGGTCGACTCGCTGACCCGCTTTGCCCGCGCCCAGCGCGAGATCGGCCTGGCGGCCGGAGAGCCGCCGGCACGCGGCGGCTTCACCCCGTCGGTCTACACCATGCTGCCGCGCCTGATCGAGCGCGCCGGCAGCACGCCGGACGGGGCGATCACCGCCATGTATACGGTGCTGGTGGATGGCGAATCGGCTTCCGACCCGATCGGCGACGAGGCCAAGTCCTTGCTGGATGGGCACATCCTGCTGACGCGCAAGCTGGCCGAGCAGGGCCATTACCCTGCCATCGACGTCCTGGCCAGCATCAGCCGCGTGATGAGCAATGTGACCACGCGTGAACACCGCGCGGCTGCCGGGCAGTTCCGCGAACTGCTGGCGCGCTACCAGGAGATGGAACTGCTGATACGCCTTGGCGAATACCAGCCGGGCGCCGACCCGGTGGCCGACCGCGCCATGCAGTTGCGCCCCGCGCAGCTGGAATTCCTGCGCCAGTACACCGGCAGCGGAAGCGGCACGCCGTTCCAGGAAACGCTGGATACCTTGCTGGGGATGCAGTCATGAAGCGCGGCAGGCGGGAAGTGACTGACGTGGCCGAGCCTAAGCGGCCGGACCGCAGCCTGGACCAGCTGCTGCACGTGCGCAAGCAAAGACTGGGGCGGCTCGAACGTGAGCGCAGCAGTGCCCGGGACAGCTGGCGCGCCAGCCGCCAGGCGCTGCACGACTACAAGTTGCGCAAGCGCGAGGCGGTGCGGCAGGCCGCGCAGTTCTGGCAGGAGGCGCGCGCCCGGTTCCTGCAGATGACGATCACCACGGGCCAGTTCCACGTTGCCAAGGCGCGCCATGCGCGGATGAAGGAAGAGGCGGCCAGCCTGAACTTGCGCTGTCAGGAAGCGGTGCGGGAATCCCGGCAGGCAGGCGCGCGCTTCTTCGCAGCACGGAGCGAGGCACGGCGCGCCCAGCGGCAGCAGGAGAAGCTCGGCATCATGCGCGATGAGCTGCGTGCCCTGGCCCGCCAGGCCGGGGAGGCCGGATGAACCGCCTGCCGCCGGCCATGCCGGGACGATGGCTGGACGAGCTTTTGCCCGGCAGGTCAAACCGCCGTCCGCTAACTGCGCCGGCATGGCGCCTGGCCACTGCAGCCGCGGCCCAGCCGGCCACGCCGGCACAGGCGCCGCCAAGGCCGGTGCGGGTGCACGGCAAAGCGGCCGCGCCGGCCCAGCCTGAGCCGCCGCGCACTGCCCGTGCGCCGTCCAATCCTGCGCGCGAACAGCCGGCCGATAAGCTGGAAGACTGGCGCACTGGCGAAGGCGCGGGCGCAAGCGGGCAGGAAGGCCGCCAGGGCCGCGGGCGGGGCGATGACGGTGCCGATGGCGGGCAAGGCGATCCTGGAGCAGCGCTGACGGGTGCTGCAGCGGCATACGGGCAAGCGTTCGACGCGCAGGACATCGTGGCGCTGCTCCCCGCAGGGAACATGAGCGGCATCTTCGAAGTGCAACTGCCCGGCGGCGAGACGATGGCCGTGGCAGTGGACGCCGGCCCGGCTTGCGTTGCCTATCACCTGAAGCCGGCCGGCAAGGGCCTGGCCGAGCGCCTGCGTGGCCAGCAAAAGGAACTAAGCGTCCACCTGGAACGACGTATAGGAAAGGATGTGACCCTGACCATACTGTAAGCGGAGGGCTGGAATGGCTGGAACGGAGTGCTTGCCTGCCGCGGATGCGAAGGCCGTGCGGTTGCAGAAAGAGGCGCTCAGCGCCGCCAGTGCGGCGTTGAGCCGCAGCGTGGCGGGCGGCTTATGGTGCAGCCATGGCGGCATGTCCCTGCACCTGGAAGCTGTCACGCCCGCCGCCGGTGCGCAGCCGCCGGCCGGGGCAGGCGGCTTGGGCCTGGAAGGCCCGCACGGCCTGTTCTACCTGGACGATGGCGCCGCATTGCTGCACGGCCTTACCGGCATCGATCCCATGGCAGCCGAGCCGGCGCCGCAGGCGCAGCGCGCGTGGCTCGATGGGGCGCTGCTGGGCCGCCTGGCGGAAACGCCGCTGGGCTGCATGCGGGCGCTGCGGCGCGACGCGGTGCCTCCTTTGACTGGCGGGCTGGCCTCCATGTACCTGCGCCTTGGCGACGGTGCGCATATGGCCGGCACCCGGATCAGCGCATCGCCCGAGTCCTGGCTCGCCCTGCTGGAGCACCACGCATGGCGGCCCAGGGCACGGCCGCTGGACGCGCTGCATGCCTTGCCGGTATCCCTGCGTGTCAGGCTGGGCAGCCATCGCCTGCCTGCGGCGGCGCTGCAGGAACTGGGCGCAGGCGACATCATCCTGCCGGACGTTACCCGCTTCGATACGCAGGGCGTGGGCCGCGTGCCGCTGGGCGGAGTGCAGGCGCAAGTGCGCTATGCGGCCCCGGGCCTGTTCACCATTCTCACCATGGAGACACAATTGAACTACGACAGCGAAGACGAAGCGGGCGGCGCAGAGGAAGCCGCCCTGGACCAGCTGCCGCTGGCAATCAGTTTTGAACTTGGCACGCTCCAGCTAAGCCTGGGCCAGTTGCGCACGCTCGCCAGCGGAGCCGTGCTGCAGCTGTCGCAAGGCAGCGCAGACAGCATCGCCATCGTGTGCGGCGGCCGTCACCTTGGGCGTGGCGAAGCGGTGGATGTGGATGGGCGCCTGGGCGTGCGCATCACTTCCTGGAGCGCGGCATGATGAACGGGCAGCCGGACGTCGTTTCATTCTCACTGACGCTGGCGGGACTGGCCCTGATTCCGCTGCTGGTGGTTACGACGACATCCTTCCTGAAGCTGTCGATGGTCATGCTGGTGCTGCGCAGCGCCATCGGCGTGCAGCAAGTGCCGCCGACGCTGGCGATCTACGGCATTGCGCTGGTGCTGACCGGCTTCATCATGGCGCCGACGATCCAGCAGATCGGACAACGCATGGCGCAGCCCGCTTCGCCGGGCAGCAGCGTGCAGGCGCCACCGGGGCTGGCCAAAGCCATCGATGCCTTCGAGCCGCTGCGGGATTTCATGATCAAGCATGGCAACCCGGACCAGCGTGAGCTGTTCCTGGCATCGGCCAAGAAGCTGTGGCCGGAGGACTATGCAAAACAGGCGCGCAACAACGACCTGCTGGTCCTGGTTCCGGCCTTCGTCGTGTCCGAGCTGCAGGCCGGCTACGAGATCGGCTTCCTGATCTACATACCGTTCGTGGTGATCGACCTGCTGGTATCGAACCTGCTGATGGCGCTGGGCATGCAGCAGGTCAGCCCGCAAACGATCACCATTCCCCTCAAGCTGCTGCTGTTTACGCTGGTTGGGGGCTGGGGCAAACTGCTGCATGCGCTGGCCGCATCCTACGCCTGAAAGGAATCCCGTGGCAGATACCTTGAACTTTTTCCAGCAGGGCCTGTGGCTGGCCGTGATGCTCTCCGCGCCGCCATTGGTCATTGCAACGCTGTGCGGGGTGACCGTGTCGCTGGTGCAGGCGGTGACCCAGATCCAGGACCAGACCTTGCCCTATGTGGTCAAGCTGGTGGCAGTGGCCGTTACCCTGGCCAGCATGGGACGCTGGATCGGCGTGCAGTTGATCCAGTTGACGGACCTGGCCTTCACCCTGCTGCCGGCCGTGGGACGCTAGGCAATGCCTGAGATCAGCGCCATGCAGCCTTCGCTGCTGCTGGATATACAGAATGCGCTGGTGGCGCTGGCACTGGCGACGCCGCGCGTGCTGGTCTGCCTGGTGATCTTGCCGGGCTTCGGCCTGAACGTCCTGACCGGCATGGCAAAGAACATGGCAGCGATGGCAATCGCGCTGCCGGCGGCGCTGCCGACCTATTATGCGGTGCAGCGTTTCGGGCCAGATATGCTCACTTGCGGCATGCTGATCTTCAAGGAGGCAGCCATCGGCCTGCTGCTGGGGGTGTTGACCACCATGCCGCTATGGGCGGTGCAGTCGGTGGGTTCGATCCTGGACAGCCAGCGTTCGCCGGTCCAGATCCAGACCAACAACGCCGGGATCGACCGCGATGCCAGCATTATCGGCGGCGTGTTGGTACAGGCGGTGGTGCTGGTCATGGTGCAGGCGGGCTTGTTCGTCGCCCTGGCGCGCATCCTGGTCGAAAGCTATGCCACCTGGCCGGCCTGGTCGCTGGCGCCGCCGTACGAGCCGGGGCACATGGACCTGCTTGTCAAGCGCTTCGGCGAGCTTTTCTGGCACATCGTGGTGTACGGCGCCCCTGTGATCATTCCCCTGGTCCTGGTCGAACTGGCCTTCGCCATGATCGGCGTGTTTGCGCCCAACCTGCAGGTGTCCTTTGCGTCTTCGCCGATAAAGAGCTTGCTGGGGGTGGTGATCCTGCTGCTGTACTGGCCAACTTTGTCGCATCATGTGGCCGGTGATTTTTCCAGCCTGCTCGACCTGGCGGCCGGCCTGCTCGGCGCCCATCGCGGGCCGTGACCGCCTTGTACGGAGCGCAGCATGAGCGAAGAAAAGAACGAAGAGCCGACAGACAAGAAGATCGACGATGCCCGAAAAAAGGGCCAGGTAGCGACCAGCCGCGACCTGGCCCGCCTGGCAACCCTGGTCGCCGTGGCGGAGGCGGCTTTCGCGACGGAGCCGTTGTGGCGCGGGCAGCTCGATGGACTGTTCGAACTCGGCATCGCCAGCGTGGGTCGTCCTTTCGAGGCGACGCTGTGGGACATGCTGCAGGCCGCGGGCACCTTGCTGATCGTCTCGTTCTGCAGCTTCTTCCTGATCTGCATCGTGGTTGGCGTGGCGGCGCACTGGGGACAGTTCGGGGTCCTGATCGCGCCGGAAGCGGTCACGCCAAAGTTCGACAAGCTCAATCCCGTCAACGGCTTCAAGCAGCTATTCTCCAAAAAGAAGCTGGTCGAGCTGCTGATTGCGGTCGGCAAGGCGGCCCTGATCGGCTGGACCGTGTATGTGCTTGCGCGCGGCGCCCTGCCGGCGATCGTGCAGCTTTGCACCGGCGAGCCGAAGGACGCCTACTTCGGCTTTATCGCGGTACTCAAGTCCATCTTCCATTGCGTCGTTATCGTGTGCCTTGGCCTGGCGGCGATCGATTTCGCGACGCAGAGGTACTTCCACAAGAAGGAACTGATGATGGACATGGAAGAGATCAAGCGCGAATACAAGGAATCGGAAGGCGATCCGATGGTCAAGGGCCAGCGCAAACAGCTGGCGCGCCAATGGGCCAATGAGGCGCCAGTGGAGCGCACCGACGACGCCAATGCCGTGGTGGTCAACCCCAGCCACTTCGCGGTGGCGCTATTCTACGATCCCGATGCGGGCATGGTACCGCAGGTGCTGGCCAAGGGACGCGACACGACGGCGCAGGCCATGATGGCGCGCGCGCGCCTGCGCGGCATCCCGATCATCCGCCACGTCTGGCTGGCCCGCACCCTGTACGCCGGCTGCAAGCCGGATACGGACGTGCCGCGTACCAGCTACGAAGCGGTGGCGCAGGTCTACGCCGTGGTGCTGGAACTGCAGCGCCTGGGACAGCAGGGCAGCGAAGTGGAACTGGAGGCGTACGGCGACCCGCCGCCCGGAATGCGCGGCTTGAGCGCGGAGGAAGCGGCGGCACAAGGAGACCGAAATGCGGATCAAGCCTAAGGAGCCGCTGGGCCAGGGACAGCCCGTTGCGCCGCCGGAGGCGGAATCGGTACCCCTATCCCACGGCAAACAGGGCAAGGTGCCGCGGCCGCGTCCACAGCGCTCGCAGGCGGCGGGCGGGTGCCCGTTGTACATGCCGCACACTGCCGCCCTGGCTGCCGATACGATGTGCGATGACGTTGCTCCGCCTGCATACCTTGCCGCGCGTGAGCCCGGGGATGGCTACACTGGCGAGAGCGGCGGCGAGGACCGGGCGCGGCATCTTGCCATGTCCGGCGCCCAGGGCCATCCCTTGCTGCGCCGGCTGGTACCGAAAACCGCAGCGGCGCTGCCGCCGGTTCGGCCGGGATCGCGCCTGGCGTGCCAGCGGCGCTGCGGCGGCGCGGGCTGCGACCCGGCGAACAGCCATGGCTGCGGCGGCGTATTCTGCCTGGACCTGCAGGAGCAGTTGTAAGGGAACCGCAGGCGCCCCGCCAGCCACCCATCGGCAGCGGATTGACTTTCTTCTGGAGGCAGCGTGGATACTCGACTCAGCATGGCGGTGCAAGGTGCCGCGTCAGGACTGGCCGGCAAGCCGGCGCCGCAAATTCCTGACGCCGCTGCGGCCGGCGAAGGCGCGGCAAACTTCAAGGTGCAGCTGCAGGTGCAACAGCAGCAGTTCCGCTCGGGCGCCCAGCAGGACCTGGCGCCGCCCGGCATCGGCCAGGACAGCCTGGCGGCTGTCATGGCCGAACGTGCCGCCGGCCTGGCCGGTGATGTCAACCGCCACCAGCAGTATGTGTCGCGTATGCTCGAGCGCGCCACCGCCAGCGGGGATTCGCTGCACCTGATGCACGCCATGCTGGCCCTGAACGACTATCAGCTGCGCGTCCAGACCATCTCGAAGGTGGTTTCCCGGGCCAGCAGCTCGGTCGACTCGCTGACCAAGCTGCAATAAGCGCCATGTTCAAGCGCCTATTCAACGTGGCAGTGTGTGTCCTTGCACTGGCGGGCTGCAGCAAGGTGGTTGTCCTGCAGGCTTCGCTGCAGGATGCCGACGCCAACGAGATCGTCCTTGCCCTTACTGGCCAGGGCATCGAGGTCGAGAAGCACCAGGACAAGACTGGCGTCAGCCTGACCGTCAGGGAGGCGGACCTGTCGCGTGCCACCAGTACCATGCAGGCGGCGGGGCTGCCGCGCCGCAGCCGCTCCAACCTGGGCGAGGTGTTCAAGAAGCAGGGCATGATCTCTTCGCCGATGGAGGAGCGCGTGCGCTATATCCACGGCCTGTCGGAAGAGCTGGAATCGACCCTGCAACTGTTTGACCGGGTGCTGTCGGCACGGGTGCACGTGGTGCTGCCCGAACGTATCGCTCCGGGCGAAGCCATCCAGCCGTCGTCGGCCGCAGTGTTCATCCGCTATCGTCCGCCGCTGGACGAGGACGCGATAACGCCGCGTGTGCGGCGCCTGGTGTCGTCCAGCATACCGGGCCTGAGCGGCGAAGAAGGCCGCAACAAGGTGTCGGTGGTGATGACGCCCGCCGAAGCTGCGCCGGCGCCGCCAGCCTGGACCAAGGTCGGGCCCTTCCATGTGGCGGAGGAATCGGCGTCCGGCTTGCGCTACGCGCTGGCGGTACTGGGGGCGCTGGTGCTGGCCGGTATCGCCTATGCCGGCCATGGCCTGCTGCGCAAGCATCGCCTGTTTGCCGGCCTGCGCAGGCGCACCGCCCAGGCGGCGGGAGAGTAGCCGTGACATATTCGGAAAGCGGGAAATTCCTTGATTGGTGGTTCAATCCAGCCTTGCATGCCCAGGATGCGGCGCCGCTGTCCCGGCGCCTTGGCTACCGGCTGTGGTGCGGCGAGCATGGCGTGCGCCCCGACTTCCCCCGCGCATTCGATGGCGGCTGGCAGCGGTTCGCAGCATGCGACGCCGCATTGCTGCTTGCCGCGGCGCGCCTGTACGGCGCCTTGCTGGCCGCACGCGAGGGCAGGCATGGCGCGTTGGCATGCCTGCCTGTGGGCGAGCGGCGCTGGAGCCTTGGCACGGCCGCCATCCAGCCGCTGGTACGGCTTTGCCCGCCGGGGGGGGACATACAGCGCGACGGCTTGCGCGAACTTGCCTGCTCGCTGGAGGCCGGCTATCCAGGCATGTGGGACCGCCTGCGTCTCACGCTCGCGCCTGAAATGGCCGACGATGCAGCAGCTGCGCTGACAGGATTCATGCTGCGCGGCCTTGCCCCTGGCGTGGCCAGCGGCGCTGCCGCGCGCCGGCGCCTGCGCTGCTGGGCCCTGTGCCTGGAGCAGGCGGGCAGGCGGCAACTACAAGGAGAGTTCGCATGACTGCCTTTTGCGTGGCGCGTATCGAAGCGGACCCGCGCCTGTTGCCGCTGCACGGCATACTGCGCGGCGCGGCCCTGGAGCGCACGGCCGATGCGCAATTGCTGGCTGGGCAGATCATCGCGCAAGGCCGCCACGAGGCCGAGCAGCTGCTGGCAGCGGCCAGGGAGGAGGCGCGCCTGGCCGTCCACGAGGCGCAGGCGCGCGTGCTCGGGCAGGGCATGCAGCTGCAGCAGGGCATGGAGGCCGTCATGGCCGCATTCCAGGAGCAGGCGCAGGACATGGTGGCCGAGCTGGCAGCCACCCTGTATGAGCGGCTGGTGCTGGAGACAACGGCACAGGAAAGGATTGCCGCTGCCTGCCGCCGCCTGTTGCAAGAGGCGCCGCCCAAGCTGCTGAACGCCGTGCTGCGCCTGCACCCGCAGGACATGCCTGCGCCCCAGGGTTTGCCTTGGCCCTGTGAAAGTGACCCCAGCCTGGAACCCGGCACCTGCAGGCTGGAGGCTGACAGCGGCCAATGGCGTGCCGACTTCACCGCAGCGGCGGCCGCCTTGCGCCAGGCGCTGGCCGGCTTGCCGGCCATGCGGTCACCCGCCTGAATTTTCCGCTGCCGGGCGAACCGGCATCCCCTGCGGCGCCACTCACCTGTACATCACCCTCAGGAGAGCGCCATGTCCAGCAAGCTGAATCCCGTCGTGCAGTCCCTGCATCGCCTTGACCGCAAATTCGAAGGCATCGGCGACCAGTTGCAGGAGTTCTACCGGCGCCAGGCCAACGGCGAGAAACCCCATCCGGCAGAGTTCACGCGCCTGCTGGAGCAGCAGTCGCTGACCCACAGCGCGATGACCGCGCAGTTCAACCTGCTGCAAAAGCCCCTGAAAACCGTTCTCAACGAAGCGAAGTAAGCCATGAGCGACGATATCGGACGCTGGCTGGCGGAGCTGCCGCTGGACGCGCCGCTCGTTCTCGACGGCGAGTCGGCCTATCTGCAGCCGGCAGCCGGCGGCGCCGAACTGGGCGCCATCTTGCTGCGCGAGCCAAGCGATGCCCAGCTTGAAGAAGCAATGCGCATCGGCTTCCAGGGTGCGCGCCAGTTCGAAGCCGGCCTGGCCGTGCGTGCCGACGGCGCGCTGGTCCTGTCGCAATGGCTGCCGCAGGCGGAATGCTGGCAGGACGCGGCGCCGGCCCTGGAGCAATTGTTCAACCAGCTCGCAATGTGGCGTGCCGCCATGGCGCCCGCGCGCCCGCGCCAGCATCATCCGTCAGGCCAGAACGAGCAGCGCATCCGCGCCCTGTTCGCGGGAGCGCAGCGATGAGGTGCGCTGCCGCCTTCATTCGCCTGCGCTGGCCGCTGGCCGCCTGGCTGCTGGCCCTGCTGCTGGTGCCGGCCAGCGCCCTGGCAGCCGTTCCGGCTTCCTGGAAAGGCACGGGTTTCGCCATCAACGCCAGCGGCATGAGCCTGCGCTCGGTGCTGGACGAATTCGGCCGCGTGTATGGCGTGCGCATCTCGATGGAAGTGGCGGGCCAGAAAGTGATGAACGGCCGCCTGGCCGCCAACAGCGGCAGCGAATTCCTCAACCGCCTGGCGCCGCTGTGCCAGTGCGGCTGGTTCGTCTACAACGAGGTGCTGTACATCGTTCCCGCCAGCGACCACACTTCGGCGCGGCTCGACCTGGGCGACGATGCGGTGCAGGATGCCAAGGCGGCCCTGGTCGGGGTCGGACTGTTCGATGAGCGTTTCGGCTGGGGCGAATTGCCCGACGTTGGCACGGTGATTGTCAGCGGCCCGCGCAGCTATGTGAAGTTCGCCCGCCAGATCCTGCTGCCGGACGAACAGCGCGCCAAGGCGCGCGGCAGGCGCGTGATGGTATTCCGGCTGAAGTACGCCAGCGCCATGGACCGTACCATCAATGCGCGCGGCCAGAGCGAGATCATCCCGGGCGTGAAGACCATTCTGAGCGGGCTGCTGCTGGGCCCCAGCACGGCCGAAAAGCTGGCCGACACCAACCAGTTCGACATCGGCAGCCCGAAGCGTTCGCACCGGCCCAAGTCAGGCCCCGGCACCGTGCAGGAAGCGCCGCGCGGCAATGCCTTCGTGCCGATCTTCTCGCCGGCACAGGGCGGCAATGCGCCGCTGCCTGCAACGCCATTGCAGGGCGAGGGCCCAGGGAAGAAGCCGCAGGGCAGCAGCCCGGAAAACGGCAAGCCGCGCATCGAAGCCAGTGCGGCGATGAACGCCATCCTGATCTACGACGACGTGCAGCAGCGCGAGATGTACGCGGCCCTGATCGCCGAACTTGACGTGCCGCCGCAGCAGATCGAGATCGAAGCGCTGATCATCGACATGGACCGCAGCAACCTGGCCGAGATGGGCGTGGAGTGGGGCGTGCGGGCCGGCACCAGCAACCTGACTTTCAATTCCACGGCAGGCGAATCGCAGGGAAGCGATCTGCCGCTGCCGGGCGCCACGCTCCTGATCAGCAATATCAACCGCTTCTATGCCCGCCTGAAGGCGCTGGAGGCCAAAGGAGAGGCGCGCGTGCTGGCGACGCCGACCGTGCTGACGCTGGATAACGTGGCCGCGGTGCTCGATTTGAGCCAGACCGCCTATGTGCCCCTGGTGGGCGAGCGCGTCGCCGACCTGGCCGATATCACGGCCGGCACCATGCTGCGCGTGATCCCGCGGCTTATCCGTGAGGCGGATGGCTCCAAGGTGCACCTGGAAGTCGACATCGAGGACGGTTCGCTGGATGGCGCCGGCAATAGCGGCCCGGGCAAGGATTCCCGCAGCAATGTGCGCGTCACGCGTTCAACCATCAGCACCCAGGCCATCGTGAACCTGCAGCAGACCCTGATGATCGGCGGCTACCGCGCCGAGCGGATGGCGAGCGACAAGCAGAAGACGCCGGTGCTCGGCGACCTGCCGCTGGTCGGAGGCCTGTTCCGCAACCAGACCGAGTCGCGCAGCACGCGCGAGAGGCTGTTCCTGATCACGCCGCGCCTGAGCGGTTCGGACCGGGCATACACGGCGCCTGCGGCGGGCGGCGCGCGCCGGGGCGGCGCTGCATCGGAGGCTTCGCGCCAGATGGCGGCCGCGTTGCCGCCACCCCCGGCGCCGGGGAAATCCGCAACCACGCAACTGCCTTTGCCTTTGCCGCTGCCGGCGCCACCGGCCGGCAAGGATGCGGCGCCGGCCAAAATGCGCGCACCCGCGCCACCCTCGGGCGAGCGCTCGCCCTGGGCCCTGATCCCCGCCGCCGTCAGCGCCGACCAGCGCTGATACGCGATCCCCCGCGGGGTGGGGATTGTTGAGCCTTGTTGAGAAATTCGGAATGCACTTTCGTCTATATTTCTCTTAGCCCTGGCGCACTTGCGATGCAAGCGCTCCTGGCGGCGGCAAGGCTTTGTTGATGTCATCTGCCAGCAATGGCCATCAGGAGGAAGAGCGTTGAACCTCAATATCATATTGAATGGCGCGGCCCGGGCCTCTTTCGCGGCGCTTGGACTGTCGCTGTGCTGCGGCACGTTTGCTGCGGAACCGGCGAAGCCCGCGGCGAGCAGCAAGCCGGCCAAGCCTGCCGTACGGTCCGCCGCCGGCAAGGGCCGCGCCATCGCGCTGGCTGCGCCGGCCAGCGAACCGGCCGTGCGTGCCGCACCCGATGCCTGGGACATCGTCCCGGCCGACAAGACCCTGAACGCGGCCCTGGCCCGTTGGGCCGGTGCGGCGGGCTGGCAGTTGCTGTGGGAGCTGCCGGTCGATTACGCGGTGCAGGTGCGTACCACCGTCCCAGGCACTTTCGAGGAAGCGATTGCCACGGTGGTGGGCAGCATGGATAGCGCGGAGATGCCGATCAAGGCCGTTTTCTATAAGGGTAACAAGGTGTTGCGCATCATCGGCCGGGGTGTGCAATGATGCGCCGCCCGATCATGAAATGCCTGCCGGTGCTGACATGCGCGGTGCTGTCCCTGAGCGCCTGTTCCGACCTGGCCGATCGCGTGTCCTCCAATGCCGATGCCGCCGACGGGGCGACGTCGGGCCTGGTCAAGGAAGTAGGGCGCAATGCGCGCGGAGCGGTGGTGCCCGCATCGGCGCGGGTGGTGCACGAACCTGGCATCTGGCTGGGCAAGAATGTGGTCAAGCTGGGGCAGCCGCCGCTGCCGGCCGTGTTCTACCAGGCGGCGGCGTTCGACCGCAGCATCTATTCCCTGTCCGAACTGGCGGAGCGCCTGACGCTGCGCTCGGGCATTCCGAGCCGCGTCAATGCCGACGCGGCCAGCGTTGCAGCCAGCGCCTTCAAACGCGGCGGCGGGCGCCTGCCGGCGCCGCCGGCCATGCGCCAGCCATCGGGCGGCGTGCCTGCTTTGCCGCTGCCGCAGGGGATGCCGGGCGAACAGCAGCTTGCCGGCGATGCGCCGCTGCGCAGCGGCGCGGCCGATGCCAGCGTCAGCTTCCAGCCCGACCTGCAGGGCGGCATCCGCGTCAGCTATGCCAACGGTTCCTTCAAGGGCCTGCTCGATACGATCGCGGCGCGCTTCGGCGTATCCTGGAAGTATGCCGACGGCGTGATCCAGTTCTATCACACCGATGCGCGCACTTTCCAGATCAGCGCCGTGCCGGGAGATGCATCGTTTGCCGCATCGGTCACCAGCGGCGCGGCTTCGCTGGCCGGCGCCGGCGGCGGATCGGGCGGCAGCTCCGGGGGCAATGGCGGCAACAGCGGCAGCTCGGTCTCGGCCAACAACAGCCAGAATACCGGCGTGGTGTCCAAGCTGTCGGTGTACAACGGCATCGAGAGCGCGGTCAAGGTGATGCTCTCGTCGCACGGCAAGGTGCTGGCGGCGCCGGCCACCGGCACCATCACCGTGGTCGACACGCCCGACACGCTGGACCGTATCGGCGCCTACATCGAAAACGCCAACCAGGCCCTGTCGCGCCAGATCGTGATGAACGTCACGGTGCTGTCGGTCAGCCTGGAACAGGGCGACGAGTACGGCATCAACTGGAACCTGGTGTACAGCAGCCTGAAAAACAAGTATGGCCTGCAGAACACCTTCAACACCAGCCAGGGAGCGTCGGCGCTGTCGGCCGGCATCGTCGGCAACTCGCGCTTCAGCGGCAGTACCGTGGTGGCCAAGGCGCTGGCGGAGCAGGGCAAGGTAAGGCGCCAGACCACCGCCTCGGTGGTCACGCTGAACAACCAGCCGGTGCCGGTGCAGGTGGCGCGCCAGACCACTTACCTGCAAAGTTCGCAGACCTCGATCGTGGCGCAGGTCGGCACCACCACCACGCTGGTGCCGGGCGTGGTGACTTCCGGCTTCAACATGAGCATCCTGCCCCATGTCCTGAACAACGGCGCCGTGATGCTGCAGTTCTCCATCGACATTTCGACCCTGCGCGGCATCCGCGTCATCGAAAGCGGCACCAGCCGCATCGAATCGCCGGAGATCGATACCCGCAACTTCCTGCAGCGCGTGTCGATGAAGTCGGGCGAAACCCTGGTCATCGGCGGCTTTGAGCAGACCGACGAAAACGTCGACCGCCGGGGCGTTGGCAAGCCGGACAACTACCTGCTGGGCGGCGGCGTGAAAGCCAAGAGCAACAAGGAAGTGATCGTGGTGCTGATCACGCCGATGGCCATGGCCGGTACCTGAGGAGGAAGGCATGGGCATCCATATCATCCAGATCGACAAGGCGCGCTTTGTCTGCGGCCTGTTCTGGCAGTCGCTGTCGCGGCCGCGTGAACTGCAGCGTGAAGCGGTGGAACTGGGACGCAAGATCGGTTCCGACCTGATGGTGGTACGGCGCGACCAGTCGACCGCGCAGGCAGGCTACGCGCAAAGCAGCGACGGCGCGGCGCGCACCTTGTACTCGCTGGGAGCGGCCGTCTCCAAGACGGTGGCGATGGAAGGCGCTTTCTATGACGGCCTGCTGCAGCCGGTGCACAACTGGCTGGCGGCGCTGCAGCTGCCGGACGGGAAGTGGGCCTACTTTGCTGTGCGCGATGCCAACTTCCTGCCCAATGGCGATTTTGCCGGGACCAAGGAAGAAGTGCTGGAACGCCTGTACGGCGATTATGCGCTGGGCGGCTGGAATGTGGTGATCGGCGACGAAAGCCTGGCCGGCCAGGGCTTCCACAATTTCAATGCACGCCGCATCGAAAGCCTGCTGCCGCAGCGCAAGGATGGCAGCCTGCGGGTCTTCCGCTGGTGGCGCCTGCGCCCGATCGCGGCCCAGCGTGCGCCGGAGTGGCGCCTGGCGGCCGGCGTGGCGCTGGCCGTGGTGGGCGCCGGCCTGTTCTTCGGATGGAAGCACTGGCAGGCGCGGCGCGAGGCCGAACAGGCGATGGTGGCGCAGCGCGCAGCCGTGCCAACCGCGGTGCAGCGGCCCTGGACCGGGCAGCCTTTGCCCTCGGCCACGATCCGCGCCTGCTTCGACCGCCTGGACCACCTGACCCCCGGCGGCTGGCGGCTCGACGAGTACACCTGCACGCGCGGCCAGTTCAGCTATGCGTGGTCGCGCAATGCCGCCACGGTCGCCACCCTGCGCGACGCGGTGCCGCAGGCCGTGATCGATCCCACCGGCGACAAGGCGACGCTGAACGGGGCGCTGGCGGCGTTGCCCGCGGCGCGCGGCGAGGAGCTGCTGGCGGCGCCGCAGGCGATCGAACCGCTGATGGCCCAGATGCAGAACCTCGGGTTGTCCCTGCGGCTGAACAAGCGGGCGGCGGCGCCGGTTGCCGCGTCCCTGGGGCCGGCCGGACCGGCAGTCCCTGCGGCGCCGGACTGGCAAGCTTTCGGCTTCCAGCTCGATGCGCAGGGTGTGGCTCCGTTGCAGCTGGCAGCCATGCTGGAACGGCCCGGCGTGCGCATCGAAAAGATCAGCTATCGCGGTATGGCGTGGTTACTTGAAGGAGTCATCTATGCAAAATAATCGGACCAGGAGCGTCGCTGCGCTGACGCTGGCGCTCTGCACGCTGTCGCCGGCGGTGGCGCGCGCGGAAAGCACGGCCGCCAGCCTGACCCGCATCGAGGCGGAGACCATGCTGCTGCGAGCCCGCGAAAAGCAGCTTGAGGTGCAATCGTCGATCATCACCAAACAGAACGAGATTGCCGCCAAGCAGACCATGGGGGCGATGCTCAGCCAGCCCGTGGTGGTCGGCGACCCGGTGGTGCGTGCCGTGGAGGGGCTGGGCGACACCATGTTCGCCACGCTGGAAATGTCCAACGGCAGCGTGGCCGAGGTGCAGGTCGGCAGCGTCCTGCCGGGCGGCATGCGCATCGTCTCGATCCGCAACAATGAAGTGATGGCAAGCGCGCCGGGGCGCAAGCGCATCCGCCTGTCCGGCTATACCCAGCAGGTCAATGCCTTCAATCCCGGCACGCCGGCGCCCATGCCGACAGCAGCAGCGCCAAGGAGCGCGCGATGAAACTGCGCATTGCGCTGCCTGGCATGCAGGGGGGCGCGCCGGCAGCGGCCAGCGCGCCGGCGGAAGCGCCGCTGCAGGGGGCTGCGGTGCTGAGCCACTCCGGCCAGTACGAAGCCAGCGCCGAAGAGCGCAAGCTGGTGTGCCTGCTGGCCGATGGCCGCCTGCTGGTGGCGGTCGGCCAGGACATGAATGCGCACGTGCTGTCCTACCAGGCGCGCCTGCAGCGCATGCAGAAGCCGTTCCGCGTCGAGCACGCGAAGATCGACGAGCTGCGCCACCTGTATGCCAGCGGCAACGGTTCCCTGGTCGAGCGGCGCCAGGAACATTCGATGATGCAGGTGACGGCCAAGGATTTGCTGAGCCGAGCCTGCGCCGCGCGCGCTTCCGACATCCACATCCGGGTGCGCCAGCGCGCCACCGAAATCCTGTTCCGCGTGCGCGGCGACCTGACGCCGGTCGGCGTGCAGACCCGCGAGTACGGCGAGCGCCTGCTGGCCACCCTGTACGGCGCCATGGCCTCGGTCTCCGACAGCTCCTACAAGCCGACCGAGCGCCAGGATGCCAGCATCGCCGACCGCGACAAGCTGCCGCCCGAGCTGCACGGCGTGCGCATCGCCACCGTGCCCACCAACGAAGGCACGCTGATGGTCTTGCGCCTGCTGTATCTCGACGCCGGCGACGGCGAACTGTGTCCGCTCGGCTTCAGCGAGCAGCAGGCCGCCATGCTGCAGCAATTGAAGGAGCAGCCGATCGGCATGAACATCATCGGCGGCCCGACCGGCTCGGGCAAGTCGACCACCTTGCAGCGCATCCTGTCCGGCCAGATCGCCGAGGCCGAGGGACGGCGCCACGTACTGACCATCGAGGACCCGGTCGAGTACCCGATCGACGGGGCGGTACAGACCTCGGTCACCAATGCCGGTTCGGAAGACGAAAGGTCGCGCCTGTTCGCGGCCGCCATCTCCAATGCCATGCGGCTGGACCCGGACACCATCATGGTCGGCGAGGTGCGCGACCGCGCCTCGGCGCAGAATGCGGTACGCGCCGCCATGACCGGACACCAGGTCTGGACCACCATCCACGCCAACAGCGCGCTGGCAATTGCCGACCGCCTGCTCGACCTGGGCCTGGCCGCCAGCCAGGTGGCCGACCATACGGTGGTCACCGGCTTGATCAGCCAGCGCCTGGTCAAGGCCCTGTGCCCGCACTGCAAGCTGCCCCTGAATGCCGCCCCGGCGCCGCTGCCCGCTGCGGTCATGGGCCGCCTGCGCGAGGTGGTGGCCGACCTGCGGCGGGTGCATGTGACCGGCCCTGGCTGCGACCATTGCGGCGGCCACGGCAGCATCGGGCGCACGGTTGTCGCGGAGATCATCGTTCCCGACGACGAGTTCTTCGGCCACCTGCGGCGCGGCGACAAGGCCGCCGCCCTGAGCTACTGGCTGCGCTCCCTGGGCGGCCGCACCATGGTCGAGCATGCGGTGGAAAAGGTCGCTGCCGGCCTGGTCGACCCGCGCATGGCCGAACAGGTGCTGGGCCACCTGAACGCAGGCGCCGCCCTGGCGCGGCGCCGCCTGCAAGTGGTGGAGGAGGGCTGCGATGCGCGTTGAAATCGTGCGTTACTGGGCGCGCACCCAGTTCAATGCCTCCGAGCGGGTACGCCTGTACCGCAAGATCGCCAAGATGCTGGCCGGCGGCCTGCCGCTGCTGCGCATCCTGGAGGAACTGGCGCGGCGCAATGCGGGGCCGGGCGGCGATACCACCCTGTCCCTGGTGCTGGACGACTGCCGGCGCACGGTGCAGAACGGCCAGTTGCTGTCGGACGGGCTGGCCTGGTGGGTGCCCGGCACCGAGCAGATGATCATCATGGCCGGCGAACAGTCCGGGCGGCTGGAGGGCAGCCTGCATGCGCTGGTGGACGTGGTGCAGGCGGGGCGCCGCATCAAGGCCGAAATCCTCAGCGGCGCCGCCTACCCGCTGGCCATCCTGGCCATGATTGCGCTGTACATCTGGCTGTTCGGGGCGCTGGTGATCCCGCAGTTCACGCGCCTGGTCGATCCTTCGGGCTGGCACGGCGCGGCCCTGTCGCTGTACCGCATGTCGCTCTGGGTGCAGGACTGGATGCTGTTTGCCGTGGCTGGCACGGTGGCCGTAATTGCCGCCACGCTGGCATCGCTGCCGCTGTGGCGCGGCAACCTGAGGGTATTCCTTGACCGCTTCGCGCCGTTCTCGATCTACCGCCTGATCGTCGGCAGCGGCTTCCTGATGGCCTTTGCCGCCCTGCAGGCAGCCGGCGTCACGGTCGAGAAGTCGCTGGCGCGGCTGTCGCTCAAGGCGCAGCCTTGGCTGCGCGAGCGGCTGGACGGCGCCCTGATGGGCGTGCGCTCCGGCCTCAATTGCGGCGAAGCGTTGCGCCATGCGGGCTATGGCTTCCCGTCGCCTGCCATCATCGACGACCTGTGCGTGTATGCCGACTACAAGGGCTTTTCGGAAGCGCTCAAGCTGCTGGCGGCCGAATGGATGGAGGAGGGCGTGGAAGCGGTCGCCCTGCGCATGAAAGTACTGAACGGCTTTGCCATCGTCACGCTGGCACTGGTGATCGCCTGGCTGGTGACCGGCTTCTTCGGCATCCAGCAGGAAATCGCCGCCGCTACGCGCGGCATCGCTTAGCCCGAAGCGGTTTTACCTGATACACCAGTCACATTTATGGAGGCATGACCATGAATCACCTGTTCCAATCGCAGCAACGTCGCGGCCGCATGCCATCGCCGTTCCGCCAGCACGGCGCCTCCCTGCTGGAAGGGATCGCCTACCTGGGTATCGCCGCCGTGGTGGTGCTGGGCGCCGTGTCGCTGCTGGGGGGCGCCTTCAGCAGCGCCAAGTCGAACCAGGCGACCGAGGAAGCGGTAGCCATGCGCACGGCCGTACGCAAGCTCTACATCGGCCAGACCTACCCGGCGGAGAGCCTGGTGCCCACGCTGATCGCGGCCAACGCCATTCCCAGCACCCTGGCCAGGAATACCGAGAACAACACCCTGAAGAACAGCTGGGGCGGCGCCGTCACCGTGACGGGAACCGCCAACGGCTTCGAGATCACCTATGCAGCGGTACCCAAGGATGTCTGCGTCAACCTGATCAGCGGCGCCAGCGGCTGGGTCGAGATCAGCCAGGCCGGCAAGGCCATCACCACCTTCCCGGCCACGGTCAGCGATGCCGCGACGGTGTGTTCGGTGGCCGGCGGCGCCGGCAATGCGGTGACGTTCAAGGGCGCCTGAGGCTTATCAATGCACGCGGGGAGGCAGCATGTGGAATGTCGTGATCCTGGCACTGGTGATGTCGATGGCGGGCGCCTATGTGGCGCTGGCCGAACGCCATGCCGCGGCCGGGCAGCAGCAACTGGCCGAAGCCAGCGCCGAGGGCATGGCGAACTACCGCAGCGCCGTGGTGGCCTATTTCCAGGCCCACGACCTGCGCGCCACCAGCGTCAACCTCGATACCCTGAAAGCCAGCGGCGTGCTGCGCGACTGGCCGCTGCTGGAGGGACCGCCGGCTACGCCGTGGGGCAACTACCGCGATGCGGCCGGCACCATCTACATCTACGCGCGCCAGTTGCCGCGCCGCGAACTGACGCGCGAGATCGTGCGCCTGGCCCGCAATTCAGTGCTGGCCGGCAGCTACCGGCGCGGCCTGGCCAACCTGCAGTCGCCCGTGTACGGCGACACCGGCATCCCACTGTCGGCACTGGCCAGCCTGGCCCTGCCGGACGGCGTGCCGGTCTGGCTGGCGGTGGCGCCATGATGGCCCGCCGGCACCAGTCGGGTGTGGGCATGCTGGAACTGCTGGCGGCGCTGGCGGTCGGCGCCGTGCTACTGCTTGGCTTGACCGGCATGAGCGACAACTCGCTCGACGAGCTGCGCGGCCAGCAGGCGGCCTACTACCAGTCGCAGGTTGTGCATGCGGCAGGACGCTATATGCAGGCCCACCATGACGAGATCAAGGCGGCAACACCCAGCGCCGCCACCGTGCTGGCGGTCAGCCTGGAACAGCTGCGCGCCGGGCGCTTCCTGCCGGCCGGGTTCACCGACCTGAATGCCTACCAGCAGGGCACCTGCGTCCTGGTGCGCCAGCCCGATGCAGCCGCGGCGCCCGGAAAGTTCGACGCGCTGGTGGTCACCAGCGGCGGCAAGCCTATCGGCGACAAGGACCTGGCCGCCGTGGCCCTGCATGCGGGGCCCGGCAGCGGCTTCATCACGGCGCGCGAACCGGCGGTTGCGCGGGGCGCATCCTGGCGCATGGATACCACGCCTTACCGCGGCATCGCTTGTGCCGGCGGCGCCGGACCCGTGCTGCAGGGGACTGCGGCCGATGCCGGCCACCTGGTATCGAACCTCTTCTACGATGGCGCCGGCCAGCTGGGGGCTGACTTCCTTTACCGCGGTGCAGTGCCGGGCAAGCCGGAACTCAATCGCATGAACACGCAATTGCGTTTCAGCCCCGATGCGCTGGTCGCGGCCGGCGACTCCTGCGTGAATGCCAGCGGTGTCGCGGAGCCGGGGCTGGCGATCGATGCCGGCACGCGCAACCTGCTCAGCTGTGATGCCACCGGGCACTGGAACCTGGCCTCGTCGTGGAAGGCGCCAGTGGCAAGCTGGGGCGACTTGCCGGTGGCCGGCAGCCTGCGCGGCGACGTGCGCATGGTGATGAACCTGAGCCGGGCCTTCACCTTCGACGGCGCCGGCTGGGCGCCGCTTGCCTTGGACAAGGACGGCAACCTCGATGCGCCGGGCGAGGTGAGGGCGCGCAGCCTGCATGCGGCCCAAGCCATCGAATCGGCGGGCACCATCCATGCGACCGACCACATTTCCACCGACCGCGACCTCAAGGCTGGCCGCGACCTGGAGGTGCAGCGCGACGCCAATGTGGTGCGCGGCGTCGCCGCGCGCAGGATCGAGGCCAGCAGCTGGATGGCGGCCCCGTCGATCAATCTCACGTCCCATAAAGTAGCCGGTGGCGCCTGCCATTATTGGGAATGGAGCGAGCTGGAAGGGCGGGACGTATTGAAGTTTCCGACCGGCACCATCGTGATGGACGATAACTTTCACCCGCTGATCTGCGGCCCGGACCATACCTTCAGGTACGCCAATGGAAAACACACGCTCAATTAAGGGCCGCGCCGCGGCCCTGGCGGCCGCCTTGTCGCTGGCCGGCATTCCCGCGCACGCATGCTGGGAGGAGGCTGCGACCTGGTATCGCGTCAATCCCTACCTGCTGTATGCCATCGCCAAGACCGAATCGGGCCTGAACCCCACTGCCATCAACCGCAACAAGAACGGCAGCTACGATATCGGCCTGATGCAGATCAACAGCAGCTGGCTGCCGACGCTGCGCAAGTACGGCGTGGAGGAGAAGGACCTGTACGACGCCTGCACCAGCATCCAGGTCGGCGCCTGGATCCTGGCGCAGAACATGCAGCGCATGGGCGTGACCTGGGAAGCGGTGGGGGCCTACAACGCGCGCGATCCCGCCAAGCGCATCAAATACGCGCTGAAGGTGCGCAAGAACCTGCCGGAGGCGGCACTGGCCGAACAGGCCGGCGGTGCGGGAGCGAACGATGCAGCGTATTGAGCGCCGCCGGGCCGGGCTAGTCCGGCGTGCACAGCTCCAGGCGGTAGCCCTGGGTGTAGGCGGTGCGGATCATGACGATGCGCTTGTCGCCGACCTGCAGCTTCTTGCGCAGTTTGTAGACGTGCTGCTCGATGGTGCGGCCTGCCACTTCGCTGTCCGTGCTCCAGATCACGGCGCCGATGGTGCTGCGCGAGATGTAGACGCCGGGCGAGGAGAAGAACAGCCATGCCATGCTGAATTCGCGCGGGGTCAGCTCGATCGGCTGGCCGAGGAACTGCAACCGCCCGCTATCGCGTTCCAGGCTGTAGCCGGCGTATTCGATGCTGCGCCGCTGCGGTGCGTTGCCGCTGCGGCGCAACAGGGCATTGATGCGCGCCAGCAGTTCCACCGCTTCAAAGGGACGCGGCACGAATTCGTCGGCACCGGCATTCAGCACCAGGGCCGCCAGGGCGGCGCTTTGCAGGGGCGAAAGTATCATGACGGCAGTCGCATCGCCGGTGCGCATGTTCAGCCAGGACAGGAGGCTGTTGTCGGCCTCCGGTTCGCTGGCCAGGTCGATCAGGACCAGGTCGACGTCGTCGCGGCGCACGCCCCGCAGCAGCGCCGTTTCCGAAGCAAAGCGCTGCACGTCGAAGCCGGCGCGCAGCAGCACGCTATGTACCAGTTCGTAGACTTCAGCACTTTGGATATGGCATGCGATCTTCATCTTAGTCCAAACTTAATAGTCACTCCGGCCCGCACCTGCTCATCAGTATTTAATTGGCAATAGTAAACACAATCTTGTATTTTTGCTGCCAGCTCCGCTATTGTGTGCGGGCGCCAGCGCGGGGCAAGAGGTGTGACTTGCATGCGCATCTGTGTAGAATCACGGAGCCTGAATCATTTTCATCTTAGAGGTGACCCTGATGTTCAACGATACTTCGCGAGCCGGCGACTTCCAGCAGAAGTTCATGCAGCTGGTCAGCGGGCAGCAAAGCTTTTCCGATATCCACCTGGAGCAGGGTGCTGCCGCCATGGTGAAGACACCGCGCGGCTGGCAGCAGTTCCACGAGGGCCCGCTGACGCTGGGCGAGCTGCGGCCTCTGTTGGACAGTATCGACGAGGACTGGGAAGACAAGATCGTCGAGAAGGCGCTGGACCGCCCCTTCGTGCTGCAGAATTGCCGCCTGCGCTGCAATATCTATCGCCTGGGCGCGGGCGCCCGGGTTGCGCTGTCGGTGCGCCGGCTGCCGCTGGAACCCCTGCCGCTGGAGCGCACCGGACTGCCGTCCTATGTGCGCACCATGCTTGAATCGAACAAGGGGCTGATCCTGGTAACCGGTCCGACCGGGTCGGGCAAGACCACCACCATCGCTTCGATGCTGGACTACATCAATACCAACCGCAACGGCCATATCGTCACCATCGAAGAGCCGATCGAGTACACCCTGCAGCGCAAGCAGTCGATCATTTCGCAAAAGGAGGTGCCGGTCGATACCGCCAGCTTCTCCAGTGGCCTGCGCGAAGCCCTGCGGCAGAAGCCGGACGTGCTGATGGTGGGCGAGATCCGCGATTACGATACGGCCGAAACCGTGCTGCATGCCGGCGAATCGGGGCACCTGGTGTTGGCCACCATGCATACCGGGAATGCGGTCGGCGCCATCAGCAAGCTGCTTAGCTTCTTCCCGGTCGACCAGCGCGCGCAGCGTTCGGCCATGCTGGCCAGTTCCCTGATCGGGGTGATTTTCCAGAGCCTGCTGCCGTCGGAAAATGGCGAGAATTATGTGCTGGCCAGCGAGATGGTGTTCAACCACAACCAGCAGATTGCCCCGTACATCGTCGACCCCGACAAGCTGCACATGATCGGCGACTACATGAAGCGCAAGGAAGACAGCATGTCGCGGCCGCTGAACGAGGTGCTGCAGCAACTGGTCGCGCGCAAGGAGATCAGTGCGCGCGACGCGCTGCGCGTGGCCTACAACCGCCTGGAACTGCGCGAAATGCTGGGCAATACCCGCTGATGCGAGTGGAAAAGGTCCGGCGCTAACCGGACCCCGGGCGCCGCTGCCGTCAGCATGCTGCCGTTTCCAGGCACGCCCTGATCGGTGCTGCCGTGCGCCGGGAGGTCACCGGGATAGTGAGCGAGCAATCCGGCAGTTAGGACGGGCAGGCCGCCTTGCCCGCAGCGTGGCTGCGTACGGCCTTGGCGATATCGGCCGCCACCCGGGCCACGGCACGGCGGTGCCCCATCACCAGGGCGTCGTAACCTGCGCCAACTTCTTCGCGGGCCGTGCTGCGGCAGGTCTGGACCTGGGTGCTGCCCGCCAGCCGCACGCTCCAGACGGCGTCCAGCAACGCATATTTGCCGGGCGCCGATTCAAAGCGCTGCACATTGGTGCTGATGCGGTAGACCGTGGCCTTTTCCGGCGGCTGGGTGCGGAAGACATCGATGGCGCCAAGTTCTCCGGAGATGGCCAGCGACAGCGCCTGGCCGATCTCGGACGCCGGCGGCGACGACCAGCGTTCCTGCTCCAGCAGGTCGATGCGCCCCTCGCCGGAAGTCACCACCAGCTGGCTGCGCGCCACCTGCTGCGGCACCGTCACGTTCTGCACCTCGATGTAGTAGCCGGGATTCGGCACGCTGGCCGCGGGCGCCATGCCGTTGCTGAGGCTATAGAAGCGTTCCGGCGGCGGACTTGCGCAGCCGGCCAGCGACAAAGCAAACACTACACATCCTGACAGGGCATGCCGGCGCATCATTTGTTCTCCTTCGCAGGCTGGGGTTTGGCACGGATCAGCGCTTCCGGGTGGCGCTGGAGGTAATCGGATAGTTCGTTAAGCGATTGCAGCGTCTGCGTCAGCTGCTGCAGGGCCATGCGCAGGTCGGACTGCACCGGCGAGTCCTGCTGCAGCACCTGCTGCGCCGCGCCGAAGGTCTGGCGCGCTTCGCCCAGCGTGGACTGGAGTTCCGGCACCAGCTGCGAGTCGACCTTCCTGAACAGCTTGTCGGCGCTTTGCAGGGAATCGCGCAGGTTGTTGCCGATCTGGTCGAACGGCACCTTGTCCAGTTTGCGCGCGATGCTGGCGATCTGGGCCTGCAATTCGTCCAGCGCATTGGGCACGGTCGGCACTTCGATAGGATAGGCGTTCATATCGAGCTTGACTTGCGCCGCATTGGGGAAGAAGTCCAGCGCGATATACAGTTGGCCGGTCAGCAGATTGCCGGTGCGCAGCTGGCCGCGCAAGCCATGGCTGACCATGCGTTCGAGCACCAGCGGTCCGGCATTGCGGTCCTTGTCGTCGGTGACGGTTTCCTGGAAGCGGCGGCCCAGGCGGCCCGGATACATATCCACCGTGACCGGCATCCGGAAGTCCTTCTTGACCGGGTCGAACTCGACGCCGACCGAACGCACTTCGCCCAGCACGATGCCGCGGAAGTCCACCGGTGCGCCGGGCGAGAGGCCGCGCAGCGACTGGTTGAAGTAGAACACGGTCGTGATCGGCGCGCCATCGTGCTCGCGCATCGCGCGGGCCTGGTCGGCGGCCAGCGGAAACTCGGTGTTGGGCGGCGCCACGGCGTCCGGCTTGCGGCCAGTGACCGATTCGAAGCCGATGCCGCCAACCAGCAGCGCCGCCACCGACTGCGTGTTCAGTTTGAATCCGCCGGAGTCGAGTTGCAGGTCAACGCCGCTGGCATGCCACCAGCGCGTGTTCCTGCCGACGTACTGGTCATAAGGTGCATTGACGAAAACCTTGATTGCAACGCCCTGGCCGTTGTTTTCCAGCTCGTAGCTGATTACCTGGCCGGCAGGAATGCGGCGGTAGAAGACGGGGGAGCCGGCGTCGATCGAACCCAGCGAATCGCCATGAAGAACGTAATACGTGCCTTTCTGGTCGCCCGCCACTTGCGGCACCTTCTCAAGGCCCATGAATTCGTGGCTGCTTTCCTTCGATTTGCCGGCATCGACGCCGATGTAGGCGCCGGACAGCAGTGTGCCCAGGCCGGATACGCCGCTCACACCGACCCGCGGCTTGACGACCCAGAACCGGGTGTCGGCCGCTGTGAAGCGGCGTGCATCCTTGTTCATGTCGATGGTGACCAGCACCTTGCTCAAGTCCGGCGAGAGGGAGATTGCCCGCACCTGGCCAACGTCCACATCCTTGTATTTCACCTTGGTCTTGCCGGCTTCGAGTCCTTCGCCGCTGCGGAAGCTGACCACCACCGTCGGCCCTTCATCGAAATAGGACTTGGCCACCAGGCCGATGCCGATCAGTGCCGCAAGCAGCGGCACCAGCCACACCAGTGAAGGCAGCCAGTGGCTGGCCTTTTCAAGCTGCGGTTCGGGCAGGGGGGCGCCGGCGGTATTGGCTGGGGTGCCGTAATGTTCAGGCATGTTTTTCTCCATAGGGCGGGACCGGGTCCCAGATCAGGCGCGGGTCGAACTGCATCGAAGCTAGCATGGTCAGCACCACGACCGCGCAAAACGCCAGGGCTCCCGGCCCGGCGGTGATGGTGGCAAGCGTCTGGAACCGTACCAGGGCCACCGTCAGGGTAATGACGAAGATGTCCAGCATCGACCAGCGTCCCACGAATTCCACCATCCGGTAAAGCACCGTGCGCTGCAAGGGCCGCCAGCGCGAGCGGCGCTGCGCCGTCCATGCCAACAGCGACAGGGCCGCCAGCTTCAGCAGCGGCACCAGGATGCTGGCGACGAAGATGATCGCGGCCAGGACGGGCGAACCGCTGTCCCAGAAATACAGCACGCCGCTGATGATGGTGTCGTCCTCCTTGCCGAACAGCGAATGCGTATACATCACGGGCAGCAGGTTGGCGGGAATATACAGGATGGCGGCGCCGATCAGCAGGGCCCAGGTCCGTCCCAGGCTGTCCGGATGGCGGCGGTGCAGGCGCGCGTGGCAGCGGGGACAGTCCTGGTGCGCCGCGCCGCTGTCGGCCGAGACCAGCCCGCAGACGTGGCATGACAATGCCTTTTGCGGCAGCGGCGGCTGAACATCAGGCTGCGGCGCCAGAGCGTCGCCCAGGTTCCACAGCATCCTGGGGTCGAACGAAACCACGATGGCCAGCATCAGCGTCAGCGCCGCGAAGGCGAACAGGCCGGGTTCCAGTACCACCGTGGCCAGGCTGGTCATCTTGACGATGGTGATGAGGATGCCGATCATCAGCACCTCCGTCATGCCCCAGCGCCGCGCCAGGTGCACGGCATACAGCAGCAGGTTGAACGACTTTGGCTTGTGGCCGCCGGCCAGCGCCAGTGTCACGTGTAGCAGCGCCAGCAGTTCGATGGCCGGCAGCAGGATGGTAAACAGGAAGACCGCAGCAGCCACCAGCGGCATATGCCCCTGCCACAGCACGACGATCGCGCCCAGCAGCGTGGCGCGCGAGGCGTTGCCGTTCACATCCAGTTCAACGATCGGAAAGCATTGCGCGATCACGTAGACGATCAGCGCGGCCAGGGTGATGGCCGCCATGCGGCCGGCGTCGGAGTGGATGCCGCGATACATCACCGAGCGGCAGCGTACGCAGCGCGCCTTCTCGCGCGGGCGCACCGGGCGCCGGCTATGCAACACGCCGCAGTCATGGCAGCTAATCAGGTCGTATCGATGCACTCGTCTAGGGGGGCTTTAATATGCCAGCATGATACGACATTTGGCATCCGGGCCAGAACCAGTGACTATTTGACGAGCCGATGGAGGGTGCGCATTACCAGTTTTGCGACCGTAAGGAAGGCTACATCCTGGTCAATGTCGAAGACGGCGGTGACTTCGCCGGCAAGCTGATTAACGAACATACCGGGGCGGTCACTGAAGGCGGCGTAAGCGTCTACTTCTCGGAAGACCGCCGCGCCTATCTCGCCACCGGGCGCTCGGGCGGCCTGGACGGCGACGTATGGAAGATTTTTGCCGCGAACGGCAAGCAATTCTGGTCTGGCTACAACTTCATTTCAGGCCCCGGCCAGGATTACAGGTACGTGGACCTGGACACGCCAACCTGGATGCCGAACGGCGAACTCGTTGCCAACGCGACCTGCGGAACTGACGAGAGCCGCAAATGGAAGATGAAGCTGGTCAAGAACAATGAACAGTGGGACTGGGCGCCCCGCAAGAAGTGCCCGGCCCCGTAATAGCACTGCATCAGGCGTGAAAAAGCGGCATTACGTGTTCGGCGATCTCGTGGAAGGTTTCGCCAAGCGGGCGGCGGTTGCGCCGGAAGTGCAGCCCAACGTGGTCGACGCCGGCCGCGCGTAGCGCTGCCAGCTCCCCGGTCAGTGCGGCACGGCCAGCGCGGAAACCAAAGCGCCAGCGCTGCATCGGTTCATCGGCCCGTTCGCTCAAGTCCAGGTGGATGAAGGTGGCGTATGGCTTGCTCCCGTCCACGGCGCGCCACGCTGCCACGCGGCGTGTGTGGTCCTCCGGTGTGCCGGGGTAGGCCAGCGATCCGTCCAGGTGCTGGCCGACCCACGCCGGGCTTTGCTGGGCCAGGCCCGCGGCCAGCAGCGGCAAAGGCTTTTCGATGCGCGGCAACACATGCAGGCCAGGAGGAAGGCGCGAGTGCGCGCCGTCGCGCAGCAGCGCAACCTGTGTGCGGAACTCCGTCCCGCGCGCTGCGAAATCGCGGCCAAACAGGGGATACTCCACCGGCCTGTCGCCACTGGCCACGCCCAGCATCAGGCGGTTGCAGCTCAAGCGCTGGAGCGTCGCCGCCGACTTCAGGGTAAGCAGCGGTTCGCGGATCGGCAGCACCACGGCGGCCGTGCCAAGCAGGATGTCCCTGGTGATGCCGGCCAGGTAGCCGAGGTAGGAAAACACTTCGAATACCTGGGCCGCGTCGCCGAAAGACGGATCGTACATGGGGACGTCACGCACCCACAGGGCACGGAAACCGAGGCGGTCCGCCAGTTGGGCCAGGTCCGCGTGGCGCTGCAGGTCCGGCTCGCCGGGCAGGCGCCCGGCCTGTTGCCTCGCCTGGTCGCCGGCGTGGCTCCAGTCGTTATCCAGCGGAGCCTCGATGCCGATGCTGAAACCACCTTCGGTCAGGCGAGCCAAGGAAGCGCTCATGAACTCGCTCCCTGCTCAAATCGAGGAAGCGGCGGAAGCCGATGCATCACGGCGGCCCGCATTGCCAAGCCAGACCAGCGCCAGGCCACCGGCGGCCAGTGCCGCGCCAACCAGCGGCACCGCGGCATACCCCAGGCCCTGGCCGATCACCACGCCGCCCAGGGCGGCGCCAAGCGCATTACCCAGATTGAAGGCGCCGACGTTGACCGAAGAGGCCAGGCCAGGTGCCTGCGCCGCTGCCTGCATGACACGCATCTGCACCGGCGGTACGATGCCGAAAGCGGCGGCGCCCCAGACCACGAGGCCAATGGCAGCACCGGTTTCGGTCGTCATCGCCAGCGGCAGCACAGCCATGGTGAGGGCGAGGGCCGCGAGAATCAGCTTGGTGGCGCCATCGAGCGACCAGTCGGCCAGGCGGCCGCCAAGGCTGTTGCCGATTGTGAAGCCGATGCCGATCAAGACCAGGGCCAAGGCGACGAAGCCAGGCGTGGCATGGGTGATTTCAGCCAGGATTGGCGCCACGTAGGTGTAGAGCGCAAACATGGCGCCGGAGCCCATCACGGTAGTGCCCATTGCCAACAGCACTTCGGGGCGCGTCAGCACTTTCAATTCGCGGCGCACGTCTGGCGGCGTGCCAGGTTCGCCCTTCGGCAAGGCCATCCAGAGTGCTGCGATGGTGACCAGCCCCAGCACGGCGGTGCCGCCGAAGGCGACGCGCCAGCCGACTTGCTGGCCGATCCAGGTGGCGGCCGGCACGCCGCCGATATTGGCCAGGGTCAGGCCCATGAACATGGCCGCGATGGCGCTTGCCTGTTTTTCCTTCGGTACCACGCTGGCCGCCACCACGGCGCCGATGCCGAAGAAGGCACCGTGGTTCAGGCTGGTGATCAGGCGCGATAGCAGCAGGGTGGTATAGCCTGGCGCAAAGGCCGACAGCAGGTTGCCCACGGTGAAAATCAGCATCAGCGCCATCAGGGCGGCGCGCTTGCCGAAACGGCTGAACAGCAAAGTCATCACCGGGGCGCCGGCCATGACGCCCACGGCATAGGCCGAAACCAGCATGCCGGCGGTCGGGATGCTGACCTGGACGCCGTCGGCAATCACGGGCAGCAGGCCCATCGGGGTGAATTCGGTGGTGCCGATGGCAAAGGCGCCAGTGGCAAGGGCTAACAGGGCGGTAGTGGATCGCATGGGAATGGACTCATGGAGTTTTCAATGGATCGCAGTGTACCGGGGCAATATTTGCTGATTAAGCCCTGTATGCGCTAAACACTTTTGACTTTGATTCAATAATTGTCCCTGCATCCCGAGGCCGGTGCTGGTTGCCCAATCCGGCCGAACTTGACCTTGATCATGTGCATGGCGCAGCTGCAGCGCTAAGGTGGGCGGATGATCACGTCCTGGAGGACCAGCATGCAAGAGCCGGGATTGCAGGGTTTGTCCCATGAAGAAGCGCGGCGCAGGCTGGCCGAACAGGGGCCGAACAGCCTGCCGCAAGCGCAGCAGCGCATGGCGGCCTTGCTGCTGCATACGGTGAGCGAGCCGATGTTCCTGCTGTTGCTGGGCGCCGCCGTGCTGTACCTGGTGCTGGGCGACTGGCAGGAAGGCGCCGCGCTGCTGGCGATGGCGGCCCTGACCATCGGCCTGGCGCTGTTCCAGGAGGGGCGTACCGAGCGTGCCTTGCAAGCCTTGCGCGATCTCAGTTCGCCGCGTGCGCTGGTGCTGCGCGAGGGCCGTGCGCTGCGCATTGCCGGCAGCGAGGTGGTGGCGGGTGATTTGCTGTTGCTGGCGGAGGGCGACCGCGTGGCTGCCGATGCCGTGCTGCTGCAGGCCACCGGCCTGCGGGTCGACGAATCGCAGTTGACCGGCGAATCAATGGCAGTTGCCAAGTGCGTCGCCGATGGCCCGCTGCCGCCAGCCGCGCCGGGCGGCGACGAGACGCCTTACCTGTGGTCGGGATCGCTGGTCCTGCAAGGCGACGGCCTGGCGCGCGTGAACGCCACCGGGCCCCGCACGGAGCTGGGCAGGATCGGGCGCAGCCTGCAGGCGGTGGGCGGCGAGCCGTCGCCCATGCAGCGCGATGCCAACCGCATGACGCGCCTGATGGCGGTGGCGGCCGTGGCCGTGAGCTTGCTGGCCGTCCTGCTGTATGGCTTGCAAGGCGGGGGCTGGCTGGCGGCCATCCTGGCCGGGATTGCCTTGACGATGTCGCTGCTGCCGGCCGAATTCCCGGTCATCATGACGGTATTCCTCGCCATTGGCGCCTGGCGCATGGCGCGCGTGCAGGTATTGACGCGGCGCCTGGCTTCGATCGAGGCGCTCGGTTCGATTACCGTGCTGTGCACCGATAAGACCGGCACCCTGACGGAGAACCGGATGGGCGTCGAACAGTTGTATGCCGAGGGCGAGTTCCTGCAGTTGCCGCATGCCTTCCAGACCGGGCTGCCGGCTGCGTTCGACGAGCTGGTGCGCTTTGCCGCCCTGGCCAGCAAGCCGCGCGCCAGCGATCCGATGGAGCAGGCCTTTCATGCCCTGGCGGGAGGCACGCGCCAGGATGGATTGCTGCGCGAGTACCCGTTGTCGAGCGGCCTGCGCGCCATGACGCAGGTATGGGATGAGGGTGAGGCCGACCTGGCCACCGTGGCCGCCAAGGGCGCGCCCGAAACCATCGGCGCGTTGTGCCGGCTCGATGAAGGACAGATGGCGGCCCTGCGCGCTGCCGCCGACCGCATGGCGGCGCAAGGTTTGCGGGTGCTTGGCGTGGCGCGGGCGCAGCATGCGGCCGGCTTGCTGCCGGCGGCGCAGGACGGTTTCAGCTACGCCTTCCTCGGCCTGATGGGCCTGGCCGACCCCTTGCGCGCCGAAGTGCCGGACGCGATCGGGCAATGCCATGCCGCCGGCATCCGCGTGCTCATGATCACCGGCGACTATCCGGCGACGGCCGGCAGTATTGCGCAGCGCGCCGGATTGCCCGCCCGCCGGGTGCTGACAGGCGGGGAGCTGGAGCAGATGGACGAAAGCGCCCTGCGTGAGCGCCTGTCCAGCGCCACGGTATGCGCGCGTATCAGTCCGATGCAGAAACTGCGCATCGTCGAAGCGTTGAAGGCCAATGGCGAAGTGGTGGCCATGACGGGCGACGGCGTGAACGACGCGCCGGCGCTGAAATCGGCCCACGTCGGCATCGCCATGGGCCAGCGCGGCACGGATGTGGCGCGCGAAGCCGCGGCGCTGGTGCTGCTGGACGACAATTTCGCCTCCATCGTGCGCGGTATCAGGCTTGGGCGCCGCATCTTTGCCAATATGCGCAGCGCCTTCTCATACGTGTTTGCGATCCATGTGCCGATTGCCGGCATGGCCTTGCTGCCCGCGGTGCTGGGCTGGCCGATGCTGCTCTACCCGATGCATATCGCTTTCCTCGAGCTGGTGATCGGGCCGGCATGTTCGCTGGCCTTCGAATACGAAGCGTCGGACGCCAGCGCCATGACGCGCCCGCCGCGCCGGCCCGACGCGCCCTTGCTGGAGCGGGCCACGCTTGCCGGCGCGCTGGTGCAGGGCCTGGTTGGCCTGCTGGCGACGGCGCTGGCCTATGCCTGGGCGCTCGGGAACATGACTGCGCCGGCCGCCCGGGCTGCAGGTTTTGCCGCCCTGGTGCTGGTCAACCTGTCGCTGATTTTTTCGAACCTGTCCGCCGCCCGCAGCGCGCTGGCGCACCGGGCGGCTGGCAACCGCGTGTCGCACCTGGTGGCGGCCGTGACCTGCACCATGCTGCTGCTGGTGCTGTATGTGCCGCCGCTGGGGCAAGCCTTCCAGCTCGGCATGCCGGGCGCGCTGGAGCTGGGGCTGGCCGTGGCCGTCGGCCTGGCTTGTTTTGTGGTCAACCAGGCGGCCATGCGCGCCGCCGTGCGCTGGCAGCGCCAAATTGAGAGGAAAGCATGAGCATTCGCAACCTGGAATTCCTGTTCCAACCCGCCTCGGTGGCCGTGATCGGCGCCTCCGAGCGGCCGCACAGCGTCGGTGCCACGGTGCTGGCCAACGTGCTGCAGGGCGGCTTCGACGGCCCGGTGTGGCCGGTCAATCCCAAGTACTCGGCCCTCTGCGGACGGGCGGCTTTCCACCGCGTGCGCGACCTGCCGCGGGCGCCGGACCTGGCCCTGGTCTGCACGCCGCCGGCCACGGTGCCCGGGCTGGTCGACGAATTGGGGCGGATGGGCTGCAAGGCTGCCGTGGTGATCACGGCCGGCCTCGACGCCGCGCAGAAGTCGGCCATGCTGGCGGCGGCGCGGCCGCACCTGCTGCGCATCCTCGGCCCCAATTGTGTCGGCCTGCTGGTGCCGGGTATCGGGCTGAATGGCAGCTTCGCGCACCTGCCGGCGTTGCCCGGCAAACTGGCCTTCGTGTCGCAGTCGGGCGCCATGGTGACCGGCATCCTCGATTGGGCGCGCAGCCGCAATATCGGTTTTTCGCGCTTCGTCTCGCTGGGCGACAGCAGCGACGTTGACTTCGGCGATGTGCTGGATTACCTTGCCAGCGACCGCGAAACCCAGGCCATCCTGCTGTACATGGAAGACGTGCGGGCAGCGCGCAAATTCATGTCGGCGGCGCGCGCCGCTGCGCGCAGCAAGCCGGTCCTGGTGGTGAAGTCGGGACGCTTTGCCGAAGGCGCACGGGCCGCCAACTCGCACACCGGCGCGCTGGCCGGCTCCGACGCCGTGTACGACGCTGCCATCCGGCGCGCCGGCATGCTGCGCGTGCTGAGTACCGAAGAGCTGTTCGACGCGGTGGAAACGCTGGCCGCGGGTCGTCCTCTGGCGGGCGAACGGCTGGCGATCCTGACCAATGGCGGCGGCCCCGGCGTGCTGGCCACCGACGCGCTGGTAGGCGCGGGAGGAAAGCTGGCGCAGCTGACGAGCGCCACCTTGCGCCGGCTGGACGAAGTGCTGCCGGCCACCTGGTCGCATGCCAACCCGGTCGACATCATTGGCGATGCTCCCGGCCGGCGTTACAGCGAGGCGATGAAAGCGCTGCTGCAGGACGAGGGCGTCGATGCGGTGCTGGTGATGCACGCCCCGACCGCCATCGTGCCGTCGATGGAAGTGGCGCAGGCAGTGGCGGCGACGGCACGCGATGCCCGGTGCAATGTGCTGTCCTGCTGGCTGGGCGGTGAGGGCATGGCGCCGGCGCGGCGCGTGCTGGGCGAAGCCGGCGTCGCCAGCTTCGCCACGCCGGAGGATGCGGTGGGCGGCTTCATGCAGATGGTGAACTACCGCCGTGCGCAACAACTGCTGATGGAGGTGCCGGGCGCCGCTGCCAGCGATTTCTGCCCGGACCAGGCCCGCGCACGGCAGGTGGTGGCCCACGCGCTGGAGTCGAACCGCCCTATGCTGAGCGAGCCGGAGGCCAAGGAAGTGCTGGCCTGCTACGGCATTCCGGTGGTGGAAACCGCCATTGCCGACCGCGTCGAGGCGGCTGTGCTGCTGGCCGGGCGCATCGGCTACCCCGTCGCGCTGAAGATCCTGTCGCCGGACATCACGCACAAGACCGACGTCGGCGGCGTCGAGCTGGACCTGGACACTCCGGAAGCGGTGCGCGCCGCGGCGCTGGCGATGCGCGCACGCCTGCACGCGCTGCATCCCAAAGCGCATCTGCGCGGCTTTACGGTGCAGGCCATGGCACGCAGGCCCGGGGCACATGAACTGATCGTGGGCGCAAGCTGCGATCCGGTATTCGGCCCGGTGATCCTGTTCGGCCAGGGCGGCATCGCGGTGGAAACCATCGGCGACCGCGCGCTGGCGCTGCCGCCGCTGAACCAGGTGCTGGCACGCGACCTGGTGGGCCGCACGCGGGTGGCACGCCTGCTGGCCGGCTACCGCGGCCGTCCCCCGGCCGACATCGAGGCGGTGTGCACAGTGCTGGTGCGCATCGCCACGCTGCTGGCCGACTTGCCCGAAGTGCAGGAACTGGACATCAATCCCTTGCTGGCCGACGAACACGGCGTGCTGGCCCTCGATGCGCGCATGCGGGTGACGCACGCTGCCCAGATCGGCCCGGCGCGCTTTGCCATCCGGCCGTATCCGGCCGAACTGGAGGAAAGCGTGGCCTGGGAAGGCGGCGCCTTGCTGCTGCGGCCGATCCGCCCGGAAGATGCGCCGCAGCACAGCGCCTTTTTTGCCGCCCTGACGCCTGAAGACGTGCGCTTTCGCATGTTCGCCCAGGTGCATTCGCTGCCTGCGGCGCAATTGGCACGCTGGACCCAGATCGACTACGACCGCGAAATGGCCTTTATCGCTACCCGCCCGGGTGCCAACGGTCCGGAAACGCTGGGCGTGGCGCGCGCTGTTGCGGACCCCGACAACCTCAGTGCGGAGTTTGCGGTGGTGGTGCGCTCGGACTTGAAGGGGCGCGGACTCGGAGCGCTGCTGATGGAGAAGATACTGCGCTATTGCCGTGCGCGCGGCACGCAGCAACTGGTGGGCGAGGCCTTGCCGGAAAACCTGCGCATGCTGCAACTGGCGCACCGCCTGGGTTTCGCCGTGGCGCCGGCCGCTGCCAAGGGGACGATCGGCATGCGCCTGGTGCTGGGGGACGGGCAGGCATCCCATGGCTGACTGTGCATGTGAACCGATGGAAAAATTTCTCAGGTGCAAGTAAAGAACAATCGAAACAAGCCGTTCTGCAACAACTGCTATAGTGTCTTATCGACAATCTTCGTGCAGGACTGACATGCTCCAGCCGCAGAACAAGCAGACTGATGCCTTTATTTCAACCGGCATTGCCGGCCTCGATGCGATCCTGGCGGGCGGCCTGACCAAGGACCGGCTTTATCTGCTGGAAGGTGAGCCTGGCACGGGCAAGACCACGATGGCCCTGCAGTTCCTGGCGGAAGGGGCCCGGCAAGGCGAGCCAGTGCTCTACATTACCCTGGCGGAAAACGAAGTCGAGTTACGGGCGGTCGCGCAGTCGCATGGCTTTTCGATGGACGGCATCACCGTGCACGAAATCATCCCGGCCGAAAGCGTGCTTGACCCGGATGAGCAGTACACGGTGTTCCATCCTTCCGAAGTGGAACTGGGCGAAACCAACCGTCTGATCCTGGCGCAGATCGACCGCCTCAATCCGAGGCGCGTGGTGCTCGACTCGCTGTCGGAACTGCAACTGCTGGCCGGCAGTCCTTTACGCTACCGGCGGCATGTGCTGGCGCTCAAGCAGTATTTCGCCCGGCGCGCCTGCACCGCGCTGTTCCTGGACGACAAGACGGCCGTGGGCGGCGACCAGCAGGTGCGCAGCATTGCGCATGCCGTGATCTCGCTGCAACAGATCGAATCGGGTTACGGCGCCGAACGCCGCGTTTTACGCGTTGTGAAATACCGCGGCATCGACTACCGCCGTGGGCCGCACGACTATGTGATCGTTTCCGGCGGGGTGGTTGCCTATCCGCGCATCGTGGCGTCCGAATCGCGTGAGATGGTGCGGCGGCAGCAAGTGCCAAGCGGCTTGTCTGCCCTGGACGCCTTGCTGGGCGGCGGTCTGGAAGAAGGCTCCAGCACACTGGTCTCCGGACCGCCCGGCACCGGCAAGTCGAGTCTTGCGGCCCAGTTCGTCAAATCCGTTACGCAGCGCCAGCACAAGGCGGCCATGTTCGTATTTGAAGAGTCCTTCAATACCTTGCTGAACCGTGCGGACGGCATCGGCATGGATTTGCGCACACCGCTGGAAGCGGGCCTGCTGCGGGTAAACCAGATCGACCCGGCCGAACTGTCACCCGGCCAGTTCGCGCACCTGGTGTGCAAGGCGGCGGACGAAGGCGCCAAGGTAGTGGTGATCGACAGCTTGAACGGCTATATGAATGCGATGCCGGAAGCGCGCTTCCTTACCACCCATTTGCGCGAGGTGCTGACTTACCTGGGACAACGCGGGGTGGCAACCCTGCTGGTCGGGGTGCAACAGGGCGTGATCGGCCCGATGGGCAGCAATGTGGACGTCAGCTACCTGGCCGACAATATGCTGCTGCTGCGTTATTACGAGGCCGGCGGCGCAGTGCACAAGGCCCTGTCGGTATTCAAGAAGCGCGGCAGCCGGCACGAAACGACATTGCGCTCCTTCGCCATTACGGACAAAGGGATCGAGGTGGGGCCGGTGCTGAAGGACTTCCGCGGCATCCTGACAGGGGTACCTGTGAAACTGGTCAAAGGCAAGGACGAAGCGGAGCATGAATGACTTGGAACAGCGCATTGTCATCTTTGCACCGGTCGGCAAGGACGCGCGGCTGATCGACCAGGTGCTGGGACAAGCGCGCCTGCGTTGCCATATCTGCCATGAGCTGGGCGAAGTGGTGCAGGAACTGCAGCAGGGCGCGGCAGCCCTGTTCGTGGTGGAAGAAGCCTTCAATGACGACTTCCTGCGCGAGCTGACCGGCTTCCTGGCCTCACAACCTGCCTGGTCGGACCTGCCGGTGCTGGTCTTGAGCAAGGAAGGGCTGGATTCGCCCGGCATCCAGAGGATCTTCGAACGGGTCGGCAACGTGACCCTGCTTGAGCGGCCGGTGCGCCGCGCCACCCTGGTGAGCGCAGCGCTGTCGGCAGGACGCGCGCGCCGGCGCCAGTACGAGATGCGCGAAGTCGACCGCCGCAAGGACGAGTTCCTGGCCATTCTTGGCCATGAGCTGCGCAATCCGCTGGCGCCGATCCGCACCGCAATGGACGTGCTGAATACCATCCCGAGCGCCGATCCAAAGGTGCGCAGCATCAGCCAGGTGGTTGAACGCCAGGTGCGCCACCTGACGCGCCTGGTGGACGACTTGCTCGATGTGGCGCGCATCACCAACGACAAGGTTGCGCTGCAGTGCGAACGCGTCAGCCTGGCGACGGTGTTGCAGCATGCCGTGGAAATCTGCCGCCAGCAGATGGACGCCGGCGGCCATGCGCTGGACCTGCGCCAGCCCGCAGCCAGCGTGCTGCTGTTCGGGGACCGTGCGCGGCTGGTCCAGAGCCTGGCCAATGTGCTGAGCAACGCGGCCAAGTTTTCGCCGCCGCGCTCGACCATTCACCTGCATGCGGAAGTGGATGGCGAAGACATCGTATTTACAGTGCGCGACCATGGCGCCGGGCTTGAGCCGGAAGCCCGTTCCCGCATCTTCGACCTGTTCGTGCAAGGGCAGGCCGGACGCGTGCATACTTTGGGCGGCCTGGGAATCGGGCTTAGCCTGACCCAGCGTTTCACGCGCATGCACGGCGGAAGCGTGACCGTTGCCAGCGAAGGCTCCGGCAAGGGCTGTGAATTCGTCCTGCGCATGCCGATCGTTGTGCCGGAGCGGCGCAGCAAGGAAAGGCATATCCAGGGGACGCCCAAAGGCCTGGCCGACGACGCGCTGCGCATCTTGATCGTGGACGATAACGAAGATGGCGCGGACATGCTGCGGGTGATGCTGGAAATGGAAGGTTACACGGTTGCCATGGCCCACGATGGCCAGGGGGCGATCGACGTGGCCGGCCGCTACCGCCCCCAAGTCATCCTCATGGATATTGGGCTGCCCGATATGCAGGGCTACGAAGCGGCGCGCCGCATCCGCGAGCGCGAGGGCAGGGAGGACACCGTTTTCATCGCCATGACAGGTTGGGGGCATGACGAGGCGCGCCGCCAGGCGTCCGAAGCCGGCATGCAGCATTACCTGGTCAAGCCGGTGGACCTGAATGTGCTGCGCAAGCACCTGGCCGAGATCCGCGAACAGGCCTTACAGCGCGCCTGACCGGGCGCTTACTGTACCGCGGCGGCGCTCAGAGAAACGCCGCTGAAGGTGGTGTAGGAGCGGATGCCTATGTGCCAGGTTCCTGCCTGCGGGTTGCTCAGCGCACAGGATTCGGTGTTACCGTTCTTGTAGGGACGGCAGGCGTAATCGTTGGCAGTAGGCTGTTGGCCGAAACGGACGTACAGGTCGCCGTCGCCGCTGCCGCCACTCATGTTCACGTTCAGGGTATTGGCGCATTCGGGTACGTTGACGGTGAAGTACAGCCAGCTGCCGGAGATGGCGGTCAGGCTGGACTGGTTCAGCGTGGCGCCCGCGCACGGCAGGACCAGGGTGCTTGGCATCGAATGCAGCAGGTTGGTGGTGACGGTGCCGTCGGCGGCAAACGTTAGCTGGTACAGGCGATCGAATTCCGTTTCGGCGATGGCGCTGCCCGGATCGCCGCCCAGTTGCCGGATCAAGTCGGGTGTGGTGTCCGAATGACCGACCACCAGGGCATTGTCGGGCAGCGCGCGCAGTTGCTGCGCGAACGTGGCGAGCTGGCCCGGGTCGTAGGTGGTGACCGGCAGGTTCAGGTAGCTGGCCAGGGGCTGTGCGGTCTGCCGCGTGCGCTGGTAGGCAGTGGAATAGATGTGCCTGACCTGCGCGTCTTTCAGCGTCGCCGCGATGTTGGTGGCGCGTACCTGTCCTTCGGCAGTCAGTGCCGGATCGGTGCCGGTAGCGGCTTTCTCAGCGTGGCGCGTCAGGTAGATCGTACCGGCGCCGGCCGGGATGTGCGTTGCGCAGATTGCCAGGGCAAGTCCGCCCAATATCTTCTTCATGTAGTCTCCCGAAATGAATAGTTTCAAAATGTTGCGTTAAAGGCAATAATGCGACGGCGAGGATACGCCATTTCGGGAGATCGTAGTGTTTCTTTAGCGGTTGTCGATGCGCGAAATGCCACCGCGCCTGCCATTGCGGTCGAATGCAGCGACCTGGATGGTGCCACGCTCGGTGATCGGGCCCTGCACCTGCGGGCTGGCGGCCGTTGGCTCGCTGCCGTCGCTGGTATAGCGCAGGTTGAAGCCGGGCAGGGCATGGTTGGCGTGGACCTTGCCGCCGTCCAGCGCCAGGCCGGGTGGCGCGATGCGGTAGTTGACCGGGCCCAGTGGCGATGGCTCCAGGTCCAGGCGCGGCAGCACGCGCTGGCCGAGGACGTTGGCGAAGGCCGGCCAGGCGCCGCTATGAACCGGCGCGGCCCAGGCGCGTTCCGCCATGGCCAGCAGGCGCGGCATGAGCAGGTAGTCGATCAGCCCGGGTTCGCGTATGGTCTCGGTCCAGAGTGCCGCTTCCAGGCCGCGTATGCGGCGCTTGCCGGACTCGGTCAGGCTCTTGTCCAGCGGGATGAAGTTGTAGACGTCATCGAGCTCGATATAGGCGGCCCAGTTGACGCCTGGTTCGTCAGGATTCTTGTTGTGGCTCATGTCCAGGTACTGCCTGGTGGCCGGCGCCAGCACCACGTCGTAGCCCGCGTTGGCGAGGCGGTAGCCCAGGTCCGCGGCATCGCCGACGTTATTCCATACATAGAGCGTGAAATTGCGCTGTGCGAAATGGGGATTGGGCGTGTGCTTGCGCGTGCCAAGTTCCTCCCAGCCGGAGGTGGCCAGGCCGTTCCCGCGCAGGATGGCGTCGACGCGGTCGTAGAAGTAGTCCCACAGCCCGGCCTTGCCTTGCAGCTTCCTGCGTGCCATCAGGGCTCGGCTGAGCGGCGACTTTTCCCAGGCGCCGGCAGGCAGTTCGTCGCCGCCCACGTGCAGCGTGCGCAGCGGGACGCCGGCCTCGCGGTGCAGGGCAGCGACTTCTTTCACAACATGCCCGATGAAGGTGAAGGTGGACTCGCGGCCCGGGTTCATCACGTTATCATTGTAGTTCTGCGCGGATTTGTATTGCGACTGGTCGGCCGGGTCGTGCAGCAGGTATTTGCCGGCGCCGGCCTGGCCGGCGGCCTTCATGCGCAGGTAGCGTGCCTGCATCGCCTGCACCGCGGCCCGCGCGTGGCCGGGCATTTCGATTTCCGGGATGACCTCGATATGGCGGGCCGCCGCATAGCGCAGGATGTCGAGATAGTCGGCGCGCGAGTAGTAGCCGCTGCCGTGCGGATCGGCGGCGCCCGGGCCGGAGCCATAAGCCGGCTGCAGGCGCACGCCTGGCCTGGCGCTGTGGCCGCGCACTGCACCAATGCTGGTCAATTCCGGCAGGCCGGGGATCTCCAGGCGCCAGCCTTCGTCGTCGGTCAGGTGGAAATGGAAGGCGTTCAGCTTGAAGCGCGCCATCAGGTCGAGCAGGCGGAAGATGGTTTGTTTGGGCTGGAAGTTGCGGCTGACATCGAGCATCAGGCCGCGATAGGCGAAGCGTGGCGCATCGGTGACGGCAAGCATGGGCAGTTGCAGCGCTATCCTGTCGCCGGTGGCGGGAAGCGGCAGCAGGTCGCGCAGCGATTGCAGGCCATGTGCGACGCCGGCGGCGCTGTTGCCGGTGATGGCAACGCCGGCCGCGTCCACGGCCAGTGTGTAAGCCTCCGGCGACGCCTGGCCGGCAATCGGGGCGATCGCGAGGCGCAGCGTGGCGCTGCCGGAAGGCGTCGTTGCGGCGGCCGGCCAGTATTGCCTGAGCAGGCCGGCGGCAAGAGCGGCCTCGTTTTCCAGCCCTGCACCGGCAACGATGGCAGGCGCCGATTGCATGTGCAGCACGCCATCGCGCTTTTGCAGTGCCAGCGGCGTAGGGAAGATGGGCGGCAGCGCGTCGGCGGGCAGCAGGGCGGTGTCCGCGTTGCGGCGGTAAAGTTCCTGGGCGGTTATTGCCTGGCCTTTGTCAAGCTGGTCCGGGCGCGGCAATGGCAGCAGCTGGTAGTCGGTGATGGCCTGGGCCGCTTCCGGCGCTTCTTCATACACGAGGTACAGGCCGGAAGGTGCGCGGTACGCCTTGGCGTCGGGCGAGTGGGCGCGATAGACGGCGTCCAGCGACTGGCCCGGCGCCAGGCCGGCAAAGCCGGGTGCCGGGCGCAGGCGGTACAAGGTGCCTCCCAGCCCATCGATTGTCAGCTTGCCGGCCAGCGGTCCCGGATCGGTGCATTCGACGCAGTTGAAGTAGATCGACCAGCCTTGCGGCGGCAGGGGATTGCGGTCGAGATTTGCGATTCCGAGCCGGCCGGCCTGGCCGGCATCCTGCTGCTCCCAGCGCACCTGCAGGCGTTCGCCGCTGGCATATTGGGGCGCCGCGCGGGCGGTGGAAAGTGTGAGCAGGAGCGCAAGGCAAACAACCGAACTTTTTGAAGTCATGGCATCTGGCTGGTCTCGTGTTATAGGTTCGTCAAGCTAACACAAGTCCTCCACTTGTTAACGGTTTCTGTGGAAAAGTCTGTTAACAAGGCCGGGGGCGGTGCGCTAAGGTCATGATTTAACGTGGGAAAAACGTACTGCGTAAATTAATGGCAGCGCCGGCCTCATTGCGGAACTGACCGAAACGGACTATCATCGCCCCCATGAAACTCCGCCGGACTTCCAGGATCGTGGCCGCTGTGGTGGCGCTGTTCAGCATGCTGTTCATGCAGCTTGCGGTAGCGTCGTATGCCTGTCCTTCCGCCGGAAATCCGGTTGCCGCCGGCGCCCAGTGCGCCGGCATGGACCCGGCCCAGCCCAGCCTGTGCAAGGCAAAGGCGGCCAACCTGGCCGCCAAGCAGTCGCTCGACAAACCCGACCTGCCTCCTGTGCTGCCATTCGTCGCGGCCGACCTGGCAGGCGTAGTCATCGCCGATGCGTGGGCGCCCGATTCCAGCGAGGAGACAGCTGTCCAGCCAGGCTTGGCGCGCAGCCTGTCGCCGCCGCACTCCATAGAGCATTGCTGCTTCCGTCATTGACCTTCCAGTTTGCATGATGCCGTTTCGCGCATGCCTGTCCGGCTTGCGCATGGTTCCCTTTGCATTCTGGAGGTTTCATGTTTTCCCCATTTATCCGGCGCTGCCTGGCGTTCGGCTGCGCCTTCGCTTTCGCCACCGAGGCCGCGGCGCTGACGCTGGCGCAGGCGCAGCAGCGCGCCGTTGAACGCTCGCGCCAGCTGGCGGCGCAAGGCCATGCCGCCGATGCCGCGCGCGACATGGCCGTCGCGGCGGCCCAACTGCCCGACCCGGTGCTGAAAGCCGGCGTCGACAACCTTCCCGTGAGCGGCGCCGATCGTTACCGCATCGGCGCCGATTCGATGACCATGCGGCGTATCGGCGTGATGCAGGAGCTGACCGGCAGCGACAAGCGCCGCTGGCGTGCCGCCCGTTTCGAGAGCGAAGCGGCGCGCAGCCATGCCCTTGCCCAGGCGCTGGCCGCGAACATCCAGCGCGACACCGCCATTGCCTGGCTTGACCGCTATCATCTCGAGCGCATGGGGGCAGAGCTGGCGCGCCAGGTCGCCCTGTCGCGCGACGAGATCACGGCGGCGGAGGCGGCCTACCGTGGCGGGCGTTCCAGCCAGGCCGGCTTGCTCGATGCGCGCGCAACCTTGCTGGCGCTGGAGGACCGCGCAACGGAGCTGGACCTGCAGGCGCGCAATGCCGCGATCATGCTGGCTCGCTGGACCGGCGAGGCCGCCGATGTGGCGCTCGATGGCGGCGCGGACACCAGCAGCATCGCCATCGCACCGGCAGCGCTGGAAGCAACGCTCGAACACCACCCGCAGGTGGCAGTGCTGGCGCGCCAGGCCGAGCTGGCGCAGGCGGAAGCAGGACTGGCGCGGGCCAACCGTACTGCCGACTGGAGCGTGGAAGTGGCTTTGCAACAGCGTGGCCCGGGCTATCCGGGCATGGTGTCGGTTGGCGTGTCCGTACCCCTGCAATGGGACCGTGGCCGCCGCCAGGAGCGCGAGCTGTCGGCGCGGCTGGCAATGGCGGGACAGGCGCAGGCGGAGCGTGACGAAGCCTTGCGCGCGCACGTGGCCGAAGTGCGCGGCCAGCTGGCCGAATGGAAGGCCGGCCGCGAGCGCATTGACCGTTTCGAGAAGGAGATCCTGCCGTTGGCCGGCGCGCGCCTGGAGGCGGTGCTTGCGGCCTACCGTGGCGGCAAGGCCAGTCTTGCGGAGGTGCTGGCGGCACGCCGGTCGGAGAGCGAGCAGCGCCTTCAGGCGATGCAGCTGGAACGGGACAACGCGCGCGTCTGGGCGCAATTGACTTATATCCTGCCGGCGAAAGGGCACCCATGAAGAAGAACCTGATGTTCGTCGCCGTCTTGGCAGCCGGCACGCTGGGAGCCGTGGCGGGAATTGGCGGTTACCAGTTGGGCAAGCGCCAGGCAGCTGCGGCGCCGGTGCAGGCGACTGCGGCGGAAGAGCGCAAACCCTTGTACTGGCACGATCCGATGGTGCCGGGGCAAAGATTCGACAAGCCCGGCAAGTCGCCGTATATGGACATGGCGCTGGTGCCGGTCTATGCCGACGAGGGTAATGATGCCGGCACGGTGAGCATCAGCCCGCGCGTACAGCAGAACCTTGGCGTGCGTACCGCGCCAGTGGTTAGCGCTCCGCTGCCGCTTTCGGTATCGGCCGTCGGCAACGTGGCGTTCGACGAGCGCGAAGTGGCCGTGGTGCACTCTCGCGCGAACGGCTTCGTGGAGCGCGTTCTGGTGCGCGCGCCGCTGGAGCCGGTGCGGCGCGGCCAGCCGCTGGCGGAGGTCACCATGCCGGACTGGGTGGCGGCGCAAGAGGAACTCCTGGCCGTGCGCCGCATGCAGTCCGGCGCGGCGCATGGCTTGCTGGATGCGGCGCGCCAGCGCATGCGCCTGGCGGGCATGAGCGAGCAGCAGGTGCGGCAAGTGGAGGCGGGTGGAAGGGTGCCGGCACGCCAGGTACTGGTGGCGCCGCGCGCCGGCGTGGTGACGGAATTGGCGGCGCGCGAAGGCATGGCCGTTGCCGCCGGCGCCCCGCTGTACCGCATCAACGGCCTGGATACGGTCTGGGTCAACGCGGAACTGCCAGAGAATGTGGCGGCCCAGGTGCCGGCCGGGACCGAGGTCACGGCGCACACAGCGGCCCTGCCGGACGCACAGCTGCGGGGCAAGGTGGCTGCGATCCTGCCGCAGGTGGATGCGGCGACGCGCACTATCCGCGCCCGCATCGAGCTGTCCAATCCGGGCGCCCGCCTGGCGCCGGGCATGTTCGTCACGCTATCGTTCGCGCCGCGCCAGCGGCAGGCCGCACTGCTGGTGCCGTCGGAAGCGGTGATCCGCACTGGCACGCGCAACGTCGTCATGGTCGAGGAAGGAGCAGGCAAGTTCGCCCCCGTGCAGGTCGAGCTGGGAGCCGAGGCTGGCGGGCAGCTTGAGATACGTTCAGGCTTGCAGGCCGGCCAGAAAGTGGCGGTCTCCGGCCAGTTCCTGGTCGATTCGGAAGCGAGCCTGAAAGGCAGCGGGCAAAGGATGACCGGCCCGGCGCCGCCGGCGCATCGCGCCGAAGCGACCGTGGAATCGCTGGACAAGGACGAAATCACCTTGTCGCATGGACCTGTTGCATCGCTCAAATGGCCGGCAATGACGATGGCATTCAAGCTGCCGCACGGCGGCTTGCCGCTGCGCGTTGCGGCGGGCGACCGCGTGTCGTTCGAGTTCGTGCAACTGGCCGATGGCGGCTTTCAGGTGACGTCGATGACGGCGGCAGGGCCGGTACCGGAGCACCAGCACGGGGAGCGCAAATGATCGCGAAACTGATTCTATGGTCGATCCGCAACCGCTTCCTCGTGCTGCTGGCATCGATCCTGCTGGCCGGCTGGGGTGCCTGGGCCCTGCAGCGCACGCCGCTCGATGCGATTCCGGACCTGTCCGACGTGCAGGTCATCATCCGCACCAGCTTTCCCGGGCAGGCGCCGCAGATCGTCGAGAACCAGGTGACGTATCCGCTCACCACGCAGATGCTGTCGGTTCCGGGGGCGCGCACGGTTCGCGGCTATTCCTTCTTCGGCGACTCCTTTGTCTACGTCTTGTTCGAGGACGGCACCGACCCGTATTGGGCGCGCTCGCGCGTGCTGGAATACCTGAACCAGGTGCAGTCCCGATTGCCGCCGCAGGCGCGCGCCTCTCTGGGGCCGGATGCGACAGGCGTTGGCTGGGTATTCGAGTACGCGCTGGTCGACCGCGGCGGAAAGCATGACCTTGCCCAGTTGCGCGCCTTGCAGGACTGGTTCCTCAAGTACGAGCTGAAGGCGGTGCCGAATGTGGCGGAAGTGGCCAGCCTGGGAGGCATGGTCAGGCAGTACCAAGTGGTGCTCGACCCGGCGCGGCTGCGCGCTTTCAATATCACGCACGGCAGGGCGATCGATGCAATCCGCCGCGCCAACCAGGAAACCGGCGGATCGGTACTGGAGATGGCGGAAGCGGAATACATGGTGCGCGCTTCCGGCTACCTGCGCTCGCTGGAAGACTTCCGGCAGATCCCGTTGGCCGCCAGCGGGGCCGGTGTCGCGGTGCGCCTGGGGGATGTGGCGACGATCCAGCTTGGGCCGGAAATGCGGCGCGGCATCGCCGATTTGAATGGCGAGGGCGAAGTGGCGGGCGGCGTGATCGTCATGAGGTCGGGAAAGAACGCGCTGCAGACAATCGATGCGGTCAAGGCGCGCCTGGCAGCGCTCAAGGCCAGCCTGCCGCCGGGCGTGGAAATCGTGCCCGTCTATGACAGATCGAACCTGATCCGCCGCGCGGTCGCCAACCTCGAAAGCAAGCTGGCGGAGGAATTCGTTGTCGTGGCGCTGGTATGTGCTGTATTCCTGTTCCACCTGCGCTCGGCGTTGGTGGCCATCGTTTCGCTGCCGCTGGGCATACTGGCGGCCTACCTGGTCATGCATTACCAGGGCGTCAACGCCAACATCATGTCGCTGGGCGGGATTGCGATTGCCATCGGCGCCATGGTCGACGCGGCGGTGGTGATGATCGAAAATGCCCACAAACATATCGAAGCCTGGCGCCATGCCCACCCCGGCCGCACGCTGGAAGGCGAGGAGCACTGGCAGGTGACCGGCACGGCGGCGGCGGAAGTGGGGCCGGCGCTGTTCTTTTCTTTGCTGATCATCGTGCTGTCCTTCATCCCGGTGTTCACGCTGGAAGCGCAGGAAGGGCGCCTGTTTGCGCCGCTGGCCCTCACCAAGACTTACGCGATGGCGGCAGCGGCGGGGCTGGCGGTGACGCTGGTTCCGGTCCTCATGGGTTACCTGATTCGCGGCCGCATTCCGGATGAACATGCCAACCCGCTCAACCGCTGGCTGATCGCGGCGTACCGCCCCCTGCTCGAACGCGTACTGCACTGGCCCAAAGCCACGCTGGCCGTGGCGGCCGCCATAGCGGTGCTGTCGCTCTGGCCGCTGGCGCATATGGGCGGCGAATTCATGCCGCCGCTGGACGAGGGCGATTTGCTGTACATGCCGTCCGCCTTGCCTGGCCTCGGTGCCGGCAAGGTGCAGCAATTGCTGCAGCAGACCGACCGCTTGATCAAGACCGTGCCGGAAGTGCAGAGCGTCTTCGGCAAGGCAGGGCGGGCCGAATCCGCGACCGATCCGGCGCCGCTGGAGATGTTCGAGACTACCATCCAGTTCAAGCCGCGCGACCGGTGGCGCCCCGGCATGACGCCCGACAAGCTGGTGGCGGAGCTGGACCGCGTCGTCAAGGTGCCGGGCCTGGCCAACATCTGGGTACCCCCGATCCGCAACCGCATCGACATGCTGGCGACCGGCATCAAGAGCCCGGTCGGCATCAAGGTCTCCGGCGCCAGCCTGCAGGAAATCGACCGCATTGCGGGTGAGATCGAGCGTGTCGTGCGCCCGGTGGCTGGCGTATCGTCGGCCCTTGCGGAACGCCTGAACGGCGGCCGTTACATCGACGTCGCCATTGATCGCGCCACGGCAGGGCGTTATGGCCTGAACATCGACGAAGTGCAAAGCATCATTGCCAGTGCGGTCGGCGGCGACAATGTGGGCGAAACGGTCGAAGGCTTGCAGCGCTTCCCGATCAGCGTGCGCTACCCGCGCGAGCTGCGCGATTCGCTGGAGAGCCTGCGCGCCTTGCCATTGCTGACGGAACGGGGCGCCCAGTTGCGCCTGGCCGACGTGGCGACCGTGCGCATCAGCGATGGCCCGCCCATGCTGCGTAGCGAAAACGCGCGCCTGTCCGGATGGGTGTACGTGGACATCCACGGCCGCGACCTGCGCTCGGCCGTGCAGGAAATGCAGCAAACCGTTGCCGCCGGCGTCAAGCTGCCGGCCGGCTATGCGCTGTCGTGGTCGGGCCAGTTCGAATACCTGGAGCGCGCAACGGCGCGCCTGCAGGTGGTGGTGCCGGCTACGCTGCTGATTATCTTCGTGCTGCTGTACCTGACATTCCGCCGCGCCGACGAGGCGGCGCTGATCATGGCGACGCTGCCGTTTGCCCTGGCCGGCGCAATATGGCTGCTGTGGGCGCTCGGCCACAACCTGTCGGTGGCCACCGGCGTTGGCTTTATTGCATTAGCCGGGGTGGCGGCGGAATTCGGCGTCATCATGCTGCTCTACCTGAAGCACGCCTGGGCGGCGCGCGAAGCGGCGGGACGGCGCAGCGAGGCCGAGCTGCTGGACGCGATCCGCGAAGGCGCCGTGCTGCGCGTGCGGCCGAAAGCCATGACGGTGACTGTGATCGTCGCCGGCCTGGTGCCGATCATGATCGGTTCCGGCACCGGCTCCGAAATCATGCAGCGCATCGCTGCACCGATGGTGGGGGGAATGCTGTCCGCGCCCCTGCTATCTTTATTTGTAGTACCTGCGGCATACTTGCTGCTTCGGCGGCATCAAATCAAAGGAGAAATCAAATGAAAGTATTTACCACCACCCTGCAAGCGGCAATCCTGGCGGTGGCATGCCTGGCCGGCGGGCCGGCGCTGGCACAACATTCCGCAACCGACCACGCGCAGCATACCGTTGCTGCCGATACGACGGACGGCGAAATCAGGAAGGTCGACAAGGCATCCGGCAAGCTGACCATCAAGCATGGCGAACTGAAAAACCTGGGCATGGGCGCGATGACCATGGTGTTCCGCGCCAAGGACGCCGCCATGCTGGACAAGGTAAAGGCAGGCGATAAGGTGCGCTTTACCGTGGAAAGCGCGAACGGCGCGATGACTGTGACCGCGCTGGAAGTTGTGAACTAAATATCATGTGCGGGCGAACTCGATGCGCTGCTTGCGCGGGTTCGGCCGCACGATATGCTCCAGCGGCAGGACCGTCGACTGCTTGATCTTTTTCAGCGCGATGTTCGACTTGACGTTCACTACGCCGGGCAACAGCAGGATTTCCTTCATCATCAGGTCGGCGAACGAGGCCAGGTCGTGCGATACGACGCGCGCCACATAATCCGCTTCGCCGGTCACGGAGAAGCATTCCATCACTTCCGGCACGTCGCGGATCGCCTTTTCGAAGGCGTCGCCGCGCTTCTCGCCATGGCGGTCCAGCGTGACATGGACGAAAGCCATCACGTCCAGCCCCACGGTGCCCGGTTCCAGCACGGCCGCATAGTGGTCGATGATGCCCGCTTCGCGCAGGCGCTGCACGCGCCGTCCCACCTGCGACACGGATAGATGCAGCACTTCCGCCAGGGCGGCATTGGTCGCTTCGCCGTTGCGTTGAAGCTCGTTCAGCAGGGACAGGTCGTGGCGGTCGACGGTAATCATCATCGGTTCCTTGTTTTATGCGCGTAATGCGCATATCGGGTGGTGAAAGATGTGCAGAATGCGCAAAAAATCCAGAATCGGTGCGTAGTATATCCGTTATCTACACACTTTTCCGGAGACAGCAAATGACCGACTCACTGTGGGACAATCCGATGGGCACCGACGGCTTCGAATTCATCGAATACGCGGCGCCGGACCCGGTCGCAATGGGCAAGACCTTCGAAGCCATGGGATTCACCGCCGTGGCGCGCCATCGCAGCAAGGATGTCACCCTGTATCGCCAGGGCGAAGTCAATTTCCTGCTGAATGCCGAAAAAGACTCGTTCGCGCAGCGATTCGCCGAACTGCATGGCCCTTCGGTATGCGCCATCGGTTTCCGCGTGAAGGACGCCGCCTATGCATACAAGCGCGCGCTGCGCCTTGGCGCATGGGGCTTCGAGAGCAAGGCCGGTCCGATGGAGCTGAACCTGCCGGCCATCAAAGGCATCGGCGACTCGCTGATTTACCTGGTCGACCGCTGGCCCGGCAACGGCAATATCAGCATTTACGATGTCGACTTCGAGCCGATTGCTGGCGTCGAGCAGAACCCGAAAGGCCATGGCCTGACCTACATCGACCACCTGACCCATAACGTGCACCGCGGCCGGATGGGCGAGTGGGCCGAGTTCTACGAGCGCCTGTTCAACTTCCGCGAAGTACGCTATTTCGATATCGAAGGCCAGGTTACCGGCGTCAAGTCCAAGGCCATGACCAGCCCATGCGGCAAGCTGCGCATCCCGATCAACGAGGAGGGCACCGACCGCGCCGGCCAGATCCAGGAATACCTTGATGCCTATCGCGGCGAAGGCATCCAGCACATCGCCATGGGCAGCGACAACCTGTACGCGACCGTCGACAGCCTGCGCGGCGCCGGCGTGAAGCTGCTCGACACCATCGACACCTACTACGAGCTGGTCGACCGCCGCATTCCAGGCCACGGCGAGCCGCTGCAGTCCCTGCGCGAACGCAAGATCCTGATCGACGGCAAGCCGGGCGACCTGCTGCTGCAGATCTTCTCCGAGAACCAGCTGGGCCCCGTGTTCTTCGAGTTCATCCAGCGCAAGGGCAACCAAGGCTTCGGCGAAGGCAACTTCAAGGCCCTGTTCGAGTCGATTGAACTGGACCAGATGCGCCGTGGCGTGCTGACCGCCTGATCAATGGGCCATCAATACTGGCAGCGTTGCCGTTGCCAGTATGGTGCGCGTGGCGCCGCCCAGCATCATCTCGCGGAAGCGGCTATGGCCGTAGGCGCCCATCACCAGCAGGTCGACGTTGAAATCGGCCGCCAGCGACAGGATGGCCTTGCCGGGATCGGCCGCCTCCGGTCGGCGCAGGACTTCCACATTCACCCCGTGCCGCGCCAGGTACAGGGCGATATCGGCGCCGGGCGACTCGCCCAGGGTATCCGCGCTGTCGCCCAGCACGGCCAGCGTCACCTGCTCGGCGCCGCGCAGCAGTGGCAGGGCGGCGGTGACGGCCTTGGCCGCCTCCATGCTGCCGTTCCAGGCCACCATCACGCGCTTGCCGATGGTCGGGAAGCGGCCGGTGCGCGGCACCAGCAGCACCGGACGGCCGCAGTTCAATAGCACGTAATCGGGCAGGTCCGGCAGCAGGCTGCCTTCATTGCTTCCTGTCGCGCCCGCCTGTCCCAGCACGACCAGGTCGGCGTAGCGCGCCTGCATGCACATGCCGGCATACTCGTCGTCGTTGCTGCTGCGCGCCTCGAAAGAAGGAACGCCAAGGCGATCGGCGAAGTTCTTGAATTGTTCCAGCGCCAGTTGCACGCGTTCCTCGGCGCGCCGCAGGTAGTCGGCCAGGAATACGCCGCTGCCTTCGTAATTGCGGCCGGCCAGCATGGAGCGCGGCATGCCCGTCATCGCGGCGCCGACCAGGTGGGCCTCCTCGCGCACGGCGATGGAAGCTGCCAGCGCGATGCGGGCCTCGGTGTTGGGCGCGCGGTCGGCATGGACTACGATGGTGCGGTAAGACATGATGTCCTCCTGTGTTGATGTTGGCACAAGTGTGCGCCCGATTGACGCGCACGATCCATGACCTGGGTCAAGCCTGTCTGATATCATGTCAATATGTTACGTTCTTGTCTTGCGCTTGCCTGCCTGTTGCCAGCCCTGAGTCCCGCAGCAGTTGCCGGCCAGGGGGAGATGGTCTTTGTCGCTGCGACCAACCACAATATGCCCTTGTCCCGTTTCCACAACGGGCAGATGGTCGAGGGCCTGCTCAAGGACCTGGGCGACAGCATTGCGCTTCGGATGGGCATGCGTGCCAGCTATATCAGCGTCCCGGCCAAGCGGGTTGCCGATTACCTGGCGAGCGGCCGCGCCGATGGCGTGTGCTACGTGCTCCCGCGCTGGCTGCCGGGACCATTCAACTGGAGCCAGCCCTTGATGTCCGATGCGGGCGTACTGCTCTCCAGGCCCGAAGCGCCTGCCGTCCGCTCCCTGTCGGACCTGGCAAACAAGCCGGTCGGCACGGTGCTTGGCTATTCCTATTCGATGATCGACGCGGCGCTGGGCCGGGCCTTTGTGCGAGAAGACGCACCGTCGATGGAACTGAATATCTCGAAAATCCAGCATGGACGCATGCAATACGCAATCATGGGACGCATGACGGCGGAATACCTGATGCGCTCCGAGCCCCGGCACAAGCTGCGCGTCGACTTCGAATTCGATCCGTTCAAGGCGCAATGCGCGTTCTCGCAGAAGTCCGCCATTCCCTTTCGCGATGTCCAGCGCGCTATCGGCGGCATGCTATCGGACGGCACGGTAGAGCGCTTGCTGCGCCGCTACCGTTAATTGCTATAATCCGGTTTCATGAATATCCGGCGCTTCCTCGTTATCCTGCTGTTGCTAGTGCTGCCGCTCCAGGCCACCCTGGCGGCAACGGATAGCTGCTGCCTGAAATTCGAGGTGCTCCAGATTGGCGAGCAAGCCACGGCAGTGGGCGATTCGCAGGGTCCGGACAGCGCCTGCTGTACGCAGTGCGACTTCTGCCACCATTCCCACGCGCCGTTTGTCGCCAATCTGGCCGATGCGCGCCAGCAAGCCGATTCGGTCGCTCCGGTGGCCTCGCCGGAACCGCCCATCCATTCCTTCATCCCGGACATTCCCCCGCGTCCCGACAGGCTCCGCTGATTGATCCGGCTGCCGCATGCAGCCGTTCCCCATCAATCATCAAGGAGCAATATCGTGAAAGCTATTTGCGTGCCTTTTCTGGCGGCCATTTGCCTGGCCCCTGCGTGGGCGCAACCATCATTGACGCTTGCCGATGCACTGGAACGTGCGCGGCAGGCCAATTCCGAGCTGCAGGCGCTGGCGCTGGAAGCCTCGGCCGTCGACGCGGCCGGAAGCCAGGCGGCGCTGCTGCCCAATCCTTCGCTGGACTATCTGCGCGAGGGGAAAACCAGCGAGGGCGGATCGTCGACCGTCCAGCTGGCGATCCCGCTTGAACTGGGCGGCAAGCGTGCCGCACGCATCGAGGCGGCGCGCGCCGGCAGCCGCGCGGCGGCATTGGACCTGGCCATCGGCCGGGCGCGGATCGAGGCGGAGGTCGTGGCCGCCTACCAGCAAACCTACCTCGCACAACAGCACGTCGCCCTGGCCGCGCAGGTCAGCGAAAACGGGCGACGTTCCAGCGAAGCGGCGGCGCGCCGCGTCCTGGCGGGCAAGGTGTCGCCGGTCGAAGAGGCACGGGCGCGGGTGGCGGAAGCCAACTGGCGCATGGAGGGCGTGAGCGCCCAGCGGGATCTGGACGAGGCGCGTATCAGGCTGGCCAGCCTGCTTGGCAACGATGGCCGTGAAATCGGAATCCTGGCCGCGCCTGCATCGCCGGCCGAAGCGGGACTGCCCGGCGCGCGGCTGGGAGACTTGATTGCTTCCGCGCCCGCTATCGAACGGGCCGTTGCGGAAGTGGAGGCGGGCCAGGCATCGCTGCGCATGGAACGTGCCGCACGCATGCCCGATGTGTCGCTGATTGTCGGCAGCAAGCGCAGCGAAGGGCCGGAGCGCGACCGCGTGCGGCAGAACATCATTGGACTGTCCGTACCGCTGCCGCTGTTCAACCGCAACCAGGGCGCTATCCTGGCCGCCGAACGCCGTACCGATAAAGCCCGCGCGGAGCTGGAAGCGGCCCGCCAGCGCATCCGCGCGGAGGCGATGCAGGCCCATTCCCGCATGCAGGCGGCCATGCAGCAAGAGCGCCTGGTGCGCGAGGACGTGCTGCCGGGTGCCCAATATGCGGCCGAGGCGGCGATGAAAGGCTTTGAAGCCGGCAAATTCAACTACGTGGAAGTGCTCGACGCCCAGCGCACCTGGGTGCAGGCACAGGGCCAGCACCTGCGGGCCATCTCGGACTTCTACCGCGCCCGGGCCGACCTGGCAAAACTGGTCGGCAACCTGGACTCCAAGGATTCAAAATGAACAAGCGTCAGAAAATCACTATTGCGGCCATGGTAGCCGCTGCCGTCCTGTTTGCAGGCGGCGTATTGGCCTGGGAGCGCATTGCTCCGGCCGCCAAAGCCGATGCCGAGGCGGGCGAACACCACGACGAGCATCCGCCCAGTGCGGGCGCCGCAGGCACGCACCCGATTCCGTTCACCGATGCGCAGGTTGCAGCGGCCGATATCCGGTTGCGCACGGCCGGCGCCGCGCGCCTGGAAACCTTCGTCCGTTTGCCGGGCGAAGTCAAGCTGAACGAAGACCGCACCGCCCACGTCACGCCGCGCGTCGATGGCATCGTGCAGGAAGTGCAGGCCAACCTGGGACAGCAGGTGCGCAAGGGCGAGCTGCTGGCGGTCGTCGCCAGCGCGGACGTGTCGGAGCAGCGCAGCGGCCTGGCGGCTGCGGAGAAGCGCGCGGCCCTGGCGCGCTCGGTCTACGAGGCCGAAAGGAAGCTGTGGGAAGAGAAGGTCTCCGCACGCCAGGACTACCTGAAGGCGGAACAGGAATGGCATGAAGCCACCATCGCCGAGCAGAACGCCCGCCAGAAGCTGGTGGCAATCGGCGCTACCGGTTCCGGCAAAGGCCCCTACAACCGTCTCGAGATCCGCGCGCCCTTCGATGGCCTGATCGTCGACAAGCACATTGCCGTGGGCGAAGCGGTTGGCGCGGAAACCAAGGTATTTACGGTCTCCGACCTGCGCCAGGTATGGGCCGAAGTCGTGGTGCCGGCGAAAGACCTCGAAATCGTCAAGGTCGGCACCGACGCTGTGCTGCATTCGGCTGCGTCGGGCGCCGCGGCAAAAGGCAAGGTGAGCTTCGTCAGCGCGATGATCGGCGAGCAGACCCGCGCCGCACGGGCCCGCGTGGTACTGGAAAATCCGCAACTGGCATGGCGTCCGGGCCTGTTCGTGGACGTCGACGTGGTGACCGGCTCCGCCGAAGTGCCGGTAGCGGTGGAAAAGGAGGCACTGCAAGTCCTGAACGGCGCGCAGGTGGTATTCCAGCGCAGCGGCCAGTCGTTCACGCCCGTTCCGGTCACGATCGGCCGCTCCGACGGCAAGCTGGTGGAGATCACGTCCGGCCTGCGCAAGGATGCCCGGTATGCCGCCGCCCACAGCTTCACCATCAAGGCGGAGCAGGGCAAGGGCGCCGCCGAGCATGAAGATTAAGGAGCCGCCATGTTAAGCAGAATTATCCAGGCTTGCATTGGCCACCGCTGGCTGGTCATGTTCGCCGTGCTGGCGATGGCCGTGCTGGGCGTGGTCAATTACAAGAAGCTGCCGATCGACGCCGTGCCGGACATTACCAACGTCCAGGTGCAGGTCAATACCGCTGCCGCCGGCTACTCTCCGCTGGAAGTGGAGCAGCGCATTACCTTCCCGATCGAATCGCTGATGGCCGGCCTGCCGCGCCTTGAGCAGACCAGGTCCCTGTCGCGCTATGGCCTGTCGCAAATCACCGTGGTATTCAAGGATGGCACGGACATCCATTTTGCGCGCCAGCTGATCAGCCAGCGCATCCAGGATGCGCGTTCGCAGCTGCCGGCCGGCCTCACGCCGACCATGAGCCCGATCGCCACAGGCCTGTCCGAAATCTACCTGTGGACGGTGGATGCCGCGCCCAACGCACGCAAGCCCGATGGCACGCCCTACACGCCGACCGACCTGCGCGAAATCCAGGACTGGATCATCAAGCCGCAACTGCGCAACGTGCCAGGCGTTACGGAGATCAACTCGATCGGCGGCTACGACAAGGAATACCTGGTCGCACCGACACCGGCCAAGCTGGCCTCGTATGGCCTGAACCTGTCGGACATCGTGACGGCGCTGCAGCGCAATAACGGCAACGTCGGCGCCGGCTATATCGAGAAAGAGGGCGAGCAGTACCTGTTGCGCGCACCGGGCCAGCTCAAGTCCGTGGCCGATATCGGCAATATCGTGGTCTCCACCATCGACGGCGTGGCCGTGCGCGTGGCCGATGTTGCAACGGTTGGCATCGGCGCCGAGCTGCGCACCGGGGCCGCCACCCGCAACGGGCACGAAGTGGTGCTTGGCACCGTGTTCATGCTGATCGGTGAAAACAGCCGGGCGGTGGCGCTGGCCGTGGACAGGAAGATGGTCGAGATCAACCGCAGCCTGCCTGCCGGCGTCTCGGCCACGCCGGTGTATAACCGCACCGTGCTGGTGGAGAAAGCCATCGACACGGTCAAGCGCAACCTGCTGGAGGGAGCGGTACTGGTGATTGGCGTGCTGTTCCTCTTCCTCGGCAACCTGCGCGCGGCGCTGATCACCGCCATGGTGATTCCGCTGTCGATGCTGTTTACCTTCACCGGCATGGTGGCCAACAACGTCAGCGCCAACCTGCTGAGCCTTGGCGCGCTGGACTTCGGCATCATCGTCGATGGCGCCGTGGTGATCGTGGAGAACTGCGTGCGGCGCCTGTCGCACGCACAGCACCGCGCCGGAAGGCCGCTGACGCGCGACGAGCGCTTTGCCGAGGTCTTCGCCGCCGCCCACGAGGCACGCAGGCCGCTGCTTTTCGGGCAGCTGATCATCATGATCGTGTACCTGCCGATCTTCGTGCTGTCCGGGATCGAAGGCAAGATGTTCCATCCCATGGCCTTCACCGTGGTGGCGGCCTTGCTGGGCGCGATGCTGCTGTCGATCACCTTCGTGCCGGCCGCGGTCGCCCTGTTCATGGACAAACCGGTACGCGAGGAAGAAGGGCGGCTGATGCTGGCGGCCAAGCGACGCTATGGCGAGCTGCTCGATTACGTGATGGCGAACCGTCCGGTGGTCTTTACTGCCGCCGGACTGGTGCTCGCATTGTCCGTGCTGCTGGCAACGCGTCTCGGCACCGAGTTCGTACCCAACCTGAACGAAGGCGACTTCGCCGTGCTGACGGTGCGCATTCCCGGTACAGGCCTGGGGCAATCGGTGCAAATGCAGCAGCAGATCGAGAAAACGCTGGTAGCGAAGTTCCCCGAAATCGCCAACGTCTTCGCCCGCACCGGCACGGCGGAAATCGCATCCGACCCTATGCCGCCAAGCATTTCGGATGGCTACATCATGCTCAAGCCGGAACATGAATGGCCGAAGCCGAAGCGCAGCCGCGAAGAGCTGCTTGCCGCCATCCGCGCCACGCTGGAGCAATTGCCGGGCAATAGCTATGAATTCAGCCAGCCGATCCAGTTGCGCGTGAACGAGCTGATCTCCGGCGTGCGCAGCGACGTTGCGGTGAAGGTATTCGGCGACGACCTGGACGTGCTGAACGCGAAAGCCGCCGAGATCGGCGCAATCCTTGCAAAGATTCCCGGCGCCTCCGGCGTGAAGGTCGAACAGACAAGCGGGCTGCCGATGCTGCAGATCCAGGTTGACCGCGAACGCGCCGCACGCCTGGGACTGAACATCGCCGAAGTGCAGGAGCTGATTGCCACTGCAACTGCCGGCCGTGAAGCCGGCGCCATGTTCGAAGGCGACCGCCGCTTCGACATTGTGGTGCGATTGCCGGAGGCGCTGCGCTCGGATATCGAGCTGCTCAAGCGCCTGCCTGTGCCGCTGCCGAAGCAGGAGGGCGCGCGGCCAGCCTACGTTACCCTGGCCGAAATCGCCACCTTCGACACCGCGCCCGGTCCGAACCAGCTAAGCCGGGAGCAGGGCAAGCGGCGGGTGGTGGTAACGGTCAATATGCAGGACCGCGATATCGGCTCTTTCGTCGAAGAAGCACAGCAGGCAATCCTCAAAGGCGTCAGCCTGCCGGCGGGTTACTGGCTGGCCTGGGGCGGCCAGTTCGAAAACCTGCAAAATGCCGCGCAACGGCTGAAGGTGGTCGTGCCGGCATCGCTTGCGCTGGTGTTCGCACTGCTGTTCCTGATGTTTAACAATGCCCGCGACGGCGCACTGGTATTCACCGGCATTCCGTTCGCCCTGACGGGGGGCATTTTCGCCCTGTGGGTGCGCGGCATACCGATGTCGATATCGGCGGCGGTCGGCTTTATCGCACTGTCCGGCGTGGCCGTCCTGAACGGGTTGGTGATGATCTCCTTCATCCGCAGCCTGCGCGAGCAAGGGCTGCCGCTGGCCGATGCCGTGCGCAACGGCGCACTGGTGCGCCTGCGGCCAGTGCTGATGACGGCCCTGGTGGCGTCGCTCGGTTTCGTCCCGATGGCGATTGCCACCGGCACCGGCGCGGAAGTCCAGCGCCCGCTGGCGACTGTGGTGATTGGCGGCGTGCTGTCCTCGACGGCGCTGACGCTGCTGCTATTGCCGCTGCTGTACCGCCTGGCCTATCGCCGCAAGGAGGAACTTAGGCCGCTGGCGCCAGCCGCTGCCGCAGGAATTCAATAAAGCGCTGCGTCTTGGCCGGGACCAGCCGGGTTTCGGTCAGTGCATACACCGGCGTGGGCTTGCCATGCCATTGGGGCAGGACGCGCTGCAAGCGTCCTGCCGCCACGTCGTCGGCGACGATTTCATCGGGCAGCAGCAGGATTCCCATATCGAGCGTCGCCATGCGGCGCATCAGGCCCACGCTGTTGATGGCAAAACGGCTGCCGACGCCAACTGGCACGCTCTCTTCGCCGTCGAGCAAGGTCCAGGTGCTCGACTTCACCAGTCCGAGGCAGGAGCCGACCGCAACACTTTCTTTGGCGGCAGCGCGGTCGGCTACACCGACTACCCAACCCTGGCTGAATAGTGGAGATGCTCTACAAGATTGAGCATAAGTCATTGATTTCGAGCGAATTGTGATTATTTCGATGCAGCTGAGGAGATTTTACTCATTCAATTCTCTCCAATTGTCACAAAAGTCCCTCGGCTTGCCTTTAATCCATCACCAAATAATAAATATATATAAGCGAAACATCTCGTTACGAGTGATACACAGCTATACTTTCGGGCTGTAAAAAATTCCAATCGAGTAATAGATGTTGTGTAAAAGAATAGGCATGGCTGCGCAGCTTGCGCTCGGCCTTGGCGCAGCTTTGCCTGCGTTGGCGCAGGTCGATCCTGCATTGGCAAACCAGGAGCTGCAGCGCCAGGAACAGCGTGAACGCGAACGCGCCCGCCAGGACGAGGCCAGGCCGGATGTGCGCCTGCAGCGTGAAACCAGCTCCGCGCAGGCAGCCTGGCCGGAAAACGAAACGCCATGCTTCCCGATCCGGCGCGTGTTCCTGGAAGGCGAAATGGCCGGCCAGTTCCAGTGGGCGCTGCAAGCCGCCGACGGTGCGCTTGGCCGCTGCCTTGGCAGCGCCGGCATCAACGTCCTCGTCGGGCAAGTGCAGAACGCCCTGGTGGCCCAGGGCTATGTCACGGCACGTGTGCTGGCGGCTCCCCAGGATTTGCTGGGTGGCGAGCTGCACCTGAAACTCGTGCCGGGCCGTATTCGCGCGTTGCGCTATCCGGAGCAGCAGCCGTCATTCGGCAATGCGCTGCCGCTGGTGCCTGGCGAGTTGCTGAACCTGCGCGATATCGAGCAGGGCCTGGAGAACCTGAAACGCGTGCCTGGCGCGCAGGCCGATATCGAGATCGTGCCTGGCGAGCAGCCTGGTGAAAGCGACCTGCAGGTGAAATGGAAGGGCGGCCGCGCCTATCGCTTCAGCGCATCGGTGGACGACAGCGGCAGCCGTTCCACCGGCACCTACCAGGGCGGGTTCACGCTGTCGGTCGACAATCCCTTCGGCCTGCAAGACCTGTTTTACCTGACCCTCAATCGCAACGTGCCGGGCGACAGCCCTGGCGGCGAGTACGGCACCAGCGGCTACGCCCTGCATTACTCGGTGCCGTTCGATTACTGGCTGCTCTCGCTGCAACTGAACGACTACCGCTATCGCCAGACCGTAGCCGGCGCCTTCCACGACTACATCTATCGCGGCACCAGCAACACCGCCGAACTGAAGCTCTCGCGCCTGGTGTACCGCGATGCCACGCGCAAGACCACGCTGTCGCTGCGCACCTACCAGCGCGGCAGCCGCAACTACATCGACGACATGGAAGTGGAAGTCCAGCGCCGCCGCATGGCCGGCTTCGTGGCAGGCATCGCGCACAGGGAATTCATCGGACCCGCCACCCTGGACGGCAACCTGTCCTGGAAGCTGGGCACAAGCTCCTACGGCAGCCTGCCGGCGCAGGAAGAGGCTTTCGACGAAGGCACCGCCCGCCCGCGCATTTTCAATGCCGACGTCACGCTGAACTGGCCCTTGACCAAATCATTGTCGTACCAGGCGGCCTGGCGCCGCCAATGGAACCGCACCAAGCTGATCCCGCAGGACCGATTTTCGATCGGCGGCCGTTATACCGTGCGCGGCTTTGACGGCGAAGCCAGCCTGTCGGCCGAACGCGGCTGGCTGCTGCGCAATGACCTGAACTGGACCATCCCCGCCACGCGCCACCAGCTCTACGTAGCGCTGGACCACGGTGTCGTATCCGGCCCGTCCGCTGCCTTGCTGCGCGGCACACGCCTGACCGGCGCCGCCCTCGGCTGGCGCGGCCAATTCGGCGGCCTGAGCGCCGACTTCTTCGCGGGTAAGCCGGTAAGCAAGCCGGACGCCTTCCGCACCGCCAGCGTTGCCACTGGCTTCAACCTGAATTACGAGTTCTGAGCACCATGAACAAACTTCGCTACCGTATCGTTTTCAATAAAGCACGTGGCATGCTGATGGCTGTGGGCGAGTGCGCCCGCAGTTGCAGCAAAGGCGCCGGTCAGACCGGCGCGCTCGATAGTTCGGCGCCGGCCGCCATGGGGCATCCGGCACTGCGCCGACTGAGCCTGCTGTTCGGGGTGGCCTTTGGCGGCTTCCTCTGGGCCAGCCATGTGCAGGCCCAGATCATCGCCGATCCAAAGGCCCCGAGCCAGAACCAGGCCATCGTGCTGAAGGCGGCCAACGGCGTGCCGCAAGTGAACGTGCGGGAGCCGAGTGCGGCCGGCGTGTCGCGCAACGTCTACTCGCAATTCGACGTGGCCAAGGGCGGGGCAATCCTGAACAACTCGCGCGTCAACGTGCAGACCGAGTTGGGCGGCTGGGTTGAAGCCAACCCATGGCTGAAAGCGGGCGCCGCGAAGGTGATCCTGAATGAAGTCAACTCCAACAATCCTAGCGCGCTGCGCGGCTATATCGAAGTGGCGGGGCAGAAGGCGGAAGTGGTGATCGCCAACCCGTCCGGCATTTCGGTTGACGGCGGCGGCTTTATCAATGTGAGCCGCGCGACGCTGACCACCGGTTCGCCGTTCATGACGGATGGCAGGCTGGCAGGCTATGACGTGCAGCGCGGCCAGATCGTGATCGACGGCGCAGGTCTGGATGCAAGCAAGACCGACTACACGGCTTTGATCAGCCGTTCGCTGGTGCTGAACGCGGCCCTGTGGGCGCAGCGCCTGAATGTGGTCACCGGCGTGAACAAGGTTGCCGAGGGCGAGTCGCCAGCGGTGACGGAAACAGGGCAGGCAAGCGGTGCCGCGCCCCAGTTCGCCGTTGACGCTTCGCGCCTGGGCGGCATGTACGCCAACCAGATCTTCCTGGTTGGTACCGAGGCTGGCGTTGGTGTACGCAACGCCGGCGAGATCGGCGCGGCTGCGGGTCAGTTGGTCGTCACTTCCGAGGGACGCCTGGAGAACACCGGCACGCTTGCGGCATCGAAGAACCTGCAGGTGAGCATCCGGGATTCTGTCGAGAACAAGGGCAAGATGCAGGCCGGCGAAGACCTGGCGCTCAAGTCTGCCTCTGTCGCTAACACCGCCAGCATGAACGCCGGCGGGCAACTGGTCGCGGCGGTAGCTGGCGATTTCGATAATCGTGGCGGTTCCGTTGAGGCGCGCCGCGTTGAGCTGGGCAGCGCGAACGGCGCCCTGCTGAATGCCGGCGGCAAGATTGTGCAAGGCGGTGCATCGGCATTGAACGTGACCGCTGGCAGCGTCCATAATTCGGATGGCGTGCTGGGGCAGGCAGCATCCAGCGCAACAGGCGGTAATGCTGGCGATGGCGCAGGTACCGGCAGCGGCGCTGGCGGCAGCACGGGGACCGGCACTGGCTCCGGCGGCTCGACCGGCGCCGGAGGTTCGGGCGACACTGGCGGCACCCCCGTCCCAGCCCTGCCAGCAGGCGAGATCAGGTTCGCCACCATGGACAACCAGCACGGCCTGGTCACCGCCACCGGCGGCATCAACCTGGACACCACCGCACTGACCAACCAGCGTGGCCAGGTCAACCTGCGCACACTGAAAGTGAACGGCGGTACCCTGGACAACAACCAGGGTCAAATCGGCGTGCAACAAGATGCAGCCCTGCAGCTCTCCGCCCTGAACAACCAGTCTGGCCGCATGCTGACAGGCGGCGCCTTCAGCGCCACACTTGGCGAACTCGACAACCGTAGTGGTGTTCTGCAAGCGAACAAACTGCAGATCGACGTCTCGCGCTACCTGAATAACGACAACGGAACCTTGCTGCACCTGGGCGCCAGCGATGCGACGATCGCGGTGGGCGACAAGCTGCAGCAAACCAACGGCAAGCTGGAAACCGCAGGTAGCCTGATCCTGCGCGCCGGCGAGATCTCCGGCACCGCCAGCAAATTGAACATCGGCGGCCACCTCAGCCTGAGCAGCGGCGCAACCGCCACCGAACAAGGCGACTGGCGCATCGGTGGCAACGCACAACTGGAAACCGGTGCACTGACCAACACCTCCGGCGCCATTGCCGCCGCCGGCGACCTGTCACTGAAGGCCGATGCCCTGAACAACCAGCACGGCCAAGTCTCCACCGGTGGCCTGGGGACCTTGCAAATTGCTGCCGACGTGGACAACACGACGGGCGTCGTCCAGGCCAACAAAGGCCTGACTCTGCAAGCCGGCGGCACGTTGCGCAACCAGGACGGTTCGATCGAGACGATCGGCAGCCAAAGCAAGCTCGCAATGCAAGCGGCAGCAATCGACAACGGTACCGGCCGCATCGTCAATGCCGGCAGCGGCCCACTGGCATTGAAGGCTGCAACCATCAGCAATAGCGGCAACATCGGCAGCAATGGCGCCATGAACATCGACGCAGCGAGCCTGACCAATACAACGCAAGGCCGCATCACCGCCATCGGTGACGTCAACATGAACGTCGCCACTTCGTTGAAGAACGAAGGCAGCATCAGCAACGGCGGCAGCTTCACCATGTCGCAGGCGCAATCCGCGCTGGTGAACTCCGGCGACATCCTGTCGAAAGGTCCAATGAAGATCGAGAACAGCTCGATCGACAACCGCGACGGCACAATCGCCACCGCCGAAGGCAGCAACAGCCGCATCGACATCACCTCAGGCTCGCTGAAAAACGACGCCGGCACAATCCGCGCCGACGGCCGCGCATCCGCACACATCGCTGGCGAGGCAAGCAATGCGGGCGGCTACCTCGGTTCCGGCGGCGCGCTCGACCTGCGCGCTGGCACGGGCATCAACAACGACAGCGGCCGCCTTGAAAGCGGCGCAGACCTGTCCCTGGCTGGCGCCACCCTGACCAACAGGGCAGGCAGCATCGTTTCCGCCGGTACGGGTCAATCCTCCCTCACGATCGACCGCTACATGGCCAACAACGGCCTGATCGGCAGCAACGGCGGCCTGACCGTCAGCGCGGAAAACCTGACCAACGGCACCGGCGGCATTATCACCGCCATGTCCGACATGGACTTGAAAGTGAGATCGGAACTGATCAACCTCGATGGCCAGATCAGTACCCAGGGCAAACTGAATTTCGACCAGCAGGCCGCCTCACTGCGCAACGCCGGTTCCATCACCTCCAAAGGTGCCGCAACGCTGAACGCGCGCGAGATCGATAACCGCGATGGCCAAATCATCACCGCCAGCGGTTCGGGCATCTCGGCCAACGTTGGCAAGTTCGATAACCGCAGCGGCATCGTCAGCTCCGGTTCCGATGCGACGATCACCGCCGCAGGCGCTATAGACAACGGCAGCGGTGAAATCCAGGCCGCGCGCGACCTGCGCCTGGATGCAGGCGCTGCGATCACCAACACCAGCGGCCTGGTTCAGGTAAGCGGCGCAGACAGCGCCATCCACCTGGCCGCCGATTCGATCGACAACACGACCGGCCGCATCGTCAACGTTGGCACAGGCAGCACAAGCATCGCCGCAACCGGCCACGTTGAAAACAGCGGCCAGATCGCCGGCAACGGAAAATTGGACCTTTCCGCCAGCAGCCTGCGCAACCAATCGCAAGGCACCGTCAGCGCCGGCGGCGACATGTCGCTCGCGGTGAAGTCTTCTCTGGAAAACGCCGGCACTATCAGCAGCGCCGGCACCCTGCAGACAAACCAAACCACTCTGGCACTGCGCAATAGCGGCACCATGGTCGCCGCAGGCACCATCGACCTGACCGCAGCGAGCATCAACAACGATGGCGGCAAGCTCGCCACCACCCAAGCTTCGAACGCCAACGTTCAGCTCAACGCCCAAAGTGTCAGCAACCAGGGTGGCACGATCATGTCCGACAACAAAGCGGACCTGCAAGTCACCGGCGACGTCGACAACCGCAGCGGCCTGCTGCAAGCCCGCACAGACCTCGATCTGCAAGCTGGCGGCACGATCAACAACGACGGCGGCAACATTGAAGCAGTTTCCACTGCCAGCACCTTGCACCTGAAAGCAGGCGACCTGGCCAACGGCAGCGGCCGTATCGTCAACGTAGGCACCGGCGCGACCACGCTGAACGCCGTCCATGGCATTACGAGCGATGGGATAATCGCCGGTAACGGCGCATTGGAAATCTCCGCCGCCACGCTCAAAAACCAAGCCAACGGCACAATCGCATCCGCACAAGGCATGACAGCAACCGTGACCGGCTCGCTGGTCAATGCCGGTACCATCAACAGCGGTGGAGTACTGCAAGTCAACGCCTATGGAGCGACGGTCAGCAACAGCAAAGTGATCGTGTCGCAAGGCGAAATGACGCTGAATGCAGGGGACTTCAACAACGACGGCGGCCAGTTCGCCACCGCCAAAGGCTCCGCCGCGGCAATGACGATCGACGCCGCATCGATCAGCAACCGCAGCGGCGTGATCATGTCCGACGCAGCGGCAACGATCGACAGCGCCGGCAAGCTCGATAACACGCAAGGCACCGTGCAATCCGCCGGTTCTCTGGACGTCGACACCGCAGGCGCAATGAGCAACAACGGCGGCGTGGTGGAGGCGCAGGCCCCGAACGCCACGCTCGACCTGCACTCCGGCTCGCTAGCAAACGGCACCGGCCGCATCGTCAACGTCGGCACCAACGCCACCACGGTGAACGTCGATACGGCGCTGGATAACGCCGGCCTGATCGCAGGTAACGGCAACATGACCCTGTCCGCAGCCGACCTGACCAACCGTGCCGGCGGCGGCATCGCCGCATCCGGCGGCAAGCTGGACCTGACCATTGGCCACAGCATGGACAACGCAGGCGCCATCAGCAGCCACACCACCTTTACGCTCGACGCAGCCGGAAAAGCGGTGCGTAATAGCGGCCAGCTTGTCAGCGGCACCGATGCAACCCTCGCAACGGGTGCCTTCAACAACGATGGCGGCCAACTGGTGACTGTCAAGAATGGCGGCGGCAACCTGCGCCTGGATTCGGACAGCATCATCAACACTAGCGGCGCCGTCGTTTCTGATGGCAACGCAAACATCACCTCGCGCGGCACGTTGACCAACCAGGATGGCGTGATTGAAGCCTCGGCGCCGAGCGGCACTCTGGATATCACGTCCGGCAGCATCGATAACGGCACTGGCCGTATCGTCAACGTTGGCACTGGCGCGACCAATCTTACCGCTACCGGCTCTGTCACCAACAGTGGTCAGATCGCCGGTAATGGCGTGCTCAATGTAGCAGCAGCCACGCTGGACAACGCAAGTGCAGGCAGCATCTCTTCTGGAGGAAACCTGGATTTCGGCGTCCACCAATCCTTGAGCAGCGCCGGAAAAATCAGCAGCGGCGGCACGCTGTTCTTCGAACAGGCGGCCGCGCAGTTCAGCAACGGCGGCCAAATTGCAGCGGCAGGCACGATCAAGATCCATGCCGCCGGCATCAAGAACGATGGCGGCCAGATTGCTACCGCCACCGCAGGCGGCGCAAACATCACACTGAACAGCGCAGGAACAATGAGTAACCGCAGCGGCGCAATCGCCGCGGCAGGTAATGCCAGCGTGGTCTCGGGCGCGGGCTTGGACAATACCCAAGGCAAGATCCAAGCCGCAGGCAATTTGTCGCTCACCGCGAACGGCGCACTGACTAACAACAGCGGCGCGTTGGAAGCACTGACCGCAGGCTCCACGCTGGACGTGCAGGTTGGTTCGATTAGCAACCTCGCAGGCCGCATCGTCAACGCCGGCAACGCACGCACCAGCATCACCAGCGCGAGCAGCATCGTCAACAGCGGCACCATGGCCGGCAACGGCGCGCTGGTACTGAATGCCCAGACCTTGCAGAACCAGGCTGGTGGCGTGATCTCCGCCGCCACCACGCTCGACCTGGCAGTACGCCAGCAGCTCGACAACCAGGGCGGCACCATCAGCAGCGGCGGTACGCTCACGTTCAGCCAGGCAGGCGCCTCGTTCGCCAACAGCGGCCGCATTGGAACCGGTGGCGAGATGAGCATCATTGCCTCCAACATTGTCAACGATGGTGGCCAGCTTTACACGGTCAGCGGTTCCGGGCGCGGCATTACGCTGCAAGCCGGCAGTCTGTCCAACCTCGCGGGCGCAGTATCTTCCGATGGTCAACTGCTCGCAACGATTGGTGGCGCGGTTAGTAATAGCGGCGGCACCTTGCACGCTGGCGCTGACTTGACCCTTAATGCAGCGGGAGCGCTGAATAACGGCAGCGGCACCATCGAAGCCGCCGGCGCCGCCTCACGGCTGACTGCCAACGCGCAATCGGTCAGCAGCAGCGGCCGCATTGTGAACGCAGGCAATGGCAACACCACCATCACCAGTGCAGGAAGCATTACCAACAGCGGAACCATTGCCGGCAACGGCGCGCTTGACCTGCATGCCAGCACACTGCACAACCAGGCCGGCGGCCAGCTCAGTTCCGGCGCAGCCATGCTGCTGGACATCAACCAGCAACTGAACAACCAGGGTACCATCGGCAGCAGCGGCATGCTGACTTTCGACGAAGCCGCAGCAAGCTTCAGCAACAGCGGCCAGATTGCAGCCAAGGGGAGGGCGCTTTTCAACTCGTCCATCTTCACCAACAACGGCCAGATCTCGACGGTAGACGGCTACGGTTCTGAACTGGCAATCAACACGAACAGTTTCACCAACAGCGGCCAGCTCGTGGCAGACGGCAAAGCATCGTTGTCCATCTCCGGCGTTGCGAACAATGTCGGAGGTATCGTACAATCCGGCACAGACCTGCAAATGACATCCGGCAGCGCGCTGCAGAACAATGGCGGCGTGATCGAAGCGATCGGCGCAGGCAGCAACCTGACCATCAACAGCGATTCCATCGACAACGGCACCGGCCGCATCGCCAACAAGGGTAGTGGCGCCACCAGGCTCCTGAGCCGCGGTGCAATCACCAATCACGGCACCATCGCCGGCATGGGTAGCCTGCTGCTGTCCGGCACCACGCTGTGGAACGGCGTGTCTGGCACCATCGCTTCCGGCCAAGGCATGGACCTGGCGGTCACCCAACAGCTCAATAACCAGGGCAAGGTAAACAGCGGCGGCACGCTCACCTTCAACCAGGCCGGTTCAGGCTTCGTCAACAGCGGCCAAGTACTCTCCGGCGGTAACGCCTACATCTCCGCGCAATACGTGAATAACGACGGCGGCACCCTCGGTACTGCTGGCGGCTCCGGCGCCGACCTGACGCTGAACACCCCGCAATTGAGCAATTCAGGAGGCCGCATCGCCACTGATCGCGACCTGTTCGTCTCGGCCGGCACGGTCGGCGCACTGGGCGAAATCTTCGGTGGCCGCGATCTCGCGATGAGCATGAACGGCGACTTCGTTCAAGCCGCTGGCGCCCAGCAAATCCACTCCAACCGCGACCTGAGCCTGACCGTTACTGGCAACATCACCAACGCCGGCACGCTCGGCACGGAAGGCAGGCTGACCCTGAGTGGCAACCAGGTGACCAACCAAACCGGCGCCGTGATCGAAGGCGGCGCAGTCGCCATCCGCGCAGCCGGCGACCTGACCAACGCCGGTGAGATCAACGGTGAAAGTGCGCTCGACCTGGTCGCTGCCAACATCAGCAACACCGGCGGTATCGTCGGCGGAAACGTGGCTGTCCGCACCGGTAACCTCAATAACATCGGCGCCAGCGCCTTGATCGGCTCCACAGGCAATATGGCGCTCGGTGTGGATGGAACGCTGAACAATCTCCAAGGCGGAACGCTGTACAGCGCCGCAAGTATGTTTATTGGCGCCAACAATGGCGGCTTGAGCGCGCAGGTGAATAACGTTTCGTCCACCATCGAGGCAAGCGGCAATTTGGATTTGAATGCGGTCGCGTTGCAGAATATTCGAGACAACGCATCGATTGTCCAGGTCACCAGAACGGAAACGGTGAATATGGCGATGCCGTCCTGGTACAGACCTGGTGGGAACCCCAACGGCTACGATCCTGGTTCCAGTAACTACACGCCATGGGAGGTTTATTTCGTTAATCCGGCAGACATTCTGGAATCGGAAAAACGTATCACGCCCGACGGCTATGAAATTACCCGAGCGGTGATACGCACCCACGCCAACGACTCAGCGTTCTTCAGCGCCCTCAGTGGTTACTATGCCAAATGGGGTTCGCGTAGCCGCATCCCAATGAGCGACGGCGTAAGAGTCATTTACTATTACGAAAGCCGTACTGCGACCAATCCTGACCAAGGTGGCGCCGCGAAGGATGCGTACCAGCTGCCAGACAGTCGTCAGGTTGAGTGGAATACGCCGGAATACAACTTCTCCAGCGCATATGGCAGTTGTAGCACCAACTGCCTCCGCATTGTGACCCAGCCGGCATATAGTGATCCGGAACATACCATCTTGCGACATACGCAAAGGCATACTGGAACGCAGACTTCCGATCAACTGGAAGAGAAGCGGGTGGCGAACCACACCATCGTCGAGGACCAAATCTCCCCGAGCGCTGGCAAAGCTGGCCAGATACTCTCCGGCGGAAATATGCGCTTGACGGTCACCAATACACTGGACAACACCCTTAGCGAGATCAAGGCCCTTGGCACCTTGGACGTAGCCGGCAGGCCCGCCATTACCAACGACGGGACCAAACTGCTTCGCAGGCACAGCTTCAGCGGCACGTTCACGACGTATACCGGCCGTTACACCGAAGCCTGGAGCAATCCCAATATCAACCAGGAAATTGGCGCGCTTAGCGGAACGATGTTGGGTGCGCAGGGGGTCTTCATCAGCGCTCGCAGTTTCCGCAATGTGGACTATAGCGCTGGTACAGTTGGCAATTTCCGCGACGCGGTCAATGTGATCGGGAGCGGTGCAAGTAGCGCTGCCAGCGCCGGTGCACATACCAACGCAGGTAGCGGTAATGGTGGTGGCGCTGGCGGAAGCGTGTCCGGCAGCGCTGCTGGCGCGCATGCCAGCCTGGCAGGTCGCGCTGGAGCGAGCGGAGTGGGCGCCAACCTTGGCAGCGCAGGCCAGGCGGGTGATAGCGGCACTGAGAACCAGCTGCTGGCGGGCAGCACGGCGTCCGGCAGTGGCGCTGGCAACAGCCTCGATACCGAAGGCGCAGCACAGTCGGGAGGCCCCGCACGCGAAGGCTCACTGCTTGGGCGCGTAGCGAACCAGGCGCGCAACAGCACGCTCGGCAACGTTAGCACCGCGGCCGGCAACGCGTTGGGGCAGTCTGCTGGCGAAGTGCGTGGCGAAAGCATCAGCGGTGTGAAGAAAATTTCCCCGGGTGGTCTGTTCCTGCGCAATCCTGACCCGAAAGGCCAGTACCTGTTCGAGACGCGGCCGCAGTTTGCAAAGCAGGACCAGTGGACCAGCAGCGACTACCTGCTGGACAAGCTGGCAGTCGACCACGCCACCACGCAGAAACGCCTGGGCGACGGCTTCTACGAACAGCGACTGGTACGCGAACAATTGTCCGAGCTGACCGGCCGTGCTCCGAGCGCCGGTCCGGGCGACGACGCGCTGTACAAGAAAATGCTGAACAGCGCTGCCAGCTTCGCGCAGGAATTTGGCCTGCGACCAGGCATTTCCCTCAGCCCTGAGCAGGTCAGCCACCTGACCAGCGATATCGTCTGGCTGGAGAGCCAGGCGGTGCAACTGCCGGACGGTTCCATCGAGACTGTGCTGGTACCGAAGGTTTATCTGGCGCACGTCAACGCGAACGCGGTCAAGCCAACCGGTGCACTGGTCACTGGCGCCACCGTGGTGATCGACGTCAGCGAAACAATCATGAACCAGGGCGGCGTGATCGATAGCGGCAATGGCCGCACGATCCTGCTGGCCGGCGAAGACATCATCAACCGTGGCGGGGCCATTAAAGGCGGCGACGTCGCGCTGCAAGCCGGTCGTGACATCAAGAACGAAACCCTGACCGTGGACAGCAAGTGGTCGTCCAAGGTGAACGGCGGCAGCTATACCTCGCTCTCCAACCAGGCGACGATCAGTGCCATCAATGGCTTGACCATGGATGCCGGGCGCAACCTGACCGACCTGGCAGGCACGATCAACGCAGGCGCCAGCGCTTCCATTTTCGCCGGCAACAACATCAGCTTTGACACGGTGAAGACCGGCAGCACGTACCATGCCCTGATCGATGGCAATGCCGAAAATAATAGTGCCGTCTACAACCAGGTTAGCCGAGTCAACGTGGGCGGCGACCTCCTGATGGCAGCTACCGGGAATCTGAACCTTGCCGGAACTCAGGTATCCATTGGCACCAAGGGGAGCGGCGCAGGCACACTGCTGGCCGGCGGCGCTGTGAATATCAGCGCTGTGGTGGATGAAGTCAAGACCAGCCTGCAGGACGATAAGACCAGGAAGAACTGGGGTAAGGATATCCACGAGAACCAATCGGTCGTTGGAGCTCGCGTGGCGTCCACCGGCGACTTGCTGGTCAGCGCGGGTATCAGCCAAAGCAGTGACCTGAACATCAAAGGCAGCGCGCTAGCCGCTGGCGGCACGCTGACGCTGAAGGCAAGCAAGGACCTGATTATCGGCAGTATCGCTGAAACGCACTTGTCCGACATGGAGAACCACAGCAAATCGGGCAACAAGCTTAAAAAGAGCAGCAGCGACATCACCGATTACAACGCTACCACGCTGGCGATCGGCAGCGCCATCAAAGGCGGCAACGTCGTTGCCAGCAGCGGCGGCGATACCCTGATCAAGGGCAGTACCGTGCTGGCCGAAAAGGACCTCAGCATCGACGCCAAAGGTGGCCTGAAGATCGTCAGCGCCGAGGAAACCAGCAAAACATCGAGCACCAGGCAGGAGAAAAAGTCCGGCTTCAGCGTCAGCTACTCGTCGGGCAATCTCAGTACTGGCTACGGCAAGTCAAGTACGTCCTCGCAAAGCGCGCAGGAGACGGTCACCCAGCTCGCCTCCAGTATCGGCGCGCTGGATGGCAGCGTCAAGCTGAAGTCGGGCGAAACGCTGCAAGTGGTCGCCTCCGACATTGCCGCCAAGGAGAACCTGACCCTGATCGGCAAGAACGTCGACCTGGCCGCGGCGCAGAATACCTCGGTGAGCCAGTTGGACACCCAAAGCAAGTCCTCCGGCTTCGCCGTGGGCTTCACGGTCAACCCGGTAAAAGCCTTCAAGGACGCCTACAAATCCAGCACCGAAAACTCAAAGTCCGGCAGCTTCTTCGGCAAGGAATTCGCCAAGGCGGAAGGCGCAGCAGAAGGTGGCGCGGCGGCGGTGGCTGTGGTCAACACGCAATTTGGCAATAAGAGCGCCAACAGCACGCAAAACCACGCCACCAGCGAAGCGCGCACCAGCACCCTGTTGGCAGGCAAAGACCTGACCATTCTCGCCACCGACGGCTCGATTACCAGCCAGGGCGCCCAGATCAGCGCCGAAGGCAATGCCCTCATCGTGGCCAAGGACGACATCAAGTTCGACGTTGCCCACACCACGGAAACCCGGTCGCAGGACTCGAAGAAGTCGGGCTTCAGCATCGACACCCGCTCGACGCAAATCATTGGCACGCTCCATAACAAGAGCGACGGCAACGGCGCCACCGACACCGTGACCGGCACCAAGCTGTCGGTCGGCGGCAGCACCACCATGGCGACGCAAACCGGCGACATTGCGCTGACCGGCGCCAACGTGGTCTCGGACGGCAAGCTGTCGATCAGCGCCGCCCGCGACCTGACCATCACCAGCGCGCAGGACACGCTGCACAACGCCAACCAGAGCGACAACAAGGCTATCGGCAAGGTGGTCATTTCCGACACTGAGCGTTTCTCCGGCTACCACAACGAAAAGCACAAGGACAACAGCGACCAGGTAACCCAGGTGGCCTCCAACGTCTCGAGCCTGAAAGGCGACGTGAACCTGACGGCAGGCCAGAAGTACACCCAGGCATCGAGCAACGTATTGGCCGGGAATGACGTCAACATCACCGCCAAGTCGATCGACATCACCGCGCTGCAAAACACCGGCAGCCACCAGGAATCGAACAGCGACCTGAAGATCGGCGCCTTCGCGCGCATCAGCTCACCGCTGATCGACCTGGCCAACAACGTGGAAGCAGCGCACAAATCTGATGGCCGCCTGAAGGAAATGCAAAGGATGGCCGCAACGGCCAACGGCTACCAGGCCGTCAGCGCGATCCGCAGCATGACTGGCGGCCCTGGGAGTGGGATCCTGGTTAAGGGTGAAGCCGGCGTAGGCTTCGCCAGCAGCAGCAATTCCAGCAACGGCAACGACAGCACCGCGCAGGGCAGCAGCATCAACGGCGGCCGCAACGTCACGTTGACCGCCACCGGCGGCGACATCCACGCCACTGGCGCCACGCTCAATGCCGGCAAAACCCTGAACCTGGACGCAGCACAAAACATCGTGCTGGACGCCAGCCAGAGCACGCTGCACAGCGATGGCAAGAACAGGAGCTCCGGTGTCGAAGCAGGTGTTGGGTTCCAGGTCGGCGCACAGACCGGCGTGTACTTCTATGCCGCAGCGAACGTCGGCAAGGGCCACAACAAAAACGATGTGACGATCAACAACAACACCCAGCTCAAAGCCGACACGATCAATATCAGCAGCAAGGGCGACACCACGCTGAAAGGTGCCACAGCAACGGCGAACACGATCAACACCGACGTTGGTGGCAAACTGGCGATTGAAAGTCTGCAGGACACCAGCCAGTTCGAGAGTGTGCAGACCAACGCCGGGGTACGGGTGCAGGTCGCAATCGGCAACGCGTGGAATGCCTCCGGCAACATCTCCCAGCAAAGGGGAAGTGGTACTTATGCAGGCGTAGGCCAGCAGTCAGGCCTGTTCGCCGGCGATGGAGGCTACCACGTCAAGGCCGACACCATCGACCTGAAAGGTGGTGCGATCGCCAGCACCAATGCTGCTGCTTCCGAGCTGACGACCAACAAACTGACCACGTCCGACATCGAGAACAAGATGAAGTACTCGGCCAGCAACGTCAGCGTGGCAGGGGGTACTGGCGGCTCGAGCAAATTGCTCAGGGACGAGGCAGGTAATATCCTGCCGTTGAGCCAGCAAGCACAAGCATTCGGCACAGCCAAGGACGGCAATGCGGCACCTGGCATGCCGACGGTCGAGCGAGGTAGCGACAGCTCCACTACCTTTGCCACCGTCACCGACGGCAAGATCACCATTGGTGGGGTGACAACCAATTCCGTTAAGGATCTGGGCATTAATAACGACTTGAGCAAGGCCAACACTGCGCTCGACAAACTGCCTGATTTGCAGAAGCTCCTGAAGGACCAGCAGGCCATGTCGGCTGCGGCAGGTACCGTGATCGCGACGGGCAAACAGATTACGGGGGACATCGCAATCGGCGCGGCGAACGCGCAAAAAGCCGCGCAAGAAACGCTGAAGGATCCGAAGAGCACTGCTGAACAAAGGGCCGCTGCAACCAAGCAATTCGAAGAGGCTCAGCAAACCCTGAATGATTGGGGTACTGGAGGCATTTACAGCCGCGCGCTGAATGCTGGCGTTAGCGTCTTGACTGGTGCGGTGGCAGGGCAGGGTGGTGGCCAAATCACAGCGAACGCCATTGCACCGACGGTCGCCAAAATGGTTGGCGATATCGGCACCGACTTGCAGAATGAGGCGAGGGCGGAGGCGGATAGACTCACGGGCCTCGCTCAGCAAGCGGCGGATAGGGGCGACACGGTAGCGGCTGCCGAATACAGCGCTAAGGCAAGAGAAGCTGCGACGACTGCTGCGAATTGGGGCGACAACGGGGCCTACCGCGTCGGGCTACACGCAGCTACCCAAGGCATGTTAGGCGGCCTGGCAAGCGGTCAATCCGGAGCACTGGAGAGTGCTGCTGGCGTTGTTGGCGGCAACTTGGGGCAGCAACTTGGGGCGCAGCTTGGTAATGCGGAAGCCGATAAGCTCGGTTTGAAAGGCGAGGAGAAAAGGGCATTCGTCAACGCGTTCCAGCAGACTGGTGCGGCAGTTGGCGGGATGATCGCCGGGGTCGCCGCAGGGAATCCGTCCGGAGGCGCTGTAGATGCTGGTTCCTTGCTGGCGGCAGCGCGAGGTGGACAGGCCGCAGGAACCGTTGATACTTTCAACAGAACCTTGCACGCGCCAGATTATGAGAATGCCAAACGAATCTCGAAGAAGAGCAAAGGCATATACACCGAAAAGCAAATCCTGAATGTGCTCCGCTTATCGGGGATCACTGATGGCACCAATCTTTTGGTTGAGCCCGGTCGCGCTGAAAGCTTCACCGTAAGAAAGGAAGATGGCTTTGTCTTCGATAATAACGCTCATGAAGGATGGAAACCGATGTCGTCCATCCCGGGTGATATGAGGCTTGAGGGCATTCCAGGGGCTCAGCTTACGTTGAGGGAGGTATTGCCTTCCACGCCAGACGCAGCGCTGATTGAGTTTATTCAGCAAAACATGGGAGGTAAAGCAAGCCCATATGTCTTTGCGAAGACAGAAGCGAAGGTGGACAGATTCATGTTCCCTGCGCCAGAAGCGTCTTCCAAAGACAAAGAACATAACCAGTTGACTCGAACGACTGTGATCGTTGACGGCGTCGCGTACCAACCTCTTCGCGCTGAGTGCCCACTAGGATGCTTTGATTCAATTGCTTGGGGAACTGATTCGCTGTGGTCGCCAGGCACCGATGATCCACAAACACGATCATATGGGCGGGCTCTGAATCAGAAAATTGCGCGCGACGGCATCATCGGCTTTCTGAGCATACTTAACCCATTCGAGCGTGGTTTCGGATTGATCCCGGCGTCTAGTCGAACTGCCGCAGGCGCTGAGGCGACTGCAATTGGACGCGAGGCAGGTAGCACAGGAAGTGGTGCTTTCATCGGTTACGCCGGGGAACGTTCGGTGTCGGGACTGACTCCACAGATTGGCTCGGTCACGTCGAGCGAGCTTGACGCCCTTTTGAGGCGCAACTCGAATCGCGAGTGGCAATCTGGTTCGACACCAGACCTTGGGGCAAAGGCGACGGGCGAAGTCCCTAGCTTTGGAAGTAGTGGCCAATATGCTCAGCATTCGAACAACTTTTCGAGCGCGGGTGGTCAGGAAGTCAAGCTCTCTGCATTGCGTTCCAATGAGGTCTTTGATGTTAAAAAGCTCATGGGGCCAGAGGCCGTAGTGTATCCTGACACATGGAATGTATTCGATCCCACTTTGAATAGGGCCTTCCATGACGAGCTGATCAAGTTTGGTAATTCTGACCTGGTAGCTGATCCAAAATTGCGCGGAGGCGAAGGACAGCTTTTCTTATCAAACACGAATCCGAACTTGACCTTGAAACGGTGGTATGAAACACGCGTTAAGGACCTGAATCAATCTGTTGTTGTTTTGCAAGACGCGGGTGCCGTTGTACGTCAAAACCCGTCGTTGAGTGAAACGCTTGATGTGGTAAAAATTTATGATCGCGGGCCCGATTGGGTACTGCGGGACTTCTATCCGGACTCAATGCCGCTTAGAAATGCGCTTGGGGATGACGAAGCTCTAGCAGCATTGCTGCGTACGCGAGATAATCTGAAAAACATTGACCACCCGGCACTGTTAGACTTGACAAAGCGGTTAAACCGCGAAAAGCCATCGGCAAACTTCCATTGGTCGCCAGTGAAAAAGACGATTATTTGGATTGATGGAATATAGACGATAGGAGAAATATGAGGACTTTTGAAGAATTTATAAATCTTAGGCCATTAACGAAATATCTGGTGAGTGGTGTAGGCGTATTGTTTTATGGTGATGATAACGCTGGTCGAATATTGGTCAGGAAATTTCCATCTGCTAAGATTTGTAAGGCCTATGTGGAGATTCTTTATGCGGTGAAGAGGTGGATTGAAGATAGAGGTGGAATCGGGGGCGCAGTCGAAATTTTGTCTCCATTTGAGACTGGATCTGATTTTATTGCTCGGGAGCATAGAATTTTTACGGGAACAGATGAATTAATGGATGAGGAATGTAACGTTGATTTGCCATCCGAATTCTTTAATCAACGTAAGTTAATTGCTTCTTCACTTACTGAAGCTAACGGCCTGCCTCATAACGTAATTGAGAATGTTGTCAAAAATAGTTTGCTGGAACCGGCTGGTAAGACATATTTCGACTTTACTTTAAAGCGGTTTGTCATCGTCGAGCCTAAGATATCGCCTGCGGATATCGAATTGTGGTGTAGCCAATCTGATTAATAATGGATTTGTTTTTATTTGCTCTTTAAAAGCTAAAATAGGATCTGCTTCGGTTCGGGCCCAGTTTTCGCTGGCTAAGGTCATGCCCTTATACACAAGTCTGACATGACCGGCATGCGCCAGAAAAATCAGTTTACATTCAAGGACTTGCAACAGCACTTGTAAGCTGACGTCATTTCGCGTTTACTCTCGCCTTTTAGGTGGCGCGTTGACGACAGCAGCGCAGTGGGCAACCACGGAATTTGCAGGATTAGATCTCGGTGATGCGCGCCTCAACAATCGAGCGAGGACGTTGATGGAGCGATTTGCAGCCGACCCGACGGCGAGCATTCCTGATGCCTGCCACGGCTGGGCGGAGACGATGGCCGCTTACCGTTTTTTGAGCAATGAAGCGGTGGATTGGCAAGCCATCCTTACGCCGCATTGGCAGCAGACTCAGCAGCGCATGGGTAATCCCCCCACCAAATGATCGCCGCAGGAAGTAGAATTTTCTAACTTTGAAATTGAAGGTTCTACCGCATGAAGACGTCCCGTTTTACTGAAAGCCAGATCATCGCCATCCTGAAGCAGGCCGAGGCCGGTGCCCCAGTTCCTGAGCTGTGCCGCGAGCATGGCATGAGCAGTGCCACGTTCTACAAATGGCGTTCCAAGTTCGGCGGCATGGACGCCTCCCTGATGGCCCGAATGAAGGAGCTGGAGGAGGAAAATCGTCGGTTGAAGAAGATGTACGCGGAGGAGCGCCTGAAGGCGGAGATTGTTGCGGAGGCGCTGGCAAAAAAGTGGTGAAGCCATCTCGCCGACGTGAGATGGCACGACACTACGTCGAAGCCGGCCGCATGACCGTCAAGAGCGCCTGTGTGGCCTTCGGCATCAGCCAGACTTGCTACCGTTATCAAGCAAAGCTCAATGCCGAGAATGAGGTCATAGCCGATTGGCTGGTTCGCCTGACGAACAACCAGCGCAACTGGGGCTTCGGTTTGTGCTTCCTGTTCCTGCGCAACGTGAAGGGCTTCGGCTGGAACCACAAGCGTGTGTATCGAATCTATCGCGAGCTGGAGCTGAATCTGCGCATCAAGCCACGACAGCGCATCATGAGGGAAAAGCCAGTGCCGTTGTCCGTGCCGACGGCCATCAACCAGACCTGGTCGATGGACTTCATGCATGACCAACTTGCCGACGGTCGCAGTATCAGATTGTTCAACGTGATCGACGATTACAACCGAGAAGGACTGGCTATCGACGTGGACTTCTCGCTGCCATCGGAACGCGTTGTGCGGGCGCTGGACCAAGTCATTGAGTGGCGTGGCAAGCCTCGAGCGATACGCTGTGATAACGGCCCGGAGTACATAAGCGGCGTTACGGCGCAATGGGCAAAGAAGCATGGCATTGAGATTGCGTTTATCCAGCCTGGACAGCCGCAGCAGAACGCTTACATCGAGCGCTATAACCGCACCGTACGCTACGACTGGCTTGCGCAGCACCTGTTTGAATCGCTCGACGAGATCCAGGACTTTGCCACCGGCTGGCTCTGGACTTACAATCACGAGCGCCCCAACATGGGCCTGGGCGGGATAACACCAAAACAGAAGCTCGCTCTCGCCGACTAACCCCTACTTCTGGCGCGCATCAAAAATGGGGGGATTACCCATGCACGGCAAGGCGGTCGTTCTCTGTATGCAAGACACGACAGAACTGAATTTCAACGGACAAGAGACGGAGGGCCTGGGGCCGTTATGTTACGAGCCGCAGCGCGGCATGTATTTGCATCCGACTTATGCGGTGACGCCGCAGCGCGAAGCGCTGGGTGTGCTCGATGCATGGATGTGGGCTCGCAGCAAGAAAGATGCATCTGGTAAGCGCAATGATTTGAAGGAAAGCCTGCGTTGGATCGAGGGCTATGATCGCGTTGCCGAAATGGCGGCGGACTTCCCCGATACGCGCCTGGTTTATTTGGCGGACCGGGAAGCCGATCTTTTACCCTTGATGCGCCGGGCGCAAGAAGCTGGCGAGCCAGCCGACTGGCTAATCCGCGCCGCGCACAACCGATGCCTGCCTGATGGCGGCAAGCTTTGGGAGCGCACCACCGCCAGTGAGCCAGTTGGGCAGATTGAATTCACCATGGCGTCGCGGCATGGCGTCAAAGCCCGTCCTGTACGCCAGCAATTGTGGGTGCAGCGGATTGATCTGCGCAACGGTGCCAATGGCCCCCTGGCCGTGACCAGCATCGTGGCGCGCGAAATCGATGCGCCAGCCGGCGTTAAGCCAATTGAATGGCGCTTGCTGACCAACCGTTGTGCCACTAGCCATGCGGAGGTAGTGGAATTGATCGACTGGTATCGCGCCCGCTGGGAAATCGAAATGCTGTTCGACATCCTGAAGAATGCTTGCCGTATCGAGTCGTTGCAGTTGGAGCATATCGGCAAACTGGAACGGGCTATCGCGATGTATCTGGTAGTGGCATGGCGCATCGCGCACCTGATGCGGCTGGGGCGAACCTGCCCAGACCTGGAGGCCAGTCGCTTCTTCGACTGGGCCGAAATTCGCGCTGCATACATGCGCTCCAAGGCTGGGCCGCCAGCAAAGCCGACGCTGAATGAGGTGCTACGTTTGATCGCCGGATTTGGCGGTTTCCTTGCCCGCAAAGGCGACGGTGAGCCCGGTGTGCAAACGATTTGGAAAGGACTGCGGAAAGTGCGCGTGGCGGCGGAAGCATTACGCTATGCAGCTATGCCTGCTTCCTGATTTTGGACTTGTGTATAAGGGCATGCTCTAAAGCCCGCATGGCCCTTACGAAGACTGCGTCGTTTGAGTTTTTCCCCGGGCCGCCGACTTGAATTAGCTCTCCGTTCTTACCATACACATCAATGCCCGAAGCAACTTGTCCATCTCGGTAGATTGGTGTGTCTTCAGTAATTACACGACCATTTTCACCAACACGAGCAGTTTGAGCCGACTTTCCACCAGTTATCTCGACAACCTGCAACTCCCGTTCAAGCGCGCGGAGCTTCCTCGGGCCTAGTCCCGCAGTCGCGCCAATGTCTCCATTAGTCGTTGCTATGTAATCTGGAATGGCTGAGTTTCCATTTTCGCTCGCCTTCTCTGGCGTCGCCCCTGATTCAGTGCTACTACTATTCGACGGTTTTCCCTTTGCGCTGGCCGTGTTATCACCACCTACCGGTACATTCCGCCCGTAAGTTGTATCATTTGCAGCCGGTGGCCCGCCCCCGACAACCTTGACTTGCCCCCCGTCGTTAGCAGTTGACGTTGGTTCCAATCCTGGCTTCTTACTGCTAGCTCCCGCCAATAACCTGTCCTCTACCGAACCAATAATCTTCGGGCCATACTTATACAGCAACACACCTGCACCCAGTTTGGCGCTACCCCATATTGCGTTCCTAATCGGATCGTTCTCGCCAGGATATGTCTGCGGATTGAATGAGTCTAATACCCGTTGGCCTTCGTCGGACTTATATCGGCCAAAGAGCGCACGACTCCCCTCATGCGCCTGGTCGTTGGAGGTTTTCGCAATATATCCTCCAAACCCAGCAACGAGGCAACCAAGACCGAGCGTTTCCACACAGCTCGCGGCACCGGCAACGCCGATCGCACCACCTGCGAATGTACCTACCGTTCCCGCACCAAGATTGATAAGGCCACCGGTACGTCGGAAAGTCTCACCATTCTTCGTGATCCAATCACGGGTTGTATCGAGCTTAGGGTCGTGCACGAACTCTCCGGTCCGCCGCAACTCCGCCAGCTGATCTGTGTAGAGTAGCCCCTCCTTTTGCAGGTCATTCAATTGTTTGAAACGCGCATCGCTGGCGGGAACGCCCTCGGCGCAATGTACCAACGCACATGCCGCAGCATCTAGTTTGTGCTGCTCCGCCGCTGTCTTACCCTTTTTCAGGGCTGCCAGCTTTACCGACTCGGTCAGGTGCAACTGGCGGTTGTAGGTGTCAACAGTTCCCGCGGCTTGTCCGCCTTGCGCCGCCGCCAGAAGCGAGCTAACGTCTACGTTGCCGTCCGATAGGTTCCCTGCTGCAGCACCTGCAACCATGCCCCCCACAGCGGCACCAGTCTGCTGGAATGCATTAACGAACGCCCTTTTCTCATCGCCTTTCAAACCAAGCTTCTCGGCTTCCGCATTACCGAGTTGCGCTCCAAGTTGCTGCCCCAGGTTGCCACCTACAACGCCGACGGCACTCTCCAGCGCGCCCGCCTGGCCACCCGCCAGGCCGCCCAACATGCCTTGGGTAGCTGCATGCAGCCCAACACGGTAGATACCGTTGTCATCCCACTTGGCAGCAGTGGTGGCAGCTTCATTCGCCTTGGCGCCATATTCAGCAGCTGCCGCCATATCACCCCTGTCTGCCGCTTGCTGAGCGAGACCTGTGAGTCTGTTCGCCTCACTCCTGGCTTCGTTTTGCAAACCGGTGCCGATATCTCCGACCATTTTGGCGGCCGTCGGAGCAATAGCATTCGCTGTGATTTGGCCGCCGCCTTGCCCTGCCACCGCACCGGTCAAAACGCTCACGCCTGCATTCAGCGCACGGCTGTAGAGACCACCCGGTCCCCAATCCTTCAGCGTTTTCTGGGCCTCTTCAATTTGTCTGTTTGCCTCTGCCCTCTTCTCGGCGGTGATATTCACATCTTCCAGCGTCTTTTGCGCTTCTTTTTGCTTTTTCGCCGCATCACCTGCGATGTCCCCTGCGATCTGCTTGCCAGTCGCAATCACCGTCCCGGCAGCCGCCGACATGGCTTGCTGGTCCTTCAGGAGCTGCTGCAGATCGGGTAGCTTTGCCAGCGCGGTGTTCGCCTTGCTTGCATCGGTATTGATGCCAAGGTCTTTGACGGAACTGGTCGTCACGCCGCCGATGGTGATCTTGCCGTCGGTGATCGTGGCGTAGGTGGTGGAGCTGTCGCTGCCTCTCTCCAGCGTCGGCAGGCCAGGCGCTGTGTTGCCGTCCTTGGCTGTGCCGAAGGCCTGCGTTTGCTGACTGAACGGCAGCAGTTTGCCGTCGGCATCCCTGAGTAATTCGCTCTTGCCGCCAGTGCCCCCTGCCATGCTGACATTGCTGGCCGAGTAGGTCATCTTGTTCTCGATGTCCGACGTCGTCAGCTTGTTGGTCGTCAGCTCGGAGGCAGCAGCATTGGTGCTGGTGATGGCACCGCCCTTCAGGTCGATGGTATCGGCCTTAACGTGGTAGCCGCCGTCGCCTGCGAATAGGCCCGATTGCTGGCCTACGCCGGCGTAGGTGCCACTGCCCTTTTGCTGCGAAAGGTTGCCGTTCGCACTCCAGACACCGAAGCCCATTTGCACCCGTACCCCGGCGTTGGTCTGCACGCGCTCGAACTGGCCGGTGTCCTGCAGGCTTTCGATGGCCAGCTTGCCGCCCACGTCGGTGTTGATTTTGTTGGCGGTTGCCGTGGCGCCTTTCAGCGTCGTATCGCCTTTGCTGGTGATGTTGATCGTCTCTGCATTGAGCGCGGTGTTATTGTTAATCGTGGTGTCGTTCTTGTTGTGGCCCTTGCCAACGTTGGCAGCGGCGTAGAAATACACGCCGGTCTGTGCGCCGACCTGGAAGCCAACGCCCGCTTCAACACCGGAGCTCCTGTTCTTGCCGTCGCTGTGCAGCATACTCTGACTGGCGTCCAGAACAATGTTCTGTGCTGCATCCAGGCTCAGGGTTTTGCCGGCGTTGAGCGTGGCGCCGGTGGCGTGGATATCGCCACCGGTGGCCGTCAGGGTGACGTTACGGCCACCGTTGACAGTGCTGCCTTGAGCGGTGCTGTCGCTGCCATTGCTGGCATTGCTGCTGCTTGCAAAGCCGATGCCTGCCTCGCCCTTGACCAGGATGCCGCTGCCGGGGCCTCCGGCCATGCTGCTGATTGCGCTCCCGGCCTGGTAGGCGTTGGAGGCAGCTGCCATGCGCTGCATGGTCTCCAGGCGGCCGTCGGATTTGCGTGCTGCTTCGATGTTGTTGGCAAGGTCGATCAGCGGTGAACTGATGCGGGCGAAGGCGCCGATCTTCAAGTCGCTGTTTGATTCCTGGTGGCTGCCGGTGTTTTGCAGCGCGGTGATGTCGATCGTTTTGGCGGTGATGTTGACGTCATTCCCGGCCAATACATTGCTCGAGGTTTGGGTGTACTTCCCGCCTGCTGTCAGGTTCACGTCGCCCTTCAGGCTGGAGACGTTGGCGGCCACCTGAGTCACCTGGTCGCTGTTGTCCTTGTGCTTTTCGTTGTGGTAGCCGGAGAAACGTTCAGTGTCGGAAATAACCACCTTGCCAATTGCCTTGTTGTTGCTCTGGTTGGCGTTGTGGAGCGTGTCTTGCGCGCTGGTGATGGTGAGATCACGGGCGGCGTTGATCGACAGCTTGCCTTCCGAGACCACGTTGGAGCCCACCAGCGTAATGTCGCCGGTTTGCGTCGCCATGGTGGTGCTGCCGCCGACCGACAGCTTGGTGCCGGTCACGGTGTCGGTGGTGCCATTGCCGTCGCTCTTGTTGTTGAGCGAGCCGATCACCTGTGCCGAGCGGGTGTCGATGCTGAAGCCCGACTTCTTCGACTCTTGCATCTTGCCTTCCGTGTTGTGGGCAACGTCGAACCTGATGCTGTCCTTGGCCATGATCAGGGCATTGCCTTCGGCGCTGATCTGGGCGCCCTGGCTGGTGATCGAACCGTCGGTGGCAAGGATGGTCAGGTCTTTGCCGGCAGTGAGGGTGCTGGTGCGGGCCTCGCTGGTGGCGTGGTTTTGGGTGCTGTTCGTGCTCTTGTTGCTGATTTGCGCGTTGACGACCGACACGGCCGCCATCCCGCCTTCTGCCGCGCCTTCTGCCTTGGCGAATTCCTTGCCGATGAAACTGCCGGACTTGGAGTTCTCGGTGCTGGACTTGTAGGCGTCATTGAAGGCTTTCACCGGGTTGACCGTGAATCCTACGCCAAAGCCGGATGACTTGCTCTGGGCGTTCACCTGGCTCACCGAGGTGTTCTGCGCCGCGGCCAAGTCGACGTTCTTGCCGATCAAGGTGAGGTTTTCCTTGGCCGCGATGTCGGAGGCAACCACTTGCAGTGTTTCGCCGGCCTTCAGCTTGACGCTGCCGTCCAGGGCGCCGATGCTGGAGGCGAGCTGGGTCACCGTCTCCTGCGCGCTTTGCGAGGAGGTACTCGACTTGCCGTAGCCAGTACTGAGATTACCCGACGAGTAGCTGACACTGAAGCCGGATTTCTTCTCTTGCCTGCTGCTCGATGTTTTGCTGGTTTCCTCGGCGCTGACGATCTTCAGGCCACCTTTGGCGTCGATGCTGAGGTCTTTGTCGGCCAGCACGGCGCTGCCCTTGATCAGGGTGTCACCACCACTGGTGGCAACCACGTTGCCGCCTTTGATGGAGCTGCCGATCGCCAGCGTGGTAGCGTTGTAATCGGTGATGTCGCTGCTGCTCTTTTTGATCTTATTGCCCGATTTGCTGTGGTTCTCCATGTCGGAAAAGTGCGTTTCGGCGACGCTGCCGATATTCAGGTCCTTGCTTGCCTTCAGCGTCAGCGTGCCGCCAGCGGCAAGCGCGCTGCCTGTGACGTTCAGGTCACTGCTTTGGCTGATACCGGCGCTGACCAGCAAGTCGCCGGTGGACGCCACGCGGGCTCCAACGACCGATTGGTTCTCGTGGATATCCTTACCCCAGTTCTTTCTGGTCTTGTCGTCCTGCAGGCTGGTCTTGACCTCGTCCACCACAGCGTTGATATTCACCGCGCCGCCGGCCAGCAGTGTGCCCGCACCGCTACCCTTGGTGCCAATGGATACCTGGGTGCCGGCAAGGTTCAGATTCCCGGTTGCTGCCATCAGCAGGTCGCCGCCCACGTTGACTCGGCTAACCTGGTTGTAGACGGCACTAGTATTCTCGGCATTGCCATCGATCAGGGCATGGTACGTGCTGCCGGTTTTCACCGTGTCAAAGCTGATGTTGTTGCCGGCGAAAATGGAAGCGCTGCCGCCCGCGTTGATCGTGCCCGCCAGGTCGATCAGGTTGCGGCCCGCATCCATGACCAAGCCATTGGTGGCACTGATCGTCGCCTGGTTGGAGAGCGAGGTATAGCTGCCGCCGTTCACCTTGGACGACCACTTGCTGTCCACGGTCAGGGTTTCGTTCTTGATGTCACGGCCAGCTTGCAGCGTGACGTCGCCGCCTTTAATGGCGCCGCCGCGGTTGATGATATCTTCGCCGGCCAGCAGGATCGTGCGGCCATTGCCGCTATCGATCACGCCGCCTTGGTTCATGATGGTTAGACAGGAGTTGATCCCTACCGCCATAAACCTGTTGCGGTCGAGTGGTTTGAGGCGTGGGGCGGACTGCTGTTTGGATTCCAGACACGCCCCTAGCAGCGCATCCGATCTCAATTGACGAAATCAGGTGGTGCCCACAGGCGCCCTGAAAACAGCCGCCTGTACAAGTCATGCGACGCTTGATTCGCACAGAAAATAAGCTGATCGGCGCCAGAGTTTCATGCAAAAGGGCGTTGCAGCTCACTTCTTCACAGCCTTACGGTGCCTCCACCTACAAGACTAGCGGGGCGCACCTACAGCCCCCTATTTGGACATCTGAACAGGACAAAAAATTAGCCATCAAGATACGGGGAATTTCTAACAGTATTCTCCACATATGCGGCCGTCCTTTTTCCCCACTCTTCCTTAATGCGTCGCATTACTTGGATGCGTAATTGAAAAGCCACACGCCTTGGATCTTGATCCGAATTCCTATTTGCCAGCTCGCTATCATATGAAAATCTAGCGGCGGCCTCATCCAAGACCCAGAACAGAAGTTCCTCAAGTTCACTAGTGGACCGAACACTGAACCTAAACCCGCGTTCTTCCACGACATACCGATATTCGTCTTGAGCAATTTCGATATGAGCCCGTCCGTCTTGGGGAGAACATCCAAATATTTGAAGGTATTTCGATGGAATACCTCCCTTCCGCCCTAATTCCTGGACCATTTTTTCGATCGCAGTGAACTCTATCACCTCTTTACCTCTTTAATATAACCGTTATCCAAAAGCCATTGTACATTCACCCGCGATGGGAAATTTGGCAATATCTGCGTGCCGCTTCCTACTTGGCCAAATGCAGGAGCAATCTCACCCTGCATCACTGGAAGCGGCTTGGTCACCTCATAAAAGTATACTTTGGAAGCACCGGTGCCAGGAGGTAGCGCTCTGTAGTCATAAGGAGTTCCCGCTGGCGACATAAAGCTACCAGATGGCTCTCCAATGCGATCCAATTTCGTTCCTACTGGCAATGTTGTGTTAACTCTTGGCCCAGCAAATCCCAAGTCTTTAGGGTAAACCCAACCCTTCTCATCTTGATATTTCACATACTGCAACGAATCTTCGGTGGCGGCGTTCAAGGATACTCGGTCAACCGCTGTCGCTGTCGGAAGATCTGCTCTTGTGCCTGATGTAGCGGCTCCCTTATTTGCCGCCGCCGTAGCAGCTATGCCCCCTACGGCCAGCCGCTCTTCCGTCGAAGCAATAATCTTGGGACCATACTTGTACAGCAACACACCCGCACTAAACTTGATGCCATCCCATGCGGCGTTCTTGATTGGATCCCTATCACCTGGATATGTCTGCAGGTTGAACGAGTCCAATACGCGCTGGCCTTCGTTGGAGGTGTATCTGCCGAAGAGAGCCCGACTTCCGTCATTTGCTTGGTCATTGGACGTTTTCGCAATGTAACCGCCAAACGCGGCAAGGGCGCAACCAAGACCAAGCGTTTCCACACAGCTTGCAGCACCAGTAACTCCAATCGTACCACCTGCGAATGTGCCTAAAGTCCCGGCCCCGAGATTAATCACGCCACCTGCCCGTCGGAACAGCTCACCGTCGCGGGTGATCCGATCGCGAATTGCATCTAGTTTCGGGGCGTAGACGAATTCCCCGGTTTTCTCCAAGGCCGACAATTCATCCTTATAGAGTAACCCCTCCTTTTGCAGATCATCCAGTTGCTTGTAGCGGGCGTCGCTTGGGGACACGCCTTCTGCGCAATGCACCAAGGCACATGCTGCCGCATCCAGCTTGTGCTGCTCCGCAGCGGTTTTACCCTTCTTGAGAGCTGCAAGCTTTACTGTCTCGGTCAGATGCAGCTGGCGATTGTATGTATCAACAGTTCCCGCTGCTTGCCCGCCTTGAGCCGCAGCCAGAACCGAGCCTACGTCTACGCTGCCGCCAGATACGCTGCCGGCGACCGCCCCAGCGACCATGCCTCCAACGGCCGCCCCCGTTTGCTGGAACGCATTGACGAATGCTCTTTTCTCCTCGCCTTTCAAACCGAGCTTATCGGCTTCCGCATTACCGAGTTGCGCCCCAAGTTGCTGCCCCAAGTTGCCGCCTACAACACCGGCGGCACTCTCCAGTGCGCCGGATTGGCCATTTGCCAAGCCGCCTAGCATGCCTTGGGTAGCTGCATGCAGCCCCACACGGTAGATTCCGTTGTCGTCCCAATTCGCAGCAGTAGTAGCAGCTTCGTTTGCCTTAGCGCTGTACTCAGCAGCTGCAGCCGTGTCACCGCGATCTGCCGCCTGCTGGGCGAGACCGGTAAACTTGTCCGCCTCGTTCCTAGCTTCCTTTTGCAAATCGGTGCCGATGTCTCCAACCATTTTTGCGACCGTCGGGGCAATAGCATTAGCTGTGATTTGGCCACCGCCTTGCCCAGCCAGCGCACCGGTCAAGATACCAACACCTGCATTCAGCGCACGGCTGTAAATACCACCGGTGCCCCAGTCTTTCAAAGTTTGTTGGGCTTCTTCGTTTGCTTTCGCCGCAGCCAACTTCTGTTCGGCAGTGCTCTTCGGATCGTTCAGCGTCTCTTGCGCAGCCTTTTGCGCCTTCGCAGCATTACTTGCGATGTCACCTGCGAACTGCTTGCCCGTCGCAATCACGGTACCAGCGGCGGCCGACATGGCTTGCTGGTCCTTCAGAAGCTTCTGCAAATCAGGCAGCTTATCCAGCGCGGTGTTGGCTTTGCTCAAATCAGTGTTGATACCCAAGTCCTTGACGGAACTGGTCGTCACGCCGCCGATGGTGATCTTGCCGTCGGTGATGGTGGCGTAAGTAGTGGATCTGTCGCTCCCGCTCTCCACCATCGGCAATCCAGGTGCGACGTTACCATCCTTCGCCGTGCCGAATGCCTGCGTTTGCTGGCTCAGTGACATGATCTTGCCGGCGTCATCCCTGAGCAATTCGCTCTTGCCGCCGGTGCCCCCGGCCACGCTGACGTTGCTGGCCGAGTACTTCATCTTGTTCTCGATGTCGGAAGTGGTCAGCTTGTTGGTGGTCAGCTCAGAGGCCGTAGCATTGGTGCTGGCGATGGCGCCGCCCTTCAGGTCGATGGTGTCAGCTTTGACGTGATAGCCGCCCTCGCCTGCGAACAGGCCCGATTGCTGGCCGACACCTGCGTAGGTGCCACTCCCCTTTTGTTGAGAGATATTGCCGGAGGCGCTCCACGCATTACCGATCGCTACCTGAACGCGTACACCGGCATTGGTCTGCACGCTCTCGAACTGGCTGGTGTCCTGCAGGCTTTCGATCGCCAGCTTACCGCCCACGTCCGTGTTGATCGTGTTGGCGGTTGCCGTCGCGCCTTTCAGCGTCGTGTCGCCCTTGCTGCGGATATTGATCGTGTCGGCATTGAGCTGGGTATTGTTGTTGATCGTGCTGTCGTTCTTGTTGTGGCCTTTGCCGACGTTGGCAGAGGCGTAAATGTACACGCCGGTCTGTGCGCCGACCTGGAAGCCAACACCTGCCTCAACACCGGAGCTCTTGTTCTTGCCATCGCTGTGCAGCGTGCTCTGGCTGGCGTCCAGCACGATGTTTTGTGCTGCGTCCAGGCTCAGGGTCTTGCCGGCATTGAGCGTGGCGCCGGTGGCGTGGATGTCGCCTGCAATGGCCGTCAGGTTGACGTTGCGGCCGGCGTTGATTGTGCTGCCCTGCGCGGTGCTGTCATTCGCATTGCTGGAATTGCTGCTGCTGGCGAAGCCGATGCCGGCTTCGCCCTTGATCAGGATGCCGCTGCCGGGGCCACCAGCAAGGCTGCTGATCGCGCTGCCAGCCTGGTAGGCGTTGGCGGTTGCCGCCATGCCCTGCATCGCTTTCAGGCGGCCGTCGGATTTGCGCGCCGCTTCCACGTTGTTGACCAGGTCGATCAGCGGTGAACTGATGCGGGCGAAGGCGCCGATCTTCAAGTCGCTGTTTGATTCCTGGTGGCTGCCGGTGTTTTGCAGCACGGTGATGTCGATCGTTTTGGCGGTGATGTTGACGTCATTCCCGGCCAGCACGTTGCTCGATGTTTGGGTGTACTTCTCGCCTGCCGTCAGGTTCACGTCGCCCTTCAGGCTGGAAACGTTGGAGGCCACCTGGGTCACCTGGTCGCTGTTGTCCTTGTGCTTTTCGTTGTGGTAGCCCGAGAACCGCTCGGTGTCGGAAATGGCCACCTTACCGATGGCCTTGTTGTTGCTCTGGTTGGCGTTGTGGAGCGTGTCTTGCGCGCTGGTGATGGTGAGATCACGGGCGGCGTTGATCGACAGGTTACCTTCCGAGACGACGTTGGCGCCGGTCAGCGCAATGTCGCCGATTTGCGTGGCCATGGTGGTGCTGCCGCCGACCGACAGCTTGGTACCGGTCACTGTGTCGGTGCCGCCATTGCCGGTGCCATTATTGTGCAGCACGCCGATCACTTGCGTCGAACGGGTGTCGATGCTGAAGCCCGACTTCCTCGTATCTTGCGACCTGGTTTCCGTGTTGTGGGCCACGTCGAACTTGATGCTGTCCTTGGCCAGGATCAGGGCATTGCCTTCGGCGCTGATCTGGGCGCCCTGGCTGGTGATCGAACCGTCGGTGGCAAGGATGGTCAGGTCTTTGCCGGCAGTGAGGGTGCTGGTGCGGGCCTCGCTGGTGGCGTGGTTTTGGGTGCTGTTCGTGCTCTTGTTGCTGATTTGCGCGTTGACGACCGACACGGCCGCCATCCCGCCTTCTGCCGCGCCTTCTGCCTTGGCGAATTCCTTGCCGATGAAACTGCCGGACTTGGAGTTCTCGGTGCTGGACTTGTAGGCGTCATTGAAGGCTTTCACCGGGTTGACCGTGAATCCTACGCCAAAGCCGGATGACTTGCTCTGGGCGTTCACCTGGCTCACCGAGGTGTTCTGCGCCGCGGCCAAGTCGACGTTCTTGCCGATCAAGGTGAGGTTTTCCTTGGCCGCGATGTCGGAGGCAACCACTTGCAGTGTTTCGCCGGCCTTCAGCTTGACGCTGCCGTCCAGGGCGCCGATGCTGGAGGCGAGCTGGGTCACCGTCTCCTGCGCGCTTTGCGAGGAGGTACTCGACTTGCCGTAGCCAGTACTGAGATTACCCGACGAGTAGCTGACACTGAAGCCGGATTTCTTCTCTTGCCTGCTGCTCGATGTTTTGCTGGTTTCCTCGGCGCTGACGATCTTCAGGCCACCTTTGGCGTCGATGCTGAGGTCTTTTTCGGCCAGCACGGTGCTGCCTTTGATCAGGGTGTCGCCGCCGCTGGTGGCAATGACGTTGCCGCCTTTGATGGAGCTGCCGATCGCCAGCGTGGTAGCGTTGTAATCGGTGATGTCGCTGCTGCTCTTTTTGATCTTATTGCCCGATTTGCTGTGGTTCTCCATGTCGGAAAAGTGCGTTTCGGCGACGCTGCCGATATTCAGGTCCTTGCTTGCCTTCAGCGTCAGCGTGCCGCCAGCGGCAAGCGCGCTGCCTGTGACGTTCAGGTCACTGCTTTGGCTGATACCGGCGCTGACCAGCAAGTCGCCGGTGGATGCCACATGGGCGCCAACAACCGATTGGTTCTCGTGGATATCCTTACCCCAGCTCTTCCTGGTTTTATCGTCCTGCAGGCTGGTCTTGACCTCGTCCACCACAGCGTTGATATTCACGGCGCCGCCGGCCAGCAGTGTGCCGGCGCCGCTCCCCTTGGTGCCAATGGATACCTGGGTGCCGGCAAGGTTCAGATTCCCGGTGGCTGCCATCAGCAGGTCGCCGCCCACGTTGACTCGGCTAACCTGGTTGTACACGGCGCTATTATTCTCGGCATTGCCATCGATCAGGGCATGATACGTGCTGCCGGCTTTCACCGTGTCAAAGCTGATGTTGTTGCCGGCGAAAATGGAAGCGCTGGCGCCTGCGTTGATCGTGCCTGCCAGGTCGGTCAGGTTGCGGCCCGCATCCATGACCAAGCCATTGGTGGCACTGATCGTCGCCTGGTTGGAGAGCGAGGTAAAGCTGCCGCCGTTCACCTTGGACGACCACTTGCTTTCCACGGTCAGGGTTTCGTTCTTGATGTCACGGCCAGCTTGCAGGGTGACGTCGCCGCCTTTAATGGCTCCGCCGCGGTTGACGATGTCTTCGCCGGCCAGCAGTATCGTGCGTCCATTGCCGCTATCAATCACGCCACCCTGGTTCATGATTGTTTCGCTGACGTCGATCACCACGCTGGCGCCGGTGACCAATGCACCAGTTGGCTTGACCGCGTTCGCGTTAACGTGCGCCAGATAGACCTTCGGTACCAGCACGGTCTCGATGGAGCCGTCTGGAAGCTGCACCGCCTGGCTCTCCAGCCAGACGATATCGCTGGTCAGGTGGCTGACTTGCTCAGGGCTGAGGGAAATGCCTGGTCGCAGGCCAAATTCCTGCGCGAAGCTGGCGGCGCTGTTCAGCATTTGTTTGTACAGCGCGTCATCGCCCGGACCGGCGCTCGGAGCACGGCCGGTCAGCTCGGACAATTGTTCGCGTACCAGTCGCTGTTCGTAGAAGCCGTCGCCTAGGCGTTTCTGTGTGGTGGCGTGATCGACTGCCAGTTTGTCCAGCAGGTAGTCGCTGCTGGTCCACTGGTCCAGCTTTGCGAACTGCGGACGCGTCTCGAACAGGTACTCGCCTTTCGGGTCGGGATTGACAGAAACAAGCCACCTTCCGCCGCACTTTCAGCTTTCGCGAATTCTTTGCCAACGAAGCTGCCGACTCGGAGTTCTCGTTACTCGACTTTAGGCGCCGTTCCACGCAAATTACAGCAATTAAGTTCCCGGTAATTCGATGTCCCCCCGCAAGTCGGCACTAATTGACGCGCACCCCAAAAATGACAGCCAATTAGCCATCAAGATAGGGAGAATTCAGGACAGTATTATCCATCGAAAGCGTGTCTGAAAGTCACAGACCAATTCCTGGCGCAGCCGATCACATGGGTCGCGGATCAGAAATTTGGTTTCCTTAGCACCTATATAATGCCAAAATGCGCTGCGCAGTGTACTTTCAACCTAGCCATCCACGGCCCAGTAGCATTCTCGGCTAGCAGGTCAGTAATACCGAAGCACGTCGCGCTAGTTATTCCTGAAGTCACATTAATTGCAGATCACCAAGTAAATTCAGGTTCAATCCTGCAGTCAACTCCGACCGATCGGAGGGCATCTCTTACTCGCTTAACTTCGACAGCATTTCCACGAAAAATGTCGGGTTCAGCGAACTGCAGCAGCTTCCTTGCTTCCAGCAAATTGAATCCGGTCACGTGCGCAACCGCCTTTATATGAGATTGATTTTTGTAATCAGCGTTAAGTGCAAAGACATCATATTGAGTACGATCCAATTTGATTTCTGGAATGCGAGTGGTAACCACTGACCAGTCACATTTCGTACAAAATAAGCCTTGCATGCTTCCTTCATGCCTAGCAACCATCTTACCCCCGCACTTTTCACAGATCATTTGAAATTCGTCGTTCATTGGCTTTTCTCTGGTTTGAAAATTTTGAAACTACCCTGCCTGCTCAAGTCGGAGCCTGTCAGAATTTTAGTGTGAATCTGGGGTCATGAAATAATACCGAAAGGGATTGTCCATGACCGACGTAATGACCACTAAAAAACCAAAAACCAAGAAGCAGTACCCGTTTCCTGTTGAACTGATTGACCAGTTGCTGGCCCAGGTCGAGAACAAGGATGCCGAATCGATTCTCGGGGAGTCAGGCTTGGCCGGCCAGCTCAAAAAGATGCTGGCCGAGCGCATGCTGACAGCCGAATTGACCCACCACCTCGCCACCGAAGGCGACGCCAAGAACCACCGTAACGGCAAGAGCCGCAAAACCGTTTTGGCACCGGGCGGCGAGCTGGAATTGGAGATCCCACGTGACCGTCTTTCCAGCTTTGAGCCAAAGCTCGTCGGCAAGCACCAGCGCCGCATGCCGGGCTTCGATGACCACGTCATCGGCATGTATGCTCGCGGCATGACCGTGCGCGAGATTCAGGCGCATTTGTTGGAACTGTACGGCACCGAAGTGTCGCCAGACCTGATTTCGACCATCACCGACGAGGTCATGGATGAAGTGGCGCAATGGCAGCAGCGGCCGCTGGAGACGATGTACCCGATCGTCTACTTCGATGCACTGCGGCTGAAGATCCGCGATGAAGGCACCGTCAAGAACAAGGCCGTATATTTGGCGCTGGGTATCCGCGCCGATGGCCGCAAGGAAGTGCTGGGACTATGGATCGAACAAACCGAAGGCGCCAAGTTCTGGCTGAAGGTCTTCAACGAGCTGCGCAACCGTGGATTGGAAGACATTCTGATTGCGGTCGTCGATGGCCTGCGCGGCTTCCCTGAAGCGATTGAGGCCGTGTATCCGCAGGCGCAAATCCAGACCTGCATCGTGCACCTGATTCGCAACTCGATGACGCTGGCGTCCTGGAAGGATCGCAAGGAGCTTGCAGCTGCGCTCAAGCCGATCTACCAGGCAGCGAACGCTGACGCCGCAGCGGCGGCGTTAGACGCCTTTGCAGACGGCCCGTGGGGGCAGCGCTTCCCGACCGTGCCGGCGATGTGGCGGCGCCAATGGGAGCAGGTGACTCCGTTCTTCTCGTACCCACCGGAAGTACGTTCGATTATCTACACCACGAATGCCATTGAGAGCCTGCACATGCGGTTGCGGAAGATCGTGAAGAACCGTGGCCACTTCCCGAGCGACGAGGCAGCGACCAAATTGCTGTACCTGGCCTTGCGCAATATCGAAAAAGATTGGAAGATGCCGCAACGGACCTGGAAGATGGCCGCCAACCAGTTTGCCATTCTGTTTGGTGAACGCTTCACCAACGCGATTAACTAACTACGAACCGCGACCCCGGCACACAAAATTCCTGACAGGTCCTCAAGTCGGGTTGGTCAAATAGTGGAGACTTGGGGTCCACAGACAAACGTGGAGCAACTACCATCTTTCCGTTTCCATAGGCCCAGACTAAATCTGTCGGAGCCTCGATCACTTTCCCCATCTTGTTTGCCATATTCTGCGCGAATCCCGTACTACATGCACCGGTCTCGCAAGATAATAGTCGGATCGGCTGGCCGTTGTAGCCAGGGGCATTGTCGATCAGCTTGGAAGCAACACGGTGATCAACCACAATGGGGCCGTTGGCAGTCATTACTTCAATTTTGTGAGTACTCCCGTGAGCAACCACGTCAAACTTTCCGTTCGCATCAACGTCGAGTCTCTTCGACGCGTTCTTAAGAAATTGGTCCCCCTCCCCCATAAAACTTACCGGCCCAGGCACGGCATCGCCCCCACCAACCACCGACATCGCTTCGTCAGCTACCCGCTTATCTCCAAGACCGGACACTAACGAGGGGCCTTTGCTGGCGCTGCCTTTAATGGCCGCAGCAGCTTCGTACGCCAATGCCCTATCGAGCCCCATCCATAACTTGCCGAGTGCAGCAGAGAGAGCCTTGTCAGCCACTTTTCCACCGAGCAGCGTTTCTTCGATTATGTAATCCTTCTTTGCAGAACCGTTTTGCACAGCAAAGTAGTCGAGGCGCCTCTCATCACGGGCATCCCGCTGCGGAAACAGCGGATCTGGCTCTCCAGACATCACGCCTTCGGCATATTTATCTGCTCGCTCAGCCCTCGTTGCAGAGAAATAGGTGAGTTGTTTTCCATCCTCACCAATCATCGGCTTGCCCTTGTATAGCATAGGCTGGCCTTCGTACCTTGCGAGCATCTCCCGCGCCTCTTTCAGACGTTCAATGTACCCAGCAAAGTTACCCATGGCACCTTCGCTAGTTGGGCTCTGCGAAGCCCGTTGCAAGGCAATTACGTATTCAGCGTTTTTTTGATCCTGTTCATCATCAACCATCCCCTTAGCAACGCGCTCTAAGGCATCACCGTATCTAAGGGTCTCCAGGTCTTCGCAACGCTTAACTCATGCCCTTATACACAAGTCCAAAATCAGGAAGCAGGCATAGCTGCATAGCGTAATGCTTCCGCCGCCACGCGCACTTTCCGCAGTCCTTTCCAAATCGTTTGCACACCGGGCTCACCGTCGCCTTTGCGGGCAAGGAAACCGCCAAATCCGGCGATCAAACGTAGCACCTCATTCAGCGTCGGCTTTGCTGGCGGCCCAGCCTTGGAGCGCATGTATGCAGCGCGAATTTCGGCCCAGTCGAAGAAGCGACTGGCCTCCAGGTCTGGGCAGGTTCGCCCCAGCCGCATCAGGTGCGCGATGCGCCATGCCACTACCAGATACATCGCGATAGCCCGTTCCAGTTTGCCGATATGCTCCAACTGCAACGACTCGATACGGCAAGCATTCTTCAGGATGTCGAACAGCATTTCGATTTCCCAGCGGGCGCGATACCAGTCGATCAATTCCACTACCTCCGCATGGCTAGTGGCACAACGGTTGGTCAGCAAGCGCCATTCAATTGGCTTAACGCCGGCTGGCGCATCGATTTCGCGCGCCACGATGCTGGTCACGGCCAGGGGGCCATTGGCACCGTTGCGCAGATCAATCCGCTGCACCCACAATTGCTGGCGTACAGGACGGGCTTTGACGCCATGCCGCGACGCCATGGTGAATTCAATCTGCCCAACTGGCTCACTGGCGGTGGTGCGCTCCCAAAGCTTGCCGCCATCAGGCAGGCATCGGTTGTGCGCGGCGCGGATTAGCCAGTCGGCTGGCTCGCCAGCTTCTTGCGCCCGGCGCATCAAGGGTAAAAGATCGGCTTCCCGGTCCGCCAAATAAACCAGGCGCGTATCGGGGAAGTCCGCCGCCATTTCGGCAACGCGATCATAGCCCTCGATCCAACGCAGGCTTTCCTTCAAATCATTGCGCTTACCAGATGCATCTTTCTTGCTGCGAGCCCACATCCATGCATCGAGCACACCCAGCGCTTCGCGCTGCGGCGTCACCGCATAAGTCGGATGCAAATACATGCCGCGCTGCGGCTCGTAACATAACGGCCCCAGGCCCTCCGTCTCTTGTCCGTTGAAATTCAGTTCTGTCGTGTCTTGCATACAGAGAACGACCGCCTTGCCGTGCATGCGCTGCTGAGTCTGCTGCCAATGCGGCGTAAGGATGGCTTGCCAATCCACCGCTTCATTGCTCAAAAAACGGTAAGCGGCCATCGTCTCCGCCCAGCCGTGGCAGGCATCAGGAATGCTCGCCGTCGGGTCGGCTGCAAATCGCTCCATCAACGTCCTCGCTCGATTGTTGAGGCGCGCATCACCGAGATCTAATCCTGCAAATTCCGTGGTTGCCCACTGTGCTGCTGTCGTCAACGCGCCACCTAAAAGGCGAGAGTAAACGCGAAATGACGTCAGCTTACAAGTGCTGTTGCAAGTCCTTGAATGTAAACTGATTTTTCTGGCGCATGCCGGTCATGTCAGACTTGTGTATAAGGGCATGGCTTTAGAGGTGTTAAAGGATGAAGCAAAGAAGAGGGGCACTACAGCCCAAGTTTATTACGAACGGGGAAACAGTGAAAGATTTAACCAGTTGATCGAAGAATCGAAGAGAATTCTTGGTGCTGAAAACGTATTTATACTTCCTGTTAAGAAAGGAAAATGATGGCTTATCATATGTTTATACCTAAAGGTAGTTCGCTCGATGACGTGGTGTTTGATCACTATCTGGGATCGGCATACACGTTAGACCTATACTGGGAATCGGTTGGACGTAGACTTGGTCTTCCAATTATTTCGTCAATAACTGAGCGTGCTGATTCTGAAGATGGTTTTCTACTTACCGGCTCGGAGCTGCTTGACTTTAAGAAGGAATTGATCCAACTTGATCAGTTCTGGAAAAATGACGTCTCGAATGTGGGGACTCCAGAAGATTTTTCATCAAATCTAGCTAAGATGATCAGTGCATTGGATCATGCTGTCGTAAACGGATATTCTCTTTACGTTGCATAGTGGGCGGCATTTTGGGTTGGATCTCTGGTTTGGTGTCAAGGTTGTCATTTGAATCGGAATATTGCTCTGCTTAAAAGTCCAGAACAGAGATTGTGGTGGAGCGAGCGGATATTTTAAGGAAGGCACGGTTCATTTCATAAAGTATAAGTGAAGCTAAGTTTTTAACTGTAACATACGTGGCAACGCTTTCGCCGAAGCGCTGTTCCGTACCGCGAAGTACCGCCCGGAATTCCCCTCCGGTGGCTTCAAAGCTTCTGCAAAACGCCGGTCTCTCACCTTTTGCTGCAGATTTAGAATGCTTGCCGTATCGAGTCGTTGCAGTTGGATATCGGCAAACTGGAACGGGCTATCGCGATGTATCTGGTAGTGGCATGGCGCATCGCGCACCTGATGCGGCTGGGGCGAACCTGCCCTGACCTGGAGGCCAGTCGCTTCTTCGACTGGGCCGAAATTCGCGCTGCATACATGCGCTCCAAGGCTGGGCCGCTAGCAAAGCCGACGCTGAATGAGGTACTACGTTTGATCGCCGGATTTGGCGGTTTCCTTGCCCGCAAAGGCGACGGTGGGCCCGGTGTGCAAACGATTTGGAAAGGACTGCGGAAAGTGCGCGTGGCGGCGGAAGTATTACGCTATGCAGCTATGCCTGCTTCCTGATTTTGGACTTGTGTATAAGGGCATGACGTAGAGAAGGTGTACGACTTTGCACTTGGAAGATGGGTGGTTAAACAATGAAAAATCAATTGGACGCGCACATGGCTGACTTTGAGAAGCTCTGCTTAAAGATTCAGCTGGCGGAAGATCAATATAGTAAAAACACTGAGGCGCTTTATGGAGAATTGCTTGATTTCCTGAAACGTAAGGGGACCGATCAGAAGCTTTATGCTGGTGTACTAATTGACGCGGTACGCCATGTGAGAAATGCGCGTAGAGAAGGTCGAGGAATTCTTTCTATAGATGCGATTGCATTTTGCATGCACGAGCTGCGGTGGAGCGAAGTACTGGAAGTAGCTATTTCGGAGCATCGGGAATACTTTGTTCCACGTAAGGACGCAGCGTTAGTTAGACTGATTGATGCATTTGATGATAATTGGTCGGAGGCGAGCGACTATTCGAGGTTTTCGGCTGGAGGTGATTGTCGTAATCCATAGTTGCTCGGGAAAGTCGGCCTTGCCAAATGTGAGCCTCTCCTGCTCAGTTGTCCAAAATAGCAATTTATGTCGGTTGGGGCTGTCGTTTTTGCTGGCGGAGGTACTCGAAGGTGGCGGCCGAGCGCCATGCACATTCGGTTTGTTTGGCAGTTTCGCGCCGGTTTGCTGGAGGTGTGAACAAATTTCTTGGCGGGCTTCACAGTCAACCCGCTGGCTGCGTTCAAGGACGCCTACAAGGAGGATACCAAGAACACCAAGAACGGCAGCTTCATTGGCCGTGAAATTGGCAAGGCCGAGGGTGCGGCCGACGGCGCCCGGGCCGCGCTGACGGTTGCCACCTTGCAGTTCGGCTCTCACGGCAAGAACAGCACGGAGAATCACGCCAGCAGTGAAGCGCGTACCAGTACCCTCACTGCCGGCAAGGACCTGACCATCATCGCCACCGACGGCTCGATCACCAGTCAGGGCACGCAGATGAGCGCCGACGGCAATGCCTTGCTGCTGGCGAAATGTTGCCGCCGACCGAAAATTGACCCACTTTGAGGGCTGATGCCGACTGAAAATTGACCCAGGTGTTCTACTACTCCCGCCTATTTTTTGGGCAGGAGATAATAAGGTGATCACCATGGAAATGTTAGGTAAAGTTCGACGGATGTACCTGCGCGACAAGCTGTCGCTGCACGAGATCGCGAAGCGCACGGGCCTGTCCCGCAACACGCTGCGCAAATGGCTACGCAAGCCGGAAGACGCGCCACCGCCGCGCTATCGGCGAGAATCGGCACCCACCAAGCTGAGCGAGTTCCACGCCACACTGGAGCAGGCGCTCAAAGCTGACACCCACCGCAACAAGCAGAACCGGCGTACCGGGAAAGCGCTGTTCGCCCAACTCAGGGCCGAAGGCTACGTCGGCAGTTACAGCCGGGTTACCGACTTCATCCGGGAATGGCGTGGCCGCGAAGGCAAGGCGGCAGAGGCTTTCGTCCCGCTCAGCTTCGAGCTGGGCGAAGCGTTTCAGTTCGACTGGAGCGAGGAAGGCATGGTGGTCGGCGGCATCTACCGGCGTCTGCAGGTGTCGCACATGAAGCTGTGCGCCAGCCGCGCCTTCTGGCTGGTGGCCTACCCCAGTCAGGGACACGAGATGCTCTTCGACGCCCACACCCGCTCGTTCACAGCGCTGGGCGGCGTGGCCCGGCGCGGCATCTACGACAACATGAAGACGGCGGTCGACAAGGTCCAGAAAGGCAAGGGCCGCGTGGTCAACACGCGCTTCACCGTCATGTGCGCGCACTACCTGTTTGAGCCCGATTTCTGCAACGTGGCCTCAGGCTGGGAAAAGGGCGTAGTGGAGAAGAACGTGCAGGATAGCCGGCGCCGGATCTGGATCGAAGCCCAAGACCGCCAGTTCGCTTCCCTCGCTGAATTGAACGCTTGGCTCGGAGAGCGCTGCCGGACGCTGTGGGGAGAATTGCAGCACCCGGAGTACGAGGCGCTGAGCGTGGCCGACATGCTGGAACAGGAGCAGGCCCACCTGATGCCCATGCCCACGCCGTTCGACGGCTACGTGGAAAAGGCGGCGCGGGTGTCGTCCACCTGCCTGGTCACCGTGCACCGCAACCGTTATTCAGTGCCGTGCGAGCTGGCCGGGCAGATGGTGAGCACAAGGCTGTACCCGACCCGCGTGTGCGTGGTGGCCGGCGATGCGCTGGTCGCCACCCATGAACGCATCGTCGATCGCAAGCAGGTGTGCTACGACTGGCAGCACTACATCCCGCTAGTGCAGCGCAAGCCCGGTGCGTTGCGCAACGGCGCCCCCTTTGCCGACATGCCCGCGCCGCTGCAGCGGCTGCGGCAAGGCTTGCTGCGCCACGCCGGCGGCGACCGGCTCATGGCGCAGGTGCTGGCGGCCGTGCCCGGCGCCGGCCTGCCGGCAGTGCTGGTGGCGGTGGAGCTGGTGATCGAGTCCGGCGTGCTCAGTGTCGAGCACGTCGAGAATGTGCTGGCCCGCCTGAGTGCCGCCCCGCCGCCGGCACATGCCGAGACCAGCCTGGTATTGAAGGAGGCGCCGGTAGCCAACACCAGCCGCTATGACAGCCTGCGCGAGACGGCTGGCAGCAGCGCGGAGGTGAACCATGCGTGACCTGATCAAGGAATTGAAGGGCCTGCGCCTGCACGGCATGGCCGACGCTTGGACCGATCTGGTGGCGCAAGGAGAGCACGCCGTGTCGTCGTCCAAATGGCTGATTGAGCACCTGCTGCGCGCCGAGCACACGGACCGCGCCATGCGTTCGGTGAACCATCAGATGAACGCCGCCAAATTCCCCGTGCACCGCGACTTGGCCGGCTTCGACTTCGCGGCATCCAGGGTCGATGAGGCCCTGGTGCGGCAACTGGCCACGCTGGCCTTCACCGATACGGCGCAGAACGCAGTGTTCATCGGTGGCCCCGGCACCGGCAAGACGCATTTGGCGACGGCCATCGCGGTGGCGGGCATTGCCTCAATGGGCAAGCGGGTGCGCTTCTACTCGACGGTCGATCTGGTCAATGCGTTGGAGCGCGAGAAGCGGGAAGGCAAGGCCGGTCGGCTGACACAGTCGTTGATGCGGATCGACCTGGTCATCCTCGACGAACTGGGGTATCTGCCGTTCAGCCAGGCCGGCGGCGCGCTGCTGTTCCACCTGCTCTCGAAGCTGTACGAACATACCAGCGTGGCCATCACGACGAATCTGAGCTTTGCTGAATGGTCCGCCGTGTTCGGCGACGCTAAGATGACCACGGCGCTGCTAGACCGGCTGACGCACCACTGCCACATCGTGGAGACTGGCAACGACTCCTACCGCTTCCAGCACAGCAGTATGGCGGCCAAGGGGCGGATCAAGGCGCGGGAGCAAAAACAGAAGGCCGGGAAGGCGGACTTTCCGGTGTAGCTTTGAAGACAGGATGTATAACGATATAAATCGTTTACTCCGTTAATTAACTATTGAACTGACTAAGGGGGGATTCACGGCGGGCTGCGCCCACCGCGAATCCCCCCTGTCTTTGGTACACTTATCCACAGACGCCGGCTCCCAAAGCAGCGTCCCGCCCTGGGTCAAAATTCAATCGGCAGGGTGGGTCAAAATTCAGTCGGCGCCAACACATGTAAGCTCTTACAGCTTCCGAAGGCATCTGTCTTCCCGCTCAAGTCAAGGATCATATGAGGTAGGCTGAGATTTTCGGACACTCTTGTTTGGTAAACTTCACCAACAGGAGCACTTTTGAAATCAATGAAGAAAGCATATACCCCCGAGTTACGCGACGAGACCGTCAAGCTGGTTCTTGCGCAGGGACTGACCATCGAGCAGGCAGCCGAGCGCGCCCATGTCCCCAAAGGAACCCTTGCCAGCTGGGTTGCGGCAGCACGGCGTGGTACGGATGCTGTAGCGCCTGGCAGTCGCACCGTGGCCGAACTGGAAGCCGAAAACGCCAAGCTTCGCAGGGAACTGGCCGCCGCAAAACAGGAGCGAGATATCGTAAAAAAAGCGGCAGCGTATTTTGCGCAGGAGTCGCTGCCAAATACGCGTGGATGAAATCGGTGCGACTCGAATTTCCAACAGCTGCGCTTTGCCGCGCCCTTGGTGTTTCGCGCAGCGGGTACTACAACTGGCAGAAGGCAGCCCCCAGCGCGCGTGCGCGCCAGGACGAACATCTGAAGCTCTTGATCACTGCCGTTCACCGTCAAAGCCGGGAAACGTATGGCTCGCCAAGGGTCAAGACCGAGCTGGCGGCGCAAGGCCACGAGGTTGGTCGTGATCGTATCCGTCGGCTGCGCCAGGAGCTCAATCTTCGCTGCAAACAAAAGCGCAAGTTCAAGGCGACCACCAACTCGAATCACGACCTGCCGGTGGCGCCGAACCTGCTGAGCCAAAAGTTCGCACCCACCAGGCCCGGCGAGGTCTGGGTGACTGATATCACCTATGTGCCGACAGCGGAAGGATGGCTTTACCTTGCTGGCATCAAGGATGTCTTCACCTGTGAAATCGTGGGTTACGCGATGGATGCGCGTATGACGCAGGAGCTGACGGCGCAAGCCCTGTGGCGGGCTGTGGCAAACAAGCGGCCGGCACCGGGTCTGATTCACCATTCAGACCGGGGGAGTCAATACTGCGCTTCGTCGTATCGTTCCCTGGTGGCGCAATTCGGCATGCTCGCCTCCATGTCGAGAAGGGGCAACTGCTACGACAACGCGCCGATGGAGAGCTTCTGGGGCAGCTTGAAAAACGAGCTTGTTCATCATCGCCGCTATGCCACGCGTGCCGAGGCGCGAGCTTCGATTCAGGAATACATTGAAATGTTCTACAACCGGCAGCGGCGTCATTCCCGCATCGGTTTTGTTCCGCCAGCGTTGTTCGCTGAATCTTTCAACGAAACCCCGCAGGCGGCATAAAGAGAGAGTGTCCACTATTGACAGTACACCTCATTGGAACGATGGCAGCGTGACGTCTTCGAGCGGCGATTATCCCCTGGGTGGCGCCACCGGCAGCTCGTATCACTACGTAGTCTTCAACAAACTGGCATCGATGCCGATCAACGGTTCGCTGACTTGCGATGCCGGTAAATTCACTAAGCCGACTTACGCCGGCGGTGGATCAGTTGTTCTTAGTTCTGCAAACTTCGTAGGCACGTCGACCGGCACGGCAGCAGTTACGGTTGATGGAAACGGCGCCCATGTTTCCCTGGGTATCACTACCACTGGCAACGGCCTTACTGCGACCGCGAATTTGCAGGGTACCGTCAAAACTGTGGATAGTACGTATTTCTCCGGCACCGTGGGTGGTCTTGGCACTGGTGGCATGGTGACCATCGGTGACGCTGGTAATGGTGCGATCTTCGTCGTTGCGAGCTATAGCGTTGCGCTGGGCAACAGCAATGTGTTCCGCGGCGTTGCTACGTTCACCTGCCGTTAATCAGGGGATCGCTATTAAGCGCCGTTCCGCGCTCGCGCGGACGGCGCTTTTTTCTTATGCTTCAAGCGTGCGCCATCAAATAAAATTATTTGATAAGTGAAATTCTGAGAGTTTCTAAGGCCCCCTTGGCGGTTACTATACCGCCCCATGCGCCAGGTCTTTGTCACAAACTGTGAGCTCGAATATGAAGATGCGTGGGATCGTTTGTCCCGCGCAGGCATTCCGGTATTCGAGCCTTCCAAACCGTCGAAAGAGGGACGGGTTCTTTGCATCTGGCTCGCACACCAATATCACGACGCGGTCGAACTGTTGCACAACCCCCTGCACATCGTTGCCACTGCAGTGACGGATGAAGAGTTCGCGCGCATCCAGGCTGCTGCGGATTTACGCATGGCGCGTACCCGCGACCACGCGTGGGAGCAATCGCTCAACCGCCTTGTCGCATGCGCTTCGCTGCTGCTGTTAAGTGGGCTGGTCTACATCACCCTCCCCAACGTACTGTGAGCCGATGACGGAGCTTTTCTCGGTCATTCGCATGGCCTATGCCGCCACGTTCGCCGATGCAGTCGCTTCCTCCGCGCATGCGCATGCGGAGGCGGTACTGCGCCGTGAAGACGGTAGTCTTGCGGTCGATGGCGAGTATGGCTTACCGATGCGGGCCGACTTGGTCCCAAGGCGCGGTACGCAAGCAGGCAAGCTGCTTTCGGTCGATTCGCACACGCGCATGCAATTCAGCGTGCATACTTTGCCGATTCCTCCCGCCATTGTCTATGTCGCTCCCTTTGTGTGGGATGCCGTGGTCTTGCGGGTCGGCGGCCTCGTTCCTGAGCAGGTGGGTGCGGTGCTTGCCCCGTGGTTCATGGACTGGTTCGATCCTGAGGATACCAACCAGAAGAACGCAGAAGGGCTGTTTGGCGTGGTGCATTTCGCGAGCGATCCGCAGCCGGATGGTGCAATGGTCGCGGTTGAACTGGACCTCGGATCGGCGCCGGTGCAAGCCCTGGAAGACCTGCTCGCGCGCCTGGCCGATGCGGGAGCGCGCGACATCCGCCTGGCCTAAGCCTGCATCATTGCCGTCAGCTCGGCGGCCACCTGTTCGGCGAACAGGTGAATATGGTAGCCGTCGACGAAGCCATGGTGCACCTGCACTGAGAACGGCAACTCAAGGCGTCCCGTGCCTGCGTCCCTGAATTTACCCCACGCGAACGATGGAATATCCGGCTGCGCCAGTACGGCGGTAGGGTGCTGGATCGAGGTGAAATTCAGCCAGGGAATGCAGGTAACGAATACCTGCTCCTTCGCTTCGCGCGGCGTCATGCTGCGGTACTGACGATTCAGCGCTTCCATATTCGAGGCTTCCTCGCGTGCTGCCAGTCCGCGCGCCACGAACTCGCGCAAATCGTCCGTCCATTCAAACTGGGCGAAATTCAGGTCGTTATGCTGGTTTTTGACGGTGAAGGAGGGCGTCAGGCGGTCGATGCGAATCACTTTGCCGTCCAGGATGCGATAGCGGAAATTCTCCACTTTCAGCACGGAGCGCAGCACGGCGCACAGCATCACATGGAAAGGCGGCAAGCCCTGGGCTTTGCACCAGGGCCTGAAATCCGGGAGTTCCAGCACGAAGGTCAGGTTCAGGGCGGGGCTGTCCATGCTGTCGAACAGCTCGAAACGGTCGAGGCGGCGCTGCAGGGAGTTGTTAACGGTTTCTGTGGAAAAGTCTGTTAACAAGGAATCTCTCCGTGTGCTAAAGCCATGATTCTAATCGGAATTATTCGACTGCTCAAATTTCAATCAACTCATCCGGCCAAACGTCAGGAAGATCCACGCGGCGGCAATCACCACCATGCCAGCCACGGTCACGCACGACCAGGTGAAGAAGTACGCCGACAACACGGTGGCCTGCAGGGCGCGCTCGAACAGGCAGCCCAGCCCAAAGTCGAAGGTGGCCATGACGGTCCAGCGTCGGAAATAGATCGGGAGGTAGCGGCTCATGTACTTGTTGTGCTGCAGGGCCGCGTGGCGTTCGATCACATTGCGCGCCGCGCTTACATCCTTGAACAGCCAGTCGAAGAAGATGAAGCGGTAGAGCAGGGTGCGGAAAGGCATGGCTTCGGTCGTCATGTGCGTCTCCTTTGGGGGCCTGGTTATATTATCATTGCCGGCATTCCTGCAAGGGAGATGAACATGACCGAATATCTGCGAGGCGGCTGCCTGTGTGGCGGCGTCGAATACAAGGCTGAAAAGAGCTCGGTGAGCGGTGCGAGCCACTGCTATTGCACCATGTGCCAGAAGCAGCATGGGGCGGCATCGGGCACGTATGCCAATGTCGCCAGCGCCGGCTTCAGTTTCGAGAAGGGCGCCGACCTGGTGGCGGAGTTCCATTCGTCGGAACATGGCCGGCGCGGTTTCTGCAAGGTTTGCGGCTCGACACTGACCTGGCGCAGCACGCAATCACCGGACCGCATCGCCATCACGCTTGGCACTATGGAGCCTGAGTATGATGGTCCTGTGCAGGAGGAATTGCACACGGACACCAAGCCCCACTGGTTGCCGACCGCCTAGCGCCGGCGCAGTGTTGCCACCGCAAGCGTGCCGTCGGCGGCGCGTTGGCTGATAGTCCATTTCAACGGCGCACGCGGGGATGCGCTGGTATCACGCGCGGCCAGGCGCAGGATGTAGTCGCCGGTCGGCAGTGCGGGCAGCGTCCAGCTATCCTGGTAGCTGGCGCTGGCTCCGCCTCCCGCCAGAGACTTCAGGTTGGCGGATGTCAGCCCTGTCCAGACCACCAGGCCTGATGAGTTCACCAGCTCCGCCTTGACTCGCCAGGTCTCGTAAGCCGGTGCGCTGCCGTCGTTGCGCAGCATGGTGGTCAGCGTCAGTGCACCGCTTGATGTGAGGTTGACGGTACTGCTGGCGACCACATAACGGTAGCCTGACTCGCGCGCCAGCATCAGCAAGTCATTTTGTTCCGCCGGGGTCAGTGCCGCCCAGCGTTCCGCATCCGGGCGGCTGGTCTCGAAATTGCCGTTGCTGAACAGCGTGATATGGAAGGCGGCCGCCTGCTGGCGTGCCGTCGCTGGATTGTTCTGCGGGTCGCCGCTGGTGAAAGGGCAAAACTCGGAGACGAATGGCGCCTTCTGCCACTGGGCGGCAAAGGGTGCCCATTCCGCAAGCCGGTTGGTCCATTGGTCGAAGTAGCCGTAGCGGCTCAGGCAGTCGGCGCGCAAACCCACCGGCTTGCTGGTGATGGCTTGTTCCAGCAGGCCGTACACCAGCGCATCCTTGTTCGAAAAGGGGATGAACATCACGTGCTGCTGATTGGGAAATGCGTCGAAATGCATCTTCGCGAATTCGCGCTTGCTGGCGTTGGTCGCCGGTGTAATGCCGGCCGGCGGGCTGGCATATGCGCTGGATCGCAGCGCCCACTCGCCGTACTGTCCGTACATGCCGACATCGATCCATGCGATGTCGGCATTGTCCGGTCCCAGCGCGGCGGCCAGGGCGGAGAGCAAGGCGCGCGAGCGCTGCTGCAGCCAGGGATCGTTCCAGTCGGGGATGAAAGTCTGGCCCGGCACGGTCGTATCGGTGTCGGCCCAGAAGCCGCAGCCTGCCTGGCAGTTGGCGTTATTGACGATATAGCCAGGCGCGTAGAGCAAGTTGTCGTCGTAACCGGCCATCATGCGCACGCGGAAAGCGAACTTGCGGCCCTGGCTCCTGGCTGCGGCAAGGTCGTTCAGGATGGCGCTGAAGTTGTACTGGCCCTCGGCCGCTTCCAGGTCTTTCCAGTAGTAGCGGCGGTAGGCATCTTTCGCCGGCGCCGATTGCGGAATTAACTCCTGATTCTGCCAGCGGTAATAGCCGCGCAGGGGATTGATGGTGTCGTCGCTGGCGACGGGAAGTGCGGTGTAGGTGCGGCTGGCATTCAAGGCGGTCCAGCTTTTTGGGCCGGCAATCGCTGGAGCGGTGCCGGCCGCCAGCAGGGCCGTTACGATGAGGTAGTTCAGGCGCGGCATAGGGCTTCCCCCCCCCGGTATGTGGACGTCGGGGAAATTTAGCGCGCCTGCAGCGTGGCGGCAATACTTACTTAATGTAGTAAGGCACGCAGCTCGTCTTCGCTGAACCCGGCTTTGCGGCGCGCCTCCATATTGAAAGGACCGCGTACCGTGGCCTTGTATTGCACCACGAGATCGTCGTAAGTCGCCACCGGGTCCAGTCCGCGCAAGCCGCACAGGTGCCAGTACCAGCGATTGCCGATTTCCACGTGGCCGATTTCGTCGCGCAAGATGATGTCGAGAATGGCTGCAGCTGCTTCATCGCCGGCCTGCGCCAGTTTGGCGCGCAGTGGCGGGATCGCATCGAGGCCTCGCGCTTCCAGCGTGCGCGGCACCAAGGCCATGCGCGCCATCGCGTCGCCGGTGGTTTTCTCCACCATCTCCCACAAGCTGCCGTGCGCGCTGTAGTCGCCGTAGGCGCAGCCGAGCGTAATGAGGTGGGCCGACAGCAGCGAGAAGTGGTATGCCTCCTCCTTTGCCACGCGCAGCCAGTCGGCATAGAACTGTTCCGGCATGCCAGGGAAGCGCCACATCGCATCCAGCGCCAGGTTGACCGCGTTGAACTCGATGTGCGCGAGTGCGTGCACCAGCATGGCGCGGCCTTCCACCGTGGCCATGGACCTTCGTCCGACCAGGCGCGGCGCCACCAGTTCCGGGCGGGCAGGGCGACCCGGGATTGGGGCCGCCGGAGCCGCCAGTATTGACTCGGCATCCAGCATGAGCCCCCCGTCGGCCCAGGCCTCGGCCATGGCAGCGACGGCGGTCAGCTTGGCGGCGGGGTCGGGTTCGACCAGGCATTGCAGCGCAAGGCGGCGGAGTTCAGGCTTTGCTTCCATTTATTGCATTGATTTCCACGCAGGGGCCAACAGTATAGTGCCTTCATCGTTGCCTGCGCTGCCTGCTGCGTGTGCCAGCGCACCGAGCGGGCCAGGTGGCGGGCGGAGAATGCCTGCATGGATACCCAGACAATACTATTTGTTGCGTGTGTGCTGTTCGGTGTCGCCGCCGCCGGCGGCATCGTCATGGCGCTGATCCGCTTAAGCAAAAAGGAAAATCCACCGCACTGGATCGCAATGCTGCACGGTTTCATCGCCGCTGCCGGCGTGACCCTGCTGGCTTACGTGACGATTTTCTCGCACGTGCCGGACCTGGCTCACATTGGCTTGCTGGCTCTATTGCTGGCCGCGATTGGCGGAGTGTGGATGAATCTCGGCCGCCACCAGCAAGGCGTACTGATTCCGAACGCCGTCATGATCGGCCACGCACTGGTAGCTGTTGCCGGCGTGGCCATGCTGCTGCTCGCACTCTAGTTGTAGTGCTGGTAGACCTTGGACGAGCCATCTGGCAGCACCAGCAGCACATCGTAAGCGTCCTTGCGTGGACCTTCCATGCCCGGCGAGCCAAGCGGCATGGCCGGAACGGCCAGTCCCTTCGCCTTCGGCTTGCTTGCCAGCAGGCGCTTGACCTCGGCTGCCGGCACGTGGCCCTCGATTGCATAGCCATCCACCACAGCGGTGTGGCAGGAGCCGAAGCGGTCCGGAATGCCCATCTTCTCGCGCATGTCCGAAGGGTTGGCGACGTTATGCGCCTCCACCTTGAAGCCGTTATCACGCAGGTGTTTGACCCACGCTTCGCAGCAGCCGCAGGTCGCGCTCTTGTAGACGTTGATGACGGGCGCGGCGGCCATTGCCAGCGCCGGCATGGCCAGCATCGCGGCCAGGAGTGTTTTTCGGATCTTCATCTGCGCATGGTGCCACGTCTCCCTCCGGGAAGGGAATGACCTGGCTCAAAAATACATGTAGACGACTGGTCTAATTCGGGATAGACTGTTCCGCATGACTTCCTCCAACTACGCCGACGTCCGCCAAGGCATCATCGATGCAGCCATGCCGCTGTTCATGCATAAGGGCTTTAACGGTGTCGGGCTGACTGAACTTTTGGGCGCCGCCAGGGTGCCGAAAGGCTCGTTCTACCATTACTTCGGCTCCAAGGAAGCCTTCGGCGCGGCTGTCATTGACAGCTATTTCGAGCGTACCCTGGCGCGGATCGACGATTTGCTGGGGCAGGGCGCTACGGGGCGCGAGGGCTTGCTGAATTATTTTGAAGACTGGCGCGAATGCCAGTTGGGCGAATCCAGCCAGTGCCTGGCCGTCAAGCTGGGTGCCGAGGTGAGCGACCTGTCGGACGTCTTGCGCGCGGCGCTGCATCGCGGCGTCAGCGGCATCACTTCGCGGCTGGGACATTGCATCGAACGCGGCATTGTGGACGGCTCGCTGCCGCAAGGCCTGGATGCGAAGGTGCTGGCTGTGGCGCTTTACCAGAGCTGGGTGGGCGCAAGCCTGCTCGCCAAGATCAACCATGACCGCGCGCCGCTGGATACGGCGATGGCGGGCACGCAGCAAGTATTGAACCACACGCAGCAAACTTGAATCGGGCGGGATGCCGGGATGGCCTCCTGCTTTTTTCTTCCCAAGGACTAGACGACTGGTCTAATAACGAAAGGAGCATCAAATGACTGCCACTGCCAACCGCCGCATCGTCCTCGCTTCCCGTCCGCAAGGGGCCCCTACGCCAGGCAATTTCCGCCTCGAAGAAGGGCCGGTTCCCGAGCCGGGCGAAGGCCAGGTCCTGCTGCGCACCCTCTACCTGTCGCTCGACCCGTATATGCGCAACCTGATGGACGAAGTTCCTCCTGCTTACGCGCCGCGCGTCGAGCTGGGCGCGACCATGGTTGGCGGCACCATCAACCGCGTGGTGGCGTCGCGCCATCCGGGTTTCAAGGCGGGTGAAATAGTGCTCGGCAACGCGGGCTGGCAGGATTATGCGCTGTCCGATGGCAGCGATTTGCGCGCACTAGGCGACATGCAACAACCATCGCTGGCGCTGGGCGGCCTTGGCATGCCGGCGTTCACCGCCTATGTCGGCTTGCTGGATATCGGCCAGCCCAAGCCTGGTGACACGGTAGTGGTGGCGGCAGCGACCGGCGCAGTCGGTTCCATCGTCGGCCAGCTCGCAAAATTGAAGGGGGCACGTGTGATCGGCATCGCCGGTGGCGCCGACAAGGTAGCGTTTGCCCGCGATGAACTGGGCTTCGACGTCGCGCTGGACCGCCACGACCCGCAACTGGCGCAAAAATTGGACGAGGCGGCGCCCAACGGAATTGACGTCTATTTTGAGAACGTCGGCGGTGCGGTATTCGACGCAGTGTTGCCTCTGTTGAACATCGGGGCGCGCGTGCCGGTGATCGGTGTGATCGCCCATTACAACCAGAATGGTGCACTGCAAGGTGGGGACCGCCTGCCGCAAGTCATGTCGGCGATCCTGCAAAAACGCATCCGGATGCAAGGCATGGTCATCCTCGACCACTACGAAACCCGCTATGAAGACTTTGCCAGCGACATGTCGGCATGGGTTGCGGATGGCAAGATCAAGCTGATCGAAGATGTTCTGGACGGTTTGGAGCAAGCCCCGCAAGGCCTGATCGGCTTGTTGCATGGCAGCAATTTCGGCAAGGTTGTAGTGTGCGTCGCAAAATCCTGAAATGTTGTATATAACTCTGGCCTGAGCCCATTTCTGCGTGGCATAATTGATTTAGTTCTTAATAATATTCCTGAACAATTCATGAATGTCTCCAGATTGATCATGGCGGTTTCGATGGCCCTGGCCGTCGGTACCGCCGCTGCCGCCCCCCAGCCAACAAATACCTGGGACAGCCTCGTAGGCATGAAATACGCGAAAGCCCGCAAGGAAGTCATCGATGCCGGCTGGCGTCCGGACCATCGCAATGCCGGGGCGGAATGGGAGCGCCAGCTCCAGGGCCAGTTCCCGGAACTGCGTTCCTGCGAAGCTGCCAGTGGCCAATGCACCCACTTTTTTGTGTCTTATGACGGCATCTGCCTGAAGGTCGTCACCGAAGGCGAAACTGTCGCTGCCTTCAAGGTGCGCAGCGTGGCACAAGGCTGCACCAAGCAGCAGTAATGCCGTTCACCCTGCGGCCGGCCGTGGCGGCCGACATGGCCGAGATCATGCGGCTGGAACGCGCCGGCTTTGCCGAAGCGATCCAGGAAACCGAAGAAGCGTTCGCCGAGCGCTTGTCGGCGGCACCCGAAGGATGCTGGGTGCTGGCTGGCGAAGCAGGGCGTCTGTACGGTTACCTATGCGCCGAGTTCTGGCCGTTGCTGCCGGGCTTCAATCCCGTCCGGTTTGCCCGCAACCATGCGGCAGCCGATACGCACCTGCGCGATGGCGAAGAAGTCTATGTTTCCTCCATGGTGGTCGATCCTGCCACGCGCGGCACGGGTTGGGGACGTCGGCTGTTCCGCGATGCGCTGGCCAACATGTTCGCCCGCCATCCACACCTGCGCAGCACCATCTTGATCGTCAACCCGGAATGGGACGCGGCCCGGCGCATCTATCGCGCCGAAGGCTTTGCGGAAATCGGCGCGATCGAAAGCTACTTCGCCACCGGCGATGGGGGACGCTTGCCCGCCATCGTCATGCGCCGCAGCTGACCCGGTTTGTGCATAATGGTCGCCATGCGAGTCGCGACCTTCAACATTAACGGAATAGGCGCCCGCCTGCCGGCGTTGCTGCAATGGCTGAATGAAACCCAGCCGGATGTCGTATGCCTGCAGGAGCTGAAGGCGCCGCACGAAAAATTTCCCGAAGCGGCCATCAACGACGCCGGCTATGGTGCGATCTGGCACGGCCAGAAAAGCTGGAACGGCGTTGCCATCCTGGCCCGCGGTACAACGCCGGTGGAACTGGGGCGTGCCTTGCCGGGCGACCCGGACGATGTGCAGAGCCGCTACATCGAAGCCACGGTGGGTAAGCTGATGGTCGCATGCCTCTACCTCCCCAACGGCAATCCCGCACCCGGCCCCAAGTTCGACTACAAGCTCAAATGGTTCGACCGCCTGATTGCGCGCGGCGCGGAACTGGTGGCCGCGAAGCAGCCCGTGATCATGGCCGGCGACTACAACGTGATGCCGACCGAGCTCGATGTCTACAAGCCCGAGCGCTGGGTGGATGATGCACTGTTCCGGCCAGAAACGCGGGCCGCCTTCGCAAAGCTGGTCGGGCAGGGCTGGACCGACGCGCTGCGCACCATGCACCCCGACGAAAAGATCTACACTTTCTGGGACTACTTCCGCAACGCCTTTGGCCGCGATGCCGGCCTGCGCATCGACCATCTCTTGCTGAATCCGGTGCTCGCGCCGCACCTGCGCGGGGCGGACGTCGACCGCGCTGTGCGCGGCCGTGAAAAGCCCAGCGACCATGCGCCCACATGGGTTGAATTAGAGGGGCGGTTCTAATCTTTTCGCAACTGTTGTTTCCAGGCGGTATATTGGCCTCACTCCGGAGTTTTTCGTTTGATAACACTAACCTGAGGAGGCACCATGCGTTACCCGCGCAATGCAGCACTGTCCGCACCTTCAGCCGAGGCTGAGCCGCTGAACCAGTTGAATATGACGCCGCTGATCGACGTCATGCTGGTCCTGATCATCATGCTGATCGTCACCATCCCCAAAGCCAACCATTCCGTCGGCATGGACATGCCGCGGCACAGTGGAGCCATCGAGCAGATTGCCCAGACCTTGGAGGTCGATTTCGACGGCACCTTGTGGTGGAACGGCGCCCAGCTCGCAAGCCGCGCGGCACTGGAAGAAAAGCTGGCAGCGCTGAAAGGCGACGACAGCATCCACCTCCGTTCCAACGGCCTCGCCCCGTACAAGGTGGTGGCCGGCGTGCTGACGACCGCGCAGCGGCTCGGGGTGCGCAATATCGCAATCGTTGGAAATGAGCGCTTCCAGTAACTTCTTGCTTGGCGCAGCGGCACTAGTGCTTGCTGGCTGCGCCTCAGGGCCTCGGCCTCCCGAGGCCTTTCCAATCCTGGCGGATCGGCAGCCACTAATCGTTGTTGCGGAGCTGGATGCTGGCGAATACCTGCGATCCTTGCCGGAACCACCACCCAAGCCCGGCTTCGTCACGATCAACTTCGATCCTCCGCCACACTGGGTACGCGCCGAAGTTCATCACACCATCTATGCTCGGATGGAGGTGCCGCAGGTCTTGTATGCCGGGACATCGAGCCACTACGGTCCGCAACCGATGTCGCCTAATTCGCAGCTGGTCTTCTTCCTTACTGACGGCCGCCAGTACATCATGCGGCGTTACGGCTACAAGCGTTTGCTGACCAAGCTCGATGGCACACTGCTCTTGCCGGTTTGGGACAAGCAGGTTTCTCCTTGGCTGCCATGTTCGGTGCTGGAATTGATAGAGGAGTTTGACAGTGAGCAGGTGCGGGAAACGTTAACGCCGCGTGATCCCGACTTCGTATTCGAAGAGCAGCGGCAGGACCTGTTCCGCATCGTTCCCGGTGGCTTCCTGCCACGGTACGTGATCGACATTCGTAAGCTCACGGACCATTTGCGCAACAATCCTCCGCCAATCAACGAAATCGAATGCAAATAAAAAAGGGCGCCGCAAGGCGCCCTTCGTGCTTGGAGAAAGCAGTAACTTAGTTACCGCAGCCCAGGGACAGGATGCGGTTGTAGGCTGCCTTGGCCTGCACCAGGCCGTAACCGGTCTTGTTATCCTTGCCTGCCACGTCCAGGTCCAGGGCGGACTTGGTCAGGGAAGCGCGAATCTGCGAGCCGGTGCAGGTTGGGAAGTAGGACCATACCAGCGCTGCCACTGCCGACACGTGCGGGGTAGCCATCGAGGTGCCGTCGTAGAAGGAGTAGTTGGTTGGCTTCACTTCCACGGTTGCGGACTGGCCGAGCTGGTTCTTCATCGCGGCGCCGTCAACATCGGTCGCGGTGACCGAAGGGATCGAAGTCACGGTGGTGCCCAGGGTGCCGCCGAAGCTGCCGGCTGCGTTGTTGTACACGATCGCGCCGACGCCGCCGGATGCCTGGCAGTTCGATACTTTGGTCGCGAAATCCACGGTGCCGCGCTGGATCAGGCAGACCTTGCCCGATACGGAGCTGTTGACTGCATCGCCCAGGCCGAAGTCGGCCAGCGGAGCGGTGCGGGTCAGCTTAGGCGAACCTCCCATGTCGCCCGGGGTGTAGACGGTGGAGCCCACGGACAGCTTGGACTCGGAACCGCCGCCCATGGTAACGGTCGACAGCACGGCCACGCCTGGACCGGCAATTTCAACCTTGCTGTTGTACTGTGAGAAGTCGGCCCATGCCTTGTTCTCGTCCACGGCAGCAACCATCATCACGCTGGAGTAGCCTGCTGGGTAGGAAACCACGGTGTTGCCGTCGTTGCCGGCAGCAGCGATCGACAGCACGCCCTTGGATTGCAGGGTGTCGAAGGCGCGCTGCTCGGTCTTGCTGGAGCGGCCGCCGCCCAGCGACATCGAGATCACGTTCGCGCCGGCTGCGCCGCACTTGTTGGCAGCGGTAGCCAGGGTCGAGGAGTAGGCCCAGCCATCAGCGCCGAACACCTTGACGATGTGCAGCTTCAGCTTCTTGTTCGGGTTCACGCCGACCACGCCCAGGCCGTTGTTGATGCCGGCGATGGTGCCAGCAACGTGGGTGCCGTGGTGGTTTTCGTCGGTGCTCCAGTTACCGGTGCCGGCATCGTATTCGCCGGTCACCACGTTGCCGTTCAGGTCTTCGTGGGCGTTGTCGTAGCCGGAGTCGATGATGCAGACCTTGCGGTTGGAGGTGTTGGCGTCGGACAACTGGTCAGCCTGCACAGCCTTGATGCCCCACGGCACGAGCTGGCCGAGCTGGTAAGGCGTGCCGGTCGATGGGGAAGTGGTGGCGAACAGCTGGCGCTTGACGTCTTCTTCCACCAGGATCACGTTCGGGTTGTGTTGCAGGCCTTTGATAGCCTGGGTCGGCACTTCGATCGCCATGGCGTCCATGCCGAAGATTTCATGCTTGATGTTGCCCTTGGCAGCAGCGACGGCCGATTTCATGGCGGCTGCCTTGCCTGGCTGGAATTGTACGATGACGCGGGTGGTGTCGTTGGCGGCGAAAGCCTGGCCAGCAGCACCGACAGCAACTACGGCAGCCAGCAGCTTGGCACCGGCAGCGATTTTCGAAACCTGGAATTGCTTTTGAACCATGGAAATTCTCCCACTCTCTTGTGTAAGGTGTATGTCCCCGGGCCGTTGTTCGGCGCGAATTTTATTTGCCGTAACGCAAACGTTTTGCATTCGACTGGACTGAGTGTATGGAGAAAAACTCAAGAAATCTATCAAAATGTCTCCAGTTGTATCGCACTGTTGAAAACGGCATACACATTTGTTAAGAATGAGACACTTCGCAAGACGCTGTCTCAAACTTAACAAATGAAAGTTGGTTTTGACGTATGCTGCCCGGCATGGACGACTTTATTGAAATCTACGACGGCGCGCTGACGCCGGATCAATGCCGACAGATCCTGGCGCGCTTCGAGGCCAGCGGCAAGGCTGTACGGGGTAAGACGGGACAGGGTGTGGATGTGGCCAAGAAGGACAGCTATGACCTCACCATCAGCCAGCACGCGGAGTGGAACGACGTGTCGAACCTGATGATGGCCAGCGTGTTGACCCATCTGTCCGCCTACATGGACAAGTACCGCATGCTGCTCACGGGTGCACTGTCGCCGCGGGTGGCCGATCCGGACGGCGGCCAGCCGGTCACCCTGAATATCGATAATTTCGAGCGCTGCGGGCGGCCATACCTGGGGGAGCTGATCCAGTCCATGTACCGTTGCGGCCCGATCAACCTGCAGAAGTACCTGCAGGCCAGCGGCGGTTATCACCACTGGCATTCTGAGGTCTATCCGCAGAACGCCAGTTGCGAAACGCTGCATCGCGCATTGCTGTTCCAGTTTTACCTGAACGATGTGGCGGAAGGCGGGGAGACGGAGTTCTACTACCAGCAGCGCAAGATAGCGGCGCGCCAGGGGCGGCTCATCATCGCGCCGGCCGGCTTCACCCATACGCACAAGGGAAATGTATCGCGCAGTGGCGACAAGTATGTGGCGACTTCGTGGATCCTGTTCCAGCGCGCCGAAGCGATGTTCGGCGCGCCGGGTTGAGGCGCGCGGGAGAAACGCTTAAGCGCGGCGACGGCGGAGTGCCAGGGCCATTGCGCCCAGGCCGCCCAGCAGCAGGGCGCCGCTCATTGGTTCAGGTACGTCGGCTGGAGGTGCGGCGCGGTCGCCGGCCAGGCTGATGTTGTCGATGGCCCAGCTCTCGTCCTCGGCACCCTGCCAGATGCTGCCGGAAGCGAAGAACTCAATGGTGTGTGCGCCGGCGGCCAGGTTGCCCAGGTTGAAGCTCATTTCGTAGGCCATGTCTTCCCAGCCGGAGAAGCCCAGGTGGCTGCGGTTCAGGAAGTTCAGGTTCGGACCGGAGGCTGCCGCGCCGAAAACGTCGAAGTTTTGCTGGAACAGCAGGTTGCCGTCGACACGGATATTGAAGTAATCAGGGCCGCAGCAATTGCTGCCATCCCAGGAATCGATAGCGCCGAAGGACAGCTTCAAGGTGGTGTTGTTGACTGCGCTGCCAAAATTCAGGTTCAGGACCGAAGCGGCTGCCGGATTGCCTTGCGCATTGTTGCGCAGCATTTGCTGGCCGAAGCCGTGCTGGCTGTAATCCTGGGTGCCGGTCAGGAAGCCTGCGCCGGAAAAGCCGTTGGCGTTGGATTCGAAATCGTTGGAGTAAACAACATCTGCCGATGCCGGAAGGGCGGCGGCCAATGCCAATGCTGCGAGGATTGCTTTAAATTTCATTGAGGATTCTCTGGTTATTGTTGATCAAACAGAGATGCATTCAAGCAAATATTGTGCCATGCAAATAAATCAATGACTTAGAAAAACAGGACTTACCGATTGTAAAGTTTTCCGACAGTAATTCGCCAGTCCAGGTTGACTCCCAGGCTGGCCATGACGATCAGGGCGAAGCCGGTCACCTGCCAGGCGCTGATCAGATGGCCGTAGACCGCATAGTCCCAGCACACGGCGGCCGCCGGATAGATGAAAGTCAGCACTGCGATCGCCGCCGTCTCCATGCGCGGAGTAGCGCCGTAAATCATCACGTAAGCCATGGCCGTCGGCACCAGGCCAAGCGTGCCGAGCCAGCCCCATTGCGCGGCGCTCAGGCCTCCCGCAGGGATGGAGCTGAAAGCGCCCAGCAGCAGGGCGCCGCTCATGCAATGCACCAGTGCCGTCAGGTGCGGCGGCGTGCCGCGCATCGACTTGGTGGTCAGCGTCACGCCGGCATAAGCCAGGGCGCCGGTCAGCGTACTGGCGATGCCGAGCAGGTAGTTGGCATCCATCGGTTCGTCGAAACGCACGCCGCAAGCCAGCGCCAGGCCGCCAAAGCCCACCACCACCCAAGCCAGTTTGTTCGCCGCCAGGCGCTCCCGCAATACCAGGGCGCCAAGCAGCAGCACCATGAAAGGCTGCACATGGAACACGATGGTGGCGACGGCGATGCCGATGCGGCGGATCGCTTCAAAGAAGGTCACCCAGTTCACCACCATCAGCACGCCGCTGAATGCGGCCAGCTTGAAGGCGCGCGGCGGCATGTTCTCGCGCCTGAACATGCCTTTCCAGCCGCAATATAGTGCCAGCGCCAGTGCGCCGATGGCGCAGCGGAAAAAGACTGTGGTGACTGGATCGAGGCCGGCCTCCTGGACATAGACCCCCAGGGTGCTCAGCATGAGCATGGCGATGATGTAAGTAAGGACCGGATGGCGCATTCCGCCGATCATCGCATGAAAGTCGGGGTCAGCTCCGGCAATCGGACAAATTGCTGCGCAATTTGTCCGATTGCCAGACCTGGCACCGCATTTACTGCACAGTGAGGATGACTTTGACGCTGTCGTCGACGGCGGATTTTTCGATATAGCCGATGGCCTGGACGTCGGCGGCCACAGCTTTCTTCACCTCGGCGCTGCTGGCATACTCCTTGGGCGCCGTACCCTTGCCGGTAAACACCAGCTTCGACCATTGCGCCTTGACCTGGGCGCTGTCCTTGCCCAGCACCTTCTGGCTGAACTCATTGCGCAGCGGCCCCTCGGTGTGTTCGATCGGCGTGAACAGCGTCGATTTGCCAAGGAAGAATTGGGCCGCCTGCTCGCTGAACATGCGCGAGGCCGGATTCTTCGGATTGACCACCACCACAATTTCGGCCGCCAGTGCAGGCAGGGCGGCACACATCATCGCTGCGGCGAGCAGCGGCTTGATTCGCTTGTCCATGGCTGCCTCCTCAGAACACGAAGTCGAGTGCTACCGCATACACGTTCACTGACTCATTGAAGCCAGGCCTGGCATTGATGAACGCTCCGGCGCCGTCTTTCGGCTTGATGTGGTCGACCTGGACCTTCAAAGCCAGCGACTTGTAGAAGTCCCAGCGCACGCCGATCGCGTCCGAAGTCTGCAAGGCGGCCTTGGCCAGGTTGTTGACGCCCGCGCCCAGCGGCGCCAGCGGCCCGCTGGTAGGAAAGCCGGCCACGCTGCGCGGCGACTTCTGCTTGATGCTGCCGTGGTAGTAGTAGGGCAGGAACTTGCCGAAGCGGTAGCCCGCCATCGCGTACCAGGAGTTGGAATCGTGTACGATCAGCGTGTCGGTGCGGCGCATGGCGTATTCGGCCTGCAGCACCACGTTCTTCCAGTCCATGGTGCCGCCGACCGAGGTGAACGTGCCTTTGACATCGTTCAACGGCATCATGTCCGCTACCGAACCAAGGCCCACGGTGCGCAGCGTCGTCACCAGCCCGGTCAGCGCGGGATTGTCGACCACGCTGAAGTCGGCCTGGGCGCGGCCGAAGCGCAGTGTGAACGGACCGTTTTCCGCCACCACGTGCAACAGCAGCATCTTGCGGAACTGGACCTCCTGCGCCGGCTGGTCGACGTCGGCGCGGCCTGTGCCCAGTTGCACGCTCAGCGAGGTATCGCCGAAACTGCGCTGGTAGAGCAGGTCGGCGCCGTCGAAGGAGTCCAGTGTCACCTGGCGATAGACTTCGGCCGGCGGCCGCAGCATGGTGTTGGCGTAGCCTACATTGCGGAAGTCCGAGATCATGTAGATCGGCGCACCCATGCGGCCCACGCGCACGCTGAGTTCATCGTTGACCTTAAACTTGGCAAAAGCCCATGCGGCCTGGGCGCGGTAATGGTCGATGGCATCCTTGCGCACCAGGCCCTGGCCGGTGAAGGAGATCATGTCGTTGACCTTGACCGTGGCCTGGATGCCGAAGTTGGAGTCGACGCCCGTGCGCCAGTCCTGGCGCACGCCGGAAGCCTGGTTGGGCCGGATGAATTCTGCGTCGTCGGTGTCGGTGGAGGTGAGGGCGGCGGTGCCAAAGCCGCTGATGGTGACGGAAGGCCCTCCTTCCTGGGCGCTTGCCTGTATGGCGAAGCTGACTGCGGAAAGCGCGGCAAGCGCGCTGCAAATCCTTTTCATCGTCATGCTCTCTCCCGTTGTTATTGGTGGTGAACAAGCTGACTACGGGGGCAGTGTTACAGATTGTCGGCGCCTGCGCCATTATTCGTGGTAGGCGCGCAACAATAAAAAAGCCCGCTGCGGCGGGCTTTTCTTGCTTTCGGTCGATTCTTACTTAGCCTTGCCCAGTTCCGAACGGTGGCGCGAGTAGGCGAAATACACCACCAGGCCCAGCGCCAGCCAGATGCCGAAGGCGATCCAGGTAATGGCCGACAGGAAGGCCATCAGCGCCAGGCAGAAGGCAACCGCCAGGCCAGGCACCACCGGCACGCCCGGGCAGCGGAAGGCGCGGTGCAGGTCGGGACGCTTCTTGCGCATGATGATCACGGCGATCGACACCAGGCAGAAGGCGGCCAGGGTGCCCATATTGACCAGTTCCGCCAGCACGTTCAGCGGCACCAGGGCGGCGATGAAGCCGAAGATCAGGCCGACCATCCAGGTGGCGAAGAACGGGGTGTGGTATTTCGGGTGCACGGTGGACAGCTTCTTGGGCAGCAGGCCGTCGCGCGACATGGCGAAGATGATGCGGGTCTGGCCGTATGCCATGACCAGGATCACGGTGGTCATGCCGAGGATGGCGCCCAGCGATACCCAGCCGGCGAACCAGTTTTCACCGGCGTATTGCAGTGCCAGCGACACCGGGTGGTCGACGCCCAGGAATTGCTTGTAAGGGACGATGCCGGTCATGATGCCGGCCACGATCACGTACAGGATGGTGCAGACGGCCAGCGAGCCGATGATGCCGATCGGCAGGTCGCGCTCGGGACGCTTCACTTCTTCCGCGGCGGAGGTCACGGCATCGAAACCGATGAAGGCGAAGAACACCAGCGCTGCAGCGCTCATTACGCCGGATGCGCCGAATGGCATGAATGGCTGCCAGTTGGCCGGCTGCACATGGCCAGCGCCAACGGCGATGAACAGCAGCACCACGCCGACCTTGATGACCACCATGATGTTGTTGACGCGGGCCGATTCGCGCACGCCCCAGCCCAGCATCGCGGTCAGCACGATCATGATCACGAAGGCCGGCAGGTTGAAGATGGTGGTGGTGCCGGGAACGGCGCCAGGTGCGGCAGTCAGCGCGGTCGGCAGGTGGATGCCGATGCCGGCGATCAGGGACTGGAAGTAACCGGACCAGGCCACCGACACGGCGGAAGTGGCCAGGCCGTATTCGAGCATCAGGTCCCAGCCGATCATCCAGGCCACCAGCTCGCCCAGGGTGGCGTAGCTATAGGTATAAATGGAGCCGGCAACCGGAACGGTCGAAGCGAATTCTGCGTAGCACAGGGCGGCGAAACCGCAGGCCAGTGCCGCGACGATGAAGGAAATCGTCAGGGCCGGGCCGGCGGTCAGCGCGCCGGTGCCGGTCAAGACGAAGATGCCGGTACCGACGATGGCGCCAATGCCCATCAGCACCAGGTCCATCGGACCCAGCACTTTCTGCAGGCCGCCCGGGGTACGGGTGGCTGCTACCATGTCGTCCAGGTTCTTGGTCCTAAAAATGCTCACTAGTCTCTCCAATATCTCTTCTCTTTTGGGATCGCCAAAAAAAGGCTGCCGCATATTAGCACACGGGTTTGCCGCAGGATGTTGTAGGATTGTAAATCTGAATTGTTTGTTGCCTTGAAAGTCCTTGCCTCACAGATGAAATATATGATAATCGCCGCGGCCACTGCCGCGACCACCTTTGCCGCTGCCGCCGTCGCCCAGCCGATGCCGCCGCAGCCCGATACCCCAGCCTATAAAGCCTGCATGGCGGAAGAGGGCGAACTGCGGCCGCAGCGCCAGGCGCTGGCGCGGCGCTTCCGCGAGCACGAAACGGCGCTGGAGCGCACCTCTGCCGAGCTGGCGGCGCATGAGGCCGCGTCGGCCCGGGTCGTTCGCACCGACAGCGCCGCCGTGGCCGCCTACAACGCACGGCAGGATGAATTGAACGCGCAAGCGGCCGGCCTGAATGCGGCCGGCGCCAGCCTTGAAAAGGAGCTGCATGCCTTTAATGCGCGCGTCGCCGCCGGCAATATCCGCTGCGGCAACATCCTCGCGCCCTACAAAGTCCGTAAGAAGGAGAAATGATGCGCAAGATGCTTACCCTTGCATTCGCCCTGGCTTGGGCCGGCGCCCAGGCTGCGCCGCTGCCGGCGCCGGCGCGCGCCGAAGTCGACGCGCTGCTGGCCCGCCTGCAGACGTCCGGCTGCCAGTTCAACCGCAACGGCAGCTGGTACAGCGGCGCCGACGCCAGGACCCACCTCTTGCGCAAGCTCGAATACCTGGAGAAGAAGGACATGGTCAGGAACGCCGAGCAGTTCATCGACCTCGGCGCCAGCGCCAGCAGTTCGAGCGGCAAGGCATATATGGTCAAATGCGGCGCCGCGGCGCCGGTAGAGAGCAAAGCCTGGCTGGGCGCCGAATTGAAAGCCATCCGCGCGCGCTGACAATGGCGGCGGAGGTATAGTGGGCCAGGAGGATAGCCCGCCATGCACCACGAAATTGCCAGCATCGCCACCCCGGCCGGTGAGGTGGAAGGTACGCTCGACCTGCCCACCGGTGCGACAGGCGTGGTCCTGTTCGCCCATGGCAGCGGCAGCAGCCGCTTCAGCCCCCGCAATAATTTCGTGGCCGGGGTCTTGCGTACTGCCGGCATCGGCACCTTGCTGATGGACCTGCTGACGCCTGCCGAAGACGAAATCTACCGCACCCGCTTCGACATCGGCCTGCTCACCGAGCGCCTGGGGCTGGCCGCCGACTGGCTGGCCGCCGCGCAGGCGGCACGCGGCTTGCCGCTTGGCCTGTTTGGCGCCAGTACCGGCGCCGCTGCCGCCTTGCAGCTGGCCGCCGAGCGCAAGGATGGCGTGGCGGCCGTGGTCTCGCGCGGCGGCCGGCCGGACCTGACCGGGCAGGTGGCCCTGGCGCGCGTGACGGCGCCAACCCTGCTGATCGTGGGCGGCAGGGATGAAGGTGTCATTGAACTCAACGAATCCGCCTTCCATAACCTTAATTGCAAAAAACGCATCGACATCGTGCCCGGCGCTACCCATCTGTTCGAGGAGCCGGGTGCGCTGGAGGAAGTGGCGCGCCTGGCGCGCGACTGGTTCAGCCAGCACCTTTCATGATGAATGGTGAAGAATGGTGAGAATGCGTGCATTTTTAAGCCCATCTGCGTCGCTATAATTTTCCCCATCTATTGGGAGAGTGTATGGCGCTGCATTTGAAGAAGGCAATCATCAGGAATTCGGTATTCAACAGTCTCGTGTGTGCCGCATTTGCCGTCTTCCTCACGCCATTGCCTGCAACGCCCGGCGGCCTGCTGTGGCTGGGCATCCTGGTGTGCGGCGTTGCCTTGCTGACTTTCCTGCGTACCGCCTACAAGATCCGCAAGGGCATGCTGGCCCGGCTGGAGGAGCTCACCTCCTATGTCCGCATCGACCGCGACAGCCCGCTGGCGCGCCAGCAGGTTGACTGGCGCCTGATCGACGATTACGCGACCCAGCTTGCCACGCGCGGCTTCCGCCCGCTGGGCGATTACACGACCTATCCGACGCCGCCGACCCTGGCCGGCGTCGCCGCGCTGTTTACCAATGCCGACGGCAGCATCGTCATCGAGATCCAGCAATTGAAACTGATGCCGCAGGACGGCCAGGCCGCGATGAAAGACGGGATCTATTTCAGCATCATGTCGATGGTAGGCGGCAGTATTCGCGTCGTGACCAGCAACCATAAGCCGTTGGCCGTTACCTACCTGATTCGTGGCGAACACGATGTCGCCACCGGCCGGCCGGGCTCCGGGCTGATGGAGTTGCTGGCAACGCACACGGACCTGCTGACGCGCCTGCGCGAAAAAGTGGGCAAGGCCCCTGCGACCGGCATGACCCTGGAGCGCTATGTGCTGGCCATCCGCGAAGCGCAGGCCCAGGCCCGCAGCCGCGTCGGCGCCATGAGCGGCTATGCGATTGCCTGCGCGGTGGACCGCTTCGAGTCCGACCGCATGCTGCGCTGGACGCCGACGATTGCCGACCTGAAGGAAGTACCGATGCGCCGCCTGGAGGAGCTCGACAACGGCTTCGGTTCGGACATCCAGCCGCCGATCTTCCACGAATCGCTGGCTACGCAATTCTGAAGGCATTGCCTTGCACTGGCCGCGCGCCGGCCAGGAACAGCATGATTCACTTGCATAGGAAGAAGACCCATCATGAAGATCAGCAATCGATTGATGATTACCCTGGCAATTGCATTTATCGGCCTGCTGTTTGTCGGTGCACAGGGCTTGTGGCAGCTGCGCGATGCCCAGCAGCGCATGGAACTGGTGCAGACGCGCCTGATCCCGAGCGTCTCGGCGATTAATGCCGCCAAGGCGGCGGTGAGCGATAGCCGCCTGGCCGGCTACCGGCTGTCGGTGTTCTCCAACCTGCCCGACAAGAGTGCGCTGGACAAGGCGTACAACGATGCCCACGCCAACTTCGATAAGGTGCTGGCCGACTATGCGAAGAACAATGTCTTCGACGAGACCGACCGCAAGATGCTGGAGCAGGATAAGGCCGCCATGGAGACTTACCGCCAGGCCCTGGTCCCGTTCATTGCCGCCTCGCACGCGGGCGATATGGACGGCGTACGCGCCACGCTGGTTGCCGGCTCGCCGCTGGCGCTGGGCGCTGCCGGCGTGAAGAAAAGCCTTGATGACCACGTAGCCTACAACCAGAAGCTGATCGCCAAGGTGAAAGCCGACAGCGATGCCGATTACGCGAGGGCTGTCACCGTCCTGGTCGGGGTCACCGTGGCGGTGCTGCTGGTCGTGGGATTCATGGGCTACAAGATGTACCGCGTGATCACCGGTGGCCTGGACAAGATGCAGGGCACGATGGAAGACGTCAGCTCCTCCCTGGACCTGACGCACCAGGTCGAAGTGGAGCGCATGGATGAAATCGGCCACGCCGGCGTGGCCTTCAACAAGCTGCTGGGCGAGATTGGCGGCGTAGTCGGCACGGCGCGTTCGGCGGCGGAGGCGGTCAGCACTGCATCGCGCCAGATCGCCGTTGGCACCGGCGACCTGAATAACCGCACCTCGGCGCAGGCCGCGGCGCTGGAGGAAACCGCCTCCAGCATGGAGGAGCTCACGTCCACCGTGAGCCAGAATTCGGACAATGCGCGCCAGGCCAACCAGCTGGCGCAAAATGCCTCGCAGATCGCGGTGCAGGGCGGCGAGGTGGTGAAGGAAGTGATCGACACCATGGCCTCGATCAACGCTTCCTCGCACAAGATCGTGGACATCATCAGCGTAATCGACGGCATCGCGTTCCAGACCAATATCCTGGCGCTAAATGCCGCCGTGGAGGCGGCGCGCGCCGGCGAACAAGGGCGCGGCTTCGCCGTGGTGGCAACCGAGGTGCGCAGCCTGGCGCAGCGCTCTTCCGCAGCGGCCAAGGAAATCAAGGCGTTGATCGACGACAGTGTGGAGAAGGTCGATTCCGGCACCAGGCTGGTGGTGCGGGCCGGCGACACCATGAGCGACGTGGTGGCGAGCGTGAAGCAGGTCTCCGATATCGTGGCTGAGATCAGCGCCGCGACTGCCGAACAGAACGCCGGTATCGCCCAGGTGCACCAGTCGATCACCTCGATGGACCAGGTCACGCAGCAAAACGCCGCCCTGGTGGAGGAAACGGCAGCCGCATCGCAAGCCTTGCAGGACCAGGCGGAAGTGCTGGCCCAGGCAGTGAGCGCCTTCCGTATCGGTGTCGCCCACCTGAAGTCGGCGCCGGTGCTGCGCAATGCCAGCCAGCCGGCCGCTTCCACAGCGGTTGCGGTGCGCCCGCCACGGCAGCGCAAGGTCGCCGGGGCCGCCGGTGCCGACCAGTGGGAGCAATTCTGAGTTGTTAATATTTTTAGAAGACTTTTTCATCTGTTCGTCATAATTTGACGCTATCGTCTGGACTCTTTTCAACCAGGAGACACCAGATGAAACTGAGCACCATCGCTGCCAGCCTCGCGCTGGCAGCATCCGCAGTAAGCCTTCCGGCCCACGCATGGCAGCAGGAGACGCACCGTCGTATCGTGCTGGACGCAGTCAATTACATGAAGGCCAATCCTGGTACCACCAACTACAACAAGCTGCTGGCCGGCGTGACGCGCGCCGGCTACACGATGGACCAGTTCGCGGCAGCGCTGGGGCAGGGCGCGTACGATGTCGACGACTTTGCCGACACCTATATTTGCGGCGCCACTACCGGCAACTGCCAGATGGCGCCGGTCTGGGGGGCGGGGGCGAGCATCGTCAAGTACACCACTTATTGGCACTTCCAGAACCACACCTCCGGGCGCGACGTGCACGGCAATCCGTTCGGCGGCTACAACTTCGCCAAGCTGGCCGTGGCAGGCGATATCGACAAGCTGGCAGCGAGCTGGCTGTATGGCGATTACCTGGACGACGGCGCGGGCGGCCTGAAAGGCTGGTTCGGCGACGGCAGCAAGTACAACACCTACGCCATCACGGAAGCGCACTACCGCCTGGGCGGCTATTCCACGCCGTCGATGTACGCGGACTTCGAAGCTGCGCCATTCCAGCCGATCGACAACCTGGGCCAGTACTGGTTCTCGCAATTCCTGGCGCAGCCTACCGCGCAGTCGCTGGGCTTCGTGCTGCATACCACCGACCTGCTGCAGCCGCACCACACCTGGACCACCTCCGCGCACGACCACTCGGGCTGGGAGCAATGGGTGTACGACTACTACGACCGTGAACGCCTGAACGACTCCGCGCTGGTGACCGCCGCCATGGCCGATTTCACGCCGGTGGCGGCGGGCGGCAGCGACATTCGTCCGTTGCTGACGCAAGGCGGCACCTACTCGTATGCCAACGGCGGCATCGTGCTGTCGTCGAGCGCGCACGGCGACCGCGTCACGGTCGGCAGGAAAATGATTCCGCACTCCATCGCCATGGTGGTCCACGTGCTGAACCGCGCCGCCGAGCGCCTGGCCAACTGATGGCCGCCCGCCACCTCGTGCGCAGCGCCGTCCGGGCCATCGCTGCCCGGGCCGCCGCCGGTGCCGTCCTCGCCGCGCTCTCCGGTGTCCACGCGGTGGCGGGCACCGCAACACCGCCTGCCGCCGCGGTTGCCGCTCATATCGACGGCGAGCCGCTATACGCCTTCACCGTGGATACGCTGTGGCAGCAGCGCCGCGCCGCCAAGCCCAAACTGGAGCGGCGTGCCGCGCTGGAAGACCTTATCGACAGCCGCCTGCTGTCGGCGCAAGCAAGCGCTCCGGCGCCGGGCGAAGCGGCCAGCCTGTCGGTCGCCTTCGCCCCGGACGTGACGGTCGAAGAGCGCCTGGTCGCAACCCTGCGCGAAGTGTATGGAAAGGACCTCGATGGGGCGGTCAGGGTGCTGCCCGGCGCCACGCTGGAGAGCCTGGTCACCGCACAGCCGGCAATTCCGGCGCCGCAACTGGAGGCCATCTTCGGCCGCCCGGGTCCGTTGAAGCTGGAAATCGCACTGTCCGGCGAACAGCAGTCACTGGCCGGCACGATCGACGTGCTGCGCTACCGGCTTCCCGGCGGCGAAGCGGCGAGCGTGACCCTGTACGACGTGTACCGGCGCCAGAACGTGCAGGGCCGCCTGGCCCTGTCGCAGCAGCCGGCCAGCGTGGCTGCCGTGCAGGCGCGCCGTATCATGGCCAACGCCTTCGTGCTGCACTGGGCCCGCCAGCGCTACGGCGCCGACGCCGTAGCCGACCTGCAGCAGGCGATTGCCGACGGAGAGGCCGTGCTGAGGCTGCAGCAACTGTACGGCGTGGGCCTCGACACCGACTCCGGCAGCCCGTTGCTGAACCGCCTGTCAGGCGAGGCCAGCGCGCAGGAAATCGAAGCCTTCTACTACCAGCACAAAGACCTGTTTGCCCGCATCGACAAGGTCCGCGCCCGCCACATCCGCGTCGCCGATGAAGCGCAGGCGCAGCGCGTGCTGAAATCCTTGCAGGGAGGCGCCGACTTTGCCGCCACCGCCCGCAAGATGTCGCGCGCCGCCGACGCAGCCAAAGGCGGAGACCTCGGCTGGATCAGCGCCGATGGCAGCAAGGACTGGCTTGCCAGCCTGGCCTTCAGCCAGCAGCCGGGCAAGCCATCGTCCCCGATCCGCGCGCCGGTGGGCCCGAACGAAGCTGCCTGGTGGGAAATCGTGCTGGTCGAAGAACAGCTGCATGGAGCCCATCCGCTGCAATCGGAAACGGTACGCTACCAGGCCAGCCGCATGATCGCGCTCAAGAAAGCCATGCAGCAGCTGGGCGAGATGATGGAAAACGCGCGCCGCTCGGCGCGGATAGAAATCGCAGAGGCCCAATGAAACGCTGGCAAAGCAGCGCAGTGATCGCCGTCATCCTGGGCGCAGTTGTTGGCCAGTGGTACCTCGCCGGCAATCGGGAAGCGGCCGATCCCGCTGGCGGCCAGGCAGCCACGCCGCCAACACCCGTACCCGTCGCCCGGCCGCCGGCACCGATGCCGCCAGCCGCCCCGGCCGCCGTCGTGGCCGCGAACGGCGAAGGCGAGGGCGATGGCCTGCGCCGCGTCCCGATCCCGCCCGTCGACACGCGCACGCCAGCCTGGCTGCCGCTGTCGCAGGCGCGCGAAGCAGGTGACGCGCGCACCCCGCCGATCGAGCGCGGCGCCCCGGCCGAACACCCGGATGCCAGCGTACTGGCCGACCCGCAGGCCTATGCCGCCCACCAGCTGGCGCAAAAGCGGCGCCTGGCGGCAGCCTACGCGCAAGCGGCCGGCCCCGAGCTGACGCGCCTGCAGGCCGACCTCGAGCAAGGCCGCGAAGCCGGCGTACCGCCCGAAGAGCTGGCCAAGGTAGCAGAAAAAATCCGCCGCATCGAACAGCAGCGCCAAGCCGCCGAGGCAGCAAAATGAAAGTCGGGGTCAGGTCCGGCAATCGGACATTTTGCTGCGCAAAATGTCCGATTGCCGGACCTGACCCCGACTTTTCTCTTTATAGGAGGGTGCTGGCCAGGGGTTTGATGACTTCGTCGTCGGTCCAGTAGGCGGTGTGGGACAGGGGATTCCAGCTCTTGGTCATGAAGTCGAGGATGCCCTGGCCGGCGTTCACCACGCGGTCTTCGACCAGCGTTTCGTAGCCGCCTTCCAGCGGCTGCAGCGGCCAGCCGAGCGCATCGTCGGGGTCGTACAGGTTGAGCCAGCGGAAGCCGGGATTGGGCTTGATGATCGGCTTGACGTCCATGCGCTGGTGGGCGGAGACGAAGACCGGGATATTGCAGCCGGTGGTCACGAAGGCCCGCGCCGTGCCGCATTGCAGGAACTTGCGCTGCTCCGCGCTCAGGCTGTCGGCCATGCGGCCCGCTTTCCAGATGCCGGCCGAGACCAGGCCGCCGCCGGCCCGCTTCTGTGCATCGTAGATAAAGCTGGACATGACCTGGCAGCCCAGCGAATGCGCCAGCATGACGATCGGCGTATCCGGCCCGCGTGTGGCAAGAATCGCCAGCAGGGCGCGCGCGATCTCCATTTGCGCCTGTTCGTAGACCGAATTGTCGTACTCCTTGCGGTTCTCCAGCCCCGCCGCATCGGCAAAGCCGAACAGGATGAATTTGCGCAGCTGCTCGTAGCGCACCGTGGAGCGTTCGCGCGTGCGGTTCCATACGTCCAGTTCATTGGGCTTGAGCAGGTGCTGGTAGTACACGCTGTGCACGTCGACGTTGGCGAAGGCCGCGCCCATGCGGTGCGACAGCGCGCGCCGCATATCGTCGGCATAGTCGAGCGGCTGCTCGCCCATGCCGTGGATGGTCAGGAGCGCGACCTTGGTCATTACGCGACGGCCTTTTCAGGTACGCCGCGGAAGCGGTAGCCGATGAACAGCACCAGCAGCCACACCGGAATCAGGTATACCGAGATACGCAGCCCTTCGGTCATGAACATGATCAGCAGGATGCCGGCCAGGAACGCCATGCAAAGATAGTTGGTGAACGGGTAACCCCAGCTCTTGAAGCCGGTCTCGTGGCCTTCGGCGTTTTTCCGGGCGCGAAAGCGCAGGTGGATCCAGCTGATCATGCCCCAGTTGATCACCAGCGACGACACCACAAGCCCCATGAGGAAGCCGAACACCTTGCCGGGCATGAAGTAGTTCAGCACCACGCAGATGCCGGTGGCGAGCGCCGATACGCCCAGCGCAGCGAGCGGCACGCCGCGCTTGTTCACGTTCAGCAGGGCTTTCGGCGCGTTGCCCTGCCTGGCCAGGCCGTACAGCATGCGGCTGTTGGAATAGACGCCGCTGTTGTAGACGGACAGCGCGGCGGTCAGCACCACGACATTCAGCACGTTCGCCACCCAGTTGGCGTTCAAGGCGTGGAAGATCATCACGAACGGGCTGCCGCCGGTGACCACTTTCTGCCACGGGTAAAGCGACAGCAGCACGCCCAGTGCGCCGACATAGAAAATCAGGATGCGGTAGATGGCCTGGTTGGTCGCCTTTGGAATGGTTTCGGAAGGGTTGCTGGCTTCGGCGGCGGTAATGCCCACCAGCTCCAGGCCGCCGTATGAGAACATGATGACGGCCATCGCCATCACCAGTCCCGACACGCCGTTCGGGAAGAAGCCGCCGTGCTGCCAGAGGTTGGCCACGGCCGCTTCCGGTCCGGCGTTGCCGGACACCAGCAGGTAGCCGCCGTACACGATCATGCCGACCACTGCCGCTACTTTGATGATCGCGAACCAGAATTCCATCTCGCCGTAAGCGCGCACATTGGCCAGGCTGATGGCGTTAATGATCAGGAAGAAGGCGAGGGCGCTGACCCAGGTCGGCATCCAGGGCCACCAGTACTGGACGTAGATGCCGACCGCCGTCAGTTCGGCCATGCTGACCAGCACATACAGCACCCAGTAATTCCAGCCCGACATGAAGCCGGCCATGTGGCCGCAGTATTTGTCGGCGAAGTAGCTGAACGAGCCGGCTACCGGTTCGTCGACCACCATTTCGCCCAGCTGGCGCATGATGAGGAAGGCAATGAAGCCGGCCACTGCGTAGCCAAGCAGCACGGCAGGCCCGGCCAGCTTGATGGTGTCCGCAATGCCCATGAAAAGGCCCGTGCCAATGGCGCCGCCCAGCGCAATCAGCTGGATGTGGCGGCTCTTCAGGCCCCGTTTCAGTTCTGTCATGTATGGCGTCCTGGTGTCGAAATGGTCAAAGGCCCTGATTCTACATCCTCGCAAGGCAACAATGTCATTTTCGCACTGCCGCATTTTGCGGGGGCGCTCCTTGACCTAGATCAAATATTTTGTGCCGGGCCTTGGCTATGCTGCAAACATGCTCACACTTAAATTCCTGGGTGCCACCGGCACCGTCACCGGCTCCAAATACCTGTTGCGCCATGGCGACGAACAGGTCCTGGTCGATTGCGGCCTGTTCCAGGGCTATAAGCAGCTTCGCCTGCGCAACTGGGAGGCCTTTCCTGTGCCGCCCGATACCATCCGCAGCGTGGTGCTGACCCACGCACACCTCGATCACAGCGGTTTTTTGCCGGTGCTGGCCAGTGCCGGATTCCGCGGCCGGGTGTACTGCACGGAAGCCACGCGCGACTTGTGCCACATCCTGCTGCCCGACAGCGGCCGGCTGCTGGAAGAGGAGGCGCTGTATGCGAACCGCCACAATTTCTCCAAACACAAGCCGGCTTTGCCGCTGTACTCGGAAGCCGATGCGCTGCGCGCGCTGGAGCACCTGGAGGTGGTGCCGGTCGGCCATGAGTTCTCGCCGGCGCCAGGCATGATGGCGCGCTTCCAGCTGGCGGGGCATATCCTGGGCGCGGCTTCGGTATCGGTGCGCTGCGCCGGCCGTACCGTGATGTTTTCGGGTGACGTGGGACGGCCGAACGACCCGATCATGCGGCCGCCGACCGTGCTTGGGAAATGCGATTACCTGGTGGTGGAATCGACTTACGGCGACCGCCGCCACGACGTGTCCGATCCGGGCGGCAAGCTGGCTGAGGTCATCAGCAAGACGGCAGCCCGTGGCGGCGTGACCGTGATTCCCTCGTTTGCAGTGGGACGGGCTCAGGAACTGCTGTATGAAATATGCAAGCTCAAGGAGGCCGGGGCGATTCCGGCGGCACTGCCGGTTTACCTGAACAGCCCGATGGCGGTGGATGCGACGCGGCTCTACATCAGGCACCAGGGCCAGCACCGGCTGGACGAACGCAGTTGCCGTGCCCTGGGCCATGTGGCGCACATCGTCAACAGCGTGGAAGAATCGATGGCGCTGAATCGGCGCCAGGCGCCCATGGTGATCATTGCCGCCAGCGGTATGGCGACCGGCGGCCGCGTGCTGCACCACCTGAAGGCCTTTGCCGGCGATGCGCGCAATACCATCCTGTTCGCAGGCTTCCAGGCGGCGGGCACGCGCGGCGCCCGCCTGCTGGCCGGCGAAACTTCGGTCAAGATCCACGGCGAGTATTACCCCGTGCGGGCTCGCGTTGAACTGATCGGCAACCTGTCGGCCCATGCCGACGCCGACGAAATCCTGGGCTGGCTGTCGCACTCCTCGGCCACCCCGCGCCAGGTGTTCGTCACGCATGGCGAACCGGCGGCAGCCGATGCACTAAGGCTGCGCATTTCCGAGCAGCTTCAGTGGCCCTGCCGCGTGCCGGACTATCTGGAAGAGGTGGTGCTGGAGTAGGGGGATGGCATGGCGGCCACGCTGGAAATCTCGCTCGCCGCAGTGTGCGGCGCCCTGCTGGCCGCAGCGTTGACGGCATGGCTGATGTTTCGCCATGTGACGGGAATTTCCCGCCTGCTGCGCCAGCGCATGCGCAGCGCCGCCGCGCGCGAGCACCTGGTGGCCAAGGTGTTCGATGCGACTTCCGAAGGCATCCTGGTGGTCAACCGCGACATGCGCATCGTCGAGGCCAACCGCGCCTTCGCCGCCATGAGCGGCTATGCGCGCCATGAACTGGTGGGGCAGCATCCGCGCATCATGCAGTCCGGCAGGCAGGACGCGGAATTCTACAAGGCGATGTGGCAAGGCTTGCTGGGCACCGGCCAGTGGCAGGGCAAGGTGTGGGACAAGCGCGCCGACGGTTCGCTGTTCGCGGCCCACCTGACGCTGAGCGCGGTGCGCGATGAGTACGGCAAGGTGCAGCATTACTTCGGCCTGTTCACCGACATCACGGACGAATGCGCACGCCAGGAGGAGATCGAAAAGATGGCCTTCCTGGACCCGCTGACGCGCCTGCCGAACCGGCGCCTGATGGAAGACCGGCTGCAGCAGGCGCTGGCCTTTGCCGCGCGCGCCGATAAGCTGGTGGCGGTGTGCGTGATGGACCTGGACGGTTTCAAGAATGTCAACGACACTTACGGCCATGAGGCAGGCGATGCGGTGCTGGTGGAGGTGGCGGGACGCCTGCAGCAAGTGGTGCGCGCCAACGACACCGTGGCGCGGCTCGGTGGCGACGAATTCGTCCTGCTGCTGGCGGGGCTGAACGATGTTGGCGAGGCGGAGGAAATCCTGGACCGGGCGCTGGCCGCCGTGCGTGCCCCGGTGCGGCTGGCCGGAGAGCAGCCGGCATTCGTGTCGGCCAGCATCGGGCTGGCCGTGTTTCCCTATGATGCGCAACCGGCGGAAGAACTGCTGCGGCGCAGCGATGCGGCCATGTATGCCGCCAAGCGGCAGGGACGCGATCGCTGCAAGCGGGCCCAGGCCCGCTGCTGAGGGTTACAGGCTTTCCTGGACGGTGCGGCCGTTCAGCGGCTGGATCGGGCGGGCGTTGTGCTTGTAGACCGTGGCGAAGCGCTTCAGCTGCGCATCCGACATTTCAACCGGCGTTTTCAGCACGAACCAGTTGACCTCTTCACTGCATGGCGGGGTGGTCAATGAGCCGGCAAAGTTGTAATAGCCTTGCGTGGCCGGCAGCAGCTTGCCGATATCGATGTTCACGCCGGCTACTTCCTGGGCTTCGCCCTTTTCCGTCGGCAGGGCGTCCCACAGGGTCTGCACCAGCGGGTTGCCGGCGCCTTTCTTGAACAGCACCGCTACCACGGCCAGCTTGCCTTCCGCGTTCTTGTGCACCAGGTGCGCCACCATCGGATAGCTGCGGCCATTGATCTTTTCTTCGCTTGGTTTGTGGAAATGGAATTGCAGCAGGTCGTAGCGCTTGCCGTCGATGGTGACACTGCTGCCCGCGGCGTAGTTCACCTGGATGGTGTGGCCGTTGTCGAGGATCTTGAGCGGCGACGGGCTGTAAGCGAATTCCAGCGGCGGCAGCTTGGCCTTGCTGGTCTTGCGGATGTCGATCGGCGACTGGTTGTGCCCCAGCTTGCAGGTGCTGAAGTCCTGTTCCAGCTTGCTCCAGTTCTGCGGGCCGGTGGCGCCTTCATAGCTCCAGTGTGCCGGTTTGTCTCCGGCGAAGGCCGCGGCAGGCAGCAGGGCGGCGCAGAGCAGGAAGGAGAGGGTGCGTTTCACTGAATGGTCCTTTCAGGGTTATTGGCCGCAAGTTCCAGGCGGCGCAGGAATTTTTCGGGTGGCTGGTAGCCGATGGTGCGCGCCTGCGGCACTTCGTTTCCGTTGGCGTCGAACATCACGATGCCGGGCGGGCCGAAAAGCCTGAAGCGCTTCATCAGGGCGCGGTCTTCTTCGCTGTTGGCTGTGACATCGGCCTGCAGCAGGTGCATGTCCTGCATGACGGCTTGCACGCGGGCGTCGGTGAAAGTGAGGCGTTCCATTTCCTTGCAAGAGATGCACCAATCGGCGTAAAAGTCCAGCATGACCGGTTTCTTCGCACCAGCCAGGGCCTGGTCAAGCTCGGTGACAGTGCGCACGCGGGTGAAGCGGGGTTCGGCATTATGTGCATGGCCCGCAGCCGCGCCGGCAATGGTAGCACCGTTCCCGCCGCCGCGCAGGTGGGCCAGCGGCTGCAGCACATCGTGTCCCGAACTGGCCGCGCCGACCAGTTCGAACAGACCGCCCAACAGCATCAGCACGCCGAGCGCTTTCGTTGCGCAGGCTCCCGCGCCGGCGCCCTGCGGCAGCGCTTCGGCCACGCGCAGGAAGACGGCGCACAGGATGGCGAAGGCACCCCACAGTGCCATGCTGGCGGGCGCCGGCAACAGCGGGTTGACCATCCAGATGGCGACGGCGAGCAGCAGCAGGCCGAAGACTTTCTTCACGTGGTTCATCCAGGCGCCGGCGCGCGGCAGCAGGCTGCCGGCCGACAGGCCGGTCAGCAGCAACGGCACGCTCATGCCGCAGGTCATTGCGAACAGGGCGCCGGCGCCGGTCAGGGCGTTGCCGGTCTGGCTGATGTACAGCAGCGCTCCCGCCAGCGGGCCGGCCACGCATGGGCCGACGATCAGCGCCGAGACGGCGCCCATCGTGAACACCGCCGCCAGGCGGCCGCCGGACAGCCTGCCGCTGGCGGAGCTCAGGCGCGTCTGCAGGGCGCTGGGCAACTGCAACTGGTAGACGTCGAACATCGACAGCGCCAGTGCCACCAGCAGTGCGCCGAAGGTCAGCAGGACCCAGGGCTTCTGCAGCGCGCCCGCCAGGCCTTCTCCCGCCAGCCCCGCTGCCACGCCCAGCGACGTGTAGACCAGGGCCATGCCCAGGCTGTACGCGGCCGCCAGCAGCAGGCCGCGCTGGCGCGTCACATGCGTCTCGCCAACGATGATGGAGGACAGGATGGGCACCATCGGCAGCACGCACGGCGTGAACGAGAGCAGCAGCCCGAAGGCCAGGAAGGCCGCCCCAATCCGCCACGCGCTGCCGCTTTGCAGCGTGCGCTGCGCCAGCGAAGTGTCATCCTCCGCTGTCATTTCCGCGCCGCGCCGCCCGGCATCGCGCCCGCCCGCCCGGTCCCCGGCCGCAGCGCCGCCTGCCGCCGGTCCCTGCGCACCTGCGGCACTGGCTGCCGCGGTCGCGCCGCCGTCCGCTGGCACGGCGCCGGTTCCGGCCCCGTTCGCCGTCTGGCCCGGCACGGCATCGGGCAGGGCTGCCAGTACGCCCGGCCGCGCCGGATCGATGCGGTAGCGGCGCTCAAGCGGGGGATAGCACAAGCCGGCATCGGCACAGCCCTGGTAGCCGACGGTCAAGGTCGCGCCGGCACGGCCCTGCCAGGGAAGCTGCAAAGCCAGCTCTCCCGCATAAGTCTCCATCTCCTTGCCGAAATTCTCGTCATACTTGCGCTTCCCTGGCGGCAGCAAAACCGGCAGCAGCACACCATCGCGGCGCAGGAGAATGCGGTCGCGGTAAAGATGATAATCCGGCGCGATCGACCAATGCAGGGCAAGCTGGCCATCCGCCCGCAATTCCGCGCGCAAGCCGAATGCCTGCTCGGGCGCCAGGAAATCGTCCGCCAGGGCAGGGCTGCCCGACAGGAAAGCCAGCAGCATCGCTGCCAGCCATTGAATCAGGAATTTCATCATCTACCTCCGAAAAATTTGACCGTCTTGGTCGATGGCCAGGAAGGGCAGGCCGGACTGCTCCAGGAAATCCAGCCCGTCGCGCTCCAGCAGCATGGCTGTGGTGCTGCAGCTGCCGGCTGCGATGGCCAGCGGCGATACCACGCTCACCGAGCGCCAGTACGACACCGGCATGCCGCTGCCTGGATCGAGGATGTGGCAGTAGCGCCGTCCATCGGCCTCAAAGTACCGCTCATAGTCCCCGCTGGTGGCCAGCGCTCCCCGCCTGAACGGCACGCTGGCAACGGTGGCTTGCGTATCGCGCGGGTGCTGGATGCCGATGCTCCACTCCCCGCCATCGGGCCGCGGCCCCAGGAAACGCATGTCGCCGCCCAGGTTCACATAGCCGTGCCGCACGCCTTGCGCTGTCAGGATTTCCGCCGCGCGGTCAACCGCATACTCCTTGCCGAAGCCGCCGAAATCGAGTTCCATGCCGGCTCGGGCAAGCATTACGCTGCCGTTCTCGCGCCGCAGCTGATGCCAGCCGACCAGCGGCAACAGGCGCTCCAGCGTCTGCGGCGAGGGCACGGTGCCAAGACGGAAGTCCCACACCTTGCGCAGCACGCCGGAAGTGATGTCGAAGCGCCCGCCGCTGCTGCGGTACACGGCATCGGCATAGTCGAGCAGCGCCAGGGTCTCCTCATCGCAGGCGAGCGGCGCCACGCCGGCCGCCGCGTTGATGCGGCTCACGATGCTGTCGGCGCGATAGCGTGAATACTTGGCTTCGATCCGGCGTACTTCCTCCAGCGCGGGCTCGGCCAGCGCGCGCGCTTCAGCTCCCGAAGCGGCGGCCAGCCGGATCTCGCAGCGGCTGGCCATCGCCTGGAAGTCGATCGTGAAAATGGGGCTTACCACTGCCGTGTCACTCCTATTTGCAGGCTGACGGCGCGCATCGGCGCCAGTCCCGGGCTGCCGCTGCCGAACAGGCGCCAGGCAGCGCGCTGTTCGTAGCGTTCGAGCTTGAAGTCGACAGCCCAGTCCCGATTGAGCTGTTTCGCCAGTTTCACGCCCAGCGTGACGGCGCCGAAGCCGGACAGGCGCTGGTCGGCGGAACTGGCTTGCGGGCTGCCGAACACATAGCCCGGCGGGAACGGGGCGCCAAGCTGGCTGTCGTACACCGGATCGAAATAGAAGTCGGCCGCGCGCTGCGAATACAGCCGCACGGCCGGCGTGACGGTCCAGCCATTGCCTAGGCCCTGGACCCACTCGGCGCCGAGCGTATGGGCCCGGATGCCAAAACTGTCGCGGTAATAGCGGTAACCGAGCCTGCTGGTTGCCGCCAGCGCGGTGAAACGGTGGTTCCACTGCAGCAGGGCGGTATCCTGGCGCCGCGTGCCGGGCCGGTTGTCGGCCAGCTTGTAAGGATCGGAGTAGTAGCCATGCCCCTGCGTGTGCGTCAGCGTGAACTGGCCAACATCGACCGGCGTCAGGACCCGCGTCACGCCGGCCAGCACGCTGACGGTCTGCCGCCCCGCATCCTGCACGACACGGTTGACGGGATTGATGCTGTCATCCGATCCGCCCAGGCCGAAGTTCCAGGTGGTGTTCCTGTCGTCGCTGGCAAGGGATGTCTGCAGCGACAGGGCGCGCGACACATAGTCGTGTTCCGTCGAATAAGCCGCCGATACGCTGACCGTGCCGCGCGGCAGGTAGCGCGTGACGGTGACGTCGCCCGCCTTGCGCAAATCGTTCATGCGCGAGGCGCCGGAGATGGCAGTGTGATAGCGCGGCGAAGCGCCCGACACATCGTCCACCGTGGCGCTGGCGGCCACCGTCCATTGGCCGGCGATCGGCGCCAGCACCGACACCGCCGGTGCATGCACGCGCACCCGGTCCAGGCCCGGCTGGTCCTCCTTGTAGTACAGGTATTTCACGCCGATGCTGCCCCGCTCCGGCGGCGTTTCGGCATGCACCGCGCCGATTCCCGGCAGCAGCATGGCCGCCGCCAGCAAGGCCTGGCCGACCGGCACGCCGTTCTGTGGTTTGTTTTCCATGGTGATCCTTGTCAGTTGCAGCCGCATCCGCCGCCACCCACGGCGCTGCCGCCGGAAGCCGCTTCCTTGCTGGTGTAAATGTGTTCGTTGAAGCGCGTCTCGAGGCTGTCGCCCTGCACCAGCATGTCGGTACGCGCCAGTTCCCCTTTCTCCCAGGGTTGTACCGGTTTCAGTGCGCAGGCGGAGAGGCCGGCCAGCAGTGCGCAGACAAGCAGCAGGCGCGCGCTCATTGCCGCACTCCCAGCGCGCTCTTGATGCGCGCTTCGAGCACGCTGCGGTCGGCCGGGCGGAAACCGCTGTGCTCATACAGCACCTTGCCGTCTGGCCCGATCAGCACACTGCTCGGCATGCCTTTCACGCCATAGTTGCGCGGCGCCGTGCCATTCGGGTCGAAAGCGATGACGAAGCTGGCAGGCGTCGCGTTCAGGAAGCTGCGCGCATCGTCGGTCCTGGCATCGACATTGATGCCGACCACCTGCAGGCCCTGGCCGCCGTAGCGGGCCTGCATCTCGTTCATCCATGGGAAGGACTGGCGACAAGGCCCGCACCATGAAGCCCAGAAATCGATGTACACCAGCTTGCCCTGGTAGTGCTCCAGCTTGACGGCGCCGCCCGGGCCGTTCAGCGAGAAGGAGGGGGCGGCCTGGCCCGGCTCCAGCGCAGCGGCCTGGCCGGCCAGCGCCAGTGCCGCGGCTGCCGCCAGGAGGCGCGCCTGGCGGCGGCGCCACAGCAGAACGCCGGCCGCCAGGGCCGCGAGCAGGGCCAGCATCGGGTCATTGCCGCCGCTGATGGAGGAGCAGCCGCCGCCGCCCCGGTTCTGCGTGGCGCCTGCGGGGCTGGCACCGTCCGCGCCCTGGCCGCTGAGGGCGAGCTGCCAGCTGCCGCCTGCCGCCTGCAGGGTGGCGCTGCCGGTGGCGCTGCCGGTGGCTGCCGGAACAAAGCGCACCGGCAGTTCGCAGGCAGCACCGGCTTGCAGCGTCAGCGGGAAGGCGCCGCAGGCATTGGCCTCGCCTGCCGCCACCGAGAACGGGCCGCTGAAGGCGACGCTGTCCAGTACCAGCGCCGCGGAGCCGGTGTTCGACAGCACGAAGCGCTTGACGATACCCGCGCCGCCGGCGGCGGTGCTGCCGTAGTCGAAGGCTTGCGGCGACACGCCAAGCGCAGGCGTCGGCGCCGGGACCGCGCTGGCATTGCCGTTCAGCCGCACGCTGAACTGGGCGCCGCTGTCGGTGACAAGCAGCATGTCGGCGCTGCGGGCGCCGGCGGCAGTTGGCTTGAAGCTGGCGTCAATCGTGCAGCTCGCGCCCGGACTCAGCGTGACGTCGGCAGCGCAGTTGCCGGCCAGCGCGAAGTCGCCGGGATGGCTGCCGCCCAGGACCAGCGAGGCGATCTTCAGGGCGCCGGTGCCGCTGTTGGACAGTGTATTGCGCTGCGCAGACGATTGCTGTCCCACCCGGGTATCGGCAAAGGCCAGCGGTCCGCTGCTGCTCAATGCCGGGCGCGCGACCGGCGAAGTGGTGCCGGAGCCGGTGACCGCCACCGAGAGGTCGGCGGCATTGGAGCGCACGAGCAAGGTTCCTGCCACGTCGCCCGTTGTGGCGGGAGCGAACGCCAGGGGCACCGTGCAGCTGGCGCCAACGGCCAGGCTGCTGCCGCAATCGCCGCCGCCGGCAATGGAGATGCCTGCCGCGCCGCTGAAGGCAATGCTGCTGAAGGACAGCGCCACATTGCCGCTGTTGGTGAGCGTGACTTGCTGTGCAAGCGGTGCCGCACCAATGGTCCACAGGCCGAAAGCGACTGCGCCGGGGCTGGCACCGACGGCCGGCGCGGGCGCTGCCGCAATGCCGGAAAGCCCGACCGCAACGTTCCCATTGCTGGCGTTGGAAGCGAGATTGAGGGTGGCGGCAATCGCCCCTGCGGTCGCAGGCATGACCTGCACCAGCACGGTGCAGCTGGCGCCGGCGGCCAGCGGCGCGCCGGCCGCGCAAGTGCCGCCCAGGGTAAAGTGGCCGGCCTGGGCACCGCTCACGCCGATCGAGGAAAAGCTCAGGGCGGCCTGGCCGCTGTTGGTTAGCGTCAGGGTGCGCTGGGCAGGGGCGTTGACCAGCAGCGCGCCGAAGTCAAGCGCGCTGGCCGACAGCGACAGCGTCGCCTGCGGCACGGCATTGCCGGTGCCGGACAGGGCCACGCCGCTCGCGCCGCCGGTGGCATTGTGACTGATGGTCAGCGCGCCGCTGCGGGTACCGCTTGCCGTCGGGCGGAACAACAGTTGCACGCTGCAGTTGGCGCCGGCCGCCAGGGCGGCACCGGCGGTGCAGCTGCCGCCTGTGATGCGGAAATCGCCGCCATGGCTGCCGCCCACGGCGATGCCGCCGATGTTGAGGGGCGCCGAGCCGGTGTTGGAAAGTGTCGTGGCCAGCGCGCCGCTGTCCTGGCCCACGGTCGCGCCGCCAAACGACAGCGTGGCTGGCGCCACGGATGCCGCCGGCGCTGCCGTCACGTTCGGGTTGCCGATGAATGCCGCCAGGTCGGCCATCTCCGCCGCGCTGAACTTGCCGTTGTACAGGGTGCCCATGCCGCCCTTATTGGCAGCGAACGCGGCGCTGATCACGGACGGATTGTCGGCAGCGGCCAGGATGTTGCTGACGTTGTTAGCCGGCGATGGGCCGTGGCAGGCGGCGCAGGTGGTGCCGCCGGACGTGGGCCCGTTCAGGTAAAGGCTCTTGCCGTTCAGGGCATCGGCAGCGTGCGCGAAATGCGCCGCCTGCGCCAGGGCTAACGCCAGCAAAGGCCAAAGTCGGTGGTGATTCATGGGTGCTCCCGTTGTTGGTGAGTTGTTCAAGCACACATCGACAGGGCCCAGGCATTGCATGCGCTGTGCAGCAGGGCGCACAGCCGCCAGTCGCGCCAGCGCTGGTAAGCCAGGCCGAATGCCAGGCCTGGCCCGAACACCAGCGCCGCCGCCAGCGGCCCCGCGCCCAGGTGCAGCGCACTGAACGCCGCCGCACTGGCCAGCAGCGCCAGCGGGGCGCGGCAGCGCGGCAGCAGCCAGGCATGCAGCCCGGCGCGCACCACCCATTCCTCCAGCAGCGGCGCCAGCACCAGCAGGCGCAGCAGGGCGGCCAGGTCGGGCGAGAGCAGGGCGGGGCCGCAGACGGCTGTTTGAGCGAACACAGGTACTGAACATTCTGTCAATGTTGTTACGGTCAATACCGGCGCACGCAAAAATGGTTCAAAATCGGGAGGGAAAATATTTTTGAAATTTGCTTGAACCTTTCTCCTCCGGCTGGGTATTCACAGGCGTAAAAAGGAGAAAATTGCATGCGGTCTGGCAGGAGGACGGGAGTGACAGGGGATGTGGACGATGGCGAACTGATACGGCTGGTGGGCGGCGGCGATCGCCTGGCCTTCCAGGCGCTGTACCGCGCCTACTTCCCGCGCCTGGCCCGTTTCCTCGACCGCATGACGCGCAACCTGCCGCTGCTGGAAGAGATCGTCAACGACACCATGCTTGTGGTGTGGCAGAAAGCTGCCAGCTACGACGGCAGCAGCAAGGTCTCCACCTGGATTTTCGGCATCGCCTACCGCCAGGCGCTGAAAGCCCTGCGCGGCGTCGACGAGCCGCTGGAGCAAGCGCCGGAGGTCGCCGGCGAAGAGTGGCGCGAGCCCGAGCATGCCCTCGCTGCGCTGCAGCTGCAGCGCGGCGTCGGCCGGGCGCTGGACGCCCTGCCCCTGGAGCAGCGCGCGGTGGTGTGCCTGACGTATTACCACGGCATGGCCTACCAGGAGATCGCCGAAACCATGGACTGCCCGGTCAATACCGTGAAAACGCGCATGTTCCATGCCCGCCTGCGCCTGAAGCACATGTTGTCCGACCATTTGGAAGAAATAAGATGAACATGCAAGACCCATCGTACGTTGCGGAGCACCAGGACATGCAGGCACTGCTGCCCTGGTATGCCGCCGGCTCGCTGGCCGACAGCGAGGCGGCGCGCGTGCAGCGGCATTTGCGCGACTGCCCCGCATGCCGCGCCGACCTGGCCTGGCAGCGCCGCCTGATCGAAACGGCAGCGCCGTTGCCGGCCGGCCTGGATCCGGAACGCGCCCTGGCGCGCCTGATGCCGCTGCTGGACGATGCGCCGCTGCCCTCGGCCCCGCCTGCCACGCAAGCAGTTCCCGTTGCGCCGGCGCCGTCCCGCCTTGCCACTGCCTTACTGGACTGGCTGCGCGCTGGCGGCGACTGGCAGGGCTGGGCCATCGCGGCGCAGGCGCTGGTGATTGTCGTGCTGGCCGTGAACCTGCTGCCGGCAGGCGCGCCGCCCGCCTACCGGGCGCTTGGCAGCGCACCGGCTGCCACACCTGATGTGCTGCTCGTGTTCAGGCCCGGCGCCAGCGTGCAGGACGTGCAGCGCCTGCTGACGACCCCTGGCGCGCAACTGCTTGGCGCGCCGAGCGCCACCGGCGCATGGCTGCTGGATGTCGACCCGGCGCAGCGTGCCGCGGTGCTGGCGGCCCTGCGCGCCGACCCTGCGGTTGAACTGGCGGAAGCGCTGGCAGCGGAGGGCGGGCAGTGATCCGTTGGATGGCATTGATGCTGTGGATGCTGTGCGCACTGGGCGGGATGGCAGGCCTGCAGGCGGCGCAGCAAGAGCCCCCGGACGCTGCGCACGGCCCCGGCGGACAACCGACCGGCGCTGCCCGCGAAATCCTCATCATGCTGCACCTGCCGGCGCCGCATTTCAGGGCCGACGGCTACAGCGGTGCCAGCTATCGCGACGACGCGGGCCGCCAGGCGCGCCAGCGCATCGCCGCCGCGCTGGCGCGCGAGCATGGCTTGCAGATGATGGAAGACTGGCCGATGCCTGCGCTGAGCGTCGATTGCTATCGCATGCGCCTGGCCCCCGGCCAGGACCCGGCCGGGGTGCTGGTCGCGCTGTCGCGCGATCGCCGGGTGGCCTGGGCGCAGGCCATCCAGGACTTCGGCACCCTGGGCGGCGCCAGTGCAGCAGGCGACCCTTTGTATCGCGTCCAGCCTGCCGCTGCGCCATGGCAACTGGAGCAGGTGCGCAAGTCCGCGACCGGGCGCAAGGTGCTGGTGGCCGTGATCGACAGCGGTGTCGAAGCCAGCCACCCCGACCTGGCAGGGCAGGTGGCGCTGCAGGAGAATTTCGTCGACGGCCAGTCCTATGTGGCGGAAGAACACGGCACGGCGGTCGCGGGCGTGATCGCGGCGCGCGCCGGCAACGGCATCGGCATCGCCGGCGTCGCGCCGCAAGCGCGCCTGATGGCCCTGCGCGCCTGTTGGCAGGCCGACAGCGGCACGCGCTGCAACAGCTTCACTCTGGCCAAAGCCCTCAACTACGCCCTGCTGCACAACGCCCAGGTGATCAACCTGAGCCTGTCCGGCCCACCCGACCGCCTGCTGCAGCAACTGCTCGGCGTGGCGCAGGCGCGCGGCATGCGCGTGGTGGGCGCGATCGACCCGGCCCGCAGCGATGGCGGCTTTCCGGCCAACAGTCCCGGCGTGTTTGCCGTCGCCGCCGACGATGCGCCGCGCCATGGCGCTCAATGCCTGCTCGCGCCGGGGCGCGACGTGCCCACCACCATGCCGGGCGCGCGCTGGGGCATGGTGTCCGGGTCTTCCTACGCTGCCGCGCACGTGAGCGGCATGCTGGCCCTGATCGGCGAACTCAAGCCGCAACTGAACGGCGAGCGCCTGCATGCGGGCATCGTGCGCAGCAGCGGTCCCGCACCGTTGACGGGGATAGATCTTTGCGCCACCATCATGCGCATTACCGGTAAATGTTCCTGCGCATGCCCCAACCCTTCCTCCGACAAGCTGGCACGGTCGCCCTGACAGGGCTGGCCGGCATCCTTGCAGCGAGTGCGCAGGCGCAGGTAAGCGGCAGCGCCGGAATCGTGTCGGATCATCTGTACCGCGGCATTTCGCTCAGCTCCGGCAAGCCGGCCGCGCGGCTCTCGCTCGATGTCGATGGCGCCAACGGCTGCTTTGCCGGCGGCCAGGTGGTCAGCGGACAACTGGCGCCGCAGTCGCATCGCACTGCGCAGTGGCTGGGCTACGCCGGCTATGCCGCACGCCTGCAATCGGGGCTGTCATGGGAGGCGGGCCTGTCTGCCTACGCCTTCCACGGCGCACCGGACTGGAATTTCCGCGAGGCGTTTGTCGGCATCTCCTTCGAAAACTACTCGGCCCGCCTGCATTATTCGCCGGACTACCTCGGCTTGCGTGAGCGCACGGTGTATGCTGAACTCAATGGCGGCGGGCCATGGGGAACCGGCTGGCGCTATTTCTGGCGCGGCGGCTACCTGGGCGCGCCCGGCAATTCGGGCAGCAATCGCGCTGAAGGACGCGTCGGCGTCGGGACCGCAGTCGAAGGCTGGCAACTGCAGCTGTCGCTGGATGCCGCCCGCCTGCGCCGCCAGGGCGCCCCTGCCAGCGGCGCCTATGGCAGCTACTCCAGCACACCGTCGAGCAAGCTGCAAAGCAAGCTGGTTCTCGGGCTGGCGCGCAGCTTCTGAAATTGATCCAGGTCATTCCGGGCGCCGCCGCGATCGCATAGGCTGGGCGAAAGGAGTGACATCATGGGATATGCATTAAGGGCCAGGCGGCTTGGCATCGACACCTACCAGCAGCCGGTCGCCTATATGCGGCGCGACTGCAAGGTTTGCCGCGCCGAGGGCTTCGAGGCCCAATCGCGCATCGAGCTGCAATGCGGCGCGCGCACCGTCGCCGCCACATTGAACGTGGTCGATGGCGGGCTGCTCGAGGAGCAGGATATCGGCCTGTCCGAGGCGGCCTGGGAAGCGCTGGGCGCTGCGCCGGGCGTGGCAATCAGTGTGCGCCACCCGGCAGCGCTGGCATCGTTCGCGGCGGTGCGCGGCAAGATCCACGGCCGGCCGCTGGACGATGCGGCAGCCCGCGCCATCATTGCCGACATTGCCGGCGGCCGCTATCCGGACATCCATCTCTCCAGCTTCATCACGGCCTGCTCCGGCAACCGCCTGGACCTGGCGGAAACCATCGCCCTGACGCGCGCCATGGCGGCGGCGGGCCAGCGCATGCACTGGCCGTCGCAGGTAGTGGTCGACAAGCACTGCGTGGGCGGCCTGCCGGGCAACCGTACTACGCTGCTGGTGGTGCCGATTGTCGCGGCCTGCGGCATGACCATGCCCAAGACGTCTTCGCGCGCCATCACATCGCCGGCCGGCACGGCCGATACCATGGAAACCCTGGCGCCCGTGGTAATCGGCATCGACGCCATGCGCCGCGTGGTGCAGCAGGAGGGCGGCTGCATCGTGTGGGGCGGCAGCGTGACCCTGAGCCCGGCCGACGATGTGCTGATCCGCGTCGAGCGCCCGCTGGAACTCGATAGCGATGGCTTGCTGGTCGCTTCGGTGCTGTCGAAGAAGCTGGCGGCCGGCGCCAGCCATGTGCTGATCGACATTCCGGTCGGCCGCACCGCCAAGGTGCGCTCCGATCAGGCCGCACGCCAGCTCGCCGCGCGCCTGGAAGGCGCCGGCGGTGCGCTGGGCCTGGCCGTCAGGTGCGTCCTCAGCGACGGCAGCGAGCCGGTTGGCGTCGGCATCGGTCCGGCACTGGAAGCGATGGATGTGCTGGCGGTGCTGCAGGGTGCGCCCGGCGCACCGCAGGACTTGCGCCAGCGCGCGCTGGCCCTGGCCGCCGGCGTGCTGGAGCTGGGCGGCCGTGCCGCGCCGGGCGAAGGCATGGCACTGGCTGCCGGGACGCTGGACTCGGGCGCCGCCTGGTCCAAATTCCAGGCCATCTGCGCAGCGCAGGGCGGCCTGCGCCAGCCGCCGCTTGCGGCCTGCACCCATGTGCTGGAGGCGCGCCATGCGGGCCGGGTCGTCGCCATCGACAACCGCAAGCTGGCCACGCTGGCCAAGCTGGCCGGGGCACCGCGCGCCGCAGCGGCCGGCGTGCGTTTCCTCGCGCCGCTCGGCAGCTGGCTTGAAGTGGGGCAGCCGGTCCTGTCGGTCCATGCCGACACGCCGGGCGAGCTGGCCTACGCGCTGGAATACGCCGAGGCCCAGAGCAACCTGGTCACGGTGGAAGACGCATGAGCAAGATCCTCGTGATCCAGGGCCATCCCGACCCGGCCGGCGGCCATTTGTGCCACGCGCTGGCGCAAGCTTATGTGGCAGCCGCGCATGCGGCCGGCCACCAGGCGGACACGCTCACCCCGGCCAGGCTGGACTTCCCCTTGCTGGCCAACGCGCATGAATGGGAAGAGGGCGAAGTGCCGCCGGCGCTGGCGCCGGTACAGCAGGCCATCGCGGCTGCCGGGCACCTGGTGATCTTCTATCCGCTCTGGCTGGGCGACATGCCTGCTTGCCTGAAAGCCTTCCTGGAGCAGGTGGCGCGGCCCGGCTTTGCCCTGGCGCGCGAGGCCAGGAACCCGCTGCACGCGGGCCTGCTGGCCGGCCGCAGTGCGCGCGTGGTGGTGACGATGGGCATGCCGGCCTTGTTCTATCGCTGGTACTTCCGCGCCCACAGCCTGAAATCGCTGGAGCGCAACATCCTGAACTTCGTTGGCATAGCGCCGGTACGCAAGACATTGGTGGGCGGCGCCGGCAAGATGGATAGCGCTGCGGTGGCCGCCTGGCGCCAGCGCATGCAGGTGCTGGGCGCCAGGGCGATCTGAAGCTAGCGGCGCGGCGTGTCGCTGCGCGCCTGGATGGCGCGGTTCAGGCGTTCCATGGTTTCCGCCGGCACGTCCCGGCTGCAGACGAAGTAGCGTTTCAGGCCGGGCGGCATGTCGGCAAAATCGATCAGCACCAGCGTTTGCAGTTCAGGGAACTTCAGGCGCAGGTAATTCCAGTCTTCGCGGTCCACGAAAAGGTAGTCGGCGCGGCCGAATGCAACCATGCGGAACATGGCCGAGGTCTCCACGGTGCGGCGCATGATGCGGTTCCGGCTGCCGGCGATCAGCGTGTCGAGTTCCGGGCCGTAGGAAACGCCGTCGATCACGGCCAGAGTCAGGGTTTTATCCGAAAGCAGGGATTTCAGGCTGGCGTGGGACCTGATGCGGGCCGCCACCGCCGGCACGGCCAGCACGGCATGGGGCAAGTCCGCGTGCACGGAAACCGAATATTGCGCTACGGCTTCGCGCTCGGGCAGGCGGTACCAGCTGATCGAGCAGTAGTTCGGCGTGCCATGGTTGAAATTGGCCCAGATGCGCTTTTGCGGTTCGTTGACGAATACCGCAGGCACGCCGGCCGCGGCGAAAACCTGTTTGGCGCGTTCCAGCATGAAGCCTTTCGCAGCCTTGTTCTCATCATAGTAATAGTAGGGGGGCTTTTCGCGCCAGGCCACGGTTAACGGCGCATTTGCCGGCGCGTCCGCCATGCTGCCTGCCGCGATCAATCCGATGAAATATCTCTGCCACATGCTGCCATTATAATAGGGTGGAACAGCAGAAAGGAGTCGCACGATGTTCAGCCGTCCCCACGTAGCACCCCGCATGTTTGACGATCCCTCCGCAGCACTGGCCCAGGTCCGGGCAATTTACGACGATAGTATCCGCTTCCTGCGCGAATCGCTGCAGCGCTTTGTCGAGGGCGAGACGCCCGGCGAGCGTGTCCGCGCCTGTTACCCGTACGTGCGGGTGCAGACCGAAACCGTGGCGCGCGCCGATTCCCGCCTGTCGTACGGCTTTGTCGCCGGCCCCGGCGCTTTTGAAACCACGCTGACCCGCCCCGACCTGTTCGAAGGCTATTACACCGAACAATTCCGCCTGCTGCTGAAAAACCACGGCCAGCAGCAGATGCAGATCGAAGTGGGCCTGAGCTCCCAGCCGATCCCGATCCACTTTTCCTTCGCCGAGCATGACCATATCGAAGGCAGCCTGAGCGCCGAGCGCCGCCTGCTGATGCGCGACGTGTTCGACCTGCCCAACCTGGCCGCCATGGATGACGGCATCGCCAACGGCACCTTCGAGGCGCCGCCGGGCGATGCGCAGCCGTTGTCGCTGTTTACCGCGCCGCGCGTCGACTATTCGCTGCAGCGCCTGCGCCATTACACCGGCACCTCGCCCGAGCACTTCCAGAATTTCGTGATGTTTACGAACTACCAGTTCTATATCGATGAATTCGTGCGCCTGGGCCATGAGCTGATGGCCAGCCCGGACAACGACGGCTATGTGGCCTTCGTCGAGCCGGGCAATATCGTCACGCGCCGCGTCGGCCACGCCATGCAGCCGGGCGACGACCTGGGCGCGGCGCCGCCGCGCCTGCCGCAAATGCCGGGCTACCACCTGGTGCGCGCCGACGGCAGCGGCATCAGCATGGTAAACATCGGCGTCGGCCCGGCCAACGCCAAGACGGCCACCGACCATATCGCGGTGCTGCGCCCGCATGCCTGGCTGATGCTGGGGCACTGCGCCGGCCTGCGCAACACGCAGCAACTGGGCGACTACGTGCTGGCCCACGGCTATGTGCGCGAAGACCACGTGCTGGACGAGGATCTGCCGCTGTGGGTGCCGATACCGGCACTGGCCGAAGTGCAGGTGGCGATCGAATCGGCGGTGGCGGAAGTCACGCAGCTGGGCGGGCATGACCTGAAGCGGGTGCTGCGCACCGGCACCGTGGCCAGTACCGACAACCGCAATTGGGAGCTGCTGCCGCAGCGCACGCCGGAGCGCCGTTTCAGCCAGAGCAGGGCGGTGGCGCTGGACATGGAAAGCGCCACCATTGCCGCCAACGGTTTCCGCTTCCGCGTCCCGTACGGCACGCTGCTGTGCGTCAGCGACAAGCCGCTGCATGGCGAAATCAAGCTGCCCGGCATGGCCAACCAGTTCTACCGCGACCGCGTCGACCAGCACCTGCGCATCGGCATCCGCGCGCTGGAACTGCTGCGCGGACTGGGGTCGGACAAGCTGCACAGCCGCAAACTGCGCAGCTTCGCCGAAGTGGCCTTCCAGTAAAGACTCAGTGCTGCTGCAGCCAGGTCTCGTAGCCGATGGCGCCCAGGCGCGGCCTGGCGTCGGCGGCCGGCACCAGGCTGCCTTGCTCCAGCACCGAGCCGAAGTAGCCCGCCTGCGGGTCGGTGACGATCGGCCGCGTCTCGCCGGCCGCCGCCAGCGCACGGCGCACGATCTGTTCCAGCGGATAGGCTTGCGGTCCCGCCAGTTCGGCGGTGCCGTTCAAGGGCGCGGCCTGCGCCACGTCGGCCAGGGCCTGCGCCACATCGTCGGCTGCCACCGGCTGGATCAGGGCCGGCGACAGGCGGATAGTGCCGTCCACCGCCGACGACTGGCCGATAGCGGCAAGAAATTCCATGAACTGCGTGGCGCGCAGGATGGTGTAAGGCACGCCGTTCTGCTTGACCAGTTCCTCCTGCGCCACCTTGGCTGCGAAATAGCCATTCTCCGGCAAGCGGTCGGTGCCCACGATCGACAGGGCCACATGGTGGCGCACGCCGGCCTCTTTCTCCGCCCTGCCCAGGTTGCGGCTGGACTTCTGGAAGAAGTCCAGCACGTCGGCCGGCGCAAATGACGGCGAATTGGCCACATCGACCACCACTTCCGCTCCGGCCAGGGCTGCGGCCAGGCCGTCGCCGGTAACGGCATTGACACCGGTACCGGGCGATGCCGCCAGCACTTCGTGGCCTTTCGCCTGCAGCAGTTTGACCAGTTTTGCGCCTATCAGGCCGGTGCCGCCAATGACTACGATCTTCATGGTTCTCCTCCAAAGGGTTGCTGTCACGTTGACAGTACATCTTAGGACGCACAGAATTGGCGGGAATGACGAATACCCCTTATTTCCTGCCAAATATGCATGACGAGCGGCTGGTGCTGTTCCTGGCCTATGACGAGGTGGGCCTGCTGGACCTGAGCGGCCCGCAAACTGTGTTCTGGGCTGCGGACAAGCGCATGCGCGAACGCGGGCTGCCCGGCTACGCGCGCCGGGTGGCCAGCCTGGCCGGCGGCATGGTGCGCAGCGCCGAAGGCATGGCGCTGGCGACCGAGCCGCTGTCGTCCTTCCTGCTGCAGGACATCGACACCATCGTCGTCCCTGGCTCGCCGGAGATGCCGCGCGTGCAGGCATTGCTGAGGGAACTGAGCGATTGGATCGCCGTGGCGGCAAGCCGCGCGCGGCGCACGGCATCGGTCTGCAGCGGCACCTTCCTGCTGGCGCAGGCCGGCCTGTTGAACGGCAGGCGCGCCGCCACCCATTGGGCAATGTGCGACCTGCTGCAGGAACGCTTTCCGGCGGTCGACATCGACCGTGATTCGCTGTTCGTCAGGCAGGAAGCGGTATGGACCTCGGCAGGCGTCACGGCAGGCATCGACCTGGCCCTGGCGCTGGTCGAAGGCGACTGCGGGCATGAGGTGGCCATGCAGGTGGCGCGCGAACTGGTGGTGTTTCTCAAGCGCCCGGGCGGCCAGGCGCAATTTAGTGAACTGCTGTTGGCGCAGGAAGCCGGCGGCGATGCCTTCGAGCGACTGCACCTGTGGATCATGGATAACCTGGCCCTGTCGATGCCGGTCGAGGTGCTGGCAAGCCAGGTGAATATGAGTCCGCGCAATTTTGCGCGGGTGTACAAGGAGAAAACCGGCCGCACGCCGGCCAAGGGTGTCGAAGCGCTGCGGCTGGAGGCCGCGCGGCGCATGCTGGAGGCGTCGCAGCGCAGTGTCGACCTGGTTGCGCGCCTTTGCGGGTTTGGCAACGAGGAGCGGCTGCGCACCGCCTTCCAGCGCACGCTGGCCGTGTCTCCCAGCGATTACCGCAAGCGGTTCGCGCCTGCCGAAATGCGGCGCACCAGGTAAAGGCCGATGATGTCGACGATGGCGTGGGCGACCATGACGGCCAGCAAGCCGATATGCTCGAACGCGAAGCCGAACAGCAGGCCCATGCCGAACACGCCGCCGGCCTGCCATAGCGCGGCGCGGTCGAAGCGGCGGAAATCGTAGGCGCCGATGTGCACCAGCAGGAACAGCAGGCTGGCGCCCCAGATCCCCACCAGCGGCTGCAGCGCGGCGCGGAAAAGCAATTCTTCCGAGATGCCGGCGGCGAGCGAGATCCAGACTGGATTCCAGCCACTGAGGTCGAGCCGCGCATAACTGGCGGCCGTGCGCTGCACCGCTTCGGCATGGGGCTTGCGCAGTGTGGTCAGGGCCGATACGCTGCCGGCAGCCAGCCCCAGTACGATGCCGGCCAGGCCTTGCTGCCACCACGGCCAGCCGGCCTGCAGCAGTCCCGCAAGCGGCTCGCGCCGGAACAGGAGGATGGCCATGGCGATACCCGCCAGCGCGGCGCAACTCAGAAGCTGGGTGCGCAAAAGGATCTTCAGATCATGCTTTCGAAGATGATTTGCCACTCGCCTCCTTCACGTGCCCAGTAGGAAATTTGCGATGCCTGCACTTCATTGTTTTGCCGACGGGAAATGGCGACTTATTTTATCAAAACTGAGGGGGCTGAATATACTTAGAAGATGGAACTAAGTATTACGCAGCAGGACGCAGGCCATACGGCGGAAGGATTGCCGCGGTATATCTTCGCCCTGTGTAACCGCCATGGCATGGAGGTGCGGATCCGCACCGTTGGCGCCGCGATTGCCGCCCTGCAGACACCTGACCGCAATGGTCGGCTGGCCAACGTGGTGCATGACGAGGCACCGGATTGCGGCATCCACCTGCAACCGGCGCCGGGGCGTGCCCTGCACCGCCTGCCGTGGCATGCGGTGCCGCTGGTGGAAGATGCCAGTGTCGGCCTGCGCCTGGTCAGTCCGGGGCCGCACGCGGTGGTGGCGACCTATGTCCTGGATGATGCAAATAGCCTGTCGCTGCACTGCCAGGCGCCTGCCGCGGCGCCGGCGACGATCTGCCTGCGGGTGGCCTTCAATCTGGCCGGCGCGGGCGAGGCGCCGGGCCAATTGCTGATGGCCGGCGCCGGGCGCGTGGTGCCGGCCGGTGAACACGAGCGGGACGTGGCGGGGACACCCTGGGATTTCCGCGCGGCGCGGCCTGCGCTTGCATTGCCGGGATCAGCGCGTTACGTGCTGGATAAAGGACAGAGCGGCGCTCCTGCGTTGCGCCTGTTCGACCCGGCCAGCGGCCGGATGCTCGAACTTGCCACCGACGGCAGCTCGCTGCGGCTGGGGCCGGGCGATCCGCCCGGCTACCTGTGGTTCGAGCCGATCCTGCCAGCGGCCGGGGGCGACATCAGCCTGCGCTTTCGCGCCCCGGCCGCGGCCCACGGCCGGGCTTAAAGTAAATACAATGTTACTATCTGGACTCCGCCATCACCGAGCCCAGCCCAATGAGTATCGTGTTTTCCAGCCTGAACCACGCGCAGCGTGTGCCCCTCGCTGCCGAAATCCACTCGCGCCCCTTCCTGAAACTGGACGCGCCAACCCTGCTGACCCACTTGGCCATCATGGGCGAACAGGCGCAGCAGGAGTTGCTGGCGGAGCTGTGTGGCCATTTCGGCGTGACGGCGCCGGCAGCGGGCGGAAAATACTTTAGCCATGACTTTGGCCGCTTTCGCCTGAAGTGGGAACTGCACACGGAATTTGCCACCTTCACTTTCGCGGAAACGGTGGCCAGCATGCCGCTGCCGGAAGACGCTTTTGGCAGCATGCCCTCGCGCCACCTGCCGGAACAATGGCTGCTGCGGCTGCAGGGCAGGGTGCTGGTGGCGGCGCATGTGCTGCTGGGGCGCCCGGGCGGCATGCAGCATGCCTTTGCCGAGAGCCTGCAGCGCCTGTTCCAGGGCGCCCCCCTGGCAGGCAGCCAGGTGATGAATGGCGGCGAAATGTGGACCGATTTCGCCATTCACGCCGATGGCTTCAGCCGCTTCGTGGTCTGCGACGCGGGCATGCACGAACAGCAGTCGGGCCGCCTGGTGCAGCGCGTGCTGGAAATCGAAACCTACCGCATGATGGCCCTGCTTGGCCTGCCGGTCGCGCAGGACGCCACGCCGGAACTGAACAAGGTTGAAGCCGAGCTGGCGACGCTGGCGGGCGCCCTGGTGGAAGCGGACGGCAAGGTTGATGACGGCTCCACCGAGCGGGCGCTGCTTGACCGCATCACCCACCTGGCGGCGCGCATCGAAAAAGTGTCGGCCGACACCAGCTACCGCTTCGCCGCATCCAAGGCCTATTTCGGCCTGGTCAACGCGCGCATCGACGAGTTGCGCGAATTGCGTATCGAAGGCACGCCGACGGTGGAGGAATTCATGGAGCGCCGCCTGGCGCCCGCCATGAAGACGTGCGAAGCCGTGGCCGCACGCCAGGAGGCGCTGGCCGGCCGCATCGCCAACTGCAACGACCTGCTGCGCACCCGTGTCGGCATCGTGCAGGAAGCCCAGAACCGCAAGATCCTGCAGTCGATGAACGCGCGCGCCGCGCAGCAGCTGCGCCTGCAGCAGGCGGTGGAAGGCCTGTCGGTGGCGGCGATCTCGTATTACGTGGTGGGCCTGATCGGCTATAGCGCCAAAGGCGCCAAGGTGATGGGATTTGCCGTCAATCCCGAGTTGCTGATGGGCGTCATGGTGCCGGTCGTGGCGGCCGGCATGTGGATCGGCTTGCGCTGCATGCACAGGCGCCTGCACCGCGCATGAGGCGCCTGGCCTTTTGCGGCGCCGCGCTGGCAGCGGGGCTGGCGCTGGCGGCGTGCGCACCTGCTTCGCGCCACGCCCCGGCTTCCACCGCGTCCCCGGTCGGTGCACTGCGTTTCATTGGAGAGCAGCGCGTGGCGCACCAGGCCATATTCCGCGACACCATGCTGGGCGGCTTCTCCGGCCTCGATTTCGATGCGGCGCGCGGCCGCTGGGTCATTGAATCGGATGACCGTTGCACCCACAATCCGGCGCGTTTTTACGAGGCCGAGCTCGATTTCGACGCCACTGCCTTTCGCGCGGTGCGCTTCACCGGCCTGCATTACTTCCTGAACGCCGACGGCAGGGACTTTGCCGCCACCAGCGGCGGCTGCGCACGCGCCGACGTGGAATCGGTCCGCATCGACCCGCTGGACGGCAGCCTGTGGTATTCGAGCGAAGGCGACCGCCGCCATGGCCTCGATCCATTCATCCGCCATGCCGCGCGTGACGGGACGCTGCTGTCCGAACTGCCCTTGCCGGATGGTTTCAGGGTTCACAAGGATCAAGCGCGCGGTTCGCGCTACAACGCCACGTTCGAAGGCCTCGCCTTCGCGCCGGATGGCCGCAGCATCTGGGCTTCCATCGAGTCGCCGCTGTATGAAGACGGCCCGCTCCCGACGCCGCAGCACGGCGCAATGCTGCGCATGACGCAATTCCGGCGCGACGGCCAGGTAGTGCGCCAGTTCGCCTATCCGCTGGACGCCATTCCCGCCGAACCGGGCCCAGGCAAGGAAGCCGAGAACGGCGTCTCCGAAATCCTGGCGCTGCCCGACGGCGAGCTGCTGGTGCTGGAGCGCGCCACGGTGCAAGGCGCCGATGGCGCCTACAGCAATTACATCCGGCTGTACGCTGCCGACGCGCGCGCGGCAAGCGATGTGCGGTCCGTGCCCGGCCTTGCCGGTGCGCAGTATGTCCCGGCCCGAAAGCGGCTGGTGCTGGACTTCCGCAAGCCGGGCCTGCCGCGCATCGGCAACCTTGAGGCCATGGCCTTCGGCCCGCGCCTGCCGAACGGCCACGCCACGCTGGTGTTTGCCAGCGACGATAACTTTGGCAAGGGCCAGGTCACGCAATTCCTGCTGTTCGAAGTGCTGCCCTGAGCATTATTGCGCCTGATGGAATGGTGAATTGCCGCTGGCGGTGATTCTCATCATCGCCGACATGGATCACACTCGCATCATTACTTGAAAGGAGATCCGATGAAGCTGTACTACCACCCCATTTCCGGCCACGCCCATCGCGCCCACCTGTTCCTGTCCCTGCTGGGCCTTGATTTCGAACTGGTGGAAGTCGACTTGCTCAAAGCCGAGCAGAAAACCGCAGCCTTCCTCAAGCTGAACCCCTTTGGCCAGGTACCGGTGCTGGAGGACGACGGCGTGGTGATTGCCGACTCCAACGCCATCCTGGTCTACCTGGCGACCCGCTACGGCAATGCCGGCTGGCTGCCGCAAGACCCGGTTGGCGCCGCCGCCGTACAGCGCTGGCTGTCGGTGGCTGCCGGTGAAATCGCCAGCGGTCCGGCCACCGCCCGCATCATCCAGCTGTTCAAGAAACCGCTCGACCCGGCCGAGGCCATCGCCCGCGCCCATCGCATCCTCGGCCTGGTCGAGGGCAGCCTGGCGGGCAGGGAATGGATCGCGGGCGGCGGGCCGACCATTGCCGATATCGCGCTGTACAGCTACATCGCCCGTGCGCCGGAAGGCAATGTCGACCTGTCGGCCTACGCCGGCGTGAACGCCTGGCTGGAACGCATCGAAGCGCTGCCGCGCTTCCAGCCCTTCCTCAAATCGCCGGTCGGGCTGGCAGCATGAACGGGCCCTGGCACGCCGGCGAGATCGCGCTCCAGGCGACGCTTGGCGCGGTGGAGCGCATGGACGACATCGGGCGCAAGGTGATCCGCGACTATATGCCGGACCAGCACCGCGACTTTTTCGCCCAGTTGCCCTTTGCCGTGTTCGGCAGCGTCGATGGCGAAGGACGCCCGTGGGCCACCTTGCGTGCCGGGGAAGAAGGCTTCATGCATTCGCCGCATCCGCAACGCCTGCAGCTGTTGCTGCCGGCCGAGCGCGCGGACCCGGCGCAGGCCGGCTTGCGCGATGGTGCGGCGGTGGGCATGCTGGGGATCGAGCTGCACACGCGCCGCCGCAACCGCCTGAACGGCCGGCTGCGCGCGCTGGGCGGCGCGCAGTTCGAGCTCGCAGTCGCCGAGTCGTTTGGCAACTGCCCGAAGTACATCCATGAACGCAACTACCGCTTCGAGCGGGCGCCGGGCGAGCCGTCCGGCCTGCCGCCGCGTCAGCTGCCGCAGCTCGATGCGCTGGCGCGCGACCTGATCGGGCGCGCAGGTACTTTCTTCGTCGCAACGTATTCCGGCGCAGGCGAAGAGATGCGCGTTGACGTGTCGCATCGCGGCGGCCCGCCGGGTTTTGTCCAGATCAGCAGCAGCGGCAGCCTGCTGGTGCCGGACTACGAAGGTAATCGATTTTTTGCCACTCTCGGTAACATACTGCTGAATGGCAGGGCCGGGCTGGTGTTCCCGGACTTTGACAGCGGCGGTTTGCTACAGATGAGCGGAACGGCGCGCGTCGCTCTGGACGGAACCGAGCGGCATTGGGAATTCCAGCCGCAACAGCTTGTGTGGCGGGAAGATGCATTGCCGCTCAGATGGGCGCTGCTAGCAAAATAGTTCTGTTACCATCGCTGGCATGGATAGGGCTTCTCTCGCTTCGCCGGGAAGGACCAGGCTGGATGCATTCGCTGCGGTGTATGAGCACAGCCCCAACCTGGCTTTCATGATGGATGCCGAAGGCACATTGCTTGCCGCGAACGCCCATGCGCGGCGGTTGGCAGATGAGCTCGGCGCCGGGGAGAAGGCGTTTGGCCTGTTCCGCAGCTGGGCTGCCGCGGAACTGCGCGACGATGCCATCCCCGAGGCCAAGCTGCGCGGCGTCTGGCGCGGCGAACTGGCGCTGTGCGAGAAGGGCGGCGACGGCGCCCCGGTGACGCTGGCACTGGAATACTACGCCGGCCATGGCACCCAGCCCGAGTGCTTCCGCTGCATCGCGACGCCGCTGCCCGAGGCCGACTCGTACGGCTCACGGCTGCGCTTCAAGCGCCTGTTCGACCACCATCCGCACCCGATGTGGGTCTATGACGTCGGCTCGCTGCGCTTCCTGGTGGTCAACCGCGCTGCGGTGGCGGTCTACGGCTACAGCGAAGAAGAATTCCTCGAGATGACAATCGAGGATATCCGTCCCGATCACGAACTGCAACGCCTGCGTGACGACCTTGAAGCTTCAGCGCAGTCGGCGGCGCAGCAATCGGGCACCTGGGCCCACCGCTGCAAGGACGGCCGCCTGATCGAAGTGGAGATTTCCTCGCATCCCTTGCTGATGGCCGGGCACAAGGCGCGCTTCGTGTTCGCCCACGACGTCACCCGGCGCCTGCGCATCGAAAAAGCCCTGCACGAATCGCAGGAGATGACGCAACTGGTGGTCGACCACATCCCGCACCAGATCTTCTGGAAGGACATGGACTTGCGCTATCGCGGCTGCAACGACGTGTTCCTGCGTGCGGCCGGCCTGCCGTCGCAGGAAGCCGTAGTGGGCAAGAGCGATTTTGATTTCCCCTGGTCGCATAACGCGGAGCGCATCCGCGCCGACGATGCGATGATCATCCGCAGCGGCGTGCCGCACCTGAACCGCGAAGACCACCTGCTGTTCGCCGACGGCAGCGTGCACTGGTTCCTGATCAACAAGCTGCCTTTGCACGACCAGGCCGGCAAGACCATCGGCCTGCTTGGCACCATTGAGGATGTATCGGAGCGCAAGCAGGTCGAGTTGATGCTGCAGCTGCATAACCGCGCGCTCGAATCGAGCGTCAACGCCATTGCCATCACCGCCATTCACGAAGGCAGCGATACGATCGAATACGCCAACCGGGCGCTGGCCGAACTGACCGGGTATGCGGCCGGCGGGCTGGACGGCCGCAGCCTGGAGCAATTGCTGGCCGACCCGGACGACGCGGCGGCGCAAACCGCGCTGCATGAAGCGGTGCATGGGCAGAGCGATGTGCAGCTCATGCTGCGCGGCCGCCATCGCGATGGCCGCAACTGGTGGGCGCAGCTGCACGTGGCGCCGGTTGGCGGCAGCGAGGGACAGCACACGCACCGCGTTTGCGTGCTGACCGACATGACGTCCACCATGGACTACCAGGCGCAGCTCGAGCACCAGGCCAGCCACGATGCGCTGACCGGGCTGCCCAACCGCAACCTGTGCGGCGACCGGCTGGCGCAGGCGATCAGCTACGCGCAGCGCTACAGCCACACGGTGTGGGTAGCCTTTCTCGACCTCGACAACTTCAAGCTGGTCAACGATAACCTGGGCCACGAGGCCGGTGACCAGTTGCTGCGCACCGTGGCCAGCAGGCTGCGCGGCTGCGTGCGCGATACCGACACCGTGGCGCGCATGGGGGGCGACGAATTCGTCCTGGTCCTGCTGGACGGCCACGACGCGACGCCGTCGCAAGCCATGCTGCGCAAGATCCTGGACAGCATCGCGGCGCCGATGCAGCTGGCGGGACAGGAGCATACGGTGACCTGCAGCATGGGCGTCGCGCTGTATCCCGCCGACAGCAGCGAACCGCAGCTGCTGATGCGCTTTGCCGACATTGCCATGTACCGTGCCAAGGAGAATGGCCGCAACCAGGTGCAGTTCTACGAACCGGCCATGCATGCACGCATCGTCGAGCGCGCCGCCATCGAAAACGAATTGCGCGGCGCCCTGGCGCGCGGCGAGATGTTCCTGGTTTACCAGCCGAAGATGAATGTGGCCAGCGGAGAAATTTCCGGGGTCGAGGCGCTGCTGCGCTGGCGCCACCCGACCATGGGCCTGATTCCGCCGGGCCGTTTCATCGGGGTGGCGGAGGAAACGGGCCTGATCGTGGCGCTGGGACGCTGGGTGATCCACACCGCCTGCGCCCAGAACAAGGCGTGGCAGGACGCCGGACTGCGGCCGCTGCGAGTGGCGGTCAATGTCTCGGCCCGCCAGTTCCGCGACAAGGGCCTGGCCGACGAGGTGGTGGAGGCGTTGCGCAGCACCGGCTTGCAAGCCCAGTACCTCGAGCTGGAGCTGACCGAGAGCATGATGATGCAGAACGCCGACGAGGCGGTGGTCACGGTACAGCGCTTGAAGAAGGTCGGGGTGGGCATCTCGATCGACGATTTCGGCACCGGCTACTCCAGCCTGGCCTACCTCAAGCTGTTCCCCATCGATTACCTGAAGATCGACCAGTCCTTCGTGCGCGACATGCTGGGCGACCCTACCGTGGCGGCCATCGTGCGCTCGGTGATTTCGCTGGGCCACAGCCTGGACTTCCGCATCATTGCCGAAGGGGTGGAGACGGAAGGACAATTGGCCTACCTGCAGCGCTACAACTGCGACGAAGCGCAGGGCTACCACCTCAGCCAGCCGATCATGCCGGAAGCCTTCGCCGCCTTGCTGAAGCAGGAGCAGTCGCGCCAGCCGGCCCTGCGCCCGGCGGACGAGCGCAAGGGCACGCTGCTGCTGCTTGACGATGAGCCGAATGTGCTGTCGTCCCTGATGCGGCTGTTGCGCCGCGACGGCTACCAGATCCTGGCGGCGCACAATGCGCAGGAAGCGTTCTCCTTGCTGGCCACGCACGAAGTGCAGGTGGTGGTCAGCGACCAGCGCATGCCGGACATGAACGGCACCGAGTTCCTGAGCCGGGTGCGCAAGCTGTATCCGGGCACGGTGCGCATCATCCTGTCCGGCTACGCCGAACTGGAGTCAGTGCTGGGCGCCATCAACCGCGGTGAGATCTACCGCTTCTATACCAAGCCCTGGGACGACCAGGCCTTGCGCGACAATATCCGCGAAGCCTTCCGCTACCATGCGCTGATGCACGGCGGCGACAGCCACGCGCCGACCGGCACCTAGTGGCCCGATAGTGCGGCGAAAGCGTCCAGCAGGGCGCGCGCGCGGAAGGGCTTCAGCACGATGCGGTTGATGCCGCGCTCGCGCAAGGCCGCCAGCAGCGTATCGTCGGAGCGCGATGCCAGCACGGCCAGCGGAATGCGCGGCCGGCTGGCGCTGTGGCCCTGCCGCACCAGGTCCAGCAGGGACAAGTCGAAGGCTTCGCCGGCATCGATCGAGATCAGGGCGCCGTGGAAGGGGCGCTGGGCCAGGATCTGGCGCGCCACGGCGCTGCTGGAAGCTTCCTGCACTTCAGCCAGCCCCATCGAGCGTGCGGTCAGGGCCGCCGTACGGCGCAGGATGTTTTCCGGTTCGACCAGCAGCATCTGCTTGAGTTCAGGCATGGCTGGCCTCCAGTTCCTGCACCACCAGGCTGCGCAAGGTCGAGAGGATGGCCAAGGCAAGTGGATCGAGCTGGCGCGGCCGCGTATCGATGATGCACAGGGTGCCCAGCGCATAACCGTTAGCCAGGATCAGCGGCGCGCCGGCATAGAAGCGGATATGCGGTGGGCCGGTCACCAGCGGATTGTCAGCAAAGCGCTGGTCGAGCAGGGCGTCTTCCACCACCATGATTTCGGAGCGCATGATGGCATGGCCACAAAAGGAGATGTCGCGTCCGGTTTCGCAGGTCCCGCCCAGACCGATGGCCGCCTTGAACCACTGGCGGTTGGTATCGAGCAGGGAGATCAGGGCAATGGGAACGTCAAATTCTTCGGCTGCGAAAGCCACAATTTTGTCGAAGCGTTCCTCGGGTGGCGTGTCGAGCAGCAATAGCGCATATAAAGCTGCCAGCCGCTCGGCTTCGTTGGAAGGTGTAGGCGCAGGGATCATGGGAGTCACTGTAGCACGGTTAAACAATTTCGCTGCCGTTCCTTTTGGTTTTCTGGCAAGATTTAAGGCAACACAATAATACTGGGGCCGCCGATGGCGAAGTTATGGCTGAAACGTCTTGTCCTGGCCATCCTGGCGCTGTTGCTGGCGACAGTGCTGGGACTTTGGTTCTTCTTGCGCGGCAGCCTGGCCCAGCTCGATGGCCGGCGCACTGGCGCCGGGCTGGCCGGCAACGTGACCGTGACCCGCGACGACAAGGGCGTTCCCTCCATTGCCGGCGGCGACCGCAATGACGTGGCTTATGCCACCGGTTTCGTCCATGCCCAGGACCGCTTTTTCCAGATGGACCTGCTGCGCCGCATGCCGGCCGGCGAACTGTCCGAGCTGTTTGGCGAGCAGGCGCTCGAGACCGACCGCATCCACCGCCTGCACCGCTTCCGTGCCCGTGCCACGCAGGCGATCGAGGTCTTGCCGGCTGCCGACCGCCAGCTGCTGGAACGCTATACCGCGGGCGTCAACGATGGCCTGAATGCGCTCGGCAACCGTCCGTTCGAGTATGGCTTGGTCGGCGTCGGTCCGCGCCCATGGGCACTGGAAGACTCTTTCCTGGTGGCCTGGGCCATGTATATTGATCTGCAAGTGACTGGCATCGGCCGCGAGCTGGCGCGAGGCTGGCTGAAAGAGCATGCCAACGCCGAACAACTGGCTTTCCTGCTGCCGGCCAGCACCCAGTGGGATGCGCCGCTCGATGGCGCCAGCCCGCCCGCGCCGGACGCGCAGATCCCGTTTCGCGCGCCCGACTGGTGGGGCAAGGGCGTGGCCGGGGAGCCAGCCACCCTGGCCGCGGCGGCGTTTGTCGACGGGGTCGGCAGCAACAACTGGGCCGTGTCGGGCAAGCGCAGCAGCACTGGCGGCGCCATCGTGTCGGATGATATGCACCTGGGGATCAAGCTGGCGAACACCTGGTACCGCCTGCTGCTGCAGGTGCCGGGCCAGCATGGCAGCACGCGCCGCATCGTCGGCGTCAGCATTCCGGGCGTGCCGGCCGTGGTGGCAGGCAGCAACGGCAATGTGGCCTGGGGGTTCACCAACAGCTATGGCGACTATGTCGACCTGGTGGAAGTCGGCTCGGCCAAGGACCGGCCCGGCCAGGCCAAGCTGCCGGGCGGCTGGGAAACGCCGCGCGAGCATGACGAGACCATCCTGGTCAAAGGCCAGCCGGCTGTCATCCTGAAGGTCCGCGAGACTTCACTGGGGCCGATCATGCAGTCCGGCGGCCGCGACTATGCGGTGCACTGGGTCGCACACGAAGTGCAGGCAGTGAACCTGGCGATCCGCCATATGGAGCAGGTGAACAGCGTGGCCGAAGCGCTGGCGCTGGCGCCGAAGGTCGGCATGCCGGCGCAAAACCTGGTGGCCGGCGACAGCGACGGCAATATCGGCTGGACCATCGCCGGCCCGCTGCCACAACGGCCGGCAACGCCGGTCGATGCCAGCTTTCCGCTGTCGGCCAATGGCAGCACCCGCGGCTGGCAAGGCCTGCTGCCAGCCGCTGCCTATCCCTCGGTGCGCAATCCGGCCGATGGCCAGCTGGTCACGGCCAACAGCCGCCAGCTGCTGGGCGCCGATTCCGTCAAGCTGGGCGACGGCGGCTTCGACATGGGCGCCCGTGCCAAACAGGCGCGCGATGCGCTGGCCGCCCTGGGCGACCAGACTGACGAAAAGGGCGTCTATGGCGTGATGCTGGACGACAGGGCGCTGTTCATCTCCCAATGGCGCGACCGTGCGCTGGCCGTACTGGATGCGGAAGCGGTGAAAGGCAAGCCGCAGCGCGCCGAGCTGGCGCGCCTGTTGAAGGAAAGCTGGAATGGCCATGCCAGCGTGGATTCGGTGGCTTACCGCGCCAGCCGATCCTTCATGTGGTCGCTATACGAGCTGCTATATGGCGGCGCCAATATCGAACTGGCCAGGTTGAACAAGGATGCCAATATGCGCGCCGCCTCCAGCCGCTGGCCGGTGGTGCTGGGACGCCTGCTCGATGAGCAGCCGGGCGGCTGGCTGCCGCAGGGTTATGCGGACTGGAAGGCCTTGCAACTGGCGGCGCTGGACCGCACCATCGGGCACCTGACGGCGGGCGGCAGGCCGCTCGCTGCCGCCACCTGGGGCGCGCGCAACAGGGCCGCGATTGCGCACCCGATTGCGGGCGCGGTGCCGCTGCTGAAGAAGTGGCTCAGCGTACCGCCCGACCAGTTGCCGGGCGACAGCAATATGCCGCGCGTGGCCGGTCCGGCATTCGGCCAGTCCGAGCGCATGACGGTGTCGCCGGGACGCGAAGAACAGGGCCTGTTCAATATGCCGGGCGGCCAGAGCGGCCATCCCTTGTCGCCGTTCTTCCTGGCCGGCCATGGCGACTGGGTGGCGGGTAAGACCACGCCGCTGTTGGCCGGGCCGGCCGTGCACACGCTGACATTTACGAAGTAGCGACGTGCTTGCGCAGGAAGCCCACCGTGCGCTGCCAGGCCAGCCTGGCAGCGGCTTCATCGTAGCGCGGTGTGGTGTCGTTGTTGAAGCCATGTTCGACGTCAGGGTAGACGAAGTGCTCATAGCGGGTGCCGGCCGCCTTCAGGGCCGCCTCGTAGGCCGGCCAGCCGGCCAGGATGCGCGTGTCGTTGCCGGCATCGTGAACCAGCAAGGGCGCCTTGATCTTCGGCACGTCGGCCGCCGGCGGCTGGGCGCCGTAGAAGGGCACGGCTGCGGCCAGGTCGGGCACCATGGTGGCGAGGTAGTTGGCCATGCCGCCGCCATAGCAAAAGCCCAGCACGCCGACCTTGCCGTTGGTATCCGGGTGGCCCTTGAGGATTTCTACGGCGGCCAGGAAATCGGCGCGGGTCTTGGCCTGGTCCAGTTTAGCAAACAGTTCGCGCGCCTTGTCTTCGTCGCCGGGATAGCCGCCCAGGGGAAACAGGGCGTCCGGTGCAAAGGCCAGGAAGCCATCAAGCGCCAGGCGGCGGGTGATGTCCTCGATATGCGGGTTCAGGCCGCGGTTCTCGTGCACCACCAGCACGGCGGGCAGCTTGCCCCCGGCAGCGGCCGGCCGCACCAGGTATCCGCGCAGCTTGCCATAACCTTGCGGCGAAGGGTATTCCACGTAGCTGGCCTGGATGCGCCTGTCGTCGGCCGCCACCAGCGGAGCGGCGAAGCTGGGGGCCAGGGCCGCCAGCAGGCTGGCGCCGGTAGCGCCGGCCACCGCATGGCGGGTGGCGGACGCGATGAAGTCGCGCCGGCTCAACTGGCCGTGCACGTACTTGTCGAACAGTTCCAGTACTTCCGGTTCAAAATCCTTGGCGGTCAGGCGTGTCATCGGCGGTCTCCCGGTAAATTAGCGCTGTCAAGTCTACCCTGACCGGTGCATAATGACATTTCGATTTCGAGCCGGAACCAGCTATTGATGAGGCAAGCAATGATGAACGATTTTGCGGCCGCTTCCAAGGCCACCATGCAGTTTCTTCGGCAGCGCCTGGGTTTCAAATTGTGGATGGTCACTCGTACCGACGGGAAAGACTGGATCGTGCTGTTTGCCGACGATCATGGCTACGGCGTCAAGCCTGGCCAGGCTTATAGCTGGGCAGAAACCCTGTGTTCGCGCATGGCTGAAGGGCAGGGGCCGCACATCGCGCCCGACGTGGCGAACGAGCCAGCCTATGCGCAAGCCCCGATCACCGACCACATCACGATTGGCGCCTATGTCGGCGTGCCGCTGCGGCGTGCCGACGGCACCCTGTTCGGCACCCTGTGCGCGATCGACCCGGAACCGCAGCCAGAACGCATCCGCGAAGACAAGGACATGGTGGTCCTGATGGGCGAACTGCTGGGCGGCTTGCTGGAGGCCGAGCTGGCCGGCACCGAGGCGGTGCGCAAGGCCGAGCGAATGGATGTGGACATCACGCGCGATGAACTGACCGGCCTGTACAACCGGCGCGGCTGGGACATGCTGATGGTGCGCGAGGATGAGCGCTGCCGCCGCTACGGACATCCGGCTTGCGTGGTGTCGATCGACCTGGATGACCTTAGGTTTTATAACGATACCCAGGGTTATGCTTCGGGCGACGCGCTGCTGATCCGCTGCAGCAAGGCTCTGAAGGAAGTGACGCGCGGCTCCGACGTGGTGGCGCGCATGGGGGGCGACGAGTTTGCCATGCTGATGGTCGAGTGCGACTATTTCGACGCCCAGGCCATGCTGCTGCGGGTGCAGGAGACCCTGGCCGGCTACGACGTGCGTGCATCCATCGGCATGGCGATGCGCAAGCCCGGCATCGACCTGGAAGAAGCCCTGGCGATTGCCGATGCCGAGATGTACCGCGCCAAGCGCTCACGCAAGGTGCTGAACTGACCCATCTTTCGCGGCAGGCGCCATGACTGCCGCTTTCCCTACGCCGAACAGCGGCTGCAGCAGCGGCACGCGGCGTATCACTTCGAATATCCCAAAGCTGATGGCAAACGTCAGCACCACGATCAGCGCGCCTTCCGTCACCGGCGCGAGGCTGGCCGCACGCAACGCCATGGCCAGGCAGATGATCAGGGTCTGGTGCAGGATGTAGACGGGGAACACGGCCTGCGTCAGGTAGCGCCGCCCGGCGCTGTCGAAGTTCAGGTGGCGGTGGCCGAAGCCGCAAACGGCGACGATGCCGCTCCATTGGCACAGTGCGTAGATGGTGCGCACCAGCGGCAGCCAGTCCTTGTAGGTGTCGCCAGTCGCGTAAAAGAAGATGATGGACGACCAGCCCGCAAGGAAGAATCCGAGCGCGGCAAAGCGCACGTTCTCCAGGCGCTGCCAGAACTCGCCGCGGCGGACCATTGCCGCGCCCAACAGGAAGAAGGGCAGGCTCATGGCATGGTTGTGCCAGTCTTCCGTCAGGTTATGCGTGTGCGGCCAATGCGGCAGGAGCAGGATGCGGCCGGCGGCAAGGAAAGCCACCGGCAGCACGAACAGCTTCCAGCCTTGCAGGTGGCGCAGCAGCCAGCAGCCCAGGCCTTGCACGCGGCAGCTGCCAAAGGCGGCCAGCAGCAAGGTGTACAGCCACAGGTAGGGCAGGAACCAGAGGTGGTTCCAGGTCGGCAGGTCGAGGCAGCCGTTGTGGTCGCAAAAGCCGTGGTAGGCACGCAGGTAAAGCTGCATGAAGTCGAAATAGCTGCCCTGGTAGGCGACGTCGGACACCACTTCAAAGTAGGATTGGGGCGGCACAATGATGACCATGCCGAAGATCAGGGGAACCAGCAGGCGCCTGCTGCGCTCCTTGACCAGGCCCTTGCCGCCCAGCGTGTCGAGCAGGCTGGCGGCCGCAGCGCCGCCGATCAGGAACAGCAGGCACATACGCCAAGGCGAGGACAGCAGCATCAGCGGTTCGATGGCATCGCTGGGGTGGGGCGCCTTGACGTGCCAGTCCCAGGTTACGTAATACATGCCGGTGTGGTAGAGCACGAGCAGGAAGAAAGCGCCGATGCGCAGCCAGTCGAGGAAGTACAGGCGTTGGTTTTGCATAATGGTTTGGCAGGGGGGGATATGGGCCCAGCTTAGGGAAACCGGTCTTGCCAGGCCAGCAATAAGTGGCGAACAGCATTTTGTTGGGGCGAACACATTTATTGAGCAGGATTTCAACCAGTTGCCGGGCGCGCTGCAATATGGATGTATTGAGTGCCCCGATTGGAGATATTGATGAGTGCGTTGGCGTGCCCCAGGGATTTCCTCGAGTACGAGCCGCTGTTATGGCGCGTGCTGAGCAAGTTGGTACGGGATGGTTACCACATCCAGCCGCATGACGCCCGCGACCTGGTCCATGACTTTTTCCTGGAATGGGAACAGCTCAACAGCCGCTTCGACGCGGCCAAGGGCGATTTTGCCCCCTACCTCGCCACCGCCTTTTATCGCTTCGGCCGCCGCCGTCAGTTGAAACTGCACCGGCTGCGTTCGCGCGCCGTCGATATCGAGGAATGCCTCGACCTGGCCGCGGCCGATCCTTTGCCGCTGGAAGCTGCCGAAATGAAGCAGCAGGTTGCCCAGCTCAAGGCGGCCATCGCGCAATTGAGCGCCGCCGAACAGGCACTGCTGGCCGATTTCCTGTCGGACTATGCGCCCGGCGAGCGCGAACTCGCTGAGAAACATCATCTCACGCGCTACCGCTTGCGCGACCAGTTGGCTGCAACGGTCAGCCGGGTCGCGCTGCAACTGATGGAGGCACGGCCGCAATCGACCGATGCCGATATCGCGTACCGGGTTTGGGTCATGGACCAGACGCCACGCATGGTGGCCGCCGAACTCGGAATGTCAACCGAACAGGTAAACCAGGCCAAGGCACGCTTTGCGCAAGCACTGCTGAACTCAGTGCGGCATGCCGTACAGCCTGATCGCCAGAGGAGAAAGATCATGCCGCACCTCGAAATACTCAGGAAAGCACTGATTGCTTTCGACGACAACGAAGCGCTGGAACGCTTGCGCGTCCATGCTCCGCAGATTCGCGAGGCACTGGAAGAGCAGGACATGGAACTGGAGGCGTCCGAGTGCCAAGCCCTTGCCAGCCATCCGGAATGGATGGCGCGTGTCTATGCTGCGTTAGGCGAGCATGACCTGCCTCCGGCGGAGACTGACGATCTACAATCGGACATCGCGGCCATTCTCGCCGACGAGCAACAGGTGATTGCGGACGCCTGGGCTGCGCTCCTCGACAAGCTTGATGAGCTGCGTCCGTCCACGCGAATGGGCAGTTGGGAAATGGCGCTTAAAGCCGCCGGCAAGCCAGAGCGCGATTTGCTGCAGCATCTGCGCACGTATCACTCCTCGTGTCGCGCAGGCGATCCGGCGGCCGAGCGCCTGCTGCAATACGGCTTAACCCCGGGCATGGTATTCGAGGCCTTGCGGGGTATTGAATTGCTTTTCAACCGATCCCTGCGCCGCGCCGGAAATGAAGCCGCCCCCCATCTGTCCGTGGCGGACGGCCTGCTGGTAAAGGATGGCAGCAAGAGCATCGTCGTCAACCGGAAATGCCTGGATTTTGATGTGGCGGGAACGCTGGATCTGGAGCCTGGCCTGGTTTGCCCACTTGCGAACAGCTTGTTCTGCATGCTTCAGGTTTCGCCACTGCTGGTGAATGGCTATCAATATGTTGGGGACAACAGCTTCCTCAAATTGCCGCGGATGAAGGAGCAGGGCGGCTTCCTGTCGAGGGATCTGCTCATCCGCCGCTGGTGCGCTGACACATATGAGCTTGCTGCCCTATAGCAAGGCAAACTGCCGCGGCGGATAGGTGGGCAGGAAGCCCGTCGCCGTACGGACGTAGGTCGTTGCCGACCATTCGAGCCTGCCTTCGACGTCGAAGATGCGATGAAGTATCAATGAGTTGGGCTTGAGGATGGCCATGTGCTGCTTGCGCAGCCGACGCCGCCATTTGAGGGGAACTGTGTCGAACTGGGTGGTCGAACCGGCACCGCATTCCCAGCACTCCCTGCTGCCTGCATAATGACGGCGCATTGAAGCCGAATGGGTGTGGCCGCACAGGATGACGCGAATCCCATGTTGCGGCAAGAAGCGGTCAAGTTCGGCTTTGGTGCTGGCTGTCATCGCCAGTCCGAAATTGGTCCAGGTGAGTGCATGGTGGATGACGAGCACGCGGACTTCAAAGTCTTCCTGCGGGGCGAGTGCCTGGTCGAGCTTGAGCAATTGCGAACGGAAACTGCCGCGTGCGAATGCGCGCTGGATGGAGTTTGGTGGCACGTCCGCATCAGAGTCGATCTCGATCAAGGTCAACACGTGGCCTTTTCGTCCCAGAGGAATGGTGCGGAAGGCGGGCAGTGAGCGAATGAAGTAATGGTAATAATTGGAAGGGGTAGCGCCGATCGGTAGCGCGACTCCTGCCCAGTGATCATGATTTCCGGGAATCGTGAGGGTGTTGCCGCCAGTATGCAGGCCCACAAAGCGGCCGTTCGGGGGGCTGAGATCGATCTCGCTTTCAAAGAAGCGCCGCGCTAAAGCCAGTTCCGGCGCATCGCCTTGGCGGCTAAGGTCGCCAGTGACAATGATCTGGAATTTTTCGTCATTATCGCGCATGCCATTGACGAATTCCGCGAGCTCGCGCAGTGCTTTGGCGTGATGTCCGAGCAAACCATCAAACAGCGGAAAGTTGTCCAGCCCGAGTTGTACGGCAGCACTGACGGCGGCGTCGCCCGTAGTCGGGTCGATGCTTCCGATGTGCAAATCGGAGATATGCAGCAAAGTCGCAAGTGGTCTTGACATGATGGCCTCCCTGGTTAGTCCGCTTTGGACAATCAGGGAAACCGAAAGTTCAATTAACTGTGATCCATCTATCGGGCGCGATGCAGGTTACGGCTTCGACAATGCATCCAGAAGCGCCGCTTTGAATTGGCGTCCTAATGGCACCAGGGTGCCGTTGCGCAGGACGAGCTGGCCTTGCTGGTCGATTTTGTCGACCAGGGAGAGCCGCACGGCGGCACGCCGGTGACAGCGCATGAACTGGCTGCCCAGGCTGTCCAGCAGCTTGCTCAGGGTCTGGCGCAGCAGCGGGGCGCCCTGCGCGGTATGCAGCACCACGTAATTGTCGGCAGTCTCGAGCCATTGGATGTCGGCCACGGGTATCACGCGGGTGCCGCCACGCTCGCTGACCAGCAATTGTTGCAGCGGCAGGCCAACGGCGCCGGGCGCGCGCTCCGCCTGCGCTGCGCGGCTTGCCAGGCGTGCGCGCAGGCGCTGCATGGCGCGTTGCAGGCGGGCGGCGTCGAAGGGCTTCAGCAGGTAATCGATGGCGTTGGCGTCGAAGGCCGGTACGGCGTATTCGTCGAAGGCGGTGGCGAATACGACCAGGGGCGCCGGATGGGGCAGGGACGCGGCCACGTCGAGGCCGCTGACTTCGGGCATTTGCACGTCGAGGAAGATGGCATCGGGCGCGAAGCTGGCCGCTTTCTCGAGCGCATCGACGCCATCGCGCGCTTCCTCGATTGCGCTAATGCCCGGCTCCTGCGCCAGCAGGCGGCGCAGCTTGTCGCGTGCAGGGCGCTCGTCGTCGACGATCAGGATGCGCATGGCAGCCTCATTTCCGCGCGCACTCCAGCCGGTGCCAGCTGCACCAGCCGCAGCGATGCCCGCTCGCCGTGCAGCGCCCGCAGCCGTTCGCGCAAGTTGCGCACGCCGATGCCGCCAGGCTCTTCCGCGCCGCGTTGCGCGCCGCCGCTCGCTGCGCCGGCGCCCATCGCGTTGCCTGCGTCCAGCGCATGAGCGTCGAGTACGCCAGCGTCATCGCTGACCGTGAGCAGCAAAGCGTCGCCATCGCGCTGTGCACGGATGGCAACCTGCGTCACGCCGCGCCGCCGCTCGACCGTATGCTTGAAGACGTTTTCCAGCAAGGGCTGCATGCTCATTACCGGCACCAGGCACGCGCCGCAAGCCGCATCAACCTCCCAGGCGATATGCACGCGATCGGCAAAACGTTCTTCCATCAGCCGCGCATAACCGCGCAGCAGCCGCAACTCGGACGACAGGGGCGCCTGCTGCTGGCCGCTGACGTCCAGCGTAGCCCGCAGCACATCGGCCAGTTGCACCAGCGTGGCGTCGGCGCGCTCGACATCCGTGTGCATCAGGGCGGAGATTGTATTCAGCGCGTTGAACAGGAAATGCGGTTGCATCTGCTGCGTCAGCTGATGCAACTGGGCCGTGCGCAACTGGGCATTGGCCTGCTCCGCGGCGCGGTAAGACAGCAGGCCGAAGGTGATCAGGGTGAAAATTATCGCGAACACCGAGATTTTCACGTTCTCGTACAGGAAAGTCTCGCCCCAGGGTTGGTGGCGGTACTGCGCGCCCAGCAGGGCATATACGCCATGCCGGATGCCGAAGGCCAGCGGCGTGAACAGCACCCACCAGACAGGCAGCCAGAGCGCCTGCCGCGCGAACCAGCGCGAAGGCGTAGCCAGCAGGAGGTCGTGGCGGCGGGTTGCGCGGCGCTGCATCGCCAGCAGCAGCGAAGCGACGGCCATTGATGACGACTCCCACAGCACGGGCTGCCACAGCGGGCCGTGGTCGTCATGGCGTAGGAAATCCTGCACGGCGGTGGCCACCATCAGCGCCCAGAACAGCAGCCACGCGCCAGCGATTGAGAGTGTGGCGCGCCGGTTCACTTGGCCTGCTTCTGGTGGCGTGCTTCGACGAGGTCAATCTCGCGCACCAGCTTGCGTGCCGTTTCGTCGGAAATGTGGTGATGGCGCGCCAGCTCGAAGATGGCCTGGCGCTCGGCCTGCATGGCGGCGAGGCGCAGCTCGCGTTCCGCACGGTCCAGCTTGCGGAAATGTTCCTTGTTCTGGTCTTCGGCCGACCACGCCAGGTTCAGGCGGTATTCGTACAGCGCGATGACGCGCGCCGCGGCTTGCGGCAGCACGTCCGGGTGGTGGGCATCGGCCAGGGCCAGTTCGGCACGTTCAATGGCTGCAATGGCTGCCGAAGCCGCCTGGCGCCGCGCCATGTCTTCCTGCTGGCGTTCGGCGGGCTCTTCCGGGAAATGCATGCCGCCCAACAATCGCGGCAAGCCGATGCTGGCCGCCAGCAGCGAAATCAGGATCACGGAACTGGCCAGTAGGATGGTCAGGTCGCGCGCCGGGAACGGATCGCCGTCGGGCAGGAACAGCGGCAAGGTCAGCACGCCGGCCAGGGTGATCGCGCCGCGCGCCCCGGCCAGCGCGGTTGCCAGCAGCAGGCGCCAGTGCGGCTTGCCGCCCTGGACCGAGGTGGCGCGGCGGCTGCGCCGGTACAGGGTGACGCGCAGCGTCGCCCACACCCACACGAAACGCAATGCGATCAGGCCGAAGCTGATGGCAAAGGCGTACAGCACCAGCCACCACGGATTGATATGGCCGCTCTGCTCCAGCGATTCGCTGGCGCCGCGCAGGATGTCGGGCAACTGTTCGCCCAGCAGCACGAACATGACGCCGTTCAGCGTGAACTGTACCGTGTCCCACACGGCGGTACGCTGGATGCGGGTCGCGGCCAGCGCCTGGCCGCCCAGCTCCACGTAGCTCATGGTGATGCCCGCCGCCACGGCGGCCAGGATGCCGGATGCATGCAGGCGTTCGGCAACCAGGTAGGCGCCGAAAGGAATCAGCAGGCTGACCAGGATAGGCGAGCCGGAAGGTTCGCCGTAGCGCATGGTGAGCCTGCCCTGCACCCAGGAAATGGCGGCGGTCACGGCAACGCCGGTGGCAATGCCGGCGGCGGCCAGCCAGACGAAGGTCAGCGAAGCGCTGGCCAGGGAAAAGGTGCCGGTCAGGGCGGCGGCCACGGCAAAGCGGAAGCAGACCAGGCCGCTGGCATCGTTGAGCAAGGCCTCGCCTTCGAGGATGTGCATCAGCCGTTTCGGGATCGGGGCGCGCGAAGCAATCGAGCCGACCGCAACCGGGTCGGTTGGCGACAGGATGGCGGCCAGCGCAAATGCCACCGGCAGCGGCATGGCAGGGATCATCCAGTGAATCAGGTAGCCCGCGCCGAGCACGGTAAAGATCACCAGCCCAAGCGCCAGTTCCAGGATCACCACGCGGTCGCGGAACAGGCCGGTATTCGGGATGCGCCAGCCATCGAGGAACAGCAGCGGCGGGATGAACAGCAGGAAGAACATTTCCGGATCAAGCTGGATGCCATGGCCGGACCATGCGGCAATGCCGGCGCCCAGGGCGATCTGCACCAGGGGCAGCGGAATGCCGGCCGGCAGCATGCGCTTCATATAGGCGCTGGCGATCACGGCCAGCAGCATTGCCAAAACTATCTCGATAGAATCCATGCGGCCATTATAGGGGCATGACAAAGCAAAAAGAACTTGTCACTCAGGACAGTGGCTGTCATAATAGCGCCTCCTCTGCGGGAATAGCTCAGTTGGTAGAGCGCAACCTTGCCAAGGTTGAGGTCGAGAGTTCGAGACTCTTTTCCCGCTCCAGAATTCTTGAAAGGACGCTATCGTGCGTCCTTTTTTTGTTGTTTCTGCCCCTCATCGCTGCCGGATGTTAAAAAAAGGCCGGTATACTGCCGAAACATTCCATACCAAAGGGAATGCCTCTTACCAGCAGATTGGAGCAACCGATGAATTCCGTTCAACAAGAAGTTGACGAGCGCAGTAACCTCACAAACTCCAACAAGTTCGAGCTGCTGCTGTTCCGCCTTGGTGTCGACAACACCAGCGGCAATTCCGAGCTGTACGGCATCAACGTGTTCAAAATCCGCGAGATCGTTGCAATGCCGACCGTGACCGCGGTTGCGGGCTCGGAGCCGCATATGCTGGGCGTGGTCAACCTGCGCGGCCAGATCATTCCCGTGATGGACCTGCCGGGCATCGTCGGCGTCAAGCCGAAGACTGGCCTCAATATCATGCTGGTGACCGAATTCGCGCGCACCACCCAAGCCTTTGCCGTTGAATCGGTGGACGAGATCGTGCGCCTGGACTGGAGCCAGGTGCTGAGCGCCGAAGGCAGTCACGGTGGCGGCATGGTGACCTCCATCGCCCGCGTCGATGGCGATGTGCAGAACACCCGCCTGGCACAGGTGCTGGACGTGGAAACCATCCTGCGCAACCTGACGCCAAGCGATGGCAAGGATATCGATGAAACCTCGGTGGGGCGCCTGCCGCTCAAGCCGGGCACCTTCATCCTCGCTGCCGACGACTCCGTGGTGGCGCGCAACCTGATCGAGCGCGGCCTGGAAGCGATGCATGCGCCGTTTGTCATGATGAAGACAGGCAAGGAAGCATGGGACAAGCTGAACCACATCGCCGAAGGCTGCAAGGCCGAAGGCATCCCGGTGGAAGACCGCGTGGCCCTGGTGCTGACCGACCTGGAAATGCCGGAGATGGACGGCTTCACGCTGACCCGCCTGGTCAAGCAGGATGCCCGCTTCGCCAAGATTCCGGTGGTGATTCATTCCTCGTTGTCGGGCAAGACCAACGAAGACCACGTGAAGGGTGTCGGTGCCGACGCTTACGTGGCCAAGTTCGTCGCGGAAGAACTGGCGGAAACCATCCGCAAGGTGCTTACGAAGTAATTTCCTTGAGCTGGCGGCTATGGAACTTCACATGGTCGCCAATGAAGCTCGAAATAAAGTAGTAGCCATGATCGTAGCCCGCATGCCGGCGCAGCTCCAGGGGCTGGCCGGCGGCGCGGCACGCATCCTCGAACACTCCCGGGTATAACTGCTCCTCAAGGAACTTGTCGGCCAGGCCCTGGTCGATCAGGATGCCGTTGGGGAAGGGCGCCTCGTCCTGCACCGCCATCAGCGCGCTGGCGTCGTGCTGCAGCCAGCTCTCCTTATCCGGCCCCAGGTATCCGGCAAAAGCTTTCTGTCCCCATGGGCAGCGTACCGGCGCTGCGATCGGCGCAAAGGCCGATACGCTGCGGAACAGGTCCGGCCGGCGCAGGGCCAGCGTCATCGCACCATGTCCACCCATCGAATGGCCAAAGATGCCGATTCGCTTTGCGTCGACCGGCAATTCATCGATCACCAGCTGGCGCAGTTCGTGGATGTAGCTCTCCATGCGGTAATGCTGCGACCACGGCGCTTGCGTCGCATCGAGGTAGAAGCCGGCGCCCTCGCCGAAATCCCAGCTCGCCGTCTCGCCTTCAATGCCTGCGCCGCGCGGACTGGTGTCCGGTGCGATGAGGACCAGGCCTTCGCGCGCGGCATGCTGCTGTGCACCGGCCTTGATGGCGAAAGTCTCTTCCGTGCATGTGAGGCCCGCGAGATAAATCAGCGCAGGCAACGGCCCTTGCGCTGCCTGCGGCGGAATGAAGATGGAAAAGCGCATTGGCAAACCAATCGCTTCCGACTCGTGACGGTAGAAGCGTTGTACTCCACCGTGGCAAACGTGTTCGCTGATCATGTCCATACGTGGCATTGTAACCAAGATTCGTGTGACATGTTTTTCACAATTGCAATATAGTACGGCTCGGAGGTAAGTCTATGACCGATTTGTTAGTCATCTCTGACGAACTCGCATGGCCTTGCGCCATGCTGCTTGCATGGCTTGCAGGCGAGTTTGTTCACCGTTGGACCAATCTGCCGCGCATCAGTGTGTACGGCCTGGTGGGCTTCCTGCTTGCGCAGGCCATGCCCGATCTTCTCGTGCCGGACGGCAGCAGCCAGGTAACCCTGCTTGCCAATATCGCTTTCGGCCTCATCCTGTTTGAATTCGGTTACCGCATCAACCTGCGCTGGCTGAGCGTCAATCCCTGGATTGCCGTCAGCGGCCTTGCCGAATCTGCGCTCACATTCGGTGCGGTGTTTTCAATCGCATACTGGCAAGGCATGCCGCCGCTGACGGCGTTGCTGCTCGCTTCCCTGGCGATGTCCAGCTCGCCGGCCGGCGTGCTGCGCGTGATCAACGAGGAGCGCAGTTCGGGCCAGGTAACGGAGCGCGTACTGCACCTGGTCGCGATGAACTGCGTGCTGGCGCTGTTCGTGTTCAAGGTTGTGGTCGGCTTCTGGGTATTCCAGACTTCCGGCAGCCTGACCCAGGCAGTGTCGCGCAGCGTGATCGAGCTGCTTGCTTCGGCCGTGCTGGGCGCGGTGGCAGGCATGCTGGTGCCGGCGCTGCTGCGCAGCCTTGGCACGCTGGCGCGCGACGGCACCGTGGCCTTTGCCATGGTGGTGGTGCTGCTGGTGTCGATCACGCAGGCGGCCGACCTGTCGCCGGTGCTGGCGACGCTGACCTTTGGCCTGATGGCACGCCATCGACGCGTGACGTTCACGCGCACGCAGCGCAACTTCGGCGCCATTGGCGAATTGCTGACGGTGCTGCTGTTCGTGTTTGCCGTGTCAACCCTGGACTGGCAGCGTGTCGTGTTTGGCGCGACGCTGGGTTTCCTGCTGCTGATGGTACGCTTTGCCACCAAGACGATTGCCGTCGCGTTGTTCTCGCATGTCGCCGGCATTTCCTGGCGCAAGGGCGCCTTGATCGGTGTGGCTTTGTCGCCCATGTCGGTATTCGCCATCCTGCTGCTTGAGCAGACGCGTTACATGGGTATTGTGCTGGTCGATGAACTGGCCGCGCTCGCTGCCATGACGCTGTTCATGGAAGTGCTGGGGCCGATCATCACGCAACGTGCGCTGATACGGGCGCGCGAAACGGCAAAAGAGGAGGGCTGATATGCCGTTGGAAGAATTTAAATCGTCGCAACCTTTGACGATGGGCGTCGAGCTTGAGCTGCAGCTGGTCAGCCTGTCCGACTTCGACCTGACCGCCTCGAGTCCGGACTTGCTGCACCTGCTGGCGCGCAAGCCGTTCCCCGGCCACGTGACGCCGGAGATCACCGAGAGCATGATCGAGATTAACAGCGACGTGCACACCAGGCACGGCGAGCTGCTGGCCCAGCTGCGCGAAACGCGCGATACGCTGGTGCGGGCGGCCGACACGCTGAACATCGGCATCTGCGGCGGCGGCACCCACCCGTTCCAGCGCTGGTCGGAGCGCAAGATCTTCTCCAAGCCGCGCTTCAAGGAAGTGTCGGCGCTGTATGGCTACCTGGCCAAGCAGTTTACGATTTTCGGCCAGCACGTGCACATTGGCTGCGCCAGCGGCGACGATGCGCTGTACCTGCTGCATTCGCTGAGCCGCTATGTGCCGCACTTCATCGCGCTGTCGGCCTCTTCGCCGTATGTGCAGGGGAACGACACCCTGTTCAACTCCGCACGCCTGAACAGCGTGTTCGCCTTCCCAATGAGCGGCCGGGCGCCGTTCATCCTGAAATGGGATGAATTCGAGAACAGTTTCTTCTCGAAGATGGAGCACACGGGCGTGATCAAGTCGATGAAGGACTTTTACTGGGACATCCGGCCAAAGCCTGAATACGGCACCATCGAGCTGCGCGTGTGCGATACGCCGCTGACGGTGGAAAGGGCAGCAGCCCTGGCCTGCTACCTGCAAGCCCTGTGCTCCTACCTGCTGGAGCGCAAGGAGGCGCCGCCGGCCGAGGACGACTACCTGGTCTACAACTACAACCGCTTCCAGGCCTGCCGTTTCGGCCTGGATGGCACGGTAGTGCACCCCAAGACTTATGAAAGCTTGTCGCTGCGCGAAGACATTCTCACCACGCTGCGCCGCATGGACTTGCACGCCGAAGCACTTGGCGGCAGCGCCGCGCTGAACCACCTGATGCAGGTGACGCATATGGGCAGCGACGCCCACTACCTGCGGGCGGAGTTCGATTCCTCCGGCAGCGTGGAAGGAGTGGTGGACGCCGCGATCGCGAAGTTCCGCGGTCACTGAATGCATGGCGGCGGCCGGGTCCGTCCGCCGCCAACGGTCGGCAAGCAGAGATCCTGGCGATTGGGTAGAATTGCCAAGTTTTTAACATGTCGCGCCGTCTCATGCCTGTTGTCCCCGGAAAGTCCCGCGCCTTCAGGCGCGCCATTACCACCACTGCCGTGATCCTGTTGGTGTCGTTGCTGGCCGCGTCCTGGCTGGCCAAGATGCCATTTGCCAGCGACCAGGTGTTCGGCATGCTGCGCTCCGGCCAACTGTGGAGCGAAAAGGCGCGCTACGTCGACGACTGGTACGCGGTCGAGGCGATCGATGAGGGCAGCTACATCATCGCCGAACCGAAGTCCTCGCAATACAACTCCTCCTACCTGCTGGTTGGCAGCGAACGCGCCTTGCTGATTGACGCGGGATCGGGCGAGCGTCCGGCCAGCATCCGCTCGATACGAGCGGTGGCAGAGAGCCTGACCGCCAAGCCGCTCATGCTTGCGCTTTCGCACTTCCATTTCGACCATATTGGAGACCTGGATGCCTTCGATGGCGTGCTGCTGCTCGCGACGCCGGAGCTGAAGGCCCGCGCGCAGGGCGGCAAGCTGCAGATCGCGGCCATGGAATCGCTCACGGGTGCACGCGACCTGCGTATCCAGCGCTGGGTGGACGACGGTGAAAAGATCGACCTTGGCGGGCGTGCCATCGAGTTCCGGTCCACGCCCGGCCATGCCCAGGAATCGGCAACCTTCATCGACCGTGCGCGCCGATTGGTGTTTGCCGGCGATTTCCTCTACCAGCACCTGGGCGGGCTGGTGGTTTTCCTGCCGGGCAGCGACACACGCGCCTACGCCGGCGAGATCAGCGAACTGCTGGCAACAACAGGCCAGGGCTACAGGTATTTCGGTGCCCATGGCAAGCCGGAGTTCGATCACGACTGGGCCAGCCGCGTCCAGGCTGCGATGGGCGAACTGGCGAGCGGTGCCGCCAGGCCGGTGCTGGCCGAAAGCTACCTGGCCCCGGGCCTGCCGCTGCACCTGCACCGGCAAGACCAGCTACTGATCTACCAGCCGCCGTTTGTCACGGCGCCGGTGCTGTATTCGTGGCGCGCCGTGGCAATGCTGGCAGGCGCGTTGACCTTGATAACGGCTGCTTTCTGGTGCCTGTTCAGGGCATTGGGGCGACGAAGGTCCGCTGTATAATCAGCAACGTCCCCGCTTGCCGGCGGGATTTAACCAGTCAATCAGAACAGCTCATGAGCGATAGCAGTGTCCTGGGGATATACACCTTCGAAGGGATTTTCGAAGGCAAGCCGGTCTATGAATATGCGCACCCGCAAGAGCATGCGCTGCATAAGTGCATGCTGTTCCTGCTGCAGGAAGGTGCGGAGGCGCTCTGGGATTCTGCGATTATCGAGGCCGGCAAATTCGGCTTCGAGGAAGTGGCGATGGATGCCTTCAGCGTCCTGCAAACCGAAATGCTGGAGCAGAAGCCATTTGTCGACCTGCATGCCCACATTGAAGAGTCGCTGACCCTGGGCAGCTCGTTGGTCTTCTACGCCAAACCCTGAGCCATAGTGACCGCTGCCGATTTTGCGCGGGACGGATTTGCAGTCATTCAAGGCGTCGCCGACGCCGCGCAATGCGGGCGTTATGCCGCGCAGATCGGCGCCCATGGCACCGCCGGTTCCCGAACCTTGCTGTCGCAGGCCTGGTGCGCCGAGCTTGCGGATTTGCTCATTGCGATGCCCGCCTTGCGGCCCATGCTGCCGCCAGGGCATGTTGCGGTCCAGTGTACCTTCTTCGAAAAATCGGGCGCAGTGAACTGGCTGGTACCGGTGCACCAGGACCTGAGTATTCCCGTCAGCGATCGCGTCGAGAATGCCGTGCTGCGCGGTTGGTCGCGCAAGGAGGACGGCTGGTATGTGCAAGCGCCTGCGGATGTGCTGGAACAGATGGTCGCCTTGCGCCTCCATCTCGACCCTTGCGCTGCCGAGGACGGGCCGCTGCACGTCGTTCCGGGATCGCACCGCCAGGGTACGATCGCGGCGCAGACGGCGGCGGCCATGCGCCAGCATGAGCGGGCCTGCCTTGCCGGCGCGGGCGATGTGCTCGTGATGCGCCCTTTGCTGTTACATCGTTCCTCAAAAGCAACAGGCGTGAGCCGGCGCCGGGTATTGCACTTCCTCTTTGGTCCTGCTGGGCTACCGCATGGATTACAATGGCCCAAGCGGGGAGGGTGGCAATATGAAACTGATCTTCACAATTCTTAGCCTGGTGTTTAGCCAGGCCTCGCTGGCAGGGGCGCGCTCATTACCGGCGGCGGACGAAGCTGCCGCTTTCAAGGCGGCGGGCTTCAAGCAGCACGGCAAGGCCTGGAAATCCTGTTCCGACTCTGGCTCGAGCTATGTGCCGGGGGCGATCGAACAAGTCAGAGACCTCAATGGCGACGGCCAGCCCGAGGCCGTCATCACGGAAAGCGGCACGGCCTGCTATGGCGATACGGGCGTCGGCTATGCCCTGGTCAGCAAGCAGACCGATGGCAAATGGAAGCTGATCACCCACGGTGCCGGCATCTTGACGGTGCTGCCGACCAGAGGGAAAGACGGCTGGCCCGATATCGAAATCGGCGGTCCAGGCTTTTGCTTCCCGATCGAACGCTGGAACGGCAGCACTTATAAGCAATACCAACTGCAATACGATGGAAAGCCCTGCAAGCGTTGACGAAGTTCCGGGCGGTCGGTTCAAGCATCACGCTTAAAAGCGCGTTTCCCGGGCGGCGCGCAGGAAGCTGTCGAGGATGCCGGTGCAATCGAGCAGTTCGACCCCGCCGGCGCGGTGGAATTCAGGATGCCACTGCAAGCCCATCACGAATGGCGCCCGCGTATAGCGGATCGCTTCGATCATATTGTCCGGGTAGGACAGGGCTTCCACCTGCATGTCCTTGCCGAGCGACTTCACCGCCTGGTGGTGGATCGAGTTCACCAGCGCGCGCTGCGGCCCCCGCACCATGGAAGGCAAGGAAGACCCGGGCGGGAAAGTGATTTCGTGCCGGTGCCGGTCGTAATCGTCCGACACGTGAACGTGCGCGTCGGGCACGTCGGTCGCAATATCCTGGTACAAGCTGCCGCCAAAGGCGACGTTGAGCAGTTGGCAGCCGCGGCAAATGCCCAATACCGGCTTGCCTGCTTCGACGAATTCATGCAGCAGCTCCAGTTCGTACATATCGCGCGCGCGGTCGCCGCTCCATTCGGGCTTGGTGGGCTCTTCCGCATAGCTGTGCGGCGATACGTCGGCGCCGCCTTGCAGCACAAGGCCGTCGAGGTGCTTGGCGTAGTCGCGCAGGCGGATGTTGGAGGGGTGCAGCAGGCCCGATGTATTCACGGTCGGGATCATGAACACCAGGACGTCGCGCGACATGACCCACTGCGCCACCGACTCTTCGAGATACTGCAGGTTCTTGCTGCGCAGTCCCGTGGCGCCGGGTTCGGGGTGGTAAATGCGGGCGGAAACGCCGATGTGCAAAGGCCGCTGGATGATGTGCCGCGTGGCCGCGGCAGCCCAGCGCTTGTAGCGCGCGACGATCACGCGCCCCCACAGCGTGAAGATGGTCTCGCCGGGATCGAGGTAGCGCGGTGCATCGCCGGCACGGCGCCGTTGTCCGCGGTCGCCTTCGCGGCGGTCGTGCTTGCGGGGATCGTGTTCGGTCATCCGTAGCCTGCCTCCTCAGCGCCAGTGTCGCACACGCGGCAATTCAAAGTCGCACTACTCGCTCGTCAGCAGTTCGAGGACTTCTTCTTCCGCGACCTGGGGGAAGCTAAGGTAATGGCGGCTGACCGACATGAAGTTCAGCGGCGCGGCGAGATAGACGATGCCATCGGCCAAGGGCGCAATCACTTCCAGCGAGTCCGGCGCCGCCACCGGCACGGCGGCAATCAATTGCTTCGGCTTGCGGGCGCGCGTGGAGCGCAGGGCAGCCGCCATGGTGGAGCCGGTGGCCAGGCCATCGTCGACTATCACCACGGTGCGGCCTGCGGGATTGGCCGGCGGCCGCTTGCTGCCGTAAGAGGCGCGGCGGCGGCGCATCAATTCCAGCTGCTCCCGGGTTTGCAGTTCGACCCATTCCATGCTGGTGCGTGTGCGGTTGAAGTAGGGCGCCAGTTCGCGGTTGCCATGCTCGTCGACGGCGCCGACTGCCAGTTCGGGATCGATGGCCGAAGGGATTTTCCGCACCAGCACCACATCCAGCTCGCCTTGCAGGCGATCGGCAATGATGCGCCCCATCGGCACGGCGCCGCGTGGAATGGCCAGGATCAGGGGATTGCTGCCGCGCAGGTGCGCCAGCTTTTCGGCCAGGAGCTCGGCGGCTTGCTTGCGGTCCTGAAGGGGGAGTTCGAGGTCGTCCATGCTAGCCTCCGCCACGCTGCACATACGACAGCATAGCGCGGGAAGGCGCTGGCGTTAAGCCTTGATATCCAGCAGTGTGCCAATTCGCTCGTCGGCGGCCTGGATCACTTTGGCCGACAGATCGAAGTTGGCCTTGTAGACCAGGGAGTTGGTGATGGAACTGGCCGGGTCGGTGCCCGATGGGGCGCCGCCGGCATTGGCGGCCGCCGACAGGTCGCGCGCGGCGGTGGAAATGGTGACGCTGCTCCCGCCTGGCGTTTCCTGGAATGTGGCCTGCTGCGGCTGGAAGTTCTGCGTCGCCATATTGGCGACGTTGTGCCCTTCCACGTCGAGCGCGCGCTGATTGGCCTGGAGGCCGGACAGGCCGGCCTGGAGTGCGGAGATGGTCATGGCGCCAGTCTACATGATTCCACATGGAAATTATCGGGCCTGCCCAAAAAACGGGCAGGCAATACAACAGCTGGTATGATGACGATCGCAATGATTAATGGGGGCGGGCCATGAAAATCACCAGGGAGAAAGCAGCGCAGAACCGGCAAGTCCTGCTTGAAACGGCTGCCCGGCTGTTTCGCGAGAAGGGGATCGATGGCGTTGGCGTGGCTGAAATCAGCAAGGCGGCCGGGCTGACGCACGGCGCCCTGTATGCCCATTTCCCCTCGAAAGATGCGCTGGCGGCGCAAGCCATGCAGTTCAGCACCGGCGCCGCCTACGGCAAGCTGGCCGGGCAGCCGCTCACGCTGGCGCAACTGATCGATGACTACCTGGCGCCTGGCCAGCGCGACAACCTGGCCGAAGGCTGCCCCCTGGCCGCGGCCGCCAGCGAGGTGGCGCGCCAGGATGCCGCGGTGGGGGCCGGCTACACCAATGGATTTCGCCAGATGGCCGAATACATCCGCACCCGGTTGCCGGCCGGGGACGGCCAGGGGCAGCAGGCAATTGCCATCATGGCAGCGCTGGTGGGCGCCATCTCAGTGTCGCGAAATGTCTACAAATCCGACCCGAAACTGGCCGATGAAGTGTTGCAATCCATGCGTTCCCTGCTCTTAAAGCTGAGCTAATTGCTACGGTTAACGTTTTGGGATTGCTTTCCTGAACGGTGCGCATAAGAATCTGGGATATTGCCCATACGCATTGTTCTGGAGAGCATCATTAATTCCTTCATTGCACGTGTCGCCGCCATACTGCTGGCTTGTGCATGCCTGCCATCCGCGCAGGCGGGGGATGCTGCGCTCGACGCTCGCCTGAACGAACAGATCATCATGGTGCCGGCCGGCCGCGCGCAAAGCGTGCAGCTGGAAACCACAGTTTTCCGTCCTCCCGGTCCCGGGCCATTCCCGCTGCTGATCGTCAACCACGGCAAGGCGCCGGGCAATCCCCGGCTGCAGGCACGCGACCGCTTCGTTTACCTGGCTACGGCCTTCGTGCGGCGCGGATACGCGGTGATGGTGCCAATGCGCACGGGCTTCTCCAACTCCACCGGCAAGTTCGTCGAATACGGCTGCAATATGACGGCGAACGGCTACGAACAGGCGGGCGATATCGCCGACGTGGTACGTTTCGCACGCACCCTGGCCTGGGTCGACAATGAACATATCGTGCTGGCCGGCCAGTCCTTCGGCGGCCTGGCCAGCATGGCCGCTGCCACGCAGGACTTGCCAGGGGTGCGCGGCATCATGAATTTTGCCGGCGGACTGAAGGTGCACGGCGACCTGTGCAACTGGCAGGGCGCCCTGGTCAAGGCCTTTGGCGAGTATGGCCGCCGCAACAAGCTGCCAAGCATGTGGATGTATGGCGCCAACGACAGCTACTTCGGGCCGGAACTGGTGGCGCGCATGCACGGTGCCTTCACGGCGGCCGGCGGCAAGGCGGAGTTGGTGGCTTACGGCGCCTTCAAGAAAGATGCGCACGGTTTGCTGGGCAATCGCGATGGGGCAGCGATCTGGCTGCCGGAAGTTGAGCGCTTCCTGGCCAGCGTCGGCATGCCAACCCGCGAGGTGTATGCCCTGGCAGAACCGGCGGCGCAAAAAGCGACCCGCTATGCAGCGCTGGATGACGTGAATGCCGTGCCTTACCTGCCCCAGCGTGGCCGCGAGCAGTACCGGGAATTCCTGAAAAAGGCCACGCCGCGCGCCTTTGCGATTTCGGCCACCGGTTCCTGGGGCTGGGCGGAAGAGGGCGAGAACACCAACGACAAGGCGCTGGCGGCCTGCCAGGCGGCCAGCAAAGAACCCTGCCGCCTGTATTCGGTCGACAACGATATTGTCTGGCCTGAGCACGGCACGGCGGGCCGCAACTGATCACGCCAGGGTAAATCCTGCGACGAGCGTCAGCGCGGCACTCAGGTAGCCAAGCGGGCGCTGGGCCCAGCCCATGCGGTGCGCCATGATGGCGCTGGGACGGTGCAGGTGGACCAAGGCGTAGCTGGCCAGCAGGTTTTGCAGTGCGACCCAGCCGTGCATCATGATCGCAGCGCCCAGCAGGGCGATGCCGCCACCGCGTGCAAGCGCGCTGTGTTCCACGGCGGCGGCGATTACCGCACCTTGTGCGATCCCCAGCATCATTCCCAGCATGGCCACGCGCAGCAGGCGCGGGTGGAAGTACTGGCGCTGCCATTGCGGCACCAGGCTGAGGGCATGCAGGACGAGGATGATCGTCAGGCTCAACTGGTACAGGTCCAGCATGGACGCCAGCGATTGAAGATTTTCCACGGTTGACCTCCCGTGCTGTGGCATCCTTATACTGACAATAACATGTTCCGCCGCAGGGCTACGCATGATACCCTGAGGTAAGCCACATCATTTTGCGAGGTGAATCAGGGCATGATTCCAATTGCAGTGCAGGGTGCCAGCCGGGAAAGGAAGCGCCAGCGGCCGAAAGGCCGGCAGGTTGATGCTGCTGCGCTGCAGCAGGTGCAGGCTTTGCTCGGCGATGCGCCGCGCCGGCGCGACTTGCTGATCGAGTTCCTCCATGTGATCCAGGATGCATATGGCTGCCTGCCGGCGGCGCACCTGGCGGCGCTGGCCTCGGAGCTGCGGCTGGCCCAGGTCGAGGTTTTTGAGGTGGCCTCCTTCTACCACCATTTCGATATTGTTCGCGAGGGCGAACCGGCCCCGCCGGCGTTGACCGTACGCGTGTGCGATGGCTTGTCGTGCGAACTGGCTGGCGCGGGCGAACTGCTGGCGCGCCTGCCGGGGCTGCTGGGGCGGGAGGTGCGGGTGGTGGCGGCGCCTTGTATCGGACGCTGCGACCAGGCGCCGGCGGTGCTGGTGGGGCAGCATGCGACCGGGTTCGCCAGTTGCGAGCGCGTGGCGGCGGCGCTTGCTGGCGCGGCGGGCGCTGCTCCTGCACCGCTTCCCGGCGCGCCGGACAGCGGCGGCGCGTTCGCAGTGCTGGGCGAATGCCTGTCCGGGGCGCGTTCCGTGGAGGCTGTAATTGCGGAACTGGAAGAGGCCGGCCTGCGCGGCTTGGGCGGGGCCGGTTTCCCGGCGGGGCGGAAGTGGCGCATCGTGCGCAGCGAACCGGGACCGCGCCTGATGGCAGTCAATATCGACGAGGGCGAACCGGGCACATTCAAAGACCGCTTCTATCTTGAACGCAATCCGCGGCAGTTCATCGAAGGCATGCTGATCGCCGCCTGGGCCACCGGCATCGACGAGATCTACATCTACCTTCGCGACGAATACCACGACTGCCGCCAGCTGCTGCAGCAGGAGCTTGCGCAACTGGGCGGTCAGCAGCCTCGCATCCATTTGCGGCGCGGCGCGGGCGCCTACATCTGCGGCGAAGAATCGGCGATGATCGAATCGATCGAGGGCAAGCGCGGCATGCCGCGCCTGCGGCCGCCCTATGTGGCGCAGGTGGGCCTGTTCGGCCGCCCGACGCTGGAACACAATTTCGAGACCTTGTACTGGGTGCCTGAGATCCTGGCCAAAGGCGCAGCGTGGTTCGCCGGGCATGGACGCAACGGCCGTAAGGGCTTGCGTTCGTTCTCGGTCTCAGGCCGCGTCAGGCAGCCGGGCGTCAAGCTGGCGCCGGCCGGCATTACGGCGCAAGAGCTGATCGACGAATACTGCGGGGGCATGCAGGACGGCCACCAGTTCTATGCCTACCTGCCGGGCGGCGCATCAGGTGGCATCCTCCCGGCCAGCATGGCCAATGTGCCGCTCGACTTTGATACGCTGCAGCCATACGGCTGCTTCATCGGTTCCGCCGCCGTCATCGTGCTGTCGCAGCATGACACTGCGCGCGCTGCGGCCGGGAATATGATGCGCTTTTTCCGCCACGAGTCCTGCGGCCAGTGCACGCCCTGCCGGGTGGGCACCGCCAAGATGGCCAACCTGGTCGAGGCGCAGGTGTGGGATGCAGGGCTGCTGGGCGAGCTGTCGCAGGTGATGCGCGACGCCTCGATCTGCGGCCTGGGCCAGGCCGCCCCCAATCCGGTCGACTGCGTGCTGAAGTACTTCCCGCACGAGGTGGCGCGATGATCGCCTTCGAACTCAATGGCCGCGCGGTGCGGGCCGCGGCCGGCGAAACGCTGCTGCATGCGGCGCGCCGCGCAGGCATCGACATTCCGCACCTTTGCTATCAGGACGGCATGGCGCCCGCCGGCAACTGCCGCGCATGCATGGTGGAGATTGAGGGCGAGCGCGTGCTGGCGCCATCATGCTGCCGCCATCCTTCGCAAGGAATGAAAGTCAGCAGCGACAGCCCGCGTGCGCTTGCCGCCCAAAAGATGGTGCTGGAACTGCTGCTGGCCGACATGCCCGGGCAAGCGCATACGCGTCATAACGAAGTTGAACGCTGGGCGGAAACCCTTGCAGTCGGCAAGCCCCGTTTCGCGCCCCGCCGCCAGCCGGCGGGCGACCTGACGCATGCCGCCATCGCGGTCAACCTCGACGCCTGCATCCAGTGCACCCGTTGCCTGCGTGCCTGCCGCGACGAGCAGATGAACGACGTGATCGGCCTGGCCTGGCGCGGCGACGGCGAGAAAATCGTGTTCGACATGGACGATCCGATGGGCACCTCCAGCTGCGTTGCGTGCGGCGAATGCGTGCAAGCCTGCCCGACCGGCGCCCTGATGCCTGCGCGCGATGCCGCGCTGGCGGTGCCGGACAGGCGCGTCGACTCCATATGCCCATATTGCGGCGTAGGCTGCCAGCTCACCTACAACGTCAAGGACAACAAGATCGTGTTCGTGGAAGGACGCAATGGACCGGCCAACGAGGGCAGGCTTTGCGTGAAGGGCCGCTACGGCTTCGACTACGTCCACCATCCGCATCGCCTGACCAGGCCCCTGGTGCGGCGCGCCGATGCGCCGCCGAAATCGGGCGGCTTCAGCATGGACCCCGAGCGCGTGCACGAAGTGTTCCGCGAAGCGAGCTGGGAAGAAGCGCTGGCGCTGGCCGGCGGCAAGCTGGCCGCCATCCGCGACACCCACGGCCCGCGCGCGCTGGCCGGCTTCGGCTCGGCCAAGGGCAGCAACGAGGAAGCCTACCTGTTCCAGAAGCTGGTGCGCACCGGCTTCGGCAGCAACAATGTCGACCATTGCACGCGGCTGTGCCATGCCTCCTCGGTTGCGGCCCTGCTGGAAGGGATAGGTTCGGGCGCCGTGTCCAACCCGGTAAAGGACGTGATGAAGGCCGAAGTGGTGATCCTGATTGGCGCCAATCCGGCCGTGAACCACCCCGTGGCGGCGACGTGGATCAAGAACGCCGTGCGGCAAGGCACAAAGCTTGTGCTGTGCGATCCGCGCCGCTCCGACCTTTCGCGCATTGCCCACCGCTTCCTGCAGTTCAAACCCGATACCGATGTGGCGCTGCTGAACGCCATGATGAACGTGATCGTGACGGAAGGGCTGGTGGACAGGGACTTTATCTCCGGCCGCACCATCGGCTACGACGAACTGGCGGCAAACGTGGCCGATTACGCGCCGGAAGCCATGGCGCCGATCTGCGGCATCGAGGCGGAGACAATTCGCGAGGTGGCGCGCCTGTACGCCACCTCGCGCGCCTCGATGATCCTGTGGGGGATGGGGATTTCGCAGCATGTGCACGGCACTGACAATGCGCGCTGCCTGATCGCGCTGTCGCTGATGACGGGACAAATTGGCCGGCCGGGTACGGGCCTGCATCCGCTGCGCGGACAGAACAATGTCCAGGGCGCCTCCGACGCGGGCTTGATCCCGATGATGTACCCGGACTACCAGCGCGTGACCGAGCCTGCCGCCAGGGCCCGATTCGAGAACGCCTGGGGCCTGGCGCCGGGCACGCTGGACGACAAGCCCGGGCTGACGGTAGTGGAGGTGATGGATGCCGCCGAGGCTGGGCAGGTCAAAGGCATGTACATCATGGGCGAGAATCCAGCCATGTCCGACCCCGATGCCAACCACGCGCGCGCTGCCCTGGCCTCGCTGGAGCACCTGGTGGTGCAGGACATCTTCCTCACAGAAACCGCCTGCCTGGCCGATGTGATCCTGCCGGCCAGCGCCTTCCCGGAAAAGAACGGCAGCTTCACCAACACCGACCGGCTGGTGCAGATCGGGCGCCGGGCCCTGGAACTGCCGGGTGAAGCGCGGCAGGACTTGTGGATTATCCAGCAGATGGCCCAGCGGCTTGGCCTGGACTGGCAATACGGCAGCGCGGCCGACGTGTTCGCGGAGATGCGGCGCGTCATGCCCAGCATTGCCGGCATCACGTGGGAGCGCCTGGAGCGCGAGCATGCGGTGACCTATCCCTGCCATGAAGAGGGCGATCCCGGCACGCCGGTGGTGTTCACCGACGATTTCCCGCGCGAGTCGGGCCGGGCGCGTTTTGTGCCGGCTGATATCATCCCGGCCGATGAACGGCCCGATAGCGCCTATCCCATGGTCCTGATTACCGGCCGCCAGCTCGAACACTGGCACACCGGCAGCATGACGCGGCGCACGGCGGTGCTGGACGCGATCGAACCGGACCCGGTCGCGCTGGTGCATCCATTAGACCTGGCGGCCCTGGGCGCAGAGCCGGGCGACGTGGTGACCATCGCGTCGCGCCGGGGCCAGGTCGCGCTGTATGCCCGGGCCGACGACAGCTCGCCGCGCGGCGCCGTGTTCGTGCCATTCTGCTATTACGAAGCGGCGATCAACAAGCTCACCAACCCTGCGCTCGACCCGTTTGGCAAGATCCCCGAGTTCAAGTACTGCGCGGTCAAAGTCACGCTGGGCGGTACGGTTGACGCCCAGTCCAGTTTCGGCGGCGGCCAGGCGATGGAGGCGGCAAGCGCATGAACCTACCGCAGATGACACAGGCCAGCGTGGTGCTGACGCAGGAGGTGGAAGCGATCGACGAAAAAGGACGCCGTTCGCTGATCCACATTCCCGCCGAACGCCCGCTGACCGTGTACGTGGACAAGCGCGAGCTGGTCACCCTGATGACGCTGGGCGGTGCGCCGGAAGCCCTGGTACTGGGCTACCTGCGCAACCAGCGTCTGGTCCGTTCGGTGGAGGACGTGGCATCGATCCATGTCGACTGGTCGGTCGGCGCCGCAGCGGTGAAGACGCGTGGCGGCGTCGCCGATATCGAAGAACGCACCGCGCGCAAAGTGGTGACCACCGGCTGCGGCCAGGGTTCCGTGTTCGGCGACCTGATGGACGAAGTGGACGACATCCAGCTGCCGCCCGGGGCGCGGCTCAAGCAGTCCGGCGTATACCGGATCGTTGAAACCATCCGCACGCTGCAGTCGATCTACAAGCAAGCGGGTTCGGTGCACGGCTGCGCCCTGTTCACGCAAGGCGGGGAGCTTTTGTATTTTGTCGAAGACGTAGGGCGCCACAACGCCGTTGACGCCATTGCCGGCAAGATGTGGCTGGACGGCGTGGACGGCGGCGACAAGGTGTTCTACACGACCGGGCGCCTGACATCCGAAATGGTGATCAAAGGCGCGCAAATGTCGATACCGTTCCTGCTGTCGCGCTCCGGCACCACGCAGATGGGGCACAGCGTCGCCAGCCGCCTCGGCATGACCTTGCTGGCCCGCTGCACCGGCCGCCACTTCCTGCTGCTGACCTCCCCGCAACGCCTGCTCCCCGAACCCGAACTGGCCGAGTTACCGCCGAGACCGTGTCACACCGTGGGGTCAGACCCCAGGTGTGACACGGCCTCAGCCGCACCTACAGTCGCGCCCGTGTCACACCTGGGGTGTGACCCCATGGTGGGACACGAGCTCGACCGGGAGGCGTGATGGGGCTGGTGGATGCGGTGCGCGGGGCGTTTGCGCTGTTGGTTAACGGCGATCCTGTGCTGTGGCGCATTGTCTGGATCTCGGTCAGCACCAGCGTGCTCGGATTGCTGATCGCGACCCCGTTTGCGCTTGCCGGCGGCTATGCGATTGCAATGACGCAGTTTCGCGGCCGGCGTATCGTGATCTGGCTGGTGCAGGCCGCATTGTCGCTGCCGACGGTGCTGATCGGCCTGCTCCTGTACATGATGCTGTCGCGCCACGGACCGATGGGCAGGTTGCAGTGGCTTTTCTCGCAGCCGGGCATCGTGGCGGGACAGGTGCTCATCGCGCTGCCCGTGCTGCTGGCCTTTACGCTGGCGGCCGTGCAGGCGGCCGACCCACGTTTCGCGGAAACGGCCATCGCGCATGGTGCTTCTCCGTGGCGCGTCATGGCGACGCTGCTTTACGAGGTGCGCTTTGGCGTGATGGCGGCAATTATCAGCGGCTTCGGGCGTGTGATTTCCGAGGTGGGCTGCGCAATGATGGTGGGCGGGAATATCGCGGGCGAAACGCGCACCATCACGACCGCCATTGCGCTGGAGACCAGTAAAGGCGAGTTTGCGCAGGGCATCGCTTTGGGGGTGGTGCTGGTGGCCATTGCGCTGGCGATGAACGGGGCCATGATGGTGCTGCAGGGCGATGCCCATGCCGCCAGGGGACGGGGATGACGCCCATGCTTTCCATCGTCCGCCTGACCAAGCGCTATGGTGAAAAGATGCTGTTCGACCTGCAGGATTTCAAGCTCGATGCAGCCCGTGCCTATGTACTGACCGGAATGAACGGCGCCGGCAAGAGTACGCTGATGCGCGTGCTGGCCGGCCTGGCGCCGGCCGATGCGGTGGGCGTGCGCTTCAATGGTGAGGCGGTGACGCTGGCGCCTTACCCGGCGCTCCTGCGCCGCGACATAGTCTACGTGCACCAGCATCCCGTGCTGTTCTCGACCAGCGTTGCCGGCAATATCGGCTACGGCTTGAAGGCCCGTGGCGTGGCGCGCGCCGAGGCTGCAAGACTGGTGGAGGAGGCGATGCACTGGGCGGGCGTGCGGCATCTGCAGGGCAGCCGGCCGGCTACGCTGTCCGGCGGTGAAAAGCAGCGCGTGGCGCTGGCACGGGCAAAGGTGCTGCAACCGCGCCTGCTGCTGCTCGATGAACCGACCGCCAGCCTGGATGGCGAGGCACGCGAACAAGTCCTGGCCTTGATTCCATCGCTGACCCAGTCGGGCAGCACCGTCGTCATGGCCTGCCACGACCGTGACCTGATCAACCTGCCGGATGTGCAGCGCCTGAAACTGCGCGACGGCCAACTCGAGGAGAAATGAGTGCAACGCAGGCTCCTGCTTAGCCTTGCCGCGGCGTTTGCGCTGTCCGGCAGCGCCCATGCCCAACGGCTTATCCGCCTCTCCACCACGACCAGCACCGAACACTCAGGCTTGCTGGCCTACCTGCTGCCGGCCTTCGAGGCGCGGACCAGCAGCAAGGTGCATGTGATTTCGGTTGGCACCGGCAAGGCGCTTGAGCTGTCGAAAAATGGCGACGTGGATGTCACCCTGGTGCATGCGCGCGCGGCGGAGGATAAATTTGTCGCCGAAGGCTGGGGTGTCGACCGGCACGACGTCATGTACAACGATTTCATCGTGGTCGGCCCGTCCAGCGATCCGGCTGGCATCAAAGGCGGCAAGGATGTCCTGGCCGCATTCCGCAAACTGGCGCGCGGCCCGGCGAAGTTCATTTCGCGCGGTGACAATTCCGGTACCGACATCATGGAAAAGAGCTATTGGAAGCAGGCGGGCTCGCGGGTTGCCGCTCCGCTATACGTGTCGGCGGGCCTCGGCATGGGTGAGGTGCTGAACATGGCGGCTGAAATGGGCGGCTATACCTTGACCGACCGTGCGACATACGGGGCTTACCAGGCGAAGACCGGACTGGCGCTGATGGTCGAGGGCGACCAGCGCATGTTCAACCCCTATGGCATCATCGCAACCAACCCGGCTAAACATCCGGGCGTGAACTACAAGGGCGCGCGCCAGCTGATCGACTGGATCACATCGCCCGAAGGGCAGGCAAGGATTGCGCAGTTCCGCCCTGGCGGCCAACAGCTGTTCTTCCCCAGCGCGAAGGCCGATTAGCCGCGCTGCAGCCAGGCGAGCAAGGCATCGGCCACGGCGCCCGGGTTTTCCCGCTGCGGGAAGTGACCGACGCCGGCCAGCAGTGCGCGGTAATAAGGGCCGCTGAACAGGTGTTCCTTGCGCTCCGAGGTTTGCGGGCTGTTGGCGCCATCTTCCGTGCCGTGCAGGGTGAGTGTCGGCACGCTGATCACGGATTCGCGCCGCAGCCGCTCTTCCTGCATGGCGTAGGCCGGATCGGGCGTGGCCAGCCCCCAGCGGTGGCGGTAAGAGTGCACGGTGACGTCCACCCAGTCCGGGTTGTCCCAGGCATGCATGGTGTCGTGGAAAACGCCTTCGCCGAAATGCCATGAAGGCGACCAGGTGCGCCATAGCAGGAGGGCGAATTCGCGGCGATCCTTGCGCAGCGCCTCGGCCCCGCGGTCGGTCGCCATATACCAGTGGTACCAGTAATTGCGCGCCTGATGCAGGCTCAATGCCTGGTGCGGGTCATTGGTGCCCCAGCCGACCGACAGGGCCATGCAGCGCATCACCCGTTGCGGCGCCAGCAGGGCGGCGTTGTAGGCGGCGCGGGCTCCCCAGTCATGCCCGGCCACATTGAAACGGTCGATGCCCAAGGCGCTGGCGAAGTCCAGCAGGTCCTGTGCGAGGGCGCTTAGCTGGCCACTGCGCGGTGTGGCCGGGTCGAGGAAACGGGTATCGCCAAAGCCGCGCAGGCAGGGCACGATCAGGCGGTATCCGGAGCCTGCGAGAAAGGGCAGGACGCCATCCCAGGTGTGCATATCGTCCGGCCAGCCGTGCAGCAGGAAGATCGGCTCCCCCTGCATGTCGCCATGCTGGCGGAAGGCAATGCGCAAGCGGTCGGTGTTCACGTATTCCATGTTGCCTCCTGGCTGGCGAAGCGTGCCCTCCGGATTATAAGCCTGCGCTATACTGGAACCTATGGAAAACTTGCATATCGTCTGCCCACACTGCGACGCCGTCAACCGCGTGCCTTCGGTGCGCCTGGAGGAAGAGGCGACCTGCGGCAAATGCCAGCGTCCCCTGTTCACCGGCCAGCCGGCGGACCTGGCGACCGAGCGCTTCCTCAAGCATATTGAGCGCAACGATATTCCGGTGCTGGTGGATTTCTGGGCACCGTGGTGCGGACCCTGCCGCACAATGGCGCCGTTCTACGAACAGGCGACCCGGCACCTGGAGCCGTATTTCCGCGTGGTGAAGGTTAATACCGAGGCGGAACAGCAACTGGCCGCGCGCTTCGCCATCCGCAGCATTCCTACGTTGGCGGTCTTCAAGGGCGGGCGCGAGCTGGCGCGCCAGGCGGGGGCAATGGACAGCAAGGGCATTATCGCGTGGGTGCAGCAGCACCTGCGTTAAACCCGCGCCAGCCAGTCCCTGATTCCATCCAGCGAGCGGAAGTCCGCCACCGAACGGCATTCGATGCCGGGGTGGCGCGTCGACAGCATCTTCGACAAGGCATTTCCCGGTCCCAGTTCCAGGGCGGCAGTGATGCCGCGCTCGGCGCAAGCGTCCATGCATTCGGACCACACGATTGGTTCGGCGAGCTGGCGCGCGAGATGGCTGACTGCCGTCTCCTTGTCGCCTATGGGCACGGCGTCAATGCCGCCCAGGACCGGAGCCTGGAGCGTATCAAATTCTTCCCGTGCGAGCAGTCTCGCGAACGGTTCGACCGCGCCTTGCAGATAAAGCGTGTGCGAGGCGATAGCAAGCGGCAGTCGCACGACGCGTGCGCCGGGGATCGACATGACGGCCGCATCGGCGGCGAGGCCGCCGACGACGCAGCTATCTTCGCCATTTTCGATCGCAATCTGGAAGCCGTGGGTCGCCAGCAGTGGACGCAGCGTAGCCGTGCGCCGGCCGCTGATGGCAAGCATGGCGTGGGCGCTTCCGGCGTCAACGCAAGCATCCATCAGTGCCGCGCGTTGCGCAGCGAGGAGGATGGTGCGTTCCGGGCTCAGGGCGCCGGCCACAGCGTAGGCGGTCAGTTCGCCGACGCTGTAGCCGGCCACCAGGGCGGGCTGGCGGCAGTCGCGGCGCAGCGCCTCCCACATCGCCAGGCTGCTGGCGACGACCGCCGGCTGCGCGGCGCGGTTGCCGAACATGGCCTCGGGGCAGGACAGGTCGGGCAGCAGGGGCGCCAGTTGCGCCAGCAGGGCCGCGCCATGCGAGTCTCCGCGCGCCAGGTCGTACATGGCGGCATGCTGGCTGCCTTGGCCGGGACACAGGATCAGCAGGCGGCTTTTCATGGAAGGGGCACGGTGGTCAGGCTGTGCACCAGGCAAGTGGCGGCCAGCAGGTCGGCAGCGCCGCCGGGCGACAGCCCCTGGGCGACGAAGTGCCTGTGGCACTCGAGGGCGCGCTCCTTCCATTGCGGGTTTGCGGTACCGCCTTGCTGCAGGAACTGGAGGGCCGCGTGCTGCACCGTATCGGCGCCGGCGGTTCCGCCTCGGTGGTAGATGTTGGTGTCGCTGATGTTGGCCATCAGGGCGAAGATGGCATCGACGCGGGCGTGCAGCATCGGGCCGCCGCTAGCCAGCGTGGCATGCAGGGCCGGCAAGCCTACTTCGAACACGGAAGGCAGGCCAAGGGCGCCTTCTTCCCGCGCGCCGCTGGCGGCATGCCGGGCAGCCGCTTGCAAGCCGTTCGAGCTGCCGCCGGCGTGCGTGTGGGCGGCCAGTTCTTCGCCCCAGTGAAGCAGCAGGACGGTGCGCAGCGCCGCGGGCGTCATCGCCATGCGCAGCGCACGGACGCGGCCCATCGCGGCGCACAGCAAGCCGAGGGCGAAGATGGCGCCGCGGTGGGTGTTGACGCCTTTGGTGGCCGCCAGCATGCGCTGCTCGGCGGCGATGCCCAGTCTTTTCAGTTCCGCGAAGGGGGCGCCGTCGTAGCCTGCGTGGCAGATGCGGGCGTAGTAGTGGCGCAGCGAAAACAGGCTGCGCATGAAGGTTACGGCGTTCATATCGGTATGGCTGCCGTTGTCAACGAGCGAGACCAGGCCTGGCTTGGGGTAGAGTGTCAGCTCGTGGTACAGGCTGCGCACCGCGCGCAGCGCAACTTCGCGGCAGAAGGCATGGGCGGCGTGACGGCGCGGCCTGGAACTGGCAGTGAACCGGGCGGCGGCTGCCAGGATGCGCGCTTGCTGTGCCGACTGAGTGGCGCGGACCGTCATGCCGGCTCCAGTTCTGCGCGCAGTTCTGCGCGCGTTGCGAGTCTTACGCCCGATTGCGACTTGACCAGGACGCGCCCGGTGGGGGAACCGGCGGTGAGCCATTCCTTCCACGCCACGGCCTGGCCGCCAGGGAAGATGATTTCTCCGTCCAGCGGCAAGTCTTCGAGGAAGCTGGCCAGCAGCAGGGCGCCTTCATCCAGCGCGGCGCTGTTTCGGGGCCGGAACAGCAGGTCGATGTCGGAGGTGTCGCGCAGATAGGCCTGGCCCGTCAGTGCCTGCAGCGCGAGGGAGCCGAAAACGCGCAGGTCAAGAGCTGTGCTGGCTGCCGCCAGGCGGGCGAAGGGAGCTTGCCAGTGCGCTGGAAGGGCATGGGCGACGCCATCCAGTGGCAACGGTGCGCAATGGCGGGCAATATGCTGCGCCGGCACGTGCAACGGCAGGCGCAGCTTCGCTCCGTTGACGGGATCGGGCGGGGCGGCAAGGCCGATGCAGACATCGCCGCCATGCCCGTTGGCCTGCCCGGTCGCGTGCGCGGCATCATCGCGGCGGCGCACCACCAGCGGCCAGCCGGCATCGGCCCAGCGGGCGATTGCGGCGTGGGCTGGCGTGCCGCGCGGGGCAGTAGCCAGCACGGCCTGCCACCCGTCGCGCACCAGCCACACCAGGTCATGCCGCGCGTACATTGCCGCCGCCGACGATGGCTTCTATGACTGGCTGTGCAGTCTTGCGGCCTCCTCGCAGCAGGCCGAGCGCGCTGCGCTGGTCCTCGCGCGGTGCACTGGAGATGGCGTTTGCCAGGTGGGCGGCGAGGTCGCCCTCCCAGATTGCCTGCAGGCCGCCCATGCGCAGGTAGTTTTCCGGTCCCGGCGCGAATACGGGGTTGCTGCGTGCCAGCTCCACCAGCTTTTCTTCAGACACTTTGGTGATGCGCGCCATCGCCGGCAAGGCCATGACACGGATCGTGGCGCCGGGCAGGGCGTAGCAGGCGTCGGCCATCATGCCGCTGGCGACAAATCCGCCGGACAGGGCCTGGTCGTACACCAGCCCGATGGTGCGATGGCCCCGGCGGCGCGCCAGGTCGATGCATTTGCCCAGATGGGCCATGTAGCTGTTGATGCCCAGCATTTCGTCGCGATGGCGTAATCGCTGTCCTTGTGTGTCGACCAGCAGCACGATAGCGCGGCCTGGGTGGTTGCGTATCGTCGCCAGCACGGCCTTGGCCTGGGCCAGCGCAATTTCCACGCCGATCGGAGCATGGCCCGTGGTACCGATCACGCTGACGGCTTGCCCGTCAACGCGTGCGGTCCCGGTCAGGACTTGTTCATGTTCGACGATGTCATGGCCGCCGGGGAAAAGGGCATCGGCTAAAACTTTCCAATCCATTCTCATGCTCCTTGTCGGTGAGGCCCTGCGGCGGCAATGAAGGAATCGATCGCCAGCAGCGGAATATCCTGAGGCGCGGCAACGCCCAGCGATGCCCAGATGTCGGCGGGATCGCGCATACGGCCAAAGCGCCCGATGCGCTGCTCGAGCATGGCCTGCTCCGCTTCCAGGCCAGCCAGTGTCAGTTCTACCGTGTTGTTGCGGGCTTGCGCGATGGCGTCCAGCGCGGCCTGGCGGAAGGCAGGAATACTGTCTTCCACGATGCGCTGCACATCGCCCAGCAGGTAACGGTGCTTACCGCCAGTGGTGCGCCATACCAGTGCGCGGTCGCGCGAATCGAATTCTTCGACGCCGCTGGCGGTTTCGATCACTTCAGGGCCCGACATTGCCAGCCGGCCTTCCTCCGAAATCACCAGCGAATTGGCGCAGCGCGCCACGATGCCCATGCCGCCAAAGGCGCCATTGGAGCCGCCGATCAGCACCACGATCGGAATGCCGGCAGCACGCACGTCCAGTACGGCACGCATGACTTCCGACAGGGCGATCAATCCCGCATTGGCTTCATGCAGCCGCACGCCGCCGCTCTCAATCAAGAGCAGCACGGCTGCGGGGTGGTCGACCAGCGCGCGGCGCAGCAAGCCAACCAGCTTGGCGCCGTGCACCTCCCCCACGGCGCCGCCCATGAAGCCGCCTTCCTGGGTAGCTGCGAACACGGGCAGTCCATCCAGCGTGGCGCGGCCGACGATCACACCGTCGTCGAACGAAACCGGCGCACCCAGCTGCGCCAGATGCGGGCTGACGACGCGCTGCGCGGGGCCGATGAATTCTTCAAAGCTGTCGAACAGCGCCAGGCGCTCGCGCCCATTGGCCTCCAGGTAGCTGCTCATTTGCTTTCTCCCAGCATGGATTCCACCGCCTGGTCGAGACGCAGGCTGACCACGGCGGGCGTGGCCCCCATATCGTTGATCGCGATGCGGGTGTCGGCCAGTTGCCAGCGTTCGTGGAAGTCCGTGATCACGGCTTGCCAGATCGCGCCGAAGCCGACTGCGGCAGTCTGGATATCCACTTCGCAGGCGCCGCCCAGGGGGATGCTTTCGATCAGCACTTCCAGGTTGCCTGAACTGACCACGCCAACGACGCGCGGTTCGGCTGAGAGTGGGCGCCGGCCTTGTTCGAATCGGTAATTGAGTGCTTCCATCTTGGCTCCTACCAGTTGCGGAATCGCTTGGGCGGATCATACAGGCCGCCCGAGGCACGCACGAGGTCCTTCATGTTTTTGGCCGCCAGCAGGTCGCGCGTGGCATGGCGTTTGTCGATGCCCAAGTCTTCGGCGCGCCTGATGATGCCACGATCGCGCAGGTTTTCCACCATGCGCTTGTCGCGCTGAAGGCCAACGGGCGTATAGCCTGCCACGCCGCGGATGGCCTGTTCGCGCTCTTCGGCGCTGCGGCAAAGCAGCAGGTTGGCAATGCCTTCCTCGGTCAGGATATGCGTCACGTCGTCGCCGTAGATCATCACGGGCGGAATTGCCATCCCGGCCTGTTGCCCCAGTTCCCAGGCATCGAGGCGTTCGACAAAGGCCGGCTGCATATGTTCGCGGAAGGTTTCCACCATCTGTACCACCAGCTTTTGCCCGCGTGGCATGGCGCCGCTGCCCTGGCGCGCCTGTTCGCCGGCCTTGAGCCAGGCTGGGCTGGCGTGGCGCCGGCCGCGCGCGTCGGCGCCCATGTTCGGCGCACCGCCAAAACCGGAAATGCGGCCCAGCGTGGCGGTTGACGAATTGCCGGAGAGGTCGATCTGCAGGGTGGAGCCGATGAACATGTCGCAGGCGTAATGGCCGGCCGCCTGGCAATAGGCGCGGTTGCTGCGCATCGAGCCATCCGGGCCTACCGCGAAGATGTCTGGTCGGGCGCTGATGTAGTTCTCCATGCCCAGTTCCGAGCCGAAGGAGTGGACCGATTCCACGAATCCCGCTTCGATCGCGGGGATCAGGGCGGGGTGCGGATTGAGCGCCCAGTGGGTGGCGATCTTGCCGCGTAGGCCGAGCGCCGCGCCATAGGTCGGCAACAGCAGTTCGATGGCGGCGGTGTCGAAGCCGATGCCGTGGTTCAGGCGCTGCACCTGGTACCCGGCGTAGATGCCTTTGATTGCCATCATCGCCATCAGGACCTGGATCTCCGAAATCTGCGCCGGGTCGCGCGTGAACAGCGGCTCGATGTAATAGGGCGTTGGCGACTGCACGACGAAATCGACCCAGTCTCCCGGCACGTCGACCCGCGGCACTTTCTCCACGATGCGGTTGACCTGAACGATCACGATGCCGTTCTTGAACGCAGTGGCCTCGACGATGGGAGGCGTGTCTTCCGTATTCGGGCCGGTGTACAGGTTGCCGTGCCGGTCTGCCGCTTCCGCAGCGACCAGCGCCACGCGCGGCGGCAGGTCGATGAAGTAGCGGCTGAACAACTCGAGATAGGTGTGGATGGCGCCGATATTCAGCTTGCCCGCCGCCGCGAGCCTGGCCACGCGGGCTGCCTGCGGGCCTGAGAAAGAGAAGTCCAGTCTCGATGCCACGCCGCGCTCGAACACGTCCAGGTGTTCGGGCAGGGCCAGCACCGATTGCAGCATGTGCAGGCCGTGCACGCGTTGCGGATCGAGCCCTGCCAGCGCCAGTGCCAGGAAATCGGCCTGCTTCTGGTTGTTCCCTTCGATGCAAACGCGGTCGCCGTGTTCCAGCACCGTGTGCAGCAGGTCGGCGATGCGGGCAGCGGGCAGCACCTTGCCTGCCAGTTCGCCGCCAAGTACGCTGCGGGCGCGCTCCAGGCGGCCTTTGCGGTTACGTTGAAGGCTATCCCATACGCGGCTTGGGTCACTCATCTACTTCACTCCCATGATCATGTCGGGCAGGGCGGTGGCAATTGCGGGAAAGATGCACAGCAGGACCACGGCAACCACCATCAGCAGCAGGAATGGCATCACGCCCCAGATCACGTCGCGCAGCGGTATATCCGGCGCGATGTTCTTGATGACGAAAATGTTCAAACCTACCGGCGGGTGGATCAGGCCCATTTCCATCACCACCGTCATGACGATGCCGAACCATACCAGGTCAAAGCCCGCTTCGCGCAGCGGCGGCAGGATGATGGGCGCCGTCATCAGGATAATCGATACCGGGGGCAGGAAGAAGCCCAGCACCACCACCAGCATCAGGATCGTTGCCAGCAGCACCCACTTCGACAGGTGCATGCCGACGACCCAGCTGGCGGCAGCCTGGCTGATATGCAGGTAGCTCATGACGTAGGAATACAACAGCGACATGCCGATAATCAGCAGCAGCATGGTCGATTCCTTGATGGTGGAGGACAGGATCGGCGACATGTCCCGGGGCCGCCAGGCCCCATACACGACGGCGATCAGCACCAGTGCGAGCAGGGCACCCAGGCCTGCCGTTTCGGACGGCGTGGCAAACCCGCCATACAGCGCGACCATCACGCCGATCAGCAGCACGATGAAGGGCAATACACGGGGCAGCATCTGCACCTTTTGGCGCAGGGTGAAATGCTCGTCATCCAGGTAGGCCGACCTGGCGCCGCCGTTCTGGTAAGCCACCAGCGCCTGCTGATATTCAGTGCGGGCGCGGCAGACGGCATAGCCGGCAAACAGCAGCACCAGCAGGAGGCCGGGCCCGATGCCGGCCAGGAACAGGCGTCCCAGCGACTGTTCCGCTGCCACCGCATACAGGATCATGGTGATCGAAGGAGGCAGCAGGATGCCGAGCGTGCCGCCTGCCGCGATGATGCCCGCCGCAAAACCAGGCGAGTAGCCACGCTTGCGCATCTCGGGAATGCCGGCGGAACCGATCGCCGAGCAGGTGGCCGGCGACGAACCGGCCATGGCCGCAAACAGCGCGCAGGCAAACACGTTGGCAATTCCCAGGCCGCCAGGAACTTTGTGAAGCCATGTGTGGATGGCTGAATACAGGTCCTTGCCGGCCGGCGACTTGCCGATGGCGGCGCCCTTCAGGATGAACAGCGGAATCGAGAGCAGGGTGATGGAAGCCATCTCCTCGTACACGTTCTGGGTGACCGTGTCGAGCGAGCTGGCCGGCATGAAAAAGTACATGAAGGTGGTCGCCACAATGCCCAGCGCATAGGCGATCGGCATGCCTGAGAACATGACCGCCAGGGTGACGATGGCGTACAGCGCGCCCAGGGTCAGTTCGCTCATTTTGCGGCTCCTTTACCGGAGATGCGCGCCAGCACTTGCAGCAGGATCTGCAGGGCCAGCAAGGTCATGCCGGCTGCCATCATGGAGTATGGAATCCACAGCGGCGGTGCAAGGGTGGAGGTGGTGGTCTGGCCGTCAACCCAGGCTTCGTGCCACAAGGTCCATGATTTCCAGGAAAAGAAGGCGCAGAACACGAAAGACAAGAGGTCGACGATGAACAGACGCACCGCATTGGCCCTGGGCGGCAGGATGGCAGCGAGCGCCTCAATGCCGATATGGCCGCGGAAGCTTTGCACGTAGGCGCAGCAGGAGAAGGTTACGCCAACCAGCATGAAGATCGAAGCTTCATCCTGCCAGTCCGTTGGGGCGTGGAAGAAATAGCGCGACACCACGGAATAGGTGAGGATCAGGGCGGTGAGCACCATCGCCACCATCGACAATGCCAGCAAGCCCTGGTTCACTTTCGCCAGCAGGACGCCGGCCGTCGCGAGGCCGGGGGGCCGCGGCAGCGCCGCCTCGCTGGGCGGGTTGAGTTCGAAACCGTGGCTCACAGCGTCTTCTCCGCCAGGGCCAGCAGCCTGGCGCAGTTGGCATTACGCTCGCCGTAGTCTTTCCAGGCGGTGCTGCGGGCGATGGCTTGCCACTTCCTGACGGAAGCTGCGTTCAGGTCGACGACCCTGGCGCCGGCCTTCTGGTAGACGGCGGCGACCTGCGTGTCGTCGGCCTGGGCTGCCGTTTTCGCGAAGGCTTCCAGTTCGGCGCCGACGGCCATGATGGCGGCTTGCTGCTCTTTCGGCAGGCGCTCGTATGCCGCGCGCGACATCATCAAAGGCTCGAACATGAACCAGTAGGCGGTGCCGCGGCCGGTGGTCAGCGCTTTCGATACTTCTTCCAGGCGGAAGGAGATCAGGGACGTCGAGGATGTCAGTGCCGCATCCATGGCGCCAGTCTGCATGGCGGCGTAGATTTCGTTGGAAGGCAGCGACACCACGGCGGCGCCGACGGCTTTCAGGATCAGGTCCATTTCGCGCGAGCCGCCGCGGATCTTCATGCCCTTGGCATCTTCCGGATCGACCACCGGCTTGACGCGCGAGGCGACGCCGCCAGCCTGCCAGATCCAGCTCACCAGCACCACGCCTTTCTCCCACAGGAGTTGCGTCAGGGCCTTGCCGACTTCCCGGTTCTTCCAGCCGTAACCTTGTTCATATGAGGTGACCAGGCCGGGCATCAGGCCGAGGTTTACCTCCGGGAGCTCGCCGCCGGCGTAAGACAGCGGCACCAGCGACAGGTCCAGCGCGCCCTTGCGCATGGCGGAGAACTGGGCATTGGTCTTCATCAGCGAGGAGCCGGGATAGACGGCGAACTTCAGCGCACCTTTGGTGCGCTTTTCCACTTCCGCCGCGAACATGCGCGTCAGGCGGTCGCGGAAGTCGCCTTCGGCCAGGGTGCCGCCGGGGAACTGGTGCGAAATCTTGAGGGCGCTGCTCTGGCTCCAGGCGGTTTGCAGCCACAGCGGGCTGGCGGCGAGTGCGGCAAGTACGGACCTGCGGATCATCTGCGACATGTCATCCTCCACGGTTAAGTATGCAGCTTAGGTTTTTTTGTATACAAGAATATCTTCGGCGAATACATTGTCAAGAGAATTGTGCGTCTTATAATGGAGTCTCATATACATCCTGAACATGTAGTGCCATGACGAAACACTCCTCCACCTTGCGGGAAACCATCGAAGAAATGATTGCGATGGGCGAGCTTCAGCCGGGCCAGCACCTGGACGAGACCGAACTGGCAACCCGCTTCGGCGTATCGCGCACACCGATCCGGGAGACGCTGATCCAGCTTGAGTCGATGGGGCTGGTAGTGATCCGTCCAAGGCGCGGGGCAATCGTGGCCGAACTGGGGCCGCAACAGCTGCTCGAAATGTTCGAAGTCATGTCCGAGCTGGAAGCGACCTGCGGCCGCCTGGCTGCGCGCCGCATGACGCCCGGGGAGCAGCAGGTGCTGCTGGCTGCGCACGCAGCCTGCAAGGCGGCAGTGGAAGCGCAGGAGCCGGATGAGTACTACTATCGCAACGAAGCCTTCCACGAAGCGATTTATGCGGGTGCCCACAACAGCTTCCTGTTCGAACAGGCGCGCAGCCTGTATCGCCGGCTGCGGCCGTACCGCCGTTTGCAGCTTCGTGTGCGCAACCGCATTGGCCATTCCTATGCCGAACACGAGGGAGTGGTGCAGGCCATCCTGGCTGGCGATGGCGACCAGGCGGCCGAGCTGCTGCGCAGCCATGTGATGATCCAGGGCCAGCGCTTCTCGGACCTGATGGCATCGCTGCCGCAGCTCGCCAGGCCGGCCGCTCGATAATAAATAACGTTTTCTGTTTACTTATTGTCGAGCCCTGCGTATATTGGAGGGCATGAACAATGTCCTCCTCATCGCGGCTACCTGCCTGCTTGGCCTGCTGTCCACCACGGGCGCTTCGCTGCCGTATCCGATCCTTCCGCCGCTGTTCGCGGCCGAAGCCCATAACTCCCTGAATCACTTCCTCGGCCTGCCGCCCAAGCTCCTGTTCGGCATCGCGCTGACGGTGAACCCGATCGGCCTGGTGATCGGCTCCGCGCTGCTCGGACCCATGTCCGACCGCTACGGGCGCCGTCCAATCCTGCTGGCGACTGCACTCGGTGCCGCTGCCGGCCACGCGCTGACCGCGCTGGCGCTGGTGATGCAGTCATATCCCCTGTTCATCCTGGCCCGCTTCGGCACCGGCCTGCTGGAAGGTAATGGCGCGGTGGCGCGGGCCCTGGTGGCCGAAAAGCTGGAAGGCCCGCAGCGCCTGCGCGCGCTGTCGCTGGTGAATGGCTCGCTCCACCTGGGCTGGCTGGTGGGGCCGGTGCTGGCCGGCTTCACGCTGGGCTTTGGCATTACAGTGCCGTTCTGGGTGGCCGTGGTGGCCCTGGTCCTGGCTGCCGCGCTGGTGGCGATCACCGTGCCGCGCGCGGCCAAGGCGCCGGCCGACGGTGCTTCATGGTGGCAGGTGGCGCGCTCGCACCACGCCATGAATTTGCTGCGCTTTCCCGAGTTGCGCACGCTGTTCATCGTGCAGTTGGCGCTGACCTGCGGCATCACCGGTTTCTATGAATACTACCCGCTGTGGCTGGTGGAGCAGGGTGGTTACGATGCGCGCGGCATTGCGACCATCAATATGGCAATGTGCGCGATCATGACGCTGGCCGCGGTTATTGCGGGCCGGCCGAGCAGCATGGAACCGCTGCACCGTGCGAGCTGGCTGGCTTTCGGCCTGGCGGCATCGGTTGCCGGCGTTGCATTGGGCAACCTGTGGATCGGCATGGTGGCGATCTGCCTGTTCGGCCTTCCCAACGCCTTCTATAACGCGACGGTGCAATCGTGGGCGGCGGACCGCTTTGCGGCGCATGGCCAGGGTTCGGTCATGGGCTTGTTGTCGATGACGTTCTGCTTCGCCAACATCGCCATGGCCGCCATCGGTTCGGTGCTGACGCTGATCGATACGCGTTTGATCCTGCTGCTTGGCGCGGTTTTTGCCGCATGGGCGGGCTGGCGGCTGCGCGGCTGGCGCGGTGAACTGGCTAGCGCTCCGGCGCAGCGCGCGGTAGCGAAGGCGGAAGGAGCCGGCGCATGAACACTGCCGACCAGATCCTCTTCCTGTTGAAAACGCGGGGCCCGCGCACAGCGCAGCAACTGGCCGGCTTGCTCGACCTGACCTCGATGGGCGCGCGCCGCCACCTGGAGGCGGCGCAAGAACGCGGCTTTGTCACGTTTGAAGATGTGGCGGAAAAGGTGGGGCGCCCGTCACGCCGCTGGCTGCTGACCGACGCCGGCCACGCACGCTTCCCCGACCGCCACGCCGACCTGACGCTGCAACTGATCACCCAGGTGCGCGCCCTGTTCGGCGAAGAAGGCATGGACAAGCTGATTACCGCCCGCGAACAGGCCAGCGAGGCCTTCTACCGCGAAGCGATCGATGCCGGTGCCGCGCTGCCGGAGCGCGTGCAAGCCCTGGCCCTGGCGCGCGACGTGGAAGGTTATATGGCCGAAGTCGAGCCGCAAAACGACGGTACGCTGCTCCTGGTCGAGAACCATTGCCCGATCTGTGCCGCCGCCCGCGAATGCCAGAACTTCTGCCGCTCGGAACTGGAGGTATTCCAGCGTGTGCTGGGGCCCGGCTGCAATGTGCAGCGCGAGGAACACATCCTGGCCGGCGAACGCCGTTGTGCCTACCGGATCAAGCCCGTGTGACAGCAAACCCGCCGCTGGTGTAGAGTAGTGAAAACCCAACGGAGGCAGCAATGGACGATGAAATCAGGCGGAAATTTGTCACCGAAGTGTGGAAGCGCTTTGTCGAGGTGCAGAACTGGGCGATCGCCAACTGGCCCGACAGCGAACACCCGCTCAGCACTTCCGATTTTGTCGAAGGCAGGAAGGAAATCCTCGGCCTCGGCTTGCCGCCCAATCTTAAACTGGGCCACGAGCCGCCCCAGCCGGCACCCGAGCCGGCACAGGGTGGCCCGCAATATCAGGAAGTGACGCCCGCGCCCTGGCCGTGAGGCTGGCCGTGGGTTGCGCCGCGATAGGTGGCGTAGCTCACCGCCAGGCAGGCTGCCAGGCCGAGTGCCAAATGCAGCGCGCTGCCGAACAGCAGTGGCGCTACCAGCCCGGACACCAGTGCAAACAGCATCATCTGCAGGAAGGACTGCATCGAAGCCGCCAGTCCGCTATGTTGCGGGAACAGGTTCATGCCGGCCAGTGTCAGTGGCGGCATTGCCAGGGCCAGCGAAAAGGAGAACAGGAACAGCGGCAGCACGGCCCAAGGGACGGTCGCTGCGAAGAACCAGTTGTAGCCCACGTTGATGGCCGCGGAAATGGCCATCAGGCCGTAGCTCAGTTGGATCAGTTTCGCAGGCGCCATGCGGTGCGCCAGCTTGCCGCTTGCGGTCGCGCCCAGCACGTGGCCGCTAATCAAGGGGATGAACAACCAGGCGAAGGCGGTTTCAGGCAGCTTCAGGATGTGCATGATGAAGTAGGCGGCCGAGCCGATATACAGGGCAAAACCGCCGAAAGCCGCGCCGAGCGACACCGACAGCAGCAGGAACTGACGGTGCTTCAGCACCATCCAGTAATTGCGTGCGATGGCGCCCAGGTGCAGCGGATGGCGTTTTTCCTGTGACAGGCTTTCCGGCAGCCAGCGCCAGACGGCGATCCACATCAAGAGGCCGAAGCCGGTCAGGAACCAGAAGATGGAGCGCCAGCCGAAGGAAACTTGCAACCAGCCGCCCAGCACAGGCGCAATGGCCGGAGCCAGGCCGAACACCATCATGATATTGCCCAGCATTTTCTGGGCTTCCATGCCATCGAAGCGGTCTTGCACGATGGCGCGGGCGATCACCGAACCTGCACCGGATGCCAGCCCTTGCAGGATGCGGGCGCCAAGCAGGAAACCGAAGGAGCCGGCCAGGGCGCCGCCCAGCGAGGCCAGGATGTACAGCACCAGCGACCACAGGATGACCGGGCGGCGGCCAAAGCTGTCCGACAGGGTGCCGTAGAACAGCATCATGAAGGCGAAGGTGAACAGGAACAGGCTCAGGGTCTGCTGGATCGCCATCGGGCTGGCGCTGAAAGTCTCGGCAATGGCCGGGAAAGAAGGTAGATAGGTGTCGATTGCCAGCGGACCGACCATGGTCAGGCCGGCAAGCAGCAAGGTAAGCAGGATGTTCTTCATGTGTTGCCCGAGAGTGAGCGCGCTATTTTAAGGGAATCCCGGACTGTCTGCTTATGACTGGAAAGCATAAGCTTGTGCAAACAGTTTCTTTCGCTTTTCGATGTAATCTGGATATTCTTGTGCCTTATGGCTATCGACTCTTACGGCGCCGAAAGCGGCGCAGCGCGCTGGGACCTCGACGAGGTGGTTCACCAGCTGCGCGTGTCGCGCGAAGCGACCCACAATATCCGCCACCAGCGGCGCGTGCGTGAACTGCCTTCCCGCGCGGAGCTGGTGCAAATCCTCGAGGGTTTGTCGGCCGCCTTGTTCCCGACACACTACGGACGCCCGAACCTGACCGACGAGAGCATCGATTACTTTGTCGGCGATACGCTGAATACCACGCTGGACCGGCTGCACGAACAGGTGCGGCGCGGCCTGCAATTCGGCGCCGAAGTGGCGGAGGCGGAGGACGACCAGGCGCGCGTCGCCCTGGGCATCACACGCTCGTTTGCCGCATCGCTGCCGCAAATCCGTGCGCTGGTGGTATCGGATGTGCAGGCCGCCTATGCCGGCGATCCGGCGGCGACTTCGATCGCGGAAATCCTGCTGTGCTATCCGGGCATGGTGGCAATTCTGCACTACCGTCTGGCGCACAGCCTGCACAAGCTCGGCGCCCCTTTCATTGCGCGTATCATCAGCGATATTGCCCATTCGCGTACGGGTATCGATATCCACCCGGCGGCGCAGATCGGCGCCAGCTTCTTCATCGACCACGGCACTGGCGTGGTGATCGGCGAGACCACCATCATCGGCGAGCGCGTACGCCTGTACCAGCACGTCACGCTGGGCGCCAAGCGCTTCCCGGCCGACGACTCGGGACAATTGATCAAAGGAACGCCGCGCCATCCTATCGTGGAGGACGATGTGGTGATCTACGCCGGCGCCACCGTACTGGGGCGTATCACGATCGGCGCCGGTTCCACCGTGGGCGGCAATGTCTGGCTGACGCAAAGCGTCCCGCCAAACAGCAACGTCTCGCAAGCCCAGATGCGCAGCGACTGAAGGGGATACCTCGAAAGGGTGATTGTTTTTCGTCTCCAGCTGGTGCCTACTATCGAAAAAGTCGATCGGTAGCGCGCACATTATGCGTTTTACACTGATCGGCAGTCGTCGCATAATGGGTCACCATCCCCCACCTGGAGTCTGAACAATGAAAAAACTGATCGCCTTTGCCATCGCCGCCGGTTTCTCCCTTGCCGCATCGGCCGCACCGGAAACCTTCAACATCGATCCATCCCATTCCTTCTCCCGCTTCGAATACAGCCACTTCGGTTATTCGACCCAGGTCAACAAATTCAACAGCACCACCGGCAAGATCCAGATCGACCGCGCCGCCAAGACCGGTTCGGTGGAAGTGACCATTGACCCGAAATCGGCCAACACCGGCTCCGACCTTTTCAACCAGCACTTGCAGGGCCCTGACTTCCTCGATTCGGCCAAGTACCCGGCCATCACCTACAAGTCCACCAGGTTCGTGTTCAACGGCGACAAGCTGGCCGGCGTGGAAGGCAACCTGACGATCAAAGGCGTGACCAAGCCGGTGAACCTGGAAGTGACTTCCTTCCACTGCATGCCGCACCCGATGCTGAAGAAAGACGCTTGCGGCGCCAACGCGGTGGCCCGGATCAAGCGCTCCGATTTCGGCGCCGGCAAGTACGCACCGCACGTCAGCGACGAGCTGACCCTCGGCTTCTCGATCGAAGCCGTCAAGGAATAAGCCGATGACCAGACCGTTGCTGGCCGCAGCCTTGCTGGCTGCCGGATTGTCGCACGCCTGTGCGACGGACATCATCATCACCAATGGCAAAGTCGCCACGATGACGCGCGAAGGCAGCTTCGCGCAGGCAGTAGCCATCAAGGGCGGCATGATTACTGCGGTGGGCGGCAATGCCCAGGTGCTTAAGCTGAAGAAGCCGGGCACGCAAGTGATCGACGCCGGCGGCCGCACGGTCATTCCGGGCTTGAACGACTCCCACCTTCACATCATCCGCCAGGGCCTGAACTACAACGCCGAACTGCGCTGGGACGGCGTGACTTCGCTGCAACGCGCCATGCAGATGCTGCGCGAGCAGGCGGCCCGCACGCCGGACGGAGCGTGGATCAAGGTGGTGGGCGGCTTCAACGAATTCCAGTTCGACGAAAAGCGCCTGCCGACACTGGAAGAACTGAATGATGCGGTGCCGGACAAGCCGGTATTCATCCTCTACCTGTACGGCCTGGGCCTGGTGAACAAGAAGGGCATCGAAGTCCTGGGCTACGACAAGGACACCAGATACAAGGACGGCGTGGTCGAACTGGGCGCGGACGGCAAGCCGACCGGCCTGCTGGTCGCCAAGCCGAACGCCATGGTGCTGTACTCCACGCTGGGCAAGACCGGCGCGCTGACGCGCGAACAGCAACTCAATTCCACCATCCAGTATTACCGCGAGATGAATCGCCTCGGCGTGACCAGCGCCATCGATGCCGGCGGCGGCGGCCAGGCCTATCCGGACGACTATGCCGTCAGCCTGGAGCTGGCCAAGGGCGGCAAGCTGACTGTGCGCACATCCTACTACCTGTTCGCGCAGAAGCCCGGCAAGGAACTGGAAGACTACCAGCGCTGGCTTAGTACCGCCAGGCCGGACCACAACGACCATATGTTCTACCCCAACGGCTACAACACGGAAGGGGCAGGGGAGAACCTGGTGTGGAGCGCAGCCGACTTCGAGAACTTCCTCGAGCCGCGCCCCGAGATGCCGAGCCATATGGAAAGCGAGCTGGAGCCGGTGCTGCGCCTGCTGGTGAAGAACCGCTGGCCGTTCCGCATCCACGCCACGTACGGCGAATCGATCGAGCGTGACCTGGCCGTGATTGAAAAGGTCCACCGCGAGATGCCGTTCAACGGCCTGCGCTGGTTCTTCGACCACGCCGAAACCATCAGCGACGAACAACTGGCGCGCGTGAAGAAGCTGGGCGGCGGGGTGGCGGTGCAGGACCGCATGTACTTCCAGGGCGAGCATTACTGGAAGCGCTACGGCGAGCAAACGCGCCAGATGCCGCCGATCCGCAAGATGCTGGAGATGAAGATCCCGGTCGGCCTGGGGACGGACGGCTCGCGCGTATCGAGCTACGGGCCGTGGCCGGCGATCTACTGGGCGGTGACCGGGATGACCGCCGGCGGCATGCCGATGTGGCAGGCCAGGGACCGCCTGAGCCGCTACGAAGCGCTGAAGCTGATGACCCAGGGCAGTGCCTGGTTCAGCGGCGAAGAAAAGCTGAAAGGCCAGGTCGCCCAAGGCCAGTACGCCGACCTCGTGATCCTGCCGAAGGACTACTTCAGCATTCCCGAAGCCGAGATCAAGACGCTGGAAAGCGCGCTGACGCTGGTGAACGGCCGCATCGTCCACGCCGGCCCCGACTTCGGCCAATACGCCCCCGAGCAGCCACCCGTGCAGCCCGCATGGAGCCCCGTCAAATACTACGGCGGCTACCAGAACCGCTAATGCGCCCAGCCCGTGTCAACCTTGGGGTCAGACCCTTTGCTTGCCACGTCGTGGCAAGCAAAGGGTCTGACCCCAAGGTTGACACGGGCGCGGGCGGTGGTGTTGCGGGCGGGCCATTGACTTATTGGCGGCATGGTCAATACTTCCTTGACCGCCCATCCCGCTTGAAGGTGTCCTATGGAATTGCTGCAATACCTGCCACGCGTCGATTCGGCGCGCAGTGCAATTGTCGACCGTGGTATCGAGGTGCAAGCGAGCTTCAGCACCTTGTGCGCAGTGGAGTATATGAAGTCGCATAACATCGCTCCCGACATCATCCAGCGCGTGTTGCTGCAGCCGGCGCAGCGGCGTGCTGCGGCTCAGGTTATGCACAAAAGTTAACGACAAGTAACGCGCGACTTTAATTAGTTAAACCACGCGCGTGAGAATTCGTTAGAATTTAAGTCGTTGATTTTAAATGAACTTTTTTCTGCACATTGAACGGGCAGTTTGTTGGAAATGGCGTCGTTGAAGGCCGTTTGCCTTGTCAAGACCCCCTTATCAACAAAGATATCCACATACAATGTGGATAAGCGAAAAAGCCCTTTTCAATCCACCACTTACGGCAGATCAGGCGAAATTAAGGGAGAATGCCGGTGAAATAACTACTGTATTTGCATACAGTGCTTATTTCAGGATGCGTCCGGTGGCCTTGAAACTGCCCGGTTCGGCGCCGGGCTGGACCTGGATATCCACAGTTGAGGCAGGCTGGCCAATCACTAGCTGGCCCGACCATGCCTCACCCTTTTGCACGCCCTGCAGGATCGCCGCAAATTGTTCGCGGTGCTGGTTGTACTTGGCCAGCTGCGTTTGCAGCATTTGCAGGTCGGCGTAATTGCGCAGGGAGGAAATGACGGTGGTGAACAGCTTGCGCGTGGTGAGGTCGGTCTTGCACCAGAAATCGTTGATATCGTAATCGAGGATGATGCTGTGCTCGAGCGCCTGGCCCGGCTGGCCGGTACGCAGCACAATGCGCACCAGTTCATTCTTCAGTTCGGCGCGGATCTGGTTGGCCACGCGCAGGCCGGCGTCGCTGGTTTCCATGATCACATCCAGCAGCACCAGGGCGACATCGGGATTGTTGCGCAGGGTGGTCAGGGCTTCTTCGCCGGAGTAGGCGTGCAGGAAGCTGAGGCGGCGACCCATGAAGCATGCATTGCTGAGCGAGAACTTGGTGACCACATGGACGTCGACGTCGTCATCAACGATCAGCACCCGCCAGGGAGCGGGACTGGCGCCTGGAGCTTGCTCGGCGGAACTGGCTTGCGCCTCGTCGTCGATCATCCATCCTTCGCTTGTATCGTCGTCAGGAACTTTCACGTCCATGCATTTTCCTTTGTCGGTTGTGGACACACTATTCCGCGCCAGAACTTTTGTCAAAATATTTTCCGAATGCTCAGTCAGTTGCAAAATGGCATGGACTCAACTTTGCTAAGTCATTGATTCTATTAAGACTATTTGCTTGCCAAAGAATTGGGCAATTTATAGGGAGCCGCGCCGTTAAAGGCGAAACAGGCTGTCAAGAGCCGCTTCTCCACATGTTTATCCACAGCAGAAGTGGATAACTGAAATTTCGTCTTTAAAAACTTCGCATTACGACAATTTTATCATCCAGACTATCAAGCTGCTGCCTTGAGCCGGTTCAGTTCATGCAGGAAGCGTTCGCAAGCGAGCCCCGGCGGCCAGGGTTGCCAGGCCGGTTCGCCGTACAAGGCCTGCAATGGATCTTGTTCCAGCGGCACGGCGGTAATCTTCAATGTGCGCCGTACCTCTTCGCCGCTCCAGCCCACCACATGCACCGCTTCGCTGGCCGCTGCCAGGCGGTCGGCGCGCTTGTGGACCCGGTATTCCTTCGGCGTCCAGGCCGGCAAGCCATAGCGCAGGAACACGGCTTGTTCCAGCCGCTGGCTCAGTTGGCGGAAGCTGTCGCCAAGGAAGGGCTTCAGCACGGAGATGCAGTCAAAGCCCAGCAAGCCTTCTTCCGCATCGTGCAGCAGTTCGCGCAGGGAGCGCAGCGGGTCGAGCGGGGTGGGCGACCATTGCCGGCGCAATTGCAGCACCGTGATCGAATGCTGGGCGACGGAGAGCGGCAGCGGCCAGGCCGAGTGGCCGCCCCAGCGATAGGTGCGCGCCAGGCCCAGTGCGAGGTCGGCGTCGTCCCAATCGAAGGGCGTCGGATCCAGCAAGTCCAGCCGGCGGCCGGATGGCATGCGCACCCAGGCGCGTTGTGTCGTCATGCAGCTATCGTATCGTCGCGACGCAGGTCGGTGCAAGCTTGCAGGATAAGTGCATCGAGTTCAGGCAACAGGGCGAAGGCCGATTCCAGGTCGCCTGCGGCGCTGGCTTTTTCCATTTGATGGCACAGGGTGTGCAATTCGGGGGCGCTCAGGTAGCCGCAACTGCCTTTCAGGGCATGGAAGGCGCTGGTGGCGCCTTCGCCATCGCCGTTTTGCAGCGCCAGGCGGCCTTCGTCCATCCGGCGCGGCGCTTCGTCCAGGAAGGCTTGCGCAATGCGCTGCTGGTGGCGCGCCGTCATGCCGCTGAGCGGCAGGATGTGGATCGCCGGGCTGGCCGGCTCCACGCCAAACATGTCGTCCAGTTCGGCCAGCGTGGGCGCGGTGCGCGGCAGGCTGCGGCCGCGATTGAGCAGTTGCGCGATGGTTTTTTCCAGCTGGTCGAACAGCAGCCTTTCGTCGACCGGCTTGCTGAGGAAGGCATCCATGCCGGCCGACAGGTAGCGTGCGCGATCGAGGTCGTTGGCATTGGCGGTGAGGGCGATGATCGGTATCAGCGGATCGCGCGAAGGGTAGTCCTCGCTGCCGCCGCGGCGCACCTGGCGCGCCGCCTGCTCACCATCCATCTGCGGCATGCGGCCATCCATCAGGACGACGTCGAAATCCCTGTCATGCAGCGCGCGCAGGGCTTCCAGTCCGTTCTCTACGACGCTCACTTCGTGGCCCATGCCTTCCAGCAGGGTGCTGATGATGATCTGGTTGGTGCGCACATCTTCCGCGCACAGCACGCGCAAGCGATAGGCATGGCGCAGGTGGGCCGGGATCCTGACCGGGTCGTGCTCGGGCGGCCCGCCCAGGGCCAGCGGCAGCGAGAAGCGCAGCGTGGTGCCCTTGCCCAGGCGGGTATCGGCTTCGATCTGGCCGCCCATCAGGTCGACCAGCTCCTTGCAGATGGCCAGGCCCAGTCCCGGCCCGTCGGCGCGGCGGGTCGACGAGAGGTCGGCCGGCTCGAATTTGCGGAACAGGCGCGGCAGCATTTCCAGCGGAATGCCGGGGCCGGTATCGCTGATGCTGAAGCTGACGCGCGCCAGGCCGTCGGCGGTTTCTCCGGATGCGCGCAGCCGCACTTCGCCGCGCTCGGTGAACTTGATGGCGTTGCCCAGCAGGTTGAGCAGGATCTGGCGGATGCGATTCGGGTCGCCCTGCACATGGCGCGGCAGGCCCGGCGCCAGCTCGCAGCGCAGCAGCAGGGCCTTGGCGTCGGCTTGCGGGCGCAGGATGGTGATGGCTTCGTCGATAATGTCGATCAGGTCCAGGTCCTGGGTATTGATCGCCAGGCGGCCGGCGTCGATGCGCGAGAAATCCAGCAGGTCGTTCAGGATGGCCAGCAGGGCTTCGCTGTTTTTCAGGCCGATGCGCAGGTATTCCCCCGTGCGGTCGGCAATGGTGCGGTCGCGCAAGGCAAATTTGAGCATGCCGATCACGCCGGCCAGCGGGGTGCGGATATCGTGGCTCATGGCCGCCAGGAAGTCGATGCGGTGGCGGCCCAGCTTCTCATTTTGAATCTGGGTTTGCTTCAGCGCGGCTTCCCGCGCTGCCAATTGCTTCTTTAGGCTGCGGTTCTCCCATATCAGCAGGATAAACGCCGCCAACCCCAGGATAATCAAGAGGGGTGCAACTGGTTCAATAAACGATGCAAACGAAGAAAACAAAATATTAATGATCCCCTCAATAGCAATTATTGTAATGGACAAATAAACACGGCGTGATACCGAATTGTTATGCCCCGGCACCGTCGTGTATGATCCAGGCTATGCTAATTTCTCCTGAACAAGGGCTGGCCTTCCTGGCCGCCGCCATGCTGATTACTGTTTCCCCGGGTCCCGATAACCTGATGGTTTTAAGTATGGGCATGTCGCGTGGACGCAAGCAGGGCGTGGTTTTCGGCCTGGGCTGTGCCCTTGGCTGCCTTAGCCATACGCTGCTGGCGGCGCTGGGCGTGGGTGCGCTGATTGCCGCATCGCCAACAGCCTTTACTGCGCTCAAGGTTGCCGGTGGACTCTACCTCATCTGGATGGGATACGGCGCACTGCGCAGCAAGGGCGGTGCGCAGGTGGGCCAGGCGGCCATGCCGGAGGAGTCTTTGGGCAAGCTCTTTGCCAAGGGATTGTTCGCGAATGCGATCAATCCGAAGGTGGTGCTGTTCTTCCTGTCGTTCCTGCCGCAATTCGTGGTGGCGGGGCATGGCGACGCCAGCTGGCAGACTGCGCAGCTGGGCCTGATCTTCACCTTGCAGGCTTGCCTGCTGTTTGGTGCGCTGGGCTACTTCTCGGGCGCGGTGGGCAAATGGATCAACCGTAACCCGCGCGCCGGCCTGTGGCTCGATCGCGGCGCCGGTGCGATTTTCGTCGGCCTGGGCTTGCGCCTTATCGTCGCGCGCTGATCGCAAATTTCAGTTCCAGCTCGTCTTTTACGGCCAGCGCGCCGCCAAATACGGCAAAGGGCTTGATGCCGAAGTCGGTCTGCTTCAAGGTGAAGGCGCCGCTGGCCAGCACGCTGGCGCCATCCTCGCGCAACTGCAACGGCAGCCTGTACTCGCGCGTGACCCCGTGCAGGGTGATCTCGGCGCGCAGCCTGTCCCTCGTCCCGGGCTCGAATGCGGCCCGCACCAGCACCCAGGGGTAGGCCTGGGCTTGCAGCACCTTGCCGAACATATTGCGGCGCGTGCCGTCGATGGCGTCGGCCGATGGCTGGGTTTCCAGCCCGGCATCCTTGCGCAGCGCGGCTTCGTCGACAGTGAGCTGGTCGAGGCGGAAGCGCAGTTCGGTAAGGCCCTGCTCGACGTCGACGAATCCCTCCACCTGGCGCGCCGCGACAAGATGGTCGTGGCCCATGCGCGCCAGCGGCCCGCTGCGGCGGACCGTGATGGCAATTAAGGATTCACCGGCCACGATGCGGTGCGCCGACTGGCGCGCTTGCAGCGCCGGGACCGGCGTCGCCGGCACGGCAGCTGGTGGCGCAGGCGGCTGCGTGCCGCAGGCGGAAATGGCCAGTGCCGCCGCTAGAAACGCGGCTCGAAAAGTCCATTTGCAAATTTTTTTTCGCATTGTGACTATTGGAGAGTTTCTAATATAAAAAGTGTACTATCTTAAACGAAGTCGTGATGTTTTCGTTTTCGAGAATATCCCCCTTGCACTTTCAAATCTCTCCCGATTTGAATCCCTTTACCCGCGCATAGACGCGGGTATTTTTTTTGACCGGACAGTTTGATTCCTTAATGAACTCCTAAGCCTTGGACGCCGGAAAACTGGCAAAGTACGTTCATAGCGTACAGCATCCCTGTGCGCCGGGTTGCCGGATTCCTCAATCCGGCACGGTTTCTTCTATCCCCGCGCCCTAAAAAGCGTTTTTCACCGGCCCCTCCAAATTGGCCGGTTTTTTTTTGCCGATGCGGTTATCCTTTGCGCCAGCGACGCGAAACTGAGGATGCCCGATGATCGACCTGTATACCGCTGCAACGCCGAACGGCCATAAGATTTCGATTGCGCTGGAAGAGCTGGCGCTGCCTTATGCGCTGCATGTGCTCGAACTGGGCAAGAATGAACAGAAGGAGCCGTGGTTTACTGCCATCAATCCGAATGGCCGCATTCCGGCGATCGTCGACCGCGCCAACGACAACTTCGCGGTATTCGAGTCCGGCGCCATCCTGGTCTACCTGGCCGAGAAGACCGGGCGCCTGATGCCGCAGGATGCCAAGGGCCGCTCCCAGGTGCTGCAATGGCTGATGTTCCAGATGGGCGGCATCGGACCGATGATGGGCCAGGCCAATATGTTCTACCGCTATTTCCCCGAGAAGATCCAGCCGGCCATCGACCGCTACCAGGGCGAGTGCCGGCGCCTGTTCCGGGTGCTCGATGGCCACCTGGCGCACAATGAATACCTGGCCGGCGGCTATTCGATCGCCGATATCGCCAATTGGGCCTGGGTGCGTACCCATCGCTGGTCGGGCGTGGAAACCGAGGGCATGCCCCACTTGCAGCGCTGGGTGCGCCAGATCCGCGCGCGACCCGCCGTGTTGCGCGGAATCGAGCAGCCGCCCAGCAATGTGTTGGAACGGGCGGACAGCCAGGATAAAGTCGAGCAATTTGCCGCCGAGGCGCGCAAAATGCTGGAAACAGGCCAGTCGCGCTGATTTAGCAAAACAAGAGGAGACTTGATGAAGCTGTACACCGCCCCCCGCGCCCCCAATCCGCGCCGTGTTGCCATGTTCATGGCGGAGAAGGGCATCGAGCTGGACTTGCAGGCGGTCGATCTGGGCAAGGGGGAACACCGGAGCGAGGCATACCTGGCGCTCAATCCGTTCGGCCGCGTGCCGGCGCTGGAGCTGGACGATGGCCGCGTCCTGTGCGAAACCCGCGCCATCTGCACCTACCTGGAAGGCTTGTATCCAGCGCCCAACCTGATGGGCGAGGGCGCCGAGGAGCGCGCCTTCATCGAAATGGCCGACCGCCGCATGGAGCTGCACTTGTTTGCCATCGCAGCCAACAGCATTCGCCACTCCCATCCCGGCTTTGCGCCAATCGAGAATCCGCAGTTCCCGGACTTTGGCGCTTCGCAGGGCGAGAAATTCCGCGAAAACGCGAAGTGGCTCGATGGCGTACTGGCCAGGCAGCCTTTCGTGGCGGGACAGCGCTTCACCATTGCCGATATCACCGGCTTTTGCGCGATCGAGTTTGCGCGTGGGCTGATGAAGTTCCGCCCGGCCGATCACGGCCTTGCGCACGTACAGGCCTGGCGCGACCGCATCGTCGAGCGGCCAAGCGCCAGTGCCGGAGCTTGAAGCATGACATCGGCGCCGCGCCGGCGCTGGCTGGGCCGCATGGCCCGATGGTCCGCTGCGGCCGCCCTGGCTGCAATGGCCCTGGCCTCCCGGCCAGGGCGCGTACTGGCCAGGCCGCGCGCACTGCGCGCAGTAGCCCTGGCGATTCCTCCGTACGCCACGCTCGACCCGGGCGGCCGCAAGAGCGGCCTGTTCGTCGAAGCCATTGAGCTGGTCGCCCGCGAGTCGCAGCACCAGATCGAAATTATCGTCGCGCCTTATGCCCGCGCCATCGCCATGCTGCGTTCGGGCGCGGCCGACCTGATGATCGCCACATCCAACTCCGCGGTGGCGGAGGCGGCAGAGCCGATGGGCATGCTTTGGGCGACCGAAGTCATCGCCATCGGGCGGGCTGGCCTGAAGCTCGATGGCCTGCAGGACCTGCGCAACCGTACGGTCGGCATGTTGCGCGGTTCGGATTACGGGGCCGCCTTCCTGGATGACCATCAATACCGCAAGCATGAAATCACCGACCAGCTGCAGGGCATCCGCATGCTGCTGGAAGGGCGGCTCGATGCCTCGATCGGCACGCGGCTGGCGGTCTTCCACGCCATGCGCCTGCTGGGCGTGCCGCGTGCGCGGCTGGGCGGATCGCTGGCAGTGCAGTCGCGGGAAATCCATCTGCACCTGAGCCGGCATAACACCGATGAAGCGCTGGCATCGGAACTACGCCGCGCGGTGCAGGAATTGCGCAGCAGCGGCAAGGCCGATGCCCTGCTGGCTAAGTACCTGGCCGGCCTGCCGGCTGCCTGAGCTTTCCCACGATCCCGCTGGGGAAAAAGTAGATGGCCAGGATGAACAGGATGCCAAGCCACAACAGCCAGCGGTCCGGGTGCAGGGCTGCTTGCAGCACTGGCACGCCGGCCGCCATGCCCGCCGCCTGCGCCATCAGTGACTTCAGGTAGTTGTTCGCCAGGATGAACAGGGCGGCGCCAACCACCGAACCATACATGGTGCCCATGCCGCCGATGACGACAATCAGCAGGATGTCCGTCATGACTTCGAAGCCCAGCGTCGTTCTGGGGCCGACGTAGCGCAGCCACAGCGCCATCAGCGCACCGGCAAGCGTTGCTGCAAGCGCAGCGATGCAGTTGGCCGCAATGCGGTAGGCCACCGTGCGGTAGCCCAGCGCCTCGGCGCGGAATTCATTTTCGCGGATGGCCTGCAGCACGCGGCCGAACGGTGAATTCACGACGCGCAGCAGGCCCAGGAAGATCATGGCGGCGCAGAAGAATACGATGTAGTAGGTGAGGACCTTGCCGTCCAGGATGCGGCCCATGAACTCGCCGAACTCGTTGGCCGGCGAGAGCAAGTCCGGTACGTCGAAAGTCTTGCCGTCTTCGCCGCCGGTCCACTCCGACATTTGCGATGCCAGCACGGCAAATGCGGATGCTACGGCCAGCGTAATCATGGCGTAGAAGATGGCGCGTACACGCAGGGCGAACAGGCCGATGACGAAGGCCAGCAGCAGCGACAGCATGAGCGCAGCCGCCAGGCCCAGCGCCATGGCGCCCCAGGCCGGCGTGGGGCTGTCGAAGCCAAGGCCGACGCCGTAGGCGCCGATGCCGAAGAACATCGTATGGGCGAAGGAGACGATGCCCGTGTAGCCGATCAGAAGGTCGTAGGATGCGACCAGTACGATGTAGATGCAGATCGTGGCTGCGGTGTTCAGTGGACGCGCGCCGCTGGTGATGAAGGGCGCCAGGGCAAGCCCCAGCACAACCAGGAGCAGCAGGAACGACAGCGCACGGCTGCGCGGCAGGTCTCCCGAAAGCAGGGTGTTCAGCATTTCATTTCCTCGACAGGCCGGCCGGACGCCACATCAGGATGGCGATCATCAGCACGATATGGGACACGAGCGCCAGTTTGGGTGCGAGGAAGCCGGCATAATTGGCCGTCAGCGCCATCAGCAGCGCGCCGATGAAGCAGCCGCCGACCGAGCCGAGACCGCCGATGATGATGGTGATGAAGACCATGACCATCACTTCCGCACCCATGGTGGCGCTCAGCGTTTCCTTGTACAGGCCCCACATCACGCCGCCCAGGCCCGCCAGCGCGCAGCCCGCTGCAAACACGGCGACGAACAGGCGGCCGATGCGGTAGCCAAGCGCTTCGACCATCTCGCCGTTCTCGACACCGGCGCGTATCAGCAAGCCAAGCTTGCTGCGGTTCAGTACCAGCGTGAGCACGACGAATACCAGTATGCCTACGGCGACGGCCAGCAGGCGGTATTTCTCGACGGCGGCATCGCCCACGACAACGGCGCCGCGCAGGGCGGTCGGCAGCGGCATGGGCTGATGGTCGGCGCCCCAGATGACGTGGATCAGCTGCTCGACCACGATCATGCCGCCCATGGTGATGAGGATCTGCTTCAGGTGCTGGCCGTAGACCGGCATGATGATGACGCGCTCGAAGGCCCAGCCCAGTGCCGCCGTCACCGTCATGGCCACCGCGATCGCCAGGCCGAGCGCTGCCAGGTTCAGGCCAAGCGAGTCGGTCTCCATCCAGCCCCGCATCGGCAGCAGCACCAGTGTGGCGGCAAAGGCGCCCACGGAAACAAAGGCGCCATGGCCGAAGTTCAGCACGTCCATCAGGCCGAACACCAGGGTCAGGCCGCTGGACATGATGAAGATCATCATCCCCATCGCCAGCCCGGCCACGGTCAGCGTGACCCAGGTCGGCACGCTGCCCACCAGCGGCAGCATGGCCAGCACCAGCGCCGGTACCAGCAGCATGGGAATGTAGTCGCGCGGGACGGATGGCAGTGTCGTATCGTTCACCGTCGCTCCTTATTGGTGGGAATCGAGCGCCAAGCCAAGCAGGCGTTCCTGCAAGGCGCGGTCGGCGGCCAGGTCGGCCATAGCGCCGCTGTGCACGATGCGGCCGTCGTCCATCACCGCCACGGTGTCGCCGAGCTGGCGCACAAAGCTGAAGTTCTGCTCGACCAGCAGTACCGTGGTCTGGCCCTTGAGCTGGCGGATCGCATCGGCCAGGTTCTGGATGATGGCGGGCGCCAGTCCCTTGGTCGGCTCGTCGATGAGCAGCAATTCGCGCGGCTCGATGATGGCGCGGGCAATGGCGACCATTTGCTTCTGGCCTCCGGACAGGTTGCCGGCCGGGTAGTTCCAGAATTTTTTCAGGGCCGGGAAGAAGGAGAAAATCCATTCCAGCCGCGCAGTGTCCATCGGCCCGCTGCGCGCCGCAAGGTAAAGGTTCTCGCGCACTGTCAGGCCGCTGAATACGGCCATCGATTCCGGGACGTAGGCGATGCCGGCCTGCGCGATATCGGGCGTGGGCAGCTTGGCGATGTCGTGGCCATTGAATTCGACCTTGCCGGCGCTGGCCCGCCACAGGCCCATAATGGTGCGCAGCGCGGTGGTTTTGCCGGCACCATTGCGGCCCAGCAGTACGGCCAGTCCGCCGCGCGGCACGGCCAGGTCGACGCCTTGCAGGATGTGGTATTCGCCGATGTGCGTATGCACGCCGGATAGCTGGAGCAGGGCATCAGTCATGGCTTGCAGTTCCCAGGTAAGCTTCCTGCACGATGGCGGAGGACATGACGGCTGCGGGCTCGCCGTCCGCCACCAGGGCGCCGTTATGCAGCACGATGATGCGGTCGGCCAGCGCGCGCACCACGTCCATCTTGTGTTCAACCAGCAGTACGGCCTTGTTGCGCTCGGACTTGACCTGGTGGATCAGGTCCAGCACCACCGGCACTTCGTCCACGCTCATGCCGGCGGTCGGTTCGTCGAACATCATCACTTCCGGCTCCAGGGCGAGCATGATGGCCACCTCCAGCTTGCGCTTGTCGCCATGCGACAGCGCGGCCACCGGCGTGTCGCGCCGTGCGGCCAGGGCCACGCGGTCCAGGTAGTGGCCGGCCCGTTCGAGCAGGTCCTTGTGGCTGGACCAGACGGACCACAGCTTCATGCCCCTGCCGGCGCGCGCCTGCACCGCCAGCCGCACGTTTTCGTGCACCGTAAGATGGGGAAACAGGTTGGTGAGCTGGAAGGCGCGGCCGATGCCTTTGCGGGTGCGCGCCGCCGGGCCCTTGCGCGTGATGTCTTCGCCGCGCAGCAGCACCTGGCCGCTGGTGGCCGGCAACTGGCCGGACATCAGGTTGAAGTAAGTAGTCTTGCCGGCGCCATTGGGGCCGACAATCACAGTCAGCTGGCCCGCATGGAAGTCGGCGCTGACGTTGTCGACGGCCGTGTGGCCGCCGAAGCGGATAGTCAGTCCGCGTGTGGACAGCAATGGAGTCATCGTTCAGCGCCGCTTGTTCTTGATCGGTACCGGCAGTTCGGAAGCCGGAATCTCGCGCACCAGTTCCAGCAAGTCCCATTCGTTCGCCTGGTCCTTTTTGATGCGGAAGTGATACATCGGCTGCATGGCCTGGTGGTCTTCCTTGCGGAAGTTCATTTTTCCCTTCGGCGTGTCGAACTCCATGCCCTCCATGGCTGCAATCATCTTCTGCGTATCGCCGCCGCCAGTTCTGGCAAGGGCGGTGTATACGGCGCTGGCTGCCGTGAAGCCGCCTGCCGTGAACATGTCCGGCGGTTTCCTGTAGCGCTTCTGGTGCTCGCTCACGAACCAGTCGTTCATCCTGTTCTTGGGGAAGCCGTAGTAGTAATAGATCGTGCCCTCGGTGCCGGCGAACGACTTCCAGGTCTTTAGCACCGGCAGGATATTGCCGCCCGGCGCCAGCGTGATGCCGTAGCGCTCAGGCTTCATGTCGGCGATCTTGTTCATCGGGTTCGGCCCGGCCCAGATGATCTGCAGCACGCGCGGCTGCGGTGCATCTTTCAGCTTGTCGAACAGCCGCTGCGCCGAGGCGGTGAAGTCGGTGGCGTTCTGCGGAGCGAATTCCTGATGCACGATATTGGCCTTGGAACCGGTCAGCCTGAGCGCTTCCCGTGCAGCGGCCACCGCATCCTTGCCGAAGGCATAGTCCTGCGCCAGGAAGGCGACGCTGCCCTGCTTGAAGGTGGAGGCGGCAGCCAGGCCGTCCTGCATCGAATTGCGGGCGGTGCGGAAGATGTATTTGTTCCATTTGGCGCCGGTGATGGCGTCGGCCACGGCCGGCTCCACGATCAGGACCTTCTTGTACTCCGCCGCGATGGGCAGCATGGCGATGGCGGAGCCGGAGGAGCTGGTGCCGACCGCAATGTCGACCTTGTCGTCGCCATAGGCTTCGGCCAGCAGCGTGCGGCCAAGGTCCGGCTTGCTCTGGTCGTCCTTGACGAGAACTTTCAGTTTGCGGCCGTTGATTTCCATCTTGCCGCCGGTGAGGTACTCAAGGCCCATCATGAAGCCGGTCTCGGTTTCCCTGGCATAGGACTCAAGGATGCCGGTTTTGCCGGCAATCAGGGCAACCTTCAGTTCCTGCGCGGCGGCCATGACGGGCGCCAGTGCGGCCAACAGCGGTATCAGTTTTTTCATCGGTTAATCCACACTGGCGAGGAAGTTGCGCAGCGCCTCTTGCGCGGCGGGCTCGGAAAGCATCGGCGCATGGCCGACCTCGGGCACCTCAGCATACAGCATGCGCGGTGCGGCGGCGCGCATGGCATTGGCCTGCGCCGGCTCGATCAGGTCCGACAGCGCGCCGCGGATCAGCATGGTCGGCCGGCGCCGTGCCAGGCGGCGGAAGGCGAAATGGGCGGCCATGGAAGTGGAGCGCAGCTTGTTGGCGCGGATCGGCACGGCGATATTCGGGTCGTAGCGCATGGCCAGCGTTCCGTCGCCTTCTTCGCGGAAGGCGCGGCGTGCCCAGCGCTCCCACTCCTGCGCCGAATTGCCGGGGAAAGCAACGGCGTTGATGCCGCTGATGTAATCGGCCGCCTGCTGCCAGCTTGTGAACTGCTCGCCCTTGCCGGTATAGCCGCGGATGCGCGACAGGCCGCGTTCGGACAGCGTCGGGCCCACGTCGTTCAGGACTGCGGCGGCGATCAGGTGCGGCTTGCGCAGCGCCAGGGTCATGGTGATCAGGCCGCCCATCGAGGTGCCGATGAACACCGCGCGCTCGATGCCCAGGTCGTGCGCCAGCTTGACGATATCGTTGGCATAGACCATCGGCGTATAGCGGTCGGGCTGGGAATCGTATTCGGAATTGCCGCGGCCGCGCACATCCACGGCAAGCACGCGGCGGCCCTGGGCCGCAATCCAGGGCGCAACGTCCTCGAAGTCGGCCGAATTGCGCGTCAGGCCGTGGATGCAGATCACGGGCAGGCGCGCAGGGCCGCTGGCGCCAGGGTAGTCGCGCGCATACAGGCGCAGGCCGTCGTCGCTGGTAAAGCTGATCTCGGAATACATGGTCCTCGTGGGCAGCGTTGCAGGAGCGTGCAGTGTGCAAGAAATGCATCAAGCCGGGAACCGGCGGCCGCGCCCACTGTGTGTGCAATTTTGCACAGCAACACTATGGCGCTGGAAAATGATGCACAATACCCGGCATGAAGACCCTGCCCGAATGGACCGACCTGCGCTTCTTCCTGGAGTTGGCGCGCTCCGGCACCTTGTCCGGCGCCTCGCGCCGGCTGGAAGTGGAGCACACCACCGTCTCGCGCCGCATCGACCGCCTGGAGCAGCAACTGGGCGCGACGCTGTTCGACCGCTCGCGTGAAGGCTACGAACTGACGGAGATGGGGCACGCCGTGCTGCCGCACGCTGAAGCGATGGAGAGCGCAGTGCTGGCCGCGCAAGGCCAGCTTTCCGGCACCGAAGTGGCGATCCGCGGCGTGGTGCGCCTGGGTGTGCCGGAAGCATTGGGCGTACGCTTCATTACCCCGCTGCTGGCGCAATTCCTGCAGGATTATCCGGAGCTGTCGGTCGATTTGCTGGTGCAGCCGCGTTTTGCCAACCTGGCCAGCCGCGAGGCCGACCTTGGCGTGACGCTGGATGCGCCCAACACGGGCCGCTACATGGTGACGCGCCTCGCGTCTTTCCGGCTGTATGTGTACGGCTCGCCGGACTACCTGGCGCGCCACCCGACTATCCACCAGCGCAGCGACCTGGCGGGCCACGATTTTGTCGATTATGTGCAGGACCGTCTGGCCAGCAACGAGCTGAACTTCCTCGATGAACTGGGCGTCAACCCGCGCCGCCGCCTGTGCTGCACCGGCATGCTGGCCCAGGCCGAGGCGGCCGCCGCCGGCCTGGGCCTGATGATGGCGCCGCCCTATATGGCGACCGATGGCCGCCTGGTGCCCGTGCTGCAGGAAGAAGTCTACGTGGAACGCGCCTACTGGCTGGTGGCCCCGGTCGACCTGTACCGGCTGCCGCGCGTTAGGGCCGTCTGGAACTTGCTGCGCTCATTTGCCGAATCGCGCGCCAGCCTTTTTATCTCGAACCGGTGAGGCAGTTCGCCGCAGATCTCGGTGCGGTGCGGGTCGGGATCGGCACGGTCCGGCAAAGGCGCCCGCTGCGCCAGCGCCTGCAGGATGGGCGCGGGATCGTAGCGCCAGTCCACCAGATAGCGGCCTGGATCGCCCTCGCGCACCTTCATCAGCGCCAGCTCGAAGCGGGACACTGACACCACCAGCGGATCTGCATGGCCGCCCAGGAAGTCGAGGAAGGCGAGCGGCTGGTATTCGCGGAAGGGCGAAATATTCTCCTGCCGGATGAAAGCCTGCAGGGTGTCTTCCAGCAAACCGCCCTGGCGCAGCAATTCAACCGTCAGCACACAGCTGCGTTCCAGTACGTAGATGCGCCACAGGAGCACGTTGCCGCGCGCTTCCTGCAGGTCGGGGGAGGCGGCGATGCGGTGGTAATAGGCGGCATCGCCGCTGTCCGGCTGGTAATTGCTGCGCATCAGGCCAAGCAGGATGCGCTGGTGGCTGGGCAGGTCCATCTCTACCTCCATTCCCGTTGCCGCATTTGCTCCAGGGTGCCGGCGATGGCCGCATTGCCCAGGCCGGGTACGGCTTCCGGCATGAACTCGAACACGATCACTTCCGCTTCGGTTGCAACGTCGCGCAGCACTTGCTGCGCCAGGTCCATGGTGCAGGGGCGTGGCAGGCGCGAATGCACGTCCAGCATCAGGCCATTGTGCACGACCCCGCAGGCGACATGCAGCTCCTTCACGTGGCTGCCATCGAGCTCGGCGAGGAAGGCCTGGATATCAAGCGCATGGTTATGCGCATCGCATTCCAGGTTGTACACATCAAGGACCAGGCCGCAGCCGCTGTCGCGCGCCACGGCGTTCAGGAAGCCGGCGTCGCTGTAATCGCCCGGACAGTCGGGCACCACGTGCACGATATTCTCCAGCAGGAAAGGCAAGCCATAGCGCTGCTGTAGGCACCAGGCGCGCTGCGCGACCAGCTCCGCAGCCTGTTCGGTGCGCGGCATGGCCAGCATGATGCCGAGGTGTTCGCCGTCGACGCGGGTATAGCCAAGGTGCTCGCTGTGCCAGCGCACCCGCACCTGGTCCACCAGTTCATCGAGCAGGTACAGGTAAGACGGCGACCAGCCATCGTGCGAACCGATGGACAGGCTGACGCCATGCACCACGATGGTCTTTTCGCGGTCGATATTTTTCAGTTCGGCCAGGATGCCCTTGTCCAGCGAAACCCGGTCGCCATCGGCCAGCGCCATGGTTTCCGGCGTGACTTCGATGATGTCCACATGCGGCAGCATCATTTCGAGCAGCGCCGGGTCGCGTCCCTCATAGCTGACGCCAACGCCCGGGGCCGGGCGTGGGCCGGGACAAAGCAGTTCAGCCGCGCAGTTCATGTTCCAGCACCGCGCCTTCAATGTGAGGCACTTCGCGCAGCACGCGGCCTATGGCGGGGTCGCCGCGCAGGAAGGTCAGGTCAAAGCCCGTCAGGCCGCAGTTGCAGCCGCCTCGCGGCACCATCTGCGCAACGGCTATGTCGAGGGCCTTATGCAATTCTTCCAGGGTGACCCTGCCTTCGCTGACGACGATCTTGATATGGTTTCTCTTGGCATTTATCTGGCGCAGTTCTTCCATGACAATCTCCAGGCGGTCCGGTATTGAAGAGGGGCGGGCCCTGCGGACCAGGCTATGGGCCATGCCCCGTGCTTTCCATGGAAGTCACTTTAGGCGCCGGGGAGGCGCGGCGGATTGGTACTGGCACCCAAATTCCGGATGGCCAGCACCTAGTTTTTATGCAGCGAAGCGGGTGGCCGGCGCAGCAGGTCCAGGCGGGTGGTGGCGCCCAGTTTGCCGAGCAGGGTTGAAACATGGTGTTCGACAGTGCGTTCGGAGCGGCACAGGCGCTGGGCGATCTCAAGATTGCTGAGTCCATCGAGCAGCAGCTCCAGCACCTGGGCTTCGCGGCGGGTCAGGCCGCTCGGATGTTCGCGCGCCGCCGCGTAAGGGCCGCGCCGCGATTTCGGCAGTGTGGCCTGGGCGCCGCAAGCGCGGGCGCGTTGCCGGGCCAGGGCCGCTGCCGGCGCGGCGCCGATCTGCTCCAGCAGGGCAACTGCCTTGGGCATGGCTTGCGCCGCGGCGTCGCCGGGCAGGTCGAGCAGGGCCAGGGCCGCCTCAAACGGCAGGCCCAGGGCCAGCCAGGCGTCGCATGCGGCCTGGCCATTGCCGACCGCTTCCGCCGCGCGCGGCGGTGGGGCGGGAGCGCGCTCGCCGTCCCCCGCCGTTGCCACCGCCGCCCGCCGCCGCCAGGCGGCGACTTCGGCCAGGTCCCAGGCATTTACGCCGGACAGGTCGAACTGGCCGATCTCGTCCAGCCAGCGGCGGCAACTGTCCATGTCCTGCACCTGCCATGCCGCTTCCGTCAGCGCCAGCAGAACCGGCAGCAACCGTTGCGCCTCCCGCGTGGCGCGGGCCCATTGCAATGCCTCCTGCAGGCAGCGTTCGGCGTCCTGGCCACCCTGGCGCGACAGGGTGCGCCCCAGCACCGTCAACGCCGGCAAGCGCATTACCAGGCTCAGGTCGGGCAGGGCCAGCACTTGCCGCGCCAGCGCGGCAGCTTGCGCGAACTCGCCTTTGTCGAGGTGGAGCTGGGCCTGCCAGCCGGTCAGGTAATGCACCCAGGCGTCCAGCTCATGCTCGCGGTGGTAGCTGAAGCCTTCGGCCAGCAGCCGTTCGGCCAGGGCAAACTGCTTGAACACGACGGCGTACTCCACCCAGTTGCTGTAGATGCGCGCCGCGTGTTCGTGCAGGTGCTGCGCCAGGGCGCATTGCAAGCCGTCGGCCAGGTCCTGCTGACCGCTGTCGTCTCCCAGGAACAGCTTGGCGCTGCCGATATTGGTGAGCGCATGGACGCGCGTGTCGTGGTCATCCAGCGCGCTGGCCAGTTCCAGGGCCAGGTGGCCCCATTCGATGGCGGAGGCGGGATGGTCCTGCAGCAGCTGGTGCTGGGAGCGCATGCTGTATGCCATGGCCAGCTCTTTGCTGTTGGGCAGTTGCTCGAGCGTGCGGATCGCTTCCAGTCCATAGCGTTCGGCTTCCTTCGCTTCGCCGCGGTACCAATGGGTGCGCGCCAGCCAGCGCAGGTTCAGCCCGACCTTGTCCGGCCGCTCCACGCTGCGCCAGAGCGCGATGGCTTTCTGGCGCGCTTCGATCAGCCGATCGTCGATGCGCAGCAAACCCGCTTCGTAGGCCCAATCTTCGTATAGCTGGGCCGCTTCGCCGGTCCAGCCAACCGCATCGACGAACTGCAGGGCGCTTGCCAGGTGGGCCGCTGCCTGGCGGTGCGCGCCCAGCCGCGCCGCTTGGCGTGCCGCGCGCGGCGCCAGTTGCAGCACCATATGCGCATCCTGCGCCCCGGTTGCATGGTGCACCAGCCGCGCCAGCTCGATGCGGGCGTGCGGCGGCGCCTGTTCGGTCAGGGCGCTGCACAAGCGTTTGTGCAGGGCCCGGGTGGCGCCCGGGCGCAGCCCGCTCAACACGGCCTGGCGCGCCAGTTCGTGGCGGAACGACAACAGGCCGGGACTGGCGCGTTGCAGCAGGCCGCTATCGACGCTGCCGTCGATGGCATCGTGCCCGTCTTCGCCCAGCAGTGCCTCCAGCAACTGCTCCTCCAGTGCCACGGGGCTGACGCTGACCAGTTCCAGCACGGTGCGCACCCTGGGGTCCAGGCGCGAGGTGCGGGCCCAGACCGCGTCGCGCACGGAAGCCGGCAAATGGCTGGGATCCCGGCTGCAATCGGTCAGCAATTCGGAAAGGAAGAAGGGGTTGCCGCCGGTGACGCGATAGAGCTCGCAGGGATCGCAATCGGCGTCGCGCGCCAGGGTGGCCACGGCGTCGGGCGACAAGGGCGGCAAGTCGAGGCGCTGGGTGCTGGCAGGCGGCAAGTCGCCGGCCCAGCGCCAGAAGGCGTGGTCGGGCGGCAGCTCGTCATTGCGGGCGCTGGCCAGCAGCATGATGTGCTGGTCGGCGATGCGGCGCGCCAGGTACTTCAGCAAGTCCAGCGTGGCCTGGTCGGCCCAGTGCAAGTCTTCGCACATGACCAGCACCGGCCGCGGCTGGGCGGCCAGGTGGCCCAGCAGCATTGGCATCAGGATGTCGGGACTGGCGGCATTATCGATGGTGGCCACCACCTCCTGGCCCAGTGCGGGCGCGAAGTCGCGTAAGGGGCCGAGCACGCGCGGCGTGGACAAGTCTTCGCACGCGCCCTGCAGGACAAAGAACTTGCCCTTCAGGGGCGCAGCAAAAGCCTGCAGCAAGGATGACTTGCCGATGCCGGCTTCGCCCAGGACCAGCGCCATTCCGCCCGCACCTGAGCTAACGCGGCTGGCAAGCCGCTGCAAATCCTGCAATTGCCTTTCGCGCTCGAGCAGCATCTTGCTCTCCTCACTGCCATGATATTCCTGTCAGCGCAAAAGGATTCTCACCAATCGTAACGTGCGGTCAGAACTTGTACGACGCGGTCAGCTTGTAGCTGCGTGGATCGCCGTAATAGGTGGTCACGGTGTTGAAGAAACCGCCGAAGGCATAGCCGGCCACCTTGTAGCGCTTATCCGTCAGGTTGCGGCCGTGCAGGCCGATCTGCAGGCGGCGGTCGCCACTGGTCCAGACCAGCCCGGCGTCCCACAGCGTGAAGCCGCCTTGCGCCAGCATCAGGTTTTGCGGCACCAGCGCATCCATCGAGGCAATGCCGGTCAGCCGCACGATTTCAGCCTGGTACACCTTGTCCTTCCAGGACAGGCTGTTGTTCAAGCTCATATTGCCGGCGCGGCCGAACAGGCTGACCGGCCATTCATACGTCGCGCCCAGGTTGGCCGATTTTTTCGGCGTGTTCTGGAATTCTGCGCTGTGTGCCACATTGACCAGCGCCGCACCGCTGGCCACCATCCATTCCTTGTACTCGGCATCGATGTAGCTCAGCATGCCGTTCAGGGACAGCCCATCCGTTACGCGGGCAATGGCTTCCAGTTCCAGGCCGGTGATCTTGGCCTTGCCGGCATTGGTCAGCGTGCCGGCAAAGCCGTTCACCTGGCCTTGTGCGTTGAAAGTCGGGATCGAGCCGGGGATCTGGACGTTCTTGTAGTCGGTGTGGAACACGGCGGCATTGGTCTGCAGGCGGCCGCCATTGAGCGAGGATTTCAAGCCCAGCTCAAGGGAATCGACTTGCTCCGGGTTCACGCCCTTGCGCTTTTCCAGCGAGGCCGCTGTGTTCGGGCCGCCGGTCGCCGTCAGGTCCATGCGCGGGTCGAACATGCCGCCTTTGAAGCCGCTCTGGTAGCTGCCGTAGATGTTGTGTCCCGGCGACAGTTTCCAGCCAAAGCCCAGTTTCGGGGTGAACTTTTTGTCCTTGCGGTGCAGCTCGCCCTTGCCCAGGTCCGTGTTGGGCGCCAGGCCCACGGCGGCGGGATTGCCCAGGTTGGGCGAACCGGCCAGGCCGAGGTAGCTGCGCTTGAAGATGGCGGCTTCGCGCTCGTCCTCGGTCCAGCGCCCGCCCACGCTGACGTTGAAGGTGTCGGACACGCTGTAGCTGGCATCCGCATACAGGGCCCAGGTCTTGGAATCGATATCGTCGCGGGTCAATAGCGACAGGCCGCCGGCGGCGTTGTACAGCACATCGAACTCGTTGAAGGCATTGGTTTTCATGTAGAACAGGCCCGCCACGCCTTGCCAGCGGGCGCCGGTGTAGGTGAGCTGGAATTCCTGGCTGTCCTGCTCGTCGCTGTAAATGGCCGGTGCTTCCCACAATGGCGCGTTCAGCGAGTCGAAGTCGATCGGCGCATAGGACCGGGACGAGCGGTGCGCCGTGACCGACTTGAACATCGTTTCGGCATTCAGGTTGTAATCGATGGTCAGCGATGCGCCCTTGGTGCTCACTTGCTGTTCGTGGCCGTTCACCCGGTACAGGTTGGCGCGCGTATCGTAGGCGCCTTGCAGCGGCGCTTCATTGCCCGGCAGCGGGCCGTTCAGCAGGCGATAGCCTTGCTTCGGCTCGGAATTGTCTTTCGTATAGTCGGCGGCGAGGCGGATGAACAGGTCGCTGTTGGGCACCAGTTCCGCGCTGATGCGGGCCGCATTCACGTCCTTGTTGTAGTTCTCGCGGCCGTTCACCACGTTCTTGCCGAAGCCGTCGCGGTTGAAGGTGCCGACGGTGGCGCCGATGCGCAGGATATCGTTGAGCGGGGTGCTGCCCTTCAGCACCAGGTCGCGCTGGCTGTAGTTGCCGAGCGCGCCCTTGATTTCGAAGCTTGGCTGAGGGGAGAGCTTGCGTGTCACGTATTTGACCGCGCCGCCGATGGTGTTGCGGCCATACAGGGTGCCTTGCGGGCCGCGCAGCACTTCGATGCGTTCCAGGTCGTAGATATCGGTTAGCGCGCCTTGCGGGCGGGCCAGGTAGACGTCGTCCAGGTAGATGCCCACGCCTTGCTCGTAGCCTGCCACCGGATCCTGCTGGCCGATGCCGCGGATGAAGGCGGTCAGGGTGGTATTGGTGCCGCGCGAGGCCTTGAGCGTGGTGTTGGGCACGATGTCGGAGAGTGCGGTGATGTCGGGCAGCGCCTTCTTGTCGAGCTGGGCGCCGGACAGCGCGGTGACGGCGCCAGGCACGTCCTGGATCAGCTCTTCGCGCTTGCGGGCGGTGACGATCACCCGCTCCATCCCGCCTTCGGCTTGCTCAGCGCCGGCGCTTTGCGCCAGGGCGGGCTGGGCATACATGGCGGGAAGCGTCATCATCACGGCTGCCACCGAGCGTCGCAGCATGAAATTGTGTTTCGGCACGCGCATCAAAGTCTCCTCAGGTTTTGTTATGCGAGGAGTGTGCATGTTTTGCCAACTGTGCGAAACTGACAGGGTTGCACTCACGGTGTGCAATTTTGCACAGAATGGCCAGTAGTGAAAGCCTGGTCCCGGGCTAATCTGATATGGTCGTTCAAAGCGGAACTGCATCTGTTCTTTTGGGCTTTGCTACGTAGAATCAATCGTTGTTGCTCCACTTTTCCCGGAGAGTCGCATGTTTGGTTTCACAGCACTTGAACTGGCCCGCATCCAGTTTGGCTTCACCATATCGTTCCATATCGTCTTCCCCGCCATAACCATCGGCCTGGCCAGCTACCTGATGGTGCTGGAAGCGTGCTGGTTGAAGACCAAGCGCGAGCTCTATCGCGACCTGTATCATTTCTGGCTGAAGATCTTTGCCGTCAACTTCGGCATGGGCGTGGTGTCGGGCCTGGTCATGGCCTACCAGTTCGGCACCAACTGGAGCTACTTCTCCGCCTTCGCCGGCGGCATTACCGGCCCCTTGCTGGCCTACGAGGTGCTGACGGCCTTCTTCCTGGAAGCCGGCTTCCTGGGCGTGATGCTGTTTGGCTGGAACCGGGTGGGGCCGGCCCTGCATTTCCTGGCGACGGCCATGGTGGCCCTTGGCACGCTGATCTCGGCGACCTGGATCCTGGCCTCCAACAGCTGGATGCAGACGCCGCAGGGATATGAAATCATCGGCGGCCGCGTCGTGCCCGTCGATTGGCTGGCGGTCATCTTCAACCCGTCCTTCCCGTACCGGCTGGCCCACATGAGCGTGGCGGCTTTCCTCGCCACGGCCCTGATGGTGGGCGGTTCGGCCGCCTGGCTGCTGCTGCAAGGGAAGGACAATCCCGCCATTCGCAAGATGCTGTCGATGGCGATGTCGATGCTGGTGATCGTGGCCCCGGTCCAGGCCGTCATTGGCGACTTGCACGGCCTGAACACGCTCAAGCACCAGCCGGCCAAGATCGCGGCCATGGAAGGCCACTGGGAGAACAAGGGCAATGAAGGGGTGCCGCTGATCCTGTTCGGCATACCCGACATGGAGGCCGAGCAGACCCGCTACAAGGTCGAGATCCCGCGGCTTGGCAGCCTGATCCTGACCCATTCGCTCGACGGCACTTACCCGGGCCTGAAAGAGTTCGCGAAACAAGACCGGCCCAATTCCCTGGTCGTGTTCTGGTCTTTCCGCCTGATGGTGGGCCTGGGGCTGCTGATGATCATGCTCGGCCTGGCCAGCGTCTGGCTGCGCTGGCGCGGGCGGATGGAAAGCTGCCGTCCTTTCCTGCACTGCGCCAAGTGGATGGGGCCGGCCGGCATCGTGGCCATCCTGGCCGGCTGGTTCACGACCGAGATGGGGCGCCAGCCCTGGGTGGTCTACAAGGTGATGCGGACTGCCGACGCAGTCTCCCCGCACGGCGCCGCCGAGCTGGGCGTAACGCTGGCGCTGTTCGTGGTGGTCTATTTCGCCGTATTCGGCACCGGCATCGCCTACCTGCTGCGGCTGATCCGCAAAGGCCCGGTCATGCGCGAAGGAGAGCGGGCGGAAATGGGCGGGCCGGGGCAGGAGCGCACGCCGGCACGCCCGCTGTCGGCCGCGCGGAAATCGGACCGCGACGACGCCGGCAGGAACAAGGAGTGAACATGGGCATCGAATTGTCTGTCATCTGGGCCGTCATCATCCTGTTTGGCGTGATGATGTACATCGTCATGGACGGCTTCGACCTCGGCATCGGCATCCTCTACCCGTTCTTCAGGCAGAAGGACGAACGCGACGTGCTGATGAACACAGTCGCCCCGGTATGGGACGGCAACGAAACCTGGCTGGTGCTGGGCGGCGCCGGGCTGCTGGCTGCTTTCCCGCTGGCTTATGCGCTGATCCTGAGCGCCCTGTACCTGCCGCTGATCTTCATGCTGGTCGGGCTGGTTTTCCGCGGCGTGGCCTTCGAGTTCCGCTTCAAGGCGCTGGACCATGAACGGCATTTCTGGGACAAGGCCTTCATCGGCGGTTCGGTTGCCGCCACCTTTTTCCAGGGCGCGGCGCTGGGCGCCTATGTGCAGGGATTCAGCGTGACCGGTACCACTTTCAGCGGCGGCCCGATGGACTGGCTGTCGCCGTTTGCGCTGTTCACGGGCGCCGGTCTGCTGGTGGCCTATGCCTTGCTGGGCAGCACCTGGCTGATCATGAAGACCGAAGGCGAACTGCAGGCACGCGCCCGCCGGCTTACGCGCCCGCTGGTTTGGGCCCTGTTGGCGACCATCGCCATCATCAGCATCTGGACCCCGCTGGTCGACGAGCGGATCGCGGCGCGCTGGTTCAGCTATCCGAACCTGCTCTGGTTTGCGCCGGTGCCGGTGCTGGTGCTGGCCAGCGGCCTGCTGCTGTTGCGGGCACTGGCGCGGCAGCAGCAGAACAGTCCCTTTGTCTACACGCTGGCGCTGGTCTTCCTGGGCTACAGCGGCCTGGGGATCAGCATCTGGCCGAATGTGGTACCGCCCGATATTTCGATCTGGCAGGCGGCGGCGGCGCCGCAAAGCCAGGGCTTTGCCCTGGTGGGGGCGCTGCTCATCATCCCGGTCATCCTGATGTACACCATCTGGTCGTACTATGTCTTCCGCGGCAAGGTGCGCGTTGGCGAGGGTTATCACTGATGTGGAAACGCCTAGGCTGGATGGTCTTGATCTGGGCCGCAAGCGTGGCCGCCCTCGGCCTGGCGGCGGCGCTCATGAAGCTGGCCATGAATGCGGCCGGACTCACGTCCTGAGCGCCGCGCATCCGGCCGGCTTCAAGCGACGCGCTTATACCAGGGCTGCCCCGGCGCCAGCAGCTGGTAGTACCCGGCCAGGGGCTCGGCCGGCTCGAGCTCGCGATCGAGGCCGAGGCTGCCGAAGGGGACCAGGCTGTCGTGGAACAGCTGCAGCACGCGCTGGCGCAGCAAAGGGCCGAAGTCGGGCAGGGCGCGCTGGCAGGCGATCAGGTTGAATTCATTGAACGAGGCGTCCGTGACCAGGTTGTACTGCGCCCAGGTGATGTGGCTGCGCAGTGACGGCACCAGGATCGCGCGGCCGCCGTGCACGTTGAAGTAGTCCGCCAGCCGCCCCTTGCCGCCGGCCAGCGCGTACCTCTCCTGCGCCTGTCCAAGGTCCGCCTCCGGCAGCCAGGCCGATGCCGCTTCGTCCAGCATCTCGTCGCAGGCGACCGTGGCATGGATTTCAGTGTGCGACAGGAGTCCCATTTCCGCCAGGATGATGGCCAGCGTCCATGCTTGCCCGGCGCCGGCGCAATCGGCCAGCCAGATACGGGGCAGGGCGGCACCGCGCAGGGAATGTGCGGCCGCTTCGCGCAGCATGAGCGTCTCGGCGGCATCGTCGAACAGGGCGGCAGGAGGCACGTGCAGGGCGCGCAGCAAGTCGCCAGCCGTGGCGGGATCGTGCAGGACATGGTCCTGCAACTGCGAGAGCGTGGCCAGGCCGTGCTGCTGCATCAGGCCGAACAGCTTGCGTTTCAACGGCGGCCGGTCATGCAGGCGGAAGTCGAAGCCGAAGCGGCGCACCACTGCCTCGAGCAGCAACTCCAGCTCGAGTTCCTCCAGTTCTGGCGCCGTGCTGCGGCGCAGGTCTTCGTTGGCGCCCATCAGTGCAGCCACTAATGGAGCCAGACGCGCATCAGCGACAGGAGCTGCGCCACGTCCACCGGTTTGGTGATGTAGTCCGAAGCGCCGGCAGCAATGCATTTGTCGCGGTCACCCTTCATCGCCTTCGCCGTCAGCGTGATGATCGGCAGCGAACGGAATTTCGGGATGCGGCGGATGGCGCGCATGGTGTCGTAGCCGTCCATCTCCGGCATCATGATGTCCATCAGGACGATTTCGATGGTCGGGTCGCGTTCCAGCACTTCGATGCCGTCGCGCCCGTTCTCGGCGAAGGACACCAGCATCTGCTGGCGCTCCAGCAGCGAGGACAGGGCGAAGATGTTGCGCAAGTCATCGTCGACGATCAGCACCTTGCGGCCCGCCAGGCCGGCGTCGGCCGCATGCACTTCTTCCAGCATGCGGCGCTGGGCTTCCGGCAGGCTGGCCTGCGAGCGGTGCAGGAACAGGGCGGTTTCATCGAGCAGGCGCTCCGGCGAGCGGGCGTCCTTGATGACGATGGTCTTGGCGTAGCGTTTCAGCTTCGCCACTTCCTTGCGGTTCAACTCCTTGGCGGTGTTGATCACGATCGGCAGGTCGCGCAGGCGCTGATCCTTGCCGATCATGTCCAGCAGTTCGAAGCCGCTGATGTCGGGCAGCGTCAGGTCGAGCACCATGCAATCGAAGTGCGAGGCATGCAGCGCCGCCAGCGCTTCCTGGCCGGTGCCAACGGCCGTGATGTCGACGTCGGTATCGCCAATCAGCTTGACGATGGCGTCGCGCTGGTTTTCCTCGTCGTCCACCACCAGCAGGTTGCGCTTGCCGCCGATCAGGAAGCGCTGGATGCGCATGAACTCTTCGTTCAGGTCTTCCTTGCTGACCGGCTTGTTCAGGTAGGAGATGGCGCCCGAACGCAGCGCGCGTTCGCGTTCGCGCAGGCTGGACATCACGTGCACCGGGATGTGGCGCGTGCTGGGGTCGCGTTTCAGGCGTTCCAGCACGGTGAAACCATCGATATCGGGCAAATCCAGGTCGAGCAGGATCGCCGACGGCAGGTAATCGCGCGCCAGGCTCAGGGCCCAGTCGCCCTGGTGGGTCACAATGCCCTTGAAGTTCTTCTCGCGGGCGAAGTCCAGCACCACCTTGGCGAAGCGTTCATCGTCTTCCACGATCAGCACCGAGGGATCGCCTGGCGCCGTCAGGCCGCGGTCGTCGATGGTCGAGCCGTAAATCTGCTCTTCCGGCTCAACTTCCTGCGTCTGCAGTGGCTGCGCATAGACCACGGCAGGTGTTGCGATGATCGGCGTGCCGGCCGAGGCCGGCGCCGGCAGGCGGGGCATGGCCGGCTGGCGCGCGGTTTCGTAATACACGAAGCCGGAACGGTTATACGGCAGGAAAAGGGTAAAGGTCGAACCCGCGCCCACGGTCGATTCGACGCGGATTTCGCCGCCCAGCAGGCGGGCCAGCTCGCGCGAGATCGACAGGCCCAGCCCGGTGCCGCCGTATTTGCGCGCGGTGGAGCCGTCGGCCTGCTGGAATGCTTCGAAGATCAGCTGCAGCTTGTCGGCAGCAATACCGACGCCGGTGTCGCTGACCGAGAAGGCCAGCACGGCATCGGCATTGCCCAGGTTCGGGTGGTCGGGGCTCCAGCCGCTTTGCACCAGCGCGATACCCAGCGATACCTGGCCGTGGTTGGTGAACTTGAACGCGTTCGACAGCAGGTTTTTCAGCACCTGTTGCAGGCGCGTGGTGTCGGTCATCAGGGATGCGGGCAGGTTGTCGCCCAGTTCCACCGTGAAGCCCAGGTGCTTGGCCTCGGCCATGTGGCGGAAAGTGCGCTCCACATAGCTGCGCAGGTTGGCGAAACGGTACTCCGACACGTCCAGCGTAACGGTGCCGGATTCGATCTTGGACAAGTCCAGGATGTCGTTAATCAGGGTCAGCAGGTCGGAACCGGAGCCGTGGATGGTCTTGGCGAATTCCACCTGCTTGCCCGACAGGTTGCCTTCCGGATTGTCGCCCAGTTGCTGCGCCAGGATCAGCAGCGAATTCAAAGGCGTGCGCAGCTCGTGCGACATATTGGCCAGGAACTCGGACTTGTACTTGGAAGACAGCGCCAGCTGGGTTGCCTTCTCCTCCAGCGCCAGTTTCGCCTGCTCCACCTCGCGGTTCTTGCGCTCCACCTCGATGTTCTGCTCCGACAGCAGGCGCGCTTTCTCTGCCAGTTCCTGGTTGGTCTGCTGCAGTTCCTGCGCCAGCGACTGCGACTGGGTCAGCAGCGATTCGGTACGGCTGTTCGCCTCGATGGTGTTGAGCACCACGCCGATCGATTCCATCAGCTGGTCGAGGAAGGACAGGTGGGTTTCCGTGAAGCGGTCGAGCGAGGCGATCTCGATCACCGCCTTCACCTGCTGCTCGAACAGGATGGGCAGCACCACGATATTGGTCGGCGGCGCCGCACCCAGGCCCGAACTGACGACGATATAGTCGCGCGGCACGTCGGTCAGCCAGATGCGCATCTTCTCCAGCGCGCACTGGCCCACCAGGCCTTCGCCCGGCAGGAAGGATGTAGGCAGCTTGCGCGAGGAGCGGTAGCCGTAGCTGGCGATCATGCGCAGGCGGGCATCGGCCAACTGCGAGTCCATCATATAGAACACGCCGTGGTGGGCCGACACCAGCGGCGCCAGCTCGGACAGGATCAGCTTCGTCACCGCCTGCAAGTCGCGCTGGCCCTGCAGCAGCCGGGTGAAGCGCGCCAGGTTGGTTTTCAGCCAGTCCTGCTGCGCGTTTTTCTGCGTGGTCTCCTTCAGGTTGCGGATCATCTCGTTGATATTGTCCTTCAGGTAGGAGACCTCGCCGCGCGCCTCCACCTGGATCGAACGGGACAGGTCGCCGCGCGTCACGGCGGTTGCCACCTCCGCAATGGCGCGCACCTGGTTGGTCAGGTTTGCCGCCAGCTGGTTCACGTTCTCGGTCAGGTCTTTCCAGGTGCCTGCCACGCCGGACACGTTGGCCTGGCCGCCCAGCTTACCCTCGGTTCCCACCTCGCGCGCCACGCGGGTCACTTCCGAGGCAAAGGAAGACAACTGGTCCACCATCACGTTGATGGTGTCTTTCAGCTCCAGGATCTCGCCCTTCACGTCCACTGTGATCTTCTTCGACAGGTCGCCGCGCGCCACCGCGGTGGTCACCGCCGCGATATTGCGCACTTGGCCGGTCAGGTTGGACGCCATGAAGTTCACGTTGTCGGTCAAGTCCTTCCAGGTGCCGCCGACGCCGGGCACATAAGCCTGGCCGCCCAGTTTGCCCTCGGTACCCACCTCACGCGCCACCCGGGTCACTTCCGATGCGAAGGAGGACAACTGGTCCACCATCACGTTGATGGTGTTTTTCAGTTCCAGGATCTCGCCCTTCACGTCCACTGTAATCTTCTTGGACAAGTCGCCATTCGCCACCGCCGTGGTCACCTCGGCGATGTTGCGCACCTGGCCGGTCAGGTTGGACGCCATGAAGTTCACGTTGTCGGTCAAGTCCTTCCAGGTGCCGCCCACGCCGGACACGTTGGCCTGGCCGCCCAGCTTGCCCTCGGTCCCCACCTCGCGCGCCACGCGGGTCACTTCCGAAGCGAAGGAGTTCAGCTGGTCCACCATCACGTTGATGGTGTTTTTCAGCTCCAGGATCTCGCCTTTCACGTCCACCGTGATTTTCTTGGACAAGTCGCCGTTTGCCACGGCGGTGGTCACCTCCGCGATATTACGCACCTGCGAAGTCAGGTTGCCCGCCATCGAGTTCACGGAGTCGGTCAGATCCTTCCAGGTGCCCGCCACGCCTTTCACCTGCGCCTGGCCGCCCAGCTTGCCCTCGGTACCCACCTCACGCGCCACGCGGGTCACTTCCGATGCGAAGGAGGAAAGCTGGTCCACCATGACGTTGATGGTGTTTTTCAGCTCCAGGATTTCGCCCTTCACGTCCACCGTAATCTTCTTGGACAAGTCACCGTTTGCCACCGCGGTCGTTACCGCCGCGATATTACGCACCTGGCCGGTCAGGTTGGACGCCATGAAGTTCACGTTGTCGGTCAAGTCCTTCCAGGTGCCGCCCACGCCCGGCACATACGCCTGGCCGCCCAGCTTGCCCTCGGTACCCACCTCGCGCGCCACGCGGGTCACTTCGGAAGCGAAGGAGCGAAGCTGGTCCACCATCACGTTGATGGTGTCTTTCAGCTGCAGGATCTCGCCGCGCACGTCCACCGTGATTTTCTTGGACAAGTCGCCGTTTGCCACGGCGGTGGTCACCTCCGCGATATTGCGCACCTGGGAAGTCAGGTTGCCCGCCATCGAGTTCACGGAGTCGGTCAAATCCTTCCAGGTGCCGGCCACGCCTTTCACCTGCGCCTGGCCGCCCAGCTTGCCCTCGGTACCGACTTCGCGCGCCACGCGGGTCACCTCGGAAGAGAAGGACGTCAACTGCTCCACCATGGTGTTTGCAGTCATTGCCGCGCGCAAGTACTGGCCCTTCAGCGGATGGCCGTCGACTTCCAGCGCCATGGTCTGCGACAGGTCGCCTTTCGCCACGGCGCCGATCACGCGCGCCATCTCCGTGGTCGGGCGCACCAGGTCATCGATCAGGGTATTGACGGCGCTGATGATGGTCGCCCAGCCGCCCGAGACATGGACAGTCGCACGCTGCGTCAAGCGGCCTTCGCGGCCCACAACGCGGCTAACCTCGGTCACCGACTTCACCATGCGCTCATTGGTCTCGATGATGTCGTTGAGGGTATCGGCGATCTTGCCTGACACGCCGGTCCAATCGGACGGCAAGCGTGCCGAGAAATCGCCTTTTTTGAGGGCCATCAAGGTGGACAGGATCAGTTTCAGGTCCAACTCTTCCGGCAGTTCGGTCATGTCGTTCATTCGACGGTACCTCAGGTATGAAGGTGGAATGCGAGGGGAAGGCTTAATGTCACTCCGCCCGGGACGGCAGTCAAGTACCAAGGTGAGCAAATGCTTCGCTTTGTCAACTGTGCAACACGCTGGGAAACATTTTCCTAAGCATAACGACGTGCCATCTTCGAACGCGCACGATTGGGCGAGGCAAGATGAAAGTCAGGGTCAGCTCCGGCAATCGGACAAAAAACGCCAGAATGTGCGCCTTTTGTCCGATTGCCGGAGCTGACCCTGACCCTTCCCCTCATATTTTTGTTGTAAACGTTGAAGGAAGCTGTTAACTTTCAATCCCAAAAACGGCGCATGCATGGCTGTGTCACCCCTTTCATTCGTAGCGTCCAAACTGCGAGGGAAAGGAATAAGCCATGCATGCACATGCAATCATACAGGGGTTATTGGATCAGGAATGTCCGAACATGCATGCCAAGCGGCGGACATGCTTGGCCAAGGTGGCGACAGCGGCGTTGCATGGTGGCCTAAGTCTGGTGCGCATGGGGAAGAAGCTGGCTTCGGCGACGCAGTTGCGCCATCGCATCAAATGCTGTGATCGGCTGTTGAGTAATCCCCATCTGGCGCAGGAAAAGCATGCCGTGTACCGTGCGCTGGCTCGCCGTGTGATCCGCCAGCCTGGTGTGCAGATTGCTGTGGACTGGTCGGCGGTACGAGACGATAGCAGCATTCAGTTGCTTCGGGCAGCAGCCATCGTCAAAGGGCGTGCGTTCACCCTCTATGAGGAAACCCACCCCTGCGCCAAGCTTGGCTCACCGATTGTGCATCAACACTTTCTACAATCGTTGCGCAGCATACTTCCACCGGGCAGCCGGGCCATCATCATCACCGATGCTGGCTTTCGCGCCAGTTGGTTCAAGCTGCTAAACCAGCTCGGATTTGCCTGGGTGGGGAGGATCCGCAATCGCGACATGGTGCGCTGGCACGACAGTCCTTGCTGGGTTGGCTGCAAGACGCTCTATGCGCAGGCCAGCGCCCATGCGCGCGACCTGGGCCAATACTTTTACACACGCGCTAATCCTGTCCTGTGCCGGCTTGTGCTGCTGAAACGCCACCCAAAGGGGCGGCGCCGATTGACCAAGATAGGCAAGCCGGCACGCAGCTGCCACAGCAAGAAGAATAGTCGGGGACAACGCGAGCCATGGTTGCTCGCCGTTTCACCCAAGCTCGCCTCACTCAATGCCGAGCAAATCGCCAACATTTACGCTGGCCGCATGCAGATCGAACAAACCTTCCGCGACCTCAAGAACGCGCAGTGGGGAATGGGATTACGCCTTAGTCAGACCCACACATTGCGGCGCTTGGCTATTTTGCTCTTGCTGGGGACATTGCTCACCTACGCACTCTGGCTTATCGGACTCGCCGCTCGCAAAACAGGTTTCAGTGTCGCTTACGGCAGTCGCGCGAAGGCTGCCAGCACTCTGTCAATCCTGTCATTGGCGATGCATTGGATTAATGAGGCCCAACCGCCTTCGATCCATCTGACAGATATCAAACACGCACTTATCGAACTGATATCGATGGTGCGTGTCTGCAAAATATGAGGGGAAGGGTCAGGAGCTGACCCCGACTTTCTTTACTTAAGCTGCTTGAGGAGGAAGGCGTAGGTCAATGCCCACATCTGGGCTTGCTGGTCGTTGTTGGCGGCGCCGGCGTGGCCGCCTTCGGTGTTTTCCCAGTACAGCACGTCGTGGCCCTGGTCTTTCATTTTGGCTACCATCTTGCGCGCGTGGCCAGGGTGGACGCGGTCGTCGCGGGTGGAGGTGGTGAACAGCACGCGCGGGTAGTGCTTGTCCTTGAAGACGTTGTGGTACGGCGAGTAGCGGCTGATGTAGCCCCATTGTGCCGGGTCGTCGGGATCGCCATATTCGCCCATCCAGGAGGCGCCGGCCAGCAACTTGCTGTAGCGCTGCATGTCCAGCAGCGGCACTTGGCACACGACGGCGTTGAACAGGTCGGGGCGCTGGGTCAGGGCGGCGCCGACCAGCAGACCGCCATTGCTGCCGCCCATGATGCCGAGGTGGCGCGGGCTGGTGATCCTGCGCTTGATCAGGTCTTGCGCGACAGCGATGAAATCGTCGAAGGCGCGCTGGCGGTTTTCCTTCAGCGCGGCCTGGTGCCAGCGCGGGCCGAATTCGCCGCCGCCGCGGATGTTGGCCAGCACATAGGCGCCGCCTTGCTTGAGCCATGCTTCGCCCGTGGTGCCGCTGTAGAAGGGCTTCATCGATACTTCGAAACCGCCGTAGCCGTACATGACGGTCGGGGTTTTGCCGTTCAGCCTGGCCTTCCTGTTCATCAGGACGAAGTAGGGCACCTTGGTGCCGTCCTTCGATATGGCCATGTGCTGCTGCACGGTGAAGGGCCTGGCGTCGAAGAAGGCGGGCAGGGATTTCAGCGCGCTGCGTTCATTGCTGCCGGCATGGGCCAGGTACATCGTGGTCGGGGTCAGGAAATCCGTCACCGTCAGGAAGTACTGGTCGGATTCGATCGGGTCCAGCGCCTGCACGGCCAGCGTGCCGAAGGCCGGTGCGTCGACCTCGCGCCGTTGCCATTGGCCGTCCACGTGGCGCAGTTCGAGCAGGCGGTTCTTCACGTTGTCGAGTACGTTGAGCAGCAGTGCCGAGCGGGTGGCGGAAACGCCGTCGAGCGAGCTGGCCGGCGTTGGCGTGAACAGTTCTTCGAGCCGGCGTTCGCCGGCCATAAAGCGCTTGAAGTCGGTCGCCAGCAGCGCGCCCTGCTTATATGTCCTGCCATTGACAGTCCAGTCCGAGCGCAGGTCGATGATCAGCTGGTCGCGCACGGTATAGGCGTTGGCGTCGTCCGGTTTGTCGATCCTGACCAGCTTGTCGCCTTCGCGCACGAACAGCTCGCTGGCATAAAAGCCGATCTGGCGGTTAATGAATTGGTGGCTGTGGCCGGGCGTGAAATCCTTGTAGGCGCCGACGCCGAGGTCTTCGGCCCTGGTTTCGTACAAGGTGCTGGCTGCCGCGAGCGGGGTGCCGCGCTTCCATTCCTTGACGATGCGCGGGTAGCCGGAAGTGGTCATGCTGCCTGCGCCGAAATCGGTCGAGACGAAGATGGTGTCGGCGTCGATCCAGCCGATATCGCTTTTCGCTTCAGGCAGGTTGAAGCCGTCGGTGACGAAGCGGCGCCTGGCGACGTCGAATTCGCGCACCACATGCGCGTCGCCGCCGCCGCGCGATAGCTGGACCAGGCATTGCTCGCCTTTCGGGTACAGGCAGCTTACGCCGTGCCACACCCAGTTCTCGTTTTCGTCGGCAGCCAGCTTGTCGATGTCGAGCACTGTTTCCCACTGCGGCTCGGCTTTCTGGTATTGCTCCAAGGTGGTGCGGCGCCAGATGCCGCGCGTGTGCACGGCGTCGCGCCAGAAATTGTAGTAAAAGTCGCCGTGCCGGGTGACGTAGGGGATGCGTTCCCTGGCATTGAGGATGGTCTTCAGGCGCTCATGGATGCCGGGATATGCCGGCTGCGCCTGCAATTCCTTGAGGGCGACGCCGTTTTGCTCCCTGACCCAGGCCAGGGCCCGGTCGCCGCCGACGTCTTCCAGCCAGAGATGGGGATCGGGCTGTTGCGCCTGCGCGCCGCCCGCCGCCGCCAGGCCAAGCACCATGCCAGACGCCATTTTTCGATACGAACGCATTGCCGCTCCTGTTCTTCAGAATCCGATTACTCTACACTAATCGTTTTCCCGTTGGAGACCGAATTGAAGAAGTCCATCACGGCAGCCATCCTGGGCGCGTCCGCCATCATTGCTCAGGCTGCGGCGCCTGCTGTCAAGGTCACCCAGGAAGACGGTTTCGTCGACCTTGAGTTCCCGGTGCAGAAGGTTGAACAATTAAAGGACGGTACGCGCAGCGTGGTGGTGCAAGGCAGCCTGGGGGGGAAGCCTGCAGGCTTTGCCGTCGAGTTCCATCCGGCGTGGAAACGCAGGCAACTCGAAGGCAGTGAGGATGCGATCTATTGGGGAACCGGGCGTTTCGTGAGCACTGGCGGCGATACCGACCGGTTCGTTGAAGCGTTGGCGCGCCTGTACGGCGTGCCTGGCGGTCTCCGCCAGGCGAAAGCCAGTGTGGATGCCGAAGTGGTGGGGCTGAACACCGATCCGGCGGCGATGGCCTCCGCCCCAACGCGGATGAAGTTCTTTTTCCAGGGCGATGGTTCGGAGGCGCAGTACAGCGAGGTCTTCATCCATACGGACCTGAAGCGGGGCATCCTGTATTTCAATGAGAAAGACCTTGACTACCGGGCGCCCCTGCTCAAGAACCTGGCGAAATAATCAGAGCTGGCGGGCTTGGAAAGTATTGCACTGGGCGATTTCGCCCGACTCAATGCCGCGGGTGAACCAGCGCACGCGCTGGGCCGAGCTGCCGTGGGTGAAGGAGTCCGGCATCACTTCGCCGCCGGCCTGCTTTTGCAGTGCGTCGTCGCCAATGGCAGTGGCGGCGTTCAGGGCCGCTTCCACGTCGCCTTTTTCGATGATGCTGCGGGCGCGATTGGCATGGTGGGCCCAGACGCCGGCGAAGCAGTCCGCCTGCAGTTCCAGCCGCACCGACAGGGCATTGGCTTGGCGTTCGGAGGCGTTGCGCTGGGCGTTATGCACCTTGTCGCTCAGCCCCATCAGGTTTTGCACGTGATGCCCGACTTCGTGCGCGACCACGTAGGCTTGCGCGAATTCGCCCGGTGCGCGGAAGCGCTGCTCCAGCAGGCGGAAGAAGTCGAGGTCGATGTAGATGTCCTGGTCGCCCGGGCAATAGAACGGGCCGGTGGCGGAGCGCCCGGTGCCGCAGGCGGTCTGGATCGCGCCGCTGAACACCTTCATCTTGGGCATCTGGTAGGTGCCGCCGTTGCGGCGGAACAGGTCCGTCCACACGTCTTCGGTATCGGCTAGCACGACCTTCATCAGTTTGTATTCGCGGTCGTTGGCCTCGGTGCGCGGAACCTGTTGCTGCTGGCTGACCTGAACCGGGCCGCCGCCGCCGCTCAGCAAGCCAAGAATGGTCATGGGATTAACGCCGAAGATCCAGCCGCCAACCAGCGCGATCACGATGGTGCCGATCCCGATCGACCTGCCGCCGAACCCGAATCCGCCGCCGCCACCGCCTTCGCCGCGGTGATCTTCGACGTTTTCACTTTCCCGGTTACCTTCCCAGCGCATTTTTTTAACTCCTTGTTTGTTTTCGCTAAGTGTAACGCATTGGTGTGCGCTGCAGGCGCACGTAGAATGCTGGCCATGAAGATTGAACGCAAAACTATTGCCCTGGCGCTGGGCGCCGTGACAGTCCTGGCAGCGGCCGCCGCCGCGTGGTACTGCCAGCGCTTGCAGGAGCGCGGCAGCGTGCCGTGCGCGCAGCAGCAGCCGGCCCAGCTGAGCCCGTATTGCCTGGCGCAGGCGCAGGCGGCGGCGGGGCGCGGCGACCGCTCTGCCATGGCGGCGCTGGTGGCGTATTTCGACCGGCGCCAGCCGGCCGAAGCCATCCGCTGGACACGGGCGGCCGCGAAACTGGGCGAGCCGAAGGCGGTCAGCCGGGTGCTGTCCTCGTGCGGCCCGGCGGGACCGTTCACCCTCGAGGAGGCGCAAGCGCTGTTGCCGGCGGCGCCGGCCATGGAAGCGCTGAATTTCCGCCTCGGCGGTTCGTGCGCGCCGGCGGATGTGGCTGCGGCACGTGCCGTCGCTCCGGACGAGCTGCTGGCGGCGCCGGATGGTGCCGGACTTTGCAGGGTGGCGCTGCGTTACGGCTTGCTGCGTTTGTCGCGCGATGGGGCGCAACTCGATTCGCAGGCGGCGCAGCAGCTGCTGGCCGAATGCGAGCGCCGCCAGCAGGTGCCGGCTCTGGTCCGCAAGGAGGCGGAAACGGTGCGGCAAATGCTGGCGCGCGAGATCAAGCCGGTCCGCATCAGCGTTGATTGACCCAGACCGGGGCCGACCATAGTTGCTTGCCGTCGTCCTGCGTGAGGCGCGCGTAATAGAAGTGCGCTCCGGGCCGCGGCGTGAAGCGGTGCTGCATGCCGCTGACGCCGGCCATGGGCTTGACTTCGCCGCGGCGGCCCGGCACGCCTTCCATCATGTCCAGCGCTGCGATGCCGCGCCCCGCGGTGCTGGTGTAGTGCACCTGCAGCGTGAGCGGGCCGCTGTTATCCAGCTGGGCGCCCATCATGGTGCCGTTGGCCGTCAGCGCAATGGCGGCCTGCTTGTCCATCGTCGCGAACGCGCGGCGGGCGCGGATGGCTTCCAGCAGGGCCTCGGCGGTCGGCGGGGTGCCCGCGGGCAGCAGGATGCCGGTGCGGTTGCTGTAGGAGGCGCCCCAGTTGGCGCAGTGGTTATCCTGGTTGCTGCTGAATGCGAGACGGAAGCCGGCTTCCAGCAGTTTGCCGCACGCTTCCTCGTAGAAGCTGTGGCGCGGCTCGCTTTCGTCAAGGCGATTCGAGAAGGCGTTGCTGTTCATGACTTCGCACAGGGCCATGGCGGCGCCGCCGTCTTCGCTGTAGGCCAGCGGTTTGCCCTGGAGCGGGAACTGCCGGCTGCCGGGGTGGTTGAATTGTCCCAGCCAGCCCTGTTCCCGCATCAGGGTATACAAGGCGGCGTAATCGTTTTTTGGTGTGACCACGTCGGCAAACGGTTCACCCGTACTGCTGCGTTCCCAGCCGAGCAGTGCCGGACTGTTGAGGATGTTGAGGTGGCCGCCGCCGCTGATGACGCCCCATTCCATGCCGTACATGGCGGCAAAGCCGGGGTGCCGGGCGCTGTACTGCTCGGCGCTGGCGATGCCCAGGCGGTACAGCTGGCGGGCGGCCGCCGGGTCGGCGTTGGGATCGCTGCCTTCGCTGCCGTCGTACATGTGGTTGTGTTCCGAGGTAAGCAGGAAGTCCAGGCCGTGTTGCCGGGCGAACTGGTAGGCCTCCGTGGGGCCGAAGGCGCCGCTGCCTGGCGCCTGCCCGCCGCGGCAATGGGCTGGATCGCCGCCACCGTCGCTATGGCTGGTCTGGCTGTGCAGGTTGCCGTACACGATCTGGAAGGGCAGGCCGGCCAAGTGCGCCGGCCGGGCCATGGCGCTGGCATCGCGCGGCGCGGCTGCCGCCTGCAGTGGCTGCGGCTGGCCAATGGCAATCGGGCGGCGTTGCCGGATATCGCCAGCTTGCAGGCGCAACTCGTAAATTCCGGCTGGCAGGGTGGTGGGGGGGCGCCATTGCACCACGGCCTGGCCGCTGCCGCTGCGCAAGACGTGGCGTCCGCGCCACTGGCGCAGCAGTTTGCCGTCCGGCCGGACCAGCACCAGCGTCCAGGCCACCTTGTGCGCTGCCCTTGCACCGGGAAGTGTAAAGTGCAGTATGAAAGTCCTGTTTGGCCCCGCCGAGGGCGGCTGGAATGCGGCCTCCAGCATGGCATCGAATTCGCTGTGCTCCAGTACTGGCGCGGGGGGCGGACGCTGCCGGCTGGCGGGCGCGGCCCCGGCAGGCAGGGCCAGGCACAGCGCCATGAGATGCATGCAGGCTAGGAAATTCCGGCAAACCCGGGATGCCGGTAAGATATGGAATCCATTTTTCATGATGAGCCCTCCTGTCGTGCTTTGGACCGGGGCGTGATGAATTGGTTCCGTTCAGGCCTGCTTTAATAGTATGCTGCTCAAATGCAAGACTTTTCTCAATGGATGAGGCGTAAGCTGCGCAGCCTGGCCAGCGGGCGGGCACTGCTATGGTTCCTCGGCCTGTCGCTGGCCTCGGCCGTGGGCGCCGCCTTGTTTGCCACCACGTCCAACACGGTGGAGGACGAGGCCCAACTGCGCTTTGATAACCTGAACCGCGCCACGCAGTACAGCATCTCGGCCCGCGTCAAGTCCTATTCGGATGTTGTGCGCGGCCTGGTCGCGCTGTTCCAGACCGCCGATCATGTCACCCGGCTGCAATTCCGGCAGTACGTAACGACCCTGAATGTCGGCAAACATTTTCCGGCGATTGAAGCGATCAATTTTGCGCCGAACGTGCCGCACGAGCAGCGCGAAGCCTTTGTTGCCGCGGTGCGCGCCGATACCAGCCTGGCGCCGGGCGGCTATCCCAAGTTCGACATCAAGCCGCCGGGCAGGCGCGAAAACTATGCGCCCCTGACTTACCTCGAGCCGATGGGCTTGATGATGGAAAAGTTCGGCGTCGATATCACGGCCAACCCCAATATCGACCGGGCCATGGCGCTGTCGCGCGATACCGGCGAGATCAGCGCCTCTGGCCAGCCGGTCTTGCTCAAGCAGCCGGTGCCGCATATTGGCCTGGGTATGCGCTTGCCCGTCTACAAACGCGGCATGCCGGTGGATGACGTGAGCAGCCGCCGCGCCAACTTCATTGGTTCGGTGGGCATCGGTTTTTCGGTGTCCAAGCTGATCCAGGGCGCGATCGACGAGATGGCCGACCGCCAAGTGCATATGATCCTGTACTCGGATGCCTCGACCGATCCGGAAAAGCGCAGCCTGACCATCGAGCCGGACGACCGCTTGCTGTTCAACGATAACGGTTCGATCGATAAGCCGGCCGCGCTGCCGGGCAAGCCGCAGGACTATTTCATTTCGGTACTGCCCATCGATTTCAACGGCAGCCTGTGGAAAGCCCAGTTCTACGCCCGCAAGGATGCGATGATCGTGGGCTTCGACCGCTGGATTCCCTACCTGGCGCTGGTGACCGGCTTTGTCGGCACACTGCTGATCTACGGCTACCTCTTCACCATGTATTCGCAGCGCCGCAACGCGCTGGAGCAGCGCCGCCTGCTCGACAGCGTGCTCGATAACGTCGAGGCGCATGTCTACATGAAGGACCAGAACCGCCGTTACGTCTACGTCAACGCGAAGATGGCGGAGGTGATCGGCCTGCCGGTGGAAGACATCATCGGCCGCCTGGACGTGGAAGTGATGCATAAGCGCGAGGCCGATGCCGCCTGGGTCGAGGATGGCGTGGTGCTGGCCGACCGCCAAAAGCGTTCGGGCGAAGCGAGCTACACCGACCGCCACGGGGTGGTGCATCACCTGTGGACGGTGAAGGCGCCGGTGCACCTGGAGAAGGATGTGACGGTGGTAATCGCGCTGTCGACCGATGTGACCGAACTGCACATGCTGAAAGAGCAGGCGCGCGCCGCGAACCAGGCCAAGAGCGATTTCCTGTCCAATATGAGCCACGAAATCCGCACGCCGATGAATTCCGTGATCGGCATGGCGCACCTGGCGCTGAAAGGCGCCACCCATCCGAAGCAGAAGGATTACCTGCAGAAGATCTACCATTCCGGCCAGCACCTGCTGGGCATCATCAACGACATCCTCGATTTCTCCAAGATCGAGGCGGGCAAGCTGGACCTGGAGGTGCTGGACTTTGCATTGGAGTCGCTGCTGACCAATATCTCCGGGCAACTGGGCGATGCGGCCAACCGCAAGGGCCTGGAGCTGGTGTTCGAAATCTGGCCGGGCCTGTCGCACCAGTTGCGCGGCGACCCGTTGCGGCTGGAGCAGGTGCTGCTGAACTTCACCAGCAATGCGATCAAGTTCTCCGAAAACAGCAAGATCTATATCCGCGCGCGCCCGGTCGAGGACCGCGACAACTATACCGTGGTGCGTTTCGAGGTGCAGGACAACGGCATCGGCATGACGCCGGCGCAGGTGTCGAACCTGTTCCAGTCCTTCCACCAGGGCGATACGTCGACCACCCGCAAGTATGGCGGTACCGGCCTTGGCCTGGTGATCAGCAAGCAGCTGGCCGAGCTGATGGGCGGCACGGTCGGGGTGGAGAGCGAGCCGGGCAAGGGCTCGACCTTCTGGTTCACCGCCAAGCTGCAAAAGAGCACCCACCTGCTGCAGGCCGCCGACACCAACGCGCTGCAGCCGGACATGCTGGCGCCGATCCACGGCGCTTCCATCCTGCTGGTGGAAGACAATATCTTCAGCCAGCAGGTGGGCCAGGAGCTGCTGGAAGATGCCGGCGCCACGGTGGTGGTGGCCAACAACGGCAAGGAGGCCATCGACCTGCTGATGAAGGAGCACTTCGACTGCGTGCTGATGGACGTGCAGATGCCGGTGATGGACGGCTACGAAGCGACGCGCATCATCCGCGCCCATCCGAAACTGTCCGGCACCCTGATCATCGCCATGACGGCCAACGCCGGCCGCGAAGACCAGGCGCGCTGCCTGGCCGCCGGCATGGATGAATTCGTGACCAAGCCGATAGCGCCTAACCTGCTGTTCTCGGTGCTGTCCAAGTGGATGAGCCAGCGCGCCGCGGAAGGCCGCATGGCGCAGGTGCGCAGCACCACCACGCCGGGCCAGCCGCAGCCTGCATCCGCACCTGCACCTGCACCTGCACCTGCGCCCATGCCGGCGCCGGCGGCCGGGCCGGAGGAGGAAGCGGATGCGGCCGCCGGCGCCGAGTCCGAGCTGTTCGACATGCGGGCGCTGGCCCAGACGTTCGGCAACAAGCCTGAAAAGATGCGCAAGTACGCCAATATGTTCCTCGATTCGGCGCAGGACGGCTTGCGTGAAGTGCAGCAAGCGCTGGAGGCGGGCGACATCGTGCGCCTGTCTGAGCTTGGGCACCGCATCAAGTCTTCGGCGCGGGCGGTGGGCGCCATGAGTTTTGCGGACCTGTGCCTGGCGCTGGAAAAAATGACAGCGGCCGACGGCATCGACCGCGCGCGTGCCATCGTCAACCAGATGCAGCCTTTGCTGGACCGCCTGCGCGAGCATATTGCGCAGGAGATGAACGTCAATATTCCCGGATAGCCGCTTTGCGGCGATAATGGCGATCTACGCTATTTCGCTGCTTTTACATGGCCCTAAGCATCCAACCCGGACTCCTGATCTTGCACGGCAACCAGCTCGAAGAGTTGCGCAGCGCCGTGTTCCAGTGGTTGCGCGGCCATCCGCTGGCGCCGCTGGAGCAGGAAATCTTCCTGGTGCAGTCAAATGGCGTGGCGGAATGGCTGAAGATCGCGCTGGCCGAGGAGACTGGCCTGTGCGGCGCCACCCGCGTTGCCCTGCCGGCGCGGCTGTTGTGGGAAATCTACCGGGGCATGCTCGGGCATGCGCGCGTGCCGCCGGTATCAGCCTTTGACGAGGGGCCGCTGACCTGGCGCCTGATGCGCCTGCTGCCGCAATTGCTGGCACAGGAGGCCTTTGCGCCGCTGCGCCATTTCCTGGGCGACGGCGATCCGGAGCGGCGCCTGCAGCTGGCCGAGCGCCTGGCCGACTTGTTCGACCAGTACCAGGTCTACCGCGCCGACTGGCTGGAGGACTGGGCCGCCGGCCGCGACCAGCTGCGCAATGCGCGCGGCCAGGCAATGCCGCTGGCGCCTCAGCAGTGCTGGCAAGCCGAATTGTGGCGTGCCGTCGCGGCCAGCGTGCCGCAAGAGGAGCGCGGCCTGGGCCGCGCCAGCGTGCACGCTGCCTTTGTGGAGGCGGTGCAACGCGGGGACACGCCACTGGGGCGCCTGCCGCGCCGGATCGTGCTGTTTGGCGTGTCGGCGCTGCCGTACCAGACCTTGCAGGCCATGGCCTCGCTGGCGCGTTTCACCCAGGTGGTGATCGCGGTGCCCAACCCATGCCGCTATTACTGGGGCGACATCATCGAGGGACGCGAGCTGCTGCGCGCGACGCGCCACCGCCACGCGGCGCGCAAGGAGGTCGACCTGTCGGCCGTGCCGCTGGAAGCGCTGCATGCGCACAGCCATCCGCTGCTGGCGAGCTGGGGCCGCCAGGGACGCGACTACATCCGCATGCTGGACGAATTCGACACAGCCGCCGACCTGGAAGGGCGCGACGACAAGCTGCGCGTCGACCTGTTCGGCGACGAAGAGGGCGACACCCTGCTGGCGCAGGTACAGGCCGCCGTGCGCGACATGTTGCCGCTGGCCGAGCATCCGCAGGTGCCGCCCGACGATGGCGACCGTTCGATCGAATTCCATGTGGCGCACAGCGTGCAGCGGGAGGTCGAAATCCTGCACGACCAGTTGCTGGCCATGTTCGCCGCCGATCCCTCGCTGCGCCCGCGCGACGTCGTGGTGATGGTGCCCGATATCGATGTCTTCACCGCCTCGATCCGCGCCGTGTTCGGCCAGCACCGGCGCCACGACCCGCGCTTCATTCCGCACGAAATCGGCGATGTCAACGACCGCAGCGTCAATCCCCTGCTGGTGGCGCTGGAATGGCTGCTGCGCCTGCCGCAGCAGCGTTGCCGCCAAAGCGAGGTGCGCGACCTGCTGGACGTTCCGTCCCTGGCGCGCCGTTTCGGCCTGGCCGAAGACGACTTGCCCACCCTGGGCCAGTGGATCGAAGGCGCCGGCGTGCGCTGGGGCCTCGATGCAGGGCACCGCGCCGGCCTTGGCCTGGCGCCGGCCGGCGAGCAGAACGCCTGGATGTTCGGCGTGCGGCGCATGCTGCTCGGTTATGCCGCCGGCAATGGCGGCGCCTTTGTCGGCATCGAACCGTATTCGGAGGTAGGGGGCCTCGATGCCGCCCTGGCCGGCTCGCTGGCGCAACTGATCGAAGCCTTGCTGGATTGGCGCGAACGCCTGGGTGCGGCGCGCCGTCCCGCCGATTGGGCCGAGCAGGCGCGCCTGCTGCTGACGGGCTTCTTCAGCGACCGCGACGAGGCCGACCGCCTGACGCTGGCGCGCCTGGACGACGCGCTGGACAAATGGCTCGCCACCTGCGAAGACGCCGGTTTTGACGAGGAAGTGCCGCTGGCCACCTTGCGCGAAGCCTGGATGGGCGGCCTTGACGAACCGTCGCTGGAGCACCAGTTCGTGTCGGGCGGCGTCACCTTCTGCACCCTGATGCCGATGCGCGCCGTGCCGTTTCGCGTGGTCTGCCTGCTGGGCATGAACGATGGCGATTTCCCGCGCCGCGCCAGCCGCGCCGACTTTGACCTGCTGGCCTTGCCCGGCATGGCGCGTCCCGGCGACCGCTCGCGCCGCGACGACGACCGCTACCTGATGCTGGAAGCCGTGTTGGCAGCGCGCGACAAGCTGTACGTGAGCTGGGTAGGGCGTAATGTGCGCGACAACAGCGAGCAGCCGCCATCGGTACTGGTGGCGCAGTTGCGCGATTACCTGCAGGCCGGCTGGAACCTCGATCTTGCCGCGCGCACCACGCTGCATGCGCTGCAGCCCTTCAGCCGCGCCTACTTCGAGCGCGGCGGCTTGCTGACCTTTGCCGGTGAATGGCGCGCGGCGCATGACGCCGCCGGCGCCGGCGCCAGCGCCGCCGCATTGCTGCCATATGAGGTGGAAGAGAGCTTCCGGCTGCGGCTGTCCACGCTGGCGGCCTTCCTGCGCCAGCCGGTGCGGCATTTCTTCCGCCAGCGCCTGGGCGTCTACTTTGCCGAATCGGCGGCGGTGGGCGAGGACGAAGAGCCGTTCCAGCTCGATGGCCTGCAACGCTACGCGCTCGAAGACGCGATGCTGGCCGATGGCGGCGAACTGGAGGCGCCGGACGAGGTCCGTACCAGCCTGCAGGAACGCGGCCAGCGCTTGCGGCGCCAGGGCGTATTGCCGATCGGCCTGATCGGCGACCATGTGCTTGATGAACTGGTGGAAGAACTGGTGCCGGTGCGGACCGCCTGGCTTTCCCTGCGCGGCACTTACCGGGAGGCCGCACCCAAGCTGGCGATCCACCTGGAACTGGACGGGCTGGTACTGGAGGACTGGATCGACCAGTTGCACCGCGCCCATGGCGCCACGGTGTGGCTGATGCAAATGTCTTCCCGCGTGTGCGACAAAGCGGGAGCGCCGCGCGGCGAAAAGCTGATCCCGATGTGGCTGCGCCAGCTCGCTGCGGCCGCGCAGGGCCAGCCGGTCACCGGCTTGCTGGTGGCGCGCGATGCGATCGTCATCATGGAACCGCTCGATCCGCAGGCGGCGCTGGCAGCGCTCGGCCGCATCGCCGAACTGTGGAAAGCGGGCATGGACCGGCCTTTGCCTGCGGCCTGCAAGACCGGGCTCGCGCTGGTGATGGGCGGCGACCCGCGCGGCGTCTATGACGGCGGCTTTGAGCTGTCCGGCGAAAACGACGACCCATGCCTGGCCCGCTTGTGGCCGGACTTTGCAGCCCTGGCGAATGAACCCGACTTTGCCGACGCCAGCCATGCGTTGTACCAGCCGCTGGCGCGCTGGCTGGCGCAATCCGTGGCGGTGCAGCCGATCGAAGGCGACGCTGGAGGCGATGAATGAGCATCGCACTGAACCCGCTCGAATTCCCGCTGCATGGCTCCCGGCTGATCGAGGCCAGCGCCGGCACCGGCAAGACCTGGACCATCGCCGCCCTGTATGTGCGGCTGGTGCTTGGCCACGGCGGCGGGCACGCCTATCGCCGGCCGCTGATGCCGAACGAGATCCTGGTAATGACCTTCACCCGCGCAGCCACGCGCGAACTGTCCAACCGGGTGCGGGAGCGGCTGGTGGAGGCGGCGGCGTACTTCCGTGCCGAGGAGGCGTCGGCGCCTGACGCTTACCTGGACGCGCTGCTGGAGGAGCTGCCCGACCCGGCTGCGCGCCGGCAAGCGGCCTATCGCCTGCAGCTGGCCGCCGAAACGATGGACGAGGCGGCAATTTTCACCATCGACGCATGGTGCCAGCGCATGCTGCGCGAGCACGCTTTCGACAGCGGCAACCTGTTCGATGAGGAATTGCTCAGCGACGAGGCGGCGCTGTACGAAGATGCCGTGCACGACTACTGGCGCCAGCAGGTGTACCCGCTGGGCGAGCAGGCGCTGCGCGTGCTGCTTGCCGCTTGCCGCAACGTAGCGGCGCTTGGCCGCAGCGTGCGCGAGCTCGCGCGCCGGCCCGGGGCAGCCGGACTGGCCGGCCGCGAGCCCTTGGGCGCCATGATCGGCCGGGTGCAAGGCGAGCAGCAAGACGCACTGGCGCGCCTCAAGCAAGGCTGGGCCGAGCGCGCCCTGCGCATGGAAGGCTGGATCGCGGCGCAGCGCGAGCTCAATCCGAAGTGCTTCAACGGCACCAAGCTGCGTGCCGATACGCTGGCCAAATGGTTTGCGGCCCTGCGCGACTGGGCCAACGATCCCGAACTGGCCGAACCGGACATGAATGCCACGCCGTGGTTCCGCCTGACCCCGGCCGGCATGGCCGACGCCTGCGCCAAGGGCTTCGCGCCCGACATTCCGGCCGACTTTGAAGCGATAGCGCCGCTGCGGCGCGCGCTGGATGCCATCGAGCCGCTGCGCCACCATGTCTTGCGCCACGCCGCTGCAACGATTGCCGCCCGCATGGAAGAACTGAAACGCCAGCAGCGCCTGTTCGGCTTTGCCGACATGCTGGAGCGCCTGCGCAGCGCCCTGGAAGGACCCAATGGCACGGCGCTGCGCCAGCGCATCGTCACGCAGTTCCCGGTGGCGATGGTGGATGAATTCCAGGATACCGCGCCAAGCCAGTACCGCATCTTCGACCTGCTGTACCAGGTGGCCGCCAACGATGCGGAACTTGGCCTGTTCCTGATCGGCGACCCGAAGCAGTCGATTTACGGCTTTCGCGGTGCCGATATCCACAGCTACCTCGATGCGCGGCACGCCACCGAAGGCCGCCACTACCAGCTTGGCACCAATTACCGCTCCACGGCGCAGGTCGTGGCCGCGGTCAACCAGGTCTTCCTGCATGCGGAAGGGGTGGCCGGGCAGGGCGGCTTCGCACGCGGTGCTTTCCGCTTTCGCACCGAACAGGGCAATCCGCTGCCGTTTGACGCGGTGGGTGCGCGCGGCCGCGCAGAACGGCTGGTTGGCCCGGACGGCGAGATCCAGGCCCTGACGGCCGGCTGCACGCTGGAGCAGCTGGGCGCCGACGCCTACCGCGAGTATTTCGCGGAGCAGTGCGCCGAGCATATCGCCGGCCTGCTCAACGACGTGGCGACAGGTTTCCGCGACGATGCCCGCTTCCGGCGCCTGCAGCCGGCCGATATTGCCATCCTGGTGCGCGACCGCCGCGAGGCGGCCGCCGTGCGCAGCGCACTGCAGCGCCGCCTGGTGCCAAGCGTCTACCTGTCGGACCAGGATTCCGTGCTGTCCAGCGACGAGGCGGCGGACGTGCTGCGCTGGCTGTCGGCGGTGGCCAATCCGCTCGATGGCCAGCTGGCGCGCACGGCTTTTGCCACCCGCACGGCCAACCTGCCGCTGGCTGAACTGGCTCGGTTCTCGGCCGACGAACTGGCCTGGGAAAGCCGCGTCGAACAGCTCAAGGAACTGCACCTGGTATGGCAGCGCCAGGGCGTGCTGGCCATGCTGCGCCGCTTCATCCACGACCTTGGGCTGCCGGCGCAATTGCTGGCGCGGCCGGGCGGTGAGCGCAGCCTGACCAACCTGCTGCACCTGGCCGAACTGCTGCAGCAGGCCAGCCGCCAGCTGGAGGGGGAGCAAGCCCTGATCCGCTGGCTGGCGGAGCAGATTGCCGAGGAGACGGACGGCGGCGACGAGCGCGTGCTGCGCCTGGAATCGGACGCGGAGCTGGTCAAGGTGGTCACCGTGCACAAGTCCAAGGGGCTGGAATACCCGCTGGTCTACCTGCCATTCGCCGTTACGGTGCGCAAGGTCGACAAGCGCAACCGCACTTTTTTCGAGTACACCGATGCCAACGGCGAGCGCCGCCTCGACATGCGGCTGTCCGACGAGGGCCAGGAGGCTGCCGAAGCCGCCCGTATCGAGGAAGACCTGCGCCTGCTGTACGTGGCGCTGACGCGGGCAAGGCATTTCCTGTGGCTTGGCGTGGCGGCACTGCCGGCGCGCAAGAAGGACGAGAACACCCTGCACGATTCGGCCCTGGGTTACCTGTTGACGGGCGGCGAACCGCTGCCCTCCGGCCGGTTGATCGAAAGCTGGCAGCAACTGCGCGCCGGCTGCGATGCCATTGCCATCTCCCTGCTGCAGCCCTCGGTGCCGGTGACGCGGCTGGCGCGCGCGGTGCAGCGTCCGCCGCTGGAAGCGCCGCTGGCTTACCAGGCGCATTTTGAACGCGACTGGACGGTCGGCAGCTTTACTTCGCTGGCAAGGCGCAGCGGCAGCGAGCCGCTGCCTGCGCCCATGCACGCCGCGCAGGAAACCCTGCTCGAAGGCGAGGCGGAGGGCGCTGCGCTGCGCATGGAAGACACGGCCTGGCACCGCTTCCCGCGCGGCTCCGTGCCCGGCAACTTCCTGCACGACCAGCTCGAAGGGCTGGCGCGCGACGGTTTCGCCGCGATCCACCAGGAACATTTTGCGGAACGCGCGGCGCGCCAGATCAAGCGTGCCGGCTGGGGCCATCGCGAGGCCGACACCCTTGAATGGCTGCGGGTGATTGCCACCACCGTGCTGCCGCCGCTGGGCAGCGCGCTGGACGCCATCGGCCAGCTGCTGCCCGAGATGGAGTTCTGGTTTCCCAGCGAACGCCTGGATACGGGGCAGCTGGACCGGCTGTGCCGCCAGTTCCTGCTGGACGGCGTCGCGCGCCCCGCCTTGCCGCAGCGGCAATTGCACGGCATGCTGAAAGGCTTCTGCGACCTGGTGTTCGAGCACCAGGGACGCTACTGGGTACTGGACTATAAATCGAATGCGCTCGGCGGCGGCGACGCGGCGTACCACAAGGCAGCGCTGGCGCACGGCATGGCCGCGCACCGCTACGACGTGCAGGGGGCGATCTACATGCTGGCACTGCATCGCTTGCTGCGTACCCGCCTGGGCGATGGCTACGACCCCGTCGCGCAGCTGGGCGGCGCCATCTTCTATTTCCTGCGCGGCGTCGGCAATGAGCAGACCCGCGGCTGTTACCTGCTGCCGCCGGATATGGAACTGTTAGATGGACTGGACGGGCTTTGCCAATGAGTTTTTACGATCATACCGAGATGCTGGCCGAAGGCGGCATGCTGCGCCGCCTGGGGCCGGTATTTGCCCGCTTCGTGGCCTCGCTGGCGCCGCAGGGCAGCCCGGCAGCCGGGGCGCCGCTGGCCTTGGCCTGCCTGCTGCTGTCCGAGCTCGAAGGCCGCGGCCACAGTTGCCTGCAACTGTCGGCGCTGGCTGGCGATCCCTCGGCCATGCTGGGCTGGGGCGAGGAAGACTGGCAAAGCCTGTGCGCGGAAGCGGGCGAGTTGCCGCACGGCCTGCCGGCCTGGCATGCGTTCCTGCAAGCCTGCCCGCAAGTGCTGTCCTGGCCCGGCGGCATCGACCGCGGCCAGCCGCTGGTGCTGGCCGGCGGCAGGCTGTACCTGCGCCGCTACTGGTCGGACGAAAATACCGTGGCCGACGCCGTGCGCGCGCGCACCGGCTCGGAAAAATGGGGACGTACCCCATTTTCCGCGGAAAATGGGGTACGTCCCCATTTTTCCGAGCCGGCGCTGGTGCGCGGCTGGCTGGACCGGCTATTTACGCATGCGACACGCGAGGGCGGGGCGGATTGGCAGAAGATCGCTTGTGCTGTCGCCACGCGCGGCGGTCTGGCGGTCATTACCGGCGGCCCGGGCACCGGCAAGACCTATACGGTGGCGCGCTTGCTGGCATTGCTGTTTGCGGTGGAAGGCGGGAACGCCGGCCAGTTGCGCGTGGCGCTGGCCGCGCCTACCGGCAAGGCGGCCGCGCGCCTGAAGCAGGCCATCGATGGCGCCCTGGAAGACCTGGAGCAAAGCCTGGCAGGCGCACTGCCGCTGCGCGAACTGGCGCAGCGCATGGGCGGCGCCCGCACCCTGCATTCGCTGCTTGGCGCGCGCCCGGACACGCGCGCATTCCGCCACAATGCCGGCAACCCGCTCGACGTCGACGTGCTGATCGTCGACGAAGCTTCGATGGTGCACCTTGAAATGATGGCAGCCCTGCTCGATGCCTTGCCGGAAGGTGCGCGGCTGATCCTGCTGGGGGACAAGGACCAGCTGGCATCGGTGGAAGCGGGGTCGGTGCTGGGCGACTTGTGCCACGACGCGCAGGCCGGCGGCTACAGCGCCGCCACGGCGGCCTTTGTGGCGGCGGCGACCGGCCAGGCCATTCCGCCGGAATTCCTCGGCAATGCCGGCGCGCTGGCCCAGCAAACCGTCATGCTGCGCCAGAGCCGCCGTTTTGGCGGTCCGATCGGCCAACTGGCCATCGCCGTCAACAACGGCGATGCCGAAGCTGCGCGCGCGGTGCTGCGCTCGGACAGCGCGGGACAGCTGCACTGGAACGAAGCGGCGCAGCAGGAAGACATGCTGCGCCTGGCGGCCGAGGGTTACCGGCCTTTCCTGGAGATGGTCGGGCAAGGCGCCGGCACTGCCGGCCATGACGCCTGGGCCGCCGGCGTGCTGCAGGCCTTCGAGGGCTTCCGCCTGCTGTGCGCCGTGCGCGAGGGCGAATGGGGCGTCTCTGGCCTGAACGAGGGCATCGCGCAGCGCCTTGAAGAACAGGGCCTGCTGAAGCGGCGCGGCGACTGGTATGTGGGCCGTCCGGTGATGGTCACGCGTAACGACTACGCCACGGGCGTGTACAACGGCGATATCGGCCTGGTGCTGCCCGATCCGGCGCGCGCCGGTTCCTTGCGCGTGTATTTCTCGGACGGGGGGCAGGTGCGCAGCGTGCTGGCCACCCGCCTGCGCAATGTCGAAACGGCATTTGCCATGACGGTGCACAAGTCGCAGGGGTCGGAGTTCAGCCACACGGTGCTGGTGCTGCCGCGCGAAGCGTCGAGCGTGCTGGCGCGTGAGCTGGTCTACACTGGCATCACGCGCGCGCGCCAACGCTTTACGCTGCTGACGCCGAATCCGGGCGTGCTGCCGGACGCCATCCGGCGCCGTACGGAGCGCACCAGCGGCTTACGCAGCCTGCTCGCCTGATGCATCGGCCGCTTGCAGGTCGGCGTGGATCGCCTGCAGTACCGCATCCAGGGCCGGTGCAAGCAAGGCCAGTTCGGCGCCTGCATCGGCGCCGGCGCGCAGGGCGTTGAACACGCCTGCGGCGCCCTGGCGCAAGCCTTCCATGCCCAGCTGGGCCGACGCTCCTGCCAGCGCGTGCGCCATGCGCTGCGCCCGTTGGCGGTCGCCCAGCGCCAACGCATCGCCAATGGCCACATGCAGCGCGGCCTGGCCTTGCAGGAACTGGCCCAGCATCTTGCGCAGCTGCGCGCGGTTGCCGTGCTGGCGCGCCAGCGCCCCCGCCATGTCGGCGCCCAGTGCGGACAGGGCGGGGAAGGCCGCTTGCGCTGCCGCCTGCGCTTCCGCGCCAGCGATGGCGCCCGGCAGCGCATGGCGGAACAGGGCGGTGAAGACGAAGCGGTTGCCTTCGGCCGGGTCGCTCTCGAGCAGCAGGTGGCCACCCATCATGGCAGCCAGCTGGCGTGCCACCGACAGGCCCAGGCCTGCCGCCGAATCGCCGGGCCCGGCCGGCTCGTAGAGCTGGACGGCCGCGTCACGCGCCGCGCCGGTGTCGCGTACTTCCCAGCGCAACACGGCGCCGTCCTCGCCGCCGGCACCTTCGCGCCGCAGCAGCAGCTGCACCTTGCCCCGTTCCGTGAACCTGACCGAATGCGCCAGCAGGTGCTGCAACAGCTGCTGCAGCCGCGCGGCGTCGCCCACCACCTCCTCGCACAGCCCGGCCTCCACCGTGCATTCGAGCAACAGGCCCTTGGCCTGCGCTGCCGCCTGCCATTCGGCGCAAGCCTGTTCGGCCGCGTGGCGCGCGCTGAACACGCATTGCTCCATGTGGAAGCTGCCTGCCTCGATGCGCGAGAAGTCGAGGATGTCGTTGAACATGGCCATCAGGCTGGCGGCAGCACCGTCAACCTGCTCAAGATAGCTGCGCTGGCGCGCATCGAGCGGCCCGCGTAAGGCCAGCTCGGTCAGGCCGATGATGGCGTTGAGCGGAGTACGGATCTCGTGCCCCATATTGGCCAGGAAAGCGCCCTTGCTGCGCTTGGCATGCTCCGCCGCCTCGTGCGCCGCCGCAATGGCGCGCTCGGCCTGGCGCAGTTCGGTGACGTCGATGCCGAAGCTGAGCAAGGCGATTTCGCCTTCTTCCAGCGCGCTGTGGTGCCAGGCGATGCGGCGCTCGTCGCCCGACGCGGTATGCAGCAGGTGTTCATGGCCGGCCGGCATGGCGCGGAACTGCTCCGGGTGTCCGCCTTCCGGCCATTGCGAAACGGCCGACATGGGCAGCAGCGGCAGGTCGCGCCACACGCGTCCCAGTACGCTTGCCCGGCTGCAGCCGGTGATCCGGGCCGCGGTTTCATTGAAGATCAAGACCTCGCCCTCATGGCCAAGCCCCAGCACCAGCATGTCGGCGCTGTTCAGCAGGCGGTCCAGCAGTTGCCGCGCGCAGCGCAGCTTGCGCTCGGACTCGCCGCGCGCGCCTGCCGCCGCGGCAAGGCTCTCCTGCAGCGCATGCAGCGAAGAGAGCAGCTCGCCCGCTTCATCGCGGCAGGGCGGCGGGGCAGGCGACGTCAGCTCGCCGCTGCGTACGCGCTGCGCCAGTGTCAGGGCCTGCGCCAAAGGCCGCGTAATGCTGCGGCTGACCAGCCATGCCATGGCAATGGCCAGCAGCATCGAGCCGGCCAGGATCGCCAGCAGCAGCGCACTGTCGGCGCGGATGCGGTCGGCCGCCTCGCCCTCGGTGAAGCGCGCGCGGCTTGCCGCCTGGCTGACCAGGTTGTCCAGCACCTGCCGGTGCAGGTCGTAATGGCGCTGCATCTTGGCCAGCGCATGCTCGGCGCGCGGCCGGTCGCCCAGTTCCAGCGCGGGCACCAGCTGGCCGAAGCCTTCCCGGTAAAAGGCGGTCGCCTGCATGTTTGCCTGCCTGAGCGACTGCGCCAGGCTGTGGTCGAGGGGGCGGCCCTGCCAGTAATGGACGCGTGCGATCTGCTGCGCATGCAGGGTGCGCAGGCGCTGCGCCAGCTGTTCGCGCTCGACCTGGCTGCCGGCAGCGGCCAATTGCTGCGCGACGAGGAAGGATTCGATGATGTACAGCGGCGGCGGCAGCACGTCCGCAATCAAGTCCTTGCCCTGGATGAGCTCTGCATACAGCGGACCATTGACGCGCAAGGCGTCCAGGGTGCGGAATGACCAGAACCCGTACAGCAGGAAGCCGCCGGCGAAGATCCCCACGAGGATTGCCAGGCGGCGCGCGAAGCGCAGGTTGCGCAGCAGGTCCATGGTGCCTCTCGGCAGTGAACCCCGTGCGGCCGGTTACATGCGGCGGCGACGGCGTTCCGTTGTGCGCACGGCCTTCTTGCGCGGACTGGATGCTTTCATCACTTTGGGCGCGCTGTCGCCTGCCAGCAGGCGGCGGATATTCAGCGCATCCATCAGACGCGCCGAATTGCCCCCGGCGTTGAGCAGGACCAGGGTGGCGGCGCGGCCGGCTTCCGTGATGCGCATGATCAGGCAGCGGCCCGCTTCTTCGGTATAGCCGGTCTTGGACAGGCCGATATCCCAGCCCTTGGCGCCGACCAGGCGATTGGTGTTGTGGTACTGCACCACGCGCCCTTTCATCCTGATTGCTTCGTCGGTGTCGGTGGTGATGCGGCGGATCTCGGGATATTGGGCAGCGGCCGCAGCCATTTTCACCAGGTCGGCCGCATTCGATGTATTGTTAGGCGACAAGCCGGTGGGCTCGGCGATCCGGGTGCTGTGCATGCCCAGCTGCTGGATCTTGGCATGCACGGCGGCGTTGAAGGCCGCCGGACCGCCAGGGAAGGTGCGCGACAGCGCCGCTGCCGCGCGGTTGTCGGAAGACATCAGCGCCAGTTGCAGCAGGTCGCCGCGCGATATGGTGGCGCCGACCGGCACGCGCGATGTGCTGTGCTTGAGCGTATCGACGTCGTCCTTGTCGATGCTGATCTGCTCGTCCATATCAAGCTTGGAGTCGAGCACGACCATTGCGGTCATCAATTTAGTCAGGGAGGCGATCGGAACAACGGCGGTGGCGTTTTTCTCGACCAGCACTTTGCCAGTCTCATCCTCGACGACCAGCACGGATTGCGAGCCCAGGGGCACGGCAAACGCGGCTGCGGAGATCGACATCAGCAGGGCTGCGGTTATTTTCTTGAACATATTGGGTGTGGGCGTTCGTTCGGGGCGGAATATTGCTGGATTAGGGGCAATATTCTAAATATGGACAATATCACTATCGGGTTAACTCGTCCAGCAAACGTCAATCATGCGCAACTGAACAATAAAATCCCAAAGCGTGCGGCACGGGCGGCGCGATTGCTGGTATTGTTAATCGATAATATTTCCTTCTTGAAATTTGCCATGTTGGTAATTGAGAGAATTGCAAATAATCCCGTCAGGGCCTGGGCCGCGGTAAGCCTGCTGGCCTTGGCAGCGGCTGTCGGCGCCGGCCGGGCTTACCGCGCCGACCTGGAGCGGGGACGGCTGGAATTATTGAATATCGACGTCGAACGCGATGCGATTGCTGCCATGTCATTAACCCTGGACAGTAATTTGATGGGCGCGATTTCCCTGCTCGGTTTGATTGAGCCGGATATCAAAAATGAAAGCACCGGGCCAATTCCGCACAACCAGCCGAAAATAGCGGCCTTATTGGAAAATGTCGCGCGCAGCCAGGCAATGCAGGGTTTATTCGTGGTCGGCAGCGATGGCGTCGTCAAATCGTCCTGGGACGATAGCGGCCGGCCCTCCACCGGCATTGACGTGCGCTTCCGCCCGTATTTCCGTGAGGCAATGGCGGGGCGGAACAATATCTACGCCGCCATCAGCCTGGCGCGCGGCGACCATGCCCTGTATTTCGCGGCCCCGGTCTATGCCGCGATGGCGCGCAGCGGCGATCCGGTCGGCGTGGTGGTGGCGCGCACTGGCATGGAAAAGCTGGAGCGGGTGCTGGCCCGCAGCGGCCACGCCGCCATCCTGCTCTCGCCGCAAGGCGTGGTCTTTGCCAGCAGCCGGCCCGAGTGGCGCGGCATGCTGGCCGGCGCGGTAACCCCGGCCCGGGTGGCTGAAATCCGTTCCGTGCGCCAGTTCGGCAAGCTGTTTGACGAGAAAGCCCCGCGCCCCTTGCCGGTCAGCGTGGCGCCAGGCATGGGGCAAGGGGAAGGGCGGCGCTACGCGGTGGCCGGCGCCGCCGTGGACTGGCACGATCCGGCCGGAAGCTGGCGGCTGGTGGTGTTGGAAGACCTGGGCCGGAGCGTGCCGCCGGGCAGCGGCCTGCCTGCCGCCGCCATGGCCGCCGGCGTGGTGCTCATGCTGGGGGGCGCCGGCTTGCGGGCCGCGCGCAGCCAGGCGTCCCAGCACCGGGCCCACCGCGAACTCGAACGCGTGGCGCAGGAGCAGGCAGTGCGCGCTGAACGCAAGATGCAGCTCGCCCAGGTCGCACTGCAGATGCAGCAGGCGCCCCACCGCCAGGCCCGCCTCAACGCCTTCCTCGACCAGTGCCATCACCTGTTTGGCGCCATGCAGGGTGCGATCTATACCGCCGACGCCGCCGGACTCGTGTTGGGCGCCACGTATGCCAGCACGGCGCCGCCGCAGCGCCTGGCGCTCGGCGAAGGCTTGCTGGGCCAGTGTGCGCTGGAGCGCCAGCCGCGCATGGTCGATGCCGGCGGCGCCGGCGCCGCATGGCGCATTCGCTCCGGCCTGGGCGGCGCCATGCCGGGCGCCTTGCTGCTGGCGCCGGTCCAGCTGCGCGGCCGCCTGTTGGGGGCGGTGGAGCTGGCGCTGCTGCAGGCGCTGGACGCTGCGGCCTTTGAACAATTCCTGTCAGCGCTCGAGCTGCTGGCGATCAATATGACTGAGTAGGGAGGCAGTGTGGCCCGCTTATTGACCCGACTTGAAAAACTGGGCCTGACCTGGAAGCTCGCGCTGGGCTTTGGCGGCAGCCTGTTGATCACGCTGGCATTCGGCCTGCATAACGTCACCACCCAGGCCCGCATGCACGACGAGATCCTCGGCATCTACAAGAATGACCTGCTGGGCATTTCGGATGCCAAGGATGCGCTGATCCAGTTTGCACAGCGGGGCCGCGCGCTGCGGCAGGCCTTGCTGGCGCGCGACAAGGCCGGCCGCGATTACGCCCTGGGCCTGGTCGAAGAAGCGCAGCGCAAGCAGGACCGGGCCATGCAGGAACTGCGTCCGCGCATCGTCCGCGCGGAGAACCGCAAGAACCTGGCCGAGTTCGAGAGCGCCTATGCCGACTACCACCTGCGCGTGGAGCAGGCAGTGGCATTGCTGCGCGCCGGCCAGGTGGAGCAGGCGGCGGCGGTGGTGGCCGAGCAAGCCTTCCAGGAGCACGGCATCCGCGCCAACAACGCGCTGGCGCGCGTCGCTGAAATCAAGGAGGACAGCGCGCGCCACCAGATCGAACAAATGCAGGCGCTGTCGCGCTACGAAATGCGCTTGACCTACGGCCTGCTGGGATTGAGCCTGGTGCTGGGCGTCCTGTTCAGCTACCTGGTGGGGCGCTCGGTGCGCCTGCCCGCGGAGCGCCTGCGCAGCGCCGTGCAGCAACTGGCGCAAGGCAAGTTGAGCGCGGAAGTGCCGCTGACCGATTTCCCGAACGAGATGGGCAGCCTGGCGCGTTCGATCAGGGTGCTGCAGGAAGAGGCCTGCAAGATGGAAGCCCAGCGCTGGCTCAAGACCCACTTGGCGGCAATCGGCAACGACCTGCAATCGGCCGACAGCGCGGAAGACCTGGCAACGCGCGCGCTGGCGGCGCTGGCGCCCCTGGTGCAGGCCGGACACGCGGCGTTTTACCGGCATGAGGCGGAGCAGGGCAGCCTGGCGCTGCTGGCCGGTTACGCCATGCGCGGCAGGTCTGCCGCACAGCAGCGCTTCCTGGCCGGCGAAGGGCTGGTGGGCCAGTGCGCCGCCGATCGCAAGCCGATCGTCATGCGCCGTGCGCCGGCCGGCTATGTGCGCATCGGCTCGGCGCTGGGCGAGGCCGATCCGGCCAGCATCGCCATCGTGCCGGTCTTGCGCAACGAGCGCCTGCTGGGCGTGCTGGAGCTGGCAACGCTGGAGCCTTACGGCGACCAGGCCCAGTCCCTGCTCGATGGCGCGCTGCCGGTAATTGCCATGAATATGGAAATCCTGGAGCGCAACGAGCGCACCCGGGTACTGGAGGAGCGCAGCCGGCTGGTGCTGGGCGCGGTCAGCGACGGCATCGTCGGCCTTGACCTGGAAGGCCGCGTCAGCTTCGTCAACCCGGCGGCGCCGGCCTTGCTGGGCTATGAGGAAGGTGAACTGGTCGGCACCCTGTGGCAGCAGGACAGCGAGCAGTTGCAGCGCAAAGACGGCAGCACCTTCCCGGTCGATTGTGCGGACCGGCCGATGTACAAGGATGGCGCGCAGGTCGGCTCGGTGGTGGTGTTCCGCGACATCACCGAGCGCAAGCGGCTGGAAGAGGAAATCAGGCGCAGCAACTTCCTGGGCGATATCGCGCTGGAGATGACCGATTGCGGATACTGGGTGGTCGACTACAGTGACCCCGATTACTACACGCAGTCCGAACGCGCGGCGCGCCTGCTGGGCGAACCGGCGCGGCCCGATGGCCGCTACCACCTGCAGGACGAATGGTTTGCGCGCGTAATCGAAGCCGATCCCGAAGGCGCGCTGCGGGTCGCGGCGCGGGTGCAGGGAGCGCTGGACGGCAGCTACGACAAGTTCGATGCGGTATATGCCTACAAGCGCCCGCTGGACGGCCGCATCATCTGGCTGCACGCGGTCGGCACCGTGGTGCGCGACGAAGAGGACGGCAGGCCGCGCTACATGTATGGCGTGTACCAGGATATCACCTCGCAAAAGGCGGCCGAGGACGAACTGCGCATCGCCAAGGAACAGGCGCAGGCCGCAACGCGCGCCAAGAGCGATTTCCTGGCCAATATGAGCCACGAAATCCGCACGCCGATGAACGCCATCATCGGCATGTCGCACCTGGCCTTGCAGACCAACCTCGACAAGCGTCAGCGCAACTACGTCGAGAAAGTGCAGCGCGCCGGCGAGAACCTGCTTGGCATCATCAACGATATCCTCGACTTCTCGAAAATCGAGGCGGGCAAGATGACGCTGGAGCATGTCGAATTCGACCTCGACGACGTGCTCGACAACCTGGCCAACCTGATCGGCTTCAAGGCCGAGGACAAGGGTCTGGAGCTGCTGTTCCAGGTGGCGCCGGAACTGCCTACCGCTCTGGTGGGCGACCTCTTGCGCATCGGCCAGGTGCTGGTCAACCTTGCCAACAATGCGGTGAAATTCACCGACAGCGGCGAAGTGGTGGTGGGCATCGAGCAGTCGGCCCCGCTCGAAGAGGGCATCGAGCTGCATTTCTGGGTGCGCGATTCTGGCATCGGCATGAGCGAAGCGCAAAGCGCGAAGCTGTTCCAGTCCTTCAGCCAGGCCGATGCCTCGACCACCCGCAAGTACGGCGGCACCGGGCTGGGACTGGTGATCTGCAAGAACCTGCTGGAGCTGATGGGCGGGCGCATCTGGGTCGAAAGCGCGGAAGGCAAGGGCTCCACCTTCCACTTCACGGCCCGTTTCGGGCTGCAGGCCAACGCCAAGCCGCGCCGCATGTTCCGCGCCGACGAGCTGCGCGGCGTGCGGGTGCTGGTGGTCGACGACAACGCCTCGGCGCGCGAGATCCTGTCTTCGGTGGCGCGCTCCTTCGGTCTGGAGGTGGACGTGGCGCTGGGCGGCCAGCAAGCCCTGGAAATGGCCGCGCGCTCGGAAAAGCAGGCCATGCCTTACGATCTGATCCTGATGGACTGGAAGATGCCGTCAATGGATGGCGTGGAAACTGTGCGCCGCCTGCAAGCCGGGCAATCCGGACGGCTGCCGGCAGTCATCATGGTGACCGCGTATGGCCGCGAGGAAGCCTTGACCAGCGCGGAAGAACGCCGGGTCCAGCTCAAGTCCGTGCTCACCAAGCCGGTAACGCCGTCGGCGCTGCTGGAGGCGGTCGGCGAAGCGCTGGGCAAGGGCGTGCTGGCCGAAGGCCGCCGCTGCGCCGAGCGCGACATGCACCTTGGCGAAATCATGGCGCGCCTGGCCGGCACGCGCGTGCTGCTGGTCGAGGACAATGAGATGAACCAGGAGCTGGCGATCGACCTGCTGGGCAAGGCGGGCATCGAGGCTGTGCTGGCGTGCCACGGACAGGAAGCGCTGGACATACTGGCCCAGGACGCGCGCTTCGACGGCGTGCTGATGGACTGCCAGATGCCGGTGATGGACGGCTTCCAGGCCGCGCGCGCGATTCGCGCCAATCCCGCCTTCGACCAGCTGCCGTTGATTGCCATGACCGCCAACGCGATGGCCGGCGACCGTGAGAAGGTGCTCGCTTGCGGCATGCAGGACCATATCGCAAAACCTGTCAACGTCGCCGAAATGTACGCCACGCTGGCGCGCTGGCTGCGTCCCGCGCCGGGCGAGGGCCAGGCCGGCGCGGCGTCCGCGGCCATCACGCGCGCAGCGTCCGCCACTGCCGCCGGCGGCAAGCCGGCGCCGCTTCCGGCCCTGCCGATGGTCGACGTACGGGCCGGCCTGGCGACGTCCATGGGCGACGAAAACCTTTACCGCCGCCTGCTGGTCAAGTTCCGCGACGGCCAGCAGGACTTTGCCGCCATGTTCGTGCAAGCACTCCTGGGCGGCGATGCGACAGCGCCGGAACGGCTGGCGCATACCCTGAAAGGCGTCGCCGGAAACATCGGCGCACGCAGCGTGCAGGAGGCCGCGCAGGCGCTGGAGCAGGCTTGCCAGCAGGGCGCCGCACGCGAAGAGCTGGAGCGGTTGCTGGCGCTGGTGCTGGTGGAGCTGGACCCGCTGCTGGCCGCACTGCGCGCCGTGGACGCGGAGACGCGGGGCGGAGCGCTGCACCCGGCCCTGGTGCCGGCCGCGCCGGCCGTCGCGGCCCCGCTTGAACGCCTGCACCGTCTGCTGGCCGACAGCGACTCGGAAGCGGCCGAGCTGTGGGAAGCGCAGCTTGACCAGTTCCAGGCCGCCTTGCCCGATCACTGGCGCCGCATTGCAAACGGCATTGGAAACCTGGACCTGGAAGCCGCGCTGGCGGCGCTGGACGAAGCTATGGCAAGCCTGGAGGGAAAGTAAGATGGAACTGGAACTGATCGCGAAGAAAACCGTGCTGCTGGTCGACGACTCGCCCGACAACCTGGTGCTGATGAACGACCTGCTCAAAGACCTCTACAAGGTAAAGGTTGCCAACAGCGGCGAAAAGGCCTTGCGCATCGCCACCACCGGCCAGCCGCCCGACGTGGTGCTGCTGGACGTGATGATGCCCGAGATGGATGGCTACGAAGTCTGCCGCCGCCTGAAAGCCAATGCCGCCACCCGCAACATCCCCATCATCTTCCTGACCGCCAAATCGGAAGTGGAGGACGAAAAGCTGGGCCTCGACCTTGGCGCCGTCGACTACATCACCAAGCCGATCAGCCCGCCGATCACGCTGGCCCGCGTGCGCAACCACCTGATGCTGAAGGAACACGCGGACTTTTTGCGCGACCAGAACGAATTCCTCGAACAGGAAGTGCAGGAGCGCACGCGCGAAGTGGTGGCGATCCAGGATGTCACCATCCTGGCCATGGCATCGATGGCGGAAACCCGCGACCCCGAGACCGGCAACCATATCCGCCGCACCCAGTTCTACGTGAAAGCACTGGCCGAACGCCTGAAGGAACACCCGCGTTTCAGCGCGGTGCTGAGCGACGGCTACATCAAGCTGCTGTTCAAGTCGGCCCCGCTGCACGATATCGGCAAGGTCGGCATTCCCGACCGCATCCTGCTCAAGCCCGGCAGGTTCGAGCCGCATGAATTCGAGATCATGAAGACCCACACCACGCTGGGCCGCGCCGCCATCGAGCATGCCGAACGGTCGCTGGGCACGCCGATGGCTTTCCTGTCGGTCGCCAAGGAGATCGCGTACTCGCACCAGGAAAAGTGGGATGGCTCAGGCTACCCCGAAGGCCTGGCCGGCGAAGCGATTCCCGTATCGGCGCGCCTGATGGCGGTGGCGGACGTGTATGACGCGCTGATCAGCCGCCGCGTCTACAAGGACGGCATGCCGCACGAGAAGGCCGTGCAGATCATCATTGAAGGGAAGGGGAAGCACTTCGACCCCGACATGATCGATGCGTTCATCGGCCTGCAGGAGGAGTTCCGCGCCATTGCGGCGCGGTTCCATGATACCGACCATGACATGGCCGAGAAGAAGGCGCAGATGGAGCGCCTGACGAAGGCGTAACGCTTATTTCGAGCTGTAGATCCTGTCGAACTCGCCGCCGTCGTCGAAGTGCTTCTTCTGGGCTGCGCGCCAGCCGCCGAACACTTCATCCACGGTAAACAGCGAGATCGGCTTGAAGCTGGCGGCGTACTTCTTGAATACTGCCTCCGAACGAGGACGCAGGTAGTGCTTGGCGATGATCTCCTGGCCCGCGTCGGAGTACAGGAAGTTCAGGTAAGCGGTAGCCTCCGTGCGGATGCCCTTCTTGTCCACCACCTTGTCGACCACGGCCACCGGCGACTCCGCCAGGATCGAGGACGATGGATACACCACCTCGAAGTTGTCGCCGAACTCAGCGCGCACCATGCTCACCTCGTTCTCGAAGGTCACCAGCACGTCGCCGATCTGGCGCTGGGTGAAGGTGGTGGTGGCGGCGCGGCCGCCGGCATCCAGCACCGGCACGTTCTTGAAGATCTTGCCCACCAGTTCGCGCGCCTGCCCTTCATTGCCGCCCTTCTTCAGCACCGAACCCCACGCCGCCAGGTAGGTATAGCGGCCGTTGCCGGCAGTCTTGGGGTTCGGGATCACGACGGCCACGCCCGGCTTGGCCAGGTCGCCCCAGTCCTTGATCGCTTTCGGGTTGCCCTTGCGCACCAGGTAGACCATGGTGGAGTAGGCCGGCGCCGCATTGTGCGGGAACTTTTTGGCCCAGTCCTGCACCACCAGGCCGCGGTCGGCCAGCATGTCGATGTCGTTGGCCTGGTTCATGGTCACCACCGACGCTTCCAGGCCATCGGCCACGGCGCGCGCCTGCTTGGAAGAGCCGCCGTGCGACTGCTTGATGGTGACGTCGGTGCCGGTGCTCTTCTTATAGGCCGCGGCGAAGGCCGGATTGACATCCTTGTACAGCTCACGTGCCACGTCATAGGACACGTTCAGCAGGGTCACCTCAGCGGCTGATGCGGCCGGGGCAAAACCGATGGTGGCCGCCGCCAGGCTGGCGCTGAGTGCAAATGCGAATTTGTTATAAGTCATGGCAATCTCTATTGTGAAAACAGATATGCATGGTCTAGAATCTCGCGCCGAAAGGAAACTACATATTCGTTATAAGCTTAGTATCGGCCCCGGATAAGGCAGCGCGCACGCGGCCGCATACGGGGTTCTTGCCGCTGGTGTATATTCCGGTTATTGAATACCTGTGAGCACGCATGAGTTTTGAAATTCGCCGCGCGGAAGCGAAAGACGCCACGGCTGCCTGTGAGGTGCTGCGACGCTCAATCGCCGAATGTTGTGTGCTTGACCATAAAAATGATCCCGCCATTCTGGGCGCCTGGCTTGGCAACAAGACGCCCGAGACGGTGGCGTCCTGGTTCGCCTCGCCCACCAACTACGCGCTGGTCGCGGTCGAGGAGGGCCTGGTCGTCGGCGTTGCCTTGCTGACGGCCGCCGGCAAACTGGCCCTGTGCTACCTGCTGCCCGAAGTGCGCCAGCGCGGCGCGGGCAAGGCGCTGCTCGCTTGCGCCGAACAGCAGGCTTGCAGTTGGGGCGTCAAAGCCCTGCAGCTTCACAGCACCGCCACCGGTGAAGAATTCTTTGCCCGCCAGGGCTACCTTCGCGCGGGCAACGTCCGCTCCCCTTATGGTGTCGATACGGTCTTCTTCTGGAAGCAGCTTGACGGCACCGTGTGCGATACCAGCAAGCCCAAGCGCTTTTGCGGCTGCAACTGAGCGGCCCCGCTGCCCGCGTCCGGCCTGGTTCGCCCGGCTACGTTGTGATAGCGTTACCAGATTGACGCCGCTAAAGGGAGGGATGGGTGAAAGTGCTGATGACAACCCTGCTTGCTGTGGGATGCTGCTGCGCGCAGGCCGCGCAGTTCAACGTGCTGGTGTTCTCGAAGACCGCCGGCTGGCACCACGACTCGATCCCGGCTGGCGTTGCGGCGATCCAGGAGTTGGGCAAGCTGCATGATTTCGGCGTGTTCTGGACGGAGGATGCCCATCGCGTTTTCAACGACCAGGAACTGGCAAAGTATCAGGCCGTGATCTTCCTGCAGACAACAGGCGACATACTCGATGCAAAGCAAAAGGGAGCGTTCGAGCGCTACATCCGCTCCGGCAAGGGCTACGTTGGCGTGCACAGCGCTGCCGATACCGAGTACGGCTGGACGTGGTACACGAAGCTGGTGGGGCATATGTTCGACCACCATCCAGCGATACAGAGCGCATTCGTGAAAGTGGAAAACCGCGGTTTTCCCGGCATGGAACGTTTCGCCGCGCGCAACCTGATGACGGAAGAATGGTACGCCTTCAAACCCGCCACCAGCAGGCTCACGTATCTGCTGTCAGTCGATGAATCGAGCTACAAGGCCGGGCCGCAAGGCATGGGGGCCTTCCACCCGGTGAGCTGGTACCAGCATTACGACGGCGGCCGCGCGTTTTACACTGCGCTCGGCCACCTGCCGGCTACCTACGGCGACCCGGTTTTTCGCCATCACCTGTACGGCGGCATCTACTGGGCCGCTACAGGCAATGGACTGCCCCCGGAATAGTCAGCCACCCTGAACCTTGGCTGCCGCGGCCCTGGCACGCAAGCTCGTCACGTTGTCGTAGCCGATGCCCCAGTTGTCGGTCTCCACTTCGTCGATGATGACGAAGGTGGTGGCCGGGTTCTTGTTCAGCACACGCTGCAGCAGCTCGGTCGCGCCCTTGATCAGTTCGAGTTTCTGCTCGGCGGTTGCGCCTTCTTTGGTGATGCGGAAATTTACGTACGGCATAGTGAAGCTCCTTTGGTTGGAAGTGGTTGTCTGATGCTGTACCAGGCCAGCCAAGCGCCAAGCAGCAGCAAGACGGTGGAAACGGCAAGTGCAAATTCGATGTCCTGCAGTGCGCCGAAAATCGCAACGCCCATGGCGCCGCCGGCCTGGCGCGCGGTGTTCAGCACCGCCGATGCTGTGCCGGCCTGGCTGCGCTCCACGGCCGCAAGGATGGAGGTGGTCATTGCCGGCACCGCAAGGCCCATGCCGCCCGGGATCAGCGCCAGGCCTGGCAGCATCTGCAGGAAGGTGGCGTCGTCCGCCACGCCAAAGATCCCGAGCAGGGCATAGCCCGCAGCGCCAATCAGTCCGCCGGCAACCATCGGCGTGCGGGAGCCCAGGCGGGCCTGCATGCGGCCGCTGGCGATATTCGAGATGATGAATGTTCCGGTCAGTGGCAGGAAGACCAGGCCCGCATGCATCACGGAAAAACCGCGCACCATCTGCAGGTGGAAGCTGAGGACGAAGATCACACCGTAATAGGCAAAGTTGACCAGGACGCCAAATAGTACCGCGCCGGAAAAGCCGATGTCCCGGAACAGGCCAAGCGGCAGCATGGGTGCGGCGCTCTGCCGCTGGCTGCGAACGAACAGCACGGCCGACACCAGGGCCACCAGCAGTGCGCCCTGCAGCAGCGGGCTGGAGGCGCCCAGCGCATTGAACTCGATCACGGCGCCGATAAAGGCCGTCAGCGCGACGATGGCGAGCACCTGGCCAACGAGGTCGAAGCTGCGTGCCGGATCCTTGCCGCGCAGCGGCGGCACTACGCCCAGCGTCAGCCAGAAACCCAGCACGCAAACCGGGACGTTGACCCAGAAGATGCTGCGCCATCCGGCAAGGCTCATGAGCAGCCCGCCCAGCACCGGGCCGGCGGCAATCGACACGCCGCCGGCAGCGGTCCAGCAGGCGATGGCCTTGGCCAGCTGCGCGCGGTCATGCGCGTATGTTGCGTTCAGAATGGCCAGCGAGCTTGGAACCAGCAGCGCAGCGCCCACGCCTTGCACGGCGCGCGCCAGGTTCAGCGCCAGCGCATCTGGCGCCAATGCGCAAGCGAGGGAAGCGAGCGTGAAAAGCGCGAAGCCGGAAAGGAATACGCGGCGTGCGCCAAAACGGTCGCCCAGCACACCAGCCGACAACAGGAAGACGGCAAATCCCAAGGTATAGGCATCCACCACCCACTGCAACGCACTGACACTGGCGCCCAGCTCGCGGCCAATCTCCGGCAAGGCCACATTGACGATGGTGACGTCAAGCTGGACGATGATGAAGGCGAAGCTGGCGGCCAGCAGGATGGCGGGTGACGGCTTGTACATGGTGAGGCTCCCTTTCGATACCCTGAACTATAAATGGCTTCACGCATCAATAAAAATGAATAATAATGAATTGAACCATCTCAAATGGAGAATGAAGTGGAGCTCTCATCGCTCAGGATATTCAAGACCGTTGCCGAGGAAGGCAGCGTGACCCAGGCGGCAGCGCGGCTGCACCGGGTGCAATCGAATGTGTCGGCGCGCCTTAACCAGCTCGAAGAATCGCTGGGTGTCACCCTGTTCCACCGCTCGGGGCGGCGCATGCTGATCACAGCGGAAGGATCGCGCCTGCTGGAATACGCCGACCGCCTGTTGCGTCTGGCGGACGAGGCGCAGATGTCGGTGCGCGGCGGCCAGGAACCAACCGGCCAGTTGCGTATCGGATCGATCGAAACCACGGCTGCAGCGCGCCTGCCGCGCGTGCTGGGCGCATTCCACCGCAAGTACCCGCAAGTCGACCTGGTGCTCGACACCGGCCCGACCGACTACCTGCTGCAGGCAGTGGCGAACCACAAGGTGGACGTGGCGCTGGTGTCCTCGCCCATCGAGCGCCCGGAGCTGGAACAGCTACCGGTATTTGTCGAAGAACTGGTGCTGCTGACGGACGCGCTGCACGGTCCTGTCAGCGGCCCGGCCGACGTAGCGCGCCGCACCTTGCTGGGCTTTCGCAGTGGCTGCTCCTACCGGCGCCGCCTGGAGTGGTGGTTTGCCGACGCCGGCGTCGCCCACACGCGAGTCGCCGAATTCGGCACCTTCGAAGCCATCATCGGCTGCGTCGCCGCCGGCATGGGCGTCGCCATGATGCCGCGCGAAGTCCTGCGCCAGCGCGGCCTGGGCCGCACGGTGCAATGCCACACGCTTCCGCCCGAAGTAGCGCAGGTCGAAACGATGCTCGTCTGGCGCCGCGACATCCCCCACCACGCCGCCCGCGACGCCTTCATCGCCAGCTTCGGCCAATCAAAATGAAAGTCGGGGTCAGCTCCGGCAATCGGACATTTGCGCAGCAAATGTCCGATTGCCGGAGCTGACCCCGACTTTTAATTGCGAAGCGAGGGGCGGCTTACAGGGCTGCCAGTGCTGCGTTGAAGGTTGCGCTTGGGCGCATCACGGCGGAAGTCTTGGATGCGTCCGGCTTGTAGTAGCCGCCGATGTCCATGGCGCCGCCTTGCACCGAGTTCAGCTCTTCCACGATCTTCGCTTCGTTCTCGGTCAGCGACTTGGCCAGCGGCGCGAACTTGGCTTTGAGCTCGGCGTCGTCGTTCTGCGCTGCCAGGGCCTGGGCCCAGTACATCGACAGGTAGAAGTGGCTGCCGCGGTTGTCCAGCTCGCCGGTGCGCGGCGACGGGGACTTGTTGTTGTCCAGCAGTTTGCCGGTGGCTTCGTCCAGGGTCTTGGCCAGGATCTTGGCCTTGGCGTTGCCGGACTTGATGCCCAGTTCTTCCAGCGACACGGCCAGTGCCAGGAACTCGCCCAGCGAATCCCAGCGCAGGTGGTTTTCTTCCACCAGCTGCTTGACGTGCTTCGGAGCGGAACCGCCGGCGCCGGTCTCGTACATGCCGCCGCCCGCCATCAGCGGAACGATGGACAGCATCTTGGCCGAGGTGCCCAGTTCCAGGATCGGGAACAGGTCGGTCAGGTAGTCGCGCAGGATGTTGCCGGTCACCGAGATGGTGTCCAGGCCGCGCGAGACGCGCTCCAGGGTATAGCGCATGGCGCGGGTCTGCGACATGATCTGGATGTCCAGGCCGGTGGTGTCGTGCTCTTTCAGGTATACCTGGACCTTCTTGATCACTTCAGCTTCGTGCGGACGGTAGGTGTCGAGCCAGAACACGGCAGGCATGCCGGAGTTGCGGGCGCGGGTGACGGCCAGCTTGACCCAGTCGCGGATCGGGGCGTCCTTCACCTGGCACATGCGCCAGATGTCGCCTTCTTCCACGTTCTGGGTCAGCAGCACTTCGCCGGTGGCCAGGTCGGTGATGTTGGCGATGCCCGCTTCCGGCACCTCGAAGGTCTTGTCGTGCGAGCCGTATTCTTCGGCTTGCTGCGCCATCAGGCCCACGTTCGGCACGGTGCCCATGGTCTTCGGGTCGAAGTTGCCATGCCATTTGCAGAAGTTGATCATCTCCTGGTAAATGCGGGCAAAGGTCGATTCAGGCATGACTGCCTTGACGTCGGCGGTGCGGCCGTCGGCACCCCACATCTTGCCGCCGATGCGGATCATGGCCGGCATCGATGCGTCGACGATCACGTCGTTTGGCGAGTGGAAGTTGGTGATGCCTTTGGCCGAGTCGACCATGGCCAGCTTCGGACGGTGTTCCAGGCAGGCGTGCAGGTCTTTCAGGATTTCGTCCTTCTGCGACGCTGGCAGCTTTTCGATCTTCTCGTACAGGTTGACCATGCCGTTGTTGACGTTTACGCCCAGTTCTTCAAACAGCTTGGCGTGCTTTTCGAACGCTTGCTTGTAGAAGATGCGCACGCAGTGGCCGAACACGATCGGGTGCGATACCTTCATCATGGTGGCTTTGACGTGCAGCGAGAACATCACGCCGGTCTTGTAGGCGTCGTCGATTTCGCGCTCGTAGAATTCCAGCAGGGCTTTCTTCGACATGAACATGGAGTCGATGATTTCGCCGGCCTGCAGTGCGACCTTCGGTTTCAGCACGATGGTCTTGCCGGACTTGGTCAGCAGTTCCATCTTCACTTCGCGTGCCTTGTCCAGGGTCATGGACTTTTCGCCGTGGTAGAAGTCGCCGCCGTGCATGTGCGAGACGTGAGTGCGCGATGCCTGGCTCCATTCGCCCATCGAGTGCGGGTTCTTGCGCGCGTATTCTTTCACTGCCTTCGGCGCGCGGCGGTCCGAGTTGCCTTCGCGCAGGACCGGATTGACGGCGGAACCGATGCACTTGCCGTAGCGTGCTTTCAGGGCCTTCTCTTCGTCGGTCTTGGCGTCTTCCGGATAGTCCGGCAGCTTGTAGCCGGCTGCCTGCAGTTCGCGGATGCAGGCCACCAGCTGGGAGACGGATGCCGAAATATTAGGCAGCTTGATGATGTTGGTGTCCGGGTTCTGGGTCAGGGCGCCCAGTTCGGCCAGGTTGTCCGGCACTTTCTGTTCGTCGCTCAGGCATTCCGGGAAGGCAGCCAGCACGCGGGCGGCTACCGAAATATCGCTGGTGACGACATCGACGCCGGCCGGAGCGGCGAATTTCTGCACGATCGGCAGCAGGGAATAAGTCGCCAGCAGTGGCGCCTCGTCGGTAAGGGTGTAGATGATTTTAGACTTTTGAGACATGTTTATTCCCTCAAATGCGGATGTTTTCCGCTGGATATTCTTCCCAGGGCCCGCCGGATTCGGCAGGCTCGGGGTGGATGGCGGGTGGGCGATGGCCTACCGGACAAGCTTGACATTGTAGCTCACAGGAATGGCCGTAACAATTGGCGATGATACTTAGCCGGGGCGTCCGGGGTATCGAGCCCGACATCGCCGCGGCCGATCCGGCCCGGCGGCTGGCGGTAGGTGCGGAACAGGTGGTCCCACAGCATCAGCCATTCGCCGAAGTTGACCTGGGCGTCCTGGTAATCGCGTTTATGGTGCCAGCGGTGGGTCTGGGCCACGCCGAAGACGTGGCGCAGCGGGCCCAGCGAATAGTCGAGGTTGGCGTGCTGGAAGGCCAGGTGCACGGAAAGGATGGCCAGGCCGGTCGAAATGGCCGCTGCCGGTGCCCCCAGCGCCAGCAGGGTGGCCAAACCCGGCGCGCCCATCATCATGGCGTGCAGCGGGTGGCGCCGTTCGCTGTTCAGCCAATACAGGCGTTCGCTGCTGTGGTGCGCCTCATGGAACAGCCAGAGGCGATGGTGGCGATGGCTTAGCCAATGCATAAAGAACAAGCCGAAGTCCAGCACGGCCATGGCGGCGCCGATCTGCGCCCATGCCGGCCACTGGGTCGGCCAGGCGGCCGGTGCCGGCAGCAGCGTGCGCGCCCAGGACAGGATTGCGATGCTGCCATACAGGACGCTGGCATTGAGCAGGAAATGCAGGCTGTCGGTGACCGTATCGCCATGGTCGGCCAGCCAGGCAGGCTCGTAGGGTTGCCAGCGTTCGAGCAGGGCGACGCAGGCGATGCCGGCCAGCGCCAACAGCGGCACAGTTGGCCAGTAAGGCAGGCCCTGCGCGGCGGCCCAGAGGATTGCCGCTGCGGCGCCGCCGAAAATGACCGGGTAGCTCAGGTAACGTATTGCGCGTTGTTTCATGTGGGCCTCCTGTGGTGAATGGAGGCCAGCGTAAGGGTTGTGGGCGTCAGCTTGCTTGAACGAAAGAGCTATCCAATGCAACCCCGCGCAGCAGCGCAGCCGGATTCATCCCGAACATCTCGCGGAAGGTGCGGGATAGATGGGCAGAGTCGGCAAAGCCGGCGGCGTGGGCGGCAGCGGTCAGGTTGCCGCCGCGCGCCAGGCGATGCAAGGCCATTTCCAGGCGCAGCCATTTGCGGTAGCCGCGCAAGGGAAGGCCGGTTTGCTCCACAAACCAGTGCGAGAAGCGGCTTGGCGAAAGATTGGCCAGTTCAGCCAGCTGCAAACGGCCGACGCCTCCCTCGGCAACGCCGGCGCGCAGGGCGTCTGCCACGGCGGCCATGCGCGCATCCGGCGCCGATGGGCTGGCCAGGCCCAACGCGCCCCGCAGTACGCTGCGCAGCGGCTGGCCTTGGTCGGCGGCCGCGCGCAGTTGCCGGCAAAGGCTTGCCGCCAGCGGCAGCGCCGCTGCCTCGGATGGCTGGAACAATGCCGCCCCCTCTGCCGTCAACGGGTCCAAATAGACCAGAAGGGCCGTTTCGGCGCAGACACAGTGCGGCAGCCCGGCGGGGATGGCGATCCCGGCCGCGCGTAGCGGGCCGGTGGGAAAGGCAACGCCTACTTCACCCTCCAGCGCGATCACCAGCTGGTGCGCGCAATGTGCATGCAGCGCGCTGTCGCCAATCGCGCCCCGGAACACGCCAAAACCAGGGCAGAGCAGGGCGCTGCCGGACCAATGCCGGGCGGGCATCAGGCTGCCGCGCATTTGCGCACGGTATCCCAGGTGCGGGTCGTGATGTCCTTGCCGAAGGTCTTTTCAATCAGGCGCATGAAGACCGGGCCATCGCTGCTGGGCAAATAGCTTGAAAACACTTCGGCACCGACGACGCCGAGCATCTGCGCGCCACTGACGGCAGGCGGCAGCGCGGTTTTGGGCGGCGTATCGCGCAGGAAACTGACGACGCGCTTGGCGGCCGGGTCGGCGCCAAGGCTAGGATAAGGATCGTCCGCCAGCAAGTCCTTCAGATGCTGCTGCGTGCGGATGATGGTGTAGAAGCTGCGGCCCAGGACCATTTCCATGGCGGCTTCGGCCTTGCGTTCCAACGCCGCGGCAGGCGCAGAGCGGGCGTCGAATGCTACATTGCCGCTTGATAGAAGCGTCTTGACGTTGGAAAATCCGGCACTTTCGAAGGCCGCTTTCAGTTCCGGCATCTTGCAGTTCATCGGGCTGACGCCGCGGAGCAGGGCAATATAGCGAGGCATTGTGTTTCAGATAAGAGTTGAGCCGAAGGGATTATCGTTCGAAACGGATGGCGAGGCCAGCCTGCTGGTATCGGCTGCCCGTGCCGGTGTGGTACTGCCCAGTTCCTGCCGCAATGGCACTTGCCGCAGCTGCATCTGCCGGGTGCAAAGCGGCACGGCGCATCACCTGATCGAATGGCCGGGGTTGAGCCTGGAGGAGAAGCGCGAGGGCTATATCCTGCCTTGCGTGGCCGTTGCCGATTCCGACCTGGTGCTGAGCGCCCCGGCCGCCCGCCGCAACGGGTGAGAATTCGAGAGTCTTGGCGGCCTTGCAACACCGTACAATCGTTGCCCATGGCCTATCACATGACAATCCTGCGCAGCGCCAACGGCCTGCAACTGCCCATTTCGCGCGACGAAGCGCTGGCTGGCGCCCGCAAGCTGCCAGGCTGGAGCGTGACCGGTGACACGGAGCTGACCTTCAGCGACGGGCGCGGCAGTTGCACCCTGTGGCACAGCGACGGCGAGCTGTGGACGCGCCTGGACGAAACCTGGGTGATCGAACCCATGCTGGCACTGGCGCGGGAACTGGGCGCGCGCGTGCGTGGGGACGAGTTCGAGACCTATGCCGCGCCGGACCAGACTTACGCGCATCCCGATGACCAGCGGCTGGCACAGTTGGCGCGCGCTGATTCCGCCCAGCTGCTGGCGAGCAACCTGGCCGAGCAGAAGCGCATCCGCAACGGCATTGTCGGCTTCTTCGTGGTGTTGGGCGCGATCGGTTTCCTGGTCGGGAAGTGGTTCGAGGGACGCTAAGTTTACGACAAATTGTTAAAGGGGTTTCTCAACTCCCCGCTCTGTTGCTATAGTGTTTGTTATTGCAACAGATGGAATCGCCATGGCAACACGCAGAGACTTCCTCCAGATGATGGCCGGCACCGCGCTGGCGGGGCTGCCGCTGGTCGGCCGTACCCGCGCGCAGTCGGAGCCGGAACCCCCGCCCGACATTTTCGACGCCCAGATGCTGGACCTTGAGTTCTGGATCAAGCCGCGCACGATCAGCCTGATCCGCCCGCAGAGTGGGGAAAAGGCCAGGCTGACTTACTGGAAGGATGGCGAGATCATCGATTCGGCTTACCAGGAACTGTGCCATTTGCTACGCGACGTGAATGGCAAGGAGACGGCGCCGATCGATCCGAAATTGTTCGAGACGCTGTGGGGGGCGCAGGCCTTTGTGCAGCGCTTCGGGATCGAGAGCCCGCTCGAGATCCTGTCGGGGTATCGCACGCAGGCGTCCAACAAGCGGCTGATCGAGCAGGGCATTCCGGCCGCGCGCCAGTCGCTGCATATGAGCGGCAAGGCGGCCGATATCCGGATCCCGAACCTGAATGCTGAGGTGCTGGGAAGCCTCGTGCAGAGTTTCCGCCAGGGCGGCGTGGGGTTTTATTACCGCCAGGGTCCGCGCGGGGGCTGGATTCATGCCGATACCGGCCTGCAGCGGAGCTGGAAGGGCTAACACCGGCACGCCACCGCCGCAGTCCAAGTACCGGTTTTCAGTGGTAGTAATACGCCGGCGTCGGCACTGCATCCGTCCGCGCCAGCCGCTCCGCCTCCAGGTCCACCTTGTGGTCCCACCAGATATTCCAGCCGACCCGCTGGTCTTCCACCAGCTCCGGATGCTCATCGAGCAGCTTGCCGAAGAAGCTCTCGAACTCAGATACATATTCGTTTACTTTCATACAGCCTCCTTTCGTTTCGGTTACACTCCTGACCCATGTTTACTCACGATGACGAAGCGGCCAAGCCGCGCTTTCGCCCGGTGCCATGGAGCGCACTGGAAACGCCCCAGGACGTGGAGCTGTGGATCGCCGAGCACGACCTCGCGCTGAAGGAACACGTCGGCAAGCAGGAAACCGGCTACGGCGTGTGTTTCAGCCTGGCCGAGGGCGGCGACATTTACATGCAGACCACCGAGGGCGCCGTTATCCTCGATGTTACTCCTGAAGCCGATTGGGTGGAGCCCTTGCTGTGCGCCATCGCCGGCTGCGAGCCGCCCAAGGGCCGGCTCTGGACACTGCCCGAGGACAAGCTGGTGCAGCTCATCCTTGGCCTGTCGGTCCTGATCGCCAGCACCACCCTCGTAGTAGGTCACAATTTCGGCCGCCGCCGTTCTTACTAAAGGATTCCCGATGCGCAAACCATTGATCGCCTTCCTGCTGGCCGTAACGGCGCTGCAAGCCAGTGCTGCCGACCTGCTGCAAACCGTCAAGGCGCGCGGCACGCTGAAAGTGGCGATGGAGGGCGTCTACCCGCCATTCAACTTCAAGGAAAAGAATGGCGAGCTGGCGGGCTACGACGTGGACGTGGCGCGCCTGGTGGCGGGCAAGCTCGGGGTCAAACTGGAGTTTGTGACCTCGGAATGGGCTTCGATCCTGGCCGGCCTGGCGAGCAAGAAGTACGACGTGATCATTTCCCAGGTCGGCATCAATCCCAAACGCGAGCAGGTTTTCGATTTCAGCGTCCCCTACATCTATTCCTCGCCAATGCTGATCTTGCGCAAGGATGACAACAATAACTGGACTTCGCTGGCGCAACTGAAAGGCAAGCGTGTCGGCGCCGGCCAGGGCAGCGTGTACGAGATGCAGGCGAAGGCGGTGCCGGGCATCGATGTCAAAGGCTATCCTGCTGCGCCCGAACAACTGCAGGACCTGGCACTGGGCCGCATCGATGCCGCCCTGAACGACAGCCTGATCGCGGCCTACCTGATGAAGACCACCAAGTTGCCGATCAAGGCCGGGGCCCGGGTCGGCGCCATAGAGCGCATGGGCATTCCCTTCCAGAAGGGCAATCCTGAATTCAAGGCCGCCATCGACAAGGCGCTGGCCGATGCCGGCGCCGACGGCAGCCTGAAAGCCATTTCCATGAAGTGGTTCGGCATCGACGTCAGCAAGGCGCCCTGAGCATGGACTGGCTGGAGCTGCTGCGCGAGGCAGCGCCTGTCATGTTGAAGGGCGCCGGCTACACCCTGGTGTTCGCAGTGGCCTCGATGGTGGGCGGGCTGGTGCTGGGTTTCCCGGCCGCCGTCATGCGCATCCTGCCGTGGAAGCTGCTGCGCTGGCCGGCCAATGTATACGTCAGCCTGATGCGCGGCACGCCGCTGCTGGTGCAGATGTTCGTGATCTACTATGGCCTGCCGTCGGTCGGCATCGAATTCACGCCGGTCACCGCCGGCATCCTGGCGTTGAGCCTGAATGCCGGGGCCTACCTGTCGGAAAGCCTGCGCGGCGCCATGCTTTCCATTCACAAGGGGCAATGGTCGGCCAGCTACAGCCTGGGCCTGGGTTACGGCCAGACCTTGCGCTACGTGGTGATGCCGCAGGCGCTGCGCATCGCGGTGCCATCGATGAGCAACACCCTGATCAGCCTGATCAAGGATACCTCGCTGGTGTCGGTCATTACCATGACGGAACTGATGTTATCCACCAAGGAAGTGATTGCCACCACGTTCCGCCCCTTGCCGCTCTACCTCGCCGCTGCAGCCATCTACTGGATTCTCAGCCTGGCATTCGAGCAATTACAACGCTTTGCCGAGCAACGCCTGAACCGCGCGCATCGCCAAAGTTAGCTGCTCGACATCGTCACAAGGGCATGCTAGGCTGGAACCAATATGGATAAAGACCAGCATGCCAGGCAGGCGGAGCAGGTGACCGCCATCCGGCCCGCCGTCCCCGGACTGGCAGGGATCGATGCACTCTTGCCCGGCGAAGCGGTGCTGGCGGCCATGGGCGGCACCCCGCCAGCGGTCTACAACGGGCTGCAGCGCGCCGGCGCTGACCTGCAGCTGGCCAACGAGCAGGATTACTTCAACGACCTCTACCTGCTGGCCCCGGTCGGCTATTTCGTTCTTGGCAGCGACACCACCATCCTGCAGATGAACCTGGTTGGCGCCGACCTGCTTGGCTTGCCGCGCCAGAATCCCGACAATGTCCCGTTCCGCAACTATATCGCGCAGCGCTTCATGGCCGACTTCGACGCCTTCGTCAGCAACAGCCTGGCCACCGAAGCGCCGCAGCGCCTGTCGCTGCAAATGACGCGCGGGCGCGGCGACCGTGGCTTTGCCGTCACGCTGCTGGGCAGCGGCACGCCAGGCGCCGCGCAGCTGCGCGTCGTGCTGGAAATGGCCGAAGGCAAGCTGGCCGCATTGGAAAAGAGCGAGGAACGCTTCCGCCGCATTGTGCACAGCGCCGAGGAGGGCATCTGGGAAATCGATGCATCGGCGCGCACCAGCTTCGTCAATCCCAAGATGGCCGCCATGCTGGGCTACACGATCGAGGAAATGCTGGAGCAGCCGCTGGTCAACTTCATGGACGACGAGGGGCGCACCCTGCTCGAGCGCAATATCGCACGCCGCCAGCAAGGCATCGCCGAACGCCATGAATTCAAGTTCCTGCGCCGCGACGGCAGCGATATGTGGGCCACACTGGCCACCAACCCGATTTTCGACGCCGACGGCAGCTACCTCGGCGCGCTGGCGCTGGTCAGCGATATCACCGAGCGCAAGCTGTCGACCGAGCTGATCTGGCATCAGGCCAATTACGATTCGCTGACAGCCCTGCCGAACCGCAATATGTTCCAGGACCGGCTGTCGCAGGAAATGAAAAAAGCCCGCCGCGACGGCCTGTTCCTGGCGCTGCTGTTCATCGACCTCGACCAGTTCAAGGAAATCAACGACCGCCTCGGCCACGAGATGGGCGACGCCCTGCTGGTGGAAGCGGCAGGGCGCATCGGCGCCTGCGTGCGCGCTTCCGACACGCTGGCGCGCCTGGGCGGCGACGAGTTCGTCGTGATCCTCCCGGGCCTCGACCATGTCACCAGCGCCGAACGCGTCGCGCAGCAGATCATCGCCAGCCTGAACCGGCCCTTTCTCCTGGGCGACAGCAGCGGCTCGGTCTCGGCCAGCATCGGCATTGCCCTGCATCCCTCGGACGCCAACGACCCCGAGCAATTGCTGCGCAATGCCGACCAGGCCATGTACGCCGCCAAGAATGCCGGCCGCAACCGCTACAGCTACTTCACGTCCGACATGCAAGCCGCCGCCCAGCTGCGCCTGCGCATCACGCGCGACTTGCAGATGGCGGTGGCCAATGAACAATTCGAACTGCATTACCAGCCCATCGTCAACCTGCATACCGGCACCATCGAGCGCGCCGAAGCGCTGCTGCGCTGGCGCCATCCCGAGCGCGGCATGCTGAATCCGGTCGACTTCATCGGCAGTGCCGAAGCCAGTGGCATCATCCTCGAGATTGGCGACTGGGTATTCCGCCACGCTGCCGACCAGGCCAAGCGCTGGCAGGACGAGCTGGGGCGGCCCTTCCAGATCAGCGTCAACCAGTCGCCGGTGCAGTTTCGCACCGGCCCCGAGGTGTTCGAGCGCTGGATGCACTACGTTGAACAGCTGCACCTGGCGCCACGCAGCATCGTGATGGAAATCACCGAACGCCTGTTGCTCGACAATAGCGGCCCGGTGATGGAGCGCCTGCGCCAGTTTCGCTCGATGGGCCTGCAGGTTGCGCTGGACGACTTCGGCACCGGCCACTCGATGCTGGCCCACCTGAAGAACTTCGACATCGACTACCTGAAGATCGACCGCAGCTTCGTGATGGACCTGGCCGGCGACTCGGGCGACCTGGCGCTATGCGAAGGCATCATCGTCATGGCCCACAAGCTGGGTTTGAAGGTCGTAGCCGAAGGGGTCGAAACCGAGACCCAGCTCAACCTCCTGAAAGCCGCCGGCTGCGACTACGCCCAGGGCTTCGTCTACGCCCGCCCCATGCCGCCCGCCCAGCTCTGCGCCATGGCCCGCGGCCCCGTCAAGCTTACTTGATGAAAGTCGGGGTCAGCTCCGGCAATCGGACATTTTCCGATATGCTTTCACTGCGCGACCGACCGTTCGTGCCGAAACGTCGCAGAATTCCGCAATCTCGGCCATCGTGTAGTTGTGGGAAAGGTAGGCCTGGGCCATGGCCTGGCGCCGGTCCTGGTAGAGGCGGAAGTAGTGCGCCAGTGGGGGCGCGATTGCAAGCCGTTGCGTGCGCTTGATTTCCAGCAGGTCGCCGCGGATTCCGCCTTGCGCCGCAAGGATGCAGAACTCCTCGCTGCCAAGGAAGAGCTGGTGGCGTACTGCCTGGAAGGGATTGGCTTGACCTATGCCGGCCTGGACATAGGCTTCAAATGCGCGAATGGCGTCTTCGCGCTGATTGCCGAACTGTGCGAGGACGGTATCGCGCTCGAGCCACGCCGGCGCGTCAACTGAACCAGTCAGCGCGCCGTAGCTGCTCCAGCGCCAGTGGCCAGGGTGACTTACCAGCCTGGCGCGCACCGGATTCAGCACGGTGTAGCGCGATAGCGATGCTGCCGGTTGAAATATTGGGAATAGTTGCCGTTGAGGTAGCGCATGCCGCGCGCCAGCTTGCCTTGCCGGGTCCTTAACACCAAGTGATAGTGATTGCCCATTTGGCAGTAGGCCAGGACGCCAAAGTCGAAACGGCGGCAGGCTTCCGCGAGCAGCGCCAGCCAGGTCAGGCGATCGCTATCGCTGCGGAAGATGGTGGCACGACGGTTCCCACGGGAAGTGACGTGGTAGCAGGCATTGTCGTGCTCGATGCGCAAAGGCCGGTTCATGGACCCAGTTTAGGCCCGGCCAGCGCAGTGAATTTTGCGCCTGCGCAAGAAATGTCGGATTGCCGGAGCTGACCCTGACCCTTCCAAGGATCGTGCGATGGCTCCGGACGGAAACATGTATTTCCATCCTGACGATCCACAATATTCGGACGACTTTTCTCAGGCTTCACCTGGGGCGCAGCATACATTTATCCATGAGCTTGGGCATATCTCCCAAGACCAGTCTGGTGAGAATGTGCGTAGCGCGGCATTCGACCGGGATTACAAGTACTGGCCATTAGTTGAAAAAGCGGGGTTCCTCAAACTTAACAAAGAGCAGAGAGCAGAAATGGTTGCTGACTACTTTTTATTACAAATGCATAATTTGCAAAATACATTATTGAATAAAAATGGGCCAGCTCCGAAATTGCAAGATTATGAGAGGCATGTACCTACTGTTTATCCGAATGGAAATCAAGAATGAAGAATTTTATCGTCATTGGCATTCTAGGCTTAGCTCTTGGAAGTGCTGCCGCTCGAAGCCTCAAAGAGCTCGGGACAGCCGCAGCAAATAGTGGCAACTATCCTCGCGCTTATGCCGCTTGGCTGTCTATTGCGCAACAGGGCGACCCTGAAGCGCAAGAAGCAATTGCGCTGCTGCTGGAGGCGCATGTGGACGTCGGTATTAATTTTTCGGCTGATGAACGGGATGCAGCAATAAGGTATTGGATCGTACAGGCGGCAAAGGGTGGGAAAAAAAGCGCGAGCCGATGGTTGGCGGATGCCCTGTCCAGGGGGTGGCATGGATTCCAAAAAAGTGAAGAGGGCGCAACATGCTGGGCATCGGTTTCAGCGGGGCAAGCAGCTGTCTCTGATTGCGAGAAGATTATTTTGCACTCACTCCAATCTCGCTAAATCGGGTGTTCAAGAAATCAATGGCGCTTTCCCGACTTGGCCTGGCGCGGGCAAAGGTTAGGCAACCGTTTCAAGAAAGTCTCAGCAGGGAGACGACGCGGTCGCGGTTGATGCCGACTAGGGCGGAGGTGAGGGAGACCAGGGCGGCGTAGCCGGGCTCGTTGGCGACGTTGGCGAAGACTTCGGCCATCTGGCCCATGCCGACTACTTCGATTTCCGGCAGTTCGCTTTGCACGCGCTGGGTGGCGGCGGCCAATTCCAGGCGTACCTTGGATAGCGCCGCTTCGACGTGGGCCAGCGCTTGCGTTACTTGCTGCAGCGTGGCGCGCATCGATTCGATGTCGGCGGTGCCCCAGCCTTCGGGGACCACGACCGGCGCTTCGGCGTCGGCCTTGATGCGGTTGAGCTGGCCGGCCGGGAAGCGGATGCCGGAGCCTTGTACCGCCAGCGAATCGCGAATGCCGGGCCAGGCGCTTTCCTGGGCCGTGAACACCAGTTCGCCATCCTTGTTGACCGAGACGCGCACCCCGGCCGGGGCCATGGCCTGGTCGAAGCGGGAAATGATCTCGCCGTCGGACAGGCCGGGCGCCAGGTGCACCGAGCGCAGGCCGGCGGTACCGCCGCCGACCGCAATGGCCAGGGTTTCGCGCGCGCCATTGCGCAGGTTGGCCAGCGTCATGCCGCGCGCGGTGAAGCGCTGGGTCGATGGCTGGTTGGAGAAGTTCAGCTGCGCATCGAGCGTGCCGCCGGATGCCTGGCTGCGGTTGCGCCAAGTTTCGCTGAACTGGCGCACTCGTTGTTCCACCTGGCCGTCGCGCATGCTGCGCGTGGCCAGCTTGGCGGCAATATCGGATTTCAGCGCGCGCAGCTGGGCTGCGCTTTGCTCGAGGAAATCAATGGCTTGCTGGGCGCCCGAGACGTCGTTCTGCAGCGGGGCGTCCATATTGCTCAGGCCGCGGCGCAGGGGCGGCGGGGCCTTGCTGGCCGCCGCCTGGTCGATCGCCGCGCCAGCGTCGGCCAGCGTGGTCTCGGCCTGACCGGCCGCCGGATTGGCGGTGGCTCTGGTGGAGAGGCCGGTAGTGCTGGGGCGCTGGGCGATTTCCATGATATTTACAGTACGTTAAACAGCGACAGGCCGCTGACCTTCGAGTACGCCTGGTATGTCGCCTGGAGGGCGCTATTGTAACCAGACAGCTGGGTGGCCGCGAGGCCGTAATCCAATTGTGCAATATCGGTGATCGCGATCTTGTTCGACAGGCTGACGTTGCCGTGGTTGTTGGCCAGGGTTTCCATCACGTTCTGGGCGCCGCCAAACTGGGCGATCTTGCCCGAAATTAGGCCCAGCGCGGTGTCGGTGCCGTCCAGCGCGGTTTTCAAGACGGCGCGCAAGGCGGGATCGTTGGCGTTGACGGTTGGGCTGCCCAGCATGCTGATGGCATTGTCGAGCTGGTTCAGGTAGTCGTCCAGGCCGTCCACGGTGACGTTGGCGGGCTGGGTGATGCCGTTGCCGACCACGACTTCCTGGGTGCCGTTGTTGCCGGTGTAGCTGTAGCGCGCGCCAACCGGCTGGCTGGCGTCATAGGTCAGTGCGGCCGTGGACGTCAGCGTGCCGGAGAAGATGAACTTGCCTTCCTGGTCCTTGGTATTGCCGTTGAAGTAAAGGGAGTCGCGCAGCGCGACCAGGCTGTTGACCATGGAATTCAGGTCGGCCGGCGTGTTCGAGCCGTCCGAGGCCCACACGAACAGGTCGCGCGCGGCACCCATATCGCCCACCATCGAGGTCAGGTAGGCTTCGTTCTTGGACAGGCGGATCTTGACGGCGCTGATGTTGTCGACGTACTGGCTGACGATATTCTCTTCGCGGCGCAGGCGCGACAGGCGCACATTGGCAATGGGCTCGTCGGACGGCACCTGGATCTTGTTGCCAGTGGCCATTTGCTCGGTCAGCTTGGCGATCACCGTCTGGTTGATCTGCAGCGAGCGGTTCATGGAGGCCTGGAACTGGCTGGAGGCGATACGCATGTCGATGATCCTCAGAACAACGCCAGGGTGGCGTCAAACAGGGTGTTGGCAACGGCGATCACTTTCATGTTCGCTTGGTACATATTCTGGAACTCGACCAAGTTGATGGCTTCTTCATCCTTGTTGACGGAGCTGGTCGCGGCCCAGTCGTCTTCCGACTGCTGGCGGATGGTGGTGGCGGTTTCCAGCAGCGACTGGTTCTGGCCGCTATCGATGGCCAGCTTGCCCACCAGCTGGGTGTCGGCGTCGCCGATCAGCACGGTGCCGATCGAAGACAGGGTGATCGGCTGGCCCTTGATGGCGATCAGGTCCTGCAGGTTCTTGCTGTCGCCAGGCGCGCCGTTGGACGAGAAGGCCAGGTCGGAGGCCTGGAAGCCGGGCACCAGGCCCAGGATGCCGCCGGTGCCGGCCGCGTTGAAGGTGAACAGTGCGCTGCCAGGGGTGGCAGTGCCCGGCGCGCCGTCCGGCTTGAAGCCGGCAGAGAGCGTGGTGTTGACCTTGGTTGCGAGCTGGTCCGCCATGTCAAGCAGCGACTGCTGCAGCGGCTGCAGGGTGTTCTTTTCAAAGTCGCCGATGCCGCCAAGCTGGCCGCCGACCTTGGTGTCGTCCAGGCCGAAGGTGGTGCCGGCGAACTTGAGTTCCAGCGATGCTGGGGTGGTGGACGGATTCATGCCCAGGGTGCCGGCCAGGTTGCCCACCACCAGCGGCTGGCCGCTGCGCAGGGAGACGCTGCGGGTGCCGTCCGGCTGTTCCAGCACTTCCACCGAGACCAGGTTGGCCAGGGCATCGATGGCGCGGTCGCGCTCGTCCACCAGGGCCGAGGTGTTGGTGCCGAGCGATCCGGCCTGGGTGATGCGCTGGTTCAGGGCGGCAATGTTGGCGCTCAGGGTATTGAGTTGCGGCAGCATGGCGTCGCGCTGCTGGGTGATCGACACTTGCTGCTGGCGCGTCACGTTGTAGATGCTGTTGAACGATTGCGCCATGGCGTTGGCGGCCGTCAGCACCTGCTGGCGCAGCGGGGTCGATACCGGGTCGACGCCGGCTGCGTTGAGGGCGCGGAAGAACTGGTCGACGCCGTTCGACAGGCTGGTTTGTTCGTCGCCCATCACGCGCTCGAGCTGGGTGAAGTAGGGCTGGGACTGGGTGCGCGAGCCAAGCTCGGAATTGGCGCGCCACAATTGCTGGCTCTTGTAGGAGTCGGAAAAGCGGATCAGCTTGCTAACTTCGACGCCGAAACCGGCGCCGCTGGTGCCGCTGGCCGGGGCGACAGCGGACAGGAGCACGCCCTGGCGGGTATAGCCCTTCGTTTGCAAGTTTGCAATGTTCTGGCTGGTCGTATTGATGGCGGCCTGGGCCGCCAGCGATCCGGACAGTGCATTGTTGATAATCGACATGATGCTCTCTTCCCTTAGGCTGGGCCGTTGCTCAATGGCATCTTTAGCCCGTTAACGAGTAAAGGCGACCGCGCGGTTGGGGGGATTAAGCGTCGGTCGGATTTTTCTTGGGTAAAACTGAAATTTCTTGCGGGGAAGCTACGGCAGCCGGGGCGGCCGGCAACAACTGGCGCAGAATGGCGTCGGCAATGCCGAAGGCGCGGCGGCCGGCCAACTGGTCGGCGACCATATTGTCGGCCATGTCCAGCATGTCGCTGTTGATCGAGTCTTTATAGATGCTGTCGTCAGCGGCCATGGCCTTGGTGGCGTCGCGCATCTTGTGCAGCGTCTGGGCGATGAAGAAGCTCTCGAACTTGACGGCGGCGTTGGTCGCCTTGTCGCGGTAATGCGCTTCCTCGGTCTGGGGGGCAGGGGCGGCCTGCCCGATCTTCGGTTGTTCAGGCTGGCCGATGTCAAGCTTGCGTACCGGCAGGGGCAGGAAGCGGCTGTCCATCAAATCACCACCAGTTCGCCTTCGATGGCGCCGGCCTGGTCGAGGGCTTGCAGGATTGCCATGATGTCATCCGGCGTCGCGCCCAGGCTGTTGACCACGTCGATGATGGCTTGCAGCTTGGCGCCGGCCGGCCATTTGAACATTTGCGGCTTCGCCTCATTCACCGCCACATTCGATTGCGGGGTGACGACCGTCTGGCCCTGGCTGAACGGCGCCGGCTGGCTCACTTTCGCGCTTTCCGAAATAACCACCTTGAGCGAGCCGTGGGTGACAGCGGCGGCCTTCACCCGCAGGCCGTCGGCAATGACCACGGTGCCGGTGCGCGAGTTGAACACCACTTTCGGGGTGTCCTGGCCGACCTCGATCGGCAGCGCTTCAAGCTTGGCCATGAAGGCCACGCGTTGGGTCGGATTGGCTGGCGCCAGCACGTCGATGCCGGTGCCGTCCGCGGTACTGGCCACGTCGCCGAACTTGCGGTTGATCGCTTCCACGATATTGGTGGCGGTCTCGAAGTTCGGCTGTTTGAGCGACAGGTGCACCGATGGCTTGGTGGCGAAATCGGTGGCGATTTCCCGTTCGATCACGGCGCCGTTCGGGATGCGGCCGGCGGTCGGGGTGTTGACCGTGACGGACGAGCCGCTCTTGCCGGCCGCGGACAGGCCGCCTACCACCACATTGCCCTGGGCCAGGGCGTAGACTTCGTTGTCGGCCGCCTTGAGCGGCGTCAGCAGCAGGGAGCCGCCACGCAGGCTCTTGGCGTCGCCCAGCGAGGAAACGGTGACGTCGATCGGCTGGCCGCGGCGGTAGCCGGGCGGGAACACGGCCGACACCATCACGGCAGCGACGTTCTTGGACTTGGCATCGGCGCCGTCCGGCATCTTTACGCCGAACTGCTTGAGCATGTTGACCACCGACTGGCTGGCGAATTTGACCTGGGTCGAGTCGCCGGAACCGTTCAGGCCGACCACCAGGCCGTAGCCCACCAGCGGGTTGTCGCGCACGCCTTCGATCGCGACCAGGTTGCGCAGCTGGGGGGCGGCGCTGGCGGGGAGGGCGATGGCCAGCAGCAGCGCTGCCGCAAACCGGTAAACCGATGTCAGACCCGCAGGGTCTGACACCAGCCTCCGCCAGCCGCGTACCAGTGTCTGACCCTGCGGGTCAGACACTGCCTTGCCGGGTTTAAAACTGAACATATCCATCACCTCAGAAAGGCATCAAGGGGCCAAGGAAGAAGCGCGTGAGCCAGCCCGGCTGGTTGGTTTCGGCCAGGGTGCCCTGGGCGCCGTAGGCGATGCGCGCGTTGGCGATGCGCTGCGACGACACCTGGTTGTTGGCATCGATATCGGCCGCGCGCAAAAAGCCGCGCAGGCGCACGAACTCTTCGCCCTGGTTCAAGGTCAGCACTTTTTCGCCGGCCACTTTCAGCAAGCCGTTCGGCATCACTTCCTGCACGATCACGGTGATGGCGCCGCTCAGCGCATTTTGCTGGGTGCTCTGGGCGTCGCCCTTGAAGCCGCGCTCGGCCGAAATATCGACGCCGGCTTTCGGGAAAGTCTTGCCCAGCAGGCTGGGCGAGGCGATGCCGACGCTGGAATCCTTGGCCAGGGTGGTGCCGGCACTCTTCGAAGCCTGCGTGGTTTCCTGCAGGATCACGGTGACGATGTCGCCGACGCGGAAGGCGCGGCTGTCCGACACCAGCGAGATGCTGCTGTCCGGGTTGAAGACGCCGCCCGAGGTGCCGCGCGGCAGCGCGGAACGGGTCAGGGCAGGGGCTTCGTCGTAGGGCGCCGGGCGCACGGTCGGCTGCAGGCTGGAGCAGCCAGCCAGCAGGACCAGGGCCAGCGCGGGCAGTGCGTTTTTCATCAGCGTGCGGCCTGTGCCAGGTACTGCAGCATATTATCCGCCGCTGTCAGAACTTTGGTGTTCATTTCGTAGGTGCGCTGGGCAGCGATCATGTCCACCATCTCTTCCACCACCTGCACGTTGGAGCCTTCCAGCGCGCCCTGCTTGAGCTTGCCGAACTGGGCGTCGCCGGGGCGGCCTTCGGTCGGGGCGCCGGAGGCCGGGGTTTCCGCGAACAGGTTTTCGCCCAGCGCTTGCAGGCCGGTCGGGTTGATGAAGGAGGTCAGGGTCAGCTGGCCCAGTTCGGTCGGCGTGGCATTGCCGGGAATGGTGGCCGAGACGGTGCCGTTCTCGCCGATGGTGATGGCGGTGGCATTGGCCGGCACGGTGATCTGCGGCACCAGCGGTAGGCCGGAAGCATTGACCAGCACGCCGTCCTTGTCCACCTGCAGCTGGCCGGCGCGGGTGAAGGCCGGCTCGCCGTTCGGGCGGCGCACTTGCAGGAAACCATTGCCCATCACGGCCACGTCGAGCGCGTTGTTGGTGCTCTGCACATTGCCGTTGGTGAAGATCTTCTGGGTGCCCACCAGGTGGGTACCGTTACCCATCTGCACGCCGGAGGGGTTCAGCGTGTTGTTGTCGGCACGCTGGGCGCCCGGCTGCTGGTCGATCGAGTAGAACAGGTCCTCGAACACCACGCGGTCGCGCTTGAAGCCGACGGTATTGGCATTGGCCAGGTTGTTGGCGATGGCTTGCAGCTTGGCGTCTTGCGCCTGCACGCCGGTCTTGCTGATCCACATTGCTGGATTCATCGGGATTCTCCTGTTAGCCGCTAATCAGTTTGTTGCCGACCGAAGTCATGTCGTCGGCGGCCTTGAACAATTTCATCTGGATTTCAAAGGTGCGGTTGAGGCTCATGGTGGCCACCATTTCTTCGATGGCAGTCACGTTGGCCCCTTCCAGGTGGCCGGCCCGCACCTGCACCGTGGTATCGGCGGCCAGCAGCTGGCCATCGCGCGCCACCAGCAAGCCCGCTTCGTTCTTGGTCAGCTCGGCCGCTTCGGCGCGCACCAGCTTGAGCTTGTCGATCACCTGCATTTCGGCATTGGCGGTCGGGCCCAGGATCGACACGGTGCCGTCCTGGCCGATCTCGACCTTGCGATGCACCGGCAGGGTGATCGGGCCGCCTTCGCCCAGCAACGGCATGCCGTTGACCGTCATGGCGCCATCGGCATCGAGCGTGATGGCGCCGGCGCGGGTGTAGGCTTCGCCGCTCGGGCCCTGCACCGCGAAGTAGCCGGGGCCGGAAATGGCGACGTCCAGTTCGCGGCCGGTCTGGCGCAGCGCGCCCTGGCGGTCGGTCACGGCGTTCGACTGCACTTGCGACATATGGCGGTCGTCGTAGCCGTAGCCGGGCAGCTTGGCCGCCTGCGCCAGCTCGAGGTTGGCGCGGAAGCCGTTGGTGTCGAGGTTGGCGAGGTTGTTGGCATGCACCTGCTGGCCACGCATGGCCCGCTCGGCGCCGCTCATCGCGGTGTAGATCAGCGCGTCCATTCAGCTGGCCTCGCTTACAGGGCTTGCATCAGCGACTGCAGCATCTGGTTCTCCGCAGTGATGACCTTGGAGTTGGCCTGGTAGTTGCGCTGCGACGTCATCAGGCTGACCAGTTCCGCCGTCACGTCGACGTTGGACGTTTCCAGCGAGGCGACCGTCAGCGCACCGGCCACGCCCTGGCCGGCTTCGGACAGGTTGGCGCTGCCGGATTGCACGTTGGCGGTCCAGGACGTTTCGTTGACCGGGGTCAGCGCATCCTCGTCCGGGAAAGTGGCGATCGCCAGGCGGGCGATGGCTTGCTTTTCGCCGTTGGAATACTTGGCCACCACGTTGCCGGCCTGGTCCAGTTCCACGCCCACGTAGCTGCCGGCCGCATAACCGTCGGCGGCGTTGGTGGAGGTGGTCGACTCGCCTTTCTGGAAGGTGGTGCCGGTGTAGTCCAGGTCCACCGTCATGGCGGCCGCCGGGGCGGGTGTGAAGGTCAGGTTGTGGGCGTACGAGGTGCCGGCGCCCTGCGGGTTGGCCGCCAGGTCGAGCTGGCCGTTGGTGTCGAACACCAGGGTGTACGGCGAACCGCCGGCGGCGCCCAGGTCGGTGCCGTCCACCGCCGCATACACGCGCACGGTGCGCGCCGCCACGTCCTTGACGAAATACTGGGTCACGGTGTGCTCATTGCCCAGCGAGTCGTGCACCACGGTGACCTTGGACATATTGTACATATTGGCGTCCGGCACCACGGGCGGGCTGACGGTGGCATCCGGCAGCTTGGTGGTGATATTGCCGGTCGGTACGGTCCAGTCGGCCGACATATTGGCGACGAAATCGATATTGGTGGTGGCCTTGGCGGTCAGCAGATTGGTCGGCACCTTGATGTCGCCCATCGGGCCGGCCACCATGCTAGGCGGGGTCAGCTGGAAGCCCTGCACCTTGGCGCCGGCGCTGTTGACCAGGAAGTCGGTGGCATCCTTGTTGAAGATGCCGACGCGGGTGTAGTTGGTCTGGCCGGTGGAATCCTTGGCCACGAAGAAGCCGCGGCCATTGATCAGGGCGTCCAGGCCGCGGTTGGTGGCCTGGATGCCGCCGTTCAGGGCGATCGACTGGGTGGTCGAACCGATGTGCACGCCGGTCGGCTGGGCGCCGGCATGCAGCGAGGCGAAGTTGGCCCGGCTGGACTTGAAGCCGTAGGTCCCGGCATTGGCGATATTGTTGGAAATCGTACCCAGTTGCTCGTTGATGGCCTGGATGCCGGACAAAGCGATATCGAAACTCATGGCGCGGACCTTTCGTTAAATAGCGGAAGTCGGGGTTTTGCCCCGGAATGCGGTAATGGCGGAAGGCGATACTTCGCCCACCGAATCAATCTTGACGGTAACGCTCCCGGCGGCGCCGACCTGGACACTGTCGAGGCGGCCCAGCACGGCCAGCGGCGCGGCCGGGTTGCTCTCGCTGGCAATGCGCATCGAATACGTGCCGGCCGGCAAGCCCAGCTTGGCCGGGTCGATGGTGAACTGGTGGGTGCCCGCCGGCAGGGTGCCCATCACCACCTCGTACTGCTGGCCGTTGCCGGCGGTCAAGACCAGGCTGGTCTTGGCCGAATTGCTGCCCAGCGTGGCTTCGCCGCTCACCTTGCGGCCGTCGATGCTCACCTGGCTTGACTGCACCATCACGTCGGAGCCGACCTGGGCGCCCATCGCCAGCACCTGCATCGATTGCAGCACGGAGGCGTTGGCGGTGGTCAGGTTGGCCAGGTTCTGCAGCGCTTCGGTCTGCGACAGCTGGGTCAGTTGCTGGACGAACTGGGCCGGGTCTTGCGGCGACAGCGGGTCCTGGTTCTGGATCTGGGCCACCAGCAGCTTGGTGAACATGTCGCGGCCCTCGCTGGAGGCGCCGTTCAGCGCCACGCCGGCCGGGTTGCTGCCTTGCGCCGCTGCGTTAGTGAACAGGTTGGTTTCCATCAGGATTCACCGAGTTTGAGCAGGGAAGCCTGCATGCCGCGGATGCGGCCCAGCACTTCCACATTGGTTTCGAAAGCGCGCGACGCCGACATCATGTCGGTCATCTCGGCCACCTGGTTGACGTTCGGGTAAAACACCATGCCGTCGGCATTGGCCAGCGGGTTGCCCGGCTCGTACACCTTGCGCAGCGGCTCGGCCGATTCCACCACGTCCAGCACCTGCACCCGGCCGCCGGCCGCTGCGCTCAGGTTGTCGTCCATGACGGTGGCAAATACCGGCTTGCGGGCGCGGTAGGTTTCGCTTTCGCTGCCGGCCACGGAGTCGGCATTGGCCAGGTTGGAGGCAACGGTATTCAGGCGCACTGTCTGCGCCGCCATCGCCGAACCGGCAATTTGCGCAATGTCTTTAAAGCTCATGGGTCTCCCCCTGGATCAGTGGTATTTCCGGCAGTTACTGGCCGTTGATGGCCTTGGCGATGCCGCGCAGCTTCATGTTGATGAAGGTCAAACTGGTTGCGAAGTCAGTTGCATTTTGCGAGAAAGCGGCTTGTTCGACCCCGATCTCGACGGTGTTGCCGTCGCCGCTGGGGTGGTAGGGCACGCGGAACTTGGTTTCACCGTCGCCATCGAGGATAGGCTCACCTGACAGCTGCGCTTCGACGCGCGCCAGCGACTCCTTGAAGTCGATATCCTGAGCCGAGTAGCCCGGCGTATTCTCGTTGGCGATGTTCGACGCCAGGATGCGCGTGCGCTCTGCATGCAGTTGCAGTGCATCCGCATGCAAACCCAGGGCGTCCTTGAAATTTATGGCCATTGTTACTCTCCTCTGGTAATGTCCCAGCGAAATTACATACTAAAGGTATTGCCCATGCCCAACAATCCTATTGTACAGGTTTTTGCTGGACTATTGCTCATAGGAATTTTAAATTGCCGTGTTGCAACTGCTTCAACAATGGAGGAATTGCTAAGCAAAGTGAAACTAGCTGCAGAAAATCAATTGAAAAACAATGCAGAAAGTCAACGCTGGGATGCGCCCAAGTTCGATGTCGAAGTGGTAAGGACGAATCGCGTGATTCCGGCCTGTCCCTCTGAAACACGGGTCGAGAGCCTGGACCGGCGCGGCATTGCACGCATGCGCTTCGTGGTCATTTGCCCAAGCTTGCAAGGGTGGCGCTATGAGTTCCTTGCCAAGGGCAAGGTCTCGGCAAACGTTGCAGTTGCTGCCACCGATTTAATTTCCGGAAAAATTCTGTCGCCTATAGACTTGTTGCGGGTGCGCCACGATATCACCTTGATTCCCGATGCTTTTTCCGACCTGGCTGAACTGGAAGGGATGGCTGCGCGGCGCAGCATCCGGGCCGGCGAAGTGATCCGGCCGAACATGTTGACGGCACCGCAACTGGTCAAGCGCGGCGACCAGGTGCGCATCGTCGCCAGGCGCGAGCAGATCGAGGTGTCGATGGCGGGAGAAGCGCTGGACAATGGCACGCGCGGCGCCATCATCCGGGTGAAAAACAGCAGCGGCACCCAGATCCGGGCGCGCGTTATTGAGGCTGGGACGGTCGAGCCTGCTGACCTGCCTTGATGCTCGCTGCCACGCGGCCGAGCTTGTCGGCGTAGGCGGGATCGGTGGCATAGCCGCCGGCCTGCAGCGCCAGGGCGAACGCTTGGGCGTCGCTGCCGGTGTTGAGGGCGCGCCGGTAGCGCGGATTGTCGAGCAGCAGGCCGGCATAGTCCTGGAAGGAAGCGGCCAAGTCGCCATAGCCGCGGAAACGTTCGTTGCGGCTGTGCGCCACGCCGTCTTCCACCTCCAGCGTGGCCAGGGCCTGCACCGCGCCTTGCCAGCTGCCGCCGGCCTTGATGCCGAACATATTGTTGCCCGGGGCATGGCGGCCCCAGCCCGATTCCAGCGCGGCATGGGCGGCCACCAGTTCCGGCGCCACGCCGAGGCGGGCGGCCGCCGCTTCGGCGTGCGGGCGGATCGCTGCCAGGAAGGCTTGCTGGGCTGCGCCGGGCACGCTGCCTTCGGCCGCGTCGCTGCCGCCAATGGCGCGCGCGGCAAGGCGGGCGCGCAGCGCGGCGCCGTCGGCGCTGAGGGCGCTGCCGGCGCTTGGCGCGGCAGCGGACGGCGCCTCGGCGGCGGCAATGTAGCGCGCAACGTCAGCGTGCACCTGGCGGAAGGTGGCGCCGCCGGCAGCGCCCGTGCCGGCCCGGCCCGCCATGCCGGCATTGGCGGCCAGGGCAGGGCTGAACGGCGCCGGCAGCGCCGGGCGCGTGGCGCTCATATTGCTCACGGTCGCTGCCGTGGCCCGGGTCGGCGCCGTCGCTTGCGTAAAGGCCCGGAAAGGCGTGAATTCAGACCGGCTCATAGGTTTGATCGTCGCCATGCAGCACGCGCTGCATGATGGTGTATTGCTCCGCCAGCAGGTCAGCATTGCGGCGGCCCATTTCGCGCGCCGTCTGCACCATGCCTTCCAGTTGCGCCCAGTCGGCTTCGAGGCGCGCACGCGCTTCGGGCTTGAGCAGGGTGAACACTTGTTCCATGGACGGCTGGGGGCCGACCAGGCGGGTCGCCAGGTCGACACGCTGGGCGCGGCGCGCTTCCAGCACATCGACCAAAGCGCCGATTTCTTTAGCGATTTCGCCCAGGCGTTCGCTCTGGTGGCGGATGGCCGCTTCAAACTGCTGGGCAATCAGGTCCAGCATGTGCTGGTAGCTTTGCAAGTCCGCCTTGATGCCGTCGAGCAGCATCTTCATGGCTTCTTGCCTGGACAGCTCGCTCACGGCTCGCCCCGGTGGAATTTCTGGATCAGGCCGGCCAGCTTGCCGGCGTCGAACGGCAGTTCGCCCTTGGCCAGGGCGTCGCGCAATTGCGCCACGCGCTCGTGGTCGATGTCGCCCATCTGTTGCATGGCTTTCATGGCCGGCTGCAGCACGGCCGACTCCAGCTCGCGCTGGGCGGCCGGGGCGGCGCTCGGGCGCGCCGCGTCGGCCGGCGCGCTGTCGGCGACGGTCTGCACCGGGGTGCCAGGGGTGGAACCGGAAATCCTCATACGGTTTCCTCTTGACTTAACGTTAATTGCCATTGCTCTTCCCCTTGCCAGGCAGCAGTTGTTGTCGCAATTGCTGCAACAGGCCGGGTTCGGGCAAATCCGATTCCCGGATGATAGCAGTCTTGCTGTCCGGCATGCCAAACATATCGGCAATGGCTTGCGCCTGGGTGGTGGTCAGGATCAGCAATTCGATACGGCGGTTGACGCCAGCATCGGCCCGTTTGGCATCGAGCGGCGCACGGTCGGCCATGCCGACCACCTGCAGCACGCTGTCCTGCGGCATGCTGCCGGCCAGCAGCTGGGAGCGCGCGGACATGGCGCGGTTGCTGGACAGGTTCCAGTTGGAGAAGGCCTTGTGGCTGGTGTCGGCATACTGCGACGAATCGGTATGGCCGACGATCAGCATCTGGTTTTCCATCTTGGCGAAGAGCGGCCCCATGTCCTGCAACAGGCGGGCAAACTTGTCGGTCGGGATCGCCGAGCCGCGCACGAACATGCCCTGGCTGTCGGTATCGTGCAACATCACGCGCAAGCCGTACGGCGTCACCACCGATTCCAAGTTGGCGGCCAGGCCGGCATCCTGGCTCATGCGGGCCAGGGTGCGCGAGAGCAGCTTCAAGTCTTCCGGCGACTCGTAGCGCACGCGCTGCTCCGCCGTCTGCGACGGGCTCTTGTTGTAGCCTGCGGTGGAATTGCCGTCGACGTCGCTGTTGCCGGTGCGCGGCATCGGGAAGCGCTCGATCAGGCTGCCGCGCGGGCCGCCAATCTGCTCCGGCATCACGCCCTTGCCGACGTCGGTCTTGCTGCCGTCGGACTGGGTCATGATGTGCTCCAGCGATTCGGTATTGCGCACGGCCATCAGCCACAACACGAGGAACAGGCACATCAGGGCCAGGCAGAAGTCGGCAAAGGCCACCTTCCAGGCACCGCCATGGTCGTCGTGCTTGTGCTTGCCGCCACCGCGCTTGACGATGGTTTGCTCGTGGTGCTTGTCATGCGGCTTTAGCACGGCCACCTCCCCGGCGCGACGTCGTTTCCGGTTCGTCGCCGCCTTCCATTGCATTGATCCAGCCTTCGAGCTGGGCGAAGCTTGGCTTGATGTTCAGCTGCACCAGGCGGCGCCCGGCGTCGATGGCCAGCAGCGGCGGCTTGCCGGCGACGTGGGTCACCAGCACCACCTTCACGCATTCCATGGTCGAGGCTTCCTGGGCGATCAGTTGCTTCAGCATGTTCGAGATCGGGTCCAGCACGCCATAGCAGAAGAAGATACCGATGAAGGTGCCGACCATGGCCGCGCCCACGTGTTCGGCGATTTCGGCCGAGGTGGCGCCTTCGCCCACCGTGCCCATGGTGATCACGATGCCCAGCACCGCGGCCAGGATACCGAAGCCGGGCATCGCTTCGCCGATCTTGCCCAGCGACTTGGCCGGCTGCGTCAGTTCCTCATGGATCGCTTCCAGTTCCTGCTCCAGCACGCCTTCCAGCTCGTGCGCGTTGATCTTGCCCATGGCCATCAGGCGGAAGTTGTCGACGATGAAGGCCAGCAGCTTGGGTTCGTCCAGGATCAGCGGATAGCGCTGGAACAGCGGCGATTCGCGCGGCGCCTCGACGTGGGCATCAAGCGCTTTCAGGCCGCCGGCCGCCAGTTGCAGCAGCTCATACATCAGCAGCAGCAGCTGGCGCTGGAATTCCGAGTCGTATTTCTTGCGCGACATCAGGTGCTTGAGCTGGGTGTTGGTTTCGGTCAGCACGTGGCGCGGGTTGCCGATGATGAAAGCGCCCAGGCCGGCGCCGGCAATCACCAGCAGTTCCAGCGGCTGCCAGATCGCGGTGAAATGGCCGCCCATCATGGCGTAGCCACCGAACACCGAGCCAAACACGATCATGATGCCGAATAGTTGCTGCATGGTTTATGCCTTTCGCTTGGTATTTCCGGGTGGGCTGCGGCTCAGGCCGCCAGCACCGCTTTCATCTTGTTCAGCGCCTGCTTGTTCAACTGGCAGACGCGGGCGTCGGTCAGGTCCAGCACGGCGGCGATCTCTTTGTAGCTGAGCTCGAATTCGTAGTACATCTGGATCACCCGCTGCTCGCGTTCGTCCAGGCCATTTAGCGCCTGCTCCAGGCTGCGGCGTATCATCAGCTGCTCTTCCGGGCCGGCCACGCTGCCGGTGTCGGCCAGCGTGTCTTGCAGGATTTCATCGAAGCTGGCGATGGTTTCCGCATTTTCGTCCAGCAGGTAGGCCTGGTAGCCCTCGGCATCCAGGCCGAGCGCCGTCATGATGTCCTGTTCGCCCGGCTCGCGGCCCAGCTTGCGCGTCAGTTCGCGCACCGCGTCGCGCATCTTGTGGCTTTGCTGGCGCACGGCGCGCGGGCGCCAGTCCTGCCGCCGCAGTTCATCGAGGATGGCGCCGCGCACGCGCAGCGCGGCGTAGCTGCCGAAACCGGCATCGGGCTCGCCGTAGCGGCGCAGCGCCTCGAGCAGGCCCATCAGGCCGATCTGTTCCATGTCGTCGCGGTCGATCGCGCCCTGGACCTGGGAGTTGAGCTGGCGCACGATGCGCTTGACCAGCGGCGCATAGGCGAGCAGGTGCTTCTGCTCGTCGGCGACGCTGACGGCGCCGTAGCTGTCGGCATATGGCGCTGCTACCGTGTCCACCAAGCCCATGGCCTTACTCCAGGATCAACTTGCCGATCATTACCTGTTCGAAGGGGCGCTCACGCGCCTCCTTGGCATAGGCTTCATCGTAAGCCTTGTTCAATTCCTCGACAAACTGGTCAATGGTCATCATCGACGCCTTTTCCATCGGCAGCGCCGACAGGGCGCGCACGGCAACGCTGCGCAGCATGGGCAGGGCTTCCTTGGCTTCCTTTTCCTGCTTGAGCGTGGTCGAGATGACGAGGTCGGCCGACATATAGTGCGGCACGGTGTCGCCCGGCTGGCGGCGCAGCATGACAATGACTTTCTCAATGGTCAGGTACTTGAGCGGCTCGCCGGGCTTTTTCTCTTCCACGGCGGCCTTGGCTGGCTGGGCGCTGTTGCCTTTCATGAACCAGACGGCGCCACCGGCGGCGCCTGCGCCCACCAGCAGCACGGCTGCTGCGATCAGAACCAGTTTTTTGTTCATCTAATGCTTACTCCCGTTCGCCCAACATGGCAAAAGTGGTGGTGCCGGCCTCGGCGTCTTCCAGGGCGCGGCCTGGCTGGCGCTGCTGCTCGCGTTGTTGCTGTGCATCCTGCTGGCGTTGCTGCTGGCCGCCATCGGCCAGGTGGCGCGCGCTGCTCGCCGAAACCGTGACGGCCACCTCGCCGAACTGGCGCTGCGACAGGTCCTGGCGCACGGCCTCGCCAATGGTGTTGAGCTGGCGCAGCACTTCGCTGTGGCTGGCGGCGATGTTGACCTGCAGCGCGCCGCCGCTGTGGCGCACGGAAATTTCCACGCTGCCCATATTGGGTGGCTCCAGGCGGATCACGGCCCGTTCGTCATTGCGTGCCAGTTGCAGTTGCAGGCGGTCGCCCAGCGCGGCGCGCAGCGGCTGTTGCCATTGCTCCGGGCTGCCGGCCAGCTTCAGCGCTTCGCCAGGCTGGGGCGCGGCAGCGTTGGCCAGCACGCTGCGAAAGCCGGGCAGGGCGCCGGCATCGGCTGGCTGGCGCTGGCTGTCGGCCAGCAGACTGGCGCTGTCCTTGGCCGCAATCGGTGCGGCGCTGCTGTCGGCGGCCTGGCCTTGCGCGGCGTTCAGCGCGGCTGCCAGCACTTCGCTGGCGGCGCTGCGCGGGCTCGCGGTGGTCGCCGCGCCTGGCAGCGCCGGGCTGGTAGCCGGGCTCACGGCCGGGCTCACGGCCGGGCTCACGGCCGGGCTGACGGCCGGGCGGGTGGCCGCGGCCAGCATGGCGGCACGTGCGTCGCGCAGGGCGGCGTCAGGCGTTGCTGCCGCGTCGCTGGGAGCCGCAGCGCCGGCGTCGCGTGCGGTCAGGGCGCTGGCCTGGGCCTGCTGGCGCAGCAGCATGGCGTGATCGTTGGCAGCCGGCTTGACGGCTGGGGCGGTCAGGGCGGCGGCGACCGCTGCCACGCTGTCCGGGGTGGCGCCCGGGACGCCGCCAGCCAGCGGCAAGCTGCCCATGGCGGGCAGCATGGTAGCCACCGCCTGGGCGGCGGCAGCCGGGTCGTCCTGCTTGCCGGCCGGCGGCGTGGTTTCTTCCCCGCTGGCCATGCCGGCCATGGCGTCCAGCAGGGTGCCAAAGGGGGCCGGCGCGATGGCGGCGGCAACGTCCAGCAGTACGCCCGGGGCGTTGCCCGCGGCAGCGCTATCAGCGACGGCGCCGGCAGGGGCGGCATCGGCCGCCGCGGCGCCGTTGGCGGCGGGCGGCGGCAGGCCGGCCGCGCCGCTGGCGGACGGGATGGAGGCGGCAGGCGCCGCAGGCAGCTTGATCATGCTCAGGTTCCGGTTGCAGCGTTGCCGCTGTCGAGGGCATAGGCAAGCCAGCCCTCTCTGTTGTTGGTCATATCGTTCAGGTGCTGGCCCGTCTCGGCGGTGGCGCTATCGACGCGCGCCACGGCCGCGAGGTGTAGATCACGCAGCGCCGCCAGCGCTGCGCGCTCGGCCGGCGTCCACGCCCCCTGCGCTGCCAGCGTCGGCAGGGTGGAGCCCATCAGAGTGTTAATCGCCGCCAGCGCCGCCCAGTCGCTGGCGGCAGTGGCGGCGCTCAGCTGCTGCGCCAGCTGCAGCAGCGTGCCATGCCTATCCATGCTTGTCGTGCACGCCTTGCCAGCCGGCGCGGATCGTGGTCAGCAGGCCCACCACTTCGTCGATGACGGCAGGGTCCATGTCCACGCCGGCGCGGTACAGGCGGGCAGCGCAATAGTCGTACAGGCGGCCCAGGTTGGCCACCACCTCGCCGCCTTGCTCGAAGTCGAGCGAGCTGGCAAGGCCGTTGATGATTTCCGTGCACTTGTCGAGGCTGAGCGCCTTTTGCTCGTAGCGCTTGCCGACGATGTGGCCGCGTGCACGGGCCAGCTCTTCCAGCAGGCCGTCGGTCAGCACCAGCACCAGTTCGATCGGCGTGGCGCGGGCCGTCTGTGCTTCCAGGTTGGTGGCGTGATAGCTGCCGTAGGCGTCGTGATCCATTGTTTAAGGCTTTCAGGAATCGGATTTGCTGAACATCGCTTCAAACATGCTGGACGTCCCGCTCATCTGGGACTGCAGGCTTTGCAGCTGGGTGAACTGGGCCAGGTAGCGTTTGTAAGCGTTGTCGTATTGGGTTTCCAGCACGGCCTGGCGGGCCACCAGCTGGCTCTGCAGTTTTGCGTTGGCATCCTTGCGGCTGGCCAACTGGCCGGTGCCGGCCTTGGTCCAGCTGCCGACCAGGGTGTCGAGGTTGCCCAGCACGCCGGTGGGCGTGGTGCCGGCCTTGCCCAGGATGGCGTCCAGGCCGGTCGGATTGGTGGTCAGCGCCTTGTCCAGGCGCGTCTTGTCCAGCGCCAGGGTGCCGTCGCGCTGGGCAGTGACGCCGTAATTGGCCAGGCTGAGGCCGCCCACCGAGGTGCGCAGCAGCGATTGCATGCGCGACTTCAGCGAGGCAATGCCGGCGTCGGAAGCATAGATGCCGCCGGCGGTGCCCTTGGTCGGGTCGCCGGTGGCCGTCAGTTCGCCCAGTGCCGCCAGCATCTTGTTCCACTGGTCGACGAAATTCTGCACATTGGTGGCGGTGGCGCTGCTGTCGCGCGCCACGCTCAGCGTGACCGGCACGCCGCCCGTCTGCGCCTTGGTGAAGGTCATCGCGACGCCGTCCACCACGTTGAACGTGTTGGACGCCTGCGTCATCTTGTTGGCCGGGTCGCCGCCCGGGGCGCCGACCCACACCACGGCGTCGGTGCCGGCCTGCAGCACGCGGTTGCCATCGCCCAGCTGGGCTTGCAGGGCCGGGTCGCCGAGGTTGGCGACGTCGATGCCGGCCACGCCATTGGCCTGGCCGGTCACATTGGAGGTCAGCACCAGGCGGGTCTGGCCATTGACGGTCAGGGTGGAGGCGGTGACGCGCGAATTATTGCTCGCTTCCAGGTTGATGGCCGCGGCAATCTCTTTCGCGCTCAGCGCATTGTTCAAGTCTTTGTCGCCATTGGCCAGGTTCACCGTGAAGCTGCTGCCGTCGGCCAGCTTGACCGACAGCGTGCCGGCAGCCGCGCCCACCACGTTGGAATCGGTGACGCCGCTGTAGGACACCTGGCCGACCGTGGCCAACTGCTCGACATAGAACTGGTAATTGCCGGCCGCCGCCGTGGCAGAGGCAGTGGCGCTGCCGACATCGGAACTGAAGCTTGCCTTATTGGCCACCACCGAGCCGGACGAGGTGGTGCTCGACAGGGAGGCGCGGAAGGTGCCCAGCGCAGAACTGAGCTTGGTCAGCGCCTTGTCGATCAGGGTCGCGGCCGTCGACTGCGAATCGAGCATCGACTGGCGGCCCTGGATATACATCTGCGCCAGCTGGGCAGCCGTGGTCTTGGGATCGTAGGTGGGGACAGAAGTAGCCATTTCTCGTGCTCCGAAGAAATTAAATGAAGTGTACCAAGGTAAGAGGCGACCAAAGTGATGACTTCATGAAATATTCGGTTCAGCCTTTCATTTATGTCCGCGGTACCACAGTTGGGTTGCCAGTTCGTCATGCCGCTTGCGCTCCTGTGCGCGCTGCGCCGTGGCAGCGGCATCCTGGTGGCGCTCGAGCACCTGGCCCAGCACTTCGCGCTTGACGTAGGCGGCGGTCAGGGCGCGCTGCGACACGGCCATGTCGGCCTCGTGCATGTGCAGGTTCAGGCGCTGGCTGTCGGCCATGGCCATCACGCCTTGCTTGTAATCGCCGCAATTGATGGCCAGCGCCATCGGCAGCCGGCCAGAGGCGCCGCTGCTCTGGTACAGGTCGGTCAGCTTGTCGAGGGTCTTCCTGTAGCGCTCGCGCACGCTTTCCTTGGCGGCCATTTCCGTTTGCAGTTTGTCGACTTCATTGCTGCGCATGTCGACCAGGGTCGACAGGCTGCGGATCGTGGTAGTGGTCATGCCATCAACCTTTCAAGTTGGTCAATGCAGTTAGCGTAAGGGGCCGGTTCCTTGGTCCCCTGGCACAGGAATTCTTCGATATGCGGATGCAGGTTGACTGCCTTGTCGGTCACCGGGTCGGCGCCGGGCACATAGGCGCCCAGCGGGATCAGGTCGCGCACCCTTTCGTGGCGCGCCATCGACGCTTTCAGGGCGCGCGCAGCCAGCATGTGCTCGCGCGTGATCACGTGGTTCATGCAGCGGCTGATCGAGGCGGCAATATTGATGGCCGGGTAGTGGCCGCGCTCGGCCAGCTCGCGCGTCAGCACGATGTGGCCGTCCAGGATGGCGCGCGCGGTATCGACTACCGGGTCCTGCTGGTCGTCGCCCTCGGCCAGCACGGTGTAGATCGCGCTCATGCTGCCGTAAGGGTTCTCGCCATTGCCGGCCGATTCCACCAGCTGCGGCAGGGCGGAAAACACCGACGGCGGATAGCCCTTGGTGGCCGGCGGTTCGCCCAGCGCCAGCGCCACTTCGCGCAGCGCCATCGCATAGCGGGTCAGCGAGTCGACCAGCAGCAGCACGTTCTTGCCCTGGTCGCGGTAATGGGCCGCGATCGAGTGGCACAGTTCGGTAGCCATGATGCGCATCAGCGGCGACTCGTCGGCCGGCGCAATCACCAGCACGGCTTTCTTCAAGCCTTCCGGGCCGAGCGACATTTCGATGAATTCGCGCACTTCGCGCGAACGCTCGCCGATCAGGCCCACCACCACCACGTCGGCCACGGTCTGGCGCGTGATCAAGCCCAGCAGCACGGACTTGCCGACGCCGGAGCCGGCCATCAGGCCCACGCGCTGGCCCTTGCCCAGTGTCAGCATGCTATTGATTGCGCGCACGCCGACGTCGAGCGCGTCGACCACCGGCTGCTTCTTCAGCGGGTTGATGCGCGGCGGCTGCATGTCGAGCGGATATTCGCCGCCCAGCTTGCCCAGCCCGTCGATCGCTTCGCCGATGCCGTTGACCATGCGGCCCAGCCAGCTGTCGCCGATCTGCAGGCTGCCCTTTTCATTGGACGGCAGCACGCGCGCGCCGGTGGTCAGGCCGGCTGCTTTCTTGAACGGCATCAGGAAGGTCAGCTTCTCGCGGAAACCCACCACTTGCGCGTCGAGCCAGTCGCCATCGACTGTCTCGATCTGGCAACGCTGGCCGGTATGCAGCTTGCAACCCGTGGCCTCCAGCAGCAAGCCCGATGCCCCCACCAGCCGCCCGGTCGGGGTGGCCAGCGGTACGTCATCGAGTTCCAGTTTGCGCAGTGCGTCGGCAATCATTCTTCACTCTCGGCGTCGTCACCGCCATCGGCGGCCTGCAACTGATTATCGACCTGTTCCATGACAGCAGCAAGACGCTGGTGGCAGCCGGCATCGACTTCGCTGTCGCCGGCGCGGATGCGGCATTCGCCCAGGTCGAGGCGGGCGTCGCCGATCAGGTTCCAGCGCTTGGCGCGCTTCGGATCGACTTCCATGATGCGTTTGACTTCTTCCGGATTCAGGTAGACATCGATCTCGTCGCGCGTGGGCGGCATCGAGGCCAGGGTCTCGTCGACCAGGGCCATGATCTGCACCGGCTGCAGCGCCAGTTCGGCGCGGATCACGTTGCGCGCCACCTTGGCCACCAGGTCCACCACTTCCTTGCGCTGCGCCGCGCGGTAATCGGCGCGCAGCTTCTTCAGCGACTTGAGCATGCCGTCCACCGGGCGCGCCAGGTGGTCGAAGCCGACCAGGGTCTCCTGGCGGCCTTCTTCGCGGCCCAGTTCGACGCCTTGCTGGCGGCCCGCTTCGAAGCCGTCTTCCTGGCCGCGCTGCAAGCCGATTTCGTAGCCGTCGCGCTGGCCCTGCTCGAAGCCTTCGCTGACCGACGCCTGCCACTGCGCGGCGTCGGCCAGATGGCCCTGCCCGGCGCCACGCTGGCCGTTGGCGCCGTGCGTGTGCACGTACTGCTGCAGGGGCGGGAAGCGATAAGGGCGGAACTGTTTCATCACTCGACCACCGTTTCAGCGAACAGCTGCACTTCCACTTCGCCGGCATCGGCCAGCGCTTTCACGGTGGCCATGATTTCCTGGCGCGTCGCCTCGATGCGCGACATCGGCACCGGACCGGCGCGGCGCATCATGTCTTCGAACGATTGCGCCTGGCGCTTGGGCATGGTCTTCAGCACCGCATCGCGGATGGCCTGTTCGGCGCCCTTGAGCGCGATGGCCCACTGCTCGAGCGGCACTTCCTCGATGATGCGGGTGAGGGTGACTTCGGTCTGGGTCGACAGGATCAGGAAGTCGTACATCTGCATCTCGATCTGTTCCACCACTTCCGGATCGTGGGCGCGCAGCAGCTCGACGATCTGGGCGCGGTTGCCCGGCAGGCGGTTCAGGATCTCGGCCACCTGGCGCACCCCTTCCACGCTGGTCGACTGCGAGTCGAACGAGGACAGGCAGCGGTTTACCAGTTCGTCCAGCTCCAGCAGCAGGTCGCGGTCGATCTCGTCCAGGCGCGCCATGTTCAGCAGCACCAGGTCGCGCCCTTCCAGCGGCAGCGCGTCGAGGATCTGGCCGGCCAGCGCCGGCGGCAGGAAGGCCAGGAACACCGCCTGCATCTGCACGTGTTCGTTGGCGATGTAGTCGGCCAGCCACTTCGGCGAGGCCCATTGCAGGCGCGCCATTTTCGGGCGCAGCTCGTCGCCGTAAATGTTGTTCAGCACGGTATTGGCGATATCGCCGCCCAGCGCCAGGTCCAGCGAGCGCTTGAGGAAGGAGCGTGAAGCGCCGTGCACGCCGGACTGCTGGCGGTAATCGTCGAAGAAGGTCTGCATGGCGTTCTTCACGGCCTCGACCTTGATGCCGCTCATGCGCGACATGACCTGGGTCACTTCCAGCAATTCCTCGCGCGACAGGCAGCGCAGCACGGCGGCCGCCGGCTCTTCGCCGATCGACAGCAGCACGATGGCGGCTTGCTCGACCGGGCTCAGGCTGTGCTCGTTGTCCAGTTCCTGGTTATTGTTGATGTCGGCCATTTTTCTGCATCCATTGTTTGACGACTTCGGCTACGCGTTCCGGCTCTTTTTCCGCCAGTACCTTGAGGTGGTCCACCATCACGTCGACCGGCGAGCCGGCCGGCGGCAAATCGTAGTTCTCCAGCAGCGGCACCACCGGCATCTGGCTGCCTTCCAGCGCGCCCGGCTTGGCCGCTGCCGGCGCTTCCGGAGAGCCTAGTGCAGCCGCCGCGGCAGCGGCGCCCGGCACGGCGCCGGCCGTGCCCGCGATCGGCGTGGCTTCGGCCTGGCGCGCGGCGGCGCCGGCCAGGGCCGGCTTGGCGCCCTGGGCCGGGGCGGCCGGTGCGAAGCGTGCGCTGAGCAGGCGCAGCAGCGGGCGGGCCAGCAGCAGGTAAGCCAGCAGCAGCGCCACCGCATAACCGAGCCAGTTGGCCGAATCGACCACCGTGTCGCGTTCCTGCCACCATGGCAGGGGTGCCGCCTTGGCCGGGAAGTTCATGGCGCTGACCACCAGCTTGTCGCCGCGCTCTTCATTGATGCCCAGGCCGTTGCGCAGCACCTTGTCGATGTTGGCGATCTCCGGCGCGCTCCAGCCCGTCTTGGGGAAGGGCGCCGCGGCATGCGCCAGCACCACGGCCACGTTCTGGCGCACCAGGCGGCCGCGGGCGCGCTTGGTCTGGGTGATGCTGCGGTCGTAGGCGTACTGGCGCGTGGTGGCGTTCTTGCGCGCCGTGCCGTCCGGGGCCTGGCCGGCGGCGGCACCGCCTTGTGCGGCGGCCTGGGCCGCCGCGGCATCGGCCGCCTGCTGTTGCGGCGGACGGTTCGACAGCGTGCCCGGCACGCCCATCGCGATGCGGTTGCGGTCCTGCTCCTCGCGCATGGCCTCGCTGGTCACCTTGGGCTCGGCGCCATATTTTTCAACGGTTTCTTCGACCTTGTCGTTGTCGACATCGGCCGTCACGCTGACGCGGAAATTGCTGTCGCCGACGATCGGACCCAGCAGGCCCTTGATGTTGGCGCGGATTTCTTCCTGCTGGCGCCTGGCGTTTTCGTTGCTGGCAGTGGAGGCATCGAAGGCTTCGCTCAGGTCGACGTGCGAGGACAGCAGGTTGCCGGCCTGGTCGACCAGGCTCACGCGCGCCGGGCTCAGCGAGGCAACGCTGCCCGACACCATATTGACGATGGCGGCGATATGTTCGGGCGCCAGGCTGCGTCCCGCTTTGGTAGCGATAACTACGGACGCCGACGATTTCTCGCCATCACTCGATACGAAGGAGGTGGACTTGGCGATCGACAGGTGCACGCGCGCATGCGCAATGGCATCGAGGGTCATGATCGATTGCGCCAGTTCGCCTTCCAGGCCGCGGCGGAAGCGCACGTCCTGCACGAATTGCGACACGCCCAGCGGGTCGCTCTTGTCCATCAGTTCGAGCCCGGCCGGCAGCTGTGCGGTCACGCCCTTGGCGGCAAGCAGCATGCGCACCCGGCCCAGCTGGTCTTCCGGCACCAGCACCTGCCCGGTTTCCGGATGGATGCGGTAGGCAAGCTTTTCCGTATCGAGCACGCTCATCATGTCCGCTGTCGCGACTTTTTCGCGCTGGCCGAAGACCGGCTTGTAGCCGCTCTGGTCCTTCCACAGGACCATCAGCACCAGCGCCGTCACGCCGACAGCCAGCAGCAGCAGGGGGTACAGGTTCTTCAGGACAGCAGGCGGCAGCACTGGTGCCGCAGCGCCCCGCCAGCGTCCGAGGGCGGACTTGAGGTTAGCAATCACGTCAGGTCTTTCGAAAGGGAAGGCGGAAACAACAGCTTACAGCGGAAGCTTGATCAATTCATCGACCGCGCCCATTACCTTGTTGCGCACCTGCATCAGCATCTGGAACGACAGGCTCGCTTCCTGGCTGGCCAGCATGGCGCCCACCAGGTCGTCGCTGCGGCCGGCATCGACATCGGCCATCTTTTGACCGGCATCCAGGTCTTGCGCATTGACGCCGGCAATGGCGTCTTGCATCGTCTGGGCAAAGGAGAAGGCGGCACCGGCCTGCGGCGCATTGAACTGGGCGGCCGGTGCGATGACGTTGGCTTGCTGGGCGAGCTCTGCGGCCGCGTTGTTCAGGGATGCCAGGTCGGCCTTGATCAGGCCGGCGAATTCATTTGCCATAAATCACCTCAGGTTGGTTGCGTCAGGGCGCGCTTTCGTTACCAATACTGCAACATGATTAACTTCCAGCTATTAACCAGCAATCTGGACTAAATGTTAAATGGTGCCGTACGGGAACATGCATAGTAACCCGATTTCGGGATCGTAACAACCGCTTACAAATCGCAAAACTTCTTATAAATCATGCACTAAGGGTAGTTTTTGCAACCAACTGATGTTACCTTGCACTAATGAAGCTTACTCTGTGGAAACTTTTATGTAAAGTCTTTTTGACCGAAGAGATACTTGATTCATGGCAATACTGGGGGATTTGAGTTATTCTACGCTTCCAAGATCATCCTGAGCGGAGAACTTTGCGCTAGGATGGCAGCAGACGGATGGCCAACTATGACTACCTCTCAAAGCACTGTGCGATACGAAGTACTTGACCCTTGCTTGCTGGGGCGGCCGGTGCACCGGCTGCCCGAGTTTGCCGCGCAGTTGCGCGACGACCTGGCCCAGGCCATGCGCCTGAATGTGCACCGGCGCTACTGGGGTACTTTCCAGGTCGACGATGTCGCCTTCAGCCGTCTCGAGGGCAGCGAGGCGCGCCAGCGCTGGCTGGGCTTCACGGCGCCATCCGGGCAACTGGGTTTTGCGCTGGAGCGTAAGATACTCCTGGGGGTATTGAATTACCGTTATGGGCGCGCCAGCCGCGCCGAGGCCGCTGTTGACGAACAGGCAGTGCGCGTTACCGCTACCGAAGAGCGCCTGGCTGTGGTGCTGGGGCAACAGTTGGTGAGCATTCTGGCCGCGCGCATTGAAAGTAACCTGCCCGATGGCGGCCAGCAACTTGGCGAAGAAGAAAGCATCAAGGCCGGCAGCGGCACCCAGCCCGGCAAGGGAAGCTGGGTCATTACTGTTGCGCTGAGCGATGGCGAACTGCAGGGCAGGGCCTGGTTCGCGCTCGACAAGCAAGTGATGGGCAATGTGCTGGGCGGCCTGATGCCCGCGCGCGATGCCGGCAAGAAGAGCAACAAGCATCCGGGGCCGCTGGCGGCGCGGCTCCAGGTTGGCCTGAGCGGCCGCCTGGTTTCCAAGGAAACCACGCTGGGCGCCATGTTCGACCTGCGTGTAGGCGATGTCATCCCGATCAGCCTGCACAGGGCAGACGTTATGCTCGAAGAATCCCGCCTGTTTACAGCTGCGGTCACTGAGCACAAGGGCAAACTCTGCTTAACCTCTTTTGAAGATATCGAATGAATATGATGAATAACCCGAACGGTTCCAACGATTCGATGCTGGACGATATGTCGGAAGAAATGATCATCGACCAGGTATCGCAGGATCTGAGCGATGTGCCGGCGCCGCGTGCCGGCCGGCGCGACCTGCCGGCCATGATGCGCAAGATTCCCGTCACGCTGACGCTGGAAGTGGGTTCGGCCCGCCTGTCGCTGCAAGACCTGATGCAGATCGGCCCGGACAGCGTGGTGGAACTGGACATGCTGGCCGGCGAACCGTTGACCATCAAGGTCAACGGCACCGCGATCGGCCGCGCCGAGGTGGTGGTGGCCGGCGAAAATTACGGCCTCAAGGTCATCGATCTGGACGGGTTGAACCTCGACATGATGGCGCCATGACCGGGCGCCGCCTGGTACCCGGCCTGGCGGCCGGGGCAGTGCTGCTATGTGCCTGCGCGCCCGCGTGGGCGCAGGATTTGCTGGCCGGGGTGGTGCCCGGCGCCAAGACCGACTTGTCGGTGAAGATGCAGATCCTGATCATCATGACCCTGCTGGGCTTGCTGCCCGTCATGGTGATGATGATGACCAGCTTTACCCGTTTCGTCATCGTGCTCTCGCTGCTGCGTTCGGCCCTCGGCCTGCAGCAGGGCTTGCCCAACCGGATTATCACCGGCGTGGCGCTGATCCTGACCTTGCTGGTCATGAAGCCGATCGGCGACGCCGTCTGGCGCGATGCCTTCGTGCCTTACGACCAGGACAAGATCGGCCTGCAGGATGCGCTGAAAATCGCCGAGAAGCCGATTGCGCGCTTCATGCTGGCCCAGACCAGCAAGGCGTCGCTGCGCCAGATTGCCCACCTGGCGGGCGAGGGCGCGATCACCAATCCGGCCGATCATGCCTTCACCGTCAAGCTGGCTGCCTTCGTCCTGTCGGAACTGAAGACGGCGTTCCAGATCGGCTGCCTGCTGTTCATTCCCTTCCTGATCATCGACCTGGTGGTGTCGTCGGTGCTGATGGCCATGGGTATGATGATGCTGTCGCCACTGGTGATTTCGCTGCCGTTCAAGCTGCTGCTGTTCGTGCTGGTCGATGGCTGGACCTTGACCGTGAATACGCTCGTGACGAGCATACAGGCCTATTAGGTGACAAAGCGATGCTGACGCCCGACGTGGCCGTCGACCTGATCGTCGAGGCCCTGCATATCGTAATGATCATGGTCATGGTGCTGGTGGTGCCAGGGCTGGTGGCGGGCCTGCTGGTGGCGCTGGTGCAGGCCGCCACGCAGATCAATGAACAGACGCTGAGTTTCCTGCCGCGCCTGCTGGTCACCCTGCTGGCCATCGTGATGACCGGGCGCTGGATGTCCAGCTACCTGATGGATTATTGCGTTTCGATTTTCCAGCGTGCGGCAACATTGGTCGGGTAGCGCGCCATGGAACAAGTCCTGGCAAACCTCCTGGTGTGGCTGACGGCAATCTGGTGGCCCTTCGTGCGCTGCATGGCCATGCTGAGCGCGGCGCCCGTGCTGGGCGAGCTGATGGTGCCGGTGACCGTGCGCATCCTGGTGTCGCTGGTGCTGGCGATCATCATGCTGCCGCTGACCGAAGGACAGGTGGTGCAGGGCATCGACCCGATTTCCGTGCAGGGCATCGCCGTCACCCTGGAGCAAGCCGTGATCGGCGGCGTGCTTGGCCTGGCCTTCCATTTTTCCATGTCGGTGATCGCCGTGCTGGGCTACCTGGTGTCGAGCCAGGTGGGCTTCTCGATGGCGGTCATGAACGACCCGACCAATGGCACCATGTCCGACGTGGTGTCGGCGCTGCTGACCATGCTGGCCATCGTGATATTCTTTTCCATCGACGGCCACCTGGTCCTGGCCGGCGTGATCGGCGCCAGCTTCAAGGCCTGGCCGCTGGGCGGCGGCTACCCGGCGTTGCTGCTGCAGACCGTGGCCTGGAATGTGGCGTGGATTTTCGCGGCGGCCCTGCTGCTGGCGATACCGGTGGTGTTCTCGGCGCTGGTGGTGCAGCTCGGTTTCGGCTTCCTGAACCGCGTAGCGCCGACCTTGAACCTGTTTGCATTGGGCTTTTCGGTGATTACCATTTTCGGCCTGTTGATGCTGGGCCAGGTGGTGCGTTTCATCCCGCAGCATTACATCCGCATGTCGACCCGCGTGCTCGACATGATCCAGCAACAGATGGTGCCCCATGGCTGACGACAGCGGCGGCGACAAGTCAGAGAAGGCTTCAGCGCAGAAGCTGAAGAAGTCCCGCCAGGAAGGCCAGGTGGTGCGTTCGCGCGACCTGGCGACGGCGATCGGGATCCTGGTGTCGCTCAAGCTGTTCGTGTTCATGCTGCCGGCCTACCTGCTCGATTTCCGCGAAATCTTCCACCAGGCGTTTGCGCCGCTGGAAGGCGAGGGCGCGCTGGAAAACGTCATGAGCACGGTATGGCTCAGTTCCGCGCTGCTGCTGGTAAAGATGGTGCTGCCCCTGTTCGTGGTGCCGCTGTTCATCGTGCTGGGCGCCATGGTGCCGGGCGGCTGGGTGATGAGTGCAAAGAACTTCCAGCCCAAGTTCGAACGCTTCAATCCGGTGACCAACCTGGGCCGCCTGTTCTCCAAGAAGCACGGCTTCGAGCTGCTGGTATCGATCGGCAAGGCGGCGGTGCTGGGCTGGGTGCTGGTGCATATCGGCACCAGCACGGTCAACGAATATACGCGCCTGCAGGGGCTGGGATTGAATGAAGCCATGATCGCGGGCGCCAACCAGATGCTAAATGGCGTGATGGCGATGGTGGCCGTGTTCATCATCTTTGCCATCATCGACGTGCCGGCCCAGGCCTATTTCTTCGCCGAGCAGCAGAAGATGTCCAAGCAGGAGCTCAAGGAAGAATACAAGACGCAGGAAGGACGCCCTGAAGTGCGGCAGCGCATCCGCCAGCTGCAGCGCGCCCTGGCCGAACGCGCCGCGCGCAAGATCGTGCCGGGCGCCGACGTGGTGATCGTCAACCCGGAGCACTATGCGGTGGCGCTCAAATACGACGAGAAGCGCGCCGAGGCGCCGTTCGTGCTGGCCAAGGGCGTCGACGAGATGGCGCTGTATATCAAGCGGCTGGCGCAGGAGCACGGGATTGACGTGCTTTCGCTGCCGCCGCTGGCGCGCGCAATTTACAATACCAGCCAGGTCAACCAGCAGATTCCCGTGCAGTTGTACCAGGCTGTTTCCATGGTCCTGCATTATGTGCTGCAGCTGAAGGCGTTCCGTGAAGGGCGCCGTCCATCGCAGCCCAATCCGCTGGAAGCGGCGCAGGTACCGGTTCCAACTTCCATGAGTGAGGCAGCAACGACATGAATTTCCTGAAGGGCTTGTTCGCAGAAGCGGGACGCCACAAACTTGCCACGCCGGTATTCCTGCTGGCGATCCTGGCGATGATCATCCTGCCATTGCCACCTATCCTGCTGGACGTCCTGTTCACTTTCAATATCGTCCTGGCCCTGATCGTGATCCTGGTCAGCGTGAACGCCAAGCGGCCGCTGGACTTTTCGGTATTCCCGACGGTGATCCTGGCCACCACGCTGATGCGGCTGACGCTGAACGTGGCCTCGACCCGGGTGGTGCTGCTGCATGGCCACGAGGGCACGGACGCCGCCGGTAAGGTGATCGAAGCCTTCGGCCACGTGGTCATCGGCGGCAACTACGTGGTCGGCATGGTGGTGTTCGTGATCCTGATGATCATCAACTTCGCCGTGGTGACCAAGGGCGCCGAACGTATCTCCGAAGTGTCGGCGCGCTTCACCCTGGACGCCTTGCCGGGCAAGCAGATGGCGATCGACGCCGACCTGAATGCCGGACTGATCAACCAGGAAAAAGCGATCCAGCGCCGCAAGGAAGTGGCGACGGAAGCCGATTTCTACGGCGCCATGGATGGCGCGGCCAAGTTCGTGCGCGGCGACGCGATCGCCTCGATCCTGATCCTGATCATCAATATCGTTGGCGGCGTCGCCATCGGTACCGTGATGCAGGACATGAGCTTTGGCGACGCGTTCCGCCAGTATGCGCTGCTGACCATCGGCGACGGCCTGGTGGCGCAGATCCCGGCGCTGCTGCTGTCCGCTGCCGCGGCGATCATCGTGACCCGCGTATCGGAGACGGAAGGCAGCGATTTCGAATCGCAGGTGGGGCAACAGTTGCTGGCATCGCCGAACGTGCTGTTCAGCGCCGCGGCCGTGATGGTGATCATCGGCCTGGTGCCGGGCATGCCGAAGCTGAGCTTCCTCACGTTTGCCGCGGTTCTGGGCTATGTGGGCTGGCGCCTGTACCAGCGCCAGGGCGCGCCGGTGGTCGACAATATCGCCGCCATCGAGGCGGCGCTGCGCGAAGAGAAGGTGCCGGAGCTGGAATGGCAATCGCTGCCTGTGGTGCAGCCGCTGCAGGTATCCCTGGGCTACAAGCTGGTGGGCATGATCGACAAGGCGCATGGCGAAGTACTGACCAAGCGCCTGCGCGGCGTGCGCCAAAGCTTGTCGGAGGCCATGGGTATGGTGCTGCCGCAGATTCATGTGCGCGACGACCTGGGCCTGAAGCCGACCCAGTATTCCGTGGTGCTGGGTGGCTCCGCGATTGCGCTGGCCGAGGTGTTTGCCGACCGCCTGATGGCGATTCCTTCGCCGAACGTGTACGGCCAGATCGACGGCATCCCCGGCGTGGAGCCGGCCTACGGCATGCCCGTGACCTGGATCGAAGCCAAGGACAAGGCGCATGCGCTGGGCCTGGGCTACCAGGTGGTGGAGGCGCCAAGTGCGATCGCAACCCACGTGTCGAAGCTGATTCGCGAGTACCTGCCGGAGCTGTTCCGACATGAAGACGTGGCGGCGCTGATGGAGCGCCTGACCGCGCTGTCGCCCAAGCTGGCCGGTTCGCTGGACAAGGCCCTGACGCATACACAGTTGCTGCGCGTGTTCCGTGTGTTGCTGCAGGAATCGGTGTCGCTGAAGGACATCGTACCGATCGCCACCACCTTGCTCGATTCATCCGAGACCACCAAGGACCCGATCCTGCTGGCCGCAGAAGTGCGCTGCGCGCTGCGGCGCCAGATTGTGTCCGGCCTGTTCGGGCAGAAGACGGAGATGCTGGCCTTTAACCTGGGCGGGGAGTTGGAGAACATGCTGCTTGGGTCCCTGAACCAGGCGCGCCAGTCCGGTAAGGTGGTGTTGGACAATTATCCGATCGATCCGCATCTGCTGGCGCAGCTGCAGGTGAATATGCCGGTGGCGCGCGAGCAGATGAAACAGCAGGCGACACCGCCGCTGCTGCTGGTGCTGCCGCAGATTCGGCCGCTGCTGGCAAGGTACGCGCGGCTGTTTGCTCCGGGGCTGCATGTCCTGTCGTATAACGAGGTGCCGGAGAATCGCGAAGTTTCCATCATCGGTACCGTTGGCTAAAACGGTAAACTTGTAGCATTAGTTGGCGCACAACCGCAACCCGCAGCAGGTGAGCTGACTGGGTCTGACCCTACGGGTCAGACCCAGGTTTACCGGTTTTCAAAAAGACTGTTAGAATCCCGCCGCCTGCACCTGCAGGCAAAAAATACGTCTTCGGGGCGGGGTGCAATTCCCCACCGGCGGTAAGAACGGCAACGTTCAAGCCCGCGAGCGCCTGCCTGGCGGTATCGGGTAGGGTCAGCAGACCTGGTGCGACTCCAGGGCCGACGGTATAGTCCGGATGAAAGAAGATGTGCGCTGTTGCGCGTGTTCCCGGTCCGCCTTGGCGGCACGGGCGGCCGCGCCTATTCGCTTGCCCTGGAGCGTTTTTCGTTAACTTTAGCGAGGAGCGTTTCCTATGTTGTCCCCTGAACTGACCCTTCAAAGTACCGATCTCGAAGCCCGCATGCATGCGGCGCTGGCAGCCATGCGGGCCGGCGTCCCAGTGATACTGCTGGACGATTTCGACCGCGAGAACGAGGCCGACCTGATCGTCGCCACCGACCGCCTGACGGTCGAAACCATGGCCCTGCTGATCCGCGAATGCAGCGGCATCGTGTGCCTGTGTCTTACCGCCGACAAGGTGCGCGACCTCGAGCTGCCGCCGATGGCCGCCGACAACGGCAGCAAATACGGCACGCCGTTCACGGTCTCCATCGAAGCACGCCATGGCGTGACGACCGGCGTGTCCGCCGCCGACCGCGTCGCCACCATACGCGCTGCCGCAGCGCCGAATGCGCGTCCGGAAGACGTGGTGCGCCCCGGTCATGTATTCCCATTGCGCGCCACGCCAGGCGGGGTGCTGATGCGCGCCGGCCATACCGAAGGATCGGTCGACCTGGCAAGCCTCGCGGGCCTGGCGCCGTCGGCGGTACTGTGCGAGTTGATGAATCCCGACGGCACCATGATGCGCGGCGAAGCCATCGAACAATTCGCCCGCTTGCATGGCATGCCGATCCTCACGATTGCCGAGCTGATCGAATGGCGTAAGCGTGGCTAAAAGCCGGTGCCAAGTCTGTCATTCAGACGCCGGGTGTGTACTTTGCTCGGCTAGGGGAGGTCTCTTTTGGCTGAGAAAGTTCCGGCAGGTATCAATAGTGCGTCAAGCGTGTCCGAATGACAGACCAGGCACCGGCCTGGACAGCGAGTCCAACCATACTCCCGTTGCATAATCCAGCGCATTCAAGCCTGCGTTTGATCGGTATCAACGGCACCACTGGCGAACCAAGGAGAATGGAACGGTGGTTCCAGCCGGGAGAACGTGGTGAAGACATTTTTTGGACTTAAGCAATCACTGATCATCATGATTGCGCTGGTGCTGGGGGCGTGCAGTGGTGGCGGGAATAATGGTCCGGATAAGCCGCCCGCGGATCTCCCGCTTACGTCGTCGAAAACAACCCTGATGGTGTACTCCGTCGTCTCCAACCTTTCCGCGGGAACGGACGACCTACTAAACGAGCTCCGGTCGGTCGGATCGACGCAAGACTTCAATATCGTCGTCCAGACTGGCGGCGGCAGCGGCGGGTACCGGGACAACAGCCGCTTCAGGATAAGCAACCAGGGCGGCTTCGAAGCTCTTCCAGTCAGGGCGACATCGCTGATGACGACGACGGCTGAACTTGAAGACTTTGTCAATGCGGCCATTACGCGCTTTCCTGCCAACCATTACCACTTGATCCTGGTGAACCACGGCGGGCTGGGCGTCTATGGTCAGGACGACCGCGATCCATCGCGGCAGCTTTCGCCGCAGGATATCGCTTCGGTGATCAAACGGACGGGGATCAAACTGGACCTGTTGGGACTGGACACATGTTTGCTGGCCACATCGATCGTGGCGCAGGAAATGGCGGGTGCGGCTAAGGTACTGCTTGCATCAGAGGAGATCGGCTGGTCGGGAGGATACTCCAACTGGGACTTCGGGCAGCTGAGGAACTTGAAAACATCGCCAGGCGCGACCGTCGCGGTGGCCAAGGCCCTGGCAGATTCCTACATTGCCAGGGCACCGTCCGTTGGACTCAGAAAGACCATCTCGGTGATCGACCTCGCCAAGGCACAATCCTACTTTTCCCGGTACGAGGAATTGCTCAACCGCCTGACGACATTGCTGACAGCCGATGCCGCTGGCAATGAAGTGAAGAAGCGCATTGCCAATGCCAGGAAGCGTTCTTACCCGTTTGGCTCGTTCCTGGATCAAAATTTCCGTTACGACGTGGATGTGCGTCAGTTTCTCGAATTGCTGCGGGCAGAGAATATCGGCGCCAGCACCAATTCGCTTATCGATTCAACGTTGAGTGAGTATGCCAGTGCGGTGCTTTATTCGCGGAACGCTCTGGTTCCGAGCGCAACTGGGCTCAGCATGGTGGTGCCGGCCTTCACATCGAAGGGCAGTATCAGCGGCACGATCAATACCGCATCGGCTATGGTGACGGGCTCCGCTTCCCGTCCCTTCCTCGCAAAATATGGCGCCATCGTCAGCAGCTTCGCCACCCCGGTCAGCGCTACCGAACGGACCACGGTGGTAGCCAGCGGCACCGGTGGATGCATCGTCGGGGTGACGTGCAAACCCGGCCAGATAATTGTGTCCGCCAAAGATGGCGTGCTCCTTGGAAGTGTTGAGTTACCTGATGAGATTGCATCGGTTTCGGCCTATCTGCAGACTGCGGAAGGCATCCTGCTCCAGTCGCGAGACCTGCCGTTGGACGGTACCGATTTCCGCTATCAATATGACGGACAAACCTACAAGGTGAATGGCTTGGATACATTTGCCAGCGTCGGGCAGCCAGACACGGGCGACGCGCGCGCGGTGCGCTTGTCTCTCTACATTGATGGCAAACCGTATGTCGGATTACTGCTCGATAACGGTCGTGATCAGCTTGCAATCACTTCCCTGTCGCGATTGCCGGAGGCAGGCGAAAAGCTGCTTTCCCCGCTCATGATGCCTGGACAAGTGATCGGCAGCGGCGCGCGGGTGCAGGGCACGCGCGCGCAGTTGAACGATGCGGACGGCACACTTTCCTACGTCGTTTCCGGCCCTGGCGTGCAGACGAACTCCTTAAGCGTGCAGCGCGTCGCGAACAATTCTGCCGTGTCGGGCTTTGTCCGGATCCTCAGCACAAGCGGGGAGCATAGTGATACACAGCTGTTACGCCTGAAATAGCAAGGCGAGAATCAAATGCCACGTGGACCTGTTGCGCCGGTTGCCGTCCTACCGGCCTGCTTAACGAGTGACTGCGGTAAGTCGATGGGATACCCTTCTTCAAGGCTTGTCAGACCATCCATCGCTTCCGCCGCCAGGCGCAAGCACATCGGCGAACGCCACAATTATTATCAAATTAAAAATATATTGACATGCCGCAAGCCGCGCTGAAAAATTGCTCCTTCTATTTTCCAAGTATGTGGAGCGAATATGGCACAGCGTGAAATCAGCAACGACGGCATAACGCTCATCCAGAAATTCGAAGGTCGTCCCGACGGAAATCCGGCGACCGCCAACCTCGACCTGTTCCTGACACCTGCCTAGGAGCGCTGCAATGAAACTTTCCAAGGAAATGGGCCGCTTGCTGATGGCGACGCTCGCCCTGTTTGCCATCGGCCTTTTCGCCACGTTGGCTTACCGCGGCCACCTGGCCGCATTGGGCCCGCCGACCCTCCAGATCAACAGGGTGGTCCAGTTGAATGTGCTGCCAAGTACGAAGTGCAGCGACATCGCGGCACTGTCCAAGGTCGGCTTGTATGTGCAGGGGATGGACACGGGGCTTTCAGCGATTGGCTGCGATGACCGGCGCCACACCATGTCATTCTTCCTGCGGCATGACAAGTCCGCGAAAAAGCTTTCTCCCGCGGCCGATGAAGCCGTCTGGAGCACCATTACCGGCTCGCCGCTGGAAACGGTGCTGGCCGGCCGTGAGCTGGACTACGATATTCGATGGACCCGCGAAGACAACACGGTCCAGTCGCTCGCCATTGCCGAGCACCGGGCGTCGCTGCGCATCTTCAAGAGCTGGGCGCCGATGGTGGTGACGTTTGTGGTCTGGATTTGGTTATTGCTCATCTATCTGGGAGCGAAGTCGGCCCTGCTGCGTGATCCGGCGCCGAGGGGCACGCCACTGGAGAAGCGTACGTTCAGCCTGGCAAAGACCCAGATGACGTGGTGGTTTGCCATTATTTTTGCATCATTCGTCTTCCTGTGGCTGGTAACGGGGGAAACGCCTTCGCTGAGCCCGCAAGCGTTGATGTTGCTTGGCATATCGACGGTGACTTCGGTCGCTTCCAACGGGGTCAGCGGGGCGCGCACCTACGACTGCGGCGAACGGGGCAAGTTCCTCGTCGAATTGCTGTCGGATGAGAACGGTATTGCAATCCACAGGTTCCAGATGCTGGTCATGACTGCCACGCTGGGACTGCTGTTCCTGTACGACGTGGTGTCGATGCTGATCATGCCCGAGTTCGACACTTCATTGTTGACGTTGATGGGCATCAGTGCAGGTACGTATGTCGCACTGAAGATCCCGGCACAAGGCTCTACATCGAAGTCGACCGAAGCCCCCGCCGAGGGGACTTCGGAGCCGCGCAGCGATTACAAGCCAACCAACTGATCTTCCGGAGACATCCCATGCGCCAACGTGATTTCTTGCCTTGCTTGTGCGTTTTGGCCTGTGCGGCCTCCGTTTCCGCAACCGCTGCGCCGGTCGTGTATCACGGGCTATGCGATGCATCGGCTGCGGTCATGCTGGATAAGGACAGGTTTGTTGTTGCGGACGATGAGGACAACGTCCTGCGCATCTATAGTATTGCGGCGTCAGGGGAACCGGTAAGGGTGGATCTGGCACCGCTCTTGGGCGGCAAGAAGGAAGCCGATATCGAAGGTGCCGCGCGCATTGGCGACCGCATTTACTGGATTGCGTCGCATGGTGCCAGTAAAGACGGAGAGGAGCGGCCGGCTCGGCGGCGATTCTTTGCTACTGATGTCGCCAATGGCGCTGACGGTGTTGTGGTGCACGCAGCTGGCAAGGCAAGTAAGGAGATCACCCAGCTGCTTACCAACGATATCGGCCAGGCATATGGTCTCGAAGCCAAAGCGAGAAATCCGCCGGAATCGAGCGAAGGGCTGAGCATCGAAGGCTTGGCTGTCAGGCCGGATGGCAGCGTGTTGATCGGTTTCAGGAACCCCATACCGCATGGCCGCGCGCTGGTCGTGCCGTTGAAGAACCCGTCACAACTGGTGGCCGAGTCGCCCACAGCTCCGGACTTCGGCACGCCGATTGAAATCGATCTTGGCGGACTTGGTATCCGCAGCATGGAACTGGTTCCGGGAAAGTCCGAATACATCATCGTCGCCGGAGCGGCCGGTAAGGGCAAGTTTGCGCTTTACCGCTGGCGCGAGGGCCTGCAGCCGGTGCGTCTGCATGTTGATGTTCCGCCCGGATTTCGGCCGGAAGCGCTGATGCTCGATGCCGGCCGCAAGGCCATGCACCTGCTTAGCGACGACGGCGATGAATGCAAGGATAAACCTGCCCGGCCCAGGACGTTCAGGCTGCTGACTTTGCCAATGCCCACCTGGTAGTGCGGCCTGGCCCGCTTTTGGTCTTTCCAATAGAAGGCACAGGCGCAGGCCCCGACGAGCTGCGGCTAAGGGCGTGAATCGGCCGCGCCCATGACGCCCGGATTTCCCGAAGTCTGGTGGAACCAGGTAAATACCGCGCTCGCCGCAATGGCGCCGAGCAGCTGGGCAGCGATATAGGCGGTGGCGCCATCGGCAAGGATGCCTGCACTGGTATTGGTCGCCGTGCGTGCCAACGTCAGGGCCGGGTTGGCAAATGCACTCGATGCCGTGAACCAGTAGGCGGAAACGATATACGCCGCGACGGCAAACGGCGCAACTGCGGGCCGGTTGCGCGCGCAGCCCCGGATGACGACGATCAGGCCGAAGGTAGCCACAAACTCGCTCCACCATTGCGCCGCGCCGCTCCTGGCGTGGGTCGCCGCAGCAAATGCCGGCTCACCAAACATTGCGTGTGCTGCGGCAACGCCAGCGAATGCGCCAAATACCTGCGCCGCCACGTAGGGCAGCGTATCGCTCCACTTCATGCGGCCTTGCCATGCTTCGGACAGCGTGACCACCGGGTTGAAGTGAGCGCCGGAGATGGCGCCAAAGGCCAGGATCAGCGCCAGCAGCCCGCAGCCGCTGGCGACTGAATTGGCGATGAGGGCGATGGCAGCATTCCCCCCGGCCAGGCGCTCGGCCATGACGGCCGAGCCGACCACCATGGCCAGCAGCAGCGCCGTGCCGAGTGCCTCGGCGGCAAGGCGTCTTGCGAGCGTCATGCCTGGGCGCGGACGGCGTCCACCGCGTCGAGGATCGCTTCGCCGGTAGCGGGGGCGCGCAGCGGCGGATTGATGCGGTAGCCGCCGACCGACGCTACCGCATCGCGAATGGCCAGGAACACCGAGAACGGCAGCAGCAGCGGCGGCTCCCCGACCGCCTTGGAGCGGTGGATGCTGTCGAAGGGATTGCGGTTTTTGAACAGGCGCACATTGAAGTCTTCCGGGCAGTCGGAGACTGCGGGAATCTTGTAGGTCGATGGCGCGTGCGTCATCAGCTTGCCCTGCTGGTTCCACCACAGTTCTTCCGTCGTCAGCCAGCCCATGCCCTGCATGAAGGCGCCTTCCACCTGGCCGACGTCGATGGCGGGATTGAGGGAATTGCCGGCGTCGTACAGGCAGTCGGCCTTCAGCAGCTTCCATTCGCCGGTCAGCGTGTCGACGATGACCTCGGAGACCGAGGCACCGTAGGCATAGTAGCCGAAGGGGTTGCCGCTCATGGTTTCGCGGTCCCAGCTCAGGCCGGGCGTGGCGTAGAAGCCGTCGGACCACAGCTGTACGCGCGCCAGGTAGGCTTTCTGCACCAGGTCCGCAAACGGTATGGCGGTTTCGCCGGCGAATACGGTGCCGTTGGCGAGGATGACTTCGTCAGCAGTGACGCCGTACGATCTGGCGGCGAATTCCACCAGCCGCTTGCGCAGGGTGTGGGCCGCGTCCTGCGCGGCCTTGCCGTTCAGGTCGGCGCCGGTCGATGCGGCGGTGGCGGAGGTGTTGGCGACCTTGCTGGTGTCGGTGGCGGAGGCGCGCACGCTGGACAGCGGAATGCCCAGTTCATGCGCCACCACCTGGCACACCTTGGTGTTGATGCCCTGGCCCATTTCGGTGCCGCCGTGGTTCACCAGCACGGAGCCGTCGACGTAGATGTGCACCAGGGCGCCAGCCTGGTTGAAGTGGGTGACGTTGAAGGCGATGCCGAACTTCACCGGGGTCAGCGCCAGACCTTTCTTCAGCACAGGACTGGCCGCGTTGAAGGCGCGGACGGCAGCGCGGCGGCTGCGGTAAGCGGATTCGCTTTCCAGCTGCGCGACCAGTTCGTGGATCACGTTGTCCACCACCTTCTGGCCGTACTGCGTGATATTGCGGCCTTCTTCGTCGTTGCGGCCGTAGAAGTTCAGCTTGCGCACGTCCAGGGCATCTTTGCCGAGATTACGGGCGATCTCGTCGACGATATACTCAATCGCGATCGCGCCTTGCGGACCGCCGAAGCCGCGGAAGGCGGTGTTGGACTGGGTGTTGGTCTTGCCGGCCATGGCGCGGATGTCCACGTCCGACAGGTAGTAGGTGTTGTCGAAGTGGCAGATGGCGCGCGTTGCAACCGGTGCCGACAGGTCGGCGGAAAAGCCGGCGCGCGTCACCATCTGCACCCTGGCGGCGGTGATCAGTCCCTGGTTGTCGTAGCCGATTTCGTACTCGTAGTAGAAGCAGTGGCGCTTGCCGGTGACCATCATGTCGTCGTCGCGGTCGGCGCGCAGCTTCACCGGCCGTTTCAGGCGCGCGGCGCTGATGGCGGCGCAGGCGGCCCACAGCGCGGACTGCGATTCCTTGCCGCCGAAGCCGCCACCCATGCGGCGGCATTCCACCACCACCGCATGCGACGGGTAGTGCAGGGCGTGCGACACCACGTGCTGCATTTCGGTCGGGTGCTGGGTGGAGCAGTAGACGTGCATGCCATTGCCTTCCTTCGGGATGGCATAGGAAATCTGGCCTTCCAGGTAGAACTGCTCCTGGCCGCCGACGTGCAGCTTGCCTTTGAGGATGTTCGGCGAGCGCTCGAACGCGGCCTGTGCATCGCCGCGCGTCAGGCGCATGGGAGGCACCACGAATGATTCTGCGTCGCGCGCGGCTTCCGGGCTCAGGATGGCAGGCAGCTCTTCGTACCGGATATCGGCCTTGCGGGCGGCGCGCCGGGCGTTGTCGTGGCTGTCGGCGACCACGATGAACACCGGCTGGCCGACGTACTCCACTTTTTCCTCGGCGAGGATCGGGTCGTCGTGGATGATCGGGCCGCAGTCGTTGGTGCCGGGGATGTCCTTGCAGGTGTATACCGCCACCACCCCCGGCATGGCCTTCACCGGCTCCAGGTTGAGCGACACGATGCGTGCGTGCGCCTTGGCCGACAGGCCCAGTGCGGCGTGCAGCGTGCCTTGCGCTTCGGGGATGTCGTCGGTGTAGACGGCCTCGCCCAGCACATGCAGGATGGCCGATTCGTGCGGGTGGCTCTGACCCACTTCGGACCAGCCCTTGGCGGCGCCGAGCGTCATGAACTGTTCGGACTTGCTGTTCATGCGGCGGCCCCTTCCTTGAATGCGTAAGCGTTGACGCAGTTGTTCGGTACGGGACCTTCCGGACAGGTCTCCATCCAGAAGCGGCGCAGCAGGTTCTGCGCGGTGCGCATGCGGTAGTTGGCGGAGGCGCGCATGTCGGTCAGCGGCGTGTAGTCGCGCGCCAGTGCGTCCATCGCGGCGCGCAGCGCGGCTTCATTCCACGGCTGGCCGTTGATGGCTGCTTCGGCCTGCGGCGCGCGGCGCGAGGTGGCGGCCATGCCGCCGTAGGCGATGCGGGCATTGCGCACGACGCCGTTCTCCAGTTCGAGCGAAAAGGCGGCGCAGACGGCGGAAATGTCCTGGTCGTAGCGCTTGGCCAGTTTGTAGGTGCGGAATTGCTGGCCTGCGCGCGGGGCCGGAATGCGCACCGCCTCCACGAACTCGCCCGGCTGCCAGTCCTTCTTCATGTAATCGAGATAGAAATCCTGCAGCAGCAGGACGCGCTGGCCTTTGTCGGAGCGCAGCACGATCTCGGCGCCCAGCACGATCATCCACGGCGCGGAATCGCCGATGGGGGAGCCGTTGGCGACGCTGCCGCCGAGGGTGCCGGTACTGCGGATTGGCTGCGAGGCGAAGCGCTGCCACAACTCGTGCAGCGAGTCGTCCGGATAAAGTTCCAGCACGGCCTTGTAGGCGTCGTCCAGCGACACGGCGGCGCCGATTTCCAGCTTGCCGTCGGCGGCGGCAATGCGGTGCAGTTCCTGCACCTGGCGGGTGTAGATCACGTCGCCCAGGTTGCGCATTTGCTTGGTGACCCAGAGGCCGACGTCGGTGGAGCCGGCCAGGATGGTGGCAGCGGGCTTGGCCGCGCGCAGGGCGGTCATTTCGGCCAGGGTGCGCGGCGCGTGGAACGTCTGGCCGTCGTGGGTGTAGCTGAACATGGTGTCTCGCCGCAGGCCTTGCAGGACTGCCTTCAATGCTGCGCGGTCGAAGCTGACCGCTGGCAGCTCGCCCATGCGGGCGGCTGCGTCAATAATCGGGCGGTAGCCCGTGCAGCGGCACAGGTTGCCGGACAATGTCTCATCGATCGTCTTGCGGCAGGGCGGCGCGCTCCGGCCTTCCTGTTTCAGGTACAGGCTCCAGAGCGACATGGCGAAGCCGGGGGTACAGAAGCCGCACTGCGAGCCATGGCATTCCACCAGCGCTTCCTGCACCGGGTGCAGGGTGCCGTCGGGTTGTTTCAGGTCTTCCACCGTAAACAATGCCTTGCCGTCCAGGGTGGGCAGGAACTGGATGCACGAGTTCACGTTGCGCATTTCCAGTTCGCCATCCACCAGCGAGCCGATCACCACGGTGCAGGCGCCGCAGTCGCCTTCGGCGCAGCCCTCCTTGGTGCCGGTGCAGTGCAGGTCTTCCCGCAGGTGCTGCAGCACCGAGCGGGTGGGGGCGGCGCAATCGACTTCCTGCACGCGCCCCTGGTAGAAGAAACGAATCGGTTGGGACATCTTTGCTACTCCTTGCTTCAACCTGGGATGTAAATCAATTTGAACAGGAATACGCCAGCGACACACCAGATCATGGCGCTGACTTCTTTGTATTTCCCCGTCAACAGCTTCAGGCCGGCGTAGCTGATAAAGCCCAGCGCCAGGCCGTTGGCGATCGAATAGGTGAACGGCATCACCAGGGCGGTGACGACGGCGGGAACGCTTTCGGTGGTCTCGGCCCAGTTGACTTCGGCCAGCTCGCGCAACATCAGGCAGGCGACGAAGAACAGGGCGGGGGCGGTGGCGTAGGCGGGCACCACGCCGGCCAGCGGGGCGATGAACAGCGCTGCCAGGAACAGGCCGGCGACGGTGACTGCGGTCAGGCCGGTACGGCCGCCGGCCTGCACGCCTGCGGCGCTTTCGATGAAGGCGGTGGTGCTCGAGGTGCCCATCACGGAACCGGCAATGATCGCACCGGAGTCGGCCAGCAGGGCCTTGTTCATGTTCTTCGGCAGTTTGCCGTCCTTCATCAGGCCGGCGCGCTGGGCGACGCCCATCAGGGTGCCGGTAGCGTCGAACAGTTCGACCAGGAAGAACACCATCACCACGGTAAACAGGCCGTGCGAGACGGCGCCGACAATGTCCAGCTCGAGCGCGGTTGGCGCGATCGATGGCGGGGCGGAGACGATGCCGTTGAACTGGTTGCCGCCGAAGAAGAAGCTCAGCACCGTCACGGTCATGATGCCAATCAGCAGGGCGCCGGTGACGCGCAGGCGGTCCAGGGCGACGATGACGAGGAAGCCGACGATGGCCAGCACCGGCGCCGGCTTGTGCAGGTCGCCCATGGTGACAAAGGTCGCCGGGTTGGAAACCACGATGCCGGCGTTCTTGAGCGAGATCAGCGCCAGGAACAGGCCCACGCCTGCCGGGATGGCGATGCGCAGCGACTGCGGGATGGCATTCATGATCTGCTCGCGGATACGCAGCAGGCTGACGATCATGAAGCAGCAGCCGGAGATGAACACGGCGCCCAGCGCGGCCTGCCAGGGAAAGCCCATGCCCTGCACCACGCCGTAGGCGAAGTAGGCGTTCAGGCCCATGCCCGGGGCGAGGCCGATCGGGAAGTTGGCGTACAGGCCCATGATCAGGGTGCCGACGGCGGCGGCAACGCAGGTCGCCACAAAGACCGAATCCTTGGGCATGCCGGCATCGCCCAGGATGGAAGGATTGACGAAGATGATGTACGCCATCGTCAGGAAGGTGGTGAGGCCGGCCAGCACCTCGGTGCGCACGGTGGTGCCGTGCTCACTGAGTTTGAAATATTGATCCAGGAACTTCATTTGGTTTGTCTCCGTTTAGTTTTTTGCGCCCGAAATTCCGCCTCTCCGGGCGGACAAATATGGCGTCCTCGCGCTGCTTGTTTTAACAATATCGTTGAAGGTCTCCTTTTCGGCTTATATGCCCGGGCATATCGGCTATCGCGAATTACGTATAGTTGCGCAGGAAGCTGAGCAGGATGCGGGCCGACAGGTCGGCGTCGTCGTCGGTCATGGTTTCCAGTGGGTTGTGGCTGATGCCGCCGTTGCCGCAGCGGGTGAACAGCATGGCGACATCGGTCACCCGCGCCATCAGCATGGCGTCGTGCCCGGCGCCGGAAGCGAGGTGGAAGGCTGGGATGCCGTGCCGCTCTACTGCCGCTGCCAGTTGCTCCATCAGGCGTGGTGCGCACGGCGCGCAATCGGCTGCCACGGTCTGTTCGATCTGATAGGCGATGTGGCGCTTTTCACACACTTTTTCGATGTGGGCGAGGATGTCGTCCACGGCCGCATCGCGCGCGCCATTGTTGGCGGCGCGGATATCGAGCGACAGGGTACAGGCGCCCGGAATCACATTAGTCGAACCGTTCGGCACCTGGAGCTGCCCGACCGTGCCCACCAGCGCGCAATCCTGGTCCTGTGCGCAGCGCTGCTCGACGTAAAGGATGATCTCCGCGGCAGCGGTAGCGGCGTCCTTGCGCATCGGCATGGGGGTGGTGCCGGCGTGGCTGGCCACGCCTTTCAGCTCGACCAGGTAACGCTTGCTGCCCGCGATCGAGGTCACCACGCCGACCGGCAGGCCACGCTCCAGCAGTACCGGGCCCTGTTCGATGTGGACTTCCACGAAGCCTAGCAGGTCGGCCGGATCGCGGGCGATAGCGGCGATGGCGTTGACGTCATGGTCGGCGTCGGTCAGCACGTCGCGCAGCAGCAGGCCGTCGCGGTCGCGCAAGTCCAGCAGCTTGGGATCGAACTGGCCGATCACGGCGCTGCTGCCAAGGAAGGTGCTCTTGAAGCGCACCCCTTCTTCTTCGGCAAAGGCGATCACTTCAAGGTGAAAGGGCAGGGTTTCGCCGGTTTCGTGCAAGTGTTTGACCACGGCGATGGCAGTCAGGATGCCCTGGCGGCCGTCGTACTTGCCGCCGTTGCGCACCGTGTCGTAGTGGGAACCGGTGAGCAGGGTGCGTGCCTGCGGATCGGTGGACAGGTAGCGTCCCACCACATTGCCCACCGCGTCGATATGGGCGTGCATGCCAGCCTCGCGCATCCACTTTGCCAGCTGGTTGGCGGTGCGGCGGTGGGTCGGCGTCATGTAGGTGCAGGTCAGGCCTTGTTCGTCTTCGCTCATGGCGCCGATCTCCTCGGCCCACTGCATGATGTCGCGTCCCATGTGCGGCACGTAGGAGAGCAGGGCGTTCAGGCGCATCTCGGCGATGCGGTGGATCTGGCGCAGCGCCTCGCGCTGTTCATCATCGGCCTGGTTGCGCAGGCGGCGGCGGAAGGCGGCGATGATGGCCTGGCGCGACAGGCCTTTGCCGTCGCCGCCCTTGACCGCCAGGATGAAGGGGAAACCGAATTTGCTGTTGTAGGCGGCGTTCAGCTCCTGCAGCGCCGCGAATTCCTCCTTGGTGCACAGGTTCAGGCCGGCCTTGGCCTGCTCGCCGGTCGATTCGGGCGTCAGTTCGCCCGCCACGGCAGCCTTGCCGGCCAGCTCCGGGTGGGCGCGGATCAGGCCCAGTTGTTCGTCGTTGCTGGCCTCCGCCACGACCTTCTGCAGGCCCAGTTTCAGCTCGTCGATGGTGCGGAACGGGCGCTGCGCGGCGGCGCGCTGCGGGATCCATGGGGAATGCTCATACAGGCCGTGCAGGATCTCGGTAAAAGTCCCTGCGTCGCAGGTGTTCAGTCGCTTCAGGCTCGTCATCGTGCTTCGGGCCGCCGCCTGGCGGCGGCCCGCTCCAAGTAAGGTGTTCTGGGGAATGGCGAATTGATAATAGAGGCCCGGCAGGCGGGAGATATAACGCTGGGCCGATAACCGCTACAAGCCGGGGCGATACTTACTTCACCAGCAGGCGGGCGGCGGCGCTGACTTGCGCCCGCAGCCACTTGTGTTCCGTGGCGTGGTGGGCGCGCTCGTGCCATAGCTGGTAGAAGCTCAGTGGCGGGAAATCGAGCGGCACCTTGTACGATTTCAGCCCCAGCAGATTCTCGTAGAAACTGGCGAATTGTTTGCCGGCTGTCAAAACTAAATCGGTCTGCTGCACGATGTAGGGCAACATGCGAAAGTGTGCCGATTCCACCACAATATTGCGCTCCATATCGCGCTCTTCGAGGAAGGAATCGATGTTGCCATGGTAGCCGGGCAGGATTTGGGCGGGCGCGACATGGGGCAGGGTGAGGTATTCCTCGGGCGTCATGCCGTCTTTCGGCGTACGGCGCGCATAGGCGCTGTTGGCGCGCATCAGGCACACGATCGGGTCGTCGAACAGCTTGGAGATGTGCAGGTGCTGGGGCGGTTCGTCCCAGTTGCCCACCACCAGGTCCAGTTCACCGTCCGACAGCAGACGCACATAATCGATGTCCGGCCCCAGCGAATGGATCACCAGCCGGCTGCGCGGCGATTCACGGCGCAGGCGGGCAATCACCTCGGTGAAGAACTGGGTGTTCATGTAGTCCGGCGCGGCAATGTGAAAGGTGCGCGCTTCATCTTGCGGCACAAACGCGGTCTTGGGACTGAACAGGCTTTCGGTTTCGTCGAGGATGCGCTTGGCGGTCTTCAACAGGCTCTCGCCGTGTTGCGTCGGCACCATGCCGCGGCCGCCGCGCACCAGCAGCGGGTCGCCGGTCAGGTCGCGCAGCTTGCGCAGCGAACCGGAAATGGAGGGCTGCGGCTGGTTCAGTTTCAGGGCCACGCGCGATACGTTCTTCTCCACCAGCAGCAGGTACAGAATACGGATCAGGTGGATGTCTAAGTGTTCTGGCAATCTGGACATCATGGTCTCCGAATATTAGTTATTTAGATTTATCCATGAGAGATTCGCACCTTCCGGGGCTTCAAACTATATCTCCAGGTATATGCGAGTTATATAGGAAATGGAAGGTCTCCCGCGCCCGCAACCGATATCGTTCCATCCACGCAGGTCGTAGCGGCGGCGGTATAACGACCGTTTGGTTCACCTGAAGTGCCCGCCAGAGGCAGGTGAACGCAGATTGAATGGATAAAAATCATGGAGACTTTATTCGGCCCATACGGGGTGGAATGGCTTAACTTGCTGGTTCGCTGGCTGCACCTGATCACCGGCATCGCATGGATCGGGGCTTCGTTTTACTTCGTCTGGCTGGACAACTCGATCCGGCCTCCCAAGCCTGGCAGCCCGCTTGCCAAGAAGGGCGTGATGGGCGAACTGTGGGCCGTTCACGGTGGCGGCTTCTACAACCCGCAAAAATACCTGGTTGCCCCGGCCGAACTGCCGGAAGACCTGCACTGGTTCAAATGGGAAGCCTACGCCACCTGGATCAGCGGCGTTGCCATGCTGTTCATCGTCTACTACTTCAACGCTTCGGCGATGATGATCGATAAGAACGTGGCTGATCTGAGTTCCATGCAAGCGGTGGCGGTTGGCCTTGGCACGTTGGCCGGCGGCTGGCTGGTGTACGATACGCTGTGCAAGACCGCGCTGGCCGAAAAGCCTGCCTTGCTGGGCACCGTGATGTTCGTGCTGATCGTCGGCGCGGCCTATGTGCTGACCCATACCTTGAGCGGCCGCGCGGCCTACATCCACGTCGGCGCCATGATCGGCACCATGATGGTCGGTAATGTGCTGTTTGTGATCATTCCTGGCCAGCGCAAGCTGGTCGATGCCATGGCCAAGGGCGAGTCGCCCGACCCGATCTACGGCAAGCGCGCCAAGGTGCGCTCGGTGCACAACAACTACTTTACGCTGCCTGTGCTGCTGATCATGATCAGCAACCACTACGCGATGACCTACAGCCACGCTTACAGCTGGCTGGTGCTGGCCGCCATCATGGCCGCGGGTGTACTGATCCGCCACTTCTTCAACCTGCGCCATGCGGGCAAGGTTTCGCCTGCGTTCCCCATCGCTGGCGTGATCCTGCTGGCCGCGGTGGCCGTAGCAATTGCCCCGGCGCCGCGCAAGGCGGTAGCCGCACCTGCGACGGTGGCCGCCGTGGCCGATGCCGATGGCCACGCAGCAACCGCCGCTCCTGCAGGCCAGGCCAACCTGTCCAGCGTGAAGCAGGTTGTGACGCAGCGCTGCGCCTCCTGCCATTCCGCGACTCCGACCCAGGCGGGTTTCGCCTCAGCCCCGGGCGGCGTGATGCTCGATACCGAAGACCAGGTTAAACAACATGCCGCCAAGATCTACCAGCGCACGGTGCAGAACAAAGACATGCCGCTGGCGAACATGACAAATATGACGGACGCCGAACGGCAGATGATCGGCACCTGGTTCGAAGCTGGCGTCAACTGATAGCAAAGGAAAAGAAATGAGCAACGTAACTATCGACGGCTTCAACCTGACTGCCGAAGACGTCCTGGCCGTGGCGCGCGATGGCGCCAGGGTCGAACTGTCTGCCACCTCGCGTGCTGCGCTGAAGGAAAGCCGCGACTATATCGAATCGACCTGGATGCATGATGAAGCGCCGATGATGTATAGCTTCAACACCGGCGTCGGCCTGCTGAAGGACACCCGCATCAAGGTCGAACACATCGAACTGTTCCAGACGCAGCTGATCAAAGCTCACAGCGGCGGTATCGGCGAACCGTTCTCGGAAGAGGTGAGCCGCGCCACCATGCTGTTGCGTGCGAACGCCTTCGCCAGCAACTACTCCGCGCCGCGCGTGGAAGTGGTGGACCGCCTGCTGGCCTTCATCAACGCCGGCATTCACCCGATCATGCCGCAGAAGGGCTCCGTCGGCGCCTCCGGCGACCTGGCGCCGCTGGCCTACCTGGCGGCGGCCATTGCCGGTTTCGATGAGGCGGAAGTGATGTACAAGGGCCAGCGCATGCCGGCCGCCGAAGCCATCACCAAGGCCGAAGTCGGCCCGGTCAGGTTCGACCTCAAAGCCAAGGATGCATCGGCCCTGATCAACGGCTGCACCGCATCGCTGGCCGTCGCCGTGCTGGCCGCCAAGGATGCGCGCGACCTGCTGACGGATGCCTGCCTGTCGCTGGGCCTGACGCTGGAAGCCATGCGCGCCGAAATGTCGGCCTTCGATCCGCGCATCCAGCAGGCACGCCCGCATCCGGGGCAGATCAAGACCGCCTCCATCGTGCGCAAGCTGCTGAAAGGCTCGACCCGCACCAGCCATGAAGCACGCGCCGTGCAGTTTCCCGACGAATTGCGCCGTACCGACATTCCCTACACCCCGCGTATCCAGGACGTGTACTCTCTGCGCTGCACGCCGCAAGTCTATGGTCCCGTGTTCGATGCGCTGGACTACATTGACACCATCGTGAAGAACGAGATCAACTCGGCTACCGACAACCCGCTGATCTTCGGAAAGGACGGCGGCGGCTTCGAGATCATCTCCGGCGGCAATTTCCACGGCCAGTACCTGGCGCAGGCAATGGACTTGCTGGCCATGGCGATCACGGACCTGGGCAGCATCTGCGAGCGCCGCGTGGCACGCCTGATCGACCCCACCCTGTCGTGGGGCCTGCCGCGCAACCTGATGTCGGGCCTGCGCGGCGTAAATACCGGCTATCCAGTGGTGCAATGTTCCCTCAGCTCCCTGGTGATGGAAAACCGTACGCTGTCGATGCCGGGCAGCGTGGACTCGATACCATCGAAAGCCAACAGTGAAGACCACATCTCCAACTCCACCTGGTGCGCGCGCAAGGCGCATACCGTGGTGCAGAATACGCAGTACATCGTTGGCGTGGAGATGCTGCTGGCCGCACAGGCCCTGACCATGACCGAGCACCTGCTGCCAGGATTCAAGCTGGGCGAGGGTACGCAAGCAGCTTACGACGAAATCCGCAAACAGATCCCGGCCTGCCTCGACGGCGACCGCTGGTTCCACAACGACATCCAGGTAGCGCACGGCTTCGTCACCAGTGGCTCGGTGCGGAAGGCGGTGAGCGCAAAGGTCGGCGAATTCGCATAATTCTCTGCGCATTCAACAAAGAAATGGCCCGCGAGGGCCATTTCGCTTTATGTTCGCCACGGCTGAACTTGTTTTCAAAATTGCAAGATGGTATGCTGCGCAAAATTCCTGAGCGCGTGGCGAAATGAAGAGGCTCTATCCCCTGGCAGTAGTGGTTTCCGCAGCAACCATGTCGTTGTCCGCGCCGTGCCATTGTGCTGCGGCGGTTCCCATATGCAGAAACATCGCGACTGAAGCGAAAATGGTGGCGTTGACATCGATGGATATCAGAACGCCGGTCTATTTCACGCGCCGTGAAGGGCAGCTCTTCAAAGCAGACTTGGCCAGCCTGAGCAGCAAACGCCTGGCTGACCAGGAATTTGTGAGCGGTGTGAACATGACACAGTCTGCGGACGGCCGCTGGATAAGTTACTTGGGAACGCGTGCAAGCGGCACGAAAACGCAATATTGGCTGTTCGACCGGCAGACCGATTCCGGGCGCCTGGTCTACGAGCACGCGGTGCGGGAGGCGCGCGGCCCCTCGTTTTCACCCGACAGCAACTATCTCGTTATCGGCGTTACTACGTCTTCGCGCTGGTCCGGCTCCGAAAGTGGCATCTTCCTTTTCGACGTAGCGACACTGAAGCGGACAAAGCTGAAACTGCCGGTGTCAATTCCTGAGAAAGAGCTGGGAACATCGACCAGTTGGTCAGAAGACGGAACAGAGTTGCTGATTCTGGCGCGCAGCATGCTTCATGACGGGTATAAAGTCCCTTTTGAGTACGTCTCTTATCGGCCGGCTTCCAAATCGTTTGAGAAGCTCGCTGGCCGCTTCGAATCGTACCGCGGGCATCATGCGTTCATCCGAAACGGCCGGGAAATTCCCATCTTCGAGAGTTTGGAGCCGCGCTCAACCCGTGTACCCAAGGCGGAAGGCTCTCCTGGTGGAACTTGGCACGCGTTCGTCGAAAACAAAGCTGGCTCTGAACAGCACTTGCTGAAAATTCGGAACCGCGATGGCAGGATCAGGACGGTCGGCAGCACTGAAAATGCCTCGTGTGGACGGAACATCATATCGGGATGGCTGGACGAAGACCATCTCGTCATCAGACAAGGCTTCGATGAGTTCCTCGTATATGAAGCGAGCAGCGGCAATATGGCGGAGCTTCCCGAGGAGTTGAAAAGGTCCGGGAACTTTACCTGGTAGTTCGAGCCATAGCGGCTCACACTTAATCTGACACTGACTGTCAGATGGGATAGAGTCTTGCTTGGTCCGAAAACAGCAGCCCTTCGATAGCACTAAGACTTTAATGAAAGGGGGAACCAATGTTTTCTGCTTGCGAATGGGTAAGGCGCCTATAGGTGAATTGTCCTCCTGCGCAACTTATCGTTGACGAGGATGCCGCAGGCAGAACCCGGCCAAAAGCCGAATCCCAGTATGAATTTTTACTCTTTCCGTGAAGTTCGCGTTGAAAAAAAATTCCATTCAAACGCTAGACGAAGCAGTCCAAGACTACGTCGGGAATCTAGCGGCAAATCGCAGGGAAGAACTCGCTCTGCTTTTCATTAACTCTCTCGCGTCGTGGCCGTGGTACGCTGAGGTCATCGAACGTTATAGTCTTCGTGATCCCGACAGTCGCATAGTGATTGATATAGCCGGGCTATTTCCAGCTGACGCCGAAATAATGCGCTTCGTCGAATCCGATTTCAGCGGGCCAGTTTTCGAGGCAGGAGTTATTTTGCGAGAAGCCAAAAAACTTGTGTTGGCCTCCTCGTGACTTTACATCCAAAAGACCTAGCAGGCTGCTGAAATACCACTCGGCTGGAATCGGTCGTGGCGCGTGATTCCGGGTGCTGGTCGATTAATTAATTTCATAAGATGGGATTTTCGGAAGAAAATTCCATCGTTTCCCCAGTTTGCACGAGGTTTTCCACCGATTTTCCATCATGCTGCCGCCGCGGGACGGACTTGTCCCAAGGAGCGCATGCGCACCAGGTTGTATGCGGCCATGGTCAGCACGAACATCTGGTCGACTTTCTTCAAGCCACGCACCATCACCTGGCGCATGCCGCCGACGGACTTGGCCCAACCGAAGCCTTGTTCGATGAGTTTTCGTTTTTGCTGCGAGATCGCGTAGCCATCGCTCTGTGCAATCGACTCGGGCACCGCCGAGTTGCGGCCGGACTTGTTCTGCGCCACATGGGGCGTGACGTTCATGGCCTGGCAAGCTTGCACGAATTCCGCGGCATCGTAGCCCTTGTCCGCGCCCAGCGTGATCTCGCGCTTTGGATCAACCAGCGCCTGACGCGCATCGCCGATCATGGCCTTGGCTGCTTCCCGTTCGGCATAACCATCGGCCATTGTGACCATCGCATTGGCGATCAGGCCGTGGCGGTTGTCGCTGAGGGTATGGCCGATATAGCGCAGCTCACTACCGGTGTTGTTGCCCTTGCGGTATAGGCGGGAGTCGGGATCGGTTTTGGACTGGTGGGTATCGTTGCTGCGCTTCTCGCCTTTGAAATCGCCGCCGTCGCCGTTGCCTTGGCCATCGTCCTCCTTGCGCACAAAGCTTTTGTGGCCGGCCCAGGCTTGAATCAGGGTACCGTCCACGCTGAAATGCTCACACGAAAGCCACGCCTCTTTTTCTGCGATGACCAGCACTTCGTTGAAGAATTCGATGACGGCATCATGCTTGATCAGGCGTTCGCGGTTTTTGGTGAAGACAGTCGGCACCCAAACGGTATCGTCCATCGACAGGCCGACAAACCAACGGAACAGCAGATTGTATTGGACCTGCTCCATCAACTGGCGCTCCGAACGGATGCTGTACAGCACTTGCAGCAACATCGCGCGCAGTAGCTTTTCGGGAGCGATACTCGGACGACCGCCCTTCATGTCGGCCTCGTACATCTTAGCGAACAAGTCGTCCATCTTTTCCAGCGCTGTATTGGCCATCTTGCGAATGACACGCAGCGGGTGGTCTGCCGGAATAAAGTCCTCCAGCTTGCGCATCGTGAACAGGCTTTCGGTAAAGGTATCGGCGCCGCGCATTGATTTCCAGGTCGGGAATGGGGGCGTCAGGATAACATTGGACGGGCCGCCTCGGGCGCGGTGCCGAGGCGGTATTTCAGCAGCCTGCTAGTGGCGCTGAATGGCCGAAGTATGTGCAAATTAACCGGGGCGTTAAGAAAAGCCAGGTCGTCTATGATTAGACAAGGAATTTTTATCCATATGATGAAAGTAATTGCCGTCATTAGCGCTTGCTGCGCGCTGCTCAGCGCCTGTGCATTCGTTCCAACCACCACCACGCTTTACTCGACGACGTACGCCACGCAAGGCGACACAATGTATTTTCTCAAAACGACGACCTTGATGGGGCCGGAGTCGTTACCGATTTTTGAGCGGGGAAAAAGAAGCAACTGGAACGAAGTCTCGACGCTCATGGCATTGGATATGCGGGGAGGTAGGGACCCGCAGCCTGTCGCAGAATACGAAGTGATCCCCAAGGACGAGCAGCCGAATGGCGGGTATCCCTATATCGAGCTGAATGGGGACTCTGTCCCGCGAGTATGGCGAGATGATGTCTTGCGTAAGCGGCTGGTCAACACGGCCGGGGTCGGATGCGCAGGGGAGCTGAAGCACGACAAGCAGGACAGTCGTGTCTTATGGCTCTATTGCAGTAATGAGGAGATTGCCTATCGTTTTGATCCGCCTTACGGACAGCCGTGCATGTATCGCGTTGGGCCCGAAGGTGGAATGGAGCGGATTGTCGCTTCAGGGGGAATCAAACTGCATACAAGTCCTGATTTCTATTCCAAAGCAGGAAATGCCGCAGTCTTCGCATGGATCGGCTGGAAGCTCTATGGGCTCGATGGCTGTTCAAACACATCGGCAATCGAGATCGAAGGATTGGTGCAACATGACGGAGGGGGGCCGTGGGGCGCCCATCCCGTGCTTCCCCCGGATAACAAGGCGCTGGTCGGCATCACCTCCGATCTGCGCATTTATCAAACTTTCCGGGAGGGTGTCGGCACCGAGGTGGTTGTTGAACAGCCTGGTAAGGAGATGCGGCGGTTCCCGAGCCCGCCGTTGGGCCCCGATGAGAGGGACGTGGGCAGCTCCAAGAAATATCCAGTGGCGCACTACATCGCCGAGAGCAATCTGGTCATCTGGAAGAGGCGACTTCTTGGCACCGGAGAGCGCGAAGTGGTTTACACGCTTGATTTGAATACAGGGAAGACGCGGAAAGCCGTCATTCCATAAGTTGTACTGACCCAGACTTAGCATGACAGGGGCTTTCAGTTGGGCTAGAGTTCTGCAAAGTCGCATCCGGCCAGGAGTCGAAGCGGCTGAGCACCATGCGAAGGAGGCGCTCCAAAAGGTTTTTCATGCTCACCCGGACATGCATCCACTTAATATGGATGATGGTAACGTATTGGTACGGTACAACCATGATGTAGCGAATGTGGTTCTGGCATCTGTTGTTCAGTCAAACTTGGATGAGATTGATAGCCGTCATCTCGATGCTTTAGCTGCTCATGAGGTACAGATAACCCCGTTCGGCCAGAACAAATTTGACGCGTTCGGTAAAAGTGCGCTTTTTGGTCGCTGCTATATGTTCATGGATGCGCAGGACCCTATGGTGGACTCTATTGAACGTTACGCAGCTAAAGACTGATTCCGGCCAAAAGCTGTCACCGGATAGAAAGAAAAGAATGAATATCGATAGCGCTCAAGCTAAACTCCTTGCCAATGCGCTTTATGAGATACGCCAGCTGTTGACCCCTTATCTAGGCAGTGAAGTCGATGCTCCTATGGAGGTTCGTATGGCCGCCCATCTCGCATAGGCATTGCATAATGAAGCGTTGCCCGTTACGGAAGGCAGCAGCTTTGACATTCGTGTTGCGCTTCGAAAAGTGTCCGCGATCGATAGCATTCTGCATGTCAATGAGGCGGCTCGTCTTGTGACAGCATGGGCTAAATGATGGCCCGCTTGGTGGTGCAGGGGGCGGCCAAGTGCGGCCACCTTGATCGGCGCATTTTGGAATAGCTTGAAAAATGGAAAAGAAGGACGTGAGTGTTCCGGAATCTCAGGAAGGTGTCGACACTGCTAATAGGTATGAGATCAAACAATATCCACGGCCGTGGACCTGTCAGGAATTTTGTGTGCCGGGGTCGCGGTTCGTAGTTAGTTAATCGCGTTGGTGAAGCGTTCACCAAACAGAATGGCAAACTGGTTGGCGGCCATCTTCCAGGTCCGTTGCGGCATCTTCCAATCTTTTTCGATATTGCGCAAGGCCAGGTACAGCAATTTGGTCGCTGCCTCGTCGCTCGGGAAGTGGCCACGGTTCTTCACGATCTTCCGCAACCGCATGTGCAGGCTCTCAATGGCATTCGTGGTGTAGATAATCGAACGTACTTCCGGTGGGTACGAGAAGAACGGAATCACCTGCTCCCATTGGCGCCGCCACATCGCCGGCACGGTCGGGAAGCGCTGCCCCCACGGGCCGTCTGCAAACGCATCTAGCGCCGCTGCTGCCGCGTCGGCGTTAGCGGCCTGGTAGATCGGCTTGAGTGCAGCGGCTAGCTCCTTGCGATCCTTCCAGGATGCGAGCGTCATCGAGTTGCGGATCAGGTGCACGATGCAGGTCTGGATTTGCGCCTGCGGATACACGGCCTCAATCGCTTCAGGGAAGCCGCGCAGGCCATCGACGACCGCAATCAGAATGTCTTCCAATCCACGGTTGCGCAGCTCGTTGAAGACCTTCAGCCAGAACTTGGCGCCTTCGGTTTGTTCGATCCATAGTCCCAGCACTTCCTTGCGGCCATCGGCGCGGATACCCAGCGCCAAATATACGGCCTTGTTCTTGACGGTGCCTTCATCGCGGATCTTCAGCCGCAGTGCATCGAAGTAGACGATCGGGTACATCGTTTCCAGCGGCCGCTGCTGCCATTGCGCCACTTCATCCATGACCTCGTCGGTGATGGTCGAAATCAGGTCTGGCGACACTTCGGTGCCGTACAGCTCTAGCAAATGCGCCTGAATCTCACGCACGGTCATGCCGCGTGCATACATGCCGATAACGTGGTCATCGAAGCCCGGCATGCGGCGCTGGTGCTTGCCGACGAGCTTTGGCTCAAAGCTGGAAAGACGGTCACGTGGGATCTCCAATTCCAGCTCGCCGCCCGGTGCCAAAACGGTTTTGCGGCTCTTGCCGTTACGGTGGTTCTTGGCGTCGCCTTCGGTGGCGAGGTGGTGGGTCAATTCGGCTGTCAGCATGCGCTCGGCCAGCATCTTTTTGAGCTGGCCGGCCAAGCCTGACTCCCCGAGAATCGATTCGGCATCCTTGTTCTCGACCTGGGCCAGCAACTGGTCAATCAGTTCAACAGGAAACGGGTACTGCTTCTTGGTTTTTGGTTTTTTAGTGGTCATTACGTCGGTCATGGACAATCCCTTTCGGTATTATTTCATGACCCCAGATTCACACTAAAATTCTGACAGGCTCACGGCCGTTGTTCGAAATTTTCAAGCCAGCTTCGCCGTTGTTCGTCATCAGCGCAATAGCCGTTGGCGCTTGCTTGCTTATTGATCGTTCAGACTACCCAAAGGCTTTTTCTTTGGCAGTCTTAGCAATGTTTGTCGCAGTCCCAGCCGCTATGATTGCCACTTATGTGTGCGCAACAAACATTCTCTGCCCTAATTGCAAACGCAAATGTAAATCGTCTTTTCTATCCACCGGCAATCAAAGCGCAATATGCGCTCATTGCAAGACAGAATGGGATACCGGGCTAGGCAGCGATTAATTCACGCAGCAAGATCCACCGTCCGCAATGGGGCGGAAGCCACCTCCCAACTAACACTCGGTGTCGTATCAAGTCTGAGCTAGCACTGCTTTCCGGTAAATCGTACGCGCTCATCCGGTTAAAAGACTAGAATTGAAGTTTTTATAACTTTGTGAGACTTTGTATGAAACTGGGAATGCAAAAAGCAGTGGCCGCGACCGTCGCGATGATATTGATGACTGGCGCCTTCGCACAGGAAGACGCCGTCGGCGAAATTGAAGTGACCGATAAGCTGATCAACATCAGTGGCAGCGGGCATCAGCGTAGTTTTCCTTGCGATGGCCGTAAGCTGGAAGTGGTCGGTTCGGGCCACACCGTGACGACCACCGGCGTTTGCTCAGAGGTGGAGATCCTGGGCGTCGGGAATACCGTGACCGTGGAAGTCAAGCCAAAAGGCCGGCTGGCTATTACTGGAACGGATCATACGGTGCGCTGGAAATCCGAAGGCAAGATCGCTCAAAGCGTCACCGGGACCGGGCACAGCGTGACCCGAATCAAGTAAATCGAAGTTACGGCCGAGGATCTCTCCTGGCGCTTATCAGGTGACTTTCCGCGTGTTCGTAGCTAGCGCCAGGGCGGCGGCCAGCTGGTTATGGCGTTCAATTGTCAATGGCAGGTCGATGGTCTGAAGGATGCCATCCTTCACCACGACTTTGCCATTGATAATACTGTAGCTGACGTTCGCCGGGGTGCAAAACACCAGTGCGGCAACCGGATCATGCAGTGCACCTGCAAAACCGACCTGGTCCAGCTTGAACATGACGATGTCGGCCGACATACCAGGCTTGATAGCGCCGATGTCGTCGCGGTTCAGGACCTTTGCGCCGCCCAGGGTCGCGAGTTCCAGTGCCTGGCGTGCCGTCATTGCATCGGGGCCGAAGCCGACACGCTGCAGCAGCATGGCCTGGCGTACTTCGCCCAGCATGTGGGCACCATCATTTGAAGCAGAACCGTCGACCCCAAGGCCGACTGGAACTCCAGCATCGACCATCTTGCGGATCGGCGCAATGCCGGAAGCCAGGCGCATGTTCGAGCACGGGCAATGCGCAACGCCGGTGCCGGTTTTTGCGAACAGGTAGACACCATCGTCATCGAGCTGGACGCAATGGGCGTGCCATACATCACGCCCCACCCAGCCGCAATCTTCCGCATACTCGGCTGGCGTCATATTGAACTTTTCGCGGCTGTAGGCGATGTCGTTGACGTTCTCTGCGAGATGGGTATGCAGCGAGACGCCATGGCTGCGCGCGAGAGCGGCGGCTTCCTTCATCAGGTCGCGGGAGACGGAGAACGGGGAGCAGGGCGCAACGACGATACGCTGCATGGCGTGGCGTTCGGCGTCGTGATATGTCTCGATCAGCCGTTGGGTGTCGCGCAGGATCGCTTGCTCATCTTCGACCACGCTGTCGGGCGGAAGGCCGCCTTTCGACTGCCCTACGCTCATCGAGCCACGGGCGGCGTGGAAACGCATGCCGATCTTCGCAGCGGCTTCGATACTGTCATCCAGCCTGCAATCGTTCGGGTAGATGTACAGGTGGTCGCTGCTGGTTGTGCAGCCGGACAGGATCAGCTCCGACATGGCGGTCAGGGTCGACACGTGCACCATTTCGCTGTCCAGGTTGGCCCAGATCGGGTACAGGTTAGTCAGCCAGTTGAACAATTCACCGTTCTGCGCGGTTGGGATCACGCGCGTCAGGCTTTGGTACATGTGGTGGTGGGTGTTGACCAGGCCGGGGATGACCACATGGCCTGTTGCGTCGATCACATCGTCTGCCGATTGCGGCAATTCAGAGGTGGGGCCGACTTGTTCGATCACATTACCGCGCACGAAAATGGCGCCGTTGTCGATTTCGCGGCGCTGTTCGTCCATCGTGACAACCACGCGCGCATTCTCGATCAGGAGAGTTTTGCTCATTCAATTCTTCTCGAAATGATTAAACACTGCGGAAACAATGCGCGGGGCAATGCGGAAACAATGTCGGGGAAAGGAGCGGTCCCGCCACTTGCGCGGCAGGACCGGGCGAGTTTAGCCGACTTTTGGAATCAGCATCGGCTGCGGTACATCATCTTCTTCATCCTCGTCGTGTTCGGCGACCGGGCGGTCCGGCAGCACCAGGTTCAGCACCACCGCCACGATGGCCGCCGTCGAGATGCCTGAGCCGAAGATCTCGTGCACAAAGGAGGGCATTTTGGACAGCAGTTCAGGACGGACCGATACGGCCAGCCCGCAGCCCACGGAGACCGCGATCAGCAAGCCGGTACGCTTATCGTGTTCCACGTTGGACAGCATCTGGACGCCGGCCGCAATAATCATCGCAAACATCATCAGGCCTGCGCCGCCCAGCACCGGTTGCGGGATCGTTACGACGATAGCGCCGAGCACGGGGAACAGGCCGGCAGCGGCCAGGAATACACCGGTCAGCGCAACGACATAGCGGCTGGCCACGCCGGTCAGCGAGATCACGCCGACGTTCTGCGCGAAGGTCGATACCGGCGGTGCGCCCAGCACCGACACGAAGGCCGAACCCAGGCCGTCGCACAGCACGCCGCGACACAGCAGCTTGCCTTTCATCTTGGTGTTGGTCGCGGAGCCTAGCGCCATGAAGGTGCCGGTCGTCTCCACAATGGTCACGACGTATGCCAATGCCATGGCCAGGATGCCGCTAATCGGGAATGTCATGCCGAAGTACAGCGGTTGCGGTACTGCGAATACCGCGGCCTTCTGGACGGCTGAAAAATTGACCAGGCCCAGGCCCAGGCAGACGCCATAGCCGATCGCGATGCCGATCACCACGGCAGCGGCTGAAATGATGCCTTTGCCGAATTGGACCAGTGCGATCACGGTGGCCAACACAAACAGCGCGATGCCAAGGTTGGTGGGATCGCCATAGTTCGCGCCGGCGTTCTTGCCACCGGCCGCCCAGTCGACTGCAACCGGTACCAGCGACAGGCCGATCATGGTCACGACCACTGCAGTCACCTGGTGTGGGAACAGCTTGCGGATCTGCGGCATGAAGAAGCTGCCGAGGATCATGATCGCCGAGCCGGCGAGCGATGATCCAAGAATCCCTGGCACCCCGTGTTCGAGGCCGACGCTGATGGCGGCGCCCACGAAAGCGAAACTGGTACCCATCACGCAAGGCAGGCGGATGCCGACAGGACCTACGCCGATGCATTGGATGGTGGTGACGATGCCGGAGCCGAGCAGGGCAGCGTTGACCAGGGCTACCACCTGGTCGGCGGGAAGCTTCAGGACTGCGCCGACTACCAGCGGCACGGCGATGATGCCGCCCAGGGCAGCCAGCATGTGCTGGGCCGCCAGCAGGGCGGTTGTGATTGGCGGTGGACGGTCATCCACTTTGTATAGCAGGTTGTTCATGGTGTCTCCGTTATTGGATTTTGTCTGAACTACTTTTTCCGGTGCTATCCGGCGTGCCGCTTTCGGTCAGTGAATCAGAAATGGTATTCCGCGCGGAGCATTGGGGTCTTTGCCGTGCTGCCGGGGATATTATGCGGATTCCCGAATTTGTTGCGCCAGTATTGGTATTCCAGGCCGACCTTGAGGGTGTTCGGCTTGGCGCCCAGATGGCTGCTCAAGTCGTACATCACTTGCGCGTCGATGTTCACTTCCGGCGAAGTCCGGCCCCCGAATTCGTTCTTGCCCTTGTTGCCGATCCAGTTGGCATAGCCCTCGAAGCTGAAGCCGGAGCCCAATGGAATGCCCCAGGCGGCGTTCAGCATGGCGTGGGTGTCGTATTTATAGCGCTTGGCGACGCCAAGCGGCTGGTTGCTTTCCCACATGCCGAGCAGGCTCACGTTCAGGAAGCCCGGTACGTCGAGCATCAGTGTGGGGCCGGTCAGGATCATGCGCTTGCGCGAGTTGTAGGTGTTGTCGTTCTTCGTATTCCAGTCGAAGCCCGCGGTGATGCCGACGCCGCGTACAGGTCCGAACTTGAAGTCTTTGCCGCTCACTTTACCCAGGTCCAGGGTGTGGCGGTACAACAGGTAGGCTTCGTGCGCGTTATTGTCCTTGCCGTCCGAGCGCAGGAAGTCCAGGTTCATATAGTTGCCGCCGTACTTGTAGCCGTCGGCATAGGTCCAGTTCAGGATTTGTTTGCTGATGTCGTTCGGGTTGTACGGCTCCGCGAATTTCTTGCCGTAGCGGTAGCCGATGGAGGTGTCGCTCCAGTCGGCGGCGCTGGCTTGCTGTGCGCCCATCGTCAGTGCCAGGACAGCGATGGTGCCGGCTGCCGCTACGCGTAATGCTTGCTGCATGGTGTCTCCTGTATTTTTTGATATGGAGTCCCGATTATGTCCGTGCACGTCATGGTTGATATTCACCACCGTGTATATATCGCAATGGCCTGCCGTATATGATTTTCTTCATTCACAAGAGGAGACCATATGGGCAAACTGAGTACACACGTCCTGGATATCACGCAGGGCAAGCCTGGCGCGGGCGTAAAAGTTAAGCTTTTCCGCGTTGAAGGCAACACAAAAGTGTTGTTGAAGACCGACACCACCAACCAGGACGGACGCTGCGAGACGCCGTTGCTGGCCGGCGGCGAGGTCGTTGCCGGCAAATATGAGCTGGTTTTTTCGGCCGGCGACTACTTTGCCGCGCAAGGCGTGGCGCTGCCGGAACCGCGCTTCGTCGACGAGGTGATCATCGCTTTCGGCATCGCGGATGCCAATGCCAACTACCACGTGCCGATCGTGGTATCCCCGTGGGCCTATTCGACTTACCGTGGCAGCTAGGGTGGCGTGATGACTACTTTGAAAGCTTTCCGGGCCAGTATCCTTCATTTCACGGCAGATCCGGCCTTTGCACCCAACGCGCATGCGTGGCACGAGGACGGCCTGCTGCTGGTTGACGGCGGCCGCGTGTTCGCGGCTGGCGACTACGCGCAGCTGAAGGACACTTTGCCGCCAGGGATCCAGGTGCGCGACTATCGCGGCAAGATCATCATGCCGGGCTTTATCGACACCCATATCCATTATCCGCAGACGGACATGATCGCCTCGCCGGCACCTGGCCTCCTGCCTTGGCTCGATACCTATACTTTCCCCACCGAACGCCAGTTCAAGGACCCCGTCCACGCAGGAGAGGTGGCTGACTTCTTTGTCAGGGAACTGCTGCGTTGCGGCACTACCACGGCCATGGTGTACTGCACCGTGCATCCTGAATCTGTGGACGCCTTCTTCGCTGCCGCGGAAGCGCGCAACCTGCGCATGGCGGCCGGCAAGGTGATGATGGACCGCCATTGCCCGGACTTCCTGCAGGACACTGCCGAAACGGGCGCGCGCGAAAGCGAGGAGTTGATCCATCGCTGGCATAACAAGGGACGCAATATGTACGCCCTCACGCCGCGCTTCGCACCGACGTCCAGCGAAGCGCAGATGCATATGTGCGGCGAGCTGGCGCGTGCATATCCTGACACTTACGTGCAGACGCACGTGGCGGAAAATACCGACGAAGTGGCATGGGTCAAGTCGCTGTTCCCGGATGCACGCAGCTACCTGGATGTGTACGACAAATACGGCCTGCTGCGCCCACGCTCGATGTATGCGCACTGCATCTGGCTCGACAACGAAGACCGCGCGCGGATGGCCGCCACTGGCGCCGCCGTATCGATGTGCGCCACCTCCAACCTGTTCCTGGGCAGCGGCCTGTTCGATTTCGCAGCCGCCGACCAGCAGAAGGTCGCTTTGTCGCTGGCGACCGATGTCGGGGGCGGCACCTCGTTCTCCATGCTGCAGACCATGAACGAGACCTACAAAGTGGCGCGCATGGGCGGCACCTACCTGCCGGCGCTGCGCATGTTCTACATGGCGACGCTGGGCGGTGCGCGCAGCATGCAGCTCGAAGGCACGGTGGGCAATTTCGCCGCTGGCGCCGAGGCCGATTTCATCGTGGTCGATCCCAAGGCCACGCCGCTGCTGGAGCGCCGCACAACGCGCTGCGACAGCCTGGAGGAATTGCTGTTCGCCCTGGCTTTGCTGGGCGACGACCGCGCCATTTCGGCCACCTACGCGGCCGGCGCCCAGGTGCATCAACGCGGCGAGTAAAAAAAGACGCCGGTTGGAGGACCGGCGTTAAAAGAGAAAGTCTGTACTAATGGCTGCTTACTGCGGCCAAATTTCCGCAAGCCGCAGCAGGTTGGTGCTGCCAGGCTGGCCGAACGGGGTCCCGGCAGCGATGGCAATCTGGTCGCCGGCTATGACGAATCCTTCACGCAGCGCAGTCCGGCAAGCCGCCGCCACCATTTCATCGACAGAGTTGACGTCCTTGCTGACGGTGCTGTGCACGCCCCAGGCCAACGCCAGGCGGCGCGCCGTTTCCGGCTTCGGCGTGATGCTGACGATAGGTGCCATCGGGCGTTCGCGTGCCGTGCGCAGGCTGCTATGGCCGGAAGTGGTGTAGGCAACCATGGCTTTCGCTCCCATGATGCGTGCAGCGTCGCGCATCGCCGCGCTGATGGCGTCGCCTTTGTTCGGCAGCGGTGCCTGGTGCTGGGCCTCGATCATGGCTGGATACAGCGGGTCGCGCTCGACTTCGGAAATGATCCGGTTCATGATCGATACCGCCTGTACCGGATAGGCGCCGCTGGCCGATTCGGCCGACAGCATCACGGCATCTGCGCCTTCGTACACGGCGTTGGCGACGTCGGACGCTTCGGCGCGGGTCGGCACCGGCGCGCTGACCATCGACTCGAGCATCTGCGTGGCGACAACCACCGGCTTGCCATGCTTTCGGCACAGCCGCACGATGCGCTTCTGCACGCCGGGTACGCGTTCTGGTGGCAGCTCTACGCCCAGGTCGCCGCGCGCCACCATGATGGCGTCGGAAACGCCGACGATTTCTTCCAGGCGGTCCAGTGCGGCCGGCTTTTCCAGCTTGGACAACACGCCTGCGCGGCCCTGCACCAGCTCCTTGGCCTGGACCACGTCGTCCGGCAATTGGACGAAGGACAGGGCGATCCAGTCCACCCCCAGCCCAAGCGCGAACTCCAGGTCGGCCTTGTCTTTGGCTGTCAGCGCCGGGATCGGCAGCACGGCATCCGGCACGTTCACGCCCTTGCGGTCGGAAAGCACGCCGCCATTCACCACGCGGGTGCGGATGGTGCCGGCGTCGCTGGCCAGCACTTCGAGCCTGATGCGGCCATCGTCCAGCAGCAGCGATTGGCCGGCGCTGACGGCTGCAAACAGTTCAGGGTGCGGGAGGCAAACGCGGGAGACGCTGCCGGGCGCCGGCGCCTGGTCAAGCTGGAACTCGGCGCCCGCATTCAGCGTCACCTTGCCGCCTTCGAACTGCCCGATGCGCAGCTTGGGACCCTGCAGGTCGGCCAGGATGGCGATCGGGCGGCCAAGTTCTTTCTCAATGGCGCGCACGATGCCATGGCGGGCCTGGTGGTCGGCATGGCTGCCGTGGCTGAAGTTGAAGCGGAATACGTCGGCGCCGGCTTCGAACAGCGCCTTGATGGTGGCGTATTCGCTGCTTGCAGGGCCAAGGGTTGCTACGATTTTTGCTTTGCGTTCGCGACGCATATTGGTGTCTCTCTCTATTCTCAGTGATTCAAAGAATCAGGATTGCGCGGAAGTCGTTCACGTTGGTGCGTGTCGGACCACTGACCACCAGGTCGTCCAGTGCGCTGAAGAAGCTGTAGGCGTCGTTGTTGGCCAGCAGGTGTTTGCCGCTGACGCCCTTGGCTTCGGCGCGGGCCAGCGAAACCGGCGCATAGAGCGCACCGGCGTTGTCCTCCGAACCGTCGATGCCGTCCGTGTCGCAGGCGATGGCGTGTACGCCGGTGGCGCCTTCCATCGCCAGCGCAAAGCTGAGCAGGAACTCGACGTTGCGGCCACCGCGCCCGTTGCCGCGCACCGTCACGGTGGTTTCGCCGCCGGACAGGATCACGCAAGGACGCTGGAAAGGCTGGCCGTGCGAAAGGACCTGGCGTGCCATTGCGGCGTGCATCAGGCCAATGTCACGCGCCTCACCTTCAATCCCGTCGGAAAGAATGTACGGCGTGAGGCCGGCCTCGCGCGCCCGTGTGGCAGCTGCTTCCAGTGCATGCTGGGCGGTGGCGACGACGTGATGGCTATGGCCTTCGAAGCGCGTATCGCCAGGCTTCGGTGTTTCGCTGTCGGCCGATTGCAGGTGCGCCAGCACGCTTTTCGGGATGTCGATCCGGTACTTGCACAGGATCGCCAGCGCCTCGGCGCTGGTGGTGGCGTCGGGCAGGGTAGGGCCGCTTGCGATCACCCGCGGATCGTCGCCCGGTACATCGGAGATCAGCAGGGTCACCACGCGCGCCTTGCCGCATGCCAGCGCGAGGCGGCCGCCCTTGATCGCGGAAAGGTGCTTGCGCACGCAATTCATTTCGCCGATGGTGGCGCCGCTTTTCAGCAGCGCCTTGTTCAGCGCCTGCTTCTCGGCCAGCGAGATGCCTTCGGCGGGCAAGGCCAGCAAGGCCGAACCGCCGCCGGAAATCAGGCACAGCACCAGGTCGTCCCCGGTCAGATCCTGCACCATTTCCAGCATGCGCGCGGCGGCTTGCCGGCCCGCGTCGTCCGGCACGGGATGCGAAGCCTCGACCACTTCGATATGCCGGGTCTCGGCGCCATGACCGTAACGCGTCACCACCAGCCCCGACAACGGGCCTTGCCAGTGCCGCTCCACGGCTTCCGCCATGGCTGCGGCGCCTTTGCCTGCGCCGATCACCAGCGTGCGGCCCTTGGCGGGCGGCGGCGGCAGGTAGTCCTGCAGCAGGTTGCGCGGATGGACTGCGCCGATGGCGGCGTTGTACAAGTCGAGCAGGAGCGCGCGTGGGGCTGGGGCGGACGTCATGTTAAGCCTGTGCAATGCGGTGGTTGGACATCAGTTCGATTGCCTGGCACAGCGCAGAGTGGTCGAGGCCGGACAAGCCGTTGGCGGCGCAGGCGTTCATCAGCTCCTGCGTGGCCGAGGTGTTGGGCAGCGACACACCCAGGGCCTTGGCCCCCTGCAGCGCCAAGTTCAGGTCCTTCTGGTGCAGCGCGATGCGGAAGCCGGGGTTGAAGGTACGTTTCACCATGCGCTCGCCGTGCACTTCCAGGATGCGCGAGGAGGCGAAGCCGCCCATCAGCGCTTCGCGCACCTTGGCAGGATCGGCGCCGGCTTTCGATGCGAACAGCAGCGCTTCCGCCACGGCCTGGATGTTCAGCGCCACGATGATCTGGTTGGCGACCTTGGTGGTCTGGCCGTCGCCGTTGCCGCCGACCAGGGTGATGTTCTTGCCCATCAGCTCAAACAGCGGCTTGACGGTGTCAAAAGCTTCCTGCGGGCCGCCGACCATAATCGTCAGCGAAGCTGCCTTGGCGCCCACCTCGCCGCCCGAGACCGGCGCGTCCAGGTAGGCACAGCTCTTCTTGTTGATCTTCCTGGCGAATTCCTTGGTGGCGATCGGCGAGATGGAGCTCATGTCGACCACGATCTTGCCGGCGGACAGGCCGGCGGCGATGCCATCTTCCGAGAACAGGACTTCTTCGACCTGCGGGGTGTCCGGCACCATCAGGAAGATGATGTCGGCGCGCTTGGCCACTTCCATCGCCGAGGTGCACACGGTGGCGCCGTTTTCGACCAGGTTGGCTGGCGGGTTTTTCACGTCGTGCAGGTAGAGTTTGTGGCCTGCTGCCTGCAGGTGGCCTGCCATCGGGCCGCCCATGATGCCAAGGCCAATGAATCCGAGTTTTTGCATGGTACTTTCTCCTCTAGGTTTGTTTTAAGCCGCCAGTTCCTGGCGCCAGCCTAGGCCAGCTTCGGTGCCGGCTTTCGGTTTGTATTCGCAGCCCACCCAGCCCCCGTAGCCGATTTCGTCGAGGAAGTTGAGCAGGTAGCGGTAATTGATCTCGCCTGTGCCGGGCTCGAAGCGGCCTGGATTGTCGGCCAGCTGCACGTGCCTGATGACCGACAGGTGGTTCTTGATGGTGTTGGCCAGCTCGCCCTCCATGCGCTGCATGTGGTAGATGTCGTACTGCAGAAACAGGTTGTCCGATCCCACCGATTCGATCAGTTCCAGCCCCTGGCGGGTGCCCGACAGGAAGAAGCCCGGAATGTCAAAGGTGTTGATCGGTTCGACCAGCAATGGGATGCCGGCCTTCTTCAGTGCCCCGGCTGCGAACTTCAGGTTGCTCACCAGCGTGGCGCGGGCATCGGCATCGGCCACGCCTTGCGGCTTGATGCCGACCAGGCAGTTGATACGTTGGGTTCCCAGCACACTGGCATAAGCGAGGGCGGTTTCCACGCCCTGCTCGAACTCGCCGATGCGGTTCGGGTGGCAGGCGATGCCGCGCTCACCGCCGGCCCAATTGCCGGCTGGGAGGTTGTGCAGCACCATTTCCAGCTTGTGCTGTTCCAGCTGTTCGTGCACCTGCTGCGGCTCGAATTCGTAAGGGAACAGGAATTCCACGCCCTTGAAGCCGTTGCGGGCAGCGGCGCCGAAGCGCTCCAGGAAAGGCTGCTCGTTGAACAGCATGGTCAGGTTGGCGGCGAATTTTGGCATTGCAGTTCCTCTTAAGCGGCGTCGATGATGTCGTTGAATTCGTTGATGGCGTTGATCTCGGTGCCCATCGCGATATTGGTCACGCGCTCCAGGATCACTTCCACCACCACCGGCACGCTGTACTTGGCGATCAGCTCGCGGGCTTGCTCGAAGGCCGGGATGATGTCGTCCGGATTGTGCACGCGGATTGCCTTACAACCCAGGCCTTCGACGACGGCCACGTGGTCAACGCCGTAGCCGTTCAGTTCCGGCGCGTTCACGTTTTCGAAGGACAGCTGCACGCAGAAGTCCATGTCGAAGCCGCGCTGCGACTGGCGGATCAGGCCCAGGTAGGAGTTATTCACCAGCACGTGGATGTAAGGCAGCTTGAATTGCGCGCCGACGGCAAGTTCCTCGATCAGGAACTGGAAATCGTAGTCGCCAGAAATGGCCACGATATCGGTGCCCGGATCGGCCGCACGCACGCCCAGCGCGGCCGGGATGGTCCAGCCCAGGGGACCGGCCTGGCCGCAGTTGATCCAGTTGCGTGGCTGATAGACGTGCAGGAATTGCGCGGCGGCGATCTGCGACAGGCCGATGGCGGACACGTAGCGCGTATTGCGGCCGAAGTACTTGTTCATTTCTTCGTACACGCGCAGCGGCTTGACGGGCACATTGTCGTAATCCGTACGGCGCAGCATGGTGCGCTTGCGGTGCTGGCACTGGGCCACCCAGCCGGTGCGGTCGCGCAGTTTGCCTGCAGACTTCCACTCCCTGGCCACTTCGACGAACAGCTCCAGCGCGTAGCCGGCGTCGGACACGATGCCCAGGTCCGGGCCGAACACGCGGCCGATCTGGGTTGGCTCGATATCCACGTGCACGAAGGTGCGGCCTTCGGTGAACACGTCGACGGAGCCGGTATGGCGGTTGGCCCAGCGGTTGCCGATGCCGATGATGAAGTCGGAGGCCAGCACGGTGGCGTTGCCGTAGCGGTGGCTGGTCTGCAGGCCGGCCATGCCCGCCATCAACGGGTGGTCGTCGGGTATGGTGCCCCAGCCCATCAGGGTCGGGATCACAGGCACGTTGACGATTTCGGCGAATTCCTGCAGCAGGGCGGACGCGTTGGCGTTGATGATGCCGCCCCCGGCGGTGATCAGCGGATGCTCGGCGTCGTTCATCATCTCCAGCGCCTTTTCGACCTGGGCACGCGAGGCGCGCGGCTTGAAGGCCTCCAGCGGGGTGTAGGTCTCCGGATCGAATTCGATCTGCGCCATCATCACGTCGAACGGCAGGTCGATCAGTACCGGGCCCGGACGGCCGGAGCGCATCAGGTGGAAGGCCTGCTGGAATACGCGCGGCACCTGGGCCGGCTCCAGTACCGTGGTCGCCATCTTGGTGACCGGTTTGGCGATGGACGAGATGTCCACGGCCTGGAAATCTTCCTTGTGCAGGCGCGCGCGCGGCGCCTGGCCGGTAATGCACAGGATGGGGATCGAGTCGGCCTGCGCCGAATACAGTCCGGTGATCATGTCGGTGCCGGCCGGGCCGGAAGTGCCGATGCAGACGCCGATATTGCCCGGCGCGGCGCGGGTATAGCCTTCGGCCATGTGGGAAGCGCCTTCGACGTGGCGGCCCAGGATGTGCTTGATCTTGCCGTTCTTTTTCAGCGCAGCGTACAGCGGATTGATGGCGGCGCCCGGCACGCCGAATGCGACCGAAATGCCTTCCTTCTGCAGTACGTGGACAGCCGCTTCGGCCGCCGTCATTTTTGCCATGGTGATCTCCTGATATGCATGCAAAGTCTGTTGTTGATGTTTTGTATGCTATAGGCGATGAGTTGCCCTGATAAGACGATAAAAAATCGTTTCATTCGATACTCTGGGTATGGAATAATCGGAGCCATGGACAAACTGAAGCAAATCGAGGCCTTCGTGGCCGTGGTCGAGAAAGGCAGCCTGGCGCGCGCCGCGCTGGAACAGAGCATCACGCCGGTGATGCTGGGGCGCCGGATCGACGCGCTGGAAAGGCGCCTGGGCGTAAAACTGATGCACCGCACAACGCGCCACCTCACGCTGACGGAACAGGGCAATGTCTTCCTTGAGGATTGCCGCAAGCTGCTCTCTGGCCTGGATATCGCCGAGCGCAATATTTCGGAGGGGCGGCACAAGGCCACCGGGCACCTGATCGTGTCGGCTCCGGCCTCGTTTGGACGCCAGCATGTTGCACCGCACGCGCCGGCGTTTTTAGCCGCCAATCCAGACGTGCAGATATCCTTCAACCTGACCGACCAGGTGATCGACCTGGTGCGCGAAGGCTATGACCTGGGCATCCGCATCGGCGGTGTGATCGACCCCAGCTTCGTGGCGGTGCGGCTGGCGAAAAACCGCCGTGTTGTATGCGGCACACCGGATTACTTCGCGCGGCACGGTATTCCGCGCACGCTGGACGACCTGGCGCAGCACAACTGCCTGGCCTTCAACCTGCAGGGCGGCCAGCAGCGCGGCTGGTACTTCCAGCAAGGCGGCAAGCCCGTGACGGTCAGGGTGCAGGGTAACCTCGATTGCAATGATGGTGAATTGCTGCACCGCTGGGCGTGCGAAAGCCTGGGACTGGCGTGGCGCTCAACCTGGGAGATCCAGGCGCAGCTTGCGGAAGGCAGCCTGATTACGGTGCTGGACGATTTTGCACTGCCCGATTACGACATCATGGCCGTTTACCTGCAGCAAAGGCATTTGCCGGCGAAGATACGCTTCTTCATCGACGAGTTGAAGGAAGTCTATGCGCAGCCGGGATACTGGACTAGGCCGACAGCGCTTGTTCCGGCAAGCGCGGCTGCGACAGGAACACGGCAACTTCCGCCATCGCCTTGAACAGCGCGGCGGTCAGCAGCGCGACCTGCGTGCGCGACGGATCGTTGTCGAAATGGTTGACCGGCGTCAGTTCGCGCATCAGGCGCGCACGCACGATCTGCAGGCCGCATTGGCCGACGATGGTAGCGATGCGCGGCAACAGTCCGCGCATCTGCTGCATCGCTTCGTTGCTGGCGGCGCCGATTTCCAGCACCACGCCAAGCTCGGACGGCTCCATCTGCACCACCACCTTGCCAATGTCGGGCAAGTTCATCTCCAGGCGCAGGGCCACGCGCGGCCGGCGGCGGCGCTGCTCCGGCATCCCTTCGTCCTGGCCTGGATCGCGCGCCACCACACGCAGCGTTAACTTCTCGGCGCCCCAGGCGTAGACGGCGAAACGCCAGGCATCGAGTTCGGACACCAGTCCCGGATAAGGACGCCCATCGCGCAGCACGGGGGGCGGCGGGTCGGCCATGAACAGGCTGGATGGCACATGGCGGCCTTCGTTCTGCTGCTGCAGGGCCGCGCGCTGTTCGCCATAAGTGCGCACCATCACTTGCCATGAGGCGGCCAGCAAATTGGTATCGGGGGTATGCCAGACCATCTGGCGCAAGGGAAACAACTGGTTGGGCTGCATCGACAGCGCTTCCTGCGACAGCAGGGCGCCCATGGTTGCGCCAGCGGCAGCAGTGCTGCGCATCAGCTGGTTATGCTGCGCACCTTCCATTGCCTCGATCAGCGCGCCAACGGAGGCGGGCAGGCCGCTTTGCAGCGCGAACTCGGGCGCGTCGCCCGGCGGCTGGGCAACCGGCGGAACCGGCTGGGCATGGGCCTGGCCGGGATTTTCCCGTACCTGGCGGTCGTGAATGCTCAGGCCCGGATTGGAAGGAGTGACGCGATCGATTGCCATACAAACTGATAGTAATACGGCGATATAAAAAAAGCCAACCGCGCACGGTTGGCTTTTTCAGGCCACCTGCGGAATTACTGCAGCAGGGACAGGACCAGGGAGGACTGGCTGTTGGACTGCTTCAGCATTGCGGTGCCAGCTTGCAGCAGCATCTGCGAGGAGGTCATCTTCGCGGATTCGGAAGCGAAGTCAACGTCCATGATGCGGCCGGATGCGTTCTTGGTGTTGGTCGAGATGTTGGCCAAGTTGTTGTAGACGTGGTCCAGACGGTTCGAGATTGCACCCAGCTTGGAACGCAGCGCGCCAACGGAGTCGATTGCGGCGGTCAGGTTCGCGATCGCGGTGGTTGGGCCACCGACGGCGGTCAGTTCGGTGCCTGGGCCAGCAGCAGGAGCGCCGGTAGTCACAAAGCGGGTCGAAGCGGTGTCGATTGCGGTGGTGGCAGCGTCCAGTTCGGTGTTGAAGTCAGCGGTCATGGTTTCGGTCGAGTCAGCACCGATCTGGAAGGTGATCGCAGCTTGCAGGGTACCGCCAACGCTGTTGAACAGTGCGGTGCCGCCGAACTTGGTGTTGGCGATCACGTTCGACAGTTCGTCGGTCAGGGTGTCGAATTCAGCCTGCATTGCAGTCTTGTCGGCAGCGGTCGAGGAACCGTCGGCAGCCTGGGTTGCCAGGTCTTTCATGCGGTTCAGGATGTTGGTGGTCTCGTCCAGGGCGCCTTCAGCGGTTTGCATCAGGGAGATCGAGTTCTGGGTGTTGCGCATTGCAACGCTCATGCCCGAGGTCTGGGTCTTCAGGCGGGTTGCAATCTGCAGGCCTGCTGCGTCGTCCATTGCCGAGTTGATGCGGAAGCCGGTGCTCAGGCGGGTCATCGAAGTCGACAGGGAATTCTGAGTGCGGGTGATCGAGTTCTGTGCGGACAGGGCCGCTGCGTTGGTGTGAAGGCTCAGCATGATAACTCCTGGGTGGTTGGTTCGAATCGAGCAGCGGGTCTTTTTCTGCGCTCTCAGAAGTACAAGACGACCGTGGGGCCGGGAGCATTAAGTGCCGAGTGGAAATTTTTTTGATTTTTTTTTGCGCCTTGCCAGGGTGACCATGAAAAAGGGGGCCGCAGCCCCCTTGGATCTTACATATTGGGATAGTTCGGACCGCCGCCGCCCTCTGGCGTGATCCAGACGATGTTCTGGGTCGGATCCTTGATATCGCAGGTCTTGCAATGCACGCAATTCTGCGCATTGATCTGCAGGCGGTCCTGGCCTTCGTCGGTCTTGACGAATTCATAGACGCCGGCCGGGCAATAGCGCGATTCCGGACCTGCAAACTTGGCAAGGTTGACGCTCACCGGCACCGAGTTGTCTTTCAGCGTCAGGTGGATAGGCTGGTCTTCCGCGTGGTTGGTATTCGAGATGAACACCGACGACAGGCGGTCGAAGGTCAGCTTGCCGTCCGGCTTGGGATAGTTGATCGGGCTAAAGTCCGAAGCAGGACGCAGGCAGGCGTGGTCCGGGGTCGAGTGGTGCAGGGTCCACGGCGCCTTGCCGCGGAACACGATCTGGTCGATGCCGGTCATGATCGAGCCGAGGTACAGGCCCTTTTTCAGCCAAGGCTTGACGTTACGCGCCACATGCAGTTCCTCGTGCAGCCAGGACTGTTCGAAGGCGGTCGGGTACGCAGCCAGCTCGTCGGCCGAGCGGCCGGCGCCCAGCGCTGCCACCACGGCTTCGGCGGCCAGCATGCCGGACTTGATTGCCGCATGCGAGCCTTTGATGCGGCTCATGTTCAGGAAGCCGGCGTCGCAGCCGATCAGCGCGCCGCCCGGGAACACCAGCTTCGGCAGCGATTGCAGGCCGCCGGCGGTAATCGCGCGCGCACCGTAGGAAATGCGCTTGGCGCCTTCAAAGAAGGTACGGATTTCCGGGTGGGTCTTGTAGCGCTGGAATTCTTCGTACGGCGACAGGTATGGGTTCTCGTAATCCAGACCCACCACGTAGCCGACCACGACCTGGTTATTCTCCAGGTGATACAGGAAGGAGCCGCCGTAGGTCTTGGTATCGAGCGGCCAGCCGGTGGTGTGGATCACCAGGCCGGGCTTGTGCTTGGCCGGATCGATTTCCCACAGCTCCTTGATGCCGATGCCGTAGGACTGCGGGTCCTTGCCCTTGTTCAGGTCATACTTGGCCATCAACTGCTTGCCCAGGTGGCCACGCGCACCTTCGGCGAACAGGGTGTACTTGCCATGCAATTCCATGCCGAGCTGGAAGTCGGGGCCAGGCTCGCCATCGCGCTTGACGCCCATATTGCCGGTGGCCACACCCTTGACTGAACCGTCGTCGTTGTACAGGATTTCGGCGCCGGTGAAGCCAGGGAAGATTTCCACGCCCAGGGCTTCCGCCTGCTGGCCCAGCCAGCGCACGACATTGCCCAGCGAAATGACGTAGTTGCCGTGGTTCTCGAAACACTTCGGCAGCATGAAGTTCGGGGTCTTGAACGCCTTGGTCTCGGTCAGGAACAGCACGCGGTCTTCGGTGACGGCGGTGTTCAGCGGCGCGCCCAGCTCTTTCCAGTTGGGGATCAACTCGGTAAGGGCTTTCGGGTCCATCACCGCGCCGGACAGGATATGGGCGCCGAGTTCGCCGCCTTTTTCCAGCACGACCACGGAAGTGTCCGGGTTCAGCTGCTTGATCTTGATCGCTGCCGACAGGCCAGCAGGGCCGCCGCCAACGATCACAACGTCGTACTCCATTGCCTCGCGCGGGCCGTACTGTTCTACAAGGTTGCTCATAGTGTTTTTATAAGAATGATGGAAAATTCGGTGCTGGAAATAGAACGAGTGTGCTCTTTTTTCCTTGGTATTGCAACGGTGGCGCCATTGTGAGGGCTAATATTAGACGTGGCAATCTAATAAGGAGGTTTTTTGTGTCATCATGTCGGAACGGAATCATAAGGAGTAGCCGGTGGGGATCGAAGTAAATTTTGAGGGCAAAATCGCCCTGATCACGGGCGCCTCCAGCGGTCTCGGCGCCCGTTTCGCCAAGGTGCTGGCCAAGGCAGGTTGCCAGGTGGTGCTGGCTTCGCGCCGCATCGAACGCCTGAAGGAACTGCGAGCCGAGATCGAAGCCGATGGCGGCGCCGCCCATGTGGTCACCCTCGACGTGACCGATTACGCCAGCATCAAGTCCGCCATCGCCCATGCCGAAACCGAGGCCGGCCCGATCGATATCCTGGTCAATAATTCCGGTGTATCAATGACGCAACGCTTGCTTGACGTGTCGCCGGAAGATTATGACTTCGTCATGGACTGCAACCTGCGCGGGGCCTTTTTCGTGGCGCAGGAAACGGCCAAGCGCATGATCGCGCGCGCCAAGGGCGATCCGCGCAAGCAGCACCGGATCATCAATATCGCTTCGGTGGCCGGCTTGCGGGTGCTGCCGCAGATTGGCGTGTATTGCATGAGCAAGGCCGGCGTGGTGCAGATGACCAAGGCGATGGCGGTGGAGTGGGGCAAATACGGCATCAACACCAATGCCATCTGCCCGGGTTACATCGAGACCGAGATCAACGAGGATTACTTCGCCAGCGACCAGGGCAAGCGCCTGATCGACATGCTGCCACGCAAGCGGGCCGGCAAGCCGGAAGACCTGGATGGCTTGTTGCTGCTCCTGGCCGGCGATGAGGCGCACTTCATCAACGGCGCCATCATCTCTGCCGATGATGGGATGATGGCCGGCTAGTTGCCGCTATGCAGGCGGGTCTGACCCTGTGGGTCAGCCCCGGGTTTGCCGGTCTTCAGCGCGCCCCAGCCAGTTTATGCACCAGCTCCGCTGCGGTCGCCGCCCCAAACTTGCGCATCAAGCTGGCCCGATGCATCTCCACCGTCCGTGGCGACAGCCCCGCATCGCGCGCAATCATCTTGCTGGTCTTGCCCTCCACCAGCAACGCCGCAATTTCCCGCTCGCGCGGGGTAAGGGCAGCCGACACCGGCCGCTGTTCCGATACATCCTCAAACGTCCAGATACCTGCACCCAGCGGCTGAGCCGCATCCAGTGCCCGCCCGGTCACATGGCACCAGAACAATTCCCCATTGGCGCGGCGCATAATGCGTTCATCCGAATAGCGCCCTCTGGCATTCATGATCGGGATGATGCGGTCCCCGGTTCGCTGGTATTCATCCTGGGTCGGGTACAAGACCTGGAACGACTGCCCATCCAACGCACCCGCGCCGTAGCCGAACATGGCGGCCAGCGCATCGTTGCCGGCCTGGATCACGCGGTTGTCGGACACGCACATGCCGACCGGGGCGAATTTAAAGATGGACTCGTAATTGATCGGCATTGCGGTATTTCTACGGTATTGAAGTTTGGCCGCGCGTATTCTATCCTCAATCGCCCTCTGGCCATTTGAACAAGGAGACATAATGAACAAGATTTATCCGGATGCCAAGGCCGCCCTGGCCGGCATCGTGGCCGACGGCCAAACCATTGCGGTCGGCGGTTTCGGCCTGTGCGGCATCCCGGAAGCGCTGATCGCAGCCCTGCGCGACAGCGGCGCCACCGGCCTGACCGCGATTTCCAACAACGCCGGCGTGGACGGCTTTGGCCTGGGCCAGTTGCTGGAAACCCGCCAGATCAGGAAAATGATCTCCTCCTACGTGGGCGAGAACAAGGAATTCGCCCGCCAGTTCCTGGCCGGCGAGCTGGAACTGGAATTCACCCCGCAAGGCACGCTGGCTGAAAAGCTGCGCGCCGGCGGCGCAGGCATTCCGGCTTTCTTCACCAAGACCGGCGTCGGCACCATCGTCGCTGACGGTAAGGAGATCCGCGAATTCGACGGCGAGCAATACGTGATGGAACGCTCGCTGGTGGCCGACGTTTCCCTGGTCAAGGCCTGGAAGGCCGACAATTCGGGCAACCTGGTCTTCCGCAAGACCTCGCGCAACTTCAACCCGAACGTGGCCGCTGCCGGTAAGGTCTGCGTGGTGGAAGTGGAAGAAATTGTGGAAGTCGGCGCCATCGATCCGGACGCCGTGCACCTGCCGGGCATCTACGTACATCGCATCGTGCTGAACGCCACCCCGGAAAAACGCATTGAACAGCGCACCGTGCGTGCCAACTAAGGAGAAGACAACATGGCATGGACTCGTGATGAAATGGCCGCGCGCGCGGCGAAAGAGCTGCAGGACGGCTTCTATGTGAACCTGGGCATCGGCTTGCCGACTCTGGTGGCCAACTATGTGCCGCAAAATATCGAAGTATTCCTGCAGTCGGAAAACGGCCTGCTGGGAATTGGACCGTTCCCGACCGAAGCGGAAGTGGACGCTGACCTGATCAACGCCGGCAAGCAAACCGTGACGGCACTGCCGGGCGCCGCATACTTCAGCTCCGCCGACTCGTTCGCCATGATCCGCGGCGGCAAGATCAACCTGGCGATCCTGGGCGCGATGCAGGTATCGGAAAAGGGCGACCTGGCCAACTGGATGATCCCGGGCAAAATGGTGAAAGGCATGGGCGGCGCGATGGACCTGGTGGCCGGCGTCAAGAAAGTAGTGGTGCTGATGGAGCACGTCGCCACTGCCAAGGACGGCTCGACGTCGCACAAGCTGCTGAAGAAATGCGACCTGCCGCTCACCGGCGTCGGCGTGGTGGACATGATCATCACCGACCTGGGCGTGATGGAAGTGACCCCGACCGGCATCAAGGTGACCGAGCTGGCCCCCGGCGTAAGCCGCGAAGAAATCGCCGCCGCCTCCGGCGTCGAACTGTCGTTCGCCTAGCATAAAGAAAGTCGGGGTCAGCTCCGGCAATCGGACATTTGGCTGCGCCAAATGTCCGATTGCCGGAGCTGACCCTGACCCTTCCCCTCATATTTTTGTTGTAAACGTTGAAGGAAGCTGTTAACTTTCAATCCCAAAAACGGCGCATGCATGGCTGTGTCACCCCTTTCATTCGTAGCGTCCAAACTGCGAGGGAAAGGAATAAGCCATGCATGCACATGCAATCATACAGGGGTTATTGGATCAGGAATGTCCGAACATGCATGCCAAGCGGCGGACATGCTTGGCCAAGGTGGCGACAGCGGCGTTGCATGGTGGCCTAAGTCTGGTGCGCATGGGGAAGAAGCTGGCTTCGGCGACGCAGTTGCGCCATCGCATCAAATGCTGTGATCGGCTGTTGAGTAACCCCCATCTGGCGCAGGAAAAGCATGCCGTGTACCGTGCGCTGGCTCGCCGTGTGATCCGCCAGCCTGGTGTGCAGATTGCTGTGGACTGGTCGGCGGTACGAGACGATAGCAGCATTCAGTTGCTACGGGCAGCAGCCATCGTCAAAGGGCGTGCGTTCACCCTTTATGAGGAAACCCACCCCTGCGCCAAGCTTGGCTCACCGATTGTGCATCAACACTTTCTACAATCGTTGCGCAGCATACTTCCACCGGGCAGCCGGGCCATCATCATCACCGATGCCGGCTTTCGCGCCAGTTGGTTCAAGCTGTTAAACCAGCTCGGATTTGCCTGGGTGGGGAGGATCCGCAATCGCGACATGGTGCGCTGGCACGACAGTCCTGGCTGGGTTGGCTGCAAGACGCTCTATGCACAGGCCAGCGCCCATGCGCGCGACCTGGGCCAATACTTTTACACGCGCGCTAATCCTGTCCTGTGCCGGCTTGTGCTGCTGAAACGCCACCCAAAGGGGCGGCGCCGATTGACCAAGATAGGCAAGCCGGCACGCAGCTGCCACAGCAAGAAGAATAGTCGGGGACAACGCGAGCCATGGTTGCTCGCCGTTTCACCCAAGCTCGCCTCACTCAATGCCGAGCAAATCGCCAACATTTACGCTGGCCGCATGCAGATCGAACAAACCTTCCGCGACCTCAAGAACGCGCAGTGGGGAATGGGATTACGCCTTAGTCAGACCCACACATTGCGGCGCTTGGCTATTTTGCTCTTGCTGGGGACATTGCTCACCTACGCACTCTGGCTTATCGGACTCGCCGCTCGCAAAACAGGTTTCAGTGTCGCTTACGGCAGTCGCGCGAAGGCTGCCAGCACTCTGTCAATCCTGTCATTGGCGATGCATTGGATTAATGAGGCCCAACCGCCTTCGATCCATCTGACAGATATCAAACACGCACTTATCGAACTGATATCGATGGTGCGTGTCTGCAAAATATGAGGGGAAGGGTCAGGAGCTGACCCCGACTTTCAAAGGGGGGCGTCGTGGCGTCCTCTGGTTTCTTACTGTCCCTTAACGTAAGTGTATTTACGTTTGCGAACTGAGCTGATCTTCGGCTTGACCGCGGCGGAGTTGATCGCCGACGGGGTGTAGCCGGAGCCGATCACCACCGATACGCGGCGCGACGGGGTGCCTGGCTCGCCGCGAACTTCCACGCCGCTGGCCATGACCGGCGAAGGCGGCAAGCCGCCGCCGGCGAAGGCGGAGGAGCGGTTGCCGCCGCAGAAGCTGTCGGTGCCGATCGCGCCGGAAGCGTTGAACAGGTTGACCACGTAGCCGCGTGCCTCGCCCAGCGCGGTGGAGCAGCTGGCTGCATTGCCGACGATCGGGCGGTTGGTACTGAACATCACGGTGCCGCCGACGATCAGGGAGGAGGTCACGACCTGCTCACCCTTTTGCAATCCCATGAACCAGCCGCGGCTGCTGCCATTCGGCAGCACGTTTGGCGCATTGCAGTCGGTGGGCGAGGTGCTGTTGGTCAGGCTGGTGTCCATATTCAGGCCGGCGTCGTCGGTTGCCGGCTTGGTGGCAAGGTTGTCCAGCGCGACGTAGAAGCGGTTGGCGGTCGAATCGTATGGGTACTGCCAGGACAGCGGGTGCTCGCGGTCGCCGCTGCCCAGGGCGATATAGACGAAGCCTTTGGTGTACAGCAGTGCCGGGCCGAACATGAACTTGCGCGGGCTGCTGGCTTCATTGGTGTAGGCCACGCGGTACATGCGCCAGTTGCTGGCGGCCAGGGCGCCCTTGGTGGTCGGCCCGTCGATGAAGTCGATGCGGTAGATGTTGCCGCCCATATCGGCCGCGTAGGCGTAGTCCGGCATGCCGTCGTTGTCGATATCGACCATGGAGATATCGCCCACCACGCTGCGTTTGGTCTTGAAGCTGGCCAGCAGGGAGCCGGTTTCCGCGTCCATGATGTAGACGTAGCCGCCTTTGCCGGCAATGCAGGTCGGTGCACCGGTGTTGGCATCTTCACAGTTGTCGTAGCCGCCGCCCATCATGATCAGGGGACGGGTGGCCGAATAACCCTTGACGAAGGCGACACCTGGAACCGACCAGGTCTGGCCAATGCCGTCAAAGCCGGTGGTGCAGCCATTGTCGTCAGTGAGGTTCGGGCAACCGGCCGACCACATCAGGCGCGGATTGTCGATGTCGGTGACGTCCAGGCCGTACACCATGCGGCCGCCGCGGCGCATGGTCGGGTAGATCCAGATCTTCTTGGCCTCGCTGGCATCGATCGGCTGGTTCTGGAATACGCCGGTGGAACCGTCAAAGAAATAGTCCTTCGGGCTGCCGATGGCCGAGACATCGCCGGGACCTGCCACGTTCGGGTAGTTCACCAGCGGGGTCTGGTCCTTCAGGCGCCCCAGGCGGCTGAAGAATTCAGGGGCAATAAAGGCCCAGCGTTCCTTGCCGTTGCTGGCATCCACGGCGCGGAAGAAGCCATCATTGGAGCCGTAGAACACGAACACATTGTTCTCGTCGTAGGCCAGCGGCAGTGGGCGCGAGTGGATCACGTCGCCATGGATCGACGGCCGGGTGGTGGTGTTCGGATTGTCCGGCCCGCGTTCCTGCGTGACGTCGGCGCCCTTGATGAAGTTGACCAGGTCGCTCGACAGGCCGCTATTGGTGGTGTCGAAAGGCACCAGGGAAGTGCCGCCCGCGACGCGGGTGTATAGCGTGCGGTTGACGGCGTAGGTCGGGTTGCCGGTCTTCGCTGGATCGTTACCGTTGCGAAGCATTTGCGCCATCGCGCCTTTTTCAACCGATGGACCGTCCGGCGCATCGGAATAGGGCGATACGCCTTTCGCCAGGGTGCGGCAGCCGCTTGCCGGGTCGGGGTTGATGCCGAGCTTGTCCCAGTAGGGGCCTTTGTCGACGGTCCAGAAGCTTTGCGCGCAGTCGGTGATAAAGCCGGTGTTGTCGTTGACCGCCAACTGGCCGTTGGCATCGCCCAGCTTGACGTCGGAGCCGTCCAGCACCAATTGGTAGCGCTTCAGGTTGCCGAACCAGCGCGGCTTGGCATCCGGGTCGGGACGGAACATGCCGATGAAGACCTGGTTCTGGTTCTGCGAACGGTTGGTGGAGTTCACCGGCAGGGAAGTCGATGCAAAGGTCGAGTTCACGGCCAGCACTTCGCCCAGGATCTGGTTCAACGCATCAAGGATGGCTTGCTGGCTCTTGGCGGCGAAATACTTGCCGCCGCCGGCCTTGGCCATGCTCAGCATCAGCTTGGTATGCTCGATGTTTTGCTGGGCGTTATACACGTCGATGGTGTAGAACGTGACCTTGGACTTCATGCTGCTGGCCGGGATTGGTACGCCCTTGTCGTGCATGAAGCGTGCCCACTCGTCGGCGTTCCAGGGATTGCCGTCGGTGGTTTCGCCGCCCGTCGGCACATTGGTCACGGTACTGTTGACGCCGTTGATTGCGAACGACGAGGTGCCGACCGGACAAACCTTGCTGCCGTTGTTCAGTGCCGAACCGATCTGGCAGCCGTCGGTGTAGTTGCTGCAAGTGGTGGGCCATGGCGCCATATTCAGCTCGGCGGCGGCCGCGGTCTGGCTCGAGTAGCAGACCGAGGTCTGGCCGATATTGGTGATGCTCTTGACGGTCTGGGTCGAGAAGTTCGGCAGGCCGAGCTGTTTGGTGTTGCCGCCCAGGCTCTGCAAGCGGCTGGTGTTGGCGGCGTCGTCCTTGGTCGGGCCGCTCTGGTCCGGATTGGTGACGAAGATGACAATGGTCTTGGCGCAGCTGGCGTCGTCCGACAGGGGCGACTTGAACGGTGCCCACTTGGCGATATAGCCGTTGGGGTCGGCAATCGAACTTGGCGTGACGCCTTGCGCGGCGGAATAGCCAGGCAGGCCGCCGAGGTAGTTGTACACGTCATACATCAGGTTGCCGTACATCGTGCCCGAATTGCGTTTCTCGATCGGGCTGGTAATGTTGGTGTCGATCGTGTCGAGGCGGGTACCGAAAGCCCCCTTGGCCGACGGCGTCATCGGCTGCACCTGGTAGCGCACGAAGCCGCCATTGTCGTTGGCGGTGCCGTCGGTGACAAATTCGAACAGGCCGACGTTGACCTTTTCGTCCAGGGTGGAAATCGCGCTCTTGATGGCGCGCACCTCCGATTGACCCTGGCTCAGTCCGCCTGGCCATTTCTGCGACTGGCGCGACCAGTTGGACGTATTGTCCAGTACGATCAGGATGCGTGGATTGATCGAGGTACCGGCCGAGGCGCCGGTAAAGATATCGATGTCGTCAGCGCCAGCAGGGAACGACAGGAGGGTGGCGCATGCACCGAGGCTGGCGGCCGCGGTGAGTAATAGCTTTTTTTGCATGGCTGGCTCTCAATAAGAAGCGGGCTAAATATTATTTACATGTGGTATCCGCGTTGTCGGTCGGGACGCGCATCGCGACGCCTTGCACCATGACGACTTCGGATTGGACCTGCTGGTCCTGGCTGGTGGCGGTCATCTCCCACGTGGTATCGGCACACATCGAATTGCCGCGCTGGGCCTGGCCGCCGACAATGCCGAAGTCTCCTGGCGTACCCAGGCTGCAGCCGCGGTCTTCCTCACTGCCTGTGATGTCGAGTTCGATGGCCTTGATGGTGCGCACCTTGACGCATTTGGGCGTGCTCAAGGCGGTGACGATATCGATCACGCTGTCGCCATTGAGGTCGAAGCAGCGATGGTTGCTGTTCAGGCAAGGCTGGTTCAGCGCATCGGTTGGCGTGTCGAAGAAGCGGGTGCTGGACATTGCCTCGTCGAGCACGCTGCGGCTGGCGGCAATGCCTTCATCGCGGTTTTGCATATTGTTGACTACCTGGATACTCGACTTGCCCAGGTTGAACGTTGTCATCGCCAGCAAGGTGATCAGCACAAGCATGACCAGTGCCACGACCAGGGTCATGCCGCTTTGCCGGTGGAGTGCGGGGTGTTTCATCAGGATTTCCTTCCGGCCACGTTAGGCAAGCCAATCAGTGAAGTGAAAACGTGGCGTTTGTATTTATCGTTGGCGGCGCTGATGACGTTGGGCTTGCCATCTTCGCCGGCACCCAGCACATAGGTCTTGGTGTCGGTATGGCCGAGCGATGGGCTCAGGGTGCGCGCCAGCAGGTGCAGCTTGACCGATACCACCTTGCCCCAGTCGGCGTCGCTGATCTTGGTGCTGAAGGATTCGGCCACGCCATCCTCGTCACCGTCAAGGCCGTATTCGAGCTGCATGTTTTCGATCCCTTCGGCCAGCGGCACGATCTGCACCGACATGACGCCGTTCTTGCTCACCACTTCGGCGCGCTTGAGGGTAGGGATGCCGTCCCCGGCCAGGCTGTTGTTGGCGACGAAGTAGATATGGGTCAGCAGCCGGCGCACATCGGCCGGGGTGCCGCTGTTATTGACCTCGGTGCAGTTGTACTTGTGCAGCGTGAAGCCGGTGTCGATCGCGGAGACCTGGTAATGCTTGGTCTTGTCATTGGAACCGAGCTCGTACTGGTTGGCGCAGCTTGAGGCCTGGAAGAAGGGCCCGCCGGCAGCGGCATCTTCGCAATCGGCCGCGCCCACCACGCAAGTGTGGGTATGGCGTACCACCACCGCGTCGGTACCGGCCTTGACGTCGGACAGGCAGCCAAGCGTATTGCTGTTGTCATAGCCCTGCACGGCAAAGGCGATGGCACCGCGGATGGTGGCCAGGTCCGTGGCGCATGGATCGGGCAGTATGGCCGGGATGGCCAGTTCGATCGGGTCGTACTCGGAATAATAGCCGGCGTTGCGCAGGTCGCCGGTCATCAGTTGCATGGCATAGCGTCCGTTTTCCACTTGGCGGTTGGCGCGCTCGATTTCCATCTGGGCGGCGCTATTGCTGGTGAACAGGGTCGACAAGCCGGCGAGCATCAACAGGCCGATGGCGACAGCCACCATCAGCTCAACTACGGTAAAGCCTTGCTCGCGACGGCGGTAAATATGCATGGATGGGCTCCTCATTTGCATTCGAGTTGAGGAATCAGGACCTGGGCGGCAATCAGGCGGCGATAGGTTTCGTCGCCGAATTGATTCTTGCCGCAGTCCAGGGATGGAGCCTGGGTGGCGTGCAGACCTTGCCAGGCAACCGCGACCTGGACGATGCCCGGTTTGCAAACGCCGGGGGACGGGTCGGCGGCCTGCAGCAGGGTAATGCAGCCGCGCGCACCGATCATGGCGCCGACCTTGGTACTGCTATCGCTTTCCGCAGCGCCTTTCAGCAAATTGCTCCATTCGCAGAGATCGCGCGCGGCGCCGGCGCCAACGGCGCTGCAATCGGCTGGCTGTGCGTCGCCGGTGCCGATGCTGCTGGACTGGTAGGCGGTGCTATTCTGCGGGTTGCCTTGCACGCGGGCGGTCATGTCGTCCAGCAAGATGACAGCCTGGGCGCGCTGGTACGATTCGATCGAGCCGACGCTGGCTTTGGACTGGAATACTGCAATGCCCAGCAAGCCGAAGGCCAGGATCACGATCGTGACCAGGACTTCAATCATCGTTATGCCGTGTTGGCGGCGCATGGTTGGTGTCAGCATGATTTGGGTTGTACGTTCGGGCGGCCGCCCAGGTCAATCTTGATGCAGCTGGCTTTGCCGGTGGACGACGTAATGGAAAACTGTGGGCTGGCATCGCCTTTGACGCGGCCGGCAGCGGTGAACGTCAAGCCGCCTGCCGGGCCGGCGACCGTGATCGAAGAGCGCGTGGTAAAACTGGCCAGGGCAGGTTCGCCGGCATTCGGGCTTGGAATGCTCCAACCCGTGCTCCAGCTGGTGCTGGGGGTGATGGTCACGTCCCGGTTGCGCTTGATGGCCTCGCTGCGCGCACGCAGGATGCTGGTGAACAGGTCGCTCGAAGTGCTCTTCACACGCTGGTTGGTGATGAAATCCTGCATGGCCGGCATGCCGACCCCTGCCAGGATGGCAATCACAGCGACCACTGCCATCATTTCCACAAGGCCGAAGCCGTCTTGGCGCTTCATGGCATCACCACTTATCGGCTGGCAGTTTGGCGCCGGCCTGGTCGATGCTGATTTCGCCATCGTCAACCTGGCCGGTGCCCGCGACCGGGGTGGCAATGATCTTGAATTTTGGCGGCGGGCCGTTATCCGTCTGGATGGCGATGGTATAGAACTTGGAGACGGCAGCGGGCGTTTGCATGTTCAGGCCGCTTACCGAGTCTTTGTAGACGCGCGCATCGGCCAGGAACTGCTGTTCGCGCTGGGCCAGGTCAATCAGGTGCTGCTGCGCAGCTGCCCGGTTGCCGCGGACCACGTAGCGCGTGTAGTTGGGTATGGCGACTGCAGCAAGGATACCGACAATAGCGACGGCAATCATCACTTCAATCAGGGTAAAACCACGGTGGCTGGGGTGTCTCATCCTGGCGTCCGTTCTGTATGCATTATTAGTGAGTTTATTCTAGGAGGCGTGTTTCCGTAAGTCAACATTCAACCGAATACTCTTCGTTACATTCTAACCACAAAAAAAGACAGGCCCCATGCATGATTGCATGAGGCCTGTCTTAGTGGTAAGGGGAGGGGAACTTACTCGGCGGTTGCTGCCAGGGCTTGGGCTGGGGCAGCCTGGGCCGGTGTATTCAGCGGGGTAGGGTTGGCCAGCTCGCGTTTCAGGGTATCCATGTCCAGTTCACCTTCCCACTTGGCCACCACCAGGGTTGCCACGCCATTGCCGACGAAGTTGGTCAGGGCGCGGCATTCGCTCATGAAGCGGTCGATGCCGAGAATCAGGGCCATGCCGGCCACCGGGATGCTTGGCACCACGGCCAGGGTTGCTGCCAGGGTGATGAAGCCGGCGCCGGTGATGCCGGACGCGCCTTTCGAGGTCAGCATGGCAACGCCGAGAATGGTCAACTGCTGCCACAGCGTCAGGTCGGTGTTGGTGGCCTGGGCAACGAAGAGGGCGGCCATGGTCATGTAGATATTGGTGCCGTCCAGGTTGAAGGAGTAGCCGGTCGGTACCACCAGGCCAACCACTGGCTTGGAGGCGCCCAGGCGTTCCAGCTTGCGCATCAGGGATGGCAGGGCGCTTTCCGAGGACGAGGTGCCCAGCACGATCAGCAGCTCTTCCTTGATGTAGGAGATGAAGCGCGAGATCGAGAAGCCGGTGTATTTGGCGATCAAGCCCAGCACGATGAACACGAACAGGAAGCAGGTCAGGTAGAACGAACCCATCAGCTTTGCCAGCGGCAGCAGGGAAGCGATACCGTATTTACCAATGGTAAAGGCCATGGCGCCGAAAGCGCCGATCGGGGCGGCCTTCATGATGATGTTGACCATGCCGAAGAAGGCGTGCGATACCTCGTCGATCAGCTTGGTGACTGGACGGCCGCGTTCACCCAGCAGCGACAGGGCGAAGCCGAACAGGATGGCAACCAGCAGCACTTGCAGGATGTCGCCCTTGGCAAAGGCGTCGAACACGGTGTTGGGGATGATGTTCAGCAGGAAGTCGGTGGTGGTCAGCGACTTGGTCTTTTCCGTATATTGGGCGATGGACTTGGTGTCCAGCGTGTGCGGGTCGGCGTTGAAGCCGGCGCCTGGCTGCACGAAGTTGGCTACTGCCAGGCCAAGGACCAGGGCGAAGGTGGAAACGATCTCGAAATAGACCAGGGCTTTTCCGCCGACGCGGCCGATCTTCTTCACGTCCTGCATGCCGGCGATACCGCTCACCACGGTACAGAAGATGACCGGGGCAATGATCATTTTGATCAGCTTGATGAAGCCGTCGCCCAGCGGTTTCATGGCTACCGCGTCGGTCGGCAGGTAGATGCCGAGCAAGACGCCGCAGAAAATGGCGAACAGGACCTGTACGTACAGGATTTTATAGAAGGGTTTCTTTTCCATGATGAGAGGGCCTCGTTGTCTCCGAATATGCCCATCATGGCAAACGTGTTGCCTTGCCGCTATTGTGTCTATCCCCATTGTGGAAAACCACAATCGGATGCGTGCCGCGCTGGCGCAAGCCCTATAATCGCGCCATGACCTTGCAACCCTACCTCGACACCTTCCCGCAGCTCGCCGACGGCGTGTTTGCCCACCCGTCCGCGCAAATCATCGGCGATGTCAGCATCGGGCGCGATGCTTCAATCTGGTGCAACGCCGTGCTGCGCGGCGACGTCAACCGCATTACGGTCGGCGAGGGCAGCAACGTGCAGGACTTCGCCATGTGCCATGTGTCGCACCGCTCGGCAGCCAAACCGGAAGGCGCGGCGCTAACCATCGGCAAGCACGTCACGATCGCCCATTCGGTACTGCTGCATGGCTGTACCATCGGCAACGAATGCCTGGTCGGCATGGGCGCCATCGTCATGGACGACGTGGTGATCGAACCGCATGTGATGGTGGGGGCGGGCAGCCTGGTGGCCCCCGGCAAGGTGCTGAAAAGCGGCGGTTTGTACGTCGGCCGGCCCGCGATGCGCATCCGCGAGCTGACCGAACAGGAGATAGCGCATTTCAGGTACTCGGCCGAGCACTATATGCGCCTGAAGAACAACTACCTGGCGCAGCAGGCCTGATTACTGGGCGACCCAGCCGCCATCCATATTCCAGGCGACGCCGCGCATCTGCTTTGCCGCGTCCGAGCACAGGAAGACTGCCATCGCCCCCAGCTCTTCCGGCGTGACGAATTCGCCCGACGGCTGTTTTTCCGCCAGCAGTGCGGCCTTGGCCGCTTCGTTCGACAAGCCTTCTTTTTCGGCACGGGCGTCGACCTGCTTCTGCACCAGTGGCGTCAGGACCCAGCCCGGGCAGATCGCGTTGCAGGTGATGCCGGTCCGTGCGGTTTCCAGTGCGGTGGCCTTGGTAAAGCCCACCAGGCCGTGCTTGGCCGCCACATAGGCCGACTTGCCGGCAGAAGCCACCAGTCCGTGCACCGAGGCCAGGTTGATGATGCGGCCCCAGTTGCGCGCCTTCATTTGCGGCAGTGCCAGGCGGGTAGTGTGGAAAGCGGAAGTGAGGTTGATGGCAATGATCGCGTCCCAGCGCTCGGCCGGGAAGTCCTCGACATTGGCCACATGCTGGATGCCGGCGTTATTCACCAGCACGTCGACGCCGCCGAATTTTTCGGCGGCATAGGCCATCATGGCTTCGATATCGGCCGGCTTGCTCATGTCGGCGCCGTGGTAGCCGGCCTGCACGCCGTATTCGGCGGCCAGCGATTGCTGCAGCCGGGCGATTTCACCTGCATCGCCAAAGCCGTTCAAGACGATGTTGGCGCCCTCCGCTGCCAGGCTGCGCGCGATGCCCAGGCCGATGCCGGAAGTGGAGCCGGTAACGAGCGCAGTTTTGCCGCGCAAAGTCGTGCTGACCATTTGGTCCCCTATAATTAGTTAGCCAATGTAGAATGTAGCGCAAAAACCAATAGTACGGGGAGCGAGGACCGAATGACAGAAGCGAAAATCAAATCCGTTCAGTGTTTCTCCATGTCTGGCCTGCACCAGATGGCATACAAGGAATGGGGCGAGCAGGACAACCCAAACGTGCTGGTTTGCGTGCACGGCGTGACCCGTGTTTCTGACGATTTCGACAATCTTGCACAGTCATTGTGCAAAGACTACCGTGTGGTTTGCCCCGACGTGGTGGGCCGCGGCCGTTCCGGCAGCCTGGTGAATCCGCAACTGTACCGCCTTCCCCAGTATGTCAGCGATATGGTGACCCTGCTGGCGCGCGTGCTGGCCAATGGCGAAACACTCAGCTGGTTCGGCACCTCGATGGGTGGCCTGATCGGCATGGGCCTGGCCTCGCTGCCCGATAGTCCCGTCAGCAAGCTGGTATTGAACGATATCGGCCCCACCCTCGATCCGGTGGCGATCCAGCGCATCGGCGACTACATCGCACAGGACGTGCGTTTCCCGACCTTCAAGGCCGGCGCCGAATTCGTGAAAATGGTGTCGGCCACCTTCGGCGAACACACCGATGCGGAGTGGCACAAGCTGGCCGCCGATGTGCTGGTCCAGGACAAGGACGGCTCGTGGGTGCGCCACTATGACATGGGGCTGGCCCTGCCGTTCCAGTCGGTGACACCCGAATCCGCCAAGGCCGACGAGGCCATGCTGTGGGCAGCCTACGATGCGATCCGCTGCCCGACCTTGCTGGTGCGCGGCGCCAATTCGGACCTGCTGTCGCGCGAAACGGCGGAGGCCATGACCCAGCGCGGGCCGAAAGCCATGCTGGTGGAGATTCCGAACGTTGGCCATGCGCCGACCTTCCTGCACGAGGACCAGATCGCGATCGCCAAAGATTTTTTGTTGAACCACTAAGAAGGCAATATGGAAATCAATCGTTTTCACGTTGGTAAGCGCCTGTCCGAAATGGCAGTGCACAATGGCACCATCTACCTGGCAGGCATGGTTCCCGCAGTCGGCGGCGACATCCAGGCCCAGACCAAAGACGTACTGGCCCAGATCGACAAGCTGCTGGCCGAAGCAGGCAGCGACAAGTCGCGCATCCTGATGGCGCAAATCTACATCACCGACCTGGCCAATTTCCCCGGCATGAACGAGGTGTGGGACGCCTGGGTCGTCGAAGGCAACACCCCTCCGCGCGCAACCGTCGTGGCGCAACTCGCCCGTCCCGAATGGCTGCTGGAAATCGTGGTGACGGCCGCACAAGGTCTGTGAAAGCTTAGTAATGGTTTCAATCGCGGCTCTTAATAGCGCAACGACGGACGCGCTGGTACAAGGCTTGTCCGTCGACGATGGGGCGCGCGTGCTGGCTGCGCTCGACCACGCCAGCCAGGCGTATAGCGGACGTATTACCGGTCACGGGCAAGACGCCCTGGAGTTTGCCGTCGGGGTGGCCAGCACACTGGCCATCCTGCGCACCGATGCGGAAACCCGCATCGCGGCACTGATGTTCGAGCTGACCCTGCTCGACGCCGATACCGCCCCTTCCATCGAGCCGCGCTACGGCAAGGAAGTCAACGACCTGGTGGCCGGCGTGCGCCAGCTGATCCGCCTGCGCGAACTGACGCTGGCCTCCTCCGGCAGTGCGGCCCGCACCAAGACCGCAGCGCAGCAGGCAGTCGCCCAGGTCGAGTCGCTGCGCAAGATGCTGCTGGCAATGGCCACCGATATGCGCGTGGTGCTGGTGCGGCTGGCTTCCTGCTGCACCACCTTGCGCTACTTCTCCGACATCAAGCGCTTCGACGATGTGACGCGCGCCTATGGACGCGAGACCCTGGACCTTTACGCGCCGCTGGCCAACCGCCTCGGCATCTGGCAGATCAAGTGGGAGCTGGAAGACCTGTCGTTCCGCTTCATCGAGCCGGAAACCTATAAGCGCATTGCGAAGATGCTGGAAGAGAAGCGCATGGCGCGCGAGAGCTTCGTCACGTCTTCCATTGCGCGCCTGCAGTCCGAGCTGGCCTCGGCCGGCATCAAGGCCGAAGTGTTTGGCCGGCCCAAGCACATCTATTCCATCTGGAACAAGATGAAGGGCAAGGACCTGGACTTCTCGGAGCTGTACGACGTGCGCGCCTTCCGCGTGATCGTGGAGGACGTGAAGACCTGCTATACGGTGCTCGGCGTGGTCCACAATATCTGGACCCCGATCCCGAAAGAATTCGACGATTATATTTCCCGCCCCAAGCCGAACGGCTACCAGTCGCTGCACACCGTGGTGACCGCGGACGATGGCCGTCCCCTCGAAGTGCAGATCCGCACCCAGGAAATGCACAACTTCGCCGAATACGGTGTGGCGGCCCACTGGCGCTACAAGGAGGAGGGCGGCTCCAACTTCAAAGGGCAGCAGTACGACGAAAAGATCGCCTGGCTGCGCCAACTGCTGGCCTGGAAGACCGAGGTGGCCGATGCCGTGGTCAACAATGAGGACCAGCAGCGCGAGTGGGTGGAAAAACTCAAATCCACCACACTGGACGACCGCATCTTCGTGCTGACGCCGCAGGCGCGCGTGATCGAGCTGCCGGTCGGCGCCACACCGATCGACTTTGCCTATCACTTGCACAGCGATGTCGGCCACCGCTGCCGCGGCGCGCGCGTCGACGGCCAGATGGTGCCGCTGAATACAGCGTTGAAAAGCGGTCAAACTTGCGAAATCATCACTGCCAAGGGGGCGCCTGGCACGGCCGGACCGTCACGCGACTGGCTGAGCCCCGGCTACACAGTCTCGAACCGTACCCGCACCAAGGTGCGCGCCTGGTTCCATGCCATCGACGTGCAGGAAACGGTCGCCAACGGTCGCTCCCTGGTCGAGAAATCGCTGCAGCGCGAAGGCAAGACTGCCGTCAACCTGGAAGCGCTGGCGCAGAAGCTGGGCTTTGGCAAAGTGGATGACCTGTTCCTTGCCGTAGGTAAGGATGAGTTCTCGCTGCGCCACGTTGAGGCAGCCTTGCGCGACCCGGCCGAGGCCGAAGAAGATTCGACCGACCAGGTGGCAGTTAATAAGAGCCGCAATTCAAGCGTGGAATCCGGTGCTAAATCGGGGGTATTGGTGGTCGGCACCGATGGCCTGATGACGCAACTGGCCAAATGCTGCAAACCGGCGCCGCCTGATCCAATTGTAGGTTTTGTCACGCGCGGCAAAGGTGTTTCAATTCACCGCGCCTCGTGCAAGAACTTCGCTGAAATGCGCGCCAAGGCGCCGGAGCGCGTAATCGTGACGGCATGGGGCGCTGCCCGCTCGGATACGGTATTCCCGGTTGATTTGTTCGTATTGGCCACCGACCGCCAGGGTTTATTGCGCGACATTTCCGAGATCTTCTCGCGCGAGAAAATCAACGTCACCGGCGTCAATACCCAATCCGCCAAAGGCCAGGCGCGCATGACATTTACGGTCGAAATTGGCGCTACCAGCCAGTTGCAAAAAGCATTGGCCGCCATCTGCGAAGTCAGCGGCATCCTCGAAGCCCGTCGCGCCTGAGGGAGCAGCCCTCCCGTGGGGCGCCGGTGCCCCAAGCCGTGCCAAAGTCTGGCGTGTTGGCGCCAGATGCTAGCGCAATGGGCCGCAAGGGATTTCCCATGCCGGTATAGTCGTCACTTAGACCTCGAGCATCGCGGTAATTTCCCGATGCCTTTTCATGATTTCGGAGCACACCCCAAACTGTTACTGCCCCGATGATGGGGACTAGCCAAACGAAGAGCTATTGCGCCAGTTTTTGCGTCTTTTCGGAATACTGATCGCGCCGAATCAGCAAGGTCGCGAATATATTCAGGCACAGCGGAACCAGAATAATGGCGATAACCAGGATCATGATTGTTGTGTCGCCTCGGCCTGTAGGGTGATGTGATCGATTTTGTGTGTCAGTAACAGCATGGCTTTTACCTGTTGCAGGATTTGCGGCCATGCCTGCAGGTCGTTAATCTCTAGGTGGCCGATCAGTGCCGGTTGGCCGGGTGACATTTCCCACACATGTAGATCGTGTACCGAGACCACGCCCGGCACCGCAGCCAGATCGGCGCCGATCTTTGCATAGTCGGCGTTGTCGGGCACGCCCTCCATCAGGTGGTGGAATGACTCGCGCAGGACGCCGGCAGTGGATTTCAAGATCAGCAGCGAAACAAGCAATGAGAGGAGCGGGTCGATCTGCATCCAGCCGGTGGCCATGATCACGCCGCCGGCGATGAGTGCAGCGACTGAACCGAGCAAATCGCCCAGCACATGCACCAGTGCCGCGCGGGTGTTCAGGCTTTCCTTGTCGCGCGAAAGGCTCCACGCGACCAGCAAATTGACTGCCAGGCCGATACCCGCAACGACCAGCACTGTGCCGCCTTGCACAGGCACCGGCGATGCAAAGCGCTGCACCGCCTCAAACGCAATCCAGCCAACCACCAATAGCATTGCCAGCCCGTTCACGAATGCGGCCAGCGCCTCGGCGCGGCCAAAACCGAAGGAGTAGCGGGCGGAAGGGCGGCGCTTGGCGATCAGTTGCGCCAGCAGTGCCAGCCCGAGTGCGGCGGCGTCAGTCACCATATGGCCGGCATCGGAAATCAGGGCGAGCGAATTGGCCAAAAATCCGGCCCCGACTTCGACCACTGCGAAGCCCAAAGTCAGGGCCAGCGCGGCTGCGAGGGCAGCCTGGCTGCGGTGTTCATTGAAGTGTGCGTGCTGCGCGTCGCCGTCCAGATGGGCGTGAAGATGGGTTGAATCGTGGTTTTGCATGGTGTCCTGAATATATCAGCAATGTTTTCTTCGGAAAACACTTGTCACAGGGGGAAGTGCTCTCTATAATGCTGGCTCTCGGGCGGTTAGTTCAGCTGGTTAGAATACTTGGTCGACATCCAAGGGGTCGGGGATTCGAATTCCTCACCGCCCACCAGAACATTTTTATGTAGTACCATTGCAAAAGACACGGGCGGTTAGTTCAGCTGGTTAGAATACTTGGTCGACATCCAAGGGGTCGGGGATTCGAATTCCTCACCGCCCACCAGACATTTTGTAAGAGCGAGAAAGGCACACCGGTTATGACACCGCGAACTACCATCAAGGTTGGTGAGTGACGCTAGTCGATCGGCTTTCTTTTGCTTGTTCAATTGAAGAAAAACGCGGCTAGCCCGCGTTTTTTTTCGTCCATTTTTTCCAGCATTACCTTTTTCTTCCGGAGATCCATAATGGTTTCAGTCCGACTGCCCGACGGTTCCGTCCGTCAATTCGATGCCCCGCTGACCGTGGCACAGCTTGCGTCCAACATCAGCACCAGCCTGGGTAAGGCAGCCCTGGCCGGCAAGGTTGATGGCAAGGTCGTCGACACTTCCTTCCTGATCGAGAAGGACTCCGATGTCGCCATCGTGACCGACAAGGATCCGGAAGGCCTGGACGTCATTCGCCATTCGACCGCTCACTTGCTGGCTTACGCTGTCAAAGAACTCTTCCCTGATGCGCAAGTGACCATCGGCCCGGTGATCGAAAACGGCTTCTACTACGACTTCTCGTACAAGCGCCCATTTACCCCGGACGACCTGGTGGCGATCGAGAAGAAAATGGCCGAGCTGGCGAAGAAAGACGAGCAGGTGACCCGCAAGGTTCTGCCGCGCGACGAAGCCGTCGCCTACTTCAAGTCGGTCAATGAACACTACAAGGCCGAGATCATCGCTTCGATCCCGTCCAATGAAGACGTGTCTCTGTACACCGAAGGTAACTTTACCGACTTGTGCCGCGGCCCTCACGTGCCGTCGACCGGCAAACTGAAAGTCTTCAAGCTGATGAAGCTGGCCGGCGCCTACTGGCGCGGCGACAGCAAGAACGAAATGCTGCAGCGTGTCTACGGAACCGCCTGGACCAAGAAGGAAGACCAGGAGCAGTACCTGTTCCAGCTCGAAGAGGCGGAAAAGCGCGACCACCGCAAGCTGGGCAAGCAGCTGGACTTCTTCCATTTCCAGGACGAGGCGCCAGGGCTGGTGTTCTGGCACCCGAAAGGTTGGACCATCTGGCAGCAGGTGGAGCAGTACATGCGCCGCAAGTACCAGGAAAATGGCTACCAGGAAGTGAAGGCGCCGCAGATCCTGGACGCTTCGCTGTGGGGCAAGACCGGCCACTGGGAAAACTACCGCGAGAACATGTTCGTGACCGAGTCCGAAAACCGTTCCTACGCGCTGAAGCCAATGAACTGCCCGGGCCACGTACAGATCTTCAACAGCGACCTGCGTTCCTACCGCGATCTGCCGCTGCGCTACGGTGAGTTCGGCCAGTGCCACCGCAATGAGCCATCCGGCGCATTGCACGGCATCATGCGCGTGCGCGGCTTCACCCAGGATGATGGTCACATCTTCTGCACCAATGAGCAGATCGAGCCGGAAGTGGTGGCATTCCACCAGCAGGCGATGGAAGTCTATAAAGATTTCCACTTCGAGAACATCGATGTCAAGCTGGCGCTGCGTCCGGATAACCGTATCGGGGACGACGAGGTGTGGGATAAGGCGGAAGAAGCGCTGCGCTCCGGCCTGCGCGCCTGCGGCGTGACCTGGACGGAGCTGCCGGGCGAGGGTGCATTCTATGGTCCCAAGATCGAGTACCACCTGAAGGATTCGCTGGGCCGCCCATGGCAGGTCGGCACCATGCAGGTCGACTTCTTCATGCCGGGCCGCCTGGGTGCGGAATATGTCGCGGATGACAACACCCGCAAGACCCCGGTCATGCTGCACCGTGCAATCGTCGGCTCGCTCGAGCGCTTCATCGGCATCCTGATCGAGAACTACGCGGGCGCGCTGCCGATGTGGCTTGCTCCTCAGCAAGTATCGATTCTGAACATCAGCGACGCCCAGGCGGATTACTGCAAGGCGCTTGAATCCAGGCTGCGCAAGCTGGGCTTCCGCGTTGCTGCTGATTTGCGCAACGAGAAGATTACGTATAAAATCCGCGAACATTCCGTCCAAAAAGTGCCTTTCATCCTCGTGGTGGGCGACAAAGAACGGGATGCCAACACCGTGGCCGTGCGTGCGCGGGGCAATGTCGATCTGGGCGTTATGTCGATCGAAGCCCTGGTGGAGCGACTTCAGAACGACGTCGATACCAAAGCCTAATGCGGGGAGCCCCGCAACCGGCCCACTAAATTAACATTGAAGGAAACTACAATAGCTACTGACAAGTCCCATCGCATCAATGGCGAGATCACCCATCCCGAAATGCGTCTGTCGGGCGTGGACAACGAACCGCTGGGCATCGTAAGCCTGGCCGAAGCCTTCCGCCTGGCGGAAGAGGCCGATGTCGACCTGGTCGAGATCGCGCCGAACGCGAATCCTCCGGTCTGCCGACTGATGGATTACGGTAAGTTCAAGTATTCGGAACAGAAGAAGGCGCACGAAGCCAAGTTGAAGCAGAAGGTGATCTCGGTGAAGGAAGTCAAATTCCGCCCGGGTACCGATGATGGCGACTACAACATCAAGCTGCGCAACCTGATCAAGTTCCTGGAAGACGGTGACAAGACCAAGATCACCCTGCGTTTCCGCGGGCGTGAAATGGCCCACCAGGACATCGGCATGCGTATGCTGGAGCGTCTGAAGGCTGACCTGGAGCCGCATGGCCAGGTCGAGCAGTTCCCTAAGATGGAAGGTCGCCAGATGATCATGGTGCTGGCGCCGAAGAAGAAGAAGTAAAACCGGTAAACCGGTGTCTGACCCGCAGGGTCAGACACCGTCATAGCGAGCGCCGTTGGCTTCAGGTGAGGTCAGCGGCGTTTGCATTTTGGTGTCTGACCCTGCGGGTCAGACACCAAACTACCGGTTTTAAGAAAAGCTGTGCTATACTCCCGGGTTCCCGTGAGAGTAGGCACCAAAAGTGCAGTAGTGTTGCTGCCACCTACAATCCGGTCATTATTGGAGCATTCACATGCCAAAAATGAAAACCAAGAGCTCCGCGAAAAAGCGTTTTCGCGTGCGCCCAGGTGGCACCGTTAAGTCGGGCATGGCGTTCAAGCGTCACATCCTGACCAAGAAGACCACCAAAAACAAGCGTCAACTGCGTGGCACCCGTAACATCAATGCGTCCGACGTTCAGAGCGTCTACCGCATGATGCCATCCGCTTAATCTCACAACATTATTTAAGGAGCTACTATGCCTCGAGTAAAACGTGGGGTTACCGCGCGTGCCCGTCATAAGAAAGTACTGAACCTGGCCAAGGGTTACCGCGGTCGTCGCAGCAAAGTATTCCGTATTGCCAAGCAAGCAGTGATGCGTGCTGGCCAGTACGCATACCGCGACCGTCGTAACAAGAAGCGCGTCTTCCGCGCCCTGTGGATCACCCGTATCAACGCGGCTGCCCGCGAACACGGCGTAACCTACAGCGTGTTCATGAACGGCCTGAAGAAGGCTGCTATTGAACTGGACCGTAAGGTCCTGGCTGATATGGCTGTGATGGACAAGCCTGCATTTGCAGCGATTGTCAACGTCGTCAAAGCCAAGATCGCTGCTTAATTGCCAGTGATGCGCGCTGCCTCCGGGCGGCGCTCATAAGAAGCGGGACATGGCTTAGCTATGTCCCGTTTTTAATTTCCAACACAGGAAAAAAGTCGGATGAACTCGCTCGAACAACTCGTCGTCTCCGCGCAGGCTGACTTCCTCGCCGCCGTAGACGCTGCCGCACTTGAAAACGCCAAAGCCAAGTACCTTGGCAAGACTGGCCAGATCACCGAAATGATGAAGGGCCTGGGCAAGCTGGACCCTGAAGAGAAAAAGGCGCAGGGCGCCCTGATTAACGCCGCCAAGGTGCAGATCGAGACCGCGCTGACGGCGCGCCGTGACGCGCTGGCGGAAGCGCAACTGCAGCTGCGCCTGAATGCTGAAGCGATCGACGTGTCGCTCCCGGGCCGTGGCCGCTCCAAGGGCGGCATCCACCCTGTGATGCGCACCTGGGAGCGCGTGGAAGAGATCTTCCGCTCGATCGGTTTCGACGTCGCTGCCGGCCCTGAGATCGAAACCGACTGGACCAACTTCACCGCACTGAATTCGCCCGAGAACCACCCGGCGCGTTCGATGCAGGACACCTTCTACGTTGAAGGCAACGACAGCACCGGCAAGCCGCTGCTGCTGCGGACCCACACCTCGCCGATGCAGGTGCGCTATGCCCGCAACAACAAGCCGCCGATCAAGGTGATCGCGCCGGGCCGCACCTACCGTGTCGACTCCGATGCGACCCACTCGCCGATGTTCCACCAGGTTGAAGGCCTGTGGATCGCGGAAGACATTTCCTTCGCTGACTTGAAGGGCGTGTACCTGAATTTCGTCAAGGCTTTCTTTGAGACGGACGACCTGCAAGTGCGGTTCCGTCCTTCGTATTTCCCGTTCACTGAACCGTCGGCTGAGATCGATATTGCATTCGGCAGCGGTCCGCTGAAAGGCCGCTGGCTGGAAGTTTCCGGCTCGGGCCAGGTGCATCCGAATGTGGTGCGCAATTTCGGTCTCGATCCGGAGAAGTACATCGGCTTCGCGTTCGGCTCCGGCCTTGAGCGCCTGACCATGCTGCGCTATGGCGTCAATGACCTGCGCCTGTTCTATGAAGGCGATTTGCGCTTCCTGAAACAGTTCAACTAAAACCGGTAAGGCGGTGTCTGACCCGCAGGGTCAGACACCGGTGACGCAACAGCCGCGGATTGGTGTCAGACCCTGCGGGTCTGACACCGGTTTACCGGTTCTAAAAGATACGAAAGCTGACTATGCAATTCTCTGAAAACTGGCTGCGCACAATGGTCGATCCGAAGATGACTTCGGACGAACTGGCACACATGCTGACCATGTCCGGCCTCGAAGTGGAAGACATCGACCCAGTAGCGCCGCCGTTCACCAACGTGGTGGTAGGCCATGTGCGCGAAACCGCCAAGCACCCGAACGCCGACCGCCTGAACGTCTGCCAGGTCGACGTGGGTACCGGCACGCTGCTGAACATCGTCTGCGGCGCGCCAAACGTGCGCCCGGGCCTGAAAGTGGCGTGCGCCATGGCAGGCGCCGTCCTGCCTCCAGGCGCCGACGGCAAGCCATTCGAAATCAAGGTTGGCCAGCTGCGCGGCGTCGAGTCGCAAGGCATGCTGTGCTCCGCGCGCGAACTGAAGTTGTCGGAAGACCACGGCGGCCTGATCGAGCTGCCGGACGACGCGCCGATCGGCCAGAACATCCGCGACTACTTCGCGCTGAACGACCTGAAATTCACCATCAAGCTGACCCCGAACAAGGCGGACTGCCTGTCGGTGCTGGGCGTGGCGCGTGAAGTCGCTGCGCTGACCGGTTCGCAACTGAACCTGCCGCAGAACCGCATCGTGCCGGTCACGCTGGACGAAAAGCTGGCAGTGAAGGTGAGTGCACCTGACCTGTGCGGCCGTTTCGCCGGCCGCGTGATCCGCGGCCTGAACGCGAAAGCCGAAACGCCGGCCTGGATGAAGCAGCGCCTGGAGCGCAGCGGCCAGCGCCCCGTATCGGCACTGGTGGACATTTCCAACTACGTGATGCTGGAAATGGGCCGTCCTTCCCACGTGTTCGACCTGGACAAGATCCACGGTTCGCTGGATGTCCGCTGGGGCAGGAAGGGCGAGCAGATCAAGCTCCTGAACGGCAACACCATCGAAGTCGATGAATGGGTTGGCGTGATCGCCGATGACAAGGAACTGGAATCGCTGGCCGGCATCATGGGCGGCGACGCTACCGCCGTGTCGGACGACACCACCAACATCTACCTGGAAGCTGCGTTCTGGTGGCCGAACGCCATCCAGGGGCGCGCCCGCAAGTACAACTTTTCGACCGACGCCGCGCACCGCTTCGAGCGCGGGGTGGACTTCGCCTCGATCCCTGAGCACCTTGAGCGCATTACCGCGCTGCTGGTGGAAATCTGCGGTACGCCGGACACCAAAGTCGCTGCCATCGACGACCAGGTCGTCAACCTGCCGCAGCGTGCGCCGGTACAGATGCGCACCGCACGTGCAGCCAAGGTGATCGGCGTTGCGCTGAACGACGATATGGTCGCCGACATCTTCAAGCGCCTGGGCCTGGAATTCACGCTGGCAGACGGCGTATTCAGCGTCACCGCGCCGTCCTACCGCTTCGATATCGAGATCGAAGAAGACCTGATCGAAGAAGTGGCCCGCGTGTACGGCTTTGAAAACATCCCGACCCTGCCGCCGGTGGCCGCAGCCGAGATGCTGATCGCACCGGAAAATACCCGTTCGATCTTCGCCGTGCGCCACCAGCTGGCCGACCTGGGTTACCAGGAAGTGGTCAACATGAGCTTCGTGGAAGCGCAATGGGAACTGGACTTCAATGGCAACGACAGCCCGATCAAGCTGCAAAACCCGATCGCCTCGCAGATGTCGGTCATGCGCTCGTCGCTGATCGGCAGCCTGGTGGCCAATGTGCGCTACAACGTCAACCGCAAGCAGCCGCGCGTGCGCCTGTTCGAAGTTGGCGCCATCTTCAAGCGCGACGCTTCGGTGCAGGACGGCCCGTTGACCGTGGCCGGCTACGACCAGCCGCAACGCGTGGCCGCCATGGCCTATGGCCCGGTAGCCGACGAGCAGTGGGGGCAGAAAGCCCGTGACGTTGACTTCTTCGACGTCAAGGCCGACCTGGAAGCCCTGTTCGCGCCGCGCCAGCTGCGCTTCGCCAAGCTGGCCCACCCGGCCCTGCACCCGGGCCGCGCCGCGTCGGTGGAACTGGACGGCAAGGTGATCGGTTTCATCGGCGAACTGCATCCGCGCTGGCTGCAAAAGTACGACTTGCCGAAGGCGCCGGTGCTGTTCGAAGTCGACGCCGTTGCGTTACAGCAACGCGACGTGCCAGAATATGAAGAGATTTCCAAGTTCCCAGGCACCACGCGCGACGTTGCCCTGGTGGTGCAGCAGGCCGTTCCGGTGCAGGACCTGCTCGACGCCTTCCATGGCGCAGTAGCGGCGCATGCTCAAGGGCGCATTGTGCAAGCCATTGTTTTGTTTGATGAATATCGCGGCCAAGGCTTGGAAAGCGACGAAAAATCGCTTGCTTTCCGCTTTAGCTTGCAAGATACTCAAAACACCCTGCAGGATGATGTAGTGGACGAGCTGATGAAGACCCTGACCGCCCATGTTGTCCTGGCACACGGCGCAAAACTGCGGGCTTGATTTAACATTCCAGTAATACCAGCGAGTCCGGCACTGCCGGACTCATGTACTTTAAAAGGCAGGGCAGCAAAATTAACAACAACGACGTCGATTCCGCCGTACTTGAATCCGCATTGGACGCTGAACTGCACAGCGCAATGCAGAGCGCCAAGGTACGCCAGGAAGCTGAAAAAGATTTGCCTACGCTGACCAAGGCAGAACTGGCCGAACTTCTGTTCGAACAGGTAGGCCTGAACAAGCGCGAGGCCAAGGACATGGTCGAAACCTTCTTTGACGAGATCCGCAACGCGCTGGAACGGGGCGAAGCGGTAAAACTGTCCGGTTTCGGCAATTTCCAGTTGCGCGACAAACCGCAGCGTCCGGGCCGCAACCCGAAAACCGGCGAGGAAATCCCGATCACGGCACGCCGTGTCGTGACTTTCCACGCCAGCCAAAAGCTGAAAGGCATGGTCGAAGATAGCGCCGGTACGGCGCGCGCATCCTGAGCATCACAGGTGCGTGAATGAACGACCGTACTGGCAAGGCAGACCTGGTAGTGTTGCCGCCAATTCCGGCGAAACGCTATTTCACCATCGGCGAAGTCAGTGAACTATGCGGCGTCAAGCCGCACGTGCTGCGCTATTGGGAACAGGAATTCACCCAGCTGAAACCGGTCAAACGGCGCGGCAACCGCCGCTACTACCAGCATCATGAAGTGCTGTTGATCCGCCGTATCCGCGAGCTGCTGTACGAGCAGGGCTTTACGATTTCCGGCGCGCGCAATAAGCTCGATAGCCGCGCTGCCGAATCGGCACAAGGCGAGTATGATGAAGCTCCGGGCATGGCACACGAAGCGCCGCCGCTAGACCGTGAGATGCTGCGCAGCGAATTGCAAAGCATCCTCGAGCTACTAAAGTTGTAAGCAGCTGTAGCAAGGGCGCTTAGGCGTCCTTTTTTTCGGTTAGACTCGGCTAAACTGTTAAACCATTGGTGCTACAATATTAACGTTATGATTTTGCTAGTGATATTGCAGACGCTGGCTCCGTTCCCAAGCTAGGAATTCAAGAGGGAAGACAATGATTCGCGTAGCCATCTGTGACGACCACCAGATTGTACGGGCGGGTTTCAAGCAAATCTTTTCGTCGTCGGACGAGTTCAGCGTAGTCGCTGAAGGGAGCACCGGGCGCGAAGCGCTTGACATCGCACGCAAGGAAGTGTGCGACGTGCTGTTGCTTGACATCGCCATGCCGGACCAGAGCGGTATCGATACTCTGCGTACCATCCGCCAGGGCCAGCCGGACTTGCCGGTGCTGATCCTGTCCGGCTATCCGGCCCAGCAATACGCGCTCAACCTGTTCAAGATGGGCGCCAACGGGTACCTGAACAAGGAATGCGAGGCGGAAGAACTGATCAACGCCGTGCGCACCGTGCACCAGGGCCGCCGCTATGTCAGCTCGCAAGTGGGCGAACTGCTGGCGCAAAGCTTCGACCGCGACCCGAATACCGCCCTGCATACGGAGCTGTCGGACCGCGAATTCCAGGTATTCCTGCGCCTGGCGCGCGGTGCTACCGTGTCCGATATCGGCACGGCGCTTTCGCTGAGCATCAAGACCGTGAGTACGTATCGCACGCGCATTATGGAGAAGATGGGCCTGCAGTCAAATAGCGACTTGACGTACTACGCAATGAAGAACAATTTGCTGGATTGATACGTCTGGTTACACTTTTGCGGTGCTGCACAATTAGCTTTCCGTGCGGCAGCATCTTGCTGCGGGTCTATAATGGGGAAAATGTACTTCACCATCGAACCAGCGCCGCGGCACCGGCTGCCGCTCTATAAAACGCTACTGTGCGTCACCTGCGCGCTGATCCTTATCGTCAACGGTTTCAGCCTGTTTCATAACCTGCAGTCATTAAAGGGCGCCAATGAACAACTGGCGCTCAGTTCGCGCGTGGCCGAACGCCTGCAATACCTCAATGTACTGGTGCTCGACGCCGACAGCAGCGCGCGCGGCTATTTCATCTCCGGCAAGGAAACCTACCTGGGCCCGACGCGCTCGGTGGTCACGGAATCCGAACAACAGTTCCGCGAACTGGAGAAGCTGCTCGCCAATAACCCGATCCAGTTGAAGAACCTGCAGCAGCTGCAGGCCCTGGTGCGCAAGCGCATCGCCACCCTGACCCAGGCGATTGAAGTCTATAAACATGGCGGACTGGACGATATCGTCAATATTGCCAAGGTCAGCGATGAGCGCAGCGGCATGGATGAAATCCGCCTGCAGGTGGTGATTATGGTGCGCGAGCAGGGCGAAGCCATGTCGGCGCGCGCCGCCAGCTTCTACCAGGAATACCAGAAGGCCGTGGTGATGGGGGCCGGCATCAATGCCATCGCCATCGTGGTGCTGGTGATGTTCTACCAGCTGGTACGGCGCAGCTTCGTGCACCGGGCGGCGGTCGAGCATGCCTTGCAGCTTTCGAATGAAAGCCTGGAATCGATGGTGCAGCAGCGTACCGAGCAACTGTCCGTACTGTCGCGCCACCTGATCTCGATCAGCGAAGAAGAAAAGATGCGCCTGTCGCGCGAGCTGCACGATGAGATGGGGGCCAACCTGACCTCGATCAGCATGGACATCGCAGCGGTCGCGCACCAGCTGCAAAAGACCAATCCGGAGCTGGCGGCCCAGTTGCGCCGGGCGCGCGGTACCCTGGTCGACACGGTGGAGCTGAAGCGCCGCATCATTGAAGATTTGCGCCCAAGCCTGCTGGACAACCTTGGCCTGTGTGCGGCCATTGACAGCTATTGTGAAGACTTCACGCGCATGGCCAATATTCCATGCGAGACCGAAATCGGTCCCGATATCGATGCCGTAGCCAAGGCCGGCGACAGCAGCCTGTCGATTGCGCTGTTCCGTATCGTACAGGAATCGCTGACCAATATCCGCAAATATGCCAAGGCGAGCCATGTCAGCGTCTCGCTCAAGCTGCAGCGCGACGACATGCTGGTACTGCGCATTATTGACGACGGTATCGGGATTGCCGCCCCGACGCTGGCCAAGCCAATGTCGCACGGCTTGCTGGGGATGCGGGAGCGGGCTTTGCTGCTGGGTGGGGTATTGAATATCCGCCGTGGGCGGGGTGACCGGGGAACCTGCATCGAGGTTTATATTCCCCTGAAGGGCCGGGGCAAGCGCCCCGCGGGCGGCTTGCCCCCGGGGCTGCTGCAGCCTAGCAGCAAGCTACATCAGCGAGCAGGCGATCATATTCCACCTTCGCCACCTTATAGCACTCGCCCGCATAACGTTCCAGACCTTCACGATCAATCACAGTGATGTTGCCGCGGCGGTAGGTGATCATGCCGTCCTCCTGCAGCTTGCCGGCGGCAGCGGTGATCGATTCGCGGCGCACGCCCAGCATGATCGAAATCATTTCCTGGGTCACCTTCAATTCATTGCTGGCGGAGCGGTCCAGGCGGTCCAGCAGCCAACGGCACAATTTCTGCTCGATCGAGCTGTGGCGGCCGCCGACAGCGTTCTGGGCCATCTGGGCGAACAGCGCGGCGTTGTAGCGCATCAGCAGCTGGGGCAGGGCGCCACCCTGGTTGAAGGCGTCGCGCAGGGCTTGCGCCTTCAGGCGATAACCGTAACCGGCGCTTTGCACCACGGCGGTGCTCATGGCGCGCTCACCGGCAAACATCGACACGCCCACCACGCCCTCATGGCCGACCACGGCGATCTCGGTGGTCGCGCCATCTTCCATGACATACAGCAGGGACAGGATGGCGGTGGTCGGGAAGTAGACGTATTCCAGCTTGCTGCCGAACTCGAACAGTTCCTTGCCGAAAGGAAGCTGGACCAGTTCCAGGTGTTCAAACAGGGACTCCAGAGCTTCACGAGGGAGGGCTGCCAGCAGTTCATTTTGCTGGGCGCCGCTGTAGCTGACAACCGGCCGGGACGCAACTTTGAACTCCGACGAACCAATAGGCATTGCTTGCGACAGCGAGTTCTTGGCAGAGACGCTAAGTTGAGTGTTGTTCATTTTATCCTCACAGAACTAAAGTACACGGTATTGCAGTCGGCATTCTTAGGGATGCTGCTTGCCGATCGCGTTGGTAATACTTTAATTTTCTATGTGAGAGATGAACATAAGACCTGTTACCTCCGTCATGTAGGCTGGCAACATGGCAGCTTGTCAGGCTAGTCCTACAACATTGTAATTTTAGCCGGCGCACTGTTGAAAATTGGGGACGTACCCCATTTTTCAGCCGCCGGAAAAAATGGGGTACGTCCCCATTTTTTCCAATGGAGGGCGGCAGTTTCCGCATGGACACCGCTGGCGCTTTCCACGGCTTGCAGATCGTGTCGTCGATACGGTGCAAGGCGCCATTGATGCGGGCAATCTCGCTGCGCTGGCCGGCTTCGGCTGGGTAACTGGGATTCCTGCGGGGCGATAATGATGCAAGGCAATTGTTACCTCGTAATGAATCGAGGCATAATGCGCGGTAATCAACTTATTCAACTCTCCATGCACGTAATCCTGGTAGAAGACGACGCAGTGTTGGCCGATGGCGTGCTTCGGGTGTTGTCCGGCCATGGCATGAAAGTGGAGCTGCTGCAGAACGGCAGCGAAGCCGATGCCATGCTGCAGCGTCCGGGTCCGGTCGATGTGCTGGTGCTCGATATCGGCTTGCCGGGCCTGGACGGCTTCGAAGTGGTGCGCCGCCTGCGCGCGCGCGGCAGCCAGCTGCCGGTTTTGTTGCTGACGGCGCGCGATGCGGTGGAAGACCGCGTGCGCGGCCTGGAACTGGGCGCCGACGATTACCTGGTCAAACCGTTTGCCACGCCGGAACTGGTAGCGCGCCTGCGGGCGCTGGCAAGGCGCCACGCGCCCAAACCAAGTGTGCTGCAGATGGGGGCGCTGGTGCTGGACCTCGGCGCCAAGCGCGCCCGCGTGCGCGATAACGTGATCGATCTGTCGGTGCGCGAATGGGCGGTGCTGGAATACCTGCTGCAGCATAGCGCACGGGTGGTCAGCAAGCAGCAGATCATCGATGCCATCCTGCCGTGGGGCGAAGACGTCACGCCGAACGCGGTGGAGGTGTATATTTCGCGCATCCGGCAAAAGACAGCCGATGCCGGCATCAGCATCCGCACCATCCGCGGCTTCGGCTATATGCTGGAAGCGGCCAACGGATAGCGCTCTTGGATAGCGTCCGCCTGCGCCTGCTCAAGTGGCTGATCGGCCCGGTTCTCCTGCTGAACCTGGCCGGTGTGGCGCTGAGTTATGCGCTGGCCTGGATCCCGGCCCAGATTGCCTTCGACCAGGCGCTGGGCGATGCGGCAGCCATGCTGGCGGCGCGCATCAGCGAAAGCGAAGGGCGCCTGGTGCTCGACTTGCCGCCCGCTGCCGAACGCGCCCTGCGCGAGGACGAGTTTGACCGGGTATATTTTTCGGTGCGCGACAGTCAGGGCCGCCTGGTGGCGGGCGATGCCGTATTGCCGGTCCTGCCGGCGCGCGCCGGCGGCCCTGCGGTGGACGGGCTCGTGCAGAACAACCCCGTGCGTATGGTGGCGCTGCCGGTGATGACCGGCCAGCAGCAAGGCATCGTGGCGGTGGCCAAGACGCTGCGCAAGCGCGGCCAGGCGCGCACGGCCATCGTGCGCGCCATGCTGCCGCTGGCGGCCGTGTTCACCCTGGCCTCGGTCGGTCTGGTATGGTTTTCAGTGACCAATGGCCTGTCGCCATTGCACCGGGTCAGGGCCGGCATCCAGGCGCGCAGCGCGGAGGACGTGTCGCCGATCCCGGCGGCCGACGTGCCGCCGGAAATCATGCCGATGGTGCATTCCTTCAATGGTTTGCTGGAGCGCGTGCGTGAAGGCGGCCAAGCCCAGCAAGACTTCCTGGCCAATGTGGCGCACCAGTTGCGTACGCCACTGGCCGGCATGCGGACCCAGATCGAGCTGCTGGCGGCGCAGGAGCGCAGCCCTGCCGCCGCGTCGTCTCTGGCCATGATGCAGGCGGCGACCGAGCGCATGATCCGCCAGGTCAACCAGCTGCTGGCGCTGGCGCGCGCCGAACCGGGACCGCTGCGCAAGACGCGCATGGAGCGCCTGTCGCTTGATCAGTTGCTGGAAGAATCGATCCAGAATTTCGTCGAGCAGGCGCTGCGCAAGGATATCGACCTGGGCTTCGACTTGCAGCCGACCAAGGTGACGGGCGACCGCTTCCTGCTGCGCGACCTGGTCGACAACCTGGTCGACAATGCCATCCGCTACACCCCGCCCAAGGGCACGGTGACGGTGAGCTGCTTCCCGCATCTGGGCGGCGGCATGCTGACGGTGGAAGACTCCGGCCCCGGCATCCCCCAGGCCAAGCGCGCTGCCGTTTTCCAGCGCTTCCAGCGGCTCGATGAAAAGACCAACGGCAGCGGCATTGGCCTGGCCATCGTGCGCGATATCGCCACAAGCCATGGCGCCAGCGTTGCCATCGACACTCCTGCCAGCGGCCGGGGTGCCCTGTTTTCCGTCTATTTCCCTCTATAAATCTGCTGCTGTCAGGTATTTGTCAGGTTTTCCTCAGGGAAATGCAAGCTTGCTTGTCTAGACTTGCATTATCAAATACCAGCCCTGGAGCAAACACATGGACCAGCAAAAGGCCGTCGCACCCCGCCAGGCGGGCATGACGCTGATTGAAGTGATGGTGACAATTGCAATTGTTGCCATTCTTTCCGCAGTGGCGATTCCTGCCTACAGCGATTACGTGAAAAGTGGCCGCCTGCCGCAAGCGACCAATAACCTGGCTGCCATGCGGGCCAAGCTGGAACAGTACTTCCAGGATAACCGCACCTATATTGGCGCTTGCGCCGACGGCACCATCGCCGCGCTGCCGCCGGCCGATGACTTTACCTACACCTGCCCGACCCTGACGGCCACCACTTACACCGTCAAGGCCGAGGGTAAGGGGACGGTCGCCGGCTTCAGCTTCACGATCGACGAGTCGAACAACAAGAAGACTGTCGCACTGCCGAGCGGGTGGGGGACGGCATCGGAGGGCTCGCCGGTGACTTGCTGGGTGCGCAAGAAGGGGGGCGCATGCTAGCGCGCCGCCAACAGGGCGTCACCCTGATCGAGCTGATGATCGGCATTGCCATCCTGGCCGGCATGCTGGCCATGGGGATACCGGCGTTCAGCGGATGGATCCGCGACACGCAAGTGCGCACTGCGGCAGAATCGATCCTGAACGGCTTGCAGACGGCGCGTGCCGAAGCGGTGCGGCGTAACACGATCGTACGCTTCATGCTGACCGACAAGGACGGCCAGGTGAGCTGGACGGTCGGTTGCCCGACCGTGACCGCCACCTGTCCGGCGACCATCCAGACCCGTCCGGCGGAGGAATCCGGCACCCTGGCAAAAGTCACGGTCAGCGCCACGCCGCTGCCTGTGCCAGCGCCGGCCGGGTATTTCAGCGCGCAGATCTCGGACGTCGGCGAACTGCCGGCCGAGGTCAACTTCGATGCGATGGGCCGCGTGTACACCCCGCCAGCCGGCGCCTTGTTTACCCGGGCCGACGTGACCAGCACCGCCAGCGGCGAGGCCCGCCGCTATGTCGTGGTAATCGGCACCGGCGGCCAGATCCGCATGTGCGATCCGAAGATGGCCTTCGCCACCGATCCGCGCGGCTGCAGCTAAGGAGAACAATATGCAATCTCAACGTACATTGCGCCAGCAGGGCGGCATCGTGCTGGTGGAAGCCCTGGTGGCGATCGTGATCTTCGCCTTCGGCGTGCTGGCCATCGTCGGCCTGCAGTCGGCTTCGGTACGCCAGGTGAGCGATGCCAAATACCGCATCGATGCCGCCAACGTGGTCAGCCAGTCGCTCGGTGCGATGTGGGCCGACCGCGAGCGCATCCAGCAGCATGCGGTCAAGGACTCGCCTGTCAGCTCCCTGCCGAACGGCAAGCTCACCATCGTCGTGCCAGGCCCCTGGACCCCGGCCGCCGGCGTAACGGTCACGGTGACCGTCACCTGGCAAGTGCCGGGCGAAAGCAAGGTTCACTCACAGACCAGCGTGCAGTTCATCGCTGGCTAGAAGAAAAGGAATATTCCAATGCACGACAAGCAAAACGGTTTCGGCCTGGTCGAGATCATGGTGGGCCTGGGCGTCGGCATGCTGGCCATGGTGGTCGTGATGCAGGTGTTCAGCCAGATGGAAGGGCAGAAGCGTACCTCGACCGGCGGCGCCGATGCGCAGAGCACCGGTGCCATCGCCCTGTCCATGATCGAGCGCGATACCAAGATGGCCGGCTGGGGCATGGCCAACTCGATGTTCGCCAATTGCAGCAAGACCTATTCCTATTGCGATGGCGACTTGAGCTGCGGAGGGAAGGAAGGCGCGATCGATGGCTTTTCCCTGGCGTCGGCCGTCATCACCGACGGCGGCGACAAGCCCGACAGCATCCTGGTGCAGTATTTTGCCAACCCCATGGAAGGCTCGTTCCGCTACCCGTCCAATACGGAACTGCGCAGCAATATGCCGCAGCCGTCGTCTGAGCTGAACGTCGGCAACACGGCCGGCTGCCGCGAGGGTGACCTGATCCTGGTGCAGCAAGCCGGCAGGTGCACCCTGATGCAGGCCACCCAGATCCAGGACCAGGCGCTGAAAATCCAGCACAACCCTGGCGCCAGCGGCCACTTCAATCCACCGGCCAACTACCAGATGGCCAACAACTGGCCAGCCTATACCAAGCCGGCGCAACTGTCCTGCTTCTCGGCGCCGCCGGCCGGCGCGCTGTATCAGCGCGCTTATGCCGTCAATAACCTGCAGCAGTTGCTGCGCTCGGACAATTCAGCCACGCCTGCCATCGTCAATGAAGTCGTGGCGCCCGAGATCATCGATATGCAGCTGGAATACGGCATTGCGCTGGCGGGCCAGGCATCGGTCAGCTCCTGGCAGCCGGCGACAGGCGCCTGGGCCAACCCGGCGCCGGCTGACTTCCAGCGGGTCAAGGCGGTGCGCGTGGCCCTGGTGGCGCGCAGCGTGCAGTACGAGAAGCCGGCACCCAAGCAGGAATGCGCCACCACGACGGATGCCGCGGTGGCCAAATGGTCGAGCTGGGCAACGTTCAAGACCACCGCCTATCCGGCTGACTGGAAGTGCTACCGCTACAAAGTATTCGAGACCATTGTGCCATTGCGCAACGTCATTTGGGGATAAGACATGAATCACAGCAAACGAGCCGGCGCCGCCCGGCAGGCATGGGAGCAGGGCGTGATCCTGCCCGTCACCCTGATTGTGCTGGTGGCGATGACGCTGGCAGGCATTGCACTGCTGCGTTCGGTCGACACCTCGTCCGTTATTGCCGGCAACCTGGCCTTTAAGCAAAGCGCTACCGCCAGCGGCGATGCCGGCGTGGAAGCAGCGATCGCCTGGCTGATGCAGACCGCACCGACCGGAGCCCTGAACCAGGACATGCCGGGCAGTGGCTACTACGCCACGCGCCAGGATGCACTCGACCTGACTGGCAACAAGCGCACCCCGGAGCCGACCGCGGATGACGACCTCAACTGGACTGATGGCGATGCTGTAACCAAGCTCAAGGCTGATGCGGCCGGCAACGAAGTGGCGTATGTAATCCATCGCATGTGCGATAACGCCGGCCCGCTCGATGCCCGCACCTGCTCCACCCAGCAGGTTTTCAGGAAGGGCCAGGATGAAGGTTCACAGGGCGCGATGGAAGGCTACCGGCCGCCAAGCTTCGACAGTTCCGCAACGCGCGCTTTCTACCGTATTACGGCACGGGTGACCGGGCCGAGGAATACCACCAGCTACGTTCAGGCTGTGGTCTCAATCTAACGCAGGAGAATTCATATGGACTGGACCAATGTCCCACAGCCGGGCCTGCGTGCCTTGCTCGCGTCGCTCGGGCTGAGCCTGGCGATCGCCATGCAACCGGCGGCTGCCGCCCCGACCGAACTGGCCGATATCCCGCTGGCCAACGCGTCGACCGCCCCAATCTTGCCCAACATCATGTTGGACCTCGACAATTCCGGCAGTATGGCGTGGAGCTATATGCCCGATTATGTGCGCTACACATCGCTCGGCAACTTCGGCACCATGTGCCGCGGCCCCAACAGCAGCAACACCCTGGTTGTGTGCGAACCCGGCGACGCGCCCTTCTTTGCCAGCGCCTTTAACGGCCTGTACTACAACCCGGCAATCCGATATATGTGGCCGACCAAGGCGGACGGTACGCTGCTGCCCGACCATAAGGGCAAGACTTCCTATGTCGCGCCGTGGAACGCCGTTGCCAGCGATGGCTACGGGGTGCAGGCGATCGATGAGACCAGCGCCGAGCCGCCGAGCACCAACCCCTGCAAAGGAGTGGTGTCGGGAGGTAACTGCCCGCGCCTGTCGAAAACTGCCGTGGTGAACCTGGTGACAGGCTATCCGGAGCGCATGTGGTGCAGGGACTCCAACGATGTGCCGCCCAGCGCCGATTGCAAGCCGGAAGTGGAAAACGGCAGCTATTCATACCCGAACGGCACCTTCCGGCACCTGTATGCCGCGGACGGCGCCCCTTATTACTACAACGTGAGCGTTGAGTGGTGCAAGACCGCCGACAACGCGCCGAACCAGAATTTCGGCAAGGCGGGGACTTGCCAGGCCAAGAAAACCGGCACCTACAAATATGTGCGCTACTACAACTGGTCGCGCGTCGACATCAAGCCGACCACGGTGTTCCCGGCCAAAGCCCCGGGCCGCACCGATTGCGCCGGCACAAGCTGCACGTATGCAGAAGAAATGTCGAACTTCGCAACCTGGTTCGCCTGGTACCGTACCCGTACCCAGATGACCAAGAGCGCGATTGGGCAGGCATTCCAGGACGTGCGCGGCACGCCGGTTGCCAGCGACCCGGACGACTCGGCCTATTTGCATGCACGCGTCGGCCTGACCACGATTAACAACCCGATCGCGCTCAATATCGAGAACTTCGACAAAACCCAGAAGGAGTCGTTCTACACCAACTTGTATGGCTTCGATCCGCTCGGCGGCACCCCGCTGCGCAACTCGCTTGATTCGCTGGGCAAGATGTACAGGGGCACCAGCACGACCTACAAGGATCCGGTGCAATACTCCTGCCAGAAGAATTTCACCATCCTGGCAACGGACGGTTACTGGAACGATAACTACAGCGGCGTGGGCGATGCCGATGGCGCCACGGGCGTGACCTTGCCCTCGAGGGATGCCCTGAAAACGTCCAATACGCTGGCGGACGTGGCGTACTACTACTACCACACCGACCTGCGCACGTCCTGCTCTTCGGGCGATGTGTGCACCGATAACGTTGCGCCTTCGGGCGCGAACGCGGACGTGGACGACGTGGCCCAGCACCAGCACATGACCACCTTCACCATCGGCCTCGGGGTCGATGGCACGCTGACCTACGATCCAAACTACAAGACCAGCACTTCTGGTGACTACTTCAATATCAAGCAGGGCGTCACCAAATGGCCGGCTCCAAGCGGTAATGCGCCAGAGACGATTGACGACTTGTGGCACGCTGCCGTCAACGGCCGCGGCACCTACTTCAGCACCCGCGACCCGGCGGCGCTGGAGGGCGGCTTGCGCCGTGCGCTGCGCAGCATCGACAGCGTGACCGGCAATGGCGCGGCGGCGGCAACCAGCGCCCTGCAGCCTACCGCAGGTGATAATTTCATCTATGTGGCGACTTACCGCACGGTGAAGTGGGACGGCGACGTGGCCGGCTATTCCATCAACCTGTCGACCGGCGAAGTGTCGAAGACGCCTTTGTGGCAGGCCGAGCCGCTGCTGCGCAACAAGATCGCGACCACGGGCGATAGCGACACGCGCGTGATCTACACGGCCGACGGTACCAACCGCACCCTGTTCTCCACTGGCAAAGGCGGGCTGACGGCCACCCAGCTTGCACTGTTCGACACCAGCAAACTGAGCCAGGCTAGCGAATGGTCCAGCACACAGAAGAGCGCCGCCACTTCTACCTCGCTGGTGAACTATCTGCGCGGGCAAGACCGCAATGAAGACCAGGAACGCGACCTGAAATACGGTGCCTACGAGCGCCTGTACCGCGATCGTGAGAAAGCGCTGGGCGATATCGTCCATGCCCAGCCGATCTATGTGAAGGCGCCACCGTTCAACTTCGATGACGATGGCTATCTCGAGTTCAAATCCAGCAATGCGGACCGCCAGCCAACGCTGTACGCTTCGTCCAATGATGGCATGCTGCATGCCTTTGACGGCGAGACCGGCCAGGAGCGCTGGGCCTACGTGCCGCCGATGGTGTTGCCGAACATGTGGCGCCTGGCCGACGCCAACTATTCCAGCCAGCACCGCTACTACCTGGACGGTCCGCTGGCCATGAGCGATGCAAAGATCAACGGCAACTGGAGGACCGTGCTGATCGGCGCCATGGGCAAGGGCGGCCGCGGCTACTTTGCGCTGGACGTCACCGACCCGGCCGATCCGCGTCCGCTGTGGAATTACACGGCAGACAACAACCCGAAAATGGGTTACAGCTTCGGTACCGCCTTCATCACCAAGATGGCCGATGGCCGCTGGGTAGCCGTGCTGCCCTCGGGCTATAACAACGTGCCGGAGGGAACGAAGTATGCCGGCGGCGACGGCGGCGGCTATGTCTTCATCCTCGATCTGGCCAACGGCACCTTGCTGAAGACCATTGCGACCGGCGTTGGCTCCAGCGCAAGCCCAAGCGGCCTGGGACGCATCAACGTCAGGACGCCCGACTTCAACACCAATAACACCGCAGTCGGCGCCTACGGCGGCGACCTGACTGGTGTGATGTGGCGCTTCGACCTGGAGAAGGGCACGGCCAGCAAGCTGGTGAACTTCCCTGGCAAGCCGATCATGGTTGCGCCAGCCATCGGCCAGATCCAGGATAAGCTGGCAGTCTTCTTCGGCACCGGCCGTTACCTGGGCCAGAGCGACCTGGATGATGTTGACACCCAATCCATCTACGGTATCAAGGACGATGGCAGCACCACCGTGACCGACAATAGCCAGCTGGTGAAGCAAACAGTGACCACCAGCGGCACCACGCGCAATATCAGCAGCAACGCTGTCGAGTGGTCCAGCAAGATGGGCTGGTACCTGGACTTGCCGGATGCGGGCGAACGAATCACCTTGTCGCCGCAATTGTTCCTCGGTACGCTGATTTATGCGTCCACGGTACCGTCGGTGTCGGCATGCCAGCCTGGCGGTTATAGCTGGCTGTACCAGCTCGATTACAGGACCGGCGGCAACGTTCTGGTGAAGGAGCCGGGCGCGCTGAAATACACGTCCCCGATCGTCGGTAACAGCGTAGTCAAGCTGCCGAGCGGCACCCCGATGATCTATCCGGTGGGCGCATCGACCGGCATGGGCGTGCCGCAGGTAATGCGGGTCGGTGCGGACGATCCGAATTCCGCCAAGGTCCGCGTGCTGTGGCGCGAAATTTCGGACTGATGGGACAGTGATGGAAAGCCGTTCGCGGCCCTGGCTGGCGCTGCTGGTCTCGGGCCTGGTGCATGCGGGCCTGGCACTGCTCCTGGTTGGGCAGGCCAGCCGCACCGCCAGTGATGGCGGCCGCTCGGCTGCACCGGGGCCAGCGATGATGGTGCGCCTGGTCAGTGCGGCACAGCCGGCAGCACCGGACAGTGCGCCGCAGTCCATTGCCGCAGCGCCGGCCGCGCCCCAGGCGGCGCCGGCTGCCCAGCTGAAGCCAGCAGCCGGGGCGGGCGGGGACGCTGGCCCTGAAACGGCCGAACGGCACTATTTCGGTGCCAGCGCCATGACGCAGCAACCGGAAGCGGCCGAAGGCCTGGTGGCGGGCAAGCTGCTAGTGGTGCCGGGCATCACCCCGCAAACCGTGGACCTGCAGGTCTGGATCAGCGATGAAGGCGCGGTGGAACGCGTTGCGCTCGATTCGCCCATGTCCGAAGAAGAAGAGCAATTGCTGCGCGCTGCCTTTGCCGGCGTCAGGTTCCAGCCGGGACGGATCGGCCGCATCGCCGTACGCGGCCACCTGGCCATGCAAATCATGCTGGACGATGCCCTCCGGATGTGAGGGGAGTGGTGGTAAAATAGCGGGTTTTCCGTCTGCGCCAACCGCTGGCCGCCATCATGTCCGACGATATCCAAACTCAAACTTCCGGCAAGACTCCCGCGCTGATCGCGCGTGAAGTCGCGCGCCGCCGTACTTTCGGCATTATTTCCCACCCGGATGCGGGTAAAACCACGCTGACCGAGAAGCTGCTGCTGTTCTCGGGCGCGATCCAGATGGCCGGTACCGTCAAGGCCCGCAAGAGCGGCCGCCACGCCACCTCCGACTGGATGGAAATCGAGAAGCAGCGCGGCATTTCCGTGGCTTCCTCGGTGATGCAGTTCGAATTCCGCGACCACACCATCAACCTGCTCGATACTCCGGGCCACCAGGACTTCTCGGAAGACACCTACCGCGTGCTGACGGCGGTCGACTCGGGCCTGATGGTGATCGACGCGGCCAAGGGCGTGGAAGCGCAGACCATCAAGCTGCTCGACGTCTGCCGCATGCGCAATACGCCGATCGTGACCTTCATGAACAAGCTCGACCGCGAATGCCGCGATCCGCTGGAGCTGCTCGATGAAGTGGAGTCGGTGCTGAAGATCCAGTGCGCGCCGGTGACCTGGCCGATCGGCATGGGCAAGAACTTCCGCGGCGTGTACCACCTGATCAACGACGAGATCCTGCTGTTCCGCGCCGGCGAAGAGAATGCTGACCAGACCTTCGAAGTGGTGAAGGGTATCGACAACCCGCGTCTGCAGGAGATGTTCCCGCTCGAGATGGACCAGCTGCGCATGGAGGTGGAACTGGTGCACGGCGCCTCTCATCCATTCAGCCTGGAAGATTTCCTGGCAGGCAAGCAGACCCCGGTGTTCTTCGGTTCCGCGATCAACAACTTTGGCGTACGCGAGATCCTGTCCGCGCTGGTGGACTGGGCGCCTGCGCCCGGTTCGCGCGATGCGACGGTGCGTACCGTGCAGCCGACCGAGGAGAAGTTCTCCGGCTTCGTGTTCAAGATCCAGGCCAATATGGATCCTGCACACCGTGACCGCATCGCCTTCCTGCGCGTTTGCTCCGGCCGTTTCGAGCGCGGCATGAAGGTCAAGCACCTGCGCCTGAACCGCGAGGTGAAGGTGTCTTCCGTGGTGACGTTCATGGCGTCTTCGCGCGAGCAGGTGGAAGAAGCATACGCGGGCGATATTATCGGCCTGCCGAACCACGGCAATATGCAGATCGGCGATTCCTTCTCGGAAGGCGAGATGCTGCAGTTCACCGGCATTCCATACTTTGCGCCGGACTTCTTCCGCCAGGTGCGTATCCGTAACCCGCTGAAGATCAAGCAGCTGCAGAAGGGCTTGCAGCAGCTGGGCGAGGAGGGCGCTGTGCAGGTGTTCAAGCCGGTGCAGGGCGGTGAAGTGGTGTTGGGCGCGGTGGGCGTGCTGCAGTTCGAAGTCGTGGCGTCGCGCCTGATGAATGAGTACGGCGTAGATGCGGTGTTCGAGAGCACGTCGATCAGTACCGCGCGCTGGGTATCGAGCGATGACAAGAAGGCGCTGGCGGACTTTGAGGCCGCTTTGGGCCATAACGTGGCTTACGATGCGGCGGGCAACCTGGCTTACCTGGCTACTTCGGGCGTCAACCTGCGCCTGACGCAGGAGCGTTGGCCGAAGCTGACTTTCCACGCGACGCGCGAGCACGCGACCAAGCTGGATTAAAACCGGTAACCCGGTGTCTGACCCGCAGGGTCGGACACCCCGCTGAAGGTGTCAGACCCAGAAGGTCTGACACCGGTTTACCGGTTCTAGGCAGCCCACAAGCGCCGTTCCCGCAGCAATGCCTCCAGCTGGTCCGCCGGCACCGGCCGCGCAAAATAATATCCCTGCATCACATCGCACCCCGCGTCCGACAGGAACGCCACCTGTTCCTCCGTCTCCACGCCTTCCGCCACGACCGACATATTGAGCGAATGCGCCATCGCAATAATCGCCTTCGCGATTGCCGCGCCATCGCCCGGCACGGCATTGACGAAGCTGCGGTCGATCTTGAGCTGGTCGATCGGGAAGCGCTTCAGATAGGCCATTGAAGAATAGCCAGTCCCGAAATCATCGATCGACAAATGAATGCCTGCCGCCTGTATCTTGTGCAGCAAGGCGATATTGGCATTCACATTCTCCATCAGCACCCCTTCGGTGATCTCCAGTTCCAGCAAGCGGGGCGGCAGGCCGGTCTCCATCAGCAAAGCCTGCACCTCATACATCAGCTGCACATCCTTGGTCTGGCAAGCCGACACATTTACCGCCACGTGCTCGATACCCTCCATCAGGCCCGCATTGCGCCAGGCCGCCGCTTGCCGGATCGCCATTTGCAGTACCCAACGCCCAAGCGGCACAATCACGCCGCTTTCCTCCGCCACCGGGATGAACTCCGCCGGGCTGACCATACCGCCCAAAGCTTCGCAATGCCAGCGCACCAGCACCTCCATGCCGCACATGCGCCCCGTGCGCACGTCGATCTGTGGCTGGTAATGCAGGGACAGCTCATTGTTCTGCAATGCCTTGCGCAGGTTCGCCTCCAGCGCCAGGCGCTTGCTGGCCCGGTGCGCCATCTCGGCATGGAAGACTTCATAGGCATTCTTGCCCTTGTTCTTGGCATGGTACATCGCGATATCGGCGCAGCGCACAACGGCCGCCGCATCGGGCGCATCCTTCGGATAGACGCTGACGCCGATGCTTGCGCTGACGAAGAGCTGGTGGGTCTCGACCATGAACGGATCGGCCAGCGCGCGCAGGATCTTGCGCGCCACCTGGTCCGGCTCAATTTCATCCTCGGCCGGTTCAACGATCACGACGAATTCATCGCCACCGATGCGGCAGATAACGTCCGTGCTGCGCAGTGTTTGCCCCAGGCGCTCGGCCACCTGGCGCAGCAGCATGTCGCCGATGTCGTGGCCCAGCGTATCGTTGACGATCTTGAAGTTGTCGAGATCCAATAGCAGCAGGCTGACGCTGGTTTCCTGGCGGTCCGCACGTTTCAGTGCATGGGCCAGCCTGTCGTTGAAAGCATTACGGTTTGGCAGGCAGGTCACCGGATCGATATGCGCCAGCACGTGCAGGTTCTGCTCCGCCTGTGCCACCGCTGCGCGCATGCGGCGCACCAGCAACCAGGCCAGGGCAAAGGAACCCAGTGTCGCAAATGCGGTAAAGCTAGCAAAGGCCAGCGAGCGGCGGTAAAGCGGTAGCAGGGTGGCACGGATCGACACGCTGCCGATTAGCTTGTGGTCGACCGTGATCGGCTCCTGCACCTCGATATAATCCATGCCGTACTCGTGCAGGGATTGGCCGCTCTCGCTGACCGGCAACTCCGGCACCGGCGCGTTGTTGCGGCGGAATTGCGCCAGCGGCGTACTGCCAAGAATGATATTCGCGCTCTGCACACTGGGCGACGCCGACAGGCCGTTGAGGATCTCCTCCGCAGCGCGAGCATCGCTGAAAAGCAGGGCGGCGGTACTGTTGTTGCCGACGATGCGGGCCTGGACCTGCAGGTCGCGCAGCAGGGTGTTGCGCAGGGCCATGAACTGGAACAGCACCATCAGCATGCCGGCCAGGCACAGGGCGGCGCCCGCCGCCAGCATGGTGGAACGCACTACCTTGCTGCCGATCGGCAGCAGCGCGATTTTGGCGCGCGACTTCATTGCACACTCCTTGCCAGCCGCAGCAACTTGGAACTGAGCGTCAGGCGCGCCTGGCGCACCGGCACCAGGTCAACGTCAAAGCCCACGCGGCGATTATCGATACCAAAAGAAATCATGGCGCCATTGGCGCCAATGATCCTGTCATCCGCGACCGTCAGCACGCTGCTGGTCGCCAGGTCATTTTTGAGCAGGGCCCACCGCTCACGGTCCTGCGCGTCCAGCACCAGCAGGTGGCAGGCCGCTAGCTGTGCGCCGCCCGGCGCCGCCGGCAGCGTGCGCACCAGAACGCGATGTCCGTTGACCTGCTTTTCCTGTAATCCGGTCAGTGCCGCCAGTAGAGCGTTGCCCTGGAAAACGCACAGTCGCAGCGGCGCGCTGGCTGGCAGGGTGTCAGCCGGCCATTCGGTAAAAAGCGCGAAATTGTACAGGATGGCCGCCTTCAGCTCCGCCTCGTCCGCGCCAGGCGGGAGTTGGGCGCGTGCCTGCCCAGCCACTACCAGCAGCAGGAGCAGGAGGGCGAAAAGGCGGCGCATCATCAGTAAGCCGCTTTCAGTTTGAAGTACACGCGGCGTCCATCCTGTTCCATCGAGCGCTGGAGGAATCCAAGCGACACGGGATCGGCATAGCGGCGGTTGAACAGGTTTTGTACGCCGAGCGATGCGTCGATGTGGCGCGTCAGGCCCACCGAGAAGATGTTCAGGTTGGCCAGCACGAAGCCACTGGCTTCACCACCGCCAATCAGACTGCGCGCGCTGACATACTGGCCTTCGATGCCCGCGTGCCAAACGCCGGAGAGCTGCCTGGTCGCATTCAGTTTTGCCAGCCAGCGCGGTGAATTGACTTCGCCGGCAGCGCTGGCAACCCGTTGCCGGGCCAAGCTGGCACGCAATTTGGCACCGTTGCCCCAGGAGCGCTCATACTCCATCTCAAGTCCGCGTGCGCGGTTGCGGCCGATATTGCGGAAGATCGGCAGTCCCAGTTCCTCGTCATCGACTTCGGTGATCAGGCCTGAAGCCTCGTTCGCATAGCCGGTCAGCGTGAAACGCGCGTTCGGGCCGAGCTGGCGCACCAGCGACAGCTCGTGGCTGCGAATCCTCTCGCGGCCAAGGTTCGGATTGGCCAACTGGCCGCCTTGTCCATCAATACCGTAAAACAGCTCATAGCTGTTCGGAGCGCGGAAGGCGCTGCCGTAAATGGCTTTCAGCGTCGTCTCCCGCGCCACCTCGGCAATCAGCGCCAGGCGCGGGCTGAATACCCCGCCAGTGCTGGATTCCCGATCGTAACGCAGGCCGGCGTTCAGCAGCACGCCTTCGGCCAGCGTGATCTCGTCCTGTGCGTAGATGCCCAGGCGCTTGCCATAAGCTACGTCGTCGAGGTAGACCACGCGCGGGTCGATATCGTAGTTCTGCAGCGTCAGTTTGCTGTTGTACTGGTATTCGGCTCCAATGACCACCTTTTGCTTCGCCGTCAGCTGCAAGAACAGGTTGACGTCGGCTCCCCACCAGCGGGCACGGGTCTGGTCCAGGTTGATCGAGCCGAACGGCTCCTGGTTCACGAAGAGCCCCCGGTAATGATAGTCGCCGTGGTATACGCGCCCCGTCAGTTCGCCGTGCAGCGGCAATAACTGGCTGCGGTAGCCCAGTTCTGCCAGGCGCAGGCGATCCAGCGTCTGGCCGCCAGGAACGTTGAACGGCTGCCCGTACGAAGCGGTCGCCATGCCCTTGGTGCGCGCGCCATGCAACAGCGCCATCGACAACGCGCCGATCTGGCCGCGTGCGAACAGGCGGGTAGTGCGCTCCCAGTCCAGGCCCTGTGCAGTGTCCTCGAACTCGGGGAAATAGAGGTCGCGGCCATCACTTAGGCCACGGCTTGCCGAAAGCAGCAATTCGGCGTCGCCATCGCGCCAGCCATAGCTTGCGCTGCCACCGCGGGTGCCGGCCTGGCCCGCTTCCAGTGTGCCGCGCGTTCCTTCCAGTTCCGATGCGCGGCGTGTGATCACATTGATCACGCCGAAAAAGGCATTGGCGCCATAAATCGACGATCCCGGGCCCGGCACAAATTCGATGCGATCCACCAGGTCGAGGTCGAGCGGGAATTCGCCCCCGAGCTGCGCCTGGTCGAACACTGGGTCATTGATGCGCGTACCATCAATCTGCAGCAGGAAACGCGTATTCAGGTCGCCCGAACGCAGGAAGCCGCGCGCGCCAAGATAGCTGTAGCTGCGGTCATTGCTGGTGTACAGGCCGCGAATGCTGCGCAAGGCGTCGGCCAGCGTGCGCCAACCGTAGGCGCGGATGTCGGCCGAGGTAAGGACGGTTACATTCGAAGGAGCTTGTGTCGCCTGTTGCTTGAAACGCGAGGCGCTATAGACCTCCATCGACATCAATTGCTCAAGCGGCAAAGTAGTCAAGTCGGCATCTTGCGCGCAAGCGTTCGCCGCCGCGAGCAGCAAGACTGCCAGCGGCCCGCAGCGGAGGCCTTGCAGTGCTGTGATTCTCATCCCGATGGTTTGTTTTTATCGTGTGTTCACATGGTGGCATTGCCCTGCGGGAATGTACAGCCCTGCGGGCTGGGCCAGCACTTTTAAACAACAACCATTAGCTGTTGAGCAAGGTGCGCCAAGCGCCTGGCGCCTGGCCGGCCACCTGCTTGAATGCACGCCGGAAAACAGCTTCATCGCTGAAACCGGTTTCAACTGCAACGCGCCGCAAACTCACGTTCGGTTTTGCCAACATGCGTTTGGCCTGCTCGATGCGGCATTGCAGAATGTACTGCACCGGCGTGACACCGAGCGCCGCGCTGAAGCGCCGCGCCAGGTTGCGCTGGCTCATGGCGATGTGGCGCGCCACGTCGTCGGGCGTGATGCCGGCGCAGCTATGCTGTTCAATATAGCGTTGCGCTGCCTGGATGCGGACATCGCCATGCTCCTGGTGCCCGCCGGCGACGCCCACGTCAGCCAGCTGGCGCGCCGAATTTGCATAGCGGGCGAATTTCAAAGCAGCCTTCTCGCCGTGGAAGCGCTTCACCAAATGGGCGCAGGCATCGATGGTGGGCGTAATGCCGGCCGCCGTGATCAAGCTGCCGTCGACGACGAGGGGCGAGTGCAGCGACAGGCGCACCGAAGGACGTGTAGCCGCGATCGCGCGCCGGTCGGCCAGGTTGCAGGTTGCATCGCGTCCGTCGAGAAGTCCGGTTTCCACCAGAATACGCACACCGGTGGCTGACGCCAGGATGCAACCGCCAGCCTCGTAATGCCTGACGATCCAGCGCAACAGGGCAGGGTGTGCAGGCGCGTCGCCATAAAAAGACGGCAGCACCAATACGTCGGCCGGGCGCGCGTTGCGCAAACTACGTTCCGGCAGCAGCGCAGGCCCCGTAAAGGAACGCACGGGCTGCAACGTCGGCCCAACCAGCGCAACGTCGAACATCGCCGCAGCCTGCAAGTCAGGTTCGCGGGCATTCAAAGTGCCTGCCACAGCAAGCAATTCGCGGATCAGCATCACGCCCCCCGCCCAGCAATTGTGGTCGATATAGATGCTCGTAGGTGTGGCTGAAAAGGTATGCTGCATGGCGAATAATGTATCACAGTGCGCGACACGCGGCGCTAGGATGGCCACATGAATATCCTCTCCTACATCGACAAGCAGGAACTCCGGGCTTTCACCACGGCAGATAATTGGCGCGCCACTGGGGTCGTCATCGCCAACGTCTTGATGGTGGCAGCCGGCTTTGCGTTGCCCGCAATGTGGCATCACCCGGTTGCCTGGGTACTGGCCAGCGTGCTGCTCGCCGGCCGAGCGCTTGGATTCGCGATATTGACGCACGATGCCGCGCACCAGAACTTCTTCACCTCGCGCAGCGTGAATCAGTGGATGGGGAAATGGGTCTTTGGGGCCTTGCCAAATGTGCCCTATGCGGCCTACCGGCGCGGCCACCTGGAGCACCACCGTGCGGCTGGCACTGGCGCCGACCCCGATCTCGTTTTCGTCGCAGGCTATCCCGCAACACGGGCCAGCCTTTTGCGCAAACTCCTACGCGACATCGCGGGAGTGAACGGCGTGAAGGGGATCATCTACCAGTTCCAGCCTACCGATCGTGGAGACTTGTATCCCGTGTTTGTCATGCACGGAATGATCTTCGCCACCTTGTGGGTGCTGGGTGTACCCGAGGTTTATGCCTGCTGGTGGCTGGGACAGTTGTTCGTGTTTCCTCTGCTTCTGCGCTTGCGCGTGATGGGGGAGCACGGTGGTGTCCCCGACTACATGGACCGCGACCCGCGCCGCAACACGGCGACGACACTTGCCGGCCCGCTCGCGCGCCTGCTGGTTGCACCCAACTTCGTCAATTATCACGTCGAGCACCACATGGCCGCGACTGTGCCAGGCTACAAACTGCCTGCGCTGCATAGGCTGCTGCGTGAGCGGGGCTACTTTGAAGGCAGCGAATGCCTCGCGCCATCGTATTGGGCCGTGATACGCCGTTGCATGGCCACAAATGGAAACGCCGCGGTGCGCCGCACTAGCGGCGCCCCTGGCGCCTTGGACAATATGCGGTGAAGATCAGCCGGTTAGATGGTTCTCGATCATGGGGTAGTCAGCGCCTACTGATTGAGCGGCAGACGGATCGATTGCAAGATGCCACAAATAAGTTTTGGACTCTAGACTCAGACATTTGCCCTACACTTGAATTCTGATCTGGCGCAACGACAAGCGCATATTGTGATCAAGCGAGCGGATCTGAGCTCCAGTGGCTTTCAGCCATGCATCGGTAGGCATTGGACAAGCTTCTCCGTTGTGAAATGACTATCCGACTGCACTGCGCAAGTTGGTTTCGGTCGAATGCACGCCGTGCTGGTCTAATACTACGATCCGATTTGCCATAGCGATGGTGTCTGGGCGGTGCGCTACAATGATTCGAGTCAGGCCCATTTCCTGCACGGTGGTATTGACGGTACGTTCATTGCCTACATCAAGCTCACTAGTCGCTTCATCAAGTACCAACAGGCGTGGATTGCGGTAGAGGGCTCGCGCCAAAAGGATCCTTTGCTGTTGTCCTCCACTGATGCCGATGCCCCTGGAGCCGGTGATTGTGTAGTAAGCCATCGGCATCGCTTCGATTTCTTTGTCGATCGCGGCAAGTGCGGCAGAATGTTTGATGCGCTCCATGTCTGGCTCGTTGTCAAAGAAGCAGATGTTCTCCGCAATAGAGCCCGAGAATAAGCGGTCCTCCTGCATGACGGTGCCGATCATCTGGCGATAGCCTGCCAAGCCCATTCGCTTAATTGGCACACCATTCACCAGAATTTCGCCGGAACTAGGTTCCAGCAAGCCGAGTATGATCTTGACCAACGTCGTCTTTCCGCATCCCGAAGGGCCGGTAATCGCGATGCAATCACCTGCGTCGATCGTCAGGTTGACGTTCTGGAACACGAAAGGCTCCGTTGGCGCATATCGGAATGAGATGTTGCGAAGCTCAATCGTTGGCGGAGCATCGCTCACCTTAATCTCAGTGAGAGGCGCTTCGCCCTCATCTTCGGTTGGAGTAAGTACAATGTCGGCAATACGTTCTCCGTGCAGGCCCAGCATGCGGAAATCCACGAGGCGGTCAATCAAGGCCGAGATCCTCGTGGAGAACTGTTCCTTGTAAGCGATAAACGCAAATAGCATACCGACAGAGAACGAATTGTCGATGACCGCACGGGCCGCCAGCCAAATCACGACCACTCGCTCAATACCGAACAGAACCACCTGCGCAGACTCGTAAGTCACACCGATGCGATTTATACGAAGCTCCGCGTTGAACTGCTCGGCCACAAGATTCGTCCAGCTAGCACGGCGCTGGTCGCCTGTGCCAAATAGGCGCACGCTTTGGATGCCAGACAGGGTCTCGTAGAAGTGCGTCGTCTGCTTGGCGACGAAAACCATTTGTTCTGCGGCGGCAGAGCGAAGCTGGTTGAACTGCCCCCATCGTAGGGTGCCGTAAAGCAGGACCGAGATGAATGCGATTGCCGCCAACTGACCGCTGTACATCACCATCATCATTAAGGTGCCGAGCACCATAACGCCATCAACGATGGCCTGGATAAACGTGGATGTCAGCGCGCGCTGAATTGTGCTGATCGAACCAAAGCTGGAGGTGATACTTCCGATGTGCCGTTTCTCGAAGTACTCGAGCGGTAGCTTGATCAGGTGGCCAAAAACGTTTCCGTACCATTGGAAATTCAGATCTGTGCTCAGCGAGATCAGAAACCAGTTACGCACGGCGCGAATGGTTCCTTGGATAAGCACCAGCAAGCCAAACCCCAAGGCCAGGGTCGTTAGCAGATCCTTGTCCGCAGATGGTAAAGCGTGGTCCACGGTCCACTGGAGGAAAAAGGGAAGGGCGATCACTATGCATTCCAGTGCCAATGCGAGCAGCAATACCTGCATCAGTCCGCGCCTCAGACCGGTAATCGTCCCCATCAAACCGCGAATAGTGAATTTGGTTCGGTGATCCGATGGCGTGAAGTCGTTCGCTGTTTTGAGCTCCAGCGCTACGCCGGTGAAATACTTACCGAACTCCTCCATCGTCATTTCGCGGCGACCGACAGCCGGGTCGTGGACCACGACTTCTCGTTGGGATACCGCTGTAAGGACGACGAAGTGATCCATGTCCCAATGAATTACGCAGGGCAGGGAGAGCTTGGAAACGGCAGGCAGGGCTAGCTTGACTGCGCGGGGTTCGAGCTTTAGAGCTTTCGCGATGCGAATCAGACTTACCAGGGTCGCGCCTTTGCGGGAGATCGAGAATTGTAGGCGCAGGTTTGCCAGGTCTGTGCGATACCCAAGGTAGTCGGCGACCATCGCAATACTGCAAAGCCCGCATTCCGTCGCTTCGTTTTGCAGATAGACCGGAACCTTGCGTTTGAGGCTGAGGGAAACCATGTTTGTGCTGAATTAGTTACGAGCGGCCATGCCGAAGAGTGGTTCGAACATCCATTCGAAAATAGTCCGCTCTTCAAGCAGAACACTTGCGGAGAGCTGCATCCCCGGCTTCAACGTATAGCGCTTGTCACGCAAGGTAACTTCCTGTTCGTCGAGCGTGACGCGGACGCGGAAGTAGTTCTCCAAGCCTGCCTGGCCGACACTTGCTTGGGGTACGTCGGAGGCGCTGATCGATGTCTCCGAAACATCGCGAACTAGGCCCGTGAACTGGCCAAATTTCTGGTATGGGAAAGAGTCGTAGCGCACAACGACGCGGGTATTTGGCGTCACCATCCCGATGTTCCGTGACGGCATATAGAGCTCCGCTTCGAGCTTGCCATCCTTCGGCAGAATGCTTGCAATGCGCTGGTTTGGTACGACAGATTGGCCTCGTTCCACGAGCAATGCAGCTACACGGCCGTCAAGCTGGGCCCGCACGATGATTTGCCGCTTTGCTTCGTTCTCAGCGAGTTGCTGTTTCAAGTCTTCGATCTCGCGCTGGATTGTGGAGACTTCACGGGTCTTTTGAATAGCACCGTCGGTTTGCGAATAATGAAGAGAAGTCATTTCGCGTAGCATGCCTTGGCGCTGCACTTCGAGTGAGGAAAGCCGGCCCTGCTGTTCGAGCAAGTCAGCCTCCTTGTCGGCAGCAACGATCTTCGACATATTGCCGGTCTTGGCAAGTTCTGCAACGCGAACAGATACATCACGCGCGAGATTGACTTTGTCGCGCTGCAAAGAGAGTTCGTGGTCTAGCTTGTTGCCGCCGACCGAAAATTGACCCACTTTGAGGGCTGATGCCGACTGAAAATTGACCCAGGTGTTCTACTACTCCCGCCTATTTTTTGGGCAGGAGATAATAAGGTGATCACCATGGAAATGTTAGGTAAAGTTCGACGGATGTACCTGCGCGACAAGCTGTCGCTGCACGAGATCGCGAAGCGCACGGGCCTGTCCCGCAACACGCTGCGCAAATGGCTACGCAAGCCGGAAGACGCGCCACCGCCGCGCTATCGGCGAGAATCGGCACCCACCAAGCTGAGCGAGTTCCACGCCACACTGGAGCAGGCGCTCAAAGCTGACACCCACCGCAACAAGCAGAACCGGCGTACCGGGAAAGCGCTGTTCGCCCAACTCAGGGCCGAAGGCTACGTCGGCAGTTACAGCCGGGTTACCGACTTCATCCGGGAATGGCGTGGCCGCGAAGGCAAGGCGGCAGAGGCTTTCGTCCCGCTCAGCTTCGAGCTGGGCGAAGCGTTTCAGTTCGACTGGAGCGAGGAAGGCATGGTGGTCGGCGGCATCTACCGGCGTCTGCAGGTGTCGCACATGAAGCTGTGCGCCAGCCGCGCCTTCTGGCTGGTGGCCTACCCCAGTCAGGGACACGAGATGCTCTTCGACGCCCACACCCGCTCGTTCACAGCGCTGGGCGGCGTGGCCCGGCGCGGCATCTACGACAACATGAAGACGGCGGTCGACAAGGTCCAGAAAGGCAAGGGCCGCGTGGTCAACACGCGCTTCACCGTCATGTGCGCGCACTACCTGTTTGAGCCCGATTTCTGCAACGTGGCCTCAGGCTGGGAAAAGGGCGTAGTGGAGAAGAACGTGCAGGATAGCCGGCGCCGGATCTGGATCGAAGCCCAAGACCGCCAGTTCGCTTCCCTCGCTGAATTGAACGCTTGGCTCGGAGAGCGCTGCCGGACGCTGTGGGGAGAATTGCAGCACCCGGAGTACGAGGCGCTGAGCGTGGCCGACATGCTGGAACAGGAGCAGGCCCACCTGATGCCCATGCCCACGCCGTTCGACGGCTACGTGGAAAAGGCGGCGCGGGTGTCGTCCACCTGCCTGGTCACCGTGCACCGCAACCGTTATTCAGTGCCGTGCGAGCTGGCCGGGCAGATGGTGAGCACAAGGCTGTACCCGACCCGCGTGTGCGTGGTGGCCGGCGATGCGCTGGTCGCCACCCATGAACGCATCGTCGATCGCAAGCAGGTGTGCTACGACTGGCAGCACTACATCCCGCTAGTGCAGCGCAAGCCCGGTGCGTTGCGCAACGGCGCCCCCTTTGCCGACATGCCCGCGCCGCTGCAGCGGCTGCGGCAAGGCTTGCTGCGCCACGCCGGCGGCGACCGGCTCATGGCGCAGGTGCTGGCGGCCGTGCCCGGCGCCGGCCTGCCGGCAGTGCTGGTGGCGGTGGAGCTGGTGATCGAGTCCGGCGTGCTCAGTGTCGAGCACGTCGAGAATGTGCTGGCCCGCCTGAGTGCCGCCCCGCCGCCGGCACATGCCGAGACCAGCCTGGTATTGAAGGAGGCGCCGGTAGCCAACACCAGCCGCTATGACAGCCTGCGCGAGACGGCTGGCAGCAGCGCGGAGGTGAACCATGCGTGACCTGATCAAGGAATTGAAGGGCCTGCGCCTGCACGGCATGGCCGACGCTTGGACCGATCTGGTGGCGCAAGGAGAGCACGCCGTGTCGTCGTCCAAATGGCTGATTGAGCACCTGCTGCGCGCCGAGCACACGGACCGCGCCATGCGTTCGGTGAACCATCAGATGAACGCCGCCAAATTCCCCGTGCACCGCGACTTGGCCGGCTTCGACTTCGCGGCATCCAGGGTCGATGAGGCCCTGGTGCGGCAACTGGCCACGCTGGCCTTCACCGATACGGCGCAGAACGCAGTGTTCATCGGTGGCCCCGGCACCGGCAAGACGCATTTGGCGACGGCCATCGCGGTGGCGGGCATTGCCTCAATGGGCAAGCGGGTGCGCTTCTACTCGACGGTCGATCTGGTCAATGCGTTGGAGCGCGAGAAGCGGGAAGGCAAGGCCGGTCGGCTGACACAGTCGTTGATGCGGATCGACCTGGTCATCCTCGACGAACTGGGGTATCTGCCGTTCAGCCAGGCCGGCGGCGCGCTGCTGTTCCACCTGCTCTCGAAGCTGTACGAACATACCAGCGTGGCCATCACGACGAATCTGAGCTTTGCTGAATGGTCCGCCGTGTTCGGCGACGCTAAGATGACCACGGCGCTGCTAGACCGGCTGACGCACCACTGCCACATCGTGGAGACTGGCAACGACTCCTACCGCTTCCAGCACAGCAGTATGGCGGCCAAGGGGCGGATCAAGGCGCGGGAGCAAAAACAGAAGGCCGGGAAGGCGGACTTTCCGGTGTAGCTTTGAAGACAGGATGTATAACGATATAAATCGTTTACTCCGTTAATTAACTATTGAACTGACTAAGGGGGGATTCACGGCGGGCTGCGCCCACCGCGAATCCCCCCTGTCTTTGGTACACTTATCCACAGACGCCGGCTCCCAAAGCAGCGTCCCGCCCTGGGTCAAAATTCAATCGGCAGGGTGGGTCAAAATTCAGTCGGCGCCAACACTAGCTGTTTCAAGCTCGCAGTCACGCTGGCGAGTTTGCTTGTTAGTTCGCGCTGCTTGTTAGATGATTGGCCACCTACTTGATCGAGCTCACGCCGCAGTTTCTCCATACGAACTTCTATGCTTTCTTTCACGGTTGCCTGCACGGCGCCGTTCTCGGCGCTACGTTCGCTGGAGATTGTGACTAGCGCGTCGCCGACCTTTACCTCCTGACCTTCAGTTACATTGAGCCTAGCAATCAAGCCTGGTTGTGGTGAAAGGATTCGGTTGACGCCTTTGTTCGGCACAACGATGCCGGTCACCGTTGCCTTTCGGGCGAATCCGAAGAAGAGGGCAAAGGCGATCAGGCTGGCAACCAGCACGCTGAGGAAAATTGCGAGCACGGTGTTTGACCAAGTGCGCGTGAGTAGGATTGATCCATGCAGTTTGCGCGACTTGTTTGCGATGGCTTCTTCGCGGAAGAGAGGACGATTCATTTATTGCGGAGTCTGCGAGGCGACTGAGGTATTTCTATCTCATGCCGCGATTACGGTTTGGAGCTTTGAAGGGCTGACACGACGTTTGCTAAGCTAAGCTGAAACTTGGGACCTGTCAGGAATTTTGTGTGCCGGGGTCGCGGTTCGTAGTTAGTTAATCGCGTTGGTGAAGCGTTCACCAAACAGAATGGCAAACTGGTTGGCGGCCATCTTCCAGGTCCGTTGCGGCATCTTCCAATCTTTTTCGATATTGCGCAAGGCCAGGTACAGCAATTTGGTCGCTGCCTCGTCGCTCGGGAAGTGGCCACGGTTCTTCACGATCTTCCGCAACCGCATGTGCAGGCTCTCAATGGCATTCGTGGTGTAGATAATCGAACGTACTTCCGGTGGGTACGAGAAGAACGGAGTCACCTGCTCCCATTGGCGCCGCCACATCGCCGGCACGGTCGGGAAGCGCTGCCCCCACGGGCCGTCTGCAAAGGCGTCTAACGCCGCCGCTGCGGCGTCAGCGTTCGCTGCCTGGTAGATCGGCTTGAGCGCAGCTGCAAGCTCCTTGCGATCCTTCCAGGACGCCAGCGTCATCGAGTTGCGAATCAGGTGCACGATGCAGGTCTGGATTTGCGCCTGCGGATACACGGCCTCAATCGCTTCAGGGAAGCCGCGCAGGCCATCGACGACCGCAATCAGAATGTCTTCCAATCCACGGTTGCGCAGCTCGTTGAAGACCTTCAGCCAGAACTTGGCGCCTTCGGTTTGTTCGATCCATAGTCCCAGCACTTCCTTGCGGCGGTAATCCCCCCACCAAATGATCGCCGCAGGAAGTAGAATTTTCTAACTTTGAAATTGAAGGTTCTACCGCATGAAGACGTCCCGTTTTACTGAAAGCCAGATCATCGCCATCCTGAAGCAGGCCGAGGCCGGTGCCCCAGTTCCTGAGCTGTGCCGCGAGCATGGCATGAGCAGTGCCACGTTCTACAAATGGCGTTCCAAGTTCGGCGGCATGGACGCCTCCCTGATGGCCCGAATGAAGGAGCTGGAGGAGGAAAATCGTCGGTTGAAGAAGATGTACGCGGAGGAGCGCCTGAAGGCGGAGATTGTTGCGGAGGCGCTGGCAAAAAAGTGGTGAAGCCATCTCGCCGACGTGAGATGGCACGACACTACGTCGAAGCCGGCCGCATGACCGTCAAGAGCGCCTGTGTGGCCTTCGGCATCAGCCAGACTTGCTACCGTTATCAAGCAAAGCTCAATGCCGAGAATGAGGTCATAGCCGATTGGCTGGTTCGCCTGACGAACAACCAGCGCAACTGGGGCTTCGGTTTGTGCTTCCTGTTCCTGCGCAACGTGAAGGGCTTCGGCTGGAACCACAAGCGTGTGTATCGAATCTATCGCGAGCTGGAGCTGAATCTGCGCATCAAGCCACGACAGCGCATCATGAGGGAAAAGCCAGTGCCGTTGTCCGTGCCGACGGCCATCAACCAGACCTGGTCGATGGACTTCATGCATGACCAACTTGCCGACGGTCGCAGTATCAGATTGTTCAACGTGATCGACGATTACAACCGAGAAGGACTGGCTATCGACGTGGACTTCTCGCTGCCATCGGAACGCGTTGTGCGGGCGCTGGACCAAGTCATTGAGTGGCGTGGCAAGCCTCGAGCGATACGCTGTGATAACGGCCCGGAGTACATAAGCGGCGTTACGGCGCAATGGGCAAAGAAGCATGGCATTGAGATTGCGTTTATCCAGCCTGGACAGCCGCAGCAGAACGCTTACATCGAGCGCTATAACCGCACCGTACGCTACGACTGGCTTGCGCAGCACCTGTTTGAATCGCTCGACGAGATCCAGGACTTTGCCACCGGCTGGCTCTGGACTTACAATCACGAGCGCCCCAACATGGGCCTGGGCGGGATAACACCAAAACAGAAGCTCGCTCTCGCCGACTAACCCCTACTTCTGGCGCGCATCAAAAATGGGGGGATTACCCGGCCATCGGCGCGGATACCCAGCGCCAAATATACGGCCTTGTTCTTGACGGTGCCTTCATCGCGGATCTTCAGCCGCAGTGCATCGAAGTAGACGATCGGGTACATCGTCTCCAGCGGCCGCTGCTGCCATTGCGCCACTTCATCCATGACCTCGTCGGTGATGGTCGAAATCAGGTCTGGCGACACTTCGGTGCCGTACAGTTCCAACAAATGCGCCTGAATCTCGCGCACGGTCATGCCGCGAGCATACATGCCGATGACGTGGTCATCGAAGCCCGGCATGCGGCGCTGGTGCTTGCCGACGAGCTTTGGCTCAAAGCTGGAAAGACGGTCACGTGGGATCTCCAATTCCAGCTCGCCGCCCGGTGCCAAAACGGTTTTGCGGCTCTTGCCGTTACGGTGGTTCTTGGCGTCGCCTTCGGTGGCGAGGTGGTGGGTCAATTCGGCTGTCAGCATGCGCTCGGCCAGCATCTTTTTGAGCTGGCCGGCCAAGCCTGACTCCCCGAGAATCGATTCGGCATCCTTGTTCTCGACCTGGGCCAGCAACTGGTCAATCAGTTCAACAGGAAACGGGTACTGCTTCTTGGTTTTTGGTTTTTTAGTGGTCATTACGTCGGTCATGGACAATCCCTTTCGGTATTATTTCATGACCCCAGATTCACACTAAAATTCTGACAGGCTCGAAACTTGCTGCATGTCCCGCAACTTAGCTAGATGATGGCAGCACATTTTGGCAGTTCAATGGCGAGATCGAATGCCTTATTCTGGAGTCAAAGTCGCCACCTCGCTCCGCAGAATTACGCGTTAGTTAGTCATGGCCTGGATCATTCCCTTCTTCCGGCAACAACAGGGTCGATGCGAAGCCTCTATTATGTAGAGAATGACCGGGATCGTTCCCTACTTCAGGTCCGCCCGCCACATGGAGCAATTCGTGATCATCGAGCTCAACAACATCGGATTGGCGTGGGGTTGCATTCATACTTCTTTCTCCTTTTTCTATAATCTGATATGGGCTTTGGGACCTGTAAAAGCGCAAACTAAACTTGACACTAACGCTTGAAATGCATTTCACTGACCAGGATCGTTCTCTACTTCCGGGCCGCCTGCAACATGCTCCACTTCGTCGTCATTCAATTCATATAGCTCAATAGAAGACTCAGGGCGCAGTTCAGTTAATTCGTAAGACATCTCTTCTCCTTAATGGTTCAATTTAGCGGATGTGCCACGCAAGAGATTCAGGGCTGGCCAGGATCGTTCTCAACTTCTGGGCCTCCAGCAACGCGCTCCTGCTCACAGGCATCGAGATCTGAAATCTCATTAGAAGTCTCTTTGTTGCTCTCATCGGACGTCAAAAACATTTAGTTCTCCTTGAGTTAGATACGGGAAATCTGCGTATGAATCTCATCAACGTATACGTCAAAGTGACGCAGTGCAAATAAATTATGGATTAAAACATTGTTTCCGCGCAATGAGTTTTTTCGCTTCGAACAACGTCCAGCGGTTTCTTCAATTCGCCGAGATTGTCGTGGAAGATCTCTTACTGACGTTCAAAGTGAAAACCCTACAATATGTGGAGCTTTAATTGCCGGGTTTCCGACGCTTGCTTGGGGCAGGATTGAACGGAAGAGGCTTCAGGCAGCGGAACTTCGCACTTGAGGTGCAGAGCCAGCAGAGCGACGAAAATGATGCTCAGCTTTCATGCTCTGACACCTCCGAACGTCTTATGCGCGAGGATCGTTGTCCGCTTCTGGCTCTAACTCGCAATGAGCCGCAAGCAACCCAGTCATCGGTGGTCGCGGATCGTTATCAACTTCTGGGTCGACAAGAAATTCCTGATTATCCTTGTTTGTGAACTTGATCTTAACGTTAAAGGTCGTAGCAACCGTGTTGGCATCGCTGAATGTGACTATCTTTCCGCTCTCGCTGATGCTGGGTTCGCTAAATTGGTTATAGCCATCGGGCTTGATAGTGAGGTCTTTAAACTTAACGTCTGCAGGCGTCGGGCTAATAAGCTGGTAATTGATCACCGTATCGACTTCAGTGACTGTCAATCGCTCAGGAATAAAGGTCGTGTCGTAGCTGACGGTCCCGTCACCTTTGATGTTTGGTATCGCGATGACCTGTACATTAAGGAAAGTGGTCGGGACCTCTTCCGTAACTGTGTTTTTCATAGTTTCCTTTCTCAACGGTTAGTTAAGTATTTGGCATAACGAGAATTGTTAAAAGCCATTCTCTTCAGCTTTGATCTGGCTGTATCTATTGCTGCATGATCGCCAGCACAGGTTGCACTTCTCAGATAAGGGGCTAGGATAGATGGGTTACTGGAATCTTTTGCGAACGGTTGAAGGATTGATATTGCTTCAGAGCAAGTTTTGTTGGCGTCATCGGCCTTTTTCATGGAGGCCTGCAACTCTCCTTTTATGGCCAGCAGTTCAGACAGCCGTGAACTTGCGCCAGCATCCTGAGTGTTCGCTAGAAGCGCGACTCGCTCCCGTTCTATGTAGGCTTCGAGTGTCATCGCTGCATCGTTTGATGGGTCCAGCTGAACTCGAAGGGGCGCCAAATGGATTGCGATTGTTCCCAGTAAACCGAGCAAACGGCTGTTCTTGGGGTCTTTCGCAATCTCCGCTTGCCAGCGCGTATGAATTTCCTCCAATTGTTTTGCCTGAGCCAGCGGCGGCAGTTGAGACTTCATCGCGATAATGTGAACCTGAACGTATCCGAGATTGAGCTTCCACTTCTGATTGCTAGGATCTTGGATAGTTAAGGCATTCAACAACTCTTCCGCACGCTCAAGATGAGTAATCGCGTCGGCGTCCAGTCCAAGTGACATCTCTAAAATTGCACGGTGCCACAATGCGTTTGCGAGCCGGTATGTCCAAAAGCCATCGTTAGGAAAGAGTTTGTGGACTGAGGTTATAAGGTACTCTTCTTCTCTGCACAAAGAAACAGCCTCATTTAATTGTCCCAAAGATTTCTTTGCATCTGCAAGCCATGACAATGAATTGGCCAGATCCGCCTTCGCCTTGACGTTTTCCGGTGTCGTCTCCAGTACTTTTCTCTTAAGAACTATCGATTTTTCAAAGGCATGAGATGCGAGCTCGTTCCGCCCAGCTTGAACCTGTGTGCTTCCTATCCCGTTATAGGCGTACGAGAGTTCCAGCCATGTTTCTGGGTCTTCAGGATGAGCTCTCACCATTCTTTCGCTAACGGATAAGTAATCGTTTGCATGGTGAAGTGCCTCATCCCATTCGCGTCGAGCAGTGTAATACTGGCTAAGCCAAAATGCGTTCGCGCCTAAATCTTTAAGTAGCGTCTTATCTGTTACGTTACCGTCATCCTGTAACCGAAGAATCTTGCGAGCAGCTAGCAATGCTTCGTGCGCTTTTTCAGGGTTCGAGCGAGCAGTATTCACTTCCGCAATTACTTGAAGAGCCTTTGCACGTTGATTCATAGCAGTTGGGCTCGCCAGGAGTGAGTCGGTGGACGACAAGTAGCTTAATGCTTTAACACTAACGCTATCGAGAAGGTCCAGCCTTCCAAGCGGGCGGAGTTTTTCGGCAAATTCACCGAGCATATAGCCCATTAATGCTTCCGCTTCAACTCGATGTTGTTCGGCTGCTCCTTTGGCCTTTCGCGCAGTAAATCCTAACACTGCGGAAACAACGGCAAGGATGGAAATAAGTGCTGTGATGCCAATCCGAATCCGCTCGCCACGCTGTGCTCTTGAGACTGAAGCGCGTATAAATTCCGCTTCAATCGGAGTGATCGAAAAGTCGCTTAATGCAAGCAATTGTTTCGCTTTCTCAACCTGGCTGCCAGCAGGGATCAGAAGGTCCCTCGCCCTTCCGGCGTCTGACCAGCGTTTGGCTTCATTTGTTAATTGGGTTCGGAGCTTGATTGAGCTGTGGAATTGCTCAATCCAACTCGCAACACGCGGCCATCGACGGAGGAGTGCCTCATGGGCTACGCCGAAGCTTGGGACATCGCCTGCAAGCTCACTTACGAACAGTCGGGCTTCGATCATCACTCTTACAAGCCCCTTCTCGTCGTCACTGCGCAACATCGAAAGGGGACACCTGCGAGATGTCACCGCCGTATGATCCTCGCCTACATTCACCAAGAGTGATAAAACGCGTGGTAAGGCCGCTATCTCCGGCGAACTGAGACCTGAAACGACTTGTTCTGCACGCACGCCAACAGCACCTTCGATTCCACCCAACTGGCGATAAACGTCGAACCTGAGTGTGCCATCGTCACCGCGCTGTCTGTAAAGTTCGTTCAGTGTGTACTGCAGAAGGGGCAGCATATCCGGATTGCCACGCGCCGCATCGCAAAGAACATCATCTAAGCTGGCACCAGTCGCTTTGTCTTTTTCAAAAGTAAGTCCTGCAACATACGTTGGTTGCCGGACGATCTGGGCAATGTCAGCGCCGTCAGGTGGTAAAACATCAAAGTGACCGCCACGTGATTTCAGGGTGAGCAAGACTGGCTGCGCCATTACTTCTGGATAGAAATCGTTGCGACATCCCATCAACATGAGCAGGCAATTCGACTTGGCCAGTGTTTCGATCACTTCCATGAAGCAGGCGACTTCGTTTGGTGGTGCGCGGAAAACGGCTTCAAGGCGGTCAATCAACACGCCGACTTGGGTGCGAAGGCATGCACGCTTGCGCAATTCCGAAGCGACGGCGCCAGCATCGGAGGCTAATTGCTGCCCGAGGCCGTCGGCACTGGCGCCTGGGAATAAGGGCTCCCCGTTGATCTCCGCGTCAATCAGAGCTCCGGCCAAAGCCTGGAACAAGGTGCCACTGCCGAGATCGGCGCAGTCGAGGTACACGGTGCAGCACAGTCCCACTGGTTCGTCGGAACGAATGGCATCTACCATTAATGTTGGCAGCAGGCCGGCGCGGACTAGCGAAGTCTTCCCAGAGCCGGAAGGGCCGAGTACCAGCGCCATCGGGCAGCCATGGGCGGCCTGGGTCAGGACCAATTCGCGCAACTGGGCAGTGGCTTGCACTCGCCCGAAGAAAATTGCGGCATGGTTTTCCTGGAATGCTTCCAAGCCGCGGAATGGCGAACCACCTTCCCACGTCGTGGCGGGAGGGGCGGCGAAAGTGATTACAGGCGCAATCGCCCGGTAGCCACGCTTTCGAATCGTCTCGATATAACGCGGCTCGGTACTCGAATCGCCGAATGCACGGCGCAACTGGGTGATGGCCTTGTGCACCGGGTTGTCGCCTAGTTCACTGCTTCCCCAGCAAGCCTGCAGGATCTCTTCCGCTGGAATCACCGCGCCTGGATGGCGGCAAAGATAGCGCAGCACCGCCATGACGCGCGGCTCCAACGGCGTCTTCAGATCCCCGTTGCTGACGAAATTGGCTTCCGGGCTGACTAACCAGTCGCCGAATTGGAACTCCATGGCTTGTGCAACCTTCTTTTCTTCTGTCTCTTATAAATCAATGACTTAGAAACCTTCCGGAGCTTTTCTTCCGGTCCGGAAGGTTTCCTTCCGGCCTTCGGAAGATTTCCGGAAGGCGAGGGAAGACTTTTTTTCTTACAGTGCTGTCATTGCCAAACGGCCAAATCTTAACATTCTTAAAAGCAAAAATGGTCACAACGAAAGCGGTATTTTTTGAAATCGGCTCCGACACTACGACTTCGGTGCAACAGCTTTGCGCAAGCTGGTTCACCTCCGGAAAGTTGCTCGAGAGCACTATTGACGCCATGCGAGCCGCCGGAGAGTTTCCTAACGACATACGTTACGGCAGTATGGAAGTGGGCAGCCTGGCCCTGGGCGGGGAGGGCGAGGACCGGGCTGAGCTGCGTCCGGTTGAGATCCGCTATGACTCCGCAGCACCAACGACGGCTCAACTGACGTTGACCCTTGCATCTGGGAATTTGCGTTTTTACAACGCATACGGCCGGCGCGACATCCTGCGCCAATCGGTCGCAGGCTGGCGCCTCGAGTTCACGGCCGCAGTGAACGAATATGGCGGCCTTGTGCTGCAGGCCGCTCTGTGTGATGTGGATAGATCTCATTTGCCGTGCGACAACGGTCCGTTGAAGGAGTTCTTTATTACGGCAGTCGGCAACTGGCTGCGCACCGTGGCGCCGGCGGTGCTCAAGAGAACGGCAATGCGCCGCGCGGTGATCGGGCGCGAGAGCTTCCTGCGCCAATACATTTACCCCATGGTAGTCGAAAAGCTGCAGCGCCGCCTCGATTCCCTGCCGGATTATGTTGCGTCGCGTGATGGCGTGGCCCAGGTCAATCCACAGCAATGCCAGAACGAGAAGTCGGGTGTCGAGGCGACCCTGAACAATGGCGAACGTGCCCGTTTTATCCGCAACGGCAATGGCTGGACCTACCGCGACCACGTACTGCTGAACTGGCAGGAAGCCAACCGTACCTTGCACGACCGCGAGTCGGAGCAGGACTTGCAATGCACGGTGACCATGGGCCGCCAGGCCGGTCCCGATGGCGTGCAGCGTCCGACTATCGATATCAGCAGTGTGCTGGGCCGCTATGAGTGGGACAGCGTGAAGCAGGAGTTGCCACTGTCGCGCCAGCGCAGCTATATGGGCAAGGCCTGGGCGCGCGCCACGCTGCAATGGTCGCTACGCCTGCAATGGCGGGCCGAGAATGGCCGGGTCGGGGTGGCCGCGCTGGCGCGCAAGGGTGTGCCGGCCACCGACGCCGGAACCACGGGTATTTACGTGGTGTCGGACCCGCTGCCGCATCTGCTGAATGTGCAGCGCGTCAACCTGTGGTGGGAAGGCAATGCTGCCAGCCTGGCCTCGGTTCAACAGGATATTGCCGGTTTCCTGGCAACGGCTACCGGCGACATGTTCGCCGCCGTTGCCGAGGGCCTGGCCCCAGGGCGCAAGCTGGGCTGCCGTGACTTGCGCATCAACGAGTCTGGTGACATAGAAATTGAACTGGGGGAATGAAGCATGTCTGTTCTGATGACATCTGTGCCGGTGGCGCAGGTCCGAAAGTGGGGCGGCGCCAGTGCGTCGGGCGCCTTGAGTTTTGCTGCTGCGCGCATTGCGCGCATTGTGCTGCAACGCGAACCGATGGCGAGCGAGGCGCTGTCGTGGACTACCTTGTACAGCTGCCAGGGCGAGGCCGTGCGCGGCCGCGCTGAACTGGCGCTGCACCTGCTGGCGCGCCCGGAACTGGCGGAGCTGGACGTGAAAGAGCGCCTGCTGCGCGCATACAACGCGGTGTTCGACCGTTATGATCCTTCGCAGCCGGCGGACATGGCCTACTGGCGCAGCCAGGTGACTGCAGGCCGCGATCTGCCCGCGCTGGTGCGGCAGGAACTGGTGCCGCTGTACGAATCCGGCTACCGTTCCAGCCCTTGCGCGGCGCCTGCAATGGCGCGCTCGCCGCTGTTCGTGGTGCGCGATGGTTCCGGCTTGCCGCTGGTGTTTACGGTTGGCGCCAACCGCTCGCTCTATATGTTCCGCCGCACGCCATTCGGGCGCTGGTCGCAGACCGACCTGAGCGGCATGCTGCCTTTGAACCAGCCGGGCAAGGTGCAAGCTTTGGATGTGCAGCAGGCGCCGGATGGAACGATTGCGCTGGCGCTGGCAGTCGCCCCATGGGCCAGCGGCGGCAGCCCGACCTTGCATGTGGCCGTAGGCATCTCCAATCATCTGGACGAAGCGGGCTGGGTCGAGGCCATGCGCGGAATGGCGCCGCGCCACGTTCCGGAAGTGCGGGATGATGTGACACGCATTTCGTTCGGCCTGCTGCAGTCGGGTGCCGTACCGATGGTCCTGATGACTGCGGCGAGTACCTGGTATTTCAACGCGGCGATGAAAGGCCCTTTGACCGCCTGGGAGGAACAGGAAGACGAGGAATCGCTGGCAACGGCAATTGGCAGTTACCGCGTCCCAGGTGCCTGGCGACTGAGCGACACGCCTTGCGGGCGCACCTTGCGCTTCAATAGCTTCGCACGTGCCGCTGCATGGGGCATTGCAATCGACTACCAGGGCCTGCCGCGCCGTGCGGCCAGCCTGCACTTGGCGCCTTCCAATGTGCCGAACGTGCCGGATGTGTTCGTGGCGGGCGAGAGCATCGTCGTCTATCGCGGCGGACAGTCGGTCCCGCAGCCGGTTGCGAACATCGGCGGGGCCTGCCTGGTATGGAGCGAATCCACCACAAGCGGCGAACACCTGGCGTATGGCGACGGCGCCGGCGGCCTGTGGCTGGTTTGCAGGAAGCAGGGCGGTCATTGGAGTATGCCGGTGCCGATCGCGACGACGCTGGTCATGGCGGCCTTGATGGCGGCGCCCAACCAGGACGGCGTGCATGCAATCGGCGTGACGCCAGGCGGTGCGCTGGCCTGGCTGCGCTTTAATTCCGATGGGGCCCAGGTAGGAGCGGAAGAAATTACCCAGGCAGCGGTCTGGGATGACGAGGCGCAGGATGTGCAGCGCGCCGCACGGGGGGCGCGCAGCGTAGCTTAATGCTTGTCGCGCGTCAGGAATGCGTCGACGATGCTGGCGATCCAGCAGGCCAGCAGGATCCAGCCTGCCGTGGAGGTGCCGGGCGTGATGCTGGCTTTGGCCAGGCGCTGGGTGATGAGGATCGGGTCGGGCGGTAAAGTACCGCTCAAGGCTTCTTCCATCAAAACCGCGGTGGCTTTCCATAAGCCATACATCAGCCAGCAGAACACCGCCAGCGCCGGCAGCATGAACAGCAGGCCGCGCCCCGGGCGCTTCAGTACAATGAACTGGCCAAGGCCGGGGAAGCCGAGTCCGGAAAACAGGGCTGCTTTGTGAGATAGCTTCATTCAGGTTCCATTAAAAAACGCCGGCACCTTACGGTACCGGCGTTTTGCGTTTCAGGCAAGCGTACGGTTATGCGTAGTCGCTGACCGGAATGCAGGCGCAGAACAGGTTGCGGTCGCCGTACACGTTGTCGGCGCGGCCAACTGGCGGCCAGTACTTCTGCTTGCGCAGCGACGGTACCGGGTAGGCTGCTACTTCGCGGCTGTACTTGCGGCCCCACTTGTCGGCCAGCAGCACTTCGGCCGTGTGCGGGGCGAATTTCAGCGGGTTGTCCAGCTTGTCGAATTCGCCCGATTCCACCTTAGCGATTTCGGCGCGGATGGCGATCATGGCGTCGATGAAGCGGTCCAGTTCAACCTTCGATTCGGACTCGGTCGGCTCGATCATCAGCGTGCCTGGAACAGGGAAGCTCATGGTCGGTGCGTGGAAGCCGAAGTCCATCAGGCGCTTGGCCACGTCTTCGTTGCTGATGCCGGTGGCGTCGGTCAGTGGGCGCAGGTCCAGGATGCACTCGTGTGCAACCAGGCCGTCGTGGCCCGAGTACAGCACTGGGAAGTGCGGCGCCAGGCGGCGCGCAACGTAGTTGGCGTTCAGGATCGCGGTTTCGGTTGCCGCGGTCAGGCCTTCGCCGCCCATCATGGCGATATACATCCAGGAGATCGGCAGGATCGATGCTGAGCCGAACGGCGCTGCCGAGATCGAGCCGATGCCGTCTTCGCTGCGCACATAGCCGTTGGAGCGCTGGTTCGGCAGGAACTTGGCCAGGTGCGCGCCAACGCCGATCGGGCCGACGCCTGGGCCGCCACCGCCGTGCGGGATGCAGAAGGTCTTGTGCAGGTTCAGGTGCGATACGTCGCCGCCGAACGCGCCTGGGCCGGCCACGCCAACCAGTGCGTTCATGTTGGCGCCGTCCACGTACACCTGGCCGCCGTGGCCGTGGATGATTTCGCACAGTTCGGTGATGCCGTCTTCGAACACGCCGTGGGTCGATGGGTAGGTCACCATCACGCAGGCCAGGTTCTTGGAGTGCTGTTCGGCCTTGGCTTTCAGGTCGGCCAGGTCCACGTTGCCCTTGTCGTCGCAGGCGGTCACCACCACCTGCATGCCGACCATGGCGGCGGAAGCAGGGTTGGTGCCGTGTGCCGAGGATGGGATCAGGCAGATGTTGCGGTGGCCTTCCCCGCGCGATTCATGGTACTTCTTGATCACCAGCAGGCCTGCGTATTCGCCTTGCGAACCGGCGTTAGGCTGCAGGGAAACGGCGGCGTAGCCGGTCACGGCGCACAGCATCTCTTCCAGCTGGGCGATCATTTCGCGGTAGCCGACGGTCTGGTCGTTTGGCGCGAACGGGTGGATCGACGAAAACTCCGGCCAGGTCACCGGAATCATTTCGCTGGTGGCGTTCAGCTTCATGGTGCAGGAGCCCAGCGGGATCATGGTGCGGTCCAGCGCCAGGTCCTTGTCGGCCAGGGAACGCAGGTAGCGCAGCATTTCGGTTTCGCTGTGGTAGCGGTTGAAGGTCGGATGCTCCAGGTAGGCGGAAGTACGCACCAGCGCTTCAGGGAAGTTGCGGTCGACGGCTGCTTCAACGGCGTCGAAGTCAGGCGCAGCCTTGCCGCCGCTGAACACGTTCCACAGTGCCGCCAGGGTGTCGCGGTCAACAGTTTCGTCCAGCGACACGCCGACGTGCTTGGCGTCGATCTTGCGCAGGTTGATGCCGGCGGCAACGGCGGCTGCGTGCAGCGCGTCAGCCTTGTCGGTGGCGACGGTCAGGGTGTCGAAGAACGATTCGTTGACCGAGTAACCCAGGGACTTCAGGTTGGCGGCCAGGATACCGGTGTAGCGGTGGGTGCGTTCGGCGATCTGCTTCAGGCCTTTAGGACCATGGTAGACGGCGTACATGGACGCCATCACGGCCAGCAGCACCTGTGCGGTACAGATGTTGGAGGTCGCCTTTTCGCGGCGGATGTGCTGTTCGCGGGTTTGCAGGGCCAGGCGGTAAGCCTTGTTGCCGTTCTGGTCGACGGTTACGCCAACCAGGCGGCCTGGCATGGAGCGCTTGTATTCGTCGCGGGTCGCCATGTAGCCGGCGTGCGGGCCGCCAAAGCCCAGCGGTACGCCGAAGCGCTGCGAGTTGCCGACGACAACGTCGGCGCCCCATTCGCCCGGCGGCGTCAGCATGGTCAGTGCCAGCAGGTCGGCGGCAACGATCACCATGGCGCCGCTGGCCTTTACGGTTTCAACGGCGGCGCGGTAGTCGCGCACAACGCCGTTCACGCCCGGGTATTGCAGCAGCACGCCGAAAGCGTCAGTCACGCCGGCCAGCTCGGACGGGTCGAAGGTCTTGACGGTGATGCCCAGCGGTTCGGCGCGGGTCTGCACCACTTCCAGGGTTTGCGGCAGCACGTCGTTGGCGACGTAGAAGGTGTTTGACTTGGACTTGCCGACGCGCTGGATCAGGGTCATGGCTTCGGCAGCGGCGGTGCCTTCGTCGAGCATGGACGAGTTGGCGATGGCCATGCCGGTCAGGTCGATCAGCACCTGCTGGAAGTTCAGGATCGCTTCCAGGCGGCCCTGGGAGATCTCTGGCTGGTACGGCGTGTAAGCGGTGTACCAGGCTGGGTTTTCGAAGATGTTACGCAGGATCACGCCCGGGGTGTGGGCGTTGTAGTAACCCTGGCCGATCAGGGATTTCAGCACCTTGTTCTTGGAGGCGATGCCTTTCAGCTTGGCCAGCGCTTCGTTTTCCGGCAGCGGCTGGAAGAATTGGCCCAGGGGCAGGGCGCTCTTGTTGCGGATGCCTGGCGGGACGATGGCGTCGATCAGGGCGGCGCGGCTTGCGTAGCCGAGCACGTCCAGCATTTGCTGCTGTTCTGCGGCTTCCGGGCCGATGTGGCGGGCGATGAATGCATCGCGGGCTTCAAGTTGGGTCAGGCTGGTGCGGGTCATGGTGGGAAATCTCTTGGCCAGAATGTGAAAAGGGCCCGCACACAGCGGGCCCGATAATGCAGTAATTAGTGCGCTACGTTGCCGTAAGCAGCGGCGTCCAGCAGGCCGTTGATGGCGTTGGCGTCGCTAGGCTTGATCTTGAACAGCCAGTTCGCGTAGGCGTCGGCGTTGATCGATTCAGGTGCGCCGACCACGGCGTCGTTCACGGCGACCACTTCGCCCGATACCGGGGCGTAGATGTCGGAAGCGGCTTTCACCGACTCCACCACTGCGGCGTCGTCGCCGGCGGTGAACGATGCGCCTACTTTTGGCAGCTCGACGAACACGATGTCGCCCAGGGCGTCTTGCGCGAATTCGGTGATGCCGACGGTCACGGTGCCGTCCGCTTCAGCGCGTACCCACTCGTGGGACTCGGTGTACTTCAGGTCTGCTGGAATGTTGCTCATGTTGGCTCCAAGGCTAAGGTTTATTGTTTGTTTCTGCTCAAATTCTGGCTCAAGCAACCAGGATTTTACCGTTACGGACGAAAGGCAGCTTCACCACGGTGGCGGCCAGCTTCTTGTCGCGGATCTCCACGTGCACGGTGTCGCCCACGTTCACGCCCATCGGCACGCGCGCCAATGCGATCGCCTGCTGCATGGTCGGGGAGAAGGTGCCGGAAGTGATCTCGCCGGTTTCGCCGGAAGCGGCGATGACTTTCTGGTGGGCGCGCAGCACGCCGCCTTTTTCGCGCAGGATCAGGCCGACGAATTGTGCGTTCTGGCCTTTCGCTTGCAGCGCTGCCTTGCCGATGAAGTCGCGCTCGGAGACCAGGTCGATGGTCCATGCCAGGCCTGCGTCGAGCGGGTTCACGGTTTCGTCCATGTCCTGGCCGTACAGGTTCATGCCCGCTTCCAGGCGCAGGGTGTCGCGCGCGCCCAGGCCAGCAGGCTTGACGCCGGCTGCGTTCAGGGCGTTCCACAGCTTTTCCGCCTGTTCCGCCGCCACGCCGATTTCGAAACCGTCTTCACCGGTGTAGCCGGTGCGGGCAACCATGGCTTCGCCGAAGGCGGTGCCTGGCACCAGGGCCACGTTGAAGGGCTTCATTTCCGCGGTCGCTTCCTTGGCTTGCGGGATCACTTCCCATACCTTGGCGCGGGCGTTCGGGCCTTGCACGGCGATCAGGGCCATAGCATTGGCGCCATCGCGGCGCTGGGTGATGGCCAGGCCGGCGCCGGTGGCTTCATTCTGCTTGTTCATCCACGCGATGTCTTTTTCCGCGGTGCCGGCGTTGACCACCAGGCGGAACCATTCTTCGTTGATGAAGTAGATGATCAGGTCGTCGATGACAGTGCCTTCCGGGGTCAGCATGCAGGAGTACAGGGCCTTGCCCGATACCCGCAGCTTGTCGACATTGTTGGCGACCAGGCCGCGCAGGAAGGAACGTACGTTGGCACCCTTGATGTCAACCACGCACATATGGGCCACGTCGAACATGCCGACGTCGGTGCGCACGGCATGGTGCTCTTCGATCTGGGAGCCGTAGTTGACCGGCATGTCCCAGCCGCCGAAGTCGACCATGCGGGCGCCGAGGGCACGATGAGCGTTGTTGAGTGGGGTTGCTTTGAGCGTCATTGATACCTCAGGGCAGAGAATAGGGGTTAATAAACGTAAACATGAATACGCCTACCCCTCTGTCCTTGGTACCTGAGAGATAACGGGAAGGTATTCCCGCACGCCCCTTCGGTGGGCCCTGCGCCTTGGCGGGCCGCTCTCCAGAGTTTTAGCCCTTGCGGGCCCTTGTCCGGTCCTTTTGCCTGAGAGTTTCTGGGTAATGCCCCTTCGGCGCCAGCCGCTGCTGGTCTCTCCCGATCAAGACTTGCGACTATATGACAGGAGGGCAATAAAGTCAATCTTGACGCCCTTTCGCGAGCGCCTGCGCTAGAATGAGCGGACATCCATTTACAGAGTGGAGCGACCATGAGCGAAGAAAAGCAAAAGCGCGATACGGAGGCCTGGTTCACCCTGTCCGGCGACGTGAACAGCGATATGGTGCACCGCGTGTTCGACGCGGTGGCGGATATGACCGAGGACGGCATAGAAAAGGCCCACATCCTGATCCAGTCCAACGGCGGCTACGTGAGCGACGGCCTGTGCCTGCACAATTACCTGCGCAACTTGCCGATCAAGATCATTACCTACAACGGCGGCGCGGTGGCTTCGATTGCCGTGATCCTGTTCCTGTCCGGCGAAGAGCGCTATGCCAGCGAGACGGCGCGTTTCATGGTGCACAAATCGCACGCCAGCGCGCCGCACGGTGCGCGGCCCGATGCGCTGCGCATCATTGTCGAGGGCTTGCAGGCTGACGATGCCCGCACCGAATCGATCCTGCGCAAGCACGTGCAACTGACGGATGAACATTGGAATATCCACGCCTATTCCGACTTGCACCTGACGGCCCAGGATGCGGCCAAGGTGGGCCTGGTCAATGAAGTGGCCGACTTCAAGCCGCCCAAGGGCAAGCGCGTAACGAATATCTGAAGCGGCGCAGCCGCAGCGACAAGGGCCCGGAAGCATGCTCCCGGGCCCTTCGTGCGCCGCCGGTCATTTAGCGATTGCCGCTACGGCTGGCGGGGGTCTTCTTGTCGGTCTTGCTCTGGCGGCCGGCATCGGACTGCTGGCTGCCCGGCTGTGCGCCCGAACGCGACCCCTGGTCGGCGCTTTGGCGCGTGCCCGAACTCGAACTTTGCTTGCTGGATTTTTGCCTGGATTTCATGACAGTTCCTTTCTGAAGGATCGGAACTTCATCATGCTTTGTGCAATAGTAAAGGTGAATCGGAATACAACTGACTGGCGTGTAGGATTTAGCCTTGCACCATTGTGGTGCAAACTCAACTGTTTGACCACATTGCCGTAAATATTTACGGATTCTTTTGGTTTACCTATTGCCAGGCGGAAAGAATCTGCGACAATGTGAATAACCACCAAAGCCAGGTCAGACCATGCTTCCAGAAAACCCAACTTCTTCGGCGCCAAAAAAAGCGGTTACGCCGCGGCATGCCTTGCTGGAAAATCTGATAAGTCTGGTCAATAAGCACATTAGTGAACAGTTCGTCGAGCTGTCGACCCACTGGGCTGCCGAGCTGGTCGATGCGGACCACGCTGTCGACGTGAAAACCTTGCAAGCGCGCTTGCGTGCCGGTAACCGCCTGCGCACCGATCACTACGCCTTCCTTGGTATTTTCGCCAAACAGCTTGAGAACGACCTGCGCCTGGAAATTGCGCAACTGGCACCTGGCCAGAAGGCGCCAGTGCGCAAGATGGCAGAGTCGCTGTCCCTGGTATCCATGGAAGAAATGGACACCAAGGTCACTTTGGGCAGTTTCAGCAAGGCCTTTGAAGTCAAGTACGCCGATGGCCTCGCTACGCTCAATGTGCGCCTGGCGTTCCTGCTGGACCGCGATATCCTGCGCATCAACCAGAATCCTTTCCGTCCGGAGGTGTTCCTGGGTGCGTTCCAGCAGGCGTGGATCGACTTCATCAAGGATGATGAGGCGCATGATCTGATCAATCCTTTCCTGCGTCCGGAGGGATTCTTCGATTTCGGCGCCATGCTCGAGGAGCTGAGTTCCGCCCTCGAGCGCAAGGGCGTGGGGCCAGGCTCGGTCGAAAAGCACAAGACGCGCCGCGCCGATTCGCACGACGCGTCGCAAGCGCCTTCGCGCAAGAAAAACCAGCAAGCCGCGCTGGCGGAGCAATTGCGCCAGTTCTTCTCGGGCGCGGGCGATGCGCCCGGCGGCGGCAAGCCAGCTCCGAGCGGCTTTGAGCAATTAGGCGACCTCGATCTTTCGCTGCCTACCTTGAGTGTCACGCCGGGGCTGTATGGCGCGCCGGCGCATACGGCGGATTCCGGCGCTGCCGCGGCACCTGGCGTTGCCGCGCCGGGCATGGGGGCGGCGCCAATGGCGGCGCCGGGACAGGCGATGCCGGCACCAGGATTTGCGGCTGGCGCTGCGCCCGGGATGACGATGGCCGGCGGCGTTGGCATGATGCCTGGCGTTGCAGCGGGCGGCGCGCCAATGATGGCCGGCGTGCCCGGCGTCCCGGCCATGGGCGGCATGGTCATTCCTGCCGGCGGCGTAGTGTCCGGCGGCGGCATGCCGATGGCAGTTGGTACCGCAATGGCGGGCATGCCCCTGGAAAGCGGTGGCGTCGTGGCACCGGCTGCTGCCACGGGCGCAATGCTGTCTGGCGTTGCAGTGCCGGGCGTGCAGGGCGGCGTGGCCGTGCCGGCAGGCGGCTGGGTGCAGGGGCCGGCGCAGGGCTTCCACGGTGGCGCCAACAATGAGGCGGCCCAGCGCGCCTCCCTGTTGAGCGCCAAGGAGCCGCTGATGAATTTCCTGGCGCAGTTGCAGCGCGGCGTACCGGCAGGTGCCGTGTTCGCCACTGCCGACAGCGTCGCCATGCCGGCGCCTGGCATGGGCGTTGGACTGGCACCCGGTTTCGCCGCAGGTCCCGTACAGGCTGGCGGCGGCGCGATGCCGGCACCGGGATTTGCTGCGGGCGGTGGCTCGATGGGCAATGTCTTCCTCCTGCCGCAGATCAAGGAGCAGGCGCCAGCGGGCAGCCTGACGCGCGCCGACGAAGGGACGATTGACCTGCTGTCGGCGGTGTTCGACACCGTGTTCCGCGACCAGAGCATTTCGCCTGAGATTCGCGACCTGATTCGCTTCCTGCAGATTCCTGTGCTGAAGGCCGCGCTGGTCGACAAGAACTTCTTCTTCCAGGAGGCGCACCCTGCACGCCGCATGATCGACCTGCTGTCGCGCATGGGCTGGGAGCAGCACAAGGACCCTGATGATCCGCTGTACAAGGCCATGCAGCGCAGCGTGGAAAAGGTCAGCCAGGACCACCAGGAAGAACTGACCGTCTTCACCGAAGCGGTGAACGAGCTGGAAGCTTCCATCAAGGCGGAGGAGGCAGCGGCGGCTGCCGCCATGGCGGAGCCGATCGCCAAAGCGCTGAAGCAGGAAAAGATGTCGGTGGCCGCCAAGTCGGCCAAGGATGCCGTGGCACTGCGCATCGGCACCGGCGAAGTGGTGGCCATCGTGGAAGCCTTCCTGGAAAACAAATGGGTGTCGGTGCTGACCATCGCCTATAGCGTAGAAGGCGAGAAGCCCGGCGCGGTGAACAACGCCACCCAGACCATGGATGACCTGATCTGGAGCGTACGTCCAAAAATCACCCAGGACGAGCGCAAGAAGCTGATTGCCAAGCTGCCTACCTTGCTGTCCACGCTGAACAAATGGCTGGACGTCATCAAGTGGCAGGAGCCGGACCGCCTGCAGTTCTTCGCCGAGCTGGCCGAGTGCCACGCCTCGATCGTGCGTGCGCCGCTAGAGATGTCGCCTGAGCGGCAGGTCGAGATCGCCATGGAAGTGGCGAAGAGGGATGCCGAGCGCCGCATGCAGCTGCAGGCCGTGGCCGAAGTGAGGGCCGAGGAGGCGCCGCCGCCGGACGACGACGCCAGTATCGAAGTGGACAGCCTGACGCGCGGCATGTGGCTGGAATTCGACCAGGAAGACGGCAGCCAGCGCAAAGTCAAATTGGCCTGGATCAGTCCTCTGAAGACGCTGTATATCTTCTCGACCACGGGGCGCCAGGAAGCGTTCTCGATCACCGGCGAGGCGATGGCCGATCAGTTCCGCAAGGGGACTGTGCGCCTGATCCGCACCGAGGGGGTGGTGGCGGCCGCGCTGTCGGTGGCAATGGGCGGCGTCGCGGCTGTCAACGACGACCACCACGACCTGCCTGCCAACGGCACCTCCGCTTAAGTCTTGCGCAGGACGGCCAGCAGGCCGTCCGAAGCGTCCTCTATGTAGTCCAGCACCGTATTGAAGCCATTGGCGCCGCCGTAGTACGGGTCGGGCACCACGTCCGAACCGGAGCGCGAGGCGTATTCCATGAGCAGCCTGACCTTGTGGCGGTGTTGCGCAGGGCAGGCGCGCAGCAGCAATTCCAGGTTGTCGTGGTCCATCGCCAGCACGTAATCGAAGCGTTCGAAGTCTTCGGCGGCCACCTTGCGGGCGCGCTGGGTGCTCAGGTCATAGCCGCGGGCGGCGGCATGGCTGGCCGAGCGCGGGTCGGGCGGGTTGCCAATATGGTATGCGTGGGTGCCGGCCGAATCGATGTGCAAATCGAGGCCGGCGGCCTGGGCGCGGGCCCGGAATACACCCTCCGCGGTCGGTGAGCGACAAATGTTACCCATGCATACAAACAGGATGGCGGTTCTGGTCTTCATTTTGTTCTTGCTATACAGGGATAATGGTATGATTAGCCACTTTTTTAACACGTCCCAGCGGGCGAAGTACAGATAAAACGTGCGTCTATCTTCCATTAAATTGTCGGGATTTAAGTCGTTCGTCGATCCCACCAATTTCCAGGTACCCGGACAGCTGGTCGGCGTGGTTGGTCCAAACGGTTGCGGCAAGTCCAATATTATCGACGCAGTGCGCTGGGTGCTGGGCGAATCGAAGGCGTCCGAGCTGCGCGGCGAGTCGATGCAGGACGTGATTTTCAACGGTTCCACCCATCGCAAGCCCGCCGGCCGGGCTTCCGTGGAGCTGGTGTTCGACAACAACGAGGGCAAGGCGTCCGGCCAATGGGGCCAGTACGCCGAAATCGCGGTCAAGCGCACGCTTACGCGCGACGGCACCTCTACCTATTACATCAACGGCCAGCCCGTGCGCCGGCGCGATATCACGGATATTTTCCTCGGTACCGGCCTTGGGCCGCGCGCATATGCGATTATCGGCCAGGGCATGATCTCGCGCATCATCGAGTCGCGCCCGGAAGAACTGCGCGTGTTCCTGGAAGAGGCGGCCGGTGTATCAAAGTACAAGGAACGCCGCCGCGAGACGGAAAACCGCCTGCACGACACGCGCGAAAACCTGCTGCGCGTCGAAGACATCCTGCGCGAGCTGAATAACAACCTGGAGAAGCTGGAAGGCCAGGCGGCAGTGGCGACCAAGTTCCACCAGCTCCAGTCCGACCAGGAGGAAAAGCAGAAGCTGCTTTGGCTGCTGCGCAAGAACGAGGCGCAGGCCGAACAGGCGAAGTGCTTCCGCGAGATGGAACAGGCGCAGAACGACCTCGAGGAACAGACCGCAAAGCTGCGCAATGTGGAGTTGACACTGGAGCAGATGCGCCAGGCGCACTTCGCTGTCGGCGACCGCCTGCACCAGGCGCAGGGCCACCTGTACCAGACCAATGCCGAAATCGGCAGCCTGGAAGCACAGATCAAGTTCGTGATCGAGTCGCGCACCCGTTTGCAGCAGCAGCTAGGCACCCTGACCTCGCAGCGCGACCAGTGGGCGCAACAGGCGGAAGAATACAGCGGCCAGGTCGCCGAGGCGGAAATCACCCTGGAGGAATTGTCGGCGCGCGTGGAGCAAGCACGCATGCTGGCGGAACAGAAGGGCGAATTGCTGCCGGTATTGGAGCAGGAGTGGCGCGAGGCGCAAACCAGGAGCAGCGAGTCGCGCGCCCGCATCATGCAGGCGCAGCAGCAGCTGGAGCTCGAATCGGCGCACCAGCGCAATGCCTCCAACATCCTGGCCGGCCTGGCGATGCGCAAGGAGCGCCTGCAGCAGGAGAAGGGCGGGCTGGCGATGCCCGATTCCTCGCACCTGTCGAACCTGAAGATGCAGCTCGAAGAAAAGCAGCAGTCGCTGGAAGAGCAGAACATGATGCTCGAGGATGCGCTGGAGCAGCAGCCCAAGCTCGAGGAAGAGCGCCAGGCCGCGCAGGCTGCCGTGCAGTCCGAGTCCGCCGCGACCCACCAGCTGGAAGCGCGCCTGAATGCGCTGCGCCAGCTCCAGGAGCGCGTGCAGACCGAAGGCAAAATCACGCCATGGCTGCAAAAGCATGAACTGAACGAGCTGCCGCGCCTGTGGCAGAAGCTCGACATCGAAGAGGGCTGGGAGACTGCGCTGGAAGCTGTGCTGCGCGAACGCACTTCGGCGCTGCAGGTTTCCAATATCGAATGGGCCAAGCACTTCTTCAGCGATGCACCGCCGGCCAAGCTGGCTTTGTACGCGCCCGCCGTTGCCGGCAGCTCAGGCGCGGCAGCGCCGGCTGGCGCTGCGCTGCGTCCGTTCCTCGATTTGCTGAAACTGAATGATCCTGGCCTGCGCGGCGTGCTGCAGGACTGGCTGCACAACGTCTTCCTGGCAGACGACAACGCCAGCGCATTCGCGGCGCGCGCCACCTTGCCGGCCGGCGGCTGCTTTGTAACGAAGCAGGGCCACATCATCACGCAGTCGTCGGTGCGTTTCTACGCCGCAGACGACGAGCAAGCCGGCATGCTGGGCCGCCAACACGAGATCGACAACATCTCCAAGCAGCTGCGCGCGCAATCGATGCTGGCCGAAGAGGCGCGCGGCAGGGCCGTGCGCGCCGACGCTGCGCTGGGCAACCATAGCCGGCTGCTGACAGAGCTGCGCGCCAAGGTGCAAAGCCTGACTGCCAGCGTGCATACCTTGCAGCTGGAAGTGGTCAAGCTGTCCGAAATCGAAGCCCGCTTCAACCAGCGCAGCAACCAGATCGAGAGCGACCTGGCCGAAATCGCCGCGCAGGAGGAAGAGCAGATGCAGGTCAAACTCGAATCCGAAGAGAAGTTCGAGCAGCTCGACATGGAGCTGGGCAACCTGCAAGGCGAGCATGAGGACGGCCAGACCGCTTTCATGCACAAGGAGCAGCGCTTAGCTGACGCCCGCGAAGCGCTGCGCGAGCTGGAACGCAAGGCGCAGGAGGCGCAATTCGCCGAAAAGTCGGGCCGCAACCGCATCGATGAACTGCGCCGCAGCATCGCCACCGCCACCGCGCAGGTGGCGCAAGTAACGGAAAGCCTGCAAGCGGGCAAACTGGAACTGGAAGGCCTGGAAGCGGGGACCGCCAACGAGGGCTTGCAGGACCTGCTGGACCGCCGCACGCAGCAGGAACGCGCGCTGGCCGACGCCCGCCATGAGCTCGACCAGATCACCCAGCAACTGCGCCAGTTCGAAGACTCGCGCATGCAATCGGAGCGCAGCCTGCAGCCGCAGCGCGACAGGATCACCGAAATGCAGTTGAAGGAGCAGGCCGCTCGCCTGAACCAGGAGCAGTTCGCGCAGCAGCTGGCCGAGGTGCAGGCAGACGAAGCGGCGCTGGCCGAGAAGCTGCACCCTGACATGAAGGCGTCCTACCTGCAGGGCGAGGTGACGCGCCTGACCAACGCCATCGCCGCGCTGGGCGCCGTCAACCTGGCCGCGCTGGACGAACTGGCCACGGCGTCGGAACGCAAGAACTTCCTGGACGCGCAAAACCGCGACCTCAATGAAGCGATTGCAACGCTGGAAGATGCGATCACCAAGATCGACAAGGAAACGCGCGACCTGCTGCAGGACACCTTCGACCGCGTCAACCAGAGCTTCTCCGAGCTGTTCCCGATCCTGTTCGGCGGCGGCCAGGCAAAGCTGATCATGACCGGCGAGGAAATCCTCGACTCCGGCGTGCAGGTCATGGCGCAACCGCCAGGCAAGAAGAACGCCACCATCCACCTGCTGTCCGGCGGCGAAAAAGCGCTGACTGCAACGGCGCTGGTGTTCTCGATGTTCCGTTTGAATCCCGCGCCATTCTGCCTCCTGGACGAGGTGGACGCGCCGTTGGACGATGCCAATACCGAGCGCTTCTGCCGCATGGTCAAGCGCATGTCCGAACAGACCCAATTCCTCTTCATTTCGCACAACAAGATTGCGATGGAGATGGCCAATCAACTGATCGGTGTGACGATGCAGGAACAAGGCGTGTCGCGCATCGTGGCGGTGGACATGGAATCCGCCGCATCATTTGCTACAGAGGCTCAAGCCGCATGATTACAGATTTTCAAATGAGTTTGATTGCCGCCGGCGGCGTGTTCGTCGTTGGCGTCATTAGCTACAACAAGTGGCAGGAGTACAAGCTGAAAAAGCGCGTTGAGCGCGCCTTCGACGGCCAGCATGACGATGTCCTGATGCGCACCGATGGCGGCGTGCGTGCCGAGCCGCGTTTCCACCTCGATGACGTGCCGATGCCAGATGCCGGTTCCGGCGCCTATGGCGTGCCGGAACACGCCGGCGGCCATGTCGGCAATATGGCGGCGCCGAGCATTGCGCCTGACAGCAATGAAACGCCGCTGCCGGTGCGTACGGCCGATGCCGGCGTGCCTGCGGAAGAACTGGCCACCTGCCTGGTCGACCCGCTGATCGATTGTCTGCTGCCGCTGGAGCTGGAAGCCCCCGCGCGCGGCGAAAAGCTGCTGCCGGCCTTGCAGAAGCTGCGCTTTGTGGGCAACAAGCCCATCCACTTCATCGGCCTGGCCGTGAGCGGCGACTGGGAACCGGTGCGCCATGGCGTGGTCTACACCAGGCTGCAAGGCGGCGTGCAGCTGGCCAGCCGCAGCACCGCTTTGAACGAACTGGAATACTCCGAGCTGGTGAGCCGCCTGCGCAGCGTATCCGATGAAATCGGCGCCGAGCCGCAAATCCCCGACATGATCGAGGTGATGCAGGATGCGAAGAACCTGCATCGCTTCGTCGCCAACCACGACGCGCAACTGGGCGTCAACCTCGCTTCCAACGGCGCGCCGTGGAATATCGCGACCTTGCTGGGCGCGCTGGAAAAACTTGGCTTCGACGTGCGTCCCGACGGCCGTTATGCAATGCCGGACGGCGAGGGCGGTTACCTGTTCTCCCTGTCGACCAATGTGACGCTGGCCGAAGAAACCACTTCGCGCCTGACGCTGTTGCTGGACGTGCCTTGCGTCGCACCCGCACGCGACGGCTTCGGCTCGATGATCGGCTGCGCCAAGAACCTGATGGCGCGCCTGGACGCGACCATCGTCGACGATGCCAACCAGCCGCTGGCCGACGAAACCCTGGCCAGCATCGCAGGCCAGGTCAGGGAGTTCTACGACGACATGGCGGCATCGGATATCCCGGCCGGTTCCACCCGCGCACTGCGCCTGTTCAGCTAATTCACCGGGTAACTGAGCATGAGCGACACCCAACATACAAACCCTGCCGAACGCGCAGCCTGGCTGGCCGCGGAACTGAACCGCCACCTGCACGCCTATCACGTGCTCGATGCGCCGACCATTCCGGACGCCGAGTACGACAAGCTGTTCGTTGAACTGCAGACCATCGAAGCGGCCCACCCCGAGTTGCAGGCGCCCGATTCGCCCACCCTGCGCGTTGGCGCGCCGCCGCTGGCGGAATTCGCCGCCGTGACGCACGCGGTGCCGATGCTGTCGCTCAACAACGGCTTCAACGAGGAGGATATCGAGAACTTCGACCGCCGCGTGCGCGAAGGCCTCGACGCGGTACAAGCGGTCGAATTCGCCACGGAAGTCAAGTTCGACGGCCTGGCAATCAACTTGCGCTATGAAGACGGCGTCTTCGTGCAAGCCGCAACGCGCGGCGACGGCTACACGGGCGAGGACGTCACCGCCAATATCCGCACCATCAAAGGGATCCCGCTGCGGCTGAAGACCGATGCGCCGCCGCCGGTGCTGGAAGTACGCGGCGAAGTGCTGATGTTCAAGGCCGATTTCGCCGCCCTGAATGCGCGCCAGCGGGAACTTGGCCAGAAGGAATTCGTCAACCCGCGCAATGCCGCCGCCGGAGCCCTGCGCCAGCTCGATTCGCGCATCACGGCCCAGCGCAAGCTCAGCTTCTATGCTTACGGCATCGGCGAGCTGACTGGCGCCGACCTGCCGGCCACGCACAGCGCGCTGCTGGACTGGTATGCCGACCTGGGACTGCCGGTGTGCGCCGAGCGCGACGTCGTGCGCGGCAAGGATGGCTTGCTGGGCTACTACGAACGCATCGGGAAGGCCCGGCCATCGCTGCCTTACGAGATCGATGGCGTGGTGTACAAGACCAACCGCTTCGAGGACCAGCGTGCCCTGGGCTTCGTGTCGCGTGCGCCGCGCTTCGCGCTGGCCCACAAATTCCCGGCCGAAGAAGCGCTGACCACCGTGCAGGCGATCGAAGTGCAGGTTGGCCGTACCGGCGCCATTACGCCGGTGGCGCGCCTGGCGCCGGTCTTTGTCGGCGGGGTCACTGTCACCAACGCCACCTTGCACAACGAGGACGAAGTGCGCCGCAAGGACGTGCGCGTAGGCGATACGGTGATCGTGCGCCGCGCGGGCGATGTGATCCCGGAAGTGCTCTCGGTGGTGCTGGACAAGCGCCCGATGCCGGAGCCTGCGATGTGGACGCTGCCGGCGCAATGCCCGGTGTGCGGTTCCCACGTGCTGCGCGCGGCTGATGAAGCCGTGGCGCGCTGTTCCGGCGGCCTGTTCTGCTCCGCCCAGCGCAAGGAGGCGATTCGCCACTTCTGCGGCCGCCGCATGATGGATATCGAAGGCCTGGGCGACCGCTATATCGACAACCTGGTCGAGTGCAACCTGGTGCACGGCGTGGCGGACCTGTACCGCCTGTCGCTGGAAGACCTGCTGAAGATGAAGCGCCTGGCCGACGAACGTGACGGCAGCACGCCGGAAACCGTGGCCCAGGGCAAAGTCCCGACCAAGTGGGCTGAAAACCTGCTGGACGCCATTGCAGCGAGCAAGAATCCGCCGCTCGAGCGCCTGTTGTTCGCGCTGGGCATTCGCCACGTCGGCGAATCGACGGCCAAGACGCTGGCCGACTGGCTGGGCAAGCTGGAACTGATCCGCAAGGCGCCGGTGGCGGTGCTGCGCGTGTTGCCGGATATTGGCAGCACGGTGGCCGAATCGATTGCCGACTTCTTCGCCGAAGAGCGCAACCAGCAGGCACTGGACGCCTTGCTGGCCGCCGGCGTGGCGGCGAAAGGCGAGCATGCGCCCAAAGCCGCGCTGCGCGAGAAGCTGGAAACGGTCGCGCTGCTGGCGGCAATCGGCATCCCGAAGCTGACCGAGCCGCGCGCCAAACAGCTTGCCGAGCAGGTCGACCAGGTCAAGCCGGGCGCCACCCTGCTGGCACTGGCGCACCTGCCTGTCTTCAACGTCTTCGGCCTGCCGGCCAACGTGGCGGAGGCGCTGGAAGGGTGGATGCGCGAGCAGGCCAACCGCGACTCGCTGGTTGCCCTGCACGAACTGCGCGAGCAATTGCTGGCACAACTGCCGCAAGTAGCCGAGGCGGAAGGCGCCATGAGCGGCAAGACCTTCGTCCTGACCGGCACGCTGCCCACCATGAGCCGCGACCAGGCCCAAGCCCTGATCGAAGCCGCCGGCGGCAAGGTGTCCGGTTCGGTGTCGAAGAAAACCTCCTACGTTGTCGCCGGCGCGGAGGCCGGCAGCAAGCTGGCCAAGGCCGAAGAACTGGGCGTGACGATTCTTGACGAGGCGGGCCTGCTGGCCCTGTTAGGTCAATGATGGCGCGCCGCATCCGCAAGGCGGTGTTCCCGGTCGCCGGCCTGGGCAGCCGTTTCCTGCCTGCCACCAAAGCCCAGCCAAAGGAAATGCTGCCCATCGTCGACAAGCCACTGATCCAGTACGCGGTGGAGGAGGCGGTGGCTGCCGGCATCACGGAACTGGTCTTCGTCACTGGCCGCAACAAGCGCGCAATCGAGGACCATTTCGACAAGGCTTACGAGCTCGAGTCGGAGCTGGAGGCCAGCGGCAAGGAAAAATTGCTGGATGTGGTACGCGGCGTCCTGCCGCCCAACGTCACATGCATTTACACGCGCCAGGCCGAACCCCTTGGCCTGGGCCATGCCGTGTTATGCGCCCGTCCGATTGTGGGAGATGAACCATTTGCCGTACTGCTGGCCGATGACTTCATGGATGCGAATGGCCACAAGCCGGTGCTGGCCCAGATGACGCAATGCTTCGAGCAAGAGTGCGTCAGCCTGCTGGCGGTGCAGGATGTGCCCCGGGCTGACACCCGCCAGTACGGCATTGTGAGTGCGCAGCCCTTTGTCGACAAGCTGGAAATGGTGTCGGGAATCGTCGAGAAGCCCGAACCGGAGGCCGCCCCGAGCACGCTGGCCGTGGTGGGGCGCTATGTGCTGACCAACCGCATTTTCGACCACCTGGAGCGTGTCGGCGCCGGCGCCGGAGGCGAAATCCAGCTCACCGACGCGATCGCGGCAATGCTCAAGGAAGAGCGCGTCCTGGCTTACCGGTATGACGGCGACCGTTACGACTGTGGCTCGAAGCTTGGTTACCTGAAGGCTACCGTCGCCATGGGACTGCGCCATGGCGAGACCGGTGCTGGCCTGCGTGAATTCCTGAAGCAACTGGAGGGCTCCAAGTGACAGTGCGTGAAATCCTGAAGATGGGCGACCCAAGGCTGCTGCGCGTGGCCGAGCCGGTGCGCGAATTCAATAGCAAGGAGCTGCATGCCCTGATCGTCGACATGTTCGACACCATGCACGCGGCCAATGGCGCCGGCCTGGCCGCGCCGCAGATCGGCGTCAACCTGCAACTGGTGATCTACGGTTTCAAAGCCAATGCGCGCTATCCCGACGCGCCGCAAGTGCCGGAAACGGTGCTGATCAACCCCGTCTTGACGCCGCTCGGCGACGAGATGGAGGAGGGCTTCGAAGGCTGCCTGTCGGTGCCGGGCCTGCGCGGCAGCGTGCCGCGCTATACCCGCCTGCATTACGAGGGCTACGACCAGTTCGGCGAGCGCATCGTGCGCGATGCGGACGGCTTCCATGCCCGCGTGGTGCAGCATGAGGTGGACCATTTGCTGGGCATCCTCTATCCAGCACGGATCCGCGACTTCTCCAAGTTCGGCTTTACATCGGTGTTGTTCCCCGACCTCGATCCCGGCGACGACGACTGATTTGTTTGGCGGCGCCGCGAATCTGGCGTAATATCCCGGCCACTTTGTATTCTTATCAACACAACGGATTACCCAGATGAGCAACCAGTCGCAGAATAACCCGCTCGAATTCAGTGTCCGCGGCATCGCCCTCGGCATCCTCATTACCCTGGTCTTCACTGCCGCCCAGGTCTATCTTGGCCTGAAGGTCGGCCTGACCTTCGCCACCTCGATTCCCGCCGCCGTGATCTCCATGGCCCTGCTCAGCGCATTCAAGGATGCGACGATCCAGGAAAACAATATCGTGCAGACCATCGCTTCGGCAGCAGGGACGCTGGCTTCGGTGATTTTCGTGCTGCCTGGCCTGCTGATGATCGGCTGGTGGGCCAAGATTCCATTCTGGCCGACCTTCGGCGCCTGCGCCATTGGCGGCGTGCTGGGCGTGATGTACACCATGCCGCTGCGCCGCGCACTGGTGTCGCAGTCCAGCCTGCCATACCCGGAAGGCGTGGCCGCGGCGGAAGTGCTGAAAGTCGGCACCCAGTCGCGCGCCGGCGCGCAGGAAGGCAAGGCAGGCCTGTGGGCGGTGATCTGGGGCGCGGTGGCTTCCGCCATCTTCGCCTTCCTCGGCGCAGCCAAGCTGGTCGCCGCTGAAGTGGCGCATTTCGTCAAGTTCGGCAACGGCGCCACCGGCCTCGGTGCATCGAGCTCGCTGGCCCTGGTGGGCGCAGGCCACCTGATGGGGATCGCGGTCGGCATGGCCATGCTGGTGGGCCTGGTGATTGCATGGGGCGTCCTGGTGCCCGTGCTGACCATGGCCAACCCGGCCGCTCCCGGCGCTTCGCTGGCCGACCACGCGCTGGGCATCTGGAGTACCCAGGTGCGCATGATCGGCGCCGGCACCATTGGCGCCGCCGCCATCGTGACGCTGGCGACCCTGGCCAAGCCGGTGGTGGGCGGCCTGAAGTCGGCCATGGAAGCTGCGCGCCGCGCCAAGTCTGGCGGCGCCGACGTGCCGCGTGAGGACAAGGATCTGCCGCTCTTCATCGTCGGCCTGGTAACCCTGCTGTCGATGGTGCCCGCCGGCTGGCTGCTGTCGTCTTTCCTGTCCGGTGGCCCGCTGTCCTCCATTTCGACCCCGCTGGTGGCCGTTGGCATTGGCTATATCCTCATTGCCGGCATGCTGGCTGCGGCGGTTTGCGGCTACATGGCCGGCCTGATCGGTTCTTCCAATTCGCCGGTATCGGGCCTGGCCATCCTGTCCATCCTCGGCGCAGCAACGACCGTGGGCTGGGTGGGCCGCGAAATCATGGGCCCGGATACCGCGCAGGCGCTGATCGCTTACGCACTGTTCGTCACTACCGTGGTGCTGGCTGTCGCCGTGATCGGTAACGACAACCTGCAGGACCTGAAGACCGGCCAACTGGTCGGCGCAACCCCATGGAAGCAGCAGGTCGCCCTGATCATCGGCGTGTTCGCAGGCTCCTGCGTGGTGCCACCGGTGCTGGAACTGCTGAACCATGCCAACGGGTTTGCCGGCGCGCCCAACGCGAACGCCATTTCCGACCAGCCGCTGGCCGCTCCTCAGGCGACCCTGATTTCCACGCTGGCCAAAGGCGTGATCGGCGGCGACCTGAAATGGGACCTGATCGGCTATGGCGCCCTGATCGGCCTGGCGCTTGTAGCAATCGACTTCATCCTGAAAAAATCCAGCAACCGCAAATACAGCTGCGCGCCGCTAGGCGTCGGCCTGGCGATCTACCTGCCCTCGGCGGTGACCTCGCCGGTGGTGGTGGGCGCAATCGCCGGCTACTTCTTCGAAAAAGCGGTGCGCGGCAGGAAGCATGGCGAAGCGGCTTCCCGCCTTGGCGTGCTGGTGATGTCCGGCTTCATCGTCGGAGAAAGCCTGTTCAACGTGGCGCTGGCGGGCCTGATCGTACTGACCAATAAGGGTGAACCGCTGGCCATCGCCAACAGCATGAGCGAGGCGACCACGATGCTGATCGCGCTGGCAGTGGCTGCATCCGTTGTAGTGGGACTGTATCGCTGGTCGGCGAAATCGGCCAGCGCCATCGAGGCTTGACGCAACACTTTCGGAGTGTAGCCATGACGCTATCTCGAATCGGGCAGGGCACGTGGAATATGGGCGAGCGTGCTGCCGACAAGGCGGCGGAAGTACGGGCCCTGCAGCTTGGGCTGGACCTCGGCATGACGGTGATCGATACGGCGGAAATGTACGCCGACGGCGGCGCCGAGAAGGTGGTGGGGGAAGCGATTTCCGGCCGCCGCAGCGAGGCTTACCTGGTCAGCAAAGTGCTGCCGCAGAATGCATCGCGCAAAGGCGTGGTGGCGGCCTGTGAGAACAGCCTGAAGCGCATGAAGGTCGATCACATCGACCTGTACCTGCTGCATTGGCAGGGCAGCGTACCGTTTGCCGAAACGCTGGAAGGACTGGTCGCATTGAAACAGGCCGGCAAGATCCACGAATTCGGCGTCAGCAACTTCGACCTGGCGCAAATGAAGGCCGCCACCGCACTGGCCGGCGGCGATGCGATCGAAGCCAACCAGGTCCTGTACAACCTGCGCCGCCGCGGCATCGAATGGGATTTGCTGCCCTGGTGCCAGGAGCGGGGCATCCTGCTGATGGCGTACTCGCCGCTGGAGTCCAGCCGCAAGGAGCAGGAACGTTTGCTGGCCGAACCGGCGCTGCAGGCCGTCGCTGCGCGGCACCAGGCGACGCCTGCGCAGATCGCGCTGGCATGGCTGCTGCGGCAGGACGGCGTGATGCCGATCCCGAAAGCGTCCAGCGACGGGCACGTGCGCGCCAACGCGGCGGCCATGACGCTGAGGCTGGACCAGGAAGACCTGGCCCGGCTGGACAAGTCCTTCGCGCCGCCACGGCGTGCAACCCCGCTGGACATCCTCTGACCGCGCCCTAGTAGCGATAGCTGGCGTAGAAGGCCGCCGTAGGGGCCGTATTGCGCCGCGTGATCGGGCTACGCGCCGCTTCGCGCACCAGAGTGCTTGAACCCAGCATGCCGGTGAGGGTCCAGCGCGGATCGACCCGGTGCTCCCAGGCGAAATTGAGGACCGCTTCGTACATGCCCGCCTTGGGCGAGAACGGTTTGTGACCCGTGCGCAAGGCCTGTGACGCGGTTACGCCGTGGTAGGTCTGCATATACTTTTGATCGGCAAAGTTCGCGCCCAGGGACAGGGCGACTTTGTCGCTCTTGTCTTCGTGCAGCACGCCGGTGATCGCCAATCCGGCGGTTTTGCCGTTCTCCTTATGCGATAGGGGCAGCGAAGCGCTGGCGCCCAGTACCAGCCCCGGCACGATGCTGTAACCGGCGCGCAGGTTGGCCGTGGCGCTGGCCTTGATGTCGCCCATACCCCGCAATTCGCTGCTGCCTCGGCTGCCGATAGCGCTGGACTCGTTCTTTTCAAGGCGCTCCCCGCGCACGCCCAGCGCGGCATCGAGCGAAAGGGCGCCCAGCGCGGTGCCGTAACCCAGGCCGCGCATGCTGCTGGCATAAAGGCCGTTGGCCATCTGGTAGTCGATGACGATGACGGGCGCGAGCTGCATTTGCTCCGAGCCCGCGTAGCGCGGAACCGCGGCCAGGCCGCCACCGAGTGTAAGCGTGTTCTCCTGTGCATACACATTGGCGCAGCAGGCGAGAATGAAAACCGAGACTGAAAATTTCATGACTTGTTTTGAAAAAAGTGATGGAGGCGGCAGTTTCCCAGCGCTCCATGAAGAATGGATAAAGCGCGTCTTCATGATTCCTTCAGCTGGCTGTGTTTAGAATGGCGGGCATGAAGATCCTTCTGATTGAAGACGATATGGACCTTGGTAACGGCATCCGCATTGCGTTGACCGACCAGGGAATGGAAGTGACCTGGGTACGCCAGCTGGCCGATGCGCAGCGCCAGATCGAGCAGCGTGGCTTCGACCTGCTGTTGCTGGACCTGGGGCTGCCGGACGGCGACGGTATGAGCCTGGTGGCCAGCCTGCGGCGGGGGCGGGAGGGCGTGCCGATCCTGATCCTTAGTGCGCGGGACGCATTGTCGGAGCGCCTGCTTGGCCTGGATACCGGCGCCGACGACTACCTGGTCAAACCGTTCGAACTGGCGGAGTTGCTGTCGCGGGTACGCGCGCTGGCTCGCCGCAGCTATGGATTTGACGGCGAAACGCTGGAGTTGCGCGGCATCGCGCTGCATGCGCCGACGCGGCGCGTTACCGTCAATGGGCGCCTGGCCGACCTGACCGGCAGCGAATACGAACTGCTGCGCATCCTGATGATGCGTGCCGACCGCGTGGTGACCAGGCGCAGCCTGGAGGAGCAGGCCTTGCCGGGTGCGCAGGCGAACGCCAGCAATTCATTGGACGTTCATATGGCCAACCTGCGCCGCAAGGTGGGGGAAGGCCTGATACGCACCGTGCGCGGGGTCGGCTATGTGATCGACCAGCGCGAGGCGGGCCGGTGATCCGCAGGTGTTGGCAACGGCTCGCAGCGCACAGCATGGTGGCGCGCCTGCTGGTGGCGCAGATGTTCGTCCTGTGCCTGCTGTGGCTTCTTGCGCTGCTATACGTGGTGCATGACGCAACCCGGGATAAGGTCACGCTGGAGCTTGAATCGACCTACGACGCCATTTTCACGGTCGCAGAGAACCAGCTGGCCGAACCGGCGAAGATGCGGGAGTCGATACGCAAAGTGGAAGTGGCGCTGCGCGAGATGGCTGGCGTCGACATTGCCGCCTTTCCTGGCCCCAGCTTCATCGTCGAAAACAGCGAAGGCATCCTGTACCGCTCGGTTGAGGTGCCGGCGGGGGCAAAAGCCGCTGCGCCCGGCGAGCTCCCGCTGTTTGAAAGCGGCGGCAGCACATGGCGCGCGCGCACGGTGCGGTCGCCGCGCTCGTACGTGCGCATCACCAGCATCATGCCTGCCGATGGCGTCAACATTTTCTTAAGGCTGGCCTCGCGCGGCACGCTTTTGCTGCCCTTGTTGATCAGCTTTCCTTTCCTGATCTTGCCGGCCTGGCTGTCGATTCGCCTGGCCCAGGGCCCATGGACCAGGGCCATGGCGGATCTGGCGACGCGCGGCCCGCAGGACTTGCGCCCCTTGCCCGTCGATGGACGCCCGCGCGAGTTGGTCGCCATGTTCAGCCGGATCAATGCCTTGCTGGCGCGGGTCAGCGACAGTGCGGAACGCGAGCGTGCCTTTATCGCAGACGCCGCGCACGAGCTGCGTACGCCGTTGGCCGCCATGCGCGTGAACGTGGAAGCCTTGCAGCGGCAGGCCGGCGATCCGCGCCAGCAGGAACTCCTCGACGGCATCGTCAGCGGCAATGCGCGCGCCACACGACTGGTCAGCCAGCTGTTGCGCCTGATGCGCAGTGATGCGACGGGCTGCGACCAGGAAGAGCAGGTCTGCTTTGATGCGCTGGTGCAGGAGCGGATGGCAGCGCTGGCCGGCATTGCCGACGCCCAGGATGTTGAGCTGGAGATGAGTGGCGACGATGGGCTCTACCTGAACGGACGCAGGGAAGGACTGGTGTCGCTGGTCGACAACCTGCTGGATAACGCCATCAAGTACAGCCCGCAGCGCGGCAAGGTCATGGCGGACGTGCGGCGCGCCGATGGTTGCGCCGTGCTGCGCATTTCCGACCAGGGACCTGGCATTGCGCCGGAATTGCGCGAGCGCGTGTTTGACCGCTTTTTCCGCGATCCGCGCCAGGCGCAAGCCCATTCGGGCAGTGGCCTGGGCCTGGCGATCGCACTGGCCGTGGCACGCCAGCACGGCGGCAGCATCGCGCTGGATGCCGCCGGCAGCATGGGTTTGTGTGTGACGGTGTGCCTGCCGCTTGCCGGCTAAGGTTTAGCGCTGGCCGCGGCCGGTGCTGAGGCGTTCGAGGATGCGGTGCAGTTCGTCCTGCATCATTGGCGACAGGTTCTGGAACTGGCAGCCGATTTGCACCTGCTCGCCGAGCAGGAAGGAGCGGAAATGGCGCGCCAGGCGGATTTCCAGGTCGCAGATCAGCACCGAGCCGGGCCCCATGTCGAGGCGCACGCGCTGCAGCTTGCGGCCGACGTGCAGTCCGACCGCATCGCGCGGCGAGCAGCGCATGCCGACGCCGCCCACCGCAAAGTCGTACAACTGCATTTCGTACGGCTTGCCATTCAAGACGAAGGAAGCGGTGTGGTAGGTGCCGAGCGGGGTTTCCAGGCGTGGCGCCGAGCGGCGGTTGAGGACCTGGCAGCGTTCGGGGAATTGCGCCGGGATCAGCGTCGGCTGCTCCGGCAAGGCATTCCAGTGCGGGTCGTCCAGCTTGAACTGGAACTTGGCGCCGCCCAGCCAGGCCACGAAAATGCATTCGCCGGGCGGCAGGGTCGAACCTTCGTTGAGCTGGATGACAAAGTGCGGCAGTTCAGGGTCGACCGACAGCAGGCGGGCCATCACCGCTTCGGCATTGTCCCGGTGGTAGATGGAAATCGCATCGCCCGCGTCGGCCAGCGCCGCCAGGGCGTCGCCAATTTCGTCGGGGTCGACGATGTCGTGTGGATGCGACCCCGCAGCAATCGGCTCCACCGCGTCTTGTGGACGGGGCGGTCCCTTGCGGAAGTCGTTTGGCATTGGATCGTTCACAGCTCAGGTTCTCGATTTTTAGGAGAAGACGCCAGTACTTTACCGCGTTCTTCCGCCTTCCGCTTGCTAAACGGCAATGAATGCTGCTTTTCTGTTGCGTCGATGCCGACTCAGAAGCGCTCGTCCGGGGACAGGTAGCGCCATTGCCCTTCTGGCAAGTTTCCAAGTTTGACACGACCGATGCGCACGCGCTTCAAGCCTATCACGCGCAAGCCCACCATCTCGCACATGCGGCGGATCTGGCGCTTCTTGCCTTCGCGCAGGGTGAAGCTGAGCTGATCGTCGTTCTGCCAGCGTACCTTTGCCGGCAACAGCGCTTTGCCATCCATCCACAGGCCGTGGTTCAGGCGCTGCAAATCGCTGTCAGGCAGGCGGCCGGGCCTGGTGTACTCGACGCGGACCAGGTACTCCTTGTCAACGTTGGTGCTTTCGCCAATCAGCTGCTTGGCCACGCGGCCATCCTGGGTCAGGACCAGCAGGCCGACCGAGTCGATGTCGAGGCGGCCGGCCGGCACCAGGCTGCGCAGCTGGTTGCGGTCGAAGCGTTCCGGCGAGCGGTCTTCGGCCCAGCGGTTTTCCGGTTTGATCAGCACCACGGCGGGCTGGTAGCCGTCTTCGGCCTGGCCGGAGACATAGCCGACCGGCTTGTTGATCAGGATAGTGACGCGGCGCGCCTGTTCGGCGGCGGCCTGGCGCTCCACGGTGACTTTCTGGCTTGGATAAACCTTGGTGCCCAGTTCGGACACTACTTTGCCATCCACGCGCACCCAGCCCTTGGCGATCCATTCGTCGGCTTCGCGGCGGGAGCACAGGCCCAGTTCGGACATGCGTTTGGAAAGGCGTAACAATTCTTCGGACATCAGATTTTCAGTACTTCGAGTAAGTCGGTTTCCAGCTGGAGCTGGGTACGGGCATTGGCCAGGGCAGGGCCGTCGACGATGAACACGTCTTCCACGCGTTCGCCGAGAGTCATGATCTTGGCCGTATGCAGGTTGATCTTGTATTTGGTCAGCACGTTGGCGATCGAGTACAGCAGGCCGGTGCGGTCGTTGGCCGCCACGGACAGCAGGTAGTACTGGCCCCGTTCGTCGGGCCGCAGGTCCACCGTCGGCTGGATCGGGAAGGTGCGCGACAGGCGCGACAGGCGTCCCTTGCTGGGCGCCGTCAGCGGTCCTTGGCTCACCAGCAGCTCGCACAACTCATGCTCGATCAGGTTGATGATGTCGCGGTAGCTTTTGGCGAAATTCTGCTCGGTGACCAGGAAGGTGTCGAGCGCATAGCCGTGCTTCGTGGTATGGATTTTAGCATCGAGGATGCTGAAATTCTTGCGGTCGAAGTAGGAGCAGATGCGCGCGAACAGGTCCGGCTGGTCCTTGATATACACGGCTACCTGCAAGCCTTCGCCGATCGGCGCCAGGCGGGCTTTCACCACCGGCTGTTCGCTGTCCAGGCGGTCCCACAGCGCGCGCGTCTGCCAGGCGATATCGCTGGCATCGTGGCGCAGGAAGTAGGCCAGGTCCAGCTGTTTCCACAGCGCCTCGTGGGCGTCGGACGGCAGGCCGTACAGGCGCAGGGTGGACAGCGCTTCCTGCTGGCGGTTCTTCAGTTCGCGGTCAGCGGAGTGCGGCTCGCCGCCCAGCACGCGCAGCGTCATCTTGTACAGGTCTTCCAGCAGCTTGCCCTTCCAGGCATTCCACACCTTCGGGCTGGTGCCGCGGATGTCGGCCACTGTCAGCAGGTAGAGCGCGGTCAGGTGGCGTTCGTCCCCTGCGGTTTTCGCGAAGGCCTGGATCACGTCCGGATCGGACATGTCCTGCTTCTGCGCCACATGCGACATGGTCAGGTGCTGTTCGACCAGGAAGGACACCAGTTCGGTGTCTTCTGCGCTCATGCCGTGCTCCTGGCAGAACTGCTGCACGTCGGCCACGCCCAGCTTGGAGTGGTCGCCGCCGCGGCCCTTGGCGATGTCGTGGAACAGCGCGGCCACGTACAGCAGCCATGGCTGCGGGAAGTTCGCCATCAGTTGCGAGCAGAACGGGTACTCGTGCGCGTGCTCGGTCATGGTGAAGCGGCGCATATTGCGCAGCACCATCATGATGTGCTGGTCCACCGTATAGACGTGGAACAGGTCGTGCTGCATCTGGCCCGTGATCTTGCGGAAGCTTGGCAGGTAGCGGCCCAGGATGGACAGCTCGTTCATCCGGCGCATATTGTGGATGATGCCTTGCGGCGCCTGCAGGATACGCAGGAAGTAGGCCTTGTTGACCGGATCGGCGCGGAAGGCGGCATCGATCTTGAAGCGTTCGTGCCACAGCGCGCGCATGGTGCGCGCCGTCATGCCTTTCAGGGCAGGGCGTTCGCACAGCAGCACGAAGATCTCCATGATGGCCGACGGCGTCTTTTCAAACGTATCGTCGTCGTTCATGTCGATCATGCCGTTCACTTCGCTGAAGCGCTCGTTGATGCGTACCGGATCGGCATCGTGCGGGAACAGGTAGGACTCGATGTTCTGCAGCAGGATGGTGTTGAGCTGCACCACGGTCTTGGCGGCCCAGTAGTAGCGCTGCATCAGGTATTCGCTGGCGCGGCGCATGTGGACGCCGCTGCCGGTGGCTTTCAGCCCCAGGGTCTCAGCCACGGCGGTCTGCACGTCGAACACCAGGCGGTCTTCGCGGCGGCCGGCCACCAGGTGCAGACGCACGCGGATATCCTTGAAGGCGCGCTCCTTCTCCATCAGCTGGCGCGCCTCGGTCTGGGTGATCAGGCCGCGCACGGCCAGCGTGCGCCAGGAGTTGGCCAGGCCGGCGGCCTTGGCCATCCACAGGATCACGTGCAGGTCGCGCAGGCCGCCCGGGCTCTCCTTGACGTTCGGCTCCAGGCTGAAGGGCGTGTCCTCGTATTTGGCGTGGCGCTGGCGCATTTCGATGGTCTTGGCCTCGAAGAAGGCGCGCGGGTCCATGGCCTTGTTGTAGGCGTCCTGCAGCTGGGCGAACAGCACCATGTTGCCGGTGATGATGCGCGCCTCCAGCAGGCTGGTCTGTACGGTGATGTCGGCCTTCGATTCGGCCAGGCACTCGTCGATGGTGCGGATGCTGTGGCCCACGTCCAGGCCCAGGTCCCACAGCAGCTGGACGAACTCCTCCAGCTTGCCGCGCGCGGCGTCGTCCGGCGCCGCGTGCAGCAGGATCAGGACGTCGACATCGGAGTACGGGAAAAGCTCGCCGCGGCCGTAGCCGCCGACCGCCACCAGCGCAGCCTGCGGCGGCAAGCGGCTGGCCGCCCACGCTTGCGTGAGGACGTCATCGACGCTGCTGCGCAGGTTGCGCAACAGCTTCTCCGGCATGCCGTCTTCATGGAAGTTGGCAATGATGCGCTGGCGGTCCGATTTGAGCCGGGCCTTGAGCTGTTCCCGCAGGTCCTTCTTCATCGCGGCGTGCGGCATGCGTGTTCAGGCTACGGCTTTTTCGGTGACAAAGGCAGGCGGTTGCGGGCTGCCGGCGGACAGGGTCAGCACTTCGTAACCGGTTTCGGTGACCACCAGGGTATGTTCCCATTGCGCGGACAGGCTGCGGTCCTTGGTCTTGATGGTCCAGCCGTCAGGCATTTCCTTGATTTCGCGGCGGCCGGCGTTGATCATCGGTTCAATGGTGAACACCATGCCCGCTTCCAGCACAGGGCCGGTGCCCGGCTTGCCGTAGTGGAGGATCTGCGGCTCTTCGTGGAAGACCTTGCCGATGCCGTGGCCGCAGAATTCGCGCACCACGCTGTAGCCATGCTTCTCGGCGTGCACCTGGATGGCATGGCCGATATCGCCCAGGGTGGCGCCCGGCTTGACCTGCTCGATGCCCAGCCACATGCACTCGAACGTCACGTCCGACAGGCGCTTGGCCAGGATCGACGGCTTGCCGATGAAGAACATGCGGCTGTTGTCGCCGTGGTAGCCGTCCTTGGTGATGACGGTGATGTCGAGGTTGACCACGTCGCCATCCTTCAACACCTTGTCGCCCGGGATGCCGTGGCAGATCACGTCGTTGACCGAGGTGCAGATGGCTTTAGGGTAGGGCGTGTAGCCCGGCGGGCAGTAGTTCAGCGGCGCCGGAACGGTGCCCTGCACATTGGTCATGTACTCGTGGCACAGGCGGTCCAGTTCACCGGTGGTGACGCCGGCCTTGACGAAAGGGGTGATGTAGTCGAGCACTTCGGAGCCGAGACGGCCAGCCTCGCGCATGCCTGCGATGTCCTCGGGAGTCTTGATATTGATAGTCATGGGATCTTGCTGTTCTGTACAGGGTACGCCACTCGGGGGCGTTATCAGCAAGATTATAAACGACAGCCTCAGCGCGCGCCCGGCGGATGCGCTATGCCGATTTGCAGCGGCCGGTGGCGGGAATCGAGCAACACGTGGCGCACGGATGACAGCTGACATGCGATTGTCACAATTGCACCTTAGCATCGCTGGACCCCTACAACCAGACCTATAAGGAAAATCGATGTCCACCAGCCGCCGTAAATTCCTTGGCATGGCCTCTGCCGGCGCCGCCAGCACTTTCTTTCCCGACCTGATCAGGCAAGCACTGGCGGTTCCCGCCTACAGCGCCACCGGCACCCTGGCCGATGTGCAGCACGTGGTCATCTTCATGCAGGAGAACCGCTCCTTCGACCATTATTTCGGCACGCTGGCCGGCGTGCGCGGCTTCAACGACCCGCGCGCCATCACCTTGCCGGGCGGGAAGCCGGTCTGGTACCAGCCCAACGGCACCGGTGGCTATGTGCTGCCGTTCCACTTCGACGCCAAGAACACCAGCGCGCTGTCGCTTGGCACCAACCACAGCTGGAAGAGTTCGCAGGCGACCTGGCAAGGCTGGGATGCCTGGGTCAAGCAGAAAACCGCCCAGAGCATGGGCTATTTCGATCGTGGCGACCTGCCGTTCTATTACGCGCTGGCCGACGCCTTCACCATTTGCGACGACTATCATTGCTCGATCTTCGGCGCTACCGACCCGAACCGCATGTATTCGCTGACCGGCACCAACCAGAACTGGCTGGGCGCGATGGGCAGCCTGTACAACATCGACTCGGCCGGCTACTACAACAACGATCCGAAGTACGACAACGTCACCCCGTCCGTGACGGCCAGCGCGCCGAACTGGCGCACTTATGCAGAGATCCTCGAGGCCAACAGCGTGAGCTGGAAGGTGTACCAGGAATGGGACAACTACGGCGACAACTACTTGGCGTACTTCCGCAATTTCCGTGTCAATGCGGACGGCACGCGGCTGTCGGAAAGCAGCCCGCTGTACCAGAAAGGCCGTGTCATCGCGCCGGGCTCCACGGAAAGCAATGCGCGTGGCACCAAGGGCGACTGGCTGGTGAACTCCTTTGCCGAAGACGTGCGCAATAACCGCTTGCCGCGCGTGTCCTGGATCGTGGCGCCGAACGACTACACCGAGCACTCGCCAAACTCGCCGAATGCGGGCGAAAACCTGACGGCACGCCTGCTGGCTGCGCTGGTTGCCAATCCGGATGTCTGGTCGAAAACCGTCTTCCTGCTCACCTACGACGAGAACGACGGCTTCTTCGACCATATGCCTTCGCACATGGCGCCCCTGAATCCCGGCATGGGCCGCAGCACGCTGGCCGACAACGGCCAGTACGAGAACTACAACGGCGTGCCGGTAGGCCTTGGCCCGCGCGTGCCGATGCTGGTGGTTTCCCCCTGGAGCAAGGGCGGGCGCGTCTGTTCGCAACTGTTCGACCATACTTCCAAGCTGCGTTTCCTGGAAGAGTGGCTGGTGGCGAGCCTTGGCAAGCAGCGCGCCAGCATCGCCTGCGAGCATATTTCCCCGTGGCGCCGTACCGTGTGCGGCGACCTGACCTCGGCCTTCGATTTCAAGACGCCGAACGCAAGCTGGCCGTCGACTGTGCCGAAATCGACCACCTACCAGCTGGTGTCGGGCAAGCCGTACCCGCAGCCGCCTGCGGTGCAGACCCTGCCTGCACAGGAAGGCGGCAGCCCGCGCTATTCCTGTGCCTTGCCTTACGCCTTCGCTGCGACCGCCCGCGTAGCCTCGTCGAAGCAGGTGGAACTGTCCTTCTTCAACCAGGGCGCGGCCGGCAGCGCATTTATCGTCTACTCCCAGGCCCGCAGCGACGGCCCCTGGTATTACACCGTGGAGGCGGGCAAGAGAATTGAGCGGGAAGTCTGGAACTGGACCACGGCAAACTATCACCTGAGCGTTGTCGGGCCGAATGGCTTCCAGCGCGAGTTTGGCGGCGTGCTGGCGCTGGCCATTGCGACCGGCGGCGCCCGCCCGGAGGTGTGGCTGAACGCAAATGCGGCAACGATGTCGGTCGATGTTGTGTTGTCCAACCTGGAGGGCGGCCGCGCCGCCACCTTCCGCCTGGCCGACAACGCCTACGGCCGCGCAGCGACCAGCCACACGGTGGCGGCCGGCCAGCAAGCGACGGTAAACGTGCCGGTTGGCGCCAGCTACGGCTGGTATGACCTGAGCGTAAGCTGCGATTTTGACGCGCAATACCTGCGCCGCATGGCCGGCCGCGTCGAGAATGGCCTGGCAAGCCGGACGGACCCGGTGCTGGGGCGCACCGCGGCGGGTCCGCGGGCGACCTTGTCGGCCAGCGCGGCATCGGTAGCGCGCGGCACGCCCATCAGTTTTGCTTACTCCGTGCCGGCCGCGCAGGTAAACAGCAAGAACTGGATCGGGATCTACCGTAGCGGTGTGACGCCCGGTGCGACCGCGTCGCTGTCCTGGCAATACGTCACCACGGGCGCCGGCACGGCGGCGTTTGCCACTTCCGGCCTGGCGGCGGGCAGCTATGCCGCCTGGCTCCTGTACAACGACGGCTATACCTCGCTGGCCAGCCCGGTGGCATTTTCGGTGACCTGATGGGCTTAGGCGATTGTGCCGATTTCTGCACGATCGCCTTACAAATTCATCAAGACTTGCACAATCGTGCGTGATTTACTTTCCTTTCTTTACAACAAGAAACGGAGAGATTGAAATGCGTTTGAAAGTAGCAACTGCAGCAATTATGTTGTTAACCAGCCTGTTGGCACAGGCTGGTATCCCCTACAAAGACAGCGTTTACGAGTTCAAGCAACCGAACGGCGAGAAGTTGCGCGTGCACCTGGACGGTAACGATTACTATGCCGAACAGCGTACCGACGACGGCTCGCTGGTCGTCTACGACGCCGCCAAGAAAGGCCTGTGCTATGCGAAGGTGAATGCCGCCGGCGACGAACTGGTCTCCACCGGCGTGCTGGCGACGAACGCCCAGAAACGCAGCTTCGCTGCCCCTGGCGGCGAAAAGCAGCAAGGCCTGAGCCAGGAAGCGCGCGCCCGCAAGGCCAAGGAGAAGTTCCAGCAGATGACCGGCCGCACCGTGGAAACGGCCCGCAAGTCCGCGGTCGCTTCGGCCAGCGCGCCGCAGGCCCTGGCGGCCGTGACCGGCCAGGTCAAAGGCTTGACCGTGATCATCGATTTCCCGGACGTGCCGGGCACGATCACCCAAACCCAGGTCAATTCCTTCCTGAACGACATGCCATATACCGGCTTCGGCAATGCGCAGTCGATCCGCGGCTATTTCCAGTCCGTCTCGGGCGGCAAGCTTGATTACACCAATACCACAACCCTGTACTACCGTGCCAAGTACAACAAATCGTACTACGCCGACAGCAGCCTGAACTCTGGCGTGCGCTCGCAGGAACTGATCCGCGAAGCGCTGAACTGGCTTGAGTTCAAACAAGGCTTCAACTTCTCGACGCTGAGCGTGGACGCCAACAAGCGCATCCGCGGCCTGAACTTCTTCTACGCCGGCGGCGCGGACAGCGCCTGGTCCAAGGGGCTGTGGCCGCACATGGGCTGGCTGAGCAACCAGTTCTGCGCGGACGGCGTCTGCACCGGCTACTACCAGATCACGAACATGGGCAGCAGCCTGTCGATCGGCACCTTCTCGCACGAAACCGGTCACCTGGTCATGGGCTGGCCCGACCTGTACGACTATGACGGCAGCTCGGAAGGCTCGGCCGCCAGCTATTGCATCATGGGTTACGGCAGCATCGGTGCGCAAAGCCAGTATCGTCCGGTGCAACCGAACGGCTTCTTCCGCTACCTGGCGGGTTGGGATACGGTGACCGAGCTGAATCCGGCGCTGAACGCCAACGCTCCGAAAGGGCGCCTGAGCCACACCTCCGGCTCGCACGGCCTGTATCGTTGGACCAATCCTGCCAAGATGGATGAAGCGTTCTACATCGAGGCGATCCACAAGTCCAACCAGAACACGAACCAGCCGGGTTCCGGCCTGGCCGTGTGGCACGTCGACCCGGCAGGCACCAACACGGACGAGTGGCATCCGTACGTGCAGATGGAACACGCCGATGGCCGCCGCGATCCGGAATACCGCGCCAACCGTGGCGACGCGACCGACCTGTACGACGGCGCGATCTACAAGGCCTTCTACGACACCGTCCCGAACAACTACGCCAGCCGCGGCACCAACTCGCGCTGGTGGAATGGCGCCGGCTCCAACTTCGGCCTGGCCAACATCAGCCCTGCCGCACAGACCATCTCGTTTGATGTGGTGAAGGGCGACGGCACCGGTGGCGGCGAGGTGTACAGCGGCTACCTGTCCGGCGCCAATGCTTCCGCCATCCATCCATCGCCATACTTCTATTACAACGGCGGCACGATCAAGGCCAACCTGTCCGGCCCGTCGAATGCCGACTTTGAGCTGAAGCTGGAGAAATGGAATGGCAGCGCATGGGTGCAGGTAGCTTCGTCGACCAGCCCGACGTCGACCGAAGCGATCAACTACGCCGCGGCCCTGGCCTACTATCGCATCACCGTGTACTCGTACAGCGGCTCCGGCAATTACACCCTGACCGTCAGCAAATAATACGGTCAGCGTTCAGTGGCAGCTCGCGCTTCGGCGAGCTGCCTTTTTATTTCATCGACATCGGCCCGCATCTTGACCTGTGCCGGAGATGATTTTTGTCCTAGCTCGATAGCGGCAAATACATTCCGCATAAGGGCGGCATTAAAGGCCGCAACACCAAAAACAGTGCTCAGGGTGGCGATTATGCCAGTGGTGACTACTGTTCCCTTAAGGCTTGCAATTGCGCCATCAAGCCGATTAAAGTTCTTCTGTCGCATAAGCTCGCGCTCACGTGCCGCCGCTTCACGTGCTTCAGCGCGCGCGTCACAGGAATCTATAGACTGTTTGGTAGCCGGCTCCATGATTTCATGTGCGGCGGGTAGGGGAGTGATGTCAACCAAGTGCATGAGGGCACCTCGAAGTGATGCCCCATGTTGGCGACGCTACCCACCCACCGTCTAGTTGCGGATCAAGCTTTGCTGCTTTCCGCCTTGAAATGCGCGACCAGGGCGTTGGCATGGCCGTGGCCCATGCCGTGGTCGGCCTTCAGCGCCGCCACCATGTCCATGTGCTTCATGCCTTTCATGCCCTTGAGCAGCTTGAGCCAATGCTCGACCGGCTTACCGTACTTTGTTTCGATCGACGGGAAGTAGGAGGATGGAGTACCCATGGCCGCCTCCTTATTGTTCGACCAGCAAAGCCAGCAAGGCCAGGGACTGCTGCCAGCCCAGGTAGCACTGCTCGGCAGGAATCACGGCCGGCACGCCTTCCTGCGTGATGTCGACCTCGGTGCCGCAGGACACCTCGCGCAGGATGACGGTGGTCTGCATCTGTCCCGGCAGGTTCGCATCGTCGAATTGGGCCGTGTAGCGGATTTTCTCGCCAGGATGCAGTTCCAGGTATTCACCGCCAAACGAATGGGTGAAGCCGGTGCCCAGGTCGACGAAGGACATGCGGTACCTGCCGCCGACGTTCGGGTTCATTTCATGCACCTCGCCCACATAGCCGTTCGGTGGCAGCCATTTGTTGAAGGCTGCGGCGGTGGTCCATGCCTTGTAGATGCGGTCAGGGGAGGCGCGCAGTACGCGGTGCAGCTTGATGGTATTCGTAGTCATTTCAGTAGTCTCCAGGTTTGGGTGGGTTGGTATAGGCACGACGCGCCAGCGCGGCCCGGATCGACACGTTCGCGACAAAAAAACACAAATATTTCGCAAAACTTTGTATTTATTATCAAGTTTGCACTAAAATTCCGCCCGGCGCACTGTGCGGAAGGCTGCAACACGCTTGCGTGAGCCCCCACCGATACGCTAAAATTTATGGTTGCCTGACCTAGCGTCTTGCAATAGTAGTAAATTTTCTCATTTTATAAACCCGAATCCCCCCAACAAGGGTGCCCGCAAGGGTGACTGGGAGGATTCCAGACCCAACCCTGGAGTAAATAATGTCTGTAACGATGCGTGAAATGCTGGAAGCCGGCGTCCACTTCGGTCACCAAACCCGTTTCTGGAACCCAAAGATGGCTCCGTTCATCTTCGGCCACCGCAACAAGATTCACATCATCAACCTGGAAAAGACCCTGGCCATGTACCAGGACGCGATGAAAACCATCCGTCAAATCTCCGCTTCCCGTGGCACCATCCTGATGGTTGGCACCAAGCGCCAGGCTCGCGACATCATCGCTGCTGAAGCTCAGCGCGCAGGTGTTCCGTTTGTTGACCAGCGTTGGCTGGGCGGCATGCTGACCAACTTCAAGACCATCAAGACCTCGATCAAGCGCCTGAAAGACATGGAAGCGTCGATCGAAGACGGTTCCGTTGAAAAGCTGACCAAGAAAGACGCTCTGCTGTTCCGTCGCGAACTGGAAAAGCTGCAGAAGTCGATCGGCGGTATCAAGGATATGGGCGGTGTTCCTGACGCAATCTTCGTGGTTGACGTTGGCTACCACAAAGGCGCGATCACCGAAGCCGCCAAGCTGGGCATCCCAGTGATCGGCGTGGTCGATACCAACCACTCCCCAGAAGGCGTGACCCACGTTATCCCTGGTAACGACGACTCCTCCAAAGCGATCACCCTGTACGCCCGCGGCGTGGCAGACGCGATCCTGGAAGGTCGTGCAAACGCTACCACTGAAGTCCTGGAATCCATCAAGACTGCAGCTGGCGACGAGTTCGTAGAAGTTAACGAGCAGGCTTAATTGCCTGGCCGTCGCAAGACGGCTTCAGCTTGAGAAAGGGGTGGCCCACCAGCTCCCCCTTTTTTTTAAACAGAATTACCCGGATGAGCAGGCTGCCCTTGGCGCCGCCCCGGACTGAATCCCCAACCGAATACAGGAGAATCACATGGCAGCAATTACTGCAGCAATGGTAGGTGAACTGCGCGCTAAGACCGACGCGCCAATGATGGAATGCAAAAAAGCGCTGACCGAAGCCGGCGGCGACATGGACAAAGCAGAAGAGCTGCTGCGCGTTAAGCTGGGCGGCAAGGCTGCCAAGGCTTCCGCACGTATCACCGCTGAAGGCGTGGTTGCTTCCCACATCGCCGGCAACATCGGCGCCCTGGTCGAAGTGAACTCCGAGACCGACTTCGTGGCCAAGAACGACGACTTCCTGGCCCTGGCTGCCCTGGCTGCCAAGCTGGCTGCTGAAAACAACCCGGCTGACGTTGCTGCCCTGCTGGCCCTGCCAGCTGGCAATGGCCAGACCCTGGAAGAAGTGCGCGCTGCCCTGGTTGGCAAGATCGGCGAAAACATGTCGATCCGTCGCTTCCAGCGTTTCGAAACCACCGGCAAGCTGGCTGCATACCTGCACGGCACCAAGATCGGTGTAATCGTCGAGTTCGACGGCGCCGACGAGCAAGTTGGTAAGGACGTGGCGATGCACATCGCAGCAATGAAGCCGGTTGCCCTGTCCTCCGAGCAAGTTCCTGCTGACCTGATCGCCAAAGAGCGTTCGGTTGCCCAGGCCAAGTCGGACGAAGACGCTGCTGCCGCTGTTGCTGCCGGCAAGCCAGCCCAGCCAGCTGACATCGTTGCCAAGCGCATCGATGGCGCTGTTGCCAAGTACCTGAAAGAAGTATCGCTGATGAACCAGGCTTTCGTGAAGAACGACAAGCAGTCCGTCGAGCAGATGCTGAAAGCCGCTAACACCACCGTTAAGGGCTTCACCATGTACGTGGTTGGCGAAGGCATTGAAAAGAAAGTTGACGATTTCGCGGCGGAAGTCGCAGCCCAGATGGCTGCCTCCAAAGGCGCATAATCAAGAAAACGGGCCGCAAGGCCCGTTTTTTTAAGCCTGCTTCAGCCAAAACCGGTAAACCAGTGTCAGACCCGCAGGGTCTGACACTTGCTACGCGGCAGTTGCGGGTGGGTGTCTGACCCTGTGGGGTAGACACCGGTTTGCCGGTTTTGGGTTGTTAAGGCTTTTTTAAGGCTTTCAATCACGAATCAAACGGTGGACAATGGCATTTCCGTTATCATTGCCGCCGAAGCCACACCGAACAAAACATTTAAAAGGAGCCCCAGCTCATGTCAAAACCAGCCTTCAAGCGCGTCCTCCTGAAATTGTCCGGCGAAGCCCTGATGGGCGATGACCCGTACGGCATCAACCGCGGCACCATCGAACGCATGGTGGCGGACGTCGCCGAAGTCGCAAAGCTGGGCGTTGAACTGGCGGTCGTCATTGGCGGCGGCAACATCTTCCGTGGCGTGGCGCCTGGCGCCCAGGGCATGGACCGTGCCACCGCCGACTACATGGGCATGCTGGCCACCGTGATGAACGCACTGGCCCTGGCCGACGCCATGAAGCATGTGGGCGTGACCGCGCGCGTGATGTCGGCCATCGGCATCGAGCAGGTGGTCGAGCCTTATGTGCGCCCGAAAGCGCTGCAATACCTGGAAGAGGGCAAGGTCGTCATCTTCGCCGCCGGCACCGGCAACCCGTTCTTTACCACCGATACTGCAGCGGCGCTGCGCGGTTCGGAAGTGAGCGCGGAAATCGTGCTGAAGGCAACCAAGGTCGACGGCATCTACACCGCCGATCCGAAGAAGGACCCGAACGCCACCATGTATCACAAGATCAGCTTCGACGAAGCGATCGCCAAGCACCTGCAAGTCATGGACGCCACTGCCTTTGCGCTGTGCCGCGACCAGAAACTGCCGATCAAAGTATTCTCGATTACCAAGCCAGGCGCGTTGATGAACGTGATTATGGGCGAGGAAGAGGGTACACTGGTTCACGTTTAAAATATTTCAAGTAATTGCAACAGGAGAGCAGCAATGTCTATCGCTGACATTAAAAAGAATACCCAGGACCGCATGGTCAAGTCGCTGGAAACGCTCAAGGCCGACCTGGCCAAAGTGCGCACTGGCCGCGCCCACGTGGGCATCCTGGACCATGTGATGGTTGACTACTACGGCAACCCGACCCCGCTGAACCAGGTTGCCAACCTGACCCTGGTCGACGCGCGCACCATCGGCGTAGCCCCTTTCGAGAAGAAAATGGGCGCCGTCATTGAAAAAGCGATCCGCGATTCCGACCTGGGCCTGAACCCGGCCTCGCAAGGCGACATGATCCGCGTGCCGACCCCGCCGCTGAACGAAGAGCGCCGCAAGGAAATGGTCAAGCTGTGCAAGGGCGAAGGCGAAGACGCCAAGGTCGCCGTGCGCAACATCCGCCGCGATGCCAACGAAGGCTTGAAAAAGCTGGTGAAGGACAAGGCTATTTCGGAGGACGAAGAGCGCCGCGCAGCTGACGAAGTGCAGAAGCTGACCGACAAGTTCATCGCCGACATCGACAAGACCGTCGCCGAAAAAGAGAAAGAAGTCCTGACCGTTTAAGGTCCCGAAACCGGGGAGGATAGGGGCATTGCCCCTGCCTCCCCGGATTTTTAGTTTACGCACCTATGAAATATTCGAGTTCGACAACCGCAGTTCCTGATGCGCCCAAGGTGCCGCGCCACCTGGCGATCATCATGGACGGCAACGGACGCTGGGCAACCAAGCGTTTCCTGCCGCGCGTGGCAGGCCACGTCAAAGGCGTGGAGGCGGTACGCACCGTAGTGGAGGCCTGCGCCGCGCGGGGCATCGAGTACCTGACCGTCTTTGCGTTCAGCTCCGAGAACTGGCGCCGGCCGGAAGAGGAGGTTTCACTGCTGATGAAGCTCTTCGTGACCGCCCTGGAGCGCGAGGTGTCGAAGATGCATGCGAACAATATCCGCCTGAAAGTGGTGGGCGACCTGTCGCGCTTCGACCAGAAGCTGCAGGACATGATCGCCAATGCCGAGCGCAAGACCGCCAACAACACCCGCATGACCGTCACCGTGTGCGCCAACTATGGCGGGCGCTGGGATATCATGCAGGCAATCGGCAAGATGGTGGCCGAGCATCCGGGCACGACCGATTTTTCGGAAGAGCAGCTGGCGCCCTACCTGTCGATGGCGTATGCCCCGGAGCCGGACCTGTTCATCCGCACCGGCGGTGAGGAACGCATCTCCAATTTCCTGCTGTGGCAACTGGCCTACACGGAATTGCACTTCACCGACACCTACTGGCCCGACTTCAATGCCGAACGCCTGGACGAGGCGATTGCCTCCTACCAGGGCCGCGAACGCCGCTTTGGCCGCACTGGCGACCAGGTAGCTAAGAAAAGCTAATAAGAGCTCATAACAATGCTGAAAACCCGCGTGATTACCGCCGTCCTGCTGCTGGCGGTACTGTTGCCAGTCCTGTTCTCCGGCTACCAGCCGGCGGTGAACGTGGCGGTGGCCGTCTTCTTTGCCGCTGCCGTGTGGGAAGCCTTCCGCCTGTTCAAGAACCGCGCCGCGATTGTGGTGGCGGCGGCATGGGCGGCGGCGTTCGTGTACACCTTCTTCTTTAACGCAGGACTCGGGCAGGCCACGTTCTGGCTGGCCATCGGCGCCGCCATCTGGCTGATCCGCTTTGCACCCGCGCTGAAACTGGGCCTGCCGCCCGCCGAAGGCATGGGCAACACCATGCTGAGCATGGTGTATGCGGTGACCCTGGTGTCCTGCTTCGTCGCCATCCTGCTGCTGTTCGCACGCGGTCCGGTCTACCTGCTGTCGGTTATGGCCATCGTGTGGGCGGCCGACATCTTCGCCTACTTCTCGGGTAAGGCGCTCGGCAAGCACAAGCTGGCGCCGACCATTTCCCCGGGCAAATCGTGGGAAGGCGCGGTAGGCGGCCTGGTCGCCGTACTGCTGCTGGCTGTCGGCACCGTGCTGCTGGCGCCGTCCGTGCCGCTGCTGCAAGACACCTTCGCGGTGCGCCTGGCCGAGCGCATGGGCTGGGGCATCATGCTGGCCGTGCTGGTGCTAATCGTCGCCGCTTCCATCGTCGGCGATTTGTTCGAATCCATGCTCAAGCGCCGCGCCGGCATGAAGGACAGCAGCAACCTGCTGCCTGGCCACGGCGGCGTGCTTGACCGTATCGACGCGCTGGTGCCGGTGCTGCCCATCGCTGCGTTGATCACCCCTAGGCTGTTCTAAGGAATTCCATGCAACGCATTACCCTTCTCGGCGCCACCGGCTCGATCGGCGTCTCCACGCTGGACGTCATCGCGCGCCATCCGGACCGTTATTCCGTCTACGCGCTGACCGCGCATAGCCGCGTCGAAGAACTGGCAGCCCAGTGCATCCAGTTCCGCCCGGCACGCGCCGTGGTGGGCAGCGCCGCCGCCGCCGCCCAGCTGGGCGCCTTGCTGCGCGCCGCCGGCTGCCGCACCGAAGTGGAGTGGGGCGAAGCGGCGTTGTGCGCCGTTTCCTCTGCCGCCGAAACCGATGCCGTGATGGCGGCCATCGTCGGCGCCGCCGGCCTGGCGCCGACTCTGGCCGCCGCCCGCGCAGGCAAGAAGGTCATGCTGGCCAACAAGGAAGCGCTGGTCATGTCCGGCCAGTTGTTCATGGACGCCGTGGCCGAAAGCGGCGCCGTGCTGCTGCCGATCGACTCCGAGCACAATGCGATTTTCCAATGCCTGCCGCAAGGCTATGGCCGCGTGCCGGCGGCGGCCGGCGTCACGAAGATCCTGCTGACGGCGTCCGGCGGCCCCTTCCTCAAGCGCGACGTCGCCTCCCTGGAAAACGTTACCCCGGACGAAGCCTGCAAGCATCCAAAGTGGGTCATGGGCCGCAAGATCTCGGTCGATTCCGCGACCATGATGAACAAGGGCCTGGAAGTGATCGAGGCTCACTGGCTGTTCGGCGCACCGGCCGAACAGATCGAAGTGGTGATCCACCCGCAATCGGTCATCCACTCGATGGTGTCCTACAACGACGGCTCCGTGCTGGCGGAACTGGGCAACCCCGACATGCGCACCCCGATCGCGCACGCCCTGGCGTACCCCGAGCGCGTCGCCTCCGGCGTGGCGCAGCTGGACCTGACCCAGGTCGGCACCCTGCAATTCGAGAAGCCCGATTTCAACCGCTTCCCTTGCCTGGCCCTGGCGTTCGAAGCACTGCGGGCGGGCGGCACCGCCCCGGCCTTGCTGAATGCGGCCAATGAAGTGGCGGTGCAAGCCTTCCTCGACGAACGCATCGGCTTTCGCCGCATCGACCGGGTCATTGCCCAGGTCATGGATGAACTGCCGCATGGCGCGGCAAGCAGCATCGAGGCCGTGATGGCGCAGGACGCGCTGGCGCGGGCCGCCGCAGAACGGATTATCGCCGGATAAGCATCCCAGAAGCCCATGGACACCTTCCGCACCATCCTCGCCACGGTCGTCTGCCTTGGCTCCCTGATCATCATCCACGAGTTTGGGCACTACCTGGTGGCGCGCTGGTGCGGCGTCAAGGTGCTGCGCTTCTCGGTCGGCATGGGCCGCATCGTCTGGATGCGCAAGTTCGGCAAGGACCAGACCGAATGGGCCTTGTCGGCCATCCCGCTGGGCGGCTACGTCAAGATGCTGGATGCGCGCGAAAGCGATATATCCGGCCTGCCTGCCGGCGACCTGGCGCGCGAATTTACCCGCCAGAGCGTCTGGAAACGCTTTGCCATCGTGGCCGCCGGCCCGCTCGCCAACTTCCTCCTTGCTATCGCGCTGTATGCCGGCTTGTATATGAGCGGCGTGCGCGAGCCGACTGCCCGCATCGCCGAGCCGGCCAAGGCGACTGCCGCTGCCGCCGTAGGCTTGCACCGGGGTGACCTGGTCAAGTTCGTCAATGGCGAAGCGGTGCAGGGCTGGTCCGAGCTGCGCTGGGCCGTCATCCAGTCCGCCATCCATAAGGAAAGCCTGAATCTGGTGGTCGAGCGCCCCGGCTCCGGCCATGTGCACTTTTCCCTGCCGCCCGATGCTGCCGCCAGCGTGAACCTGGAGGACGATGTTCCGTCCGCGATCGGCCTGGACCTGATGCGTCCGCCGCCCGTCATCGGCCGCATGGAGGAGGGCGGCGCCGCCCGTCGCGCCGGCATGCTGAAAGGCGACGTGATTGTCGCTGTCGATGGCCAGCCGGTCGAGGATGCGCGCGGCTTCGTGGCCGAGGTGCTGCGTTCCCCGGGCCGCAAACTGGCGGTCACCGTGCTGCGCGAGGGCCGCCAGCTGCAGCTGGAGCTGACCCCGGATGCGGTGGAAGACAGGCAGGCAAACAGCAAAGGCCATGTAACAGTCGGTAAGATCAAGGCCGAACTGGTGGGTGCAGTTGATACGATGGTGGTGCATTACGGCCCGATCGAGGCGACCGCCAAGGCCGTGCGCCAGGTAAAGGAAATCTGCACGATGACCTTCAGGATCCTGGGCCGCATGATCCTGGGCGAAGTCTCGCTGAAGAATATTACCGGCCCGCTGACCATTGCAGAATACGCCGGTGAAACGGCGAAAATGGGAGCCGAGCCGTTTATTGCCTTCGTCGCCTTTATCAGCGTGAGCTTGGGCATTATGAATTTGCTGCCAATTCCTATGCTGGATGGGGGGCATTTGCTGTATTATTCGCTGGAAGTTTTGACCGGGCGCCCCGTTTCCGAGCGCTTTGGCGAAATGGCGCAGCGTATTGGACTGGGTTTGCTGGTGTCGTTAATGGCGCTGGCGATATTTAACGACCTGGCCCGGCTGCTTTAATTTTTTTCGATTTGCCGATGAAATTACACACTGATCGTATCGCTCCTCAATTCCGCCGCACCCTGGTAGGCGCAGCCGTCCTGGCTATCTGCTCCGGCAGCGCAATCGCCGCCGAGCCGTTCGTCGTCAAGGATATCCGCGTCGAAGGCATCCAGCGTACCGAAGCCGGTACCGTGTTCAGCTACCTGCCGGTGCGCGTGGGCGAAACCTTCAGTGACGACAAATCCGTAGCCACCATCAAGGCCCTGTACGCGACCGGGATTTTCAAGGATGTGAAGCTGGAGCGCGACGGCAATGTGCTGGTGGTGATCGTGGAAGAACGCCCGGCCATCGCCAAGGTTGATTTCAAGGGCACCCACGAATTCGAGAAGGACATGCTGGTCAAGGCGCTGAAGGATATCGGCGTCGGTGAAGCCAAGACCTTCGACAAGGCGTCGGTCGACCGCGCCGAGCAGGAATTGAAGCGCCAGTACCTGTCGCGCGGCCTGTACGGCGTGAAAATCACCACCACTGTGACGCCGATGGAGCGTAACCGCGTCAGCATCGATTTCGAAGTCGATGAAGGCGAAGTGGCGCGCATCAAGCAGATCAATATCGTCGGCAACAAGGCTTTCAGCGACAAGGAGCTGAAAGAGCAGATCGCCCTGAATACCGGCGGCTGGTTCAGCTGGTATACCAAGTCCGACCAGTATTCCAAGACCAAGCTGAATGGCGATATCGAGACCCTGAAGTCCTGGTACCTGGATCACGGCTATATCGAGATGAATGTGGATTCCACCCAAGTCTCGATTACCCCGGACAAGAAGGACATCTACATCACCATCAATATTACCGAGGGTGAGAAATACACCGTCTCCGACATCAAGTTCGAAGGCGAAATGTTCGGCCGCGAAGACGAGCTGCGCCAGCTGGTGCTGCTGCAGAAGGGCAAGCTGTACTCCGGCAAGCTGCTGACCGCCACCAACAAGCTGATCACCGACCGCCTGGGCACTTTCGGTTTCGCCTTCGCCAACGTCAATGCCAACCCGGAAATCGACCAGGCCAAGCGCGAAGTCGCGTTCACCTTCTTCATCGACCCGGGCAAGCGCGCCTATGTGCGCCACATTAATATTTCGGGCAATACCACCACCCGCGACGAGGTGATCCGCCGCGAGTTCCGCCAGTTCGAGTCGAGCTGGTACGACGCTTCCAAGATCAAGGCTTCGCGCGACCGCGTCGACCGCACCGGCTACTTCAAGGACGTCACGGTCGACACGCCGGAAGCGCAGGGCACTTCCGACCAGGTGGACATCAACCTGTCCGTGGTCGAGCGCCCGACCGGCAACTTCCAGATCGGCGGCGCGTTCTCGCAGGCGGAAAAGTTCACCTTCAACGCAGCGATCCAGCAGGCCAACTTCGCCGGCTCGGGCAACACCGTCGGCCTGGAACTGAATACCTCGAAATACAGCCGCACCATCGCGTTCTCGCACACCAACCCATACTTCACGCCGGACGGCATTTCGCGCAGCTACGAACTTTACCTGCGCACCTTCCGCCCGCCGGCAGTCAACACCGGCCTGTACACCATCAAGCAGACCGGCGGCCGGGTGAGCTTCGGCGTGCCGTTCTCCGAGCAGGATACCGTCTTCTTCGGTATCGGCCTGGAGAAGTCGAACGTGGAAACCGATGATTCGTCGCCGACCTACTTCAAGCAGTACGTGCGCGACCTGGGCGGCCCGGCCAATGGTGTCGGTTCGGTCAACGCTTACTCGGTGCCGCTGACAGCCGCATGGGCGCGCGACAGCCGCGACTCCGCCATGACGCCGACCCTGGGTTATATGCAGCGCATCAACCTGGAAGTGGATGCGATCGGCGAGTCGAAGTACTGGCGCGCCGTCTACGAAACCCAGTGGTACAAGCCGCTGACCAACAAGATCACCCTGGCACTGAAAGGCGAGGTTGACTACGGCCGCGGCTTCGGCGGCAAGAACTACCCGGTCTTCAAGAACTTCTACGCCGGCGGCATCGGTTCTGTGCGCGGTTACCAGAGCTCCTCGCTGGGCGCGGTGGACCCGCGCACCAACGACACCTTGGGCGGTGCGTCGCGCCTGATCGGTAACGCCGAGCTGCAAATGCCTTTCCCTGGCCAGGGCCAGGACCGCTCACTGCGCTGGTTCGGCTTCCTCGATGGCGGCCAGGTGTACCAGGAGCGGCAGAAGATGCGCCTGTCCGAGCTGCGCTTCTCGGCCGGCCTGGGTTTGAGCTGGATTTCCCCGGTAGGCCCGCTGAAGTTGAGTTATGCTTTGCCTCTGAACGACAAACTGGGTGACCGCCTGGAACGCTTCCAGTTCCAGATGGGTACTGGTTTCTGATGCATTTAGTGCACCAAAGCAACTTATTTGGACGGAGAATCGAGTTGAAGACTGCAACCGCTACCTTGGGCAAAATCGCTGCCGTACTGGCGCTGGGCATGATGGCCACGGCACCGGCGCTGGCGCAGTCCTCCCGCATTGCCTGGCTGAGCGCCGAGCGCATCTACAACGAATCGAAGCTGGCCAAGCTGGCCGACGCCAAGCTGCGCGAGGAATTCTCCAGCCGCGAAAAGGCGCTGCAGGAACTGGCCGCACGCTCCAAGGCCGCCAGCGAGAAATGGGAGAAGGAGGGCGCCGCCAAGCCCGAGCCTGAGCGCAGCAAGCTGCAGCGCGAAGCCTACGAGGCGGACCTGAACTTTCAGCGCCGCCAGCGCGAGTTCCGCGAAGACCTGAACCAGCGCACCAACGAAGAGCGTGCTGCGATTGCCGAAAAGGCGACGAAGATCATCAAGCAGCTGGCAACGACCGAGGGCTACGACATCGTCTTCCAGGACGCGGTGTGGGCCAGCCCGCGCATCGACATCACCACCAAGGTGCTGGAAGCGCTGGACAAATAACAGACAAGATTGGATTTCAGATGGGCCTTCGACTAGGAGAACTGGTCGAGCGCCTGGGCGGCCAACTGGTGGGGGACCCGGAACTTTATGTTGCCGGGATCGCGCCGTTGACCGATGCAGGCGCTTCGCATATCAGCTTCCTCAGTAACAGCAAATTCCGCTCTCAGGCGGGGCAAAGCCAGGCGGCAGCCCTGATTGTCAGCGCCAATGACGATGCCACCGTGGCAGAAACCTATAAGGGTGCCCGCATCGTCGTCAAGAATCCCTATGTGTACTTTGCCCGCGCCGCGCAGGTGTTTGAAGCGCAGACGGCATACGTGCGCCCGGCCGGCGTGCACCCGACGGCTTACGTCGATCCGGCCGCCACGGTCGACGCGACGGCCCACATCGGCCCCAAGGTGGTGGTCGAGGCGGGCGCGCTGATCGGGGCGGGCGTGGTGCTCGATGCCGGCTGCTATATCGGCCGCGAGGCTCAGGTGGGCGAGGGCACGCATTTCTTCGCCAATGTGACTTTCCATGCGAAGTGCGTGATCGGCAAGCGCGGCATCGTCCACTCGGGCGCCGTGATCGGTACCGACGGCTTCGGCTTTGCCAACGACGGCGGCGTCTACGTGCGCATCCCGCAGGTGGGCCGTGTGCTGATCGGCGACGACGTCGATATCGGCGCCAACACGACGGTGGACCGGGGCGCACTGGCGGACACCATTATTGAAGACGGCGTGAAGCTGGACAACCAGATCCAGATCGGCCACAACTGCCATATCGGCGCGCATACGGCAATGGCCGGCTGCGTCGGCGTGGCAGGCAGCGCGAAAATCGGCAAGCATTGCACCTTCGGCGGGGCGGCGATGATCCTGGGCCACCTGACGATTGCTGACCATGTCCATATCTCGTCGGGCAGCCTGGTATCGCGCTCGATCACCGAACCGGGCCAGTACACGGGCTTCTACCCGCTGGCCAAGAACAGCGACTGGGAGAAGTCGGCTGCGATTGTCCGCAACCTGCCGTCGATGCGCGATAAAATGCGCGCGCTGGAAAAAACCATTAAAACTAAAACCGAAGACGAAGAATCATGACGACTACCGAAAACAAAACGATGGACATCTGCGAGATCAAGGCCTACCTGCCGCACCGCTACCCGCTGCTGCTGGTCGACCGGGTGATCTCGTATGAAGAGAACAAGTCCATCACCGCGATCAAGAACGTGACCGTGAATGAAGAGTTCTTCAACGGCCACTTCCCGCACAAGCCGGTCATGCCCGGCGTGCTGATGATCGAAGCGATGGCGCAGACCGCAGCCCTGCTGTCGTTCAAGTCCATGGGCATCAAGCCGGACGAGAATTCGGTGGTGTACTTCGTCGGTATCGACAATGCGCGCTTCAAGCGCCCGGTAGGTCCTGGCGACCAGCTGAAGATGGACGTGGAAATCCTGCGCAACGCGCGCGGCATCTGGAAGTACAAGGCGGTCGGCTCGGTCGACGGCCAGGTAGCGCTGGAAGCTGAGCTGATGTGCACCATCCGCTCCGTGGAGTAAAACCATGGCAACCATCCACCCAAGCGCCATCGTCGACCCGAAGGCCGAACTGGCTGCCGGCGTCGAGATCGGCGCGTACACGATTGTTGGCCCCAACGTGGTGATTGGCGAGAACACCGTGGTGGGCCCGCACGTCGTGATCGAGGGCCATACCACGATCGGCAAGAACAACAGGTTCTTCCAGTTCTCGTCCATCGGCGCCGCGCCGCAGGACAAGAAATGGAACGGCGAGCCGACCCGCCTCGAAATCGGCGACGGCAACACCATCCGCGAATTCTGCACCTTTAACCTCGGTACGGTGCAGGACAAGGGCGTGACCAGGCTCGGCAACAACAACTGGATTTCGGCCTACGTCCACCTGGCGCATGATTGCGTGGTCGGCAACAACACCATCTTCTCCAACAACGCTCAGATGGCGGGCCACGTGGAGATCGGCGACTGGGTGATCATGTCCGGCTTCGCCAATGTGCACCAGTTCTGCAAGATCGGCGCCCACGCTTTCGTCGGCATGAGCACCAGCCTGACCCAGGACGTGCCACCGTTCGTACTGCTGAACGGCAACCCGGCCGCAGCCCACGGCGTCAACATTGAAGGCTTGAAGCGCCGCGGTTTCACCCGCGAGCAGATCAACGCCATCCGCAACGCATACAAGATCCTGTACCGTTCCGGCCTGACGCTGGACGAAGCCAAGGCAGCCATGCTCGCCGCCGAAGCCGCGCTGCCGGAAGACTGCGCAGGCGCCGCGCGCTCGATGCGCGAATTCCTCGATACGACCACCCGTGGCATCGTCCGCTGACGTATCGATTGCAGTGGTCGCCGGCGAACCGTCCGGCGACCTGCTGGCGGGCCGCCTGCTGGGCGGCCTGCGCCCGCACCTGCCCGAAGCGCGCTTCCACGGCATCGGCGGCCCGGCCATGATGGAACACGGCTTCGAGTCGCAGTGGCCAATCGAGAAGATGACCGTGCGCGGCCTGTTCGAGATCATTCCCCGCTACCGCGAACTGAAAGGCATCCAGAACACGCTGCGCGACCAGTTGCTGGCCGAGCGGCCGGCCTGCTTCATCGGCGCCGACTACCCCGGCTTCAACCTGGGCCTGGAAGCGCAGTTGCGCGACGCCGGCATCCCGACCGTGCACTACATCGGGCCCCAGATCTGGGCCTGGCGCGGCGGGCGCATCAAGAAGATCATCAAATCGGTCTCGCACATGCTGGTGATCTTCCCGTTCGAGGAAGAGATCTACAAGAAGGCCGGCGTACCAGTCACCTACGTCGGCCACCCGTTGGCCGAGGTGATCCCGGTGCAGCCCGACGAAGCAGGCGCGCGCCGCCAGCTTGGCATCGCGGAAGACGCCAACGTGGTGTGCGTGATGCCAGGCAGCCGCATGGCTGAACTGAAGTACAACACGGCCGCCTTCATCGGCGCCTGCAAGCTGCTGCTGCAGCGCGACCGCACGCTGAAGTTCGTAGTGCCGATGGCCGGCGAAAAGCAGCGCAAATATTTCCTCGAGCTGATCGCCGAAGCCGGCCTGCAGGACATCGAGCTGATGCTGCTGGACGGCCAGTCGCACACCGCGATCTGCGCCGCCGACGCCGTGCTGGTTGCTTCCGGCACCGCCTCGCTGGAAGTGGCGCTGTTCAAGAAGCCGATGGTCATTGCCTACAAGATGATGGCCGCATCCTGGCATATCATGAGGCATATGGGCTACCAGCCGTGGATCGGCCTGCCGAACATCCTGGCACGTGAATTCCTGGTGCCGGAAATGCTGCAGAATTCAGCCACGGCCGAGACGCTGGCCGAGGCCATGTGGAAACAGCTGAGTGACGCGCCGCACCGCCTGCGGCTGGCGCAGCGCTTCACCGACATGCATTACAGCCTGCTGCGTAACAGCGCCCAGGAAGGCGCCGCCGCCGTCCTGAAGCTCATTAACAGATAAGCCCGTGTCAACCGTGGGGTCAGACCCCACGGTTGCCACGAAGTCAGCAATAGAAAGAACAGGGTCATGGCCCATCAATCCGGTCTTTTCGATGACCTTCCTTACTCGCTTGACGAGATCATCTGCGGCGTCGATGAGGCGGGGCGCGGGCCGCTGGCCGGCCCGGTGTTTGCCGCCGCCGTGATCCTTGACCGCAATCGCCCGATCGAGGGCCTGCGCGACTCGAAAAAGCTCAACGAAGCGCGCCGCGACGAGCTGGCGCCGTTGATCCGCGAACACGCCATCGCCTGGGCCGTGGCCAAGGCGTCGGAAGAGGAAATCGACCGCCTGAACATCCTGCAAGCCAGCCTGCTGGCGATGAAGCGCGCCGTGTACGCGCTGCAAACCGTGCCGACGCTGGCCCTGATCGACGGCAACAAGTGCCCGGTCATGCGCATCCAGAGCATCGCCATCGTGGAAGGCGACGACAAGATCGAATCCATCTCGGCCGCCTCCATCCTGGCCAAGACCGCGCGCGACGCCGCCCTGGTCAAGCTGCACAGGAAGTACCCGCAGTACGGCTTCGACCAGCACAAAGGCTATGGCACCGCGCTGCACCTGGAGCGCCTGCGCGAGCACGGCGCATCGCCGGTGCACCGCCGCAGTTTTGCGCCGGTGCGCGAAGTACTGGAGCGCGACCTGTGAAGCACATCACCTCGCGCGACAACGCGCAATACAAGGAACTCGCCAAGCTGGCCACCAATTCGCAGGCGCGCCGCAAGGCAGGCCGCAGCCTGCTCGATGGCGTGCACCTGTGCGAGACGTGGCTCGAGCTGCGCGGCCATCCGGAACAGGCCATCGTGGCCGAAGGCGCGCTGCAAAATCCCGAAGTGGCTGCGATCATCGCCGGCCTGGAGGCGCAGCACGCCCACGTCCTGTGCCTGACCGACCAGCTTTACCACGCAGTGAGCCAGGTGGAACACGGCGTAGGCCTGATGTTCCTGATCGCCACACCGCAAAAGGACGTGCCGCCGGCCCTGACCGTCAACGCAGTCCTGCTGGACAACGTGCAGGACCCGGGCAACGTCGGCTCCATCCTGCGCAGCGCCGCCGCGGCGGGCGTGAAGGAAGTGTATTGCGCCCCCGGCACCGCCTTCTGCTGGTCGCCGAAAGTGCTGCGCGCCGCCATGGGCGCCCACTTCGTGCTGGATATTTACGAAAACGTCGACCTGCCGCAATTGGTGCAGGGCGCCGCAATCGCCACCCTGGCCACCAGCGGCTACGCGGCCGAGCAACTCTACCGGCTCGACCTGAAGCGCCCGGTGGCCTGGATCTTCGGCCACGAAGGGCAGGGCGTATCCGATTCGCTTTTGAGCAACGCCAGCCACCGCGTGATCGTGCCGCACTTGGGCCAGGTCGAATCGCTGAATGTCGCCGCGTGCGCGGCAGTATGCTTTTTCGAGCAAGTAAGGCAGAATCTGACTTAGTAAAACTAAGCAACTTGGTGGGGCGTTATGGAAATTGCAAGCTTGCACTTCCTGATCGCCGAGGGCGAACCCGTCCAGCGTGAGCAATTGGCCGGCATGCTGCGCCACCTGGGCGCCGTGCACGTCACGCCCGCATCCGATGGCGTAGGCGCACTGCGCCTGCTGGAAATCGGCCTCGATCCCCCGGCCAACATCGCCTTGATGGACCTGACGCTGCCCGGCATGGACGGACTGGAAGTGATCCGCCGCCTGGCCGAAATCGACTGCCGTGCGGGCATCATCATCCTCGCGGCGGAAAGCGCGGACGTGCTGTTTTCGGTCGAAACCATGGCCGAAGCCTACGGGCTCGATGTGCTTGGCAGTTCAGGCAAACCCCTGACCTCGGCCCGGCTGCAGGAACTGATTGCCAACTACAGGGAGCCCGCCGCCGAACCGGAAGCCGGCCCCCAGCATCCGCAATTCACGTTCACCGAAGTCGAAGGCGGACTGCAGGGGCGCCAGTTCGGCCCCTATTTCCAGCCCAAGATCGAACTCGAGACCGGCGCCGTCAAAGGGCTCGAAATGTTCGCCCGCTGGCACCACCCGGAGTATGGCGTGCTAGGGCCGTCAGCCTTCGTGCCGGTACTGGAAAGCGTACGGCGTGTCGATTTCCTCGACTGGTGCATGATCGAACAGTCGGTGGCCGCCTGCCGCAGCCTGCACGACCAGGGCATTCCGATTTCATTCTCATTTAATGTCGCCCCGAGCACGCTGGCGCATCCACAGTTCATCGCCCAGATGACGGCCTGCCTCGCGCGCCACCGCGTCCTGTCGGATTACGTCACGTTCGAGATCACGGAAGCTTCGGTGCTGACCACCAATCCGCATTTCCTGGAACGCCTGCTGCGCCTGCGCATGATGGGATTCGGGCTGGCGATCGACGACTACGGCACCGGGCGCTCCAATTTGCAGCTGTTGGCGGCAATCCCGTTTTCGGAACTGAAGATCGATCCCAGCTTTGTGGACGGGGCCTCGCGCAAGCGCCCCATCGGCACCGTACTGAAATCGTTCATCGGGCTGGCGCGCAGCCTGTCGCGGGACGCATGCGCGGTCGGCGTCGAAACCAGGGCGGATTGGGACTTCCTGCAAGGGCTGGGCTGCGCCTACGCCCAGGGCTTTTATATCGCCAACCCGATGCCGGTGCAAGGCATTCCGGGCTGGCTCCACGACTGGAAGAGCTTCTTCTGACCTCCCGGTCAGTAGACCGAGCGATTGGGCTTGATTTCCTGCAGGATGGTGGTCGAAATCTCTTCGATCGACTTGGTGGTGGACGACAGCCAGCGGATGCCTTCGCGGCGCATCATGGCTTCCGCCTCGTTCACCTCGTAGCGGCAGTTCTCCAGCGAAGCGTACTTGGAGCCGGCACGGCGCTCGTTACGGATCTCCGACAGGCGCTGCGGCTCGATGCTCAGGCCGAAAATTTTCGATTTGAAGGCATACAGGGCCGACGGCAGCTTGCCGCGTTCGAAATCGTCCGGAATCAGGGGGTAATTGGCCGCCTTTACCCCGTACTGCATGGCCAGGTACAGCGAAGTGGGGGTTTTGCCCGAACGCGAAACGCCGACCAGGATCACGTCCGCGGAGGACAGGTTCTTGTTCGATTGGCCATCATCGTGCGCCAGCGAGAAGTTGATCGCCTCGATACGGTTCTTGTATTCCTCGCTGTCCACCACATTGTGGGAACGGCCGATGGTATGGGTCGATTTCACGCCCAGTTCCTGCTCCAGCGGCGCCACGAAGGTCTGGATCAGGTCCATGTGCATGGCATTGGCGCGCTGGATCACCTCCGACAGCTCGGCCTTCACCAGGGTCGAAAACACGATCGGCTTGGTGCCATCCTCGGCTGCAACCTCGTTAATTTTGCGCACTGCATCATGAGCCTTGTCGCAGGTATCGATGAAGGGCAGGCGCACCTGGCGAAAGCGCAGGTCGAACTGCGTCAGCACCGAATGGCCGAAAGTTTCGGCGGTGATGCCCGTGCCGTCAGAGACAAAAAAGACGGTACGGCTCGAAGCCGGCAATAAACGTTGATCTTGTGGCATCAAAAGTGCTTTTCCAATGGATGAATCGTCAATTTGCTGCGCAGGCTGTAAAATGCTTGCCAACGGTAAGATTGTGCTGCACGGCGCCAAGAATGACAAGAACGATGCCAAGCGCACCTGCGTAAAGATTTTTATCATCAAAAAGGTGTCTTTATGACTAACGCAGCATTGAAGGAGCAATCCGACGGGGTGTACGTTGCCTCGTTCGAGAATTTGCGAATGACGGATGTCGAATCCGTCGGCGGCAAGAACGCGTCGCTGGGCGAGATGATCTCCCAGCTGGCCGGCGCCGGCGTGCGGGTCCCTGGCGGCTTCGCAACCACCGCCCAGGCCTTCCGCGACTTCCTGTCGCACAGCGTTGACGGTGGCCCATCGCTGGCCCAGCGCATCGCCGACCGCCTCGAACACCTGGACGTCGACGACGTCCGCGCCCTGGCAGCATCGGGCGCAGAAATCCGCCAATGGATCATCGACACCCCATTCCAGCCACGCCTGGAAGCCGAGATCCGCGCCTTCTACGACAAACTCGTCGCCGATTCCAGCACCGAAGTATCGTTCGCCGTGCGCTCCTCAGCCACTGCGGAAGACCTGCCTGACGCATCCTTCGCGGGCCAGCAGGAATCCTTCCTGAACGTGGTCGGCATCGACAACGTGCTGGAAGCGATGAAGCACGTGTTCGCATCCCTGTATAACGACCGCGCCATTTCCTACCGCGTGCACAAAGGCTTTACCCACGCCGAAGTGGCGCTGTCGGCCGGCGTGCAGCGCATGGTGCGCTCCGACACGGGCGCTTCGGGCGTGATGTTTACCATCGATACCGAATCGGGCTTCAAGGATGTGGTCTTCATCACCTCCTCGTACGGCCTGGGCGAAACCGTGGTGCAGGGCGCGGTGAACCCGGACGAATTCTATGTCCACAAGCCGATGCTGGAGCAGGGCAAATCCGCCGTGATCCGCCGTAACATCGGCTCCAAGCTGATCAAGATGGAATTCACCAACGAAGCCAAGGCTGGCCGTTCCGTGAAGACCGTCGACGTGCCGATCGAGATGCGCAACCGCTACTCCCTGGTCGACGCCGAAATCGTCGAACTGGCCAAGTACGCCATGATCATCGAGAAGCACTACGGCCGCCCGATGGACATCGAGTGGGGTAAAGATGGCCGCGACGGCAAGCTGTATATCCTGCAGGCCCGTCCAGAAACCGTGAAATCGCAGCAGAAAGCCACCGACTCGCAGCAGCGCTTCAAGCTGAAGTCCAGCGGCACCGTGCTGACCTCCGGCCGCGCAATCGGCCAGAAGATCGGCGCCGGTCCGGTGCGCGTGATCCGCGATCCAAGCGAAATGGAACGCGTGCAGCCGGGCGACGTCCTGGTTGCCGACATGACCGATCCTAACTGGGAACCGGTGATGAAGCGCGCCTCCGCCATCGTCACCAACCGCGGCGGCCGCACCTGCCACGCAGCGATCATCGCGCGTGAACTGGGCGTGCCGGCAGTGGTGGGCTGCGGCGACGCAACCGACGTGCTCAAAGACGGCAACTTCGTGACCGTGTCCTGTGCCGAAGGCGATGAAGGCAAGATTTACGATGGCCTGCTGGAAACCGAGATTTCCGAAGTGTCGCGCGGCGAACTGCCTCCGATCAAGACCAAGATCATGCTGAACGTGGGCAATCCGCAGCTGGCCTTCGACTTCCAGTCGGTGCCGAACAACGGCGTGGGCCTGGCCCGCCTCGAGTTCATCATCAATAACAATATTGGTGTGCACCCGAAAGCGATCCTGGAATACCCGAACATCGACGCCGACCTGAAGAAGGCGGTGGAATCGGTCGCACGCGGCCACGCGTCGCCGAAGCAGTTCTACATCGACAAGCTGGCCGAAGGCATCGCCACCATCGCCGCGGCCTTCTGGCCGAAGAAAGTGATCGTGCGCCTGTCCGACTTCAAGTCCAACGAGTACAAGAAGCTGATCGGCGGTTCGCGCTACGAGCCGGACGAAGAGAACCCGATGCTGGGCTTCCGCGGCGCTGCGCGCTACCTGTCCGAAGACTTCGCGGCCGCATTCGAAATGGAATGCGTCGCAATGAAGCGCGTGCGCGAAGAAATGGGCCTGACCAACGTCGAGATCATGGTGCCATTCGTGCGTACCCTGGGCCAGGCGGAAAAGGTTGTCGGCCTGCTGGCCAAGAACGGCCTGAAACGCGGCGAAAACGGCCTGCGCGTGATCATGATGTGCGAAGTGCCTTCCAACGCCGTGCTGGCGGAGCAGTTCCTGCAGCATTTCGACGGCTTCTCGATCGGCTCCAACGACCTGACCCAGCTCACCCTGGGCCTGGACCGCGACTCCGGCATGGAGCTGCTGGCGGCAGACTTCGACGAGCGCGATCCTGCCGTGCGTGCGCTGCTGGGCATGGCCATCTCGGCCTGCCGCAAGCTGGACAAGTACATCGGCATCTGCGGCCAGGGGCCTTCCGACCATCCGGAGCTGGCCGTCTGGCTGATGCAGCAGGGTATCGAGACCATGTCGCTGAACCCGGACTCGGTCATCGACACTTGGCAGAAACTGGCAGAAATGCAACAATAAACCAACGATAAGCCTCGTTGCGCAAACCCCCGTGGCCGTGTCGGCGACGGGGGTTTTTTTCTATTGGAGGTTGTGATGGCTGATTGGATGTTTTGGGCGATTGGCGCAGGCGTGCTGGTCACCCTCGAACTGTTTAGCGGCACCTTTTACCTGCTGATGATCGCCATCGGCATGGGGGCTGGCGCGCTGACATCACTGGCTCGCATCGATATGCCGGGCCAGATGCTGGTGGCCGCCATCGTGGCGGCGATTGCAACGCTGCTGCTGCGCCGCAGCCGGTTTGGCAAGACCAGGCAGCCGCCGGCCTCGTCCAACCCGGACATCAACCTGGACATCGGCCAGAGCGTCAACGTGCCGGCCTGGCAGGACGGTGCGGCGCGCGTGATGTACCGCGGCGCCATGTGGGATGTCGAACTGGCGCCGGGCGAAGCTGCGGCACCAGGTGTATTCAGGATTCGCGAAGTTCGCGGCAGCCGGCTGATCGTCGGCGCATAACAAGGAGAAGTGAATGGATATTAGTTTTGGCACGGTCACGCTGGTTATTTTCATCGTCGCATTGGTGTTTGTCTTCAAGACCATCAACGTCGTGCCGCAGCAGCATGCGTGGGTGGTGGAGCGGCTTGGCAAATACCACGCGACCCTGGGGCCTGGCCTGAACATCGTGGTGCCCTTCATCGACCGCATCGCCTACAAGCACGTGCTCAAAGAGATTCCGCTGGACGTGCCATCGCAGGTGTGCATCACCAAGGACAACACGCAGTTGCAAGTGGATGGCATCCTGTACTTCCAGGTGACCGATGCCATGCGCGCGTCCTACGGCTCGACCAACTACGTAGCCGCGATCACGCAGCTGGCGCAGACCACGCTGCGCTCGGTGATCGGCCGCATGGAACTCGACAAGACCTTTGAAGAGCGCGACCACATCAACACCACCGTGGTGAACGCGATCGACGAATCGGCCGCCAACTGGGGCGTAAAGGTGCTGCGCTACGAGATCAAGGACCTGACGCCGCCGCAGGAGATCCTGCACGCCATGCAGGCCCAGATCACCGCGGAACGCGGCAAGCGCGCGCTGATTGCCGCCTCCGAAGGGCGCAAGCAGGAGCAGATCAATATCGCCACCGGCGAACGGGAAGCCGCGATTGCCCGCTCCGAAGGCGACAAGCAGGCCGCCATCAACCGCGCCCAGGGCGAAGCCGCCGCCATCCTCGCGATTGCCGAAGCGACATCCGGCGCCCTGAAGCAGGTCGGCCAAGCGATCCAGCAGCCCGGCGGCGAGGCCGCCATGAACCTGAAAGTGGCGGAGCAATACGTCGGCGCCTTCGGCGAGCTGGCCAAGACCAACAACAGCCTGATCGTCCCCGCCAACGTCGGCGACATGAGCAGCCTGATCGCCACCGCCCTGCAAGTGGTCAAAACCCAGAAATAGCCACGCTCGAGCCCGTGTCAACCTTGGGGTCAGACCCTTTGCTTGCCATGGCAAGCAAAGGGTCTGACCCCAAGGTTGACACGGGCTGGGCCGTAATTGCGTACAATGCGGCCTTATATCGAACAGGAGGCGCATGTGGGTACCTGGGCTGTTGGGCCGTTTGGCAATGATTTCGCGCAGGATTGGGCGGAGGATCTGCAGGAATCTAGGGATCTTTACTTTATCGAGGACACGCTGAACAACGTGTTGCAGGCCGAGACCACCGAGTACCTCGAGGCGCCTTTTGGCGCGGAGGCGCTGGCGGCGGTCGAAACCTGGGCGCGCCTGCAGGGCCGGGGCGGGGCGAAGGATGAGGATTCCGCGCGCGTCGATGCGTGGGTGACGGAGGTGCAGGCCAAGCTGAGCAAGCCGCGTGCCGATATCGCGGACAAGGCCCGGCGCGTGCTGGCGCTGGTGCTGTCCGAAGCTTCCGAATTGCGCGAACTGTGGGAAGACAGCGAGCATTACGAGGATTGGCACGCCAGCGTCGCCGATTTGCAGCGCAGGTTGTCGGCATGAAGCGCTTGCTCGCAGCCGTCCTGGTATCTGCTGCTTTCGCCGCGCAGGCGGGCGATGCCGCTACCGATGCCGCCATCAGCGCCCGCATCGCCCAGATCCGTGCCATGCCGGCAGCTGCCAACGCTGCCGCAGCCGGAGCCCAGCGGCGCGAGCTCGATGCTGTCTGGCGCTTCTTCGGCGATTATCGCGAGGATGCAATCCCTTTGCTGCGCCGCGAACTGTCCACCGAGTTGCACGCTCCGCGCCCCAGCCAGCAGCTGTTGCTGGATGCCGCCTGTTTCCTGCTTGCTTATGGCACGGAATCGGATAAGGCGCTTGCCGCGCAAGCCGCGCTGGCCATCAATCCGGATGCGGCGCTGGACGGCCCGCAGCGATTCCGCCTGATGCACGGCGCGGCGGCGAGCCAGGATGTACGCCTGCTGCCGCTGATCGACCGCGCCTTCCTGCGCAAGCCGGTGAGTATTCCGCTGCCGCAGCAGGGCTCGACGATCGACGAAACCGGTGTGCGTGCCTTGCTATACGGCCGCTTTGGCCCGGCAGGGGAGCGACACCTCGCTGCTCTCGTGCGCGATCCGTCGCTGGCCAAGCCAGTGCTGGATGTGCTGCAGGTTGTCGGTTCGCCGGCCAGCGTGCCCGCCGTTGAACCTCTGCTGCAAAGCCCGGACATGGAACTGTTCGCGCGCGCGGTGAACTTCATGGTGCGCGCCGGCGGGCCGCAAGGCCGCCAGGTGCTGCTGGCGTTCAAGCTGCAAGGCCTATCGAAAGAGGCGGTGGCGTTCTTCGCGCCGATGCGCCAGCAACTCGCGCAGCAGCCGACGCCGCAAGCAGGCAAGGGCACGTTGCCGGACGCCGAGGTGCGGCGCCTGCTCGATAGGCTGGAAGAAAGAGGTGGCCGCTACGAGGGCATCGATCCTTCCGCCATCGTGCAATCCCGCCTGCCAAGGCAGGAACTGATGGAGCGCCTGGCCCGTATCCGCGAGCGCAGCTTTGCACGCGCCACGAATGAGGCACTGGCCGATATCGACACCACCAGCGCTTTGCTGAACGCGATCAGCTACCGAACACAATAAAGGACCCCGATATGCTGCAAATGCGACCCAATTGCGAATGCTGTAACAAGGACTTGCCACCCGGTGCCCAGGATGCCTTGATCTGTTCCTTCGAATGCACCTTCTGCGCCGATTGCGTTGACGACAAACTGCACGGCAAATGCCCGAATTGCGGCGGCGATTTTGCGCCGCGTCCGACCCGGGCGGCATCGAAGCTGGAAAAGTACCCGGCTTCGACCGAACGCATTTTCAAGCCCAATGGATGCATCGCGGCAGAATGAGGCGGAACTGGCGCGCTTCCTGGCGCGCCACTGCCGCGTGCTGGTGCTGACGGGCGCGGGGTTAAGCACCGCATCGGGCATTCCCGGTTACCGCGACAAGGATGGCGTGCGGCGCGGCCGGATGCCGATCCAGGGCCCGGAGTTCCGCCGTAACGAGGCGACCAGGCGCCGCTACTGGGCCCGTAGCATGGTTGGCTGGCCCACAGTCTCGCGCGCTGAGCCGAATGCCGGCCACCGCGCCATCGCCGAACTGGAAGCCAGCGGCCACGTACAGAGTGTCATCACGCAGAACGTGGATGGCCTGCACCAGCGTGCCGGCAGCAAGCGCCTGATCGAATTGCACGGCAACCTGCATCATGTGCTCTGCCTGGGGTGCCAGGCGCGCTATTCGCGCGCCAGCCTGCAGCCGCAGCTCGAGCGCGACAATCCGGAGCTGGCGAACCTGCTCGCCCAGCCGCTGCCCGATGGCGATGCATCCGTCGAGCCGGATGCGCTGGAGGATTTTCGCGCGCCGGCATGCATTGCCTGCGGCGGCGTGCTGATGCCCGATGTGGTGTTCTTCGGCGATAACGTGCCGCCCGCGCGCACAGCACATGCGCTGGCCGAAATGGAGGGCGCGGATGCATTGCTCGTGGTCGGTTCGTCCCTGATGGTGTTTTCAGGCTACCGCTTCTGCCGTATGGCGGCGGCTGCGGGCAAGCCGATCGCGGCCATCAACACGGGCAAGACCCGCGCCGACGACCTGCTTTCCCTGAAACTGGAGCTGCCCGCGCAGCAAGCCCTGCCGCGGCTGCTGGACTTGCTCAGCGCCCCAGCAGCATAGAACGCACCACGCTGTCCTTGGCCAGCACGTAGTCGGTCGCGGCCATGACCTGGTTGGTCTGCGGCTGCACTACCTTGATGTTGACGAAGACGGCATCGTTCGTTTCGCCGTAGGAACCGACCACCACCGCCTGGGCATTGTGGTTGTGCGCCATTTCGCCGACTTCGCGGGTCAGCATCATTTCGCCTTGCTGGCGCTTCATGTACAGCGAATGGCGCAACTTCATTTCGAGCATGCGCAGGCCGCTTTGGGCAAGGCGGCTCGATACCTGCTCGGACACCAGCCGGCCCAGGGTAGAGCTCTGGTCCAGCGCGTCGATGTTGACCACGGTCGCCACGATCAAGGGCTTGTCTGGTGACAGGCGGCCGTTCAGCTGCGAGAGCAGGGCGTCCGCGGCCTTGTAACTGGCGCCGACAAACTGGTTCTGCGACGTTGCCGCATAGTTGTTTTCCTGGGGCTTGTCGGAGAACCAGGCGCAACCTGCCAGCGCGAGTGGAAGAAGTAGGGCAGCCAAAGCACGCATGAACGATCTCCTTTTACCTGAGTGTAGCACTGGCGTTGCTGCTTGGAAACGTCTATGGCCTTCCGATTATCGCCGGTGTTGCTTCATAGCTTGCGCCACTTCCCGGCTGGCGTCGCGGTCTTTTTCGGAAGCGCGCTTGTCGTGTTGCTTCTTGCCCTTGGCCAGGCCGATCTCGCACTTGATGCGGCCGCCCTTGAAGTGCAGGTTCAGCGGCACCAGCGTGTAGCCGGCGCGCTCGACCTTGCCGACCAGCTTGTCGATCTCGGCGCGATGCAGCAGCAGCTTGCGGGTGCGCACCGCTTGCGGGTGGATGTGAGTGGAAGCGGTGGGCAGGGCGCTGATGTGCGCGCCAAACAGGTACAGTTCGTTATCGCGGATGGTAACGTAAGCTTCCTTGATCTGAACGCGCCCATCGCGGATCGCCTTGACTTCCCAGCCTTCGAGCGCGATTCCGGCTTCATACTTGTCTTCAATGAAGTAGTCGTGGAAGGCTTTGCGATTATCGGCAATGGACATGGGTAAAAATGCGTGGGTCGGTTAAACTACGGGTTCTTTGGACAACATCATAGCAAACGGTTACTCAATGGCAGTAGTACACAAGTCGGTATTCCTGGGATACAGCGCCGAGCAAATGTTTGATTTAGTGGCAAAGGTCGACGATTATCCCAAATTTTTGCCCTGGTGTGGCGGAGTTGATGTCCGCGAACGGGGTGAGAACCATGTTGTGGCCAGCGTTGGGATCAATTTCCATGGTGTGAAGCAGCATTTCACCACGTCCAACACCAACACCCCGTTCAGTGAAATCCGCATGAAGCTGGTCGATGGCCCGTTCAAGACCCTCGATGGCACCTGGACCTTCAAGGCTCTGCGCGAGGACGCCTGCAAGGTCGAACTCGATTTGCATTACGAGTTTTCCAGCAAATTGCTGGAGCAGGTCATTGGCTCGGTGTTCGGCATGATTGCCAACAGCTTGGTCGATTCCTTCTGCAAGCGTGCTGAGACTGTCTATGGCTGAGCGGATCAAGATTACTGTTTGCTACGCGCCGGCCTCGCAGCCGCTGCTGTATGCCTTGGAAGTCGATGAGGGCACGACTATCGGCCAGGCCATCGAGATCAGCGGCATCCTGCAGCAAGCGCCTGAAATCAACCTGGTGACAATGCCGGTTGGAATTTACGGCAAGAAGAAAACGCTCGATACCGTGGTGCGGGCGCGCGACCGGATCGAAATCTACCGTCCGTTGATCGCCGACCCAAAAGACGCCCGGCGTCGCCGGGCGAAGAAGACTTAAAGAACACCCGCCAGGCGCAACAGGGCGCTATGACAGCCAGTTGGGTCGTCAGGAATCCCATCGCAGAGAAGCGGCGGTCGCCGTGAAATTCTTGCCGCAATGCTTCAAAGTTTCGGTCGATACTTTCGCGCAGCGCCTTTTGATCGGTGCGGAGTTCGCCGAGTTCACGATCGAGGTCTGCAAAGCCGCCCTCGATCAGTTGCTGAAGGTGCTTGACTGCCCCCTCAAGCCGGGTAATGCGCACTGCATGGTCAAAGGGGACGATTTGCAGGTTCATTGCCGTTCATGGTCGTCTCCGGTGCGTTTATCCCTCTCCACGCCCCCTTCGACCATGCCCGGCAATGTGAGTTCCCGCTTTATTTGCACACGCTGTTGACGGATTCGCGCTGTTCCTTGATCTTCTGCGCCCGGGCTTCGTCAGACATGTAGTTGCGCTCGCCGTTCGGGCCCATCTCGGAAACGCGCATGCCACTCTCCAGCATGCCGATATTGCTCTTGGCTTCCGCACAGTATTTCTTCTTCTCGGCTTCGCGCTTGGCTTCTTCAGCAGCCTTGGCGGTCTTTTCGGCCGTTTCTTGCTGACGTTTCTTGAAGTCCGCGTTGCGTTCCGCCAAACTGGGTTTGGCTGGCGCGCCTTTCTCTTCTCCTGCAGGCGCTTCTTCGCCATCGGCCGGCGTCGCAGTGACTTCCTTGCGCAGTTCGGCCGCAGCCGCGCCGCGTGGCGCTTTCAGGATGCGGTTGGCCGGCGTGCCAGGCGGAGGAGGCTGGTCGGTAAATTGTTTCACGCCTTTATCATTCACCCACATCCACTGCGCTTGAGCAAGGGAAGTGCAGGCAATCAGCGCCGTTGCCAGCGCCAGGCGGGTAATACGTTGATTCATAGGGAGATTTCCTTGGGTGAGAATGCACATTTCACCCCGAAATCCCTCTGTTGTCAAATTTATTTCCCAAAAGAATCTCTTGCCGTCCCAGGGTATCCAGGATTGCGCGGACCAGTTGCTGTGGCGATTGGGTCAGGTCAAGGCACACGCCGGCTTCATCGGCTTGCAGCGGTTCCAGGTCGCGCAGTTGGCTATCGAGCAGGGAGGCTGGCATGTAATGGCCTGGCCGGGTGCGCATGCGCTGCTCAAGGACTTCGCGTTCGCCGTGCAGGTGGGCGAAACGCAATTCGGGGTCGGCGCTGCGCAGCAAGTCGCGGTAGCGGCGCTTGAGGGATGAGCAGGAGAGCACCAGGCCCTCGCCGCGGTTTCGGGCCGCGCCGATATGCGCGCCCAGCTTTTGCAGCCAAATCGCGCGGTCGGCGTCGTTCAAGGGCACGCCTGCCGACATCTTGCTTATGTTCTCCGGCGGGTGAATGCTGTCGCCCTCCAGGAAAGGCACGCCCAGTTCGGTGGCCAGGAGGATGCCTATCTCGCTTTTTCCAGCCCCGCTGACACCCATGACGACCCAGCGCGGATTCGTATTGTTCTCCATCGTGCCCCATTTTACGATAGCGCTACCATCAGCGCAAGTTTAGTCGAATGCAAGAATTTGTAAAGCACTTTGGCTCGTGTGATTTGAGGATTGCCGAGACGAAAGCGAATGTTTCCTGTATAATCTGCTTTTGCGCCTATAGGAAATACTATGCGTCTGCTCCAAAAAGCACTCACTTTCGATGACGTGCTCCTCGTCCCCGCGTATTCCAACATTCTGCCTGCGGATACGTCTCTCAAGACTCGCCTGACCCGTAACATCTCCCTGAATATTCCGCTGCTGTCCGCAGCAATGGATACCGTGACCGAAAGCCGTCTGGCGATCGCCATGGCGCAGGAAGGCGGCATCGGCATCATTCACAAGAACCTGAAGCCGAAAGACCAGGCGCGTGAAGTGTCAAAGGTCAAGCGTTTCGAGGCTGGCGTGCTGCGCGATCCGATCACCATTCCGCCGGACATGAAGATCCGCGACGTGATCAAGCTGACCGAGCAATATGGTATTTCCGGTTTCCCTGTGGTCCAGGGCAAGGAAGTGGTCGGCATCATCACCAACCGTGACCTGCGCTTCGAGAAAGAGCTGGACGCGGAAGTACGCGCCAAGATGACGCCGCGTGAAAAGCTGGTCACCGTCAACGAAGACGCCAACACCGAAGAAGCCAAGCGCCTGATGAACAAGCACCGCCTGGAGCGCGTGCTGGTGGTGAACGAAGCGTTTGAGCTGCGCGGCCTGATCACCGTTAAAGACATCCAGAAATCGACCGAACACCCGAACGCATCGAAAGACCAGCATGGCAAGCTGCTGGTTGGTGCGGCAGTCGGCGTCGGCGCGAAAGATGAAGAGCGTATCGACCTGCTGGTAGCGGCAGGCGTGGACGTGCTGGTGGTCGACACCGCACACGGCCACTCCCAGGGCATCCTGGACCGCGTGAAATACATCAAGACCAAGTACCCGCACGTTGACGTCATCGGCGGCAACATCGCCACCGCGGCTGCAGCGAAAGCGCTGGTTGAATACGGCGCGGACGCGGTCAAGGTCGGCATCGGCCCCGGCTCCATCTGCACCACCCGTATCGTCGCAGGCGTTGGCGTGCCGCAGATCACCGCGATCTCCAACGTGGCTGAAGCGCTGAAGGGCACCGGCGTGCCATGTATCGCCGACGGCGGCATCCGCTTCTCCGGCGACATCTCGAAAGCGCTGGCAGCCGGCGCATCCACCGTGATGATGGGCTCCATGTTCGCCGGTACCGAAGAAGCACCGGGCGAAGTGATCCTGTACCAGGGCCGTTCGTACAAATCCTACCGCGGCATGGGTTCCCTGGGCGCGATGGCCGACGGTTCGGCTGACCGCTACTTCCAGGACGCCAGCGCCAAGCAGGACAAGTTCGTACCGGAAGGCATTGAAGGCCGCGTCGCCTACAAGGGCTCCGTGCTGGCGATCCTGTTCCAGCTGGTGGGCGGCGTGCGCCAGTCCATGGGCTACTGCGGTTGCGCCACCATCGATGAGCTGAAAGAGAAGGCTGAATTCGTCGAGATCACGTCGGCCGGCATGCGCGAATCGCACGTGCACGACGTCCAGATCACCAAAGAAGCGCCGAACTACCGCTCCGAATAAGATACTCCGCAAAGCGGCGTCCAAGTGGCGCCGCGATTTTTTTTTGCCCCCGCTATGCACTCTAAAATCCTCATCCTTGATTTCGGTTCCCAGGTTACCCAGCTGATCGCACGCCGCGTGCGCGACGCGGGCGTGTTCTCCGAGGTTTATCCGTACGACGTAGACGACGAATTCATTCGCAATTACGGCGCCTCGGGCATCATTCTCTCCGGCTCCCACAACTCCACGCTGGAAGGCGATTCCCCGCGCGCACCGCAAGCCGTGTTCGAAGTCGGCGTGCCTGTGCTGGGTATCTGCTACGGCATGCAGACCATGGCTGCGCAACTGGGCGGCAAGGTCGAGAATGGCCTGGTACGCGAATTCGGCTACGCTGAAGTGCGTGCCCGCAACCACACCGCGCTGCTGAACGGAATCAACGACTTCGTCACCGATGAAGGCCACGGCATGCTGAAGGTGTGGATGAGCCACGGCGACAAGGTCCTGGAAATGCCGGCCGGCTTCAAGCTGATGGCTTCCACCGAGTCTTGCCCGATCGCGGGCATGGCCGATGAAGACCGCAAGTTCTACGCCGTTCAGTGGCATCCTGAAGTCACCCACACCGTGCAAGGCAAGGCCATGCTGGGCCGCTTCGTGCACGAGATCTGCGGCTGCAAGGCAGACTGGAATATGCCGGACTACATCTCCGAAGCAGTGGAGAAGATCCGCGCCCAAGTCGGCAGCGACGAAGTGATTCTCGGCCTGTCCGGCGGTGTCGACTCCTCCGTGGCTGCAGCCCTGATCCATCGTGCCATCGGCGACCAGCTGACCTGCGTCTTCGTCGACCATGGCCTGCTGCGCCTGAACGAAGGCAAGATGGTGATGGACATGTTCTCCAAGAACCTGGGCGTGAAGGTAATCCAGGTTGATGCGACCGAGCAGTTCATGGGCCACCTGGCCGGCGTCACCGACCCTGAGCAGAAGCGCAAGATCATCGGCCGCGAGTTCGTCGAAGTGTTCCAGGCCGAATCGGCCAAGCTGGTCAACGCCAAGTGGCTGGCACAAGGCACCATTTACCCTGACGTGATCGAATCCGCAGGCAAGGGCAAGAAAGGCCAGACCATCAAGTCGCACCACAACGTGGGCGGCCTGCCGGAAACCATGAAGCTGCAGCTGCTCGAGCCGCTGCGCGAACTGTTCAAGGATGAAGTGCGCAAGCTGGGCGTGGCCCTGGGCCTGCCGCATGAGATGGTGTACCGCCACCCATTCCCTGGTCCAGGCCTGGGTGTACGCATCCTGGGTGAAGTGAAGAAAGAATACGCCGACCTGCTGCGCCGCGCCGACGCCATCTTCATTGAAGAACTGCGCAACACCCCATACGAAGGCGCTGTCATGGCGGGCGAGGATGCACCGCAGAACTGGTACGACGCCACCTCGCAAGCCTTCGCAGTGTTCCTGCCGGTGAAATCGGTGGGCGTCATGGGCGATGGCCGCACTTACGACTACGTCGTGGCCCTGCGCGCCGTGCAAACCCAGGACTTCATGACTGCGCACTGGGCGCACCTGCCGCACTCGCTGCTGGGCAAGGTCTCGAATCGCATCATCAATGAAGTGCGTGGCCTGAACCGCGTGGTGTACGACATCAGCGGCAAACCACCAGCGACGATCGAGTGGGAGTGATTCCCGATCTAGCTGCAGCGCGCAGCACTCGGCATTAAACCAAGACTAAGCCCCTGATTTTTCAGGGGCTTTTTCTTTTTCTGGTGGCGAAAGCTGGCAAGGTCTGGCAACCGCAAGCAGGTCTTTCGGATGGTGCTGGCGATGGTATCGCCGGAGCGTTCTGTTGGCTCCGGGTCAATACCATAAACGGGGGTAACGCGGGTTATGGTATCGAAAGGCGTGTAAGTCATTGAAACAAAAGAGAAAAATGGCTCAATACCATGACTTTTTTGAACATGGTATTTCAACGCGATTTTGGCCATTTTTTGCCACGAAAGGGGGCATTTTTGATGCCGCTAACTTGTTGATTTGATGAGGGAAATGGGGATGATCGTGGTATTGAAAAGGAGGGCGGAATGCTGTCAGATACGAAGCTGCGAAGTTTGAGGCCGAAGGAGCGCGCCTATAAGGTAGTAGATCGGGATGGCATGTATGCCATGGTGCTGGTGTCTGGCGTCATTTCATTCCGCTACAACTACACCGTCAACGGACGCCAGGAAACACTGGTGCTAGGTCGTTATGGGGCAGGGGGACTGACACTGGCAGAGGCGCGCGAGAAGCTAGGGGCGGCACGCAAGCTGGTTGCCGATGGCTTGTCCCCAACCCAGCAAAAGCGGCGCCAGAAGCTGCGCAAGGAGGGGGAGGAGTCGTTCGGCGAGTGGGCCGAACGTTGGCTCACCAGTTACCGCATGGCGGAATCGACGCGCGATATGCGGCGGTCTGTCTACGAACGGGACCTGGCACGCCCGTTTGGGAAGCTGCAGCTCCACGAAATCACGCACGATGAACTGCGCGTCCTGTGCGACAAGATCGTGGCGCGCGGCGCGCCTGCGACAGCGGTGCACGCGCGGGAGATCGTGATGCTGGTGTTTCGTTATGCCGGCCAGCGTGGTCACGAGCATCCAAATCCGGCCGACAAGGTGCCACCCTGTGCGATTGCCACATTCCAACCGCGCGACCGGGCGTTAAGCAGCACCGAGATTCCTTGGCTGTACGAATTCCTGGACAGGGTGCAAAGTGCGCCGACATTGCGTCTGGCGGTCAAGCTCCTGCTTCTGACCATGGTGCGCAAATCCGAGCTGACGGATGCCACCTGGGACGAGATCAATTTCACCAGCGGCGTCTGGACCATCCCGGCGCAGCGCATGAAGCGACGGAACCCACACAACGTCTATTTGTCGCGGCAAGCGATCGACATGTTCGTCGCCTTACGCACGTGTGCCGCCGGCTCGAAGTATGTGCTGCCGTCGCGCTATGACGCGGACCTGCCGATCTCGAATGCCACGCTGAACCAGGTCACCACGTCAGTGTCGCGGGTGGCGCGTGAGGCCGGCAGGCCATTGGCCGAATTCTCGCCACACGACCTGCGCCGGACTGCTTCGACCTTGCTGCACGAAGCCGGCTACAACACTGATTGGATCGAGAAGTGCCTGGCGCACGAGCAGAAGGGTGTGCGCGCGGTCTACAACAAGGCCGAATACTCAGAGCAGCGTCGGTCCATGATGCAGGACTGGGCGGACATGATCGACAAATGGATCAAAGCTTCCTGAGCGCTGGCGCTGGTTGTGCCACCGCGGCAGCCTGCTGTTGCGCGATCCAGGCGTCGACTTCTTTCAGGTCCCATGCCACGGATCGCGTCGTGATGGAAAAGCGCTTGGGGAACAGGCCGCGGCGTTCCAGTTCAAGGATGGTGCGCTCGCCGAGCGGCACCTTTTGTAGCAACTGCTTGCGTTTGATGAGGACGCGGCCGGGCGCCAGCATTTCATCGGTGGTAAGGGGGCGTTCGTTCATTCCGATCTCCTTCGGTCTTCAAGTTAGAAGGTGTCGCCGACTGGGATTCAGTCCGTGGCAGTTCGATGCATGGGCCATATTTGCACACGCATTGCTGATAACAACCGGGAGATATGCATCGCTCAAAAAGGAGGGATGCGAAGGATTGGCGGGCTAAGGCTTAAAGCCGGTGCCGTGGCATTCAATGGTGGCTCGCCTGATTCCGCAGGGCCAGCTACTGCAAGGTAAATTTAGGCTGGTATGCGATGCACGTCAAAACTTTGTACACCGTATTTGCATGCATTTCATTTGGCCGCTGACGCGCAGACATGCGATCAGCCAAAGCAAGCAAAGCCGATTTGGACTTCGGTAATCCCCCCATTTTTGATGCGCGCCAGAAGTAGGGGTTAGTCGGCGAGAGCGAGCTTCTGTTTTGGTGTTATCCCGCCCAGGCCCATGTTGGGGCGCTCGTGATTGTAAGTCCAGAGCCAGCCGGTGGCAAAGTCCTGGATCTCGTCGAGCGATTCAAACAGGTGCTGCGCAAGCCAGTCGTAGCGTACGGTGCGGTTATAGCGCTCGATGTAAGCGTTCTGCTGCGGCTGTCCAGGCTGGATAAACGCAATCTCAATGCCATGCTTCTTTGCCCATTGCGCCGTAACGCCGCTTATGTACTCCGGGCCGTTATCACAGCGTATCGCTCGAGGCTTGCCACGCCACTCAATGACTTGGTCCAGCGCCCGCACAACGCGTTCCGATGGCAGCGAGAAGTCCACGTCGATAGCCAGTCCTTCTCGGTTGTAATCGTCGATCACGTTGAACAATCTGATACTGCGACCGTCGGCAAGTTGGTCATGCATGAAGTCCATCGACCAGGTCTGGTTGATGGCCGTCGGCACGGACAACGGCACTGGCTTTTCCCTCATGATGCGCTGTCGTGGCTTGATGCGCAGATTCAGCTCCAGCTCGCGATAGATTCGATACACACGCTTGTGGTTCCAGCCGAAGCCCTTCACGTTGCGCAGGAACAGGAAGCACAAACCGAAGCCCCAGTTGCGCTGGTTGTTCGTCAGGCGAACCAGCCAATCGGCTATGACCTCATTCTCGGCATTGAGCTTTGCTTGATAACGGTAGCAAGTCTGGCTGATGCCGAAGGCCACACAGGCGCTCTTGACGGTCATGCGGCCGGCTTCGACGTAGTGTCGTGCCATCTCACGTCGGCGAGATGGCTTCACCACTTTTTTGCCAGCGCCTCCGCAACAATCTCCGCCTTCAGGCGCTCCTCCGCGTACATCTTCTTCAACCGACGATTTTCCTCCTCCAGCTCCTTCATTCGGGCCATCAGGGAGGCGTCCATGCCGCCGAACTTGGAACGCCATTTGTAGAACGTGGCACTGCTCATGCCATGCTCGCGGCACAGCTCAGGAACTGGGGCACCGGCCTCGGCCTGCTTCAGGATGGCGATGATCTGGCTTTCAGTAAAACGGGACGTCTTCATGCGGTAGAACCTTCAATTTCAAAGTTAGAAAATTCTACTTCCTGCGGCGATCATTTGGTGGGGGGATTACCCTTGGAATGGGCGGCCGTTGCACTCAATGAGAACTGAATCTTGCGGAGAGCAAAATGGATAAGAATGATTCTCATGAATGCGAGTTGAGCTGTGATGCCTTGGCTATGCAGCTTTTAGTAGAGATGCGTGTGCAACGAAGTGCTTACAGGGAGGAGCTTCTTTTAGCGGCGAAAGAGCGGCGCTCTGTACATCGTTGGAACCTGGCCTTAAAGGCATTGCTAATCGTAGGGCCATTTGCAGGCGCCGCTATCTACGTTTCGTCGGCGACAGGCTTTACCTTGGGGCCATTTAGTGACGTTGTAGGCGTAATAGAGATAAAAGGCGAGATCAAGGATGGGACCTTGGCGTCGGCCGATAGAATAGTGCCGGCGATTGAAGCGGCTTTCAAGAGTAGTCGCGTCAAGCAAATAGTGTTGAAGATTGACAGTCCTGGCGGTGCGCCAGTTGAAGCAGAGCGAATCATTTCCGCCCTTGTCACCTATAAGCAGAAGTATCCGAAGCCTGTAACGGCGGTCATCGGGAATCTCGGCGCTTCTGCTGCATACATGGCGGCCATGCACGCCGATCGTATTGTGGCTGGCAGGTATAGCCTGGTCGGATCTATCGGCGCCATCCTCGCTCCGTGGCAGTTGGATAAGGCGATAGGGCAGATCAAGGTATCACAGCGCGTTTATACGTCGGGTCGATTGAAGGCATTCTTGAATCCGTTTACTCCGCTGACAGAAGAATCGGATGCGAAGGCAAGGGAGCTTGTGAGCAAGGTCGGAGGCGCTTTTGTGCAGGACCTACAGCGGCAAAGAGGGAGCCATCTGAAGTCGGGTGTGGACTATGGAACCGGTGAAGTCTGGAGCGGCATGGAAGCGAAGGCGCTTGGCCTCGTCGACGAGATCGGAACAATGGAAACAGTCGTGGGTGGTACTAGCAACCTCAGGGAGTTCAATTTTGGACCGCGCGAGGATGCTTTCTCCAGTTTAGGCAGTCGAGCAATGACATCGATCTTTTCTTCATTAAGCGACTTTCAGGCTCGTTCAGCTGTTGCCGCCGACCGAAAATTGACCCACTTTGAGGGCTGATGCCGACTGAAAATTGACCCAGGTGTTCTACTACTCCCGCCTATTTTTTGGGCAGGAGATAATAAGGTGATCACCATGGAAATGTTAGGTAAAGTTCGACGGATGTACCTGCGCGACAAGCTGTCGCTGCACGAGATCGCGAAGCGCACGGGCCTGTCCCGCAACACGCTGCGCAAATGGCTACGCAAGCCGGAAGACGCGCCACCGCCGCGCTATCGGCGAGAATCGGCACCCACCAAGCTGAGCGAGTTCCACGCCACACTGGAGCAGGCGCTCAAAGCTGACACCCACCGCAACAAGCAGAACCGGCGTACCGGGAAAGCGCTGTTCGCCCAACTCAGGGCCGAAGGCTACGTCGGCAGTTACAGCCGGGTTACCGACTTCATCCGGGAATGGCGTGGCCGCGAAGGCAAGGCGGCAGAGGCTTTCGTCCCGCTCAGCTTCGAGCTGGGCGAAGCGTTTCAGTTCGACTGGAGCGAGGAAGGCATGGTGGTCGGCGGCATCTACCGGCGTCTGCAGGTGTCGCACATGAAGCTGTGCGCCAGCCGCGCCTTCTGGCTGGTGGCCTACCCCAGTCAGGGACACGAGATGCTCTTCGACGCCCACACCCGCTCGTTCACAGCGCTGGGCGGCGTGGCCCGGCGCGGCATCTACGACAACATGAAGACGGCGGTCGACAAGGTCCAGAAAGGCAAGGGCCGCGTGGTCAACACGCGCTTCACCGTCATGTGCGCGCACTACCTGTTTGAGCCCGATTTCTGCAACGTGGCCTCAGGCTGGGAAAAGGGCGTAGTGGAGAAGAACGTGCAGGATAGCCGGCGCCGGATCTGGATCGAAGCCCAAGACCGCCAGTTCGCTTCCCTCGCTGAATTGAACGCTTGGCTCGGAGAGCGCTGCCGGACGCTGTGGGGAGAATTGCAGCACCCGGAGTACGAGGCGCTGAGCGTGGCCGACATGCTGGAACAGGAGCAGGCCCACCTGATGCCCATGCCCACGCCGTTCGACGGCTACGTGGAAAAGGCGGCGCGGGTGTCGTCCACCTGCCTGGTCACCGTGCACCGCAACCGTTATTCAGTGCCGTGCGAGCTGGCCGGGCAGATGGTGAGCACAAGGCTGTACCCGACCCGCGTGTGCGTGGTGGCCGGCGATGCGCTGGTCGCCACCCATGAACGCATCGTCGATCGCAAGCAGGTGTGCTACGACTGGCAGCACTACATCCCGCTAGTGCAGCGCAAGCCCGGTGCGTTGCGCAACGGCGCCCCCTTTGCCGACATGCCCGCGCCGCTGCAGCGGCTGCGGCAAGGCTTGCTGCGCCACGCCGGCGGCGACCGGCTCATGGCGCAGGTGCTGGCGGCCGTGCCCGGCGCCGGCCTGCCGGCAGTGCTGGTGGCGGTGGAGCTGGTGATCGAGTCCGGCGTGCTCAGTGTCGAGCACGTCGAGAATGTGCTGGCCCGCCTGAGTGCCGCCCCGCCGCCGGCACATGCCGAGACCAGCCTGGTATTGAAGGAGGCGCCGGTAGCCAACACCAGCCGCTATGACAGCCTGCGCGAGACGGCTGGCAGCAGCGCGGAGGTGAACCATGCGTGACCTGATCAAGGAATTGAAGGGCCTGCGCCTGCACGGCATGGCCGACGCTTGGACCGATCTGGTGGCGCAAGGAGAGCACGCCGTGTCGTCGTCCAAATGGCTGATTGAGCACCTGCTGCGCGCCGAGCACACGGACCGCGCCATGCGTTCGGTGAACCATCAGATGAACGCCGCCAAATTCCCCGTGCACCGCGACTTGGCCGGCTTCGACTTCGCGGCATCCAGGGTCGATGAGGCCCTGGTGCGGCAACTGGCCACGCTGGCCTTCACCGATACGGCGCAGAACGCAGTGTTCATCGGTGGCCCCGGCACCGGCAAGACGCATTTGGCGACGGCCATCGCGGTGGCGGGCATTGCCTCAATGGGCAAGCGGGTGCGCTTCTACTCGACGGTCGATCTGGTCAATGCGTTGGAGCGCGAGAAGCGGGAAGGCAAGGCCGGTCGGCTGACACAGTCGTTGATGCGGATCGACCTGGTCATCCTCGACGAACTGGGGTATCTGCCGTTCAGCCAGGCCGGCGGCGCGCTGCTGTTCCACCTGCTCTCGAAGCTGTACGAACATACCAGCGTGGCCATCACGACGAATCTGAGCTTTGCTGAATGGTCCGCCGTGTTCGGCGACGCTAAGATGACCACGGCGCTGCTAGACCGGCTGACGCACCACTGCCACATCGTGGAGACTGGCAACGACTCCTACCGCTTCCAGCACAGCAGTATGGCGGCCAAGGGGCGGATCAAGGCGCGGGAGCAAAAACAGAAGGCCGGGAAGGCGGACTTTCCGGTGTAGCTTTGAAGACAGGATGTATAACGATATAAATCGTTTACTCCGTTAATTAACTATTGAACTGACTAAGGGGGGATTCACGGCGGGCTGCGCCCACCGCGAATCCCCCCTGTCTTTGGTACACTTATCCACAGACGCCGGCTCCCAAAGCAGCGTCCCGCCCTGGGTCAAAATTCAATCGGCAGGGTGGGTCAAAATTCAGTCGGCGCCAACATTCGCCTCTCATCGTCGGGGTTCTGGCTAGCGAAGACGCCAGCGCTAGGGTGCGACCAGGTTCGCATTGACAGCATAGAGCGAGCGTAATGACTGCGCAACAGTTGGTCAATCGTGCGGTGCTACCATCTTCATCCCTGCAAGGACTGCGACTGATCAGTGAGTGAGGGAGCTTTCGCCAGTTGTCACCTGTGGGTGGTGAGATCAGCGGAAAGAGAGCGTATGCAGATACACCGATGGTCGGCTGCATAATCGTGGATGTGGAGGTTCGGTGCGCGACGAGCCTGGGGCATTGCGTGGTACTGCGCAGGCAACTGCAAGACCTGGTGGCTGTCAGAGACGTCGCTCAGTCAGCTTCTTGGGTTTCCCGCCCAACGGCGGCGAGGGCGCCCAGCACCATCAGGCGGGATGGGTGGTCGGTGGCGGTGGAGCGCATGAGCGCGAGCAAGAGTGTGGCAATGCGGGATTTTTCATCTTCGGACATGACATGGTTGAAGATGACCGAAATCTCCCTGCCCGTGCGACGCATCGTGATCAGCGTTGAAATATAAGACATCGTGTTCCTCCTGAAACTCTGTTCTCGCGCAAAGACGGGCCTTGTCGACGGTTGGCACTGGAAGACCGCCTGTGCTGACTTCTTCGGGCAATGGAGGTCGGGTCGAGGCACCAACGGCATCGCTGACCCGCACCGGCGCTGCACCTTGCTGCCAATGTCAGCGACGGTGCCTCCCGAAGAAGTCCAGCACCATACTACTCGCGTCGGGTCCCGGATGTGCGTTGAAGCGTAACGCTGGATCGCCACCGCTCCACGCATGGCCCAGTCCCGCGATGCGGGCGACGCGCAGCAGTACCTTGCGTCCGGCCAGATAGTCGCGGATTTCATGGGCGTTGCGTCGTCCCGTCCTGTCCGCGGGCTTTGTCATCACGCGGACCTCAACATCGGGTGCCAAGCCATGGACAAGCAGCCACTGGCGTACCAACTGCTGCTGGTTCACGGGGTGCACCGCGCGATCATCGTCACTCTGGATCAGGAGCGTCGGCATGTACGGCGTACGGGCTGTGGTCGCGCGCAAGGTCTAGTGGGCGCAGCGCTGCAGCAAGTCGTGGATCGCACCATCCGCCTGGGCGGCGGCACCATGGCGCATGACGCGTAGCGCTGACACGGCGCTGCGTCCTGCCCCATATACCGGCGCCGAGTGAAGGGCGACAGCGGCAATCAGTTCCGGGTGGTTTAAGGCGAACACTGCCGCCATGCCGGCGCCGGCGGAGATGCCACACGCATAGATGCGTTGGGAGTCGATCGCGTACTGGCTGCAGACTGTCCCGATCAGCGCCGCCAGGACTGCTGTTTCGCCGTTGTCGTGCTGGACGGATTGTTCATACCAGCGCCAGCAACGCTGCGCCTGTACCCTGATCATCTGCTGCGGATACAGCACGGCATAACCCTTGTCTTCCGCGAGTCGGTTCATGCGGGTGCACGGGGCAAATTGGGTGGCGCTCTGGTGGCAACCGTGCAGCATGACAATCAGCGGCCAGCCATCGCACACGACTGTTTCCGGTACGCGTTCCGGCAGGTATAGCCAGTAGCCCATGCGCTGGCTGCTGGTGGCTTCGAGGAGACCCGAAAGCGGAAACTGCCCAGCCAGCCATCTGCCAGGCGCCGGCTGAATATCTGGCCGCGTATGCTGGCGGATGGCGAATGGCGAAATTGGTGCGGCCAAGCGCTGTGGGGCCGGCTTGCGCCGAGCCTTCGCAGGTAGGGACGCGGTTGCGGCCAGAAGTTTGGTGAGTAGGGAGCGTTGCGACTTGCCGATGCGGGTCAGGCTGCGCAGCAATCGTATGCCTGGTGCAAGCTTGGCATGACACTCTCCGTATTGGATGGTGCAATGTAATCTATCGGTGTTAGTGAACCCGTCCCGTGCGATGGTACACAAGCGGGGAGGCGATGGGCATCAGTGGGGCAATTATTGTGCACTGAATGTGGTCGGCCGTCGAAACTGCGGCGGCTTCGCACTCTGAAAGCGGTCGGACCCAATCTTAGCCGGGAAAATGGCCCGCAAATGCTGGCCAAACCCGAAGATGGGCAACATGTCAAGAATCCCAGCGGGATTTTCAAATGCTGGGTATGTGGAGGTAAAGCTCCTTCTGAACCAGACAATAGTCGGTAATCTTTGTATGGAGCTTACACCGGATATGTGAGACGAACCGTGCTGAATTTCACACTCTGGCGCATTACTTTCAGTGATATGTCGTTCTCAACGTGCAGCAGGCCGTTGCCATGCGATGCCATTTGCCCTCGGTGCCCAATGCGCCCGCCCCAAACGCGCTAAGATGAATAAGTGGTCAGTCATCTTCGAGCATGAGGTTGAGATGCAAGAGCAATATTCACTTGCGACGGCGGACGAGACCAGGACGACCGATGGCTATGTATATAACGTGTCGGTCAAGGAAGTCCCTGACGGATTTCAAGCGCAATTGGTGTGGATCAGCATGCCCGCCGAGCGAATGGAGCACTTGGACGAAGCCATGACGACCACGACCTTTCACAGCGCGAGAGCAGCGATCGTTGAGGCGCACTCGCTGGCGCTGGAACGCATCCTTGCATGGCGCGAACCATCAAGTGCGCATCAGGACATGCCTACAGGAACCTAGCGCGGCGTCAGGATGGGCTCCTGCGCAATAGTGCGATGGCTAATCACCCACCAGGACCAACTTGAGTGGCCCACCAGGCCTACGAATGGCTGCAATGCTATTGCGGTATCCGCATCGCGGACAAAGAAAGTATGCGCCAAGGTGGTCAATGGCGGGTTGGTATTCCGAATGATGCAGTTTGCCCGCGCATCGCTTGCAGATCCACATGTGCACCTCCCTTCGGAATGCTGAGCATAGCGCGACCGTCGGCTGGCGCGGTCGTCGAATGCTTGGCCATGGCGCTCGTGCGGCCGCATTCGGTGCCCCCTGCATCACAGGCCAGAAAATAGCATTGGCACGACGCCAGCGAGCACGGGTTGGCGTCGATGTGGCGATTCGATGCTTGCCGTACTTCCTTTGGACGAATTTTCTGGTCGCAGATGCTTAAGGCAAGACGGTATGCGGCGCGCAGAACCCCAGGCCATACCAGCATGTGCGGCCACGGTCGGGACGGCGGGGTAGCGAGGTTGTGGCGCCGCTTGATGCAGGACTTCCAAAGCGCGGTAGATGTCGCCGTCATCACTTCGATCCGGTTGACGAAAGAATCGGCGCTTACTTGGCAGAGGCGGCAGCAACGTGCGCGGTAAGCGGGCTTGCCGATGCCAGGCCGCGCAACGATCCTTGGTCGATACTTTCGGGGCGGAGGGCAGTTGGCGCCCATTCACCGAGCCATGCTCCTTCAGGAACTTGTACTGAGTGTGCCTGGGATCATTAGAATCAGGCCGCAACTTTGCTCATAGCTACCTCTGGACCCGATGCCCTTCGTTCAACCCTTGCTGGCCGCTCCATGGTTGCGGGCGGATTCAAGCTATCGATCATCGTGCTCGGAATCAGGACTGTGGCGCCGCGCTCTTTTGTTGTCTCATAGATGATATTCATCGCCCTCAGCTGCAATGCTGCAGGATGCCCTGCATACATGTCTGCCGCCTCGACAAACTTGCCGGCAATCGCTACTTCGGCAGAGCCGAGAATGACACGAGCCTGCTTTTCGCGCTCTGCCTGCGCCTGACGAGACATTGCGTCTTGCAAAGCGACGGGAATTGCTACGTCGCGGATCTCGACGGAGCTGACCGATATACCCCATGCTGCCGTCTTCCGCGCAATGACATCCTTTAGCAGCGCATCAGCCTCTTTGCGTTCAGACAACAGTGACGCCAGCATCGATGCACCGATCATTTCGCGCAACGACGTTTGTGCGACGCGATCGATTGCTTCCCGATAATGCGTGATCGCCAACGCCGCCTTTTCCGCGTCGTGTACATGCCAGAAAATGATCGCGTCGACATTGACGGGAACGGTGTCTCGGGTGAGCGCTTCGGCGGCGTTAAAGGCAGTGGTCTGAATACGCACGTCGATGATCGCGACCACGCTATCGATGATCGGAATGATGGCAAACAGGCCCGCGCCTTTGACGCTCTGCAGCTTACCCAGCCTCAAGATGACATACTTTTCCCACACATTCGCCATTTTCAGTGAGAGTGCGATGAGAACGCCGAGAACGAAGAAGAGCAAGGCAACGTATGGCGCCCCCAAGTAAATGGCGCCGGTGCTCGCCAGCAGGAAGACGCCGACTAAGAATGATGTGACCGGGTTCATGATGGCCTCCGTGGGAATGCCCGCCTAATGAGTTCGGCTCGTGCTGAGACATGCGAGGTCATGGCAAAGTCCAGGGCAACGGGGTCGCTGGCCGGGAAAGTACAACACAATGCCTCGTCCAGCGCTGCATCAAGACGAACCTGTTCGGACACGTCCCTATCATTGCTGTGCAAAGCGGCGTCGCCACAAGCTGGCGCTGACAAATATTCGTCCATACGAAACTCCCTTCAAAGAATATGCAGAGCCAATCGGGCTGTGTATTCAACAGGGCGAATACTTCGGTCAGATGCAATGAATTCACTATGCGCCGAATGTTCGAAGTCGTCGGTACGCAAGCGTACCCATGTCATCGAAATTCACGCATCACACTGGAATTCTGTGCCTGATGTCGTAGGGCGCAAACCTCTTGAACCTGAACATCTCGATTTTTCCGGGAGGTGGTGACACGCAAGTAGGGGAGTTCGCCTGGAAGCGGCTCGACGAGTGTTTCATCAACGGGATGGCTCATTACGCTCCGCTTTCCTGGCGTGCAGCATTGCGGTCAGGTTGGCGCGATGCAGCGAAGGAGACTGATTCTTCAAGAGATGTGGACAACGCGCCGCCGATCGAAAGGCCCATAATAGGGGTTCGATTTCAAGATCACTGCGAGGCCGACGCGCCATGATGCAGCAGAGTCACCGCCGAACTTTTTCTATGGCGGAGGCTTGTCGGTCCATGCGCGATTCACGAAAAGCGGGAGGTCATGCAGGTATGACGAACATCAAGGCGTGTCTCGGCTACATCAAGGAAACGGGCTCTTCAAAAGGCAGGGGCGTGTTCGCTAGTCGGCGGATATCGACTGGTGAACTCGTGGAAGCTTGCCCTGTTGTGCTGCTTTCCCCGTACTGGGCTCAGTTTCCCGAGGAGCTAAAGCGTTTGTTGTTCAATTGGGGACATTTGACAAAGGGGGAACCCGCGGGTTGCTTAGCCCTTGGTTGGGGCAGTATGTACAACCACGCCAATCCCGCAAATCTGAGGTACGTTGCGCTTGCTGAACAGCAGCAGCTCCATTTCATTGCCGCCCGAGACATCGAAATCCATGAAGAACTGACCATTAATTACAATCATACTGGCGGCAATGTCAGCTCGACGGATGACGTATGGTTTCGCAAGCATGGTGTGGCATTGATTTCTTAGTCAGCCATGCGGTCGTCGCATCAACGCAGGTGCCCAAATTCTTGGCGCGAACTGTAACTTAGCTGTCGGACAGGCGTCTCGCTGGTGTCCCCGGCTTCTGATGTATATGGTAATTCGGGCGGTATGCTGGCACATTCATGCTGGCGATGCTGGTCCCGGGGACCAGACAGGACACGAGCGATCGTGTCGTTGCGTAGCCTCTGGTTACGCAGGTACGCTGAGGCAAAAGACAAGCCATGCGTGCAGGCCAGGTCAATGGCATGATCAATGGCCGTTGCCTTCGCGCACTGCTGTCGGCGTTCTGGAGAGAATGACATGGCGCTGCCCCAGATGGTTTCAACACCATCACGATAGCACGAATCGCTTCCTTGCACGATCGCTCCCCCGAATTGGACCGGGGCATCGAACCGGATTTTGCCTGGTAGCGCCCTGGAGATTCCCAGGCACGCCTGGCGCACGCGGCTTCTTCGCTCGCCAGAGTCCGCTTGGCGAACGTCGGACATTCCGAAGGCATCCCATGGCAATCGCCCACATCGACAATCGTGACAGAGAATGGATGTCCGCGATGAGACGGCAACTTCCCGACGCCGCCTCCAGTTGGCGCCGCGGATTGGCCACGTTGAATTGGGGGGGGGCACGGTCGGGGTACTGGCGAGCCTTAGTTCGCGCGGCGATGGTGGATGCACCGTGCCTGTTCCTGCTATGCCGGTCGCGGGAGGGGCGTGAAAGCTCGTGCGGTGGCGAATCCCTGTCACGATGCAGGACCTGGAGGCCGCCATGCCAAGATATACTCCAGTGCCAGGGCGTGCGCTTCAAGGATCGCTGCTCGTGCGTTGCGCAGCGTGGGCGTACAGATGGTTTCGTCGGGTGGGCGTTGTCGATTTTTGGGGACACCGATCCAGACCAGCTGTGCCCGAACCCCACCCAGCACTGCTTTCGTGGATACGCGATAGGAATAGCCATCGATGATGCTGGTCTGGTCTACCAGTGCAAGTGGGCTATGGTGAATCATCGGAGCCTCTTCAACGAGAATGACCGGACATACTTTCATCTTAGCGGGTTTGCGATGGATTATAGGAATCCTTGTTCAAGCCCGGCATTGACCACTAGAATGAATGCCAACTGAACTCGACAGCACGTGGAATCGACGCCAGCCCTGGCATCAGGATGGGCGTGCGGCAGATGTTGCTCACGCAAATGGGCTCGACGAGCGCGCGCGAGCAGGCAACACTGGCAGTTGCTTGTCTTGCTGTGGAGATGAGCTGCCGATTGATTGTTCCAGCGGATTGCGTGCAGGTGCCCAATTCGAAGCAGCACCTACCGAAGAGCATGGTTACATCGTGTGGGCAACGGCGAAGTCGATGAAACCACGTTCAACCGACGTTGACACCAGTTGCACACGAATTGTTTGGCCCATCTTCAGTTCGGGTAATGCGCCCGTCAGCCGGCCTTCGGCTGGTGGGGCCAGGATCCGCACCCAGGCACCTTGGCTATTGAGTCCTGTGACAATCCCACTGTAGTGCTGTCCAACGCTGGAGTGGAGCAAGAGGGCCGCCTCGGATTTACGTACCTGCCGCTCCACTTTTCTGGCGGCGTCTTCCTGGGCCGTACAATGCGCGGCCAATTCGGCTAGTTCAGCATCCGAGTACGGAGCGGGGATTCCCGCCAATGCCGCTTTCACCAGGCGCAGTGTGATCAAATCGGGAAAGCGCCTGTTTGGCGCCGTCGAATGCATATAGTCCTGCACGGCCAGTCCAAAGTGACCTATGGGTGCGCCATGCTGTTTCTCGACGACATATTCACCCGAGCCCATCAGCTTGACGATGATCAGTGACAAGTCCGGAAAGTGCAGGGGATCACGTTGATGCTGGCGCGCTAGAAACGTTTGCAGTGCCTTGCCGTCGGGGAGCGCCGGCAGTGTTGCCCCGTAGCCTTGCGCCACCTCGATGATGCGTGCCCAGCGTTCGGGCGAGCGTACCACGCGCCGCAGTGAGGCGCCACCCTGGGCTGCGAGATAATGCGCAGTGCATTCGTTGGTGGCGATCATGAACTCTTCGATCAACTGTCGTGCACGGTTGTGAGGTTGCAGGCGGATATCGGCGATCCGGTCGCCATGAAACAGTGCATGCGGTTGAAATCCCTCGAACTCGAGTGCACCCTGGGTGTGCCGCAGCAGGCGCAGCTTTTGTGCCAGAGCATCCTGCTGCCGCAGCAGGCTGGCGACAGCTGGAACACGTTGTGCTGCCACGGGTAGGGCCTCGGTCCCTTCCAGCCACGCCGATACAGCGTCGTAAGCAAGCTGTGCCTTGTTGCGCACTGTCGCTCGGAAGATTGTTGATCCGAGCAGGACGCCATCGGCACTGAAGTCCATTTGATTGACGATCGCGAGCCGGTTCACGTCCGGATTGAGTGAGGTCAGGTTGGTGCAGAGCAGCTCCGGCAGCATGGGGAAAATCCTGGCCGACGTATAGACGGAAGTGGTGTTGTGACGGGCATGCTGGTCAATCGGCGTCCCTTTGGCAACAAGGGCGTCGACATCGGCGATGGCGACGGACACGCGCATGACACCATGTGGCAGTGATGCGCTGACCGTCAGCTGATCGAGGTCATGTGAATCGTCATTGTCGATGGAGAACCAAGGCAGGTCTGAGAGGTCGACGATACCGGTGGTGACTTCGAGCGGCGCCAATGGAATGTGGGCTAGCTGCTGGAGAACAGGGGGAGGGAACTCGGGTTCCAGTCCCCGGCTGAACATCGCCAGCGCCGCGATCGTTGCCAGATTGGCCCGTTGATTCTTTAATGCACTGCGCATGGTCGCTCCCGGACGGTCGATCGAACCGGCAGCCTTGGGGAATTAGGCGTGTGCGGCAGTACACCGTATGACCATGGTCTCGATGGACCTGGATGTGCCCCAAGGACGCTCTGATTACATGGCTCCAGCATAGTCCGATTTTTGCAGCAGCGGAGCGACCGGTGTGCCGGCCTCGGTCGGTGGCACTGGACGCTGCACCCTGCGAGGCATGCTGTTGAGTTACTGAGTCGCCCCGTCACGACGATCGAATCTCACTAACGTTTGCGCTGAGTCAAGCGTTAGTCTGAGCCGTTCTTTCGCGGAACTCGAGCGGGTGTCGTGTCGCCAGTACTTTATCGATCCGCAGACCGTCCAGGTCGACTACTTCGAAATCCCACCCCTGCCAGTGACAGATGTCGCCCGTTCGAGGAAGCGTTCCGAGCAACAGCATGACCATGCCGCTGAGGGTGTTATACCGGCTCTTTTCCTCTTCGGGAACGCTCAGAAGTGACAGATGGTCCTTGAGCTCGGGAACCGGAATTAATCCATCAAGAAGCCAACTGCCGTCCTTTCGCATCACCGCCCAGCCGTCTTCGGCGCGCGAGGGCTTGAATTCACCAGTGATGGCCTCCAGCACGTCCTGCAGTGTGACGATACCTTGTACTTCGCCGTACTCGTCGACAATGAAGACCAGATGAGTCCCTGTCTGCTTGAAGTGTTCCAGCAACTCCATGCCGGTCAAGGTCTCCGGCACAAAGACGGGCTGCTGAAGCTGGGTGCCCAAGTCCAGTGGGGTACCATGCAATGCTTGCGACAGCATTTGGCGCGCGCTGGCGATACCCTTTACCTGATGCCAGCCACCACTAAGCACAGGGAAGCGGGAGTGCTCGCAATTGTCGAAGCGCGCCATATTGGTGGCCAGCTCGTCGTCCAGGTCAAAGTAGATGACATCGTTGCGCGGCACCATGAAGGACGCCAGTTGCCGTTCATCTAACCGGAACACGTTGCGTACCATCTGGTGTTCGTGGACCTCGATGACGCCGGTTTCGGAACCCTCTTCCAGCATCATGTGCAGGTCCTCTTCGGTGATCGGCTGTGCTCCGGTCTGTCGCACACCAAGGGCGCGCAGCACCAATTGTGTGGACGCTGACAGCAGTTTGACGAATGGCTTGGCAAGCCCTGCCAGAATCACCATGGGACGCGAAACGATGCGCGCCAACGATTCTGGATGCAGTTGGCCTAAGCGCTTGGGAACCAGTTCGCCTAGCACGATCGAAAAGTAAGTAATCGTGAGGACGACCAGGGCCGTTGATACATTGTGGGACCAGCCAAGGGGAATGCCAAGGGATATCAGCCATTGGCCAAACGGCCGTGCAAGGGTCGCTTCGCCGACAATGCCGTTCAGGACACCGATCGACGTAATACCGATCTGTACGGTGGACATGAATTTGTTGGGATCGGCGCCGAGTTGCAGGGCTATCTCCGCTGCGCTGTCACCGTTGTCCGCAAGCTTGCCGAGCCGGGCCTTGCGGGCCGTCATTAAGGCGACCTCGGACATCGCGAACAAACCGTTGAGCAGGATGAGGCCGAAAAGGACAGCAATTTCCATTGTTAACCCTTTCATGCCCATGCGTGCACTGAGCCAGCCTGCTGGTGCACGAAACGCGGCCCGGACCAACGTCAGATCTACCGGTTCCGTTCTGACGAGATATTTTAGCGCGTTTGGCACGCAAGCTTCCCATCATCCGCGCCGGGCTTCGGAGTGTTCGACATCACGACATGGATGTGGCATTGCTGGGCACACCCAGAGTTTGGCAAGTCCCAGCACGACGCGATGTCCTTGACGATCTTTCAAATGGTGCCCTGACGAGACGTGGTGGCATCCGGAGCAGGGAACGGGCCGCGTGAGCAGACCAGGGATCGCGGCGTCTAGACGGTTACGGTTTTCCGGGCGCCGGCGGCGGCTGGGGTGCGAGCCGGCGACGGTGTTCGGCATCAAACAGCACGCGCATGATCAGATGGGACGAGACCGGATAGAGTTTCAGAAGCGCCTCCGCATATTGGATGCCCCGGGTGATGGATAAGTGGATGGCTCCATCCACAACTTGGGACATGGCCTTGTTGCGGCGAGTTGTCGTGCCGGTTGTGCGCGAATTCGCCATCTGCTTCAAAGCCCTGAGTTGCTCGCTGGGCTGGGCCGGGTGTGAGGCATCTGAGTCCCGCCGGGCGCCTGCTTTCGAGAGGATGCGCAACGCAACGTCAGGTGGTACATGGTGCCGACGCAAATGTGCCCAGGCGTTGACGCTGCCCCACAGCATGTCGACATCTAATCCCGTGGCCACGACTTCGGCGATGGGACTGCTTAAACGAATGTACTGTTTCATGTTCAGGCAATAACGCGGCTCGCGTAGTGGCTCTTTACTTATTCGGGGATGGAAGGGATGGCAAGGCGAGGCAGCGTAATCGTAAACACGCAGCCAACTTCAGGCAGATCGCGTACGCTCAGATGCCCTCCGTTCGCGACAACAAACTGCCGGGCGATGGTCAGGCCCAGTCCCAATCCCGAGCGGTCGGCACCGCCTTGCTCAAAGGGCTGGAACATGCGTGCAGCCAGGTCGGCGCCTAGCCCGCCGCACTGGTCGGCGACTTCGATCAGGACACTGTCATCGACAGCATGGCACGCCAATGTCACCTCGGTGTGTAGATGCGTGAACTTGAAGGCATTCTGCAGGAGGTTCACCACTGCAGCGAGCAGCATCGGCCGATTGGCCCGTATCGCCAATTGCGGGTCGACAGGCAAGATCTTCAGCTGGCATTGTTTTGCCACCGCCGCCAATGCCGTTGCCGCTTCGATCTCCACAACAAAGTCGGCCAGGGAGAAGATATCCCGCACCCCTTCAATGTGTTCATGACGCACGAGTGAAACGGCGTTCTGAATCAGGCTGGTTAAGCCGTCCAGGCTGCGTCCCAGGACAGCGCCAGTGGCACCGCCCAGGTTGAGGTTCCCCGTCCGGCAGGCGGTATAGGCGAGTTTGGCGGTGCCCAGCAAGTTGCGTAGCTCGTGGACAAAGAAACCCATCCGCTTGTTTTCTTCGGCATTGTGGCGATCTGATTCAATGAAATCATGTTGGGAGCTAAAGGCACTCACCGCGTAGGCAATCGCATTGTCGAGGCAACGATTCAATGTCCTGAATTCATCGACGGAAAACGGCGCGTCGCGCTCGACAGCAAGGTCGGTGATGGCCTGGCACAAGTCGCCATAGTTGTGGACGACTTCATCGATCGTGAAACCCAGTGCAAGCATGTCCTGCCCGTGCAATGCCGCCGATGCACCCAGTTCTCCCCGGGCCACGCCGCACTCGGGGATGGCCGACATAGCCTGGCCTTCGAGTGCGCAGTGCGCCTGTTCCGTCCGCAGTGTACACGTCAGTTGATCGAGAAACATCGGCACGCCGTTTTGCAACTGCTCGGCCGTTGCGGAGTGCTCTCGCATGGCAACCTTTGCTCGGCAGCGGGCGATGAGCTCAGTACGATTGTTCGTCAGGAATTCATGCAACATAGCGGCCTTCCTCACCGTGCCATTGGAGCACTGGAGACAATGCTTACCCGGAGTCGCCGCAAGTTGGCCAGGTACGACCATGGCCAAGCGTTCAAAGGTGATCCCTACTTCTACCAGTATAGAGAAGAAATCCGGATATGGCATTGACGTCTTCGCCGATGATCCCAGCCTTCGGATATATGTTGGTAATCGAACAGAGAAGTGGATGGATGCGATACACAATAGCCTGCTTGCAGGAGAGGGGGGGATGTGAAAAACGATGCGCTAAGGATTGCCCTGCCGGCCCTGCTGGCGGGCGCGACTCTGGCCGCTTGTGCCGGACTCCCCACGGTCTCACTAGACGACGCCAAGGCGGTGGCGGCCCAGGCGGCTCTGGTCAGGGACGCACATGGCAGATTGCCCGGTCCTGGCACGGAGCGGTTGCTGAAAAAGCGCTGGTCTTCAACACTGGACAGCAAGGCACTGGCCATCCTGGAAGAGGCGGCCACAGGTGTTCCTTTGATCGCTGGCAATAAAGTTGAGCTTCTGTTCGATGGGCCACTGACCATGGCCGAAATGGCAAAGTCCATTGCGGTTGCCAGGAACAGCATCAATTTCGAAACCTATGTCTTTGATCAGGATGAGCAAGGTGAACGATTTGCCGATCTGTTGATACTGAAGCAGCGCGAAGGAGTCGTCGTCAACGTGATCTACGACAGCGTGGGAACGATCAATGTGCCGCAGGCGTTCTTTGAGCGCATGCGCTCTTCCGGCATTCATTTACTGGCCTTCAATCCCGTCAATCCCGCGAAGCTGCGCGGCAGTGGCTGGAAGCTGAATAACCGCGGTCATCGCAAGCTATTGATCATCGATGGCAAGGTGGCTTTTACCGGCGGGGTCAACATCAGTGACACCTATGCCAACAGCTCGCCATTTCGTGCGCGCTTCGATCAGCGTGCCAACGACAGGGACGATTCAGGCTGGCGCGATACCCATTTAAAGATCGAGGGACCCGCCGTACCTGCCTTGCAGTGGGCATTTGTTCAAGCATGGTTGGAACAGGATGCTGACGAGCTGAGGGGGGCGGATTATTTCCCGAAGCAGGTCGTGATGGGGGATAAGGTCGTCAGGGTGCTCGCCAGCGCGCCGCATGGACATTTTGAGATCTACAAAGCGCTACTGCTCGCGTTGCAGGAGGCGAAGCAGTCAATCCACATCACGAGCGCCTATTTTGTGCCGGATAAGCAGACGCTGTCGGCATTGACGAACGCAGCACGGCGGGGTGTGGATGTGCAACTCGTGCTTCCCAGCATTTCAGACGCCGGCCTCGTGCGCCACGCCGGCAGGTCCAGCTACACACAACTCTTGGAAGCAGGGGTGCGAATCCACGAGCTGAAACGCTCGGTGCTGCATGCGAAGACTGCAGTGGGTGGATGGCGTCTGGTCAACGGTGGGGTCGACCAATACTGACCAGCGTAGTTTCGTGCACAACTACGAATTGAACGTGATCGTGATCGGCGATACCCTTGGTGCTGAGATGGCCAGCGCCTTCCAGGAAGACCTGCGCAATTCCAAGGAAGTGACGCTTAGCCAATGGCAGCAGCGTCCCCTTGTGGAGCGGGCGCAGGAGTGGTTGGCAGAGCTGCTGAAGTATTGGCTCTAGGTGACCCGTGGGGCAAGCCGCGCTTCGTCCAGCTCGTGCACCGTGGGCTGCTTCGCTGACACGCGCAGGGCATGTGCGCCTACAACGATCGATCGGCGCGCCACTATCATAAAGATACCAGAAGCAATGCAATGCAGCGCCACAAGGGAGCCAGCCATGGAACTCTATCGCAGCCATGAAATCAACTGTGCCGCCAAGCGATCTTCATTGGGAAAGCCCACTGCAAGGTGGCGGTGCTATTTGAGCATCAGGCGTGTCGATGAAGAGCGGGTCAAGCACTATGAGGTCACGGTGACGACGTGGACAATTGACTCGGCACGCATGCTTGGATTGCTGTATGCGCGTGAGCATATTGACGCTGCATTTGGCATCGGATGATCTTCGTCGGTATGGGCGGTCCGCCGATGGGGCGCCAGGCCCGGTCACCCATCACTGCAAGGGTTTGGGCTACCAGGCACATGCATGCTGGCCTTTGCCAACCGGCTCCGTGGTGCTGACTGCATGCAGGCAGGCGGGCCGCGATCTGGCTTGGTCAGTCGACTTGCTTGGCTGGGCAAAATGGACCACAGCGAAGGCGTTCGCTTCGTTGAACCGGAGAGGACAATGAACATCCTACTTAACACCGTACTCGCAACTTGCGGGTTGATGATCTGCGCGCAAGCAGTGGCGCAAATCACGCTATATCAAGGCGAAGGCTGGCGTGGTCGCGCCGTCTCCATTTCCAACATTGCCGACGACTTGCGTCGCGTCGGTTTCAATGATCGCGCTTCATCCGCCGTGATTGAGCGCGGGCGTTGGGAAGTCTGTGAAGATGCCGACTTCCATGGGCTATGTAGAGTTTTGCAGCAAGGGAGCTATGATTCACTTGCTGGCATGGGATTGAATGATCGTATTTCTTCAGTTCGGCCGGTGCGGGGCTACGCGCATGATGACCGCATGGCGCCCACACCATTGCAGCAGCCTTACTATGCGTACCGCCAGCGCCCGCACGAGCGGAGGTATGACGCCCGAGTCACCTCAGTACGTGCGGTGGTAGGGCCACCTGAGCAACGTTGCTGGATAGAGCGGCGCCAGGTTGCAAGGTCAAACGATATGAATAATGCCGGCGGTGCCATCGTGGGAGCCTTGCTTGGTGGCGTCTTGGGGCATCAGGTTGGCGGAGGAACGGGCCGCGACATCGCGACGGTCGGCGGTGCATTGGCCGGCGCAGCGATCGGATCGAACATGGGAGGCGATGGCCGCGGTAACTATGGCCAAGATGTGCGCCGTTGCGAAGAAGTCGCCAGCACGACGCCGGCATATTGGGATGTCACGTACCAGCATCGCGGCATCAATCATCGCGTGCAGTTGGCGACGGAACCGGGCGAGTTCATTCAGGTCAACGAGGACGGCCTGCCGCGCATGTAGCGACGGGACGATGGGGCTAGTGGTATGAGATGGCAGCCGCGGATGATTCGTCAGGCACGACCATCGGCCCTGGCCGCTGTGCTGGCAGAATCCTATGAACTGGGCCAGGCGACCAGTCTGTTGGTTGGTCAATCGCTGGCGGTGCTCTAGTCGCCCAGGATGCATACTGCCGTGTTGGTCTCGCAAAGACCGCGATTCCATGGGCGGCACGGTGGCGCGGGCCTTGGTGGTACGGCGAATGCCGCGCGAGTCCAGGCAGCGCAGCAGGGGTGCGCTTGGCACTGCTTGACGACATTCACGCCGATGTCAGTGTGCCCGGAGGAAATTGCACTATCCATGCGGTACTTAACCGGAGGGGATTTTACCGACAGGAAAGCAAATTGGCCGTGCCATCGTTAAGTAGGTCAGCACCTTCGCCACCACCACAAACTGGCGTCGCGCAAGCCTGCTCTATCGCGTCCAGTGGGTATTGGTATATGATTGAACATTGCAACCGTTCTCGAATGACTTCCAGCCAATTGCACAGGACTGATTTGGCGCTGTCCTGCCTGAATGCATGCAATGTCCGATTGGATCAAATTCGCTGTGTATTCAGATTGATATGGAAAACCCTGGGGCTCGGCGCCAACAGATCAAGGATTTACTTTCTTCACTGCCGGCGGGCGAGCCGGGCAGTGCGCTTGTCACATTGTTGCGCCCCCTGCGCCTACAGGTCGCGTCGCTGGTTAGCGAAGATGGCTTCAATTTCCTCTTTGAGCGAACCGTCTTCCTGACTGGCCAATCATTTCAATGGATCAACGCGGAACCTGCCGCCAGCGCGGAGAGAGAACTGGACACCTTACGGGCGAAGCTGGCAACCCGTACCCACGAGGACGCACTGGCGGCGAGCACGTTCCTGCTGTCGAGTTTTGTTGACCTCGTGGCTTCTTTAATTGGCGACTCCCTGACCGATGGCATTTTGCGTGCGGCGTGGGGGGGCGATGCCCTAGGCACCTTGGGCGAGGATAAGCAAACATGAGCAATAAGGTAATCATCAAACGCCTGGCAACGGGTATCCCCGGCCTGGACGAATTGCTCGGAGGTGGTATCCCGGAATTCTCGTTCAACCTCATCGCAGGCGCACCTGGATGCGGGAAAACGACGCTGGCGCACCAACTCATGTTTTCCTTGGCGGGACCGGATTGCCGCGCCATATTCTTCACCGTGTTGGGGGAACCTACGATGAAGATGCTGCGTTACCAGCAGCAATTTTCCTTCTTTGACCTGAAGAAGGCCGGGCAAGCCGTCAAGTTTGTGAACCTCGCAGATGAAATCCTGACTGGCGACTATGACCTGGTGCTGGCGCGTATTGCGGAGGAAACCAAGGCCTTTATGCCCAGCCTGATCTTCGTGGACTCCTTCCGCTCCATCGTCCAGGCCAGTGATTACAACGACAAAGGGCCGGCCGATTTGCAGCATTTTGTCCAGCGCCTGTCGATGCAGATGACCAGTTGGCATGCGACGACCTTCCTGATTGGCGAGTACGTCGAAAACGAGTCACAGACTGGCCCGGTATACACCATTGCTGACGGCATATTCTGGCTGTCGCAAAGTGCACAGCGCAACTCGGTCGTGCGCAAGATACAGATCGTCAAGATGCGGGGCCAGGCCAATAGTCCAGGTTCGCACACGTTCCGAATCAGTAAGGACGGCCTGCACATCTTCCCGCGCGCCGTGGTCTCGCGCAGCTTGGCGCCAAGAAGCGATCGCCATGCGCCTGCTGCACAGCGGCGCCTGTCGACCGGTGTCGCCGACTTGGACCAGATGCTGGGCGGTGGCATTCCGGTCGGCTATTCGGCGTTGCTGGTGGGCCCGTCGGGCTCTGGCAAGACCGTGCTGGCGACCGAGTTCCTGGCGGAGGGCGTGCGCAACGGCGAGACCGGCGTCATTGCTGCCTTCGAGAAAAGCCCCAGCCAGTTGCTGAGCCAGAAACTCGATGATCTGGTCCAGGCAGGTAGAATCGGCGTCATCGATACGCATTCGCTCGACCTCTCGATCGATGAAACATTGTACGAGATGGTGACCATGATCCGCGCGCTCGACGCCAAGCGCGTGGTAATCGATTCGCTGTCGGGGTTCGAACTCGCGTTGGCGCCGGCATTCCAGGATGATTTCCGCGAATCGCTGTACCGCCTGGTGGCTGTCTTGACCAGCATGGGCGTGACGGTATTGATGACCACGGAATTGGAGGACCGCTATACGGACCTGCGCTTCAGCCCCTACGGCAACGCGTTCCTGGCGGACGCGATCATCATGCAGCGCTATATTGAAATGGCGGGCGAATTCAGGCGCGTGATCTCGGTCGTGAAGGTGCGCGGAAGCGGTCATAGCAAGGCCATACGCCTGTTTGATATTGCGGACGACAAGATTGTGATCGGTCCGGGGCTCAGTGAATACGAGGGCATCTTGTCGGGTTGCCCGATCAAGGCGCAGCGGACTGATACCTCCGAACCATAGGAGGAGGTATGGACTACTGGGAGGAACGGCGGAAGACCAGGCGAGACCGGCGCTTAGACACCGGCGAGCCAGTTGTCGCCGCGCAAGCACCACCCCAGGCCGGACGCCGTCAACGGCGATCCAAGGCATCTCCCAAGCCTGACCTGATCGCGATCGAGAACGCGCGCCTGCAAGATGAATTGCGCGACCATATTGGCCGACTGCAGGAAGCCAATCGACAGTTGGTCATCTCGAGTGTCAATGCGCGAGAGTTGGCGGAGCAATTGCACGCCGCCCAGGCCGAGATGGTGCATCTCGCGCATCACGATCACCTCACCACCCTGCCCAATCGCCGACAGTTCAAGAAGCAGCTTGCCGATCGCATTGCACATGCTGGGGCGCATGGCTGTAAGCTGGCCTTGCTCTTTATTGACCTTGACCGGTTCAAGGTGGTCAACGATTCCCTCGGCCATGGCGTGGGTGACCTGTTGCTGCAAGCCGTTGCACAGCGCCTGGCTGCCAGCGTGCGCGGCACGGACGCCGTATGCCGCGAAGGCGGTGACGAGTTTGTCGCCATGTTGGCCGATGTGGCGCACGCGGAGGATGTTTCGGCCCGCGTCGCCCATATCCATCACCTGTTGACTGCACCGTACACCATTGCGCAGCACGTGCTATACATTGGCGCCAGCATTGGCATCAGCATCTATCCGGACGACGTCGCGGATCTTGAGGCGCTGATGCGCAGTGCCGACATTGCGATGTATAGCGTCAAGGAACATGGCCGCAACAGTTTTGCGTTCTTCGAGCCCCCCATGGATGTGCGTGCCATGGCGCGGCATCACATGGAGGTCAGCCTGCGCAATGCCCTGGAGCGACACGAATTCGTGTTGTATTACCAGGCACAGGTCAATCTGGCCAGCAGCCGTACGGCCGGCGCAGAAGCCTTGATTCGCTGGCACCATCCAACCAAGGGGCTGCTGCTGCCCAAGGCATTCATCGGTATTGCCGAGGAGTGCGGCATCATCAAGCAGATCGATCGCTGGGCGCTGCGTGAAGCCTGCCTGCAAGCCAAGTCGTGGCAGGACGCCGGCTATGCGCTGGAGACCATCAGTGTCAATATCTCGGGGCAGGAATTCGAATCCGCCGACTTTCTGCAGACGGTCTTTTCGACCTTGAACCAGAGCGGGTTACCTCCTCAATCGCTCGAACTGGAACTCACGGAAGGCACCTTGATGCGCGATAGTGCTGCGACGATCCAGAAACTCGAGACCTTGCGTGCGGCCGGGATCCGCATTGCCATCGACGATTTCGGCACCGGCTATTCCAGTTTGGGTTACTTGCGGCGCTTTCCGATCGACACCCTCAAGATCGACCAGACGTTCGTCGCGGACATCCATCCCGGTTCCGACGATGTGCTGGTCGATACGGTGATCAGTATTGGCAACCGGTTGCGCCATCATGTCGTTGCCGAGGGCATTGAAACGGTGGAGCAACTGGACTTCCTGAGGGAGCACGCTTGTGACACCGGTCAGGGATTTCACCTGTCGCCCCCGTTGCCAGCAGCGGAGTTCGCGCAGGCGCTGGCTGGCAACAGGTAAGGGAATAGCGCTTGACTTCCACTGTGGGAGGAATATCGTGGCAGGATGCTAGTTCGCTAGCGCCAATCGGGGACTCGGATGGAACCGCGTGATGGTGAGCCTGGTACTGGACTACCCAGCGACAGCGCACTGATCGCGAGTCTGCGCGAGGCAAACCTGCATCTCCTGTGTGCCGCGTTGAGCGCACGTGATTTGCAGGCCGAGGCGGAAGTTGCCCTGACGAATCAGGACCACTTTTTTGCCGTGCTGGCCCATGAACTGCGTGCCCCGTTGGCCCCGATCAAGCTGGTCGCCACGGCTCTAGGTGCGCTGGCGGCAAGCGACGATAGCTTACCGCGGCTGCGCCGGACACTGACCCGGCAGCTTGACTACCTGGTACACATGGTCAACGGACTGGATGATGTCACGCGCATCAGGAATGGGAAACTGGCGCTCGACCTGCATGATGTTAGGGTGTCCGACGCGCTGGTGACAGCACTGGAAATGGTGCGACCGTTGACCGAAGCCCGGCAGCAACAACTGACTGCCCAAGTGCCGCAGGATCCACTGCTGGTATGCGGCGACCATGAACGACTGGTTCAGGTGTTCTTTAATCTCTTATCGAACGCCGTCAAATTCACGCCCTCGCAGGGACTGATTTCGGTGCTCGTCAAGCGTAGTGGCGATTGCGCCAGTATTGCGATCCAGGATAACGGCCCTGGCATCGCATCCGCGTTTCTTCCCTTCATGTTCGATATGTTTGCGCAGAGTGGCGCACCGCAGAATCATTCGCGGGCGGGTTCGGGTATTGGTCTTTCACTGGTCCGTTCTCTGGTGGAAATGCATGGCGGCACAGTGAGAATTGACAGCCCAACACCCGGCGCAGGCTGTACTGCCACCGTCCTGCTGCCGCTCATATCCTCTCGATCAGGCGGCACGTAAATAATGAAAATAACCGCAGCGATGACCAAACACCCGTCGAAGTGTATCCGAGATGGACATTGAGCGCCGGATTGACCTCCCGCTTGCCGAGGTCGTGAGAAAGGGCTTTGAGCTGAACTTCAGCCGAGGCTTTCGGATCAGTGGAGAGTTCTTACGGACGTATCGTGTTCCCCCGAAGGTGGTCGTACGCGTGATTAACTACGGACCGCGTCGAACGTCGGATCGGGAGCAATAGCGAAGCTGGTTGAGTGTCAGAAGTCAGGTGTTTACTACGGAGGTGATATGCCAATCTATCGCGCTGAAGGATTGCGCGCGTATGCCGAATTCGAAGCAGCGCTTGCCGAGGAGCACCAGGTGGTCCATGAACTGGCTCAATGTGCCAAGATCGACGTATACAACCTGGTGGCCAGTGACCTTTTTGATCGCGTGAAAATCGCGCACGAGAAGATGCTAGCAGCCTACGCGACTATCGAGTGCTTCAGGCAATAACTTCCTTTCGGGTTGCAGTGTTCAGCCTTGACTGTTTCGGAGCGGCTGCATAAGCGCCGGCTATTTGCTGGTGGACGTGGCAAGGAAGCTATTCGGTCTGCCTGCTGGGAGTTCATTGGCCTGGGGGGCTGGGTCCTGCGATGCCGTGTGCAGTGAGCTTCGGTTGATCGAGCGCGTCCATCAGCTTTTGCTAAGCGCGGCTTAATGCGCTGCGCATTCGGATTGGCGCCATATTGCTAGTTCGCCAATCATGCGACGAATCCCGTAAAAGGGCAGCGTCGATCGTAGGTAACGACCGACGCGGCGTTTGGCAGCCGGTTCAATGTGATTCAGAAGAAGGATGCCTTCGATTATGCCGCTTTGATGCGGGGAACCGGTCGCGTTAGCGTCATCAGCAGCGGCTCCCTTAAGTTTTGGTTTGTCAGGTATCCTAGCGCCTGATGCTGTAAGGTTGAGCTCGCTTTTGCGCCGTCACGCCGTGTTGTTGCGAGCAAGAGAACCCGCATGCAGAAGAAGTTTTCAGTAAAGGAATGGCTAGAGTGAATTGTTATTTGTGCGAGACGCCGGGCGCGCAGGGCGCGACCGCGGACGATGGAAACAGGCAGAGGGTAACCTGTCGATCTGGTAGCTGTGGTCAGTACGTCGAGACGCAACGTGCGATCCGCCGGTTGGTGGAGGGCGGCCCGAACAAGGTGGTCCTGGTCGAGATGGTTCAACGGGCAAACGCCAGGTCGCGCGTGCTGGACATTTCAGTTGCTGACGATGGCCTGGTTCAGACGACCGAACTTGCACCAGCGGATTGAGGGAGATACCCCAGTTCTATCGGGGGACAACGACGAGCATTCTCAACCTGCGAAGGCGCCTGGACGAGTCCAGCGAAGCGCGAAAAGTCGTGAAACTGTGGGCAGGATCGGGTTGAATGCCGACTATTTGCTGCGTTCTAATGACTCCACCGTATCGAAGATGTAGGCAAGCGCGCCTTCCATGGCATCCGCGGTAGCGTCGCCGCTTTGGTTGGTGATGATGAAGACGCCCAGATCGTACTTGGGCACGAGGTAAATGTAGCATTGGGCGCGCGGCACGCCGCCGTGGTGGACGTAATGGGTGCCCAGTTGGCGATTCTGGCCGATGTTCCAGAAGTAGCCGATGCTGAAATCATCTTTGAAGTGCACGAGCGGTTTGTGCGACTCGATAACCGCTGGTTGTGAACTCAACTGCAGGCGCAGGTATTTCAGCATGTCCGGGATCGTTGCCTTGAGGTTACCGGCCGCGCCCCAGGGAAGTTGGGGCATCGGCGTCGTCGCGACAGGGTTGTCGCTGTGGTAGCCAGGCGCCAGCCGACGGTCAGCATCAGCAGGTAAGCGCAGCCAGACTTCGTGCATGTTGGCTTCGCGTGCCAGGAATTTCGCGAGCAGTAATTCGTACGGTTCGCCGTAGATTCGTTCAAGCGTGTGTGCAATCAATTCAGTCGCTGCACTCGAATATGCATAGTTCTTGCCGAGCGGGCCCTCGACATGAACCTCGTGCAGGTCGTTCCAGAATTGCGGCTTCCCGTAGTTTGCGTAAGCAAGATTGAGCTTCCCGGGTGCCGAATGCTCCGTGAAATCCCTCAATATCGTATTCACATGCAGCGGCAACATTCCCGGCAGGCCACTGGTGTGCGTGATCAGGTGGCGTATGCGGATCGGTTCGCCGCGGTACTGTAAATTTGAATAGTCGGACGGCAGGTACCGTTGGAGTGGATCGTCGATGGTCACCTTACCCTCGGTAACTGCATTGGCCAGCATCAACCCGGCGAAGGTCTTACTGACCGAGCCGATCTCATACAGTGTCGAGTCATTGGGCCGGTTCCCTTTGCCGGTTTCCAGTTCGCCAGCGTGCAGGATGAATTCTTTGCCGCGATAGACGACTGCGATCGAGGTGGCGTGCAGCAATGTTGATTGGAGCAAGGTCGTTGCAGTTTGCTCGATCGCCGCGGGAACATCGCGTGCTGATGTGGAGGCTGCAGGTTTGCAGGCAGCCAGCAGGAGCCCGATTCCAGTCATTGCGACAAAAAGTTTGATCATCAGCAGTGTCTTTGGTTTGTACGAATGCTATTGTCGCACGCGAATCCCCGGGGCGAAGAAGAGACACGTCTGTTGCAATGAGGGCTGCCTTCATGATTCTCGTCGTTGAGAATCCGGTGCCCCGGGGCGTGCTTTGGCAAGACCTGGTGCGCAAGCACGATCGCTTTCCGACTTCCTGTGGGCGGGCTTGTCGGGCGACGCACATCTCGCTTCGCCCGCCTTGTTGCCAGGGATTACCACGCCCTTGTGGCATTAGGCGTAGCATGAAAGACGCGAGGAGAGAACGTCATGGTATGCATGTGCCTCGTGTTTCAGGCAAGACACCATCGGGAGGGCAATATGGAGCAACTTACTTCAGAAGCGCGCGAACGCGTGCTCGACATCCTACGGCAGGGCCGCGATATGACACTGGCGACGATCCGCCCGGACGGATATCCGCAAGCGACTACTGTCAACTATGTGCATGACGGGCTGAAGATCTACGCAGTGGTCGGCCTGGGAAGTCAGAAGGCAGACAATATTCAACACAATGACAAAGTGTCTGCCACCATCAATTTACCGTATGCGGACTGGAAAGACATCCAGGGCCTATCGCTTGCCGGCACGGCGACTTTCGTGCAGGGGATTGAGCAGATCGATCATGTCGCCCAACTCTTGCTGCACCGGTTTCCTGAAGTGGAGGAGTTTTTCACGGGCACGGGGCGGACTCCCTGGCAAGGCGTACTGTTTCTGCGCGTCGATCCCTCCGTCATTTCATTGATCGACTACAGGGCCTGCTTTGGTCATACCGAACTCTTTGGAATAGGGCCATTCGCGGCATCGCATTGACGCGAAATGAGCTCGCGCGACCAGGATGCTTGTTCGGTAACGCGCCGTCGTGCCGCAAGGAGGCTGGTCTGGCAGTGGGCAGCGCTTGTCGGACCTGGTGACTGCACAACAAAAGTGACCATCGTAGCGTACCAGTGCCCTGTCTCCGTGCGCGTGAACAAGCCCCGCTGGGCGTTCTGAACCCTGCGGGCAGGAGATGGTCGAAAGCCGATAAGGCCAGAGGTCAAAAACTCCAGGCCGCACGCACAGTGGCGTTGATGCGGTCATCTGGAATGCCGCCGACTGAACCGAGGGGCGATGGGACGCGACTATCGCGGTCCAGCAGGTTTCGCACCACCGCCGTAAGCGTCAGTGACCTCGAGACAGCGTGACGGTATGACAGATCCATGCGCCCGTATGTCGGGAGGCGCTCTGGCGCAAAGACGTCACCAGCGGGAATATCGTTGAATCCGTTCATCCATCTCTGTGCCAGGCTGATGCGGGCTGTGCCGTCAAACAGACTTCTCGCGACGGAAAGGTTCACGGAGCGTTGAGGATAAATACTATACGGTGCACCGGTGCTGGCGTTTCGGCTTGCCACCCATGCGCCGCCGGCTTCGACCTGCCAGTCGTTGTGATGCCATGTGACGCTGGCCGTCGCACCGTGAGCACGATTGCGCTCGACGTTCTGGAATTGATTGATGCGCATCTCCGGTCGGAAAACGATCGCAATACCATCACGCCAGGCGGTCTTGAAAAGACTGGCCTGCCAATGCAGCGTGGATAGCTGTTGGATTGCCACCAACTCCACGCTGTCGATCACTTCAGGCTTCAGGTCAGGATTGCCGAGCACCGTGTTGGCCGTGCCATTGCGCTCCGCCGCCGATGGCGCGCGGAACGCCTGGCCATATAACAGCTTCAGTGCCGCGTCATCATTGGGGCGGTAGATAAGCCCAAGCCGAGGTGATGCATGACGACCGAAATCAGAATATTGGTCGACCCGTCCGCCGTACACTGCGCTCCAATGCTGTCCGAGGCGCGAGTTCAATTCCAGGGTCGCACTGTGGATGTCGCGGCGCGCATCCGACGCGGCATTGGGCTTGTCACTCAACAAAGCCCCCGTCAACGTATGCATCACGACATGGACATCGCGCACGTTCAACTGTTCCGTTGCTAAGGCCAAGGCCCATTCGGTGCGCCATCCCGGGGCGGCATCGCGATAGATGGCCTGCAGGCCAAGGCGGTCCTGCCGGCTATACTGGTCGCGTTGCACGGGGCCGGTTGGCAGTTGCAGTCGGCCGGCGAGGTCATTGTCGACCCACCAGCCATAGGCCTTCAGTTCGAGTGAACCCTGGTCGCTGTATTGCTTCTTGATGCCAGCCTGCAACATGGCAAAGCGGGTGTCGAGGCCTCCCAGGTCTTGCGCGCCGGCCAGGCGCGAACCCAGGCCCTGGAAATTGTCCGCACCGTAGCGATGTAGGTAGAGTCCGCCACTGAATTTCCATCCCGCCCCGGCGCCGCTTGATACCTTGAGTACCGCAGTCTGGGCCAGGAAGCGGTTCTCGCGCGTCACCGAGATCGGTGTGCTAGCTGTCGGGCCAGGACGGCTTGCGGTACGTGCCTGGTCGCCCTGGCCATTCGCCGAGAATGCCAGGCTCCAGTGGCTGTCTTCGCCGAACGCTTGTGCGTGGCGTGCGGCCGCCTCGACATATCCTTTGCTTCCCGCCGTCGCTGCTACCTGCTGACCTGGCTCGTCGCTCTCGGCAGTACGAAGTGCCAATACGCCATGGAAGGCATCACTGCCGTAGAGCGCGGATCCTGGCCCCTGAATCAACTGCATCTGCGACATGACGCCAAGATTGATGCCCGGGAAATTGTACTGAGGGGATGATCGATACAGGTCTGTGAGCGGCACCCCATCGAGGGTGACTGCGACCCCGGTAAAGGAGGTCAGGCGCGCATAGCCGCGAATGGCCAGCACTTGATTGCCATTAGAATGCGGCATGACGAAGACGCCAGGCGTGCCATCAAATGCTTCCAAAGGGCGCCTGGCGCCGTTGCGCTCCCATTCGCCCCGGGAAACTGTGCGGATTGACGAGGCCGTGGACAACAAGGTCGAAGGGAGCAACGAACTGGCGCTGACGTCGATGTTGCCCAGGTCCTCGAGCGACATCGACAGCAAATTTCCCGGCAATGTGCCAGCCAAAGCCGGTCCGCAAGCGGTGTAGGCAGCGAGAACAGCGATAGCAATCGGCAACGCGCGAGTTATCGCCATGGTGGCTGATAGGCGTGACAGGATGGGCTTCGACTACGTTATCTCAATTTGGTAATGGGAATTCTATCCAATTATCACTGGCCAGGTCCGGTTAGAAGCGTCTATTCCCCTATGGCGAGTTACCCTGACTAAGCAGGTTGGCACTGCTTGATCAATCTGGGATCTGGATGAAACGTCACCACCCACCTGGCACATATGGTGCAGGGCTCCATCGTTCGCGGGTTTCTGGCCGGCCGCGCATGTTTGGCGAGGACCTTGAACTTGCCAAATCCTGGGAGTGAGACCTCTTCGCCCCGCTCAAGGGCGAACGCAATCTCATCGAAGAAGCACGCGAGAAATTCGTGTGCATCGTTGGCGATCGCGAAGCCAGGTGTGGACTGCACACACGCAGACAGTTCGGCACGTGTAAGCGTATGCATGCCGCCCCCAAATGAGTTCGCGTTACGGAGAGACTTAGATCGTAGGATGTGCTGGTGCCATTTCAACTAGGCGACTGCGAGTGCAACTGCAGTGCGAAATACAAGTTTGTCGCTGAGGACTATGCGCCGTAGCTGCTCGAAACGCAACAGGGAACTGAATCCCAGGGGCCGCCAAGGCACGCAAGGGGGAAGACGTGCCACGCCGTTCGGTCATGGAGGAAATCGCTTTGCGCCCTAATTGCAATCGTGCACGCTTCACCCCATGTGTTGCAGCAGAATGGCTCGTACGCTAGGCTCCGCTCCGGCGGCCATGCCGAACGGACCCGCCATCGCGCCGCGATGATTGCCAACGCAGGCGAGGTTGCTGCCCAGCGAAATCGTGCTGCTTGTCGGCGACCGCTGTCCGCAGCCGATACTCACCGACGAATCAGGGCTGTTCGACGGCGTCAGAAATGAAGCGCGCTTCGTCTGGTGATGCCGCGTTGGTTTGGTTGTCGGTGCGGTCTTTGTCATGGGGGCCTGAAACAGTGCGCGGGGAGTCATGTCCGGACCACCGTACTCGCATGAATTGGCGCGATGATGGCGCGGCTATCCAAGCGAAATTTGACGTCGATTCGGCACGACATACATGCCTCCCGATGCTGGTCTGAAGGTAGGGATTGCACTAGGATCGCTTGGAAATATACCGCTTCACGCGGTGCGGCTTCACCCGAAAGGCCGTACGTGCGGCTGGTATATTTACGGCGGCGAGCATTCAACGGATACTGATTTTTACCAGGCACTTCACGTTGACCACTTACCTGAACTTTGCCCGGAGATCGTACCCTATTTGGCATTGCCGCCAGGCTGGCGCATATTGCTTGCCCCAGACTATGAAGATGTTTGGTTCGATGGCGAATTGCTGAAAAGTGAAGCGGACGGGTCGTAACGGCCAGGAGCTGCCGCTCGATCGGTTCAGCAGTGCTTTAAACTGCAAAAATGTCACCCTGCACAAGTATATTTCGCCATGATCTACAAGAAAACAATCTGCTTTTTGCTCATCGTATCCGCGCAGTCTGCTTGTCAGGTCAGTGCGCAACCCATCGAAGAGGCCCAACGACCAAGCGAGGTTGTAGCGACTTATTTACAAGCTCGGCAAAGTGAAGACTGGAAGGCGGCAGCTAGAAGCATATACCCGGATCACATCTCGAAGCTGTATCCGTACGTGGTGACTATGTTCAAAGACGAGGGGCCAAATAAGAATATCTTTCGAAAGTATTTTGTGGGCCCTGATGTGACTACGGATACATTACTTTCAATTTCAAAAAGTGAATTGATCGGTGATTATTTGGCGGTGCTGCACCTAACTAGATCGGGGCGCGCAGGCCTAACTGAGTTTCTTGGCTTCGAAATCCTCAATTCCTTCATGGAAGCCCCCGATCTTGCCAACGTTGTCGTTCGGGAACGCGCTCGGATTCGGGGCGAAGAGTATCAAACGAGCAGCGTCGTGAGATTGAAACGAATCGAGGACCGTTGGTTCGTGTTGGTTGATGATGAAGTTTTTCAGACTAAGGTCGCAGCGGCGGGAGTGCAGCGGATTAAAGAGAAGAGGCCATATAATCTGTTATCAGTTGATTTTCGCGCTCTGACCCACAATCAAAGAAGTATTGCATTTAAGGCTGCGGCAAGACGTTTGATGCGCGAAAGCGATACTAAGTATGAATTTGTTGTAGGTAAAGATGCCGATCTATCCAGCGAGCTTCGCCAATTAGCATCGGTCCTTAACGTTCAATATCGCATTGAGTTTGTTGAGAGCCCAACTCACTAACACCATTCGTCATGGCAGGATCGACGGTCCGCCTTTGAGTGCGGAATCGGTAGTCATGACTCCGGCTCTAACCGGCCAAAAGCTGTCACCGGATAGAAAGAAAAGAATGAATATCGATAGCGCTCAAGCTAAACTCCTTGCCAATGCGCTTTATGAGATACGCCAGCTGTTGACCCCTTATCTAGGCAGTGAAGTCGATGCTCCTATGGAGGTTCGTATGGCCGCCCATCTCGCATAGGCATTGCATAATGAAGCGTTGCCCGTTACGGAAGGCAGCAGCTTTGACATTCGTGTTGCGCTTCGAAAAGTGTCCGCGATCGATAGCATTCTGCATGTCAATGAGGCGGCTCGTCTTGTGACAGCATGGGCTAAATGATGGCCCGCTTGGTGGTGCAGGGGGCGGCCAAGTGCGGCCACCTTGATCGGCGCATTTTGGAATAGCTTGAAAAATGGAAAAGAAGGACGTGAGTGTTCCGGAATCTCAGGAAGGTGTCGACACTGCTAATAGGTATGAGATCAAACAATATCCACGGCCGTTGTTCGAAATTTTCAAGCCAGCTTCGCCGTTGTTCGTCATCAGCGCAATAGCCGTTGGCGCTTGCTTGCTTATTGATCGTTCAGACTACCCAAAGGCTTTTTCTTTGGCAGTCTTAGCAATGTTTGTCGCAGTCCCAGCCGCTATGATTGCCACTTATGTGTGCGCAACAAACATTCTCTGCCCTAATTGCAAACGCAAATGTAAATCGTCTTTTCTATCCACCGGCAATCAAAGCGCAATATGCGCTCATTGCAAGACAGAATGGGATACCGGGCTAGGCAGCGATTAATTCACGCAGCAAGATCCACCGTCCGCAATGGGGCGGAAGCCGACGGCCACCGAGCGTGTCGGGCTAGGTGTCATTGCGAGGAGCGGGCACAGATCAGTTTGACGACGTAGCTTGAAGATTCGGTGTTGACGCTGCTTGCTGTACCGCGCCGCGGTTCGTGCGTATGCGACGATGCCGGTATAGCATAATGGATGCCTCGACTCTGGCTCCGCTTGGCGACATGGATCACATTATCTTGCAGGTCCAATATAATTGCGGTGAATTGTGATCAAGTGGGCGCTCTAAACGAACAATAGGTGATGGTACTTCTGGTGGTATCGATTGTGAAAGAATCCGAAAAGCAGTGCCAAATCAAGGACTTCGGTCTGCCGTAAATAATAGAGTGGGAATAATTTCCCGTCTCGCTGCAGCGCGCAGCACTCGGCATTAAACGAAGATTAAGCCTCTGATTTTCAGGGGCTTCTTCTTTTTCTGGCGGCTAAATCTGGCAACAATTGGCAAGTACAAGCGAGCGGATGGCGGGCTAGTTGCCGCCGTAGTGCTTCTGTTGCGCGGCACCCGACGAGTCCAATCCGTTGAACAGCTGGAGGTAACGGGAGAGGGCGTCGTCCAGCGTCGGCATCAGAATGCCGCGTTCGCTGCCGAGAGCCGAGAAGCGCGGCTGCGCTGCGTGGCCGTCATAGGCGGTGGCCAGGCATGCTTCGAGTCCTTGCGCGTCGATGCCTGCCAGGAGGCAGGCGCGTTGGGCCAACTGGTGCCAGCTGAGCGCTTCTCCGTTCGACAAGTGCCAGATGCCGCTTTCCCGGTCGATCAGGAGATCGAGGCAAGTCTGCACAAGGTCCGGCACATAGGTTGGCGAGACGACCAGGTCGTCGGCAGCGGCGAAGCGCTCGCCGGCGGCTAGCGCCTGCAACGCGATTGTTAGGAAATTGTGGCTGTCCCAAGGGCCGAAGAAGGCACTGGTGCGTACTAGCAGGGTTTCCGGGTGGACGGCCAGCATGCGCTGCTCGGCCTGCGCCTTGCTGCGGCCGTAGACGTTAAGGGGAGCCGTGCGGTCGCTCTCTAGATATGGCGCACCCTTGCTGCCATCGAACACCAGGTCGCTCGAGAAGCTGAGCAGGCGCAGCGCGTAACGGGCGCAGGCGATGGCCAGCACAGCCGGGCCATGCGTGTTCTCGCGCAGGCAGCAAGCCTCGTCTTGCTCTGCCTGATGCACCCGCACATACCCGCTGGCATTGATGATGGCCCACGGCTGGTAGCGCTGGATGGCCGCGACGACGGAAGCCGGATCGGCAATGTCCATTTCCTGCCGCGTCAGTACGTGGTGGGCCAGGTTGCGCTCTTTGCAAATCCGCGCGAAGGCAGAGCCCAGGGTGCCGGTAGCCCCGCTAATCAGGATCGGTTGCACGCGGCGGGGCGGGAGCTGGCGCTCTGGCGGCAGCGCCGCCAGGCTGGTGCTGCTGGCCGCAGGGGGACACAGGAAACGCCCGGGACGGCGCCACCAGCCGGCGCCCTGCAGCACGGGGCTCGATAGCGGTCGCCCCGTGGCCAGTTCGCGCATCATCGTCGCAAGGGCGGTCGGGCGTGGCACAGGTGAACGCAAGTCAAAGGCGCCTGTCTCATAATAACCCTTGCACTCGGTAACCAGGCAGTTCCAGTCGAAGGAGCCGAGCAGTGACCATACGGTTACCGCCCGCACATCTGCGCCGCGCCGCCGTACCTCCTGCGCGGCGTTCCACACTTCCAGCAACCAGCGCAATTGGTCTTCGCGGTTGGCGTCGATATGGGCCTCGGTGACCGCCATGGGCAGGTTGTAGCGTTCCCAGACTTCTTCGAGCAGTGGGCCGATGCCGGGCGTGGGAACGGCCAGTGCGCGCGCCGTTTCAATGTCGGCGAAGCCGTCCACGCCCACATAACGCTGCGGATAGCGTTCGGCGCGGTGATCGAGCCAGCGCTCGCTGGTGATGTAGTAGTTCAAGCCGATGATGTCTGGCGGGCAGGGATTATCGCTGAACCACAGCAGCTCTTCCGGCGTTAGCCCGCCGCGTTCCGTGAGGTAGGACCATAGTGCATGTTCGCGGTTCACTCGCCCGCAGAGCAGGTCCCATGCCAGCCAGCGGCGGTCATTGTAGAAGTCCGCCCAGTCGGATAGCTCGGGCGTGCTGTAGGTCTTGCCCAGGTCATCCGTCTGCACCAGTTTCGCATGCGGATTGACAGCGCGGATGGCGCGCATGGCCAGCACGCTGCCCTTGCATTGATGGAGCAGGGCGCGCAAGAATGTCTGATCGTCGCGGCCGTGCGGGTACCACAGGCCATACAGGCCGCAGAAGCGTGCCGTCGTTAATGGTTCGTTGACTGGCGTGTAGTACTCCACCCAGGGATAGCGCTGCGCCACCGCGCCCGCGTATCCCGCCAGTTGCTCAGGGAAGGCCGGGTCGACCAGACTGGTATGCAAAGGGCCGCTGCCATGGTGTACCAAGCCCACGATGGGCGTGACACCCAGCGCCTGCAAGGCCGGCAGGCGCTTGTCCGGCTGGGTCCAGTCGGCATTGGCCAATCCATTCGGTGCCACCCGTTCCCAAAGTACGGGATAGCGCAGGGAGCGGATGCCCAGCGCTGCAAAGCGGTCCAGGTCATCTTCCCGTCTGTCATGCCCATTCTGTTCTATTTGGCTGAAGTATTGATCGGATACACGGTTGACGGTGCCTTCCAGCCCGCCCCACAGTTCCAAGGTGCCTGGCGTGTTTGTTGACATTGTTCTGGGCTTGCGAGTCGAGGTGGCAAAAGTATCCCGAAGTTTTCGCGCAGGTGGCGCAACTTTGCCTGTAAGCATACGTGCGCACCCGCCATTCCCCCTTCGCTACACTGCGCGGATGCGTTATTCCTTTCTGGGAAACTCAGTTGAAGAATGGGGGACGGCGGCGGTTGTCATGACTGCGGCGGTCGTGGTCCTGTACCTGGTGAAATGCCTGGCCGTGCGGCGGCTGGCGGTGATCGCCGATCGTACCCATACGGCCATCGACGACTGGCTGGTGCGGGCGCTGCGCAAGACGTGGCTGCTGACTATCGTGGTGGGCGGTGCATGGCTGGGCTGCCAGATATTGGACCTGCCGCCGAAACAACAGACGTGGATGTGGCGCATCACTGCCACCACGCTGCTGTTCCAGGGCGCTGTCTGGGGCGACAGCCTGATACGCTCGTGGCGGGGTCATTACCGTGCCCGCAATGAGAATGGCGCTTCTGCTACCTCTGCCGCGATCATCGACTTTGTGTTGCGCATGGCTGTCTGGATCGTTTTCACCCTCATGGTGCTGGACAATCTGGGCTTTAACATCACCACGCTCGTGGCCAGCCTGGGCATCAGCGGCATTGCGGTGGCGCTGGCGGTGCAGAATATCCTGGGCGACCTGTTTGCGTCGCTCTCGATCGTGCTCGACAAGCCCTTCGTGGTGGGCGACTTCATCATCGTGGACGACAAGATGGGCAGCGTCGAATACATTGGCTTGAAGACCACGCGCCTGCGTGGCTTGGGCGGCGATCAGATCATCTTCTCCAATGGCGATATCCTGAAGGCACGCATCCTGAACCAGACGCGCATGCAGATGCGCCGCGCCGCCTTCATTCTGCGGGTGCGCCAGGGGACCAGCGAAGAGCAGTTGCGGGAGATCCCGCAGATATTGAAAGAGGCCGTGCTGACCCAGGAGGAAACGGCGACTTTTGAGCGTTCGCATTTCTCTGGCCTGGGCGAGTGGTCGTTTGATTTCGAAACCGTGTATTGGATTAAGTCGCCCGACTATTTCGTATTCATGGACACCCAGCAAGCGATCTACCTGCGGGTGGTAGGCGCATTGGCTGCGCGGGGCATTGAGCTGGCGGTTCCCATGCGGCTGATGATGCCACCGCCGGCTGCTGATGCGTCAGATGGGGTAGTCCCGCAACCACGCATCGCAAATGCTGCTCGCTAGCACAACGCGTGTTCGCCTTGGTCCCGGCAAGACCGGGCTAGGCCCAATCAAAAGCCCGCCTCGCGCCAAGCGACGGAGGCTGCGGTGCGCAGAAAGCGCAGGGCAGGCGTTTCCCATTGTCCGGCAATGGCAACATGGCCGCGCCATTCCGGACTCGTTGGCGGCAGCTTGGCATCCGCATCGAGCAGCACGCGGTACACCGCTTGCTCAGGGTACAGCGCGCCGTTCTTCTCCCGCACCAGAACGTCGCCACCAAACAGGGCGGCCAACTCTGGCTCGCCCAACGTACGGCTGGCATCGCGGTCAATGCTGGACACGCTCAGCTGCACTATCGGCCCGGACATCCCTTCGGCAATGAACAGCGCACGATCGCCCTTGGCAATGCGTCGCACGGACTCTTCGTCGACATAGGTGACAACTTGCCAGCGTCCTGGCGCCACCAGCGATCCCAGATACTCCTGGCCCTTCAGCCAGTCGCCAGGGCGCAGGTCGGGGTCGATATCGACCAGCACGCCGGCATTTGGCGCCACCGGACGGTAGCGCTGCAGGTCTGCGCTGACAGTCGCGCTTTCCGCATTGGCATAAACCAGCTGGTCATGCAGAATCTGCCAGTCCTTGCGACTTGCCGAGTCGAGGCCTGCCGCTGCTGACTGCCAGGACAACGTATCCTGGCGTGCACTGGTCTCAACTTCGCGCAGCGCCAGTTCTGGCGTGGACAAACGTAGCAGCGGCATGCCTGCCATGACTTGTTCTCCATTTTTTACCGGTAGCGCCTCGATGGCTGCGTTTCGCGGTGCATACAGCGCCAGGCGCTGGCTCGGTTGCAACAACCCTGAAGTCTGCACGCGGTTCGGCCATGGTATGAGGAACAGGGCTGCCATTAGCCCGAAGATGACCGCACTGCGTCTGGCGCGGCGGCTATGGCGCAGGACGCGCCAGCGTGTGCGCCATGCCTGCAGCTCCCGCCAAACTGGCAGCGCCACGAACCAGCTGATCTCCACCAGGAACAGAAGAATGCCCACGGCCTTAATGAAGAAATGATAAACAAGCACGGCAATCCCGAAGAACACCACCAGGCGGTAAATCCACACCAGCCAGGCAAACAGAATCAGCCCTCTCTGCAGGCGCGGCGAGAAGGTTTCGGGAACCGGTTCGCCCAGCGCGAACAGGCGCTCGCGCAGATCCCAGCGTGCCAACGCAAATGCCCGGTGGTGTAGATTGGGTATGCCAAGGTAATCCGACAGCAGGAAATAGCCGTCGAAGCGCATGAATGGGCTGGCGTTGATGGCCAGGGTCGAAATCCAGGTGGTAGTGGAGAGCAGGAAGGCTACTTGTTTCGGTGCTCCATCCGGCAACCACACCCATGCCAGGGTGGCCCATGCGGCGATCGTCAGTTCCGTCACGATGCCGGCACCGGCGACAGCCAGGCGCTGTCCACGGCGAGGCAATTTCCATACTTCGTTGGTGTCGGTGTAGGCCACCGGCCACATGACCAGGAAGGCAACGCCCATCGTCGGCACGCGGCAGCCGTAACGTTTGGCCGTCAGTGCGTGTCCAAGTTCGTGGCATACCTTTGCGAAGGTAACGGCGCAGCCATACAGAAGCGCACCTTGCCAGCTCAGGGTGTCCAACAGCGTGGCGGTAAAGCGGTCCCACTCGCGGTAGGCGCCGGCCAGGCCGAACAAGCCTGCGGCCAGCGTCAACCAACGAAACAGCGGCGAGAAAAGAAAAGCCAACTGCGGTGTGATGTTGTCCAACCAGCGATCCGGCTTGACCAACGGGATGCGGAAGAACAGGTAGTTATGCAGCAGCCATTCGTGCCAACTCCCGCGCTGGTGGTCACGCATGGCGGCCAACTCCGTAGCCGCGCCGCGCGCTGGCTGCAGAAGCTGCTGATTTCCGAGGAAGGTCAACAGGCGTTCGAGGTCCCCGGCTTCCAGCTGCAAGGTGGTATCGCGGTTGATCTGTTCGAGCAAGGCTTGCGGCTCTTGCAGGCCCCAGCGGCTCAGCATTTCAAAGCTGGGCCAGTCCAGTTGGAAGAACAGGTTGCGCACCGGGTCGTGCAACGTCCAGCTGGGCTGGCCGTCGGCCAGACGCGGCCCGACCGCGATCGATAGTTCCTGGCGCAGGGGGGGCAGGCGTAACGACATGGTCCGCCCCTATAGTGCGATGAACTGGCGAATGCTGGCCAACGGCCGGCGCAGCATCCAGTAGATCAGCGGGACACGCTCTCCACCCAGCTTGGCTGTGCCTTTGAGGCCGATGCGTTGGCCGGAAGTGGCGTCCAGCCTGGCGCGCACACGATAGGCGTAGGTTCCGTCCGGACGCGCCACGGCGCGGTGGCTCATGTAGCGAAGCGTACCGCCAAGTGGCGATAATGGCGTCGTGGCCAAGTAGAGCTGCAGTGGGGCGTTTTCAGCTAAGGGTATGGCGTCGCCAATGGGCACCCAGGCTTCGATCTCAATATCATCCGGCGCCGCCACCTGCATGATGCGTTCGCCGGTTTGAACCGGACGGCCTATCCATTCGGATGGATCGTCGAACAAGACGATACCGGCCTTCGGTGCAAGCACCCGCGAACGCTGCTCCTGGCCTTCAAGGAAGGTGGCCTGCGCCTGCTTCTCCGCGACCTTGCCGAGCGCGCCGGCCAACTGGCCGCGGGCGCGCGGATCGTTGAGCATCAGCTGGGCGTTCTGGCGGTACTCTGCCTGCGCGGTGGCCAGCGCCTCGCGCGCAACATCCAGCCGGCTTCCAATAGGGGCCTGGTCGAACGAGAACAGCGGCTGGCCAGCCGCCACCACCTGGTTCGGACGTACCGAGAATGCGGCGATCACGCCATCGAGCGGCGCGCGTATGGTGGCCGGATTGGCCGGCACCAGTTCACCCGGCGCGAGTACCGTCAGCCGAACCGGAAGCAGCAGCACGGCCAGGAGCACGGTAATGGTCGCCAGCCGGCGACGCCAGCGCTTGTCATGCGCACCGCCACGCCACCAGTTGCGCAGCAGCGTCGGCATGCGCGCCAGCGACCAGCGCGGCGGCGGATGCGCGGCACGCCAGGCATGCTGCCAGATATCTATCCATTCGCTCAACAGCGCGAGTTGATGGGGCGGCAGGGCGGCATCACCAGCCAGGAGCAGGCCGCCTGGATTGGGCAGGCCAGGCAGCGGCAGCCAGGTAGCATGCGCCGGCAGCCATTCGTCCCATTCGGCTTTGATGGCAGGTGGGAGCTGGGCTGGATCGACGTCGAACGGCGTCGGCATCTTGTGCTGTTCGGCGAGCGTGCGGCATAGCTGGTCCAGCCACTGCGCATAGGGCGCGTTGGCTTCCACCGTGACCACGCCGGATAATGTATGCACGCCGCTGGACTGGAACCATAGTGCAGCCTGGCGATAAGGCGCCAGAGCACGGCTGTCGTTAACCGCCAGGAAGGCCAGCTCGTTGGCACTCGCCGCGGCGCGTGCTCCCTGGGCCAGTTCCAGCAGGAGCAGCAAGGGGTTCTGCAGTGCGCCGTCGTTCATGTTGACAGCACCATCAGACGGGCCGTGCCCGCGCTGCGCGCGGCGCGCAGCTGTTCACCCAGGCTGGAGCGTCCGGCCGGTTCTGCATGCGATTCACTGCGCTTACCGGCTTGGCCATCCTTTGAAACGACAATCTTGAACACCTGTGTTGCGACGTGTCCTTGGTTGTCGCGTGCTGTCACCTTGAAGCTCAGCGTGCCTTCAAAGAACTGCGGCGGCGTGCCTTCGAAGCGCCCGGTGCGGCCATCAAACTTGATCCAGCCCGGTAGCGGCGAACCATCTGCCGATTGCGCGCTCAGCTCGACACTTGCGTTTTTGCTGGAATGGGCAAAGGCGTCTCTGCTCACCTGCACGGAGATGCGTTGACCACTAGCGCTGCTGATGTCCGGGATAGGCCGGTATGCGACCAATATGTCGCCAGCCGGCAGTTCCGGCAATGTGACGATCTGGAAAGTGACACCGGCCGATCCTTGTACATCGGTCAAGGCCCTTACCTGACGGCCCGGATCGTACCCTGGAACCGGTGGCAGGTTGACGGCAGCCGGCAGAATGTCCAGCATTGCTTTAGGCGCGGCGTCCGGCCAACCCGTGGCGACGTCGCCGCCCACGCTGGTCAGCGGCAACACCAGGGGCGCCGTTATGTCCGGGCGATCCCGCCCCGGCTGGTCTTCGGGAACGGCGGCGAACGGTGTAGCGGGAGCGATAGCGGGCGCAATTGGGGTTGCAGGCAATGGAATGGGGGGCGGAAGCGTGGTGTTGAGCACCAGCGTGGCGCTGCGATTGCCCGCACTATCGCGCACGGCCACTTGTACACTGGCTGCGCCATTGCTGGTCAACGACCAGGCTCGGCCATTGGCGTCAATGGCGGACCAGCTGCTTCCACCATCCAACGAAGCAAGCAGCGTTTCACCTGCACTCAAGGGGGCCGACAGCGCGCCGTCGATGTTACCGTTGGCGCTCATCGAGATGAGCGTTGGTATGGCAGTTGGTGCGGTGGTGTCCAGCACGTATGCTTGCTGTAGTGGCGTTCCGCTCCCGCTGCCGTTGACGCTGGCCACGCGCGCCATCAAGGTGTTGCTGCCACTGAGCGTCACATTGGCACTCCAGGTCTCGCCGCTGGCGGTCGCCGGACTCCAGGTGCTGCCGCCGTCCACTGACACTTCCACCTTTTGGCCGTCGCCGAGTGGTTCAGACAAGGTGCCGCTAACGGTCTGTGCAGCGATGTTGGTGATGAAATCGCTGTTACTGATGCCACTGTCATCCGACAGCTTGACGCCAGTCACCAGTGGCATGGAGCTGATGGTCAAGCGGCCAGTGCCACTGCTGCTGTTGCCGGCCAGGTCGATCGCAGTGGCGATGATGTCGTAGCTACTGTTGGCAGTAAGCGCCAGGCTTCCGCTGACAGGCGTGGCGCTGGACAGGTCCAGGGTCCAGTGGCCAGCAATGGCGCTGACAGCGTACTGTGCACCGCCGACAGTGACTGTCAGCATTTCTCCGTTTGCGAGCGTGGCGCTGCCTGACAGTACCGGCGTCAATGCACTACTGAACAGCGTGTCTGCGGACGGCGTAACGGGCGCCGTCGTGTCGTACGCGTAAGCCTGCGCATGCATCGCGCTTTCATTGCCGGCTATGTCGCCGACTTTCACTAGCAGGGTATTGCTGCCACCGAGCGTCTGGCCGCCGAGCGACCAGCTATTCTGGCCAACGCCAGCTGTGGCAGCGTGCCAGCTGGCGCCATTGTCCAGCGAGACGTAGACAGTTTCACCTGCCGCCAGATTGGCAGGCAGGGTACCGCTGATGTTTTGCGTCGTCACGCTGGTGACCAGGTCTGTACTGGAAATGCCGGTATCGGCCGAGAAGCTGACCGTGCTGCCAGTAATTGCAGGTGCTGCGGCGTCGTAAACGTAGGCTTGCGAGTAAACCGGGCCAGCGTTACCGGAGATGTCGCTGACTTTCACCAGCAGGGTGTTGCTGGCACTGAGCGTCGTGCCAACGAGCGACCAGCTATTCTGGCCAACGCTGGCTGTGGCAGCTTGCCAGCTGGCCCCATTATCCAGTGAGACGTAAACGGTTTCGCCTGCCGCCAGGTTGGCGGACTGCGTTCCGCTGACGGTTTGCGCCGCCACGTTGGTGATGAAATCGCTAGCGCTGCTACCGCTATCGTTGGAGAAGGAAGCGCTGGCAATCGTGTTGGTTGGCGCTGTGGTGTCGAGGACATAGGCCTTGCTGGTGATAGCGCCATCGTTGCCCGCAGCATCGACCATCCGCAGCTGCAAAACATTGCTGCCGGCGAGGGTGACGCCATCCCAGTTCAGCGTAGTGCCGCTGACTTTGGCGGTGATGTCGGTCCAGGTGGTGCCGTTGTCCAGCGAGCCAAACAGCCGATCACCGCTCGCCATCGCGCCGCCCAGATTTGCGCTGATGGTTTGCGCGCTGACGCTCGTGATCAGGTCGCTATTGCTGATGCCGCTGTCGTTGGAGAGGGCGATATTGCTGAACGAGGTAGTAGGGGCAGAGGTGTCCAAGGCATAGGCATAGGACGCGGCGTTGCCGATGTTGCCCGCGCTATCAACGACGCGCACTTGCAAAGTATTGCTGGCGGTGAGGGTGACGGGTGCTGCCAGCGACCAACTGCTGCCTGCTGCGGTAGCCGCAGTCCAGGTGCTACCGTTGTCCAGTGAAACCTGCACGCTGTCCCCGGCGGACAAGTTGCCGGTGAGCGTACCGCTGATGTTCTGCGCCGCCACGTTGGTGATCAGGTCAGCGCTGGAAATGCCGGTGTCGGCCGAGAAGCTGGCCGTGCTGCTAGTGATCGCAGGCGCAATGGTGTCGATACCGATGTTTTTGTTGGCACCGAGCGAACCGGCAGCGCCTGGAGCGGCCAGCGTCAACGAAGCATTCTGGCCGCTTCCACCCGCATCGATGATGACCGCGCCGTTAAGCGCTAGGGCGCTGCTGCTGATGTAATCGAGATCAGCGCTATTTTCTCCCGCACCCACGGTATAACTGAAGGTCAGGGTGCTGGTTCCGCTGCCGCCGCTATAGGTAGCAGTGCCGCCGGAACTGAGTGCCATGGTTGGTGTGCCGCCGGTGGTGTCGACGTTGACGGCGCCGCTGAAATCGACGGTGATGGTGATGGTGCTGCCGGCACGGTAGGCGCCGTCAGCGGTGCTCGAACTGATGTTCGTGACACTAGGCTGCGAGCCGTCGACCAGCACAGCAGCCGTGCTGCCGACACTGTTAAGCGTGTTGACGCCGATATTGCCTGCCAGGTCGGACAGTGTGCCGCCGTTGGATGTCAAGGCACCAATCGTGATGCCATCGCTGTCGCTGTCGCCATTGACAACACTGTAGCGGAATACCAGCGCGCTGGTGCCGGAACCCGAAACGTAATTGGCGTAGCGCGTGCTGACGCCTATCACTAGCGCGATGCGGGGAGTACCACCACTGGAGTCCACGTATACGGCTTCGCTGAAGTTGACCGTGAAGTCCATTGTATTGCCGGAGTAGTAGGTTCCGTTCGCCGGCACGGATACCGAATTGACCACGGGAGCTGCAGTGTCTATTGTCACCGCAATGGCACTCGAGGAAGCCGAGACATTACCGGCAACGTCAGTGGCTGTCGCGGAGATGTTATGGTTGCCGTCGGCGAGCGTGCTGGAGGTGTAGCTCCAGACACCGCCAGTGGCGGTCACGCTGCCCAGCAGGGTAGCGCCATCGTAGATCTTGACCGTGCTGCCACTTTCCGCGCTTCCAGTGAAAGTAGGGGTATTGTCATTGGTGACCAGGTCGCTGCCGGAGAGACCGCTATCGTTGACCAGCACTGGCGTGGACGGCCCGGCGGGAGCGGAGGTGTCCAGCGCATACGCCTGGCTGCTGATTGCCCCCTGGTTGCCGGCTGCGTCGACAACCTTCAACTGCAGGGTGTTGCTACCGGCTAAAGTAACGCCAGTCCAGCTCAGTGTGGTGCCGCTGACCTGGCTGGTGATGTCCGACCAAGTGGCGCCGCCATCGAGCGAGCCGTATAAGATTTCGCCCGCCGCCAGGCCGCCGCTCAAGGTGGCACTGATGGTCTGGCTCGCGGCGTTGGTGGTGAAGTCGCCGGCGATGCCGCTGTCGTTCGAGAATGCCAAGCCGCTGAAGCTGGTCGCTGGCGCCGTGGAGTCGTAGATATAGGCCTGTGTGCGTACGGTGCCGCCGTTTCCGGCAGTGTCGGAAACCCTGATGCGCATGGTATTGCTGCCGGTGAGCGTGACGCCGGACAGCGACCAGGTGTTCGTGCCGACCGTCGCGGCGGCGGCGGTCCAGGTGGCCCCGTTGTCCATGGAGACGTACACCGTCTCGCCCGATTGCAGGTTGGCCGACAGCGTGCCACTGATGGTTTGGGCCGCGACGTTGGTGATGAAGTCGCTGGCGGAGCTGCCGCTGTCGCTGGAGAAGCCGATGCTGCTGATGCTGGTGGACGGCGCGGAGGTATCCAGCGTGTAGTTCCTGCTGTAGACGCTGCTGTCATTGCCGGCGGCGTCGGTCACCTTCAGCATCAGCGTATTGCTGCCGCTGCCCAGCGTGGCGCCGTTCCACGTCAGCGTGGTACCGGAGACCTTTGCGGTGATATCGGTCCAGGTGCTGCCACCGTCCAGCGAACCCTTGAGTACTTCGCCCGCGCCCAGCGTGCTGCTGAGGGTGGCGCTGATGGTCTGGCTGGCGCTGTTGGTGATGAAGTCGGTGTTGCTGTCCCCGGTATCGGACGACAGCGCCGTATTGCTGAAGACGGTGCTGGGCGCTGTAGTGTCCAGCGTGTAAGTGTGCGAGTAGGCGGTGCTGGAGGCAAGGGCATTGGTGACGCGAGCTTGGAAGGTATTGCTGCCGGATAGGGTGGTGCTGGTGCTCCAGCTGCTGGAGCCGACCGTATAGCCGGTCGCATCGCTCCAGGTATTGCCATTGTCGTAAGAGACCTGCACCTTTTCACCCGTGCCCAGCGCGCTGCTCAGCGTACCGGTAATCGTCTGGCCGGCGACGTTGGTGATGAAGTCGCTGTTGCTGGTGCCGGTATCGGACGACAGCGAGGCGCTATTGACCACGGCGGCCGGCGCGATCGTTGTGATGTTAATGAAATCAAAATTCTGGAAATCGGTAAAGTCATCCGCAGTAAGCACGATGCTGACAACGTTCTTGACCGTGCTGCCCAGACCTGAGAGGGTTTGCCAGCTTCCGTTTGCCACGGCCGGTGATACCGAGCCGGTATTGTTGCTGGCATCGGTATATTGGATGGTGATGCCGTTTGTCGAATAGGTACCGACATCAAGGCCGCTGAGGTCGAACATATAACCAGACTGGGCGGTGATGGTCAGCTTGACGCCGTTCGCGGTCGTGGAATCGTATGCAAACAATCCATCCATCCCACTGAAGGTGGAATCCATGCCAAGCCCGGCGTTAGGGTCGCCGGTAAAGGTAAAGGTCACGCCATTGACGCTCTTGGTGAACTGATAGTTCGAATAGTCGGCGTCGCTGCTGGTGATGGTGACCACCGTCAGCAAGTCCTGGTAATCGCCGATGCCCAGCGCCCGGGTGTCGATCTTGCCGCTATTTGCTTCCAGCGTCCAGTTGCCACCCTTGGCGGCGGCGCCGCTAGCGTCGGTCGAGGCCGCGACATCGGCGCCGGTCGCACGTGCCAGGCCATGCAGCAGTGCAGTGCCTTGCGCACCAGCGCCGACATCGCAGCCGTATAACATCAGGTCGCCGTCGCTGGTCAGCGCCTTGCCCAGTTGCGCCAGGTCCTGCCGGGTCCGGGCCGACGCCAGCGCGCTCTCGCTCAGGTGCATGGTGCCGAGGTTCACCACGCCTTGCGCACCGTGCGACAGGATGTGAATCGCGTCGTAATTGCTTTGGGTGGCAGCCCATTGCGCGATCTGCGCCAGGCCGTCCTTGCTGCCATCGAATTCGACGATGCCGACGCCGGCGCGCACGCCGGCTTCCAGCGTCTTGTAACCGGCCAGTGAGGTGTCGACGATCGCCACTTCCTTCTTGCCGCCATCCTTGGCCGGTTCGGCCGCTCGCACCGTGACTGCGGGCGGAGCCGGCGGTACTTCATGCGCTTGGGCGGTATGCGTTGCATCGGCAACGGCCCCATCGAACATGAAGCGCTGCTCCAGCGGCAGCAGTTGGGAACTACGGCGCAGCGTATGGCGGCGCTTATCGGCAGGGAAGTAAGGATGGTTCATCAGATGTGCTCCGAGAAATCCCGACCTTCAGGGCGGGGCGTCAAGTCAGACTCCAGGGGGCGCGCCGGTGGCGCGAGAGGCAAATTTGGCTAGATGGTCGGCGACTTTCCGATCCAGTTCGGGGAGCCATTCGGCCGGCATGACGGCCAGCACACTGGCCAGCAGTTTTTCAGCTGGACCCGGGTCGGCAAGCCGAGCTTTGGCCGCGCTGGCCCACAGGTAGACCTTGGCCAGGTTTTCTGCACTGGGCCCGCCGGTATCGGCTTGCACCGGCTGATGGGCATACAGGACGGCGGCAGGGAGGTAGGCAGGAGCATAGCCGGCGGCGGCCAGGGCTTCCATGTTGGCCAGCGCCGCGCTGCTATCGACAGGGCCACCGTCACCCTGGGACTGCATGATGGCCAGTTGATACCGTGCCTCCGGCACGCCATGCCCGGCGGCTAGTTGGTACCAGTGGCGCGCACCGGAAAGATCGCGCGAAACGGCGGGATCGTTCTGCAGATAATTGGCCAGCAACAGCATGGCCGGCGGCGAATTGGCCATCGCGGCCTCGCTGCAGAGATTCAGGCCGCGCGCCACATCCTGGGCCACGTACCGGCCACGGATGTAGAACTCGGCGGCCGAACACAGGGAGATCTTGTGACCGCCCTCGGCAGCGGCCAGATAATTGGCCAGGGCGGCACGCGCGTGCCCAGGCGCATCGGGCGACCGCATCAGGCAGTCGCCGGCGTAGTGCTGGGCGGTCGGAATCTTGCCCTTGGCAGCCTTGGCAAACCAGGCACAGGCGGCATCCTGGTCGACAGGGCGGCCCCAGCCAACCTGGTGGAACAGGCCGAGCGTGAACTGAGCCAGTGGATTCTTGCCGCTGTGGCGCCGGAAAGCCGGGTAGGCGTGCGCATAGTCGCCCTTGTCCAGCAAGGCATAGGCGGAACGCAGCGGCTTGGCATAGTCGGCTGCCGTTTTGGCAGCTGCAGGCGGCGGCAACAGCGTGGCGGCCAGCAGCAGGAAAAAGATCCATATGGACTGCATATCGTTCCAAAGGCCGCTCCCTGCGGAGCGGCCGCATCGCTTTAGTTACGGCTAGGGAAAACGCCCTGCACGGCAATAAAGTAATTCATCGCCAGGTAAGGTTGCATGTTGCTGAACGGCGTGCTGCCGCCGGCCGGTCCGGTGTTGCCGCTGCCGGGCGCGGAGCCGCTCAGCGTGGCGCTGGCCGATGCCGGCAGGGTAACGGGAACCGTGCTGGTGGAGCTCACTGCGATGCTGCCGCCGAAGGTGCCAGCCGCCATGTCGACATTAGGCGCGGCGGTCGCGTAAATACGGCCGGCAGGGGCGGCCGCAATCGCCAGTGAAGCACCGGTAGGGGCGGCGACTGTTCCATTGGCATTGACCGCCTTCAGCGTCAGCGCGCTGGTGTTTGCCGTGAATGTCGCGCTGCCCAGCGCGGCGGTGGCGCCGGTGACTTTGCTCAGGTCGAGCGCCACCACGACGCCGTTCAGGCTCACTGCGCCGGCGGTATGGACGTGGCTAGGCATTTGTGCCGACGTCAGGGTGGTATTGGCAGCGCCACCGAACTGGCCGACGTTGTAGGTAATGCCGTCGGTGCCGGTGCCCGCGCCTACCACGACGCGGCCGCGCAGGTCGGGCAGGGCGAAATTGCTCTGGCCGTTGCCGCCATAGGTAGTGCCAAGCAGGGCGAACAACGCGGCGTTTTGCGAGACGTTGATCAGCTGACCGGCGGCTGGCATAAAATCGCGGAAGTCATTACTGTTCCAAGCCATGATGCAGACTGCCGACAAATAAGGTTCCGACGAGCAGGCATAGGCCGTGCTGTTCCAGCCAGCGGCAGCAGCCAAGCTCGCAGCCAGGGTGAGGCAACGGGTGATGCGGTGAGAACGCGGCTTCATTAGATCCCCTTTCTGTTCGCTGTGGTAAAAAATCACTTCTGCGCTGGCGGCGTCATCAGCACTTTGCCGCTCATGCCGGCGATCAGCTCGCCGTAACGGCCATCGATCACTGCCGTCAATTTGACCGACTGGCTGATCGGGTCCACCCTGGCGCCGATGCGCTGGACCTTGGCAGGGTAGGTCTTGCCGGTTTCATCGATGTTGACCTGGAAGGCGCTGCCGCTGCGCACCCAGATGAGCCAGCGCGACGGCACAATGAATTCCAGTTCCAGCCCGCTATCGTCGAGTATCTCCATCAATGGCTGGCCGGGCTGCACGTACTGCTGCTCACGGGTCTTTTGTTCGGCGATGCGGCCGGCAAACGGCGCGCTGATCTGGCACTTGCCCAGCAGCGTGCGGGCGGCCGCCACTTCCGCCTGGGCTTTGAGCACTTCCGCCTTGGACACGTCCAGCTCGACCTGTCCGACCGAGTTCAGTTGCGCCAGCTTCTGGTTGCCCTTCCAGTTGGTGTCGGCCGCCATCAGCGCCGCCTGGGCCTTGGCCTGCTGGGCCTGCTGCAGCGAGCAGTCGAACTGGACCAGCAACTGGCCCTGCTTGAAGGATGCGCCTTCGGCCAGCGGCAAGCGATTGATCTTGGCGCCGATCTCGGCAGCCAGTGTGGTATAGCGGCGTGGCATCAGCTGGGCACGGATCTCACGACTGTCCAGTGTGGCGCTGGCCGCTGGCGGCGCTGCTGCCTGGGCGCTCAGCAGGGGCAGCGCGAGTACCAGCAGATTGGGCAGGGCAGCGCGTACAGCGTTCATTTACTTTCCTCAAGCGGTGGCAACTGGCCCTGGTTCCAGCGTTGCAGCGACTGGCCGACGGCGGCGGTCAACTGGTCCAATGGCATGGTGGCGGCGCCGGCGATTGCCGGCTCCATGCCCAGTGTCGCCTGCAGGCGCGAGGCAGCGGCCTGGGCGTTGGATAGCGCCTGGTAACGGCGCAGCTGCGACAGCACGGCGCTGCTTTGCTGCGAAATGCGGTCCAGCGCCGATTGCTTCTGGACTTCGGCCTGGTTGGCGATGTGCTGCGCAATGCGGTGGTCGACACCGGCAATGGTGTCTGCGCGCTCATATTGGCGGATTGTGTTGGCATATTGCAGGCGGGCGATGTGCAGCTGGCTCAGCACCGCCATTTGCGTCGCCATGCGGCGCTGGCTGGCCAGCGCAACGCCATCATCTGCCAGACGCATCTGAGCTGGGGCCGAGAGCAGGCCCAGCAGGTTGAACGAGATCTGCGCGCCTGCCTCATGCCAGGTCTTGTGTATCAGGTAGTCGTCGTTACTGTGCTTGACGCCATAGTTGAACGACAGGCCGGGGAAGATACGCAACATTGCACGCCGGGTTTCCTGCTGTGCGATGCGGGCGTTGTAGATGCCTTCGCGCAGGTCGGGATTGCGCAACAGCGCATATTCTTCCATACGGTCGACCGCTTGATCCAGCCAGGCGGTGCTGACTTCATTGGCAGGCTCGACTACGGTGTAGTCAGCCGTGAGCGGCAAGTGGGCCAAGGAGGCCAACTCGACCTTACCGGTCGACAGTTCCTGTTCGATGGTTTCCAACAGGCGCAGGTTTTCCAGCAATTGGCGTTGGTAACGCAGCGGTTCCAGCGGAGAGCGGATGCGGTCGTCCTCAGCCTTACGTGCATCCTTGAGCGCCGCCTCGGAATCGGCGATAGTCGCGCGCAGCTGCGGCAACAGCTTTTGCGCCGCCACCACGCGCCAGTAGGCCGAGCGAACATCCTGCGCCAGGTTGTTCAGTGCCTTACGATGACGCTCGGCGGCGATCAACACGCGATCGGCGTTCTGGCGCGCGGCGTAGTAGCTTTGGCCGAAGTCGAGCAGGCTCCAGGAGATGCCAATCTCGGTATTGAGTACCTGTCGCTCGGAGGAGATATACGGGTGGGCCAGCGACGGCGCACCGGTGACCGAATCGGTGCTGCGGGTGATCAGGTCGTTGTTGCGGTCGCGGTAGCCCGCCGCGGCTACCAGCTTGGGCAGCATATCGTACTTCCCGGCTTCAAAGCTGTCCTGCGCCACTGCTTGTTCCATGGCGCGCAAACGGCGCTCAGCGTTGTACTTGATGGCGCGGGCGATGGCGTTGTCCAAGGTTAGCGGGCCGTTCAGCGGTTCGACGCCGCTGGTCAGGGCAGTTTTGTCCTCCTGCAGGGCGGCGCGCACTTCCGGCAGCGTCAGCCTGGCGCTGTCGACGTTCAGTGTCGAGCAGCCTGAAAGGAGCAGCAGGTTAGCGACACCGAGTGCGACTTTATTTAAGGGAAGGTATTTATTCTGAAGTTTGTTTTCGACGGAGCGCATTAATTTGATTTCTCGGGTTAATGGTGCCAGGTTGTCGGATGGAGCCAGGGTTGCTTGTCGGCGTATGGGATTACATTACATGGATTTTGGATTTGCTTCCGATAAAAGAAACTTCTCCCAGCGCGTCAGTCGAAAGTGTAGGATTTCTGCGACTCTCGAGAGAGGCAGGAGGCAAGAAAATAAAACTTTTATAATCCAATACGTGATTATTGGAGAGTATTAAATAGAAAGGTGAAAATATGCTTCCTTTTGATTTCTAAAAATGATTATCAGCGATTGTCGAGATGTTGATCTGATTTGAAAATTCAGGGCCACGTGTAGCGCCAGTTTTTTTTTGGCACACTCGCGTCAAACAAAGTCGGGATCCGTGGTGCGCTTCAATGGGGCAACGGACCCCTGAGCGCGCCAGTCGTTGCAGCGCCAGCTAAGGCAATTTGGCGCGGACTTGGAGCGCGACATCTACCGTGCCCGCGTTGGATCACTGCTCAACTACGATACGGTCGCCGACGGCCAGCTCGAACTCCTTGGGCGCAGGCGCACGATGACCTGGAGAAGCTGCTGGCGCCCACGACTCGCGAAATTGGCCGCGAGCTGCTCCTGGATAGTTTGGAATTTACTGTCAACGGTGACGTGAACGAAGAAAAAGAGATCGAGGCAGGTGTTTCACAGCTGAAGGCGGCTGGGGCGGCATTGTCCGCGTCCGCACAGCAGCGTCTTGCCATCTTCCTGGCCCACGTGCGGACGGTCGGGCGTGAATACCGGGCGGTGAGGGACATATTGCAAGAGTTTGACGCGGTGCCAGTCACCGCTGAACTTGACCAGGCCGCTGCGCTTCTGGCCACCTACCATAGTTGGTGCAATGCCGCCAATCTGAACTGAACCAGGTGTTCCTCAATCTACTTGTCAATGCCGCCTAAGCCACTTCCTCTCCCCCCGGCGTAATCACCATTCGCAGTGGCAGCGCCGACAAGCGGGCATGGGTTGAAGTGGCCAACACTGGTCGCGGCATCGCGCCGGACGATATGCCACGCATTTTCGACCCGTTCTTTACCACCAAGCCAATCGGAGAAGGAACAGGCTTGGAACTGTCCGTCTCATACGGTATTGTGCGTAGCCATCGAAGTTGCATCGACGCTTGGGGGGGGCAGTGTGTTCCGGGTGATGCTTCCGTTACGCCAGGAGGTGGGCGGCACTAGATGGGGCAGACTGCCTCAGCGCCAGCTTTAGCTTACGATACATAGCTCTAATCCGGGTTCGGCGCGGGCATGCTGGATTCAATACCGCCTATCATTGTGGCAATGCAAGGCTGCGTCTTGCCATAAGTGCGCTCTGCGACTGTTGGTAACTGAAATACTGGCCTTTATTCAGATAGGAAGTCTGGGCAGCGGGTCCGTGCGCAATTAGGCCAAACCCAGGCTTTCCTATAACATGCCGGCTCCACTTCAGCGGCGAAGTTGATAGTGTTTCAAATTCACCGAGCCGGTTGTGATATCGCCGGAAGCAAGGGAAGAGGTTTCCATGATCGGCCCGGTCGTAGGTACGCTCTACTACCCGGCGGTTCTCGCCAAGTCCGGGACCATGTCACTTGCCACGCAGGGCACTGGAAGCTGGGATGCCTGCGGCATGCAGTAGCCTACGGTATATGCCTGTTCTTAGTGCGGCCGCCTTGTCGGATAGCGCACTTGCAAAGAGTCCTGGGCAACAAATGCTCCGCCTTTGATGTCATTGCGGAACAGGTCGAGCCATGAGGTGCTGTCACTGATCAGGTATTGCTTGGATTGCCCCGTCGATTTACGTCGCACTGTCAATTCGCCCTGCAATGCGGGCACTTCATCGGTCTTGGGATCCGTTGTGTCCGTAGTGCTGAGAGAAAAGTCGGCCCGGATCAAGTGATTCCTGCGTAAGATCTTCGTAAACTCGGCAATGTCTTGTGCTTCGAGCAGTTCCATACATCCTCCCCCAAAGTGTTGCTGCGCCTTCAGTATATGCCTAAGCGAAGCGGCATGTCGGCTCAGGTCGCACTGCCCAGCCTGTACCGTCATGGCGCGTAGTAGCGGCGCCGCAGTTGGCGGTGCACTAGGCGTCCGACGAAGCATCTATCTGATCATCGAGCGACCTCACACGCATGTTGGTGATGTGATTCAGTTCAAAGAACGCAATCGCTTGTGCAAACCGATCGGTTTCCGGCGGCGCGTCAATTCGAAGGAATTCGTGATCTGTATCCCAGCGAAGAATAGAATCCATCAAGTCCGGACACAGTGGTTCGCCAGGCAAGCCGATGAAGACCAGGCCGGTGCTGCCATCTGACCGGCGATAGGAGGCTTTCCACTGAAGCATGCATTCCATCGATTCCTCCAGAAGCCAGGGTTGGTGGTCAGCGGCGCGCTGGCAAAGGCGGCCGGATCGGAGTATGGTGCAAGCCCAGCGCCCGCACCCGCCATTTCAGTATAGCCAGGAATGGCCCATTTGAATGACTCGTCCCGGAGTGTGATGACTGGGGAGTGGCCGAACCGGGGAGAACGGGCGATGCGCGCGCAAGCTCCGCTGGAGGGTACGATGGCAATGGCAACGTGGGTATTGTTGGGCGGGCTGATCTTGATCGCGATGATGCTGATCGGTACGCTGGTTGCGCGCTTGCCGCTCAGTGGGGCGATGATTTACCTGGGGCTCGGCGTCTTGCTCAGTCCATACGGCTTCGGCGTTATTGAGCTTGACCCCATCGCACATGCCCCATCACTGGAGCTGGTCGCAGAGGCTGCGCTGCTAATCTCCCTGTTCTCTGTTGGGTTGAAACTGGAGCTTCCTATCTCTGACCGCCGATGGATCGCACCGTATCGGCTTGCCTTCCTGTCGATGTTGGTCACGGTAGGGATGGTTGCCGCGATTGCGGTCTATGGGCTGGGGATGCCACTTGGCGTGGCGGTTCTTCTCGGGGGAATCCTAGCACCAACTGACCCGGTATTGGCTTCGGCGATCCAGTCAAGGCCAGGGGAGGGGCATAATCCCCTGCGCTTTAGTCTTGCAGGAGAAGGTGCGCTCAATGATGGAACGGCCTTTCCGTTGGTGTTGTTGGGGCTAGGGCTTCTGCAATTGCACGACCTGGGCGATTGGGGGTGGTCCTGGTGGGTGGTGGATGTGGTGTGGTCGACAGTCGGTGGCGTTCTGATCGGTGCGCTGGTCGGCGCGTTGCTTGGGAAGCTGGTCATCCATCTGCGCACCAGGCACCAAAGTGCGATTGGCATGGATGAATTTCTCTCCCTAGGCGTGATTGCCGTTTCATTTGGCGCGGCACAAAGCTGTATGGCATCGGGCTTCTTGTCGGTTTTTTTCGCGGGACTTGCGTTGCGGCGGGCACGCAACTTTCCGTTGGCGGGAACCGCTCCACTGTCCCATATTCCCGGTGCGCACGAGCGCGTCGTTGTGGATCCAGCCATCCATTCGCACCACGCCGGTGGTGTCATGACACGGGCCGTCCTTGGCTTCAATGAGCAGCTTGAACGGATTGCCGAACTCGGCATGGTCATGATGATTGGCATCATGTTACCCGCTATCGGAAGCCCGATGGACCTGTGGTGGTTTGTTCCGGCACTGTTCGTTGTGGTGCGCCCGGCTTCGGTGGTGTTCGGAATGATCGGCGCCGCCAGTCCTCCGTATAGACAAGTCCTGGTCGGCTGGCTTGGCATCCGGGGGATTGGCTCGATTTACTACCTGATGTTTGCACTGAACCACGGCGTCGCCGCGGAATTCGCGCCTGCGTTGGTGCGTCTGACCTTGGCGACTGTGGTCGCCTCGATTCTGTTCCATGGGATCACGGTGCCATCGTTAATGAGCTGGTATGAGCGGCGTGTAATGAAATGAGCTTGGAATTCCGGGTGCGCCCTCCGTGCAGGGGAAATGGATATGGAGCCGAAAGTGCCCACGGCGTTGCGGAACGCGCTGCTGGGCAGGCCGCAAACGGTGGCGAACCGATCGCCGCGTGCGAAGAACGCACTGCCGCCGCTGAGGCGGATGCTATGAAGCACTCGACGAGGTATGGGCCCCGGCTTAGGGGTGTTCATGCTTTCAGCGGGCTGCGCCTGAACCGGAGGAAGGTGGGGCCATTTTCAGGAAAGATATCGTAGTGCCCGATTCTCCCGCCGGGTCGGACTTGCATGGCTTGACTTCTCCCATCAACCATGTGGCGCTCTTGAAGACGATTCAAGTGATGCGCGGCGTGCGCGACCTGCAGGTTGCGCCGACAAACTTCATGGCCGGGCGCAAGGGCTGCGAAGGCGCAGGCGTCTTTCAGGCAATCGTAACGATAGACGCCATAGAAGTAATGTCCTGCAACGAACTCGATCCCGAATCGCTGCATTGATTGAAACTCGTCGGCAGAAGGGGGCAGAACCCGCCCTGCGAGCAACGTCAGTGCGGCAGGCGGCGCGCGAGAAGGATGCATTAGCATGAGCTGCGCATAATTGTAGGCATCGATAAAGTTATCGTATGCGTAGCCCCGATATAGGTAGTTGCGCCCATTGAACCAGATGGAACTTGGTCCCGAGCCAAACGTGCCTACTGCGCGCCAATAGTAGCGATAGTTTGCCATGCCCATACCCGTGTATGTTATCTCTGATACGCTGTCCCTAAACTGCCAGTAGCAAAGGAAGCAGTGGTTTCAGTGTACGCCGAACCGCTCATTGCCGCTTGAAGGCCTTGGCTTCTTTCGAGGTGGGAATGCGCCTGCACATGGCTGGCGAAAACATGGTGCGAGCAGATGCGCGGTAGCGCATCAGATTCGCCGATTTGCCACGATAGGTGCGGTGCATGTTGGAAAAGTGCCCGCAGTTGCGGGCTAAGCCAGTTGACTATTGGCGATTGAGCAATGCTCTACAGAACTTCTATCCAACCGGTGTTCCGTTTTCGACCGGACAAAGTCGGTCTTTCAGTGAGTCTAGTCGCCGGTGGTTAAGCGGGCGCACGATAAGCCTTGACATCGTTCCAGTGTGTCGAGGCTGGCTCAAGCGATTACTGCAGCAGGCCGATGCGCGCGTAGATTTAGGCGTACACTCAGTATGAGTCAACAATCGGGAGAACCGTCATGAAAGATAACGGACCGGAATTCTCCTTCCGCGGCCTGCCTCTGAGTGCCGAACAGGAATCTGAAATTCAACACTATATCCACATGCGGAAAAGGCGCGGTTTGCCGCCCGACGCTGAAGAGCTGCGCGCCATGGTGCAGGATATGCTGGAGCCGCCCGCTACCGAGAATCCTGGCGGGAGGGGAGAAGCCGAAAGCGCGCACGGCGATGCGGAACGCGCTGCCGGGCAGGTCGACAACGGCGGCGATCCAACCTCCGCGCGCGAAGAGCGCACTGCTGCGCGTGAGGCAGAAGCGATGAAGCATTCAACGCCGTAAGGGCTCGTTCACCGCCTTCCGCTGTGTGAGATGGATCGGCATTGCGCTGCACGCACGACGGCATTGAGGCTGCCGTGCGATAGCGCTTGCGCACGACGCCGAATTCATTAGGCTAATGTGGCTTGTGCGCGTATAGTGGGGTAGCAGGTACCCAGCCAACATCGGAGTTTGTGCCGGTCTTCCTCAGCATTGCAGCGTGGCAGCGCAATCGTGTCACAGCCCATAATCGTCGTGAACTGGTATTGCACTTGCGTCTGGCACGCCGTTGACGTGCAGCGCCGGGACGGCGGGCGTGCTCGTTGTCGCCACCTTCCCGAGCCTATCCCCGAACACGAGCGAAGGAGTGCGCCATGCGCCAACATTCAACAACGTGGTTCCAGGGGTGGAATATCCTGCTCAGGTGTGCTGAGTTCCGATGTCAGGATGGCTCACTGAAATACGCCTCGACCGCCATACTCAAACATTTGCCAACATCATCGGAATGCACCCGCCTTCAATGGCCGGAAAAGATGATGCGGTCGATTGTCTTTCCGGATGATGCATTCGAGTCGCAGGAAGACGCCAATACCGATGCGATGTCAAAAGCCCGGCGTCAGATTCTCGGAATGAATGGGGACAGGGACAGGTTAGGGGGACAGGTCATGGAAAGCACGCGCGACACCAGTGCGCACCAGGAATCGGATGAAATCCTGGCGGCACAATATGAGATCTCGTTCGATGGGAGGCGGTACGCATTTCGACAGCACCACTATGATGTCTTCCGGGATGCCTTGGAATATGCAGTCGCAGAATATGCCAAAGCAGGCTTTTTGCGCGACGATGGGTTCCAACCGAGCTGGGCGGCTACATATCAACCAAGCGAAGAAGAAGAATGCGTGATGAGACTGCATGGCATCGCCTATGTCGAAGGGCATTTTCTCTATGGCGCTTACAGGTATGACCAGCTGTGTGACGCGATCGCGTTTGCCGCCAGCCATCCGAGCTTGTAGGCCCAGGATCGGGAAGGAGCGCAAGTATGGAGAAGTATTTGCAGTGGGCGGCTGAAGGTCTGCTTGCGTTAAGCTGGTGGCAACTATTGCTGTTCGGTCTGGTGAGCACGCATGTGACGATCGTCACGGTAACGCTCTACCTGCATCGGTGCCAGACCCATCGTTCCCTGCAACTGCACCCGATCGTGGCACATTGCTTCCGCTTCTGGCTGTGGCTGACGACGGGAATGGTGACGCGGGAATGGGTGGCGGTGCATCGGTGCCATCACGCCCATTGCGAAACGGCGAAGGATCCGCACAGCCCGGTCGTGCTCGGTATCAATCAGGTCTTGTGGCGCGGAGCCGAACTGTACCGCCGCGCGACAGGAGCCCCTGCTTTGGTCGACCGCTACGGCCGTGGTGCACCGGCAGATTGGCTGGAACGGCGGATTTATGGCCGGTACACATGGCAAGGCGTGGGTTTGCTGTTGCTGATCGAACTGGGCTTGTTTGGGGTGCCGGGCTTGACGCTGTGGGCTTGCCAGATGATGTGGATTCCGTTCCTGGCCGCCGGTGTTGTGAACGGCTTGGGGCACTTTGCCGGCTACCGCAACTACGACTGTAAGGAAGCTGCAACCAACATCGTTCCGTTTGGCCTGCTGATCGGCGGGGAGGAACTGCACAATAACCATCACACTTTCCCCACTTCGGCCAAGTTTTCGGTGCGCTGGTTCGAACTGGATATCGGCTGGACCTACATCAGCATACTGCGCTGGTTGCGGCTGGCATCGCTCCGGTGCCCTCCACAGCGCATGATGCGCTGCGCAGGACAGTTCGTGCCGACCTTGGCGACTTTGAAGCTGGTACTGGGCAATCGTGCGGTATTGACGCGCGAGCTGACAGTCCTGACGCTGGATGTATTCCGGGCTGAACGCACAGGCCTGGCGAGGCATGTACCGCATGCAAGCTTGATCCAGGCGAAGCGTCTGTTGCGCCATGCACCCTGGCGGCTCACGGAGGCGCAAAGGGCGGAGCTGGAGCAGGTGATAGGGCACAGTGCCCGGCTCCATGCCATGCATATGGCGCGGCAGGCGCTGGAGAAGGTATGGGAGCGTTCGCCGGCAACGCAGGACGAGCTTTTGACAGGCCTGCAGGCGTGGTGCGTGAATGCTGAGCGTTCCGGTCCGCGTCCCCTTCAGCGCTTTGCCAGGCATTTGGCGAGCTTTGGATAGCGAGATGAACCTTGCACTGACACACTCGACTGCGTGCCGGGAATTGCTCAACGAAGGAGACCTGGAGGACGCAGTGCGCTATTGCCTGGCCCAGGGCATCGAACCACCGGTCCCACCATGCTCCAAGGCCTCTCCCGATTATCTGCGATGCGTGGAAGTGGCAAAGGAAACCTTGTCAGACTATGGCTGGTGGGAAAAAAGGTTGAAGGTCCAGCACACGCGCGGTCGAAAGCAAACGGCAATGCGGGCACGCTCGGGTGTGTCGCCGCAGTCGCGTTCCAGAAACCCACCTTGACTTCGACTTCTTCAAGATTGCCATTCGAGCTGGCGCTTGGTTTATCGGGCGGTCTGGACCATTGCGCCAGCCGGCGAGACGAGGGGGCGCCAAGTCCTCGGCTTGCGGATGTCAGGAAGGGCAGACGTTGGTGGCCTTCTCGCCTTTGGGACTCGGGCTGCGCTCGAACGAGACGCGCTGGTTCTCGGCGAGCGATTTGAAACCAGTAGCCTGAATGTCCTGGAAGTGGACGAACAGGTCTGGTCCGCCTGAGTCCGGGGTGATGAAGCCGAAGCCTTTGGCTTCGTTGAACCATTTTACGATTCCGGTATGCATAGTCATGATAGTACCTCGAAAGATGTAGGTCGGCCGTTTCCGGCGATACGCGGCAACGAGCAGGGTCAACAAATGAGGGAATCAGACGGGAGTCGCCAGCGTTGGCGAGACAGGTACGAGACCGGCAATTCTTTAGCAGTGCTTGAAACGCGGTAAAGCTAATATACATGCCTTTCCGGCGAACCCCTAGCGATTTCTACAGAACGCCGCTCAGATTGCTGGCGAAAACCCGGCCTCCGAGGCATTGTGGGACGAGCGGTGCCGAATGGTCGGGCAGGCGCTTAGCCGGCAGCGACGTTTTGCCGGATGATGAGTTTGTTGTCCGATACGCGATGGCGCTGCCATTCACCAAACAGCACGCGCTGGAGCGTGGATTCGGCGATCCGGTGGTTGCGCAAGTACACGACGGCATAGCGCCAGCCGTGGGTGCGCAGCAGGTCGAGCGCGTGCTGCAAATGGCGAAACTGGACTTGATCGAGCCGGCGGTCGGCGCAGGTGCTATCCATGATTTCCTCCCATAGAAGAAGAGTTCCAAGCTACGACGGTAGCACGTCCTGCATGCTCGGGCCATCGGGATTTCATATCGTGGGCTGGCCCGGAGCCGGGTGTTGGCAATACGGGCCAGGAAAGAAGGCCGACGCGTGCGTGGGAATAGGCATACACTCAGTGCAGGGCTGCAAATCAGGAGAAGCAGCATGGAAATGCTGGACCGGAACTTTCTTTGCTCGGGCTACCGCACGGTGTTAGCGGCGGCGGGCCGATCGCACTACGCAAAGAACGCCTTGCGGCTGGGGAATCTGACGCCATGAAGCATCAACGAACATAGCGAACTGGGACGGAAATGAACGAACGCCAAAGACGCTCCGACACCGGTACCGCGAAGGCGGTGGCGCGCGGTGTCAACATCCAGTCGGTGCGCAACCGGGCGCTGGCGCAGAAGTACATGGAATACAGGCGCGTTCCCCCGGGCGTGATTGCGCGAGTGCTTGACATGCCTTTGTTGCGTCGGGCACCCAGTACCGATCAGATGGTCTCGGAGGCTATCACGCCATCCTCCGCCTCGCCGACGCCCGACACGGCAGAGGACTAGCACGATAGGGAGGCGCACTATGAGAAAGCATCGGGTGGAAACGCGGCAGCTCGGGCCGGCCCAGTTGCGCATACTGTTGACATTGGCGCGCGACCTGCTGCAGACAGACGAGGCGCAAGGTTCGTTGGCACTGATCGGCCGCGCGCTGGCGGAAATGGTGCGGTTCGACTCGGCCTTGCTGCTCCTGCGCAGCGATCGGATGGATCTCGTTGAGTTCGACAGCCACGGTATTGTGCATTCGGCAGGTACCGGCCATCCGCTCTACCGCGCCGCCGTGCGCATGACTGCCGACGCGGTAGCCGGCGTGGATGCGCAGCGCAACGCCGAACAGCAGCTTGAATACGGAGGGGCGCGCCAGATGGTGCTGGCCGTGCCGGCGCACGCCGCAGCGGTGGTACTCGCAGTCAGCTGGGATCATGACGTGGATTCAGCGACGCAGGATGCCTACAAACGCGCACTCTCATACATTCTGCAGCTGGCTGGGGCAGCGCTGGGAAAAATCGAGTCGCAGACTTCACTCGAGCAGCTTCTGCGCGAGCAGCGCCAGAAGATTGCTGACACGTCAGTGGCCCATGCCGAAGAACTGAAGCAAAGGGACGAGGCGGTGAGCGAGATGCGGATGCTGTCGCTGACCGACGTGCTGACGGGGCTATACAACCGGCGCGGCTTCTTCCTGCAGGCCGAACAGATCTATAAGCTGGCGCGGCGCAAGCGCACAAAGAGCGCCGTGATCTTCGCCGACATTGATGGCCTGAAGCGCGTGAACGATGAGCTGGGTCATGAGGCCGGAGATGGCATGATCCGGGATGCAGCGCTTGTGTTCCGCCAGTCGTTTCGTCATGCCGATGTTGTGGCACGCCTTGGCGGCGACGAATTTGTCGCGTATACACTGGACGACGAGCAGCCAGAGGTCATCCTGGCCCGTATTGAAGCCAATCTGCGCGCCTTCAACTTGATGCAGGAGCGGCCGTATTGCGTTGCGATCAGCGCCGGTGTCGTGCTGGTCGATTCCAGTGCCGAGAATACGCTGTCGCACTACGTCCTCCTGGCAGACGAACAAATGTACGCGCAAAAGCGGAGCCGCCTGCACTGAATCAAAGGCTTCCAGCGGCGACACTTCGCCGCGTCATGGCAACCATTTTTCGGTCACGGCAATTGCGCTGGCTGCGGCGCTAGGCGCGCTCTATCTGCATTCATCGAGTGGAGTAAGACCGTTCACACGGCTATGCGGTGTGGAACGGATCGCCATTCCGCTCGAAGCATGATGACTTTGCGATTAACTTGCGATAGCGCGCAGTGCACCGGAACCGACGTGATTGGTAACACCTTGCGCTTGAGTCATGCAGAGCATTAGTCCTTGCCGCCGACGGAGCGGGGCAGGGCAAGCTCTTGGGCCAGCTTCCGGTCCAGTTTGTAGATATCCTGGAAGAACAGGGCACGCCCCTGGCGGTCTGTGACGGCGGTGGCGTACAGCAAGACGACCGGCACCGGCGCCCGGAGTGTCACTGTCCTGGTGGGTCCTGGCTGCATTGCCTGTTCGACGCTGGCGCTATCCCAGCTTCCCTCATTGCGCAGGACGAACTGCGCAAGCGCCGCCGGCTGCTCCAGCCGGATGCATCCGTGGCTGAGGTCACGCCGCTGCTTGGCAAAGAGCTGCGTTGCTGACGTGGCGTGCAGATAGATGTTCAAAGGGTTCGGCATGGCGAACTTCACGGCGCCGAGGACATTGCGCGTGCCCGGCCGCTGCCGCACACGCACAGTGCCGGAGCGCAGCGCTTCCAGCGGCGCCATCCCGGCAGCGATGGGCTGGCCATTGATGCCGACCAGTTCCATGTCCTGCTTGTCAAGGTAAGAAGGGTCATCCTTGAGCTTGGGCATGATCTCTTGCATCGCGATGCTGCGCGGCACATTCCACGCCGGGTTGAATTCCAGGTATCGCAATTCGCCAATGAGCAGTGGTGTGGGCGTGCGCCCGGCGGTACCAACGATGACGCGCATCTCAAGTTGTGGCGCGCTGGCCGCGATGCGCGTGTCAAGCGCCCACAAGCGAAAGGATGGGACGTTGACAACGATGAGCGGGCCGCGCGGCAGCGGCGGCATCCAGCGCAGGCGCTCGAGCGTCAGTTCAAGCTGGAGGATGCGCTGCGCCAGCGGGACCTGCAGTGCAGACAGGGTGGCGTTGCCGGGAATGCCGTCCTGTTCCAGGCCGTGCCGCAGCTGGAAGCGCCTGACACCGGTCTCGATGCCTGGGCTGTATACCCCATCGGTGAGCGGCGCCTCGTTTTCGCTTAAGTCGTCCAGCAAGATGAGGCGTTGCCGCAGGCCGGCAGCGCCGGAGTAGGGCATGCCCGGCACGAGTTTGACGCCAGCAGGTGGCGGCGGCAACGGCGGGAGCACCCGGTATTGCGGTTCAAGCAGGCGGTAGTGTGCCAAAGTCTGCTTGACGCGTTGGTAAACTGCAGTACGTGGTTCGGCTGCGCTGACGGCGCCGGAAAGCTGGCCTTGCTTGAGCGCCGTGCCAAGCAGCTCGGCGGCGTCAAAGCTGTCGCTTTCCACTGTCCGCGTAAATGCGATGAAGTCCGCGGCGGTGCGGCCCGCATGAAGGTCGGACAGGAAGCTGAGCATGGCAGCGGACAGCTCAACGTCAAAGCGTTGTTGTTGCTCGGCTTGGGCGTTGGCATCCGGCAGCGGAACTGATACCGTATAGTCCTCCGCCACCAGGCCTTGAGCGGCAGCCCCGCCGAGTATTTGCAACGCTTGCCGTGCCAGCCGGAGGTCGTCGCCTTGCCATGCCAGGGCGTGATCGTGCTGGCGGTAGAAGCGGTCAAGCAGGGCGGCAATCTTCCAAGCCCGCTGCCCGGCGCCTTGATGTTGCGTGCGATAGGCGTCCAGCAGGCTGGCAACTGCCCCCTTATCCCGCAGGTCGGCAAGGCCGGCTTGAGCGAAACAGGCCGGCGGCGTCAGGAAGATCAGGGATGCTGTCAGCAGGGCTGCGCCCAGGATTCGGCGGTCGCACATGGGTTTCTCCGGTCAGTTGAGACTGCATTCTGACCGAAGGTAGCGGCTCGCCGCCGTTTGGACCATGATCTGGGTCAAGGGCGACCCCGGATCGGACCGTTCAGGTCCTGGACAAAGGAAGTTGTACGCGTACTACCGTTCCCTGGCCGTCTGGCTTGCGCCGGATTTCGATCCTGCCGTGATGCAGGTCGACGATTTCCTGCACGATGGCCAAGCCCAGGCCGTGGCCTTCCGGAACCGCGCCTGGCAAGCGGTAGTAGGGTACAAACAGTTTGCCGATTTCTTGCTCAGGAATTGGCACGCCATCATTAGTGACGTCCAGTACAGCGCAGTTATCACCGCGTGACAATGTGACCTGGATCTCGCCATGCGGCTTCCCGTGTTGCGAAGCATTGTCCACCAGGTTTTGCAGTAGCCGCCGCAACTGCGTCGGATCGCCCCAGGCCCGGGCATCCTCTGCGACCTCTAGGCCAATGTTCTGGCCACGCCGGTCCAGCAGCGGCTCCATGCCGGCAATGACGTCGCGGCACAGGGCCCGCAGGGAAAGGCTTTGCATTTGCACTTGATCGCCACCCGCCACGATCCGGCTCAGTGTGAGCAGTTGTTCCGCCAGTTTGCTGGTGCGCCGCGCGCCGGCCATGGCCTGTTCGAGGGACGCCGTGCGTTGCCCGGGCGTGTTGGCGCGCAGGGCGTTTTCGAGGTGCAGTTGCAGTGCGGCGATCGGGGTCCGGATTTCATGGGCGGCGGCATTGAGGAAGCGTTGTTCGCGTTCAAAGGCGGCGCGGATGCGGTCAAGCAGATGGTTCAGTTCGGTGACGATGGGCGCCATTTCCATCGGTGTCCGAGGCAGGACAACCGGCTCCAGCGATTCCGGCTCGCGCGCCGCAATGCGGGCCGCCAGTTCGTACAACGGTCGCATATTCTGCAGGATCAGGAAGTTGGCTGTGCCCAGCATCAGCAAACCGCCAATCGCCAGCGGAATCAGGATCGATTTGCCGATATCGTTTGAGAGTTCCTGCCGCACCTCATCGTTCTCCGCCGCCAGCACCCAGACATTGCCGGACCGCAGTGCAAAGACTTGCCAGTTGGCGCCGTCCGTCTGGTTTTCGGAGTAGCCGGCACGGAGCGGCGCCAGCGCCTTTTTCGGTGCTGATGCCGACTTGGCGAGCAGCATGCCGTCGGCGCTCCAGACCTGGAATGCAATCTTGGTCTCGTAACGGTGGCCAAAGGCTTCCGGTTCGTCGCTGAGGGTGGTTTCCAGCTCGTGCGGCAGGGTGATGACAATCGGCTGGGCGATCGTGGCATGCTCCAGTTGCCGCGCGACCAGCGCCTCCAGCACGCGCGCCGACGTGGCCAGGCGCGCGCTGAATAGTTCGTCGGACTCATGCCGCGCCACCGCCCGTGCGCCGATGCCGATGCCGAGGAAGATCAGCAGCATGCAGAGCAAGGTGGCGGCCACCAGGCGTTGGCGGACCGAATACGAGCGCGTCTTCATATGGATAGGTCGCCCATGCGATAGCCGACTCCGCGGATCGTCTTGATGACAGATGGCACGATTTTGCGCCGCAAGTGGTGCACGTGCACGTCAATGGTGTTGCTTTCCGCTCCTTCGCCCCAGCCATACAGGATTTCTTCGAGCTGGGCGCGGTTGAAGACGCGTTGCGGGTTCTCTGCCAGCTGAAGCAGCAGCATGAATTCCAGCCGTTGCAGTGCGACCGGACGGCCTTGCCAGGTCGCGCTCAGGCTTTCCGGGTTGAGCGTAAGCTGGCCCAGGGTGAGCTGGTTGACCCGGCGGCCGCTGCGCCGACGCAGCAGCACGCGCAGGCGCGCCAGCAGTTCGTCCAGCTCGAACGGCTTGACCAGATAGTCGTCCGCCCCCAGGTCCAGGCCCTGCACCCGGTCGCGCGTGGAGTCACGCGCGGACAAGACCAGGACCGGGATCGGGTTGTCGCTGCTGCGCAATGCCTTGAGCACCTCGGTGCCGTCGAGGGTTGGCAAGCCGAGGTCAAGCACCACTATGTCAAACGGCGTGTGGGTGAGGGCCCCGATAGCGGCGGCGCCATCGTTGACATGTTCTACGCTGTAGCTTGCGCGCCGCAGCGCCGTCAGCAAGCCGCTTGCCAATAGGGGATCGTCTTCGACTAACAGGACTTTCAACGATGCTGCCTCCTTGTTACCTGCGCTTGGCGGCTATCTTCGCCAGCAACTGCTCGATCTCCCCGCGCCGGCCTTCGTCCGCCACTTTGCGGCCCGGGCGCGGCGCGGCCTGGAGCGCCTTGTTCAGGGCGCGTTCCGCTTCCGTGTAGTCGCCCTTGCGGAACAGATAGTCGCCGTAGAAGTAGTTGGGATCAATGCCGTCCGGGTTGATCGCCAGCCCCTTCTTCAGAAACTCCAATGCCTTCTTGTCATCCCCAAAGCCGATCGGCCAGCCGGGGACCTGGTAATACAGCGAACCGAGGCTGGTGTAGGCCGAACCGGATTGCGCGTCGGGATTGAGCGCGATCGCCTGCTCCAAAGCCCTTTTGGCATTTTTTACATGCGACAGCGCACCCAGGCCGCCCTTGGCGCCAGCATAAGTTGACTCAATGATAGCGTACCAGATCAGCACATCGGCGTTGCCGGGGTTGCTGGCGACGGTTTTCTGCGCTTCATTCGCTAGTTGCTCATACTGCGCTTCCTGCGCTGGAGCAGGGGTCTTGTAGCGGACCTGTTCCCACTTTTGCTGCAAGGTACCGACGTCCTCTGGTACGCCGGCAGCGGCAAGGGAGATGGGCAGCAGCAGGACGGTGGCAATTTTGAGGATAGTATTCATGTTGATGACTCCGGTGGGGGGTTACTTGGGCAGGTACTGGCGGATCACGGCCAGTTGTTTGCGGATAGCGTCGTCCGGCAGGGATGGCAACAGGCGGTTCAGCAGGACGAAGAAGCGTTCCTTGCGGCCCATGGTGGCTTGCCATGTGTCCCGGTCCAAAAACTCGGCGAAAGCGTTTGCCACGGCTTGCGGCGAGTCCTCGGCCGTTGCCAACGCGCTGTTCATGGCATTGACCGCGCAGCTGTTGATCGCGGTTCGTGTAGCACGCGGTGCGAAATGGCGCACCTCGATCGCGCTATCCGAAAGTTCGCGCCGCAGCGCCTGGGAGAATCCTGTCAGGCCGGCCTTGCTTGCGCCATAGGCCGCGAAGCCCGGATAGCCAAGCAGGCCGAGTACTGAGCCGATGTTGACTATCTGCGCCGAGGGCGCCCGGTGCAGCAGCGGCAGCAACTGGCGCGTCAGCAGCATGGGCGCCAGCAGGTTGGTCTCCAGCATCGCGCGGATGGCCTCAGGTGCCTGGGTCTCAAAGCTGTGGAAATGGCTGATGCCGGCATTATTGACCAAAAGGTTGATGCCATGCAAAGCGTGGGCGGCTTGCTCGATGGCTGTCAGCGTGGTGGGCGCGGTCAGGTCGCCGCAGACCACCTGTACGTGATCGCCCAGTTCGGCGCGCAGGGCGGCCAGCGGCGCCGGCTGCCGTCCCACCAGGATCAGAGCGTCGGCTTGCGGCGCCAGGCGGCGTGCGATGGCGGAGCCGATGCCGCCGCCAGCCCCTGTCAGGACGGCGCGCCAGCGTTGCGGTATGCGTTTTCCCATATCACGCCGCCTGTTCGAACACGGCGGCACCATGCGGCAGGCTGCGGAATACGTCACCGTACAGCTTGTACATCATGCGCGCGACGTGCAGTACGGCTTGCTGGTCCGCGTCGCTCTCGAGGCGGTTGACCAGGCCTTCGAAGAAGGCTACGTGGCTGATATCGAGGGTTCCGTGCGAATTCAGGTAGCTGAACGCCTCCGTTGGCAGGCCCAGGGCGCCACGCAGGGTATCGGCGGCGTGCGTCGCAAGGGCGGTGCTGGTGCCTTCGAGCACGTGCACCATACCAAGGAAGCCGACCGGGTTGCCGCGGTCGATCTGGTGGTAGGCATAGGCCACCAGCAGTTCGGTGCTGGGATGCGGCTGGCCGTGCCGCACCGCCTCCGGATCGCCGCCGCAGGCAGCTATATCCGACAGGATCCATTCCTGATGGCCGACCTCTTCCTCGATATACTCTGCAATGGCTGAGCGCAACCATTCGTATTCGGGACCGAGGCGGCTGCCACATGCCATCAGCAGTGGCACGGTGTGACGCACGTGGTGATAGGCCTGCGTCAGGAAGGCAATGTACTGCGCCGTTGTGGCTCGCCCGTGCAGCGCGTCCTGGATGATCGGGATGGCGAACATTTGCTGGTGCTCGGTTTCGCTGCCGGCTTTCAGTGTTTCGAAAAAGTTCATGCGGGTTGCTCCTGGGTGTCATACAGTGAAGTGATCAGCGCGGCATGCTGTTGCTGGATAGTGGCGCGGCGCGGGCGGCCATTGGGAGTCGCTTGGCCGTTGTCTGTTGTGAAGGGCGGCACGAGGGTCCAGCGCCGCACTTGGGCGTAATCGGGCAGCTCCTGGTTGGCCAGGTCTACAGCCTGCTGGACCTGGTGCGGCGTGACGTCTGGCTTGGCTGGCACCAGCAGTGCCGAGAGCCAAGGCCGGCCGTCGCCTACAACGAGCGCCTGGGCGAGTGCGCCGGTGCCCATCAGGGCCGCTTCCGGCCATTCGGGCGAGACGTTGCGGCCAAAACCGGTGATCAGGATGTCCTTCTTGCGGCCATCGATGTAGAGATAGCCGTCCTGGTCGAGGTGACCCAGGTCGCCGGTGGCGAACCATCCCGAGGTGGTGGGGGCCATACCGAGGTAGTGCGCCAATGCGCCGCCAACCTCAATTTCACCATCGTCGGCGATGCGCACCGGGCGGTGTGCCAAGGGCTTGCCGACGCTGCCCCTGCGTTCGCTGCCTGGCAGATTGAGCGCCACGACCGAGCAGCATTCCGACAGGCCATAACCTTCGAAGACCGGCAAGCCACGCGCGCGGGCCGCCGCCAGCAGGCGCGCAGGCACCTTGGCGCCCCCGATGGCAATAAAGCGCAGGCTGGCGGTGCGCGTGTCGGCAGGCGTCATCACTGCGAGCATGGCTTGTAGCATTTGCGGCAAGAGGATGACGCTTTGAGCCTGATAGTGCTCGATGGCGTCCAGGCAGCGCTGCGGGTCAAACCGGCTGGCCCCGGCCAGACCGACTTCCTCCAACGGCGGGCAAATTGTGATCGCGCCGCTCAACATGGCGGTGTAGGGGCCGGCGATGTTTTCGAGCAGGACGGCGAAGGGCAGCAGGCACAGATGGCGTTCCAGTCGAAGCGGCGCTACGCCTTGTTGCAGGGTGCGTGCCAGCTCCCATTGCTGGCCGGTGGACAGGCAGACACCTTTTGGGGCGGCCGTGGTGCCGGAAGTGAAGGTGATCTTTTGCGTATCGGCCGGCCCCGAACAATCAGGGGCTATGGCGGACTGGTACAGCTGTAGCAGACCGCCGCAGTCGATCGGGGCGCCGAAACCGAGAGCGCCCAGTGGTGCTCCGTGAGGGGCCAGCACTGCGCTGGCGCCACTTTCCCGCAATACGTGCGCCCATTGAGCGGGCGTGAAGAACAGCGGAAGCGGCACCAGGGTCAGGCCCAACTCCTGTGTGGCCAGATCGGCCGCCAGCCATTCGGGGCTGTTGTCGGCAAGGATGGCAACCGGCGCACGCGGCGCGCGGCGAGCTTGCAGGGCGCTGCGCAGGCTGGAAACGCGGGCCGCGACGGCGGTGCTATCGAGCAGGGTTCTCCCGTCATACAGGACAGGGCGTCCGGCCGGAAAGAGTTCATGAAAGTTGTGTGTGACCATAGTGGATATCGCCGAACATGACCTTGGGTTGGGTGTCGTAATAGCTGCCCCAGCGCTGGGCGCCATCGGGCAGGCGGGCCGGGTCGGCCGGCGCCAGCACATGCGGTTGCAGCCGCAGGCGGCTGAAGGAATTGAGCAGGCTGACGGTAGCGGTAAACACCACCCAGCGCAGGCCAAGGCTGTTCAGGAACTGGGTGGTGCTGACGATCAGGGCGCGCGCTGCGCCAGGGTGGTGCGCCGCCAGGTTGCCTACTTCGACAATGCTGGCGCGACCGACGGCGCAGCGTGCGTGGGCGCCGATAGCCGCTTCGACCGGCACATCGAGATAATGCTCGAGGAACAGCGGCCCCAGCGCTGCCGGCGTATAACCGAGAGCCGCAATCCAGTTACCGTCCTTGTCGCGCACGCCAAGCAGCACTTCGCCGAAGTGGTCCACTTCGGCGCCGTAACTGGTGCGAAATGAGTTCGCAATGAAGTCTTCCAGCTCACGGCGCTTGGGCGCGCCGCGCGGGAAATGCTCAATTCTGCTTTCTGCCGTTAGGTGGCGGACGGGGCCGGTTGCCGATTCTGCGTTGGCGCTCAACATGATATCCCTCAACGAACTTCCGATGGGGACGACTGTATGCAAGGAAGATTATCCCCAGATTAAGCGGCGGATAGTTGCGGCTGGCAGTGAGTATGAGCCAGGGTGGTGCGAGCCAGTCGTCGGGGTTCGCGTCCAAACGCTCGGCCACTTGATGTGCTTGCAATATTTACTTCGCGATACGGGGACTACTGCTATAATCGCGAAAAAGGGTGATCGCACGGTCTCGTACGACAGGATTTCGCGATGGTCGGGCCGCCACGCGTGGCTATTCACGTGCGTATCCCTGATGCATCCGACTTCCCTCCAACTCATTGGCGCTGCGCTGTTCGCTGTCGCCGTCCTGCACACATTCTCCACTGGCTGGTTCGAACGCATGGCTCACCGTCATCCGCGCCATGCCGGTATCTGGCATCTGCTGGGCGAGGTCGAAGTGGTGTTCGGCTTTTGGGCCATGGTGCTGGTGTTGTTCATGTTCGTCATCGATGGCAAGGAGGATGCCACGCGCTACATTGAGGGGCGCAACTTTACCGAGCCGATGTTCGTGTTTGCCATCATGGTGATCGCCGGCACGCGGCCCATCTTGCAGTTTGCCGCGCGCGTGGTGGCTTTCCTGGCGCGCCGCCTGCCGTTGAATCCCAATATTGCCCTGTATATCGTGGTGCTGACCCTGGTGCCGTTGCTGGGCTCCTTCATCACCGAACCTGCCGCGATGACCCTGGCGGCATTGATGTTGCGCGAGAATATCTACCGTCATCCGCTGTCCGCAAAGCTGAAGTACGTCACACTCGGCACCCTGTTCGTGAACGTCTCCATTGGTGGTACGCTGACAACCTTCGCCGCGCCGCCGGTGCTGATGGTGGCCGGTGTCTGGGGCTGGAACGTACCGTTCATGCTCACTACCTTTGGCTGGAAAGCCGCAGTTGCCGTTATCCTGAATACGGGCATTGCGGCGTTTTGGTTCCGGCGCGAACTCACGGCCATCGCCAGTGCGCCGGAGCGTGTGGATCCAGTCCCGTTCCCGATGGTGGCGGTGCACCTTGCTTTCCTGGTGCTGGTGGTGATGTTCTCGCATCATCCTGCGGTGTTCATGGGTGCATTCCTGTTCTTCCTGGGTTTTGCTCAGGCCTACGGGCGCTACCAGGACCCGCTGATCCTGAAGGAAGCGCTGCTGGTGGCTTTCTTCCTGGGCGGTCTGGTGGTGCTCGGCGGCCAACAGGCCTGGTGGCTGGAGCCGCTCTTGCTGGGATTGAATGAGGACGCGGTGTTCTACGGTACCACTGCGCTGACGGCAATTACCGACAACGCCGCTTTGACCTACCTTGCGTCGCTGGTAGACGGCTTGTCGCCGCAATTCCAGGCTGCGCTGGTGGCCGGTGCGGTGACGGGGGGCGGACTGACGGTGATCGCCAATGCCCCGAATCCGGCCGGCGCGGCAATTTTGCGCGAGGGATTTGACGACGGCGCAATCCGCGCCGAATATCTGTTGCTGGGTGCGCTGCTGCCGACAGTCGTCGCGGCTTGCGCATTCCGCTTGCTGTGACTGTCGCATTTACCTTAGGGACTTGCTCCGACGCCGCGGATCTGGCTGGATATGCGTGAGCTAGCTTTATGGCCCGGCAGCGCCGGCGGTATGGGATAGCGAAACGTGGTTGACCAGCAGCTCGACGCGCATGTGCTGCAGGTTGGTGAGCACCTGGATGCGCCGCCAGATGGGCCACCACTCATATAGGAAAATCTGGACCGGGCGCCACAGGGCGACCCAGCCGATGATGGTGAGCCCTTCCCGGAAGATGGCCGCTACCGGTCCGGCGGCGTAGGTGCGCAGCAGGTCGGCGAAGAGAATGCAGACGGCGACGAAGCAGCAGCCGATCACGAGGCTGAGGCGTCCCTGCCACAGCAGGTCGGACAGGTCGGCGCGCGCACTTTGGGCGCGCAGCGAAAAATGGTCATGTACCGCCTTGGACAGGCGCGCAGGTCCGCCGGCGTCGGCCGGGGCTGTGTCGAGGTGGACGGAAAGGTGCAATTGGCTGTGGGCGGGATAGCGCATCGCCCATTTTTCGATGTACTGCTCGGCCGCGTGGTCCAGTTCCTGCGTAAAAAACGGCGCAGGGTCAAAGGAATTGAACAGTTCGTCGAGCACGCCGAGTTGGAGGACGTCAGAAAGTTGCGCATAATTGAACTCTACATTAGCTGAAGGCACGTATGTCCGTCCATCATTTGCGTGAAGCGTTGCTGTTTCTGGGCTTGGCCGGCATCCTGGTGCCGCTCTTGCAGCGCCTGCGCGTCAACCAGATCGTCGGCTTCCTACTGGTGGGAATCCTGTTTGGGCCGCACGGCTTTGCCAGCTGGTTGCCGGCGGTACCCACGCTGGCCTGGGCCAGTTTCCAGGACGTGGAAGCGATCAAGCCGGTGGCGGAACTTGGTATCGTATTTCTCATGTTCATGATCGGGCTGGAGCTTTCCCCCGCTCGCCTGTGGGCGCTGCGCCGCGATGTCTTCGGCACTGGCCTGGCCCAGGTCGCGGTGACGGGCGCCCTGATCGCCCTGTCCGCTCTCGCCTTCGGCAACAGCGGCGCCGCGTCCGTCGCCATTGGCATCACGCTGGCCATGTCCAGTACCGCAGTGGCGATGGACCTGATGAGCCGCCAGCATACCTTGCGCACCACGCTGGGCCAGAAGTGCTTCGCCATCCTGATGCTGCAGGATCTGGCGGTGGTACCCGCGCTGATCCTGGTCGAGGGACTGGGCAAAGACACGGGCCAGGCCTTGTGGCTGACGCTGCTGCTGGCCGTGCTGCAGGCGGCGGCAACCATCGGCGTGCTGTATTACCTTGGCAAGCGCGTGACCAAACCGCTGTTTGCGTCGCCAGCGGTGCAGCGCCAACCGGAAGTGTTTGTGGCATTGATCCTGCTCCTGACCCTTGGCATCGCCGCCCTCACGGCGTGGAGTGGATTGTCGTTGGCGCTGGGCGCGTTGCTGGCAGGGCTGCTGCTGGCCGACAGCGAGTTCCAGTACGAGGTCGAAATCATCGTCGAGCCTTTCAAGGGTTTGCTGCTGGGCCTATTCTTCATGTCGGTCGGGATGGAGATCGACCTGCGCGTGGCAGCCGCCTATCCGCTGCTGCTCCCGGCCTCGGTGTTTGCGCTGCTGGCTCTGAAGGCCTCGGTGGTGGCGCTGCTGCTGCGCGGCCTGGGCTGGCGCCGGGCGCTGCACGGCGGTTTGTTGCTGGGGCAGGGCGGCGAGTTCGCCTTCATCATTCTCGCTTACGCGGTAAGCACGCAGGTACTGACGCGCGAGGGAAGCCAGTTTCTGCTGCTGGTGGTGGGCTTGAGCATGTTGCTGGCCCCCATGGCTGCGGCGGCGGGCAGCATGCTGGTGCGGCGTGGCGAGCGCGGCGACGACAGCGCGTCCGCGCTGGCCGGCGATCCGGTGGCGCGATTGAGCGATCACGTGATCATCGGCGGCTATGGCCGTGTCGGGCAGTTGGTTGCGGACGTGCTGCGGAAGCAGGGATTCGGATACGTCGCGGTGGAGCGCGACCGGCACCTGGTGGAAGTGGCACGGCGCGAGCGCCACGAGGAATGCGTGTTCACCGGCGATGCGTCATTGCCTGAAATGCTGCAGCGACTGGGCGTCACGCACGCCGCCTGCGTGGTGCTGACGATGGACGATCCACGCGCCGCCTTGCATGCCGTTGGAGTGCTGCGGCGCCACTACCCGGAGCTATGTCTGCTGGCGCGGGCGCGCGATGAGCGCCATGCCCGTGCGCTGAAAGCGGCCGGGGCGACCGAGGTGGTGTCAGAAGCAGTGGAGTCCGGCCTGCAACTGGCCTGCTCCGCGCTGACGGCGGCCGGGATGCCAATTGGCGCGGCGGATTTCCACGTGGACCGCGAGCGCGAGGAACTGCGCGCGAAGATCGACGCCCCGCGATGAATCGATAACGGCCAAGGAACGGCATGACGCCGTACAAGATCATCCTGGTGCACACCGGCCTACCGATTGACGCCGGTGCCGGCCGTGTGGCCGCGGCCAGTTCGGCATAGAGCGGCTCCTGGCGAGCCACTTCCGCCGCGATCTTAGATTTCGTACTGCGCCTGGTCGTCTCGGTGGTCTTCACCGCGCACTTGCCGCGCGCGGCATGATACCTCCAGCGTGAACTGATGCATCGCCTGGGGTTGTCTCGCAACCACGATTCGCAAAAGCTGTTCGCTGACAGGCCCCGACCGTGCGCGCCCGCTTGGCGCGTGCGTCCATAATGACGCGGGTCTGTGCACTGCACTCACTCAATGGGGCAACACATGAGTACCGTCAGCGATTTCCTGCTCAAGCGCCTTGCCGCATGGGGCGTACGACGTATCTACGGCTACCCGGGCGACGGCATCAACGGCATTCTCGGCGCTTTCGGGCGCGGCAAGTCCGGCATTGAATTCTTTCAGGTACGGCACGAAGAGCTGGCCGCCTTCATGGCATGTGCTCATGCCAAGTTCAGTGGCGAGGTGGGCGTTTGTCTGGCCACATCCGGCCCAGGCGCCATCCACCTGCTCAACGGTTTGTATGACGCCAAGCTTGACCACCAGCCTGTAGTTGCCATCGTCGGCCAGCAGAGCCGCATGGCGTTGGGTGGGGACTACCAGCAGGAAGTCGACTTGCTGTCCCTGTTCAAAGACGTCGCCGGCGATTTTGTGCATATGGCCACGCATCCGGCGCAGGTGCGGCACTTGGTCGACCGGGCCATGCGCATCGCGCGGGAGCGGCGCACGGTCACATGCATCATCGTTCCCAACGACCTGCAGGAGCTCAAGGCGGTCGAAACGCCTCCCCATGAGCATGGGACTGTGCATACCGGCATTGGCTTCACCGGACATGCCTTGGTGCCCCCGGAAGGCGAATTGCAGCGCGCCGCGGCCGTGCTCAATGCAGGTGGGAAAGTAGCCATTCTGGCTGGTGCAGGGGCGCTGCAGGCGACCGATGAACTGATCGCCGTCGCCGAGCGACTTGGCGCGGGCATCGCCAAAGCCCTGTTGGGTAAAGCTTGCGTGCCGGACAGCCTGCCCTATGTGACGGGCAGCATCGGCTTGCTGGGAACAAAACCCAGCTGGGATCTGATGGATGAATGCGATACCCTCCTGATGGTCGGCACGGGCTTCCCATATTCGGAGTTCCTGCCCAAGGAAGGCCGGGCGCGCGCTGTGCAGGTCGATATTGATGGACGCATGCTGAATTTGCGCTATCCCGTCGAAGTTGGTTTGGTCGGCGACAGCGCTGCCACATTGCAGGCGCTGTTGCCGCTGCTGGAACCCAAGCCCGACGATACCTGGCGCCGCCATATCGAGGAACAAGTGGCGCGTTGGTGGCGCGTGCTCGAAGCGCGCGCCATGAATGGCGCGAAACCCATCAACCCGCAACGCGTGTTCTGGGAGCTGTCGCCGAGGCTGCCCGAGAACTGCGTGATCACCTGCGATTGCGGCACCAGCACGGGCTGGTACGCGCGAGATCTGAAGTTGAGGCGCGGCATGCAGGCATCGCTTTCTGGCGGCCTGGCCACCATGGGTTCGGCCATCCCGTACGCCCTGGCGGCCAAGTATGTGCACCCCGACCGGCACGTCATCGCGCTGGTTGGCGATGGCGCGATGCAGATGAACGGCATCAACGCGCTGATCACCGTGGCCAAGGTATGGCGCGAGTGGAACAATCCGCGCATGACCATCATGGTGCTCAACAATCGCGACCTCAATCTGGTCAGCTGGGAGCAGCGCGCAACGGCGGGCGACCCGCGCTATCCGCCTTCGCAATCCCTGCCGGACTTCCCGTACGCGCGTTATGCCGAGTTGTTGGGATTGGGCGGGATGCGTGTCGAGCGGCCCCAGGATATCGCGGCTGCGTGGGATTCGACATTGAGCGCCGACGTACCCACGCTGGTGGAAATGGTCACCGACCCCGATATTGCCCCGCTGCCGCCGCACGTATCGGGCAAACAGGCACTTGCCTATGCCCGCGCCTTGCTGCAGGGCGATGCAGATGCCATGGGCATCATTACCTCGACCATCAGGGAAACCTGGGACGACTTGTTCCCGGCGGGCCGTTGAGCTGCAATCGGCGAATGGGTCGCCGACGGTCGAGTGCGCGCAATGGCATCGGCTCATCAGCCGGGTGATGCCAGCGATGCCCATTCGACCGGTCCGCAGTACGCTGAGATGACACGCGAACTGCCATCCCAAGTCAGGCCGCTGGTGGGCTGGTAGAAGGGGCTAGTCCAAAGTTTCAACCGCCCAAACCGGATCCCGACAGCGCCAAGCGGCAATTGCCGCAGCAATAGCGCGCGTATGCTGGTCAAAATCATGTCGCGTATTGGCGAAAAACATAAAACACGGTAGCCATCGCGGCCATTAGAATCGAGCGCGAAAAAAAGCAGACGAGGCGCATGTGCGCACCGGATCATCGAATTCTTTCCGTGGCTCGAAGGACTCGATGCGCCACCGCTTAGCCCTGACCGGCCTGTTCCTCTTTCGCTAGTTCGAACTGTACCAGTTCTATCAGTCGCATCCGGCCATCGATTCGACCCAAGGCTTTGGCATGACGCCGTACTGTCGTCGTTCTGCCGCAGCCGAAGCTGATCCTCCAGATGATCCATGGCTTGCTCGGTGTGTTCCGGAAGTGAATCCCTACAAGGAGAAGTTATGAGACATATATGGCCCGCGCTACTTTTCACCACGCTCGTCGCTTGCGGAGGTGGGGCAGGTACCGGCAATAGTTCAGCGGTAACACCTGCGTTGGGATCAACATCCCCAACGCCCGTCGCCCCGCCAGTTACCAGCAACGCGGGCTGTGGTGGCGGTTCCAAGATGAGCACCGGCATGCGTTCGCTCACCAGTGACGGGACCCAGCGCAGCTACTGGATCGAGATGCCGGCCGCCTATGACCGCAACAAGGCCTATCCCGTGATCATCGGACTGCACTGGCGCGATGGCAGCGCCGCCGATGTCTATGGCTGGAGCGGCTTTTTCGGGCTGAAGAATCTGTACGGCGACAATGCCATCTTCGTTGCCCCGCAGGGCCTGGATAAGGGTTGGGCCAACACTGGTGACCGCGACATTCGCTTCTTGCGCGCCATGATCAGCGAAATACAGCAGGGCGCGTGCACCGACGCCCGGCGTGTTTTCGCTACCGGCTTCAGTTTTGGCGGCATGATGTCCAACGCCATCGGATGCCAGATGGGCGACGTCGTGCGGGCGATCGCGCCCATGGCCGGTTCGCTCTGGAGTGGCTGTGCCAATTCGACCAACAAGGTGGCGGCCCTGTTCGTGCACGCCAAGGACGATAACGTCGTGCCCTACTCAGCGGGGATGGAGGCGCGCGACCTTTTCCTTAAGCGCAATAGCTGTAGCGCCACCACAGTACCCCTGGGTAGTAATGGCTGCGTAGAGTACCAAGGCTGCGAGAGCGGCAAACCCGTGGCTTGGTGCGGCACGGAGACGGGCGGGCACTGGTACCCGAATTTTTCGGCGCAAGAGTCTAAAGCCTTCTTTGACCGGTTCAAGTAGTTGCGCGCGCAGAAGGGCGCGCAGAAAGATGGTCCGGCCGCTCCACTGGTGGCCAAGCTGATTCTCTACGAAGTGGATCCGGTTTCCGGGGCAGCTTAATGCCTACAGTTCCGGGTCCCGTCTGAGGCCTCGCCGGTCAGGCAACACGTGCACGCCTTGCACATCCTTGCGGATGCTGTCTTTGTCCCGTGCGAATATACCGGCGATCAAGTTGGCATCCAGGCCTGAAAAGAGTGCGTTGCGCAGACCCGCATCTGTCCCGAACGCCGCCCGCGTCAGCAGCGCAATGGAAACTTTCTCAGAGGTATCGAGGTCGGTTCTGCGAGTCATAATGACAGGCTAACCTCTGATAGCTTGCACCATCGTTAATTGCAGCACCGATAGACCGAACTTTCATCGACATAATGATGGCGCTAGATGGATTGGGCAGGATGGGCGCGCCAGAAGTAGCCCGATAGCATGCGGGACAGTAGGACGCGGTAGTCTGTCCGGCGCCCGTGGCCGGGCATAAGGTATCCCCTGCGTCACTAGCTCGACGTTGGACCACGACTGTCCGGCAAAACCTGTTGGTGGCGAGATGCGCCGGGGGACCACCATTCGAAGCAAGGTCCGATTTTAGCGAGACGCCTATACATTGCCTGGAAAACGACAGTGGCCTTTGAGATTTCGATCTGAAATGGAATAATGGGTCTCAGCGGTTCCCAGTCGCAAGATTGTTGATGAATCGTTATGACCAGCAGGAGGTGATGATGCGCTCGACGACGGAAGGGCTTGGGTCACATAGTGTTCGGCATGAGATGTATACCGTAATTTGCAAGAGTGGCCAGCGTGGAATCGAGTTCAGTGATGCCCGGCTTGCAGCGTTGGCCTTCCTGCGTGCGCCGGCCTATGACAGGCCTTTCGTATTGCGCCACCAGGGAAATGCGACGCACGTGATTGCTTCTGCAAAGGCCGGAACAAAGCTGATTGAACCCGGACGGTCGGACGATACTTTCCGCACCGCTTACGAGTCGGTGGCCACTACCGGTGCATTCTAACGGGCCGGCATTGCGCTGGATATGTGCAAGCCGGTTGAAGCGTCGGGCGTGAAGGCCCGGTAGCAGGCTTAATTGGCTGCGCTATTGATGCGGAATGCTAACGCGTCGCAATCGTCGTGATGCGGCGTTTGCCCTGGTTCCGCATTACTTGGACCAATCATGAAAAGCCTTCTCTGCGCGACTTGCCTGATGTTCGCCGTTTGGTGTGTGGAAGCGCGGTCTGACACTTTCAAGGTCGGCTTCTACAATTACCCGCCCATGATGATCGAGAGCGAACGGACGGGGATATATCAGGAACTCCTCGATGAGCTGAGCAAGATTACGGGGCATCGTTTTCAAGTCCAGTACTTTCCTTATGCACGCCTAGCCAAAGAGTTCGACGTGGGGCGGATCGACCTCGAGCCAGGTGTGTTTCCCGGCTGGGTAAGGCAGCAAAGGGTACCCGGCAAGTTTTCAGTACCGTTTGGCAGGGTGGTCGACGTACTCGTCTTCGCCCCTGGCAAACATTTTCCTGTGCATACACCAAGGGATCTGAGTGGCAGAACGCTCGGATTGGTAAGGGGGTACGCCTATCCGGACTTACGCGAGCTGTTTGACAGTGGCGCAGTGCATCGCGCCGATGCCGTCAGCGAGACGCAACTCATGACCATGCTCGCTGCCGGACGGATCGATCAGATTTTGATCAACAAGGCGGTCGCGCAATACAATATGCTTCTGGTGCCCAAGTACCGTGAATTGGTGCTCGGCGACGTGTTGGGTTCGTTTGATGTATCGATGCGCGTCCACCCCAGCAAGAAAGCCTTGTTGCCGGAGCTGGACGAAGCCATCGTCGCAATGAAACGTTCGGGAGCCATCGCCAGAATCTACGCCAAGTACGGCGTGAGTCTCTGATCAGTTTCGGTAACATCGAATACTCATCGGGGCCTGGAAGCGAATAGTCCGAACTCGGCGAGGTCGGTAAAGGCGGTGTCGCCGTTATTGGCCGTGATGTTGAGCCGATAGTAGCGATAGGAGCCGGGTCTCGGGAGCAGGTAGTTCTTCGGCGCGAAGCGTCGGGAGAACAGCTGATTATTCTGCGCGTCGAGTGTTTGCCAGGTCAAGCCGTCGTTGGAACCCAGGAGTTCCCAGCTTTTCGGATCGCGCGGAATCTTATCGTTGGAACTGATGACGCTGTAGCGCTGGACTGTCTCCTTGTGTCCGAGGTCATACTGCAACCAGCCCTGCACACCCTTGAAGAACCATTGCGTCGCCGAATTGCGGTCAAAGGCGCGCTTGGCGTTGGCTGCATCGTTCGCGCTGTCGTTGGCAGTGCCACCGGTGGCGACATTGACCAGCGCTTGTTCCGGTGTGGTTTCGGCTTCAGGGGAATTGGCGCTCATGCCGGCGGAATTCGCCGCGCTAACGGTGTAGTAGTAGGTCTTGCCATTGATCACCGAGCGGTCCGTGTAACTGCCGCCCCTGACATCCGACGCGATGGCTGCGTATGGACCGCCCTTGGATGTGGCGCGCTTGACGACGTAGCGCGTGGCGCCGAACGAGCGCTGCCAGCGCAGCGGAACGGCGCCATCGCCTGGCGCGGCAAGCAGTGCTGCCGGGGCTGCCGGGATCAAGGCCGGTGCCTTGCCGTCTCCTCCCGTGATCTGGACGTTGCTGAAGACCGAGCGGTTTGCTGTGCCGTTGGCGGTCGAAGCAACAAGCAGACCCACATAGATCGTGTTCGGAAGAGGGCCGTCGATGCGGCCGACGTCCGTTGCAGCCCAGTTGGTGCCATCGGGAGACAGGTAGCCGGTAATGACGTTGCCAATGCGTTCGAGCTTCAGCCAATACGAGGCCGCAGTGTTCGCAATAGGCAGAACTTTGTTCGCGTAATAGCTGCCGCCATACACGGTGAGATTCCGCATATTCTGCTCGGCTGCGACGCGATTGGCGACGGCCATCCACGCACGCGGGGCGCCTTGGTCAAGGCTTGTGCGTATCATCACGCCCGCCTTGGCAGACGGACCGGTATCCTGGATGGATTCAACCTTGGCGACGATGGCGCCATCGCCGACGAGTGCCTTGTAGGCAAAGTGGCAGCTGTCGTTTGTGCCCCAGATCTCGCTCCCGGCGCCCGTCACGGTCCACTTTCCGTCGGCGTAACTGGCGCTGCCGGCTGGGGTCGCGCCGCCGATATCAATGCCGCTCAACCCTGCTGTGAGCGAGGCGGTGGATGGTATGGTGAGCTGTGGCGCGGGCGCCGCGAGGGAGGCGTCGGCCTCCTTCACAAACATGAAGCTATTGCCGTCCACCGGCATCCAGAGACGCCTTTGTGCGATAAAGGGAGCCTGCACGCCCTTGCGCAAAACGTAGGCGGCATGGATCTGGTTGAGCACTACGTTCCCGCCCCCGCCGCCGTCCCATCCGCGGTTGGTGACGTCAGCCGTGTAATAGGCATCGGTGGTGCCAAACGGGAGTGCAGCGGTTGGCTCGAGCTCGTTCACCCGTGCGAAATATTCACCGGCCGCCAAGAGGCGGTCGTCCAGATCGGAGTAGATGTCGATGCCTTGCTTCCAGAGCGCCTCGGCGAGCATGGTCAGCGATTTGAGCTGCCCATGGAAGTGGCCCTGGTCCCGCAGGGAGTCGCCGAGCATGCCGATATCGTTGGAATTGCGCAGTCCGATGTGGGCCAGTGTGCGAACCTGGTAAACGACCTTGTCCAGCGCTTCGGCATCGTCGTTGAAGATAGCCATCAAACCGAGGGCAACCAGCGCCAATGCTCCCTTGTTGGCTGCGCCGAACTGATGTTCGCCATAGGGGTTCGATGCTGGCATCAGGACGTTCTTGAAGTACTTCTTCACTGTAGCAGTGTCGTCTTCCGTCCATCCCGACCATGTGCCGCGCAGGATATCGGCGCCGCCCACGAACATGTAGGCATAGTCGCCCAGGTCGAGCATGGACTCGCGGCCGGAAAATTCGAGCTGGGTTGTGGCCCAGGCCATGAGGATCTCGCGCGCCTTCTTTGCGTACTCCTGATTGCCGGTGAAATGCCACATGCGCGAGAGATTCCAGACCGCCATCATGTCGCTGCGCCATGCCCAGAGATTTTCATCGGGCGCGCGACTGACTTTTGCGTAAGGCCCCAGCATGGCATAAGTAAGCCTGGAGCGGCCTTCGTTTGCCAGCAGGTCGTAGGCGGATTTCCATGGTTCCCGGCCCTGATCGACGTAGGACTTAAGTGTGTTGAGGTCCGAGCGGGTGAGCGGGGCGCCAGGGTGGTTGAAAATGCGGGCAACCGTGCCACCGGCGTCGGGTGTGCCAGTGTCCGGACTGGCGCCAGTTCCGTTTGGAGCTGGTGTATTGCTGGTGTTGTCTGGTGCAGCCGTATTGCCGCTGCCTTCGAAGCTGCCGCCACAGCCCACAGTGAGGCTCCCTGCGATGACGGACAGGGCGATCGCCCGCATACTAGTTTTCATGCCAACCTTCCAAGGAGTTGAGTTTCTTTGAGATAATTGTCAGGGCGGCCGCGAAGTGGCCAGAGCATGTCACTCACATAGAATGGCAGCCGGCCCATCGGCATCGTGACATGGCCTTAGCGGGGTTCGCCGACGATCACACCGCCCCGGCTTGCGCCGATATAGACTCGGCCAAAGACGCGCATGTCGCCAGTGACATAATTGACGCCGCCCCACTGGTGTTGGTCGTCATTGATCCTGGTCCAAGTCGCTCCCGCGTCGAGTGACTGGTATATGCCCAACACGTTGTTGATCTTGGCCGAAACGTACACTGCAGGGTAGGTCTTGCCGGCGCCGGCCATGCCAAAGCCAACCCCGTAGGCCGATTGCACGTTGGCGATCTTCGCTGGCGCAGCACCGGCGCCGTTGATGTGCCAGAGGCCGTTCGGCGTCGCCAGCCACAGGTCGCGGCGTACCGAGCCAGGGACAGACGCCAGTTGGTGATGCGATGACCAGGAAGGCAGGACGTCGAGCCCGGTATAGATCGGTGCAAAGCTTTGGCCACTGTTGGCGCTTTCCAGGATCGTGCCGGCTGAGAAGTCGTAGGTGTAGAAATAGCCGTTCGCGACCTTGTCCGCGACTGGGTTGAAGAAGGCGCCCGATTGCACAGCGCCCGTTACCGGATAGCCGGTCGCGGCGGTCCAGCTGGCGCCGCCATTGGTCGAATAGAGAGCAGACATTCCGCCCGGCACCCAAAGCAGGGCGGTTCCGGCAGCGGATACCGCAACACGGCCGGCATCGTGGCCGACGATGCTGGCAGCCTGCCGCCAGCTGACGCCATTGTCGGATGAAAGCATGAGCGCATTGCTGCTGGTGCGTGCCACCACGCTGGTGTTCAGGTCCGCTACATCGACACTGTAGTTGGTGCTATTCGGGGCGCTGAAATAGCCGCTGATGCTATTGAAGTCCGTGTCGTAACGTGCGCCGGCCACGTCGCCCAGCGCGGTGAACAAGTGCGCCCCGGTGCTGGGGGAAACCAGCGGCGCCGTGAGCACGGTTTCCTCGATGCCGCTGACATTGAAGCGCCAGGCCACGCTTGCGCTGCGCAGGTTATTGCTCTCCCACAGGCCGTAGCCGGTGTTGTACATGATGTTATCGGAGTTGAACGGATCAATGTCGATGTCGCTGATCCAGTGCCCCATCTTGCCCGCCAGCGAACCGCCGTAATACGCGGTCAACCATGGATTGCCGGGCGCTGTGCGCGTGCTGATGGCCTTTAGCCCGGTCCAGGTCGCGCCACCGTCGGTCGATTTGTACAGGTCGTCACCAGTGGACCAGCGGTCGATTGTCGATACGACGATTGTGTCGGGATTGCGGGAATCGACAGCCAGGCCGCCGTAACCGAATGGCAAGCTGCCGCTCGGCGTGGCCGGCGTAATGTTGTTCCAGATTGTGCTTGCCGTCGTCAGGCTGTAGACGGCACCTGCGGTGATGTTATTGGGGCCCAGGCCATTAGCGTAAGTCAACACCAGGCGACCTTTGCCGTCCAGCGCCCCTTGCACTGGCATCAGTCCAGCCGGGCCGCCCGGCACCGGCGCCCAGGTCGTGCCGCCATCGCTTGAACGGTAAAGCGTTTCGCCGTTTGTCGCTGCCACGCCAATGTACAAGGTTTTGGTGGCGGTGCCGACGCTGCTGCTGGACTTGTCAAACAGGACGAAAGTGGTGCCGGCGGAGGTCGGGAAGCCCGGTACCTGCGACCAGCTGACGCCGCCATCGCTTGATTTGTACAAGCCGTTTTCGTTAGTGCCGAGGAACAGGATAGAACCTTTGTTGGGGTCCACCTGCAGGCGCTCGCCGGTGCCGCGGCCGTCCGAATTGCCGCCCAGGCGGATTGGCAGTTCGGTACGCGCCCAGCTAGCGCCCTGGTCGCTGGAGCGCAGGATGGCGGCATTGCGTCCCCACGTTGGCAGGTACATGCCGGCCGCCACATACAGCTTTTGCGGATCGTTAGGATCGACTGCCAGGGATAGACTGCCTGCCAACTGGTTATCGTCGCGGTTCAGGTCGTCATTGAGCGGTTCCCATGCCAGGCTGCCGGGATTGCGGCGGTAGACGCCGCCGACGTCGGTCCGGATGTACGCCAGTCCCGGTACCGAAGGATGATAAACGATACCGGTGATATAGCCGCCCGCGCCGAACAGCGCCGTCGACCAGGCATAGGTCTTTGGCGCGGCTGGCGTCGCCGCATTTCCCGCCGGTGGCGGGACGGTAGCCGCATCCGTCGGCGGGACCACGTTTCCGCTGGACGGTGGCGCCATCTGGTTGGATGGCGTTGTCGTAGTAGCGGCAGGGTTGCCTGCTGATCTGCCTCCACAGGCAGTCAGCAAGAGCGGCAGCAAAAAAAGGCTCAGGAAAGCAGGATGTACTGGTTTGTTCATTGTTGTGTTGCTGGCAATGTTAAGGCCGGTATCTTGCTTGTAGTATTGCTTTTGGGCAATTACGAAAAATGCCAAGGGCTTTTATGATTTTGCTGAGCGGGCGGGCGCTCGTGAAACGCAAGGGGCGTGGCAGGACTCACGCGACCGAATGGTGGCAGCGTTGCGCCGACATTTGCAGAACTGCGGCAGGCACGATGCTTGCGCCGGTTGCCAACGCGGTTGCATTGGCTCGCTTATGTGGACAGGTCTGCCGGGCTTGTGGCCGGCTCCTCTCTGATCTGAAGGGGCGGGGCGTATGCGAGCATTCCTGCCTTCAGCTCGTAGGCTGCGCCTTGCCAGGGCAGCGCGCAGCGTCAGCTGCGCACTCCGCGGGGTGAGCGAACAATAGTTACTTTGCGCACAGGAAAAATGCGCCCGGCGCAGTATCGTTCATTCATCAACCGGGCAAACGCAACTTTTCGCGTTGCCATTTGAGGGAGGAACTCCGGATGACGCATATCAAAGACAGGCGGAGCGCATTCAACCAGGCGATGACGGTGGAAAAGGGAATCTGGATGGCCTCGCATGAAGGTATCGGCACCGCGATCGAATATTTGCATGAGCACGGCGTCGCTGACGGCGTTGCTTGATGCGTGCTGGCAGAGCCCGAATTTCAGCGCAACAGCGGTGAGCGGAGGAAGGGGCCGCGTTGTTGAAAATGAGCAGCGGAGCTCCGCGGCTGTGAACTCCGCTTCGAGCCCAAAGCCGCGTTTTCCTGTCATGCGCGCGGGATCCATTCACCTAGAACTTGTACTGCAGGTTGGCGAACATTGAGCGGCCGCGCGGATCGCCGTAGGTTGGGTCCCAGGTCACCTCGAAGTAGCGCGACTGGTTGGTGAATGGCGGCGGCGTATCGAACACATTGATCACGCCGGCGCGCAGCTTAAGGTTCTTGCTGAAGGCATAGCTGCCCGTCAGGTCCCACAGCGAATAGGCTTTGACGTCGCGGTCGTTCCAGCCCGGATCAGCCAGGCCCGCGATGTTCTGATCGCGATAGCTGGAGAAGAAGGTGTGGCCCAGGCTTACGTTGAACGGGCCTTGGTCCCAGTCGATATTGAGCTTGTGGCGCCAGCGCTGCACGGCCTTGTCGTCGCGGAATACGCCCAGGCCATTCGTCATGGGCGAATGTGGATCGGACTGGAACTTGTACCTGGTGATCAGCGTGCCGTTCAGGTTGGCGCTGAAGCGGCCCAGCGAATTGGCATCGCCGTGCCAGTTCAGCGCGATATCGAAACCGGAAGTGTTCAGCTTGCCCCGGTTTTCTTTCTTGAACTGCAGGAAGGAGACAAAACCATCTTCGTCACGCACCACGATCTCCGGATCGTTGTAGTAGATCGGGTTGTCGAACACGGTCTGCTCGCCGATCTCCGAGATGATGTCGGTTTTACGAATGATCCAGTAGTCGAGACTGCCATCCCAGTTTTTATTAGGCTGCAATACAAGGCCAGCCGAGAACTGCTTTGATTTTTCTGGTTTCAGTTGAGGGTTGCCATAACGGTCCAGATCGAACTGGGCGATTTCACCGGAGACCGGGTCATTGACGAAGCTGGCCGTGGTACCGGAACGCACCGGCAGGAACAGTTCGGCGATCGAAGGTGCGCGAAAGCCGGTACCATAGGAAGCGCGGCCCAGTACCTCCTTGTTCGGGCGGTAGCTGACAGCGAGCTTCGGATTGGTGGTCGTCAGTTTCGGCGTGGTGACATTGGTCAGCGGATCGTGCACGCCCTTGTAGCGGTCGTGGCGGATGGCGAACTGGACTTCCCATTCCTTACTGAACGGTGCATTGAGCTCCGCGTAGATGCCGGCGATGTCGCGCGAGTTCGAGGAATCGGCCAGTAATTCGTCGGAGCTGGCACGGTCACCTTGCACATCGTTGCTGCGCAGCGCTTCCGTGGAGCTGAACTCGGTTTTCTCGCGCCGCAGTTCGGCGCCTACTGCCAGCATGGCATCGCCCCCCGCCAGGGCCATCATCTTGCGGGTCAGCTTGCCGTCCACGCTGTCGCTGGTGCCTTTTGAAATACGCGCTGCGCCATGGATCTTGATCGAGTCCATGAACTGGCGGCCCGAGTCGTTCGTGGCCGGGAGAAACGGATTGTACTGGCCACTGGCAATACCGGCGAGCAGCCTGGTGCGCGAAACCCAGCCATCGATATCCAGATCGGTGGCCTTGTTGACGCTGTGGTTGTAGGCGGTATCGTATTCCCAGTCGCCGGCCTTGCCGTTTGCGCCCAGCACGAAGCGCGCCGCCTTGCTGGTCACTTCAGACGTACGGCGGCCCGCGTCCGACAGGCGGAAGCGGAAATTGACCGGGGTCGTGATGCCGGTCTGGGCTTGCAGGCTGCCTGGCAGGAAAATGCCGGTACTGGTACCATTGATGGCACCCGAAGTTGCGGGCGAGGCGGCATAGCTGGTCCTGGCCTTGCTCAACAGGATTTCCGCAAAAACCTGATGGTCTTCCGCCACCTGGAAAGTGGCGCGGCCGATAAAGCTTTGCTTCCTGGATTCCGGATAGACTTCCGAGTCACCCATGTAGTTGAAGGAGCAGCCTTCCGTCCCCCCCGGGCCGAGCGGGCGCACCACGTTCGGGCTGCCGTTCACGCAGGAGTCCTTGCCGAAGTTGATGCGCCGGCCCGGCGATGGCGCCCATGTGCCGCCGGGGCCGGAGCCTTTCAGGTAGCCCGATTGGTTCAGGGTCGCCAGCTGGGCGGAAGTCAGGTCGACGTTGGCTGGGAAAGCGTAGCTCGAAAGCTGGGGAGACAGGCGGTCGGGCAGGCTGTACTCCTGCATGAACTTGCGCTGCGAGCTGGCCAGGCGGGCGGTTTCCTGCACATCCAGTGCGCCGAACACGTTGTAGCGGTCGGTGCTCAGTGCGCCAAAGCCGCCGGACAGGGAGGCCGACTTTTTGCCGCCGCCACCTTCGTCCGTGGCCAGCGCATACACGCCGGCATCGCCCCCCTGATAATCCTTGCGGGTAATGAAGTTGATCACGCCGCCCATGGCATCGGTACCATAGATCGCCGATGCACCATCCTTGAGGACTTCCACACGCTGGATGGCGCCGGCGGGGATGTTGTTCAGGTCGACGCCGGAATTGTCGCCAGGGCTGGCGAAGTTGGCCATGCGACGGCCGTTCAGCAGCACCAGCGTGCTTGAGACACCCAGGCCGCGCAGGTTGGCGCCATTAAAACCGCGCTGGCCACCCATGACGTCGCTGACGCTGGTGCCGTCGGTCAGGCCGCCCACGTTGGAGGAGATCTTTTGCAGCAGTTCGGCAGCCGTGGTCACGCCGGTCTTTTCGATATCTTCCCTCTTGATGACTTCGACTGGCAGGGCTGCTTCGCCTTCAATGCGCTTGATACTGGAGCCGGTGATCTCCACGCGCGGCATGGTTTGCGCGTAAGCATTCAGGCTCATGCTGCCAAGCGCGAGCAATACAGCATGGGTGCAGTGGGAGCGGCGGAATGCCGACGCCTTGTGCGTGCCAGGTATCTTCATGCGATCAGTCCTCTAAAGTTTATATTGATATGCAAGCGACATGCTTGCGCCGATCCGGTTTGATTATGGATCAGTTTCAGTCTGTGCAACGTTTCGGCTTGCGCGCGCAGTTAGGCGGCAAGGAAGGGGCGGGCGCATGCCACTTAGCGCCGGTGCTTGCTGAAGAAATTTACTATCATGTGACTAGCGTCTGGACCTGCTTGTGCATTGAAGCGTTCCGAAGGGTCGCCGCCGCTCCATTCATGGCCAAGTTCGTTAATGCGCACCACGCGCACGACCGGTTTACCGCCAACCAGATAGTCGTGAATTTCATGCGCATTCTTCCGGCCGCCGCGGCCAGCTGGCTTGCGCGTCACACACTGATTGGCCGCATCGGGAAAGATGCCGTTGATGCTGAGCCATTGCTGCGTGAGCTGTTCCTGGTTCACCGGGTGCACCGCCTTGTCGGCATCTCCGTGGATCAGGATGGCCGGGATCGACGGGAAGCGAACCGTTGCTGCGAGCGGCGCCCGTGCTGCGTGAAGATCCACCATCTGGTCGATGGCAACTTGCAGCGTTCTTGCCGAACCATGCCGCATCACACGCAGTCCGTCGAGGGCACTGCGGGCGGCTCCGAAGATGGGCGCGGAATGCAGGCCGACCGCGGCGAACAAATCGGGGCGGTTCAGGGCCAGTATGGCGGCCATTCCCGCACCCGCCGAAATGCCGCAAACGTAGATGCGGCGACGGTTTACCAGGTGTTCCGCGCAGACCAGTTCTATCAGCCCCACCAGGGCCGCGGCCTCACCGCCTCCATGCTGCACAGGAGGGGCGTACCATCGCCAGCAACGGTGAGGATGCGCGCGTAGCGGCTGCTGGGGATAGAGCACGGCGTATCCTTTGCTTTCAGCTAAACGGTTCATGCCGGTGCCTTTGGCGAACTGCGTGGCGCTTTGGTGGCAGCCGTGCAGCATCACGATCAGGGGCCAGCCCTGCCGCACTACCGTATTGGGCATGTGATCGGGACGGTAAAGCCAGTAGTGCATGCGCAGGCGTTGGCCACCATGTGGTTCCGGGGAGTAGGGGAACTGGCCGGTAGTCCACTTGCCAGGCGGCGGGGAGGCATTCGGCCCATCGGGTTGGCGGACGTCGGGTGCCTTGCGTGTCCGTGGCGGCGCCTTCCTGCCTGGTCGGGTGGGACGTTTAGTCGAACCGGGCAGTGCTGCGGCGATGAGCCTCGAACTTAGCCGCTGCTGTGCTTTGCCGGCCCGCACCATGCTGCGCAGCAATCGCGATATGGAACCCGCCTTCGCCATAAGGAACTCCGCAAGAATTGGGGATGCACAGCGGAATGCTACCTTGGGGCGGCCGTTCACGAAGTTCGGTAAGCCACGCAATCGCACTGCACCACGTAAAATGGCGGGTTCCTTAGCTGAATTTACCCCCCATGCGGATATTGCATCTTATTCGGAATGGCCTCATTCTGTTTCTGTTGATTTCGCCGCTGCACTCCGGCGCAGCCACGGCAGGTTTTAGTCCGATCAATCTGCACCAAAGGAGCTGGACCGCCAAGGACGGCGCGCCTTCCTCGATTATCGGCATTGCTCAAACACCCGATAGGTGGATGTGGGTCGCGTCATTGGGCGGTTTGTACCGCTTTGATGGCAACGAGTTCGAACGCTTCACTACGGGAAGCGGCGCGCGCCCGAGAAGCGACATCTGGGGAATCAGGGTCCTGGAGAACGGCGACCTATGGATTGGGTACCGTTTTGGCGGAGCAAGCGTTTTGCGCAATGGACGCCTGCAAAGCTTTGGCGCAGCCGAGGGGTTCAGCGGAACAAGTGTCCTGGACTTTGCGCAGGATACACGTGGCCGCGTATGGGCATCCACGGCGCGCGGCTTCCGCGTTTTCGACGGGGAGCATTGGATTACTGCGGATGAAAGCGTTTCAGGCCGCACCGGTTCATGTTTCCTGGCCAAGGACTTCGGTGGCACCATTTGGGCTCGATGTGAAACGGGCGTGTACGCGCTGGCGAAGGGCGCTGATGCGTTTGGCGCAAGGATTCGTCATCTGAGCTTCGGCCGTTTGGCGCTGGCTCCCGACGGAACGCTTTGGGCGACCGGAGGCTCGGCAAATGAACTGATCCCGCTGGCCGGGCCCGGTAAGGACAAGCCAGTTCCGGAATGGCCGCGCCCAAGAGGTGGCAATGGTCCCATGCTCTTTGAACGCGACGGAAAGCATGTCTGGTCTTCTCAGCCTGTTGGCGTAATCCGTCACGGGCCAGCCGAAAAAGGCGTACCGTTTGGCGTGGCGAATGGTCTGAGTGGAAGTCTGGCCAACTGTTTTTATCAGGATGACGAAGGAAATATCTGGGTTGGCACTGAAAACGGCCTGGATCGCTTCAGGAGCACTGCATTGTCAGGAGTGGCCTTGCCGCCGGCCTATTGGGATGCGGAAGCTATTGCTCCAGGAGAGGACGGGGCCCTGTGGGTTGGCGGCGTGGAGGTGAAGTCGCCCGATATTCGCACATTGGGCGCACTTCCGACCCAGAATTCGGCGACAGCGGTGAGTGTCGTCTACAAGGATGGCGCAGATGTCTGGACGGGTGGACGCGATGGCATCTGGCACTACGCTGCTGGTATCCGGACGCGCGTTCCTCTGCCCGATTACGTTAGCGTGATGCAGTTCCATGCAATTGCCCGGGATACGGAGGGCGGATTGTGGGTTTCGGTTCGTGGGGCCGGCGTCATACGTTTGAAGGATGGTGCCTGGCAGCGGGGCGGCGGATTTCGGGAACTGGAAACGTATGCGAGTTCGATTTCGCGCGATCGTCATGGAAGGATGTGGTTCGGATACCCGAATAATGGCATCCGCCTGCTCGACAAAAACACTGTTCGATCGTATGGTCCGGAAGACGGGCTGGCACTTGGATCGACCCTGCAGATTCTTGGCGATGGAAAGCGTATGTGGGTTGGCGGCTCGGACGGCTTCTATTATTTCGACGGCAGCAGATTCCACCGGCTTGTCGGCGAAGGGGATGATCACTTCCTCGGAGTGTCGGGAATCGTTGACTACGACGGATCGCTTTGGCTCAATGGAGCGGCAGGTATTACCGTCATTGCCAAGGCTGAGCTGGAACATGCCGGGTCGGACGTGAATCGACGCATAAGATTCAGGCGCGTCAACCATCTTGATGGCTTGCGCGGTGCCGCAACGAACTCGTTCCCGGTACCGACCGCGGTCGCCGGCGCCGATGGCAAGCTGTGGTTTTCCACTGCTGCGGGCATTTTCTGGCTGGATGCCAAAAGGCCGATGACAAACAAGACCCCGCCCGAAGTTCATGTCCGGGCTATTAACGTGGACGGCGCTACCTTCAAGTGGTCGAAGGATACGGTGCCCCCGATCCCGCCTAACCCGGGCCGGTTGCGCATCGACTATACAGCCCTCAGCTTCAGCATGCCGGAGCGGGTGCGATTCCAGTATCGCATAGAGGGAATCGACCGTGACTGGCAGGAAGGTGCGGCCGCCCACAGTGCGACCTACACCGGGCTCGCTCCAGGGAAGTATCGGTTTCGCCTGCGAGCAGCCAACAATGATGGCGTCTGGAGTGAGTCCGATGCAATAGCCGACTTCGAGGTACCCCCTGCCTATTACCAAACCATCTGGTTTCGTACCTTAGGCGTGTGCCTGCTGGCGCTGGCCATGTGGGGGATATACAAGCTTCGTGTTACGTATGTGGCGCGGCGTGCGGTCGAGGGTTACGCAATTCAGGCGGCTGAAAGGGCGCGCATTGCGCGCGACCTGCATGACACTTTACTGCAAAGCGTGCATGTGCTCTCCCTGCGGCTGGCGAAGGTGCTGGATCGGCTGCCAGCGGAGAGCTACGGGCGGGATGAAATTGAACGCTCGTTGTGCCTGGTTGAGGCAGCGTTGCAGGAAGGGCAGGATAAGTTGCATGGATTGCGGCGCGGGCCGGCATCAGACCTGTTAAGCGAGGTAAGCAGCTCCTTTGTGGCCGAGTACCCGTTGTTGCCGTTGGAGTTGTCATGTACGGGGGAGGTGAAAGAATTGCAGCCTGCGGTGCGCGAAGAGCTCCGGGCTGTAGCCTTCGAAGCGCTTCGCAATGCGGCCCGGCATTCGGGCGCGTCACAGCTTCGTTTTGGCCTGGACTACGACAACCACAACCACGAATTTCGAATGTCGATCATCGACAATGGCAAGGGCCTGCCAGATGAAGTTGCGGTGGCTGGGTTCAGCAATGGCCGCTGGGGCCTGGTTGGCATGCGTGAACGGATCGATCAGCTTGGTGCGCAAATGATCGTTGAGAGCATGCCCGGCGAGGGAACGACAATCAGGATCTCGGTAGCCGCGACCAGGGCATACGCAGGCTGATCCGGGCTGCGCTTGCGCAGGCCCCGCTCGGGACCGGAGACCGTCAATCCGCTGGGAAAAGCGACTTCAGGTAGCCGTCGTGGGTATCCGTCGGCTTTCGATGCTCAATCTGGTTTCTGCCGAGCGTGTAAGGCTGTATCCCTGCATTATGCGAGGTAAGCTTTTCCTCATGCCGTGTTACCGGATCCCTGCTGTCGTGACGCGTCAGCTCCTGCTTCATTGTGTTGGCAAAGTATTGCCTTGCCTCGGGGCTCAGTCCCGATTCGCCTGACTTCAGGCGCTGTACAATCACGCCGATCGCGCTTTTGTAATCACTTTGAGCCTCTTCGCTCATCTGGCCCGTAATTGCGCCGTTCTTCATTTTCCCCGCATCTTCCAGAATCATTTTGAACAGCTTGTCGGTAGCCTCGGCATCGGTCATCGTGGGTGAATTTTCTCGATCCAGCTCTTTTCGTAGATCATCCAATGACCGGTGTGATTTCGATGTCAGGTTAAGTTTGATCTGCACGGCTGCCAGGATGCCTTCCGTTGTCAGAAGCTCCGAGTTGCGAAGGCTGTAGAAATTCCCCATGCTCTTTGCGCCAGTAGTCATGCCAAGGTCGCTGGTTTTCACGGCATCCAGTTGTGGCCGTGCTTCGACCCGGCTGATTCCGACCTGTCCCTGGCCCAGATATTCGCTGAGGCTATAGACATTCGTTCTCGGAAGGATCTGGGCATCTTCATTAACCCCTGACTGATGGCCCAGATAGCAGGTGCTCTTATATCGGTCGGTCAGCGCAAACATGGCCGCTCTTTGCTGGTTGCGGTCCAGTCCACTGTCTACCATATCGTTAAAAAAGTGCACCTTGACGCCTTTTGATTGGGCATACTCACCCCACCTCTTTTGTTCCTGCTCGTCAAATTTACTGCCGACAAAGCTGATGTCCAGCTTGTCCTTTCCGTCGACCGACTCCTGGGCCTTATAGATCTCATCAATCAAGCCGCGCATGACAGCATCGTCCGGCGTGGTGTGGCGATACTCCCGGGGGTTCCATTCTTGCTGGGCTGTACGCTTGTTGATATTAACCACAATGAGCTTGGATTCCGGTATCCGGTCCTGTGCGGCAAAGTCGTCGGAGGACATTTTCTGCGCGAGATAGGCCCTTATCTCAGGTTCCGAGGCGATCTTCTGCTTGAACATCTCGTGCGCTTTTTGGCGGACTTCAGGATTCGACATGACACTGTCGTACTGCTGGTAGTGCTTTCTCCTCTCCTCGCTCACGGATGATTTGTATTTCGTGACATCCTGCAGGGTGCCAAAAATGTAGTCGCGGCCTTCCTGGAATTTGTCTCCCAGCGAATCGAGATGCTGCTTTATAACATCGAGATTTCGGTTAAACGCCTCTTGCTCGGATCCTGGGCGCGGGTTCTTGAAATATTCGAACACCGTGAGAGGGCGATCCTTCTCGTCAAGGAAGGCGGTGTATTTGTATGCGTTCATATCGCCCCGCGCGCTAGGGGGGAATTGAACTACAGGCCGTCCGGAGTTCGCCAGTTCGTTCTCGAATTGTTCGACCTTCTCTTTGGTGCTGGCGAATTCAGACTCCTGGACTGATGCCCTCATAAGGCTTTGCTGAAAGCTTGCCCGACCCGCATTGGGGTGGTTGGCATGACCGGGAGTGCTATTCGGCGGAACCACAGTCGCCGCCGGCTCCGCTCGTGACGATGTTGACGCTGAATGCGTTGGAAAGACGGGCGCGGTCGTTACAGGGCCAGATGTGAGAGGACTCGTTAACATGCTTACTCCCAAGCGATAGTGATCGGAAGCCGATCGGGAACTTCCAACGGCACTCGTGAGTAACTTAAGAGACCGGCGAGTTCCATTTGCTTCGCTTGCTCCTTCCTTCCAGATAACAAGCCGACGTAAAAATGCGAATGTGGAAATGTGTGCAGTTTTTTGTCATTTCGCGCATGTAGAGTAGACCCGCATGCTCACTGGAAAGTTTGCAGGATTCCGGTCCCCATGCTTGATATCCCTGGTTGGCCGTGAAGCGGGCAATGCGCGGCGCTGGTTCTAGATGGCCTGTCGCCGCGCGTTGCAGTCGATCCAATTGCGATAGCGAGGTGTATGGTGAGAATGCGTGTTTCCCAGGAAGGGCCCAAAGCGCTGACCGTCAATGCAGTGGCGGGCACCTATGTCGTGCTGCTCGGTATGGAGGTGAGCGACGAGGCGCGCCAAGGTTTGCTCGGCTTTGCAATCCACCGGACGGACAAGACCGCCGACGAACAGTACTGGCTAAAGGGGTTCAAGACCTTTGAAGCGACCGAACCTAATCCGGCGCCAGGTACGCTGGTGTCGACCCTGGAGCATCCGGTGCAAGGCTTCCTGTGGGGCGACTACACTGCCAAGTCGAACAATAATTACGTCTACAAGGTCGTGCCCGTCTATGGCGCTCCGCGTAACCTTCAGTACGGCGATGCGGTGGAAGTTCCGGTGACTACGGAGAACGAGGACATTGGCGCGCACGCCATCTACTTCAATCGTGGCGTGGCCGGTAGCCAGGCGTATGCGCGCAAGTTCGGCAACGTCAGCCCGGCACAGGCTGGGGCAGAGGCGTACAAGTGGCTGTCGCGTGGCGTGGAAGAGGCGATCATCGCCTTTATCGGGAAGGCAAGGGGAGCGCACTATGCGATCCGGGCTTCGGCCTATGAGTTCAGCCACAAGGCGGTCCTGGCGGCCTTTGGTGCCGCCGCTGCCACTGGCGCCGATGTGAAGATCGTGTACGACTGCCGCAAGAAGGAGCCGCAGGAGACCAGCAACAAGGCTATCGCGGAAGCGGGCATTGCAGCGCTGATGATTCCGCGCAAGGCAAATCCCAGCTATATCTCGCACAACAAGTTCATCGTGTTGCTCAAAGACGGAGAGCCGGTGGAGGTGCTGACCGGGTCGACGAACTTTACCGATGGCGGAATTTACGGGCAGTCGAATGTGGTGCATATTACGCGCCTGCCGGAGGTGGCGTCGAAGTACCTGCAATACTGGGAGCAGTTGGCCGCCGATACGCCTGCCGCAAAACTGCGCCCCGAGAATCTGAAGCAGACACCCGATCCCGTGGGTGACTTGTCTAGCGGGGTGCACGTTGTGTTCAGCCCCCGCCCTTCGCTGAATGCCCTGCAATGGTACTCGGGCAACATCGACCAGGCGCAAAAGCTGGCGGGGTTCACAGCGGCATTCGGCGTCAACAAACTGTTTGCCGATGTCCTGGCGCGCAATTCGGCGAACATGCGCTACGTTCTGCTGGAAAAGCCTGGCCCGACATACGATGAGTTCAAGGCTGTACGCAACAACCTGATCGCCATTGGCGAGGTGCTCGATACCAAAGTTATCGGCGACTCGGAGCTTCATCGCTGGCTGGGCGAGAAGCTCAGTGGCCTGAACAGCTTCGTCAATTACGTCCACACCAAGTATCTGTTTGTCGATCCGATGGGAGCGAATCCGACCGTCATCAGCGGCTCCGCAAATTTCAGCGATGCCTCGACCACCAACAATGACGAGAACATGCTGATCGTGCGCGGCAACTGCAGTGTGGCGGATATCTACCTGGGCGAATTCATGCGGCTGTGGAGCCACTTCCGTTTCCGCGACGTCGCCAAACGCTACTCAAAGGTCAACGCCAACAAGGCGGCCGGCAAGGCGGCCAGCGCCGGCATTGGCGAGAACGTGCCATACCTGGCACCGGACGATAGCTGGATAAGAACCTACTACGGCGAGAACCTGGCCAAGGTGACTGAGCGCGAACTGTTGCAAGGCATGTACATCCCGAAACAATAAGACAGGAGGGCGACGATGGAAAAGGTGATGGAGCTGATCGGCGGACCGGTATGCCAGGCCAAAGTGGATCCCGGCCTGCTGGCTGGCGATGGACAGGCGCTGACGCATGCGAACAGGGAAGCGCTGTGGGACATCTTCAAGCAAATTGCGGTGGTGTGGAAGAACGTGCGCTACGAATCGTCGAACCTGAAAAGCTCGTGGCTGGAGATGCTGCAGCAAAAGTCCGAGCTGGCACCAAGCTACACCGGCGAGTACATCAACGCGATCTATGTGGTACGGGAACTGGTAGCCATGTATGGCAAGGAGCAGGCATACCGCAAGCTGTTCCTGGAGAATGGCATCCCGGCCGGACCGCCAACCACGCGCCTGGCACACGCCAAACGCTACGTGGTCGATGAGTTCATCAAGCTGCAAGTGATGATGAGCGGCTTCAAGCACTTCGGCGGCAAGAATTACCACGGCTATGTGAAGGGTTCGCGCTACAACGAGCATGCGCTGGTGCGCCAGTACGAACCGAAGGAGAACAACTCATGACCACCAGCCGTGTCTATGACTATGTCATTGTGGGATCTGGTGTGGCGGGTGTGAGCCTGGCCAAGCGCCTGCTGGAGAACGATCCCGAAACCGCTATCCTGATGCTGGAGGCAGGCCCCTTCATCCCGTCGCGCGACCGGCGCTCATGGTGGGACTATATCACCTTGAATCGTACGCCGTACGATTTCACGTACGACCAGGACTGGGAGGTGCCGTCCACCGGTAACGTGAACTGGCTGTCCGCAGGGACTCGGGTGAAGGCGGTTGGCGGCTCCACCATGCACTGGGGAGCCTGGAGCCTGCGCTTCAAGCCGGAGGACTTCCAGCTCTACACCAACACCGGCGAAGGCGCCGACTGGCCCATCGGCTACAACGACCTGGAGGAATACTACAACCAGGCCGAAGAATTCCTGTCAGTCTGCGGCGACGACGCCGAAGACTGGTCGCCGCGCAGCAAACCGTATCCGGCGCCCCCGTTCGCCTGGACCGCGGCCGACGGAGTGATGATCGAGGCCTTCCAGGCCCTTGGCATCAAACCAGGCAAGATGCCGATCGCGCGATACCGCAAATGCCTGACCACCGGTACCTGCAAGTACTGTCCGTTCGGCGCTCGTTTCTCGGCTCAGAACGTACTGACGGAGATGACAGACAACAAGCGCTATGTGAACTTCGAACTGCGCGCCAACACTCCTGTGACGGAATTGCGCATGCGCAGCAAGGCGGAGGTGGAAGGCCTGGATTGCATCGATAATGTCAGCGGTACGCACTATACCGTGCAGGCGAGCCGCTACATCATCTGTTCCGGCGCCTATGAGACGCCGAAGCTGATGATGAAGTCGAAGAACCAGTACTGGCCGCAAGGCGTGGGCAATGACCACGACCTGCTCGGTCGCTTCATCATTTCGCACTCCATGCTCAAGGTGCGGGGCCGTACCCCCAGCAACCCGCACCGATGGTTCCAGGAGTACGATTTTCCGACACTAATGTCGCGCAGCTACGACACGCCGGAACGGCAGAAGATCGGCAAGATCTTCCTGTTCAAGGACCGCGTGCGTCCCAATACGGACATTGCGCAGCTGATGATCGCCGGGAAGACGCCGGAAGAGGTCGAAGCCATCGTCAGCGGGCCGATGGAAATGGAGCTGCAGGCCTTCATGGAGGAAAAGGGCAAGTTCGAGAACCGTCTGCAGATCGCCGAGGGCTATGACAGGTTCGGCCTGCCGCTGACGACGGTCAGCTTCAGCCGCACCGAGCAGGAGAACATCAATACGCAGGCCAATCTCGACCTGATGAAGGAAGTCATCGTCAAGATGGGATATGAAGTGGTGTACGCCAAGACAGAAGACCCGGGCGCGCACCACACCACGGGAACCTGCCGCATGGGCGCCACGCCGGAGATGGGAGTCACGGACAGCGACTTGAAAGTTTTCGCTACCGACAACCTGTATCTTTGCTCGAACGGCGTCTTCCCAAGCGGCAGCGCAGTCAATCCAACGCTGACCCTGACGGCCCTCTCCATGCGCCTGTCCGACCACTTTCTCGCCCACCCAATCATCAAGGCCCAACCATGACTACCGCCCCCGCCAGCAATCTGCACGACCGTGTGTGCCAGGTCCTGAGTGCCCGCAATCCCAATATCAAGGAGAATGTGGCGTGCCTGATGCACGCGGAACTGGAGGTGAAAGTCAGCCCAGAGGAGCGGCTCGCACTGCTGAAGAAAACACTGCAACAGGCTGTCCTGCTGGAGTTCGCGACACTGCCGCCCTATTTGTGCGCCTTATGGTCGATCAAGGACAACCTGGATCCAGTGGCCAAAACGATCCGGCACGTGGTGCAGGAAGAGATGTTGCACATGGCCCTGGCCTGCAATATGCTCGCCTCGCTGGGAGGAAAGCCGCATCTCTACGACACCACCAGCGGCGGCTTGCATTATCCCTGTGCGCTGCCAGGCGGCGTCCATCCCGAGCTGCACATTGGGCTGGCCGGCCTGAGTGATGCCACGCTGGACGACTTCATGGAAATCGAACTGCCGGAAGACCCGATGGAGATCGGCTCCTACGACAGCAAGTACAAGCACGCTCACGATCACGAGGGAACGCACGCCAGCACCATCGGCGCGCTGTACGACGCGATCGCGCATGAGTTCGAAAGCCTGCAGCCGGAGATGACGCCTGACCACCAGGTCGCGGGACCATTGTCCTGGTTTGTCGTCGATGCTCCCGAGAAGGTTACCAGTGCCATACATTGGATCAAGACCCAGGGCGAGGGTGCAGTCCACCTCGATCCTTCGGAGAAGGGGCTGGCTTCCTTGTCGCACTACTACCGCTTCTGGGAGGTGCGCGAGCGGCGCAAGATTGAGTACGACCCTGTCAACAAGAAGTACGTGTTCGGCGGCCCTATGGCGTTCCCGGATGTCTGGCCCATGACGGAGGTGCCGGAAGGAGGTTATCGCACCGATGAAGTGAGCCAGGAGGTTGGCGCTCTTCTGCTTGGCTTTGACCGCACCTATTCACGCGCCATCCAGTTGTTGGAAAGCGCCTGGGCCGAGGGCGGGCAGGGGGCGATGTGGCGTGCAATCGAACTGATGTTCGAACTGGAGAAGACTGCACGCCCCTTGATGCAGATTCCGATACCGAATGGCCGCGGCACCTATGGTCCCTGCTTCCGCCTGATCAATCTTTGAGGAGACAGCATGCAATCGACGAACCAGCAGGCGGGCGACCTGCGCCATGTAGTGAGCACGGTTGAACTGAACGCATCGGCCGACTCGGTGTGGTCGGTGGTGGGTGGTTTCTATACCATCCACCATTGGCATCCCGATATCACGGAAACAGCAGTCGATCCCGAACAAACCGAGATCCCCATGCTGCGGCGGGTGTTGACCTTTCCAGGACAAGCTGCCACCACCGAAGAGCTGGTGACGATGGATCACCCCAACCGGTGGTACAGCTACAAATGGCATGCTGGCGCGTGGGGCGAGCAAGTGAAGGAGTACAAGGCACAGATTCGCGTGCTGGAAATCGTTCCCGACCAGACCTGCATGGTGCATTGGTCCTCGACGTTCCGCTACAAGGAAGATGCATTGAGCTCGTTCTATCAGCGCGGGTTCGACAGTCTTATCGAGCGCTTTGGCCGTCCAACATCAAGGAGCTGACATGGGAAGCTATGTTGAAATCAACGACACACTTCAGTTAACCACGGCGCAGGGTTTCCCGGCTGACCTGCTGAACCTGTCGCGACACCGGGAGCATCCCATCACCCTGCAGGACGTCGGCGACAGGCTTTTCGAGTTCAGGGACAAGCCGAGCGCCCGCATCTTCCAACTGGACCCGGTGCGTGTCTATTACGTTCACAACATCGATGGGAAGTGGTTGTTCTGGGGCAGGGTCTTCATCGAGAGCCAGACCATCTATAAGAAGCTGAATGCCGATGGAAGCTGGACGGAGGGAAACTGGTTGACGTCCGGCACCTATCGCATCATTGATGTTTATCCGCCGGACTACCAGCACACGTTTACACTGCACGAGGCTCCGGCGGACCGCAACTACTTCAAGCCTTAAGCTTATTCGTCAAATTCGGAGCTCAGGTCTTTGAAACCCATGCCTACCGCGAAGGGAAGGAACTCGTCCGGCGTGTCGAGCACGATCAAGCGCTTTTCCTGGATGACGGGGTCGCCCGGTGTCAGGTCAGGACCGTGGTATCCCAAGGCGCGCAGGCGAGTCCCGATGTCGGCAATCAGCTTTTGATCCTTGTGCAATCCATCGCTGGCCGGAACGGCCAGGTCGACATACAGGTCGACCACTCCGTAACCTTCGTCGAAGATGCGAAGGGATTGAATGTCGACGGCGCGGCCGCTGCCGTCCATGGCCTTGAAGGGGCCGCTGAGCTGGATATCGGTGTCTTGATTCATGCCCGGCAGCATACACTATTTGCGGGATTTCAGCGGCTGGGAAAGTTGATTTTCCAGCAAACCGGACTCTGCGGCTCTCCTGAGGCGGCGCATCCCCAAAACCAATCCGGTGCTGCTCAGCATTGCTCCGAGCACGCAAAGTGAGACGACGAGGATATCCCACAGCGGCCGTGCACGCAGGGCTGCTGAGAAATCGAGCCGGTGCAAGCCATCGAACAGCCAGCGCTTCCATTTGCTGTTATGGTCCGCATGCTCGACCAACTGGCCCAGGGCGGGATCGGCATAGAACGTGGTCTCATCGGCCAACTGGAACTGCACGCGCAGTACAGGAAAGTTGCGTTTTGCATGATGGCTGTAGTAATAGCTGTCGCCACTATTGAGCAGTGCGGCCGCCAGCACGGGGGCGCCAGGCCGTGTAGCGCGCACGGCATCCATGAGATCCTGTTCCGAAACTGCCGGCACCACCGCTCCGCTACGGGCATCGAGAATCCTTTTCTGATGTCGGTCCAGTGCGGCGAGGTACAGCTTGCCGCCTACTTTCCGCCATTCGAGCTCCAACAACGCGTCATGAGGCCGGATGACGCGTGCCAGGTCAAGCGACAAGTCCTCGTGGTTCAGCGGGCCGCCGGCAAACGCCAGCTGGTCATTCGCGGTTACGCCCGGCGATGCCAGCCAGTCGAAAGGCGTGACCGAGAGCCAACCGCTGAATAGCCAGGTCAGGGTCATGGTCCCGATGCCAAGGCCAAGCCAGTGATGCCATGCCTGCCAACCGCGATACGGCGAGCGTCGGCCGCTGGCATAGCGCCGGCGCAACCGCAGGCGTTGTAGGCCTAGAACCATGCCGGCTGCCACCAGCACGCATGCGGCACCGGAGGTCCATAACACCACCTGCCGCCATGGCTGGCCATGCGTGCGTAATGGGGTGAAGTAGACCCAGTGAACGACCGAGCCGGCCCAGTTCCAGGCGCGTTCATTGCGCGTGGTATCCCGTACCAGTTCGCCAGTGCGGCCGGATACATACAGCACACTGCCGGCCGGGTCGTCGGCCTCAACCCGGTATAGCGGACGGTGCATTCTGATGGAACCAAATGACCACTGATCCCCATCAATTACTTGCACCGTTACGCCCTGCGCAGCAGGCGCCGCAGTCCTGGCTGCGGCCCGGGCGATTTCCGGCGTGGCGTGCAGCGCGCTGCCGGTGTCTGCCCAGGCCGATGACCAGTGGCCATCGCGCCTGAAGTGATAGGCTGGCCTGCCCGCCACGGTGTTGAGCCTCACCGCGTCCGGAACACCGGCCTGGCCGGAGGATTGCCATGCGTCCCAGGCACCTACCTTGAGCTGCGAAAGGTCCAGCGGTGAAAGCCATGCCATGCGCTCCTGCTCGCTGAGTGCCGGATAAGGCACGTACATCATCACCATGCCGGAACCGAACCACACCAGTAGCAGCGAGCCAATGCCTATTCCAAGCCAGCGGTGCAGCAGGTGCAGCTGACGTTTCCACGATCCCATGGCTTTGAGGATCAGTAGCGCCATTGGACGGTCAGCTCGGCGTGACGGCGATCGCCCAGCAGGTACTGGCTATCGCTGTACGAGGTGCTGGCGTACAGCTTGTCGGTCAGATTGCGCATGTTCAGTTGCATCAGGACGTTGCGGTTGAAGTTCCAGCCAAGTGAGGCATCCATCGTCGTATACGCCGGCAGCAGTTGCGTGTTGTCGTTGTCGATGAAGCGTTGGCCTACATAGCGCGCGCCGATCGCCATGCGCCAGGCGCTGGTGCGGTAATTAAGCCAAAAATTGGACGAGATCCTTGGCACGTCGGCCGGGTGCTTGCCTGCGCGCGAGACATTGCCGCCCTCAAGCAAGCGGTCGAATTTCGCATCGGTGTAGGCCAGGTTCGCTTCCAGGCGCCATTCCTGTGCGAGGTTCAGGCTGGAACTGAGCTCAACGCCGCGTGATGACTGCGATCCGCCTTGGATGGACAGCGCTGGATGGGACGGGTCGCGGGTGATGATGTCGTCCTTACTGATGCGGTAAAGTGCCGCCGTCCATTCAGCTTTCCCGTTCGCCAGCGACTGCTTGAGGCCTGCCTCGACCTGGCGCGAGCTGGTAAGCTTGTACCGGCTGTTGGCCAGGTTCAGCGACAGCAAGCTGGAAACCGGGTCGCTGCCGCTGCTGACCTGGCCATACAGTGCGGTATCGGCCGCGAGATGCCAGGTCAAGCCGAGGCGTACCGCATTCGAATGAAGCCGGGAGGTAAAGCCAGGGGCGCCCAGCAGGCTGACGCGCTTGACCTTGTAGCGGTCGTGGCGCAGTCCAGCGAGCAGCAGCAGGCGCTGGTTAATGGCATAGGCCTCCTCCAGGTACAGTGCATTGGTCGTGGTGTCGGTAGCGAAATTGGGGCGTAGCGGATCCGGACTCTCGAACATGCCTGGTTCGAAGCCGATCGGCGCCACCGTGGATGCACCGCTGTAAGGCGAGTTATTGGTATGCATGAAGTCGATGGTGGCCACCTCCCAGCCTGCCACTACGCGGTTGGCGCCTGCGCTCCAACGTGCTTCCAGACGATTGCCAGTCTGTTCCTGGTTATGCCGGATGGCGATATAGTCAGTCCGCTCGACCAGCCGGGACTGCGTGTCGTAGAAATAGTTTTCCGCATTGCGCCAGTTGCGACGCGCTTTCAGATAGGCGAGCTCATTGATCACGGCCAACGCCGGGTTGATTCGCCAGCTCAGGCGCGCCACAGCTTTGTCATCCTGAAACGAGATGTCGGCGTCGCCGACGTTGTAGTTCTGGTCGCGAAGTTCGCGCGGGATACGGCCATTGACGAGTGGTGTGCCAAAGTAGCGCTGCGGTTCCTGTTCCAGGTGATCGAGCGACAGGTCGAAATCCACGTTGGGCGTTAGCGCATAAGTCATGCTCGAGAGGACTTTCCCGTGCCGGGACTGGCCACGATCGACCAACCCGTCGCCGCGATCGGCATAGGCATCGATGCGGAACGCTCCCTTTGCACCTAGGGGGCCAGTGGCGCCTACGCCACCTCGCAGGGTCTTGCCGCCGCCGATCCCGGCCATCGCTTCGTAGCTGCTGGCGCGCTGCGGTGCCTTGCGCACGGCATTGATGGTCGCGCCGGTAGTGCCGCTGCCGTGGACGACCGAACCAGGACCGCGCAGCACTTCGATGTATTCATAGCCCCAGGGATCGGCGGGGTAGGTGGCTGTGCCAGAGCCTACCTGCGGGCGCAGGCCGTTCTCCAATATTGCGATGGAACTGTTGCCGCTGAAGCCGCGCGCAGAATAGGCGACGCCGTTCCCGGGCGAGCTGGTGTCCGTCAGGCCGGTTGTACGGGTGATGGCGTCTTTGAGCAGCAGGTCGCCACGCGCCTGCATCGTGTCTGCGCTGAGCAATGCTACGCTTGCCGGCAATTCCTGTACTGCCAGGTTCAATCGGCTGGCCGTAGCGCCCTGGCGCCCCAGTCCCAGCCCCTCAAACTCCGCCACGCCTTGCACGGTGACGGTTGGCATGACCTCAGCTTGCTGGGCCCAGGCGCCGGCGGTGGAAAGCAGTGAGATGGCGGCTATGACAGGGTGAAGGAGGGGGCGATTGACTGGACGGATTGGCAACATGGAAAGGATTTCTGTAGTAGGTAAATGCGTGACGCACCGGCGCTGCGGCCGGCACAGCGCACGCATTGCGAACGCGAGCGCGCACCCGGACCGAGCGCAGTTTTGTTAAGCGATAAAAATGGAAAACGGCAAATACATTCCTGTCCAAAGCCACACCCCGGGCTTTGGACATTCATCGTGACTGGCCGGTCTTCTGGCTTACCCTCATCCTTCCCTGACCTTGCCTTCCCGTGCGGTGCACAGTGGCGGTTGGTCAAAGTCGTCAGGCTTACAGCAGCGGGGACTGCGCCGGACTGGCGCGAGATGAAAACCTCACGCGTCACCGGCTTCCCGTTTCACCCTTCGGCTGACAAGCAGAAGGGCACCTTTCACGTATTGCGGCGCATTTTACAGGGAAACAGGGATAACCCGGCAAGAAAAAAAAACTCCTGGAAATTTCATTGCTCCAGGGCGCAAGACAAAGCCAACAGGCAGATGACGGGAATCATGGTGGTTCCATACGGGGCGGTGATGGGCAGCGATGTGCAGCCTCGGTACGATCCGGGCTTCACGCTTCGCTTCCAGCCTGGGTCATGACTTCGAGCAGATGGCCATCAGGTGCTTCAATGTATATCGCCCGGCCTCCTTTGTGGTGGCAGACTCCCGCTTGGTCCTGCTTGCCGCGGGCGGCGCAGTATTCGAGCCCTTCATCACGGGTATGGGCGAGTACCTGATCGAATTCTTCTTCGCTCACGACAAATGCGTAATGCAGGGAAGAGCCTGCGCCTTCATTTGGAGCGTGAACGAGGAGCATCGATCCAAGTTGCGACGGGTCGGATAACCCGAGGATCTTGGCAAGGAAATCTGCCGGCTTGTGCTGGTCGTCTTGCCGGACAATGGTGTGCTTGAATTGGACGTTCACGCTACGCCCCCGTACAGGTTCTGCATCTTTAGATAACTCCTGGTGAATGCGCGCAAAATGCCCGCCACAGAAGCAGTCTAAAACCTCAAGTATAATTGAGGTCAAGGGGGTGTGAACATGAAGAACGAGCAAGCTGGTATCTCTCTCAACCTGTCGGTCGGCGAGGTGGCGCGCCGTAGCGGCGTCGCTGTGTCCACCCTCCATTTCTACGAGACCAAGGGTCTGATCAGCAGCTGCCGCACCGAAGGCAACCAGCGCCGGTATTCGCGCGATGTGCTGCGGCGCGTGGCGTTTATACGCGTCGCGCAAAGGGTGGGCATATCCCTTGCCGACATTCGGTCGGCATTGGCCACATTGCCCGTATCGGCGGCGCCTGGCCGTGCGGACTGGGAACGGCTTTCGGCCTCATGGCGGAGTGAACTGGACGAGCGCATAGCGCAGTTGCGGAAGTTGCGGGACACGCTTGACGATTGCATCGGCTGTGGATGCTTGTCCCTGGATCGCTGCCAACTGCGCAACCCTTCCGACAAACTGTCCGAGCACGGAGCGGGGCCGCACCGCCTGTTGATCAGTCACGGCCCCGGATAGAACGCCTGCCCGCCGCACTGTCCATGCCGCTTCGTCGGATGGTGCGGAGCCGTGACAATTCAAGAGAATCTCCTTGGGATGGAAGCCTATAGTGAACTGGTGCTGTCGGCGCTTGGCCGCCCGCGCCCCACTTCATTTAAAGGAGGTCCATGCAATTAGTCGTCAAGCTCGCCCCGGCAATTTCGCAAGTCAATCCTGGTGGTGATGCGCAGTCATTCACCCCGGAGTTGAAACGTACGCTGACGGCACTCGCACTCGACTTGCAACCAATGCACCCGGGCAGCAGCGATCCTGATCTCTCGGGTTTCTTCTATGCGGAGATACCGGATCAGGAGGCCGCCGCGCACGCGGCCAGCTTGTTGCAGCAAGCCCCTGGAGTTCTATCAGCCTACCTTAAGCCGCGCGACGAGATGCCCTGAAATTGACTGCAACACGACAGTAAGGGGAGGATCTGCAATGCAGAAGAATCGTGGTTTTATCGCAGGGAACAAGCAAGCCGGCGGCCCACCGTCCGGCGATGGCAGTGTACCGGAAAGGCTCAAAAGCGAGTGGGAGTTGATTGTTGTCGCTGAGCCTGGCTTTGCCCTGCGCTCCCGGCCGGATGGTATCGAGTCGGCCGCCAGCGCGGACGTGTCGCCGCTGGCACGTTTGCTTGAAGCGGAGCAGATTGTGCTGGAGCCGCTGTTCGGCAACGAAGAGAAGGTACTGCATGAGCGGCAATTAGCGCCGGCGGCAATGGACGGCAGTCCTGAGATGCCGGACTTGTCCGTGTATTACCGGGTCGACGTGCCGCAGGACCGCATGGCGCACCTGGCCGAACAGTTGCGTAAGCAGCCTGCGGTCAATGCCGCTTACATCAAGCCGCCAGCCGAGTTGGCGCATGCGGCGCTGGATGTCACCTGGGAAGAACTGAATACCATGACGCCGGATGCGCAAGATGCGCCCCCGGTGACTGCAGACTTCAGCGGCAGGCAAGGCTATCTCGACCCCGCACCTGGCGGTATCGATGCTCGCTATGCCTGGACCTTGGGCGGAGGGGGCGGCACTAACGTGAACGTCATCGACCTCGAGTGGGGATGGCGCTTCAGCCATGAAGACCTGCGCCTGAACCAGGGCGGCATTGTAGGCGGGACCGGGTCCACCAACACCGACCACGGCACGGCCGTACTGGGTGAGATCAGCGGCGACCGCAACACCATCGGCGTCACAGGCATTGCGCCGGAGGCGGTCATCAGCGCGGTTGCCTTCTCCATGCCGACTGCAACGGCAATCCGCAACGCGGCCGACCGTCTGCGTCCTGGCGACATCATGCTGCTGGAAATCCACCGGCCTGGACCACGTTATGCCTTTGCGGGCCGGCTGGATCAACTGGGCTACGTCGCCGTCGAGTGGTGGCCGGATGATTTCGCAGCAATCCGGTATGCCAGCAGCAAAGGCATCCTGGTGGTCGAGGCAGCAGGCAACGGCGCCGAGAACCTGGATGATGCCATTTATAACACCCGGCCAGCAGGTTTCCCGGCAACCTGGACCAACCCATTCAATCGCAGCAATCCCCAATGCGGCGCCATTGTGGTCGGCGCCGGGGCGCCGCCACCTGGAACCCATGGCCGTGACCATGGTCCGGACAGGTCACGCCTTGGATTCTCCAATTACGGCGCCTGCGTGGACGCTCAGGGCTGGGGCCGCGAAGTCACCACCACCGGTTATGGCGATCTGCAAGGCGGCGAAAACCAGGACCTCTGGTACACCGACCGCTTCAGCGGAACCTCCAGCGCTTCCCCGATTGTGGTTGGCGCCCTCGCATGCACGCAGGGCGTACTGCGCGCCCGCGGGCGTATCCCCCTGTCTCCGGCACGGGCGCGGGAGATCTTGCGCAGCACGGGCTCACCCCAGCAAGATGCGCCGGCGCGCCCGGCCAGCCAGCGCATCGGCAATCGTCCCAACCTGCGCCAGATCCTGGGGGCGGTGACTGCCAGCGTGACGCCCTGGGTCGGTGTCCAGTTCCGCGGGAACCTGCCTGCGGGCGCGAGCCGCCGCTGGTTCACCTACAACTGGCCGGCACATTGGCATGTGCTGTGGACAGTTATCCCGACGACCCCGCGGCCGGGTGGCCCGCAAATCAAATGGCAGGTCCAGGTGGAGCGGGCGTCCGATGCGTATATCACGTACTGGATAACGATTACGAACGTCAGCGCCGCCCCATGCGATATTGAGGCCCGCTACGCCGTGCTGGGTTGGTAAATCTTTCGGAGAACATATCATGAGAGTTGGAGTTCAATTCACGGGTTCAGTTCCTGCGGGCGCCACCCGCCGCTGGTTTACCTTCAACTGGCCACAGGCCTGGCACGTCAAGTGGAACGTGGTGCCGACTTCGCCTCGCCCGGGTTCGCCGCAGATCGACTGGGATGTCGAGGTGGAGCGGGCCGATGCCAACAATATTACTTACTGGATCAGCATTCGCAATGTAAGCGCCGAGCCTGTGAACATCGAAGCGCGTTATGCGGTGTTGAACTGAAAGGAGCGATTCATGCGTATCGTCATCGAGACAGATGAACAGACCGGTGCCGGCTTGCGCGGCAGCCTGGTGCAGGCTGGTGGCCGCGACGCCACTTCATTCGCAACAGGAGCAGCTGAGGCCACCGATGCCGGCCCACCTTCCCAGCAACTGCTGCAGGCCATTTCCGAGGCCAGCGAGCCGGCTCCGGCACGCCATGGCAGCCGCGAGGGCATTGACGGCGGCGGTCCAGCCCTCGAGCTGGTGCAGGACCTGAGGCAGGTTGCCTCGGATCCGCCCGCCCGTGCGACAGATAGTCCAGAGAACGGCGGCGGCGCACCGCTGTGACGCAGGTACACGCCATCCACCGCGTGGATGGCGTTTCCCCGGCCCAGCTTTCCAGCGGAGGCCTCCAGGCGGCTTCCGAACGGCTGAACGGCGAACTTTGGGGTTATCATCCTGAAAGGCCGATCAAGAATACTTGATCCAGATAACCCTTGCAGCGGGCAAGAATCGATTAGATGGTTGAATTGACGTACTGCACCTTGGCTGAACGCGACCGTTTCACGATCTCCTTTACGCGCTGTTTGCTGTTCGCAATTCTTCTGCTCTCCAGGAACGTCGATGCGTCCGAACTGGTCATGGCCATTTCCAACGGCAGTGGCATGCCGATGACGGACATTCGCGGCGAGCAGTTGCGGGGAGGGATACTCAAGGAATTCGGCGACGCGTTAGGTGCGCAATTGCACCGCCAACCGCGCTACCTGATCCTGCCCCGCACCAGGGTTGAAGGTGCCTTGTTGCGGGGGCATGCCGATCTGCTGTGCGACCTGCGGCCCGAGTGGCTCGACAATCAGACTTTCCTCTGGTCGGAAGCGATCATTTCGAACCGCATGATCGTCGCCATGCGGCGCGAAACACCCGTGCCTTCGTCTTTGAACGCTATCGCCGGCTTGCGTGTGGGCACCGTCCGGGGCTACCGGTATCCTGAAGTGGATCACCTGCAGCCGAAGATCGTGCCCGACAATGCCGCCAATGATAGCCAGAACCTGGAAAAGCTGCTGCTTGGCCGATTCGACTTCATTTTTACCAACCGCATCTATTTCGACTACCAGCGCAAGGTCCATCCGGAACGCACACGCCTGGCGTCCCACAACCTGAAGATCACGGACTTCGACACCTATTGCGCAGTTCACGCACAGGGCGAGGTCGGCATCGAGGAGCTGAACCAGGCGATCGCAGCGCTTAAGTCCCGTGGCATCATCCAGGCGATCCTGGCCCGTTACCGGCCACAAGAGCGCTCCTGAATTCTGGCGCCCGGCCCAGCGGGTGCGGGCTATGCGGGGCTGCCCCAGGCCTGCTGCTTGCGGGCCAGGAGTTCGCCAGGTGAGCCAGGCAGGTAAATACTCCCGTCAAGCGTATCGTTGCCTTTGAGGTGCTCATATGAGGTGAGCGGCGGGAGCAGGTCACGCACGAGCGACTGCTGGCTCGGGATGGATTTCTCCGACCTCAGCTTGCCCAGGATGATTGTCTTGATGTCCTCTGACTGGCTGGCCATCTGTTCCAGGCTGGCTCTTTTCAGCTTGCCCTCCCTGTAGCTGAGTGAGACATTGCTGAGCGCACTGTCGTCAATCTCATGGTACTCATAGTTCTGGGTTTGCAGGGTCCCGTCGAACCATGGCGGACTGGATTTGCCGATGTCGGTATGGTACCTGGCGCCCAGGTGTGACTGCTGGGTCTGGCTGATCTTGCGGTCGTCGGGCGCCGTCCCCGCCACTTTGGTTTCCTGTGACACGTCATAGGAGAAGGTGTCCTGCTCCCAGGCCTTGAGCGGGTTACTCGACTTTGGTGTCTGGGTGAGCGAAGCACTGAAGTCCGAAAGTCCGGTCAATGTGGATCGGTCGTCGGCGTTCAGTTGCCACTTCGATGGCATACGGAGGAAGTCATCGCGGTCTTCGGCGATGGCGGTTCGGTTCATGTCGGAGAAGGCGTCCTTAAACATGGACATCAGCTTCTTATCGGCGTGTCCGCGTGAAGCCGCCTGGTCGAACTGGGCCAGGTAATTGTTGATGGCTTTCTCCTGCTGCTTCCTGGTGCCAAGGTGCTCCAAGGTGCTGGTGTCCACCTGCACTTCAGCCTGGCCATCAGGCCCGCCTATCTTCACGTTGCGCATCGAGCCGTCAATGTGGAAATCCAGAGCCTGCGGCGCGGGCCCGGGACCAGCGACTTCGGCATGGAAATCGATCGATTGCACAAACTTGCTGTCGAACTGGGTCAGGCCGCTTAGCCGCACTTGCGGATCCGCTTTCGCCATGCCGTCGATTGCAGCCTGGAAGCCGACAGCCAGGCTGGACAGCGCCTGGCGTTCATCGTCAGCCAGCTCAGCACTTGAACTGAGCTGGAAGACCATTTCGTCACCGGCATTGGCCAGGGTGAGGTCAACCTTGGTGCCGCTTCGTGTCGTGATGCCCAGTGTGAAAAGGTTGTCGACCGCGTCCGGCAGTTTGGCATGGTCGAGTGGCAGGAGCGAACCGGCGCCAAGCTGCTTGAGCATGTCAGCACCGAGGTCCTGGTAGCGGACGCTGGTTGAAACGGGAACGGAGGCCGCCGCGAGGGCTTCCGGGCTTAGCGTGACGATGCTGGAGGGCGCCGCAACCGCTGCCGCGTCGAGCCTGGCCACGGTGGGATCTGGATGCCGGCCGGATGCCGGCACGACGTGGCGGCCGGCTGGCTGCCAGTTGGAGAGAGGGGATATTGAGCTCATTGCCTCTTAACGACACTTCATTAACGAAACTTTAATTGTGACCCTAGGGCATCGAAAAGCATGCTACTCTAGCATTGCTTTTGAGGAAATATTTTTTCGTGCCCGCCTTGCGCTCCGCAGCGGGCGGTTCCACCGTCCCGGCGCGCCTGAGGCTATCCGCTTCAGGCGCGCCGTGATTGATCCTGCGTCACCATCGCAATTGAAGGAATCTGAATGAGCAAGGGCGAACCACTTCGCCTGCACGTGCCCGAACCGACGGGACGTCCAGGCTGTGCAACCGATTTTTCCTATCTCCGCCTGTCGCCGGCCGGTGCCGTGCGCCGGCCCGAGGTCGATGTGGCCCCCATGGACACGCGCGATCTTGCGTACTCCCTGGTCAGCGTACTCGATCCCGAGGGCAACGCAGTAGGGCCATGGGTCCCGCAAATTGATATTGAAGTCGTGCGCAAGGGCTTGCGCGCCATGATGAAGACCCGCATCTTCGATAGCCGCATGCTGATGGCGCAGCGGCAGAAGAAAATGTCGTTCTATATGCAGAGCCTGGGCGAGGAGGCCATCGGCACCGCCCAGGCGCTTGCGCTGAATGTGGACGATATGTGCTTTCCCACCTACCGTCAGCAAAGCATCCTGGTCGTGCGCGACTATCCGATGGTGGACATGATCTGCCAGTTGATGTCGAATGAGCGCGACCCGCTCAAGGGACGCCAGTTGCCGGTCATGTACTCGGTGAAAAGGGCGGGTTTCTTCTCCATCTCCGGCAACCTGGCGACGCAATACATCCAGGCGGTCGGCTGGGGCATGGCATCGGCCATCAAGGGCGATACCAAGATTGCATCCGCCTGGATCGGCGACGGCGCCACGGCGGAGGCCGACTTCGATACCGCCCTGACTTTCGCCCACGTGTACCGTGCGCCGGTCATCCTCAACGTGGTCAACAACCAGTGGGCCATCTCGACCTTCCAGGCCATTGCCGGCGGCGAGGACACCACCTTTGCCGCGCGCGGCGTCGGCTGCGGCATCGCATCGCTGCGCGTGGACGGCAATGATTTCCTGGCAGTGTACGCGGCGTCATGCTGGGCCGCCGAGCGGGCGCGGCGCAACCTGGGCCCATGCCTGATCGAATGGGTTACCTACCGCGCGGGCCCGCATTCGACATCGGACGACCCATCGAAATACCGCCCCGGCGACGACTGGTCGCATTTCCCGCTCGGCGATCCGATCGCGCGCCTGAAACAGTACCTGGTCAAAGCCGGGGCGTGGTCCGAACAGGAGCACGAGGAAACGCAGAAGCTGCTGGAGGCGGAAGTGCTGGCCGCACAGAAGGAGGCCGAACAGTACGGCACCATGGCCAGCGGCCATACGTTCAGTCCCGCGGAAATGTTCGACGGCATCTACAAGGACATGCCGGAACACTTGCGCGTGCAACGTCAGCAACTGGGGATCTGAAATGGCGGAAAACACAGTGAAAGCTTCCATGACCATGATCCAGGCGCTGCGCTCGGCGATGGACGTGATGATGGAGAAGGATGAAAATGTCGTGGTCTTCGGCCAGGACGTGGGCTACTTTGGCGGCGTGTTCCGCTGTACCGAAGGCCTGCAAAAGAAATACGGCAGGTCGCGCGTGTTCGATACGCCGATTTCCGAAGGCGGTATCGTCGGCGTGGCAATCGGCATGGGCGCATACGGACTGCGCCCATGCATCGAAATCCAGTTTGCCGACTATATCTATCCGGCATATGACCAGATCGTGTCCGAGGCGGCGCGCCTGCGCTTTCGTTCGGCGGGCGATTTTACCGCGCCCATTACCATCCGCACTCCCTGCGGTGGCGGCATTTACGGTGGCCAGACCCACAGCCAAAGCCCGGAAGCGGTGTTTGCCCACGTTTGCGGCCTGCGCACCGTAATGCCGTCGAATCCATACGATGCGAAGGGCCTGCTGATCTCGTCGATCGAGAACGACGATCCGGTGATCTTCCTTGAGCCGAAGCGTCTGTACAACGGGCCGTTCGACGGCCATCACGACAAGCCGGTGGTTCCCTGGTCGCAAAATCCGCTGGGCGAGGTGCCTGAAGGCTATTACACCGTGCCGCTCGACAAGGCGGCTGTTTTCCGGCCGGGCAAGCAGCTCACCGTGCTCGCGTACGGCACCATGGTGTGGGTATGCGAGGCGGCGGCGCGGGAGACCGGCATCGACGCCGAGATCATCGACTTGCGCAGCCTCTGGCCGCTGGACCTGGAGACAATCGTCGAATCGGTCAGGAAAACCGGCCGCTGCGTGGTGGTGCACGAGGCCACGCGCACCTGCGGTTTCGGCGCCGAGTTGGTGTCGCTGGTACAGGAACACTGCTTCTACCACCTGGAAGCGCCGATCGAACGCGTGACAGGCTGGGATACGCCTTATCCGCACGCGCAGGAATGGGCGTATTTCCCGGGGCCGGCGCGCGTGGGCGCGGCGTTCAAACGTACGGTGGAGGCATAACGATGGGTATTCACGTCATCAAGATGCCTGACATCGGCGAGGGCATTGCGGAAGTCGAACTGGTCATGTGGCATGTCAAGGTGGGCGATGCCGTTACCGAAGACATGATCCTGGCCGATGTCATGACCGATAAGGCCACCATTGAGATTCCGTCGCCGGTGCATGGCACCGTGGCCATGCTCGGTGGCGCGGCAGGCCAGGTTATGGCGGTGGGCGCGGACCTGATTCATATTGAAGTGGAGGGCGCGGGCAACCTGAAAGCGCCAGGCGCCAGTGCCGCCGCACTGGCTGCCGCTCCGGCGGCGCCAGCGGCGCCGGCTTCGGCTCCAGCTGCGACGCAGGCGCAGCCTGCGCCGCTACCTGCGCAGTCCGCAGCCGCAAGGCCTGCGGCGCTGCCTACGGCCCCGGTACCCGCGGCGCAGGCGCCCGCGGCGGCGCGCGTGGCGCGCGAACCTGGCGAACGCCCGCTCGCTTCGCCTGCCGTGCGCAAGCGGGCCTGGGACATGGGTGTTGAGCTGCAGTTCGTGCATGGCAGCGGCCCGGCTGGCCGGATCCAGCACGCCGATCTTGATTCTTATGTGGCGCGTGGTGTGCAAGGCGGGCCGGCCCCAGCTCCGGGCGGCTATCGCGAGAGCCACAGCGAGCAGGCCATCCCGCTGATCGGATTGCGCCGCAAGATCGCGCAGAAGATGCAGGAGTCGAAACGCCGCATCCCGCATTTTTCCTATGTTGAGGAAGTCGATGTCACGGAGCTCGAGAATCTGCGCGCGCGGATGAACGAACAGTGGGGCAAGGAGCGCGGCAAGTTGACCGTGCTGCCATTGCTGGCACGCGCCCTTGTTGTCGCATTGCGCCAGTTCCCGCAAATGAACGCGCGCTTTGATGACGATGCCGGCGTGGTTACGCAGTACGGCGCCGTTCACCTTGGTGTCGCCACCCAGACCGACGCCGGGCTGATGGTGTCGGTGATGCGCCATGCCGAGGCGCGCGACCTGTGGACGTGCGCGGCGGAGATCGGGCGCCTGGCAGACGCTGCGCGTACCGGCAAGGCCACGCGCGACGAGTTGTCCGGGTCGACGATCACGATCTCCAGCCTTGGCCCTTTGGGCGGCATCGTCACCACGCCGGTGATCAACCATCCGGAGGTGGCCATCATCGGCGTCAACAAGATCGTAGAGCGGCCCATGGTGCGCGATGGGGCGGTGGTCATCCGCAAGATGATGAACCTGTCGTCCTCGTTCGACCACCGGGTGGTCGATGGCATGCATGCAGCCCAGTTCGTACAAGCCATCCGCGCCTTGCTGGAATGTCCAGCGATGCTCTTTGTGGAGTAATCGATGAACCAACACACCACTACGCTGCTGGTGATCGGCGGCGGCCCTGGCGGCTATATCGCTGCGATCCGCGCCGGCCAGCTTGGCATACCGACCACGCTGGTCGAATCCGCTGAACTGGGCGGTACCTGCCTCAATGTCGGCTGCATTCCCTCCAAGGCGCTGATCAATGCGGCTGAGGAGTTCGAGAAGGCCAGCCATTTCGCGAGCGGCTCCGCGCTTGGTATTTCAGTGCAGGCGCCGCGCATCGACATCGGCCAGACCGTGCTGTGGAAAGATGGCATCGTCGGGCGCCTGACCGGCGGCGTAGCCGCACTGCTGAAGAAAAGCGGGGTGCGTGTAGTCAAGGGCTGGGCCAATATCGTGGACGGCAAGACCGTGGAAGTGATACGCGATAGTGAAAGTCCCCAGCGCATCGGCTGCGAACACCTGCTGCTGGCCACCGGTTCACATGCTGCCGAATTGCCCTTCATGCCCTTTGGCGGAAAGGTGATCAGTGCAACGGAAGCGCTGTCACCCAAGACGGTTCCCGGCAAACTGGTGGTGGTGGGCGCAGGCTATATCGGCCTTGAACTGGGCATCGCCTATGCCAAGCTGGGAGCGCAAGTGCACGTGGTGGAGGCGCAGGAGCGTGTGCTTCCGGCCTATGACGCGGACCTGACACGTCCTGTCGCTATTGCGCTCAAGGGTCTTGACATCGAAACCCATCTTGGCTGCTCGGTGCTGGGCCTGGACGAAGCAGGGGCGGCGGTGCGCATCCGAAACGCCGACGGCGAAGAGTCGGCGTTGGCGGCGGACCAGGTGCTTGTGGCAGTGGGGCGCCGCCCGAACACGCGCGGCTTTGGCCTGGAAAAGCTGCGCATCGACATGGACGGACACTTCATCAAGGTAGACGACCAGTGCCACACCTCGATGCGCGGCGTGTGGGCCATCGGCGACGTGACGGGTGAACCGATGCTGGCCCATCGCGCCATGGCGCAAGGCGAGATGGTGGCCGAAATCATCAGCGGCAAGCGGCGCCATTTCAGCCCGGCGGCTATCGCCGCGGTATGCTTTACCGACCCGGAAGTGGTGGTGGTGGGCGCGACACCGCAGGCGGCGCGCGCGCAGGGAATCGACTGCATCGAAGCCATGTTCCCGTTTGCCGCCAACGGGCGCGCCATGTCGCTCGAATCGAAGGACGGCTTCGTGCGCGTGGTGGCGCGCAGGGACAATCACCTGATCGTCGGCTGGCAGGCGGTCGGCAAGGCCGTGTCGGAGTTGTCCGCCGCGTTCGGCCAGTCCATCGAGATGGGGGCGACGCTGGAAGACGTGGCGGGCACGATCCACGCCCATCCTACCCTGGGCGAGGCGATCCGGGAGGCAGCGCTGCGCGCTTTGGGGCATGCGCTGCATATTTAAGCCATCGGCATGCGTTTGAATGCGGAGCGGGCTAGCGGCAAAGCGCGCTCACCGGATTCTCACCCTTCGCCGTGATCAGGCCAAGGCGGTACGGAATCTTGATGTAGTCGTTCACGCGCACTGCCGGGTCGTTGCCCTGGAACAGGTATTCGAGCGGCCGGCAGGGATCGATCGTCATGGTCTGATCGGCGTTTGTTCTCACCATTTCGCCATGGGAAATACCTTCCGACCAGATCTTTTCGACGTTGGCGTGGTTGGCGAAAGCATTCATTGGTGCGGCAGAGAATGGCTCCCATTTTCCGTCCAGGCCGTCGCTTTTCCAGATCCGGAAGTAGCGCCCCTCCGGAGAGATTGCCTCCACAAGGGTGACATAAGTCCGTGTGTTGGCAATCCGGTAGGTATTGCTCGCCTCGAACAGGTCTTCTCTTCTTTCGTTCATCACGGCGACCGTGTTATGGAAGCCATGCGGGAACCGGCCGATAGCGGTTTCGGATCGCAGCAGGCGGCCATGGTCATCGGTACTGAACAGATAGCATTTCTGATCATCGCAGATCACCCAGAAATCGAGCCAGCCCTTGCCCAGCGGTGGTTTGACGATGTCGGGAACGGCGGGAAAGAACGGCTTCGGTGCACTCCACGATGCCGGATCGCCGATGTCCTTTGACGTTGAATAGAGCGGATCGGCGCCCTGGTAGACGAGGTACCATGTTTTTTGCGGGGCGAAATAGAATACTTGCGGCGCTGCGCGATAGCCCGGTCCCATTGGGGATTTGTCAAGCGGGACAATTTTCGCGGACGATGCTTCAGACCACTTTTCGAAGCTGGTGTACGCGAGCCCCCATCCTGAAGATCCGGCGGTCGTCATGAAAACGTGGTACCTGTTGTTCACATGGACAATCGAAGGGTCTTTTACCGCATAGATGGTCTGGCCCGGATCCGGTTGGGGTGAAATAAGCGGTGCGCTTGAAGTCCAGCTGAAGGTCGCCTGCTGCAGCGAGCTGGCTTGTTTTGCGGTGCCGCTGCACGCTGCCAGGACGGCCACCATGGCGCCGCCGAGAATGCATTTTCCTGCTTTCATGGATTTTCCTTGTTTCGTAGTCCGGCCGTGTTATGGCGGGCAGTTCCCGCAGCCGGGGACGCGCGCCTTTGCCGGCGGAGGGAAGCGCGCCGGCAAAGGCGATGCATCAGCTGCGGCGGCGCACCAGTCCCGCGGCGGCCATGCCGCCCAGGATCAGTGCAAGCGTACCTGGCAGCGGCACGGCGCTTGCGGCCTCTGCTACCTTGATGTTGTCGATCTGATTGAAGGCGCCCGAGCTCAGTCGGAGTTCTGTAATGCCGTTCAGCGCCGTGGTCCAGGTACCTGCGTCCTGGATGGCGCCGCGCAGGCTGCCGTCGGCCCACACCTGGCTCGCCTCGACCAGGTAATCGAAGCTGATCAGGTTAAACACTCCGCCGCCAACGCGGGTCAGCGTCACGAAAGTGTCCGATCCGTTATCCAGGCCGTCATGCCAGTTGTAAGTCAGCGGCTCGAACGTCCCGGTGCCTATGTTTGCCGCGCCGGGGGCTGCGTTGGGCGCGTGCAGGGTTACCTGGAAGCCTGCTTCCACATAGCGCAGGTTGGGACCGTCATAGTGCATGCCCGCAGCCAGCGGAAAGCCGTCGCCGTACATGAAGCCAGTGAGGCTATCGAAATTGAGGATGGTTGCGCTGGCGCTGCCTGCCGACATGCCAAGAACGATGGCGGCGAAGAGGGTTTTGAGAGTCATGGTGTCTCCGAAATGGGTGGCGGATGCCATCAGTAGCTGAATACAACGCCGCGGCCGGCGGCGCTGGCAAACACACGCCCTGGCACGCTCTGGTCGGCGGCGAGGTTGCCGAGACCGGCGTACTGGTGTTTGTCGTCATTGATACGGCGCCAGTTGACGCCGCCGTCGTCGGAACGGTGCACGCCCCAAATGCCGTTGATCGTGCCCACGATGTAGATGGAGGACGAATATGCGGCGCCGGTGGGCGCCTTGCCCAGCGCAATCGAGGTGGCGCCGTAGACTTCGGGGTACATCCATTCCGGCTGGCTGCCCCAGACCGGCGCCGTGACCGTCAGCCTGGTCCAGTTCACGCCTGAATCGGTGGAGTGGAGGATGCTGAAGCCGTCGGTCACCCAGATATCGCCTTCCGCATTCGGATTGACTGCAAGCGACGAATGGCCAAAGTCGGCTACGCGGGCGCCTGCCGCGGCGAACGTGGCGCTTTCGGTAAAGGTGCGTCCGCCATCGGTCGAGGTCCAGAAGTGCGCGGTATCGGACCACTGGTTCCACCATGCGCCGCCCGAATTGTAGGCATATACCTTGTTCGGATTCTTGCGGTCGGCAACGACGCGGTAGCCGCGATTGATGCCGACGGCGCTCAGGGCCGGCAGGTTGGTATAGGTCCAGCTCGCACCGTTGTCGGTGGTATAGGCGGGTCTGGAATTGGACGGGGCCCAGACGATATGGCCTGGCTTCGTTACCGCGATGTTGGATTCGCCACCTGTGTTGGCTGCACCGTCCGGGTGGTTGGCCGCGAATGCGGTCCAGGTCGCTCCAGAGTCGTTGGAGTAAGCGCCGGCGACGTTCGGCGTGTTCCATACCGGAGTCCCGATCGCCGCAATATACGAGGGGCTGGACCAGGCCAGGTCGGCGCTGTTGCCATTGCCGAACCACCCGCGCGGGCCGCGTGTCGGCGTCTTCAGCAGCTCGGTCTGCACGTGCATGCCGATATCGCCCGAGCTTCGCAGCAGTGTGTAGCTGGCGCCTTTTGGCGGGGTCATCAGGGCAAGCGTGGCGGTTTCCTCGAGGCCGGTCACGTCCAGGTTCCAGCTGGGCGCGGTGGCGGACGCGTTTGTCGTGCCCCAGACGCCGCCGCCGAACACGTGCAGGATGCGGTCGGGATTGTGCGGATCGATTTCGACGTCGTCGATCCAGCCGGAAAAGTCCACGCCGGACGGGGTGTGCGGCGTCATCGAGCCGATTTCGCGCCAGCTCAGGCCGGCGTCATCGGACAACTGAACGATCGGCTGCCCTTGCCAGTTGCCCCAGGAATTTGTGACGCCCAGTGCAATGCGGGTGGTCGGACCGGAGCCGTGCACAGACACGCCACCGAGACCGAAATTCACCCACTGTTCGGTGTCGTAGCCCTTCAACAGCGTCCAGTTGCTGCCGTCGAATTTGTAAAGCCGGGCTGGACCGCCGGCGCCGGGACCCATGTCGCGGGTGAACACCATGTAGATCATACCGTCCTTGGCGCGGACCATGTGCGGAATGTGGTAGCCGCTTACGGGGGTGGCGACGCCCGCCCAGCTGGCACCGCCGTCGGACGATTTGTACAGGTTGTAAGCCAGGCCCGCCGCATCGGCATAGTCCGGCGCTACCGTGGTGTAGATGGTCTGGGTGGCAGTACCGGCGCCGCTATCCGATGTGTCGAACAGGATGCCTTCGATGCCGCCCGCAGTGCGGCCTGGCAGGGCCGGGATCTGGTCGCCGGGGTACTGGAACGATGACAGGGAAGTCACCTGCGCCCAGTGCTGGCCATAGTCGGTACTCTTCCACAGCCCGGAGGTGCGCGAGCCGTAATACAGGACGGACGACTGGTTCGGATCGACCACCAGGCGTTCCCCAATGGCGCGGCCGGGATCGTTGGAGCCGGCACGAAACGGCAGGTCGACATGCGTCCAGTTGTCGCCGCGGTCGGTGGAGATGTAGAGCCGGCCATTCCTGCCGGCCCAGCTGTACATGCCCGTGACGAGGTAAACGCGCTGGTCGTCGTTCGCGTCCAGGGCGATGCTTTCGGCGCCGTTGAAGAACTCTTCCCTGATCCCGAAACCATCGGTAATCGGAATCCATGCGGACGTTGCCGCATCCCAGCGATAGCTGCCGCCCATGTCGGTGCGCGCGTACAGGACGTTCGGGCTGGCAGGGTGGTAGACCAGGCCGGTTACATAACCGCTGCCACCGTACTTCACATTCATCCAGCGGCTGCCTGCTGCCGTGCCGGAAGCGCCGCTGCTGGTGACGGTGGCGGCGAAGGAAGGCGACTGGGCGGTGGAACTGCTGTCGCCACCGCAGCCTGCCACCAGGCCGGCCACGAGGCAGGCAAGGGCGAGGGTTTGCTTCTTCATCCTTTATCTCCAAGAAAATTGCTGAACCGCGATTGTTGGGATGCCGGACCGGCTGGACCGGCTCCACCAGACTAGGCGGAAGCCGGACGCTTTTCTCGCATTGGTGTTTGCAAAAGCTGGAACGTGCAGGAAATTGAAAAGATTTACACAGGATTAGAAGCTGACCCGGAAGCTGGAGGCCATTTGCGACGGCAAGCTGGCGGGCACCTGGATCGTCAATGCCTCATCGGTCTGCTGCCAGCGCAGCGGCGTTGTGCTGCCAAGCAGGGTTACCGCTTTCACGGCGCGTGGCTCCAGGCCCGCTTTCCGGCCCAGCGACTCGATGCGCACAGTCGTGGCTGGCGAACCGAGCGTGATGGCGTAAACCGCGCCGGCCTTGGTGGTGAAGCGGATATCCTGTGGCGTGTAGGCGGTATCCTCCTTGAAGTGGCCGGACGCTGCCTTGGTTGGTCCCTCGCCAAAGGTCTTCCAGGGACGGGTGCCGTATATCGCCTCGCCGTTGACCGCCATCCATTCCGCCATCTCGCGCAGGAAGCGCATCGGTTCGGGCGGCAAGCTGCCGTCAGGGTACTGCACCACGTTCAGCAGCAGGTTACCGTTCTTGCTGACGATGTCGGCCAGCATGTGCACCACCTCACTGGTGGTCTTGTATTTGTAGCCTTCGCTGTAGAACCAGTCGCCGATGGAAGTGTCGGTTTGCCACGGCAGGGGATTGATGCGATCCATGACGCCGCGTTCCACATCCTGCACGCCCGCTTCGCGGATGAACTCACCGGAGCCGATTTCCTTGTGGTTGTAGACCGCCTCGAGCTTGCCGCCGTGGCTGGCGATGCTGGCGTTGTAGAAGTTGGCCACCAGGGTACGGCCCACCGTACCGAAAGGAATGCCGCCGTCCGTATAGAGGAGGTCGGGCTGGTAGCGGGTTACAAGGTCGGTGATGCGGTTGAACCACTCCTGTTGGAAGCGTGCGTCGGTGGTGTACCAGGTGCTGGCGCCGCGGTAAGGCTGGTTGTGGGCGCGATGGTACAGCGAGGCGTATTTGGGATCGGCGCCGTCATAGTCGACGCCCAACATGGGCCAGGCCTGGTCGTAGCCATGGCTGGGTGCGAACCAGCCGTAGCTGGCGCCCAGGTGTTCGGACACGCCGAAGCGCAGACCGGCCTTGAGGGCGGCCTTCCTCCAGTCCCCGACAATGTCACGCTTCGGGCCCGTTTTTACCGCGTTCCACTCATGGTGGCGCGAGTCCCACAGGTCGAAATTGTCGTGGTGGACGCCCATGCTGACGAAGTAGCGCGCACCGGCCTTTTTGTACAGGGACATCAGCGCTTCGGGATCGAACTTCTCGGCCTTCCACAAGGGGATGATGTCCTTGTAGCCTGATTTCGATGGGTGGCCGTAGTGCTCCAGGTGGTGCTTGTATTGCCCTGTTCCGTAAATGTACATATTGCGCGCATACCAGTCGCCGGCGCGCGGCACGGATTGCGGACCCCAATGCGACCAGATTCCGAACTTGGCGTCCCGGAACCAGTCGGGCGCCTGGTAATTCTTGAGCGTGGCGGCGTCCGCACGGAAAGGGCCGGGAACAGTGTTCAACTGTAGCGGCGAATCCTCGGCCTGGACTGCCTGGATCGGCATGCACAGGGTAAGCAATGGGGCGGCAAACGCAAGGAGCGTGGTGCGGCGATTGGGCATGGGTGGTCTCCGTAGACTGTGAACTTCGATTGGCGGAGACAGGTTAATTACATTCGATTACCCGGGCAAGCGCTGAAGGCCATTTTGACCGGAAGTGCGAAATATCGTTGGGCCGCTTGTTAACTTTCGCAATTGCCATCGCTTTGCCACCGCTCGCACAATGAGGTTGATCCATCCAGTGGGCAGACCCTAAGAATGATTTCGCCAACAGACAAACTCGGACAGCTTACGCTGCTTGGAGCGGCCGGAGCGATTGCATTTGCCGCAGGCGTGCCGCTGGCCGCCGCTGCGCAGGTCCCGGCATTTGCCGCGATCTTCGGCGACCATGCTGTGCTACAACGCGGCCAGCCGATTGCAACGTGGGGCAAAGCGCCACCGGCCGCCAAAGTGCGCGTCACGCTTGGCGGCGAGACGGTACACGCCACAGCCGATAGCAGCGGCAAGTGGCGCGCCGAGCTGCCGGCCATGGCGGCGGGAGGCCCCTACGTCTTGAGCGCCACGGCGAACGGCAGTACAACCACCCTGAATGACATCCTGGTCGGCGACGTCTTCCTGTGTGGAGGACAGTCGAATATGGAGCTGCCGATGGCCATTGCCACCAACGCGCCAATGGATGTCGCGTACTCCGCCAACCCGCAGATCCGTTTCACCAATATCGTGCGCGAGAGCTCGCCGGTGCTGCATGACGATTTCAAGGCCGCGCCAAAATGGCAGGTTGCGGGTGCGCAAACCACCGGCCAGGCGTCCGCCGTCTGCTATTACATGGCCCGCACGCTGCAACGCCAGTACAAGGTTCCCGTTGGATTCGTCAACGCCAGCTGGGGCGGCAGCTCGATCCAGAGCTGGATCAGCGCTTCCTCCCTGCGCAAGCTTGGCGGCTACCGCCAGGCACTCGACGTGGTTCGGGCTTACGGAAGCGATGTGGCCGCCGGTATGCGCGCCGAGGAAGAGCGGCAGGATTCCTGGTGGGCCGGTGTCGATCCGGCCGCCCGCGCGCAACGCGCCTGGGCCCGGCCGGAATTCGATGACAGCAGCTGGCCCAGCATGGAACTGGGCGGGCGCTGGAGCGAGTCCGGCATCGAGGCCGTCCGCAAGCATCGCGGCGTGGCATGGTTCCGTACCACGGTCGAGCTGAGCGGGCAGGAGGCTGGCGCTGCGACGCAGCTCTTGCTGGGGCAGGTCGCCACCGCCGACACCACCTGGGTGAATGGCGTGCGCGTCGGCGCCAATACCAATTGGTGGGCCGGACGCGAGTACGCCGTGCCGAAAGGTGTCCTGAAAGCGGGAAGGAACGTCATCGCGGTGCGCGTTCTGGACGATGACAATGGCGGCGGGCTGGTGAGCCCGGCCGACCAGAGATTCCTGCGCACGGCGGACGGTGCAAGGATCGCCTTGCCGTCGCGCTGGAAGTACCAGATCGGCTCTGATCTGAAGGCTGCGCAGCCGCCGACGCCATGGGAAGCGCCAACCAGCGTGACCACGCTATACAACGGCATGATCGCGCCGCTGCAAGGGTATAAATTCAAACTGGTGGCGTGGTACCAGGGCGAGGCAAACGCCGGCGCCGCCAGGGAATACCGCAGCTTGCTGCCGCTGCTTTTCGAGGACTGGCGCAAGACGTTTGACCAGCCTGAGTTGCCTTTCGTGGTGGCGCAACTGACCTCATTCGGGGCGGTGGCCACCAAGCCTGGCTACTCGGCGTGGGCCGAATTGCGCGAGGCACAGTCGACCGCCGTGCGCAACGATCCCCACGCGGGACTGGCGGTGACTTTCGACTTCGGCGACCGTTCCGATATTCATCCGGCCCAGAAAGCCATCGTCGGCGCGCGGCTCGCCCGGGCCGCCCGCGCCGTCGCGTACGGCGAAAAGATTACGCCAGGCGGACCGCAACCGGTATCGGCAAATCGCAGCGGGAAGGATATCGTGATCCGGTTTACCGATACCAACGGCGGTTTGCGCACCTACTCGTCGGATACGGCAATCGGCTTTGAAGTTTGCAGCAAGGATGCCTGCAAATATGCCCGCGCGACAGCCAGCGGCGATACGATCAGGCTGCACGGCGCCGCGTCAGGGCGCGCCGGCAAGGTGCGTTATGCCTGGGCCGACGCGCCATTCGTAAACCTGTTCAGCGCTGACGACCTGCCTGCCAACGCATTCGAACTGGATGTGAAATGAGGACCACGATATTGCGTTGGACACTCTTCGCGCTTGCCGCGGCCACCGGTGGCGCCGCCTGCGCGTGCCCGCAGGAAGCACTGGGCACATCGCGCGTATTGACGCTGAAACGTGAGTACGCGGCCTACGGGACGGTGCAACACGGACCTCTTCCTTTGAAGAAAGGCGAGGTTGTCCTGACCTTTGACGATGGGCCGGCTCCGGATACGCTTGATCGCGTACTGCAGGCCCTTGAGGCGCAATGCGCGAAGGCGACCTTCTTCATGACAGGCGCCAACCTCGCCAGGTATCCGGAGCTCGGGCAGCGCGTGGCGCAAGCCGGCCATACCCCGGCCTTGCACAGTTTTGCGCATCCCCAGCTGAAGTCAATGACGGAGGCCGCGCAACTGGCCGACCTGGAACGGGGGATACTGGCCTATGCCGGGGTCTTCGGCCATGCCCCGCCGGCATACAGATTCCCTTTCCTGGAAGAGACGCCTGCCATCCTGGCTTCGCTCAAGGAGCGAAAGATCACGGTGGCGTCGGTTGACCTGGGCATCGACGACTATCACCCGAACGACATGCGCAGTAGTGCGCTGGTGGGCCGCCTGGTGCAGCGGCTGCACGCTACCGGCGGCGGCATCGTCCTCATGCACGATGCGAATGGTGCGACGGCCGAGGCGCTGCCCGCTCTCTTGGCGGCGATCCGGGACAACGGCTACAAGGTCGTGCACTTGCGCTGGGAATGACCGAATGTTTACTGCTCAATGAAGATGAGAATGAAAATGAAACTAAGTGTGTTACTGGGTTTGGGCTTGTCCAGCAGTGTGGCGCTTGCGCTGGAAAGCCCGAACAAGCGACTGGATGTATCGGTGTTCGTCAATGCGGACAAAACCCTGTCATATAGCGTCAAGCGCGACGGCCAGGCAGTGCTGCTGCCATCGCCCCTGGGATTGAAGCTGGCCGGCGCCGACTTCTCGCATGGCCTGAAGCTGGTCGACAGCTCGCCGGTCAGGTTGGTTTCCGACCAGTATGAAATGGCGGTCGGCAAGCGCCGAGAGATCCAGTACCGCGCGAATGAGCAGGTCTATTCGCTGGTCAATTCGGCCGGCAACAAGATCGACGTGGCGTTTCGCGTGTCCGACGATGGCGTGGCTTTCCGCTATATCGTCGCCGATAGCGCTATACCTACCAAGCGCTTCATCAGCGAGGCGACCGGTTTCGCCTTCGATGCGAAGACGCGCGCCTTCCTCCAGCCGATGGCGGTAGCCAAAAGCGGCTGGGGAAAGACCAATCCTTCATATGAAGAGCACTATCAGGTCGACATACCGGTTGGACGAGCGGCCCCGTTGAAATCCGGCTGGGTGTTCCCGGCACTGTTTCGCAGCGGCGACACCTGGGTGGCGCTGACGGAGGCGAACATGGACGGCGGCTTCCACGCCTCGCGCCTGGCAACCAGCTCGACAGGTGGCGTGTACCGCATCGACGGGCCGACGCCAAAGGAGAACTTCACCGGCGGCAAACTGCTGGCCGAAACCAAAGGCACCTTGACCACCCCATGGCGCGTCATCGCACTGGGCGCGCTCGATACTGTGATGAACTCCACCCTGGGCACCGACCTGGCTGCGCCGGCCGTCAGGTTCGATCCCAAGCTGGTCCAGCCCGGCCATGCATCCTGGAGCTGGCCTCTGCTCAAGGACGGCGCCACCGTTTTTGAGGTGCAGAAGAAGTTCATCGACTATGCCGTCGACATGAAATGGGACTATACGCTGGTCGACGCCGAATGGGACAAGCAGATCGGTTATGACAAGATGGCCGAACTGGCCGGCTATGGCGCAGCCAAGGGTGTGGGCTTGCTTGCCTGGTACAACTCCGCCGGCGCCTGGAATACGGCGCCGCAGACCCCACGCGACAAGCTTCTGACGCACGAAGCACGGGTGAAGGAATTTGCGCGGCTGCGCAGCATGGGCTTCAAGGGCATCAAGGTCGACTTCTTCGGCGGCGATGGCGTTTCGATGATCAAGTATTACGTGGACATCCTGAACGATGCCGCCGATGCGGGCCTGCTGGTGAATTTCCATGGCGCCACGCTGCCGCGCGGCCTGGAACGGACCTACCCGAACCTGATGACGGCCGAAGCCATCCGCGGTTTCGAGTTTACAACCTTCGACCAGAAGGACCACGATGTTGTGCCAGGCCATGCGGTGAATGCTGCCATGATCCGCAACCTGTTCGACCCGATGGACTACACACCAATGGTGTTCGGCGAGATGGGCCAGATCAAGCGCATCACCCGCAACGGTTTCGAGTTGGCGCAGTCGGTACTGTTCCTGTCGGGCATTCAGCACTTTGCCGAGGTTCCGGAAGGGATGGCGACAGTGCCGGAGTATGTACGCGGTTTCTTGCGCGAGCTGCCGCGCCGCTGGGACGACAGCCGCTTCCTCGCGGGCTATCCGGGTTCGCACGTCGTCGTGGCGCGCAAGGCCGGCAGCAGCTGGTATGTGGCGGGTATCAATGCCGACCAGGGCGAGCGCACCATTGAGCTGGACTTGTCCTTCATCGGAGGCCGAAAGGGCGTCATGATCACCGATGGTGCCGGGCAGCGCGAGTTCAGCCAGAAGGATCTGGCATCGGGCAAGGCGCGCGTGACAATCAAGCCGCGCGGCGGCTTTGTCGCGGTATTTCGCTGATCGTTGAGCTTCATGAGACATTTACCTAAGACCGTGCTCGCCACGACGCTGGCCGCAGCTGCCTTGTGGGCTGTGCCGGTCCAGGCCTGCCCGCAGCCGTCGTGCGCCAAGGCCGCCGGGGCCTCTTCCAAAGGCCTGGACAAGAACGGTCACTTGCTGGCGGTGCCCCTGGCAATGCGCAAGGGCTTCGGTTACGTACGCCTGCAGCACGGTGTGCAGTTCCGCGCCGGCGGCGTTACCAAGAACGTGATCTTCTATGGTCCCGACACGGTGCGCATCAACGCCAACCTTGGCGAAAACCACTGGACCAGCCCGAGTATCGTCGTGCTCGGCAAGCCGGCCAGCGTGGCGTTCGAACTGGAGGAGGGGGCCGAGACGCTCACTATCCGGAGCGCCAGGCTGCGCATCGCCATCGACCGCAAGACGGGTAGCTTAAGTTTCATGGATGGGGCCGGCCGCCTGTACACACGCGAGGCCGACCAGCCTCAGTCGGTCAAGGCAGTCGAGATTTCAGGCGCGCCGTCCTATGAAGTGGAGAACCGCTTCACGCTCAAGCCGGACGAGGCGATTTTCGGCTTCGGCTACACCGACAGCGACGCCATCAACCGGCGCAAGCAGGACCTGCTGCTGGTGCAGACCAACCTGGGCATCATCATTCCCGTCATGATGTCGTCCGAGCGCTACGGCATTCTGTGGGATACCTATTCGAAGATGCGTTTCCAGGATGGAGCGCAGGGCGCCAGGCTGTGGGCCGAGAGCGCACCTGGCGGTGTTGACTACTACTTCATGGGCGGACGTTCAATGGACGCTGTGGTGGGCGCGTACCGCCGCCTGACCGGCGCAGCCCCCATGTATCCAAAGCAGGCCTTTGGGCTGTTCATGAGCAAGGAGCGCTACCCCACCCAGGGCCGTCTCGTTGAGGTGGCGCAAACCTTCCGCAAGGAGCGTTTCCCGCTTGATTACATCGTGCAGGACTGGCAGTACTGGGGCAGCGACAAGGATGGCAGCTGGAGCGGCATGATCTGGGATCCGGTGCGCTTTCCCGATCCGGCCGGCATGGCGGACAGCCTGCACAAGCTCAGGCTGAAGCTGATGGTCTCGATCTGGCCCTCGGTGGGCAACGACACTGCGCTGGGCAGGGAGCTGGACCAGTATGGCCTGCGCTTCGAGCCGCTACACTGGATCTCGCAAAAGGCTCGCGTCTACGATGCCTATAGCCCGCAAGGGCGCCAGATCTACTTCAAACACGCGAAGTCCGGCTTGTTCGACAAGGGCGTGGATGCGCTGTGGATGGATGGCACCGAGGTGGAAGTCGGTACCGCGGCCTGGGACGCAGCCAGGAACGAAGCCGACATCAAAGGGCTGGGCAAGAACGCGCTGGGCGACTTCGCACGCTACCTCAATCCCTATACGCTGCTGACGACCCAGGGCACCTACGATGGCCAGCGCGCCACCAGCGACAAACGTGTCTTCACGCTGACCCGGTCGGCCTGGGCCGGAGCGCAGCGTACAGCTGCCGCATCGTGGTCGGGCGACATCTTCTCGAGCTGGGACACCTTGCGCAAGCAGGTGAGCGGTGGTGTCAACGTCACCATCACAGGCAACCCTTACTGGACCCAGGACACCGGCGGCTTTTTCGTCAGCCGCGATTATCCTGGTGGCGAAAAGGACCCGGCCTACCGCGAACTGTTCGCACGCTGGTTCCAGTACGGCGCCTTCAATCCGATCATGCGGGTGCATGGAACAGACATCGAGCGCGAGCCCTACATTTTCAGGACGCTCGATCCGGAAGTCTATAAATCCCTGCTCGATACGGTGCACCTGCGCTACCGCCTGCTGCCCTATATTTACGGGCTCAGCGCGAAAGTGACCAGTGAGCACTACACGCTGATGCGCGCTTTGCCGATGGACTTTGCGGAAGATAAAGCGACCTACGGCATCAACGACGCCTTCATGTTCGGGCCTTCGCTTCTGGTGCACCCGGTGACGCGGCCGATGTACCACATCCAGCCGCCGCCGCCGGCAACCATTCCGGTCGATTACCTGCGCACGCCGGACGGCCAGGCCGGCCTGGAGGGGCAATACTTCGAAGGGCGCAATTTCGAAACCCCGAAAGGAAAGGTGATCGACAAGGCCATCGACCATTCCTGGCCGGCCCCACCCCTGGCCACCATCCCGGCCGGATTGAGCCAACTGAATGACTTCTCCGCGCGCTGGAACGGCACGCTGGAGGCACCGGAGGAAGGCGAATATGAGATTGGCGTGGAGGGCGACGATGGCTATCGCCTGTCCCTCGACGGTGCTGTGGTGCTGCAGCGATGGGAGAACGGCGGCAAGCGGCTCGCCAGTACGCGCCAGGCGCTGCGCAAGGGCCAGCGCGTCAAGCTGGCGCTCGAGTATTTCCAGGCGACTTCGGAACGCAGCCTGCGCCTGGCCTGGCGCACCCCAAGTGCTATCCGGGCACTGGCCGAAACCAGGCCGGCGACTGACGTCAGCTTGCGTACCTACCTGCCAAAGGGAACTGCCTGGTACGACTTCTGGACCAACCAGCGTCACGAGGGAGGACAAACCGTGGTGCGCGACGTACCGCTGGACATCGTTCCGCTCTATGTACGCGCCGGGGCCATCCTGCCGATGGGTCCGGTTGTACAGTACGCTACCGAGCAGCCCGATGCGCCGTACGAGATCCGCATTTACCCGGGCGCCGACGGCAGCTTTACCTTGTACGAAGACGACAACGAGACCTATGCCTACGAAAAGGGTCAGTCCGCCCGGGTCCAGCTTGGCTGGAACGACAAGGCGAGGACCCTGACCATTGCCGCCCGCAAGGGCAGCTTTCCGGGCATGGTGAAGGGCCGTACCCTGAACCTGGTGCTGGTCGACCAGGCCAATGGCAAGGGTATCGCCATGGCGCAAGCTTCAAGAACTGTGCGCTATGACGGCAAAGCCATGACCGTGCAGTTCGAGCAATGACACCCCTTCACTTATTCCTGAGCCTGATCCCATGACTAACCTTCCTCGCCGCCGACTCCTCACTTCATCCGTGGCCACGGCCGCCACCCTCGCGCTGCCCGGCGCGGCGTTGGCCGCGACCCCAAAAACTGCCAGCCGCACGACACTGGCGCCTACCCCGCCGATGGGCTGGAACAGCTGGAATTCTTTCGCTACCACTATCAGCGAGGGCCAGGCGCTGGAAAATGCCCGCATCATGGCGCAGAAGCTGCTGCCGTCGGGCTACGACATCTTCACGGTCGACATCCAGTGGTACGAGCCGAATGCCACCGGCTACGAGTACCGCAAGGATGCCGAACTGACGATGGATGAATATGGCCGCCTGCTGCCGGCGCCGAACCGCTTCCCGTCGGCCGCCCAGGGCGGTGGATTCAAAGGCCTGGCTGACCAGATTCATCGCATGGGGATGAAATTCGGCATACACGTCATGCGCGGCATCCCGCGCCAGGCGGTACGGATGAATACCCCGGTGCTGGACACCAGCGTGCGGGCGCAGGATATTGCGGATACCGGCTCCATTTGCGCCTGGAATGGCGACATGTACGGCATCGACATGCGCAAGCCTGGCGCGCAGGAATACTACAATTCGATCTTCAGGCTGTATGCGTCCTGGGGCGTCGACTTCGTCAAGATGGACGACCTGGCACGCCCGTACGACAAGAACTGGCGCGAGATCGAAGCCGCTCACAAAGCCATCCAGCTTTCCGGGCGGGCGATGACGCTCAGCATCTCGCCCGGCGAAACGGATCTTAAATGGGCCAACCACGTGCCGCACTATGCGCAGATGTGGCGCATCTCGGACGATTTCTGGGATGAATGGAAGCTGCTGAAGGAACAATTCGAGCGCCTGGAAAACTGGAATCCCTTCATGGCGGCAAACTCCTGGCCCGATGCCGACATGCTGCCGCTAGGCCGGCTTGCAATGGGATCGCGGGACACGAAATTCACGCCGGACGAGCAACAGACCCTGATGACGCTGTGGAGCATCGCCCGTTCGCCGCTCATCATGGGAGGCGACCTGCGGCGCCTCGATGCCGGCACGCTCGCCCTGTTGACCAACCCGGAAGTGCTGGCGGTGAACCAGAAGAGCCATCGGAACAGGCCGCACCGCGCCGATCCTGGCACGCGCATCTGGAGTGCGCAGAGCGCCCGTGCCAAAGACATCCATTACCTGGCGCTGTTCAACACCGAGGATGCGCCGGCGCAGATTGAGTTCGACCTGTCCCGCCTTAACCTCGGCAACAGGACCGTAAGCGTGCGTGACCTGTGGCGCCGCCAGGACCTCGCGCCGGCCAATGGCGCGATCCGCCAGCCGCTGGCGCCGCATGCTTCAGCGCTGCTGCGCATCGTATAGTGGCCGAGGCGCGTTAGGCCAGGAGCGCCCAGGCAATCAGCCCCGACAAAACGAGGAAGGGGAAGGAATACAGGTGGAAGCGTAGCCATAAATGACGCTCGGGAGCCATGCGCAGCGCGATGATGTTGGCCAGCGAGCCGATCGCGAGGCCAAAACCGCCGGCATTGACGCCGTATGCGATGACCTTGTAGTCCGTGGAAAACTGGACCAGCAGGATCGTCGCCGGAACGTTGCTGATGACCTGGGACCCGAGCAGGGCGGACATAAACAGTTCAAGCTGCGAGAAATGCGGGATCGCTGCGACGCCGCGCTGGATAAAGTCCATCTGCGACAGCAGGCGGATGTCGATGAACATCAGGATGAATACGGCGATCAGGCTCCAGTCGACCTTCGCAACGATCTCCCTGCACAGCAGCAGGACCGCGATGGCTACGCCAAGCAGGCCCCAACCGGGCTGTCCCAGTTCGACCGCCGCCAGGAAGGCGAGGTAGAGCAGGCCGCAAGTCCTGAGCAGTCCGACCCGATAGCCGGCGGGATCGTCCTTCAGCTCCGCATGAATGGTCTTTTGCGGGAAGCAGAACCAGGTCGCAAGCAGAAGCACGGCAAAGACTGCCAGCGCGAGCGGCGCCATCTGCCAGGTGAAGTCGGCAAAGGACAGGCGCGAGTGCTGCCACAGCAGGATGTTCTGGGGATTGCCGATAGGTGTCAACAAGGAGCCAGCGTTCACGGCCAGTGCCTCGAAGATGACCAGCCTGCCAATCGGCAAGCCGCCGATGCCGGAAAGGCTGACGGTCAGGGGCACCACGATGAAGAGCGCAATGTCGTTGGTCAGTACGGTCGATAGCACCGTTGACGCCGACACCAGGAAGATCGCCAGCACACGTTCCTGTTGCAGGCGGTTGATGATGAGCCGTCCGAGGTGTTCCAGGTAGCCACTGGCTTCGATGCCGGTGGTTAGCAACAGCATCCCGGCAAGTGTCGCGATGGTATGCCAATCCACCCATCCCCGATATTCGGCCAATGGGTGCGGCGACAGGATCGACAGCACGATGGCGGCGATCAGCAGCACATGCATCAGGCGGTCGCGCAGGAACGGCCTGCTGATCTGGCGGAAGAAGGACGATGCGGGAACTGGATTGGTGGTCTCTGGCATGGCCGACATGATATCAGGCGGCGGGTGATCGCAGGCACCGTGCGGTGTGAATTTTCGTTCACGCCATTGGTGACTTTCGCAATTGCCACTTTGGCTGGGACGCTTGCACAATTGTCTATCTTCCAACGAAGGATGGCTATGATTCCCGTTCACCAGCGCTTGACCGCATTGGCAATTCGGTTGCTCTTGGCAGCGTCGATTTCCGTTCCCGCAATTGCCCCGGCAGCGCCTGACAATCCGCCGGGGCAGGCCGGCCAGGCTTCCCGGATCGACTGGTGGCGGCAGGCCCGATTTGGCATGTTCATCCACTGGGGCCTGTACGCGATACCGGGGCGAGGGGAATGGGTGCAATGGAACGAGCGGATTCCAGTGGCCGAATACGCCAGGTTGGCCGAGCAGTTCCGTCCAGCCAGCTTCAATCCGGACGAATGGGCTCAACTGGCAAAATCTGCCGGCATGAAGTACACGGTGCTGACTGCGCGCCACCACGATGGCTTCGCCATGTTCGATGATGGCGACAACCCGTTTTCGAGCGTCAACACTGCCGCGCGCCGCGATTTCGTGGCCGATTATGTCAAGGCGGTGCGGAAGGCCGGGCTTGGCGTCGGCTTGTACTATTCGCCGCTCGACTGGCGCTACCCCGGGTTCTTCTTCCCGGACCTGCAGCGTGACAGTGCCGAGGCGATGCGCAGCCAGTATCACCGCCAGATGGAACGGCTGCTGAGCAATTATGGAAAGATCGACGTGTTGTGGTTCGATGGCGGCGAAGCGGACTGGCTCAATTTCGGGGGCGACTGGGCTGGCGCGGAGTGGGGCGTGGGCTGGAAAAAACGGCCTGCCGGACAGCGCTACTCCGGCGGCTTCAGCTGGCAACCGGAACAAGTCTACACGAAGCTGCGGCAGCTGCAGCCTGATGTCCTGGTCAACGGCCGTGCCGACATGCCGGAAGACTTCCATTCGCGCGAGGGCGACGGTGCGCTCGGCGATTACGATGACCGTCATCCATGGGAGCTGTGCACCACCATCGCCGGCGCTTGGGGCTATCAGCCGAACATGAAACCCAAGCCATTAAAGCACTACATCCAGCTGCTGGCCAATGTGGCGGGGCGGGACGGCAACCTCCTGTTGAATGTCGGGCCCGGCCCCGATGGCCGCATCGATCCGGATCAGGCGCAACGCCTGCGCGAAATTGGCGCCTGGCTTGAAAAGTATGGACAGAGCATCTATGGCACGCGAGGCGGGCCTTTCCTGCCGGGAGAGTATGGCAGTTCCACGCGCAGCGGCAATACGATCTATCTCCATGTCCTGCGCTGGCCGGGCGAAAAGCTGGTGTTGCCGGCGATACCGGCCAAGGTGCTGCGCGCGAACGTGCTGGGAGGCGGTACCGTTGCGTTCAGCCAGTCCGCCACCGGGCTGGCAATCACGGCGCCCCCGGGGGCGCGCGATGCGATCGACACCGTGATCGCCTTGGAGCTCGATTCGCCGGCCGCCGCTATCGCGGTGCGCTGAACGCGCCCATAAGAAATATCGTTCCGTTCCCTGGTGATTTTAGCAATTGCCGCGCAGGCGCCGAAGCTTGCACAATCTTTGCAACGAGCTGCATTGGACGAAATATATGACGTACAAAGGAGGCAGTGGCATGCAACGAATGGGAATGGTGATCGGGATTGCCGCCGGCAAGGTCGCGGAGTACAAGGCGTTGCATTCTGCGGTCTGGCCGCAGGTACTGGCGACCCTGCAACAGGCCGGGGTGCGCAATTACACCATCTTCCTGCGCGAGCCGGAGAATCTCCTGTTCGGCTATTGGGAATACCATGGCGATAATTTCGAGGCCGACATGAAACTGGTTGCCGCCGATGCCGAAACGCGGCGCAGGTGGACTTTCTGCAGTCCGTGCCAGGTGCCTTTGGCCAGCCGCGCCGATGGCGAGCACTGGGCCATGATGGCCCCCGTCTTCCACATGGACTGAAAGGAGGCAGCCCATGTCGAACGCGTCAAAGCCCGCTGCGCCATTGTTGCTGATGTCACCCGAGGACAATTGCCTGATCGCGCGCACGCCGCTGGCTGCCGGCGATACCGTCGATATCGATGGTTCAGCGCTCAGGCTGCTGGAGGACATCCCGCTTGGCTATAAGGTGGCGCGCCGCCCGCTGCGCAGCGGCGACAAGGTGCTGCGCTATGGCGCCCCGATAGGCAGCGTCAGCGCGGAAGTGGCGCCAGGGGCCATGTTGCACACGCATAACCTGGCAAGCGACTACATACCCACCTATACGCTGGGGCCGGACGCCCACGCATTTATCGGAAGCGGCCATCGATGATGAGCACAATCATGCCTGCACTGACAGGTTACCCGCGCGCCGACGGCCGCAAGGGCATCCGCAATATCGTCGCCGTTGCCTATACTGTCGAATGCGCCCATCACGTGGCGCGGCTGGTGGTCAATGCGTTCCCCGGGCAGGAGGTGCACCTGATCGGCTTCCCTGGCTGCTATCCGAACGAATATGCCGATACGATGATGAAGCGCTTGGTGACTCACCCGAACGTGGGCGCTGCGCTGATCGTTTCCCTAGGCTGCGAAAGCTTCAACCGCAGCGGCCTGCAGGATGCGGCCGCCGCCGGCGGTCGGCCGGTGCATACCATTACCATCCAGCAGAACCGCGGTACGCGCAGCAGCGTGGCGGACGGCGTGGAGTGGGTGCGCTGGGCATTGGATGCGCTGGCAGGCCAGCAGCGCGTTCCCATGGCGGCAGGCGAGCTGGTGGTGGCTACCATCTGCGGCGGCTCCGACAGTACCAGCGGCATTACCGCCAATCCCGCCGTCGGCATCGCGTTCGACCGGCTGGTCGCTGCCGGCGCCGCCTGCATTTTCGAGGAAACCGGTGAACTGGTCGGCTGCGAGTTTCACATGCAGCGGCGTGCTGCCACGCCGGAGCTGGGCGAGGCCATCGTCGCCTGCGTGGACAAGGCGGCCCGCTATTACGCGGTGCTTGGTCACGGCAGTTTTGCGCCCGGCAATGCAGACGGCGGCCTGACGACGCTGGAAGAGAAGTCGCTGGGCGCTTATGCCAAGAGCGGCGCCTCGCCTATCAGCGGCATCCTCAAGCCTGGCGACCAGCCTGCGGCCGGTGGCCTGTACCTGCTGGATGTGGTGCCGGATGGCGAGGTGCGCTTTGGCTTCCCGAACATCTCCGACAACGCGGAGATCGTCGAACTGATCGCCTGCGGCGCACACCTGACCCTGTTTACCACCGGGCGCGGCTCGGTGGTCGGGTCGGCGATCTCGCCGGTGATCAAGGTCTGCGCCAACCCGGCCACCTACGAGCGCCTGGCCGAAGACATGGACGTCAATGCCGGCCGAATCCTGAGCGGCGAGGCATCGCTGCAGCAGGTCGGCAGCGAGATCGTCGAGCTGGTGGCGCGCGTGGCGAACGGCGAGCAAAGCTGCTCGGAGGCGCTGGGTCACCAGGAATTCATCCTGACCTACAAGCATTTCGAGCCGTCCGGCCCGGGATGCTTTCCTTTGAAGCAGGCTTGACATGGCTGCGCTCGCCGGAGATCCCCGCAAGCTGCAGCGCAGCGGCATCGTCCTGAGCGCCATGGGCCTGGGATGCGCCCAGCTGGGCGGGCTGTACCAGGCCATGAGTGACGGCGAGGCGCAGGCAGTGGTTGATGCGGCCTGGGAAACGGGCATCCGCTATTTCGACACTGCGCCGTACTACGGCCACACCTTGTCCGAGCGCCGCCTTGGATTGGCATTGCGTGAGCGCGAGCGTGACAGCTACGTTGTCAGTACCAAGGCGGGACGCCTGATGCTGCTCGATGCCAGTGTGCAGGCCGGTGAAAACGGTTGGGCTGAGCCCTTGCCGTTCCGGCCGCGCTTCGACTACAACTATGACGGCATCATGCGCTCGCACCAGGACAGCTTGCGGCGCCTGGGCCTGGACCGCGTCGACATACTGTATGTGCACGATATCGGCCGCGCCACGCATGGGGCCTTGCACCACCACTACTGGAAGCAACTGACGCTGGGTGGCGGCTTCAAGGCGCTGACCGAACTACGCGACGAAGGCAGCGTGCGCGCGATCGGCCTGGGCGTCAATGAATGGCGAGCGGTGGCCGATGCGATGGAGGTGTGCGATATCGATTGCGCGCTGCTGGCAGGACGCTACACCTTGCTGGAACAGGCGGCGCGGGCACCGTTGCTGGACCGTTGCGCCAGGCGCGGTGTCGGCATCGTCATCGGCGGCCCGTTCAACTCTGGCATCCTGGCCGGCACCAGGAAGTTCAACTACGCGGACGCAGCACCGGGCGTCATCCGGCGCGTCGAGGCTATCGCAGCGGTGTGCCGCGACTACGGCGTGCCGATCCAGGCTGCGGCCTTGCAGTTTCCGATGGCGCATCCCGCAGTCGTGTCATGCGTGGCGGGGGCCCACAGCCCGGAACAGTTGCGGGAGAACGCTGCCTGGTTCGCCCAGCCGCTGCCCGGCGAACTATGGCGGGAGCTGGTGCGGCGCGGCCTGCTCGACCGCGGGGCGCCGACGCCGCAGGCTGCCTGAAGCTCTGATCATTATTCTGTCCGACGTACAAGGAAGACCATGAAACTGCTGCGTTTTGGCCCCAAAGGCTACGAAAAACCCGGCCTGCTTGACACTGCCGGCATCCTGCGCGACCTGTCCGGCCTGTTGCCGGACCTGAGCCCGGACCACCTTGGCCGGGCTGCGCTGGACAAGCTGGCGTCAGTCGATCCGGCCCACTTGCCAGCGGTGGTGGGGGCGGTGCGCCTGGCGCCGGTGGTGGCCGGTATCGGCAAGATGATTTGCGTTGGCCTGAACTATTCGGACCATGCGGCCGAATCGGGCATGGACGTGCCGTCCGAACCGGTGTTGTTCACCAAGGCTACCAGCGCCATCATCGGCTGCAACGACCCGGTGGTCCTGCCGCGCGATTCCGTCAAAAGCGACTGGGAAGTCGAACTGGGCGTGGTGATCGGCAAGCGCGCCCGTTATGTGGAAGCGGAGCACGCGCTGGAGCATGTGGCTGGCTATTGCGTAGTTAACGACCTTTCCGAACGCGAATTCCAGCTCGAACGGGGCGGCCAGTGGGACAAGGGCAAAGGCTGCGATACCTTTGGCCCGGTCGGGCCCTGGCTGGTCACCGCCGACGAGGTGCCCGATCCGCAGGATCTCGACATGTGGCTGGAAGTGAACGGCAAACGCTACCAGAGCGGCAACACCCGCACCATGGTGTTTACGGTGGCACAGTTGGTCAGCTACATCAGCTGCTTCATGACGCTCAACCCTGGTGATGTCATCAGTACCGGGACACCGCCCGGCGTGGGGCTGGGCCAGAAGCCGGAGCCGGTCTACCTGCGGCCGGGTGACCGCATCGTCCTGGGCATCGAAGGCCTCGGGCAGCAGGAGCAGACAGTCCATGCCTGGGACCCGGCTTTGATCGACGCTTGAGCGCCGTCTGCCAGCAGGAGACCTTTCGCCAACCGGCAAGGCACCGCCAAGCGTGCCAACATGGAGACACCCAGCCATGACCGAAGCAAGCAGCCGGCATAGCTACGCCTTTGCCTTTGCGATGATTACCTCACTGTTTTTTATGTGGGGATTCGTCCATAACCTCGATCCGATCCTGATCCCGCACCTGCGGCGCTCCTTCAACCTGAACGTGCTGCAGTCGGCGCTGGTCGATTCGGCGGTCTTTATCGCCTACTTCGTGATGGCGCTGCCAGCGGGCATGCTGATCCGGCGTGTGGGCTACAAGTGGGCGATGATCGCCGGTTTGCTGCTGTTTGCGGTCGGGGCGCTGTTGTTCCTGCCGGCAGCCGACACCCACAGCTATGCGTTTTTCCTGGCCGCACTGTTCATTATCGCCTGCGGCCTGACGGTGCTTGAAACGGCAGCCAACCCGTATATCTCGATGCTGGGGCGGCCGGAGCGTGCCGTCCAGCGCCTGAACCTGGCGCAGTCCTTCAATGGGCTGGCGGCGACCCTGGCGCCGATTGCCGGGGCACGCTTGATCCTGGTCGATGGGGTGCCGGACGCCCAGTTGCAGGCGATGCCGGAAGCCGTGCGCCAGGCCACGCTGGCGGCGGAGGCGGCCAGCGTGAAAGGCCCGTACCTGGTGATCGCGCTGGTCATCCTTGTCATCGCCGTGATCTTCTATTTCCTGAAGATGCCTGCGCTGCAGTCCGCCCAGGCGGTGCTGCCAGGCGGCGCCCTGATGCAGGCGCTTGCCAGGCCGCGCATCCGCCGCGCGGCCGTGGCCCAGTTCTTCTATGTTGGCGCACAGGTTTGCGTGTTCAGCTTTTTCATCCTGTATGCATCGCAAGCGGCGGGACTGTCGCAGGTCGCCGCCGCCGATTACCTCGGCTGGGGTTGCGGACTGGCCTTCGTCAGCGGCCGCTTTGCCGGCACCTGCCTGATGAAATACCTTGCTTCGGCGCGGTTGTTGTTCGCCTATGCGCTGGCCTGCGCGCTGCTATCGGTCGTCGCCATGTTCGCCGCAGGCCTGATCAGCGTAGCGGCGGTGATCGGCATTGCATTCTTCATGTCGATCATGTTCCCGACCATCTTTGCGCTGGGCATCCATGATGCCGGAAGCGACACCGAAATGGGGAGCAGCCTGATCATCATGAGCATCGTAGGCGGCGCCGTGCTGCCGCTGGTGTTCGGGTATATCAGCGATACGACCGGCAATCTCCAGCACGGCTACGCCGTGCCTTTGCTGTGCTTCCTGGTGATCGCCAGGTTCGCACGGACCGCTGCACGGGAGCAGGAATCGGAGGCGGCCATTGCACCGGAAGGAGCGCTGCAGCATGTTTGAACTGAATGGGAAAAAGGCTGTCATTACCGGTGGCGGAAGCGGCATCGGACGCGCGATCGCCATGCTGTTTGCGCGCCAAGGGGCGCTCGTGCATATCGTCGACGTCAGCGGGCAGGCCGGCCGCCATGTAGCGTCGGAGATACAAGAGGCCGGCGGCTTGGCGCGTGCGCATGCCTGCGACGTGGCGCAGCAGGCGGCAGTGCAGCAGGTATTCGGCGCCATCGGGCCGATCGACATCCTGGTCAACAATGCCGGTGTCGCGCATATCGGCAAGGCCGACAACACCAGCGAGGCCGACTTTGGGAGGGTGATGGACGTCAACGTGAAAGGCGTCTACAACTGCCTGCATGCGGGCATTCCGCGCTTGCGCGACAACGGCGGCGGTGTGATCGTCAATATGGCCTCGGTGGCGGCACGGGTGGCGGTGGCTGAACGCTTTGCCTATTCCGCCGCGAAAGGGGCCGTGATGGCCATGACGCTCTCTGTGGCGAAGGACTACCTGCAGGACCGTATCCGCTGCAACTCAATCTCTCCCGGCCGCGTGCACACGCCATTCGTCGATGGTTTCCTTTCCCGCCAGTATCCGGGCAGGGAGGCCGAGATGTTCGAAAAGCTGTCGAAGACACAGCCAATCGGGCGCATGGCACAGCCGGAGGAAGTGGCGGCCCTGGCCCTTTACCTGTGCAGCGATGCCGCGGCATTCATCACCGGCAGCGACTATCCGATCGACGGCGGCTTCATCACCTTGAACTCATGAGAATATTCTTGACATCCCTTGCGGCTGCGGCCGCATTCCTGTTGTTACCGGCAGCCGGCGCCATCGCTGCGCCGGCTGCGGTTGCGTCGCCGGACGGGCAGATCGCGATCCTGGTCGACGAGGATGCGAGCCGCTTTTCCGTCTCGCGCGGCGGAAGGCCCCTGATAGCGGCCCCTCCGCTGGGTCTTGACTTCGATGGTGCGCCTGCTCTCGGGGCGTTGGAACTGGAGTCGCGCAACGACGTCAGGGTCGACCGCAAGATCGCCCTGGTTGCTACCAAGGCCTCCATGGCGCGCGACCATTACCGCGGCGCCAGCCTGGTCTTCAAGGAGCGCGCGGGCGCGGGCCGGCGCCTGCTGATCGACGTACGGGCTTATAACGATGGGGTGGCGTTCCGCTACCGCATTGAAGGGGAGCTGCCGGTCCGCCTGCGTGGCGAGCGCACTGCGTTTGTTCCGGCCGGAGACCCCGAATGCCTGGTGTCGGCTGCAGATGCGGCGCATGAAATGCCTTTTGAAAGCATGAAGGCCTCGAGGCTGTTGCCGGGTAAAGCGTACGATGTGCCGGTGGTGTGCAGCCTGCCGGACGCAGGTACAACATATGCGATTACGCAGGCTGGCCTCGCCGGCTATACCGGCGCCGCGCTGGTGGCTGATAACGGAGCGCTGCGCGTGCGCCTGTCGGCGCCACCGAAACGTCCGGCACCGGCCTATGTGTCGCATGCCGGTCTGACCACGGCCTGGCGCGTCGTCATGATCGGCAATCGGCCCGGCGACTTGATCGGCTCCCATTTGATCGGCAACTTGAACCCGCCGCCTGAGGGCGACTTCAGTTGGGTGCGGCCGGGGAAGGCAGCATGGGACTGGTGGTCGGGCCCCCTGGCCGGCATGAAGCCGGACATGGGCAGTTACAAGCGTTTCATCGATTTTGCCGCTGGCGCCGGTTTTCCATACTACCTGATCGACGCAGGCTGGGCGTCCGGGCCGGCCGGCTGCTGCGATGCCGATCCCGCAACCGACGTGACCCGCGCCGCGGATGGCATCGACATGCCTGAGCTGGTGCGCTATGCGGCCGCCAAGGGCGTCGGGCTGCTGCTCTGGGCGCACTGGGAGCACGTCGCGCCGCGGATGGACGAGGTGCTTGACACCTATGCGCGCTGGGGCATCAAGGGCATCAAGGTCGACTTCATGAACCGCGACGACCAGGACATCGTCGCCTTCTACCAGCAGATCGCCCAGGCAACGGCAAAGCGCCGCCTGCTGCTCGACCTGCATGGCGCCTACGTGCCCGCCGGGCTGCAGCGCACTTACCCGAATTTCATCACCCAGGAAGGCGTGATGGGCGCGGAATGGAACAAGATGGGCACCCGGATCACGCCACAACACAACCTGATGCTGCCGTACACCCGCATGCTGGCCGGCCCTATCGATTACACGCCGGGCGGATTCGACAACGGACAGCCGGATACCTTCACGGTGCGTGAAGTGAATCCGCAAACCCAGACTACGCGCGGCCAGGCCTTGGCCATGTACGTGGTGTACGACAGCCCGCTGCAGATGGTGTCCGGTGCGCCGGAGACTTATCGCGGCGCGGACGGGTTCGACTTCATCCGGCGCGTACCGACGGCCTGGGACGAGACGCGTTTCGTGTCCGGCACACCTGGCCGCGACATCGTGCTCGCGCGGCGCCACGGCGCCACCTGGTACCTCGGCGCGATGACAGCGCAGGATGGCAAGGCAGGCAACGTCGAACGGGTGGCACTCTCTTTCCTGCCTGCCGGACGTTACCGCGCCACGGTGTGGGAAGACGGGCCAGCCCCCAACGAACTGCGGCGTGCCGAACGGGTGGTGAACGCGGGCGAGGTGCTGCCGCTGCGGCTCGCCGCAGCCGGTGGTGCCGCCGTGATCCTGGAACCGCTTACTGCAAAAGAGGGGAAGTGAAATGAAAACATTGGTATGCCAGGCGCCGGGCGAGTTGCGCATCAACGAGGTTCCGCTTCCGGTCCCGGCACCGGGCGAAGTACTGCTGCGGGTGCGCCGCATCGGACTGTGCGGCACCGATATGCATATATTCCGCGGCACCCAGCCCTTTCTGCAGTATCCGCGTGTGATGGGGCACGAGTTGTCCGGGGAGATCGCCAGCGCGCCGGCCGGTTCCGGGCTGGAGACCGGCGACCAAGTGTATGTCATGCCCTACCTGTCATGCGGGCGCTGCATTGCTTGCCGCCGGGGTAAGACCAACTGCTGCGGAAATATCCAGGTGCTTGGCGTGCATCGCGACGGCGGCATGGCGGAATACCTGGCCTTGCCGGCGCAGTTCGTGTTCAGGACCGACGGTATTTCGCTTGACGAAGCGGCAATGCTGGAATTCCTGGCAATCGGGGCCCATGCGGTGCGCCGTGGTGCGGTGAAGGAGGGGCAGCGCGTGCTGGTGGTCGGTGCGGGACCGATCGGCCTGGCGGTCACGCTGTTTGCGCGCCTGAACGGAGCCCAGGTCACCGTGCTCGATAGCCGCGAGGACCGGCTGGCGTTCAGCCGAGAAGTGCTCAAGGCGCCGTATACGGTGCTGGCCGGGGGGGGCGACAAGCAGCTGATGGCGGCGTTGACCGAAGGCGAGTTCTATGACGTGGTGTTCGATGCGACCGGCAACGTCAAGGCGATGGAACGCGGCCTGGAATTTGTGGCGCACGGTGGCAGCTATGTGCTGGTATCGATCGTGCTGGACCGGATTTCCTTTTCCGACCCCGAGTTCCACAAGCGTGAAACCACCCTGCTGGGCAGCCGCAATGCCACCGCCGATGACTTCAGGGCGGTGCTCGCTGCCGTGAAGGCGGGCCTGGTCCCGACGGGGCTGATGAATACCCACCGCAGTACGCTGGAAGGCTTTGTCGACGTCCTGCCGCAGTGGATGGACCCGGCCAGCGGCGTGATCAAGGCCATCGTCGAGGTGTAGATGCAGCCCATTCTCCAATTCGGCACCAGCCGCTTCCTGCAGGCGCACGTCGACCTGTTCATCAGTGAAGCGCTGGAAAGCGGCGACGCGCTTGGCGCAGTAACGGTGGTGCAAACCACCAGCAGCGCCGAAAGCGCACGCCGGGTTGCCGCCTTCAGGCAAGGCGGCTCGTATCCGGTCGTCATTCGCGGCAGGCAGGACGGTGCACCCGTACAGCGCGAGCAGCAGGTGCGGTCGGTGGCCAGCGCGCTGCAGGCCAGCCGGCAATGGCCGGAAGTGGTGCGGGCGGCACTGGCGGCGCAGGTGATCGTCTCGAACACTGGCGACCGGGGTTACGTGCTGGATCCGGCGGACCACGCCGGCCTGCTCGAAGGCAGCCAGGCGCCGCACAGCTTCCCGGCCAAGCTGCTGGTGCTGCTGCATGCGCGCTACCGGCGCGGGGCGGCGCCGCTCACCTTGATGCCGTGTGAGCTGGTCGCCAGAAACGGCAGCGTGCTGCGCGGCACTGTCGCCGCGCTCGCGCGCAGCTGGGGCATGGATGGCGCTTTCCTTGCCTGGCTGGAGCGTTCCTGCATCTGGGTGAATTCGCTGGTGGACCGCATCGTACCGCAGGCGCTCGAACCGGCCGGCGCAGTGGCCGAGCCGTATGCATTGTGGGCGATCGAGGCGCAGGCGGGAATGGTGCTGCCATGTCGCCATCCCCAGGTCGTGGTGACTGAATGCCTGGCTCCTTACGAGCGGCGCAAGCTGCTGTTGCTGAACCTGGGCCACACCATCCTGGCCGAGCATTGGCTGCTCGGCGCGCGGCCCGCCGGGGAAACTGTACGGCAAGCCATGGCCGATCCCGCGTTGCGCACAATGCTGGAAGCGGTCTGGGAAGAAGAGCTTGTGCCCCTGTTTGCCGCCCTGGGCGAAGGCGAGGCGGGCGGCGCCTACCTGGCGCAGGTCAGGGACCGTTTCTGCAACCCTTTCCTTGACCACCGGCTGGCCGATATCGCGCAGAATCATGAAGAGAAGAAGTGCCGCCGCCTGTTGCCGGCGCTGGAGCTGGCGGCCCAGCTGGAACTGGACCTTCCGCAACCGCGCCTGCGCGCGGCAATGGCAGGATGCATACCGCCATGATGCGCATCGACGCCCACCAGCATTTCTGGAGCCTGGCCGAGCGCAAGGGGGCGTGGCCGCCGCCGCAACTGGCGCCGATCTACCGCGACTTCTATCCGGAGGACCTGGGAGGCCTGCTATACCGGCATGGCGTCGCCTCCACCGTCCTGGTCCAGTCGCTGCCGAACGAAGCCGATACCCATTTCATGCTGGACCTGTCGGAGCGCTACAGTTTCATCGGCGCGGTCGTGGGCTGGGCCGACCTGAAGGCGCCGGATGCGCCGCGGCGGATCGCGGCACTTGCCGCGCGGCCCAAACTGCGCGGCCTGCGGCCCATGCTGCAAGACCTGGATGACGATGGCTGGATCGACGATCCCGCCGTGACGCCGGCTGTGGCGGCGATGCATCAGCACGGGCTGCGCTTCGACGCCCTGGTGTTGCCGCGTCATTTGCCGGCCTTGCTGGCTTTTGTGCGGCGCTACCCGCAACTGCCTGTCGTGATCGACCACCTGGCCAAGCCTTCCATGTCGCGCAGCCAGCCCGACGCGTGCTGGCTGCGCGACATGGCGCGCCTGGCGGCCGAACCACAGGTGCATTGCAAACTTTCAGGCATGGTCACCGAGGCCGGTCCCGGCTGGACCATCGAACGGTTGCGGCCCTATGCCCGGCATATCCTGCACGCGTTCGGTCCGGAACGCGTGTTGTGGGGAAGCGATTGGCCGGTGCTTACGCTGGCGGCTGACTACGGTTCCTGGATCGATGCCAGTGCCGCGCTGTTGGCACACCTGGAGCCGGCGCAGCAGCGGGCCGTGTTCGGATTGAATGCGCGCCGCTTCTACGGGATGGTTTGAGATGCGAAACGACGACTTCAAGCCCGAGGCGCGGATGTACCGGCTGGTGGCGGAACGCATCGAACAGCTGATCCGGGAGCAGGGGATGGAAACGGGCACCCGCCTGCCGCCTGAGCGCGAGCTGGCCGCGACGCTGGGCGTCAGCCGGGCTTCGCTGCGTGAAGCCTTTGTGGCACTGGAGATCGGCGGCGTGATCGAGGTGCGCAGCAGCTCAGGGGTCTATGTCGCCGGCACGCATGCCCAGCCGGCAAGCGGTGCTGACGGTGGTCCCGGGCCATTCGAAGTGCTGGCGGCACGGCGCATGGTCGAAGCCGAAGTGGCGGCCAGGGCGGCCCGCAATGCCACCGATGCCGCGTTGGACGCGATGCTGGACGCGCTGCTCGACATGGAGAGAACTTATGTGGACGACCCTGCCAGCCATGAGATGGCGGACCGCCGCTTCCATCTGGCGCTGGCGCGCGGGGCGGGCAATTCGGCGCTGCTGGCGGTGGTGGAGTACCTCTGGAAACAGCGCGGCGCGATGGCGCACCGGCTCAAGCACCATTACCGCACAGAAGCGTTGGGCGAGGCCACCCTGGCCGATCATCGCGCCATCTTCAGTGCCGTCGCCGCGCGCGATGAAGCGGCTGCCCGGCAGGCCATGCGCGCCCACCTGGCCCGGGTGCACCGTACCCTGTCCGGCGGCTGAGGCCTTTGCTCCATGGCCCGATTGCCTACTGTCTCGCGGCGCAGCGCCAACCTGCTGTTGGACCATATCGCAGCCAGTGTCGTGGTGGGCAGCGCGCTGCCCACCGAACATCGGCTGGCAGCGCTGGGAGAGGGCAGCCGCAGCGCCGTGCGCAGCGCCATCGCCCATTTTTTTGCGCGTGGACTGATCAGCGGCAGGAAAGAGCGCCGCTTGCTGCGCAAGCCGGTACCGGAAGATTATTTTGACATTTCCGAGTTGCGCAGCGGCGCCGAACGGGTACGCCTGGCGCTGATGGAACTGGTCTATCAGGGCGACTGGCTGCCCGGCGCCGGGTTTTCCGAGGCCGAACTGTCGCGCGCGGCGGGGATCAGCACGAGCAGCGTGCGCGAATTCCTGATCGGGTTCTCGCGCTTTGGGTTGATCCGGAAGAAGCCGCAAGGCGGCTGGCGCCTGTGCGCGTTCGACCGTGCGTTCGCCATGGAAGTGGCCGAGGTGCGCCAGATGTTCGAGCTGGCTGCCATCGAGCGCTTCGCAGCCTTGGCGGCGAACCACCCGTCTCGTTCCGTGCTCGGCCATCTAATTGCAAGGCACGAGCGGCTGCGCGACTGCGTGCCCGCCCGGCACCAGGATTTTCCGGCCCTGGACCGCGACTTCCATACCTTCCTGATCGGCTGCCTGGAGAACCGCTTTGCCCAGGACTTCTACGACATCGTCTCGCTGGTATTCCATTATCACTACCAATGGGACAAGGGAACGGAAATGGCGCGCAACCAGCATGCGGTGCACGAGCACCTAGCCATCTTGCAGGCCCTGGCGCGGCGCGACGGCGCCGCGGCGCTGGCCCATATGCGCTTGCACCTCGCTTCGGCGCGCAGCACGCTGTTGCAATCGATCGCTACGCGCGAACTGGCCAGTTACGAAATCGGCCAACAGCAACAATGATTTGACTCAAATGCCGTGCCGGTGGCGTACGGCGCCAGGCTTTCCTATATGTTTGTCCATTCCTGCTGCCGCATTGCGCGGCCAGGAACAGCGCCCGCAGGCCAACACGCCGCTGGGCTTTCCTTCTATCCACTAGCAGTTCAATCCAACAGGAGACAAGTCAAATGAAGTGGATCAAATCAGTTTTCCGGAGCGCCCTGGTGCGGGCCGCAGCTTGCGGGGCGGTGGCCCTGGCGGCCCAGCAGCCAGCCGCAGCCTATAGCTGGGAAACCATTGCCATGGGCGGCGGCGGTTTCGTCTCGGCCGTCATTCCCAGCAAGACCGAGGCTGGCGTGGTGTATGCCCGCACCGACGTTGGCGGCGCCTTCCGCTGGGACAATGCAAACGGCCGCTGGGTGCCGCTGCTCGACTGGGTGTCGGACGAGCAGACCGGCTACCTTGGCGTCGAATCGCTGGCTGTCGACCCCAAGAGCGCGCGCAACGTCTATATGCTGGTCGGGATCAGCTATTTCAACAACGGCAAGAGCGCGATCTTGCGATCGACCGATTATGGCGCCACCTTTACCACCATCGACGTCAGCAGCCAGTTCAAGGCGCACGGCAACGGCATGGGGCGCCAGGGCGGCGAGCGGCTGGTGGTCGATCCCGGTTCCAGCAACGTGCTGTACGTTGGTACGCGCTGGAACGGCCTGTTCAAGAGCACCAACTCCGGTTCGTCCTGGTCGCGCGTGAGCGCCCTGAACGTGACGACGACACCGAACGAGAACGGCATCAGCCTGGTGATGGCGGATCCGTCCAGTGTCTCGGGCGGCCTGGCCCAGCGCCTGTTCGTCGGCGTCTCGCGCTACGGTTCCGTAGGCGCGAACTTCTACCGCAGCGACAATGCCGGCGCGTCGTTCTCCGCGGTGTCGGGGGCGCCTTCGGGGTTGATGCCGCAACGCGCCGCCTTTGACGGTGCCGGCAACCTGATCGTCACCTATGGCAATGGAGCGGGACCGCACGGCAACCAGTCGGGGTCCGAACCGATGGACAATGGCCAGGTCTGGAAGTACACGATCGCAAACGGGGCCTGGACCAATATCACGCCGGCCGGCGTAACGCGCGCGTTCAGCGGCATCAGCGTGGACCCCTCCAATCCGCAGCGCATGGTCGCTTCGACAGTCAACCAGTATGCCGCGCAAGCCGGCGCCTGGGGCGACCGTATCTATCTCTCGACTAATGGCGGTGCCAGCTGGACCGACGTGATCGCCCGCGGTTTCGCCCGTGACAACGGCGGCATCGGCTGGATCGGCAACGGCTCCATCCATTGGGCCGGCACGGTGAGCTTTGATCCGTTCAATGCGAAAGCCGTGTGGGTCACCTCGGGCAATGGCATCTTCAAGACCAGCGACATCGATGCGGCGACCACGACCTGGACCTTCAACACCAAGGGCCTGGAGGAGACCGTGCCGCTGAACGCCGTCAGCATCGCCGGCGGTCCATTGCTGTCGGCACTGGGCGACGTGGATGGCTTCCGGCACTACAATACCGCCACCTATACCAATCCAATGTACGAGCCGCGCATGGGTACCACCACAGGCCTGGCGGTGGCGGAGGCCAACACCGGCATGGCGGTGCGGGTGGGCGCCAATATGTATACTTCGGCTAACGGCGGCGTCAATTGGAGCCAGGTATCGATGAACGGCAGCAAGGGGCAGGTCGCCCTGTCGGCCAGCGGGGCCGCGCTGCTGCACACCCCGGAGAATTCGTCCACCACCTACCGTTCGACCAATATGGGCGGCAACTGGTCGGCGGTTGGAGGCCTTAGCGTGAGCAATGCCCGTCCCGTCGCCGACCCGTCCAATGCCAGCAAATTCTATGCGTACAACCCGGCCGACGGCAGCTTCATGATCAGTACCGATGCCGGCGCCTCGTTCTGGAAATTCAACACGCTTGCCAGCTGGGGTTCGGACGTGATTCGCGCTGCCCCCGGCCGTGAAGGCGATATCTGGGTTCCCCTGCATGGCGGCGGCCTGGCGCGCACCACCAGTTCAGGCTGGCAGTTCAGTACCCTTGCCAACGTCAGTTACTGCGCGGCGGTCGGCTTTGGCAAGGCCGCCAGTGGCGCCAGCTATCCGACAGTGTTCATCTGGGGTACGGTGGGCGGTGTACGCGGCCTGTTCCGCTCGACCGATGCCGGCGCCAACTGGACGCGTATCAACGATGACGCCCACCAGTACGGCGGGGTTGGCAACGGCAGGTTCGTGGTTGGCGACATGAATACCTTCGGCGTGGTGTATATGAGCACCGCAGGCCGGGGCATCGTGGTCGGCAGGCCGTAAGGAGGAGGAAAAGAATCCCGCCGCACTCCGCAAGGAGCGCGGCGGGAGCAGGCGGGAGGCTTAGAACATGTAACGCAGCGAGAGGCGGTAGCTGCGGCCCGGTTCGAACCAGGCGCGGCCCATATTGCCGATGTGCTGCTGCTGCGTTTGCCGGACCACGGTATCGGTCAGGTTGTTGGCGGCAAAGCTGGCCGACAGGCGCTCGGTCATCTTGTAGTCGATGCCAAGGTCAAGCTGTCCCATGCCTTCCTGCCAGGTCGGTAAGCCCCAGCCCACATCCTGCATGTCTGGGCGGGCAGGATCGGCGCTGGTGGCGTCCGTGCCCTGGGTACCGTTGACGGTCACGCCCTGCAGGAAGCGGCCACGCCAGCTGTAGGCGAGGCGCGCCGACAAGGGGCCGCGGTCATACAGGAAGGCGACGTTGTAGGCATTCCTTGACAGGTACATGATCGGCAGCGAAGTGAATGGCAGGCCATTGGTGTCGCAGCCGTACAGGGCCAGCGAGCTGTTGTTGAACGAACTCGCGGAGGGGCAGTATTTCAGGTCGAACGGGTGGTCGAGGTTCTGCTTGCTCTTGATGTAGGTGTAGTTGGCGGAGATGCCGAAGCCCTTGGCCCATTCCGGCAGCAGCCGCTGCAATCCCGGAACGTGGTCGAAATAGGTCTGGCCGGCGATTTCCGCTCCGCTCACGGAACCGCTGGCGGCATTGTTCGGCGCCGTGATCAGGAAGCTCTGCTCGTTGCCATCCAGGGATTTGTAGCTGCGTGTGAAGGCCGACGGCAGGATGATGTCGCGCACCTTCTTATGGAACAGGCCCAGGGTCAGCGAGGCGCCATTGCCTGGATACCATTCGAGCGACAGGTCATAGCTGTCGGAGGTGATCGGCTTCAATTTGACGTTGCCGTCGTCCTTGCCGGTGTAAGTGATGTTCCTCACGCTGCGGTCATCGTTGTCGGTGACTGTCTGGCTGAGCGTGATGTATTCGCGCAGGTCGCCAAAGCCGGGGCGGTACATCGCCTTGGCAAAGGCAAATCGTGCCTGCAGCTTGTCGGTCAGGTCCGTCTTCAGGTTAAGGCTAGGCAGGTAGTCGGTGTATTTGTGCTGGGCGGCCAGCGGTTCGTCGATCGTGCCGAACTGCGGCACTTCCGGGCGGGGATTGGTGCCGTAGTTCGGCTTGAATACCGTGTAGCCCTGGGCCTTGGTGTTGGTGCGCACCACGCGCAAGCCGGCCGTGCCTTCTAGCGGGAATCGCCATTCGTCGAAGGCGAAGCGTGCCGAGACGTATCCGGCCTGGGTGTTTTCCTTCTGGCGTCCGGTGTTGGCCGGGTCGCCATCGAAGGTCAGTGGTTTCCAGCTGCTGCCCGCTGTCGAGCAATCGTTGCTGGTGCCGTATAGTTGGTTGCCGTCCTGGCATTGCAATTGCTGGATTTGGGTTGCCTGCTGATAGGCGCCCGGATAATCGCGGGTGAAGGCCAGGGTCGGCATCACCAGCGACGGCGGCAGCTTGGTTTTCCCGTTAAAGAAGTTGGTGAAATTGAACAGCTGGTTCGGCACCAACGCCGCATAGCGCGGATCGCTCAGGTAGCCGAAGCTGCCCCGGCTCTGCCAGCTCTGCATATCGGTCGAGTTGGGCAAGCGGCCCGGCACGCTGGTGGTTTTGACATTCCACGGTTCGGCCACGCTGTACCAGCCGCTGCCGCCGGCGTTGACGCGCGTTGCCGAACGGTCGGTCAGGCGCACGCCAAAGCCCAGGTCGCGCAGCACAGGGTGGTCGAAGCGCACCTTGGCGTCGACCTTCCAGGCGTACAGGTCGCTGGACGCCTTGCTCAAGCTGGGCATCATGTGGTCGAGGTAATAGTTGCCCGGATTGGACAGAAAGTCGCGTGCCGATTGGTCGAAGCTGATGCTGGGCGGCGTGCCGGCGGTGGAGATGCCCATGCTCGGTACATACGTGACCATCGCCATATTGGTGGAGAAATTCCTGTTGGTGGAATGGACCCACTGCAGGTCATTTTGCAGCGACCAGCGTTCGTTGATCTTCCACTTGGTATTCCAGGCGATCTCCCTGGTTTGCGAACGGCGGTCGGCGAAGCCGGTGTTGGAATTGAAATTCAGGCCACCGGCAGCGAAGTTGTTGGCCCCCAGCCCGCCGAACGGGTAGGTGTAGGTGGCCGATTGCAGCACACCCCTGGCATCGAAGGTCGGATCGATCAGCCGGGAGCGGTAAGGGTTTTCCACGCCGGTGTACAGGGCATACTCCTCGCTCTGTTCCTTGTATCCCGAATGGAAATAGGTGAGGGCAGTTTCCAGCTTGTCGTTTTTCCATTGCAGGGCGCCGTAAATGCCGGCCCGGTTGGTCTCGCCGATATTGCGGCGCCACGATGCGGATTTGGGCGCCCACACGGTCTGGCCGGCGACGATATCGGTGCGCGGATAAAAGGCGTCCATCTGCACCGTGTCGTTTTGTGTGTTGGTGCGGTTGAATGACAGGTCGATCAGGGCGCCAATCTGGCCCCTGGCGGTATCCCAGCGCTTCGAGTACAGCGCGGAAGCGCCGGGCGACTTCTGCTTGCCCAACTCGTTGTAGTTGCCATTGGCAGAGAAGGCGAACTTCTCGTTCTTGTAGTCGAAAGGCAGCGCGGTGCGCAGGTCGACCTGGCCGCTGACGCCGCCTTCGATCAGGTTGGCAGGCGGGTTCTTGTGCACGATCACCGCCGACATCAGTTCCGGCGGCACGTCGCCCCAGCTCAGCTCGCGCCCCGGCCAGCCGGCGGAGAAGGCTTCGCGCCCGTTGAGGGTGGACGATCCCCAGGTCAGGCCGCGGATCGAGATGCCGGAACCCTCCACGGAAAAGTGCTCAGGGTCGCCACGCGAACGGTTGCGGTCGATGGTGATGCCGCTGACGCGCTGCAGCACTTCGGTAATGGATTTGTCGGGCAGCTTGCCCGCTTCCTCGGCCACCACGGCCTCGACGATCTCGTCGGAATATTGCTTGATCTTCTGCGCCGACTGCAGCGCTGCACGCTGGCCGCTGACGACGATCTTGGGCGTGGCTTCGTCGGCCTCCTGCGCATGTGCCACCCCACCCACGACCAGGACTGCCTGTGCGACCGCGATGGACAGCGCGGTTCTTTTAATTTGTCTCCGCATCACTTCATACTCCCTCAAGAAAGATAGTTCGATAGCCGCTTACTGGACGGTGATGGCGCCGTTCAGGGTGATCTCGGTTGGATAGGTCGGGCTGCTGGCCGTGGCGCTTTGCACCGAGGTGTTGGTCTGCGCCGCCTCGAACGACACGCTGACGATCGGATAGCTCGACAGCTCGGTGGCGGGATTCAGGCCGGAGAGGCCGCAGGTTTCGCTGATCGCCGTGAAGCTGGCCAGTTGCAGCTCGTATTTCTGGACCGCGGCGCCTTTGGGCGTGAAGACAGAGTTCAGGGTGACGTTGCAAGCTTTGTTGTTGTCCGAGACCTTGTGGGCGAAGTGGCCGAGCACGAGCGAGACTTTGATATCCTTGGCCGAGGCGCTGAACCATTCGCTGTTCTGCCCGAGGTTGAACTTCAAGGTCGTCTGCTTGTCGACTTGGATGCCGGCCGTGGTGTTGCCGGTTGTGCTGATGCTGCCCACCCCCGGGGCAAGGATGCCGAAGCCGGCATAGCCGCCGATCCAGCCGTCGTTGTTCGGATGGTTGGGGTCCTTGGTCTGGATCCGGTAATGGAAGCTGAAGGTGCTGCCGTCCGCGCTGGCGTTGGCGGCGCACCAGTTGGCGTCGCTGCACCACCAGCCGTCGATGTTACTGCCGGCGAAGGTGCTGATGCTGCCGCCTTCCAGGGTCGCGCTGCTGGAGGCGTAGCCGGACAGGAATGTCAATACGGGCGGCGGCGCATCGCCCACGGTGAATGAGACCACCTGCGGCAGGGCGGCTGCATGGTTGGTATCGCCTTCCTGGGTGGCGGTGAGCCCGCACTGGCCCTTGGACACCAGGGTCAGCGTTGTTCCGCTGACAGTGCAGACGGCTGGGGTCGTGCTGGCAAACGTGACCTGCAGGCCGGAGTCGGCAGTGGCGGCCAGCGGGGCAGGCTGGGCCGTGAAGGCTTGGAAGCCGGGCGATTCGAAGGTGATGGTCTGCTTCTTTTTGAGGATCTTGAAAAGCTGTTGCGAGCTGGCCGGCGCGTAGGCCGCGTCCCCGGCCTGGCTGGCCGTGATCGAACACTCGCCAGGCTTGACAGGTACCAGCTTGCCGTCGCCCACGGTGCAGAACTCCGGTGTGTTCGAGCTGAACGTAATTGCCAGTCCCGATGAAGCGGTCGCGGCCAAAGGTTCTGGCGGCGTCGCCAGATAGCGTGCACCGGGATAGGGGAAATCGATCGATTGGGATTTGCTGCCCGAGCTGTCGTTGCCTCCGCCGCCGCCGCAGGCGCCCAGCAAGGTCATACAGGCCAGCCCCGCCATCGATACAGGGATTCTCATTGCGTGTCTCCTCATGGTTTTCTTCCACGTTCTGTCTGTGTTGTTTGCCTCCGGCCGCGCCAGTGGCACCGGCAAATCCTTTTGTACTTCACTGCCGCGTGGCGCAAGCAGGTGTCAGCAGATCGTATGTTGCAAGCGCAGGCGTTTACCAGCAATTACAAAAAACGCCAATACAACAGACATTTTTTGCGGAGGCGTGCATTTTAACGGCGTACGTCAAGCGTCCCGCTGCAAATGGCTTCTATCTGCGGCTCGTTGGCCAGGTTAAAGTCGCCGGCGATCGAATGCTTGGCCACGGCGGCGGCCAGGCCGAAGCCAAGCGTCTTGTCTTCGCTCCATCCGCGCAGCAAGCCGTGCAGGATTCCAGCGGCGAATGCATCGCCGGTGCCGATCCTGTCGACGATGCCGCGCAACTGGTAGCTACGCGCCTGCAGGGTGGCGCTGCGCGTGGAGAGGGTTGCGCTGAGATCATGGCAGTCGTTGGCCAGCTGGACGCGGCGCGTTGCCGCGACCAGTGCGAGCTGGGGAAACGCTTCAAATGCCGCCGCCATGGCTTCGGCGTGGCTGCATTGGCCAAGCTCGGGGCTGTGCAGCAGCAGCGCGAAGTCGCGCGGGCTGGCGAATGCGAGGTCGGCCTGGGACATCAGTTCGTGCAGCACGCCGGCCCCGTCGTTGCCGCGCCGCGCCCACAGCGCGGCGCGGTAATTGCCGTCGAAGGACACTTTGACGCCGAGCTTACGCGCGGTATGCATGGCGGCCAGCGTCGCCTGTGCGCCGCGCTCGCCGGTGGCTGCCGAGATGCCTGAGACATGCAGCCATGCTGCACCTTCCAGCAGCGCCGGCCAGTGGTAGATGGCCGGTTCGGCTTCGGCGAATACCGAGCCGGCACGGTCGTAGATGATCTCGGAGGGACGCAATACAGCACCTGCGCTCAGGAAGTAGAGCCCAGCCCGGCCCGGCGCGAAGTGGATGGCGTGCGTATCGACCCCATGCGCGCGAACGGCGTCACGCATCGCCGCGCCCAGAGCGTCCCCGGGCAAGCTGCTGACCATTACCGGGCGATGGCCCAGGCGTGCCAGGGACACGGCGACGTTGGCTTCCGCGCCGCCGATGCAGGTATCAAGGTGCGGAGATTGCAGCAGCATCTGGCCGACCGGCGCGGACAGGCGGAGCAGGAGCTCGCCGAAGCATACGATATGATTTTCCATCCGTGTATGTTGCGAACTCCGCGGCTGCGGTGCAATGGCGAAAACGGCCAACGCGTCCAATGAAATCCGCCAAGCCGTGCAAGCTGCTGAAAATCATGGCTGCAGCTGGCGGTTTTTGGTATTGCCCGGCAGTTGCGGGCACTCGACAATCATCGCTGCTTGCAGCGCGATCGCCCCACCTGACCGGAATGCCTCCAATGTTTGACAGAATTGTTCGACTGATGGCCGTTGGCATGCTTGCCGTGGCCTGCACGATGCCGGAGCAGCATCATCGCATCGCCGCCAATCCCGAGCAGCACACGGCAATAGCTCCCCGCTCAATCGCCAACGGGCCTGACGAGGTGCGCGCATTCCCAGCGCCGCCAGCCGGTTTCGACGAGGCCCGCCCGGGCGTTGCGGCGGGCAGCCTGGTGGAATTCGGGTACGACTCTGCGGTCACGGGAACGCGGCGCCTGGCCAGCGTGTATCTACCGGCGGGCTTTACCGAACAGCGCCGTTACCCGGTCCTGTACCTGCTGCATGGCCTGGCCGGCACGCACAGTGAATGGCCAGCCTATGTGCGCGCCGCACCGATTCTCGATCAGTTGATCGCCGCCGGCAGGCGGTGCCGATGATCGTTGTCATGCCCAATGGCCGCGCACTGCCTGACGACCGGCCCGCGCCGGAAGAAGTCAAGTTCTCGAAGGAGCATGTCGCCGGGTTTGCCCACTTCGAGCGCGACCTGCTGGAGCACCTGGTTCCGGCGATCGACCGCGCCTATCCGACACTGCCCGAGGCACGGCAGCGTGCCATAGCCGGCTTGTCGATGGGCGGCGGCCAGGCCTTGAACTTTGGCCTCGCCCACCCGGAGGCATTTTCCTGGGTGGGCGGCTTCTCGGCGGCGCCCAACACGCGGGCTGCCGCGAGCCTGTTGCGGCCGGCGGCGGGGCACCCGCGCTTGCTGTACTTGTCGTGCGGGAATCGGGATGGGCTGATCGGCGTGTCGCAGGAATTTCACCGTGCGCTGCGCCGGCGTGGTGTGCCGCACGTCTGGCATGTCGACGGTTATGGGCACGACCGGGAGAGCTGGGCCGAGGGCCTCTACCAGTTTGCCCAGCTGGTTTTCCGCTGAGTACTCAGCCGTTGGCCGGTCCCGTGCCGCGATGGTCTTGTGTAAAATGCTTGCAGGGCCATACATCGTCTGGACAATGGAAACGCTTCGCCTGCTGACCTGGATGGGCTTGCTTTGCCTGGCGCGCTTCGCCCACGCCGTGACTTCGCTCACCTGTGTGACGGAGGAGAACCGGCCTGTCAATTTCCTGGAGAACGGCAAAGTTACCGGATTCAGTACGGAGGTGATCCAGGCTGTGCTGAAGGAAGTCGATATGCAGTGCGACTTCCACGTCATGCCTTGGGCGCGTGCCTACTCGACGGCACTGCACGCGGAGAATGTGCTGATCTTTTCCATGTTGCGCACGCCAGAGCGCGAGCAACTGTTCAAATGGGTTGGCGTGGTTTCACCGCCCGACAGCTCCTACCTGTTCGCCCTGCGCGAGCGTAAGCTGCGGATCCACAGCCTCAGCGACGCGCAGCATTACCGGATCGGCACGATCAATGGCGACGCGCGCGAGCAATACCTCGAGTCCAAGGGGTTCGTCAAAGGCCTGCAATTGCATGGCAATGCCCAGCCAAAAACGACATACGAGAAGCTCAAACTGGGCCGGGTCGACTTGTGGGCGATGAGCGAGATCGTGGCGCTCGACCTGGTGCGGCGCGAGGGTGGCGACCCGGAACACGTCCTGGTGCGCGCCCTGCATCTGCCGGAGCTCGGGAGCGGGGGCAGCTACATGGCGTTTGGAGCGAAGACCGACGACCATCTGGTCGAGCGCTTCCGGAAGGGGCTTGAGACCGTCAAGGACCACGGCATATTTGCTGCGCTGTACCGGAAATGGTTCTAGGGCTGCTGAATTTCGTTCCGTCAGCTGGCGGTTTTCGTAATTGCCCGGCATCGCGGCCCTCGGCAGAATCGCAGCATGACTACATCTTTTCGAGCATGCACGGCCTTGCTCCTGGCGGCCGCCGGCGCGGATGCATGTGCGGCCAGCGCGAGCGAGTTCGTTCTTTTCGCGGGCAAACCCGCGCCGGCATGGAGTGCCACCATTGGCGGCTTTGAAGCACCGCCGGCCGCCTCGGTCGCCTTGCGCATTGGCGAGGTCGAAGGCAGGCAGGGAGCGCTTGCGCTGCAATGGAAGGACAACTGGTTCAGCGCCCTGCGCCTGGAGGGCGGGCCGCCATTGGATCTGCGGCCTTTCGCCGCTGGCGGAACGCTCGAATTCGACCTCAATGTGATTGACTCCAGCCAGGGCGGCATCTACTTCGCCATGCACTGCGGTCCGGAATGCTACCGCAAGGTTTCCTATGTCGTGGCGGGCAAGGCTTTGCAGGGCAGAGGCTGGCAGCGCCTGTCGTTTCCGATCTCGTGCTTTATGCGCGGCGAGGACGACTTCAGCAAGGTGAGGGTGCCGTTCTCCCTGGAGGCCAACGGCACGGGACAAGCGGCGCTCGCCAACATCAGGCTGGTGAGATCCGGTGCGCCGAACGCGACTTGTCCGGATTACCGCACCCAGCCGGCAACGCCGGAGCCACTGAGCCATGCCTGGTCGCTGGTGCCTTGGCTGCAGCGCCATGAAAGGAAGCTCGAGGAGAACCGCAAACTCATTGCGGCGGGCAAAAAACCAAGGCTCGTGTTCATCGGCGATTCCATCACGGAGGGCTGGGAAAAGGAGGGGCGCGCAGTGTGGCAGCGGCATTATGCCAGGCATGATGCCGTCGCACTGGGTTTTGGCGGCGACCACACCGAGAACGTGCTGTGGCGACTGCGCCACGGGGAGGTGGACGGGCTGGCGCCAGAGGTGGCCGTGCTGATGATAGGTACCAACAACGCGGGTGACCGCCACGATGACCCCAAAGCAACGGCTGCCGGCATCAAGGCGATCATTGACGAACTGCGCTCGCGCTTGCCGCGCACCAGGATACTGCTGCTGGCAATCTTCCCGCGGGAAGAGCAACCGGCGGCCTTCCTGCGGCGGCTGAACGAAAGCGTAAACTCGATCATCTCGAGCTTTGCCGACGGCGAGCACGTCTTCTACGCCAATATCAACGCTTCGCTGCTGAATGCGGATGGCAGCTTATCGCGCGATATCATGCCTGATTTGCTGCATCCGCATGAGAAGGGCTACGAGATCTGGGCGCGCAGCCTCGAACCAATATTGCAGAAGCTGCTATCGAAATAAGGAGGTAACGTCGACCATGTACAAGGCCATGTATGCCAGCCTGCTGCTAGCTTTCGCGGTGCAGGCCGCAGCGGCAGCCCCTTGCGCGACCGCAGCAGCGCCTCGCCAGGTGGACTACCCATGGATGTCGATCGCCCGCTGGGAGCAGATGCATGCCGACCAGTCCGCCCGGGCCGGCCAGGGTGGAGTCGATGTCATGTTCGTGGGCGACTCGCTGACCGAAATGTGGCCCAAAGCGTTGTGGGAAGAGAATTTTGGCGGAATCAAAGCGGCCAATTTTGGTATCGGCGGCGATCATACCGGCAACGTACTATGGCGCCTGCGGCAGCCGGACCTAGCGTCGCTGGCACCCAGGCTGGTGGTCCTCATGATCGGCGTTAACAACATCAACCTGTGCATGGAGAGCCCGGATGACGTACTGGCCGGAGTCCAGGCGGTGGTCGCGCAGTTGCGCACACAGTATCCCAAGGCACGAATCCTGCTGAACGCCGTGCTGCCCGAGGATGCTCCGGATTCGGAGCCGCGCCGGCGCATAGTCGCCCTCAACAAGGGAATACGCACGCTGGACGATGGAAAGACCGTTTTTTTCCGCGATTACAGCCGATACTTCCTGGGCGAAAGCGGCCTGCTGTCAAGAGAGCTTCAACCCGATCTCCTGCATTTCTCGGAGAAAGGCTACCGGGTGCTGGCCGGCGCACTACGCCCGGATGTCGAGGCGCTCCTGAAATGAGCCGGGACCCGGGCTCCGGCTTTCGTCCCTAGCGGCCCGCCGCTTCTTCGACGATGGCCAGCTCCCATGGTCCAAGGGACATCGTGTCGCCGGCCTTGACCGGGCGCGACGTGAGCAGGTCGGTGCCGGGCTTGTATTGGTAGTTGAAGCTTGCCGCGTCGCCGGAATAGTTGAAGAAGTAGCGTATCGTCCTGCCGTAGCCGTTGGTGCCGCTTCGGGTATGTACCTGCGCCGGCAATTGCTGGTCCGGGCCGGACAGGCCGGCATCTTCCAGTACAGACTTCAGCACGGCCTTTTGCAGCTTGTCCGTGAGATGGGTCCCCTGGTAGATAACCTTGCCCGCCCCGTACTCGTTCTGTGTGATTGCCGGCCAGCGCCCGAAGAAGTGATGGTCGTAATAGGCCAGGGCCTTGGCGCTGTCGAGCTGCAGGAACTCGGCCCAGTACTGGACCTTGTTGTCGCCGCCGGCCTGGAACGGATCGCCCTTCAGCGCCAGGGGTTGCGCCAGGTTGGAAAACTCCTGGTAATGGAAACCAAGCGCCTCGCGCAGCGGGCCGGGCGCCATCGTCCAGCGTACCGCGGCATTCTCGTTGGCGAAACCGCTCTTGAAGGTCATGACCACGCGGCCGCCCTTGCGGATGTACTCGGTGATACGCTTCAGCAGCGCGTCGTCCGCCACGTACAGGGCAGGAACGAGCAGGAGCTTGTATTGGGAAAAGTCCTGCACTTCAGGGAAAACGAAATCTGCGCCGACCTTCATGTCGTACAAGGCGCGGTGCATTTGCCGCACCAGCGAACCGTAGTCGGCCTTGCTGCCGCCACCGCCCCATTGGGTCTCCTTGGCAAAGGGCATGTCATTGAGGGCGTTCAGCGAATCGCGGCTCCACAGGATGGCGACGTCGCTGTGCAGCTTGAGGTTGACCAGGCGGGGGCCGATCTTCTGCAGCTCGCGTCCAGTGCGGCTCATCTCGGCATAAGCGCGATTTGGCTCCATATCGTGCGACAGCACGCCTTTCCAGTAGGTCTCCTGGTTGGCGTGGATCGACGACCAGTGCCAGTACTCGACCATATTTGACCCGTTGGACAGGTGGGTGTAGACGTCCTGGCGGAACTGGCCGTCATAGGGCGGATACTGGAACGAGGAACTCCAGTCCGTTGTCTGTGCATTGGTCTCGGTGACCAGGAAGTTGTTGCGCTTGAGCGAGCGCGTGAAGTCCGCCTGCAAGGTCTGTTCGGCGCCGTTGTATTGTTCGCGCTGGCCCCAGTGGTAGATGTTCACGGCCGGCATGTCGAGTGCCGCCGACACGGCTTCCTCATTGACGTCGCTGTGCATGGAGCCGGCAAAATCGTGGGTGACGAACTGGCGCGGCGAAGCATGCTCGCGCACCAGCTTCGCCTGCCAGTGCAGGAAGTCGGTCACGCGCATCTGCCCCCAGCGCGACCATTCCAGCTTGTATCCGGTGCTTTGTGCGGCGTCTGGGCGCGGCAGGTCCACCCAGGAATGCAGGTTCTGGCCCCAGTAGTTCAGGAACCAGGCCTTGCTGAGGTTTTGCGGCGTGCCGAACTTCTTCTCCAGGTAGTGCTGGAAGCGCACGAAGACATCATCGTTGGCCGCGCCGTAGGTGCTGGTTTCGTTATCGACCTGCCAGCCGATGACGTTCGGGTTGTCTTTGTAGCGGCTGACGATCCTGCGGATCAGCCGCTCGGCATAGAAGCGGTAGGCCGCCGAGTCGGTGTTCATGTTCTGGCGCATGCCGTACATATTCTGCACCCCGTTGAATTTGCGGGCCAGGATTTCCGGGTTCTGCTTGGCCATCCAGGCGGGAATCGAGTAGGTGGGGGTGCCCATGATGACCTTGATGCCGGCCTTTCCCATGGCATCGATGACGCGGTCCATCCAGGCATATTCAAAGCGGCCGTCTTCCGGTTCCCACAGGCTCCAGGTCGATTCGCCCAGGCGCACGACATTAAAGCCGGCGGCTTTCATCATCTGCACGTCCTTTTCCAGCCGGTCGTAGGGCATGTACTCGTGGTAGTAGGCGGTCCCATACAGGATGGTGGGCATTGGCGGGACGGCAGCCGGCGCAGCCTGGCCCCAGGCAGCGCCGGCGAGAGCGCAGGCCATTGCGGCCGAAAGAATTCTGTGTCTGAGCATTCGGTATCTTCCCTGATCTTGATTTTCCGTTCGTGCCATTGTGGCGGCTCTCTGCCGGCGCGCCAATGTTTTGGCCAGGAGCTGCGCAATTTCATTTTCCCCGTTGGCGGTTTTTGCAATTGCGGCGTGCCGGCGCAACTCACACAATGGGCCAAACAATGAAAGGAAGAGCAAATGAGATCCGTGGTGACGAGGACCGTCTTCGCCCTTGCGCTTGGCGCGGCGCCATTCGTACACGCCCAGCGTTGTGGCAGCGGCGGCGGCGCGACGGTATGCCTGAGCGCCAGCGGCACAGGCAGCGAGGTACGCCTGAACTGGACCGTCAACGGCGCCGTCAGCGCTCTGCAGGTTTATCGCGATAGCGACAGCGATCCGGATGGCCGCAGCCGCCTTGCGATCCTGGGAAAGAGCGCAACAAGCTATACCGATCGCAGCGCCGCGGCAGGCAAGGTGTACTGGTACTGGATCAAGTTCAGTGCCGGTGGCGGCAGCTTCAGCTCGGGTTCGGCGCATGCAGTGCGCGTTGGCGTGATGCGCAACCAGACCAGCATGCAGTTGTCGGCCCAGATGGCGCCGGGCTGGAACCTGGGCAACTCGCTGGAAGCGATGGGCGGCACGTATGTCTGGGGCAGCCGCAATTTCAATGAAACCGGCTGGGGTAATCCGAAAGCATCCCAGGCGCTGTTCAATGCGGTCAAGGCTGCCGGCTTCAGGAGCGTACGCATTCCGGTGTCATGGAAGCAGTATGCCGACGCCAATGACAACATCAGCCCGCAGTGGATGGAGCGTGTGACCGAAGTCGCAAACTACGCCCGCAATGCCGGGCTGGTGGCGATGATCAATATTCACTGGGACGGCGGCTGGATGCAGCCGACGTATGCCCAACAGTCAGTTGCCAATGCGCGCCTGAGCAAGTTCTGGACGCAGATCGCCAACAACTTCAGGAATCACGACGACACATTGCTGTTCGCCGGTACCAATGAGGTGATGGTGGACGGCAATTACAATCCGCCGAGCGCCGAGTACTGCGACGTACAGAAGGGGTTCAACCAGGCCTTCATTTCGGCCGTGCGTGCCACCGGCGGCAACAACGCCAGCCGCCACCTGGTAGTGCAGGCTTTCAACACCAATATCGACCACGCCATCAGCTGCAATGCCAGCATGCCAAACGACAGGGTAGCCGATCGCATGATGATGGAAGTGCATTATTACGACCCGTTCGACTTCACGCTGGATGCGAAGAGCACTACCTGGAGGTGGGGCCAGACGGCCAATCCGTCGGGCTGGGCCAACGAAAGCTTTACCGATGGCCAGTTGCAGAAGATGAAGAGTGCTTTCATCGACAAGGGTATCCCCGTTCTGCTGGGCGAGTTCGGCGCGATCCTGCGTATCGAACACGATCCGGGCGGCAGCTATCGCAAGGCGTGGGACCAGTACGTCTCGCGCGCGGCATTTACGCGCGGGGTGGTGCCAATGTATTGGGATAACGGTTACACCAGCAATCACCAGATGGGGCTTTTCGACCGTGCGACCGGTGCGCAAGCCTTCCCCGATGTCATCGGCGCCATCGTCAATGCATCGAAATGAGATTTCGCGAATTCCTGGCGCGCCGGCCGGCCAGTGCCGCCCGGAGTCCAGGCGCCGTTGTTGTAAGCTGTAGTCTCCTCTACCTTTTTCCGGTAGTTTTCGGGGCGGCCACGGCTGCCCCTTTTTTCGAGGAACCCATGAAATTGAAGAAAACGATCAGTCTCCTGTCTGCCGCTGTTGCCTTGTGCTGCGGACCTGCGCTGGCCGCGTCGGATGGCAAACCGTGGATGAATCCACAACTGGGCGCGGCGGAGCGTGCCGAACTGGTGATCAGGGAAATGACCCAGGATGAAAAGCTGAAGCTGGTATTTGGCTATTTCGGGATGGACAATGACGCCAAGAAGTACAAGCGTCCGCAGGAGTCGTACAACCAGTCGGCCGGATTTGTGTACGGCGTTGCGCGCCTGGGCATTCCGAACCTGTGGCTGACCGACGCCGGCGTCGGCGTGGCCAGCCAGGGCGGGCCCCATGTACGCGCGGCCACGGCGCTGCCGTCGGGCCTGAACACGGTGGCCACCTGGGACCCGCAAACCGCGTTTGCCGGCGGCGCGATGATTGGCGCGGAGGCGCGCGGCTATGGCTTCAACGTCCTGCTGGCCGGCGGCGTCAACCTGATGCGCGACCCGCGCAATGGCCGCAATTTCGAGTACGGCGGCGAAGATCCCTTATTGGCGGGCAAGATGGTTGGCGCCCAGATCAAGGGCGTGCAGTCGAGCCGTGTCGTGTCGACACTGAAGCACTTCGCGCTGAACGACCAGGAGACCGGCCGCACCACCCTGAATGTGAAGATCGACGACCGGTCGGCACGCATGTCGGACCTGCTGGCATTGCAGATCGCCAAGGAAGAGGGCAATCCCGGTTCCGTCATGTGCGCGTATAACCGCGTCAACGGCGTCTACGCCTGCGAGAGCAACTACCTGCTCAACGAGGTGTTGAAGAAGGACTGGGGTTTCAAGGGCTGGGTCATGTCGGACTGGGGCGCCACCCACAGCACCATCCCCGCTGCCAATGCCGGCCTGGACCAGCAATCGGGCATGCCTTTCGACCTGTCCGACTATTTCGGCCCGCCGTTGAAAGAAGCGGTACTGAACGGCTGGGTGCCGCAGGCGCGCCTGGACGATATGGCGCGACGCGTGCTGCACGCAATGTTCGAACACGGCGTGGTGGACCACCCTGTCGCACCGGAACCGGGCAAGATCGACTTCAAAGCCAATGGCACGGTGTCGCTGAAGGATGCGCAGGAGGGCATGGTCCTGCTGAAGAATGACGGCGCTGTCCTGCCGCTGGCGAAGTCCCTGCGGCGCGTGGCGGTGATTGGCGGCCATGCCGACAAGGGCGTGCTGGCGGGCGGCGGCTCTTCACTGGTGTATCCGGCCGGGGGCAATGCGGTGCCAGGCATGGAGCCGAAGACCTGGCCTGGGCCTATCATGTACTACCCGTCGGCGCCGCTGAAGGCCATCCAGCAGCGCTTGCCGGGCGCGCAGGTGAGTTTCGACGATGGCAGCGACAAGGCTGCCGCGGCCAGGCTGGCGCAGGAGAGCGACGTGGTGCTGGTCTTCGCCACCCAGTGGACCGGCGAGGCGTTCGATGTGCCCAACCTGTCGCTGCCCGGCAAGCAGGACGAATTGATCGCGGCGGTTAGCGCAGCCAACCCGAAGACCGTAGTGGTACTGGAAACGGGCGGCCCGGTGACCATGCCGTGGCTGTCGAAAGTGCCGGCCGTGCTGGAAGCCTGGTATCCGGGCACCAGCGGCGGCGAAGCGATCGCCAGCATCCTGTTCGGGGAAGTCAACCCGTCCGGCCACCTGCCGGCGACGTTCCCGGCGTCGGAAGCGCAGTTGCCGCGCCCCGTGCTGGATGGCTATCCCGAGGTGGCCGACAAGCGCTTTGACGTCGAATACCGCGAAGGCGCGGCCGTGGGCTACAAATGGTTCGACTCGAAAGGGTTGAAGCCGCTGTTCCCGTTCGGCCATGGCCTGTCGTACACCGATTTTGGCTTCTCGGGCCTGTCCGCCAGCGTGAAGAACGGCACCCTGCAGGCTTCGTTCACGGTAAGGAACACTGGCAAAGTGGCGGGTAAGGAGGTAGCCCAGGTCTACGTAGCGCCGCTGAAAGCCAGGTGGGAAGCGCCCAAGCGGCTGGCCGGTTTCCAGAAGGTCGACCTGGCGCCGGGAGGCGAGGCCCGGGCCACGGTCACGGTCGACCCGCGCCTGCTGGCCATGTACGACTCGGCCAGCAAGACCTGGAACGTCGCCAAGGGGGACTACAAGGTGACACTGGCGGCCGATGCCGCAGGCAGCCAGGCGGTCAGCACGGTGGTCCACCTGGAAGCTGCCAGCTATGACGTGAACGGCAAAGCGCTGCGCCGGGCGCGATGAAGGGGAGGGGGCACGATTGCTGCCCCTTTCACTCGTTGAACTGTTATGATGCAATAAGCAAGCCCGGCAAGAGGCTTCGCATACGGAGACAGTTCAACCATCTGGAATGATGCAAAAATTCTACAAGCAGGCCTTGCTGGCACTGATCGGCCTGGTGATCGCGGATGCATTGCTGGCGTTCTTCCTGATCTACCAAAGCTATTTGTCCATCCCCCTGTTGGCGGCGCGCGGGACCGGCCCGGGTTGGCATTACATGACCAACACCGACCAGACCATGGGCGGCACGTCAAGCGCCCGCATACCTGACCTGCAGCGCGAACAGCTGCGCTTCGACTTCAAGGTGACCAACGCCGGGCAATACCCCTTCGCTTCCGCCGGAATGGTGCTGCGCGACGCCGGGGGGCAGGTGGCTCACGCCGACTGGACCAGGTACAGCGAGATCTCGTTTCTGGCCAAATGCGCCCCCTCGAACTCGATGATCTTCGGCATTTCGACCTTCGACGACAACATTTCCCGGGTCGGCGAATTCCTGACATACCGTTCTCCCGGTACTTATTTTTCCTGCAATGCGAGGGGCGTCCCGGTATCGCTCGACCTGTCGCGGCTTGCGATTCCGGACTGGTGGTTCTATTCGGTCAAGCTGGACCTGTCGCACCAGGGCTATGAGCTGAAAAAGGTGTCGAAGATCGTGTTCGGGAGCAGCAGCCAAAGCCCGCAACACGTCGATTCCTATCTGGATATCAGCGAACTGACACTGCATGGCCGCGACTACCGATATATTGCAGCCCTGGTGGCCATCCTGCTGGCGAGCTGGCTGGCGTTCGCCTTGTGGTTCTTCCGGGCGCACGCGCAGGCACTGACCTCCAGCCTGAATTCGAAGATGAAGGAAGATTTGCCGCTGGTCGCCTATCGGGAATTGACACTCGAGCCATACAAGGATAAAGAAAAGGCCAGCGTGCTGCGCTATATCGCGACAAATTATACCAATCCCGAACTGGACCTGGAATGCGTGGTTTCAGCCACCGGAACCAATCGCAATAAAGTCAACGAAGTATTAAAAACCGAATTGGGGATGACTTTCACCAGTTATCTCAATAAATTGCGCCTGACCCAGGCCGCCAGGTTATTGTCGGAGAAAAGCTCGGCCACGGTTTCGGAGATCGCTTATTCGGTCGGTTATTCCAACGTTTCCTATTTCAATAAGCTGTTCAAGGAAGAATATGGCTGTACGCCAAAAGCCTTCCGCTCGCTGGCCAGCCAGCAAGATCTCCAAACCGCCCCCGCCTTGCCCGAGAGCCAGCCCTCCCAGCGTGTGGCAACCGAGTGACACGCTTGCACTCCCTGCACAACTAATCGCACTTCCTGCACATTGATAGAAATTCCTCCCGGCGCGCTACCGTGCCGGGAGGCGCCGTTGCTATGCTTGGTCCATGGCCAGGTGTCCTTTGCCAGCCATTCCATGCCGTCACCGGCGACCTTTTTTTGAATGCGAAGACCCGGGGGTGCCCAGGAGCCCACCCTGGCTAATTGGAGACATCATGAAAAAGATAATGTTCGGCATTAATGCCGGCAGTGTGCGACTGCCCGATTCCCTGCTCCCGATTGGCAAGGTGCGCCGAAAAGGCGGCGCGCCATCCAATGACGCTTCGTAGTATTCATCCGAAACCAGATTTGCGATTGGCGATTATGAATACTTCGAAAGCACACCGTATTGCCCTGTTATTTAATGCAAACAAGAGTTTCGACCGCGAAGTTATTTCCGGTATTGCGGCCTATCTTGGCAGCACGCGCGCGGCCTGGGATTTGTTTCTGGAGGAGGATTTTCGCCTGCGCCTGGCGGGCATTGAGGACTGGCAGGGCGATGGCATTATTGCCGACTTCGATGATCCGGCCGTGGCGGCAGCGTTGTCGCGCTGCAGTGTACCGGTAGTGGCGATTGGCGGCTCCTATGCCGACGAAGCGGAATATCCGCGCGGGGTGCCCTACGTGGCCACTGACAATTTCAAGCTGATCAAACTGGCGCGCGACCACCTGATCGATGTGGGCCTGCACCGCTTTGCCATGTTCAGCCTGCCCAAGGCCAGGGAAAACCGCTGGGCGCAGGAACGCGAAAATGCTTTCCGCACGCTGATGGAATCGGACAAAATGGATGCGGAAATCTTCCGCGGCTGCGAGACCAGCGCCTCGGCCTGGGACGAATCGGTGGAGGGGCAGATCGCCTGGCTGCGCAGCCTGCCCAAGCCGGTCGGCATCATCGCGGTAACGGACGCGCGGGCGCGCCAGTTGCTTCAGGCCTGCGTGATCGCAGGCATCGCGGTGCCGGAGCAAGTGGCGCTGATTGGCATCGACAACGACCCGCTGGTGCGCATGCTGACCCGTATTCCCCTCAGTTCCGTGATCCAGGGCGCGCAGGAGATGGGCCGCACGGCTGCCCACTTGCTGGACCAGATGCTGCACGGCGTGCGCTTGTCGAACACGCGCATCCTGATGCCGCCGTCCGGGATCAATGTGTTTGCATCGAGCCAGCACCAGGCGGTGCGGCATCCCCACGTGGCTCGCGCGCGGCATTTCATCCGCCAGTATGCCTGCCAGGGAATCAAGACCCATCAGGTGGCCGAATACGTTGGCGTGTCGCGCTCTTCGCTGGAAGCCTACTTCCGCCAGGAGCTGGGGTGCAGCGTGCACGACGTGATCCTGCAGTTCAAGCTCGATGCCGCCAAGGCCGGCCTGGAATGCGGGGAGCGCAGCATTGCCGACGTGGCGCTGGGCTGCGGGTTTACCTCGACCCAGTACATGCATCTGGTGTTCAAGCGTGAGCTGGGATGCACGCCAAGGGCATACCGCGACAGGGCAATGGCGCTGGACGCCGGATGATCGAAAGGGCCTGCGGGTCCTTGCTGCCAGCTAGCGTGGCGACAACCTCATCATCACGACATCGCGGGCCGGAATTGCCAGCTGCAGCGGCACTTCGGTTGTTCCCGCCATCCGTCCCGCCCACAGGTCGCGTACCTGGTAGACCGTCGTGGCAAAGTCGGCGTTGCGGCCGCTGAGGTCGTCGCCGATGGGGTGCTTGCGCCAGTCGTGGGTGATCTTTTTCGGTGCATCGGTGCGGTTGAGGATGGCGACCGCCCAGTCGCCGCCTGCCAATGGCTTGGCCCAATACTCGACGCCGCGCGCCTTGAAGAAGGCAAAGCCCTGGATGCCAAGCGGATCCTGGTCGACGGCGATGACCTCGCGATTGGCAAGAATTTGCCTGACATCGGCCGGCATGGCCGTTACGTCGGCGCCGAAGATCAGCGGCGCGGCAAGCATTGCCCACATGCTGAAGTGGGCGCGGTTCTCCCCGGCGGCCGGCAGCAGGCCCACTTCCAGCATGTCCGGATCGTTCCACTGGCCCGGTTTGGCATACTTGCGCAACGGTCCCTGCTTGTCGAGGATGTTCAGCACGCCAAGCGATGACCATGAACCATGCCCTTCTTCGCATTCCCAGCAGTGCGTGATGTCGCCGGTCGTGCGCCACAGGTGGCCGATGTCGGCGCCCCATTCCCAGGGCTGGTTGTCGCCCCATTCGCAGATCGAAAAGACCATCGGGCGCCCGGCGGCGCGGATCGCATCACGCATCGTCGCGTAGGCCTCGCGCGGATTGCGCTGCGCCTTGCCTTCGCCGGTGTGGCACCAGTCATACTTCAGGTAGTCGATCCCCCAGCGCGCATACTGCAGCGCATCCTGGTACTCGTGGCCCTGGCTGCCCGGCCGCTTCGCGCAGGTGAGGGCGCCGGCGTCGGAGTAGATACCGAGTTTCAGCCCCTTCTCGTGCACGTAATCGGCCAGCGCCTTGATGCCCGATGGGAAACGTACCGGGTCGGGCTGGATGAAGCCGTCCGCATCGCGCTGACCCTGCCAGCAGTCATCGAGGTTGATGTAGACGTAGCCTGCGTCGCGCAAGCCGTTGCCGGCGATGGCGTCGGCGGTATCGCGGATCAGCTTTTCGCTGATGTCGCATCCGAACTTGTTCCAGCTGTTCCAGCCCATTGGCGGGGTATCGGCGATGCCGGGGAATTTTTGCGCGCAGGCGGGCGACAGGACCAGCGACAGAAGGGTTGCGGCGGCAAGGCGCAGGCGATGGCGGGATTGCATAGCGATTCAGATGTGGGAACGGAACAAGCAGAATAAGGACTCTCGCCTGCCCGGACAAGCAGCACCCGGCATGCGCAGCTGGAAATGCAAAAAATCGTTGTCCTGACTGGCCGTTTTCGTAATTGCCGCGTTGTAGCCCAGCATTCCAGAATGCCTGCGGGCGCCTTAGGGCCTTCCCATTTTTCGGCCTTCGCCTCCCGTGCGGGTGGGGCGTTCAACACTGAGGAGCATATGAAACTGAAGAGAATTTTCCTTGCCGCTGCAGTATGTTGCGGTACCGTCCTGCTTGCGCACGGTGGTCCCACCTTGGCCAATCCGGCGTCCGGCGGGCAGCCATGGATGGATAGCCGCCTGGCGGCCGGGGAACGGGCCGCACTGGTTGTCCAGGCCATGACCATCGATGAAAAGCTCAAGCTGGTCTACGGTTACCTGGGCGCCGACCTGGAATGGAAAAAGTCCAGGCGTCCGGCCGAATCCCGTTTGCAGTCCGCCGGCTTCATTTACGGCGTGCCGCGCCTGGGCATCCCGCACCTGTGGCAAACCGATGCCGGGCTGGGCGTGGCCAGCCAGGCCGGGCCGGATGCCCGTCCCGCCACCGCGCTTCCTTCGGGGATGAATACGGCGGCTACCTGGGACCTGGATCTTGCCTACGGCGGCGGCGCCATGATCGGCGCCGAGGCGCGCGGCTTCGGCTTCAATGTGATGCTGGCGGGCGGCGTGAACCTGGTACGCGAACCGCGCAATGGCCGCAACTTCGAGTATGGCGGCGAGGACCCGCTGCTGGCGGGGAAGATGGTCGGCGCGCAAATCCGCGGCATCCAGTCGAACCATGTGATTTCCACCCTTAAGCACTTTGCGCTGAATGACCAGGAGTCGGGGCGCACGGCGCTGAATGTCAGGATCGGCGACCAGGCGGCGCGCATGTCGGATCTGCTGGCGCTGCAATTTGCCATGGAAGAGGGGAACCCGGGCGCCGTCATGTGTTCCTATAACCGCGTCAACGGCGTCCACGCCTGTGAGAACAGCTACCTGCTGACGGAAGTGCTGAAGCAGGACTGGGGCTTCAAGGGTTGGGTGATGTCGGACTGGGGCGCGGTGCACAGTACCATCCCGGCCGCCAATGCCGGGCTGGACCAGCAATCGGGCATGCCGTTCGACCTGGCCGACTACTTTGGCCCGCCGTTGAAGGAAGCCGTGCTCAATGGCTGGGTGCCGCAAGCGCGCCTGGACGACATGGCGCGCCGCGTGCTGCACGCGATGTTCGAGCATGGCGTGGTGGATCGCCCGGTCGAGCCGGCGCCGGAAAGCTTCGACCGCGAGGCGCACGCCGCCGTCTCACTGAAAGATGCGCAGGAAGGCATGGTGCTGCTGAAGAACAGCGGCGGCGCGCTGCCGCTCAAAAAGTCGCTGAAGCGCATCGCCGTCATTGGCGGGCATGCCGACAAGGGCGTGCTGGCCGGCGGCGGCTCCTCTCTCGTCACTGCGGAGGGCGGCAATGCCGTACCGGGACTTGAGCCGAAAAGCTGGCCGGGCCCTGTCATGTACTACGCTTCTTCGCCGCTGAAGGCGATCCGCGACCGTGTGCCGTCGGCCACCGTGGCATACCACGACGGCACGGACATAGCCGGGGCAGCCCGGTTGGCGCGCGGCAGCGACGTGGTGCTGGTGTTTGCCAACCAGTGGACGGCCGAAGCGCTCGACGTTCCCGGCTTGTCGCTGCCGGATAAACAGGACGCGCTGATTGCCGCAGTGGCGGCAGCGAACCCGAAAACTGTTGTGGTGCTGCAAACCGGCGGTCCGGTCACGATGCCGTGGCTGGCGCAAGTGCCGGCCGTGCTGGAAGCCTGGTACCCGGGCAGCAAGGGGGGCGAAGCGATCGCTGGTGTGCTGTTCGGCGAAGTCAATCCGTCCGGGCACCTGCCCGTTACCTTCCCGGCCTCGGCAGCGCAATTGCCACGCCCGGTGCTTGACGGTTATCCCGAAGTAAAGGATCGGCGCTTCGACGTCGATTACCATGAGGGCGCGGCGGTTGGCTACAAGTGGTTCGACCTGAAAGGGAAAAAGCCGCTGTTCCCGTTCGGCCATGGCCTGTCGTATTCCGAGTTCGCGCTGTCCGACCTGGCAGCGAGCGTCAAGGACGGCGTCCTGAGCGTATCGTTTGCGGTGAAGAACGTCGGCAAGGTGCCAGGCAAGGAAGTGGCGCAAGTCTATGTGGCCCCGCTCGGGGTGCGCTGGGAAGCGCCCAAACGCCTGGCTGGTTTCCAAAAGGTCGATGTGAAACCCGGTGCCAGCGCAAGGGCGGACGTTACGGTCGACCCGCGTCTGCTGGCGATGTATGACTCCCCATCGAAGACCTGGCAGGTGGCGGCAGGCGATTACAAGGTAGTCCTGGCGGCCGACGCTGCCGGCAGCCAGGCACTAAGCCAGGTCGTCCGCCTGCAGGCGGCCACCTATGACGTGCGTGGCAAGCGGCTGCGTTAAACCCTGGCCGCGGCGGACCGCCCGCTGTCCGGCGGGCGGCCTGTCCCCGGCCGTCCGCCCCTAGTTGGAGTAGAGCAGGCCGCGACCGGTGCCGGAGATGTAGATCCGGCCATAGGTGTTGTGGTCAGCCGCCATCACGCCGATGCCGCCAAACTGGTGGGCATCGTCGTTAAAGCGGGTCCAGGTCACGCCGGCGTCGTCGGAACGGTAAACTCCCCACACACCGTTGATCGTCCCCACCACGTAGATCGCCGCCGAGTACTTCGCGCCGTTGGCCGCCTTGCCCAGCGCGATCAGGCTCGCGCCCTGCGTGCCGGCACCACCGGCGAAGTGATTAAGCCTGGTCCAGTTCGCGCCCGCATCCACCGAGTGGTAGACGGTGTTGCCATCGGCCAGCCAGAGGTCGCCTTCGGCGTTGGGGTTGACCGCCATCGACGTGGTCCAGAAGGCGCTTGGCGCGAGGTTCGCCGCCACCGAGCCCTGGCTCAGGCTGAAGGTGTGGCCGCCGTCGTTCGAGACGTAGACCTTGCCCGGCGTGCCCCACGTTGCGCCGCCCGAATCGTAGGCATAAACCTTGTTCGGGTTCTTGCGGTCGGCGGCCAGGTGATAACCCCGGTCCCAGCCTTGCGCGACTGCGGGAAGTGCCGGCAGGTTGGTGGCGGTCCAGCTGGCGCCATTGTTGGTGGTGTAGGAAGGCACCGAGTTGGCTGGCGCCCAGATGATGCTGTTGCGGGCCGGGACCGCCACGCTGGCGGCGGAGCCGATGTTGGCCTGGGCGCCCGCCGGCAGGGTGGGGAAGTCGGACCAGGTCTTGCCGCCGTCGCCTGACCAGAAGCCGAAGCTGGCAGCACCGGACCAGCTGGCAACGCCGGCGCCGGCGATAAAGAGCGGGTCGGCCCACGCCATGTCGGCAGCGTTGCCGTTGCTCCAGTTGGTGGTGGGACCCAGGGTCGGCTTGGCGGTGACATCGGTCTGCAGCCAGGTGCCGATGTCGCCGGCGCTGTTGATGAACTTGTAGGGCGCTCCGGCTGGTGGCGTGACGATGGCCAGCGTGGCGGTTTCCTCGATATTGGCGATTGAGCCGTTCCAGCTTGGCGTGGCCGAAGAAGCGTTCTTGGTCTCGACGATGCCACCGCCGTGGACGTGCAGGATGTGGTCGCGGTTGAACGGATTGATCTCGACGTCGTCGACCCAGCCCGAGGCGGTTTCGCCGGGCATGGTCGCTTCGATCTCGCGCCAGTTCAGACCGGCGTCGTCCGACAGCTGCACGATCTGCTGGCCGCTCCAATTGCCCCAGGAGTTGGTCACGCCCAGCGCGATGCGGGTGGTGGCGCCGCTGCCATGGACCGATACGCCGCCAAGGCCGAAGTTGATGCCGCCCGCCGGGTCTTCACTCTTCAGCAAGGTCCAGCTGCTGCCGTCGAATCTGTAGAGGCGGCCAGGGCCGCCGGCGCCGGGACCCGCGTCCTTGGTGAATACGACATAGAACATGCCGTCTGCAGCACGCACCATGTGCGGGATGTGGTAGCCGCTAACAGGGGTTGTCACCGGCGTCCAGCTTGCGCCGCCGTCGCTGGACTTGTACAGGTTGGCGCCGAGGCCGGCCAGGCCGGCGTAGTCAGGGGCGACGGCCGCGTAAATGGTTTGGGTGGTCGTTCCGCTGCCCTTGGTGCCGGTGTCGTACACCACCAGTTCGACGCCCATCGCGCTGCCGCCGACGCCATTGACCTGGTCCTGGGTCATCTTGAGGGACGACAGTGCGGTGACCTGGGTCCAGGTCTTGCCCGAGTCGGCGCTTTTCCACAGGCCCGCGGTGCGCGAACCGTAGAACAGGGTCGAGGGCTTGTTCGGATCGACCATCAAGCGTTCGCCAATGGCCCGGCCGGAGTTGTTGCCACCCAGCGGGAAAGGCAGGTCGACGTGCGTCCAGTGGTCGCCACGGTCGCTGGAAATATACAGGCGCCCGTTGCCTTCGAACGTGTACATGCCGGTCGCCATGTAGACCAGTTGGTCGTTGTTCGGATCGAGGGCGATGCTCTCAACGCCGTGGTATTTGCTTTCCGCAGCGCCGAAGCCCAGGCCGTCGGTGATCGGGGTCCACGAAGAAGTGGCCGGATTCCAGCGATAGGCTCCGCCAATGTCGGTGCGCGCGTACAGCAGGTTTGCAGTGGACGGGTGGAAGATCAGGCCACTGACGTAGCCGCCGCCGCCCCATTTAACGCTGCTCCAGGTGGTGGCTTTGCTGGCCGGCGCGCCGCTGCCCGGATCGGGCGCGGTGCCGGTGTCGCCGGGGGCGCTGCCACCCGGGCCAGGCACGCTGCCGGTGCCGCCGCTGCTGCCGGTGCCCGGCGTGGCCCCGGCGCCATTCGTGGCGGGGGCACTGCCCGTGCCTCCCGAGCCGCCACCGCAGCCCGCGGCGAGGCTGGCGATGATCGCAAGGACGATCGTCCGCATTTTGTATTTATTCATATGGTCCCTTCCAAAGTGTGAATTTGCCGCGTAGCGCAGTGCATTGTGCAAGGGACTGCAGGCGCTGGCAATTGTCAAGACCGCCAAGTCGCTGAATGAAATTGCGCAATGCCGGAAAAGAAAAAAGGGCCTGGCGGCCCTTTGCTCGAGCGCGGAACTGCGCTTGCGGCTACCAGAGCGAGCCGTAGATGGCTGCCAGTGCCACGCCGATGACGGCCGATCCGACGGTGAAGGCGCCATCGACGCGGAACATGCTCGTGTCCACGTGCAGGTGCTTGGCGGCACCCGCGCGCCGCGCCTCGGCCAGCTTGCTGATCAGGACCATGCCTGCGATCACGCACCAGAACACGATGAACATACGGTCCAGGAATGGAATCTCGGCAACACCGGCCTCGGTCACCTTGGCAAAACCGATCGGCAGCAGGAAGGACAAATCCATCATGGTCGGCAGGAACTTGAGAACGATGGAGCCGGCCAGGCCGCCGACGGTGGCGAACATGGCGGCGCCCGCCGTGGTCTTCTTCCAGAAGAAGCCCATCAGGAACATGGCCAGGATGCCGGGCGACACAAAGCCGGTGTACTCCTGGATGTACTGGAAACCGCCTTTCTTGTCGATGCCCAGCATTGGCGCGATGAGCACGGCCAGCGCCATCGACACCACCACGCTGACGCGGCCAATCCATACCATGCGCTGCTCGGTGGCTTGCTTGTTGAAGTTCTTGTTGTAGATGTCGAGGGTGAAGATGGTGGCAATGCTGTTGGCCTTGCCGGCCAGCGATGCCACCACGGCCGCGGTCAGGGCCGCGAAGGCAACGCCTTTCAGGCCCGATGGCAACAGGTTGAGCAGGACTGGATAGGCGCGGTCCGGATTCAGTTCGCCGCCCTGGCGCATGGCGTCGCCCAGCGCTCCCGATTTGTCCAGCGCGTAGGCGGCAATACCGGGCAGCACCACGATCACCGGCATCAGCAGCTTGAGGAAGGCGGCAAACAGCAGGCCTTTGCGGGCGGTCGGCAAGTCGGCGCCCAGCGCTCGCTGGGTGATGTACTGGTTGCAGCCCCAGTAGTTCAGGTTCACGATCCACATGCCGCCCAGCAGCACAGACAGGCCGGGCAGGTCCATGTAGTTCGGGTCGTCGCGCTTCAGCACCATGTCGAAGTGGCCGCGTGCCGCGCCGAACAGTTCGGACAGGCCGTGCAGCGCGCCTTCCTTGCCGGCCAGGCCGGCCACCAGGTCGAGCGCCAGCCAGGTCGTGACCAGGCCGCCGACCACCAGGCAGGCCACCTGCACCACGTCGGTGTAGCCGATCACCTTCATGCCGCCCAGGGTGATGACGGCGGCGAATACGGCCAGGAACAGCATGCAGGGCAGCAGGGCGATGCCGGACAGGCTGGAAATGGCCAGGGCGCCCAGGTACAGGATGGAGGTCAGGTTGACCACCACGTACAGCCCAAGCCAGAACAGCGCCATCGTGGTGGCGACAGCCTTGCCGTAGCGCTGTTCAAGGAACTGTGGCATCGTATAGATGCGGTTCTTCAGGTACACCGGCATGAAGAACACGGCCACGATGACCAGCGTAGCTGCCGCCATCAGTTCGTAGACGGCGATGGCCATGCCGATCTTGTAGCCGGAGCCGCTCATGCCAATGAACTGCTCGGCGGAGATGTTGGACGCAATCAGCGAGGCGCCGATGGCCCACCAGGTCAGCGAACCTTCGGCCAGGAAGTAGTCATGCGAAGCCTGGCCGGTATTGCTTTGCTTGCGGCGGTAGATCCAGATACCGTAGCCGGCCACGGCGATGAAGTAAATCAGGAAGACAAACAAGTCCAGGGTTGAAAAGGTACTCATGCGGTGCTCACAATATGGGTTGTCTCTGGGCGCGAACGCGTGGGCTTGCGCGGCGCCCTGTTATTGAAGTTGGCCGGTATTGGCCGGCTGAATCTGCTGCGCTTGCATTATTGCCCAATCCGGGCCCGCGAAAAGCCCTTTGCCGGGCAGTTCGCCAGAATCGTTGGACGGCTTGGTGATTTTAGTAATTGAATCGCCCTACGCCGGATTGCAGAATGGCATGGTGCCAAAGTGTGCACAGGGAGCCCGATCTTTTAATGATGACGAAACATTTTTCCGGCGCAGCGCCAGAGGCGGACGAATACCGCTTATTTACACTCAGGAACGCCAGCGATATGGTGGTGACGGTCAGCGAATGCGGCGCCGCCTTGTGCGGCTGGCGTGCGCCGGACCGCTACGGGCGGATGGGCGATGTCCTGCTGGCGCCCGCACGCAGCCCAAAACCGGCACTGTGGCAGGGGCGCCACGCCGACGGCGGAGTGCAGCTGTTGCGGATGGATGCCGGCGATGCCATGGCCCAGCTGGCAAAGTACCGCCTGGACGACGATGGCAGCCTGACCGTGGAGCATGAAGTGGTAGCCATGGCCCTGACCCAGCTCGAAACGGCGTTCAATCCCAGTTTCAACCTGAACGGAGGCCTGGCCGACGTCGGCGACCATATGGTGCAGATCGACGCCGACTATTTTGTCGAATCGGATGCCGATGGCCTCCCAGCGGGGGTGGCCGCGGTGGCCGGCACGGCCTTCGATTTCCGGCAGCCGGCGCCGATCGGCGCGCGCCTGCGCTGGCCCGATAGCCAGCTTCGCGGGCGGGATGGATTCGATCACTGCCTTTTCGTGCGCGACCATTTTGCCGGCGGGCAGGGCCCGCTGCGCAAGGTTGCCCGCGTGGTCGATCCCGGATCGGGACGTTGCCTGCAGGTGTATACCACCGAAGCGGCAGTGCAGTTTTGCGCCGGGGCCCAGGCCGGCTTCACGCTGGAGGCAAGGGCGCGGCCGGAACTGGCAAGCGCTGCCTGGCCGCACATGATGATCCTGCCCGGCCAGGTATACCGGCAGACCTCGGTCTACCGGCTTTCGCTGGAGGCCTAGGCCGGCTTCAGGCCGCGGTAGGCAAAGCGCCGCGCCCTGACTTCGCCGCTGCCGGCGCTGTAGATGCCGACCTTCAGGCTCATGAAACCGCCGAAAACATTGTGATGGAAGCCTGAAACTTCCATCTGCCACGGATGCTTGATCCAGGCCACGCCATCGCGCGAATAGTGGAAGGTTACGATGTTGCCGCGGTTCGCAAGCCGGATGTGGATGGTTCCGGCTGCGATTTGCTCGCGCATCCAACCTTGCTCTTCGCTGCAGTGGTAGGTGAACATCTGCGTCGGGCTGAATCCGATGCCGCAGAAGCCGCGCTGGCTGTAATACAGCAGCAAGCCGCCTTGAGCCCCTTCCGAAATGTCCAGCACTACCGAGGCCTCGTAATCGCGGTCGCCGACGATGCAGGTAAGCGGCGAGCAGTCGGCAGGCGAGTTGCCCTTACCCTTGATGGACAGGCCCTGTCCGTCGTAGCGGGCACGCTGCATCTCGTCGGGGCCGGGGGCAAAGAAGCTCCACTGCACGCCGAATCGGTTGACCGAGAAGTCGTCCGACAGCGCCTGGCCGGCGGCGGAGGGGCGGCCGCCCGTGGGCTTGCGCAGGGCGTTGGACAGTGTTCCCCCGCGCGGATGGAACCAGCCGTCGCTGGTCCATTCAACCGGTTCCAGCAAGGCCTGGCGCCCCAGCGTACGAAAGCCGTTTTCGTAGCCGTGGTACACCATCCACCAGTCGCCGCCCGGCCCTTCGAATACCGTGGCGTGGCCGCGCGACCACCAAGGTTCGTCCGCGCTGCGGGTGCGCACGATCGGATTGGCGGGGCAGTCCACCCAGGGGCCATGGATGGAGCGCGAACGCGCCACGGTCACCATATGGCTGGTGGGCGGGCCGGAGGTGCCGCCGACGGCGGTCACCAGGTAAAACCATTCTCCGCGCCGGAATATCTTGGGTCCTTCGGGCGCGAACATCTCGACCACCCAGTCTTCCGGATAGCGCCACGGATGGTAGACGTGTTGCAGCGGGCCGGCGGTCGACAGGCCGTCGTCGGACAGGGCGACGCGGCGCACGCCGTTGAAGAACAGGTAGCGCTTGCCGTCCTCGCCGACGGCGTGGCCGGGATCGATGCAGCCTGGCAGCCGGAGGTCAACCGGATCGCTCCACGGGCCACGGATATTGTCGGCGTGGATGACGTAGATCGAGTCGCCGGCCGGAATGTACAGGAAGTAGCGGCCCTGATGCTTGGCCAGGTCCATTGCCCAGACGTTGCCGATCGGCTTGGTCAGCGCGGCGCCCAGCGGCGCCCAATTGACCAGGTCGCGCGAGTGCCAAATCACGGCGCCCGGGTAGGACAGGAAGGAAGAGAACGTCATGTAGTAATCGTCGCCGTCCTTCAGGATGGTGGGGTCGGCATGGTCGCCCGGCACGATCGGGTTGACGAACATGCCATTGCCAAGGTCGGCCTTGCGCTGGCCCTCGATGCCGTAGCCGGGTTGTAGCGCGCCCGGCTGGCATGCCGGCGCGCCGGCAGCGGCGGCGCCGGCCAGCGGCGCCAGGGGAACTGCCGCGGCGCCGGCTCCAGCCAGTGCGAGCCTGAGCAGGCCGCGGCGGCGTGTTGGATCGGACGGTGTGCTTGCGCGCCTCATTTGCCCACCACCCTGGTGATGCCAGGCGCCTTGCGCGACAAGTCGCTGTCGCCGCTGACGGTCAGGCGGCCGGCGCTGTTATCCCATCTCAGCTTTGCCTGCGCGGCCTTGCCATTCTCGTAGTCGTAGGAAACGCCATCGTCGTCATACAGTGCGAATTCACCATCCCGGCCCGGATAAACCTTGATCTCGGCAATCGCCTGCTTGCTGGCGGTCGACTGGATATCGGCGCCCAATGGAATAATGGAACCAGCACGAACGAAGAGCGGGATCTGGTCGATTGGTGCGGCCACCTTGACCCAGCGGCCACCTGCCATCTTTTCGTTGGTCCAGAAGTTGTACCAGTCGCTGCCGGCCGGCAGGTAGACCTCCTTTTCGGTCTGCCCCTGTTCCGTCACCGGCGCCACCAGGAAGGCGGGGCCGAACATGTACTGGGTGCCGATGTTGGCCACGTTCTGATCCAGCGGGAAGTCCATCCACAGCGGGCGCATGAAAGGTGCGCCATTGTCCCAGGTCGATTTTGCCTGGCTGTAGATGTAGGGAATCAGCTGGTAGCGCAGGCGGTTGTAGCGCGCCATGATGCTCTCGGCGTGCTGGCCGAAGGCCCAGATCTCGGCGTGCTTGCGGTCGCCGTGCAGGCGCAGCGTTGGCAGGAAAGTGCCGTACTGGAACCAGCGCGTGAGCAGCTCCGGATAGTCGTGGTTCTGGCCGACGGTTTCCTCCGCCCCGCGCGGGTCGACCAGCGGCTGCCGGCTGGCCCGGGTCGATTGCGGCAGCCATTGCCAGCCGCCGATATCGTTGCCCCAGTAGGCGATGCCGGAAGCGGTCATGTTCAGCCCTGTCGGCACCTGGCGCGCCAGCGCTTCCCACGAGGGATGGATGTCGGATGACCAGAACAGGGCACCGGTGCGCTGGGAACCGAGGTAGGCTGCGCGCGACAGGATCATGGCGCGCTTGTTCGGTTTCCAGGCGCGCATGCCCTGCTGTACGCCTTCGGTATGAACCAGGGGGAAGAGGTTGCGGTAGCGGTCGCCCGAGCCGATCGAGTAGAAGTAGCCATCGGGCACAAGGTCCGGTTCGGTCTCGTCCAGCCAGGGGTAGTCGAAGCCTTGCGCCAGGATGTTGTCGCGCATGCGCTCCCAGAACCATTGCCGCGCGGCCGGGTTGGTGGAATCGATCAGGGCGCCGACCCGGTCGGAGCGGAAGGGCAGGCCATCGACAGTCTTGCCGTCCTTGTCCTTCAGGAAGTAACCCTTGGCATCGAGTTCGTTGAAATAGCGGCCGGAGGTTTCAAAGCGGGGCCAGACCGAGACGATCGACTGCATGCCCAGGTCGTGCAGCTCCTTGTTCATGGCGGCGGGGGCCGGGAACTGCGCCGGGTCGATATCGAGCTGGCCCATGCGGGTCCAGTGGAACCAGTCCAGCACCATGATATCGAGCGGATACTTCTTCTGGCGGTAGGTATTGGCCACGCGCAGGATCTCCTGCTGGCTTTCGTAGCGCGCCTTGGACTGGATCAGGCCGAAGGCAGCCTTGGGCGGAATCGGGGTCTTGCCCGTGACGCGCGCGTAGCCCGAATAGATTTCCTCGGGCGTGCTGCCGGTAATGACAAAGAAGCTGACGCGCTCGCCCACGTTGGACTGGAAGGCGGTACGGCCGTTGACCCCGGCGATGAAGCGCGTGGCGGAAGGGTTGTCCCAGACAATGCCATAGCCCTTGGAAGAGACCATGAACGGCACGCAGACCGATTCGCCGGCCGGCGCATCGTACCAGTGCTTGCAGTCGAGGATACGGCCGCGCAGGGAGAGCGGGCCGGTCGATTCCTGGTTCTGCCCCATGCCGTAGTAGTGTTCGTCCGCCGGCGCGCTGAAGCTGGCGCCGGCCTGGTAGGTCTTTTCGCCGGCGACGGTGTGCGGCGACAGTTCCCAGCCAGTCATGTCCAGCACCAGCTCGCCCTTGGCATTGCGCACCTGCAGCCCGACAGGCGCCAGCTGCGGTGCGAAGTACTTTTCCATCTGGCTTGGCACGCGCGGCTGCGGTGCCGGCGCCACCCGCAGGTTCAGTGCCGAGGATGCAAAGCTGTCGCCTTCCTTGCCGCTGGTGTGGCGGAAGGCGGCGTTGTCGGCATTCTTTGGCAGGATGCCGTGGCCGGGGCCCTTCAGCGCTTCGGCCTTGTCGGCCGCAATCGTGATGTGGACCACGTTTGGCCCGTAGGCTTCGACCGATACCCAGGCGCCGTTCCGGTCCAGGGTGGCGATTGGCGTTGCGTGGACGGCAGCCAGGCCGGTCATGGACACCGCAGCGGCCAGGGCGCTGCGCTTGCATTGCACATTCATCAAAACTCCTTTATTGGGAAATCAGTTTGCGGTCGCGCAGCCAGTCCTCGGCCCGCCGCGTCCAGTTCGTGGCGCTGCCGTTACCGGTGCGCATGGCCATGCCGTGGCCGCCGCGTTCGAAGATGATCATTTCGGCCGGTACCTTGGCGCGTGTCAGTGCCTGGAAGTAGAGGATGCTGTTGTCTGCCGGTACCAGGCCGTCGTCCTGCGAGTGAATCAGCAGCGTTGGCGGCGTCGCGGCGCTGACCTGCTTTTCGGCCGACATCAGCTGCACCAGCGCGGGCGGAGGCTTGGGACCTAGCAGTGCGTCGCGTGAACCGGCGTGGACCGCCGGCGCTTCCATCGTGATCACGGGGTACATCAGGATGGCGAAATCGGGGCGGGCGCTGACGGCGTCGAGCGCATCGCCGGACTTTCCGGCCGGATGGTTGAAGAGGGTGGATGCGCTGGCGGCCAGGTGGCCTCCGGCCGAACTGCCCATGACGCCGATGCGGTCGGGGGCGATGCCGTATTTCGCCGCCTGCGAGCGCACCAGGCGGATGGCATGCAGGACGTCCTGCAGCGGCGCCGGGTGGCCGAAATCGGCCAGGCGGTACTTGAGGACGAAGGCGGTAATGCCAAGGCCGGACAGCCATTGGGCGTACTGTTGGCCCTCGCGCGTGTTGGACAGGAAGCTATAGCCGCCGCCGGGGCAGATGATGACGGCCGTGCCGGTGGGCCGGTCCAGCGCTGCCGGATATACCGCCAGGGTCGGCTGGCTGACGTTGCTGATGCGCTCGCCGTCGGCCCTTTCCGGGCCGGCCAGCGGCCGAGCGTTGGGAACCCCGTCGGGCCAGACCGGAATGATGCCGGTTTGCGCAAGGGCGCTGTTCGCGGCCATGAACAGCAAGGCCAGGATCCATGATCGCATGTCGTGCATTCTCCAATGATTGACAAACCGGCCCATCTTTGCAGACTGGCTGCGGTGCTGCAATTATGAAAATCACCGACTGCGGGAATGATTTGCTCCAAGCCCCATTGCTGTCGTAGCCGGGCCGCCTTGCCGGTGCTAGCATCGCTCGCACCACAAGCAACCAAGAGGAGCCGGACCGGATGAAACACCTGCAGCATTTCTACCTCGCAGCGCTGGGCGCTGCCTGCCTATCGGCGACCGCGGCGACGGCCGCCACGCCTGCCACGCCCGCCGCGCGCCAGGTTGTGCTGGATGCGGCCAAGGCGGAGCAAACGCTCGACCGCTTCTTCGACCTGTCGGTGGGTTCGGATTATCCGGGGACCCTGCGCCGCGACGACAGCATGGCGCAACTGAAGACCCTGGTCGACGAAACCGGTTTCCGCTACATCCGTTTCCATGCCATTTTCCACGACGTGCTGCAGACGGTGAAGAAGGAGAACGGCAAGCTGGTGTACGACTGGACCGGCATCGACAAGCTGTATGACGACCTGCTGGCACGCAAGATCAAGCCCTTCGTCGAACTTGGCTTCACGCCCAAGGCGCTCGCCAGCTCGAACGCGAAGATCTTCTACTGGGAAGGTAATACCTCGCACCCGGAGCTCAATGGCTGGCGCGACCTGGTCACGGCATTCATCCAGCACTGCCAGCAGCGCTATGGCAAGGAAGAAGTGCGCAGCTGGTTCTTCGAAGTCTGGAATGAACCGAATCTCGATGGATTCTGGGAGCGCGCCGACCAGAAGGCCTACTTCGAGCTGTACGACGTGACGGCAAAGGCGATCAAGGCCATCGATCCGGCGCTGCGCGTAGGCGGCCCGTCCACCGCCGGAGCGGCATGGGTGCCCGAGTTCCTCGACCATGTCTCCAGGAGCGGCGCAGCGGTCGACTTCGTGACCACCCATACCTACGGCGTCGATAGCGGCTTTCTCGACGAGAAGGGCGTGGAGGACACCAAGCTGTCGCAATCGCCGGATGCCATCATCGGCGACGTGCGCAAGGTGCGCCAGGAGATTTCGGCATCGAAGTATCCGCACCTGCCGCTGTATTTCACCGAATGGAGCACCAGCTACAACCCGCGCGACAAGGTTCACGATTCGTATATCGGCGCGGCCTACATCCTGAGCAAGCTGAAAGGCACGAAGGGCCTGGTGCAAGGAATGAGCTACTGGACCTATACCGACCTGTTCGAAGAGCCAGGCCCGCAGACCAAGCCCTTCGATGGCGGCTTTGGCCTGATGAACCCGCAGGGCTTGCGCAAGGCCCCATACTTCTCCTACAAGTACCTGCACGCCTTGAGCGGCAAGGAAATTCCGGTAGCGGACGAACAGGTGATGGCGGCCAGCGACGGCAAGGCTGTGCGCGCCGTTGCCTGGGACTTCCAGCTGCCGAAACAACCGGTCAGCAACCGTTCGTTCTTTACCAAGGTGCTGCCAGCCACGCCGTCTGCGCCGCTGGCGTTCACGGTGCGCCACGCCAAACCCGGCAAGTACCGCGTCAAGGTGCACCGCACCGGCTTCCGCGCCAACGATGCCCATACAGCCTATATTGAAATGGGCATGCCGGACAAGCTCACCCAGGAGCAGCTCGACAAGCTTACTGCCTTGACCAAGGACGCGCCCGAAACGGTGCGCGAAGTCAGCATCGGCAAGTCGGGCAGCTTCTCGCTGACCGTGCCGATGCGCAGCAATGACGTGGTGCTGTTGACGCTGGAACCAGTGCAGAAGCGTTAGAGCCTCAGGGCACTGGCGCCGTCGGCCGGAAGATCCAGTCGACGGCGTCGACGGCGCTGCCGGCCGTGACTTCGAGCCGGTTGGCGCCCACGGCAAGTTCGACCTGCCAGGTGGCGATGTGGCCGGTGACTGGCCGCGCGCCGAGGTCGACACCGTTCAGGCGCAGCCGCGCGCTGGCCTGGTTGCTGTACACCTTGACCTGGGCGGCGGGCTGGCTGCGCAGGGCGTGGCGGCGCGAAGTGATATAGGCCATGGGCCGCGTGGTCCAGTTGGCCTGGTACCAGAAATAGGCATCCTTCCTGACCTGGCGGTCGAAGCTGACCAGGCCCTTGTCGTTGAATCCTGGCGTGTCCCCTTCGTTGCGGCCTGCCGAAGCGAAGTCGAAACCGACCCAGATGAAATTGGCCCACAGCCAGGGCCTGGCCGCCAGCTGCGGCCAAGCCGCCTCATGGTATAAGGACTGGTATTGCTCCGGATGCCAGCGGCCGCCGGGCTGCGGGCGCTGCGGCGGATCTTCCTGGTGCAGCACGCTGGCTCCCGCGCCGTACTCGCTGACCGCCAGGGCAGTGGCAGGGCGGCGCTCATGGTTGGCATCGAGGAAGGGGCCAAGGTCGGAGAAATGTCCGTCGTACCAGCCGAAATAGATGTTCGAACCAACGGCATCGGTGTGCGATGCCTGCGGGCCGTCGATCGGCCCGCAGCAGTTGGCGTAGGCGGTCGGCCGGCCCGGGTCTTCCTCCCGTGCGACTTTCTGCAGCGACGACAGCACGCGCTCACTGGCCGCGTCGCTCCGGTAGATCTCATTGCCCAGGCCCCATACCATGGCAGAGGGGTGATTGCTGTTCTGGCGCACCAGTTCGCGCAACTGCTGCGTGCTGTTGGCGAGGAAGGTATCGGCGCCGTCGACAGCTGCCGTCAGGGGCAGTTCGGTCCACACCAGCCATCCGGCACGGTCGGACAGGTCGTAGGCCCTCTGCGGATGCTGGTAGTGTGCATAGCGCAGGCCCGTCACCCCGAGTTCGGACAGGATGCGGTAATCGGCATCGATGTCGGCGTCGGTCGCGGCGATACCTTTGCCGGGCAGGGAAGTCTGGTGCACGTTGACGCCATGCACGCGGTAGCTGGCGCCGTTCAGGAGCAGGCCGCGCTGTGGATCGAGCTGGATGTCCCGGATGCCGGCCGCGAACGACAGCTTGTCAAGCAGGCGGGCCTGGGCGTCGCCTTCTTCAGCCAGTTCGGCTTCGCTGGTGTACAGGTAGGGATCGGGTACGCCCTGCCACAGCCGGGGCGCCGGCAATGTGGCCCGCAAGTCGACTTCAACCGTTCTGCGGGGCGAGATCGTGACTGTCTTGCGCGCAGTAGCGACCACCCTTTGCGCCGCGTCGCGCAGGCGTGCGGTGACGACCGTCCGTACGGGGTGGCTGCGGTCGTTGCTCACCCGTGCGGTCCAGGCCAGCGAAGCCCGCTCGCGCGAAATGGCGTAAGGCTTGAAATACACCCCGGGTCCGCCATAGTCGAGCATATCGAAATGGAGATCGCCGGTCGTCACAAGCCGCACCTTGCGGTACAGGCCGCCGGACAGCGTATAGTCGCCAGCCAGCGGTGCGATGGCGGCACCGGGCGCATTGTCGACCCGCACCACCAGTTTGTTCTCGCCGGCTTGCAGCAGGTCTGTGATGTCAAAGCGGAAGCGCGCGAAGCCGCCGGCATGGCGGCCTGCCGCCCGTCCGTTGATCCATGCCTCCGCGACCAGCAGGGCGCCGTCGAACTCGAGGTAGTGCCGCTCGCCTTTGCGCACGCGCGGCAATTGCAGCGTGCGGCTATACCAGGCGGGCCCACGGTAGCTGTCGTAGCTGTGGGGCAGGGTGACGGCTTGCCAGCCATGGTCGCCAACTTTGTGGAAGAGCCAATCCGCATCAAGCGGAGTCGCCTGGCGTGCCTGTGCGACGGCGGCAACGGGCGTGAGTAGCGCGCACGAGATCAGAAGATGGACAGGTTTCATAGCGGCGCATTCTCCGCCAGCCCTTTCGATACTTCAATCGCTCTGCAAGATTTCATTGCCCGTATTGGTATTTTTCACAATTGCACCTGCCCAGGGCCACCTGCAAAATCCTGACGCATGAAGCGCCGGTCCGGGACGAGATCGCAATGGAGACCAGGATGAATACCGCATACAAACGGATGGTGGTGGTGGGTGGCGGGACCGCCGGCTGGATGGCCGCGGCAGCACTTGCTACCGCGTTCCCTGCCGGCACGGTGGAGCTGGTGGAATCTGAGGAAATCGGCATCGTCGGGGTTGGCGAGGCCACCTTTCCTTCCATCCGCGCCTTCCATCGGCTGCTCGGCATCGACGAGGCGCAGTTCCTGCGCGCCACCAACGGTACTTTCAAGCTCGGCATCGAGTTTCGCGATTGGCGCGAGCGCGGCGAGAGCTATTTCCATACGTTCGGCGATATCGGCGGACTGAGCGGCCCCTCTGCCTTGTGGGGGCAGTACCGCCGTGTTGGCGAGGCCGGCCTGGGCGCGCTGGACGAGCAATGCCTGCCCAGCGTGATGGCCAGCCAGGGCCGGTTCATGGCAGTGCCATCGCGCGACGCACAGCAATTCAACTACGCCTACCATTTCGATGCCGCGTTGTATGCCGCTTTCCTGCGCACGCTGGCACTGCAGCGCCGCGTGCGCCGCACGGAAGGGCGCATTGTCCAGGCGATGCGCCGGCCCGACGGCGGCATCGCACACCTGCTGCTGGCCGACGGCCGCAGCGTGGAGGGGGACTTGTTCGTTGACTGCTCGGGCTTTGCTTCGCTGCTGCTCGGGCGCGCGCTGGACGAACGTTTTGTCGATTTTAGCCGCTGGCTGCCGATGGACCGGGCCTGGGCCTGTCCCGCCACGCGCAGCGAGCCGGCATTGGCCCCGTATACCCGCTGCACCGCGCTGGACGCGGGGTGGGCATGGCGCATCCCCTTGCGCAACCGCACCGGCCATGGCCATGTCTTCGCCAGCCGCTACATCGACGAGGAAGGCGCGCGCGTGCAATTGATGCAGCAGATGGATGGTGCGCCGCTGGGCGACGCACGCCTGCTGCGCTTTACCGCCGGCCACCGGGAACGGTTCTGGGTCCATAACGTGGTGGCGTTAGGGCTGTCTTCCGGTTTCCTTGAACCATTGGAATCGACCAGCATCTTCCTGGTGCAGAGCGGGTTGGGGCGCCTGATCGAGGTGCTGCTCCCCGGCGCGGGCCCGGCTCCGGAAACGGTGGCTGCCTATAACACCGGCATGCGGCGCCAGTTCGAACGGGTGCGCGACTTCATCATCCTGCACTACTGTTTGACCGCACGCCGCGACAGTCAGCTTTGGTGCGACATGGCCGGCATGGAACTGCCGGAAACGCTGGCCTTCAAGATTCACGCCTGGCGCCAGGCAGGCGCCCTGCACCAGTACGACGAGGAGGGCTTCGATGCTACCAGCTGGCTGGCAATCCATGCCGGCATGGGGCACTGGCCGCAGCGCGCCGATCCCTCCCTGCTCGACATGCCGCATGAAGAGGCGCTTCGCGCCTTGCGTCACCGGCGCGACAGTATCGCCTCTGCGGTCGCGGCAATGCCGCGCCACGAGGACTACCTGCAACGCGTGCTGGCACGCTGAACGACCATTTTCCTTAGGATGCCTGATGAAACGACGAGAGTTACTGAAACGCATGGGATCTGCCTTGCCCGCCGCCGCGGCCCTGTCTGGCGTGGCGCATGCGGCCGAAGCCGTAGCGCCAGGCGCTGCGTTGCCGATGGCCAGCGGACCATTTGCGCCCGCCTGGGATTCGTTGGAAAAATACCAGGTTCCTGATTGGTTCCGCAATGCCAAGTTCGGCCTGTGGGCCCATTGGGGGCCTCAATGCCAACCGGAGTTCGGCGACTGGTACGGGCGTTTGATGTACGAAGAAGGCAGTGAGGCCCAGCGCCACCACCTTCAAAAGTACGGCAACCCGTCCCAGGTCGGTTTCAAGGATATGATCCATCAATGGCAGGCCGACAAATGGGAGCCGGACGAACTGGTGGCCCTGTACAAGAAGGCCGGCGCGCGCTACTTCGTCGCCATGGCCAACCATCATGACAACCTTGACTTGTACAATAGCCGCTACCAGCCGGAGTGGAACAGCACCAGGATCGGGCCGCGCAAGGACCTGATCGCCGGCTGGAGCAAAGCGGCACGCGCCAATGGCCTGCGGTTTGGCGTCAGCGTACATGCAGCGCATGCGTGGACCTGGTACGAGCCGGCGCAGCGCTACGATGGCAACCTGACCCGCCTGGATGGGCTTGGCAAATGGTGGGAAGGGCTCGACCCGCAAGGCCTGTATGCGCAACGTCATCCCCTGAGCAAGGCCGATGGCGACGGCGGCGTGCACCACGAGCAATGGCACTGGGGCGGCGGCGCCGCCATTCCGGACCAGGCCTACTGCGAGAAGTTCTTCCTGCGTACGCGCGACCTGATCGATTCCTACGATCCCGACCTGGTGTACTTCGACGATACCGTGCTGCCGCTGTGGCCGGTCAGCGACGTCGGCATGCGCCTGGCAGCCCATATGTACAACCGCAGCATCGCCGCCAGGGGGAAGCTGGAGGCCGTCGTCACAGGCAAGATCCTGAATGCGCAGCAGCGCCGCAGCATGGTGTGGGACATCGAACGCGGCCAAAGCAACCGGATCGAAGATCTGCCATGGCAAACCTGCACCTGTATCGGCAACTGGCATTACGACCGGCGCCTCTACGACCGCCGCGGCTACAAGAGCGCCCAGACCGTCGTGCATACGCTGATCGATGTGGTCAGCAAGAACGGCAATCTCCTGCTCAGCATTCCGGTGCGCGGCGATGGTTCGATCGACGTGCAGGAACGTGCAATCGTCGGCGAGATCGGGCGCTGGATGAAGCGCAATGGCGAGGCGATTTACGACAGCCGTCCGTGGGCGGTTTTCGGTGAAGGGCCGGTCATGGAAGCGTCGGTGCAAATGTCGGGGGCGGGCTTCAACGAGGGCAAGGGCAAACCGTTCTCCGCGGCCGATATCCGCTTTACCGCCAAGGGCGACATCGTGTATGCCTTTGTGATGGGATGGCCGCAAGATGGCAAGGTGACCATCAAATCGCTGCGCAGCGCAACCCCATACCTGAAGAAGCGCATTGCCCGGGTGGAGCTGGTCGCCGACGGATATCCGCTGGCGTTCCGCCAGAGCGCCGCGGGGCTTGAGGTGACGCTGCCCCGCGACAAGCCGGAGCTGGCGTATGCCAGCGCCTTGAAGGTCAGCTAGCAGCCGGTGGCTTACAGATTTTCGTTTGTTGTATTGGTGATTTTCGCAATTGCTGCTCAAATCGTACAAAGGCAGAATTGATTCGGGCAGCTTGTGGGTACGCATGTATAAGTTACAACGAGAGGATTCGGAGTGAGACAATTGAGGAAGACTGCGATCGCCATGGGCGCGGCGCATATCGCCCTGCTGGCAAGCGGTGGTGCGCTGGCGCAGACGGCACCCGCGGGCAACGGCGACTCGCACACCGTTGTGGTGCTGGGCCAGCGTGCCGCGCTGGAGTCGGCGCAGAAGAGAAAGCAGGACGCGGAAGAAATCGTCGATTCGATCGTCGCCGACGACATGGGCAAGCTGCCGGACAAGTCGGTGACCGAAGTACTGCAGCGCATGCCCGGCGTGACCATCGACCGTACCATGAACCGCCAGGACCCGCAGCAGGGCGTTGGCGACGGCATCATGCGTTTCGCTGCCGAAGGTACAGGCGTGTCGATCCGCGGCATGAGCTATGTGCGCTCCGAACTGAACGGCCGCGATTCCTTCTCCGCCAATGGCGGCCGTTCGCTCAGTTTTGAAGACGTGCCGCCGGAACTGATGGCCGGCATCGATGTCTACAAGAGCCCTTCGGCAGAACAGATCGAGGGCGCGGTGGGCGGCCTGGTTAACCTGCGCACCTTCCTGCCGTTCGACTTCAAGGGCCGCAAGGCAGCGGTATCGATGGAAGTGTCGCGCTCGGATTTGCGCGGCAAGGCGGCACCGTCGTTCTCGGGCCTGTACTCGGACCGCTGGGACACCAGCTTCGGCCAGTTTGGTGCGTTGATCGACATCGCGCGTTCGCGCATCGACACGCGCAGCGATGGACTGTCCATTTCGCCTTACATGCCACGAACCAATGCCGTACGGGGAGACACCAGCGGCAAGCTGCGCTGGATCACCACCGGCGGTTCATGGAACCGTAGCGATTTCGAACGTGACCGCCAGGGCGTTTACGGCGCCCTGCAATGGAAGAAGGACTCCCTTGCTTCTTCTTTGACGTACTTCCGCTCGAAGTACCAGATGGACACGACGGAGGCTTCGCTGTTCCAGTCTGCAAACCCGGCAACCATCGAGCTCGACCCCGGCGCGACGTTCGATGAGCGGGGGGCACTGTTGACGGGTATCCTGCGTGCGCCGACCGAAAAGGGCGTGGGCTTCGGCACCAACACCCGCGCCGTCGGCCGCGAAGCCGATACCCGCGATGTCGCCTGGAACCTGACTTGGCGCGCCAACGACCGCTGGGTGTTCCGCACCGATTTGCAGCACATCAAGGCCACCACCGCAGGCTTTGACAACACCGTCGGCTTGAACGGCTACATGCCCAAGGAAAACCTGGACCTGACCACGTCGCCGCCGCGCTTCACCTTCGACGACAGCGACCGCGCCTTCCTGGCTGACCCGGCCAACTATTACTGGGGCTTCGCGCAGGAACACCGCGACGAGGCCAAGGCAACCCAGAGCGCGGCGCGCCTGGATGCCAAGTACATCTTCGACAGCCCGGTGCTGCAGGACCTGCGCTTCGGCGTGCGTTTCACCGACCGCGAGGCGGAGACCCGTTCGACGCATGACAGCGAATGGGCGCAGATCACGCAGCCGTGGGCGGTCGGCGATTCCTGGCAGCCGCTGAGCCAACTGGCCTACCTGAGCGATCCGCGTTTTGCCGGCGGCACCTCCCAGCATACCTTCAACAACTTCTTCGACGGGAAGATGCCGACGCCGCCGCAGTTCGCGGCTCCGGACCTGTCGTGGTCCCAGGGCTCGCCACCGCGGGGTTTTGCCACGCTGCACGGTTACACGAACCTGGTGTGCAAGTCGCCATGTACGGTGAACTGGGCGCCTGCCAAGTTCGGCGACGCCCAGGGCCTGAATGTCCAGCGTGAGCGCACCAAGGCGGCGTTCACCCAGCTGCGCTTCGGGTTCGAGGAAGCGCTGCCGTACCCGGTCGACGGCAACGTAGGCGTACGCGTGGTGCACACCAATATGGAAGCCGATGGCTATACGCTGTTCACGCCGCCAAGCAACCCAATGCCCGGCGTGCCGCTGATTCCAGCGCAGTCCGACAGGCAGACTTTCGACAACAGCTACACCAATGTGCTGCCTAGCCTGAACTTGCGCATGAAGGTGAGGCCTGAACTGCAGTTCCGCGCCGCCTTCTCGAAAGGGATGACGCGGCCGGACTTCTACCAGATGCAGGCCTATACGACGCTGAGCCAGGAGGTGAAGACCCACCAGGATCCAGTGACCAACGAAGCGATCCTCGACTCGATCAGGTACACCGGCACTGCGCGCGGCAATCCCAACCTGCGTCCGGTATTGGCGAACAACTTCGACCTGACCGGCGAATACTACTTTGGCCGCAGCAGTTCGTTCACCCTGTCGCTGTTCAACAAGCGCCTGAAGGACGTGATCATCGGCCGTACGTCGAGTTATACCTTGAACGACCTGGCTGGCCAGCCGCATGACTTCCTGGTCACTTCGAACGTGAACGACGCCAGGGGCCGCGCGCGTGGCGTGGAGATCGGCTACCAGCAATACTTCGACAAGCTGCCGGGCCTGTTGTCCGGCTTCGGCGTGTCCGGCAACTACACCTATATCGACAGCCGCCTGAAGTTCAGCCAGCCGGTCACCCGACTGTGGTGCACGCCAAAGGATACCCTGGACGCCAACCTGGCGCGCGACCTGGCTGGTTGCGATACCGATGGCCATGTGCTGGGCGGTGTGCCGATGGTAGGCATGTCGAAGAACGCCTACAACCTGGCCTTGCTGTACGATCATGGCCCGCTGTCGGCGCGCCTGGCCTACAGCTGGCGCGGCAAGTACCTGCAGGCCGTCAATGCCTACGGCACGGCCGACGGTTCCGGTATCGATCGCAATCCGGACAGCCCGAATTTCGGCCAGGCCTATTCGGTGAACTATGCCTTGCCGACCTGGGGCGGTGCGTATGGCCAGCTTGACATGGGCATCCACTACAAGGTGACGGAAAACCTGAGTGTCGCATTCGAGGGGCAGAACCTGAACAATGCGTTGTACAAGCAGTATATGCAGCAGGGCATCGGCCTGATGCAGCGTTCGGCGTTCTTCACAGGCCGCCGCTACACGCTGCAGGCGCGATATACGTTCTGAACCGTCGCGGCGGCGCACTTCCCTGTGCACCGCCGCCTCCCGTTATCGGAGTAAGAATGAAAATTGGTGGGAGCCGCCGCTGGGCGGCCTTTTGTTTAGGAGCCGTACTGTCCTTGAACGCGATTGCAGGTGCGGCGCCGATACCGCGGCTTCAGCACAAGGATGGGCGCTATGCGCTCATGGTGGACGGCAAACCATTCACCATGCTTGGCGTGCAGGCGCATAATTCCAGCAACTACCCTGCTGCCCTGGAAAAGGTATGGGCCGCCGCCCGCGATGCCAACGCCAACACGCTGGAAATCCCGGTGGCCTGGGAACAGTTGGAACCGGTGGAAGGGAAGTTCGACTTCAGCTATGTCGATACCCTGGTGGCGCAAGCGCGGCAGAATAGGATGCGGCTGGTCCTGCTGTGGTTCGGCACCTGGAAAAACACCGGCCCCCAATACACGCCGGAGTGGGTGAAGTTCGACAACCAGCGCTTCCCCCGCATGGTGGACAAGGACGGGAAGGTGATCTATTGCCTCTCGCCGTTCGGCGAGCAGACCCTGAAGGCCGACAGCAAGGCATTTGTGGCACTGATGGCGCACCTGAAGAAGATCGATTCCGCCTATCGCACGGTGGTCATGGTGCAGGTGGAAAACGAAGTGGGCACCTATGGCACCGTGCGCGACTTCGGCGCCAGGGCGCAAGAAGCCTTCCGGCAGCAGGTGCCGGCGGCGGTTCTGGCGCGCAAGAAGGCGCCTGCAGCCGGCGCGGCCAGCGGCAGCTGGGCCGAAGTATACGGTCCATATGCAGATGAATACTTCCACGCCTACGCTGTCGCCAGCTATATCGAGACGCTCGCCAAGGCCGGGCGCGCGGTGTACGACCTGCCGATGTTCGTCAACAATGCATTGCGCGATCCACTGGAACCGATGGCGCCGTGGAAGGGCAACTTCGCCAGCGGCGGACCAACCTTCGATGTCATCGATATTTACAAGGCTGCGGCTCCCCATATCGACATCGCGGCACCAGACCTGTACATGCCGGAGTCGGGCAAGCTGGGTGCAACCCTGGAGCTGTTCCAACGCCGGGACAACGCGTTGTTTGTGCCGGAAATGGGCAATGCGGCGGTCTATGCACGCTATATTTACCAGATCCTGGGGCGCGGCGCGATCGGGGTGGCGCCATTCGGCATCGATTACGCCGATTACAGCAACTACCCGCTGGGTTCGAAGCTGAAGGACAAGGCCATGGCCGAGCCATTCGGCAAGATCTATGCGGTTTTCCGCCCGATGCAAGGGCAATGGGCGCAGTGGGCGCTCGATGGGCGCACATTCGGCATCGCCGAGGGCGACGACCGTAAGCCGCAGTCGGTCAACGCCAGGGGATGGAAGGTCACCGCATCGTTCCGCGAATGGCAGTTCGGGAATGCCGGCAAGGATGACCGGCCGCCGGGCACCGAGGTTCCCAATGGTGGCGCCGCGCTGGCCCAAGTGGGTGACAACGAATTCGTGGTGATCGGCCAGAATATTCGGTTGTCCTTCGAAGGCGCCGGAAGCAATGCCGGCAAGCCATCGATGTATGCGCGCGTTGAAGAGGGGCGTTTTGATACCGCCGGCAAGTGGATCATGGAACGCAACTGGAATGGCGACCAGACCGACTGGGGCATCAATCTGACAGCCAACCCCACGGTACTGAAGATCCGCCTTGGTACTTACTGAGGGGAGGGCGGCATGCCAGGTAGCCCGATCCGGAAGATCGTCATCGTGGGCGGCGGCACCGCCGGCTGGATGTGTGCAGCGCCGCTGGCGCTCAAGCTAGGCGGGGCCTGCGAAATCGTACTGGTCGAATCTCCGGAAATCGGCACCGTCGGGGTGGGGGAGGCAACGCTGCCCACCATCCGCTACTTCAACCAGGCGCTGGGATTGGACAACGCCGATTTCGTCAGCAAGACGCAGGCCACCTTCAAGCTCGGCATCGAGTTCAGGGACTGGGGACATATCGGCAATCGCTTCTTCCATGGCTTTGGCGATTTCGGGCCTGCCATCGAGAATCGTTCACCCGTGGTGTACTGGCTGCGCCTGGCGCGCGCCTGCAAGGACATGCCGTCCTACGAGGAATGGTCGACTGCGACTGTCATGGCGCGCAATAACCGCTTCATGGAGCCTGTCGGCGCCCAGCCTGGCGCGACCAATGCGTTTACCTATGCCTACCATTTCGACGCAAGCCTGTACGCCGCCTACCTGCGCGGTTATGCAACAGAGCGCGGGGTGCAGCGCATCGAAGGCACGATCAAAGAGGTCGAGCAGCATCCGGAAACGGGCTTCATCACCGCCGTCAAGCTGCAGGACGGGCACCGGGTAAGCGGCGACCTGTTCATCGACTGTTCGGGTTTCCGCGGGCTGCTGATCGAAGGCGTCTACCACGCCGGATACGATGACTGGAGCGCCATGCTGCCATGTAACAGCGCCCAGGCCCTGCCATGCGAGAAGGTGGATGCGATCACGCCGTACACGACGTCGACGGCCAGAAGCGCAGGATGGACCTGGCGCATTCCCCTGCAGCACCGCACCGGCAACGGCTACGTCTACTGCAATGGTTTTACCAGCGATGAGGAGGCCCGACACGTGCTGCTGGCAGGACTGGATGGCCGGGCACTCGGCGATCCGCGCCAGCTGCGCTTTACAACAGGGCGGCGCCGCAAATCGTGGATCAAGAATTGTGTAGCGATCGGCCTGGCAAGCGGGTTCCTGGAGCCGCTTGAGTCGACCAGCATCAACATCATCGAAAATTCGGTTGGGTGGTTGCTGCAGTACTTCCCCGACCGTGACTTCAGACCGGAACTCGCCGATGAATTCAACCGCCTGGTGGCGCAACGCTACGAGCATGTACGCGATTTCATCGTCCTGCACTACAAGGCCACGCGGCGCGACGATTCGGAATTCTGGCGCTACTGTGCCAATATGGCCATTCCGGACCCGCTGCGGCACCAGATCGAGCTGTTTCGCGCCACCGGCCGGGTGGCCATCTATGACCGGGAAGGCTTCGGCGTGGCATCCCATGTGTCAATCCTGATGGGACTGGGGATCGTGCCCGATGCCTACGATCCGCTGGTCGACCTGTTTGATCTGGCGCGCCTGCGCGAACACTTTGCGCGCTTACGCGACACCATTGTCCAGGCGGTGGGCGCCATGCCCGAGCATGGCCAGTACCTTGCGCAACTCGCGCAACGTGGGCGCAGATCCTGACCCTTCCCCTCATATTTTTGTTGTAAACGTCTAAGGAAGCTGTTAACTTTCAATCCCAAAAACGGCGCATGCATGGCTGTGTCACCCCTTTCATTCGTAGCGTCCAAACTGCGAGGGAAAGGAATAAGCCATGCATGCACATGCAATCATACAGGGGTTATTGGAGCAGGAATGTCCGAACATGCATGCCAAGCGGCGAGCATGCCTGGCCAAGGTGGCAATCGCGGCGTTGCATGGTGGCCTGAGCCTGGTGCGCATGGGCAAGAAATTGGCCTCGGCGACGCAATTGCGTCATCGCATCAAATGCTGCGATCGACTTTTGAGCAATCCCCATCTGGCGCAGGAAAAGCATGCGGTGTACCGCGCGATGGCGCGTCGCGTGATTCGCCGCCCTGGCGTGCAGATTGCTGTGGACTGGTCGGCGGTACGCGACGATAGCAGTATTCAGTTGCTGCGGGCAGCGGCCATCATCAAGGGCCGCGCTTTCACGTTATATGAAGAAGTCCATCCCTGTGCCAAGCTCGGTTCACCGATTGTGCACCGAAACTTCATGCAATCGTTGCGTAGCATACTGCCGCCTGGCAGCCGAGCTATCATCATCACCGATGCCGGCTTTCGCGCCAGTTGGTTCAAGCTGCTTAACCAGCTCGGATTTGCCTGGGTAGGGAGAATCCGAAATCGGGACATGGTGCGCCCACACGACAGTTCTGACTGGGCTGGCTGCAAAACACTCTATGCGCAGGCATGCGCCCACGCGCGCGACCTGGGTCAATACTTCTATACGCGGGCCAATCCTGCCCTGTGTCGGCTCGTCCTATTGAAACGCCAGGCCAAGGGGCGGCACCGGCTGACCAAGATCGGCAAGCTGGCGCGCAGCTGCCGCAGCAAGAAGAATAGTAAGGGACAACGCGAGCCATGGTTGCTCGCCGTTTCACCCAAGCTCGCCTCCCTCAATGCCGAGCAAGTGGCAAACATCTATGCCGGCCGCATGCAGATTGAACAGACTTTCCGCGATCTCAAGAACGCGCAGTGGGGTATGGGGCTACGCTTTAGCCAAACCTACACATTGCGACGCCTGGCTGTATTGCTTTTACTGGGAGCGTTGCTCGCGTACGCACTCTGGCTTATCGGACTCGCCGCTCGCAAGATAGGTTTCAATGTCGCCTACGGCAGTCGCGCGAAGGCCGCCAGCACCCTGTCAATCCTGTCATTGGCGATGCATTGGATTAGTGAGGCCCAGCCGCCTTCGATCCACCTGACAGATCTCAAACACGCACTTGTCGAACTGATATCGATGGTGCGTGTCAGTGAAATATGAGGGGAAGGGTCAGGCGCAGATCCCCGATGTACGAGTAATTATGAACGGAGTTGGTGAGTTTCATAATTGCCGAGACTAACGGTAGCGGGCAACATTCCATTCGCAAATCAACCAACGCAGTCAGGGAGAAGATTCAAGTGACGAATGGAATATTGCCCGCCGACCTGGAGCGGGCGCTGCTGGTAGGGCGGGTATGGCGTGATGGCGTGGGGCCGGCAGTCCTGGCAATTCGCCAGGGAGCGGTGTTCGACATTACGCGCCATGCGCCCACCGTCTCGGCCCTGTTCGAACGCCCGGACCTGCTGCAGTTTGTGGCACAGGCGGCCGGCGAGCCGCTCGGCCAGGCGCATGAACTGATGAGGAATCCGGCCGAACCAGGTCTGCGCCTGCTGGCGCCATGCGATTTGCAGGCCATCAAGGCTTGCGGTGTGACGTTCGCCGTCAGCCTGCTGGAGCGCGTGATCGAAGAGCGTGCCAAGGGCGACCCGGCACGGGCCGCCGAGTTGCGCCATGAGATCCAGTCGCGAATTGGCGCCAATCTGTCCGAGATCCGGCCAGGTTCCGAAGCAGCGATGCAGCTGAAAGACGACCTGGCGCAGCGCGGGCTGTGGTCCCAGTACATGGAAGTGGGGATTGGTGCCGATGCCGAGGTGTTTACCAAGTCGCAGCCGATGTCGGCAGTTGGGCACGGCGATGCGGTAGGCCTGCATCCGGACTCGAGGTGGAACAATCCTGAGCCGGAGATCGTGCTGGCAGTAAACAGCGCGCATGTGGCGGTAGGCGCGACCTTGGGCAACGATGTCAACCTGCGCGACATCGAAGGCCGCAGCGCACTGCTGCTGGGTAAAGCCAAGGACAATAACGCATCATGCGCCATCGGTCCGTTTGTCCGCCTGTTTGACCAGCACTTCACGATCGACACCATTCGCAACGCCGAAGTGAGTCTGCTGATCGAAGGTGGCGACGACGGTTTCGAACTTGCCGGCACCAGCCGCATGGGCGAAATCAGCCGCGACCCGCTGGAACTGGTGGCCCAGGCCAGCGGCCGTCATCACCAGTATCCCGACGGCTTCATGCTCTTCCTTGGAACCATGTTCTCGCCGACCAAGGACCGCGATGCGGCAGGAGCGGGCTTCACCCATCACCTGGGCGACCGCGTCAGCATCAGCAGCCCGGCGCTGGGAACCCTGGTCAATCACGTGCAGCGCAGCGACCAGCTGCCGCCCTGGACCTTTGGCGTGCGCGCCCTTTATGCCAACCTGGCGCAGCGCGGCATCGAGTGCGGGGAATGAGCATGGCTGGCATTCCATTGGAATTTGCGCGCTATCCGGACCTGCCGGGTAAGCTGGTTGTTGTCACCGGAGGCGGTAGCGGCATTGGCGCCGCCATCGTCGAGGCGTTCGCAGGACAGGGCGCGCGGGTCATGTTCCTCGACATTCAGGACGAGCCGTCGCGGGAACTGGCCGCGAGGCTGGCCGGCAGCGCCTATCCGCCAGGCTACGTGCGCTGCGACCTTACCGACCTGGAACAGCTCGGCGCAGCCTTCGCAGCCATCACGCGCGACTACGGCCCTGTCGATATCCTGGTCAATAATGCTGCCAACGACCAGCGCCACCAGGTGCAGGACGTTACCGCGCAGTACTGGGACCAGAGCCTGGCGGTCAACCTGCGCCACCAGTTCTTCTGCGCCCAGGCGGTGTTGCCCGGCATGCAGTCGAAAGGGGCTGGCGTCATCCTGAATTTCGGTTCGATTTCATGGCATCTGGCGCTGGCCGGACTGCCCTTGTACATGGCTGCCAAGGCCGCCATCGAGGGCCTGACGCGCGGCCTGGCCCGCGAACTCGGCCCGCAGGGTATTCGCGTCAACTGCATCGTACCCGGGGCGGTCAACACGCCGCGCCAGATGGCGCTTTGGCAGACGCCAGAGAGCGAGGAAGCCATCCTGGCCGCGCAATGCCTGCCGCAACGCGTCGAGCCGGAGGACGTGGCGGCACTGACCTTGTTCCTGGCGTCGTCCAATGCGGCGCGCTGCAGCGGGCGCGAATACTTCGTCGATGGAGGATGGTATGGCGCATAAGCCGCAAAGCAGCAAGGCGAGGCGTTTCCGCTCGCAGGACTGGTTCGACAATCCCGAGCGGGTCGATATGACTGCGCTATATCTCGAGCGCTTTATGAACTACGGCGTCACTGCAGAGGAGTTGCGCTCGGGGCGCCCGATCATCGGCATCGCGCAAAGCGGCAGCGATATCAACCCTTGCAACCGCATCCACCTGGAGCTGGCCAGGCGGGTGCGCGAAGGCATTCGCGACGCCGGCGGCATCTCGATGGAATTTCCGGTCCACCCCACTTTTGAAAATTGCCGCCGGCCGACAGCCGCCATCGACCGCAACCTGGCTTACCTGGGCCTGGTGGAGATCCTGCACGGCTATCCGATCGATGCGGTTGTGCTGACAACCGGCTGCGACAAGAGCACGCCGTCGCAGCTGATGGCGGCCGCCACGCTTGACCTGCCGGCCATCGTGCTGTCGGGCGGCCCGATGCTCGATGGCTGGTTCGACGGAGAGCTGGTGGGTTCGGGGGCGGCCATCTGGAAAGGACGCCGCATGCTGGCGGCGGGCCAGATCAATGAAGAAAAGTTCCTGCAGATCGCTACCGCGTCCGCGCCTTCCGCGGGCCATTGCAACACCATGGGCACTGCCTCGACCATGAATGCGATCGCGGAGGCGCTTGGCATGTCGCTCACCGGCTGTTCGGCAATTCCCGCACCTTACCGCGAACGCGGGCAGATGGCCTACGAGACCGGCCGGCGTATTGTGGCCATGGCCCATGAAGACCTGCGGCCGTCACAGGTCATGACGCGCGAAGCCTTCCTTGACGCCATTGTGGTCAACGCCGCCATCGGCGGCTCGACCAACGCCCAGCCGCACATCATGGCCATGGCGCGCCATGCGGGCGTTGACATCACGCCTGAAGACTGGATGCGCTATGGCTACGATGTACCGCTGCTGCTGAACATGCAACCGGCAGGAAAGTATCTTGGCGAACGTTTCCACCGTGCTGGCGGTGTGCCGGCCGTGATGTGGGAGCTGCAGCAGGCGGGTAAGCTGCGCGCCGGGCGTCCCACCGTGACCGGAAAAACCATGGCAGCCAATCTGGAAGGGCGCGCCACGACAGACCAGGAGATGATCCGTCCGTTCGGGCAGCCGCTGAAGGAGCAGGCGGGCTTCCTTGTCCTGAAAGGTAACCTGTTCGATTTTGCGATCATGAAGACGAGCGTGATCTCGGAGGCATTCCGTCAGCGCTACCTGTCCTCGCCCGGTCGGGAAGGGGTGTTCGAATGCCGCGCAGTGGTATTTGACGGCTCCGACGATTACCACGCACGGATCAACGATCCTGCGCTGGAGATCGATGTGAGCACGATGCTGGTGATCCGCGGCGCCGGCCCGATCGGCTGGCCCGGCTCCGCGGAAGTGGTGAACATGCAGCCGCCGGACGCGCTGCTCAGGCAAGGCATCACGGCCCTGCCGACGCTGGGCGACGGCCGCCAGTCCGGCACCTCGGACAGCCCGTCCATCCTGAACGCGTCGCCGGAAAGCGCCGCGGGCGGCAACCTGGCCTGGCTGCGGACCGGCGACACCATCCGCGTCGACCTGAATACGGGCCGCTGCGACGTCCTGATCGGCGAACAGGAACTTGCGGAGCGCAAGAAGCAGCCGCCGGCCCCCGTTCCGCCGAGCCAGACGCCGTGGCAGGAACTGTATCGGGCCACGGTCGGGCAGCTGCAGTCAGGCGCCTGCGTGGAACTGGCCGTGCCCTACCGTGGCTTGGGGCAGGATCTGCCCCGCCATAATCATTGACGATGTGCGGGGCGGGCCGGGACTTCACGCCGAAAATTTGGTGGTGATACCCACGGCGGCGGCCGTGGTGCCCGCCTGCACGCCCTTGGCCGAAGGCTGTTCGACACGGGGCGGATTGCGCCCAGGCGACTCCTGCTAAAGCTTGACGAGGTCAATCACGACATCGAAATCACACTCGACATGCTTCTTTTCGGCGCCGCATACCGTCGCATCGAAAAGCGGCAACATGCGCTGTCCTGCCTTGAGGCCCGCCATGGAACGGGCCACGCCATTGCTGACACAGGCATCGCTGGGCGAAGCGGCCGGCAGGGCCGCAGCGTTGAACGTGAAGTTGCCCACGGCATGGATGCGCTTGAATCCAGCCAGGGGGGCGTCCGAAACTTCCATTTTGTTCAACTGGATCTTGAGTTTGGCGTCCGGATCGTTTTCGACGGCAGAGAACTGTTGGCTATAGGTGCCGCCGTTGTACCCCTTGAGTAGATCGCCACCCGGCGTCCTGACGGTGAGTGAAGCGAGCGACATGCCCGGCGTGGCCAGGGACGGAAAATGGTAGGTGCCGGTTTGCGTCGGCAATGGCATCAGGGAACTCGACACCTCGTATCGCTTCCCCGCCTGCTCCACATTCAGGCTTAGCCCGAAGCCCGTGATGGTATTGCCCTGGACACCGAAACTGGCCACCCCGACCTCGGGTGCGCCGGTGCCGGCCAGTTTGAGGCCGCCTGCAGTGCAGCGCATGGTGTTGCGATTGTCCGGTGCCGCAGAACGGCCCTGGTTTGATGCGGCTTCCTGGCCGCATGCGGCAAGGAGCAGCAGGGCGGGCAAGATGGAAGTGGTCTTCATGGCTGCCTGTTCTTGTGAAAAATGAAATTATGGCATGGTTGGCGCTCGCCTTTAGCTGTATCATCAATGCCATTTTTCAACGACTATTTCTGGAGCAACGAGTATGAAGCAGCGAATGTGGGCTGGCATCGCAATGTTGGCGCTGGCTTTGCCGGCTGGTGCCGCGCCGACGCCGGAACCCGACTTGCCGTTATGGGAGCTCGGCCTGTTCGGGGGGGCGGCTTCGACGCCAGCCTATCCCGGTTCCGCCGACCGCTCCACGCGCGGGCTCGTGCTGCCGATGTTCATCTATCGCGGCAAGGTGTTGCGGGCGGACCGCTCCGGTGTGAGCGCACGCCTGTTTGACACCGAGCGCGTGGACCTGGACCTTGGCTTCCAGATGTCGCTGCCGGCCCGTTCCGATGACGTTCCTGCCCGTGCCGGCATGCCGGACCTGAACTCGCTGCTGGAGTTCGGTCCGCGCCTGAAAGTGATGCTATCCGAGCCGTCGGCCCCGAACCGCGTGCGGCTGGAACTGCCGCTGCGCGTGCCGCTCGAACTCGGCAACGGGTTCCGCCGCCAGGGCCTGGTGTTTGAACCGCGCGTCGTGTTCGAAACCAGCAGCGGCAACCAGCGCTGGCATGCCGACGCCAACGTGGGTGTGGTGGTTGGGAATGCCCGCCTGAACCAGTACTTTTACGAAGTGGCGCCGCAATACGCCACGGCCTCGCGTCCTGCGTACCAGGCGGAAGGGGGCCTGATGATGACGCGCCTGGGCCTGAGCCTGTCGCACTCGCTGACGCCAGACTGGCGCATCTTCGGCTTTACCCGCTATGACAATTACACGCACGCGGCCAACCGCGACAGCCCCCTGTTCCGCAAGAATAGCGGGTTGTCGCTTGGCTTTGGCTTCACATGGACTGCCTACCGCTCGCAGGCGAGGGCCTGGGAGTAATTCTCGTACCGGCATGCTATGGTTGAAAAGAAGCTGGGAGCGGATTGTGCTTACTCAGCCGAAGGCCTGGCCCGGGGAAGAATCCGGCTCAATCCGGGACCGGGTGGCCGAAGAAATAGCGGCGTCCTGGCACGAATCTGCCGGCCGTCCCTTGGTCCTCAAAATCTTCGAGGATGGCGAGGGCTTGCAATGGTTGGAGATCCTGGTCACGGTAAAAACCGGAGCAGTTCACGCCCGTGGTGGCTTCGAACTTGTGCCGCCAGTATGGGTTGAACCATGTGCCATCGCTTAATGCTCGACGCATCACGTCGACGAGTTTGCCGACAGAGAAGAGTTCGCCAAACATCACAATGGCATCGCTTGTTCCGAGCCTGAGCACAATGTCATCGACTCGACGGCCGACTTTGCTTGCATATCCCTCAGAATCTTCGAGTCCGTCGGCATCGCTTATCTCTCCCGGCTTGGCTTCCAGCATGAGCGACAGCATGGTGACGAGATGCCGGGAGTCTTCGAATCTGGCAATCTTAGAAAGGGTCTCCAGTAGTACCGGGACGACGGACAGGTGGCCCCACATTGCCAGACTTTGGCCGAGATCCATGGAGTACGTAGGGTCAAGAATGTTTGATACGTGCCACCGCAAAAGGTGCAAGCTGAATTGCAAGAGAAAGTAGATAAGGCACAGGCACGATATGACGCTAATCCAACCAAAAAGAATGAAAAACGCTTAGAGCATGCCTTGCGTGATCTGAGTAGTGCAAAGCGTGATGGCGAGTGCTTGATCTCCCCTTGTGTTCCAGCGCCCTACATTAAATGGCCAAATGGCGTTGCTCCGAAACTGAATGTGACAACGCCGCCGCCAGCCAAACATTGAGGAAAACGATGAATCAAGAGCTTAATGATCTGCTGTGTAAATTGCCCCCAGGGACGGAAAGTTATGCAGCCGATTTGACCGAATTGGACGCGCAAGATGTTCCGCAAGATCGCATTCCTAAACTAAATGCTCTTATGCAAGGGCAAGACGAGTATCTTGCGGTGACAGCGGCACGTATATTGTGCAGCTGGGGCAGGGGTGAAGGTTTTGATTATCTGGAGCAATTCGTTTGTGATCGGCCGCCACAAACTGAGAATTGGGTGCCACATCGGCAAAAAAATTGTGATGAAACCTACAAATTTATTCTGGATGCAATAGTAAGCTTTTGGGCAACGCAGTCCGATGCAGGAAACGGAGACGCGGCGCGACAGCGAATTTGCAAACCAGTTACCAAGATTATTGGGATCGCCAATGTTTTGCCATTTGAAATCTCCTGCTTCTTCTAGCTAGTCGAGCGCAAAGGGTTTACTGAGTACATACCTGCGTTAAAAGAGCACCTGACAGCGATTCTCTTAAACCCCGATCTACATCACTGGAAAATTGCAGATTGCGCTCATCTACTTATGAGCTTTGATCCGGACTTTGTGCAAACGGCGTTGGCTAAGCACGGAAAAACACTGTTAGATCTTGAGCAATCACGATAGCGCGGTCAATCCTGGCAGCCTCGGTCTGGTCACGGGTGGCCAGATGGCGAGGTTTTGTCGAAGTTGAAAACAGAGATGCGTGAAGATGAGGTGGCTGCCAACCTGGATATTAACTATGCAGTTCTTTGTGATCTTATCGATGATTTGGAAGCTGGCGCAAAGAAGCGAGGCGACGATTGGAAATCGTTTACCATGACCTACCACTACGGTAGCTAAGTAGAAGTAAATTTCGATTATTAATTTGTTGCCTGATTCATGAGCTGCTTTGCGAGCATACTGACGACTTGAAGGTGCTCCTGAAAGACGATCAAGTTGAAGCGTCACTTCGAGATTATTCTGCTTTTCTGGCAGCCGATGTGAGCGTAGCAACAGAACCGCCTCCAGCTTTCGAAGTCGAGTTCGAGGCCGAGGGCGATGCGGCACTGGATCAATATGTGGAAGCAGGCGGTAAGCTGGAATGTAGTAAAAGCGCACCCGCAGCAAGGCCTGGATGACAGGCCCTGCTCGTGGTTACCGACTTTAGCGCGGCGGCTGGCCTTTGAAGTGCGGCATGCGTTCCGCATTGGCGATCGCGTAGCCGAGATTGAGCGTGAACTGTGCCTGCTGCACCATGCCCGACAGGTCCCAGGCCGGGTTGTATTCGTCCGATACCTGATGATAATGCTCGGTATATTCACGGATGCGCGCCAGTGAGCCGCTCGGGTCGTTGACGAAGTCAAACAGCCCGTCGCCCGAGAACACGGAGGAGCCGATGCGGATGCCTGGCACCCCGGCTTTCACGAAGTTGTAGTGGTCGCTGCGGAAAAAGCTGCCCGCAGGATCGGGCACTTCCGGCACCAGCCGCAAGCCCATCTTCCTCGCCACCCCGGCCGAAGTTTCGCGCAGGGTGCTGGCATCGCTTCCCGGTACACCCATATCGCGCGTGATGCCGACAAAGTTCATGCTGTCCAGGTTCAGGTTGGCAGCGGTCTTCGCCAGCGGCCAGGCCGGTTGGCGAATGTAGTAGGTGCTGCCCAGCATGCCTTCCTCTTCGGCGCATGGCCAGAAGAAGATCTGGGTACGGCGCGCAGGTTTCTTGGCCGCTGCCTTGGCCATGGCCAGTAGTGCGGCGGCGCCGGATGCGTTGTCGACCGCGCCATTCCAGATATGGTCGGTCTTGCCGGTACGGAGGTTCTTGCCGTCTTTGGCGAGGTCGGTGCCCAGGTGGTCCCAGTGCGCCGAATACACCACGGCCTGGTGCTTCAGGTGCGGATCGCGGCCCGGAATAATGCCGATCACATTGGACTGTTCCAGCTGGCGCATGCTGCTGTACATTTCAATGTGCGCATTGGCAGTCAGGTTCACCGGCCGGAAATTGCGCGACTCGGCGCTGGCGCGCAGCGCGGCCAAATCCAGGCCACTGGCTGCGAACAGGGCCTTGCTGGCGTTTTCTTCGAGCCAGCCTTCGATGCGATTGCCGCCGCCGGCCAGGTGCACGCGTTCGAGCTTATATGCGTTGGCCGGTACATAGAAGGGGTAGGAAGCCGAGGCATCGGTATGCAACACCAACACGCCGATCGCACCCTGGCGGCGCGCTTCCTCGAACTTATAATCCCAGCGGCCGTAGTAAGTCAGCGACTTGCCGCCGAAGCGGTTTGGCTCCTCGGCCGTTGGTTGCGGATCGTTGAGCATCATCAGCAGCAGCTTGCCGCGCACGTCGACGCCCTTGTAGTCGTCCCAATTCTCTTCCGGTGCACGGATGCCGTAACCGACGAAGACCATCGGCACGTCGGCGCGCAGTTCGGTTTCGCCGTTGCCCGAGCCGTAGACGACGTCGCGGCCGAACTCCAGCGCCTGGCTACCGCCGTTGGCATCGATGCGCAGCTGGCTGGTGGACTGGATCTTCATGCCCAGCATCGGCACGACCTGGCGATAGCTGCCGTTCGGTAGGGGCCTGAGTCCGGCCTCGGCGGCCTGTTTTTCAAGATAGCGCACGGTCAATTCGGCGCCGGGCTGGCCGGTGCCGCGCCCTTCAAGATGGTCGCTGGCGAGATAAGCCAGGTGGGCGCGCAGCGGTCTTTCAGCTACAACCGGCTCCTTTGCCAGGGCACTGGCCCCGGCGCACAGACCGGCGCACAGTATCAACAATGTTCGCATGGTTCCTCCAATAGAATTAGTGGGAGCTGGCCGGCTTTACGCTGTATCGCGTAACGGCGATGGTGCCGCCGAGAATCAGCGCCACGGCGCCGCAGGCTACAGCAGTCAGTTCGGCGCCGAACACCAGAAAGGCGATGAACAGGCCGATTAATGGTTCCAGGTACTGGCCGAAGATGGTGAGTGCTTCGGCCTTACGCATCGAATACGAATAACACCACAGCGACAGGGGCATCAGCGCGCCGCTGACGACAATCGCGGCCGCGACCTGCCAGTTGGCCTGCTGTACGCTGTAGTCGCCGGCGGCCAGGAACAGGGCCAGGCTGAAGACCGCGCCGATGTAACTACAGATGGCAGTGATCTGGGTATCGTTATAGACCGCGTGGAAGCGCGTGATGATGACGGAATAGGCCACCCAGGCCAGCATGCCGGTCAGCACGCCGATCAGGGCGCTGAACTGGAACGGTGTGCCGGAGGAATGGCTGTCCTGCAGGTACAGGACCAGGCCGCCTACGGTGGCCAGCAGACCGGCCACGGCGCGCATGGTAAATCGGTAGCGTAGCAGCAGGGCGATCAGCACCGGGCAACTGGAAAATACGATGATGTACCAGCTGGCAGTGACCTGTTGGATGGCCCAGGTCTGCACGTAGATGATCATGCAGCTGCTGACCACAAGCACGGCCCAGCTTCCCCAGGATAGCCGGGATGCCCCGTGCATCGTTTGCTTCAGGTAGGGCAGCATGAACAGGCCTGCCAGGGTGTAGCGCAGCATCAGGTAAGTCACCAGCGAGACATGCGCCAGCGCTGCCTTGGCCACCGTGGGCACGGAAGCCCAGATGACCAGGGTAAGCAGCAGTGAAACCAGCGGCAGGATGCGGGCCAGGCCGTTCATGGGTGCCCGGCTCAGAACAGTTTATTGCGCAAGATGGTGTCGGCCAGGCGCTGCACCTCCGACTCCGGCATGCCGGCGCGCAGCATCACGCGCAATCCGGCCTTGTCGCGTGCAACGATCGGGAAGAACACCGGCGAGACGTAGAAACCCTGGCGGTACAGGTCGAGGCCGACGCCGATCACGTTCTCATGGCTGGCGCGCACCACGCGGATAGGGAAGCGCAAGCCTTTCTGTTCGGTGTCGATGCGCTGGTCGAACAACTTGATATTGCGCTGCAGCTTGTCCTGGCGCTCCTTCAGTTCCGGGCTGTTGTGGATTTCAGCCGCAGCCAGGGCGCCGCCGATGGCTGCCGTGTTCATCGGCTGCGACCAGGCCAGCGGGCCGCCGAAGCGCTCCAGCGTGAGCGCCTGGTCCATGCGTTTAGGACCGAACATAATGGCCGCGCCGGCTGCGCCGAAAGCTTTGTTCAGCGTTGCCACGATAATGGTGCGCTCGTTCACTTCTGGAATGCTCGAGCGGATATAGCCTTCGCCTTTTTCGCCGACGATCGACAGCGAGTGCGAGTCATCGAAGTAGAGGAACAGGCCATATTTATCCTGCAGTGCGAGCAGTTCCTCGGCTGGGGCGTGGCCGCCCATGCTGTAGGTGCCGTCGCAGATATAGGCCACATTCTTATGCTTCTTGCAGACGTCCTCCAGGAAGTTCATGTCGTTGTGCGGCGCTGTGAGCACTTCCGTTTCGTCGGCGCACACCGCCTTGTACAGGTTCATCGAGAAGTGGGCGTTCTTGTCGAATACCACCACCGGCTTTTCGCCATTGGCAAGGTGGCCGGAGGCGATCAGCGGCAGGATGCCGGCGCTGGCGGCACTGGCCGAAATAGCGGTAACGACCTTGGCCCTGAACAGGGAGGACAGGCTGTCTTCCAGCTCCAGCAGGGCCGGCATCTGCACCCGCACACGCGAGATGCAGTGATCGAGCACGCCGTATTTCTCCAGTGCGCGGATGGCGCCCTGGATGATATGTGGATGGGAATCCAGGTCCAGGTAGGAGCAGCAGCTCAGGTTGACGAAGCGATGGCCGGTATCGGTGGTGAAGTAGCCGTCCTTGCCGAGCGAGGCGACAATGCCGGCCAGTCCGTGGGCCGCGGTCTCTTCCCAGAAGCGGGAGCCGATGGCGACCGCCTTCTCGTTGTTCATAAACTGGTTCCTGCGTGGAGCAATCAAATCGTCGGGCATGTTCTTTCCTTTGGTATTGGATACTTCAAGCAAACTCGATCAGTTGTCCAGCCTGCGCTTCGGCGGCGCGCTGCTGGAGCAGAGTGGCAATACATAGATCCTGGAAGGCGGTGCCGACCGAGACGAAGACGCTGTGGCGGGGCGGCGCGGGCGGCTTGGCAAGGTTCAGCAGTTCGCCGATTTCGGATGCGCGGCGGTTGAAGTCGCCCGCTTCGCGGATCGCGGCTGCGCGCTCTTCCACGGCAAGGAAGGCTTGGTCCAGCACCGAGCGCCCGACTTCAATGCTGTCGCCGGTGTGGTTGCCGACCGCGTTGACGTGGCAGCGCGCGGCCAGTGCATCGGCCTCGAACAGCGGGGTCTCCGAAGTCGTCGCGGTGCAGACGATCGCTGCGCCTTCCAGCGCCTGGCGCAGGCCCGGCGCCGCCAGTAGTTCGCAGGTGATGCCTTTCACGCCGGCGCAGCGGCGGATGAATGCCTGTACGTTGGCGGCGTCACGCGAGTAGACCTGTGCGCGGCGGATCGGGCGCACCGCGCACATGGCTTCTAGCTGGGCAAGGGCTTGCGCGCCGCTGCCGATGATGGCCGCGGTGTCGGCATCGGGCGGAGCCAGCAGGTCCGTCACCAGCGCGGCGGTGGCGGCAGTGCGCAGCGAAGTCAGGCTGTTGCCTTCGATCAGGGCCTGGAACTCACCGGTCGCGCCATCCTGCACCGTTACCAGGGAATGCATGGTGGCGGGGGCCGGGTCCTTCAGGTGCAAGGCCGCCACCTTGACCACGAATTTGCCTGCGGCGCCGCCGAAGGCCGGCATGGCGCCGAGGTAGGCGTGGCTGCCCGGCGGCGAGATGATGGTACGTGCTGGTACCAGCGCCGGCTCGGCCACGCTGGCACGGTAAGCCGTGCGCAGCGCCGCCACGGCGTCGGCCATCGTCACCAGGGACCGCACATCCTTGCTATTGATGATACGCATGGACGGCCTTACTGCCGGGCGTTACGCATCGGGACCAGAAAGCTGCGTTCGCAGACCATGAACTGCCGGTCCGGATGCACGAAGCCTTTGGTTTCCACCGTGACGATGCCGTCTCCGGGCCGGGAGTCCGACTGGCGCTTGGCCACCACCCGCGTTTCAGCGTAGATGGTGTCGCCGGCAAATACCGGCGACATGAAGCGCACATTGCTCCAGCCCAGGTTTGCCACGCCGCGCGCGCTGGTGCTGGCCAGGCTCAGGCCACCAATGATGGCGAAGGTGATGAGACTCGATACCAGCGGTTTCTTGAATTCGGTCTGCTCGCCATACGCGGCGTCGATGTGCAGGGGGTGGGTGTTCATGCACAGCAGGGACATCCAGGTGTTGTCGGCCTCGGAAATGGTGCGGCCGGGGCGGTGCTCATATATATCGCCAACGTCGAAATCCTCGTAGTACATGCCATGCGATTCGCGGTAGCGCTGGCCTTCGATATGTTCCAGGACACTGATGCTCTTTTTCATTGACGTGCTTGCTCCGTGGTTAGACCTGCTTTTTGAATGACTTTTTGCGCGTATTTGGCAAAAGGCGGGCCGATCATCTGGCCTTGTAAAGAGGCGATGCCATGGGCGGCACCGTCGACTGAACGGACTACGTCGATGGCGTCGCGCAGCGCCGCCTCGGATGGCGAGAAGGCGTGGTTGATGGCCGCGACTTGGGAGGGATGGATCGCGATCTTGCCGCTAAAGCCGAGGTCGAGCGCAATTTCCAGTTCGTCCCGCAACGCGGCTGCGTCGTCGATCGCGAAGCAGGGCGAATCGATGGCCTCGAGCCCATTGCGCAGCGCGGCCACGGCGATCTGATATTTGATCTGGCCCAGCATGCGGCCTTTATTATTAACCTGGATGCCAATTTCAGATGAAATATCGGCGGAGCCCAGAATTAGACCGCGTAATCGACCGCCGACGCCGCAAATTTCATCAATTGCCTTTAATCCTGCAAGCGTTTCGATTATGGCGAATATTTCCGCTTTCCTGCCCATTTCATTTAGCAAGTGAGAAAGCATGCGAATTTCACCAGCAGATTCGACCTTGGGTAGCTGGATAATATCCACATCGAAATCATTGTCGGCCAGCAACATGACGTCCAGCAAGCCGTTCCGCGTCGATAAGGCATTGATCCGTAAGGAATAGCGTTTGTCGCTGGCAGCGCCCATCTGCGATACAAGCTCTTCGCGCGCAGTCGCCTTCAAATGTTGTGGAACCGAATCTTCCAGGTCAAAGGCGCAAATATCGGCGCAGCACTGAATAGTGCGCTGAAGTAGATTCCCCCGGAAAGGAGAGGAGCACAGCCAGCTTCTGTAAGCGGTATTCATACAAAACTCCTGACGTTAACCCTGCATAATCCAACGGTGACGGAAAGATATCGGGCAGTCCTGGCGGTGTCAATGAAGTTTTATATTAATTTGTCTATATTTTGTAAAATGCAATTTATAAATAGTCACTTAAAATCACTGAACTGTTCGAAAATGGAAATATTGGGCAAAAGTGTTAAGAATGAGACGCCGGTGGGGCGTCAGGTGATGAGCTTGCGCAGCCAGGACAACAAAACCGCGGCCAGCAAATCGGTGCGCGGCAGGATGGCAAACTGGTGCGTGCCAAATATCTGGCCGAGGTAGTGGGGCGACTGGTGATCGATCGCCAGGCAGAATGGCGATATGCCTTGCTGTTGAGCCTCCATGATGGACTGGCGCAGGTCCTGCAATCCGTATCTGCCCTCATAAAGATCGATATCGTTTGGCTTTCCATCGGTCAGCAAGAGCAGGAGGCGGTGCCTGGCCGGCTGGACGGAAAGACAGCAGGTCGCGTGGCGGACCGCGCTGCCGGTCCTGGTGTATTGTTCGGGCTCGATGCCGGCTATGCGCAATGCCACCGGTTCACCGTAAGCCTCCGCAAATCCCTTGATCTCGCGCACCACCACGCCTGTCCGGCTTTCGCCACTGAATGCCAGCACGCTGAACGGATCTCCAAGCGCGTCGAGCGCGTGACACAGGAGCAGGAGGGCCTCGCGTTCGACGTCGATAACGCGGCGCCGGCCACTGATCCAGCCGTCGGTGGAGCCACTGATGTCAACCAGCACAAGCAGCGCAAGGTCGCGCCGCTGTTGCCGCTGCGTTTCGAAAACACGTCCGTCGGGATCGGCGCCAGCGCGACGGCCACATTCTGTCTCCACCCAGGCCTCAATGTCGATGTCATCCCCCTCAAGCTGGCGGCGAAAGCGCGAACGTCTTGAACCCAGCAATTGGAATCCCCGCCTCACCGCATCCAGCAACGCTGCGTGTTCTCGCACAATTCTTTCGGCCAGGGCGGGATCGCCCGGCCCGGCTTGCGTTGCAAGCACCATGCTGCCGGCGGCGGCGTAATCCTGGCTGCGGTAATCCCATTCCGGATAGCTGAAATACATGCCCGCCTGGCCGCCTTTGCGCAGGCCTTGGCTGGCGCCCCGGCCCGTCAAGGGCTCTTCGCCCGCCAGGACCTCCGCAGGTGCAGCGGTCATCGAGACGAGCCTTGCTTCGGGTAGCTCAGACAGGGCATCGCCCAAATCGTCTGCCGGCACAGAATTGTCCTGGTCGGCTGGGCGCTGCAGGCCCATGGGATCCTCCGCCTTTTCATGGGGCTGCGCGGTCTGGAGGACAAAGGCGCCCGCAGTACTTTGCCCGTCTTCGCCATCGCGCGCGGGCCTTGTATCCGGACGCCTGGCCAAGGTGGCGCGGCGGGGCTTCCTGTCCGTATCGGACTGTGTGCCGCCGTCGGCGGGCATGGGCGGCGGCGCGCCGTCGGCATTTCTGAAGTCGCCCAGCCAGAGATCCTTTTGCAGGAGCTCTCCATTGGCTGGCGCTTGCTGGCGGGCCTCGTGTTCAGCGATCTCGAAGACGGCAGTGCAGGTAAGCGCTTCCAGTTCCCTTGTAAGCGCTGCGATCGGAGCCAGGCCATGCAATGCGCGATGCACTGCGAGCTCGATCCAGGCCACGCTTCCATGCATGCGTGCGGCGTCAGGCCGCGCGGCAAGGGCTTCGGTGCGGATTCTATCCAGCTCGGGCCGCAGGCCCGGAAATCGGTTCTGCAGCAAGGCGGCGGAGACCCATGCCTCGCAAACGTGGAACAGGGCGCCGGCCAGGTCCCTTCGGCTGCCAAATGCCGGTGCGCCGCGAACCGCCCGCATGGCCTGCAGCAGGGCCAGCGTTCGATAGCGTTCAAATGCGGCAGCCGGTTCGAGGTGCTCGAGCGAAGGCAGCCAGATGGCCCAGCCATCCGTCGCAGGTACCGCGACGATTGCCGGCGGCGCCTGGCCACGCCGTAGAAGCCGCGCCAGCATTGTGCGGGGCAATGGCGTTTGCGCCTGATGAATGCGGAAGCTGCGGCCGTATGCCGCGTTGAGCAGCAGATCCAGGCGCTCAGCGAACGATTTCAGAGAGGGGGCTGCATGGTGGCCGCCGGCGCGCTTGTGGCTGCGCCAGCGCTGCACCTGATCGAATGCGAAGCGTGCTGCGTCCGTGATGACGTCCTCTGCTTCGGGCATCGCGCTAGATGAAACTTGCCTGTATCAGATCATCCATTGCTCCTGCCAGCGAATGGTCGTCCGACAGTGGCGCAACAATCGCCGCATAGCAGGCCCGGCGCTGCTGGATGCCGCTTGCGATCAGGCGCGCGGCTGCGACCAGCACCCGGGTACTTGGCACTTCGGCCTGGCCGCGCTCGCGCAACTGGCGCATCCTGCCGCCCAGCGTGACCAGTTCATGGGCGACGGCCGGGCTGACGCCACCTTCATGGGCGACGATCGCCGCTTCGCGTTCGGGGCGCGGGAACTCAAAGTCGAGCGCGACAAACCGCTGGCGCGTGCTGGGCTTCAGGTCTTTCAGCATGCGCTGGTAGCCGGGGTTGAGGCAATGGCAAACTGCCTGGCTTGTCGTTTGTTCACGCCTCCCCCCTAGACGGAAATTGCAGGCCAGTAACGTATGGCAGTCACTGCCGAGTAAGCAATTGCGGCCGCTACCAGGAGCACCACAAGATATGCGAACAGCTTCAGCGTCATGGCCCATGCGTTCATTGCGTTCCTCCCCGACAGGTGAATGCAATACTAACCGGGGAATAATGCCCGCACGTTTGTCCTGGACGAAAACGCAACAGTTCAATTGTGTTGCCAGGAATATATGTTTCCGCTTTATCATTGCGGCCGTCGCGGCCACGCCGCTGGATTACGAAAACGCTGTTTGAATCGTCAAACGAAAGGAAGAAATGAAAAGCTTGCTATACCCCCTCATCCTGGCTGCGCTAAGCTGCACCAGCGTGCATGCCGCGGAACTGGAGCTGGATGACTGCGACGTCCTGTTCGGCAAGAAGTCCAACGCAGCCTACAAAGGATGGATGAAGGAGAACCAGAAAGAAGCCGAAGCGGGCAACCGCGACGCCATCCGCTTGCGCGCGGCGGAGGCGAACAATCGTCTGGCTTGCCATGAAGAGCTACTCACCGGTCACTCAGGCTGGGGCGTGACCATGGTCTCGGACGACGGCAGGTCGGAATCGCAGCTGCCGCCGATTATCACCGGCATCCGCAAGCAGGCAGCGGCCTGGCAAGCGCTGAACCAGGCGGTGAAGTATGGCCGCCAAGCTGGCGCGTTCGATGTCGGGTACAAGGGCGCGACGGCGCAACTGGTGGTGCGTTATTCCGCTGAACTCCCGGAGCACGTTGAAGCGGCTTATGAAGACGCGGCTGCCGTGTACGAATACGACTGCATTCTCAAACGCCAGTTCGGTCGCCGCGACCGCGCTGCCGGCTGCGCTTCCGCCCGCGCGTCGCGTGCGCGCCTGATCCCACTGGTGACGGCAGAGCGCCGCCAGGCACTGGACATTTCGGCGCGCCAGTGGGCCGAGCAACTGCCGGCCGTACCGAAGAATCAGTAAGCTCGGCCGGACGGCACTGTCGCGCGGCAGCCCGCACCGGCTGCCTCTTCTAGCGCCTCTTAACGCGGCAATGCTCGCACGGCGCTCAGGAAATCTTCGTTAAAGCGGAACAGGGCCGGATCGCTCTCCGCAATTTGCTGGTAGCGCAAGACGAATTGCTTAGGTTCGCCTTGCAGCAGGCGGTAGATGGCTTGCTTTCCGTCCTTGCGTTCAATGGCATTGGCCATGACCCAGCCCATGTCGTAACCCATGTCGTCGAAGTTGCCGTAGAAGAGCATGCCGTAAATGCGGTAGTACTGTTCCTCGTCGCGCGGGGGCGCCAACAGCAGGCGCAGGCTGCTGGTTTCCATCAGGGCTGCAATGTTCTTCATGCGGGACAGGTTGCGTGCAATGCGTTCCTTGCCTCGCGCGGAAAACGGAGTGGCGGGGCGGTCGGCAATCGGATGCGAAAAGATTTCGGCCGTGCCTTCCTGCACCAGGTCGTACAGTAAGCGGCTCATCCAGATTTTGCCGGTGTCCGACTGCGCCATGCCGGCAGGAGGGAGCGGCGGCGCCGTCATCACATGCAGCTGCACTGCGTGGAACAGTTCGTGGGATACCACTTCAGCCAGCTCTTCCGGTGTCGCTTGGGTGAAGCGTGTCAGGTCGACATAGACATCGTCATGCTTATCTTCGAAAGCAAAGCCCATCGCATGGCCGCCGAAGACGAAGTGCACGGTCAGCCTGGCTGAAAATTCGGGCGGTACATAGGCCTTCAGCTGGCGTGTGATCTCAGTCGCTGCGAGGGAGAATTTGCCGCCGCTTTTGCGGCCGAATTCCGATTGCAGCTGACTTGCGAGATCCACTTTCCCCGCATCCCGCGCAAGGCCCCGCAAATGTTCGACAAAGGCATCGGCGTCCTTCAATCGCATCTTGCGCACCATCGCTGCAGTTTCCGGCAAGCGGCGAATCGCTTCGGCGGTGGCGGCGTCAATGTCGCCCTTTTGCACGGCCGAGCTGTACAGTCGTGCCGGCGCTTCGTTGAAACGGAATTCGAGGCCGCTTGCATGGGCTGCGCCAAGCGAGAACAAGTAGATGGCCGCGGCGAGCGCGCGCAATTCATTAAGCATGGATGGGAGCCTTGGATAGGTTATCGCTGGACGCCAGCAATCCTCGCTATTTTGCGTTGCAGTGCCATTTTGTCAAGTGCCTCCCCAGGCAGGTTGCGGAAGATTTCCAGGCGAGTCTTGATTTCGCGGCAGACCGTGAAGAACTCTTGGCGTACATCGTCTGCCTGCCCCTGTACCGCAGCGGGATCGCGGAAGTTCCAGTTTGCCGTTGCCGGCTGGCCGGGCCAGCTCGGGCATGGTTCGCCTGATTCGATGTCGCAGATGGTGATTACGAAATCCATTTCAGCTGCGTTCGCTGCCGAATATTCGGCCAGGGGTTTGCTGCGCAGGCCGGCCAATGTTCCGTCAAGGCCTTTGATCTGTTCAACGGCGAAGGGATTCAGCCTTCCGGCGGGCGCGGTGCCTGCGCTGAAGGCGCGAAAATTGCTGCCGGCAGCAGCATTCAACAAAGCCTCGGCCATGATGCTGCGGGCCGCGTTCCGCGTGCTGAGGAACAGCACATTGTAGGTTCGGTTACTCATGCAAAATGCCGGATCATAGCGAAACAAAATTACAGTTTGATGACATGTGCGATTCGCTATCGCGGCGGTGGAAGAGGTCATTGGGCACTCCGCGTCCTGTGCGCAGTCTGCGCCGGGCGTCAATCGGTGGGATCGCCCTAATGGGGGCGGATGACTTGCGCATCTAAGGCTCGGCGCTGACCGACGCCGAGGTTGCCGGCCTCGCCAGGTGAATTCCTAATGCGCCAGGTGCGCAATTTCCAAGGAGCCGCGTTCGTCGAAGATGGGACATTGTTCGGCCAAGGTGACGGCTTCGTTGAAGTCCGTGGCCGCCAGGACCGAGTAGCCGGCAAGTGAACTGGCGGATGACTTGGGACCGGCCAGGCGGGTGTCGATATCGACGCTGGCGTGGGACAGGCTGCCACGGTCCAGCATGCGCGCGCCAAGTGAATCGAACCAGCTTGCCCAGCGCTGTGGGTCATGCTGCCAGGCCTCGGCCGTACCGTCCGGTGCGCCGCGATAGACGAGCAGGAATCGCTCCATACCGCCTCCTTTAATGGCAAAGCTCCGCTGCCTGAATCTTAGCAACTGCACCGGTTCAGGGACGCACCGTTGGCCGGGCGCTCAGTCCGATGAGGCAGGGACCAGGATTTCGCGGCTGCCATTGGCCGACATGGCCGACAGGATGCCGGCCGCTTCCATATCTTCCACCATGCGCGCTGCGCGGTTGTAGCCGATGCGCAATTGGCGCTGGATCGACGAGATCGAGGCGCGGCGGGTGCGGATGACGAAGGCCACCGCTTCGTCGTACAGCGGGTCGGTTTCGCCGGCGCTGACGTCGCCAAGCAGGTCCGGCGCCGGCTCTTCGGCCGGGGTGCCGGCGAGGATCGCTTCCTCGTATTCCGGTTCGCCGAACTGTTTGAGGTAATCGACCACGCGGTGCACTTCTTCGTCGGAGACGAAAGCGCCGTGCACGCGCTGCGGGTAGCCGCTACCGGGGGGCAGGAACAGCATGTCGCCGTGGCCGAGCAAGGTCTCCGCACCCATCTGGTCGAGCACGGTGCGCGAGTCGATCTTGGACGACACCTGGAAGGCAACCCGGGTCGGGATATTGGCCTTGATGAGCCCCGTGATCACATCGACCGATGGGCGCTGGGTCGCCAGGATCAGGTGGATGCCTGCTGCGCGTGCTTTCTGGGCCAGGCGCGCGATCAATTCTTCGATCTTCTTGCCCGCGACCATCATCAGGTCGGCCAGTTCGTCGATGACCACGACAATGGTTGGCAGCGTGGACAGCGGTTCCGGCGCGTCCGGCGTCAGCGAGAACGGATTCGTGATGTATTTTTCCGCAGCTTTGCCGTCGCGGATCTTCTGGTTGAAGCCGGCCAGGTTGCGTACGCCTAGCGCGGACATCAGTCGGTAGCGCTTTTCCATCTCTGCGACGCACCAGGTGAGCGCGTTGGCGGCCAGCTTCATGTCGGTGACGACAGGTGCCAGCAGGTGCGGGATGCCATCGTAGACCGAAAGCTCCAGCATCTTCGGATCGATCATGATCAACCGTACGTCGGTTGGCGTGGCCTTGTACAGCAGGGATACGATCATGGCGTTGATTGCCACCGATTTGCCGGAACCGGTGGTGCCGGCGACCAGCATGTGCGGCGCGCGCGCCAGGTCGGTCACCACCGGTGCGCCGGTAATGTCCTTGCCCATTGCCAGCGTCAGCTGCGAGCGCGAGGCGCGATAGGCGCCGGAGGCCAGGATCTCGGAAAGCTGGATCATGTGGCGGCGGCTGTTGGGCAGTTCCAGGCCCATGCAGGTCTTGCCGGGGATGGTTTCGACCACCCGCACCGAAGTGACGGCGAGTGCGCGCGACAAGTCCTTCACCAACGCCACGATCTGCGCGCCGCGCACGCCGACGGCTGGTTCGATCTCGAACCGGGTGATGATGGGGCCGGCCGTAGCGCCAAGAACGGTGACCGGGACCTTGAACTCTTTCAGGCGCTGTTCGATCAGGCGTCCCGTCTCTTCCAGCTCGTCGCTGGAGACCTCGAACCTCGCTTCGGAATAGGCGTCCAGCAAGTCCAGGCCCGGGAGCTCGACGTCGAACTCCGGTTCCGGGCTGACCGTCACCGCTTCGACAGGTGCAGCAGGTGTGCGCGGTGCCCCCGGCATGACCGGTGTCGACGGTGTGGGGAGCGCGGCGGAAACAACGGGTGCCACAGCGACCGCCGCCATGGGGCCCGGCACCGGCTCGGCGTGGACAGTTGGAACGGCCTCCTGCCAACCTGGAACAGGCGTGAAAGCCGGTGCCGTCCTAAACGGCGTGTACTCCACTTCAAGCGGCGCATCAGGCAGCGGCTGCGGCTCGAGCGGCAAAGCCGGCAACTCGTTGATCCACGCCGGTTCGGCCGCCGAAGCCGTAATGGTGCGGACTTCGACCGCAGCGTGGACGACCTGCACGGCCACGACTGCCGGTTGCGGTGCTGCGCCCGGGGGCACCGGGACGCGGCTGGGCTGCACCGGTTCTGCTGGGTGCGGCAATTTCACGATCCTGACCGTTTGCGCTTGCCGGCTGCGGGCTGCGGCGTCTTCCCGGGCCTTGGCGCGTGCGAGCATCGCCGGGGTTGGCCGCAGGCTTTCGACTTCCGCCCATTCCGCGCTTGGCCGCGCGGCCGGAGCACGGGCTTTTTCCACGGCATCGGCGCCAAAGAAGCGGGCGGGCCCGGCATCTGGCGGGCTTTCCCATGCCGGCCGCTTCTCTGGAAAGCGTTCGCTGCTGCGAGGGGGCGCCGACTGCGCAGAAACGTTGGACGCGGTCCGCGCGGGCGCGCGGCGCTCTTTCCCGGCGCTCCGCCTGACCCGCCGGGTGGCACGGCCGCACCAAGCGAGGAATTCCAGGGCGCGATAGCCAAACAGCCAAGGCATGGCCACCATCCCGGTCGCCAGGATGATGAACATGCCGGCGGCACGGCTGGCTGAGGCGGCAAGCGAACTGGCCAGCAGCATGAGCAGGGTGCCCAGCACCAGGCGAATAAAGCCTTGTCCGAGCAAGGTCGTCCTTTTCAGCAGGAACACCTTCACAAGGCGCCAGACCAGAGGGAGTGTCCACAGCAAAGACCAGCCAAACCACGACGATACTGCCATTCAAATCTTTCCTGAAAATAGCTCGACCGGAGTTTATCACGAGCAATGATGACAAGAAGAGCAGGGAAATGTGAGGTTTGGTGAGAATTTGAGCGACGTTCTGCGGCTTTACGGTGCAAATATGCAAAAAAGTGTTGCTCCGGGGATAATGTTTCTATCGCTAGGGTGCCCTGTTCGTTTATAATCGCCGGCTTCCTTTAGTTTTCCGATAGTTCATCAAAGTGCGCACCCAGGGCATCAGTTTTTCCATCCTCAGGCATTCCGCATGGGCGCCGGGCCTCACTACGGCTGAGGCCTGGCAGGCCTGGGCGCGCGCGCCGTTTGCGATCGGCGCCGGCGAAGAGCCGGGCGTGAAAGCGATGCCGGCCATGCTGCGCCGCCGCGCCGGCTTCCTCGGCAAGATGGCGCTGGAGGTGGCTTACGATTGTATGGACGGGCGCAGCGATGTTCCCACCGTGTTCTGCTCGCGCCATGGAGACGTGGTGCGCGCGGTCGAGTTGCTGACCGACCTGGCGCGCGGCGAGCCGCTGTCGCCGATGGCCTTCGGCATGGCGGTACACAATGCGATCCCGGGACTGTTCAGCATTGCACGCGGCGATCGCGCCAACTACACGGCACTGGCTGCCGGCACGGCGTCGGTCGAGCATGCGCTGATCGAGGCCTACGGCTTGCTGGCTGACGGGGCGCCAATGGTCTTGCTGGTGGCATGCGATTGCCCGCTGCCCGAATTGTTCGCTCCGTTCGAGGAATATGAAGAGCAGCCGCACGCATGGGCATGGCTGCTGGCGCCGGCCGGCGCCGATGCGATCCGGCTGGAATGGGCGCCATGCGCCGACACGCCTGCCGCCAACACGCCTGGCAGCCTCGAAGTAGCTGCCTTTTACGCCAGCGGCGCACGCACGCTGGAACGCTGCGATGGCCGCCTGCGCTGGACCTGGAGCCGCGATGCTTGATCGTTACTGGCGGATTTTTGTCACGGGACTGAGCTTCGTGGTCTTCGGCGTTGGCGGCATCGTGCTGGGGCTTCTCGTCTTCCCGCTGATGAACCTTTCGATCCGCGACCGGCAACGCCGCGTCAACGCGGCGCGCACCGTGATCCGCTGCGCCTTCCGCGTCTACATCGACATGATGCGGGTAATCGGCGTGCTGCGCTACGAAGTGCGCGGACTGGAAAAGCTGGAGCGGGGCGGCATGCTGATCCTGGCCAACCACCCGACACTGCTGGATACCGTTTTCCTGATGGCCTTCGTGAAGAACGCCGATTGCATCGTCAAGGGCGCGCTGTGGAACAACCCGTTCACGCGCGGCCCGGTTCGCGGTGCCGGCTACATCAATAACGAGGGCGGGGCGGAACTGGTGGATGACTGCATCGCTTCCCTGGAGCGCGGCAACAACCTGATCATTTTCCCGGAAGGGACGCGCACGCCGAAGGATGGCGTGATCAGCATGAAGCGCGGCGCCGCTAATATTGCAGTGCGCGGCGGACGCGACATTACCCCGATACTGCTGCAGTGCGATCCGCCCACGCTGCACAAAGGCGAAAAGTGGTGGCGCGTTCCGCCGCGCCGCTTCCTGATCCAGATCGACGTGCAGGACGACCTCGCGGTTGCGCGATTTACCGAAGGCGCCAGCGATGTGATGGCAGCGCGCCAGTTAACCGACTTCTTACAAAATTATTTTGCCGGAAAGTGCCAAAGCAATGCTTGAACTCGAAGTGAAACAACTGATCATCGATGCCCTCCAGCTGGAAGACATCACACCGGATGATATCGACAGCGCCGCGCCGCTGTTTATTGAAGGCCTGGGCCTCGACTCGATCGATGCGCTGGAGCTGGGCGTAGCCCTGCAGAAGAAGTACGGGATCTCACTCTCCGCCGATTCGGAGGAGACCCGTCGTCATTTCGCCTCGGTGCAGGCGCTGGCGGCGATGATTGAGAGCCACAGACAGAAATAAAACAACGTAGGGGTGAAATATGATTAATCTGAAAGAAATGAGCAAAGACCAGTTGCAAGCCTGGGTGGTCGACCTGCTCGCCGAAATGTTCGAGCTGGATAAGTCGGAACTGACCGCCGATTCCAACCTGTACGCCGACCTGGATATCGACAGCATCGATGCGGTCGACCTGGCCGTGAAGCTGAAGCAGCTGACCGGCCAGCGCCTGCAGCCGGAAGTGTTCAAGACCATCCGCACCATCGGCGACGTGGTGGAGGCGCTGGCCGGCAAAACGGAGCAGGTTGCGTAAGTGAGGATGAGCGTTCTGGCGGCAGCGATTACCCTGCTGTATCCACTGGCAATCTGGTTTGGCCATGGCCGCATCGAGCCGCGCTGGCTGGCCGGCTTGCTGCTGGCGGCGGCCATCGCGCGGCTGCCAGCGCTGAAGCTGAACGGCGCTGCGCGCTGGTCGGTGGCGGGCGCCCTGGTCCTGGTGGCTGCGGCCATCTGGAGCAACCTGCTGCTGCCGTTGAAACTGTATCCGGTGCTGGTCAGTGCGGCGCTGCTGGCTGGCTTCGCCTATAGCCTTTCTACGCCCATGTCGGCCGTCGAACGCATGGCGCGCCTGCGCGGGGATGATTTCCCACCGGTGGCGCAAGCATATATGCGCAAGGTGACCCAGGTCTGGTGCGCATTCTTCCTGGTCAACGGCGCGATTGCCTTCGGTACCGCGCTGTGGGCACCGGAGGCGATCTGGTCGCTGTACACCGGTGTGATTTCCTATGCGCTGATGGCGCTGCTGTTTGGCGCCGAGTACCTGGTGCGCCTGCGTTTCAAGCGCTTGCATAATGTCTGACCGTATCGAAAACCTGTACGCCGCCATGGCGGCGCGCCCGGCCAATGAACTGGCCGGCTGGCGCGCCGGGCAGGGCGTCACCCATGCGCAGTTCCTGGCCCGTGTCCGCAGTTGGCACGCGCTGCTGCACGTCCGGGCCGGCAGCAATTTTGCGCTGTACCTGGAAGATAGCATTGAATTTGGTGCGGCGCTGCTGGGCGCCTGGCACGCGGGCAAGACCATCTGGCTGAGCGCGGATACGCTGCCGGCCAGCTGCGCGGCATTGCGCGGCGCGGTCGATGGCTTTCTCGGCGAGTTCCCGCCTGAACTGGCGCCATTGCAGCCGGCTGCGCAGGATGCGGCAGGGGATGGCGCCGCATTCGCTGCGCTGGACCCGGACCTGCCGGCCCTGGTTGTGTTTACTTCCGGCAGCACGGGCGCGGCACAGGCCATTCCCAAGAAGCTCTCGCAGATTGCCAGCGAAGTCGCCACACTGGAAGAATTGTTCGGCGCACGGATCGGCGCAGCGGCGGTGCTGGCGACCGTATCGCACCAGCATATCTATGGCCTGCTGTTCAAGGTCCTGTGGCCGCTGGCTGGCGGGCGCGCAATCCATGCCGCCAGCATCGCCTATCCGGAAGAGCTGCTGCCGGCCATGGCTGGCGCGCCATGCGTGCTGGTGGCCAGCCCGGCGCACCTGAAGCGCCTGCCTTCCCATCTGGACTGGCGCGCTGCTGCAGCCATGCTGCGCGGCGTGTTCTCGTCGGGCGGGCCCCTGGCGGCCGATGCTGCGATGGCAACGGGAGAACTGCTTGGCCAGGTACCGCTGGAGGTCTATGGAAGCTCCGAGACCGGCGGTATCGCATGGCGCCAGCGCCGCGACATCGGCGACGACGCGTGGCAGCCGTTCCCGGCGGTGGCATGGCGCATCAACGCCGACGACGGCACGCTGGCAGTACGTTCGCCGCACCTTGCCGACGACAACTGGCTGGCGATGGCAGACCGTGCGGCGGCCATCGATGGCGGCTTCCGCCTGCTTGGCCGTAGCGACCGTGTCGTCAAGATTGAGGAAAAGCGCGTCTCGCTGGACGCCATGGAAGCGGCGTTGCTGGCATCCGGGCTTGCGGCCGAAGCGCGTGTAGCGCTGTGCGAGCCGGTGCCGGGCGAACGGCAGCGGCTGGCCGCCTTCGTGGTGCCGGCTGGCGCCGGCCGCAGCCTGCTGGTCCAGCAGGGCAAGCCGGCGCTCAACGCACGCCTGCGCGCCGTCCTGGCCGGCGTGGTGGATGCCGTGGCGTTGCCGCGCCGTTGGCGTTACCTGGAACAGATGCCCGTCAATGCGCAAGGCAAGGTTACCGTGGCCGCCTTGCTGGCATTGCTTGGCGACGAACGCCCGCGCTTGCCATCGGTGCGCGAGCTGGAAAACGAGCCTGGGCGTGTGCTGTTGGAGCTGTCGGCGCCGGCGAACCTGCTGTATTTCGATGGCCACTTCGATGTGGCGCCGATCCTGCCTGGCGTGGTGCAGGTCGACTGGGCGATTCACTATGGCCGCCAGTATTTCGGCCTGCCGCCACTGTTCAAGGGGTTGAACCAGCTTAAGTTCCAGCAGGTGATCGGCCCGGAAAATCCGGTGCACCTGGAACTGGCGTATGACGCCGCCAGGCACAGCCTGCGCTTCAGCTACAGTTCCACCGTTGGCCAGCATTCGAGCGGCCGCATTGCGCTGGGAGGCGGCAATGGCTGATTTCCAACCCTGCATCGTGGTGCCGGTGTACAACCACGAACACGCGATCGGCACCGTGCTGGACGGGCTGTTGCACCACGGCGTACCGGTCATCCTGGTCGACGACGGCAGTTCCGCCGCCTGCGCCGCAGTGCTCGATGCGCTGGCATCCGCGCATGGCGAGCGGGTCGTGCTGGAGCGCCTGCCGCACAACCAGGGCAAGGGAGCTGCCGTGCTGGCCGGCTTGCGCCGCGCCGGAGAGCTTGGCTACAGCCATGCGGTGCAGATCGACGCGGACGGCCAGCACCAGACGGGCGACGTGCCGAAGTTTTTGGCGCAGGCGGCCGCGCATCCGGCTGCCGTGGTATCGGGCTTCCCCATCTACGACGATTCGGTGCCCAAGGCGCGCCTGTACGGCCGCTATGCCACCCATATCTGGGTCTGGATCAATACCCTGTCGCTGGAGATTCGGGACTCGATGTGCGGTTTCCGCGTCTATCCGGTGGCGGCAGTCAATGCGCTGGCTGCGCGCCAGGCCATCGGCTCGCGCATGAACTTCGACACCGACATCATCGTGCGCCTGTTCTGGGACGGGCTGCGCGTAGTGAACGTGGGTACCCGCGTCTCCTATCCGGTTGACGGCGTGTCGCACTTCCGGGTTTGGCGCGATAACGTGCTGATCACGCGCATGCATACGGTGCTGTTCTTTGGCATGCTGCCGCGCATACCCAGGCTGCTGGCCCGGAAATGGCGGTCGCAATGAGCGCGCGCGGCTTGCATTGGGCATCGATCAACGAAGTAAGCTTCGTGGCCGGCATGCGCCTGATGTTCTGGATCTTCCGCCTGTTCGGCCGCTGGCCGTTCCGCCTGGTGCTGTACCCTGTGCTAGCCTGGTACGTGATGGCCAAGCCGCTGCCGCGCCGCGCTTCGCAGGAGTACCTGCGCCGTGTCGCCGGGCATACGTCGTCCGAGCCGGCCGGCGTAATGCGCCATTTCGGCGCTTTCGGCGAGAGCATCCTCGACAAGATGCTGCTGTGGGGCGGGCTGTTCGACTTCAACTCGGTCGACCTGCATGGCGGCGAACTGATTACCGATGCCGTGGCGGCCGGCCGCGGCGGCCTGCTGGTGTGCGCCCACCTGGGCAACCTGGAACTGTGCCGCGTGCTGTCGCGCCAGCGCCATGACATCAAGCTGACGGTGCTGGTGCACACCAAGCATGCGCAGGCCTTCAACGCCATGCTGGGGCGCCTGAATCCGGCGAGCCAGCTCAACCTGCTGCAGGTGACCGAGATGTCGCCCGCCACTGCGATGATGCTGTCGGAGCGCGTCGCGCGCGGCGAGTTCGTGGTCATTGCCGGCGACCGCATCCCGGTTTCCCTGAATCCCCGCGTGGCTGTGGCCGACTTTATCGGTGCGCCTGCCGCGTTCCCGATTGGCCCGCATATGCTGGCCAGCATCCTTCAATGCCCGGTTTACCTGTTGTTCTCGGTGCGCCGGGGCAGCCGTTCGGAAGTGCATTTCGAGCACTTCCGCGACCAGGTGCGCATCCCGCGCCAGGGGCGCGAAGCCGCACTACAAGTGCTGGCCGCCGACTACGCCCGCCGGCTCGAACACCATACCCTGCGCGCGCCGCTGCAGTGGTTCAATTTCTACGATTTCTGGCATTTACCTGAACTGGAACACAACGATGCATCTCGCTGACATCGCCCAACTGAACACCCCGCAGCGCACTGTGCGCTTCGACCGTGACAACCTGACGATCGAAGACATCGTCGATATCGCGCAAGGGCGCGCCGCCGCCGTGCTGTCCGACGATCCCGGTTTCCGCTCGGCCATCGAGCGCGGCGCCAACTTCCTCGACCGCCTGCTGCGCGAGGACGGCACGATCTATGGCGTGACCACCGGCTATGGCGACTCCTGCACCGTCACCGTGCCGCCTGAACTGGTGCCGGACCTGCCCCACCATCTCTATACCTACCACGGCGTGGGCCTGGGCGAATACTTCACGCCGGCGCAGAGCCGCGCCATCCTGGCTTCGCGCCTGGCTTCCCTGAGCAAGGGCTTTTCCGGCGTCAGCGTCGAACTGCTGCTGCAGATTACCCGCCTGCTGGACGCCGGCCTGCTGCCGCTGATCCCGTCCGAAGGCTCGGTCGGCGCCTCCGGCGACCTGACCCCGCTGTCGTACCTGGCGGCGGTGCTGTGCGGCGAGCGTGAAGTCTGGCGCAACGGCGAGCAGGTGCCCGCCGCGCGGGCGCTGCAGGAAGCCGGCATCACGCCGCTGCGCCTGCGCCCGAAGGAAGGCCTGGCCATCATGAACGGCACCGCAGTCATGACCGCGCTCGCTTGCCTGGCCTACGACCGCGCGGACTACCTGGCCAGGCTGTGCACCCGCATCACCGCCATGGCGTCGTTCGCGATGGACGGCAACGCCCACCATTTCGATGAAGTGCTGTTCTCGGCCAAGCCGCATCCGGGCATGCAGCAGGTAGCCGCCTGGCTGCGCACCGACCTGCCGACCGACCAGTGGGAACGCAACGGCAAGCGCCTGCAGGACCGCTACTCGATTCGCTGCGCACCGCACGTGATCGGCGTGCTGGCCGACACCATGCCGATGTTCCGCCAACTGATCGAGAATGAACTGAACAGCGCCAATGACAACCCGCTGGTGGACGTCGAGAACGAACGCATCCTGCACGGCGGCCATTTCTACGGCGGCCACATCGCTTTCGCCATGGACGGCATGAAGAATGCAGTGGCCAACCTGGCCGACTTGCTGGACCGCCAGATGGCCTTGCTGGTCGATGCCCGCTACAACCACGGCCTGCCGGCCAACCTGTCCGGCGCTGTCGGCGCGCGCGCCCCGATCAACCACGGCCTGAAGGCGCTGCAGATCAGCGCTTCGGCATGGACGGCGGAAGCGCTCAAAGCCACCATGCCGGCCTCGGTGTTCTCGCGCTCGACCGAATGCCACAACCAGGATAAGGTCAGCATGGGAACCATCGCCGCGCGCGACTGCCTGCGCGTGCTGGACCTGACGGAGCAGGTGGTGGCGGCATTGCTGGTCACCGTGCGCCAGGGCGTATGGCTGCGCTGCCGCGACCACCAGGGCGTGCTGCCGGACAGCCCGCTGGCTGCGATGCAGGAAGCGCTGGCTGCCGAGATCGCGCCGGTCGAGGAAGACCGCCGCCTGGAACCGGACCTGCGCCTGATGCTGGAACGCATCCGCAGCAAGGCATGGACGCTGTATGCGTAAGCACAAGCAAAGCCGCTGGTTTGCGGAAGTCGAGATCGATGTCCAGTTCTTCGACCTGGACCCGATGGAAATCGTCTGGCACGGCAACTACGTGAAATACCTGGAAATCGTGCGCTGCGCCTTGCTCGACAAGATCGGCTACAACTATCCGCAGATGAAGGAATCGGGTTACGCCTGGCCGGTGATCGACATGCAACTGCGCTATGTCGGTTCGGCGGTATTCGGCCAGAAGCTGAAACTGCGCGCCGACCTGGTCGAATGGGAGAACCGGATGAAGATCGATTACCTGATCAGCGACGCGGCTACCGGCCAGCGCCTGAACCGCGCCAGCACCACGATGGTCGCGGTCGACATCGCGACGAAGGAGATGTGCTTCGCTTCGCCGCCGGTATTGTTTGAAAAACTGGGGATTGAACCAGCATGAAAAAAATCTTAGCAATCGCCCTGGCGCTGGCCGCCGCGGGCAGCGTGCAGGCCGCCGTGCCAAGCGCAAAAATCCAGGCAATGCTGGCCAAGCCTGGCGTGATGTGCGGCCGCTTCGACCAGACCAAGCAACTGGCGGGCATGAAGAAGCCGCTGGCATCGGAGGGGCGTTTCTGCGTCATCGCCGGCAAGGGCGTGCTGTGGCGCACCCTGAAGCCGTTCCCCAATACCCTGCGCCTGACGCGCGAAGAGATTGTCAACTATCAGGGCGAGCGCGTCGCCATGCGCCTTGATGCAAAGACCGAGCCGACGGTACGGATGATCAATAATGTCCTGTTCTCGCTGTTGTCGGGTGACCTCGGCCAACTTGACGCCCTGTTCGACGGCGAGGGCAGTGTGGACGCCAATAGCTGGAACGTGGCGCTCAAGCCGCGCCAGGCGGCGCTCGAGAAGGCCATCGGCACCATCAAGCTCGAAGGCGGCGCTTACGTCAGGCAGATCGTGATGAATGAGGCCAGCGGCGACCGTACCACCATCGTGTTCTCCGCCATCCAGACCGGCGATGGTGCGATGAACAAGGAAGAGGCGGCGCTGTTTTGAGGCAAACCCGAACATTCGCGTGGCTGTGGGCCCTGGTGGCCTGCCTGCTGCTGGGCCATAACGCCACGCTGTGGCTGGTGCAGCGCATTGTGCCCGACACCGATATCATGGCGCTGCTGCCGGTGCAGGAGCGCGACCCGGTGCTGCAGGCCTCGTTCGGCCATATGGTCGACGCGGCCCAGCAGCGGGTGCTGGTGCTGGCCGGCGCCGCCGAATGGGATGATGCACGCCGTGCCGCCGATGCCTACCGGGCGGTGCTGGACACGCGCAAGGACCTGTTCGCGGCCACCCCGATCAACGAGCAGACCCAGAACGACTGGCTTGGCCTGTTCCAGCGCCATCGCCTGGCGCTGTTGACGGCGCAGCAGGAACAGCAGTTGCGCGAGCAGCCGGCGCAGTTCTGGCTGGAGTCGGCGCTGGCCAAATTGTATGCACCGTTCGGCGGCCCGAAGCTGGGCGCATGGCAGGATGATCCTTACGGCCTGTTTGCCGGCTGGGTGCAGGAGCGCGCGCAGGAAACACCGGTGCGGCCGCGCGACGGCCACCTGTTTGTGGCCGATGCGCAGCGCCAGTACGTGCTGCTGCCGCTGACGCTGAAGGTCCCCGCACTGTCGATGACGGCGCAGGAAACCGTGCTGCCCGTGCTGCAGCAGGCCGAAGCGGCCGCGCGCAAGGCTGCGCCGCAAGTGGAACTGATCCAGGCCGGGGTGATCCTGCACGCAGCCAGCGCCAGTGCGCAGGCCAGCGGCGAAATGTCGACCATCGGCATCGGCTCACTGCTCGGCATCATCCTGCTGACGTGGTTCACTTTCCGTTCCGTCAAACCTATCGCCTTGATCCTGCTGTCGATCGGCATAGGCTGCCTGGGCGCGCTGTCGGTGTGCTGGCTGCTGTTTGGCCGCATCCACCTGTTGACGCTGGTGTTCGGCGCCAGCTTGATCGGCGTGGCGCAGGATTACGGCATCTACTTCCTGTGCAACCGCCTGGCCGCCGATGAAAAGCTCGATTCCGCGACATTGCTCAAGCGCCTGTTGCCAGGCCTCGGCCTGACCTTGCTGGCCGCAGTGATCGGCTATACCGGACTGGCGCTGACCCCGTTCCCCGGCCTGCGCCAGATGGCGGTGTTCTCCGCCCTTGGCCTGGTGTTCGCCTGGTTCACGGTGGTGTTCTGGTTCCCGGCCCTGATCAGCGGCCGTACGCTGCGCAGCGGCAGCCTGGTGAAATACTATGGCGCCGCGTTGCAGCGCTGGCCGCTGTGGCGCGCCGGGCGCGGTTCGCTGGCGATTGCCGCAATCTTCGCCATGCTGGCGGCCTGGGGCATCAGCCGCCTCGGCGCCAACGACGATATCCGCCTGCTGCAAAATCCGCCGAAGCACCTGGTGGCCGACCAGCTCAAGCTGGGCAAACTGCTCGATGCGCCGACGCCGGTGCAGTACTTCCTGGTGCGCGGCGATTCGGCGGAACAGGTGCTGCAGCGCGAAGAAGTACTGAAGGCGCGCCTGGACCAGCACGTTGTCGCGCAGCGCCTGAGCGGCTACCAGGCCATGTCGAACTGGGTGCCGTCGGCGCGCACCCAGGCGGCGCGCCGCGCCCTGGTGGAGCAAAAGCTCCTGGCCGACGATGGCCCGCTGCAGGACATTGCCGCCCAGGCCGGCGAGGACGGGCAATGGATTGCCGCCACCCGCAAGGCGCTGCTGGCGGCCGGCCAACCGCTGATGCTGGATGAGTTCCTGGCTTCGCCGGCCAGCGAGCCGTGGCGCCATTTGTGGCTTGGCGAGCAGAAAGGCGTGTACGCCAGCATTGTCGCCTTGCGCGGCATGGACAACAAGGCATTGAAGCAGGTGATGCTGGCGGCCGACGGCCTGCAGGGCGTGCAATGGGTCGACAAGGTGGCCGAGATTTCGTCCGTGCTGGGCCGCTATCGCGCCTATATGGGCTGGGTGGTGCTGGGCGCCTATGCGGTGGTGTTCGTGCTGCTGTTCCATCGCTATCGGGGCCGCACCTGGCGCGTGCTGGCGCCGACCGCGCTGGCCAGTATCGCCACCCTGGCCATGCTGGGCTTTGCATCGCAGAACCTGCAGCTGTTCCACGTGCTGGCCCTGATGCTGCTGCTTGGCGTAGGCGTTGACTATGGCATCTTCATGCAGGAGCATCCGCACCGCAGCGATATCACGCCGTGGCTGGCGGTGGGCATGTCGGCTGCCAACACGATCCTGTCGTTTGGCTTGCTGGGACTGAGCGCAACGCCGGCGCTGCAGGCGTTCGGCTTGACGATGCTGTTGGGAACCACGCTGGTATGGCTGCTGGTTCCATGTTTTGGTACTGTAAAGGAAAGCAAGAATGTTTAACCCGATGTTGCGCCGTCTTGCCGTTGCCGCTTGCGCGCTGCTGCTGGCCGCCTGCGCCGCTACGCCGCCGCAGCCGCAGGCACGCCTTGGGCTCAAGCTGCCGCCAGCTGCGCTGGGGACTTCCCTGAGCGTGCAGCAGCACCTGAAAGTGGAACGCAATGGACGCATCGACGACATGGATGTGGCGCTGCAGGTCGAACCGGAAGCGGTGGATGTGGTCGGCCTGGCTTTCGGCCAGCGCGTGCTGACGCTGCATTACGACGGCAAGGAGCTGAGCTCGTGGCGCCACGCGATGCTGCCGGCGCAGGTGCGTGCCGAGGATGTGCTGGAAGATATCCAGCTGACCCTGTGGCCGGCCGAAGCCGTCGCTGCCGCCTTGCCGGCGGGCTGGCAGGTGGCCGAGCAGGGCCGCGTGCGCACGCTATACCTGGACGGTGCACCGGTCATGCAGATCTCCTACAGCGACGCGCAGCGCTGGAGTGGTACCGTGGTGCTGGAAAACCTGCGCTATCGCTATAAGCTGACGATCCAGTTCGCGGCGAATGCGGATTGAGTGCGAGGGCGGGAAATGTCTAAAATTTACCTGAACGAATGCGGCATCATCTGTGCTCTGGGCGAAGGCCAGGAGCAGGTCAAGGCGCGCCTGTATGCAGGCGTGCCGGGCGTGGCGCCGACCGGCCGCTGGTCGAAAGGCCGCGAGCTGGCCCTGGGGGCCGTGCCGGGCGAACTGCCTTCGGTAGCGCACCTGGCGCCGCACCTGCGCAGCCGCAACAACGCACTCGCGCTGGCGGCGCTGGAGCAGATCCGGCCGGCGGTGCAGGCTGCAGTGGCGCGCCATGGCGCCAGCCGGGTCGGTGTGGTGCTCGGCACCAGCACTTCCGGCATCGGCGAAACGGAACAGGCGCTGGCGCGGCAGGGCGTCAACGGCGTGCTGCCGGCCGAATTCAGTTACCGCGCCCAGGAAATGGGTTCGCCGGCCGAGCTGCTGGCAATGGAGCTGGGCCTGCAAGGCCCCGCCTATGTCCATTCGACCGCCTGTTCTTCGGCAGCCAAAGCGATGGCCAGCGCGGCGCGCATGATCCGCATGGGCCTGTGCGATGCAGTCATCACCGGCGGCGCCGATTCGCTGTGCGCCTTTACCGTAGCCGGCTTCTCGGCGCTGGAATCGGTCAGCGCGGGGCAGTGCGTCCCGATGAGCGCCAACCGCAAGGGCATCAACATCGGCGAAGGGGCGGCCCTGTTCCTGATGGAGGCTGCGCCCTCCGGCCCGCGGGCAGTCGAGCTGATGGGGTGGGGGGAATCCTCGGACGGCCACCATATCTCGGCACCGGATCCGCAAGGCACCGGGGCGCGTTTGGCTTTCGAGCTGGCCCTGCAGCGCGCCGGTATCGAAGCGAACCAGGTCGACTACATCAATATGCACGGCACCGCGACGCCGCAGAACGACGCCATGGAGTCGCGCGTGATCGAAGCCCTGTTCGGCAACCAGGTTCCGGTCAGCTCGACCAAGCCGTTTACCGGCCATACGCTGGGTGCCGCCGCCGCTGTCGAAGCAGCCCTGTGCTGGCTGGCCATGCAGGAGGACAATCCGCAAGGTCGCCTGCCGCCACACCTGTGGGACAGCGCCGTCGATCCGGCGCTGCCGGCGCTGAACCTGGTGCCGCCGGGCGCTGCACTGGGTCGTCCGCTGCGCCGGGTGTTGAGCAGCTCGTTCGCCTTCGGCGGCTCGAACGCGGTGCTGCTGTTGGGGAGGTGTGCATGAACATGCCCGACATCCGGCAACTGGTGCCGCATAGCGGCCAGATGGTGCTGCTCGATCGCGCGCTGGAGGCCGACGCAGACCACCTGTGCGCCGAAGTGCGCATCCACGAAGCGACCATGCTGGCCGGCTCCGACGGCGTCGGCGCTTGGGTGGGCATCGAATACATGGCGCAGGCCATTGCCGCGCACGCAGGCTGGCTTGCGCTGCAGCGGGGCGAGGAGGTCAAGGTTGGCTTCCTGCTTGGCTCGCGCAAGTACGAAGCCAATATACCGAACTTTGCGCTGGGGAGCGTGCTGCAGGTGCGCGTGCGCCGCGTACTGCAGTCCGAGAACGGACTGGGCGCCTTCGAGTGCCGCATCGATATCGTGGGGGGCATGGCAAATGCCGCCACGGCGACGGTGACGGTGTTCCAGCCAGATAATGTCAATCAATTTCTCAAAGATGGAAACGTAGGATGAATCAGAACAAGTCCATGAGCGTGCTGGTGACCGGGTCGTCGCGCGGTATCGGCAAGGCGATCGCGCTGCGCCTGGCGCGCGACGGTTACGATGTGGTGCTGCACTGCCGCAGCCAGCGCGCCGAAGCTGAAACGGTGGCGCAGGAGATTGTGCAGATGGGCCGCGCCGCCCGCGTACTGCAGTTCGACATCAGCGACCGCGCCGCCACCGCCGCGGCGCTGGAAGCGGACATCGCGCAGCACGGTTGCTATTACGGCGTGGTGTGCAACGCCGGCGTGGCGCGCGACAACGCCTTCCCGGCCATGTCGGGCGAGGACTGGGACATCGTCCTGCAGACCAACCTCGATGGCTTCTACAACGTGCTGAACCCGCTGATCATGCCCCTGGTACAGCGCCGCAAGCCGGGCCGCATCGTCACCCTGGCCTCTGTTTCGGGCCTGATCGGCAACCGTGGCCAGGTCAATTACAGCGCCGCCAAGGCCGGCATCATCGGCGCCACCAAAGCACTGGCGCTGGAACTGGCCAAGCGCTCCATTACTGTCAACTGCGTTGCGCCGGGCCTGATCGAGACCGACATGATCGAAGAGGTTCCGATGGACGAGGCGCTGAAGATGATCCCGGCGCGCCGCGTCGGCAAGCCGGAAGAGGTGGCCGCAGCGGTGAGCTTCCTGGTCGGCGAGGACGCAGGCTATATCACCCGGCAGGTTATTTCCGTCAACGGAGGCCTGGCATGAGCCGCCGCGTCGCCATTACCGGCATGGCCGGCATCAGCCCCCTGGGCAACGACTGGGCGGCCATCCGTGAACGCCTCGGGCAGTACCGCAATGCCGTGGTGCGCATGACGGAATGGGAAGACTATGAAGGCTTGAATACCCGTCTGGGCGCGCCGGCGGCGCCGTTCGAGCTGTCCGGCCGCTATAACCGCAAGACTACCCGCAGCATGGGCCGCGTGGCCCTGCTGGCAACGCGGGCAACCGAACTGGCGCTGGAGGATGCCGGCCTGACCGATCATCCTTTGCTGAAAAGCGGCGACATGGGCGTCGCTTTCGGCTCGTCCGCCGGGACCCCGAGCGCAATCGGCGATTTTGGCCGCATGATGGAAGAGCGCACCACCAAGGGCATTAACGCCACCACCTACATCAAGATGATGGCGCATACGGCGCCGGTCAATATCGGGGTGTTCTTCGGCCTGACTGGCCGAGTGATCACCACCTCCAGCGCCTGCACCTCGGGCAGCCAGGGCATAGGTTATGCCTATGAGGCGATCAGGAGCGGCAAGCAGCTTGCCATGGTGGCCGGCGGCGCAGAGGAATTGTGCGCGACCGAGGCGGCGGTGTTCGACACCCTGTTTGCCACCAGCGTGCGCAACGACGAAGCGCATGCCACGCCGCGCCCGTTCGACCGCACGCGCGACGGCCTGGTGATCGGCGAGGGCGCCGGTTGCCTGATCCTGGAAGACCTGGAACACGCGGAAGCGCGCGGCGCGACAATCTATGCGGAACTGGTGGGCTTTGGCACCAACAGCGACGGCTGCCACGTAACCCAGCCGAACGCCGAAACGATGCAGCGCGCCATGGAGCTTGCCTTGCAGGACGCGGACTTGCGGCCGTCGGACATCGGCTACATCAATGCCCACGGCACTGCTACCGCGCAAGGCGACATCGCCGAATCGCACGCTACGCTGGCGGTGTTTGGCGGCGGCACGCCAATCAGTTCGCTGAAGAGCTATATGGGCCATACGCTGGGCGCCTGCGGCGCGCTGGAGGCCTGGATCAGTATCGAGATGATGCGCGAGGGCTGGTTCGCCCCGACCATCAACCTGGAAGAACCCGACCCGGAATGCGCGGCGCTGGACTACATCGCCGGCACCGGTCGTGAGCTGGACTGTGAGTACGTGATGTCGAATAATTTCGCTTTTGGCGGCATCAACACTTCGCTGATTTTTAAACGTTACATCAAATAAGAGGACGACTGGATGAAAAAGATGATTTCCGTAGCAGTACTGGCCGCCGCCGCATTGGCTTCATCGGCTGCATCGGCACGCAACGACATGCTGAAGTTCCCGATCGAAGGCGCGATGGCCGCCAACGACGCCGCGGCGCGCCTGGGCGGTTCGGTCAAGTTCTTTTTTGCCGGCCAGCCAACGCCACCGGTAGCGAGCCAGATCATTAGCGACAAGACCAGCCTGCGCACCAACGGCTTCGGCAAGTCGCCTCAAGAGGCATGCAACTATGTATTCCTGTCGGCCATGCTGAAATTGCAGAAGCGCGCGCAAGACGTTGGCGCCGATGCCGTCATCAATATCGTCAGCAATTTCAAAGATGTCGAGTTCGCCAGCGCTACCGAGTTCCAGTGCGCTGACGGTGCCTTGATGGCGGGCGTGGCATTGAAGGGTGATTTCGTCAGACTGGCGAAGTAAGCCGGGACGGCGCCAATGCGCGGGACCTTGCTCTGGCTGGCCGATGCAGGCGCGGCGAGCGCTGCCGACTTGCAGCGTTACCTTGCCTGGCTGACGCCGGGCGAGCTGGCCCGCCATGGGCGCTTTGTGCGCGAGCAGCGGCGGCGCCAGTTCATTGCCGGCCGGGTGCTTTTGCGCATGGCACTGGCACCGCTGTTGCGGGTGCCGCCGCAGCAGGTGCTGCTGGAAGAACGCAACGGGCAGGCGCCGCGCCTGCTGACGCCGGCGCCAGGCGGTGCGGCGCCCGGTTTCAGCATTTCCCACAGCGGACGCTGGGTGGCCTGCGCCGTCAGCGAGCATGCGGTGGGCCTGGACATTGAGGTGCGCGACCCGTCGCGCGACCTCGATGCGCTGGCCAGGCAGGCTTTCGATGCCGATGAAGCGGCACGCTGGCAGCAGATGCGGCGCTGGGAGGAAGCACAGCGGGTCGAAGGATTTTATCGGCTGTGGAGCGAGAAGGAAGCGCGCATCAAGCTTGGGCTGGCAGTAGGCGGCTATTGCGCCGCCGTGCCGCACGAGGAGCTGTCGGTGGTGTTGTGCAGCCCGGTGGAGCTGGTATCCGTGCCGCAGCCGGTAGTCGTTACACTGCCCTGATTATTGTTGCCACAGCCACTGCCAGAGGCCGGGCAGGGGCGGGGCGCCATCGGGGGTGTCGACGGTCGACGCCATGGCCGCACGTTCGAGTTCTTCGCGGTTGTCGTAAAAAGGCTTGGCCGCCAGCGGAATCTCCAATTCGCGCGCGACGTCGAGCAGGATGCCGAGGTATTCCTCGAAGTGGCTGGCGGTGTGGCGGTTGACGTCGTGGAAGGTGACAATGACCGGAGTGACGCCGTCAACCACCGGCATGGCGCCGTCGGACCAGCGCTTGCGGGTTTCCGCCATCATCTTGAGCATGTTGGAGCGCTTGCGCAGGCTGAAGTTGAAGACGTAGATGACGCCGTCCTTGGCACTCAGGTCGGTCAGCAGCATGCTCAGGCCATGGGCGCGGTAGGACGCCAGCGTATCGGCGTCATAGGCCCAGAACGGAGGGCGCACCAGCTTGGGCACCACGCCGGTTTCGGCCAGCAGGTCGGCCACGCCCAGCTGCATGGTCTCATCGAGCTTCTCGCGGCTCATGAGGCGGTGGTTGGAATGGAAGGTCGTGGCGGAGTGCAGCGCGACCACGTGGCCTTCGGCGTGTTCGCGCCGGATCAGCGCGCGGCCCCGTTCGGTGCCGCCGCCGCTCCAGGCCCGGGTCTGGGTGAAGAACACGGCCTTGATGTTGTCCTGGTAGGGATTGCTCTCCAGGGTTTCAAGGATGCGCACGGTGGGGTTGAAGAAGGGCGCCCACGCCGGGCCATCATCGAAGGTGAGCAGGAAGCGCACAGGGGCTTGGTCGGCCTGCGCTGCCGCTCCCGCAGGAAGTAGCAATATTGTTAAGGCAGCAAGAAGCAGGCGCAGAAGAAGCACGGGAAGGGTCGTCAAGTTCGGTTGGCCCGATATTGTACGTGATTTGCCTGGCCGGCTCTTGCAGACCCTTTGAGTCAACTTGAAAAGAAAAAGATATGAATGCTAGGTTAGAAGTAGTGCCGTCAGGTGAGGTCCACGTTGAAGAGACGGCATTTGGCAAATGGTTCTTGCGTACCGAAACATGGACGGTCCACGTACTGGAGCGCGCGCTGAAGGACTTGCAGCGCCTGATGCCGGATGCACCGGCCAGTTTTGGCGTGGTGGCCGACGTCGGCTGCGGGTTTGGCCGTTCCCTGCCGAAGCTGCACCAGCGCTTTGCGCCGCAGCGCCTGATCGGCATGGACATCGACCCTGAAATGCTGCAGCATTCCGCGCAGGAAGTGGCGGCCCACAATATCAAGGCGGAGTTCATCTGCTGCTCCAGCTCCAACATCAAGCTGGAAGACAATTCGGTCGACCTGCTGTTCTGCCACCAGACCTTCCACCACCTGGTGGACCAGGAAAACGCCATCCGCGAATTCTTCCGCGTCCTCAAGCCGGGCGGCAAGCTGCTGTTCGCAGAGTCGACCAAGCGCTATATCCATTCCTGGATCATCCGCCTGCTGTTCCGCCATCCGATGGACGTGCAGAAGACGGCGCCGGAATATCTGGCCATGGTGCGCAATGCCGGTTTCAGTGTTCCGGACAGCGCGGTGTCCTACCCGTTCCTGTGGTGGAGCCGGGAGGACCTGGGACTGATGGAGCGGGTGCTGCGCATCAATCCGCCTGCCGTGCGTGAGGAGACCTTGATCAACCTGGTGGCGGTCAAGCCTTAACCTTCCTGCTGCGGTGCCACCTTGCCGCAGTCGCTGCCTTTCCAGCGGGCGGTCACTTCCTGCGTTGCATGGAAGTCGCCTGCCTGCGGCACGGGGGCGCCGTGCGGGCCGGTGACCTTGCCGTCGCCGACCATCTTGAAGCGCCACTCCTTGCTGTTGGCAACGACGTATTCGCCGCTGCCTTTGTAGTTGTTGCCTTGCGGGCCCATGCAGGCCGCTTTGAACCGGGCGCCGGAGCTGCTGGCCGAGATGATGTCCAGCTTGCAGCCCTGCGAGGACTGCTCCATCTTGCGCTTGATATCTTCGGTGTCGATTCCCTTGGCCACCTGGGCCGGCGTCAGGCAGGTCCGGGTTGCGCCCGCGTTGCCGCCGTGGCCCATTTGCTCCTGCATCTGCTTGCGCTGTTCCGGCGTCAGGCGGGCCATCATCCTTTCCCGGCCCTTGCGCATGGCCTCCTCGACGTTCTGGCCATTGATCAGGGTAACGCGGGTTTCTTCCCACAGTCCCGGGGCCAGCTTGAGCGGGATCACTTCGGCATGGCCGGTCAGGCAGATGGTGGCGAGGATGGCGCTGAACGCGTATTTCATGGTCACTCCTGTTGGCGAAAAGTGCGAAGGATAGCAAAAAAACATCAGCTCGCGGCGCAAGATTTACCGGTTTGTTGCGGGGATGCCGTTTAAGGATTAGCCTTTCTCAACAATAATTCGGGCAGGGGATATCGTGCATGCCATCGAAAGTCGCCGCAGTTTCCTGAAGTTTGCGGGCGCATTGGGCTTCCCGGCGCTCGGTGGCTGCTGTCTCTTTGGCCCACGGGAGATTATTCCCTATTGCCCGGGCAGCAGCGCCGTCAGCGACTTGAAGTCGGAGCTGACCATCGATGTGCATGCGCATGTCTTCAATGGGACCGACCTTCCCGTCAAGGACTTTCTCCAGCTTGTGTTGGCGCGCCAGGCCGGCGTGCCGGGAAGCGTTGCCGCCATCATCGGGGAGCTGCTGCAGGCGGCAGCGTGGTCCAGGGCGCCCAAGGCCAGTGAGGAGCGGGCCGAACTCGAAAAGATCAGGCTGATGCTCGCTTCCTGTGGCGGCAGTGCCGGCCAGCTGGCGATTACGTCTGCGGTGCAGGAGATGGCCGACCGGGCGTTCCGGGTTGGCGTGCGGGAGCTGATCGAGGCGTTCAATGCTTCGCCGGCCTTGAAGGGCGCAAGGCTGCGGGCGCGGGACCAGGCTTTGGCGCCGGACACGAGGGTCCAGGCGGAAGCCGCAATAGCCGATGAAATCGAACTGGTCTCAAAGTTGCCGTCCTACGGCGAATACCGGAAATACCTGGGAAGCGCCGCTGCCGGCGAGGGGCTGGCGCAGGTGGCCCGTATCAGCGCGCGCGGCGCGATCGCCTTTGTCATACAGAATTTCCAGTACCGGTACGTGAGCGTGCACGATTACCTTGGCCTTTATAACGTGCCGGGCCGCCGGGTCATCGACCTGCTGATGCCGATGATGGTCGATTACGACTGGTGGTTATCATGCGGCCGCCCAACCGCATCTTCGCTCGCCGAACAGGTCGAGACGATGGAGCTGGTGGCGATCGTCACGCGCGGCCGGGTCCATGCGTTCGTCCCCTTCGATCCCTTGCGCGAAACCGCATTCGGTATGGGGCTGGCGCCTTCGAGCTCGTTGAAGCTGGTGAAGGATGCGCTGGATCGGGGATGTATCGGGGTCAAGCTGTACCCGCCGATGGGCTTTGCCGCCCTGGGGAACGAGGAACTGCAGGGAGAGTCGCCGGATTTCTGGCGCCGGGAGTGGTTTGACAAGCGGCTCTTGAAGCCCGATCTTGGGCGTCGCCTCGATGCGGCTCTGCGCTCGCTGTACCGGTACTGCGTCGATAACGACGTTCCCATTATGGCGCATACGGCTCTGTCCAATGGGCCTTCAAAGGAGTTTGAAGGCCTGGCTGGGGCGAAATACTGGGCGCGCGTGCTGCAAGAGTTCCCGGCCCTGCGCGTCAATTTCGGCCATTTCGGCGACACCGGGTTTGGCGGGAGCGAAGCCGGGTCGTACGCAAGGGCGAAGGAGTTTGCCGGCCTGATGCAGGCGCAGGGCCCAGGCAGCAAGGCCTACGCCGATTCCGGCTACTTCATGGAAGCGGTCGAACACAAGGATGGACTGAGGCAAGCGCTTGCGCAGCTGATGCGGGAAACCGCGGACAAAGGCAGCGCTTCGCTTGCCAATCGCTTCATGTATGGCACCGACTGGGAGATGACGATAGCGCATGGGCATATCGAAACTTACCTGAAGGATTTCCAGGATGTAGTCGAAAGCGGGCAGCTTGCGCGCAGGTTCTTCGGCGAAAATGCCGCCGGCTTCGCGGGCCTTCGAGCCGGCGCGCGGACGCGCTTACGCCTGCAGAAATTCTATGACCTGCACAATATTCCCAAGCCGGACTGGATGCTCAAGGTCGACCAGGCGCCATCCGGCTGAGGAAAATCCGGCGCCGATGGCAGCCAGGTCCGGCGCAGGACGCGTTGAAGTCAGCGAGGCTGATGCCGTTCGACGATCACGTAGTGCTTGCGAACCGGCTCGACGACTTCGAACACGCCTTTGAAACCGGCTGGGATCACCAGCGCGTCGCCGGGACCGGCTTCGGCGGCATGGCCCTGTTCATCGACGATGCGGCAGCGGCCTTCGAGAACGCAGAAATATTCGTCCTTGTTGTGGGCGAAGGCAATGCGCCAGCTGCCTTTTTCGCAAGCCCAGATACCGGCATGGACTTCACCGCTGGCATTGGTGAAATGGTTCCAGGTAGTGCGTTTGGGGTTTCCCACCAGCCGACGATCCTCGCGCGGGTGGTCGTATTCAGGGGCCGGGGACTGGCTGCGGAATTCGGTGATTGCTGTCATGGCGTCATTTCGGGCGGGGAGCGGGCGGCATTTTGGCAAGGGTGCCGTCATGCAGTTCATAGGTATCGAAATCGCGTGCCAGGAACAGGTTGCCGCTGTAGTGCAGGCGCGCTTCAGCTTCCACTTCGGCCATGCCTTCCGCACTGTCGTAGCGGGCGCTGAAGTGGGTCAGGGCCAGGTTTGGCACCCGGGCTGCGGCGGCGAAGCTGGCGGTGCGCTGTACTGAGCTGTGCTGCGGGCCGGGACCGACTTTCTGCAGCACAGCCTCGGTGTAGGTCGCCTCGTGGACCAGCACGTCCGCATCCTGGCAGGCTTCGGCCAGCAGGGCAGGCGTATCGTTGTCGCCGCCGATCACGGCGGTCGCGCGTTCGATATGTTCCGAGCGGAACTGCGCGGCGGCCAGCACGGAGCCGTCGTCGAGCCGCACGTCCTTGCCATGCTGCAGCTGGCCCCAGGCCGGACCGGGCGGCACGCCGCGCGCGCGCAGGGCGTCGCTATCAATTTTCCAGGTAGTCTTTTCGAAACTGAACTTGAAGCCGAAGCTTGGCGCACGGTGCGAGAGCGGGAAGCGTTCGATTTTCAGCCCGTCGTGCTGGAAGACCAGGCGCTGGCTGGCCACGTCGATGTGGATGATCTCAAACGTCAGGAAGAGCTCCGTGTGCAGCATGGTGGCGTCAAGCCAGGCCTTGACGGCAGCGGGCGCAATCAAGACCAGCGGCTTCTTGCGGCCGTTCATGGAAGCGCTTGCCAGCAACCCTGGCAGCCCGTAACTATGGTCGCCGTGGATGTGGGTGATGCAGATGCCCGCCAGCTCGTGCACGGTAAGCGGAATGCGCAGCAACTGGTGCTGGGTGGCTTCGCCGCAGTCGACCAGCCACCAGTCCCGGTTCATTGTTGTGTGTACGGCCAGCGCAGTGACATTGCGGCGGATGGTTGGCACGCCGGACGAGGTGCCAAGGAAGGTCAGTTTCAGCATGCCATATTATGCCGTATCGGCGCCCGTTCGTGGCCGGCGCGCGACAGGCGGCAAGGCCTTCGGGGCCATTTGCTTGTCCCATCGAGCCACCAGCTTGTGGCTGGGCGGGGCAGCGCTAAGATGAGTTGTTGGCTGGTCGATTCGAAAATGACTTCAATGATCGGAGACACTCTATGCAAACTCGCATCCGCAACACGCTTCTGGCCGCAGTAGTCTTCTTCACCCTCGGGGGACAGGCGGCAGCCAATACCCTGACGCAAAACGTTTCCTGGACCATCGACCGCGCCGGCACAAGCAGCAAGTACCGCGTGGTCGCTTATGGCGATTCGATTTACGCCGGGTATAACGGCTCCATCACCAGTGCGGCCAAATATTCGGCGCCGACGGTGGATGCGGAATACCTGTCGGCCGCCTGGAATGCCGACATTGAAAGCGTGCGCCGCGCCAAGTCCGGCGCCGTGGCTTCCGATGTCTACAACAACAAGATTGTTGCCGAGCGATCTTACATGCAAGCGAGCAACACCCGCGTGGTCACCTTCGAAATGTGCGGCAACGACGGGCTGCAGGCGCGCACCGCCTTCAAGAGCCAGACCGGGACCTGCGACGACTCGGTGCTGACCGCTGCCGAGAACAGCTGCAAGACCTACGTCGCGGCTGCGATGGATTACATCAATGCCAACGCCTATTCGGGCGTCAAGGTGAAGGTTATTTCGAACCTGCACTATCCGGGCTATGCGGCCGACAATGTGCAGAGTTCCTGCAAGGACCCCAACACCGGCGCCACCGTCAACATGCAGCAGAAATTCCTGCCTGCGCTGGCGCGCATGAACTTCATGATGTGCGATACGGCGCGCATGAAAGGCTTCCAGTGCGCCGACAACTTCGCACAGTACATGGGCGGCGATTACGACAGCAACGGCGATGGCATCGCCGATTCCGATGCGCTGCGCTACGTGGCGGGCGAGAGCCAGGCCAGCTATGTGCACCGGATCACGTCCACCTTGCGGCCGACCATCCGCGACGCCAATACGCACTTCGTCTCGGCCGGCAGCAGCTACGACTACATCCAGTCGGACGACACCCACCCGACATACACCGGCAGTACCGTCACTGCGGGCCTGTTTGGCGGCAGCAGCGGCACCGGGGCGCCGCGCTATACCTCCTTCAGTTCGGGAAAGAACCCGATCTGGAACCAGTTCGGGCATGAGCGCATGGGGTGGGCGGTTTCGGTCTTTAATACGCCGACGCCGTGAGTTCCTGGCGCCCCAGCCCGGGTTACCTGGCGGCGGCGCTGCTGCTGGCCGTTGGCGCGGCCAGCCTGGCTTTCTTTCTTTGGTATTTTGCGCGCGATGACGCGGCTGCGGGGGCAGGCCAAACGCCGGCCCCGGCACATGTGGCGGCTACCGGACGACCAGCCTCGGCCGCCACTGCCGCGTCATCGATCGCGCGCGACGAGCCGCGGCGCCCACAGCCATCCGTGCCCGAAGGCGACGCGGACCCGACGCGCGACCTGCGCAGCTATGTCATGCGCGGTGAAAAGCCGACCATGAATGAGGTGATCAAGCGCCTGCACGAACAGGGCGTGCATAGCGGCCTCGGCGCGTTCAACCCGCCCGGCACCAATCCGCCGCTCGTCGGCCTGGCGGTGCCGAAGGATTTCGTTCTGCCGCCCGGCTATGTGCGGCACCACCAGGTGACGGACGATGGCCAGACTATCGAGCCTGTGCTGATGTTCGCCCCGGATTTCCAGCTTTACGATGCAGCGAACCGGCCGCTTGACATGCCGAAGGACCGCATCGTTCCTCCCGAACTTGCACCGTCCGGCTTGCCGCTGCGGCGCATCGTGATTCCACCCCCGATCGAATCGCCCGGCCCATGAAGATCCTTGCCTGCATTTTCGCCAGTGCCGCCATGACGGCCCTTTATGCGCGCGGTGGCGCGGGCTGGGTACTGGGCTTCGTGCTTCTCGTGCCCTGGCTGCTGGCGCTCGATGGATGCAGGCGCTTGCCTGGCGCGCTGCTGTGTGCCTGGGCCATGTCGCTTGCTTACACGGCGGCCGGTTTTGCGTGGTTTGGCGGCGCCCTCGGGCGCTATACGCAACTCGGCGAGGCGGCCGGGCTGGCGTTGCTGCTGCTTGCCGCGCCCCTGTTCCAGCCGCAATTCCTTGCCTATGCACTGGTGCGCCATGCCACGGCGCGCTGGTATGGGCGGAGCGTGTGTGCGTTGGCGGCGGCAGCAGCCTGGGTGGCGCTGGAATGGCTGGTGCCGCGCATGCTTGGCGATACCTTGGGGTACGGCCTCTACCCCTCGCGCTTGCTGCGGCAGGCGGCAGATGTGGGCGGAACGGCCGGCCTGACGCTGCTGCTGCTCCTGGCCAATGAGGGCGTGGCGGCGGGGCTGGCCCGGCGCGGCCAGGGATGGCGCTCACTGGCCAGGCCGCTGGCACTGGCCGCGCTGGTCCCCGCCGCGCTGGCGGCGTATGGGACCGCGGCATTGCCGGGCAGTCCGGCGCCCACGGGCAAGCCGCTGCGCATGGCGCTGGTCCAGGCGAATATCGTGGATTACGAAAAGCAGCGGCGGGCGAGGGGCGGCTACGCGGTGGTCCGCGAAGTGCTGGACCGGCATTTTGCGATGGGCCACGATGCGGTGACGCGCCAGCGTGCGGAGGCCTTGCTGTGGTCCGAGACCGCCTATCCGACCACGTTCGGCAAGCCGAAAAGCCAGGCCGGTGCGGAATTCGATCGTGAGATCACCGATTACGTGAACGCCGCTGCAGTGCCGCTGGTGTTCGGGACCTACGACCGGGACAACCTGGGCGAGTACAACGCGGCGGCCTTCGTGCAACCCGGCCTTGGGCTGGCGGGCGTCTATCGCAAGTCGCGCCTGTTCCCGCTGACCGAGTACCTGCCTGTGTGGCTGGACTGGCCGGCCGTGCGGCGCATCCTGCCCTGGGCGGGCAACTGGGTGGCGGGCAGCGGGGCGCGGGTGTTCCCGCTGCGGCTGGCCGATGGGCGCGAGATTCCCGTGCTGCCGCTGATCTGCCGGGATGACGTCGACCCCGGATTGGCCATTGCCGGTGCGCGGCTTGGCGCACAGGTGATTCTCACCATGTCGAACGATTCCTGGTTCAGCGCCGATGGGACGGGGGCGCGGCTGCACCAGGCGGCGGCCGCGTTCCGCAGCATTGAAACGCGCTTGCCGCAGTTCCGTGTGACCAGCAATGGCTACAGCGCCGCGATCGATGCCAGCGGCGATGTGCTGGCTGGCACCAGGATCGGCGAGCCTGCGCTGGTGATCGCCGACCTGCCGGTACGCGCGCCCGCGCCGACCTTGGCGGTGTTGTGGGGCGATTGGGTTGGACTGGCATGCTGCGCCTTCCTCCTGGTGCTGACCGTCAGGCCGCTCAGCCAGGCCTGGCGGCCGCAGGCCGAAGGCGCCATGGCGCGTGCGCTGAAGCCGGTGTTTCCGATGCCGGCGGCAGTGCTGCCGCCCGCTGCGCGCATCGCCGCAGGAGTGCTTCGTCTGCTCTCGCGGGCTGGCCTGCTAGGCATGGGCGTGGCCGTGCTGCTGAATGAACCGCTGCGCACTAATACCCTGGCACAGTTGCGCATTTTTACCGCGCTCTTCCTGCTGCCGGAAGTCATCGCCTGGTGCGTGCTGAAGGCATTCTCGGCGCAGGCCTCGCTGGCGGAAGGCCGGCTGGTGCTGGCCCGGGGCGCGCGGGCGCTTTCCCTGCCCCTGGGCGAGGTGGCGGCGCTCGAACCGTGGCGCTTGCCGTTGCCGGGCCCCGGCGTATCCCTGCGGCTGCGCTCCGGAAGATACTGGCGCTACGGGCTGGCACTGGCGCACCCGGCTGCGTTCACGGCGGCGCTGGCGGCGGCCGGCGGGCCCGCGGCGGCGGCCAGTCCGTTCCTGCGCATGCTGGTGGCGCCGGCAACCCGGCTCGACCACCCGCTGGCGAAATTTGTCCTGTTGCCGCTGGCGCTGGCGCTGCCTGCCTTCCACCTGCACCAGCACATCGCCTATGGCAGTGCATTCGGCGAGTACTATAGTTTCGGGCTGGCTGCCTACCTGGGCGCATTCGGGCTTTGGTGGGCGGCGTGGGCGATCGGGGTGATGCTGGGGGCGGCGCTGCTGCGCACCCTGATCGAGCTGACAAGCTTGCTGGCGGCGCTGTTGCGTCCAGGCGATGCGGCCGGGGTCCGCCAGGCAATGGAGCGCCTGGGGCATTTCGCACTTTACCTGGCTCTGCCTGGCTGGCTGCTGTTCAGGGTGTTTGGCGCGTGACAGGCGAGCGGCGGCATGACAGTGCGGCGCGTCCCAGGCAGTTCCAGCCGGGCGGCGCAGGACGTCTCCATGCACGCGGCATGGAAACACTAGACGGTGGGCCGGATGTCGAAGGTGGCGCCGGGCGGGGCAGGTTGCAGATCGTCCGCGACGCCGACGCGGCTGACCCGGGCGGCACTGGGACCCCTATGTGCCCATTCGATCATGGCTTTCACTGCATCGTCCGGGCCATGCACGCTCGCTTCCACTGCGCCACTGGCGCGATTGCGCACCCACCCGGCCAGGCCGAGCGCGGTGGCGCGTTCCGCAAATGCGTAGCGATAGCCGACGCCTTGCACCAGACCTTCGATCATCAATCGCTTGGCCATCACATCCTCCAGTTGACGCGGTTGCGGCCAGCCTCCTTGGCGCGGTACAGGGCCGCGTCGGCGGCATCGAACAGGACGGGCGCAGTTTCCCCGCTGCCAGGCGTCATGGTTGCGCCGCCGATGCTAACGGTCACGACCGGGCTGGCAGCGGATTGCTCGTGCGGGATCAGCAATTGCGCCACCGCTTCCCGGATGCCCTCGGCCACGTACAGGGCTTGCGCGGCATCCGTTTCGGGCATCAGGACCACCAGTTCCTCGCCGCCGTAGCGGGCCGCGATATCGCAGGGACGGCGCATGGCACTGCGCGCCACGCGGGCCACTGCGCGCAGAGCGCGGTCGCCGGCTGGGTGGCCGTAGTGATCGTTATACTGCTTGAAGCAGTCGATGTCCAGCAGCGCCACGGACATCGGGTGCGCGTGGCGGGCGGCACGCTGCCATTCGCTTTCGTAGAGCTCGTCGAAGCGGCGGCGGTTTGGCAGCTCGGTCAGGCCGTCCATATGGGCCAGGTGTTCCAGCATGCGGCGCTGGCGCACGACTTCCAGATGGGTGGCCACGCGCGCCATCACCACGGTGCTGTTGAAGGGCTTGGTGATGTAGTCGGCAGCACCGAGCTTGAGACCGCGCGCCTCGTCCTCCGGCCGGCCCATGCCGGTAATGAAGATCACTTCGATGTCGGCCGTGGCGGGATCGGCGCGCAGGCGCCGCAGCACTTCGTAGCCGTCCATGTCGGGCAGCATCACGTCCAGCATCAGCAGGTCGGGCAGGTGGCGCTGGGCGCGCTCGATGGCTTGTTCGCCGGTCTTGGCGAGCAGCACCACGTACTCCGGCTTCAGCAAAGTCGCGAGGACCTGGCGGTTGATGCCGTCGTCATCGGCTACTAAGACCTTTTGGCTCATGCACTCATTTCCATATCGATGCCGAGAGCTTGTGCTAATTCGGCCAGCGGTTTCAAGGCATCATGATATTCGATTTCGTCCACCGCGCGCTGGATGCGCGCCAGCAGGGCGGCATGGCCGGCACCGGCCAGCAGGGCGCTCAGCTCGGTCAGCAGGTCTTCCGAGCGGGCGTCGTCGGCCCGCAGGTAGCCATCGAGTTCGCGCAACAGGCGGCCGAAGTCGGCTGCCGGCCCGGCCCCGGCAGCGGGCGACGGCTGCAAGGCATTGGCAAAGCCTGCCAGGATAATGCCCAGCATCTTCGCCATGTCTGCCGCTTCCCTGCTGCAGCGTTCCGGGCGGCCGTCACGGATGCCGGCCTCCACGATGTCGGACAATTGGGCCAGGCCGAGGGCGCCAAGGTAGGTGGCGCTGGACTTGAGGTTGTGGGCCAGGCGCTCGACCTGGGCCCAGTCGCCGCCGGCCAGCGCGGCGCCGAGCAAGCCCGGTCCGTCCCCGTATTCGCTGCAGAAGCTGCGCATGCGCCTGGCGAGGATGGCCGGATCGCGGTCGGCGCGGGCCAGGGCGTATTGCCAGTCCACCCCGGCCAATGGCGGATAGGCCACGGCTGCCTGGGCGGCGCTGCTGGCAGCGGCGGGCGCGCCCGGGATGGTGCGGCCCACCAGGCGCGAGGGATCGATCCACCGCAGCATCGCGCGGAACAGCACATCGGGGTCGATCGGCTTGGTGATGTGGTCGTTCATGCCTGCCTCCAGGCTCCTGGCCTGGTCTTCGGGCATGGCGTGCGCGGTCATCGCCAGGATCGGCAGACTGCGCAGCGCCGCGATCGCGCGGATCTGGCGCGTGGCTGACAAACCGTCGACCACCTGCATCTGCACATCCATCAGCACCAGGTCGTAATCGGCCTGCTGGACCATCCGCACCGCTTCGCCACCGTGGACAGCGACATCCACATGCACGCGCACGGTTTCCAGGAAGTCGACCGCAACTTCGCGGTTGTTGGCATTGTCTTCCACCAGCAGGACGCGTGCGCCGTGCAGCTTTGCCAGCTCCTGCGCCGGTACCCCGCGCTGGTCGCCCTGCAAGGAAGCCGGTTGCGCGATTTCCGGCCGCAGCACCTGCAGCAGGCTGTGGTACAGCAGGGCGGGGCCGACCGGTTTGGTCAGGAATCCTTGCAGCGGCAGCTCGCCTTCTTCCTGCAGCACCGTTTCGCGGGTGCAGGCGCTGACCATCAGGATCGATGGCGGGGCGGCGAAGCGCGGGTCGGCGTGGATGCGGTGGATGGTTTCTACGCCATCCCAGCCCGGCATCATGTAATCCATCAGCACCACCTGGTACGGCATGCCTGCTTCGACCCCGCGCACCAGCATGTTCAGCGATTGTTCGCCGGAGCTTGCGCTGTGGGCGGCGACGCCGAAGCTGCCGAGCATTTCCACCAGGGCTTCGCGGGCCGTGGCGCTGTCGTCCACCACCAGCACGCGGGCCTGATGCAGGCCGGCGGTCGGGGAGGCGACCGGTTCGGTGCTGGCGTCGCCGACGCCGAGCCGGACGGTGAAGCTGAAGCGGCTGCCCACGCCCGGCGTGCTGGTGACCTTGATGGTGCCGCCCATGAGCTCGACCAGCTGGCGTGAAATGCTCAGGCCCAGGCCGGTGCCGCCGTACTTGCGGGTGATCGAGCTGTCGGCCTGGCTGAAGGACTGGAACAGGCGGGCAAGCTGTTCTTCGCTCATGCCGATACCGGTATCGCTGACGCTGAACTGCAGCACCACGCCTTCGGCCGACCGCTCGGCTGCCTTGACGGCCACCACGATCTCGCCGCGTTCGGTGAACTTGACCGCGTTGTTGGTCAGGTTGATCAGCACCTGGCCCAGGCGCAGCGGATCGCCGACCAGCTTTTGCGGCACGCCCCGCTCGACCCGGAACACCAGCTCCACCTTGCGGGCGTCGGTCTTAACGGCTGTCAGGGTCGACAGGTGGTCCAGCATTTCGTCAAGACTGAAGGGCACCGATTCCAATGTCAGCTTGCCCGCTTCGATCTTCGAGAAATCGAGGATGTCGTTGATGATGCCAAGCAGGTGTTCGCCGGCGCCCAGGATCTTGGCCAGGTAGTTGCGCTGTTTCGGGCTTGGGTCGGCCATCAGCGCCAGGCGGCTCATGCCGATGATGGCATTCATCGGGGTGCGGATTTCGTGGCTCATATTGGCCAGGAAATCCGACTTCAGGCGGGTGGCCGCTTCGGCGCGCAGCATGGCATTCTGCATGGCCTTGGTGCGCAGGCCGAGGATGCGCATGAACACCAGCATATCGAAGGCATTGCCGAACTGGAGGGCATGCATGGTCCAGAAATTGGCTGCCAGCTTGCCGCTGATCACCTGGCTCAGGACCACCGACGACAGGAAACTGACCGCCCAGCCGACCATGAAGTAGATGCCGACGGAATCGCCGCGGCGGGCGCGCTGGTAGGCGCCCGGCAGGCCAAGCAGCATGGGCAGCAGGCCCAGGGTGCTGACGACGATCACGAGCACCTCGACACTGATCCCGTCGAAGCAATAGGCGACGGCAAACAGGGCCGTCAACGCAGCGCCGCCCTTCATCAGGATCGAAAACGTGCGGTCAACGCCGGGGCGCGCCAGCGACTGCTCAACGAACAGGTAGCCGCCGCAGGAGGCCATCAGAGCAAACAGGCCGCCGGCGTGCAGCGTCATCCATACGTTGTCGCGCCAGATGTATTGGCCGCCCAAGCCGAAAAACTCGAACGAGAACAAGGTGGTGCCGGCGATCAGCAGCGAATACTTGCCGAACAGCGGTTCGCGCAGGTTGGCCCATTGCGCCAGGCTGTACAGCAGCAGGCAGAGGCTGAGGCCCATCAGCATACCTTGCAGCATCTGTTCGGCAAGCGCGTCGGCATGGTAGACCGAAGCCTTGGAGAAGCGGATCGGCAAGATCATCGAACCGATGTTTTCCACGCGCAGCAGCACCACATGCTCGGCGCCGGGCGTCAGGCGCAGTGCCGCCGCCGGCGTGCGGCCGCCGCCGCCGGCGGCAACCACCGGCTGCAGGTTGCCGGTCACGGTATGGCTGTGGAGCGCGCCGTCGGTGGCGGCGAACACGTCGACCCGGTTGATCTGCGAATAGTCGATGTTCAGGGTCCATTCGCCGCTGGCATCGGCGGGCACGAAGACGGGAATCCGGACCCAGACCACGGTTCCTTTGTTCACCCCCAGGGTGGCATATGCCGATTGCGGTTTGCGGAAGCCGGCCGATGCCGCCAGCACTTCCGCCGCATGCAGGGTGCCGCCAGGGTCTTTCAGGATGGTGACCGCCGGCCAGGCGTCGTGCGACCCGGTGTGTTCGTCGAGTACCAGGGGCGCTATGGCGGAAGTCCCTGCCGCACTGGCAGGGGCAAGGCCTGCAGCCAGCGAAAGAAGCAAGGCGAACAACGCGAAAACAAGCCGCATCAGCATGGCTGCTGGTCTCCCGCGGGCTTGGCAGGAGCGCGCCCTGAGAGGCGCGCTTCCAGGGTGTTCATCCAGGCTGGGGCCTTGGGGTCCTGGCCCCAGGCGCTTACCGCACTGTCAACCTGGTTGAGTACGGCAGGCGGCAGTTTCAGGGGGCGGGTCTGGTCCATCAGGAATTTGACGGTGAACTGGTAGCCGAAGATGCGGGTGATCATGCGGCAGATCGAAAAATCGGGGAAGAGCAGGCGTACCAGCGCATCGACGCCGCGCACCACGACCATGCCGCTGATGAACAGGGCGCGCGAGAGCAGGTTGACGCGCTGGTTGAGCGCCAGGTCGACGCGGGCGGATTTGCCGCACAGGTAGCGCGTGAGCAGGATCGGGAACGGCTTCAGGATGCGCAGCGGGATCTGGGCCTGCATCGCCCGCATCAGCGCGGCGCCGAGTTCGGGGCGCGGGTCGGGCAGGTAGGGCGACAGCCGGGCGCGCGCCTGGATCGCGTCGAAACTGGCCGCGGCCTGCTCCATGTCTTGCGGCATCAGGCTCGACTCGATGCCCAGGATATGCCCGACCACGTTCCAGGTGTGCAGGTAGGCTTGCTCGTCCTGCCTCGGCAGTCCAAGACCAAGCTTGCGCAGCCCGCGCAGGAAAATGTAGTGGAAGGTAAGCAGGGTATATGCCAACTCTTCCTGGTTGCAGGGCAAACCGTTGGCGGCGACGTCCCAGCCGTGGTTGTACAGCGTGTCGTGCACGTTGCGGCAAGGCGCATCCAGCGGCGCCACGGCGATGCCGCCATCGAGCACCGCATCGGACGGATTGCCGCGCAGGATCAGGTGGCGGATGGTGGCGTGGATCAAGCGCACCTTGAGGATCTGCGCGATGCCGCCGCCTTCCGGGGTGGTCAGCCCGCCGCGCATCATGACCGGGAAGATCATGGCCGCCGTGGAGCGCACGCGGTAGTCGGTGTGCGCTTCGAGCTGGCCCGCAACGTGCAGCACGCCGGCCAGGTCCGGCACGACATAGCATTCCGGCAGGCTGGCGCAGAACAGCAGGCTGCAGGACAGCATGCTCATGTCGAAAAACAGCTCCTCCGATCGCGCGATCCTGGCGGCATCGGCCCAATCGGGCAAGCTGCTGCCGGCGGCAAGGTAGGCTTCCAGTGCGGTGGCGATCGGCGCGGGCGTGTCCTGCGGTGCGCGCCAGCCGGCAACGATGGCGTTGGTCTGCCATTGGCCAAGCAGGCGGTTCACGATCGCGATGGCCTCCCACTGGCTGCCGTCGTAGCCGTGCAGGATCGCTGCGATGGTGTCGTCGGCAAGCGGGTCGGCGCGCAGGGTCGGCGCTATCGCGACCGGCGCGTTCATTGCGCTTCCTTCCAGCGCATCCAGCCGCAAAGGCCGGTCAGCACTGGAATACCCATGGCGAACAGCGCGATGGTGCGGGTCTCGATCGGATTACCCTTGAGGGCCTGGAACACCATGCTGCCGCCGTAGATCAGCAGCGGCACCAGGGCGTAGAGCGGCGTGATGCGGCTGCTAGGGACTGGCGGTTTCTTGCGCAGGGTGAGGCGGAAACCGTAGATGATGGCAAACGAAACGGTCATCCAGCCGACGAAGCCTTGCAGGGTTTCGCCAAACCAGCCGCCGTCGGTCTTGGTCATGATCCAGGCCTTGAGCGTGAATACCATGTAAGGGTCCGCGCCCAGGTCATAGGCGGTGACGATCATGGCACCGAGGAAGGCCATGATGAAGGTCATCAGGGTCGATGGCACGCCGTCGGTCGGCGACTGCCAGACGATCAGGTTGCCGATCACATAGGCGACATAGCACAGTGCAAACCACATCAGCGGAATGATGAATGGCACTGTGCCTACGCGCGGGCCCAGCACGTCGGTATAAGTGTAGGAACCGAAGAACCAGCCGTAGCGCGCGCCCATCTCCTCGGCAAACCAGCCGATCACCAGGGCGATGACGACGAAGCGCAATGCGGGGGCGTGGCCAAGGAAATGGCTTGCACTGGCCCAGCAGCAGGCAAACATCAGGACCGAACTGACAATCAGCAGCGTGGTCGTTTCGCTCCAACTGCGCGATGCAAGCGCAATCAGGAAGCCGGCCAGAAGGACGAGGGTGATACGGGGCAGGTGGTTCAGCAGCGACTTCATAAGTCTCCGGGTTAGAAGTGGTAGTCGAAACGGATGTCAAAGGTCCTTGGTGCACTTGGAACGGCCATGCCGAAGCTGTCGATCGTCACTGGCTGCACCTTGTTTTCCAGGTTCTTCACGTACGCCAAGAGGCGCCAGCGGGCGCTGTCGGCGAGATATGCCAGCGTAAGGTCGCTGGCCGTACGGGACGGCACGCGGTACTGCAGCAACTGGCTGGGAACGCTGATGTTGTAGGACGCGCTGCGGCGGGCGCTGATCCCGGCGGCGAGCGCTGCCCCCGGCAGGCGGAAAGTATGTTCCCAACCCAGGTTCAGCACCGAGCGCGGCGCGCGGTCGAGCGGTTCGCCGGCCCAGGAGACCACGCCATCGGGTCGGTAGCTCACGTAATGGGCATCCAGCAGGGTCAAGGCATAAGTAAGCCTGTCGGCGGAAGTGGCGCGTACCTGGCCATCGAGCTCCAGGCCCTTGACGCTGGCGGCGCCGGCATTCTGCGTGACGAAGCGCGGTGCGCCGGCGACGATGGCGACGCCGGACAGCTGCAGGTTGGTGTAGTCGTACTTGAAGGCGGCCAGGTTCAAGCTGGCGCGCTTGTCCCAAAAGCGGGTTTTCAGTCCGGCTTCCCAGGATTTGAGCGTTTCCGGCTGGTAGAACAGCGTATCGGCCGGGACGGCGAGTACCGCGGGGCAGGGCAGGCCCAGCGCGCTGGACCCGGCCAGGCAGCCGTCATTGAAGCCGCCCAACTTGTAGCCGGTGGCAATGCTGGCATAGGCCATCGCGGCCGCAGCCAGGTCATACTCCGCACCGAGCTTCCAGGTGCGCTTGTGGGTGGCCAGTGCGGCGTTGTTGAGCAACTTGAAGTCGGTGGCCGCGTTGAATTCACGCGCCTGCTGGAAGTTCGTCGAACCGACGCGCGACTTGTCATCGTCCGTATAGCGCAGTCCGGCAGTGGCACGCACTGCCGGCGTGACGCTGTAGGTGAGCTGGCCGAACGCGGCCTTGCTGCGGGAGACGGTGGGCCCATGCGGGAACACGTAATAGGGCGGCAGCTTGACCAGTTCCAGGTCGCGGAACACATAGAGCTGGTGCGACTCTTCGCGGAAATAGTACAGGCCGCCCTGGGCCTTCAGCGGGCCGCTGCCATTGGTCGACAGCCGCAGCTCGTGCGAATCCTGGCGCTGCTCGCCGCGGAAGTCTTCGTGCACGCCAATGGCCAAAGCCGGCTGCACGCGGTAGTAAAAATTGGCCAGGAAGCCGTGCTCGTTCTTGCGCCGGGAGGCCAGGTAGTCCAGCGTGGCCGCGCCGAGCTTCCACGACAACTCCGCGCCGAGGCTCTCTGTCGACTTATGGCTGTAACCTTGTTCCAGCTTGGTATTGAACGGCCGGAAAGCGTTGGTCAGGCGCGCGTTGGTGCCGGCGGCGTACCAGGCAGGTTTGCCCGTTTCGACGTCCCGGTAGAAATTGGTGTCCGGGACGATGTTGTCGATGTTGCCGTCCTGCGTGGCGTGCTCGTAGCGCAGCAGCAGCGCAGCCGACTGGCCCAGCGCCAGCCTGGCCGACAGGCGCGCGGACCGGTCGTCGCGGTCCTGCCCCAGTGCAAAGCCGGTGCCCTGGGCATTGCGCAGGTAGCTGTCATGCTTGTGAACCGCCACTGCGGCGCGCAATGCGAGCTTGTCGTTGACGGGCACGTTCAGCATGCCGGTCGCCACGCGCGAACGGAAATTGCCCAGCGCGAGGCTGGCTGCGCCTTCCCATTGCGGCGCCGGCGCGTTGCTGATCACGTTCACCACGCCGGCCGTCGTATTACGGCCATACAGCGTGCCTTGCGGGCCGCGCAGCACTTCGATGCGGTCAACGTCGAGGAAGCTGAGCGTCTGTGCTTGCGGACGCGCGATGTAGATGCCGTCCTGCATGAAGGCGGCCGACGGATCGCCTTTTTCCGTGGCGTCGGAATTGGACACGCCGCGGATGGTGATGCGCAGCCCATCCGGGGCGCCGTCCAGGTGCACGTTGGGCAGGCGCTTGCCGATACCGGCCGCATTGTCGATGCCAAGCTTGTCCAGTTGCCCGGACGTGAGCACCGACATGGCCACCGGCGTGCGCGACTCCGGCGCAGCAACGCGCTGGGCCGTCACGAGGACTTCCTGCAACTGCGCATCAGTCTGGCGCTGGGCCAGGACCGGCGTGCAAAGGAAGCTGGAGACGGCGGCCGCCAGCATGGTCGGGCGCAGATTCGCCCCGCAATTCGACATGAAAACCCCTAGTGCCCTGCTATATATGATTGTTTTGACAACGTTGCTTAAAACTGTTGCTAGCAAAGTTCAAGAGTCTATCAGTTTGGCAACGCAGGAAATAGGGGTGATGTAGGCTTTCCCCGACACAGATACGACGCCAAGGCTGATAGCGATTTGAAGGGGACAGGAGAATACTGGCGGCAAGCCTGAAAAAGGAAAGGAGTGCATCATGTTTGTACGAAACATAACTTTCGCCTTCACCCTGGCTTGCGGCGCCGTTGGCGCGGCAGTAGCGGCCGATGAGCCGCAATTCGTCACTGGCGGCATTGGGCTCGAAGAGCGCGGCCAGATGCTGGCAACCAAGCCGGATTACAACGTCCGCATGACTTTTGCAACCCGCGGCACGGGTGAGTACCGCTCCGACGTGCAGGTCGAGATTTCTGATGCAAAAGGCAACACCAATGTCAACGCCCGCGACGCCGGGCCGCTGATGTTCGTCAACCTGGAGCCCGGCCGTTACCGGGTGACGGCCACCGCGGCCGATGGCCAGGTCCAGCGCCGCGAGGTGCAAGTGCATCCGGGGCGGACGAAGGACCTGTACTTCTACTGGAGCGAGCCGGCAACTATCGTGCAGTAGACATCAGCTGGTTGAGCGGGCCGTAGTTGAAGGTCTGCTCATCGTCGATGGCGCCGCTCTGGTGGAAGCGTTCCATATACACCCTGAGCCGGCCCATCATCACCTCCGCCGGCGCCGAACCGGCACTCAGGCGCCGCACGCCCAGTTCCGCGAGCCGGGCTGGCGCGGCGAGGTGCGGGCGCGCCAGCACGTTGAGCGGCAGCGAAGTGCCTTGGGCGAGGGCGGCGATCTCGCCTTCATCGGTGACGCCCGGCGCAAACAGGCCGCTGGCGCCGGCTTGCTGGTAGATGGCGGCCCGGCGCAGCGTTTCGGCCACGCGCGCACCTGGCTCGGCCAGGCCACGCAGGTAGACGTCGCAACGGGCGTTGATGAAGACGTCGATTCCGGCTGCCCTGGCTGCGGCGCGTGCCGCGCCGATCTTGCGCGCCAGGAGTTCGGGCGGCGAGCCGCCATCTTCGATATTGATGCCCACCACGCCGGCCAGTGCCAGTTGTCCGACCAACTGTCCCACCACTTCCGGGTCGGCAGAATAGCCGTCCTCGATATCGACCGTCAGCGGCAGCGCACTGGCGCGGACGATGTCGCGCACGGTTTCCAGCAGCAGGGCCGTCGGCAGCTGGGAGCCGTCGCCATAACCGTGGCCCCAGGCCACGGCAGCACTGCTGGTGGCAAGCGCGCGGGCGCCAGCCAGGGCGGCGATGCGGGCGGTGCCACCGTCCCAGCAATTGGCCAACAGCAGGATGCCATCCTGGTGCAGCGCGTGGAATTGGGTGTCGTTGCGCATGTGGTTTTTTCCTTAAGATTGGGGAGCAGGCCATTCTGCCACGGCTCCAGCATTCCTGCTTTGGTACAATTCGGCGTTGCCAATTACTCTCAACACCATAGTGCAAAGCCGCCAACTCTACGTCCGCCTGCTCAAGGAATTCCTCCCCTATAAGTGGGCCGCCCTGGTGACCCTGATCGGCGTGGGCGTGGCTTCGCTGACCGACGTGCTGCTGATCCGCCAGCTGCAGAACGTGGTCGATGCGGTGCAGCCGGGCGGCGCCTCCGGCCCGGCGGCGCAAAGCGGTGCGCTGGCGACCATTCATGGCTGGCTGGAGCGCTTCCTGCCGAGCGATCCTGGCGCCGCCGCGTTATGGGCGATCCCGGCCCTGATCATGGCCCTGGCTTTGCTGCGCATGGTCAGCACCTTTACCGGCGACTATGGCTCGGCGTGGCTGACCCAGCGCGTGCAGGCCAATGTGCGCGAGAAGATGTTCAGCCGTGTGCTGCGCCTGCCCAACCGCTACTTCGACCAGTCGTCGACCGGCACCACGCTGTCGCGCATAGCATTCGACGCGACCCAAGTGACGCAGGCCGGCCTGAGCGTGCTGACGATCGCCGTGCGCGACACGGTCGCGGTGATCGGTTTCCTGGCTTCCCTGTTCGACATCGACTGGAAGCTGGCCTTATTCTGCCTGGTGCTGCTGCCTCTGGTGGCGCTGGTCGTGACCATTGCGGCCCGCCGCATGCGCCGCCTCAGCTCCAGCGCCCAGCACGCGATGGGCGAGTTGACGCGCGTGCTGGACGAGAGCATCGGCGGCCAGCGGGTGGTGAAGATCTTCGGCGGCCAGGCCTATGAGCAAAAGCGTTTCGACGAGGTGGTCAAGCTGAATCGTCAGCTGGCCGTCAAGCACGCCTCGACCGCGGCCATGAACTCGGGCCTGATCATGCTGATGGTCGGCGCCACGCTGTCGGCAGTGATCTATTACGCCTTGCTGCGGGCCCAGGCGGGTGCCTTGACGCCAGGTGCATTCGTTGCCTTTATCACCTGCCTGATGTCCTTGCAGGGTCCGATCAAGAACCTGACCAAGCTGAATGAGCCCCTGCAGCGCGGCCTGGCAGCCGCCGAATCGGTGTTCGGCCTGATCGATGCGCCGATGGAGGCCGATACCGGCACCCGCACCGCGGAGAACGTCAAGGGCCGCATCGAACTGGTGGACGTGCGCTTCCACTACAACGTGGACGATCCTGAGGCAGCGCCGGCGCTGCGTTCCGTGTCGCTGGATATCGCGGCCGGTGAGACGGTGGCGCTGGTCGGCGGCTCGGGCAGTGGCAAGACGACGCTGGCCAGCCTGCTGCCGCGCTTTTATGATGTCGGCAGCGGCCGCATCCTGCTGGATGGCGTGGACTTGCGCGAATACCGCTTACCTGAGTTGCGCAGCAAGATTGCCCTGGTGAGCCAGGACGTGGTGCTGTTCAACGATACGCTGGCAGCCAACATCGCCTACGGCGACCCGGCTCCGGACATGGCGCGGGTTGAATCGGCATCGCGTGCTGCGTATGCGCACGACTTCATCATGCGCCAGCCGCAGGGCTACCAGACCGAAGTCGGCGAGAACGGCATGCGCCTGTCGGGCGGCCAGCGCCAGCGCCTGGCGATTGCCCGCGCCCTGTACAAGGACGCACCTATCCTGATCCTGGACGAGGCCACCAGTGCGCTGGACACCGAGTCCGAACGCCAGGTGCAGGCGGCGCTTGAAAAGCTGATGGAAGGCCGCACCACGGTGGTGATCGCACACCGCCTGTCCACCATTGAAAACGCCGACAGGATCGTGGTGATGGCAGCGGGGACGATCGCGGAGCAGGGCAGCCATGAAGAACTTCTGGCGAAGGGCGGCATCTATTCGCGCTTGTACCAGACGCAAAAGCAACTGGACCAGTAACTAGCGGGTGGCCTGCAGCAGGTAGGCCGCCATGTCCCGTGCATCGTGCTCCGGCACGCCCAGTTGCGGCATGGCAGTGCCGGGCTTGATCCGCCCGGGCTCGCGCATCCATTGCACCAGGTTTTCCTGCGTCGTTGGCAGCTTGCCGGCGATGAAGCTGCGCTGGGCCAGCCCATCCAGGTTCGGGCCGACATAGGTTAGCGGGCCGGTCACGCCGGGGATGTGGTGGCAGGACTGGCAGGCAAACTGCGTCAGTGCCAGCCGGCCGCGGTCGCGATCGGGCACACGGGCCGGCGCCGCGTCCGGTTCGGTCCGGGCCGGCGCCGCCTGGCCCATCGCCGCATACTGCGCCGGTGTCATCGCAGGCAGCGCGCCCAGAAAGGCAACGAGGTCCCGGATCTCCTGCTCGCCAAGGTGGAAGCGCCATGCGGGCATACCACTCATCTTAATTCCGTTGGCTGTGATCCAGTACAGCTCGCGCGGCTTCCAGCGCCGGGCCGCGTCGGCCAGGGGGCCCGGCACCGGCTGCATGGCCAAACCGATGAGGCCCATCGCCACGCCAGGTCCGCCATGGCATTGTTCGCAATGGCGGCGAAACAGGACGGCACCGCGGGCTGAAGCACCTGCGGGAGCCAGCGGCACCACGATGTCGCGCGCATGGAAGCGCACCGACTGCTGCATGCCTCGTTCGATCAGGGTATGCACGAACTGGAAATGCGGCCGTACTGCCGATACGTCATACCAGCCGGCCTGCAGCACCAGGGTGGCCGCCAGGATTCCGGCCAGGCCGGCCAGGCATAAGCTCACAGCGGCGGTAGCAATAAGGCGACGCACAATCGGGAAAAAGGCGATGATGTCTTGCGTGAATTATAGGGCTCGGCAGCGGGAAGGCCGGGACGATTCGTGAAAGCAATCACTATGCGTTTGCGGAAAAACCGGTGTACGGCGCGTGCCGGTGTGGCGCTGTTCCTGCTGCCACTGGCACTGTGCGCCTGCCAGCCGCGCAAGCCTTACCCGCCGCTCAGTCACGGCGGCGACCCGCAGCGCGGCAAGGCCCTGCTGGCGCAATTCCAGTGCGGAAGCTGCCACTTTATCCCCGACGTGGAAGCCGCGCGCGGCAAGGCCGCGCCGTCGCTGGCGGAGTTCGGCTTGCGTAGCTATATCGCCGGGCGCTGGCCGAACCAGGAGGCGAATCTGGTGCGCTGGATCTCGGCCCCACGCAGCATGGATCCTTCGACGCTGATGCCGGATATGGGTGTCTCCGCCGAGGATGCCCGCCACATTGCTGCATACCTCTACTCGCTCAAATGAGCCCGGCGCTGCAATCGGTCCTGTCGCCTGCCGGGCCGGATGCTGTGCTTCTTAGCCGTTTCGGCTGGCTGCTGTTTGCGGGCGGCTCAGTCATATTCCTGCTGGTTGTCGTTCTTGTTGTCCTGGGTGTTGCCCAAAAACGTAGGAGGTCGTGGTCGCGCTGGCTGGTGGTTGGCGGGGGGCTGTTCATGCCGGTGCCGTTGCTGGCGGCGCTTATGGCATGGTCCGGCTGGCAAGCATCGCAATTGGCCTGGCCGTTCTCGGGAACGCGCATCCAGGTCACCGTGACCGCGCATATGTGGTGGTGGGAGGTGCGCTACCGTGACACGGCGACCGGGCGCGAAGCGGTGCTGGCGAATGAACTTCGATTGCCGCTGGGAGAACGCGTATATCTTGCACTGGCGTCTGCCGATGTGCTGCATGCGTTCTGGGTTCCGGCGCTGGCCGGCAAGGTGGATATGGTGCCCGGCCGCTTGCATGGACTGACCCTGCGCGCCGGCCGGCCTGGCCGGTACCGGGGCCAATGCGCCGAGTACTGCGGCATCCAGCATGCCGCCATGGCGCTCGACGTGGTGGCGGTCACACCGCAGGAATTCGATCGCTGGCTCGAACACCAGGCCGCGCCTGCCGTGATGACCGGACTCGCCAGGGCCGGAGCGGCAGAGGCCGCGTCCCCGAATGCCGTTGCGCGTGCGCCGGGCCTTCTGGCGGTGGACGCTGGGGGAGGGGACGCGGCACGCCGTGGCGTGGAGGTCTTTCTTGCAGCGCGCTGCAACGCCTGCCACGCAGTGCGCGGCGTTGCCGACGGCGGCACGCTCGGCCCGGACCTGACCCACATCGCCAGCCGCGAGCGCATTGCCGCCGGCGCCTTGCCGTTCAGCCACGCCGCATTGACCGGATGGGTCGCCAATCCACAGGCTGCCAAACCGGGCGCCCGCATGCCGCCCAGCAGCCTTCCGCCGCAGGACCTGCGGGCGCTCGCAAGCTGGTTGGAGACGCTTCGGTGAGCGCCAACCGCCACACGCCCAATAGCCTCCCGCGCCCGCCGGGAGAGTTCGAAAGGCTTGAACGTGCCTGGCGCAAACCGAGCGGCTGGCGCGCACTGACCGCCGTCAACAACACCCGCATTGGCCGCCTGTATCTGGGAACCGCCTTCGCCTTCTTCCTGTTCGCCGGCGTCCTGGCGCTGGCCATGCGGCTGCAACTGGCCGTTCCCGGCAACGGCCTGCTTCAGCCGGGCACCTACAACCAGTTCTTCACCATGCATGGCACGGTAATGATGTTCCTGTTCGCCATACCGATGGTGGAGGCCATCGCGGTCTTCCTGCTGCCCGGCATGCTGGGCGCGCGCGACCTGCCTTTTCCTCGCCTGTCGGCCTACGCCTACTGGGCCTATGCCTTCGGCGGTGCAGGCTTCATCGTCACTTTGGCCTTTGGCCTCGCGCCGGACGGCGGCTGGTTCATGTACCCGCCGCTGACGGGGAAGGCGTATTCGCCCGGCCTGAACGCGGACTTCTGGCTGCTTGGTATCGGCTTCATCGAAATATCCGCGATTGCCGGCGCTATCGAGCTCATTATCGGGATCCTGTTCACCCGCACACCGGGAATGACGCCATGGCGGATACCGGTGTTTGCCTGGTCGATGCTGGTCGTGGCTGCGATGGTGGTCTTCGCTTTCCCGCCGCTTATCGCGGGGACAGCCTTGCTGGAGCTGGAACGGGCCTACGACTGGCCGTTTTTCATCCCGGCGCGCGGCGGCGACCCCGTGCTGTGGCAGCACCTGTTCTGGTTCTTCGGGCACCCCGAGGTGTACATCATTTTCCTGCCAGCCGCCGGCATGGTGTCGTCCATGCTTCCGGCGCTGGTGCACACGCCGCTGGTCGCGCGGCGGGCGGTTGTCATTTCCCTGGCCGCGGTGGGCGTCCTCAGTTTCGCCTTGTGGATGCACCATATGTTCACCGCCGGACTCGGCCAGCTCGAAACCACGCTGGTGTCGGCCGCCAGCATGGCTATTGCGATCCCGACCGCGGTGCAAGTCTTCGCATGGATCGCTACCTTATGGCGGGGCAGGGTGGAACTGAATGCGCCGACGCTGTTTGTCATCGGCTTCCTGCTGGTGTTCGTGCTGGGTGGCCTGACAGGCGTGATGGTGGCGGCGGTCCCGTTCGACTGGCAGGCTCACGACAGCTATTTCATCGTGGCCCACCTGCATTACGTACTGGTTGGCGGCCTGGTGTTTCCCATGTTCGCGGCCGCCTATTTCTGGATGCCGCTTTTTAATGGACATCGCCTGTCCGAGTCCTGGGCGCGCTGGGTCTTCGGGCTGATATTCGTCGGCACCAATGTGGCGTTTTTCCCGATGCATGCGACGGGTTTGCTCGGCATGCCGCGCCGGGTCTATACCTATGGCTCCGAAATGGGCTGGGCGGGCTTGAATCTTGCCAGCACCGTCGGGGCATTGCTTCTTGCTGCGGGCGTAGCCTTGTTCACGATCGATCTGGTGCGCACCTTGCGCAAACCGGAGCGGGCGCACGGCAATCCCTGGAAAGCAAGTTCGCTCGAATGGTTGCCGCAGGACGAGTATGGGACGCGCAGCCAGCCGGAAGTGCGCTCGGCAGAACCTTTGTGGCGCCAGCCGCTGCTTGCGCAGGAAGTGGAAAGCGGCATGCATTGGCTTCCGGGCAGCGTGACCGGCATGCGCGAGACCCTGGTCACCGGGTGGCGCGACGCCCGGCCCCGCCATCTTCTTGTGCTGCCGGGCGATGGTTGGCTTCCCTTCCTTTGTGCGCTAGGTACTGCGGGCTTCTTCCTGCTGATGACGGTGCAGCAGGCGATCGCTGCCTGGCTGTGCGGCGCCCTTGCGGTCGCGACGCTCGTGGCCTGGCTATGGGAGGCGGACCGGCCGCTGCCACCGCAAGCGCCGCAGCAGGCAGGTGCGCAGGAAACGGTGCCGTTGGCACTGGTCGCCGAGGGCGTCGCGCTACCAGTCGGCGCTGAGCGCGCTGCCTCGCATTCCTGGTGGGCGACCTGGGTGCTCGTCGTGGTGGATGGCGCGATTTTCGCCTCGTTCGCCTTCACCCTGGTGCATTTGTCGATGCGGCTGGAAGTGTGCCCGCCGCTGGGTGCACAGCTGCCAGATGCGCCCTGGCCCTGGCTGCCGGCGGCATTGCTGGCGGCCAGCTCGGCGCTGGCCTGGTGGAATGGACGGCGTCCGGCACAATGGTGGCCGATGCTGGCGGCCGGCGCATGCCTGCTGGCGGCATGCGCCGCCGATCTTGGCGCGCACCGGTATGCGGGACTGTCTCCGTCCCAGAATGCCTGGAGTGCTGCCGTGGCAGCGTTACTGGCTTACCAGGGGCTGCATGCCGCAGTACTGGCGCCGGCGGCGGTATACGTCGCGGCAAGGGGGAAGCTGAGGGCGGCCAGCCGCGCCACGCTGGACAACACGATCCTGCTGTGGCACTGCGCCGTATTGCAGGCGCTGGCCGGCCTGGCGTTGTTGCGGCTGGTTTAGAACGAGTAGACCAGGGTCACCGAGGTCTGGGTGTCGGTGTTCTGCTTATCGACCGGAACCGTGGAGTCATTGATGGCGCTGAAGGCCGCCTTCATGTGCATCGATCCGTTGATGCGGGCGCTAAGTGAGGTCTCGGAAGTTGAATGCATGTTCCAGGCCGCCCGTTCCACTGTCAGCATCTGGGCAAAAGTGGCGCTGTCGCTGAGTTTCCAGCGGAAGGCTGCACGGCCGCGCAGCACCAGGCCGCGGTCTTCCTCGCCGTTGGCGCGGGTCGCCTTGAAGAAGCCGGGGCCGGCTTCCATATCCAGGGTCTTGTTATCGCTCTGGTAAACGCGGAAGCCATGACCGACGCCGAGGCTGGCGCTGCGGGTATAGGCGCCGAACCGGTCTTCCGAGAATGCGGCGAGGGCAAACAGGGTGGAATTTTCTTCCAGCAGCTTGTAACCGGCCTTGGCGCCGAACTGGTAGCGTTCAGCCGAACGTTGTTTGGTTTCTTCACCGTCGACGCGGGCGCGGTCTTCCTTGAAGTAGCCGTTGCCGGTGTATTCGTTGCTCCAGCGCAGGGTGTCCTGCAGGATCTCGAACCTGCCGGTGACGGAAGTACCGGCGGTATTGCCGCTGGTGGTGATGGCGCCGATTTCGGCGGACAGCATCACATTCCCAGTGTGATCGACTTCGTTATCTTCTGCCAGTGCGTTGCCAGCGGCCAGGCCGGAGGCAAAAATCAGGGGTATCAGGTAATTCATAACTGAATTCTATCAGGGCTCTACGGAATGTGCCCGCTTCAGGCAGCGCAACACGAAGGTCGAACGGCTGTGGCGAATGCCGGGCAGTTTATACAGTTTCCGGCGCAGGAACTCTTCGTACCCCGCTGTGCCGGCCACCGCCACCTTGATCAGGTAGTCGTATTCGCCGGTCAGCAGATAGGCTTCCATGACTTCGGGCAGGTCGGCCAGCGCCAGGCCGAATTTGTGCAGCATGTCGTCATCGTGGCGATCCAGCGTGACTTCGATGATGACGGTGTCCGGCAGGCCAAGGGCCTGCTGGTTGAGCAGCGCAGTATATCCTTCGATGACGCCGCGCTCCTCCAATGCCTTGACCCGGTTCCAGCAAGGCGTGGTGGACAGGCCCACGGTTTCGGCCAGCTTGGTATTGCTTAAACGGCCATCCCGCCGCAGCTCGCGCAGGATCTTGCGGTCCAATTCATCAAGGTGTTCCATGTTTTCGTCAAACTGAAGAATATTCTTCTATTTTACACGGTTTCCGGGGCAAATTTTGGATGCCTATTCCGGCGCGCCAGCCGGATAATCTCCACATGAATACCGAACAGAGAACCTTCCGCCTGCGCCTTGACCGTTGCTCCGCCATGGATGCCGCGGAGGCGGTGCTGGCGACGCTGCGCCGCGGCGGCGTCCAGCTCCATGCGATGCGCATGGCGCCGGGCGTACACGGCATGAACCTGGACCTGGATGTGGCGGCCGAGGGCGAAGATGCCCTGGTGCTGGCCCGGATGCGCCTGTGTAACCTGATTGGCGTCCTGAAGATTCGGGTGCAGGCGCGCGCCTACGCTCCGATATAGGCGTACTTGAAGCCGAAGACGATGGCGATCACCCACACGATGGGCTTCACTTCGCGGTAGCGGCCGGTCAGCAGCTTGAGTGCCGCATAGGTGATGAAGCCGAATGCGATGCCGTGGGCGATCGAAAAGGTGAAGGGAATCAGCAGGGCGGTGATGGCAGCCGGGATGCATTCCGTGGTTTCGTTCCAGTCGAAATCGCCGAGGTCGCGCAGCATGAGGCAGGCGACGAACAGCAGCGCCGGTGCGGTGGCGTATGGCGGCACCACGCCGGCTAGCGGTGCAATGAACAGGGCGGCGATGAACAGGCCGGCCACCACCAGCGCGGTCAGCCCGGTCCGGCCGCCGGCCTGCACGCCCGAGGCGCTTTCCAGGTAGGCCGTAGTGCTGGAAGTGCCGAGCACCGATCCGGCCACGATGGCGGTGCTGTCGGCCAGCAGCGCCTTGTTCAGGCGTTCCATCTTGCCGCTGACCAGCAGGCCGGCGCGGCTGGCGACGCCCATCAGGGTGCCGGTAGCATCGAACAGTTCGACCAGGAAAAACACCAGCACCACGTTCAGGACCCCGACGCCCAGCGCACCCGGTACGTCCAGCTTGAGGAAAGTCGCGTCGAGCGAAGGCGGCGCCGAGAACACCCCGCGGAACTGATTGCCGGCGAAGAAGAAGCTCAATACCGTGACCACCATGATGCCGATCAGGATCGCCCCTTTGACCTTCAGCCGGTCCAGGGTGACGATCAGCAGGAAGCCAATGATAGCCAGCAAGGCCGGCGGCTTGTGCAGGTCGCCCACCGTGACCATGGTGTTGGGGTTCGCCACGACGATGCCGGCGCTTTTCAGCGCGATGAGGCCGAGGAACAGGCCCAGGCCGACCGTGATGGCAATGCGCAGCGAGCGCGGAATGCCGTTGACGATCGCCTCCCGTAGCCCCAGCAGGCTGACAAGCAGGAACAGGCAGCCTGAAATGAATACGGCGCCGAGTGCGACCTCCCATTTGATGCCCATGCCGAGCACCACGGCGTAAGCAAAGTAGGCATTCAGGCCCATGCCGGGCGCCATGCCGATCGGGTAGTTGGCGTACAGGGCCATGATGGCTGTGCCCAGCGCTGCTGCGAGGCAGGTGGCAACGAAGACTGCTTCCTTTGGCATGCCGGCATCGCCAAGGATGGCTGGATTGACGAAGATGATATAGGCCATGGTCAGGAAGGTGGTGATCCCCGCCACCACTTCCGTGCGCACATCGCTGCCGGCTTCCTTGAGTTTGAATAGTTTTTCTACAATCGACACGATTGCTCCCCGGTGTGAACTACCGGGGAGCATACCACTACAGCAAGCCTAACGCGCGGGCGATATCCGCCCATGCAACATACTTGAAGTTCTGGGCGCCGTCGGGCAGACGCTTATGGCCGTCCTGCACCACCAGCATGCCTTGCGAGAAGCGGCCGCCGAGGTTGGCGGCGGTGACGTCCAGGCCGTCGGTCTCGGAGGCCCCATCGATGCCTGCCCCGGCGTTCATGCCGATGCGGAAGCTGCCGCGGATGCGGTGCGGGGGGGCCGCATCGGCAACCACGTAGCTGTTGCTGCCCTGGCTGGAAACCACCAGGTAGCTGGCCCTGGCGCCGTGGTAGATGGCCATGCCTTCGACATCGGCGCGCAGCGTGGCGCCGACTGGCAGGACCATCTGCGGGACGGCCCTGGCATCGCTGCGCGCGTCGATGGACCAGACGCCGCGTTTCTCCTCGCCCGCGAACAGGCGGCCATTACGGTCGTCGGCAACGCAGCCTTCTGGCTGGGTGGACAGCTTGAAACGGCGTACTTCGGTGGCGGTGAAGGCCCCGGCCGCGCGGCCGATACGGTATTGCAGGTAGCTGCCATCCTTGTCGTTGACGAAGGCTTCCAGGCCGCCGCCTGTCGGCTGGTACAGGCAGATGCCGTAAATGCGTTCCAGCGGTGTCGGGAATCGGGCGGTTTCTGCGACGCTGCCCGCAGCGTCGATGGTGTAGAGCACCAGAGCATTCTCGTCGCGCTGCGTAGCGGCGGCCAGGTCGAAACTCTGGCCGTCCAGCATGACGCCCTGGCGCAGGTCGACGTTGTTCAGGCGGCCGGATTCGAGCATTTGCGTCTGGCGGCCCTGCAGGTCGTACACGTGCAAGCCCTGTTTCTTGTTGGTGCCGAGGACGCGACCCTGGCCCGCGCGCTGGAGGTCGGTCCAGATCGCAGGGTCGTCGGCCGCGTCGCCCATGCGCGGCATGTTTTCCGTCTGTACTTGCGGCTGCACGATGGCGGCCGGGGCCAGGTCGCTTGGCAGCGCGATGGTGCGGCGGGGCTTGCCGTCGCGCCCGAGGAGCGCGATGCCGGCCCGTGCAGGGGCGATGCCATAAGCTGCTGCGGTGGCGCCGATCGCCAGCGCGCGGCGGGAAGGCGGCGCTTCCGCATCGGCGTTATAGGCCCAGACGCCGATGCCTTTCTCCGCCACAACCAGGCTGGCGCTGGCGTCGTGAACCAGGCACTGCTGGCCAAGCGGCGGCAGCGCCAGCTTGCGGACAATCCGGGGCTGCCCGGCAAGCAGCCATTGCTCGGCCTGGCCATCCTTGCCAGCGATGAAGGCGTACAGCAGGCCCTGACGATCGCGGTACAGGCAGGCGGCTTCCGGTGCGACCGCGGCGCCATCGATTACCGCAGCTGCGGCCAGCGTGCCGGCGCCGGCATCGACGGCGATGGTCATCGCGCGTTCGGTATTGGCGTCGACCACCAGGGCCGTGCCATTGCGGTAGTCGAGCTGGCGCCCGCGCAGTGCGATGCTGGCCCGTTCGCTGCCGTTGGCCGCGCGAAGATGCAAGCCGCGCTTGTCGAGCGCCAGCGTGGCGCCGTCCGGGAGGGCAACAGTTTCACCAGCGGTGGCGGCAGCGCAGGCCAGCAGCAAAGCAAGCGGAAATAGGCGGCGCATCAGAACACACTCGCTTTCAGGCCCAGCTTGTAGGTGCGGCCGTACTGCTCGTACTGCGCATTGTGCGCCTTGACGCCTTGATAGACGTAGTATTTTTCGTTATTCAGGTTGGCGACGTCGAAACTCAGTTGAATGCCTTTGGACAGTTGCCAGGCCAATGAGAAGTCGACCTGCCTTTGCGTATCGACGATGCGGTCCTGGGTGCCGTTCAAGATGTCCGTCCCCAGTTCGAGCAAGTAAGGCGATTTGTAGTTCAACGCGATCCGGGTGCTGATTGGCCCGGCTTCGTAACCCAGCATGAAGTTCATGACGCGGTCGGACTGGCCCGGCATCGGGATGCGCCGTGTGGCCATGGCGCCGGCCTTGCCGTCGAAGCGGGCGATGCCGGCGCGCGAGCCGGTCAGGGCGCCGTTGGCGCCGACCAGCAGGCCGTTGAAAGGCGCGGGCAGCATGCGCAGCGGCTGTTGCCAGGATAGCTCGATGCCCTTGACCTTGGCCGCGTCGCCGTTGGCGTAGGTGGTGGCGTTGGAGTAGCCGGCCCACTGCCCGCTGCCCGCGAGATTGGTGGTGTAGGTGAAGTCCTTGATATCCTTGTAGAACAGGTAGGCCGAGACCGCGCCATCGTTGCCGATCACGCGTTCGACGCCGAGGTCGAAGTTATGCGACCTGAGCGGGTTCAGCTCGGGATTGCCGATGGTGGCTTCGGTGGCGCTGGCCAGTGCGACGCCGGGCGCCAGCTGGCTGAAATTGGCGCGCACGACCGAATTGGTCCAGGCGCTGCGCAAGCTGGTGTCGCGGTCGATGTCGTAGCGCAGCTGCAGCGATGGCAGCCAGTTGGTGTAGGAGCGGCTGCGCTGCAGCGGGGTGATGGTGCTGCCGCTGGTGCGCACCCCGGCGGCATCGAAGCCCGTGTGCTCGGCGCGCACGCCGGCCAGCAGGCGCCAGTCGCCCTGCGACACGGTGTTCTGGAAGTAGGCCGAATCGATGTCTTCCTTCAGCGTGAAGTCGTTGATGGCTGATTCCGTTGCGAGGCGGGCGGCGGACCGGTCCAGTCCTGCGACGCGGGCGCGGATGGCGGCGGGATCGAGCGCGGCGCCAATGCGGCCGAAGGGGTAGTCAAGCTGATGGCCCTGCACCAGCGAGGCCATTGACAAGGAACCGCCGACGGCCTTGCTGCCGTAGCTCCACTGGTTGGTGTCGTTGCGCTTTTCGCGGCGGCTCGCCTTCGCGCCGATTTTCATGGCGGAGCGCATGTCGCCCATGGCAAATTCATGGCCGAGGTCGAATTTCAGGTGATGCTCGCTGTCCTTCGAATAGCGTTGCTGCAGCGTGATGCCGTTCAGGCTGTAGCTGGCCGGATCGAAGGCCGAGCCGGGCGCCTGGAGCACCGGCCGCTGGCCGTTGGTGAAGCTGATCTCCCTGAAGTTCGCACTCCCGCGGAAGCGGCCATCGTTCAGCGCCTCGGGCGTGTCCTCGTCGGCCCGGCTGCGGCCGGCCTGGACGTCGAGCTGCCAAGCGCCGAGTTTTTGCCGCGTACCAAAGACCAGGGACTGGATCTCCTGTGTGTATTTGCGCTGGCGCAGGCGGCGCTCGAGGCGGGCCGTGGCCGGCGCGCCTTCGCTCAGGGCGCCACCGCTGACATTGCTGACGGTTAGCCGGTCGCGTACTTCGTCGTCGCTGAACCGGCTAAGGAAGCTGCGCAGGAACCAGCTGCTGCCGGCCGCGGGACGGTAGTCAAGGTTCAGGGCGGCAGCGCGGCGCCCGCGTACCGGCAGGTAGTCGCGCAGTTCGAAGCCCGACAGGCGTTCGCCTTCCCAGGCGCCGCCCGTTTCCACGTTGTCGGAGGCGAACTTGCGTTTTTCGCCGCTCAGGCCCAGCGCAACGCCGAACTTGCCGCCGGCAAAGCGGCTGGCCCACAGCAGGCCGGCGCTGGGGCTGTTTGCGCCGCTATTCTGGTCGTGCGAGGCTGCTGCGTTGACCGTCAGCAGCGAGCCCGGCAGGTCGAAGGCCGACAGCGACTTGACTTCGACGGTGCCGCCAAGGGAATTGGCATCCTGTTCGGGCGCCAGTGTCTTGCTAACTTCCAGCGAGCGTACCAGGCCGGCCGGCAACACGTCGAGTGCCACGGCGCGGCGGCTGGCTTCCGGCGACGGCACCAACGCACCGTTGATGGTGACGCTATTCAGGTCGGGACCGAGGCCGCGCACGGTGATGTAGCGGCCTTCGCCCTGGTCGCGCTGCACGGCGACGCCGGACAGGCGGGCCAGGGCTTCCGCTGCGTTCTTGTCGGGCAGGTTGCCGATGTCGTCGCTGCTCAATACATTGATGATGTTGTCTGCCTTGTCCTGGGCTGCGATGGATTTGGCCAGCACCGCGCGCTGGCCGGTAATGACGACGCTGGCGCCGGCCAGGGACGCTTCGCCGGCATCGGCAGCGCTGGCGTTGGCCAGGGTGAGCACGCCGGCGGCCAGTGCTGTCAGTTGGGTCTTCATGGGCATTGTGTTGAGAGTGAAAGAATGCAGCGGATTATGTGAAGCGTGGATGACAAGCCGGTTACGCGGCAGTGAGCTGAAATGACCCGGCAGCTGTCACGCGCCGGTCACAAGGCGCGCTTAAGCTGCGCGGCTATGCTGAAACTTCACCGACATTACCTGCTGGCCGCGGCGCTTGCCGTGCTGCTGTGCCTGCTGCTGTACGCCGGCGCAGGCGAAACCAAGCCTTTGCGCGCATGGCGCTGGATGGATATCGTGGCCGAGGGCGGCATGGCGGCCGTGGCGGGGCTGTGGTTCGTCATGACCTTGAGCAGCCGGCCGGGCGGCCTGGTGACGCGCCTGCTGGCCGGGGGGCTGGCGGCCATCATGCTGGGCTCGTGGGCCGATTGCCTTGACGAGTTGTTCCGGATCGACAAGGGCGCCAACTGGGACAACTGGCTTGAGGCGCTGGTGCCGTTCGGCATGGTGGTACTCACGGCAGGAATCTATTACTGGCGCCAGGAGCAGTTCATGCTGAACGACCACCTGGCCAAGCGTGAGCGCCTGTTCCGCCAGCACCGCGCATTCGATCGTGTGACGCAACTGGCAGATGCAGCTTACCTGCGGCACCAGATCCGGCTCGAGCAGGCACGCGCTCCTTCCAGCCAGTGCGCGCTGGTACTGCTGGACATCGACGATTTCCACCGCATCAATCGCGAACATGGCCCGCGCGAGGGGGACCGGGTGTTGCAGGCAGTCGGCCATATGCTGCTGCTCAACCTGCGTAACGAGGACCTGCTGTGCCGCTATGCCGGGGACCGCTTTGCGCTGCTGTTGCCGGGCGTGGGCGCCGCCGAGGCGCGGCTGCTGGCGCAGCACCTGTGCGATATGGTGGCGCGGATGCGCCACCATGGGCCGCAGGGGCCGTTGCCGCTGAGCCTGCGGTTTGCCGGCGATGCGGTCCAGGGCGATGCGCAAGGGCTGCTGGCGCGGCTCTCGGTTGCAATCGATGGCACCAGTGGGGCACTGGCGCAGGTACACCAGCCGCATGCGGCCCCCATGCCGTGATCGGCTACGCCCTGCCGGACCAGCCGACGATTCCCGCGCGCGGCTTGCCGTGGCATTTTTTCGAGTACGCCTTGCAGCGGGAAGCGCATCCCGCTGCCATTGCGCGCGGCACCGGCATGCCCGGCGACGGCAGCCTGCCGTTGCCGGGTACGGTCATGAGCCCGCAGCAATGCCTGCAACTGCTCGCCAATACGCTGCGCGAGCTCGGTAGCCCGGATACCAGCTTCATGCTCGGCCAGCACCTGCTGCCTGGCGCGGATCCGGCGTTATCGGCGCTGCTGCAACAGGCCGCGTCGCTGCAGCAGGCGCTGCAAATCCTGTGCGCCTGGCCGACGCGCCTGCTGCCCTTGCTGCGGCCACGGCTATACGTCGCCGACGGCCAGGCGGTGCTGTATTGGACCGACAGCCACGGCGCCCCCGGCCTGCGTCCAGCGCTGGTTGAAATGCACATGACGGCGCTGGTTGCGCTGGCACGCTGGCTGGGCGGCAGGCGCCTGCCATGGAAGTTCTGTTTCAACCGCGCCCGCCCGCGTCACATCGAGCAGCATGAAGTCCATCTTGGCGGCGAACTGCGCTTCGATTGCCAGCTTGATGCGATGCTGCTGGATGCGGCATCGCTTTCGCAGCCCTGGCCGGGCGCCGGCGCGCCAGCCGGCACGGCCGCGCCGGCTGGCGCGTGCGCGCCGCCCAGCCTGCTCGATGCGCTCTATGATTACCTGCTGGCGCAAGTGCGCTGCGGCCCGACCCTGGAGGCTGCCAGTGCGGCGTTCGGGACCAGCCCGGCGACCATGAAGCGCCACCTGGCGCGTTACGGCACCCATTTTGGGGCGGAGCTGGACCAGGTACGCACCCATGTCGCCCTGCACCTGTTCCAGTCGCGCCAGGCGGACAACGAAGCGGTAGCGGATTACCTGGGCTTTCATGATGCGGCCAACTTCCGGCGCTCCTTCAAGCGCTGGACCGGACTGACGCCGACCTTGCTGCGCGCATCGCTGGCAAGCTAGGCCAGCGCAAACAGCTGCGCGTAGACGCGCGCCGCCATCAGGCCCAGCGGCTGGTGGTGCACGGCCGGGCCCATGTGGCGCGCCAGCATGGTCATCGCTTCCCCTTTGCCGCTGCAGGCGGCGATCTGGGCTTCCAGCAGTCCCAGGTCGCTGCGGATGGTCTCCCAGGCATGCTCGTCGCCATCGAAGCGATGGCGCAAGATGGGCCGTGGTTCTTGCGCCACCGGCGGTGTATCGGCTGCACCCTCGCCGGTGCCGGCCGGCGCGGCAAAGATGGCGGCGCTGGCCGCGCTGCTGGCCACTGGCGGGTCTTGCGGCGCACCGTCTTCCGGCGTGGCGGGCAGGGTTTGCAGGCCGATGCGGCCCAGGGCGTAGCCCAGCTCCACTTGTTGCAGGACGCGGGCGGCGGCCGCGGGCTGCCCGCCCAGCAGGGCGCGCAGGACGTCCAGGACGATGGTCTCGGATGGCGGCGGCGGCGGCAGTGCAATGCCCAGTTCGGCCAGCTCAAGCAGGAGCGCAGGCTGCGCCGCCGGCTGCTCGGCCACGGCAAGCTGATAGCCCAACAACTCGGCGAGATAGCGTTCGCCGGCGCTGGCCAGGGCCAGGCGGATGGCGCCTTGCACAAAGCCGCTGTCTTCCAGGTCTTGCCAGGTGCTGCAGGCCTGCAGCGCCAGCACCTGTCGCACCTGCGCAACATGGTTCGCCGCCGGCACGCCCTTGCCGAGGTAATCGAGGTAGAGCTTAACCAGCGGCATATAGGCCGGCTGGCGCCAATGATCGAGCACGCTGTGCAGCCAGGCGCCTTCTACCAGCAGGGCCGGCGCCTGGACGCACAGGAAGCGGCGCGCCTGCGCCAGCGTGGCGAAGTGGCGGCGCGCAGCGCCTTGCTGCCGCCCTTGCTGGTATTGGCGGAATTCTTCGGCGCGGTTGCGCCGGCGCAGTTCCAGCCATTCTTCCAGGCCCTGCAGGCCGCCGCTCCAGGCCGGCGGCAAGGCTGCCGCTTCGGCCAGCCGGCGCTGCAGGTAGGCGTTGGCTGCGGCGCGGTCGGGCGCCTCGCGCAGCAGCATATATAGCTGTTGTGATGGCCCGGCCGCTGCGGCCTGGGTGCTGCGGCTGAGTGGAAGTGTGGTCATCATGTCAACCAGTATCCAGTGCAAGGGACCGATTCCAAGCAGAGGGAAGCGCGCCACCGTGTCGGACCAGTCTTACACGGTCGTGTAGAATCTGCCGCCATCGGGTTTCTACAGGATCGCACATGCTTGACGCAATGTCGATGGACCAGCTGCGCACTTTCATCGCCGCGGCGGAAGAGGGCAGTTTTTCGGCGGCCGGCCGCAAGCTGCGGCGCGCGCAATCGGTGGTCAGCCAGACCCTGGCCAACCTCGAATTGCAAGTGGGTTTCGCGCTGTTCGACCGCAGCGGCAGGTATCCGCGCCTGACCGAGCAGGGCCGCGCCTTGCTGGGTGCCGCGCGCGCCGCCGCCAGCAGCATGGACCGCTTCAAGGCCAAGGCCCGCACCCTGGCCGAAGGCCTGGAAGCCGAGCTGTCGGTCGCAGTGGACGTGATGTTCCCGATCGCGCGCCTGACCGAGGCGGTGCGCGCCTTCCACCATGAATTTCCCGGCACGCCGCTGCGGCTGGACGTCGAGGCGCTGGGTGCGGTGGTGCAGCCCTTGCTGGAGCGGCGCTGCCGGCTGGCGGTAGTGGGCTCCTATCCCGACGTGCCGCCGGAATGCGAAACGGACTTCTTGTTCGAGGTGCCGCTGGTGGCGGTGGCTGCGGCCGGTCACCCGCTGGCGGCATTGCCGGCGCCGATCGCACGCAGCGAGGCGGCGCGCCATATACAGTTGATCCTGAGCGACCGCTCGGCGCTGACGGCGGGACGCCAGTTCGGCGTGCTCAACCAGCAAGGATGGCGCCTGGCCGACCTGGGCGCCAAGCATGCCTTCCTGCGCGCGGGGCTGGGCTGGGGCGGCATGCCGCGCCATATGGTGCAGGACGAGCTGGCCAGCGGCGCCCTGGTCGAACTGTCGCTGGAAGCGAGCCCCATCCTGGGCCAGGCTTTCTCGATGTATGCGGTCTGGCGCAAGGATGCGCCGCCGGGGCCGGCCGGGCGCCGCTTCATCGCGCTGCTGCGCCAAGCCTAGGGCGGCGCGGCAGCCGTCTCCGGCAGGCCGCGGCCCAGGTCGATGGTGAAGCCGTTGCGGCCGCGCCGCTTGGTGTCGTACAGGGCCATGTCGGCCCGCCCGATCAGCCCGCCCGCCGTTTCGGTACCGCCGGCGTACAGCGCAATGCCGATGCTGGTGGTCACGCGCAGCGGCGCGCCCAGCACGGTGAAGTCGGGCGCCACGGCCGCCATGACTTTTTCCGCCAGCAGCTGCACTTCGTCGGCATGGCGGATGTTTTCAAATACGATCACGAATTCGTCACCGGCCAGGCGCGCCACGGTATCGGTGGTGCGCACGCTGCCCGACAGGCGCAGCGCGAATTCCTTCAGCACTTCGTCGCCGCCGGCGTGGCCCAGGCTGTCGTTGATGTGTTTGAAGTTGTCGATATCGAGGTAGGCCAGCGCCATCTGGCTGTCCTGGCGCCGCACGCGCTCGATGGCCTGGTCCAGCACATCCTCGAACTGGCGCCGGTTGGGGATGCCGGTCAGTGGATCGCGCCGCGCCTGGCGCAGCAGTTCGGCCTCCACTTCGCGGCTGCGCGTCACGTCGCTGGTCAGGGCGTAGACGAAAGGCACGCTGCCATCCTTGCGCACTTCCGGCACGAAGATGGTTTCCAGGATGCGCGGTTCGCCGTGCAGCCGCGCCCCCGACTCGTATTCGGTCACCTCGCCGGCGAAGGCGCGCTCGAGCCAGGGGCGCGCTTCGCGGTAGACCGCTTCCCCACTGACGCTGGACATGGGGCGGCCGGGCAGGGTGTCGGGATCGATGTCGAGCCAGCGGCGGTAAGTGGCGTTACCGAACTGCAGCACGTGCTCACGGTCGATGGCGCTGATCATGACCGGCAAGTGGTCGGCAATCAGGCGCAGCCGCTTTTCGCTGGCCGCCTGGGCCAGTTCGGCACTCTTGCGTTCGGTGATGTCGGTGCACATCATATAAAAGCCGGGCACGCTGCCGTCAGGGGCCAGGTCCGGCACCAGTTCGGCCATCAGGTGCAGGTGGCGCTCCAGCTCCTCGCCGGGGCGCTCGACATGGATGCGGCGGCCGCCCAGCACGATCTCGAAGCAATCCTGCCAGCGCGCCAGGGCCTCGGCGCCAAACACTTCAGCAAAACTTTTGCCGACCATGGCGCGCGGGTCGATGCCGAGCAGGAACTGGTAGTGTTCATTGGTGAAGCGGAAGCGCAGGTCGCGGTCGATATAGGCCACCAGCGCCGGAATATTGTCGGCGATGACGCGCGCCCGCTTTTCGCTCTCGGCCAGGCGCTCCTGCGCCGCCTGGCGTTCGGCCGTCAGTTCGTACAGCGCTTCGCTGAGTTCCCCGATCTCGTCCTTGCCGCCGCTGCGCAGCAGGCCGATCTCGGCGCCGCGGTTGCGGATGGCGTGCAGGTTGGCGCGCAGCTTCTGCAGCGGCGACAGCAGCACGTTGATGGTCAGCCAGCTCAGCACTCCGGCCACGGCGGCAAACAGGCTGGCCGCCAGCACCGCTTGCTGGCGCATGCTGATCATGGGCGCGAACGCTTCGGCGGTCGGGTAGCGTGCCGCCACGATCCAGTTGGTGGCATTCAGGCGCTTATAGGAATAGATGCCATCCACCCCATCCTTGTTGGTCGCTTCCATCCAGCCCTCGAAGCCGTCGAGCGCGCGCTGGGTGCCGAGATTGAGGCCGGGCCGCGCATTGATATGCTCGAGCAGGCGCGACTTGTTGGGATGGTTCACCAGCAAGCCTTCGGTGGTCATGATGAACATGAAGCCGGTTTTGCCGGGCTTCATGGTGTTGAAATGGTGGAAGAAGTCCGAGTTCAGCAAGTCGATGCTGCCCACCAGGACCGCCTGCACGTCGCCGCCGCTGTCGACGATGGGATGGGTCAGCACGACCACCGGCAAGCTCGATACGCGGCCGCGCAGCGGCGGCGATATGATGGCCCGCTTTTGCAGCAGGGTCTGTTCGAAATAGGCGCGGTCGGCCACGTTCGGATTGTCCTGTTGCGGCGGACGCAGGCTGGCCAGGTATTTGCCGCTGCTGTCAAAGGCGGCCACGTTGGCGAACTCGGACGAGGCCGAAGCATGGCGTTCGATGGCGGCGTGGATGGCGGCGGGCGTGCGCTGGCCGGCCGGGATGGCTTCGGCAATGGTGGCCAGCAGCAGGCGCTTGTTGGCCAGCTGTTCGTCGATATGGGCGGCGGCCACCGACAGCAGGCTGAACTGTTGTTGGCCGATCACGCTTTTCATGTCGCGTTCCGACATCGACAGCGCCAGCCAGGTGACGATGGAAGTGGCCGCCAGCACGAACAAGATGACCACGCAGGTCATGCGCGCGCGCAGGCTCTGTGGGAGCAATCGGGTGAGGGCCATGGCTTAGTATTGCACACCTGTTTGCCAGTGTGTTCTAAAATCCAAGGCACAGCCTAATTTGGAAATAATGTGAAAAATGCAATGACACTTAGCCCGGTGAACTGAGAATGGCGCACTTTCACCTGGCTTGGGAACTTGGCGGGGATCCCGCCCATGCGGCACGCTTGCGGGTCATTGCGCAAGCCCTGCTGGCACGCGGCCATGCGGTCAGCCTGTCGCTGCGCGACCTGGGGCAGGCGCGCCGCCTGCTGGGCGCGCTCGATGTAACGATGCTGCAGGCGCCGCTCTGGCTGCACGGCGCCGGTGCCGGGCAGCATGCGGCCAGCCTGGCCGAGATCATGCTCGCCTCCGGCTACCGCGAAGCGCAGGCGCTCGATGCGCTGGTGCGCGGCTGGCGTTCAGTGCTGCAATTGCTGAAGCCGGACGTGGTGGTGGCCGAGTTCGCGCCGACGGCCCTGCTGGCGGCGCGCACTCTGGACATTCCCTCGGCAGCGGTGGGCGCCGGCTTCACCTTGCCGCCGCCGGGCCAGCCCCTGCCCAACTTCCGGCCCTGGGAGGCAATGGATTTGCAGCGCCTTGCCGCCGCCGAGCTGCACACCCTGAAAGTGATGAACACGGTGCTGGTGCACCACGGCGGCGTGCCGTATGTGCAGGCGGCCGATGCGCTGCTGGGGCGCCAGCATTTCCTGTGCGCCTGGCCCGAACTGGACCATTACGGCCGCCCGCCCGAGCGCGAGCAGTGGTACGGGCCGGCCTTCGTGGCGCCGTCCGGCGAAGCGCCGCAATGGCCGCCCGGCCACGGCCACAAGGTGTTCGCCTACCTGCGCCAGGAGCACCCGGCCCACGTGGCGGTGCTGCATGCGCTGGTGATGGAAGGCTGCCGCGTGCTGTGCTACCAGCCGGAAGTGGCGGCCGGGGCGGTGCCGCCGGTGCACGCCACCAGCCTGGCCTATGCGCGCGGTCCGGTCGACCTGGCCGCGGCGCTGGCCGAATCGCGCCTGTGCGTGAGCCAGGCCGGCGAAGGCAGCATCACGCATGCGCTGCTGGCGGCGGTGCCCATGCTGCTGCTGCCGACCCAGCTCGAACGCTACCTGCTGGCGGCGCGCCTGGAGCAGGCGGGGGTGGCAGTCAATGGCGGCCGTTTGCCGGGGACGGTGGACTGGCGCGGCGTGGTGCGCAGCCTGCTGATGGATGGGCGCACCCTGATGGCGGCGCGCGGGGTGGCCAACCGCTATGCCGGCTTCACGCCGGCCCAGATGGCGGCGCGCCTGGCGCAGCGCCTGGAACTGCTGGCGGCCAACGCTTAATGCGGCGCCGGCGGCCGGCGCTGTTCGCAGTAATGGCGCCAGGCCAGTTCTTCCAGCGCGGCCACCGCGTCGCGCAGGCCATCGAAGCGCGGATCGGCAAAACTGCGCGCAAACCGTTCGTGGAATTCAGCCCGCTCCAGTTCGGCGGGACTTTGCTGGCGTGGCTGCTTCATCATGTTCTCCAAGTCCTCGGCGCCAGTTTGACACCAGGAAATGGTCGCGTCTGTGCGGCAGCGTACTTTTGGTGCCGGCTGCACTTGTCATTAGAATAATCCCTACTAATCGTCAGGCAATTCTTCCCTGGGAAACGTTGCGATTTGGGCTACAAGTCAGTACACTCGATTTAATTCACGGCAACCATTTAAGTTCCGAAAAAAAGTGTATTCACAGGCGCAAATCGATCCGGTCGTCAGTTTCCTGAACACGCAAGGTGAAGCCGTCCGCGGCACCATCGTGACGCTGCAGCGCAAGTCGCTGGTGATGGAAGTGTATAACCCGTATTCCATCGTGCAGGTCAGCGAGGTGCTGAGCGAACTGACGGTGCGCATGGGCACGGCCAACGCCTATATCGGCAAGGCGGTGGTGATCAGCATGGTCAACACCGGGCTGACGGCGGTGGTCTCGGTGACCCTGATCGACGAATGGCGTGAACTGAGCGAGGTGGTCATGCTGCCAGGTGCCGTGGGCCGCGAAGCGAGCAAGTTCGTGCTGGACTGGGACGAGCGTTTCCGCATCCGCCGCGATTACCAGATTGCCGTCAACGAATCGCGCGCCTACCTGGCCGAGGTGGCGCGCTGGGTGGAACAGGTCGACCTGTCCGACTCGCTGCCCAAAGAGAACGGCCGCCTGCGCGCCGACGTGTTCGCCGAGCTGGCCGAGCCCCTGATCGGGCGCGTGCGCCGCTATTTCGACGACTTGAACAAGGAAGCCGGGCTGGTCGAGCAGGACGCTGCCGCCGCCCACCGCGCCTTTGCCCAGGGCGCGCTGCATCCGCTGATCCTGCGCGCGCCGTTCGTGTTCCGCACCTTCAGCAAGCCGCTCGGCTACGCCGGCGACTACCAGATGGTCAACCAGATCCTGGGCGACCCGCGCCAGGGCCCGAGCACCTACTTCCAGATCGTCAATGCCGCCTTCCTGCAGACGGCCGTGGCGGTGGCGCACCGCAACCGCATCGATATCCTGGTCGATTTCCTGAAACGCCATGCCGACGCGGCGCGCCGCGTCGGACGCCCGTTCCGCGTGCTGAACGTGGGTTGTGGCCCGGCCCAGGAAATCCAGCGCTTCCTGCGCGAGTACGACGAGCCGCACTGGCTGTCGTTCGAACTGGTCGACTTCAGCGAAGAGACGCTGGCCTGGACGCGCGGCCAGCTGGGCGGCATTAGCGCCGGCCTGGCGCGCCAGCCGGACATCCGCTTCGTGCAGGATTCGGTGCACAATCTGCTGAAACGGCGCGTCGACGGTCCGCAGCTGGGCGCCGATTTCGACGTGGTGTATTGCGCCGGCCTGTTCGACTACCTGTCGGACAAGGTGTGCAGCCGCCTGCTGGGCTATTTCGCCTCTTGCATGAAGCGCGGCGGGCGCCTGCTGGTGACCAACGTCCACAGCAGCAACCCGGAACGGCCGGGCATGGAGCACCTGCTGGAGTGGTACCTGATCTACCGCGACGAAGCCAAGATGGGGCAACTGCTGCCGCCCCAGTCGCGCGAACGCAGCACCTATGTCGATGCGACCGGCGTCAATGTGTTTGCCGAAGCGTCGCTGCCATGACCGGACCGGCCCCTTACGTGAACCTGCACCTGCATACGGCGTACGAGTCCGACTTGCGCGCCTACCGCCTGCGCTTTAGCCGCGGCGGCGCCTGGACCGCGATCGGCCTGGTGCTGCTGGGGATCGGCCTCGATTTCAGCCTCTACCCCGAGCACCTGGGCCAATTCACGCTGGCGCGCGTGCTGGTGTCGCTGGCCATCCTCGGCATTATCGGCCTGATGCGCCGGCCCTGGGGCGCGCGCCATGTGGAGGCGATGAGTTTCGCCTGGCTGATGCTGCCGCAGATCATGATCGCCTGGATGATTGCCGTCACCGAAGGCGCGGCCTCGATCTACTATGCGGGCCTGAACCTGGGCGTGTTCGCCTCGGCCATCGCTTTTGCCTTCCGCATGTGGCAAAACCTGACGCTCGGCCTGCTGACCTACCTGCTGTACGCGGCGGCCTGCTGGGTGCACGAGGGCCAGGCGCCGGTGGGCGGCGCCTTTGCCGTCAATTCGCTGCTGCTGGCCTTTAGCGCCATCGCCAGCGCGGTCTGCACCTACTATAACGAGCAGGCGCGCTTCAACCTGTTCCAGCTCAAGGCGGAGCTGGCCGACAAGAACGCCCAGCTCGAAGCGAACAACCGCAGCCTGGCCGAAATCAAGGGCCAGATGCTGCAGCAGGAGAAGATGGCGGCGCTGGGCACGCTGGCGGCCGGCCTGCTGCACGAGGTGAACAATCCGGTCAACTTCTGCATGATGGCGATCGATATCGCACTGGAAGAGCCGGCCGCCAAGAGCAGCGAAGTGCTGCACGAATGCCTGACCGACGCCAAATCGGGCATGCAGCGCGTGCAGTACATCGTGTCCGACCTGAAGACCTTTGCCTACCGCAAGTCCGGCACCGATCACGAAAGCGCGCAATTCCTGTTCGAGCGCGCGCTGGAGTCGTCGGTGCGCCTGGTCGGCCATGAGATCAAGGGCATCAAGGTCAACCGCCACCTGCAGCCCGATACCCTGGTGCGCGGCGACGAGGCCGCCATCATCGGCGTGCTGATCAACCTGCTCAGCAATGCGGCGCTGGCCATGCGCAAGGGTGCCACGCAAGGACCGGCCATCGATGTCTACGCCGAAGCGCGCGGCGAGCGGCTGCAGATCACGGTGCGCGACAACGGCCCGGGCATTGCGCCGGAAAATATCGGCCGCGTGTTCGAGCCCTTCTTTACCACGCGTGAAGTGGGCCAGGGCCTGGGCCTGGGGCTGTCGATCTGCTACAGCGTGATCCAGCGCCACGGCGGCCTGCTCTTGGCCGAGAGCGTGCCTGGCGAATGGACCCGCTTCACGTTCGACCTGCCGCGCGTGAGCGGAGGCGAAAAATGAGCGCGCGCAGCCAGCCAGCGACCGTGCTGTACGTGGACGACGAGGAACTGGCGCGCAAGTATTTTGCGCGCGCGGTGGAAAACGACTTCACCGTCCTGACCGCGCCCGGTGTGGACGAGGCGCTGGAAATCCTGGCCCGGCCCGACAGCGACGTCGAGGTGCTGGTGACCGACTACCGCATGCCGGGCCGGGTCGGCGCCGAGCTGCTGCGCCAGGTCGAACGCGACTACCCGCACCTGGTGCGCATCCTGGTGACGGCCTATGCCGACAAGGAGGTGCTGCTCGAGACCATCAACGGCGGCGACATCTTCCGCATCCTGGAAAAGCCGCTGGACGCCAACACCGTGCGCGAAGCGCTGCGCCTGGCCAGCGCCCACGCGCGCGAGCGCGCCATGCGCCGCCAAAGCCTGCTGGCCATCGAGGAAACGGTGTCTTTCCTGGCACATGAACTGAATACCCCGCTGGCCACCATCGCCAACTTCGCGCGCAACATCCAGCGCCGCGTCGGCGGCCAGGCGGAAGACAGCGGCCTGCCGCTTAAAGCCGAGATCGGCAACGCTGCGGCGCATATGCACGACAATGCGCGCTACTGCCTGTCGGTGCTGGCTTCCTTCGTCGAATCGGTCAAGCGCGCCAGCGTGGTGCCGGCCGCACGCGGCGCCAGCAGCAGTGCCCGGCAACTGGTCGCCGCCCTCTTGGGCGTCTACCCGCTGGCGCCCGGCCAGCGCGAGGCGATCGAGGTGGAGGTGCAGGCCGACTTTACCGTGCGCGCTGCGCCCAACTGCGTGGCGCTGGTGCTGTCTTCGCTGCTGAGTAATGCGCTGCGCGCGCTGCAGGGCCGGCCCGCGCCGCGCATCAGCATTACCGTTGGCGTCGCCGAGCGCCCGTATATCATCGTGCAGGACAACGGCCCGGGCATTGCGCCGGCGCTGCTGAACCGCCTGCTGCTGGACCCGGTGTCCATGCACGGCAAGGAAGGCGGCAGCGGCTGGGGGCTGATCTTTTGCAACCGCGTGATGCAATCGTTCGGCGGCCACCTGCGGGTGCAGTCGGAACAGGGTTGCAGCACCACCGTCACCATGAATTTCCCGGAGTTAGAGAAGGAACGAGCATGACAGAACAAGCGACCAAACAAACGCCGGCGATACTTTACGTCGACGACGAGGCGACCGCCCTCAAATATTTCCAGCGCGCCCTGGGCTCGCTGGCGCCGGTCCACGTGGCCGAGTCGGTGGAGGAGGGCAAGCGCATGCTCGACGAACATGCCGATGAGATCGCGGTGCTGGTGTCGGACCAGCGCATGCCCGGCGCCTATGGCAACGAGCTGCTGTTCTATGCGTGGGACCGCTACCCGCATATCGTGCGCATCCTGACCACCGCCTACTCGGAACTGGAGCACACGGTCGACGCGGTCAACCAGGGCCAGATCCACCGCTATATCCAGAAACCGTGGGATATCGCCGCGCTGCGCATGGAGCTGAAACAGGCGCTGGCCCTGGCCAAGCTGCAAAAGGAACACTCGCAACTGCTGCGCGAAAAGCTGCTGGTGCGCCAGAAACAGGCCGTGGCCAGCCGCATCGGCACCCTGTACACGCTGGCGGCGAGCCTGTCGGCCGGGCCATCCTTCGTGCCGGTGGAAAGCTACCTGGCGGGCGCCCTGAGCGCGGGCATGACGCCGCCGGAACCGGACTGGCTGATGCTGGACCATTCCGACCTGATCAGCTCGGAAGCTTTCCGCAGCGCCGCCTTCGGCTGCGCCGTGCGCGACCACCTGCAAGAGCTGGAGCAGCGCTACGCCGACGCCGACCCGGCGCACGTCTTTGCGCTGCTGGCGGAAGCCTTCGGCCCGACCTTCCGTGCGGTCGACGCCGGCCACGCCCTGTTCCTGCAGGCGTCCCAGCTCACCGAATTCCTGGAAACGCCGACCAGCGCAGCGGTGTCGTCGCAGCACGCCTTCTGGCTGGCCTGCCTGCTGTGGCTGGGCAAGCGCGGCGCGGCGCTGCACATGGGCGGCAGCGCGCAGGGCGTCGAATGCCGCCTGGTGCAGGCCGACGCTGCCCTGACGCCGGCGCAGCTGGCGGCCTGGGTCGAGCAGTTTTGATCAGGGCAGCGCCAAGGCGCGCTGCCGCTGTGCACTGGCGCCCTGGCTGCCCATGAGCTGAGCCAGGCGGCGCGCCTGCTCCAGCATGGTGGCCGAAGCGCCGGCCGTGATGCCCTGCACCGGGCCGGCCACCTGCTGCACCGATCCCACCAGTTGTTCCATCGTGTGCCCGGTCGCTCGCGCCAGCTGGTTGCCGTGGGCGGCCTTGGCTGCCGTATCGCCGATCAGCTGGCGGATTGCCTGCGCGGCCGCGCAGCTGCGCTGGGCCAGGCTGCGCACCGCGCTGGCCACGACGGCAAAGCCGCGCCCTGGTCGCCGGCGCGCACCGCTTCCACTGCCGCGCTCAGCGCCAGGAGACTGCTCTGGAAAGCGATGCCGTCGATCACGCCGATGATGTCGTGGATGCGGTGCGCGCCATGGCCGGCGTTGCGGCGCAGCGCCTGGGCCAGTTGTTGTGCCGCGTCCACAGTGCGCAGCAGTTGGGCGGCCTGGCGCCCGGTGCGCGCCGGCAAGTCGTGGTTGCCGCTGGCGATGGCGTGGACCGCATCGCTGATGGCGTCGATGCCGCGCCGGGCTTGGCTGACGGTGTGCTGCCTGCGCCCGCAGCGCGCTTGCAGGCAGCGCTGCGGCGGGCAAGCCGGCCAGCCAGGCCGCCCTGGCATGGCGGTCTGGCATGCGGCGCTCGCCTTCTGTGCGCTGTGCCCGGCAAAGCCTGGCTAGCATAGGGACCGGACCTGAAACAAGGAGGCCTGTCATGCCAAGAGGATCGAGCCAGAAGCGGGAACGCGAATACAAGGAACTCAAGCAGGAGTTCAAGCAGGAACACCGCTACCCCGGCCGCGAAGAGGAAGTGGCGGCGCGCATCGTGAACAAGCAGCGCCGCGAGCACGGCGAAACCAAGGCGCAGAAGGCGCGCGCGCGCCGTAAAGTGCATTAAGCAAGGCGGTTTGGGCAAGACTTTCTGGCAACTTTTCGCGGGAGAGTCGGTTATACTCGGGGCTTCGGAGAAGCGGAGCCGCCATGCCAGACGAAGCCTTGCCTGCACCTGCCTCGCGGCGATACCCCAAAGGCCCGGCGGGCCTGGGGACGGTGCTGGCCGGCCTGCTGGCGAGCGCGGTCCTGTTGCTGAGCTTGCTCACGGTGGCCCTGCTGGGCTGGCGCGCGGGCGAAGAGTTCAAGCGCAGCATCGGCCAGGGCTTGGCGCAGCGCGCTGCCGCCAGTGCCGACCAGCTCGACGCGGCCATGTTCGAGCGTTACCGCGAAGTGCAGTTGCTGGCGCGCCGCGCCGGCCAAGCGAGCGTGGCGCAGCGCCGCCAGCTGCTGGAAGATGTACAGCGCACCTATCCCCTGTATGCCTGGATTGGCCTGGCCGACGCGGCCGGCAAAGTCACCGTTGCCACCGGCGGCCTGCTGGAAGGCGCCGACCTCTCGCGCCAGCCATGGTGGGCCGACGCCCCAAGCGGCGTGTATGTGCACGATGTGCACGCCGAACCCTTGCTGGGGCGGCTGTTGCCGGCCAATGGCAGCCGCGCGCTGCGCGTGCTTGACCTGGCTTTCCCCTTGTATGACGGGGCCAGCCGCCCGGCCGGGGTGCTGGGCGTACAGCTGCACTGGAACTGGGCGCGCGAACTGCTGGGAGAGCAGGTGCTGGTGGTCGGGCGCAGCGGCAAGGTGCTGGCCGGTCCGGACGGTTTGCTGGAGCAACCGGCGCCGGGCGCCGCCCTGGCGCAGGCCCGGCTGCAGCATGCCGGCTATGTGGAAGAGCGCTGGGCCGACGGCCGCCACTACCTGGTGGGATACGCGCGCACCCGCGGCTACGACGGCTATCCGGGATTGGGCTGGACGGTGCTGGTGCGCCAGGACAGCGCCCTGGCCCTGGCCGGGGTGCGGCGCCTGCAAGCCGGGGTTGCGCTGGGCGGGGCGGCGCTGGCCGTGCTGTTTGCCCTGCTGGGCTGGCGCACGGCGCGCGCCCTGCAGCAGCCGCTGCAGCAGGCGGCTGCCGCCTTGCGCGCGGTGGATGCGGCGGCGCCAGGCGCGCTGCCGGCGCTGGCCGGCAGCTTCCGCGAACTGGACGGCCTGCGCGCCGCCTGCCATGACGTGCTGGAGCGCCAGCAGGAGCAGGCGCGGCAGCTGGCCGGGCAACAGGCGGCGCTGCAGCTGCAGCTGGCGCAATGCCAGGCCGACCTGGCGCGGGCGCAGGAGCAGGGGCGCGCAGCCGAATTGCGGCGCCAGGCGATGCTGGCGGCGACCCAGCAAGCCTTCCTTGGCCTGAGCGGCGCGGGCCTGGTCAGCGACTGGAACGCGCGCGCCAGCGAGATCTTCGGCTGGCAGCGCGCCGAGGTGCTGGGCCAGCCGGTCGAGCAGCTGCTGCAGGTGAGCAGCGCCCTGCTGGCCAGCCTGGCCGACGGCAGCGTGGGCCAGCCCGTGGCGCTGGCCGGCTGGCGCCGCGACGGCGCCCGCTTCGATGCCGAATTGACGCTAGCGCCCCATGTGCTGGACGGCGCGGCGGCGTACGCGGTGTTTGTCACGGACGCCACGCAGAGCCGGCGCAGCGAAGAGGCGGCGGCCGAACAGCTGTCGGCGCTGGCCAGCGCCCAGCTGGAGCTGGCCGACAAGGAGCGCTTCCTGCGCACGGTGGCCGACCACAATCCGGCGGCCATCGGCTATGTCGACCAGGACCAGGTGTTCCGCTTTGCCAACCGCGGCTACCACACCCTGCTGGGGATCGATCCGGCCGCCATGATCGGGCGCAGCATGCAGGAAGTGCTGGGCGAAGCGCTGTACCGGCCGATCGCGCCGCAGGTCGAGGCGGCGCTGCGCGGCGAGCGGGTGCACTTCGAAACCGATACCGAGCGCGCCGGCTGGCAGCGCCACTTCATGACCGACTACATCCCCGACACCGATGTGCAGGGCGAGGTGTGCGGCTTTCACATCGTGGCGCTGGACATCACGGCGCGCAAGAAGGCCGAACTGCAGCAGCAGGAGGCAAGCCGCGCCAAGAGCGCCTTCCTGGCCAATATGAGCCACGAGATCCGCACGCCGATGAATGCCGTGCTGGGCATCGGGCAACTGCTGGAGCGCACGCCGCTTAGCGCCGAGCAGCAGGAATACGTGCGCCTGATCCGCGCCTCCGGCAGCGCGCTGCTGGCCCTGGTCAACGACATCCTCGACCTGTCCAAGATCGAGGCCGGCAAGCTGACGGTGGTGGCGGCGCCGTTCCAGGTCGACGAGCTGGCCGAGGCGGTGGCGGCAGCCATGCAGTCGGCCAGCGTCGGCAAGCGCCTCGACCTGCTGCTGACGCTCGACCCGGACCTGGCGCAAGGCCTGGTGGGCGACTTGCAGCGGCTGCGCCAGGTGGCGCTGAACCTGGTCGGCAATGCCATCAAGTTCACCGCCGAAGGCGAGGTGCGGGTGCATATCGGCAGCAGTGCGCCCGGCAGTTCGATGGAAATCCTGCAGCTGGTGGTGAGCGACAGCGGCATCGGCATGAGCGGCGAACAGCTGGGGCGCCTGTTCAATCCTTTCGAGCAGGCCGACACCTCGACCGCGCGCCGCTTTGGCGGCACCGGCCTTGGCCTGTCGATTTCGCAGCAGCTGGTGCAGCTGATGGGCGGCACCATCACCGTCAGCAGCGAGGCCGGGCGCGGCAGCGAGTTCGTGGTCTCGGTGCCGCTGCAGGTGGCGCGGCGCCAGCGCATGGAGCAGGCGCAAGGGACCGCCCTGGCCGGCCTGCGCGTGCTGCTGGTGGACGACCACGTGCCGACCCTGCACTACCTGGAAGGGCAGCTGCGGCGCTGGGGCTGCGTGGTGGAAGCGCATGCGGCGGCGCCGGCATCGAGCGGCGCCGGCTGGGACGTGGCGCTGGTCGATTCCGTGCTGCTCGATGCGCAAGGCTGCGCCGCGTTTGCCGGCATGTGCCTGGTGGCCCTGAACCGCAGCCTGGACCGCAACTCGCTGCCGGGCGAGACGGCGGCGCTGGCCAAGCCGGTGCTGCCCGCAGCAATGTACCTGCTGCTGCAAGGCTTGCGCCAGCAGGACGGCGTGGCGCCGGGCTCGCCGAAGGCGCAGGAAGCCTACGCCAGCGTGCTGCGCGGCGCCCGCATCCTGCTGGTGGAAGACAACCCGACCAACCAGGTGGTGGCGCGCGGCGTGCTGGAGCCGACCGGGGCGCTGCTGACGGTCGCCGAACACGGCCGCCAGGCGGTGGACCTGCTGCGCGACGACCCGGGCGCCTTCGACCTGGTGCTGATGGATGTGCAGATGCCGGTGATGGACGGCTTCGAGGCAACGCGCATCGTGCGCGAACAGATGGGGCTGAAGCTGCCGATCCTGGCCATGAGCGCGGGCGTGCTCGATACCGAGCAGGCCAGGTGCCAGGAATGCGGCATGGACGGCTTCATTCCCAAGCCGGTCGATTACACCCAGATGCTGGCCAGCATTGCCGCCCACCTCGGCGCCGCGGCCGCGGCGCGCCAGGCAGCCGTGCCGGCAACGCCGGCGCCGCCACCACAGCCGGCGCAGCCGCCGCAGCCAGGGCCGGCCGCAGCGGGCGACGCCGACCAGTTGCCCGGCGTATTTGCCATCCGCAAGCTGCTGGCCATGATCGGCCACGGCCCGCAGCGCCAGAATATCGTCGCGCTGGTCGAGCGCGTGCTGCGCCAGTCGCAAGGCGAGTTCGATGGCGCCCGGGCGCGCTGGCAGGAAGGCGACGCGGCGGCGGCGATGGCGGCGCTGCACGCCTTGCGCGGCGGCGTCGGCAGCCTGGGCGCGCGCCAGTTTGCCGACGCCACGCTGGCGGCCGAAGCGGCCTTGCGCAGCGGCGACGCGGCAGCCATCGCGGCCCGTTTCGACGCCGCCCAGCTGGCCTTGTCGGCCACCTTGCAGGCGGCCGCGCACTGGCTGGCGCAGCAAGGGCCGGCGCCTGCCGCCGCCGTGCAGCAAGACCTGCAGGCGGCCATGCAGACCCTGGCCGACATGCTGCGCCGGCAAGACCTGGACGCGCTGGTGCAGTTTCGCCAACTGCGCCCGCAACTGGCCAGCCAGCGCGGCGACGACGCGGCAGCCCAACTGGAAACCGCCATTGAAGCGCTGGACTTCGGTACCGCGCTCGATGTCTTGAGCGAGGAAGCATGGAAAGCACCATCCTGATCATCGACGACAACCCCGACACCATCCGCCTGATGAGCGCCATGCTGCGCGAGCAGGCGCGCGTGCTGTTTGCCACCAACGGCATGGCGGGGCTGGAAATTGCCCGCGCCCAGCGCCCGCAACTGATCTTGCTTGACCTGCAGATGAAGAGCATGGACGGCTTTGCCGTGTGCGAGCGCATCATGGCCGATCCCGACCTGCGGCATTGCCCGGTGATTTTCGTCACCGCCAGCAGCGGCGTGGAAAGCGAGATTGCCTGCCTTGACGCCGGCGCCGTCGATTTCATCACCAAGCCGCTCAGCGGACCGGTGGTGCAAGCCAGGGTGCGCACCCATTTGCGGCTGCAGGCGGCGCTGGCCAGCCTCGATACGCTGGCGCACAAGGATGGCCTGACCGGCCTGCACAACCGGCGCTATTTCGACGAGCAGATCGCGCTCGAGCTGGCGCGCCACCGGCGCCAGGGCGCGGCGCTGGGCGTGGCGCTGGTCGACGTCGACCACTTCAAGCTGTACAACGACCACTACGGCCACCAGCTGGGCGACGAATGCCTGCGCGCCGTGGCGCAGGCGCTGGCGCAGTGCACCCGGCGCCCGGGCGAACTGGTGGCGCGCTACGGCGGCGAGGAATTCGTGGTGCTGCTGCCCAATAGCTGCGAAGACGAGGTGCTGCGCTACGGCACCTGGATCTGCGAGCATGTGGCGGCGCTCAAGCTGCCGCATGCGGCCTCGCCGGTGGCGCCCCACGTCACCATCAGCGCCGGCCTGTGCTCGCTCGCGCCGGGCGCCGGCGTGGCGCCGGCGCAGCTGCTGGAGGCGGCCGACAAGGCCTTGTATGAAGCCAAGCGCGCCGGCCGCAACCGCGCCAGCCTGGGCGGCGGCGCCGGCGCTATGTGCCAGGCAGGCTGATACGGTTGCGGCCCATGTGTTTGGCGCGGTACAGCGCGGCGTCGGCAGTGGCCACCAGTTGCGCCGGCTGGTGCTCGTGCGAGGCGATGGCCGTGGCGGCGCCGATACTGACCGTGACATAGTGCTGGGCGGCGCCGGCATTGGGCAGGCGCAGCGCCTCGACCCGGCAGCGGATCCGCTCGGCCACGATGGCGGCGCCCTTCAGCGACTGGTTGGGCAGGATCACGGCAAATTCCTCGCCGCCATAGCGCGCCACCAGGTCGTTGGCGCGCATTTCGCCGGCCACCGCCGCCGCGATGCGCTTCAGGCAGTCGTCGCCGCCGACATGGCCGTAGGCGTCGTTGTACTGCTTGAAGTTGTCGACGTCGACCATCAGCAATGACAGCGGCTGTGCCTGGCGCAGGGCGCGCTGCCATTCGGCCAGCAGGGTGTGGTCGAAGCAGCGCCGGTTGGCCAGGCCGGTCAGGCCGTCGCGCGTGGCCAGCTGCTCGAGCGCGATCTGGGCCTGCTTTTCCTCGGTCAAGTCGCGCAGGGTTTCCACCACGGCTACCAGTTGCCCGTCGCTGTCGTGGATCGGGCTGGCGTCGGCGGCCAGGTAGCGGCGGCCGGCCGTGCGCGGCATTTCACACCAGTTTTCCGCGCACAGATTGTCCTTGGCCCCGGCCGGGCCGCGCGACTGGCCGTCGTACAGGTCGAGGATCTCGCCGGTGCGCCCGGCAATCACCAGGTCGGCCAGGGTGGGGCGCTGCTGGGCGTAGAAGGCGCACCAGTGCCCGCTGGTGCCCAGCAGCTCGTGCGCCGGCACGCCGGTCAGGCGTTCGCAGGCGCGGTTCCAGATGATGACCCGGCCCTGGGCATCGAGGACAAAGGTGGGAATGACCAGCAGTTCCATCAGCTTCAGCGCAAAGCCTTGCGGCTGGTCGGGGGAGGGTGCTTCCATCAGATGGGAGATCTTGAGCAGACTATTCATTTGGCGGCGGCCCTGTTTGTTGTTCACTGCGTCGGGAACTTGATTGTGCCGCTGCCGCCAGCGGCAAATGTTGACGAAACGCAAAGCCGTTTCGTTTCGTGAAACGCGCTATAATGTAGGGTTGCCGACCAGTGGATTCACCCCGTGACTTATAGCATCAAGGAAATTTTCTACACCCTGCAGGGCGAAGGCGCCCATGCCGGGCGGCCCGCCGTGTTTTGCCGTTTTTCCGGCTGCAACCTGTGGACGGGCCGCGAACAGGACCGCGCCAGCGCCGTGTGCCAGTTCTGCGATACCGACTTCGTTGGCACCGATGGCGAGCGCGGTGGCAAGTTTGCCACGCCGGCGGCGCTGGCGCAGGAGATCGACAGCCTGTGGCCGGCCGGCCACGGTCACAAATACGTGGTGTTTACCGGCGGCGAACCGCTGCTGCAGCTCGATGCGCCGCTGATCGAGGCGATGCACGCGCTAGGCTTTACCATCGCCATCGAAACCAATGGCACCATCGAGGTGCCGGCGGGCGTGGACTGGATCTGCGTCAGCCCGAAAATGGGATCGAAGCTGGTGGTTGGCAAAGGCAATGAGATCAAGGTCGTGATCCCGCAAAAGGACCAGGACCTGGCCGCCTACGAAGGCCTGGATTTCGAGAATTTCTTCGTGCAGCCGATGGATGGCCCGCTGGCGGCCTTCAATACCGCGCTGGCGATCGAGACCTGCAAGCGCAATCCGAAATGGAAACTGAGCCTGCAAACCCATAAACTGTTGAACATCCCATAAGCAATGCTGACTATTACCCGCAAGCTGGAATTCGATGCCGGCCATCGCATTCCGGACCACAAGAGCCAGTGCCGCAACCTGCACGGCCACCGCTACACCCTGGAAATCACCCTGACCGGCAAGGTGATCGACGCCGAAGGCAATTCCGACAACGGCATGATCATGGACTTCTCCGACGTCAAGACCATCGCCAAGGAACACCTGGTGGACGTCTGGGACCACGCCTTCCTGGTGTACGAGAAGGATGCCGCGGTGAAGGATTTCCTGGCCTCGCTGCCCAACCACAAGACGGTGGTGATCGACCGCATCCCGACGGTGGAAAACCTGGCCGCCGTGGCCTGGGACATCCTGAAGGCCGCCTTCAAGGACCGTTACGGCACCGGCCTGCACCTGCACAAGCTGGTGCTGCACGAAACGCCTAACTGCTGGGCCGAAATTGTCGAATGAGCTGTACATGCGCGAGGCGCTGCTGGAAGCGCGCCGCGCCTGGGCCGAAGGCGAGGTGCCGGTCGGCGCCGTGGTGGTCAGGGACGGGGTGGTGATTGGCCGCGGCTACAACCAGCCGATCGGCCGCCATGACCCGACGGCCCACGCCGAAATTGTGGCCATGCGCGCCGCGGCCGAAGCGTTGGGCAACTACCGCCTGCCGGGCTGCGAGCTGTATGTCACGCTCGAGCCGTGCGTGATGTGTTCCGGCGCCATGATGCATGCCCGCCTGGCGCGCATCATTTACGGCGCCAGCGATCCCAAGACCGGCGCCTGCGGCTCGGTTGTCAATGTGTTCGCGAGCGAACAGCTGAACCACCACGCGGCAGTGGAGGGCGGCATGCTGGCGGACGCCTGCGGCCAGCTGCTGAAAGATTTCTTCGCCGAACGACGTGCATTGCGCAAAAACAACGTCGGCTGAGCGCGCGCCACGCGCCGCGGCGGCGGTGCTATGCTGAGCCATGGCCAGCGTTGATATAAACGGTATTACGATTACCTACGAGGCGAGCGGCGACCCGGGCGGCCCGGCCGTGCTGCTGAACATGGGGCTGGCGCTGCAACTGATCTCCTGGCCTTATGAATTCGTGGAAGGGCTGGTGCAGCGTGGCTACCGAGTCATCCGCTACGACAACCGCGATGCCGGCCTGTCTTCCCATTTTGACCACCTGGGCGCGCCAAACCTGTGGCTGGCCTACCTGCGCCACTTGTTTGGCTGGCGCCAGCGTGCACCGTATACCCTGAACGATATGGCCGGCGATGCCGTCGGCCTGCTCGATGCGCTGGGCGTGGCGGCTGCGCACGTTGTCGGGGTGTCGATGGGCGGCATGGTGTCGCAGATTATGGCGGCGCGCTATCCTGCGCGCACCCTGAGCTTGACCTCGATCATGTCCAGCAGCGGCCGCCCGGGCCTGCCGGGGCCGACGCCCGCCGCGCGCCGCATCCTGCTGCGGCGCACGCCCAGCGCCCATCACCGGGCGCGCGTGGTGGAGCAGATGGTCGACACTTTCCGCACCATCGGCAGTCCGGCCTTCCCGATGCCCGAGCATTTGCTGCGCCAGATGGCCGGCGAGGCGGTGGCGCGCAACGTCAATGGCGACGGGGTGGCGCGGCAGCTGGTGGCAATTGCCGCTTCCGGCGACCGCAGCGCGCTGCTGCGCAAAATACGCTGCCCCGCGTTGGTGATCCACGGCGACGCCGACCCGCTGGTGCCGTGCGCCTGCGGCATCGATACGGCGCGCCAGATTCCGGGCGCGCGGCTGGAACTGATCGAAGGCATGGGGCATGACATGCCGCCGGCCCTGGTTGGCAGGCTGCTAACCTTGCTCGATCAACATCTGCGGAGTAATATGGCCGGGTGAAAAATATCGGAATTGCCATCGCCGGAACCAGCGGCTACCCCATCGATGATGCCGCGCTGGCCCGCGGCATTGCCCGCCTTGAGTCGCAGGGCTGCATCGTCCACAACTACTACGAAGCGGAACGCAAATTCCAGCGTTTCGCCGGCACCGATGACGCCCGCCTGGCGCAGCTCAACGCGGCCGCCGCCGATCCCGATTGCCAGATCGTGCTTGCCTTGCGCGGCCAATATGGCATCAGCCGCATCCTGCCGCGCATCGATTTCCGGGCCATGGCCGACAGCGGCAAGCTGTTCTCCGGCTTCAGCGATCTCACCGCCTTCCATATGGGGCTGTACCAGGCCACCAGGCGTGTCAGTTTCGCTGGCCCGATGAGCGCCGACTTTGCCCGCGAAGAGCCGGTCGCGTACACGCTGCAACAGTTCTGGGATTGCCTGCGCGGGCCGACCCATTCGGTGCGCGGGACGGCGGCGGGCAACCCGCAGGTCGATGTGCAGGGCACGCTGTGGGGCGGCAACCTGGCGATGGTCAACCATCTGCTCGGCACCCCATTCTGGCCGCACATCGATGGCGGTATCCTGTTCCTCGAAGATATCGGCGAACATCCGTACCGCATTGAACGCATGCTGCTGCAGCTGCATTTTGCCGGCGTGCTGGAACGCCAGCGCGCCATTGTGCTGGGGGATATCTCCGGCTACCGCCTGGCGCCACACGATAACGGCTATGATTTCGACGCCATGCTGGCATATATCCGCGGCTTGCTGCCAGTCCCGGTCCTGGCCGGGCTGCCGTTCGGGCACGGGGAGTTGCGCTGCACCTTGCCGTTTGGCGCGCAGGCGCATCTGGTTTCAGATGGCGAAGGATTCGACCTGACTGTCAGCGACTATCCGACGCTGCCATGAACGGGGCGGAGAGCTACTACCGAGCGACTGCACCCGGCGATACTTACGCGCCGCTGACGGGCCGGCAGCAGGCACGCATCTGCATCATCGGGGCCGGATTTGCGGGGCTGGCCACGGCGATCTCGCTGATGGAGCATGGCGAGCGCAATGTCGTGGTGCTGGAGGCCGAAAGCGTAGGCCACGGCGCCTCCGGCCGCAATGGTGGCTTCGTGTTCGGCGGCTATTCCCTGGACGAGCAGGCCCTGCTCGCCACCGTAGGAGCGGAGCAGGGCAGGCGCCTGTATCAGCTTACCTTGGGCGCGGTCGACCAGATACGCCGCCGCATCGGTCTTTATGGCATCGATTGCGATGCCACGCACGGCGGCATCTATCTCGCCAACTGGTTCGACGATCCGCGCGTGCTGGACGAGCGCCAGCGCTTCATGCAGCAGCATCTTGGCGTGCAGTGGCAACGCGTTGCTCCCGCCGAATTTGCTGAACGGGCGCGCAGCAAACGCTATTTTGGCGCGCTGTACGAGGATAATGCGTTCCACTTTCACCCGCTGAAATACGCGCAGGGGCTGGCCCGTGCGATGCAGGCGGGCGGTGTCCGTGTCCACGAGAACAGCCGCGCGACTGCAATCGAGGCGCGCCCCGCCGGCGGCTGGCGCGTTGCCACCGCAGGCGGCGAAGTGTCCTGCGAAGAGGTCGTGGTGTGCTGCGGTGGCTACATCGAACGCCTTTATCCGGCGCTGGCGGGGGCCATCCTTCCGATTGCCACCTATGTGATGGTGACCGAGCCGCTGAACGGCCGCTTGCCGCAGGCGCTGGCTACCGACGCGGCCATCTATGACACCCGTTTTGCATTCGACTACTATCGGCCATTGCAGGATAGCCGTCTGTTGTGGGGTGGCCGCATCTCCGTTCGGTCGCGCAGCCCGCAGGACGTGGCGCGCTTGCTCTACGAGGATATGTTGAAGGTCTATCCGCAACTGGCGGGCGCCAAGGTCGATTACGCCTGGAGCGGCTTGATGAGCTACGGGCGGCACAAGATGCCGCAGCTTGGCAAGCTGCCCAACGGGGTGTGGTACGGCATGGGATTCGGCGGGCATGGTGTCGGCCCGACCTCGCTGGCGGGCGACGTTCTGTCCGCGGCCCTGATGGGGGAGCTCAGCAAGGTCGACCAGTTCGCAGCCTGGGGCTTGCCTACCACCGGCGGCCCGGCCGGACTGCTGGCCGCCCAGCTCACGTATTGGTACTTCGAATTGCGGGACTGGATGCGGCAATAGCGGGGTGCTCGCGATTTTGGGGGAAACTCTTATTCGCTCTTAAACGCTCTTATTTCCTCTTGTTTGAACTTTTTTACTCTTAAATTGGTCCAAGTTGGCATGCCTTTCTGAAAGAGGGAGATTGCCATGCACAAGATTCTGTTCAGTTTGCCTGCCTCGTTGGAGACTTACCAGGCGCTGGGGAACTTCATGTACACGCACGGGTTCAAGCAGGAGATGTATGAGGTCGTCGACGATGTTATCGTCAATTGGATGAGCAGCTATGCCACTGCAAAATCACAAGGCGCCGCTAACACGCTGGACGGCTACCAATGGAAGGATGTTTTTCTTCCCAGTGGCACGACGTTGCGCAACGTCTATAAACGCGCCAGCTATCTGGCCCATGTCGAAGGCCGCGAGTTGCGTTACGACGGGCGTAGCGTCTCACCAGCGCAGTTTGTCAATGCGGTCGGGGGACGGTTCCGGAATGCGTGGTCGACGGTTTGGATTCGTTTCCCAGATGAAAATGAATGGCAGCCGGCGATGACGTTGCGCAAGAAAACCGGAAATTTAAGAGCGAATAAGAGCGAATAAGAGAAAACAAGTATGGTTAAGAGCGTTTAAGAGTTTTGCCGCAGATCGAACACCGTCCCCTGACGCTTCGGTGAAATGAATCTTTTGGCAATGTTTTTGCACCCTGCCAGAGGGCCGCTCCTATGCGCCCCTCTGGTCGGCGGGGTATAATGCCCGATTCGCTTTTTCCCACATTTATTCCAGCATGCTTTCTACCGCTAACATCACCATGCAGTTCGGCGCCAAGCCGCTGTTCGAGAACATTTCCGTCAAATTTGGCGATGGCAACCGCTACGGCCTGATCGGCGCGAACGGCTGCGGCAAGTCGACCTTCATGAAAATCCTCGGTGGCGACCTCGAGCCGTCCGCCGGCAACGTGAGCCTGGATGCCAATGAGCGCCTCGGCAAACTGCGCCAGGACCAGTTCGCATATGAAGAGATGCGCGTGCTGGACGTGGTCATGATGGGCCACACCGAAATGTGGGAAGCGATGACCAAGCGCGACGCCATCTACGCCAATCCGGAAGCGACCGACGACGATTACATGGAAGCGGCCGAACTGGAAGGCAAGGTTGCCGAATACGACGGCTACACCGCCGAAGCGCGCGCCGGCGAACTGCTGATGGGCGCCGGCATCGACATCAGCCTGCACCAGGGCCCGATGAGCGCCGTGGCGCCGGGCTGGAAGCTGCGCGTGCTGCTGGCCCAGGCCCTGTTCTCCAACCCGCACATCCTGCTGCTGGACGAACCGACCAACAACCTGGACATCAACACCATCCGCTGGCTGGAAGACACGCTGAACCAGCGCGATTCGACGATGATCATCATCTCCCACGATCGCCACTTCCTGAACCAGGTCTGCACCCACGTCGCCGACATGGACTACGGCACCCTGAAGATCTACCCGGGCAACTACGACGAATACATGCTGGCCTCGACCCAGGCGCGCAACCAGCAGCTGGCCAACAACGCCAAGGCGAAAGAGAAAGTCGCCGAACTGCAGGATTTCGTGCGCCGCTTCTCGGCCAACAAGTCCAAGGCCCGCCAGGCCACCTCGCGCGCCAAGATGATCGACAAGATCAAGATCGAGGACATCAAGCCATCGTCGCGCGCCTATCCCTTCGTGCGCTTTGACGGCGAGAAGAAGCTGCACCGCCTGGCCGTGGAAACCCAGGGCATCTCGAAGACCTACGACCGCACCCTGTTCAAGAACGTGGACCTGATGGTCGAAGCGGGCGAGCGCATTGCGATCATCGGCGCCAACGGCGCCGGCAAGACCACCATGCTGCGCTGTATCGGCGGCAAGGACATCACTGGCCTGGACAGCGATACCGGCCTGGTGAAATGGGCGGAAAACGCCAACGTCGGCTATATGCCGCAAGACCCGACCGAAGAATTCGCAACGGACCTGAACCTGACCGACTGGATGGGCCAGTGGACCAAGGAAGGCGACGACGACCAGGCCGTGCGCTCCTCGCTGGGCCGCCTGCTGTTCGGCGGCGACGAAGTCAAGAAATCGGTCAAGGTCCTGTCGGGCGGCGAAAAAGGTCGTATGATGTACGGCAAGCTGATGCTGGGCCGTCACAATGTCCTGCTGCTGGACGAACCGACCAACCACATGGACATGGAATCGATCGAGTCGCTCAACATCGCCCTGGAAAAGTACGCCGGCACCCTGATCTTCGTGTCGCACGACCGCGAGTTCGTTTCCTCGCTGGCCACCCGCATCATCGAGATCAAGGAAAACGAAGTCGTGGACTTCCGCGGCGGCTATGAAGAGTACCTGAAGAGCCAAGGCATCGAGTAATGATTGAAACGCTTATCAAGGATGTCGAATTCGAGAAACCGATCGAAGGCGGCAGCTGCGTGGCCCATGCGTGGGCCCGCACCCCGGCACCCGTGCCGGCCAACGAGAAGATTCTGCTGAAGGAACGCATCAAGACCCTGCTGCGCGAGCGCAATGCCGTACTGGTGGCCCACTACTACGTGGACGCCGACCTGCAGGACCTGGCCGAAGAGACCGGCGGCTGCGTGTCCGACTCGCTGGAAATGGCGCGCTTCGGGCGCGACCATCCGGCCCAGACCCTGGTGGTGGCCGGCGTCAAGTTCATGGGCGAGACCTCCAAGATCCTGAGCCCGGAAAAGACCGTGCTGATGCCGGACCTGGACGCCACCTGCTCGCTGGACCTGGGCTGCCCGCCGGAAGACTTCATCGCCTTCTGCGACCAGCACCCTGAGCGCACCGTGGTGGTGTATGCCAACACCAGCGCCGCCGTGAAGGCGCGCGCCGACTGGATGGTGACCTCCTCGATCGGCCTGGACATCGTCCAGCACCTGCACGAGCAGGGCAAGAAGATCCTGTGGGCGCCGGACAAGCATCTCGGCTCCTATATCCAGAAGCAGACCGGCGCCGATATGCTGCTGTGGCAGGGCTCCTGCCTGGTGCACGACGAATTCAAGGGCATCGAGCTGGACCTGCTGAAGGCCGAGCACCCCAATGCCAAGGTGCTGGTACACCCGGAGTCGCCGGCCAACGTGGTCGAGCAAGCCGACGTGGTGGGCTCCACCTCGCAGTTGATCGCCGCTGCCGTCAGCCTGCCGGCCACCGAGTTCATCGTCGCCACCGACAACGGCATCCTGCACAAGATGCGCATGGCCGCGCCGGGCAAGACCTTCATTGAGGCCCCCACCGCCGGCAACAGCGCCACCTGCAAGAGCTGCGCACACTGCCCCTGGATGGCGATGAACGGCCTGCGCAACCTGGCCGACGTGCTGGAAAACATGAACAACGAGATCCACGTCGATCCCGAGATCGGCAGGCAGGCGCAGCGTTCCATCAAGCGCATGCTCGATTTCGCCGCCGCCAAGAAAGCCAAAGTCGCCCCGGGCGCCGACTTGGCGAAAGAAGCGCAACTGTTCCAAGGTATCGGTCCTGCATGAGCACACTGGAAAACAAATTCGCACCGTTCGACGATGCGTTGGCGGGCGCCTACGAGCGCAACCTGCTGGCGGCCCTGATGGAAGATATCGGCACCGGCGACCTGACCGGCAAGCTGGTGCCGGAAGAGGGCCGCGCCACGGCGCGCGTGATCGTGCGTGAAGAAGCCGTCCTGTGCGGCGCGCAATGGTTCGAAGGCGTAATGGTGGCGCTCGATGCTTCCATCGGCATCGACTGGCACTACGCGGAAGGCGACCTGATGGCCGCCGACACGCCGGTCTGCACCATTGTCGGCCCGGCACGCGCCATCCTGACCGCTGAACGCTCGGCGCTGAACTTCATGCAGCTGCTGTCCGGCGTGGCGACGGCCACGCGCCGTTATGTCGACGTCATCGCCGGCACCACGGCAGCCATCCTCGACACCCGCAAGACGCTGCCGGGCCTGCGCCTGGCGCAGAAGTACGCGGTGCGCGTGGGCGGCGGCCAGAACCAGCGCCTGGCGCTGTACGACGGCATCCTGATCAAGGAAAACCATATTGCGGCGGCCGGTGGCATTACTGCCGCGCTGGCAGCGGCCAAGCGCCTGGACGCCAAGGTCAGCATCCAGGTGGAAGTGGAGACGCTGGCACAACTGGAAGAAGCCCTGAGCGCGGGCGCGGTCTCTATCCTGCTCGACAATTTCAACCTCGACATGATGCGCGCCGCGGTGCAGCTAAATGGCGGGCGCGCGCTGCTGGAAGCGTCCGGCGGCGTCAACTTCGACACCGTGCGCGCGATCGCCGAAACCGGCGTACACCGCATTTCCATCGGCGCCTTGACCAAGGACATCAAGGCGACCGACTTCTCCCTGCGCATCGTCGGCTAGGCGCCTGGCCACCAGGCAGGGGGGCCAGCGCGCCGGCAAGGTCGCCGGCCAGGTCAGGGTGCGCGATGCATGCAAGCTGCGGCACGCTGTGACAAAGCGTGAGTATCTGCCGCAGTTTGCGGCGTAAAGTCTGTGCAGGAGCCGCCGCTCCGGCGTCTCCGATACCCCAACTGTTCTGGAGGAGACGCCATGTCAGAACTATTGCACATCAGTACCACGCTGGCCAAGATCATCGCCCGCACCCATCCGCAAATCTGGGAGGTGATCGGCGGCGGCCCGCTCGGCAAGAAATTCCAGCTGGCCAACCGGCTGGCCGACCCGGATCCCCACCCCTGGCTGGAAGCCCAACTCGCTGCCATCGACCTGGCCCAGCGCCAGGTCGATGCTGCCGCGGCCATCCTGACCCAGGGCGGCGACACCAAAGGCTTTTTGAAAGCCATCCTCGATGACTGGTGCGGCACCGTGCCGCGCCCGCCACTCAATTGGCCAGGCGGCCCGCGCCCGCCCCGTCCGCCGCGCCCGGATGAGCTGGAAGACTACACGCCGCCCATGGTCGCGGGCCTGGCGTTGGTCGCGCTCAGTGAAACGATTGGCAACGAAGCTTTCGCCAAACAGATCGCCGAGCTGGGCGGCACCATCATCGACCGCACCGCCACCTCCGCGCTGGAGCACACGGCCAAGCGGCGTTAAGACGAAAAAAGCCGCCCGGGCAGGGCGGCTTTGCGGCAGCTGCGGGGCCGTTCAGTCTTGCGCGTAAATATTGTTATCCTTGCTTTCGCGGATGAACAGTGCGCCAATCACCAGGGTCGCCAGCGCCACCACGATCGGGTACCACAGGCCGTAGTAGATATCGCCCTTGAACGCCACCAGTGCGAAGGCGGTGGTAGGCAGCAGGCCGCCGAACCAGCCGTTGCCGATATGGTATGGCAGCGACATCGAGGTATAGCGGATGCGGGTCGGGAACAGCTCCACCAGCATGGCCGCGATCGGGCCGTACACCATGGTCACATACAGCACCAGCACCCACAGGATCAGCACCATCATCGGCTTGTTGATCTGGGCCGGGTCAGCCTTGGCAGGGTAGCCGGCCGCTTTCACGGTTTCCGCCACGGCTTTTTTCAGCTCGCCTTCCTTCTTCTTCGAGTCGGCATCGAAGTTCAGGCCGTCGGCCGTCATGGTGGCGTTGAACGACTGCACTTCCTTGTCGCCGACCTTGATCGTGGCCACGCTGCCGGCAGGCGCATCCTGGCGGGTATAGGCTACCGAAGCCTTGGACAGCATGGACGTGGCGATATCGCAGGAAGACGGGAACTTCTTCTCGCCGGTCGCATTGAACTGGAAGTGGCACGATGCCGGATCGGCCACCACCACCACTGGCGAGTTCTTGATCGCCGCTTCCAGCTGCGGATTGCCGTAGTGGGTCAGGGCGCCGAACAGCGGGAAGTAGGTGGCCGCGGCAATCAGGCAGCCGCCCAGGATGATCCATTTGCGGCCGATCTTGTCCGACAGGCTGCCGAAGAAGATGAAGAACGGCGTGGCCAGGATCAGCGCAATGGCAATCAGGATGTTGGCCGTTGCGATGTCCATCTTCAGCGTCTGGATCATGAAGAACAGCGCGTAGAACTGGCCGGTGTACCACACCACCGCCTGGCCCATGGTCAGGCCGACCAGCGCCAGGATCACCACCTTCAGGTTTTTCCACTGGCCGAAAGCTTCGCTCAGCGGCGCCTTCGAGGTCTTGCCTTCCGCCTTCATCTTGGCAAAAGCCGGGGATTCGTTCATCGACAGGCGGATCCACACCGAGATGCCCAGCAGCGCCACCGAGACCAGGAAGGGAATGCGCCAGCCCCAGGACTCGAATTCTTCCAGCGGCATCGACTGGCGCACACCCAGGATCACCAGCAGCGACAGGAAGAAGCCCAGCGTTGCCGTGGTCTGGATCCAGGCCGTGAACAGGCCGCGTTTGCCGTGCGGCGCATGTTCCGCCACATAGGTGGCCGCACCGCCGTACTCGCCGCCCAGCGCCAGGCCTTGCAGCAGGCGCAGGACGACCAGGATGATCGGCGCCGCGATGCCGATGCTGGCGTAGTTCGGCAGCAGGCCCACGATGAAGGTGGACAGGCCCATGATCAGGATCGTCACCAGGAAGGTGTACTTACGGCCGATCATGTCGCCCAGGCGGCCGAACACGATGGCGCCGAACGGGCGCACAATGAAACCGGCGGCAAAGGCCAGCAGGGCGAAAATGAAGGATGTGGTCGGGTCGCCGACGAAGAACTGCTTGGCGATGATGGACGCCAGCGAACCGTACAGGTAAAAGTCGTACCATTCGAAAACGGTACCGAGGGAAGAGGCGAAGATCACCTTTTTCTCTTCCTTGGTCATGGGGGCCGCCTTGCCGGCTCCCAGGTGCCGCGCGTCGGCGGTTCCGGAACTAATTGCCATGATGCTTGTCTCCAGTTGTGTAGTGTGTCTTTCAAATGCTTCAACGGCAGAATGGAGTCTGGACCCGGTTCCTTACGTCATGCTTGCTTGAAACTTACACAAAACTTACAAGGCAAACAATTTAGCGAACGATCGTGCTAAAGCTGTGCTATGCTGGTTCGAAACACACTATTCAGGAGACCGCCATGCGCGACGCAGTCATCGTTTCAACCGCCCGCACCGCCCTCGCCAAATCCTGGAAAGGCGCCTTCAACATGACCCACGGCGCCACTCTCGGCGGCCACGTGCTGCAGGCGGCGCTGGCCCGGGCCGGCATCGATGCGGCCGAACTGGAAGACGTGATCATGGGCTGCGCCAATCCGGAAGGCGCCACCGGCGGCAATATCGCGCGCCAGGCCGCGCTGCGCGGCGGCGCCCCGGTGAGCGTGCCGGGCATGACCATCAACCGTTTCTGCTCCTCGGGCCTGCAGGCGATCGCCACGGCGGCCCAGCGCGTGCTGACAGGCGAGGGCGACGTTTTCGCCGCCGGCGGCGTCGAATCGATCTCCTGCGTGCAGCAGGAAATGAACATGCACATGTACCAGGACGTTTGGCTGGAACAGCACAAGCCGGCGATCTACCTGCCGATGCTGCAGACGGCGGAAATCGTGGCCCGGCGCTACGCCATCCCGAAGCAGCGCCAGGATGAATACGGCGTACAGAGCCAGCAGCGCGCTGCGGCGGCGCAGGCGGCCGGGCGCTTTGATGCCGAGATCGTGCCGATGACCGTGACCATGGGCGTGGCCGACAAGTCGACCGGCATGCTGGGCACGCGCGAAGTGACCATCGGCGCCGACGAAGGCATCCGCCCCGGCACCACTATCGAGGCCGTGCGCGGCATCCGCACCGCGCTGCCGGGCGGCGTGATCACGGCCGGCAATGCCAGCCAGTTCTCCGACGGCGCCTCCTGCGCCATCGTCATGAGCGATCGCGTCGCTGCCGCCAAAGGCCTGCAGCCTTTGGGTGTCTTCCGCGGTTTCGCCGTTGCCGGCTGCGAGCCCGATGAAATGGGCATCGGCCCTGTGCTCGCCGTGCCCAAGCTGCTCAAGCGCGCCGGCCTGCAGGTCGAAGACATCGGCTTGTGGGAACTGAATGAGGCGTTCGCCGTGCAGGTGCTGTATTGCGCCGACAAGCTGGGCATCCCGATGGAGCGCCTGAACGTCAATGGCGGCGCCATTGCGGTGGGACATCCTTATGGCGTCTCGGGCGCGCGCATGGTCGGCCACGCGCTGATCGAAGGCAAGCGCCGCGGCGCCAGGTATGTGGTGGCTACCATGTGCATTGGTGGCGGTCAGGGCGCGGCAGGCCTGTTCGAGGTGCTGTGATGGCGTCCCGGCTGCTGAATCGCCGAGATGTCGAATTCATGCTGTACGACTGGCTCGATACCGAGGGCCTGGCCAGGCGCCCGCGTTTTGCCGACCATAACCGCGAGACCTTCACCGCCGCCCTCGATATTGCCGAACAGATTGCCGGCGACTTGTTCGCGCCGCACAATACGCTGAGCGACCAGCAGGAGCCCCAGTTCGACGGCGAGCGCGTGGTGCTCATCGCGCAAGTCAAGCACGCGCTCGACGCGTTTTCGGCGGCGGGCCTGATGGCGGCCGGCCAGGACTATGCGCTGGGCGGCATGCAGTTGCCGCTGACGGTGGAGAAGGCGATTACCGCCTATTTCACCGCCGCCAATATGGCCACCGCCAGCTACGCCTTCCTCACCATCGGCAATGCCAATACCCTGCTCAAATGCGCCTCCAGCGCGCAGGTGGAGCGTTTCGTGCGTCCGATGCTGGAAGGGCGCTGGTTCGGCACCATGTGCCTGAGCGAGCCGCAAGCCGGTTCCAGCCTGTCCGACATTACGACCCGCGCCGAAGCGGACCCCGGGGCCGCCGGGCAATACCGCTTGAGCGGCAACAAGATGTGGATTTCGGGCGGCGAGCACGAACTGGCCGAGAACATCGTGCACCTGGTGCTGGCCAAGATTCCCGGCCCGGACGGCAAGCTGGTGCCGGGCGTGCAAGGCATTTCGCTGTTCATCGTCCCCAAGTTCCTCGACCACGGCGAGCGCAATGACATCGCCCTGGCGGGCCTGAACCACAAGATGGGCAACCGCGGCACCACCAACTGCCTGCTCAATTTCGGCGAAGGGCGCTACTTGCCCGGCGGCCGCAGCGGCGCGATCGGCTACCTGGTCGGTCGCGCGGGCCAGGGCTTGCCGAACATGTTCCACATGATGAACGAAGCGCGCATCGGCGTCGGCCTGGCGGCAGCGGCACTGGGCTATACCGGCTACCTGCACGCGCTGGAATATGCGCGCGAACGCCCGCAGGGCCGCCATCCGGCCGCCAAGGACCCGTCTTCGCCGCAGCTGCCCATCATCGCGCACACCGACGTGCGCCGTATGCTGCTGGCGCAGAAGGCCTACGTGGAGGGCGCGCTGGGTCTGTGCCTGTACAGCGCGCGCCTGGTCGACGACGAACACACCGGCGAAACGCCGGAGATCCGCCAGCGCGCCGGGCGCCTGCTGGAGTTCCTGACACCCATTACCAAGTCCTGGCCGTCGCAATGGGGACTGGAGGCGAACAACCTGGCGATCCAGGTGCATGGCGGCTATGGCTACACGCGCGAATACCAGGTCGAACAGTTCTACCGCGACAACCGCCTGAACCAGATCCACGAAGGCACGCACGGCATCCACGGCCTGGACCTGCTGGGCCGCAAGGCCAGGATCGACGGCGGTGCGCTGCTGAGGACCATGGCCGCCGAGATCCGCGCCACGGTGCACAGCGCCCGCGGCGCCGGGCGCCGGGCCGGCGCGCGCCAGCTTGTCGGCCATGCCAATGCCCTGGAGGCCGCCTGGCGCCGGGTTGAAGAAGTGACGCAGGCCCTGTATGCTGCCGCCGACCTGAACCAGACCCTGGCCAATGCCACGGTCTACCTGGAGGCGGTGGGGCACGTGGTGCTTGCCTGGATCTGGCTGCAGCAAGCCATGGCGGCGCTGGCCAGGCTGCCGGAAGAGGACAGCTTCCGGCGCGGCAAACTGCAAGCCTGCCGCTATTTCTACCAATGGGAGCTGCCCAAGGTCCAGCCACAGCTGGACCTGCTGGCCTCCCTCGACACGACCACGCTCGACATGCAGGACGCGTGGTTCTGAGGAAGAACGAATGATCAAGCACATCGTCATGTGGAAGCTGAAAGAGTACGCCGAAGGCGCCGGGCGCGCCGCCAATGCGGCCCGGATGAAGGAGCAGTTGCTGGCCTGCGCCGGCATTGTGCCCGGCATCCTGAAACTGGAAGTGGGCATCGCCGAACCCGGCCTGGAAGCGACCTACGACGTGGTGCTGTACTCGGAATTCGAAAGCAAGCAAGCACTCGACGCTTACCAGTCGCACCCGCAGCACCAGGCACTCAAACCATTCTTCAGTGCTGTGCGCGAGGCGCGCCAGTGCATGGATTACACCCTATAAGGACCCGAACATGCGAACCACCCAGCAACTCTTCGACCTCACCGGCAAAACCGCTTTGGTAACGGGCGGCTCGCGCGGCCTGGGCCTGCAAATGGCCCAGGCCCTGGGCGAGCTGGGGGCCCGGGTCGCGCTCACCTCGCGCAAGCAGGCCGACCTGGACCAAGCGGTCGCCTTGCTGAAGCAGAGCGGCATCGAGGCATGCGCCATCGCCGCCGACCTGGGCCAGGAAGCATCGGTCGCGCCGCTGGTGGACGCGGCGCTGGACGTGCTGGGCGGCCACATCGACATCCTAGTCAATAATGCGGGCGCCACCTGGGGCGCCCCGGCGGAAGACTATCCGCTGGAAGCGTGGGACAAGGTGATGAACCTGAATGTGCGCAGTATCTTCCTGCTCTCGCAAGCGGTCGGAAAACGCTCCATGATCCCGCGCCGCTCTGGCCGCATCATCAATATCGCATCGATTGCCGGCCTGGCAGGCAACGGCCCCGGCACCATGAAGACCGTCGCTTACAATACGTCCAAGGCGGCCCTGATCAACTTCACCCGCGCCCTGGCGGGCGAATGGGGCGAATACGGCATCAACGTCAACGCGCTGGCGCCGGGCTTCTTCCCGTCGAAGCTGAGCGCAGGGGTGATCAAGGCCATGGGCGAAGACAAGCTGGCGGCGGCGGCGCCGCTGCAGCGCCTGGGCGGCGACGAGGACCTGAAGGGCGCGGTTGCGCTGTTCGCTTCCGACGCCGGGCGCCACATCACCGGCCAGGTCCTGGCAGTCGACGGCGGGGTTTCGGCAGTTTAAGGAGTTTGAATGACCAAGTATCATCGCATCGTGTTGGCCGCGCGCCCGCGCGGTGCCGTCGTGCCGGAAAACTTCCGGCTTGAGGAAGTGCAAGTGCCGGCGCTGGCCCAAGGCCAGCTCCTGGTGCGCAACCATTACCTGTCGCTGGACCCGTATATGCGCGGCCGCATGAGCGAAGCGAAAAGCTACGCCGCGCCGCAGCCGCTGGAGCAGACCATGATCGGCGGCACCGTCGGCGAAGTGGTCGAATCGCGCAACGCCGGTTTCGCGGTCGGCGAGTTCGTGGCCGGCATGTTCGGCTGGGCCGAGATGGGCGTGTCCGACGGCAGCGACCTGCGCAAGGTCGACACCAGCGTGATCCCTGCCTCGGCCCACCTGGGCGTGGTCGGCATGCCCGGCATGACCGCCTGGTACGGCATGCACGAGATCCTGCGTCCCACGCTGGGCGAAACGGTGGTGGTGTCGGCCGCCAGCGGTGCGGTCGGCAGCGCCGTCGGCCAGTTGGCCAAGCTGGCCGGCTGTCGCGCGGTCGGCATTGCCGGCGGCAAGGCCAAGTGCGATTACGTGGTCAACGAACTGGGCTTTGACGCCTGCGTCGACTACAAGGCCGGTAACCTGAAGGCCGACCTGGCCGCCGCCACGCCGGACGGCATCGATGCCATCTTCGAGAACGTGGGTGGCGAAGTGTTCGACACGGCGCTTGGCCGCAGCAATGCCTTTGCCCGCGTCGCCCTGTGCGGCCTGCTGGCCGGCTACAGCGGCGCCGAGATCCCGATCCGCAACGCCAAGAAGCTGCTTTTGAGCCGCGTCAGCCTGCGCGGCTTCATCGTCACCGAGCATATGGATATGTGGCCGCAGGGCTTGTCCGAAATGGGCAGGCTGGTCGCTGCCGGCAAACTGAAGTACCGCGAAACCATTTCCCAGGGCCTGGCCTCGGCGCCGCATGCCCTTATCGGCCTGCTGCAAGGCCACAACTTCGGCAAACAACTTGTGAAACTGACCCCATGAAAAACTTCCAAGGCAAGGTTGCAGTAATCACCGGTGGCGCGAGCGGCTTTGGCCGCGAGTTTGCGCTCAAGGCCCACTCGCTTGGCATGAAGCTGGTGCTGGCCGACGTGCAGCACGATGCGCTGGAGGCCACCGCGGCGCAGCTGCGCGGGCAGGGCGCCCAGCTGCTGGCGGTGAAATGCGACGTGCGCAAGTCGTCCGAAGTGCAGGCGCTGGCCGATGCCGCGATGCGCGAGTTCGGTGCAGTGCACCTTGTCTTCAACAACGCTGGTGTCGGTTTCGGCGGCCTGCTGTGGGAAGCGACAGAGGCCGATTGGGACTGGGTGATGGGGGTGAACGTGTCGGGCGTGATCCACGGTGTGCGCATCTTCACGCCGCTGATGCTCGAATGTGCCCGGCGCGAGCCGGACTACGAGGGCCATATCGTCAACACTTCCTCCATGGCCGGCGTACTTTGCCCGCCGGTGATGGGCGTCTACAACGTTTCCAAGCACGCGGTGGTGGCGCTGACGGAAAGCCTGTACCACGACCTGTCGCTGGTGCAGGCGCCCATCGGCGCCTCGGTGCTGTGCCCGTTCTTCGTCCCCACCGGCATCCACCAGTCGCACCGCAACCGTCCCGGCGACACGCCAATGGAAGGCAAGCCGACGGCCAGCCAGATGGCGGCCCAGGCGATGGTGAGCAAGGCGGTCACTTCGGGCAAGGTATCGGCGCGCGACGTGGCGGAACTGACGTTTGCGGCGATCGCCGGCGGGCAATTCTATATCTTCACCCACCCGCAAGCGCTGGAGGGCGTGGCGCAGCGGGCGCGCGACATGGTGGCCCAGGCCAACCCGGCCGATCCATACGCAGCCACGCCGCAAGTTCGTGAAGCCCTGCGCGCAATGTTGTGAGAGAATGCGCGGCATGACGACAACACTGCGCTTTGGCGATTGGGCCGCCATGCAGGCCGACGCGAGACCGATCCGCATGGAAGTGTTCGTGCGGGAGCAGAACGTACCTACCGACCTGGAAATGGACGACAGGGATGCCGTCTGCCTGCACGCGGTGGCCTACGATGCCGCCGGCCGGCCGCTTGGCACGGGCCGCCTGCTGCCCGACGGCCATATCGGCCGCATGGCGGTGCTGCCCAGCGCGCGCGGCTCGGGCGTCGGCGGCGCCATCCTGAAAGGCTTGATGGAAAAGGCCCGCGAACGCGGCGACGCGAAGGTTGTCCTCAGCGCCCAGACCCACGCGGCGGAGTTTTACCTGGCCCATGGCTTCGCCATGGCAGGTGATGTTTTCCACGAAGCGGGCATTCCCCACATCGAAATGCACTACGAATTCTAGGAGTTGACAATGAAACGTTCGATCATCGCGCTTGGTGTTTGCGCAGTGTTTGGCGCGGGCTTCCTCGCCGGTTCCATCAGCCCGATCCAGGTTGCCCAGGCCCAGGTTGGCGGAAATGGCGTGCAATGGCCGGCAGCCGCCGCGGCCCCGGCCACGAGCAACGGCCCCACCCATTTCTATGCCATCGATACTGGCACCCGTACCCTGATCTCCTGCTCGCGCCAGGGCAAGGAAAAGCCCTCCTGCGTACGCGAGCAGCTGCCTTAACGGATCTGGACTTCGTGCAGTTCCGCCGGCGTGTCCGCATACAGCTTGACGACGGTGGAACTGCGCGTGCCGTAGTTCGGCGATTCGATCTTCACGGCTGACAGCAGCCGCTCCAGCTCCAGCGGCACGCCGGTTTCCGGCAAGCGCATATCCGGCGCGCGGGTCGTGTCGGACAACATCTCGAAATAGGCCTCTTCCGGCGCGCCCAGGCACAGCAGGCTGGCAAATTGCGCCTTGGTCTTCAGCACTTTCGGCCACGCCGAGTCGAGCAGGGCGTTCGACAGGCCGTAAATGCCCGGCTCCAGCGGCTTGCCGTTGCGCGGGTCGTCATTTCCCTTGTTCGAGTACCAGACCAGCTCCCTGCCGTCGCACAGGACCAGGTTGAAGCCGTTGTATGCGGCGGCGCCCGGCGCGATCTGCGCAACATAGTCCTGCGCTGGCATGGCGCCGGCCAAAAAGTCGGCCACCAGGCGCCCGCGCGAAGGCGCCAGCGGGTTGTGCTGCTGCGGATTGCGCACATTGGTGATGGCCGCGAAACGCGAAGGCGCGCCGGCGGCAGGGCCCGCCGCCGGCGCGCCCGGGGTGACCGCAGCGGGCGCATCTGCGCCGCCACAATCGGCACGCGGCATCGGCTGCGGCGCGGCCGCCGCACCGGCGCTCTCAGCCGCGGCGGGACGCGTGATGCCCATCCAGCTGCCGCCGGCCTTGAGGTCGCGGCCGGCATAAATATTCGGCGCATCCGGCCAGGGGGCGGCCGGCGTGGTGTCGCGGTCGTAGAATTCGTCGCGGTTGGCGGCGGCAATCAACGGCACGCCGGGCACCACCTGCCAGGCAAAAACGATCAGGCACATGGCGGCAAGTCCTCGAATACTTCCACGTGGCGCGGCCCGCAGATCCAGCGTGCCAGCCCCGCTTGCGCCACCGCCGCATCAAGCGCGGCGCCGAACGCATCTGCGGCGACGGCGGGATACACCTCCATCCAGGTCTGCTCGCCTTCGGCCGCAGGCGGGCGCCGCTTGAGCTGCGCCGCCACCCCGTGCGCCGCCGCCAGCGACGATTGCATGGCAATAACCGCCTGCTGCAGGCCCGCCGCGTGCGCGGCCTGCACCTTGTAGTACACGTAGAAGTCCATGGTCAGACGTCGAGCTTGTCCAGCGCGTAGGGCAGGGGCTTGAACTGCAATGCCGGCCCGCTGGCCGAGCCGAAGCGCACATCGCCCGCTTGCAGCGCTTCCAGCTTCATTTCCACCAGGGCATCGACGCCGCCCTCGCCGTTGCGCGCCGTGTTGACCACCATGCCGCAGGGCTGCTCCGGATCGGCCGGCGCGTACACTTCAGCGCCCGGCGCCACCGCGGCGTCGGCAATCGTCGCCAGCGCGGTGCGGCGCTTGAGTTTGCCCAGGTACTGGCTGCGCGCCACGATTTCCTGGCCCGGATAGCAGCCTTTCTTGAAATTGACCCCGCCCAGCAGTTCGAAATTGACCATCTGCGGCACGAACAGTTCCTGGGTGGCCGGGCCGACCTGCGCCACGCCGGCATGGATTTCGGACAGGCGCCAAGCCTCGTCGCCGCCCACCAGCAGCCGGTCTTTCAGCATGGAGGCGGCCATCGATGCGGCGTCGGCGCAAGCGAGCCACAGGTAGCGCGGCGCGCCAAAGGCATCGGCCACACGCAGCACGGTGCCCAGCGGATGATCGATCTTGCTGAACGGCTTGGCCGGCAGCACGTCGAACCAGGTCTGCAGCACCGCCTCGGCATCGCCGCCGCCCAAGGCCAGGGTCACGTACTGGTCGGTCACGTCGGCCGGCTTGGTCTTGCTGCGCAGGATGAACATTTGCAAACGTTTTTGCACGGCCGGCTGGATTGCGCGCGGCAGCTGCAGGAAGATCGACGCTTCGCTCTTCCACATCAGGAAGGAGGCCAGCAGGCGGCCCTTGGGCGAGCAATAGCCGGCCAGGCGTACCTCGTCCAGACCCAGGTGCTCGACGTCGTTGGTCAACTGCTTGTGCAGGAAACTGGCCGATTCTTCGCCGGTGAAGGCGATCAAGCCCTGCTCGCCCAGCGCGGCGACAAAACCGGTCGCGAGCTGGCGCGTGGTCAGGGGATCGTGTTCCTGTGTTAAAAGTTGATTCCAGTTATTCATAAATTTCCGTATTCTGGCCATGAAAGCATTATTATTACGGGCTTCATTATAGTGATCCTGCGCAAATTGCGCCGGGGGCTTGGAAAACGCTGTCGTCCAGGCTGAAACGGGTTCAAGATTGAGTTATCGGACGGGCATTTGGAAATGGCGTTTATCAAGAAGTCGATCGCACTGGGTTTGTTGGCCGCTGCCGGGGCCGTGGGCGGGTTTGCCTGGTGGGCCGGCCAGCCGGTCATTGGCCAGGAGCCGGCCATCGAATTTACGATCAGCAAGGGCAGCGGCGCCAGTGCTGCCGGCCAGCAGATGGTGGCGGCCGGCGTGCCGATCCAGCCGCTCCTGTTCAACCTGCTGGCGCGCGTCACGGGCAAGAGTGGCCAGCTAAAGGCTGGCACGTATGAACTCAAACCTGGCACGACGCCCATGCGCCTGATCGGCCAGCTGGTGCGTGGCGAGTTTGCCCAGGAGTCGCTCACCATCATCGAAGGCTGGACCTTCCGCCAGATGCGCCAGGCAATCGCCGCGCACAGCGGCCTCAAGCACGACACCGCGGAGCTGAGCGACCGTGAATTGATGGCGCGCATCAATCCTGACTTCAAGGACCCGGAAGGCCTGTTCTTCCCGGATACTTATCTGTTTGCCAAGAACTCCAGCGAACTGGCGATCTTCCGCCAGTCGCACAACATGCTGCTAAAGCGCCTGGGCGAAGCCTGGGAAAAGCGCGACCCCGGCCTGCCCTACAAGACGCCGTACGAGGCGCTGACCATGGCCTCCATCGTAGAAAAGGAAACCGGGCAAAAGTCCGAACGCCCGATGATCGCGGCCGTGTTCGTCAACCGCCTTAAACTGGGCATGCTGTTGCAGACCGACCCGACCGTGATCTACGGCATCGGCCCCAAGTTCGACGGCAATATCCGCAAGAAAGACCTGGAAACCGACACCCCCTACAATACGTATACGCGGGCCGGCTTGCCGCCGACCCCGATTTCGCTGCCGGGCGTCGGCGCGCTGACGGCCGCACTGTCGCCGGCCAAATCCGGCGCGCTGTACTTTGTGGCGCGCGGCAATGGCACCAGCCAATTCTCCGACAACCTGGCCGACCACAACCGGGCGGTCAACCAGTATCAAAAACAATAAACAATGACAACACGCGGTAAATTCATCACATTCGAAGGCATCGACGGTGCCGGCAAGTCGACCCACATCCAGTTTGTCGGCGAACTGGTCAAGGCACGCGGCCTGGAGCTGGTCAGCTCGCGCGAGCCGGGCGGTACCCCGCTGGGCGAAAAGCTGCGCGAACTGTGGCTGCATGAAGCCATGCATGTTGAAACGGAAACCTTGCTGGTCTTCGCCAGCCGCCGCGAACATGTGGCGCAAGTGATCGAGCCGGGCCTGGCGCGCGGCGCCTGGGTCATTTCCGACCGGTTTACCGACGCCAGCTTCGCCTACCAGGGCGGCGGGCGCGGTCTGAGCCGGGAAAAGCTGGAAATCCTGGCGCACTGGGTGCACCCGAACCTGGAGCCGGACCTGACCATCCTGTTTGACGTGCCGCTGGAAGTGGCGCGTGCCCGCCTGGACGCCACTCGGGAGCTGGACCGTTTCGAACGCGAGCAAGCCGACTTCTTCTTGGCCACCCGCGCCGAATACCTGCGCCGCGCCGCCGAAGCCCCACAGCGCTTCCGCGTCATCGATTCCACCCGCAGCATCGCCGCTATCCAGGCCGAACTGGCGCAAATCGTGGGGGCGCTGGCTTGAGCGGCCAAGTCTATCCGTGGCAGCAGGGCGCCTGGCAGCAGCTGCAGCAGCTGCGCCAGCGCATGCCGCATGCCATCCTGTTCCACGGCGCCAACGGCATCGGCAAGGCCGATTTCATCGAGCAGTTCGCCCAGGCGCTGCTGTGCGAGAACGCGCGCCCGGACGGCCATGCCTGCGGCCAATGCCCAAGCTGCGGCTGGTTCCAGCAGCACAGCCATCCGGACTACCGGCGCGTGCGCCCGGAAATTTTCGAAGATGAGCTGGCCGAAGGTGACGAAGGCGAGGACAAGAAGGCCGCCAAGAAAGCGCCTTCCAAAGAGATCAAGATCGAACAGATCCGCGCCCTGGCTGATTTCATGAACATTTCGACCCACCGCCAGGGCTTGCGCGTGGTGGTCCTGTACCCGGCCGAAGCGCTGAATATGCCCGCCTCGAACGCCTTGCTCAAAACACTGGAAGAGCCGCCGCCAGGCACGGTCTTCCTGCTCTCGTCCAATGGGCTGGACCGGGTGCTGCCGACCATCCTGTCGCGCTGCCGCAAATTTGCCATGCCGATGCCGGCGCACGCCGAAGCGCTGGCCTGGCTCAAGGCACAGGGCGTGCCGGATGCCGACAGCTGGCTGCGCGAACAGGGCGGTTCACCGCTGGCGGCAGTGGCTGCCGCGGAAACGGGCAACCGCGAAGAATTGGACGCGTTCCTGCAGTACTTGGCCCGTCCGAGCGTGGAAGGGGCACTGAAAACTGCCGATAAAGTGCAGAAAGTGCCACTGACTGCCTTGGTTTCGTGGCAACAACGCTGGCTTTACGATCTGTTTTCGTACAAACTTGCAGGTAGCATCCGTTATTATCCGCGCTACCAGCGCGAGCTGGCCGGACTGGCGGACAAGGTGAACATCAGCCGCCTGATGGGAGCGATCAAGGGCGCCAACGAAAGGCGCGCGACGTCCGACCATCCGCTGTCGCCGAAATTGTTTATTGAAGATATGCTTCTTGACTACACTGCTTGCTGTAGCTGAAGAAAGGAAAAAATGAGCGCAAGCCCTAACGATCCAGCCGCCGCGGCCGTCAACCGGCCCACGGTATTGTCCCTCGCAATCAAGGAGAAGGCCGCCCTGTACGCGGCCTACATGCCTTTCCTGAAACATGGCGGCATGTTCGTGCCGACCCAGAAGCCGTACAAGATCGGCGACGAGATTTACCTGTTGCTGACGCTGATGGACGATCCGAACAAGTACGCCATTGCGGGCAAGGTGGTCTGGATCACGCCGCCCGGCGCGGCCAACAACAAGACCCAGGGTATCGGCGTGCACTTCCCGGACGACGAGACCGGCACCCGCACGCGCCTGAGAATTGAAGAGATCCTGGGCGCTGCGCTGCGCTCGTCCCGTGCCACCCACACGCTGTAACGCATGACGAAGTTGCGCCACCCGGATTTCCGCCACCGTCTCGCCACGCTCGACGACCTGCCCGCCATTGTCGCGATCTACAACAGCACCGTCGCCTCCCGTGAGGTGACGGCCGATACCGAACCGGTGTCGGTGGCATCGCGCCTGTCCTGGTTCCACGAGCACCAGCCGGAACGCCGGCCGCTGTGGGTCATCGAGCAGGCCGGCCGCGACGGCATCCTCGGCTGGATCTCGTATTCGAACTTCTACGGCCGCCCGGCCTATGCGGGCACGGCGGAAGTCTCGGTCTACATCGACGAAGCATGGCGCGGCAAAGGCGTTGGCCGCTATGCCCTGCAGCAGGCAATTGATTTCGCACCGCAGGTCAAGGTGCATACGCTGCTCGGCTTCATTTTCGGCCACAACAAAGCGTCGCTGGCCCTGTTCGAAAAGTTTGGCTTCGAGACCTGGGCGAACCTGCCGCAGGTCGCCAACCTCGACGGCATCGAACGCGACCTGATCATTCTCGGCAAGCGCGTCGCCTAAAAAGCGCCCGCCAGCCGGGCGATGATGCCAAGCACCAGCGCGAGGATCGAAAGCAGGGCGCTGAATGTCCAGCGGAAGCCGCGCTGCATTTCCAGGCGCAGTTCCTTGATCGACTCCGCCCGAGCGACCCGTTCTTCGCTCGAGGCGTGTTCCATGGCGGCGCGCTGTTCAGCGAAACCCGCCTCCATGGCCTTTCGCTGCTCGGCGAAACCCGCCTCCATGGCGGTTCGTTGCTCAGCGCGCGCGGCCCGTTCCCCAGCGAAGCCCGCCTCCATGGCCTTTCGCTGTTCGGCGACACCCGCCTCCATGGCGGTTCGTTGCTCAGCGCGCGTGGCCCGTTCCGCAGCGAAGCCCGCCTCCATGGCCTTTCGTTGTTCAGCAAAGCCGGCGTCCATATGGCCACGTAGCTCGGCCATTGCTGTTCGCTGTTCAATAAAGCCGCGCTCCATGCTCGCGCGTAGCTCGGATTGTCCCTGGAGTAATGATCTCTGCCCCTCTTTCAACGCCGCAATTTCGGCTTCCGCTTTTGACATGCGTTCCTCGGTGTCCATGCTGCCTCCGCTGAGCTGTTTGGGCTACTTTGGCGCGGCTATATTCGCTTGGTATTGACATTCGACAGCCGGGATCAGGATAAGTTCCGCAATTTTCGATAAAATGCCGGGATGTTTATTGATTCCCACTGCCATATCGACTTCCCGGAGTTGGCTGCCCGGATGCCTGAAATCCTCGCCAAAATGGCGGAAAACAACGTCAGCCACGCGCTATGCGTATCGGTCGACTTGCCCGACTTCCCGCGCGTGCTGGCGCTGGCCGAGCAGTACCCCCATATCTTTGCCTCGGTCGGGGTGCACCCGGACTATGAAGACACCCCGGAACCAACCGTCGAACAACTGGTCGAGCTGGCCAGGCACCCGAAAATTGTCGCCATCGGCGAGACCGGCCTTGACTACTACCGCCTGGAAGGCGACCTGGAATGGCAGCGCGAGCGCTTCCGCACCCATATCCGCGCCTCGCGCGCCTCGCGCAAGCCCTTGATCATCCACACCCGCTCCGCCTCGGCAGACACGATCCGCATCATGCGCGAAGAAGGCGCCGGCACCGACCAGGGCGGGGTGGCTGGCGTCATGCACTGTTTTACCGAATCGCTGGAAGTTGCGCGCGCCTCGATGGAGCTGGGCTTCTACATTTCGTTCTCCGGCATCGTCACCTTCAAGAGTGCCAGGGAGTTGCAGGCGGTGGCGCTGGAAGTGCCGCTCGAGCGCATGCTGATCGAGACCGATTCGCCCTACCTGGCGCCGGTCCCGTATCGCGGCAAGATGAATGAACCGGGCTACGTGGCGCACGTGGCCGAGTTCATCGCCAAGTTGAAAGGCATCGCGGTGGAAAAGGTGGCCGAACAGACCTCGGCCAACTTTTTCGAGCTGTTCAAGGCGGCCGCCTGATGGCCGGGCGCCGCACGGCAATTGCCTTCCTGGCCGGCGCCGCGCTGGCGCCGCTTGCCCGGCTGGCATGCGCGAACCCGGCCGAGGAGGCGGACCCCGAAGCCGATCGGGTCGCTTATTTTCGCGCCGTGCGGATTGACGACGAGCGCACGGTGCAAGCGGTCCTCGCCCGTGGCCTCGACCCTAACCTGCATGAGCCGGAACGCGGGGAAACCGGGCTGATCATCGCATTGCGCCACGACGCCATGCGGGTCGCCCGGCTCCTGCTGGCCCAGCCAGGGGTGAAAGTCGACCAGCCGGCCCCCAACGGCAATACGGCCCTGATGATGGCGGCTTTGCAAAAAAACATGCCCGCCGTGCTGGCCCTGCTGGAGAAAGGCGCGCAGATCAACCGTCCCGGCTGGACCGCCTTGCACTACGCCGCCGCAGCGGGCGACCTCGACATCATGAAACTGCTGCTCGAGCGCCACGCCTATATCGATGCCGCCTCGCCGACCGGCACCACGCCCCTGATGCTGGCCGCCCGCGAGGGCCAGGAAGACGCCGTTCAACTGCTGCTGGAAGCGGGCGCCGACGCCGCCCTGAAAGACCGCGCCTGGCGCGAAAATGCCGCCGAATCTGCCATGCGCGCCCAGAAACCGTGGATTGCCGAGCGGATCCGCAGCCACCTCAGCCGCAAATAGGGCGGTATTTCCCTCTCATATCGTGCAAATGGCCAGGCGCGCCTGGAGCGACAATCGTGGTGTCGACAATCCACCGCGCGCCCGCGCCATCGCCATGCTGAACGAACGCGAAATCGAAAGCTGCTACCTCGGCCAGTTCATTCCCGTGCATTACCACCACAATATGCTGATGGATGCCAACCGCATGCACAACTTCAAGGCTGCCATCGAGTATGTGGTCATGCCGGGCATGAAGGTGCTGGAGCTGGGCGGCGGCACCGGTGTCCTGTCCTTCTTCGCGGCGCAAAAGGCCGAGAAGGTGTATTGCGTCGAGTTCAACCCGGACATGGTGCAGGAAGCGCGCAAGTTCCTGGCAATGAACAAGAATGGCGGGCGCGTGGAGCTGGTGCACGCCGATGCCTTCGAATACCTGCCGCCGGAACCGGTGGATGTGGTGATCTGCGAGATGATCCACGTCGCCATGCTGCGCGAGAAGCAGGTGGAAGTCATCGAGCATTTCAAGCAGCGCTACCTGGAACGTTTTGGCGGCCCCTTGCCGGTCTTCTTGCCGGAAGCAGTCCTGATGGCGGTCCAGCCCATACAGCAGGAATACGATTTCGACGGCTTCATCGCCCCCATCGTGCAATTCCAGCAGCCGGGCCAGATCCAGAACAGCACGCTCGAACTGGCCCAGCCCCAGGTCTACGCCCTGATCGATTTCACCCAGCCCAACGAGATGCTGTACCGCTGGGAAGGCCAGTTCGTTGCCGAGCGCGATGGCCAGCTGAACGCGCTGCGCTTTATCACCAAGAACATCCTAGCCGTGGTGCCCGAGCGCAATAGCACGATCGATTGGCTGAACCACTACATGACGCTGCCACTGGCCGAGCCGCTGCACTTGCGTGCCGGCGAGACGGTGCAACTGAGTTTTGCCTATCGTGCCGGCGGCCAGATCCAGTCGCTGCAAGCGAACATGCGGGCGCAAGTGGCGACGTTCGACGCCGCGCTGGCCCTCACCGGAACTTGACGTTCGCCACCCTGAAGCGTGAGAGAAAGCCATCTTCGTCGCTGACGTCCTTCGTCAGGTAGAGCGCGTACTCTTCCAGGTACCAGTGGCGGTATACGACGTCCATCGTCGCCGAGCAAGTGAAGATGGTGGCTGACCCGCTCAGCGACTGGTGTACCTCGCTCGCCGGGATACGCTCGTCAACATCGCACTGCAGCACGTCAGCGTCGCCCTCCGGCGAGGTCACCTCAAGCGTAAATGCGTCCGTCCCGAATAGACGCCCCTTGTTGACTCTGAGCGTTGAAGGGGCCAAGCCGATAATGCCTTGCTGATATGAAATGCGGCTGTTCCAGTACATCACGCCGCCCATGCCATAGACATCAATGCCAGACTCATACAGTGGGGACGCGCCGGGAATCATGGGCAGCGCATGGTGGTAATGCTGCAATCCTCCCGGCAACTTCGTGAACCGGATGATGGAGCGGCCAGTTACCAGCCCATTGCCAGCGAGCGTCTCCAGCTCGAGCTCGGCAATTTCCGCCCGAACCGTCGGCCGCTGTGCGGCGAGCGCCGCAGCGGACTTGAACAGTTCAGCCTCGCTGGTGACGAGCAGTGCCGCGTCGACCGGACCAAGCGACGTTACCGGGCTTTTGAATTGTTGCGCCGACGCGCCGCTGAGCACCAGCACACCTGCGGCGAATAAAATTGACCTCATGCCGTTCCTTTGAAAATTCAGGCGGGGCAAAGGATAACATGTTTGCAATGGTCGATCCATCCCGCCCGCGGTTCGCTCCCGTTTTCTTGCAGCTCGTCGCGTGCCAGCGCATCTGGTCGCATGGCCATTGTCCGGGCCGGACGTCCGCTATACAGTTGCCTCAACTTCAATCGGAGGTAATGGGATGTTCGGCTTCATCTTATGGCTGCTGTTGCTGTTCCTGTGCTGGCCGCTGGCTTTGCTGGCACTGCTGCTCTATCCCATCGTCTGGCTGCTGTTGTTGCCGTTCCGTCTGCTTGGCATCGGCGTGGATGCCGTGTTCGAACTGCTGCGCGCCATCGTGATGCTGCCCGCACGCGTGCTGGGCGGCACCCGGCGCTAAGCTGCCGCGGCCTTGCCAGGTGCGCCTTGCATGCTAACCGGTTGGCGCGGCATTTCGCATACCGCCAGTATTTAAAGGCGTTCTGCGCAAGCGCGCAATATTTTCCAGCCCGTATCGTAAGCGCAGCGTGCCGATCGCGCTGCTACGATGGCCCATCGAATGAAGACAATGGGCGGGGCAGACAATGGGGCAATTCGCGTATCCGCGGCCGCAACTGGCGCGCGATCAATGGCAGTCGCTGAACGGCGAGTGGGAGTTCGAGTTCGACGATGAACACAGGTATTGCCTGCCGTCGGACGATATTCCCTGGTCGCGCCGCATCAATGTACCGTTTGCGCCGGAATCCGAACTGAGCGGCATCGGCGACACGGCTTTTCATAACGCTTGCTGGTACCGCTGCCGATTCAAGGTGGCACAGCGCGGCGCCCGTACCTTGCTGCATTTCGGCGCGGTCGACTACCAGGCGCGGGTGTGGATCAACAACCACATGGTGAGCGAACACGAAGGCGGCCACACCTCGTTTACGGCCGACATCACAGACGAGCTGGTCGAAGGCGAGCAGACCCTGGTGGTGTTCGTGGAAGACGATCCGGCCGACCTGAACAAGCCGCGCGGCAAACAGGACTGGCAGCTCGAACCGCATTCGATCTGGTATCCGCGCACCACCGGGATCTGGCAAACCGTCTGGCTTGAAAACGTCGGCGCGACCTATATCCGCCGGCTGCGCTGGACGCCGATTTTCGATGGCTATGAACTGGGCTGCGAAGTGCTGGCCGGCGGCGACGCCGCCCCCGGCCTGGCAGTCGAGGTGAAGGTGTGGCACGGCGAAAAGCTGCTGGCCGCCGACAGCTATCTGATGGTGGGGCAGGAAGCCAACCGCAAGATCGCGCTGTCCGATCCTGGTATCGACGACTCGCGCAACGAGATCCTGTGGAGCCCGGAGCGGCCCACCTTGCTGGACGCCGAACTGACCCTGTACCGCGACGGCCAGGTGCTGGACCGCGTCCGCTCCTACACGGCGATGCGTTCGGTATCGATCAACCGCGACCGCTTCATGCTGAATGGCCGGCCCTACCACCTGCGCCTGGTGCTCGACCAGGGCTACTGGCTGCCAAGCCTGATGACTGCCCCTTCCGACGAGCACCTGCGACGCGATGTCGAGCTGGCCAAGGCAATGGGCTTCAACGGCGTGCGCAAGCACCAGAAGATCGAAGATCCGCGCTACCTGTACTGGGCCGACCGGCTCGGCTTGCTGGTCTGGGAAGAAATGCCCTCGGCCTACGCTTTTTCGGCGCGCGCCATGACGCGCCTGCTGCATGAATGGACCGAGGCGATCGAGCGCGACTACAGCCATCCCAGCCTGATCGTCTGGGTGCCCTTTAACGAATCCTGGGGCGTGCCCAACCTGACGGCCGTGCAATCGCACCGCAACGCGGTCGAGGCGCTATATCACCTGACCCGCATGCTCGACCAGACCAGGCCGGTGATCGGCAACGACGGCTGGGAAGCGTCGGCCACCGACATCCTCGGCATCCACGATTACGATCCCGACCCGGAACGCGTGCGCCAGCGCTATGAAGTCACCGACCCGGTACGCACCCTGTTCGACCAGCGCCGCCCGGGCGGGCGCATCCTCACCCTGGACGGCTTCCCGCACCGCGGCCAGCCCATCGTGCTGACCGAATTCGGCGGTATCGCTTTTGACCCCAACGCGCCGGCCCACCATACCTGGGGCTATTCGCGTCAGAACACGGCGGAAGCCTTCCTCGAGCACTACCGTTCCTTGCTGAAGGTCGTCAACGAAACCATGATGTTCAGCGGCTTTTGCTATACCCAGTTCGCCGACACGTTCCAGGAAACGAATGGCCTGCTGAATGCCGACCGTACGCCCAAGATTCCCCTTGAGCTGATCAGCGCCGCGACGCGCAACGTGCAGTAGGTGCGCCGTGACGACTCCAGCCTGCCACCCCTTCGCCACCTTCTGGCAGGCCGGCTATGAAGGCGCCGACCACGTCAATCACGCCGGCCAGCCGCAGGACATGAACCTGGTGACCGGCCACCTGCAGCGCGCCCGCGCCGATTACGCGCTGCTGGCGCAGTTCGGCATCCGCACCGTGCGCGAATCGATCGGCTGGCGGCTGGTCGAACGCGCCGGCGAGTTTGATTTCTCGCCGCTGCTGCCGCGCCTGGAGGCGGCGCGTGAACTGGGGCTGCAAAGCTGCTGGACCTTCTGCCATTATGGCTGGCCGGAAGATGTCGACATCTACAGCGATGATTTCGTGCCGCGCTTCGTGCGCTTCTGCCAGGCCAGCGCCCGCTTCCTGGCGCCCTGGCTGGGCGAGGAGCCGGTGTATTCGCCGATGAACGAGCTGTCCTTCACGGCCTGGGGCCTGTCGGTGCATATGTTCCGTTGCCTGAACATGTATCACGAACGGGCCGGGGAACTGGGCAAGCGCCAGCTGGTGCGCGCCTCCATCGCCGCCATCGATGCGATCCGCGAGATATCGCCTGGCGCGCGCTTCTTCCAGTGCGACCCGCTGATCCATGTGATTGCGCCGAAGGACCGGCCCGACTGGGCGGCACAGGCGGCCGGCTGGACCGCGTCCCAGTACGAAGCCCTGGACATGCTGTGTGGACGCGTTGAAGCGGAGCTGGGCGGACATCCGCGCTACCTCGACCTGGTGGGCGGCAACTACTACCACAGCAACCAGTGGGAGAGCGGCACCAATATGCGCCTGTGGTGGCACCTTGACGATCCGCGCCGGCGGCCGCTGTCCGACATCCTGGTCGAACTGCACCAGCGCTACGGCCGGCCGGTGCTGCTGGCCGAAACCAGCCATGTTGGCAGCGGCCGCGGCGTCTGGATCCGGGAGATGGCGGAGCAGGCCATGATGGCGCGCCAACGCGGCGCCGAGGTGTGCGGCATCTGCCTGTACCCCGCAGTCGACCGTCCCGACTGGGACAACGCCGAACACTGGCACCACAGCGGGCTGTGGGACCTCGATCGCAGCGGGCCGGACCCGCTGGCCAGGATGCTCGTCGCCCCCTATGCCACAGCTCTGCAGCAATCGATCCGGCTGACTGACAGCCTGTGTAAAACCAAGGAGAACGCCATGCAAACGTTGATTGTTTTCTGCCACCTGCGCTGGGACTTCGTGTTCCAGCGTCCCCAGCACCTGCTCACCCGCCTGGCCAAGTACTACAAGGTGGTGTTCGTCGAGGAGCCGGTGTATGAGGAAGGGGAGGCGCGCATGGTGATGTCCCAGCCGGCCCCGAACCTGGCGGTCTGCCAGCCGCATACGCCGGTCCAGGCGCATGGCTTCCACGACGACCAGATCCCGCTGCTGCAGCCCCTGGTCGCGGCGCTGGCGCCCGAAGGCGAACAAGTGCTGGTCTGGTTCTACACGCCAATGGCGCTGCCTTTGCTGCAGGCCTTGCAGCCGTCGCTGGTCATTTACGACTGCATGGACGAGCTCAGCGCCTTTCGCAATCCGCCCAAGCAACTGCTGCAGCGCGAGACCGCCTTGCTGAACATCGCCGACCTGGTGTTCACAGGCGGGCCAAGCCTGTACGAAGCCAAGCGCGCGCGCCATGGCAATGCGCACTGCTTCCCGAGCAGCGTCGATGCCGTCCATTTCGAACAAGCCCTTGACCGTAGCAATGGCCACCCCCTGCATACGGCAATTTCCAGGCCGCGCCTGGGCTTCTTCGGCGTGATCGACGAGCGTTTCGATGCCGAACTGATTGCCGACATTGCCGATGCCCATCCCGAATGGCAGGTCGTGCTGGTCGGCCCGGTGGTCAAGATCGATCCGGCCTCGCTGCCGCAGCGGCAGAACGTGCACTATCTCGGCCAGCAATCGTACAAGGCCTTGCCGCAATTCCTGGCCGGCTGGGATGTCTGCCTGCTGCCGTTTGCCCTGAACGAGGCGACGCGCTTCATCAGCCCGACCAAGGTACTGGAATACATGGCGGCCGAACTGCCCATTGTCAGCACGGCGATCCGCGACGTCGAGCAACCCTATGGCGGCATCGTGGCGATCGGCCATGATCACAGGGAGTTCATCGCGCATTGCGAGGCGGCGCTGGCCCAGGGGCCACAACAGACGGCTGCGATGGCAGCGGCCATGCGCGGCGTGGTGGCGCGCACCTCGTGGGATGCGACGGCAGACCGCATGCACGAACTGATCGACCGGACACCGCCAGGCGGCAAGGCGGCGCGGCTGGCAGGCAAGGGGGCGCCGCCCAAGCTGGTTGGCGCCAGCGCGGCAGGCAAAGTCAATCCGCTGCGCGGCTCGGCCGGCAGCCAGTCGTTCGGCAGCATCGTGATCGGCGGCGGCCCGACCGGTCTGTCAGCGGCCTACCATGCGGGTGCGGACAACCTGCTGCTCGAGCGCAACGACACGGTGGGCGGCTGGTGCCGCTCGATCGAGGAGGGCGGCTTCACCTTCGATCATGCCGGCCACATCATGTTCTCCAACGATCCTTACGTGCTGGAGCTGTACGACAAGCTGCTGGGCGATAACCAGCACTGGCAGATGCGTGAAGCCTGGGTGCACAGCAAAGGCGTCTACACCCGCTATCCCTTCCAGGGGGCGCTGTACGGGCTGCCGCCCGATGTGATCAAGGAATGCATCGTCGGCGCCATCGACGCGCGCTACGGTGAAAGCGACGCCGCGCCTGCCTGCGCGAGCACGCAGGTGGAAGACTGCTGCGCCGATGGCAGCGCCGACGCCGCCAAGGCGAGCACGGCGGCACGTGCGGCGCACACCGGCAGCTTCGAGGACTTCATCTACCAGGTATGGGGCAAGGGGATTGCCAGGCATTTCGCGATTCCCTACAACCGCAAGCTGTGGACGGTGCCATTGAGCGAAATGGAAACGTCCTGGCTTGGCGGCCGCGTGCCCTTGCCGGACCTGTCGGAGATCATCGAGGGCGCCTTGCGTCCGGTGCCGCGCCCGATGGGTCCCAACGCACGGTTCGGCTATCCGCGCCGGGGCGGCTTCCAGGCCCTGATGAACGGCTTCCTGCCCCTGATCCGCGGCAAGATCGAAGTCAATGCCGAAGTGGCGCAGGTGCTGCCGCAAGAGCATCTGGTCACGCTGGCCGATGGCCGGCGCTTCGACTACGGCAGCCTGGTGAGCACCATGCCTTTGCCGGAACTGGTCAAGCTGATCGGCGAAGCGGCGCCGGAACACGTGCGCGCGGCCGCGCGCGGCCTGCGCCACATCTCGATCCGCTGCGTAAACATCGGCATCGCGCGCAGCAACGTCACCGACAAGCACTGGATCTACTATCCCGAGGACAGCATTTTCCACCGCATCTTCGTGCAGGGAAATGCCAGCCCCGAGTGCAATGCGCCCGGCGGTTTCGGTTTTACCTGCGAGATTTCCTATTCGCCGTGGAAGCCCTTGCCGCTGGATGGCGACGCCCTGATCGAGCGCTGCATTGCCGACGCCATCCAGGTCGGCTTCATGCGCGAGGACGACAAGGTGCTGGTGGCGAACCAGGTCGATATGCCGGTGGCCTACGTCGTCTACGACCATCAGCGCGCCCACAACGTCGCCGTCGTGCGCGAATGGCTGGCGCAGCATGACATCCTGCTGGCGGGCCGCTACAGCGAATGGGAATACTACAATTCCGACCATGCCTTCCTGGCCGGCAAGCGCGCGGCGGAACACGTGGCGCGCCGCCGCAGCCGGGCGGCGCCGAAGGCGTCCTGACCATGAAGATCACGCACCTGAGCACCTACCGTGTGGCGCCGCGCTGGATGTTCCTCAAGATCGAGACGGACGAGGGCATCAGCGGCTGGGGCGAGCCGGTGATCGAAGGCCGCGCCCGCACGGTGGAGGCGGCGGTGCATGAACTGGGCGAACTGCTGGTCGGGCGCGATCCGGCGCAGATCAATGATCTGTGGCAGGCCATGTACCGCGGCGGCTTCTATCGCGGCGGTGCCGTGTTCATGAGCGCCATTGCCGGCATCGACCAGGCGCTGTGGGATATCAAGGGCAAGGCGCTGGGGGTGCCGGTGTACCAGCTGCTGGGCGGCCTGGTGCGCGAGCGCATGAAAATCTACAGCTGGGTAGGCGGCGACCGGCCGGCCGACATCGTGGCCGGCATCCAGACCTTGCGCGACATTGGCCTGAATACCTTCAAGATGAACGGCACCGAGGAAATGGCCATGCTCGACAGTGCCAGGGCGGTGGATGCGGCCGTGGCACGCATTGCCGGCATCCGCTCGGCATTTGGCCACGACATCGAGTTCGGCATCGATTTCCATGGCCGCGTGGCCTGGCCGATGGCCAAGCCCCTGCTGCGCGCGCTGGAACCTTACCGGCCGCTGTTTGTCGAGGAGCCCGTGCTGGCGGAGCAGTCGGAGTATTACCGCCGCCTGTCCGACATGACCAGCATTCCGCTGGCGGCCGGCGAGCGCATGTTCTCGCGTTTCGAGTTCAAACGGGTGCTGGAGCAGGGCGGCCTGGCCATCTTGCAGCCCGACCTGTCGCATGCGGGCGGCATCAGTGAATGCTTGCGCATTGCCGGCATGGCGGAAGCCTACGACGTCACGCTGGCGCCGCATTGTCCGCTGGGCCCGGTGGCGCTGGCGGCCTGCCTGCAGGTCGACTTCGTTTCCTACAACGCCGTGCTGCAGGAACAGAGCATGGGCATCCACTACAACACCGGGGCAGAGCTGCTGGACTATGTCCGCAACGCCGATGACTTCCGCATGGAAGGCGGCTATATCGCGCCCTTGCCCCTGCCGGGTCTGGGCGTGGATGTCAACGAAGAACGGGTCATCGAGGCCAGCCGCGCAGCGCCCGACTGGCGCAATCCGCTGTGGCGCCATGCCGATGGCAGCGTGGCCGAATGGTAGCGTCGGCGTGCCTGCTGGGCGTCGACTGGGGCACGAGCAACCGGCGCGCCTACGTCATCGGCGCCCAGGGCAGCTGCCTGCGCAAGCACGAGGACGCACTGGGCGCGCTGGCCGCGCAAGGGCATTTTGCCGAAGCGCTGCAGGGCTTGCGCCAGCAGTTGGATCTCGATGCCCTGGTGCCGGTGGTCATGTCCGGCATGGTGGGCAGCGCGCAGGGCTGGCAGGAGGTGGCCTACCTCGATAGCAGCGTGCCGCTGGCCCGGCTGCCGGAAACCCTGGTACCGGTCGGCGGCGCGCCAGGCTGCTTCATCGTTCCCGGCTACTGCTACCGCGAGCACGGCAGCATCGACGTGATGCGCGGTGAAGAAGCGCAGCTGCTGGGTGCGCATTTGCTGCAACATGGTGACGGCTGCTATGTGTTGCCGGGAACGCACAGCAAGTGGGTGGAAGTTGCCGACGGCACGATCGTGCGCCTGACCACCTTCATCACAGGCGAACTTTACGCTGCCTTGCGCGCCTCTGGCACCCTGGCCGCCCTGATGGCTGAGGGCCATGCCGACGCCGACGCTTTGCGGGCCGGCGCCAACCGTGCGCAGAGCGCCGAGGCCCTGAGCCATACTCTGTTTGAAGCGCGCGCCCGCGTGGTGGCAGGCGAGTCGAGCGCCGGTGAGACGCGTTCCTATGTGAGCGGCCTGCTGATCGGCACGGAATTCGCCGCGCGGCGTGAAGCGGCGCCGAACGCCGGCAGCCTGCCCGTGCTGCGCCTGATCGCCTCGCATGAGCTGACTGCACCGTATCGCGAAGTCGCGCAGATGCTTGGCTACGCGACAGAGTTGATTGACCCGGACCAGGCTTACTGTGCAGCCCTGGCCCGCTTCATGGAGACAATCTGATGAGCTCAATCGACGCCTACCAGCCGCCCCTCATTGCCATCCTGCGCGGCTTGACGGAGGCCGAGGCGCCGGCGGTCGCCGCAGCGCTCTTTTATTGCGGTTTCCGCTTGCTGGAAGTGCCGCTGAACCGTCCGGGAGCCCTGGAATGCATCCGCCTGCTAGACAGCATCAAGCCCGGCGATGCCCTGGTCGGCGGCGGCACCATGACCACGGTGGCCGAAGTTGACGCCGTACACACAGCCGGCGGCCGCATCATGGTGGCCCCGAACTTCGACCGGGCGGTGATGCAGCGCGCGCGCGACCTGGGAATGTTGACGCTGCCAGGCGTGGCCACGCCCACCGAAGCGCTGGCTGCGCTGGCGGCCGGCGCCGACGCCCTCAAATGGTTCCCCGCCGAGACGCTTGGGCCCAGCGGGCTGCGCACCGTCAAGACCGTTTTGCCGCCGTCGGCCAAGGTGTGGCCGGTGGGCGGCATCAGCGCCGGCAACCTGCACGAGTGGGTGCGTGCCGGCGCCGACGGCTTTGGCATCGGCGCACGCCTGTACGAGCCGGGCATTGCATTGCCCGAGCTCGAGTCGAGGGCGCGCGAACTGGTGGCGGCCTGGCGCGCCCGATGAAACCCTGCGTCGACAGCCGGCTGTTCGGGGAACTCGCCAACGGCGAGCCGGTCATGGAGTTCACGCTCGACAACGGGCAAGGCATGCTGCTGTCGGTGCTGGACTACGGCTGCATCATCCGCAGCTGGCGCGTGCTGGCCCGCTACGGCAGTCCGGTCGACTTCGTACTGGGTTTTGACACCTTGCTCGATTACGAACGCGACAGCGCTTATGTCGGTGCCCTGGTCGGGCGCTTTGCCAACCGCATTGGCGGCGGCCGCTTCGAGTGCCATGGCCGCGCCAGCCAGCTGACGCAGAACGAAGGCGACAACCATTTGCACGGCGGCCGGCGCGGCTTCCACAAGCACTGCTGGCAGGGACATGCGGGCAGCGACAACGAAGCGGCCCGGCTCAGCTTGTGCCGCCTGAGCCGCGATGGCGAGGAAGGCTATCCCGGCAACGTGCTGGTGATGGTGACCTATGAGCTCACTGCAGGCGGTGAACTGCGCTGCTGTTATCAGGCGGTTGCGGACCAGCCGACACCCGTCAGCATCAGCCAGCATAGCTATTTCAACCTGGCCGGCGCCGGCGACATCCTCGGGCACGAACTGAGCATCGATGCGGCGCACTATCTGCCCGTGACGGCGGACCTGTTGCCAACCGGGCAAATCGAGCAAGTGGCGGACGGGCCATTCGACTTTCGCCTGCGGCGGCGTATCGGCAGCGCCCTGGTGCAAGCGCATCCGCAACTGGCGCTGGCGCACGGCTACGACCACAATTTCATCCTGGCGCCGGGTGAGGGCCCCCAGGCCAGCCTGACCGACCCGGCATCAGGGCGCCAGATGGATATCTACACGGATTGCCCCGGCTTGCAGTTCTACAGCGGAAACTACCTGGACGGCAAGCTGGGCGGCAAGGGGCGCGACTTTACGCGCCATGCCGGCCTGTGCCTGGAGCCGCAGCATTTCCCCGATGCGCCGAACCGCCCCGGCTTTCCCGATGCGATCTGCCGTCCCGGCGCCCCGTACAGCGCGCGCACGCGCTACGTCATCGACAGGTGGAGGTGAAAGTGGAGCTGATTGTAGATGCGCAGAATGCGCTGGGCGAATGTCTCCTGTGGTGCGAGCGCACGCAAGCCTGGCTGTGGACCGATATCCTGGGCCGCAAACTGTGGCGTTATCTGCCCTCCAGCGGCGAGACCAGGCAGTGGGAGATGCCGGAGCGCCTGGCCTCGTTTGCGTTGACGGCGTCGGAAGGGCGCCTGCTGCTCGGCCTGGAAAGCCGGCTGGCCTGGTTCGACTTCACGACAGGCGACGTGATGACCATCGTGGAAGTCGAGCAGGACGTATTTGGCACCCGCATCAATGATGGCCGTTGCGACCGCCAGGGCCGCTTCGTGTTCGGCACCATGAACGAGGCGATCGGCCGGGCGCCGATCGGGCGCTTCTACCGGCTTGGCCACAACTTGCAGCTGGAACTGCTGCCGCTCGCGCCGGTGGCCATCGCCAACAGCATCTGCTTCAGCCCCGATGGCGCAACCATGTATTTCTGCGATTCCCTGTCCGGCATGATCCGCTGCTGCGATTACGGCGACGCGGTGAGCGCCGAGCGCATCTTCACCCATCTGCCGCCCGGCTGCGGCGAGCCCGATGGTTCGGCGATCGATGCCGACGGCTGCCTGTGGAATGCGGAATGGGGCGCCAGCCGGATCGTGCGCTACCGGCCCGACGGCAGCATCGAGCGCGCCGTCGCGGTCCCGGTCAGCCAACCCACCTGTCCGGCTTTTGGCGGGGCCGGGCTGAACCAGCTCTGCGTCACCAGCGCCCTGGTGGACTTGCTGGAAGCCGAACGGTATGCCGGCGGCGTGTTCGGCATGCCCGTCACGGATGCGGTCGGCCTGCCGGAAATGCGCTTCGGCGCTAGAATGGGGGATGACTCAGCAATTTGAACATTTCAAGCCGGTCGCCCTGGAGCACGCCAGCCGCCTCATCAATCATGGCCCGACGGTCCTCGTCACGAGCGCGCATGGCGGGCGCCGCAACATCATGGCTGCCGCCTGGTCGATGCCGGTGGAATTCACGCCGCCACGCATTGCGGTGGTGATCGACAAGAACACCTTCAGCCGCGAACTGATTGCCGCCAGCGGCGTGTTTGCCGTGTGCATTCCCGGCGCTGCGGCGGCCGACCTGACCTACGCGGCAGGCACGGCCAGCGGTCGCCAGGGCGATAAATTTGCCCGCCTTGGCATCGACACGCGGCCCGGCGAAGCGACAGGCGCCCCCCTGGTCGCGTCGGGCTGCGTGGCTTGGCTGGAATGCCGCCTGATCCCCGAACGCCATGCCGAAGACGCCTACGACACCTGCTTTGCCGAGGTCGTGGCGGCTGCGGCCGATGAACGGGTCTTTTCCAATGGGCACTGGTCGTTCCGTGAAGACAATATCGACCTGCATACCTTGCACCATCTCGGCGCGGGCAATTTTGCGCGTGCGAGTGCGATGATCAAAGCGCGAGCGCTCCCTTGATTTCTTGTCGAGCCGCCCAATCTTCGCACTCCTGTTACTGATAGAATCGAAGATGCCCGCAAGGCATCGTTCAAGGAGATTGTGATGAGCCGCAAGACACCTATCGAGCGTTACCGCAATATCGGCATTAGTGCCCACATCGACGCTGGCAAGACCACGACGACGGAGCGCATCCTGTTCTATACCGGGGTCAACCACAAGCTGGGTGAGGTGCACAATGGCGCCGCGACCATGGACTGGATGGAGCAGGAGCAGGAACGCGGCATCACCATCACCTCGGCAGCCACCACCGCCTTCTGGAAAGGCATGGGCGGCAATTTCCCCGAGCACCGCATCAACATCATCGATACCCCGGGCCACGTCGACTTCACGATCGAAGTCGAACGCTCGATGCGCGTGCTGGACGGCGCGGTCATGGTGTACGACTCGGTCGGCGGGGTGCAGCCGCAATCGGAAACGGTCTGGCGCCAGGCCAACAAGTACAAGGTGCCGCGCCTGGCCTTCGTCAACAAGATGGACCGCGTCGGCGCCGACTTCTTCCGCGTGCAGCAGCAGATCAAGGACCGCCTGAAAGGCACTGCCGTGCCGATCCAGATCCCGATCGGCGCCGAGGAAAATTTCCACGGCGTGGTCGACCTGGTCAAGATGCGCGCCATCATGTGGGACGACGAGACGCTGGGCGTCAAGTTCACCTATGAGGACATTCCCGCCAACCTGAAAGAGCTGGCGCAGAAGTGGCACGACCATATGGTCGAAGCTGCCGCCGAAGCGACGCCCGAGCTGACGGAGAAATACCTGAACGGCGAAACGCTGAGCGAGGAAGAGATCAAGTCCGCGCTGCGCGAACGCACCATCCGCAACGAGATCGTGCCGATGCTGGCCGGCAGCGCTTTCAAGAACCGCGGGGTGCAGGCCATGCTCGATGCGGTGATCGAATACCTGCCGTCGCCGGTCGATGTGCCGGCCATCGCGGGCCACGATGAAGAGGATAATGAGATCGAACGCCATCCATCGGATGACGAACCGTTCTCCGCGCTCGCCTTCAAGATCATGACCGACCCCTTTGTCGGCCAGCTGACCTTTTTCCGGGTCTATTCGGGCCTGGTGAACTCGGGCGATACGGTCTACAACCCGACCAAGGGCCAGAAGGAGCGGCTGGGCCGCATCCTGCAAATGCACGCCAATGAGCGCAAGGAGATCAAGGAAGTGTTCGCGGGCGATATCGCGGCCGCGGTGGGCCTGAAGAATGTGACCACCGGCGACACGCTGAGCAATCCGGACAAGGTGATCATCCTGGAGAAAATGGTCTTCCCCGAACCCGTGATTTCGCAGGCGGTGGAACCGAAGACCAAGGCCGACCAGGAAAAAATGGCGATTGCCCTGAACCGCCTGGCGCAGGAGGACCCCTCGTTCCGCGTGCACACCGATGAGGAATCGGGCCAGACCATCATGTCCGGCATGGGCGAGCTGCATCTGGAAATCCTGGTCGACCGCATGCGCCGCGAGTTCAGCGTCGAAACCACGGTGGGCAAACCGCAGGTCGCGTACCGCGAAACCGTGACCAAGGCGGTCAGCGATATCGAGGGCAAGTTCATCAAGCAGTCAGGCGGCAAGGGCCAGTACGGCCACGTCGTGCTGAAGCTGGAGCCGATGGAAGCAGGCAAGGGCTTCGAGTTCGTCGACGCCATCAAGGGCGGGGTCGTGCCGCGCGAGTTCATTCCGGCGGTGGAGAAGGGCATCCGTGAAACGCTGAACACCGGCGTGCTGGCGGGCTATCCGGTGGTCGACGTGCGTGCCACGCTGACTTTCGGCTCCTACCACGATGTGGACTCCAACGAGAATGCCTTCCGTATGGCCGGCTCGATGGCGTTCAAGGAAGGCATGCGCAAGGCCGACGCGCAGTTGCTGGAGCCGATGATGCACGTCGAGGTGGAAACGCCCGAAGAATTCATGGGCAATGTGATGGGCGACCTGACCACGCGGCGCGGCATGGTGCAGGGCATGGACGAAATCCCCGGCGGCGGCGGCAAGCAGGTGCGCGCGCTGGTGCCGCTGGCGGAAATGTTCGGCTACTCCACGTCGCTGCGCTCGCTGACGCAGGGCCGGGCGACCTATACCATGGAGTTCCAGCACTACGCGGCGGTGCCCCGGCACATCCTCGACCAGGTGGCGACGGCACGCGCAGCGTCGAAGAGCTAGGCGGTTTCCAGCAAGGCCGCAAATTCGTCGGCCGGGACAGGGTGGCCATACAGGTAGCCCTGTCCCTGTTCGCAGCGCAGCAGCTTGAGCAGCTTGGCTTCCTCTTCCGTTTCGATCCCTTCGGCCACGACTTTCAGGTCCAGGTTGTGCGCCAGCGACACCACCGTGCTGACCAGGCCCATATAACCGGCATCCTGCGACATGCGGGTGACAAAGGAACGGTCGATCTTCATCACATCCACCGGCAGGCTGACCAGGTAGGACAGCGAGGAATAGCCGGTGCCGAAATCGTCGATCGCCACCGGAACGTCCAGCGCCCTGACCTTGCTCAGGATCTCGACCACGCGGTCATGGTCGGACACCAGCGAACTTTCCGTGATCTCGATCGAGAGCGGGTGCTTGTCCGCCCCGGCCGTGTTCAGGGCGTGCTCGATATCGTTGAACAGCGAAGCGCAGCGGAACTGGGCCGGGGCCACATTGACGGCAATCTGGGGCGGCTGCAGGCCGGCATCGTGCCAGGCGCGCCAGTCCTGCATGGCGCGCTGCATGACCTGGCGCCCAACGGCAATCACCAGGCCGGTACGCTCCAGTTCCGGCACGAACTCCGCCGGCGGCACCAGGCCGCGCTGCGGATGGCGCCAGCGCACCAGCGCTTCGGCGCCGGTCAGCTTGCCGGTACGCAGGTCGATCTTCGGCTGGTAGAAGTTGACGAACTCCTGGCGCTCCAGCGCTTCGCGCAACTCGACTTCAAGGCTGATCTGGCGCGCCACCACGCGGTCGGCCGCGCGGTCGTACTGGCCGAAGCGCAGGTCGAGGTCGCGGGCCGCAGCCAGGGCATCCCAGGCTTTCACCAGCAGCTCGTCGGCGCTGGTGCCGTCGTCCGGCAGCGCTGCCGCGCCGGCATTGATGGTGCACCAGATCTTGTGTTCCTTGACCTGGTAGGCGCCTTGCAGCATCGGTACCGCCGTTTCGTGGATGAACTCGGCAGCCGTCTGCGTGCCGTGCGCCGGCAGGAAGACGGCGAAGCGGCCGACGCCAACATGGGCCAACAGCATGCTTTCGGCGACCACCGAGCCCAGGCGCTGCGCGATATGGCGCATCAGGCCCACGGCAGCGGCATTGCCGTAAGCGGAACTGATTTCGTCAAAGCGGTTGATATTGATCAGCAAGACCGTGCCGCGCGCATCGGAAGCGGCCAGCGCGGCGATTTCCTCCTCAAACTGCAGCCGGCTTGGCAGGCCGGACAGCACATTGGTGCGCGCCAGGCGGTGCATTTCCTGCGCATTGACCAGGCGCTCGATGCCATAGCTCAGCTCATTGCTGAGCTCACCGGCGCGCTCGCGGTAGAAGGCGTCAAAGTGCTGTTCACGGCGCGAGTAAAAGGTTGCCACGCCCCAGGGCTGGTTGTTGACGAACAGCGGCACTGCCATGCAGGAGGCGATTTCGTGGCCCTTGCGCGAGCCCGATTGCACACGCCCGGTCGCCAGCACATGGGCCGCCAGTTCAGCCGCAAGCCAATGCGGCGGCTGTTCGCCGGGGCTCCAGTGGCGCTCCTGGCCTTCGCGGCTGGCCGAGGCAAACAGGTAGAGGGTGCCGTCTTCGGCGCGGCGGCTGATGGCGGCGCAATCGAGACTGGGCTGGTGGGCGGCCAGGCGGCAGGCGTCCAGGCACAGTTGCTCCAGTGTGCGCGAGCGGGGAATCAGGGCGCTCAGGCGCGACAGCAGCACGTAGAAGTTGTCGTGCCGGATCAGGGCGCGCTCTTTTTCCACCTCGGTGGTCACGTCGATCGCCGAGCCGCCGGTAAATGATTCGCCGTTGACGTGGATGGGAAATTTGTGCACCAGCCAGTGGCGCTTGCCTTCGTCGGTGGTCTCCATGGTCTTGGTGACATCCGGATTCTCCGGCACGGCGCCGTCCTGGTATTCCAGGCCGCTGCCCAGGACGTAATCGCCGGCGGCATCCTTGATCCACAGCGGGGCCGGGGCATGCTCGGCGAATCCTGCCAGGAAACCTTTGGCACGGGCCAGGCCCTGGTGCAGGCGGAGCTGTGTCCGCGCGCAGTTGGCCACATCGGCCAGGGCAGCTTGCCGCTCGGCGCTGGCGTCCTGCGGCAAATACGTAAACAGGAGCTGCTCATCCGCCAGTGCCTCGGCCGGTACCGGCTTTGCGCACACAAAGCCGGCCAGGCGCTGCAAATCGTCAAGCGAACTGGACTGCAAGTGTTCAATGGATGTGCGCTCGTTCATGTTGAATCACATCAGTTTGAACTTAAGCTGCACGGAGAAAGCGCCATGCAAACGTTCCTTATATGTCGGTACGATAGCAAAGTTAACGCCAACGCGTTGGTATTCCACGCTGACGACCGGAATTGCAGCCAGGAACCAACCGCCGTCGCGCATTTTCGGGTAGCCGTTAAAGCCGCCGACCACGGCGCCCAGGCGCACCGGGCCGATTGCCCAGGGCTGGTAATAGATGCCGGCGTAATTCGACATCTGGCGGTCGCTGTTATGGAAGCGCCCGGCAGTCACGGAGGCGACCGTGGAGAAGCGGTATTCAGCGCCAAAGCCGGGGTTGGTGTCGTCGAAACCTTTGTCGCGCTGGAAGTGATAGGAGTAGAAGCCGGGATTCACCCAAAGTTCGGATAGCGGCTGGTTTTCAATCACGGTAAAAGTGTCGGCAAGCGCCGGCAAGGACAGGGCAGCAAAAGCAGCCCCGATCAAAAGCTTTTTCATTTATTTCCAAAAATTTAATGACTGCCGGTGAATTATAGCCTTTGTGTCAATTCGATAGATTTCAATTGCGCACCTTGGCGTGAACAAAATGCAGGATTGTTGTAATTAAGTCATCTCCATCCACCGGTTTGGCGACAAAGCCGTTCATCCCGACCGCTTCGCATTCGGCGCGTTCGCCCAAGGTGACGCCGGCACTCATGGCGAGGATGGGGAGGTCGAGTCCGAGCACCTTGCGGATGGCCTGGGTGGCGCTGAAACCGTCCATCACCGGCATCTGGACATCCATCAGCACCAGGTCGGCCGCGTCCCGCCCGCTGCTGAGGAAGTCGACCGCCTGTTGCCCGTTTTCCGCAATATGGACACGGGCCCCGACAGCTTCCAGCATGCTGCGCGCGACCAGCTGGTTGAGCGCATTGTCTTCAGCCAGCAGGATCGTCAAGCCATCGAGCGCCTTGCTGCCACTGCTGAAGGCGCCCAGCGCGGCGCGGCGCGGGGAGGCCGGCCCGGCAGGCTGGCCGTCCTGGACGGACAAGGCGTAGAACAGGGCCGAGCGGGTCAGGGGGCGCAGCAGTTCCGCATCGTGGCCAGCCTCGCTCGCCGGGGCCGAGGCGCCGCTGCGCACGCAGATCCGCCGCGCCACATTGGCCGCACGCGCGGCCGCTGCCAAGCTGCTGTCGTAGATCAGCAGCTCATAGCTGGCGCGTTCCAGGGCGGCGCCAATGCCGGCTGCCGAATCGACGGTATCGCAACGCCAGCCCCAGCGCGCTGCCAACTGGACCACGTCGTCGTGCTGCTGCTGTTTCGGATCGGCGTACAGGACGCGCCAGTTGCGCCGTGCGCCGCTCAAGACATAGGGATCGGGCAAATCACCCTCGCGCAGTGGCATCAGGAAAGTGAAGCAGGTGCCGCGGCCGGGCGTGCTGGCGACTTCAATGGTCCCGCCCATCATTTGGGCCAGCCGCTGGGAAATCGTGAGCCCGAGCCCGGTCCCCCCATAACGGCGCGCCATCGACGCATCGCCCTGGCTGAAGGGAGTAAACAGGCGCTGCATCTGCTCGGCGCTGATGCCGATGCCGGTGTCGCTGACATCCCAGCGCAGCATGCCCGGCCGGGCCGGATCGCGTCCGGCATGGACGCTGACGGTGCCGCGTTCGGTGAACTTGAGTGCGTTGCTGACCAGGTTGAGCAGCACTTGCTGCACGCGCTGCACATCGCCATGCAGCGACGCCGGCACATCGGCTTCGACGCAGAGCGACAGTGCCAGGCCTTTGTCGGTGCTGGTCATCGCCATCACCGCCGCCAGTGCGCACAGCACATCTTCGACCAGGAAATCGTCTTCGGCCAGTTCCAGCTTGTTGGCTTCGATCTTCGAGAAGTCCAGCACATCGTTAAGCAGGGCCAGCAGGGAACGGCCGGCGCCGGAGACCATGTCGAGATACTGGCGCTGCTCGGCATTGAGCGGGGTGCGCGCCAGGATCTGGCTGACGCCGAGCACGGCGTTCATCGGCGTGCGCAGCTCATGGCTGATATTGGCCACGAAGGCGCTCTTCGCGGCGCTGGCCGATTCCGCCTGGGTCTTGGCGTCGTTCAGCTCCTTCTCAGCCGCCTTTTCGGCCGTCACGTCGCGCATGATCATGGCAAAGCCGATGCAGTGCCCATGATCGTCATGCACGGGAAACAGCTGTTTCAGGCCGAGGAAGGTGCTGCCGTCGCGCCGCCGGCGCAATGCGGTTGCCTCATACTGCCCGTGTTCGAGCGCCAGTGTCATGCTGGTGATGGCATGGCTCTCGGTCGAGAGCACTTGCAGGGGCTGGCCGACAATCTCGGATGCCTGGTAGCCGAACAGCTTCTCGGCGCCATCGTTCCAGGTGGTGATGGTGCCGGCTGGATCCAGCAGGACAATGGCGTGGTTCCGGATGTGGGAGGTGAGCAGCTTGAAGCGCGCTTCGGATTCTTCCAGGCTGGCCGTCTGCTGCTCGAGCTGCTTTGCCGACTGGTCCTTGGCGCGTACGGCGGCGATGCGTTCGTGCACCAGGTTGCGGCTGGCGCCGAAAAACAGCAGACTGATCAGGGTGCCCATCACCAGCACCATGAAGGACTTGCCCTGGTCGACCGCGGCGTCGAACAAGGCGGTGGGACGCACACTCAAGGCCCAGGTCTGGCCATTGTCGCCAACCGGAACGAACTGCAGGCTGGACAGACGGGTGAAGCTTTGTCCCATGCCGCTGCGGGCGCTGGTGTACATCAGCTGGCCCTTGCTATCCTGGAAATGGACATCGAGCCGCACTTCGCGCAAGTCGTCGCCGAATATGCCATGCATCAGGTCGCCCATACGAAAAGGACTGTAGACGAAGCCGTGCAGTTCGCGCTGCCCCGCTGCATTCTTGTGATATACGGGGTTAAACATCAGAAAGCCGGTCTGCTTCGGGCCTTTGATTTCCTGCACCAGCGTGATCGGTCCGCTGGCAGTCATTTTGCCGCTTTGCATGGCAGCCACCATGGCATCGCGCCGTGTCGGTTCGGACATCATGTCATAGCCAAGGGCGACGATATTGCGCTCCGAACGCGGTTCGAGGTAGACGATTACCGCATGCAGGTCGCGATCGCCATCCGGCCAGACCCGCACCTCCTTGCTGAGCGCCGCCAGCGCGCCAGCGGGAGCAAAACGCGCGAAGCCGACGCCAAGCACGCCGGGATACTGGGTTGGCACGTTCAGTCCCGCCACGAACTGCAGCCATTCGTCGCGTTCGACGGTTCTGGAGGCGTCGAACAAGGCCGTGCTGGCGCGCAGCAGCGATTCGTAACTCTCCATGCGCAGCCGGATGGTTTCGCGCACATTGTCGGCAGCGCGCTGGAAACGCTCGCTGGTGCGCGCCTCGGTGTCATACGTGATCCAGCCCCAGGCACCGACGGTGAGGGTCATGCAGGCGAGCAGGATCAGGATCGGGGTCCAGATATAGCTCTCGGCCAGGGCGGAATCTTCTTCCGTGGACAAGACCCAGGCCAGGATGCTGCTGATCGCGAGGTAGGTGGAAAGCGAAAGCAGGGAATGGTGCAGCACGCCCGAGACGAAGGGCCCGTGGTTCATGACCGTGGCCGGGATAGCGATGCCGGCAATGATGGCCAGCGCCATGCGCACCATGGAGCGCCAGCGCATGACTGCCGCCAGGCCCAGGAAGAACAGCAGGCAGTAGGGCAGGAATTGCGCCGCCGCGAAGTGCGGATCGCTCAGGAAGACCGCCAGCGCGGCGATCGCCAGCGCGGCAAGGAAGACCAGCTGGCCGGGCGACCAGTGCGGCCAGGCCAGCCGGGCAGGGAGCGCCATCGCCAGCGGAGCGAGCAGCAGCAGGCCGAGGAAATCGCCGGTCCACCAGGTCGCGGCCACCTGCCATGCCAGGGCAGGCGGCACGATGCGGGACAGTTCAAGCGACAGCACACCAACCAGTGCCGAGGCAAGCGCGGCAAGCGCCGCCACGCCGCCATACTTGTAGACCTCGCGCTGGGTCTGCAGGCCAAGGCCGGAAATGCCGAGGCGGCGCAGCAATGAGTGGGCAATCAGCGCTTCGGCCGTATTGCCGATTGCGATTGCCAGCGATACCGTCAGCAGGACCGGCAGCGTGGCGGCATTGTTGTTATGGAAGACCGCCAGGTTGGCAAGGAAGGCGCCCGCCAGGATCGCCGGCCAGAACTGTCGCCCGAAGCGCAATAGCAGCACCAGCGCAAAACCGGACGGGGGCCAGATCGGGCTGGCATTGCTTGGCGCCAGGGCAAGCATCAGGCCGAGCCGTGCCAGCAGATAGTACGCTCCCGTAGCGAGGAGCAGGACTGTCAGCGTACGCAGGCGATATGGCATGGCGTGGTGGGCAGGTCAGTGGTGATGTCTTTATATCACGGAAGATGTATAAGGCTGAAATGAAGTTGTCATATTTGCCCCGTAGCATGGCAACATGCAATTGACTCCAGAAAATCGAATTCGCCTGCGTGGCACGGTATTTGGCAAGACCGAGGCTGGCCGGGTGGAATTTGTCCAGCGCAGCGCTGGGCTCACGGCACGCCAGCGTTCGGTGCTGATCCTGATTGATGGCCACAAGGCATTGGGAGAGATCGAGACCTGGCTGGGCGAAGATGAAATGCTGGAGGCGGTAGAGGCCTTGTTGCGTAAAGGCCTGGTTGGGATTGCCTCCGCACCGGCGCCAAAGCCACCGGAGGCGTCCCCGAAGCCGCGCCCCGTAAGCGGTACCACGGCGCCGGCGGCGCCGCTGCCCGAACCTGCGGCCGAAGCAGAACCCGCGCCGGCACCTGCACCGCCAGCCGTCGGGGCGGCAGCGCTGGCGTCCGCACGCGAGTTCATGGTGGCCGCAGCACGCAAGCACCTGGGACTGATGGCGGCCGACCTGGTGCGCCGTATCGAACACGCGAAAGACGAGAGCCAACTGGCCGGCGTCATTGGCCTGTGGCACGTCTCGTTAAGGGAGTCGAAGACCGGCAAGCCCTGCGCCGAGGGCTTGCTGGCGGAGGCGCGCGCCTTGCTCGCCTAGTTTGGCCGCTTGCGGTGGAACACCAGCGGGGTGTATGGCACCGCCGATGGGGGAGGAGAGTTCAGGATGCCTGGCTTGATCGCGCCCACTACATGCATCTCGCACGGCTTGCAGTCGAAGCGCAACGTATAGGTATGGTCGCCGCTCACGAGGGTCATCGGTTCGGCCTTCACCTGGCCCTGTACGCCCTGCACCCCTTTGGCCTGTTTCGGGCACAGGTTGAACGAGAAGCGCAGGCAATGCTTGGTAATCATCAGCGGCACTTCGCCTGCTTCCTCATGCGCCTCGTAGGCTGCAGCAATCAGCTGCACGCCATGCTTGTGATAGAACTCCCGCGCCTTCTCGTTGTAGACGTTGGCCAGGTAGCTCAGTTGCGTGTCCGGGTACACGGCGCGCGGCTCGGCAGGCGCCTTGCGCTGTGGACGCTGCCAGGCTGCCAGGCGCGCCGCTTCGTGCGCGGCAACGGCATCACGCCGCAGGGCGTTGATGGCCGATGAAGGTACGAACCACGGCTGCGACAGCTTCAGTTCCACATGGTCGGCCACGAACATGGTGTTGCCCAGCTTTGCCAGGCTGGCGCGCAGGCCGCTTTCGGCCTGCTCGGCATTCTGCGCCGGCTGCAGCACAAGCGCCGCTTCGGTGCTGCTGACGATGCCGTCTTCATCGATGATGGACAAGTGCAGGCCGCCTGGCGCCTCGGCCAGTGCCAGTTGCAGGCCGACGTGCCGGTCGGAGGATTTCTTATGCAGCGCTGCTTCCCACTGATGGTCGCGGTTGCGGTGGATTACCGTGCCGACCTTCAGGCCGGGCAGGGCAGCCATCTGCTCGTTCGGGAACACGCGCCAGCGCTGGCCGTCTTCGCTATCGCCCAGCTTCTCGGCCCTGTTGGCCTGAATGCCGACGGTGGCGCGCTTGTTCATGTAATTCAGGCCGTCGCCGTTCGCCATCGGCGCGTTGGTGATGACGTCGATATGGTCGCCGCCCATGCGCACCACGGTGCCAAGCTCGACACCGACATACTTCGGCGAGTCGAAGGCGCCGATATCGTCCTGGCGGCCGTTGGCAAAGTAGTCGGTGTGGCCACGGTGGAATGTCTTGTCGACGTCGGGCGTGAACAGGACGCGGGTGCGGCCGCTGGCGGCGCGGGCGAACTCCGGACGGCGCTCGAGCAGCTCGTCCAGCAGCAGGCGGTAATGGGCGGTAATGTTCTTGACGTAGCCCATGTCCTTGTAGCGGCCTTCGATTTTGAAGGAGCGGATGCCGGCATCGACCAGCGCTTCCAGGTTGGCGCTCTGGTCGTTGTCCTTCATCGACAGCAGGTGCTTTTCGAAGGCCACCACGCGGCCCTGGTTGTCGGACAGGGTGTAGGGCAGGCGGCAGGCTTGCGAGCAATCGCCGCGATTGGCGCTGCGGCCGGTGTCCGCATGCGAGATATAGCACTGGCCGGAGAAGGCCACGCACAATGCGCCGTGTACGAAGTACTCGAGCGGGGTATCGACTTCGGCCCGGATCTGCCTGATCTTGTCCAGGGTCAGCTCACGCGCCAGCACCAATTGGGAGAAACCGACGTCGCCGAGGAATTTCGCCTTTTCCACCGTGCGGATGTCGCATTGGGTGGAGGCGTGCAGCTGGATGGGCGGCAGGCCCAGTTCGAGCAGGCCCATGTCCTGGATGATCAGGGCATCGACGCCGGCATCGTACAGCTGCCAGATCTGCTTGCGCGCCAGGTCAAGTTCGGAATCGTGCATGATGGTGTTCATCGTCACGAAGATGCGCGAGCGGTAGCGGTGGGCGAACTCCACCAGCGAGGAAATATCCTCGATGGGATTGCTGGCGTTGTGGCGTGCGCCGAAGGCGGGGCCGCCGATATAAACGGCATCCGCGCCGTGCAGGATGGCTTCGCGGCCAATTTCCGCGGTTTTGGCTGGCGCCAGCAGTTCGAGCTCGTGATCAAGCAAAGACATTCTGAGATAACCCTACGGTTGCAAGGGTGGATATTATACCGGCTCGTCGAAGCCACGATCGCCCAGTTTTTCCTTCATGTAGTCGACGAACGACGCAATCCGCGCCGAGAGGGCGGTATTGCGGTAGTAGACCGCGTTGATCGGTTGCCGGACTTCCAATGTTTCCTCGACCAGGATCTGGCGCAGGCGGCCGGCCCTGCGGTCGGCATTGCTCAGGAAATCCGACAGGCAGACAATGCCCGCGCCATGCAGCGCCAGGTGCAGCAGCGTTTCACCGCTTGAAGTGTAGACGTCCGGCGTAACGTGGACCGTCTGGCCGTCCGCGTCTTCCAATGGCCAGTCGTTCAAGGTTTCCGGCTGGTTGAAGCCGAGGATGGTGTGGTTTGCCAGGTCGGCAACGTCCGCCGGGACCCCGTGCTTGTCGATGTATGCAGGGCTGGCAAGGATGCGCAGCCTACCCGTGCCAATCGGCGTGGCGTGCAGCGTCGAATCGCGCAGGCGGCCAATGCGGAAGGCGACGTCGGTGCGTTTTTCCATCAGGTCGGTGATGCCTTCGTTGCTGTTCAACTCCAGCTCGACGCGCGGGAAGCGTTCGCGGTAGCCGTTCACCAGGGGCACGATCACATGCAGCATGAAGGGCGTGGATGCATCGATGCGCAGGCGGCCGGCCGGTCCTTGGCGGCGCAGCGACATCTTTTCTTCGGTCTCCTCGACCTTGGCGACGATGCTCCGGGCGCATTCGAGGAAAGCCTTGCCTTCCTCGGTCAGTTCGAGGCGCCGCGTGGTGCGCCGGACCAGGGTGGTCTCCAGTTTTTCTTCGAGCCGCGAGAGTGTGCGGCTGGTGGCCGATACCGTCAGTCCCAGTCGTTCCGCGGCAGCACTGATCGATCCTGTGGCCACAATGGCAATAAATGCCTGCATTTCGTCGAGTGTGGTCTTCATACATTTGATTATTGCGCAAATATCTTTCGCGGAAAACAGGCTTTTTCCGCAAGAGTCGCGACGGTAGAGTGGCACCACGTTGATCCCAAGGACCTATAAATGAATATCCCATCGATTGGTGCGGGCACCTTCCGCCTGCAAGGACATGCCGCTTTCGACTCCGTTCGTAACGCAATTGAAGCAGGCTACCGTGCTGTGGACACCGCGCAGATCTACAACAATGAAGCCGAAGTGGGGCAGGCAGTCGCCGCATCGGGCGTTGCGCGCAAGGACCTGTTCCTGACCACCAAGGTTTGGAGCGACAACCTTGGCGCCAGCCGTCTGCTTGCCAGCCTGGAGGAAAGCCTGGAGAAACTGGGAACCGATTACGTTGACCTTGCCCTGATCCACTGGCCATTGAGCGAAGTGCCGGTCGAAGACTACATGGTGGCGTTGGCGGAAGCACGTGAACGCGGCCTGGCGCGCCGGATCGGCATCTCGAACTTCAATATCGAATACACCAGGCGCGCCATCGCGGCAGTTGGCGCCAGCCAGATCGCCACTAACCAGATCGAGCTGAGCCCCTACCTGCAGAACCGCAGGCTCGTGGCTCCTGCAAGGGCAGGGCATCCACATTACGTCGTACATGACGCTTGGTTACGGCAAGGTCCTTGGCGACCCGGCGATTGCCGCCGTCGCCGCGCGCCATAAGGCGACACCCGCGCAGGTGACGCTGGCCTGGGCGATGCAGCTTGGATACTCGGTTATTCCTTCCTCTACCAAGCGCGAAAACCTGGCCAGCAACCTGCTCGCAACGGGCCTGCAACTGACTGCGCAGGACATGGCGGAGATCGCAGCGCTGGAGCGCAACGGCCGCATGGTCAGCCCGGATGGACTGGCCCCGGCTTGGGACATGTAAGGCGTTTTAAGGGCCGCATAAGCTTGACGGCTTAGCATCCTCGACATCCATAATATTGAGGAGCAAACGATGGATTGTCCCGTCTGTAAGAACGTCAGCCTGGTGATGAGTGAGCGCCAGGGCATTGAGATCGACTACTGCCCGAACTGCCGCGGCGTGTGGCTGGACCGGGGAGAGCTCGACAAGATCATCGAGCGCTCCCTTGCTGGCGGTGCGGCCCCGCAGTCGGTCCAGGCGCAACGGGCGCCCGATCCGCGCTACCAGCAGCATGATCCGCGCTACCAGCAGCAAGGCCATGGTTTTGGCAACTACCCGCATCACAAGAAGAAGAAAGAGGGCTTCCTCAGCGATCTGTTCGACTTCGACTGAGGGCGCTTACAACGACCGCAGGAAAGCCAGCAGCGCCTCGCGGTCGGACCTTGGCAAGGCGGCGAAGCGCTGGCGTGAGCGCTCGGCTTCCCCGCCGTGCCACATGATCGCTTCGGTAAGGTTGCGCGCACGGCCATCGTGCAGGTAGCCAGCCTTGCCGCCATTACCCATCACCTTGTCCGTATAGCCGATCCCCCACAGCGGCGCCGTGCGCCACATGGCGCCCTGTGCCTGGCCCTCTACAAAGTTGTCGGCCAGTCCCGCACCCATATCGTGCAGCAGCAAATCGGAATATGGACGGATCAGCTGGTTGCGCAGTTCCGCCATCAGGTGTCCCGGACCGGTGCGCATTTCGACCGTATGGCATGCCGAGCAACGCATCGCTTGAAACAGGCGGGAACCGGCGCCCACCTGCTGCGCATCGACGCGATGCTCTTCCAGCGGTGCCACGCCTTTCGGGAAGCCGCTTGGCAAGCTGCGCTGGGCCGGCACGGCGAGCAGTGCGAGATACTGCGAGATCAGTTGCAGTTCCGGTTCGCTCACGCCACGCTGGGCAGGGGCAGACTTGCAGCCTGCAGGGTCGCTGCCGCAACTGCGATTCGGGTAGACCGGCGATGTGACAGCCATGTCCTGCAGCAGGGCTGTTGCGGCCTGGTGACGCAAGGTTGCCTTGGATGCCTTCCAGCCAAAGCGGCCAAGGCGAACTGTGCCTGTCTCAGGGTCGTAGACAAAGTTGGCGATGCCCCTGACGCCGTCCGCGTCCGGCGTATTGCGTACCCGGCCCAGGATTTCCGCCTCCGGAACCGCTTCGAGCAAGCCGGCCCCGATCATGGGCTGCGCAGCGCGCAGCGAGGCGATCTCCGGTGCCGGGCCTTCGTAAGCGATGGTTGGCTTGCGCAGTTCTACCGCAGTGCCGTCGGCCAGTTTCACAGAGCTCGTTTCGAATCCTGCAACGCGCACACCAGTGCCCCAGTTCTGCGGCGCCCCGGTGGCCGAAACGGCGTTCATCTGCACCGCAGTTCCATATACCGGATGCGGCATCTGCTGGCCGTCCGCGCCAGTCATGGCGACGCGTACCGACATGGTATCGAGTTTCTGGTTGACGGCAAGCGGCGCCGGGCTGCGGCCGTTGTTCACGTGGCAGCCGATGCAGGCCGACTGGTTAAAGCGCTGGCCTTGCAGGCCAATGGCTGGCGTGTAGCGGTCGTTGCCGGTTTCATTGTGCTCGCCGGTGGTGAAGTTGGTGTGGATCAGGCGGCGGCCTTCGACAAAGCGCTTCATATTCTGCATGCCCACATTGTTCTGCGGCTGCTGGAACATGAACAAGCCATTGTCCGAATAGTTGTAGGACACCGAACCGAGGCCGCCCGACAGCGTCTCCGCCGGCAGCGGCACTGAGTTCAGGCGCGGCTGCACGCCGTACCATGGGCGCAGGCCGGCCCCGACCACATAGGTCCATTCGGCCGAGTAGTAGCGGATGCCACCGTTATCGCCCTTGCCGAGCATGGACTCGGTGGTCGAGAACATGGAAGGCGAAACTTCGATCACATCGCCAAGCACGAGCGGGCGCGCCGGAATAGTGCTGCCGTTCGGGAAGCCATTCGCATCCAGCCCGTTCATGCCGGGATACTGCTTGACCAGCAGCGTGCAGGCGCTGTTGATGCCACCAGGTGCAGCAAGCTGGCCCGCCGCAGGGTAGGGCGAAGGCTTGCAGACCTTGACGTTGTTGTCGACCAGTTCGCCGGGCGCCATCCAGCCATAGCCCGTCACGCCGGGGCGGTCGATGGCGCGGAAGAAGGCGATGCCGCCGGACAGGAAGTCGACCGTCGTGTACTGGTTGACCACCAGCGTCGGCCTGGTCACGCCGGGAACGCGGCTGTTGTCGACGATTTCCACACCCCAGGTGCGGTTCTTGAAGTACTGCGGAACAAAAGTCAGGTAGTTGCCAGGCCCCTTGTCGACCGGCAGGCCGGTCACCGGGTCCACGGTCTCATTCGGCCCGTAGCCGATCTCATTCCAGTCTTCGCCGCGCTCGCGGCCATGGCGCGCGAAGCCGCGAGCGCCAAATCGGGTGACGAGGGTGCCGTCGGCAAGTGTAAATTGGAGCGTCTCGAGCGGGGTTGCGCTGGCTGGCAGTGGCACAAGGCTTTCGCCGCCGGCCGGGAAGCGCAGGGCCGACGTCGCGCCAGGCTGCAAGGTGTTGTCGCTGCCCGGCGACTTGAATTCCACTTCAAACAGCGAGTAGCCATACTGCGTTGCACGGGCAATGCCCTGCATGCGGATATAGCGGGCATTTGCGCCGAGGTTGAAGAATTCCTCCGTGCCGCCGCGGCCGTTGGTGACGAGGCGCAGTTGCGACCACGTGTTCCCATCGTCCGAAACAAGCAGGGAGTATTGCCTGGCATAGGCGTTCTCCCACGTCAGCTTCATGTAGCCGACCGCGGTGCGCGTGCCGAAATCGAATTGGATCCACGCTCCATCCTCCCTGGCGCTTGCCCAGCGGGTGTTGGCTTGGCCGTCGATGGCGGCCTGGGCCGAGAGACCAGCGTTCTCCACCGCTGAAGATGCCGCAGCCACCGGCTTGACGAGAACGCCCGGCGCAGTGGGATCGCCGGGGTGGGGCTCCGGCTGAGGCGTCGGGGCGGGGGAGGCTGGCGCGCCTGAGAAAGCCTGGATCTCGAAAATCGAATATCCATACGGCGACGAGCGCCGGATGCCTTTCATGCGCAGGTAGCGTCCCTGTCCGGCGAGGCCGGCCCAGTCTTCAGTGCCGCCCTGGCTGTTTTCGACTGCCTTGATGGTAGTCCAGCTCGCATTGTCATCCGACACTTGCAGCAGGTATTCGGCCGCGTGGGCATTTTCCCAGGCGATCCTGACCCGGTTCACGGGCACCGTCTTGCCGAAATCGAGCGTCAGGTGCTGGTCGTCGGTAAAGCCGCTGCTCCAGCGTGTTCCATCGTTATGGTCGATAGCCGCGGCAGCGGAAAGGTCGCCGCGTTCGGACGCCGACGCTGTCGCGGCCTGCGGCGTCAGAGCAGTTTCGGTCGATTGCGCTGCGCTTTGGGCTTTCAGTATCGTTTCCTGCGTACTGGTGTCGTTTCCATTGCCGCCGCCGCAAGCGGCCAGCAATGCTGCGATGGCGAGGGGGGAACCGCGGGTAATGCTGTATTTGGCGAACATGAACAACCTCCGTAGGTGGAATCCTTTCCAATTTCTGATAGGCAATATTGTCTATCTGGATATCGAAGTCAAGCGTGCGATACAAATTTGCGAAACTTCTGTTTGCATTTGCCAAAGGGCAGCGCTATAATGAGTGAGTACTCCGTTATTATTGAGGCGAAGATGGCACGACCAAAGAGCGAAGAGAAGAGGCTGCATCTGCTGGAGGCTGCCGCCCAGGCAGTGGCCGAACGAGGCGTGGGAGCACCGACCGCGCTGGTTGCCAAACTTGCCGGCGTGGCGGAGGGAACGTTGTTCCGCTACTTTGCAACCAAGGAAGTGCTGCTGAACGAGATGTACCTGTACATCTGCGAGCAAAGCTTGGAGGTCACGCGCCATTCCTTTAATCCATCCTTGCCGCTGGTTGAGCGGGCCAGGGCCATGTGGAATGCGCATATCGATTGGGCGCTGGCGCATCCGGTCTGGAACAGGGCGGCCACCCAGCTTTCGGTGACGGATGTCCTGACCGATGCCACCCGCGCGGCGGAGATGGCGCTGTTCCCGGACGAGGGAATGATGGAGCTGGTGCATTCCAGCGAAGTGATGGCCGGACATTCCCCGCAATATGCCGATGCATTGTTTATCTCGGTCGCCAACACCACCATCGATTTCGCACTGCGGGAGCCAGGCCGGGTGGAAGCATATAAGGCCAGCGGTTTCAAGGCCATCCGCCGCATGTTCTTCGATTAAAAATTTTTAGCTTTAAATGAGTGATTACTCGCGTGCGTAAAGCACTTTTGGAGATTCGAGAATGAGAAAAGAGTTTGTTTTCCTCGCATGTGCGGCGGCACTGATCGCCGGATGCGAGTCCCAACAGCCGGTCCAGGGCGAGCCGGCACCGCCGCAAGTCGGGCTGCACATAGTGCAAAAGCGTCCGCTGCCGGTCAACGTGGAGCTGCCGGGCCGGACAGCGGCCTACATGGTGGCCGAGGTGCGGCCGCAGGTCGGTGGACTGGTACAAAAGCGCCTATTCGTTGAAGGCGCCGAAGTAAAGGCCGGCGCCCAGTTGTACCAGATCGAGGCGGCCAGCTTCCAGGCCGCCTACGGCTCCGCAAAGGCAGCGTTGCGCCGCGCGGAGGCCAACCTGCTTGCCGCTGCACCGAAGGCCCAACGCTATAAGGAACTGCTGGAAATCGAAGGAGTAAGCCGCCAGGAGTACGACGAGGCTGTGGCAGGCGCAGCACAAGCCCGGGCCGAGGTGGAGTCCGCGAAAGCGGCGATGGAGGCAGCCCGCATCAACCTCGATTACACCCGGGTGGATGCTCCGATCTCGGGCCGCATCGGGCGATCGAGCGTAACGCCGGGTGCGCTGGTAACGGCAGGGCAGGAGGCCGCATTGGCCACCGTACAGCAGCTCGATCCAATCTACGTCGACGTCACGCAGTCCGGCGAAGAGATGCTGCGCTTGAAGAAGCTGGTCGAATCGGGAGCGCTAAAACAGTCCGGCGGCCAGGCGCGCGTGGTGCTGAAACTGTCGGACGGCACAACGTATGCGCATGAAGGGAAGCTGCAATTCACCGGCTCCAGCGTCGACTCCGGCACCGGCAACGTGGTGCTGCGCGCCATCGTACCGAATCCAAAGCATGACCTGATGCCGGGCATGTTCGTGCGTGCCGTCATCGATAATGGGGTCGACGAGCATGCGATCGCCGTACCGCAACAGGGCGTGACCCGCAATCCGAAGGGCGAGGCGACTGCCCTGGTGCTGAACCGCAAAGGTATCGTCGAACAGCGGGTGCTGGTGACGGCGGGCACTTTGGGGGACCAGTGGCTGGTCAAATCCGGCCTGCAAGCGGGTGAACGGGTGATCGTGGAAGGACTGCAGAAGGTCCAGCCAGGGATGCCTGCCGTATCCTCCCAGACCGGGCCGGCCATCGCGCTGAAGCCAACGGCTGCGCCACAATAAGGAACATTGCATGGCTAGCTTCTTCATTCAACGGCCCATTTTCTCCTGGGTCATCGCCATCGTGGTCATGCTCGCCGGCCTGCTGGCGATCCAGACGTTGCCGGTATCGCAGTATCCTGCCATTGCGCCGCCCAGCATCCAGATCGCCGGCATGTACCCCGGTGCCTCTGCCAAGACGGTGGAAGATTCCGTCACCCAGGTCATCGAACAAAAGATGAAAGGGATTGATGGGCTGCGCAATATGTCCTCCAGTTCGGATGCCACCGGGGGCATCAGTATTACGCTGAATTTCAAGAGCGGTACCGATCCAGATATCGCCCAGGTCCAGGTGCAGAACAAGCTTGCGCTGGCGACTCCCTTGTTACCGGCCGAAGTGACGCAACAGGGCCTGGTGGTGTCCAAGGCGACCAACAGTTTCCTGTTGGTGCTGGGCTTCGTATCCGAAGATGGCAGCATGGGCAACGCCGACCTGGACGACTACATCGCATCGAGCGTCATCGAACCGCTGTCCCGAATCGAAGGCGTGGGCGAGGTGCAGCACTTTGGGACGCAGTACGCGATGCGAATCTGGCTCGATCCGGTCAAGCTGCATGGCTACCGCCTCACGCCCGCCGACGTCATTGCGGCGGTGAAGGGCCAGAATGCCGAGGTTTCCGCGGGTGAGCTGGGTGGCGCGCCGGCTGCGCGCGGCCAGCAGCTGAATGCCACCGTCACGGCGCAAAGCCGCCTGCAGACACCGGAGCAGTTCGGGGGCATCCTGCTCAAGACACAGCCCGATGGAGCAACGGTTTATCTGCGCGATGTTGCTACGATTGAACTGGGAGGCGAAAATTACGTCAGCGTGGTGCGCTACAATGGCAAGTCGGCCGCGGGCCTTGCGATCAAGCTTGCAACCGGCGCCAATGCCCTGGCCACTGCCGACGCAGTCAAGGCCAAGCTGGCGGAAATGGAACCGTTCTTCCCGCCAGGCGTGAAGGCGCAGGTCGCATTTGATACCACTCCGTTCGTCAAAATCTCCATTCATGAGGTGGTAAAAACCCTGGTTGAAGCGATCGTACTGGTATTCCTGGTGATGTACCTGTTCCTGCAGAACCTGCGCGCTACGCTGATTCCGACCATGGCCGTGCCAGTAGTCTTGCTGGGCACTTTCGGGGTGCTGGCGGCAATGGGCTATTCGATCAACACTCTGACCATGTTCGCGCTGGTACTGGCCATTGGCTTGCTGGTGGATGACGCGATTGTGGTGGTGGAGAACGTTGAGCGCGTGATGACGGAAGAGGGGCTGTCGCCCAAAGAAGCAACCCTGAAGTCGATGGGACAGATATCCGGAGCGCTCGTGGGCATTGGCATGGTGATTTCCGCGGTGTTTGTGCCGATGGCCTTCATGAGCGGCTCGACCGGCGTGATCTACCGCCAGTTCTCGGTGACGATTGTTGCCGCGATGGTGCTGTCGATGCTGGTGGCGATGGTGTTCACTCCGGCCTTGTGTGCAACTATCCTGAAGCCGGGTTCCCATGTATCGGATAAGGGTTTCTTCGGCTGGTTCAACCGCAAATTTGATCGCGGCAATGAGAAATACCAGGGCATCGTTGGCAAGTTGATCCATCGGACCGGCAAGTCCATGGTGGCCTACGCAGTACTGCTGCTGGTGCTTGGCTTCGCGTTCTCGCGCGTTCCTTCCGCCTTCTTGCCGGAGGAAGACCAGGGCATCCTGTTCACGGCCATACAGCTGCCTTCCGGCGCGACCCAGGAACGCACCGTGAAAACGGTTGAAGAAGTTGAGAACTATTTCTTCACCAAGGAAAAGAACAACGTCGAATCCGTATTTTCCGTTGCCGGTTTCTCCTTTGCCGGCAACGGCCAGAACAACGGCATGGCCTTCGTCAAGTTGAAGGACTGGAAAGACCGCCCGGGTTTGGAGAATCATTCCGGCTATATCGGCTACCGGGCGCTGGAAGCAATGATGAACTCGCGCGACGCAATGGTGTTTACGTTCTCGCCGCCGGCGGTGATGGAGCTCGGTAACGCAGGCGGCTTCGACCTGCAACTGACAGACCGTGCCAACCTGGGCCACGCGGCCATGATGGCGGCACGCGACCAGTTGCTGGAAATGGCTGCTAAGAATCCAAAGCTGGTCGGCGTGCGCCCGAACGGCCAGGAAGACACGCCGCAATACAAGATCACGATCGACCAGCAGAAGGCTGCCGCCCTGGGGCTGGATGTTTCGGAGATCAACCAGGTGCTGTCGGTTGGCTGGGGTTCTGCCTACGTTAACGACTTCATCGATCGCGGCCGGGTGAAAAAGGTGTTCTTGCAGGGCAGGGCCGATTCACGCATGCTGCCGGAAGACATGCAGAAATGGTCGGTGCGCAACCGTGATGGCGAAATGGTCCCATTCTCCGCCTTCACCGTCGGCGAGTGGGTGACCGCCTCGCCGCGCCTTGAGCGGTTCAACGGCAGCTCGTCGCTGAATATCCAGGGCATGGCCGCACCGGGCGTCAGCTCGGGCGCCGCCATGGCGGAAATGGAACAGATGATCGCCAGGCTGCCGAAAGGCCTGGGGTACGAATGGACCGGCATGTCGCTGGAAGAGCGCGAGTCCGGCGCGCAGACCACGCTGTTGTACACCTTGTCCTTCCTGATCGTGTTCCTGTGCCTGGCCGCACTGTACGAAAGCTGGTCGGTGCCATTCTCCGTCATGCTGGTGGTCCCGCTGGGCATTATCGGCGCAGTGCTGGCAACGTGGGGCGTTGGGCTGGCGAACGACGTCTACTTCAAGGTGGGCCTGCTGACTGTCGTCGGCCTGTCGGCGAAGAACGCCATCCTGATCGTCGAATTCGCAAAGGAACTGCAGGAAAGCGGCAAGGAGCTGCGCGAAGCAACCCTGATCGCAGTGAAGATGCGCCTGCGGCCGATCCTGATGACGTCGATCGCCTTTGGCCTTGGCGTGCTGCCCCTGGCGATGGCCAGCGGCGCCGGTTCCGGCGCCCAGGTCGCGATTGGCTTCGGCGTCCTGGGCGGCATGCTGACGGCAACGTTCCTCGGGATCTTCTTCGTGCCGGTGTTCTTTGTACTGGTGCGCGGTTGGTTTGCGAAGGCGTCAGATGTGGAAAAGGGCGCCAATACGGCCGCCATGATTGAGGAGGCAGCAAAGTGACAAAGACCATCATTACCCTGACCGTTGCAGCCATGCTTGCCGGCTGCAGCCTGGCGCCTGTCTACCAGCGGCCAACCGCGCCGCTGGCGCAGCAATGGCCTGCCGGCGATGCCTACAAGCCGGCAGGGCGCAATGCGGAAACGCGCGTTGCCGCCGGCATCGGCTGGCGGGAGTTCATCTCCGACGAAAGCCTCGCGCAGGTGGTGCAACTTGCCCTTGACAACAACCGTGACCTGCGGGTGTCGGTACTGAACATCGAGAAAGCCCGGGCCCAGTACGGCGTGGCGCGCGCCGAGCGGCTACCGCACTTGAATGCAAGCGTTGGCCAGACCGCGCAGCGCGCGCCTGGCAAGCAGTCGCCCAGTGGTTCGGCGACCATCGCGCGGCAATACAGTGGTGGCCTGGGCATTCCGGCGTTCGAGTTGGACTTCTTCGGCCGCGTGAAAAGCATGTCCGACGCCGCGCTGCAGCAATTCCAGGCAACCGAAGAGGCGCACCGTGCCCAGCAAATCAGCCTGGTGGCCGAGGTGGCCAATGCCTGGCTGACGCTGGCCGCGGACCAGGAGCATTTGCGCCTGGCCGAGGAAACGCTCAAGAACCAGCAGATCACGTATGAGCTGGCAAAGCGCCGCTTCGAGTCCGGTGCGACCTCTGGGCTTGATATGTATGAAGCCCAGACCAGTGCGGAGGCTGCGCGCAACGATGCGGCGCTCTATCGCGCCCAGGTCGCCGCCGATGTCAACACGCTGAACCTGCTCGCCGGCACCTCAGTGCCGGCCCGCTTGCTGCCGCAAGGCCCGCTGCAGCAGGTGACCAGGCTTGCCGATTTACCGGCGGGTGTCCCGTCAGCGGTGCTGCAGCAGCGCCCCGATGTGCTGCAAGCGGAGCACGCCGTGCAGGCGGCCAATGCCAATATTGGCGTGGCCCGTGCGGCCTTCTTCCCGAGCATTACGCTGACCGCATCGGCCGGCAGTGCAAGCCACGAACTGTCGGGGCTCTTCAAGGCCGGCACCGGAACGTGGAGCTTCTCGCCGCAGCTTAACCTGCCGATCTTTGCAGGAGGCGCGAACAAGGCCAACCTGGAGATGGCACGCAGTGACCACGGCATCGCGCTGGCGCAATACGAGAGGGCGATTCAATCCGCATTCCGTGAAGTGGCCGATGCCTTGGCGCAGCGCGGAACGCTCGATGAACGCGTGGAATCGCAGGCCGCGTTGGCGGAAGCGGCGGAGAGGAGCTACCTCATTCATCAGGCACGCTACCAGAAGGGGGCCGAGTCCTACCTGAATGCGCTGGTCTCCCAGCGCGCCCTGTACAGTGCCCAGCAAGGCCTGATCAGCACCCGGCTGGCCAAGGCGAGCAACCAGGTCACCATGTACAAGGTCCTTGGCGGAGGCTGGCGATAAGCGAAGGATCAAGTATGATGGCTGCCTGTATGCTTGAAGCGTGGTGTGAAGTGAATTTTGCCATCACGGCGGCCTGTATGCTTGGCCTTCTGTCTTTTGGCCGTGAGGTCTTGCAACCGGTGGTAACTGCCATGGCAGGGGCCGGCCTGCAAAGCGGCCAGGAAAGCCGCCGGCGTGCGACGGTGGCAATGGTAGCCGAGACGCTCGACGCCGGCCAGGCACCGAGCCGTGCGCGCCGGCGCAGTTTCTCCATGCTCGATCAAAACGTCGGGGCCCATTTGCGCCACAGCGCGAAGAATTCCTGAGCGCGCTCCTGGTATTGGTGTTCCGCGATGCGAAGCTGGATGCGCGCAGCTTCCTGCTCACCGAAACCGAGCCCGATGCCGATCCGGGCGCCAACTACAAACGTTTGAGGAAGCGCTCGCCTTCGTGGCGCCGAACAAGACCGGCTAGGACAGCAGCCTTTGCGGTGCGCCTCAAAAGGGCCGATAATAGCGGCCACGCTATTTCGGGCACTATTTTTGGAACATTCCCATGGAAATTAAGGTCAACTTCCTCGACAAGCTTCGTCTCGAAGCGAAATTCGACGATTTCACGGTCATTGCAGACCAGCCAATCCGCTATAAAGGAGACGGTTCGGCGCCTGGCCCGTTTGACTATTTCCTGGCTTCGTCGGCCTTGTGCGCCGCATATTTCGTGAAATTATATTGCTCAACTCGCAATATTCCGACCGAAAATATCCGCCTCTCGCAAAACAATATTGTCGATCCTGAAAATCGCTACCAGCAGATCTTCAAGATCCAGGTCGAGCTGCCGCCCGATATTTCGCCCAAGGACCGCGAAGGCATCTTGCGCTCCATTGACCGTTGTACGGTGAAGAAGGTCGTCCAGACCGGTCCCGAATTCGTGATTGAGGAAGTCGAAAACCTCGATGCGGACGCCCAGGCCTTGCTGACCCTTGACCCGGATTCCGGCACCAGCACCTACATCCCGGGCAAGGACCTGCCGCTGGAGCAGACCATCGCCAATATGTCTGGCCTCCTTGCGAACCTCGGGATCAAGATCGAGATCGCCTCCTGGCGAAACATCGTTCCCAACGTGTGGTCGCTGCACATCCGCGACGCGCACTCGCCAATGTGCTTCACCAATGGCAAAGGATCGACCAAGGAAAGCGCGCTGGCGTCCGCATTGGGCGAGTACATCGAGCGAATCAGTTGCAACCACTTCTATGCCGGCGAATTCTGGGGCGAAGACATTGCCAACGCCGACTTCGTGCATTATCCGGACGAGCGCTGGTTCAAGCCAGGCCGAAAAGATGCACTGCCCTCCGAAATCCTCGATCAGTACACCCGCGGTATCTACAACCCTGATGGCGAACTGCGTGGCTCGCACCTGTACGACACCAACTCCGGCAACGTTGAGCGTGGCATTTGCTCCTTGCCGTTTGTGCGGCAGTCCGATGGCGAAGTAGTGTATTTCCCGACCAACCTGGTCGAAAACCTCTTCGTCAGCAACGGCATGAGCGCCGGTAATACGCTGGCGGAAGCTCAGGTTCAGTGCCTGTCCGAAATCTTCGAAAGGGCGGTTAAACGCGAAATCCTGGAAGGGGAACTGGCTTTGCCGGACGTGCCGCAGGAAGTGCTGGCCAAGTATCCAGGCATTGTGGCTGGCATCAAAGGCCTGGAAGAACAAGGCTTCCCGGTACTGGTGAAGGATGCTTCCCTCGGTGGCACCTACCCGGTCATGTGCGTCACGCTGATGAACCCGCGCACGGGCGGCGTCTTCGCTTCGTTCGGCGCGCACCCGAGCCTTGAAGTCGCATTGGAGCGCAGCCTCACTGAACTGCTGCAGGGCCGCAGCTTTGAAGGCCTGAACGACCTGCCGCGCCCTACGTTCGTAAGCAATGCCGTGACCGAGCCAAACAACTTTGTCGAGCACTTCATCGACTCCAGTGGCATTGTTTCCTGGCGCTTCTTCAGCGCCAGGCCGGACTTCGACTTCGTCGAATGGGATTTCTCCGGCCAGGGCGAAAACTCCAATGCCGAGGAAGCCGCGACCCTGTTCGGCATCCTGAAAGACCTGGGCAAGGAGGCTTATATGGCCGTCTACGACCAGTTAGGCGCGACTGCATGCCGTATCTTGGTGCCAGGCTACTCGGAAATCTATCCGGTGGAAGACCTGATCTGGGATAACACGAACAAGGCGCTCCAGTTCCGCAGCGACATCCTGAACCTGCACCGCCTGGACGACGAAAGCCTGGAAGCGCTCCTCGAACGCCTTGAAAACAGTGAACTCGATGAGTATGGCGACATTGCCACCCTGATCGGCATCGAATTTGACGAGAACACGGTTTGGGGCCAGCTCACGGTGCTTGAACTGAGGCTGCTGATTAACCTGGCGCTGAATGAGTACGAAGCCGCGCGTGAACTGGTCGACGCCTTCCTGCAATACAACGACAATACGCTGGACCGCGGATTGTTCTACCAAGCGATGAGCGCCGTGCTGGAAGTATTGCTGGACGAAGAGATGGAGCTGGACGACTACGTCGTCAATTTCCGTCGCATGTTTGGCGACGAGAAAATGGACGCGGTGATCGGCTCGGTCGACGGCAGCGTACGTTTCTACGGCCTGACCCCGACCAGCATGAAGCTGGAAGGGCTCGACAGGCACCAGCGCAAGATCGACAGCTACCGGAAGCTGCACGCGGCACGCGCCAAGGCTGCGGTCAAATCCAGCTAAGCCGGTTACCAAGGGCTGGCATTCTGATCTGCATCCAAATCAGGAAGCCTGTCCAATCTGGAGCTGCTCCAAACGGCAATCGCGAGCAAATGGAAAAGCGCTTCCTGCAGCAAAGTACGCCGACGCATTGACAGTTCAGCCGACACTTTCCAGCAGGCCGCGCTGCCACAACCAGGCGGCAACGCGCTGGGCCTTGTGATCCGGCATGCTGGCCGACAGCATGTGCAGCAGCCGGGCCAGCGGCAATGGCTGCACAAGGCTTGCCACGTGCGGAAACAAGGGCTCGTTTTCCAGGAACGCGAGCGGCCGTTCCAGATGGGGATGGTCGAGCGCCGTGTGCAGGCAGACCCGGTCGTGAACCACGCAGGGCAGCTCGACGATCGAGGCGCCGCCATGCAGGCGCAGCGGCAGGGCAGGGTTCAGTGCTGCCAAAGGTTTGAGTTCCGGCGCTTGGTAGCCGGCCAGCCGCGCGCGCTCATTGGAGAGCGCCGCAAGTATTTCCGGGCGCGTCGCGTCATCGGCGTTGCTTTCGCAGCGCGAGCGGGCTTGCCAGAAAGCCTGGTCGGCGCACCAGGCCTGGCCGTAATATGCTTCGGTCCAGTGCGCGTGCCGTGCACAAGTTTCCACCAGGCGCCCCTCGAAGAAGCGTCGCGCCAGGGCCAGGCTGCCCGGGCCATCGTCGCCCAGCACGGTATGCAGGGCCACCGCCGCCTGCAGCGAGAAGCGCATGGCCTTTTCCACGCCCGACGAGGAAACCGGATCGAGCGCAAAAGCCGCATCGCCCAACTTGAGGCGGCCGTCCTGCCAGCTGTCGGGTGCCAGATAGGGCGTGGCCGCGCACATTTGCACTGCCCCCAACAGCGGGAGCCCGGCCGCCGCGCGCAGCAGCTGACTGGCTGCACAAGCAGCACGCAGGCGAGCCTCCGGACCGGCCGGCTCGGACCGGCGGGCGGCCTGGGGATCGCAGACCAGCATCAGCCGATAGCGCTGGCCGGGCAGGCGGGCGGCCCACAACCAGCCATGCTCAAGCGCTTCGACCTGGGTGCTGCCGTCCAGCCCCGCCAGTGCCGATTGCCCGACCTCGGCCCACAAGGCCGCCAGCCGTGGCGCGCAGTGGAGGCCGGGTGCGGCGCTGCGCCCGCTGGCGACGAGGATGAAGCGGGCGCGCACCTGGCGGCGGCGCGCCTCGCCGCACAGCAGGCTGGCACGCCAGTCGCCCGCCGCGCCGGCCAGGTTCAGCACACGGGCCGGCTGTTCCAGCTCGATGCCACGCCGTTGCGCCAATGCCAGCAGGGCCGCGTCAAAGCGCCCCCGGTCAACGATGGCCGAGTCGCCGTGCGGCAGCAGCTCGGGTTCGCGGCTGCGCCACAAGACCCGGCTGCCCGCATGGGCGACATGGGGTACCGCCGCCAAAGCGTCGTTGGCATCGAGCAGTTCGATGATGTTGCGTACGCCCGGAGTGAGCGCCTCGCCCACCTGCGCCCGCGGCCAGACTGCACTGCGCTCAACCAGCAGGACGCGGTAGCCCAGCTGTTGCAGGCGTAGCGCGGCACAGGTGCCGGCCGGGCCGGCGCCGATGACCAGCGCATCGAACAGGCTTTCGCCGTCGCGCATCGGACTCAGTCCGGAATGCCGGCCGGAGCGGCGAACCAGCCCGGTGCCAGCTGGCTCAGACGCTGGTGCGCGCCTATCGTGTAGTGCAGCCAGCCGCGGATGTAGTCGCAGGCGCTGCGTCCGCGCGCCAACACCTCGTGGTGGCAGCCGCCGCCGCACAGGTAGCGCGCCCAGCAGTCTGAGCATGGCTGCTGCCGGTGCACATGGCGTTCGCGCAGCCAGATCGCCTGGCGCGCCCGATCCACCCCGCCATCCAGCGTACCCATGGCGCCCTGTTCGTCGCCGACAAAGCGGTGGCAGGCCGACAATTCTCCGTCCGCCGATACCCCGAAGTAGCCGGCGCCCGCGCCGCAAGGGTAGGGCCTGTGTGTACCGCGCTGCAGTTCGCGTAAGGCGTTTTGCATGTTCATGAACGGGTAGCGCCGGCCCTGCAGGACATGCTGCTCGAAGGCTAGGCCGCAGGCAATCATCGCCTCCAGCATTTCGGCCAGGTCGGCTTCTCCCATTTCCGCGCGTCCGTTGGCCGCGCGCAGCAGCGGCGAGAAGCCGACGCTGTGGAAACCCATGCCGATGAACAAGTCGAGCGTTGTGGGCAGGTTCAGGTTGAAGGGCGTGACGGTGACGCGCGCCGAGACCTGCATCTCGCGCTGCAATGCCAGCAGTGGCTCGATGCGTTCGAGGATGCGGTCGAAGGATCCCTTGCCGCCTTTGAAGGGGCGCAGCCGGTCGTGCTGTTCGGCCGCACCATCCAGGCTCACCGTGACGGCGAAGCCGTACTGCTCGAAAAAGTCGGCGTCGTCCGGCTGCAGCAAAGTGCCGTTGGTCGTGATCGAGAAGCGGCAGTCCACCTGGCGCTGCGCCGCCTCCCGGCTGGCGTAAGCCGTCACGCTGCGCAGCACTGCGCGGTTCGACAGCGGCTCGCCGCCCATGAAAGCCAGGTTCACCTTGGCGCCGGGTGCCGCCTGCGACAGCAGCAGGTCGACCGCCTGGAGCGCCTGCCGTTCCTCCATGCTCCTGGCTTTGCCGCCGAACTCACCCTGCTGCGCGTAGCAATAGGTGCAGCCGAGATTGCACTTTTGCGCGATCGCCAGCGACAGCGCGTGCAGCGGCGGCGCAGCCAGCGGGGTGTCGTCGATCAGCGCCTCGGCGCGCAGGCCGCAGCTGTCGACCAGCCCCTGCAGCAGGGCCGGGTCGTCGCTGTCCAGCGCCGCTCGGAACTCCTCGGTCAGGCCGGGCGGCAGGTGGTACAGGCGCGTACCATTGACCATCAACAGCTGCGCGCCCTGGGCGTCATCGACCAGGTGGGCGTGGCGTTGGCGCGGCCGCGAGGCCGCCACAATGCGGCGGCTCAAGGCCCGCGCCATTGCGGCTGAGGGCGGGCTGGCGTCAGGATTCATCGGCATCCTTGCCACGGATGATAAACTGCAGGTCCTCCTGCCAGGACTTGAACAGGTCGTCATAGGAGTACAGCCTGGTGTCGGTGCGGTTGTCCGGGATGTAGGTGCCGGTACGTTTCTTGGCGAACCACATGTCGCCGCGTGACAGGCCATTGACGCCCGGTTCGACGTTGACGTAATCGGGGCGCGAGGCCGCCCAGTAATAGCAGGCGCACTCGCGGTAGTCGTTCTGCCACGGTGCGCACAAGCCCTGGGTCAGCTCGCCCGGCTGCAGCAGCGCCGGATTGAAGGCCGCCGTGTCGTGTTCGAAGAAGGTGCGAAGGCGCAGTTCGACGGTGATCGTGGGGGTGTCCGGCCCTGCCAGCACCTCGGTACTGGCGTCGGTCTCGGCGGTGAACTCGCAGCTGACGATCTGACCCTGCAGGTGCAGGATGCGGGCGATCGAGTTCGACCATTCCATGAAGGATACCGCGTTCGGATTGGCCACCGAGGCCAGGGTGCCCGAGCTCCCATCCGGGAAGACCGGACCGGTCGTGTTGACCATGGTGCCGACCTCAAGGCCGGCGAAGCGCAGCAGGCGGCGCGTGACCAGGTACTGGAACTCGGGTTCGGCGTCGATCACGTAGTTGTTGTTCTCAACCAGCACAATGCCTTCGAAAGCGCGTCGCCACAGGTTGCGGAAATCGAACTCCAGGCCGGGGAAGCAATTGGAAATCGCGCTGCGCGGCAGTATCGAGGCCGGGTTGCCGGCGCCACGGTGGTGGATCTGCGCGGTCAGGTTGTTGGCGCTCAGGCTTAGCTGTTTGGCGGCCATCACAGTTCTCCTGCAGGGTTGTCGGGTTGGCTGAACATGGCATTGCGGGCGGCCTTCACCACCATGTCGATGTGGCGCCGCGTCAGTGTCAGGCCGCGGCCGTCGGCGCCGCGCATCAGCGCTGGCATCTTGCGCAGCGCGACCGACGAAAGGTCGCCGATTTCCTCGGGCAGGCGCAAGGTCTGGGCGAACCATGGCGCGCCGCCGGCAGACAGGGCGCTGAACACACGTTCGTGCAAGGCGCGCAGCGCCAGGTTGTCCACCAGGGCAGTGGCGGCGATCGGCTCGTAGTAGCGCTCGAAGTCGCTGCTGTTCTGCCGCACCATGGTGCTGGCCACGTTGAGGCGGCCGTTGACCGGGTTGCCGTTCATGACTGCCGTGTTCATCAGCCGCACCGTCTCCAGCGCGCGCAGCACCAGTTCAGTGGCCTGTTCCAGCGACACTTCCTCCTCCGGCACGGTGGGCCCGTGCAGCAATTGCTCCATCTCGTCGGAGACGACCCGGACCGGCAGCGTGTCCGGCGCGTAGGCCGGCGGCCCGGCGCCGATGGTGGCCTGTGCCACCAGCGTGCTGTTGTCGGCCAGCGTCAGCACCACACGCACCAGGCCGTCGCATTCGTCATCCAGGTAGCCCCAGCTGACCTGCTGGCCGTCGGCGTTGGCGTAGCCGGCGTAGATGCCGGCCGGGTTGGTCAGGGTCGGTCCGCTGCTTTCGGTGTAGTTAAGCCAGTCGCCGCGCGCCGCGTCGTACAGCACCAGGTCCTCGCTGTCGATGATCGGGTCGGGGACCAGCTTGGGCACGCCGTCGGCCTGCGGTTCCAGGCGCTCCGTGCGGCTGCCGTACACCTTGCCCGCGGCCGGGGTGTAGCGCAGGCGGACTTCCGGGAAATCCTCAGTGGGCGCAATGAACTGCACGTGGCCGAGCGGCAGCGTCTTTCCGGCCTTGAAGTTCTCACACCAGCCCTCCAGCGCGTGGCGGGCGTGGTCCTTCAAGCCGAACAGGTTGGCGTGGATCTGGTCGTTGCGATTGTTGGTGCGGCGATAGATCTTGATGTTTCCGAGCTCGATGTCCCAGTGCAGGTTGGCCAGCGACAGGCCGTTTTCGGACAGCAGGGCAGGGGTCAGCGGCTGCAGCTGCTCTGGTTCGTCGCTGGTGCGCGCATACACCTCGAGGAAGGGCGCGACCGGGCGCACCAGTTTATCGTCGTCCTTGAAGCGGATATTGTCGGGCACGTAGGCGCGCACAATGCGCCCGTTCAGCGGATCGATTTCGAAGCTCTCGCGCGGCACGATGCGGCGGTAGTTCATAGGGCTGTCAGGATCGGTTTCGAGGTCGAAGGCTTCGAGCGGCTCGGCCGCGCCGCCCAGGCGCGCCACGGCCAGCGGGGGCAGGATTCTCAGTTCCAGTATCGGCATCATGGTCTCCTAGAGCAAGGCGGTGTCGATGCTGCCCGACAGGATGCGCGAGATCAGTTCGCGCATATTGCGGTCGGCCTCGCGCAGCGACGCCAGATAGGGATGGCGGGATTCGGGCACCAGCAGCTGCAGCGCTTCCACCACGTTGGCCGAGGCGGTCAGCAGGTCGAGGTGGCCGCGCCACTTGTTTGCTTCGCCGAACGGGCTGTTAAGGGTGTAGGGCATCTGGAACGGCGGCCCGGCAAAGCCGGCGGCCGGATCGGTAGCCGAGATGGGCGACTGCATCAAGATCTCGGAAATGGCGCGCAGGTTGTACATCTCGCCGAAGGTAGCGTTGACGATGGCGCCGCGCGGCGTGATCGCACCGGCCGCATTCAGCCCACCGTACAGCGTGAAGCTGTGGATCAGGTAGTTCAGCAGCATGCGGTAGCGGATGTTGTGCAGCGTGGCCCACAGGGTTGCTTCGGGATGGGTGATGCGGGTAGTGGTGGCGCTTTCGTCGCCGCCCTCGTCATCTGGATTGAGCGAGACGTAAGGGTTGATGGCGACTTGCCGCGCCGGCGCCCATGCAGCGCGCGCAGCGGGGCTGTCCGCGAGCAGGCCGGATTTGCTCACGGGTTGCAGCGCCTGCCATTGCGGCGCGGCGAAATCGGGCGGTCGCGCCGCATTCCAGTGTTCTGGTGCCAATGGCGTGTGCTCGGTCAGTTCTCGCATCTCGACATAGATGCGCAGGAAGCGCACGAAGTGCGAAGCGGTGGTGCCGCTAGTGGCCTCTCCTTGCTGGGCGATGGCATGTAGGGCGGCGACCATGTCGTCACGGCAGGTCTGCGGTACCACCAGCACGTCCGGCGTTTGCGTCGGCTCGCCGCTGGGGCGGCCGCGATGGCCGCCCTGGTAGCCGCGGCCCCACTCCGCGAAGTCGGCCTGGGCTGGCAAGGTTGAAGCATCAAAGGCGGCATCAGGCAGGTATTCGGGATCGGCCACCAGCGGAATCAAGGTGTTGAACAGCGCAGCCACCTGGTGTGGGTTATCGGTCTGGGCGTGCACGCGCATGCGGATTTCGTCGCCCAGCGCACCACCGTCCCAGCCAACCGGCGATTCGGCATACACATATTTGGCCAGCGAGTCGAGCGTCAGCGGTTCAAGCATGAACGGGAACGGATAGAAAGGCGAGTCCCACGGTTCATCTTCGCGTTCCATGTGCAGCGGGGAACCGATCAGGCGCAGCGAGTTCTGCACCGAGATCAGGTGGCCCATTTCCTCCTTGGCGATGCCCAGTATTACCTCCTGCCAGGTGCGCACGCTGTCGCGGAACGCCTCGGGCACCTGGGGACCTCCCAGCGAATAGGCGGCGTACAGGTATTGCACCATCAGGCAGTGTTCGATCTCGGCGTCAATCGACAGCAGGTAGGTGATGTAGTCGCGCGGCGAGAATTCCAGGTTCAACGTTGGCGTGCTTGCCGCCTTGGCGCCGGCCGCCGGAGCGACTGTGCCGCGCAACAGCAGTGGCGTGGTCGAAGGCAGGCCATGTTCGGTGCCGGTGCGGGGTAAATGGGCGGAGGGCGCGCCGAGGTGGCGGCGGATTTGTGCAGCTCGCATTTCTTGTCCTTCTCATGTCGGACATCCCGGCAGGGATGCGTTGCAATAGGCGTCGGGACAAGCGAAGCACGCTTCGGCTGGAGGCGACGGCGTCAAATGACAACAGCGTGATCAGGCAAACGAGAGAGGTAATGCGCCGCGTCGCGGGCCGGTCTGAAAAGCTTGCGTCAGGCTGGCTTAAGGAGGTGGCATGCCGGCGCCGCACGGGCGGGCCAACAGTGCTGCGAGTATCGCAATGACTTATGAACTCTTCAACTATAAAAATTGCCATGGTGGCGGAAATACCACCGCAACGGTAGCATCATGCTCCAGCGAGCCGTGAGATCTGGCGCGGCCATTGGGTTTTGCGACCATCGAAATGTGTCAAGAGGGAGCGGGTGCTAGCCGGTTCGCGTTGGGCGGAATGGTTGGAGATGCCAAAGCCAGGGTTACGTTGTGAAACTGGATTTCGATGGGATTCAATGCCGTTCCAGCCAGTTCCGCCGGCAGCCGACTATTTCTCGGCTGGCCAACGAGAATCGATGTCGAGTTGGCCGAGAGCGATGTTAGCGAGTTGGGGGGGGCGGACTTTTCAGGCTTGCTAGAACCGGACATTACATCTTAGCTCCTACGCACGCATGACTTCGCATAATCTATATTATGTCAAACGCCGTACGCGCCGCACTGGCCTACGCTGGGCAATCGTCTATTTGCAGAAAAATGTTCACGGTTTTTGCAGGAAATTATTCATAGCCCCATTTTGCCCGGTGACACTCGGCCTAGAGGCGATCGGTCCGCGTCTCTTGCTGCAGCGTTGACCGTCCCACACGCCCAGAATTTTGCAGGAAATCGTTCATCTCACAGCGCTCGCTGCAGCGACACCTGGACACAAATTAAATCCGCGATTCTTACCTCTCGCGATAACAGCGCCTCAACCGTCCTACGGAGCTTAGGCAATTTATGCACTCTGCATAAACTGCCTAAGTCGATGCACGTGCACTGGTGTATTCGATTCACCATCCATGAACTCCCTGTGCAAGCTCACCTTTCCGCTCCAAGCTATTGGTTAAGGCGCGTGGGAAAGCTGCCAGTATTCTTCCAGATTTCGAGCTCGGCAACAGTAAGCGGCGTTTCCGCCTCGTAGACAAACCTGGCGTCTTTCCGAGTCCGATAACGTAACCGCTTGAGCTCGGCCACAGAGATCAAAAAGGCGTCCGCCACGGCTTGCTCGGCAAGATTTGAGACAGACTGCCCACGTGGCCCCTTGGTCCGTCACGTTAAGCAGTGACGCCAAGCCCCTTTCGGCTTTCGGTGGAGTGAGCAAAGTGCTCGGTCCGTCGCGGATTTATGCTCCTGAGTTCAAGCGCTCATTGAAGAAAAAGGCCTAGATAAGGCCCCGTTGGTGTTTCTTCTAACGCCGGCTTGCAGCGCATCACCCCTCTCAACTTAGTGCTGCAGTCAGTCCACCACTGCAAACGCTCAAGTTCACGGCGAATGTGGCAAGTGTCCCGAGCGATTTGATGCGCACTCAAACGGCAAAATGTGCCGTCGATCAAGAAGTCATGCGCTACCCCGGCGAAAAATTGCGCCAATGGATAAAGATTTTTATCCTGTTACGAACGGATAGATTTTTTAATAATTTAGCTGATATGCACAGCCGTAGCTAAAGTTCGATATTAGCTGGCAATTGATCGCTTCAATATTAATAGTTCTGCCGGCTTTCAAATTGGCGTCGCGCCATGCGTTCCATGTTTGGCCGAGCGCTCCTTTGTGTAAGGCGATTCGAGCGTCAAGCGCGACCAAAATTGTTTTGGAGGGAGAGGTTCATGCGAATTTTTCTTGGCTGCATCCTTGCTTTTCTGTGCTCCTTAAGTCAGGCGTCGGATCGGCTACTTCAAGGTTATATCCTTCGAGATAACCAAAGTATCGTTTCCCCGGACGGAAAGTATTCGTTAATCATGCAATCCGACGGCAGTTTAGTTATGTATCGATCGATTGACGGCTCTGTGCGGTACCGAATGAAGAAATACGGTGCATACGCCATCATGCAGACGGACGGCAATTTCGTCGAATATAACAGCAATAATGCTGCGATTTGGGCGACCAACACTGGAGGCAAATGCGGCAGCTGCTGGCTCCAGATTAATAACGACGGGGATCTGCTCGTCGGCTACTTTAGTCCGACAGGAAATTTCGGTATGGTCGTCTGGTCGATTGGGCCGGATTATGACTATCCGGCCTTAGATGCCGTACGCTATCCATTGGTGAACGATGCGCCACCAACCACCCCGCCGGTGCCAACACCCAACCGCCCTCCGATTCCATAGGAGTAGCAATGAGACATTTCAATATTGACCGCTTGACGCGATTGATGCTTATTGCGTCAGTTATGCTTTTTGCTCAAAATGCCAATGCGCTCGGGCAGTTCAGTCGTTCATGCCGTTTTAGTGAAATTCCGTTCGGACTTCAAAACGTGTCTGCGCGATTCTTTTATGCTGTCGGGGGACCTGAATATGTTAAAACGCTACCTCAGAAAAGCGAAGCGGAGCAAGCGAAGTACCGCATTTTAGAATCCTTGACAACGGACTATACCCGTTTCCGTTATCTACTCTTCGCGATGTCATGGGTGCTAGATAGAGGCGGAGCTAACGGCGACTGGCGGCAAATCGCCGAATACCGGAGTATATGGACAGCAGAATCGATCAATGCCGCGATGGAAGTCGATCCTTATTTCCGCCCATACTATCTCAATCGACAGTGGCTGTTTAGTGCGCGCGCTGGAAGTCCACTGATCGCCGAATGGTGGCCTGGCGATGGGCAAGCACTGGTGTTGGGGGCGCACTTTTATTACGATCTTGCCGGGAAGCGAACCGTGCGGTTGCCCGATAGTATGGCGGTAGATTGTAACTTGAGCGATTTTGGTTTGGGACTCGGTTTATGGGGACGATAATGAAATCGATTCCACTGCTAATCTTGGTATTGCTGATAGGTGAAGACGTCTCGGCCCAAAGCGTTCCAGTTCCGATTCTTCAGTTATCGAGTCATGGGGACAAATTGATTCCTAAAGGCACGCTTACTAAAGAGCAGAATGACTTTTTCTGGAAGGACACCACAAAGAGCCGCGAGGGCTATTTGCAGATCAAGTCGCCGCCAGAAGCGATGGAAATTGTGGTGCAAGCCAAGGCGCTAGCCAATCAGGCTCCCCCCGACGAGTTGTCAGCCATAGTGAACCAACTGGCCACGACAGGTTTGAATCTCGTGGGCAATTTCAAAGAATCGATTAATCGTCACAATTTGGTCTTCTCGAACTCGCAGGGGTTGCTAATGCTGACGGTCTGGGACTATCAGAAGGACGGCGCAAGCATTACTGAAATGGAGGAGTTCTTTACATCCAAAATCAAGGGGAGTCCGGCGGTCCTTTCACTTCTCTACAATGACGCGCACGATAAGTTACTTTGGAAGGCAACTTGGTCCAAAGACGGCCGTCAGTACGAACTTTTCATCGAAGACGTCAGAACACGGCAAGGCGATCCGACGCGCAGGCCAGACAGTGTCCTCACGATGGCAGCGTCCATCATGCCTGCTTCAACGCAGTAGTGGATGCTGCTTTGTCGCCACCGCTGGGTAAGTTCGCCAAGTACTTATTGCGCGAGCCGTTCGCCTTCCAGTGTCAGGTGCTAGACTCACCTATTTGCCAAGACCAGGGAAGCTACGTGACGAACTTACGCGAGAAGCGGGCGAGCAAGAACAGTTCCTTCGCAATTGTATTGGGTAGCGCCGTGGCGGGTGGGATCAGCGTGATCGGGACATATGTGACTGTGCAGGGAGTTTCGTCGCTCACCTTCGTTCTGGCGTTAGCGCTAGTGGGTATGTTGGTCGGGGGCTTAGTTGGTATTTGGGCCGGGGACAAGTCCGCCAAAATGGTCGGGGTCGGTGCGTTCATTGGCGTTTTTATCATCTGGCTACCAGTCGTTGCGGTCACATATGGATTTGCGCTGTTGGCGCTGCCTCTTTTGCTGTTGTATGCCTTAATCATGGCAATCGGATCCAAGTTCGCCAATATGCTTCGCAAGAGACTTTGACAGTCGCGGCCAGATCTCACCGTTTCGGAGCGTGCGATCTGCCGACAGGCCATTTTCCTCCGGACAGTGTTCATGCACTCTCCCAACTGGCTTCTCTGAGTGGCCCGTCAGCGATTGTCTGGCGAACGCGGCAACTCGGTCGCATGCCCGCCAACCCCTGCCGCGATTAGCTGCCGAAATAACCAATCTAGAACCGGTTGTCTCCCTCGGTCTGTCGAAATGGGTCTTACACGATCATGTGGTGCTCCGCCTTGCGGACAGAGCACCGTTACCTAAATTATGGAATCCGGGCTGCAGCCAGAAATCAAATTCCGCTCAACTTCCAATTGGGAGCAATTAGCCCTATCCATTGGCTTGATCCATTCGCTTTCGCTGATCTGCACCAACTCGGGCCGCCCATACGACCGTCGCGGCAAACGGCGGCGGTGCAATCGCCACTGTGCCGCCCAGCGTCCTATGGGGCGACGGGGACGCCAAGGCGACGTAGGGGCGTTGTGCCGCTTGCATTCGGCCCGCAACCGGAGCTGTGGAGCCATTCAGCGTCGTGGCTGCGCTGGTGGCAGCCTTGTGCAGCGTGAACACAGCGAGCAATGACGAGAGCTGAGCGGCCTGCTGCCGGAGCGAGTCGGCGGCAGCCGACGCTTCTTCCACCAGTGCAGCGTTTTGTTGCGTCACCGTGTCCATCTCACTGATGGCCTGGTTGACCTGGTTGATACCGGTCGACTGCTCGGCGCTGGCGGCGGAAATCTCCGACATGATATCGCTCACGCTAGCGATGCTGGCGACGACTTCGTCCATCGTGCGGCCGGCCTGATCGACCAGTTTGCTGCCCGCCTCAGCGCAGGTGACGGAGTCGTGGATCAGCTCCTTGATTTCCTTTGCTGCCTGGGCAGAGCGCTGCGCCAAGGTGCGCACCTCGGTCGCAACAACGGCAAAACCGCGCCCCTGCTCGCCGGCGCGTGCCGCTTCGACCGCTGCGTTAAGGGCCAGGATATTGGTCTGGAAGGCGATACCATCGATGACGGAAATGATGTCGACGATACGCTTGGAAGCCTCGTTAATCGAACCCATGGTGTCCACCACCTGCGCCACCACCGCCCCACCGCGGCTGGCCACTTCCGAGGCCGACGCCGCCAACTGGTTGGCCTGGCGTGCGTTGTCCGCATTCTGCTTGACCGTCGACGTCAGTTCTTCCATCGACGATGCGGTTTCCTCGAGCGAGCCGGCCTGCTGTTCGGTGCGCGCCGATAGATCCTGGTTGCCGACCGCGATTTGTTCCGTGGCCGTTGCGATCGTATCGGTTCCTTCCCTCACCTGGCCCGAACCGGAAATCTTGGGAGGCTCCAACATGTGTCCGGCCGTCCTTGAGTGTCATCGATCTTTTACTGCATAGATGCCAACGGATGCGGGCCGGAATTCCCCACACGCGCGCCATCTGTGGTCGGGAACCGCGTTAAGGGGTATGCTGAAACACAGGCTTGGGCATGACAGAAGGTGTGCGGAAATGAGACTTGAATGGCCGATGTTTGGACTTGTTGACGATCGCAGCCAAAGCACGGGATATGTAGGCCTTCACGCCCCTGCCGCTAATGCGGCGCAGGCACAGGCGATCCTTTCGTTCACGATGTCGCATCGCTTACTTGGATTCTGCAGCTACGTTGATTTTCCTGCCGGGTACAGATTATCCAACCAGCAGGATTACGAATCACTTTGTTTTGCCTGGTGCCATTGTTTTCGGAACCCAGACCAGTTTTTCTCGCCTGGGCGCCGCTTGCTTCTGCTTAGCCACTCGGACTTTATCGACTACACGCTTGCAGCGCCAAGGCCGCTTTTGGGTGAATTGCATTCGGGGCGAGATTACGATTTCGCCTACGTGTGCCAGCCTGGTTCCTGGAAGGAAAAAGTCAAGAATTGGGGACTTGCCTTACGCTGCCTGCCGGTCCTGTGCGACGAGTTGGGCCTGCGCGGTGCACTGGTCGGCCGTGATGTGCTTGACGGGCCACCTTTAAGGCATCCTCACCGCCTGACCATGCTACCTGAGCTTCCTTGGGGAGACCTGATGCGACTGCTGGGCTGCAGCCGCTTTCTTTTCTTGCCAAACGAACTTGACGCCTCTCCGCGCCTGTTGTGTGAAGCACTCTGCATGGATACCCCTGTGCTCGTCAATCGCAGGATCCTGGGCGGCTGGAAGTACGTAAATGGATTCACAGGTGCCTTCTTTGACGATGAATGCAACGTCGCCCAGGGCGCGCGCGATTGCCTCGAACACTGGACCAGCCCACGCCGCTGGTATATCGCCAACTCCGGGCCAATTGTATCTGGACGCAGGCTTGCCCGCTTTCTTGCGTGTCATGACAAGAACCTGGCACATGTGCGTACTATCCACCTGAGCGACACCCTATAAGCACTGTCGGGAGAAGACCCAATGCGCTATCTCAGCCACGATTATCCTGCTCCCCCTGCGATTTTTGTCGAGCGTCACTTTCTTGCACTGGACTGGTGCCGTGAGGCAGTCGCCGCGATGCGCCAAGGCAAGCACGTCCCGGCGCAGGTTGGCGGCGAGATGGGTGACGATGTCACCAACCTGCGTGTGCGCCGAACCAGCCACGCGGTGATCCCGCACGCGTTGCAGCTGCAGCTTGCCGCACGGCTCGATAGTTTGCGCCCGTGCGTAGAGCGCCATTTCGGCATGACGCTCGGTGCTGCGCAGGCAGCCCAATTCCTGCATTACCGGCGCGGCGACTTCTTTCGTCCCCACCAGGATTCGTCCATACATCCGGCGCATGCTCCGGAACTGCGGGCCAGGCAGATTTCGGTGGTTATCTTCCTGAATAGGAGTGCCCGTCTTCCGGACGAGAACAGCTATTGCGGCGGAGAGTTGCGCCTTTACCGCATCGACGATGCTGTGGCTGACCCGGGAATCTGCATCGCTGGTGAACCCGGCTTATTGGTTGCCTTTTGCTCCGATGTATTCCATGAAGTGCGAAAGGTTACGCATGGCGAGCGCTTCACCATCGTCAGTTGGTTTGTGGGTAAGGCACCATGACCGGCCCCATCGTAATCATAGGTCGGCCACGCTCAGGCAGCAGGCTGCTTTGCAATCTCCTGCGTCACAACGGGATTTTCATGGGCGCCGACTTGCATCGGGAATCTCTGGACTCCCGCAGTTGGGGACAAAGTTTCGTCGTGCCCCTTGTAACCAGCTCTTTTTATCCCTTTCAAACGCCGGCTGAGCCTGCCTTGCTCGGGGCCTGCTCAGAACTGTTGAAGCAGGTGTGGCCTGCTTACAGCGGGGGCCGGGAACTGCCCGGCGCCTGGGGATGGAAATTTTGCGAATCATTATTTCTCATGCCGGTCATCAAGCAGCTGTATCCCTCCGCCCGCTTTCTCCACATTATCCGAGATGGCCGCGACGTCTCTCTGTCTCAGCGAGGATATTTCCAATTGACCCAGGAGCGTGCACCCGATGGCTGGTCTCCGCCCCGCATCGAGCAAGACTCTCCTACTTACCAGGATTTTTGTGCCACAGTTACGTTTGGCAAGAGCGGCATGCGATCCTGGCGCGGCATGCCTCTCGCAGCGCCGCACAGGCTTCAACCCCACCGCTTTCTGCTCCAGGCGCAGGCCTGGGTTACCTGTGTCGAGCATGCCCAGGCGTATGGCAGGCGCTATGCCGGCGACTATATGGAGGTGCGCTACGAAGACCTGTGCCAAAACCCCGGTGCAAGCGCTCAAGCGATCTTTAACTGGCTCGGTCTCCCATTCAGCGCATGCCCGGTCATCACTGCCGCACCGCTTGAAAAATGGCGACGCGCCAGCCTGAGCCAAAGCGAACGGCGCGACTTCGACGAGGCCAGCGAACTCGCCGCGCCTCTGCTGCAGCGGCTGCATTATGCCTGACCAGTTCACCCAGCGTGTGCTGGTCGTGGTCGCCCATCCGGACGATGAAACCATTTTCATGGGGGGACTGATCAATCGGCTGCGTTCATCTGGCTGTATGGTCGACATTGCCTGCGCCACCGCCGCAACCACGGCGTCCAGCTCCCGGTGTCGCTACGAGGAATTCCTTGCAGCATGCGGCGCGCTGGGCGCGCATCCTTTCGCCTTTGATCTTCCCGACCATGCGGGGCCACTCCCCGTACAGGAACTGGAACTGCGCCTGTTGCAGCTGCGACGAGAGTACGACTACCTGCGTGCCTACACCCATGGCATTTGGGGCGAGTATGGCCATCGGCACCATCAGGATGTCAGTCTTGCGGTCCATCGGGCGTTCGGTAGTATCACCCGCAGCTTGGCCGGGCCATTGCATTTCGGCGAACGGCTGTTGCTGACTTCGCAGGAAACGGAGCGGAAACGCAGCATCGTGCGTCACTGCTACGCTAGCCAGCCAAGTGTCGAGAGTTGGTGCACCAGCGAAGAATGCTTTGTTCGATTGCATTTGGCCTCGGTGGAAGCCATGATCGCGATTGCCGCAGGTGTGCCGGACTGCCGCCTGGCCGAACGCATGGACGATGGCGGCTTCAGAAGCTTGCTGGCCCTTAGCCTCGCGGCCTTTCGCGCTGATGCCGCGCCATTTCCGGAAGTCGCGCACATCCCGTCCGCAATCTGGCGCAGAAACTACCAGCGGTTTGCCGCGCGCCTGGCTGCGATCCAGGCGCGCTGGAACTAGAACACAGTCTTCTCAAAGTACTCCAGCTGCGCCGGGCACATGCCGCAAACGGCCTCCTCCCTGCCGGCAATAAAGGCCCTGATCTCGTCGTCGGTCGCGCTAAGACTCAGAGGAACGTAATGCAAGGCCGTGCGCCACGCAGGGATGCGGTCGAGCTCAAAGGCCTTGGCGATCCGACGCAGATGGGCTACGGGTGGACACTTCCATAAGGCGTTGTCTTGCAGCGTCACGCAATGTTTGTTCTCGCAAGCGTTCCAACTTGCTTTGGGATTGCCATCGTCAAATGGCAGCATGTCGCGACCTGTCCCACGATACAGGCGGTACCAGCCATTCACCGAATCCCTTGTTTCATAATGGACACCGTAAGCCTTCGCCTCGGCGGATGCGTGCACCAGACGAGGTTCAAGTAGTTCGAGGTAACGGGGTTCGCGTGAGTGTATTGAGATGGTAAGCCGTGTATTTGTTTCCGCGAGGACCTCCCACAGCGGTGCCCCCCATCGATCGAGCAGCAGTCCGTTGCTGGTCAGGCGCAGGTTGGAGAAAGGCCAAACCGAGTGCGCCAATCGCAAGAACTGCGGGAGTTCGGGATTCAGCAACGGTTCCCCGCCAAGGAATGTGAAGTGGATTGGTTCAACGCGGGCCGCCCACGCCTCTATCCAGGGCCCGCCTTGCGCAAAAGTTACCGCCGCACCGCCGCGGTAGTTGGAGAAGTGACTGCACCCGGCGCAGCGCAGGTTGCAATGGTGCGCCAGGTGCATTTCGAGCTTGGGAATCCTCATACCTCCCCCTTCGGGTCCTCGCGCGCTGGGCCCGGCGCAAGCATCAGTTCCAGCTCCTCTTGCAGCCGCTGATCAATACCGCCCCAGCTCCAGTAAGCACGACAGGACTGGCGCTCTGGCGGCCACGCGTTCTCGTCGAGCCAATGGCAGGCGTCCCTATGATGATGGTAGGCATAGGCACCGAGGGCGTTAAACTCGGAAAAACCGCGTGCTGGCTGGCGCAGTACATACTCTTCGAGCCCCACGCCATGCTGCGCTTCGATGAAGTTCCGGAATTCGCGATACATCCAGCGGGGAAAGGTATAGGGCGGTGTGCGCATGAATTCATAGTCGACACTGTGCCCAAGCAGCTGTTGGACCAGCCCCTGCCACGGAACATGGCGATCCAGCCGTCTGTAAGGGGCGAAAAGGATGCGCGGCTTTCCATCTTGCATCAAGTCAGACGGTTGTGTGCTGCGCGAGAAGATGCAGTCGGAATCGACATGGCAGATGTAATCGGCCTCCGATATCGTGTCGGCATGCAGCTTACTCACTTGCTGACCTAGATAGTCGTCAGCATAGTCCGGGCAACTGATCGTAATATCGCCGCCCAGTCCATGCCAGTCCAGCCGCGCGCGGCTGGCGTGCGGCACCACGACAATGACTCGTGAGAAGCCATGGCAATAGCGCCTTATCGAGCGCAGGCAGTAGTGCAGCCAGCGCAAATCCTTGTAGTAGGACCGAATGAATATGTCGACCTGCATATCAGCCCCGTCGAACTGAAAATAACCGTGTGCATTGGGTTACAGCACCGGCGGTGGTATTTCCGGTAGTATTGATCAATACAACGACAACCGCCCACTGCCCATGTCGAATCCTGCTTCGGCCCACTGGTTCGTTCAGCCGGACTTCTTTCCCCGCGCTGCCGACATGCGCGCCGAGTATGAGGCGCGCGTGCGTCCTGCGCGCGAGTTCTCGCCCACCCGGCTGGTCTGGGACTATTGGTATGTCGAAGGACAGTATGCATACTTGCGCAGTCCGGCGCAGCACTTCTTCTCTCCGCAGTTGTACCGCAACTTCATCGCTAGCCTGCGCCAGTGGGGCGAACAGAATGTGGGCTGCGGCCAATGCACCGACCTCTGGATCTCGTACTATATCGAAGGTTGCTGCCAGAACCTGCACACCGATGTGGGCCAGGGCACCTGGGGCGTAGTTTTTTCCCTGACGCCGCCTGGTCCGCCCGCATTCTCCGGCGGTGAGACGGCGCTGCTGCGCCCTTCTACGCTTGATTACTGGCGCCATTTCGACTCCAGCCATGCAGCAGAGCGGGAAGAGCTTGTTGAACACATCCCACCGCACTTTAACCAATTGCTCGTATTCGATGCGCGCTTCCCGCATGCCGTTACCCCAGTGCACGGCACGCGCGACCCCCTTCTGGGCCGTGTTGTCTTGCATGGCTGGTTCCGGCCGCCGGCACTGAGGGTGTGGGGTGACCTGACGCTCGGGGAAGTGAAGCCGATTGCGGACGAAATCGGCGAGCGGTGGTCTGCAATGAGGCGCCACAACCATGTACTGCACGGAAGTCTCCTACTCAGGTTGACCATAGCCGCTGACGGAAGACCTGAAGGCGTCACGGTTATTGTCTCCTCCCTCATGTCTTTGGACGGGCGCACCGAAACAGTTCGCGATGTGCAGGCCGCTGCAATTGAACTGGCCGCTGCCACGATCTTCCCAACTCGGGCAAATCCAAGCAGCGTCCTGCTACCGCTCAATGCAAGCGACCGCTGAAAGCCGCGGGAACGTAATGCAACAGCAGTGAGTACGACCATTGGCCCGGACCTAGCGGCATGCGCCAGTGCGGCAGCTCCCTGCCCCGAAAAATCAGAGCATCGCCGGGCGCCTGGTGCACGGCTACCGTTTCAGCGGGCAGCTTCAGCCAGATGGGCCAGGACGGACTGCTTTCCGGCCCATGTTCGACCAGAAAGGAAATGGTGAATTCGCATTGCTCGCGATCAGTGTGGCATGCCAGCGCCGCGCCATCACGATATCCGGCGAAGTAACAGTAGGATGGAATCACGCGTTCGCCGGCCAGTCGCGTCACCACATTAGCGAGCTGGTGGTGGAAAAAGCGCAGCAGCGGCTCGTTATGGACGCCGTACCGGCGCTCGCATTGTGCGTCGCCTATTGAAGCCTGGCGTCGCACAATGCCGCGTAAATAGTCCCGAAGGCTGTCTAACTGTCGCGCACCGAGCAGGCCGGATACTGTCGCAAAACCTTGCTCGCGTAAGCTCTCCTGGCCCGCGCCAGGGGCCGCACTGAATGAAGGCGCATTCTGGTCCGTTAATTCGATGCCTGCTCGTCGCAAGGCGCTGATCAAATCCTTGTCCAACGGCGGTGACTCGCCTTGCTCCCCGCGTGCCAAAGTCGGCCGAACTGGCAGCCAAAATGGTAAAAGAAACTGGTAGGGTAAGGTCTCAATCCAAAGCATGGCTTTCCCGCTCAGGAACCGTTCCCTGAAACGTGCGCGCTGCGACAGTACTTGCGGAATCGAAGGCCCCAGCTGCCACCACCACCGGGCTGCCAGCAATGGCGGTGGTGGCGGGCAGCGAACGGAAAACTCCTCTCCAATAAGGCAGCTGTAGCGTAACGCATCCTCCATAGTCACCTGGCACCGGGATTGGTGATGATATCAATGCCACCAATGTCAATTCGCGCCGTTGGCGGAGATGGCGGCACCCCGCCCGGTAGGGAGGCGTCGAAACTTCCGCCGTCAATTGTGATGAGCTCACGCAGGCGGGCCCAGTCAAGCACTCCCTGGAACAGTGCATTGGCTTCCAGGATTTTCGCCTCGACCTTGTGTGCCAGCAGCTCAGGAATGGAAACGTTGGCCAGGCCCAGGTTGTCGAGTACACTGCGCACTGGCGCACGATAGAAGAAGTAGCGCGCGTCTTCCGTCTGCACCAGGTCCTTGGATGGCTGGAATCCGTACTTGGTCAGCACATGATCCGTCATCACGGCACCTTCGACGACCAGATAATTGATCTCGGCATCGGGACGTTGCTCCAGTGATTCCAGCACTTCCTTGTAGAGCGCGGCACGCATGCCAATATTTGCCGCTTCCTCCGGTCGCACGTATGCTGGACTGAGACCGAAGCTGTTGTTGCCCACAGGATGAACCTGAATCATGGCGACAATACGCCGCGAGCCATAACCCCATGGTGGCCACGGCCGATCACGCACTGCGGCGAAGATTGACGATTCCGCAGTCTTTAGCGTTGGCAGTACGCGCTCTTCGTACAAATGCGGCGCGCCAAGTTTTCGAAAGAATGAGCGCATTGCGACCGCTGCTGCATCGTCAAGCTCATTGAAGTTGTCCACTCGTACCGCGTCGTTGCATTGATCGTAGAGCGTTGCCGGGTGCGGGGCCTGCCCTTTCGAAGTGGAACTCTGGTGTTGCGCATCGTTCGTCATAGTTGTACTCCTGTGCGGTGGTAACGGTGGAGTTCGTTAAAGGCCCGGGGGCCATCGCGAAGGCTCTATTCTGGATCGTATCAGCAATCGCAGACCCAAAATACACACTATGTAACGGCTGCGCATCGCGCTGGCTTGCATCTACGCCTTGTCCTGCTCTGATAGTCAGGCCTTTCGCTTCATTGACCAGTTCCTTGGCCAGCATTTGCCGGGCGCCATAGTCGATCCGGCATCCTTGATCCGGCATGCGGCGCGCTTCACTTCCGCCGGACTGATGAACGTGCTGCTGTCGATCAGCTTGGCCGCTGCTCCGCGCGCCGCCTTGCGTTGACCACGGCGTGCCGCCGTCGCGCTTGTCGGTGCAGGAAGTCGTCGCGTATTACACCTTTCGGGAAATCCCGTTGAGTCACTAGGCAGAAACTCGGAACAGTACTTTGCAAGTAGTTGGTGGCAATCACAAATTTCGTTGACACGAATTTTGGATGGAACTGTTCTACTCTTCCCCCTCCCACCGATTCGGAGAGTACAACTTTCAGCAAACAGACGATCGGCGTCAGGGCACTTCATAGTGCTGCCACTTACATCGTGTCAGCTCATTTTTCGGGCAACCGTATCTCGCGCCCTTCAATTGACGCTATGGCTTATGGTTTTGCAAGGGGGCGAACCGAAGGAACGTATAGTCAGCGCCTCGAATACACTGTTTGAACCCGTTGCAGGAAAGCTTAGGCAACTCCACGGATCTTCGAAGCTGCCAGTGCACTCAATATCGATCAACAGGTTTCCCTAAATCCGTGAGCTGGAGCTACGTCAGCTTAAGGGACAAAGAAAGTAACGCTGTACTGGAAGGACTTGGCCTGCCCGCCAACTTTCACATTGCTGATCCGCACATTGAACTTTGTGTCGGCTGGAGAACGCGACCATTCGCTAGCGTCCGCCGTCAGTCTCCAGCTCATGGTGTTGTCGCCATAATTGTTCGGTAATGGTCCAACATTGCCGACGGAGAGCACTTTGCCCTGGTCATTGCTCATCTCCACGCTCGCGCCACCGAAGTCTGCGCCAGGCAAAGAGAAGCTCCACGGATGGCTCGGGTCAGCCACTTTGGAAGTCCACGGAACATAACCGCGTGCTGGCCACGCGATGCCCGTCTCCGCTACGGCCGCTGGTGCTGCAACGGTGCCGCCAAAGACCCACAACGCATTGGCCCGCGTTGTGTCGCCTGTACCTATCTCGCCAAGGCGCGAATAAAGCACCCAGCGGCGGTGGCCCAGGCTTGGGGTGCCGTTATCGACGATGTAGGCGCGTACCGCATTTGGGCCTGCGTTGCCTAGCGCCAGATTTGCGCTACCCGCTGCTGTTGCACCATCGCCCGTGTAGCAATTCCATGAAGTTGGCGGCGTGTGGCTTAACTGGGAGTTCGCTTCCATCATCAATGCCGCTTGCTGCGCCATTGCCGAATGCGTGAGATTGAGGGAGACATTCCCCGGTAAGCCTGCCAAGACTCGGAAGCTGTTCACAGTGTTCAGCACGGCCGCCTTGTACTCGGCAGACGTGGTACCGGCTACACAGCCTTGAGTCGAGCCCGTCCACTGCATGGGAACCGAGAATGCGGGCAACATGGTGGTGTTGTAGAAGGCAGCTACTTCCGCCCTACTGTTCACATTGATCGCTGCCATCGCGCCAGTAGATGGCGTGGTCGGCGTGGTCGGTGTGGTCGGCGTCGTCGGAGTGGTTGGTGTGGTTGGTGTGGTCGGTGTGCTCGGAGATTGCACAGACGCTTTGGATGGCTCAGAATTGCCGCCACCGCAACCTGCGACCAACGCTGTAAAAGCGGCCGCCAGAATGTGCGCCGCAGGGGATGCCGTTGTCATTTTCATTACCTGCCTCTCTTATTGCCATACGGCATAATTAATTGAGGCGGCATTATCACTGAGTCGCGACAAATCCGGCGTTTGATTGGATATTTTGTTGCAATGTTGTCATCTCATGGCTAAGCCGGCACTGCAGCGTCGTACGCCTGAGCTGACAGAAGGTCGAGCCAGCGGCTCGCACGCCGCTTCCGCCCTATTCTGCTTGCGCCTTGAATTTCGCAATCACGCGGTCAAGGCTTCTGGGAGTCAGGTCTTCCACGTCCCTGATGCTGGGCCTGAACAAGCGTTGAAGGCTGAGCGGGACACCCGAATCATCAAGTGTGACCCTTGATCCCTCCACAGGCTTCTCAATGGTCAGGTTTACATAGGTCCGCTCGCATCCGCTGCATTCAAACAAGAGGACGTACTCTCCTTTTTTCAGTTGAAGCTTGTTCACCGTTCTCGCATTTACCGTCAGGGACTGGAGCAGTTGTTTGCCTTTGTGGTCAAAGACCGACATGACCACCCGTTCGCTTTTGACGCGTGATCGCCAGCCCTCGAATTCAAAGTAGTAGTCGCCGACCTGGTCCGATTTCAGGTCTTGCGCATGAGCCGAGGGGAGAATCGACAGCCAGCCGACAGTGGGAGGCTCCTCCACATCTTTCTTTGGCGTCTGCGCTGGTGTCACTGCGGTGAGTACTGCAAATACCGAAAGACCCAACGCGAACGACTCCTTGCGGCTCGCTGGACGATAGACATAGCAAAGGAGCATCGAGAATATGCCCAGCAGAATCAGCGCTACCCAGCCCGCAGACAGGGCTGGTGAGAAGTGCTCCCGCAGCACGGCCGAGATCCTCAAGACCGTTACATGTGTGGACTCGCTCCCACTTTTAAGCAGCTCGGTGAAACCGACCAGGAAGCCACCGAACCCGCCCACCAAATACTCGGCAAGAGTCAGGTTTCGCTCGCCCCCCTTCGCTGCGCCTCCCGCCACTGAATCTTCCAGTGCACCATTCGGACTCGTATTCATGCTTTTGCTCCTTCCGGAGGATCAGACCCAATCGTTGTCGTTCTTTGCGGCCCAGGAGCAGTAGCGCCTGGCAATCGGTGGCCGGGCTGAGCAAGGCGCGCCCGGCCACCGAGTCGTCAATCTAACGCTTCTTCAGCGATTGCGACGTCACCGATCCAGCGAGTTGACGCGTGACCGTCGCTGAATTTTGATTCCTTAATGCTGCCGACGCCTTCGCCTCCATCGCTTTGCCGGTCGCCTTATCGGTCCCCGCTTGCGCCAGTGCGCTGCCGGCCAAACTGCGCTGCAGCGCCGACGCATTTGAATTGGCTAGTATCTTTCCTGCCGTTGAGGCCACGCTTGGCCCAGTGCGTTTCCCACCCATGTCTCCCTCCGCCACAATTCAATGAAACAAGCTAACGCCAGCACGAGAGCTGGTACCTCTTGCCCTGCCAGGTGGTCCAGCCAACGGAACGCCCTGCTTGCGGTCTCGGCAAATACCATTTGTTGCCGTCCGCGTGATTGAAATACAGTCCTCCCTGGCTTCCCATGCGCGCATTGGTCAGCGCCACCCAGCGTGAGCCATTGTCGGAAAAGCTGCCCTTCCATCGGACGCTGGTCGACTGGCTGCACACTTCACCATCACAGTCGCCTTCCGTGACATCAACCGTGCTCCATTTCATCATCGCCGGGCGCCCATCGATATTGCACTTCCACGTGCCGCCCCACCAGCCAACAGCCATACTGGCATTGGCCGTGGCGACAAAGGCCAAGTACATTGCGGTTGCTGGAAGCAGTTTTCGCCAGTTTCTATACATCGTCGTCATGTGAGTTCCCCCTCGCATCATTGAGGCGCCACTCTGGCGCCGTAATGCACTTTAGGCAGAACCGCAGGGCGCTGCTTCCGTACTCCCACCCATTTTTCCCGCCTGGGGCCACCCAATTTTGTGCGCTATCCAAGCATGAGCTGGATGTTGCGCTCCGCCAGAGCGGCGATGGTGCGCGATGGGTTCAGGCCGATTGCACGCGGAATGATTGCACCATCCATCACATAGAGCCCCGAATACCCGAAGACACGGCCTCGCGCATCGACCACGCCATTGGCAGGCGTCAACCCCATATTGCATCCCCCCAGCGGGTGCGGGGTGATCAGATTGCGCAGGAAGGTCCAGGTCTGCGGTATATAGACCCGGCCTCCGGTCTTTTCGGTCAGGAGCTTGTGGGCGGAGATCATGGATTCGATCGCTGCCTTCGAGCGCTGGAACGACCACTGCATGCGCAGGTTGCGCTTCCACGGGGCATACCAGCGGCGGCCCAGCCACAGCCGTCCATCGCCCGGTTCCATTGCCTGGCCAAACCAGGGCATCATATGCTCCAGCGGATCGCCGTCGTCAACCAGTTCGCGCAGCTCCTTATAGAATCCCCTGAGTTTTCCACGCGGCAGGCGCTCGAGCCGCTTGCGCAGGAAGTTGCCGGCCAGGTTGGGGACGCCGCCGTCTTCCACAAACAGCGCCTGGCCGTCCGGGCCGCTATGGTCAAGCAGGTCTATCGCTGCAGAAATGGTCACGCCATGGGATGGGCTGACCAGGCGGCCGTCGTAGAAAGCCGGCGTCACAAAATCGCCATTGTGTGCCCAGCCATGTCCCAGCCTGGAGGAAAGGCCGGGCATTGTGCGGTGCTCGTCACGGCAGCGTAAAAGCAGCTCCGTGCTGCCGATGGAGCCCGCTGCGAGGAATACGGTTGCCGCGCTAAGGCAACCAGGGGTGAGGCGCCCGCTCTGCTCGTCGATGATGTCAAAATGGACGCGCCAGCCTTGTGCCAGCGGTTCCAGTTTGTTGACCAGATGAAGCGGGCGGATCTCGGCGCCGTTCTTTTCGGCCTCGGCCAGGTAATTGAGATCGAGCGTATTCTTGGCCGCTACCTGGCAACCTATATCGCAGTTGCCGCAATGGACGCAAGTGCCCTGCTCTTTCCCATGCGCGTTGACGGAGATCCGCGTGTCCGGCCGGTCCGGATTCCAATCCGGATCGAAGCGCACGGCCAGCGGCAACTTGCGAAATCGGCCGCCCCAGTTGCAGGCCTCGGCGCCCTCACGCATCAGGCGCGTGCGTTGGCTCAATTGGTTATCCGGCACTTCCTGCACGCCCAGCATGCGCCCGACTTCCTCGTAATGTGGCTGCAAGGCTTCGTAGGTGATCTCCTTCGGCCAGCCGCGTTTGAAAACTTCTGGCTTGGCCTCTACCGACACATTGGCGTAGATGAGCGATCCCCCGCCCACGCCCGCTGCCGCTACGACCCACATATCGGAAAAGGCGCGCAAGTCAGCCCAGCCATGAAATTTGTCCGGCCGGTCCTGATTCCACAACCAGGGATCGCTCGCGGCGCGAGGATAGTTTTGCGTCGTCCATTTTCGTCCTCGTTCGAGCACCAGGACTTTACGCCCTTTTTGCGCCAGCCGGCACGCCGACACAGCTCCTCCGAAGCCGCTTCCAATCACTATGGCGTCAAAGTCTGGCTTGCTCATAGCTGGCCCCTTTGCGCGCGACGGTGATCGGCGGTTCAATCAGTTGAAGCCCTTCGGCTGGATTGGCGTTACCTGGTGCGGGAACGAATCGGGGGCCGCGCGCTGCCGGTGTTGCCCTTATCTTGAAGGTGCGCTTGACGCGCGCCAGCTGTTCCAGGCCATTTGTACTCAATAGCCAGTGCCGGCAGATCTTTTCCAGCTTCAGTGGGTAGATCGTTACCTTGCCTTCCTCAAAGTGCATGCGCAGGAAGCATTTATGGTCCGGAATGCGCTGCGATGAGAACACCTCCTCGTAATGCAAACCGCAGGCGGCGTTCATCAGCACCATCCACAAGCCGAACAGCAAACCGCCCAGTATGCCGCCAAGCAGCAGGGTCTCAAGAATGAACAGCCCGACCTGGCCCAGGTCATTCGTGTCCATCCCGAGGTGGAAAACATTCACGCGCCCCATGAACCACACAATGACTGCCGCCAACAGTAAATGCAGCAGTCCGTGAACGCATCCCGCCAGGAAGGCCAGGCGTGGGGCACGGTTCGCGCCAGCGGCCGAGAAGACGCCGCAACCACAAACGATCAGCAGGGCAAGAACGACGCTTGACGGGCTATGTGCGGCGACGACAAACAGGCAACGCAATGCCTCACCAATATGGCCGGCAGTCAATTCCAGGCTCGCCAGGTTCTCCATCAGGCTGGCCGAGCCCAATTCCGGATGGCGCACTTTGCTGGCGCTTTCAATCACCCAGATGCACAGGAGATAGAACATCGCCAGCAAGGAGCAGAAGGACAAATTACCCGCCGGTAGAAGTCCGGCCCGATTGCGCAGGCGGCGCGATGTTTTCTTGTCCGGATAGGCCTGGGCCAGGCGATATTGCTGCTTCTCACCCGCCACGCTAATAGGCTCGGGGGGATCCGGCAACTGATGGGTGCCGTGCAGGAAAGCGCCACCGCCGCCGCAAGTAATGCGATGCGGAGCCTCTGTTCCTGGCGCCGGCTCGTAACGCGCATAGTGGTGGGAATCTCCAGCCAGGACCAGTGCCAGCCGCGGACCCAGGATCTGTTCGATCTCACTCAGGCTGCGGAAGCGCGGCGTCTGGGTTTCCAGTGAACGCAAGGCCACCCGGGACTGGCGCTTCACACGCTCCGATTCGTCTACCCAGCTCGGCTCCGGCGTGCACAGCACCACGCGGTCGTTGGGCCCCACTTCCTTGGCCATCTGCTCGAAGTATTCGCGCTGAGGGCGGTCGATTGCCGATTCGAGCTGCAAGTCCAGTCCCCAGATCCACCAGCCACCCGGCAGCTTCAAAACATAGTAGCTGGTGCGTTGGCGCGTGACCCAGCCGCCGACGGGATCGCCATTACAGAACAACTGCGTAAAACCGCGCAGGCCATCGTACCAGTCGTGGTTGCCTGGCGTAGCCACCATGAGCGGGGCACGTTTGATCGGCACGACCTGTTTGTCATCCGCATGGGGATTGCTTGGTACCGGGGCCGGAAATGCGGCACGGAACGGGTCCAGGAAGCGTGTGCGGTAGCCGCCCTGGGCGGGAGTCGGATACACCTGGTCTCCACCCAGCAACAGTACCTGTGCGGCAGGAAGCGTTTGCGTTGCCCCGCCCGCTTTGACGGCCTGGCTTACGCACAAAGCCATCGAGTAAGTCGAGTCCCAGCCGTCGCCCGTATCGGACAGATAGTCGACCCATATTCCCTTGTCGCCATCGGCACTGACTGCGATGGCAGGGTTGGCCTGGGCAGGTTTCAGCGCGGCCTGCACTTCACGCGGGTCCGCAAAGGCGCCCATTGTCGTCGCCGCTGCCGAGCGCATGCCGGTTCGCAGCAGTTGGAGTGGCCCGAGCCAGTTGACCATCAGCTCCTGGGTGTAAAGCTCGGTCCTGCCTGGGCTTGTGTTTGCATTCATGATGAGGGACGCGGTGAGCGCCGGATATAAGTTCGAAACAGTTCCCCCGCGAAGAAGCGGAAGAAGCACCACACAGCCATCGCCCGCGCCGACGGCGTTGCTGCATTGGTGGCATGTGCGGTGCCGAGCAGGCGAAGCAGGTCGGGCACGCCGAGGCTGAGGGTTCCTGCGCCGACGATCTCGCCGCTGGCGTCGCTTCCCTTGTGCAGCTGGGTGTACAGGGTGGTGGTTTCCTTCCACAGCCGCCATGGTGCGCCGAGCCGCACGTGCTTTTTCCCTGCCAGGTAGTAGTCGCTGCCCTGGTGCCGGAATCCAAGCTCGTACACCATATAAGTCAGCGCCGGATCGCCGCTGGGGCTGAACAGGCCGAACACCCCGGACTGCGCCGGGATGGCGCGGCCCCAGGGTTCGATATCGAGATGGCCCGACAAGCCTGCCTTATGGTCGCTGGAGGCGACAAAAGCATGCATATCGTCGATATGGATGGTGGCGTGCATAGCCAGCCGTCCCGCTCCTGCTTTGCCCAGCTTGAAGGGGCCGGCCATGGTTTCGCGGAAACTCAGGCCCGTCCCCGGTTCGCGCATCAATGTCGCGCTTGGATCGAGCGGTGCCGGTTGCCTTGCGCGCAGGGCCCGCTGCGCATCACGGTAGCCAAGGTTGATCAGTGTGGCCGCATCGATCCGGCCGCGGAAGAAGTCCGGGTCAAGCGGCAGCGGAGTTTCTGGCTTGATGATGTGAACGACGACCGGCTCCCGGTGTCCCCACACCGCTTCCCCCGCAGCTATGCGCCGGTTGATGCCTGCGATGGTCGCCAGTTCGGCATGCAGGGCGCCCAGGGCACTCATTTCCAGCATGTGGACGTATTGGTTGAAGGCACCGTTGCGATAGACCGGTGTATTGCCAATGCACCAGATCAGCCATAGCTCACGCGCTCCGCGCTCGACGCAGGCGAGCAGGTTGGCGTCCTTAATCCAGGCAGCATCGGTCCAGGTGCTGCCAGCCGCCTGCACCGCCGGCAGCAGGATCGGCAAGGATGCCGCAGCCACCAGTCGCGGCAGGTCCAGTTCCTTATGGGGCAAGGCAACGACGATCTTGTCATCGAACCGGCAAACACTGAACGATGCGTCGATGCCATCCGCAGCCCGGATACGGTCGATGTCGATGCCCAGCGCGGGATACACCTTCTTCCTCATGCCATCGGCACTGCCCAGCGCACGCATTCTTGCCAGGTGCAGGTATTCCGAAACCGGTCGCAGGGCGGCGAAGTCGCGCGGACGCAACGCGCGCCAGCGGCTGCACAGGGAATCGGGCGACTCTCCGGAAAGCAGCGCCGCCAGGTTGATCGTTCCGCCGGAGACGCCGTCCGCATGGCTGAATCGCATTCCTTCCTCATGTAGCGCCTTTACCGCTCCGGCCTGGTAGGCGACGCGCATCCCGCCTCCCCCGAGCACCAGGGCGCGGCGCGGACCCGGGATGGCATTGGCAATCGGCGGTGTGTGCGGCGCGTTCATGACCGTACACCTTCCCAGTCTTGTGCACGCGCCGGCGCCGGCAGCCAGGTTTGCGACTGGCCCAGTGGAAAGGTCGATTCCAGGCCCTGCATCGGCGTCATGCGCTTGTCCGGTTCCGTGATGAACCAGCATTCGAAATGGTCGTCCAGCACGCCTTGCGTCGATGGGAAGAATCCGGCCGCAATGGGCACCGGATGGATATCCAGGGTACGCAAGGGGGCCATGCGCGGATGGTCGCCTATCAGCAGCCGCGCTCCGGTTGGATCGAAAAGCCTCAAGCCGAGCTTGCCTTTAAAGTAGATGAAGGACTTCATCAGCATGCCGCGGAAGGCGCAGTAGTTGGCTGCTCCCATGCTGACTGGCAGCCAGGCCGAGCCAGGCTTTGCCACATCCAGCCGCATCATCAACTGGTTGTCGAGGTCGTACTGGCTGCTTACCCAGCGCTCGCCGATGACAAAATCGAGGCTGGCCTGGTGCTTGGGCATGCCCCAGATACCCTTGCCTCCCTTCACCGATACCTCGGTGGAAACCGGCAGGTCCAGCACATACTGGCCCGTGCCGAAGGTTTTCATCATCATCGCCGGCAGCAGGCGCGGCGCCGGCCGGCGCCCATGCGTGCATGCAATGGCAATGGAGTACTCGATATAGCTGCCGATGTCGGTGATCTTGTAGTGGATCACGGTAACGACCAGCAATCCGCGCTTCCACAGGCGCAAAGGATGGATTTCCCCGCCCGGCAGCAGGCGCGCCGCGGCCTCCGCATCGATCGAGAACACTGCCATCAGTGCCGGCGATTGTTCCGAGTTGATTGGCATTTCGAAGGGAATGCCATCGACCAGGCCGTAACGGCCCGCCAGGCGTTTTTGTCGGTCGGGAGCGTTCATGATTGGGCGTCCAGTTCCGATATCAGTACCGGGAAAGTGTCCCGGTCGGCATTCTTGCCAATGAATATGTCGAGATGCCCGTATCCACCCAGCACATGCAGGGAATGGAAGTTCGGGCGATACCGGTCAAACCAGTCGAAGCTGGCTTGCTGGCTCTGCCACTTGAAGCAGTCGTTCATCTCCCCGGCGATGAAGGCAATCCGCGCTTCGGTCCGGGGCCTGGCGGCGATGCTTGAAGAAGGCAAGCCAGCCATGTCGGAGACCAGGTGCCCCTTTTCCAGGCAACGCGACATCTGGCGGAAGAACGACAGCGGCACGTTGGCGAACTCCTGGCCGATCCAGGCGTGCGTCTCCGGATTGAGGTTTTCATGCCGCCACAGGACAGGAAAGCCGGTGCCATAAGTAAAGCTGGAAAAGCGGCATACATCGTTATCGCATTCGTGGTGCGTGAGCCGGACCAGGCCGCGCAACGCCCGTGGCACAAAACCTTGTGCCTGCTTCCCCCATTGGGGATTCAGGTATGGCGTCACCTTGCCGATCAACGGTACCGCAAAGCGCCCCTTCTGGCGCGAGATCCACGACACCTGTGGGTGCAGCGATACCGCGTTTGACACGATGGTTTCGACCTGGGGCACCAGGCCCGCGATCGCGGACAACATGAAACTGGTCGAACCCTGGCAGTGCACGACCGCCTTCATGGTCCTTGCTCCGGTCAGCTCGATCACCTTGTTCACCGCGGCCGGATGGTCGTAAAGCGCGGCCTGGTCCAATGTCCATTCGCAAGGCGGCAAGTCGATGCTGGCCCTCCAGTTCTCCAGCCAGACGTCGTAGCCGTGTTCCAGCAAGGCGTTGACAAAGTTCGTGCTGTTCGGTGGGCGAAATATGTTGGCGCGAACGCCCGCACCATGAACCAGTAGCACGGGGCCGCGCGATGGGCCGCGCGGTCCCTTCACATGAACCAGGTTGCACATGCGGCCATCGCCCGCGCGAAACTCGATGAGCTGCTCTTCGTTCAACACGTTCTCCTTAGTATCCGGGCTTGATTTGGCGCAGATCCGGTTGCCGCGCTTTCCTGGCCAGGTTCGGTGCCACGGCCTTGTCCACTTTCATCACGGGGCTCACCTTCGTCCCCGTCGCCACACCGGGCCGCACCACTGCCGCTTTGCCCATCTCGCTCGGCTTGATCGAAGTGCCCGCTGCTACGACTGGCGCCTGGTAGGTGCAATTCGGCGGGTTCGCGCAATTCGGGACACGGCCGGGTGTTTCGCCGGCCGTCTTCGGGCCTGGCCCTGGATCGACGGGGCTGTAGCCGGAATCGGCTGGCCTGCCACTGCCCGCCGGAGCTGGGGGCGCCGATTCCCCATAAGACACTGGCGCTGAGGAATATGGGCCGGGCCAGCCTGCGCCGCCGTAATCCCGCAATGGCATCGGCCCGCACCCAGGCAAGACAGCCAAGGCCAGGGACAAAGGTGTCAGCATCAATGCCCACCTGTCGCTTCTGTAAAAGGTATTCATCAGTCCCACCTCCCAACAACAATAAAGGAAGCCCAGAAATAAGGATGGGCGAACTCCTTCATCAGCTCCCGCTGGGCGGAAGCCAAAGCACTTGCCACGCCATCTCCCGGCTTGTGGCGCCAATGGCCATAGAAAGCCCCCATCAGGCGGCCCGTACTTCTATCGTCAACCTTCCACAGGCTGCCAATGGCGCTCGATGCAAAGTTATGCGCCAGCCCTGCCAGACCGAGCGCCATGACGCCATCGCCGGACACGGCGCTCCTGCAGGCGCTTAAAGTAAGCAGCTGGATATCCCGGGGCCGCTTATGCCTGTCGGACAAATCGTCGCCGTTCAGGACCTCGCCGTTCCACAGCCTGATCAAGGATGTGGCGCTTGTCCCGCCCATCTCGCCGTGCGAGGCCAGATGTAGGGCGAGCCCTTCGGCAGACCCATCGCTCAGCCAGTCGAACAGGCGCTCGCGCGTGCTCTGTTCGTCCAGGAAACCGTCTGTCTTCAGCGCGGCAGCGACTGTCCTCACCTCCCCTGCCACATTGGGCAGGTCGGGCTTCGAGACCCCCATGACCAATGAATCCGTGACGCCCGCGGCGTGCCTGCCACGCTGCAGCGTGCGCAAGGTGGGATGGACGATCGCGTAGCGCTCACCGATGTAGCGCTGCCCGTCATACAGCGCCGCCATTGGCAGGTCGCGCAATCGCGGATCGTTGATGAAGACGATCAACGCTCCTGCAGGCGGGTCAAGAGGCAGGGCCGGTGGGTCGAAGCCTGCGAAGAATAGCCTGTGCAACTCGCGCAGCGGCCCTTCGCGAAGCTTCGCCATCTCGTCGGCCAGCTTCGCTTTACTGCCAGGGCCGGGAGATTCCGCCGCCTCCGAGGCCTTCACCCAGGAGCTTTGCAACGCAGCCGACAGCATGTCGAGCCTCTTGACATCGATCGCCTTCCTGGTCGAGCGGTATCCTTCGAGCTCCGGCACGCCAACCAGCACCCTGAGTTCCCCCTGGTCGATCACCGTGACGACAACGTAGCCGGGTACACGCTTGAGGGCGCGCTGCCAATCCTCGAGTCCATCGGTGTCAAGGGCACGGCGCACCAATTCATCGGCCTTGGCCCTGCCGGCGATTGCGGCAACACAATCGTCCTGCTCACGCGACAAGGCCTTTGCCGCCACATTGGCCGAATGGCGCGCTTCGCAGTACTCTTTCAGGCCGCTATTGGCGCTGCATTGCGCAGCAGCCCTGACTGAGCCGTCCTCGGCGCAGCAGTTTGTGGGCAACCCTTTGGACAGGAGGGCAAGCTTTTCCAGTTGTGAAAGCACACCCTTTTCCCGTTGCGTAGTGTGGGGACTGCACTGCTCGAGGGGATCGGGCATGACCACGGGAGCAGCAGCCTTTCCCTCGTCTGCGGAACGGGTCCCCTTTACCCAGCGCCGTTCGACCAGTTCACGCCGATTCATCAGTAACGCAAGCCTGTGTGCCTGCTTGTACCACTGCAAATCCATCAGCAAGGCCTGGAACTCGCGGTAGGCTTCCGAAAACCGCCTGTCGAACGACCGCTGCGCTTCATCGTCCTGCCCCGCAGGCCGCATCTGTTCGACGATGGCGATCACGCGGGCATAGCGGCCAGCCGACACCGCCGGATGCCGCTGGCGGCTGGACCGCGCCAGGCCCCACCAGCCCAATGCTTGTGCCTGCGGCGACCGTCCCAGCACTGCAGCACGCCAGGCCAGGCCGGCGCCAATGGAATTGCCGGCACGCCAATCGGCCCAGCCCAGGCCGGCCTGCGCCATCGCGCTGGCATCGCTATCGCCGCCTTGCACCGCGTACGCCAGGCTCTCCCTGAAATCTTCGCTCGCTTTGAAAAAGTTTCCGGATTCGGCTTCGATGGTCGCTGCCTCATACAGTGCACGGGCGAGGTCGCCGGGGGTATGCGCAGCCGCGCGCAGCTCCACCAGCGCGCTTCGCATCAGGCTCGCAGCCAATGCGGGATCGGGCGGCGCTGAAAGGCGCGCAATGGCGGCCAGGCCCTGGAGTGCTTTGGCGGCTTCCGCTGGCAACCCGCTGTCAACGGCCAATCGCCTGCCGCGCTCAAATGCGGTTTGTGCTTCCGCATAACGCCCCAGCTTGACCAGGTAGCCGCCAAGGGCGATCTGTATCATTCGTTCCTGCGACGCGTGGCCGATCGCAGCATGCAGGACGGCGCTGAGATTCAGCTCCCGCGCTGCGACCGCAAGCAGGCTTCCGTATTCGCTGTGGGCGATCGCAAATGCGTGGTATGCCAATGCAGCACCGATTGCCCTGCGCAGCTCGCCCTCCCGGGCCGACAGGAATGCCGCCTCCAGCTTTGCGGGCACCGCCGCCGAAGGAGCGCTGCTTTTCATGACTGCCGTCGATGAAAAGACCTGCGCCAGGGCCAACGCTTCCGGATCGCGCGCAGCGATCGCCTCGCGTTCACTTGCTTCGTAGTCCGATATCGCCGCCCGGACATCATGCTCGCAAAGTTCCGACCACTGGCCTCGCGTACGCAGCGCCTCAGCCTTGCGCAGTGCGTCGGGGGCCGCGAAGAGCGCAGCGCGTGCCAGCTTCCCCGCATCCTGGCAAGCACTTCGGCTTAGCGAGATGATGGCCAGCGTGTTGACAGCTTCGCTGCTCACCTCGTTCTGACCCGCAGCTTCTGCGCATTCCTTCGCCTGCCGCGCAACGTCCATGGCCTCCTCCATCCGGCGCGTCACCGTCAGCCTGGCAAGGCGGCTCAACGCAAGGCATTTCAGCTTGCGGTCCGCAGGGCGCAGTTCCGCAGAACGCAGCAGGCTGCCGAGCAAGTCCATTGCAGCGTCGTCGCAAGCCATGGCCTTCAGGGCGCGCGCTTCCAGGATTGCTGCGAGATAGCGTGTTTCCAGGTCGCCTGCGCGCGCTTTCACAGCGGCGAATTCGCTGGCGGCAGCCCTGCTTCGCCCTTGGCTATAGCTTGCCGCCGCACTGTCCACGTCAGCGGCGCGGTCCCATCGTGCGATGTCGCAGAATTGGGGCGATGCGAGCCGCGCCATGTCGGCCAGCTCCAGGCCTGCGCTGGCCGGCCGATGGAACGCCGCTATCAACAGCGCAGCGAGAACCAGGATTGGCCTAATGCAGTTTGCCGTCCGCGCCATCTTGCCCTCCGGGCTTGTGCGAAAGCAGCTTGCCGGTTTCCGCGTATGCCGCTGCGATAAATGGTATCGCTTCATTCGCCTTGAGCGCGGCCGAAGCGAGTTCAGCCCGCAATACGGGCGCGCTTCTGAAGTTCTCCGGCAAACCTTTGACGACTGCAGCTTTGAAGCCGTTCATGTAGACGGGAACGGCCTTTGGATGGGCACCACTCATGTCGACCAGAAGAACCAGCAATGCAGGCTTCGCCGTTTCGTTTGCCGCCACCGAGAACTCATTGATTGGGCGGCGCATCGCCAGCAGGAATGGCCCGGGCCGATCCAGCCTGGTGCGCATGTCCGGTTCGAGCGCCGGACGAACGCGATTGAGAATGGCGACGGAGCGCGTAAAATCATAGTGCTCCAGCGCCAGTTTTCCGCCCTGATAATTCTGCACCGGCACCACGAACTGGTTGGCATGTTGAAGCAGGCCGGCTTCCCCGACTGTGCTCGCGGCCTGGCTGGCCTGCAGCTCGGCGATCAGGACCCCGAGGGCTCGTCGTGCATCGGTGCGCTCTTTGGTGGTGGCGGCATCGGGGGTGCCGCCTGCCGCATCGCCGGACAGGACATAGGTGTACAACAGGCTGCGCGGGCCCGTCCAGGGAGATTCCACCTTAGCGCCCAGGGTGGACCAGGTGTGAAAATCAACCCCGGCCCGCTGTCCGGAGCCGGTTACGCAACCGGCCACGGCAAGCAGGAGCAGGAGTGGCCAGAGCAGCCCCAATTTTTTTCTCACGATGGTTCTCCCGGCTTGCCTGATCGGCCCAGCCATGCGCCTGCCATGGCACCGATTACCGCCGCCAGCCCGATCAGGTTGGCAAAATCGCGCGGATCAATTCCTGGAAATGCGAATGCCAGGACAAGGTAGGCAAGCATGCCGCCGATCAGCGCGCTGACGCTTCCCGCTGCCAGTTTCTTCATGATCTTTCCTTGATTGGCCATCTATCAGCTTAGTGAGCGCCCCTGCGATGGCAAGTTGCATGGTTCAAGCGTTGCTGTGCCGGCAAAGGGGGGCACCGCCCCCCCTTTTTTTCCGCATCAAGCCGGTTCGGCGAGGTCCTTCAGGCCATCCTTCACCTTCAGGCCTTTGGCCTTGTGGGACAGCTCTTTCGCCAATTGCTTGCCTGGTGCTGTGGCCGGACCAGCATCCTTGACCCAGGCCGCGGCCCGCTTCAGTTCAGCCGGGCTCATGACTGTGCTGCTGTCGATCAGCCTGGCTGCTGCGGCGAAGTCGGCCTTGCGTTCGCAGAAGCGTGTCGCCATGCGCTTCGCCTCGACGTAGGCGAAGTGCGGACGCAGCACCGGGTTGGCAAGCGCCGCATCGATGGCAGCCATGCCTTCGAGCAGGTGGTCGCCGCCGATCGCCAGCGACAGTAGCGTGTCCGGCGTGGACAGCACTTTCAGCGCGGCCTCCGCATGGGCCTGGTCGACTGCGGACGTCACCATCACCGTGTTTTCGCCGGTGCAGGTGCATTCGAGGCCACCATTGTCCCAGTGCGCTTCCACAATGATCCGGTAGGCGCCCGGCATCGGGAACAAGGCCCCCTGGCCGCCGCGCAGCAGGGTCAGCGAGTGTTCGATGGTGTCTTGCGCGGCCAGCGGCTGGACCTGGTCGTCTTCCACGCAGATCACAATTGGCGAGAACGTCCGTACGGTGCCGCAAGGGTCGATCACCTTGCCGCGCACAATGCCGCTCTTCATGCTCAGCGTGTTCGGGGCCGCAATCGGGGCGCTGGTCTGGTTTTGCAGCGTGATATTTACCCGCACCGGGGCGCCGATCGGGACCGCGCTGGCGACCGGCATCACGAACATGCTCAGGCCGTCAACTTCGAGCTCCATATCGGTTGGGCTGATTGGCGTCGAGCCGTAAGTGGTGCCGAATGGCAGCCCGCCCGGACGCATGTAAATGTCCGGCATGTGGCGCAGGCGCTTGGCATCGTCCGGGTTATACGCCCACTGGATATTGGCCGGGAACGGCAGGCTGCCGGGATTGAGCGAACGCGATGCGATCACGTCGGTGGTGCACAGGTAGCCATTATCTGCCGTGTTGTGGTACAAGCCCATGGCATGGCCGATCTCGTGCACCGCGGTGCGGAAGTATGGCGCGGCGGCAGTGCCGAAACGCTGGCCCGCAACGCTGCCCCATTCTGCCGTGTTCGGTATGGTCCAGTGCGAAGAAATTGCACAGCCTTCGCGCGGGACGTTGTTGGAGTCCGTGCCGCCATTGTCGTACATGATGCCGCGTTCGGTTGCATCCAGCCGGCGCATGGCCAGCACGTGGTAGCGCCATTCGACATCCAGGTTGGAGGCGTCGCGCTTGGCCAGCATGGCGGCGTGGGCTTCGCCGTTGGACCACGAAGGGCCGCTTGGTTCCGGAACGTTGTTGTTGCTCTGGATGGCGGTGAGATCCCAGTCAACGCTCTTGCCTACCGCGGCCCAATCGATGCCGGCGCCGTTGCTGACCACGGCTTCGGAGTGGCTGACGCGGTCCACTTCGATCGTTGCCTTGCGCAGGAAGTCGGAAACCCAACCCATGGTCAGCCGGCCGACAATCACGTTGGCAGCATTCTTGACGTCGCCGGCCAGGTAGTGTGCCGGTGCCGGGAAGCCGGCCGGTGCTGGCTGCCAGCTCATGAGGGCCGTCACTTCTTCCTTGCTCCAGGTGCCGCCGGTATTCCACGCGCCGGGATTCTTGGTGAAGCGCCACATCTCAAAGCCCAGCGTGAAGCTGTTACCGAAGGTGAAGTTCTCGAGGATCTTGGTGACCCGCAGGTAATAGCGGTAACGGCTGCGCGACAGGACAGGAATGCCGCTGGCAGGGTTGGGACCCGCCAGCAGCAAAGGCCGCGTAAGGTCGGCCGGGAGCGCACTTTTCAGTGGCAGGATCAGTACCGGGCGCTGGTACAGGTCGCCGCTCGCAGTGCGCCCATCCGCATGCTTTTCAACGCGCATCGTACCGTCGTAGGTAACCAGGCTGATGCCGCTTGGCGTGTAGTTCAGCAGGTAGCAGCCTGGACGAACGCTCTTGATCAGCGGGAATGCCGGGTTGACAATCTCGCCGGGCCCTGGAATTTGCGGGCGAATGTCGGCAGCGGATTGGGGCGACGGCATCTCCATTGCATCTGGCATTGGCGGAAACATCTGGTTCGATTGCATAGTGGAAGCATTGTTTTGGGCATCCATTGCTTGGCTCCTTGTTTGGACTCGGGACAGGAAAAGTGCTGTGAACATGCTGGCGACGCGAGCTGGCGCAGCTGCATGTCATGCACTTTAGATGCGGCAGGCGAACTCCGAATTGGTGCTGGCACCCAGATTTGGCGCTGGCTCCCCCCAAATTTCGGCATGGATGGCGGTCGGGCCATAACGTTGTTAACATGGACTGTCACCAACCACACTGCAAAGCCCATGCCGAAAAGCGCGCTGACTCGCAAGCTGATTGCTACGACTATCGTCTTCAACACAGCCACGGGCATGGCCGCCGAAGCGCGCCGGCCTCTGCCACCACTGCCGGGGAAACTACTGATTGAGGACGGTCGCCAGCAGTCCTTCGAGACCAGCCTGGTTGAGCTGTCGACGGGCAAAACGCGGCGGATGCCGCGCAGTGAACTCTCCCGGTCACGGACCAGCGCGGATACCTGGGCGGCGGGCCAACCCGCCGGCAGCGGTACCTTGTTGCGGACCGACCCACTCGGCAACCTGGCATTCCTGGAAGGGGCCACAATGAATGTCCTCGCCTCCATCAACCTTGTACCGCTACGCGAAAGGGGCCTGGATCCGCAGTTCCGCTCCGCGATACCTTCACCTGACGGCAAATACCTGCTCGGATACTGGCAGCCCAACCAGGAAGGGCAGCCGCGCCTGTATGTGATCGGGCGAGAGCTGAAGCTGATCGAGAACGGCTCGCCCCTGCGCTATCGGGCCCAAGGGGCGACGAATGCGTTGGACTGGATGCCCGACGGGCGCTATCTGTACCTGGCCGGCGACAACGTGGTGATTGCCAAGCCAGGCGAAGGCATTGTCTCGCAGACCCGGCTTGAGCTGCCGCCTGGCGTGGACACTGAAGGAGCGAGCCTGAAAGTCAGCCCGGACGGCCGCCATCTTCTTCTGACCCTGGAAACACAGGGCAAGGTTGCCCTGGGCCTGTTATACGCCGTGCGCATCGGCGACAGTCAAGTGCGCTTGCTGACCCAGCCGGCGCCACGCCTGGCAAACGGATTGGTCCGGCTGTCTCTGCAAGGTGCGAGCTGGTCACCGGATGGACGCTGGATCGCTTTCGTCATCCGTGGTCTCAACCCGGGCGCCCCCGGCTATTACCAGGCTTGCCAAAGCGTTCAGGTAATCCCCTTCGACGGCGCCGCGCATCAGGTTGGCGACGCCGAAGGCGAGGAACGCCGAGCAGTCCTACTACCCGGGGAGCGCAAGCCGTTGGCCGCGTGCGGCGGCATCAACTGGCTGCCGTGAGCCCCGGGCAGAACTTGCCCTGTCAATTGCAGTAGTCCGCGTTGATGAAGTCCCGCAAACCATGGTGCTCGAAGATCTCGCAGTAGTCCTGTTTCCCGCTGCTTGACCAGTTGGTGTGCTTGTCGAGGATTTCCATGAAGCGGTTGGCATACTCATAGCGGTCTTTGTAAGTCGACGCGGCCATCAGGTCGGCTGCCCAATACACGATCCAGTTGAAATCGGTATCGGTGGTCGGCCGCCAGGTGCCGTTCTGGGTGGAGCCCGTCACCTTGATGCCATGGTAGAACTCCCACAACGCCTGGCCGACGACACGTCCGGCGTGATACGGCCCCTGTCCCGTGGTCTGGTTGACGCACAGGTAGCCGCCCACCGTCATCCGGTTCGAGTCGCTATCATGCACGCGGCCAGTCTCCAGGTGGGAGAAGTAGAGCTTGTTGGTGCTGGAAGGCTTGTAGCCGACCCCGTAATAGCTATGCCAGAATGCTTGCGGTACCGCCGTGCCAAGCGCGCCTTCGTGAATGAACTTCATCTGGTTATTGCCGCCGCAATCCAAGTCGGAACCGAAGGAATAATAGCGGCTCAGGAAGAAGTGATTGAGCTCGTGGTGAATATTGCTTGGATTGTCATAGCAGCCGCCACCTTCACATGATGCATTATGGTTGGACGAGCCGGCCGGATTCCGATGCGCGAGACGAATCACATGCCCGCCCTCGCCCTTGTTCTCGTCGGTGGTCACGGCAAAAGAGGAGTTATGCGCGGAGCCGGATCGGCAAGCATCCGATACCATCAGCACGCGCGGGAAATCGCTTGCCGAACCAGGCAGTACGCCCATCGCATCGAGCGAGGGCTTCAGCCATTGCGAGAACTGGCGTGCCCAGTAATAGGCATTCGTTTCGCCAAACGTCTCACTGGCGCCGCCTGGGAAGTATGGCGTGAAATCGCGGTCGAGCCTGCGGGTAGCACGGATGAATGAACTGCCGCTGTCGGTACCGTATGCGGCCGAACACCAGGTACTTGCAAAACTGGTCTCGCCGCAGGTGGTTTCTGCCGCGCCTTCGCAGCGGTGGTCGTTCATCATATAGAAGAAATCGTGTTCAAGGCGGCGGTCGTTGCGGGTGTACTGGCCGGTCGAAACGAGCTGCTGTGGCGTGAACAGGTTGCCGCTCGGGTAACGCCAGCGGTTCACCTGTGCGTCCGTGTAAGCGTTGTTGACCAGGTCGCTCACATTGAGAATGCGCCCGCTCGCCGCATCGACGATGGTGCGCCAGTGGCATTCGCCGTCGCTCGATGCGGACTCGATATCGTAGACGCGAAGGCCGCGGGCAATGTCGATCGCGCGTTCGTTGCGGAGTGTGCGGACCTGCATCTCCTTACACCGCGCTTCGGCCGGCTCCGCCAGCGCAGAGCGCGCGGCCAGGGAGGGACTGGTCCCGCCAAGGATGCCGGCGCTGGCAGCATTGAGCTGCAGCTTCGCCGGCGTGAGCAGCATCCGGCTGACACCGATGACGTTCCAGTTAAGGTCGAAATGCACCAGCGTGCGGCCATACAGTACCTTTTCCTCGCCAACGTACTGCTCCAGCGTCAGCTTGCGGAATAGCGGTGAGGTATGAAACTCCTTCACGCGCAAGGACTGGCCGATCCTGCCCGGATCGATGTCGAACAGCTTGGCATGGCGCGCCAGGAAGGCTGAGAGTATCGGCATGGCTGCGCGCTTCTCAAGTGCCAGTGTGGTGGCAGTCGGCCTCTCCCATTCGATCATGCGGTCTGGATCCGGCGCGGGACCCTGCCGCACCTCGCGCGGCACGGTCGTACCGTCCCTGCTTGGATCTACCGTATCGGCACCCCCCAGCGATGTACCCTGCGTGCTGCCGCCTTCCGCGACGAAGGGCAATGCACTCCCGCTCGATTCGAGGTCGCGGCTGGGGGCCGGCCCTTTTGCCGGCAACAGGAGGCTGCGCACCGGCTTCGCGGCAGCCGGCAAACCGAGGCTGGCCAGCACCGGCAATGCATAGTCGGGAACCTGGGGCTTCGCCTTCGTTACGAAACTATCGATATGCGGTCCGGCAAAAGTAAACGATGCGTCGACGTCGAGCCGCCGGTACTCGGCCATGGCGCTGGCAACTGCTGCCGACGGCGCCTGGCGTGGAGCACGTGTGCCGTCGAGCTGTGCCGCCAGGGCGACGCAGGCGTTAAGGAACATTGCAATGCCGACCGAGGTCGAGAAACGAGGGGTAGTCATATTTCCTCCCGGCTGATAAGCCAAAGTTGTCAGGGTGTACAGCCAACTTTAGAAGAGACCGGCATCGGGCGAATTGGTGCTGCCACCTAAATTCCCCCGGCAGCTCCACCTATTTTTTCATCGCGCTGTGGCTACATAGATGAAAGGTGACGCGCCTTGCCAACGCCGGAGCTATTTTTCGACGTTGCCGTGTAAAAACTAATCAAAAGTGCGTAATATCGTCATTGCCGTACAGAAATTGCTTCCCTCAGGTGACGCCCTACCTCTGCGCACCGCTCCGCCGCCAAGGCGAATCAATCCCACAGCCCTGCATCCTGCTGTCCGAGTCTGGCACCGCATCTTTGAACGCGTTGGCCAGATCCGTTTCATCTCAACGTCAGAGGTAGCGTTATGAACAGGATCTTCCGAGTGGTATGGAATGCCAGCATGGGAATTTGGCAAGTACGTTCCGAACTGGGCGGCGCGCATGGCAAAGCGCGCAGCGCGCGCGCTGCGCGCCGCACACTGGCTGCAGCAGGCCTGGCGTTGGTTGGCGGGGCGGCACTGGCGGCCGATTTGCCGACCGGTGGCGTGGTCGTTGCCGGCCAGGGCAACATCAGCCAGCAAGGCAGCGCGATGACGATCAAGCAGGGCAGCGCCCGGATGGCGCTCGACTGGCAATCCTTCTCCATTGGTAAAGGCAATACCGTCAATTTCGTGCAGCCCTCTTCCACCTCTGTTGCGTTGAACCGCGTCACCGGCAGCGACGTGTCGCAAATCCAAGGCGCCCTGAAGGCCAATGGCCAGGTATTCCTGCTGAATCCAAACGGTGTCCTGTTCTCGCCGACCGCACAAGTCAATGTCGGCGGCCTGCTGGCGTCGACCCTCGGCATGAGCAACCAGGACTTCATGGCCGGGGACTATAAGCTGCAAGGCGCCAGCGCAAACGCGGTGATCAACCAGGGCAACATCAAGGCTATCAACGGCGGCACGGTTGCACTTGTCGCGGCACGCGTGAGCAATATCGGCGAGATCTCTGCTGAGCGGGGCAATGTGCTCCTTGGCGCCGCCAGCGACGTGCTGCTGGACCTGGGCGGCCCGATCAAACTGCAGATCAGGAAAGGTGCGATCGATGCGCTGATCGAGAACGGCGGTGCAATCCGTGCCGACGGCGGCAACGTGCTGCTGACCGCCAAGGCTGCCGGCGACCTGGTGAGTACTGTGATCAACAACGAAGGCTTGGTGCAGGCCCGCACCATGGCCACTGGTGAAGAAGGCCAGATCTTACTCTTGGGCGATATGCAGAACGGCCGCATCGACATCGCCGGCAAACTTGATGCCAGCGCGCCGGATGGCGGCAATGGCGGATTTATCGAGACGTCGGCGGGTTACGTCGCCACCGCGCGCGCAGTACAGATTGACGCCAGCGCGGCACACGGCCAGGGTGGCCATTGGCTGATCGACCCCTACGACTACACGATCGATGCCAGCGCGGCCAGCAATATCGTCAGCGCCCTTAACCTCGGCACCAGCGTCACCATCACCACCGAAACCGGCCTCGCGAGCTACGGCAGCACCGGCACCGGCAGTGGCGACATCACCGTTGCCAGCGCCATCAACAAGACAAGCGGCGGCGACGCCACGCTGACATTGCGCGCCGACCGCAATATCGCAGTCAACAGCGACATTACTTCCACCTCGGGCAAGCTGGGTCTTACCCTGAGCGCGGCCAATGCCGCCAATGCCACGCTGGGTGGCGTCAATATCAACGCTAATATCAAGTCCAACGGCGGCAACATCATGGTCGGCAGTAATGCCGGCAGCCAGGCCAACGGCATCGGTTATGCGCTCAATTCCAGTTCCTCCACCGCTGCGGTTGTGGTGCAGCGCGCCAGGTCCATCCTGTCCGACGGTGGGAACATCGTCATCAACGGAAAATCGCTGGTTGGATCCAACAACGGCAGCTATTCCGGCGTCACCGGCGGCGTGTACATCATGTCGAATGCGACGATCAACTCCGGCACGGGCAACCTGTTCATCACCGGCGCCAGCACTGCCGGCAACAAGACTTTCGGCGTCGCGTTCGAAGGCAACTCCAATACGCTCACTACGATCGGCAATTCGGCTGGCGGCGGCATGCTTCTCAATGCCGTGAATACCACGCCGGGCAACACCCAGGCCGTACTGGACCAGGGCGCCATTGGGCTGGTCTCTTACGGCAACCGTGCGCGCGTCGCCTTCCAGGGCAACTCGGTCGCCAGCTGGCTGGTGTTCGTCAACGGCGTGCCGCAACTGTCCGCATACACCCAGTCGCCGCAGTTGTCGAGCTGCGCGACACCCTATCCGAACTGCGGCACACTCGTGATCCCAGGTTCGAACAACAGCTATCTGTACGCGACCTACCAGGCCGTCAGCATGTCGACGCAGCCGATCTACGTGATCCAGAACGCAGCTGGCAGCAAGACTTATGACGGCAATAACGTCGCTACCGGCCTTTCGTTCACCACTATGGGCGGGCCCGGCGGATTCTCGGTCGCAGCACTCACTCCGGCAGTGGCGTACACCACCAACAGCAAGAATGCCGGCCATTACGTTGGCCTGAACGCCGATGCCGGCAACCCAACCAGCTATACCAGCGGCGGAACGACCTACGCCGTGGGCTATTTCAACACCGGCAGCTATACCATCACGCCCAAAAACCTGACGCCGACCGCCTCCGGCAAAGTGTATGACGGAACGACCGCCGCCGCCCTCTCCGCTACCGGCATTGTGGCCGGCGATGCCGTGACCCTGAACGGCACTGGAGCATTCGGTAGCAAGAACGTCGGTAATTACACCGTTGACATCACCAATATCTCCCTCAGCGGCGCTGATGCGGGCAACTACTCTCTGGCCAGCACGTCCGCCAGCGCCTCCGCCAGCATCACCCCGCGCGCCGTCACGGTGATGGCGGCGAAGACTTATGACGGCGGCACGGATATGAGCGGCAATGTCACGCTGGGCAACCTGGTGTCGGGTGAGACCCTTCACTACACCGGCGCCACCGTGAACAGTGCCCATGTCGCCGGCGCAAGCTATTTGAATGCGATTACGCTCACGGACGGCAGCAATGGCCTCGCCGCCAACTACACCTTGCCTGGTATGGGTTCTGCGAGCGTGGCGAACAGTGCTTCTGTCTCGGCAAAGTCCTTGAGCCTGGCCGGACTTACTGTGGCCGACAAGATTTATGACGGCAACACTTCGGCAACGTTGAGCGGTGGCTTCCTGAGCGGCTTGGTGGGAACGGAGACTTTGAACTTCTCCGGCCTGCTCGGCGTGTTCGCAGACAAGAATGTGGGGACCGCAAAGGCCGTGACGGCTAGCGGCCTGCTGCTTTCGGACGGAACTGGCCTTGCTTCGAACTACACCATTGCTAACCCTGTTGGCCTGACGGGTTCGATCACCCCACGTGCAACTTCAGTGACAGGCATTAGTGCTGCGGGCAAGACGTATGATGGAACCGCCGCGGCAGTTCTCGATACCAGCAACGCAGTGTTCTCCAACCTGGTTGCCGGAGAGTGGATCGGCCTGTCGGCTACCGGCGCCTTTGCCGATGCAAATGCAGGCAGCGGAAAGCAGGTCAACATCGCCAGCAATTACACTGGCGACTACGTAGGCAACTACGTCATTACCGGCCAGGCCAGCAGCACCGCCTCGATTGCGCGCAAGGCTTTGACGATCGTCGGAATGTCGGCGGCTGACAAAACCTATGATGCGACCACCAGCGCCACTCTGGTTGGCGGCTCCTTGAGCGGGTTGGTTGGTTCAGAGACCTTGTCCTTCTCCGGACAAACCGGTGCGTTCACGGATGGCAGTGTGGGCAGCAGCAAGTCCGTTTCCGTCAACGGCATCGTACTGGCTGATGGCACTGGCCTCGCTTCGAACTATGAGCTTGCGAATCCGACTGGGATTACGGCGTCGGTCATTCCGAAAGCACTGACGCTGGCCAATCTAGGCGTGGCAGACAAAATTGAAGACGGCAATACTGTCGCAGTATTGACTTCCGCTGGCTCGCTGGCAGGCGTGGTAAGTGGTGACGATGTCCTAATCGACAGCAGCGCAGCGACTGCACACTTTGCGCAAGCCACAGCGGGGACCGCCCTCGGGGTGAGTGTGGCTGGGCTTACCCTGGCAGGCAGCGACGCCGGCAACTACAGCTTCTCAGGCAGCGGTGTGACGACGGCGAATATCACTGCTGCACCAGCGCCCGCGCCGGTAACAACGCCGACCCCGGCTCCAGTTCCTACGCCGACACCTGTCGTAACGCCTGTCGTAACGCCTGTCGTAACGCCTGTCGTAACGCCTGTCGTAACGCCTGTCGTAACACCTGCCGCAGCACCTGCCGCAACGCCTGTCGTAACACCTGCGCCCTCACCGATCGTCGTGCCCGTAGCGGCGCCAGTGCCAGCGCCAGCACCGGTGGCCGCACCCGCGCCGTCAACCGTCCCCTCGACCATACCGGCCGCTCCGCTCACGGTCACCGTGCCTGAAGCAGCGCCAGTCGCAACGCCTAACCCGGCCCCAACCCCAGCGGCCGCACCTGCGCCCGCCCAAGTCGCGACGCCTGAACCAGCGCCCGCCGCGGCGCCGGCGCCACTGGCTAGCCAACCCTCGGCAGCCCCTGACGCCAGGACCGCTATCGCCGCCCAGGCCGCGAGTCCTGTGGTGATTGGCGGTTCGACTCCGGCCTTGCCATCGCTGAGCGTCGGTGGACTGAACTACACCGATGTAAGTGATTCGGGCAGCGCGCAAGGGGGCTCCGCCAGCCGTGACAACATGCCCGCGACCCAAAGTCTCACCGCTGGCCGCGACGTCAAGTTCCTGAGCGTATTCGTCGTCTCCGGTGGCATCCATATGCCAGCTGCCACCGCAACGAATGAAGCAAACGCTACAAGCGACCAAAAGTAGCGATAGAATGATGTTGCCAATCAGACAGCGTTGAAAGCCGACATGAGACCAGCCAACACCATTCTGACCATCGCCATCTTTAACGCCTTCGCCCAGGCCGCCCTTGCGCAGCAAGGTGCGCAATCGTTGCAGGAAAACGGGCAGCGGGAATTGCGGGAACCGGTTCCCTCTCCGGCCCTCGCGCTGCCACCTCCACCACCTGCCGCCACAGTACCACCTGGCGGTTTGACAGTAACGCTGAAACAGGTAAGCGTTACGGGAAATACACGGATCACGCAGGATGAACTTCTGCGTGAACTGGGTCCAGTGGTTGGCAAGACCTTCGATTTTGCCGGCTTAAGCGGTTTAGCCGACAAGCTTTCCGCTTACTACCGCGCAGCGGGCTATCCGTTTGCACGCGCCTACCTGCCGCAGCAAGACCTGCAGCAAGGCGTGCTTCGCATCGAAGTGCTGGAAGGCCGCTATGGTGCAATCACCGCGAACGGCGACAAGTCACTGAGCCCGGGCGCGCAGCGCTTCCTGTCGCCATTGCAGCCGGGCAGCGTCATTGAAAGCCACGAACTCGAACGTGTGACCCTGATTCTCGATGACCAGCCGGGTGTACGCAGTATTCCTGTGGTCCGTCCTGGCAGGGAAATCGGCACCGGCGACCTCGCAATTGAAGTACAGCGCCACCATCGCTATGCGGGAGAGATTGGCCTCGACAACAATGGCACGCGCTACACCGGCCGCACGCGCGCCCATGCCAACCTGGATGTCGACAGCCCATTCACGCTCGGCGACCAGATCTCGCTGCAAGGCATGTACACCAACGAGCACATGTGGTTTGGCGCGGCCGCATACGCCATGCCACTGGGCGCCACCGGCTTGCGCGGCCGCGTCGGCTACAGCAAATCCTACTATGCCCTGGCGGATAGTTTCGCCGCCTTGAATGCGACCGGCACGGCGAACGTCAGCAGTGCTGGCCTAAGCTATCCACTGGTACGTTCGCAGCGGCGCAACATCACACTGTCGGCAACGTTCGAGCACAAGCGCTTGCGCGACCAGCAAGGCGCCACCGACAGCAGCAGCGACAAATCCAGTAACAGCCTGCCGATTGCCGTGAATTTCGACGTGCGCGACAAGCTGCTGCGCGGCGGCGTGACTTATGGCGCGATCTCCTGGACGCCGGGCCGGCTCAGCCTCGATGGCGCCATGCGCGAATCCGACGCAACGACGGCCCGCAGCGCCGGCCGTTTCTCCAAGCTCAACCTCGACCTCGCCCGCATCCAGTCGGTTGCCGAACACGTCGATGCATTTGGAAGGCTTTCGGCGCAATGGGCCAGCAAGAACCTGGATTCGTCGCAGAAGTTTGGCTTGGGCGGCCGAAATGGCGTGCGCGCCTATCCGGCAGGAGAAGGCTACGGCGATGCCGGCGCGCTGCTGCAGCTTGAGTTGCGCTACGCCGCCGGTGCGCTGATGCCCTACCTGTTCTACGATGCCGGCCGCATTACCGCCAACCGCGAGCCCTGGACCAGCGACGGCAACCATCGCACACTGGCCGGTGCCGGTATGGGCCTGCGTTACGACAACCGCGCCTTCAACGCCTCGCTGGTTGCGGCCTGGCGCACCCGCGGCGGACCGCCACGTTCGGAACCCCGCAACAGCCAGCCCATCGCATGGCTGAACATAGGTTACCGCTTCTGATTTGACGATGCGCGCGCCGCCAGGCGCTGCATGGTGTTAGCCTGCCCTGTGCAAATAGCCACCACGCAGGGGCCAGCATGCATTCCGCTACCATCGCTCCGTTTCATAAGCAGCAGCCGAAAAGCGTCTTCATCATCGACGACAACGCAATGATGCGCTCGATGCTGCGCCTCGGCGCGAATGAAGCGGAACTGGCGGTACTGGGCGAAGCTGGTACCGCCCAGGCCGGACTTGCACGCTGCGCGCAACTGGCGCCAGATATCGTCCTGCTGGACCTGGGCCTGCCCGACGGCGACGGCCTCGAACTCCTGTCCCAGCTCAGGGAGCGGATACCCGATGTTTTCATCATCGTGGTTTCCGGCCATAACGACCAGGGCATTGTGCAGTCGGCAGTCTCGCGTGGCGCAATGGGTTTCATCGTGAAGCCCTTCAGTATCGGTGCCATTACCGACGCACTGATCGCCGCGCGGCGCAGGCTGGCAGCACGGCAGTGAGCTCCCATCTGTATCAATTTGCAATGTAATGTCGGAAAGCTTTACATTATCTCAAGCACCCTCCCCCGTCCTCAAGGTAAGTATCTGATAGCAAAGCAGATGTTCGCCAGGCCCGTTTATTGCTAAACAATACCCGACGTATTCATTCACTGAGCAATAATCTCGGGAGGTAATGACGTGCGACAACACTTTGCAAAAAAGCTGCTCGGCTTCGCGTTGGCAGTCCTTGCCGTCAGCGGTACTGCCCAGGCGGTGCCGAACGGCGCCATTTCCCCACTTGTTACCTCGGGAGCCCTGCCCGATACCCCGGCGGCCCACGTTGACCCCAATAACGCGGCCTCCCCGTTCTCCGGCGTAGTCAGCATTAATATCCGCTACGACGGCTTGAGCTATATCTGTTCCGGCGCACTGGTTGGCAAACGTCAGGTGGTCTCGGCCGGACATTGCGTGGACACCGATGGCAAAGGCAGCCTGATCGACCTCAACAAGCCAGGCAACGATGTGCGCGTGGTGTTCAATGCCTCTTCCACTCCGGGCGACCCTGGCCGGGCTGTCGTCACAGCGTCCAAGGTCCAGATGAACCCGAACTATGGCGGCTTCGGCAACTGCCCGCCCGGCGTATCGGGCTTTTGCGTCAATGATGACCTGGCCGTGATCACCCTTGGCCAGGATGCACCCGCTTCAGCCAAAATCTATAAGGTGGCCGGCCAGCAGCTGCAGGCGAACACCCGCCTCATCATGGCTGGCTACGGCACCTCGGGCGACGGCATCAATGGCTACACCATCAGCCCCGATTTCCGCATCAAGCGCACCGGTGAAAATATTGTCGACCTGTTCGATGGCGACGACGAGAACGGCTTCAATGGCCCGAAAGAGGTCTGGTACGCCGATTTCGACGGCAACGGCCGCGATTCTTTCTGCGAATGGGGCCTGGCATGCTCGGAGCAGCTGCCAAACGACCGTGAATCGGGCATAGGCGGCGGGGATTCGGGCGGCCCCTCCTTCATCGAGCAATATGGCGAGTTGATGCTGATCGCCACCAACACCTTCGGCGGCACTCCCGATGGCATTGCGCCCGGCGCGTTCGGCAGCTATTTCGGTGGGATCGCCCTGAACAGCTACCTGGATTACCTGCTCGCGGCCACTGGCGGCGCGATCCAGGTTGTTCCCGAGCCGCTAGGGATCGCGATATTCGGGCTTGGCCTGCTGGCGCTGGCGGGCGTACGCCGCCGGGAGCAGCGGCGCCAGGCGACCGGACTATAGTGCGGACCGGATCGCATTCCTTTGCACCGATGCCGCCCTTTCGCGTGAAGAACGCTTGCGCCACCAGATCACCACCCCGGTGACACTCAGCATCGCGACGACGAGACCCATCACCGAGATCAGGATGCGTCCCGGCAGTCCCAGGATGCGCCCGGAATGCAAGGGGAACTGCGCCTGGACGAAGATGTCGGCTGCCGTGCCTTTCCACGGTTGGCGGTCGCCGAGCAGACGGCCGTCGACGCCGTCGTAATACAGCACCGCTGGCCCGACCCCGCCGGCGCCATGGTCGTCACCGGGTTTGAAGAAGCTGACGCCATAAATGCCATAGGCTTGAGAATAGAACACGCTTCCCGCCGGATCTTTCCAATCGCGGCGCTGCGCCTCATGGGCCGCCTGCTGCAGGACCTTCCCGTAGCTGATACTGGCCAGGATCGGGTTGCGCAGATCCCTCGGCACGCGGGTATCGAATGGCGTTGGCGTCACTTCGGAGACTGTCTTCATCACAGGGTAGAAGACCTCCCGGTACAGGTTCAGCGAGAACGCTGTAAAAGCGAGGATGAACAGCAGGCCCCAAGTCCACAGGCTGAAAGCCCGGTGCAGGTCGAAATTGAGCTTGGCGCTGCCACCGTTCCAGCGTACTTTCCATGCTGGGCTCCAGCGCTGCCACCAGCCGCGGGCCGATGGCGTGCGTGCACGCACAGGCAGCGTGAGGTAGAAGCCGACAAAGCTGTCCACCACCCACACCATCGCAATCACCCCCATCAACCAGAGGCCCCAGCGGTCGATGCCCCACATTTCCGGGATATGCAGCGAATAGTGCAACCGGTACAGGAACGAAACAAGCGTCTCTTTGCTGATCGGCCATACTGCGCCCCATTCGCGCTTGCCAAGTTCCGCGCCCGTGACCGGATCGACAAATACCTGGTTGAAGCCTGCTGCATCGACGCCAAAGCCGAGCGACTTTCCCTGCCCTGCATGCAGCGGGATGTAAGACACTCGTGCCTCAGGATGGCGCTGTTCGAGCTGGCGCGCCAGTTCCAGCGACGATTGCGGCGTGCCGGGCGTGCGCGCTTCCATCAGGTGCGGGTTGAGCAGGTCGTCCAGCTCGTGGTCCCATGAGATGATGGCGCCGGTCAGGCCGCTGACGAACAGAAATGCAGCCGTCAGCAGCCCAAGGTAGCGGTGTACCAGCGTCCAGGTTGCGCGCATGCCGGCCTCTCCTTAGAAACGGTACTTCAGGCTGGCCGATACGCTGCGCGGTGCAGCGTACGTAATGGCGCCATAGGCAGCAAACATGCCGAAGTGCTTCTTGTCGAACAGGTTGTTGATATTCACCTGTGCCGACAGTTGCTGCGTAATGTCGTAGCGGGCCATCAGGCTGGCAAGCGCGAACGAATCCTGTTCGATCAGGCCTGTCATGCCGGCCGGTGCGGCCGGGTCCACCGTATACGTGCGGCTTTCCCAGTTCACACCGCCGCCCAGCGTCAACTCATCCAGGCGATACGTGGTGAAGACGCGGAACAGCTTGCGTGGATAGACGCTGTTGATGTCGGAGCCTGCGGCATCCTTGGCCTTGAATTGCGAGTAGCCGGCGGTCGCGTTCCAACCCCGTGTCAGTTCGCCCGACACCTCAAACTCGAAACCGTCGCTCTTGGCGCCGTTGGCGGCGCGATAATAGGCTTCCTTCGCCAGCGGGCCGGCGCCGTCGCGGTCAACCGTGCCTGCTTCCTGGGCCAGCTTGTCCTGCTTGATCTTGAACACGGCGAACGATGCATTCAGTCGGCCGTCGAGGAATTCGCCCTTGAGGCCGGTTTCGTAGCTCTTGCCGACGACCGGATCGAGCATATTGCCGGCCAGGTCCTTTCGGTTCTGCGGTTGGAAGATGTCGGTGTAGCTGGCGTAAGCGGACAGGTTTTCGCTAATGTCGTACACCACGCCGGCATACGGGGTCAGCTCGCGATCGTGCTTCATCCGGTAAGCCGGGCTCCACGCGCCAACACCGCTCTTGTCGTAGTTGGTGACGCGCGCGCCGATAATCGCTTTCAAGGAATCCGTCATCGAGAAGCGCGCCACGCCGTACACCGCTGCCTGCCTGGTCACGCTGCTTTCATAGAACGTCGGCGCGCCCCAATTCGGCTCCGGATAGGCTGCGCCATTCCAGGTGTTGAAGTTCCCCACCGGCGGGTGGCCGCCAATGCCGTAATCGGCGGCACGGCTGTCGGCGTTGAATTCCTGCTTCGAGTGCATGTAGCCAATCGCCGCCTCGTGCTTGCGGCCTGCGAATGCGAACGGGCCGCCTGCATGCAGGCTGAAGTCGTCCTGCCTGGTGTGGGTGATGTAGGACCCGGCAAAGGCGCTCACGCCCAGGCCAGTCACGCGGTCAGGCACGCCGGACAGGTACAGCAGGGCGGAATCGGCCTTACGGTCGCTCTGGCTTAAGCTTGCGCGCACCTTCCAGCCGTTATCGAAACTGTGCTCCAGGTTGGCGAACACGTTTTCGTATTCGGTTTCCCAGCGGGTCCAATCGGCGGCGGACGTCTTGGAGACATCCCAATTGGTCTTGCTGCCGTCGGCGTACCAGTACGGCAGCCCGCCCCACATCGGGGCTTTCGGCTCGTTCTTCTGGCGGCTGTAACCGGCCGACAGTACGGTGCGCGGGCCCAGGTCGGCTTCCACGGTGCCGTAGAAAGTGTTGCTCTTGCTCTTCAAGAGGTCGACCCAGCTATCGGAACGCTGGTACTCGCCGACCACGCGGGCCCGCACCGACCCACTGGCATTGACGCCGCTCGAAACGTCCAGCAAGGCCCGGCGCTCGTTCCATCGGCCCATTGCAAGTTCGGCGCTGCCGGTCAGCTCTTTGCTGGCCGCTCGCTTGCGTACCAGGTTGATGGCGGCGGAAGGATTGCCGGCGCCCGTCATCAGGCCGGTGGCGCCGCGCACCACTTCCACGCGCTCATAGCTGGCCAGGCTGCCCACGACCTCACCGGAACTCCAGGGCTGGTCCCAGGTAGTCGGCACGCCGTCGATCTGCAGGTTATCGATGTCGAAGCCGCGCGCGGTGAACCCGGCGCGGTGGGTTTCATACTGGTTGACCGACACGCCGGTCACATTGTTGACGACATCGGTCACGGTCTGCAGCGCCTGGTCTTCAATGCGCTGCCGGGTCACCACGGATACCGATTGCGGGGTGTCGCGCACGGAAATGTTCAGCGGCGTTGCGCTCCTGCTGCGGTCGGTCGTATAGGAGTCCAGCTTTTGCGCCGTGACCTGGATTTGCGGCATCACAGCCGCCTCCTCTGCCAATGCCGCGACCGGAAACGCCAGCCCAAGCAGTACCGCCAACTTCTTCTTATCCATTGTTACCTCAGCTAGTTAAACGTTTAATAGCTGGCGGACAGGCTGGCTCTTATATGAAAGCGCAAATGATAACCATTCTCATCTAAAAGTCAACTCTTGCTAATGCAAGTTACTGGATTAGAGTGAAATTGACCCAGATCATGCCGCTGGATTGCGCGAAAGCCTAGACTTTTTCCCATCTATCCATCCTGGAGGCTGCCATGGGGTTCAAGACTGTCGTAGTGCATGTCAATAGTTCCGCTGATAGCGAGCGCCGTGTGCGGCTTGCTTCCCAGGTCGTTCGCATGTCGAAGGGGCGCCTTGTCGGCGCCGCGATGAGCGGGATCTCGCGCTTCCTGTATGCCGACCACGCCACGGCCATGGGCGTCAGCATGGCCGCCCAGTGCATCAACGAAGCAAGGGAGAACGCCAGGGCCAGCCTGCGCAAGTTCGAATCGCAGTGCCAGATGCTCGACCTGCCGTCTTTCGAGTCACGCCTGCTCGATGACCAGGCGGCGGATGGACTGGTGCTGCAATCGCGCTATGGCGACCTGGTTGTCCTGAGCCAGGTCAATCCAGACGATCCGATCTCGCCAATGGAGGAAGAGACACCCGAATATGTCGCCATGAACAGCGCACGGCCGGTACTGGTGGTGCCCTATGCCGGGCATTTCGAGGCGCCCTTCCAGCGCATACTTGTCGCCTGGGACGGCAGCATGGAAGCCACACGTGCCATCACGGCCGCCATTCCTTTGATAGAGGGCGCAGCCAAAGTCACCCTGGCCGTGTTCAATGCCGGCCGTGAGCCGGACACCCACGGCGGCGAACCGGGAGCTGATATGGCGCTCTATCTCGCCCGGCATGGCATCAGGGTTGAAGTCTCTTCGCAGGCGACTGCGATCGACGTCGGCTCGGCCCTGCTCTCCTTCGCTGCGGATATCGATGCCGACCTGCTGGTCATGGGTTGCTATGGCCACAGCCGCTTTCGCGAGATCATGCTGGGCGGGACCTCCCGCACTGTCCTGCAAAGCATGACGCTTCCTGTCCTGATGGCGCATTAGGTCTATACTGGCCTGCATGCCAAATCCATTTGCCAATGTCGCCGCCGCATGGCTGGCGCATCCCGTGGAAATGGCCCGGGCGTGGCAGGAGCTGGCCACGGTGGCCTGGGCCACGGGCATGCCCGCGCCCTTGGCCGAAGCCGCGGAGGGTGACGACCGTTTCAGCGACGATGCCTGGCGCGACAATCCCTTCTTCCACAGCCTGATGCAGCAATACCTCGGTTTCACCCGCACGCTCGAACGTCAGGTCTACGATACGCCCGGCGTTGAAGAGCGCGAAGCCCACAGCGCTGCCTTCTGGCTGCGCCACTGGTGCAATGCCGTGGCGCCGAGCAACTTCCCACTGACCAATCCCGAAGTACTACGCCGCGCATTCGACAGTGGCGGCACGAGCCTCAAGCGTGGATTCGAGGAATGGCTGCGCGACCTGCTGGCAGGCGACTTGCGCATGGTCGATCCGGCCCAGTTCCGGCTTGGCAGCGACCTTGCTGCGACACCAGGCCGGGTGGTGCTGCGCAACCAGATGATGGAGTTGATCCAGTACACGCCAGTATGCCCGCAGCTGCGGGCCATGCCGCTGCTCCTGGTGCCACCCTGGATCAACAAATACTACATCCTCGACCTGACCGAGCGGCAAAGCATGGTGCGCTACCTGGTGGAGCAGGGTTTCGATGTGTTTGTCATGAGCTGGAAGAACCCGCGTGCCAATATGCGGGAGGTCAGCTTTGAAGACCACCTGTTCGACGGCATCCTGGCGGCAATCGAAGCGGCGCGCACCATCGCGGGCGCGCCCCAGGTGCATGCGGTGGGCTACTGCATTGGCGGCACTGCGCTGGCGGCACTGATGGCGTGGCTGAACCGCCGCTACGAAGCACCAGGCGATATTCCGGTTGCTCACTGGACCCTCCTGGCCACGCTCACGGACTTTTCCAAGCCTGGCGATATCGCCAGCTTCATTAACGACGAGAGCGTAGCGCTGCTCGAAAGCCTGATGGCGCGCCAGGGCTTTCTCGACTCGCAGCAGATAGGTTGGAGCTTCCGCATGCTGCGCCCTAACACGCAGATCTGGCGCTACGTGGTGCACAAATACCTGCTCGGCGAACCCACTCCCGCACTCGCTCCCCTGGCCTGGAACGCAGATGGCACGCGGCAGCCGCACGCCACGCATAGCTTCTGCCTGCGCGAGCTGTACCAGGCGAACAAACTGGCGCAGCCCGATGCGCTGGAAATCCGCGCACAGAAGCTGGACCTGGGCCGCATCCGGCAGCCGCTGTACGCCGTTGGCGCGGTAGCCGATCACATCACCCCCTGGCGCAGCACCTACCGCAGCGCGGCCCTGGCCGGCGCACCGGCGCATTTCGTGCTGACGGCCTCCGGCCACATCCTCGGCATCATCAATCCACCGGGCGGCAGCGCCAAGCAGCAATTCTGGTCGGCGCCCCTGGTCGCCGGCCGCGACCCCAAGGACTGGCTGGCGGTGCAAACGCCGGTGCCCGGTTCCTGGTGGCAGCACTGGGCCGCATGGCTGCATGCGCGCTGCGGCGAATGGCGCGTCCCCGCGCCGGGGCCACATCCGGCCTATCCCTGGCTATGCGAAGCGCCCGGAAGTTACGTGCGGGAACGCTAATCCTGGCCTTATAATTTCGGCCATGGAAAATGATCAGAAACAATTCCGCCGTCGCCTTGCCGTGCTTGGCGTGCTCGCCCTCGCAGGCTTCGCCGTCCTGGCCGGCCGCGTCATCTGGCTGCAGGCACTCCAATGAACAATACCCTCATTTCCTGGCGCCGCCTGCGGTCGGTGCTGGCGGTCGACGCGCCTTTGGCGGCCATCCTGGGCATGCTGATGGCGACCGGCCTGGTCACCCTGTATTCTGCGTCAGCCGACTTTCCCGGCCGCTTTGAACTCCAGTTGCGCAATATGCTGATGGCGCTGGTCCTGATGTGGACCGTTGCCAGCATTCCGCCCCAGATGCTGATGCGCCATGCGGTAACGCTGTATTCGCTTGGCGTCGGCTTGCTGGTGGCGGTATTCCTGTTCGGCGTCACGAAGAAGGGCTCCACGCGCTGGCTGCATCTTGGCCACGATTTCCAGCCATCGGAGATGATGAAGATCGCCATGCCGATGATGCTGGCCTGGTTCTTCCACCGCTTCGATGGCGCCCGGGGCTGGCAAGTCTTCGTTGCCGCGGCGTTGCTGCTGGCCATTCCGGTCGGCCTGATCGCCAAGCAGCCCGATTTCGGCACCGCGATGCTGGTGCTGGCGGCGGGCTTCTATGTCATCGTGCTGGCGGGCCTGTCGTGGAAGGCACTTGCCGCGCTGGCGGCCGCCGCTATCGCGGCGGTGCCGCTGGTGTGGCACCTGTTCCACGATTTCCAGCGCCAACGGGTGCTGACTTTCCTGAATCCCGATGCCGATCCGACGGGAAAGGGCTTCCAGATTGCGCAGGCCAAGATCGCCATCGGATCCGGCGGCGTGGCGGGCCGCGGCTGGATGGACGGGACCCAGGGCCACCTGGGTTTCGTCCCCGAACGCTCCACCGATTTCATCTTCTCCGTTTTCGCGGAGGAATTCGGCCTACTGGGCGGGATTGCGCTGCTGCTGATGTACGCCTTGCTGGTCTGGCGCGGCATGCAGATTTCCGCCGGCGCGGTAACACCGTTTTCGCGCCTGCTCGGTGGTGCAATCACCATGATCCTGTTCACCTACGCCTTCATCAATATCGGCATGGTCTGCGGCGTGGTGCCGGTGGTCGGCGTGCCCCTGCCGTTCTTCAGCTACGGCGGCACGGCCCTGGTAACGCTCGGCATCGGCTGCGGCATTTTGATGTCGATCCGGCGCCAGAGCCTGGCCTGAGCCCGTTACAAATGTCCCGCTTTGGACAAATCCGCCGCCTGGTGTCCAGGGCATAACGGAACCGTTGTTGAAATGGCGACACGTCGCCGATTTCGATTGAATTGGCGCGGCCTCCCCGTCAAGATTGGGTCACCCCAACCACAACCGGACGGAGAGACGAATGAACTTGAAACACCTTGGCGCTTTCGCACTTGCAGCATCCTTCAGCCTGGGCGCGTATGCGGCCGACGGCCTGTCTGCCAGCATCAGCATGGACAAGCGCGCCCTGGGCCCGCGCGATGACGTGGTCGTTCACGTCACCTTGACCAATACCTCCTCGGTGCCGCAATACGTCCTGAAGTGGCATACCCCGTTCGGCGATATTGAAGAATCCCTGTTTGAAGTGACCCGCGACGGCGCCAAGGTGGCGTACGAAGGCATGCATGTCAAGCGTGCCGCGCCAACCCCAGCGGACTATTACGTGATCCAGCCGGGCAAGTCGTACAAGGTGCAGGTCGAACTGTCGCAGATGTATAACATGAGCATCTCGGGCGACTATACGATCCGCTACAAGACCAAGTCCGCCAAGCTGTTCAGCCACATGGACCCGATGGGCAAGGTCATGGACAAGAAGCAGCCTGACACCCTGAGCTCGGATGCGCTGACCATTTCGATCGAAGGCACCCTGCCGCGCGGCAGCGTGGCCAAGGCGCCCGCTGAACCGACCGCCACTGCGGGCCTGAGCTTCAGCCGCTGCACCACCTCGCAGCAGTCCACCATCACCAATGCCGTGGCTGCGGCGCAAGGCATGTCGAACAACGCCAACGCCTACCTGGGTGCGAACAACACCGGCCCACGCTACACCAAGTGGTTCGGCACCTATACTTCGAGCCGCTACAGCACCGTGAAATCCCACTTCACGGCCATCAAGAGCGCCTTCGACACCAAACCGGTCACGGTCGATTGCGGCTGCAAGCAAAGCTATTACGCCTATGTGTATCCGAACCAGCCTTACAAGATCTATGTTTGCAAGGCGTTTTGGAGCGCTCCGATGACCGGCACCGACTCCAAGGGCGGCACGCTGGTGCACGAGATGAGCCACTTCAACGTGGTGGCGGGCACCGACGATCACGCCTACGGCCAATCGGCAGCGGCGGCGCTGGCGATCAGCAATCCGAGCCAGGCGGTGGACAACGCCGATTCGCACGAATACTTCGCGGAAAACACGCCTGCCCTGCAATAAGCGGCGGCTTGCCGCTCACCGGCCGGTGTGCTCGAAGCGTACCGGCCCCACGGTGAGCGGTACTTTCTTCCCTCCCATGAGGTAATGCCCGGTGTAACTGATGGTGTAGGCGTGCCGCCCGGGCTTGAAGGCATAGGCAGGGCCCAGGTCGATGGCGTTGCTGCGATGCGCGCCCGGAGACATCGACAGGTAGTCCTGCTCGGTCAGCGGCCCGCGTTTGACCATGATGCCCTGATAATCGAGCAACTGGCCAGTGGCCGCATCGCGCACCTCGAACAGCTTGCCGAACATTTCCTCCTCGCTTGCCAGGGCGTGCAAGACTTTCACCGGCTGCGCCGCATGGTTGGCCAACGCGATGTGCAGCACCGGCTGGCCCGCAGTGTCTTTGACGGCAAATCTGACTTCAAGCATTTTCGCTTCCCCGGACAGCGCCCCGGCCGCTAGCAAGACTGCAATATTGATTTTCACTCCAGACTCCGTTACACGTGAAACCTGTTCTTAACGCGACTGTTCCAGTGCTTCCCCGACCGCTTCCAGGAAGTCGCCGATGTTAAGCGGCTTGGTCAGGTAGCGGAAAAAGCCGGCCTCCAGCGCGGCCTGCACATCAAGCGGCATGGCATTCGCCGAGAGGGCAATGATGGGGATGTCGCGCGTGGCCGTATCCTGCCGCAGGCGGCGCTGGGCTTCGCGCCCACTGATGCCTGGCAGGTTCATGTCCATCAAGATCACATCCGGCAAGTAGTCGCGCGCCATGCTGACCCCGGCATTGCCATCCGTTGCCGACAGAAGCTCGACGTTAAGGTGCAGCTTGGCAATTTCCTGCACCAGCCTCAGGTTCGCGGGATTGTCTTCCACGTACAACAGCAGGGGTTTGCTGTGATAGCCGCGTACCAGGGCCGGGACGCCCTCTTCCGTTAGCTGCTGAGGCAGTTGCGGCGGTTCAGTGGTTTCCATCTCGACCGTAAAGGTGCTGCCTTGCCCGACCGAACTCGTGACGCTGATGGTCGCGTTCATCAACTCGGCCAGGCGCTTGCTCAGCACAAGGCCGATGCCGCTGCCCTCTTCCGATCCACCTTCCTGGCCGAGGCGGTTAAACGGCTGGAACAGGCCGGCCATCTGTTCCCCGCTAAGGCCGGGACCGTCGTCGCGCACGGCCAGCCAGGCGCGCCCCGTATCGCCTTCGCCGCAGGCGATCCAGACGTGCCCGCCCTTGCTGTTGTATTTGACCGCGTTGCTCAGCAGGTTGAGCACGATCTGCCGCAACCGGATGCGGTCAGCCCGGACACACAAGCCGCGCGGCTCGGACAGGTAAACCGCCACCTGCCGCGCATCGGCCATCGCCTCAATCATCTTGCTCGCTTCATGCAGCAGGTCGTCCAGCGCAACAGGTTCAAGCGAGAGCGTGACGGCGCCGACCTCGATCTTGGCCAGGTCCAGGGTTTCATTGATCAGGTGCAGCAGGTGCTGACCGGCCTGCACGATGTTGCCGGCAAAGGCGTAGCGCTGCTGCTGCGACAGCGGCAGCTTTTCATTGTGCAGCAGCTGGCCGAAACCGAGGATGGCATTCAGCGGGGTCCGCAACTCATGCGACATGCTGGCCAGGAAGCGGTCCTTGGCCTTGCTCGCCTGCTCCAGTTCAAGCTTTTGATCGAGCAGCTTGCGCTCGATCTGGCGGCGCCCGCTGATGTCGCGGATGGCGCTCGAAACCAGCAGTTCGTCCTCAGTCTTCAAGGGGCTGAGGCTGATCTCCACCGGGAACTCAGAGCCGTCGCGGCGCATCGCATACAGCTCGGCGCCGGCGCCCATGGCGCGCGGCTGGGCCTTGGCGAAAAAGCTGCTGCGCGCCGCCGGGTGGCGCCCGGCAAAGCGGGCCGGGATCAGGATCTCGATCGGCTTGCCCAGCAGTTCCTGGCGCTGGTAGCCGAACAGTTGTTCGGTCTGCGTATTGACCAGCACGATTTCGCCGCGCGCGTTGACGATCACCATCGGGTCGGGGGCCGATTCGAGCAGGCCGCGGAACTTTTGCTCGGCCTTCTTGCGGTCGCCGATATCGCGGATCGCGCTCATGACGATGGCGCCCTCCTCCATCTGAATCATGCTGAGGCTGATCTCGACGGGAAACTCGAGTCCATCCTTGCGCAAGCCGTACAGTTCCAATCCCGCCCCCATGGTGCGCGTGCGCGGCTGCACGAAGTACTGCGCGCGGTGTGCCACATGGCCGCCGCGGAAACGGTTGGGCAGCAGTATTTCAACGGGTTTGCCCAACAGTTCGCGCGGTTCGAAGCCGAACAGGCGTTCGGCCTGGCTGTTGACCAGGACAATCCGGCCGGTGGAGTTGGCCATCACGATCGCATCGGGCATCGACTCGAGCAAGCCGCGGTAGCGCGACTCGACCTGGCGCGCATCGCGCAGCGCCTTGGCATCGGTTATATCGTTCTGGCTATGGATGATGTACTGGATCTCGCCCTGGGCGGTGTAAACCGGCTTGCAGGCGGCGCCGATATATACGGCCTGGCCATCCTTGCGACGGCGCAGGTATTCGAAATCGGCGCCGAATTCCTGGCGCACCGGGTGGCCCGGCATGCCGATCAGCTCCGACAGCCGCTGGCCGCGCGCCTCGTCCGCACTGTAGCCATAGATTTCCGTCGCGCCCTTGGTCCAGAAGATCACGGTGTCGTGACCGTCCGTGGCAATGATTCCGCCGGGAGCTTCTTCGAGGATGAACTTGCCCAGGTCAGTTTGCATTTTCGGTCTCTTAACGGACTCAGCGGAACCCATTGTAAGCGAAATCGGACGAAAAAAAACCGCCGGCCCTCGGGGGCCAGGCGGTCGATAGCGCGGGGGAGCGCTGTAAATTACCAGGAGGCTTTCAAGGTGTAGGTGCCGCCGGAAGAACCGGTGCCACCCGAGTAGTAATACACCTTGGCATACAAGGTTACAGCAGTCGAGCCCGTGTTGGCGCGCGTTACGGCATCGACCTGGCCGGTGCCTTTCACGCTCGATGCCAATTCGGTGCCGGCGCTGTTGTACAGCTTCAAGTCGTAGTCCGAAGAGGCATTCGGGGTCAGGGTAGCCGTCAGGGTCTTGCCTGCTGGAACAGTGATGGCGAAGTAGTCGGCGTCACTGCTGGCGCTCATGTTGGCGCTGGCGGTGGTGCACGACTGGGTGATCGGGTTGGCCGTCGCAATGGTGTTATTACTTTCCGTTTCAGACATGTTCACCGGGGTGCAGCTGGCCGACAGGATGTTCTGCGCCTCGAACTTGGCCTGGAAGGTGTTGGCGTAGCTCAGGTCGGACGGGAACAGGGTCTTGGCCGCGTTCACGATGGCCGTCGCCATGGCTGGCATCTTGATGTTCGAACCCAGGCCGAAATGCGCTTCCAGGATGATCTTGTCGATGTTGGCGCGCGGCTTGCCGGCGGCGATCAGGGACACCATCGAAGCGTACAGCGGTGCCGACCACAGTTCGTCGGACTGGAAGGTGACGCCGTTCTCGGTCACCGAGGTATGCGCGCCATAGCTCTTGCTGCTGTTGTACTTGGCGTCGGTGCGGTTCATCATGCGGCCGCCCCAGCACGAGTTGTGGCCATCCCAGCTGAAGGCCCACTCGGGATGGTAGACCTTGCCGTTCGGGGTGCTGTAGGAATAGGACGCTGCCCAGTAGTCGCCGAAGCCCTCGCCCATGGCGCCGGTGTCGCCGCCGGACCAGCTGGAGTTGATATTGCGCTGGATGCCATGGCCGTACTCGTGCAGGATGACATCGGCGTCTTCGCTGTCGTTGACGCAGCCGTGACCGAAAGCCAGGTAGTCGGTGGCGCCGCCGTAGCTGTAGTGCGAGTTGTCGTCGCCGTTCAGGCCGTCGGTGTCGACGTCAAAGGGGCGCTCGATGATGCCCTTGGTGCCGGTGAAGCCCAGCGACTGGATGTAGCGCTGGTTCTGGTCCAGATGGAAGTAGACATTGGTGTCGTCGAAGGCGTTGTTGCCGCGCTTGGCGGTCCACACGCCATTGGTGGTGGTGCTTGGCGCCGTGTTTGGCGCCTCGATATTCTTGATGTTGACGTAGGGACCGGTCAACTTGTAGACACCGGCAGTGACGGTGAGGTCGCGCAGGGTCTTGTTGGAGTATGCCGGGTCGAAGGAGGCGGCAGACGAGGTATCGGTCAGTGAGTCGTTGTTCAGGCTGGTGCGTGGATCGGGATCGAAGGCATAGCCGCTGCCGTTGATGCCGGATGCTGCCAGGGGCGCGACCGCATCGGCGCTGGCCCCGGCTTTGCTCGCGCCACCGCTGGCCTTGCCCTCGGCGACCGCGGTTGCCATGGCAGCCTTGCGGTCCAGCATCTGGCCAGGCGCGGCGGCGCGCGCGGCGAGACTGCGCTCGCCGCCCTTGTTGGTGCGTGGCAGGGAGGTGGTGTAGGAATCGATCAGGCTGCCATCATGGGCGTTCAGATATTGCACGAAGCCGCCGGTCGGCATTTCAGCTTCGATGCTGACCTTGCGCGCCAGTTGCACGCCATCCTTGCTTGCGACCCAGACCAGCGAGGTGGAAGGAAGGGCAACCAGCTTATGCTGTACCTTCATGTTCTGCCAGCCTTTGTCCAGTGCTTCGTCGTCGCTGATCTTGGACTTGTTGTACAGTTGGTTGACGGCGTCGGCATCTGCCTTGGCCGAGATGTGGCGGGTTTCGTTGAAGATCTTTTGCAGCTCGCCGTTCTTGCCGATCGACACGACGATCTGGGCACGGTCCACCGGCAGGCCGCGCAACATCTGCTGGTAGTGGTAGTGTTTGGCGGTCAGCGATTCCTTGACCTCCACCAGTTCCAGGTTTTTCAGGTTCGCCGGCAGGCCGAAGCGTGCAGCGTTCACCTTCAGCACGCCTTCGGGCGAGGCGGCCTTGGTGTTGGTGAAGAAGGTCAGGTTGTCGACGGTTTTTTCGCCGGCCTGCGCCAGGCTGGCACAGGCCAGCATGACCATGGAGGCAATCGTGGTACGGGTTGTGTAGCGCATGTTGTAAATCTCTCCTGAAGCGGTTATAGGTGTACTTTTCGAAGGACCAACAAGCCCCGCCGGGCTCAGCACTCAACAGCGTGATCGGCGAGTATAACTATGAAAAGTTGGCGGTTTTGCCTGGATGGCTGATTGAAAACGCAAAAGAAATGAGTCAAGACCGCACGCGCAACGTTAGAAGGAGTCGTCAGTGAAATTGAACATTCTGTTATTTTTTGCCGGCCTGTCCTGCATGCTGGCGGCCGCGGCCATCCCCGACGTGGAACCCGAGGTAACGGCCCAGGTTGTCGAGGTGCTGGAAGGGATCGCCGACGGCAAGCCGGCGGCACAGCCCTTCACCGAACGCGGCGCCAGCTACCTTGAAGTGCCGGGCCTGCCGGCATTGCTGAAAGCCTGTCCCCGCCCCCTCAGGCTCGAGCTGCTTTCGCGAAACGTAAACGGCGAAGACCGGCTTTACGTGTACCGTGCGAATTGCCAGCCGCAAGCCTTGCGCATCGCCGTCGACTTCAACAAGGCGGCACGCATCAACCGGCTTGAACTGGCTCCTGAGCGCTAGATTCACGCGGCGCTGGACTTGGCGTTGTGTGTGTGGTCAGATATGCATTAATCAGCCAGGAGAAGAGCATGGACGTCATTACGACAGCGGTGACGGCAGGTGCCGGCGAGGGTGGCATCAGTGCCGCCTACCAGATGCTGAAGTCCCGCCTGGCGGCCCAGTCCCCTACGGTCGCCGATGCCATTGCCGATGTGGAAGAAGATCCGGGTTCGCGTTCGCGCCAGTTCGCGCTGAGCGATGCATTGGCCTCCGCCGGCCTGGCTGGCGACCGCTATTTGCGCGCGGCCGCCCGCAACCTGATCGATGAAGTCGATCGGCGCCGCAATGCCCGCACTTCGCCTACCGCCAAACTCGATGGCGCGCCCGACCATGCCGTCATGAAAGTCTTCTTTGCCACCGACCGCGAACTGAGCGGCGACCGCCATCCTGCCCGCCTGTTCGGCAGCGCGCGCGGCCAGCTGCGCTATGGAAGCTGCGAGGTCAGTATTCCGCGCGACCACAGGATGGGCGAGATGGAGTCGCCGTCCCTGCTGCGGCTGGAGTTTCGCCAGGATCCCGAACAGCACGTGGTGTTGCTTTCGGCCGACCTGGCTGAGCGCGACAACTATCTCGCCGAACTGCGCCATGCAATCGCCGCCAGCGGTAGCCGCAGCGCCCTGGTTTTCATTCACGGTTACCGCACCACCTTCGAAGACGCTGCCCGGCGAACCGGACAGCTGTCGTACGACCTGGGCTTCCAGGGCGCGCCAATTTTTTACAGCTGGCCCTCGCAAGGCAAGCTCGCAGGATATATATTAGATGAAGCCAATGTGGAATGGACCCAGGCCGACCTGGCGGCATTCCTGGCCGACGTTTTGCAGCAGGCGGACGCCGAGCATGTCTACCTGTTGGCGCACAGCATGGGCAACCGGGCCCTGGCCCATGCAACAGCCAGTGTGATTGCAGCCCGGCCGGAACTGGCCAGCCGGATCCGGGAAGTCATCCTGGCCGCACCCGATATCGATGCAGATGTTTTCCGTCATCAGTTGTTGCCGGCGCTCTCGGCCGTGACGAACCCGTTGACGTTGTATGCCTCATCCGACGACAGCGCCTTACGCGTATCCAAAGCCGTTCATGGCTATGCCCGCGCCGGCGAGAGCGGGCCTGGCCTGGTGACAGCGCCGGGGGTCGAGACGATCGACGCCAGCAAAGTGGACACGAGTTTTATCGGCCACACGTATTTTGCCGAGCAGCGCTCGGCCTTAAGCGATATGTATTACCTGATCCAGAAACATGCCAGGGCCGCTGAACGGTTCGGCTTACAGGCGGTGGAAGGAGCGATGGGACGCTATTGGACGTTCCGCGTATAAAAAGGGGACTGTATTTATGAGTTATGCTAGTGCGCCGGATGAGGCGGTCTTTTGCGTCGACAAACTTCTGGAATACATGGGGCAGGATGAAAAAGCCCTTAATACGGTCGTCAAGATCGTCCGCGACGGCATCGGTCCGGGCGTTGAACCGCTCAATATGGCCGGCGAAGCGATCCGCGACGCCAAATTCATGGAAGCGCGGCGCATCCTGCATAACCTGCGCGGTTCGATCGGCAACCTGGGCGCCAAGCGCTTTGTGGCCGCCTCGCTGGCGCTTGAACTGGCCCTGCAGGAAGGGCGAATTGTCGAAATACCGCTCCTGTTTACCGCGCTCGAAGGGGAGTTGAAACTGGTGCACGACCACGCCGGGGCATGGCTTGACCAGCATAGCGGACGTGCCGCCGCCCGCTAACGATTGCTTACATCTGTTACCCGAAGCGGTTTTGTGCGGCGCAATACCCGCATGTTAAGATCCGGAACAATTATAGATTTGGCAGAGTTTTGCGAGCCGTGCGCCTTTTTTTACTCGCATTTCATAAAATCCTGAAAGTTGCCCGCGACTTGACGCCGGGCAATTAATTGATATAATGCCATCCGTTCGGGAAATAATAGGAAATATGGAAATTTTCAACAAGGCGGGAGTGATAGTGACATCTACGCTTGTCATGGTCGGCATGTTGATTGCCTGCCAAGCCAAGGAAGAAGTCCAGCCGCCGGCGCCCGTGGTGGAAGCGGTGGCAAAGAAATTAGCCGAACACGGCGGTGCCGCGGCAGAACGCCGCCTGCGCGAATGGGTTGAGCAAGGCTCGCCTGTTGCTGCGCGAGAACTGGGTCTGCTGTACAGCCTGGATGCTGCAAAGCACAAAGAAGCCATGCGCCTGCTGGAAAAGGCTGCCCTGGCGGGCGATGCCGTCTCAGTCGATTACTTGTCTACCCGCTATCGCTCGAGCGCGACCGTGGCCAATGCCGATGGCTCGCGCAGCTGGCCGCTGTACGTCCAGCTGGCTAACCAGCAGCAAGCCAAATAAACCCCTCCCCCTGATCGCACGCTTTCTTGAGCGCGATCAACAAGCGGATTCAGGAGCTCCCTACGCTGGAAACTTCACCAGCCTGGGAGTTTTGTCATGTCTCGACTGATTACTGTTACGGCAGGAATCGCGCTTGTTGCCCTGCTCGCCTGCCAGCGTATCAAGCCCGTGGCAGATGTACTGGCCGATGCGCGGAAGGCGCACGAAAGTGGCGAGCAGCGGGCTGCGGTCATCCATCTCAAGAACCTGTTGCAACGGGAGCCTGGCCATGCCGCCGCACGACGCATGCTGGGCGAACTGCACCTGGCGCTGGGCGATGCGGTGTCGGCAGAAAAGGAGCTGCGCCGTGCGCTGGCCCTTGGCCAGCCCCGCCTGGACCTCTTGCCGCTGCTGGTGCAGGCCATGCTCGCCCAGGGGGCCTATCAGGGCCTGCTGGACGAACTGCAGGAGGAATCCCATACCCCCGCCGTGCTCGCCTGGCGCGGCCATGCCATGCTCGGGCTGGGGAAGGCGGAAGATGCCAGCCAGCTTTACACGCAAGCCTTGCACAAGCATGGCAAGCTGGTTGAAGCGCACCTGGGCCAGGCCAGGCTGGCGCTGCTGCGCAGCGATTCGGCCGCGGCGGCAGAATCGGTGCAGCGCGCCCTAGCATCCGATCCGCACAATATCGAAACCCTGCGCTTCCAGGGCGACCTGTTGCGCGCCCAGGGCGATGTCGCTGGCGCCCTGGCCGCGTATCGCGCCATCCTCAGGCAAAACAGGAGCAACCTGCAGGCGTTCGCCGACATTGCCGCAGTCCACCTGCTGGAGGGCAAGCCGGCGCTGGCGCGCGAGCAGCTCGACGCAGCCCGCAAGATCCAGCCGGCCAGCCTGGTCATCCTCTACGCCCAAGGATTGCTCGACCTGGCGGAAGGCAAGCACAAGGCAGCGCTCGAACGGGCGCAAATGGTGCTGCGCGCCGCCCCGGATCACCTGCCCAGCATGCTGCTGGCCGCTACGGTGGAGTTCGAGTCCGGCGCAACCGCGCAGGCGCGCGCCCATATCATGCGCTATCGCCAGTCCCACCCGAAGGAAGCCTTTGCGTTGCGTTTGCAAGCCCAATGCGATGTGCGTGAGGGCAAAGTGCTGGAAGCTTTGGCCTTGCTGGAGCCGGCAATCGCCGAACACCCCCAGGAGGTCGACTTGCTGGCCCTGGGCGGCGAGGTGGCAATGCGCGCCGGCAAACATGAACTGGCCGCGCGCTGGTTTGGCCGCGCCAGCAGCCTGGCGCCGGAATCGGGCAGCCTGCTGGCCGCCAATGGCTTGAGCCTGCTTAGCCAGGGGCAGGACGCGCGGGCAATCGAGGCGTTGCAACAGGCCACGCAGAAGGAAGGCGGGGCAGCGTCGCGCGCCGGCTCCTTGCTGGTGATGAGCTACCTGCGCAACCGCAACTTCGGCAAGGCGATGGAGCAGATCCGGCAAATGGAGGCGCTGGGTGAGAATCCTGCCGTGCAAAACCTGAAAGGCGGCGTGCTGCTGGCAAGCGGCGACCTGGCCGGCGCGCGCCAGGCGTTTTCGCGGTCCCTGCAACTGGACCCCTCCCATATGCCAGCCCTGGACAACCTTGCCGAACTCGACTGGCTGGAAAAGAAAGTGCCGCTGGCGCGCCAGCGCTACGAAGCCGCACTGGAACGCAACCGCGGCAGCCTGCCGCTGATGATGGCGCTCGCCAGGCTGGAAGCGCGCCAAGGCAAACTGCCGGCAGCCATCGGCTGGCTGGAACGGGCCATGGCGGCGGCGCCCGATGCCATCGGGCCGGTGCAGACGCTGGCGGCGCTCCACCTGCGCCATGGACAGGCGGTCAAAGCGCTCCGGCAGGCGCAGCGCCTGCAACAGCTTGACCCAAACCAGCCGGCCAGCCTGGACTTGCTGGCCCAGGCTGCCACCGCGGCCGGCCAGCACGCGTTGGCCCTGGACAGCCTGCAGAAACTGGCGCACCTGCGGCCTGCCGAATCGGATGTCCAGCTGCGCATTGCCCGGACCGCGCTGACATTGAAGCAAACCGCGCCTGCCTTGCAGGCTGCCCGCAAGGCCATTGCGCTCGCCCCGGCCAGGGAAGATGCCCTGGTGCTTGCCAGCGCGCTCATGCTCGACAACGGTGCGGCCGAGGAGGCCCGGAAGCTGGCGCGGACGGTGCAACAGCGCCAACCCGGCGCCGCCATCGGCTTCAAGCTCGAGGGCGATGCACTGCTGCATCAAGGCAAGGCAGCCGAATCCGTCGGCCTCTACGAGCGTGCTTATGAGCTGCAGCGCAGCGGTCCGCTGCTGATCGCCCTGCACCGCGCCCTGCATGCCGCCGGCAAAGGGACGGCCGCAGAAGAGCGCATGCAAGACTGGCTCGGCAAGACTCCTGCCGACCAGCCAACGAGGTTGTATTACGCCAGCCATTTACTGCAGCAGTCCCGGTTTGGCGCGGCACGGCGCGAGTATGAAACCATCCTGCAGCGCGATCCCGACAATGTACTGGCCCTGAACGACCTGGCCTGGGCGCTGCTCCAGACCAGGGATGCCAATGCGCTGCCGCTGGCCGAGCGCGCCTACCGCCTCGCCCCAGGCAACCCGGCAGTGGCCGATACCTTGGCCTGGATCCTGGCGGAAAATGGTAAACCTGCGCGTGCCCTGCCCTTGTTGAAGAAGGCATTGGAAACCGCTCCGACAGCAGCCGACATCCGCCTGCATTACGCGCACGCGCTGTTCCGCAGCGGCGACAAGCGCGGCGCGCGCAGCCAGTGCGAACTGTTGCTTGCGGTCCAGGGTCTGGCCCAGCGCGCCGAGGTCGAGGGCCTGCTGGCCAAGCTATAGGGTGTCGGCGCCCTTTACGCAATGGCCAGCCCGCCCCGGCGCCGGTGCTGGCGCGCTCCTTGCAACGTGGGCCTTATCCACTACCGGGAGTCCACCATGTTCAAGAGTGCCTTCTACTGCGGTATCGCCTGTCTGTCGGCCCTGGCGGGCGCCGGACCGGCCGCTGCCGCACCGCTCGCCCCGTTCGTACTGCATACGCCGGGCGCCGTCGAGATCAAGTTCAGCGGCTACCTGGCGCGCAGCAGCGATGCCGGCGGTGCAGGAATACGCGAAGCCAGCTTCGGCGCCGGCTATATGACCAGCATCCACGAGCTTGGCAACCCTGCCCGGCAGCTTTGGCGCAGCGGACAGGACAATCAGAGCATTTCCTTCATGATGTATGGCGCGGCCGATGCCACAGTGCTTCCCGTGGCGGGCTCGTCAGCGAACCAGGTGTTCGGGACCGGGTGTACGCATGCCGCCTTCGGCTGCGACGGCAAGATCCACCTCGACTTCTATCTCGACAAGCAAAGCGGCGGCACCAATCCCGGCTTCGGCATTGGCGGGCTCCGCGCCTCGCAGCGCCAGGGCTTCAATCAGTTGGGCGGCATCACCGATGGCGCCCTGTTGATGCGCTGGGAGTTCGTGCCCGGCCTGGCGCCTGGCGCCCCGGGCGGAACGCCGGTCACGCTAGTGCAGCAACTGAGCGGCGTCACCTCGCCCTCTTCCGGTTTTGGCAGCTACCTGGCGCGCTGCGCGGGCGGTCCGGCCTGCCGCTACTTCAGCAACGGCATGCAGCAGGCCGGGGCCGACTTCTATGGTACCAACACCATGACCAGCATCCTGGCCCTGACTGCCATTGGCCAGAACGGCTGGAGCGCACGCCTGTCGGACCCGGTGATCGCCCAGGTCGCGCTGGCCCAGCCGCCCGGCATTGCCCTGCTGCCGCTGGGCGGGGCCCTGCTGTTGCTGGTGCGGCGGCGCCGTCAGCGCGGCTGGTAGCGTCCCGGGGCGATGATCTGTTGCGGATCGAGTGCAGCCTTGATGCGGGCCACCGTGCTCCAGTAGGTATCGTGCCCGTTATCCAGCGCCCGCATCGATTGCGGGCCTACGCGGTAGGGAATATAGCCCGCTCCCATCAACCGCGCAAACGACATTTCATAGCACTGCCTGGCACGAGCGGCGTCGGCGGCATCCTGCTGGTCAAAGCAGATGGTCAGCACGCCGCCCAGCGCTCGCTCGTTAATCATGCTGAAGGTTTCGAACAGGTCAAAGCCATGACTGGCAAAGACCGGCTCCACCAGCGCGTGCACCCGCAGCAAGTCGATGCCGCGCATCGGCAGCACCGGCGCCAACCACATCATGCCGCAGCCGTCGCGCGCCGGATTGGCGCCAAGCGGAAAGCCGGGCGGCAAGCCGCCCCGGCGGCGCCAGTAGGCGCCCGCCAGGAAGCGCCCGTCCGGGATGCCCCGATTCATGTTCAGCAAGGAACGCCCAAGGTCCACTTGCGCCGATAGGCGTGCGCCGCGCTTGCCCCCTCCCATCAGCCGCGCTGCCATGCTCCCCACGGCCAGTGTCCGCTCATCGATAAAACGCAGCCGGGCCAGCGTGCCGATCGCGCGGCGCAGGCTGCGCCGCGCATCCGCCACCTGGGCCGGCCGGCCGTAAAGCGCGGCTGACACGGTCCAGGCGCCAATTCCCGCTTGCCGGCACAGGCGGGCGCGCAAGGGCGGCGGCACTGGCGGCCCTTGCGGCACCTGCGCAGCCGGGAAGACCATGCCACCCGATAACACACGCAGGTCGTTCCCGATATGCACCACGCTGCGCAAGGTGCCATCCATGCGCAGCGGGCGCAGCGCATCGACCACGGCAGCGATGCCGTCGAAGCCAGGCACGCTCGCCACCAGGTGGCTCAGCGCCTCGGTTTGCGGCATCAGCCACAGGCCGAGGCTGGTAACGATGCCGAAGTTCGCTTGCGTGAACAGGCCATCGAGCCATGGCCCGACACCATACGGGTAGAGGTGGGCCGCCGTGGCGTGGGCAAAGTGGCCAAAGCCGGTTTCGAGGGTGTCGCCGCTGGCCAGCACGATGCGCATGCCGGCCATGTGCAGCATCCGGTTGCCGTAAGGGCTGTGGCCGAAGCCGCGCTCCAGGATGTTTCCGATCAGGCTGGTATCCGGTCCCGCGCCGGTACAATCCATCCACAAGGGCAATTGCAGCTCTGCCAGGCGGGCAGCAAGCCGGGCCTGCGTGACGCCCGGTTCGATCACGGCATAAGCCAGTTCGCGGTCGATCTCGAGGATGCGGTCCATGCCGCCCAGGTCAACGATGACCTGGCCTTCGCCGCTTGGATTGGCATCGCCATAGCCCCAGTTGTGCCCGGTACTTAAGGGATACAGGGCAATGCCAAAATCGGCGGCGCTGCGCACCACCGCCACCACCTCCCCGTGCGATAAGGGGCGCAGTACCGCCAGCGGGATAACCGGGCTGGCCGCAGTGCTCGCCGCATAGGGGCCGAGATCGGCCGGCGCGGTAAGGACACGGGCGGGGCCAAGCAGCAGGCGCCAGGCTTGCAGCGCTGGTTCCAGGGAGCTCATCTCAGTCCCTCCCTTCGCGCAGGCGCACCGTGATACCCGCCTCATCCTGTGGCGAGAAGAAAAAGGGATAGAAGGAACGCTCGTCGGGGACCGATTCCATGCGCCCGCCATATAGCGCGATCTGCCGCGCCATATGCGTCAGGTCCAGCCGCAGCAGGACGGCCGGCGCGCCGACACGGCTGCAATGCCGCTCCGCTGCGGCGTCCTGGAAGCCCAGCATACGCTTGTAGAAGCGCACATGGCGCGGATTGACCTCGATGACATAGTCGGTGCTGCCATGCAGGTTGTGGGCATACACATAGGAGATGTGGATCAAGGCGGCGAACACGCGCATATTGACATTGCGGTCAATCGCCAGCCGTGCCGGCTCGCACAGGCGCCGTCCCTGCGCCCGCAGGGTAGCCAGAATGTCGCCAAAGTTTTCATCGGCAGGCAGGCCAATGGCGGGATCATCCAGGCATAAGGACATGGTTGCCACCGTTTCCCCCTGGCTGTCTGCTGCCAGCGTGATGCGGTTCGGTTCGTGGGGTGCGTTCGGGTCCACTTCATAGCCGCGCCATCCATACATCTTTTGCAGCAGCACGCTGGCCGCCTCGCGCTTGCCGGCCGAATTGGCCAGCCGGATATGGAACAGTTGCTGGTCGATCCCGTGCAGCGCCTGCTCGCCGCCGGCGGCCTCGTCAATCAACAGGGAAACAATGGTGTCTTCGTCCACGGTGCGTCCTCCTATCGGAATAGGGCTTGGACGCTCGGCCTGGCGCTAGGTTCCGCACGCGTCGGATTTCTTTTCACGGTCCTGGGCCAGCGGGGCGCCGATGCATGGCACGGATGCTGCTCGTACCCACATGCCGGCAAACCCGCCGCAAACCAATCGGAGATCCTCGCTATGACTACCTTCTGCAAGTCCCTACTGGCAACTGCTGCCTTGGTGGCGGCCGGAATTGCCAGCCTACCGGCCCAGGCCTCCACGTTCGCTTCGGCCATCCTCGACATCAACAATTTCCGCTTGCTGCATTCGGACAGTACCGCCTACAGCACGGCCGACTTCACCATCCTGCAGGGGACCAATGATGCCCACGCAACGGCCTCGCTGAACGGTGTCTTCGCCAACGGGGCGTCTTCCATCCCCATCCTGACCGGTACGCCAAATGTTGCCCAGCAATGTGTCGGGGCGCCGTGCCCGGCCCTGCCCCCGAACAATTTCACGCCCTTCCCCTACCCCCCGCCTGTCCCAGGTACCTTTGGCTATGCCGACCAGGACTTGACCGGCGCCTCGATCACGATTAACGGCAACCCGGCCGGCGCCCACGCGCGCACGCGCGCCGACGCCTCGACCGCCCTGAATGCGATTGCCTCGGGCAATTCCGATGTCGGAACCTCGACCACCTTCAGGTTCACCCTCGGCGCGTCGGACACCATGACCGTGGAATTCAGTGCCGACGCTTTTACCCAGGCCTTTGTCTCGATGGGTTCGGGACCCAACGCCAACGCCAATGCGCGCCTGTCCTGGTCGATCAATATCGTCGACCTCACTACCTCTGCAAGAATCTTCGAGTACGCCCCGTCGGAACTGAATGAAGACAGCGTACGCAGCCGTACCGACGGCGCGCCAGGCATCCTGACTTACACCTTTGCGACGCCCGTTGGTTCGCCGTTCTCGGCCGTCTCACCTCTGCTGACGGCTGGCAACAGCTACCAGATCACGATCCAGCACAACACGCTGGCCAACGCCCTGCAACAGGAACTGCCGGAACCGGATTCGCTGGCGGTGCTGGCCGCCGGCATGCTGGCAATGTCGCTGGCGCTGCGCCGCCGCAAATCCTGACCGCTTCTTGACAGGCCTCAAAGTTCGGGCGGGTTCGCCAGCGGGGCCGCAAACCCGCCCATATAATCCAAAGGACCAAGGCACCACCAGGAGCGCAGCATGGAGCATCTCTTCAGCCAATTGCTGTCCAGCCTGAAAGGCATGTGGAAACATCGCTGGGCGGGAATCAGCATCACCTGGCTGATTGTGCTGGTGGGCTGGGCCAAGGTCTATTCCCTGCCCGACGAGTACCAGAGCACAGCGCGGGTGTTCGTCGACACCCAGAGCATCCTCAAACCGCTGATGGTCGGCATGACCAGCATGCCCAACGTGGAACAGCAGGTGGCCATCATGAGCCGCACCCTGCTCAGCCGTCCAAATATCGAACGGGTGCTGCGCATGGTCGATCTCGATGTGCGCACCGTGTCGGCGCGCGAGCACGACGCGATGGTCGACGAAATGCTGAAACGGATCCGCATCAACGGCACCGGCACCTACGATATCTACACCATCAACTACACCCATTCCGACCCGCGCCAGGTGCGCGATGTGGTGCAGGCACTGCTGTCCATCTTCGTCGAAGGCAGCTTCAAAGGAAAAAAAGGCGACTCGGAGAAGGCCGTACAGTTTATCGACGAGCAGATCAGGAATTACGAAGAGCGCCTGCTCGCGGCGGAAAACTCGGTCAAGGAATTCCGCCTGAAACACAACTATCTCCTGCCACGCGAAGGGCAGGACTACGGCGGCAAGCTGCTGACAGCCACCGAGTCGCTGGCCAGCGCACAGCTCGAACTGGCCGAAGCGGAGCAGGCGCGCAAGGCGATCGAGGCCCAGTTCGGCGGCGACGAGCCCTTGCTTGCCGCCATCGCTACGCCCGGCGAAGTAAGCGAACTCGACGCCCGGATCAGCGCGTTGAACAAGAATCTCGACACCTTGCGCATGCAGTACACCGACCAGCATCCCGATGTGGCGGCTGCCCTGCGCCTCATTGCCCAGCTCGAAGAAAAGCGACAGCAGGAACGCGAGAAACACGCGGACCCGGCCGATACGGCCCGGCAGTACAATCCCCTGTTCCAGCAGATGAAGGTCGCCCTGGCCGAATCGGAAGCGCGTGTCGCTGCGCTGCGGGCGCGCGTCGAAACCATGCGGGAGCGGCAATCGCAATTGCAGCAGCAGCGCAATGCCGTTCCGGAACTGGAGTCCCAGCTCGGCCAGCTCACTCGCGACTACCAGGTCAACAAGGACAATTACGAGAAGCTGATTGCCCGCCGCGAGGCTGCCAAGCTGTCGGGGGAATTGACAACCACCACCGAGATGATGAGCTTCAAGATCATCGACCCTCCTACCATGCCGCAGCGCCCCACCGGACCCAACCGCGCCCTATATTACAGCGCCGTCCTGGCCGCCGGCCTGCTCGGCGGCGCCGCGGCGGCCCTGGGCCTGTCGGAATTGCGCCCAACTTTTCTGAGTCCTGCAGAACTGCGCGCCGCAACCGGCTTGCGGGTCCTCGGCACCATCGGCATGAACTGGACCGAGGACGAAAGGCGCCGGCATCTGCGCGACCGCTTCGGCTTCGGCGCAGGCAGCGCCTGCCTGCTGCTGGGCTATAGCGGTGTGATGGCCTTTACCCTGCTTTACCAATAAGTGGAGGTTCCATGCAATTGCCCCCCAGTTTGCTGGAAGTTGCGCCGCCCGCCGAGCTAGGCTATGCCGACATCAACCTGGTCCGGATGCGCCAGCGGGGCATGGTCACACATGAAAGCGGACGCACCCCCGTTGCCGAAGACTTCCGCATCGTCAAGCGCCATCTGCTCAACGATGCGCGCGCCAGTGGCGCCGGCGCCATCCCGCATGGCAACCTGATCGTCGTGACCAGCGCCCTGCCGGGCGAGGGCAAGACTTACTGCGCGGTCAACCTGGCCATGAGCATTTCGATGGAAAAGGACGCGCGCGCGCTGCTGGTCGATGCCGATGTGGCGCGCCCTTCGGTGCTCAAAGTGCTGGGATTGCAGGCCGAGCGCGGCCTGATGAATGTGCTGCTCGATGGCAGCGTCGAGCTTTCCGACGTTATCATGCGCACCAACGTGCCTTCCCTGACGCTGTTGCCCGCGGGACCGGCCAGCCGCCATGCGACCGAGCTGCTCGCCAGCCACAACATGAGCCGCCTGCTGGAAGAACTCGCCAGCCGCTATCCCGACCGTATCATCGTGTTCGACTCGCCGCCCTTGCTCTTGACCACAGAAGCGAGTGTGCTGGTGTCGCAGATGGGCCAGGTGGTCATGGTGGTCGAGGCCGAGACCACCACCCAGTCCGCGGTGCAGGCGGCCCTGCAGCGCATCGAGCATTGCCGGCACGTCAACCTGGTCTACAACAAATCCCGCGCCTTTCTTGGCGCCCAATACTATGGGTACTACGAATGATCGATGCGGCTGCCATTGGCGTGCTGTTCCTATGCGCCTACATCTTGCATAAGGTGCGCAACATGCACCTGCTGGTGCATGAGATGAAGGACGATTCCAGGCAGGAGCATGCCTCGCTCTTCCGCCAGCTGGAAGCGCTGCAAGGCCTGTATATCAGCCTCGGACTGCAACGCGCTTTGCCACTGACGCGCGGATGGGCCGCATCGCCTGACTTCCTGCAGGAACTGGCGGCCCATGCGCTCGATGAAAAGCCGGCCTGCGTCGTCGAATGCAGCAGCGGCACCTCAACCCTGGTCCTGGCGCGCTGCATGCAGATCAATGGCGCCGGCAAGGTGTTCAGCCTGGAACACGATCCCGCCTATGCCCGGCGCACCCGGCGCCAGCTGGAATTGCACGGCCTGGCGGACTGGGCAACCGTGATCGACGCGCCCCTGCTGACACAGACCTTCGGCGACCGCCAGCAGCCCTGGTACGATTGCAGCGGCCTGAAAACCGGCCAGCCGATCGAGATGGTCGTCATCGACGGGCCGCCGCAAGCGACAAGCGACGCCGCGCGCTATCCGGCTGGCCCCACCCTCTTCCCGCGCATGGCGCCCGGTGCCGCCATCTTCCTCGACGATGCCATGCGCCCCGGCGAGCGCGCCGCCTTGCAGCGCTGGGCTGCCGAATTCCCGGAACTCGAAATCAGCTCGTTGCCGTGCGAGAAAGGCGCCGCGATGCTGCGCTACCGGCCCAGGGCCTGAGGTTCAGGCCGCCTGGACGTGGACCAGCTCGCGATAGCAGGCAGCGACCTGGGAAGCCACGCGCTGCCATGTAAACTGCTCGACCATCGACTGGACGCTGGTACGTTCCGGCGGCCGGGTGGCCAGGCTGATGATGGCTTCCCGCTGGCCCGCCTGGTCGTCCCAGGCGACCTTGCGCAGCATGCTCTCGGAGCCCTCCAGCTGCAGCGCACTGTCTTGCGTCATGACCACCGGGGTACCGGCAGCCAGCGCCTCCAGGACCGACAGGGGAAAGATTTCGCCCTGGCTTGGCAGCGCCACCACGGACGCGGCGGCGTAGGCGCTGGCCAGCAGGGGGTCTTCATGGTCCAGCGCGCCGAGCCAGCGCGTCCAGGGAGACTTCAGCACATTCTGCAGGTAATCGTGCTCTTCCCGGGCGACAGGCCCGATCATCACCAGCGGCAGCTCGCACCCTGCCAGTGCCTGGGCCAGCCCCAGCTGGTTCTTGTATGACGAGACCGCCCCGACCGACAGCACGAACGGGCCGACAATGCCGGTGCGATGGCGGAACATTTCGCCTTTCGCGGTGAAGAACTGGCGGCTGATTCCATTCGGGAAGACACGGATCTTGGTGCGATCAGTCAGGAAGCCACTGACAATCGCTTCCCGTTCCGCCTCGCCAAGCGCAATCACGAGGTCGGCCAGCTGCAGCGCGCGCTTGGTCTGGGCGTAGCTTGTCTGCAGGTTATAGGAACAGATGCGCCCCGCCAGCCGGTCGGCGACACGCGCGCGAAAGCCTGCATTGCGGTTCCAGGTGGGCGACACGAGGGGCGAAAGCACGACTGGCAGACCCAGCTCGACTGCCGATTCGACCACCCGGAAATTCCCGTTGAAGGCGGAAAAAACGTGGATCAGATCGAAATCGCTCAGTTTCTGGCGCGCCGGATCCACCAGTTCTGCCGACATCGAAGCATCCAGGTGGTTCAGCGCCGCGACCGTCTCGCGTACCTGTATCTGCAGGCCCCCTTCGCGCTGGAACAACATGGGATAAGACAGGATTCCGATGCGCATAGGACCTCCCCTCATTGCTGCCAGCCAGTGCGGCGTAAAAAACCGGCCAAGGGATGGCGTTGCAGCCAGATCGCCAATCCCCAGCCCAGGGTTCCTGCCAAGGCAGCTGCCAGCAGGTGCGGTACTCCCGGTCCCTCATTGCCGGTGGCGGCAAGCAGTACGCAGGCCGGAGCGACTGCCACGCCAGTGGCCCAGGCACTCTTGCGCGAGGCCTGGAGCAACGCCGTCAGCTCCAGCCCGTACAACTTGTGCAGGCATCGCAATACAAGCCAACTGCGCAACAATAGGCTTAGCGCAATAGCCGCCGCCAGCCATTCCAGTCCCGCCAGTCCGGCCGGCACCAGCAGCGCCAGGCGCCCGGCGACCGCCATCGCATCGATCCTTGCCTGTTCGGCTATATGCCCCGTGGCCAGCAGCAGATAGCGCGCCATATTGAACATGCTATACAGCGCAGCAGCACCGCACATGATCCGTATCAAAGGTACGCAGCCTTGCCACTGGTGCCCATACAACAGTGCCACCAGGGGTTCCGCGAACAGGCCAGCCATCAGGAAGAAGGGCCAGGCCAGTGCCGTGATGCAGGTGGCGGCCGAGATGTATGCCTGGACGGGATCGCCCCCTTCGCGGGCATGCCTGGCGAACAGCGGGAATATGACAGGCGTGACCGCACTGGTCACGGCCTGGTTGAACAGGGCCAGCACCGACTGCGCCTTGCCAAGCAAGGCCACCTGCTCCGCACCCAGCAACTTGCCGGCAATCAGGTCCGGCGCCACCACGCCCACTTCGTCGATTGCATTGGCAGTGACCGCAAGGCCGCCCGGCCGCAGCAGCTTACAAATGCCTCTAAGCCCGGGGCGCAAAACCATACCCGGCGGCCGCTGGATGCAGGCGGCGGCGAAGCCCGCCGAAGTCGCAGCAAAGCTGCCCCACGCGAGTGCACACGGCCCCATGCCGTTCGCGGCCAAGGCAATGGTTGCTGCGAATTGCGTCGCGCTGTAGCATGCCGATGCCCGAAGCAAGGCAGCGGCGTGCATCTCGCGGCGCAGCATGGCGCTCACTTGCGAAGAAAATGGAACCAGCACGAAATTCAATGCCAGGATGCGCAGAACCTTGGCCAGTTCGGGCTGGCGATAGAACGCGGCCAATGGCCCGGCCAGCAGGGCCAGCATCGCTGCAAGGCCCCAGCCCATGGCAATCGAGATCGTCAGCAAGGCGCGCTGTTCAGCGGCTGACAGCCCTGGCCGCGCCACCAGCAATTGCCCGGTCCCAAGGTCGCGGAACACCTGCGCCAGCCCGGTGAGCACGGCTGCGATGGAGTAGACCCCGATCTCGGCCGGCGACAGAAGCCGGGCGAGGATGATCGAAGACGCCAGTGCCAGCGCCGCTTGCAGGTACTTCTCAGCGAAGCCGAAGGCAAAGTTGCGCGCGATCCCAGGCATCTCATGCCAGCCCGTCGTAGAAGGCCTCCACCTGCGCGCTGATCACCGGCACCGCATAACGGGCTTCCACTTCGGCCCTGCCCCGGCGTCCCATATCGGCGCGGCGCACGGGATCGTCAAACAAGGCCGCGATGATGCTGACGGCATGATCGATATCGCCGGGCGGCAGCAGCAGGCCGCCCGCGCTGCCGTCAAGGATGTCTTCGCTGCCCGGCACCCGTGTCGCCAGGGCCGGCACGCCGCAGGCCATGGCCTCGATGGTCGCAATGCCGAATCCCTCGCGCCGGCTGACCAACAGGTGCAGGTCCATTGCCGGGATGATCGACTCCACCCGCGCCTGGAAGCCAGTGAAAATGACGCGCCGTGTCAGGCGCTGGCGCCTGACCAGGTCGCGCAGCGACGATTCAAGCGGACCTGTCCCCACCAGCAAAAGCTTCAGCCGTGGCCGCAGTTTGGCCAAGTGGGCGAAGATCGCCAGCAGCTCTTCCGGGCGCTTTTGCGCCGACAGCCGCCCTACACTTCCAATCACTTCATCGTTGTCGGCGATTCCCCATTGCCTGCGTGCGGCTGACCGGCGGAGCGGAGAAGCCTGGAAGCGCTGCAAATCGACGCAGTTCGGAATCACCGCAAGGCGCACATCGGCCGGCAGCCATGGGCGGTACAGCGCCAGGAAGTGGTGCATGGCCGAATCGGAAACGGCGTAGACCCCTCTCACGCCGCCCATGGCACGCTGCAGCAGGCCACGCTGCCAGGCGTTGAACTCGGTATGCGGAAAGGCGTTGTGCACGCTGATCACCGCCGGCACGCCGCAATACCGGGCGAGCCACAGGGCACTGGCGCCGTAGGTGGTCCAGCAAAATGCCACATGCACCAGGTCAGGACGCAGCTTGCGCAGTGCCGGGGCACTAAGCGCCATCGCCCGCAAGCGGTTAAGGCGCCGCCAGGGCCACTCCTCCACCATGGGCGGCACCTTCAGGTCGGCTATCTCCACGCACTCGTCCTGCGCGCACTGGCGCCAGCGTTCATCGCCGGCGAAGCGCGGCGGCGCCAGCACGCAGTCATAGCCCACCCCCTTCAGGAATCGGGCCTCGTCCAGCATGCGCAGCTCCATGCCGCCAAGCTCACCTGAGAAGCTGGTAAGGACGATGCGCCGGCTGGACGGGCGCCTGGTGGCTGCAGTTGCCTCCGCGATATAGCCACCAAGATAAGCCAGCTCCCAGCGGCGCTGGAAGATACGCTCCGGCTGGCGCAACAGCAGGGCCGCAGCCAGGCCGCACAGTTCTTCCACGTACTTGCGCAGCATCCAGCGCGGCGCGCCGAACAGCTCGGGAAACTGGCCGGCCCTGGTCAAACGGCAGGCGCCGCGGCCATAGCGCCGGGCGCGCGCCATGACCCAGTCGGGCGTCAGCTGCACCGGGCGTATGTGATGGGCCACGCGGGCCGCCGGGCAGAACCAGGACTGGAATCCGGCGCCCTCCAGCAGCCGTGTGAAACTGACCTCCCCGCCCATCGCATATTCACCGGCGGCAGGCCCGATCGATTCGTCAAAGCGGTAGCCATGGCGGAATACCTCGCCGCGCACCGCCATATTGGCGCCCCAGACAAGCCCCGGATAGACCGGTCCTTCGGGCAGCATGGGGTCCGTCAGCCCATACGTCAGCCCGCAGGGCACCAGCCGCAACAGCCATTCCGGCGGCGCTTCGCTCCAGTCGGGGACGATGCTGCCGCCGAAGATGGCAAAACCCTGGCGCTCGGACGCGGCATCGGCATAGCGCAACAGCCAGTCGCGTTCGGGCGTTGCGTCATCGTCGGTGAAGACGAACAGGCGTGTCTCGGGGCCCTTCAGCGCCAGGGACAGGCCATGATTCAGGGCGGCATTCTTGCCGCGCCGAGGCTCATAGGCATAGTGCAGCGGAAGCCTGCTGGTATAGGACATCAGCAGTTCGCGCGTCCCGTCATTGCTGCCATTGTCGACCACCAGCAGGCGCCAGCCTTCTTCCGGACTGTGCAACTGCGTGTAGGCGTCAAGCACCTGCGGCAAGGTGCGCACACCATTGAACGTAGCCATCAGCACAGTCAGCATGATGATTCCTCCCTTGGAGGTCCCAGTCTATGCAAGGCCCCGGCGACGCTGCTTGCGCTATCTCAAAGAGTCCGCGCGAAGCTTTGCTGTAATGGTTTCATGTCCACGCGCATCCTGCACACTGTCTCGGAACTCGGCGCCGGAAATACGGCCTGGTATGCCGCCGCGCGCCTTCTGGGCCTGCTGGGCGTGCATCTGCGGCGCTATCATTTCGTGGCGCAGCGCGTGGCAGCGGCCGCAATGCGTGGCGCCCCCGGCAAGCTCGTGATGGCCCCCATCGCCAAACTGGCCGAGTTGCCGCCGCACTATCCCCGTCCCCGTGAAGTTGTCGCGGCGCGCTTTCGCCAGGGCGGCTGTAGCATCGCCGCCTGGAAAGGCAACGACCTTGCAGCGATCCTCTGGTACCAGCTCGGCGCCTATGAGGAGGATGAGGTCCGTGCGCGCTATTGCCTGCCGTCGCCGCGCTCATGCTGGGATTACGATGTTTTCGTGCAGCCCCACATGCGCCACGGTACCGCCTTCTGCCGGCTGTGGGACGAAGCGCACCGCCGCATGCATGCGCGTGGAATCCAATGGACCTGCAGCCGGATCTCCGCATTCAATCCTGGTTCGCTGCGGGCGCATCGCCGCATCGGTGCCGTCCATCTTGGCAGCGCCACGTTCGTCGCGGCCGGAGCCTGGCAACTGATGCTTGCAAGCCGGCTGCCATACCTTCATTTATCCCTTGGCCCCCGCTCCCGGCCACAACTTGTCTTCGACACGCGGCCGCTTGAACTTGGAGAACAGCGATGCCAGCCTACCTGATCCTGCTCGCGGCCCTGGCGGCCGACTGTCCGCCTTACACCAAGGGCGCCACTGGCGGCGATTATTACGACGCGCAAGACGCCAAAGGTCTGGCCGTGGTCGAGACTTTCCATTTCGGCCAGCAGGTGGAGGCCCTGCAACGGGGCATCTCAGGCACCCTGGGGGGCGACATCGGCTACACGCTGGAGCATTTCCCCAACCATCCGCGCGCCCTGGCTGCCATGGCGCGGCTCGGCTTGCGGGCAAAGCAGGCCAAGGCGCCCGGTGCGCATCACACTGTGGAATGCTACTTCCAGCGTGCCATCGGATTCCTGCCCAAGGACGGTGTGACACGGGCCCTATTCGGCGCCTACCTGTTGTCGCTGCGGCGCGACGCCGATGCGATCAGGCAGCTGGAAGAGGCACTGCAGGTGCAGCCCGGCAATGCGGCGGCCTGGTACAACTTGGGGCTGGCCAGGGTGCGGCGCAAGCAATGGCCGGAGGCATTGGAAGCCGCACACAAAGCGTATGGGCTGGGCTTCCCGCTGCCGGGCCTGCGGCAGCAATTGAAGTCCGCGCGCCAATGGCGCGAACCTGAATCACTTGATCCCGTGGTGGCTCATTAGGTCGTACAGTGTCGGCCGGCTCACCCCAAGCAACTCGGAAGCGCGTGCAATGTTACCGCCAGTCCTGGCCAGCGCCTTCACCATCACCCGGTATTCGGCGGCATTGCGTGCATCGCGCAGATCGATGTTTTCCGCTTGCTCCGCGCCGGGCGGCAGGCCCAGGTCCTCCAGCGTGATGTGCGGCCCTTCGCTCATGATGGCAGCACGCTTGATGCAGTTCTCGATCTCGCGCACATTGCCCGGCCAGCCATAGGCTTCGATGGCGGCCAGCGCGTCCGGATGGAACGGCAAGGCCGGGCGTCCCTCGGCCTGCAGGAAGCGGTGCCGGAAGTGCTGTGCCAGCAGCACGGCGTCGCCGACCCGCTCGCGCAGCGGAGGCACCACCAGTACGATCTCGCTCAGGCGGTAAAACAGGTCCTCGCGAAAGCGGCCCTCATCCACCATCGCCTTCAGGTTGCGGTGGGTGGCACAGACGATACGCACGTCCACTGCGATTTCGCTGCGCCCGCCCAGGCGCTCGATCACGCGTTCCTGCAGGAAGCGCAGCATCTTCGCCTGCAGCGGCAACGCCATGTCGCCGATCTCATCGAGGAAAAAGGTGCCGCCGGCCGCCAGCTCGATCTTGCCCAGCGTTTGCCGCTCGGCACCGGTGAAGGCGCCCTTCTCGTAGCCAAACAGCTCGCTCTCGAGCAGGTGTTCGGGAATGGCCGCGCAATTGATGGCCACCATGCGCCGGCCGTGCCGCGCGCTCAATTGGTGCAGGCCGCGCGCCAGGACTTCCTTGCCACAACCGGAGGCGCCCATCAACATCACTGTCGCGGAGCTGGGCGCCACCTTCTCTATGCTGCGGCACACGCGCAACATGCCCGGGTCGCGCGTCACCAGTCCTGCCAGCGGCGAATCGGCCTCGGTCTGCAGCATGCGCCGGTTGTCCTGCTGCACCGCGTGCAGGAAGAATGCGCGCTCGGCCATCAGGCGCAGCATGTCGCCATCCAGCGGCTTCTGGTGGAAATCATAGGCGCCTAGCGCCATCGCCTTCAGCACGTTCTCGCGGTCCTGGTTGCCGGACAGGACAATCACCTTGGTGTCCGCGGCAATCGCCAGCATCTGCTGCAGCAAAAGCAGGCCTTCGCTGGCGCTATCGGGTTCCGGGGGCAAGCCGAGGTCCATCGTCACCACCGCCGGCTGGTGCCGGCGCAACTGCCCGAGGGCAGCATCGCGGTTCCCCGCAAACACGACCTCATACGCATCCAGGGCCCAACGCAACTGCTTCTGCAGGCCCAGATCGTCCTCCACCACGAGCAGCTTTTTCTTGGTCATGCGGCCATCATGCAGCATGCCGCCAGTGGGGCTTTTGAGGCAGCGCAACGGCAAATAGTTTATATTGTTGCTTATTACGCGAAAAATCAGCCCGAAACCCCATGAAATTCGATGTCGTGATTGTCGGCAGCGGCCTGGCCGGCCTCTCTGTTGCACTCCACCTGGCGGAAAGCCGCAAAGTAGCCATCATCTCCAAACGCGCCCTGCTCGATGGGGCCTCGAACTGGGCCCAGGGTGGCATCGCCGCTGTACTCGACTCCGGCGACAGCCATGAGCAGCACATCGCCGACACCCTGGTGGCCGGCGGCGGCTTGTGCGATGAAGGCGCCACCCGCTTTATCGTCGAACACGGCCGCGAAGCCATCGAGTGGCTGATCGGCTTAGGCGTGCCGTTCACCCGCGACGCCAATGCCGAACTCGGTTTCCACCTGACCCGCGAAGGCGGCCATAGCCAGCGGCGCATCATCCATGCCGCCGACGCCACCGGCCACGCCGTACAGGTAACGCTGGAAGAAAAAGTGCGTGCGCATCCGAATATCAGCCTGTTCGAGCAGCACTGCGCGATTGACCTGATCACCACCGACAAGCTGGGCCCGCGCCCCGCCAGCGCTCAGCCGCGCTGCCACGGCTTATATGTACAAGACGTAACGACTGGCCAGGTGCACACCGTCTCGGCCGAACACACGGTGATGGCAACCGGCGGCGCCGGCAAGGTTTACCTGTACACCACCAATCCCGACACCGCCAGCGGCGACGGCATCGCAATGGCGTGGCGCGCCGGCTGCCGCGTATCGAACATGGAATTCATCCAGTTCCACCCGACCTGCCTGTACCACCCGTATGCCAAGTCCTTCCTGATCACGGAAGCGATCCGTGGCGAAGGCGGCCTGCTCAAGCTGCCGCCGGAAGCCGGCGCCGCGGCCGGTCAGCGTTTCATGCTGGCCCACGACGAACGGGCCGAACTGGCGCCGCGCGACGTGGTGGCACGCGCCATCGACTTTGAAATCAAGAAGCGCGGCCTGGACTACGTACACCTCGATATCAGCCACAAGCCTGCCGCCTTCCTGATCGAACACTTCCCGACCATTTATGCGCGCTGCCTGGAACTGGGCATCGATATCACCAAAGAGCCGATCCCTATCGTGCCGGCAGCGCATTACACCTGCGGCGGCGTCGTGACCGACCTGTTTGGCCGTACCGACCTGCCAGGGCTGTATGCGGTTGGAGAGACGGCATGCACCGGCCTGCATGGCGCCAACCGCCTGGCCAGCAATTCGCTGCTCGAATGCGTGGTGGTCGGCCGCGCCTGCGCACAGGACATCCTGGCGCAGGACAAGGAAAGCACGCCCTATCTGCCGGATTGGGATGAAAGCCGCGTCACCGATGCCGACGAGGAAGTGGTCATCGCCCACAACTGGGACGAACTGCGCCGCTTCATGTGGAACTACGTGGGCATCGTCCGCACCACCAAGCGGCTGGAACGCGCCCAGCACCGCATCGCGCTGCTGAAAGAGGAAATCGACGAGTACTACCGCCATTTCCGCATCACCAGCGATTTGCTGGAACTGCGCAACCTGGTGGAAGTAGCCTCACTGATCGTCAACAGTGCCCTGCAGCGGCGCGAAAGCCGCGGGCTGCATTTCAGCCGCGATTATCCGGCCACATTGCCGAAAGCGCTGCCGACCGTGCTCACGCCGGATCGCCGCTAAGGCACATTCACCTCGTGCCGCAAGCCGAGGCGCTTCAGCTCGCCGCTATCGGCCAGGCGCTGGAACTCGGCGTCGAATTCCTTGCGCAAGGCATCGGCGGCGGGACGCTTCGGGAACGCAAAATAGCCCTCCTGCACCTCGATCACGCGCGGCAGCATGGCCAGTTGGCCGGACAGCCCGAGCCGGCCCAGGACCGGCTCCGTATTGCGGCGGTTACTGGCAAACATCTGCGCATGCTGTGCCGCCAGCATTTTCAACCCGCTATCGACGCTGTTCACCACATCGAGCCGCAATTGCGGCCGCGCCTTGTCAAAGGCCGCACCGTAAGACCAGCCATTGACGATCGCGATGCGCTGCTCGGAAAGGGAAGCATAATCCCCGCTCCAATCCGGCATCGACCCTTTACGGACGTAGAACACCATCTGGTCCTGGTAGAACGGCAGCTTTGAAAACGACATGAGCTGCTGGCGCTCGAAAGTCTTGTAGGGACCGACCAGGATATCGGCCTTGCCCTGTGCAACCAGGGCCTGGGCGCGGGCCCACGGATAAAGCTCAAAGACCGCGCGGTGCCCCAGGCGCTGGGCAATCAGGCGCACCACTTCCGGTCCCAGGCCGACAATCTCGCCTTCCTGGCCGCGTTCGTAGACGCGTTCGAAATGCGTGCCGATCACCAGCAGGTCGCGGGCGCCCGCCGGCAGGCAACAAAACAAGGTGAAGATGGCAGCAGCGAATTTGCGCATGATTTCTCCCTCGGTGCCACCCTATGATAGCATTTCCGAATGACAAATCCAGCCACCCTGCGCGCCGCCACAACAGCCGATATTCCGGCCATGGAAGCGTTGATCCGGCGCTCGGGCATTGAACTCAGCAAGGGTTTCTATACGGACGAGCAGGCCGCCGCAGTGACGCGCCACGTGTTCGGCGTCGATAGCCAACTGGTGGACGATGGCACCTACTTTGTCATCGAGCGCGATGGCGAACTGCGGGCCTGCGGCGGCTGGAGCAAGCGCGCGACGCTGTTTGGCGGCGACCGCCACAAGACGGGGCCGGACCCGCTGCTCGATCCGGCGACCCAGCCTGCCCGCATCCGGGCCTTCTTTGTCGATCCATCGGTGCCGCGCCAGGGACTGGGCCGCATGCTGATGGAACACTGCGAGCGCGAGGCGGCGCAGGCAGGATTCCTGGTTATGGAACTTGCAGCCACCATGCCAGGCGTGCCGCTCTACGCTGCCTGCGGTTTCAAGCCGGTGGAAGATTTTGCGCTGGCGCTGCCAGGCAAGGTTTCGGTACCGCTGTCACGCATGCGCAAGCACATTGCCTGATCACTTGCCTGCCGAGGAAGCCCCTTGGTGCGGACGGCCAGCGCGCTGAATGGCATCACGGTCAATCACGTCCACGTTCCCGGTCTGGCGCTTGCGCTTCAGGTGCGAGCCGGTCTGCTCCACCATTTCATCTTGCGATGCGTGCTGCTGCCCGCCGACAGCCGGCTCCGCAACATTGGCGCAGCCAACAAATAATAGGGACAACGCAGCTGCAATGAAAACTTTGATCATCATCACTTCCTATCGGTTCAAGAATTGCGAATTTTACATGTTTTAGCTGACGGTTGTTCCCCTTTTGCAAAAGTTCTGTACACCGGCCTCAACTATTGAAACCCTTGCCTTCGGCGGCCAGCTTAACCAGAAGCGGCGCCGGCTTCCACGCCTCACCGTGGCGCCTTTGGGCGAACTGCTCAATAGTTCCCAGCACATTGGCCAGGCCCACCGTATCGGCATAGAACATTGGGCCGCCGCGATACAGCGGGAAACCGTAGCCGGTCAGGTAGACCATATCGATGTCGGATGCGCGCAAGGCGATGCCTTCTTCGAGGATCAGGGCGCCTTCATTCACCAGCGCGTAGACCAGGCGTTCGACGATCTCCTGCTCGCCGATCGGACGGCGCTCGACGCCAAGCTCTGCCGAATGCCTGACGATCATCTCGTTCACGACCGGACTTGGATAGGCCTGGCGATCGCCTTCCTTGTAGTCGTACCAGCCGCCGCTTGTCTTCTGTCCAAAGCGGCCCATCTCGCATAGCAGGTCGGCGGTCTTGGAATACACGACTTCCGGCTTTTCGACGTAGCGGCGCTTGCGGATGTACCAGCCGATATCGTTGCCGGCCAGGTCGCTCATGCGGAACGGCCCCATGGGGAAGCCGAACTTCTCGATCGCCTTGTCCACTTGCTCCGGCAAAGCGCCCTCCTCCAGCAGGAAACCGGCTTGGCGGAAGTACTGTTCGATCATGCGGTTGCCAATGAAACCGTCGCACACACCGGAAACAACTCCGGTCTTTTTCAGCTTCTTCGACAGCGCCATGGTGGTCGCCAGCACGTCCTTGCCGGTTGCCTTGCCGCGTACCACCTCCAGCAGCTTCATGACGTTGGCCGGGCTGAAGAAATGCGTGCCAACCACGTCCTGCGGACGGCTGGTGAATGCGGCAATCTTGTCCAGGTCCAGGGTGGAGGTATTGGAGGCCAGGATCGCCCCCTGCTTCATTACCTCATCGAGCTTGCGGAATACGGCTTCCTTCACGCCCATGTCCTCGAATACGGCTTCGATCACAATGTCGGCATCGGCAATGGCGGCGTAATCGAGGGTGCCGCCGATCAAGGCGACGCGCTGCTCGAATTTCTCCTGGCTCAGCTTGCCTTTTTTCAGGGTGTTTTCGTAATTCTTGCGCACGGTCGCCAACCCCTTGTCCAGCACCTGCTGTGTAGTTTCCAGCAGCGTGACCGGGATGCCGGCGTTGGCAAAGTTCATTGCAATGCCGCCGCCCATGGTGCCGGCGCCAACCACTGCCGCCTTGCGGATCTCACGCACCGGGTTCTCGGCCGGCACATCAGGAATCTTGCTGGCCGCGCGCTCGGAAATAAAGGCATGCCGCAGCGATTTGCATTCCGTGGTCTGCATCAGGTGCAGGAAGCGTTCGCGCTCGAACTTCAGCCCGGCTTCGAATTCCATGCTCACCGAAGCCGCCACGGTTTCCAGGCACTCCAGCGGCGCCGGGAACGGACCAGCGACGGATTTCACCGTATTGCGGCTGAATTGAAGGAAAGCCTCATGGTTCGGATAATCGACTTTGCGGTCGCGCACTTTCGGCAGCGGGCGCACATTGGCGATGGTCTCGGCGAACGCCTTCGCTTCGGCCAGCAAATCGGCACCGGCAGGCAGCAGCTTGTCGAACAACGCCGTATCGGCCAGCTTTTCCGACAGCACTGGCGTGCCGGAGACAATCATATTCAGCGCCATTTCCAGGCCAAGCACACGCGGCAAGCGCTGGGTGCCGCCGGCACCCGGCAAGAGGCCAAGTTTCACTTCAGGCAAAGCAATCTGGGCACCGGGCAATGCAACGCGGTAATGGCAGCCAAGGGCCAGTTCCAGGCCGCCCCCCATGGCAACCGAATGGATGGCAGCCACCACCGGCTTGCTGCATCCTTCGACCGCGCGGATCAGGCTATGCAAGGTCGGCTCGGTCAGCGCCTTGGGAGAGTTAAATTCCTTGATATCGGCCCCGCCGGAAAATGCCTTGCCGGCGCCGGTCAGCACCACAGCCCTGACCGCACTATCCTCTTGCGCCCGGCGAATGCCTTCGATCGCGGCCGTACGGGTCGCCAAGCCGAGGCCGTTAACCGGAGGATTGTTCAGTGAAATGACGGCAATGGAACCGTGGACTGCGTAATCTGCGCTCATGGATTGTCTCTTCTTTCTTAGATTGGTGGTGGTGCCGAGCAGATACTATACCCCAGAAATAGTACGGTCGTGCGCAGCTTTTCATCACTTGAATATTGTAAGTATCTGATTTTACGCAATAAACCGTCAATAGCGCTTGCGAGGCAACTGCCGCGAGCCTAATATCGGATTCTGGATTCTGATACGTGTTCAAGAAAAGGACTCGCACCATGAAATCTATTGTTGTCCTTGCCCTCGCCGCCTTTTCAGTCCGGGCCTTCGCTGACCAGCCAGAATGGTTTGCTCCCGGCCGCATCCTGGTGGAACCCCGGGCCGGACTGGCAGCCAGTGCCATGTCCAGGATGCTTGCCCCGGATGGGAGCCGCAGGGCTTTAAGACTGGGCAACAGCAATATCCATATCATTGAATTGGCCAAGGGCTCGGAAAGAGCCATGGTCAACAAGCTCAAAAACAACCCGCATTTCAAGTTCGCCGAGCTGGACCGGGTGTTGCCAATCGCCGCCACTGCCAACGATCCCTATCTCGGCAGCGAATGGCATATCAACAAGATCGCAGCCAACACGGCCTGGGATACGGCACAGGGCTCGGGTGTCACCATTGCGATACTCGATTCCGGCGTCGATGCCAGCCACCCCGACCTGGCAGCGAACCTCACCGCGGGCTACAACAGCTACGACAACAACACGAATACCGCCGACTTATGCGGCCACGGCACCAAGGTCGCCGGTTCCGCAGCCGCGGCAACCAATAATGCGCTGGGTGTGGCGGGCGTTGCTGGCAAAGCCAGGATCATGCCCATCCGCATCGCCTTTCTCAGTGGCGGCGCTTGCTACGCCTATACCTCCACTATGGCCAGCGGCCTCACCTGGGCTGCCGACCACGGCGCCAGGATTGCCAATATCAGTTTCACGGGCGTGCCTGACAGCCAGGCCGTCCAGAGCGCAGCCAATTACCTGCGCAGCAAAGGCGGCTTGCTTTTCGTTTCAGCAGGCAACTACAACCGCGACGAAGGCTTTACCCCCACTCCCACCATGATTCCGGTTTCGGCGACCGTCACCAATGACACGCGCGCCAGCTTTTCCAGTTATGGCGCGTTCGTGGCCTTGTCTGCTCCGGGGGCCGGAATCTTTACCACGGTCAAAGGCGGCGGCTATGGCGGTGTGAACGGTACGTCCTTTTCGAGCCCTATTGCTGCTGCCGTCGGCGCACTTGTCATGTCCGCCAATCCGGCCCTGACTGCAGACCAGGTGCAGGGCGTCCTGTTCAGCACCGCCGTGGATCTTGGCAGCGCCGGCCGCGACATCTACTTCGGCTATGGCCGGGTCAACGCCGCAGCCGCCGTCGCCGCGGCCAAGGCTGCGCCAGCGCGCGATACCTCACCGCCGAGCGTTTCCATCGCCAAGCCGGCAGCGAACGTCACCGTATCGGGCCTGGTACCGGTCGACGTGGCGGCGTCGGACAATGTGGGCGTGTCACGCATCGAACTGAGGGCAAATGGCACCCTGGTCGCATCCGACAGTTCCAGCCCATTTGGCTTCAGCTGGGATTCCACAGGCGTATCGAATGGCATGAACGGACTGCTTGCCATCGCCTACGATGCAGCCGGCAATGTTACTGCTTCCCGCGTCGTACAAGTGAATGTCGCCAATGCCTCCAGATAATGGACCGATACCTGAATACCCCCCTTTAGCCCGGCACTTGCCGGGCATTTTATTTAAAAGCATTATTGTAACTACGAATGTAAAAGTGACCATCGGAAATATTCAAAACCATTAGATCAATATATGTTTCTTTAATTCCAGACTTAATTGCGACATCTAAAAAAAGTTTTAAGCATTGTGCTTGCCATGCGGCAATTAGCGACATAAGATTCCGTACAGCAAGATCTGAAAAGGGCAAACCACTGGAAACGGTGGGACGCAAAGTCATCGGTCTAAAGAGCTTCGGCTCCATGACGGCAGGACTGCCAGACAAAAGTATCCCCTCAGCATGGGCGCCTGGTCGCCTGTGCGGGTTGTGATGCAGTCTTCTACCGGCATAGACCGGCGGGCAGTCCTCGTTTTTTTATTTTTTGAAAACAGGGACTCGCACCATGAAAACCATCACCACCTTCTCCGCCGCAATCGCTACCGCCATCGCTACCCTGGCCGCTCCAGCCTTCGCCGCCCAAAGCGAAGATTTCGCCGCCGGTCGCATCATCGTGGAACCGCGCGCCGGCCTGACCGTGGAAGAATTCACCAAGCTCCTGAAGGCCAACGGCGCCGGCAAGGCACGCAAGCTGGGCCAGAGCAACATTCACGTCATCGACGTCGCGCATGGTTCGGAAAAAGCCATCGCCAACAAGCTGAAGCACAACCCGCATTTCAAGTTCGCCGAACTGGACCAGCGCGTGGCCGTATCCGCCACCACCAACGACCCGATGCTGGGCAGCGAATGGCACATCAACAAGATCGGCGCGTCCACCGCCTGGGATAGCGTGCAAGGCGCCGGCGTCACCATCGCCATCCTGGACTCGGGCATGGATTCGGCCCACCCTGACCTGGCCGGCAACACCGTGGCCGGCTACAACTCCTACGACAACAACACCAACACCGCCGACGTCTGCGGCCACGGCACCAAGGCCGCCGGCTCCGCCGCTGCTGCCGCCAACAACGCCGTCGGCGTGGCCGGCGTCGCCAACAAGGCCCGCATCATGCCGGTGCGTATCGCCTACAACAACGGCGGTTCCTGCTACGCCTACTTCTCCACCATGGCCAGCGGCGTGACCTGGGCCGCCGACCATGGCGCCCGCGTCGTCAACATCAGCTACGCCAACGTCCCAACCAGCTCGGCCGTGCAAAGCGCCGCCAACTACCTGAAGGGCAAAGGCGGCTTGCTGTTCGTCTCGGCCGGCAACTACAACCGCGACGAAGGCTTCACCCCGACCGACACCATGATTGCCGTGTCGGCCACCGACGCCTACGACAACCGCTCCAGCTTCTCCAGCTACGGCGCCTTTGTCTCGCTGTCGGCGCCTGGCTCGGCCATCTACACCACTGTGATGGGCGGCGGCTACGGCGCCGTCAACGGCACCTCCTTCGCCAGCCCGGTCGCCGCTGCCGTGGCAGCCCTGGTAATGTCGGCCAATCCTTCCCTGAGCGCCGACCAGGTGAAGAACATCCTGTTCACCACTGCTGTCGACCTGGGCACTGCCGGCCGCGACATCTACTTCGGCCACGGCCGCGTCAATGCCGCCGCCGCTGTTGCTGCCGCCAAGTCCATGCCAGCGCCTGACACCACCGCACCGACCGTTGCCATCGCCAACCCGGTTGGCGGCAGCACCGTCTCCGGCCTGGTTTCGGTCGGCGTGAACGCCGCCGACAATGTGGGCGTGGCCCGCGTCGACCTGAAGGTGAACGGCACCGTGGTCGCTTCCGACAACGCCGGCCCCTACGCTTTCAGCTGGGACTCCAAAGGCGTCGCCAACGGCATGCACAACCTGGTGGCCATCGCTTATGACGCCGCAGGCAATGCTGCCAGCTCGAGCACCGTGTCCGTCAACGTCGCTAACGCCGCACCAGTTGTCGTGGCCGACACCACCGCTCCTGTGCTCGTCATCGCCAACCCGACCTCGGGCATGGTTTCCGGCACCGTCAGCGTGAACCTGAATGCTTCCGACAACAGCGGCGCCGCCGGCATCAACATGAGCCTCTACATCGACGGCCAGCTGAAGGCGTCCGGCGCCGGTTCCTCCCTGTCCTACAGCTGGAACACCCGCAAGATCGCTGCCGGCACCCACACCGTCCAGGCTGTCGCCAAAGATGCTGCCGGCAATACCACTACCACCAGCGTGCAAGTGACCCGATAATTAATACGAACCCCTGTTTCAGCCCGGCTTCGGCCGGGCTTTTTTATTTATTATCATTATTGAGACTTCGAAAGTAAAAGTGACCATAGGAAATAAACCAAGCCATTGAGTTAACGAAGATTTCTTTAATTTCAGACTTAATTGCGACATTCAAAAAAAGTTTTAAGAATTGTGCTTGCCATGCGGCAATTAGCGACATAAGATTCCGTACAGCAAGATCTGAAAAGGGCAAACCACTGGAAACGGTGGGACGCAAAGTCATCGGTCTAAAGAGCTTCGGCTCCATGACGGCAGGACTGCCAGACAAAAGTATCCCCTCAGCATGGGCGCCTGGTCGCCTGTGCGGGTTGTGATGCAGTCTTCTACCGGCATAGACCGGCGGGCAGTCCTCGTTTTTTTATTTTTTGAAAACAGGGACTCGCACCATGAAAACCATCACCACCTTCTCCGCCGCAATCGCTACCGCCATCGCTACCCTGGCCGCTCCAGCCTTCGCCGCCCAAAGCGAAGATTTCGCCGCCGGTCGCATCATCGTGGAACCGCGCGCCGGCCTGACCGTGGAAGAATTCACCAAGCTCCTGAAGGCCAACGGCGCCGGCAAGGCACGCAAGCTGGGCCAGAGCAACATTCACGTCATCGACGTCGCGCATGGTTCGGAAAAAGCCATCGCCAACAAGCTGAAGCACAACCCGCATTTCAAGTTCGCCGAACTGGACCAGCGCGTGGCCGTATCCGCCACCACCAACGACCCGATGCTGGGCAGCGAATGGCACATCAACAAGATCGGCGCGTCCACCGCCTGGGATAGCGTGCAAGGCGCCGGCGTCACCATCGCCATCCTGGACTCGGGCATGGATTCGGCCCACCCTGACCTGGCCGGCAACACCGTGGCCGGCTACAACTCCTACGACAACAACACCAACACCGCCGACGTCTGCGGCCACGGCACCAAGGCCGCCGGCTCCGCCGCTGCTGCCGCCAACAACGCCGTCGGCGTGGCCGGCGTCGCCAACAAGGCCCGCATCATGCCGGTGCGTATCGCCTACAACAACGGCGGTTCCTGCTACGCCTACTTCTCCACCATGGCCAGCGGCGTGACCTGGGCCGCCGACCATGGCGCCCGCGTCGTCAACATCAGCTACGCCAACGTCCCAACCAGCTCGGCCGTGCAAAGCGCCGCCAACTACCTGAAGGGCAAAGGCGGCTTGCTGTTCGTCTCGGCCGGCAACTACAACCGCGACGAAGGCTTCACCCCGACCGACACCATGATTGCCGTGTCGGCCACCGACGCCTACGACAACCGCTCCAGCTTCTCCAGCTACGGCGCCTTTGTCTCGCTGTCGGCGCCTGGCTCGGCCATCTACACCACTGTGATGGGCGGCGGCTACGGCGCCGTCAACGGCACCTCCTTCGCCAGCCCGGTCGCCGCTGCCGTGGCAGCCCTGGTAATGTCGGCCAATCCTTCCCTGAGCGCCGACCAGGTGAAGAACATCCTGTTCACCACTGCTGTCGACCTGGGCACTGCCGGCCGCGACATCTACTTCGGCCACGGCCGCGTCAATGCCGCCGCCGCTGTTGCTGCCGCCAAGTCCATGCCAGCGCCTGACACCACCGCACCGACCGTTGCCATCGCCAACCCGGTTGGCGGCAGCACCGTCTCCGGCCTGGTTTCGGTCGGCGTGAACGCCGCCGACAATGTGGGCGTGGCCCGCGTCGACCTGAAGGTGAACGGCACCGTGGTCGCTTCCGACAACGCCGGCCCCTACGCTTTCAGCTGGGACTCCAAAGGCGTCGCCAACGGCATGCACAACCTGGTGGCCATCGCTTATGACGCCGCAGGCAATGCTGCCAGCTCGAGCACCGTGTCCGTCAACGTCGCTAACGCCGCACCAGTTGTCGTGGCCGACACCACCGCTCCTGTGCTCGTCATCGCCAACCCGACCTCGGGCATGGTTTCCGGCACCGTCAGCGTGAACCTGAATGCTTCCGACAACAGCGGCGCCGCCGGCATCAACATGAGCCTCTACATCGACGGCCAGCTGAAGGCGTCCGGCGCCGGTTCCTCCCTGTCCTACAGCTGGAACACCCGCAAGATCGCTGCCGGCACCCACACCGTCCAGGCTGTCGCCAAAGATGCTGCCGGCAATACCACTACCACCAGCGTGCAAGTGACCCGCTAATTAATACGAACCCTGTTTCAGCCCGGCTTCGGCCGGGCTTTTTTATTATCTCAAAGAAATAAGCATTAATTGCCGATCAAATGAAAACGAGTTAATAACCATTTCTGCGCGCCATTAGTTAACTCATTGATTTGACTGAATATTATTAATCGCTACAATCTTGCAAGCCAACTTTGCACAAATGCTCAGGCCGATTTGTTTCAGGATGTAATTTTCGAGAAAATTCATTTGCCACACGGCAAATCGTCTATTACTATCTTCCCTGAAGTCTGACAAAGGCAAACCGCGCGAAAGCACGGGACGCAAAGTCAACGGTCTAACGACGCCATGGCGTCTATGACGGCTGGACTGCCAGATACACAGGTGACCCTGAAGTCCCCGGTGTGCTCTTCAACCCCCCTGTCCGGGGCGGCCGGCAGTCCCTTTTTCTGAAACCTTGAAAACAGGACTCGCTTTTAATGAAGAACCGCACCTGCATCGCCCTCATCCTCGCTGCTGCAACCCCACTGGCATTTTCCGCCCCAAACCACGGCGAACCCGAATTTGCCAAAGGCCGTCTCCTGGTCGAGCCGCAAGCCGGCCTGACCATCGATGAATTCGCCAAGAGCCTGAAAGCCCATGGCGCAGGCAAAGCCTACAAGCTTGGCCAAAGCAACATCCACGTGATCGAAGTGCCGCATGGCTCCGAGAAGGCCCTGGCAAACAAGTTGCAGCACAATCCCCACTTCAAGTTTGCTGAACTGGACCAGCGTGTCGAAGTCAGTGCCACGACCAACGACCCATACCTGGGCAGCGAATGGCATATCAACAAGATTGGCGCGAACACTGCCTGGGACAAGACCCAGGGCAGCGGCATTACCATCGCCATCCTGGACTCCGGCATCGATGCCAGCCATCCGGACTTCGCCGGCCGCCTGGTCGCGGGCTACAACAGCTACGACAACAACACCAACACGGCCGACGTCTGCGGCCACGGCACCAAGGCTGCCGGCTCCGCTGCCGCCGCTTCGAACAATGCAATCGGTGTCGCCGGTGTCGCCGGCCAGGCCAGGATCATGCCGGTGCGTATCGCCTACAACAACTCCGGTTCCTGCTACGCCTACTTCTCCACCATGGCCAGCGGCGTGACCTGGGCCGCCGACCATGGCGCCCGCGTCGTCAACATCAGCTACGCCAACGTCCCAACCAGCTCGGCCGTGCAAAGCGCCGCCAACTACCTGAAGGGCAAAGGCGGCCTGCTGTTCGTCTCGGCAGGCAACTACAACCGCAATGAAGGCTTTACCCCGACCGAGACCATGATTGCCGTTTCGGCCACCGATTCCGCCGACAACCGTTCCAGCTTCTCCAGCTACGGTTCCTTCGTCTCGCTGTCGGCGCCTGGCTCGGGCATCTACACCACCGTGCAGGGCGGCGGCTACGGCGCCGTCAACGGCACCTCCTTCGCCAGCCCGGTCGCTGCTGCCGTGGCAGCGCTGGTAATGTCGGCCAATCCTTCCCTGAGCGCGGACCAGGTGAAGAACATCCTGTACACCACTGCTGTCGACCTGGGCACTGCCGGCCGCGACATCTACTTCGGCTACGGCCGCGTCAATGCCGCGGCGGCAGTCGCGAAAGCCACCGGCACCGTCACCACGGCCGATACCACCCGCCCCACGGTTGCCATTGCCGCCCCGCTGGGCAGCAGCACGGTATCGGGTACGGTGGCAGTGAACGTCAACGCTTCGGATAACGTCGGCGTGACGCGCGTAGAGTTGAAAGTCAACAGCACCGTGGTCGCCAGCGATATCAGCAGCCCGTTCAGCTTCTCCTGGGACTCGAAAGGCGTAGCAAACGGCATGGCTACGCTGACCGCGATCGCCTATGATGCAGCCGGCAACGTGGCCGCCTCCACACCGATCAGTGTGAACGTGTCGAACACCACGACCACGATTACGCCAACGACCGACACCATCGCTCCCAAGGTCAGCATCACCAACCCGACCAATGGCGGCACGGTGCGCGGCAACGTCAACGTTACCGTGAATGCATCGGACAACAGCGGTGCGGCGGGCATTTCGATGTCGCTGTACGTGGATGGCGCGCTGGCCACTTCCGGTAGCGGCTCGAGCTTGTCCTACAGCTGGAAGCCGAGCAATGGCAGCCATACCCTGAAGGCCGTGGCACGCGACCGCGCGGGCAACACCTCCACCAGCACCGTCAGCGTACGCAAATAAGCATCGCGACCATGAAAAACGGCAGCCGCGGCTGCCGTTTTTTTGGGGAGTTATTTCGATCAGCGAACACGACGACGCCTTGCTAGCGCCATGCCCAGCATGCCGGTACCGAGGATGACCAGCGTTGCAGGCTCTGGAACTTCCTGTTCCCCGCCACCGCATTCAGGACTGGTGTCGCCTGGGGGGCATTCAGGCGGTGGCTCACAGTCGGTCTCACCTGGGACACAAGCGCCACCCTTCTCAGAAACGCCACTTCCCTGAACGTGAATTGCTGCATAATATTCATCCTGTCCTCCTTGGGGGGCTGACAAGAACTGGAAGTCTGACACCGAAAGAATCCCAGAGTCGATCGTTGCGGTCCATGACGAAGTGTTACCTTGCCCCAACTCACCAGGGTTGGCGTTCGCAAAGTGGAAGACCCCATCATATTTACCAGATGCTGCACCGTTGGAGCAGTTCGGGCAAATTGTCAGGTTGGCATCAACCCCACCGACGTTAAGGAAAGTCGCTGACTGGGCCAACGCATTTCCGTTAAACCACCAGTCGTTGACATAAGGTCCGGGCTGCATAACGCCAGACAACACATGAAGGGTGATGTCGACAACGCTGGTGTTATGATCGGTAAAGGTTAGTGTCGCCCAAGTATCGGTGTCGGTCATCCCCGGCATCAAAGGCGGATTGGTTCCATTGTTTGTGTAGAGTCCAGCATTGTTGAAAAACAGGGTCCAGGTTGTGGCCTGGGCAAGCGGACTGCACAACGCCGCAGCTGCGGCAATCGTGGCAATCATTCGATTTAAGCGTTTCATGACACCCCCTTTTTGTTAGTTGCAACTTAGGTGGAGGCATAAAGCATGCCTAATGGTAGCGGGCCATTAGATTCAAAGAGTTACTCTCAGCAGTTTGATTTCGCAGTCATCAAGTGTAAGACTTTCCGACAGAAAGCCATTAAAAATCAAGAATTTAGTGGTTCCTTGCAGATACTTAGCTTTCCCTTAGGACACACGCGGCAAGTCGGCGCCTGCGTTACAATGCGCTGACATGAGCGCGACTAACTTCCAGTTTGAAAATTCTTTCGCAGGTTTGCCGCCTGCGTTCTACACGCACCTGATGCCGACGCCATTGCCGGCGCCTTATCTCATCGCCATCAGCCCTTCCGCGGCGCGCCTGATCGGCAGCGATCCGGCCGCGCTGGCAACGCAGGAAGCTGTCGAGATACTGATCGGCAACCGCGTGGCTGAACGCTCCACGCCCCTGGCAGCTGTTTATTCCGGCCATCAGTTCGGCGTCTGGGCCGGACAACTTGGGGACGGCCGCGCCATACTGCTGGGTGATATCGCCACGGCAGAAGGCCCGATGGAATTGCAGCTCAAAGGGGCTGGCATGACGCCCTACTCCCGCATGGGCGATGGGCGCGCCGTGCTGCGTTCGTCCATCCGCGAGTTCCTGTGCTCGGAAGCGATGCATGGCCTCGGCATTCCCACCACCCGCGCCTTGTCGGTAGTCGGCTCGGACCAGGGCGTGGTACGCGAATCGATCGAAACAGCAGCCGTCGTCGTGCGCATGGCGCCCAGCTTCATCCGCTTCGGCTCTTTCGAACACTGGTATTACAACCGCAAGCCGGAAGAACTGAAGCAATTGGCCGATTACGTTATCGACCGCTTCTATCCTTCCCTGCGCGAGGAGGAAAACCCCTACGCAGCGTTGCTGGAAGAAGTGACCCGCCGCACGGCACGCATGATCGCGCACTGGCAAGCAGTCGGCTTCATGCATGGTGTAATGAACTCCGACAATATGTCGATCTTGGGGCAAACCCTGGATTATGGCCCCTTCGGCTTCATGGATGGCTTCGACGCCAATCAGATCTGCAACCACAGCGACGATCACGGCCGTTACTCCTACTCCAACCAGCCGCAAATCGGTCACTGGAACTGCTACGCCCTGGCGCAGGCGTTGTTGCCACTGATCGGCGAAGTCGAGCTGACGCAGGAAGCGCTGGACGTCTACCAGCCCGAGTTCGCCCGCCATATTGACAAGCTGCTGCACGCCAAACTCGGACTGACAAGCACGCAGGAAGGCGACCGCGAATTGCTGGACGGATTATTCGCTGTGCTGCAGGCCAACCACACGGATTTCACGATTTTCTTCCGCCGCCTGAGCGGCTTGCGTGCTGGCAGCGCGGAAGGTGACGAACCACTGCGCGACCTGTTCATTGACCGCCCGGCGTTCGACACCTGGGCCGAAGCTTATCGTGCGCGCCTGCGAGCCGAAAACAGCGACGATGCCGTTCGAAAACTTGCGATGGATCAGGTCAACCCCAAGTATGTGCTGCGAAACTACATGGCACAGGTCGCCATCGAAAGGGCCCAGAATAAGGACTTTTCCGAAGTTGAGCGCCTGCTGGCCCTGCTAGCGCGCCCCTTCGACGAGCAACCCGAAAATGAACAATATGCAGGCTTCCCGCCGGACTGGTCCAGCCAGCTTTCGGTCAGCTGCTCTTCCTGAGATATTAAGATGAATGACAAAGTGGTCAAGACCGACGCCGAATGGCGTGCCCAGCTCGATCCGATGGAGTACCAGGTGACCCGCCACGCAGCCACCGAGCGTGCATTCACAGGTAAATTCTGGGACCACCACGAGCACGGCATTTACACCTGCGTGTGCTGCAACACCCCACTATTCGAATCGGACGCCAAGTTCGATTCCGGCTGCGGCTGGCCGAGCTACTTCAAGGCCCTCAATCCAGCGAATATCATCGAGAAAACGGACCGGTCGCATGGTATGCTGCGCACCGAAATCATCTGTGCAGTATGTGACGCCCACCTGGGCCACGTCTTCCCCGATGGTCCGCCGCCAACCGGATTGCGCTATTGCATTAATTCGGCCTCGCTGCGCTTTGAACCAATGCCCTGATAAAGATGAAGATTATTTTTGACCTGTTCCCGCTGATTCTGTTCTTTGTCAGCTATAAATTCGCTGGCAGCCACCAGGAAGCGGCACATGCCATGCTGAATGCCAACCTGGGCGGCTTGGTAGCCGGCGGCGCAATACCGGCGTCCCAGGCGCCGATTGTGGTGGCCACGATTGTCGGCATTATCGGCACCGCCGCCCAGGTGTTATATCTCTTAGCTCGCCGCAAGAAAGTCGACGGTGCACTATGGGTTTCCCTGGTAGTGTTTATCGTATTCGGCGGCATGACGATCTATTTCCACGACGATGACTTTATCAAATGGAAACCGACCATTATCTACTGGTCGCTGGCCACCGCCATGCTGGTAGCTTACCGCTTCTTCGATAAGAACATGATTCGCCTGGCGATGGAAAAGCAGGTGCAGCTGCCCGAACATGTCTGGGTGCGCCTGCATTTCATGTGGATTACCTTTTGGCTGGTGCTCGGTTTCGTCAACCTGTTTGTCGCCTTCATCCTGTTCAAGTCGGATAACGACGCCTGGGTCAATTTCAAGGCGTTCGGCGTTACCGGCTTGATGCTGGTGTTCTTTATCGCCCAGGCTTTCTACCTTTCTAAACATATTAAGGATGAAGTATGACGGACCCGCGCTTGGCCAGGATTCGCGAGCGCCTGGAAGCCTCGCTTGCACCAACGGAAATTGTACTGGACGATGAATCGGCGATGCACGCCGGCCATGCCGGTGCGGCCTCTGGCGGTGGCCATTACAGGCTGAAAATTGTCTCCGCTAAATTCGAGGGTGTGAAACTCGTCATGCGCCATCGTCTGGTGTATGATTCCGTGCACGATATGATGCATAAAGAAATTCATGCATTGGCCATTACCGCACTGGCACCGTCCGAAGTATGATATGCGCGGAGTTTTTGGGAAACATCAAAAAGAACCTCGATCGTTGAATAGTAGAGACATCTCGGCGAACCAGCCCAAAATCCCCGCAATTCAGTAAACTTTCCCTAGGAATTAAACTAAATGACTTTCAAGCCAGCCCGCTTGCTGCTCGCACTTATCGCCGTTGCCGCTGCACCAGCTTTCGCCCAGAACGCCGCTGTCGTCAATGGCAAAGCCATCCCGACCGCCAAAGTTGACGCCCTGGTCAAGCAAGTCGTTGCCCAAGGTCAGCAGCAAGACACCCCACAACTGCGCGAAATGATCAAGAAGTCCCTGATCGGCCGCGAAGTAATGATCCAGGAAGCCGAAAAGCAAGGCCTGGCCAAGAGCAAGGACGTTACCACCGCTCTGGAACAGGCCCGCCAGGACATCATGCTGAACGCCCTGGCCGCTGATTACGTGAAGAAGAACCCGATCAGCGATGCCGACATCAAGGCCGCCTATGACCGTGCAGTTGCCGAAGAGGGTGACAAGGAATACCACGTGCGCCACATCCTGGTCGAGACCGAAAAAGAAGCGACCGACATCATCGCCAAACTGAAAGGCGGTGCCAAGTTCGAAGACCTGGCCAAAAACTCCAAGGACACCGGCTCCGCAGCCAATGGCGGCGACCTGGACTGGGGTACGCCAAAGAATTTCCCTAAAGTCTTCGCTGATGCGTTCACCGCCCTGCAAAAAGGCCAGGTAACCGAGAAGCCGGTGCAAACCCCAAGCGGTTTCCACGTGATCAAGGTGGACGACACCCGTCCGGTCAAGCTGCCGCCGCTGGAAGAAGTGAAGCCACGTATCGCCGATTCCCTGATGCGCGAGAAACTGCAGGCCTATCAGGAATCGCTGGTTAAGAAAGCCAAAGTACAATAATCCGTCACGGACCCGATCCGGCGCCCGAGCGGCGCCGGATTTATTTTAACTAAGGAAACACTCAATGAAATTTAAACCAGCCACCCTGCTGTTGGCCCTGATCGCAGTTGCAGCTACTCCAGCTTTTGCCCAGACCGTCGCTACCGTGAACGGTAAAGCTATCCCATCGTCCCAGATGGAAGCCGCTGTCAAGCAAGCTGCTGCCCAAGGCCAGCCGGACTCGCCGCAACTGCGCGACATGATCAAGAAATCCCTGATCGGCCGCGAAGTGCTGGTGCAGGAAGCCACCAAGCAAGGCGTTGCTGCCAACAAGGAAGTGAAAGAAGCCCTGGAACAAGCCCGCCAGGAAATCATCATCCGCGCCCTGCTGGTGAATTATGTGAAGAAAAATCCGGTCAGCGATGCCGAAATCAAGTCCGCTTACGAACAGTTCAAAGCTTCCAAGGGCGACAAGGAATATCACGCCCGCCACATCCTGGTGAAGACCGAGAAGGAAGCGACCGACATCATCGCCAAGCTAAAGGGCGGCGCCAAGTTTGAAGAACTGGCCAAGGCCTCGCAAGACCCTGGTTCGGCTGCCAACGGCGGCGACCTGGACTGGGCGGCAGCGGGCAACTACGTGAAACCGTTCGCTGACGCCATGGTCGCCCTGAAAGACGGCCAGATCACCGACAAGCCAGTGCAATCGCAGTTCGGCTACCACGTCATCAAGCTGGAAGGCTCGCGCGCCGCCAAGGTGCCGTCGCTGGAAGAAGTCAAGCCACAGATCGCCGAGTCCCTGACCCAGCGTAAAGTGGCGGCCTACCGTGACCAGCTGGTTGCCAAGGCCAAAGTACAGTAATTCCCTGGTGTGCCTGCAGCGGCCGCCTTGACCGAGCGCCCCACGGGGCGCTTTTTTATTATGCCAACGATCAAAGACTTCACCTCCGCCCTTGCCCCGCTGGCCGATGCCACCCGGGCTCCAGCGATGGGCGCCTATATGCGCGACCAGTTTCCCTTCCTCGGCATTGCCACCCCGGCGCGGCGCGGCGCAATCAAGCCCCTGGTGCAGGCTTTCAAAGCAGCCTCGTCGGCCGAGCTGATCGGCATTTCCCACGAGCTCTGGCAATTGCCCGAACGCGAATACCAATATGCAGCCCTGGACCTGATGGCTGCACATTGGAAACAGTTTAATGCGGGCGATGTGCCGGAATTACTGCGCTTTGTATTGCGCAAATCCTGGTGGGATTCGGTGGATGGAATGGCCGGCATCATTGGCGACGTGCTGCGTTTCGAGCACCATGGCATGGATTCGGCTCTAAATCACGATAACTTCTGGATGCAGCGAATCGCCCTGCTCCACCAGCTGGGCTGGCGCGAAAAAACCGACGAGATGCGCTTATTCCGCTACTCACTGGCGCTCGGCCATGAAAATGAATTCTTCATTCAGAAAGCAATTGGCTGGGCCTTGCGCGATTATGCGCGCCACGCGCCACATAATGTCGCTCAATTCATTAGTGAAAACAAGACCGCATTGTCGAAATTGAGCATTCGCGAGGCCGCCAGGCACCTCGCGCCCGGAAGCTAAGCCGGCATCTGGCATATACACGCCAGAAGTTGGCGTGCAATCCGGAAGTTTCAGGCCGACGCTAAAACAACAGCATTAATACGGACAATTGCCGCCCCTCAAAATGACGCGTTAAACTCGTGACAACTAAAAAGGAGGCTGGAAATGAATAAGCTCGCATTACAGCGTTTAATCGTCAGCGGCGTTTTGATCACCGCATCTCCCGCCATGGCAGGCGTCATCGCCACCTTTGACGATCTTCAGTTTCCGCCGGCCCGCGATAGTGCAACCGGCATCCAATGGACCAATTCAAGCGCCAGCCTCGAATATCAGGGCATTACCTGGGATTCCCGCTTCGGCGTCGTCGGTGACCAATATCGCGTTGGAGGACCGAGCGGCCCCTTATTCGGCATCCCACATTCCGGCCGTTATTTCGTTTCCAATGCGGATGGTGGGTCCGGTTTGACCATCACCACGGACAAGGTGCTGACAGGCGCATGGTTCGGCCGCAACCAGTATTACGGGTTTGGCGAAGGCGGCGCGGACCAGGTCACGATCGTCGCTCTGAACGGTGTGAGCGAGCTAGCCTCGGTCGTATTCGACTTGCCGGAAAGTCATCCCGGACTGCCCGAGCCGCTATCCTTCGTCGACACCAGCATTTTCGCCGCCCTGGGACCGATCACCGGATACCGCATCGACCGGCGCGAACTCGGACAGCTCAACGGAAACTGGGTCGCCGACGACTTCCAGTTCGTCGACGCGACCCAGGTGCCGGCCCCGGGCGGGGCCTGGTTGATGCTCGGCGGCGTAGCCGCCTTGCTGGCGGCCCGCCGGCGGCGCGGATAAGCCCTTAAGCGATGAACTTGCGCGCGTTGCCCCACATACGCGCCCAAGGCGAATCCTCGCCCCAGCCGTCCGGGTGCCAGGAGTTCTGCACCGTGCGGGAAACGCGTTCCGGGTGCGGCATCATCACGGTGAAGCGGCCGTCAGGCGTGGTCACCGCGGTCAGGCCGCGTGGCGAACCGTTCGGGTTGTACGGGTAGGTTTCGGTGGCACTGCCCTTGTTATCGACGAAACGCAAGGCGCCGATCGCTTCATCGATATTGCCGGTCTGGCTGAAATCGGCGAAACCTTCTCCGTGCGCGATGGCAATCGGGGTCTGGGTACCGGCCATGCCTTGCAGGAAGATCGATGGCGAATCCAGCACTTCCACCATCGAGAAGCGTGCCTCGAATTTCTCCGACTTGTTGGTGGTGAACTTCGGCCATGCATGGGCGCCCGGAATCAGCGATTTCAGGTTCGACATCATCTGGCAACCGTTGCAGATGCCCAGGCCGAAGGTATCCTTGCGCTGGAAGAAGGCGGCGAACTGTTCAGCCATTTCGGGATTGAACAAGATGGACTTGGCCCAGCCTTCGCCGGCGCCCAGCACGTCGCCGTAGGAGAAGCCGCCGACCGCGATAATGCCCTGGAAATCGGCCAGCGCGACGCGGTGCGAGATCAGGTCGCTCATGTGCACGTCAACGGCGCTAAAGCCGGCGCGGTGCATTGCCCATGCCGTTTCGATATGGGAGTTGACGCCCTGCTCGCGCAGGATGGCAACGCGCGGACGCACGCCGGTCGCGAGGAACGGCGCTGCGACATTCTCCGCCATGTCGAAAGCGATTTTCGGCTGCATGCCTGGATCGGTCTCGTCCAGCAGACGCTCGTATTCGGCATCCGCAGTGGCTGGATTTTCGCGCACGCGGGAAATACGCCAGCTCGTTTCGCTCCACAGGCGGTGCAGCTCGGCACGCGGCTGCGAATAGATGATCTTGGCGTCGCGGGTGAACTCGATCACGCCACGGTCGTTCAGCTTGCCGATGATGTGACTGCAGGCACCCAGGTTGAAGCTGCGCAGCACATCCATGACGGCCGACTTCTCTTCGGCGCGCACCTGGATCACGGCGCCCAGTTCTTCGTTGAACAGCGCCGCCAGGGTCAGCTCATTGCGCCGCTCCGCCACCTGGCCGGCCCAGTTTTTGGCGTCGCCATGGTCCATGCTGCCTTCTTCGCCCAGGGTCAGCATGTCCAGGTTGACCGACAGGCCGGCGCGGCCGGCAAAGGCCATTTCCACCAGGGTTGCGTACAGGCCGCCATCGGAACGGTCGTGGTAAGCCAGCAGCTTGCCTTCCTTGTTCAGTTGCTGGATGGCGTGGAAGAAGGCTTTCAGGTCTTGCGGCGAATCGACGTCCGGCGCGGCATTGCCCAGCTGGCCCATGACTTGCGCCAGCGCCGAGGCGCCCATGCGGTTCTTGCCGCGGCCCAGGTCGATCACGATCAGGGCGGTTTCGCCCAGGTCGGTACGGATTTGCGGAGTCAGCGACTTGCGCACGTCATACACTGGCGAGAAGCCGGAAACGATCAGGGAAACCGGCGAAATCACCGCCTTGTCCGCCCCTTCGTCCTTCCAGGTCGTGCGCATCGACAGGGAATCCTTGCCGACCGGGATCGACAGGCCCAGCGCCGGGCACAGCTCCATGCCCACTGCCTTGACGGTGTCGAACAGGGCCGCATCCTGGCCTGGCTGGCCGCAGGCAGCCATCCAGTTGGCCGACAGCTTGATGTCGGAAATATCGTTGATCGGCGCGGCTGCCAGGTTGGTGACAGTCTCGCCCACCGCCATGCGGCCGGAAGCCGCTGCGTCGATCACGGCCAGCGGGGTGCGCTCGCCCATTGCCATCGCCTCGCCGACATAACCCTCGTAGCTCAGGGTGGTCACGGCGCAGTCGGCCACAGGAACCTGCCACGGGCCGACCATCTGGTCGCGCACGGACATGCCGCCCACGGTGCGGTCGCCAATGGTGATCAGGAAGCTCTTGTCGGCCACGGTTGGCAGCAGCAGCACGCGCTTGGCGGCCTCTTCCAGCTGGATGCCGGTCAGGTCGATGGCCGGCAGGTCGTGCTGCACATGCTTCACGTCGCGGTGCATCTTTGGCGGCTTGCCCAGCAGGACTTCCATCGGCATGTCGACCGGATTATTGCCCATCTCCTGGTCGATCACCTTCAGCTGGCGTTCCTCAGTTGCCACGCCGACCACGGCGAACGGGCAGCGCTCGCGCTCGCACAGCGCCTGGAACACGGCCAGGTCGCCCGGAGCGATGGCCAGGACATAGCGTTCCTGCGACTCGTTGGACCAGATTTCCTTCGGGGCCATGCCGGATTCTTCCAGCGGCACCTTGCGCAGGTCGAAGATCGCGCCGCGCTTGGCGTCATTGGTGATCTCGGGGAAGGCATTGGACAGGCCGCCTGCGCCCACGTCGTGGATCGAGATGATCGGGTTCTTGTCAGCCAGTTGCCAGCAGCCGTTGATGACCTCCTGGGCACGACGCTCCATTTCCGGATTGCCGCGCTGGACTGAATCGAAGTCCAGGTCGGCGGTGTTGGTGCCGGTCGCCATGGAAGAAGCAGCCGAACCGCCCATGCCGATGCGCATGCCGGGACCGCCCAGCTGGATCAGCAGGCTGCCCACCGGGATGTCGTTCTTGTGGGTATGCGCTGCGGAGATATTGCCGATGCCGCCGGCGATCATGATCGGCTTGTGGTAGCCCATCACCGTGTCTTTGCCGCCGGCGAACTGCTGGCCGATATTCTGTTCGTAGGTGCGGAAGTAGCCGCCCAGCACCGGGCGCCCGAATTCGTTCGAGAACGCGGCGCCGCCCAGCGGGCCTTCGATCATGATCTGCAGTGGCGAAGCGATGCGTTCCGGCTTGCCGTACACCTGGCTTTCGTCGCGCTTGCCGACCGGAGCGGTGACGTTGGCGGCGTTTTCCCAGGCCTGCACGGCGCCAGGGATCATCAGGTTGGAGACGGTGAAGCCGGTCAGGCCGGCTTTCGGCTTGGAGCCGCGGCCGGTCGCGCCTTCATCGCGGATTTCGCCGCCGGCGCCGGTGGAGGCGCCAGGGAACGGGGAAATAGCGGTTGGGTGGTTGTGGGTTTCCACCTTCATCAGGGTGTGCACCAGCTCGGTGGAAGGCGCATATTCATGGCCCTCGCGCGGGTAAAAGCGGGTAACTTGCGCGCCTTCGATGATCGAGGAGTTGTCCGAATAGGCAACGATGGTGCCGCGCGGGTTCTTCTCGTGCGTGTTCTTGATCATCTTGAACAGCGACTTGTCCTGCGCCACGCCGTCGATGGTCCAGTCGGCGTTGAAGATCTTGTGGCGGCAGTGCTCCGAGTTCGCCTGTGCGAACATCATCAGTTCAACGTCGGTCGGGTTGCGCCGGGCGTTGGTGAACGCTTCCAGCAGGTAGTCGATCTCGTCGTCCGACATCGCCAGGCCCAGGTCGGTATTGGCCTTTTCCAGCGCGTTGCGGCCGGCGCCCATCACGTCGATCGATTCCAGCGGCTTGGCTTCCAGGCTCGAGAACAGGCCGGCAGCCTGGTCCGGGTGGCGCAGCACCGATTCGGTCATGCGGTCGTGCAGCAGCGCCGCGACGGCTTGCGCCTGCTCGCTGTCCAGCTTTTTGGCAGCGCCCAGGCCGGTGCCCAGGATGCCGCCCTTCAGGTTGATGCGGTAGGCAACGCCGCGCTCCACCCGGTGGATATGCGCCATGCCGCAGTTGTGCACGATATCGGTGGCCTTGGAAGCCCAGGGCGAAATGGTGCCGAAACGGGGAATGACGACAAACTCTTCCACCACGCCTTCAGCATGCTCCGGCAAGGCCGGCTCGCCATAGGTCAGCAGGCCGTTCATGCGGTTCAGGTCGTCTTCGGTCAGGGGCGACGCGGAGTCGACAAAGTGGATAAAGCGGGCTTGGACCGACGTAATGGCCGGCAGGACTGCTTGGAGCTGGTTGAGGAGGCGTTGGCTACGGAAAGAGGACAGGGCGTTGGAACCCGGCAGAATCAACATAGTGGGGGCGTGAAGAATGCAGCGTAGCTGCGGTTTAAAGGAATACTGTGCACGAGCTGACTGGTCTTGCTGTATTTCGATTTGCCGACATTATACTTGTTTCAGGCATCACTTCCCACCCTTCCTTCATTGGCCCGAAAGCAACATTTGCCGGGTTTACGCCTGTTTTTTGGGCGGCCTTGGGGTATCCTCCCTCTATGACAGCCTTTTGCCTTCAAAATGCAAGAATATAGCGACCTGTCAGTCCTGGTGATCGACCCCAACCAGCATATGCGCAGCGGCCTGCACAATATGCTGGGCCAGCTGGGGATCACCCGCATCGAGCACGGCGTCAATGCAGGCACTGCCATCCGCCACCTCGAAAAGAAGGCGTTCGACCTGGTCCTGTGCGAGTACGACCTGGGCAACGAACAGGGTCAGGACGGGCAGCAACTGCTGGAAGACCTGCGCCACCACAAGCTGATTTCCCCCTCCACCATCTTCATCATGCTGACCACCGAAGGTGTGTACGGCAAGGTCGTGAGCGCAGCGGAACTGACGCCGACCGATTACATCCTCAAACCCTTTACCGTCGACGTGCTGGCCCAGCGCATTGCGCGGGCGGTGGACCGGCGCGGCGCCCTGCTCCCGGTGCACCAGATGATCGAGCGCGGCAGGCTGCGCGAAGCAATACTGGCCAGCGAGGTCGCGGCGGCGGCCAATCCGCGCTATGCCACCGAATGCGGCCGCCTGCGCGCCGAGGCGCACGCGGCCCTGGGCGAACTGGCGCAGGCCGAAGCAATTTACCGGGAAATCCTGGAAACGCGCCCGCTTGGCTGGGCCCAGCTTGGGCTGGCCCGCTGCCAGTGCCAGCAGGGCCTGTTGGCAGATACGCTGGACACCCTGCAGCGCCTCATCGACGACAACCCCAAGTACATGGCGGCCTACGACCTCATGGCACGCACCCAACAAGCCCTTGGACAGCATGCCGAGGCCCGGGCAGCGCTTGAAGCAGCCGTCTCGATCTCTCCGCACATGGTGCGGCGCCTGCGCCATCTGGGCCAGGTCGCGCTGGAAGGCGGCGACCTCGATGCCGCCGAAAAGACGTTCAGGCAGGTGGTCGCAAAGTCCAAATACTCGGAGTTCCGCGAGCCGGAGGACCATGTGAACCTGGTGCAGGCGCTGGTCCGGAAAGGCGACGCAGCAGGCGCCGCGAATGCCCTGCGCGAGCTCGATCGTTCGGCCCGCAGCGGGCCGGCCACCGATGCCTGCAAGGCATTCTCCGCCGCGCTGCTGCAAGGACTGAACGGCAATGCCGAGGCCGCCCGCACGGAGCTGGCCAATGCCGTGCGCGCAGCCGGCGAGGCAGGCACGCTATCGAGCGCGCTCTTACTGGACCTGGCCGGGAACTGCCTGAGCCACGGGATGGACGAACAAGGCATGCAGTTGCTCGATGCGCTGGCCGGCGATCCCGCCAGCGGCGTCAAGGAATCCGATACCGCCGCTGTCTACGAACGCGCAGGCAGGCCAGAACTGGCCCGGAACCAGGGCGACACTGTGGAGCGCTACCTCGACGGCCTGGTCAGGCAGGCGGCAGCGCGCAGCGGCCAGGGCGACCAGCGCGGCGCGATCGAGGTGCTCCAGGTGGCCGTCCGGCGGCGGCCGGAGAACGCCGGGCTGATCTCCGCCCTCGCCTCCGCCATGCTGCGCCTGATGGGCGACAGCGGCTGGGAAACGGCGCTCGGCGAACAATGTGCGGCATTGCTGATACGGATGCGCAAGGCAGATCCCCATCATCCGATGCTGGCTGCGTTATCATCACAATATGTCACCCTGCGGGGCAAACAACAAGAGATGAAGTGAATGCAATCGTATAGCGACCTGTCGGTGCTGATCATCGACCCCAACCCGGCGATGCGCGGCAACCTGCACAATATGCTGAACCAGGCATCGATCACGCGGATCGAGTACGCCGTCAGCTCGGGCACGGCGATCCGCCAGCTGACCAATAAGCGTTTTGACGTCATCCTGTGCGAGTACGACCTTGGCAGCGGCAATGAGGACAGCGGCCAGGACGGCCAGCAATTGCTGGAAGACCTGCGCCACCACAAGCTGATCGACCGCTCGACCATCTTCATCATGCTGACCTCGGAAGCGGTGCAGTCCAAGGTGATTGGCGCGGCCGAACTGACGCCGACCGATTACGTGTTGAAGCCCTTCACGGTCGATGGCCTGATGCAGCGCATCGGCCGCGCCGTCGACCGGCGCGCTGCATTCATGCCGGTCTACCAGCTCATCGCACAGGGCAAGCAGCGCGAAGCCATCGACGCCTGCCAGGAAGCCGAAAGCGCCAATCCGCGCTACGCGACCGAGTTTGCGCGCTTGCGCGCCGAGCTTCTGTACGAAGCCGGCGAGCTCGCTCAGGCGGAGCTGGTCTACCAGGCGATCCTGATCACCCGCCCCACTGGTTGGGCGCAACTTGGCCTGGCGCGCTGCCAGTTCGGCCTGGAACGCTATGCCGATGCGATGGGTTCGCTCGAACGCCTGCTCGAGGCCAATCCGAACATGATGGCGGCCTATGACCTGCTGGCGCGCTCTTACGAGGCCATGGGCCAGTCGCAGCAGGCGAAGAAGATCCTGGAAGATGCAGTGGCGATGTCGCCCAATATGGTGCGGCGCCTGCGCCACCTTGGCGAGGTTGCTTACGGCACGGGCGATATCTCGGCCGCCGAGAAGGCTTTCCGCCAGGTCGTGACCAAGGCACGCTATTCGGAATTCCGCGATCCCGAAGACCATGTGAACCTGGTGCGCGCCCTGGTGCGCAAGGGAGACGTCAACCAGGCCTCCGGCGTGATCCGCGACATGGAACGGACCCTGCGCGCCAGCGCCAACACGGAAGTGTGCAAGCATATTTCTTCGGCCCTGCTGCTGGACGTGACCGGCCACGCTACCGAGGCCGCATCCGAGTTGTCGAATGCCGTGACGGCAGTGGGCATGGCGCGCGGCCTGTCGAACCGCCTGCGCATCGGCCTGGTCGACTCGTGCCTGAAGCACCGCCTGGACAAGGATGCGGCCGATGTCGTCATGCATATGATGAACGACAACGAAAAACCGATCACCATGGAGGAAGCGGTCAGCGTCTTCGAAAAGGCTGGCCGCCACGACCTGGCGCGGGGCGTTGGCGAGAAGATCGACAACGTCATGCAGGAACTGGTTACCGAAGCCGAATCCATGGCGCGCCAGGGCGACCACCGCGCTGCGGTGGCCACCTTGCACCAGGCCCTGCGCCGTACGCCCGGCAACCTCAAAGTGCTGTATGCGGCCGTGCAAGCCATCCTGCGCCAGCTGGACGAACTGGGCTGGGAGGCACCGCTGGGCGACCAGGCGGGCGCCCTGATCGACCGTATCCGCCGCCTCGATGCCGGCAGCCCTGCGCTGGAAGCCCTGCTCATGCAGTATTCAGGCACCCAGCGCAAGTACGGTATTTCGACGACCGCCTAGGCGTCCGGCGCGCCGGGGCTCCCAAAGCCTCCGCCGCCCGGCGTTTCAATCACAAAGATATCGCCTGGCTGCATATCGGTCTTGCCGATATGGCCCAGTTGTTCGGTGCTGCCGTCGGCACGGAGCACTGTATTGCGTCCCAATGCCCCTGGCTCGCCGCCTGCCATGCCGAACGGCGCGTGGATGCGGTTGTTCGAGAGGATGGCTGCCGTCATCGGCTCCAGGAAGCGTACCTTGCGCACGCCGCCATTGCCGCCATGCCAGTGTCCAGCACCGCCAGAGCCGTGGCGGATTTCGTAGCTCTCCAGCCTCACGGGGAAGCGGAACTCGAGGATTTCCGGGTCCGTCAGGCGCGAGTTCGTCATATTGGTCTGCACCACGTCGGTCCCGTCAAAGCCATCCCCCGCGCCGGAGCCGCCGCTGATGGTTTCGTAGTACTGGTATTTTGCGTTACCGAAGGTGAAATTGTTCATCGTCCCCTGCGAGGCGCCCTGCACACCGAGTGCACCATACAAGGCGTTGGTGATACAGGTGGACGTTTCCACGTTGCCCGACACTACCGAGGCGGGGTAATGCGGGTTCAGCATCGAACCCGGCGGAATGATCACGTGAAGGGGCTTCAGGCAGCCTGCATTGAGCGGGATGTCGTCATTGACCAGGGTGCGGAACACATACAACACGGCGGCCATGCATACCGCGGACGGCGCATTGAAGTTGTTGTCCAATTGGCCGGAAGTGCCGCTGAAGTCGATCTCGGCGCTGCGTTCGGCGGCATTGACGCGGACGGCGACATTGATCACGGCGCCGTTATCGAGTTTCAGCTCATAGCTGCCGTTGCGCAGGGCGCTGATGACGCGCCGCACCGCCTCTTCGGCGTTGTCCTGCACGTGGCCCATATAGGCCCGCACCACGTCGAGGCCGAAGTGCGCGACCATTTTGCGCAGCTCTTCAACCCCTTTCTGGTTGGCTGCGACCTGGGCGCGGAAATCGGCCATGTTCTGGTCAGGATTGCGCGCCGGGTAACGTGCGCCGGCCAGCAAGGCACGCGCCTCGGCATCGCGCAACTCGCCGCCGGAGGCGCCATCGACCAGCTTGAAGTTGTTGATCAGGACTCCCTCTTCCTCGATATTGCGCGAGTCCGGCGGCATCGAGCCCGGCGTGCTGCCGCCAATATCGGCATGGTGGCCGCGCGAACCGACGTAGAACAGGATCTCGCCGCCCGCCTCGTCGAAGACTGGCGTGATGACGGTGACGTCCGGCAGGTGGGTGCCGCCGTTATACGGGTCGTTCAGCATGTAGACGTCGCCCGGATGCATCTGCCCGGCATTCTCGCGCATCACGGTCTTGATGCTTTCGCCCATCGAGCCCAGGTGCACCGGCATGTGCGGGGCATTCGCGATCAGGTTGCCCTCGGCATCGAAGATGGCGCAACTGAAGTCCAGGCGCTCCTTGATATTGACCGAGTAGGCAGTGTTCTGCAGGCGCAGGCCCATTTGCTCAGCGATCGACATGAACAGGTTGTTGAAGATCTCCAGCATGACCGGATCGGCAGTAGTGCCGATGGCGCGGCGTACCGGCAGCGCTTCGACACGGGTCAGCACGAGGTGGTCCTGCGGGGTGACTTCGGCTTGCCAGCCGGGTTCCACGATGGTGGTGGCGTTGGCCTCGGCGATGATGGCCGGACCCTTGATGATGTCGCCGATACGGGTAGCATCGCGCTTGAACAGCCCGGTGTCGTGCCATTGGCCGGCGCTGTACATGCGCACCGTTTGTGATGGCGCCAGTGCCGCGTGGCGCGGCGCCTGCTGTGGCGCAGCCTCCGGCGGAGCGTCGGATTTGCCGATGGCTTCCACCGATACCGCTTCCACGATCAGCGCCTTGCCTGGCATCAGGAAAGAAAAGCGCTTGCGGTACGCGGCTTCGAACTGGGACTTCATGCTGTCGATGGTGTCGAACAGGATGATCAGGGCGGAATCCGTGCCTTCGTAGCGCAGGTGGACGCGCCGCACAACGCTGATACGCTCGTCGGCTACTGCCTGTGCGTGAAGATCCGCCGCCGCTTCGGCGCCAAGCGCCTCCAGCCGCGCCTCCAGCGCCGGCAGCGCTTCGGGCGCCAGGCGCAGTTCGACCGCGCTTTCGCGCATTGACGTCTGGTCGGCCAGGCCCATGCCGTAGGCCGACAGCACGCCGGCCAGCGAGTGGATGAAGACAGTCTTCATCCCCAAGGCATCCGCCACCAGGCAGGCGTGCTGGCCGCCGGCGCCGCCAAAGCTGGTCAGGGCGTACTCGGTCACATCGTGGCCGCGCTGCACGGAGATCTGTTTGATCGCATTGGCCATATTGCCCACGGCGATTTCGATGAAGCCCTCCGCCACCTGTTCCGGCGAGGACGGCGCGCCGGTTGCCGCCTGGATGTCGGCAGCCATCGCGCTGAACTTCTCGCGCACCGTCACCGCATCGAGCGCTTGCATGCCATCGCTGCCGAACAGTTTCGGGAAGAACGCCGGCTGGATCTTGCCAAGCATCACGTTGCAATCGGTCACCGCCAGCGGCCCGCCGCGGCGATAGCTGGCCGGGCCCGGATCGGCGCCGGCACTGTCGGGACCGACGCGGAAGCGGCTGCCGTCAAAATGCAGGATCGAGCCGCCGCCGGCAGCAACCGTGTGAATGCTCATCATCGGCGCGCGCATGCGCACGCCGGCAACCTGGGTCTCGAACACGCGCTCGAACTCGCCGGAGAAATGGGATACGTCGGTCGATGTGCCGCCCATGTCAAAGCCGATGATCTTTTCGAAGCCGGCCGCGCGGCTGGCGCGCACCATGCCGACAATGCCGCCTGCCGGGCCGCTCAGGATCGAATCCTTGCCCTGGAAGGTGCGCGCGTCCGTCAGGCCGCCGCTCGATTGCATGAACTGCAGGTTCACACCCGGCAGTTCCACCGCAACCTGGTCGACGTAGCGGCGCAGGATCGGCGACAGATAGGCATCGACCACGGTCGTGTCGCCGCGTGCCACCAGCTTCATCATCGGGCTGGCCAGGTGCGACACCGACACCTGGGTATAGCCGATCTCGCGCGCAAGCGCCGCCAGCGTCGCCTCGTGCTCGGTGTAGCGATAGCCATGCATCAGGACGATGGCCACCGAGCGCAAGCCCTTGTCGTAATGGGCCTGCAGGCCGGCGCGCGCCGCCACCGCGTCCAGCGCCTGTACCACCTCGCCGTGCGCGCCCATCCGTTCGTCGACCTCCACCACGTGCTGGTAGAGCAGTTCTGGCAAAACGATATGGCGGTCGAACAGCCGTGGACGGTTCTGGTAGGCGATGCGCAGCGCGTCGCGAAAGCCGCGCGTGATCGCCAGCACGGTTGGCTCGCCTTTGCGCTCCAGCAGCGCGTTGGTGGCCACCGTGGTGCCCATTTTCACAGCATCGAGCTGCCCGACCGGAATCGGACCGCCGGCAGCTACGCCCAGCAGATGACGGATACCGGCAATGGCAGCGTCGCGGTAATGTTCGGGACTTTCCGACAGCAGCTTGTGCGTCGTCAGGCTGCCGTCGGGCCGGCGCGCCACAATATCGGTGAAAGTGCCGCCCCGGTCGATCCAGAATTGCCAATCCATCGCGCTGCCTCGCTCTAAACGTGAAGCAGTAATTGTAGTGCTAGAATGCCCCGCATGACGCCCCTCTTTACGATTGCTGAGATTCGCGCGATCGAGCACGCTGCGGCCGAGCGATTGCCCGCCGGTGCGCTCATGCAGCGCGCCGGCCAGGCCGGCGCCAATGAAGCGCTCGACCTGCTGCCACTCACCATCGGCCGCGCACGTGTGCTGGTGCTGGCCGGTCCCGGCAACAACGGGGGCGACGCGCTGGAAGCCGCAGCGCACCTCGGCCACGCCGGCGCGCAGGTCACCATCCTGCATTTCCCGCCCGCCGGCACGCCGGCAACAGAACGTCTCGATGCGCTCCAGCGGGCGCGCAGCTCGCCCGCCCGCTTTGCCGCGCTCAATGGCCCGGCTGACGCACGCGCCGTTGCCGCCGGCACCGACTGGACGCTTGTTGTCGACGGTTTGTTCGGCATCGGCCTGGCGCGGCCAATCACCGGTGACTTTGCCGAGCTGGTGGCAGCGGTCAATGCCTTGGCCTGCCCGATCCTGGCGCTTGACGTGCCCAGCGGCCTTGACGCCGACACCGGCGCCATCGTCGGCGCCGAAGCGCAGGGCACCGCGGTGCGCGCCACGCACACGGTCACTTTCATCGCCGACAAACCTGGCTTGCATACGGCAGAAGGGCGTGACCACGCCGGCGTTGTCATCGTCAGCAGCCTGGAGATCGACCGCGATTTATTTGCCACGGCCCACGCGAAGCTCAATGACGTAGCGCTGTTCGCCCACTGCGCACGCCGGCGCCGCCACAGCTCGCACAAGGGCAGTAATGGCAGTGTAGCTGTCGTGGGCGGCGCGCGCGGCATGGCCGGCGCGCCAATCCTGGCCGCCCGTACGGCATTGGCCAGCGGCGCCGGCCGCGTTTATGCGTGCTTTGTTGGCGAGCCGCCGCCATTTGACGCCTCCCAGCCCGAGTTGATGTGCCGCAGCGCGCAGGAATATGACTTCAATAGCGCGGTTCTGGTGATCGGCCCCGGCATGGGAGCGTCCGCGGCGAGCGCCGAGATGCTGGCCAGTGCCCTGCACAGCCAAAGCCCGGTAGTGCTTGACGCCGATGCACTTAACCTCCTGGCGGGCTCCGAGGCATTGCGTTCCCAGCTGGCGCAGCGCAAGGCGCCTTGCATCCTGACGCCACACCCGCTGGAGGCGGCGCGCCTGCTGGGAGGAACGGCCGCCGAGGTCCAGACCGACCGTCTTGGCGCGGCGCGCGCGCTGGCCGAACGGCTGGCAGCAACGGTCGTGCTGAAGGGATCGGGAACGGCGATTGCCGCGCGCGACGGTGAAATCGTACTCAACACCACCGGCAACCCGGCCCTTGCCACCGCCGGAACCGGCGACGTGCTGTCGGGTCTGTGCGGCAGCCTGCTGGCCCAGGGCTGGCCCGAGTGGGAGGCGGCGCTGGCCGGCGTCTGGCTGCACGGCATGGCAGCCGATGTGCTGGTGACTGAGGGCGCGGGGCCGATCGGCCTGACCGCCAGCGAACTGATTCCCGCCATCCGCACGGCCGTCAATCGCCTGGCCGCCCATCACGGCCGCTGAGGAATCAGGCGATCCGACCCGCTGCAATGGTGATCACGCGTCCGCAGCGCGCCGCGATATGGGGGTCGTGCGTGACCAGCACCAGGGTCGACCCGTGTTCGCGGTTCAGTTCAAACATCAACTGGATGACCGATTCGCCGGTCGCTGCATCCAGGCTGCCGGTCGGCTCGTCGGCCAGCAGCAAGGGCGGCTGCGTGACGAAGGCGCGCGCCAGGGCGACCCGCTGCTGCTCGCCGCCGGACAGGAACTTCGGGTAATGCTTCAAGCGGCTGGAAAGCCCGACGCGCCCCAGCATGGCTTCGGCCTTTTCCCGCGCAGCGCCATCGCCCGCCAGCTCCAGCGGCAGCATCACGTTTTCGACTGCCGTCAAATGCGGCAGCAGCTGGAAGGACTGGAACACGAAGCCCAGCTTTTCCTTGCGCAAGGCGGCACGGCCATCCTCGTCCAGCGCGAAAATGTCGACGCCATCGAGCACTACTTTGCCTTCGCTCGGCGTATCCAGTCCTGCCAGCAGGCCAAGCAAAGTCGATTTGCCGGAGCCGCTGGCCCCCACAATGGCAAGCGTTTCCGCCTTTTGCACTGTAAAATCCACCCCATGCAGGATGGTCAGCTCGCCACTGGCGTCGGCCACCCGCTTGCCCAGGCCCGATACGGTAATAGCCGCCTTGGCCAATTGGCTGGAGCTTTGAGGAATATCTCGCATGATCATGTTCAAAAATATAGTCCGCTGCTTCGCGGTGCTGTTCCTGATGTTCAGCGCCGCCACAAACGCCTATTCTGCATCAAAAACCGTCCTGGTGGTGGGCGACAGCCTCTCGGCCGAGTACGGCATTTCGCGCGGTGCCGGCTGGGTCGCCCTGCTCGACCAGAAGTTAAAGGACCAGAAACTGCCGGCTACCGTGGTCAACGCCAGCGTCAGCGGCGAAACCACCAGCGGCGGCCGCACCCGCCTGCCTGCCCTGCTGAGCAAACACAAGCCTAGTATCGTGATCATCGAACTGGGTGCCAACGATGGCTTGCGCGGCCTGCCGGTCAGCGCCGCCGAATCCAACCTGCGCGCCATGGTCGGCGAATCGCGCAAGGCCGGCGCCCAGGTGCTGCTGGTCGGCATCCGCATCCCGCCCAATTATGGCCGCGACTATGCCGACAAGTTTTTCGCCATGTATGGCAGCTTGAGCAAGGACCTGAAGACGCCGCTGGCGCCCTTCATGCTCGACGGCGTCGTGCAGAAGCCCGAGCTGTTCCAGCCGGACCGCATGCATCCGCTGGCGGCGGCCCACCCTATCATCCTGGGCAATATCTGGCCCCATCTCCAGCCAATACTGAAAGCAAAATGAAGTATCCGGAAATCCTGCCTATCGAAGACGTCCTGGCCCGCCTCGACGATTTCGACACCATCATCGATGCGCGCAGTCCGTCCGAGTACGCGCTCGACCACCTGCCAAATGCCATCAACTGCCCGGTGCTCGACGACCAGCAACGCATTACCGTCGGCACCATGTACAAGCAAGTCGGCTCTTTCGAAGCCAAGAAAGTCGGTGCGGCGATGGTGTCGAAGAATATCGGATACCACATCGAAACGCTGTGGCTGGACAAGCCGCGCGGCTGGAAGCCCCTGATCTACTGCTGGCGCGGCGGCAACCGCAGCGGCTCCATGGCGACCGTGCTGGCCAAGATCGGCTGGCCGGTGGTACAACTCGATGGCGGCTATAAGGCCTTCCGCACCGCCATCAACACCCGGCTTGAACAGACCCCGGAACTCGATTTCCGCGTGATCTGCGGCACCACGGGCAGCGGCAAGACCCGCCTGCTCGATACGCTGGAAGCAATCGGCGCCCAGGTGCTGGATCTGGAGCAGCTGGCAGCGCACCGCGGCTCGGTACTGGGCAACATTCCCTGCCAGCCGCAGCCATCGCAGAAGGCGTTCGAGACCTCGATCTGGGACCGCCTGCGCCGCTACGATCCGAGCCTGCCGGTGTTTGTTGAAGCCGAAAGCCGCAAGGTCGGCAGCCTGCGCGTACCAGGCGCGCTGATGGAGCGCATGCGTGCTTCGCCTTGCATTTCCTTGCAGGTGTCGCGCGAAGATCGGGTCAAACTGCTGATCGAGGACTACCAGCACTTCGCCTGCAACGCCCCTGCCCTCAATGCCCAGCTTGAATTCCTGGTGCAGTTGCACGGACGCGAGCGCATCGAGCGCTGGCAGTCGATGGCAAATGCCGGAGAAATGCCGGCACTTGTGGACGAGCTGCTGGTCGACCACTACGACCCTGCCTATCTCAAGTCGATTCACCGTAATTTCGTGCAGTTCGGCCAGGCGATTGAAGTAGCGCTGCCCGATATCACCCCCGACTCCTTTGTTGCCGCAGCGCGCAGGCTGCATGGCGCATAGAAAACCCCGGCGCGCAGCACCAGCCGCAAGCACTTCCCGCACATAAGAAAAAAGCCGGGGTCCGCTTATGCGGATCCCGGCTCCTTGAGGGTTTAAACCGTTATTCGGCCTGCTTCTTGATCGTTTCGACCGGGCGCACGATCTTGACCTTGGCTTTTTGCTTCAACACGTCGATGTAACCAGTCATCTCTTGCTGCGACACGATCTGGTTGATGCGCTGGCCTTCCTGCTCGCGACGCGCAGCGTCCTGCTCTGCCGGCTGGCCCACCTTGCTGATGCGGTATACGCCGTAACCCTGGCCCGGGATCTCCACCCCGACGTAGGCCGGCAGCTTGGAGACGTCAGCTTTCATCACCTCGGCAATTGCCGCAGGGTTGATCCCGTCGGTCTTGGCGCGCGAGATGGTTTTCACTTCGCCAAAACCGGCGGCGTCGCCGGACTTCCTGGCGGCGGCCAGCTTCTCTTCGCCGGCTTTCTTCGCGGCTTTCACTGCTTCTTCCAGCGTTACCTGCTGCTTGATGGCCGCTTCAACTTCAGCCAACGGCTTCTTGGAGGCTGGCTTGAAATCCACGATGCGGCCGGCAATCAGGGTTTGCGGCGCGACTTCGACCGCTTCGGTATTGCGCTTGTTCTTCAGCGAATCGTCCGAGAACAGGGCAGCCAGGAACTTGGCGTTGTTGAACGGAGCAGCACCCAGGACCGGATTTGGCTGGCGGGAAATGCCTTCCATGGTTTCGATCTTCAGCTTGAGTTTGTCGGCGGCCGGTTTCAGGCTCTCGAACTGGGAGTACACGGTGTCGGAGAACTGCTCCGACAGATCGGAGTACAGCTTGGCGCCCTTCTGCTTCTTGATTTCAGCAGCGATCTCGCCCTTCACCTCTTCCAGCGGTTTTACCTGGGCTGGCTTCAGTTCGGTCACGGTAACGATGTGATAGCCGAAATCGGATTCGACCAGGCCACTGATCTCACCCTGCTTCAGTTTGGCGGCTGCAGCTTCTACAGGATTAGGGTTGGAAACGTTTGCGAGCACACCCATATCGCCGCCCTGGGCCGCGGAACCGGCGTCGTCGGACTTGTCTGCTGCGATCTTGGCGAAGTCGGCGGGGTTCTTGCGAACTTCGGCCAGCACGGCTTCCGCTTTGGTCTTGGCCGCGGCCTTATTGCCTTCGGCAGCGATCAGGATCTGCGAGGCGCGACGTGCTTCTTCCGTGCCGAATCGCTTTTCGTTCGATTTGTAGTAGCCGGCGATCTCTTCGTCAGTCACGCTCACTTGTGCGGCCACGGCTTCTGCATTGAGGACTACGTATTCGATCTTGGCCGATTCCGGAATCTCGAACAGCTTGGCGTTCTTGTCGTAGAAGGCCTTCACCATTTCATCGGTGACCTTTACGTTCGGCAGGAACTGCGACATTGGCAGTGCCAGTTCCTGCACTTCGCGCTCTTGCGAACCGAAATCGGAAATCGCCTTGGAGACAGTGCGCGGAACAAAGCCGCTCAATTCGACCCCGGCTGCAACCTGTTCGAGCACCATGTCATTGCGCATCTGGCTCTGGTGCGAGTTGACGCTCTGGCCCATCGAATCCAGGATACGGCGATATCCCTCCGTGTCGAAGCTGCCGTCTTCCTTCTTCAGGCCGGGAATCGCCCACAGTTGCTGGCGGATCTTGTCGTCGCTCACAGTCAGGTTGGCGCGGCGGATTTCCGCATTGATGGCACGCTGTGCGATCAGCTGGTCCAGGATGTTCTGCTTGAACTGAGGGGTATCGAACAGCTTCTGGTCAAAGTTCTTGCCCATTTGCTGGCGCATCTGGTCCAGCTGGCGGCGCTGCGCGTCTTCCCATTCTTGCTGGGTAAGCGGGTAGCCGGCCACTTTGGCAATCGTGTTCACGTCTTCGCCGAACAGCGTAATGCCGCTGACGCCGCCGACCAGCACAAACGAAGGCACAATCAGGAGCGCCAGGATAATCTGCATCAGCTTTTGATGCGTGCGTACAAAATCAAACATGTCAGCTATTTTTTTCCGTATAGAGGAGGCGTGAAAACTGCTCGCGCGATTTTACAGGGCAGTTGCTCCAATAGCAAATGAAAAAGCCCCACTGTCTTGGGGACATGTGGGGCTTTCTCGGGATTCTGGCGGAGCGGACGGGGCTCGAACCCGCGACCCCCGGCGTGACAGGCCGGTATTCTAACCAACTGAACTACCGCTCCAGGTAGTGTGTGTGCGTTTGCTGGCGGAGCGGACGGGGCTCGAACCCGCGACCCCCGGCGTGACAGGCCGGTATTCTAACCAACTGAACTACCGCTCCAGCATTCACAACACTTCTATTTAAGCTTGGTGGGCGTTGAGAGGGTCGAACTCCCGACCTAATCCTTGTAAGGGATCCGCTCTACCAACTGAGCTAAACGCCCGCTTAAACTGCCCGGTAAGCATCACTGCTTACCGAAGGCCATTATTGTACAGCGTCTTTCAAAGCTTTACCAGCTTTAAATTTAGGAACTTTTGCTGCGTCGATTTTGATCTCTTCCTTGGTGCGCGGATTGCGGCCGGTACGGGCTGCGCGCTCGCTCACGGAGAAGGTGCCAAAGCCGACCAGGGTGACGCTGTCGTTCTTGGCCAGGGTGGTGGTTACGCCATCGATCACTGCGTCCAGGGCGCGCGCAGCAGCCGCCTTGGAGATGTCAGCGGAAGTCGCGATGTGGTCGATCAGTTCGGTCTTGTTCATTACAGTCCCCGTCACAAAGGTTTATATCGTTTATACCGTTTTTTATGCCGCGTTGTGGTGCGTATAAAAATCTCAGGGCCGTATTAAACAGGCCGGGGTTGCACTGTGTCAAGGGCAAAACAAGTTATAAAACAAAAAGGGCGCCGATTCTGGCGCCCTTTTCCGTATAAAAACCGGTACTTCGGTGTCAGACCCTCAGGGTCTGACACCCGTCTCGCGACCGTCGCGTACCAGTGTCTGACCCTGCGGGTCGGACACTGCTTTACCGGTTTAGTGCTTGACTACTTCACTGCTCCCATCGGCCGCAGCAACCGCCGGCACTTCCACCGGCGCCACCGGCTCGGTGATCGGTTCCGGCTGGCGTTCCAGCGCGACTTCGAGCACCTTGTCGATCCAGCGCACCGGCACGATCTCCAGCTTGTTCTTCACATTGTCCGGAATCTCGGCCAGGTCCTTCACGTTCTGCTCAGGAATCAGCACGGTCTTGATGCCGCCGCGATGCGCCGCCAGCAGCTTCTCTTTCAAGCCGCCGATCGGCAGCACTTCGCCGCGCAGCGTGATCTCGCCGGTCATCGCCACGTCCGCGCGGACCGGGATGCCGGTGAAGGTCGACACCATCGCCGTGGTCATCGCAATACCTGCCGATGGACCATCTTTCGGCGTCGCGCCTTCCGGCACGTGAATATGGATGTCCTTCTTCTCAAAAGCCTCGTTCTTGATACCCAGGCGCGAGGCGCGGCTGCGCACCACGGTGCGGGCAGCTTCGATCGATTCCTTCATCACATCGCCCAGCGTACCGGTGCGGATCACATTGCCCTTGCCCGGCATGCTGACCGATTCGATGGTCAGCAGGTCGCCGCCCACTTCGGTCCACGCCAGGCCGACCACCTGGCCGATCTGGTTGGTCTTTTCGGCCACGCCGAAATCGTAGCGGCGCACGCCCAGGAACTTGTCCAGGTTTTTCGGCGTAACGCTGACCTTCTTGTCCGATTTCTTCAGCAGCAGCATCTTAACGACCTTGCGGCAGATCTTGGAGATCTCACGTTCCAGCGAACGCACGCCCGCTTCACGGGTGTAGTAGCGGATGATGTCGCGCACCGCCGCTTCGCTGACGGAGATTTCCTCGTCCTTCAGGCCGTTGTTCTTGACCTGCTTGGGCAACAGGTAGCGCAAGGAGATGTTGGTCTTCTCGTCTTCCGTATAGCCGGACAGGCGGATCACTTCCATGCGGTCCAGCAATGCCGGCGGGATGTTGTACGAGTTCGAGGTCGCAACAAACATCACATCGGACAGGTCGAAGTCGACTTCGATGTAGTGGTCCGAGAAAGTGTGGTTCTGCTCCGGATCGAGCACCTCGAGCAGGGCCGACGAGGGATCGCCGCGGAAATCGGCGCCCATCTTGTCGATTTCGTCCAGCAGGAACAGCGGATTGCGCACGCCCACCTTCGACAGCGACTGCAGCACCTTGCCCGGCATGGAGCCGATATAGGTACGGCGGTGGCCGCGGATCTCAGCCTCGTCGCGCACGCCGCCCAGCGCCATGCGCACATACTTGCGGTTGGTGGCCTTGGCGATCGACTGGCCCAGCGAAGTCTTACCCACGCCCGGCGGACCGACGAAGCACAGGATCGGCGCCTTCAGCTTGTCCACGCGCTGCTGGACCGCCAGGTATTCGACGATGCGCTCCTTGATTTTTTCCAGGCCGTAGTGGTCGTGGTCGAGCACTTTCTCGGCATTGGCCAGGTCGTTGTTGACCTTGGACTTCTTTTTCCATGGCAGCGACACCAGGGTGTCGATATAGTTGCGCACCACGGTCGCTTCGGCCGACATCGGCGACATCAGCTTCAGCTTCTTCAGCTCAGCCTGCGCTTTTTCCAGCGCTTCCTTCGGCATCTTGGCGGCGGCGACCTTCTTCTCGAGTTCGTCGATATCGGCGCCCTCTTCGCCCTCGCCCAGTTCCTTCTGGATGGCCTTGACCTGTTCGTTCAGGTAGTACTCGCGCTGCGACTTTTCCATCTGGCGCTTGACGCGGCCGCGGATGCGTTTTTCCACCTGCAGGATATCGAGCTCGCCTTCCAACTGGCCGAGCAGGTGCTCCAGGCGCTTCGAGACTTCGATGATTTCCAGGATGACCTGCTTCTGCTCAAGCTTGAGCGGCAGGTGGGCGGCCACGGTATCGGCCAGGCGGCCGGCATCGTCGATGCCCGACAGCGAAGCCAGGATCTCGGGCGGGATCTTCTTGTTCAGTTTGACGTACTGGTCGAACTGCTGGACGATCGCACGGCGCATGGCCTCGATCTCCGACTCATCGCCCTGCTCCGATTCGAGCGGCATCAGGTCGGCAATAAAATGGGTTGGGCCATCAGTGATCTTCTTGATGCGTGCACGCTGTGCGCCCTCGACCAGCACCTTCACGGTGCCGTCAGGCAGCTTCAACATCTGCAGGATGTTGGCCACGCAGCCGATTTCATAGATATCCGAAGGCGAAGGTTCGTCCTTGGCAGCGGCTTTCTGCGCCGCCAGCATGATGCTCTTACCCTGCTCCATGGCAGCTTCGAGCGCCTTGATGGACTTTGGTCGGCCAACGAACAACGGAATTACCATGTGCGGGAAGACAACGACATCACGCAGTGGCAACAGAGGCAGTTGAGTTTGCTCAGTTAATTTGGTAGTTGTCATGGCGTACCTTATTTTAAAAGCTTGGATCTGATATAAGCCCCAGCGGCTAATTCACAAGCCCTATGCTGCAATTATATTTGCTTTGAGAAAATGCAGTGGCACTCTAAACAAATTGCCGATTTAGAACAAAAAAAGCCACGCGCGACGGGTGATCGCGAGTGGCTTTTCGACTGAAGCCGGCGTTTTGGTTATTGAGACCGATTGTAACGCCTTGCCTCAGGGATTCAAAACCCTATTTAGTTTTCCCCTGCAGCTTTTGGGGTTTCCTGATAAATCAGGAGGGGTTTTGCGCCACTGGTGATCGTATTTTCATCAATTACGACTTTGGTGACGTTCGTTTGGTTTGGCAGGTCGAACATAATGTCCAGCAGCGCATGTTCCAGGATGGAACGCAGGCCGCGGGCGCCAGTCTTGCGTGCCAGCGCCTTGCGGGCGATGGCGTGCAAGGCAGCAGGACGGATTTCCAGTTCGGCGCCTTCCATTTCCAGCAACTTCGAATACTGCTTGACCAGGGCGTTCTTTGGCTCGACCAGGATTTCGATCAGCGCTTCCTCGGTCAGCTCGGCCAGGGTGGCTACCACCGGCAGGCGGCCCACCAGTTCAGGAATCAGGCCGAACTTGATCAAGTCTTCCGGCTCGGCGTCCATCATCAGGTCGCTGTTCGAGCGTTGTTCCTTGCTCTTCACTTCAGCCGAGAAGCCGATGCCGGACCTTTCGGAACGGTTGGAAATGATCTTCGCCAGGCCGTCAAACGCGCCACCGCAGATGAACATGATGTTGGTGGTGTCGATCTGCACGAAGTCCTGGTTCGGGTGCTTACGGCCGCCTTGCGGAGGCACGGAAGCCATGGTGCCCTCGATCAGCTTCAGCAACGCCTGCTGCACACCCTCGCCCGAAACGTCGCGGGTGATCGACGGGTTGTCGGACTTGCGGGAAATCTTGTCGATTTCATCAATGTAGACGATGCCGCGCTGCGCCTTTTCCACATCATAGTTGCAGCTTTGCAGCAGCTTCTGGATGATGTTTTCCACGTCCTCGCCCACATAGCCCGCTTCGGTCAGGGTGGTGGCATCGGCGATGACGAACGGCACATTCAGCATGCGCGCCAGCGTCTGGGCCAGCAAGGTCTTGCCGGAACCGGTCGGGCCCACCAGCAGGATGTTGGACTTGGCCAGTTCGACGTCGTCCTTCTTGCCCAGGTGCTTCAGGCGCTTGTAATGGTTGTACACGGCCACGGACAGGATGCGCTTGGCAGTCGTCTGGCCGATCACGTACTGGTTCAGCAAATCGGTGATTTCCTGCGGGGTTGGCAGGTCCGATTTCGCGCCCGTGACAGATTCGATGCTGGACGTCTCGTCGCGGATGATGTCATTGCACAAGTCAATGCACTCGTCGCAGATGAAGACGGACGGGCCGGCAATCAGCTTCTTCACCTCGTGCTGGCTTTTGCCGCAGAACGAGCAGTAAAGGAGTTTTTCACCGCTGGAGGATTTTTTCTCTGACATGGGACTAATCTTTAGTTTTGGTGCAAGTTTACCGTGCGCACAAGCAAGAAATCCTGCGCACAACCACATGCTACCCGAAATAAAAGCAAAACGCCCGAACGTTGTAGCGTCCGGGCGTCGACTTGCAAGGACGCTTATGCGCGGCTGGTCAAGACTTTGTCGATCAGGCCATATTCCGCTGCTTCATCGGACGACATGAAGCGGTCGCGGTCGGTATCCTTGGCGATTTGCTCGATCGACTGGCCGGTGCGTTCCGCCATGATGCTGTTCAGGCGGTGGCGCAGGTAGAGGATCTCTTTCGCCTGGATTTCGATATCCGACGCCATGCCTTGCGAACCACCGGACGGCTGGTGGATCATGATGCGGCTGTTCGGCAGCGAGAAGCGCTTGCCCTTGGCGCCTGCGGCCAGCAGGAAGGCGCCCATGGAGGCGGCCATGCCGGTGCACAGGGTCGACACGTCAGGCTTAATGAACTGCATGGTGTCGAAGATCGCCAGGCCCGCGGAAACGGAACCGCCTGGGGAATTGATGTACAGCGAGATGTCCTTGTCCGGATTTTCGCTTTCCAGGAACAGCAGCTGGGCGACGATCAGGTTGGCCATCTGGTCGTTGACCGGACCGACCATGAAGATCACGCGTTCCTTCAGCAGGCGCGAGTAGATATCGTACGAGCGCTCACCGCGGCCGCTTTGTTCGATCACCATCGGCACCAGGCCGAGCATTTCCGTATCGAGTGCGGGATTACGATTCATTCCAATTCCTTGTTTGAGCTGCAAAACCAGTAAAACGGGGTCTGATCCACAGGGTCAGACCCCGGTCGGCACACGCCGCGTTACTGGGGTCTGACCCTGCGGGTCAGACCCCCGGGGTACCGGTTTGGCGGTTAATCAAGCTATTAAGCTTGTACGCTTCCCATGAGTTCGTCGAAAGGAATTTCTTTCGAGACGTTCTTGCACAGGCCCAGGACGTAAGTAACGACGTTTTCTTCCAATACAAGTGCTTCGACTTCAGCCAGGCGGCGGCGATCGGAGTAGTAGTACTTCAGCACTTCGCGTGGATCTTCGTAGCTCTGTGCGAAGTCTTCGATCTGCGCCTTCACCTGGTCAGGGGTAGCCTGCAGGTTCTGGTCGCCCACCAGCTTGGACAGGATCAGGCCCAGGCGTACGCGACGCTCGGCTTTGTCCTTGAACAGCTCTGGAGGGAATGGTACATCTTTTACGTTCATGCCGCGCTGAGCCATATCCTGGCGGGTCATTTCAGCCAGGCGCTCGGTATCCTGCGCGATCAGCGACTGCGGCACTTCCAGGGTGGCGGTCTTCACCAGGGTGTCCATCACGGCTTCTTTGTTGCGAGCCTTGACACGGCCGGCAACTTCGCGCTCCAGGTTCACTTTGATGTCTTCGCGCATCTTGGTCAGGTCGCCGTCAGCCACGCCAAGGGACTTGGCGAACTCAGCATCAACTTCCGGCAGGTGCGCCCATTCCAGGTTCTTCAGGGTGATGGTGAACTCGGCGGTTTTACCGGCCACGTCCTTGCCATGGTAGTCCTCAGGGAACGACAGCGGGAAGGTCTTCGATTCGCCGACCTTCAGGCCAACGGTGGCTGCTTCGAACTCAGGCAGCATGCGGCCTTCGCCCAGCACGAACGGGTAGCCTTCAGCTTTACCGCCCGGGAATTCAACGCCGTCGATGGAGCCGACGAAGTCCACGGTCACGCGGTCGCCGTTGGCAGCGATGGCTTCGCCGCCGTCGCCGTGTTCGCCCTTCTCGCCCTTCACGTGGAAGTGCACGCGCTGCTTGCGCAGGATGTCGATGGTCTTGTCGATTTCTACGTCGGTCACGTTGGACTTGACGGTTTCGATCTCCACCTTGGTCAGGTCGCCCACTTCAACTTCCGGATACACTTCGAAGGTTGCGTCGAAGGACAGTTGGCCCTCTGGTGCGTCCTGCTTCGGCTCGATGCGTGGAAAGCCGGCTACGCGCAGCTGGTTTTCGTTGGCGGCGTCATTGAACGCGCGGCCGACCTTGTCGTTCAGCACTTCAGTTTCGATCTGGTAGCCGTATTGTGCGGCAACCATCTTCATTGGCACTTTACCTGGACGGAAGCCAGGAGCACGTGCGGAGCGAGCCTGCACTTTCAGGCGCTTTTCCACTTCGGAACGCACGTCCGACAGTGGGAAGGTAATCGTCATGCGGCGTTCGAGTTTGCCCAGGGTTTCAACTGCAGTGGCCATTGTAAAAATCGTCCAATAAAAATAAGTGTACTTATGGTGCGAGGAGGGGGACTCGAACCCCCACACCATTGCTGGCGTCAGGACCTAAACCTGGTGCGTCTACCAATTTCGCCATCCTCGCGGCATATTTGCACAAAAGCAAAGGGCGACCATTAAGTGAAAACAGGGTCGCCCGGGGCTTTCAACTTCAACCCGGCATTCTATACGGTGTTTCTGGAGTGCGGTAGTGCTTTTTTGCGTATTGCGCAACATTTGGGCAAAACCGGCAACCCCGTGTCAAAGCCACAGGGTCAGACACCTGCCCGCAGCCGCCGCATGTCAGTGTCAGACCCTGCGGGTCTGACACTGGTTTACCGGTTTGGCTTTGGCACGCGGAACCAGGCCGCATAGAGTGCGGGCAGGAACAGCAAGGTCAGCGCCGTCGCCAGAATCAGCCCGCCCATGATCGCCACCGCCATCGGCCCCCAGAATACGGAGCGCGACAAGGGAATCATGGCCAGCGCCGCCGCAGCAGCGGTCAGGATAATCGGCCGGCAACGGCGTACGGCCGATTCGACGATCGCATCCCAGGCCGGCACGCCAGCCTTGATATCCTGCTCGATCTGGTCCACCAGGATCACCGAGTTACGGATGATCATCCCGAACAGCGCAATAATCCCCAGGTTGGCCACAAAGCCCAGCGGACGCCCCATGACCAGCAGCGCCATCGCCGCCCCTGCCACGCCCAGCGGCCCGGTCAGGAATACCAGCAGCGCGCGCGAGAAGCTGTGCAGCTGCAGCATCAGCAAGGTGAAGATGATGAACACGGCCAGCGGCAGATTGGCTGCAATCGACTCTTCCGCAGCGCTACTGTCCGATGCCGCCCCCTTCACTTTGATTTCATAGCCCGGCGGCAGCTTGGCGCGCAGCGCATCGAGCTTCGGATTGATCTGGCCCGACACGGTCGGCCCCTGCACGCCCTCCACCACATCCGACTGCACGGTGATTGCCCATTCGCGGCCTTCACGCCACACAACACCAGGCTCCCACACAAAGTGCACGCGCGCCAGTTGCGAAATCGGTACGGATCGCCCGCTATTGGTCGGGATATAGGTGTCGTTCAGGACCGCGATGGTACTGCGTTCGTCCAGCGGCTGGCGCACCTGGATGTCGATCAGGCGGATGCCTTCGCGGAACTGGCCAATCGGCGTACCGGAGAGGATCGTGTTCGCCGCGCGCATCACGGTTTGCGAAGTCACGCCCAGCGCGCGCATCTTGTCCTGGTCCAGGTCGAGGCGCAGCACCTTGATCGATTCGTTCCAGTTATCGTTGACGCCCACCGCATTCGGATTGGCGCGCATGATGTCCTTCACCTGGTCGGCGATGGAACGCACGTTATCCACTTCGGTACCCGTGATGCGGAACTGCACCGGGTATGGCACCGGCGGACCATTCGGCAGCAACTGCACGCGGCCGCGCACTTCCGGGAAGTCGGTCTTAAAGATATTGCTGATCTTCTTGCGCAGCTCTTCCCGCGAGTGCAGGTCTTTCGCCAGCACCACGGTCTGCGACACGTTCGTCTGCGGGAAAATCTGGTTCAACGGCAGGTAGAAACGCGGGCTGCCGGTGCCGACATAAGTCGTCACACTGGCCACCCCAGGCTCCTTGCGGATGAAGTCCTCGAACTTCTTCGCTTGCCGCTCGGTCTGCGCGAACGCCGTCCCCTCCGGCGACCACATCTCCACCATCAACTCCGGGCGGCTGGAATCCGGGAAGAACTGTTTCTCGATGAACTTGAAACCGTACACGCCAAGGAAGAAAATCACCAGCGTTGCCACGATGGTCGTCTTGCGGTAATCCACGCACCAGTTCACGACCGAACGGAACTTGCGGTAGCCGGGCGTATCGAACAGCTCATGATGGCCACCGCCTTCCGAGTGCGGCTTGACCTTGAGCAGGATGTAGCCGATATACGGCGTGAACACCACGGCCACGATCCACGAAGTCACCAGGGCGATCGCGTTTACCGAGAACAGCGAGAAGGTGTACTCGCCCGCAGCCGAAGCGGCCAGGCCGATCGGCAGGAAGCCAGCCACGGTGATCAGGGTCCCGGTCAGCATCGGCATGGCCGTGGAGGTGTAGGCGAAGGTTGCCGCCTCCAGCCGCGAATGCCCCTCCTCCATCTTCCGCACCATCATTTCAACTGCGATGATCGCGTCGTCGACCAGCAAACCGAGCGCAATGATCAGCGCACCGAGCGAGATCTTGTGCAGGTCGATGTCCAGAATGCGCATGAACAGGAAGGTCACCGCCAGTACCAGCGGAATGGTCAGCGCCACCACCAACCCAGGACGCGCATCGAGGCTCAGCTTCGGCTTGGTGTGCAGGCCGAGCGAGAGGAAACTCACCGCCAGCACGATCAACACTGCCTCAACCAGAGTGTTCAGGAACTCGCCCACCGATGCGGTGACCGCGGCCGGCTGGTCCGACACGCGTTCCAGCTCGATGCCAACCGGGAGCTTGCCCCGCATGGCGTTGACGGTCTTTTCCAGCTCCTTGCCCATCTGGATGATATTGCCGCCCTTCTCCATCGACACGCCCAGGCCGATCACTTCCTTGCCGTTAAAACGCATCTTGTCGCGCGGCGGGTCCAGGTATTCGCGCTTGATGGTGGCGAAGTCGCCGAGGCGGAACGTCGTATTGTTGGCGCGCAGCTCCAGCTCTTGCAGGTCCTTGACCGTGCGCAGCGCACCGGACACGCGCACTTGCAGGTTGTCGGTCGGGGTCACCACGACGCCGGTCGCTTCGACCACGTTCTGGGTGGCGATCTGGTTGGCGATCTGTTCGATGGTCAGCCCGAGCTGGGCGAATTTCTTGTGCGAGAACTCGATGTTGATCTTCTCGTCCTGCACGCCAAACAGTTCAACCTTGGAGACCTTCTTGACGCCCAGCAGCTGCTGGCGCACCAGGTCGGCATAGTCTTTCAGCTCAGCGTAGGTAAAGCCGTCGCCCGACAGCGCGAAAATCGAACCATAGGTGTCGCCGAATTCGTCGTTGAACACCGGGCCCTGCACGCCGGAAGGCAGCGTGGACCTGATGTCGCCGATCTTCTTGCGCACCTGGTACCAGGCCTGCGAGACTTCCTTGGGCGGCGTCGATTCGCGCAGACTGAGGATGATCAGCGTCTGGCCGGGCTTGGAATAGCTGGTGATCTCGTTGATGAACGGCGTTTCCTGCAGCTTCTTTTCCAGCTTGTCGGTGACCTGCTCGGCCATCTGCAGCGAGGTGGCGCCGGGCCAGAATGCCTGCACCACCATGGAACGGAAGGTGAAAGGCGGGTCTTCGTCCTGCCCCAGGTTCTTGTACGCCAGCATACCGCCCAGCAGCAGCACCGCAATCAGGTAGCGCGTGAGCGGAATGTGCTCCAGTGCCCAGCGCGAAAGATTGAAGCCCTTCATTTGGCGGCTCCGAGGATGGTGACCTTCTGGCCGGGCTTCAGCAGGTTGACGCCGGCAGTGACCACAGTCTGGCCAGGCTTGACGCCACTACCCAGCACCAGGTCATTGCCCGACACACCGCTTACCGTCACCGGCACCAGGCGCACCGTACCGTTTTCGACCACCCATACCGAGGTGGCGGACTTCTCATGGAACAGTGCCGTCAGCGGCACCTTGATCTGCGGCTGCGGCGAGCGCGAGGCAAAGGCCACCAGGGCGGTCATGCCCAGCTTTGCTTCGGACAGGCTGGCCGGGATCGAGACACGGAATGCGTAAGTACGGGTGAACGGATCGGCCACCGGCGAAATTTCACGGATCTTGCCTGGTACGGACTTGTCAGGACTGGCCCACAGGCGCACATGTACGTCCGAAATGTTGCGCAGCGTATCGACCTTGTCTTCCGGCACGCCAAACACAATTTCCTTTTCATCGGTCTTGGCGACGCGCACGACTGGGGTGCCGGGCGATACGACCTGCCCTACTTCGGCGTCGACTGCGGTCACCACGCCATCGATGTCGGACTCCAGGCTGGCATAACCGGCCTGGTTGCTCATGCCCCGGTACGCCGCTTGCGCTGAATCGACCTGCGCCTGCGCCGATTTGTAGGCCGACAGCTTGGCATCGAGGATAGCCTGGCTCACGAAGTTCTTCTCGCGCAGCTCCTGGTAGCGCTTCAATTCGGCGCTGGCAAGGTCGCGCGTGGTTTCGGCGGCGCGCAAGGCCGCCATCGACTGCGCCTGCGACAGCTTCAAGTCCTGCGGATCGAGATCCATCAGCAGCTGGCCGCGTTTAACCACGCTGCCCACATCGACTTTACGGGAGATAATCTTGCCGCCAACCCGGAAGCCGAGGCGCGATTCGACCCGCGAGCGGACTTCACCGGAAAACTCGGCATTGACATCGATGTCCGAACTTTGCAGCACCATGGCGCGTACCGGCCGGATTTCTTCGGTTTTGGGGGCTTCTTTCGAGCAGGCTGCGAGAAGCAAGGCGCAGGCCGCAACCAGGGGTAGTTTTTTCGCTACGAACACGATGGAATTCCTTTTTAGTGTCTCTGGCAATTGCCGGGGGTGCATGTTTGCCATTATTATTTCCCGTTTGGAACTAAATGACTTTCCGTTTAGTAAGAAAAAAATTATAGCCGGGTCAACCGTACTTGCAAATGACTTTCGCGTCATTAATTTAGAACAGCACCTCTATGTCCGTTGACCACTACGAGAATTTCCCTGTCGCTTCCATCCTCATGCCGCGCCGCCTGCGCCCGGCGGTGGAAGCGATCTACGCCTTCGCCCGCAGCGCCGACGATATCGCGGACGAAGGCGATGCCACGCCTGCGCAGCGCCTGGCGGGCCTGACAGCGTATGAAGAAGCCCTTGGCCGCATTGAGCGTGCCGAGGATGGCCATGAACCGCTGTTTGAGCGGCTGGCCGCCGTCATCGAGCGGCATCAACTGCCGCTGCGCCCCTTTTATGACCTGCTGTCGGCCTTCAAGCAAGACATTGTGGTGCACCGCTACCAGGACTACGCTTCCCTGCTGGACTACTGCGCCCGCTCGGCCAACCCGGTCGGCCTGCTGATGCTGCACCTGTACGGCGCAGCCGATGAAGAGAATATCCGCCAGTCCAACGCCATCTGTTCTGCCCTCCAGCTCATCAACTTCCTGCAAGATGTCGCGATCGACGAACATAAGGAGCGCATTTACCTGCCAATGGAAGACCTGGCACGCTACGCCCTGTCGCCGGCCCACCTGGCGCGCCCCGACAACCGGGCCAAATGGCGCGCCATGATGAAGTTCCAGGTCGACCGCGCCCGCGCCCTGATGCTGTCCGGCGCCCCGCTGGCATGCCGGCTGAAGGGCCGCATCGGACTGGAACTGCGCATGGTGGTCCAGGGCGGCCTGCGTATTCTGGAGGCAATCGAGGAAGTCGATTACGACGTTTTCCTGCGCCGGCCCAAGCTCGGAAAGCGCGACTGGTTCAAGGTTTTCTGGCGCGCGCTTCGGATGAAGCCCTCTTCACTATAAAATAGCGCCTTTGTCAGCATTACCCAAGCCATAAGAACATGTCCCCCGACGAATACTGCCAGCAGAAAGCCGCCGCCAGCGGCTCCAGTTTCTACTACAGCTTCCTGTTCCTGCCACCGGAGCGCCGCCGCGCCATCACGGCGCTGTACGCGTTCTGCCGCGAAGTCGACGACACCGTCGACGAATGCAGCGACGAGTCCCTGGCGCGCATCAAGCTGGCCTGGTGGCGCAATGAGATCGCCCAGATGTACGAGGGCAAACAGACGCACCCGGTGACGCAGGCCTTGCAGCCGCATCTTGCGGTTTATGACCTGAAGCAGGAGCATATGCAGGCCATCATCGATGGCATGGAGATGGACTTGAATCAGACCCGCTACCTCGATTACGCGGGACTGTCGAAGTATTGCTGGCACGTGGCGAGCGTGGTCGGCATCCTGTCGGCATCGATTTTTGGCGTAACGCGCCCCGAGACCCTGCAATATGCCGAGAAGCTTGGGCATGCCTTCCAGCTCACCAATATCATCCGCGACGTGGGTGAGGATGCCCGCAAAGGCCGCATTTACCTGCCGATCAACGAACTGCAGCAGTTCAACGTGACGGCTGCGGACCTGCTCAATGCGCGTGAGACCGAAAATTTCTCGAAATTGATGGCGTTCCAGGTAGCGCGTGCGCAGAAGGCATACGATGAAGCGTTTGCGCTGCTGCCGCAGGAAGACCGCCGCGCCCAGCGTCCGGGACTGATCATGGCGGCCATTTACCGCACCCTGCTGAACGAAATCGAGGAGGACGGCTACCATGTCCTCAAACAGCGCATTTCGCTGACGCCGATCCGCAAACTGTGGCTGGCGTGGAAGACCTGGGTTCGTGGCTAAGCACTTTGCCGTTGCCGGCGGGGGCTGGGCCGGTTTCTCTGCCGCCGTGGAACTCGCGCGCGCCGGCCACCAGGTAACCGTTTTCGAGGCTGCCCGCATCCCGGGCGGCCGCGCACGCCGCGTTTCTCTTGATGGGCGGGGGCTGGACAATGGCCAGCACATCATGCTGGGGGCCTATGCCGAATCACTGCGCATCATGCGCACGGTGGGCGTGGATCTGCGTTCGGCCGTTCTCACCCTGCCGCTGCAAATGCGCTACCCGCCCGGCAGCGGCGGCATGGATTTCGTGGCGCCGCGTTTGCCGGCGCCGCTGCATGTCGGCATTGCACTGCTGCGCGCCCGCGGCCTGGCGCGCGAGGACAAGATGGCGCTGGCGCGCTTCAGCACCACAGCACGCTGGATGGGCTGGCGCTTGAACCACGACTGCAGCGTGGCCGAGTTGCTGGAGCGCTTCGACCAGACGCCACGGCTGGTGGCCCTGATGTGGCGCCCCTTGTGCCTTGCCGCCCTGAATACGCCGCCTGAACGCGCATCGGCGCAGGTTTTCCTGGCCGTCCTGCGCGACAGCCTCGGCGCCGGCCGCGCCGCGTCCGACATGCTGGTGCCGCGCGCCGATCTCTCCGCCCTCTTCCCGGATGCCGCTGCGGCCTGGCTGCAGGGCAAAGGCAACACCATCCACTTGGGCGCCAAGGTGAGCGCAATCGGCCCCGCCGCCGGCTGCTGGGCAGTCGAAGCAAGCGGCGCAACCCTTGGCGGCGACTGGAGTGGACAATTCGATGGCATGGTGCTCGCAACCTCGCCCGCCGCGGCAGCCAGCCTGCTCGGCACCATGCCGGCCAGCGACGCCGGGGCTGCAAGCGACTGCGCCGAACTGGCCAGCCAGCTGGCGGCGTTCACACCCGAACCGATCACCACCTGCTACCTGCATTACGCGCCCGGCACACGCCTGGACATCCCGTTCTATGCCCTGGTTGACGATCCGGCCAACCAGCGCTGGGGCCAGTTCGTCTTCGACCGCGGCCAGCTCGACGCCAGGCAGGATGGCCTGTTTGCCGTCGTGATCAGCGTCTCCAGCGAGGCGGCCCTCCTGCCGCAGGAAGCACTGGCCGCGGCCGTCGCCGCGCAGCTCGCGGCCGACCTGGCGCGGCCGGAACTGGCGCAGCCTGCCTGGAGCAAGGTCATCACCGAAAAGCGCGCAACCTACGCCTGCACGCCCGGCCTCGTGCGTCCATCCAACGAAACGCCGGCGAAGGGCCTGGTCCTGGCGGGCGATTACACGGCCGGCGAATACCCCGCCACGCTCGAAATGGCTGTCCGCAGCGGCGTCCAGGCCGCCCGCCTGCTCGCGAACGCGAAACCCTGATGTCCCGCCTGTCCCCTGTTTCAGTCGCCTGCTCCCCCATTTCTGCATCCTGTCGTAAACAAGTGGAGGCGCTCCGGTGCGGACGATACAGTGCAATCATGGCACAACGGGAGGCATTAGTTTCCAATGAGTAAGAATGAGTACCTTGACGCACTGAAGAAGTCCCTCGCCGGCTTGCCGCCCGAGGTGGCGGCCAGGACGATGGCTTACTACGAACAGTGTTTCGTCGACGGCATGACGGCCGGCAAGACCGAAGAGGAAATTGCCGCCGGGCTGGACGCACCGCGCAAGATCGCCATGACGCTGCGCGCCAACGCCCACCGCAGCGCCTTCGAACAAAAGCGCGGGCCGGCCGGCCTGGCGCGCATGGTGTTTTCCCTCATCGGCCTTGGTATTTTCAACCTCTTCATGGTGGTGCCTGCCGCGGTCTTTTCGGCGTTGCTGGTATCGGTGTACACCAGCGCCTTCGTGCTTTACATCAGTGGGATTGCGATCACCGCAAGCGGCATGGCCGGGGCCAACGAACTGGTCCTGACCGGTCCGCTGCGCCACCTCGTCATTTTCGACGACGAGGGCGACCGGGCCGACGCACGCATGCAGACCAAGATTTCGATCAGCGACCATGGCATTGAAGTGTTCCAGGAACCGTCGGCCGGCCTGCGCAAGGAGTGGGATGAGGCGGACAGCAAGTCTGAACAATGGTTGGAAGGCGCAGAAGCAATGGCCGAAGGCGGTGTGCGCATCACTTCCGACCTCGATAATGAATCGCGCGCCACGCAGACTGCGGTCGGGATCGGACTGATACTGCTCGGTATCGTGCTTAGCCTGGTGAGCATCGTGATTACGCGCTATTCGCTGATTGGCCTGAAGCGCTACATCCAGATGAACGTTTCGCTGCTGCGCGGGCGCTGAAAGGAAAAGCGATGAACATCCGTTCCCTGCTCAAGATTGGCCTTGGCATGGCACTACTGGCGGTCCTGCTGACTGCCGTCACCTACAGCATGCTGCGGGCCCAGGGCGCCGCCAATCCCACCAGCGTCGCCGGCCGGGCCGCCCGCACCGAAGTGCGCGAAGTAAGCGCGACGATTACCAATGTAGAACTGGTTGGCCCGATCGACCTGCGTTTGAAGCAAGGCGACGTCGCTTCCCTGAAAGTGCGCGGCGAACAGCGCCTGCTCGGCAATATCGCAACCGAACAGGATGGCGCAACCCTTCGCATCGGCTCCAAGGGTCTCCTGCTGCATCCGCGCCGTCCGATCGAAGTGGAGCTGGTGCTGCCGTCCCTGCACGAACTGGTGGTCAATGGCAGCGGCGACAGCAACGTCAATGGCTTTAGCGGCGAGCACCTGAGCGTACAGTTGCAAGGCTCGGGCAACCTCACCTTCAATGGCCGCTACAAGAACGTGGAAGCCGGCGTGCATGGAAGCGGCGACCTTAACCTGAATACCGGCCACGGGGAGAAAATGATGCTGGAAATGGTGGGTTCCGGCGCCATCACCTCCAGCGGCAGCTGCAAGGAACTGACGGCCGAAGTGACCGGCTCCGGCGAGCTCGATGCGCAGCACCTGGCGACCGACAAGGTGGCCGTAACGCTGCTCGGTTCCGGCACCACCAATGTCTTTGCCCGGCAGTCGGCCGACCTCACCGTCAAGGGAACCGGCAATATCCGCGTATTCGGCAACCCGGCCGAGCGCAACGTCAACCGCAGCGGGTCAGGCGGCGTCAGCTGGGTGCAATAAGTAGCGCTGCATATCCTTGCCGGCGGCCAGGCCGCTGGCAAGGCAGGCGGTGAGCAGGTAGCCGCCGGTTGGCGCTTCCCAGTCCAGCATTTCACCGGCCACGAAAACGCCCGGCATCGCCTTCAGCATCGTCCCATCCAATGCTTCGAAACGCACGCCGCCAGCACTGCTGATCGCCTCGTCGATGGGGCGCGGCGCGCGCAGCGTAACCGGAAGCGCTTTTAGGGTCGCTGCCACACGCTGCGGATCATGGAAGGCCTCCTTGTCCAGCACTTCGTGCAACAGGCCGGTCTTGACGCCTTTGATATGCACGCGGCTTTGCAGGAAGCTCGACATCGAACGCGAGCCGCGCGGGTGCGACAGCTCCTGCTGCAAGCGCTCCAGGGGCCAGTCCGGCAACAGGTCCAGCTCGATGGTGGCACTGCCGTGCGCCGCAATGCGGTCACGGATGCCTGCCGACAGCGCGTAGATCAGGCTGCCTTCCACGCCGGTAGCAGTGACGACCATCTGGCCCTTGCGGCCACCGATTGCCACGGTGGTCAAGGGCTGGCCCGCATACTTTCCGGAGAAATGAGGGCTCCAGCCTGCATCAAAGCCGCAATTGGCGGGCACCAGGGGCGCGATCTCAACACCGCGCCCGGCCAGGAGCGGCTGCCACGCGCCATCCGAGCCGAGGCGCGCCCAGCTTGCACCGCCCAGGGCCAGCAAGGTGGCGCCATGCCGCGCCGTGCGCTCGCCTTCGGGCGTCTCGAAACGCAAGCTGCCATCTGGCGCCCAGCCCAGCCATCGATGCCGCTGGTGAAAATGCACGCCGCTATCGCGCAGGCGGTGCAGCCAGGCCCGCAGCATGGGCGCTGCCTTCATTTCGGTCGGAAAAACCCGGCCGGAGGTGCCGACAAACGTATCGATGCCCAGGCCATGCACCCAGGCGCGTAAAGCGTCGGGCCCGAAGGCATCGAGCATGGGACGCAAAGCCGCGGCACGGTTGCCGTAGCGGGCCACAAACGCTTCGTAAGGCTCGGAATGGGTGATATTCATGCCGCCGCGGCCGGCCAGCAGGAATTTGCGGCCGACCGAAGGCATGGCGTCGTAGACGTCCACACGCACGCCGGCTGCCGCCAGGCTTTCGGCGGCCATCAGGCCGGCAGGCCCGCCACCGATGATCGCAGCCCCTTGAGATTGAATGCTTTCCATAGGGGCAGCATTGTAGTCGATCCCGGCGGTCGGCAGCCGGGAGTTGGACGGCGTCCCTGGGCTAGTCGAGGTAAGGCACAAAGTCGAAGGCCGACAGGATACCGTTCACCTGGGCGGAAAGGCAGAAAGCGAAGAAGCTGCGCGCGACACCGGTCGGAGCATCCCTGCTTGCCAGCGTCAATACACGGCACACAGGATAGCTTCCGTTGCGGATATTCGCGCTGCTTGCCGCAATGCCGTCAATTGGCAGAAGGCGCACCGACACACCTTGCGAAATCGCACGCTCCGCTGCGCCCACCGAAACGTAGGCGATTGCGTTTTCGCATGAAGCCACCACGGCCAGCCGTTCAATGTTCGATTCCACTGCCGCGTTCAGGCTGAATGCCTCCAGGGGCTGGCGCAGGAAACGCGCAAACAGCGCACTGGAAGCACCATCGCTCAGCCCGCCCAGCGCGTACACTGATTGCCGGCAGCCACCGGCATCGCACCATTCGCGCATGCGGCCCGTGAAGATGGCTTGCAGTTCTTCGACGCTTAGCTGGCGCAGCGGGTTATTCGCGTGCACCACAACGCCCACGCCGTCACGCGCAATCGGAATACCATACAGATCGCGCTCGGGCGGCGCCAGTGCACGGGAAAGCATGGCGATATGGGCATGGCCCGAACGCACATCCTCCAGTCCGCGCGAAGAGCCGCCCAGCTCCACTTCTACCGCAATTTCCGGGTGCATCAGGTGATACTTGGCCGCGATTGCCTTCAACAGCGGCCCCATGGTTGTGGAACCGGCAATATGAAGCTTCTGTGCGCGCTTGCGCGGCGGGACTGGAACATGGCCCCGGCTGATGCCACTCAGGCCAAGGGCGGCGAGAACGAAACCCATTGCGACTCTCCTTGCACGAAGGGAAAAAGCCGCAGGGAAGAGGCGACGGGAATGTAGTGAAGCGATGGGCGCGGCGCAGGTTTGGGGCCGCACAGAGTGAAGTATAACGTGGCAATCCGCGTGGTCAACAGCCGGCACCCGACTGTTGCGCGGCTACCGCAATAAGTCTTAACCGCCTGTCACTGGTGGGAAAAAGGCAACTTCATCGCCCGGCGCAACGCGGGTGCGCGCATCGCACATGCGCTGGTTGCAGGCCATGCGCAAGGCGCGCCCTTCGGCCAGCGCACTGGCCCACGGCTCGCCACGCGCCAGCAGCCAGGCACGTACATCGCCTACCGTCTCGGCGCCAGGCGGCAGCACTACCTGTTCGCCACTTCCCAATGCCTCGCGCACACTGGCAAAATATTTGAGGTTGATCAGCATATCAGTACATCAGTTCACTGAAAGGAATGAAGCGTACCAGGTCGCCTGGCGCGATCGGATTGCCTGGCGGGTTATCCACCAGGCCGTCGCCCCACACTGTCGAAGTCAGCACGGCGGATCCCTGGTTCGGGAACAGGTCCAGGCCGCCTTGCCCGTTCAACCTGGCGCGCAGGAATTCATTGCGCCGGTCTGCCTTGGGCCAGGCGAAGTCGGCGCGCAGCAGCATGCCGCGCGGCTGCGCAGGTACATCGGCGCCCTGCAGGCGCAACAGGAATGGCCGCACAAACAGCAGGAAAGTGACAAAACTGGACACCGGATTGCCCGGCAAGCCGAGGAAGAATGCCTGGCCTACTTCGCCAAAGGCCAGCGGCTTGCCCGGTTTGACTGCGATCTGCCACATATTCAGCTTGCCCTCCGCCTCAACGGCCGGCTTGATATGGTCTTCTTCGCCGACGGATACGCCGCCGCTCGTAATGATCAGGTCATTGCCATCGGCCGCCTGCCGCAGCACGTTGCGCGTGGCTTCAAGCGAATCGGGCACGATGCCGAGGTCGCGCACTTCACAGCCCAGGTTTTCCAGCAAGGCGCGCAACGTGAAGCGGTTGGAATTGTAGATGGCGCCCGGCGCCAGCGGTTCGCCCGGCATTGCCAGCTCGTCGCCGGTGAAGAACACAGCCACGCGCAGCCTGCGCCGCACATTCAGTTCCGCCATGCCGATCGATGCTGCCAGGCCCAGCTCCTGGCTGCGCAGGCGCGCGCCGGCGGACAGGATTACACTGCCGGCGCCGATGTCCTCGCCGGTACGGCGAATCCATTCCCCCACCTTCGGCGCGTGGCGAATGGTAACCAGGCCGTCATTCGCCTCGCATTGCTCCTGCATGACCACTGCATCGGCCCCTTCGGGGATCAGGGCACCGGTGAAAATGCGCGCGGCGCACCCGGGCAGCAAGGGCTGGCCGACGTGGCCGGCCGGAATGCGCTGGCTCACCGTCAGCGTAGCATCGCCACTGGCGCAATCGGCGGCGCGCACAGCGTAGCCGTCCATCTGCGTATTGTCGTGAGCCGGCACGTTCATGCCGGACACCACCGCGCTTGCCAGCACACGGCCATTGGCTTCCAGGGTTGGGATCTTCACCACCTCCGCCACCGGACGGGCTGCGGAAAGCAGGAAATCGAGAGCTTCGCGTACGGCGAGCATTGCCATGTTTTTACAGTCCCGTATTGGCGGCGATGTAGGCCTTTACCTTGCTCACATCGGCCGGCATAACTTCAAAGCGCTGCGGCAGCGCTTCGATATTTTCGAAGCCGGCTGGGCGCTCAGCATCTTGGCCCAGTGCGTCCAGGATGGTCTCGTTGAACTTGGCAGCCAATGCGGTTTCCAGCACGATCATCGGCACGCCCGGCTCCATGTATTCCTTGGCCACCTTGATGCCGTCGGCGGTGTGGGTGTCGATCACGATGCCGTAATCATCCGCCACGTCGCGGATGGTCTGGACGCGGTCAGCGTGGGTCGACTTGCCGGATTTGAAGCCGTAATTGGACACCAGCTTGAACTCGTCGCCATCGCTGCCCGGCGCGCCGGACAGGTCGAAGCCGCCTTCGGTTTCCACTTTCTTGAACAGTTCGCGTACCCGCTTGCCGTCGCCCTTCACCAGGTCGAACACAAAGCGCTCAAAGTTCGAAGCTTTCGAAATATCCATCGACGGGCTGGAGGTGTGATAGGTCTCGGCCGACTTGCGCACTCGGTAAATGCCGGTGCGGAAGAACTCGTCCAGCACATCGTTCTCGTTGGTGGCGACCACCAGCTTGTCGATCGGGAGGCCCATCTGGCGGGCGATATGGCCGGCACAGATATTGCCGAAATTGCCCGATGGGACGGTGAACGACACCTTCTGCTCGTTACTCTTGGTCGCTGCCAGATAGCCGCGGAAGTAGTACACCACCTGCGCCACAACGCGTGCCCAGTTGATCGAGTTCACGGTGCCGATCTTGTGGCGGGCCTTGAATTCCAGGTCGTTCGAGACGGCCTTGACCATGTCCTGGCAGTCGTCGAATACGCCTTCGACGGCGATGTTAAAGATGTTCGGGTCCTGCAGGCTGAACATCTGGGCGGTCTGGAAGGCGCTCATCTTCTTATGCGGCGACAGCATGAAGACCTTGATGCCTTTTTTGCCACGCATTGCGTACTCCGCAGCGCTGCCGGTATCGCCGGAGGTGGCGCCGAAGATATTCAGTTGTGCATCCTGCCGGGCCAGGGCGTACTCGAACAGGTTACCCAGCAATTGCATGGCCATGTCCTTGAATGCCAGCGTCGGGCCGTTCGACAGCGACTGCAGCACCAGCTTCTTGCCGTCGGCTTCTTCCAGTACTCGCAGCGGGGTAATCTCGGCGGCGTTTTCGCCTTCGCGCACGTTGCGGTAAATGTCGGCGGTATAGGTCTTTTTCGCCAGGGCGCGCAGGTCGTCTTCCGGAATGTCGCCGGCGAATTTTTTTAAGATTTCTACTGCAAGGTCAGCGTAGGACAGGTGGCGCCACTTGTTCAGCTCTTCGCCCGTAACCTGGGGATATTCGACTGGAAGGTACAGGCCGCCGTCTGGCGCCAGGCCACCCAGGAGGATGTCGGAAAATTGCTGGAGGGAGTGTGATGCAGCCGACGCGTCGGCCCGGGTAGACACGTATTGCATAAGATAGAAAGTCCGGTGGCAGGTGAAAACGGACACCTATTATAGTCTGGCCGGAGTTTCTTTGTGAATTAAGCCAGTTTTTGAAATTTTCTATTGAAAACCGGTAGTGCCGGGTCAGGCCCAAGGGCCCGACCCAGGTTACCGGTTTAGCAGGCAGCGTGATTGACCGAAACGACATGAATGGCCAAGCCGCCAAGCGAAGTCTCCTTGTACTTGGCCTGCATATCCGCCCCGGTCTGGCGCATGGTCTCGATCACATTATCCAGCGTCACGAAGTGCGTACCGTCGCCCTTCATGGCCAGCGAGGCGGCGGTAATTGCTTTCACCGCACCCATGCCGTTGCGTTCGATGCAAGGAATCTGCACCAGGCCACCGATCGGATCGCAAGTCATGCCCAGGTGATGTTCGATACCGATTTCGGCCGCGTTCTCGATCTGGGCATTGCTGCCGCCCAGTGCCGCCACCAGGCCGGCAGCTGCCATCGCGCACGCCACGCCAACCTCCCCCTGGCACCCTACCTCCGCACCGGAGATCGATGCATTGCGCTTGCACAGCATGCCAATCGCCGCGGCGGTCAGCAGGAAAGCGCGCACGCCGGATACCGGGTCGACCGGTTTGCAGTCTTCCGCATAATATTTCAGCACAGCGGGAATGATGCCTGCGGCCCCATTTGTAGGCGCCGTTACAACACGTCCACCCGCCGCATTCTCTTCATTGACCGCCATCGCGTACAAACTGACGCCGTTCAATGCATCGTGCGGCAGTTGATTGGCGCGATCACCGCCTTGCGCCTGGCGCCAGAGGTCGGCGGCACGGCGCTTCACATTCAGGCCGCCCGGCAGTTGGCCGCGCGTTTCCAGGCCATGCTGGATGCAATCGCGCATGACGTGCCAGATTCGGTCCATGCCTTCGTTGAGTTCTGCCTCGCCGATGCGCGTCAGCTCGTTGGCGCGCAGCATCTGCGGAATGGTCTTGCCGCTGCTGACGCCATGTCCCAGCAATTCCGCCATGGTGTTGAACGGGTAAGGCAGGCGCACGGCAGGCTTGCCGTCAGCGGCCGCCTCTTCACCTTCGGCGCGAATGAAACCGCCGCCGACCGAATAGTAAATTCTGGCAACCGAGCTGCCATCGCTGCGGGTCAGCGTAAAACGCATGCCGTTCGGGTGTTCCGGCAGGTTTTCCGACATATGGAACACCAGGTGCTGTTTGCGGGTGAACGGAATGGCCCTCTCGCCCAGCAGGCGCAGCTCGCCGTCGACATCGGCCGCCGCCAGCATATCGTCCACCGCATCGGGATCGACGCCCTGCGGCGTCTCGCCCATCAGGCCAAGCAGCACCGCCTTGTCGGTGCCGTGGCCGATGCCGGTCAGGGCCAGGGAGCCGTACAACTCGGCCGTCACAGAGGTGACATCGTCCAATGGACCGTTTTCGACCAGGAAGCGGCGCGCCGCCACCATTGGTCCCACCGTATGCGAGCTCGATGGGCCAATGCCAATCTTGAATAGGTCGAAAACACTCATGTCCATTGTTGCTTGTCTCTCTCTCGTTATGCGGCCTCGCTGAGGCTCACGTCAATATTCGCCAGCATGTCCTTCACCATCTCGTCCACGCCGATACGGGCTTTCCAGTTCCAGTCCGCAGTCGCCCGGGAATCATCCAGGCTGCGCGGCCAGCTGTCGGCAATCGCCTGGCGGCTATCCGGCGTGTAGGCGATCTTGAAGTCGGGCACCGCGCGGGTAATCGCTGCAGCCAGCTCTTCCGGGTTAAAGGAAACGCCGGCGACATTGTACGACGAACGAATCTTGATTTGTGAAGCGGGTGCGTCCATCAATTCAATGGTTGCGCGAATCGCGTCAGGCATGTAGATCATCGGCAAAGTAGTCTTCGACCCGAGGAAGCAATCGTAGCGCTCACCGCGCAGCGCGGAGTGGAAGATCGCGATCGCGTAGTCGGTGGTGCCGCCGCCCGGCGGCGATTTGAAGCTGATGATGCCCGGGTAGCGGATCGAACGCACATCCACGCCGTACTTCAGGAAGTAATATTCGCACAGTCGTTCGCCTGCCAGCTTAGAGATGCCGTAAATCGTGGTCGGGTCCATCACGGTGTACTGCGGCGTGTTCTCGGCCGGGGTGTTGGGGCCGAAGGCGGCGATCGACGACGGCCAGAAGATGCGCAGCGGCTTGCCCTGCTCGCCGCGTTCACGCGCCACTTCCAGGATGTTCAGCAGGCCGTCCATGTTCAGGTCCCAGGCTTTGAGCGGAGCCGCCTCGCCAGTGGCGGACAGCATCGCGGCCAACTGGTACACCTGGGTGATGCCTTCGGCAGCCACCAGCGCTTGCAGCGCAGCTTTGTCCATCACGTTCAACACCTGGTAGCGCGGTGCGCTATATTTGTTGACCGGGCTGATGTCGGTTGCGATGACGTTTTGTTCGCCGTGCTGCTTTGCCAGTGCTTCCACCAGTTCGCTACCGATTTGGCCATTGGCGCCGATGACGAGAATGCGTTCCATGATTCTTACCTGTTTTCCTGATTAGTTCTTGATGATGCCCAGCTCTTTGCCGGCTTGTTCGAATGCGGCCAGGACCTTGTCCAGCTGCTCGCGGGTGTGGGCGGCGGAGAGCTGCACGCGCACGCGCGCCTGGCCCATCGGCACCACAGGATAGAAGAAGCCCGACAGCAGCACGCCCAGTTCATACATGCGGGCCGCGAATTTCTGCGCAACCGGCGCCTCGAACAGCATCACCGGCACGACCGGGTGGGTGCCGGGCTTGATGGTGAAGCCGATACGCTCGATCTCCTTGCGGAAGTAAGCGGTGTTTTCATGCAGGCGGTCGCGCAGTTCGGTCGAAGCGGACAGGCGCTTCAGCACTTCCAGCGAAGCGCCGGCAATGGCTGGCGCCAGGGTGTTCGAGAACAGGTAAGGACGCGATTTCTGGCGCAGGGTGTCGATCACTTCCTTGCGGCCCGAGGTGAAGCCGCCCATTGCGCCGCCAAGGGCCTTGCCCAGGGTGCCGGTGATGATGTCGATCTTGCCCAGCACATTATGGTGTTCGTGGGTACCGCGCCCCGTCTTGCCCATGAAGCCGGAAGCGTGGCACTCGTCAATCATGACCAGGGCGCCATACTTCTCCGCCAGTTCGACGATCTTGTCCAGCTGCGCAATGGTGCCGTCCATCGAGAACACGCCGTCAGTCACGATGACCTTATGGCGCTTGTCGGCGGCCGCCTGCAGCTGCTTTTCCAGGTCGGCCATGTCGTTGTGGGCGTAGCGGAAGCGCGCAGCCTTGCACAAGCGGATGCCGTCGATGATCGACGCGTGGTTCAATGCATCGGAGATGATCGCGTCGTTCTCGTCGAACAATGGCTCGAATACGCCGCCGTTGGCATCGAATGCTGCCGCGTACAGGATAGTGTCTTCGGTGCCCAGGAATTCGGAGATGGCCTTCTCCAGTTGCTTGTGCACGGTTTGCGTGCCGCAAATGAAGCGCACCGAAGACAGGCCGTAGCCATACTTCTCAGTGGCTTCGATGGAAGCCTGCGCCACCCATTCCTGGCCCGACAGGCCGAGGTAATTGTTGGCGCACATATTGATCAGGGTACGACCGTCTTCCGACTGCACCTCGCTGCCCTGGCGGGAAGCAATTACGCGCTCTGGCTTATACAGGCCATCATTGCGCAGCTTCTCCAGGTTTTGTTGCAGGCCGGTGTAAAACGCATTCGTCGCTTGGCTCATGGTCGTCCTCTGATGTAAAGTTTACTCTTATTTCACTAATAAGACCGGAATTCACTATATTGAACGCAAATTCGATATACGGAATCCTACTTTACTATATTGAACTCTGCAAGCGTGAAGCCGAACATTTCCACCAATGCCCCGCCGGAAGTCGGCGCCGCCCTGCAACGTCTGCGCCTGGCGCGGGGCCTGACGCTGGAAGACCTGTCCCGTATTGCGGGAGTTTCCAAGTCCATGCTGTCCCAGATTGAGCGAGAAAAGGCCAATCCGACCATCGCCATTACCTGGCGCCTGGCCAACGCACTGGGCGTGCAGATCGGCGAACTGCTGTCCGACGTGGAGAAGGATGTCGAAACGATCAAATTGGTGGACGCGCACGAAACCCCTACCCTGCCTGGGGCGCATGCCGGCTACGTGCTGCGGATTCTGGGTCCGATGGAGTTGGCCGGTAAATACGAGTGGTACGAGCTGACCCTGTCGCCGGGCGGCGAACTGGTGTCGCAACCGCACGACCCGGGCACGACCGAACACCTGACTATCTTGCACGGATCGATGGAACTGGAGGTCGGCTCCAACAAGAAGAAGATCAAGCTGGGTGGCACCGCGCGCTACGCTGCCGACCAGCACCACGCTATTCGCAATCCAGGCAAATCCGAAGCCAAAGCACTGCTGGTAGTCATTCATCGCTAAAGCGCGCGAAGAAAATTACAATTGAGATAATATCTTTCAATTCAGTAATTTCCGTTCGCACGCATGCCTACCGCTCTCCATCACGCCACCAAATTCATACCGTTTGCACTGGCCACGCTCCTCTCGGCGTGCGCCAGCCACCCTGACATTCCCGCCCCCATCATTCAGCAACCGCCAACGAGCTCCGGGAATAGCATCGGCTCCGTTACAACTCCACTGCAAAAGGCCTGGAACTGGGAAGGCGAGCGCTGGTTTACCGCAGAACTGGACGCCGGATGTGACGGCACCGTGCGATTTGTCGACCAGAGCAGGAACATCGATTCTTACGTGGGCGAGATTGGCGTTCCTGCTGCCACTTTCACTAGCGATGATCCTGACGTGGTGCTGGCCAACATTTCCGGCTTCCACAGGCAGCTGGTGTTTTCCACCGATGGCGGGCGGCGTTTTGTCAAGGAAGTGCGAGGGCTCCCCAGGGGGGCGTCGATCCAATTCATCGCGGTTCGTAACAGCCATGTCTATGTGGGAGTCCAGCAGGGCTACAACGAGGCCGACGGATACTTCGATTGGCAACGCCCGGGAATACGCAGCCAGTATCAAATGAAGCCGCCTGTTCTCAAGACCCGTCTGATGATCCTTGAAGCGCCACTCGATAAAGTTCGCGGTCGAATTGGCTGGTATATGCTCCTGGCGCCCCACGGCCATCAGTTCAATAGCAGGTATGCGGAGGCCGCAAGACAATTCATCAAGCGGGTCGATAATATCGAAAGCCTTGGATTGCCACACAGCGCCGGTGCTCCTCCAGCGGACGCATGCGATACGACGCTTAACCTGCCCCCGTCCTATTCGCCCCCTTATAGTGAAGCCCTGGAGAAATTGACCGCGTGGTATGAGGCCGCCAAGAAAGCAAATCCAGGCTGGACGAATGCGAAGAGCCAAAGCATCATCGACAAAGAACGCGCCAGGCTCATGAAAAACAAAAACTAGCATCGCCTGGAACCGCCGCACAGAAGCCTACGGAATCCTTTCCGCGTCCGGTGGTGGAACAACCCAGCCATGCATCCGTTCCTCGTAGACCGAGACGCGTGGCGCGGGGTAGGAAGGATCAGCAAATGCCCCTACCGGTATGCCCACGAAGCCATTGAGGCTCCCGAGACTATAGTAGACGGTCGAACCGCAAGTTGGGCAGAACTGGAACGTTACTTTGCCGCCTTCGTCGCCCACCCGTTCGTACGGGGTGGAGACGCCGGACACAGTCACGTTCTCACGTGGAAATCTGGCCTGCTCCCCGAACACGCTACCTGTCCTGCGTTGGCAAGCCAGGCAATGGCAGATCGAAATTCGCACGGGTTCTCCGACAACTTCGGCCGTGAGTTGGCCGCAGCTGCAGGATGCGACGCGTGTAATCATCACAATGCTCCTATTTGACGATGGACCTGAAGGTCATGCTGATTCGCGGCCCGGCGCCCTCCATTTTAGGGATGGCATGCAGCCAATGGTCTTGTACTTCCTTACCCATGTAAATCAACGATCCCGGCGGCAGCGGATTGTTGGGCATGAAACCGCTCATGGTCAGAATGTGCTCATTGCGACCGCACCATTATATTGAAAGGAAGGCGGGCTGCCCGGTTTCACCCCGCCAGCGCCTGCACTATTTCCTGTCTTAGCTTTTTGCAATCCGCAGGCTTCTGGTCAATCACCGAGCTGCGGTAACTATCGCCGTTCTTGAGCAAGACCCGGATGTAGCATTGCCGGTCCGATTTACCCGGCAGGCCGAATGACACCGAATCGATTGCGCCAGGATAAATGGTCACGCCCTTTACGTTGACGCCTGCAAAGCGCAGGCGCAGGCCCGATGTTGAAACATCCGCCTCGATGAAGCGGGCATACGTCGCATCATACGAACGCCATGCCACAACAAGGAGGGCCACCATCGCCAGGAGTACCACTGGCCACAAATAGAGCTTACGCCCCTGGCTCCGTGCCAACAGCAGGAAGGCGCCAGCCATGACAAGCGTCACGCCAGCACCAACCAGAACATCGGCCACGAACGCTCCTGATACATCACGGCTGTCGGCGAAGATTTGCAGCATCGTCCTTAGTGTCTGCCGTAGACATTTGCAGCCATTTCAGTGCAGCAGCCTGCGCGCATCAAGCTTTAGCCTCATACATTCCCGGAACATAGCGCTCCATGAGTGACCGTGGATACAAGGGCGCCGTGAATCCGAACTGCGCATACAGGCCGTGCGCATCGCCCGTGGCGAGCGTGAACCGGCGCAGCCCCTGAAGCTCAGGATGCGCAAAGACAGCGGCCATCAGCGTTTTGCCATACCCCTGGCCCCGATGTTCGGGCAGGACGAAGACGTCCACCAGGTTGGCGAACGTGGCGTAATCCGAGATCACACGCGCAAATGCGACCTGGTTCTTGCCAAGAAATCCACCGAAGCACAAGGAGTTTTCGATCGAACGCTGGACCAGCGAGCGTGAAATCCCTTTGGCCCAGCTAGATTGCTCTGACAGGAAGCTGTGTACAAGGGAAATGTCCAGCTCGTGCGCGGCAGTGGTGATTCGAAACTCTTCCATCGACCACTAACCTTCCTCACACGGCAGCGGCCCGGCTTCCTTCCTGCCGCTCACGGCGTGCAGCACGGCCGTGTCGTAACCATCAGCTTGTTCAAGGAAGACGACATAATCGGCCACCTTGACAGTGGCTTCCCCCGCGACGCCGCATGCCGGGGCCTGCCGTTGACCAGGCAGGCCAAGAAGCTTTTTGGCTTGCGCATCGTTCTTGAAGCAGAACCAGGGCAAGCGCTGGTCGGATGCTGGGCGTGGCAGCAATGTGGCCGAGCGACCGGTCGGGTAGAAACAGACGCGGCCATCCAACATTTCAAGGCTTGCCGGATCGGTCCTGTACTCGTAGCGCCCGGAAAGTGTGAGGGTTGAAGGGGCAGCGGATGCCGCTGTACTCAAGACGCAAAAAAGGGTGGTGAAGAAGACTGCACGGATGTTCATGTTTGCCAATGTGGTGTTTTGAAAAATATTATCACGTCCCAACGCCGTCCTGTTTGGCTGCCAGCCATTCGGCGATGCGCAATCGGTAGTCCTCTTCGCTTTGAATGGACGCCAAAGCCAGGTATGACTCGTCGGCCGGCGCGATCAAGCCGGATCTAACGAGTCTTCGAAGCTTGTTTTCAATCTGCCGTGGCAAGTTCTCGAGCCATGCGGCGACCGCCTGCATCGCGCCCTCGCTGTCGCCCAGCGACGCCAGGAATATGGCAAGCATCACGAGGTTTCCCTTGGTCCGCATAAATTGGATGACGCCGTCGCTCGTCTCGAACTGGGCCAGCCATGGCAACGCAACTGAAGGCAGCCAGTCCGCCATTTCGCGTTCAAATGCGGCAACGTCTTCGGGAGAATGTATTGGCCAGGCACGCCTTGGCTCGTGCTCCGACAATGCGTACTGGAAATGGCTGGAAGGAATGCTGTAGTCCGGGGCCTGGAGCGATTGCATGACTCCGTGGACCGCTTGCTGGAGCGTCGGGACGAGGCAGCAAATTTCGGCATATAAGGTCCCGCCGCTGGCCGACCACCTTTTGTCCCGGTAGTAGAGAATTTCGCGCTGGGCGTGCCCGGTTTCGTGGAAGAACCTGCGCAAGTCCGGGCCGCTTGCGCGTTGCTTTGAAAAGGAGGAGGCGCCGGCGGTCTCACGAAATATGCGGTCAAGGGACTTGCCGACCAGCGTGTTAAGTGACATCGGTGCATTTCCATTTGGCTGGGTTCTGGTGTGCGGCTGCAATTCAGATCGGCGCGCCGGGCGGGATCGCAGGCAGCGTGCGTAGCTTGACGCTGCGGGGATCCGCGAGGTAGCGCGAAACATGATCGGCCGCCTGGGCGCGGCTGGAAGCCGTTGTGCCTTTGCCGGGGTTTGCTTTCAGCCAGGCGGCGAAGGAACGCAATTGCTGGCGCAGCTCGGCGTCGACATTTGCGTGCAGTTTGCCGCCATCCAATGCCTGCAGCAATGCGTCGAGCACCACCCAGTTGGCGGCCAGCTGCACCGCTTCGCCGCCGGCTACATTGGAGGGCACCGGCCCGCGCTTCCACCCCTGGGCCAAAGCGGCGTCCACCACTTCGACCGTCCCCGGCATGGAAGCGTCACGGGCATGTTGCCAATACAGGCGGTTCAGGCGGCCAGCATCGAACAGAAAACTGGCGGTCTGCGCGGCGCCGGATTCCGCCGCGGAGAGCGCGTCGAACACGGCAGTCATGCGGGTGCCGAAGTATTCCTTGTTGCGCTCGTACCCGATCGAGGGGGGCGACAATTGATCGAGGACGCCTGCCGGCAAGGCGAGATACTCGGCGCGCAGCGTAGCGGCCAGGCGTACCAGGGCAGCCCGCTGGGTCGCAGCGGGAGTGATCCTGATCCCTGCCGCGGCACGGCCCGCACGGATGTCGGCGCTAGTCGCCGATTCGAACTCGCCGCCGGCCAACAGCCGTGCGACCGCTTCTCCCTGGTATCGCTGAAGCAGGTAGACCGGCACGAGCCGTGCTTCCAGCTCACCAGCCTGCCGTTCATCGGGCAGCACGTCAAGCGAGAAGTTATCCAGCGCGCGGCGGCGAATGGCGCCCAGTTGATCCCAGGTCTTCAAGGTATCCGGCCCAAAGTCCCACAACAAGCCGTTTGGATGCAAAGCGCCCGGTGCGCGCGCATCCTCGTCGGAGACATATTGCAGGCCGGCGGCGCGGGCTTCGCTGCGCAGTTTCGCCAATGCCGCGGTTTCGGCTTCTTCGCTGCCGAAATCCCCGTAGATATGCTTGACGACGTAATCATCCCAGGCGCCGACGCCCACGCCGTATGCGTCCTGCAGGTCAATCGCGCCATCTGCGCCCAGCTTCAGCACCGGGTGCGGGTAATCCATTACCGAGCCGTTACCATGGCGGCTTGCGGCAAAATTGTGCGCGAAGCCGAGCGTGTGGCCAACTTCATGCGCTGCGAGCTGGCGCAGGCGCGCCAGCGCCATCTCTTCGGCCAATTTCCGCCGTTCGGCGGGTGCCGATTTACCGTAAGGCGCCAGCAATGCCTCGGCGATCAGGATGTCCTGCCGTACGCGCTGTGAACCGAGCGTCACCGCGCCGCGAACGATCTGTCCGGTCCGCGGATCGGCTATCGCATTGCCATACGACCAGCCGCGCGTGGCGCGGTGTACCCAGGTAATCACGTTATAACGCACGTCGGCAGGATCGGCGCCTTCCGGCATCAATTCGACGCGGAAGCCATCTTTGAAGCCTGCTTTCTCGAAAGCACTTGTCCACCAGCGCGCGCCATCGAGCAGTGCCGAACGCACAGGTTCCGGTGCGCCGCGGTCAAGATAGTAGACGATTGGTTTTCCGCCTTTTTCGAGCCGGTGGCGCACCTGCCAGCGCACGTCCAGGCTGCTGGCTAACGGCGTGGCGAAGTCATAGTAACCGGCGTCGAAGCCGCCGGAGAATGGGTGGTAGCGGCGCGGCCGGTAGTCATTGTCCGGCAGCCTCACCATGGAAATATGCTGGCGCATCGTCACGCTGGCCGGGTCGGCCGCCACCTGTTTTACGTACTCGCCGGTGCCTGGGCCGGCGAACGTGAGCAGGGATTCCAGTTCGATATTATCTGGAAAGGCCTTCGCTTCGGCCGCCAGCACGGCACTGCGCTTTTCATCAAGGCGATAGTTGCCTTGTTTGGTTTCTTCCAGCCGCTGCACCACGCCGTGCTGGTCGGCCAGCAGGAAGCTGGAGAAGTCGACCAGGTGGCGCGCGCCATCGCTGGCGAGGATATCGCCCGACCACAGGACAGCGCCAGCGAAGGATTCGGCTACCGCGTTGCGCTCGTCGGCGTCGGCCGAACGCGCGACAAAGCGGGTGTTTTCCTGCACCAGGAAAAGGCGGTTGCCGTATTTCAGGAAGCGCACCAGCTTCGGACTGCCCGGCTGCGCACGGTCCAGCCCAACGTCGTTTGAACCGAGGGCGTAAGGCAGCGATGAGACCAGCAGGAACGGCTGATCCAGTTCGCGCACGGAAAGCAGCACCCTGCCCCTTTCGGCGTCGCGCCAGACATCGATGAAACCGGGCTGCGCCGCCAGCGACCGGGTCTGCTCGGCGAAGGTCTTAGGCGCTTCCGCCGCCGTGGCCGGCGCAAGCAGGGCTGTCCACAGCAGCAGGAGCGCGCGCATGGCTTACTGGCCGCCGGTGGTGCTTGCCGGTGCAGCTGGCTGCATGTCCAGGGCACGGGTCAGGAAGCCCCAGCGGTCCGCCACTTCCTCGATCTGCTTGGTGGTCGGCTTGCCGGCGCCATGGCCTGCTTTGGCGTCGATGCGGATCAGGATCGGTGCGGCGCTGCCTTGTGCGGCCTGGGCGGCAGCGGCAAACTTGAAGCTGTGCGCCGGCACAACGCGGTCGTCGTGGTCGGCAGTCATCACCATGGTGGCCGGGTAGCAGCCGCCCTGCTTCAAGTTATGCAGCGGGGAGTACTTGACCAACGCCTTGAACTCTTCAGCGTTATCGGAGGAGCCGTAGTCCGAAGCCCATGCCCAGCCGATGGTGAACTTCTGGAAGCGCAGCATGTCCATCACGCCAACCGCGGGCAGCGCCGCGCCAAACAGTTCCGGGCGCTGGGTCATGGCGGCGCCAACCAGCAGGCCGCCGTTGGAGCCGCCGCCGATCGACAGCTTGGCCGGCGTAGTCACCTTGTTCGCCACCAGCCATTCAGCCGCGCCGATAAAGTCATCGAACACGTTCTGCTTCTGCAGCTTGGTGCCGGCCTTGTGCCATGCTTCGCCGTACTCGCCGCCGCCGCGCAGGTTGGCAACCACGTACACGCCGCCCATCTCAACCCATGCCAGGTTCGACACGGAGAAGCCCGGGGTCAAAGAAACATTGAAGCCGCCGTAGCCGTACAGGTAGGTCGGGTTGCTGCCATCCAGCTTCATGCCCTTCTTCGACACGATGAACATTGGCACCCTGGTGCCGTCCTTGCTGGTGAAGAACTCCTGGCGCGTCTCGAAGGCGCTCGGATCGAAATCGACCTTCGGCTGGCGATAGATGCTCGATTTGCCGCTCTTCATGTCCAGGCGGTAGATCGTGGTCGGTGTGGTGAAGCTGGTGTAGGCGTAGAAGGTCTCGGCATCCGTGGCCTTGCCGCCAAAGCCGGAAGCGGTGCCCAGTCCGGGCAGGGAGATCTCGCGCACCGGCTTGCCCTTCAGGTCGAATACCTTGACCGCGCTGTGCGCATCGCTCAGGTAATTCAGCACCAGTTGCTTGTTGATGATGCTGGCTCCGGTCAGGGTTTGCTGGGTTTCCGGAACGATTTCCTTCCAGTTGCCGATGCCCGGCTTGCGGATGTCGATGGCGACAATGCGCGAACGGGGCGCGTCCTTATCGGTCAGGAAATAGAACAGCGGGCCTTCATTGTCGATGAAGCTGTAGGAGGCGTCGAACGCTTCCAGCAGGCCAAGCACTTGCGCATCCCTGGCTTTCAGGTCCTTGATGAATACACGGTTCTTCTGTTCGGTACCATGCGAGCCGTTGATCACCAGGTAGCGGCCATCGTCGGTCACTTCAGCGCCAAAGCCCCATTCCTTCTGGTCCGGACGGTGATAGACCAGCGTATCGGCGCTTTGTCCGGTGCCCAGCTTGTGGAAGTACACTTTCTGGAAGTAGTTCACCCCAGCCAGCTTGCTTTCTTCGGTCGGCTCGTCGTAGCGGCTGTAGTAGAAACCGGAACCATCGGCAGCCCAGGCGGTATTGGAGAACTTGACCCACTTGATGTGGTCGGCCAGGTCCTTGCCGGTAGCGATGTCGCGCACCTTGATTTCATTCCAGTCCGAGCCGGATGCGGCGGTACTGTAAGCCAGGAACTTGCCGTTCGGGCTCACCGCGGTGCCGGCCAGCGCCACGGTGCCGTCAGCGGCCAGGGTATTCGGGTCAAGCAGCACGCGCGGCGTTTCGGACAGGGTTTTAGCGGTATACAAGACCGCCTGGTTCTGCAGGCCGTCGTTGCGGCTGTAGAAATAGCGGCCGCCCTTCTTCGACGGCACGCCGTAGCGTTCATAGTTCCACAGCTTGGTCAGGCGCGCCTTGATCGCTTCGCGCGCGGGAATCTGGGCCAGCCAGGCCTGCGTCACCTTGTTCTGCTCGGCCACCCATGCCTTGGTCTCATTGCTGTTGGCATCTTCCAGCCAGCGGTATGGATCGGCAACCAGGGTGCCGTGATAATTGTCCTGTTGGTCAACCTTCTTGGTAGCTGGGTAGCTCACAGCCGGCACACCTGCCGGGCATGCCTGGCCCTGGGCCAGGGCTGGGCCGGAGAAGGCGGCGATCAGGGAAAGTGCAAGGGTGGCGCGCTTGAATGGCATTTGTCTTCCGTAGAGTGGTTATGATGCGGCAGCGATCATAACTTGAACTTTGACAAATAAGTAACTCTCCAGAGCCCCGGGCGCCGGTTTTTATTCGGCCAAGGCAGCGGCTTTCCAGTTCTCGACCCAGCTTGCCAGCTCGGCGGCAGGGATCGGACGGCTCATATGGTAGCCCTGGCCCTGGTCGCATCCCATCTCCGCCAGGATGCTCCAGGCAGCCTCGCTCTCGATGCCCTCTGCCACCACACGCAGGCCCATATTGTGGCCAAGGTCGATGGTGGAGCGCACGATCTTGGCATCGCCCACGTCGTTCACCATATTCAGTACAAACGATTTATCGATTTTCAGTTCGTCGACCGGCAGCCGTTTCAGGTAAGCCAGCGACGAGTAGCCTGTGCCAAAATCGTCAATCGAAAGATCGCAGCCCATGGCGTGCAGGCGTTCCAGCGTTTGCTGGGCGCGTACCGGGTCGTCCATGATCGCGCTTTCCGTGATCTCCAGGCAGAAGGCACCGGGCGACACATGGTGGCGCATGAAGATTTCGCCGAACTTGAACGGCAATTCCTGGTCCAGCAGGTCGCGGGTGGAGAGGTTGACCGAGACCTTCAGGTGAATGCCGCGCTGCGCCAGTGCATGGCACAACTCCGCCGAACGCTCCAGTACCCAGTGCGTGATCGCGCGGATAAAGCCGGTCTGCTCGGCAAACGGGATGAACTGGTCGGGGAAGACATTGCCGCGCACCGGGTGCTGCCAGCGCACCAGCGCTTCCATGCCGACCACTTGGCCCGTTGCCAGTGTCACCTTGGGCTGGACAAACAGCCGCAGCTCATTGTTTTCCACGGCCTGGCGCAACTCAGTCAGCAGCGACAGGCTTTGCTGGCTGCCCTTGTCGATCGCCTCCTCGTATACCACGGCGCCTTCGTTGCGCTGCTTGGCGGCGTACATGGCAATTTCCGACTTGCCCAGCAGTTCTTCGCCATCCACACCGTTATCCGGGAAGCCGGCGATGCCGATGCCGGCGCCAATGTCGACCATCTGTTCGTCCAGCGAAAGCGGCGACTCCAGCGCCTGCAGGATCTCCGATGCCACCACCACCGCCTGGTCCAGGTCCGAGGCGGGCAGCAGCACGGCGAATTCGTCGCCGCCCAGGCGCGCCACCTGGGCCGGATGGCGGCGGTTGGCCAGCTTCTGCAGCAGGCGGCCTGCCACCTGCTTCAGCAAGGCGTCGCCAAAACTGTGTCCCATCACATCGTTGACGTGCTTGAACCGGTCCAGGTCCATCATCAGCACATAAACGGAACCGCCGCGCTTGCGCGCTTCGCCGATGGCGTCGTTCAGCAGCAGCAGGAACTGTGCGCGATTCGGCAGGTTGGTCAGGGGGTCCCAGTAGGCCAGGCGGCGGATTTCCTGCTCCCGCTTGGCGATACCGTCGCGCATGCTGCCAAAGGCGTGCGCCAGTTCGCCGATTTCATCGGCACGCGAGGTGGCGATATCGACTTTGTAATCGCCCTGCTCCAGCCTTTTCGCGGTATCGGCCAGCTGGCGCAGCGGCTGCGCGATGCGCTTGGCCGTCACCACGCTGGCAATCACGCAGACGATCATGCCGGCCACGGTCAGGCCAAGCAGCCAGCGCTCCAGGCGCGCATACTCGGCCGTAGCCTCGTCGATCGAACGGCCCAGCATCGCCACCGCAATATGCCCATCGTCCTCGCCGATCTTCGTCATATGCACGCTGAGCTTGTCGCCAACGATATCGACGTCGAAGGCTTCGGCCGGCATGCGGCCCATGCCCTGCAGTTGCGCCATGATGCGCTCCACTGCGGCGGGCGCCAGGCTTGATGCCACGGGCAGCCAGCGTCCATGCGGGTCCCGCGTCAGCAGCAGCGTTTGCAGCGCCGTGGTTTCCTGCATATCGCGCGCCAGGCGTTCGTCCAGCGGGAAGGTCATCACCACGAAGCCGATGGTCACCGGTGCCTTGACCGGCACCACCACCACCTGGTACGGCAGCCGTTCGACGATGGCAATGCCGTACGCACCATCCTCCTGCCCGGCCTTGTCCAGCATCGCCTTGACCATGTGTTCCAGCCCCGCCGCCTGCGCATCGCTGGTGGAAGCGACAACATTGCGTTCGGGGCTCACCAGCATTGTCATGGCCGCCTTGATGCGCCGTCCGTGGTTGGCGAGCGCGGACTCGATGGTGGCGCGGTCATCGTCGTCGGTATTGCCGATCGCCGACAGGAAACCGGCGTCCCGCGACAGCAGGCGCGCTCCGTTGCGCAGGTTCTGCGCATTCTGCTCCATCAGGCGGGCAAACACCTTGCTGCCGTTGAGCAGTTCCGAGGCAATCGCAGTGCGGGCATTGCTGTCGATGCCGCGCTGGATCACGACCAGCCCCACCAGCTGCACCACGATCAGCAGCACGAGGAACAAGGTGACGATACGGCTTTCAAGGCTGCGAAATCGCATGGTATCAATAAGCTTGCGCGTCCGGATCGGTTGAGGGTGGCTTCAGCGGGAAGCTGAAGCTGGCGCTTGCAGCGCCGTCGGACAGGCGCACCGCCTGTTCCTGCGCATTGCCGCCCACGATGTCGGGATGCCACGCCTTCAACACGTATTTGCCGGCGGGTGCATCGATGACAACGCTGCCATTGGCGCCAGTCTTGCCAAAATACGGGGTGTCGACGATGCGCACATAGGCAATCATCTTGTCGTGGATATTGCAGCCAAGGACCACGGTACCCGGCTTGTCAAAGGTCTGGGGATCGGCCGTGGTGCCGGAATACAGCTTCTGGTCGAACTTGTGCGGCGCTGAAAACGAGTAGATATGGTGCCGCACCCTGTCGTTATTCGGGAAGTAGATTTTGCTGCCGGTCTGGATGACCGTCACCAGCGGAATGAACTTCAGGCCCTTCTGGCTGATCTCACCGGCTTTCTGCAACTTGGGCAGCGCTGGCCCGCCCTCCGCCTCCAGGTAGACCACCGCCTCGGCCAGCGGCTTGCCGCCGGCGTCCGCGACGTGCACGGTAATCCCGCCGCCGGCAAGGGCGACACTGGAACAACTGAAAGCCGCCAACGCAGCGGAACGGATCAAGGACTGGCTCGGCATCGTTCTCAGTCAAGGTCGTGGAAGCTTATTGTAACGCCAAAAAGTGTTTCCGGCGTTCATCATGCTGTCACAATTTCAGCACAGAATCATGACGTTGCCATTTTTGCGCCCGCCATCGTGAGCACTTCGACTGCCGCCCTCCCGAACAATGTGACTTACCTGCGTGCTCCGCCCGATGCCATGCTCGGCCAGCACCTGCTGGACATCATCGCGCGCCGCCAGTTGCACGCATTGTTCCAGCCCATCGTCCACATGCAAAGCGGCCAGATCATCGCTTACGAAGGCCTGATCCGCGGCCCGTCGGACAGCCCGCTGCATTCGCCGCTCAACCTGTTCCGCGTGGCGCGCGCCAGCAGCCTGTCACGGGAAGTGGAATACCTGTGCCGCCGCATCGTGCTGGAACGCTTCGCCGAACTGCAATTGCCGGGCAAGCTGTTCCTGAACGTGAGCCCGGAATCGCTGGTGCGCCATCACGATGGCAGCCAGGGCGAAACCCTGGGCTACATCCATGAATTCGGCCTCAATCCCGCCAACGTCATTATCGAGCTGACCGAGAACCAGCCGACCTACGACTACGAGCGGATGCGCGAGGCGGTGCTGCATTACCGCAAAATGGGCTTCCAGATCGCGATCGACGACCTGGGCGAGGGCTTCTCCAGCCTGCGCCTGTGGTCCGAGCTGCGCCCGGAGTTCGTCAAGATCGACATGCACTTCATCCAGGGCATCGACCACGACCCGGTCAAGCTGCAGTTCGTGCGCTCGATCCAGGAGATTGCCGACAAATCCAATACCCTCGTCATTTCCGAAGGCATCGAAAAGGCGGCGGAACTGCTGGTGCTGCGCGACCTTGGCATCGCTTATGGCCAGGGCTACCACCTGGGTCGTCCGCACATCCAGCCGGCACGGGCCCTGCCGGCGGAAGTAGTGAAGGTACTGGGCCGCAATGGCGTGGCGGTGTATCCGCAACGCGCTGCCGAGAGAAATGCCGTGTCGATCCGCAAACTGCTGCACAACGTGGCTGCCGTGCCGCCATCGATGAACAACAACGACGTCTATGAAATCTTCATGGCCGATCCCAAGCTGATGATCATTCCAGTCGTCGATTCCGGCCGCCCGCTTGGGCTGGTGTCGCGCTTCGAGATGATCGACCATTTCGCGCGGCCTTACCAACGCGAATTGTATGGAAAGAAATCATGCACTCTTTTCATGGATGCCAAGCCGATCATTGCCGACGTCGACACCAGCCTGCAAGACCTGTCCTGCCGCATGGCTGAATCGGATGCCCACCACCTGTTCAATGGCTTCATCATTACGGAAGACGGCAGCTATATCGGCATGGGCACCGGCCATGACCTGATGCGCGAAATCACGCAGATGCAGATCAACGCCGCGCGCTACGCCAACCCGCTGACGCAGTTGCCCGGCAACGTGCCGATCAACGAACATATCGACCGCCTGCTGCAATGCGCCACCCGCTTCTGGGTGTGCTATGTCGACCTGGACCACTTCAAGCCTTTCAACGATGTCTATGGCTACCGCCGCGGCGACGATGTGATCCAGCTGACAGGGCATATCCTGGCCAAGCACGGCGACCGCAACCGCGATTTCGTCGGCCACATCGGCGGCGACGATTTCGTGATCCTGTTCCAGAGCGAGGACTGGGAGCAGCGCTGCCAGGCCGTGCTGGAAGATTTTGCCACCGCTATCGCGGACTTTTACAGCAACGAAGACCGTGAGCGCGGCGGCTATATCAGCGAAGACCGCCAGGGCAAGAAGGTGTTCTATTCGCTCATGAGCCTGTCGCTTGGCGTCATCCGTGTCGAACCGCACCAGTATTATTCGCATCACCAGATCGCCGCCAGCGCGGCCGACGCGAAGAAGCAGGCCAAAAAGATACATGGCAACAGCCTTTTCATCGATCGCAGGCTGCAAACGCAGGGGGCGTAGTCTATATTGAATTCATGAGCCCCCTGATCTACAGCTTGTGCCAGAAACCCATTGTCGGCTTGGCGATGGCAACGGTCGCGCTGTGTGAATTCCCTCCGCTCATGAAGGACGTCCAGGTGAAGCTCGGCGAAGCGGGCACCGTCGCCAGCGCCGAGGTCCAGGTGCCGGTCGACCTGAGCTACGTCCTGGTGCTCGAAATGCGCAATCCTTCCGGCGATTCCCTGAACCAGCAGGAAGTATCGATCATCGGCGATCGCAGGGTGGAAGATTGCGACGAAGGCACCGACCTGGCCAGGGTCCCCAAACAGCAGCGCGCCAGTTTTGGCCGCCCGATGGCGTTCAAGGTGGAAGTCCGGCGCAAGCCAGACAATATGCTGGTGCATTCGCGCACCGTCAACACCCTGTGCGTGGCCAGCAAATGGGCCAACCAGCGTACGCGCAGCCTGGGCAGCTTCGCGCTGGCGCGCGGCACGTACAGCGTGCGCATCGAAAACGTCGAGGCCCAGCTGGGACTGGAACGCCTGGCCGCCACCATGGTACTGGCGCCGCAATCCGGCCGCCCCATGCCGATCCAGCGCTAACAGGCCGTTTCAGCGCGGGCTGTTGCGCGCCTCCGGCACATGGGGATGCTGCCGCAACGTTTCGTCGAAATCAATATTGCCGTGCACCTGCTCGTCCGGCAAGCCTGCGTTGGCCGCGCCGCCACGCAAGCCGGCCAGGTTGTGCCGCGCCAGCGCATGGCCTTGCGCGGCGGCCCGCCGGTACCAGCGCAGCGCTTCGGCTTCGTCCTGGGTGACACCCTGCCCCGTTGCGTACAGCACGCCCAGGTTATTCTGGGCCGCGGCATCGCCCTTTTCCGCTGCGCTGCGATACCAGTGAACCGCCTGCGCCAGGTCGCGCTGCACACCATCGCCGCTCGCATACAGCACGGCCACGCTGAACTGGGCCTGGGCCGAACCGCCCTCCGCGGCGAGGCTGTACCACATCAGGGCCTGCACGGCGTCGCGCTCCACGCCGGTACCGTGGGCGAACATGCTGCCCAGCAGGCATTGGGCGTGGACTTCGCCGCGCACGGCGGCCTTGCGCAGCCATGCCTGCGCCAGCTTGCAGTCCGCCGCCACGCCGCGCCCATTCAGGTAAGCCTCGCCCAGCAGCGCCTGCGCGCTGGACACGCCTTGCTCCGCGGCGCGGCTGAACCAGCGCGCAGCCATCTCTTCGTTCACGGCCACACCGCGTCCGCGCCGGTACATCTGTCCAAGGTTTTGCTGGGCGGCGGGATCGCCCTGGCGCGCCGCGCGCCGGAACCAGTACACCGCTTCGGCATCGCTGTTGGCGGTGCCTACGCCTTTGTAGTACATGGCGCCGAGCTGGTTCTGGGCGAATGCCAGGCCCTGTAGCGCAGACATGCGCATCCAGCCGAATGCGAGGCGCATGTCGGTTTCGACGCCATGCCCGTTTTTGTACAGAAGCGCCAGGTTGAACTGGGCGTAGGGATTGCCCCGCTGGGCGGGGCCAAGGAACCACCGGAAGATGCGCTCCCGGTCTGCCAGACGTTTGCCCATCGTCGCCTCCATACCCTCGATTGTTATCTAAAGTATAAGAAGCGACTCCGTGCTACGTTTGATTTTGCGCAAACTCAGAACTTGGCGCGCACCCCGAACACGAAACTGCGCCCTGGCATAGGCGAAACGTCCTTCAGGATGGAGGTCGATACGCGGATTTCGTCGTTCAGCAGGTTCTTCGCCAGCACGAACCAGGTCAGGTCCATGTCCTTCAGCTTCTGGGTATACGACAGGTTGGCGTTCAGTTGGTTGTAGGAACCGGTCGGCGTGGATTCGAACGATGCCAGGCGGTCCTGCGACTGTGCGTGGATCCAGGTGGCGCCTGCGCGCCAGTTGGCGCTGCGGTAGCCGATGGTAGCGCCGACGCGCGAGGCAGGCTGCAGCGGCAGGCTGCCGGCATTTTTCAAGTCGCCATGCGAGGTGTCGGCGAACAGCCGGCCGTTCAGGCCCAGGCCCAGCGGGTTGTATTCCACTTCCGCTTCGGCGCCGCGCACGGTGGCATCGCCCTGACTGAAGATGCGCTCGCGCAGCTCGTCGCCGTCATGTCCATCCTCGTCGACGGTGCGGCCGGTCACATGGCCGTAGATGAAGTCGGAAATGCTGTTGTGGAACAGATTGGCTTTCCAGCGCACCAGGCCGGCAGTTTTCTGGACCGAGAACTCGATATTGCGCGAAGTTTCCTTGCGCAGGTTCGGATCGCCCTGGTCAAAGGTGATCGTGGCGTGGTGCGGACCTTCCGAATACAGTTCTTCAGTGCTCGGCGCACGCTGGGCGCGCGACAGGGTCAGGCCGGCCGCATAGCCGGGCGTGAACGACCACAATGCGCCCAGGGCGCCCGATTGCAGCGAGAAGGAGCGGTCCAGGCCCGTAACCGGCCGGCGTTCCACGCGTTCGAAGCGCAGGCCGGCATTGACGCGCACCGGCCCCCATTCCTTTTCTTCGACCAGGAAGCCGGCAGTCGATTTGGAGCGGGTGGCCGGCACGGTGTCGTGGCCGTGCCCATGGCCCTCATGGCCCTCTTCCTCCTCTTCCCCTTCATGCTCATCGCCATGTTCGGCGCTGGCGGCGGAGAAGTGCGTCAGCTCGGTCTGTACGCCGAAAGTGCCATGCCAGCCGCCGATGCCTTTGTGAACCGCCTCGGCGCGTGTTTCCAGCGCACGGTTCTTGAACTCCACTTCCGGCAGGCCGTCCTGGCCCAGCTCCGCGTGGCGGTAGTCGGTGTAGCCGGCCTTGAACTTGGCCGATTCGATGCCGGGCAGCGGGTTCTTGAACAGGCTGTCGATATCGTAGCGGGTCTGGTGCTGGTCGATCACCGAGCCTTCATCGCTTGGCACACTGTACTTGTTGTCCAGGCCGGAAACCGATGCGCCGACATAGCCCCAGCTGTCGATATAGGAACCGCCGAAGCCTGCCCCCTTCTCCCTCGTGCCGGAATTCGGCAGGCGGCCGGAGCCCGAGGCCGGATCGCCTTCGATGCGGCTGCCCGGGATCTTGTAGTCGCCCGAACGGCGGCTGTTGGCATCCAGGTGCAGGGCGACCTTGCCGATTGCGCCGTCGATGGTGCCGGAAACCGCATTCCCATCGTCCACCGTGCTGTAGCGCGCCTCGGCCTGGCCGGTCAGCTTCGGCTCCAGCGCCGGAGGGATGCGCTCGTTCACGACGTTCACCAGGCCGCCGATCGCACCGGAACCGTACAGCAAGGCAGCGGGGCCGCGCAGGATTTCGATCTGGTGCGCCACCGTGCCTTCCGCTGCAACGGCGTGGTCGTTCGACAGCCCCGACACGTCCGATACCGCCATGCCGTTCTCCAGCATCTTCACCCGCGCGCCTTCCAGGCCGCGGATGATCGGGCGCGAGGCGCCGGCGCCGAACGCCGACGAGGACACGCCCAGTTCCGACGACAGCGTCTCGCCCAGCGAATTTCCCATCTTGTCGCGCAGCTCGTCGCCGGACAGCACTTTGGCCGGCAGCAGGATCTGCTCGGTTTCGCCTTTGTGGAAGGGGTTGGCGGTCACGATGACCTTGGTCACTTCGCCGTCATCGGCATGGGCAATGGCGGATACGGCCGACAGGACAGCGCCTGCCAGCAGGGAGTACTTGAAATTCATGTTTAACCTCTGGATACGACAAACAATAGGCGGCGCGCGGCGCACGGCCACGGCAGCGGTAAATGCACAACCTTGTTTGTGTCAGGCCAGGGGTGGAGCGCGTGAATCGTATGCGCGCGCTATGCGGGCGCTGTGCAGCTGAGGAAGGGCGGCACCGGCTTGCGGCGCGCTGTAGTCGACGGTCGGGAATGTGAAGCTTGGCGTGTGGATCGCCGTCGCCAGCGAGGCAAAAGCAGCGCACTGGCTGCAGTTGTGGTCCAGCGCCAGGCCGGCGCTCAGGCCATAGCCGTCAAGCTCGCTAGCCTGCTGCTCAGTGCCGTGGCGGAAATCCGACCAATGCGAAACCGCGTGCGCCATCCCGAGCTGCTGGGACAGGACCAGCAGCATCGCGAGCAGCACGTGCAGCAAATGGCGATTGGCTTTTTTCACGACGGCTATTGTAAGCAGATTATGCAAACTTGCGCAATGCATCACGTGCGAGGCCGGCGCCGATGCTGCCGAACAGATCACCCTCGACCCGCCGCGCGCCCGGCACCAGCGCTGCGATCCGCTCACGCAAGAGGCGCACGCCGCTGGAACCGCCGGTGAAGAAGACGGTATCGACCTGCCCCGCCTGCACGCCGGCGTCGGCCAGCAATTGCGTCACGGTGGCGCCGACGCTGGACACCAGGTGGTCCACCGCCTGATCGAAGCCGCCGCGCGTCACATCCAGCAGAACCGGGGGCGCAAAGCGTTCGAGCTCCAGCTGCACCTCGTCGGCACCGGACAGCCCGATCTTGGCTTCCTCCACCTTCATCGCCAGCCAGTGGCCGGCGCGTTCCTCGATCAGGTGCTGCAGGCGTTCCAGCTTGGCCGGTTCGCGCGCATCGCGGATCATTTCGGTCAACTGGGCCTGCATCTTGCGGGTATATGCCTGATTGATGGTGTGCCAGGTGGCCAGGTTGAAGTAATAGCTGGACGGCACCTCGGCGCCGCTGCGGAACTGGCTGCCATAGCCCAGCAGCGGCATCACGCTCGACAGGCTGAGATACTTATCGAAATCGGTGCCGCCGATATGCACGCCGCCGGTGGCCAGGATATCGTCGGCGCGTTCGCTGCGCGCCACCCGGCCAGGGCCCAGGCGCACCAGGGTGAAGTCGGAAGTGCCGCCGCCGATGTCGGCAATCAGGACCAGTTCTTCGCGATCGATCTGCGACTCGTACTCGAAAGCGGCCGCAATCGGCTCATACTGGAAGGCTACCTCACGGAAGCCGACACTGCGCGCGATTTCTGCCAGCGTATCTTCCGCCAGCTGGTCGGCCGCCTTGTCGTCGTCGATGAAATGCACGGGACGGCCCATCACCACGTGTTCGAAGCGGCGGCCGGCGGCGCTTTCTGCGCGGCGCTTGACCTCCCCGATGAATTGCGCAAGCAACAGGCGGAAAGGCAGCGCACGGCCGCCAACTTCGGTCTGGCCATCGATCAGGCTGGTACCGAGCAGGCTTTTCAGGGAGCGCATCAGCCGCCCTTCGCAGCCGGCCAGGTACTCGGCCAGCGCGGCGCGGCCGTAGCTGGTCTCCTCGTCTTCCGCATTGAAGAAGACCACCGACGGCAGCGTCATCTTGCCGTCTTCAAGCTCCAGCATGATGGGCTGGCCGGGGCGCACCCATCCTACGGTGGAGTTGGAAGTGCCAAAGTCGATGCCGCAAGCCTGTGCCATCTTAATCATCCGAAACCAAAAGGGGCGGTATTTTAACAGAGGGCGGCGCGGCTTGGGCGCCACAGCGCGACACCGCCCGCCGCTTGTAAAACTGGGGAAATTATTGCCATGTGGTAAGATTGGGGTTTATTTTCAAAATCGCAAGCATCTCCGCCGCCATCCTGCCTTCATGCGTCAACCCAAGCCACAACCCGCGGTCAGCCTTGCCGAACAAAAGGCCATCATCCTGCGCGAGGGACGCCGCGTCACCTCCTATGATGTCGCGCTGGTGGCAGGCGTATCGCAATCGGCCGTCTCGCGCTGTTTCAAGCCCGGTGCCAGCGTATCGAAAGCCACGTATGCGCGGGTGATGAAGGCGGCCGAAGGGCTCGAGTACATCCCGAACGCTGCCGCGCGCAGCCTGATCACGCGCCGCACCAATATCGTGGCGATCGTGGTGTCCCATACCAGCATGCTGTACAACCCGGCGGCCTTGTCGGAACTTAGCCAGCAGCTTAACCGCCGCGGCAAGCGCGCCCTGCTCTTCACCATGCAGCATGAGGGCGAGATCGAGAACATCCTGACCGAAATCTGGCAGTTCCAGGTGGACGGCGTGGTGGCGGCTTCCAGACTGGCCGAAGCGCATGTCGAGGAATTCAAACGCAGGAAGGTTCCGCTGGTGGTATTCAACCGCCACCTGCGCGATCTGAACGTCAATACGGTGCTGTGCGACCAGTATGAGGCCAGCCGCGCGCTGGTGACGCGCCTGGCGGCTGCCGGGCATCGCCAGTTCGCCCTGATTGGCGGGCCGGAGCAAAATTCGGTGGCGCGCGAGCGCTTGCGCGGGGCGCTGGACCGGATCGCGGAACTTGGGCTGCCGGCGGCGCCGGTGTTCCATGGCTGCTTTGACTATTCCAGCGGCGTGGCGGGACTGCATGAACTGATCGCACGCATAGGCGCCGTGCCGGATACCGTGATCTGCGGTAACGACGCCATGGCGATGGGCTGCGTCGACGCGGCGCGCCAGCATTTGCATATCGACGTGCCGTCGCAGATGTCGGTGGTCGGGTGCGATGCGGTCGAGGGTTCGCATTGGCTGAGCTATGAGCTCACGACCTTGAAGCAGCCATTGCACAAGATGGCGGTGGCGACTGCGGACCTGATTTGCAGCCTGATCGAGGCTGACGGCGAAGCGGAGGCTGAGAAGCGGGTGTTTGCGGCGCAGTTTGTCGAGGGCGAGACGGCGCGGCTGGTGCTGCCGAAGGCTGCTCTTGTTGCCTGAAAACCGGTAAACCAGTGTCTGACCCATAGGGTCAGACACGGTCTGATCGTCGGGGGTCTGACTCTGCGGGTCAGACCCCGGTCTACCGGTTCTAGCCCGCAGCGATGCGGTTGGCGATATGCCGCAGCGACTCCTCCACCTGATCCACCAGGATCAGGCAAAGATCGCCATCCTGCAGCCGATCCATCGCCGTATCAATTGCAATGAATTCACCGGTAATGGTGTCGATACGGGTGGTGCGGCTCGCGCCCACCAGGCCCTGGCGCAGCAGGCCAACCACTTCACCGTCGGCACGCCCGCGCTGGCAGGCGTCCTGGTACAGGATCACATCGTCAAAAGCCTTGCCGAGGATCTCGGTCTGTTCGCGGATATCCTGGTCGCGGCGGTCGCCGGCCCCGGAGATCACCACTGAGCGGCGCTTGGCCGGCATCGCATCGACGGCCTGCACCAGAGCCAGCATCGCATCCGGATTGTGGCCATAGTCCGCGATCACGGTCGCGCCGCGGTACTTGAAGATATTGAAGCGGCCCGGCGCATTGTGGCTGTCGGTGGTAAAGCTCAGCAAGCCGCGGCGGATCGAATCCCAGTCGATGCCCGCTGCCCATGCCGCAGCCACCGCCGCCATGGTGTTCTCCACCTGGAAGCCGATGGTGCCGTTGAAGGTGATCGGCACGTCGGCCAGCGGGATGCGCTGCTCGTTCTTGCCTTCCACCGCCACCAGCTGGCCGTTATCGATATACACGGTACGCTTGCCCTGCGCCAGGTGGGTCGCCACCACCGGATGGTAGCGGTCCGCGCCAAAGAAGATCACCTTGCCCTTGCACTTGGCCGCCATGGCGGCGACGATCGGGTCGGTCGCATTCAGCACGGCATAGCCATGCTCGTCGACGTTCATCACGATGACGCGCTTGAGCACCGCCAGGTCTTCCACGGTGGTGATGTAGTTCAGGCCCAGGTGGTCGCCGGCGCCGATATTGGTCACCACGGCCACTTTGCAGCGGTCGTAAGCCAGGCCTTCGCGCAGGATGCCGCCACGGGCGGTTTCGAATACGGCAGCGTCCACATCCGGGTGCTGCAGCACGTTGCGCGCCGAACGCGGGCCGGAGCAGTCACCGGAATCGATCTGGCGGCCGTTCACGTACACGCCGTCGGTGTTGGTCATGCCTACGCGCAAGCCGGAGGCTGCGATCAGGTGCGCGGTCAGGCGCACGGTGGTGGTCTTGCCATTGGTGCCGGTCACCGCGATGACAGGAATGCGGCCATCGTCGCCTTCAGGGAACATGGCGCTGATGATCGCTTCGCCGATCGGGCGGCCCTTGCCGTAGGACGGCGACAGGTGCATGCGCAGGCCAGGCGCAGCATTGACTTCGACCACGCCGCCATTCTGTTCTTCGATTGGACGCAAAACGGAATCGCACACCACATCCACGCCGCAGATATCGAGGCCGATCATCTGCGCCGCTTCCACCGCGCGCGCCGCCACTTCCGGGTGCACGTCATCGGTCACGTCGGTGGCGGAACCGCCTGTCGACAGGTTCGCATTGTTACGCAGAACGACACGCTGCCCGATCGGCGGCACCGAATCGGCCGCCAGGCCTTGCAGCGCCAGGCGCGCCAGGGCGATATCGTCGAAACGGATCTTGGTCAGTGCGGTGCCGTGACCGGTGCCGCGGCGCGGGTCGGAGTTGACGATTTCCACCAGTTCGCGCACGGAGTGCACGCCGTCGCCCACCACATGCGGCGGATCGCGGCGCGCGGCAGCGACCAGCTTGTTGCCGATCACCAGCAGGCGGAAGTCGTGGCCGGCCAGGAAGCGCTCGACCATGATGTCGTCGCGAAATTCCTTGGCGGCGTTGTACGCGGCAATGGTCTGCTCGCGGGTAGTGATGTTGACGGTGACGCCCTTGCCCTGATTGCCGTCCTTCGGCTTGACCACGACCGGCAGGCCGATTTCCAGTGCTGCCTTCCAGGCATCTTCCGCGTTCTCGGCGGTGCGGCCGGTCGGCACCGGCACGCCGGCGGCGTCCAGCAGCTTCTTGGTCAGTTCCTTGTCCTGCGCGATGGTTTCGGCAATCGCGCTGGTGGTGTCCATTTCAGCGGCCTGGATACGGCGCTGCTTGGAGCCCCAGCCGAAACTCACCATCGAGCCTTCGGTCATGCGGCGGAATGGAATCTTGCGCGCGACCGCGGCGTACACGATCGAGCCGGTCGACGGGCCCAGGCGCACATCTTCGTCCAGTTCGCGCAGCTCGTGCAGCGCGCCGGCGAGGTCGAACGGCGTATCGTCGACAGCGGCCTTGATCAGCTTCTCGGCCCATTCCACGGCCAGGCGGCCCACCGCTTCTTCGGTGTATTCGACCACCATCTGGTAGATGCCGTCTTCCAGCGTCTGCGTGGTACGGCTGAAGGTCACAGGGCAGCCGGCTTCAGCCTGCAGGCCCAGTGCCGCCAGTTCCAGCACGTGCGCCATCGGGATGGTGTCGGCGTGGCCGTCGGGCTGCAACTGCGCCAGGCGCGGGAAGCGGGTGCGCAGGCGCACTTCGAAACCAGGGATCTTGTCGACGGAGCGTTCTTCCGGCGTGCAGGACACGATGGCTTCAACAGCCGTATGGTGGCTCCACAGATTAGGGCCGCGCAGTGCGCGGAGGCGAATAACTTCCATTCCTGGTAATCCTTAGTTTTTCTTGGTATTCCACTCGAAGGTGCGCAGCGCGGCACCGATCAGGTCCGGCGACAGGCCCATGGCCCAGCCGGCGCCAATCGCGGCCAATACTGCTTCCTTGCGGTCTTCCCCGCTCGCCGGCAGGCAGGACGGCGGCAGCACTGCCAGCTCGTCGCGGCCGGCCGCCATGACGAAACCGCCATCGCGCAGGAATACGGCGCGGCCGCCATCCTGGCGGTGCGAATCGATGGCCGGCACATGTTCGTCGGTGCCGTAGAAGATCACGTCGCCATCGCACAGTTCGGCCATTTCGACCACTTGCGCGTCGGAAGCGTTCAGCACGGCAGCGCCCTCCGGCAGCACCACATCAACCTGGGTGCGCAGCACGCCATACATCTGTTCGGGAGTGTTGATGTAGAACTCGCCGAGCTCCTCGTGACCGGCGGCGTCGGTCACCACGCCCACCATGCACTTGTCGTAAGAGAAGCCTTCGCTCAGGATCATGCGGCCGGAATTGGCGAAGACCGCCGCTTCCACATTCTTGTTCAGCAGCAGGCGCTCGCCCGACTCCCACTCGGTCAGCGGGCCGCGCGCCACATTGCGGCCGTTCAGGAACACGCCCTGGTCGGTCGCGGTACCGACGTAGCGCCCGCTCATTTGCAGCAGCCAGCCGATCAGGCGGGCAATCAGGGCGTTCTGGCGGCTGCCTGCCACGCCCACGATCGGGATGCGGCCGTCCTCGCCTTCAGCAAACAATTGGTCGCAGATGGCGTGGCCCACCGGGCGCGCCACGCCGCCGGCGGCCGGCTTCAGGTGGGCCAGCAGGCCCGGGCTCGCGTTCACTTCGATGATCGCGCCGCCCTGCTCTTCCAGCGGCCTGGAGATGTCGGCGGCCACCAGGTCGATGCCGGCGATGTCGAGGCCGATGGTGCGCGCAGCCAGCGCCGCCATCTCGGCGACGGCCGGGTGCACCAGGTCGGTCACGTCGTTGGCGACATTGCCGTTCACCTGGATCAGTACCTTGCGGCCGGCTTCGACCACCGAGTCCGGAGTCAGGCCCTGGCGTTTCAGGTCCAGCTGCACTTCTTCCGACTTTTTCGGTTCGACGATATTCAGCGGGAATTCTTCGGTGGTGCCGCGGCGCGGATCGGTGTTGATCTGGCTGTCGACCAGCTCCTGCACCGAGGACTTGCCGTCGCCGGTCACCCACAGCGATTCGCCCATGGAAGCTGCAACCATGCGGCGGCCGACCACCAGGAGCCGGTGTTCATTACCGACGATGAATTTCTCGACAATCACGCTCTTGCTGCCGCCGCGCACCACGGCGATATCGTAGGCAGCGCGCACGTCGGCTTCGGTCATCAGGTTCAGCGACACGCCGCGGCCATGGTTGCCGTCGTACGGCTTGACGGCCACCGGCAAGCCGATGTCCTGCGCCTCTTCCCACGCTTCGTCGGCGCTCTTGACCAGGGTACCTTCCGGCACCGGCACACCGACGGACTTCAGCAAGTCCTTGGTCATGTCCTTGTCGGAAGCGATGCCTTCCGCGATGGCGGAGGTGTTGTCGGTCTCCGCGGTCCAGATGCGGCGCTGGCGGGCGCCGTGGCCCAATTGCACCAGGTTGCCGTCGGTCAGGCGGATGTGCGGGATCTTGCGGTCGGTCGCCGCGTCCACGATGGAGCCGGTCGATGGACCGAGGCACAGCGATTCGACCATCGAGTTCAGCTTTTCAACGGTGGCGGCCAGGTCGTATGGCCTGTCTTCGACAGCAGCCATCAGCAGTTCTTTGCCGGCGGCCAGTGCGGCGCGGCCAACCTGTTCCTGGCGGGTGCGGAACGCCATCTTATAAATACCGCTGCCTTCGGCAGTCTGGCGGGTCTTGCCGAAACCGGTACGCATGCCGGCCAGGTTTTGCAGCTCCAGCACCACGTGTTCCAGGATGTGGCCGGCGTAGGTGCCATCGCGCAGGCGCTCGAGGAAGCCGCCACGCTCACCGACGCCGCAACGATGCTCGACCAGGCCAGGCAGCAAGGCGATCAGGCGTTCATAAAGACCGGGGAGTTTGTTCGAGGGGTAGTTTTCAAGCTCGCCGATATCCAGCCAGGCCTCGATCACCGGGCGATAGGTCCAGATGTTCGGTCCGCGCAGGTGTGTTACACGGAGAAACTCAATGTCTTTCTTTTTTGTCATGTTTTAGCTCTTGTACCTCTTGCGGTATACTCCGCCCGTCCTTCTATTTTCCCACTGTTTCGCAATTCTTGCCACTTGGCAAAGAGTGCCGGAGTCTGATCCACAATGATAACAAACCAACTTTCCTCTGAGCTCAGCCTGACAGAACTTCCCGACAGGTGGCGCACAGAGTTGCCAGCGCTTGCCCCCGAAGAAAACGTACTTGGCGCGCTGGAGGTTGACCTGGACTCCAAGCTTCACTTCCACAAAGGCCTGGTGCTCCTCACGGAGCGCCGCATTATGGCACGTGCACCCGGTGAAACGGTATGGCGCGATTGGACTTATCGTGCCGGCATGTCGCTAAAACTGCACGACCACGCCGGCGTGGGCCACCTTGAGCTGGTGGATGACACGCAGCGCCTTGCCGCATGGCGCTTCACGCTGGGCCAGAACCTGCTGGCGATCCGCCTGTCCGAAAACTTCCCGCGCCTGCTGGAAGCGCACATCCATGGCAAGCCGCTGCAGCAGGTCGAACAGAACTCCTGCCCCACCTGCAAGGCGCCGCTGGAAGCGGACCAGGAGGAATGCCCGGTGTGCACCAAGGTCGTCCACACGCCGCCCTCCACCTGGACCCTGTTCCGCCTGTGGCGCTTTGCCAAGCCATACCAATGGCAGCTGGCGCTCGGCTTTGCAATGATGCTGCTCTCCACCGGCGCGCACCTGATCCCGCCGTACATCATCATGCCGCTGACGGACAATGTGCTGATCCCGTACCAGAACGGCAAGCCCGTCGAACACATGCTGGTAGTCCAGTACATGGCAGCCCTCACCGGCGCCGCCGTGCTGGCCTGGATCTTTGGCTGGGCCAAGACCTATGTGCTGGCACTGGTGTCCGAACGCATCGGCGCCGACCTGCGCACCACGACGTATGAGCACCTGCTACGCATGTCGCTCGAATACTTCGGCGGCAAGCGCACCGGCGACCTGATGTCGCGCATCGGCTCCGAATCGGACCGCATCTGCGTCTTCCTGTCCCTGCACCTGCTCGATTTCGCCTCCGATGTCCTGATGATCGTCATGACCGGCGTGATCCTGTTTACCATCGATCCCTGGCTGGCCATCGCCACGCTGCTGCCGCTGCCGTTCATCGCCTGGATGATCCACCTGGTGCGCGACCGGCTGCGCACCGGCTTCGAAAAGATCGACCGCGTGTGGGGCGAAGTGACCAACGTGCTGGCCGATACCATTCCCGGCATCCGCGTGGTGAAAGCCTTTGCGCAGGAGACCCGCGAAGCGACCCGCTTCCGTACTGCCAACAAGCATAACCTGGCCGTCAACGACAAACTGAACAAAGTGTGGTCGCTGTTCTCGCCGACCGTGTCCTTCCTGACCGAACTGGGCATCCTGGTGATCTATGTGTTCGGCATCTGGATGATCTCGAAGCACAACATCACCGTTGGCGTGCTGAGTTCCTTCGTCCTGTACGCCAACCGCTTCTATGGCAAGCTGGACTCCATGAGCCGCATCGTGTCGGTGACGCAGAAATCCGCTTCCGCCGCCAAGCGCATCTTCGACATCCTGGACCACGTTTCAAGCGTGCCGGACCCGGCGCAGCCGGTGAAGGTCGAGAAGATCAAGGGCGACATCACCCTGCGCGAAGTCGGCTTCCGCTACGGTAACCGCGCAGTCAACCGCGGCGTCAACCTGGAGATCAAGGCCGGCGAAATGATTGGCCTGGTCGGTCATTCCGGGTCCGGCAAATCGACCCTGGTCAACCTGATCTGCCGCTTCTACGACGTGGCCGAAGGCGCGATCCTGCTGGATGGGGTGGATATCCGCAATTACGCGGTGTCGGATTACCGCCGCAACATCGGCCTGGTGCTGCAGGAGCCTTTCCTCTTCTTCGGTACCATCGCCGAGAATATCGCCTACGGCAAGCCGGAAGCGACCCGCGAAGAGATCATGAAGGCTGCCCGCGCAGCGCACGCCCACGACTTCATCCTGCGCCTGCCGCAAGGCTACGACTCGATGGTGGGCGAGCGCGGCCAGGGCCTGTCGGGCGGTGAGCGCCAGCGTATTTCGATCGCACGCGCACTGCTGATCGACCCGCGCATCCTGATCCTGGACGAAGCGACTGCATCGGTCGATTCGGAAACCGAAAAGGAAATCCAGAAGGCGCTGGACAACCTGGTGGCCGGCCGCACCACCATCGCCATTGCGCACCGCCTGTCCACGCTGCAGCGGGCCAATCGCCTGGTGGTGATGGACCGCGGCAAGGTGGTCGAAGAAGGCCCGCACGAAGAACTGATGGCCAGGGAAGGCGCCTACTACCGCCTCTACCAGGCGCAGGCACGAAACGTCGATACCGACATGGATGACAAAGCAAAGAGCCGTGAAGATGATTAACTTTTCCTTGAGCCGCGACAGTTTCGGCAAGCTGAACCTGATCGACGCCAACGGCGTCCTGCATGAAGGCGTATCGCCGGTACGCGCGTTTCCCATCCAGGCCCCGGAAGAAGGACTGTCGCTGGTCAACACCGACGGCAAGGAAGTGGCCTGGCTGGACCGCATTTCCGACCTGTCGCCGCAGATGGCCGACATCGTGCGCGAAGAACTGGCAGGGCGCGAGTTCATGCCGGTGATTCAGCGCATCGTGGAGGTGGGCAGCTATGCCTGCCCTTCCACCTGGACCGTCGACACCGACCGCGGCGCAACCAGCTTCGTGCTGCGCGGCGAGGAAGACATCAGGCGCATCGGCAGCGTGTCGCTGCTGGTGTCCGACAGCCACGGCATCCACTTCCTGATCCGCGACCAGTTTGCGCTGGATAAGCACAGCAAGAAGATCCTGGACCGCTTCCTGTAAAAATTGACATGGATCATGTGCCGTCCTGTTTCCGGGCGGCACAATTGCGGTTCGACACTATTGGAGCACCGCATGGATTCCATTGTCTTCGGCCCCGACCTCGCGCTCGGCATCCCTGTTCTCGACCAGTCGCACCGCATCGTTTTCGACATGCTGGAGGCGATGGCTGCCCTGCCGCGCCCCGCCTTCGACACGGCCTGCCGCGACCTGGCCGCCGAAATCCTCGAGCACCTGCGCGAGGAAAACCGGCTGATGGAGCGTATCGCCTATCCCGCCGCCCAGGCACACCGCGCCGCCCACGGCAACTTGCTCGAGAAGGTTGCGCGCGTCCTGCGCCTGCTGAAGGACAACGAGGAAGCCACCGCACGCGGCATCATCCGCACCTTGCCGGACTGGCTTGCGGCCCACATCAACACCATGGATCTCGCGCTGGCAGTTGCGGCATCGAAGCTGGCGTAATAAAGTGCTTGACTTCGAGTGCACTCAAACTTTTACGATCCCCCCATGGAATCGCACCTGAGCATAGACGAAGTATCCAAGCGCACCGGCCTCACGGCACATACCCTCCGCTACTACGAGCGAATCGGGCTGATAGCCCCGGTCAATCGGGCGGCGGGTGGCCAGCGGCGCTACCTGGCATCGGACCTTGCCTGGATCGAATTCCTGCTGCGCTTGCGAACGACCCATATGCCAATCGGCAAAATGCAATCGTTCGCCAAGCTTCGCGGCGCCGGGGACTCGACGGTGCCGGCACGGCGCCGGCTGCTGGAGGAGCACATGCAGGACGTTCTTGCCGAAATCGAGGCGATGCGGCAATCCGCTGCATCGCTGCAGGCCAAGATCGCGTATTACCGCTCGCTGGAGCAGTCCCTGGCGTCGAATCCAACCACCACCGATGGAGGAAACGCTGATGAACATGGAAAACCGCTACGAACGCGGGCTCGCAAAACTGCGTGAAGTCGACGGCCAGGCCGGCGAGCGTGTCGTGCAGAGCCTGGAAGATATCGCCCCGGACTTTGCCCGCTACCTGATCGAATTCCCCTTTGGGGACATCTATTCGCGCCCCGGCCTGGATCTGAGATCGCGCGAGATCGCCGTGGTGGCGGCCCTGACCGCCATGGGCAACGCCACACCTCAGCTCAAAGTGCACATCCACGCCGCCCTCAACGTCGGCGTAAGCCGGGACGAGATTGTGGAGACCATCATGCAAATGGCAGTCTATGCCGGCTTCCCCGCCGCCCTTAACGGGCTGCTGGCCGCCAAAGAAGTCTTCGCGCAATAAACAAGAAAAAAGGGGCAGCGAGAGCTGCCCCATACACCCCCTACAGGTGAGAAAAACGGTGCGTGGCTTAAGCCACCGCGAGCTCCTGCGCCATGCCGCCTGAAGACATGGCCTCGAGTTTGGAGCGGTCGGTGATGCGCAAGTCGCGGTTTTGCAGGACGATCGAGCCGTCCTGGCGCAGCCGGGCCAACTGGCGGCTCACGCTTTCCACGGTCAGGCCGAGGTAGCCGCCGATGTCTTCACGCGACATGCGCAGCTGGAAGCTGGTCGACGAGTAGCCGCGCTGGGCGTAGCGGCCGGCCAGGTTCAGCAGGAACATTGCCAGGCGCTGCTCGGCGCGCATATGGCTCAGGAACAGCATCACCGACTGCTCGCGCTGGATCTCGCGGCTCATGGTGCGGTGGAACTGCTGCAGCAGGCCGGGGATCTGCATCACCAGCTCTTGCAGCCGGTTGAAAGGGATCTCACAGACTTCGCTGTCTTCCAGTGCCACGGCATTGCAGGAGTGCTGGCCATTGCCGATGGCTTCCATCCCCAGCAGGTCGCCGGCCATGTGGAAGCCGCCGATCGTCTGTTCGCCGCGCTGGTTTACCTGCACGGTCTTGAAGTGGCCGAAGCGCACGGCATACAGGCTGTGGAAGCTGTCGCCGGTCTTGTACAGCGGCTCGTCGCGGTTCACGCGGCGGCGGCGCGAGATGATCTGGTCAAGGCGGGCCACATCGTCATCGGCCAGGCCCTGAGGCAAGCAAAGGCGGTTGAAACTGCACAGCGAGCATTTTGCTGCGACAGGTGCGCAGGATTTGGCGGCGTTTGCAGGGGTGATTGGGATGACCGGGCTCATTTAGCTGCTCCTTGTTTTCGATGGAAGCAGTATCGCGCCCGGCATCATTTCCCGGTATCAAGCATCCTGTGTAGTTGCTGTAGTGGTTCCCCTACAGCGATTCAGATCAGGCCATGCTCGAGGGCGTAGCGGGTCAGCTCGGCATTGCTGGACATGCCCATCTTCTCGAGGATGCGGCTGCGATAGGTTGTCACGGTGTTAGGACTGAGGTGCAGTTTTTCCCCTATCCGCACCAACGACTCGCCCTGGGCGATCAGTTTGAATACTTCCAGCTCGCGGTTGGACAGCTCTTCGTGGTCGCCGCTGGGGCCGCCACCAACCAGTGTTGCCAACTTTTCAAGCAAGGCCGGGCTGACATGCTTGCCGCCCGAGGCGGCCTTGCGCACCGCCTCGATCAGTGTCGAAGTCGGTGCATCCTTGGTCAGGTAGCCCGAGGCCCCGGATTTCAGCGCCCGCACCGCATAAATCTCTTCCGAATAGGTGCTCAGCACCAGCACCGCCATGCGCGGGCATTCGCTGCGCAGGGTCTTGAGCAGGTCCAGCCCGTTCTTGCCCGGCATCTTGATGTCGACCAGCGCCACGTCGAAACTGCGTTCCCCCACGCGTTGCATGGCTTCCACCGCAGTCCCCGCCTCGCCCTCCACGCTGATGTCGGCCGCAGTGCCCAGCATCAGGCGCACGCCGTTGCGCGCAATCGCATGGTCGTCGACCAGCAAAACGGTGATCTTGTCACCCATTCTTGTCCTCCAAAGGCAGGCGCAGCTGCAAGGTGGTGCCCTGCCCGGCCTTGCCGCTGATAGTCAATTCGCCGGCGAAGCGGCGCGTTCGTTCATGCATGCCGAACAGGCCCCAGGATTCGCGGTCCGACAGCCCGGCGCTTTCGATGCCCTTGCCGTTGTCTTCCACGCGCAGCACCACGTTCGCGCCGTCGGTGTCCACGATCACGCGCGCCTCGCTGGCTTCGGCATGGCGCACCACATTGGTCAGCGCTTCCTGCGCGACCCGGAACAACATCGTGCTGCGCTCGGCATCCAGCTCCAGCGCCTGCGCTTCGGGCGCGATACTGCAGGTGCATTGCAGGCCGCTGCGCTGGGCCACCTGCTCCGCGTACCATTCGAGTGCCGGCCAGATGCCCAACTGATCCAGGACGCTAGGCCGCAAGTCGGTGATCACGCGGCGCACGGTTTCGATCGCATCCTGCGCCAGCTTGGCCGCATCCTTGAGCAGCGGGTCCGCTTGCTCACCACCGCGCTCGATGGCGACCGAGATGTAGGCCTTGATGCCGGTCAGCAGGCCGCCGAGCTCATCATGGATCTCCTGCGCGATCCGGGTGCGCTCGTGCTCTTTCAGTTTTTCCTGGTAGGCGGCCAATTCGCGCAGTTCCTTCTGCGACTGGCGCAACACACGTTCGGCCTGCTGCTTCTCGTCGATCAGGCGCTGTTCGCGCAACAGCCGGTCAATGGCTCCGGCCAGGAAATCGAGGTAGCGGCCATCGCTGTCCTTCACCAGGTAATCGCGTGCACCGCGGCGCATGGCCTCGGCCGCAACGGTGGCGCTGTCGGCGCCGGTCAGCATCATCACCGGGATGTTCGGCTGCGGCTCGCCCCGGTCGGCCGCAAGACGGGCCAGGAATTCGAGCCCGGTCAGGTCCGGCAGGTGATAGTCGAGCAGGATGCAGTCGGGCGCTTCGCGCAAGGCGATGTCCAGCCCTTCCTGCCCGCTTTCCGCTTCCAGCAGTTCACAGCTGAAGCCCGGCGCCTGCGCGAAAGCACGGCGGCAGGCGATACGGTCGACGATATCGTCTTCGACGATAAGGACCCTTACCGTGCTCATGGCAGCTCGCTGATGGTCCAGTACAGGTTAATCGAGCGCACAACCTCGACGAACTGGCGGTAGTCGACCGGCTTGGTCATGTAGCCCGCCACGCCCAGGTCGAAGCTGCGCATCTTGTCCTGCTGTTCCTCCGATGTGGTGAGGACGATGACCGGTATGCGGCGCAGCAGCGGGTCCTGCTTGACGTTCTGCAGGAACTCGATGCCGTTCATGATCGGCATGTTCAGGTCCAGCAGGATGATGCAAGGCTGTTCACTGCCGGGCTCGCGCAGGTACTCCAGCGCGGCCTCGCCATTTTCCATTGCCACTACCCGGTTGCCGACGTGGACCTCCTTCAGTGCGCGCAAAATGGTCATGACGTCGACCTGGTCGTCTTCCACCAGCAGGATGGGCTTGCTCGTATTGTTCATGCTTTGCTCTTTCTTTTCTTTGGCAAGGTGAAATAGAAGGTGGTGCCCTTGCCCAGCTCGGACTCCAGCCACACCCTGCCCTGGTACATCTCTACGATCTTTTTCACCAGCGCCAGGCCGACGCCGGTGCTTTCAACGCGGTCGCGCGGGGCCAGCGTCTGGAACAACTGGAAAATCCGTTCAAAATGCCGCTCGGCGATGCCGGGGCCGTTGTCACGGACATGGAAACGCCATTGGCCGCCTTCGTCGGCCCAGCCCACTTCAATCTCGCCCTGCGGCTTGTCCATGTACTTCACTGCATTCGACACCAGGTTGTGGAACAGCTGCTGGATGCGGGTCGGCTCGCCTGTCACGGCAGGCATGCCCGGCATGACGCTGACCTTGATATGCGCCGGCACGGCCAGCAGGTCGACTACTTCCGCCACCAGTTGTTCAAGCTGCACCGGCACCACGGCTTCCTTGATGCGGCCAACGCGCGAGTATTGCAGGATGCCGTCGATCAGGGCGCCCATACGGTGCACCCGGTTGATCAGCAGCCGCATGTGCTCCTTGCCCTCTTCATTGAACTTGTCGGCGTAGTCGTGCGCCAGCCAGTCGGCCAGCGAGCCGATGCCGCGCAGCGGGGCTTTCAGGTCATGCGACACGACGTAGGCAAAGTTGGTCAGTTCTTCGTTGGCGCTGGTCAGCTCCTGCAGCAGCTGCTGCGCCTTTTCTTCGGCGTGCTTGCGCTCCGTGATGTCGCGTACCAGGCCAGTGAACATGCGCCGGCCGCCCAGCCACATTTCGGTGACCGCCAGATCCATCGGGAAGATGCTGCCGTCGCGGCGCAAGCCCTGCACTTCACGGCCCTTGCCGATAATGCGCTTCTCGCCGGTCGTCATGTAGTGATGCAGGTAGCCGTCATGCGCTTCCCGGTGCGGCGCCGGCATCAGTATCTTGACATTGCGGCCCAGGACCTCCGATTCCGGGTAGCCGAACATGCGCTCGGCGGCCGGGTTGACGCGCTCGATGATGCCGTGCTCGTCGATCGTAATGATGGCATCCACGGCGGTTTCAAAGATGGCGCGCATGCGCGCCTCGCTTTCCTGCAGCGCGTGTTCGGCCTTCTTGCGGGCGCTGATGTCGTGGATGGTCGCCATCACCATCGGCTGCACATCGTTGTCCTGCAGCGGCGACAAGCTTACTTCGACCGGGAACTCGGTGCCGTCCTTGCGCGTTGCGAACAGTTCGAAACCGGCGCCCATGGCGCGCGGATGCGGGCGCTCGAAGTAACTGCCGCGCAGGCCAACATGGCCGTGACGAAAGCGTTCCGGTATCAGCGTTTCCAGCGACTTGCCCTGCAGCTCGCCCGGGCCGTAGCCGAACAGGCTTTCCAGCGCGGGGTTGACCAGCAGCAGCTGGCCGGCCCTGTCGATGATCAGCATCGCGTCGGTCGCCGATGCCAGCAGCCATTGCAGGCTGCGTTCCGCAATCGTTGAATGTGTCAAGGCCGGGTCCTGTCGGTCGTCAAATCCTGTCATCCTATGATTGTAGCGTTCAATGCGGCAAGGGGCCAAATGTACCCGCCCCGGAATAACTTGCTCAAACTTGACCTAGGTCAAGTGGTACTGGTGACGCGGCAGAAGATGCCCGTTAAAGTGGCCCAAAAGTGGAGACCGGCCATGCTACCTGAAGAAATTGACCGTTGGACTGCCGTCCTGCGCCAGCGGCGCGAGGTGCTGGCTGGCCGCGATTCCGCCGAAGTGGCGGCGATCGATGCCGCCCTCGGGCGTTTGCAGGATGGGACCTTTGGCAAGTGCCTGCGCTGCGGCGCGGCGATTTCCGCAGGGCGCATGCAGGCCCAACCCGCTGCCGCCGCTTGCCTGGCCTGCCAGGAACTGGCCGAACGGCAGCGCTCATTCATCTCACTCCCAGTCGCTTAGGGCCCGTCTCGCAATGGCCGCTGCCAGGCGCCGCGCCGCAGCCTGCAGGACAAGGAACCGCAACTGCGCCACGTCCACCCTGAAACAGCCCCTTAGCGCAGCTTGCCCCGGTATGGCCGGCACGCCGGGCCTTCGCTTTCGGCGCCGTTGCAGATGTGGCGGCGGCACTCTACCGCACCGGCCTGCCCAGGCGGTGGGCAGCGCTTGAATACTTCCGAATACTTCCCGGTATCGGCGATGGCCTTGCGGCGTGCGCCGGTCCTCTTGCGCGGCGCCACCTTGTTGCTGCCATGCTGCGCCACCACGGGCGAAGCGCTGCGCGTGCGGTGGCGCATCGCCGGCTTCGCCTCGGGACTAGCGGCGCTGCCCGATATGGCAGGCTGTTCGCCGGACGCGCCCGACAGCGCGGCTGGACCGGCCGTGTCTGCGCTCTCGCGCTCAGGCGCAGTGCGGTCCGGCTTAGGCCCAGCCTCGGTGGCGGGCGGCACGCCAGCCTTGGCTGCATGGGCCGGCAGCGTCGTGGCGACTGCCATCAAGTCCCGTTCGATGCCTACCCGCTGCGCCAGCACGACAGCGCCTGCCGCCAGACCCGCCAGCAATGCGCCACATGCCATCCAGAACACGGGGCCTTGCCATTCGGGCAGCCTTGCGCGCGGGGCCGCCTCGGCGCGCGCGTGCGGCTGCGCCCCCGCCTGCTGCTGCGGCGGCGGCGATTGTGCCGGTTCGGGTGGCGGCTGCCCGCCTTCGCTGCCTGCTTGCTGTTCTGTCATACGCCAAACATAGCAATAATTACATCGCAATGTCGCATGCTTGTAGCGCCCGCGGCGCTTGAGCTAAGATAGTTACTCCGGTGCAAATGGGCCACACCCAGATGAAAAGCTTCCAGGGCTTCTTCCGCGATCTCGAACTCCAGCGCAAGCTCTTGCTGGTGTCGGTCCTGACGACGGTTGCGGCAATGCTGGCGGCACTGGTCGCCCTGGCCGGCTACGAGTTGCTGGTCGCCCGCCCGCGGATCGTGCAGGACCTGACCTTGCGCAGCGAACTGTTCGCGCTGAACTTCAATGCCGAGCTCAACTTCGGCGACCGCAGCAGCGCCGCCCGCAAGCTCGAAGCGCTGCGCAGCAGCGCCGAACTCTCCCAGGCCTGCCTGTTTACTGCCGACCATCGTGTCTTCGCCCGGTTCGGCCGCTCTCCCGCGGCTGCGTGCGAATGGTCGCCGGAACTGGAACGAAAGGGCCAGCGCTTCGATGGCTACGCATTGTCAGTGCTGTCCCCCATCCGCTTCGAGCGTGAGCTGGTGGGCTACCTGGGGACCGACTACCACCTGCCGTCGGTGCTGGAGCGCCTGCGCCAGTACGGCCTGGTGCTCGGCGTAGTGCTGCTCACGCTGTCGTTTGGCGGCATCCTGTACGCCTGGGGCTCACGCCGCCTCGTCACGCAACCCCTGCTGGCGCTGTCCGCCGTGGCTGACCGCGTCACACGCGAACAGCGCTTCGACCTGCGCTCGCCCGTCACCAGCCGGGATGAGGTTGGCCGCCTGGCCAGCGCCTTCAACGCCATGCTGGCCACGATCGCAGCGCGCGACGCGGCACTGCGCCGCAGCCAGGCGCTGCTCACCAACATTGTCGAAAAATCGTCGGCCGTGATCTATGTGAAAGATCTTGATGGCCGCTACCTGATGGTCAACCACAGCTTCCGCATGCTGCTGCCGCCCGGTTCGCCCGAGCCGCTCGGGAATACCGACGAGGTCCTGTTCAGCCGCGACATGGCGCAGGCGATCCGCCAGGCCGACCGCGCCGTGCTGGCCAGCGGCCGCGCTTCGAGCCACGAAGAAACCTCCGGCGGCACAGTAGGCGGCCCACGCACTTACATTTCCGAGAAGTTCCCCCTGATTGACGAATTCGGCCACATCTGGGCGCTGGGCGGGGTTTCCACCGACATCACGGAGCGCAAACGCAGCGAGCTGGAACTGGAAGACCTGGTCAATGTGCGCACGCGCCAGATTGCCGACACCAACCGCGAGCTGGCCGACTCGCTGGGCACCTTGCAGCGCGCCCAGGAGGAGCTGGTGCGCAGCGAAAAGCTGGCAGCCCTCGGTTCGCTGGTCGCCGGTGTGGCGCACGAACTGAACACTCCGATCGGCAACAGCCTGCTGGCAGTCAGCACGCTGCTGGACCAGACCACGGCCTTCGCCGCCGCGGTGGAAGGCGGCGTCAAGCGTTCCGCCCTCAACGCCTATCTTGGCGACGTCAACAATGGCAACCAGATTGTGCTGCGCAACCTGCGCCGCGCGGTAGACCTGGTCGCCAGCTTCAAGCAAGTTGCGGTCGACCGCGCGACCTCCCAGAGCCGTGAATTCCAGCTCGACGAGCTGGTATCCGAAATCCTGTTGGTGCTGATGCCGACATTCAAGAAATCGGGCGTGCGCGTCAGCCACACCATTCCGCATGGGATCTTGATGGCCAGCTACCCGGGACCGTTCGGCCAGGTGCTCATCAACCTGGTCAACAATGGGCTGATCCACGCCTTTGAAGGGATCGACAGCGGCGAGATCGTGATTACCGCCGAAACCATCGGCGGCGATGCGGTAGCGATCGCGGTGCGCGACAACGGCATTGGCATCGCACCTGAGAACATGGGCAAAATTTACGATCCATTCTTTACCACCAAACTGGGCCGCGGTGGCTCCGGCCTGGGCCTCAACATCGTCTACAACATCGTGTATGGTTTGCTTGGCGGGCGAATCGACGTAAAAAGTGCCCTCGGAGAGGGCACCAGTTTCATCCTGACCTTGCCGGTCAGGGTTTAGTGGATTTCCAGCTTGCGGCTGCCCTGCTTCGCCTTCTTCGGCAAGGTCAGCTCGAGTACGCCGCCCTCGCACTTCGCGGTCGCCTTGCTGTCATCGATATCGTGCTCGAGGGTGAAGCTGCGATACTGCTCGCCGAAATAGCGTTCGCTCCGGACGACAGTGCCGCCCTGCTTTTCCTCTGCGACCCGCTTGGTTTCCGCAGCGATCGTGACGCGGTTGCCGGAAATGTCGACCTTGATGTCGTCCTTATTTACTCCGGGGACGTCAGCCCGAACCGTGTAGGACACTTCATCTTCGTGCACATCGATACGGATCGGCTGCTGCCCCTCGCCTTCGCGCGTGATGTTCGCCAACCGGAAGTCACGGAACAGGTCTTCGAAATTGCGGAAGGGATCGAAACGGGCCAGGTCCGTGAATGGATCGTAACGCCTCAGATTAGCCATGATTTCCTCCTTTCTCGGTGCGACAATATGTTAGTCCCAGACCAGCCGGCTTGCCACAGAATCTGACAATCGGATGTGGCGTCGTTTTTATGCTCAATCTATCGACCTGCAGCACGCGACTGCTTGCATGAGCCGCGCCTCACGCGGTCTTCTTCACATTGGCGCCCGGTTGGGGCGCCAGCAGCGGCGATTCCCACTCCCTCCAGTCCGGGCCGAACAACTCCGCTGGATGCTGGGTCCGCTCTGAGCCATTGCCGCACGCCAGGCTGTCAGCAGGACAGTATTTATCGCATCCCCAGCACACCCGCTCCGGGTGCAAGGGGACGATTGGGAACCTCTTTGCCATGCTGCCATCGTAGCCCTCCTGTCCCCGTCTCATCCTTAATCCAGGTCAAGTTCTGCCGCCCTGTCCGGTCCGTTCGCTGCCGAACCGACGCTCCGACCCGACCGTGTCAACGTCTCCTGGACAGGAGGGAAAAATGACCGAGGTCCGCAAAGGCCAGGCCCCCGCCAAGCTGGAGCGCAGCGAGTTCCGGCTACGCTTCATGCGCAATTTTGCCGACTCCACGTTCGATACGCTGCGCGGCGAATTGTCGAAGCTGGAGGAGGTCGCCTGGCAAAACTTCAGCGGCAGCCGCAAAGCGCCCCTGACCGAACCAGCCGGGCCGGGTTACGCCGACCCGGCCTATCAGCTGTCGCTTGAGTGGAAAGCGGCAGCCGCGCGCCTGCAAGCTGCCGAACAGCGCCAGAAAGACCCTGCAACGCCGTCGAAAGTGCTGTTGATATGCGGTGCGGCACGGAATGACGGCAGCTGTCCCGGCGAAATGTCAAAGACCTGGCGCATGCTGAAACTGGCCGAGGCCACCTTGTCCGCCGATGGCATCGCCAGCGACATCCTTGACCTGAGCCGCCTCACCTCGGAATTCGAAGTGCGCATCCATCCTTGCAAAGGCTGCGTATCCACCGCCATGCCGCTCTGCCATTGGCCCTGCAGCTGCTACCCCAATCATAGCCTCGGGCAGGTGAACGACTGGATGAACGAGATCTATGAACAATGGGTCGCGGCGCACGGCATCATTATCCTGACACCAGTCTACTGGTACCAGGCACCGTCCGTCCTGAAGCTGATGATCGACCGCCTGGTGTGCGCAGACGGCGGCAATCCGGACCCGACCAGCACCCACGGCAAAAAGCCTGAAGAGGCCAAGGCACTGGAACTGGCAGGCTGGCCTTACCCGAAACATCTGGCCGGACGCGCCTATGGCCTGGTGGTACACGGCGACGTCGCCGGCGCCGAAAGCCTGCGCCGCAATCTATCCGATTGGCTCGATTGGATGCAATTGATCGATGCCGGCTCGCAGGCCCGGCTTGAGCGCTATCTTGGCTATTACGAACCGTATGCAAGCAGTCACGACGCCTTGGACAAGGACGCGGCATTCCAGGAGGAAGTCCGCAACGTTGCGCGCGCGGTTGGGCATACAGTGCGCCTGCTGCGTTCGGGCAGCATCGCCCGCCCCGACAGGGGCTTGCAGTCGCCGCGTCCCAAGTAAACGGAAAAGGCCGGCGTCTCCCCCCGGATTGCCGGCCCCATGGCACTGCCCTTACTGCGCAGCCGTAGTAAACGTCCAGGACTTATTGATGGCCTTTCCATCCACCATGGCAATCAGGGCCACAGAGTAGGCGGTGGCAGGCTTCAGGCGCTGCACCGGCACCAGGGTTGCTGTGAAGCCCTGCATATTGCCGTCATCCGTCAACGCCGGGCCGTTGGTCGTGATGACCGGGCCAAGTTTGCCACCCTTGTTTACCAGGATACGGGCGTCGACCGCCGCACCGCCGGCAGGCGTCAGGCTGAACTGGCTGATCGAGATCGGCGCCGTCACGGCCATACCCCGGGTTTCGAAACTGACGGTGACTGGCGTCCCCGCCTCGAGCAGGTCCGGCACTGGCGTCGGGGTTTCCGTGCGGTTGAAGAAGACAAAGGGCACATCCACCTGGTTCGCGTAAGGGTATGCACGAATACTGCCCGCGCCTGGCAGCTGCGCAGTTTGCGAGGTACTCGTGGCCACATCAACCACGCAAAGCGTCGACGCCCCCTCTGCCGGATTGAAGTTGTTGGCTGCGATGCCAATATCAATCGTGCTGGCAAACAGCAGGGCCGCGTGGTACACCGAATTGGCCCACTCCGCAACACAGGTCATGTACTTGTCGGTACCCACCGTGCTGTAGATCGCCTCGCCGGAGACTGCGGCCGCGTAGCCTGCCGCGGCGATCCGGTCCGCTGCCCGGACACCCGTGAAACCGGGCTTGCCGATTGTTTCACCGTGCAGCTCGCTGATGCCATTCTGGTTGATGTAACTCCAGTGTGCGCCTGCCGACTTATCCAGCAGCAGGCTCTGGGCCAACAGCCCGGAACCGATCTTGCTGCGCAAGGCGTTGATCGCATTGAAGATACTGAGATTGCCGCTGCCCGCCGCATAGGTCGGGGCAGGAACCGTGGTGACGATATTGCCCTCCAACGGAGGCGGCACGCTAGGCGGCGGACTGGTGGCCACCACGGGCGCGCCGCCCGAGCCGCCGCCACCGCATGCCGCCAGCAGCATAGTCAGGACAAGCGCTGGTAAGCTGCGCGAGCTAAACATGGGACCCCTCCCGGCGGCGCAGGAAAAGCAATGCGCAACCCAGGCCGAGCAAAGCCAGGGTCCCTGGCTCGGGGATGGCTGCTGCCGCTTGCGGCAACTCCGGCGCCGTAATGATTGCAGATCCACCAGCGGGGGCTGTGGTCGAAGGCAGGGATACCTCGACAACAGGATGAATGTCCTGTGGGGCCGGGACCGAAATCGGCGAAGCCGCAGGCGTGTTGTCGAAATTCGTCAAAGGCAGACTGCTAAAGGCCGGTGGCACGGTCATGCTGTAGTTCATGAAGCTGAATTCGATACTGTTAACGGTGCCTGGGCCAGCAATCGCTTGCGCACCTGCCAGAACGGAGCAGGCCAGCAGGCAAGACTTGAACAGCATTTTAGCTTTCATATCGCGCTCCATAATTTGGTTGTGGAAACTACAAGCTGGATGAAGCATCAACCGTGCCTACACTCTAAGTACCTGATTATGCTGAGCTACCACAACTTCAAGCATGAAAGGTGTTAAATTTCACGACAACTAAATTTGCAGTTGGGAAATTTTAGCCAAGCTTACGTGCAAACGGACGCAACAAGGCGCCCCACTTTGATAACATCCGTGTTTCCCTTACGAATGCAAGAAAGAGAAGCAGGTGTCTATTTGGGTTATCGCCTACCGGAATGCCGACCGGACTGAGCATCAGATAACGGCAAATGCGGCCGAGGTACTGACCGAGCAAGGCGCCGCCATGCTTGTCAGCGACTACCTTCAGCGGCAGCAATTGACCAGGGGCGGCGGCCCGCTGGCGGCGGAACAGTACAACTTCCAGATTATCCGCATTCATCGAGTTCGGAGCGACGCTGAAGGCCCCTGAGCTCCGCGCCTTGCAGCTCGCCGGCTGGCGGTCCCGGCACCTCATGGAATTCCCACGCGCCATCGCCCTTCAATTGCAGCACATGTGTATGGTGGCGCCGCACGGCCGCGCGGTGCGCGATACTGATCAGGGTGGCGCCGCTTGCGCGCAAGCGCTGGTACAGGAAGGCTTCATTAACACTGTCGAGCGCGCTGGTCGCTTCGTCCAGGATCACGATGTTTGGCTCATGCACAAGCACACGGCCAAATGCCAGCCGCTGTTGCTCGCCCACCGACAGCAGCTTCTGCCAATCATGCACCGCGTCAAGACCACCGACACGCCGGGCAAGATGCGGCAAGTGTACTTCGTCCAGTATCTCCAGCAAGCGCGCGTCGTCCAGGCTCGACTGCACGCTTGGATAGATGAGCTGGCTGCGCAGCGTGCCATGTTGCAGGTAAGGCTGCTGCGGCAGAAAGAAGAAATCTTCCAGGGGCGGATGGTGAATCAGTCCACTGCCGTTATCCCACAAGCCTGCGATTGCGCGCAATAGTGAGCTTTTGCCGCAACCGCTATCGCCGACGATCATCAGTGCATCGCCCGGTTCCAGCGCAAACGACAGGTCCTTGACGAGTACGCGCTCGGATTGAGGCGGGCACACGGTCAGGGAGTCCACTGCGATCCGCTTGCCGGCCCGCATCCTGATCCGCGGCCGCTGCCTGTCGGCCAGCGGCGCTTCCTCGGGGGATGGAAGTACCAGCCTCGATAATGTCTGCAGGCGTTCGGTGCCCGCGACGAAGCGGCTCAGGCTTTCAAAGTTGTCGACGATAACGCCCACGGCGCCAAGCACTGCAGTGAATGCACCGGCCGCCTGTACGGCCCGCCCTACTTCCAGCTCGCCGGACAGCACAGCGTCGGCGAGGATCACCGCCGGCAGCACCAGGGTGAGTTGGCTGAAAGTACGCTGGAACAGGTTCAGGGTCCGCTGCTTTGCAATCAGCCTGCTGTAATTGTGGAACACCTTATCGAACTTGCTGTCGATATAAGCACGCTCCTGCGCCTCGCCCCGGTAAAAAGCGATCGATTCGGCATTCTCGCGCAAACGCATCAGGCCGAACCGGAAGTCCGCCTCGCGCCGCAGTTGCCAGAAATTCAGCCGGATCAAGGGATTGCCGAAAACATAGAGCGCGACAACGGTACCGGCCAGCGCGTATACGGCCAGCACGCCAACCAGGAAATGCGAGATCGACCACAGCACGGCACTGAAGGCCACCAGCTGCATGACCGAACCCAGGAAGACCAGCAGGAAATGAATGGAACGCCCAGTGAAGGTGTTGACGTCCTCGCTGATGCGCTGGTCCGGGTTGTCGATCTCACCGTCCGAAGTCAGTGCGTAGTATTTGCGTCCCTGCAGATAGCCATCCAGGAAGCGCCCCGTCAGCCAGCGCCGCCACTGGTTGGCGAACATGTCGCGCATGTAGTAATAGAATGCATAGATGGGCACCGCGAACGACAGGATGAGCAGGCAGGCGCGCACGGACTTCCAGAAGCGCTCGCCGTCCCGTCCCGCCAGCGCCGACGTCATTTCACCCGACTGGCTGTTCAACAGCACGGCCAGCTGGGTTTCGGCGAGCATCAACACGATCAACAGCAACAACAAGCCCCAGGCTGTCCTCCTTTCATTGCCCAGCCAGTAGGGTTTGGCGACGCTGATGAACTGCTTCAGCGCCGCGAGCGACAACGGCGGCGCCCGGCGCCGTTTTTCCGGCACTACTCGATCTTCGGGTGCGGCTGAGGTATCGGCTGTCATCTTCATAGCCAGAGCATACGACTCAGCAAAAAGCCGCTCCGTGCGGAAACGGACATAGCGCCGGGGGCTTATGGCCTGGCCGCGCGCCTTGCCCGCCCCCCCTCAGCCATCAGGGCGGAAAATATGCTTCCACGTCGTGTCGATTTCCAGCCCAGCCATCCGTCGTTGCGATGAAACACCGATTGTCCGTTCCACCTCGACCTGGGAAACGCCATGAAAAAACAGATCATCCTCAATTTGCCAGTGAAGGACCTGAACAAGTCCAGGGATTTCTTCACCGCACTCGGCTTCAATTTCGATGCCCGCTTCAGCGGCGAGCACTCAGCATTCATGAACATCGTCGGCGACACCATCCAGGGCATGCTGACGACCGAACCCTTCTTCAAATCCCTGATCGACAAGCCCGTTGCACAGGCAAAGGAGGCTAACGAAGTCGTCATCTGCCTGTGCTGCGAAAGCCGGGACGAAGTCGACACCCTCATCGCCAAAGCCATCGCCGCCGGCGGCCGCACGCCGCATCCACCGGAGGACCATGGCTTCATGTATGACCAGGGTTTCGAGGATATTGATGGCCACCTGTGGAACCTGGTCTGGGTCACGCCAGAAACCTGATCTGCGGCCCGGGCCTGGTGGCGGCCTGCTACCAAGCAAGCATGGGGCAGCTCAATCAGAATGCTGGCTTGGGCGCTTCGCCGCGGGCAGCAATCTTCACCTTGCTGAGCGATTCGTCCAGCATGTGCACGGTAACGCCATACACATGAAGTTGTGGCCCGCGGTCAGCCGCGCAGGCAGTGGTGACAGCGGGCTTGGCGCACCATGCCGACGACGAACGCGCCACACTAGGCTTTCCATACTTCGCCAGCGCCGATTTGGCGATGGCTTCCTCGGCTTGCGGCGACGGCTCCATGACGTATTTGATCTCACTGACAACCAGCGTTTTCGCAGCGTCTACCGGCTCCCTGGGCAGCAGGGAAACCGTCAACTTCGATTTGCCGCTCTGAATGGTGAAGTATGCCGGGACTTTTGCCTTCACAACCGAGTTCATCGAAGGCTTGGCTTCATATTGGACAGCACTGGCTGCAACGCCGAGCTTTGCAGCCGCCACAGTCGCCGCCTCACTGGCCGGCATGCCCAGGCGTACACCCGCAACATCAAAGTTGGAAGGATCGACCGGGTGGACAGTCCGGTCGATGGCAAAGGCGGGAACTGCGGCGATCAAAACGCTGGCGGCGATGAGTGTGTGCTTGAACATAGGAGTGATGTCGTTACCAAAAAGACCAGAGATTATCATAAATTTAACGATCCCCAGCGCACGCTTGCGCGGCAACACTCAGGCCGGCAGCGGTACCTCGGTCCAGTTCTTGCCGTCTTTCGTATATACCGCGCAGTCGCTGCCGACCGACCAAAGCACTTCATCATTCGCAGCCAAGTATGCGGTCGTGCGTGCCGGCCCGACGCCAAGGTCAATCAGCTCCAGCGTTTCCCCCGCCAGCCGGAACACGCCATCGCGGTTGGCAACATAGATCTCGCCAAGGAATTCGGCCACGCCCCAGAAATCGCGCTCCGTTGCCTGGTGATCGATGACAGCCCACCTGCCATGGCGGCCCGAGAGAAGTGTTCCGGCCATGCCCACAATCACAACATCGCCAGAACGGCGCACGCAGATGCCGGTCAGCGCCAGGTTTGCCGGGCTGTCTTCCTGGCGCCAATGCGCGCCGTCGTAAAACCAGATCTCGCCGTACTGGCCGGCGCAGTAGATATTCTCCGGCCCCGAGCCGCCGATTGCATGAAAACCTACCGCACGCTCGCGCTGCTCACGCGGGACAAAGACTTCGGCGTCGATGGCATGCCACCGGCCGCCGTCATCGCGCCGGTAGACCATGCGCGCCATGCCGCAAGCGTAAAGCTGCGTGCCGATCCAGGCCGCCCCCCGCACCAGGACCATTGAGCTGGGACCGCGCCCGGAAGGGTCGATCGTCTCCGTCGACAGGCCGGAGGAACCGGCCAGCGTGATTTCGCCGTGGGGGCTGAGGAAGAATACGGGTCCGCCCGGTCCCGGGGGGACCGCGATCGCACACACGGCATGATCGAGCAGCAGCTGCCTGAACGCTCCGCCGTGATAGCGCAGCACCATGCAATGGTCCGGACTCTCGTCCGAATACTCGTCGATGATCGCGGCCAGGAACGTCTCGTCGCTGCCTTTTACGGCCACACCGGTCAATGTCATTTCCATCCACATTCCTTTCAGTTCAAGGCCAGGTATCCACTCCGGTACGGGCGATTGCATCCTTGCGCTGCTGCTCCGTCAGCGCTTGCCGCTGCTTCGATGCCTGCAGTTGGCGGTTGTCGCCCTTGCCGTAAAAAGCGTCAAGTTGCGCGTCCAGGCATGCCTCGTTGCAGCGGTTTCCATTGGCATGCTGGTGCGACTCGCGCGCCATGGCTTTCGCTTCAAGGTACGAGAACGTTCCACCCATGAAGAACTTGTCCTCGTAGACGCCGCGGGTGCCGTGCCCGATGCCATGCTTTTCCTGGTAGCGCGAACGGTTCACGCAAGCCGTGGGCGCCCCATCGTAGGCCCCGCCCGGCTTGCTGGCAAGATGTTTGAAGTCGTCCACCAGCGTGCCCTTGGGCCGCACCCAGTGGTCTTCGATCAGGTGGTCGCCCGTCTGGTTCCCCTTGCAGCACTTCTTCTTGGCGTCCTTTTTCGCCACCAGGATGCAGGCTTGCCAATCTTCGCAATCCTTGGTGCATGTATCCTGGGTGCAGCCGGCGCAAGCCGCCGTTGCCTTGGCCGAATCGCCCATGCACTGGACCGGGTCGCCGAAAGCGATCATGTCCTGGTAGACCATCGGCGGCGTTTGCCCAGGCTGGGATGCATGGTTGTGCGTGGTCAGGTCAAGGTGGCGCACCACGTTCTCCCCCTCGATCTTGACGTCCATCGACCACATGGTGAAGTACACCTTTCCCTTGTTCACATGGGTGACGATGCCTTTTAGTGGTGCGGAGCCGGCTTCGTCGCCGGTGCTCTTCTTGAAGTAGCTTTTATTCTTGAGCATCACTTCCTGGCCGGAGATGGTGACACTTCTCGATCCATTATTCGTATCGGAGGCCAGGCCCGTATTGGGGTATGGCACAGGCACGCCAGGCGGCGTGGCTGCCGTCTGGGGCGGGGTGTAGCACACGTCGGGAAACGCGCAGAGCGACTTGCCATCGGCCTGCTTGCACGATACCTCCATATTGTTCGCGTAGACCTTGTTGCTCATGCCCTCTCCCGGTATTGAAGCGTGAACGAGGCGCGCTGGCCGCTGTCATTGCCCAGGTGTACCAGGATGTTCGGTCCCCGGGCGTAATGTTTGGCGCATGCCGCCATCGCACTGGAAATGATGCTGAAGCCGGCCACGGCCCCGGTCTCCCCCGTGCATTCCGCCGGATGCCAATGATCGAACTCCGGCTTGGGGATGCGCAAGGTCCTCTGCAACATGAGCGCAGCTTCCCTGAAGTAGTACTGTTCGCCGGCGTTGTCAGTGATCCGGAAATGCATCTGCTGCATCGTCAGGCCGGCATCGGCCAGTGCCGCCGTCACCGCCTGGGACAGGCCGCCCCCCCGTAGCGGCTCCGTGCTGTCGATCGCGGCCTCTTCGTGGCCGAAACCTATTCCGGAGCAAACCAGCTCGCCAGCCTTGCCCAGAGGGCTGGCCAGGAGCAGCGCCCCGGCCCCTTCGCCTGGCATGAACCCGTTGGAATTGCCGGCAACGAGCAAACGGTTCGCGCGCTGGAATGTTTCGAGCGTCGGCCAGCCAAGCAGGCTGTCCGCTGCCACGAGCAGCACGCGGGCCGCCGGTTCCTTCAGGATGTTCTCGCGTGCCTGCGCCAGCGCGATGGCAACGCCAATGCGGCCGCCGGCGATGATCGTGTGGTGTTCAGCAAAGGGGATGGCGAGCTGCCTGCGTATCTCCGCGAGCAGCTCATGCTCCAGGCCGCCGGTGCGTCCGGGCCGCTCGCGCTCCGCCACGCACAGCAACACCGGAATGCCTGCCCATTCCTCTCGCGGGATGTCTTGCAGGCATTCCGCTATCGCCATGGCGGCCATGGCGGCCAGCCTGGCGCTGCCGCGTAAGGGCTCCGGCAGCGGCACCTGGTGCGCCATGATCCAGTTCCCCTGCGCATCGGCAAAGCGTGTCTGGCTTGCGTTGCTTACCTTGGCGCGAATCGCCGCGCAACTGGCGCGAGCGTTCAAGCCCACACTGGTCACGAGGCCAGTGCTGCGAATGGCGATCTCTGGCGCGGGCATACTCAGGATTGTCCCGCTGCGGCGGCCGGCAGCATGACTACTTTGATCGGGAAAACCACTTCCTCGCGCTGCTGCCACCATTCCCTGCCCTTGCGCCCCACCATGACCTGGGCAATTTCAAAGACGCTGCGCTTCAGCGGGCGTGCAAGGCGCCACGCCATGGTGAAGCGCTCCTGGTCAGGCTCGAACACGATCGTGTCCAGCGTCGCGCGCAACTCCTCGCGCCCGCCTCCCCTCAGGAATATGTTCACAGGCGCCTCGAAGTCCGGCAGCATGAAGGCGCGCAAGCCATCGGCCGTCAGATTGGCCAGCACGACTTCCTGCCTGCCGACCGGCTGCGGCCACTGCTGGTCTGGCGCAGCGCTTTGATAATAGCGTTCGTCGAAATCGGGCGGCAGGAAGGGAAAATGCTCCTCCAGCCAGTGTGCGTCATAAGTGCCGGCGTAACGCACCCGCGGCTCCCAGTTGCGCCCCACCGGTCCGAATGCCATCGGGACGTAGCTTCCCTGCGGCGTCGTCACGGGACGGTCCAGCTCCTCGGTATTGGGCAACGGCGATCCGTCGACCCACTCACCTTTCATCTGATGGTGGAATCCACGGCCCACCGGATTGGCCATGAATGCCGTGTGCTGCGCCGGATCGGCATCGCGTTGATCCGTTCCGCCAAAGGCGAAGTCATAGCTGATCGGCTGGCAGGAAAAGGCTTCTGCCGCACTCGCAGTTACGCCTCCCAACCCGGACTGCCAATGGCGATTCCCGACGACTGCAAACGTTTTCGAGTGGCTGCCAATGCGCAACCCGACCGGTACGCGCGCCACCGGCCGGCCTTCCGGCGCATAGGAGCTGCCATGCAACAGGATGTCGCAACGGTGCTTGCGCAGGGCGAAGTCCGCCTCGCGGCAGGGGGCGCTAAGGCCGGGAGCGCCGGTCCATGTGTCGGCCATGAGCAAGGGCTGCTGCTGCTCATGCAAGCGCACGTCCTCGCCCGCCTTTGGCAAGTGGAACGTGCCTTTGATGACGACCACCAGGCACTCCCTGCCCGAGGGCTCAGTTCCCAGGGTGTAGCCTGCTGCCATACGCGTTGCATTCACGAACTCCATGCATTCCCCCAAAGATGCCAAGCTTGCGAATTCCGAACGCCATGGTACTAGTTACACGCGCAGTCTTGCTCACCAATTGTCACGGTAGGCGGTACGCTCGGCATTAGTGGCTTCCGCCTATCGATGCGGTGGGGTTCAGTAGTATAGTCTCGTCCCGGAAAGCCAACTTGTACTCAACCCGCAAATGTCCGACACCCTGATCAAAATAAACCGCTGGCCCGTCATCGGCCCGATACTGCGCGCCATCGGCCTGCCCAACCCTACCGAGTTGCTGCGCTCGTACGAACCCTATGCCGTCCTGCCATTCCAGGGAAGGACCTTCCTGCTGGCGTCGATGGATGGCGCTTACGCGTCATCGGCTTTGGCTGCCGCATTGCGCAGCGCCGGCGCCGTCGAGGCGACGGAATCGGTCGACATCTTTGTGATGGACGCAAGCGGATGCCGGACTGTGGGCGACCTGCGCGCGGTGTATGCCGCCTGTCATCCGGTGCTGCGACGCGTCGGGCGCAATGGGCGCGTGCTCCTGGTCGCCCCAATGCTTTCGGAGGCAGGCGATCCCTTGGCGGTGGCGGTGGCGCGCGGGCTGGAGGGATTCGTTCGCTCACTGGCCAAGGAACTCGGCCGGCGCGGCGCGACGGCCAACCTCGCCAGCGTCTCCCGCCAGGCATTGGCGCGGCTCGATGGCATCGTGCGCTTCTTCTGCGGTCCCCAGTGCACCTATGTCTCCGGCCAGGCAGTGCAGGTCTCGGCGGAGACCGCGTCGCCCGCCTCACTGCCCACCAGCAGCGTTCTGGCAGGCAAGGTCGCGCTGGTTACCGGCGCCGCACGCGGAATCGGGCTTGCGACGGCTGAACGCCTGGCACAGGAAGGCGCCAAAGTAGTCGTGCTCGACATTCCCGCCGCGGCACAAGACCTGGCGACGGCCGCGAACCGGCTCGGCGCTTCGGCACTGGCACTCGATATTGCGCTGGCCGAATCTCCCGCTGCCGTAGCCCGCTACCTGCGCGAGAATTTCGGAGGCGTCGACATCGTGGTGCATAACGCCGGTATCACGCGCGACCGTACGCTGGCGAAGATGGAGCCGCAACAATGGGACCAGGTCCTGCAAATCAACCTGGAGGCCATCACGGCCATCGACCGGCAGTTGCAGGACGACGCACTGCTGCGCGAGCATGGGCGCGTCGTCTGCCTGTCTTCGATCAGCGGCATTGCGGGCAACTTTGGCCAGACCAATTACGCCACCGCGAAAGCAGCCCTGATCGGCTACGTCGCCGCGCAAGCGCCGCTGCATGCGGCGCGCGGCATCACATTCAACGCCGTCGCGCCGGGATTCATCGAAACGCCGATGACTAAAAAAGTGCCATTCCTGACCCGTGAAATCGGCCGGCGCCTCAATTCCCTGTCGCAAGGTGGCCAGCCGCGCGATGTCGCCGAACTGGTGGCGTTCCTGTGCACGCCTGGCGCCTACGGCATCAGCGGGCAAACCATCCGCGTGTGCGGCCAAGGACTGATGGGCGCATAGCGCGCGTGCAGCGGGTGCGCCAGGCGCGGGGCCGCGCACCGTGAGTAAGTGTGAGTTTTTTACACTGTTAACGGATGTACTATCGTTTGCAAGGCAGCCACTTTGCCTATTCATCATGGACTCACGCTTGTCGCGCAACTCCTGGAGAATTCGATGGCCCGCTCCCGCTCTCTTCCAAGGCAATTGCTGAGCTTAGCGGCTCTGCTCATCCTGGGCGCCTGCGCCTCAGGCCCGCCCAAACCGGCGCTCATCAAGGCCAATGTGACAGTAGCGGGCGACGTCAATCCCGATGCACGGGGCCGCGCCTCGCCTGTCGTGCTGCGCCTGTTCGAACTGAAAAACCTTGGCGCATTCCAGAGCGCAGACTTCTTCAGCCTGCTGGAGCGCGACAAGGAAGCCCTCGGTAGCGAATTGCTTGCCAGGGAGGAGTTCACGCTGCGTCCGGGCGAGAGAAAGCAATTTGACCGGCCATTGCAAGCGGACACGCGCTTTGTCGCGGTCGTCGCCGCCTTCCGCGACCTGGAAAAGTCTTCCTGGCGCGCCGCCATTCCGGTGCACGCCAGCCAGACCATGCCGGTGTCGATCAAGCTGGGCTCGCGCGACGTTTCCATCAGCGCTGAAAAATGAAACCTTCTTTCACCCTTACTGCCCCATCTGAATTTAAGGAACAACGATCATGTCGTGGGAAAGCAAAGTCATCTGGTCGGAAGGCATGTTTTTGCAACCACAACATTTTCAGCAGCATGAGCGCTATCTCGAAAAGCTGATCGAGGCGCGCGCCCGGCCGGCGCGTTCGCATGGCTGGGGCTTCCTGTCCATGCAGGTCGACGAAGCAGCGCTGGCAATGGGAAAAGTGGCACTCACCACAGGCAGCGGACTGTTTCCCGATGGCACGCCCTTCGATTTCCCCGCAACCCATGCCGCGCCGGCGCCGCTGAATATTCCGGCCAGCGCCCGCGACCAGCTGGTGATGCTGGCTGTTCCGATGCGGCGCAAGGGGTGCCCGGAATCGGATGCCGGGCAAGCCGGCCAGGGCAACCTGGCGCGCTACAGCGTCACCGAGCTGGAAGTTACCGACCACACGTCGAACAATTCCTCCCCCATCCAGGTCGGCCAGATGCGCCTGTCGCTGCTGCTGGAGAGTGAACGGACGGACGCTTACGCTTGCCTGGGTGTATTGCGCCTGAGCGAACGGCGCGCCGACAACCAGCTGCTGCTGGACAAGCACTACATTCCGCCCTCGCTGGCAATCCGCGACAATGCCACGCTGGCAGCGTATTGCGATGAACTGCATGGACTCTTGCACCAGCGCGGCGAAGAACTTGCCGCCCAGCTGGCGCAGCCGGGCCGGGGCGGCGTCGCCGAAGTCGCCGACTTCATGCTGTTGCAGGCGGTTAACCGGCATGAACCGGTCTTTGCCCATTACTGCCGTACCGCCTTGTTCCACCCGGAAGAACTGTTCATCGCCATGCTGGCGCTGGCTGGCGACCTTTCCACCTTCAGCCGCGAAAGCCGGCGTCCCGCGCAGCAGCCAGCCTACGAGCATGACAACCTGGAGCGCAGTTTCGCGCCGCTGATGAGCGAACTGCGCAGCGCCCTCAGCATGGTGCTCCACCGGAGTGCGGTGCCGATCGAACTGCTGGACAAGAAATACGGCGTCCGCCTGGCGCAAGTGCCCGACCGCGACCTGTTGAAGTCGGCTGGCTTCGTGCTGGCCGTCAACGCCCAACTACCCTCGGAAACGCTGCGTACCCGCTTTCCCAGCCAGGTCAAGCTCGGCCCGGTCGAGCGCATCCGCGACCTGGTCAATCTCGCCCTGCCTGGCATTCCGCTACATTCCATGCCGGTAGCGCCGCGCCAGATTCCTTATCACGCAGGCTTCAACTATTTCGAAGTGGAACGCGGCGGAGACTTGTGGCAACAGCTGGAACGCTCGGGCGGACTGGCCATGCATATCGCCGGCGATTTTCCGGGGCTGGAACTCGAATTTTGGGCCATTAAGGGATAACCATGAGCCAGGACGATCCATTTGCCGCTGCCGACTCGGAGCACACCATTGTGCTGCCCACGCCGGGCGGGCGCCAGCGCCCGCCGCCGGCGCAGGCAACGGCCTCCCCTGCCAATGAGGGCGTGGATTTCGCTTCCGCCCAGCATGCGGAGCCCTCCGGGCTGAATCCCCTGGTGGCTGCCGCCAACCCGCTGCTAAACGTGGTGCCCCAATTGCGGGCTACCTTGCAGCACCCCGATCCCGCCGCAGCGAAGGAATCGCTGACCCGGCAGCTCAAGGAGTTCGAGCGGCGCGCCAAGCTGGCCGGGATCGCCAATGAAAACATCATCGCGGCGCGCTATGCGCTTTGCACCCTGCTCGATGAAGCTGCGGCATCAACGCCGTGGGGCGGATCCGGAATCTGGGCCAGGGACAGCTTGCTGGTCCGATTCCATAACGAAGCCTGGGGCGGCGAGAAATTCTTCCAGCTGCTTTCCAGGCTGGCAGAGTCGCCGCGCGAGCACCGCCAGCTGCTGGAGTTGATGTATATCTGCCTGGCGCTTGGCCTGGAAGGCCGTTACCGTGTGCTCGACAACGGCAAGGCGCAACTGGATGCCTTGCGCGAACGCCTGGCCCTGATGCTGCGCCAGCTGCAAGGCGACTACGAACGCGCGCTGTCGCCCCAGTGGGAGGGCGTGCCCGCCCCGCGCAAGGCCCTGCTGGCGGCATTGCCGCTGTGGGTGGCATTGGGTGGGCTGGGCGTGCTGGTGCTGGGTGCGTACGCGACCTTCAGTTTCGTGCTGAACCGCGGCTCCGACCCCGCATTCAGCCAGATCCAGAACATGCGCGCCAGGCCGGCGACGATCGCCGCGCCACTGCCACCGCCGCCCGCAGCGAAACCGCGGCTGGCAGGTTTCCTGGCCAGGGAGATCGAACTGGGCCTGGTTGCGGTGCGGGACGAACAAGGCCGCAGCATCGTCACCATCCGCGGTGACGGCCTGTTCGCGCCCGGCAGCGCCAGCGTACTGCCTGCTTACCGGGACGTGCTGGACCGCATCGCGGCAGCGCTCAAAGCCGTGCCCGGCGCGGTGGTGGTCGATGGCTACACCGACGACCAGGCAATCCGCACCACGCGTTTCCCGTCCAATTGGCACCTGTCGCAGGAGCGCGCCAGCGCCGTGGCGAGGCTGCTGGAAGAGCAGACCGGGGCGCCCGGCCGCTTCACCGCGGAAGGCCACGCCGATGCGAACCCGATTGCGCCCAACAACACGGCTGCCGGCCGTGCGCGCAACCGGCGAGTTGAAATCATCCTGACACCGAAACAAGACGGCCAGTAGAGGACAAGGACATGATCAAGAAGCTGCTTTCCTGGGTGCTGAACCGCTGGGTCCTCGCGATCCTGGGACTGCTGGCCCTGGCGCTGTTGATCTGGCTGGCCGGCCCCTTGATCGGGATCGCCCAGTACCATCCCCTGGAATCGGCACGGGTGCGCCTGATCCTGATCGGCCTGCTGATCCTGTTCTTTGTCGCCCGCCAGCTATGGAAGGTATTCAAAGCCCGGCGGGCCAATGCGCGCCTGATGGATGGCTTGCTGAAGCAGCCAGCGCCTGCCGGCAGCACGGTCGACGCCGTTGCCGCCGAGGAACTGGCCACGCTCGGCAAGCGCTTCGAGGATGCGGTCACCGTCCTGAAGAAGGCTCGCCTCAGCACTCGGGGCAGGAAGTCCCTGCTATCCATGCTGGCCGACCTGCGCCGCCAATGGGTGTACGAACTGCCCTGGTACATTCTGATCGGCGCCCCAGGCTCGGGCAAGACGACGGCGCTGGTGAATTCCGGCCTGCAGTTTCCACTGAGCGAACGTTTTGGCCAGGCCGCCATACGCGGCGTGGGCGGCACCCGCAACTGCGACTGGTGGTTTGCCAACGATGCCGTCCTGCTCGACACGGCGGGCCGGTACACCACGCAGGAAAGCAACCAGAAGTCGGACGCCGCGGCCTGGAGCGGTTTCCTGCAACTATTGAAAAAATACCGAGTGCGGCGCCCGATCAACGGCGCCCTGCTGACCCTGAGCGTGCCGGAACTGCTCGAACAGTCCCCGGCCCAGCGCGCCAGCCATATCAATGCCTTGCGCATGCGCCTGCAGGAGCTGCACGACGAGCTGCATATCCGCTTCCCCCTGTACGTGCTGGTGACCAAGATCGACCTACTCCCCGGCTTTATGGAGTTCTTCAGCGACATGGGCAAGGAGGAGCGCGCGCAAGTCTGGGGCACGACTTTCCCCTATCGCGAAGTGGAGGCGGAAACCGCGCCCGCGCCGGGTTTTGCCGCGCAGTTTGCGGCACTGGAAGAGCGTATCAATGCGCGCCTGCTTGAGCGCCTGCAGCAAGAGCGCGACCCGCAACGCCGCGCCCAGCTCTATATGTTCCCCCAGCATCTTGCCAGCCTTAAAACCACGCTCTGCGAATTCGTCGACAGCCTGCACTCGGCCTCCCGCTTCACCGAGGAACCGCTGCTGCGGGGCGTCTATTTCACCAGCGGCACGCAGGAAGGCAGCCCGATCGACCGGCTGATGGGGAACCTGGGGCGGGCGCTGCAGCTTGAGCGCAAGGTGCTGGCGCCCAACATCCCCAGCGGGAAGAGCTATTTCATCACCCGCCTGCTCAAGGAAGTGGTCTTCCAGGAAGCGGGGCTGGCAGGCGCCAACCTGCGCTGGGAGCGGCGCCGCGCCAGGCTGCAGATAGTGGCATTGCTGCTGGCCGGGCTGCTGGCCTTCGGCGCCATCGTGGCCTGGAGCGTCAGCTTCGCCCGCAACCGCGCCTATGTCGCCGTAGTCGAGACCCGCAGCGCTGCCGTCGCCCGGCAACTGCAGCAGCTAGGCGGCGTTGCCACGACCAATGTGCTGGAACTGTTGCCGGCGTTGCAAGCCGTGCGCGACCTGGCACGCGTTTCCAGTAGCGCACCCGGCAGTGTCCCCTTCTCGATGGGTTTCGGCCTGTACCAGGGCGACAAGCTGGCCGCCGCAGCCCGGACCGCACACCGCAACCTATTGCATGACGTCTTCCTGCCGCGCCTTGAACTGCGGATTCAACATCAGCTGCAGGCCGAAGGGCAAGGCAATCCCGAGCTGTTGTATGAGGCCCTGAAGGCCTACATCATGCTGCACGACGGGCGCTATATGAATCCGGCGGCGCTGAAGGCCTTCATCACGGCCGACTGGGAGATCAGCCTGCCGCGCGACGTGACGCGCGCGCAGCGCCAGGAGCTGGAACAGCATCTCGATACGCTGCTGGCAAGCGGCGATGTGCTGGCGCCCAATCCTGCCGATCCGCGCCTGATCGCCGCCACCCGCCAGGCCCTGGCCCAGACACCCCTGGCCGAACGCATCTACAACCGCATCAAGCGCCAGGGAGCCGGCAGCAACCTGCCCGAGTTCACCATTGCCAACGCCGGCGGGCCATCCGCCCTGCTGGTTTTCCGGCGCAACAGCGGCACGCCCTTGACTACCGGGGTACCCGGCATCTATAGCGTCAACGGCTATAACAAGGTGTTTTTGCAGGAAGCATCCCGCACCACCGGCCAACTGGCGGACGAGGAAGGCTGGGTGCTGGGATTGCCGGAACGCGAGCGCAGCCTGTCGCAGGACAAGAAGACCGGACTGGTGAACGAAGTGCGCCGCCTCTACCTGCAAGACTACGCCCGGACCTGGGCCAATTTCGTCGACGATATCACGCTGGTGCGGGCCACCAGCCTGAAGCAGAGCATCGAGCTGGCACGCATCCTGTCGGCGCCGGACTCGCCCTTGCCCCAGTTACTGCGCGCGATAGTCAAGGAAGTGACGCTGGTCCAGCTCGACGATGCCGACAAGAGCGTTGCCGACAAGGCCGGCGACAAGCTCAAGTCCACCCGCGAGGAACTGCTGAAGCTGTTTGGCCAGGCGGCTAGCCAGGACGGCGCAGCCGCCAGCGCGGCCTTGCCGGAAAATATCGTTGACCGGCAATTCGATGCACTGCGGCGCCAGGTCCGCAGCCCGGCGCCTGGCCAGCCGGCACCGATCGAGGCCAGCATTGCGCTCATCAACGAGCTGTACATGTTGCTGACTGCCACCGATTCGGCCCTCAAAAGCGCCAATACGCCGCCGCCCAGCGATGTGCCGAACAAGGTCAAGGCCGAAGGCAGCCGCCAGCCCGAGCCGCTGCGTTCCATCCTGCTGACCCTGTCGGCAGGCGGCGCCAGCCAGGCACTCGGCGTCGCACGCAGCAACCTGAGCCAGGCAATGCAAGCCGCGCTGGGCGAGTTTTGCAACAAGGCCATCGCCGGCCGCTATCCTTTCGCCAGGGGCAGCACGCGCGACGTCACACCGGACGATTTCAGCCGCCTGTTCGCCCCTGGCGGCCTGATGGACGACTTCTTTCAGAAAAACCTGGCGCCCTACGTGAATACCGCGACGCGGCCCTGGAGTTTCCGTCCGGTGAACGATGCGGCGGCGCCTGCCAGCTCGGCCGCCCTGCTGCAGTTCCAGCGGGCCCAGACCATTCGCGACGTGTTCTTCCGCAACGGTCCGGCCATCAGCATGCGCCTCGACCTCAAGCCGGTGACGATGGATGCCTCGATCAACCAGTTCATCCTGGATGTGGACGGGCAACTGGTGAAGTACAGCCATGGCCCGGCAGTGCCCGCCCAGGTCCAGTGGCCCGGCCCGCGCGGCAGCACCCAGGTGCGGCTGCAGCTGAGCCCAGTCAGCACGGCCGGTGCGTCGGGACGCACCTTTGAAGGCGCATGGGCGCTGTTCCGCCTGTTCGACCAGGTGCAGGTCGACGGTACGGGCCAGCCCGAAAAATTCTTCGCCACCTTCAATGTCGATGGGCGCAAGGCGCAGTTCGAAGTGTTGACCAACAGCGTGCGCAACCCTTTCCGGCTTCCCGAACTGGGGCAATTCCAATGTCCGGGGGCCTTGTGATGGCAGGCTGCGCGCCACGGCTGCCCGGGTGGTACGGCAAGCTCCCGGCACTGGGCGACTTTGCCTCACGGCGCCTGCCTCCCGCATTCATCAGCTTCTGGGACGCCTGGCTGCAGCGCGGCATGGCAAGCAGCCGCATCCACCTGCAGGAGCGCTGGCTGGAGCGCTACCTGAACGGCCCGCTGTGGAATTTCGCCCTGCTGCCGGGCGTGTGCGGCGAATCCGCTTGGGCCGGCGCCATGATGCCCAGCGTTGACAAGGTCGGCCGCCACTTTCCCCTGACCATTGCAGTGGAACTGGAACCGCTGCCCGAAATCATGGAGACGCTGCTGGCCGCACAGGACTGGTTTGCCGGTATCGAACAGCTTGCCTTGGCATGCCTCGATGTCGGTTTCGATCCCGCCCAGCTCGAACAGCGCCTGCATGCGAGCGCCTTTCCCGTGCCGCGGGAATGCCGGGAACAGGAAGGTGCGCGCCGCATGGATCGCTGGTGGAACGGTCAGCCAGGATCGGCACTGGCCCTGGAGCTGCCGTCCCGGGAAAGCCTCGGCACGCTGTTCCGCGACGCAGGACTGAACCAGGCCGGCCGCGCGGGTTACGGAAGAAGCATCTGGTGGAGCGTGGCGGCGCCAGGCGGCGCGGTCCGGCTGCAGGCTTATCCCGGCATGCCGCACGAACTGGATTTCGCCGCCCTGCTCGACGCTGCGAACTGAGCTTCAGGCCCTGTCTTCGCCCAGCGCGCTTTCCGCGCCGGCCATGCTGACGCCCTTGCACGCCACCAGCAATGCCGAGTAATTGTCCTGCTGGCGGCTGCCCTGCGCCCTTATCTCGCCTTCCATCCGGCTCAGCCAGGCCTGCGGCGACTGGGCCGCAAGCAGCGATTGCTCCATCGCCGGCTCGGCCTGGTGCTCCCAGAAACCATCCGTACAGAGCAGGAAGATGTCGCCATCGCCCACGCGGAAGGCCGAAGACTGGATGCACGGTTCGAATGCATCCGCATCGCCAAGGGCCGCCAGCAAAACGCTCCGATGCGGGGAGTTGCGCAGGTCTTCCAGTTGCATATAGCCGGCATCGACCATGCCTTGCAATACGCTGTGGTCGCGCGTCTGGAAGATGATGCGCTGGCCACGGAAGCAGTACAGGCGCGAGTCGCCCACATGTCCCCAGAGCGCGATGCCACGCTCGGAGTCCAGGGCTAGGACGACAATGGTTGCCCGCATCTCCGCGTATTGCGGCATGCTGCGCTGCGCGTCAACGATCGCCATATTGGCTGCCGCAATGGCCTGTGCCACGGATTCCGGGCTGCATTCCGGACAGCGGTGGAACCATGCCAGCGCATGCTCGACTGCCAGCCGCGAGGCAACCGCACCGCCCTGGTGGCCGCCGGCCCCATCCGACAGGACGCAGAAGCAGGTGCTTGGGCTCGACCAGCAACCGTAAGCATCTTCGTTGACGGCGCGGCCGCCGGGTTCGGATAGCACGGAGATCGTCAGTTCCATCGCTGCGTACCCGGGCTTAGCGCAGGTCCCGTTGGCCGTCCTGCTTCAGCTTGGCCATCTGCGCTTCATAGGCAGTCAGGAATTCGCGGCCAAACCATGTGTCGAAGTCGTCTTCCGCCTCCCTGGTGATGTCGGTGTACAGTTCCAGGTATTGCGCCCATAGCTTGGCCTTGCGGTTGGCCGGCAGCAGCGTGTCCACCAGGCTTTTGTCGGTCAGGCGCTCTTCCAGCTGCACCGGATCGAAGCGGTACAACACCCTCGCCAGGGCCGCCCGCATGCCGGCCATCACGCCGAACTGGTGGGCGCGCAAATCGTCGTACGCATCCCGCATCGCCTGCAGCGGCGGCATGAAGCCCTTACCCCGCGGCACCAACAGGCTGTGCAGCGCGACTTCGACATTCGGCGAGAACTTGAGCGGGTTATTCTCGCGCATGGCGATGACGGTCATTTGCGCGTGCATTTCGCGCTTGGTCAATGTCCTTGCCATGAGCAGGTCCAGCGTTCCCTGCAGGGACTCGCGCAGCAGTTGCCCGAACATTGCCATCATCTCCGGCGTCAGGGACGCGCCCATTTCCAGGTCAGGCACGCCGGCCCCCTTCAGGAAAGCGTGCAGCAAGTCGCCGTCGGCATCCGGTCCCGGCGGCAGGGCCGGCGCTTGCGGCGCCGTCGCCTCCCGGATTGGCGCCTGGGGTCCGGCCGGGATGGGCGCGCTGTCCTCCGCCCTCGGAACCGGTTCTGCCGGCGAACGCATGGTCATGGTCTTGATGCCGCCTGCCAGCGGTTGCTCCTCTGTCTTCCAGGAAACCACCATGTTTTTCGGCGGCACAAACGAAGCGTGGATCTCCGGCGCGTCATCGCGCTGGCTGTCCGCTGCGGGCTGTGGCTGCGGCATGGCTCCCAGCGCCACCAGCGGGTCCGCTGAACCGATATCGGCCGGGTTCGCGGCCAAAGGATGCCCATCCGGGAACAGGCCTTTGCCGGCATTCGGCCCCAGGCCAAAGAGCTGATTGATATCCGCGTTGCCGGCCGGTTCCAGTCCCAACTGCAGGCCGTCCGGCGCACTTGGGCCGGAGCCATGCCCCTCGCCGGCAGCGCTCGCCGGCGCCAAGTCGGCAAAAGGATCGAAATCGTCCGGAATGCCGCCCGATCCGCGTGCCGTGCTGTCCGGCACTTGCTGCGCTAGCGGCGCCATGGCGCTATCGCCAAACATTCCCAACGGATCGTCAACCGGCACGCCGGCGCGGTCCGGGCCCGACGGACCGGCCGTTGGCGGCGCCTCAGGCAGCACTTGCAAGGCGTAGGCTCCGATGCGAAGTTCGTCGCCGCAGGCAAGGTTGGCCTCCCGTCCATTCCCCAACGGGATGCCATTGAGGTAGACCGGCGAGGCGCTGCTCAGGTCGCGGATGACATAGTTTCCGCCACGGTAAGCGATGGCGGCGTGGGCGCGCGACACGAAGCGCTCGGGATCGGGCAGCACCAGCGCATTGCCGCTTCCCCGGCCAATCACGCCGCCGTCCTCACCGAATTCCGCGCCCAGTGCGGTGGTGATCGGCTGGCCGTTGAAGGAAACTGCTTTGATCATAATCATCAGTAGGCCTCACGAAAGACATTCAGTGCTATCCGCCCGGTCAGGACAGCCAAAGCCAGCCGCTCACCAGGGCGAAAATGGCGCCCACCAGGAACCATGTCTTGCTGGCTGCGGCGACGTGGCCGCCGTCACGGAAACAGCGCAAGGCTGCCGCTGCCAGGAAGAGCAGGGAGAGCACGGCGAGAATGGTCCTGGCATGCATGCCTAACCCATCCTGTTGAGCCAACGCGCCTGCCGCCAGGCCGGTGCGCTGGTTGGAAACAAGGGTGTCCCCGGCTGCAGCAGGCAAAGGTACTGCGCAGCCGCCATCCGTTGCCGCTGGCAAGCGTCGCGCAGGACTTTCCTGCAGTGCTCAAGCGCCACAGGCTGGCCCATGAAATAACGCACGCCGGGCTGGTAGCCGGCCTGCTTGTCCTGCCACCACGCGTGAATCTTCCCGGGATCAGGCCACGGCAGACCCTCATCCTCATCCATCGAGACGTCATCATCGGCAGGATCGTCGTTCGGGCCGGCTTCAAAGTTGGCCGGCGGCTTGCGCTCAAGGTCCTGTGAGGCAAGGTCGAGGCCGGTGATTGTCGCGAATGCTTCGCCGGCCAGGCGGGCCAGCTTCGCGTCCTCCATCTGCTTGAGCAGCCATGGCATGCAGGCGACGTCACCCGCCATGCCGCTGCCCATGACCAGCAGGCGCAGCGCCCGAGGTTCCTGCGCCAGGCGCTTCAAGGCGGCGGCAGCCTGGGCTGGAGCGAGCACCTTGAGCAGGATGGGCAGCACATAAGGGCGAGCTTCCGGCTCATGCGCCGCCAAACCGCCCAGGACCGCGATGCCCTTGTCCCGCTCTCCCAGTAAAACAGCCGATCGGGCAGCCCACAGGCGGCAAGCCGGATCGTCGCCATCCATGGCATCCATGCAGATGTCCAATAGATCGCGCCGGCCGGCTTCGCCGATACTGCGCAGCGCCCTGGCCCTTAATCGATGGTCCCGGTCATGCAGTGCCGTCTCCAGCGCGTCGCCCGGGTCAACCTGGTGCATGGCACAGGCGCTGATGCCAACCCGCCGCCGAAAAGCGCTGGGCGAATGGAGCAATTCGCGCACTGTCCCTTGCAGGAAGCGCGCCGACACCCAGCCAGTGGCCGATACCAGGCCGGACTGCGTTTCCGGCATTGCTTCGGCCAGCGCAAGCAGCCGGTTCAGCATCGGCATGTCCCCATCTTCCAGGGCGCGCACGGTAGCCGTGAAAACCTGTCCCGTCTGCGGGTCCTCGAGCGCCTCGCTGCACGCTGCCTTGCCGAATTCGCCGGCAATCGACACCCCGTCAAGGTGGGCGGCCAGCCGGTCATCCAGGCGCCGCAGCTGGTGCAGCGCGACGTGCGGCGCCCGCACCAGGAGCGCGCGCACGCCGCGCAGCACTGCAGCTTCTTCCACGTGTTGCAAGATGACATCGGGCACCACGTTTTGTGGACGGGCCGGCGCGATCGGAACGGGGTTCAGCTGCATATCGCCTTTCTCAATTGAGTTGAACGGCCCCGCCCTTGATCCGATTGACACCGGAAGAGCGGCTCAGCAGATAGCTTCCCTGGATCAGCACCTTGCCGGCCTTGGTGAGCGTCACGCTGGCCTTGCCACAGCGCAGGACCAATTGCTCCCTGGCGCTGACCACCAGCCGCTCGCCATCCACATCCGCTTCGACCTGGCCCGGGCGTTGCGCAAGCGGGCAACCCACTCCGCCACGCAGCACGCCCATCACGATAGGCTTGTCGATATCGCCACCCTCGAACATCAGTACGACCTTGCCGCCGATATGGGGCGCATGCAAGTCAACCACCGTACGGGCCCGGACGCCCGCCGTCCCGTGCTGTCCGGAGTACAGGACAACGGGGACGCGTCCCTCGTCGGCCATCCCGATCAGTTCGCCCACCACCACACCTGCAGCCGCTGCCGCCGCTGCCGCGGCTTCCTCGGCGATCAGATCCCTGCCACTCATAGCCACCTCCACTCAGGCACTTCGCAATCAGTTCTGGAGAATCTTCGATCCCTTCATCACGATATCGCTTCTCGCCTTGGCATTGATCTTGCCAGAGCCTTTTACCGTAATGTCCTTGCCTTCGATGACGATCGTTCCATCCTTCTTCATGGTGATGCTGGCACTCCCGGTCTTGATGGTGACCGAATCGCCGGCATCGATGACAAGGTGTTTGCCGACCTTGAGCGCGTCGTCATCGCCCACCGAGGCGGTGCGGCCCTTGCTGACCTTGCTGGACTGGGAACCGCCGACACTCTCCGACATATTGGCGCCCACATCCGTCGACTGGTTGCCGCCCACCTCCACCGACTGGTTGATGCCCACGTTCACCAGCTGGTTGGCGCCGACGGTGATCATCTGCAGGGCCCCGATCGTCACTTCCTGGGCCGCACCCACGGTAATCGTTTCGTTGATGCCGACGGTATGCGTACGCTGGGCCGTCACTGTCGCCGTTTCGCTAGCGCCTACCGTGATGGTACGGTTTGCCCCGATACTGATCGTTTCGTTCGAAACCACGCTCTCGGTCCGGTTAGCGCCAATGGTGATCGTTTCGTTGGACCCGACCTGTTCCGTCCGGTTCGAGCCGATGGTAATCGTCTCGTTGCTGCCCACCTGCTCCGTCCGGTCGACACCGATCGTAATCGTTTCATTGTTGTCGACCGTCTCGGTCCGGTCATGCTTGACGTGCGTCGTCTCGTCGTTGTCGATCGTCTTGCGGCGGTCATGTCCCACCCAATGGGTTTCGTCGTTCTCAACTTCAATATCCTGGTCCTTTTCGGCGTGCAGGAAAACCTGTTCCGCGCCCTTCTTGTCTTCAAAGCGCAGTTCGTTGGCATTCGCCCCCGAGCCGGATTTGGACGAGCGGCTCAGGATGCCGGTCTGGGTCATATTGGCCGGCAAGGCATACGGCGGCATTTGCTCGGCGTTGTACACGCGGCCGGTGATGATGGGCCGGTCAGGGTCGCCTTCCAGGAAGTCCACAATCACTTCCTGGCCGATGCGCGGGATCGACACCATGCCCCAATTCTTGCCTGCCCATGGATGGGAAGGCCTGATCCAGCACGAGCTGTTCTCGTTCTTCTTGCCGTAGCGGTCCCAGTGGAACTGCACTTTCACGCGGCCATACTTGTCGGTGTAGATCTCGTCGCCGGCCGGACCGACCACAATGGCCGTCTGGGGCCCCTGCACGAACGGCTTCGAAGTGGTGCGCTCGGGCCGGAATTGCTGGCGGCTGGCAAGCGCTGTGAAGCTGCAGTCATAGCTGGCGCCGGCGCTCGCGGCATCCTGGGTTTCGTAGGCGTTGTACTCCAGGATATGCGTGGCCGCCGTGACCAGGTATTCGCGGTTCTGGTCGGCGCGCGGCTGCCCGGTCAGTTTGAACAGGTGGCCCACACTCAGGCCGCGGGCATTGGTGTCGCCGCGCGCCAGTTCGAAGCGGGCCTGCAACTCGTCCATCCTGGCTTGCACATAGCGGTTCCCGTCGGCCGCCTGCACATAGCAGCCCGGATAGTCGTATATCTCGTAATCGGACAATACATGCTCGCGCTTCAGCTTGGTTTTTACCGCCAGGTCGACCGCAGGGCGCTCAAAGTCGAAGTCCGTGATCTGGCAATTGCCGGGATGGATCTCCCGCGCGTACTTCCATTGCTTGACGTATTCCTGCTCGGGGCGCACGACCCGGTCCGCATCGATAAACGGCAAGGCGTCGCAGCCCGCCGCCGGCTCATGGGCGCTGTAGGCGTCGACCAGGACCATGGTGTGGCGCCCTTCCGCATGCGTGAAGTAGTAATAGATGCCTTCCTGTTCCATGAGACGGCTGACGAAGTTGAAGTCGGTCTCGCGGTACTGCACACAGTAATTCCATTTATGGTAGCTGTCGCTCAGGTTGCTCTTTACGTCGGCAACCGCATGATCGTTGAACACCTCCTTGATAATTTCCGGCACCGTCTTGTCCTGGAAGATCCGGCAATCGGCGGTGCGCGTCAGGAACCATAGCCAGGGGCGGACCATGGCGCGGTACACATGGTAGCGTCCCGACATGCCCGCCTGCGCAAAGCGCGTGACGTAGCCGTTGAAATGGCGCACAGCCTCGCCGTGCGTTTCGAGTTTTACCGTCACGTTCTTGCCAAGAATCTGGTCGAGGTTGATGTCCCCCTGCTCGCTCAGCAGATCCAGTTCGAACTCGCTCAGGCGCGACAGCTCCTCACTCGCATTCATGCGCTGAAAGAGCAGTACGTCTTGCCCCAACGGCGTTACGATCTCGATCGCCCTGCGCATACGGCACCCTTCGTCCCGGCCCATACAGGCCTATGCAAAACTGTAATCGAATTCGCCATCGCGCACGCCGACTCCTATCTGCGCGACGGGCGTGCCGCCCAGGCTGCGCATCAGGAGTTCCGCGCTAATCCTTGGCAGCATCGTATTGGTCAATAGTGCGTCCACCACGCGCGCCCCGCTTTCCAGCTCGTTGCAGCGCGCGGCGATCAGTGCCGGCACTTGGTCGTCATAGCTGAAGCGGATCCGGTGCTGTTCCGCGATCCGCTTGCCGATGCGATCCAGTTGCAGGCGGATGATATTGCCCAGCATCTCGTCCGACAGCGGCGCGTACGGCACCACCACCAGCCGTCCCAGCAAGGCGGCCGGAAACACTTTCAGCAGCGGCTCGCGCAGCGCCCTGGCGATGCCGTCGGCGGCCGGCGCCAGTTCCGGATCCTTGTACAGCTTCATCAAGAGCTCGGAGCCCACGTTCGAAGTCAGCAGGATCAGGGTATTCCTGAAGTCGATATGGCGGCCTTCCGCATCTTCCATCCAGCCTTTGTCGAACACCTGGAAAAAGATCTCATGCACATCCGCATGCGCCTTCTCCACTTCGTCCAGCAAGACCACGCTGTATGGTTTGCGGCGCACCGCTTCCGTCAGGATGCCGCCTTCACCATAACCGACGTAGCCCGGCGGCGATCCCTTCAGGGTCGCCACCGAATGGGCCTCTTGGAACTCGCTCATATTGATGGTGATGATGTTGTGCTCGCCGCCATACAGCGCTTCGGCCAGGGCCAGGCCGGTTTCGGTCTTGCCTACGCCCGAGGGGCCGCACAGCAGGAAGACGCCGATCGGCCGGTTGGGATTGTCCAGTTTGGCACGCGAGGTCTGGACCCGGCGCGCGATCGTCTCCAGTCCCGCGCGCTGCCCGACCACCCGCTGGTTCAGGGTGTCCGCCAGCTTGAGTACGGCCGTCACCTCGTTCTTCACCATGCGCCCGAGTGGAACACCGGTCCAGTCGGAGACCACCGAAGCCACCGCCTGGGCGTCTACAGCCGGCATGATCAGGGGCGCCTCGCCCTGCAGCTCGGCCAGTTGCCGCTGCAGGGCGTGCAGCTGCTCCAGCCCTGCGGCCGGCGGCGGCGCATCTTCAGCTTGTCCCGCCGCCTCCTGCCGCCCGTCGAGCGCAATACCATCGGCGCGCAACTGGCCGCGCAGCGCAAGGATCTGGTCGACCAGCTTCTTTTCGTTGTGCCAGCGCGTCTGCAGACCGTCGAGGCGGCTGTGCTCCGCCCTGGCCTTCTGCTCCGCGGCGCTGCGCCGTTCGGCAACGTCCAGCCCGATCGCCTCCTCGCGGCCGATAATGTCCAGTTCCGTCTCGAGCGCCTCGATACGCCGCTGGCTGTCTTCCACCTGGGCCGGCGTCGCGTGCTGGCTGATGGCAACCCGCGCGCAACTGGTATCGAGCAGGCTGATGGCCTTGTCGGGCAGCTGCCGTGCCGGGATGTAGCGGCGCGACAGGCGCACCGCAGCATCGATCGCCTCGTCCAGCACCTGGATGCGGTGATGCTTTTCCAGCGCCCCGGCCAGTCCGCGCACCATCAGGATCGCCTTGTCCTCGTCCGGCTCGCCGACCTGCACCACCTGGAAGCGCCGGGTCAGCGCCGGGTCCTTCTCGATGTACTTCTTGTACTCCGCCCACGTCGTCGCGCCAATCGTGCGCAAGGTTCCGCGCGCCAGGGCCGGCTTCAGCAGGTTCGCCGCATCGCCGGTACCGGCCGCGCCGCCGGCGCCGATCAGGGTATGCGCTTCGTCGATGAACAGGATGATCGGCTTGGGCGACGCCTGGACCTCGTCGATCACCTGGCGCAGTCGGTTCTCGAACTCGCCTTTCATGCTGGCGCCGGCCTGCAGCAGACCGATATCGAGCATCAGCAGGGACACCTCGCGCAATGGCGGCGGCACATCGCCGCAGGCGATACGTGCTGCAAACCCCTCCACCACCGCCGTCTTGCCGACCCCGGCCTCGCCGGTCAGGATCGGGTTGTTCTGGCGGCGCCGCATCAGGATGTCGACAATCTGCCGCACTTCCTGGTCGCGGCCCGTTACCGGATCGATTTCTCCTTTACGCGCGCGTTCGGTCAGGTCCACTGCGAAACGCTTGAGCGCTTCCTGCTTGCCCATCTGGGCCGGAGCCATGGCGCCACTGGCCTCCCCCGGCCCCGCTGCCAGGCCGCTGCCGTCGCTCGCGTGCAGATGCTCTTCCGGCGAACCGCCAACGATGGCGGCAAAGTCCTCGGTCAGGGTGTCGAGCCTGATGCGCTCGAACTGGGGCGATATATGCAACAGGGCGTTGCGCAGGGAAGGCGTTTTCAGCATCCCTACCGCCAGGTGTCCGCTGCGCACCCGCGCTTCGCCGAACATCAGGGTGGCATACACCCAGGCCCGCTCGACCGCGTTCTCGATATGCATGGACAGGTCGGAAATCGAGGTCGAGCCGCGCGGCAGGCGGTCCAGCGCTGCTGTCATATCGGCCGCCAGGCGCGATGCGTCCAGCTCGAAATGGCGCACGATGCGCAGCAGGTCGGAATCCTGCTCCTGCAAGATCTGCTGTATCCAGTGTTCCAGTTCGACATAGGGATTGCCGCGCAGCTTGCACAGCACGGTTGCTCCCTCGATCGCCTTGTATGCCAGGCTGTTCAACTTTCCGAACAGGGCAATGCGGCTGATTTCACCCATGATGTTTTCCTTTTGACGAAATTGCGGCTGTCAGCCGCTCCGGGTCCAGTACCACGTCGCGTGCGTCCTGCTGGCGCGGCTGGGTGCCGAGCCAGGTGCTCCAGCCGAGGCGCTGGGACTTGCCCAGGCGCGCCGGCGGCACCTCGCCACGTTGGAGGATCAGCCGCACATCCCATTCGAGCTCCAGGCACAGGTATTGCCGCACCCAGGCGACCAGTTTGCCAAGCGCCTGGCCGCCGGGCAGGAATTCTTCCAGCTGGCGCAAGTCCAGCGGACCAAGGCAGAGGCGGAACTTGTGTTGACGGTCCCACACCCGGCGCCCCAGGACGGCGCCTTGCCCCAGTCGCGGTTGCGGCAGGGTTCGCCGTCCGGCCAGGCGGGTGCGGTCCTCATCGTCCAGCGTCAGCCAGTGCCCGACATACGGCTCCAGCGTCACCGGCAGGCGGAAGTAGCCGCTCAGCAAGGCCACCAGCCCGTCACTGTTGCGTACCTGCCGCGACAGCAGGCCGGCATAGAACAGCTTGGCACTATCGGGCACCACGTCGCGTTCGCGCAGGCTGGCATCGCCAAGGCCGCACAGGGAGCCCACGTAAATCGAGAAGCGGTCTTCGCGCGGCCGATCCAGGCTGACGGTCGGCTGGGCCTGGGCCCAGGCACGGTAGAACAAGGCCAGGAAGCGGTGGTGGAACAGGTCCAGGAAGCGCGTCAATGCAAGGTCGCCCGCGTGCTCGCTGCGGCTGCGCGCGAACTCGGTCAAGTGCAGGGGCAAGGGGCCGTTCGGCCCCAGCAGGCCGAAAAAGCGCACCTCCAGCCGCGGTACCGCCGAACCGGGCGGCATGCCGAAGGATGCCAGCGTGGCCGGTGCGAAATCCATGGCCGCCTGCTGCGCCAGGCGCAGCGCTTCGTCGGCCGGCCGCAGCGCCTGCCCGATGCGCGGCAGTTGCGGGAACAGGCATTCGATACGGCGCAGGGCCTGGAAGAAGTCGTGACGGTACGGCTCCGTCTCCAGCGCCTGGAAGTAGCTCAGATGATCAAGCCTGTCCCGCATTTGGGCTCCCAACGCATGATTTCACCGCGTCCCGTCGAGCGCAGCACGGTTTCGGTGAACGAGTTGATGGACACGTATCGGGCGAAGAACTGCTCCATGACGCTGCCGAACAGGAATGCGCTGCCCCCCTGGAAACCCATCTCGTCGACTTCCAGCTCGACACGCAAGCCGCGCCCGAACGAGATCGGTCCCGGGCCCCGCAGCCGGCGCACGATAGGCGCGGCGCGCACGGCATGCAGCGCATCGATCTGCCGTTGCAGGCTGCCGCCGGTGCTGGTGGCGTACAGGGCGAGCATCTGGCGCAAGGCTTGCGCCCCCTCACCCTCGTCGGTATTGAGCAAGGACAGGTAGTTGAGCGACAAATGGCTGATGAAGCGCCAGGCCGCTGCGCCTTCCCAAGGCGGGGCATGCGGTTTGGACGGCCCTTTGAGACAACGGATCGCTGCCACTGGCGCCGCATGGTCCAGCACAAAGTCCGACGCTGCCGTTCCCAGGGGCATATGCAATGGAAGGTCGCGGTTGGTGCACAAGGTGGTGATGGAGAGCTGGCGCAAATCGTGCCGGTATGGCGCCTCGTCGGGGTCCACCAGCGAAATGAACACTTCGCTGCCGACGTAGCTCGACCGGAAACCGTTGCGCTTCTGCGCTTCCGACAGCACGCGCGGCTCGCGCTGCGTGGTGAAGTAAGCTGTATGCTGCCTTGGCTCCGCATGGTAGGCCGCGTAGAAAGGTGCAAAGCTGCGTTCGCTGTCGCTGCCCACGCCATGCCCGGTAACGCTGTTCACCTCGTAGATTTCATAATCCATCGGGCGGGTGCGGTCGGCCACGACATGGTAGTCATGGCTGCTGTCGCCCAGGTGCACGCGGTCGGCGCGTTTCGGGAATAGGTTGACTGCCGGTGCGCAGAACAGGGAAAAATTGGAAGCATCGACCACGCTTTCCAGCGATGCATCGCCGCGCTCGAACAATAGCACCAGCTCCAGTGCATCGCCATCAAAGCGGCGCAGCGCCGGCGCCAGGCCATGCAGGTCGACAAACAGGAAGCGCTGCGGGAATGCGAAGTACTCCTGCAGCAGGCGGTAACCCTGGAAGGATCGCAAGCTGGCCGGCAGCAGCGCCTGCTCATCGAGATAGCCCAGCGGCCTGACATTGGCTGCCGCCAGGAACTCGTGCCAGGGCCAGGGGCGCGCGGCGGGCGCCACCAGCATGCCGACGCAGGCGCCAAGGCACAGTTCATGCAACTTATAGGCGATGTCGTCGCTGCCCGAGAGGAAAACCGGCAAATGCTCCAGCCGCAGTTGCTGGAACTGGAGGCCGGCCGTGGTTCTCAGGCGCAGCCGCACGCCGCCTTTGATGCGCTGCGCTGACGGCAGCGAGGTCAACGGCAGGTCTGGCGCGAAGGAAAAGTATTCGGCCGACGACACTTCAATCGGCCACAGCGACACATCCTGCGCGGTGCGGAACTCGCACGCCACGCTTTCTCCCTTGCCCTGCGCGCTGCGCAAGATGCTGCCGCGGGCAATGGTCAAGCCCTGCGCCAGGTTGGTGTCGTCCGGCTGCGGACGGAATTGCGCGATGAGCATGGATGGCGTAGGCGCGAGGAAATTCGGGTAGACGATCTCCTGCAGGCGGCGCGTAAAGCGCGGAAACTCGGCATCCAGCTTGAGCTGCACGCGGGCCGCCATGAAGCCCACGCCCTCCAGCAGGCGCTCCACATAGGGGTCGCTGACCTCGATGCCGTCCATGCCCAGCCGGGCGGCGATCTTTGGAAACTGGCGCGAGAACTCCGCCCCCATCTCACGCAGGTGCTGCAATTCCTGGTTGTAGTAGCGAAGCAGGCGTGGATCCATGTTCAGCCGCCCTTGCCAAGATCCTGCAGTTCCACCACGCCGGTTTCCAGGTCGACCTCCGTGCACAGGCATAATGCAAGCGGGCCGGGATCGGACCACAGATCGCCGCGGATCTCGATGCGCACGATATTGTGCTGGTCCAGCATCGAATCGAGCGCTACCGCACGCACCTGCAGCGAGGCGGGCAGGATGCGCGGTTCAAAATCCAGGATGGCCTGCATGATGCTGCGTTCCATTCCCATCAGGTCGAGGGTGGAAGCCGTCTCGCCGGACAGTGCTGGCAGCCCGAAATTGAGCACCGAGCGCTGTACCTGCCCGTATCCCGCCAGCCCGGCATCGCTGCCCGGGCGCACCGCATTGAACAGCCATGCCAGGTCGCGCAGCACCGCTGCCCGCAGGCGCTCCCTGCCGAACAGCCGGTCCGCAGGCGCCTCCAGTTTCTCATCCGGGGCTTCGTCCACCAGGCGATCGAGCAGCGCCGGTTGCAGCCGCTCTTGCGGCGTCAGTTCTGCCATTGCTAGCCCATCCCGCCGTCGGCGGCAGGGGCGGACGGCGCGTCGATCCTGATGCGCCGTATGTCCATCAGCGGCAGCTCGCCGGCATCGGTGGCGAGCATGCGCTGGCCCAGCCCCTGGAAGTTGCCCGGCGCCACCTGCCGCCAGTCGGTCTTCCTGCCCAGCAGTAAGGCGCTGTCGCCGGACGACTCCGATCCCGGATAGCGCGTGGGGATCAGGCCGACCGCCTCGCCACCATTGATGAATGAAAAATGGGCCGGCATCCACACCAGGTCGCGCAGGTCTTCGGGCGCCTCGAGCACAATTTCGCTCAGGTGGGAAAACGGCAGCCAGTAATACTTCCCGTTGATGACGGCCTCCAGCACCGGTCCCAGGCGCGGATCCGCATCGGCAATCCAGTTGAACGGCTGGCCGTCGATCGTTCCGCTGGAAGCCGGCGCCCGTCCGAAGGCCATCTCGCGCAACTGCTCCGCCTGCAGGGCCTGTCCGCGGCCTGCCTGCAGCGCCGACTCGACCAGCAGGGCCAGCCATTCGTCGGGCTGGCCAAATACCATTGGCGCCGTGCTTCCCTCGAACACGCGGGCTCGCTGCGCCTCGCACCGGATGGCATCGCCATACATCTGCGCCATGGGCAGGGCCGCCGCATCCAGCTCCGCCGCCACGCCGAGCTGCGTCAACGCCCTGTCCCATTGGCCAAGCACCAGCAAGAGCTGGAATAGGAAGATACGCAGCTTGGCATCGTCCGGCGCCAGGCGCACCGATTCCTGCAGCAGTTGCAGGGCGGCGGCGGGGTCGCCATTGCGCAAGCTCTGTTCAGCTTCCCAGGTATCCCTCATGGGCCCACCCCGCCCGTTGCCTGCAGCGCGCGATCAAGGCAGATGCAGCGTTTCATTATTGGCTTTCGTAAATGTCCATCTCAAACGACGTGCTGCCGCGGTAGCCGCCGTCGGCGCCTTGCGGCTTGTACTCCACCACCAGCTTGCTGAACGCAATGCTCAGTTCCTCGGTCAGTTCGGCAAACTCGCCAGGCGGGCTCGATTGCAGACTGATGGCCGAGATGCGCGCTTTCGACATCGAGATGGTGAAGTATTCCACCGGATCGGCGCCGCCCGCCTTGCGCACTGTGAGCACAGCTTCCTTCAGCACCTCGTTGCCGCGCAGCGCCGCCATCAGGGCGGTACTGGCGCGGTCCACCCGCTTGGCGACCTTGAGTTCCCGGACCGAGGTTTTTCCTGTGGTCTGGCCGTGCAGGTAGTTGCCTTCCATGCCCCAGGACCAGCCCAGTACATCGATCTCGTCCTTGTGGAGGGAATCCTGCGCCTCGCCCTTGATGGCGCCTTGCCTGGCGCCATCAATTTTCAGGAACATATCGCCTTGCGCCATCTGCCCTCCCGCGCCCGCGCTATGCCTTGACGTTCTTCGCAATATGCCAGGCCGCCTCCACCGCGGCCTCGCCCGCGCCGTCCGATTTCTGCGGCGTGTACTCCACCTTGAATTCGGCGAAGTTGAGGCGGATGTTTTCGGTCAGGCGGTCTTCGCCGCCGCTGCCGCCGGTTTCGATCGAGGAGACCAGCACCTCCTTCATCGTGATCTTGATGTACTCCAGCGGCTTTTCACCGGCCTTGCGGATGGTCAGCTGGGCTTCCTTGTGGTGCTTGCCGTTGCATGCGGCCATGATCAGGTTGGGCGAGGACTTGTCTACGAACTTGGTCAGGTTCAGGTCCTGCACGCTCACCTTGCCCGCGCCGCCGCCGCCGCCCGAGTGCATGGTGCCGGACTGGCTAAGGCCCCAGGTCCAGGCCAGCACGTCGATTTCATCCTTATGCTTGTCGTCCCGCGACTCGCCCTTGATATCATCCAGCTTCAAAAACATATCGACAGCCATGGCCTTCCTCCTTGATTGTTCGCGCTTCGTTTAAGTTCGGTGCAGTTGCTTCATGCCGCTTTTGCTGAAGGTAACTTCGAAACCAGGCTGAGCGAGACCGTCAGGCCTTCCAGCTGGAAATGCGGGCGCAGGGAGAACCGGGAGGTGTAATAGCCGGGATTGCCCTCCACTTCCTCTACCACCACTTCGGCGGCGGCCAGAGGCTTGCGCGCCTTGGTGCTTTCCGACGAATGGGCCGGGTCGCCGTCGACGTAGTTCATGATCCAGTCCTGCAGCCAGCGCTGCATGTCCTCGCGCTCCTTGAACGTGCCGATCTTGTCGCGTACGATGCACTTGAGGTAATGCGCAAAGCGGCAGCAGGCAAACAGGTAAGGCAAGCGTGCCGCCAGGTTGGCGTTCGCAGTCGCATCCGGGTCGTCGTACTCGAAGGGCTTTTGCAGCGACTGCGCGCCAATAAAGGCGGCGAAGTCGGAGTTCTTGCGATGGACCAAGGGCATGAAGCCGTTCTTCGCCAGTTCCGCCTCGCGCCGGTCGCTGATCGCGATTTCGGTTGGACACTTCATGTCGACCCCGCCATCGTCGGTCGGGAAGGTGTGGGCAGGCAGGCCTTCCACCGAGCCGCCCGCTTCAATGCCGCGGATGCGCGAGCACCAGCCATACAGCTTGAAGGAGCGGTTGATGTTCACGGCCATTGCATAGGCAGCGTTGGTCCAGGTGTACTTGCTGTGATCGGCTGCGCCCGTGTCCTCTTCAAAATCAAACTCTTCGACCGGCGAGGTCCTGGCGCCATAAGGCAGGCGCGCCAGGAAGCGCGGCATGGCAAGCCCGATATAGCGCGCATCCTCGGATTCGCGCAGCGAGCGCCAGGCCGCATACTCCGGCGTGGTGAAGATCTTGGTCAGGTCGCGCGGGTTGGCGAGTTCCTGCCACGAGTCCATTTGCATGACGGTCGGCGAGGCGCCCGCGATGAAGGGGCAGTGGGCGGCGGCCGAGACCTTGGCCATTTCCCCCAGCAGCTCGACGTCCGGCGGGCTATGGTCGAAGGCGAAGTCGCCGACCAGGCAGCCGAAAGGCTCGCCACCGAACACGCCGTATTCTTCTTCGTAGATCTTTTTGAACAAGGGGCTCTGGTCCCACTTGGTTCCCTTGAAGCGCTTCAGCGTCTTGCCGAACTCCTGCTTTGAAATATTCATGACACGGATCTTCAGCATCTCGTCCGTTTCCGTGTTATTGATCAGATAATGCAGTCCGCGCCAGCTGCCTTCCAGTTTCTGGAAGTCCGGATGGTGCATGACCAGGTTGATCTGTTCAGTCATCTTGTGATCGAGCGCCGCAATGATTGCCTCGATCGACTTCAGCACATCGGTGCCGACCAGCTTCGTTTGCGACAGGGCCTGCTCCGCCAGGGTACGGACGGCCTGTTCAACAGCGGATTTTGCCTCGTCGCTTTTGGGCTTGAATTCCCTTTGCAACAATGACGCGAATTCATTCTCCGCCAATGCGACGCTTTCGGACTTTTCCGCAATCAGTTCGGTTTCAGACATTTCCTTAGCTCCGGTAGGTGATGGCGCGTTTGACTGGATGCTCAGCTTGCCGGGTTGTCAGCCGGCTTGGCGCTGCTGGCCAGGGACTTGAGCAAGGCGGGATCATTCAGCACCTTGGCGATCAGCTCCTCCGCCCCGGACTTGCCATCCATATAGGTCATCAGGTTGGACAATTGCTGGCGCGCCTCCAGCAGCTTGTTCAGAGCATCGGTCTTGCGTGCCACCGCGCCAGGTGAAAAATCGTCCATGTTCTCAAAGCTGATATCGACGCTGATATTGCCCTCGCCTGTCAGGGTATTCGGTACCTGGAAGGCTACGCGCGGCTTGATGGCTTTCATCCGGCTATTGAAATTGTCGACGTCGATATCCAGGAACTTTCGTTCGTCGACCGGCGCCAGCGGATCAACAGGTTTGCCGGACAAGTCAGCCAGGACGCCCATCACGAACGGCAATTGAATCTTTTTCTCGGCTCCGTACAACTCCACGTCGTACTCGATCTGAACGCGCGGCGCACGATTGCGGGCGATGAATTTCTGACTGCTGTCTTTTGCCATGACCTGCTCCTACAAAGAAAGCCAATACATTGAGCGTCCGCAGAACCGCTCTCCCTTTTCCCTGCAAACCGGTGGCCGGAACTTGTCCGCTCAGGTCTTCTTGACGCCGGCAATATCCTGGATGCGGCCCAGACTGTCGGGGGCCAGGTCCTGGATGATCTCCACAAAATTCTTGTTCATCAATCGCTGCGCGCGCCGGATCAGCAAGGGCGCCGGATTGCCGGGTTCCGTCCTTTCAAAGAACAGGCAAATCTTCTCCAGCTGCCGAATCGCATCTTCGCGATCGCGTACTTCGCCGGACGGTGGGACCTCTTCCATCCCGGCCTCGGTGCCGCCTGGCGTTGCGGTGCCCATTGCCTCATCATAGGCCTGCGCTACCGCCTTGAGCATCTCTTGCAAGCCTGCCAGGTCCGGCACCTGGCCGGGTCCCAGCTTATCGAGAAGAAGCGCGCGGATCGCATCGATCTCTTTCATGCCGCTATGCGCTGCGTCAAAAGCGCTGGAGTCTTTCGATGCAGCGACAGCGATTGCCGCAGATATCTGCGCCATGGAAGGCGCTACTTCCCCGCCCACCGGCTTGTGCTTGCCAATGCCTGCCAGCAGGTCACGCACACTGACCCGCCCCATCGGGCCAGCCGGTACGATCAAGGCATTGCGCACATCCGCCAGTAATGCTCCGCTATCGGCCAGGAACGCGATTGTGTTGATACGCACAGCGGGGTCGTGCTCGCCATCGATTTCAAGCCGGGGATGCACTTCGTCCCAATAGCGCTCCAGCATCGCACGCAGCAAGGACAAGCCCTCATTCAAGCCAACAATGCCTTCCGTGCGAACCAGCGCGCGCGTCAGCAACGCCGCTATGCGAAGGTCCTTTGTCCGCGAAAAAAGATGGAGAGACTTGCTTTTGAGTTGCGACCAATCGGGCGGTTCGGCAGGGACCACATTATCGCCAAGCCTTTGCTCCGCCTTGCCACCTGCAATGCGCTCCAACTCCTGGTACAAGGGATCGTATTCAAGATATGGACCGCACGGAGGGTGCTCGGCAACCTCCGCCAGCAACTCATTCATATCAAGCACGCAGTAACCCTCCACGTTCGATTGATACTTCGCCGATGATTCCGCTCGATCGATACAGCCCGTCGTTACAGGAGATTCTCCGAAAATCCGATGCGCAAAAAGCATGGCGTCTTCTGCAATTTTATCTCCGAAATATCATTCAAATCTCTCGCTTTGTCACCGCGCATGCCGATGAAATTTCCGCGCGAAAAATATCGGCCCATTTTCGATACGGCCTTCCATATAAGGCGCGCCGCCACACGTGCCGCGTGAATTTTTCCTGCACCCGATGTGCGACTAATCGTTATACTTCCGCATAAGGAGCATGAGCAAATCGACAGTATTCGCCACCCGTTAAGGTTTCCTTCCATTCCAGGATCAACATGACCGACCAGTCTTTCAGCGACAATGACCAGACCGTGCTCAGGCCCGGACGCGTGTCGCCACATGCCCTCGCTCCCGGCACCATGCTGGCGGAGTTCGAGATCAGGAGTGTGGTCGGGCAAGGCGGATTCGGCATCGTCTATCGCGCCTACGACCATTCGCTCGGACGCGAAGTCGCATTGAAGGAATATATGCCGGTGTCCTTCGCCGGCAGGCAGGACAACACCCATGTGACCATCCTTTCCGAGCACTACGCGGAGGCGTTCCGGATCGGCCTGCAAAGCTTCGTGAAGGAGGCGCAGCTGCTTGCCAAGTTCGACCACCCTTCCCTGGTCAAGGTGTACCGCTTCTGGGAAGACAATGGCACCGGCTATATGGCGATGCCCTTCTACGATGCGCCGACCCTCAAGCAGCTACTCAAGCTTGAACGCGCGGCGTTCACCGACGAAGCATGGCTGAAGAAGTTTCTCGGTCAGATCCTGGACGCCCTTGAGGTGCTGCACGATAAGCGCTGCTATCACCGCGACATCGCGCCCGACAACATCCTGATGATCGAAGGCCGCACCCCGCTGTTGCTGGACTTCGGCGCGGCACGCCATGTGATCGGCGATGTGACGCAAACCCTGACCGTCATCCTGAAGCCCGGCTATGCTCCCATCGAGCAATATGGGGACATGAACCATATCAGCCACGGCCCCTGGACCGACTTGTACGCCCTGGCCTCGGTGGCGTATTACATCATCACCGAGTCGGTGCCGCCGGCGGCCATGTCGCGGCTGTTATCCGACTCCATGGTACCGCTGGCGGTCAGCGCCAGGGGGCGTTACAGCACCACTTTCCTGGAAGCGCTCGATGCGGCGCTGAACCTGAGGCCCGAGCACCGGCCTCAAAGCGTGGCCCAGTTCCGCACCATGCTCGGATTCGAGTCGCCGGAAGGCCATGGTCCGGTCTCCATGCCATTCACTCGCGCGCCCGACACCGAAGGACCGAAGTCCGCACCGCGGACCGTGCGCACCACGGGGCGGATGACGCAAACGGGTCCTGGCGCTCCCGTCGCCGATCCGGAAGCTACCATCGTGGCAATGCCGCGGGCCGTGACGGTAGCGCCGCAGGCCGATGCGGAACCCGCCGCCGCGCCTCCGGAACCAGGCGGACCTGCCTGGCGGCGTGGAGCAAAAATATACGGCATTGCCGCTGTACTTGGCTTGCTCGGAGCGGCCTTGTTCTGGCCGTCCTCCAAGCCAAAGCCTGTCGCACAAGTAGCCGTCAAGGAAGTACCCAAGCCCGCACCCGCCGTTTTGCCAAAACCCGAGGCACCACCAGTGCCAGCGGCTTGCACGCTGACATTCAGCGACGGCTCGCCCGCTTGTCCGCTCATGGTGGACATCCCTGCCGGCAACTACCGCATGGGCGCGATGCCGGGAGATACGCGTGCTGCCAGCGAGGAGTTCGGCGATGTCACCCGACCTGTCGCAGCCTTCAGCATCGCCGCGCATGAAGTCAGCGTCGAGCAATGGCAGCTTTGCGTTGCCGATGGCGCCTGCCCGGCAATCAAGACAGCGGCAAACACCCAAGGCAAGCTGCCGGTAACGCAAGTGAGCTGGGATGCCAGCCAACAGTTTGTCAGCTGGCTATCCGGCAAAACGGGAATCGCCTATCGCCTTCCCACTGAGGCCGAGTGGGAGTACGCCGCACGCGCCGGTAGCACGACGGCCTATCCCTGGGGCGACGCGATTGGCCAGGATAACGCCCACTGCGGCCAATGCGACAGCCATCTTCCGATCACGTCGCCTGCACCGGTCGGCAGCTTCAAGGACAACCGGGGCCTGTACGATATGGTCGGCAACGTTTATGAATGGGTCGACGATTGCTGGTATGGCAGCCACGCCGATGCTCCTTCGAAACGTGATTCGAAAGAGAACGCCAGCTGCAGGAAGAAGGTGCAAAAAGGAGGCGCTTATGATTCCGTTGAAGCTGACGTCCGTCCATCCGCCCGCACCTGGGACGATCGCGCCAACGCAGATGCGCGCGTCGGCTTCCGGGTTGCCCGCTGAAAGGGTCTGAATGAAACGCCACCACTACATACTGACCGTCCTGATGGCCGCCGCACTGGCGGCCTGCGCCAGCCTGGAGACCGCGCCACCTGCCGGACAGGCAACTGGCCCCGCTGCGGCCGAGCCTGCGCCGCCCGATGCGTCGGCCCAGCAGCTCCCAGCAGAAAGCAAGCCCGCCATCAACGCCAAGGAGCTCGAGGAAGAAACGCAGCGCCTGCTGTCCTTGCAGAAGAGCTATTTCAATGTGTTCAAGATCGATGAGGGCAGTATCGGCCTCAAGCCGCGACCCAACGCTATCGGGGTTTTCGATTTGCAGAAGCCTCTTCGGGGCGAACGCGTGAGGCTGACCGTTTCGCAGCAACCCAAACGGCCGGCGCGGCTGGCCATCGGGACCTACATGGTAATACTGGACACCGTCGTCGACTACATCGAAGTCCAGGTCTGCCAATCGGCAGCATGCGCCGGCAAACGCCAGCGCATCGTTCGCTCACTGCCCAAGCAGGTCCAGATCCAGATTTCGCCGCAAAACCAGTACTTCGGCACCCGGGACGTTTCGCTGGCAGAACTGGCAAACGCCGAAGGGAAGGACAGGAACTACAAGAGCATGTACCAGGATGTGGTCATCACCGTTAAACGGATTTCGGTAACGCCGCTGCCGCCGGCCTCCGCGTAAACGCGTAAAGCACCTTTGAGTACCTGCATATACCCTGGAGCGGCAACGGTTTCGCTGACCGCCATCTTGCAGACATCCACGCTTCTCAAAGGGGGGGCGAGTGCAGATCACATCGAACACCACTCCCTTTCTCGCTGAGCCATTTGCATACACAGGCAAAGGCGGAATAAAACGATTTGTCGTAGTCGTCAAAGCGACATTCGACGTTGGCCTTGACAGCGAATGCAAGCCCGCAGCGGCCCAGGTACCTTTCGTATATTGCGACCAGCATTATGGTGAGCCTGGGTCAAGCTCCTTGCGTCATGAATGCGATTTTGCGCCGGTAAAGTTGCGGGCGGATGTACTGCTGCATGCGCAAGCGATTGTTCCTGGGCACCGTGCCCTTTCCGAACTGGTCGTCGCATTGTCGGGGCCCGGCTTTATGAAGGAAGCGCTGGTAACCGGCGATCGATGCTGGCAAAGAGGTATCCTGGGCATCTCGCCCTCGGCGCCACAGCTTTTTACAAGTCTTCCCTTGGTGTGGGACCGTGCTTTTGGGGGCGCAGATTTATCCAATGAACAGGTAACGGAAAACGGATGCGAACTCCGAAACCCGGCTGGCGTGGGTTTCCATCTGAATAGCGATCCGTCAACGATTCTTGGCAAGGCGCTTCCCAATATTGAATTGCCAGGCAAGCCCATGCGCTTCTGGTTCGATAAACCCAGCCCCATAGGATTCGCGCCGGTTGGCCGCAACTGGCGGCCCAGGATCGGCTTCGCAGGAACCTATGATCAGGCTTGGATGGAGACAACCCGTCCCTTCCTGCCCAAAGATTTCGATGACCAGTACTTTCAGTCTGCTCCACAGGATCAGCAACTGCCAACGTTATGGCCCGGCGCGGCCTTTGCCTGCCGCAATATGAGTGAAGAGGGGCTGTTCGCTGTCCGGCTCCCATCCTTCGAAGTCCCGGTGCGCTTCTACTTTGATGATCGAACCGAGGCATTGGCATTGAAGGCCGATACCCTGATTCTGGAGCCCGCTGCACGGCGAGTAATACTACTGGGGCGCGCGGGCGTCGTCCTGCCGCGCAAAGTATTAGCGCTACGCGAAATTCAATTGGGAGTACAGCGCCGGTCCACACTCGCATGGAAACCGCATTACAGGAATCTGGCTGACGCAGTAGCAGCGTTACGGAAGGGAATCTGAGCGAATGCCGCAGCCTCTTTATGTCAGTTGCCTGGGCCTGGCCTGCCCCGTCGGACTCACTCCCGCCAGCGCTGCGGCTGCGATGAGGGCCGGAATTTCAGCTTTTGGGGAACTGCATTTTGTCGATAACAACGGGGAAGCGATCACCGGCGCCGTCGTGCCGGGGATCACGAGCGACCTTTGTGGCCGGGAACGTCTTATCAAGCTCCTGACGGGAGCCTTCGACGGTATCGATGGGCGCTTCGCGCAAGATTTGATCCGGTCACCACTTCTTCTCTGTACTCGTGAGCCAGAACAGCCAGGCGGCAGTTTGCACCACCTTGTCGCTGAAGTCGAGTCACACCTTGGATTCAGCTTTGACCGCGCTGCCTCCAGCCACCTCGACTATGGCTCCGCCGCAACTTTTAAGGCCCTGGCGCAAGCGCGCAGGTTGATCGCGGACGGCTACGATGCCTGCCTGGTTGCCGCGGTCGATACGTTTATCGATCCCCGAAGCCTCAATTGGTTAAGCCGCGGACGCCGCCTGAAGACCCCCGTATTGCCTGACGGAGTGATTCCGGGTGAAGCCGCCTGCGTGTCATTGGTCAGCTCGAAGCCCATGGCTGTCAGCCACGTCAAGGTCCAGGGCCTTGGTTTCGCTACCGAAACAGCCACGGCGCTGAATGATCACCCCATGCTTGGCACAGGAATGGCTGCGGCGGTCAAAGAAGCGCTGGAAGAAGCACGCATCCCCATGCACGATGTGGACTTTCGCCTGTGTGATATTTCGGGCGAATCTTATGGATTCGAGGAGCTCGCTCTTGCGCAGTCGCGCCTGATGCTGCAAACGCGCCAAAGCCAGGTCATTTGGCACCCGGCCAGTTCAGTCGGTGATTGTGGCGCAGTGTCAGGCCTGCTCCAGCTTGCCTGGGCTGAGCAGGCTTTCCGGCACGGCTACGCGCCTGGCCCAACCGCTCTCGCCCATGCGAGCACAGCCACGGGTTCCCGGGCAGCGGCATTAGTCACAAGTTAGGGAAGCTCATGTCACACGAAGTCTATGCCGACGGGATGGAGATCGCTGCCAAATCCGGAATGAACAAAGCGATTGCGCAGTTTCCAGATGTTTGCCTGTCACCACCATCCCCACCAGCCGGGCCGATCCCCGTGCCTTATCCGGACACTTCATTTTCCACTGACCTCAAAGAAGGGTCGAAGACTGTCAAGCTCGGGGGCCAACCAGCCGCGCTTGCGCAACAGTCTTATTATCAACCCGCGACTCTAGGAAACGAGGCTGCCACGAGAAGCTTTGGAATGAGTGTCATAACCCACCAGATTACCGGGAAAACCTGCTTCCAGGCCTGGTCGATGGACGTTCTCATTGAGGGAAGGAATGTCTGCCGCCATGGGGACATTGCGACCAGCAACCACGCAAGCGATCCAGGCGCAACACTTCCCTCAATGACGCTCGAGGCGCAGGCCTTGCTCATTGATGCGGGCAAGTGTCCTTGCTGCAACGGTCCGGTACATTCTGCCGCCCAGGCCGCGAATAATGGTATGCCCGCCAGCGCATGGTATAACCCAAGCTACCCTGGTTGCCCGCCTAACAAGGCCGAGCAAGCGGCAATCGAACTGGCTGACACCGCGATCCAGATGGCGCAACTCGAAAACTGTACCAATATACTGCCCAGTAACGAGCCCACCGATCCCTGCAGCACCCACTATGCGGTCTCATCGGCTGAAAGCAAGAAGGGACGACAGGATTTTCAAGATCAGATGTCCCCGCTGACTCCTGAAGACTACTTCGTTGACACATATGGCGAGGAGGTCGCAAAGCAAGTGTTGCGGCAGGCTGAGCAGAATCGTAGTGCACGCCGGGCTGGCGCTACAAGCATTGCGCATAAGACAGCTCTTTCGGCTGGTGGCTGCCCTATCGGGGCAGGCAATCATTCGCCAGTTTCGCCGAAATGTTCCGAACTTGAAGGGGTACTCGGAACTGTGCAGGGGCAAATATCCCGCTATCATCAGCGTGCACTTGGCTTGTAGTATGGTCTTAGTCCTTGTAAAAACGAATCCGCCACCATGAACTCAAAAGAACTGCCTGCATTTTTACACGGGACTTTCGATTGGCGCCTGGATGGCTTGCAACTGCATTCGGCACCGCCCTTCGACCTCCTGGCGCCATCACTATTGCAGTCGGACAATCCCTGGCTGATATTGGCTTCCGTACTTGAGCACGCAAAGCATGGCGACCACTCCGGCGTGCCTTTGCTAAGCCGACTATTCAATGACCATAAACCACCTGCGCTAGCCCGAGTGGCCATTCTTCTCGTCGGCGATCTGGGTCGCGACCAAGATCTGGACATGTTGGCCGAGGTGATGGGCGGCGATGATGCGTCGTCCCGCATGTACGCATGCGAAGCGGCCTCCCTTGCAGGCTGCCTCTGGCTGGTTCCAGCGATGCTGGATGCATGGCATCGCGCCGAAGGCTTGCATGACCACGAAGTGATCGGCTATGCCATTTCCGATTTGCTGGAACACGACGACGGGGAGATTGCAGCCGAAGCCAAGGTATTTGCGCCAACGAAACTCCTTGATCGCGTGAAAGCGAATCCGCGTTTTGCGGCAATGACCAAGAACCTGGGCATACTAGCCGACGAGCAGCTCCGCTTCCCGAATCTTGTCCAGGCCGCGCACGCCAAGCTACAAGAAGCGCATGGCGCCGGCCGTGTGACGGTCTGGAACGGAGCGCCGTTTGATGTGCGTGTTTTCGCACAGCAGTTTCTGGACCTGGTCCGCGAGGCCGCACCGGTATCGTTCTATAAATACCGGCACAAGCTGGAAGCCAACACCGGCATAGATTGCCGCCACTTCTTCCGAAATGGCGAACCTCAGTTCCTGACAATATCCGCTGCCATACGAGACTTCCTCGATTCAAATGAGATCAAAAAATATAGACAGGGAAAACGCTACTTCTTTGGCCACAGCATTCCCGCTTAGTTTTCGCATAGGAGAAAGATGATGCGCAAGATCGCAATTGTTGGCAGTGGGCAGGCTGGCTTGCCCCTTGCGTTGGGCTTGTTGGCCAAGGGGTACGGCGTTACCGTAGCAAGCAACCGCACGCCTGGCGACATTCAGAATGGACGTGTCATGTCAAGCCAATGCATGTTCGATGCCTCCCTGCAGATTGAACGGGATCTCAGCCTGAATTACTGGGATGATGCATGTCCGGCGGTGGATGGCATTGGACTGACTGTTCCCAATCCCGCCGCACCACAGGAAAAACTGATCGACTGGAGTGCCCGGCTGGATCGTCCCGCACAAGCCGTCGACCAGCGCATCAAGGTGCCTGCCTGGATGGAGGAATTTGTAAAGCGCGGCGGCAAATTGCTGATTGAGGACGTGGGCATCAAGGAACTGGAACGCCTGGCTGCCGAGAACGACCTGGTGCTCATGGCTGCGGGTAAAGGCGAAATCGCCCGGATGTTCGAGCGGGATGCCGACCGCTCGGTGTTTGACAAGCCGCAGCGCGCCCTGGCCCTGACGTACGTGAACGGTTTGCACCCGGCACCTGAATATTCACGCGTGGCATTCAATCTGATCCCCGGTGTCGGCGAATATTTCGTGTTCCCCGCCCTGACCACCAGCGGTCCTTGCGACATCATGGTGTTCGAAGGCGTTCCTGGCGGCCCGATGGATTGCTGGCGCGAGATCAAGTCCCCCCTTGCCCATCTCGAGCAAAGCCTGCACCTGCTGCGCGCTTTCCTGCCGTGGGAAGCGGAGCGTGCCAGGCACGTGGAACTGACCGACGCCAACGGCATCTTGGCCGGCAGCTTCGCGCCCACAGTGCGCAAGCCTGTCGCCACGCTCCCTTCCGGAAACCTGGTGTTCGGCCTCGGCGACGCTGTGGTGATCAATGACCCGATCACCGGCCAGGGTTCAAATAACGCCACCAAGGCGGCCCGCGTCTATCTCGACGCCATCCTTGCCCATGGCGGCCGGCCCTACACTCGCAACTGGATGGAACAAACCTTCGAACGCTTCTGGGAGTATGGCGAAAAGGTCGTTACATGGACCAATTCCCTGCTCTGCCCGCCGCCGCCGCACGTACTCGACTTGCTGGGCGCCGCCGGCAACTGCCCTCCCCTGGCAAGCGCTGTCGCCAACGGTTTCAACAACCCGCCGGACTACTTCCCATGGTGGGTCGACGCTAACGCCTGCGAGCGGTTCGTTGCGCAGAAAATGGCGAACCCTGATCGCGCCGCGGCCTGAGCAAAGCCCTGGCAGAACGGTGCAATTGCAAAGGGATTTCAATGCACTGGTTGCAGTGCAATCAATTCGGTTTGCACCTGCTTCATTGCCGGGGTCTCTCGGCGTGCGTTCGGGATCTGGTCGATTGACGTCAACCCCTCGCGCACCGCCTCTTGTGCCGCATATTGGCGATCTGCTGCGAGCAGGACCCTTGCCTTGCGCAGGTAAAGCTCGGGCAGGCCCTGGCCTTGCCTTATCATCGCATCCAGGCGTTTCAAGGCGTCGTCCCACGCTTGGGACTCAACGTTCAGGCTAATGGACTTGTTCTGCAGCACGTTCAACATCCCGAGTTTTTGCATGCCTTCATCCAGGCTCGCGAGCGCCTGCACAGTGGCGCCCGCTTTACTCTGTGCATCGGCAAGGTGGAGGTAATGCTCCGGCGAGGGTTCTGCTGCCTGATCCACCGCAGTACGGAAGGATGCCTCGGCGGCACGGTACTGTCCCTGCGCAAGCAGGATCTGCCCGTAAAGGCTTTGGCCCCGCACTATTGCACCGGGCTCACCTTTCAGTGTCGCCAGGAACTTTTCCGCATACCTACGCGCGTCGGGTAGTTTTTTCTGGTGAAAGGCCTGCTCCGACAAGTAATAGTAGGCGGACCGCTCCTCAGGATTCAACTTCAGGGCCAGCAGGAAATCCTGGCTTGCGGACTTGTTGTTGCCGTGTTCCATGTGAAGCCTGCCCCGTTTGACGAGCAACTTCGAGCTCTTACCTTCTCGCAGCATCGTCTTGGTAAGATCCTGGATCTGGTGGTGCAAGGAGCCATGCGCCAGCGCCTGCCCAGTGAAGAAGAACAGCGCGAATAACAGTTGATTGAACTGCATGATGGGTCCTCAACAAGCGAAATGGCGGGGTACTTCCCCCGCCAGATTCGTGCTTAACATTACCGATTAGTTTTGATACGTAATGCTCAAGGTCGGCCGTTGGGAAACAGTGCCATATTCACTGGAGCGGAAATCGACGCCGTCGCTGCTGGTAGAGCGGACGGTCAGGCCATTATTGGCTACCGTACCGTTCAACCATCCCTGCACCAGGGCGATGCCGGCGGGATTGAGTGCGATTGTGTGAACACCGTTAGTATTCGGCACAAAGCTGCCGATCTCGGCCCCCTGGTTGCCGGCAATATTGGCATTGGCCCAGGTGGCTGTGCTTTCGGCCCAGGCAACGTTTCGAGCATAGAGCCGGTACGTGCCGCCGCTCGGGTTAAAGGCTTGCAAGTTGACACGGGCCGATTTGATGGTGGCGGAGCTCGGGATGCCCGTCAGGCTCCATTTGAGCAGGGAGACCAGTTCGCCGTTCGTGCCGTCAGAACCATCGGCCAGCATTGCGGAAGAAGTGCCGAAGTTGGCGCCGGAAGCACCGCTGGCGACGTAGGTGTCCTGGGTGCCGGCGTAGCCGTTCAATCCATCGCGCAGGTCCACCGTCACCGTCGTGCTGCCGGCAGCCAGCGTGGCGGCGTTGGCCACATTGGAATAGCTCGAAGCGCCGGCACTGTTCTTGGCACGGACCCGGTAGTAGTAGCTGGTGCTGGCGGCCAGCCCGGTATTGCTGTAGGCCTGGATGTTGCTGCCGACCTGGGACAGCGCTGCCCAATTGACGTTGTCCGTGGAACGCTCGATATCGAAGCCGGTTTCGTTGTTCGAATTGTCGGCCCAGGTCAAGTTAATCGCAGACGACGACGCGGCTGTTGCCGTCAAGCTGCCAGGCGCCGCAGGAATAGTAGGTGGCGTGGTGCTTTTGCTGATGGTGAAATAGTCGCGCACTGTGCCGTTGTTGTTGAGATACTTGATGTCCATGGTTTGGCCCGAGACATCAAGGACCATTGAACCCAGTTCATTGAGCGACAAATACATGGCGGGGTGATTCAACAAGCCGCCACTGACCTGGCCCGATGCGCCGACGACCGAATAGACTGCGCCGGAATGCGGCAAGCTGGCGGTCTTCGTATAAGCGCCCGTGCCATCGACACGGCCACTGCCGCCATTGATCTCAAACGAGCTGTTGTAGGTGCTCGAGAGACCGTAGTGACCGTCGATGAACTTCGAGCGTTCATACGAATGGCTGTGCCCGGTAAGCACAAGGTCGACGCCATAGTTTTCCAGAACAGGCAGGAAGTTCTTGCGCATTTCGATCAGGTTCGTCTCGGTGTCCGAATTGTGCGAGCCCTTGGTGTAGGGCGGATGGTGCCAGATGGCGATCAACCAGGTTGCGGTTACATTGGCCAGGTCGGCTTTCAGCCAGTTCATCATCGCGCCGGTGGTCGAACGGCTGGTCTCGTTCGAGTCCAGTACGATGACGTGGATATTGCCATAGTCAAACGAGTAGTAAGCCTCGGTTCCGGAGGCGACGCCACCGGCCTCGCCGTTCTTCGGGAAGGTGTGGATGTCATAGTATGGGCCGGTCTGCGTCGCGGAATCGGCGCTGGCGCCGTCATGGTTGCCCAGCGTGGCCCACAGTGGCGACTGGCGCATCATCTCCGGATACATATTGAACATCTTGGTCTGGTATTCAGCGTCGGTACCGCTGTTGTACGCATTATCGCCGAGCATCATCCAGAAATCCGTGTAGGTGGTTCCGGTGTAATTGCGGTAGGCGTTGTACACGGCTGCCTGGCCGGACGTACCTGTGCCTGCATCGCCGATCACCCAGATACGGGTGGGTACCGACGTACCGGCCGTCGGCGAGGTTTCGAAATAGTACGTGGCGTCGCCTGCTTGCACGGCGCTACTGGAACCAACGTTGTAGAAGTACTTCGTGTTCGGGCTGAGGCCAGTCAGTTTGACGATGTGTTCGGTGGTTGATGTGGCATTCGATGCGATTGACGTCAGGCTGCCTGAACTGGTACCAAACTGGACCCGGCTATCGGTTGCAACATCGGTCCGCCAGCGCACAGTAATGCTATCGCTGCTTGCGCTTTGAAGGTAAGGCCCGCGTACCACCGTCGCAGCAAAGGCGAGCGATGACGAAAGCAGAACGAAGAGCACGACGCAGGACTTCGAAACGCGATACATTCCTTTATATAGCATTTGTTCCCTCTATCTTCTTGGTTTGTAGAACAGCGCTATCGTTTCATTGACGGCGCAGCTTTGGTAGTCATATCGACTAATTCGGGTCACTAGCGGTCCGAGGAATGGGTCCTGAGCAGCGCCAGCGACTTCAGGCGCTCACTGGAAGAACCCGGCAGTGTCTGCATCAACTCCTCATCGGGAAGCGTGGCCGCTGCCTTCAACCAAAGATCTGCGGCCGTCCTGTCAAGCCTGGCTGCGGCGGGTAGCTCCATTCGAGATCTGAGCGAAAGTACGTAAAACGAAACGGCCCACAATTCTTCTTCTGCCAGGGAAGGAAAGCTTGGCATTGCGGTGTTCTGAACACCCAGTTTGACGGTGTTAAAGACGGACAACGGGGACATGGATGCCATGCGTGCCGAATCCAGAAAATTCATGGGCATCGAACCCGGTGCCTGTGCTGTGACACCACGGCCATCGCCCATTGCGCCGTGACAGGATGCGCAGTGTGCGGAGAAGATTTGCTTTCCCTGAGTCAGGCTGGGCCAGTTCCGGGGTGCCATCGCAGTTCCGGCTGCCACATAAATGGCATCGCGCGCTTTCAACGCCTGCTTCTTGATAGCCTCGGGTTGCGCTTTTTCTTTGATAAGCTCAATGAGCCTGCCGATATCCGCACGAATAGCAGGCTGTAATCTTATCGCCTTTACCTGGTCACTGACTTCCAGCGCGGACCCGCTCACGACGAGTTGCTCAACGTATTCGTCTTCATCGATGACTTTTCCATTCGATACGGCGAGCGCATAGTCGCGGGAGACGTAATCGAGCATCTGCGCCACAAAATCAGCCGTATATGCGGGTCGAATACTTTCCTGCGCCGAAGTGTCTGCGGCCAAGCTTAGAAACAGCAGCGATGCCGAGAGCGCTATGGACGCGAATGCCGAAGATGCCATGCCTTTCAGCGGATATTTTCCCTCAGCTGCAACCGAATTTTTATCGATCATGGAAGTGTATGGAAAAAATGCGGGAAACCGCAGACAGTACCGACACTAAATGACATCTCGATGACAACGCAAGCACGATTTGCAGCCAGCGAGCAATCGATCAATAGCATGGCGATAGCTCCACTAGATCTGCTTGTGGCATCAGCGAACAAACCCGTCACCTGAAAATCCAGTTGCGCATACGCGGCGACGACATGTGGATCAAGGACAATGTTGATCTAAGCGTCCGGTTCCGTCTGCGCGCCACGAGTTTCGACACCTTGGCATGGAGGGAGGACGACGATTGGACCTATATTGCAAGCTGGGGTCGCGACGTCGCCATGAGCACCGACACAAGAGAAGGCGTTACTACGTGGACATTGAATCTGGCCTGATTCACATTGCCGACTCCGGCGCCGTACAGCGCGCGACCGATCAGCCGCCCGGCTACACCGAAACCAGCAAGTCACCTCGCGATGCGGCAAGCACCCGCGTCGTGAGACAGCCAAGCAGGAACTCCGACAGGGCGCCCTCCCCATCCTTGCCCATCGCGACCAAGTCGCACGCATACTCCAGTTCGACCTCCAGGATACTGGCGAGCGGATCTCCCTCCATCACCAACACGCGCACGTCCTGCGCCGGCAGCCCAGCATCTTTCGCCAGCACTTGCAGTCTCGCCAGCGCGTCGCTTCTTGCCAATTGCACGTACCGTTCGATTACCTCGTCGTCCATGCTCGCGTAACGCAGGTCATTTTCGAACGGCACTTCAACCACATGCAAGAGGGTCAGCTCCGCCTCCGGCGCTACCGCTCGCGCATGATGAAGAATCCGCGACGAGCCGTCCGACAAATCGAGCGGCACCATGACTCGCTTGTAACCGCCGATCGGCGCCTGTTTAACTACCAGAACCGGACATGCGGCAGTACTTAGCAGCCGCAATGCGGTCGTTCCTGGTCCGAAGTGACGGTCAGCGCCCTCGCCTCCGGCGCTGCAGACGAGCAGTCCGTCCGCCAACGCATCCGCCTCTTTCGCCAGTTCTGCCAGCAAAAGGCCGGCAATGGCGCGCGTGTCGGCCGATATGCCGTGGCGATGATGGATAGATGTGGCAAGATCATCCAGTACCTTCATCGCCATTGACAGCACGCGATACCGTATGGCTCCTGGGCTATCTTCCACCGCAAGTCGCAGCCGCTCCAGTGGCGCCAAGTTCGCCACATGCAGAATTTCCAACCGAGCCCCAGCAGCCTTGCTCAGCATCGCGGCGCGTTCAATGGCATACGCAGCATTGACGGACAAGTCCGTTGCTGCAAGGACCTTGCTCAGGTTAATGCTCACTTCGACTGTCTCCCCTTGCTATTATTTTTTTGCGCTCGGGCGTCTCGAGGCAACCAGCCAGCCTCGGCAACCACTGCAGGCAACGCCGACATTGTCCACGCCTCGCCACCCGGCAGCAACGGCGGAACCAATGGTACCGCCGCACGTTTGATCTGCATCAAACGTACGCCGAATATTCTGAAAATTGCTTCCCGTCACGGGCCACATAGCCGCCACAAACTACGAGATCGCATCGCGTCCCGTGTTGAATAGCACCGCCCAGGGAACCACACTATTGCGTTGCCACCAACTTACTCTGCCGCCGGGGCGCTATCGAAGCATCGCTATCAAGCTTGAAGATACGAATGACGTTGGAAAGTGCTTGGGTCTGCTGCTGCATGCTTTCCGCTGCGGCGGCAGCCTGTTCGACCAACGCCGCGTTCTGTTGCGTCACTTGGTCCATCTGCGTGATCGCGGTGCTCACCTGTGCGATCCCATCTGTCTGCTCTCGGCTTGCAGCGGCAATTTCACCAATCATCTCTGCCACTTGCCGCACGCTCAGCACCACTTGTTGCATGGTATCCCCAGCCTGCGTAACAAGCATGCTGCCGTTATTGACGGTCTCGACCGAGTGATTGATAAGCTCCTTGATTTCCTTTGCGGCAGCGGCGGACCGCTGTGCCAGATTGCGGACCTCCGACGCGACGACAGCAAATCCTCGCCCCTGTTCTCCGGCCCGCGCGGCCTCGACAGCCGCATTCAACGCCAGGATATTTGTCTGGAACGCGAGACCATCGATCACGCTGATAATGTCGACGATGCGCTGCGAGGAGCTGTTGATCGCCCCCATCGTCTCAACGACCCTGCTCACCACCTGCCCGCCCTCCTCCGCGGTTCTTGACGCAGCCATGGCAAGCCGATTTGCCTGGTCCGCGCTATCGGCGTTATGCTGCACCGTGCTGGTCAGCTCCTCCATCGACGACGCTGTTTCTTCGAGCGAGCTCGCCTGCTGCTCAGTCCTGGTTGACAGGTCCATGTTGCCTGCCGCGATCTGATTGGAGGCGTCGGCGATCGCGTTCGCTCCGGAGCGTACCTGCCGCACGATCGTCACAAGGCTTTCATTCATCTCGCGCAGTGATTTCAGCAACTGGCTGGTTTCGTCATCCCCTTCAGCGACGATGACCTCCCTCAGGTCCCCTTCCGCCACCGTCCGGGCCACATGCACCGCGTCGTTCAGCGGCGCAAGGATTCCCCGCATGATGAACCAAGCGAAGCCAATACCAGCGCCGAGCGACAAGCCCAGAATCAATAGCAGCAGCCGCGAGGCGAAACCGATCCTCTCGCGCGCCCGGAGTTCGTCGTCCCCGGCGCGCTTGGTCGACATTTCAACTACCTTGTCCACCGCCTTGCGATGGCTTTCATATGCCGAGCTGATCTTGGTGGTCACTGCCTTGATCACGTCGGCATCAGCCGAGCGTGCGGCCGGCACCAGCTCATTGAACGCCAGCTTATAGAACTCCTCGGCCGGGTCGTGCGCTTCTTTAAGCAAGGCGTTGCCCAACTCCGGCTCGAGCCCAGCCTTCATCCAGTACTCGTGGCGCGCCACATAGTCCATGTTCAATTTGCGCAGGCGCTCAATCAGTTGATCCTGGCTGGACTTGTCCTGCGCATCGGCCAGTTGCAGGCAGACCAGGTAAGACTCGATGATGTATTCAGGCGGAGGAAGAACGTCGGCGATCAGGTCCTTACTCTGAACGATGCGCTCGTACACCGGGCCATTGACCTTGAGTTCATTCAAGGTGCGGAACGACCACACGCCATATAACGCAAAGCCTGCCCCGAATATGCACAGCATTACAAGGAAGCGTGCACGGATTTTCATTCGATGCAAAATCATGACATCCTCCAAAGTGGATGATTCCAACTTGCAAGCTTCATTGTAGAGGCAATGCATCAACCCGCACGACTATTCTGTACGAATGGCATGGTTCGTTGCTGAAATGAGTCGTGGTTCCGCAAGTGCCGCCGAACAGCATTCGCGAGGCCGAGGCAGGATGCAATTTCCACCAAGAAACTCAGCCCTTCTTGCCACGGCGACCGATCAAGCAAGCGCTGCAGATCGCTGGTCTCCGGATAACTGCAACCGCCTCCACGTTGCGCCACAGTGCAATCAGCATCGTGCGAGGTGGCATGGACCTCCGCACAGTGGCCCAGATAGGCCGGATCGTTGGAAGCACTACGGGCTGTAGCCACGGCATCGCGAAGTCGCGTAACTCATTGATTTGATAGTGTTGTGTTCTCAAGCTTCACTGCATCGATGTTTGAAGTGAACATGAGAATTTTCCAAGTGCTGTACTAAAATTGCCAATACCTGCTGGAGTTCCAGGGAGGTCTCCGTGTCCGTCAACCCATACGACGAGTTTCCCTATCGCTGCGTACCAATTGAGTGGACGGCGCCCGAGCGGCTGGCACTCGCGTCGTTGTTGCACGGGGGCCCTCGCACGCGGCTCGACCACTACCGCGTGCTCGAGTTGGGGTGCGCTGACGGAGGCAACTTGCTGCCCATGGCATACTTCCGGCGGCATGCGGAGTTCATTGGCGTCGATGGCGCTGAGCGCCAAATCGCATCGGCGTCCAGCCGCGCCGCCGCGCTGGGCCTGCGTAACGTCGAATTCGTCCACGCCGACTTCGGCGCGGCGAATCGCCGGCTGGCCGGTCAGTTCGACTACATCATCGCCCATGGCGTCTGTTCCTGGGTTCCGGAACAGACCTTACGGGATCTGCTCGAGCTGTGCGCGGACAGGCTGGCGCCCGATGGCCTGCTCTATCTCAATTACAACGCCAAGCCGGGTTGGATCGTGCGCGGCATGGTGCGTGACTTCTTGTCGGCATCGGTCCCACGCGACGTCGATTTGCGCTCCCGCGCCCTGATGGCCCAGGCGATATCGGCCAAGGCAGCCGACCTGCTCGATGGTGGCGAGCATGCTTACTCGGCCTTGCTGGCCAATGAGTTTCGCTTTGTCCAGGAAAGCGAAGCGTCCTACGTCGCCCACGAATTCCTTACCGCCGACAATCACGCCTTCTGGCGCAGCGAGTTTCTGCAACTCGCTGCCGCCCATGGTTTCGACTACGTGGCCGATGCCGACTTCAGTTATCCGTCGGGGCGCGTTCAAGAGGGCCTGGAAGCCAGGCTCAGGACTGGAGAGATGATCGGCCGATCGCTGCACGAAACGATGGACCTGTTTTGCTACCGCCAGCTACATTCACCGCTGCTGGCGCACGCGTCGTCCGCGCGACATCCGCCATTGCTGGATGTCTCGGCACTGCACGTCGCTTCGTCACTGACGCCCGCCAGGCAAGGCGACAGCGCCGCCTGTGCGCGTTTTGTCCACCCGTCCGGCTACACGGTGGACGCCGGGCATGCGTCGATGGCGCGCGCCCTGGAGATGCTGCACCGCCTATGGCCCCGCAGCGCCCCTGTCAGCGCCTTGTTTGACGACGTCGCCGCAGTGCAGAGTGATTTGCTGGCCTTGCACCGCCATGGCTTGGTGGAGTTGCGGCAGGTCGACATGGAGGCGTTCGGTGTCGACCCCAATCCGCTCAACGAGTTCGAGTCCCAGCACCATATGGATGCGCACGTCACCAATGCCCACCACATGCGCGTTGCACTGAGCGCTGCGATGGAAGACTGAGCCATGTGGGCCGTGAAGAACCGCACTCCCTACGAGGCCGCCGGAGGATGGGGGCGCGACAAAAATGGCGTTCACGAATGGATCGTTGTCGTCAAGGGCACCTTCGACATCACGGCGGACGGCCGGACCGTGCTGGCGCAGGAGCAGATCGCGCCCCTGCTGGCGCCCGAACACCACGGCGCACCGGGTAGTTCGAGTTTGCGTTACGAGGCCGACCTGGTGGCGGCCAAGCCGACGACGGACATCCTGCTAAACGGCACGGCCTGCGCGCCGGAGGGCCGGCCAAGCACCGAATTCGCCATCGGCATGAGCGTAGGGCCCGTCAGGAAGGTTCTCAGGGTGACCGGCGAGCGCCATTGGGAGCGGGGTGTGCTTGGCGTGCGGCCCTCGGTGACATCGCCGGTGGAGCGACTGCCTATCATGTACGAACGGGCTTATGGCGGCTACGATCGCCACGATCCCGACCCCGCGAAGCACCGGCTCGAGGCGCGGAATCCCGTCGGTTGTGGTCTGGCCAGCGCCGGCTTGCGCCAACCGGGGCAGCCCTTGCCCAATTTTTCCTATCCAGATGGCAGCGTCGAGCAGGCCGGGCCGGCCGGCTTCGGTGCATTGGACTGCTCGTGGTCTCCCCGGCGCGAACTGGCCGGGACCTACGACGAACGCTGGCAGCAACAGCGCATGCCGCTGCTGCCCGAAGACTGGGAACCGCACAGCCTGCAATGCGCTCCAGCCGATCAGCGCCCACCGGCACCACTGCGCGGCGGCGAGGCCGTGAACCTCGTCAACCTGACGCCCGGCGGTTTGCTGCGCTTCGCCCTGCCCAAGATCCACCTGACCTTCAATACGCTCATCGACGGACGCACCATCGAGCACCGCGCGCGTGTGGCCTCGGTGATCATCGAACCAGACTACCCGCGCGTCATCATGGTGTGGCAGAGCGTGATCAGTTGCCCCGGTGATATCGACTACCTGGAAGACACCATCGTGCGCGAAAAGAGAGTCCTCTGATGGACACACCCGTGTACATAGTCGCCCATGGCGCGCGCACCCCGCTGGGCCTGCACGCGGCGTCCAGCGCGGCGGCCTACCGGGCGGCGATCAGCGGCATGTCGGTACATCCCTATCTGGTGGACCAGGCCGGTGAGCCCATGCCCGCCGCACTGGACAGCTGCCTGCACCCCGAGCTCATCGGCCCCGAACGCTTCCAGGCGCTGGCGGAGCACGCCTTGCTTGAGGCCTGCGCACCGTTGACGGCCGAAGGAGCGGGGCTGCACCACGAATTGCCGCTGTTCCTGGGCCTTCCCGAGATACGGCCCGGCTTTGCTCCCGGCGATGCGCAGGTGGTGAAAACAGGTTTATCCCAGCTCTCCATGGCTGGCGGTCGGCTAGCCGGGCTGTCACCTATCCATATAGCCTTGCACGGGCACGCGGCCGGGCTGGCTGCGTTGATAAGCGCAGCGGCGCGCATCCGCGACGGCTCGCTCGAAATGTGCCTGGCTGGCGGCATCGACAGCTACCTCCATCCGGAAACGATGGAATGGCTCGACGGGAACCGACAACTGATGGGCACGGTTTCCCGCTCCGGCTTTGTGCCAGGCGAGGCGGCTGGATTTTGCCTCCTGATGGGTGCCGCCCGTTGCCAGCAGCTGGGCTTGCGTCCCCTGGCGACAGTGTGGCGCGGCGGCTTGGCCGAGGAGGCAAGGTTGATCAAGACGAGCGAGCTGTGCCTGGGCGAGGGACTGACGGCGGCCGTCCGCACGGCGCTTGCCGGCATGCCGGAGGCCGGAGGCCGCGTCGACGCCATCTACCTCGATCAGAACGGCCAGCGCTATCGTGGCGAGGAATGGGGATTTGTCTGTTTGCGCCTGGGACAACACTTCAGCGACCCGACAGCCTACCAATCGCCAGCCGATTGTTGGGGCGACGTCGGCGCAGCCTCGGGGCCGCTGTTCGCCAGCTTGGCCTGCCAGGCCGCGCAGCGCGGATACGCCGCCGGCCGCGTCTCGCTGTTGTGCTGCAGCTCGGAAGGCGGGATGCGGGGGGCCTTGCTGCTATCAACGTCCGATCCCACGGAGCATTGACGCCATGCTGACGGTCGCAATCCACCCACCCAAAACGCCGGTCACCTCCGGCAGTCGCGGCATCGCCAAAGCCACCTTGCCGAACGTCTGCAAGATGCCGGGGCCGCCAGCGCCGTTCGTCCCATCGCCCTTGCCCAACATCGCCAAGTCGGGTACGTCGCCCAAGGACTACTCGACCACGGTCAAGTTCGATGGCGCCACGATCGCGATTCGAGGTGCGATGTTTGAAAGCATGGGCGACATGGCAAGCAAGGGCACAGGCGGGGGATTGATCTCGGCCAACACCCATGGACCGGCCAGGTTCATCACGCCCGGATCCATGACCGTCAAAGTGGAAGGCAAGAGTGTGCATTTGTTGGGCGAGCCCATGCTCAACAACTGCGGCCCCAGCGGCAGCCCACCCAACACCGGCGCCACCATGATGGGCGTGCACCAGTATGACCGGAATGCGTCGGCCGAGGAACGGGCGCTACAGGACATCATGTGCGACTGTCACCAGAACACGCCCAAAACCGGCAACTGCAAGATCGACGGCATCCGGGCACACGATTGCTGCGAGGATGCCATCGCGGCGCACAAGCCGCCTCCCGACCTGGGGGGCGAGCGCGGTTACGACGTCGACGGCAACTTCCTGACCACGTCGAGAAAGGCCTTGAGCGCCGCCAAGAAGATTAAAAAGGGCATGTGCTTCCCCGACGCCTGTGCGATGAGCGGCGGCCAGCCCACGCAGTTTTTTGACTTTAAGTTCCCCTGCAGCAAAGAAGGAAAAGCCGCCAGTGACTTCTATGGCGACGGGCCCGAAAGCCAGTACGAACGTTACACAAGACTCAGCCAGCAATTGGGAATTACTGCCCAACCCCGAGTCATCACCAGCCAAGCTTGCCGATAAACCACCACTGCTACGGAGATGTCGCATGCCCATCCGATCGCCCGAAGTCTTCACCCGTACCCAGTACTTCGGCGGCCAGCCGAAAGTGATCGTCCGGCCGTCGGTGTCTATGGTGTTCTACACACGTGCGAATTACGTGGCGCTCAAGGCCGCCGTGGCGCGTGCCCTGGACGCCTATCTTGGCCTGGTGCCGCCGAACGCGATCGCCGCTGTTAAAGAACGCTTCATGGACCCGGTGACCGGTTCGGATTGGAGCCCCTTCGACGACGCGGCAAGGCAGACGGTGTTCAATGCGCTCGGCAACACGCCGGACGACGAGGAGGGCCACTTCCTTGTCCTGTCGGCGACGCTGGATGGGCAGGCGGGCGACTACGGACTGAGGTTTTCCGGCATAAATTTCGACCTGGCCGAAAATGCGGAGAAGGCTGAGAGCGTTCTGCGGCTGGATTTTCCCTGGGACTGGGTGGAACGGAATACGGCTGACACCACGGTCGCCATGTTCGAAAAGTTCGCAAAGCTGTTCCCGACCTGTAGCGGCCACGCCGGCATGTCGTACATCCACCCAACGACCTTCATGCCGCAATCGGGCGACGAAATCGAACAGCTCGCGCAACGCTTTCTGGGCTTCGACCTGGGCCACGATTTCGTCGCCCGGCAAATGCGCGGTAAGGTCCTGACCGCGCACTGGCTCAACCTGCTGGATGCCGACCGGGTGACGGCGCTTGGCGGCGAAGATGAGATCAGGCGGGCGCTCGCCAGCTGCGAGTTGCGCAAGGTGGGCACGGGATTGCTGATCCGCTCGACCAAGCTGCCGCCGGTCGTCGACCGCAACCGCCTTGGTCCGGACATCGGGAAACTGCCCGACGTCGCCCGGCTGATCGAGCCGATTCTTTATCCCAACGGCTACTATGTCGGGATGAACGAGACCGCCACGGCCGAAGCGTGGTTGCGGCGGTACGACGGGCTGGCGGCAGGCGACTGGGACAACGCGTGAAGCTAGAGGGCGAATCGCGCGTCCACGCAAGGAGGCGGCAGTGCGCGGTGGTTCCTGCACGCGCCGCCGTAAAAGTCAAAACGGCGCCACTGCGCTCAATGACCACAGCTATCCAGGCAATCACCGCGTCCCCAATAGGCAGGCAGCGAAAGGCGTGCGCTTCTCTCTCCATAAAACAACTCATCAATAGAATAACGCGTTGACGGACTGGGCACATTGGCGCTACGATCGGCCCTTATAGTCTGGCATTAACGACAATAATAAGAATATCACTACAGTACTGCTACCCAGATTCCGCATCCGGGACACAACAGCGTACGAACAATCACTGGGGCCAGACGTGGAATGCGGCCTTTCGCACAAGACCGTGGCGGCCGCCAGCAAACACAGACCACACCCGATTGAAGTCGCACGGCGTGACTTCTTGAAGCAGTGTCGCGCGCGCAGCACCGTGTTCAGTTGCTTCTAATTTAGGGCAGTGCCGGCCATGGGTCGCCGGCGCCTGCGGAGGAGATGCTCCCATGCCAGTTGCCGTCAATTATCCCGGCGTCTATATCCAGGAAGTCCCCAGTGGCGTGCGCACCGTCACCGGTGTCGCAACGTCCATCGCCGCATTCATAGGTTGGGCGCCTAAGGGCCCGGTCGACCGCGCCGGATTGGTGCTGAGCTGGCCCGACTACTTCCGCCAATATGGGGGCATGGACAAGCGCAGCCTGCTCGGTTACGCGGTGTCGCACTTCTTTGCCAATGGAGGCCAGCAAGCTTATATCGTCCGGCTCGCCACTCTGGACAGCGACACCGCGGCGGACAATGCGGTCGCCGCCAGCGTCACACTGGGCGAACTGACAGTCACTGCAGCCAATCCCGGCATCTGGTCGCACGATTACGCCATCGTGACACGGCAGCGCCCTGACGAGCCCACGCGTTTCCAGCTCCAGGTGATGAATATCAAGCTCGATCCCAAAGGCGTGCCGGTCGAAGTTTTCGAAAACCTGTCGATGCTGCCCGGCGATGCGCGTTTTGTCGAGTCGGTGCTGAAGAACGGCTCCGCCTTCGTCACGGCTGAAGTGGCGGACAACGCCACCGACCCACCCGACGATACCGACATCGCCGCCGATGGCATCATTCCGGATACAGCCAAATTGACCGGCGGCCAGGATGGCGTGGTGCTAGCGCCGACGGACGACGCCTTCTCCACCGCCGCGCTTCCAGCCGACGGCACGGGCGGCGCCTACCTTCTGGACTATATCGACCTGTTCAACATCCTCAGCGTGCCGGGTCTCAGCAAAGATACCACCCTCGCGGCGCTGGAAGGATTCTGCCGCAAGCGCCGCGCGTTCCTGATTGCCGACTGCGCGGAGAATGCGACGTTCACAAACCAAAAGGATGGCCCGACCGGGCTGACTGGCGAGGACGCCATCAACGCCGCCTTTTATTTCCCATGGGTCAGCGCGCCCGACCCCCTCGCCGAAAATCGCCTGAGGCTGTTCCCGCCGGCGGGCTTCGTGGCCGGGCTGTATGCCAAGACCGATGGTGCGCGCGGCGTATGGAAAGCGCCCGCCGGTACCGATGCCAGCCTGACCGGTGTGGCCGGCGTGGCCGTGCCACTGACGGACCTGGAGAACGGCGTGCTCAACCAGCAGGCGGTCAACTGCATCCGCAATTTCAGTGTCTACGGCACGATCTTGTGGGGCGCCCGCACCTTGCGCGGCAACGACGCAGTGGGCTCCGAATGGAAATACGTACCGGTGCGCCGTACCGCGCTTTTCATCGAAGAAAGCCTGTTCCGCGCACTGAAATGGGTCGTCTTCGAACCGAACGATGAGCCGCTATGGGCGCAGATCAGGCTGAACGTCGGAGCCTTCATGCATAACCTGTTCCGGCAAGGCGCCTTCCAGGGCCGCACGCCGCAAGAAGCCTACTTCGTCAAGTGCGACAAAGAGACTACGACGCAAAACGACATCAACCTGGGCATCGTCAACATCGCGGTGGGATTCGCGCCGCTGAAGCCGGCTGAATTCGTCGTCGTCCAGATCCAGCAGATCGCCGGACAAATCGCCGTCTGACCGCACTTGGGGAGAGTTCATCATGGCCCAGTTTACCGTCAATGCTCAGCGCTTCGATCCGTATAAGAACTTCAAATTCCGGGTCAAGTGGGATGGCCGTTATGTCGCCGGAGTTTCCAAGGTCGGCATGCTGAAGCGCACTACGGAGGTCGTCAAGCACCGTGAGGGCGGCGATCCGAGCACCAGCCGCAAGTCGCCGGGGCGTACCGAGTTCGAAGCGATCACGCTGGAACGGGGCGTCACGCACGATCTCGAGTTTGAAAAGTGGGCCAACAAGGTCTGGCAGGTTGGGGCCGGCCTGGGCGCAGAAGTCTCGCTGAAGGATTTTCGCAAGGATATCCTGATCGAAGTATTCAACGAATCGGGCCAGCTGGCGCTTACGTACAAAGTGTACCGCTGCTGGGTTTCAGAATTCCAGGCACTACCAGACCTCGATGCGAATGCCAACGCCGTAGCAATCCAGCACATAAAACTGGAGAATGAGGGATGGGAGCGCGATAAGGAAGTGGCGGAACCCAGCGAGCCCACGTTGTCCGCCGGCGCGTGATCATGCACGCCCTGTCGGCAATGGCCCTGATGGACATCTGGGAGCGCGGGCGGGCGCAAGGTCCGCTGCCACGGGCCGCGCTGCTGTTGGCGGCGGCTTACCCGTCCACGCCACCTGGCCAGCTGGCGCAAATGCCTATCGGCCAGCGCGATGCCTTGCTGCTTGCGCTGCGCGAAGCCACATTCGGCTCGCGCATCGCCAGCGTTGCACCCTGCCCGCAATGCGGCGAGCAGCTGGAGTTGGCCTTCAGCCATGCCGACCTGCCGCAGCAACGGTCCGCCGACGACGAACCGCACCAACTGGAGGTCGATGGCTATGCGCTGCGCTTCCGCTGCGTCAATAGCGACGACCTGGCAGCGCTGTGCGCCGGCATTGCCGGCCAATCCGCGCCGCGCCTGGAATTGCTCGGGCGCTGCGTGCTGGAGGCATGGCAGGCAGATACGCAAGTCCGCGTCGATCGTCTGCCGGCCCACGTGCTCGATGCGGTCGAAGCGCGAATGGCGCAAGCCGACGCTGGCGCCGACTTGCGCATCGCGGTCGAGTGCCCTGCCTGCGGCCACCGGTGGCAGGCCTTATTCGACATCGTCTCGTTCTTTTGGGATGAGATCGAATCCTGGGCCTGTCGATTGCTGCGCGAAGTTCACGCGCTAGCCAGCGCCTACGGTTGGAGCGAGAGCGAGATCCTTGGCCTGAGTCCGTTTAGGCGCCGCTGCTACTTGGAGATGGTGGGAGCATGAACGGTTTTGTCGACACGCTCGTGGCACGCACATTGGGCCCCGGCGCGCCGGGCGCCGTGCGACCACACGTGCGGTCGCTGTTCGAGCCCGAGGCGGAAAGCGCGCTTGCCCGCACGCCCCCTATCGAGGAAGGCACGGAGCCGGCCTTGGCCGCCGAACAATCGCCCAGGGCTCGTTGGAGCGTATCCCAGCGCGAGACGCCCCCCGCCCAAGCTCAACACGCGATGCATCACCGCGCCGAGACCGAACGGGCCGCGCCACTGGAGAGTCCGGTATCGACGCCGGCCGTGTCAGCTTCGATGGCGCAGCCGCAGGAACAATTACAGACCCCGATGGCAGCACCAACACCGTTGCGCGCCACACAGCCCGCTGCCTACGACCAGATGGAAGCGCCCCATACTCAAGCGCAACTTGCGCGCGGCGAGCAAGCGCGTGCTGATCGGCAGCGAACCGCATCGGAAACTCCGAGCCAATCGTGGTCATCATCCCCCCCGGGGAACGAGCAACCCCATCCTGACGCCGCTGCGGCACGAGGCGCGCCAGTCCCGGCCCAGATACCTGTTGCCACCGCTGAAAAGCCGCCCCCCCCAGCGCCTGCCTCGCTCGCAGCTTTTGCCGGCGCCTTGCAGCCAGCCCCGTTGCCGCCACGTGAAACCGTGCCCCGCCTACTTGTCCCTACTTCCGCCAAGCGTCTACGCGAGCGTCCCAGCGGCCAGCCAGATCAAGGCGGCTATGCCGCACCGTCCGTCCATGTATCCATCGGCCGCATCGAGATACGCGCGACGACGCCCCCGCGGGCGCCAGTGCGCAAGGAAAGCACGGCACCGAAGCCGATAGGCCTTGACGACTACCTGCGTCAGCGCGCGCGCGGAGACAGGCCATGAGCAATGCGCTGGCCGTCGCGGCTGTCACCTCCACGCTGCAAGCCTTGATCGAACAGGGCGTGCGCAGCGGCCCGGGGCTAGGCGATACTACAGTGACGTTCCTGACACCCGACAGGGCCCGCGACGGCGCCAACACGGCGAACCAGATCAATCTTTTCCTCTATCAAATGCTGCCTAACGCGGCATGGCGCAACCAGGACCTGCCGCGCCAGCTGATGCCGGGAGAAAGCGGCATGCCACCGCTCGCGCTGGAGCTGTACTACCTGATGACGGCCTACGGCCGCAACAACGATACCTCGCAGCCGTTCAGTCACCAATTGATGGCACGCGCGATGAATGTGCTGCACGATCATGCAGTGCTGGCGCCGGCCGAGATCCGCGCCGCCGTCGCCGCAGCGCTGCCGGACAGCGACCTTGACCGGCAAGTGGAGCGCGTACGCATCACGCTGCAACCCATGTCGGTGGAAGACATTTCCAAGCTCTGGACCGCGTTCCAGACACAATACCGGCTGTCGGTCGCCTATCAGGTCACCGTGGTGCTGATCGAAAGTACGCTGCCGCCAAAGATGCCACTGCCGGTGCTGACGCGCGGCCCGGGCGACAGCGGCGCGGCGGCGCTGGGCGATCTCTTGCCGCCGTTCCCCACCTTGCAGGCTGCGGCCGCCCCTGGTCTGCAGCCCGCCGCCCGGCTGGGCGACTCGGTAACACTCACCGGCCACCATCTGGGGGGCACGAAAGTTGGCGTCGCCTTCCAGCATCAGAGCTGGGATGCCCCGCTCGAAATTGCGCCCGCCCCCGGCGTGCTGGATGGCGCATTGTCCGTCGTTGTGCCCAACCTGCCGGCTTCGTGGCCGGCTGGCTTGTACACGGTGCAGGTGCGGGTGCAGCGGCCGAACGAGACTCAGCGCCGCACCAGTAATGGCATCGGCCTGGCCTTGGCCCCGTCCATCAGCATTGCGCCGCCAAGCGCCCCGTCAGGCGACATTACCTGGACGGTCACCTGCAGTCCTGAAGTTCGGCCGGAACAGCGCGTCGTTTTGCTGCTGGGCGCCCGCGAGATCGCGGTGCAGCCCTTTGCCAACCAGACCGGTACGCTGACGTTCGAAGCCAGCGACGTGCCGGCCGGTCAATATTGGGTGCGGTTGCGCGTGGATGGCGTCGACAGCCTGCTGGTCGACCGCACGTCCAGCCCACCCGTGTTCGACGCCTCGCAAAAGGTGACCGTGACATGAAAGAAGATATCAATCAAGCCGAGCTCAAATGGGCCGAGGCCAACGCCGCTTACCTCTCCGCCGCGCTGAGCTGGCTGCGCGCGCGACTGGAGGCGTTCGCCGCCCCGAAGCCACCGGCGGCGCGCCCGCCCGAGACGGCGCTCGCCGCAGAAATGAAGCCCGCGAGATTTACATGGAAGCGCACGCCGGCCAAGGCTGTGGCCGCGCCTTTGGTTCCAGGATCGATGGCGGGCGCCCAAGACCCGGCGCTCGCACGCAGCGTGGCCGACCTCGCCCCGCCGACCGAGAATGGCGCCACGCCACCTGCCCTGGTCCTGTTGGCGCAGCGGCTAGGGCTGTACCCGTTCGAACAGGACATTCTGCTGCTTTGCGCGGCTATGGAGCTCGATACCCGCATCCCAACCTTGTGCGCGCAGGCCCAGGGCGATTCGGCGCGGCCCTATCCAACTTTCGCGCTGGCGCTCGCGCTGTTCGCAGACCCGGCATGGGGAGCGTTGTCGCCCGAACGGCCGCTGCGCTCCCTGCGCCTGCTTGAAGTCAACCAGGCCGGCACCCAGCCGCTAACTGCCAGTGCGCTGCGCCTCGATGAACGCATTCTCAGCTATCTGAAAGGCCTGAACTATCTTGATGAGCGTCTGGCGCCCATGCTGGTGCCCATGCCGCCGCTCACGCTGGCGGCCGACGTCCCGCTTCCACCCTCGCACCGACAAGCCGCCGACCAATTACTGCATCGCATGCGCCGCCACCACGGCGGCCGGCTGCCCGTCGTGCAATTGCTCGGTCCCGACACACCCAGTAAGGAACTGGTGGTTCAGGTGCTGGCCCGTGAACTGCCGTTGCAGGTTCACCGCCTGACGGTCCAGCAATTGCCGCAGCAGGCGCACGAACTCGACGCGCTGTTGCGCCTCTGGCAGCGCGAAAGCATGCTGCTGCCGCTGGCGCTGTATCTGGTAGCGGACGAGGCCGCCGCCCAGAGCCCCGTTTTCGCCAACTTCCTTAGCCGGGTCGGGGGCATGGTGTTTCTCGATACGCGCGAAGCATGGCCTGGACTTGCGGCGCCAGTGCTGGCCGTCGATATCGCACGTGCCGACAGCGGTGAACAGCAGGCCGCGTGGGGCGCAGCGTTGAAAGGGACTGGCGCCGAGGCAAGCGCGGCACAGCTGGCGGCCCAATTCGATGTCGATTTCGCACGGCTGCAGCATCTGGCCCGCAGCGCGCGTGAAGCCGGCGACGCAGACGCCGAAATACTCCACCGGCGCCTATGGGATGCCTGCCTGGCCAGCGCCCGTCCGCGCATGGACGCCCTGGCCGTGCGCTTGGTGCCGAAGGCGACCTGGGACGACTTGGTACTGCCGCCGGCAGAGATGGAAATGCTGCGCCAGATCTCCTCGCAGGTCCGTCAGCGCGGCACCGTTTATCAGGAATGGGGCTTCGCCAACCGCATGAACCGCGGCTTGGGCATTAATGCCCTGTTCGCGGGCGACAGCGGCACGGGCAAAACAATGGCGGCCGAAGTGCTGGCGAACGACTTGCGGTTAGATCTTTACCGCATCGATCTTTCCGCCGTCGTCAGCAAGTATATCGGCGAGACGGAAAAGAATCTGCGCCGGATGTTCGATGCCGCCGAAGACGGCGCCGCCATCCTGTTCTTCGACGAGGCCGATGCGCTCTTCGGCAAGCGCAGCGAAGTGCGCGACAGCCACGACCGCTATGCCAATATCGAGATCAACTACCTGCTGCAACGGATGGAGTCGTACCGTGGCCTGGCGATCCTGGCCACCAATATGAAGAGCGCGCTGGACGCCGCATTCCTGCGCCGGCTGCGCTTCGTGGTGAATTTCCCTTTCCCTACAGCGACTGAAAGGAAGGCAATCTGGCGCAAGGCATTCCCTGCCGCCGCCCCCGCCGAAGGACTCGATTTCGACCGGCTGGCCAGGTTGAACCTCACTGGAGGACATATTCATAACATCGCCATCAACGCCGCATTTCTCGCGGCCCGGGCCAATATGCCGATCACGATGCCGCTGGCGATGGACGCTGCACGCAGCGAGTTCCGCAAGCTCGAACGGCCCATCAATGAGGCCGATTTCCGCTGCCAGGAAACCGCCGCCAAAACAGGAGCGCGGCCGTGACGACCTATGTCCACATCGAACGCATCGTGCTCGAAGGCCTCGACCCGGGGCCAAGCCAGCTGCCGCGGCTGCAGGCGGCGATCGAACAGGAACTGGCGCGCCTGTTGGCGCAAGGTGATGGCCAGGCGCCGCTGAAAAGCGGATCTTCCCGCGCTGTCGCCGGCGGAGTGCTGGAATTGGCAGGCTCGCCGGCAACTCCCGAGCTGGGACGCCGCATCGCGCACGCGACCTACGAAGGCATTCAGCGCAGTGCACGGCCGGATCCACAGCGAGGCGTATCGTGAGCCGCAGCGCCGCCACACTTGCTTCGCGTGACCGTGCGGGCACGCCCGGGGCCTCCGTGTCCTCCCTCGTGCGGAGCGGCCTTGCGTCAGGCGGCCAGCCGCTCGATCAAGCCACACGGACCTGGATGGAGCCGCGTTTGGCGCGCGAGTTTTGCGGCGTGCGGGTGACGCCCGCGACGCCCGCCGCCACTCGGATCGGCGAACCTGGCGACCGTCATGAACGACAGGCGGAGCGTTTCGCCGTAGCCGCGCGCGGTCAGGCGCCGGCCGCGTCCCACGCCGCCGGCGCCGGGACCGGCAAGGTCGACCTCGCTGCCGTGCGGGTGCACACCAATGCCGAAGCGGGCCGCTCGGCACAGTCGCTGGGCGCCCTGGCCTTTGCCAGCGGCAGCCATATCGCTTTCGCGCCGGGCCAGTATGCGCCCGGCACCGACAGCGGCAGGCATGTTCTGGCACATGAACTGGCGCACGTCGCCCAGCACGCCGGTGGCGAGGCGGATGGCCACACCGTGCGGCGCTTCACCGCCTTCACGGCCGACGAACAACTGGCGGACATGTCGCTGGGCTGGAAACACCCTTCGGGTTCCCGGCTCCGAGTGGCCGATGATGGACGCATGGCGGCCGAGGACAATGGCTGGGGCCCCGGCACAAGCCAACGCGCATGGGCGGAAGCATCGATGATCGACGACGCCAACGCCGTGCTCAGCAAGATGGCGTCGCGTGCCCGGCTGCGGCCAAGATCCGGCGGCGCCGAACTCGCCGGCCGTTCGCCCAAAGGATGGCGGCCGTCCGCGCTGACGGAAGTGGAACCGGTACAGCAGGACGGTAGCGCCATCAACCTGGCATCCGACTGCGGGCATGCCTGCCGGGAGATCATGGGCAGCGGCGGCAGGGATGTGGGCGTCATCAAGGGCAAACCGGAACAGCGCAGCGGTATCACGGGCGGCATACTCGGGGGTATCCTTGGCGCCGGATTGCTAGGCGGCGGCGCAGCCGCAATAGGCTATTTCGGCGGCGGCGGCGAGGACGGCGCGCTGGCGGCTGGACTGCTCGGCGGCGTGATTGGTGCCGTAGCCGGCGCCTTTGCCGGTTCGGCGATCGAGAAGAGCATTCCCGGCAAACAAAAGGAGGAGGCACTGTCGGCCCAAGACTATCAGGGCGACAACCCCAATACACCGGAAATCTGGGCGGAAGAAATCTACAAGAAGGAATTCGGCGCCAACCTGACGCGCGCCGAGGCGTACGCCGCCTACGACGCCCTGTCGCCCAGAAAAAAGGATAGGTTCGACCGCAAGTACGGCATCAACAAATTCGCTGTTCCGCGCGTAGGACAAGGCATGACGATCGTCACGGAGAAGGACATGCCGGGATTCCAGTACACCGCCGACCCGGATGACTCATGGAACTTCCACTACGCTGCACCGGTCCTTTCCAGCGGCAACGACTACATCACATTGGAAAGCGCGGCCCGCTGGAAACCGGACCAATGGATTTTCTTCATGTATGGGCCGGAATCCAAAGAGCAGTCCTTCCATGAGTACCATGGAAGCACGCAAACGCACGGCAATAAGTACACCACCATGGTGGTGCAACCGGAGGGCCGGTAAATGACAGAACCGCCAGCATTGGAACACTCCGACGACATCGGGCGCCTGGACGGGCACCTCGTGATCGCGCGTGGCGTCTATCGCGCGCGGCCAGTGCCGATCAAAGGCGACGACGGTACCGGCCGCCCTCAAGACCATGCCTTGCTTGAACTGGCCGGCGGAAGCAAGGTATGGCTCGAGCCGCTCGATACGGACCGCTCGATACGGCCTGCGGAGGAATTGCGCCGCTGCGCCGATCGCAGGGTTCGCGTGGCAGGCACATTGCACGCCGTCATGCCAGCGCGCGGCCAGAGCATACTTTCACCCTGCATCGCGAACGTCAGCGACGTAGAGCTGGAGCCATCGCCGTGACCGCGCGTTCACTTACCATGGCAAACGCCGCATCCGCCGTTGCCGCGCCCCTCGCGTCGCCAGCCGCGGTAACGCCGGCAACCGGCAGCGTATTGCGCCGCCAGTGCGCGTGCGGTCAGCATACCGTCGGCGGAGTCACGTGCGACGCATGCGCGCGGCGCAAGTCGCCGTTACGCCGCAAGGCTGCCGACCAGGCGCGTCCGGAAGAAATTCCACCTGTCGTCGACGAAGTGCTGCGGACCGGCGGCCATAGTTTGGATGGCGCGGCGCGGTCCTTCATGGAATCGCGCTTTGCCCACGACTTCAGCGGGGTACGCATACATACCGGCAGCCAAGCGGCGGAATCGGCGGTCGCCGTCAATGCGCTCGCTTACACGGTCGGCAACCATATCGTCTTCGGCGCCGGGCGCTACGCGCCGGAAACGCCGGCCGGTGCGAGCTTACTGGCCCACGAACTGACCCACGTCGCGCAGAACGCGGCAGGTGGCGGCGGTGTTGCGCGGGCGGCGGCTATTGGCGTCCCTGGCGACGCGGCCGAAGTCGAGGCCGAAAGCGTGGCAAGCAAGGTGATGTCGGGCGGCGGCCCGGTCCAGGTGCGCCAGCCCCCCAGCGCCACCTTGCACCCGCTTGAAACCGGAGAGGCTGTGGGGCTCGGGTTGGGTCTGGGAGCGATAGGGGCCGGCATTGGCGTCGCCATCGCCGCCGGCGCCGGTGCGTTCGACAAGAACGATTTCACCGATGACGAACTGCGCGCATACCTTCAAGTACTGGCTGGCGGCAAGATCGAGGGCACTACAGAGAGCGACAACAAGGCGCGCGCGCTGGTGCGGCGCTGGATCACGGGCAAATCCCCGTTCGCACTCTTCGCACCGCAAAAGTCGCTTCTGATCCGCGAAATGCAGGATGGCCGCGTCAGCGACGACGACCGCAACGGCATCGTTACGCTGATCGAGAACAGCGTGGACGATGAACTGGCGGCGATCCTGGCCCCCGGCAGCTTGGATTTCCCGACGCTGCTCGCCGACATCGGCAAAGGCGAGTATGGGGACCGGGTAGTGATGCATTTCGTACGGCGCCCGGGATTGCACACGGAACCGCATTTCGGCCAGTTTCTTGACTGGTACGCCGCCGAGCATTTCGACGGCGAGCAAAGACCGCTGGCGCGTAAAGTCGTGCTCGACGTTCTGGCCATCGCCGGCATGGATTTCGCCGACGCCACCGAGTTCCGCAACGAAGTGTTCAAGCGCTTGCGTACCAGCGAACTGATGCAGGAATCGCAGGCGGGCGGCAGCGGCTTCGATTATCCCGAAAACATGGATGAGGATAGCGGTTGCAGCGACTACCAGCCGCCCACGGGGGGCGCCAAGGAAAACCTGGCCAACGCGCGCGTCAACCGCGAGGCGCGCGACTACTGGAGCGGCGTGCAGTTCGATCCGCAATCGATCTACTTCTTCAGCTTGACCGACGAAGGAAGGAGGAACGGCTTCAAGGCGATCACCTCCCTGTTCGCGCCGCAGGACAGCATCTGCAGCAGAACGCTGATCCATTGCGACTACCTGGTCAGCGTGATCCAGTATCGCGCCTTTGCCGAGACATTGGGCGAAAAGAAGTTCAACGCCCTGGTACGCAATGGCAGCATCGCGATGTACCTGACCTGGCACGGCTTCCCGCCTCCGCCACTGGATCTGATCCAAGGCACACCGAAGTCATACGGCTACCGCCCCGACGTACGGCCGCGCACCCGTCAGGATTTTGCCATTGGCGACCAGGTGGTGTTCTGGAACCATCTCGCTTTCGACGGTCTGAACGTAGCCCAGCAATCGGCCTGGCGCAACGAAAACGCTGTGCTTCTCGACAAGACCCCGGAGGGCGAGGATCTGTTCCAGGGCCACGGCACGGTTCGCAAGACGGAACGCACCATGCTCTCCGTTCTGCTCGAAAGCTACAACGACTTGGCGCGGCCGGCGCTCAAGTTGGCCGACGACGTCGATCATGGACGTCCGGTACAGGACTTCATGCGCAAGGAATTCCCATGGGTGATCAAGGAAGACGGCAAGTGGGTCGTCGTCGATCCTGGACGGCAGCAGGCACGAGGTGGCCGCCGCTACGACCTGAAGATTGCGGACGTGACCAATCCGGAAAATGAGCCGCTGTTACCCGGCCTGCGCGATCCACTCGACTTCAGCCAATTCAATACGGTCACCAGGCCCGCCGAATCGCAACCCAATAAATTATACCGCCCGGAATAATCTGCCAAGGACCACCGCGATGAGCTCATTCCCGCTTTCCCCGCGCACGCTAAAAGGCGGCATCGTCCTGCTCGATCCGGATAAATTCACCGTCATGCCGAACGGCGTCCTGATACTGCAATATACTCCGGACACGCTCAAGCGCACGCTAAAAGCCAAAGGCGCGGAAGAAGGCGGCGAGCGTTCGGAAGCGATGCGGTTGACCGGGCCGCCGGTGGAAACCATCACGCTCGAAGCCGAGATCGACGCCACCGACCAGCTGGAGTTCCCGGACCAGAATCCGAATGCGGCGACGCTGGGCATCTTCCCCCAGCTCGCAGCGCTGGAAGCCCTGCTCTACCCGGCCAGCGCCACGCTGCAGAGCAATTACAAGCTGGCGCAACAGGGGACACTGGAGATCATGCCGGTCATGGCGCCGCTCGCGCTGTTCACGTGGAGCAGCAATCGCGTCCTTCCAGTGCGCATCACCGACTTTTCCGTCACCGAAGAAGCATTCGACCCGCTGCTGAATCCAATCCGGGCCAAAGTCAGCCTGGGCTTGCGCGTGCTGTCGGTTGACGACCTGCCATTCGCCGACAAAGGCGGCAGCCTGTACATGGTTTATCAGCAGCAGAAAGAGCGCTTGGCCGCCAAGCAGCCGGGCGGCACCCTCAACAGCCTGGGCATCAAGGGGGCACTATGAACGGGAACACTACCGCCGTGATGGATCCGGTGCTGGCCATGCTGGCGCAAAGCGCCCTTAAAAACAACCACTTCGCCGCCAGCAGCCGCTATTACGGCATCGAGACCGCCACGCTGGTGCTCGCACAGGGACGCAGCGTGGCCTACCTGAAGCGGCGCTTCCTGCCCGATGCGCAGCGCTTCCAGCTGCTGGTCGAGCACCGCGTGCTCCAGCAGGAGAGGCTTGACAATATCGCCGCCCAGCATTTCGGCGATCCTGAATTGTTCTGGCGTCTGTGCGACGCAAACCATGCGATGCGTCCGCAGGCCTTGACAGAAGAAGCCGGCCGGACTTTGCGCATAACGCTGCCGCTCGATGTGGCCGGAGTGGGCATGCCATGAATCGTGGCTTCTACCTCACCCTCATGATGGGTTCATTCAGTGCCAGTCCGGTGCCGCGCGCTGTCATCGACGCGCTCACGGACGTGCAGGTCACGTCCACCGTCGGCGCCCAGGGCGGGTTTCAGCTCAAATTCTTGTTGGGCAAAAACTCGGAGATGCAGCGTATGCTGGAAGGTGGCTCCTTCGATCCCCGTACGCGCGTCATTATCGCCGTCACCGTCAACGGCAGCAGCGAAGTGCTGATGGACGGGATCATCACGAAACAGGACGTTACGCTGGCCAATGCCGCCGGTAAGACCGCCTTGACACTGACGGGCCTGGATTTGACGGCCCTAATGGACTTCATCGATCTGACGGGCATCCCCTACCCCGCACTGCCGAAATTTCTGATCGTCGAAGCGATTCTGGCCAAGTACGCAGTGCTCGGCGTGGTGCCGCTCGCCCTGCCCGCCAGCATTCCCGCCATCGAAAACCCGCTCGACCGCTTCATCAAGCAGCAAGGCACGGATTACCGCTATGTCTCGTCTCTGGCGCGCGAAGAAGGCGCCGTTTTCTACCTTGACCCGGGCCCCACTCCTGGCAAAAGCATGGCCTACTATGGTCCGGACCTGAGCAAAATGTTCGGCGGCCCGCAGCCCGCGCTGTCGATCAATTTCGATTCAAGCTCGAATATCGATTCGCTCAATTTCTCTTACGACGGCACGCTGGCCACACAATACTTCGTCACCATCATCGAACCAAACAGCAAGCTCCCGATCCCAATTCCCGTACCGAATCTGGACTTGCTAAAGGCGCCGCTGGGCGCGCGCGCGCCTCCTGTAATGCGCAGTGAACAGCTGCGGCCGATCGCCAACGCCGATCCGGCGGGAGCCGCCATGGCCGGCCTGGCGGCACTGTTCAAGAGCGCCGACGTCATTACCGGCAACGGCCAACTCGACGTGCTGCGCTACGGCCGGGTGTTCAAAGCGCGTCAATTGGCAGCTGTGCGTGGCGCGGGCCGATTCTACGACGGCAAATACTACGTCAAGAGTGTCACGCATACGATCAAGCGTGGCGAATACAAACAGAGCTTCACCTTGGCCCGCGGGGGGCTGGGAAGCTCGGTCGATCGGGTGGACGTATGAACGAAAGTCCGAAATTCTTCGGCATTTATCGCGGCACGGTGGTGAGCAACATCGATCCGCTGCAACTGGGCCGCATTCTGGTGCTGGTGCCCGACGTCAGCGGGGTGACGCCGTCCACCTGGGCCATGCCCTGCGCACCTATCGCCGGCAAGCAGAGCGGCGTCTTCATGGTGCCCCAGATCGGATCTGGAGTCTGGCTGCAGTTCGAGGCGGGCGACCCGGACCGCCCCGTATGGATCGGTGGCTGGTGGGGCAACTTCCCCGAGGTGCCGACCGCCGCAGCCGTGCCGCCTGCAGTGCCGCCCGGCCAAAACATCGTCATGCAAACCACGCTGCAGCATTCGGTGATCTTGAGCGATGCTGTGCCGGTGCCAGTCATGGCGCCGATTCCCGCCCCCGCACCACCCGGCACCGGTGGTGTGATCCTGCGCAGTCCCAGCGGGGCCACGATCGTCGTCAACGACACCGGCATTTATATCAACAACGGCAAGGGCGCCACCATCGAGTTGATCGGACCTAGCGTCATGATCAACAAAGTGGCTCTGGTGGTGACGTGATGCCCGGCTTTCTGCTTCACGTAGGCGCGACGGTCATGTGCGCGCACGGCGGACAGGCGCAGCCAACGATGCCCAACGCGCGCGTGCTGGTCAACGGCCAGCCCACTGTGGCGATCACGTCACCCTACGTCGTCTCCGGTTGCGCCTTCGCGCCGCCCGCAGGCAACGGACCTTGCGTGTCGGCGCAGTACGTGACCTCGGCGCTGCGCATCGTTTCCCAGGGCCAGCCATTGCTGCTGCTCGATAGCCAGGCGGTCTGCGCGCCGACCAGCACGCCTTTGCTTGCCCTCATGGCGCAGCCGCGCGTCACCGGAATCTAGGAGGCACCGATGAATCTGGACTTTCCATTCCACTTTGACGGGCGCGGCAGAACCGCCATAGTGGACGAAAACGGACATATCCGCGACATGATCGAGCAGCTCTTGTTCACCCATCCGGGCGAGCGGGTGAACCGTCCCGATTTCGGAAGCGGACTAATGCAGCTGGTATTCGCGCCAAACAGTCCGGAACTGGCGGCGGCCTTGCAATTCAGCCTACAGGCGGCGCTGCAGCGCTATCTGGGGGATGTGATCGAGCTGCAGGGCCTGGAAGTGGCTGCGATAGACAGCCGTCTTGAAATTGCAGTGCGCTACCTGGTGCGGCGGACCGCCCTACCCGCCACCGCGAATTTTTCCCTAGCGCCAAGCGGAGCGTCGCGCCATGAAACCGACCAGTGAAGCACTGCACTGCAAGGAAGACCTGCGCCGGGAAGACGTGCGCATGGCCGATATGAATGGGCTCGACTACCTGGAAGTGGCCGACGAGGCGCAGCGCACGCTTCTCGTGTACTTTCTTGGCAAGGCGCCGCCCGTGTTCCAAGCGGGGAACCTGCGCATCAGCGGCGGCCAGCGCGTGCGCGACATTGCCGTCACCGGTATCGAGATCATCCGCCAGCCTGATCCCGCGCTGGACGACGTGATGGAGGTGCGGGTCGATAAGCCGGGCGACTTTTCCACCTACGTGCTGCGGGTGGTAGAGGCGGACGAGCATGGCCGCCCTACCGACACGCCGCTGCAGGGCTTCGATACGCGTTACGACAGGATCGCTTTCAGCTTCAAGGCTTCCTGCCCCAGCGACCTCGATTGCCTGCCCCGGCTCGATTGTCCACCGCCGCCGCGCCCGGAACCGGACATCAATTACTTGGCCAAGGATTACGCCAGCTTCCGCCAACTGATACTGGACCGTCTGGCATTGATCATGCCCGACTGGCGCGAAGATCATGCGCCCGACCTCGGCATCGCGCTGGTGGAGCTGCTCGCCTATGCCGGCGATTACCTGAGCTACTACCAGGACGCGGTGGCGACCGAAGCCTACCTGGGCACCGCGCGCCAGCGCATTTCGGTGCGGCGCCACGCCAGGCTGGTCGATTACCGCATGCACGAAGGCTGCAACGCGCGGGCGTGGCTGGTGTTGGAAACGGACACTGAGCGCACGCTCGATCTGACCGCGATGCGCTTTATCACCGCTTACCCCGGCGCACCGCGCGAACGCCGAGTGTTGGCCGAGCGCGACCTGCTCAATATCCCGGCCAAGGACTACGAGATCTTCGAGGCGCTGCCGCTGAATGACAAGACAGCTGCGACGTTCCGTCCGGCCCACAACCGCATCACGATCTACACCTGGGGCGATAGCGAATGCTGCCTCGCACGCGGCGCAACCAGTGCGACACTGCTGGACGCCTGGGCCGATGATGGCGCTGCCGGCGAGGATGGCGTCAGTACGCTGGCCGCCCCTGACGAGCGCCCAAGGATGTTGAAATTGGCAGCCGGCGACGTGCTGATCTTCGAGGAAGTGATCGGACCGCGCACCGGCAACCCGGCCGATGCCGACCCAAACCACCGCCAAGCGGTGCGTTTGACCGATGTCGCGCCCGCCGTCGACGCCCTGTACAACCGGCCCGTGCTCAATATCAGCTGGGGGCCGGCTGACGCGCTGGCCTTCCCACTGTGCCTTTCCATCCAAGCGCCGGCGCCCGATTGCGCGATGCTGCCAGAGGTGAGCGTCGCACGCGGCAATGTGATCCTGGTCGATCATGGTACGCGTATTGGCGAGCCGCTTGGCACCGTTCCGCTCGGCCGCACCGCCGCGAGCTGCCCGACCGATTGCGACGCGGCCGAGGAAGCGGTGCTGGCCGCGCCATTCCGTCCGCGTCTGTCCCAAGGGCCGCTGACTTTCGCCCAAGCTGTGTGTGACGACTCCCCGGCGTCGGATCTGCTGCGCCAGGATCCACGCGAGGCGTTGCCCAGCGTCGTCCTGGATGCGATTCCCGCCGCGCCCGGCGGCAGCGAAGCGCTGTTCGCCTTCGCCGATCTGCAAGACCCCACCTTGCTGGCAGCCGCGCTGCGTAGTCCCGTCAGCGCCGCCAAGGATGCCTTACTGGCGCGCCTGGCGCACGCGACACGCGCTGCGCTGGCCAATTGGAGCGGCAGTGCGCCGCTTCCCGCGCCGCTGCTGCAGGCCCTGGTGGCGGACCTGACGGCATTGATCGACGTTTGGCGCCCGGTTTCCGACCTGCTTGACAGCGCGGACGGCGCGCGCGCCCTGGCGGTGGAAATCGATAATGAAGGGCTGCCTCACCTGCGATTCAGCACGTCCAGCGGACCGGGCCCGGGCATCTTGTTCGCCGCCCGTTACCGGGTCGGCAATGGCAGCGCGGGCAATGTGGGCGCCGAGACCATCACTTACCTGGTGCCGCGCGGCATAACGATCGACGGCGCCGCACTGGCGCCGCGCAACCCGATGGCTGCCAGCGGCGGCACCGAGCCCGAACCGCTGGAACAGGTTAAGCTGTTGGCACCCGATGCGTTTCGCAGCCGCCTGGCGCGCGCCGTCACCGCACAAGACTATGCCGCGCTGGCGGCGCGGCACCCCGCCGTCCAGCGGGCGGCCGCGACCTTGCGCTGGACCGGCAGCTGGCACGAAGTGCTGGTCGCGGTCGATCCCCTAGGCGGAGGGGATGCCAGCCCCGCGCTGCTCGACGCCATCGCGGCCGCTTTGCTCCCCTACCGCCGTATCGGCCACGATCTCGTAGTGCGGCCCGCCCGCTACGTGCCGCTCGATATCGAGCTGCGCGTCTGTGTCGCCCCACACTATTTGCGCGGCCAGGTCAAAGCCGCCCTGCTGGAAGCGCTGGACAGCCGTGCCGGCTTTTTCCACCCGGACCGGCTGAGTTTCGGCGATGACATCCATGTCAGCACGCTGACGGCCGCCGCGCAGGCCGTACCGGGTGTGCGGGAAGTCGCCGTGGTAAGGCTGGAGCGTTATTTTGAAGGCCCGAACGATGAGTTGCGCGATGGCGTTCTGCATTTAGGTCCTCTTGAAATTGCCCGGCTTGACAACCATCCGGGGATGCCGGAGAACGGCCGCCTGGTACTCGATCTGCGAGGTGGACGATGACCATCACCAACCACGCCGCTTGCACTTGCGCCGGCTGTGGCGGCAGCGATCCGCTGTGCGGCTGCTGCGGCGCTACCGGCACGGCGCGCCCTCCGGCACGAGCAAACCGTCCAGGACTCGATGCCCTGTCTTACCGTCTCGGCATCCACACCACCTTCCTGGGGAGCATGCTGGCGCGCTTGACCGGCATGCGCCTGACGTTGCCGGCTGGCGAGAATGGCCCTTCTGAGCCACTGAAGAGGCTGACGACGCGCGATCGCGCCGATCCCGCCATCGCGCTGCTCGACGGCTGGGCCACCGTGGCGGACGTGCTGACGTTCTACCAGGAGCGCATCGCCAACGAAGCTTACCTGCGCACGGCGACCGAGCGCCAGTCGGTGGCGGATCTGGCACGCCTGGTCGGCTACCGCTTGCGCCCTGGAGTTGCCGCCAGCGTGCACCTGGCTTTCACGGTGGCCGACGGTTTCCGGGGCGAGCTGCCGCAAGGTACGCGGGCCCAGAGCGTGCCTGGCGCCGGTCAGTTGCCGCAGTTCTTCGAGACGGACGAAAAACTGGAGGCGCGCGACAGCTGGAACGCGCTAAAGCCGCGTCTCACGCGCCCGCAAGTGATTTCGCTGCCGTTCACGGGGACCTCATTGGCCGGCCAACTGCCCACCGGGACCGAGGCCAATGTTATCGGTACCCTATATTTGCGGGGCACATCCAGCAACCTGAAAATTGGCGACCCGTTGCTGATCGTACTGGGACGCGGCCGAGGGCAGCAGGTGGTGCGTTTCGTCGAATCGGTGGCGGGCGATGCCAGCCACGGACGCACCAAAGTGACGCTGCAGGAAACGCCGTTCAGGGCCAGCTTCGGCCGCCAGGCGCTGGACAATGTCCGTATGGCGGTCCAGCCTTATATCGCCGAGGCGGCCAGCATCTTCGCCGCCAACCTGCTGGCGCAGCAGGTCGCGGACCTGCTGCAGGCGCTGATCGACGATGCTGCGCAATCGAACGGCACCGTGGAAGCCGTGCTGCCGCTGGTGCGCAGCGCCATCGCCCAGGTCAGCGAACGGCATGATCTGACGCAGCGGCGCCACTTCACGCGGCTCGAGCCGTGGCTGAGCGACCTGCTCGATACGCTGGACACTCTGGCGGGCCAGCTACCGCTGCTGGACGCGAGCGTGCCCGATCCGCAAGGCCCGGTTACCACCACCGTACCAGCGCAGCGCGCCATCTCGCCGCTACGACGGCTGGCTCCCCTGCTTGAGCCGTTGTCGCGCCCGGCCTCGCTTCAGCCGGCCAATTCGCGCCGCCTGGGACGAAGTGTGGCGCGAGCCTTCGCCCGCCAATCCGATATGGCGCCGCGACTGCTGGCCCGCTTCCATCCGGTTGCCGCCGAGCCGCTTTACCAAGCCTGGGGCAGCGCCAGCGATGTAATGCAAAAAGTGAGCGTGCATGCGCTACGCGTGCGCGCGCCCCTGTATGGCAACAGCGCGCCGCCGCGGATCACCGGCGCCAGCGACGGGGTGGTCACCAGTTACGGCGAATGGCAAGTGGTGGAACCCGCTGAGGGTGGCGGCAATGTGTTCCACGAGCGGGAGCATATAGTCTCGCTCGACAACGCTTATGAGAAAGTCGTGCCGCAAAGCTGGGTGGTGGTCGACACACGCGCGGTCGACAGCAGCGCGACCAGAATCGTGCGCTCGCCCGGCTTGCTGGTGGCTTGGGCAGGCGTGGCCACCGCCGCCATGGCGCGCTCCGACTACGGCATGAGCGGCAAGAGCACGCGCGTGGAATTGCTTGATCCGGCCAGCCATAATGCGCTCGCGTGGCTCGATCTGAGCCACGCCAACGAAGGCGCAGGCGAAGATTTCGACGCAATCCGCAACACCATCGTGTACGCCAACGCCGAGGAACTGGAACTGGCCGAGGAACCGCTCGATGCCGACATTGAAGGCGATACCATCGTTCTGGCGGGATTGTACGACGGCCTTGAAACGGGACGTTCGATCATCATTTCCGGACTGCGCACGGACATCTCCGGCACCAGTGGGGTGAGCGCCAGCGAGCTGGCGATGATCGCCGCCGTCGCCCAAGGTACACGCGGCGCCGCCTGCGCCCTGTACACGGCGCCCGGCATGCCGTTCGCGCAGCTCCATTATGTTAGCGAAGCCAACCGCGCCGGCGATCGCTTGGTAGTGGGGCGGCTCGCGGCACCCTCCAGCTTGAAATCGCTGCCCTTGCCAGCCATGGCGAACCAGCTGTACTGCGACCAGCTGCAACTGGCGCCCGGCCTGTACGCCACAGCGTATGTGCCCAGCCAGGCGGAGCGCGACGGCGACTACGCCGCATTCAATGGTCTGTTACTGGACCCGCTGACTGGCGAGGCCCTGCCAAATGGCAGAATTCCACCAACACGCACAACAAAAGACGGCCTGTGGGCGTGGCGCGTTTCCTCCGCCCCGCCCAATACAATCCTCACGTTGGCCAACCGGCTCGCTTACACCTACGACTCCAGTACCGTCACCATCCATGGCAACGTGGCCAGGGCCAGCCAGGGCCAGACGACCGGCGAAGTGCTGGGCGATGGCGACGCCGCACAAGCCTTGCAGCGCTTCACATTGCGCCAAGGCCCCCTGACCTTCGTTTCCGCGCCGACGCCATCCGGCATCGGCGGCACGCTGGAAGTACGGGTCAACGACGTGCTGTGGCACCAAGCCATGACCTTGGACGAGCTCTCCGGCACAGCACACGGCTATATGCTGCAGACGGTGACGGGGCAGGACGGCTCGGACAGCACCAGCATCGTGTTCGGCGACGGCGTTCACGGCGCGCGCCTTCCCACCGGCAGCGCCAACGTCAAAGCACTTTACCGCTATGGAATGGGCAAAAGCGGCAACGTGAAGGCAAGGCAGATCAGCCAGCTCGCCACACACCCGCTCGGTGCTCAGGCCGTGATCAATCCGCTGCCGGCCAGCGGCGGTGCCGATGCTGACAACCGCGACCAGTTGCGCCGCAACGCCCCGCTGGCCGCGATGGCCCTGGACCGGCTCGTTTCGACGCAGGACTACGCCGACTTCACACGCTACTTCGCCGGCATCGGTAAAAGCAGCGCCGCCCGCATCAGCGATGGACGACGCCAGCTGACGCACGTGACGATCGCCGGCGCGGACGATATCCCCGTCGATCCCGGCTCGGATCTGTACCGCAACCTGCTGTCTGCACTCGGCCACTATGGAGACCCGCACCTGCCGGTGCAAGTTGCGCTGCGCCGGCTCAAGCTGTTGGTGATGCATGCCAGGATTCAAGTACATGCCGACTATTTGTGGGACGCCGTGGAGCCGGTCCTGCGTGCAGCCCTGTTGCATGCCTTTGGCTTCGAACAGCGCGAGTTGGGTCAGGACGCGATCCGCAGCGAGGCGCTGGCCGTCATGCAGGCTGTGGAAGGCATAGCGTATGTCGACCTGCGCGTATTCGACTCCGTATCGGAATCGATCGGCATCGATGAACTGGCTGGCTTAGCCGACACGCTCACGTCGCAGCCCCGTGTCGTGGCCGAGCTGGCCCGCAGCGACGGCGCGAACGGCGTGCGGCCGGCCGAACTGGTGATCCTCACGCCGGATATCCCGGACACACTTATCCTAACGGAGGTCAGCCGATGAACACCGCTCACAGGCCGCAACCGGACCGCCTATACCAACTGCTGCCTGCGCTCTACCGTCAGCGCGATGCGGACCAGGGCTACCCGCTGCGCGCGCTGCTACAGGTAATCAGCGAGCAGGTCGATTTGCTGGAAGCCGACATCGGTCAGCTGTACGACAACTGGTTCATTGAAACCTGCGAGGACTGGGTGGTCCCTTACATCGGCGACCTGATTGGCTACCGCGCCCTGCACACAGGGGGAGTCAGCGGCAACCCGGCGCTCGACAGCGTTTTGATTCCGCGCCGCGACGTGGCGCATACGGTGCGATCACGGCGCGGCAAGGGCACCCTGGCGGTGCTTGAAACGCTGGCGCGCGACGTGGCCGGCTGGCCTGGGCAAGCGAGCGAATTCTTCCGGCTTCTAGCCTTTACCCAAGCCATTAATCACCTGCAATTGCGCAGGGCACGCAGCGTCGATCTGCGCGACGGCGATGCGCTCGAACTATTGGGCGGCCCGTTCAACCGGCTGGCGCATGGGGTGGACGTGCGGCGCATCTCTTCGCCGCGGCGGCGCGGCCAGCACAACATTCCGTGTGTCGGGGTTTTCGTTTGGCGCCTGCGTTCATATTCGATCACGATGGCGCCTGCCCGATGCTACGATGAGGGCGGACCGAACCTTTACCACTTCAGTGCACTGGGTAACGACACGCAGCTTTTCACCCCGCAATTGCCAGGCGTGCCGCAAGCGCTGCGACGCCGGCCGATTGAACAAAGCCTGCTCAATGGCAGCTTCGACTTTTACGGTGAAGAGAAGTGCTTCCAGATCTGGGTGGGCATGCCGCGTCAGCCGATTCCCCCGCAACAACTGGTGGCAGCCGATCTCACCGACTGGAATTACCGCCCGCAGCCAGGCCAGGTGGCGGTCGACCCCGTGTTAGGCCGCATCGCATTCCCGCCCGGACCGGGGCGGCGCCAACCCGTGTGGGTCAGCTATCACTATGGATTCCCGGCGCCAATTGGCGGTGGCGAGTACCCCCGCGTCCTGTCGCAGGCCCCAGTGAGCCGGCTGTACCGCGTGGGCGAAGGACAGCCCTATGCCCGCATCGGCGAAGCGCTGACGCTGTGGCAGAGCGAAGCGCCGGCCCATGGCGTGATTGAACTGACCGATAGCGGGGTGTATGTTGAACCGATCCATATCGAGCTGGCGGCGAACCAAACCTTGCAACTGCGCGCGGCCAGTGGCGCCCGCCCGGTGATCCGCATTCTCGACTGGCAAACGTCCCTGCCGGATAGCCTTGTCATCACCGGCGCAGCCGGTTCGCGCTGCGCGCTCGATGGCCTGCTGGTCACGGGACGATCGGTGCAGATCGGCGGGGAAATGGCCGCGGTGACCATCCGCCATTCAACCTTGGTGGCCGGCTGGGGCTTGCATTGCGACTGCGAACCACGGCGCCCGGCCGAACCGAGCCTGGAACTGATCAACGCGCCCGAGTGCCTGACCATCGAACATAGCATCCTCGGCATCATTCAAGCCAGCCGCGATGAAGTGCGCCTCGACCCGGCGACGATTCGCATCAGCGACAGCATCATCGATGCCGCCAGCGGCGAACGGATTGCCATCGGCGCACCGCAGCACCTGTGTGCGCACGTTGATCTCAGCATCGCGCGCAGCACCGTATTTGGCCGCGTGCAGGTGCATGCGATCGTACTGGCCGAAAACACTATCTTCGACGGCACCGTGATCGCCTGCCGCCGTCAAAAGGGCTGCGTGCGCTTTAGCTATCTGCCCGCAGGCTCGCGCACGCCGCGCCGCTACCGCTGCCAGCCGGACCTGGTATTGCAAGCGGTCGAGGAACGCTACGCCAACGGGGGCATGCCGCCGCAGGAGCGCGACGCGCTCTTGGCGCGCGAACGCAAGCGGGTGATCCCGCAGTTCAACAGTGTGCGCTATGGAACACCCGCCTACTGCCAATTGGCCGACGATTGCGCGCCGGAGATCACCGCCGGCGCCGCCGACGAAGCGGAAATGGGCGTTTATCACGACCTGTTTCAGGCGCAGCGCCTGGCCAATTTGCGCATCCGCCTCGATGAGCACACGCCGGCCGGCATGGATGTCGGCGTCATATTCGCCAGTTAGGAGAAGCCAACAATGAAAGCCGATCTGACGCGCAATACCTTCGACCCCTTGAACCGCTACAGCGCCGTGCTGATGCAGCAAGGCCGCGTTCAACTGGACGCCGATTGGAACGAACAGCACGCCATCGTGCTGTATTACTTGCGGCGGCTGGGCGCAGACCTGATCGGGCCGCACGGCGGGCCGGACGCCACTTGCGGCTTTGCGATCGCACCGATCCTGCTCGGCAGCGAGCAGACCGGCGACTTCCGTATTGGAGCGGGGCGCTACTATGTGGATGGCATTTTGTGCGAGCTTGGCAGCGCTTCGCTGACGCTCACCGAACGCGCCAGCAACGGCGGTCAATTGACGGTGCAGGTGCCCGCGCTAACGCTCGATGGCCTCACCTTCCGGGTCGACCAGTTCGTCGAAGTGTTCGATGGAGGCGTAGTGCCCACCTCCCCTCCTTTCCCGCCCACGATTGCGCGCATTTCGAGCGTCGATCCAACGCACCGTCTGCTGACGCTGCAGGGAGCCTTCTCCGGACCCACCGCGCCGAGCATGCCAAAACTGCGCCGCGTGGTCAGCTACCGCAGCCAGGGTGACTACACCGTGCCGGCAGCCTCTCAGTTGCCGGAGGGCGTGCACCAGGTCTACCTGGACGTCTGGGAGCGCCACATCAGCTACATCGAAGACGACAGCATGCGGGAAGTGGCGCTGGGCGGACCGGACACCGCAGCACGCACCAAGGTGGTGTGGCAGGTGAAGATAGCCCCACCATGCCGCCGCGCGGACGGTTCCTCGCCCACTTGTTGCACGGCAGACGAACTGGCGGCGCGCTTGAACCCCGCCAGTCCCGCACGGTTGAAGGCGCGCGCCCGGCGCGCAATGGCAGCCACCGATCCCTGCATCGTCCGTCCCGACGCCCGTTACCGGGGCGCGGAGAATCAGCTCTATAGGGTGGAAATCCACACGGGCGGCGTGATCGGTTCTCCCACCCCCCCCACTTTCAAATGGTCCCGCGACAACGGCAGCGCCGCCTTCCCGATCGTCTCCGGCGGCGGCAGCGCCATTCTGACGCTGGAGACAATTGGTCGCGACGACCGAGTCGGACTGCGTGCCGGCGATTGGGTGGAGGTGGGGACCGACGATTCGGCCTTGCATAATCTGGCCAACCCGCTGCTACAGGTCGAAGCGGTCGACCGCATCGCGATGACCGTCACGCTGAGCGGCCCTGCGCCTGTGTTCGAGGCTGAAGGCGCAGGCCACCCTTTGCTGCGGCGTTGGGATCACCAAGAAGGCGATCACGGCGAGAATGGCTTGGACATCGTGGACGACGGCGCCGCTCGGATCGTAGAGCATACAGCAGCCTGGCTGCACCTTGAGGACGGCGTGGAAATTCAATTCCAGCCCGCCGACGCCGGTACCGCCCCCACCGAGTACCGCACCGGCGACTACTGGCTTATTCCAGCCCGCACCGCCACCGGCGACGTGGAATGGCCGACCGAGCAAGATGCCACAGGCCAGGCCGTGCCGCTGGCCCTACCGCCAGACGGCATCGTGCACCATTACGCACCGCTCGCGGTGATCACGGTCGATGCCGCTGGTAACGTCCAGGATGGGCCAACCGACTGCAGGCATCAGTTTCCGCCATTGGCTTGAGCAAAGGATGCCGGGAGCCCATGACCAAGCTGCCGTTGAATCTGGTGGTGTAGATGCCCTGCTCGACGTCAATCGCAGAAAACCGAATCTGCGCAATCGCGTCGACGAAGCCATCGAAGTAGCAGTGAAGGACTTTGCCCTCGAGCAGCCGGCATATGGTCACGTCCGGGTGTCGAACGAGTTACGTAAGCGAGGCGTCTTCGTATCGCCGTCCGGCGTCCGTTCGATCTGGCTGCGCGACAGCCTGGCATCCTTCAAGCTGCGCTTGCTCAACCTGGAGCGCCATGTAGCGGCCACCGGCGAAGTGCCAACCGAATCCCAGGTCGCGGCATTGGAGCGAAAGTTTGCGTGGGAACAATCACAAGGGCGTTGACGGAATCTATCAGCAGACCTTCGTGGATACCTACTCGAAATGGGCCCACGGCCAAGCTCAATGCGACCAAGACGCCGATCACTGCGGCCGATCTGCTAAACGATCGTGTGCTCCCGTTCTTCGAAGAGCACGGCATGGGCATCATCCGCGTGCTTACGGACCGGGGCACGGAATACAGTGGCGGGCCGGAAGTACATGCCTATCAGCTTTATCTGGCCTTGAATGACATCAAGCACACGAAGACCAATACACGGCATCCGCAATGGGATCTGTGAGCGCTTCCACACGGCGATCCTGAATGAGTTTTACCAGATCGTATTCCGACCCAAGATCTACCTCACGATCGCCCAGCTGCAGGCTGACCTCGACGAATGGCTGCAGTGCTACAACGCTGAACGCCCCCATTACAGACTCCTATTGACGGAAAGGAGGCGTGGCGTCGATAAAATCGACGTACCGAACGGCGGAATCTGAACTGACAGTATCGGCGTCAAACCGAGCCAATGTCAGATCGCGACTACTTTATAAGATTCGCCCAGATCTTCATTTATTGAGAGAGTTCGGTGGAATTCACTAGAAATTCAGTTTGAGAGGTTTTAGGCCGTTTCGATCGATAACCTTTCCCTTTGTTCTGGGTTTGTTCGGTGAGAGGCTAGTCGTGTGCACATCAAGAGATGCCATCTTTTGCAGCATTGCGACGTCTACCTCAAAGTTCGACTTCTTATCTAAATCCTCCAAGTCTAACTTTGTCATTAACAGTGACTGAATTGCCTCGACCGGATACTGCTGTGCACCTTGCCGATATACTATTACTTGCCTAAGCGAACCGTAGGTACCGTATTGCAATATATCGATATTAGCAGGTGTTGGCACGTTGCTTGCCTGTCGGGTGATCTTAACGTTTTTCAGTTCGATAAATTTGGTTTTCTTCAGCACCGACTCAACGTATAAATTGGCCTTAATAGTTGCTAAAACGTCTTGTGGTTCGTAACACAGAATGTCAATATCATTTGGCTGCCGTGCTTCTTGTTGGAGTAATACGTGCGCATGGACATAAATTGCAAAGCTGCCAGTATACGCCCACTGCCCTTGATGATTCTCATTGAGAATTTTCGTTAGATCGGTAAGCCATCCAAAAGCCGCAGGCATGGAATCTCCTTCAGAATAGGTTCATGGCATTAGAAGCCTCGGGCGAGCTAGTTTCAAATCCTGGACTTCCTATGATTATTCTAATTCTCGGATGACCCTTAATACTATTGAATTGTCACACTGAATGTAGTGCGTTCCTTACTTACTTTCACGTACAGCTTAGAACGTAATACACCTTCGCGCTGACGGCTGAAGGCGTGCCCTTATACACAAGTCTAAACTAGCGATATGAGGCATCTGCGGCACGCAGTGCCTCCGCCGCGATTCGTATTTTCCGAAGCCCCTTCCAAAGTGTTTGCACTCCCGGTTCACCGTCGCTTTTGCGTGCCAGGAAACCACCAAAGCCCGCGATCAAGTGCAGCACTTCGTTGAGTGTGGGGGCAGCAGGCGGCCCAGCCTTGGAACGCATATAGGCTGCACGGATCTCGGCCCAGTCGAAGAAGTGACTGGCATCGAGCTCAGGACAAGTACGGCCTAGCCGCATCAGGTGCGCAATGCGCCATGCCACCACCAGATACATCGCGATAGCACGCTCAAGTTTACCGATGTGCTCCAAGCGACTCGATGCGACATGCATTCTTCAGGATGTCGAACAGCATTTCGATTTCCCAGCGGGCCCGGTACCAGTCGATCAGTTGCACCACCTCGGGGCATGTCTCGGCGCATCGGTTGGTAAGCAAACGCCGTTCGACCGGCTTGCTCCCCGGCGGGTGCATCAACCTCGTGGGCAAAGACGCACGTCACCATCAAGGGCGTCCCGCCATCACTATTCAATGTCACGCATTGCCGCCACAGCTGCTGACGTACCGGGCGTGCTTTGACGCCGTGCCAGGAAGCCATGGTAAGTTCGATTTGGCCGATTGGTTTGGTTCAGCAGCCACGGTGTGATCCCACAGTTTGCCGCCATCGGACAGGCAGCAATTATGGGCTGCTCGGATCAGCCAGTCCGCAGGCTCACCTAGTTGCTGTGCCCGTCGCATCAACGGCATCAGGTCCGCTTCACGATCAGCCAGATAAACCAGGCACGTTTCCGGAAAGTCCGTCGCCATCTCGGCCACCCGTTCATAGCCCTCAATCCAGCGCAGACTTTCTTTCAGATCGCCACGTTTGCCTGCCGCATCTTTTTTGCTCCGCGCCCACATCCACGCATCGAGCACTCCAAGCGCTTCCCGCTCCGGAGTTACCGCATACGTCGGATGCAAATACATGCCGCGCTGCGCCTCGTAACAGAGCGGCCCCAAGCCTTCAATTTCCTGTCCGTTGAAGTTGAGCTCGGTGGTGTCCTGCAGGCAAAGTACAACCGCTTGAGCTTGCATGCGCTGTCGCGCTTGTTCCCAATGTGGCGCAAGGATATCCTGCCAATCAACTGCCTCATTACTCAGGAACCGGTAGGCGGCCGTCGTTTCCGCCCAGCCATGGCAGGCATCGGAAATACTCGCCGTCGGATCAGCTGCAAATCGCTCCATCAACGTCCTCGCTCGATTGTTGAGGCGCGCATCGCCGAGGTTCAACTGTGCAGATTCCGTGGCTGCCCACCTGTTGCTGCGGTCGCCAATGCGTCACCCAAAAGACGAGAGTAAACGCGAAATGGCGGCGGTTTACAAGGCCCGCTGCAAGTCCTTGAATGTAAACTGCTTCTTCATGAGCTGGCCGCTTATGTCAGATTTGTGTATAAGGGCATGGGCTGTACTCCGCAGCCCAATCATCCAATCTCAAAATAAGGCGGGGTGGAAAAATCGGCACTAATCGAGAAACACATTAGCCAGGATAAAAACTGCCAAGGCCGTTCCGTATGTTACCAAGTAGATATTTCTTGCTTGTGCGATGTTTTCGTCAATAGGATACATTTCGTAATATGGAACTTGGCCGGCCAATAGGGCGCTGAGGGATATGTCTCCTACTCTTCTGACACGATAGCAACCCAGTGGGATGATCGGAAAGTACAGTATGCAGAAGAATTTTGTTGCCGTGTACCAGCCATCGGAATCTTTATCACGTTTGCCGTAAAGATTGGTTCCCAGACCATTGAATGTGAACATGAATTAATCAAGTGCGGAGCAAAGGGCAGGCTTGTTGAAAATATTAAATCAGCAATATAGCATACTTAGTCCGGTCTGAATAAATCAGGATCAACCGCTAGCTGGCGGCACCCACCGCATCAATGTGAGCGTGCCTTAGACGACCAACCAGGCCAGCGCCAGCGATATCGCAAGGCAGATGACAATCGCTCTTGAGCGCAACAAGCGCAGAAATATGTGAATTAATCAGTATTGCGTTCGTCGAACTCTCTGCGAAGATCGCGGATGACTCCCTTGCGCTTTAATCGGTAATGCAAAATCGTCACGATCACCAGCAATACCGCGAGTACTTCGGTTACGAGGGCCACCCATTCGCGCCAACCGCTCGGACTTCCTAAGCGCAATACCGCGACCAAGGCGCCAATGCCAAAGACTGCCTTAATTGAAAAGCGAATTACATCGCTTCGCTCTTCCTTCATTCGTTCTCGAAGTTTTTGTTTGAACTCAGTCGATTCAGTTGGTGTATCAGACATGGGGAGTATTTCGTTACAAAGAAACAACATCCTAACAGAAGACCATTTACGCGCTGTGCATAGCGTGTCGAACAATGCTGCTCAAGAAAATGGCCGCTGCATTCAGCATATCTGCGTGGCCTTAAATATCGCTATGCCGAGCTAACACGAGCGGACCCACCCGCTCTAAATCGCTTTTCCGGACCTTTTCCGGTCGCGAAAACAACAAGGGCCCACGTTTTACCGTAAGCCCTTGTTTTTTAATTCTAAATTCTGGTGGGAAGTGCAAGTTTCGAACTTGCGACCCCTGCAGTGTGAACGCCCAAATGAGAGTCTGTGCGAGCTGTCTTGAGACCCCTCTCATAGGAGAAGCGCGCATCTCGTGTCTCCCAACCGATCCCAGAAATTCCGACCGTACTCCGTACCGACTCCGTACTCGCCTCCCAAACATTCTTTTGCGCCAGCCCGAAGTACCTGATTGGCCGTCATTTCGAATAGTGCTATTTTAAGGCTTTGCCCACAGGATTCCCCTCGCGGCCCACCACTGATTACCGACCGACAAGGCGCCCAGTCAAAATGCATCCGCCCCCAGAGGGTCAGAAGTCAGCGGATCACCCGACATGAACTTGCCGATCAACGGATCGTAAACGGACGTCCACCCGGCGCGTGGCGCTGCATCGCATTATCAGCCAAGTCGAGACGGGCGAGCACCGGCCTCATTGAGCGTGCGGACATCTGCGGTAGAACTGCTTGCGCCGTGCGAAGGATACCGAAAAGGTTCGTATCGAACAGCACGCTCGCTTCCGTGGTCGAAGTCTATTCTACCGCGCCGACGATGGTCGCCCCAGCGTTATTGACGAGGACATCGATGCGCCCGGCGCGTGCGACGATCTGCTGAAACGCCTCCTTAACGGACGTGTCGCTGCGAACATCCATCTCCACCAGCTCGACGCCAGCCAACGGGCTCGTGCCGGCGATCGCCCGTACAGCTCCAAACACGCGGCAACCGCGCTTGGAAAATTTCTCTGCTGTGGCGCGCCCAATACCCGACGACACTCCAGTAACAACAATTATGGCTTCTGACATTTCCATTTCGTTTTCAATTAATGATGGCCGAGCCGTCCCGAGATTAGAGCTACATTGCCCTGCTTATCAATTTCGTCTTCCGCCCTGCTATCGCCGCCAGGTTGGATTTTGAACCAGATCGCATACATCGCCGGCAGGAAGAGCAGCGTAAGAATGGTTCCCGCAAAGGTTCCGCCGATCAGCGTGTAAGCGAGCGTGCCCCAAAACACCGAATGGGTCAGCGGGATGAAAGCCAAGATCGCCGCCAGCGCCGTCAAGATCACCGGCCTGGCACGCTGCACCGTTGCCTCCACAACGGCCTGGAATGGATCCAGTCCAGCTCGCGTGTTGTCATGAATCTGCCCGATCAGGATCAGCGTGTTGCGCATCAGGATGCCTGACAGCGCAATTAAGCCCACCAGTGCGTTGATGCCAAACGGCTGCCCGAAAAGGATCAGCATCGGCACCACCCCGATCACCCCCAGGGGACTCGTCAGGAACACCATCACCATCGCGGAAATCGAGCGCACCTGGAAGATGATGATCAGCAGCGTAATCGCCAGCATGATCGGGAACAGAGGCAGCATGGCGGTAGTCGCCTTGCCCGATTCCTCAATGGACCCAGCTTGCTCGATGCGGTAACCACTCGGCAGCTTGTCAATCAGCGGCTGTAACTGGCGGCTGATAGCTGCAGATACGTCCGGCGGCTGCAGGCCCTCGGCGATATCGCCGCGCACCGTGATCGTAGGCAGACGGTCACGCCTGCGCATCACCGGTTCCTCCGCGCGCACTTCGACCTTCCCGATCTGGGATAATGGAATGCGCTGACCATTCGCGCCAGTCAGCGTGAAATCAGCAATCCTGGCGGGGTCGAGGCGAGTCTCGCCAGCCGAGCGGGCTACCACTTGCACCGTGCGGATATCCTCGCGCACTGCGGTAATCGGCACGCCGCTCAAGAAGAACTGCAATTGCTGCGCCACCGCGCTTGAAGTCAGTCCCATGGCTTGCAGCCGGTCCTGCTGCAGGGTGAAATGCAGGGATGGCGTGCGAGTTCCCCAATCGGTATTCGCCGTCCGCATCATTGCACTCGCGCCCATCACCTGCTGCACCTCGGCAGCGATATGGCGCAGCTTTTCCGGGTCAGCGCCAGAGACGCGATAGGCAACCGGGAATGGAGAGTACGGTCCGAACACAAGCTGGGTGACGCGAACCCGTGCTTCGGGAGCCAGGCCGTCGGCAATTGCCTGGCGCAGCCGCTGTTTCAATTCCTCCCGCTGCACCTGGCTATCGGTGCGCACCACGATCTTGGCAAACGAGGGATCAGGCAATTCCGGGCCCATCGCCAGGTAGAAGCGCGGCGCACCCTGGCCGATGTAGGCCGTAACGATTTTTGCCTCATCCTGCTTGGCAAGCCAGGCTTCCACCTTTGCAGCGGCGGCACTGGTTGCGGTAATCGACGTGCCATAAGGCATCTGCACTTCGACCAGGACTTCGGGGCGATCCGAGATCGGGAAGAACTGCTTCTTCACCACGGCCATCCCGAGTACGGCCACAACGAACAAACCTACCACCGCACCCGCTACCAGCCACTTGCGCGCGATCACGCGGCTCAGGAGCTGGCGGAAGCGGTTGTAACGAGGGGTGTCGTAAAGTGCTCCGTGACCGCCTGCGACTTTCTCAAAATCGGGCAGCAGCTTGACGCCAAGGTAAGGTGTAAACACCACAGCCACCACCCATGAGGCAATCAGAGCGATGCCGACAATCCAGAACATATTGCTGGTGTATTCGCCCGCGGTAGAACGGGCAAATCCATTTGGCATGAAGCCTACCGCGGTCACCAGCGTGCCGGCCAGCATTGGCGCCGCAGTATGGCTCCAGGCGTAGGCCGAGGCGGCGACACGGCTAAAGCCCTCCTCCATCTTCACCACCATCATCTCGATGGCGATGATGGCGTCGTCCACCAGCAAGCCCAGGCCGAGAATGAGCGAGCCCAGCGTAATTCGATCGAAATTCTTGCCGGTTGCTGCCATCACCAGGAACACCGTCGCCAGTGTCAACGGCACGGCCGCGGCAACCACGATCCCGACCCGCCACCCCATGCTGACGAAGCACACCACCATCACCACCAGCAGCGCGGCGAAGAACTTGATCATGAATTCATCGACGGCCGAACCGATATTCACGGCTTGGTCGGTGATCTTGCTCACCCCCATGCCGAGCGGCAGTTCAGCATTGATCGCACTCACTTCCTTGTCGAGCGCCTTGCCAAGGTCAAGGCCATTCCAGCCTTCACGCATGACAATGCCGAGCAGCAGCGCCGGCTCGCCGCCGTTGCGGATCATAAATGTTGCCGGGTCTTCGTAACCGCGCTTGACCGTGGCGATGTCGGATAACTTCAAGGTGCGGCCCTGTGCCACAACAGGCGTTTCGCGAATCTTCTGCAACTGGTCGAAGGCACCATCCAGGCGCACCAGCACTTGGGGGCCCCTGGTTTCCACCGAACCGGCCGGGGTCAGTGCATTCTGGCTTTGCAGCGCCGCGAATACATCCTGCGGACTGACGCCAAGCGTTGCCAGTCGCTCATGCGAGAACTCAAGGTAAATGCGCTCCGCCTGCTCGCCTATGATGTTGACTTTTTTCACGCCGGGAACGCGCAGCAGGCGCTGGCGTAGCGTCTCCGCGTCGCGCACCAGCGTGCGTTGCGGTTCGCCCTTCGCTTTGAGGGCGAACAGCGCAAAAGTAACGTCCGCGTATTCGTCGTTGACCAGTGGACCGATGACGCCGGGCGGCAGGCTGCTTATCTCATCGCTGACTTTTTTGCGCGCCTGATAGAAATCGCCCTGCACCTCAGAAGGCGGCGTGCTGTCGAGCAGGGTCAAGGTAGTAAAGGCCAGTCCTGGACGGGTATAGGTTTCGCTTCGGTCGTACCAGCGCAATTCCTGCAAGCGCTTCTCGATCTTTTCTGCGACCTGGTCTTGCATTTCCTGCGCTGTGGCGCCGGGCCAGGCAGTGACGATGGTCATCACCTTGACAGTGAACGCAGGATCTTCCGCGCGTCCCAACTTGAAGAAAGCAATAATGCCGGCCAGGGAGATCAGGCAAATCAGGAACAGGGTGACGGAGCGCTCGCGTACCGCCAGCGCCGACAGGTTGAAGCGCCCTTCACTCATGGTCGCCCCGCAACGGTTGCAGCAACAGCCTGGCCAGCTACACGTACCTGGTCGCCTTCATGCAGCAGGTGTGCACCGAGGGCGACGATGCGATCGCCCTGTTTAAGACTGCCGGCAATCCGCGCGCTATCGTCATCCATGCCCCGCACGGCGACCGGCCGCCAAGAGACCTTGGCCGGCTCCCCTGCGAGCACCCAGACACCCGGCCCCTTTCCTGCATCAAACAGCGCGCCAATCGGCACGCGCAGGCCGCCCGACGCCTGCGCGTTCGCTAGCGGAACCTGGATGGTGACAGTGGCGCCAAGTGGCGCATTCGAAAGCTCGCCTTCGAGCACAAAACGGGCCTCATACGTGCGCGTCAGCCGGTCAGCGGCATCGGAAAGCTGGCGCAACCGGGCCGGCACCGACAGTTCTTCCTTGCCAAACAGCCTGGCTTGCGCGGTGGTGCCTACGGTCGGGCGCAGTGTTTCCGGCAACTGGATGACGGCTTCGCGCCGGCCGGCGTGCGCTACGCGCACTACGATCTGCCCTGCATTGACGACCTGGCCCGGCTCTGCCAGCGTTTCGACAACCACACCATCCGCATCTGCCACCAGTTCCGCATAACGGCTCGCGTTGCGTGCCACTTCCGCCTGCGATTCAGCCGCGCTGAGCTGCGCCTTGGCCGCATCTGCTGCAGCCTTGGACTGGTCGTAGGCCGATGCCGAGATGGCGCCGGTACCGCGCAAGCCGCGGTAGCGCGCTTCATCGTCGGCTGTTTGCTGAGCACGCGCCCGTGCGGCAGCAACGACTTCCTGCTGGGCGTTCACCGCGAGCTTCAGGTCGGCGGGATCGATACGCATCAGCGCCTGGCCACGCTTGACGGCTTGACCTGTATCCACCAGCCGCTCCAACACCTTGCCGGCGACACGAAAACCCAGGTCGCTTTGCACGCGGGCAGCGACCGTACCAGTGAATGAGCGTGCGTCTGCGGCATCGCCCTCGACCTCGACCGCCCGCACCAATGGAGCCGCAGTACGGGGATCGGACGGCAGTTTCTCGCCGCAAGCGGCTAACGCAAGGGGCAGGACGGCAATAACAGACGAAAAAGCGAGGTTGCGGCGGCGCATAGGAATCCCGAAAAGCAAACAGACAGGATTCCATTTTGCGACCAGTGACCATTTAAGTCAATGGTCACCGCCGTGTTTTTTTGCCGGACGTGCTCGTTTAAGGCGACAAACTCCGGAGCACCAGGCTCGACAATTGAAGCGGAGCCTCGTGCGCGGAGTCGAGGCCGTACTGCAACAGGACCGGGTTCAGGTACGGGCGCATCACCAGGTAAATCGAGTTCACGGCCTCGTCGAGTGGCGTCTTTCGCTCGAAATCTTCCGTCTCGCGGCCTTGCCGCAAGATGTCCTGCAAGATGGCCTGGATACGCCGCTCATACATGTTGGTGGCTTCCCAGTTTCCCGTGGCCGCCGCTGCTGCGATATCGTAAAGTTTGCGATTTTCGAAGAACAAACGGAGGCTCGATTCGACAATCGCCTTGAACATACGGCGTAGTTTCTCGGGCGGCTTCTCGACCGCGTCGATAGCTGCCCTGACATCCGACTCGATTTCAGCCAGGCAGTTCGCACAAATCTGCTCGCCAATCGCCTGCTTGGAATCAAAGAATTTGTAGATATACGCCTTGGAAAAGCCGATCGACTTAGCCAAGTCGGAAACGGTGGTCTTTTCATAGCCATACAAACGGAAATGCTCACTCGCCGCGGCGACGATCTGGTCGCGCACCTCATGGTCGACCGGTCCGCGGGTTGGGCTGGGGGTAACGGTTGCTGTATTCATGACCGACAGCTTACCGCCTGGCTCCAGTTCGCACAACTAGTGACCATTTCGTGATACAGTCACAGTAAAATCCACCTCTCTCGAAAGACAGCCATGGTAAAAACCAGCCTTCTCATTTCAGTAATAGCCAGCCTGACAGCCGGTTGCGCGGTCGGCCCCGACTATGTTCGTCCCGAGACTCCCCTCCCCGGCCAGTTTCTCCGCCAGGAAGCCATCGAACCGCGAGGCACCCGTGATACAGCGCCACCCGTCGCTTGGTGGGAAGGCTTTGACGACCCGCAACTGAATCGCCTGATTACGCTCGCACTGCAGCGGAACCTTGACATCGCCCAGGCCGCGGCCCGCATCACCCAAGTCAGGGCCGGACTGACTTCAACCAATGCGGCACTGCTGCCGTCGGCCAGCATCGGCGCCCAGGGCGCGCGTGCCCACCAGTCGCTGGAAACACCTTTGGGGCAAGTTTTGAGTTCGACGCCAGGCTATGACCGAAATGGCAACGCCTATGAAGTCAATCTCGCAGCGTCATGGGAATTGGATTTGTTTGGCGGCTTGCAGCGCGACCGAGAGGCAGCACTTGCCGAATATCAGGCTTCCGAAGCTGGCGCAGCGGCCGTGCGATTGGCTGTGGCGGCTCAGACTGCCGACCTTTACATGACCATCCGTGGCCTGCAAATTCGCCTCGACGTCGCAGGCAGGCAAATACAGACCCAGCAAGAACTGTTGGCCAAGATCAAGCAGCTTTACGACCAGGGCCTGGCAGCCGAGCTACAAGTGCGGCAAACCGAAGGCGCCCTGGCGCAGGTACGGGCAACGGTGCCTGTGCTGCAGGCAGGATTGGATGCGGCCATGAATGCATTGGACGTGATGCTTGGCAGTGCTCCAGGAACGTACCGAAAGGATCTGGCGGAGGCACCAGCGGTGCTTCCGTCCATTCCCAAGGTCGCGTCCGTCGGATCGCCGCGTGATCTGCTCCGGCGCCGGCCCGACCTGATCGTTGCCGAACGCCGCCTTGCGGCATCGAATGCCCGCATTGGCGCGGCAACGGCTGAATACTATCCAAAGCTGTCGCTGAGCGGGCTGCTTGGCAGCACAACGGCCATTTCGGCCGGTAACCTTTTCTCCAGCAGTGCAAACCAAGCTGCGGGGGTGCTGGGCTTGCGCTGGCGACTGTTCGATTTTGCACGCATCAACGCGCAAATTGAAGTGGCCAAAGGCAGGGAGTCCGAAGCTCTGGCAGCCTACCGTCTATCAGCCCTGCATGCTATGGAAGACGTGGAGAATGCAATGTCCGCCCTGGTCAACCGCGAACAGCAAGTCAGCATCCTCAATGACGGCGTGAATTCGCTTGGACGGGCGCGCGCGGCCTCGTTTGCGGCATACCAGCAAGGAATCGTGAGCTTGGTCGAAGTGCTGCTAGCCGATGAAAATCTGCTGCATGCCGCCGACGCGCAAGCACAAGCTCAAACCGAATCCGCCCGTGCCGCCGTCGCGGCGTTCAAGGCGCTCGGCGGATGAGCACCCGAAACTCGACTATGTCAGTGCCCAAAGCCGATTTTCAGGACAATCAGCTCAGTCAGTGCGCGTGCGTTCATCTATGCGCCAATCTTGTGCTGGGCTCTCTGGTGCCGTGATGCTGGATTTTGTCAGCACGTCCAGCAATCTCGCCGATTGGCCCGCGTCACTCTGCGGCAATCCGTCCGCCGTCAGGATAAGGGATACTGGGCCGGTAAACTGGATTGTCCTTCATCCGTTGTTGGACCTGCATCATCAACGATATTCCGTCTATTGGCACCTGCGCAAACAGCAAGAAGGCTACCCCTTTAAGAGCGGCTTCACCAGTTGCACAACTACCTTGCCTTTCGCCCTGCCTTGCTCAAGGTACGCGAGCCCGTCCTTTGCCTGGGCAAAGGGAAATACCCGATCAACCACCGGGTGCAGGCGCGATGCAGCAAGGTGCGCGCCGATTTTTGCCAATTGCTGTCCATCCGGATGCACGAAAAGAAAAGAATAGCTGGCCTCACGCTGCTTCGCCTTTCGAATGATTTTCCCGCTCAGCAGGCCGAACACGAGCTTCATCAGGACGTTCATTCCGCGTTGCTGAGCGAATGCCGCATCGGGCGGCCCGATCAACGAAACAATCTGGCTGCCGGGCCTGACGACCTGCAGCGACTTTTCCAGTTCGCCGCCGCGCAATGTGCCAAGCACGACGTCGTAGTCGCGCAGTTGCTCTTCGAATCGCTGCTTTTTATAGTCGATCACTTCATCCGCGCCGAGCTTGCGCACAAATTCAACGTTGGCGGCGCTTGTCGTCGTTGCGACCTTGGCTCCCAGTAGTTTCGCCAACTGGATGGCAAAGGTGCCGATACCACCAGCACCTGCCGGAATAAAGACCTTTTGGCCTGACTGAAGTTTGGTTCGTTCTACGAACGCCTGCCACGAAGTTAGCCCCACCATTGGAATTGACGCTGCCTGCACAAAGTCCAGGTTCTCTGGTTTCAGCGCCGCCGCGTGCTCCGGCACTGCGGCGTATTCGGCGAGCGCACCGACGCCGAGGTCAAAGGTGCTGGCAAATACCGCGTCACCGACTTTAAACCGGGTCACCCGGCTCCCGACTTCAACGACAACGCCGGCGAGGTCGCTGCCCATGGTCGCAGGCAATTGAAGTTTGACGATGGGTTTAAAGCTCCCGGTGGGAATCATGTTATCGATGGGATTAAGTCCGGCCGCGTACACCTGGACCAGGATCTCATCCGGTTTAATCGTGGGCTGCGGAAGGTCCGCGAATTCGACGTTCTTTGCGCCGCCGTAGCGCCTTAAAATCAATGCTTTCATCGGAGTCTCTCCTAGACCAGGCTTAAATCCTTGCGCAAGCCGGCATCAACCAGGCCCGCTGGCGCGAACGAGCGCAACAGGCGCAGGCGCTTTGCCAGGCCACCAGCCGTGTAGCGCAGCTTTGGTTTGCTTGCCAGCGCTGCTTTCAATACAGTTTCCGCAACCACAACCGGCCCTTCAGCGCCAGCCATCGCTTCCTGCACCCGGCGGGTCACGGTGTCCCGCACTTCGCTGTAAGCATCCAGCTTGGCATCAGGCTCCAGCAGGTTGGCATCGAATGGTGTCTTGGTGTACGCCGGTTCGATGACGATTGAGCGAATACCCCAGTTGCGCAATTCGTGGTCCAGCGATTCCGAGTAACCTTCGATGGCATGCTTGGTGGCCGCATACAAGGCGCCGTATGGCATCGGAAGGAAGCCCAGCACGGAACCGATGTGGACGATGCGCCCCTGCCCCCTGCTCCGCATATGCGGCAGCACGGCGCGCGTCATGCGAACCACGCCAAAGAAGTTCGTGTCGAAAATCGCTTGCGCCTGCTCGATCGAACTTTCTTCGGCACCCGCTGGAGCGACGCCGAATCCCGCATTATTGACGAGCAAATCGATACGCCCTTCGATGGAAATCACTGCCGCGACAGCGGTTTGCACCGAATCGTCGCTGGTCACATCGAGAGGCAGCATTTCGTATGCCCGTTTCTCCCCTTGGGCGCCGCGGCGGCTGGTGCCGTACACCGTGAAGCCAGCCTCTGACAGGCGCGTTGCCGTCGCCTCGCCAATGCCGGACGAAGCGCCGGTAACCAATGCAATCTTTTTCATAACGTCGGTATCCTCTCAAATCGAACAAGGCATATGATGCCCATCATATTCTGAAGCAAAAAAGGCGCGGCCTTAGCGCCCACATCACCCTGCTGCCGGTGAAAATTGCTTTAGAGCTGCTGCACAAAGTGCTTGCGACAACTTGGGGTCGTCGACCGCGCGAGCCACCATCGTTGTACCAATCAAACCGCATACCAGTGCCATTGCCTGCTCATGCGCCTGGGGCTGCCCCCAGTCCGGCAATTGACGCGCAAACAAGTCGATCATCTCCTTGATGTGGATGGTCGCCGCGCGCCGCACCTCCGGCGCTTGCCTTGGCATTTCCGAGCCTAGTGCCGAGACCGGACAACCGGTTTCAATGGCCGCGATGTGTTCCGGGGACAGGTATGCCTGCATCATTGCCTGCAATGCTTGCCCTGGTGGAGCTGTAGCCGCCACGCGTGCCGCCAGCGCCACCGATTCGGCACCAGCACGATCCCCCGCTTCAGCGAGCAGCGCATCGCGCGAATTGAAGTGTGCGTAGAAACCGCCGTGCGTCAGGCCAGCCTCCTTCATGATGTCAGCGACGCCAGTACCGCTATAGCCGGTGCGCCGAATCGCGCGCGCGGCGACTTCCACGATACGCTCGTGCGTTTCCTCTTTGCGATTTGGCAACTGCTGCTTGGTGGTTTTCTTTGGCATGATGACCATCATATACCAGTTTTCCGAAACGTGCACAAAGACTCGGCGGATACTGCAGATATAATGACTGGCTTGCAGCAAAACCTTTAGAAACGCGAATGAGCGATATCGAACTGCCTTTCCGGGCCACCGCCAATGAAGCCTGCGCCTGGCTGACGCAGCAGACCGAGTCTCCTTGGACCCTGGCCCGACTTCTCGAGAACGGGCTAACGCCTGTCATCTGGCTTGACTACGATGCGACATATCCCGAACTGTTCGGCGATGCCAATGGCGGTTATGCAGCGCCGATTTTCTTCCAGGACGATATTGCCCGCCTGGTGGCCGGTAGCGAAGATGTCCTGATCACGTTCACAAAAGATGCCTACAAACTGCCGGCGCGGTTACCTGCGCCGGGATTTCGTCGCTCGCTCGATGAATTGCGCTTTCTCAAAAAGGACCTGGAGCGGCTCGCCGGAAAACTCAAACACGAGGCGCGCCCAGCGCAGCAGCAAGCGCCAGCCCCGGGAGCCAGCGAGTCGCAGTTCGGGATCGGCAAGGCCGAGGTGTTGGCGGTGTTTTCCGGTTTCGTGCGCCTGGACCTGGCGCGCGAACTGGATGCGGCGGTGGGCATCTTCGGCGACGATGGCGCTCGCCTCAAAGCAAGCGCCCGAAAATCGAAACGCAACGCGGTGTGGAATCCTGTCACGCTCGCCCTGGGCCTGCACGACGTCTACCGTGTCCCGCTCGGCCCTTTAAAGCGCGCATTCAAATCGCACGACTTTCTCTACGCTTGGGAAAGCGATTGGGAAGAGTCCCTTCGTTTGCTCGGCAAATAAGCACCTGATCGCGAAATCGGCGCAACATTGCCGTCGTGCAACGCATCCTGCATCAGGCTTTCGGCAGCGGAATGGTGCTGAGTTGCATTGAAATCTGACTCACTTGGATCTCGACTAGGGAAGTAGTTCCGGTATTCGTCGCACAATGAACAGCAACCATTCTGCCCACTAGATGGGTTGCGCTGGCGCTGAGCCTATGACTCTCTGTCCAGTGAACCGCTCGAATACCTGCAACGCTAACCAGCCTGCCTCACCTAGATCCCCGATCGCGACCCAACGTATTCTGCCTTTCCGCCACAAGGAGCTTTCATGCTTCTTGCATACTGAGCTCAACAGCATTTTCTCTCAAAGGCGCAGATCTTTGATTTAATTGTTAAAACTCCCCGTCAATACACCAACGACACGAGTAGCCCCTGCAGTAGAAGTGCAGAGGTCTTCCAATTCAATGCCATTCCAGGGGCCAGCGCCTTGCCGGAATGCCCCTCACGCCCTGCTGTGCGGAAGACTTTTCCGTACTTTTTCCGTACCAAACAAAAACGGCCTGCGACAAAGTTCGCAAGCCGTTGATTTGATGATCATTTCAAGAGGTCAGAACAGGTTTTCCTTCCTGCGACCCCTGCACATTACAAACTCTTGAATTGATGCTGTAAGTGCTTGATTTTATGGGTATTTTGGTGGGAAGTGCAAGTTTCGAACTTGCGACCCCTGCAGTGTGAACGCTCAAATGAGAGTCTGTGCGAGCTGTCTTGAGACCCCTCTCATAGGAGAAGCACTCATCTCGCGTCTCCCAGCCGATCCCAGAAAATCCGACCGTACTCCGTACCGACTCCGTACTCGCCTCCCAAACATTCTTTTGCGTCCGCAAGAAATACCGGATTGGCCGTCGTTTCGAATAGTACTATTTTACGGCTTTGCGCTGTAGGTATGGCATTTCAACTGTCACAGATATCCTCGCCCCTTCCACCAGGTCGCTTCATGAGGTCGGACGTAGTAAGCTGAACGGGCTTCGAGAGCATTGCCCGGCGCCGCCTTGGCCGCCGCCTCGAGAGGATGGTGTTTGTCGTCGGAATAAGCATGGGTGGCCAGCAAGCTTGCCAGCAGCATAGGTACGAGCGTGCGCATGGACGTCTCCTGTCGCGTCGAATGAGCAGATAGTGCGCCGCGGGATCTCCCCCAACCATGATCCAGGTCAAATTTTGATCCATTGTGCCCAGGCCATCACCGCATTGCGTTATAGCATTAGCAGTCGCGCCTGGTATCGTGAATCGTCAACAAACAATGCCGTCGCCTCCTGCTGCATCACAGCAGGCGCTGCCACCGGCATGCTATCGTGCGCCCGCCCCTGGCAAGCATCGCTATGCTGATCTCTTGGGCATTCACTCCAGCCCGTCTGGCAGGGGTCGAATGACTCTCTAGGACTTGAAAATGGAAGAAAGCCACCCACGCGTGCTGCTTGTCGACGATAACAGGGATGCGGTGGACATGGTTTCACAGCTTCTCAACCACCATGCAATCGAGACGAGGGTCGCCTATGATGGCCAGTCGGCACTGGCCTTGCTCACTGCGTGGCAGGCTGACGTCGTGCTCGTGGACATCCAAATGCCCGGCCTGAATGGCTATGAAACGGCCAAAGCCATGCATGCGCTGCCCGGCTGCGCCGAACTGCCGATCATCGCCTGGACCGCATGGGACAGCAGCCACAACAATGCCGCATTGGTCGCCGCCAGAATAGTGCACTGTTTGGCAAAGCCGTTCGAGGTGCAGCAATTGCTCGACCTGGTCCACCGTTTCGGCGCCACGAGACCATCCGGACCGGGTATTTCCTAGGTCATCAGCGTCCCGACCAGCATCCATCGCGATAAGAATCAGGCCCAGTAAATAGCGCCCGTTGGCGACGAGTTCGATTGGCACGAGCGCGCAGCCACTCACTGCATATAATGAATGCAGGTGCGACCAGTTGCTTTAGCTGTGGGCCCGCTGGAGAAGCAGACCAGCCCGCACCGGCAAGGTTTTTTGTGCTGAACCATATCACCGGGATCAGCGTGCAGTCATTGGACGAAGGCAGGTATGCCGCATCCGACGCGTGAGCCAACGTCATCAATTTGAAGGGGCGCCATGCTACACGATTTCCTCCAGAACAATCGCAGCGAACTGATCGCGCGTTGCCGCGCCAAAGTGGCTTTGCGCGAACATTCCGCCACCCCGGAGCAGCTCCTGCACGGCGTACCGCTGTTCCTGGAACAGTTGGTCGCGACACTGCGTAGGGTACAAGCCGAGGCCACGCTCAGCCTCACGGATCCCTGCCTGCTTGCGCCCGACGGCAAACACGCAGCCATTGGGGCTTCGGCCATGCAGCATGGTAAGGATATGTTAGGCCTGGAGTTCCGCGTTGACGAGGTGGTGCACAATTACGGCGACCTGTGCCAAGCCATTACCGACCTCGCAGTGGAACGTGATACCCCGTTCTCCGTCGACGAGTTCCGCACACTGAATAGCTGTCTTGACGTCGCCATTGCGCACGCCGTCACTGCATTTAGCCAGCAACGCGAGACAATCCAGGCGGAGCGCCACGATGCCGAAGAAAACCAGCGCATGGGCTTCTTCGTCCATGAGCTGCGCAATCTTCTTGGCACAGCCAAGCTTGCTTTCGCCGCCTGTAATGCCGGCAACCTCCCCCTGAGTGGCGCAACCGGCAGCATTCTCGCGCGTAGTGTCGATGGCATGGAAGTGCTGATCAACGGCACCATCGCACTGGTACGAGACGAGCACCTGCACGGCGTGCAAACCTCCTTCTCGCTGGCCGATTTCATCGCGGAGGTCGATGCAACTGCGTCCTTGGCTGCAATCGCCAAGGATTGCCACTTGCGTGTCGCAGCGGTGAACCGGGATCTCGCGATCCGCGGAAACCGGCCGATGCTGCTTGCCGCGGTCATCAACCTGCTGCAGAACGCCTTCAAATATACCCATCCCCACACCGAAGTAACGTTGGCTTGCCGCGCCGATGGCGACAACATCCTGATCGAAGTGGCAGACCATTGTGGCGGCATTGGCGCGGACCTTGCGCAACGCATGTTCCAGCCATTTGAACAGGGCGACCGGGAAGGCAGTGGCTTGGGCTTAGGCTTGACGATCTCGAAGCAATTCGTGGAGGACAATGGCGGCCGCCTCAGTGTGCGCGATGTTCCAAACGTTGGCTGCGTATTCACCGTCACACTCCCCCGCCGCACCCTGTCGCAATAAATGCCTCCGCCAGGTGAACGGCGATAGACATGGTAGTCGCGGGCCATTGTTATAGGAAAGATCGTCGAGTCAGCCAAGACGCCGCCCGCGGAAAAGTCCACCTGCACTGGATCGCCAGGCCCTTTTTGGCTGCGCTTCGACACCGGCAGCGCCCCTGCACTCGCGCTGGAAGCCGGCGTGCCGCCATCTGTAACCGCCCTGCTGCTGGTTGCGGCCGGCGCGCCATAGAAGCAGGAGGGCAGCGACCCCGCATATCGCTGGCGCGCCGACGTCCCCGGGGCCACTGGCTGGTCGCGGGGGTCAGTAATTACTGCGGCCCACCTTCCCGTCTGCTGATCGCCAGCGGATTACAGCAGGCTCTGGGCCTGCATATCCGCTGGCATTGCGCGGCCCGGCTGGAGAACGGCCTCCACGTCCTGCGCATGACAATCGAGTTCCGCAACACCTGCGAGCGGCCCCTGCACGATCTGCAATTCCGGCTGTGCTTCAGCGACAGCCTGGCCGGCATCGACAGCGCGCCGCCGCAACGGCTCTTTGTCACCACCTTCCACCACGTCGATGGTGCAGCGCTCTATAGCGCCACCGCCCATGCAGACGGACCGGCGCGCTACGGCAGGCCATGCCGCCAGCGCCGTGTCGGCGCTGCTGTTGCCGGGGGAAGTGCGCCTATTTCGCAGGTCAGCTGGGCCAGAATGGCGGCGTAGGGCTGGACACCGCAGGCAGCGACCGCCCGGGGTGGGACTGACCCAATACCTGGGCTAATCGCAGTCAGCTGGACCAGGCGCCGCCGATAGCGCTGCCTGCATTACCGTGTCGCCGGGGCGCTGTTCCCGGCGCGCGGAAAAGCCTAGGCCCCTGCACTCCGGGGGCGTGGGCGCTTGAATGCCCCTGCACGCCGGCCGCAATATGCCTTCGCCGGTGACGCCGCCCCCCTTCGAGACGCATGCAGCAGCGACCCGCCAGCCGGTATTTTCAACCGTGCGCGCCCCTCGAAATACTCCACATGTCCTCCAATTGGAGTATAGAATACAGCGAGGAGGCTTCATGAAGATCGTTACAGCACCACAACGCATTCCCGACAGTGACAAGGTGACCGTCAATGTCGGCCTGGTCGACCTGGCGCAGCTCGACCTCCTGGTCAACCAAGGGTTCTATTCGAACCGAACCGACTTCGTACGCACGGCGATTCGCAACCAGCTGCAAGTACACGCGGACGCCATCCAGCAGGCCATGCTGCGCAAAAGCTATGTCCTCGGCCACTACCGATATTCCCGTAAGGAACTGGAACAGATAGTCACAAGCGGGAACAGGCTTGCCATCCAGGTGCTGGGGCTGGCTGTCATCGAAGAGGAGGTAGCCCCTGAGCTGGCCGACGCAGCCATCGCCAGCGTCGAAGTGCTTGGCGCATTTATCGCTAGTCCAGCTGTCCGCCAAGTGCTGGCAGACCGCATTCAGACCCGCTAGGGGAAAACATGAAACCTCTCGATCAGTTCCTCAAACAGATGATGGCGTCGACCAAGCTGGCCAGCGCCAACGACGCCGCCGGCGCAACCAAGATCATCCAGCGTGCCTTGCGCCAAGCTGGGCTGATGGAAGCGCCTGCCGCCGACAGGGAAGCCGCCCAAGATGAGCCATCAAGCTTCGTCGACCTGAACAGCGTTCCAACGTGGTCGGGCGCTGCCTGCACTGGGCGTCCACTGCGCATGGGGCGCCCGCCCGTCGACACCGGATCAACGCCCAACGCACAGGACACTATCGAACACCAAGGCCGCGGCCAGTTCATGAGTGGGGTATTCAGGTGTGCAGCCGGCAGACGCCGCTACAAGCTTTACTTGCCGCCTGGCGCCTCGCTCGCGAACCGCCCCCTGCTCGTGATGTTGCACGGCTGCACCCAGAATGCCGACGACTTCGCGCTGGGAACCTCGATGAATTTATTCGCCGATGACGATGCATGCATCGTGCTCTATCCCGAGCAGGACCGCACTGCCAATCCGTCCGGATGCTGGAACTGGTTCGACGCGGCACAACAGTCGCGCGACGCCGGAGAACCGGCGATACTGGCCGCCATGACGCGCCAGATCATGGCCGACCACGCGGTTGACGAGAGCCGCGTATTCGTCGCGGGCCTTTCCGCCGGCGGCGCGATGGCTGCCATCCTCGGCGCCACCTACCCCGACCTATTTGCCGCCGTTGGCATCCACTCCGGACTGGCCGCTGGCAGCGGCAAGGACATGATTACGGGCCTCCACGCCATGAAGCGTCCAAAGCGCAAATCAAACTTGCGCAAGAGTGTGCCGATCATCGTTTTCCATGGCGACGCCGACGGTGTAGTGCATCCTGAGAACGGCACCATCGTCTTGCGCCAATTCATCGCGGCACAGGACACGGCCCGCGGCTCGGCATTGCAGGAACGCACCGAACATGGCCATACGGCGGGCCGGGCTTATACCAAAACGAGCTGGCGGCACGCAGATGGCGGTTGCATTGCGGAGCATTGGCTCGTCCATGGAGCAGGACACGCGTGGCAGGGAGGCCAGCCGGCCGGCTCGCATACCGATCCAAGCGGGCCATGCGCATCGAAGGAAATGCTGGCGTTCTTCAATGGGGCGCGGAGGCCTGCGACAGAATGTGAGCGCTAAAAGTATGGCAGCCGGATTTGCGTGACCTTATAACGCAAGCTAATATGACTTGGAAGACCGTTGCTCACAACGGTGTTGCAATCCACCTGCGCCACGTCGCCGCCATCTCAATACAACGCTGACGTTAAAGAGCGCCAACGATGTCAAGATCTCGTGGAGGCATCATGCAAGAGGGGCCTTCCATCGGCTCAGAGCGCGAATATCAAGAACGCGGCTTCATCAAAGCAATCATTCGCCGCACCGTGAAGAGCGTTGCTCAAGGGCAAAAATACCATCTTCAAGTGATCTTTTCAGACGGGAGCGCGTATCAGAGCACGCAGCTTGGCAGCGCCGATATCACAATCATTTTCCGCAATCGCGCTGCAGAATGGCGCATGGTGTTGGGTGGAATGTTCGAATTCCTGGAGGCATATTTTGAAGGCGAGATCGATATCATCGGCGAACATGCACTGCGCCGGCTCGTCAATATCGGCTATCGAAAGCCATTCGGACGAGTCGAGCACCCACTAACCTGGATCAAGCGCCAGTCCTTGGAGCGGCGCCAGAACAATCTGAACTTTGCCCAGGCCAAACGCAACGCAACTTTCCATTACGGCCTACCGACGGAATTCTTTCGCCTCGTCCTGGGCGATACCTATGGATATAGCGAAGGATGCTGGGAAAACGACACATCGACGCTGGACGAGGCACAACATAACAACTTTGATGCGATTTGCAAAAAGCTGCGTATCAATCCGGGCGATAGATTGATTGAAGTTGGCCCCGGCTGGGGCTACCTGGCAATGCTCGCGGCAGAGAAATATCGCGCCGACGTCACATGCTATGGGCTTGTTAAGAATCAAAACGATGGCATGCTACAAGTGATGAACAGGCGCGGATTCAACGGCAAGCTGGCGCTGATGGAAAAGGACCACCGCGAACTGTCGGACGAACCGCGCTGTTATGACCGCTTTGTATAGTGGACCCCGAATTTGAGACGGTGGTTTAAGCTGTCGTCCGTGAAAGGATGATAGCGCATGAGTGAAGGCAAAAAACGCAGGGTGCACACGGCGGAGTTCAAGGCCAAGGTCGGCTTGGAAGCGGTACGCGGGGTGAAGACGGTGACGGAGATCGCGCAGGAGTACGGCGTGCATCCGGTGCTGGTCGGCCAGTGGAAAAAGGAGATTCTGGAAAACGCCGGGGCGCTGTTCGACGTGAAGCGCGGCCCCAAGCCGGTCGATGAAAGCAGTCCAGAAGATAAGCTGTATGGCGAGATTGGTCGGCTGAAGATGCAGGTGGATTGGCTCAAAAAAAAGCTCGGGGAATGAGCCCGGCCGAACGGGCGCAATGGATTGACCGAGGCGACGAGGTGCCGTTGGCGGTGCAGTGCGAGTTGGCAGCCGTACCGCGCTCCACGGTCTACCGGCGGCTGGAAGCGGTAGCGCGCCAGCCATTGGTGGACGAGGAGGATGGCCAACTGCGGGCGCTGATCGATGAGGAATACACCAATCGACCATTTTACGGTAGCCGGCGCATGGTGGTGTTTCTGCTGCTGGCCGCAGCATCATCAGCGGCCAGCTTTGCTGTCGGTGCAGCGCTGCCGATATTGGTGGTCTTGCTGGCGCCGCACAATATGCTCATTCCGCTTACTGTCGCCACTTCACTGACCTTTCTGGCCATCTTGGGTGGACTGGCCGCGAAGTTTGGTGGCGCTAATGTTGTAAAAGGAGTAGCCCGTGTGGCGTTCTGGAGCGCGCTTTCAATGGCGGCAACTGTCGGGATCGGCATACAGTTCGGACCTGTAGCATAGAACGGGCCGCGGGCAAAAATGACTCAGATCAAAAAATGGTCCGAGATTCTGGGAACTGCTGCATTCCCTGGTGGACGACCAGGTTGACGCCAACTAGGCTGAAGATGTCGCCCAACCGCATCTGACGCTGATCGCAGCATGTTCCCTGACTAACTCACAGCGCAGCACTTTGACCAGATCAGAGCCACCACGGGCCACCGTTCAAAGGAGCAAATAACATGCGCAAATTATTGATAGTGTTGACGCTGATGGTGCTGACATTCGCGCCGGCAACGGCCCAGAACAGCATCAGCATAGGTTTTAATGTGCCGCAATACCCGGACCTGCAGCGAATTCCCGACTATCCTGTGTATTACGTGCCGCGGCTGCAAGCCAACTACTTCTTTTACGATGGTCTGTATTGGGTCTATGTGCCGCAAGGATGGTACGCCAGCCCCTGGTATGACGGACCTTGGGAATCGGCTTCGTACGACAATGTGCCTCTGGCCTTGTTGCGTATTCCGCTGCGCTATTACGGATCTCCACCAGTGACGTTCCGGACGTGGGGACCGAACGAGCCACCGCGCTGGGATGCTGTGTGGGGTCCGGATTGGGCGCGCCGCCATGAAGAGTGGAGGCGATGGGACCGGCGAGCGGCCCCCGCCCCTGCGCCGCTACCAAGCTACCAGAGGCAGTATACGCGTTCGAATTATCCTGATGAATCCCGGCGCAGGGAATTGGTGCAGCAACATTACGGCTATGCGCCGCGGGATGCGCAAGTACGCCAGCAATGGCAAACAATGATTGGCGACACCTCGAAACGCCCTATGGAAAGACCAAGCTCGCCTGAGCAGTCTCAGGCGCCAACCGCTCGATCGCATGAAGACCGCATCAACGCTCTGCGGCCCTCCGTGCGAGAGCGCTCCCCCACCAAAGGAAGCGAAGCACCTCGGGCTGCTCCCGCACGTCCGCCAGAGCAACCGCAAATACAAGCCCCCCCGCATGCTGTCCCCAATGCGGGTCGGCCGGAGGGCGAGGATCGAGGACGGGATGCTAAACCCAGGGCGGAACATGGCGGTCCGCCTGACAAGGATAATCGCGCCGAAACCAAAGCGGCCAACAAGGCGGAAAAGAAAGCAGAAAAACGAGGCGACCACGATTCGGGAAAGCGTGAGTAGCAATATTCCGTTGAAGCCCCTTGTACGAACGGTCGGGCCGGCATCAGGACTCGCCAACCCAGCAAGGTTGGCGTTCCACATGCCTACAGCCAGTAGCTCAGCAGATCAGCCAACCATTCCCGGGCCCGATCTAACAGGGGGCGTCGCAGCCATTCGCTGAGCGTCACTTCGGTCGAATTACGCAGGTCTTCTTGGAAGGCGCTGTCCATTTCCGCACCGAAACTGTCGCCAATCACGATCACGTTCAATTCGGAGTTATGCAAGAAGCTGCGTTTATCGATATTAGTCGAGCCGACCGTCGACCATACCCCGTCGATCACTGCAGCCTTAGCATGCAGCACAGAATGGTTCAACTCATGGATTCTGACCCCAGCTTCTAAGAGTCGTGTGTAATAGGCTCTGCTAGCCAGTTGGACGATGCCCGCGTCCGATATGCTGGGGAGCACGAGTTGCACTTGCACGCCGCGCTTCGCGCCGGCTATCAGTGCCATCAGGGTTTGGTCATCCGGCACAAAGTAAGCACAGGTAATGTTGATTGTCTTCTTCGATTCCTGGAGCGCCAGCAGGAACGCCTTGTAAATCTCAAAATGGCCATGCGGCTTGCTGGCGAGTACGCGCAGCACCTTATCACCCAAGACAGCCTGTGCCGGAAAGTACTCCGCACTCCTGAGGTCGTCGGCATCCTGTTCCAGCCAGGCTTGAATAAACGCCCACTGCATGGCGGCGACGGCAGGTCCCTCGATCTTCAGATGGGTATCGCGCCAGCCTGAATCGCCTTTGTTTTTTGCACGTTTATCGGCGCGTCCACGAAAAGGCGAGCTATTCGCATAAGTATCGCTGATATTCACCCCGCCAGTGAATGCAACCTTGCCGTCAACGATCAGTAGCTTCCGGTGGTCGCGGTTATTCAACATCCATCCGTTGCCGCGCAGTTTGGCAGGGTTGACTGGATTGAACGCCACCAGGCGAATGCCGCTGGAGCGCATGCGCTCAAAGAACGCCTGCGGTACATTGAGCGTGCCGACACTGTCATAGATCACGTTGACCACGACGCCTTCATGCTGTTTCTGTATCAATAAGTCGGCAAATTGTTCACCCTGCTCATCCTGGTCAAAGACATAGGTTTCGAAGTTGACGCTGTTTGTCGCGGCAGCTATGGACTTGGCCATTTCTGCCATGGTCCGGGGACCGTCGAACAGCAACTGAACTCTGTTGCCGGCAATCAAAGGAACGCCCGTGGCAGCTTCTTCCAGAATGGAAAGTGCTTTGGCATTCAGCGTCGACGTAGACCAACGCTTCTTGAGAAGGACTTCAGAGCCGGGGCCAGGAAAATTGCCTTCTGGATCCCTTACCTTGGCTGCCTGTTCTGCGGCCACTTTGGCGTTAGGCAAGGAAACGTTGGGTAGCGCCCCACAGGCGGCAAGTGCCCCCGTAAGTAACATCGTCAGCCAAAGCCCGATCAGACAGCTTTTCATTGCCCCCTCCGGTCTCTTGAGCGTACCACTTGCCTTCCATCCTGTCGCGTTCTCCGTTCGACTGCGAACTAACAGCCTGTTGCAGCGATTGATGAAGAGGAGCCCTATCGCTAGGCACTGGCTATTTCACTGGCGAGATATACGTTGGTCTTTGCATACGACTGCATCTTCAATTCCAACGGAGGAAATCATGAGCCACATAACGAAGAGCCCGGAACCTGTCCACCATAAGGCAGCCCCCGACAAGACTGGCGACATCAATAAGCAACAGCAGAAGGCGGCCCGCAATGAAGTCGCCGGGCGTCATAAGAACGACGGGCAGCAAGGCCACCGCGGCGCGCGCTTGTGCAGCCGACATTAGCCGGCTTGCTTTCGGAGAAGATCCGCTCCGATGGCAATCAGGTCATTACAATCTGCACCACCACTTTCCCCTTTGCCCTGCCCTTTTCAAGGTACGCAAGTGCCCCCTGTGCCTGTGCAAAGGGAAATACCCTGTCGATCACTGGGGGACGAATGCTGCCGGCCGTCGCCTTGTTGGCCTGCAGACTTGGCGCAAAGGTGATGAGATCGTTTGTCAGGCCGATTACTCGCTCGTTGAAGCGAGCTATGATATTTTGGCTCTTTACTCGCTCCCGCGCCAGGCATTCCATTTGCCTTTTCGGCGTGTCGCCGGCGTCAATCCCATGCTTGGCAATTTCGTTGCGACTACCTGTCAGTATCAGCGCGATGGAACCACAATCACTGTGTCGCCTTCTTTGCCCTTAGGCCCGGTGTCGCCCTGGGCACCAGTGCTGCCTGACGCACCGGTTGCGCCGGTGGCACCCTTGGCACCATCGTAGCCCTGTGCTCCGCTGTCGCCGGTGGCCCCCTTGGCGCCATCGTAGCCCTGTGCTCCGCTTTCGCCGGTCCGGCCAGTGGCACCAGGACGAGCCTCGGCCCCTGTGGCGCCGGTGGCTCCGGTAGGCCCTGGCGTGCCGGCTGGACCGGCCGCTACTTGCACCGCCGGTGGCGTTTCGCGTATGCAGGCGGTCAACGCAAGGGGCGCGATGAGCGCGAACGAAATCAAGGTATGTTTCATGATGAATCCTCCGGTAATGAGTGCATTGCTGCATACGGAACGGCTCGACGGCGCGAGACGGGAGTTCCGCTGCGCGGCGTGAAGAACGAGACGATGGTCAGGCGGCCGGTGCTGCCATCCTGGATGACTCGAACGGGAGAGGGGCTGAGACTGACGGTCTGCACGCAGCGTACGCCTTCATTCCGTCGTTGTCCGTGCGCTCCCATACTGAGCGGCCGAAGTGATGACACTCCCGGCTTGGCTTGGACATGGCGATGCCCCGTATCCCGGTGAGAACCCTTATTTGGTGGGATGGGCAGCGCTCGCCAAGAAATGTACTGTGGTTGTTACCAGATTTGGCGAGCGGATTCAGATGTCATGGCAAAGCCGCTTCGTGCAGCGTTGGCGGACCACAAGTCAACCCAGCGTTTGTAAGCGCTGGTGCTCCCAGTAGTGGCCGTTATCCAAGGTCCATTTTGGTCCGAGGTTGCGTGGGTAGGCGGGTCGATCGGAATGGGGCAATTCGGCGAGCAAACGCACATAAAGAGCCTGTCAGAATTTTAGTGTGAATCTGGGGTCATGAAATAATACCGAAAGGGATTGTCCATGACCGACGTAATGACCACTAAAAAACCAAAAACCAAGAAGCAGTACCCGTTTCCTGTTGAACTGATTGACCAGTTGCTGGCCCAGGTCGAGAACAAGGATGCCGAATCGATTCTCGGGGAGTCAGGCTTGGCCGGCCAGCTCAAAAAGATGCTGGCCGAGCGCATGCTGACAGCCGAATTGACCCACCACCTCGCCACCGAAGGCGACGCCAAGAACCACCGTAACGGCAAGAGCCGCAAAACCGTTTTGGCACCGGGCGGCGAGCTGGAATTGGAGATCCCACGTGACCGTCTTTCCAGCTTTGAGCCAAAGCTCGTCGGCAAGCACCAGCGCCGCATGCCGGGCTTCGATGACCACGTCATCGGCATGTATGCTCGCGGCATGACCGTGCGCGAGATTCAGGCGCATTTGTTGGAACTGTACGGCACCGAAGTGTCGCCAGACCTGATTTCGACCATCACCGACGAGGTCATGGATGAAGTGGCGCAATGGCAGCAGCGGCCGCTGGAGACGATGTACCCGATCGTCTACTTCGATGCACTGCGGCTGAAGATCCGCGATGAAGGCACCGTCAAGAACAAGGCCGTATATTTGGCGCTGGGTATCCGCGCCGATGGCCGCAAGGAAGTGCTGGGACTATGGATCGAACAAACCGAAGGCGCCAAGTTCTGGCTGAAGGTCTTCAACGAGCTGCGCAACCGTGGATTGGAAGACATTCTGATTGCGGTCGTCGATGGCCTGCGCGGCTTCCCTGAAGCGATTGAGGCCGTGTATCCGCAGGCGCAAATCCAGACCTGCATCGTGCACCTGATTCGCAACTCGATGACGCTGGCGTCCTGGAAGGATCGCAAGGAGCTTGCAGCTGCGCTCAAGCCGATCTACCAGGCAGCGAACGCCGACGCGGCAGCAGCGGCGCTAGATGCGTTTGCAGACGGCCCGTGGGGGCAGCGCTTCCCGACCGTGCCGGCGATGTGGCGGCGCCAATGGGAGCAGGTGATTCCGTTCTTCTCGTACCCACCGGAAGTACGTTCGATTATCTACACCACGAATGCCATTGAGAGCCTGCACATGCGGTTGCGGAAGATCGTGAAGAACCGTGGCCACTTCCCGAGCGACGAGGCAGCGACCAAATTGCTGTACCTGGCCTTGCGCAATATCGAAAAAGATTGGAAGATGCCGCAACGGACCTGGAAGATGGCCGCCAACCAGTTTGCCATTCTGTTTGGTGAACGCTTCACCAACGCGATTAACTAACTACGAACCGCGACCCCGGCACACAAAATTCCTGACAGGTCCCACATAAAGTACCCAGTAGCTGTCGCCCGGCACCAACATTTCCCCTTCTTATTGAGCCCCTGTATCCAACAGGTAATTCCGACGTGGTAAGGTGTGGAAACCGCCTAAACCATCGCCGGGCCACTCGTAGCCAAGCCAAAGAATGGAAATGGAGACAACCGTGTCACTTGATAATCAGGAACGCCGCATGAGCGTTCACCTAGCAAGCGTCATTGATGGTGCGCTTGACCTGGCTGAACAGTGTGGATGGCGCTATGCCATCGCCTATCTGATCAGTGAAAAAGTCCCTTCCCCCATTATCCAGCGGCTCCTCTCTGGAGACGGTCACGTCAGGCGCCACTCCACAATGCCCCGAGATAGCGCCCCCTCATGGAAGGGGCGCGACGCCGATAATATGACGAATCTATTCGATTCTCTACGCCAGCGACAGTTGGTCGACGCTTGTGAGCGCAGGGGGGCGCCCTGCGCCTCCCGCGCCAGTGCGAACTGCTCCGAGTACGATTGAAGTGGTGATAGTAATTGGCCCGCGCAACCGTCGCAAACGAACGGCGTACGCGCGGTGTTGCAAACACCAGGCAAAATGCGCGCTGGTGGTAGCAAGCTCTCCGGCTGGATATATTTGGCACCCGCATCGCCATCGCTTCTGCGCTCAGGAAGTCCGCGCGCAAAGCCGGCTTACACTGTTCCGCATTCAGATCATGCCTTCTCTCGAAGCATCGTCACTTCGAGCCCTCTTGTTGCGAGGTCAATGAACATTCATTTCAGCAGTTATGGCTTGGATTAAATAATTACAGCAATCAATCGCGAGCCCGCTAAGATGAAAGTATGTAGAGTCATCCTTCGATGAAGAAGATCCAATGAAAAACCAATGCCCTCTTGCACTGGCAGACCATACCAGCACGATCGATGGCTATTCCTATAGAGTGTCCACGGAAGCAGTGCTTGGTGGGTTTCAGGCAAAGTTGGTTTGGATCAGTGCGCCCAAAGAGCGACAACGCCATCCTGATGAAACCGTACGTACGCCCACGCTTCGCAATGCGCGAGCTGCGATCCTTGAAGCACACGCTCTAGCATTGGAATATATTCTGGCATGGCGTGCTTCAAGTCCTACATAGATACGACGGCTTATTCCGGGGGGGGGGCTCTTGGCCGGGAACGGGCGCCGCCACGACATCATTGCGCGGTCCAGCGAATATCGCGTGCTCTTGCCTGCGCCGGCAACCAATACGCCAGGACGTTCAGCGCCTGTTCTAATCTTAAGCCGGTGGAAATAAACCCTCGATGCTCATGGGCCGTAATTGTAGCTTGCCCTTCCGGGTCAACTTCGCAATTAAAGTTTCCAAAGTCAACTCCGTCACCAAGACAGGCGACAAAGAGTTCCGAACCTGGTTTCAGGTTTTCCTTCGCAAACTTAAGCACTTGATGGACTTCTTCCAACCGCAACGTCAATCGAACACGGGCATTCCCGAAGCTTTCGTACTCAATTCTGTAATGGGCGCCTGGTCTCATATCGATCCATTCACGTTGCTCTTTGTCTGCTCGTGGCCGCACGGGAGCCAATAGCACAGCATAACATTCTTGCCCGCACGAAAAATTCGCGAATTCTCACGCTTCACTCGGAAGCAGTGCACTCAAATCAATAGACGACCGGAGCATAGCAGAACTCCTTACACCATGGACATATTCCAAATGCCATCGCACCTGCGCATTCCCTGGAACAAGGGAAAATTGGTCGGCCAGAACCCGAGTCCAGTTCAATGCGGTAGCATCATGATATCCCGGCCTTAACCGGGAGCGTTAAGGGAGGCTAGCTAATGCGACGCCGCACACTTTTTGGATTGACACTTGCGGTGGCGCTGCCGACAGTGACAAGTGATCCTTTGCGTGAAATCAATATCTCCAATTTAGTCGGAGACGACCCTGCTACTGACAATGCCGAGAGAATTATGCGAGAAGCCTATCGGCGACTCGGCATCACGTTGGTAGTCCACAAGCTACCCGGCGAGCGCACACTGTTATCCAACGCGCAGTACTGAGCCAGCATGAGTTCAACCAGAAGGGCCAGGCTGCGATCGGCGCTGCGCGACCGAGTGGCATGGCCCGGTGTCATCACAAAAGCTCGCTGTTGTGATTACATTTGGCATCCTGCCCCGCAATATCAATGCACCGGACTGAACGAATCCTGAACAGATTCCGGTGCATACGTTGAGGTGCAACTTCCTGAGTTGAAGAAGAACCCTGCAGAAAAGTCCAGGACACGCCGACGATGGTAACCCCTTGCAGTTGGAGTGCAGAGGTCTTCCAATTCAATGCCATTCCAGGGGGCCAGCGCCTTGCCGGAATGCCCCTCACGCCCTGCTGTGCGGAGAACTTTTCCGTACTTTTTCCGTACCAAACAAAAACGGCCAGCGACAAAAGTTCGCAAGCCGTTGATTTGATTGGTCATTTCAAGAGATCAGCACAGGTTTTCCTTCCTGCGACCCCTGCACATTACAAACTCTTGAATTGACGCTGTAAGTGCTTGATTTCATGTGCATTTTGGTGGGAAGTGCAAGTTTCGAACTTGCGACCCCTGCAGTGTGAACGCTCAGATGAGAGTCAGTACGAGCTGTCTTGAGACCCCTCTCATAGGAGAAGCGCGCATCTGGCGTCTCCCAACAGATCCCAGAATTTCCGACTGTACTCCGTACCCACTCCGTACTCACCTCCCAAACATTCTTTTGCGTCAGCAAGAAATACCGGATTGGCCGTCTTTTCGAATAGTGCTATTTTAAGGCTTTGCACTGTAGGTATGCATTATGGGTGAGAGGATCGACACTGTCTCTGGCCGTGATCGACTGAAGCCACGACGCGAACCATACTGGCATAGATTGAACCGCGGCTTGCACGTTGGCTTCCGAAAAATGACGTCCGACTCTGCCGGCACTTGGCAAGTTCGCGTGCTCGAAAATGGCGAGAAACGCGAAGTGTCGCTAGGACGGCTCGAAGAGTTTCGGCCAAGCGACAGATTCGCCCAAGCGGTCCTTGCCGCACAGGCAGCAATAGTTCAAGAGCATCCAGCGTCCTCACCTCCCCCGCCAATCATCGATATTGGGGCTCCCGATGGGGCCTCGCCACCCACGGACATTTCACCTCCCTATACCGTTAATGACGCCTGTTTGGATTATGTTAAACGTACACTGGAGGTCCGTGGCGCCGACGCGGCCGAAGACCTCAAAGACCGCTACCGCAGGTGGATCTCAGGCAGTGACATTGAAACCGTACCACTGACTGAACTGACACGCGAACAAGTCAAGGCGTTCCGGCAACAACTGAGCGCGAAGCCGGCGCGCACCGACTATTCTGGCGGCACCCGGCCAAGGGCAAAGAGCACGGTCAACCGTGATCTCGCGGCAATTCGCGCAGCGCTCAACTTTTCACTGGCAGAAGGATATGTCGCAACGGACGTCGCATGGAAAGTCGCCTTGAAGGCAATAGGAAATGCGACGCAACGCCGGCGGCTGTATCTCGATAGGGAGCAGAGGCGCGCACTGGTGCAGGCGGCTGGCCTGGACATCGCGTTGTTTTTGAAATGCATGGCGATGTTACCATTGCGCCCTGGAGCGATGGCCGCTCTGAATGTAGATGACTATGTCGTGCGCCTCCGCTCTCTCATTATTGGAAAAGATAAAGGCGGACACAGCCGCATAATTACGTTACCGTCAGAAATCGAACCAATCTTGCTGACCGCCATCGGGACCAAAAAACAAAACGAGCCTCTCTTTTCAAGGCAGGACGGAGTGAGATGGTCGAGGGATTCTTGGAAAAAACCGATCAAGGAGGCAGCAAGAAAGGCGGACCTGCCAGAGAGCACCACTGCATATACGATACGCCACAGCGTTATCACGGATCTTGTACACGGCGGGCTTGATTTGCTAACTGTCGCACAAATAAGTGGTACTTCTGTCGCGATGATTGAGAAACATTATGGACACTTGAGGGGAGACATTGCCATGAGCGCGCTGGCGCGGCTAGCGTTGTAGCATATAGAGCTAGTTCCATTTCAACTACTGCGCCGGATCACTCGTGCCTCCCACATGACGACAGGCGTTGAGCCCCACCTCCCACTTGCACGTCGTGCGCCGGCCGTCTCGCGCGAACTGGCCATGGGTACAGCGGAAACGAAAAGCCTGTTCTTTCCAAGCCAAGTCGGCAAGCCACACAGTGGCATGACCGACGACATGCTGTTGCGACGGCTGGACCTGGCCTACACCATGCACGACTTTCGCTCGACCGTCAGGGACTGGGCGGCGGAGCAAACCGCTTTTCCAGCCGAAGTCCGTGAGGCCGCACGGGCACATACAGTACGTGACGCCACCGAAGCCGCTTACTTTCGCAGCGACCTATACGAGAAGCGCCGCGATTTATGGACGCTTGGGCAGCCTATTGCCAACGAAAAGTCAACGCTAACGCTCTCCCCGGCACGTAAATGAATGGCAATCTCCTAGAAGCCCTAGCTAAGTGACTAACCTCCCCGCGCTCACGCGATCAGCGTCTTTGCGCCGCTAGGCGCAGGCGCTGGTTAGATTCAATCGTTTAATGGACCTGCAATGGCGTGCAATGAAATAGTGGCCGACCGCTCGTCCGCTCCTGGCCGTTAGCCATCAGACTCAAAAGAATACAAAGTACAGAACTGGTGCGGCAACTTCAACAGCGCCACAAGCTAAAGCTATTAGGTGCCAGCGTTTGGGCAACAGATGATACCGTACTCGCTTATATCCAAAATACACAGCGCCAATGCCAAAGCTCAGTAAAGCAAGTCCGTATGAAAATGCTGACATCACCGCTAGGCCGATTGCATCCCCGGTTAGTGGGTGCCCTGCGTTTCGTGCCGCCGTCAACTGAAGAAATAGAACTATGAAAGCTAATAATGGAAGCCCGCCCAAAACAGCGCAACTTGCTACAACGTTAGGTATCTTTCCCGTCAATGTTTGCATACGAACCGCGCCCTGTAGTGTCTGTTTTTGGCCGACTACCGCCGGGAACCCTTGGAGCGCCATTCATCAATTCCGCGCTGTACCTCAGCTGCTTCATGGAGCGTTGATGCAAGCTCACTTTCGGCAGTAGATCCAGGGTTCTCCATAATGTGATGGAACTTTTGAGCGAGACTCGCTGCGCGCTTAGCAAGCTCAGGAGGCGCATCGGTGGCCAGCTCAGTGTCAGTCAATTTACCCGCTGATCCGCAAATTCGATGGAATGAATAAATGAATCGTCCGATTCGTTCGTAGTCCAAATTATCATTGGAAGCGGATTGTCCTCGCACGTCTCGTCTCCTTTTGGCCGACCACTGTCAGTTGGCGCCTGCGCCAAGACGCTCAGCAATCGCTCGCTTTCCGATACCACGCAAAGCAAAGATCGCCTGCTGAAATTTCCTGCGCGGGATGGCCTCTCCGTCTTCCCACTTACGGACAGACTGGTCGGACGCCCCGATGAGCCGCCCCAATTCTGCGTGTGAGAGCCCCAAACGACTCCGCATCGTAGCGAACCCTCTGGCGGTGAAGCGTTGCCTCGATTTTTGCTGCACTTCAGATGATTTTTCAGCCGGATGGAGTGCTTGCTTTGCTAGGGCTCGTATCTGCCTTTTGAGCGCGCCAACCTCTTCGCGAAGAACCGCCACCTGGGCCTTGGATTGAGCTGCCGATTTCTTTAGCGGTTCCAACTGCGCCCTCAATTCTTTGCGGGCGAGTCGGGAGATTTCGGTTTTCAGCGCATGTGCGAGATCCGTCATTTCACTCCTTCAAACGTTGGTTTGGCGGCATTCACAGCCGGGATGTTTTAAACTGTATGCAAGTCTAGCCGTACGCAAGTACCACGTCACCAACGGCTTGCCCTAGCAGGCTGCTGAAATACCACTCGGCTGGAATCGGTCGTGGCGCGTGATTCCGGGTGCTGGTCGATTAATTAATTTCATAAGATGGGATTTTCGGAAGAAAATTCCATCGTTTCCCCAGTTTGCACGAGGTTTTCCACCGATTTTCCATCATGCTGCCGCCGCGGGACGGACTTGTCCCAAGGAGCGCATGCGCACCAGGTTGTATGCGGCCATGGTCAGCACGAACATCTGGTCGACTTTCTTCAAGCCACGCACCATCACCTGGCGCATGCCGCCGACGGACTTGGCCCAACCGAAGCCTTGTTCGATGAGTTTTCGTTTTTGCTGCGAGATCGCGTAGCCATCGCTCTGTGCAATCGACTCGGGCACCGCCGAGTTGCGGCCGGACTTGTTCTGCGCCACATGGGGCGTGACGTTCATGGCCTGGCAAGCTTGCACGAATTCCGCGGCATCGTAGCCCTTGTCCGCGCCCAGCGTGATCTCGCGCTTTGGATCAACCAGCGCCTGACGCGCATCGCCGATCATGGCCTTGGCTGCTTCCCGTTCGGCATAACCATCGGCCATTGTGACCATCGCATTGGCGATCAGGCCGTGGCGGTTGTCGCTGAGGGTATGGCCGATATAGCGCAGCTCACTACCGGTGTTGTTGCCCTTGCGGTATAGGCGGGAGTCGGGATCGGTTTTGGACTGGTGGGTATCGTTGCTGCGCTTCTCGCCTTTGAAATCGCCGCCGTCGCCGTTGCCTTGGCCATCGTCCTCCTTGCGCACAAAGCTTTTGTGGCCGGCCCAGGCTTGAATCAGGGTACCGTCCACGCTGAAATGCTCACACGAAAGCCACGCCTCTTTTTCTGCGATGACCAGCACTTCGTTGAAGAATTCGATGACGGCATCATGCTTGATCAGGCGTTCGCGGTTTTTGGTGAAGACAGTCGGCACCCAAACGGTATCGTCCATCGACAGGCCGACAAACCAACGGAACAGCAGATTGTATTGGACCTGCTCCATCAACTGGCGCTCCGAACGGATGCTGTACAGCACTTGCAGCAACATCGCGCGCAGTAGCTTTTCGGGAGCGATACTCGGACGACCGCCCTTCATGTCGGCCTCGTACATCTTAGCGAACAAGTCGTCCATCTTTTCCAGCGCTGTATTGGCCATCTTGCGAATGACACGCAGCGGGTGGTCTGCCGGAATAAAGTCCTCCAGCTTGCGCATCGTGAACAGGCTTTCGGTAAAGGTATCGGCGCCGCGCATTGATTTCCAGGTCGGGAATGGGGGCGTCAGGATAACATTGGACGGGCCGCCTCGGGCGCGGTGCCGAGGCGGTATTTCAGCAGCCTGCTAGGGCCTATGCCTGGTCAGGTCTGCTGACGCATCCCAATGATAGATGAACGGTTTAATCCCACGAGCACGAATCTCTTTGGCTGCGGCGGCCGTCCCTAAGCCATAAATGTGCAACTCGTTAGCCCCCATTGCAACCGCTTTCTCCAATGCGAGCCGGCACGAAGCGATCTTCGAATGCGTTTTTACCACGCCATTTCGGAACTTCTCTAGTGCAGCCATGACCTCTGGAGCTATCGACTTCTCGACAAGCCAATAGCCATCATGATCCAAGAGAAGGGTGAATTCTGCCTTCAGTGTGATCGCCATCAGTGTGGCAATTCTTCCGCCTGGCACACTTGCGCGCCGGCCTTGAGAAACGATTCAGCCAGTGCCGGAGGAATAGCATACCATCGGCTTCCTTCTATCTTTGCCCACAGCGACTGCTGCTTGTTTTCCTGCTCCTCGACCAATGTCGAAACATCACTCACAATCATTTCTATCCAAACTTAAAGACAGTACTCGTCCCCTGGCTCACGTATTGGCAGTAGAGTCCCATCGAAACAGTTCACACTGGGGCATTATGTGGGACACATGTAAGGCGGCCAAGCGCATCATACGCAAATGTGCTGGGGCCCCGGTGCGAGTGGCGTTCCTCGGCAAGTTCACTGGCGATATCGTACGCTCACTCGTTACGAACCGTCGGCGCCAGCACCACGTCATGGCCAAATTGATCCCAACGCTTGTGGCCCATGCGGTCGTGCCGAAAGCGGAGCACAAGCGCATCTTGGCTTCAGAATGGCATCACTGCGAAAGGCTCCCGAGGTCATCCTTTCCTCACCGCTTAAAGGTGTCAAACTCACGGTAATAGTCGACTTGGGCAATGAATTCTTTTGCGCCTTCCGTGTTCCAATCAATAGACTTCGCAATATGAGCAAGTACATTAACTAGCATCCACTCCTTCAAGTTCTTATCTTTCAAAGCAAGTGGTAGCTCAACACCATCATCGTCCTCATAGACTTCATCGTCCTCCAGACTTTGCATGTAATCCCATGGCAAATAGTAAAAATCGGCCTTTTCCGGACTTGACAGCCAAACCTGCATATCCGTATGAATCCATGCTTCCTGTTGCAGCTTCTTTAAGCCTGCAACCAAATCCGAAATAGATTTGAAGTACTCCATAACCTTATCCTTTTCAAAAATGCGAAGTCATCGACACTTACTGCCACCACCCCACGTATTTCGACCTCCTCTACCTGTTGGGTGATAGTCTTTATGTCTCGCGTTGTGGTCAGCTTGATCGACGAGTTGTAATAATCCGCCAACTTTTTCATGGTGATGCCACGTTAAATCAGGCGGAGCGGTTCTCGGGAAGGCCCCTCGCCTGCCTGGTGAAACCTTATCAAAAGTTCCGGGATATTTTGCCTCAATGGCAGCCTTAAATTGAGGATCATTTTTCATCTGATAGTAAAGCTGCCTGTTCGCCTCTTGGAAATGCCGACCATCGGACATGCGATACATGTCTGACGGCAGTTTAGCTTCGCCATGGACGTCATAAACGCCGTGGCTGTTCCATCCCCATGGATCAATCCACGAAATCGGATTCGGTGCATATTGATACAGGTTAAGCCCACCGGCAAGTCCGATCGGATCGGGCGTGGTGAAATGTCCGATATCCGGATCGTAATACCGGAAGGTGTTGTAATGGAGCCCGCACTCCCTGTCCAGGTATTGCCCCTGGAGGCGTAGGTTCTGCGGCAGCGGTTGCTCGTGCAGCGCTTGCGCATCTGTGGTCCCGGCAGTCCAGCTTTCGGCAACCGTGTTGCCCCACACTGTGTACTGCGCGCGCCACGCAAGCTCTCCAGACGCTGCGGTCAGTTCCTCCGGCAAACCTGAAACATCGCAATGGAAATAATACGTTGACGCCTTCCTGTTTGCGTGAGTCGCGCCGCCTTCAGCCAACACTTTGCCGCCAGCCGCACTGTCGATCCGGGCGACAGGTACGTAACTGTTCGCTTCATAGAGGTAGGTAGCCGCTTGCGTTCCCCGCAGCTCCTGCAACAGGCGCATGCCACTCCACAGGAATAGCGTGGTACCGAACTCATCGTGCTTGCGAATGCGGCGTCCCAGCGCATCATAGTCGAAGCGAACCTGCTGCGTTACGCCATTGCGACGCGTCTCGACCTCAGTGAGCCGGTGCTCGCCGTCATAACTGAATCGTTGCTCGGTGTGCGCGCCTGTACGCTTGGATTCAAGTCGGCCGTGCACGTCGTATTCAAAACGCCGGTCCTGGAAAACGAGGATACGGTTGTGCCGAACATAGCCGCCTGGCTGAACGGAGTCAACCAAGTTGGCCGCAGCGTCCCAATGGAACATCTCGCGCTGCGCGTTCTGGTCCGCGTAGCAGATCCTTCCCAATGGATCGTACGTGTGGGAGGTCCGTCCATTGAGCGAATGATCTTTCCGAACCATCTCGCCCGCCAGATCATAAGCCCATTCCTTAGCCAGCAAAGCAAGGCCATCGCGCATGGACTGGGCGCGGGTACGCCTTCCCATGCCGTCGTAATTGAATATGGTACTCAGCGCGCCCTGGCTGCGTCCGACTTCGCGGTGTAAGTCGTCGCGCTCAAGATCGCAAATGAGCTCACCATCCAGATTGATCTGGTGGACATGTCCAGAGCCGTAGTAAAGTGACTGGATGACCCGTCCGTCAGGCAGTGTCGTACTAAGACGGTTGCCGAGTTCGTCGTAGCTATGCGAAAGTTTGCCCATATGGCCGGTTTCGCTGAGCAGCTCGCCGCGCTTGCTGTAGGCAAAGGTGTTGGCGCCGACTGAATTTTGACCCACCCTGCCGATTGAATTTTGACCCAGGGCGGGACGCTGCTTTGGGAGCCGGCGTCTGTGGATAAGTGTACCAAAGACAGGGGGGATTCGCGGTGGGCGCAGCCCGCCGTGAATCCCCCCTTAGTCAGTTCAATAGTTAATTAACGGAGTAAACGATTTATATCGTTATACATCCTGTCTTCAAAGCTACACCGGAAAGTCCGCCTTCCCGGCCTTCTGTTTTTGCTCCCGCGCCTTGATCCGCCCCTTGGCCGCCATACTGCTGTGCTGGAAGCGGTAGGAGTCGTTGCCAGTCTCCACGATGTGGCAGTGGTGCGTCAGCCGGTCTAGCAGCGCCGTGGTCATCTTAGCGTCGCCGAACACGGCGGACCATTCAGCAAAGCTCAGATTCGTCGTGATGGCCACGCTGGTATGTTCGTACAGCTTCGAGAGCAGGTGGAACAGCAGCGCGCCGCCGGCCTGGCTGAACGGCAGATACCCCAGTTCGTCGAGGATGACCAGGTCGATCCGCATCAACGACTGTGTCAGCCGACCGGCCTTGCCTTCCCGCTTCTCGCGCTCCAACGCATTGACCAGATCGACCGTCGAGTAGAAGCGCACCCGCTTGCCCATTGAGGCAATGCCCGCCACCGCGATGGCCGTCGCCAAATGCGTCTTGCCGGTGCCGGGGCCACCGATGAACACTGCGTTCTGCGCCGTATCGGTGAAGGCCAGCGTGGCCAGTTGCCGCACCAGGGCCTCATCGACCCTGGATGCCGCGAAGTCGAAGCCGGCCAAGTCGCGGTGCACGGGGAATTTGGCGGCGTTCATCTGATGGTTCACCGAACGCATGGCGCGGTCCGTGTGCTCGGCGCGCAGCAGGTGCTCAATCAGCCATTTGGACGACGACACGGCGTGCTCTCCTTGCGCCACCAGATCGGTCCAAGCGTCGGCCATGCCGTGCAGGCGCAGGCCCTTCAATTCCTTGATCAGGTCACGCATGGTTCACCTCCGCGCTGCTGCCAGCCGTCTCGCGCAGGCTGTCATAGCGGCTGGTGTTGGCTACCGGCGCCTCCTTCAATACCAGGCTGGTCTCGGCATGTGCCGGCGGCGGGGCGGCACTCAGGCGGGCCAGCACATTCTCGACGTGCTCGACACTGAGCACGCCGGACTCGATCACCAGCTCCACCGCCACCAGCACTGCCGGCAGGCCGGCGCCGGGCACGGCCGCCAGCACCTGCGCCATGAGCCGGTCGCCGCCGGCGTGGCGCAGCAAGCCTTGCCGCAGCCGCTGCAGCGGCGCGGGCATGTCGGCAAAGGGGGCGCCGTTGCGCAACGCACCGGGCTTGCGCTGCACTAGCGGGATGTAGTGCTGCCAGTCGTAGCACACCTGCTTGCGATCGACGATGCGTTCATGGGTGGCGACCAGCGCATCGCCGGCCACCACGCACACGCGGGTCGGGTACAGCCTTGTGCTCACCATCTGCCCGGCCAGCTCGCACGGCACTGAATAACGGTTGCGGTGCACGGTGACCAGGCAGGTGGACGACACCCGCGCCGCCTTTTCCACGTAGCCGTCGAACGGCGTGGGCATGGGCATCAGGTGGGCCTGCTCCTGTTCCAGCATGTCGGCCACGCTCAGCGCCTCGTACTCCGGGTGCTGCAATTCTCCCCACAGCGTCCGGCAGCGCTCTCCGAGCCAAGCGTTCAATTCAGCGAGGGAAGCGAACTGGCGGTCTTGGGCTTCGATCCAGATCCGGCGCCGGCTATCCTGCACGTTCTTCTCCACTACGCCCTTTTCCCAGCCTGAGGCCACGTTGCAGAAATCGGGCTCAAACAGGTAGTGCGCGCACATGACGGTGAAGCGCGTGTTGACCACGCGGCCCTTGCCTTTCTGGACCTTGTCGACCGCCGTCTTCATGTTGTCGTAGATGCCGCGCCGGGCCACGCCGCCCAGCGCTGTGAACGAGCGGGTGTGGGCGTCGAAGAGCATCTCGTGTCCCTGACTGGGGTAGGCCACCAGCCAGAAGGCGCGGCTGGCGCACAGCTTCATGTGCGACACCTGCAGACGCCGGTAGATGCCGCCGACCACCATGCCTTCCTCGCTCCAGTCGAACTGAAACGCTTCGCCCAGCTCGAAGCTGAGCGGGACGAAAGCCTCTGCCGCCTTGCCTTCGCGGCCACGCCATTCCCGGATGAAGTCGGTAACCCGGCTGTAACTGCCGACGTAGCCTTCGGCCCTGAGTTGGGCGAACAGCGCTTTCCCGGTACGCCGGTTCTGCTTGTTGCGGTGGGTGTCAGCTTTGAGCGCCTGCTCCAGTGTGGCGTGGAACTCGCTCAGCTTGGTGGGTGCCGATTCTCGCCGATAGCGCGGCGGTGGCGCGTCTTCCGGCTTGCGTAGCCATTTGCGCAGCGTGTTGCGGGACAGGCCCGTGCGCTTCGCGATCTCGTGCAGCGACAGCTTGTCGCGCAGGTACATCCGTCGAACTTTACCTAACATTTCCATGGTGATCACCTTATTATCTCCTGCCCAAAAAATAGGCGGGAGTAGTAGAACACCTGGGTCAATTTTCAGTCGGCATCAGCCCTCAAAGTGGGTCAATTTTCGGTCGGCGGCAACAATCTAAATGCTTTTTGGCTTGAAGTAGCAGCGATCCCGAGCCACAGGCTGGGTCATAAATCTTGTTGACGCTGGTTTGCTTATGCATGGCCAGTTGCGCAATCAACTTAGACACATTTTGCGGCGTGAAAAATTCGCCGCCCGATTTGCCGGCGTTGGCGGCATAGTTCGAGATGAGGAACTCGTAGGCATCGCCGAACAGGTCGATATGGCTGGCGTCAAAATGCCCGAAGTCCAGCTCGGCCACACCTCTAAGTACAGCGGCAAGACGGGCGTTCTTGTCCTTGACAGTGTTGCCGAGGCGGGTGCTAGTAGTATCAAAGTCAGCGAACAGGCCCTTGATGTCGCGTTCAGAAGCGTAGCCATTGGCAGACGCTTCGATGGCCGCAAAGATAGTGGCCAAGTCGGTATTCAAGCTCTCGTTGGTGTGGGCACTGGCAGCCACTTTGGCAAACAGCTGACTGGATAGATGAAATAGCCCTTGGTCTTGATCGCGTCGTCTTTGATTTCCGGGGTGATGACGCTATCGGTCAGCGCGGTGTAATTGACGCTGTCGTCGCCCCCTTCGATATAACTGGCGAAGTTCTCACTGATGAAGCGATAGAACAGGGTTCCCAGGACATACTGCTTGAAGTCCCAGCCGTCGACGGCGCCACGGACATCGTTAGCGATTTGCCAGATTCGGCGTTGCAGTTCGGCGCGTTGTTGGGCGCTGGTCATATTACTGTTCCTGTTTTGATAGAGTTTGCATTGCCATTCCACCTTAAGTGGATATGACTTTAGTCGGATTTGTACGTGCGGCTGTGATAATTTGGCAGAACGCATAATTCTACGTGCTTACCGGCAATTGAGGCAGTGCGTGTAATCGCCTACTTTTGCCCATCAATCCCGCTTCAGGGCGGCCATCCCAATGTACGTCGCCAATCGAGACCGAAAAACAAAAAAAGCCCGCTTGCGCGGGCTTCGATTTTTTGGCCGGTTCGATGGCGGGTAGGACCAACACATCATTTAACGCCATAGTGATTCTGGCGGAGAGAGGGAAATTCAAACTGTCCCAACCTGCCAAGCCATCAGCCCTCGCCCCGCTTCAGCGAACCTTCAACGAGAAACCAATTGCTGATGGCGATATGAGCTCAATGCCGAACAAGCCACGGCAAAACCCTTAGATTACCGAATCGGACAAACGGCACTGATTCTCGAAACTCCGTACTTTTTCCGTACATTTCGCTTCAGCAACAAAAAAGGCCCGCATCGAATTTATGTAGGCCTTTGATTTTACTAAATAAATTTGGTGGGAAGTGCAAGTTTCGAACTTGCGACCCCTGCAGTGTGAATGCAGTGCTCTACCCCTGAGCTAACCTCCCGAAGTGGCGCAATTATAGACTAGGGTTGCGCCAAACACAAGTTCCCTTGACCGCTTTATCGAGGCCATCCAACAGCGCGATGTGCTCGGCTTCTTCCGCTTCGTTTGCGCGCAGTACCTTGACTTCGGCCAGGGCGATCTCGGCCATGGCGATACCGCTGCCGGTTTCCTCGATGACGATGTCCATGCCCAGGCTGTTCTGGCCACGGGTCATTGCCAGATAAACATCGGCCAGCAACTCCGCGTCAAGCAAAGCGCCGTGCAGCTTGCGGTGGGCGTTGGAGATGCCGAAGTGTTCGCACAATGCGTCCAGCGAGTTGCGCTTACCGGGGCGCATTTCCTTCGCCTGCACCAGGGTGTCGATCACCCCGTTGATGTGAGAATCGAAGGTTGGCAGCTTGAGCAGGTTGAACTCGTGGTTCAGGAAACCAAGGTCGAACGGCGCGTTGTGAATGATGACTTCGGCGCCCTGAATGTACTCGCGCAGTTCTTCTACGACTTCGTGGAAGCGCGGTTTATCGCGCAGGAATTCCGTCGTCAGCCCGTGCACCGCCAGTGCGCCCTCTTCCGAATCTCGCTCTGGATTGATATAGCGGTGGAAGTTATTCCCGGTCAGCTTGCGCTCGAACAGCTCAACGCAGCCAATTTCAATGATTCGGTTACCCTGTTTCGGGTTAATGCCGGTAGTTTCGGTATCGAGGACGATTTGACGCATAAATTCACGAGTATGTTCGTAGCAAGCGGCGAAGTATAGCAGGCCTTACTTGCGGCGCACCGATTCCACGCCCAGGTTCGCCAGCTGGTCGGCGCGCTCGTTGCCCGGGTGGCCGTTGTGGCCTCGCACCCAACGCCAGTCGACGCTGTGCACTGCCTGCGCTGCGTCGAGCGCTTGCCATAGGTCGGCGTTCTTCACCGGCTCCTTGGTCGAAGTCTTCCAGCCACGCGACTTCCAGCCGTGAATCCATTCGCTGATGCCCTTTTGGACGTACTGGCTGTCGGTGTGCAGGACTACTTCGCACGGGCGCTTAAGGGCTTTCAGCGATTCGATCACTGCGGTCAGTTCCATGCGGTTATTGGTGGTATTCAGCTCGCCGCCGAACAGTTCCTTCTTGGCCTGGCCCGCGATCATCAGCGCGCCCCAGCCGCCGGTGCCGGGATTGCCCTTGCATGCACCGTCGGTGTAAATCTCTACTTTATCCATCGAGTCTTTCTTTGTGTTTGTTGGCGGCCGGGACAGGCACGCCCGCCTTGGCCGTTTTCTGTTTCCAGGCCGGGCCGATCAGGCGCATGCCTTTCACGCGTTTGATCGCCTGCACCATGTAGACCGCACCGAAATACGGCCAGTAATTGGGGCCGGCCCGGTCCATGAAGTTATAGCGCGCCAGCCAGCGTTCGGTGCGGCAGGCCGGCGCATAGCATCCAAGATGCGTGTGGCTGACACCCATATTCAGCAATTTTAGCCAGTCTTTGATGCGCGGCATGGAGATGAACTCCCCTGCCCTTGGCAGGTAGTCAGATCCTGTCATGCGGCCGCTTAACTGGCGCAGGCCCCACAGGCTGGCTGGGTTGAAGCCACAAACGATTACCTGCCCCTCTGGAATCAGCACCCTCTCCACTTCGCGCAACACCTGGTGCGGCTCGGCTGAGAATTCCAGCACGTGCGGCAGCACCACCAGGTCCATGCTGTTCGTAGCAAACGGCAGTTCCACGCTGTCCAGCGTAACCGCCACCGGACGGCTGCTACCGGACTGGCGCGGGTGCAGGCGGATATCGGCCAGCCACTGGTGCGGCATGCGGTTGGCCGCCAGCGCGTCAATCTGCGGCATGCCTATCTGCACGGCGTTGAAGCCGAAGATATCAGCAACCATCTTGTCCAGGCATGCCTGCTCCCAGGCGCGCACGTATGCGCCAGGCGGTGTTTCCAGCCATTTGTCGAACGCTATAATGGATTCGTCGGATGTTGCGCTATCCATGCATTCCCTTTACTGAGCCCATGAGCAAACCTGTTTCTGTCCTGACCGTCCCCGCCTTCAAGGATAACTACCTGTGGCTGATCCACGATGGCCGCAACGCGGCAGCAGTCGATCCCGGCGACGCAGCGCCTATCCTTGCCGCCTTGTGGGAGAACGGCCTGACACTTACCGCCATTTTACTCACCCATCACCACGCTGACCATATTGGCGGCGTGCCGGGGCTTTTGGCCCAGTTCCGGGTACCGGTTTTTGGTCCCCGCCATGATGGTATCGCAGCAGTGACCGTGCCGCTGGGCGAAGGCGACAAGGTGGAGGTTCCGGGGCTGGACCTGTCACTACGTGTACTCGACGTACCAGGCCATACGAGCGGCCACATCGCTTATGTCCGCGAGGGAGCCGAACCGTGGGTATTCTGCGGCGATACCCTGTTTGCCGGCGGTTGCGGGCGCCTGTTCGAAGGTACTGCGGAGCAGATGGTCAATTCACTCGGCAAGCTGGCGGCGCTGCCGGCGGCCACCAAAGTGTTCTGCGCCCATGAATACACCCTGTCCAACCTGCGTTTTGCCAGTGCGGTGGAACCGGGAAATGCCGCTCTTGGCGCCCGGGTGGCGGCCGATACTGCGACGCGCGAACGAGGCCAGCCGACAGTGCCGAGCACCATCGGCCTGGAACGTGCAACCAATCCATTCTTGCGTTATCGTGAGCCTGAAATCGCGGCCCGCTTGCGCGCGGCCGGCAAGCTGGATGGCAGCGAGCCACCGGTTGCCGTCTTTGCTGCGCTGAGGGAGTGGAAAAACAACTTCTGACTTGAGGAGATTTATGCAAACCGTCCGCATGTATGTTGATCCCATCAGCCCTTTCGTGTGGCTGGCAACCAAGCAGATTGCCCGCATTGAGGCGGCGGGTGTGCAGCTTGAAATGGTACCTGTTTTGTTTGCCGCGATGTTGAACAAGCATGGCCTGGTGGGTCCGGCGGAGGTGCCGGCAAAGCGCGTGCTGACTTTCCGCGATGTGATGCGGCAGGCGGCGGCGCAAGGGCTGGAGTTTGCGGGGCCACCGGGGCATCCCTTCAATCCCTTGCCGATGCTGCGCATGGCGACGGCGATCGGCGGCCGAGCGGAGCGGATTGCGTTCGTAACTGCGGTGATGGCGGCTACCTGGGAACTGGGGCAGGATGCGCAGGACTTCGCGGTATTGGCACGCGTGGCGCGTGATTGCGGGCTGGATGGCGATGCTCTTGTCGCAGCGGCGGGGACGCCGGAGGTCAAAGCGGAACTGGCGCGCGCGACCGAGCAAGCCATTACTGACGGCATATTTGGCGTGCCGAGTTTTGTCTACGAAGGGGAATTGTTCTGGGGTGCGGATCGGATCGAAAGCCTGTTGCGCCGGATTGCGGGCCATCGTATCGATGAAGCCCGCTTGCAGGAGTTTCTGGACAGACCGCCGCTGGCTTCTCGCCAGAACAGATAGGCCTGGGTCTGCCCCATAGGGGCAGACCCGGTTTAGCGCTTTAGATCTCTTCGTACAGCGGCAGCGTCAAGAACTCTTCAAACGCCTCCGAAGTCGACATCTTTTCGAAGATCTGCGCGGCGCGGTCGTATGCAGGTGTGGCGCCGTCCGGAGCGGCGGCCTTCACCTTCGGTAGTTCTTCGGGAATCATCGCGCGCACCATGTCGGCGGTCACCTTACGGCCGTCTTCCAGCACGCCTTTCGACGAACGGATCCACTGCCATACCTGCGAGCGCGAGATTTCTGCAGTCGCCGCGTCTTCCATCAGGTTATGGATCGGCACGCAGCCATTGCCATTCAGCCAGCTGCCCAGATAGTGGATGCCGACGTTGATGTTGTAGCGCAGGCCGGCTTCGGTAATCGGCGCTTCCGGCTTGAAGTCCAGCAGTTCGGCCGCGCTGACTTCCACGTCCGGACGCTGTTTGGCGATCTGGTTCGGCGCATCGCCCAGCACTTTCCTGAACTCGCCCATCGCCAGCTCGACCAGGCCCGGGTGGGCTACCCAGCCGCCGTCGTAACCGTCGGTCGCATCGCGCGCCTTGTCGTTGCGCACGCCGCCCATCGCCACTTCGTTCTTTTCCGGATCGTTCTTGATCGGGATCAGCGCAGCCATGCCGCCGATCGCCGGTGCATTGCGTTTGTGGCAGGTCTTCAGCAGCAGCAGCGCGTAGGCGCGCATGAACGGCGAAGTCATGGTGACCTTGGCGCGGTCGGCCAGGCAGAAGTCCTTGTCCAGCTTGAACTTCTTGATGCAGCTGAAGATGTAGTCCCAACGGCCGGCATTCAGGCCGGAGCTGTGCTCGCGCAGTTCGTACAGGATCTCGTCCATCTCGAAGGCGGCGAGGATGGTTTCGATCAGAACGGTGGCCTTGATGGTGCCTTGTGGCAGGCCCAGTTCGTTCTGGGTCACCACGAAGATATCGTTCCACAGGCGGGCTTCCAGGTGCGACTCCATCTTCGGCAGGTAGAAGTATGGGCCGGCGCCACGTGCCAGTTGCTCTTTCGCGTTGTGGATCATGAACAGGGCGAAGTCGAAAATGCCGCCCGAAACACGCTTGCCGTCGACAGTCACGTGCTTTTCGTCCAGGTGCCAGCCGCGCGGACGCACCACCAGGGTGGCGGTCTTTTCATTCAGCTTGTAGGACTTGCCGTTCTGTTCCAGGGAGATGGTTTTGCGGACAGCGTCCTGCATATTGATCTGGCCGGAGATCTGGTTGTCCCAGTTCGGGGTATTCGAATCTTCGAAGTCGGTCATGTAGGAGTCGGCGCCGGAGTTCAGCGCGTTGATGACCATCTTGCGATCGACCGGGCCGGTGATTTCCACGCGGCGGCATTCCAGGGCCTTGGGAATCGGCGCGATCTTCCAGTCGCCATTGCGGATATGGGCGGTTTCGGCCAGGAAGTCCGGGCGCTCGCCGGCATCAAGGCGCTTGGCGCGCTCAACGCGCTTGGCCAGCAATTCCTGGCGGCGCGGTTCGAATTCGCGGCTCAGCTTGGCCACCAGGGCCAGTGCCTCCGGGGTCAGCACGCGCTCGAAACCTGGCTTGATTTCTCCGGTGATTTGCATACCTGCTGGCAGAGTGATGCTCATGGTCTTTCTCCGTTAATGATGATTAGTGTTGTGATTCGATGTTTTCCAGTATATTGACTAAAAACATAGAGAAACAAGACTAAAAAGCACTTCATCTGTGCGTTTTAGTCATAAATGAGGTCTTATGGGTCAGTTCAGGCAAATTTCCACCTTTGTAGAAGTGGTCAACCGCGGCAGCCTGTCGGCGGCAGCGCGCGCGGAAGGCATCGCACCCGCCGTTATCGGGCGCCGCCTCGACGCACTGGAGCAGCGGCTCGGCGTCAAACTGCTCCAGCGTACCACGCGCAAGCTGGCGCTGACGGACGAAGGCGCCGCCTTCCTTGAGGATTGCCAACGCATCCTGGTCGAACTGGAAAGCGCGGAAGCGGCGGTGGCGGAACGTAGCGCGCGCGCCACGGGGCACCTGCTGATTTCCGCACCGGCGGGTTTCGGACGCCTGCATGTCGCCCCGCTGGTTCCCTCTTTTTTAGCGGAGCACCGTGACGTCGCGGTGACGTTGAACCTGAACGACCGAGTGGTTGACCTGATTGGTGAAGGCGTGGACGTGGCGATCCGCATTGCCTCGATGTCGGATTCCAACCTGGTGAGCGTGAAGCTGGCCGACAACCACCGGGTGGTCGTCGGCACGCCAGCCTATCTCAAACGCCATGGGGTGCCGAAGACGCTGGATGACCTGTCCAAGCACAACTGCATGACCATCAGCAGCGAAGGAAGCCAGCGCGGCTGGACTTTTCGGGAAGGCGATAAAAACGTGACGCTTAAAATCGCGGGCAATATGAGTTGCAACGACGGGGCTGTGTTGCACGACTGGGTATTGGCCGGCAAAGGCCTGGCCTGGCGTTCAATGTGGGAGGTAGGCGCCGATATTGAAGCGGGACGCTTAAAACCGGTGCTCAGTGAATATTCCGCACCCGGCAATGATATTTACGCGGTATTTGCGCAACGCCGCCACCTGCCATTCCGCATCCGCGCCTTCGTCGATTTCCTGCGTCACACCTACGCCGCACCCGGCTACTGGCGCAAGGGCTGAGCCCGTGTCAACCTTGGGGTCAGACCCTTTGCTTGCCATGCATGGCAAGCAAAGGGTCTGACCCCAAGGTTGACACGGGCTGGAGTGTAGGGGCGAAAAAAAAATCCTCCGAATCGGAGGATTTTTTATCGTTTTGATCCGTCTCGATTACAGAGGCTGGATGTTCGACGCCTGCTTGCCTTTTGGGCCGGAGGTCACGTCGAAGGACACGCGTTGGTTTTCCTGCAGCGACTTGAAGCCGGTGCTTTGGATAGCCGAGAAGTGAGCAAACAGATCTTCGCCGCCTTCATCAGGGGTAATGAAGCCAAAACCCTTTGCGTCGTTGAACCATTTTACGATACCAGTTGCCATTACAATTCCTATTACAGTTAAATGAGCTTTACGCCCGTGATACCGTTTGAACCCAGTCACCTGAATCTAAACGATCCGCCATTATACCGAAATACCTGTTAAAAACACGCCGCGATGAAAATTAATTCACGAGTGCCAAAGCAGGTCCCGAACATGTATGGCTAACTATAGACAAGATTTATCAATCTTGTTTGATAAATATCAATCGTGCGCGGCAATTTTCCCCGCGCCAAAATCCTTGTCGGCCCTTTGCAACAGAGCGGAAACGGCAGAATCGATGCCAACCCACGGTGCCCCGCCTTCCATGACGGCGCGCACCATCTGTTCGATGCGGCGGGCTTCGTCGCCTAACGCGGCCAGGCCAAACGAACCGGCGGAACCGGCCACACTGTGCAGTGCGTGGTGCAGTTGCTCGATATTGGACGGGACCAGCTCGGCTTGGCATCGCGCCAGGGCGTGGCGAATGCCCGCCATCCGTTCCGGAACGCTGGCGGCATATTTGTCGCGCAAGGCTTGCAGCCGGTCCTGGTACTCTGGGTCGACCGGCGTAGCCATCGCTTATTTGGTACCGAAAATGCGGTCGCCCGCGTCACCCAGGCCTGGAACGATGTAGGCGTGGTCGTTGAGGTGGGAGTCCAGCGAGGCGCAGAAAATCTTCACGTTCGGGTGCGATCTCTGGAACACTTCGATGCCTTCCGGGGCAGCAACCAGGGCCAGGAAAATGATCTGGTCGTCGCTGACGCCGCGCTTTTTCAGCACGTCGACCGCGTGCACGGCCGAGTTGCCGGTCGCTACCATCGGGTCGCACAGGATGAAGGTACGGTCGACCAGGTCCGGCAGGCGCACCAGGTATTCCACCGGCTGGTGGGTTTCCGGGTCGCGGAACACGCCGATATGGCCGACGCGTGCCGAGGGCACCAGGTTCAGCAGGCCGTCGCTCATGCCCACGCCAGCGCGCAGGATCGGCACAACAGCCAGCTTGCGGCCGGCGATGACAGGCGCCTGGATAGTTTCCAGCGGGGTTTCGATCTCGCGCGTGGTCAGCGGCAGGTCACGGGTGATTTCGTAACCCATCAGCAGCGTGATTTCTTTCAGCAGTTCGCGGAAAGTGCGCGTGGACGTTGCCTTGTCGCGCATATGGCTCAGCTTGTGCTGGATCAGCGGGTGGTCGGTGATGAACAGGTTGGGAAAGCGCGGATCTTGTTTCATGTCAATTAGGAATAAATTCGTTCAATTGCGCGCATTATCCCAGCCTCAGGCGTTTTCCACCAGCGCCCGCTGTAGAATGGCTTCACAGTTTGTTCCGTGTGGCAACCTTCCGTAAGCGCCGCCGGGCTCGCGCGCCAGGCGGCTGGCGACGAAGGTGGAACTGACAAAAGCGGGCGCATGGCGCAGCAGCAAACCGGCCTGGATCGCTAACACAATGCGCTCGGCCAGTTGGCGCGCGCCAAACTCATCTTCCCGGGCCTTGGGCAGGTCGGCCAGCAACTGGCTGGTGAAGCGCACGTAGTCGGGATTGGCGTGGCTGCCCTCGCCCAGTTCGGCGGCCAGCACTTCCAACGCCTGGCCCGATTTCGACAGGCCGCGCAGCAGGTCCAGGCACATGACATTGCCGGAGCCTTCCCAGATCGAGTTCACCGGCAATTCGCGGTACAGGCGCGCCAGCGAGCTTTCCTCGACATAGCCGCTGCCGCCCAAGACTTCCATCGCTTCGGCACCGAAGCCGGGGCCGCGTTTGCAGATCCAATATTTGCCCGCTGGCGTCAGCAGGCGTGCAAGCAAGGCCTCCGCGGGGTTGTCCATATGGTCGAAGCAACGCGCCAGGCGCATTGCGAATACCGTTGCCGCTTCCGATTCCAATGCCAGGTCGGCCAGCACGTTCTGCATCAGCGGCTGCTCTGCCAGCGGTTTGCCGAATGCGCTGCGGCGGCGCGCGTGATGCAGCACCTGGGTCAGTGCGGCGCGCATGATGCCGGCCGTGCCTAGCACGCAATCGAGGCGGGTGTGGTTGCCCATCTCGAGGATGGTCGGCACGCCGCGGCCCAGCGGGCCAAGCAGCCAGCCATAGGCGCCGGTAAATTCGACTTCGGATGACGCATTCGATTTATTGCCCAGCTTGTCCTTCAGGCGCTGCACGCGTATCTGGTTGCGCTTGCCATCCGGAAGGAAGCGCGGAACGAGGAAGCAGCTCAAGCCCGCATCGCCGGCCTGGGCGAGCACCAGGTGGGCGTCGCATTGCGGCGCGGAGAAGAACCATTTGTGGCCGGTAAGGCGATATACGGGTTCGCTGTCGGCGCCGAACAGCGCGCGTATTTCACTCGCCGCCACCGCTTCGGCCTGTGTCGTGTTGGCGCGCAGGTCGGAACCGCCCTGCTTTTCCGTCATGCCCATGCCGATCAGCGCGCCGCGCTTTTCATCAATCGGCAAAGGGCTTGGATCGTACACGCGCGACAGGATTTTCGGCAGCCAGCGTGCGGCAAGGCCAGGACTTTGGCGCAACGCCGGTACGCTGGCATAGGTCATGGTGATCGGGCATTGCGCGCCGTTTTCAACCTGGCCGAACAGGATGTAACGGGCCGCACGCGCCACCTGCGCGCCGTGGTGCTGATGCTTGCCTTCCCAAGGCGAGGCGTGGGCGCCGGCCGCGATCATCAGCTCCATCAGCTTGTGCCAGGCGGGATGAAACTCGACTTCGTCGACCCGGTGCCCGGCGCGGTCGAAGTTCCTCAGGATAGGGGGGTGTTCGTTGGCCTGGCGCGCCAGCTCCTGCATCTCGGCGGTGCCCAGTTCCGCGCCCAGCTCCATCAGCGAAGCAATCGCGAAAGCGCCGCCTTCGCGCTCCAGCGCTTCGCGCAAGGCGGTGTCGCATGTGAACAGGTTGACGTTTACAAACGGGCTCACCTGGTTGAAAACCTCGTGCGTGTCGAAACGGTTCATGTCGCCCTCCTCAGCTCCTCTGTAACCCGAGGCTAGCGCAAACTTTCAGCAGTAGCAAGGTTGGCGTAAAAATGAAACTTTGCTTACTAAAGCATCAAACTTCTACTGCTTTCATATAAAACTGATCTCGGGCAACAAATTTCCTAAAAACATGGACTAATGTTGCTCTTTTTCATGTGTAACACGAGGTTTAAGTGATACATTTCCCCCTGGTTACGACCCGAAGAGAAAGAATCGAGCGCAACAATGCTTTCCTGCTCCCCAACAGTGCTTGCTACATCATCCCACCATGAGGCGAACCTCCTGCTCGAGGAAGCGGGTGATGTGGTGTTCAGGCTGAACCTGATGGGACAAGTCCTCTTCGCCAGCCAGCGCGCCATCAATTTATTACGGAATGGCCAGATTCTTGATGGCCAGCCCTTGCTTGCCTTTGTCTGCGACCTGGACCATGCTGCGCTGAAGGCGGCCCTCGCCGCAGCCATCCAGGCCGGCGGTGCTTGCCGCACTGAAGTCCGCCTCAAAACTCCCGAGCAGGAAATCTGGTTCGAACTGCGTTTTAGCAGTTACGCCATCGGCAACAAGGCCCATGAGCTGCTGGTGGTTGGCCGCGACATGACGGCCCAGCATGCAAGCGAAGAACGCCTGCGCCATATGGCGACCCATGACGGCCTGACCGAACTGCCGAACCGCCTGCTGTTGTCTGATCGGCTACGCGTGACCATCGCCCAAGCCCGGCGCTCCGGCCAGGGCTTTGCGGTGGCTACCATCGGCCTCGACAGCTTCAAGAAGGTGAATGATGGCCTGGGCCATCCGGTTGGCGACGCAGTATTGAAAATGGCCGCGGCGCGCTTGCGCAAGACCCTGCGCGACAGCGATACGCTGGCCCGCGTCGGCGGCGACGAATTTGTGGCCGTGCTTCCCGGCACCTACAACGAGGCGCAGATCAAGCTGGTGACCGGCCGCCTGCTCGCCACCTTGCAGTCGCCGTACGAGGTGGAGCAGCATACAATTTATATCAGCGCTTCGCTTGGCGTCTCGGTGTATCCCGAACACGCGGAAGACGAGGTACGGCTGGTTGCACTGGCTGATGCCGCCATGTCGCGCGCCAAGGAAACCGGCAAGGCCCGCTGCGTGGTCTACAGCCAGCGCCAGAGCGGTCCGCCGGAACACGACATTTCGCTGGAGGCGGCCATGTTCCAGGCCGTGCGCGAGGGTGAATTCCTGTTGTACTACCAGCCTATCGTCAACTCCGGCACACGCGAAATCGAGGGCTTCGAAACCCTGATGCGCTGGAAGCACCCTACCCTCGGCATGGTGCCGCCGGCCCGTTTCATTCCGATCGCGGAAACCAATGGCCTGATCAACCTGCTCGGTGCATGGGCGCTGAAGTCGGCCTGTGTGCAGCTGAAGCAGTTCCAGGATGTGGCCAAGCGGCCGTTATATATCTCTGTCAACATCAGCCCCCGTCAGTTCCGCAACGACAAATTCCTCGATGTACTCGACAATGCACTGGCCTTCTCGGGCCTGCCTGGTGAACAATTGGTCTTAGAGATTACTGAAGGCACACTGATGATCGATCCGGCCCACGCCGAAACGATCCTTGCCAGAATGGCCGAACGGCGCGCCCGTATTGCAATCGACGACTTTGGCACCGGCTACTCCTCCTTGTCCTATCTCAAGCGTTTCCCGATTTCCGTCCTGAAGATCGACCGCACCTTCATCCGTGACCTGCCTGGCTCGGAGAAGGATGGCGCGATCTGCAACGCCGTGCTGGACCTGGCGAAACACCTGGACTTATCGGTCGTTGCGGAAGGTGTCGAGACCGACGAACAGTTGCATTACGTCGAACAGCGCGGTTGCCAGTATGTACAGGGCTTCCTGACAGGGCGCCCCATGGCCGCACACACCGCCATGGCGGCGCTTAAAGAGCGTACCTATGCATCCCTGATGACTGAGGAACCGCGGCAGGTGGCCCAATGAGCGCATTGGGCGACCAGACCCTGGCCACGCTATGGGAGCGCACGCGCCAGCAGGGCGACATGCCTGGCTTCGCCAAGGCCATCACCGCCATCCTCGGCGCCATGCGCGGCGAAGACGATAAAGAGTTCGACATGGCGCGCACCGTGCTGTCGGACCCTGTGCTGACGCAGAAGGTGCTGCGCCTGGCCAATAGCGGCATGTACTCCGCCTTCGGCCAGAAGATCAATACCGTCAGCAAGGCCATGCTGGTGCTGGGCACGGAGGCCATTGGCCACCTGGCCCTGGGCCTGAAACTGATAGAAGAACTGTCCGTGGTGTCACCCGATTCCGGCCTGGCCCATATCGAGATGGAGAAGGCTGTCCTGGCAGGTATCGTCGCCCGCGAAGTGTCGGCCACGGCGGAGAACCGCCATGGCGAAGAAGCAGTCGTCTGTGCCATGCTGCAAACCCTGGGCCGCATGCTGGTCACCTTCTACATGCCGGAACGCTGGACCGCCCTGCAGCAGGCCGCCGGCGAAGGCAAGGAAGACGGCGCCGCAATTGAAATGCTGGGCCTGAGCCTGCAGGATGTCGGCCGCGCCGCAGCCGTGCACTGGGGCTTGCCTGAAAACCTGCAGTCGGGCATGCGCACCCTGGCGCCGCCTGCCGACGACCTGCCGGCCGAGCCGCTCAGCCCGCAAGATTGGGTGGCGGGCGTTTCGACCATGTCCTGCATCTGCGCCGGCGCGCTGTGGAATGACAATGAAGAAGGGGCTGCGGAAGTCAGGCGCATCACCGCCCGTTATTCGTCCATGATCGGGGTCAGCACCGACAAGCTGGCCTTGGCCATTGAGCAGGCCAAAGTCGTTGCAGCAACCGACTTGGCGATTGCCCCGCTGTCCAAGCCGGCTGAACGCCGTGCCAGAGCAATGGCGCAAACGCGCCAGCGCGCTGCCGGCAATAGCATCCTTCTTAGCGGCTTGTCCGACATGCGGGATTCGCTCGACACCGCGAGTCCGGGCCAGATGGTATCGATCGCGCTGGAAACCGTGTTCAAGGGCCTGCAGTTCACCCGGGCGGTGGCATTCGTGCGCAACCGCCGCGAAGGCAAGTATGCGGCGCGCATGTGCCTGGGCGAAGGCGTGCGCGAGCACTTGCCGGCCATGCGATTTGCCGATACTTACGAACCGAATGTGTTCCATGCGGCCCTGAGCAGCGACCGGGTGATCTTCATCGACAATGCGGCCGACCCGAAATTTACGGCCAAGCTGCCGCCCTGGTGGCGTGACACGCTGAGCGATGCGCGCAGTTTCGTCATCCTGCCGCTGTGCTCCAATGGCCAGCCGACCGGCTTCCTGTATGGCGACTGGGACGATTCCTTCCCTGCCATCCACCTCAGCCCGACAGAATTCTCCCTGCTGAACGACATCCGCTCACTGGTGGTGAAGGCGGCCGAGCGCCGCCACCAGATCGGCGCCGTCCACCGCGCTGCCTGAGCGTTACCGCTGCCAGCGGTAGCTTAGCGTGGCAGCCACAGCACCAGCTGCCACCAGTCCCGACGCCACGTAAAAGATGAACTGCGGCCCCACGTTCTGCCAGACAGGCGTCAGCGCCAGGCTGCCGATACTGCCGCCGACGCCGTACGAAATGCTGATGTAAAGCGCCTGCCCGCGCGCCTGCAACGGGCCACTGAACCAGCGCTGCATGGTCTGTACCGATGCCGAGTGGTGCAGCGCGAAGGTTGCCGCATGCATCACCTGCGCCGCCACCAGCAAGGCCAGCGACTGCGCCCCGGCGCCGATCAGCGCGAAACGCACAACGCCGAAAGCGAAGCAGGCATACATCAGCCGCCTGGCGCCCCAACGCCGGAACAAGGGTGCCTGGTAGTAGAAGCACAGCACCTCCGCCACCACGCCCACCGACCACATAAGGCCCGTCACAGTCTTGCTGTAGCCCTGTTTTTCCAGGTAGAGCGAGTAGAAGGTGTATAGCGCCGCGTGGGCGGACACCATCAGGGCGGTTGATGCGAAGAATGCCAGCACTTCCTTCTTGCGCAGCACGGCCAGCAATGCCGGCGGCTTGCCGGCATGGGTCAGGCGCGGCACGTCTTTCAGGCGGAAAGCGGCGCCCAGCACGCATACCAGCAGCGCTGCGCAGAACCAGACCAGCGCGCTGGTGCCTTGCCAGTCCATCAGGAACGAGGCCAGCATCACTGTGACGATGAAGCCGATCGAACCCCACAGGCGGATGCGCCCATAGTAGGTCAGGTCGCCACGCATCTCGGACAGCATCAGCGCTTCGCACATCGGCCCTTGCGCGCTGGTGAAAAGATTGAGCAGCACCATCGCGGCGAAGAAATGGGCGAAGGTGGAACCGAAAATGAAACCGGAGAAGGCAACCAGCGCCGCCACGCCGGTCAGGCGCAGCACGAATACGCGCCGCTCGGAATGGTCAGCGACATAGCCCCAGAGATTGGGGCCGAAGATCCGCAGCACCTGGATCAGCGACATCAGGACGCCGATCTGCGCTACCGACATCCCCCTGCCCTGAAAATACAGGCTGGCGTAAGTCGAGAAGGTGCCGGCGTAAGCGTAATAACAGAAGAGGAAAAGCGCGAATCCGAAAGCCTGGGGTGGTAACACGCCTATTTCGACGCTTTCGAGATGTCCGGCGTGGAAACTTTTACGTCACCGCACTGCGCCCGATGCATCAGCGCGTGGTCCATCAGCACCAGGGCAAGCATGGCCTCCGCAATCGGGGTGGCGCGGATGCCGACGCAAGGATCGTGGCGGCCGAAGGTTTCCACCATCACGGGGTTGCCTTCCTTGTCGATCGAACGGCGCGCCGTGCGGATCGAGGAAGTCGGCTTGATGGCGATCGACACGGTGATGTCCTGGCCGGTCGAAATCCCGCCAAGTACGCCACCGGCGTTGTTGCCGACAAAGCCTTCCAGGGTCAGCTCATCGCCATGCTCGGAACCGCGCTGCGCCACGCTGTCGAAGCCGGCGCCGATCTCGACACCCTTCACCGCATTGATGCCCATCATCGCATAGGCGATATCCGCGTCCAGCTTGTCGTAGATCGGCTGCCCGAGGCCGACTGGCACATTGCGCGCCACCACGTCGATGCGGGCGCCAATGGAATCGCCATCCTTGCGCAGGCTGTCCATGTAATCTTCCATGCGCTCGATCAGGGCCGCGTCGGAGGTGGCGGCGAAGAACGGGTTTGAAGGCACGTGCTCAAAACTCTCGAACGGCACTTCGATTTCACCCAGCCGGCTCATGCAGCCGGCAAACTCGGTGCCGTACTTCTCCTTCAGCCATTTCTTGGCAATGGCCGCCGCACCAACCACCGGGGCGGTCAGGCGCGCCGACGAACGGCCGCCGCCGCGCGGGTCGCGCACGCCGTACTTATGCCAGTAGGTATAGTCGGCGTGACCGGGACGGAAACTCTCCGCGATATTGCCGTAATCCTTGCTGCGCTGGTCTTCGTTCTTGATCAGCAGCGCGATCGGGGTGCCGGTCGTCACACCCTGGTAGACGCCGGACAGGATCTGCACCGTGTCGGGCTCCTGGCGCTGCGTCACGTGGCGCGAAGTTCCAGGCTTGCGGCGATCGAGCTCCGGCTGGATGTCCGCTTCCGTCAGCGCCAGGCCCGGTGGGCAGCCGTCGATGACGCAGCCAATTGCAGGACCATGGGATTCGCCAAAGGTGGTGACGGTGAACAGCTTGCCAAAGGAATTACCGGACATGATGACGATGAAGAAGGTGAATAATAGCGGGAGAAACTACCCATTCTAACCCGTTATGGCAAAACCCGCAGGAAGTAGCTTATTTAACTACAACTTTTGCGAAACTTGCACACCGCTATTCGTTAACTTCCATGAAAGTGTTTTAATGGTCGTTCTCAGGAATAATTCGCTATATACTAAGTTGTAAGAACACCGAGACCCCTTGGAGAAGCGACACATGCCCCCTTCGATCACGGCGCCGGACGGCAGCCACGACGATCAGGACGATCTGGTTTTCTTAGAAGAGCATACGGCTCAGCCAGCTCTCCCCACACAGCGCAATGTCTGGCGCGTGATGATCATCGATGACGACGAAGACGTCCATTCGACGACGACGTTCGCCCTTGGCAACCTGGACATGCAGCACCGCCCCCTGGAATTCGTGCACGCCTATTCCGCCGCACAGGCGCGGGAGATGCTCAAGCACGAACAGGAAATCGCCGTGATCCTGCTCGACGTAGTCATGGAGCAGGATGACGCCGGTTTGCACCTGGTGCGCTATATCCGCGAAACGCTGAAACTGGCCGATGTCCGTATCATCCTGCGCACCGGGCAGCCCGGCTACGCACCCGAGATCGATGCCATCCGCGACTTCGACATCAATGATTACAAGACCAAGTCCGAGCTGACGCGCATCAAGCTGTTCACCACCGTGACTGCCGCCATCCGCTCCTACGAGCAAATCCGCAACATCAACGAAAGCCGCCGCGGCCTGGCGCGCATCGTCCATTCCAGTACGGAGCTGATGGCGCTGCACGGGGTACAGAATTTCGCCTCCGGCGTGCTGTCGCAAATCGCCGAACTGCTGGGCCAGGAGCCGCACGGCGTGCTGTGTGTGCAGGAATGCCCGGATGCCGGCTGCCACGAGCTGGTTGTGATGGCCGCTAGCGGCAGCCACCACAACCTGTCCAATACGCAGCTTACGGCCAAGGAAGACCCGCGCGTGCACAAGGCGATGGAGGAATGCCTGGCCGCACGCCGCAATACCTATTGCGGCGACAGCATTGCGCTTTACTTCGCGGGCAAAGCCAGCCGCACCTTCGTGGCATTCATGGATGTTACGCGCGCACCGACCGCGCTCGAAGAAAGCCTGCTGGAAGTATTCTGCAGCAATGTGGCCGTGGGCCTTGACAACGTGGAACTGGTTTCCCACCTGCATACCGCTGCCTTCTACGACAACCTGTCCAAGCTGCCGAACCGCACCCGCCTGATCGAGATCCTCGACGCCACGCTGGCTGGGCCGGCCAAGCAGGACGCTACGCTCTGCCTGGTCGACCTCGACCACTTTGCCGAGACCAATGATGCGCTGGGCCACGAATTCGGCGACCTGCTGCTGTCCGCCGTGGCGGCGCGCCTGCAGAACAGCCTGGGCAAGCAGCTGACTGTGGCGCGCATAGGCGGCGATATATTCTGCGTGCTGGGCGATGCCGGCCAGGTCAACCCGGCCAATATCATCGGCCTGTTCTCAGCCCCGTTCAGCATCGACGGGCAGGACGTGCAGTTGTCGGCCACCCTTGGCCTGGTACGCTTGTTGGAACACGACGGCAGCGGCGCCGATGCCCTGAAGGATGCCGATATCGCGTTGAAGCGGGCCAAGACCCAGCAACGCGCCGGCCACTTCTACTTCTCGCGCAGCATGGGTGTCGAGATCCGCGAACGGGTGCGCATGATGCACGCCCTGCGCACCGGCTTCAGCCAGAACCAACTCTTTGTCGTCTACCAACCGCAAGTCGACCTCGGGACGCGCCGCCCGATGGGCGCCGAAGCCTTGCTGCGCTGGCAGACGCCGGACGGCAAATTCGTGTCGCCCGACCGCTTCATCCCCATTGCAGAGTATTCGGGCCTGATTATCGACCTGGGTGAATGGGTTATGCGCACCTCAATGCAGGAACTGGTGGCCTTGCGCGCGGCCGGCCATACCGAGTTCACCATGTCGATCAACGTGTCGCAGGTACAATTCCGCCACCCGCACTTCATGGAAACACTGCGCAATGCCCTGCACGATACGGGCGCGCCGCCGGAGTATGTGGAACTGGAAATCACCGAATCGATGGCGATGGAAGAACCGGACATGCTGATCAAGATGCTGGCACAGATCAAGCAGACCGGCGTCACGATTGCGATCGACGATTTCGGCACCGGCTTCTCTTCGCTGTCCTACCTGCAGCGCCTGCAGGTCGACCGCCTGAAGATCGACCGCGCCTTCGTCACCGAGATTACCAATTCGGCGCGCGGCAGCAGCATTGCCGAAATGGTGGTGCAACTGGGGCGCAACCTCGGCCTGGCCGTCATTGCGGAAGGGGTGGAAGACGAGCGCCAGGCGCAAATCCTGCATACCCTGGGCTGCCCGCTGGGCCAGGGCTTCCTGTTCGCCCGCCCGATGACCGGCGAAGCGCTTTCAGGCTGGCTCAGCGATGACGCCATGGCCGGCGTCGCCTGAATAAAAAAAATGGGGACGTACCCCATTTTTGAGCTGCGAAAAATGGGGTACGTCCCCATTTTTTTATTTCAGCTTTCCGACTTTTCTTCTTCCTCGGCCGGCCAGTCGCGGATGTATGCCTTCAGCATGCGGTTCTCGAAACTTTGCGCTTCCAGCACGGCGCGTGCCACGTCGTAGAACGAGATCACGCCCAGCAGCGTCTTGGCATTCATCACGGGCAGGTAGCGCGCGTGCTTTTCCAGCATGATGCGGCGCACCTCGTTGACTTCCGTATCGGGGGTCACGGTGATCGGGTGGTCATCCATATGCTTGCGCACGGTACCGCCGCCGACCGAACCCTGGTTCGCGTGCAGCGCCTTGAGCACTTCGCGGAACGTGAGCATGCCGACCAGGTCACCGTATTCCATCACCACCAGCGAGCCGATGTCCTTTTCGGCCATGGTGTTCGCCGCTTCGACCAGCGGCTGGTCCGGAGTGATTGTATAGAGGATGTTCCCTTTGACTTGGAGGATTTCAGATACTTTCATTTTGGGCCGTCCTGTCCGGTGGTGATTATGGTTTTATTGTAAGCCTTACCATCGAATTTAGCGTATGCCAAGCGAAAAATCCAGAGTTGGATTAATCAAAACTCAACAGTATTCACAAGCTAAATAACACGATAGCATGGCAACCATGACAACGCCAAATTATCCCGGGTTCGATACCCTCGCCCTTCATGCAGGCGCCACGCCAGATCCGGCCACCGGCAGCCGCGCTACCCCTATCCACTTCACGTCCTCCTTCGTTTTCCGCGATTCGGACCATGCGGCGGCCCTGTTCAATATGGAGCGGGCCGGCCACGTGTACTCGCGCATTTCCAACCCGACCAATGCGGTGCTGGAGGAACGCATGGCCGCGCTGGAAGGCGGCGTGGCGGGCATTGCCGCCGCCAGCGGCCAGGCCGCCATGCACCTTGGCCTCGCCACGATTGCCGGCGCGGGCTCGCATATCGTCGCGTCGCGGGCACTGTACGGCGGCTCGCACAACTTGCTGGGCTATACGCTGAAGCGCTTCGGCATCGAGACCACTTTTGTCGATCCGCGCGACCTGGACGCCTGGCGGGCGGCGATCCGGCCCAACACCAAGGTGCTGTTCGGCGAAACGCTGGGCAATCCTGGCCTGGATGTGCTGGACATCCCCAAGGTGGCGGCGCTTGCCCACGACGCCCACTTGCCGCTGATGGTCGATTCGACTTTAACCACCCCTTACCTGCTGCGCCCATTCGAGCATGGCGCCGACCTGGTATTCCATTCCGCCACCAAGTTCCTGTGCGGCCACGGTACCGCGATCGGCGGCGTCCTGGTGGACGGCGGCACTTTCGACTGGCAGGCGGCCTACGAGGCGACCGGCCGCTTTGCCGAGCTGTGCGAGCCGTATGAGGGTTTCCACGGCATGGTGTTTGCCGAAGAATCGACCGTTGCGCCGTTTGCACTACGGGCCCGGCGCGAAGGCTTGCGCGATTTCGGCGCCGCCATGAGCCCGCACAACGCCTTCGCCATCCTGCAAGGGGTGGAAACGCTGGCGCTGCGCATGGACCGGCATGTGGCCAATACGCGCCGCGTTGCCGAATTCCTGCTTGCCAATCCGGCAGTCGAAACGGTGGTCTACCCGGAACTGGAGAGCCATCCGGACCGCACGCTGGCCGCCCGGCTGCTGCCCAAGGGCGCCGGGGCCGTGCTGTCGTTTACGTTAAAAGGCGACCGCGCAGCCGGCAAGCGCTTTGTCGATAGCCTGAAGGTGTTTTCCCACCTGGCCAACGTGGGCGATGCCCGTTCGCTGGTGATCCACCCCGCTTCCACCACGCATTTCCGCGTGCCGGCCGACCAGTTGGCGGCCTCCGGTATTGCGGAAGGCACCATGCGGCTGTCGGTCGGCCTGGAAGACGCCGGCGACCTGCTGGAAGACCTTGCGCGCGGGCTCAAAGCCTCGCAGAAGGGAGCATGAACATGATGTTCGGCGACTCCTACTGCTATACGGGCGGCAAGGCGTTTGACCCGGCGCTGCCGACGGTGGTCATGATCCACGGCGCCCAGAACGACCATTCCGTCTGGGCGCTGCAATCGCGTTACCTGGCCCATCACGGCTTTGGCGTGCTGGCGGTGGACTTGCCGGGCCATGGCCGCAGCCGCGGCGCCGCGCTGCGCAGCGTAGAGGAAATGGCGGGCTGGCTGCTGTCGTTGCTGGACGCGGCCGGCGCCGGTAAGGCTGCGCTGGTCGGGCACAGCATGGGTTCATTGATCGCGCTGGAGGCGGCCCACCAGGCGCCGCAGCGCATCACGCATATTGCGCTTCTTGGCGCCACTTATCCGATGAGGGTGTCCGATGCGCTGCTCAACGCAGCACGCGAAGCCGAGGGCGATGCGATCGACATGGTCAACATCTGGTCCCATAGTTCCTGGGCGCAGAAGCCATCCTGCCCGGGGCCCGGATTCTACGTCGGCGGGATGGCGAAGCGGCTGATGGAGCGCATTTCCGCGCAAGGCGAAGAGCTGCTGTTCCATACCGACTTCACCGCTTGCAACGGCTATGCCAATGGCGATGCGGCGGCTGCAAGCGTGCGCTGCCCGGTGCAGTTCATCTTCGGCAGCAAGGATATGATGACGCCACCGCGCAGCACCAAAGCGCTGCTGGCGGCGCTGCCGGGCGCAAAGACCGTGACGGTAGATGCCGGCCACCAGATGATGGCCGAGCAGCCGGACGCGGTGCTGGACGCGCTCCTGGCCTTCCTCCGCTAAAGCCGCCCTCAGGCCAGGCCGAAATGCTCGGCCAGGGTGGCGCCCAGCCCGGATTCCACCGCGGTTTCGACCTGACGTGCCAGGGTGGCCGCATCGCGGCTGGCCTGGCGGTCGATCTCGTCATCCGAGTCGGCCAGCACGCCGGCATTGAGCGACTTGTCGCCGAACACGAACAGGCGGTAGACGTCGGCCACGGTGACCTTGTGGACGTTGGCCAGCAGCACCCAGTTGTCGGCCCCTTCACTGACCCGCTTGCCGAACTGTACGCGCGGCGGTGGTGCAATCTTGACCTTCGCCACCCAGCCGGGAACCAGCATCTTCTCCAGCAGCGCGTCCATCTCATCGAATCCAAGCCTGGTGCGGCCCCGCATTTCGGCCGCACTGACAGCCGCGTTATCGCCCCGCTCCCGCGCCTCGTGCAGCACTTTCAGCACCGCCATGGCATCGACGAATTCACCGCCCGGCACCGCTTCATGCCACCAGCGTTCATACTTCACCACCGGCAGCGCCGCTGTCAGCAAAGCGCCCAGCAGGGTAATCAGCCAGGAAACGTAAATCCACAGCAGGAACAAGGGCAAGGCTGCCAATGCACCGTAAATCTTTGAATAAGCCGGCGCCTGGGTAATGAAGATCGCGAAGCCGCGCTTGGCCAGCTCGAAGGACACCGCCGCCAGCGCACCGCCACAGATCGCATCGCGCCAGTCCACCATCCGGTTCGGCACCGTGATGTAGAGGAATGTGAAGGCCAGGGTGGTCAGCAGCACCGACAACAGCGTATAGAAAATCGGCCCGGTAATGGATCCCACCAGGCCGCTGGTGGCGTCGAACAGATGGGTCGAGAGGCTGATCGACACGCCGATCAGCAGCGGGCCGAGGGTGATCAGCGCCCAATACACCAGCACCCGCCGTACCAGGCGGCGCTCGGTCTTCACGCGCCAGATGCGGTTGAAGGCGCGCTCGATCATGCTCATCATCGCGACGGATGTCAGCACCAGCGTGACCGCGCCGACGGCCGACAGGCGCGTCGCCTTGGCGGCGAACGTGGTCAGGTAGCCCAGGATGGTGCTGGAAATCGCCTTCGGCATCACGCTCTTGATGAAATACGCTTCCAGCGCCGTGCGGAAGGTATTGAACATCGGAAAGGTGGTAAAGATCGCCAGGGCGATCGTCAGGACCGGCACCAGCGCGAAAACGGTGGTAAACGTCAGGCCACCCGCGACCTGGGGCAGGCTTTCTTCGCGCAGGCGGCGGCGGCCGAACTGGATCAGGTCGTGCAGCTCGGCCCAGGACAGCGCACGCAATTCAGCCACGCCTTTGGTGCAGGCGCGCGCGACGTTGGTGTAAAGGGACTTGAAAACCATCAGTGAAGCTTATTAGTCATGCAACTTGTGTAAAGGGCCATATAATAGCAATGATGAACAGAACTCACCTCACAATTCTAATTTTGTATTATTCAAGGCATGGATCCGTACGCAAGCTGGCGGAAATGATTGCCCAGGGCGTTGAGTCCGTAGCGGGCTGCGACGCCCGTCTGCGCACTGTGCCGGCCGTTTCTACCGTGACAGAAGCGACCGAGCCGGACGTGCCGCCGGATGGCGCGCCCTATGTTGAATTGCAGGACCTGGCCGAATGCGACGGCCTGGCGCTGGGCTCCCCCACCCGCTTCGGCAATATGGCTGCAGCAATGAAATATTTCTGGGATGGGACGTCGGCGCAGTGGCTGGCCGGCACCCTGTCCGGCAAGCCGGCCTGCGTCTTCACCTCGACCGGCAGCCAGCACGGCGGCCAGGAGTCAACGCTGTTGACGATGATGGTGCCCTTGCTGCACCATGGGATGATGGTCATGGGCCTGCCCTACACCCATCCCGAACTAATGACGACGGCCAGCGGCGGCTCACCTTACGGCGCCAGCCACTGGTCGGGACTGGACGGCAGGAAGCCGTTCACGGACGATGAAAAACGCCTGGCGGTCGCGATGGGCCGCCGGCTGGCCGAGGCGGCCGTCAAGCTGCGGGGAAAATAGAAAATGAACAGTACCAAGCACAAACTTTTCCATTGGGGCGCCATCGCCAGCCTGGCCTTGCTCATCGCCTGGAGCGTGGCCTGGGAAATGTGGATTGCGCCGTTAAAGCCGGGCGGCTCATGGCTGGTGCTGAAAGCGGTGCCGCTGCTATTCCCGCTGCTGGGTGTAATCAAACGTGATATCTACACGCTGCAGTGGACCTCGATGATGATCCTCATCTACTTCATCGAGGGCGTGGTGCGCGCCTATGGCGACAAGGTCACGCCGTGGCTGGGCTGGGGCGAGGCGGCCCTGGTTGTGGTCTACTTCCTGTGCGCCATCCTGTACGTTCAGCCCTATAAGAAGGCAGCCAGACAGGCGGCCCGCGAATTGCTGGAAAAGGTCAACACCAGCAAAACCAAGTAAATATGGATAGATCCGCTTTCCTGGGCGCTTGCCGCGCCCTGCTCGGCGACGCCCACGTCATTTCCGATGAAGCGGACATGGCGCCCTTCCTCCGTGACTGGCGCGGGCGCTTTACCGGCCGCGCCCTGGCAGTGCTGCGGCCGGCCGATACCGAACAGGTGGCGGCCACCGTCAAACTGTGCATGGAAGCGCGCATTCCGATCGTGCCGCAAGGCGGCAATACAGGGCTGGTGCTGGGCAGCGTGCCCGATGCCAGCGGAACCGCCGTTGTGCTGTCGGTGGCGCGCATGCGGAAGGTGCGCAAGGTTGATCCGGTCAACCGCACCATGACGGTCGATGCGGGCGTCATCCTGCAGCGTGCGCAGGAAGCGGCCGCCGAATACGGCTGCCTCTTCCCGCTCTCGCTGGCGGCAGAAGGCAGTTGCACGATTGGCGGCAACCTGTCCACCAATGCCGGCGGCACCGGCGTGCTCCGTTATGGCAATACGCGTGAGCTCTGCCTGGGGCTGGAAGTCGTCACGCCGCAAGGCGAGATCTGGTCCGGGCTGCGCGGCCTGCGCAAGGACAATACCGGCTACGACCTGCGCGACCTGTTCATCGGCGCCGAGGGCACGCTGGGCATCATTACCGGTGCGGTCCTCAAGCTTTATCCCCAGCCCAAGGCTTGCGTTACGGCACTGGCCGCGATGGAGTCGCCGGCAGCGGCATTGCGGCTGCTGTCCATCATGCAGGACCATTGCGGCGCGAGCCTGACTGGCTTCGAACTGATGTCGGCATTTTGCCTGCGTCTGGTGGCCAAGCACTTCCCGGCCCTGGCGCAGCCGCTGCCCGGCGATCCTGCACAATACGCCCTGCTCGAACTTTCCAGCAACGAATCCGAAGCCCACGCGGCGGCTCTGCTCGAACGCGCGCTGGGAATGGCGCTCAGCGAAGGCGTGGTGCAGGATGCGGTGGTTGCCGGCTCCGCCGCCCAATCGCGCGGGTTGTGGGACCTGCGCGAGCATATTCCACTGGCCCAGGCGGCCGATGGCAAGAACATCAAGCACGATATTTCGCTGCCGGTATCGTCGATTCCCGACTTTATCGCCGCCACCGAGCCGCAATTACAGGCGGCCTTCCCCGGCTGCCAGCTGGTCTGTTTCGGCCACCTGGGCGATGGCAACCTGCATTTCAACGTTGCGCCGCCGGCCGGCGTTGCGAATGAAGACTTCCTGCTGAGCCAGGAGGCGGTCAACCGCGTGGTGCATGATGCCGTTGCCGCCTTTGGCGGTTCGATCTCGGCCGAGCATGGCATCGGCGCGTTAAAGCGTGATGAACTGGCGCGCTACAAGTCGCCAGTGGAGTTGAACCTGATGCGGGCAATCAAGGCCGCATTGGATCCTTTGGGCTTGATGAATCCGGGGAAAATCATATGAAACTCCTGCCCTTGATGCTGTTGGCGTTGGCGCTTCCTGCCGGGGCGCAAGCCCTGCACAAGTGCACCATCGATGGAAAGGTAAGCTACTCGCAGCAACCTTGCGAGAAAGGCGTAGCCAGCACGATCGACGTGCCGGCGGCCCCACCCCCTGATCCCGCAGCTGCGGCCAACCTGAAGCGCCAGGAGCGCGAGGCGGAAAGGATGGCCAGCCAGCGCCGCAAACGCGAGGCGCGGGAAGAGCGCGAAAGCCTGGCCGAGGCGCGGGCCGTGGCAAGTCACAACAAGAAATGCAAGAAGCTCCAGATGCAGCAGAAATGGGCGGAGGAAGACGCGCGCGGCGCCACGCTCCAGAACACTGAACGCGCGAAGCTGAAGGCCAGGCGCGCCGCCGACATGTACCACCTGGAATGCGGCGGCTGACGCGCTGGCTGGCCCTGGGCGAATGGCGTTCGCATCCGGTGCGGGTGCTGACCGCCATTGCGGCGATTGCGATCGGGGTGGCGCTGGGGTTTGCCATCCATCTGGTCAATGCGGCGGCGCTGAACGAATTCACCACGGCCGTCCATAGCCTGTCGGGCCAGGCCGATATCCAGGTGAACGGCACCGAGGCGACATTTGACGAGGCCATCTACCCGGTCCTGGCGCGACTGCCCGAGGTGGCAGTGGCCTCGCCGGTGCTCGAATTCGACGCGTCGCTGCCGGGCGCCCGACAAGCGCTGAAAATCATTGGACTGGATGTATTCCGCGCGGGCTTTATCACCCCCGACCTGATCGGCGCCCCGGATGATGACCTCCCCTACGACACCCTGGCTGACGACGCCATTTTCCTGTCGCCTGCGGCAATGCGCTGGCTGCAATCGCGGCCCGGCACGGAACTTCGGCTGCAGGCGGGCAGCAAAGTGACGGAACTGCGCGTGGCAGGCTCGCTGCAGCGGGCGCGCGTGGGGCAACGCTTCGCGGTGATGGACATCGCGGCTGCACAGTGGCAGTTCCAGCGCCTGGGCAAGCTGTCGCGTGTCGACCTGAAGCTGCGCGACGGCGTGGATCGTGGCGCATTCGAGCGTGCCTTGGCCAGGCGCCTGGAGCAGGAGTTTCCGGGCCGTTTGCGCGTTGGGCAGCCGAACGACGCCGAGCAGGAAAGCCGCAACTCGAACTTGAGCCGGGCCTACCGGGTCAACCTGAGCGTGCTCGCACTGGTGGCCCTGTTCACCGGCGCCTTCCTGGTGTTCTCCTCGCAGGCGCTGTCGGTTTTGCGCCGTCGCGGCGAGTTTGCCCTGCTGCGCGTACTGGGGCTGGAGCGCCGCCAGCTGATCGGCCAGGTGCTGCTGGAAGGCGGCGTGCTGGGCAGCATCGGCTCCGCGCTCGGCGTGGCCGGCGGCTATGCCCTGGCTGCCGCCGTATTGCGCCTGTTTGGCGGCGACCTTGGCGCCGGCTATTTTGCCGGCGTCCAGCCCAGTGTCCAATGGGCGCCGGTTGCGGCGCTGGCATATTTTGCGCTCGGCCTCGGCGTCGCCCTGCTGGGCGGCCTGGCGCCGGCCCTTGACGCTGCCCGCGCGCGGCCCGCCGTCGCGCTCAAGGCTGGCACCGATGAAACGGCGTTGCGTCCCCTGTCCCGCCCGTGGCCCGGGCTCGCCTGCCTCTGCCTGGCCGGCGCCATGGCGTTCGCGCCGCCCGTCTTTGAGTTGCCGATCTTCGGCTACCTGTCGATCGCCCTGCTGCTGGTTGGCGCGATCGCCCTGATGCCGCGCCTGTCGGGCATGGCGTTCACCGCCCTCGCGCGCCAAGCAGCATCCGGCGCCGCTGCCAAGCGTCCTGGCGCAGCCTCCCCGGCCGCATCCCGCTCGGCCCGGGGCGTGGCGGCGCGGCCCGTGCGCGCCCTGGCGCTGGCGCGGCTCGCCAACGCATCGGGCCAGGCCGGCATCGCCTTGGGCGGCGTGCTGGCGAGCTTCAGCCTGATGGTGGCGATGGCGATCATGGTGGCCAGCTTCCGGACCTCGGTTGACGAATGGGTGTTGCGCATCCTGCCGGCCGACCTGTACGCGGGCAGCGCCTCGGCCGGCAGCACGGACGGTCTCTCGCCCGCCGAACAGGAGGCGCTGCGGGCGGTGCCCGGCATAGCCCGCATCGAATTCCTGCGCATACGATCGGTCTCGCTGGCGCCGGACCGTGCCAACGTCGCCGTGCTGGCGCGTGACGTCGACCCGGCCGATCCGGGCCGCGCAATGGTCATGGTCGACCAGCCGGCGCATGCGCCGGCCCCAGGCGCCGCCGCAGCACTGCCCCCGGCCTGGGTGTCCGAGGCCATGTCCGACCTGTATGGTCTGCAACCCGGCGCTATCGTCCGCCTGCCGCTGCAGGGCAAACAACGTGAATTCCGTGTCGCCGGCATCTGGCGCGACTATGCCCGCGCCGGCGGCGCAGTCATCGTACGCCGTTCCGACTACATCGCCCTGACCGGAGACCGCGATGCGGGCGACGCAGCCATCTGGCTGGCCAAGAACGCCAGTGCAGCCGCCGTGCAGGAGAACATCCGCAAACTCCCCTTCGGCGAGCTGCTGGAAACCACCGCCCCTTCCGAGATCCGCAACCTGACGCTGAAGATATTCGACCGCAGCTTCGCCGTCACCTACCTGCTGGAAGCCATTGCCATCGTCATCGGCCTGTTCGGCGTAGCAGCCACCTTCTCGGCACAAACGCTGGCAAGGGCGCGCGAATTCGGCATGCTGCGCCATGTCGGCGTCACACGCGGCCAGGTGCTTGGCATCCTGGCGCTGGAAGGCGCCGCCCTGACCACGCTCGGCATCCTGGCCGGCTTCGTGCTGGGATGGGTCATCAGCCTGGTCCTGGTCCACGTCATCAACCCGCAATCATTCCACTGGACGATGCAAATGCACTATCCCTGGCCGCTGCTGGCCAGCGTCGCACTCGCGCTGTTGCTGTCGTCGGCGGCAACGGCACTCATCGCAGGCCGGCAAGCGCTCTCCGCCGGCCCAATCCGTGCCGTCAGGGAGGACTGGTGATGCGCACCCTGCTTGGTATCGTGCTAGCGCTGGCAATCGGCCTGCCGCTGCGTGCGGCCGACTTCACGCCAGTGACGCCCGGCGTCGAGCTGCAGTTTCCACGCGACTTTGGCGCCCACCCCGGCTTCAAGACCGAATGGTGGTACGCCACAGGCTGGCTGGACGCCGCCGACGGCCGCCAGCTCGGCTACCAGGTCACATTCTTCCGCAGCAGCACCGGGCATGGCCGCGACAACCCGAGCCAGTTCGCCCCGAAAGACATCATCGTCGCCCACGTCGCGCTCTCCGACCCGGCACAGGGCAAACTGCTGCACGATCAACGCACCGCCCGCGCCGGATTCGGCCTGGCCAGCGCCTCGACGCAAGACACCGATGTGCAGCTCGATGGCTGGCGCATGCAGCGCGCGAGCGATGGAACTTATCATATCGACATCGACGCCGCCGAATTCAAGCTCGCACTGAAGCTGCAGCCGACCCAGCCCGTGCTGCTGCAGGGCGACGCCGGCTTCTCCCGCAAAGGTCCGCTGCCCGAACAAGCCAGTTATTACTATAGCAAGCCCCAGCTGCGCACCAGCGGCACCTTGACGCGCGGCCGCGCCGCCCCGCAATCCGTGCGCGGGGTGACCTGGCTCGATCACGAATGGTCGACCCAGGTGCTCGACCCGGCCGCGGCGGGCTGGGACTGGGCCGGGGTCAATCTGGACGACGGCGGCGCCCTGATGGCATTCCAGATAAGGGACCGCCAAGGTGGTAAACTGTGGGCCCACGCGACATGGCGCGATGCATCCGGTAAGATCACGCACTATTCGCAGGACCAGGTCAGTTTTACCCCGCAGGTGCGCTGGAAATCGCCGCGCACCCAAGCCGAGTATCCCGTCGCCACCCTGATCACCACCGGCCGCGAACAATGGCAGGTCAGTCCTTTGCAACAGGACCAGGAGCTCGATTCGCGCCGCTCGACCGGCGCGGTGTACTGGGAAGGCGCGGTAACAGTCGCGCGCGGCGGCAAGCCGGCGGGACGCGGTTACCTGGAGTTGACGGGCTATGTCCGTCCGATGAAACTTTGAACAAGAACGTAGAATACGCAATGAGCACCACCGACAACGGCCAGCCTGAAGCCCGAGAACTCAGGAAAGGCAGCCTGGCCGCCTTCAAGGGCCTGCTGCCCTTCCTCAAGCCCTACCGCAACCGATTCGTCATCGCAGGCATCGCGCTGGTGGTCGCCGCCGCCTCGACCCTGACGATTCCTTACGCGTTCAAGCAGATGATCGACCTGGGCTTCGGCGCCGATGCCGGCGTGCGCAGCGCTACCCACGTCAACCAGGTGTTCCTGGCCCTGTTCGCGGTCGCTACGGTGCTCGCGCTGGCGACGGCGGCGCGCTTTTACAGCGTGTCCTGGCTCGGCGAGCGTGTCACGGCCGACATCCGCAACGCCGTGTACTCCCACGTGGTGCAGCAAAGCCCCGAGTTCTTCGAAACCACCAAGTCTGGCGAAGTGCTGTCGCGCCTGACGACCGACACCACCCTGATCCAGAGCGTGGTGGGCACCAGCATTTCGATGGCCCTGCGTAACGTGCTGCTGTTCCTTGGCGGCCTGGTGATGCTGTTCGTTACCAGTCCCAAGCTGTCCTCCATTATCCTCGGCCTGCTGGTGCTGACCGTGCTGCCGATCGTGGTCTTCGGCCGCCGCGTGCGCAAGCTGTCGCGCGATTCGCAGGACCGCGTGGCCGACGCTTCCGCCATGGCCGGCGAAATCCTCAACGCCATGCCGACCGTGCAAGCCTTTACCCATGAAAACCTGGAAGCGAAGCGCTTCGGCGGTTCTGTCGAAGGCGCATTCAGCACCGCCATGCGCCGCATCCAGGCGCGCGCTTTCCTGACCATGCTGGCGATCGTGCTGGTGTTCGGCACCATCGTGTTCGTACTGTGGCTTGGCGCGCACGCGGTGCTGGAAGAAAGCATGACCGGCGGCGACCTCGGCCAGTTCATCCTGTACGCATCCATCGTCGCCGGCGCGATCGGCGCCTTGTCCGAAGTGATGGGCGAAGCGCAGCGCGCCGCCGGCGCCACTGAACGCCTGCTGGAATTGCTGGCAGTGCGTTCGGACATCCAGAATCCTGCGCAGCCGCAGACACTGCCGCCGCGCGCCGCCAACGGTGCGGCGCTCAGCCTGTCCGAGGTGTCGTTCAGCTACCCTTCACGCCCTGACACCCTGGCCCTGGACCACGTGACGCTGGATATCAAGCCGGGCGAGACCGTCGCGGTGGTCGGCCCTTCCGGCGCCGGCAAGACCACCCTGTTCCAGATGCTGCTGCGCTTTTACGATCCGCAATCGGGCGCAATTGGCCTCGACGGCACCGACATCCGCCTGCTGGACCTGCACACCCTGCGCGGCGCCATCGGCATCGTGCCGCAGGATACGGTGATCTTCTCGGCCGACGCGATGGAAAACATCCGATACGGCCGCGCCGACGCCACCGACCAGGAAGTGATCCAGGCTGCGCGCCTGGCAGCCGCCCACGAATTCATCGAACGGCTGCCGAATGGCTACAAGTCCTTCCTCGGCGAACGCGGCGTGCGCCTGTCGGGCGGCCAACGCCAGCGCATTGCGATTGCACGGGCGCTGTTGAAGAATCCCCCCCTGCTGCTGCTCGATGAAGCAACCAGCGCCCTCGATGCCGAATCCGAACGCCTGGTGCAAGGAGCGCTGGAGGCGGCCATGGTAGGCCGCACCACCGTCATCATTGCGCACCGCCTGGCCACCGTGCAGCGCGCCGACCGCATCATCGTCATGGAAGACGGCAAGATCGTCGAAACCGGCACCCACCAGTCCCTGGTGGCGCTGGGCGGCATCTACGCCAACCTGGCGGCGTTGCAGTTCCATCACGTCCATGTGACCCATTGAGGCGCAACGTGACCGACGCCGAACTGCGCCAGGCTTGCCACACGGTCCTGCCAGGCCATCGCCAGCCTTCGCCGGCCGAGACCTTTGCCGCCATGGCCGCATGGTGCGAGGCCAACGGCATCGCCCACGACGTGTATGGCGAGGGCGATCTGATCGAGTCATTCGAGCAGAGGATCGCCGGCATGCTGGGTTTTGAGGCCGCGACCTTCTGCATCACCGGCACCATGACCCAGGTCACCGCCTTGCGCCTGGCCTGCATGGAACGCGGCAGCCGCCTGGTGGCGCTGCACCCGACAGCGCACATCTTCAGGCATGAACGCGGCAATCACCAGTTGCTGGACCACTTCCAGGCCATCCAGCTGGGCGACGTGCACCGCCCGTTTACCCTTGGTGAGTTGCAGGCCGTGCCGGACCGGCTGGCCGCCGTGTCGCTGGAACTGCCGGCGCGCGAGCTGGGCGGCCAGACGCCGCGCTGGGACGAGCTGGAAGCCATCAAGGCCCACTGCCGCGAACAAGGCATCCACCTGCACATGGACGGCGCGCGGCTATGGGAAGCCGCCGCCGGCTATGGCCGCCCGCCGGCCGAGTTGGCGGCAGGCTTCGATAGTGTTTACATTTCACTGTACAAAGGGATCGGCGGCCTGGGTGGCGCCATGCTGCTTGGCAACCGCGCCTTCGTCGCCCGCGCCCAGGAGTGGTTCCGCCGCCAGGGCGGCAACGTGATCCACCGCACACCTTATGTCGTCGCCGCCGCGATGCAGTTCGACGCGCGGCTGGCGGCCATGCCCGAGTATTTCCGCCGTACGCGATGGCTGTACGACACCCTGCGCGACTATCCGCGCCTGCGCGCCAATCCTTCGCAGCCGCATGCGAATATGCTGCATATCCACGCGCCGGTCGAGCGCGACCGCCTGCTACGGATCCGCAATGAAATCGCGGTGCATCATGGCGTGTGGCTGCTTAACCGCGCAGCCCATGCGCAACTGCCCGGCACCAGCCATACCGAATGGTATGTCGGCGACAACCTGCTTTCCCTATCGGACGACCAAGTCCGCCATGCCCTCACTTTATGGAGCGACGCGCTATGAGTTTTGCTTCGCTGGACCTGATTGACGGGCTCCTTCGCACACTCGAATCGATTGGCTACAACACCCCGACGCCGATCCAGAAACAAGCCATCCCGGCGGTGCTGGCCGGGCGCGACCTGCTGGCCGCCGCGCAGACCGGCACCGGCAAGACCGCAGCATTCGCCCTGCCCCTGCTGCAGCGCCTGACCATGGAAGGCGACCAGGCTGCAGCGAACCACGTGCGCTGCCTGGTGCTGGTTCCTACGCGCGAACTGGCCGACCAGGTCTACCAGAGCTTCCACACCTACGGTTTCAACCTGCCGCTGCGTTCGGCCGTCGCCTACGGCGGCGTGCCGATGGAGCCGCAACTGGCCCGATTGCGCAAGGGCCTGGACGTGCTGGTGGCCACGCCCGGCCGCCTGCTGGACCTGCAGCGCAAAGGCGCGGTCGACTTCGGCCAACTGACCGCCCTGGTGCTGGACGAGGCCGACCGCATGCTCGATCTTGGCTTTGCAGCCGACCTCGATTTGCTGTTCGCCGTGCTGCCCGCCGAGCGCCAGACCCTGCTCTTCTCGGCCACCATGCCCGAATCGATCCGGGCAATGGCACGGCAGTTGCTGCGCAATCCGCTCACCGTGCAGGCCAGCGCGCCCAACACGGCTGCCCGCACCGTGCGCCAGCTGGTTTTCACCACCGATAAGCGCAACAAGCCGGAGCTGTTCCTTCACTTGCTGCGCAAGGAGAGCTGGGGCCAGGTGCTGGTGTTCGTCAAGACGCGCAAAGGCGTCGAGCATCTGGTCGGCCTGCTGCAGGACGCAGGCATTTCTGCCGATTCGATCCATGGCGACAAACCTCAGCCGGCGCGTATCAAGGCACTGAAGCGCTTCAAGGCGAACGATGTGCAGATCCTGGTCGCCACCGACGTTGCGGCCCGAGGGCTCGATATCGAAGCCCTGCCGCTGGTGGTGAACTTCGACCTGCCGACCGTGGCGGAAGATTATGTGCACCGTATCGGCCGCACAGGCCGCGCCGGCGCCGAAGGCGAAGCAATCTCCCTTGTCTGCGCCGACGAAGTCGAGCTGCTGCGGGCAATCGAAAAGCTGACCGGCACCATCTTGCCGCGCCGGGAAGAAGCAGGTTTCGAGGCCGACCATCGCGTACCATCGACCGGCACGCCGGCCGCCGCGCCCACGGCACGCCCGGCCAGCGCCAAGCCCGCTCGGACTACGGCGAGGACAGCCAAAGGAGCGCCGCCGGCCGCACAAGCCCGGCCGTCGGCCAGGCAGCCGGCCCGCGACGAAACGCCCCGCCCTGCCGGCGGATTCGGCGGGCTGAAAGAAGAGCTGGCGCCAAAAGAAAAGCAACGCTCGCGCGGGCCGATCTACGGCGCGCGCGCCGGCAGCCCGGGCGCAGGCAGCGGCGGCCGCGGAAGCACTGGCAGCGGCCGCTCCGGTGCCGGTGGCGCCGCAGGCGGCCAGGGCGGCAAAGTCGTGGTGACCGCGACACGCGGCGCCAAATCGGCCGCACGCGCGGCCGGCCGCGCCGCCGCCAAGCCAGGCGGCCGTGGCAACAAACGATAAACGGAGAAACACATGAAGCAGTACAAAGAATTGATCAGCACCGTGCTGGAACAAGGAAGCTGGCAGGACAACCGCACCGGGATCCGCACCCTGAGCGTGCCGGGCGCAATGATGCGCTTCGACCTGAACGATGGCTTCCCGGCCGTGACAACCAAGAAGCTGGCCTTCAAGTCGGTGGTCGGCGAGCTGTGCGCCTTCCTGCGCGCCTCGCGCAGCGCCGCCGATTTCCGCGCGCTGGGCTGCAAGGTGTGGGACCAGAACGCCAATGAGAACGCGCAATGGCTTGGCAATCCCCACCGCACAGGCACCGACGACCTGGGTCCGGTGTATGGCGTGCAATGGCGCCAATGGCCAGGGTACAAGGTGCTGGACGCCGCCGCGGCAGCGCAGATTGCGGACGCGGAACGCAACGGCTTCCGGCAGGTCGCGCCGCTGGAAGAAAATGGCGTGCAGAAAGTCCTGATGTACAAGGCCATCGACCAGTTGCGCGAATGCCTGGACACCATCGTCCACAATCCTTCGAGCCGGCGCATCCTGTTCCATGGCTGGAACCCGGCCGTGCTGGATCAGGTGGCGCTGCCGGCCTGCCACCTGCTGTACCAGTTCATCCCTAACGCCACCACGCGCGAGATTTCGCTGTGCCTGTACGTGCGCAGCAACGATATCGGCCTGGGTACGCCGTTCAATATCGCGGAAGGTGCCGCCCTGCTGCACCTGGTGGCGCGCCTGACCGGCTACCAGCCGCGCTGGTTCAGCTACTTTATCGGCGACGCGCACATCTACGAGAACCACATGGAGATGGTGCAGGAGCAGTTGAAGCGCGAGCCGCTGCCGCTGCCGCAGCTGCATATCAACAGCCGCGTGCCTTCGTTCGCGGAAACCGGCAAGTACGAACCGGAATGGCTGGAGAAGATCGAGCCTTCCGACTTCACGCTGGAAGGCTACCAGCACCACGCGCCGCTGACGGCGCCGATGGCGGTTTAAGCCGGTTCGTCCTGGGGCACGACGCTGCCCCACCAGCGTTTGGCAACGGCTTCGCCGTCGCGCTCCAGCAGGAATTGGTAGCCGCGTTGCGCGGCTTCTTCCAGCAAGCGCGGCTCGTTCAGTGCCGCCTCGCGCAGGTGATCGACCCCGCGGCGGTCGCCTTCGGCCACCAGCACGCGTCCATACATCAGCGAGGCACGCGGGTAAGGCCCGCCTGCGCGCTTCATCAGTTCGACCAGCGCCGGCTTGGCGGCGACAGTTTCCTCGAATTCGAGCTTCAGCGACGCCAGTTCCATCAAGTCCTGCACTGAAAGATTCTTCAGCGGCGTTGCCGACAGCTCGTCGATGCGAACGCGCGAGTTCTTCACCTGGCGGAAGCGATGAACCCAGCCGCGCGAATTGACCTCCCACCAATCCTGGTCGAGCTCCGCTTCCAGCTTCTTGCCCACGCCGGACGCCAGCAAGACGTCGGCCGCGCAGGTATCCAGCGGCGGCGGCAGGACCGGCGCCATGTCGATGGCATCCAGCCGATCGCGCAGGCAGGGGTGGGTGTCGTCGAGGTCGGAAGGCTTGGCCCAGGCAGCGTCCAGCGCTTTCTTCGTAGCCCATTCATCGTAATTGGCCTTGAAGGCCATCCGCATCGAGGCAAACGGCATGAACGGCGGCCGCTCCAGGCGATCCGCATTCTCATACATGCTGGGCCAGAAATCCCGGGCGATCCAGTCGCCCAGCAAGCGGGCCCGTACCAGCATATTGGCGCTCGCCGTGTGGCCGGCCATTTCGACGGCAGTCTGGTCGGCTTCGTATTCGTCCTGGCGCGACAGGACGAAGGTATAGGCGCTGTAGTAAGGGAAGATGCGCTTCAGGGCACGGACAACGCCCGCACTGAGCACACTCTCGTCCGCACTGCCCTCCAGGTGCTGGTACAGGGCGACGAACAGGCGGCGCTGGCGGTAGATGCGGGCGGCGTCCTTGTCGTGGTCGCCGCACAGGTGGCCATATTCGTGGGCCAGCACCGACAGCAGTTCCTTGGGCCCCGAGCCAAGCAGGAATGGCAGGCCGACCAGCAGGTAGTTGCGGTAACCGCCGAAAATACCGAAGCGGGCGTGCTGCACGATCCCCGCGTTGTATTCGTCCGTAATCAGCACATGATCGATGCGCGGGCCTTTCAGCTTGCCGTACAGCTTGTCGAGGATATCAAACAGCTTGGGTGCCTCCTCTCGGGCCAGTTCGCGCCCGAGCGGCGGGTCGAGGCGCATGAGCATGACGCGCAAGACGACAAAGATCAGCGATAGCAGGAACAAGCCGGCCAGGCCGGCCTTGAACATCGTGAAGGCACGATGCGATTCAACTGCCCACTGCACGAGCATGATAAATAATGCAATTAGCCCGGCCAGCAGTCCAAACAGGATTGCATAGGCGGCCAGGCTGATCGCATACACCTTGCGGCGGAATGCCGCCGGGCTGGCATTTGAATCGAGCTCCAGCCGGCGAACCAAGTGCTCAAACGCTTTGTAATCCAATCATGCTCCTTACTTAATCAAAACTCTTCCCAATCTCCCACCTCGCTATTGGCGACCTTGCGCGATGCAGCCGGCTTGCCGTCGCGCTGCACCGGCTTGGCCTTGGCCGGCAATGCAGGCTTGGTGCGAACCGCCTGGATCACCGCGCGCGCCTGCACCGCGGCAGGATGCTCGCGGCGCTGGCCGTCAATCTGGAACACACTGACAACTTTCGACAGGCTGTTGGCCTGGTCTTGCAGTGCCGCCGAGGCCGAAGCAGCTTCCTCCACCAAGGCGACATTCTGCTGGGTGATGGTGTCCATCTCCGTAATGGCCTGGTGAATCTGCTCCAGGCCCGCGGTTTGTTCCTGCGTAGCACTGGTAATTTCTCCCATAATATCAGTCACGCGCTGAATGCTCGTCACGATTTCCTTCATCGTGCTGCCGGCCTGGTTGACCAGCTTGGCGCCACTTTCCACTTTGCCAACAGAATCATCGATCAATTGCTTGATTTCCTTGGCCGCGGCAGCCGAACGCTGCGCCAGATTGCGCACCTCGCTGGCGACAACCGCGAAGCCGCGCCCCTGCTCGCCGGCGCGTGCCGCTTCCACTGCCGCATTCAGGGCCAGGATATTGGTCTGGAATGCGATGCCGTCGATAACTGCAATGATGTCAACAATCTTGTTGGACGACTCATTGATCGAACCCATGGTCGCCACCACCTGCTCAACCACTTCGCCGCCCTTGGTGGCGACGCTCGACGCCGAAACGGCCAGCTGGTTGGCCTGGCGCGCGTTGTCGGCATTCTGGCGCACGGTGCTGGTCAGTTCTTCCATCGAGGAGGCGGTTTCCTCCAGCGAAGCAGCCTGCTCGCCGGTGCGGTCGGACAGGTCCATATTACCCGCCGCAATCTGGGCGGAGGCGCTGGAGATCGTATCGCTGCCGCCACGGACTTCGGTCACGATGGCAGCCAGGTTGTCGCGCATCTTGTCCAGGGCGCGCAGCAGTTCGCCGAATTCGTTGTCCGCGTGCTTGGTGGCCTGGCCTTTCAGGTCGCCGTCGGCGACGCGGTGCGCCACATCCATGGCTTCGGCCAGCGGTTCGGAGATTGCCTTCATCAGGACCATGCCGGCAAAGACGCTCAGTGCCAGGCCGGCAATCAGCACCACGGTAACGGTCGTGCTGTTTCGGCTCAGGCCCGCGGCAACCGCGGCGGCATCGGCCTCGATCCGCTTGTCGGCATGCTCGGACAGCGTCTTCAACGCGCCGTCGCCAATGCGGTAGGACGGGTTGATCTTCTTGATCAGGACCCCTTCCGCGTCATCCCAGCGGTTTTCCTTCACCGCGCTGGCGGCAGCACGGATATGTTCTATCCCCAGGCCATCGCTCTTGGCGAACCAGTCCTCGGCCAGCTTGTGCTCTTCGGGCGACTTGATGCTCGCCAGGTAGCTTTCCCAGCGCTTTTGCACGCGCGCCGTGACTTCGTCCACGATGTTGAAATGGTTGGTCAGCGGGTGGTCATGCAGCTTGCTCCAGGCAAAGTCCGGATTGTGCTGCAAGGCTTGCAGGATCTGGCTGCGGCCCGTTTCCATGTCCAGGCGGATCGCATTGCGCTCTGCAATGTTCTTCTGGTTGGCCACCGTCACGTCCTTGACCAGTCCGACCGAGCGCTCCGCGCTCAGGATTCCGAGGCCGCCAATAATCGCCAGCAGGCCAATCAGCAAACCCAGCACGCCTACCAGCAGGGTCTTGATCTTGAAATTATTGAACATCGCTCACTCCTTTACCAAACATTTGAAAAACTGATGCAACCGGCCACGCAATTCCGAAACGTCGTCGAATTCGATATAGGTGATATCCACCAGGTCATCGAGTTCGCGCAGCAGCGTGGTTTTGATCGGCGCCCCTTTCCACACCAGGAACAGGATAGGCGTTCGGCGGCCTTTGAATATGTGATAGCTCAACTCGAATGCACTGCTTTCACTCATTCCGACACGGATGTTAATCAACACGTCCGCCTGGTCCAGCAGCGCAAGACGGTGGCGTCGGAAGTTCTGCGGCGTGAAAGGCAGGCCCTGGCTCCGTTCGAACGAGGCACGGAAGGTCTCCGCGCTTTCGGCCTGCAAGCCCGTCAGATAGTCGAAGGCATGAGGCAGGCCGTTGGCGCTGTCGATCATCTGCATGATTTCGCTGATCATGTGCTGTTCGTGCTCGTTCGATTCGGTGAACGGCTGGCGGATGAAGACTTTCAGCGGCTCCATGCCGACGCTGCGCTGGCGCGATTGAGAACGGCGCTCCGGTATCTGCCAGGCGGCAGCGGCCAGGTCCACTGCGCCAGGTACGGGACGCGGCGCCGGCGGCGGCACCTGGCGCTGTTCGCTGCCGACCATGGCGTGCAGTTCCTGCAGCGAGCGCACGGTGGTGTTATCGGCATGCTTGCGCGCTTCCGCTGCCGCTTCGGCCGCGGCAATGGTCGTGAAAATCACGGTCCCGGAAGCCAGCGCCGCCATGCGCAGGCTGCGCGTGGCAGTAATTGCCGTGCGCTTCTCATCCACCGTAACCACCATCATCGCGATCTCGCGCAGCGCCAGCAAGCCTAGCAGGGTTTCGTCTTCGATCGTGTTGACCGGCACTTCGCCGGCTTCCAGCACGGCGGCCGTCACTTCGCTGGCGCACAGCAGGTAGCCGGCATCGGCCAGTTCGCGCGCCAGCGCCACGGCGCGCGCCTGGTCGGCCTTGCGCACGCGCATATAAACATAGCCGGCCATCGGGATGCGCACGCCGGCGCCCAGTTCGGCCTTCAGGAAGGCTTCGCCGAAAGTGGCGCCGGTACCCATCACTTCGCCGGTGGACTTCATTTCCGGACCGAGGATGGTGTCGACTCCGGGGAATTTTGCAAACGGCAAAACAGACTCCTTGACACTGTAATAAGGCGGAATCACTTCCGCAGTAATGCCCTGCCCAGCGAGCGATCGTCCGGCCATGCAGCGCGCCGCGACCTTGGCCAGCTGCACGCCGGTCGCCTTCGACACAAATGGCACGGTGCGCGAAGCGCGGGGATTCACTTCCAGCACATACACCCGGTCGACCATACGGCCATCGGCTTTCTGTCGCTGCACAGCGAATTGCACGTTCATCAGGCCGACCACGTTCAGGCCCTGCGCCAGGCGCACGGTCTGGCGCTTGATTTCCGCCACGGTGGCGTCGGACAGCGAGTACGGCGGCAGGCTGCAGGCTGAATCGCCGGAATGGATGCCGGCCTGCTCGACGTGCTCCATCACGCCGCCGATCACCACTTCCGTGCCGTCGCTCACGCAGTCCACGTCCACCTCGATGGCATCGTTCAGGAAGCGGTCCAGCAACACCGGCGAGTCATGGGAAACCTTGACCGCTTCACGCATGTAGCGCTCCAGGTCGGCGAGCTCGTGGACGATTTCCATGGCGCGGCCGCCCAGCACATAGGATGGGCGCACCACCAGCGGGTAGCCGATCTCCTCGGCCATGGCCACGGCCTGCTGTTCGTTGCGCGCGGTGCGGTTCGATGGCTGGCGCAGATCCAGCTCGAACAGCAGCTTCTGGAAGCGCTCGCGGTCTTCCGCGGCGTCGATCATGTCGGGCGAAGTACCGATAATCGGCACGCCGTTGGCCTCCAGCGCCAAAGCCAGCTTGAGCGGTGTCTGGCCGCCATATTGCACGATCACCCCTTCCGGCTTCTCGATGGCGACAATTTCCAGCACATCTTCCAGCGTCAGCGATTCAAAGTACAGCCGGTCGGAGGTGTCATAGTCGGTCGACACGGTCTCCGGATTGCAATTGACCATGATGGTCTCGTAGCCATCCTCGCGCATCGCCAGCGCGGCATGCACGCAGCAGTAGTCGAACTCGATGCCCTGGCCGATCCGGTTCGGGCCACCGCCTAGCACCATGATCTTGCGCGCGCCGGTCGGCTGGGCTTCGCATTCCTCGTCGTAGGTCGAGTACATGTACGCGGTGCGGGTCGCAAACTCGCCGGCGCAGGTGTCGACCCGTTTGTACACGGGGCGGATGCCCTGGGCATGGCGCTGCGCACGCACCTCGTCTTCATGCACGCCAAGCAGGCCGGCCAGCCGGCGGTCGCTGAAGCCTTGCTGCTTCAGGCGGCGCAGCACGTGGCGGTCAAAACCGCCCAGCTGCTGCGTTGCCACCCATTCTTCGACTTCCACCAGGTCCTGGATCTGCGCCAGGAACCATGGGTCGATGTGCGACAGGCGCTGCACCTCGACCAGCGACATGCCCTGTGCGAATGCTTCGCCGACGTACCAGATGCGTTGCGGCCCGGGAAGGCACAGCTCCTGCTCGATCACGTCGCGGCCGGTGGCGATGCGCTGCAGGCCATCGACGCCGATATCCAGGCCACGCAGCGCTTTCTGGAACGACTCCTGGAAGGTGCGCCCCATCGCCATGACTTCGCCTACGGATTTCATCTGGGTGGTCAGGCGGTCGTTCGCGCCCGAGAACTTCTCGAACGCGAAACGGGGGATCTTCGTGACCACGTAGTCGATCGCCGGTTCGAACGAGGCCGGAGTGGCGCCGCCGGTAATGTCGTTCTGCAGTTCGTCCAGCGTGAATCCAACCGCCAGCTTGGCGGCGACGCGGGCAATGGGGAAACCGGTGGCCTTGGACGCCAGCGCGGAGGAACGCGACACACGCGGGTTCATCTCGATCACGATCATGCGGCCGTCTTGCGGGTTGACCGCGAACTGCACGTTCGAGCCGCCGGTATCCACGCCGATTTCGCGCAGCACATCCAGCGACGCGTCGCGCATGATCTGGTATTCCTTGTCGGTCAGCGTCTGCGCCGGAGCGATGGTGATCGAATCGCCGGTGTGCACGCCCATCGGGTCCAGGTTCTCGATCGAACAGACGATGATGCAGTTGTCCTTGCGGTCGCGCACCACTTCCATCTCGAATTCCTTCCAGCCGATCAGCGATTCCTCGATCAGCAGTTCGGAAGTCGGCGACAGCTCCAGGCCGCGCAGGCAGATGGCAGTGAACTCGTCGGCGTTACGGGCGATGCCGCCGCCGCTGCCGCCCATGGTGAAGGATGGGCGGATGATCACCGGGAAGCCGAGGCGCTCCTGCGCCTGCCAGGCTTCGGCCATGGTGTGGGCGATGCCGGAGCGGGCCGACTGCAGGCCGATGCGCTCCATGGCCGCCTTGAACTTGGCGCGGTCTTCGGCGCGGTCGATCGCTTCCGGTGTGGCGCCGATCAGCTCCACGTTGAAACTCTCAAGCACGCCGTGGCGGTGCAGGTCCAGCGCGCAGTTGAGCGCGGTCTGGCCGCCCATGGTTGGCAGCACGGCCTGCGGACGCTCTTTTTCAATGATGCGCGCCACGGTTTCCCAGGTGATCGGCTCGATGTAGGTGACATCGGCCATGCCCGGGTCGGTCATGATGGTGGCCGGGTTGCTGTTGACCAGCACCACTTCGTAGCCCTCTTCGCGCAGGGCTTTGCAAGCCTGGGCGCCGGAGTAATCGAATTCGCATGCCTGGCCGATCACAATCGGGCCGGCGCCAATGATCAGGATGCGCCGGATATCGGTACGCTTAGCCATGGCGGGCGCCCTCCATCATGCTGATGAAACGGTCAAACAGCGGCGCCAGGTCATGCGGTCCCGGCGAAGCCTCGGGGTGGCCCTGGAAGCAGAAGGCCGGCTTGTCGGTGCGCCGAAAGCCCTGCAGCGAACCGTCGAACAGGGAAATGTGGGTGACTGCGCAGTTATTCGGGAGCGAATCGGGATCGACGGCAAAGCCGTGGTTCTGCGAAGTGATCATCACGCGGCCGGTCTCGACGTCCTGCACCGGGTGGTTGGCGCCGTGATGGCCGAACTTCATTTTCACGGTGCGCGCGCCCGATGCCAGCGCCATGATCTGGTGGCCAAGGCAGATGCCGAAGGTCGGTATGCCGCGCTCAATCACCTCGCGTGCCGCTTCGATGGCGTAGTCGCAGGGCTGCGGGTCGCCCGGGCCGTTCGACAGGAAGATCCCGTCCGGGTTCAGGGCCAGGGCCGCTGCGGCGCCGGCTCTGGCAGGCAGCACGGTCACGCGGCAGCCGCGCTGGGCCAGCATGCGCAGGATATTGGCCTTCACGCCAAAGTCGTAAGCCACCACGTGGCAGCGCGGCTGCATCTGGCGGCCATGGCCGTAGCCAAGCATCCATTCGGTCTCGGTCCATTCATAAGGAGCGGCGGTGCTGACGGTTTGCGCCAGGTCCATGCCCGAAAGGCCGGGAAACTCGCGTGCCAGGCGCAGTGCTTCTTCGGCCGCGCCGCCTGCGATGATGGCGCCGGACTGGGCGCCCTTGTCGCGCAGGATGCGGGTCAGCTTGCGGGTATCGATGCCTGCAATCGCCAGCACGCCCTGCTCCGCCAGCCATGACGGCAGGTCTTGCTCGCTGCGGAAATTCGAGGCCAGGAACGGCACGTCCTTCACCACCAGGCCTGCCGCGTGGATCAAGGGCGCTTCACCATCTTCGCGGTTGACACCCGTGTTGCCGATGTGCGGATACGTCAGCGTGACGATCTGGCGGCTGTAGCTCGGGTCGCTCAGGATTTCCTGGTAGCCGCTCATGGCAGTATTGAACACGACTTCACCAGCCGTGGAGCCGTTGGCACCGATCGAGATGCCTTCAAAAAGGGTGCCATCCGCCAATGCGAGAATAGCGCGCCCGGCATTCCCGTGGGGATGCTTGAGTGGGTGTTTCATCAGGGGGTTCTCCTGGGTCCGTATCGTTATAAAACCAACAAACAGAATTACTCAGCAGTAATTCCTAGCGCGCTGGAAGCTACGATACGCCGCCACACCCCCGTCAAAACTCTCCAATGGTCACAAGGGGCCGTTCAGCCGCCAAAATAGATTGCGGTGGCGCAATTGCGCAACGTGACCGAATAGCAAAGTGCTCCGATATATAATGTCGGCCATGACAAATTTGACCATCATCGTTGCCACTGACTCCAGCAATGGCATAGGTATCCACAACACTCTTCCATGGCACCTGCCTGAGGACCTGGCGCACTTCAAGCGCCTCACTTCCGGCCATCCGATTATCATGGGCCGCAAGACCTTCGATTCGATCGGCCGTCCCCTGCCCAACCGCCGCAATATCGTCATCAGCCGCAATGCGGCATGGCGGCACGACGGAGTCGAGCGCGTTGGTTCGCTGGAAGAAGCGCAAGCGCTGGTCGCAGGCACGGGCGAGGCTTTCGTCATCGGCGGCGCACAGGTGTACCAGCAAGCCTTGCCGCTGGTGGACAAGCTTGTCGTCACGCGCATCGGCCGCAGCTATGAGTGCGATGCCTTTTTCCCGGCCCTGGCCGCGGGCGAATGGCGGGAAGTGGCGCGTGAAGAACACGTTTCGGCAGCAGGACTGCCCTATGCATTTATCAGCTTTACCAGGAACTAGAACATGTCCGGACACGGTTTTCACGTCCACGGCCCGCACGATCATGCCGTAGAACACGCAGCACACAGCAACGACAAATTCTCCGGCAATATCGCCGTGACCACCGCCATCCTGGCCACCGTGGGCGCCATCTTCGGCTACCAGGGCGGCGCCACGCAGAACGACGCAGCCCTGTTCAAGAACAATGCTGCCATTGCCAAGACCGAAGCTTCGAACCGCTGGAACTACTACCAGGCCAAATCGTCCAAGCAGAACCTGGCCGAACTGGCCATGCTGCTGCCCAACGCCGATGTGGAAAAGTACAAGGCCGAGGTGCTGCGCTACAAGGAAGAGAAAGACGCCATCAAGAAGGATGCCGAGGGATGGGAAGCCAAGTCGGCCGAGTGGGACCATAAATCCGACCACGCCCTGCATAAGCACCACCAGTGGGCCCAGGCCACCACGGCGGAGCAGGTTGCCATCGCTCTGGCCGCGATCACCCTGCTCACCAACCGTAAATGGCTGATGTACGCCACCTACGGCGTGGCCGCGCTGGGCCTTGGCCTCGGCTTGTTGGCAATGGTTTAAAAAGCTGTAAAAAATTTACCCCACGCCGGGAAATTCTGCGATACTCCCGGTCTTATTTTTTTGCGGCGCCTGGTCGCGCCTGGAGACCATCAATGAAATTCCGCTTCCCCATCGTCATCATTGACGAGGATTTCCGTTCCGAGAACACGTCCGGCCTGGGCATTCGCGCCCTGGCCGCCGCGATGGAAAATGAAGGCATGGACGTCCTTGGTGTGACCAGTTACGGCGACCTGGCGCAGTTTGCGCAGCAGCAGTCGCGCGCCTCGGCCTTCGTGCTGTCGATCGACGACGAGGAGTTTGGCGGCGGCTCGCTCGAGGAAACCGACCTGGCGCTGGCATCGCTGCGCGCCTTCGTTTCCGAGATCCGTCACAAGAACGCCGACATCCCGATCTACCTGTACGGCGAAACCCGCACCTCGCGCCATATCCCCAACGATATCCTGCGCGAGCTGCACGGCTTCATCCACATGTTCGAGGACACCCCGGAATTCGTGGCACGCCACATCATCCGCGAAGCCAAGTCCTACCTGGACAGCCTGGCGCCGCCATTCTTCCGCGCCCTGGTGCACTACGCGAACGACGGCTCCTACTCCTGGCACTGCCCGGGCCATTCCGGCGGCGTGGCGTTCCTGAAGTCCCCGATCGGCCAGATGTTCCACCAGTTCTTCGGCGAGAACATGCTGCGCGCCGACGTCTGCAATGCGGTGGAAGAACTGGGCCAGTTGCTGGACCACACCGGTCCTGTTGCCGCATCCGAGCGCAACGCGGCCCGCATCTACAACGCCGATCACGCCTACTTCGTCACCAACGGCACCTCCACCTCCAACAAAATGGTGTGGCATTCGACCGTGGCGCCGGGCGACATCGTCGTGGTGGACCGCAACTGCCACAAATCGATCCTGCACTCGATCATCATGTGCGGCGCGATCCCGGTCTTCCTGATGCCGACCCGGAATAACCTGGGCATCATCGGCCCAATCCCGCTGGAAGAATTCTCGATGGAGAGCATCGAGCGCAAGATAGCCAACAACCCGTTCGCCCAGGCAGCGGTGAACAAGAAGCCGCGCATCCTGACCATCACCCAGTCGACCTATGACGGCGTGGTCTACAACGTGGAAACCCTGCGCGAGATGTTGGACGGCAAGATCGACACCCTGCATTTCGACGAAGCCTGGCTGCCGCACGCAACTTTCCACGACTTCTACAAGAACATGCACGCGATCGGCAAGGACCGTCCGCGCGCCAAGGAGTCGATGATCTTCTCGACCCAGTCGACCCACAAGCTGCTGGCCGGCCTGTCGCAGGCGTCGCAGGTGCTGGTGCGCGACTCGGAAACCGTCAAGCTGGACAAGGATGCCTTCAACGAAGCATACCTGATGCACACCTCGACTTCGCCGCAGTACTCGATCATCGCCTCCTGCGACGTGGCAGCGGCCATGATGGAAGCACCGGGCGGCACCGCCCTGGTGGAAGAATCCATCCTGGAAGCGCTGGACTTCCGCCGCGCGATGAAGAAGATCGACGAGGAATGGGGCCAGGACTGGTGGTTCAAGGTCTGGGGTCCGGACAGCTTCGCCGACGAAGGCATCGGCTCGCAGGAAGACTGGATCTTCACCGAAGAGAGCAAGAAGTGGCACGGCTTCGGCGACCTCAAGCCAGGCTTCAACATGCTCGATCCGATCAAGGCCACCATCGTCAACCCGGGCCTGTCGCTGGACGGCCAGTTCGGCGAGACCGGCATCCCGGCATCGATCGTGACCAAGTACCTGGCGGAGCACGGCGTGATCGTCGAGAAATGCGGCCTGTACTCCTTCTTCATCATGTTCACCATCGGCATTACCAAAGGCCGCTGGAACACACTGCTGACCGCACTGCAACAGTTCAAGGACGACTACGACAAGAACGCACCGATGTGGCGCATCCTGCCGGAATTCTCGGCGGCCAATCCGCGTTACGAGCAAATGGGCCTGCGCGACCTGTGCCAGCAGATCCACGACTTCTACAAAGCCTACGACGTTGCGCGCCTGACCACCGAGATGTATCTGTCGGACATGGTGCCTGCAATGAAGCCATCGGACGCTTTCGCCAAGATGGCCCACCGCGAGATCGAGCGCGTGGCGCTGGACGACCTGGAAGGCCGCATTACTTCGATCCTGCTGACGCCTTACCCGCCGGGCATCCCGCTGCTGATCCCGGGCGAGCGCTTCAACAAGACCATCGTCGACTACCTGCGCTTTGCACGTGACTTCAACGAACGCTTCCCTGGCTTCGAGACCGACGTGCACGGCCTGGTCAAGCGCGAAGTCAACGGCCGCAAAGACTACTTCGTCGACTGCGTCAAGCAGTAAGCTCTGCCCGCAATGCAAAGCCCGCAGCGGATGCAAGTCCCTGCGGGCTTTCATGCATTCGTCGCACCTTTACGCTGGAAGCGTGCCGAATTTCGGCGCATCGCCAGGATGCAACACACGATTGAGCAAGCTCAACTCAATGCACCGATTTCGCTCTATAGTTGACTTCCAGTCCTAATCTAGGGGCGAATATATGGCGCTTTCAGCTTGCATTCTCGCGGCCGGAGAGGCGCCGGCAAATGCCAGCAACCAGCTACGGATCGACCTGTCCGACGCTGGCGTCTCCCTCATCGAAGCCCCGCAGGAAAACGACGCGTCCATACTTTTGTTCCGACGATGGGATGGTGAACTGGCGGCCAGGCTGCAAGCGGCCAGCGGCCAGCAAATGCTGGCCATCTGTTGCGAACCCGCCGAACTGGAGGCCGACGCCATGTGGGACGTCCTCGCGGCCGGCGCATCCGACCTGCTCCTATGGCGCAACGACGAACCAATCCTGGCGCAGGTGCTGGCGCGGCTGGAGCGCTGGCACGAAGTCGCGCAACTGATGTCTTCCGACCGCATTCGCGCCTGCCTGGTAGGACAAAGTGCGCCATGGCGGCGCCTGCTGCGCAGTCTGGTCGAGGTGGCGGCGTTTGCCGACTCGCCTGTACTGATCACTGGCGAAACCGGCACCGGCAAGGACCTGCTGGCGCAAGCCATCCACCGCCTGCAAACCGGGCCGGGGCCCCTCACAGTCGTCGATTGCACGACGCTCTCGCCAGAACTGGCCGGCAGCGAACTGTTCGGACACGAGCGTGGCGCCTTTACCGGCGCCTACACTGCACGCGATGGCGCCTTCGCGGCAGCTAACGGCGGCGTGCTGTTTCTCGACGAGGTTGGCGAGTTGCCGCTGCCGCTGCAGGCGCAGCTCCTGCGCGTAATCCAGGAGCAGCAATATCGCCGCGTCGGCAGCAATGACTGGCATCCGACGCGCTTTCGCCTGGTGTGCGCCACCAATCGCGACCTTGAGGCGGAGGTCCAGCGCGGAACCTTTCGCGCCGACCTGTATTACCGCATCGCCGCCTGGCGCTGCCGCACGCCGCCGCTGCGCGAACGGCCAGGCGATATCCTGCCGCTGGTGCAGCATTTCCTGCGCCAGCTTGGCGGGCGCGATGTCGAACTCGATCCGGCGGTGCGTCAATACCTGCTCACGCGCAGCTATCCCGGCAACGTGCGCGACCTGCGCCAGACCGTGGCGCGCATCTGGCACCGGCATATCGGGCCGGGGCCGCTCACCATCGGCGATGTACCGCCGGAAGAGCGGCCGGCCGGTGGCGGTTCTTCCTGGCCCGATGCGGCCTTTCTCAACGCCATCGGGCGCGCGGTGGAACTTGGCATCAACCTGCCGCGCATCGGCCAGGCGGCCACGGACGCGGCAATCCAGCTCGTACTGCAGCAGGAAGGCGACAACAACCAGCGCGCTGCCCTGCGCCTTGGCGTGACGGACCGCACGCTGCAACTGCGCCGCAAGGCGCGCAATGCACCCGTCTAGCCCAATCCGGTCAGGCGCAGCAGGTTGCCGCCCAACACCAGGGCTTCGTCCCCTGCTCCCAGCCGCAGCAGGCGTATCTTCTCCAGCTCCACGCCGGGATGCAGCCAGGGCCCGTCGGTCCCGAACAGGACCTTGTGCGCGCCGGCCCGGCGGATCGCCTGCTCCAGCAGGTCGAAGCGGCGCACGCCTGCGCTGTCGGTATAGATGTTGCGGTGCCGCGCCAGGTGATCGATCAAGGCCAGTTGCGCCGCCCAGTCGTCGGCAAAGCTGCCCAGGTGCGGCAGGATGAAATTCACGTCCGGGTATTGCTCTGCCAGCAGCTGCGCCACCGACGTCACGCCGACCGGGTCGTACAGCACCGGCAAGCCAAAGTGGCGCGCAACTTCGCATACTTCGCCGGTAATCGGCGCGTCGTGCCGGTGCAGCTTGATGCCGGCAAAGCCGTAATCCTCCACCGCCCTGCGCACCAGCGCTGCGATCCGTCCCGCGTCGCGCCGGGCGTGCACAAAGGCGAAGGCCAGGTAGCGCTCCGGTTCGGCGGCCACCAGCCTTGCCACGCCGGCATTGGCAGCGCCGTAATCGGAATGGAATGCCGCCAGCAGCACGGTACGATCGATACCGGCTTCGCGCGCGCGCCGGGCGTAGCGGCCCAGCGCGGCGTTGCTGTCCCAGGGACCGGTCAGGCCGTCGCCCGGCCCGGCATGGCAATGGCAGTCGATGATCATGACTTGCCGAAGTGCGGGGCGTGGGTGCGCAAGGCTTCCAGCACGGCACGGCGTACCGCCTGCGGGCTGCCATCGCTGGCGCCGGCCGCCTGGGCGGCGCTGCCGGCGATGCGTACGAAGCGGCGCGCCGCTTCCAGCTCGCGGTCCGCTCCCGGCATCTCCTGCATCTCCATTTCGAGCGCCTTGCTCAGCGCCCCGCCCAGCGCGCGGCCCAGGGCTGTTCCCACGCCGGGAATCGGAATGAACGATCCCAACGCGCCACCGACGAACGGCAATGCCTTCTTCGCCACGCCCTTCAGGATGCCGCCCAGCGGCTTGGCCACCTTCTTGATGCCCTTCCAGACACCTTTGAACATCTTGCCCAGGAATTGCTCAAGCTCCGCCTCGCTTTGCACGCCCAGCAGCTCCATTGCCAATTCCGTTTCCTGAGCCGTGCTGAAGGGGCCGTGCCGGCAACGCTTGCAGCCGCAGGGGGCTTCGTGCTCTTCACCCAACAGTTCAAGTTCCAGCTCCCGGCGCTGGTTGGTCAGCACGCCCTGGTGATGCCGGAACATCGTATCGTGCAGGGTGCGTTCGCGCCTCCGCCGGTCGGCGTCGTCGGCCAGGTTGGCCGCAATGTAGACGCTGACATCGGATGGCCGGATGCCCATCATGCCGGCGCAGATGCGGTGCTGCGCCAGGCGCTGCCCCATATGGCGGGCCTGGCCACTATAGCCCCGGCGCTGGCCGTTGACAGTGAATTCCAGGTAGTACAGCCCCGGGCCGTGGGTGCGCGGATCGGCAGGTGCGCGGTCAAGCGAAACGATCGGCGCATAGGCCGGCTGCAGGGCCGGCGGCATCCGCCCCACCGCCTGGGCGATGGTTGGCGGCAGTTCGCTGTCGCCGTCGCCGTCATCGGGACCGGGTTCGTCGACGGCCGGCGGCTCGAGCAGCGGCAGCGGCTCGAATACCGGTACCCGGTAAGGCCAGCCCCCTCCATAAGATCGCGCCGGGCGGGATTTGCGGGAGGGACGTGCCCGCGGGCGCCCCATCGTACGGCCACCTTTGGACCGCCATTCGAATTCCATCGTCTCAAACATGCAGCACCTCCATCAGTTGTCCAATTGAGCGGGCGGCATAGGCGACCTGCTGCGCGCTGTGGTCGGCCCGCAGCAGCAACGTCAGGAACTGCCTTGCCGGTGTTCCCTGCAACAGCACTTCTATTCCGGCCAGCGACAGCTCGCGCCTCAATCCAGGTCCATCGCAAGAGGCCGGCAGCAAGATGCGCTGCACCGGGAATTGGCCACCCTGGCAGGCAATCCCCCGTGCCGCAAGCAGGCCTCGCAGTTGCTTAATCCGTTCCAGAACGCGCTCGCGCAAGGCCCGGCCGACCCGGCGATTCGCTTGCAGCGCGCAGCACCCGGCCATAATTGCCGCCACCGACGGCGGGCTGCAATGCACGCGCGTTTCGCTGGCGGCCATGAAGCGGCCCAGCATCTTGCGCGGCCCGGCAAGTACGGCAAGCGGGACCCCGAACCCCTTGGCCAGCGAGGCCCCGGCAAGTACCGGTGCGCCGGCCAGGCCATGTTCCGCGACCGAACCGCCGCCATCCATGCCCAGGACGCCAAGCGCCTGGGTATCGTCCAGCAACAGCAGGCCGCCACTGGATTCGGCGATGTCCGCATAGGCCGCCAGCGGCGGTGCCACCGGGTCGCCCGGCGTATAGCCGTCCGCCAGGATGACCGGCCCGCGTCCGGCTTGCCGCCAGCGCCGCGCCAGCGCCGCAGCCTGGGCGGCATTGCAGTGGCTGAAACACTGCAGCGGCACCCCTTGCGCACTGGCGCGTTCGGCGCCCCAGCGCGCCACCGGATAGGCCGCGCTGTCGACCAGCAACGCCACCGGAGCGGCCGCCAGCCAGGCAAACACGTCCCAGAACAGGTGCAGGCTGGAAGGCAGCAGGCAGGCCGCCTCGCAATCCATCAGGCGCGCGAGGGCGGCGCCCAGCTCCGCTTCACCCGGCACCGGTTCCAGCGCCGCCGGCTTCCCCAATGTCAGCTCATCCCACGCCGGCAGCGCCTGCGCGCCATGCCGCATGCCCAGGTAGAGGGCGCTGGTGAAGTCGGTGCGCACCAGCGCCTCACGCAGTGCGGGGCATGGCCTCGAGGCGCTGGCGCAACAGCACCGACGGCATGGTGGACTCCAGTTTCGGGTTCGCCGTTTCGGAAGTCATGTCCACGCCCGTCACCGCGCGGTAGGCATGCATATAACCCTGGGCCTGCGGGCGCCAGAAGCGCGCCCACGCAAACGCTTCGGTCGGGTCGTACACGTCGCTCCAGTGGGTGTAGCGGATCGAGAGCAGCAGCTGCTCGCCGAACATGGCCAGGTCGCGGAAATGGGCAATGCTGGTGTCGCTCCAGCCCTGAACCTTCTTCATCGCGTCCACCCGGTCCATCCAGGGCTCGGGGTGCGCCACCATGAGCCGGGTCGGCAGGAATTCGCGGAACTCCGGCCGCGCCAGCATCCATTGCTGCATCAGCATCTCGATACGCGCAGTGGACGGCAAGTCGCCGAACTGGTTGTGCGCACCCTGCGACAGGATCAGGTGCACCTCTTTGAGTGCATTCAGGATCGGGAAGGCGTCGGCCTTGACCGTGGTGTCGTCGTCCTGGCGGTAGAAGGGCATGAGCTGGCGCAGCAGGTTGTGGAAGGCCTCGACGAACTTGGAACGGCTGTCGGCCGGCCGGAAATCGCGCACCGCCCTGCCGTCCAGGTGGATGCCGTAGTGGTGGTCGTACTCATAGTTGCGGCGCACAACGCTCAGGCGATGCTGCTCGTCCTGCACATAGCCCCACAACAGGTTGTTCAGGGGCCGCAGCATGTCGACCTCCATGTTCGCCAGGGGGTCGGCGCCGTTGCCGTGGGCCGACGAGCGCACGTTCTGGAAGCGGCGCGTGATGGCATTCATGGTCTGCACCAGCATGCCCTCTTCCTGCCAGTAGGACCAGATCAGCTCCATCATGCACGGATTGACCAGCCGGTCGCGGATGAAGCCCGCGCACAGCTCCGCGTCGTGGTGCTCCCTGTGATCCATGTGGATGCGCACGTCCGGCAGCTTGCTGCGGATCAGGGCCAGGTAGGGCAGGATGCGCGTCTTCTGGTCCAGCGAGGTCAGGTAGCGCTTGACCAGCTCATCTTCCAGCTTGCGCTCGCCCGGCAGGTCGCGCCGGTCCAGGTAGTCGGCGTCCTCCTGGGGACGGAAGGCATACGGTGTGCGCAGCACGCCGCAATTGACCATGACGAAAGCCTCGGTAGCTGCCTTCAGCACGCGATAGGAGTCCGAATCGCTGAACGGCAAGGTACGCCGCTTCTCCAGCTGGCGGAAGACGCGTTCCTTCTCGTTAAAACGGCCGCGCTCGAATTCCGGCACCTCGCCGCCCGCGTCGTTGCAGAACAGGTGGTCGATGAACAGCTTGTAGGTATTGAAGGACAGCGCTTCGGCGCTGTTCCGGATCAGGGTCCAGTGCGCGATCACGGGCCGGAATTCGGCCTCCGTGCGTGAGGCCTGGGTGGTGATGGTGCCGCTCACCTGCGTCGCGCTGCCTTCGTCGACGATGATGGGTTCGGAAGCGCGATAGTGGGCGGCGTCGTTCGGGTCGGGCGTCACCCCGTCCGGCTCCAGCGCGGCCATGTAGACGTTGACTGCGGCCTCGGTGGTGCCGGTTGCATTCAGGCGCATGTTCGACTTGACGCCCTTCTGCGCCTGGCTTTGCAGCGGGGGCTCCGGCACGTAGTACATGCCCTCCATCGGGTTCGCCTGTCCCGCCACGCCGTGCGATACCGTTACCCAGACCGTATCGCCAACCAGGCCGTGCGGCCGGTCCTGGTCGTCGCCATTAGCGAAGAAGACCGGGTCCAGCCTGAACGACGGGTCCAGCAGGAATTCGGTCTCACCGCGCGTGTCCGAGGTCAGGATGTCGATCCTGTTGAACCGCTCGAAGTCCTTGTCGAAGGGCGTGACGTTGTTGTAGACCACGTAGTAGGTGCCCATTTCCAGGCCGTCGAAACGGGCACGGCCATTGGGGCCGGTGTGGGTCGGGCGCACCACGGGCCAGGCGGACATCATCTTGCGCGCCTCTTCCGGGCTGGCCGACGCTGCATTGAGCTGCTGCAGCTGCTTCAATTGCGCGTCCGACGGATGAACCAGCAGCAGGTGGGCGTGCACCACCGGGACCCAGCGATTGTCCGATATCCGGGCCCGCACGTTGACATCGATCTTGCCGCTTGCGCCTGCGGCTGCCGCACTCGTTTTCGTCATGATGGAACTCTCCTCAAAGATCAGTCAGGGTATTGCGAAGCGCCCAGTGCGTCAGCAGGCGCGCCAGCAGGATGCTTTCATGTTCCGGGCTCAGGATTCCGTCCGCGCGCGCCTGGCCGATCACGGCGAACACCAGTACCGGAGCCGCCTCGTACATGCGGTGCGGCTTGCGCTGCCAAAGGCGGAACAACAGGGCCAGGTAGGCGGGTTGCCGGTGCTCCACTTGCAGCGCCTGCGGCAGCGAAGCTCCGCGCAGCAGGGCGGGACGATGGTTGGCCAGCAGGCCCGCCAGTGCCGGCATCGAACGGCGCAGCGAGATCAGCAACTGCCGGTCCGCTTCCGGTACGCCATCCAGGGGATAGTAGGACTCCCACAGGCGTGCCATGCGCCCCCACTGCCGGTGCGGGTAAAGCCGCTCGCCCATCGCGCAACTCAGGAGGACCCGGATCCAGGGCACCGGATGGGGATCGTCGATGTTGATGCGGAAAACGAATATGCGCGGCAAGCTGACCACACCGATCAGGCCGAGGGTGGCCGCCACGCCCACCCTCGCCAGCGACCAGAAGTCCGCGACGATTTCGGAGATCCAGCGCTCCCACAGCTTCCACACCTGCCCCGGTCCCGCGCCGCCGGATTGCAGCGATTGCAGCACCGGGCGCAGCGAGTTGACCAGGTCCAGCAGAGCCGCCCCCTGGTGTCCGACTTCATGGAACAGCGAGGAGGCAATGCTGGCGCCGACCATCCGTTCGCGCGGCACCCGGATGATGGCGACCGGGTTGTCGCCGCCGCCGGGCAGGCGGGTTCGGGCGCGCCGGATCGCAGCACCGGGGCCGCGATCCAGGTAGCACACCACCGGCGGCGGCCTGTAGTAGCCGCCGCGCAGGGCCAGGGCATCGGCCGATGCGATGTCCAGCCCTGCCAACCATACGCCGTTGCGATGTTCGCTGCGCTGCGTGACCACGTCGTTGAACATATCGAACTGGATCAGTGCCGCGTTGAACTTCATGCGCAGGAACGTGAAGCGGCGCTGGGCCTGGGCAGGACTGGCGCGCCGTCCGTCCGGGCTGCGCAGCCAGCGCAGGAAGCCGCGCACCATGGCCCGCAGCTCGCGCCGCCCCGCCACCAGTTGCCGTTCGATGCCACGCTGCGCCCGCGGCAGCAAGGCGGCAGCCGGCACCATCGGCTCGATCAGGGCAAAGGGCAGCACTCGGGCCAGGCGCGTCAGCAAGGAGCGCGCCTCCTGTGCCAGCATCCAGGCGGCGTACGGGTTCATTTGGCTCAAGCTCCGTACAGCACGATCTTGCGCCCCTGGCGCACCCAGCGCCCGCTGCTGCCCTGCGTGGCACCCGCGCCGCCGCCCATGCCGCGGCCGGCTGCACCTTGCTGGCCGCCCTGCTGCCCGGCACGCCCCAGCAAGCCCGGCGCGTGCTGGCGCACGGCCGCCGTAGCGGCCTGCATGGCAATCTGGCGCGGATCGCCGCCACGGGCCTGGGCCGCGCGGTTGACGGTATCTGCGGCCAGTTTGACGAAAGTACGGGCGCCGTCGAATTCGCGATCCTCGCCGGACATCTCGCCCTCCGCTTCCAGGCCCAGGGCGCTGCCGGCGGCCGAAGCCAGGCCGCTACCGATCTTGGCGCCAAGCGGGCCGCCGAAGTAGCCGCCGATCGCGCCGCCTGCCAGCGGCAGGGCCTTCTTCGCCACGCCCTTGAGCGCACCGCCAATGGCCTTGCCAACCGGCGAGCGGATCACGTTGCCGGCGAACGAGGCCGCCTTTTTCAGGAAACCTCCCAGGAACTGTTCCAGTTCCGCTTCATTGGTCACGGACAGCAGTTCGCTGGCCAGTTCCATTTCCTCGGCTTCGGTCAGCATGCCTTGCTGGCCCATTTCGCCGCCCCATTCCGATTCGCCAAACTCATACTCGCCTTCATAGGAAGTTTCGTTGCCGAATTCCAGGGTGGTACGGTCGATGTCATGCATGATTTGCCCCCTTTGATGTGATGCTGCGGATGGTGGAACGGAATGCCGTTCCATGATGGATACGATGGCGGGCAGCAGGCCCGGTGCATATCGCCTTGCCGCCAGGTTCAATGCAGCGCGCCTTATCTGGCGTGGGTCGCCGCGGGCTGCCTGCCTTGCGCGGCGCGCCGCCAGTCCGGCAAAGCGCATGAACTGGCGCGCCGTTTCAAACTCACGGTCTTCGGCACTGAGGCCTTCGAGTTCCAGCCCAAGCATACGGCCGGCCCTAGGACCTGCGGAAAGCACCCGGTCGGCCAGCCTGGGCAGCACGCCATCCAGTCCTGGCGCCGCGCTGCGGAACCAGGCCGGCAAACGGCCCTCGCGGCGCGCCGCCAGCAACTCGGCGGCTTGCGGCAGGCTTTCATCGCGCCATGCTGCGTATGGCGCCGCCAGAGACAATTCCAGTTCCGGCCGATAGCTGAGCAGACGGTCCATGCTTTCTCCATTGCCTAAACCATGCAAGGATCAGTGCAAGGCGCGTGCCAGCGCCGCCGCCGGGGCGGGCGCCCGCGGCGGCGAAAGAAATTTCGGATGGGGACGAAAAGAACGGACCTGGGGCGAAATCCGCTTCGCCCCGATGGGGATCAGGCCGCGACAGCGACCGTCAGGCTAACGACGTAGCCGTCCGTGACATTGCCGCTCATGACGCCGAGCTGCAGGGAGTAGCCATCGCTGAAGATGTTGTCGGTGGCGAAGCTGATGCGCGACAGGTTGCTTGCGGAACTGCTGTAACCCGAAGTGGCATAGACCTCGTTCAGCGTCGCCAGCGGAAAGGTGAACTGCGATGTCCTGATCCGGTTGGCGGCGCTGGTGCTTTGCGCCAGGCTGCGGTAGACCTCGAAGTGCACGTGCGGCATGCGGCCGTCGTAACACCCAGGGAAGATGGTAGTGAAGGACAAGTCGCCGTTTGCGTCCGCGCCCTGCACGCCACGCAGGTAGTTCTGGTCCGTTACCCCGCTGGAGTACAGCGAATAGCGGCCTTCGCGGTCACAGTGCCACAGGTAGACCGCGAACTCGCGGGCCGCCGCACAGCTATTGTTCGCGTTGATGATCTTCAGCTTGATCGTTAGCGGGATGCCGGCGGCAGTGCCGCTGGCGCCATTGAAGCTGTTGCGGGTATCACTGCGTACGACGGCGGCCGCCGTCCATGTTCATCATTGCTTCCAGGTCCGCTGCCAGGCCGTGGTCATGCGCGTCCATAAGGTTCTCCTTTTTATGCCGTGGTATTGGCCAAGTTGCCTCTGCCGCTCTCGGACCGATCGCCCTGCAGCGACAAGATCAGGCCTTGCAGGCCGTCCGCCAGCGGGACATGGCTGTAAAAACTGGCCGGATTAGCGTTCATTGAAGCCTCCGCGTTGCCGGCCAGCCCTGCGATCGTCCACCTGCTTTCGCTGCTCTGGGGTCAACAGGGCCAGCACTTTCTGGTGCGTGCGGATATGGGACATGGTCAGGTTGGCTTGTGCCTGCGCCGCGGCCTGCGCCAGCCTGGTGGCGGCGGCATCGTCGAACTTTTCGGCATTGCGCATGTCATGCAAGGCGCGCATTGCCTTGTCGTGGGAGCGCTGTTGCTCGCGCAGGTAAGGCGCCTGGTTGTGCATCAGTTGGAACAGCTTGTCTTCCTGGCTTTCCGACAAATCCAAGCCGTGCAGGAATGGCAAGCCCGGCCCAGCAAAATGGCGGCTGCCGTCGCCGCGCGGCCCGGCCAACAGCGGCCGGTCCGCTTCTGGCGGCAAGCCTTCCTCCGCGCCGGCCATTAGCGGCAGCGCCATCGCGGCGGCCAACAGGAGCTGGGGCAATTTCATCTTCTTCATGGTGGGTCTCCGGTGGTGATGGTGAGATCCCATTCTCTTGCTACAGCCTGTAAAGCGCCGTAAGTAGCAGGTAAAAACGTGTAAAGATGGGGGAGCCAGGCCGGAACGATTTGTTATCATGGGCGCCATGAACAAGGTCCTGTTGATTGACGATGACGTCGAACTGGTCGGCATGTTCCAGGAATACCTGGAGCAGGAAGGCTTCGAAGTCAGCACCGCCTACGACGGCGAAGCCGGCACCGCCTCCGCGTTGACGGGGACGTACGCCATTGCCGTCGTCGATGTAATGATGCCGCGCATGAACGGCCTGGAAACGCTGCGCCGCATCCGCGCCGTGAGCCGGATGCCGATCCTGATGCTGACGGCGCGCGGCGACGATACCGACCGCATCGTCGGCCTGGAACTGGGCGCCGACGATTACGTCACCAAGCCCTGCACGCCGCGCGAGCTCACGGCGCGCATCCGCGCCATCCTGCGCCGCACGCAGGCCGTGCCCGATACGGGCGGCGGACCGCTGGTCGTCGGCCAGTTGACCATGTGGCCGGAGCAGCGCCGCGCGGCATGGGGCGGCGTGCCGCTGGAGCTGACCAGCACCGAATTCAACCTGCTTGAAGTGTTGGCGCGCAATGCAGGCAAGCCGGTCAGCAAGAACGTGCTGTCAGAACAGGGGCTGGGACGCCCGATGGCGCGTTTCGACCGCAATATCGATGTCCACATGAGCAGCTTGCGGCACAAGCTGGGCGCCATTTCGGACGGCCGCTCCTGCCTGCAGACCGTGTACCGCCTGGGCTACCAGCTGATCCGGGAGTAAGCCGTGGGCCGCCTGTTCTGGAAGTTCTTCTTCTCGATCCTGCTCGCCCAGGTTGCGGCCACCGCTGCGATCGGTGGCGCGGTATGGCTCAAGGCGCGCGCTGCCGCCGAAGCGCGGCCTTCGGATATCGAAACCGGGCCGCCGGCGGAGATATCGATCGAGTCTGCCGCCGCAACGCTGGCCTTTGGCGGCACCGGCGGTTTGCGCCAGCTTCTGGAGAATATGCCGCGCCACCGGGTATATGCCGTCGGCGATGACGGCAAGGAGCTGTTGGGACGCATCACCACGCCGGGCATGCTGTCGGAAGCGCAGAAGCGGCTCGCCAGCCCTGACCCGCGCGGCGTCCGTCAGGTGACTGCGCCGAACGGCCAGCGCTACCTGCTGTTCCTGCCTTCCCGCCGCCACCAGGGCAGGCTTGATGCGCCGGACTCGCGCAACCTGCTTGCCGGATCGGGCATCCCGGGCCTTGACCCGCGCGCATTTCGCCACCCGGACAACCGCCACGCGGACAGCCGCCCTGCGGCGCCCCCGCCCGGCGCTGATGTACGCACCGGCGCCGGCGCGCATGGCGGCGGCCCCGCTCCAGGTCCCGGCCAAAGACAGGATCCGGGCGCCGGCCCCGGTCCAGACCCCGGCCGCGGCGCATCGGGCGGCCCGCCGCCGCGTTTCCGCCCGTTGACGCCCTTTATCCCCATTGGCGCCGCTGTGCTGGCAAGCTTGCTGTTCGCCGCCCTGCTTGCGTGGTACTTCGCCCGCCCTATCCGCGCGCTGCGCCAGGCCTTCGACGCAGCGGCAAATGGCGACCTCGCCCCGCGCTTCACAGCCAAGCCGCGCGCCGGCGGCGACGAACTCACGTCGTTGGGCCGCGATTTCGACCGCATGACAGGCCGCCTGCGTGCCCTGCTGGACGGCCAGAAGAACCTCCTGCACGACGTCTCGCATGAATTGCGCTCGCCGCTGGCCCGCCTGCAAGCGGCCATTGGCCTGGCTCACCAGCAGCCGGAAAAGGCCGCCGCCTCGATGGAACGCATCGAGCGTGAAAGCGTGCGCATGGACAAACTGGTCGGCGAACTGCTTACCCTGTCGCGCCTTGAAGCCGGTGCCTTCGACGCGCCGAAGCAGGAATTCAGTATTGGTGAACTGCTCGACGACATCCTGCAGGACGCAAGCTTCGAAGCAGCCACCAACGGCCGCGAAATGGCCATCGAATGCAGCGCCGATGCGCAGTTGAATGGCCAGCCGGAACTGCTGGCGCGCGCCATCGAAAACGTGATCCGCAATGCCATCAAGCACAGCCCCGCAGGCGGCAAGGTCGAAGTGGAAACCGCACGCGATACGCGCTTCATCCGGATCCGCGTGATGGACAGCGGCCCTGGCGTGGCGCAGGAAGATCTGGGGAAGATTTTCCAGCCCTTCTACCGCAGCAGCAGCACGGAAAAGGACGTGGACGGACATGGACTGGGTCTGGCAATCGCCCAGCAGGTGGTGCAGCAGCACGGCGGCCGCATCGCCGCCGCCAATCGATGCGGCGGCGGACTTTGTGTGGAGCTCTCGCTCCCGCTAGCCAATGCCTAGCGTTTAAGCTTTCGGCAGGGTCACGCCATGCTGGCCCTGGTACTTGCCGTTGCGGTCCTTGTACGAGGTTTCGCAGATTTCATCGCTTTCGAAGAACAGCACCTGGGCGCAGCCTTCGCCAGCGTAGATCTTGGCCGGCAGCGGCGTGGTGTTCGAGAATTCCAGGGTCACATAACCTTCCCATTCCGGCTCGAACGGCGTGACGTTGACGATGATGCCGCAACGCGCGTATGTCGATTTGCCCAGGCAAACGGTCAGCACATTGCGCGGAATGCGGAAATACTCGATGGTGCGGGCCAGCGCGAAGGAATTCGGAGGAATGATGCAGACATCGCTCTTCACGTCGACAAAGGAATTCGAATCGAAGTTCTTCGGATCGACGATAGTGCTGTTGATATTGGTGAACACCTTGAATTCGTCGGCACAGCGAATGTCGTAGCCGTAGGAGGAAGTGCCATAGGAAATCACCTTGCGGCCGTCCACGGCACGTACCTGGCCCGGCTCATACGGCTCGATCATGCCGTGTTGTTCCGCCATGCGGCGTATCCATTTGTCGCTTTTAATCGTCATCGCAGGTGCTTTCTGGTTTAAATAATGGTGCGGATTTTACATCAGGCGCGCATGCGCTGGGGCGCTTCGCCGGCCTGGAGCTCGCTCCCCAGCATCTGGCGGATCAAATCGCGCGTCATTTCCGCCGCGAGGCGCGGCATCTCCATCGGGAACAGGTGCGAGCCGCGCATCATGCGGAAATTGCGGCCCACCAGCTGGCGCGTGTGCTCCAGGCCTGCCTGGCGGTTCTCCACTGAGTTGTCGCCCGCCACATAGGCCACCGGCACGGGGAACTGGCCCCTGACCAGGGTTCCGATGTGATGCGGCAGGGTGCGGTAAATGGCGGTTTCGGTCTCGCGCCTGAAACGAAGCTGCACGCCTTCCGGGTGCTCAACCAGGCCGTGCTCCAGGTAATCCTGCAGCACGCCGGGCGCCCAGGCGCCGAACATTTCTTTGCTGGCGAAATGGCGCAGCGCTTCCTTATGGTTCGGCCAGACATTGCGGCGCTTGGCCGAGAAGCGCGCCGGGGAATAGCGGTCCGAGAAGCGGGTGCCCTTGAACAGGCGCCATACATTGGCGCGCCAGCCGGCCACCACGGGGGAATCGAGCATCACCAGGCAGCGCACCAGCTCCGGGCGCTGCGCCGCCGCCATCAGGCTGAGGAGACCGCCCAGCGAGTGGCCGACCAGGATCACTGGTTCCTTATGGTAGCGGCTTTCCAGCTCGGAAATCAGCTCTTCGACCAGCTTGGCCCAGCCATCTTCGACCGGGTAGCGCGGGTTGTGGCCGTGCATGTCGAGCGCCTGCACTTCGAAATCCTGGCCGAGGTACTCGAAGAATTGGCGGTAGGTCCCCGCCGGATAACTGTTCGCGTGAGCGAAATGGACTTTCGGTTTCGTCATCGACTTATTCTAAAAGCAATGGCAACAAGTGTTTCGTACAAAGCTTCTAATTATCGCTCAGGATTAGCGGCCATGCCAGTAGCGGGCATGCTGCCGGCGATAGGCGCTGAGCTGTCGCGTGGCGCCGATCTCGATCGAAATGGCCCCGGATTCGTCGGTTCGCCAAATTCCAGCGCCCATTTCGACGTAGCGTTGCAAGACGTCGGCACGCGGATGGTGGTAGCGGTTACGGTAGCCGAGCTGGAAAACGCCATGCTGCGGCCGCACCGCTGCCAGGAAGCCAGGGGTCGAAGAGGTGGCGCTGCCATGATGCGGCACCAGGAGAATCTCGGCGCGCAGCTTTGCCGGCATCGCTGCCGCCAGCGCCGACTCCTGCGGGGCTTCGATGTCTGCCGGCAGCAGCAGTGCGCCGCCTTTCGCCGAGATGCGCAGGGTACAGCCGCGCGCATTGGGCTTCAGGCTGTGGTCCCGGTAGCTTGCGGCCTGGGGGTGCAGCAGCTCGAAGCGGATACCGTCCCATTCCCAACTTTGGCCGGCGACGCAATGGCTATGCCGGGGCGATGCTTGCGCGATCGGGTGCTCCTCCGTCAGTGACGACAGTACCCAGCCAACGCGGATCTCGCGCAGGATCGCCAGGGCGCCACCAGAATGATCGCTGTCGCTGTGGGTGACAATCATGCCGTCCAGCGCATTGATGCCGCGCGCCCTCAGGTAGGGGAGAATGACGCGGTTGCCGCCGTTGGTGTCGGGCGTATAGGCGGGCCCGGTGTCGTACAACAGGCGATGTTTATTGGTTTCGAGCAGGATGGCCATGCCCTGCCCGACGTCGAAGGCGAGCGCGCGCAGCACGCCCGGCGGCGGACTTGCCGGTGGCGCGGACAGCAGCGGCAGCCAGCAAGCGAGGCCAAGCCAGCGCAGGGGCCAGCCGCGCGGGGCCAGCATCCAGGCAGTTCCGGCCAGGGCGAAGGCGAATACGGGCCAGCTTGGCGCAGGAGCGGACCAGACAGCCAATGGCTGGGCCGACAACCATTGCAGCAGCGCGAGCAGCGCCTCCAGTAGCCAGTGGGAACACTGCAGCACCGGCGCCGCCAGCGGGCCTGGCAGGATGCTGCCCGCCAGTGCCAGGGGGGTGACCAGTAAGCTGATGACAGGGATGGCGATGGCGTTCGCGAGGGGGCTGACAAGCGAAACTTGCGAAAACAACAGCATTGTCAGCGGGACAAGACCGACCGTCACAGCAAGCTGCGTCACGGCGGCCAGGCGCAGATTTTCGCGCGCACGGGCGAGCCAGGCGGCGCCCCGCCAGCCGGGCGCCGCCCCCTGCACTGACGGCGCCATCGCCAGCGCATCTGCGGAAAGCGCGCTGCCGGCCAGCGACATCCTGCCGACCGTTGCGTACAGGATCGCGGCCACGGCGCCGAACGACAGCCAGAATCCAGGCCACATCAGCGCCCACGGGTCGAGGATCACAACCAGGCCAGCTGCCAGCGCCAGCACATGGGAGACCGCTGACAGCCGGTCCAGCCATACCGCAAGTGCCACCACCCCCAGCATATACAAGGTGCGCTGCGCAGGAACGCCAAATCCTGCCAGCGCGACATACCCCCACGCAGCGAGGAAGCCGGCAATCACCGCCAGCCGCGCGGAAGGCAGCAGCAAGGGCAATTGCCACTCCGGCATGAAGAACGATTTGCGCCATAGCCAGCCAACTGTCCACGCCACCAGCCCGGCGATCATGGTGATGTGCAGTCCCGATATGGAAACCAGGTGCGAAATGCCTGTGCGGCTGAAGACTTGCCAGTCCTGCTGGGAAATGCCGCGCTGGTCACCCATCGCCAGCGCGGCAATCACGCCGGCGTAGCGCGCATCCGGCAAGGCGTCGTTGATATGCTCGCGGATCGCGTAACGGGCGCGTTCGAGGGCGTTATGCGCGGTTGGCACGAATCCGGACAGGCGCTCATTGCGGCCCTCGGCACGTACGTAGCCGGTGGCGCGGATGCCCTGCTCCAGCAGCCATAACTCGTAATCGAAGCCAAACGGGTTGGCATTGCCATGCGGCCGCTGAAGGCGTACCTTCAGGCGCCAGCGCTCCCCCGGCAGCAGTTCGGGCAGCGGCGCACTGCTGCCCGTCCGCGTCCCGGCATACCAGGACAGCACGATGCGCCGCGGGACGGCAGATGGCGATTCGACGGCAAAGTTGAAGCGTGTGCTGCCTTGTTGGCGGCTTGGCAGGCTGTCGACCGTGCCGATTATCTCGAAGTCGTTGCCTTCGTCGGGCTTCGCCAGTTCGGTGGACAGGGCGCCTTGGGCAACAAAGGCGGCCCACGCAAAACCGGCCAAAGCGCCCGCGGCGGCGGCAAATGCCGCGCGCAGCAAGGCGGAAGCCAAGGCCCTGCGCGTAATGCAGGCGGCGCCCAGCGCTGTCAGCGCCGCGGCCAGGATGCAGCCTAGCTGGATGCCCGCCCCGGGCAAGACTGCCTGTGCCTGGAGCCAGGCCACGCCGCCGATCAGGCCGAGGATTGCGCACCGCATCTCCCCTCCCCGGCTCTCTGGCCGGTCAGGCGGGCAGCAAGGCCCGCAAGCGCGGCATCACATCCAACGCATTTTCCGTTGTCGCCGCAGCGACCAGGCCGGGCTCCGCGCCACGCAGGCCGGCCAGCGCCGCGCCGATCCCGGCCACTTCGGCCGGCGTGTTCACGCCCGGATGCACCCAGGACGGGGCAATATCCGGAGCATCCGTTTCGACCACGATGGCAGACAGCGGCAATTCAGCCGCCAGCCGGCGGATCTGCAGCGCACGGGTAAAAGTCAGGTTGCCGCCAAAACCCAGCTTGAAGCCGGCGTCGATATAGGCCTGCGCCTGCTGGAAGCTGCCATTGAACGCATGCGCGATGCCGCCCGCCGGACCGACCTGGCGCACATGCTTCAGCACCTGGTCCTGCGACTTGCGCACATGGCAAAGCACGGGCAGATTGAAGTCGCGCGCGATCCTGAGCTGCTCGCGCAGGAAAAACACCTGCTTTTCGCGCATATCCGGCTCGCACAGCATGGGGATGAAGAAATCCAGCCCGATCTCGCCGATCGCCACAAAACGGGGATCATCCATCGCCCGCGCCACCTCCTCGCGCATGAAGGCCAGGTCGTCCTCCACCGCGTGCGGCACGTAGAGCGGGTGGATTCCCAGGCCATAGCACGCGTTCGGCGCCGTGTGAGCCAGCTCGCGAACCACCGTGAAGTTCGCGCGGTCGACCGCCGGAATCACCACCATTCCCACCCCGCGCTCTTGTGCCCGGGCTGCCAGCGCCAGCGACTGCTCGCCGAATTCGTGGGCATCAAGGTGGCAATGGGTATCGATCCACATGGTGCGCTCCTCAGGCAGGATTCAAGCCTTCGTCGGTCAGGCGCAGCATGCGGTCGCAACGCTCGGCCAGGCTCGCGTCGTGGGTGACGATGATGAAGGCCGTGCCGAGGGTGCGCGACAGATCGAGCATCAGGTCGAACACCTTCTCGGCGGTCGAATGATCCAGGTTGCCGGTCGGTTCATCGGCCAGCACGCAAGCAGGCTGCGTCACCAGCGCGCGCGCCAGGGCCACGCGCTGCCGCTCGCCCCCCGACAGCTCGCCCGGCACGTGGGTCACACGCTTTTCCAGGCCCACCCGCGCCAGCATTTCCTGCGCTGCCTTTTCCGCCTCCATGCGCTTGACGCGGCGGATGAGGAGCGGCATTGCCACATTGTCCAGTGCCGAAAATTCCGGCAGCAGGTGATGGAACTGGTAGACGAAGCCCAGTTCGCTATTGCGCAGGTCACCGCGCGCCGCCTCGCTCATCGAAGCGAAATCGCTGCCTTTCAGGACGACGTTGCCTTCGGTCGGCGTGTCCAGGCCGCCCAGCAGGTGCAGCAGCGTCGACTTGCCGGAACCGGAAGCCCCGACAATCGCCACCCGTTCGCCGCGCGCCACCGACAGGTTGATCTTTTCCAGCACCTTGACCTTGTAGCTGCCCTGGGTGAAAGTCTTGCCGAGGTCGCGGCAGCTCAATACATTACTCATAGCGCAGCGCCTCCGCAGGTTTGACGTTGGCCGCCCAGCGGCTCGGGTACAAGGTCGCCACGAACGCCAGCAGCACGGCTACCACGCCGATCACGCCCACGTCGGACCAATGCATGTCCGATGGCACGGAGCTGATTGTGTAAATATCTTTAGGCAAGAACTGCACTCCCAGGAGGTTTTCAATAAATGGAACGATGACGTCGATGTTGAGCGACACGGCCACGCCGCCGGCCACGCCGAGCACCGCGCCAAGCAGGCCGACCAGCGCGCCCTGGATCACGAAGATTTTCTGGATCGAACGCGGCGATGCGCCAATCGTACGCAGGATGGCGATATCGGCCTGCTTGTCCGTCACGGTCATGACCAGCGTAGAGACAAGGTTGAAAGCCGCTACCGCCACGATCAGCGCCAACACCACGAACATCATGCGTTTCTCAGTTTGCACCGCCGCGAACCAGGTCGCATTGAGTTTTGACCAATCCCGTACAGTCATTTCCTTCGGAACCAGCTTTTGCAGCTCGCCAGCCACTTCCGGAGCGCGCTGCATGTCTTGCAGGCGCAGGCGCAGGCCGGCCGGTCCCTCAAGCCTCAATAACTTCTCTGCGTCCTCAATATGGATGAAAGCCATGCTCTCGTCGAACTTCTGGTGTCCTGCCACGAATACGCCGGCCACGGTAAAGGATCGCATGCGCGGCACGATGCCGGCCGGGGTGACGGTGCCTTGCGGCAGCACCATGGTCACCTTGTCGCCGAGATTGACCTGCAGGGCGCGCGCCATATCGATACCCAGCACGATGCGGAACTCGCCCGGCCTGAGGTCATTGAAACTGCCATATCGGGTAGTTTTTGCCAGCTCGGACACTTCCGGCTCCACCTCGGGCAGCACGCCGCGCACCACCGCAGGGCGTAACGCCTCGCCGCCGTGCGACAGCATGGCCTCGGCCTGGACGAACGGCGCTGCGCCTTTCACCTCAGGATTCGTTTGCAGCTTCCTGGCCAGGCCTTGCCAGTCCGGCAGGCTGGTTCCACGTTCAAACACTTCGACATGAGCCAGCACCGACAGCATGCGGCCGGTAACATCCTTGCGGAAACCATTCATCACCGACAGGATGATGATCATGGCGCCGACGCCAAGCGCGATACCGCCGACCGAAATCAGGGAAATGAAGGAAATGAAGCTGTTGCGGCTATTGCGCTTGCCCGCACGGGTATAGCGCAAGCCGACGATCCATTCGAACGGGAGGTTTTTACTCATAACGCAGGGCCTCGGCAGGTTTGACGCGGGCGGCCCACCAGCTTGGATAGAGGGTAGAAACAAGTGCCAGCAGCAAGGACGTCACGCCGATCGAGGCGACGTCGCCCCAGCGCAAGTCCGACGGCACGGCACTGATGAAATAAATTTCCTTGGACAGGAAATGCACGCCGAACAGGCTTTCCATTGCGCCCACGATTGCGCCGACGTTCAGGGCCAGCAGCACGCCGCAGACGACGCCGATGGCCGTGCCGGACACGCCAACCAGGGCGCCCTGGACCACGAAAATCTTCATGATCGAGAACGGCGAAGCTCCCAGCGTTCGCAGGATCGCGATATCGGCCTGCTTGTCCGTCACGGTCATGACCAGCGTAGCCACCAGGTTGAAGGCCGCTACCGCAATAATCAGGGTCAGAATGATGAACATCATGTTCTTTTGCGACTTCACGGCAGCAAACCAGGCCGAATTAAGCTTGGTCCAGTCGCGAATCACCAGGTGGCCCGGCATGATGGTGCGCAGTTCATCTGCCACTGCCGGAGCTTTCTGCATATCCTGCAAGCGAAGGCGCAGTCCATACGGACCGGAGACCTTGATCAATTCCTGGGCATCGTCCAGGTGCACCAGGGCCAGCCCAGAGTCGAACTCATTGTGCCCAGCCTCAAAAGTGCCCGATACGGTGAAGGAACGCATGGTCGGCGCCATATTCGACATGGAATTGCCTTGCGCCAGCGCCAGCGCCAGCTTGTCACCCACCTTGACTTCCAGTTCGCGCGCCAGCTCGGCGCCAAGGATGATGTTGAAGGCTCCGGGCTGCAGCAAGTCCAGCGTGCCCTGCTTCATCTGCTTGCCGATATCGGACACTTTCGGCTCCTCGCCCGGCAGCACCCCACGGACGATGGACGGCCGCAGGAAGTCGCCGCCATGCACCAGCATCCCCTGCATCTCGACGAACGGCGCAGCGCCTTTCACCTGCGCATTGCGGGCAGCGTCGGCGGCGGCCGCTCGCCAATCGCCCAATCCCGCACCGCTCACCTCATAGACTTCCACATGCCCCAGCACCGACACCATGCGTTCGGTCACTACCGTCTGGAAGCCGTTATAGACAGACAGCACCACGATCAGGGCGGTTACGCCAAGAGCGATGCCTGCCATCGAAATCGCGGAGATAAAGGAGATGAAGCTATTGCGCCCATTGCGCCTGCCGGCGCGTGTGTAGCGCAGGCCAACCAGCCATTCAAACGGCATTTTTATTAAATTGACACAGTAAAGCCCGCAGTTTGCCATATAAAGAGATTCCACTACAATGCCGCATGGCTTCCACGACCGTCGTTCTTCCCTTCGCATTGCCGCCTGCCGAACTGGCCCCGGAACTGTCCCGCAACCTGCAGGCCCCCGCCCTTGCGGCTTTGCTTTCACGTTATAACTTGCTTAAAAAGCATGTTATTGCTGACGAAAGCCGCATTCTGCCGCATGAAGCCTGGCTGGCCCGGGAGCGCGGCGCACTGGCTGCCGCAGTGATGCACGGCTTCGGCCTGGCGCCCAGGGAAGGCTACTGGTTCATCGTCCACCCGGTCCACATCCAGCTCGCCCGCAACCACCTGGTCTTGGCCGATTCGCGCCGCTTGCGCCTGGACGAAACGGATGCCCGCGCGCTGTTCGACCTGGCCAGGCCATTTTTCGACGAACTGGTCTGGGGTGATGCCCAGACCTGGTTCATGCGCGCCGATGGCTGGCAAGGACTGGACGCCGCCTCGCCGGATGCCGCCATGGGCAGCAACCTGGCAGACTGGATGCCAGCCGGCCCGACGGCCCTGGCTTTCAAGAAACTGCAAAATGAGATCCAGATGCTGTGGCACGAGCATCCCGTCAACGAAGCGCGCCAGCTGCGCGGACTGGCGCCGGTGAATTCCTTCTGGATGTGGGGCGGAGCCAGCGCCGCTGCAGCGGCCGCCGGCGCCCCCGCACAGGCCCTCGCTGTCGCCGCTGGTCAGGGTAACGGCCCGGCGCCGCCCTGGCTGGCCGCCCTGGCAACGCCTGACGCAAAGGCAGCGCCGGGACTGGCCGGTACCGTCGTGCTGCCCCAGCTGATTCCCGCCGGCGCGGGTAACGACTGGGGCGCCTGGCTGGGCGCCATCCAGCAACTGGAGCAGGAATGGTTCGCCCCCCTGCTGGCCGGCCTGCGCGACGGCAGCACCGCCGACCTGACCCTGATCCTCACCAGCCGCGCAGGCTGGACCGAAATCCGCACCAGCAAACCTGCCTTGCGCAAGTTCTGGCGTGCACAGAACCTCAAGAACCTCACGCAATGACCCGTATCGCCATCCGTCCCTGCCCGTCGCAGGAAGCCGAACTGCTGCGCCTGGGCGGCGTCCATCCCGTACTGGCCCGCCTGTTTGCCGCGCGGGGCCTGAACAATCCGGCGGACCTCTCCAGCGAACTGGCCGCCCTGATCCAGCCTTCGGGCCTGCTGCACATCGACCGCGCGGCTGAATTCCTGGCCGACTCCATCGCAGCGGGCAAGCGCATGGTCATTGTGGCCGACTACGACTGCGACGGCGCCACTGCCTGCGCCACCGCCATCCGCGGCCTGCGCGCCATGGGCGCCCAGGTGGACTTCATCGTGCCCAACCGCTTCGAATATGGCTACGGCCTGACGCCGGAAATCGTCGACCTGACCGCCCGCGAGAAGTCGCCCGACATCATCATCACGGTCGATAACGGCATCGCCAGCATCGAAGGCGTGGAAGAAGCCAGGCGGCGCGGCATCGATGTCGTGGTGACCGACCACCACCTGCCCGGCGACAGCCTGCCGGATGCGCGCGTGATCGTGAACCCCAACCAGCCGGCCTGCGGCTTCCCGTCCAAGCACCTGGCCGGCGTGGGCGTGGTGTTTTACGTGCTGCTGGCACTGCGCGCGGAACTGCGCCGCCGCGGCGTATTCGATGCCCAGACCCAGCCCAAGCTGGACTCCCTGCTCGACCTGGTCGCGCTGGGCACCGTTGCCGACGTGGTGCGGCTCGATACCAACAACCGCATCCTCGTCGCCCAGGGCCTGAAGCGCATGCGCGCCGGCCGCATGCACCCGGGCGTGGCGGCCCTGTTCCGCGTCTCCGGGCGCGCCGCGCGCACCGCCTCGCCCTTCGACCTCGGATTTGCCCTTGGCCCGCGCCTGAACGCAGCCGGCCGCCTGGAAGACATGTCGCTCGGGATCGAATGCCTGCTGACGGACGATGAAACGCGTGCCTGGGAACTGGCGCAGCAGCTTAACGACATCAACCTCAAGCGCCGCGAAATCGAAGCGGAGATGCAAGACGCCGCCCTGCTGCACCTGGACGATTTCCAGCCGGCCGACCGCACCACGATCTGCGTCTACGACGACAGCTGGCACCAGGGCGTGATCGGCATCGTAGCGTCGCGCTTGAAGGAACGCTTCTACCGCCCGACGATCACCTTCGCCCCGGCCGGCGACGGCATGATCAAGGGCTCCGGCCGCTCGATTCCCGGCTTCCACCTGCGCGATGCGCTGGACCTGGTCTCCAAGCGCGCGCCGGGCGTGATCGACAAGTTCGGCGGCCATGCCATGGCGGCAGGCCTTAGCCTGCGCGCCGAAGCTTTCGAGCATTTCTGCGCCGCCTTCGAGGCGGTAGGCCAGGCCTGGCTGACCGAATCGCAGCTCGAACGCGTGGTGGAAACCGACGGCCCGCTGGAAGATGGCTGCTACACCACCCAGTTCATCGAACTGCTCGATGGCCAGGTATGGGGCCAGGGCTTTGCCCCGCCGGTTTTCTGCGATGAATTCCGTGTGCTAAGCCAGCGTATCCTGAAGGACCGCCACCTCAAGCTGATGCTGGAGAAGAAAGGCGTGCGCTACGACGCCATCTGGTTCGGCCATACCGATGCGCTGGGCGAACGGGCCCGCATAGCCTTCCGCCTCGATGCCAACGAATACAACGGCGTGACCCGCGTTCAGCTGCTGGTGGAGCACGCCGAATCGGCCTGATCATGGTTTCCGGCAGTCGCATACGCGTTCGCCCTTGTCGAACACGATGCGCCATTTGCCCGGCGCCTCCTGGCGCCAGACTGAGTTGAAACGGGCGGTGACCTTGCCTTGCGGATCGCGCACCGGGCCGGAGGAATGCGCCAGTGTGCCGGAATCGAGCACCTCGACCTGGTCCGGCTCCCAACTGAACGGCGCCTCCGGCTTTTCGTAAAAGGCCCTCCACTCCGCGGCGACAGCGTCCTTGCCGCGCAAGGCCTTCGGCCCGCTGTAGAAGATTGTCTCGTCGGCCAGGAAAGTCACGAAGGCCTGATGGTCGCGCCTGGCCATGGTGGCGGCGAAGGCGCGTTCGGTGTCGGCCACCTGCTGCTTCAGTTCCGCATTAGCTGGAGGCCTGTGCATGCTGGAGCACGCCGTTGTCGCTGCAAAAGCCAGCAGCAGGATCATCTTCTTCATCTTGTCGCCTCGCCTGGTTGGATGGCCAAATACTAGCAAAGCTGATAACACAAGTCATCCCTCTCGCCGGCAGGCTGCGCTGCGAGCAGCGCGTCATACCCCAGGCGCCGGCCAGCACCAAGCCGGGCACCGGCAGCCACACCGGCGGCAAGATGCACGCGCGCCTCGGCCAGTATGCCGCCCTCGCCCACTGCCGAGCGCCATAGCTTCGCCAGGGCCTGTGCACCGCGGCCGCCAGGCAGGAATGCCTGGGCCGGCTGCCGCCCGAGCGGTCCGATATGAACCCGCACGGCGCTATCGATCCGCCACAGGCGTTCGCCCAGCAGCAACCCGGCCCCGCAGCAGCTGTTGGCTCTGCCGAGAACGCTCGTTTGCGCTTGCGGCAGAGTGCCCCAGCGGCCGGCAAATTGTTCAATCCGCACAGGCACGCCAAGGACATGCGAAAGCTGTTCGCCAAGCGCCCTTGCCCTCAGTGGACCGCGCAGGGCCGGCATTGGGGGTAACGGCGTGAATCCGGGACGCCCTTCGCGCCACGCGGTGCAGAAAGCATCGATTGCCGGTGCCGACAGCAAGTCGATGAAGGCGCGCGCTCCTCCTCCAGCGTTGCGCGCCACCGCCTCCGTGTAGTAGTAAGGCAGTGCGCCAGCCATGCCAAGCAGGCCTATGCAAGCCGGCGTGACGACGCGGCCGTCCACTGCGGCGACGTCGCCTGGCGGGAACGCCAGCGAGAGGCCATTGCGCCATTCGGGCGTGCCAAACAAGCCCGCCAACTGGAAGATGCCATATCGGTACGCCCCTGCTGCGCTCACTCCAGCACGGTATCCGCATTCCTCGCTCTGCATCGCATCAGCTCCTCGCCAGTCTCGGCCGATGCCAGCACCAGCCGGGTGAATGTATTCATGTGGGCGCATTCACCGAAGAATCGGTCCATGACTTGGCCGAACAGCTGCAGGCCGCAGCCCGCGAATGGCGCGCCATCGACCAGCAGGCGGATTTCGGTGCCCACCAGTGGCGTAGCGCGGCCGCGGCGCAGCATCGCTGGATGCGCCTCGAGCGCCCGTATCGCTGCAATGATCGCCAGGCTTGCCGGGGACTTGTCGATGGCCTGCGTTGCCATCGTTTCGCGCAAGGTGTCCGCGCCGGGCGGCAGGTGCTCCAGCGCCAGCAGGGAATTGAGTTGCCAGCGGCAGCCCGCGCCGCGCGCCGGCCGTGCCAGCACTTTGCTGCGCTCGCAGCAGCTGACGTCGATCGATGCCACCGCGCCGGTCCGCCATGCCGGCCCGCCATGGAAAGCGATGCGCCATTCGCAGCCAGGGGGCGCATTTTCTGCGCGCCGCACGCTCCAGCCCCGATCCTGCGCGCCACCCGCCTGCACCCTGTCGATGCTGAAGATCTCGAGTTCGGGCGGGACTGAGAGCAGGTATTCGCTTTGGCGTCCGTCGATCCGGACCGGCGCAGCGGCGACGCGCTGCAGGCAGGCGTGGGCAGTCCAGCCGGCGCGCATGTGGCCCGCTTGCAGCGATGCGAGCAGGCGCACTGCGGGCACCGGCAGCCTGAGCTTTGCGCGCGGCGCGCGCATGAACAGTGAAAGGTCCAGGCGCAAAATGTTGAAGCGCGCAGGAAAAGTGAAGTACTCGCGCAGCAGCGCCAGCCCGGCATGCGCACCTGGCGCACGCGGGAGCAGCGCTTCCGCCGGATCGAGTCCGGCTGGCGCCAACGGCCAGCGCGCAAGCGAGCGCCAGGCGCCCGCTCCCTCCTCGCAGGCAGCCGCAGCGCAGGCGCCGTCTCCGCCTGCGAGCAAAGCACTGCGAAGCGCAGCGCTGAAAGCAGCGTCGCCGTTGATGAAGATATCCAGGCAGGCTTCGCGCAGCGATGCGCAGTGCGCCGCAGCCGGGCCGAAATCGATCTCCAGTTCAATCGAAGCCGGCGGGCCGTGGCGATAGACGGCTGAGACGATCGCCGCACCCCGGCCGCTGCCCACCTCGGCGCCCGGCCCAATCCGGCACTCCGGGAAAGGCCGCAGCTGCTCCGGGAAATACAGCTCAAGCATATGTTCATCCTGCTGGCAGCGTGCCCGCTGCAGGGCCAAGGCCGTGCGGGCATGAAGTGTCGCGACGCCCTGCACCAGGCAGTCGACATGGACATCAGGCGGCCAATCCGCAACGCCAAGCTGCCGCGCCAGGCCAGGGTGCCGCTCAGCCATCCCGGCGGCATTTGCCCTGAAGCGCCGCAACTGCCCCTCCAGCGCCGGAAGAAGTTTCTCCATCGCGCGTCCTTTTCGATGACTTAATGCAATATTGACAGCAGGCGGCACGCGCCGTTTTGACCGGGCACAAACACATTCAACTTGAAATAGATTCGGAAGTGGAGTATAAATAATCCATAAACGGAGGAAATATGAATCCCGCCTTTGCCTACCCCACCAGCGAATACACACTTCCCCAACCGGTCGACCTGAGCCGCAAAGAGGAACGTGAACGCTTGTCGCACGCCGCCCTCAAGGGCTTCTTCAAACTGGCAGCGGCCTGGAAGTTGCGCGACGACGATGCCCGCGAACTGCTGGGCGGCCTGTCCAGCAGCGCCTTCTACGAATGGAAAAAGCACCCCGACCGGGTGCTTGAAGTCGACCGCATCACGCGCATCTCCTACCTGCTGGGCATCTACAAGTCCCTGCACATCATTTACGGCGACAAGCTGGCCGACGAATGGGTCAGCCTGGCCAACCGCAACAGTATTTTTGGCGGCCGTACCCCGCTCGACTACATGGAAGCGGGCGGCCTGCTCGCCATGCAAACCGTGCGCCAATTGCTCGACGCTCGTCGCGGAGGCTTGTAATTGCCGCCATTTCGCCTGCTGCGCCAATTCGACACCGTGCGCCTGATCCCCTCGCGCTTCGTCGACAAGGAAGATTCCGTGCTGGCGGCCCTGGCCGATAACGACGCCGAGCTGCACCAGCTATTTGAACTCGATAACGCCACCAATGCCCGCCTGCGCGCCGAACACGGCGGCGCTATCGGCATCGGTATCGAAGAACTGGTCTATTACGTTCCCAACTACCGCAGCATCAATGCCGCGTTCACCTACGCCCGCCCGCAGGGCAGCCGCTTCAACGACGGCCAGCGCGGCGCCTGGTACTGCGCCTTCGAACACGAAACCGCACTGGCGGAAGTGATCTTCCACAAGACCGTGGAGTATGCCGAGATCGACCGCTTCGACGACTCGGTCAGCTACCAGGCCCTGCTCTCGGACTTCAGCGCCCAGTTCCACGACATCTGCGGCCGGCCCGAGTATGCCGACTGCCTGGACCCGGACAGCTACGTCGCCTCGCAACGCCTGGCGCGCAGCCTGCTGGCCGAAGGCTCGACCGGCGTCATCTACCCAAGCGTACGGCGCGAAGGCGGCACCAACCTGGCCTGTTTCCGCCCCGCCCTGGTGGGCAATGTTCGCAAAGGCCCGGCGTATCGGTTAACATGGCGGGGTTCGCCGGCGGCCATCGTCGAGCAGATTCCCACGATTTAAGAATAGACAAATGCAGCTGAAACCAGAAAAAGACGCGGAACTCCGCGCCAAAGTGAACCGCGAAACCGCACGCATCCCATGGAGCGAACTGCTCAAGCACTTCGCCCAGGGCAATGTGGTGTGGGTGGCCGATGAACTGGACCTGGTGGACGTTGCCGTGCGCATCGCCCACGATGACAAGGCCAGCATTTCGGCATGGATGGAGGCCGGTCAGCTCGCCAAGGTCTCCGACCAGCAATGCCAGGAATGGATCGCCAGCGACGCCAACCTGTGGGCCAGCGTCGTCAGCCCGTTCATTCTTGTCCAGCAGGAGAAGCGGAAGCCTCATTGAAGCCAGGCAGGGGATCGCCTGCGCGCCACTTTGCGACGATTGCATCGGCCTTTTCGCGCTCGCCAGGGCTAAGCTTGCCTACAATGGCAGTGCGATCGCTCTCCCATTTCGTACAAGACTTGCAGAGCCTCATCGCTAAACAAACGTAGGTATATGCCAACGAAGAGTCTTGCGAGACGCCCAAGCCTTTTTCGAGCAGGTTGCCGATGTTCCAGAAAGCCAGCGGGATCCCGGCATTCGCCGAACGCTGGTAAAGTTTCATCGCTTGCCTGTAATCCTTCGGCACGCCATGCCCCTTCTCATACAGGTCGCCCAGGTTGTTCAAGGCACGCCCATCCCCCTGGCTTGCGGCCAAGCCATACAGGCGAGCGGCCTCAATCAGGTCAGCACTCCCATTCGGGCCTTCGGCGAGGATATTGGCCAAGCTGTACTGGCAGGGCGGAGAGCCAGAGGCAACACACTGGTCGAATCGCTCGCGGGCCAGCATATCATCCCGCTGGATCAGCTCACCCTCGGCATAAAGATCGGCAAAGTACTCTTTCGCCGGGCGATAATTCGATACCACCTGAATCAAATAGGACACCCCTTTCGCCGGATCTTTCGGCACGCCTGATCCTTCAAGAAAGGCCTGAGCCAGGCGGAACTTCGCGTGCACGAACTGATCATCTGCATCAACTAGCTGCTGAAACAACTCGACAGCGCGCGCTTCATCCTTCGGCATACCTAGCCCTCGAAACAGCATTTCGCCAAGGTTTTCCTGTGCCAGCTGGCTGCCCTTTTCGGCCGCCAGCTCCGCCCAATGCCGTGCTTCGTGGTAGTCCACATCGACGCCCATGCCGTACAGATAATACCTCGCCAGTTCACCTTGCGGGTCCGCCTCCCCTAGTTGGGCCGCCGCCTTCAGCAACTTGGCCGAACGCGATAAATCCTTCGCCACAAGTTCCCCGTCCCGGTAGGCAATCGCCAGCTCAGTAGCTGAGTTGACTATCGGCCATCGAACAGAATCTCATAAAGCCCATCCCCACGCTCCCTGACATGCGTCAGCCCTGCTTCACGCGCCAATACCAGTCTATTTGGCGCCGAGCGGAATATCACCGGCCCCTTCATCTTTACCTCAGCAAAGCGCCAGCTGCGCGCCAAACCGTTGGCTGCGCGGCTCAGGTGCTGCACCGACTTGATGTAGGCGATCAGCACCGAGCGGTTAGTGTCCGCCGAGGCAAGAATGGTCTTGCTGCCATCGAGCCCCGGGAAGCCTCCACCACCGCTGGCGCGGAAATTATTGGTCGCAACGATGAATTCCTGCTCCGCGCGCACCGGCTGGCCGCGCCATGAGAGCTCTTTGATGCGCTGGCCAGGCGCTTGCGTCACATCGATCAGGTAGCGCACGTCAGGATCGGTCAGCATGTCGAAATTAAAGCCTGCGAAAGCGGCATTCACCAGCTCCTGCGGTTCGCTGCGCTTCGGATCGATGGTGTTGAAGCGGCCGGCAGCCTTCTCCAGCCACGCTTTCAGCGTTGCCCCATCCACCTTCACGGCATGCAGGTCGTTCGGGTACAGGTAAAGGTCGGCCGCATTATTCAGGGCCATTTTGCCGGGAGCGACGTCGGTGTAGTCGGCCACGCCCGCGGCACCGGTCTTGAATGGCGCGGACATCGACAACACCGGCAACTGCGCATACTGCGGCAGGCTGGCCTGGATGTGGCGGCGCACATAGTCGGCCTGGGCCTGGTTCACAATCTGGACCGCCGAGACGTCGCCAACGTCGGCAAAATAAGCCGACATGCGGAAGTCCGTATCGCCAATCGGCGTCTTGACGTAGGCGATGGTCGCCTCATGCTCGGCCTTTACCAGCGCGGCGATTTCAGGGTCGGGCTCCACGAAGCTGCGGTCGGGGCGCTGGATGCTGCGCGTTTCGACTTTCGCCGCAGCGGCGTCGGACACCCAGCGCCGGCCGTCGTGGCGCAGGGCAAGCTGGATCACGCCCAAGTGCTTGCCCCACAGGCCCGGCATCACAGTCGGCACGCCGTGTACCCGCCCTTGCGCCTTGTCGACGCCAGGCAGGTTGAAACCGGCGGCCTTGCTCGCAGCATTCGGGAACACGTCATGCGAATGCCCCAGCAACAGTGCGTCAATGCCTGGCACCTGCGCCACGTAAAGGCTGCCATTCTCCATGGAAGGCGCATAGGCCGCACCATCCAGCCCGGCGTGCGAGATTGCCACAATGACTTCCGCGCCTTTGGCGCGCATCTCCGGAACGTAGCGCTGCGCCGCCTCGCGCCAGCCTTCGGTGCGCACACGCCCTTCCAGCCAGCGCCTATCCCAGCCCATGATGGCGGGAGTCGTGAAGCCGATGATCCCCACTTTGACGCTCGCAGCAACCGGCTTGCCATCCGGCCCGGTCGCGCTCAGGCGTTTTTCGAAGATACGGTAAGGCGCGAACAATGGGACACCTGTGCGGGCGTCCACCACATTTGCCAGCACGACCGGGAATGCCGGGCCGGCACAGGGTTCGGGCCGCGCCGAAGCGCCGTTCGCGCCAAAGCGGCTGGCGGTGACCTGGCCCAGGAAATCGAGGCCCCAGTTGAACTCGTGGTTGCCCACCGAGCCGCCTTCGAAGCCGAGCGCGTTCATGGCCTTGTAGATGGCCAGCGGCTGGCTGCAGCCAACCGGCGCTACCAGCGCCTGGTAATCACCCAGCGCCGTGCCCTGGATCGTGTCGCCGTTATCGAGCAGCAGCGAGTTGGGGAACTCCTTGCGCGCCTGGCGGATCAGGGTAGCAGTGCGCTCCAGGCCGAGCGAAGCGTCCGGGGCCAGCTTGTAGTAGTCATAGCTGCGGACATTGGCGTGCAGGTCCGTCGTCTCGAGAATCGCAAACGTGGCTTGCGAGCCTGGCGGAGCCTTCGCTGGAATAGAGCTGCATGCGGCCAGAAAGGCGGCCGCCGGCGCGATGAAAAGGATGCGCATTGACTGTCTTTTTAATTGATATTTACTGATTAATAATTATCTAGCGCTGCTGCCATCGCCCTTGAAAACCCAAGAATTGCAGATTGCACTTCGGGCTGCAGCAAACCAACTTGCAAAATTATATGGAATCTTTGCAGGGATGCCACGGCGGCATGGATAAATGTATCGCCGACAAACACCCGGCATATGATCCAACTCTCTGACAAAGGAATCAATCATGGAGCGCTGCCAATTTCCATCCGGCTTGCACGCGGCCGGCTTTCCCGACCTGGTAGGCAGGCAGTTCACCGCCTGCCAAGGCAGACGCGGCACGCCGCTCGACCTGCTTGCGGTGCGGCCGGGCACCCTGCTTTTCACCGGCGCACCGGGGCTGGAGGCAGGAATTTATGAAATCGACAACCCGCTTTGTGGACGCCTGTCCATCTTCCTGGAACCGGCCGGCCGCGGCCCGTCGAACGGTCTGGGCGCCCTCTACCGCGCCGAATTCAGCCCGCCGCCATGAGCCGCCCGGTGCGGCGGTCTCTGAGGTATAATTTCAGGTTCGATTTAACAACTATCAGACCTGAAAAACCATGGAAGCTGAACGCATCAATTCCCTCGCCAACCTGCTCGCGGACCTGACCAACCGCGAAGCCGAACTTCGGAGGTATCTTTGACTTCGATAAGAAGTCGGAGAAACTGGAACAACTGAACGCCGAACTGGAAGATCCGGCCGTTTGGAATGACCCGAAAAAAGCCCAGGACATGGGCCGCGAGAAAAAAGCCCTCGAAGGCGTGGTCCTGACCTTGCAGAAGGCAGAAAGCGACCTGCGCGACATGAACGAACTGTTCGCGATGGGCAAGGAAGAAGGCGACGACGACACGCTCGAAGCCGTGATTGCGGATACCGCAGAAATCCAGAAGACCATCGAGCAGATGGAATTCCGCAGGATGTTCAGCAATCCGATGGACCCGAACAACTGCTTCATCGACATCCAGGCCGGCGCCGGCGGCACCGAAGCCCAGGACTGGGCCTCCATGCTGCTGCGCCAATACCTGCGCTATTGCGAACGCAAGGGCTTCAAGGTTGAAGTGCTGGAAGAATCCGAGGGCGAGGTTGCCGGCATCAAGACCGCCACCCTGAAAGTGGACGGCGAATACGCCTACGGCCACCTGCGTACGGAAACCGGCGTGCACCGCCTGGTACGCAAGTCGCCGTTCGACTCCTCCGGCGGCCGCCACACCTCCTTCGTGTCGCTGTTTGTCTATCCGGAAGTGGATGACTCGATCGAGATCGAGATCAACCCTGCCGACCTGCGCATCGATACCTACCGCGCATCCGGCGCCGGCGGCCAGCACATTAACAAGACCGACTCCGCGGTGCGTATTACCCACGGCCCGTCCGGTATCGTCGTGCAGTGCCAGAACGACCGCTCGCAGCACCGCAACAAGGCGGAAGCGATGGACATGCTGAAGGCCAAACTGTACGAACTGGAACTGCGCAAGCGCATGAGCGAGCAGCAGTCGCTGGAAGACTCCAAGACCGACGTGGGCTGGGGCCACCAGATCCGTTCCTACGTGCTGGACCAGTCCCGCATCAAGGACCTGCGCACCAACTTCGAGACCGGCAACACCAAGGGCGTGCTGGACGGCGACCTGGACGACTTCATCTCCGCGTCCCTGAAGCAAGGCATCTAAGCAATGGTGCAGCGCGCCTTCATTTTCGACATGGACGGCACCATCGTCGACAACATGGGCTTCCACACCCGCTCGTGGCTGGAGTTCTTCAGCCGCCGCGGCCATGCTATCGACGAAGCGGCATTCTTTGCCGCCACCGCCGGCCGTACCGGACACGAGATCATGCGCCAATACCTCGGCGACGCGCTGGCGCATGACGACGTGACTGCGCTGATCGGCGAGAAGGAAGTGCTGTACCGCGAAATCTACGCGCCCCACCTGCGCGCCGTGGAAGGCTTCGGCGCACTGGTGAGCGCTGCCCAGGCTGCCGGCATCCGCCTGGCAGTCGGCACCGCCGCCCCGCCCTGCAACGTGGACTTCACGCTGGACGGCCTGGGCGTGCGCGAACTGTTCGACACCGTCGTCGGCGCCGCCGACGTCAAACGCGGCAAGCCGGAACCGGACGTGTTCCTGCTGGCCGCCGAACGCTGCGGCGCCGATCCGGCGCATTGCATCGTGTTCGAGGACGCGCCCTTGGGCGTGGAAGCAGCGCGCCGAGCCGGCATGCGCTGCGTCGTCCTGACAACCACTTTGCCTGCTGAAGCGTTCAGTGCATTCGACAATGTGATCTGCATTGCACGCGACTTCAGCGAAATCGATATCAATAAACTGACAAACTAAATAAAACCATGACTACGGATAATGAACTGCCTCCAGGCCAGGACGACAACAAGATCATCGCCGAGCGCCGCGCCAAGCTGGCTGCCATCCGCGAGAAACAGAGCGTCGCCTTCCCTAACGACTTCCGCCCTCAGCACAAGGCTGCCGACCTGCATGTGCAGTATGGCGAGAAGACCCGCGAAGAACTGGAAGCCGCGCCGGTAACCGTCGTCATCGCCGGCCGTATGATGCTGCGCCGCGAAGCGGGCAAAAAAGCCGCATTCGCCACCTTGCAGGATTCCTCCGGCCAGAAAGCCGACGGCCGCATCCAGATCTACGTTACCCTGGACACCACTGGTGAAGAGGCAATGGAAGCCTTCCGTGGCTGGGACCTGGGCGACATCCTGGGCGTGACCGGCACCCTGTTCAAGACCAAGACCGACGAACTGACCGTCAAAGTGAGCGAAGTGCGCCTGATCACCAAGGCCCTGCGCCCGCTGCCGGACAAATTCCACGGCCTGGCCGACCAGGAAACCAAATACCGCCAGCGCTACGTCGACCTGATCACCAGCGAAGAAACCCGCCGCACCTTCAAGGCGCGTACCGCTGCGATCTCGTCCATCCGCCGCTTCATGGAAGCAAACGAGTTCATGGAAGTCGAAACCCCGATGCTGCACCCGATTCCGGGCGGCGCATCGGCCAAGCCATTCATCACGCACCACAATGCGCTGGACATGCAGATGTTCATGCGTATCGCTCCCGAGCTGTACCTGAAGCGCCTGGTGGTGGGCGGCTTCGACCGCGTATTCGAGATCAACCGCAACTTCCGTAACGAAGGCGTGTCGGTCCGCCACAATCCGGAATTCACCATGATGGAGTTCTACGCGGCCTATACCGACTACGAATGGATCATGGACTTCACCGAAAAGGTGATCCGCCAGGCAGCAGTCGACGCCAAGGGTACCGCCGTGCTGACTTACGGCGGCCGCGAACTGGACCTGTCCAAGCCGTTCCAGCGCCTGACCATTTGCGGCGCCATCAACAAATACGCCCCGCACTACACCGAAGCGCAGCTGAACGACATGGACTTCCTGAAGGCCGAGCTGCTGAAGTTCGGCGTCAAGCCATTCGCCACCTCCGGCCTGGGCGCGCTGCAACTGGCGCTGTTCGAAGAAACCGCCGAAGCGCAACTGTGGGAGCCGACCTTCATCATCGACTACCCGATCGAAGTGTCGCCGCTGGCCCGCGCTTCCGACACCCGCGAAGGCATCACCGAACGCTTCGAACTGTTCATGGTTGGCCGCGAAATCGCCAACGGCTTCTCCGAACTGAACGACGCCGAAGACCAGTCGGCACGCTTCCTGGCCCAGATGAAAGCCAAGGAAGCCGGCGACGACGAAGCAATGTACTACGATGCAGACTTCATCCGCGCCCTGGAATACGGCATGCCGCCAGCCGGGGGCTGCGGTATCGGCATCGACCGCCTGATGATGTTGCTGACCGACTCGCCAAACATCCGCGACGTCCTGCTGTTCCCGCACCTGCGCAAAGAAGACTAAACGCAGCCGTACGGATGAGCCCGTGTCACACCTTGGGGTCACACCCCAAGTGTGACACGGGCTCTTCTACTTACTGGATCACCCGGTAGCAAGGCGTGTAAGCCTTGCCCGCCAGCTTCATGCGGCTTTGCGCCACAAACGACGCCAACAGCGCATCCATCGGCCCCATGATTTCCTTGTCGCCGTGGATCTCGAAGTGGCCGTACTTTTCGATGGTACGGATGCCCTCTTCCTTCACATTCCCCGCCACCACCCCCGAAAACGCCCGGCGCAGGTTAGCCGCCAGCACATGCACCGCCTGGTTCTTGTGCAGACTCAGGTTGCGCATATTCTCGTGCGTTGGCGCGAACGGGCGCTGGAATTCATCGTCAATCTTCAGCGCCCAGTTGAAATAGTAGGCGTCCGAGCGCGACTTGCGATACTCGCGCACCTGCTTCATCCCCTCCTGCATTTCCTGCGCCACCAGTTCCGGGTCGTCGACAATGATCTTGTAGCGCTTTTGCGCCTCCGCGCCGAGCGTGTGCCCGATGAACTCATTGATCTGAACGAAGTAATCGCGCGAGGTTTCCGGCCCGGTGAAGATCAGCGGGAAAGGAATGTCGGCATTATCGGGATGCAGCAGGATGCCGAGGATATAAAGGATCTCCTCCGCCGTCCCTGCACCGCCCGGGAACACGCAAATACCGTGACCGACACGCACGAACGCCTCCAGCCGCTTTTCGATATCCGGCATGATCACCAGGTCGTTCACGATCGGGTTCGGCGATTCTGCCGCAATAATGCCAGGCTCCGTGATGCCAAGGTAACGGCCGCCGGTAAAGCGCTGCTTGGCGTGACCGATGGTGGCACCCTTCATCGGCCCCTTCATTGCACCGGGGCCGCAGCCGGTGCAGATATCCAGCCCGCGCAGGCCAAGCTGGTAACCCACTTCCTTCGAATAGTTGTATTCGGCGCGGTTGATCGAGTGGCCGCCCCAACACACCACCAGGTTCGGATTGAGCTGCGGCTTCAGCACATTCGCATTGCGCAGGATATGGAATACCGCATCGGTGATGCCTTCGCTGCGGGCCAGGTCGAACTTGGGGTTACCCGTGACTTCGTTACTGACAAAGACAATATCGCGCAGCACAGCAAACAGGTGCTCGTGGATACCCTTGATCATCTTGCCATCGACGAAAGCGATGGCGGGAGCCCCTTTGATCTCCAGCTTGATGCCGCGTTCGCGCTGCAGGATGTTGATGTCAAACGACTTGAAGCGATCCAGCAATTCCTTTCCATCGTCGATCGTGCTGCCGCAGTTCAGCACCGCCAGGGCGCAGTTGCGGAAGATGTTATAGAGGCCGCCCTTGCCCGAGTCGAGCAGCTGGACTACCTCCGCCTTGGACAGGACTTCCAGCCTGCCCTCCGGAGCGATGAGAGTATCGACAACGTTGCTGTCCATGATACGTAAATCCTTTTATTTAACTTTTTGGGGGCTGCACCTTCAATATACGCTCTTGGTATGCCGATTCACAGACGCAAGCTTGGCAAACATACCACAATGCTGCTTTGCAGCACGCGAATTTGCCCTTAACTGTGCGGGGTGGATTACAATTCGGCTTTTTTTCGACCAGGAGAAGCCGCATGAGCGGTCCAACCACGCAAACCACCGAGGTTAAAATCCCCGAATTCAAGCAGATCATGGGTCACCCTGCTCCGCTTTGGATGCTGTTTATGTCTGAATTCTGGGAACGCTTTGCGTTCTACGGGATTCGCTGGGCGCTGGTACTGTACATCGTTTCGCAGTTCTACGGCGGCGATGCATCGGGCCAGGCTGCGGCCAACCTGACTTACGGATCGTATCTGGCACTGGTATATGCCGGTGCCCTGTTCGGCGGCTATGTCGCCGACCGCGTGCTGGGCTACCAGCGCTCCATCCTGGTCGGCGCGACCTTCATGGCGGCCGGCCTGTTCATGATCGCGATACCGGACGACACGATCTTCAAGCTTGGCTTGTCGACGATTATCGTGGGTAACGGCATGTTCAAACCGAACATTTCCACCATGGTGGGCAAGCTGTACTCGATGGGCGATACGCGCCGCGATTCCGGCTTCACCATCTTCTACATGGGCATTAACGTCGGCGGCTTCCTGGCTCCGATCTTCACCCAGTTGCTGGCGCAGAAGATCTTCGCCACCGGCGACACCCCGGCGTACAAGATCGTGTTCATCTCCGCTGGCGTTGGCATGATCATTTCGCTGTTCTGGTTCTACCTCGGCCGCAAGGGCCTGAAAGGCATCGGCGAACCGGCGCCGGAAGCGAAGAGCCCGATGCGCATCGTCTACGTGTCGCTGGGCGCACTGGCCGTGATCCCGGTCGTGTTCACCCTGCTGGCGCTGGGCGCCGAGAAGCTGCAAGGCGTGCTGACCGTGCTGTTCCTAATCCTGGTCGTGATGCTGATCGTCGAAGGCGTGCGCAATGGCCCTGTGGCGCGCGACAAGACCATCGCCATGATGATCATCTTCGCCTTTAACATTCTGTTCTGGTGCTTCTTCGAGCAGGCTGGTTCCTCCTTCACCTTCCTGGCCGACAAGATCGTCAGCCGCGACCTGGGCTTCATGGAGTTCCCGGTGGCCTGGTTCCAGTCGGTCAACTCGCTTGCCATTATCGTCTTCGCGCCGGTCGTGGCGGCGATCTGGGTGATGCTGGGCAAGCGCAACCTGAATCCTTCGATCCCGCGCAAATTCGGCCTGGGCCTGCTCGGCAACGGCCTGGCGTTCGGCCTGCTGATGTATGCCCTGAGCTTCCTGGTCGACGACAAAGGCCTGATCCCGTTCTGGACCCTGTTCATGGTCTACGTGATCCAGTCCATCGGTGAGCTGTGCCTGTCTCCGATCGGCCTGTCGATGGTGACCAAGCTGGCACCGGTCCGCCTGGTTGGCATGGGCATGGGCGGCTGGTTCCTGTCCACCGGTATCGGCAACAACCTGTCCGGCATCTTCGCCTCCCATGTTTCCGGCGACAGCGGCATGTCGGTAGCCTCGGCGCTGTCCGGCTACACCTTCGGCTTCTGGTCTCTGATGGGCGCTGGCGTCGTGCTGTTCATCATTGCACCTCTGGTGCAGAAGCTGATGCACGGCGTGAAATAAAAAAATGGGGTACGTCCCCATTTTTCAGGCAACAAAAAAGGCAGCTTCGGCTGCCTTTTTCTTTAGTTGGCTGCGAGCCAGGCGTCGAGCCTGGCTTCCGCCCCGGCCGGCAAGTGCAGGCCAAGCTTGGAGCGGCGCCACAGGATGTCGGCGGCCGTTACGGCCCATTCCATGCGGCGCAGGTAGTTCACTTCCGCTGCGTAGACTCCGGGCAGGATTTCCTCCCCCATATCGGCCAGCGATGCACGGCCTTCCAGCAGGGTGTGCACGCGTGTGCCATAGGCCCGTGCGTAGCGCTGCACCAGCTCCTGCGGCAGCCAGGCGTACTTCACCTGCACCGCAGCGGCCCAGCTGCAGAACTCCAGGACCGAACGGTTCTGCGGCATGGCGCCAAACAGGTCGCCGCCGGGCAGGCATGCCTTTTCGGTCCAACTTTTCGCCGGACGGCCGAGCGTCTTGCAGAGCAGGTCTACCGCGTCTTCGGCCAGCTTGCGGAAGGTCGTGATCTTGCCGCCGAAGATATTCAGCAGCGGAGCGCCTTCCTTGTCCAGCTCCAGGAAATAGTCCCGGGTGACTGCCTTGGCGTCGGCTGCGGCGTCCTCCAGCAAGGGACGCACGCCAGCGTAAGTCCAGACCACGTCCGCCGGCCGCACCGGCTCACGGAAGTAGCCGCTGGCGAGCTCGCACAGGTAGCGGATTTCGCTTTCTTCAATCGCCACCCGCTGCGGATCACCCTTGTATTCGAGGTCCGTCGTGCCGATCAGGGTGAAATCGCGTTCATACGGGATGGCAAACACGATACGGCCATCCTTGTTCTGGAAGATATATGCCTGGTCATGTTCGAAGATGCGGCGCACCACGATATGGCTGCCTTTGACCAGGCGCAAATTGCGCGATTGCTGCTTGCCGCCCGCCGCCTGGATGAAAGACTGCGCCCACGGGCCTGCCGCGTTGACCACCGATCTGGCGGTAATGCGCTTTTCGGTGCCGTCGGCCTTGCGCAGCGTCGCCACCCAGTGGCCGGCGTGACGCTCCACACCGGCACAGGTGGTGCGGGTCAGGATGCAGGCGCCCTTGGCACAGGCGTCCATTGCGTTCAGGACCACCAGGCGCGCATCGTCCACCCAGCCGTCGGAATATTCGAAACCGGCACTGTAGGACTCTTTCAGCGGCCGCCCCGCCGGGTGGCAACGCAGGTTGATGCCGCGCGAGCCGGGCAACAGCTCGCGCTTGGCCAGCATGTCGTAGAGGAACAGGCCGGCACGGATCATCAGCGCCGGCCGCTGGCCTGCGTCGTGCGGCATCACGAAGCGCATCGGCCACATGATGTGCGGCGCGCTGCGCAACAGTACTTCCCGCTCTGCCAATGCCTTGCGTACCAGCCGGAATTCATAGTATTCGAGGTAGCGCAGGCCACCGTGAATCAGCTTGGTTGAGGCGGACGAGGTGTGCGACGCCAGGTCATCCTTCTCGCACAACACGACACACAGTCCGCGGCCCGCCGCATCGCGCGCAATGCCCGCCCCGTTAATCCCGCCGCCAACTACCAGTACATCGCAATCTACGTCCGCCATGCGTTCCCCGACTACTGTTTATAAACTACGCCTTCCTTCATCACGAATCCTACCTTCTGCAGCAGGGTGATGTCTTTCAATGGATCGCCCGCCACCGCCACGATATCGGCGGCAAAGCCTGGCTCCAGCGAGCCAAGGCGGCCGGACTGGCCCAGCAGCGAGGCGGCGCCGAGCGTGGCCGAACGGATGGCCTCCAGCGCGGGCATGCCCGCTTCCACCATATAGGCGAATTCCTTGGCATTCTCGCCATGCGGGAAGACGCCGGCATCGGTGCCGAAGGCGATCTTCACGCCGGCCTTGTAGGCGCGCGCGAACGTACCCTGGATCTGCGGGCCGATGGCGGCGGCTTTCGGCCGCACCAGCGGCGAATAATAATTCGGTTCCCTTGCCTTGTCCGCCACATAACGGCCGGCGCTGATGGTTGGAACATACCAGCCGCCGGTCTTCTTGAACAGGGCAATCACTTCGTCATCCATGAAGGTGCCGTGCTCGATCGAATCGACGCCGGCCTTCAGGGCGCGCTTCATCCCTTCCGTGCCATGGGCGTGCGCTGCGACCTTGAATCCGTAATCCCTGGCGCTGGCGATCAGCGCCTTCAGTTCGGCGTCGTCGAACTGCGAATTCATACCGCTGCTGGCCTGGCTCAGGACACCGCCGGTGGCGGTGATCTTGATCAGGTCCGCACCTTCCTGGTAGCGGGCGCGCACGGCCTGGCGGGCTTCATCAGGGCTGTTGACCACGCCTTCAACCGGGCCGGGCGTGCCCTGCAGGTGGCGCAATTCGCGCGACTTGCCGTTGCTTGGGTCGCCATGGCCTCCGGTGGTGGCGATGGTTTTGCCGGATGTGAACATGCGCGGGCCGGCAATGGCGCCGGAGCCGATGGCGCGCTTCATGGCGGTATTCAGGCCCTCGTTTGCGCCAAGGTCGCGCACAGTGGTGAAACCTGCCTTCAGGGTACGTTCCGCGAAGGCTACCGAATCATAGGCGCGGTCGATGGCGTCCAACGTCATCTGCCCGCGCAGCGCTTCGACCTGGGGCTGGGTCTGGCTGGTCAGGTGCACGTGCATGTCGATGAAGCCCGGCATGCAGGACATCGCGCTCAAGTCGACGTCGCCTTTGCTTTTGGTCGGCTCGACGGCCTTCACGGAGCCGTTTTCAATATGCACCGTGACCTTTTCGCGCCATACGCCGGCCTTGACGTCCAGCAGTCGGCCACAATCGACCGTTTGCGTGGCAGCCCCCGCTGTTCCCATTGCCAGCAGCAGGCCTGCCGCAGCCAGTTTCCTCATCGCCCAGCCTCCTTTAACGTGTGGATCTTTCTCGCGCCGCCCACAGCAGCAGCCCCATGATTACAGCATAAGGCAGCAAGGACAGCAAATCGGCCAGCGGCCCGCTGAAGAATGGATTGCTGCTTTCGGCCCACGCTGTGACCGCAGCATCGAAATTGGTCATCACCCCTGCGGTGATCGCGATCACGATGCCGGCCAGGGCGCCGCCTGCGATATAGCCGGACGCCAGCAGCACGCCTTCGCTGCGGTCACCGGCCGCCTGCAACTCTTCGCCGCTTTTCCCCGCGTACTGCGGCAGCTTGTTGTTGCGGCGATCGGCCACCCAGCGCAGCACCCCGCCCACCGCAATCGGCAGTGTTGCCGAGAGCGGCAAATAGACGCCCACCGCAAAAGACAGCGACTGCACGCCCGACATCTCCAGCACCACGGCGATCATCACGCCCAGCATCACCAGCGTCCACGGCAATTCCTGGTCGAGGATGCCCTTGATGATGTAGGACACCAGCACCGCTTTCGGCGCGTCGTACTTGCGCACCTCCGTGCCGTCCGGGCGCTTGTTGTGCGTACCGTTGATGCCCGGATCGACGTACCAGACAGCTTTGCCGTCCGGTGCCACCAGGTATTTGCCTTCCGGCCCGCCCTGCGCGTCCGGTTTCTGCCAGACCTTGTAGGTGGCGGTGTCGCCGGCTGCCTGCGGGCCTTCCAGGCGCGCGCTGGCGGTCAGGCGCGACGCATCGGTCGCCAAGCCCGGCGCAACCTGGGCCGCAGGAACGTAGACCGTGCTGGCGTTATTCAGTTGCAGCAGGATCGGGCCAAGCAGCAGGGCCGAGGCCAGCGAGCCGACCAGCATGGCGTATTGCTGCAGGCGCGGCGTGGAGCCGACCAGGAAGCCGGTCTTCAGGTCCTGCGACACCGTGCCCGCATTGGCGGAGGCGATGCAAACGATCGCCCCCACCGACAGCGCCGTCACATAGTATTGGCCGCCGGTCCAGCCGACCATCAGGAAAATCAGGCAGGTAAACAGCAGCGTCGCCACCGCCATGCCGGAAGTCGGGTTGGAGGACGAACCGATCTCGCCGGTCAGGCGCGACGAAACGGTGGAAAACAGGAAGCCGAATACCAGGATCAGCAAGGCGCCCAGCAGGTTCATATGCAGCGGCGCGGAAGCCGTGATCACCGCGATCAGTCCCAGGCAGCCCAGCACCACCCATTTCATCGGGATATCCTGCTCGGTGCGGCGCGTCGTATCGGCCTTGCTGCTGTTACCTGCGCCGGCCAAGCCTGCCGCCAGGCTGCGCCAGATCATCGGCATCGCACGCAGCAGCGCTATCAGGCCGCCGGCCGCCACAGCACCCGCGCCGATGTACAGGATATAGGCGCCACGCACATCGTCCGGACCCATATCGGAAATGAGCATGGTGCCGGGCGCCAGGATGGTGGCCAGCGGGTCGCCGAAGAACTTGATCATCGGGATCAGCAGCAGGTAGGACAGGACGCCGCCGGCCGTCATGGTCAGCGCGATGCGCGGGCCGATGATGTAGCCCACGCCCAGCAGCTCCGGCGAGACTTCGGCGCCGACCGAACCGCCCTTGAGCGGTGCGCCCAGCACGAGCTCCGGCGTATCTTTCCAGCCCTTGAAGGAAACGTTGAGCGCCTTGTACAGCAAGCCCACCGCAAAGCCGCCGAAAATGAGGCGCGCACGGCGCCGCGCATCGCGCGCAGCTTCCGACTCGCCCTGCAAAGGTTCGCCGGCCGCCTGGCGCGAGGAATCGCTCGCCGCGGCCTTCAGCACTTCGGCGCAGGCGGTCCCTTCCGGGAACTTCAGCTCATTGTGCTGGTCCACGATCATGGTGCGGCGCATCGGAATCATCATCAGGATGCCCAGCAGGCCGCCCAGTACGCCCACCAGCATGACGCGCCAGATCTCAAGGTCGAAGCCAAGGATCAGGATGGCCGGCATGGTTACGCCCAGGCCAAAGGCAATCGATTCGCCGGCCGAACCGGCAGTCTGTGCGATGCTGTTTTCCAGGATGCTGGCGTCCTTGCCTCCCAGTTTCCTGGCCAGGCCGAAGACTGTAATCGCAATGACCGCCACCGGAATCGAAGCGCTGACCGTCAGGCCGACTTTCAGGACCAGGTACAGCGAAGAAGCGCCAAACACCATGCCCAGCAAGGTGCCGAGGAACAAGGCGCGGAACGTCAGCTCCGGCAGCCTCGCCTCGTCGGGTATATAGGGACGGAACACTAGAATCCTTTTAGACGAAAACACCTAGGACTATGGCATATATAGCAATGAAGTAGCAACTACCGAGTAGTCTATAATGCCCCGACTTAGCAACCGAGAGAGCTGATTTGATCAATCGTCCTTCCTGGCTGAACCGCCGTAACATCATCCGCGCCAGTATCGGCGCCGGCCTCGCCGCCCTGGCCGGCGGCATCGCCCTGGCTTGTTACGCGGCCTTCGTGATCCGCCCCAACCTGCCAACCCTGGAAGCCGTTACCGATTACCGTCCCAAGATCCCGCTGCGCATCTACACGGCAGACAAGGTGCTGATTGGCGAATTCGGCGAAGAGCATCGCGATTTCACGCCAATCGCCGAAGTGCCGGACCTGATGAAGAAGGCCGTGCTGGCGATTGAAGACTCTCGTTTCTATGAGCACGGCGGCATCGACTGGGTGCGCGTGCTGGGCGCCGCCCGCGCCAACCTGCGCGGCAGCTTCCGCCAGGGCGGCTCGACCATCACCATGCAGGTGGCGCGCGACTTCTATCTCAGCAAAGATAAATTCATCTCGCGCAAGCTGGCCGAAGCCATGCTCGCCTATCGCATCGAGGATGCGCTGGACAAGGACAAGATCCTCGAGCTGTATATGAACAATATCTACCTGGGCCAGCGCTCCTACGGCTTCGCCAGCGCCGCCCAGGCCTACTTCGGCAAATCGCTGAAGGAACTGTCGATCGCCGAAACGGCGATGCTGGCGGGCCTGCCGCAAAATCCTTCGCGCAACAACCCGGCCGTCAACCCGAAGAAAGCGCGCTCGCGCCAGCAGGTGGTATTGCGCCGCATGTTCGAACTCGAATACATCACCGAGGCGCAGTACGAAAAAGCCAAGAAGGAACAGCTTCACGTCAACCACCGCGGCCAGGAGTTCGACGTGCACGCGGAATACGTGGCCGAACTGGCGCGCCAGGTTGTCTTCGCGCAGTTCAAGGAAGAGAGCTACACCAAAGGCATTAACGTCTACACCACCATCCAGTCGCGCGACCAGGAGGCGGCCTACAATTCCGTGCGCCGCAACGTGGTGGCCTACGACCAGCGCCACGGCTACCGCGGCCCGGAAACCTATATCGAATTGCCTGCCGATGAGGAAGAGCGCGGCGACGCCATCGATGAAGTGCTGGGCAAGCGCATCGTCAGCGATGGCCTGATTCCGGCGGTGGTACTGGAAGCGGGCCCGGCCCTGGTCAAGGCGGAAACCTCGGACGGCGACGTGCTGTCAATCAGCGGCGAAGGCCTGAAACTGGCCGCTTCCGCGCTGTCAAAGAAGGCCAAGCCGGCTTCCGCGATCCGTCCCGGCGCCGTGATCCGCGTCATGCAGACCGAGAAGAAGGGCTGGGCCATTACCCAGGTGCCGCAAGTGGCCGCCGCTTTTGTGGCGCTGGACGCCAACACCGGCGCCTACCAGGCCATGGTGGGCGGCTTCGACTACGGCCTGCAGAAGTTCAACCACGTAACGCAGGCCTGGCGCCAGCCGGGTTCTTCGATCAAGCCATTCATCTACTCGGCTGCAGTCGCCAAGGGCTTCGGCCCCGGCACGGTGATCTCCGACGAACCGCTGGAACTGCCGGGCAGTGCCATCGGCCAGCCTTGGAAGCCCCAGAATGACGACTTCAAGTTCGACGGCCAGGTCACCATGCGCCGCTCGCTGGCGGCATCGAAGAACGTGCCTTCGGTGCGCATCCTGCGTGCCGCCGGCCTGGACGACACCCACGCCTACCTGGCCCGCTTCGGATTCGACCAGTCTCGCCATCCCAAGAACTTCACCATGGCGCTGGGCACCGGCGCCGTCACCCCGCTGCAGCTGGCCGGAGCGTACGCGGTCTTTGCCAACGGCGGCTACAAGGCGACGCCTTACCTGATCTCGCGCGTGACCGACGCCAAGGGCGTGCCGATCATGGACATCCAGCCTCCGGCGCCTGCCAATACCGGCGAACGCGTGATCGACGAACGCAACGTCTTCATCACCGACAGCATGATGCGCGATGTCGCCCGCAGCGGCACCGGCGCTGCGGCCGGCCGTCTTGGCCGCTCTGACCTGGCCGGCAAGACCGGCACCACCAGCGACTCCTTCGATGGCTGGTTCGCCGGTTATGGCGGTGGTGTGGTGGCCGTTGCCTGGATGGGCTACGACGAGCCGAAATCGCTGGGCGGCCGCGAGTTCGGCGCTACGCTGTCGCTGCCGATCTGGATGGATTACATGCGTTCGGCATTGCCGAAACACCCGCCGCTCGACCGGCCGGCGCCGGAGGGCGTAGTGCAGTTGAACGGCGACTGGATCCTGGAAGAATACGCCACCGACCCGACCGTGCTGGCCATCGACATGGGCGAAGTGCCGGACGAAGACGAGCCGCCAGTGCCGGCTGATGGCACAGTGCAGCCGCCCGCCGCGCCGGCGCAGCCAGCACCGCCCGCCCAGCCCGCGCTCCAGCAAGTGCCGCACCAGCAAGCGCCGATGGGGGTCTGAGCATGCCGGGCCAAAGGGCTGCATCGTTCCGGCGCAGGCGCCTGCTCGGCGCCGCGGCGGCGCTTGCGCCGCTGGCGGCCATCGCGCCTTCCGCCGGCGCCCACAGCGCCGCCCCGCATATCCCGCGCATCTATATGATCCTGTTCCGCGGCGAGACTGACGTCGAAGCGGGATTCCACCAGTGGTTCAAGGACAAGCGGCTGCAAGCGGACTTCATGGTGCGCAGCGTGGACATGGATGCCAGCCGCGTGCCGGCCCTGCTCGATGAAGCGCGCGCCTGGCATGCAGACCTGATTTACACCTGGGGTACGCCGGTCAGCCTGGCGGTGGCGGCCAGGGAGTTCGGGATCCCCATCGTGTTCACCATGGTTTCCGCGCCGATTGCAGCCGGGATGGTGCAAAACATGGCCTCGTCGCGGCGCAACCTGACAGGCGTCAGCCACGTGGTGCCGGCGCGACAGCAGATGAGCGCCATCCGCAACTACCGCCGCTTCGACCGCATCGGCGCGATCTACAATCCGAACGAGGTGAACGCGCGCGTCGCCATGCGGGAAATGCGGGCCGAAGCGGAACGCGTGGGCGCCGAGTTTACCCCGCGCCCGCTACCGCTGGATGAACAAGGCTTGCCGCGCGCGCAGGCGATTCCGGACATGCTGAAGGATTTAGCGGAGCGCAAGTCGCAGTTGATCTATATTGGCCCCGACAGTTTCATCGCTTCCCAGCGCATCCTGCTCACGGAAACCGCGCTGGCGCTCGGCCTGCCCGTGTTTTCCGCGGCCGAAGTAGCGCTGCGCGACGGCAGCGCCCTGTTTGGCCTGGTGGCCGGCTATAAAAATGTCGGGCGCCTGACTGCACATAAGGCGGCCCAGATCCTGTACCATCGCGTCAAGCCCGCCGCGCTTCCGATTGAAACGCCGGGCAGTTATTCTTACCTCGTCAACATGGACGTGGCACGCCAGCTCGGCATGATGCCGCCAGCGCGCGTGCTGCAATTTGCGGAGCAAATCAAATGACCCCGCTGTCGCCGCCGGTATTGCAGCAGATGGCCATGGGCCTGGCCTATGGATTGACGGACGTCGGCACTGTACGGCCCAGCAACCAGGACAATTTGTTGCTGCTGCCGGAAATGAACCTTATTGCTGTTGCGGACGGCATGGGGGGCCACGTCGGCGGCGATATCGCCAGCACCGAAGCCTTGCTGCTCGTCTGGAAGCATCTGCGCGCCCAGCATGCGCCGGGCAGCGATAGCGAGGCCCTGCGTCAATTGCATGAAGCAGTCCTGTTCGCCAACAGCACCCTGTTCCGCAACAATGCGGCTGCCGGCCTGGCCGATGGCTATGGCATGGGTACCACCCTGACAGGCATGTGGCAACCGCATGCCGATGGTCCGGCTTTCATCTTTCACGTCGGCGACAGCCGTATCTATCGCTATCGCGACGGATATCTGGCGCAACTTACCCACGACCAGACCTTGTACCAGCAGGCGCTGGAGGCCGGCATGAAAGGCATCCTGCCGCCGCGAAACCTGCTGCTGCAGGCGATCGGGCCGGGCGAAGAAGTGCGTCCGGACGTGTTCTCGCATCGGCTGGCGCCGGGCGACCTTTACCTGTTGTGCAGTGACGGCCTGTATGGGGCGTCGACGCAGGAGGCCTTGTCCGCGCTGCTGGCGAGCGCCGCTCCGGACAACCTGCCCGAAACCTGTGCGGCGCTGGTGGAAAAAGCCAAGCAGGACGGCAGCCGCGATAACATCACGGCCATCCTGCTGCGCTGCCCCGCCTAAAATTCTTCCCAATCGTCGCCGGGCCTGGCCACTGCCTCAGCCGGGCGGCGCGCCCCGGCCCGCGTGCCCGCGCCCGCGCCCCCGTCCGTCCCGGCGCCCGCATCCTCGCGGGCAGCGGCATGCATTTCGCCGCGCCTGGCCGCGCGCTGTTCGCTGCCGCGCGCCGGCCGTGCCACGGCCAGTGCCCTGGCCTGGGTTGACGGCCGCCGTGCCGGCGCCTCATCTCCAGGGCCGGCCATCGCCGCCGCATCCAGCTTGAACACGCTCACCACTTCCATCAGCCGGGCCGCCTGCTCTTCCAGCGCTGCCGAAGCCGCAGCAGCTTCCTCGACCAGCGCGGCATTTTGCTGCGTCACATGGTCCATCTGGCTGACCGCCATATTGATCTGGTCGATGCCAGCGCTTTGCTCCTGAGTCGCCAGGCTGATTTCGGAAATGATGTCGGTGACCCGCTGCACGCTGGTGACCACCTCGCCCATGGTCGCGCCAGCCTCGCCCACCAGCCTGCTGCCGGCGCCAACCTTTTCCACCGAATCGCCGATAAGCTGCTTGATCTCCTTCGCCGCAGCCGCCGAGCGCTGCGCCAGGTTGCGCACCTCGGATGCCACCACCGCAAAGCCGCGCCCCTGCTCGCCGGCCCGGGCGGCCTCCACCGCTGCATTCAAAGCCAGGATATTGGTCTGGAAGGCGATGCCGTCGATCACGCTGATGATGTCCACGATCTTGCTGGACGACTCATTGATCGAATCCATGGTCGCCACCACGCGCGCCACCACCTCGCCTCCTTTGGCCGCCACTGTGGATGCGGTCTTGGCCAGCTGGTTTGCCTGCTGCGCATTGTCCGCGTTGTGCCGCACGGTGGAAGTCAATTCCTCCATCGACGAGGCGGTTTCCTCCAGCGAACTGGCCTGCTCTTCGGTGCGGCTGGAGAGATCCATATTGCCGCTTGCGATTTCCGTCGTCGCGCTGGCAATGGTGCCGGTGCCTTTGCGTACCTGGCCCACCACGCTGATCAGGCTTGTGTTCATATCCTTCAGCGCCTGCAGCAGCTGGCCGGTTTCCTCGTTGCTCTCCACCGCGATAGCGCTGGTCAGGTCGCCCGCCGCCACCGTCTGCGCCACCTTTACCGCCGACGCGATCGGCCGCGTGATCGCCAGCGCGATATACCAGGCAATGGCAATCGCCAGCGCCATCGCTGCCACGGCAGTGGCCACCATCGTGCGCTCTGCCGAAACGACCGCCTCGCTGCCGGATTTGACGGAATCCCTGGCGATGACATCATTCAGTTCAATGATCTTGTTCAGGGTCTGTTCCGCCCTGGCGAACAGCGGCCCCGCAGCCTGGTACTGCCCGTAGAACTGGACAAACAGTTCCTTCTGCCTTGCCTCGTCCTGGTTGCCGGCCAGGGCCGAGACGGTGCCGCCCAGCTTCGCATCCGCGGACTTCCAGGCATCCCACTCGCCGACAAACTGCTTCCACAGCAAGGCTTCTTCAGCCGTCTGCGGCAGCGGTTCATACTTTTTCCAGCCTGCCGTGGCTTTGGCCCACGCCGCATCGCGCGCCTTCGCCACCTCAGCGAATTTCGCCTGCGCCTGGTAGTCATTCTCGTAGATGGCGCTCTGCAAGGTCGCCTTGTCGACAGCAGTCTGCCCTTCGCTTAAGACCAGCAAGCCGTAGATCGAGGGCAGGCGCACCACGCCGATCTCGTTGACGGATTCGCCCACGCCGGCAATGCCGCGATAGCCGGAAATTCCGAGCACCGCCAACGCCAGCGTCATCACTGCCACCAGCACGGCCAGCTTCCATTTGATCATGAGATTCTTGAACATGGCGGCCTCCTTCATGTAAGGCAATATTATTAAGCTTGTGATATTTGGTGAGATTGTGCTCTCCACGAAGGAATATCGGGCTTTAATTTCCAAGCGTCAACGGAATCCTTGTCCCGCGCGCCATCCATGCAACAAAGTGATTTGGCACTGAAGGAACCCACCGTGCTAATCGGGCAATCTTCTCGCGCAGCGCATTGCTGGTGCTAGATTGGACTCTCCGACAACCAATCAGCACAGGAGGCTTTATGAAGAAGTTCGTCTGGCAGCTGCTTTCGGTCCTGTTCATCGCCCTCACCTCAATTCCCGCTTCTGCAACCGGCTACACGCAAACGCGCTACCCCATCGTCCTGGTCCACGGTTTGTTCGGCTTTGACAGCCTTGGTCCGCTCGAATACTTTTATGGCATCCCGGGGGCGCTGCGCAGCGGCGGGGCACAGGTCTATGTGACCTCCGTTTCAGCGGCCAACAGTACCGAAGTGCGCGGCGAACAGCTCCTGTTCCAGGTGCGCCAGGTGCTTGCGGCCACCGGTGCGGAAAAGGTCAACCTGATCGGGCATAGCCACGGCGGCCCGACCTCGCGCTATGTCGCGTCGGTGCGGCCGGACCTGGTGGCCTCGGTGACCAGCATCGGCGGCGTGAACAAAGGTTCGAAGGTGGCGGACGCGCTGGTCGGTGCGGCGCCCGACCTGGTGTACAGCATCGGCAACGCGCTGGGCGGCTTCCTCGGCCTGATTTCCGGCAGTGCCTCGCTGCCGCAGGACGCCCAAGCGGCGGCACAATCGCTCAGTACCGCAGGCACCGCCACCTTTAACGCCCGCCATCCCGCCGGATTGCCGTCGACTGCCTGCGGCGAGGGTGCGCACCAGGCCAATGGCGTGTACTACTTCTCCTGGAGTGGGGCCAAACCCTACACCAATATCTTCGATCCCGCCGATCCCTTCCTCGCCGTCACCTCCATTGCTTTTGGCGGCGCCAAAAACGATGGCCTGGTCGCCAGTTGCTCCACACACCTGGGCCGTGTGATTCGCGACGACTACTGGATGAACCACCTCGATGAAGTCAACCAGATGGTCGGCATCACCCACCTGTTCGAAACCAGCCCGGTGACGTTGTTCCGCCAGCACGCCAACCGCCTGCAGGGAATGGGACTGTGAGCGCCCGGGGCCGGGCGGGATGGGCGGCGGGCGTGCTGGCGGCGGCCGGTGCGATTGCGCTCTGGGCGCACGTGGCCGGCACGCCGCCAGGGCCAGGCGCCCGGACTGTGTCGCCGCGGCCGGGTCCGGCGCCGGCCGCGCCGGCCCCTTTCGTTCCCTCCATGGCCGGCACGCAGCCCGACGGCCGGCCCGGCGCGGCTGCCGGCGGCGCGCTGCGAGTCGACGCTGAGCTGCGGCATCTATTCGATTACTACCTGGCCGCGCTGGGCGAAGCCGGACTGCCGGCCATCCGCGCCGGCATCGAACGCGAGCTGGAACGGCGCCTGGAACCCGCCGCAGCTGCGCAAGCCAAGCGCCTGCTCGGCCAGTACCTGGCCTACAAGCGCGCCCTGGGCGAAGCCGAACAAAGCCAGGGCGGCCCCGGCCACGGCACCTCATTCGCCGCCGCGGCCCGCAACCGCTTGCGCGCCATGCAGGAACTGCGCAAGCGTTATTTCAGCCACAGCGAAGCCGCAGGGCTGTTCGGCGATACCGACGCCCGCGACCAGGACGCCATCGCCCGCCTGGAACTGGCGCACGACCAATCCCTGACTCCCGGCCAGCGCATGCAAGGGATGGCGGACCTTGACCGCAGCCTGCCGGCCGGGCTGCAGCAGGAGCGGGCCGCGCCGCAACGGGTCCTGGCCACCGAACAGCAGGTCGAAAGCGCCCGCAGTTCCGGCGCCAGCGAGGACGACATCTTCCGCCTGCGCGCAGCAGCATTCGACCCGCAAGCGGCCAGCCGGCTGGCGCAACTGGACCGGGAACAGGCCGAATGGCTGCGCCGGATCGCCGCCTACCGCTCCGCCAGCGCCGGTTTGGGCGGCAACCATGCCGCCATCGAGCAGCTGCGCGATAGTCTTTTTACATCACGGGAACAAAAACGGCTGGGCGCCTACGAATAGGTGCTTGCACTATAATGTGGGGCCAGCATATTAGTGTCCCCTCAGTTAGCGCCACGTTTGCATGCCTTTCGACTTCAAAAAAGCACTTCCCAAACCCGGCAACCGCTTCGCGTTGCCCAACCTGTTCGGCTCCGCTGACGCCTACGCGCTGGCGCAAACGGCACGCGAACTCAAAGCACGCGGCCAGATGCTGGCCGTGGTCGTTGCCCAGGCCAGCGACGGCCAGCGCCTGCTGGCTGAAATCCCGTGGTTTGCCAACGGCGCCTTGCGCTGCCACCTGCTGCCGGACTGGGAAACCCTGCCTTACGACGCTTTCTCGCCGCACCAGGACCTGGTGTCCGAGCGCCTGGCGACCCTGCATGAGATCCAGACCGGCCAATGCGACGTGGCCATCATCCCCGCCACCACCGCGCTGGTGCGCATGGCGCCGCCCTCCTTCCTGGCCGCCTACACGTTCTTCTTCAAGCAGGGCGAATCGCTGGACGAGGCCAGGCTCAAGTCGCAGCTGACGCTGGCGGGCTACACCCACGTCGCCCAGGTGATGTCGCCCGGCGAATATTCCGTGCGCGGCGGCCTGATCGACCTGTTCCCGATGGGTTCCGCCCTGCCCTACCGCCTGGACCTGTTCGGCGACACCATCGAAACCATCCGCACCTTCGACGCCGACACCCAGCGCTCCCTGTACCCGGTCAAGGAAGTGCGCCTGCTGCCGGGCCGCGAGTTCCCGATGGATGAGGCCTCGCGCACCGCCTTCCGCAGCCGCTGGCGCGAGGCATTCGAAGGCGACCCGTCGCGCGCCGTGGTCTATAAGGACATCAGCAGCGGCATCGCCTCCGCTGGCATCGAGTACTACCTGCCGCTGTTCTTCGACGAAACCGCGACCTTCTTCGACTACCTGCCGGCAGAAGCCAGCGTGGCCATGGTGGGTGACATTGACGCCGCCATCAAGCGCTTCTGGGCCGACACCGAATCGCGCTACAAATTCCTGAAGGCCGACCGCGAGCGCCCTATCCTGCCGCCGCAGGATATCTTCCTGGGCGACGAGCAGTTCTTCGTGATGGCCAAGCCGCACCCGCGCATCGCCATCTCGCGCGACATGTCGCTGCCGTCTTCCGAACTGTCGGCGCCGGTCCCGAACATTGCCGTCAACCGCCACCTGGACGACCCGCTGACCAACCTGCGCGCCTACCTGATGCAGTCCGGCCGCCGCGCGATGATCTGCGCCGAAACCAACGGCCGCCGCGAAACCCTGCAGCAGTACTTCGCCGAGTTCGACCTGGCGCCGGCCCTGGTCGAAGGCTTCGACGGTTTCCTCGCCAGCGAAGCCAAGGTCGTGCTGGGCGTATCGCCCCTGCATGCCGGTTTCGAGCTGGACGAAGGCATCGCCTTCATCACCGAAACCGAACTGTATGCCGGCAGCGGCCGCCGTGCAGGGCGCAAGAAGCAGGAAGCGGTCACCCAGGTCGAATCGATGGTGCGCGACCTGTCCGAACTCAAGATCGGCGACCCGGTGGTGCACATCAACCACGGCATCGGCCGCTATATGGGCCTGGTCAGTATGGACCTGGGCGAAGGCGAAACCGAATTCCTGCACCTGGAATACGCCAAGGAGAGCAAGCTGTACGTGCCGGTCTCGCAGCTCCACGTCATCTCGCGCTACTCCGGCGCCTCCCCGGACGACGCGCCGCTGCACACCCTCGGCTCCGGCCAGTGGGACAAAGCCAAACGCAAGGCCGCCGAACAGGTACGCGATACCGCCGCTGAACTGCTCAACCTGTACGCCCGTCGCGCCGCGCGCCAAGGCCACTCCTTCGAATACTCCTCGCACGACTATGAACGTTTCGCCGACAGCTTCGGCTTCGACGAGACCCCCGACCAGGCGGCAGCGATCGGCAATGTGATCAAGGATATGACCTCCGGCAAACCGATGGACCGCCTGGTATGCGGCGATGTCGGTTTCGGCAAGACCGAAGTGGCCCTGCGCGCAGCCTTCATCGCCGTCATGGGCGGCAAGCAGGTTGCCTTGCTGGCGCCGACAACTCTGCTGGCCGAACAGCACGCGCAAACCTTCGCCGACCGCTTCGCCGACTGGCCGGTCCGCATCGCCGAAATGTCGCGCTTCCGCACCGGCAAGGAGATCGCCAACGCCATCAAAGGCATGCAGGACGGCACGCTGGACATCGTGATCGGCACCCACAAGCTGCTATCGGACGACGTCAAGTTCGACCGCCTCGGCCTGGTCATCATCGACGAGGAACACCGTTTCGGCGTGCGCCAGAAGGAAGCGCTGAAATCCCTGCGCGCCGAAGTCGACGTGCTGACGCTGACCGCAACGCCGATACCGCGGACGCTCGGCATGGCGCTGGAAGGCCTGCGCGACTTCTCAGTGATTGCCACCGCCCCGCAAAAGCGCCTGGCCATCAAAACCTTTGTGCGCAGCGAGAACGACTCCATCATCCGCGAAGCGGTTCTGCGTGAACTGAAACGCGGCGGCCAGGTCTACTTCCTGCACAACGAAGTCGAAACGATCCAGAACCGCCTGGCCAAGCTGACAGAGATGCTGCCCGAAGCGCGCATCGCCGTCGCCCACGGCCAGATGCACGAACGCGACCTGGAAAAAGTCATGCGCGACTTCGTGGCACAACGCTACAACATCCTGCTCTGCACCACGATTATCGAAACCGGCATCGACGTGCCGACCGCGAACACCATTATCATGCACCGTGCCGACAAGTTCGGCTTGGCGCAGTTGCACCAGCTGCGCGGCCGTGTCGGCCGTTCGCACCACCAGGCGTATGCCTACCTGCTGGTGACGGACGTGCAAGGCTTGACCAAGCAGGCGCAGCGCCGCCTCGACGCCATCCAGCAGATGGAAGAACTGGGCTCCGGCTTCTACCTCGCGATGCACGACCTGGAAATCCGCGGCGCCGGCGAAGTGCTGGGCGAGAACCAGTCCGGCGAAATGCTGGAAGTGGGCTTCCAGCTCTACACCGACATGCTGAACGAAGCGGTGCGCGCACTGAAGGCCGGCAAGGAGCCCGACCTGGCCGCCCCGCTGGCCACCACCACCGAAATCAACCTGCACACGCCGGCCCTGCTACCCGCGGACTTCTGCGGCGACGTGCACGAACGCCTGTCGATCTACAAACGCCTGGCCAACTGCGAAACCCAGAACGCAATCGACGACCTGCAAGAGGAGCTGATCGACCGCTTCGGCAAACTGCCTGAATCCGCCAAGGCGCTGGTGGAAACCCACCGCCTGCGTATCGCCGCCAAGACTGTCGGCATCATCAAGATCGATGCCCATTCGGAAGCGGTCAACCTGCAGTTCATGCCCAAGCCGCCGATCGACCCGATGCGCATCATCCACCTGATCCAGAACCAGCGCCACATCAAGCTGAACGGACAGGACAAGCTCAAGATCACAGCGAACATGCCTGACCTGGCGGCCCGCGTGAACCAGATCAAGACCGCCATCAAACAACTGACATGAACAACGACATGACCATGAATCTCGTGCTGCAAGGCGTCGGCGAATGCGCCCCCCGCCTGCAGCGCATTGCCGCCCTGACCGCGCCGAAGAAAGTGGTAACCGTTTCCGGCAACGCCGTGCGCTGCGAAGGAATCAGCTTCACGCCAGCCCTGCGCCAGACCATCGAGATCGCAGCCCAGGCAGCCCAGCTCGACGCGACCTACATGATGGGAGTGCGCCGCCTGGACGAATTCAAGCTGGTCGCGATGGATATGGATTCGACCCTGATCACGATCGAGTGCATCGACGAAATCGCCGACATGCAAGGCCTGAAGCCGCAAGTAGCCGAAATCACCGAAGCGGCCATGCGCGGCGAGCTCGATTTCTCCGAAAGTCTGAAACGCCGCGTGGCGCTGCTGGAAGGCCTGGAAGCCTCGGCCCTCGAGCGCGTCTACGAAGAACGCCTGCGCCTGTCGATGGGCGCCGAGGAAATGCTGAAAGCGGTGCAGGCCGCCGGCCTGAAAACCCTGCTGGTATCGGGCGGCTTCACCTTCTTCACCGAGCGCCTGAAAACCCGCCTCGGCCTCGACTTCACCCGCGCCAACGAGCTGGAAATCGTGGACGGCAAACTGACCGGCAAGGTCATCGGCGAAATCGTCGACGCCACCGTCAAGCGCAACACCGTCGAACACGTCTGCGCCGCCATCGGCATCCTGCCCGAGCAAGCCATCGTGATGGGAGACGGCGCCAACGACCTGAAGATGATGAGCATCGCCGGCCTGTCGGTCGCCTTCCGCGCCAAGCCCGTGGTGCGCGAACAAGCCAACGTCGCCCTCAACTTCGTCGGCCTGGACGGCATCCTCAACCTGCTAGCGCATTAAAAGTCGGGGTCAGGTCCGGCAATCGGACATTTTGTCCGCTCGCCAGACCTGTTCATTGGTAATTCTTTCGTCTAGAACAATTCATCCAGCATCAAATGGAACTGGAGCTTCCTCCGGTCCAGGTCACGGACGCCATACTGCGCCAGGAAGCGTTCCTGCAGTGATGCGCCGAACTCGCCGAGGCAATTCCAGGCTATTGCGAGGTCCTGGTAACGATCGGCGATACCGACTCGCCCGGCGTCAATACAGCCCGCAACCTCCCCGTCCTGGATAAGGAGATTATCCAGGGAGAAATCGCCATGGGTAACCACGGGATCGGGCGCCATCGGCAGCAGGCCTTGCATTGCCTGCCAAACCTGTTCGGCGCTCCAACCCTCCCGATCCTCGTCGAAATCGTCCTCGTCCACCAGGTTGGCATCGATGCGCGCTCGCGCACGAAGCAGCCGATGCTCATGATTGCTGGTGAAGGGACAATCGCCGACCGGGATTGCGTGTATCCGGCGCAGGAACACAGCGATGGCGTCCACAATAGCGGTACGGCGGTCCGGGCTCGACACCATAAGCTGGTAAGCAGTTACGCCAGGCACCTCCGTCATCAGCAACCAGGCCTCTTTGGGGGTGCGGACGAAACGCACAACTGCCGGCATGGGTATATGTCCTCCCAGCCAACGCAACCTCACCATTTCTTCGCTGATGTCGTCGGCCACTCCCCCCACGCCATACTTCAAAAACAAGTCGGGAGCATTTGCCTTTCCATGCAGTCGGCAAACTGCGCTTCCCGATTGGCCAACAGTATTACGAGTCCATCGATATCCCGCCATCGCGACCGAAATGTCGGCCGGCAGAGGCATGATATCGTCCAGGAATTCTTCGTCGGTCAACTCACGGGAAGATTCAAGTCTCTCAGAAAAATTCATATTCAGTCTCAATGAGTAAAGCGCAAGGCAAGGTAAATTCGCGGCATGTGGACTTACCCCGATTTAAACGCTGACCACAACGTGACGCCGAATATGGCCAATGAGCCAACGCCTGCAGCGAGTCCCATAGCGCCCAATACCATAAGCGTAAGCCAGAATCTAATGGGAGCACCGCTTCTTACAACGGGCCTGAAACTCCCGTCATCAAATGCGCCGCGTTCAAGCGCTGCCATGACCGACCAGATATTCGCATACCCAATGACGAACAAAAACACCGCGCAAGAAAGAACTTGAGGTATGCCATCAGCCAGGAATATCGTCAATAACGCAATTGCAAGGACGACCAGCCCCGCAAAAATGAGTCGATAACGCTTACGCTGCATGCAGAGCCTTGAAAAATTTGCTGGACCTGACCTTAAGCCACGACACCGCGTTCCCGCAGCGCGGCGATCTCGGCGTCAGGCAAACCCAATGCAGACAACACGCAGTCAGTATGTTCGCCCAGCGTCGGCCCCTGCCAGCGCACTTCCCCCGGCGTTTCGGACAGCTTAGGCACGATGCCAGGCATTTTGACGTGCACGCCGTCCGGCAACTCCGTCTCCAGCAGCATATCGCGCGCCTGGTAATGCGGGTCGGCGACGATATCCTTGACCGAATAAATACGGCCCGCCGGCACTTCGGCGCGCTCCAGTACCGCCAGTACTTCGTCGATGGTATGGGCCGAAGTCCAGCCGGCAATCGCAGCATCGATCAGCTTTTCCTGCGCCGCGCGGCCATCGTTCTGCGCGAACTGGGGGTCTTCCGCCATGTCGGCCCGGCCGATGGCGTGCATCAGGCGCTTGTATATCGGGTTGCTGTTGCCGGCGATGACCACATACGAACCGTCGCGCGTGGGATAGGTATTGGATGGTGCGATACCCGGCAAGGCGCCACCGCTTCGCTCACGCACATGGCCAAGCAGGTCGTACTCCGGCACCAGCGATTCCATCAGATTGAAAACACTCTCGACCAGCGATACGTCCACCACCTGCCCATCGCCGTTCCCCATCTTCACACGCAGCACGGACATCAGAGCGCCCATCACAGCATGCAGCGACGCAAGCGAATCGCCAAGGCTCACGCCAACGCGAGCCGGTACGCCGCCCGCCTCGCCCGTGGTGTAACGAATGCCGCCCATTGCCTCGCCGATCGCGCCGAAACCCGGGCGATCCTTGTATGGGCCGGTCTGGCCGTAACCCGAGATGCGCACCATGGTCAGCTTCGGATTCAAGGCATGCAGCACATCCCAGCCAAGGCCCAGCTTCTCCAGCGCGCCAGGCTTCATATTCTCAATCAGCACATCGGCGTCGGCACACAATTGCTTGACCAGCGCAATGCCCTCGGGCGCCTTCAGGTTGATGGAAATGGACTTCTTGTTGCGCGACTGCAGGTACCACCACAACGACGTGCCCTTATGCAGCTTGCGCCATTTGCGGATCGGGTCGCCCTCGCCCGGCGCTTCAATCTTGATGACTTCGGCCCCGAATTCCGCCATCAGCCGGGCCGCAAACGGCGCCGCAATCAGCGTCCCAATCTCGATAACCTTAATTCCCAGCAACGGACCCGCCATTTCGCCCACTCCTCTTGCAATTACATTATCATTAGCGCCAAACCAATCATTCTAACCGGAGGCGAAAAATGCTGTACAAGGGAAGCTGCCATTGCGGCAATGTGAGGTTTGAGGCAGAAGGCAATATCGATGGGCTGGTAGCCTGCAATTGCTCCATCTGCCAGCGCAAAGGCGCTTTGATGTGGTTTATTCCGCGCGCCAGCCTGAAACTGCTGACGCCCGAAGAAGACCAGGCAAGCTACGTTTTCAACAAGCACGTGATCAGGCACCGCTTCTGCCCGAAATGCGGCATTCACACCTACGGCGAAGGCACAGCGCCGAATGGCAGCGAAATGGCCGCCGTCAACGCTCGCGTGCTGGAAGACATTGAGCTGGACAGCTACCCTGTCCAGCATTACGACGGACGCAAACTGTAAGGAGCCAACATGGCACAAGAACTCGTTTTCGACAACCAGACGCGATCGGCCAAAGACTGGGCATTCTGGCTTTACCTCGGCCACGGGCTGAGCGTATTCTTCACGCTCGGCGCCGCGTCCTTTATCCCGCTGATCCTGAACTACGTCAAACGCGACGACAGCGCCGGCACCTTCGTGCATAGCCACCACGGCTGGATGATCCGCTCGTTCTGGTGGTACCTGGTGTGGATCGCCGTCGGCTGGGTGCTGTTCATCACCATCTTCGGCATCCCGCTCGCGTGGCTGGTCTGGGTCGGCGCCTGGCTGTGGAAGATCTACCGCCTGATTCGCGGCATCACCGCCCTCAATAACAACGCGCCGGTCGGCAACTCATAAAGTACGCAGGAAGGCCACCAGGTCGGCCTTCTCTGCCGCCGACAGTTTCGTCTCGAGGATCAGGTTGAAGAACTCCACCGTGTCCTCGAGCGTCAGCAGCCGTCCATCATGCAGGTAAGGCGGCGATTCCTTGATTCCCCTTAGCGGGAAGGTCTTGATCGGGCCATCGCCCACCATCATGGCGCCCTTCACTTCGTGCGGCTTGAAGAAGCGCTCCGTGCGCAGGTTGTGCATCAGGTTGTCGCTGTAGTGTGGCGGCGTGTGGCACGTAACGCATTGGGCCTTGCCGAAGAAGAGCGCCTGGCCGCGCAGTTCCTGCTCATTGGCTTTGCGCGGATCGAGTTTGCCGTTGACGCCCAGCTTTGGCGCCGGCGGGAAGTCGAGGATGTTCTGGAACTCGCCCATAAAGTGCACCTGGCTGCCGCGCTCCAGCACATTGACCCCCTTCTTCGTTGCGATCACCGGGTCGCCGTCAAAGTACGCGGCGCGCTGTTCGAATTCTGTGAAGTCCTCCACGGATTTCAGCGCACGCTGAGAGCCGAACAGCTGCTGCAGGTTCACGCCTCGCAGCGAAGGCGTGTCGATGCGATGCCGGAAAGCCTGCGGCCGGGCGTCGCCCGCCAGGTGGGTTGAGGCATTGGTGTGGCCGTTCGCATGACAATCGAAACACGTGACGCCGCGGCTTGGACGTTCCGACCGCCGATCCTCGGTCTGGTTGAATTGCTGTTGCGGGAATGGCGTCAGCAACAGGCGCAGTCCTTCGAGCTGCTTCGGGTTCAGGATGCCGTTGAACATCTGGTGGAAGTTGTCGATGGTCAGCAGCTTGCCTTTCGAGACATCCCCCAGGTCGGGACGCGTGGTCAGGAAAATCGGCGCGGGGAATTCCGGCAGCAAGTGGTCCGGGAAGTCGAACGCGAGATCGAAGCGATTGAGGTCGCGCTGTTCCTGTTTCTTGATCTCGTCGATGTGGAACTGGGGGAACAGCATCCCGCCTTCAGGATGGTTCGGGTGCGGCAGCGGCAGGAAGCCGTTCGGGTACAGTCCCTTCTCACGGATTTCCTCCGGGCTCATTGCGCCCAGTTTGTCCCAGCTTGCACCCCGCGGCAGCTTGACCCGTACGCCCTCCTGGACCGCCTTTCCTCGGAACATGGTGACGCCCTTCGCTGGCCGGTTCGACAAGTCATAGCGGCTCTCCAGGAAGGCCGCCTGCTCTCGGATCAGGCCAGCCCGCGCCGCCTTCATCCTTTCGAACGTGGCTTGGAAATCCTCTTTCGCCACCACAGGCATATAACTGGAAGGCGGCGCTGCCGAAATCAAACACGTAGCGCCACACAGCACGGCGCCTGCTGCAATCTTCAGAATTTGCATGACGGTCTCCCCTGCTTGATGTCCGACCAATTTAAGCAAGTAGGGAAGATCGATCAATACGCGCACGCCATTGTATTGATCAATCGCAGGGATAGCTAACTAGCTACATGGTTGCCAGGGCGCGCTCGATATCGGTGATCAGGTCTTCGGGGTCCTCAAGGCCGATGTTGAAGCGGACCAGGATGCCCTTCTCCTTCCAGTTCTTGCGCATGGCCTGGATGCGGTATGGGATGCACAGGCTGTGCGCGCCGCCCCAGCTATAGCCGATGCCGAACAGCTTGAGCGAATCCACAAAGCGGTCGGTTTGCTCTTCAGTGAATTTCTCGTCGAACAGCACGGAGAACAGGCCGCCGGCGCCGGCGAAGTCGCGCTTCCAGTTTTCGTGCCCGGGGCAGTCTTCCAAGGCGGGGTGCAGGACCTTACGGATCTCGGGACGGGCTTTGAGCCAGCTTGCCACCTTGCGCGCCGAAGCGTCATGCGTTTCGAAACGGATCTTCAGCGTGGGCAGGTTGCGCAGCACGAGGTAAGTGTCGTCGGCGCTCACGCCCATGCCCAGGCGCATGTGGGCCATGCTGAGGCGTTCGTGCAGCAACGGATCGCGCGTGACCAGTGCCCCCATCAGCACATCGGAACCGCCCGACTGGTATTTGGTCAGGGCCTGCATCACGATATCGACGCCCAGATCGAAGCCGCGCAGGGCCAGGCCGGCCGACCAAGTGTTGTCGAGTGCGACCAGCACGCCCTTTTGCTTCGCCGCGTCGCAGATTGCGCGCAGGTCGGGTACCTCCATCGACACCGATCCGGGAGCCTCGGTCCAGATCAGGCGAGTGTTTGGCTGGATCAGTTCTGCGATGCCGGCGCCGATCATCGGGTCGTACAGGCGCGCGGTGATGCCGAAATCAGCGCTCAGCCATCTGCCGAGGTCGCGGTTTGGGCTGTAGACGTTGTCGGGCAACAGGACATCGTCGCCCGATTTCAGCAGAGCGAAGTCGCACATGGCGATGGCGGCGAGGCCGCTGGGGGCCAGCAGGCAGTGCGTGCCGCCTTCGATTTCGGCCAAGCGGGCTTCCAGGGTGAAGGTGGTGGGCGTTCCGTGCAGGCCGTAGGTGTAGGCGTTCTTTTCTTTCCAGTCGCCCGAGCGCATGGCGGCGACATTCTTGAACAGGACGGTCGACGCATGGTGGATCGCGCTGGGGAAGGCGGAGAAGCCCTCGGGCGGCACGTAGTCCGTATGGATGATTTGGGTTTGCAGGTGCTTTTTGGTCATGCACCTATTCTAACCAAAACCGGTGAAGCGGGGTCTGACCCGCAGGGTCAGACCCCGGATGTGCAAAGGCCGCGGATTCAACCAGATCCCGCGGCCTCCGAGCAGACAGGGTCAGACCCTTGGGTCTGACCCTGGTATACCGGTTTTTACTGAGCCTCACCCCACAAGTCGTGCGCATCGGCAGTCGTGATCTCAACATCGAAGAACTGCCCCACCGCCAGCTTCTTCTTTGGATCGAACGGACGCTTGACGTGCACCACGCCATCAATTTCGGGCGCATCCGCAGCCGAGCGGCCAATTGCGCCGCTAGGAGTCAGCTCATCGATCAGCACCTTGACAGTGGTGCCAATCTTCGCCTTCAGGCGATTGCGCGAAATTTCCTCCTGCAGCAGCATCACGCGGCCGCGACGCTCTTCACGCACTTCTTCCGGGACCGGGTTCGCCAGTTCGTTGGCGCTTGCACCTTCCACCGGCGAGTAGGCGAAGCAACCCAGGCGATCGATCTGCGCTTCCTTCAGGAAGTCCAGCAGATACTCGAATTCGGCCTCGGTCTCGCCTGGGAAGCCAGCGATAAAGGTCGAACGGATCGTCAGGTTCGGATTCATCTCGCGCCATTTCAGGATGCGCTCGAGGTTCTTTTCGCCGGAAGCCGGGCGCTTCATGCGCTTCAGCACTTCAGGGTGGGCGTGCTGCATCGGAATGTCCAGGTAAGGCAGGATATGCCCGTCGCCCATCATCGGGATGATTTCATCCACGTGCGGGTAAGGGTAAACGTAGTGCAAACGCACCCACGCGCCATACTGCCTGGCCAGTTCACCCAGGGCCTGGGTCAGCTGGGTCATGTGGGTCTTCACCGGACGGCCGTTCCAGAAGCCGGAACGGAACTTCACGTCCACGCCGTAAGCGGAAGTGTCCTGCGAAATCACCAGCAGCTCCTTCACGCCGGCCTTGAACAGGTTCTCGGCTTCCAGCATCAATTCAGCGATCGGACGCGATACCAGGTCGCCGCGCATCGAAGGGATGATGCAGAACGAGCAGCGATGGTTGCAGCCTTCGGAAATCTTCAGGTAAGCGTAGTGCTTAGGGGTCAGTTTGATACCCTGCGGCGGCAGCAGGTCGATGAACGGCTCGTGCGGCTTAGGCAGATGGGTGTGCACCTGGGCCATCACCTCGCCCACCGCGTGCGGGCCGGTCACGGCCAGCACCTTCGGGTGCACCTTCTGGATGATGTCGTCGCCATCCTTGTCCTTCTTGGCGCCAAGGCAGCCGGTCACGATAACCTTGCCGTTTTCAGCCAGCGCTTCGCCGATGGCGTCCAGGGATTCCTGCACGGCGGCGTCGATGAAACCGCAGGTATTCACGATCACGAGGTCGGCGCCGTCGTAGGACTTGGCGGTCTCGTAGCCTTCAGCGCGAAGCTGGGTCAGGATCTGTTCGGAGTCGACCAGCGCCTTAGGGCAGCCGAGGGAAACAAAACCTACTTTTGGAGCTGGTGCGCCGTCGGCTGAAGTGATGCGGGTGATTTGCTTGGATTGCATGGCAGAAAGCTGATGATTCAGGGCAATCCACCATTATAGCAAAAGGGGACGTAAAAAAATGGGGACGTACCCCATTTTTTACGGCCCCCTTTTTGCTTATTTCTTATCCGTTGGCGGTGCAGCAAACGGGAAGCTGCCGAAGATATTCTTGCTCTGGTTCTGCATTTGCTCTTGCATTTGCACAAACAGGCTCTTCGACTGGTCGATGTAATTATTCATCATCCCCTGCATGATCGGCGCTTGCACATTCATAAACTGGGTCCACATTTCTGGGCTGAAGGTTTTGCCATCGAAAGTAGCGGCGCCCTGCGTGAATTTGCGCTGGATATCGGTAAATGCCTGGATATTCTTTTCCAGGTAAGAACCCATCATGCCTTGCATGGCATGGCCGTAGAAGCGGATGATTTGCGCCAGTACATCGGTAGAGAACATCGGAACGCCGCTTGCCTCTTCCTCCAGGATGATCTGGAGCAGGATGCTGCGGGTCAGGTCTTCATTGGTCTTGGCGTCGACAACAGTGAATTCCTCGGCGTCGAGCACGAGTTGTTTCACGTCCGTCAGGGTAATGTAGGAACTGGTCTGGGTATCGTAAAGACGGCGATTGGGGTATTTCTTAATCAAACGTTCAGTACTTTTTTTTGCACTACTCATCGCTGTGTCCCGTTGATAATATTTGCAACCCCATTATAGGGCGAAAAAAAAGCTTTTGGCACGACAATATTGCATTGCAACTTAACGTTACCAAAAATCAATCCGCCTTAGCCTTCACATAACGCCCTGGTGCCGGTTCGACCGGTTCGTACTTCGCGTTGCCGAGCTTGCTACGCGCCTTCACATCCTTGCCGCCATGGGCCGCCAGGAATTCCGACCATTCGCCCCACCAGCTTCCCGGATGCTCGGTCGCGCCATTGAACCATTCTTCATGCGAGGCCGGACGGGCATCGTTAGTCCAGTAGTTGCGCTTCTTCTTGGCAGCCGGGTTGATCACGCCGGCAATGTGGCCCGATGCGCCCAGGATGAATTTGTTGAGCTCCGGATTCTTGTTGTTCAGGATCCTGGTCGACTGGTATGCCGAGTTCCACGGCACGATATGGTCTTCGCGCGAAGCGTAGATGAAGGCCGGCGCCTGGATCTTCGACAGATCGACCTTTTCGCCAGCCACGGTCAGCTTGCCCGGGACTTTCAGGCTGTTTTCCAGGTAGGTATTGCGCAGGTACCAGCAGAACATCGGGCCAGGCAGGTTGGTCGAGTCGGAATTCCAGTACAGCAGGTCGAACGGCGGCGGCTCGTTGCCCTTCAGGTAGTTGGACTGCACGTAGTTCCATACCAGGTCGTTAGGGCGCAGGCTGGAGAAAGTGCTGGCCAGGTCGCGGCCCGGCATCAGGCCACCGGATTTGAGGGTCTGCTCGCGCAGTTGCACCTGCGGCTCGTCGACGAACACATTCAGCACACCGGTGTCGCTGAAGTCCAGGAAAGTGGTCAGCAGCGTAATGCCGGCAGCCGGCTGTTCGCCGCGCGCCGCCAGCACGGCCAGCGCCGTCGACAGCAAGGTGCCGCCGACGCAGAAGCCCAGCACATTGAGCTTGTCCTGCCTGGTGATTTCGCGGGCGATATTGATCGCGTTGATCGTGCCCTTTTCGATGTAATCGTCCCACGTGGTGTTGGCCAGCGACTGGTCCGGATTGCGCCAGGAGACCAGGAACACGGTATTGCCCTGCTCCACCGCATAGCGCACCAGGGAATTCTCCGGTTGCAGGTCCAGGATGTAGTATTTGTTGATGCAAGGCGGCACCATCAGCAGCGGGCGTTCGTGCACGGTCTTGGTCAGCGGGGTGTACTGGATCAGCTGGAACAGTTCATTCTCATACACCACCTGGCCTTCGGTGGTGGCCAGGTTGCGGCCTACTTCGAAGGCCTTTTCATCGGACAGGGAAATATGGCCCTTCTGGATATCGCCCAGCAGGTTGGCCAGCCCTTTGGTCAAGCTTTCGCCCTTGGTTTCGATCAGTTTCTGGTGCGCTTCCGGGTTCGTAGCCAGGAAGTTGGCCGGCGACATGGCATCGACCACCTGCTGCACGGCGAAGCGGATTTTCTGCTTCTGGTGCGGGCTAGCGTCAACGGCTTCCGCCATTTGCATGAGGAATTTGCTGTTTAGCAGGTATGATGCCGCATTGAACGCGGACACCGGATTGCCCTGCCAGGCTTCGGAGGAAAAGCGGCGGTCTTTCAGGGACGGCGCTTTTCCGGTGGTCAGGAATTCCTGCCACAGCGCACCGAACTCGCCCATGTACTCGTTTCGCAGTTGTTCCATTGCCTCGGGGCGGACGGAAGCACCTGCATCGCGCAGCAGTGCGGCGCCTGGGACAGCATCCATTTCCGGCATCATCTTGAACCAGGATTGCCATTGGTTGGGATCGCTGATTTGCGCCATCCATGCGTTTGCGAAGGCTTGCGGGTCGGGCATGTTCATTTTTTGAGTCCATTCAGAAATTAAAAAGACTACTTATGTTGATTGTTGCTATTGCCTGGCTCTACGTCACAATACTGATGGCTTTCACGGAACCGACCGTGGTCGCCGGCATCATGACCTTCCTGCTCTATGGCTTGTTGCCATTAGGAATACTATTTTATCTAACTGGCGGCAAACGCCGCAAACGCAAACGGGCAGCCGAAGCCGCCCGTCGTAATGATCCACCTACTCCTTGATCCAGATCAAACTGGCCTGCCTTCCAGTGACCTTGTCCCTGCGGTAGGAATAGAAGCGGCTGGCATCGGTCACCGTGCATAAATCGCCGCCGCTGACCTCCATGACGCCGACCCGGCGCAGGGCCAGCCGCGCCAAGGCGTAAATGTCCGCCAGGTATTTGCCCGGAATGCCCGGACGGTCAATGAAGGCGGCACGTACCGCCGCCTCATCCACCGCCGCGCCATCGGCGCCGGCCAGGAAGGCCGCCAGGACGTCTTCGCCGACTTCGAATTCCTGCGGGCCGATCGCCGGACCAAGCCAGGCGATGATCTCGCCGTCATCTTCACCACTGCCCGATTCGGCGCGCATGGCGTCCACTGTCGCCTCGAGGATACCCCCGGCCAGGCTGCGCCAGCCGGCATGGGCCGCCCCAACGACGGTGCCGGCACGGTTGGTGAGCAGCACCGGCAAACAATCCGCAGTCTGGATCGCGCACACGGCGCCCGGCATGGCCGCGATGCTGGCGTCCGCCTCCGGCACTTCGCCCCGCCCAAGCCGGTCGGCGCGCACTACGGCGGTGCCGTGGACCTGCGCCAGCCAGGCCGGCTCGGTCGGCAAGCGGCCGCACAGGATCGCCCGGTTGAACGCCACGTTCGATGGATCGTCACCAACGTGAACACCCAGATTCAGGCCGCCTCCCGTCGTGGGGATGGCCTGCGGACCAGGTCCATATGGCTCAGGACTCACGCCGCCGCGCCTCGTGGTACAGACAAAACCGATATTGGCCGGCGCGCCGGGCCAGTCAGGCACCAGCCATTGCGCCCCTTGGAAAGATTGCTGCATTTATTCGTCGTCGAATTCGTCGTCGTAGATATCGTAGTCTTCGTACTCGCCATGGGTGGCCGCGGCGGCCGACAGGACGGACTCATCCGGTTCCTCGATGCCTGCGCGCTCCATCAGTTCCTTGAAGTCATCGGCCAGCGGAACCAGCCACTCCATCTGATCGCCGGTCGCGGGATGCACCAGGCCGAGACGGCGTGCCTGTAGCGCCTGGCGCGGGAATACGCTGGCCATGTGCTGCTTGCCATAGACCTGGTCGCCGATCAGCGAGAAGCCCAGGTGCGCCATATGGACGCGGATCTGGTGGGTGCGGCCCGTCTCCAGGCGGCACTGCACCAGCGACACCGGGCGCCCGTCCAGCGTGCCTTCGGCCAGGCGCTGGTAGTGGGTAATGGCTGGTTTCGAGCCCATGCTGGTCGACACCGCCATTTTGACGCGGTCCTTCTGGTCGCGGCCCATCGACGCGTCGATGGTGCCGCTCATGCGCGGTGTACCCCACACGATGCACCAGTAAACGCGTTTCACGGTACGCGCTTGCAGCTGGCGCACCAGGTCGGTCTGGGTCGGCAGGTCCTTGCCCACCACCATCAGGCCGCTGGTGTCCTTGTCCAGGCGGTGCACGATGCCTGCACGCGGTACGCCGCCCAGTTGCGGCCAGCGATGCAGCAGGCCGTTCAACATGGTGCCGGACCAGTTGCCGGCGCCCGGATGAACCACCAGGCCCGCCGGCTTATTAATCACTAGCAGGTGATCGTCTTCGAAAACAATATCGAGCGGCACTTCTTCCGGGGTGAACGCCACGTCTTCCGGCGCCGGCTGGGGAATCACCAGGATTTTTTCATCGCCATAGACGGTGGCGCGGATTTTGGCCGGCTTGCCGTCGACGGTAATATGGCCTTCTTCGATCCAGGACTGCAGGCGGCCGCGCGAAAACTGCGGCACCAGGCGTGCCACCACCTTGTCCAGGCGTTCGCCGCAGTCCGACTTGCTCAGTTCGAGTTCGATCGGCGCGAGGGGATCGGCCGTTAAATCACCTTCAAAATCGGCGTCAAAATCGTTATCAGGCACTTGTTCTGCCGAATTCATCTCAGGTTTCAATATCACAGCATTCCCATCGGCTATAATCAGCCAAGTTTAGTATTTTGGTTAACGATTCCTTGCACATCAACATGCAAAAAAAATTATCAGTAGTTGCAGCAACAGTCGTACTGTTTAGTTTGTCAGCTTGTGGCCTGTTACCAGAACGCGCGGACGAGACTCGAGGCTGGTCCGCAACGAAATTATACTCGGAGGCCAAGGATGAACAGGCTAGCGGCAACTACGAACGTGCCGTCCAGCTCTTCGAGCGCCTCGAATCCAGCTATCCGTTCGGCACCTATGCGCAGCAGGCGCAGATGGAAATCGCTTATTCCCACTACAAGGCACAGGACCAGGCCCAGGCGCTGGCAGCCGTGGAGCGCTTCATCAAGCTGCACCCGAACCATCCAAACGTTGACTACATGTACTACCTGCGTGGCCTGGTGAACTTCAATGATTCCATCGGCCTGCTGAACTTCCTGTACGAACAAGACCCTGCGGAACGCGATCCGAAAGCAACCCGTGAAGCGTTCGCTGCCTTCAAAGCCCTGGTCGAGAAGTTTCCAGAAAGCAAATACACGCCTGACGCGATTGATCGCATGAAGTACCTCATTAATGCGATGGCGAAATATGAAGTGTATGTGGCGCGTTATTACTACCGCCGCGGCGCCTACCTGGCGGCGATCAACCGCGCCCAGGGCGTCCTGACCGATTACGCCGATTCGCCATCGATCGAAGAAGCGCTGGCCATCATGTACCGCGGCTACGACAAGATGGGCAATATGACCCTGCGCGACGATACCAAGCGCGTCTTCGTGAAAAACTTCCCTGACAGCAAGATGTTGGAAGATGACGGGAGCAAGAAGAAGGCCTGGTACAACATCTGGTAATGCCTTGAGCGCCTGCCCCGCCGGGCAGGCGCGGCGCCGTCAGGCTGCGATCTTGCGGCGGAATACCCAGGTAGTATCGTTCGAGGCGTCCGCTTCGAACTTGTATCCATCCACATCGAAATTCTTCAGTCTTGCCGGATCGGTGATGTTATTCACTGCCGCGTAACGTGCCAGCATGCCGCGCGCGCGTTTGGCGAAGAAGGAGATGATCTTGTATTTGCCGCCCTTCCAGTCTTCGAACACTGGCGTGATGACCGGCATATTCAGTTTCTTCGGCTTGACCGACTTGAAATACTCGTCCGAAGCCAGGTTAACCAGGACCGGCGAGCCTTCCTTGTTCAGCGCCTCGGTAATCATGTCGCCCCAGAACTCATAAAGATTCTTGCCGCGCGGATTTTGCAGGCGGGTACCCATTTCCAGGCGATGCGGGTGGATCAGGTCCAAAGGCTTCAACATGCCGTACAGGCCGGACAGGATGCGGATGCGCGACTGGGTGTAATCAAGCTGTTTGGCCGACATGGAACGTGCATCGAGCCCGTCGTAGACGTCGCCGTTGAAGGTCATGACGGCCTGGCGCGCTTCACTGGTATCCTTGGTCCAGGACGCGTAGCGCGCCACATTCAGCGTCGACAAGGCGTCGGACAGGTCCATCAACTCGCCCAGTTCGTTCGGCGAGAAAACGCGCAGGCGCTCGATCAACTGCTCGGAATGATCGAGAAACGCCGGCTGCGTTGCGAGTTTGGTGCTTGGCGGGGTTTCCAGGTCAAGACTTTTTGCAGGCGACAGCACAATCAGCATAAGATTTCAAAATTCAAAACGAAAAACTTCGACATGATACCCGTTTCACCGCATATTTCACCTAAGCGCATCGTCATCGACACCAATGTCTGCCTCGACCTGTTCGTTTTCCAGGACCCGCGCTGGGCATCCCTGCTGGCGGCGATCGAAAGCGGCGCTGTCGAAGCGATCACCCGCGCCGATTGCCGCGCCGAATACCTGTTCGTACTGAACTACCCTCATCTCCCGCTCGACGAAAGCACGCGCCCTGCCAGTGCGGCCCGTTTCGACCGGTACATCAAAGTGGTGCAACCGCCCGAATCCGGCGCGCGCCTGCCGGTGTGCACCGACCGCGACGACCAGAAGTTCCTGGAACTGGCGCGCGACGCCCAGGCCGATCTCCTGATCACCAAGGACAAAGCGCTGCTCAAGCTGGCCAAGCGGCTGGCGAAAGCCGGCATGTTCAAAGTGATGCAGCCGGAAAAATGGAGCCTGGAAGCTTGACATTCCAGTTTTACCCTCGGGGCAACACTTGTTTTAATCGCCTGCGCTAGAATGGAAAAAATGTCCTTTTCCTAAGCACGATGAAACAACTGACTTCACGTCTGCCCCATATCGGCACCACCATTTTTTCGCGCATGTCGGCCCTGGCCGGACAGCACGGCGCCGTCAACCTGGGCCAGGGCTTTCCCGATTTCGCCTGCGATCCGAAGCTGGTCGACATGGTCACCGTCGCCATGCGCGAAGGCTATAACCAATACCCGACCGGCGTCGGCGCGCTCGAGCTGCGCCAGGCCATCGTCGACAAGATCAGCCATGTCTACGGCCACCACTACGATGTCAACACCGAGATCACCGTCACGCCCGGCGCGACCGAGGCGCTGACCACGGCCATCCTGTGCAGCGTCCATCCGGGCGACGAAGTGATCGTGATCGAACCGGCATACGACAGCTACCTGCCGGCTATTGAACTGGCTGGCGGCGTGCCTGTGCTGGTGCAGATGGAAGTGGCGCCGCATGGCGGCTTCAGCGTGCCATGGGCGCGCGTGGAGGCGGCAGTGACGGAACGCACCCGCATGATCGTCATCAACACGCCGCACAATCCGACCGGCAGCGTGCTGCGCACCGCCGATCTGGAGGCGCTGCGCGAGATCGTGCGCGGCACCGACATCCTGATCCTGTCCGACGAGGTCTACGAGCACATGGTCTACGACGGCCAGCGCCACGAATCCATGTGCCGCTATCCCGACTTGGCCGAGCGCTCGTTCGTCGTTTCCAGCTTCGGCAAAACTTACCACGTGACGGGATGGAAGGTCGGCTATGTCGCCGCACCCGCGACGATGACGCTCGAGTTCCGCAAGGTCCACCAATACAACGTGTTCTCGGTGAACACTCCCATGCAGCACGGCATTGCCAGCTATATGGCCGATCCAGCGCCGTACATCGGCTTGCCCGCCTTCTACCAGCGCAAGCGCGACCTGTTCCGCAAGGGGCTGGAAGGTAGCCGCTTCGAGCTGCTGCCGGCAGACGGCACCTATTTCCAATGCGTGCGCTACGACCGCATTTCCTCGCACTCCGAGGCAGAGTTTGCGGAATGGTTGACGATCGAAGTCAAAGTGGCCGCCATTCCCGTCTCGGCCTTCTACCGCGGCGGCAAGGATTCCGGCATCGTGCGCTTTTGTTTTGCCAAGAAAGACGAGACGCTGGGGCTCGCACTGGAGCGACTGGCGCGCGTGTAACACGAAAGGACAACATCATGAACCAGTACCTCAATAGCTTGCAGGACCTTGGCATGGAAGGTGGATCGCGGCTGGAACCGCCGCCGTCCGTGCTGCATGAACTGAACCTCGCCAACAAGCGCCTGGAGAAGCTATTGGGGGATTTGCGCAACGAGCGCAATGCGGATGCCGACCTGCGCAACATCGCGCGCGAAGTAGCGCGTGCGGTCGAAATGAACCCGGATATCGCACTCGCCTGCCTGTTCCTGAACCAGATTGCCGGCACCTATGCGGTGCGCCATTGCATTGAGACCGCCATCGTGGTCGTACTGGTAGCGCGCGGCCTTGGCAAGGCTTCCGATGAGGTGATTTCCCTGACGGCGGCTGCGCTGACCATGAATGTCGGCATGCTTCGCCATCACGACAACTTCCAGTGCAAACCCGGCACGCTGAATAACGAAGAAATGGCGATCGTCCGCCGCCATCCGGAAGACAGCGCTGAAATGCTGAAATATGCGGGCATAGAGGACGACGAGTGGATTTCCTGCGTCCTGATGCACCATGAGAACGACGACGGCACCGGCTACCCTGCTGGTATGACGCGCGAACAGATCACCAACAACGCGCGCTTGCTAAGCCTGGCCGACCGCTACTGCGCGCGGGTCTCCGCACGCAACTACCGCTGCTCGATGCTGCCCGACGAGGCGCTCGAAAAACTTTTGCACGATCCGCTGCATCCGGCCGATCCCGCCTTGCAGGAACAATTCCACCGCCAGGTTGGCAAATACCCACCCGGCGTGCTGGTGCGGCTGGCGAACGGCGAGCTGGGTGTCGTGACATGTCGCGACAACGGCGATGGCGTTCTGGAAGTGCACTGTATGCGCGATGCGGCAGGCATGACTTTGCCCACCTCAACGCACCGCCGCACCGACCAACCGGAATGCGCTATCCTCGAGGCGCTCACGGAAGACCAGGCGGAACTGCGTTTCAGCATGAAGCAGATCTGGGGCGCGCAAGCCGCGCTCTGAACCGCAGCCCGCTGGGCCCCTTGCTCCAAAGGAGCAACCGGGGAAGGATACCTTCTCGATACCGAGAAAAAGTGGCGCCCCCATCTCCTCCAAAGCGTAGTATATGAGGCGCATCACACCGTCATCAGCTTGGACACGATTACCCATTTCACAAACCGTATGGAGATTCATCGATGGGCTACGATCGGAACTACACGCGAGAAGAAATCCACCAGATCTTGTGCCTGAGTGAGCGTCGCCAGCGTCCTGGCGGCGTCCACCATGGCCATGCAATCAGCCGGCACACCGAACAGCGCGAAGACCCGTTCGACCGCCGCAGCATCAAGCAGGACTCCACCTTCGCTGGCCGCAAAGACCAGATCCTGGCCATCCAGGAAGCCTTGCACGACCCTGTCGGCCAGACTGAATTGGCCAAGCTGAACAATCATGGCGTGAACAGCTGCAAGATCACCGTCCAACTGACCGCCCAGCTTGGAAAAGTCAAGGCCAATGTCGTGCGTAGCCCTATGGTCAGGATCGGAAACCAGAATGTGCCAGCGCAAGGCCCACAGCAATACCTTCACATGGTGGACGTCACTTCTGTCTTTGTACTGATCAACAAGGTGGCGCCGGCGCCGGCGTGGGCGCCGCTGCATATTCAGACTGCTTTCCCCAGCGTCTAGCGCTACCTGACTTCCGCCATAATCAGTGTTCCGCGCTTTCCGTGAACGGGAGCGCGGCAACCGGCTCCCTTACTGCTTGCAATGCCGGCGCGTTTCCGGCCTTGAAGTGATGGCGCTTACGTTTGCCAGCCCTATTCCTGCTTGGCGATGGCGGACATCAGCGTCATCACCAGCTTCATTTGCTGCTGCTCGGCCCCCGTACCTTCGCCGGCGTTGGCCACCACCAGCACACCGTCCTGACGGTCCGGCGCCAGCGCGACCAGCGCATTCCAGTAACCGTTGGAACCCGCGTGCATCAGCATACGCATCGGCGCCTGAGCCGGCCAGTTGGTCTTGACGCCCCAGCCCAGCGCCGAGCCGGAGTCGCCTTGTGGCGCATGCAGGTAGGCGTAACTGGCCGGCGTCAGCAGCTTGCCTTGCCCCCGTTCGCCGGCCATCTGGTCGACCAGGAACTTCGACCAGTCGGTCATCGACATCCGGACCGTAGCACCGGCAGGCGCGAAGAACGGTGGGATGTCCGAACCTGGGCCAGACAGCGGCTTGCCTTTCTTATGCCCTAGCAGTTGGCCGCGTTTCGCCTGCGCGGTATCGACCCGCATGCCGAGCGGTTCGAATACCTGCTCCTGCATCAGCTCTTCGAACGTCTTGCCGGTGGCGCGCTCCGCGATCACAGCGGCGATCATGAAGCCGCTATTCGAATAGCGCGCTTCGGTACGAATAGCGCCAACCGGTGCTTCAGACAGAGCGCGCTGCGCGTATTCCATGCGCAGCACGGGCAACGGGCGCAAGTCCTTACGCGTCGCTTCGATCAGTTTCTCGTCGCTATTGGGCGGCAGGCCTGCGCGGTGCGACAGCAAGTCGGCCAGCGTGACGTCGGCGTATTCGGCGCGCATGCCGGGCAACGGCAGCAACTCCTTCAACGGCGCATCCCACGACAGTTTTCCCTGTTCCACCAGCCGCGCCACCAATGTGGCCGTCATCGCTTTGGCGTCGGAGCCGATATGCCAACTGTCCTGAAGGCTGGCTGGCGCCGCGCTGCCTTTAGCGCGGATGCCCCCGACGGCCTGGGCCTGCGGCTGTCCATCGCGAATGACCAGCACGCCCATGGCTGGAACGCTGCGGTCCTTGAGGGCGCCTGCCAACATCTTGTGCAACTCGTCGCTCGTAACCTGGGCCTGCGCCAAGGCGCTGCCGAACAAAAATAAGGATGCTGCAAAAACTTTGCGCTTCATGGTGTCTCCCGTTGTAAGTGCAGCAAATAGTAAAGCAGGCCAGAAGGCGGGTCCCTGCAAATCCGACCAGATGCTCAAATTCGCGCCTGAACGACCGAAAAGCGCACCTGAACGCCAAAATCAATCAGCGACCAATGTAGTCGGTATTTTCCTGGCAGGATGCTATGCTGCGAAATTTGGGCCTGAGTCACCAGTACCCGGTAAATCACAATGAACCAAACCTCGAGAAATCCGGTGGATGATGTTGACTGGTCCGCCATTGATGGCAGCCTCGCCCCACTTTATGGAAGCCAGCAGCCCAACTTATTGGCACGCTTATCAGTTGCCGAAAGGGGCGGAATTGGCACGGCGCAGCCACTGGCGAAAATTGACGTCCCGGTTGGAACTAAATAATGAAAGCCTTAGCGAAAAACGGCTAAGAAGTAAAGTGTACTAACTCAGACGGAACCTGACAGGTTGCGTCAGATGGCCGACAGCTTCCGCCCCAAAGCGGCCCCTGGCCGCGTCAATACAAGGCGGCTGCTCACTAGCGCACAATTAATGGCTTGTGTCGGCTCTTTGGCCGTTAACCATCACATTCAAAAAAATACAAAGTACAGAACTGGTGCGGCAATTTCAACAGCACCCCAAGCTAAAGCTATTAAATGCCAGCGTTTGGGGAACAGATGATACCGTACCCGCTTATATCCAAAATACACAGCGCCAATCCCAAAGCTCAGTAAAGCAAGTCCGTACGAAAATGCTGACATCACGGCTAGGCCAATCGCATCCCCGGTTAGTGGGTGCCCTGCGTTTCGTGCCGCCGTCAACTGAAGAAATAGAGCTATGAATGCTAATAACGGAAGCCCGCCCAAAACAGCACAGCTTGCTATAACGTTAGGCATCTTTCCCGTCAATGTTTGCATACGAACCGCGCCCTGTAATGTCTGATTTTTGCCGGGAGGAGTCGGCGCACGAGAAACTATGACTTAGCATCCACTAAGTGCTCATACTTCAGCGATAGCTGAAGCTTGAGCCGGGCCAAGCGTTCCAACGTATCTGAACTGATCGCTTCCGAATATTGACCTTTGCTGCTCCGTACTAACAAGGTAACACCACTAACCTGCTGACGTCCCAGCCTTCAACAATGTCACGCCTCGCCTCAAGTTTCTCGAGAAGCTCTTCCAGCAAGAGGTCAGCTGGCTTATCCACATCTGAAGCCTCAATGAAAAGATAATCAAAGGGTCCAAACTTAGTCTTTGGTCCTTGAGCTCTTTTTACGCTTACCGAAGAAACATTTAGCATCTGCTGAACGGTGTCGACTTCCAACTCGATGCAACATAGCCAATAGTGCGCGCTGCGGTGGAGCATGGTCTACTTTCACTGGCCGACAGCGTCGGTTTAGTTGAAATCACGAGTGTATACAAGTTGCAAGAAGGCCGAAACAGCACCACATGCTTGTTGAGTCGTCACCTGAGCTGCATCCATTGACGCATCCAAGGCAAATAGATCACGGACCTTCTCCTTTGCTGACGCAGAAACTGCGACTAATTGAAGGCTCTCGCCAAAATCGACTTGGTCGGGATGCATGGTCTGCAAAATATCCCGACTATATTCCGCACATCGCTTAACAGTGGCTGCATTCTCTTTCTCACCGCCGCAAAATGTCCATTCAACATCCATAAGGCGCTGAGCCAGGAAATCCGTAACCCAAAAATTCTCAGGCTTTAAGCGATATTGAAGGGCTGAAATGAATGCAAAGCGTTCGTCTGACGTCGTTGGGAGTTGCATGGATTAGCGTGTCATGTAAAGCGAATTGCGGAGGTCGGCTTTTGGCCGAATGTGTGCACGGCATCCAAGCGCCTACGAAAAACGCTGAACGAGTTTCGTACAAGTAGACATTGATTGCTCCTTTGCCCAGCGCTCTGCCGAGTCAATTTCGGGTTGCAGCTTTTCAAGCGCCTGCTTATCCCATAATTCGCGAACTGATCCGAGCGGGTAGTCGTCAGTGTCTGAGGCGATCGCAACGAACACCATGAAGTCAGCATCATCGTCATTTACGTTTGCTTCGTGTCGTAGCGCGTCCAATTTCCGAGCGCCCAAGAGGTAGCTCAACCGCCCGTCAAGCATCGCTCGCGCGGTTTCCACCACCTCTAACCGAACAGATTCTACATACTGTTCACGACTCATTTCCTCGCTCATAGTGCACTTAGTTCAAGGTGGCGTTGGGCGTCGGCTCTTCGCTGATCGCCGCAGAGCACGCTATTGAGCTTCAATGCTACTTCAGGACTTCAACCAGCAGCAATAGAGCAATGGCCCATCCTATTGCTTTGACTGTTCCTTGAAACTTTTCAATATTGCTGTTAAGGGCCAAAAGTGCCAGATGTTTCAAGTCTGGTTCCGGCACCGCACTACTTGCTACGTCATTCCCGTCCTCATTCTCAGCCTCCGTCTCTGGCTTAGAACGCAAATCGATCTTCGATAAGCAGAGATTGATAACAGACACATATCCGCGAGCCATTTCTGGATTTTTCAGCGAGTTATCAGTGCGCGACGGACGAAGGAACCAATCGGCGCTCATCGACGGAGGTGCCCAGTCATTGTCCGTATAGATGCCTTCCAGGTCTAAGCCTAAGCTCATTTCTCGCAGAGTACCTGCCGAGATGGCAGAAATGATGGAGTCAAGCATTTGCTGTGACACGTAGGCCGCGACAAACCAAGAATCGTCAAACCCAATTTCCCAATCCCGCCTGATGAACCCTACGTGTACTAAGGGCGGCAACCTCCCTAACTTCTTTTCACGGTTAGAGATGTCCGCTTCATCGTAGGCCCTGAACGTAATATCGACGGCTCGTGATTTATTCGAAGGCTCACCGATAACCGATATGTGCCCCTTCTCAAGCCAAGCTTCCCCCTGAACTCTGAACTGTGGGCTTGGGAGCCGTTCCGGAGCGTCGAAAGTGTGCGACTCTGCCCCGCACATTATTTGCAGCTCAGAAGCAATCAGCCGCATTGTGCGAATGGGGTTTAGATGATACGTTTCACGTTCTCCCGCTGGCGTTAGCAGGATTAATTCCCGCTCACCTTCGGACACAATGTTTACCGTGATTTTTTCATCGTCCCGCATCGCTCCCCCAAATTCCTCTTTCACCAAACTTCAGCACGTTATGGTCGAATGAACCACTCCTAAGCGCCCGGTTCTGGCCGATTGTACTCGGTCACCAAGCTGGCGCATCCCCCCAAAACTGCCGTTACAGCTGGCATTTAAAGCTAAGGTTCCTGTCGAGTCACTCTTGAACCCATCGTATTGACGGCTCTTAGACCTAATAGATCAGGCCTTGGCTCGCTGATATTCCAAGAAATGCATCGCCCACTGTGCTGACTCCGGGTCGGCCTGCTCCGTTCGCGCCACTTCTTCCAGTAGCGATAAAAGCGACTGAGCGCCGACATTTTCAATGCCCCCATTGAGCAGGCGGTTTATCATGGTCAGATTGAATTCGCCAGGGCTGCGCCGCACGGAGTCGACAAGTGCAGATTCGTAGCCACCGGCCCGCTCTATTAAATGGAGAATTTGCCAGAACCCCTCGAATCCATCGTCGTTGGGAAAACGCTCGAAGACGCCGAGGAGCTGGACCACGTCATTCGGGCTAAGCATATCGGCGTCAAGTGCCGCAAGTGAATCGAATAGTTGTTTTAGTTGCCCTTCATCCTCCGGGTTGTCGAACCATCGGAGTTCCAACTCTGCCATACAGAAGTCCTCAACGAAATTTTGAAGCAGCTCGGTGAACAAAGTGCCTGCGTCGAAAGTCTGGTTCTGGCCGGGTACCGCCGGATTGCGCCCTTGCTAATCCGTCGTTTTGTGTTCCAGAATAGGGCCCTGGAAATAGCCACCAGTGGCCACCAACGCCAATATCCGTTCTTGCGACGGGAAGTGTGATGCCTGACTTGGCCACACTTTCAAAACAAAGCCGTCCCACCAACTCTGCGTATCGATCAGATTGACCTTCCCATCGTATACGGAATGATACTCGTACCCGTCCGCCCTGATTTTCCGTACAGCCGTCAAAATCGCTTGTTCTAAGTCAGGTGCGGCGACGTACATGCAAATGACTGCGCCTTGCCAGCTTCCGGGCATCTCGGCATTTGAGCCCCTGGTAACTATAATAGGACATTCAAATAGGCTTAAACCAGGGATGAACAAGGGACTAGAATTCTCTGTCACCTGGGAGCTTACTTTTCCCTCCAACTGGCCAAGGAATATGATGTCCATTGGGATAACCCCAGCGCATGCATTGGCGATTTCCTGCATCTGCTTCTCAGTTGCCGCTCCTGCGTCGACGGCAAGACAAATACGAATAGAATCTTCGCCGTGATGCCTGAGCCTAACTAGATAGGCATTCTTTACCTCGGGGTATTGCAGTAAGCGGCTCATCATCTCGATTCGCAACTCGACCAACCCGTTACCCGCTGGCTCGCCCAGAAATTCCATGGCGGGGCTGGGTACTTGAAATGCCTTAGCGCTCTTTCCCGAGCCAAAAAATTTTCCAAACATTCGATAGCCTTTAACACGATGGGATTTTCACCCATGCTGATTCATTGGTGCGGCAGCTTCTGGCCGAGCACAGCCGGACAGTCCTCTGTCAAGCGGGTGCTAATCAAAATCTCTTCTCGAAGTCATGTTCTTGCATCTTCCGAATCGTCGCGATTTCTAAGTAAATCTTGTCTAATACTCGGCAAATGCCAAACACCCCGCATGCGATTGCAAACAACAGTCCGGCAATTGCGTTTTCCATGCGCTTTCCTCGATATCCAAGTGAACATTTTCAGACGTCTGCAACTGGCCGAAAACGATGTACTTTGTTCAGCGTTTGAGCACTTGGGCCTCAAATACGAACTGCACCAACTCTTCGCTTAGCAAGAATTTTCAGGTCTTCAATCTCTACCCCGGCAGCATTCCCGGCTGACTAAAACTCTCAACTTTGCATGGGCGCGGGTAAAGCGACGAACTCAACGCATCCCGGTGCGGCTATGGCCAATGCATTTTTCAACTCGGCGCTAATGAAGTTATACCCCGCCATGATGTCCGCTCTTACTATGTGTTGCCCACTATATCTTTGTGCGTTGACGGTCCCGCCAGGGCCTTGAATCTCGGAGTCAATTTCGGGGGACAGCTCCCAGATAAGACCAATTTCCTCGGCTAGTACAGGATCATGTTCACCACCGAAGATTAGGTCTTCAGGTTCACCAGATTCTGGGTATTCCGCCGGCTCAGCGCTGGCCTGCGGCCACTCGTGCCAGTTCAAGCGCACGATCTGCAACTTCCGAACGGGAATGAAAGTCAAGCCGCGAATCATAGATTCTAGTTCGCACTTTACCGAGTTCGTGACAATGATATCGGCGATGCCCGGCATAGCGAGGCCCGGGACGAAAGGACCAGTTCTGCTTAGCTGCAGCGAGCCTTCGTTGCGGCCGATATGATTAGTCATCCCATGAAAAAGGACGTCACCGTAATCACCCCAGTGTGACCAGCGGTGTTCGGATCGTCGAATCTTAAATATCGGGTTCATGTCTACATTACCTAACTAGCTATGCCATGACTTTAACGTCGTTATATTACCCGCACTCATAATCACCAAGTTCAGATTCCGCAACTGGCCGGGTTCTGCCTGCAAGGCAGACAGGGAAAACTCCATATTATGGATGCTGCAAAAGTTCCTTGGCCAACTCCCGTGGATCGATCTCCAGCCCTGCCAGATCCGAATTGTAGTTGACTCCGGCTAATACCATGTCTCGATGCATGCCCTGGAGCCAGTTGTCGATGAAAGATGGCAGATCAATTGGCGTTGGAATGTAATCAGCCCACTCCTTTTCAGCGAGACGCCTGGCATACGCTTCGTCGGACCAAAAGAGCAAAACGTCAGCATCATTCTGGCTAGATGGACAGTTAGCCCAGCCGTCATTGGATCGCAGCCCCCAAACTCGACCAGTTTCGAGCACTCGCCGAATGAAGCGATCTCTATTTGCTGCGAGATCAGCGATCAAATGCAGTGACACAGATTTTCCTCTTGTCTTTCAGGGCTTCAGCAAAGAGCGTAATGCACGTTGAACGGAGTGTCTGTTCCTGGCCGGAAGCGGGCCAAGGAGAACTCTAACCCATCTGACAGCCAATGTCAGGTCGAGTGTCAACTACTACAACTAAGGTGTTCGTTTGAACGATCGCTTTGTAGAATCCTGGACGTCCACAAACGGGCGAAAGCTGATTGCCAATCAGCAGCCAACGTTAGGTCAAGACTGAAAACCGGATCTAATGGACCTGCTGCAGGCGGCGCTCAACGAATGCCTGCAAATCTGGCGTCAGGCGGCCGCTTTCGGCAGCGCGCTGGAAGGCGGCTTTTGCTTCGCCGTTGCGCTTGTCCGCTTGCAGCGAGATGCCCATTCCCATCCACCAGACAGCGTTGGTTGGCTGAAGCCTCACTGCTGCCTGGTAGTGCTCGACCGCTTCATTATGGCGATTGGCACGCTGCAGGACACCAGCCACCATCGCACGGAACTCCGGGTTCGACTCAGCATATGGCAGGCTGCGTTGCAGCGTCTCCAGGGCATTGCCGCCGTTCTCGATCTGCAAACGTGCCAGCAGCATTGCCATGCTTGCCTGACGAGGGTCCAGGCTGGTCGCCAGCGCCAGGTGATGGATTGCTTCAGCATTGCGGCCGCTCTCAATCAACAGGCTGACCAACGTTTGCCTCGCTGCCTCGTGGCGCGGATACAGCCCAAGTGCCCGCTCCAGCCCCACCAGCGCCTCACTGACGCGCGCATCCTGCAGCTTTGCCAACGCGCGCCGATACTCGTTCTCCGCCTTCTGCTGTGGACTAAGGCCACTGCCAACCGCCTCGGGACCGTCCGAAGCAATGGCGCCGCCCACTGCTGCCCCACCGGCAGCCGCTTGGCCAGCCGGCACACGCCCCTTGCCGCGTCCGGAAGATTGTCGCTCGCTGGCAGTTGCCGCTGACGGGCCATTTCTGGCTGCGACCCGGCTCGCGGCGTCGCCGTCCGGCTTCGCACCAGTCGCCGCCGGCAAGTCCGATCGCGCACGCGCAAACCGCTCCGGCGCCGGGCCAGTCGGCTGCGTCGCATCCCGCTCAGGCACGGCCGCAGCTTTTGAAGGCATTGCGCCACTCACCTCGGCCGCCCGCCGTGCCGCGGCGTTCCGTTCCTCCATCTCGCGCGCCATCTTTTCACCTGCCGCGCGGTGCGCTTCGGGAGGAATATCCGCTGGTACAACAGCAGGGCCTTCATCGCCAACTGCTGCCGCCACCGGGCCGCTCTTCTGGGCGCCCGGCTGCGCAGGCACAGCCTGCGGCGTCCGGGCGACAGCCACTGCCGGCGGCGCGACTGGTTGCTGCACGCCCCGCAAATACTTCCAAGCCGCGAATCCGCCAATGCCAAGCAACGCCAGAACCACGGCACCAGCGCCAATCGCAAGCGGCGACAGCCCACCACGCGAGCGATGGCTGACAGGCCGCACCTGCGATGCCGCGCCTTCTCGCGTCCCGCCGCTCCCGCGGGCATCGAGGTCGCGCAGCATTTTGTTGATCAAGCTCATTTCAGCACCGCCCAGGCTACGCCGCCCGCTGCCATCAGCACGCCCGCCGCCGCCGCCAGCCAGGGCCACCGCACGCCAGCTGCTACCGAAGCAGCATTGCCGCGTCCGACAGTGTCCTGCGCCGCCATCAGGACATGCTTTTTCTCTACCTGCTGCTTCCCTTCCCCATAAGCCAGCATCAGCGACTTATGCGCCACGATATTGACCAGGCGCGGAATGCCTTTGCTGGCCGCAAACAGCCGCTTCACCGCCGCCTGGGAAAACAGGCGAGCACCGGTGAAGCCTGCCACCCGCAGGCGATGGGCAAGGTAGAAGTCAAGGTCATCGCGCGACAAAGCCCCCATGTGGTAATGGAAGGTGATGCGCTGCGCGAGCTGGCGGATAGAATCGACTTCCAGGTGCCGGTTCAACTCCGGCTGTCCAAACAGGACGATCTGCAGCAGCTTGCGCTTTTCGGTCTCCAGGTTGGTCAGCAGGCGCAATGCCTCCAAGCTCTCGATAGGAATCGCCTGCGCCTCGTCGAGGCACAAGACCACCTGCTTGCCATCGGCCGCAAGCGCCATCAGTTTTTGCGTGATCGATTTAAGCAGTTGGTGCTGGTCCACATCGCGCTCCAGCGGTACTTCCAGCTCGTCGGCGAGCGCCAACATCAGCGTGCGCGGCTCCAGGTAAGGGTTCGGGATATAGGCAGTAACGAAGCCCTCGCCCACCGTCGCCAGGAACTTGCGGCACAACAGGGTCTTGCCCGTCCCCACCTCACCAGTGATTTTGATGAACCCTTCGCCGCTGCGGGCCGCAACCAGCAGCGTATTTAGCGCCTCCTGCGAATGGGCACTGGTAAAGAAATACGAAGTATCGGGCGTGATGCCGAACGGCAGCTCACGCAGGCCGAAATGCTGCTCGTACATCAGCGCACTCCCCGCCTTGCAGGATCAAGGTTCCTGATCCTGCTCTCGGCATTCAGCAAGTTTTCGCTCCAGCTACCCTCGCCTTCGACGATGGTCGGTTTGATCAGCACCACCAGTTCGCGCTTCTGCATCACCTCCTGCCGGTTGCTGAACAAATTGCCGATCACTGGCAAGCCGCCCACACCCGGCACGCCGGAACGGTCGCTGGTGGTAGCCTGGCGCATCAAGCCGCCAATGGCCACTACCTTGCCGTCCTGGCCGCGCACCAGGCTATCGAATTCCGACGTCGTGGACGATGCCAGCGGGAGGTTCAGGGAGCCCAACGTGGCCCCCAGGTTGACCGACTTGTTGACGGTCGAAACCTGGCTCACCGATGGATGCACATGCATCAGGATATTTCCGTGTTCATCGATCTGCGGCGTCACATCCAGCACCACGCCGGAGAAGAATGGCTGCAGCGTCACATTCGGCGACACGGTGCCGTTGCCCGCCGAATTGGTCGTGGTAGTCGTACTCACGCCAGTCACGAAAAATTCATCGGTGCCGATCTTCAGCACGGCCTTCTGGTTATTGGTGGCGGTAATGCGCGGGCTGGAAAGCACGTGCACCGTGCCCTGCGACTCCAGGAAAGAGATCAGCGCCGCGAAATTGCTGGTCTGGAAAGCCATGCCGAACAGCGTACCTCCCGCCTCGCCGGCATTGAGCAGGGTCCTTCCGGTGGTGGACACCAGGCCGCTGATCGTGTTGCCGATCGGGTCCACTGCGGCATCTCGGCCACCGTTGCGCGGCAGCCCAGCCAACCCCGTGCCCGGCTGCACCACGCCGCCTGAGATACGGTGATTGTTTCCGGTGCCGAAGGCGGCCCAATTGATTCCTGACTGGAAGCCGGAGTTCAACTCCACCTCCAGGATTTTCGCTTCCAGGATCACTTGGCGTTCGACCGAAAGCTGCGTCGCCTTCAGGTAGCGATCGACGGCGCGCAGTTCGTCCGGCATTCCGCGCACAACGATGACGCCGGATTGCGGGCTGATCACGACGGATCGGCCGCCTTCCTTGCCGCCAACCAGCGTTTCCAGCGACAGCTTCAGTTCTTTCCAGAAGTCGGACTCCGTGCGGGTCAGCACATTGCTGGCGTCGCGCACGCGTCCGCCCTGGCCGCTGTTCTCCTGGTTATTGCTGTCCTGATTATTGTTTTGCTGGTTGTTGTTATTGCTGTTGCTATTGCTGTTATTACCAGCGGCATCCGCCACCGACGTCGAACTCACGCGCAGGTTCGACATGCCAAGCCGCTGCGCCGTCAGGTAGTTCACCTGGAACATGCGGGTCTGGATTGTCAACGGACGAATATAGATGCGGGTGCCCTCGATCTTGTAGTCGTAGCCATACAGCTCGCGAATCGCATCGAGCGCCTCCACCATCGTCACGTCGCGCAGGTTGGCCGTGATGGTGCCCGCCACCTCGGGATGCACCAGCATGTTGTAGCGCGTACCCGCTACCAGCGAGACGAAGAACTGCTGCGCCGGCGCGTTATTGAAGGCCACGTTGAAACGCTCCTCCATGACAGCCCGCGCCTGCGGCAAAGCGCCCGCCAGTGAGCTGACCGGCGGCAGCAGGGCATTCGATACCGCATCGGGCTGCGCCGCCGCTGCGGCAGCAGGCTTGCTGACAGCCGCCATTTCCTCATTGATCTTGTTATAGGTATCGCGCGGCGGATTCATGCTGCATCCCGCCAACGCTGCGGCGAGGGAAAACACGGTTGCACGGCTAAGGAGGTCTCTCATTGCTCTTCTCACTTCTTGCGGCTGCCCGCCGCGAGGGGAAATAAAACCAGCGTTTCAGTCTTTTTGCCGCGGCGAAGGACGGCCACATTGGTGCCCACCTCCTCCAGCACTGCGCCACGGAAGGTCTCACCCTTGCGCACGATCACGCCGTCAATCACCGCGACTTCACGGCCTTCATGGCCTTTGCCTACCAGGACCGATTGCAGCACCGGTTTGCGCGGGCCGCTGGGCAAAGGCGCCGATCCCGGCACCTGCGGCTGCAGGATTTCGGGAGGTGGACGAGTGGGATCGCTCAGGCCCGCGCGCGACTGCGCTCCTGCACAAAGCGGAGCGGCCAGCAAGGCAATGGTCAGCAGGCGCGCGCTCACAGCGTCATCCATTTCTCGTCCAGGCCCAGGGTGTACAGCGTCAACGTCAGCGTGGATGCCGGGTAATTTCGTGCATCCAGTTGGGCGCGGCCCCAGAACACCTGCTGCGGCGACCCCTCCAGCGCCTGCATGTAATCGAGCATGTCCATGTAGCCGCCCTGCAGCACCACCTCAACGCCATGACGGTACAACAGTTCGCGTTGCGCGGGCGCTGCTTTCGCATCGGCTGTAGCAGCGGTACCGCCCATGCCGGCGACCGGCAAGGTGCGCAGCGAAAGCAGCTTCAGCTTGCCATTCGAGCGCAGCAACTGCTGCAGCAACTCCCCCATTTTCTCAGGCGCCACCAGCCCGTTCTGCATCGCACGCAGCGAACCGGCGAGCGTGGCCGCCTCGCGCTTCAGGCTGGCCAACTGCAACTCCGCTGCCTCGTCGGGATTACCGCTGAATGCGGCCATCTGCACGGCCACGCCGGTATTTGCCGTCTCAAGGCGCATGTTCTGCTGCCGGATCTGCTCGCCCAGGTCGCGGTTGCGCGCGAACAGCGGCTCGAGCACGATGGCGTCCATCAGGAATAGCAGCACAGCCGCCGACGCGACGAAAATCGCGATGCGTTCGCGCAGGCTCATACCGTCAATGCGGCTACACAGTTTCAGCCACTGCGCATTCATTTCGCGCCCTCCTTCGGCTGAACCGGCTGCGTCGCCAGACGGAACTCCACATAAGGCGCCCCGATACTACCTTCCGTGCCCGCCGTACCGGCCAGTTGCGCCGCCGGTACCGCGCCTGGCCGCGAGATTTCGAGGCTGCCGAACGTCTTCCCTTGCAAGACCGCCTCACGCGTCAGCCGCTGGATATACCCCGGCAGCAGTTCCGGCTGCAAGGCCCTGCCCTCCAAGCCGATCTCCTTGCCCGGCCCAACCACGCTGACGCTGGTCAGCCAGACGCCCGCCACGCTTTGCCGCGCAAAGGCGCGCCAGTACTCCGCGTAGCCAGCCGTATTACCCAGCTCCCCGCGCTCGAGCACCGAACGCACTTCACGCATCCCTCTCAACTCATCCTGCATGCGCACAACTTCGGCTTCAATATCCTTGTTCTTCTGGCGCGGCGGGAAGTCCTTCACGACCTGTGCCAGGCGCGCTTCCGCGGCGGCCACCGCAGCCTGGCCGGCCGCGGCATGCTGTTCCAGCTGCCTGGTCTTTACTATCCCGAACACGGCGAGCAGTAAAGCGCCCGCTGCCACCATGCCAAGCGTCTGCGCCATGTGCATCGTGGTGAAGATCTTCTTCTGCTTGAGGAAGATCGGGTTGAACAGGTTGATTTGCTGGCTCACAGCACCAGCTCCTCGTGGCGCAAGGCGGCGCCCAGCGTCAGGAACTGGCGCACCTGCTCGTCCGGCGAATGCAGGCCCGGCGCCTCCGTCAGGTCGAACACATCGCCAAGGCTGAAGGACTCCACCGGCATGTACATCTGCGCCGACAGGAAGTCCTGTAGTGATGGCACGCCAGCAGGCGCCAGCATCAGGCGCGAGATGCTGATGAAATGGTACTGGCGATCGAAGTGGTCCAGTGATCGCTGCAATTCGAGTGCGATCTTGTCGAATGCGGCATGGCGCCGCTCGATGTCCTGCTCCTGCAGCATGGCCAGCGTCACGTCGAAGTGGCGCGCAAGATACAGTTCCTGGTCGTAGCTGACTGTCAGCAGGCCACCGGCAGCATCGAACGACAGCATTGCCAGGCCGCGCCCCTCCGGCTCCATCAGCGCCGAGATGTTGCGCTGCGCCATCTCGGGAACGTCGATGACGGACAGCGGCACATGCGCCTCCGCGAACATATCCTGGCGCGACTGGATCAAGCTGTTACGCGCCGCAATCGCGAACATTGAATGGGTGCGGTTGCCGGCAGTTTTGTCAACAGGTATGTCCAGCACATCGATCGTCGCATCGTCGATGTGGAAGTCCAGCATATCTTTCAGGCGCCAGCGCACGGCAGTCTTCAATTCGTCCTGCGGCACATTCGGCGCCTCGACTTGCAGCAGCTGGTATTCGCCGCCTGCCAGCAAGGTCGATCCAATGAAATTGCCGGCGTGCGCATCGCGCGCGGCCCGCGCCAGTGCTTCTGCAGACAGGCTGGGCGTGGTGGCATGGAATGCCGCGAGTTTGACGATTGGTTTGGCGGCAGGCTGCCGCTCGACGCGTGCCACGCAAATGCCGTCCGCATGGAAAGACGTCACAAGAATGCCTTCTTTTTTTCTTGCCTTGGAGAAAAAGCGCATGCCGCCAATCTGTAAAGGAAAGGTTACGCGAGGTTCGCGACGTATATGCTTGATTATATTCAAGATCACATTACACCTTTACCAAATTTTCACCGATTATCAATTTATTTTCCGGCAGTGTTACGGCCTTGACACATTCTGTTTCCACATGGTCTGATTGGCCATGATCTACCGTGCGATCCTCGCCCTTTTCCTGTGGTGCGCCGCCACGCTGGCGCACGCGCAAAGCTATACCTGGCCCGCAGACCTGACGGGCCCCGACTTCAATTGCACATTGCTTGCGCCGGGCGAGTACAACTGCCCGGCCATGAATTTTTCCAAGGACGTGTACATCGTCATCGCATCGCCGCTGGTGGTGCACGTCAACGGCAACTTCACAGCGGCGAAAAACTTCATCATCCCCAAGGGTGCTTCGCTGCTGCTCGACGTGGTCGGCAGCGTGACCTTTGCCAAGGACATGAACGGTTACCTGGACATCAAGTCCACCAGAAGCATGAGCTTCGCCAAAAACACCATTCTTTACGGCGACCTCAATTCCGGCGACAACATCACGATCGCAAAAGACTCGCTCATTGGTGGCGATGTCTTTACAAAAAATACGCTCAAGGTAGGCAAGAACAGCAGCATTACCGGTAACTGCTCGTACACGAACACCAATTACTACTGCCATAAGGTCGACCCGCCACCGGACGTCTCGTTTGATCACTTCCTGATCGACCATGAAGGCACAGGCCTGACGTGCACGCCGTCCGAAGTGACCGTATGGGCCTGCAGCGGGACCAGCGGCAGCGGCGGAACCTGCCCGACCACGACAGGCGGGGCGAGCGGCAAACTGCAGGTCAAGAACGCCGGTGGAACAGTGATCGCCACCTACGATTTCAGCATCCCGGCCGGACAGACCAATGCCACCGTGCTGGTCCCCTACTCCGGCACCGAAACGGTCTTCTTGGCAACCAATACTTCGGGGTCAACATGCTGGGACGGAGATGCCGCAAGCTGCCAGCATGTCTACAACGACCTGGGTTTCGATGTCAGGGTCAATGACCACGTATCGGCGACGACGCAAGCCGTCGACATCTATGCCGTCAGCAAGAGCGCCAGCGGGAATACTTGCGTGCCAGCGTTCTCAGGCACCAAGCGCATGTCCTTCACCTGCGCCTATGTCGACCCGAAGGATGCAGCACCGGTTACCGCCGGCGACGAGCGCCCGGTCGCCATTGCGGGCGGCGGCGCCTCCAAAAACCTGGCCTGCGGCGGAGCTGCGCAGACCCTCGACCTGAACTTCGACAGCGGCGGCAAGGCCCGCATCAACCTTAGCTACGGCGATGTCGGCAAAGTCTACCTTGCCGCGAACTATTCCAGCGCGACGATGACCGGCGGCGCCACTTTCACGACATACCCGCAGAAATTCGAAGTCGCCTGGCCCAATCCTTCGGCCACCCTGGTTGCCGGCGCAGACTTCCGGGTCAAGGTAACGGCACTAAATGCTGCGAACAAGCCAACGCCGAACTACGGGCGCGAAGAGACGAAGGAAAGCGCAATCCTGAAGTTCGTTCGCTGCAAACCCGTGGGCGGAGACGACGGAACCGCCAGCGGCACGCTTGGCGACTTCGCGTACGGATCGGCCGAATCGGCCAACAGCAAATGGGGCGAAGTCGGCACCATCGACGTCGAGGCCAGCAACGACGATTACCTCGGCTTGAACGTCAATATCAAAGGCAGCACCGATCTCGATCCGGACGCCACCCCAGGCAAATGCACCGGCAAGTTCGGCCGCTTCCGACCGAGCTACTTCCAGACTTCCCTCGATGCCTCGGTCAAGTCGGTGGAAGGAGACCCCAGCCGCAAATGGGCCTACTCAGGAGAGCCGATCGGTGTGCTGGTTACCGCCTACAATGCTCAGGGAACCATCACGTCCAACTACAACAAAGAGGACGATATCGAAGGCAGCGCCACGCTTGGCATTGTCCAGGACCTGGCGTTTACCGCCATCGGCGCAACACCAACCCCGGCGGCACCAAATCCCGGTCCCGGCGCCCTCACTCCGCCTGCAGTGCTGTCAAAAAACCTGGCAGACCAGGGTGAAGGCGTGGTGCTGGCGAACGTCGCTTATGCGTTCAATGCTGGCAGCCTGCCGGTCAAGCCTGCGACCATCGCCATCTGCGCCAGGGACGGCGACAACGTCAGCTCCGACATGCACTGCAAGGCCGTTCTGGAAATTCGCACCGGCCGCCTGCGCATGAGCAATGCTTTCGGTGGCGTGAACAGCACCGTGATCATCCCGGCCCGCGTTGAATACTGGACCGGCAGCTCCTGGTTGCTGAACAAGGACGACAGCAAGACCACCCTGCTGCCGGCGGCCTTCGCCCTCAACCACGGCCCAACGATCAAGGGCGTCACTGTCGCCGGCAGCATCGGCATGCAGCGTGGCTCAGGCAAGCTGCTGCTCAACCCTCCCAAACGTGACGCAAGCTCGAATGGTGTAGGCTACGTTGATATTGCCGCCAATCTCGGCGAACTCGCCAAAGACAGTTCCTGCCTGACCAATACTGCTGGCTCCATCGGCGCCAGGCAAGGCTGGCTACGCTCGCGCAACGGTGCCTGCGACCCAAGCGGCACCAGCGACCCAGCCGTGATCTGGGCGCAGGACCCGACAGCGCGCGCCAGTTTCGGCGTGACCACGCGCGAAAACAGGAGCACTATCCACGTCCGGGAGTCCTTTAATTGAAGCGCCCCGTCCACGGCTTCACGGTTGTCGAAATGGTGACGATCATGGTCGTCATTGGCATCCTCTCGGCCATTGCCATTCCACGGCTCACACAGACCGGAGCCTTCAGCTCCAGCGCCTACCGCAATGAAGTTGCAAGCGCCCTGCGCCATGCCCAGAAAAGCGCCGTCAGTCACCGCCGCCTGGTTTGCGCTGCGCTGACGAAGTCCACCGTGAAGCTGACGATCGCCAGCCAGACGCCGCCCTGCAACCGGGACTTCAGCAGCCCTGACGGCTCGTCATACCAAAGCCGGGATAGCGGAGTTGAGGCCGGCGGCGACTTCATCGGCCACACCTTGTACTTCCAGCCAAGCGGGGATATCACCACCGATGCCGCCGGGGCAGTGTTTGCAGTCGGCCCGATCACGGTCACCGGGCAGGCTCCTCTCATGATCGATGGCAGGACGGGCTATGTCGAATAGGTCCGCGCACGGCTTCACGCTGGTCGAGATGATTATCGCAATGGTGATCATCTCGGTCGGCCTGGCCGGCGTCATTACAGTACTTTCCCGCACCAGCGTGCAAAGCGCCGACCCGATGCTGACGAAACAGGTAACCGCCATCGCCGAAGGCATGATGGAAGAGATTATGCTCAAGCCCGTGAAGGGGCCCAATACTCCGGTGCCGGCCGGCGCCGGCTGCATGCGCACGGATTTCGACGAGATAAAGGACTATGACGGATACGACCAGCCGGTTTGCGACGTCACCGGCACAGCTGGTGTCGCCGGATACCGGGTCAAGGTCGGCATTACGGCGGCGACCGGCAACGCTCTTTCAGGCGGCCTGCCGGGCGCCGACGTGGTGCGCATACAGGTTACGGTCAATCGGGGCACCACCAGTTACGCGCTGGCCGGCTGGCGCTACGCCTACTGAGGACCCGGCCAATGAACAAGCCGCAGCGCGGATTTACCCTGGTTGAGATGATCGTCGCCATGGTGATCATGGGGATTCTTGCCGGGATACTGGTCGTATTCTTCCGCCCCGCGATGCAAAACTACTTCGACGCTTCGCGCCGCGCTGCACTCAGCGATGCAGCCGACCGCGCCATGCGCAAGCTGACACGCGACGTGCGCGCGTCCGTGCCGAACTCCGTACGCACCCATGGCGGCCAATGCCTGGAAATGGTGCCCACTTCCGCCGGCGGGCGCTATCGCACTGCGCCCGACATCAATAAAGCCAAGTCGCTTGCGGTGGAGCCTGGCCGCGCCGTCACCGAGTTCGATGCGCTGACCGACGTGAGCGCGGCAGCAAGCGACTGGATAGTCATCGGCAACCAGAATCCGGATGACGTTTACATCGGCAGCAACCGCGCCGCCATCGCCAGCGTGGACGCGCCACCCATCGCCGGCATTGGCGTAAAACGGATCAAGCTCGCCGGCAGCGGCATGAACGTGCCCGCCGGCTATGACGGAGCCAGGTTCGTCATCGTCCCCGCGGCACAGGGACCGGTTTCTTACGTTTGCAAGGATAGGACGCTGTATCGCGTCTCCGGCTACGCATTCGCCAACCCGGGCTCATGCCCATCCGTCGCCGCCGATTCGGCGATCGTCGCGAAAAACGTTTCGGCTTGCAGCTTCGCTTACAACCCCAACCCCGGCGCCACGCAGGAAAGCGGCTATGTCGAAGCCGATATCACGCTGCAGGAAGCCAATGAATTCGTACGCCTGGTCTTCGGCGTCCACGTGGACAATCTGCCATGAAAAACAGGAATCAGCGCGGCTTCGGCTACATCGCGGCGATCGTCGTTGTCGTCGTGCTGGCCATGCTGGGCGTTGCCTCCGTGCGGCTCACCACCACCCAGCAGACAGGCATTGCCCAGGACATTCTCTCGGCGCGGGCGTGGCAGGCAGCCCGCGCCGGCAGCGAGTGGGGCCTTTACAATGCGCTGCGCCTGAACAAATGCAGCCAGGTGCCCACCACGCTGGACCTGCGAGGGGACACCGGTTTCGCCGTCTCCGTCACCTGCAACGCCTTCGTCTTCAGCGAGGGCGAAGTGCCAGGCAGTCCCGGCACGCCGCAAGCAAAAACTGTATTCACCATCGACGCCATCGCCTGCAACGCTTCCGCCTGCCCCGACAACGCAAAATCGGCGACGCTCGAGTACACCGAGCGCCGCCGCGTCGTCACCGCTTGCGGCCTGCAGAACGGGCCGCCCCCGCTGGAACCTTGCTGAGATCGAGTAGGGGGCGGAGTTACCCCCGCCGCCCTCTCACACCACCGTACGTGCGGTTCCGCATACGGCGGTTCATTCAATAAACTGGAAGCGCTGCCGTGTAGCGAGCAGCGAAACCAACCCTAGTGCATCGAAGTGCTTCTTCGGGTAGGCGGCGTTCATATGGCTCGCGCCGGCGTTCCACCAGGGGCCACGTCCGTTGTTTGCCGACTTCCACGCACGCTTCGCGTCCAGCCCCTTCGCTTGCAGCTTTCTGATACGGGTCGCCGGACGCTTCCACTGCCTCCATAAAATGCAGCGCAGCCTGCGCCTTATCCACCCGTCCAGGTCCTCCAGCACGCCCTTTACCTCAGTCAGTCGGAAGTACGATATCCAGCCTCGCAGCACCGGGTTCAGCTCGTGGATCGTCGTAGCCAGGTTGCGAGATACGTTCCCGACCACGATTTCCCTCACCTTGTCTTTCAATCGCTTCAGGCTTGCCGCCGCGATTTTCAGACGCCCCTGTTTGTGCCATGTAAAGCTGTAGCCGAGGAACTTCCTTTCCCAAGGCCGTGCAACGGCGCTCTTGTCCTTGTTTACCTTGAGCTTGAGCTTATGCTCGAGGTAGCCAGTCATCGCATCCATCACACGCTGCCCTGCCAACTCGCTTCCGACATAGATATTGCAGTCGTCGGCATAGCGGCAGAACCGGTGGCCCCGGCGCTCCAGTTCACGGTCCAGATCGGTCAGCAGGATGTTCGACAGCAGCGGCGACAGTGGTCCGCCCTGCGGCGTCCCCTCAGTTCTCGCGCTGACGACACCGCCTTCCATCAGTCCCGCTTCGAGGTAGCGCCGGATCAGTTTCAGAACCCGTTCGTCCTTGACCTTGCGTGCAACGCGCGACATCAGGATGTCGTGGTTCACACGGTCGAAGAACTTCTCCAAGTCAACGTCGACCACCCAGCGGCGGCCCTCCCTGACATAGCTTTGCGCTTGCATTACTGCTTGCCACGCATTACGGCCAGGACGAAAGCCATAGCTGTGTTCGGAGAATCCAGGTTCAAACTGCGGCTGCAGAACTTGCAGCAGCGCCTGCTGAATCAAGCGGTCCATTACCGTGGGGATGCCCAGCAGTCGTACCCCGCCGTTTGGCTTCGGTATTTCTACTTTGCGAACCGCCATCGGCATGTACTCGCCCTTGAGCAGCGCTGTCCTGACAGCTGGCCAGTGCTGTCGCAGCCATGCCTTGAAGTCGGCAAGCACGAGTCCATCGACTCCCGCCGCTCCCTTGTTTCGCATGACCCGCTCATACGCTCGCCAGAGGTTGTTACGTTCGACCACGGCGTCCATCTGCCGCAGTCCTTCCGCTTTCGTTCGCCTATTCGCCGCCGTGCATTCCTCGACTCCAGGGACGGCCCCCAGCGACATCCGGCCGCTTTCCCCCGTCACTGGCGCAGTTGCCTGCCTTGCTGTTTCATCGGTTCGCATCGAGGTCGAATGTCCTACTCGCGTTGTTGAATGTTCAGGCCTTCGGCCAAGCTCTGCGGACTCCTCGTCCTTGTCTCGACCTACTATGCCCTCGGCTGACTTCTGCACATGCATCCCGTCACCTCACGATGCCGGTAGCACAGTGGCACATGTGCAGATCTCCCCGGGTATTGCGCACCTACCTTCACGCTTATGCCTGTCGGATCTACGTCGCCGCCTTCCGTACAAGTTTTGGGCTTTGGTGATTATGGACACCTCACCCGGCTGCGCCGCCTCGTATCCGCTTCCTGTTCGTCAGGCCAGCGCTTTGCTTCCGGCTTCCTCCAGATTCGCAGTCGCCCGCGACACCCTTGCCTTCCGCTAGCTCTTCCCCTTGTCGGGCGAGCAGAGGACTTTCACCTCCAAGTAGGTGCGCCCTGCCGGGCGCACCACAAAAAAAAACCAGGCCGCAGCCTGGTTTCTTCCGAAGCCCACGAAGATCAGCAGTCGGCAACGGGCGGCGCCGCCGAAACCGTCGGCTGGGCATCCACGTCATCCGTGTGGGTCACTTTGATGAAGCACTTCAATCCGGTTGGGTTACTCGCTACACTGTTCGGGACGATGGCGATCTCGGTGCTGCTGGTCGCAGGATTGTTGGGACCAACGGCAGTGCCCGGACCATAGATCTTATAGTCGCCCGCAGTCACCCCCGCCACCGCCAGCATATCCGCGTAATCGGCATTCTTTGGATAACCTTTGGTGTCCAGGTCGAGTTCAATGCCGTCAACCGTGATCTTCGAATCCTTGCCGCCGGACGCCAGCCACTTGCCGTGCACCAGCGCCACCGACGACGCGATCGCGCCGCGTACGCCGTTCAGGCTCGCCACGCGCGCATCGGCGCCGAGGTTGATAAAGCGCGGCAATGCGGTCGCAGCCAGGATGCCGAGGATCACCATCACAACGATCAATTCGATCAGGGTGAAACCGGACTGTTGTTTAGGTGCTTGAAACTTTTTCATTGGCGCTCTCCGAGTACTTGAAGGTGTCTTTGCGGCCTATTCAACAATTTGTTCCAGGGTTACGCCGCCGGGTCCTGGCCCTTCGTGATTTTGTGTGAGATTTGAAGGGTGCTGCGCGAATTTTACCTTGTAGTTCAAGCGTTTCGGACTGCTTTCTCCAAAAAATACGCGCTTATTTAACACATATGACAAGGTTGCCGATGAGCGGTCGAAATACCAGTGGCCGAAAGGCACCGTGCCCTCTTTTGGCGCCGCGAACTCGCCCGCATAATTGGGCGGCCGCCGCTCCAGCCAGTCCATCGGATTCTGCCGGGCCAGCGCTGCCATTTCGCCCTCGTTACCCCTTAGATACAACGAAGCCATCTTGCTGGCAAGCGCCGCACGCACACTCGTTACAACTTGTTCGGCTGCAAGTCGCTCCGCTTCCTGCTGGTAAAACTGCAGCTTGTGCAGCAGCACGCCACAGAGCACGGCAAAAACAGTTGCCACGACGGCAAACTCAAAATACCCTGCACCGCCCTGGCGCAAGCGTTGCGGCAAAGCTACACTATTTGCCGCCGGAAGCTGCGCGGGCATCTTGGTCCTCATCGCCGCAGCGCCGCCTTGCCCAGGTCCCATATTGGCAGGAAGATACCGAGGGCCAGTACCAACACCATGACGCCAAGGAAAGTGATCAGGATAGGCTCGATTTGCGCCGCCAGGGTCTTGAGCTCGTAATCGACTTCGCGCTCATACATCCCGGCGATCTCGTCCATCAGCTCATCCAGCGAGCCGGATTCCTCGCCCACGGCGATCATCTGCAGGACCACCGGTGTAAATACCGCTGCCGTCATTGCCGTGCGCAAGATCGACTCGCCGCGTTCAACGCCGTCGCGCATCTGCTCAACGCGCGAAGTCAGGTAGGCATTGTCGACCGTTTGCGCCACCACCGTCAGCGCTTGTACGATGGGCACGCCGCTGCGCGCCGACAGCGAGAAGCTGCGGGCAAAGCGCGCCATCGTCGCCTTGTGGATGATCTTGCCGGCAATGGGAATGCGCAGCTTGATGCGGTCCCATTCATAGCGTCCTTTGTCAGTCTTGATCCAGGCGCGGAAGCCGAAGAACGCCGCCAGCGCGACAACAAGCAGCAAGCCCCAGTAGTTCTGCATGAAGCTCGAAGTGGCCAGCAGCATACGCGTCATCAACGGCAGCTCGGCGTGAAAGCTCTCGAATACCTTGGCGAACGCGGGGATCACGAAAATGTTCACCACCACCATTGCAATTGCCATCGCAATGATCACAAAGACCGGATAGCGCAGTGCCGTCTTGACCCGCTCGCGCATATCGCGGTCGAATTCCATGTGGTCGAACAGTCGCAGGAATACCTCCTCCAACCGGCCCGTCATCTCGCCTACGCGCACCATCGACAGGTAGAACGCCGAAAACACGTCCGGGTGGCGCCGCATGGCCGCCGACAGTTCACGGCCGGCATCCAGCGACTCCCGCAGGTCCTTGATCACGCGCCCGAAAGACTTGCTGATGGCAGACTCCTGCAAACCGGCCAGGCCGCGCATGATCGGTACGCCCGATTTCAGCAGCGTATACATCTGGCGGCTGAAAAGCTGCACGTCCATCGCGCTGACTTTTTTCTCGGTCAGCCGCTCCCACAGGCTTTCATCGCTTTGCCTGGGGGCGGCCTTGGTGGCATTGATCTCGATTGGCGTGACACCGGTGCTGAATAGCTGGTCTGCGACAGCGCCGCTGTCGGCTGCCTCCAGCACCCCTTGCATCAACTCGCCGCGTGCATTGCGGCCCTTGTAGGCAAACAGCGGCACGTCAATCCTCCAGCTGATGGCTGATGCGCATGGCTTCCGAGACTGTGGTACGGCCCTCGACCACCAGCTGAACCGCATGGCGGCGCAAGGTCTGGCCGCCCATCTGCTGGTTGGCGGCCTTCAGGAACACCGCCGGATCGACGTCGTTGGCCGCGTCCACCACTGACTGCGTCATTTCCAGCAGCTCGTACACGCCGACCCGGCCGCGATAACCGAGGCCATTGCAATGCGAGCAGCCCTTGCCGTAGAAGTAGCTGCCCAGGTCGACCTTGTCCTTGAGTTCCAGGCCAAGCCATTCGTGCTCGTTCGGCGTCAGCGTGTATGGCGTGGTGCAGGATTCGCAGATCACGCGGACCAGGCGCTGCGCCAGCACGGCTTGCAGCGAACTGCCCACCATGTAGCGCGGCACGCCCATGTCCATCAGGCGCAGCGGCGTGCTGGCGGCGTCATTGGTGTGCAGGGTCGATAGCACCAGGTGGCCGGTCATCGCGGCACGCAGGCCGATTTGCGCGGTCTCCTGGTCGCGCATCTCGCCGACCAGCACAATGTCCGGGTCCTGGCGCAACGCGGAGCGCAGCACGCGCGCGAAGTCGAGCTCGATCTTCTCGTTGACCTGCACCTGGTTGATGCCCGCCAGGCGGTACTCGACCGGGTCTTCGACGGTGATCAGCTTCTTCTCCATCGAATTCAGTTCGGCCAGTGCGCAGTAAAGCGTGGTGGTCTTGCCGCTGCCGGTCGGGCCGGTCACCAGCACCAGGCCATTCGGCCGGGCCACGATGGCGCGGAAACGCTCGAGCAGCGGCCTGGGCATGCCGATGGCATCCAGCCGCAAGGTCATGCCGCTCTGGTTCAGCAAACGCATGACGATCGATTCGCCATACTGCGTCGGCATGGTGGAGATACGGACATCGATGCGGGCGCTCTTCACGCGCACGGCGAAGCGCCCGTCCTGCGGCAGGCGCTTCTCGGAAATATCCAGGTCGGACATCAGCTTGAGCCGCAGCGCCAGGGCCGGCGCGATCTTGATGTCGGCTTCCGTCTGCAAGTGCAGCACGCCGTCGATGCGGAAACGGATCTGCAGCCGCCCTTCCTGCGGCTCGATGTGGATGTCCGATGCGCGCACCTGGGCCGCATCGTCGAACAGCGATTGCAGCAGCTTGACCACCGGCGCCTCTTCCAGGCCCGGGCTGGCCGCGGCGAGTGCGCCGAAGTCCACCGAGCCCTCGCCCATCTCCTGTTCCAGTTCGCGCGCCAGGCCGGAAATGTCTTCCGTGCGGCGGTAGATGCGGTCGATAGCGGCCAGCACCTCGGTCTCGTTGACCACGGCCAGTTCGATGCTCTGTTTCAGCAGGCGCGAGATTTCGTCGTAGGCAAACAGGTCGGTCGGATCGGACAGGCCGACCAGCATGCTGCCCTTGCGGTCTTCCAGCACCAGGGCGCGGAAGCGGCGGGCCTGGGTTTCCGGCAGCAGCCGTACCAGGTCGGAACTGATCTGGTAGAACTTGAGGTTGATGTAGGGGATGTTGAGCTGCCGTGCCAGCGCGCCGGAAATCTGTTCTTCGGTGACGAAGCCGTGTTCAACGAATACCCGCCCCAGTTTGCGGCCGCTGCGTTTCTGCTCCGTCAGCGCCATGCCCAACTGTTCTTCCGACAGCAGTTTTTGCTGCACCAGGATCTCACCTAAACGAACCTTGTCCGGCCTCGTCATACCGTGTCCCCGCGTCCATGATGTGGATGGAATTGTATGCGAAGGAATCGTGCAGGCATAGCAAAACTAGTTAATACATTCACCACAACTTGCGGGCGTGGCTGGAGGGCGACGAATTCTTGCGATACGTGCTCCAATTGCAGGGCCCATCCAACCGACCCATTGCCTGCACGCCGCCATGTACCAGCAACATTTTGGCCTGCAAGAGGCCCCGTTCGGCATTACGCCGAACCCTGCGTTCTTCTATAGCGGGAACACGCGCGGGGAAATCCTGTCCGCCCTGCTCTATGCCGTCACGCAAGGCGAAGGCATCGTCAAGGTGACGGGCGAAGTCGGCTGCGGCAAGACCATGCTGTGCCGCATGCTCGAGTCGCGCCTGCCGCGAGGCGTAGACGTGCTCTACCTCGTCAATCCCACGCTTGGCCCGCAGGAAGTCCTGCATGCCATCGCGGCCGAGTTGGGACTCGACACCAGCGGGCGCCGCGCCGATGAGGTGTTGCGCGCCTTGCACGCTGAACTGATCGCGCGCCATGCAGCCGGGCACCGGGTCGTCCTGCTGGTCGAAGAAGCGCAAGCCATGCCGCTGGAAACGCTGGAGGAAGTGCGGCTGCTGACCAACCTGGAAACGGCCCGCAGCAAGCTGCTGCAGATCGTGCTGTTCGGCCAGCCGGAACTCGATGAGCATCTGTCGCTGCCGCGCATGCGGCAGCTGCGTGAACGCATCACGCACAGCTTCCATGTCCCGCCAATGCCGCGTGAACAGATCCCCTACTTCCTGTCGCACCGCTTGCGCGCTGCCGGCTACCAGGGCCCCGAGCTGTTCAGCCGTGGCGCGGTGCGCCTGATCGCGCGCGGTTCGCAAGGCATCGTCCGGCGCATCAATGTGCTGGCCGACAAATCGCTGATGGCTGCCTTTGCCGAGGATTTGCCATACGTAAATTCCTACCACGTGCGGCAGGCGATTGAAGACAGCCGTTATTCGTGCGCGGCGCTTGCAGGCAATCGCAGTATGATCGTTTTCGATAAACTCCTGGCAACTTGCTTCAGGCGGCGATCGACATGAAGAACCTTGCGGCTTTCCTGTTATGCGTCCTGCTTGCGGCTTGCGCAGCGCCGAAATTCCCCTTATCCCCTACCCATGTGGCCGAGCCTGAGCCAGTGGCTGGCGCGATTCCGGAGCCGGTGCAGCAAAGCGCCGCCCTTGCGCCGCCGCGTCCCGCTGCGCGGCAGGACACCTATAGCGTGTCGGTGCACCGCGTGCCGGTGCAGTCGGTGTTGTTTGCGCTTGCCCGCGATGCCGGGCTGAATGTCGACGTCCATCCGGCGGTGGAAGGAACGGTGACGCTGAATGCGCTCGACCAGACCTTGCCGCAGTTGTTGTCGCGTATCGGCAAGCAAGTCGATATGCGCTACGAGCTGCAGGGCAAGAACCTGGTTGTGCTGCCGGACCAGCCTTACTGGAGCCACTACAAGATCGACTACGTCAATATCGCGCGCAGCACCAACAGCAGCGTGAATATCGCGACGCAGATTTCCACCACAGGCGGCTCGGCGTACGGCAGCAGCAGCGGCGGCACAGCTGCTACGCCGGTGCCGGCTGCCAGCAGTTCGCTGGGCAGTGGCGGCAACAATAACTCGACCACGTCCGTCGCGAATCGCTCCGATAACAATTTCTGGTACAGCCTGGAGAAAAACGTCCGCGACATGCTGCGGCCGACCACGCTCAATGACCAGCTGACCGATCCATTGGCCCAGATGCGCGAACAGGCCAACGCGATGGTGCAGCAGATGCAAGCTGGCGCCGGCGCGCCCGATGCCAACTATCCCGGCGCGCAGGCCGCTGCCGCGCAAGCGCGCACCCCGCCTGGCGGCACAGCCGCCAACAGCGCATTCGGCGGTGCTGGCGCCGCACAGGGGCGCAACTTCCCATCAGTGATCTCCAATCCGGAAGGCGGCTTGCTGTCGGTGCGCGCGACCAGCAGGCAGCATGAAAAAGTGCAGGAATTCCTTGATATCGTCATGACGGCCGCCAAGCGGCAAGTGCTGATCGAGGCGACCATCATCGAAGTCAAGCTCAGCGACCAGTACCAGCAAGGCATCAACTGGTCACGCATCAATGGCCACGGCAAGCTGGGACAGGGCCGGGTCGGCACCACACCGCTGCCTTCGGGCGTGGCCCCGAACAGTTCGGCAGGCATCTTCATCTTCGATTACGCCAACCCGACCACGCGCTTCGGCAACATCACCGCCACCATTCAGCTGCTGGAATCGTTCGGCAAGGTGAAAGTGCTGAGCAGTCCCAAGATCAGCGTGCTGAATAACCAGACGGCCTTGCTCAAGGTGGTCGACAACAGCATCTTCTTCACGCTGAAAGTGACGCCTGCCGTGCTGACCTCCAACGGCACCATTGCAACGCCGGCGACCTATGAATCCAAGGTCGAGACGGTCCCCGTGGGCTTTGTGATGAGCGTGACGCCGCAGATTTCGGCGGAAGACGAAGTCACGCTGAACGTGCGGCCGACCATCACGCGCATTGTCGACTATGTCGAGGACCCCAATCCTGAGCTGAGCAAGCAGAACGTCAAGAGCCGGGTGCCGGTGATCCAGGCGCGCGAAATGGAATCCATCCTGAAGGTGCAGAGCGGACAGGTTGCCGTCATGGGTGGCCTGATGCAGGATTCGGTCGACAACAAGAAAGACAGCATTCCCCTGGTCGGGTCGGTACCGCTGCTCGGCGACCTGTTCTCATACCGCAACGAGACTGCCAGCAAAACCGAGCTGGTGATCTTCCTGCGGCCGGTGGTGGTGAAGGACGCCAGCATGGCAGGCGACTATTCCAACTACCGCTACCTCATGCCATCGCGGCCGGCGGGGGAATTATGAGCCTACTCATGCAAGCCTTGCGCAAGGCCGAACGCGCCCGGACACAGAACGGGCATGAGGCCGCGCATGAACATGATGTGGAACAGCCACAGTTCGGCGCCGATGCGGTGCCCTCGCCTCCGCCCATGGAAGGCGGGCCGGCGTTTGCCGTGATGCCGGATGCGTGGCGCCTTGAACCGCTCGATGCCGAGCCGCCCGTCGTGGCGGCGCAGGAGGCGGCGCATGATCCGGTGCCGCCGCAGGCTCGCCATGAGCCGCTGCGCCCACCTGCGGCCTCCCGGATGCCGCCGGCTGCGACTGCCGCCGACAAGCTTCGCGCCTCGGCCGCCACGCGCCAGATACCGGATGCTCCCGGCGCTGGCGCAGCTGGCGGCCCAGGCGCGGGCCCGGGTCCCGGAGGGGACGCCAGCCCCAGGACTGGCACCACGCGCAAACAAGGCCTGCCGAGGGCAATCGCCTCGTCGCAACGCCGGCTGGTGATACTGGCGGGAACCCTGGCTGCCTTGCTGGCGATATTTGCTTTCATCTATTGGCGAGCCTTATCGGCGCCGGGGCCCGGGGCGCGGCTGCCCATGGTACCGATGCCGGCCCCGGGCTCGCCGCCTTTGGCCCAGGATGGAGCGCAGCAAGGTGCCCCCATACCGGTGACGCCTTATGTCACGCCGATTGGTGCCGACCCCGGTGCACAGGCCACGGCGCCCGGCAGCGCCGCAGGTGCCGCCGAAGGAGTAGGCCCGGTCCCTGGCGGTGCGGCCGCGGTGGACGGTGCAGCCGCCTCCACGCTTGCCGGCACGGCAGGTGCTAACGGCACAGCCGGACTTGCCGGCGCAGGCGCGCCTGAGAGTGGCGCCGCCGTTACGGCCGGCGCGCCGGCCCTGGGCTCCAGAGCACCGGCCACGCGGCCAGATGCCGACGTCACAATCCCAACCCCCGAGCAGTTGGCAGCCATTGCCGACCCGGCCATTCGCGCGGAAGCCATGCGCGACGCAGCAGAGCGCGCCGCGCGGCAGGTCCGCGCCGCCGACACCGCGCAAGCCGCCGCGCCCCCGCCGGCGGCGCAGCCGCCAACGCCGCACTCCAATGCGCCCGGCGCCCCGGCCCCCTCTTTAAAAGCCGGCCGATCGGCGTCGCCGCCACAGGCTACGGACAGCAAGCCTCGCCTGGCGCGCCAAGGCGAAGCCACCCTGCAAACGGCCATCGGCGAAAACGGCAACGTCCAGTTCGTGCGCGGCACGGCGACGACACAGGTGGCGCCAGCGGTCCAGAATGGCTATGCCGCCCTGAAATCCGGCGACCTGGCCACCGCGCGCCGGCAATACGACCTCGCCCTGCTGCAGGACCCGAATAACCGCGACGCCCTGCTCGGCGCCGCCGCCGTCGCGCTGCGCGAGCACGATGGCATGCAAGCGTCCAACAACTACCTGCGCCTGCTCGAGCTGGACCCGGGCGACCCCGAGGCCCTGGCCGGGCTCAGCGAGCTGCGGCCGGGCGACCTGCAAGCCAACGAGATCAGGCTGCGCGGCCTGGCGCGCCAGCACCCCGGCTCCGGCCCTGTGCAGTTCGCCCTTGGCAACCTGTTCGCCCGCCAGGGCCGCTGGCCGGAAGCCCAGCAAAGCTATTTCCGCGCCTTCAGTGCGATGCCCGAGAATGCCGACTATGCCTTCAACCTCGGCGTCGGCCTGGACCACATGAACCAGCCGCGCCTGGCGCAAACTTATTACCGCCGTGCGCTCGAACTGGCCCAGGCCAGTCCGCCCAGCTTCAACCCCGACGCCGTCCGCAAGCGATTGCAAATCCTGGAAACGCCGCCCCGATAAAGCACAATGGCCGACACGCAGAAAATCCCGCTCGGCAAACTGCTGATCCAGAAAGGCGTCATCAGCCAAGACCAGCTCCGGATCGCACTGACCGAGCAAACCCGCAACAGCGAGCCCCTGGGCAAGCTGCTGATCGCGCTCGGTTTCGTGACCGAAGCGACCATGCGCGAGGCGCTCAGCGAAAAGCTCAATACGCGTTCGGCCGACCTGAAAAGCCTGGTGGTCGACGCCGTCGCGCTCAAGCTGATCCCGAAGGAAGTGGCCAAGCGCTATCGCGTCTTCCCGATCGTGTATGAACGCGCCACCGACGAACTGGTGCTGGCCATGTCCGACACCACCAACATCGTGGCACTGGACCAGATCAGCGCCATGCTGGTCAAGGGCATCACCCTGGTGCCCCTGCTGGTCAACGATTCCGATATCGCGCACGCGATCGACCATTACTACGGATTTGAGCTGTCGATCGACGGCATCCTGCATGAAATCGAAACTGGCGAGGTGACGCTGGATGCCGCTTCCGACGAATACAGCCAGCCGATGGTACGGCTGATCGACGCGCTGCTGGCCGATGCAGTGCAAAACAGCGCCTCCGATATCCACTTCGAACCGGAGCACAGCTTCCTGCGCGTCCGTTACCGCATCGACGGCATCCTGCGCCAGATCCGCAGCCTGCACCGCTCGTACTGGCCGGCCATGGCAGTGCGGCTCAAGGTGATCAGCCAGATGAATATCGCCGAGACGCGCGCCCCGCAGGATGGCCGTATCTCGATCCAGTTTTCCGGCCGCCAGATCGACTTCCGCGCCAGCAGCCAGCCCACCACCCACGGCGAGAACATCGTGCTGCGCGTGCTGGACCGCCAGAAAGGCATCGTCCCGCTGGAGAAGCTGGGCCTGGCCGAGCATGAACTCGACGTGCTGAAACTGATGATTGCCCGGCCCGATGGCCTGATCCTGGTCACCGGTCCGACCGGCAGCGGCAAGACCACCACCTTGTATTCGATCCTGAACCACATCAACACCGAGTCCGTGAATATCATGACGATGGAAGACCCGGTCGAATACCCGATGCACCAGATCCGGCAGACCTCGGTCAACGAATCGGCCAAGCTGGGGTTTGCCGAAGGCATCCGCTCCATGATGCGGCAAGATCCGGACGTGATACTGGTCGGTGAAATCCGCGACAAGGAAACCGCCGACATGGCCCTGGCCGCGGCCATGACCGGCCACCAGGTCTATTCCACGCTGCACACCAATTCCGCGGTCGGCGCCATTCCGCGCCTGCTGGACCTTGGCGTGGTGGCCGATGTCCTGGCCGGGAACATCATCGGCATCATCGCCCAGCGCCTGGTGCGCAAGCTGTGTCCGCACTGCCGGCAGCCGGTCGAAGCCGATGAACTGGAGCGGCGGTTGCTGGGGCTCGCGGCCGACCAGCCGCCGGCCACCATCTACCGCGCCGGGGCCTGCGACCGCTGCGCCCACCAGGGCTACAAGGGCCGCATGGCCATCATGGAGCTGCTGCGCATGAGCGGGGAACTCGATGAAATGGTGGCGCGGCGCGCGCCGGCGCGGGAGCTGCGCAATGCCGCCCGCACCGCCGGCCTGCGCTCGCTGGTCGACGACGGCATCCGCCGCGTATTGGAAGGCCTGACGACGCTGGACGAAGTATCGCGCGTGGTCGATCTCACCGACAGGTTGGGCTGACATGCCACAGTTCATTTACCGCGCCATGGACGCCAACGGCACTATCGTGCCGGGAAATATGGACGCGCATAACGTGCCCGACCTCGAACTGCGCCTGCAGCGCATGGCGCTCGACCTGATCGACTATCGCGAGACCCGCCAGCGCGACCTGCGCATCGGCGGCCGCCGCATCACACGGCGCGACCTGATCAACTTCTGCTTCCACCTCGAGCAGATGAGCAGCGCCGGCGTGCCGATGCTGGACGGCTTGCGCGACCTGCGCGACAGCGCCGATAACCTGCGCCTGCGCGAAATCATCACCGACTTGGTGGAAAAGATCGAGGGCGGGCTGCAGCTCTCCGGCGCGCTGGCATCCTATCCGGAAGTGTTCGACCAGAGTTTCACCAGCCTGGTTCGTGCGGGCGAGCAAAGCGGCAAGGTTAACGAGGTGTTCCGCGACCTGGCGGAAAACCTCAAATGGCAGGACGAGCTGGCGGCACAAGCGCGCAAGGCCATCACCTACCCGGCCTTCGTGCTGGTGATCGTCAGCGGCGTGCTGTTCTTCCTGATGATCTACCTGGTGCCTCAGCTGACGGCCTTCATCCAGAACATGGGGCAGGAACTGCCGCTGCATACGCGCGCGCTGATTGCGGTCTCCGGCATTTTCATCCACTACTGGTACTTGCTGCTGGCGGTGCCCTTCGCGGCATGGTGGCTGCTGCGCTGGCAGTTGCGATCCAGCGAGCGCACGGCATTCGCCTTCGACCGGCTGCTGCTGCGCATGGTGCCGGTCCTGCACAAGCTGATCATGGCGCGCTTCGCGACCTACTTTGCGCTGATGTATGCCGCCGGAATACCCGTGCTCGAATGCATTCGCCTGTCGGAAGGAATTGCCGGCAACCGCGTCGTGGCCGCCGCCCTGCGCCGCGCAAGGGAGTTGATTTCGGAAGGCCACACCGTCGCGGCAGCCTTCAGGCAGGTCGAGCTATTCCCGCCGCTGGTGGTACGCATGCTGCGCGTTGGCGAATCGACCGGCGCCCTCGATGCGACGCTGCGCAACGTGGCTTACTTCTACCATCGCGAGGTGCGCGAAAGGATCGAGCGCATGCAATCGATGATCGAGCCGGCTATGACTGTCGTCCTTGGCATCCTGCTGGGCTGGATCATGCTGTCCGTGCTTGGGCCGATTTACGACACTATCAGCTCAATCAGGATTTGAAGCCATGACTCGCAAACTGATCCTTCACCTTACCGGCGAGCGGCTATGCTGCTGGCTCTGGGAGCGCGGCGCCCTGGCAGCAGGGCCCTGCTTCGTCCCCACCCCGGATGGCCTGGAGAGCTTCGCCGGCTGGCTGGAAGGCAGGGAAGACGCGCCGGCGCTGATGGTGGCCGACCTGGTGGAAGAGGATTTCCAACGCCATTTGCTGCCGCACGTGGCCGGCCGCGCCGGGTCGGTCATGCGCGAGAGGCGCCTGGTGCAGGCTTGGCGCGATACGCCATTCCGCTGCGCCCATGTCCAGGGCCGCGAGGATGAAGGACGGCGCGACGACATCGTTCTTTTCTCAGCGCTGACCAACCCGACAATCCTTGCGCCCTGGCTCGATGCGCTGGAAGGCCGGCGGATTGCGCTGGCGGCGCTTTACACGCCCGCCCTGCTCAGCAGCGCCCTGTTGCCGGAAGCGGCGCGGCAGGAAGCCCATCTCCTGCTGGTGACAGAGCATGCCAGCGGCATACGGCAGACCTATTTCCAGTACGGCAAGGCACGCTTTTCAAGGCTGGCCCAGGCTGCAGCGAGCGCCGAGCAGGAAGCCGAGCGTACACGCCAGTTCCTCGTCGGGGCTCACATGCTGCGGCGCGATGCGCCCTTGCAGGTGCTGGCAATGCTGCCACTGGCACGTATTGCCTTGCCGCCGGCGGCAGGCAATGCTCCCTTGTTGGACTGGCGGGTCATCCCGCTGGGCGAGGCCGCTTCCCGGCTGCGCCTGGCTGCTACCGACAACCCGGATGAATTGTTCCTTGGACTGGCTGCGCGCGCCGCCCCGCCCAGCCACTATCCGCTCGGCCTGCGCCAGCGCTATTACGACGTCTGGCGCACGCGCAAGTCGCTGTACGCTTCGAGTGCGGTCATGGCGGCTTGCTGCCTGCTGTGGACTGGTGCAAACATCGCGGGCTATACACTGGCACGCAGCCACACCCAGGAATTGCGGCAAGAGACGCATGGCTTCGCGAACGCTTACCGCAGCAGCATGTCAAGCATGCCGCCGGCGGTCGACAAGACTGCCAACATGAAGGCCGCGGTGCAGATTGCACAAATGGTGGCGCGCCAGGGGCCTTGGCCGCAGGCGGTGATGGGCATCCTCAGCGACGCGCTGGAGCGCTCGCCGCAGATCCGCCTGACGCAGCTGGACTGGCGGGCCAATGCGCCCGGCGTGGTGCCTGTCACGGCCAGCAGCGCGTTTCCCGGCGCCGCAACGACGCCTGCCCTGGTGGCGCCGCAATCGTCCATGCTGATTGGAATACCCAAGGCGCCGCCACAGCAGGTCCGCCTGCAGGCCGAGGTCCTGGTGGAGCAGGACGACTATCGCAGCGTACTGCTTAGCATGAACCGCTTTGCGCAGGAACTGGCCCGTACCCCGGGCATGATCGTGGAAATCGAGCAGCTGCCGTTCGATATCAGGCCCAACGTCAAGCTGAGTGGCAAGGCGGGTTCGCCGGCAGGGCTGGGCGAACGGTCGAAATTCACCTTGAATCTCAGGTGGGCGCCATGATCCTGTTCCGCGAATTTTCGCTGCTGCGCAATGCGGTGCTGCTGTTCCTCGCCACCCTGGCGGTTTCGCTGGCCGCCGTGTTTGCCAGTTCCTGGCATTTGAAGCGGTCCCATTTCGAGGAAGCTGCGGCACTGCTCGAGCGCGACGCTGCGCGCTTGCGGCTGGCCCACGCCGAGACGGAAAAGGAGGAAATCCGGCAGTACCAGCCGCAGTTCGTGGAATTGCGCCGCCGCGGCCTGGTTGGCCCCGAGCGGCGGCTGGACTGGGTGGAGGCGATCCGGCAGATCCAGGAGCAGCGGCGCCTGCTGCCCCTGACTTACGAGATCGAGGTGCAGCAACCGTACCGCCTGGAGACCGCCTTGCCGACCGGCGATTACGCCCTGCTTGGCAGCCGGATGGTCCTGCATATGGACCTGTTGCATGAGTTGGATCTGCTCAATTTCCTTGCCGACCTGCGCCTGACGGGGACGTTTGCGGTGCAGGATTGCGTGATCCGGCGTGCAGCCGGAGGCGCCCCGGTTGCCGGCGTGCTGGCGCCGACTTTGAATGCCGACTGCACGTTGAACTGGCTGACGCTGACGCCTGCGCCCGCGCCGGGCAAGCCGGTGCGAGGCTCATCATGAAGCCAGCCCTGCCGGTGCTGCTTTTGCTGCTGGCGTCCCAGGCTGGCGCGCAGGGTTTCGTCAGCATGGGCAGGTTGTTCACGACGCCGGACGAGCGCGTGCGGCTCGATACGCAGCGCAACCAGGCCGCGCCTGCCGGCAGCGTGCCGCAAGCGCCCGGGCCAGCCGCTGGCGGGGCTGCTTGGACTGGCGGGCTCCAGGCGCCGGCAATGGACGCTGCGCCAGGCTGTCCTCCCGGAGCGGCGCCTGGCTGCCCTCCGGCTGCGGCGCCAGGGATGGCTGGCACGGGCGGCGCGGCCGGCGCCGTCACGGACGCGGGCGCGGGTGCGGCCCAGGGTGCGGCAGAGCCGGAACAAGCGGGACTTCGGCTGGGCGGCGTTATCCGGCGCAGCAACGGGCCAACGATGATCATCGTCAACGGCGAAGCCCAACCTGCCCCGGCGGGAGGCGTAACACGCGGCACGGTCACATTGCAGGCTGACGGCCGGCCGGTCGTGCTCAAGCCTGGCCAACGCTATGACCCGGCGACAGGAGAAGTCCATGAAGCCGCACGCTAGGCAGCGCGGCGCCGCGCTGCTCACGCTCCTGCTGGTGGCCACGGTGGCGCTGGCTGCAGTCCTGCTGTCGGCATTCGGCGGCAGCGGCATCGAGCGCGCACGCGAGCAACGTACCCACGCGCTGCTTGCGCAGGCAAGCGAGGCATTAATCGGGTTCGCGGCCACCCATGGCCGCCTGCCCCGCCCCGCCGCCTCCGGGCCGCCCGGCCCAGCTGCGGGCGACGGCGGGTCCGGTCGCGAGCGCAGCGCCCCCTGCACCAGCGAGGCCGACTGCACCGGCCTGCTGCCCTGGATGGATCTCGGCCTGCCGGCCGCGGACCACTGGGGCCGCCAGTTGCGCTATAGCGTGACACCAGCATTCACTGCCGCACCGCTGGCACGGACGGCGCTCATCGCCAGCAAACGCGTTCTGTCGCGCGACGCGAACGGCGCGCTGTTCTTTGTCGCCGGGCAGGATGCCTGCTCGCTGGCCGCGCAATGCGCGCCCGCAGTCGTTCTCTCGCGCGGGCGCAGCGACGCGCCCGACAGCCAGGACGAAGCGGGCAACCTGCAGGCGAGCGCGACCTTCATGCAGCGGCCGCTCAGCACGGAAAGCAATGCTCCCGGCGGCGTTTTCGACGACCTGCTGGTGGTGGTTCCGCTGCACACGCTGTACGAAAGGATGGCCGCCGCCAGGACCTTGCCATGAGAAATCAAACCGCCTTTACGCTGGTCGAGATGGCGATCGTGCTGGTCATCGTCGGCCTGCTGCTGGGCGGCATGCTGGCGCCGCTCTCGGCGCAAATGGAGCAGCGCCGCGCCGCCGACACCGGCAAAGCGCTGGAAGAAGCACGCGACGCCCTGGCAGGATTCGCGGCCCGCAACGGTTTCCTGCCCTGCCCGGCCATTTCGGCTTCGAACGGGCTGGAAGACCGCAGCGGCACCCGCTGCGGCAACGAGCGCCGTTTCGGTTTCCTGCCGTGGGCAACCCTGGGCCTGCCCAAGCTCGACGCCTGGCAGCACCTCTACCTGTACAGCGTCACGCCCGCCTTCAGCGACAGCGGCGTACCGTTCCGCCTCAACACCCCACGCGACATCACCATTGGCGCCCGCGACGCGTCCGGCGCGATGGTGCCGGCCAGCGCGCCCAACGACATTCCCGCTGTCGTGCTGTCGCAAGGCCGCAATGGCTTCGGCGCCTTCAGCGACGTCGGCGTGCAGGCCGCCGACATGGGCCAGGGCAATGTCGACGAGAAGGCCAATTTCCAGGGCGACGGGCGCATGTTCATCGCGCGCGAGCGCGCCGACAATCCCGCCGCGGCGGGCGGGGCCTACGATGATATCGTGGTCTGGCTATCGCCCAACATCCTGTTCAACCGAATGCTCGCAGCCCAAAGGCTGCCATGACATGCAAGCAAAGGAGAGCGCCATGAGACCCCGCGGCTTTACCCTCGTTGAAATCGCTATCGTCCTTGTCATCATCGGCCTGCTGCTGGGCGGCGTGCTGAAGGGACAGGCCCTGATCGACAGCGCCAAGGTCAAGAGCATCACCCAGCAGGCGACCGCCCTGCAGGCCGCCGTCAATGCCTACCAGGACCGCTTCCGCGCCCTGCCCGGCGACGATATCCTCGCCACCACCCACGTGCCCGGGGCGGCCGGCAATGGCAATGGCGACGGCCAGATCACGGAGTACCAGCTGGCGCCGCAGCACCTGGCGATGGCGGGCCTGATCACCGGTTCCTACAACGGCACCACGGATTTCATGACCAGCGCACAGGGCGGCGCGGTCTACATCTACAACGACGTGGTCGGCGGCCGGGGCGGCAACGGCATCCGCTTCGACAACCTGCCGGACACATTTGCCGAACAGATCGATGCCAAGCTCGATGACGGCAAACCGGATTCCGGCAGCGTGCGGGCGACTGGGCCTTATACTAATAACGGAACCATCATTACGCGCCTCGCAATCTTCTTCTGAAAGCTTATGACTGCAAATCCTGAACGGCGCCGCGTCTTCCTGATGCGGCATGGCAGCGTCACGTATTTCGACGAAGCCGGCAAACCCTATCTCCCGGAAACCGTGCCCCTGAACCAAACCGGCCGTGCCCAGGCCGCAGCGGCCGGCCTGGCCTTTGCCGCCGATGGCATCCGGTTCGACCGGGTCATCGTCTCGGGCTTGCCGCGCACCGTTGAAACAGCGGCCCGTGTCCTGGCCGAGACCGGCCAGCAAATCGAGCTCGAAACCTGGCCCGAGCTGGCCGAAATCCGCGGCGGCAAGCTGTCCGGCATCCCGGACGACAAGCTGCGCGAAGCGTTCACCGGTGCTTTCGAAGGCGTGGTGCCGGAGCAGCGCCGCTTCCTGGGCGGGGAATCGGTGGGCGAACTGATGGACCGCATCCATCCTGCCATCGCCAGGCTGCTGGACGACGATAGCTGGGACACGGTGCTGCTGGTCCTGCATGGCGGCGTCAATCGCGCCATCCTGTCCTATGCCCTGAGCGGCGGCCAGCGCCTTTTCCTCGGCAACCTGTCCCAGGCTGCCGGCTGCATCAATGCGCTCGACGTGGGGACCGGGCCGCATGACTGGATCGTACGTTTTTCCAACTTTGCGCCGCCCGCTCCCCTGCAAAGCGCCACCCGCAGCACCACGATGGAGCAGCTCTTTAACGAATACGCCAAATCCCGCTTGCTTTCCCGCCCACAAAAATAGTACGATCGTTCGAAGGGAGGCATTATGTTCGAAGAATTCATGGGCACCAAGGAAGTGTCGGAACGCCACCGTTTCGACACCGCCGCACTGGACGCATACCTGCGCCGGCACGTTCGAGATTATCCGCAAGGGGAATTGAAGGTCGCGCAGTTCAAGGGCGGCCAGTCCAATCCCACTTTCAAGCTCTCCATCGGCGGGCAGCACTATGTGCTGCGCACCAAGCCGGCGCCGGCCGCCAAGCTGCTGCCTTCGGCCCATGCGATCGAGCGCGAATTCCGCGTGATGGACGCCCTGTACAAGGCAGGCTTCCCGGCGGCCCGCCAATATTGCCTGTGCATGGACGAAGACGTGATCGGCCGCGCCTTCTACGTGATGCAGTTTGTCGAGGGCCGCGTACTGTGGGACCAGGCACTGCCCGGCATGACGCCATCCGAACGCGCAGCCATCTACGACGAACTGAATCGCGTCATCGCGCAACTGCACAGCATCGACTACAACGCCATCGGCCTGGGCGACTACGGCAAGCAGGGCAATTACTTCCAGCGCCAGATCGAGCGCTGGACCAGGCAGTACAAGGCCTCCGAGACCGAGTCCATCGAAGCGATGGACCAGTTGATTGCCTGGCTGCCGGCCAATATCCCGCCCGGCGAAGACACCGCCATCGTGCACGGCGACTACCGCCTCGACAATATGATCTTCCACCCCAGCGAGCCGCGCATCCTGGCGGTGCTGGACTGGGAACTGTCCACGCTGGGCCACCCCTTTGCGGATTTCAGCTACCACTGCATGAGCTGGCACATCGAGCCGGGCAAATTCCGCGGCATTGCCGGCCTGGACCTGAAAGCGCTGGGCATCCCATCGCAGCGCGACTACATTGCGCGCTACGCCGAGCGTACCGGCAAGGCGATCCGCCTGGAAGACTTCAACTTCTACCTCGCCTTCAATATGTTCCGCCTTGCCAGCATCATGCAGGGCATCATGAAGCGCTATGTGGACGGCACGGCTGCCAGCGCGCAGGCACTGGAATCGGGCAAGCTGGCGCGCCCGATGGCGGCAATGGGCTGGGCTTACGCCCAGGGCAAGGCAATCGAATAAGGGAACCGCCATGGACTTCGACTACTCCGCGCGCACCAAGGAACTGCAGGCGCGCCTGCTGGCCTTCATGGAGCAGCATATCTACCCGAACGAAAAAGCCTTTCACGCAGAGGTGGACCGCAACGGCCGCGAGCAAGGCAACCGCTGGATCCCCACCGAGCTGATCGAGCGCCTCAAGCCGCTGGCGCGCGAACAGGGCTTGTGGAACCTGTTCCTGCCGCGTTCGAGCCGCGCGCCGGAGGGCCTGTCCAACCTCGATTACGCGCCGCTGTGCGAGATCATGGGCCGCGTGCCCTGGGCTGCCGAAGTGTTCAACTGCTCAGCGCCCGACACCGGCAATATGGAAACGCTGGAGCGCTACGGCACGGAAGACCATAAGCAGCGCTGGCTGGAGCCGCTGCTGCGCGGCGAGATCCGTTCGGCCTTTGCGATGACCGAACCGGCGGTGGCATCGTCCGACGCGACCAATATTGAAACGCGCATCGAACGCGATGGCGCCCACTATGTGATCAATGGCCGCAAGTGGTGGATCTCCGGCGCAGGCGACCCGCGCTGCCAGGTCTATATCACCATGGGCAAGACCGATTTCGACGCGCCGCGCCATGCCCAGCAATCGATGATCCTGGTGCCGGCCGATACGCCAGGCCTGCGTGTGCTGCGCCCCCTGCCGGTCTTCGGCTACGACGACGCGCCGCACGGCCACTGCGAAATGGTGTTCGAGAACGTTCGCGTGCCGGCGTCGAACATCCTGCTTGGCGAAGGCCGCGGTTTTGAAATCGCGCAGGGCCGCCTGGGCCCGGGCCGCATCCACCACTGCATGCGCGCCATCGGCGTGGCCGAGCGGGCACTGGAGCTGATGGTGCAGCGCCTGGTATCGCGGGTTGCATTTGGCAAGCGGCTGTCCGACCAGGGCGTGTGGCGCGAACGCATCGCGGAGTCGCGCATCAGGATCGACACAGCACGCCTGCTCACGCTCAAGGCGGCTTATATGATGGACACGGTCGGCAACAAGGTCGCCCAATCCGAAATCGCCATGATCAAGGTGCTGGCGCCCAATGTGGCACAGCAGGTGCTGGATTGGGCCATCCAGGCCCACGGCGCGGCCGGGGTGTCGGATGATTTCCCGCTGGCCTACCAGTGGGCCGGCAACCGCACCCTGCGCCTGGCCGACGGTCCGGACGAAGTGCACCGCAACGCCATCGCCAAACTGGAGATCGCGCGCTTCTCGCCCAAGGCAAGCTAAGCTATCATCGTCCTGCAGTCACTCTTCCGAAAGGATGTGCCGTGCAGGACGAATCCAGCAAGCCCTTGCCGCCGCTGCGGTCGCAGATTGCGCTGCTGGCTGCGGCTTGCGCCGCCCCCGCGCTGCTGGCGGTGGCGTTGCTGCTGGTGTACTTCCAGCAGCGCGACCTGGGCCGCGCGGAATTACAGCTCCAGCGCATGGCACGCGCTGCGGCCGCCATCGTGGACCGCCAGCTGCTGGCGGCGGAAGCGGCGGCCCTCACGCTCGCCAGCAGCCCCAGCGCACGCAGCGGCGACCTGGTGGCCTTGCGCAGCCAGGCGGCTGCCGCCCTGCCGCCGGCCTTGCCCTACCGGTCGCATATCATCTTCACCGAAAGCGGCACGGCGCATGTCATAGCCGGCGGCGCGCTGCCCATTGACCGCGCCGCCAACGCCGCCCGCATCAGGTTCGCGCCGAACGCACGATCGGCCGTCAGCCTGCTGCGCGCAAACGGCAAGGAGCCGGCCCACCTGGCAGTCGACGTGCCGATCGAGCGTCCCGGCAAGCCGCCTGCCGCCCTCAGCGTGCTGCTGCCCGGCGACGCGCTGGACAAGGTAGCCGAGGAGATGCAGCTGCCATCGGGCACCGTGATCGCCGTGCTGGCGCCCGGAGGCACCCTGGTGGCGCGCAGCCATGACGACGGACGCGTCAGCGGCCAGCCGGCAACCGATGTCCTGCACGGCCTGCCGCTGCAGGTCGGCTACCTGCGCGGCGCCGACAGTCCCTGGAGCGTCGCCGTCGCTGCGCCAGCGCCTGGCGCACTGGTGGCCTTCGACGGCCTGTTTTACGCCTTGTGCGCCATGCTGGCGGCGCTGGTATTGGCCGGCTTTGCCGCGGCGGCCCTGGCGGCACGCCGCATCGCCAGCTCGATCGACGCCCTGCATGCGCCGGCCCAGGCGCTGGCCAGCGGCGCGGCCATCGAAGCGCCGCGCGTCTCCTTCCAGGAGGCGCGCCAGATCGGCGACACCCTGCTGCGGCTGGACCGCGACCTGAGGCGCCACCGGCAGGACCTTGAGCGCGTAGTCGAAGAACGCACGCAGCAGCTGGAAAATTCCAACGCCCTGCTGGAGACCATCTACGCCACGGCGCCGGTCGGCCTGAGTTTTGTCGATACCCGCCTGCGCATCCTCATGATCAACGACTACCTGGCGTCCATGAATGGCATGGCGGTCAACGACCATATCGGGCGCCGCTTCGACGAAGTGATCGGCGACCGCAACCTGGTAGCGCAGGTCAACCAGGCCTACCGCCGCGTGCTGGCCACCGCCGCAGCGGTGCCCAACGCCGAAATCACCGGCAATACCGCTGCGCGGCCAGGCCGCAGCAGCCATTTCATCACCGGCTATTACCCCGTCTTCGGCGCCGACGGCGCAATGGTCGGTATTACTACCGTGCTGATGGACATTACCCAGCAAAAGGATACGGAAGCGGCATTGCGCCAGTCCAAGGCCCTGTTCAAATCCGTGCTGGAAAATATGCCTGCCATGGTGTTCGTCAAGGACGCCCAGCACCTGCGCTTTGAACTGCTCAACCGCCAGGGCGAACTGCTGCTCGGCCGCCCGCGCGAGGATTTGCTCGGCAAAAGCGACCGGGATTTCTTCCCGCAGGAACAGGCTGCGGCCTTCCAGGAAGCGGACCGCAAGGTGCTGGCATCGGACCAGGTCATGGAAATTCCCGAAGAAGCGGTACGCATCGCCGCCGGCGAGATGCGCTACCTGACCACCCGCAAAGTGGCCCTGCGCGACGACCAGGGCATTGCCACCCACCTGCTGGGCATTTCGCTCGACATCACGGACCGCAAGCGTGCCGACGAAGCCCTGCAGCAGACCTCCCTGAGCCTGGCCCGCAGCACCAGCTTCCTGCACACGGTGACGGAAAACCTGCCTGGACTGGTAGCCTACTGGGATGCGGAACTGTGCTGCCATTTCGCCAACAAATACTTCCTGGCCTGGTTCGGCAAGACGCTGGAGCAGGCCATGGGCGAGCCGATCGACCGCGTGCTGCCGGCAGCCCTGCTGGAGCAGATCCGGCCCCATATCAATGCCGTGCTGGCCGGCAGCCCGCAGCACTTCCTGCGCGAGCTGGAACTGCCATCGGGCGAGCCGCGCTACACCTGGATCAACTTCATTCCCGACCGCGGCGAATCGGGCGCCGTGCGCGGCTTTTATGCCCTAGGCTCGGATGTTACTGAACTTAAGCGCAGCGAATTGAAATTGCAGGAGCTGAACGAACAACTGATGCGGGCACGCGACCGCGCCGAAGCCGCCAGCCGCGCCAAGAGCGAATTTGTGGCCAACATGAGCCACGAGATCCGCACGCCGATGAATGCCATCACCGGTCTGGCGCGCCTGCTGGAGGAAGCGCCGCTGGAAAGGCGCGAGCGCAGCTACGTCAGCAAGATCCAGCTTGCGACGCAAAGCCTGCTTGGCGTGGTTAACGACGTGCTGGATTTTTCAAAGATCGAGGCCGGCCAGCTGCAGCTCGAGCAGGCGCGTTTCAACCTCGAGCACATGCTGGCCGGGACGGCGGTGCTGGTGGCCAACGGCGCCTGGGACAAAGGGGTGGAACCGGTGTTCGACATTCCCCCGACCCTGCCGGCCGAAATGGTGGGCGATGCGATGCGCCTGCAGCAGGTCCTGCTCAACCTCCTGAGCAATGCCATCAAGTTCACCGAACGGGGCGAAGTCGTGCTGACGGTGCGCGAGGCGCAAGGCAGCCGCAATTCGCTGACGCTGGAGTTTTCCGTGCGCGACACCGGCATCGGCATCCCTGCGGAACAGCAGCAGCACATGTTTGACGCGTTCTCCCAGGGCGACAGCAGCACCAGCCGCCGCTACGGTGGCACGGGACTTGGCCTGGCCATTGCGCGCCGCCTGTCCGACCTGATGGGCGGTGTCATCGCAGTGGACAGCACCCTGGGCAAAGGTTCGACCTTCCGCTTCACCTGTCCCCTGCAACGGGTCGCCGGCAGCGCACCTCAGGACTTGCCGGCCAGCCTGTGTGGACTGTCCGTGCTGGCGGTCGACGATAACGCCACCGTGCGCCAGGTGCTGCAGCGGGCCGGCACCGCCCTGCAATGGAGCATGGCCACCGCCGCCAGCGCGGCCGACGCCCTGCAGGCATTGCGCAAGCAGCGCTTCGACTTGCTGCTGGTCGACAGTGCGATGCCCGGCACCGATGGCATCGCACTGCTGGTGCAGGCGCGCGACGAGGGCGTCGCCTTGCCTAAAGTCGTGATGATGGCGCCTGAACGCACCAGCGACGACTTGCAGCAGCTTGCCGACAGCCTCCAGATCGACGCCGTCCTGGCCAAGCCCTTTACACCGGCACGCCTGCGCGACGCGGCCCTGGCGGTGCTCACCGGCTCCCGCCAGACGGAGCATCGCAGCAGCCACGCCGCCCTTTCCGGCAGCCTGGCCGGCATGCATCTGCTGCTGGTGGAAGACAATGAGATCAACCAGGAGATGGCGCGCTACATCCTGCTGCACTGCGGCGCACTGGTGGAGGTGGCCTCCAACGGCGAGATTGCACTGGATATGCTGCGCGACGATCCGCAGCGTTTCGATGCCGTGCTGATGGATCTGCAGATGCCCGTGATGGACGGCTACCGCGCCACCGAATCGATACGTTCCATGGGCCTGCGTACCCTGCCCATCATTGCCATGACGGCCAACGTCATGCCGGAAGACCGGATTCGCGCCATCGAGGCGGGCGTGGATGCGCATATTGCCAAGCCCATCGACGTCGACGAAATGATCGCCACCCTGACCCGCCTCGCACCCCTGCATCCGGAGCTGGCAGGCGGCCAGCCCGGCCTTGTGCGCGCGGACCAGCGCACAGACGGATGCCCGTCCACGGTACCCGGCATCGACCTGGAAGCGGCGCTGCGGCGCGTGGCGGGAAACTATGCCGCCTTCGCCGGCTTGCTCAAGCGCTTCGAGAACTCCCAGGGCGACGCCGTGCAGGAAGTACGCGAATGCCTGGCGCAGGAAAAGCGCTATGCCGCCACGCGTGTGCTGCACCGCCTGAAAGGCGTGGCCGCCAACCTGGGCGCCACCGAGGTAGCCCGCCTCAGTGCCCAGGCCGAAGCTGCCGTCGCGGAAGGCCAGGACAGTTCGGCTGCCGCGCTGCTGCTGTCGCTGGAGCAGGCGCTGGCCGTGGTGATCAACGCCGCGCGCGAGCTGCCGCTGCCGCTGCCGGCCGCCGCCAGCGGCACTGCCGTGTCCAACCTGCCGCAAGCCCTGGGCGATTTGCGGACGCTGCTCAGGAACAGCAATATGCGCGCGCTGGCAGCCTTCAAGGCGCTCAGCCCCGTGCTTGAACAGCGCTGTCCCGACCTGCTGCCCGGCCTGGCCAATGCCATCGAAACGCTCGACTTCGCCGACGCCGAACAGCGGCTGCAGGAAATCATGAAACGGGAGGAAACGGCATGACGTGGACCGACCAGGCGCGCAACGGGCGCCTGCTGATCGTTGATGACGCGATGGAGAATATCCAGATCCTCAACCACGTGCTGGGCGAGGAACATGAAGTGCTGTTTGCCATGAGTGGCGAGAAGGCGCTGGAGCTGGCACACCAGCACCAGCCCGACCTGATCCTGCTGGACGCCGTCATGCCGGGCATGGACGGCTACGAAGTCTGCGCCGCCCTGCGCGCCACGTCCGATGTGCGCGATATCCCGATCATCTTCGTCACCGCGCTGACCACGCCCGAGGATGAGACGCGGGCGCTGGAAGCAGGTGCGGTCGATTTCATCACCAAGCCGTTCAATGTCGCCGTGGTGCGTGCCCGCGTGCGCACCCACCTGACCTTAAAACGCCAGTCCGATGCCATGCGCGAAATGACGCTGACCGACGCCCTGACCGGCGTCGCCAACCGGCGCAGCTTCAACGACGCGATCCAGAACGAATGGCGGCGCTGCGCCCGTTCCGGCATGCCGCTGTCGGTCATCATGATCGACATCGACCACTTCAAGCGATACAACGATGCCTACGGCCACCAAGCCGGTGACGCCTGCCTGAAACAGGTGGCCGGCACCATGCTGCAGTGCGCCGGCCGTTCGCCCGACCTGCTGGCGCGCTACGGCGGCGAAGAGTTCGTCATCCTGCTGCCCCAGGTCGACGCGCAGGGAGCGGAAACGGTGGCCGAGCGGATCCTGGCCAGCGTGCGTGCACTGGCCATCCCGCACCGCATGTCATCGGCCAGCGACATGGTTACCGTCAGCCTGGGCGTGGCCACGCTCCTGCCGGGGATGGGCGGCGACCCGGACGCGCTGGTACGCTGCGCCGACGATGCCCTTTACCGGGCCAAGAAGGACGGCCGCAACCGTTTCTGCGTTGATGAATGCGTTCAGGGGTAGCGGCGCATCAGGAATTCCGCAACGCAGGCGGGCTTTTCGCTGCCTTCGCATTCGACGGTCACTTCCCAAGCCAGCTGGTGGCAGCCTGCCACCGCATTGATGCTGCGCAGGATTACATGGCCGCGCACGCGGCCGCCGACCGGCACCGGTGCAGGAAAGCGCACCTTGTCCAGGCCATAATTCACGCCCATGCGCATGTCTTCCATGCACACCGCGTCTTGCAGCAGCCCTGGCAGCAGGGATAAGGTCAGGAAGCCATGCGCCACGGTGCCGCCGTACGGCGATTCGGCGGCGGCACGCACCGGATCGGTATGGATCCACTGCTCGTCGTTGGTGGATGCGCCGAATGTGTTGACGCGTTCCTGCGTGATGTCGACCCAGCCGGAAACGCCGACTTCCTGCCCAACCAATGCTTCCAGCTCCGCAACGTTGCGTACCAAACGAGCCATCAAGCGGCCTCCCTGAATCCTGGCTGGGCGATAAAGCGCTCCAGGTGATGATCTGCATCCCCCAGTGTGAGCTCGATCACCGCCAGCCGTTTGAAATAGTGGGCGAGCGGCAGTTCGTCCGTCACGCCCATGCCGCCGTGCAGCTGCACCGCCTGTTGGCCGACGAAGCGCGCGGCCTGGCCGACGCGCACCTTGGCAGCGGAGACCGCGCGGCGCCGTTCTTCATGGCTGTCCGACCCGGCCTTGACCGCTGCCAGCATGGCCATCGAACGCGCCTGTTCGAGATGGATGAACATGTCGGCCATACGATGCTGCAGCGCCTGGAACTTCCCGATCGGGGCACCGAACTGCTGGCGGGTTTTCAGGTATTCCAGGGTGGCGGCAAAGATGGCATCCATGGCGCCGATGGCCTCCGCACAGAGCAGCGCGGCGCCGTAATCGGCGGCCGCCTCGAGCAGCTGCCATCCTTTGCCCGGTTCGCCGAGCAGAGTGCCCTGGGCATCCATGAAGTCAACCGTCGCGGCGCGCTGGCCGTCGATGGTACGGTAGCCGGCGACCTTCACGCCTGCAGCATCGCGCGGCACCACATACAGTGAGATGCCGCCAGTGTCGCGCTGTGGCCCGCTGCTGCGGGCCGATACGATAAACGCGCCAGCCTCGCTGCCGTGCAGCACGACAGTCTTGCGGCCCCAGATCCGGCCTGCGCCGCCGCTGTCGGTCGCCAGCACGTCATTCAGCGCGTGGCGCGACTGCTGCTCGCCCAGCGCGCACGCCAGCTTCAGCTCGCCGGCGGCAACACGCTCGAGCAACGCTTCCTGCCCGCCGGCCAGTTTGAGGAACTGGGCGCCAAGCACGGTAGCGAAGTACGGTTCGACGACCAGGCCGCGCCCCAGTTCCTGCATCACGGCCATCATGTCGACCGCGCTGCCATTGAAACCGCCCTGCTCCTCCGGCACGGGCAGCGCCAGCATCCCCAGCTCCACCAGCGTGGCCCAGGCTTCGTCGGAAACGCCGGCAACCGAATGGATAATCTTCTTGCGCGCCTCGAAGCTGTAATCCTTGTCGACCCAGCGGCGCAGCGCATCGGCCAATTGTTGCTGTTCTTCCCTGAAAGTGAACTCCATGCCGCCCCCTTACAGTCCCAGGATCATCTGGGTGATGATATTCTTCTGGATCTCGTTCGAACCGCCGTAGATCGACGTCTTGCGGAAATTGAAGTAATAGCCCGCCAGAGGCGCGGCATCGTCGTCGCCGGCCAATGCGTATTCGCGCTCGCCATCCAGATAATCCGGATCGAACGGCAAAGCTTGCGGGCCCATGGCTTCGACCAACAGTTCTGTCAGCATTTGCTGGATCTCGGACCCGCGCACCTTCAGCACTGAAGCTTGCGGTCCCGGGCCTTGCGCCTCCTGCGCAATGGTGCGCAGCACCGTCACTTCCAGCGCCATCAACTCAATTTCCAGGTTCGCCACGCGCGCCGCGAACAGCGCATCTTCCAGCAAAGGCTTGCCATTCTTCTGCTGCCGGTTCGCGATCTTTTTGAGGAACTGCAGTTCGCGCTTGGAGCGCCCCACTGCCGCGATGCCGGTCCGCTCGTGGCCGAGCAGGTATTTGGCGTAAGTCCAGCCCTTGTTCTCCTTGCCAACGAGGTTTGCGACCGGCACGCGCACATTATCGAAGAAGACTTCATTCACCTCGTGGTCTTCGTCCAGCATGACGATCGGGCGCACCGTAATGCCTGGCGTCTTCATATCGATCAGGAGAAACGAGATGCCCTCCTGCTTGCGCACATTCCTGTCCGTGCGCACCAGGCAGAAGATCATGTCGGCATGCTGGGCCAGGGTGGTCCAGGTCTTCTGGCCATTGACGAGGTAATGATCCCCCACGCGCACCGCGGTCGTTGTCAGCGAGGCCAGGTCGGAGCCTGATCCCGGTTCGGAATAACCCTGGCACCACCAGTCGGTGCAATCGAGGATGCGCGGCAGGAAGTAGGCTTTCTGTTCGGGGCTGCCAAACGCCATGATGACTGGCGCCACCATATTGACGCCGAAAGGCAGGATGGGCGGGGTGCCGGCAATCGCGCACTCCTCTTCCCAGATGTGGCGCTGGACGGCATCCCAGCCCGGGCCGCCGAATTCGGCCGGCCAGGCCGGGGCAGCCCAGCCTTGCCGGGCGACGATCTTATGCCAGCGCACATAATCTTCGCGCCGGAGGCGCAGGTGCTTGCGGACTTTGGTTTGCAGCTCGGGCGGCAGGTTCGCTGCCAGGAAAGCACGCACTTCAGCGCGGAAGGCCTCATCCCTGGCAGAGTAGTTCAAGTCCATGCTGTCTCCTTGATGTGGTCGCGCCAGCAAAATAGCACGACCGTTTCAAGGAGTCTACAGCGCTTTGCGCCTCCGTGCCACAAAGCCGAGCAGGCCCAGGCCGGCCAGCAGCATGGCGTACTCCCCGGGTTCAGGGACTGGCGTGGTGATGCCATCCATCTCGCGGCCGAAAACGGTCAGGTTGGAGAAATCGGGATTGGATTGCTTATTGCCGGTGAACCATGCGATGTTCCAGGTCCCGCTCAGCGTCTGGCCGGCGCCGATGGTCTGGTTATCGAACAGGAAGGCACCGGCGCCGTTGGCAGCCTTGAGCGAGAGCACGAGGTCCAGCGAAATATCCTGGCCGGCACTGGTATTGGTGATGGTCCAGCTGCCAGTTTTGCCATCGCCCACATCGAAGCTGAAGTCCAGCGTACTGTACAGGCTGAAGCCCGATCCCGAAGCACCATCCAGCTTGCCCAGCAAGGTCCAGTCGCCGCTGCCGAAACTGTCGAAGCTGGCGCCCATGCCACCCGTGTTGCCGCTCAGGCCGGCTTGCGGGTTCCAGCCTGAGGTGAAGACGAAGGCGTCGGCGCTGTGGGTTTCCAGTGTGACGTCGTCTGCAGAGGTATTACCGATGGTTGTCGCGCCGAAGGCGCTTGCCGCCAGGAGCATGCTGCTGGCGGCCAATGCAAACTTCTTTGCAATTGCTTCCATTGCGCTTCCCCTTGTTGAAGTTGAGACTGCCACTTCACTGTAGCGGTTTAGCGACCTCGACGGCGTTCATTACCTTTCCGAAATATAGTCACTGCCCTGACGCCGGCGGGCAAGCACGCCAAGCACGCCAAGGCCCGCCAGCAGCATGCCGTATTCGCCCGGCTCGGGCACGGCCGACACATTGCGCGCAAACAGGGCGAGATTGGAAAAGTCCGGATAGGCGTTGTTATTCCCGGTGAACCATTCGATGCGCCAGGTGCCATTCAAGGTCTGGCCGGCATTGATGGCCTGGTTATCGAACAGGAAGCCGGCGCCGGCTTCAGCGGCATGCATGGCAAACACAAGATCCAGCACCAGGTGCGCCGCGCCGGTATTGTGCACGGACCAGGTGCCTGTGGTGCCGCCGCTCAGCGCAAAGCCGAATTGCAGCACGCCGGTGTTACCGAACACTGCGCTCGCGTCGTACTTGTCCAGCAAGCTCCACGGGCCGCTGCCATAGGCATCGAAGGCCGTACCGAAACCGCTGGTATCGCCGTTCAAGCCGGCATGCGGATTCCAGCCGGCGGCAAAGACAAAGGCGTCCGCATCGAAACCGCCGAGCGTGACGTCATCGGCCGATGTATTGCCGATGCTGCCTGCACCATAAGCGCTTGCCGCCAGTACCAGGCTGGTGGCGGCCAAGGCCAGCTTTCTTGCAATTGCACACATGATATAGCCCTCCCCTCTGAAAAAGCCGTTCCTTTCAACAGCTTAGGTAGCACGGCCATGGCTGGCTTTGTGCCGGCACAAGGCCGGGCAGGAGGAAAAAGCACGGGCATGCAAAAAGAAACGCCGCAGATGGCCTATCCGCGGCGAAAATAAGGGGTATATAACTTTGATTGTTCTCAGCAGCGGAGCTGCCGGGCCGGCAGGATGCCGACACTTTCATATTATCAATTTTTGCAACCCAGCACTCAATTTCTGCGTTTCGTCGCATTCCAGCCCTGGGCAAGGGCGACGGCCGGTAGGATGTTCACATCCACTTAGCATGTACAACAAGGACACAACCATGCGCATCAAGCTCCCCCTCGCCGCCCTGCTCTCCCTCAGCCTTGCCGGCTGCGTCGTCGTGCTGAACGACAGCGGCGACTACGTCAAGGGCAACGGAACGACCAGCACCGAAACCCGCAGCATTGCCAGTGCCACCGGACTGCGCATCGAGAACCGCCATCGCGTCGACATGAATGTCGAAGTCAAGGTGGGCGGCGCGCCCTCGCTGGTAATTGAAGGCGACAACAACCTGGTACCGCTGGTGCATACCGAAGTGCGCGGCGACACCTTGCGCGTGTGGACCGAAGAGCGCATCGACAGCCGCACGCCGATCCACGTGCGCTACACGGTGCCGCGCCTGGAAAACCTGGAATCGACCGGTTCCGTGCGCACCGGCGTGGAAGGACTCGCTGGCGGCCCGCTGACAGTTGCCCACACGGGCTCCGGCTACCTCGAACTGCGCGGCCAGGTGGACCGCCTGGATATGCGCCACACCGGCTCGGGCCAACTATATGCCGATGGCCTCGACAGCAAGTCGGCGGTCGTGCACATGGTAGGTTCCGGCCGCGTGAATATCGGCTCGGTACGCGGCGACTCCCTGCGCGTGTCGTCCGCCGGCTCGGGCAGCTTCTACGCGCGCGGCATCGTGCACACGCTCGACGTGCAGGTGCAAGGCTCAGGCAGCGCGCAGCTGAACGACCTGCGCGCGGACGAAGCCAATATCACCAGCAACGGATCCGGCGGCGTACAAGCCTGGGTGCAGCATAAAGTCGAAGCCCGCGCCAACGGCTCCGGCCGTATCGCCGTCACCGGCAACCCCGCCCAGCGCACCCTGTACGGCCGCAACACCTCAATCCAATAATGAAAGTCGGGGTCAGCTCCGGCAATCGGACATTTGGCGCAGCCAAATGTCCGATTGCCGGAGCTGACCCCGACTTTCATCTTAAGTGTTAGTTGATCGTCAGGGCGAGGTCGCGGCCGGCTGAGGCGATGTTTCCGGCAAAGTCGGCGGCGTAAATACGCAGCGTGTACTCGCCTGGTGCGAGTTCGCTGACGTTCCAACGGCCGGGCGTGACCTCACCTTGCGACAGGTGGCTTAGCAGCGAGTAGGTGAAACGCGTGGACTTGCTGCCGTAGACTGTGATGCCGCTGTCGGCGGAGTACACGACCTTCACTGCCTCGCGCTGTTTGGGAAGCTGGTCGTAGGTTTGCATGATGCGCGGTTGCTCGTAGCCCGCCACCGGCGTGCCGTCCGCCTGCAACAACTGGTACCCCAGTTCGTACAGGCCCAGCCGGCGCCGTGCAAGGTTACCGTCCATCTTGTCAAAAGCGTCGACTACCACGTTGACTTCCCCCAGTTCGCGCGGCACTTCCAGGCGCTTGCCTTTCCTGGCCGGCAGGCGCTTGTCGTTGGCGTCATACAGGGCGATGCCCTGGATCACCGGCGCAATGGTATCGCGCAGGCCGGGGAATGGCAGCGCCAGCGGGTTCACCACGCGGCCGCGGTCATACAGGTTGAGGTGGACATGGGCCATCTGGTTTACCACGCCGAGCTGTTCGCCGACGTAGAAGCGCGTGCCGCGGCGCACCCGGACACGTTCCGGCTTGCCCTTATCATTCAGCAAGAGCTGGAAGCGCTCGTCCAGCGCACGGTTCTTATTGTCGCGCCCCACCTTCATGTGGATGTAGCTGGTCGTGCCGAGATTGATGCCTTCGCCAATCGAGGCGAAGGCCCAGTTGGGGAGCGGGTCGCTGACCTTGGCCTTTTCAACCACGTGCACCGAGCTGCCGACATCGGCCTGCACATCGAGTCCGGCGTGGAAGTGGTGGCGACTGTCGCCGCCGTAGCTTCCCCTTACCTCGCCCATCAGGCCAACCACCTCATGCGGCTGGTTCTGCGGAAGGACCGGCCAGGGCATCGGGCCCTGGCTGCGCCTGGCCATGATGTCGCTGGCCGCCGCGGATGCTGCATCGGCCGTCGGCCCGGCGCCCGGGGTTGCTGCGGCAGGCGTCCCTTCCATCGTGGCGGGAGCCGGAGCCTGCTCAGCAGCGTGCACGGCGCCAATCAATGCGGCGGCGGGTTGCACCGCCTTGGCGCTAGGTGCGCCTGGCTGCGCCCCGCTCGCACCGGTACCGGCCCGCACCACGCGGTGCAGGCTCTGCGCCGAGCCGTCGGCGAGCACCAGGGTGCCGTTCGGCGCCAGTGCCAGGCTGCGCGGGCCATAAACCTGGATATTGCCATCGATGCCGGTTACCGGATCGGCTGGCCGCGCCGCATCCGGCATTCCTGCCAGGCTGCCATCCGGCGCCAGCTGCAGCAGTCGCCCACGCGAAGACACGGCGATATAGACGAAGCCATCATGGGTCACCGCCAGCGCCATCGGGCGGCGCAGCAGCTGCTCATTTTCCAGCTCGGGCGCCGCGGCAATGGTAAGCACCGAACCATCCGCATTGATGCGGCGCACGGCGTCGTTGCTGGTGTCGGCGACGTAGATGCCATCTTTGCCGACGGCGATCCCGCACGGGGTGTCGAATAGCGCTCCCTCACCGATGCCATCGACGAATCCGGGCCGCCCGCCGCCAGCGAGCGTGGTCACAGTGCCATCTTGTGCGATCCTGCGGATCCGGTCGTTATAGGTATCGGCGACATACACCACGCCTGCGGCATCGACCGCTACGCCAACCGGCCCGTTGAACTGCGCCTGTACGCCCTGCCCATCGGCAAACCCGGCAACGCCGCTGCCGGCCAGCGTCGACACCGTGCCGTCCGCCGCGATCTTGCGGATTGCATGGTTCCCGGTATCGGCAACGTAGACATTGCCTTCCTTGTCCAGGGCAATGCCGGATGGCGTGTTGAAGGCTGCGGCAGCGCCAAGGCCTTCGCTGTAGCCTTCGATCCCGCCGGCCAGCACACGTGTGCTGCCATCGGGCGCCAACACCGAAACCGTGTTCGCTTCGCCGCCGTCGGCGAAATAGATATTCCCCCGCTTGTCGACAGCCACACCGTAGGGATCGGCCAGCCCGGCATCGAGCAAGGTTTCCAGCCGCGCCGGCCAGGCCCGCTCAGTCGGCGCCGGCCCGCGCTTGACCAGCTCCGGCAAGCGCGGCGCCACGCTGCGCACCGGTGTGGAATAGTAAAAATAGCCACCCGCACCGGCAATTGCCAGCACCGCAGCTCCGATAATCGTCAATTTGATGGATGTACGCACGGGCAGCATTTTACCGCCCACCGGACATGCCCGCTTATCGGCAGCCTCATGCCGCCAAATTGCATTCCCTGTCGCTTGCGGCAGGCTGGTCTTCGTGAACGCCGTGCGATGCACCTGACGCAACCCGTTGTTCGCCCTTGGTGGACAACATGGCAATCCCTTTACGGCTCTTCGCGTTCTCGAATCCGCGATGAAAAAAAAAGCCCGCTCTGGGAGCGGGCTGAAGTCTATTTCCTTGGAGGAGAATAGAGGAGACAGGTGCAAGTATGCTGCGGCGCGGTATATCTGTCTACTTTATTGTAGTAATACTAGATATAACCAACCGCAATATCACTTGTCGCTTACATAGGGCAGCACACGGCTGGCCAAACGGGTGTCGGTGCGCAGCACGCTGACCTCGTCGGCCAGGATATGCACTGCTTCATTCAGCAATACGTCCTTGGCATTCTTGGCAGCCTTTTCGGCATCCAGTTCAGCCGACAGGGAACGCTCATCCGCCTGCAAGCCATCGTCGGTGCGGATCGCGCCGCGGACCTGGTTGGCCTGGCGCTGGGCGGCGCGCGGGTTGGCCGGTTTGGCGGCAATGGCCTTGTTCAGGGCATCTTTCGGGTCCGGCACCAGGATAGGATCATCCGGCGACGGGCCGGCAGCCATGCGCTGCTCACGCAGCTTGGCGCGCGCTTCCTGCTGGTCGCGCTCCTTGCGGCGCACGGTCTCATTGAGCGAAACCACATTGTCCTGGCGCTGCTTCTTGACGTAGTTGATATCGTCCAGCAGGTACTGGTAATCCTTGTCTTTGGCAACGCGTGCTTCGTGCTTCTTGCCCAGGATCGGCACGATCTCTTTCAACTCGCCGGCCGGGATGTACACCGCAGGCTTGATCTGGGTGTACGGCAGCGCGTTGTCGTAGCTCGATTCGCCGAAGTTGTCGGCATCGCTGGTGGAAGCCAGCTTGATGTCCGGCGTGACGCCGCGCAGCTGGGTGGTGCCGCCATTGATGCGGAAGAACTGGGCAATCGTCATTTTTAGCTCGCCGAAGCGCGACTTGTCGCTCTGGCCGAAGCGGTCCAGGTTGACCAGGGTCTGCACGGTGCCCTTGCCGAAGCTCGGCTCACCGATCACCAGGCCGCGGCCGTAATCCTGGATTGCCGCCGCAAAGATTTCGGAAGCCGATGCCGAACCACGGTTGATCAGCACACCGACCGGGCCATCCCACGACAGGCCTGGCACATTGTCCGCCTCCACTTCCACCCGGCCTTCGGCATTACGCTGCTGCACCACAGGACCACGGTCGATGAACAGGCCGGTCAACTCGACCGCCTCGGTCAGCGAACCGCCGCCGTTGTTGCGCAGGTCGATCAGCACGTTGTCGACCTTCTCCTTCTTCAGCTCACCCAGCAGGCGGGCGACGTCGCGCGTGGCGCTCTTGTAATCCTTGTCGCCCTTGCGGCGCGCATCCCAGTCCTGGTAGAAGGTCGGCAGCGAGATCACGCCGATACGGCGCTTGACGGCGCCATCCTTGACTTCCAGGATCGAGCGCTTGGCAGACTGCTCTTCCATGCTGATTTTCTTGCGCACCAGGGACAGCACGAACGGCTTGCCGTCCGGCCCTGCCTCGGCACCCAGAATCTGCAGCTTGACGGTCGAATCTTTCGGACCGCGGATCAGTTGCACCACGTCGTCGATGCGCCAGCCCAGCACGTCGGTGTACTTGTCCGATTCGCCCTGTGCCACGGCGACGATGCGGTCACCTACCTTCAGCTTGTTGGACAGGCCGGCCGGGCTGCCCGGCACGATTTCGCGGATCACGGTGTATTCGTCGCGGTTCTGCAGCACCGCCCCGATGCCCTCCAGCGACAGGCGCATGGCGATGTCGAAGTTTTCGGAAGCGCGCGGACCAAGGTAGTTGGTGTGCGGCTCGATCGACATGGCGTAGGCATTCATGAAGATCTGGAACACGTCTTCGCTATTCAGCTTGCGCGAGCGGCTGACATAGTTTTCGTAGCGCTTGTCCAGCGTTTCCCGGATCGACTTGTCGTCCTTGCCGGCCAGTTTCAGGCGCAGCCAGTCGTTCTTGACGCGCTTGCGCCACAGGTCCTTCACTTCCGCTTCCGTCTTCGGCCAGTCGGCCTTTTCGCGGTCGAACTGGTAGCTCTCATCCTGCGTGAAGTCGAACCTGGTCTTCAACAGCTCGCGGGCATAGGCCATGCGGTCCGTGAAGCGCTGCTGGTACAGGTTGTAGATGGTGAAAGGCGTTTGCAGGTTTTCGCCGGTGATCGCGTCGTCCAGGCGGGACTTTTCCTTGCTGAAGGAATCGACATCGGCCTGGGTAAAGAACAGCTTCTCGCCGTCGAGCGATTTGAAGTAGCGGTCGAAGATCTTCTCCGACATCGCGTCGTCCAGCGGCATAGCCTTGTAATGGTAGCGCGACAGCACGCGGGACGCCCACAAGGCGGCCTGGGTTTGTTGTGCTGCGGGCTTGACGGTGACGTCTGTCGCCTTGTCTGCCTGGGCGGCGCCCGCGTAGGCGCTGATCAGTGCCAGGGACAGGGTGGCCAACAGGGTGTGCTTCTTCATCGGCTTGCTCCGAACGTAGGTGATTCCATAAGAATAGTGCTTATCCCATTCTACAGGATAGGACACTCTCCGGGAGAGAGCGGTGATGGGGAGTGTGCTGTGCTTCACTTAAGCGGGCCTGAAGGCACAAATTTCCAGATGGAAACTAAATCAGCCAGCCCAGCTTGATCCAGGCATACCACCCTGCCCCGGCGATCAGCGGCAATGGCCATGAGCGCATGGCCAGCTTCCAGTCCGCCGCGGATGGCCAGCAGGCCAGGAACTGCGGCGCGATCAGGAAGGCCAGGCCAGCATCCAGGGGCGTGAAATGCCAGGCAGTACGCGTGCGCAGCGTGGCAATTCCCCACGGGACCAGCACCAGCAACAGCGGTGCCAGCGCGGTGGGCGCGGCGTTGTACCAGCTCGCGTTGGCAAGTTTGACCTCGCCCAGGAGATAGCCCTTGCCCTCGCGGCGCGGAATGATGGAAAGTGAAACCGGCCGTGCCAATGTGGCCAGTCCGGCCAGGAAATGGGCCAGTTCATGGCACAGGGTGCCCGGCAGCTGCAGCAGCGAGAACACGATGTGGCGCCGCGACAGGAGCCGGATGAGCGCCGCCAGGCATAGCGACGGGGCCAGGTAAAACAGTTGATCCAATTAGCCCGTGTAGAAGCAGCGGCCGCAAGCCTGGCGGTAGGCCTCGTTGCCGCCGATGCTGATTTGCTCGCCTTCACGGATACGCTCGCCCTTTTCGTCGACGCGGATATTCATCGTGGCCTTTTTGCCGCAGGTGCAAATGTTCTTGATTTCCTCGATATCGTCGGCCAGCGCGAGCAGGTAGGCCGACCCCGGGAAAGGCTCGCCGCGAAAGTCGCTGCGCAGACCGTAGCAGATCACCGGCACGCCTTTGGCCTGCGCCAGCTGGTGCAGCTGCTTGACCTGCTGCGGCGACAGGAACTGCGCCTCGTCGACCAGCACGCAAGCCACCTTCTGCATGTCTTGCAGGAAGTCGGTTTCAGCCGAGAACAGCTCGACTTCGCGCTGCGGTCCCAGGCGGGAGGTCACCTTGCCCACGCCGTAGCGGTCGTCGATGGCGGCGGTGAACAGGCGCACGATCAGGCCCTGCTCTTCATAGTTATGGGCGACCTGCAGCATGGAGGTCGATTTGCCTGCGTTCATCGCAGAATAGCGGAAGTAGAGTTTTGCCACAGTGGAAATTATTTTAGAAGTTGCTGCGGGATTATAAAGCGCGAGTCTGCAACCGCCAAAAAAGGTATAAGCTAGCGCAAAGAAATTCCTTCTTGGTTCAATCGAATCGCCACACAATGCGCGCTTTTCGCAAGGAGAGAAAATGCAGAATACCCGTCCTGCAGCTTTGTTCAGCCTGATCGGCAATACACCGCTTGCCGAAGTAACCCGTCTCGACACCGGCCCATGCCGGCTGTTCCTCAAGCTTGAATCCCAGAATCCCGGCGGCTCCATCAAGGACCGCATCGGCCTATCCATCATCGAAGCGGCCGAGCGCGAAGGTTTGCTCAAGCCGGGCGGCACCATCGTCGAAGCCACGGCCGGCAATACCGGCCTTGGGCTGGCGCTGGTCGGCGCCATCAAAGGCTACAAGGTGCTGCTGGTGGTGCCGGACAAGATGGCCACCGAGAAGATCCTGCACCTGAAGGCGCTGGGCGCCGACGTGCGCATCACCCGCTCCGACGTGGGCAAGGGCCACCCCGAGTACTACCAGGATTACGCGGCCCGACTGGCCAGCGAGATCCCGGGCGCCTTCTTCGCCGACCAGTTCAACAACCAGGCCAACCCGCTGGCCCACGAGACCACCACCGGTCCGGAAATCTGGGAGCAGATGGCGCGCGAGATCGATGCCATCGTGGTGGGGGTCGGTTCGTCCGGCACCCTGACCGGCCTGGCGCGCTATTTCCGCAAGGTGGCGCCGCACGTCAAGTTCATCCTGGCCGACCCCAAGGGCTCGATCCTGAAGGAATACGTGGACACCGGCAAAGTGGCGGATACCAGCGGTTCCTGGGCGGTGGAAGGCATCGGCGAGGACTTCATCCCTGCCATCGCGAACATGGAGGCGATCTCGCAGGCCTATACCATCACCGACCAGGAGAGCTTCGACAGCGCACGCGCCCTGCTCCGCGCCGAAGGCATCCTGGCCGGCTCCTCCACCGGCACCCTGCTGGCAGCCGCCCTGAAATACTGCCGCGAACAGACCAGGCCGCAGCGCGTGGTGACTTTCGTCTGCGACACCGGCACCCGCTACCTGTCCAAGGTCTACAACGATAGCTGGATGTTCGACCAGGGCCTGCTGCAGCGCCAGAAGCTGGGCGACTTGCGCGACCTGATTGGCCGCCTGTTCGAGAACGGCGACGTCGTCAGCGTAGCGCCGGGCGATACCCTGCTGATCGCGTTCAACCGCATGCGTGCGGCCGACCTGGCGCAATTGCCCGTGATCGACGACGGCAAGCTGGTGGGCATCATCGACGAGTCGGACATCCTGCTCAAGGTCGAGAACGATGCGGCCCAGTTCAAGAGCGAGGTGGGCGGCACTATGACGAGCCGCGTCGAAACCCTGGCGCCATCTGCCGGCATGCCCGGCCTGCGTGATACGCTGGACCGGGGACTGACCGCCGTCATCGCCGAAGGCGGCAAATTCTATGGCCTGATCACCCGCTACGACTTACTTAACCACCTGCGCAGGACTTTATCTTGACCGAAAAGAAAACCAAAGCCCACCTGGCCACGCGCGTCATCCACGCGGGCCAGCACCCGGATCCATCGACCGGCGCCATCATGCCGCCGATCTATGCCACTTCAACTTTCGTCCAGCAAAGCCCCGGCGTGCACAAGGGCCTCGATTACGGCCGTTCGCACAATCCCACGCGCTGGGCGCTTGAGCGCTGCGTGGCCGACCTGGAAGGCGGCGCGCAGGCCTTTGCCTTTGCTTCCGGCCTGGCCGCCATTTCGACCGTGCTGGAATTGCTCGATGCCGGTTCGCACATCGTCGCCGGCGACGATATGTACGGTGGCACCTTCCGCCTGTTCGAGCGCGTGCGCCGCAGAAGCGCCGGGCATGAATTCACCTACGCCGACCTGACCAATCCGGAAAACCTGCTGGCCGCCCTGCGTCCGGAAACAAAGATGGTGTGGGTCGAGACGCCGACCAACCCAATGCTGAAGCTGGCCGACCTGGCGGCAATCGCGCGCATCTGCCGCCAGCGCGGCATCCTGGCGGTGGCCGACAACACCTTTGCCAGCCCGATCGTGCAGCGCCCGCTGGAGCTGGGCTTCGACATCGTGGTGCACTCCGCAACCAAGTACCTGAATGGCCACTCGGACATCATCGGCGGCATCGCCGTGGTCGGCGGCGAAGAGCGCCAGTCGGCCTGGCGCGAGCAACTGGCCTTTCTGCAGAATTCCGTCGGCGCCATTGCCGGCCCGTTCGACGCCTTCCTGGCCCTGCGCGGTGTGAAGACGCTGGCGATCCGCATGGAGCGCCACTGCAAAAGCGCCCTGGAACTGGCGCGCTGGCTGGATCGCGAACCCAAGGTCCGGAAGGTGTTCTATCCCGGCCTGGAGTCGCATCCCCAGCACACGCTGGCCAAGACGCAGATGGATGGTTTCGGCGGCATCATCTCGATCGACCTCGACACCGACCTGGCCGGCGCCCGCCGCTTCCTCGAACGCTGCGAAGTGTTCGCGCTGGCCGAGAGCCTGGGCGGCGTGGAATCGCTGATCGAGCACCCCGCCCTGATGACCCATGCATCGATTCCGGCCGCGCAGCGCGCCGCACTGGGGATCGGCGATGGCCTGATCCGGCTGTCGGTTGGCATCGAAGATATCGAGGACTTGCGCCAAGACCTGCGTAATGCCCTTGACGCCATCTGATCGCCACTGCAGCAACTGCAAGCGCCCGATGCGGGTGCTGGACCTGTCCGGCCACTACCAGCGGCGGGTGGAGATCGACTCCTGCCCGCATTGCTGCCTGGTGTGGTTCGACGACACGGAATCGGTGCGCCTGGCCGGACCGGGGATCGCGGAACTCGTGCGCGAAATCCATGGCGCAATGCAGCCCGGCGGCGAGCATGCCCATGCGGTCTCGCTGGCCCGGGTGCAGTCCTGCCCGGTCTGCAGCGCCGCCCTGAAGCACGTTTTCGATATGTCGCGCTTCGGGCGCACTTCCAAACTGGAATGCCCGCAGGGGCATGGCTACTACCAGACCTACATCCTCTACCTGGCCGAGAAAGGCTTCGCCCGGCCCCTGGCATGGTCGGATATCCGTTCGCTGCAGGCTGCAGGCAAAGAAGTCTTTTGCGCAGGCTGCGGCTTCCCATTGTCCGGGCGGCCTGTCGAAGCATGCCCGGCCTGCCGTTCGGCAGTTGGGGTCATCGATCCGGCCCGGCTGGCAATGGCGGTCGCGCCGGACGGCGCCGCCGGCGCCGCTCCCGCTCCGGAAGTCGGCCAGCACGCATGCCATGCGTGCGGCGGCGCCATCGACCTGACGCGCGACATCCACTGCCCCCGCTGCCAGGCGCCTGTGCTCCGCCGGGATACCGAGGACGCCGCGCGCGCTGCCACGGCGGCGGCCCAGGCCGCGGAAGCCGCGCTGGCATCGGTACGCGACGACATCAAGCTCAAAACCGCCGCACAGCACGTCGCTGTCAATTTTGGCGAAGACCAGCGCGCACAAGGGCGCAATGGTTTCCAGTTCAGGCTGGCGCTCGGCCTGCTGATCGGCGCCGTCGCGCTCGCAGCCATGGCCTGGTACAGGCAAGCTGCACAACGCTCCACCTGGACACCCCAGGAGGCGCCGCTGATTTCCTACAGTCCGCGCTTCAAAGAGGCCGATCTGAGATGCGACATCCATTCTTCCGTACGTCGGGAGGTGCGGGTACGCCAGCTTGTCGTCGTGCCGGGGGCACCGGGTCCTGGCCCGGCCAAGGCCACGTTCGGCGCCATGCAGGCCGCCTACCAGCGCGCCAGGGTGCTGCGGGGCCAATGGGAAAACGGTGGAGCGTTCGAAATCCTGGCAGAAGAATTCAACAACCCTTACGCCAGCCCGCGCAGCATACCGTCGGGCTTTTTCCGCAGGGGCGAAGCGTCAGCCGTCGTCGAACGGGCGGCCTTTTGCCTGCCGGTCCATGAAATCAGCCCACCGCTGCTGGCGGAAGACGGCTTCCACATCATCGAAGTCCTGGAAGCGCGTTAGTCGGCAGGCCGCCGTACCGGATCGCTGATATTGAACACGCGCCGCACCAGGCTCTCGAGCGCCACGAATACGCCCTCCACGCCAAATCCTGCAATGAACGACAACGCCGAAGTGCTGAGAGCCCAGTTCCCCAGCAGGCCAATTTCGCTGCCCGGCGTCTGGCCCGAAGGGTTGACGAACAGCGCAATGCAGGCGCCGATCGTGGCGCCCAGGGCAAGCTGCAGCAAAGCCAGCGTGAAATCACGCGGAGACAAAAGGCTCTCGCGCATCTTCGCCCACAGGCCCCGCACCACGGCGGCGCCCGCACCCAGCACCCCGTAGCACAAAGGCAGGACGGCTGTGCCCACGACGAGCGTCACCACACGCGCCTGTTCCTCCAGCGCACGCTGCAGGCGGTTTTCCCTTTCGGCGGGTGTGGCAACCGCCTGCAGCACGCCATCCTCGGGCATGCGGCCGAACGGACGAGCCAGCAAGCCATAGCAAGCCTGCCAGGGCACCAGCCAATCGCGCAGGTTCATGCTGATTGCGGCCGCCTGCGCCGCCAGATGATGGCGCCGGGAACAAAGCTGGTACTCGTCCGTGCTGCGATAATGCGCCACGCCTGCCATGCCGGATTCAGCACAGAACTGCACTGGCGGCGCCGTGGCGCTGGCGGCATGCTTGAACTCCGCCTCCCCTATTTCCTTCGACAGTGCGGCTTGCGCCGCCTGCACCGCGTCCAGGTGCTGCAGGATCGCGCTGCCGCCGGCGACGTGCCAGGACATGAGACAGGTCAGCACCAGGCCCACCAGCAGCAGGTAGACCACCAGTTTCATGCGCAGGTTGAAACTTGCGGCAACCCTGACCAGGCCGGGAAATGCGTTGCGGGCCAGGGTAAGGCGGGTCGGCTTGTTCCAGTGTGGGCTGTGGGCGTCGCCGTTCTCCCCCGCGCCGTTGCCAAACATCTTGTTGCGCAGCCAGTTGCGCCAGTCGCGGCGGTTGTCTTCGCCCACCACCAGCAAAGTGAACGCAATCGTCAGGCCCGTCGCCGGGCGGGCAGCAGCATTCAGCTTGTCCTTGGCGCACAGTACCTTCACCGCCTGGGCCACGCGCAGCTCGTCGCTTCCGGGTGGGGTCAAACCGATCGCACACAGCTCGTCGATGTGCGGCTCGCCGTCGTCGTGGTTGTGGAAGTTGTAGAGGCTCTTGTCCCAGCGTCCGGAAATGTGGTCAAGCAGCAGGAAGACTTCGTTCAGCTCGCGAACGAAGATGAACTCTTCGATCCGTTGGCAGGCAGTGCTGCCATTCTCGTCAGGACTGGAAGACATGGGCGCCTCCCCATTAGCAGGATGTCACTTCATTGTGCGCCTGCCAATGCCGGGAGGACTTTGCGCTAGCTCAAACGGCAATCTTATTCGCCCGGATGGTATTTGCGTTCCAGGTTCTTCTCGATGTCTTCCTTGTAGAACAGCACGTCCTTGAACTCGCCGCGCGCGTACATTTCGGCCTGGTCGTTGAAGTGCGGCGATGCCGGATTACCGCTCTGGCCGCCGGCCAGGATACTCTTCGCCTTCACCTTCGGCCCGAACTCCACGGCCGCCACGAAGCTATTGCCGCGCTCGCCATAAATGCGCTTGGTGCGCTGCTGCGACGTCATGCCGTAGGCCGCAAGCGCGCCGAAATTCCCCGACGCATAAGGCACCGGAATGCTGGGCTTGTTGTCGTCAAACGGTTGCACGATATCGCCCGTCAGGCGCTGGAAGCGGTTGATCTCGCCCCAGGGCGTTTTCCAGCTTCCAAAGTCGGAAGACAGCTTGTTCGAAGCGCGCACCAGTGCTTCAAGGCGCTGCTTCGACGTGAGCTGGGTTGCCAGGAAGTCCAGGACCGGCATGCCCTTCTCTTTCGCCGCCGGGCCATACTGCTTGACCTGGTCCTGCAGCCAGTAGATGGCCACCGAGGTCGGCACCGAGTTCAATGAATAGCGCATGTCCCAGTCGCGCAGCAGCGTGATCTGTTCGATCACGGCAGCTTTGGACAGGTCGCTGGCAGGCGATTCGTCGTAAGCGCGTAACAGCAATGGCAGCAGCGGTTCAAAGGCCGTCAGCTGGCTGTCGTAGGCGGCCGCGATCAAGCTGTCGATGGTGAAGTCCTTCTTCCCCTGCAGCACGCGCACCGCATGGATGCCGCGCGCGTTTTCGGGGTGGACCGACATATAGGCCGGATAGTCCTCACGGCGCGGGCTGTAGGCGCCCGCCGCCGAAAATGGCCAGTTGTTGGTGTTCTGGATCCAGCCGTTCTTCGGATTGAACAGCTGGATCGTTTCACGCACCGGGTGCAAACCTTTCCAGTCGGTCGCCGGTTCGGCGCCGCTCACTGGCTTGGAATAGTCGAAACGCCGGTCGCGTACCGGCATGAAATTGCCGTGGAAATAGGCGATATTGCCATCCGCGTCCGCGTACACCGTGTTGTTGGAGGAATTCGTGCGCAGTTCCATCGACCTGTAGAAGGCCGGATAGTTGCGCGCCTTGGTGCGGATGAACGATTGGGTCAACGCCCTCAGCGGCTCGTTCATCATCGCCACCGATACCCACTTGCCATCCTGCTCGCGCACCACCGGGCCGCGATGCGTGAAATAGGCCGACACGGTCTTCTCCGCCATGCTGCCGTCGGCAGCCTTGTACGGCAGGCGTACAAGCTCGCTGCGGAACGGACGCAGTTCCTTGCCATACTGGTAGAAAACCTTGCCGTTCTTTTCCACCACAGTTTCCAGGTACTCGTCGATCACATCGCCACCGCCGGATGTATGCATCCAGCCAATGCGGTCATTGAATCCCTGGTACACAAAGAACTGGCCCCACGTCACTGCGCCATAGGCATTCAGGCCTTCCTGGCTGATCACATGGATTTCCGGGCGGAAGTAGAACGAAGTATGGGGGTTGATCATCAGCAGCGCGTGGCCCGATTTGCTCAGTGCCGGCGCGATGGCAAAACCGTTCGAGCCGCGCGGCTCCTGATCCAGGTCGCTGCCGGCGGCGGCCGCCGGTGCCGGGTGCTTGCTGTAGAACGCCTTCAACTGCTCGATGTTGACGCTTTCGATGTCGCCGCCGATGCTGCCTTCACTGAAGCTGAGCGCCATCCAGGGTTCGAAACGGGTCAGCAGGCGCGGTTTCTCCTGCGGGTGGGTGTGCAGGTAGAAGTTCAAGCCATCGGCCCAGGCCACCATCAGCTTTTTCAGCCAATCGGGGCTGGCCTTATATTGCGCTTTCAACTCTTCGGGCGTGATGAACAGTTTCATGCGCAGGTCCTGGTACAGCGCCTGCTCGCCTTCGACTTCCGCCAGGCGGCCCATCGCATTGATGTAATTCAGTTCGATGCGCTTGAAATCATCTTCCGACTGCGCGTACATCATGCCGAATACCGCCTCCGCATCGCTCTTGCCGTAGATATGGGGAATGCCCCATTTATCGCGCAGGATCGTGACGCGCTTGGCAAGCGCCTTCAGGCGCAGCACCTCCGCGGGAGCCAGAGCCCCGGCCGCCTGCGGGGCGGCCGGAGCGGCAATCGCGGGAATGGCACAGAACGCGGCCAGCGCGGCACTCAGCTTGCGCATGCCTTATTGCTCCACCAATTGAGCAATACGCTCGCGCAGCTCGGCGTTTTCAGCGCGCAGCGCGGCATTCTTTTCCTTCAGTTGCGAGACCTCAAGGCGCAGCACCTCCACCTCGGTCAGCGGGGCCGGGCGCTCGGCCGCGGCATGTCCCGCTCCAGCATCCTCTTTCGGCGGCTTCGGCGGACGGTTGGCGGCGCGCTGTTCGCGGATCTCACGGGCGGCCTGCTGCAGGAACTTTCGGCCGCCGGCGACGGCCGACTTCTGGTCCTCCTCCGGCAGCGATGCCACCGTGGCGGCGGCGTTGATGGAAATCGTCCCCGAGCGCACGGCTTCCACCAGTTCCGGCGTGGCGCTGCGGGTGATCTTCTCGATCTGTCCCAAGGTGTTGGCGCTCAGGCGCGCAGCGCGCGCGATGTCTTCGCGCTTGGCTTTCGGCTTTGGCGGCGGCGCCGCTTCCTCGGCTTCCGGGTCCGGCGGCGCAATGGCCGCATCTTCGGCCTTGGCCTGTTCCCTCACGGCCTGCTCGCGCTTGGCCAGGATTTCCTGCTGGCGCAAGGCCAGCACGCCACGCTGGAAGTCCGACACGCTGCGGCGCCCCAGGTGATTGTCGATCATCCACAGCATCACGTCTTCCATGTTCTTGAAGCTCGTGTTCTGGGTCACTTTGAAAGGGATGCCGTGCTGCTGGCAGATCGAATAGCGGTTATGACCGTCGACCAGAACATCGTTCCAAAGCACCAGCGCATCGCGGCAACCTTCGGCCAGCAGGCTGCGCTCCAGCGCGCTGCGCTCAGCCTCGGTCAGCGGTTCGATATAGTCCCGCAGGACGTCATTGATCTTGATTTGCATGTGGTCTTTCCAGGGAATTCTGCGACCAGCATGCTACAACATTCCACAGCGATTTCAAGCATTGCCAGATTTGCCACTACTGGATGTTAACGATCAGTCATGTCATAATAGCGGGCTTCAAGCATGCCCCGGTGGTGAAATTGGTAGACACACCGGACTTAAAATCCGTTGGCCGCAAGGCCGTGCCGGTTCGATTCCGGCCCGGGGCACTCTCCTGTCAGGCTTCGCCTGCCACAAAACGCAAGGGAATGCGCGCCAGCGTTCCGGCGCCGAAATCCCGCCCGAATGGCAAATCCCGCCGGTGCGCATAGCCAATAAAGCAATCGCATTTGAGGCGGCTGCATGGCCGCTCACCCAGCATCGACTCCAGCGTATCGCGGTACAGATTTCCCAAACGCGCGGGAATGAAGTGGCAGCGCTGCACTTCGCCATCGCCATCCACGGCGATCACTTCCTCGCCGGCGGCGCACGGGCTGCCGCGTGACGGTGCCGGGCGGCGGTTATGGGCGAACCATGGATCGAGAGCATCGAGCCATGCCAGGTCCTCCGCCGAGTAGTAAGCGGGACCGCGCCGGTCGTAGGCGTTCAGCCAGAGATACTGGTTTGGTGCCAGCGCCGCACGCAGTTCGCGGATGGCGCCGAAATGCTCGCGCATTGCCACCACGCCGACGGAAAAGCGTATGCCCATCCTGCCGAGCCGGGAACAACGCTCGATGAATCGCTGTTGCGAAGTCTGTCCGGGGTGATAGGTGCACCAAAGCGTCACCTTGCCTGCCTCGACCTGCTCCAGCCATGACAGCGGTGCCGCCAGGTTGGTCTGCACCGAGACTTGTTCGACATGCGGCATGGCTGCCAGCGCCAGCACCGCCTCGCGGTAATGGCGCCGCACCAGTGCTTCGCCCCAGGGCGTGAACTGGATGCGCAAGGGACGATCCTGCTGCCCCGCCCACGCCACGAACCGGGCAACTTCCGCGGCGTCCTTTGCGAGCCTGGCACGGCTGTCCTTGCGCTTGGCGAAAGGACAATAGCCGCAATCGTAGTTGCAGCTTTCCAGCGTCCCCCGGTACAGCAGCGAGAGCGGCGCTGCGCCGCCGTCTTTCAGCACGACGCGCCGCCGCTCGCCATCAGCTCCTGCACCTGCCCGGATGCCAGCCACGGGCCGATGGTATCCGCGTAAGCGTAGCCCAGGTCATTCAGGCGCAGCATGGAGCCGGATTGCTCTGCCAGCCCAACTGCGGACAACTCACGCAAGTCCGGCAGATCGTCCAGGCATGCGCTGCCGAAGCGCTGCGCATAGGCCAGCAAGTCCAGGCCCGGCTCTGTCAGCAGCGACTGGATGACAAAGCGGCGCCGCTGTTCCTCCTGGCTGAGGCGGAAGCCGTGGCGGGCCGCCATGAAGTCTGTCTCTTCATAGGCGAGATAGGCATTGATGATGTCCATCGTTGCGGCGCGCCCCACCGCGTAATCGGTCGAGTAGTGCAGCGAGCGCGTGTAGGAACGGGCGCCCGTGCCCAGGCCAACCATGCCATCGTTCTGGCAGCAATAGGACGGGCCGGACTGCTCCGGCGCATGGGGGGCGCGGAACATGCGCATCGACACCTGCACATAACCGCGTGCACGCAGGTGGTCGCGCGCCGCGATGTACAGTTGCAGGCGGCTGTCGCCATCCGGCGCCAGCGGGATCGTGCCGAAGTCCCCTGCCCCCGCCTTGCGCTGCGCCAGTTTGCCCAGGCCAGTGTGCTGGCGCACATAGAGCGGATACAGGTACAGTTCTTCCGGCTTGAATTCCAGCGCACTGTCGATCGACGCCAGCAGGCTGGCGACGGTTTGCCCGGCGATGCCGTAGATCAGGTCGAGGTTGAGCGTCGGGAAGCCTGCTTCGCGAATGCGCGCAATGGCGCTGCGTACCGCATCGTTTTGCTGCGGTCTTGCCAGGGCGCGCATTTCCGGGGCCGAGAAGCTCTGGATGCCAAGGCTCACGCGGTCGATGCCCATCGCCCGGCATACGGCCAATTTGTCCGCGGTCGCGGTTTCCGGCGAGGCCTCGATGCCGGAGGGGGTGTCCTGCAACGGAATGCCTAGGATGTCCTCGGCGGCGCGCAACAAGGTTTCGAGCTGGCGTGGCTGCAGGAAGGTCGGCGTGCCGCCACCCAATGCGAAGCGGGCAAAGCGCCGCTCGCCCAGCACCTCGTTCAGTACCCGCATCTGGCGCACCACTTGCGACACATAGCGCTCGACCAGTTCGTCGCCGGGATTGGCCATCGCGAACAGGTTGCAAAAACCGCAGCGCATTTCGCAGAACGGGACGTGGATATAGCCGAACAGGGCGGATCGGTCTTCCCCGGCCCACAATGGCTGCAGCGGCAATGGCTGCTCCAGCGCCCGGTACGCGGACTTATGCGGGTAGGAATAGGAATACGCCTGATACGGCGTTTGCCGCATGCGTTGCGCCAGTGTGCTGGCGGGTACGGGGTGGTTCAAGATTGCGGCGCTCCGGGCGGGTTAAGGAAAAAATGCGCGTAAGGGACGTTCCACACGGTTTCATGCGCGAGGCGGTGGCCCTGGTAGCCTGCTTCGCCATAAGCGCTGCCATGGTCGGAACAAATGATCACAAAGGTCGGCGCACGCGCCGCACAGGCGGCCAGCAACGGCTCCAGTTCGCGGTCCACGTAGCGCAGTGCGGCGGCGTGGCTGTCCAGGCTGTCGGTCTTGCAGCCTCGCAGGTAGACGCGGTTGGGCTTATGGATCGCGGCCACGTTCAAGAACAGCATCACGCGTTGCCCGCCCGCGGCCTGCAGGCGTTGCTGCGCCAGCGCTGCCTGGTTGGCAGTGGAGTTGGGGGCGTCCACGCCCATCGAGTGCGACCAGTGGCTCTCGGCGAACATCGACGGCAATACGCATCCCAGTGCGGTCAGCTTGTTGAAAAAGCCAACGCCGCCGATACAGACGGTGTGGTAGCCGGCAGCCGCCAGCCCGGCCGGAATGCTCTCCTGTTCGAACACGCAAGTATGCGCGGACGTGGTCTCGCTGCCGCGGAAGGCGGTGGCGAACAAGCGCGGGTGCGGCCCCGGGCTGTCAGGCGTCGGCAGGAACCCGGCGAAGAACGCATGGTGCGCGGCATAGGTGAAACTGGCCGGCGTGTGCCGCCGCTCCCAGCCGCCGGGCGGCAGGCAGCGGCCAAGCACGGGCAGTTCACCCGCCTCGTACAGCTGCTGGGCCACATCGTAGCGCAGGGTATCGAGCGTGATGAACAGGATGTCGTGGCTTCCGACCACCTGGTTCATATCGGGAATGCTGTGTGCCTGCAGTGTCATTGCATGAAGCTTTTCCATTGGGCCGTGTAGGTATCCTGGTCTTCCCAGAGCAGGCCGGGAAGCAGGTCGCCGAAAGCGTTCGCTTCCAGCACATGGGCTTCGCCGCGCTGCGCCACCACGTCCAGGCCGATCACGTGGCTGGCGGGGAAAGCCTGCGCGGCCTGCCGCGCGACCCGTTCCAGTGCTGCCGATGAAACGGGATCGAGCAAGCTATCGGTGGCGGCACGGCGGTTATCCAGGTGCAGGTTCGTCATCATGCGCGTGCCGATGCGGGCCACACGGTGCGCCGGTTGGCCGGCCAGCGTCAGCACACGGATATCGTAATGGCCATTGCCGGCCCGCGGCTTGGGCAGCCACGCCTCGGCATATGCATGCTGCGCAGCCAGCAGGTCAAGCAGGCTGCGCATGTCCGCCGCACGGTGATAGCGGCTCATGCGTTTGGAGTTGTACAGGCGCGGACCGCCTGCCGCTTGCACCAGTTGCGCCGATGTGGTGGCCTGTTCATCGCCGCGCCGGTTGCGCCGGTAGGCCACCACGCCGGACGCACTGGAGCCGTAACGGGTCTTGATGAAGGCCCGGTCCACGCCGTGCCGCTCGAGCAGGAAGTGGAAATGATCATATCCTTCCACCATGCCCAGCAGCATCGGAACGGGCACCTTATGGCTTGCCAGGTGCTGCTGGCAAGCCAGCTTGTCCGTCATCAGCAGCGCTTCGTGCGGGGCGTTCATGACCCGTACATCCCGCGTCGCGGCCAGTTGCCGCTCCAGGCATTGAAAGGCACGCGCCAGGCCCTTGAACCAGGCGCCGGAAACCGCGACCTCGCCGTGTTCCTGCAGGCCGGGCACGGCGATGCCTTCGGCAGCGCAACCCTCGGCCAGCAACCGTGCCTGGACGGCCGGATCGTCGCCGGGCGGTTCGGCCTTGAACACACAGGGCCGCTCCAGCATGCCATCCAGGCGTTCCGGAGCAGCCAGCCAGTCGCGCCATTCGAGTACCTCGGCCGGCGGCAGGCCGGCATCACTACGGGCCTGCTGCGTCAGCCGTATGCGTTTGCCGCTTGCGACGCCCAGCAGGACAAAACGGCTGGGCAATGCCTTATTCTCCAACGGCGACGTAACGCTCGCCATCGTCTTCTTCCTGCGCGTCATCCAGCACCACTTCCGGCGGCAGCGCCTTCAAATGCTGCTGCAAAGCCGCCGAGATGTAATGGTGCGAAAGATCCAGGCGCTGCAGCGAACGCACATGCGGGCTGTCCAGCAGCGCACGCGCGCCTTCATCGCCCAGGGTGCCCAGCGACAGGTCCAGCGTGTGCAGGCGGCTGACCACTTCCTCTTCCGCCAGCCACTGCGCCAGTTCGTCGGAGATCTGCGAGTCGCGCAGGCCCAGGTAGCGCAGCGATGGACCGGCCAATGCGCCGAGCAGGCGGCGGTACAGGTCGACATCGCCATCGAAACCGTATTCATCGGAGCCCAGCCACAATTCCAGGTGCTCCAGCGCAGGCAGCGAAGACCCGATCAATGCCTCCACCACCTCGGACGGCAGGCCACCCGATTCGATGGTCAGCTTGCGCAAGGCCGTATGCGTTACCGGTTCCAGCGACAAGTCCTGTGCACCGCGGATGCGCAGCTCTTCCAGCTTTGGAAACGCCTTCAGCAAAGGCGTGTAGTCGCCCTGCACGATCCAGGAGATTTCGCATTCCTCGTACGTCATGTCGCCGATGAACAGGGCGCGCAATGCCGGCAGATCGGGCGCACGGGCGACCAGGGCAGCGATGACGTCTTCGGCGCTTTCCTCATACGGCTCGCCCCACATGCCGATCACCAGGGCGTCCAGCTTCGATTTGTCGGCGCTTTGCAGGAACTGCCCGATCAGGTCGGACATCTTGCGTTCATCGTCATAGTCGAGCGTCAGGCGGTAGACCTTGTCGCCGGACAGGTCGACAGGCGATGCCGGATCGTAAGCGGTAACGGTTTTATTGAAGAAGGTTTCAGTGCTTTCGGAGATGGTCACGGTGCGCTTCCTGGAAAAGACCCTGGCGCCTTTCGCCTGGGAAATATTGAAATATTAGCATGCGCGGCCCTTAACGGCGCCTTAAATTACGTGATCCCCTAAGTTGACGGCGCACGCCGCGCAAACATACACTCCGCACCGTTATCATTTTTTTTGGAGCCCCCTTTCATGGGCACTTGTTCGAGTCATAGTTGTCACCGAATTCACTTCGGCATCGCATAACGGCACGATCACGTCCAGGGCTCCTGTCCTACCGTCATCTGCCGTGAGCGGATGATGATTCAAGCGCGCACGATCGCGGGCCCGCATTTTTGCGGAGAGCCTGATGTTCGCATCTATCACCACCCGTCCCAACCGCTGGGACTGGGCATTGCTGCCGTTCGTATTGGCGGTGTTGCTCGCTGTCGTCTTTGGCGCCATGCAGGTGGCGCGCCCTTTCGTGCCTGGCCAGCCTATGCCGGTCAGCCTCGATCCGGCCGCGCTGCCCTGCTACCTTTTGCGCACCATCCTGCGCATGTTCGCCGCGCTCGGCGTTTCGCTGGTATTCGCCTTCGTTTTCGCAGCGCTTGCGGCCAGATACCGGCTGGCTGAAAAAGTCCTGGTGCCGCTGCTGGACGTGCTGCAGTCGGTGCCGGTGCTGGGTTTCCAGGCGATCGCCATCGCGCCATTCATTGCCCTCTTTCCCGGCAGCCAGTTGGGCGTGGAGTGCGCGGCCATCTTCGCGATCTTCACCTCGCAGGCCTGGAATATGGCATTCAGCCTGTACCAGTCGATGCGCGCCGTGCCGGCCGAACTTGATGAAGCGAGCCGCGTGTTCCGCCTGTCGGCCTGGCAGCGCTTCTGGCGCCTGGAGCTGCCGTTCGCCATGCCCGGCCTGCTGTGGAACATGATGATGTCCATGTCCGGCGGCTGGTTCTTCCTGGTGGCAGCGGAAGCGATCTCCGTCGCCGGGCAGGACGTCAAGCTGCCAGGCATCGGCTCCTATATGGCAGTCGCTATCGAAGCTGAAAACGGCCGCGCCATCGCCTGGGCTATCGGTGCCATGTTCATCGGCATTGTCATGTATGACCAGCTTTTCTTCCGCCCCCTGCTGGCGTGGGCCGACAAATTCCGCTTCGAAGAGCTTGAGGGTGAAACGGGCCGCCGTTCCTGGCTGTTGAACTGGGTGCGCCGCAGCCGCCTTGCCAGCCGCCTTACCGGCCAGGCCTGGCGCCTGATGCGTTCTACCCTTGGCTGGTTCCCGGCCCGGCCGGCCGGCGCGGCTGCCGCCGGCAGAACCGTACGCCGCTGGCGCCTGCCGGCACGCGCCGCCGATACGTTGCTGCTCGTGCTTGCGGCCTGGGCCAGCTACCGTGTGGCTGCCTTCATCCACACAGAAGTTGGCTGGCGCGAGGCGGCCAGTGTGTTCGGACTCGGCCTGGCGACAATGGCGCGCGTCGCGGTGCTGATTGCGCTGGCATCGCTGTTCTGGGTGCCGGTAGCGGTGTGGATCGGACTGCGCCCGCGCTATGCGCAAAAGATCCAGGCGGCGATGCAATTCCTGGCTGCCTTCCCGGTCAACCTGCTGTTTCCGCCGGCGGTGTACGCGGTGCTAAATCTGGGCCTCAATCCGGACATCTGGCTCAGTCCACTCATGGTGTTCGGTACCCAATGGTACATCCTGTTCAACGTCGTGGCGGGAGCTTCCACCCTGCCCGCAGACTTGCGCCTGGCGACAGCAAACCTGGGCCTCAAGGGCTGGCTGAAATGGCGCAGGGTCTACCTGCCGGCCATATTCCCAAGCTACGTGAGCGGCGCTGTCACGGCCAGCGGCGGCTCATGGAACGCCAGCATCGTGGCCGAATACGTCACCTGGGGCAAAACCACCCTGGTGGCGCATGGCCTGGGCAGCTATATCAAGCAGATGACCGATGCCGGCGACTTTCCGCGCATCGCCCTTGGCATCGGCGTGATGTGCATATTTGTCATGGCAATCAACCGCTTCGTCTGGAGCCGTTTGTATCTGGAGCAAAAATGAAGAAAGAAGTCCTGGTCGACTTGCAAGGTGTCGGCAAATCCTTCCGCACTGGCGATGGCGCCAGCCGCACCGTGCTCGACGGCGTCGATTTCGCCCTCGAGTCGGGCGAGATCGTCGCCCTGCTTGGCAAGTCGGGCAGCGGCAAATCGACCCTGCTGCGCATTATCGCGGGCCTGGTGCAGGCCGATGCCGGCGCAGCCCGGTATCGCGGCGTGCCGCTGGCGGAACCGGTGCCGGGCATCGCCATGGTGTTTCAGTCCTTTGCCCTGTTCCCCTGGCTGAACGTGCAGCAGAATGTCGAACTGGGCCTGGAGGCGCAAGGCATGGCACAGGCCGAGCGAGCCGCACGCAGCAAAGCCATGCTGGATTTGATCGGCCTGTCCGGCTTCGAAGGCGCGCTGCCGCGCGAACTGTCCGGCGGCATGCGCCAGCGCGTGGGCATCGCCCGCGCCCTGGTCACCCATCCGGATGTGCTACTGATGGATGAAGCGTTTTCCGCACTCGATGTGCTGACCGGTGAAACCTTGCGCAACGACATCCTCGAACTGTGGGACCGGGGCCGCCTACCAACGCGCGGCATGCTGCTTGTTTCGCACAGTATCGAAGAAGCGGTGATGATGTCGGACCGGGTCATCATGCTCTCCAGCGATCCTGGCCGCATCCGGACTGAAATCCGCATCGGCCTGCCACGCCCGCGCAACCCGGACAGCCCGGCCGTGCGCCGGCTTGTGGACGAGGTGTATGGCCTGATGACCATGCGCCCGCCCACCGCCGTGCCGGCAGGCGAAGCCGGTCCCGCCCACCGCCGCCCATGATGCAGGGCGGCGACATCGCCATGAGCACGCTCGGCCGGCAGTTGCTGGCGCAAGGCGCGCTGCCACAATATATTTACGGCATGCTGCGTGCTTGCGCAGGCGGCATCTTGCCGGAAGAGCAAGTGCTGTCGCACCTCATGGAATCCCATGACCCGGAAACGGCGCGCCGCATCATGCGTACCGCCGTCGAATGGGGTCGATATGGAGAGCTATATGAGTTCGATTTCCACACGCGCCGCCTGCGCCTGGCCTGATCGACGCGGCGCCATGCTGGCTGCGGGCCTGCTGCTGTCGACGGCAGCATGGGCGGGCCGGCCCCTGGTCACCGATGATGCGTCCATCCTCGAGCCCAACGATTGCCAGTTGGAAGCCTGGCACCAGCACACGGGCCAGCTGCACGAGTGGTGGGCCATGCCGGCGTGCCGCGCCGGCGGCTGGGAACTGGCCGCCGGCAAAGGCCAGTCGCGCAATGCCGCGCTGCAGGCCAAGACAGTCCTGCGCGGGCTGCAGGCAGGTGGCTGGGGCCTTGGGCTGGCCATCGCCGCCCAGCATGGCGCAAGCCGCCAGCATTCGGCCAACCTGCCGCTGACAATGTCCTTCGCGGGGGATGCGCTGCTATTGCACCTGAACGCAGGCTGGATGCGCCAGCACGGCGCATCCAGCCGCGCCACCTGGAGCCTCGGCGGCGAATATAGCATTGCCCCACGCTGGAGCGCTTCCGTCGAAAGCTACGGCAGCCGCCACCGCCCGCCGACCAAGCAAGCAGGCATCCGCTATACCGTGATCGAAGGCCGCCTGGACCTCGATGCCAGCGTTGCAAAAACGCGTGGCGCGCCGCATCAGCTGGCCCTTGGCATGACCTGGGCGCTACCGGGGTTGCTATACTAGCGGGCATGAAAACCTTGCTTCCCATCGCAGCGCTGGCTGCGCTCCTCACTGGCTGCGCCGGCATTGGCGCACAGAGCTTTTACGCCAATCCGTCGGCGGCAAGCCCGTTCGAGATGTGCAAGACCCTTGCCACGGGCTCGCCCGACATCAACTTTGCCAATGCCCTGCGCATGGAGCTGGGCCGCCGCGGCGTAGCCGAGGCAGCTTGCCCAGAAGTGATCAAGGAGCGCGAGACCTGGGTAACGGTGGGTGTAGCGGCCGGCGTAGTGGCATTGGCCGTGGCAGCGAGCAAGCATAACGATGTCAGCATCGGGATCGGCGGCACGGTCGGCCTGTACAACGACGACTGGTATGCAGAACCGCGCTACGCCCCGAATACCGACCGCGAATGGGCCTGGGACCGCTATACCGGCGAAAACGGCAGCGATATCTGGGCCTGCCGCGGCGTCCAGACCGGCGCCCTCACCGACCCGTCGCGCTGCCAGGGCCGCCCATTGGCCGACACTGTGTGGCCGGGCCCAGCCGCGCCGTTCCGCTAGCCGTCTTGCGCGCGAAGCACCAGCATTCCGTCGCGAAATAGCCTATCGTTATCGTCCGCACGATAGCGGCAGGCTTTCGGCAGATGCGGCCGGCAAGTGGAGAATGATGGCGTTCTCTTCGACGGGGCTGCAAAATGAATATCAGAAACTTTCTGCTGCTCGCCGCGGGCGCGGCATCGGCCGCACTGGCCGCGCCCGCTTTCTCCGGCACTTTCGACGACGGCATTCCAGCCGCCTGGCGCTGTACCGGCAGTTGCGGGACTTCAGGGGCCAACGGCGTGGTCACCCTCGCGCCGGGCGGGGGCAGCGCCTACGGCTGGATCTCCAGCTTCAACTCCACCAGCGAGGTCGCGCTGCCCGGCGTGGGCGGCGTCGGCGAAGCAACGAATGGCTCGCTCCTGCGCTCGGTCTCCTTCATGGCAACAGCCAACGCAGCGCTCAACTTCCGTTTCAACTATGTGACGACCGATGGCGCGGGCTATGCGGACTATGCCTGGGCGCGCCTGCTCGATGCCGACAACCGGCAAGTTGCGCTGCTGTTCACCGCCCGCACCAACGAGGACGGCGACGCGATCCCTGGCTTCGACATGCCGGCACCCGAGGCGACGCTCACGCCCTTCCCCGTCGCCGTAGCGCCCGGCCAGACCAGGTGGGCGCCGCTCGGCCCCGATTCGGACGAATGCTATGACGCCGGCTGCGGCGCCACGGGCTGGGTGCGGGCCCAGTACGCCATTGCCGGCGCCGGCAAATACCGGCTTGAATTCGGCGTAACGAACTGGGACGACGAGGATTTCGACTCCGGCCTGGCGATTGATGCCATTACCGTCGGCGGCGAACCCCTGCCCATTCCCGAGCCCGGACAGTACGCCATGCTGCTGGCCGGCCTGGCCCTGCTCGGTACGCTGAAGCGCCTGGCGCGGTGATCCGGATCGGCATCTCCGGCTGGCGGTATACGCCGTGGCGCGGCGTGTTCTATCCATCCGACCTGGCGCAGGCGCGCGAGCTCGAATTCGCCTCGCGCGCCGTGCGCACTATCGAGATCAACGGTTCCTTCTACTCGCTGCAGCGGCCGGAAAGCTACCAGGCGTGGTACGAAGCCACGCCGGACGGTTTCGTGTTCGCCCACAAGGGCAACCGCTACATCACCCACCTGCGCCGCTTGCGCGAGCCTGAGAAACCGCTGGCGAATGTATTCGCCAGCGGCGTGCTGCTCCTGCGTGAAAAACTCGGTCCCTTTCTTTGGCAATTCCCGCCAAACTTCAAGTTCGATGAAGAGCTGTTCGAGCATTTCCTGGACCTGCTGCCGCGCGACACCGAACAGGCGTCCATCCTGGCCCGCCGCCACGAGCCGCGCATGAACGGCCGCGCGGCCACCGAGACCGATGCCAGGCGCAAGTTGCTGCACGCAGTCGAGATCCGCAATGAGTCATTTGCCGATCCCGCCTTCGTCAAGCTGCTGCGCAAATACAAGGTGGCCTTGGTCGTGGCCGACACGGCCGGCAAATGGCCCGACTACGAAGATGTGACCGCCGGATTCATGTACCTGCGCCTGCACGGCGAAAAGGAGCTCTATGCCAGCGGCTACACGCCGGAATCACTGGACCGCTGGGCAAGCCGTATCCGGGCATGGGCGGCAGGCAGCCAGCCCGGCGACGCAAAACTGATCGCCGATAGCGCCGCGCCAAAGCGCGCCAGCCGAGACATCTTCTGCTACTTCGACAACGACATCAAAGTGCATGCGCCCTATGACGCGCAGGACCTGGCGCGGCGCTTAGCCGCCTGAAGGGCGCCGCTGTGCGCGGTAGATCCCGGTTTGTCCGGAAAACATGAAGGCGACCGCGCACGCCAACGCAGCATATGGACCGATGGCAGGCCCGAACAACTCCATCGCCATCACCGTGCAGGCCAGCGGCGTATTGGCAGCTCCTGCGAACACTGCAACAAAGCCGATTGCCGCCAGCAGCGGCAATGGCAGGTGCAGGATGGGTGCCAGCACATTGCCCAGGGTCGCGCCGATATTGAACAGCGGCGTCACTTCGCCGCCCTTGAAGCCCGAACCCAGGGAGCCGACCGTGAAAACGAGTTTGCCCAGCCAATCCCACCAGTCGAGAGGGATGCGGAAAGCTTCGACCATGGGGCCTATGCCCAGGCCAAGATAGCGGTGCAGGTCGATGCCGGCCGCGCTACCGGCGCCAACCACAACCGCGATGACGGCACCGCCCACCAGCGGCCGCAACGGCGCATAAGCAAGGCGTGCCTTGAACCAGGCCGACAGGCCGTGCGTGGCAGCGGCAAACGCCCGTCCCACCAGGCCGAAAACGGCACCAGCCACAACGATGCCAGCCAGCGCCAGCAGCAGCGGGCCGTCCGGCGCCGCCAACGCGCCAGCCGGATAATGCGTATGCCCCACGCCCCAGGCGCGCGTCACCTGGTCGGCCAGCACCGCTGCCAGCATGCACGGATAGATCGCGGTAAAGCGCATGCGTCCCACCACCAGAACTTCCAGCCCGAAGATCGCGCCGGCCAGCGGGGTGCCGAACACCGACGCGAACCCGGCGCTGATGCCGGCCATCAGCACGGTGCTGCGATCCTCTTTCGGCAGGCGGAATACGTGGGTGAGCTGGTCGGCCAGCGCGCCGCCCATCTGCACCGCCGTACCTTCGCGCCCGACGGAGGCGCCGAACAGATGCGACACCACGGTACTGCCCAGTATCAGCGGCGCCAGCCGCAGCGGCAGCACGTTTTTCGGATCGTGCACCTCGTCGATCAGCAGGTTGTTGCCCGCCTCGACGCTGCTGCCAACGTGCAGGTAGATCCAGCCGACCGCAAATCCGGCCAGCGGCAGCAGCCATACCATCCAGCGATAGGCTTCGCGCCAGGCGGTCGCCACGTCCAGCGCCACCAGGAAGAATGCGGACGCGCTGCCCGCCAGCAAAGCAACGATGCCGGCCAGCAGGCTCCACTTTCCCAGGTAGCGCAGTTGCTTAATGATGGTCGTGCCCCTTCTTCTCGCGGGTCACTTCCATCGGCTTGACGCCAGCCGGTGCCGGGGCATTGGGCGCGGATACAGGCGGCGGCAGTTCGCCGGTCCATTCGTATGCCGTAGTGCCCTTGGGAGCCTTGTACCAGCCGGGGTCCGAGTAGTCGCCCTTTTTCTGGTCGGGGCGCACCTTCATCAGGGTGAACATGCCGCCCATCTCGATATCGCCGTACGGGCCGGTACCGGTCATCATCGGCAGGGTGTTCTCGGGGATTTCCATTTCCATGCCGGCCATCGAGCCGCCCTTGTCGCCCATCACCATATAGCCCGGCACCAGCTTGTTGATCTTCTCGGCCACACCCTTGTGGTCCACGCCGATCAGGGTCGGTACGTCATGGCCCATGGCATTCATGGTGTGGTGCGATTTGTGGCAGTGGAAAGCCCAGTCGCCGGGATTGTCGGCAATGAATTCGATGGCGCGCATCTGCCCCACCGCGACATCGGTGGTCACTTCCGGCCAGCGCGCGGCCGGAGGCACCCAGCCGCCGTCGGTGCCGGTCACTTCGAATCGGTGGCCGTGGATGTGGATCGGGTGGTTGGTCATGGTCAGGTTGCCGGCGCGGATGCGCACGCGGTCGCCCTGGCGCACGACCAGCGGGTCGATGGCGGGGAAGACGCGGCTGTTGAATGTCCAGATATTAAAGTCAGTCATCGTGTTGACCTTGGGGACCATGCTTCCGGGTTCGATATCGTAGGCGCTGAGCAGGAACACGAAATCGCGGTCGACCGCATGCTGGCGCGGGTCTTTCGGGTGCGTGACCCAGAAGCCCATCATGCCCATCGCCATCTGCACCATCTCGTCGGCATGGGGATGGTACATGAAAGTGCCGGCATGTCTGGCGACAAATTCGTAGACGAAGGTCTTGCCCGGCTGGATAGCCGGCTGGCTCACGCCGGACACGCCGTCCATCCCGCTTGGCAGGATCTGGCCGTGCCAGTGCACGCTGGTGTGCTCCGGCAGCTTGTTGGTGACGAAGATGCGCACCCGGTCACCTTCCACCACCTCGATGGTCGGGCCCGGGCTCTGACCGTTGTAGCCCCACATCTTGGCGTACATGCCGGGGGCGATTTCACGCACCACCGGCTCCGCGACCAGGTGGAACTCTTTGACCCCATCCTTCATGCGCCAAGGCAGGCTCCAGCCGTTCAGGGTGACAACTGGATTGTAGGGGCGGCCATTGGGCGGCGCCAGCGGCGGCGCGGTCGCAGCGCCTGACTGCACCGGCGCCTCCGGCAAGCCGGCAGCGCCGGCACGGCTCACCAGGCCCGCTCCGATCAGGGCGGCGGCGCCATTGGCGAGGAATGAACGGCGCTTGTTGACAGGATGATTCATTGCTGTACTCCCTTGCCGCCAATCGCGGCATCCAGATTGGCATCCGCGATCCAGTATTCCTTGAGCGCGGTGATGTAGTTATTGACGGCGCTGGTCTGCTCCCGGGCGTCGGCCAGCAGTTCGAATACGGACAGCAGCATGCCGTTGTAGCGCAACAGGGTCTCCTCGGAGATGTTCTTGCGCAGCGGGATCACCACATCGCGGTAATGCCTGGCCAGCTCGTAGGAAGCCTGGTAATCCTGATGGCTTTCGCGCGCCTCGCTGCGGGCATTAATTGCTGCAGCCGCCAGCAGGTTAAGCGACTGCATATAGGTCGCTTCGGCGTGTGCCACGCGCGCGCCGCCCCAGTCGAACAGCGGCACCTCCACCGAAATCTCATAGCCGCGCGAACGGTGCCCGCCTTCGCGCTCGCTGATTCCGCTCAATTCCAGCACATTGACGAAGCGGGTGGCCTTGTTCAGGCCCAGCGACCTGGCAGTGTGCTCCGAGGACAGGCGGGCCGCCTGCACGTCGAGGCGCTCGCGCATGGCGGCGGCTTCGGCGTCGTCGATCTTTCGGGGGATAGCCGGCAGTTCCGGCAACCGTTCCGGCAGGCGGTAGGAGATCGCTTCCGAGCCTGCCAGGCCCAGGATTCGGGTCAGCTTTTCGCGGCTGGCCGTGGCGGCCTTGCGGGCGCGCGCAACGTCGGCCATGGCATCCGCGTGGAAGGCTTCCTCGCGCGCCGCATCGTACTTGCTCCAGTTGCCGGCCGCCTGCATGCGCCGCGCCAGCTCGCCGCTGGCTTCCGCAGCGTCACTGATCTGCTGGGCATACCCAGCACCCTGCTGCGCCGCTACGGCCTCGATCCAGGCCAGGCGTGCCTGGTGGGCCATGGCGACCGCTTCGCCGGCCAGTTCCAGCTTGACCTGCTCGAAGCGCTGGGATTCGATACGGCTGGCCAGCGGCAGCGTAAGCAGCTGGATGAAGTTCATGCTCAGGGTGCGCTCGATGCCCACCTCGCCGCCGCCGTGCATGCGTTTGAAACTGAAACCGGGATTGGCCAGGCGGCCGGCTTGCACCAGCTCCGCTTCGGCAATGCCGAGGTCCCAGTAGCGCGCCTGCAGGCTGCGATTGTTCAACAGTGCGATCTGGACTGCCGCGTCGGCGCTCAGCGGCTCGGCCAGCAGTTTTTTGAGTTGCTCGTCCAGCGCGCGCCGGTCGTCGTCATTGCGCAGCAGGCGCGTTTCGGCGCCGCTGCGGCTCCTGGCGGCCTGTGCTACTGCGCCGAAGCCGCCATCGTTCGAGAACGTGGCGCAACCGGCGAGCAGCGCTGCCGCGGCGGCCATCGCCGCCAGCTTGAATGCTTGATTCATGTTTGTCTTTCCAATGCGTGGTCGCCCTGCGCGGGGGCGCAGGATAGGGCCAGCCGCCACGGCTGGCAGGGATCAGGCAAGGATCGCCCGCGGTGGGCGTTTGGGCAGGGCAAGGTCGACCGGCAGAGGCGGCACAGGTTCGGGCAGGCGCAGGCGCTCTGCAAGCTGGGGTTGCGTTGCGGGTTGCGGCAAGGCGTAGGCCAATGCGGCGCCCACGCAGCAATCGCCCATGGCACTGCCATGCGTGTTGCCGCCGCAATGCGCACCGCTAGCGTCGTCCTGCTGGGCAGACGCCAGCATCGCGGCATGATCGTGATCCGCCCCGTGCGCGGCCTGCATGGCCGCTTTGGCCGGCTTGGCCGCGCCGCACAGCAGCATGCTGGCCGAGGCAAAACCCTGGAAGGGCAAAGCCACCAGCATTAGCCAAAGCGCAATGACACGGATCATGGATTTCATGGGCAGCGATCTTACCATGCCCGCCTTAGAAGCGGCTTATGACCCTGGCATAGGCGCCGCGCCCCAGCGACAGCCGGGTGTTGCCGCTGAATTCCTCGTGGTCGCGGTCCAATGCATTGCTGGCGCCCACGGCCAGCTCCAGCCCCGGCTTGAGCTGCCAGTTGAAGTTGATGTCCAGCGCGGTATAGCCGCGCGCCGTGGTAAAGCGCAGCGGGCCGACATGGCGCAAAGTCAGGTCCAGGTCACGTCCCTCACCCAAGGTGTAGGATGAGCGCAGCTTCGCCACGCGGCGCGGGTCCGCGTTGCCCGTCAGCGAACGGTTGCGGAAGTCGGCCTCGCCCGGCTTAAGCGAAAACTCCTCATGCATCAGGGTCAGGCCTGCGCTGAGCCGCCAGTCAGGGCCAGCCTGCAAACTGCCCCAGGCTTCCAGGCCACGCGTTTCGCCTTCCATGCCGTTGCCAATTTCAAGTGCCAGCGGAGCAACGGGCTTGATGGTACGCAGCTTGTCGTACAGTGCCCGATAGAGCGTGAGCGAATAGCTGGCGCGGTTGCCGAACTGCTGGCGCAGGCCGATTTCCAGGACCCGGGCCGTCTCGGATTTGAAGTTCGGGCCGCCTGTGAGCGTACCGAGCGGACCGGCGTTCAGGTAAATTTCACGGTCAACGCGGGACGGAGCCCGCACGGTGCGCGACAAGGCGGCCCACCAGGAAGTCGACGGTGTCGCCTTCCACGCCAGGCGCAGGTTGGGGAGCCATTCCGTGCCCGTGTACATATTGCGTTCCATGCGCAGGCCGCCCGTCAGGTTCAACTGATCGCTGAGGGCAATGGTGTCCTGCCCGAACAGGCTGGTCCAATGCATGATCGCTCGCTCGGGCCGGAATGCGGTACCGCTGGTGACCACCACCCGGTCGCGCGCGAAGCGGTATTCGGCGCCAAGCGCGAGCGTGTGACGGCCAAGGGGCGCGAAATTATAAAGCGCCTGCACGTCGGCGACGTCCAGGTTCTCCTTGTAGACGCCGGGCTGGTTGCGGTCCGTACCATCATAATAGGCCAGCAAGGATATGCCGGCTCCCCCGGATAGCTGGCGCGTCCAATGCGCCATCAAGTTAACGCCGCGCATGGTTGCCGCTGGCAGCGCGCTCCCCGCGGCCGCCGAGACCTGCCCTGCGCCGATACGGTAAGTATCGCCCTGCAACGTAAGCGCATCGCTGCCGCGCAGCCAATCGGCGCGGAAACCCGCCTGCGCGATGTGCCAGGCATCGCCCAGCGACTTGCCATCCAGGGTTTCGCCATGCGGCATTGCGTAATCCATGCCATAAGCGCGCCAGGCACCATCATCCATCGCCGCGCCATAGCGGAAGGCTGCGCCCGACTGCGCCTGCCCCCAGCGCAGGTCGGCCATCGCGCCAAGGGTCGACGCGGCAGGCTTGGTAATCACATTGATCACACCATTGACGGCATTGGTCCCCCACAGGGTGCCGCCTGGCCCGCTGACCACTTCGATGCGCTCGATCGCGTCCATCGGAAGCTGATGCACGCCCCAGGACACGCCGGACAGCAGCGGCGTATAGACCGAGCGGCCGTCGATCATTACCAATTGCTTGTTGGCGCTGTTGCCGGCGAAGCCGCGAGCGGTGATGATGTAATTGCCGGCAGGCGTCTGCGCCACATGCAGGTTGGGCGCCATGCGCAGCGCCTCGGCCAGGCTGCGCGCGCCGCTGCGCCGGATATCGTCGGCGGAGATCACGAAGATTGAAGCCGGCGCGTCGCCCAGTCTCTCTTCGCGTTTTGAGACGGACACCACGCGCACGTCGCTCAATTCCTCGAGCGACAGGTTGGCAAAGTTTTCCGGCGTGGCGCCGCCGCCGATGGCAGCGACTGCCGATAGCGACTGGCTGCAGATACAGCCAGTGGCCAGTCCCCACTTCAGTGAACAGCCTGCTTTGGGCATGGCGGCCTCTCTTCCTGGAAGCACTGTGGGAAAATCTTAGCACGACGATAGTTTTCCCCGCCACACGGATGGCTTTCATCGTAAAACGAATAAGCCTCGCCCGCCATATCAGGATTCTTTATAATAGCTGGGCTTGAATCTTCCTACTATCCTGATATGAAGCCAGAGATCCAGGGGTTCTTCGACCCCGTTACATCCACGGTCAGCTACGTCATTTATGAAGCTGACGGCAGCGAATGCGCCATCGTTGATTCAGTCCTCGATTACGACCCCAAGGCCGGGCGCACCGCGACGACCGCCGCCGACAAGATCATTGCCTTCGTGCGCGAGCATGGCCTGAATGTGAGCTGGCTGCTGGAGACCCATGCCCACGCCGACCACCTGTCGGCCGCGCCCTATCTGCAGGAGAAGCTGGGTGGCCGCATCGGCATCGGTGCCGGCATTTGCAAGGTGCAGCACGCCTTCTCGGCGATCTTCAACCGCAAGGGAGAAAAGGAAGACGGTTCACAGTTTGGCCACCTGTTCCAGGCCGACGAGGAATTCATGATCGGCAGGCTCAAGGCACGCGCCCTGCATGTGCCCGGCCATACACCGGCCGACATGGCTTACCAGGTAGGCGATGCAGTATTTGTCGGCGACACGATGTTCATGCCGGACGTGGGCAGCGCGCGCTGCGACTTCCCGGGCGGCTGCGCCGGCGACTTGTACAGATCGGTGCACCGCCTGCTGTCGCTGCCGCCGGAAACCCGCCTGTTCATGTGCCACGACTACCCGCCAGCCGGCCGCGAGCCGCGCTGGGAAGTCACGGTGGCCGAACAGCGCGCCGCCAACATCCACATCCGCGACGGCGTCAGCGAAGAAGAATTCGTGGCCATGCGCACCAAGCGCGACGCCACGCTGCAGATGCCGGTGCTAATCCTGCCGGCGATTCAGGTCAACCTCAGCGCCGGCCACCTGCCCGAAGCCGAGGATAACGGCGTGCGTTACCTCAAGATCCCCCTGAACGCCCTGTAGCCACTACTGCCGCGCCCGTGGCAACCGTGGGGTCAGACCCCAAGGTTGCCACGGGCTCAGCTTATTTCAACTGTTCCGGGGCGCGGCCGATCGGGTCGTCGGTGTTGGCCAGGAACCAAGTCAGCGCGGCCATGACGGCGACGTGCTTCTTCATGTTCACCGGGTCGACCTTGTCGAAGGTATCGGCCGGCGTATGGTGGTAATTGAAGTAGGCGCTGGTATCGACGTAAGGCATGAAGGCCGGCACGCCGCCCGCTTCCAGCTGGTGCACGTCGGCGCCCGATGCCGAATCGCGCCGGTTGAACACGCCGGCGCCGATCGGCAGCAGCGCTTTGCTCACCGGCGCAAAATATTTCTCCGCTTCGCGACGCACGCTGCCCATGATGCCGAACGTACGGCCAACGCCGCCGTCAGTCTCGATCGCGGCAAACTGCTTTTCCAGCTTGCCCTTGTTGGCTTCATAGTAGGCATTGCCGCCCTTCAGGCCGTTCTCTTCATTTGCCCACGCCACCATACGGATGGTGCGGCGCGGCTGCAGCCCCAGTTGCTTGATGGTTTGCAGTACGCCCATCGAAGTGGTCACGCCGGTGCCATCGTCATGCGCGCCGGTCGCCAGGTCCCAGGAATCGAGGTGGCCCGATACGATCACCACTTCATCGGCCTTGTCGCTGCCCGGCAGGTCGGCGATCACGTTGAAGGTGTTGGTGTCCGGCAGGTTCTGCGGGGTCAGGGTCAGCTTCATCTTGACCGGGCCGCGTTTCATCAGGCGGCCGATCAGCATCGCATCTTCCGCCGTCACGGCAGCGGCCGGGATGCGCTGGTCATCCTTCAGGTTGGTGGCGCCGGTATGCGGCAGGCGGTAATTGGCGCCGCCGACGGAGCGCACCAGCGCCGCCACGGCGCCCAGCTCGGCCGCCATGCGTGGACCGTTGGAGCGGTAGCGCGAACCCTGGCCGTAGGTGTTGCCTGCCAGGCCACGGTCCGCCATGCCCTGGTCGAAGACCACGTCGAACAGCACGATGGCGCCCTTCACTTCCGCCGCCCGGGCCTTCAGTTCGTCGAAGTCGCGCACCACCACGACAGGCGCGGTCAGGCCGGCTGCCGGGGTCGCGCCGGAGCCGCCCAGTGCCGTCAGCACCACGCGCTGGGTGACATTGGCCGGACGCCCCTTGTAGTCGACCAGTTCGGCCTTCTCTTCGCCACGCACCCAGTGCGGCACCTTGACCGGCTGCAGCGTAACCTTGGCGCCCATGGCGCGCATGGCGGCAGCCACCTGCTCCACCGCGGCGGCGCCGCCAACGGAGCCGGTCAGGCGCGGGCCAACCAGGTCGGTCAGGTCTTCCAGGCGCTGGTAAGCGTAATCGCTCTGCATGGCAGCATCGCGGATCTTGTCGAGGGTGGCGGCCTCGTTCGGGTTGGCGGCACTGGCAATGCCGGAGAAGCCTGCGCCCAGCAGGCAAACAAACAGGGCGGAGAATGCGGGCTTGCGGAGGTTCATGCGTTTCCTGTGAGAAGGTGAAGTTTCGCTCGGAACTTGACACAATAGCGTATTTAACAAGATCCTGCAGAGAGGGCAACTTAACGATACAAATCTATCGCCCCTGTGCAGTTTGTAAGAATGTGTATATGCACTGGCGCAAGTTTTCACCGTTGGATAATCTAGCTTCCAACCAAGATTGAAAGGGGACTTACCATGTTCAACAAACGTTTTGCCGGGCTGGTGCTGATGGGCGCAGCCCTGACCGCCTCCTCCGCCGCTTTTGCCGCGGGCGACCGTGACTTCAACACCGCCGCGGGTGCCGTCATCGGCGCCGCGATCGGCAACCACAACGGTGGTACCGGCGGCGCCGTGGTGGGCGGCCTGGTAGGCGCCGCCGTTGGTAATTCCCTGTCCGGCGGCAGCCGCCACGGCCGCGGCTACGTCGAGACCCGCGTGTACGCGCAGCCGGCGCCGGTCTACTACGAGCCAGCCCCGGTCTACTACAACCCGCCGCCGCGCGTGTACTACGAACCAGCCCCACGCGTGTACTACCAGCCGGCGCCGGTCTATGTCGAACCGCGCCCGGTGTACTACTACCGCGACCGCGGCCACCGGCACCGCCATGGCCACGGCCACGGCCACCGTCGTTGGTAATCAGATAACGCTCTGAAAAAGAGGGACGTACCCCATTTTCTGTGAAGGCAGAAAATGGGGTACGTCCCTCTTTTTTCGTTCCATTCCAGCAATAAAATGTTGCGCTTTTGGCGCACGGGGAATACAGGGGTAAAAACACCCTTTATCGAAGGAAAGGCGTGTTGCCAAGCAGCGGTGTAAACGCGTAAAGTTGCGGTATCCCTACGAATGCCCTTCCATGAACAAGTGCTGTCACCCCGACCATCCGCATTGCACCTACTGGGTCATGCCAGGGGACAGCACGTGCGCCGGCGGCCATGCGCAGCCGGCCGCGGAAGAGGAAGGCGGCAGCTTCGCGCTGCTGAACACGATGCGCAACGCCCGCAGCGGCCCGCCGGCAGCTGCCGCAGTTCCGGCCGCGGGCTACCCGGCGCCGGCACGCCTCTACCCCCAGCTGCATATCAGCGGCTTTGACCCGCGCGCGGCCGGCGGCCGCCAGTCGCTCAAGATGGAATTGCGCGGCATGCCGCAGGATTGCGCACCGCAGTTGGCGATCCGCCTGCGCTCCGAACTCATTCCACACGGCTCGCTGCAGCAGCAATTCATCCGCTCCGTGCACGGCGACTGGCGCCCCGTGTTCGTGGAATTCTCTTCGCGCGGCAAGGAACATGGGCAGTACCAGATCCACGCCGAAATCGTCAGCAAGGACGATAGCGCGCAGCGCCAGTGGGAATGCACGTTTGTCATCCTAGTGCCGCGCGTCGACGCCAGCCTGGGCGAAATCCACCGCACCTTCCTCAGCACCCACAAGAACGTGCGCGTGATGGCCGACGATGCCGCGATTGCCCGCGTGTCCGCCCAGGGCGGCAACACCATGGACATCGACGTCACAGCCCGCAATGCCGGCATCGCCCACCTCGACCTCGGCGCCCCACCGGGCAAGGTGGATGTCGGCTATTCAACCATCGCCTGGGATGAAGACCTGATCGAGATCGAGCAGCCGCGCAGCGGCCCTTCGCATCCCCACCCTACCCTGGCCGCAAGCTTCATCAATGCCGCGCCGGAAAACGGTGCCTGCCGCCACATCCGCCTGTTCGCCATGGAGGAAGTCTCGCTCGGCCGTTTCGAACCGGCCGATCCTGAAGCCGACGTGCTGCTGCACCACTTCAGCGCCGAAGGCCCGGATTCGGCAGGCCTGACGCGCCGCCTGTCCGGTCGCCACGCGGTGATCCGCCGCACCCGCAACGGCTTCGAAATCGAGGACGTTTCGCGTTACGGCCTTCTGCTGGACGGCGTCTGGCCGGGCAAGAACAAGCCGGTGCCGCTGCGCACCGGCATGAAGATTGAAATGAGCGCCAGCATCAAGGGCATCGTGCTGCTGGAAGTGAGCGCCGTGATGCCGCATGGCGTGATCCTGCACCGCATCGACGAAGGGGCGCGGGCGGAGTGCTTCGTGCTGCTCGCCGCGGACACCCATCCTGGCTACCCGCTGCCGCGCCACCATGCATTGCCAAGGGCATCCAGCCTACCGTTGCTGATGCACCACCAGGGCGGCTTCTGGCATATCGACCAGCTTACCGGCAAGGAAACCGCGCTGGCGCCGACGCCGAAACAGGAAAAACTGAGCCGCATCCCCGCCCATACCCGTTTCGCCAGCGATCCTTACCCGGAACACTGGATCGTGCGCAGCGGCGCTGCGCACTTGCCGCCGGCCGAGGCGACCGCTTAAGCCGCGGAGGAAGGCCTTTTCGGCAGCGGAATGAATTCCGTCTCGCCGGGAACCTTGTCGAAGCGCTGTGCTTCCCAATCGTCGGCCGCCTTCACCACGCGCTCCCTGCTCGACGAAACAAAATTCCAGAACAGGAAACGCTGGCCATCGAGCGGCTCGCCGCCGATGATGACGAACTGCGCGTCGGTATTCGCCGTGACGCGCTGCGAGGCGGACGTATTGAGCAAGGCCATGGTGTTCTGCGGCACAGGCGCGCCGTCGACATCGACCGAGCCAGTGACGGGATAGATGGCAGCTTCCGGCGGCAGGCCGTTCAGGGCCAGTTGCTGGCCCGCCTTCAGGCTCACGTCCAGGTACAGTGTCTGGCTGAACGTCTTCACCGGCGAGGTGTGGCCGAAAGCCGAGCCAATGAGGACGCGCACCTTTGCCCCGTCCACTGCCATTTCCGGAATCGTCGCTGCCGGGGTGTGGGCGAACGAAGGCTCGTCCTCCTCATGCGCCTTGGGCAGCGCAGCCCACAACTGCAAGCCGTGGGTGCGGTGCGGCACGCCCACCAGGTCCTTCGGGGTGCGCTCGGAATGTACGATGCCACGGCCGGCCGTCATCCAGTTGATGGCGCCCGGTTCAATGCGCTGCAGCGTGCCCAGGCTGTCGCGGTGTTCCATCGCACCTTCGAACAGGTAGGTCACGGTAGCCAGTCCGATATGCGGGTGCGGACGCACGTCATGGTCGGCATCGGCCGGCACGTCGACCGGGCCGAAATGGTCGAAGAAGATGAATGGGCCTACTGCCTGCTTGACTGCTGCCGGCAGGTAGCGGCGCACGACGAAGCCGCCGCCCAGGTCCTTCTCGTGGCCTTTCAGGAGTTGCGCAATGCTCATGGCAATTAACCCAGTCTGGTGGAGATTTCGGTCGTCACGGCTGTCATCAGCTTGTGCACCGGGCACTTCTGCGAGATGGCCAGCAACTCTTCGCGCTGTTCATCCGTCAGCTCGCCGCTCAGGTGCAGGGTTGCCGCCAGGCGGTAGATGCCCTTGCGTTCTTCGCTCGCATCGCGCTCGGTGGTGACGTGCACGTCTTCCACCGGGATGCCCTTGCGGCGGGCGTACCAGATCACCGTCAGGGCCTTGCAGGCGCTGACAGCGGCGTCGTACAGGTCGTGCGGCGAAGGGCCGGCGTCGTTGCCGCCTTCTTCGATCGTGCCGTCGACGGAAACGATGTGGTTGCGCACATGCAGGATGCTGCGCATCGGGAGCGACTGGTCGCGGACTACTTTAACGGTCATATAGGTTTCCTGCTTGTTGGTTTAGCCAGCAATTTACACCAACTTGCGGGCCACGCGGAAGCCCACCACGTCGTTCGCCAGCAGCGCGGAATAGCCGTTGCGCAGTGCCGAACGCAGGTAGCGCGGCTGGTACAGCCAGGCGCCGCCGCGCAGGATGCGGCGTGCCTTGTCGCCGCCCTGCTCCCACGCGCTGCCATCGGTCGGCGCGCCGAGGTAGTTGTCGTGCACCGTATCCTGCGTCCACTCCCAGACATTGCCGTGCATGTCGAACAGGCCCCAGGGATTCGGCTGGTAGCTGCCGACGCGGGTGGTGCCGCCATGGCTGCTGCCTTTCGGGCCGTCGTTGTAGGTGAAATGGCCGTCGTAGTTGGCGTGTTCCGGCGTGATCTGGTCGCCGAAGCTAAATGCCGTGTGGCTGCCGGCACGGCAGGCGTACTCCCATTCCGCCTCGCTTGGCAGGCGGTATTGCTGGCCGGTTTTCTCGCTCAGCCATTGCAGGTAGAGCTGGGCATCGTGCCAGCTCACGCACACCACGGGGTGGCGCTCATCCTGGGCAAAACCGGGCTGCTCCCAGTCCACGTCCATCCTGGATTGCCAGCCCGTCGCCTTCACGAAGGCGCGCCACTCGCCCACGGTGACCGGATAGCGGCCCAGCGCGAAAGACTGCTCGATGCCAACCCAATGCGCGGGCAATTCCTTGTCCAGCCAGGTTTTCTGGGCGCCTGCCTTGACGGCGATCTTGTGTTCATGCTCGGATGAACCCATCTGGAAGCGTCCTGTCGGGATCAGCACCAGGTCCGGCCCGACGCCGCTGCCATCGGCGAACCGGTCGCGCAGGACGCCCTCCGCGTCGGCTACTGGACTGCTGGCGCTTGGCAGCAGTGCCGCCAGTTCGGCTGCCTTGCGCGCCGCCTGTTCCTTGCGATGGCGTTCCTGCTCGGCGCGATAGGCCGCTTCCGCTTTCAGCTGCGCCATCTTGCGCTGGTATTCCTCCTCGGCTTGGCGGGCCTTGAGCGCGTCGGCATCGCGGCGCGCGATCAATTGCTGGCGCAGGCGTTCCTTGCGCTCTTTCGCTTCCTGTTCCGCCTGCAGCTTGCGCTGCTTCTCCTGCTCCCGGCGAAGCTGCTCCTGGCGCGCCTGTTCCTGCGCCGCCGCCAAGGCTTCGGCCTTGCGCCGTGCCGCAAGCTCCAGCTCTTTCTGGCGTCGCTGCTCCTCCTCCTCGGCGCGGGCGATGGCGTCGGCACGGGCGCGCTGATCGCGGGCGGCGCGCGCTTCACGTTCCTGCTGCTCCACCGCGGCCCGTTCGGCCTTGCGCGCGGCTGCCTGCTGCGCCGCTTCCTCGGCGCTCGGCTCGGCCGCCCGCTTCAATGCGTCGAGCAATTCGGCCACCGACTCGGGGCGCTCGCCGGCGCGGTTGGCAAAGCCGTGCTTCAACACTTCCCATTGCTGCGCATTGAGTGCCGCGGGCTTGGGCGGTTCAAGCAGCGCCGTCGGCTGGTCGAACGGCAACCGGCCTTCCAGCAGTTGGTAGATCATGACCGCGACGGCGTAGACATCGAGCTGCGGCCGGGGCGTGCCCTGGCCGGTGCCGGCTTCCGGCGCACGATAGCCGGCGGTGCCGGCATTCGGGGCCGCCATGCCAAGATCGGTGCCGGTCGAGCGTGCGCGCGAGGCGATGCCGAAGTCCAGCAGCTTGATTTCGCCGGCCCTGGTCAGGAACACATTGCCCGGCTTGAGGTCGCGGTGTACCAGGCGGTGCTTGTCCCAGGCATATTGCAGCGCATCGGCCACCGGCCGCAGCATCTGCTCGACCTGGGCCGGCGTGGCCTTGCCGTGTTCTCCCAGCCAGGCATCGAGATCCTGGCCCTCCAGGCACTCCATGATGATGAAATAGCTGGACGTGGCCGGATCTTGCGCCCATTCGTAGACCCGCACGATATTGTCATGCGCCAGCCGGCGCGCCTGCGTGGCTTCTTCAATCAGCAGCTTGGCGTGGGCCGGACTCTGGGTGAGCTGGGGCGGCAGGATCTTCAGCGCAACCACGGCGCTGTGGCCCAGTTCCGCATGGGTCGCCAGGTCGGTCGCTTGCCACACCTGGCCCATGCCGCCCATGCCGATCAGGCGCTCCAGGCGGTAGCGCCGGTTGTGCGGGCCGATTTCCTGGCCGGCCATCAGGCCCAGCTCCGTCCCCTGGCGCGGGATGCTGATGGGCGCTGCCGCCCCTCCCGGGGGCGCGTACTCGGCGTCCAGGATGGCATTCTTGCGGCGGTCGAACTCTTGCAGGCTTAACAGGCCATCTTCGTGCAGGGCACGCAGTTCGCGGATCTTGTCTCGGGCTGTCTGCATCTCTCTCGTGCTTTACCTCGCCAGCGGCGCCCCGCATTCTGGACAGAATTTCGCATCTCCGCAATCGGTCGGCACAATATGGCCATTTCGGCAACGGCGCGCGGCCGCGGCACCGGCACTGGCCTGCGCCCGCAGCAGGTCGAGCTGGTGCTGGCGCTCCTTGTCGCCGGTATTGTTGCGATACGAACGTTCTTCCCTGACCTCCTCGCGCGCCAGCCGCAGCGCTTCGGCCGGGGTAATGCTGTTCTCGGCCGCCACCACGCCAGCCAGCGCCTGCAGCTGCTCCGGCGACATCGCGGCCTGCGCCTGCTGGCGCATCAGGCGCGACAGCGCTTCGGCATTGGGCGTCGCGGCCAGCGCAATCTTGGCCGTATCGCTCATGCGGCCGACCGCTTCCAGCCGCTCGATATCGATGCGCGCCAGTTCGGCAGCATGCTGCTGCTGCGCCACCATGCTGTCGTATTCCACTTTCCAGCGGTTGAAGCGCTCTTCGCGCTCCACTTCCATCTTTTTCAGCGACTGCTGCCACTGCGCTTCCTGGTCGCGCAATTTCAGTTCCAGGCGCTGCTCTTCGACGGCAACCTGGTCGAGCATGGCCTGGCGCGCCAGGTTTTGCCCCTGCCGTTGCTGCACCCCGTCCGCTTCGATGGTGCGCAGCAGCTTTTCGTACTGGGCGACCGATTCGGCCGCGGCGCCGCTGCGCTTCAGTTCTTCCAGCTTGGCGCTGATTTCCGCCACGTGGACATTCGCGCCGGCATCCTTGGCTTCCTCGCCGCGCGCCAGCTCGCGCTTGCGGGCCAGGTGCTGTTCTTCTTCCCATTCGGCGATGCGCTCGGACTCGCGATGGCGGGCTGCGTTGGCCAGCGCCAGGCCCTGGAATTTTGCCCGGTGATGCTCGGCCTCGATTTCCTGCTCGCGCTGCTGGGCGTCGATTTCAGCTTTGCGCAGGAGCTGCAGCTGCTTGCGCCGGTGTTCCTCGTCCTCGATGGCCAGGGCTTGCTGGATGCGGTGCTGCAGCTGCTGCTGGTGCAGCTGGTGCGAGAAGCGCTGCCTGGCCATGGCCTTTTCTTCCAAGCCGGCCTGCTGCGCCAGCTCCATCTCGGTGCGCATCTTGATTTGCGCCAGCCGGCGCACCTGGTCCCACTGGGCCGCCTCGCCGGCATGCACGGCCTTGCGGCGTGCCAGTTCGTGCTCGAGGTCGGCCAGCGCCGCTCCGGCGCCATGCTCGAAAGCCTGCTTGCGCGTCCTGGCCTGGACAATACGGCCATACAGGTCGATCTCGCGGGCACGGATGGCCTGCAGCTGCTCCTCGGCGTCGGCCTTGAGCTCGGCCCGGCGGAAATCGCTGCGCATCTTCTGCTCCTGCCGGCTGATCGCCTGCCATTCTTCCTCGTTGTAAAGCTGGTCGAGCTGCTTGACGTGTTCCAGCTGCCGCTGGCGTTCGTCGGCCACCAGGAACAGGCTGCCCTCGCGCTCGCGGTTGTCATCGTACTTATCATGCCGAAGTGACAATGTTTCCACCTGCACCGCTGCCAGGCCATATTCGGCCAGCCGCTGCCCCAGTGCGCTGTGCAGGCGTTCGTTCAGCTGTTCGCGCAGCGCGTTGGAACTGGCCATATCGCGCACCGAACGGCTGCCCAGGAACTCCGCCGCAAGCTGGCGCATGGCCGGCGCCAGCAGGTCGTGCAGCTGCAAGGTGGTGACGGTGCCCGGCGCAGTCATGAAATGCCGCGCAAAAGCCGGCACGTTGTCAACCGTCAGGCCGACCGTGAATTGGGCCGCCAGTTTCAGGAATTCGGCACTGTGCAAGTCGGTGAAATTGAAGTCGACAGGCAATGGCGCCGTGCGCGTGACCAGGATGTCGCCGCGCTGCTCGCGCAGCAGCTTGCCCAGGCGGGCAAAAAAGCCATCGAGCTCGTAATCGCCCTGCGGCACCTCGGTAATCTGCTCGCCCTGCAGGATGAAAGCGCGCGCCGCGGCCGGGACGTGCAGGGTCTTGCTGAAGATGCCCGATAGCTGGCGCACGCCGAAGAACACCGCCAGCTCATCGTGAGCCGGCATCCAGCGGTTATCGCGCAACACAGGCGCGTTGCCCGGCGCGCCCAGCGACAGGCCGCACTGGCTGCAGTAGTCGGAGGAGTCGCCGTTGCGGTGCTCGCATCGCGGGCACTTCACGCCGCCAAAACCAAACATCTTGAACATTTCCTGCTCCTTCTCTGACCCGCGCCTGTCGATTGTAACAGGGGCGCCATGCGCCCAATACGCACCTCCCTATCTTGGCACACGGGCAGCCCATCCATTCGTTCCGTATGAAGGGGGATTTCCCTTCTGTTCGCGATTCGGCCGCAAAAGCCCCGTCTTTTTGCATTTCACACCACGTTTCAGACCGCTTGTCGCACGGCGGTGGCCAGCCGCAGCCCGGATGGCTACAGTGGGCACATGGATAGTCCTCAACCGGAGAACATCATGAAAGTCCTGCGCAACTTCGAAGCCCTGTTCATCGCCATTCTCGGCCTGGCCTGTGCCGCCAACTTCGTGTTCGAAAACCGTACTGCCGAAGCCGCGGCGCCGGCCAACTACGCCAGCGCGTCCCGGGCAGCGCCTGCGGTGCCGGTCGTGGTGGTGGCTGCCAAGCGCATGAGCGAAGCGGAAAAGCAAGCCTCGCTGGCGGAAGAGCGCAAGGCGGCCAAAGACGGCAATATCTGAGCAATTGTTACTTCGCTGCGCGATTTGTAAAAAACTGAATCAGGCTTATCTCCGCGGCGGTGCGCTTGGTATATTGAACTCAGCGCATCACCACACAGGAGAAAAGCCATGTTCAAATCGAAACTCATCGCTGCAGCCGCCCTGGCAATTGGCACGGTTGCATTCGCACCGACCGCCGCGCTGGCGCAGGTTGATTTCAGCGTCGTGATCGGCAACGCTCCTCCACCACTGCGGTTTGAAAGCGTGCCGCCGGCGCGTTACGGCTACGTCTGGGCGCCCGGCGTATGGCGCTGGGATGGTTACCGCCACGTCTGGGTGGCTGGCCACTGGCTGCACGAACGCCCGGGTTATCGCTATCACCCGTCGCAGTGGGTCCGTGTCGACAACGGCTGGGGATGGCGCGAGGGCGGCTGGGCCGTCTACGATAGCCGCCCAAGCTACGGCTACCGTGACTACCACCGCGACAACTACTACCGCGACCACCATCGCGGCCGGCATCGCGACCGCGACCATGACGGCGTACCGGACCGCTATGACCGCGACCGCGACAACGACGGCGTGCCAAACCGCCGCGACCGGGACCGCGATGGCGACGGCGTACCTAACCGCTACGACCATCGCCCCGACAACCCTTACCGCCGCTAACGGCGCCAGGGCCGCCTAGCCCGCAACCGCAATCTCCTGTTGCGCGGCCCAGGCGGCCAGGTCCTGCTTGCGGATGGCGGCGGCCATCAGGTCCGGGAACTTGTCCGGCGTGCAGGCAAAGCAGGGAATTCCCATCGCGGCAAATTGCGCGGCATGATGCCGGTCGAAGCCCGGTGCGCCATTGTCGTCCAGTGCCAGCAGGCAGATCATCTGCATGCCGCTGGCCGCCATGGCGCGCGCCCGGGCCAGCATTTGCGCCGCATTCCCGCCCTCGTACAAATCGCTGATCAGGACGAAGATCGTCTCCTGCGGACGGTGCACCAGGCCTTCGCAGTAGGCCAATGCGCGGTTGATGTCGGTGCCGCCGCCAAGCTGGGTGCCGAACAGCACTTCAACCGGATCGCTGAGCAAGTCCGTCAGGTCCACGATTGCCGTATCGAACACCACCACCTGCGTACTGACTGCCTTGATGGTCGCCAGCACCGCTGCGAAGATGCTCGCATACACCACGGAAGGCGCCATCGAGCCGCTCTGGTCGACACACAGCACGATATCGCGCAAGGCCTGCGTCTTGCGGGCGAAGCCGACCCGCCGTTCCGGCACGATGGTCTGGTAGTCGGCCTGGTAATGGCGCAGGTTGGCCTTGATGGTGCGCAGCCAATCGATTTCGTTGTGGCGCGGCCGGTGGTTGCGGGCCGCCCGGTTCAGGCTGCCGCTGACCGCCTGGCGCATCGGGTTGGACAGCTTGCGCTCGAGCTCCTGCACCACTTGCCGCACCACCTGGCGCGCCGTCTCCTTGGTCTTGCCGGGCATCAGGCGGTTCAGCGACAGCATGGTGGCAACCAGGTGCACGTCCGGCTGCACGCTGCGCAGCATTTCCGGCTCCAGCAGCATCTGGTGCAGGCCCAGGCGGTCCATGGCATCCTTTTGCATCAGCTGCACCACGCTGCTCGGGAAGTACTGCCGGATATCGCCCAGCCAGCGCGCCACGTTCGGCGCCGAGCCTTGCAGGCCGCCGCGGCGCTCGCCGGGGTCGTACAGCGCGGCCAGGGTGCGGTCCAGCGCCGCGTCCTGCTGCTGCAGCGGCAGGTTATCGGCCTCGCTGCCCAGCATCAGGCGCCAGCGCCGTTCCAGTTCTTCTTGTGAGCACTGCTTGACGCTCATGCTGCCACCTCGCTAGTTTCGACAGGACCCAGCAGGGCCGCCAATACCGGCAGCACCAGGCCGGCGCGCGTTTCATCCGTTCCGGCAGCGGCGGCCGCCGGCGCCAATGCGACCGCGCCGGTCGCGACACGCTGCCCCAGCTGGCGCCGCTCGGCCGCCTCGAAAGTGGCGAAGGTCCGGCGCAGCAGCGGCAACAGTTCCATGAAAGTGTCCCCGGGCAGGCTGGCGACCCAGGATTGCAGGATCTGCCAAAGCAGCTCGTTCATCACCAGCAGCAAGCCGCTCCCCTGCAGGAAGCCCTCCAGCCATTCGGCGCTGGACAAGGGCTGGACCGGATTGGTGCAAGCCAGCGACAAGGCTTGCGCCACCTGTTCCACCTGCCAGTGCTGCTGCTCCAGCAGGATGCGCACGGCGCGGCCGGCGACCAGCGCATGCGCCTGACCGCGCGTGCATTGCACCAGCGCTGCCAGCCATGCTTCGCGGTGCCCGGGCTTTTGCAACAGGCCGATGGCACTGTCCGCCTGCAGCAGTTGCCGCAACAATACCTGTGCCGCCTCTTCGTTGATGCCGCGCGCCGCCAGCGGCAAGGCGATGCAGGCGCGCTGCACCAGGCCGTCCATGACCTGCGCCACGCTGGCGGTATCGGTGTTGCGCGTGCTGCCGTAGCGCAGCACATTGGCCAGCGGCGCCAGCGCCTCGAGCAAGGCGCCTGCTTCGTGGGTGGTCGCAGCCAGGGCCTGCATGCGCGCCATCACTTCCGGCACGGCGTGGCGCGCATCGGCCAGCAGCATCTGTTCGGCCAGCCCGGTCACGTCGGCCAGGCGCGTCGCGTTGCGCGCCAGGTGCACCAGGCGCGCATTGCATGCCGTTTCCACGGTCGCGCCCCAGACGTTGGCTTCGATCAGGCGCACCTCGAAATCCGGCTCCCATGCCAATATCCATTTTTCATGGAAGCTGCCGCTCTTGTTGCTGACGGCACGGGTGCGCCCCCAATCGATGCCCAGCAAGGACAGGCGGTGCAGGAACACGCTCTTTTCCATGTGCTTCGGCTGGCGCAGGTCCAGTTCGAGCTCCTGCTGGTCGGCGCGCGGCGCCATGCGGTAGCTTTTCTGGAGCTGCCGCACGTCCGCCGGCAGCGGCAAAGCCGGCGTTTCAGCCGGCACTGCGCCGAGGCGGTCATTGACCAGCAATTCGCGCTCGATCATGCGCAGCGGCGCATCGCTATCGCCGAACAGCACGCTTTGCAGCGACTCCAGGAGTTCGCCAAGGCCGGCGCGCGAGCGGTCGCGCAGCGCGGCCAGGCTTTCGGCCAGCCGCAGCGCTTCGATCACATGCGCCGACGAGGCATCCAGCCCATGCTTGCGCAGCAGGCGCACAGCATCGGTCAGCCAATAGGTGGAGGCGCGTTGCGGCGTATTCCACAGGTGGTGGTACCAGCCGGGGGCTTGCACGCCTGCGCCATAGCCGCTCTCAAAACTCAGGCGGCCGTAGCTCCAGGGCGTCCAGGTCGCGGCAACCCTGGCTTTCGGCAGGTCGCTCAGCACCTCCTTGTCATGCTTTGCAGTGGGCATGTCGCGCAGGGCCGGCACGTGCCAGGCGCCGCACACCACGGCAATGCGATCATAGCCCTGTTTCTGGGCGGCGCGGATCATCTGGCGCATATGCGCTTCGCGCTGGGCTTCGCGCGGCGCCAGCGGCTCGTCCAGCGACTTGCGCGCCACCGACATCATTTCTTCAATAGCGGCAAACAGCTCCAGGCTGTCGTGGCGCTGCTCGACCAGGTGGTCCCACCAGGTCTCGAAGTCGGAGAATCCGGCGGCCTGCGCGAGCTGCAGCATGGCGTCGCCGCTGCGCCGCCCCGGGCGCGGCGCGTCCTCGGCGTCCGCTTCGCCGTCGCCGTCTTCCCCGGCCGGAACCGACATGTGCGCCGCCAGCGTATGCGCCATCGGCAAATCGATGAAGCGCGTCGGCACGCCATGCGACTGGCCGTACCGGATGGCCTGCCATTCCGGCGAGAACTCGGCGAACGGGAAATGCGAGGCATGTTGCGGCATTGCCGGCGCATACACCAGCAGTGCCACCGGCGGGCGCATCTCCGCATGGGCGGCCAGCGCCAGCAGCTCGTCCGCTTCCGGCGGCCCCTCGATCAGGATCGCGTCCGGCTGCAGCTGTTGCAAAGCTTGCGCCAGGCTGCGCGCGCAGCCCGGGCCATGGTGGCGGATGCCGAAGAAATGCAGGGCCATCAGAGCACTGCGTGGCAGGCGCGGTACAGGTCTTTCCAGCCTTCGCGTTCCTTGACCACGGTTTCCAGGTATTCAAGCATGACCACGCGGTCCTGCACCGGATCCTTGACGATGGCGCCAACCACCGACGACGCCATGTCGGCGCCGCGCAGCATGCCGTCGCCAAAGTGCGCCGCCAGCGACATGCCGTTGGTGACCACCGAGATCGCTTCCGCGGTGCTCATGCTGGCGCTGGGCGACTTGAGCCTGATCCTGCCATCCTCGGTCTGGCCGGCGCGCAGTTCGCGGAAGATGGTGACGATGCGGCGGATTTCCTCCAGCGCCGGCTTCTCGATCGGCAGTTCCAGCGCGCGCCCCAGGCTGGCGACGCGGCTCTCGACGATGCTCACCTCCTCGTCGGCGCTGTCCGGCAGCGGCAGCACCACCGTGTTGAACCGGCGCTTCAGGGCGCTGGACAAGTCGTTCACGCCGCGGTCGCGGTCATTCGCGGTGGCGATCACATTAAAGCCCTTGGCCGCCTGCACGTACTCATCCAGTTCGGGAATCGGCAGGATCTTTTCGGACAGGAGGCTGATGAAACCATCCTGCACTTCGGATGGAATGCGGGTCATCTCTTCGATGCGGGCCAGTTTGCCGGTGCGCATGGCGCGCATTACCGGGCTTGGCACGATGGCATCCTGGCTCGGGCCCTTGGCCAGCAGTTGCGCATAGTTCCAGCCGTAGCGGATGGTCTCTTCCGCCGTGCCGGCCGTGCCCTGCACCACCAGGTTGGAATTGCCGCTGATGGCCGCCGCCAGGTGTTCGGACACCCAGGACTTTGCCGTGCCCGGCACACCCAGCAGCAGCAAGGCGCGGTCGGTCGCCAGCGTGGCCACGGCGATCTCGATGATGCGGCGCTTGCCGATGTACTTTGGCGTAATCTCGAAACCGTTATCCAGCGTGCCTCCCAGCAGATAGGTAGCGACCGCCCAGGGCGACAGTTCCCAGTTCGGCGGGCGCTGGCGCTGGTCGGCTTCCTTCAACGCCGCCAGTTCATGCGCAAACTGCTGTTCGGCGCTCTGGCGCAGTACTTTGATCTCGTTAGCCATGCTCATTCCTTATTGTCCATAAAGCTGCGGTGCAGCGTATTCTTAAAGCGCAGCGCTTCTTTCAATTCATCGACCAGTTGGCGCCAGTTGTCCCAATGCGCCCATGCCGGCTCCGGCCATCCCTGTTCCAGGTAATCCATTTCGCCGGTGTCCAGCAAGGTAGCCATCGTGTCGAACTCCAGCTTCATCGCATAGCCCGGCGCATCCTTTTCGCGCATCATCTGCTGCAGCCGGCCCAGCAACAGGCGCGACGCGGCCGGCGACACCGGGGCGCCGCCTTCGCTCGCCATCAGCCGCGCCAGCATCAACGCATCCGGTACGCCCTGGGCCTTGCCGCATTCCAGCCAGGCATGCAGCACGCGCTCGCGCTCCGCCGGCGCCAGGGCCATGGCCATCTCGGCGAACCTGGCCGACAGCACGCGGGCATTAGGTACTTTCGAGGCGTGGATGGCGACGAACCAGTCCGCCGCCTGCGGCGAACCGGCCCGGGCGGACAGGCCGATGGCGTGCACCAGGCCCTCCTGCAGCACACGCCCGAACTCGCATGCCTGCATCACCTGCAGCACGCCTGCCGGCGACACGCCCCAGCGTCCAGCCCAATGGGCGGGCGGCACGCACTGCATCATATTGAACATCCAGGACTGCTTTTCGCCCATGTGGTAAGGGTTTTCGGCGCCCACGCCGTCGCGCTTCATCGCCTTGTCGCAGGCTTCCGGCAAGGTCACTTCCAATGCGGGCAACTGGCCCTCTCCTTTGGGCTGCAGCGAAAACAAGGCTTCCATGCGCGCCGCGCAACGTGCGCTGAGCTGGGAGCCCGGCAGGATCGCCAGCAGCTCGCGCGCTGCGCCACGGACTTCCTTGCGCTTGTCCTCCAGCGCTGCCTCGAGGAAAGCCTCGTCGGCCAGGGACAGTCCCACTTCCAGGCATGGCAGCAAGGCGCCTCGCAAGTCGGCCGCCTCCTGCGCCCAGCCGCTTTGCAGGCTGGCCAGGGCTGCGGCGGGATCGGCGGCGCGCATCGCGCGCAAGGCCGCCGCGCGCTGCGCCGGGCCGCCGGTATTCCACGCCAGGTCCACGGCAGCCGCATCGTCGGCGCCGGCAACGTATTTCGCGCTCCACTCGGGGTGCTGCGTCACCAGCCAGCGGCCACGCTCGCCGAGCACCGGCATCAGTTGTTCGCGCAGTGCCGGCTTGCCCATGCCCTGCTCCAGCAAAGGCACCAGGCAGGCATGCGGCAGGCTCACGCCTCTCGCATGCGCCAGCGTCAGCCAGGTTGGCAGCAGGCTTGCATGCATGCCGCGCATCAGCAATAGCAGGATGTCTTCGGCGGCGCGCGGACACGCGGTGCCATCCGGGGCCGCTGCCGGCGGGGCATCAATGCCGCCAGCGGGCCGGAAACCTGCGCGCTGCCACAGGTCCTGCGCGGCCAGTGCATGCCACAGGTTTTGTCCGGCCACAGGCAGCAACGCAGGCGCCACCCCGGTTGCGGCATCGAACGGAACGCGGCTGGTGCCCGCCAGCACGGCCTTATGCAAATTAACCGGCAGCTGCATCAGCCATTGCCTCCATCGAGATTGAAACTGCGGCCGCCGGCACAGGCCGACAGCGGCAGGAAGGAATAGCCATGCCACAGGCCGAAAACCTGCAGGGGATGGCCGCCGGCCAGCGCATGGAGCTGCCAGCCCTGGCGGAAGGCCGCATCCACCGCCAGTGCATCGCCATTGGCGCCGCGCAGCGACCACGGCATGGCCTTGCCCGCATGATGGACAGGCGTCACCTGTTGCAGCGCCATCGGCCAGGATTCGAGGAAGGGATTGGCGGCCAAGGCCTGCGCATAGCGCTCAAGCTCCTCGCCGAGCTCCGTCGGCGCGGTGGCCGGCTCCGCGCCAGGCGCGGCATCCAGCAGCTTCATATCGTCGGCGAAAACCACCCGCATCGGCAACGCGGCGGGGTAGTAATGCACGGTCCCCTGGTAAATGGCACCGGTCGGCGGCGCTGGCGGCAAGGCCTGGCTGCCTGCCGAAAACTGCAGCAGCATGGCCCAGCGACCGCTGCTTGCGCCGCGCAGGAAGGTTGCGCAACTCCCCACGCGGCCATCCTCCTGCGTACGCGCGCCAAGCACCAGCCAGCGGTCGTGGACACCCGGCTGCGCCACGACTTCGTCCTGGCTGGTCACCCAGCCGATGGCCGCGCGTACCTCATGCTGCAAGCCGGCAGGCAGCGAGGACAGGCGCCCGTAGGCCTGCCGCAAAAGTGCCAGTTGCGCCAGTTCGCGCGCCGCGGCCAGCTCCCAGCCGTCGCCGCTCCCGCCATAAATCGCCAGCCCCAGGCGGCGCACGCGCGAGGCCAGTCCCGGCGCCTGCGTGTCGACCAGGCGGGCCGCCATCGCTTCCCAGTCCCGCGACGGCTTGCCGCGTAGCGTAACCAGGCCGTCGCGCGCCAGGTCTTCCAGCCAGGCGTCCAGCACAGCCAGTCCGGCTTCCACATTGCCCTGGCGTTTCTCCTGGCGTTTTTGCTGGCTTGCTTCGCGCGCGGCGATCGCTTCCGGGGTTGCCGCTTCGGCTTCTTTCGCGGCTTTTTTCTCGCTGCGCTCTTCGCGGCTTTGCAGCCAGTCGCTCACCCACTGGGGCGCATCGGTCTCCTTGAAAGCGGCGCTGTCGCGCGCATACAGCAGGTACAGGCCGATGCCATGCTTGCAGGGGAATTTGCGGCTGGGGCAATTGCATTTGAAGGCCGGGCCGGCCAGGTCGATCTGGGCACGGTAAGGTTCCTTGCCGCTGCCCTGGCACAGCCCCCACAGGGCTTGTGCATGCCCGCCGAGGCCGGACCATTTTGAGAAGCTGGCCTGCCCGGTGCCAGCTTTGGCGGATGCTGCGTCCGGCGCAAGCGCCAGGATTTGTTCGGCAGTAAGGCTCACAATCACCTGTTAAAGTGGAGGGTAAAACGAGCCGCAAGTGTTGCAAATATATTTACCTATGTCAATCAAACAAGAACGTGCGCACGCCGAGAAACTCGCCCGCCAATCCGCCCCCGCCTCCCCGGCCGCATGGCGCGCGTGGTTCGACGGTTCCGCCCACCCCAACCCTGGCCGCATCGGCATCGGCGTACTGCTGTCCGGCCCTGCCGGGGAGCGCGTGGAGATCAGCCGCCGGGCAGGCCACGGCAGCAGTGGCGATGCGGAATACCTCGCCCTGATCGCAGCGCTGGAAAAGGCCGTGGAACTGGGCGTGCCGGAACTGCTGGTGTTCGGCGACAGCCAGGTGGTAGTGCAGGATGTGCTGGTATCGCCGCAGTCAGGGGCGAAAGCGCTGGAGGAGCATCGCGCCCGGGTTGGGCAGCTGATGGCGGCACTGGCACAAGTGCATGTGCGCTGGGTGCCGCGCCACAGGAATGGCGATGCGGACCGCCTGTCGCAACAGGCGGTCCGCGAAGGCAATGCTTAGCGAACCTTGAACACGCTGACCACCTCGGCCAGGTTGCTGGCCTGGTTCTGCATCGATTCGGCGGCGGCAGCCGCTTCCTCCACCAGCGCGGCATTCTGCTGCGTGACCTGGTCCATCTGGCCGACAGCCTTGTAGACTTCGTCGATGCCGGAGCTCTGCTCGGCGCTGGCAGCGGTGATCTCGCTGATGATGTCCGACACGCGCTGCACGCTGGAGACGATTTCCTCCATCGTATTGCCCGCATCCGACACCAGCCGCGTACCCGCGTTGACCTTCTCGACCGAGTCGCCGATCAGCTGCTTGATTTCCTTCGCCGCAGCGGCCGAACGCTGCGCCAGGTTGCGCACTTCGGACGCCACGACCGCGAAGCCGCGGCCCTGCTCGCCGGCGCGCGCCGCTTCCACCGCCGCATTCAGCGCCAGGATATTGGTCTGGAACGCAATGCCGTCGATCACGGTGATGATGTCCACGATCTTGCGCGAGGAAGCGTCGATCGATTCCATGGTACCCACTACTTCCGACACCACGCTGCCGCCCTTGCGCGCCACCGAAGCCGCCGCACCGGCCAGCTGGTTGGCCTGGCGCGCGTTATCGGCGTTCTGCTTGACGGTCGAGGTCAGTTCTTCCATCGACGACGCGGTCTCTTCCAGCGACGCGGCCTGCTGCTCGGTGCGCGCCGACAGGTCCTGGTTGCCCGCCGCGATCTCGCTGGAAGCGATGGTGATCGAATGGGTACCGTTGCGCACTTCGCTGACGATGTTCAGCAAGGCCTGGTTCATGTCGCGCAGGGCGCCCAGCAACTGGCCGGTTTCGTCGCTGCCGTGCACGCGGATGTCGCCGGTCAGGTCGCCCGCAGCCACACGGCGCGCCGCTTCCACCGCGCGCGACAGCGGCGTGGTGATGCCCTTGGTCAGCACGAAGGCGCACACCGCGCCAAACGCCACCGCCAGTGCGGCCAGCACCGTCAACAGGCTGCGGCTGTTGGCCGAAACGCTGTCGATTTCCTTACCGATGGAGTCGATCTTCCCGCGCTGCATGGACAGCAGGTCCTGCACCAGCACCTGGTACTGCGCGGCAGCCGGGCGATAAGTCTTTTCAAATACCTCGTTCGCCTGCTCCAGTTCGCCGTCGGTCTTCAGCTTGGCGACCTGGTCGCGCGAAGCAATGTACACCTTGCGCTGGGCCATGATGCGGTCGAACAGCTCTTTTTCATCAGGATCGCCGATCAGGGGCTCGATGCGTTTCTGCAGGTCCGACGAAGCGGCCGTGGAGGCTTTCGATTCGTCGGCGAAGAAGGCACCCAGAGATGGGTCGCTGCTGCGGGCAATGGCCGTGGTGCGGCGGATAGCACTATCGATCTTCGAATACCAATCGGAGATCATGCGTTCTTTGGCCAGCGGCGTTTCCATCATCTGGCGCGTTGCGCCGGCCACTTGCTGCAGGCGCCATACGCCGATGGCGGCAATCACGATGGACAGTGCAAGCGTTACGGCAAAGCCGAAAGCCAGGCGTTTGCCGATACTCATGTTATTCAGGAATTTCATGCCGCCATCTTCTCGATCAGGCCCATGTCGGCAGACGACATCAGGCGTTCAATATCAACCAGGATCAGCATGCGGTCATCGATGGTACCCAGGCCGGTGATGTATTGAGTATCCATCGAGCCGCTGATGTCCGGCGCAGGCTTGATCTGTTCCGGCTGCAGGGTCGTTACATCGGACACCGCATCGACCACGATACCCACAGTGCGGCTGCCGATATGCAGGATGATGACCACGGTGAACGGGCCGTAAGTCGGCTCGCCAAGCTGGAAGCGCACGCGCATGTCGATGATCGGCACGATCAGGCCGCGCAGGTTGATCACGCCCTTCACGTAGTCCGGCGCGCTGGCGATGCGGGTCGGGTTCTCATAGCTGCGGATCTCGCTGACCTTCTGGATATCGATGCCGTATTCTTCCTGCCCGAGGGTAAAGGCCAGGAACTCGGCAGCTTGGCTGGTTGTTGTGGTCATGATAATTTTTCACTTATGAACGATGACAGCATAATGTTACCGTAGCCCAATAAAATAATCATCAACAATTTTGCTCTAGAGAAACATACAAGCTTGCGATAAATACATGGCACAATTGCGCAGCTAAAAACGGAACCAAGGCTTTATGGATATCTCTCTGAGCAGTTGGCAAGCGCGCCTGGTCGCGCTGGCCGGTGCAGCGGCGGGCGACGACGGCGCCCACGACACGAATCATTTGCACAGGGTGTGGCGCAACGCCAAGCTGCTGCTGGAACAGCACCCCGAGGCCGACCGCCTGGTCGTCATGGCAGCGTGCTACCTGCATGACCTGGTCAACCTGCCGAAGAACCACCCGCAACGCCATCTGGCCTCGCGCCAGGCCGCCGTGCTGGCGCGCACCCAGCTGGCCGGATCCGGCTTCCCGGCCGAACGCCTGGAGGCGGTAGCCCACGCCATCGAAACCCACAGCTTCTCCGCCGCGCTTGCGCCAACCACGCTCGAAGCGCGCATCGTGCAGGACGCCGACCGCCTCGACGCGCTGGGCGCCGTCGGCCTGGCGCGCATGTTCTATATTGCAGGCCGCATGGGCACAGCGCTGGCGCATCCGGACGATCCCCTTGCCGTCAATCGCGAACGCAATGACAAGGCTTACTCGCTGGACCACATCGAGGTAAAACTGGCCACCCTGCCCGGCACCATGCAAACCGCCGCCGGCCGCGCACTGGGGGAGCAACGCCTGCGGGAGCTGCTGGCCTTCCGCGACAGCTTCGTCGCAGAATGGGCGGTGGCGGCATGAGCGGGGCCGCACCGGACACCAGATCGAAAGGCAACCTGAACTTCGTCCTGGTCAGCATCTTCATCGACATGCTGGGCATCGGGCTTATCGTGCCGGTGCTGCCGATCCTGGTCGGCCAGTTCGTGCAGGACCGCGAATTGCACGCGCTGTGGTACGGCATCCTCGGCGCCACCTTCGGCCTGCTGCAGTTCATCTTCATGCCGATGCTGGGCGCAATCAGCGACCGGGTCGGCCGCCGCCCCGTCCTGCTGTATTCAATGGCCGGCATGGGCATCAATTTCCTGACCACGGCCTGGGCTCCGAACCTGGCCTGCCTGTTCATCGGCCGCGTGATCGGCGGCATGTCCTCGGCCAGCATGTCCGTGGCCTCGGCGTATGCGTCCGACATCTCCACCCATGAAGACCGCGCCAAGAGCTTTGGCAAGATCGGCGCCACTTTCGGCCTCGGATTCATCTGCGGCCCGATGCTGGGCGGCCTGCTGGGCGACGTCAACCTGCACCTGCCTTTCTACGTGGCTGCAGCCCTGTCCTTTGCCAACTTCATTTACGGCTATTTCTTCGTGCCCGAATCGCTGCCGGAAGCCCAGCGCGACAAGTTCAAGCTGGTGTCGGTCAACCCGTTCAATTCGCTGGCCAAGCTGGCCCGGCGCGAAGATATTCGCGGCCTGGTCATCACCTTCACCCTGGTGACCGGTGCGCAAATGATGCTGCAATCGACCTGGGTGCTGTACACCCACTTCCGTTTCGGCTGGAGTCCGGCGGAAAACGGCGCCGCCCTGTTCTGCGTCGGCCTGACCGCTGCCGTCGTACAAGCGGGCCTGCTCGGCGTCCTGATCCGCAAGTTCGGCGAAGTTCGCCTGTCGCTGCTTGGCCTGACCTCGGGCGCGATCACCTATATGCTGTACGGCCTGGCCACGCATGGCTGGATGATGTACGTCTTCATCCTGTGCAACCTGCTGGCATTCGCCGCCGGCCCGGCATTGCAAGGTATCGTGTCGAAGGCCACGCCGGCCAACGAACAGGGAGAGTTGATGGGCTCCTTGCAGTCGATCAGCAGCCTTGGCACGGTGGTCATGCCCCTGCTGGGCGGCGCCATTCTCGGTACGGTGAGCCATCTGCCGCCGAGCGACTGGCGCATCGGCAGCACCTTCTTCCTCTGCGCTGCGATGCAGGCGGTGGGCATCTACGTCGCCCGGCGCTATTTCCGCCAGCACCGCATGGCGTCCACGGCGACAACGGAAACAGGCGCATAATCGAGGCATGACCGCACGCGTGCACAGCTTCTTCCGCCAGTTGCTCGCCGCCCTGCCGCTGGCAGTGGCAGCCTTGCCGTCGCATGCCGACTGTTCGCGCGACATTGTCGTTCCCGTGTCGACCACCGGCGTCAGCGTCATCGTCGGCAACGGGACATTCAGCGGAATCTACCCGGAGATATTCCGCAGCCTCGGGCCGCGCGCAGGTTGCCATTTCAGCTTCACCTCGGTCCCGCGCGCTCGGCAGGAACTGCTGTTCGAAACCGGCAAAGCCGACTTGCTGCTGCCAGCTACACGCACGCCGGCGCGCGACGTGCACGGCATTTTCGTCCCGATGGTGGGACACCGCGCCGTGCTCATTTCGCTGCAAAGCCCGCGCCCGCAGATCGCCAATGCCCAGGACCTGCTGGATCGCCGCGATCTGCGCGTGGCCATCGTACGCGGCTACGACTACGGCGAGGCTTACCAGGCCATCGTGCGCGAACTTGCGCGCCAGGGGCGCCTGTTCACCGAAGTCGAGCCAGGCGCAATCGCCCGCCTGCTGCACGTTGGCGCAGTGGACATCACGATCATGGGCCCGACCATCCTGGCCGGCGCCATCAACCGCGAGGCGCGCGTAAACGGCATGCTGGACCGGCTGCGCATGGAGCCGATCCCGGAACTGCCCTGGCAGCAGACCGGGGTCTATGTCTCGCGTACGTCATTGAACCCGGATGACCGCGCCGTCCTGCTCGAATTGCTGGAACGCGCCGCCAAGTCGAACGTAGTGCTGGAAGGCTTCCAGCGCTACCACCGTCCGGAAATCCTGGCAGAAAGCGTGCGCCCGCGCTGATGGCCCCGTCGGTTGTCGCCATTGTCCTGTGCGGCGCGCTGCTGCACGCCGGTTGGAACGCGCTGGTCAAGAAGGGCCGCGATCCATTCCTGAGCAGCGTACTCGTGGCCAGCGGCGCGGGGCTGATTTCGCTACCGCTGCTACCCTTCCTCACGCAGCCGGCCGCAGCAAGCTGGCCATACGCCCTGGCGTCCACCGCAATCCACTATGCCTACTACGGCTTGCTGGCCGCCGCTTACCGGCACGGCGATATGAGCCACGCTTACCCGCTCATGCGCGGCAGCGCTCCGCTTCTGGTCGCCATCGCCAGCGTGCCCCTGCTCGGCGAACATCTCAGCGCCATCCAGTATGCTGCCATCGCCTGCATCAGCGGCGGCATCTTCGGCCTGTGGTTCGCTGCACAGTCTGCCGCGCCGCACAGCGCCTCGTCGCTCGCCGATACCAGTCCCCGCCGCCGGGCAACCGTCTACGCTTTGCTGAACGCGCTGGTGATCGCCGCCTACACCCTGATCGATGGCCTGGGCGTCCGCGCTTCCGCCGCGCCAGCCGCTTACGTCATGTGGCTGCACGTCCTTAGCGCCGTCGGTTTGCTGGCCTGGTGCCTCCTCCGCTGTCCGCGCGAGTTGCAGGACTATGCCCGGCAATTCTGGAAAGTCGCCATCCTCGGCGGCGCCGGTACGCTCGGTGCGTATGGACTCGCACTCTGGGCAATGACCGTCGCCCCGCTGGCCGCCGTCGCAGCCCTGCGCGAAACTTCGATCCTGTTCGCTGCGCTGATCGCCAGGTTTTTCCTCTCCGAACGCATAGGCGGCAAACGCGCCCTCGCCATCGCAGCAATCGCCGCAGGCGCCGTATTAATGCGCCTCGCCTGACGTTAATAGTCCTGCTGGTTACGGCACGAGTAATTCACCGCACCAGATTCGGCCCGATGTTTTTTCCGGCACCAGAATCCGCTCCAGGTAATCTTCGAGCCCGAACTCAGCACGGATCACCTCCCCGCTATTCTCGTCGAACCGATGAACCACATCACTGCCGTTGGCAGTGGGAACAAAAAAGTACTGGGTCTGATTCTCACGTGAGAGAAAGAACGGCTTACTCTCAATGAACTCGTTCATTTTCGTCTTGTTGATATCGTACTGCTCCTGAGCCTTCATCTCAGCGAAAGCAAGGTTCAAAAAGTCTTCCCGCAACTGGTGTTGCCGAAGCACCTGAAGCCGCACATTGGATGAACAATAAGGAAAGAAGTCCAGTTCAAATCCCAATGCGCCATCGCCGAGTTCACACCCTGATGACCGCCCGGCTTCCAACAAAAATAGCCTGAAGTCTCCCGAAATTTCGATGTCATACAGACGTGAAATCTGAGCCAGCTCGGTTTCGCTGTAGCCGCGAACCGGATCCGTGCCTCGTTTCCTTGATGTTTCAATGAATTCGCGCATTTCCAGTTATCAGATGCTTGGTTTGCCGCAGAGTTCAGCGCGCCTGGCAGGCGCGCGCAGCACCTGATCGACATAATAGGTCAGTGCGGTCTCTGTGTACTTACGATCCGGGTGCATCGCAACGAAGGCAGACGCTTTCTGCATCCAGGTCGCAACGCAGCTCGCTGTTGGCTGGGTGCTTGCGGCGCAGGCCGTGAATGCATCGAATGCGCTGCGGTAGCTGGAGAACGTGGCATGGTCCATTGGCAGACCATGCCCCGGCACCAGGGTCTGGAAATCGACCCGGTCAATCTCGGCCAGCGCCTGGCGCCAGCCTTCCGCACATCCCGTGTCAAAGAATGGCAGCGGCACCACCACCAGGTCGCCGACGAATACGGTCTTGCTGGCGGCATCATGGACCCAGACGTCGCCCTCGGTCGCCGCATGCTTTGCCAGATGCAGCCACAGTTCGCGGCCGCCCAGCCTGACCGACATCGTTCCTTTCACCGGCAGATCGGGAATCAGGTTCGCCGGATCGCTAATCGCATTCAGGTACAGGCGCGTATCGACCTTGGACGATTCCGGCACTGTCGGATCGTCCAGCCGGGCCTTCGCCTTGTCGACATTCCGGCTTAAAAAGCCTTTCAACGCACCCTCTATAGCCGTGCTGGTGTAGAGCTTCGCTCCCGGGTACGCAGCGCGAATGCGTGCATTGCCCGTCGCATGATCAAGGTGCCAATGCGTGTTAATGATCGCCGTAATGGGCTTATTCCGCGCCTTTGCGACGGCAATGATCTTATCGGTATGCTCGGGATGACGTCCGGTATCGATGACAAGAAACTCGTTCGCACCTTCGAACACTATTGAGTTCCCATCCGGCTGCGCATTTTCCGGTACTTTCCCTTCGATGAAGGTGTAAGGCGCTTGCGGATGCGGTGCAGGCATTCCGGCGGTAGCCGGTTCGGCCGCGAGTGCCGCAACCGGCGCGATCGCGGCAAGTAGGAGCAGCGAATACTTCAATTGCATTTCTCCGGGTCGTCCATATAACCAGCACTCTAGCAGCAATTAGGTGGCGAGATGTCAAGAAGAGTAAATCAAACTGATCTGGACGATTCCGCCTGCTCGCCATTCGCGTGCGCCCTGCATTCGGCTGACGTGCCATCGACAGGGCGTTTGCGAACGCAGATAGGCCGTGTTCCCAATACCTTTGAATCACGAGCCGTTCACTCCAAATGGCGACGCACGCAGGATCAAGCACCGCGGCTCGTTCAATGATAAAAGCCGCGGCTGCCAAAGTCGGTGTCAATCATCCGTCGGAGCAGTTGGCGTCCCATCCCAACCGCGCCTGTCCCATACTGCCTGAACCCTGGCCCAAGTCTCATCGCTCATTTCGGACTTCCAGACCCCGCCTAACATCCAGGCGAATCTACGGTTCTTCTTGGCTTCTTGCTCCACCCGGTCGATGAAGGCCGGCCCATGGCACGAAAGAAGATCCTCCAGCGCCCCAGCTGCCATAATGCCGACGTCGTGATCCGAGAAGCGATGATCCTTTGCCGCGAACAGGATGTACTCCCAAGCTCTTTCCGGATTGTCGCGGACTTCATCGACAGGTTCCATGAAAGCCCATTCATTTTCTGCTTTGAGCTGAAGATCGGCTGACTGAGCGGCTAGCCAACACTCCATAAGGTAATCGACTGGGTAGCCTAACTCCTTCCAGCGCTCATAGGTATTCGTTGCCATTCAGTTCAATCCCCGATCACTGCGTATAACCGTCCGCGACCGCTTTCTGCGGGTCTGCAAAGATCGCCATGGCAGTGTTCATGCGGCGAAATCCGAATTTCTCGTAGAACGGCTCCCTGCCCGGAACGGCATACAGGATAATTTTCCGGTGGCCCCTGGACAGGTCGACAAGCCTTTGAATGAGTTCCTTCCCAAGTCCCGAGCCTTGATGGGCAGGGTGAACCACAATGTCGCACAGATAAGAGCAATCGACGCCGTCGGCAACCGCGCGCCCTGCGGCGACAATTCGATCACCGTCGAACGCAATGCACTTGAACATGCTATTTGAGTAACCGGTCTTCAACCACTCGCCACTCTTGATTCCAAGAGGTGCGATGCGATAGAGCTCGGACATTTCTTCCCAATCGAGCGTTTCGATCGATTCAGTCCAGCGAATTGCCATGAAAGCCTCCTAGCGGATGTATGCGAAGTTCATTGTTTCCCTACCACCGGCAGCACAACCGAACTGCCATGGAACACGCGCTGCGTCGCCCTTTTGTAATCACCGGGTTCCGCAAAGAAGATGTTCGGCACGAAGGTCTGCGGATTGCGGTCATACAGCGGGAACCAGCTTGACTGCACCTGGATCATCAGGCGATGCCCCGGCAGCAGGACGTGGTTCACCGGCGGCAGCGCAAAATTGAACTGGACTGGCCTGTTCGAAGGGATGGCAGAGGGCTTCTCGAAGCTCTCGCGGTAACGCCCGCGCAGGATGTCCATCGACAGCGGCAACTGGTATCCGCCCAGTTTCGGCTGTGAGGGCACTTCGTCCGGATAAACATCGATCACCTTCACCACCCAGTCCGCATCGCTGCCCGACGTCGAAGCTACCAGCTGTACCTGCGGCGCACCCGAGAGCACCAGCGGTTCTTTCAGCGGTTCGGACACATAGCTCAACACGTCAGTGCGATCGCTGACAAAGCGCTGGTCGTGTACCAGCCAGGGCTTCCACACATTCTCATCGCCCATGCGTACCGGCCTCGGCACGAACGGCACCGGCTTGGCGGGATCGGCCACATACTCATCGAAGCTCTTGGCATTGCCCGGCTCGGACCACGACAATCTGAAACCATCCTGAAGGTACACCGCCTTCGCCGCCGACGCACAGCCCGTTGCGCAAGACACCGGCCATTGCGCCAGCCGCTGCCACTTGTTGCTGCCGGTCTGGTAGGACAGCACTGGTGGCGTATCCGCGGCCGGCGCGCCATCGACCAGATGCTGCTTCAGGAAGGGCAGCATGATATCGCGCCGGAACACCAGCGCCGTGTCGCCGGTGAACTGCAGTGCGCCCAGTGCAGAGCCATCATAATTCACGCCACTATGGCGCCACGGTCCGACCGCCAGGAAATTCAGCTGATTGTCCTTGTCCTGTTTTTCCAGCGCCGCGTATGCCGCGTAGGTGCCGTAAATATCTTCCTGGTCCCACTGCCCTACTACATGCATGGTCGGCACAGACAAAGGACGCCTGGCCAGGATACGGTCCAGCGCCTGCTCCTGCCAGAAGCTGTCGTAGGCGGGATGCTCGAACAGCTTGCGCGTGAAGTTAAGCTGGTCAAGGCCATACTTGCGCGCCAGGCTGGCCACCGAGCCGCCGCGCAATACCACCTCGTAGTCGTCGTAGGCGCCGGTCGCCAGCGGCTCGCCGCGGCCTTTCACAGTATTCTGGCTCGCGATATAGTCCAATGTATTGACTCGGAAGGCGCCGTTGTGGAACCAGTCGTCGCCGCGCCATCCGTCCACCATCGCGCTCATTGGTACCGCTGCTTTGAGCGCCGGATGCGGTTCGGTCAGCGCCATCAGCACGGTAAAGCCCTCGTACGAGGAACCGATCATGCCGACCTTGCCGTTCGTTTCCGGCACGTTCTTCACCAGCCAGTCGATGGTGTCCCAGGCGTCGGTGCCGTTGTCGGTCGGGCTGGAATTCAGCGCGCCCCGGACCGGCCTGGTCATCACGTACTCGCCTTCCGAACCGTATTTGCCGCGCACGTCCTGGAACACGCGAATGAAATCGCGGCCGAATACTTCGTCGCCCTGCGGCAGCGCGGACTGCATATAAGGACTCACATTGCGGCGCGCACGGCCAGCAGCATTGTATGGCGTGCGGGTCAGGATGATCGGCGCCTTGCTGGCACCCTTGGGGACCACGATCACGGTATGCAACCGGACACCATCGCGCATCGGGATCATCACCACCCGTTTGACGTAATCCGCCCTCTCCTGCGGCGCCTCGAAACCTGGCACGATATCCGGCGCCATCGGCGAGGTTTGCGCGCCGGCCGGGGCGGCCAGCAGCAAGGTCATCAGGGTGAGGCAGCTAGGCATGGGAACTCCGCGACTTTATAACTTGCGCAATATTACTAGAAAATCAATGCCAGGATGAAAGCTAGTGCGCGCACATACGGTCGGGGCAAGCCCGTCAAAAATGGGTCCTACGATGAAATGGAAGGAGCCAATCATGAAAAAATTGCTCATTGCCACCCTTCTGGCAGGTTCACTGGGCGGCGGACTGGTGATTGCGCCGGTCGCCAGCGCCGATGTAATCGTTGTCCGTGTTGCGCCACCGCCACCACGCGATGAGGTCATTCCGCCGGCCCGTGCCGGCTATATCTGGACGCCAGGCTACTGGCGCTGGAACGGCCACCGTCACGTCTGGGTCAACGGCAAATACGTGCGCGCCCGCGACGGCTATTACTGGCGCGAACCGGCCTGGGCCCAGATGGACAACGGCCGCTGGCGCATGGAACGCGGCCGCTGGGAACGCGGCGACCGTGACCGCGACGGCATCCCCAACCGCTACGACCGCGACCGCGACAACGACGGCGTGCCGAACCGGATGGACGAACGCCCGAACAACCCCAACCGCTACTGAGCGGCATCAAATGTCCACTTCGGGGTCAGGAACCAAAGTGGACATTTGCCCCAGAAATGTCCACATTCGTTCCTGACCCCGAGGTGGACATCTTGACAGGGCCGCGCTGAACTGTAACCATTGCGCCATGAAATTCATTCAAGCACATCTGTTCTCCCGCAATTGGTGGCGTCGCTGATATCGCGCGGCCACTGAAAAGTGATGTGATTTTAATATCAACGCCGCCTCTGTCCAGGTGGCGTTTTTCTTGGCGCAATCGGTAGGGGCAAGCAGAAAGAACCCTATGAGCCAGCCAGCATCCAACGCCAAACCGATTATCCTGACCGGCGACCGCCCGACCGGCCCGCTGCATCTCGGTCACTTCGTGGGCAGCCTGCGCAACCGCGTCTCCTACCAGGACGACTACAACCAGTTCATCATGTTGGCCGACTCTCAGGCCCTGACCGACAATATGGAAGACACCAACAAGGTGCACCGTAATGTGGTCGAAGTGGCACTGGACTATATGGCGTGCGGCATCGACCCGGCCAAGTCGACCATCCTGATCCAGTCGCAGATCCCGGAACTGGCCGAACTGACCTTCTATTACCTGAACATGGTCACCGTAGCCCGCCTGGAGCGCAACCCGACCGTGAAACAGGAGATCGTCCTGCGCGGCTTTGAGCGCGACATTCCGGCCGGCTTCCTGACCTACCCTGCATCGCAAGCTGCCGATATTTCGGCCTTCAAGGCCACCATCGTGCCGGTCGGCGAAGACCAGATCCCAATGATCGAGCAGACCAACGAGATCGTGCGCAAGTTCAACCGCCTGGCCAATAAGGAGATCTTGGTCGAGTGCAAGGCCGTGGTGCCGGAAGTGGGCCGCCTGCCAGGCATCGACGGCAAGGCAAAAATGTCCAAGTCGCTGGGCAATGTGATCAACCTGGGCGCCAGCGCGGCCGAGATCACCGCTGCCGTCAAAATGGTCTATACCGACCCGCTGCACCTGAAAGTATCCGATCCGGGTCACCTGGAAGGCAATGTCGCCTTCATCTACCTGGATGCCTTCGACAACGACAAGGCCAGCCTGCAGGAGATGAAGGACCACTACGTGCGCGGCGGCCTGGGCGACTCCGTCGTCAAGAAGCGCCTGGAAGCCGTGTTGCAGGACATGCTGGCCCCCATCCGCGCCCGCCGCGAAGAACTGGCCAAGGACAAGGGCTACATCATGCAAGTCCTGAAAGAAGGCACGATGCGCGCGCGCGAAGTTGCCGCCCGCACCACCGATGAAGTCAAGGCCGCCCTGGGCCTGAACTACTTCTGATGCTGTTCGCCGCCGCGCTGTATGCATTCGCCAGCGCGGTGTGCTTCATCGCCTATGCGCTCGACAAGACGGCAGCCCGCGAGGGACGCCGCCGTACGCCCGAGCGCACGCTCCTTCTCCTTGGACTGGCCGGCGGCTGGCCCGGCGGCTTCGCGGCGCAGCAGCTTTTGCGCCATAAATCATCCAAAACCTCGTTCCTCGTCAAATTCTGGCTCACCGTGATTATGAACTTGGCCGTCCTCGTTGCGCTACAGGCCGGATGGATAAGTCTCGGCAGGTTCCTCGTGTTGCCACAGGGCTGAACGCTCAAGCGGCCGCAGGGCCGTGGTACGGTCAACATGGATCAGTGCGTCGAATTGCTGTTCCGCATCGGCGAAGAAGTAATGGCTCATACGCTCGGTATCGGGCCGGTAGATTACCCCGATCGCCCTTTCCAGCAATCGCCCTCCAGCCCGCGCCAAGGCGCTGTTGCGGCCACGCAGCGGCAGCAGGAAGGCCGGCATGCCCACCTGGTGCAGCACACGCTCCACGCTGTCGGGCCGTGACGGTACGATGGATTTCAGCTCGGCAGGTCCATCCCAGTCGCTGGCTGCCGTCACGCTGCCGGCATGGGTGGTGAAGCCAAGCAGGAAGCTGTCCTGCGGCCGGTAACGCTCGCGCACCAGCTGGCCCAGGTTCAACTGGCCATGCTTGCCCATCTCGGTATGGCGCGCGTCGCCCAGGTGGGAGTTGTGCGCCCAGACGACGATGCGCGCCGGCCGGCCGATGGCCTGGCCGACGTGTTCGCGCAGCGCCTGCAGCGTTTCCGCCATATGCGAATCGCGCACATTCCATGATTCGTCGCGACCCTTGAACATGGCGCGGTAATACACCTCTGCATTGCGGGTGACGCGCGCATTCTGCTGGGCGTAGAACAACTCATCGGGCACCATGCCGGTACGCAGGTGTTCGTTGGCGGCGCGGTTCAATTCGACCAGCTGGCGCAGCACTTCGGCTTCACAATCGGGCTTCATGCCGAAGCTGGTGGCGTAACCGTAGCGCTGCGGGTCTTCCGCAAAGTGGTCGATGCAGCCGTAGCGCTGGCGCGCACGGGACGCCGCTTCGGGGTCAACCTGATCGAGGTAAGCGATCACCGCGTGCATCGATTGCTGCAGGCTGTACAAGTCAAGGCCGTAGAAGCCGCAGCGGCGCGCCGGGCTGGCGACGTGGTGGTTGTGGACGCGCAGCCAGTTCACCAGGCCCACGATCTCGTGGTTGCGCCACATCCATTGCGGGAAGCGCTTGAATCCCGACAGTGCCTGGTCGGCACTCATATCATCGCCGCCGTGCTGCACATAGCGGCTGACGCGCAGGGCATCCGGCCAGTCGGCTTCGACTGCGATCGCGTCGAAACCCTTGTCGACAATCAGCCGCTTGCTGATGTCGGCGCGCAAGCGGTAGAACTCCTGGCTGCCATGGGTGGCTTCGCCCAACAACACCAGCGATGCATCGCCGATGCTGTCGAGCAGGAAGTCCAGGTCCTCCGCCGTTTCCAATGGCCGCGCCTCGCGCTGCAACGCGGCGATCAACGTCTTGTCCATGGCCTGCAAGATATCGCAAGCTGTGCGACACTGTCGCAGGTTTAATCGGGGAAATATTGCATGTGGACTGGTGTAATGTGCGGCCTGCTGGCGGGCGCGATGTGGGGCATGGTGTTTATCGTGCCGGAGTTGCTGTCGGCCTTTACGCCGCTGGAGATGGCGGTCGGCCGTTACGTCGCCTATGGCGCGCTTGCCTTTGTCCTGATGTTGCCGCGCCTGCGCAACCTGGTAGGCCGCCTGGAGCGCGATGACTATTTGGCACTGGTACGGCACGCCCTGGCGGGCAACCTGGTGTACTACATGCTCCTCGCGCTGGGCGTAAAACTGGCCGGCGTGGCGCCGACCTCCCTGATCATTGGCGTGCTGCCGATTGCCGTCACCCTGATGGGACGCAATGACCACGGCGCGGTACCGCTGCGCCAGCTGGCCATGCCGCTGCTGGTGACGGCTGCCGGCATCACCTGCATCAATATCGACGTGTTCCAGCATGCCGCCGCCGATGGTGCGTCCATGCTCAATACCGTCATCGGCGTGGTGTGCGCAACTGGCGCCTTACTTTGCTGGAGCTGGTACACGCTGGATAATGCGCGCTACCTGAAGCGCAAGCCACATTACAGCAGCGCAGAATGGTCGGCGCTGTATGGCCTTTCGACCGGCGTGATTTCCCTGGTGGTAGGCGGCATCGCCTTCGTCATCTTCCACGGCGATGTGACCGGGGCCGCCGGCGCTGCGTCGGGCCGCGACTGGACACTGTTCTGGATCTGTAACAGCCTGCTGGCCCTGGGCGCCTCGGTGATCGGCAACCATTTATGGAACGTCGCCAGCCGCCGCGTGCCGGTGACCTTGTCCGGCCAGTTGATCCTGTTCGAAACCTTGTTCGCGCTGATGTACGGCTTTATCTACAAGCAGCAATTCCCGCGCCCGCTGGAAATTGCCGCCATCGTGCTGCTGATCGCCGGCGTCACATGGTCGATGCACGTGCACGCCCAGGAGGAGGAGCTCAGCCCGGCTTGACGCCGGACCCGATGCGCTCGGCCACCAGTGCCGCCATCGCCGCCGCGCCCTCGTCCGCCGCCCGATCGGGGCCGCCTTGCGCCCCGCGGTTTCCTGCGGTTGCCGCGCGGGCGCTCAGGCCCGCCACGACACCCTCCGCATCCGCGGCGCCGCGATTCTGGCTCACCTTCCACTTGCCGACGATCGACGCGATCGGAATCTCGATCCCGACAATCGCCTTCAGCAGCCCATCCACGAAATCAACCGGCGCATCCGAGACCGCCCATGGCTCCGGCAAACCGCTCTCCTGCATTGCAGTCAGGTCGCAGAGCTGCCGTCGCAGCCAGGCTGCATCCTCGACGACGCGCGCAGCACCGCGCACCTGGACCATCGCATAATTCCAGGTCGGCACCACCTTGTGGGAGGTTGCTTTCGATGCGTACCATGAGGGACTGATATAAGCCTCCGGCCCCTGGAACACTACCAGGCACTCGCTGCCGGCAGCCAGGGAACGCCAGGCCGGGTTGGCCCGCGCCATATGCGCCCGCAGCATGCCCAGCCCGGCTTCCCCCTCGTCGGGATAAAGCGCGAACGGCACCAGGTCCGCAGTCGGTGCGGCGCCGGTAATCAGCAGCATTCCGAGCGGGTAGGCCCGGATCAGGCCATGTTTGACCTCAAGCCGGTCTTCAGCGAAAGCAGTAGGAAGATACATGCGCCCAGTGTAGCGCGGCGCGCCGGAACGCGCATAGAGCCAGCGATGTCCTAATTCAGCAGGCCATGTTCAACCATGACATCCTGCACCAGTTCCAGCCGCAGCACAGGATTCTCCTGCGCCAGCAAGAGCTGCTTCTGCGCCAGCGACAGGCGCAGCAACTCGCACCAGCGGTTCGCCACCCAGCCGGCTTCCTGCAGGCGGTATGGCGCCTGCATCGGCATCTGCCCGGCAGGAATGCCGCGCTCTTGCAAGGTCTGGATCAGGAGACCGAGGCTGTCCGCGACGTCCTGCTGGTCGGAAGGAACCGGTACCGTCATATCGTCATCGATCAGCGCCACGTCGGCCATCCACAAACCGTGTTTCAGCTGCTCGGCGGAGACAATGCGGAATCGATGGTGCCCGCTGCAGCGTAACTGCATCAGGCCCGGGATCACCGCCTTCCATTCATCTATATGCGCCATCGTGCCCACCGCGCACAGGGTTTCGTGCTGGTCGGGTTTGCGCACTTCATCGCCCTGCACCAGCGCGACGACGCCAAACTCTTCATGATGTTCAATGCAACGCTTCACCATATCGAGGTAGCGCACCTCGAAGATCTGCAACGGCAGGTAGCCATCCGGATACAGCACCGTATGCAAGGGGAATAAGGGGATTGCGGACATACTTCATCATCGCACGTTTCGATCGCCAACGCCGCCTTTCGTGCCAGCTGCCCAAGCCGCAACGGCGGCCGCATAAGCCCGGCCCGCTTATTCCCGGCGTATAAAAAGAAAAGGGGCGGATATTAATCCGCCCCTCTTGCCGCGACCGGCTTATTTAATCAGGAAGTCTTCCTTCTTCTTGCCTTCGAGCCATTTCGGTGCTCGGCCGCGGCCGGTCCATTGGGAACCCGATACCGGGTCCTGGTATTTCATTGGAACGCGGGCGCGCGGCTTGACCGGCTTATTGCTCTTGGCCGCAGGACCGAGATCAGCTGGCGACAGCTCATATTCGCGCATGATGGACCAGATCTGTTCTTTCGCCTTTTGCACTTCGGCTTTACGCGCATCCGCCGCCAGGTTTTGCAATTCGGCAATTTTTGCTTGGTATTCTTGGTAGGTGGTCATCTTTCTTTACCCTAAGTGTATGAAAAATCAAAGTGTGACAATGTGTGAGATTTCCTGCCCGCAATGTACCATAGTTACGATGATTTTATCCACATAATTTAACCATATTAAAAAAAAAGCGCCACACATTTGATGGGCGGCGCTGTTTATTTCATTTCTATTAAATCCCGGTATATCAGGACTATTTACTTTCAGAAGCGCGTCTCCAGCTGCAGGCGTATATTCCGCACGCCAAAACTGGTCGACTCCGAAGCCAGCGCGCCATTATCCGTAATGTAGATAGTCTTCGCCCGGGAATCCTGCTTGAGCAAATTCCAGGCGGAGAAACGCAGCTGGGTCTGGCTATCCAGTTTCCATACCAGGTATGCATCCAGCTGGCGCGATACTGTTGCCCAGCTATATCGATTCACATCCATGCGCACTTCGCCGCTGGTGCGCAGGTTATAGCTGCCACCCATGCTCCAGCTGCCGTCCGGCGTTTTGTAATCGAGGCCGAAAATAGCCGTCAGCGGCACTTGCTGGTCCAGCGTATTGTGCGGGCCGGGAACCGAATCGACGCGCGACCAGTTGCGGCTGACGCTGGCACGCACGTCGAGCGCCGGCGCCTTATCCATCACCGCCTTCATCGGGAATTTCAGTTCCACGTCGACGCTGCGCACATCGGCCCGGCCGTTATTCGTCATCGTGGAAACCCACCGGCCCGTCCCGTCAAGGAACACGCTGCGGCGCGTGAAATTGGTGATGCGGCGGGCGGCAGCGGCCACGCTGAACAACGCGCCCTCACCCCAATAATGCTCATATGAGGCGTCAATACCCGTCGCCAGTTCCGGCTTCAGCTTCGGGTTGCCGATCCAGTCGGGGTCGAGCTGGCTGTTGTTGGTCGAGGTGAAGCGGCGGCCGGAAAGAATGGAAGCCTGGGGCGCCTTGTAAGTGCGGGTGAGCGCGGCACGCAACTGGTCTTTGCCACCAGGGAGCTTATAGAGCGTTTGCGCCAGCGGACTCCACACGCTGCTGCGATTGCTGACCGGGTCGAAGCCGGCGCCGGCGCTTTGCGTATGCACGCCCTCCCAGCGCAAGCCCGCATAGACAGACCAATCCTTATTGATGTTCCATTCGTCCTGCATAAAGGCGGCGGCGCGACGCAGCGTAGCCTGGTAACCCTCGTCGCGGTCGTCGCGAGCGCCGCTGGCGTGGAACAGGTCGCGCTGGTTGCGCCAGTCGTCGCGGTCGGTGTAGCCCGCTTCCCAGCCTGCCGCCAGTGAGTGGTCGGCGCCCATTGGCATCGAATATTTGCCGGAGCTGCTGAAACCCCATTCACGCACGCCGCTGAAAACGTCATGCTGCAGGATCGGTGCGCCGTCGTGCGCATCGGACTCGTACCACTTGCCGTTGGAGCGCATGCGGTGGCCGCCAACCTTGGCATCGAGCTTCGCGCCTTCGCCGAATTTGTGCACCCAGTTCAGGTCCGTGCGGGCAAACAGGCTCTTGTTCTCGTTATGTATATGCACGGCGTCGAAAAACGGTGCGGCCCCGACGTCAACACCGTAGCGGCGATCAATCGCGCTCTTGAAGATATTACGGTGGATGAAAGACTGCGAGGTCAGCGTATCGCCATTCTGCAGGTTCCAGTTCAGGCGCGGCGACAGTTCCAGGCCGCGCGCATGGCCCCGGTCATGTGTCAGCATGCGGCGGTCCAGCAGCGGCTTGCCGGCCAGGCCGATCAGCTCCTCGTCGGTGAAGTTGTTGCGGTCGAATTCGTAACGGCCGCCGCCCATATTGACCGAATAGGAGAAATTGCCGTCCTTGTCCGACAGGACCAGGTTCCCGTTCGGGTTGGTGGCTTCCTTGCTGCGGCTGACCCCGAACTTCAGCTCCCGCTGCGCCGTCTTGACCGCCTTTTTCAACACGATATTGATGGTCCCCGCGATCGACTGGGTACTGAACTCCGCGCTGGCGGCGCGGATCACCTCGATGCGCTCGATGCTGTCCGGCGCCAGCGTCTCGATATTGAAGCCCGGCGGCACGCGCTCGCCATTCAGCAGCATTTGCGTATAACCGCTGCCCAGGCCGCGCATGCGGATATCGCGGCCGCCGGCGCCAACCGACACGCCCGGCACGCGCTTCAGCGCATCGCCGATCGACGTGTCGCCGTAGCGCTTCAGTTCATCGCTGCTGACGATGATCTTGCTGGCGGTATCGTCCTTGCGGGGATTGTAGGCTTCGGCCGCGCCTTTGATTTCGACTTTCTGGACGGTTTCCTGCTGCGGCTCCGCGGCCATGGCCTGGGCGGCGGCGAGGATGGCGCTTGCTGCGAGTGTTGAACGAATCATTCTTACATAAAATATAAATAATTCCTCGCCGCAACTCTACCCTATGGTGCAAACGGTAGCAAGGATATAATTCGGGATCATCAATCTTTGGAATGCCGACCGTGTCCCGACTTGCCGTATTGCCGCAATACCTGCTCCCGAAAAGTGCCTTGACCAACTTTGCCGGCCGCGTGGCAGGCGCCAAAGCGGGCGAGATGACAACGCGCCTGATCCGCTGGTTCGTGACCAAGTACGACGTCAATATGGACGAAGCGGCCAATTCGGACATCGCCAGCTACCATAGCTTCAACGAATTCTTTACCCGCGCGCTGAAGCCGGGCGCCCGGCCGCTGGCCAAGGCCGATTTCGTCTGCCCTGTCGACGGCCGCATCTCCCAGTTCGGAGCGATTGAAGGCGACCAGATATTCCAGGCCAAGGGCCACAAGTTCAGCACCACCGCCCTGGTCGGCGGCGATGCCGCACTGGCCAAGCGCTTTGAACACGGCAGCTTTGCCAACCTGTACCTGAGCCCACGCGACTACCACCGCATCCACATGCCGTGCAATGCCTCGCTGAAGCGCATGATCTACGTGCCGGGCGAGCTGTTTTCCGTCAACCCGACCACTGCGCGCGGCGTGCCGGGCCTGTTCGCGCGCAACGAGCGCGTGGTGTGCGAGTTCGACACCGCTTTCGGCCCGTTCGTGATGGTGCTGGTCGGCGCCACCATTGTCGGCAGCATGGCAACCACCTGGCATGGCGTCGTCAACCCGCCGCGCCTGCCGAAGGTCACCGAATGGACTTACAAGAAGAACGAGTACGTATTCACGAAAGGCGAGGAAATGGGCCGCTTCCTGCTCGGCTCCACCGTCGTCATGCTGTTCCCGAAAGACACCCTGCACTTCAACAGCCAATGGCAGCCGGCCGGCCCGGTTCGTCTCGGTGAGGTCATGGCCAACCTGAAGTAAGGCTCACGGCGCTTAACGCGCCTCAAACTCCAAGCGCCTCCCGATGGTCTACACTGTCCAAAGGCAGGCGTTATGACGACAAGCGATAAAGAATACTTCGATGCCCGCTTCAACGGTCTCGACAACAAGCTTGACAATACCGTTGGCGAAACCCGTCTGGCACTGGAAGCGAAGATCGACGAATGAACAATGCCATGCCGCGCGCTAACCAGGCAACCGCGGCACCGGCACCAACTGCCATCGTTGTTCCGCAAGCCCCCTTTACGCAACAAGCTCCCGAACATCCCCCAGGCAGCCGCTAGCCGTCGAGCCATGCAGCCTCGTCCGGAGCCGCACCTGGCTGCACCGTCCGGCGGTCACTTCCTCGCGAGAACTCAACTGCGCTGTTGAATCATTGCCCATTACCTGGCAGGCAAATTTGCCACTCAGGAAGCGGTTGCGGAAGCAATGACTGGCTTCTGATTCGCAAAATTCGATTCCAGCATATCGAGGAAGGCCCGCGTCTTGGCCGGCATCAGCCGGCGGCCCGGGAAAACCGCCCAGCCGGTGACCTGGGGGAAGCACCAATCCGGCAGCACGCGCACCAGTTCCCCGCGCGCGACCAGCGGCGCCGCGAACTGCGTGGTGCAGGTGGCGATGCCCATGCCGGTGGCAGCCATGCGCGTCAATAGTTCAGGGGAATTCGCCATTAGCCGCACCGGCAAGTCTCGCTCCCAGGTCGACTTGCCGCGCGCGAGTGTCCAGCGCACCAGCCCATTCGGCATGGGGCGCAGGCTGAGCAGCTCGTGCTTGAACAAATCGTCCGGATGCTCGGGCAAACCGTGCACCACAGTGTAGGACGGTGCCGCATACAGGCCCCAGGTCGAAACCAGCACCTTGCGCGCCGCCAGCGTGGCATCGTCCGGCAACGCCCCCATGCGGATCGCGATATCGTAGTTCTCCGCCACCAGGTCGACCCGGCGCGGCGACAAGTCCAGCTCCAGTTTAATGCCCGGGTAGCTCGCCATGAATGCCGGCAGGATGGTCGCCAGGTAGATGTTGGCGAAATCGGCCGGCATCGATACCCGCAGCAAGCCGCTGGGCGCCTGCTGGCGGTGCTGGGCCAGCGCCCCGGCCGCCTCGGTCTCCTCCGCCACCCGGCGCGCATGCTCCAGCAGGCTGGCGCCAAACTCGGTCAACACCAGCTTGCGGGTGGTGCGGGTCAGCAGGCGTTCGCCAAGGCGCGCCTCAAGCTGGGTCAGGCGGCGGGAAACTGTCGATTTCGGCAGCTGCAGCCGCTCTGAAACCTGGCTCAGGCTGCCAAATTCCACGATACGCGCAAACAGCAGCAGGTCACTGGGGTCAATCTCGGTCATTTGCAAGCTCCTCGTTCCACCAATGGAACAATGTTATCCATTTTAATGCCTTCTGGATCAAATATGGAACCGCTATAGTTACTCCATCGCAGCAACTAACCGAATACCGAAAGGAAGCACACCATGAACATCCTGCAAATCAACTCCAGCGCCAAAAGCTCCGGTTCCGAATCGACCCGCGTGGCGAGCAATATCGTGAACAAGCTGCTGGCTGCCAACCCGGGCGCCACCGTTGAAGTTCGCGACCTGGCTGCCAACCCGCACCCGGTGCTGGACGAATCCACCCTGCAGGCCCTGTTCACCCCTGCCGACAAGCGCACGCCGGAACAAGCTGCCCGCGTCGCCCTGGATGACGCCCTGATCGCCCAGGTGCAGGCCGCAGACGTGATCGTGCTTGGCGCCCCCATGTACAACTTCGGCATCACCGTGCAGCTGAAGTCCTGGTTCGATGCGATTGCCCGCGCCGGTGTCACCTTCAAGTACACCGAGAACGGCCCACTCGGCCTGCTGCAAGGGAAAAAGGTCTATGTCGCCACCTCGCGCGGCGGCATGCACAAGGATGCGGCCACCGATACCCAGTTCCCGCACCTGAAGATGTTCCTGGCATTCATTGGCCTGACCGATGTGGAGTATGTATTCATCGAAGGCCAGGGCTATGGTCCGGAAGTGGCCGCGCAGCAGAAAGCTGCAGCCGATGCACGAGTTGAAGAAATGCTGGCTTAACTAAAAAGGAAAACAGAAATGGACAACATCGCTCAAACCCGCACAGTGGAACGGATTATCCGCGGCCAGGCCGTGATGGATGGCGCTGGCGTGAAAATCAACCGCGTGTTGACCCAGCCCCTGCAGCGTCGCCTCGACCCGTTCCTGATGCTGGACAATTTCGGTTCGGAGCAAGCCAACGATTACATCGCAGGCTTCCCCGACCACCCACACCGCGGCTTTGAAACGGTCACCTATATGCTGACCGGCCGCATGCGGCACCGCGACAGCGCCGGCAATGAAGGCTTGCTGGCCAGTGGCGGCGTGCAGTGGATGACGGCCGGGCGTGGCGTGATCCACTCCGAGATGCCGGAGCAGGCGGAAGGCTTGATGGAAGGCTTCCAGCTGTGGCTCAACCTGCCTGCCAGGGACAAGATGCGGCAGCCCTGGTACAAGGACTTCCAGGCGGGCGAGATCCCGGTCGTAGAGACCGAAAACGGCGCAACGGTGCGTGTCATCGCCGGCGAAAGCCAGGGCGTGGCAGGCGCAGTGCAGCGCGAAGTGACGGAACCGCTGTACCTCGACGTGGAGCTGCCTGCCGGCGAAGGTTTCAGCCAGGCGATCGGCGAAGGCCACAATGCCTTCATCTACACCTATCGCGGTGAGGTGACGGTGGACGGCAAGGCGGTGCCGGCGCAAAGCATGGCGATCCTGGCCAATAATGCAGGCGCCGATGGCGTGACCATCAAGGCAGGTCCTGACAGCCGCTTCATCCTGTTGTCTGGCAGGCCGCTGAATGAGCCGATCGTGCAGTACGGCCCCTTCGTGATGAACTCGCAGGCCGAGATTTTCCAGGCCGTCGAGGACTTCCGCGCCGGCCGCCTCGGCGAGGAAGCGCACGCTGCATAAGCAGTGGCGGTACAATTGCCGCCATGAGCACCGTCATCCTTGATTGGTTGAAGAAGCTGAGCCATGCGCTCGGCTTCGACACCGCCGACTCCTTCCCGCCTGGCCACCAGTACGCACGTACCCGCTGGACAGGCGCGTATTTCGATATCCCCTCCGACACCAAGGCGGACGACATCGAGCGCCGCATGTGCGAAGCGATCGCCAATACGCCGCTGGTGTTTGCCCACATTGAAAATCCCACCCCGCGCATGCAGCGTGTGCTGATCGACTTGATCGAGCGCCGCTTGCGCCAGAACCATGAGCGCGAAGCTGCGCAACTGGCGGCCTTGCTGATCCGCGCGTACGGCAGTCCGCATACCGTCGAAGCGGCGCCCGGCCTGCGCCGCGCCATCGAAGCGACCGAAGGCTACGAGGCGCCGGCCCGCGTGCGCACGCTGTTTGCCTTCCTGACGGACGCCCAGAACGACAACGTCATCGAAATGCGCAGCTAGGTCTTGGGGACGTAGCTCATATCGGCGCGATAGCGCAGCAGCTCCGTGCGGACACCGCGCACCAGCGCCCTTGCCCCGGCCGGGAGGACATCCTGCAATTCGGCCGCAGCGCTGAAGCTCGGCACGGCGCGCATGAGCACATACTGGCCGCCGGCGCCGCCGATCTGCAAGCGGTACCAGGTGAATCGCTGGGCCGCACGGCCCGCGTGCGCAGGTGCCGATGCACCGGCCACCAGCTGGCGTTCGAACGCCGTTTCCTCGCCGGGGGCTATGCTGTAGGTGGCCATCGCCAGGAAAGGCGATGTATCCGGCAGCGGCAGGCCGACACTGGCCGTGTCGAGCCGGCGGAACACTCCGTGGCTCAGGAAATCGGCATGCGGTACGACATTGACGGCATTGTCGGCCGCGTCGCCCGCCGGCTGCACGGCGGCATCGAAATTCGCCGCCGCGTGACCAAACGTGCCATCCATGAACATGCCAAGCCGCTCACCCAGCACGAACGACCAGCCATGCCAGGTCCAACGGTCGTTCGCGCCCTTGTGCCACTCGAGGTGGCGCTGGTAACCCTGCTCGAAAGCTGCAACCTGGCCCGGTTTCGGCTCGATCACGACCATGCGTGCGAAAGGCCCTGCGACGGGCTGTGCGAACGTATTTGCGCTAAGGAGTAACAGGGACGCTGCCAACAGATGCTTCATGCGATCTCCGTTTGAAGTTGTTCGGGATGAAGCGCTCGCGCAGCTTCATGAACGGCGCTTCGACCGCAAAATATAGCAGCCATCCGGCAAAAATGCTGGCCGCGATCATGATGGCGATCGCGTCCAGGTCGACCGGCTCCCAGTGCTCGGCCAGCAGGATGCAAAGCTGTTTGTGCGTCAGGTAGATCGAATAGGACCAGAGGGCAATGGAAGCCATGCCGGGAATACGGGTGCGGTTCAGCAGCGAACCTTCGCTAAGGGCGGCCAGCAACAGGGTGGCGAAGGCAAGTCCCAGCAAGGGATAGCCAAAGACCGACATCCCCCAGCTGAAGTGGTATTCGAGGAACAGCCAGAAGGCCAGCGCCGTCAGCGCCGCGCCGGCAGCCAGCATCCAGTTGCCGTGCCTGGCCAGGCGTTGCCACAGGCTGGGGTGGAAGTTGCGCAGCATGGCAAGGGCAACACCGGCCAGCAGCTCGTCGAAGCGCGAGAACGTGGAGTAGTAGATCAGGGTGTAATAACTGCGGCTGCCCCGCTCGCCCAGGTCCATGGCCGGCTGCCACCATCCATCGCGCAGCCACATGCCTGCCCCGATGGCCGACGCCAGCGCCGCCCAGCCCAGCGCCAGCGCGACGCCGCGGGAAGCGCGCGCCCGCGTGAGCGCCGCGATGGCGAGCGCGACCGGCGGTAACAGGAGATAGAACTGCTCCTCCACGCACAAGGACCAGGCGTGCGAGAACAAGGTCCCCGGCTTGAGCTCGAAATTCAGTGTAAAGGTCAGGTACTTCCACCAGGGCGCATGCGGTGCATTGCCGGCCCAATACGGCCAATACGCATACAGCGCCAGCACCACCAGGTAGGCCGGCAAGGTGCGCAGCAGGCGGCGCGCATAAAAGTTCGGCAGCGACAAGCCAGGCCCGCGCAAGGCGGAAAACACCTGGTTACCGATCAGGTAACCGGAAAGCGCAAAGAACAAATCCACGCCGGTCCAGCCGATTTCGCTGAACCAGCCGAAGGTCGGCTCGCGACTGACAAAAGACATGTAGTGGTTGGCAAACACCAGCATGATGGCCAGCGCGCGCAAAGTATCCAGGCCATGGACGCGGGAAGATCGATTCATGCCCGCATTGTACCTAAGACACAGAAAGCCCCGCTCGCACCGAAACCCTATCGCAAGCCCGACTGCCGAAGACATCCTGTCGCGCGCCGTCCACCCCAAACACTGTATATATTTACAGTATGAAGCGTCTTCAAGCATTTAAGTTCGAAGTTCAAGTGACTGCTCGCCAACGAAGCTTGATGCAATGCTTTGCCGGTGCGTGCCGCTATGTCTTCAACAAAGCTCTAAACCATCAGCAAGAGCGCCGGAAGAATGGCGAATCCAAACTAAGCTACGAGGAACTATGCAAGTTATTGACGAAGTGGCGCGCAAGTACTGAGATACCATGGCTGCGGGAGGCGCCTGCGCAACCTCAACAACAGGCGCTCAAGGATCTGGAACGGGCATACGACAATTTCTTTGCTAAGCGGGCCGCCGCGCCCCAATTCAAGCGCAAGGGCAAGCACGATAGTTTTCGCTACCCTCAGCCGGAACAGATCAAGCTTGAGCAGAGCAGTGGCCGTATTTATTTGCCTAAACTTGGCTGGTTGCGTTATCGAGTTAGCCGCAATGTGTTAGGCAACTTGCGCAATGTGACCGTGAGCCGGCAGGCAGGGCGTTGGTTCATTTCAATTCAAACTGTTCGAGAAGTCGCGTTGCCGCCATTACAGGGCGGTAGGGTTGGGGTCGACATGGGCATCATTCGTTTTGCGACTCTGTCCGACGGGGCTTTTCTCTCGCCGCTAAACAGCTTCCGGCGCCACGAAGTCACGTTGCGCAGAGCAATGCAATCGCTAAGTCGCAAGGTTCAATACGGCAGAAATTGGAAAAAAGCACGCTCCCAGGTTCAACGCATTCACGCGCGGATCGCAAATTCTCGCCGTGACTTTCTTCACAAAGCTACGACAGATATCTGCAAAAAACACGCAGTTGTCTTTGTCGAGAATTTGCGAGTGCGTTCTATGTCGCATTCGGCGCGCGGCAAAGTTGCATCGCCGGGCAAGCAGGTGCGAGCCAAGTCTGGTTTGAATAAGGCAATACTCGATCAAGGCTGGTACGAATTCCGTCGTCAGTTGGCATACAAGCTCGCGTGGCGAGGCGGTCTTTTAGTAGCCGTGCCACCTCACTTTACAAGCCAAACCTGTCCATGTTGCGAACACGTGTCCGCATTGAATCGACATGAGCAAGCGGTATTTGCGTGTCAATCATGTGGCTACTCGAACAATGCTGATGTCGTAGCCGCGATTAACGTACTTCGCCGAGGGGAAGAAGTTCTTAGCAACGAAGGGCGGGACTACGCCCGGTTCGCCTGTGAAGTGAGCAATGCAGCGAGGTTGCCAGCAGCAGGAACCCACCGACGCGTCACCAATCAGGTAAAAGCTGATGGTAACGCTGCAGGATTTCCGTTCCTACCCATGTAAGTGGCGGCCATTTGCCGAGGACCGGATGGATGTCAACTGCGCTAGAATATCGGCCACTTATTCGCCACAAGGGAACAGCATGACCGACGCCAGTAAAATGCATTTCAAATCTGTCAACTACACAGGACAGGGCAAGGGCCGCCGCCTGATCGTCACCGGCGCCGTGCACGGCAACGAAACCTGCGGCACCAAAGGCATCCTGCGCGTGATGGAGCAACTGGACAAGGGCGAACTGCATATCCTGAACGGCAGCGTGACCTTCGTGCCGGTCACCAATCCGCTGGCGTACCAGAAAGGCGAACGCTCCGGCGACCGCAACCTGAACCGCAACCTGTTCCCTGCCGAGAGTCCGCAAGACTTTGAAGACCACATTGCCAACTGGCTGTGTCCCCTGCTCGGCCAGCACGAAATCCTGCTGGACCTGCACTCCTTCAATGCCCAGAGCCAGCCTTTCGTCATGGTCGGCCCGCGCAACAACGACGGCACACTGCAACCGTTCCAGCATGAAGCGGAAGAACGCGCCATGGCACGCATCCTCGGCGTCAAGCGCTTCGTTGACGGCTGGATGGCAACCTATGGCGCCGGCGTGCAGCGCCGCCTGCGCAACGACAGCGAAGTGCAGACGGTCCTGAAGTACGGCGTCGGCACCACCGAATACATGCGCAGCACCGGCGGCATGGCCCTGACGCTGGAATGCGGCCAGCACTTCGATCCGCACGCACCGGATGTGGCCTACCGAGCCATCATGAACGTCCTGGCCCATTTCGGCCTGATCGACGCACCGAAGCCGCAGCCGATCGCACTGCAAGACATGGAATACCTGTCGATGGTCGAAGTGCACGACAAGCTGGACCCGGCAGATGCGTTCAGCCGCACCTGGTCCAGTTTCGACCGCCTCAAGACCGGCGATGAAATCGGCCGCCGTGCCGATGGCAGCGCGGTGCTGGCGCCATTCGATGCCTATATGTTGTTCCCGGACGTCAATGCCAAGCCGAACGCCGAATGGTTCTACCTTGCCAAAGTGAGTGACTCTTTCACCTGATAGCCATTGGTTCTACAATCGCGGTAAGGGGTCAATAATATGAACATATTCCCACTTACCGCGCTCGGCGCGATCCTGCTTGCGGCCCTGCCTTTTGCGACAGCCGCCAGCGACCTGGTATTGCGCGTCACCGGCCAGGAAAGCCTGCCGCCCAAATGGGTCCAGCGGGACGGCCAGCCGTCCAGCGGGGTTTGTCCCGATATTCTTGCCGCCATTTCCCGCATCGAGCCGCGGCTCCGCTTCACCGGGCTGGAAGACATCCGCTCGGTACTGGTGATCGAACAGAACCTGCGCCTTGGCAAAGCCGATATCGCCTGCGCCCTGGTTTCCACGCCATTGCGCCGCCATATTGCCTTCGCCATCCCACAGCCCCTCTACATCTCGCGCCAGCGCCTGGCCGCCGCGGCAAACGACACCGCCGAAATCAACTCCCTGGACGACCTGGCGCGCTTGAATCCGCTGGTCACCACGTCGCGCGGCGCGGCGTACATCGACCAGTTGCGCGAACGCGGCATCACCGTCGACGACAGCACGGGCAGCAACGTCACCAACCTGAAGAAAATCCTGGCCGGGCATGTACGCTACTTTTACATGAACGAACTGACGCTGCACTGGCTGATCCGCGAAATGGGCCTGCAGGGTCAGGTCAAGCTGATGCCGGCTGTACTGAAAGAGGATTCGATGTTCCTTTGGGTGAGCAAGAAGGCGCCGCCGCAGGCTGTGCCGATGCTGGCCGCCGCGGTCAAGAAGCTGAACGATAGCGGCGAGCTGGCGCGCATCTACGCGCGCTGGTCCGACGAATCCGGAGTTGGCACGCGCAACAATTAATGCGGCGACAAGATTTTCAGGCCTGCGATACCCAGCACGATCATGGCGATGCACACCAGCCGCGCCATGCTGGCCGGCTCATTCAGCATCATGATGCCCCAGATGACGGTGCCCACGGTGCCGATGCCGGTCCAGATCGCGTAAGCAGTCCCCAGCGGCAGCGAGCGCAGCGCCAGCCCGAGCAGGACCACGCTGCCGGCCATGGCGGCCAGCGTCACGGCACTTGGCACCAGCCGGGTGAAACCTTCGGTGTATTTGAGTCCGACAGCCCAGACGACTTCCAACAGGCCGGCGAGTAACAGGACGATCCAATGCATGATGCTCTCCCAAGTCATGACGGGGTCGTCCCCGCCTGGCTCCCTGTTCTTGCGGCGAGGTCGTCCCCGCGGGAGAAGGCCGACAGTATATCATTGGCACTCCAAACTTTCAGGGAGCTCCCCAATGCTGCTGTTCGCGCAGATCGCCGTCGCCATCGTCCTGCTGATCCACGTCTATATCGTCCTGCTGGAAACCGTCTTCTTCGACACCCGCGGCCGCCGCGTGTTTGGCCTGTCGGCGGAGAAGGCGGCCATCGTCAAGCCGGCCATGTCGAACCAGGGCTGCTATAACGGCTTCCTGGTGGCGGCGCTGGCGGTCGGATTGCTGCACGGTGAGCCGGCGGTGCGTTCCGCTTTCATCACTTATGGCTTGTTGTGCGTGGCCGTGGCGGGCGTCTGGGGCGGCCTGACCGTCAGCAAGCGCATCATCTTCGTCCAGACCGTGCCGGCCATCCTGGCACTGGGGCTGTATCGCTTGGCATAAAATCAAGCCTTGAATTTCATCGTCATGCTCCGATATTAGTATCGGGATTTTCCGATATACTTATCGCGAAACACCGAAATATGACCCACTCTATTGACATTGATGCAATCCATAAGGCCCTGGCAAATCCGGTCCGGCGCCAGATCCTGTCCTGGCTGAAAGAGCCGGAGGCCTGGTTCAGCGAGCAGATCGCGCCGCTGTCGCTGGGCGTCTGCGCGGGCATGATCGACAAGCAGACCGGCTTGTCGCAATCGACCGTCTCCGGCCACCTCACCATCTTGCAAAAGGCGGGCCTGGTGACAGTGCAGCGGGTCGGCCAGTGGAATTTCTTCAAGCGCAATGAGGAGGTCATCCTGCAATTCATTGAGCATGAGAGGAATACCTTATGAGCACCCTGTTCGACCCCGTCACCATTGGCGCCCTGACCTTGAAAAACCGCGTCGTCATGGCGCCCCTCACCCGCTCGCGCGCCGTCGGCGGCAAGCGCGTGCCAAATGCCTTGATGGCCGAGTACTACGCCCAGCGTTCCAGCGCTGGCCTGATCATCAGCGAAGCGACCTCTGTTACCCCGCAGGGCGTGGGCTATGAAAACACCCCGGGCATCTGGTCCGACGAACAGGTTGAAGGCTGGAAGCTGGTTACCGAAGCGGTGCACGCGAAAGGCGGCAAGATCGTGCTGCAACTGTGGCATGTCGGCCGCATCTCCGACCCTAGCCTGCTGGCTGGCCAGGCGCCTGTCGCGCCTAGTGCAATCGCCGCCAAAGGCAATGTGAGTCTGCTGCGTCCTCCCCGCCCTTACGCCGTTCCGCGCGCACTCGACACAGCGGAAATCGCCGGTGTGGTCGAGGCGTACCGCAAGGGCGCTGAAAATGCCAGGAAAGCCGGCTTCGACGGCGTGGAAATCCATGGCGCCAACGGCTACCTGCTCGATCAGTTCCTGCAGGATTCGACCAACCAGCGCACGGACGAATATGGCGGCAGCATTGAGAACCGGGCGCGCCTGATGCTGGAAGTGACCGATGCCGTGATCGGCGTCTGGGGTGCCGAGCGCGTCGGCATGCACCTGGCCCCGCGCCGCGATGCGCATGACATGGGCGATTCGACGCCGGCGGAAACTTTCGGCTATGTGGCACGCGAACTGGGCAAGCGTGGTATTGCGTTCATCGCTGCGCGCGAGGCGGTTGGCGACGATTCGCTGGGTCCGTTGCTAAAGCGTGAGTTTGGCGGGATCTATATCGCCAATGAGAAATTTGATGTGGCCGGTGCGCAGGCAGCATTGGCTGAGGGCCGAGCGGATGCGATTGCGTGGGGCAAGGATTTCATTGCGAATCCAGACCTGCCGCACCGCCTGCAGACAGGGGCCGCGCTGAATGCGCAGCGTCCGGAGTTGTTCTACGCGCCGACAGCTGAGGGGTATACCGACTATCCGGCGCTGGCCTGAAACCGGTAACCCGCTATCCGACCCACAGGGTCAGATACCAGCCTGCGACAGCCGCGCATCGGTGTCTGGCCCTGCGGGTCAGACACCGCCTTAGCGGTTTAACGGTTCGCCGAATAATTCACCGGGAAGAACTTATAGCCCTTCCCCTCGGCGCGCAAATGTCCCACGCCCGGGAACGGCAAATGCGACGCCCCCATCCAGTAGCCCTGCTTCGCCGCCTCGGCAAAGGCTGCCTTGCGCTGCGCCAGTGCCGCCTTGGAATCGCTGTCGAACTGAATGGTCACGCCCGGATCAGGGAACTGCACTGCCGCGTTGTGCATCAGGTCGCCAATCAGCACCAGCTTCTGGCCCTTGCTCTCCACCACATAAGTGGTATGGCCCGGCGTATGCCCATAACTGGAAGTCGAACGCACGCCCGGCACCAGTTCGGTGTTGCCGTCAAAGGGCTTGACCTTGCCCGCGTAACCCGACACCGCATTGATCGGCCCCTGGAAATTCCCCTTCGCATCAGGGCCGGCGTTGTCCAGGTTCGCCTTGCTCAGGAAATAGTCCGCATCGCGTTTGTCCATGCGCACCACGGCATTCGGGAAAGCCGGTTTGTCCAGTGCGCCCAGGCCGCCGACGTGGTCGCCGTGCAAGTGGGAGATGTAGATCTCGTCAACCTGTTCCGGCTGGTAGCCGGCCGCTTTCAGGCTGGTCACGATATTGCCCAGTGTCGGGCCGAACAGGCCGCCGGCGCCGGTATCGATCAGCACCAGCTTCGTGCCGGTATTGACCAGAAATGCATTGACCGAAGTTTCCACCGGCGATTGCAGGAAGTGGTGCTCGAGCGCCTTGGCCGTTTTTTCCGGTTTCTGGTGCAGCAGCTTGTCCATCGGCAGGTCGACCGTGCCGTCGCTCAGCACGGTAACTTCAATGTCGCCCACATTCATGCGGTAATAGCCAGGCGCCTGGGTCTTGACCATCGGCGCGGAAGCCTGGGCAACGCCCGCAATGGCGGCGAATGCAAACGGTACGGCGAGCTTTGTCAGGATCATGCGATCTCCCCTCTTGTTAGTTGCCAAAACGCTAGATTAGCGTAAACAGCAACTACATGCTCGTCGGTACGCGTAGCATCAAAGAGACATCCGGCGTGTCGCGCGTCAGCCCTGCTCCTACCGAAACATTGACCGTCCGTTTCGGGTCCAGGCGATAGGAAAAGCCGACCAGCAAGGTGCCCAGTTGCGTACGCACCGAACCTGGCGCGGGCACGCCATTTTGCCGGGTGCGGGCAATCGAGCTGTGGTCGTAGCCGAAACTGAGCGAGGCCTTTTCGTTAAGCGCCAGGCCGACGCCGAAATTGATGCCGATGACGGCACCGGGCTTGACAGTGCCAAGCGGCTCGCGCTCGCCGTCCAGCACCAGCCGGCTCAGGTTCTTGCGCTGGAAGTTGTGCAAATAGCTGACGCTGCCAAACAACACTGCCGGATCGGTCGGATAGAGCCAGGTCAGGCTCGGCTGCAGCGCGTAAAAGCCGGAACCGGTGGGCAGTTCCAGCGGCAGGCCGGTGCCTGTCGCGTTCTCGCCCAGGCAGCGCCGCACGCAATCGGTGACGACATCAAACGGATCGCGCCCGGTGCGGCTCTTGAAGCGCAGGCCTGCCACGTAGTACGGCTTTTCGGCGCCGCCGTCATTGAGCTGGTGCCGCAGCGACAGTTCGGCATCGCCCAGGGCGCGCCCGCTGACATCGAATACCCTCTCTACTGCGGCGCCGGTGAATACTTCCCGGCTGACGGTGGAGTCGGAACGATAGATGTAAGGCAGGCGCAGTTCAAGCTCGGTGCGGTTGCTCAAGCCATAGCGGCCGCTCAGGGTGGCGGTACTGGTATTCCGCTTCACCTCGCGTACATCGATCAGGCCGATCAGCAAGGCCGGTATGATGGTATAGCCCACCAGCGCCACGCGGTTGCTGGACGAATAGCCGAACTGGAAGGCAGGCTCGAGCACAAACTTGCCGCGCCCGGTCAGCACCCCGGGGCTTTCAAAGATCGGCGCCACCTGCGGCGGCCCGGCGTCGCGTTTCGGCGGCTGGCCGACCGCCAGCGCCGGCTGCTGCGGGGCAGCGGGCGCCGCTGGATGTGGCGCCGGCCCGGGCGGCGGCACGCTGGGCTGCGGCTGGCTTTGCGCAGCGCCCGCGCCCACCCCGGCGCCACCGGTGCCGCGCGCCGATGCCAGCCGTTCCTCCGCCACCTGCCGCCGCAAGTCCTCCAGCAGCATCCTCTGCTCGGCCAACGCCTGCTTCAACTCGGTCAGCTCAGCTGCCAGCTCGGCATTGCTGCGCTGTTCCGCCGGGACTTGCGCCCAGGCCGCCTGGCTCGCGAGCACCAGCATCCCGGCCGCGAAATTCTTTGAAAGCATCGCTCCCTCCCTAGCGGGGCACAATGGCGTTCGATAATGCCTGGCGCAGGTTGCCCTCCAGGTTCATGCTTTTCAGTGTCGACAGCGCGTTGACGGTGAGGTCGATGGTGGTCAGGCTGCGGATCAACTGCCCATTCGTATTGTTCTGCACCAGCATCGGCGCCAGCGCGGCGCCGGCCTCCGGCGTATTCGCCAGCCGCGCCACATCGGCCAGTTCGACACGATTGCGCGCCACCACCACCCCGTTCACTTCGACCGTGCGCTCCACACCAAGGGCCGCCAGCACAAAGCTGCCGTGCTCGAAACCGCCACGCGCCGCGTCGAGCACGGCATCCGGCGCCGGGGCCCAGTCCCCGGGGGGGCCCTGCGCCCAGGCGGGTATTGCCAGCATCAGCAACGCGCCGGCCGCAGCCCCGACTTCCCGCTTCATGTTGTCCTCCCTTCAAAAATCGCTGGCGCCCAGCTTCGGCACTGTCACGTCGCGCAGGCTGTCGCGCACGATGCCTTCCGACAGCAGTGCCCGCGGCGCCACGCGCCAGTCCATCGTTTCATTGAAGCGCGCCCTGCCCGGCCGGCCATGGATCACGAACAACAGGCGGTTTTGCCAGATTGCTTCAAAGCCCCGGCGCGACAAGGCGCGCGTGCCGCCGGCCGGATCGCCAAGCAGCACCCGGTCGTCCTGCACGCCCTTGATCACGACGAAGTGGCGATAGCCATTCTCGGCCACCAGCACGATCGCCGGCATTCCGGCCTGCGCCAGTTTGTCCAGCGGCTGCTCGAAGCCGTCCGCCGTAAAGCCGCGCATAGCCAGGTAGCGCTTCATGTCCAGCAATGAAAAACCTTCACGCCGGATACGCAGCTGGTCGCCGCGCACGAACATGTCACGGAAAATCTCCTGCTCCGTGACCGGAAAATCGTAGTGGTGGCTAAGCAGGGTCGCCAACGCTGCCGAGCCACAACTGAAATCGTATTGTTGCCGCACCGTCGTGCGGAAGCGTGCCTCCTTCAAGCTGGTCACCGGCAGCACAAAACTGGCGCCGCCGGCTGAAAAGTCGGCGGCCTGCGCGGCAAATGCCGGCAGCAATGCCAGAACGCTGATGAGGCCTCTCATTTGATCTGCACGTTAACGATGGTTGCATTCTGGATCAGCACGTTGGCGCCGGAATTCTGGATCACCATCGGCATTCCCGAGGCGTTGCTGAACGCACCGTCGGTCACGATATTGGCGCCGGTGACGACGTTCACCGCGCTGTTGTTCGCCACGGTACCGGCCAGCTTCATATCGCTCCACGGCGCTTCGCTGCCGCCGCGCATCTGTGCCAGGCGCTCATCCTGCGCGGGGCGCTCGTTGCCGGCCGCCATAGGCGCCGCTTGCAACGCAGACTGCAGTCCGGGCGGGGATGGGCCCGCAGCGGCAAGCAGCGGGCCAAGCGGCAGCGCGCCCGTCCACGGGGACGCCGCCGCCAGGCCCGGCGCCAATGCAGCGCACAGGGCCAGGACTTGCACTGGCCTGCCTAAGCTTCGCATGATGCTGCGCGGCTCACTTGCCCACGGCCAGGTTGGCCTGCACATTCACGCTCTGCTGCACCAGCGAAGACATGCCGTTGTTCTGGCTGATCACCATGATGCCGGCGGCCGACTGGCCGACGCCGCTCATGGTGTTCGACATGTCGAAGGTGCCGGCAGTGACGTTATTGGTGCCGCCTGCCCCGCCGTTGCCGCCGGTGGCGTTGCCGCCGGTCGCCGCGCCCGCGGTATTGGTGCCGCCATCGCCGCCCGCACCGGCCACATTGCCACCGCCGCCGGCACCGCCGTCGCCGCCGTCGCCAGCCGTGGCGTTGCCATTGCTCGCCGCACCACCGGTGCCCGCCGCGCCGGTGCCACTGCCGCCGGTCGCCGCACCGCCGGTGCCGCCGCCGGCGGCGCCGCTCGAACCGGCAGTATTGCTGGCCAGGCCGCTGGAGCCGCCATTGCCGCCCGCGCCGCCCGCCGCACCTGCGCCACCGGTGCTGGTGCCGCCACCGCCAGCCGCGCCGCCGCCGCCGGCGCCGCCCGTGCCCGATGCACCGGCGCCACCGTTGGCCGCCACCGCGCCGCTGCCGCCGCCGGCACCCGAGGTATTACTGCCGCCGGCAGCGCCATTGCCGGCGGTATTGCTTGCCGAGGCGCCGCTGCCGCCCGCCGCGCCGGCACCGCCAGTGCCGCCGGCACCGCCGGTTCCACCGGCGCCACTGGTGCCTGCGCCCGACGTCGACGCATTGCCGGTATTGGCAGAACGGGCGTCAGCCGAGCCGGTGGTGCCGCCCGTGCCGTTCTGGTCCCCCATGGCAGGCACCGCCAGCGGCTCGGTTCCGCCGCTGCCGATCGAGGCGGTATTGCTGGCACCCGCGCTGCCGCTTGCCGCCCCGCCGCCGGTCGACGCCTGCGTGGAAGTGGCAGCGCCAGTCGCTACACTGCCGGTGGCGCCCGCCATGCCGCCGGCGCCTGCGGCGCCGCCGGCCCCGCCTGCACCGCCCGCACCGCCGCCGGCTGCACCGGTCGCGCCGCCGTCGCCGCCGCGGGCACCGGTCGCAGCGCCAGTGGCACCACCCGCGCCGCTGCCGGCAGCACCAACCAGGCCGCCGGCGCCGCCGGCTGCCGCACCGCCTGCGCCACCGGCACCGCCGGCGCCTGCCACGACGATGCCGCCGGCGCCGCCGGCGCCGCCTTCACCGCCGCGCGCACCATCGCCGCCGCGACCGCTCGCGGCGCCGGCAGCGACGCCGCCAGCGCCCGTCGTGCCGCCGGTTCCTGCGCCGGCCATCGCCGTCCCGCCCGAACCGCCGCCGCCGCTGCCGTTGCCGCCCAGGGCGCTGCCATTGAAGGCCACGCCGCCGGCTGCACCGGTCGCACCGGCGCCGCCGCTGGACATGCCGCCGGCGCCGCCAGTGCTGCTGGCATTGCCGCCCACGGCGCCGCCGGCCAGGGCACCGGCACCTGCGCCGCCATTGGCGCTGCCGCCATTGCTGGCCACGTTACCGATATTGTTGATGGTGTTGTTGGTGACGGTGCCGGTCAGGGTGCTGACCGCGGTCGCGGTCGAAGTATTGAAGGCATTGGTCATCGACGATGTCGCGGTGGCGCCGTTATTGGCCGCCGCGGCCCCTGCGGCCGCGGCATCGGCGGCGCCGGTACTGTTGTTGTTGGCGTTGGCCTGGCTGCTGTCCTGGGTGGCCGTGGAATTGTCGTTGGCCTGGGCGCCCGGTCCTGCCTGGTTCACGTTCGGCGGTGGTGTCTCCTGCGCGAATGCACTGCCCATCGCCAGCGCGATGGCTGCTGCAAGCAAAGTTTTCTTCATCTCGTCCTCGCTGATGTCGGGTTCTTCAAGCGCCCGCAATACTGGGGCCTGAACCGGTATCGCAAGCTTGATGCCACCTTCCCTAAGCTGTTGAAATTGCTCGACTTTGGTGCGGCGGCGCAGCAAGTGGCGTGCAAGAAGGAGGCCACTTTGTCACGCAACTGTGACAGGCCGCTGAAGGCGACGTGCCTTCCACCATAGGAGAGAACGGACGTGTGACAATGTCACATCTTTGTTACGCGGCTGTTCGCGCCTCAGTCTTCGCTGCGGCGCACCGGACGCTGGATGCCGTGCTTTGCCATCAGGCGATACAACGTCATCCGTGACACGCCGAGTTCGCGCGCCACCGACGTGATGCTGTGGCCGGCATCGATGCGCCCTTGCAGTGCTGACCGTTCCGCGCTGGCGCGGGCGCTATCGAGGTCTTCGCCGGCAGCGGCACTGTCCATGCCGTCCAGTTCGAGGTCGTTGGGCTGGATCAGGGCGCCATCGGCCATGACGGCGGCGCGCCGTACGCGGTTCAGCAGCTCGCGCACATTGCCCGGCCAGTCATGGGCCCGCAGCGCGCGCAACGCGCTGTTGCTGAAGCCGCGCACGCGGCGCGCACGTTCGGTCGCATAGCTGTGGAAGACTTCCTCCGCCAAGGGCACTACATCGTCGCGCCGCTCGCGCAAGGCCGGCACCTGCAAGGTCAGCACATTGAGCCGGTAGAACAGGTCTTCGCGGAAAAGGCCGCGCTCGACCGCATCGCCCAGCTTGACGTGCGATGCCGCGATCACGCGCGCATCGACCGGCACGCTGCGCGTCCCGCCCACGCGGTAAATGGTTTTCTCCTGCAGGAAACGCAGCAGGTTGGCCTGCAGTTCCAGCGGCAGGTCGCCAATCTCGTCGAGGAAAATCGAACCGCCGCTGGCCGATTCGATCAGCCCGCATTTGCCGGGGCCGGCGCCGGTAAACGCGCCCTTCTCATAGCCGAACAGTTCCGATTGCACCAGCGAGGCCGGGATGGCGCCGCAATTGATGGGCACGAACGGGCCCGCGCCACGGCCTGAATGTTCATGTATCGCGCGCGCCACCAGCTCCTTGCCGGTGCCGCTTTCGCCCCAGATCAGCACGGGCGCATCGGCGCCCGCTACTTTCAGTATCTGCTGGCGCAGCAGCGTAATGGCCGCGCTGCGCCCGGTCAGCCGCATCGCCTGGCATTCTTGCGGCAATTGGCCCAGCTCGGCAAGCGCCGCCAAGCCCAGGGCATGTCCCAGGGTATGGCTGAGGCGCTCCGCGTCCAGCGGCCAGGTATGGAAATCAACGCAATGGTCGTGCACGATTTGGCGGAACGACGCCTGTTCCAGGGCCTGGGGCAGGAAAATGGCGACCCAGCGCGGCCGGCTGTGCCGGCGCAGGAAATGGTCGAGCTCGGTAAGCGGACCACTCCAGCCATCCAGTACCAGCAAGCCAACCGGGAAGTGCTGTTCGCGCAAGGCCGCCGCTGCCTCGGCCAGGCCGGCCACGTGGCAGACGTCGAACGTTTGGTCGGCGGCAAGCAAAGCCGCCGGCAACGCTGCCGTTGTCGCAGCGACGCACAAGACTTGCCTTGTCATAATTTCACCTTGCTGCCCCGGGGACCGGCGGGATAGAATACCGCCGCACAAATTTTCAGCACCAAGAGTTACAAACTCTCAATGGTGGCAATAACACAATGGGGAAGGCATGGATCAATATAAGCTAGAGGCGGACAAACTGCCAACACTAAAGCAGCGCGTCGCCTTACGCCTGTTGCATGCATTCGGCTGGCAGATGAGGTTCAAGCCGCTGCCCGAGCCGCGCGGCATCGCCGTGGTGTATCCCCATACCTCGAACTGGGATTTCATCATCGGGCTGCTCGGCAAATGGGCGCTGGACCTGCCCTTCCGCTGGCTGGCCAAGCACAGCCTGTTCAAGATTCCGCTGCTGGGCCGCTGGTTCTATTACCTCGGCGGCGCGCCGGTCGACCGCAGCGCGCCGCAAGGCCTGATCCAGGCCCAGGCCGATGCCATGATGAAGGAAGACTGGTACTGGGTCGGCATCACGCCGGAAGGCACGCGCGGCTACAAGCCTTACTGGAAGAGCGGCTTCTACCAGCTGGCCCTGGCCGCCAAAGTGCCGCTGGTGCTGGTCTACATCGACTACCCGAACAAGACCCTGGGCCTGGTCGACCACCTCTGGATGACGGGCGACGAGGAACAGGACATGGCGGCCATTCGCGCCGGCTTCGACGGCCACCTCGGCAAGCATCCGGAACTGATGGCGCCTATCGTCTTGCGCCAGCGCTGAAGCCCGACACCTCCGCATCCCCCTCGAGGCGCACCAGCGTAATGGTCTGCGCCTTGCCCGGCTCGAAGCGCAGCGCCGTCCCCGGCGCGATATCGAGCCGCATGCCATACGCCTTCCAGCGCTCGAACTGCAGCGCCGAATCGACTTCGAAAAAGTGGAAATGGGAGCCGACCTGGATTGGACGGTTCCCCTGGTTGGTTACGGTCAGTGTAGTGCGATCAGTCATATGACCTATATCTGCAAGACTCATGCCAGTAATTTCAAGTGATTCTCTCACTATTTTTGCACCAGCATAAAGCAATGCACCACACAGGTGCGCTTATTCCTGCGGATATGGGCTCTTGCCGCCACCGGCGATGAATTCATCGATGCGCGCGTGCAGCACCGGCAGCGGCACCGAGCCCAGTTCCAGGACGGTGTCATGGAAGGCGCGGATATCGAATTTGCTGCCCAGCGCCTTCTCCGCCTTCTTGCGCGCTTCGAAGATCGCCATCTCGCCCAGGTAGTAGGACAGCGCCTGGCCCGGCCAGGAGATATAGCGGTCCACCTCGGTCATCACCTCATGCGAGGACAGCGCGGTGTTCTCCATCAGGTACTTCTGCGCCTGTTCGCGGGTCCAGCCCTTGGCGTGCACGCCGGTGTCCACCACCAGGCGCGATGCGCGCCAGGCCTGGTAGCTCAGCATGCCGAACACTTCATACGGGGTTTCGTAGATGCCCATCTCGGTCCCCAGGCGCTCGGAATACAAGGCCCAGCCTTCGCCGTACGCGGAGATATAGGCATTGCGGAACGGCGGGCGGCCCTTCTGCTCCAGCGCGATCGGCATTTGGAAGGCGTGGCCCGGCGCCGATTCATGCAGCGTCAATGCGGGCAGCGAGTACAGTGGACGCGCCGGCAGGTTATAGGTGTTGACCCAGTACCCGCCAGGACCGCCGCGGCCGGAGGTGTAGAACGGTGCGATCTCCGGCGCCACCGGGATGATGGCAAAACGGCTGCGCGGCAGGCGGCCGAAGTAGTCGGCCACCTTGCCATCGAACTTCTTGGCGATCCACGCCGCGCGCATCAGCAGTTCTTCCGGCGTCTTGGCATAAAACTGCGGATCGGTGCGCAGGAACTGCAGGAAGGCCGGCAAGTCGCCCTTGAAGCCTACCTGTTTCATCACCTCATGCATCTCGGCGCGGATCTTGGCCATCTCGTCCAGGCCGATCTGGTGGATCTGGTCGGCGCTCAGGCTGGTGGTCGTGAATTCGACAATCTTCGACTGGTAATACGCCTTGCCGTCCGGGTAGCTCTCGGCGGCCAGCGCCTCCTTCGCCTTCGGGACGTACTCCTCGCGCATGAATTTCAGCAGCGCGGCGTGGGCCGGCACCACTTTTTCGCGGATCGCCTTCAGGCCTTCCGCCCTCAAGGCTTCCTGTTCGGCAGCCGGGATCACGTTCGGCATTTCCTTGAACGGCTTGAAGAACACCACATCTTCGGGCTTCGCTTCCGTGACCGAGGTGATCGACTTGTCGCGGCCTTCGAGCGTGATCTTCGGCGGCGTGAAGCCGCGCGCCAGGCCGGCGCGCATATTCGTGATTTCTTCGCTGAAGTAGCGCGGCACGTCGTTCAGCTGCGCCACGTAGTTGCGGTAGTCTTCCACCGTGCGGAAGGACTTGCGCGCCTCCCCTGCCAGGTTGCCCCAGAACGAAGAGTCGGCATTCAGCGGCTTTTCGTACTCGCGGAAGCGCTGGTTATCCAGCAGCGCGGCGATCTGCGCGCGGTACACCTGGTAGTTGATGCGCTCCTTGTTCGAAAGCTGTTCCGGCTTGATGCTTTCGAGTTGGCGCAGCGTCTCCTCCCATTTCTTCTGGCGCTGCATCTGCACCGCAAGACTGACGTCCGGCAGGCGGCTCTCGACGCCGCGCACATCGTCCTCGTCGTCTTCCAGACGTTGCTGCAGGCGCCACTTCCACTCCGCCTTGTGGATGGCGGCGAAACGGGCGTCGGCACTACCGGGTTTGGCTGCTGCAAAGGATGGAGAACTGAAGGCTGCTGCGATGGCGAGTGCTGCGACAATCTGTTTCATGGTGCTCCCGAAGCTCAGGTTGGTAACGGTTCCGGGAGTGTACCTTACGGCCAAAGGCCCGGCGGCGTCAATGGCGGGATTGTGCAGAAACGTATCAGGCCGCGCGTGGATTCAACCGAAGCGGCGGCGCCCACATATGGCGCCCATGGAGCGATCATGCCCGGCCCAGCAGCTACTGCAACTTTTTGTCGGCGATGTCGATGCTGAGGAAAACTTCGCCGTTCAGCGTTTGCAGCAGGTCGGACTGGCGCAGGCGGTCCATCACCGGCCCCTTGACCTCGGCAAGGTGGAAGCCGATGCCGCGCCGCTTGAGGTTCTGGTTCAATTCCGACAAGGCGAACAGCGCCGACGTATCGATCGAACTGACCGCTGTCATCACCAGCACCAGGTTGCGCGCGGTCGGATGGCTGCGCAGTTCATCCTCGATGCGCTCCTGCACCGCCTCGACATTGCCGAAGAACAGGTTGGCATCGATGCGCAATGCCAGCAGTTCCGGGCGCGTTTCGGCCGGATAGCGTTCGATATTGCGGAAATGCTCGCTGCCGGCAATGCGGCCCAGCACCGCGATATGCGGCCGGCTGGCGCGCCAGATCAGGGTCCCCATCGACAGCGCGACGCCCACCAGCACGCCCGCCTCCACCCCCAGCGCAATCACGCCGGCAGCACTGGCAAACCAGGCCAGCGCATCGCCGCGGTCGTAGCGCCAGGCGGTGCGCAGGGTGTCCAGTTCCAGCATGCCAAGCACGGCGACGATGATGGTCGCCGCCAGCACCGGCATGGGCAGCAAGGCCAGCCAGCGGGTCGGCGCCACCAGCGCCACGGCCAGCAAGCCGGCCGTGATGATGCTGGCCAGCGGCGTCTGCGCACCGGCCGCAAAATTCACTGCGGAGCGCGACATGCTGCCCGTGACCGGGAACGCGCCGGACAGCATGCTGCCCACATTGGCAGCACCCAGGCCAATCAGTTCATGGTTGCTGACCAGCTTTTCATTGCGCTTCAGCGCCAGCGACTGCGCCGCCGACATGCTCATGATGAAGATCACGAAGCCCACCAGCAGGCCAGGCTGCACCAGTTGCTGCCAATGCGCCGGCGACATGGCCAGGTTCAGTTGCGGCAGGCCGCCCGGCACATCGCCGGTGGTTTTCACCCCCATCGCTTCCAGCCCGAGCAGCTGGACCAGCGCCAGGCCAAGCATCACGACCAGCATCGGCGCCAGGCGCGCTGCCATGTCGGCCCACGCCTGTTTCATGCCGAGGGCGCGCAGCAAGCGCGCAAGATGGCTGCGGGCCAGCACCAGCAACAGCATGGAGCCGAATCCCATCGCGGCGCTCGGCGCGTGCCAGTGCGGCGGTTCGGCACCCAGCAAAGGCTTGATCTGGCCCCATGCAATCACCAGCGCGGAACCGACCGTAAAGCCGCTCATGACCGGACGCGAGAAGAAATTGGCCAGGAAGCCAAGACGCAGCAGGCCGCACAGGAGCAGCACCGCGCCCGCCACCAGCGCCAGTTGCGCCGCCAGCACCGAGTACAGGCCGGAACCGGCAGTTGCCATCGGGCCGATAATCGCGGCCGTCATCAGCGACACGATCGCCATCGGTCCCACCGATTGCGTCATGCTGGTGCCGAACACCGCGTAAATGATGGGTGGCAGGATGCTGGCGTAAATGCCCGTCACCGGCGGCAAGCCGGCGACCAGCGCATACGCCATGCCTTGCGGGATCATCATCATCGCCACCACGATGCCCGCGCTGATATCGCCCGGCAGCATTGCGCGCCGGTAGTTTCGCAGCCAGGCCAGCATCAACGTTCCTGTTCCAGCGAAGACAGTACCGCCGACAGGATTTCGTCAGACTGATTTTTATCCGCCACCGAACGTGCCAGCACCAAAGCGCCAACCATCGCCGCATATGTGGCGATGGCGTCGCGCCGCGCCTGCGCCGGTTCGCCCGGCAGCGCCCGCGCCAGCGCCTCGAGCTGGGCCTTGAAGCTCTCGTCCATGGCATGCCGCACGTCCGGGCCGACACGCGACACATCGGGACCGAGCGACGCCAGCGCGCAACCCTTGCCCGGGTTGTCGCGGTGTTTGGCAGTCAGGTACATATGGGCCAGTGCGGAGCGCGGATTGGCCGGTTGCCCGGCCAGCAGTTCGCGCCAGCGTTTGGCCGAATTCTCCATCGCCTTGCCAAACGCTTCGGCCAGCAAATCTTCCTTGGAGGCGAAATGGCCGTAAAAGCCGCCATGCGTCAGGCCGGCGCTTTTCATCAGGTCGGCCACGCCGATGCCATCGTAGCCCTTCTCCCGGAACAGCCGGGATGCCGTCTCAACAATGCGTTCGCGGTTCTGGGCCGCCTGTTCCCTGCTTACACGCATGATCTTCTCCTTGATTATTTTTATTATGGATGTAATATATCACACGTGGATGACGATCATCATCTATCTATCGTGCTTTGCGGCGGCTTGCCAGGGTAAGCCGCCGTCTTTTTAGCGGGCCATGGCCAGTTCCACGCAATTGCGTCCCGCCCGTTTGGCGCGGTGCAGCGCGGCTTCCAGCCGTGCAACCAGTTCGGTGGCGCCTTCGTCCGGCGCGAGCTGGGCCACGCTGAAGCTGGCTGTTACCGTGTCCCCGCCCGGCAGTTCGGTGGCGGCAATCGTCTCGCGCAGTTCTTCGGCCAGCTTATACGCATCGATCGCAACCGTATGGGTGGCGATGACCATGAATTGTTCGCCGCGCATGCGGGCGATCGTGTCCGAATTGCGCAGGCGCGACTGCACAGTGGCGGCCAGCACGGCCAGGGCACGGTCGCCCGTCGTGTAGCCATGTAGCTCATTAATAGTACGGAAACCGTCCAGGTCGAAAGCAATCACCGCCAGCGGCACCGCATAGCGGCGGGCGCGCCGGATCTCGCTATCGAGCACCTGTTCGCCCTGGCGCCGGTTGGACACGCCAGTCAAACCATCGAACGGCGTGATCTGCGTGATCTCCAGGCCCAGCGCATTGTTCTGGTGGCGCAGATCGCCCATCACCATGCCAAAGCTGATCAATTGCGCTGCAGAGCCGAAGCAGCTGAAATGCTCGCGGCTCATGATCAGCGGCCGGTCAAACAGCATGCTGATGGCGCCCAGCAGCGGCCCGCCCGGTTCGCCGCGCAGCGGGAAGGCCAGCAGCATATGCACGCCCTGCTCTTCCAGCATCGCCGTGAGCTCCTGGTCGCCGGCCTTGGATGGCGCATCAAGCAGCACCAGCTCGCCGCGCCGCACCGGCGCCTCCAGCAATTCCTCGCGCCCGCCCAGCACTTCCTTGATATCGAGATCAACGCGTCCGTCCTGCGCCACCAGCCGCAGCGCCCCGTCATCGACCGCTTGCAGCAAGGCGGCGTGGCAAATGCCGGGGTAGCTGCACAGCGCGCTGCAGATGCGGCCCCCCATCCGTTCGATTTCTTCGGAACCGTAAAGTGCACGCTGCAAGCTGCGCTGGAGCGACAGCAGGTCATTGAGATCCGCCTCCAGGTCCAGCAAGTGCTGCTGGGCCGAGGCCTTGGTATTGGCGGCCGGCGCCAGCAGTGCGGTTACCGCGTCGCACACGGCCTGGGGCGTTATGGGCGTAATACGGTAAGCCAGCGGCCCTTGCGCCATCAGTTCGGCCATGGTCGAGGACCGCGAATACGGGCACAGCACCAGCACCGGGGCCCCGGCACGGCTGCGCACCAGGGCAGCCAGTTCGTTACCGGCCGTCATGTCGGGGCCATCGAGGTCAATGATGAGCAGAGAGATCTTGTTATGTGCCATCGCATAGCGTGCGCTGGCTATGCTGTCCGCAGTCAGCAAACGCTCGAACGATTCGGCACACGCGGCTGCAAACTCCTGGCTCCGCGCGGGATCGGGATGGAAGAAGAGGCCGGTACGATGACGGCGGCCAGCGGCATTTGGCATGTAACTCAGTTTGCCACAAGTTCACTCCGACAACATCCCTATTATGTGTGGGAGCGCACGGTTAGCAACGTTGCCGGGGCGAATACTGGACTTCCGAGCACAGGAGGAAGCCATGTCGAATTCGCAGCAAAAGTCTGGTGCGGGCAGCGAACAGCGCACCGTCCAGCAAGAACAGGACCAGCGTGACGCGGCCAAGCCAAAGGCGGAGGAAAAGAAGCAGCCGGCGCAAACCGGCACGCACGAGTATCCAGCGCCGCCGCTGCCTGAACAGCACCTGGAAAAGCCCGGGCTTGAACACCAGATGCAATTGAAGCCGCAATTCATGGCGCCCGATTATTGCGGAAGCGGCAAGCTCGCCGGCATGGCTGCGGTGATCACGGGCGGCGATTCTGGCATCGGCCGCGCGGTAGCCGTGCTGTATGCCCGCGAAGGCGCCGATGTCGCCCTGGTCTACCTCACCGAGGAGCAGCAGGATGCGCAGGAAACCAAGCAATACATCGAGGCCGAGGGCCAGCGCTGCCTGCTGATTCCCGGCGACGTGCGCGATCCGGCCTTCTGCCGCCATGCCATCGACGAGGTGCTGCGTGCCTTCGGCAAGATCGACATTCTGGTCAACAACGCCGCCTTCCAGGAACACGCCGGGTCGCTGGAAGACTTGTCGGAAGAACGTTTCGACCTGACCATGAAGACCAATATCTATGGCTACTTCCACATGGCCAAGGCCGCGCTGCCGCATATGCAACGCGGCAGCTCGATCCTTAACACTGGCTCGGTGGTAGGCCTGCGCGGCTCGAAAAAGCTGCTGGACTACTCCACCACCAAAGGCGCCATCCACGCATTCACGATGTCGCTCGCGTCCAACCTGCTGGAGAAAGGCATCCGCGTCAATGCGGTGGCCCCCGGCCCCGTGTGGACGCCTCTGAACCCGGCCGACCAGACACCCGACAAGATCAAGGAATTCGGTTCGCAGACCGATATGCACCGGCCCGCGCAGCCGGAAGAGATCTCGCCGGCCTTCGTCTTCCTGGCGGCGCCCTCCTGCGCCAGCTATATCACCGGCATCGTATTACCGATTACCGGAAGTATTGGAGAATAAAGATGGCACGAGCACTATGGAAAGGCGCAATCAGTTTCGGCCTGGTGCACATTCCGGTGGAACTGCACAAGGCCGTGGAATCGCACGACCTGGACTTGACCATGCTGGACAAGCGCGACTTCTCGCCGATCGGTTTCAAACGCTATAACAAGGGCACCGGCAAGGAGGTCACCTGGGACAATATCGTCAAAGGCTATGAGTATTCGGACGGCGAGTACGTGGTGCTGAGCGACGAGGACTTGCGCTTGGCGAACCCGAAGGCGACGCAGACCATCGACATCATGGCCTTTGTCGATGCGGATTCGGTGCCGCTGACCTTCTACGAAACGCCGTATTACCTCTCGCCCGGCCGCGGCGGCGACAAGGTTTACGCCCTGTTGCGCGAAACGCTGAACAAGGCAGGCAGGATTGCCATCGCGACGGTGGTGATCCGCACCCGCCAGCATTTGTGCGCTCTGGTTTCCGTTGGCGACGGCATCATCATGAATACGCTGCGCTATGCAACCGAGATCAGGAATCCGGACGACCTCAAGCTGCCGGGCGATTCAGGCCTGACCGACAAGGAACTGAAGATGGCCTTGTCGCTGGTGGAAGACATGAGCGAAAAGTGGAATCCCAAGGAATACCACGATACCTATCGCGAAGACGTGCTCAAGCTGGTTGAGAAAAAAGTGAAGGCTGGACAGACCCACACGATTACCGCTCCCTCCGACGAATCGCCGGTGCCGAAGGCCAGCAACGTGGTGGACCTGGTGGCGCTGCTCAAGCAAAGCCTTGGCGCCAAGGGCAAAGCCGCAGCCACCACTGCCGACGAAATGGAGGAAGACGAGGAAGAAGCACCACGCGCCCCGCGTGCCCGCCGCAGCACCGGATCGGGCGCCAGCGCCAGCAAGACCCGCACGACCTCGTCACGCTCGGCCACATCGACAAGCAAGCCTGCCACCAAGCGCACGAGTGCGGCAAAATCCAGCGCCAAATCGACCAGCACGCGCCGCAAAGCCGCCTGAATCAAGTCCGCAAGTCAGCGCCCAACGAATATCAGGGTCAGACCCCTTGGGTCTGACCCTGGTTTGCCGGTTTACAACGCGCTCGCGCCGCCCGCGACCTTGCCCGAGTACTCGACTAACAAAGGAGAAACCGTTAAACCCGGGCCAGCCCCGATCTTCCTCCACCCCGTGCAATAGCGATTTCCGCCGCTGCTCAACCTGCCGCGCCGATCGCTTTCAATGCCGGCGCCAGGCCGACAGCGGCCTTCGCATACCCGTCCCAAGGGGTATTGCCCACATCCAGCCGCGTGTGCGCTGTGGCCACAGTCCAATGGTCGCCGCCCCGCAAGCTGGCAAGCTCGTCCCAGGCTACCGGTACCGAAATTCCCAGCCCCGGTCGCGCCCTGGCCGACCAAGCCGACACGGTCGTCGCACCTCGCCCATTGCGCAGGTAATCGATGAAGATCTTGCCGACCCGGTTTTTTGGCCCGCTCTTGAAGGCAAACCTGTCGGGCAGCGTCGTCGCCATGTGCTCCACAACCTGTTTGCTGAACGCCTTCACAGTGTCCCAATCGTAGTAAGGCTTGATCGGCACGACCACGTGCAGCCCCTTGCCGCCGCTGGTCTTGAGGAAGCACGGCAAGCCTAATTCATCCAGGAAGGCGTGTACCAGTTGCGCCGCCTCCTGCATTTGCGCCCATTCGACACCGCTGCCGGGGTCGAGGTCGAACAGGATGCGGTTCGGCTTTTCGTAAGTGCGGCCAACGGCATTCTGGGTATGGAACTCAATCACATTGAACTGGGCGGCAGACAGCAAGGCTTGCGTGCTGCCTACCTCCAGCATTGGCGGATGGTCGGGGTCCAGCTCGCGCGGGAACTCTTTCAAGCCACGCAGCTTGCTCACATCTGCGTGCTTCTGGAAGAACAATTCGGAACCGACACCGTCCGGTGCGCGCAGCAAAGCCACGGGTCGGCCCTTGGTGTGCTCCAGCATGAGGTCTGCGACCAGCGCGTAATAGCGCACCATGTCGATTTTCTTGATCCCGCTGGCCGGATCAACCAACCGGTCGGGATTGGTCACCTTGAGCGATGCGGGCAGCTTGCTTTGCACAGTATCCTCCATATGTGCCGGTTCCTCGCGACCGATTTCACCGGCCTTCTTATCCTTGCGCAGCCCCTGGAAGACAGCATGCCGCACCGAACCGCCGCGTGTCCACTCGCCGAAGCTGACTTCTGCCACCAACTGCGGTTTCACCCAGTGGGCCTTGCGGGCAATGGCTTTGCTCGGGGCAAACGGACTTTCGTTCGCCTTCAACCGCCCGAGTTTCTCGGCGAGATCGCGCAGGGTTTTATCATTAAACCCGGTGCCGACGTTACCGGCATAATGCAGCCCGCCATCCTTGCCATAAACACCGAGCAGCAGAGAGCCAATGCCGGTGCGGCTGCCTTGCGGGTCGGTGTAGCCGCCAATCACAAACTCCTGACGCTGCGCGCATTTAAGTTTGATCCAGTCGCGCGAACGGCGTTCGGTGTAGGTGGAGTCGCGGCGCTTGCCGATCACCCCCTCCAGGCCCATCTTGCAGGCGGCGGCCAACATTTCGTCGGGAGAAGCCTGCAACACGGCGCTCAGCCGGATTGTGTCGCCTTTCACCTTAGACATCGCGGCTTCCAGCCTGGCCCGGCGTTCGTCGAGTGGCAAGCCGCGCAGGTCTTCGCCAGCCAGGTAAGGCGCGTCGAAAAGGAAGTAGACGATGTCTTTCGTACGCTGGCCGTCGAACGCTTGCTGAAGCAGGCCGAAGTCGGGGCGGCCATCTTCGTTATGGACCACGATCTCGCCGTCGTACCAGCCATCCGGCAGTTTCGCCTTGGCCAGCGCTGCGCGCAGGGGTTCGAGCTTGTGCGTCCAGTCGTTGCGGTTGCGGGTATGCAGTGTGATGTCGCCGCCCTCAATACGGGCCAGCAGGCGGTAGCCGTCATATTTGACTTCGAACAGCCAGTCTTCAGGCGTTGATGGCGGACCGTCCACCAGTGTCGCCAGCTCCGGCTCCAGCTCGGCGGGCAGGCGCTTGACGCGGGGCGCCGCAGGTTGTTCTGGCGCCTGTGCCGCGGCGGCGGGGCCGAGCGTCTTCACGCTGTCCGGCATCTCGTCGACAACGCTGAATTCGGCGGCGGGCCGGACGTATTCGTCTTTTTCCTTGATCAGCAGCCAGGGCTCCTTGTCCTCGCCTTTTCCACGCATGCGCACCAGCGCCCAGCGCCCATGCATCTTGTGGCCATGCAGCTGGAATACCAGCTTCCCGGCGCGGTAGCCCTTGTGCGGATCATCGACCGGCTCCCAGGTACCACGATCCCAGATGATCACCTTGCCCGCGCCGTACTGCTTCTCGGGAATGGTGCCTTCGAATTCGTTATAGGAGATCGGGTGGTCCTCGACATGGACCGCCATGCGCTTATCGTGCGTGTCGTAGCTCGGCCCTTTCGGCACAGCCCAGCTTTTCATTGTACCGTCGAGCTCCAGGCGGAAGTCGTAATGCAGCCGCCGCGCCCAGTGCTTCTGGATAACGAAGGCCAGCCGCCCCCGTCCTGGCTGGCCTCCCCCTGCGGGTTCCGGCGTGATGCTGAAGTCCCGCTTCGCCTTGTAAGTCTTGAGTGCGTCCTTCATAGGACCACTGTACGGGCGCCGCCGGCGCGGGACGGTTATTTACCGCACTTTGTAAGCAGTTTTGGCAGATGTAACCATGTGTAATACCCGTCAACTACGGCGGGCGGGCCACCGTTTTCAGCTCAGTGACACGGCAATAGTGCACGACACCCGAAACGATTTACCCATTTTCTCCGAGGAGCTTGACCATGAAGAAGACCATCGCCACCGTGATCGCCGGCCTGTTTGCAACCGCAGCCTTCGCCCAAGCCCCCGCTGCCGGCGGCCAGGCGGCAAAACCTGCTGCTGCCCCGGCACCTGCCGCCACTGCTGCGGCACCGGCGACGCCTGCAACTCCTGCCGTACCTGCTACTCCGGCCGCTCCTGCAGAAAAAGGCAGCAAGGCGACTCCGGCAACTCCTGCCACGCCAGCGGTAGCTGCTACCCCAGCCTCCCCGGCCAACGCCGCGGCCCCTGCCGCATCGCATGAGCATTCCAGCGCGACCAAGGAAGTGAAGAAGACCAAGTCCACCAAAAAAACCGCTGCATCCAAAGAAGTAGCAGGTGCCAAGGAAGCCGCACCGGCTAAGTAATCCAGACCGCAGCTTCCCCACCAGCCAGCGCGCCTCCCGAATCCGCCTCCAAACCGGAATGGCGCGCTGTCCCGGCGGGGACCAAACGCGGTAATTTTCTTCCCGGCCTGGCAGGGCTCTCCGCTGACCAGGCGGGTTTTTTTTGCGTTTGCGGTGCGGCGCGCCGTATCATTGGACATTCATTGACCATTGACACGGACAGCCCTTTGAAATCCCGCACAAACCTCGTCATCGCAATCCTCGCCGCTGCTGTTCTTGCAGTGATTGCATTTAAGAGCCTGACCCGCCAGCCGGAGCAGATGGTATCCAAACCAACGGCCGCCCACTGTACGCCTGAGGCAATCAAGCAAGTTACTGATGCGCTTGAGCGATCAGTTCTATCGGCGAACTGCGCAAAGCTGGAGAAGGCGCAGATTAATTGAGATCTGGTTCATTGTTTCGGAACTGCTTAGCTGTTGCGGTGATGAAGTCGCCTCCGCCACTGCCTGGCGACCTGGTTGAGTTCGCTGCCGCAGTCAGATTGCGGCAATGACTCCAGGTGCCGTATTGAGTGCCTTGCCACGCATACAGAAACAATGTGTTACCCTCATACTCGAGTTTGAGAACTCCAGCGTTCTTTGGCCCATGCGCGACGCAGCCGAGTTGATCGCCCGGTTGAAGCGAGAGTTCTTCTCCCCACGGTTCAATTGCAACACGTGAGATGTCCTCACTTCCGGCCAAGTTCCGTAGCCCAGACTCTGATGTCGCGTTTTAGCCGGTAACATACGGCCCCTTTTCCCATCGGCTGATTCAAAGTTCTTACAGAGTATCCTCCTTGCGAACTTCGCTGCGCATCGACGATCAGCGCTTCTCGCTGGCGAGACGGGTCTCAAGCCGCTTGCGGCCGCCTTCGACGATGTTTTGGCAACCCTTTGTATCAACATAGGCGGCGCTGCCCTCTTTCGCTGCGCGCTGCTGGCGCCCCCACAAATCGTTCACTTCAGGATGCGCGGCGATTGCGATGTCGCAGGCCAGGCTGTCAACGGTGTTAAAGCTGCTGCGCAGCTGGGCGACGACCTCGGGGTGGTTGGTAAAACGATAGCTATCGGCCGAGACGGCGGTCAGGCTGTCGACAAACACCACGTTCTTGCACTTGCCTGCTTCACAGGACTGCCAGCTCCAGGTGGTGCCGCCTGCGGTGTGACCTGGCGTACTGTGGGCTGTGACGGCCAGCGGTCCCAGTTTGATCACTTCACCGTTCTTGATGGCGCGTACATTCGCAGAGCCGGCAAAGTTCGACAGGCTGCCGAATTGCGGATCGATTTTCGGCGATACGCCGGTGCGCATGGTTTCTACATTGGCGCTTCCGGCCAGCACGCTTGCGCCGGTCAGCTTTTGCAGCGCGGAGACGCCGCCGGCGTGGTCCTCATGCGAGTGGGAGCTGAGGATGTATTTCACGTCTTCCAGCTTGTAGCCCAGCGTGCGGATATTCGCCGCGACGACATCGGCGCCTTTGGCCGTAGTGCCGTCGACCAGGAAGTGGCCTTTGGGCGACGTCACAAGGATGGCGCTGATGCCGGCGGTACCGACATAATGAGTGTTGCCGTAGATGGTAAATGGCTGCTGCGGTGCGCTCCAATCACGTTCTTGAGCGTTGGCGACAGTCGCGAAAGCGGCCAGGATGAGGGATGCGATGACCTTCATTTTTCTCCTTTGGTGGTGATGTACAGGCCGGAGTGCATTTGCGACCCTCGGTCGCCTCTCCGGTAACTGCGGTAAATGGGTTCGCCGGCGGTGTCGCGTGCGCAGCAGGTGCAGCCGCCAACGTGCTCGATTTCCTCGACGCCTGCTGTGCGCAGTTGGTGCTCGGCGATGGCGCGCAGGTCGAGATGGCGGTGCGTTGGCAGCACGACCTCGCGCGGTAGTTCCTTGAAGCGCTGGGAGAAATCGTCTGCCAGCTCTTCGCTCACTTCGTAGCATGCGGCGCAGATGGTTGGTCCTACTGCGGCGACAATCGGCACGCCCTCGCCCATCGCGGCCAGCGCAGCGGGGATGATGCCGCCGTACAGTCCACGCCAACCAGCATGCACTGCCGCGACGTGAGATCCATCGCGCCGCGCCAGCAGCAGCGGCACGCAGTCGGCGGTGATGATGCTGACTGGAAGGCTTGGCCCTTTGGTGTGGAAGCCATCCGCGTCGCCGACCTCCTGCTGCGGCTCGCAAATGGCGGCGATGCGGGTGCCATGGACCTGGCGCTTGGCCGGCCTCAGACTCCAGACCGTTGCCAGCTCGGCCGGTACCAGCGACGCAGCGCTTCCGAATCCGTGCCGGATGCCAGGGATGCTGCTTAACAGACTACTTGTGACCATATTAGCCTTTGTGTGACAGTTGTCGCAATCATAGGCTGATCCTGCTGGATTTGCAAGCGTGCGTTGCTACAGGCGAAAAAAAACGGCGCCCGCCGAAGCGGTGCGCCGTTAAGGGCTGATCAAACTTGGATCAGTTCCAGTCGCCGCCCAGGGACCGGATCAGGGCAACCGTGGTGACCGCGCGGTCGCCGCGCAATTGCACTGCGCTGCGTTCGACCGCTGCCAGGTTGCGCTGTGCGTCCAGCAGGTCCAGGTAGCTGGAACGGCCGGCGTCGTACAGCTTCTGCGCCAGGTCGGCGGAACGGCGTGCCGATACCAGCGCTTCGTCGATCTGCGCGGTCTGGCCGCCCAGGATGCGCAGGCCTGCCAGGTTGTCTTCCACCTCGGCAAAGGCGCCCAGCACGGTCTGGCGGTAGCCGGCAACCGATTCTTCCAGCGCTGCTTCGCTGCGCTTGACGTTGTTGCTGTTACGGCCGCCGTCGATCAGGGGCATCGACAGCAAGGCGCCCAGCACCCACGAGCGGCTGCTCCACTTGAACACATCGCTGAAGTGGCCGGACGCGCCGCCGCCGTTGGCAGTGATGTTCAGCGCCGGGAACATGGCCGAACGCGCCACGCCGATGCGGGCGTTGGACGCTTCCATCGACTTCTGTGCGGCGGCGATGTCGGGACGGCGCTCCAGCAGCGAAGAAGGTACGCCGGTCGGGATCGCAGGCAGCAGCGTCGAGTCCAGCAGCGGGCTGTTGCCCGCCGTGTAACCTGCTGCCGGCTTGCCCAGGAGGACCGCCAGTGCGTGCTCGGTGGTGGCGCGGCGGCGCTGCAGGCCGATCGCTTCCGCGCGGGTGGTTGCCAGTTCGGTCTTGGCGCGGGAGAGATCGAATTCACCGATGTCGCCCAGGTCGAAGCGACGCTGGTTGACCTTTACACTCTCTTCGCGCAAACGGACCGTCTGCTCCACAGTCGCCAGTTCGGCGTCCGTGGCGCGCAGGCGGAAATAGGTCTGTGCCACGTCGGCTTGCAGCGACAGCAGGACGGAGCGGTAGTTCGCTTCCACCTGCGCGGCGTCGCCACGGGCCGCGGCCACATTGCTCGATACGCGGCCGAACAGGTCCACTTCGTAGCTTGCCGTCAGGTTCGCGTTGTAAGTGGTCTGCGGCGCAATGTCGGTACTGGCTGGAACGCCCAGCGACAGGGCCGAATTACGGGCACGCTGGGCGCCCACGCCCACGCCGATCTGCGGAATGCGGTCCGCTTCGGCGATGCCGGCGATGGCGCGCGCCTGCTTGACACGGGCGGCCGCCACGGCCAGGTTGGCGTTGTTGCGGGTCGCCTCGGCGATCAGCTCATTCAGGGCCGGGTCGCTGAAGGCCAGCCACCACTCGCCGCGCGGCTGGCGCTCGGCGTTCTGGGCTGGCTTCCAGCTGGTGCCGTCTTCGGCAGTCATCACCTGCGACTCCTTGAAGGCGGTCGGGGTGTCGATTTGCGGTTGCTTGAAGTCAGGCGCGGCGCATGCGGTCAGCAGCAGTGCCGCCAGCAGCGGGGCGACGCCCTTCGCAATCATACTCTTCATATTAGTGGGTCCCTTCCAATTGCGGGGCAGCGTCGGCTGCTTTGGGTTTCTTCTCAAGGCGCTTGGCCAGGGTGCGCAGCAGGACGTAGAACACCGGCGTCAGGAACAGGCCGAAGAAGGTCACGCCCAGCATGCCGGCGAACACTGCCACACCCATTGCATGACGCATTTCGGAACCTGCACCAACCGAGAACACCAGCGGTACCACACCCATGATGAAGGCGATCGACGTCATCAGGATCGGGCGCAGACGCAGGCGGCAAGCTTCCAGTGCCGCTTCCAGGATGGTGCGGCCATGGTCTTCCAGTTCCCGCGCAAATTCCACGATCAGGATCGCGTTCTTCGACGCCAGGCCGACCAGCACGAACAAGGCAATCTGCGTGAACACGTTGTTGTCGCCACCGGTCAGTTTCACGCCGATCAGGGCGCACAGGATCGACATCGGCACGATCAGGATCACGGCCAGCGGCAGAGTCCAGCTTTCGTACTGGGCAGCGAGCACCAGGAATACCAGCAACACGCACAGCGGGAACACGTAGATCATGGTGTTACCGGCCAGGATTTCCTGGTAAGTCAGCTCGGTCCATTCGTAGCCCATGCCTTTAGGCAGGGTCGCCTTGGTGATCTCTTCCAGCGCGGCCTGGGCCTGGCCGGACGAGAAGCCCGGAGCCGGACCGCCATTGATCTCGGCCGATACATAGGCGTTGTAGCGCTCCACGCGGTCAGGACCATAGCTGTCTTTCACACGCATCAGCGACGACAGGGGGATCATTTCGCCTTTGCTGTTGCGCACTTTCAGCTGCGAGATCTGCTCGGCCTGCGAACGGAACGGGGCGTCAGCCTGCACGCGCACCTGGTAGGTACGGCCGAACTGGTTGAAGTCGTTCACGTACAGCGAACCGAGGTTGATCTGCAGGGTCTGGTAGATGGTCTGCAGCGGCACGCCCAGTTGCTTGGCCTTGGCGCGGTCGATGTCCGCGAACAGCTGCGGCACATTGATCTGGAAGCTGGAGAACACACCGGCCAGGCGCTTGTCCTGCCATGCCTTCATCTGGATCGCCTGTACGGTCTTGTACAGTTCATCGTAGCCGGCGTTGTTGCGGTCTTCGATCATCATCTTGAAGCCGCCTGTGGTGCCCAGGCCGTTCACCGGCGGCGGTGGGAAGACCATCACGAACGCGTCCTGCACAGCGCCCATGCGCTTGTTGATTTCCGCGGCAATCGCTTCGCCCGATTGGGACTTGTCGGTACGCTCGTGGAATGGCTTCAGCGTGGTGAACACGATACCGGCGTTCGGCGCATTGGTGAAGCCGTTGATCGACAGGCCCGGGAAGGCAACCGAAGCATCCACGCCAGGAATTTCCTTGGCGATGTCGGACATCTTGCGGATCACCTGCTCGGTGCGTTCCAGCGATGCGGCATCAGGCAGCTGGGCGAAGCCCACCAGGTACTGCTTGTCCTGGCCCGGCACGAAGCCGCTCGGCACAACCTTGAACATCACGCCTGCGGCAGCGGCCAGCACCAGGTACACCACGATCGATGCGGTCTTGCGCTTCAAGACGCCCTGCACGCCGGTTTCATAGCTGTGCGAAGCGCGGTTGAAGAAGCGGTTGAACCAGGCGAAGAAGCGGCCGAAGATCTTGTCCATCACGCGGGTCAGCACGTCTTTCGGTGCGTCGTGCGGGCGCAGCAGCGATGCCGACAGGGCCGGGGCCAGGGTCAGCGAGCACAGTGCCGAAATGACGGTCGAAATGGCGATGGTCAGCGCGAACTGGCGGTAGAACTGGCCGGTCAGGCCGGACACGAAGGCGATCGGCACGAACACGGCGCACAGCACCAGTGCGATAGCGATAATCGGGCCGGACACTTCCTTCATGGCCTGGATGGTCGCATCGCGGGCCGACAGGCCGTTGGCGATATTACGCTCGACGTTCTCCACCACCACGATCGCGTCGTCGACCACGATACCGATGGCCAGCACAAGGCCGAACAGCGACAGCGTATTGATCGAGAAGCCGAAGCCGATCATCACGGCGAAGGTACCGACGATCGATACGGGCACCGCCAGCAGCGGGATGATCGATGCGCGCCAGGTTTGCAGGAAGATGATCACCACGATCACCACCAGGGCCACTGCTTCCAGCAGGGTGTGGATCACGGACTTGATCGACTCGCGCACGAACTGGGTCGGGTCGTACACGATGTCGTAGGCCACGCCTTCAGGGAAGTCCTTCTTCAGTTCCTCCATCTTGGCGCGCACATTGGCGGACAGTTCCAGCGCATTGCTGTTAGGCGCTTCGAAGATACCCAGGCCCACTGCCGACTTGTTGTTCAGCAGCGAACGCAGGGAGTAGCTGTTGGAACCCAGTTCAATGCGGGCCACGTCCTTCAGGCGGGTCAGCGCGCCGTCTTCGTTGGTCTTGACGATGATCTCGCCAAATTCCTCGACGGTGCTCAGGCGGCCCTGAGTGTTGACGGTCAGCTGGAAGTCGGCCGACTTGGAAGGCGCGGCGCCCACCACGCCGGCGGCGACCTGCACGTTCTGTTCGCGGATCGCATCGACCACGTCGGACGCGGTCATGTTGCGGCCGGCGACCTTCTGCGGGTCGAGCCAGACGCGCATGGCGTAGTCGCCAGCGCCAAAGATCTGCACATCGCCCATGCCCGGAATACGTGCCAGCTGGTCTTTCACGTTCAGCACGCCGTAGTTGCGCAGGTACAGGTCGTCATAGCGGCCGTTCGGCGACAGCAGGTGCACCACCATCGTCAGGTTAGGCGAAGACTTCACCGTGGTCACGCCGATCTGGCGGACCTCTTCCGGCAGGCGCGGCAAGGCGCGCTGCACGCGGTTCTGCACCGCGGTTTCAGCCTTGTCGACGTCGGTGCCGATCTTGAAGGTCACGGTCAGCATCAGCGCGCCATCGGAGGTGTTTTGCGAGGACATGTACAGCATGTTCTCGACACCGTTGATCTGCTCTTCGAGCGGCGCGGCGACGGTTTCCGCAATCACTTTCGGGTTCGCGCCCGGGTAGACGGCACGCACCACGACCGATGGCGGCACCACTTCCGGGTATTCGGAGACGGGCAGCTTGAAGATCGAGATCAAGCCCGCTACGAAGACGATGATCGATAAAACCGCCGCGAAAATCGGTTTATCGACAAAGAAGCGAGAAAAATTCATGGATTATTCCTTGGAGGTTTTGGCTTCGGTGGCCGCTACTTTCTGTTGCGCCATCGGGTCAAAAGTCATGTCGACCATTTCCGGCGTGATCGGCGCGCCGGGACGCACGCGCTGCAGGCCGTTGACGACGATCTTCTCGCCTGGTTTCAGGCCGTTGCGCACCACGCGCAGGCCATCGACGTTCGGGCCCAGCACCACAGGACGGTATTCCGCCTTGTTGCCGGCGCCGACCACGTACACGAACTTGCGGTCCTGGTCGGTACTGACGGCGCGGTCGTTGATCAACACCGCTTGCTGGGTGGCGGTGCCGCCGTCCAGCTGGACGCGGGCGAACAGGCCGGGCACCAGGGCGCGGTCCTTGTTGTCGAAGGTGGCGCGCATGCGCACTGAACCGGTGCGGGTGTCGAGCTGGTTGTCGACGAATTCCAGCTTGCCCTCATGCGGGAAGCCGGCTTCGTTGGCCAGGCCGACCTTCACGGTCACCGGCTGGCCTTTGTAGGCCTGGCCGCCGACGCGCAGGAAGGTGTCTTCGTCGCCGTCGAAGCTGGCGTAGATCTTGTCCAGCGAGACCACGCTGGTCAGGACGGCGCTTTGGTCAACCAGGTTGCCGAGGGTGATCTCTGCCTTCGACACGCGGCCGTTGATCGGCGACGTCACCTGGGTGTAGGACAGGTTCAGGCGCGCTGCTTCCGCGGCCGAAGCGGCGGCGCGGGCCGTTGCGTCCAGTTCCTTCAATGCCGATGCGCGCTCGTCGAATTCGCGCTGGGCGATCGCCTTATCGGCCAGCAGCTTTTCGGCGCGGGCCAGTTCCAGCTTGGCCAGGTCGGCCTTGGCGCGAGCCGAATTGGCGGCCGCATCGGCGCGGCTGGCTTCGGCCTGGAATGGACGCGGGTCGATCACGAACAGTACATCCCCTTTCTTCACCTCGCTGCCGGGCTTGAAATTCACCGCGGTAATGAAGCCGCTGACGCGCGGGCGGATTTCCACGCGCTCGATGGCTTCCAGGCGGCCGGAAAATTCCTGGGTTTCGGCGACGGACTTCTGCACCACGACGGCCGCCGATACGGGCGGGCCGCCTGCGGCAGGCGCCTGGCTTTCGGCCGGCTTGCTATTGGCGCTGCAACCGGACAGGATGGCCGCCGCCAGCCCGCCCATCGCCAATGCGGCAACCAGCGGCCGCACAAGAGTGGACATTTGATTCATCTTTTTCATTGTTAACCTCTTGGGGGTGAAAATTAATTGGAAAATTCAGGCAAAAAGGGGCCCATGTGCCTCGCAGGCACTTTTTTCTAAACTTCTGTTTTATTTAAACCAGCCTTACACTGCGGGCGTTTCCGTCCCGTCGATGGCGCTGATGAAACTGGCCATTTCTTTCAGTGCAAAGCCCCTGCACGCGCATTCGTTCCTGGCTCCCGGCTCCTGCAGTGGCGCCGGTGGCATGCGTCTGACTGTTGTCTTTACTCCGCAGGCGATCAGTTTCGCCCCGTACTGTTCTGCTTCATCCCTAAGCGGGTCGTCTTCGGCCGAGAGGATCAGGGCCGGCGGTAAATTTTTCAGGCGGCTCGACTGCAGGGGCGACGCGTACGGGTGGGCGCGGTCGGCGGCATTCGGCAGGTAGCCGCGGTAGGCGGCGGCACAGGTATTGGCTACCTTCATCTGGTCCGGGCAGTTCGGCAGTTCGCGCATCGAACAAGTGGACAGGCCGGGATCGAGCATCGGCATGATCAGGATCTGCCCCGCCAGTGCAGGACCGCCGCGGTCGCGCGCCATCAGCGCCGATACGGCTGCCAGGTTGGCGCCGGCTTCGATGCCGGCGGTCAGCAACTGCTTGCCGCTCCAGGACAGCTTGGCCTTGTTTTTCTTGGCCCAGGCCAGCACGGCATGGGCATCTTCGACCGCCGCCGGAAACGGGCTGACGGTCGCCAGGGTGTAGTTGGTGGCCAGGATCACATGGTGAGGATTGCACGTGACAAGGTGGCGCAGGAATTCGTCCGCCTCCTCCAGGTCGCCGGCTACGAAGCCGCCGCCGTGGAAGAAGACGATCAGCGCGTCGCGCTTGGCGGACGAATTCCCGGCCAGGTAGAGGCGAGCGGCCAGGGGCCCCTGCGCGCCGCGCACTTCGAGTTCGCGGATCTTCAGCTCCGCCGGCACCTGCGCCGTCATTCCTTCGCCTCCGAGCTGGCCGATGCCAGCAAGGTGGGCGCCGGCGCCGCGCCGAAACCGACTTGCGCGCCGTGCGAGTATTCGTCGGTATACAGGACGCCTGCCAGGGCGATCGCGCCCAGCGCCAGCGATACCATTGCAAAGAATCCATCCCGGTTACTCATGACTGCTCCTTTTCTGATACTGGAAGCCACTTTAAACTTTCCCACCGCGGGAGGGTCAAGGGCTTTTTTATGCTGCAATACGGTAATAATAAACTTCCACTAGAATAAGAAAAATACATTAATGTTGAATTGATTGTTCAGAATCTCGAACAATGAAGGTGGACTCATGAATAAGCTCCAAGCAATGGAAGTGTTCGTACAGGTGGTCGACGCCGGCGGCTTCACGCGCGCCTCGGAAACCCTGCAGCTGCCCAAGGCCACCGTGTCCACCCTGGTGGCCGGCCTGGAATCGGCGCTGTCGGTCAAGCTGCTGCACCGGACCACGCGCCACGTTTCGGTCACCGCCGACGGCGCCGCCTACTATGAAAGATGCCTGCGCATCCTGGCCGATGTGAAGGATGCCGAGGAATCGCTGTCGCGCACCCGCCTGAGCCCGAGCGGCCGCTTGCGGGTCGATGCGCCGACCGGCCTGGCCAACGAAATCCTGGTGCCGGCCCTGCCCTCCTTCTTCGAACAATACCCGGATATCCAGCTCGAACTGGGTTGCGGCGACCGTCCGGTCGATTTGATCGAAGAAGGCGTCGATTGTGCAGTGCGGGGTGGCCAGTTGGCCGATTCCACCCTGATCGCACGGCGCGTCGGCCTGCTCAATTTTGTCACCTGCGCGGCGCCTTCCTACCTGGAGCGCTTTGGCACGCCAAACCACCCGCGCGAGCTGGAGCGGCACCGCTGCGTGAACTATTTCTCGTCCAAGACTGGCAAGATTTACAACTGGGACTACACGCGCGACGGCGAGCGCATCGAGATGATGCTGCCCGGCGTGGTGGCCCTGAACGATTCCAACGCCTACCTGCAAGCGGGACTGGCAGGCCTGGGCATCATCATGATGACCGATGTCCAGCTGGGCAACCACGGCAAGGACGGCCGCCTGGTGCGCGTGCTGGAAGACTGGGTCACCGACCCGTTGCCGATCCATGTGGTGTACCCGCAAAACCGCCACCTGTCGGCCAAGGTGCGCGTCTTCGTCGAATGGGTGGCGGACCTGATGGCCAGCCATCCCCAGATGCGGCTGCGCCCCCTGGCCGCGTCCCTCCCTGTGGAGCTTACCGTATGACCGAACGCCTTGTTTTCCTTGACCGCGACAGCATCATTGCCGAGATCCGGCCCCCTTCGTTTGCCCACGAATGGACCGATTTCCCGGCCTCCAGTGCCGCCGAGGCGGTCGAACGCCTGCGCGGGGCCACCATCGCCATCACCAACAAGGTGCCGCTGCGCGCCGAGGCGCTCGCTGCCCTGCCCGGCTTGAAGATGATCGCCATCGCGGCCACCGGCACCGACCATGTCGACCTGGCCGCTGCGCGCGAACGCGGCATCGTGGTGTCGAATATCAAGGGCTACGCCCATGCCGCCGTGCCGGAACATACCTTCGCCCTGATCCTTGCACTGCGCCGCCAGTTGCTGGCCTATCGTGCCGATGTCGAGGCGGGGCTGTGGGAAAAGTCGCCGCGTTTCTGCCTGTTCCATCACCCGATCCGCGACCTGCACGGCAGCCGCCTCGGCTTGCTGGGTTACGGCGATCTTGGCAGGCAGGTTGCGCATCTGGGCCGCGCCTTCGGGATGGAGGTGCTGGTGCATACACGGACCGCGAGCGACGATCCGGGTGTGCGCAACGTCAGCTGGGACGAATTGCTGGAAACCTCGGACGTATTGAGCCTGCATGCGCCGCTCACCGACGCCACACGCAACATCATCGGCGCGGCCGAGCTGGCACGCATGAAGCCAAGCGCCATCCTGGTGAACACCGCGCGCGGCGGCCTGGTGGACGAAGCGGCGCTGGCGCAGGCCTTGCAGCGAGGCGTGATCGCCGGCGCCGGCTTTGACGTCCTGACCAAAGAGCCGCCTGTACCGGACAACCCGCTGCTGCGCCTGCGCCTGCCGAACTTCCTGCTCACGCCCCATTCGGCCTGGGCCAGCGGGCAAGCCATGCAGGGCTTGGCCGACCAGCTGGTCGCCAATATGGAAGCCTTCATGGCAGGCCGTCCGGCCAACCGCGTCGCATGAAGCGTGCACATTCCCGGGCGGGGATCGGGACCTACCTTGCGATCGCTTTCTGCGCGCTGGCCATCGCCATGGGCGCGGTCCTGGCCACGATCGTTGCGCGCACTGCCGGCAACCAGGTCAAGGCCGATATCGGCAGCGCACTATCGGAGCTCGCGCAGCAGACAGCGGACAAGCTCGATCGCAATATGTTCGAGCGTTACCGCGAAGTGCAATTGCTGGCCCAGCGCTCCGACATGGGCGCTGCCGCCCCGCTGGCCGCAAGGCGCAAGACGCTGGAGCAGCACCAGGGCAGCTATCCGCACTACGCCTGGCTGGGCCTGACCGACCGCCAGGGCAAGGTGCAGGCCGCAACCGGTGCCATGCTCGAAGGCCTCGACGTCAGCGGCCGCCCCTGGTATCGCAACGCCCAGGCCGGCACCTTTGTCGGCGACGTGCACGATGCCGTCTTGCTGGCAAAGCTGCTGCCGGCGCAGGGGCCGCAACCGCTGCGCTTTGTCGACCTCGCCTTCCCGCTGGCGGACGGCAGCGGCATGCTTGGGGCGCACCTGTCATGGCAATGGGCGCGCGAACTGGAGCGCTCGGTGATCGGACCGGCCAGCGCACACCGCCAGGTGCAGGCGATCATCCTCGACCATCACGGCAAGGTGCTGCTTGGGCCACCAGGACTGCTGGCCAGGGAGCTGCCGCTGCCAAGCCGGGACAACGGCTACCACGTCGAGCGCTGGCCCGACGGCGTGGACTACCTGGTCGGCTATGCCCGCACGCGTGGCCACGCCTCCTATCCCGGTCTGGGCTGGACGGTGCTGGTGCGCCAGAGTGCCGATACGGCCTGGGCGCCGGTGCGCGCCTTGCAAAAACGCGCCTTGTGGCTGGGCGTGGCGATGGCCGCCCTGCTCCCCCTGCTGGCCTTCCCGCTGGCGCGCCGCATTGCCCGGCCACTGAGCGAGTTGGCCGATGCCGCCGACCGCATCCGGCGCGGCGCGGCCGCCGAGTTGCCGCAGCTGGCACCTTACGCGGAAGTCCAGGCACTCTCGCGCACCCTGAATTCCCTGGTCGCCAATCTCGAAGGCCGCGTCAGCGCCCGCACCAGCCAGTTGCGCGACGCCATGCAGCGCATTGCCGCCATTATCGAAACCGCGCAAGACGCCTTCATTGCGGTCGGGCCGGACGGGCGTATCACCGATTGGAACCCTGCGGCTGAACATATGTTCGGCTGGACGCGGGAGGAAGCGATGGGCAAGAGCTATATCGACCTGCTGGTGCCGCAGCGCTTTCGCGCGCAGCAGGAGGCCGCGCTGGTGGCTGCCAGTACGGCGGACGCCCCCGACTTCGGCCGCCGCGTGCAACGCACCCTTATCCGGCGTGACGGCGAAGAGCTGACAGTGGAGGCCAGCATCAGCCGGCCGGCCAACGGCCTGTTTTGCGTCTTCCTGCACGATATTTCGGAGCGCCGCCAGGTCGAAGAAATGAAGAACGAATTCATCGCCACCGTGTCGCATGAACTGCGCACGCCCATGACTTCGATCCGGGCCTCTCTTTCCGTGCTGGTCGACGGCGGCGCCGGCGAGCTGCCGGCGGACGTGCAGCATCTGGTCAACATCGCCTACCAGAGCAGCGAGCGGCTGGTGCGCCTGGTGAACGACATCCTCGATATCGAGAAGATCGAAGCCGGCAAGATGGAGTTTCGCACCGACGAGCTGGACATCGCTCCAGTACTCGACGAAGCGATCGACGCGGTGCGCGGCAGCGCTGCCCAACGCCCGGTGGCACTGGAGCGCAGCGGCAGCGCCACCGGGCTGCGCGTGCGCGGCGACCATGACCGGCTGGTGCAGCTGCTGGTCAACCTGCTGTCAAATGCCATCAAATACTCGCCGCAATATAACAGCGTAACGCTCGATTGCAGCGCGGTGCCGGCCGGCGTCCGGCTGTCGGTCAGCGACAATGGCCCCGGCATCCCGGAAGCGTTCCAGGCCCGCGTGTTCGCGAAGTTCGCCCAGGCCGACAGTTCAGACACCCGCCTGAAAGGCGGTACCGGCCTGGGCCTGGCAATTTGCCGCGCCATCGCCGAACAGCACGGCGGCATCATCGGCTTCGACACCGAGGAAGGCCGCGGCACTACCTTCCACGTGACCTTGCCGGCCCTGTAACGGACAAGTCAGTTGATATCGCGCTGCCAGCTGGCCTTGCGTGTCATCACGCCCCACTTGGCTTCACCGCCGCGCGCCCACCGGTACAGGCCGACCAGGCGCCACCAGCTGTTCAACTGGCGGTAGCCGAAGTTTTCCGCGATGACGACCGCGGCCAGCAACAGCAGCTGGCCGGGGCGCTGGTACAGGTGGAAGGAGATTTCCTCCAGCAGCAGGCCGAACGCGGAGAGCAAGATACCCAGGCCGACCGCCACGAACAGGAAAATCGCGAACGATTCCCACGATATCCAGCCCTGCCACCACGCCACGGCCATGAACAGGTAGCCAAACATCTCGACCAGGGCGCCGAGCCATTCGAACAGCACGAAGAACGGGAACGCCATCCAGCCGGCAACGCCGCCATGGCGGCTGAACATCAGGCCCCAGTTGCTGCTCAGGCTCTCCGATAGGCCGCGCTGCCAACGGATGCGCTGGTTGCGCAGCTGCTTGCGCTCTTCCGGCGCCTCGGTCCAGCACACCGGGTCCGGTACGAACTCGATCTTGTAGGGAATACCGCGGGCACGCAGCTTGCGGTGCATGCGCACCACCAGTTCCATGTCCTCGCCAATGGCTTTCGGGTTATAACCGCCCACCGCCACCACCGTCTCCTTGCGGAACAAGCCAAAGGCTCCCGAGATGATCAGCATGCCATTGATGACGGACCAGCCAAGGCGCCCAAACAGGAAGGCCCGCAAATACTCGACCACCTGGAACAGGGCCCAGACATTGCGCGGCATGCCGACCCGCGTCAGGAAGCCGCCGCGCACTTCGCAGCCGTTGGCGATGCGCACCGTGCCGCCGCTGGCAACCATTTGCGGATCGCCGAGAAAGGGCCGTACCAGCCGCTGCAAGCTGTCGCGCTGCAGGATCGAATCGGCGTCCACGCCGCAGAATAAGGGATAGCGCGCCGCATTGATGCCTGCATTGAGCGAATCGGCCTTGCCGCCGTTGACCTTGTCGATGACGCGCAGGTTGGGGAAGCGCGTGGAGCGGTAGATCGCCCGCACCGGACGTGTTTCGAGCTGGATGCGGTAAGCCTCGGGGAATGGTACCAGGGAGAATTCCTCCGTCAGCACCTGCAGCGTGCGGTCGGCCGAACCGTCGTTGACCACGATGACTTCCATTTCCGAATACGACAGCTGCAGCATGGAGCGCACGGACGCCGCGATGGTGGCTGCTTCGTTGTAGGCTGGGACCAGGATGCTGATGGGTGGTTCGAGCGCAGAATACACCTGCGGCAGGTCGTCCAGTACGGCTTCCTGCGCCCGCCGCCGCAAGGCGAACATGGCCAGCAAATTCAGCAACAGGTAGCCGCCGTTGAGCAGCACGAAATACGCCAGCACGCAGAAGGTCATCACATGGATGACGTACGGATCGGGTGTCACGCCGCCTCCTTTTCCGCCAGGACCTGGGCCAGCATGTCGGCAGCGTAGCGGTCGCCGGAATCCTGCAATTGCGCCAGCTCCGCCTCCGTCAGGAATGGCAGCGCCAGCAAAGCCTGCGCGGCGCGATAGCGCACCCACCACTCCGGGTCGGACAGCAAGTTGCGCAAGCGCGCGACATCGCTGCGATCGCCCAGCTCGCCCAGCGCACGCACGGCCTGCAGGCGGATGCGCCAGTCATTGCTTTGCAGGTGCCGCCGGACCTGCCCGATTACGCCGGGAGTGCGCGCCAGGCGCAGCGCTGCAAGCACGATGTCCGGCTGGGGACTGCCCAGGAATTCCTGTAGCTGCGCCTGCGGCAGGTCGATGCGCAGCGCCGCCACCAGGCGCAGGGCCTGCGGCAGCTCCTCCGGCGATACGCGCGACAGCGCTCCTGCCAGCACCGGCTGCCATTCGCTGCGCGCGTTCTGCAGGATGTTCGCCAGCTGCGACAAGGGCCAATCGTCGCGCCGAAGCAGCAATGGCGCCATCTCCTGCGCGGCGCGTGCGGCGTCTATTTGTACCAAGGCCCACAGCGCATGCACCGAGGAGGCGCTGTCGGTGGCGTGCGCCGCGCGGGCCAGCGCAGCCCAGGATTCCTTGTCGCGCATATGGCCCAGGGCCAGGGTTGCCAGCAGGCGCTCCGCGCGGTTGCCGCGCACCAGCAGCGTACGCATATGCTCGTCGCAGCCCAGGCGCCGCGCTATGCCGTTCAGGCCTTCACTTGCCTCGCCGCGCACGGCCTGCTGCAAATGCAGCCAGAGCTTGATGAACAGCACGCGGTCGCGCCACGGCAGATCCGGCAGGTTGCCGAGGCCCTCCCCGGCAATGGCGGCATTCAGCAACGGACGCCACTTCAGCGTCAGGGCCTGCTCGCGGCGCTGTGTCCTGCGCATCGACATGCGCAGGGCGATGATCTGCAGGCCGACCAGCAGGGTCAGTCCGAGGGCACCGATCCCGGCCCAGAAGGCAACCAGCAGGTAGCTGTCAGAAGGCAGCCTGAAGTCCAAGATTGACCCCGTTGCGCACGTAGAAGTCGCCCTGGCGGGTATGCGCCACGGCGTAGGTAAGGGCCCAGCGCTGGTCGAGCCAGTGCCGCCCCACCAGCGCGGCCGACTCCACACTGGTCAGGCGCGTGGTGCCGGCGATATTGGCTGCTTCCTTGCCGAAAGCGAAAGACAGGCCGACGGCGCTGCGGTCGCTGTAATAGTAGTTGGCGCGTAGTTCGCCGCTGTGCGCAGTGGTGCCGAAGGCCCGCGCCGCGCGCCAGGCGCCGGCAAAGCCGTAATTCCCGACGTAGCGCTCCAGCATGAGCAGGCTTTGGTTGACGTGGACATCGTTGTAGCTGCTGCTGCGCCCTCCTCCATGCACCAGCCAACCTTTGGCAAATTCATACTGCAAGCTCGCACCCAGCGCACGACGGGCCAGGATCTGATGGTCGCTGCTGAAATTGCCGTCGACGGATGCGGTCAATTTCTCGGAAAGCGGCAGGTCGGCGCCGGCACTGATCTGGGTTTCGCCGATGCCGAAACGCTCGACGCGCGTAACGCCGGCGCCAAAGCCAAGCCGCGGCGCCGCCTGGTGGCGCACATTCAGCGAGCTCTCCCGCCAGTTTGCGGCCGGTCCGCTCAGGTGGTCGATCCCGTGGTTGATACCGATGGTGGTCCGGGCCGCGGCCGGCAAGGCACAGCAAGCCAGCGCAGCGAGGGTCGCGGCCTTCATACCTGCTCCTTCAGGTGGCGGCGCACGCGCGCCAGCAGTTCATTGGGCTGGAACGGCTTGACGACATAATCGTTGGCGCCTTCGTCGAGCGCACGCACAATGTCTTTTTCCGTATGCTTGGCGGTCAGCATCACGATCGGCACGTCCTGCCAGCCTTCGCGCTCGCGGATGATGTGCACCAGTTCGAAACCGTCTATATAGGGGAGCATTACGTCCAGCAGCACCAGCGAGGGCGGCGCCACGGCGGAGACAATGGCCTTGCGTGCCGCCAGGCCATCGGCAGCAAGGGTGGTCTGGTAACCTTGCCGCTGCAGGATGAAGGTCAGGATTTGGCCGATATGTTCGTCGTCTTCGATTACCAGGATGGTGGTCTCAGGCATAAGTTCTCAGGTTCTATTGCGCGTCGAATTCCGCGGCGGCCTTGGCCGACCACAGCGCTTCATTATAGGTAGCAAAGGGAATATCGTAGCGTTCGACTGAACCGTCCTCGCCGATGAAATAGGTCCACCATCCCGCTGGGTCGGGAACCAGGGCGATGTCCCTGGGTTTGCAATGCTCGTGCAAGTCATCGCCGGCATCAAGCGTGATGATGCGCGTCTTGCGGTGTCGGATCAGCGTGGCCATGGCGCGTACTCCTATCGGGTGATGCTGGCATTGTAATGCCGATTGTTCTCGGTTACCCAGCTAACGGTTGAAAAGCGTTGCGCGTGGCAGGCTGTGGCCAGGAGGATCGCAATATGAACGCATCAGCCACCCAGGCGCCGCTCCATCCCGGCGACGAAGCTGCGCCGGGCACGCCCGGCAGCGGCGAAGGCATCTGCCCGCTCTGCAGCGGCTGCGGCAAGACGCCGGACGGCAAGGACTGCCCCAACTGCGGCGGTACCGGCCGTATCGTCGAGGGCATCGGCGGCGGCTAGACGCTAGCCGGCGCCCAGGCGATGGCGCAGGAAGTCGATGAACAGCCGCGTGCGTGCCGGCAGGTGCCGGGTCTCGGTCAGCGCATGCACCATGATGGGCTCCATATGCCAGTCCGGCAGCACGCGCTGCAGGCGGCCGGCCTGCACTTCCTGCTTGGCCAGCAGCGGGTCCAGCGCCGAGATGCACAAGCCATTGGCGGCAAACGACATGCTGAGCGCCGCGCTGTTGGTGGCATAGCGCGAGTGCGCCATGACCTCCACCACTTCCTCGCCGCGGTACAGCTTGCGCCAGATATCGGGCAGGCGGCTGGAAAAGGAGCGGCCGCACATGGTATGCCGCACCAGGTCGCAGGCATGCTCCAGCGGCGGCATCTTGGCCAGGTAGACCGGCGAGGCGTACAGGTAACGCGGCATCATCGCAATGCGCCGCACCACCAGGGTGGACGGCGCGCTCGGCGCCTGGCCCATGCGGATGGCGAGGTCGAAAGGTTCCGATTGCAAGTCCACGGTACGCGATGAAATATCGAACTCCATCTTGATGTCCGGGTACATGTCGGCAAATTCCGTCAGCACCGGCGCCAGGTAGCCGACCCCGAAACTGGACGTCATGGTCACGCGCAGGATCCCGGCCGGCTTTTCCGACCAGTCCAGCAGCGCTTCGTGGGCGCTCATCGCCTCTTCCACGATGCCCTGGCAGCGCTTGAAATAAGCGTCCCCCGCCTCCGTCAATTCCACCTTGCGGGTCGACCGGTGCAGCAGGCGCAAGCCGATCGATTTCTCCAGCTCGGCGATATTGCGCGACAAGGTGGAATTCGACATGTCCAGCGCCTCGGCAGCGGCGCGAAAACTCTTGCGCTTGGCCACTTCGACGAAAAGACGCATATGGTGCAGCCTGTCCATTCATTGCTCCATTTTTGGGATACTCAATTCAATTATAAGCATTTATCCCAACAATGAAACAGTTCACAATGCGCTTACTTCGACCTTTAGCAGAAAGGAAATGCAAATGAATAACACGGAACCCAACTGGTTTGATGAACTCTGCAAGCTCCTGGCCGGCCTGGTGTTCAAGGCAGGAGGATCTCCCTGCTGACCTGCTGGATATCGCGCTTGCCGCAAAAGGCCATCGAGATATCCAGTTCGTTGCGGATGATTTCGAGGCAGCGCGTCACGCCTGCCTCGCCCATCGCCCCCAGCCCGTACAGGAAAGGACGTCCGATATAGACGCCGCGCGCGCCCAGCGCCACCGCCCGCAGCACGTCCTGGCCCGAGCGCACGCCGCCATCCATATGGACTTCGATCTGCCGGCCCACCGTGTCCACGATCCCCGGCAACGCCGCAATCGAGGATGGCGCGCCATCGAGCTGGCGCCCGCCGTGGTTGGAGACGATCAGCGCATCGGCGCCGCTGTTGGCAGCCAGGCGCGCATCGTCGGCATCCATGATGCCCTTGATGATCAGCTTGCCACCCCAGCGGTTCTTGATCCACTCGACGTCGTTCCAAGACAGGCTGGGGTCGAACTGCTGGCTGGTCCACGCGGACAGCGAAGACATGTCCGACACCGATTGCGCGTGGCCGACGATATTGCCGAACTGGCGGCGTGACGTTCCCAGCATGCCGGCGCACCAGCGCAGCCTGGTCGCCATGTTCAGCATGTTTGCGAGGGTCAGGCGCGGCGGCGCCGACAGGCCGTTGCGCAAATCCTTGTGGCGCTGCCCAAGCACCTGCAAATCCAGCGTCAACACCAGGGCCGAACACTTCGCCGCCTTGGCGCGGTCGATCAGGCGATTGATGAAATCGCGGTCCTTCATGACATACAGCTGGAACCAGAACGGCTTGCTGGTATGCGCCGCCACGTCCTCGATCGAGCAGATGCTCATGGTCGACAGCGTAAACGGGATGCCGAATCTTTCCGCCGCGCGGGCCGCCAGGATTTCGCCGTCGGCGTGCTGCATGCCGGTCAAGCCGGTCGGCGCCAGCGCCACCGGCATCGCCACTTCCTGTCCCGCCATGGTGCTGCGCAGGCTGCGGTTGTTCAGGTCGACGGCCACGCGCTGGCGGAACTTCAGCTTGCGGAAGTCCTCTTCATTGGCGCGGTAGGTCGATTCGGTCCAGGAGCCGGAATCGGCATAGTCATAAAACATGCGCGGCACACGGCGCTTGGCCAGGCGGCGCAGGTCTTCGATGCAGGTGATGAGTGTCATTCCTGCATATTAACGCAGGAATTGAACCACGGCTGAGATCATGGCCGCATGCAAGCCATCGCGCTGCCGTTGCAAGCTGGCAATAGCTCAGCGCTGCTTGAGGACTTCCTTACGGAACCATTCGTCAAGCATTTGCTTTTCGTGGCCGTACAGGTCGCGGTCGTAGCGGTTCATGCCCATCAGGTAGCCGGGGTTGGACAGCTTGCTTTCGCCACTGGCGACCACCGTGCCGCCCTGCTCGACGCTGTAGCGCAGGTGCATGCGCGGCCAGTCGGCCTGCCCCCTCAGCACGCGGATATCGTGCACGGCGACGCGCGGAAATTCATCGCCGGCCAGGTCGATATCGAGGAAGTCGACCTTCAGCACCTGCCCTGGCGGCAGCTGCTCGGACAGCCGGTTGAGGTGTTCGCGGAACAGGAACTGCATGTCGTCCCGTTTCCGGTAATCGTGCGGCACATCGGTCATCTTGCCGATATCGGCAAAAGTGACGGTGGCAGTGGCGGCGGCGCTGGCCGATACGAGCATCAGCAAGGCAGCATGAATGAGCTTGTTCATGCCTGAAGTATATGCCGCAAACGGCAAAAAGGAAAAAGGGCCCACACCTTCCGGCATGGACCCTTTCAATTTGGCGCGGCTGGCAGGAATCGAACCCACGACCCCTTGGTTCGTAGCCAAGTACTCTATCCAGCTGAGCTACAGCCGCAAAACTGCTTTTTCCTCGCCGCTCGACAGCGGCGGGTACAACCCTTACAAAATCTGGCGCGGCTGGCAGGAATCGAACCCACGACCCCTTGGTTCGTAGCCAAGTACTCTATCCAGCTGAGCTACAGCCGCAAAAACTAAATTATAACAGTCAGTTATGCATACTACCAACTTCCTGCTACTCCCTCCGCTCGACAGCGAAGGGCCCAAACATTTACTGCAAATTCTGGCGCGGCTGGCAGGAATCGAACCCACGACCCCTTGGTTCGTAGCCAAGTACTCTATCCAGCTGAGCTACAGCCGCTTAAGAAGCAGGATTATATCGCATGAATTTCGTTTTGGAAAGCTTACATTCTACTCAACTTTCCTAGGCGAAACCGGCGTTTCCGGCTCTTTCCTGCGCAGTATCCTGTGCAAGGAGGCAGAATTATATGTGGGTGTTTCCCGCTTGTCCAGTATTGCGACACAATTTCTTTCGTTGCCTTTCGGACATTATTACTTCATTCATGAAACGTATTTCTCTCATCATGAACGGAAATTGGATCTTTGTCCCGCGATACAGCATCATTCACCTGTCTCCTCTATTCTCCTCCAAGAAAATAGAATTCGGGCCCGCGGATAGCGGGCCTTTTTTTTTGCCGCCCTTGGTGTAGCATTGCCCATATTGACATCCCGGCACTGATACGACATGGCGCAAATCGCAGGTGAAAGCATGGCAACCCAGGACTGGTCGCGCTCCGATCTCGGCCCGCAGGAAAGCTGGCCCGCGCCGCTGCGCCTGGCACTGGACATCATGCTCAACACGCCGCTGCCGATGCTGCTGATGTGGAGCCACCGGCAAATCATGCTCTACAACCAGGCCTACGCCAGCAATGTGGGCAGCGCCAGCGCAGTGCCGCCCGGCGGCACCGTGCCGGCCGTGCCGCCTTCCGCCTGGAGCTGGAACCCGCCCGCCATCGAACAAGCCTGGAACGGGCAAAGCCTGGTCTTTCCGCGCCAGCCAATCAAGCTGTGGCGCGACGGCCATATGGCGGAGGCAAGCTTTGACCTGCATTACACGCCCTTGCGCGGGGCCGATGGCGAAGTAGGCGGCATCCTGTGCACGCTGGCTCCGCCCAGCGCCGCCGCCGCGCCCGCCGCGGCCGCCAACGACGGCCATTTGCGCATCCTGGTGGTGGAAGACAACCAGGACGCCCAATACCTCGTCTGTGAAATGCTGCGCGCCTTCGGCCACCAAGTCAGCGCCGCAGCCAATGGCGAAGCGGCCCTCGAGCTGCTGGCCAAGGCGGAATACGATGTGCTGTTCAGCGACGTCAGCCTGCCCGGCATGAGCGGCGTCGAATTGGGCCGCACAGCCATCCAGCGCCAGCCACGCCTGCGCATTATCTTTGCTTCAGGCTACAGCCAGTCTTTGACCAGCCACCTCGACTTCCCCGCCGTTTCCATGCAAAAGCCATACGACATCGAGCAGCTCCAGCAGGTGTTGCAAGGTTTGCATTGAGCAATGGTGCGTCGGCAAGTTGCTTGTCAAGGCTACAATCGAACGTTATGAGTCCCGATCCCCGCACGCACAACGTACTGGATAGCATGGGTGACGGCTTTGCCGTCATAGCCCGGGACTGGACCGTTCAATACCTGAATCCCAAAGCGGCGGACATGCTGCTGCCGCCAGTGCCCACCTTGCACGATCTGCGCGGCCAGCAGCTGTGGCAAGCCTTCCCTGCCCTCGCCGGCGCATTGCAAGCGCCGCTGCGCCGCACCCTCGAGCAGGGCCTGCCCGCCAGCTGCGAACTGTTCTACCAGCCCAGCCAGCGCTGGCTGGAAGTGCGCGCCTGGCCGTCGCCGCTCGGCATGACTTGCCTGTTGCTCGACATCCACCAGCGCAAGCTGCATGAGCGCGGCCTGCGCGAGAGCACCAACCGGTTGCAGGTGGCGCTGGCCGCCGGCCGGCTTGGCGATTGGGAGTGGAATGCCGCCAGCAACCAGGTGCGCCTGGGCCGCCGCGCTGCCGAAATTTTCGAACTGCCGGCCGAAATCCCCATTACCTGGCCGGTGCTGCGCGACCGCATCGCCCGGCGAGACTTCAAGGTGGTGGAACAGGCCTTCACCGATGCCGTCCAGTCGCGCCGCGATTTCAACGTCGAATGCCGTATCCGGCACCGTAACGGCGACACCTGCTGGCTGTCCGTGATCGGCCACGGCGATTTCAGCGACGAAGGCCAGTTGCGCGGCGTAGTCGGCATGGTGCAGGACATCACGGCGCGCAAATCCACTGAAGACGCCTTGCGCAACAGCGAGGAGGAATTGCGCGCCCTTGCCAACAGCATGCCGCAACTGGCCTGGATCGCCAGCAGCGACGGCGCCATGATGTGGTACAACGAGCGCTGGCAGGAGTACACGGGGATGGACGACCGCCATATGCTGGGCGAGGGCTGGCGCCAGGTGTACGCGCCGGAAGCGATTCCCGCCATGCTGGCGCACTGGCGCATGTCGGTGGAAACCGGGCGCCCGTTCGAAATGGAATTCCCGATCCGCGCGCGCGACGGCCAGTACCGCTGGTTCCTGACACGCGCCAACGCCATGCGCGATGCCAGCGGCCGCATCCTGCGCTGGTTCGGCACCAGCACCGACGTCGACCAGGTCAAGCGCGTACAGGAGCAGTTGCGCGATGAAACCAATATCCTCGAACTGCTGAACAGCACCGGCACCGCCCTGGTACAGAACCGTGACCTGCATTCGTTGCTGCAGGAGGTCACCGATGCCGCGACCAGCATTTCCGGCGCCCGCTTTGGCGCCTTCTTCTATCACGGCGCCGGCGCCGACGGCGGCAAGCAGGCCATGCATACCTTGTCGGGCGCGCCACCGGATGACTTCCAGGGCTTGCCGCATCCGCAAGTGCGCAGCGGCCTGGCCGTACCGGTGCTGGCGCGTGCAGGGGAAGTGGTGGGCACGCTGTTCTTCGGCCACCCGGAACCGCATATGTTCAACGAGCGCACGGAACGCATCGTCAGCGGCGTGGCAGCCCAGGCCGGTATTGCCATCGACAATGCGCGCATGGTCGATGCGGCCCAGCGCGCCGCGGAAGAGCGCAAGGTGCTGCTGGACCGGGAACGCAATGCGCGCGCCGAGGCCGAGCGCAGCAACCAGATGAAGGATGAATTCCTGGCCACGCTGTCGCACGAACTGCGCACGCCGCTGACGGCCATCCTGGGTTGGGCCCAGGTGCTGCGGCGCGGCAACCGCACGCCGGAAGAACAGTTGCGCGGCCTGGAAACCATCGAGCGCAATGCGCGCGCCCAGGCGCAGCTGATCGAAGACCTGCTGGACATGGGCCGCATCACCTCGGGCAAGGTCTTGCTGGACATGAAGCTGCTGATGCCGGGCGTGGTGGTCGACGCCGCGCTGGAAGCTGTGCGCCCGGCAGCCGAGGCCAAAGGCATCCGGCTCGAACGCGACTTCTCCCCTACCGGCCACGTGGCGGGCGACGCCAACCGCCTGCAGCAAGTGGTGTGGAACCTGCTCACCAACGCACTCAAGTTCACCCCGCGCGGCGGCACGGTGCGCGCCTCGGTCTGGGCGCACCAGGGCCATGTCGATATCACGGTGACCGACAACGGCCTTGGCATCCGCCACGAGTTCCTGCCCTATGTGTTCGAACGCTTCCGCCAGGCCGACGCTTCCACCACGCGCCGGCACGGTGGCCTCGGCCTGGGCCTGTCCATCGTCAAGCACCTGGTGGAGCAGCATGGCGGCACCGTGTCGGCGGCCAGCGAAGGCGAAGGCATGGGTTCCAGTTTCAGCGTGCGGCTGCCGCTGGCAAGCGGGGAAATCCGCGCGGCCCGCATGCACAGTCCGCCGCGCAGCGAAAGCGTGCCCCTGCCCGAGCTGGGCTTGCGCGACCTGGGCGGCATGAAAGTGTTGCTGGTTGACGACGAGGCCGACGCGCGCGAACTGGTCGGCCGGATCTTGCGTGATTGCAACTGCGAAGTGCAGGCCGCCGCCAATGCCGCCGAGGCGGTTGCCCTGGCGCGTGGCGGGCGCTACGACTTGCTGGTGAGCGATATCGGCATGCCCGATGTTGACGGTTTTGAACTGTTATCAAGAATTCGCGCCCTGGGCCCGGCACGCGGCGGCGCCCTGCCCGCCATCGCCCTGACCGCCTTTGCCCGTCCCGAAGACCGCCTGCATGCCCTCGAATCGGGCTTTCTCGACCATGTGCCCAAACCCATCGAACCTTCTGAACTGGTAGCCACCATCGAGCGCGTTTGCCTCGCCAGCAAGGGTGGTTGAGGACTACCGGCGCACGGGAAAATGTCCTACAAGAAACTGCCGAAATCTTTGCTAGACTGGTAAATGACACGTGCGCCGCGGCAAACTGTCGCAAGATACACTGAGAGTCCAGTTCCCGAGACCGCCATGCCAAGCCCTGATGAGATCCTGAATGCCAAGATCTTGGTAGTTGACGATTGCGCAGACAATATCGACCTGATGTTGGAAATCCTGCGCGATGCCGGTTACACCAATGTCACGGCCACCATGCTGCCGGAGCAGGTTTGCCCCCTGCACCGCCAGCATCGCTATGATCTGATCTTGCTCGACCTGCAGATGCCGGAACTAAATGGCTTCCAGGTCATGAAGGGCCTGAAGGAAATCGAACAGGAAGGCTATTTGCCGGTGCTGGCCCTGACCGCCCAGCCCAGCTTTAAGATCGCCGCGCTGGAAGCGGGCGCGCGCGACTTCATCAGCAAGCCGTTCGACCTGCTGGAAGTCCACAAGCGCATCCACAATATGCTGGAAGTGCGCCTGCTGTACAAAGAACTGGCTTCTTACAGCAAGCAGCAGCAGGAACTGGCCTTGCATGACCCGCTGACCGGCCTGCCCAACCGCCGCCTGCTGGAAGACCGGATTGCCACCGCGCTGCAGCACGCCGCGCGCCAGCAGCGCCGCGCCGCCGTGATGTACCTCGACCTCGATGGCTTCAAGGCCATCAACGATACCCACGGCCACGCCTACGGCGATGAAATCCTCAAGCAGGTGGCGCAGCGCCTGGTCAATTCCGCCCGCAAGGAAGATACCGTGGCGCGCATCGGCGGCGATGAATTCGTGATCGTGCTGGGCGAAGTGGGCACCCTGGCCGATGCGCAGGAACCGGCCAGCAAGCTGATCGAAGTAGTGGCCCAGCCTTACCTGGTGAACGGCTTGACCTTGCAGTTGTCGACCAGCCTCGGCATCGCGCTCTATCCGGATGACGCCACAACCGTCGACAACCTGATGCATGTCGCCGATGCGGCACTGTACGAAGCCAAGCGCACCGGCAAGAACCGCTATTGCGCCGCAGCGTCAACCGACGCGGCGCAGGCGCCGCAAGCCCACGTAACAGCAGCCTGAAGCGGGCCTGATGCGCCAGGCCGCCATGCCGCTCACGATGTGGTTTCCGCCTCGCGGCCGATTTCGGTCGATTCTTCGACCTTGCCTGCGTGCTGGTGATCCTGCTGCGCGTCGACCTTTTCCGGTGCCACTTCAATGCGCGTGATGCCGGCATCGACCGAGATCGGGTCGCTGGCCGGGAAGGTCATTTCGACCGCATCGTCCAGCAGTTCCTCCTTGGCCTTTTCGGCGGGCGCCAGTTGTTCTTCGTCGGCCAGGATGGCAATGGCGCAAGCCCAGCGCACGAAGTTGAGCTGCGCCAGTTCGCGGACGGTGGTCACGCCAAAGGCGGTATGCATGGCCTTGGCGTCTTTCGGGCTCAGGCCGCGCAAGGCGCTGATGGGGGCGTCGGCCAGTTCGCGGAAGCTCTTGTCCACATACTCTTTGTCAACGATGGTGTCGATATTCATGGTCACTCCTCCATTGGACGAGTTTTCACTATGGCAGCAGGGCTCCCGCCTGACTGTGCGCGTGCGAACACAACGCGTGTTCGATTGGCATGTGTTCTTTTGACACGGTAAAGGGGCGCCGCTATGATCAGGCAGGTGGACAAGCCAAAGATCCTCGTCGTCAACGACGATGCCAACAGTCTCTTCGCGCTGACGAACCTGCTGGAGCAGTGGGCCGCGCAAGAGAATTACGAAGTGGTCGCCGCGCGTTCGGGCGAGGAAGCGTTGCGCGAGGTGCTCACGCACGACTTCGCGGTCATCCTGCTCGATGTGAATATGCCGGGCATGGACGGTTTCGAAACGGCGGAAGCGATCCACCAGCGGCCGCGTTCCTCGGACATCCCCATCATCTTCATCACCGCCTTCGTGGCCGATGAACTGGACCGCCTGAAGGCTTACCAGAAAGGCGCGGTCGATTTCCTGTTCACGCCAGTGATCCCGCAGATGCTGTACGCCAAGATCAGTGTCTTCGTGTCGCTCGCCACCAAAAACGAAGAGTTACGGCGCCAGGCGCGCCAGCTGAGCCAGCGCACTACCGACCTGATCGCCAGCAACCAGCGCCTGCTGCGCGAGATCGAAGAGCGCAAGACCGCCGAACGCGCCAGCCACGCCAAGGATGAATTCCTGGCCATGCTTGGCCATGAGTTGCGCAACCCGCTGTCGGCCATCAGCAGTGCCGCTTCGCTGATTGGCTTGCCGGGCGTAAATGCCGACAGCGTGAGCCACGCCAAGAAGATTATCCAGCGCCAGAGCCGGCACCTGGGCCGCATAGTGGACGACTTGCTTGACCTGAGTCGGGCCATGTCGGGCAAGATCCTGCTCAATCGCCTGCCGCTGGACCTGGCGGCCCTGCTCAAGACCACGCTGGAAACCTTTCGCGCCACCGGCCGGTTCGAGGACTACCATGTGGTGGCCGAAATCGCGCCGTGCTGGATCCATGGCGACGCGACGCGCATGGAACAGGTCATCAGCAACCTGCTGGACAACGCGCTCAAATATACGCCGCCCGGCGGCCGCATCGAGCTGCTGAGCGATGTGGACGATGGCGAAGTCACCATCAGCGTGCACGATAGCGGCGTCGGCATTTCCGCCGAACTGCTGCCGCAAGTATTCGACGTTTTCGTGCAAGGCACCAGCACGCTCGATCGCGCGCAAGGCGGCCTCGGCATCGGGCTGTCGCTGGTGCGGCGCCTGGTGGAACTGCACGGCGGCAATGTGTATGCTGAAAGCGATGGCCCGGGCGAAGGCAGCACCTTCACCCTGCACCTTCCCTGCATCGAGCATGTAAATGAACCAAAGGCACTTCCCATGGACACAAGCGAACAGCCGAAACCAGCCGTGCTGCTGGTCGAGGACAACGACGACGGCCGCGAAATGATGGCCATGATGCTGGGCTGCTACGGTTACCCGGTGCAGCATGCCGCCGACGGTTTCCAGGGCCTGGCCAAGGCTGCTGCGGACAAGCCCGACATCGCCCTGGTCGACATTGGCCTGCCGGGCATCGACGGCTATGAAGTGGCGCGCCGCATGCGCGCCAATCCGGATACCCACCACATCAAACTGATCGCCCTGACCGGCTATGGCCTGGCCGACGACCAGCGCCGCGTGATGGACGCCGGTTTCGACATGCACCTGGTAAAGCCGGTCGACGTCGAGCAGCTGCTGCGCGCCATCGACGAATGCCTGGCGCGCACGCCGGCCACCATGCGTTCGTGATCAGGCGCGTGCGCGTCCGGCCTGGCTGGCCGGCGCCTGCGGCAGGCGCGGCGGCACGAAATCGATTTCGTCCTTGCGCGCTTCGATCTCGCGCGCCATGGCCTGCAGGTCAAGGCCGGCTTTTTTCGCCTGGGGGAACATTTCACCCTCCTCTTCCTTGACGTGGTGATTGATGTACTCGCCCAGCACCTTGACCTTGGCGTCAAACAGCTCGTCATGCGGGTCCATTTCACCGATCTGCGCGATCAGGTCCTTGGCGCTCGAATGTTCAACCGTTGCCTCGTCGACCAGGTCTTCGGCTTCTTTCGAAGCTGCGCGCACGGCCGGATAGAAGATTTCTTCTTCGGCGGTGGCGTGCTTGGTCAGTTCGAGGCAAATCTTGTCGGCCAGCTTCTTCTTGCTGGAGAAAGCGCGGTCGCCCAATTCGTCGAATTGCTGGAACATGGCTTTGACGTTGGCATGGTCTTGTTTCAACAAAGCAATGGCATCTTTCATTTGGCATCTCCTCTGGTGAGCTGCCAGATTGACAGGCGCACGGCTGGCTGTATGTGCGCCACCCCACGACCATCCTCATGTATGATCAAGGCAATAAACATGGACTGCCAAACATATGTCTGCTAACACGGACGCCGCCGAACTGCGGGAGCTGCTGGGTTACGTCAACAATTGCTGGGACGACGAGCGGCGCGCCCTGTCGCGCCAGATGCACGACAGCCTCGGTTCTTCCCTGACGGCCCTGACCATGCACCTGGGCCTGTTGACTTCCAAGCTGCCGCAGGAGCCCGCCCTGCTCGACCGTGCAGCACAGATGAAGAACCTGCTGCACAACATCATCGAAACCAACCGCGGCATGCAGCACAAGCTGTGGAACGACAAGCTGGAATTCCTCGGCTTGCGGGTGGCGCTGGGTGAACTGGTGGCCCAGTTCGGTGCGGAACACCTGATGCAAGCCTACTGCAGCCTACCCGAAGACGAACCGGCCTGTCCGCGCGCGCACCGCGTGGTATTGCTGCGCGCCGCGGAAGAAGGCTTGCGCAATGTGGCAACGCATGCACGCGCCAGCAAGGTCGAGGTGATTGTCGACGATATGGCAGACAGCATCGTGCTGATGGTGAAGGATGACGGCGTCGGCCTGGGGCAGGCCGCCGTGGCCGACGGCGACTGGCACCAGCACCACGGCTTGCGCATGATCCGCGAGCGCGCCATCTTCCTCGGCGGCTCGCTGGTCCTGGCCGCCAATGGCAGCCAGGGCGCGGCCCTGACCGTCACCCTGCCCAAGGGGCCGGTCAGCTGAAGCCTAGCGCCTGCTGCCGCGCCTGAGCGCCATCCAGGCCGAGAGCGGCAGCGCCAATGCGCCAATGCCGAACCAGAGCCAGGTCGGCACGTGAAAGCCGCGCTCCTGTTCATATGCCGTGACCGGGTCGACGGCGCGATGCACCTGTGGCGCCGCGGGGTTGTAGTAGACCGTGACGCTGTCGCCGAGCTGGCGCCGGCCGCAGCCGGCCGGCTCGTGCACCGGGCCCCGCCGGCGCTTGCCTGCCAACTCGAACTCATACCACCATTGGCCGGCGTTATGGCAATCCAGGACGACGACACGCCCTGCCACAGCCGCATGATGGCGCGACAGTTCGGCCAGGTCGCCGGCGCGGTTATAGCAGCCGCCCAGCAGCGCGGCGGCGGCGGCGCCAGCCAGCAGGACCCTCAATGCAGCTTGACCAGCGGCGTGGCCCGTTTGACGAGGAAGCGCGCCAAGGCCAGCACGCCGGTGCGAATGGTACCCAGCACCGCCTGGTGGTGCAGCAGGTGCAGGCTGACGTACATCATGCGCGCGAAGAAGCCCTCCACGAACCAGTTGAAACCGCGCAGCGATCCCATCAGGCTGCCCACCGAAGTCGACTGGCCGAACGAGACCAGCGAGCCATAATCGCGGTATGCATAGGGCTTGCCTTGCGGGGGCTTGCCCTTCACCTGGCGCATGAATGTCTCCAGCAGGTAGTCTGCCTGCTGGTGCGCGGCCTGGGCACGCGGCGGCACCGGCTTGCCGTCGGCGCCCATGCACTGCGCGCAATCGCCCAACGCATAGACCCCGGGCACGCCCTTGACCTGCAGCTCGCCGCTGACTTCGATCTGGCCGCCCTTGGCCGTCGGCAGGCCAAGCGAGGCCAGGAAGGCCGGCGCCTTGATGCCGGCCGCCCACACCACGATATCCGCGGCGTAGCGCTGCTCGCCAACGGCAACGTGGTCCTCGGCAATCGCGGTCACGCGGCAATCGGTCACCACCTTGATGCCGCGTTCGTGAAGCAGCTTCAGCGCTGCACTCGATACGCGCTCGGGCAGCGGTGCCAGGATGCGCGGCGCCCCCTCCAGCAGCGTAATGCGCACATCGCGGACCGGGTCAAGGTGGCCGAAGCCGTAAGAAGTGTAGACCCCGCTGGCTTCGCGCAATTCCGCCGCCAGCTCGACACCGGTGGCGCCGCCGCCGATGATCACGACATCGACGCCGGAAGCACCCTGCTGCGCGCCTTTCTGCAGCGCAGCGCGCGTCAGCAGCTTGAGCAGGGTCAGGCGGAAGCGTTCCGCGTCCTCGGTAGCGTTCAGGGAAATGGTGTTCTCGGCCGCGCCCGGCACGCCGAAATAATTGGAGGTGCTGCCGACTGCCATCACCAGCGACTCGTAGCCGATGCGGCGCTCCGGCAGGACGGTCTCGCCGCCTTCGCTGGTAATGGCCGCGACGGTGATTTGCCTGCCGCCGCTGTCCAGTGCCGTCATGGCGCCATAGACATAGGTGAAGCCATTGTCGTGCGCCAGCATCTGGTAGGACAAGCCCTCCTGGTGGATATCCAGGGTGCCGGCCGCCACTTCGTGCAGCGACGGCTTCCAGATGTGGTAAAGCCGGCTATCGACCAGCATCACCTGTTGCGGGCCAAGTTTGCGGCCCAGTTTGCAGGCCAGCTCCAGGCCGCCCGCCCCGCCACCTACGATCACATATTTGCTCTGCAAACAGTTCTCCTGACATCGGTGGGGAGCGGGCTGCCAGCCCGGCTATGCCACCGGGTTAATCTTTATGCTTGCCATGGCCATGGCCATGGCCGTGGCCATGGCCCTTGTCCTTGTGTTTGCCGTGGCCGCGGTCATCGTCGCGGTCGTCACGGTCGTAATCGCGGTCGCGGCCGCCGCGATGGCTGTCGCGGTAGCGCGGGGCGTATTCGTTGGTGTACCACTCGTCGCGCACGAAGTAGACATTGCGGCCGCAAGCGTTGTACTTGCCGCAATGCTTGCCCCAGTTCTTGGCATGGCCTGGCGGTACGCGCAGGTAGAGCGGCTCGGCAATGATGCGTGCCGGGCGCTGGATAATCACCGGCTGCGGGTACAGCACTGGCGGCGGCGCCATGTTGCCGAGATCGATGCGGCCATAGAAGCCTGGCTGGCCGATGGTGACAGACACGCCAACATCGGTGGCGAAAGCAGAAGTGCTGAGCGCCAGCATGGCGGCGGCTAAGAGCTGGGTCTTCATGGTCGTGATTATATAAGTAGTTGAAAAAGTGCGTTGCCCGCCAGTTATTGTACCAAAGCAAGTTGGCGACTTACGTTCAGCAACGCACAGACATTGCCGAAACGCAACACATCAGGCGTGCGCGCTCATTGCCGCGCGCAGCTGGGAAATCGCGCCATGGGCTTGGGAAATTACCTTATCGGCAATACGTTTGCGGACCGCCTGCACACGGCCGGCCGCTTCCGCCTCCAGCATCAACGGCGTCAGCAACTGGGTTGCCGATTCATGGAAGCTGGAGGCAATGCGGTCCAACTGGCGGCCGAAAGCGGCCTGCACTTCCTGCAAGCGCTTACGCAGCTCGTCTTCGAAGGCGCTGCGACGGTCCTGGATTTCCGAGCGCTTGCGGCGGCCGGCATCGGCAAACCACTTGAATGCGCCCGCCAGCAACACTGCACCGCCGACGAAGGGCGCGGCCGGCGCCACCACCGGCAGCACCACCGCAACGCCGAACAGGTAGGCCGCGGTACCGGTGCTGGCGGCTGCGACGGCGCTGCCCATCAGGGTGAGATTGGCTGCGGCATCCACCGTCTGTGCCAGGCGGGTGCCGACACGCATGCGCGGCATCAGGCGCGCCAGCGTGGCGTGGTGCTGGCGTTCAAACACGGTGCTCTGGGTCAGGCGGATGTCGGACTGGAACAGCGACAGGTCGTGCTGCAGCAAGTCCAGTGCTTCTTCCTTGCGCCGCACGACGCGGTCCAGGCGCGACTCCATTTCCTTGCCGAATTGCTCGCCGCTGGCGCGTTCATTGACTTCCGGCTGGCAGGCCAGCGCCAGTTCGATCGCGTTGCCGGCATCGTGCACGGCATCGTCGATATCCTGGTTCAGCAGGCGGCGCTCGTAAGCGATGCGCGCATCGACCAGCGCCAGGCGCTGCTGCACTTGCTGGCGCAACTGCTGGGCCGTGGCCAACAAGCCGGCAGCGCTGGCCTCGCACGCCAGCGGCGAACTTTCGTGTTCGCGATAACTCTCGATGCCCTGGCAGATGGTGGACACGGCACGCTCGACGGCGTCCTGCAGCTCTTCCTGGCTCATCAGCCCACCGTTGTAGCCGCGCGCGTGGTTGAGCAGTTCGGCGTGGCCCATCGAGCGGCCGAAATCGGCCACGGCATCGGCCAGCCCCCTGCCCTTGACCAGCTTGCGCGCCTGGTTGCCCAGGTTGCTAAGCAGGCGGCGCTCTTCTTCCGGCGGCAAGCCGAACAACTGTTCCGGGGTGAGCTTGACGTGCAGTGCCTTGGCGATCTTTTGCGCCAGCGGCCGCGCGGCGGTGCCTTGCAGCGCCAACAGCGGCTTCATCAGGTTAAAGGCCTTGTGCCGCGCCTGCTCGGCGACAGTCGGACTGGACCGGGCCAGCGCCTGCAGCGCCCAGTCGACGGAAATGCCGCATTCGATAGCGTTCAGCATGATCGCGGTGAAGACGGCGGAGGCGCGGCCATCGCCGGCCAGGTCGGTCACGGCGGCAAATTGGGCCAGGGTCAGGCTGCCGTCGGTGCTGGCGATCGCGCCAACGGTACGGGCCAGGCTGGAAGTAAAGCTCTGGTCGGAAGAGAGGTGTTCATCGAGGCCACGCAAAAGGACAGCGTGCTCGGGGGCAGCCTGCGCGGCGGCGGCTGGCGGGGTGACGCTCGCGGCTCCATAAGTGCTTTGCACAAATTCTCCGTTCGGCCAGTCCAGGTTAATGGCATTCTAGACCAAGAGCGCTCATCCCCCAAACAGTTTGATCCGGATCGGCCATGCTTGCCGGCTAGGGCGCGGGCTCAGTGGGCAGAATCAAGGTTTCCTTGATTTCCTCCATGACGACATAAGACTTCGATTGCGCAGCGCCCGGCAGGTTCAGCAGCATGTCGCCAAGCAGCTTGCGGTATTCCGCCATCTCATGGATGCGGGCTTTGATCAGGTAATCGAAATCGCCCGACACCAGGTGGCACTCCTGCACTTCCGGAATGCGCAGCACTTCGCGGCGGAATTGCTCGAAATGGCTGGCCGACTTCTGGTTCAGCGTGATTTCGACGAACACCAGCAAACTGGCGCCGAGGGCGCGCGGATTGAGGCGCGCGTGATACCCGGCAATCACTCCATCGCGCTCCATGCGCTTGACCCGCTCGATGGTCGGCGTAATGGACAGCCCGACCTGCTCGCTCAGGTCCTTCATGGCGATGCGGGCGTCCTCCTGCAGGATGCGCAGTATCTTTCGGTCAATCTTATCCAGTCCCCGGGCCGATTCTTTTTGGATTCGCATGACTTTTTACTGTTTTGAGCTTTTCATATAGTAACAAATACTAGGAAAACTTACTTATCATAGCAAAATAATCCGCAACAAATATTCCGGAGGCAATTCATGCGCGTAGTTATCCTTGGCAGCGGCGTCATCGGCGTCACCAGTGCCTATTACCTGGCCCAGGCCGGCCATGACGTCACCGTCCTCGACCGCCAGCCGGGCCCTGCCCTGGAAACCAGCTTCGCCAACGCCGGCCAGATTTCGCCCGGCTACGCCTCGCCATGGGCCGCCCCCGGCATTCCGCTGAAAGCCATGAAATGGATGTTGCAGCGCCATGCGCCGCTCTCCATCACCCCTGACGGCACCACCTTCCAGCTGAAGTGGATGTGGCAGATGCTGCGCAATTGCAATGCCGAATCTTATGCAATCAACAAGGAGCGCATGGTGCGCCTGGCTGAATACAGCCGCGACTGCTTTAAAGTGCTGCGCGCCGCCACCGGCATCGCATACGAAGGCCGCCAGCAAGGCACCACCCAGCTGTTCCGCACCCAGGCCCAGCTCGATGGCGCAGCCAAGGACATTGAAGTCCTGAAAGAAACCGGCGTGCCATATGAACTGTTGACCGGCGCCGACCTGATGAAGGCCGAGCCAGGCCTGGCCGCATCGCAGCACAAGCTGGTCGGCGGCCTGCGCCTGCCGAACGATGAAACCGGCGACTGCCAGATGTTCACCACCCGCCTGGAAGCGATGGCAAAAGAACTGGGCGTCAAGTTCCGTTACGGCGTTGCGATCGACCGGCTGGCGATGGAAGGCGACAAGGTCAAGGGCGTGCAATGCGGCGCCGAGCTGGTGGAAGGCGACTCCTTCGTGGTGGCGCTGGGCGCCTACTCGACCCCGTTCCTCAAAGAGCTGTTCGAGATTCCTGTGTACCCGCTGAAAGGCTACTCGATCACCGTGCCGATCGTCGATGGCGGGAAGGCCCCGACCTCGACCATCCTCGACGAAACCTACAAGATCGCAGTGACCCGCTTCGACGACCGCATCCGCGTTGGCGGCATGGCGGAGATTGCCGGCTACAACACCAGGCTCAACCCACGCCGCCGCGAAACGCTGGAAATGGTGGTGAACGACCTGTTCCCCGGCGCCGGCAACACTGCCGAAGCCAGCTTCTGGACCGGCCTGCGCCCGATGACGCCGGACGGCACCCCGGTCGTCGGCCGCACCGGCATTCGCAACCTGTTCACCAATACCGGCCATGGCACCCTGGGCTGGACCATGAGCTGCGGCTCGGCGCAACTGCTGGCCGACATCATGTCCGCCAAGCGCCCGGCCATCTTCGCCGACGACTTGTCGGCAGCGCGTTACAGCCAGGAACAGTCCGCACGCCAACCCCAACTGGCCGGCGCCTAAGATAAAAGTCGGGGTCAGCTCCGGCAATCGGACAAAAGGCGCACGAATGTGCGCCTTTTGTCCGATTGCCGGAGCTGACCCCGACTTGCATTTGGCACTATGGTCCATGGGGCCGTATAATTTTCGGCATGAATAAACTGGAAGCCTTCGGACACGTCGCCGCGCTGGCGATCCGCGGAGACCTCGTGTTTCCTACCAGCGTTAATGCCGCCCTGCGAGTACAGCTCGCCCTGGACGATCCGGACTGCCCGATGGAAGATGCCATCAAGCTGGTGCTGGCCGAGCCGCAGCTGGCCGCGCGCACCGTCTCGCTGTCCAACTCCGCCATGTTCAACCGGACTGGCGGGCCGGATATCACCAACGTCCGCAACGCCATCATGCGCGTGGGTTATCACAACCTGTACGCACTGGCGGCAGCCATGGTGGTGCGCGCCTTCGGCAGCAAGATCTCCGATCCGGGGCTGCGCGCCAAGGCCGAGCAGCTCTGGCAGCACACCATCCACGTCGCCTGCCTGGCGCGCATCATTGCGCGCGAAGTCACCGGCGTGAATCCGGACACCGCCCTGTTCGCGGCCATCGTGCATGAAGTGGGCAGTTTTTACCTGCTGTCGCGCGCCGATGAGTTCCCCGGTCTGCTCGAACCCGATCCAGAGAACTGGCAGACCGCGAGCGAGGAAATCATCACGCGCGAAGTGCTGAAGAAACTGGGCATTCCGGCCGAAGTGGCGGAAGCGATCGAGAGCCTGCGCAGCGGCATGCTGCAAATCCCGCCCGACACCCTGCTCGACACGCTGCTGCTGGCCAACCATTTCGCGCCGGTCGCCTCGCCATTGGCCCCGGAACAACAACAGCCGCCACACGAAGATTCCGTGATGGATCTGTTCATCGATGCCGAAAAGCGCGAGCAGATGCTTGAGGAAGCGGAAGCCGATGCTTCCGCCATGAATGCAGCGCTGCTGGTCTGAACCGGCAGCTGCAATGCACCTTTAGTCGAGCGCCTTGGCCGGGCCGAAGAACTCGAAATAGGTCTGCGCTTCCGGCACGCCCAGTTCGCGCAGGCTGCGCTTCACGGCCTGCATGAACGGCAGCGGGCCGAGGAAATAAGCGTCGACGTCGCGCGATGGCGGCAGCCATTCGCCCAGTTCCTTGTTGCCAAGCAGGCCGATTGCATCGGCACCCGGCTGGCCGTCGCGCTCCTCCGCATAGATGTAGTGGCGCTTCAGTTGCGGGTGGCGTTTGGCCAGGCCGTCGACATGGTCGCGGAAGGCGTGCACGCCGCCATGGCGGGCTGCGTGGATGAAGCGGATTTCCCGCCCGGTTCCCAGCGCCTGCTCCAGCATGGCCAGGGTCGGCGTGATGCCGACGCCGCCGGAGATGAGCACGATCGGGCGGCTGCCTTCGGCCAGCGTGAAGGCGCCGGTCGGCGGGAACAGGTCCACGCTATCGCCCTCCTTCAGGTTCGCGTGCAGGAAGCCCGACACCTTGCCGCCCTCTTCGCGCTTGACGCTGATCTGGTAGGTCTGGCCGTTCGGCGCAGCGGACAGCGAATACTGGCGGCGCTGCTCTTCGCCATCCACGACGACGCGGATGCCGATGTACTGGCCTGGCGTGAAGCCCAGCACCGGCTGCCCGTCGACCGGACGGAACACGAAACTGGTGATTTCATCACTTTCCACCCGCTTGGCGGCCACGGCGAACTGGCGCGCCCCCATCCAGCCGCCTGGCGCGGCCGCGGCCGCTTCATAAGTCTTGCCTTCGGCGCCGATCAGGATCCCGGCCAGTTGGCCGTACGCCGCGCCCCATGCCTCCAGCACCGCGTCGGTTGCGGTTTCAGCACCGAGCACCTCGCGGATGGCTTTCAGCAGGCTGGCCCCGACCATCGGGTAGTGTTCCGGCTGGATCTGCAGCGCCACGTGCTTGGTGACGATGGTGTTTACCAGCGGGCCCAGTGCTTCCAGGCGCTCGATATGCCTGGCGTACATCAGGATGCCGTTGGCCAGGGCGCGCTGCTGCTCGCCGCTGTGCTGGTGGGCCTGGTTGAAGAACGGTTTCACCTGCGGGAAGTCGGTAAACAGGGTCTGGTAGAAGTGGCGGGTCAGGGCTTCGCCGCCTTGCTCCAGGATTGGAACGGTGGCGCTGACGATGGCACGGTGTTCGGCGGACAGCATGGGTATGGCTCCTTCTCGGATAAACATGCACTCATAATACATGTTTATCTTAAACTGCGTCAATAAAGATGCAGATCAAATGCGCATTTTACGCAGGAGCACGGTTTGTTCTCCGCCCTTGGCGCCCTTGCCGCCGTGCGGGCCGGGCAGGATATCGGCCAGGGTCATGCCATCGAGGACATGGAGGAAGGCTTCCGTGGCTTCGCCCAGCTTGCGTTTCAGTGCGCAATCGCGCAGGAAGGCGCAGTGGCCAGGTTCGGCTTCGAAGCATTCGGCGATGTAGAAGTCGGACTCGCTGTCGCGCACCACTTCGCCGATATTGATCTCTTCCGGTTCCCGGTTCAGGCGCAGGCCGCCATGCCGGCCGCGCACGGTTTCCACCAGGCCGCTGGCGCCTAGCTGGTGGATCACCTTGGTCAGGTGGTTTTTGGAGATGTCGTGCAGGTCGGCGATTTCCTGGATCGTGACCAGCTTGTCGCGGTTCATGCCGAGGTACATCAGCGAACGCAGGGTGTAGTCGGTGAAGGATGTCAGTCTCATGATCTACGTCATATAAAGATGCATTCGGAATATTGCTTTGGCTCTAGCCCTAATGTAGCATTCATTATACATCTTAAGAACATGAGGCCCGCCATGCGCAGCATCCATATTCCCACTGAACCCGCGCCAGCCGGACAACCGCATCCCCTGCTGCGACTGGGGTTCCGCCCGTTCTACTTGCTGGCGGCAGCCCTGGCAATGCTGTCGGTTCCACTGTGGCTGTTGGCGTACAAGGGCATGCTGCCAGCCCTGCCTGCGGCCAGCATACTGTGGCATATGCACGAAATGGTGTTCGGTTTCGGCGGCGCAGTGATCGTCGGTTTTTTGTTTACTGCAGGGCGCAACTGGACCAACCTGCAGACGCCGGCAGGCGGACAGCTTGCCGGCCTGGCCGCGCTGTGGATCGCCGGACGCGTAGCCATGCTGCTGGCGCCCGGCGTGCCGGCGCTGATGATCGATGGCCTGTTCCTGCCGCTGTGCGCAGTAGCGTTCGGCCGCGTGCTATATCTGGCACAGAGCAAACGCAATTACCCTATCTGCGGCATCCTGGCTTTGCTGTCGGTGGCCAACCTGCTGTTCCATGGCGCGGCCAACGGCTGGATTTCGCTGTCCCCGCTGACTCCCGTGCATGGCGCGATCATGATGATCACGGTCCTGGAGGCAGTCATCGGCGGCCGCGTGATCCCGATGTTTACCCGAAACGGCGCGCCAGGCAGCCAGCCCGTTACCGTGGCATGGCGTGAGAAGGCCAGCATCGCCCTGCTCCTGGCCACTGCGCTGGCCTGGGTTTCCGGCCTGCCGGGCTTTGTGGTGGCAGCGGTGGCTTTTGCGGCGGCGGCGCTCAATGCCATCCGCCTGGCCGGCTGGGCGCCATTCGCCACGGTGCGCGTGCCCTTGTTGTGGATCCTGCACCTGGCCTACGCCTGGATCGTGGCCGGCCTGGTGCTGCTGGGTTTTGCGGCGCTGGGCATCGGTTCCTCCAGCAGCGCCTTTCACGCTCTGGCTGTCGGCGGCATGTCGGGCCTGATCCTTGGCATGATCACCCGAACCGCGCTGGGCCACACCGGCCGCATGCTGCGGGCCGGACGGGCCGAAAGCGCAATGTATCTTCTGCTGCAAGCCGGCGCGCTGGCCCGCTTGTGCGCCAATATCGTTCCCGCAGCACTGCGTGACATCCTGTTGCTGGGCTCGACACTGGCCTGGTCGGCCGCCTTCCTGCTCTACCTTTTGGTGTATGCGCCTTACCTGAGCCAGGGGCGCATCGACGGGCGGGAAGGATGATCAGCCGCGTGCCAGCGGATTTGGCGTCGGCTCGGCCACCTTGTGCAGCACATTGCGGTCGACGTGGTGGAATGGTTCCGACTCCTTGCCGCGCAAGAGCATGACGGTATCTTCTTCGTAACCCCAGCTGCCGTCATCGTTGATGGTGACCTTGATGCGGTACTCGGTGGTCTTGAAGCCGAATTCCAGGAAGGGATTGGAGCAGATGCCGTAAGTATCCTGCTCGCGCCGGGCCACCAGTTCGAAGCTCCTGGCATCCGGCGCCGCGGTACCGGACGCCATGGCGATCTGGCCGCGTGGAATGGCCAGGGTCTGGATCACGGTATTGGTGGCCGGTTCCCACAGCCAGTAGCCGACCTGTTCGTGATAGGTCTTGATGTTGTCGGGCTTGTTGACGATCAGGACGTAGCGCAGGCCGTAGAACAGTTGCGGCCCGTTGGTCACCGGGTCGATCGGCTGCAGTTCGATGCGCTCGACATAGGCTTGCTTGCGCGGCCCGTCCGCCTTTGGCTTGATATCAAGGCCGCGCTGGCCCTCCCAGATGCCGGCCATGGCGGTCAGCGGGCCAAGGTTGTCCAGCGTGTTCATGTCGATGCTGGAAGGTTCGGTGTAGATGTCGTTGCTATATTCACTCATTGAATGCTTGCTCATTAATCAGGGAGCAAGCATTGTAACCGCGGCGCCGGCTTCTGCGCCGAGCAGCATGGCGGTAATCTCCTGCGGCGGCACCGGACGGCTGAACAGATAGCCCTGCATCTCGTCGCAGCCGTGCTGCTGCAGGAAGCTGCGCTGCTGTTCCGTCTCCACGCCTTCCGCGATCACCCGCATGTCGAGCTGGTGCGACAGCGAGATGATGGCGCAGGTGATGGCCTGGTCGTCCGGGTTGGCGACCAGGTCGCGCACGAAGCTCTGGTCGATCTTCAGGCGGCTGATCGGGAAGGACTTCAATGCGGCAAGGCTGGAATAGCCGGTGCCGAAATCGTCGATGGCCAGCGTAATGCCCATCGCCTCGAGCTGGCGCATCTTGGCCACCGATTGCGCGGTGTCGCGCATGATCATGCTCTCGGTGACCTCCAGCTCCAGCCACTGCGCCTCCAGGCCGCTCCACTCGAGGGCCGCGGCCACGCGCTCGACCAGGCGCGGGTCATCGAACTGGCGCGCCGACACATTCACCGATACCACCAGCGGCGGCAAGCCGGCGTCCTGCCAGGCGCACGCCTGGCGGCAAGCTTCGCGCAAGGCCCATTCGCCGATCGGGATGATCAGGCCATGCTCTTCCGCCAGGGGGATGAACTGGGCCGGCGACACGGCGCCACGCTGGGGATGCTGCCAGCGCAGCAATGCCTCAACGCCGAACATGCGTCCCGATTCAAGGTTCACCTTGGGCTGGTAGGCCAGCGACAGCTGCTGCTCTTCCAGCGCCTTGCGCAAGCCTTCCGTCAGCGCCAGCTTTTCTTCCAGGCCGGCATTCATCTCACGGGTGTAGAACTGGCAGTTGTTCTTGCCGCTGTCCTTGGCGCGGTACATCGCCGCGTCGGCATGCATCATCAGCGTGTCGGCGTCGCGGCCATCGCGCGGGTAGACGGCAACGCCGATCGAGCAGCTGACCTGCATTTTCTGCCCATCCAGCATGATCGGCTGCACCACCGATTCCAGGATCTTGTTCAGCAGCGGCACCAGCACCTGCGGGTTGCCGTTCACGTGCGGCAGCACCAGTACGAATTCATCGCCGCCCAAGCGGCCCACGGTGTCTTCGCGGCGCACGCAGCCGACCATGCGGCACGCCACTTCCTTCAACAGCTCGTCGCCGGCGTTGTGGCCCAGCGTGTCGTTGACCAGCTTGAAGCTGTCGAGGTCGATGAAGGCCACCAGCACCGATTCGCTGTTACGCTCCGCATGGGCGATCGATTGCTGCAGGCGGTCGCAGATCAGGCTGCGGTTCGGCAGCCCGGTCAGGGTGTCGTGGTGAGCCATGTGGTAGATGCGTTCCTCGGCGCGCTTGCGCTCCGTGATATCGCGCACGATCGCCACCACGCCGCCCTCCACGCCAACCACCTGCCAGTGCAGCCATTCGGCCTGCAACTGCGGCACCTGGTTCGGCCCTTCTTCCTGGTGCACGCCGCCGTTCATGGTGACCTGCGCAAGGCGCTCGAACATGCCATTATGGCGCGCAGCGGGCATCCAGCCGCACAAGGTTTGCGCGCGCAGTTCGGTGCGGCTGCGGCCAGTCAGTTCCTCCGCGCGCGAATTGACTGCGGAGAACTTGAAGTCCACTACCACGCCTTCCTTGCTGCGGATAGCGCGCAGCACGAAGAAGGCATCCATATTCGATTCGGACGCGGCGGCATAGGTTTCCTGCGCGCGGCGGATGCGCCGGCGCGCCTTGGCCCCCTGCCATACGCACGCCCAGACCAGGGCCGCCAGGAGGATCAGCACCGCACTGGCGACGCCGGCTTCCCACAGCAACTGGCGGCGCTGGGCCGCAAAGCCGGCCATCTGCTCCTGTTCCGACAGGCCCACCATCGCGGTCAGGCGCAGTCCGGCCAGCTGGCGCACCTCCGTGTATCGCCTGATGCCGTCGATCTTGCTGGCCACGGCGACGCCACGGCGCGCCTGCAGCGCCGCCAGGTCCAGTTTCTGTCCGAAAGACACCTTGTCGCCGACGCGCCGCGCGCGCACCACGCCGTCGTCCCCGACCAGGCCAAGCATGCCTTGCTCGCCCAGGCGGCTGCGTTCATAGCCACTGGTGAAATAAGCCGGATCGACTTCCACGATCACTACGCCGGCAAATTCCCCGCGCTTGTCGTCCAGGCGGCGCGTGAAATGCAAGTGCCAGTCCTGGTTTGCCTCGTCGCGCATCGCCTGCGAGATGAAGGTGTAATTACTGCGGTGCTGCTGGTGGAAGCTGAAGTACTCCTGTTTCCCGACATTGATCTGCTGCGCGGCAGGATTGCTGGCAACCGTATTGCCGTGGGCGTCGACAATGCTGACAATGAAAACCAGGCCCGATGGCAGCAGGCCGTGCGCTTGCAGCTCCGGCAAGGCGCCAAGCGCACCCTGGCTCTCGGCACTATACTTCAGCACCTGCAGGGTTTGCTCGATGCCGTTGATACTGCGCGCCACCTGCGCTTCATAGGTCGCGACCAGTTCGCTGGCCGATTCGGCGGCCAGCTCACGCGAAGCGGCAGCCTCGCTGTCGATGAAATGCAGCGTCGTTCCCCACACCACCGCCAACAGGACGATGGTGAACAGGGGCAGCGAGACTTGCGTCTCAAGGCACATGCGCAGCCAGCGTTTCATATCAATGCACCACCAGGACCGGACGCACGCTGGCATCGAGCGCACCGCGCTCGATGTAGCCGATCAGGGTTGGGTTATCGGCCACCAGGCGGCGCACCGCCTGGCTGGTGGGCAGTTCGCGCGGCGGCTGGCCGCGCCCGGTGAAAATCTTCTTGGTCCAATAGGCCTTCATCAGCGCCGGGCTGCGGTTGGCTACTTTCAGGTAGAAGTCGTCGCGCAGCGGAGAGCCGATCGGCAGGTCAAGCGCCACCACCTCGCCGCCATCGGGAAAGCGCGTCGCTTCGGAAAGGAAGATATCGGCCACCTGCTCAGCGCGCAGGGCCGTGATGGGGCTGCGCGCCGAAACCACCACCACCAGGTCGGCAGCGGCGGCGGCGCCGGCGAGCAGCGCCCATAGCAGGCAGCAAAGGAGCTTCCGCATCATGTGGACCTCCCCCATCAGAACACGAAGTCCAGCGAGGCGCTGAACACGCCGAAGCTGCGCCCATAACGATAGCCGGGCTGGATGTTCGACAACGTGCCGCTGGTGCCGCTGCGCGGGCGCACATGGTCGAACTGCAGCTTGACGGCGGCATTGCCGGTGGCATCCCAGCGCAGGCCAAGGCTGGTGCTGTCCTGTTGCGCAATCATGCTGAGCAAGCCATTCAGTTCCGCGTTCAGGCGCTGGGCCTGCGGCACATAGGGCGGCGGCAACGTGGCCAAGTCCAGGCCGGCGACCCGGTTCGGGGTGTTTGCGAGCACTTTGCTGAAGGTGCCGTACGGCGTGAAGCTGCCCAGGCGGTAACCGCCGCTGACATAGCCGGCGCTCTTATCGCCCAGCATGGAGCGGGCATTGACGCGCCCTATCTCCCCCATCACGAACCAATTGCCCGGGTCATACGAAGCGCCGATGCTGAACACCGTGGCGCGCTTGCGGTCCGGTTCGTAGCGGCGTGCCAACACTTCGCCCTGCGGGCCGAACTGGCGGATGGCGGAAAACAGCTCTTGCAGCAGCGGCGTTTCCAGCTCGGCCCGGATGGCGGTGGCGCGCACCGTCAGCGCTCCGGCGCTGCTGGTGCTGGAAATGCCAGCCAGCTTGCGCGCCTTGACGCGGGTGACGTCGGACAGCGGCACGCTGGTGCCGCCAAACAGCACTTGCGTGGTGTTCTTCACCTTGCCGAAGGTCCAGCGGTAGCTGGCGTCGATGCCGTCGCTATTGCTGATCGGGAGCGCGCCATACAGTTCGACCGGGGTACGCACGGCAGTCAAGGCGTAGCTGGCCTTGCGGTAGTCGCCCGACAGGAACAGCGGCAGCGCAATGCGGCCAAGGCGCAGGCTCAGTTCCGGCGAAACCTGGTATTGCACATTGGCCCATTCGACTTTCGGCGTCCACGAATGCGTGAGCTTGCGCTCGGCCACCACCTGCAGCACGGCCGACCAGTGGCCGCCGCTGTTATAGCCAAGCTGTGCGCCGAGGCGGCTATCGACCGCATAGCTCCAGTCGCGCGTGGCGCCGGCCTCGCCGGGAGTCAAGGGATTGGCCGCGTAGTCGGCCTGCTTCTCGCTCGAATGCACGGCGCTCAGGGTGCCGAAGCCACCAAAAGTCCAGCTGCCATCCTGCTGCGCCGTGTGCCCGGCGTGCGCGGCAGGCTGCACCAGCAGTGCAGCGGCAACGGCGAACAGGACAGGCGTCTGGTGCAGCTTTGGCATAATGGCACTCTTGGCAAGAAACGTCGGCAATAAACCAGCGTCGCTTGCCATGCCGGCATGCGTGCGCGCTGGAGGTGGGATTGGACTGGTTAAACGCGGCGCTCGAACGGCGCTTTTTTTGAATTCTCACACTTTATAACAGCGCTTTGTATCTGTCGAGAAATTTCCCTAGAGCATCCTTACTATCAATTGGGAAATATTCAAATGTGTAGAAAAGCAAAGGAAACAAGGACATGCAGCAAGTCTCATGCGGCACCCTGGTATTGAATAGCGCACGCCAGGTACTGTTATGCCATGTCACCGGCACGGCCAGCTGGGATATTCCCAAAGGCCTGCAGGACGCCGGCGAATCGCCGCTGGAGGCGGCGCGGCGCGAATTGCTCGAGGAAGCCGGGCTGGATTTCGATGCCGGGCGGTTTGAAGACCTGGGCCAATTCAGCTACCGCCCCGACAAGCGGCTGCATCTGTTCAAAGTGCAAGCCGGCGACGAATTGTGCAGCCTTGACCACCTGCGCTGCACCAGCTTTTTCCCCCACCAGCGCACCGGCGAGCCGACGCCGGAAGCGGACGGCTTCCGCTGGGCCTCGCGCGATGAACTGAGCTCCCTGTGCTGGCCGCGCATGGCGTCGCGGCTGCTGTCGATCGCGTGGTGATCAGGCGCCGCCGGATACACGGATCGTGGTGCCGGTAATATAGCGCGCCGCCGGCGACATCAGCCACACCGCGGCTTCCGCAATTTCCTCCGGCTCGCCCACGCGCCCCATCGGGATGCGCGCTGCCACACGGGCCGGCCGTCCCGCGTCGCCCGAAGTGGCGTGGATATCGGTCTGCGTCGTCCCCGGCGCCACGCCGCACACGCGGATGCCCTCGGGCGCAACTTCCTTGCCAAGCCCCATGGTGAAGGTATCGACCGCCGCCTTGCTGGCCGCATAAGTCACGTATTCATTCGGACTGCCCGCGGTCGCCGCGGTGGAGCTGATATTGACGATCACCCCGCCCTGCCCATGCGCGCGAAATGCCGCCAGCGCACGGCGGCTGGCCTGCATCAGGCCCAGCACATTGGTGCGGAATACCCGCTCCACGGCCGCCGCTCCCGTATCGGCAAACATGCCCAGCCCGCCCGTAATGCCGGCATTATTCACCAGTGCCGACACCGGGCCCAGTTCGCGTTCGACCGTCACGAACAGGCGCTCGATGTCCTCATCGCACGCCACGTCCGCCTGCACCGCCAGCGCCCGGCCGCCGGCCGCCCCGATGTCGGCCGCCACCTGCGCCGCCGCATCCGCATCACGCAGGTAATTGACGGCCACCACCCAGCCATCCGCTGCCGCCCGGCGCGCGATGGCAGCGCCAATGCCGCGGCTGGCGCCTGTCACGATCACTATTTTTTCCATAGCCGTATTCTATTTGATTTGGGTCATGGATTCCGCGCCTGCTCCCGGCCAGACTTGAGGGATTGACAAGGAGACCGCCATGCAACGCCTCGAATGGAGCCCGCTGCTGGAAACCGGTGTGGCCGAAATGGATGCATCGCACCGCGCCCTGCTGCAACGCATCCACGCGACCATCGACGCCGACGATGGTTCGCTGCCGACCCGCATCGCCGAACTGCTCAACGCCCTGGTCCTCGATTTCGCCGAGGAAGAAGCGCTGATGGACCAGCTTTACTATCCCACCGACCACGAACACCGCGCCGCGCATCGCCGGGCCCTGGCCGCGCTGCAGCACGCGCTGCCCGTTGCGCAGGCCGATCCCGGCGGCGCCCGCACCCTGCTCGAGCGGCTGCCGCGCTGGTTCCTCGGCCACCTGAGCGCCATGGACTTGCCGCTGGCCGTGGCCGTGGAAAACGCCGGCCATCCGCACAGCCAGCCTTCCAACGCCAAATTAAGACAGCAACTGGCGCAATTGCTGCAGGAGCAATCCATCTAAAATAGCGATACATTGCATCTGAATATATTGGCTTCCGGAATATATCTCTGCGGCATAAGATCACTCCATCAACCACCCATTCATTGAAGGAGTCATCCATGAACGCCAACAACACTTTCCTGCCACTCATCGGCCGCATCCTGATGGCAGCCATTTTCGTCCTCAGCGGCTTGGGCAAGATTGCCAACCCGGGCGCCACCCTCGGCTACATCAGCGCCATGGGCCTGCCATTTCCGCAGCTCGCCCTGGCCGGCGCCATCGGCATCGAAGTGGTGGGCGGCCTGCTGCTGGTAGCCGGCCTGTACACCCGTCCTGTGGCACTGGCCCTGGCCGCGTTCTCGATCATGACCGGCCTGATTTTCCACAGCGCGATTGCCGACCAGAACCAGATGATCCACTTGATGAAAAACCTGGCGATGGCTGGCGGCCTGCTGCAGATCGCCGCTTTTGGCGCCGGCAAGCTGAGCCTGGACGCCCGCCGCAGCGCCACGGCACTGCGTAGCGCCTGATCGGTTGCAGGCAGGTGGCGGAGCACTTAGACTGCGGCACGAGGAGATTTTGCAACCGATGTTTCGCCACATTCTGATCCCAAGCGACGGCTCCGCCGCTTCGCAACTGGCAGTGAACGCCGCCCTGCGCATGGCCCGCGAAAGCGGCGCCCGCGTTACCGCAGTCCACGTGCTGCCGGAAGAGCCGGCGCTGGCCAGCCTGGCCGCCGCGCCCATCGAAAACATGATCCTGGCCGATATCGCGCGCCAGGCCACGACTTTGCATGTCAACTGCACCACGCTGCAAGTGCATGGCGACCAGCCGCATGCCGCCATCATCGCCACCGCCTTGCAGCGCGGCTGCGACCTGATCGCCATGGCATCGCGCGGCCGCGGCGGCCTGGCCAGCCTGATGCTGGGCAGCCAGACGCAAAAGGTGCTCACGCACAGCAGGATCCCGGTCCTGGTGTTCCGAGAAGGCTAACGGCGAACGGCCACCAGGTCGTCGTAGATCGGTACTGCCGCCAAGGCCAGCAGCACGCAGGCCAGCGGCAGCACGGCGCCAAAACCAACGGCCTTGAAGCCGAATGCTCCTGCCAGCGCGCCAATAAAGAAGGAAGTTACCAGCGAAGCGAGAATCCGTACGCGCTTCCAGTCGGCCGCCACGCGCGGCACGGCCTGGTCGTCGCGGTTCCAGTACATCGCCTTGCCGGCCTCGATGCCAAGGTCGGTCACGATGCCCGTCATATGGGTGGTCCTGATTTCCGCGTTGGACAGCTTGGTAATCACGGCATTCTGCAAGCCCATCATGAAGCACAGGAGCATCACCGTGGCCGGCAGCACGATGACGTCGATCGCCTGCAGGCGCGTTCCCATCACGCCAAAGGCCAGCAGCAGCACTGCTTCGACCAGCAGCGGCAAGGCAAACTCGCTGTGAAGCTGGCGACGGCGGGCAAAGTTGACCATGACGGCGCAACAGGCTGCGCCGGCGAGGAAGGCCAGCAAGGCGCCGGCGCAGTCGAGGGCAGCGTCGACTGCGCCCAGCGCCATGTCGTCCGCGGCGGACGACAGGATGCCTGTCATGTGGGAGGTGTACTGCTTGACGGCGAGGAAGCCGCCGGCGTTGGCCGCCCCGGCCACGAAGGCCAGGGCGATGCCGAGGTGGCGGTTAGCCTGGGCGGCGCGCTGCCGCCCTGTCAGGCGTCTTACATAATTGATCGGCATTGGTCCCCGGCATGGCTCAAACCTCAGAGGTAAGCGCTGACGTCCGGACGGGTTGCCAGTGCCTGCTGCACCACCTGCACCACGAACTCGCGGTCAGCGCCGCGCAGTGGCTGGCGTGGACGGCGAACGTTTTCGTTGCCGGCACCGACCAGTGCTTCCACCAGTTTCAGATTCTGCACCAGCTTGGTCGAAACGTCGAGGTGCAGCAGCGGCATGAACCACTGGTACAGTTTCAGGGCCTCGGCCAGGCGGCCGGCTTTGACCAGCTTGTACAGGGCCACGGTCTCTTTCGGGAACGCCACCACCAGGCCGGCCAGCAGGCCGTCGGCGCCAACTGCCAGGCCTTCGAAGGACAGGTCGTCCACGCCCATGAAGATGGCGTAGCGGTCGCCCACGGCATTGCGCAGGTCGGTCACGCGGCGGATATTGTCGGTCGATTCCTTGATCGCTTCCAGTTCTTCGCAATCGGACAGCTCTTTGAAGTCGGCCGGGGTCAGGTCGACCTTGTAGGTCACCGGGTTGTTGTACACCATGATCGGCAGCTTGGCGGCCTTGGCGATGGTGCGCAGGTTGGCCTTGGCTTCGTACGCATCGGCAGCATACAGCACGGAAGGCATCACCATGAAGCCGTCCACGCCCAGGTCGCGCGCTTCCTGCACATAGCGTTCGGCATTGGCGGTGCGGGTCTCGCTGACGTTGGCCAGCACCGGCACGCGGCCGTTGGCGACCTTGACGGCGGTCTTGGCCACAGCCAGCTTCTCTTCGAACGACAGGGTGCTCGCTTCACCCAGGGAACCGCAGGTCACCAGGCCGTGGCAGCCGCTGTCGATCATGAAGGAGAAGTGCTTCTCCATTTCTGCGTGGTCCAGCTCCTCGTTGGCGTGGAATTTGGTGGTTACTGCAGGGAATACGCCTTCCCATTTGATTGCTGCCATTTCAAGTCTCCTTGTGAGGTTCGAGGGTGATAATGCTGCCGGCACGTGCCGGCGAGATCGGTGTACGCACGGCGTCCGGACGCCATCCATACAGGAAATCGGTTGCGTTGCCGCAGATGCGCCCCTGGCACGGGCCCATGCCGCAGCGGGTATGCAGCTTGGCGCTGCGCCAGGTCGGCTGCTCGCGCAATTCTTCATGGCAGACGTCTTCGCAGCGGCAGACGATGGTGTCGGCCTGCGCCAGCGTGCGCAGTTCTTCGCGCAGGGCGAAGGTGCGCGCCAGCCGGGCGGCAAAGCCCTGCCATAGGGTTCGTTCGGTGAACTGTTCCGGCGCCAGGCCTTCGCCGCAGGCGGCCAGGCCGGCAATGCGGCCCTCGACCAGCGCCAGGTCGACGCCGCCGACACCGGTGCCCTCGCCTGCGCACAGCACATTCGGCACCGAGGTGCGTTGCCATGGGTCGGTCTTCACCGCGCCCTGCTCGATGTCGCAGCCGAGCGCGCGCGCCAGTTCGGTGTTCGGCAGCAGTCCATAGCCGCAAGCGAGGTAGTCGCAATCGATATCGAGCTTCGCTCCCTTGCGCTGGATTTGAACGGAAGTCAGTTGCACATCGCCGCGCGCCGTCGTCACATAGCTGTTGGCAAAGTAGGGAATGCCGCGCAGCGCGACGCCCAGCCTGACGGCCTGCACCGCCTTGGCCGGCGTCAGCGCCAGCCCGGCCGCAAAGCGCGCCAGGGCCGGCATGCCCGCCTGTTCGACAATGGCAGCGACGATCGCGCCACGCTCTTTCAGCGTCGCCGCGACAGCCAGCAGCAGGGGACCGGTGCCGGCTACCACCACGCGCTTGCCCTGTACGGGGTAGCCGCCTTTTGCCAGTGCCTGCAGACCGCCAGCGCCAGTCACGCCAGGCAGGGTCCAGCCCGGGAACGGCAGCAGCAATTCGCGTGCGCCGGTGGCCAGGATCAACTGGTTGTAGCGGATGGTGCGGGCCTGTTCAGCATCCTGCACCAGCAGTTCGCCGGGCTGGGTCTGCATCAGCACGCGTGTGCCCGGCAGGAAGCTCACATTGCCTGCCGCCTCGATCCCCTGCCAGAGCTGGCGTGCGCGCTGCTCCTGCTGCTTTGCCGGGCCGCCACGCCAGATCTGGCCGCCGGCCAGCGGGTTGTCGTCGACGATGGCGATGCTGCGCTTGCCGGGCATGCCGGTGCTTGACGCTGCGTGGGCCGCCGCCAGGCCTGCCGGGCCGGCGCCGACGATCAGGATGTCAAAAAACTGCGTCATGCTGCCGCTCCCGTCTGCACGTCCATGCCTGAGCGGCAAAGCGTCTGGCAGGACAGCACATGCGCCCGGCCGTTAATGGTCACGCGGCATTCCTGGCAAACGCCCATGCCGCACAGGGGCGCGCGCATTTGCCCGCTGACCGAGCGCCGCGTCACGCCGGCAATGGCGGCGGCGACAGTGGTACCGGCAGCGACAGTCGTGCCGCGCCCGTCTATTGTCAAAGTGACGGATTCAGCCATACGCCCTCCCCTGTGCATCGAAGCGGGCCGGCAAATAAGGGCGATGATCAATTCCCGCCTGTCCTCCGGCCATCTGCGCCGCCAGCAATTGCGCCGTCGCCAGCGAGGTCGTAATACCAAGGCCTTCATGGCCGGTTGCCAGCCACACATTGCGGCGCGACGGGTCCGCACCGATAAGCGGCAAGCCATCCGGCGTCGCCGCACGCAGGCCGGTCCAGCAACGCAGCACATTCAGGCCCGCCAGCGCAGGCGTATATTCGACCGCCCTGGCCAGCATGCGCGCCATCATCGGCGGCTCTGCCGCCAGGTTGACGGTATCGAATTGCCGCGACGAGCCGATCAGCACCTGGCCGGTAGGCCGCGGCTGCAGGTTAAATGCCACCGACTCGCCCTCGGCGGCATGCGCGCTCTTGATGTAGCCAAGCTCCACCAGTTGATGCCTGATGAATCCTGGATAGCGGTCGGTGATCATCACGTGGCCCTTCTTGGGCCGCAGTGGCAGGTCGGGTGCAAGCGCCAGGCAGCGCGTGCCGGCGGCCAGCACCACCTGTCCCGCCGACACACGCGAACCGTCCGCCAGCACGACACCGCCGTCTTCCAGCGCCACGGCTTCGCCCGCGACCAGCGATGCGCCGCGCGCCACTGCGCGTGCCAGCAGGATGCGCGCGCTCTTCGGCGGGTACACCAGCCCGTCGCCCGGCACCAGCAAGCCACCGGCCAGGTGCGGCCGCAGGTTCGGCTCCAGCCGGTACAATTCTTGCGCGCCGATCACGCCGCATTCCAGCCCGTGGGCTGCCATGGTGGCGGCCTTGGCGCGTGCGGCCTCCAGTTCTTCATCGTCCGCAGCGACCCAGATGGTGCCGCAGCGGCTGTATTCGTGACGCTGGGACTGGCCTTCCACCAGCTCCTTCCAAAGCTCCAGCGAATGCGAGCTCAGCGCCAGTTCAGCCGCGTTGTCGTCCATGGCCACCAGGTGGCCCATGCCGGCCGCCGTTGCTCCGCTGCCGACCGCATCGCGCTCGATCACAGTCACGCGCAAGCCCCGCGCCGACAGGGCATCGGCGCAGGCAGCGCCGATAATCCCAGCGCCGACGATCAGGACGTCCGGTTTCATGATCAACGGATGCCCCAGACAAATGGATCGCTCGGGTCCAGCACCAGCGTCGAGGTTGCATTCACCCAGGCCTTGCCGCGAATGCTGGGCAGCACGCGGCCGCCATCGCGGCGGTAAGACCCCTCGAATACGCTGCCGACAATGCTTTCCTGGCGCCAGACTTCGCCTTCCGCCAGTTTGCCGTCCGCCGCCAGGCAGGCCAGCTTGGCGCTGGTGCCGGTGCCGCAGGGCGAACGGTCGTAGGCATTGCCCGGGCACAGGACAAAGTTCCGGCTGTCGCCCAGGCCGCTGCGGGAAGCGGCAAACAGTTCGATATGGTCGATCAGCGCGCCGTTATCGCCGGTGATGCCCTGTGCTTCCAATGCGTCCTTGATCGCGGTGGTATATGCCGACAACTCCCGCACATTGCCAAGTTCGAGTTGCTTCCCATGGCCGGACACCAGGAAGAACCAGTTGCCGCCCCAGGCGATATCGCCGCGCACCACGCCATAGCCCGGAACATCGACCGGCACCCCGCTCGCCTTACGCCACGACGGCACATTGTTCACGGTCACGCTGCCATCTTCATGCAGCTGCGCTTCCACCACGCCTACCGGTGTATCGATGCGATGCAGGCCCGCGCTCAGGCGGCCCATGAAGGCCAGCGATGCCACCAGCCCGATGGTGCCGTGGCCGCACATGCCGAGGTAGCCGACATTGTTGAAGAAGATGACGCCTGCTGCACAATTAGGCGCATGCGGTTCGCACAGCAACGCCCCCACCAGTACGTCCGAGCCGCGCGGTTCGCACACCACGCCGGAGCGGAAGCCGTCATGCTCGTCACGGAAGCGCGCCAGGCGTTCGTTGAGGGGACCGGTGCCCAGGTCAGGGCCGCCGTCAATCACCAGTCGGGTCGGTTCGCCGCCGGTGTGGGAATCGATAATGGCTATGGTTTTCATGCTTGCCATCTTATGCCTTCCCCGCGCCGCCGTCTTGCATCGCCGGACTGCCGAAGATGACGAAATCTGCATAATCGTGTAAAAATAGACAAACTCACCGGGAGGACGGCATGTCAGTACATCTTTTGCAAAGCGCGGCGCGCAGCGATCTTGGCGCCAGGATCGGCGATGTTTTCTTCGCGGAGCCGCTGTTCGATGCGCTGCCGGATGTGGTGTTTTTTGTCAAGGACCGTGCCGGGCGCTATGTGGTGGTGAACCAGACCCTGGCCCGTCGTTGCGGGATGAAGGACAAGTCCGGCCTGCTGGGCAAGACTGCAAACGAGGTCTTTGCGGCGCCGCTCGGCCAGCGCTTCCAGGCCCAGGACCAGTCGGTGCTCGATGAAGGCGTACAGATCGAGGACCAGCTGGAGCTGCACCTCTATCCCAACCGGGATCCGGGCTGGTGCCTGACGCAAAAGCGGCCCTTGCGCGATGCGCATGGCGCGATCGTCGGGCTGGCCGGGGTGTCGCGCGATCTGGCCATGGCCGACCACAAGAACCCCGCCTATCACAAGGTGGCCGATGCGGTCCGCCTGATCCATGAAAAGTACGGCGAGACCCTGACGCTGCCGCAGCTCGCGCGCACCGCCAATATGTCGGTCGCGCAGATCGAACGCTACTTCGAGCGCATTTTCCATCTCACGCCGCGCCAGATGATCATCAAGACGCGCCTGGAAGCCGCCTCGCGCATGCTGGCCGGCGACTCCAGCGTGTCCGACATCGCCCAGGCCTGCGGCTACGCCGACCATAGCGCCTTCACCCGCCAGTTCCGCGCCACCGTCGGCGTGACGCCGAGCGAGTACCGGCTTCTGCTTCGCGAGGGGTAGTATTCGTCAGCACGAGTCCTGAAAGAGCTGTTTGGCGAGTGCCCCTGGGATCACTGGAACTACAAGAGCAAACTCAATCACTATTACAAACCTGCCGATGATTGAGCTACGCGATCTCGTTCCGGCCCGGTCACTGCGCAGGACTGGAACGAAACCAGCAGGGTCTAATCCCAGCGGTCGAGCCGGTAGTCGCTGACCTGGTCGCCCGAGGTGACCCGCAGCGTGACCTGATACTGCTGGCCCTTGGACAGCAGCAAGCCCGCCACATTGTCTTCGCCAAAGCCCGCCAGGCTATTGGTCTTGCTGTACGCTTCGATGGTCGACCTGAAGCCGTGCAACTCGCCCTTCAGGCAAGCGGGGAATATGGCGGAATGCCCTTCGCATTTGCGTAAGTCGCGTGCGTTCTTCAGCAATAACACAAGGCCTTCACCGTGCTGGGGATGCACCTGGCCCAGCCAGGCATGGGGCTGCAGCGTCAATGCCGTCACCTCGTAAAAACTGCCGGACAAATTGAAATCGCTGGCCGATGAGCCACCATGGTAGATGTACCAGGCGACCGGGTTGCGCTGGTTTTCATTGTCCCATTGAAGGATCGGCCGGGCATCGGCATGAACTGCCGATGTCAGCGCAACAAATGAAGTGGGGCCAGCCGGCGCAGCCATCTCGATCTTGTCCGCGGTCGGCAGCACGGTACGGCGGAATTTGTCGAGTGTCATGACCGTCGCCGGCGCCATCATGGATGCGACCCGCGCGCCCACGCCCTTGGGAACAATGCTGGAGAATAGCCCGCCTTTGGATGCCGGCTTCTCCTGGGTGGCGGGCAGCCACACTGTTTCCAGGATATCCGCCATCGTCGCATAGCGGCGTTGCAGCGCCGTTCCCGCGCCCAGCTTTTCGAAAGCCGCTTCGGCAGCCTTGATGGCGCCTTCGGTCGGAGCCGCCTGTGGCCGCAGGTATCGGAGCGGATGCATTTTGGCGGCCCAGCTGGCGGCAGCCTGCTCGAACGATTTGCCGGCCGCAATGTCGTCAAGCAAGGTGGCAATCATGCTCGATCGCGGATGGCAAAATCCCGCCGGCGCGACCGCCACCATGCGGTAGACGATATTGTCCTTCCCTTGCTGGCCGTTGACTGCGTCGCGCGCGGCATGCAGGTCGACCAGGAATTGCGCCTGGCCTAAAGCCGCTTCCGAATTGGCCAATGAGTCGTCTTTCAGCAAGCGCAATGCCGTGGCGCAGGTCGACTGCGTGTACTCGTCCAGGGCACGGCGCACCGAATCGAACGCTTCGCGCCTGGCACTGGCAGCCTGGAACGCGTTATCGAGCCCCTTGCTGGCAAAGACCTTTCCCGATTTGACGGCGAAATGGCGCCAGCCGCCCTTTTCCGGCTTGCCAAGCACCGTCTCGCTCGACAGGAAAGGCATGGTGATGCTGGCCCGCCTCACCTTGCGTTCGAGCGCATCGAACGCCTGGCGGTATGGTTCCGGCACATCGGCACTATCCCACAGCGCAGGCACCAGTTGGCCATCGTCGCCAACCGTCGCCAGCCCGCCGAAGCGCTCGATGAACTTCCTGCAGCAGCTGCATGTACGCTTCTGGCGCTCGGCCGGATCGTCGCAGGCATCGAGGTAAGCGTCGAATATTCCACTAGCATTGGTCTCGAATATCGGGCCACTCAAGGTACTGAAGCGATCGTTGATCTTCGCGACAAGAACGTCAAATGTGTTGTCGATGGGATGGGCGTGAGCCTGGTCAGTAATCATATGGGGTGAATCGACGCGCAAGGCAGCTGAGAATGTAAAACCGCTATATTACCACCAAGCAATTGCCAATAATTCAACCAGATCATGGTATCCCATTGCGCCCGAACTCGCGGTAGCCCGGGCGCTCAAGCAGGCGTTCGATGTAGGCGGCAGCGGCCGGGAAATCCGGGCGCTCGATTGGTGTCATCAGCCAGCGGTTCAATGACAGGCCGAGGACGACATCGGCCAGCGAGAACTGTTCGCCCGCCGCGAAAGGACCGCCGGCAGCAAGATGGCGGTCGAGTATGCCGACATTTCGGTTCCAGGCCGCGGTGCTGGCGGCGATTTGTGCAGGATCGGCGAAGGCCGGGTGTTGGCGTACAAGCGCCATGAAAGCGTAGCGCCACGAGGGGTTCAGCTCAGTTGCCTGCCAATCCATCCATTGCTCGACGCGGGCGCGGGCTTGCGGTTCGAGCGGCAGCAGGTCGTGGCGCCCTGCCTTGCCGCACAGGTAGCGGCAAATGCTGTTCGACTCCCACAGGATGAAATCGCCGTCCACCAGCACCGGCACCATGGCATTGGGGTTCAGGGCTGTGAACTGGGGAACGTTCGTCGCGCGGTAGCCATCGCCCCAGTCTTCACGCTCATATGGCAGGCCGATTTCGGCTAGCGTCCACAGGACTTTGCGAACGTTGATCGAAGTTGGTTTTCCGAGAAGTTTGAGCATGGTATTCATAGCCCCAGTTGGGAAAGGATTTCTTCCTTCAATTGCTGCAATTCCGGCGTCGACAGCTTGCGCGGGTGCGGCTGGTCCACTTCGAAACTGGCCTGGATGCGGGTCGGGCGCGGCGACAGCACGAGGATTCGGTCGGCCAGATAGATCGCCTCCTCCACATCGTGCGTAATCAGCAGCACGGTATGGCGCTCCTCGGACAGCACGCGCAGCAGCTCATTGCGCATCTTGAGGTTCATCAGCGCGTCCAGCGCGGAGAACGGTTCGTCCATGTAGAGGATTTCCGGCTTTACCACCAGTGCGCGTGCGATCTCGGCGCGCTTTAGCATGCCGCCGGACAGCTCGTGCGGATAGGCATTCTCGAAGCCTTTCAAGCCCACCATCTCGGCATAGTGATCGGCCAGGGCAGCCTTGTCGCCGTGGTTGTTGCCGTTTAACCCGAACATGAGGTTCTGCTGCACCGTCAGCCAGGGGAAAACGGAGCCGTGCTGCGAGATCACGATCCCTTTCGGGCTTGGCCTGGTCATCGCATTGCCATCGATTGTCACCGAGCCTTCGTCGGGATGCTCAAAGCCGGCCACAATCTTCATCAGCGTCGACTTGCCGCAACCGGAAGGCCCGACGATCGCCACGAACTCGCCGTCGGCAACGGTAAAATCGACGCCGTCGACCACCGGCAGCGCATTGAATTTCTTCCTGATCCGGTTGACGGAAATCTTAGCGTCCATAGCGCCACCTTACGACTTTGAGTTTTTCCAGAAGGCGCATGATGCCGTCCAGCGCCAGCCCGATCAGGCCGATAATGATCATGCCCGCGATGACGAGGTCATAGCGGTTGCCGGCATTGCGCGAGTCGATGATCAGGTAACCAAGCCCCGAGCGCAGCGCGATCATCTCCGCCGCGACCACCACCAGCCAGGCTACGCCGAGCGAGATGCGCATGCCGACGATAATTTCGGGCAGCACGGCAGGCACGATCACCTGGCGAAACAGCTTCGAGCGCGGCACGCCGAAGTTCTCTGCCGCACGCAGGTAGCGCTTCTCGATGGTGTGCACGCCAGCGGCAGTCTGCACGATCATCGGGAACACGGCTGCGATGAAAATCAGGAAAACCGGGGAGGCGTTGCCAACGCCGAACCACAGGATCGCCACCGGAATCCAGGCAATGGGCGAGATCGGCCGCAGGATCTGGAACACTGGATTTAGCGTACGGAACACCCCTTCCACGCGCCCCATCCATAATCCCAGCGGCACCGCGACAAGGATCGCCAGCGAGAAGCCCATGCCCACCCGCATCAGCGAAGCGCCGATGTGCTGCCACAGGCTGCCATCCTCCACCAGTTCCATGGTGCCGGTGACCACTTGCCCGGGCGTCGGGAATATCAGGCTTTCGGTCGCTGCTACCGCGTACCACCAGACGGCGACAATTGCCAGCAGCACCGCCAGCGGCGGCCAAATCTTGTTCAGTCTCTCCATGGGGCTTTGGCTAACAGGGGTTGAAGGCGCCATTGCAGCCGCTGCCAGCCGGCCGACGGCGTGGGTTTGACCACGACCGTCATCTGGCCGCTGGCGTGGGCGGTGCAGGCGAAGGGATGTTCACCCGCCTGCTCGAACGGCAGGCGGAAGTCCTGGCCCGGCATGATCAGCACGGGACCAAAAACCTGGGGCACCGTGTCGCTGTTGCGCAGCAGGAGCACATCGTTCACGCCCAGCACGAGGGTGATGGTGTCGGGCAGGATCTCGGCTTTTCCCCCCGCCATGCGGCGATCCCAGGTGCCCTTCGGGATCTCGAACAGCGCATCGCGTGTAGCAGCGCGTATCGGGGCGTATGCGCCCCAGGCCAGCACACCCGCAACGGCGGCTGCCAGCAGTAATGCGGTGACAGCCAGCCGGCGCTTCATTGTCCCTTGGCCAGCAAGGTCACGTCATGCACGATGTCGTCGGCCGGACGGCCAAAGGGCATCAGCGCGCGCAGCCTGCCTTGCGGGTCGATGAAATACAGGTAGGACGAATGGCCCATCGTGTATTCGGTTTTGCTGCCCTCGACCATCTTCTTGGTGGCGGAGATGCCGTAGGCCTTGCGAATGGCCGCCATCTGCTCCTCGCTGCCCGTCAGGCCAATGAAACCTGGATCGAATTGCTCGAGGTAGGCTTTCAGCCTGGGCGCCGTATCGCGCTGCGGATCGACGGTGACAAATACCACCTGCAGCCTGTCACCCAATGGCCCCAGCTTATCGCGCGCCTGTTTCAGCAGCGCCAGCGAAACCGGGCACACGTCGGCGCAACTCGTATAGCCAAACTCCAGCACCACTACCTTGCCGCGGTGCTTGTCGAGCACGAACTGCTTGCCGTCGGCTGCCTTCTGCGCGATCTGGGGGGCCATGCGGGGCGGGTCAAAAATGCCGGATTTCAGTTTGTCGGCCGCGTGCGCGACACCTGCCACGGCCAATGACAGCGCTATCAGAACTGGACGGATCATAGGGTAATGCTCACCGGCTTGATGGACTTGACGAAGCTCTCGTCCACATAGGTTTCGAAGGCCACCGGGCGCTTGAGGGTCCCCGCCTCGATGGAAAGCTTCATCAGCTCATCGAACTCGGCGCGGATCATGCGCAGGTCGCCGTAGGTCACGCGGTCGGCCGGATTGTCCATCACGAACTGGATGACTTTCGGATCCTGGTTGAAGAACTTGCGGCTGGAGGCGATCCTGGCCGCCTTGGCGCGGTTGGCAGGCGTGGCATCGAGCCAGTTGCCGGCTGCCTGCACATGGTTCACCAGGTCTTGCACCAGCGGTCGATCGGACTTGATCAGCTCTTCGCGCACCGTCAGCACGCAGCAAATATAATTGCGCCACTCGTCGCGCGTCATCGACAGCGGGCGGGCATAGCCTGCCTTCTGCGCGGCCGCGCCAAAAGGCTCGCCGGTGCAATAGGCATCCACGGCATTGGCATATAAAGCGGCCGGCATGTCAGGCGGCGCCATTTCAATGATTTGCACATCCTTCGGCGACATGTTCTCGCGCGCCAGCATCTTGCGCAGGAACAGAAAGTCCACAGCAAAACGGCTTGGGATCGCGATACGCCTGCCGCGCAGGTCGGCAAAACGCTTGTACGCCGAATCGGTGCGCACCATGATCACGGCGCCGGAGCGGTGGCCAAGCGAAACCACCTTCAGCGGGATCTTCTTGTCGGCCAGGTCCATCACCAGTGGCGCCAGCATGTAGGCGGCCTGGATGCGGCCCGTCATCAGCGATTCCTTGATCTCCGGCCAGCCGCTGTACTTACTGAACTCGAAAGCACCGCCGCGCGCACTGCAGGCGATCGGCAAGGTCAGGTTGCAGGTGACCGGCAGGCCGCCCACCACCAACGGGTCCGCCGCCCGCGCCATGGAGGGCAGCAAGGCGCCGCCCAGGCCGACGGCCGGCAGTGCCAGTGCTCCGCCCAGCAGCTTGCGCCGGCGCAGGAGGTGTTCATGTTCAATTAAGGTTGACATTCAAACATTCTAGCACTGGCTGGTCGAAACTTGACCCAGGTCATGGCTGCAAGGGATGCCGATGCGCAGACTTGAAGCATCAATCCACCCCTGGAGCAAGCCATGTTCAAGCACATCCTCTTCCCCACCGACGGCTCGCCCGCATCCGGTGCGGCCCTGCATTCGGCCATCAAATTTGCGCAGGAAGCGGGGGCGCGGGTCACGGCGCTGCACGTGATGCCCGAGTTCCACATCTTTACCTATCACCCGGACATGCTGGAGGACACGCGCGGCGTCTACCTGAAGGACAGCGAAGTGCATTCGGCTGCCGTACTCGATGAAGTGGCCAGGGTCGCCAGCGAATACAACGTGCCTTGCGACGTCGTGCAGCGCCGCTCCGACCAGCCCTACGAAACCATCGTCGCCACCGCCATCGATTACGGCTGCGACATGATCGCCATGGCGACACATGGCTACAAAGGCGTGAAAGGCATGCTCCTGGGGAGCGAGACGCATCGCGTGCTGCTCAATACACCGGTGCCGGTCCTTGTGTTCCGGCCCATGTAAACCTGAGGCAAATACGCCACATGTTGCCAAGAGATTTATGACGCCCCCGTCACATAACTCTTTCAAATCCGGACAAATCATGCAATCCGTTCAAATTGAGACAATTCAAACCGGTATATAAGGTCTGCGTCTTAATCGCCAAGCTTTTCCATATTTGTCGCCGTTCCCGTGCTGCCGCATATTCTCGCGCATTATCACAGCACGGGGAAAACCATGACTTTCGCATTTCGCAAACTGGCGATGGCCGCAGCACTGGCTGCCATCGGCACCGCCCAGGCATCTATCGCCGACCACCACGAGTTCGAAGCCACACTGCACGCACCTTACCGTGCGGTCGCCGGGACCAATGAAGCGCGCAGCTTCAAGCTCGAATTCAGCTACCCCCACGCCGATGGCGCCCAGTCCGTGAGCTGGGTGCTGGAAGTCGTTGCGCCGAACGGCAGCGTGGTGGAGCGCTGGACCGGCGTCGAACGCCTGCACGACAAGCCGGTCGCCGTCAACGTCGAATGGGCCGGCCGCAACCGCCGCAACGCCCTGCCGAACGGCATTTACAAGGCACGCCTGCGCGCCATTTCCGAGGATGCAAAACGCGGCCTCTCCGCCGGCGCCGACGCAGTGCTGCGCCGCCTGGCCGCCCACGACGGCGACATCCACGACCAGCAATGGGATATCGCCGTCGGCCAGCAGCAGCAAGCCAGGAGCGCCGCGCCATCGCTGATGGCCGCCGCTCCCGCCCCCTCTTCCCTGCCCTACACCGTCTATTTCGGCAACCTGCACAGCCAGACCAACCACAGCGACGGCGGTGGCGCCCTGGGCAGCTGCGGCGGTTCGCAGGCCCCGCAGTCCGGCGCCCACGGCCCGGCCGATGCATTCAGCTATGCCAAGGGCCGCGGCCTGGACTTCCTGCTGGCCTCCGAGCATAACCACATGTACGACGGCTCGGATTCGACCAACACTTCTGCCAGCCCGGCCACCGCCAAGGCCCTGTACCAGTCCGGCCTGACCGAAGCGGCCAACTTCAACAGCGCCAACCCGGACTTCCTGGCAATCTACGGCATGGAATGGGGTGTGATCAGCAATGGCGGCCACATGAATATCCTCAATTCGAATGAGCTGCTGGGCTGGGAAAGCAACGGCTCCGGCCAGTTGCTGGCCGATACGCTGACCGCCAAGAACGATTACGCCGGCCTGTACACCCTGATGCGCCAGCGCGGCTGGCTGGGCCAGTTCAACCACCCTTCCTCCAGCGGCCAGTTCCTGGTCAATGGCGTACCGCTCGGCTACACGGCCGACGGCGACGAAGCGATGGCGCTGTGCGAAGTGATGAACACTTCGGCCTTCTCCACCAACACCACCGAGACCGAAACCGGCCGCAGCAACTACGAAGGCGCCTGCAAGAAGGCGCTGGAAGCCGGCTACCACGTCGCCTTCACCACCAACCAGGACAACCATTGCGCCAACTGGGGCGCCTCCTACACCAACCGCACCGGCGTGCTGATCCCGAATGGCACCGCGCTCACCACGGCCAGCTTCATGGACGCCATCCGCGCCCGCCGCGTCTTCGCGACCATGGACAAGACGTCGCAACTGGTGCTGACCGCCAACGGCCATATCATGGGCGAGCGCTTTACCAACAGCGGTCCGCTGAACCTGGTGGCCAACTTCACCAGCAGCTCCGGCAAGACCGTCTCGACTTCCGAATTCTACGAAGGCGTCCCGGGCCGCAACGGCACCGTCACCCTGCTCGCCACCAGCGCCAACACCACGATCACCCCGACCGACGGCGCGCACTTCTACTACGCCAAGGTCACCCAGGACGACGGCAACATCCTGTGGTCGGCGCCGGTCTGGGTGACGCAGCAAGGCTCCGGCGGCGGCGACACGGTAGCCCCGACCGTCAGCGCAACGAGCAGCGGCAGCAGCGGCACCGTCACCTTCAGCGCCAACGCCACCGACAACGTGGGCGTAACCAAGGTCGAGTTCTACGTGGACGGCGCCCTGAAAGGCAGCGACACCGCCGCGCCATGGTCGTACGCCTTCAACTCCACCGGCGTGTCGAACGGCAGCCACGTGCTGACCGCCAAGGCCTTCGATGCCGCCGGCAACAGCGCGCTGTCCTCGCCAGTCAATTTCAGCGTGAACAACACCACGGTCACGCAGCAACTGTTACTGAACAGCGGCTTTGAATCGGGCAGCACGAACTGGAGCGCCAGCAGCGGCGTGATCACCAACGATTCCTCCGTGGCGGCCCGCGCCGGCACCTGGAAGGCCTGGATGAACGGCTATGGCAGCGCGCATACCGACTCGCTGTACCAGCAGGTAACCATTCCATCGACCGCCAGCAGCGCCACCCTCGGCTTCTGGCTGAAGGTCACTTCCGACGAAACCACCACGACCCAGGCCTACGACACGCTGAAAGTCCAGCTGCGCAACAGCAGCGGCGCCGTGCTGGCCACGCTGGCCACCTACTCGAACCTGAACAAGGGTTCCAGCTATGTGCAGCGCACCTTCGACCTGAGCGCATACAAAGGCCAGACGGTACGCGTCCACTTTGAAGGTGTCGAGGGCTCCACCATCGCTACCTCCTTCATCGTGGATGACGTGACGCTGAACGTGCAGTAATCCTGTTCAGCTGCGTGCAGGGTTCCTGATGTCGCGCAAGCCCTTGCCAAGCTTGCGCCGCAACAGTGTGCGCAACGTCACGCCGTCACGATAGCCCACCTGCCCGGCGATGCGATCGACGTTCTGGTCGCTGGTCTTGAGCAGGTGGAGCGCGCGTTCGATGCGCAAATCCTGCACGTAGTTCACCGGCGTCTTTCCCAGCACCTCCTGCAGGCGCCGCGCCAGCGTACGCTTGCTGGTAGCCAGCGCCGCTGCCGCCGCCTCCAGCCTGAACCCTTGCGCCAGGTTCTGCCGCACCCAGCGGTCGAAACCGGCCACCAGCGGATCGGCATGGGCCAGGTGGTCGGAGATCACATAGGCCGACTGCGCCGGCCGGGCATCGACCACCAGGTAACGCGCCACCATTGCCGCCAGTTCCGGGCTGGCTTGCCGGATCAGTGCCAGCGACATGTCAAGGTGGCTGAGCGCCGCTCCCGCCGTCACGAACCGGCCCGACGCCACGACCATGCGCTGCGCATCCAGGCGCACCAAAGGATAGCGCTGGCGGAACATGGGCGTGAGCCACCAGGTCGTTGTCGCTTCTTCGCCGTCCAGCAAGCCGCTCTCCGCCAGCACGAAGGTGCCGATGCAGGCGGCGGCAATGCGCACGTCCTGCCCGGCCAGCTTGCGCAGCGCGGCTCCCGCTTCCGCCACTTCCGCCGATGCCAACGCAGCCTCCAGCGGAGCGGGCATCTTGTGCCCGATGGCGGGCAGGATCAGCAGGTCCGGCGCAGGCGAAGACGCCAGCGGCACCACCGGCAGCTGCATGCCCTGGGCACTGCGTACGGCAGGTCGCAATCCAGCCAGCGTCACATTGAACACGGGTTGCGGTGCTTCCAGCATGGGCGCCAGCTCATTGGCTGTGGTGAAGGCGTCCAGCACTGCCGCAAGTCCGGTGTCGAACACGCTGTCCAGCGCGAGTACGGTGATATTCATGGCGCAATTGATACCAAAGATGTCAATCTCGCCAATTTAACCCCTGGCGGGACGCCGGTAAAGTACCTCCATCGCAGATTCGCGATCAATCCAACCAGGAGATAAGCATGATCAAGTACGCACTGTTCGCCCGTTTCGAAGCCAAGCCGGGCAAGGAATCCGCCGTTGCCGATTTCCTCGACACCGGCCTGGCATTGGCCAAACAGGAACCTGGCACCAAATACTGGTTTGCCCTGCGCCTGTCTGAACGCGTGTTCGGCGTGTTCGACGCTTTCGAGACGGAGGAGGCGCGCCGGGGCCACCTGAACGGCCCGATCGCCCAGGCCCTGATGGCACAGGCGCCCGAACTGTTCGCCACCCCGCCAAGCATCGAACCAATTGAAGTGCTGGGCCTGAAGGCAGCCTGATTACTGGTCCTCGGAGGAGACGAAGTTGTACTTTTTCTTCAACTCCTCCACGTCCGCCTTATTGGTCTGCATGAAGCGGCGGAATTCTTCCACCACCTTCGGATATTTGTGCGAGGACAGGTACCACTGGCCCGAAGCGTGCGGCAGGTTCGGGTCGTACACCACCGGCACTTGCGGCAGCTTGCGGATCTGGGTCCAGTAGTGGCGCGCGATGCGGGTGTTCATGTAGGCGCCGTCTACGCGCCGCATGATCAGCTTTTCATACAGGGCGTCATAGTCGGCCGTTTCCTCGATGCGCAAGGCGCCGGCCGACATCAGCTGCTGGTAAGGATAGGGCGTGAAGCCCAGCGGAATGCCGAGGGTTTTCAGGCGCCCCACCCCCTTGCCCAGGTTCTCCGGCCGCACCAGCACCCCATCGGTGAATTCCAGCATGGGGGCATAGCTGATCTTGAGCTCCTTCTTCATCTCGACCACCCAGTTCGGATTGTCGGGGAAGGCCAGGTCCAGCTGGCCGTCGACGAACAGGCGGTCGCGCCGTTTCAACGGATAAATTTCATAGATAAAGGTGTAGCCCATTTGCCGGGCGAAGGCATCGAGGATGTCCTTTCCCAGGCCGCCGTACAATCCGTTCCTTACCTCGGAATACGGTAGCCAGTTCTTGTAGTCCTCAACGCCAACGGAGAAGGTTTTCTTGTCGTCCGCCTGTGCGACGCCCAATGCCAGCACTCCGGCCAACAACCCTCTCCACATGGCGCACCTCCGTCATTCAAGCTGGTAGGCGTAAATGTTGACGACGTTGAAAGTGGTGTCGGGCACGTACACGCGACGGTCGCGCGCGTAAATGAAGAACGGCATCCAGACGCCGCCAACTTCGGGATACTTTTTGAATACAAGTTCTCCTGTAACGTATTCTAGCGTGTCCTCGCCGATGCGGAAGATCTTCAGCGCCCGGTTTACCAAATCGTTCACAATCAGGTGCCCTTCCTGGTCCACGCACAGGCTGGCCGGCAGGTAGAACTTGTCGGCATCCTTTTCCAGGTCGTCGCAATAACCGGCGCGGCCATAGCTCCACAGGCTCTTGCCCTGGCGGTCGAACACCCGGATGCAGTTGTTGAACTGGTCGCACACGAACACGCGATCCTGGGCATCGATCGTCACGTCGCAGGGCGCAAAGCTGGCCAGCGGCTTGCCGTCCTCCGTCCACTGGAAGTTTTTGACGAAGGACACCAGGCCGGTCGGCTGCAATTGCCACATCGATATGCGGTTGTTCAGGGAATCGGCGATATATATTTCGCCATGGCTGTTCACTTCCAGCCCCTGCGGCGCTTTCAACGTGCCATCGCCGCCGATGCCCTCGCGTGCAAACGGCAGGCCGTAATTCAGCAAATGCCCGCTGGGGCCGAACTGGAACATCGACACCGTGCAGGCATTGAAATTGGTAACGAACACCAGCGGCGTGCCTGGACAGATTTGCCCCAGCAGCGGCTGCGAGGGGTAGTACACGGCCATGGCCAACCCGCCCGGCATGAAGAAGCCGCGCATCATGTCCTGCAACTGCGCAATCGGATCGGCGGCGGTGTTGAAGGTCTTCATGCACCAGTTGCCGGAATCGATGTTGTAGGACGACGTGGCAGCCCCCGCCAGCGGGTCGATGCGCGCGTGGTGCTTCAGCTGGTCGTACCAGTATTTGTAGATATTGGCCATTGCGCTGGCCCAGCTATCGATCCAGTTCGACTGCGGCAAGGTGCCGCTGCCCGCACGCTTGGGGTCGACGCCGATCACCGCCGTCATGCAGTTGAACTGCGAGGTGACCGCTTTCTCCGCCTGGTTGTCGCGCCGGTGGCCAACGGCATCGAGCAGGATCGCATCCTGGTCGCCCCCGTCGCGGTCGGGCGCAATGCGCATCTTCAGCACCGTGGAGGCAAAAGGCTCGGTCACGTAGTAGACGTTGGCGTCGGCCGCCGCGCAGATCTGGTAAGGGCCGACGAAGACGGCGTCTTCCAGCGAGCCGTACACCAGGTCGGAAATCGAATGCATGACCTGGGGCTTGTGGTTCCACAGCGGCAGCATGCCCTCCACAATCGTCAGCAGCTTGCCGTCGGTATCGTAGACCGTGATCGAATCCTCCACCTGGCCGGGCACGAAGATGCGGTCATTGATGACGCACACCGAGCGCATGACGTTGAACTTGCCAATGCCGGCCGGATTGCCAAAGCTGTGCAGCAGCGACGTCTCGCCGGGGCACTGCACACGTTCGTTCTTGATCGGCCAGGCAGTATCGATCTTCAGCACTTCGTAATGGCCCGTATTGGCCAGGTACAGGTTGCCGCGCGAGTCCGAGGCCAGCCCCTGTGGCCACAGCAGGTCATGGACGCTGTTGGCGTCGTCAATGGTGCGGAACTGCAGCACGAACTTGCCTTCCGGCGTAAACTTCACGCAGCGGCTGCGGTCGTCGCCTTTGGTATGGAAAAATTCGTCGCAGACGTAGACGAAATACTCGCCGCTGGCCTCCTTCACGATGGTGATGCCGTTCGGGTCGCTCAGTGGCACGAAGCCCTTGCCGTTGATGCCGTCGGCCGCATCGCCGAAGGCGAACTGGAGGTCGACCGAGTGCTCGTCATACTCGAACACCACGATGCGGCCGTTGCCCATGTCGGTGCAGTACATCAGGTCCTGCTCCGGATGCGGGCAAAGGTGGAATGGCATCAGCAGGCGCCGCGCCTGCTCCGTGCCCTCGCCCGGCGTATCGATCACGTGCAGCAGCGTGTTCAGGTCCGCGCTGAAAACCAGCAGGCGGCTGTTACCGGTATCGCATACCCAGACATGGTCATAATGGTCGCGCGCAATGCCGACCGGGGAATTCATGGTGAAGTCGTCAGGCAACTCGCCGCGCGCCGTGGTGCCCGGCATGACAAGCTCACCGTAGTGCGTAATATGATGAAATTTGCTCATGGCCATCCCTGCCTGTTAGTGGAGCATTCCAGTATCCCGGCTGCCCAGGAATTCGGCAACATCGGCAGGAAAGCCCGTAACGGCAGGGACGGCGAGCTATCAATTGGCTAGGTTGGCGGTCTCAGAATGGTACAGTAAGGTTGAACCAGGCGCGGACTTTGGACGTCTTGCCATCCGCATCTTCACCTTGCGCACCTGGCGCGGGGTTGTGGCCAAGCTTGCGTGCCACTTGCAACTGCAGCACGGTACCGCTTGCGCCACGCCAGGTCGCGCCCAGTCCGGCGCCCTTTAACGTGTAGCTGTTGCCTGGGCCATTCCCGGCCAGGGCGCCGGCATACAGGCCGTTATTCAGGCGCACATGGCCAACGTCCACGAAGGCCGACAGGTCGGTACGCAAAGCCTGCCATTCGTAATGCAGTTCAGTGCTCAGCACATGCCCCTCGTCGCCGGTGGCCTCGCCAGCCGGGTAGGCGCGCACGCGGCCTGCGCCGCCAAGCGAAAATTTCTCGCCCGATTCCAGATTGCGCGACGCAAGCTGGCCGCTGGCATTCAGCAGCAGGCCGACATTGCCAACCAGGCGCTGGAAGCGGCCCAGCGTGTAAGCCAGGTGGGCAAAGCGGCCGTCGCTGCGTGCGCCGGCCGCATCCGCCGCTGCCGACGCCGCATTGGCACCGAGGTCCACGCGACCGAGGCTCAGCTCAAGGCTGGCCTGGGTCATGGCATGCTGGTCCTGGCGGCTGAAGCTTACAGCCATTGGCAGCACCTTGACATGCTTGTCGCTGGTCTGGGCGCCGTTGGCGAAATTCTCGTAACGCTTGTCGTCGTAGCCGGTGCGCAGCTGGATATTGGTGCTGCGGGTGCGCAGCAGCGGATAGGTGACGATCAGTTGCGACACCGACGCCGTGCCGTGCGCGTCCAACGACTTGAAATCCTCGCCCAGCTTGTAGCGCAGGCGCGAGAAGGCGGCGCCGGCCTTCAAGCCCTTAAAGCCCATCGGCGCGATATAGCCCGCGCGGCCATAGCTGAAACCGTCGCCAGCGCTCGATGCCAGCAGCGACAGCTGGCCGCCATAGCCGCCCAGGTCGTTCAGCGCAACGTTGCCGGTCAAACGGGTTGCGCCGGTATAGCGGTTGCTGGCGTTGTCCAGGCTCAGCGTGCCGTTCGCCAGCGGGCCTTCGCTCAGTTGCACCGCCAGGTCGGATTCGCCGATGCCCTGCCCCTGGCTCAATTCGGCGCGGGCGCCCATGCCGGGCAAATCCTGCGTCAACAGCAGTGCGCGCTCCAGGCGGTCTTCCTGCACCGGCTGCCCCTGCGGCACAAGCGCATCGAGGTAGCGCCGCGCGATCTCAGGCCGCAGGCGCACATCGCCATCCGCTACCATCCGCAGTTGGGAAATGCGTCCTTCCAGCACCTGGATGTTCACCTCGCCGTTGCTGATTTCCTGCGCCGGCAATACTGCGCTGGCCACGAAATAGCCGTGGGCGCGATAGTAGTTCGTCACCGCATTGCAGGCCTGCTGCAATTCGGCAAACGTCAGTTCGCGACCAGCAAATGGCGCCAGTACGCCGTGCAATGCGGATGGATCGAATGCCCCCACCCCTTGCAGCGTGAAGCGGCGAACCATTACCTTCTGCGCGCCTTCCAGCGCCAGGCCCGGCACGGGTGCCGCGTCCGGCACCACCTTTGCGGTTGCTGCCGGCTGGCGCACCAGCGCCGGCGGGCGGTTCTGTTCGAGAATGCGGCCTGCGTCCGGCAAGGCTTGCGCCAATGCCAGGGCCGGTGCGCCCAGAATGGCAAGCGCCAGGCTGTTTTTGGTATGTTTCTGCACTTCTGGTTCCCTGCTTCCTATCAGTTAGGTGCGACGGCGCCATTCACGCCGCCGTCGCGTACTTTCACGCGGCTGCCGCCGCCGATGGTGTATTCGCGCGTTTCGCCGACGCGTTGCTGCGGCGCGGCGACAGCGGTGTCGCTGGCAGTTGGCGCCATCGCACGCTGCACCAGATCGGTCAGCCATCCCCACCCGTTCAAGGTGGCCGGGCCGGCGGCGCCATTGACCGCGGCAACATCCGCAGGCACGCCGACCAGGGGACCACCGTCGCCGGCCAGTTGCATCCATACGTTCATATCGCGCCCGGTCGCATCGTACCGGCCCGGCAATGCCGGATTCACGGCGTTGCCGATGACGTTTTCGAACTGCTACGGGACACGCGCCACGGTCATCACGCCGTTGACGTAATCGACCATGTAGTTGGCCAGGTTGCTGCCGCCGATCGTGATGGCATAACTGCCGGGAGCCGAATCCCGGGCCGCGGTGGTTGCCGTATGCACATCGCCAAGCAGCGCCACAGTATCGCCGCCGACCAGGCCGCTGGCAGTCCAGGTCAGAGCCGGATTGCTGCCGCCGTACGCGCGGGTCTGGTCGTCAGCTTTCACCAGCAGCTTCGCCTGATTGATAGTTCCGCTGGCGGTAACGCTGTTGCCGGCCAGCGCATAATTCGATGCCAGGCCACTGCCGTCCGCCAGGCTGTAACCGCTGGCGACGACCTGCTTGCCGGCTCCGGCATTGCTGTTATCGAACCGAACGCTGTCCGGAGCGCGCAATACGAGGCTTTCGCCGTTGACCAGGCCGGACAAGCTGCCAATATTTGCCAGGCTGGCGTTGGTGCTGCCATCGTAGCTCTTGCTCGCGACAGTGACGCCGTCGATCGTCAGCCGGCGCGCACTGATGCTGCCTGCCAGCGCAACCTCCGCCGGCAGCACATAGTTCGACAGCGCCGTGCCGGCATCGGCGTTCAGCGCGGCGACATCGAGCTTCGCCTTGACACTGGTTGCGCCCACGACATTGCCGCTGTTGTACTGGCCTTGCAACGCGCCGATGGACGCGCCTTCGCCGGCGACAAAGCCGGTCAGGCCGACCTGGCCCGCAGCCACGTGCGCCGCCGTGCTGCCGTCATACACCTTGCCCACTACCCCATTCGCAACAGCCGCCAGCGCCTTCGGCGTGATGGATGCGGTGGTGTTTGCAGTGCCGTTGCTGACGGCATAATTGCCGGCATCCGCGCCGGTCAGGGAAATACCCGACACGGAAACTGCCTTGCCATTGCCGACATTCTTGTCGGCGAAGCTGGCATTGCCGGTAACTTGCAGCTGGTCCCCGGCAAGGCGGTTGTCGCCGTAAGTCACCCCGGCAGCCAGCAAGCCGTCATATACCTTGTCTACGCCGCCGACGCTTACCTGCAGCGAGCGCGGGGTGATGCTGGCCGTGGAATTGGCAACGAAGGAAATGTCGTAGTTGCCGGCATCCGCGCCGCTCAGATTGAGTCCGGACAAGGAAACTGCCTTGTTGTTGCCGGCATTCTTGTCGAAGAAGCTGCCGGTGCCGCCGGTGAGTGCCAACTGGTCGCCCGCTACCCGATCGTCGCCAAGCAGCACAACCGAGGTGGTGGTCGTGCCGTCGTAAGCCTTGTCGGCGGCGGCGACGGTAGCCGTCAAGGTGCGGGCTGCAATGGAGCCGGAGCCGGCCACTGTAGTCGACGTCAGCCGGTAATTGCCCGCGTCGCCACCGGACAGGGCAAGGCCGCTCGCCGTCAGCAACTTGCCATTGCCGGCATTCTTGTTGTTAAAGCTGGCATTGCCGCTGACGGACAGCACGTCGCCCGTCACGCGGTCGTCGCTATAGCTTGCCGAAACCGCGGTGCCGCCGTCGTAAATCTTGTTGCCTTGCACATTGACGTTCAGCACGCGCGGCGTGATATCGGCGGTAGTGCCGACGCTGTTCGAAACCAGCGCGTAGTTGCCGGCATCGGTTCCGGACAAGGACAGGCCGCTGGCCGTCACTGACTTGCCGTTACCGGCATGCTTGTCGGCAAAGGTGGCAATGCCGCTCACAGACAACTGGTCGCCGGCCAGGCGGTCATCGGTATAACCGGCACTGGCGGACCGGCTGCCGTCGTACACCTTGCTCGAAGCCAGGGCAGCGACGGCCAGCGTCCGCGGCGTGATGTTGCCGCTGGCGGTCGCATTGGTCGACGCCAGCACATAATTGCCGGAATCCGTCCCCGTAAGGGAAATGCCGCTGACATTGATCGTCTTGCCGTTGCCGGCGTCCTTGCTGGTGAAATTTGCAGCGCCATAGCCCAGCGACAGCACATCGCCTGCTGCACGGTCGTCGCCCAGCGTCACGGACGCCGTGGTGCCCTGGTCATACACCTTGTTCGAGCCCGTCGCAACGGCATTCAGGATGCGCGCACCGATATCGGCCTTGGTGGCGACCGGGCTGGCCGACAGCACGTAATTGCCTGCATCGGCGCCGGACAGTGCAACGCCGCTCACGCTGATATCCTTGGCAATGCCCACGTTCTTGTCGGCGAACGTAGCGTTGCCGCTGACGGTCAGCACGTCGCCATTGACGCGGTCATCGCTGAAGCTCACGCCGGCTGCACGGCTGCCATCGTACACCCGGTTGGCACCAGTGGCCGTCACCACCAGCGTGCGCGCCGCGATATCGGCCGTTCCGCTGATGGCGCTCGATGCCAGCACATAGTTGTCCGCATCCGTACCGCCAACGATGGAAATGCCGCTGACGTTTACGGTCTTGCCGGTGCCGGCGTCCTTGCTGGTGAAGCTGGCGCTTGCGCTGCCAAGCGAAAGACTGTCACCGCCCAAGGCGTCGCTTGCCAGGCCGACTGTCGCACTTGTCGTCCCGTCATAGGTCTTGTTGCCGCCGGTCATGGTGGCCGTCAGCGTACGTTTGGCGATATCGGCCTTGGTGGCGGTCTGGGTCGACGACAGCACATAGTTGCCAGAATCGGTCCCGGAGATTGCAATGCCGGTCACATTGACATCCTTGGCAATGCCGGCATTCTTGTCGGTGAAGGAAGCATTGCCGCCAACCGACAGCACATCGCCCGCCACGCGGTCATCGCTCAGATTCACCGTCGCCGCCTGCGAGCCGTCGTACACCTTGCTATTGCCGTTTGCCGTCACAGTCAGCGTGCGCGCCGTGATCGACGCCGTGGTGCTGGCGGCAGGCGACGCCAAAGCGTAGTTGCCGGCATCGGCGCCGGACAGCGCCAGGCCCGTTGCCGTGACGGATTTAGAAGTACCAACGTTCTTGTCGGCGAAGGCGGCGCTGCCCGAAATCGTCAGCGCGTCGCCATTGACACGATTATCGGTATAGCCGACCGTCGCAGCCAGTGCGCCGTCGTAGACCTTGTCGGCAGCGTTCACACCCACCGTCAGCTGGCGCTGTGTGATATCGGCTGCAGCCGAAGCCGTGCTCGCACCAAGCACATAATTGGCCGCGTCGGTGCCCGACAGGGAAAGCCCCGTCACCTGCACTGCCTTGGCTACTCCCACGTCCTTGCCTGCAAACGAAGCGCCAGCCTGGCTGACCGACAGCGTATCGCCGGCCACACGGTCGTCGCCCAAGGTTGCACTGGCATTGACCGAACCGTCGTAGACCTTGTTCGAAGCAGTAGCATTCACGTTCAGCGTGCGCCGGCTGATGTTCGCGCTGGTCGATGCCGTCGTCGACACCAGCGAATAGTTTGCCGCATCGGCGCCGGACAGCGCAATGCCGCTTACGCCGACCGCCTTGCCGTTGCCGGCATTCTTGTCGCTAAAGGTGCTCGACGTTGCGCTCGCGGTCAGCTGGTCGCCATGGACCCGGTCGTCGCTCAGCGTCACGCCGGCGCTCGCCAGGCCGTCATATACCTTGTTGATCCCCGTGGCGGTGACGGTCAGCGCTTTGGGCGTGACGGTCAGCGTTTTGCCAGTGGAGAAACTAATGTTGTAGCCCAGTTCGCTGAAGATGCTTCCCCGGTTCAGGCTATAGGTGCCGACATTTTTGGTGAAGCCCGTAGCGGCAGCCGAACCGACGATGCCGCCGGAATCGCCATCGATGTAGCCGGTGACGTTGTAGTTGAAGGCCGGCAGCGAACCGGTACCATCGTAGACTTTATTGGCGTTTTGCGCTGTAACGGTCAGTGTTGGCGACAACTTGTACATGAACCAGTTACCGCTCATGGAAGTGTATGAGGGAGCGGTGCCCGTATACGACTGGCTGTAACGCTTGTTGTATCCGCTCATTCCTTCCAAGGCATTTGCCGGCGCATCGGCGTAGACGTGGTAATAGCCATCGATTCCGCCCTGCAGCGCATTGCTGCCCGCATTGTTGGTAAAGGTACCGCCAGCGGCGCCGGCGGCAGCGACAACCACCGTTGCCGCATATCCGCCGTCGCTACCGACCAAGCTGCCGCCCGCGTTGATCACGACATCGCTGCCGGCCGATGGGCCCTTATTGACGACGGTAATCTTCTTGGCGTTGACAGCGCCGGCGATGGTAATGTCGCCACTGGCGTTCTCGGTCTGGCCGGCACCGGTATCGATGGTCAGACTGACGTTGCCGGCGTTGATCGCGGTACCGTTGGCGACCGTAATGGCCGCGTTGCCCGCACTGCGGTAAGCACTAATCACGCCGGCACCGGTACCGGCATTGGCGGTGACATTCAGCCTGCCGCCCATGGTGATGTTGGAGTTCAGCTCGACGCTGCGCCCCGCTTGCAGCGACAGGTCGCCGGTGCCGGCCGCATTGATGGCATTGCCGGCCAGCCAGGTGATGTCGTTATTGGCTTGCAGCGTGATGCTGGTGCCCGCTGCCAGGGCGGCCGCCAACTTCTGCGCGTCCACCGAAGCGTTCACATTTGCTTGCGGATAGGCCTGGCCAAACGACAAGGATGCGGCTGCGGGAGCCGGCAGCAGGCGGAACAAGTTCACCGATCCGGTCTGGAACACGCTGCCATCGGCCGAGTCGGCGAATGGCTGGGCCACCACCAGGCTGTCGCCAGCGCCGTTCATGGCCACGGCAAAGCCGAAGTTGCCGTAATCGTTGAGGACGAGGCTGGCGTTTGCGCCCTGGGTGTAATCGCGGCCGATCACCGCCGTGACGCCAGGCGAGGAGAAGTTGCCGCTATAGTCGATGACGCGCACTGCGCCAGGACCGGTGCCGGGGCTGCCTAGACCGCCATTCGTTGGAGAACCGATTGCCAGGCGCGTCCCGGCATCATTCATCGCCAGCGAGGAACCGAATAACTCGCCATCATTCAGGGCGATATCCAGCCTGCTTCCGCCCTGGCCAATCGAGCCCAAACTGATCAAGGAATCGAACGGCGTGGAATACAGGTAGACCATTCCCTTGCCGTTGTTCGCGGCCGCAGCGCCCACCGCCAGTTGCGTGCCCGCGTCATTGAGAGCCACTGCGCTGCCAAACTGGGTCTCTGCCGTGCCGTTCAGCGTGTACAGGCGGGAGAAGCTGCCGTTCGACTTTGTGAAAAGTTCGACACTATTGTCGAACAATGCCCCCACCGCCAGCTTGCCGCCGTCGCCATTCAGGGCGACCGAGACGCCGAAGCCATTCGAACCGCCAGCGCTGCTGGCGATCGTTTGCGTCACGGCCGGTGCAGTAAACCCGGTACCAAAGCCGATGGTGTACACCTTGCCAGCATAGTCGCTGCCAAGCGCGCCGACAGCCAGCACGTCGCCTGTACTGCTCAATGCGACAGAACTGCCGAACGCATCGCCGCCGGTCAAGTGCGCCGACATATTGTAGTTGTTGCCGCCGGTGTAGCCATGGCCAATGGTGCCCACCAGTGTACCGCCGTTGAACTGGCCGTCGCTGAACGTGAACAGGCGCACGGCGCCGTAGTTCGCGTCGGCGGCGCCGGCAGCGCCGTCGTCGAGCGGCGCGCCGACCGCGAGGCCCCTGCCGTCGGAGGTTAGCGCCACGCTGTAGCCGAACCAGTCGCCTTCCTTCAGGCTTGCCACGTCGCGGTTCTTGCCGCCGCTGAAACCCTTGCCGATGACGGCGTCATACGTCCACTGGTTGGCGAAGCTCCCGATCACGATATTCTTCGGGTCCAGCAGCAGACGGCCGCCGGCGCCGATGTCAAGCCGTTCCAGGCCCACGTGACGCAGGTCCGCTTGCGATGAGATTTCGACAGCCCCGCCGCGCGCAGCACCGGTAGCCTTGACAGCGCCGAGCATAGTGGTTTGCTGCTGCGACCACACGATAGCAGTGCCGCCCTGTCCTGCTGCGCCACGTGCCGAGACGTCCAGCGCGGTACTGTCGTTGATAAAAGTGGCGTCTGCATTGGCGATACTGGCCATGGCGCCCCAGCGTGCAGTGAAACGGTCCACGTCCGGAGCATCGGCGCGCTGTGCGCCGCCCTGGAAAGCTCCCCCGACACGCACCAGGCCACCCTGGGTGGCACCGGAAGCATCGACGTTCGCCCCCATCAGGCGCACATCAGCACCGCTGATGTCCACCCGGCCGCCTATTCCCGACACGCCATGCGCGTCGTGCCGTCCGGAAGAAAGCAAGCTGCCGCCAGCCTGCAGCGACACAGCGCCGCCGTCAGTCGCCCCGCTCACATTGGTGGAAGCAGAATTGTTCTCCGCCAGGCCGGCGCCGGAGAGGAGACTGATGCTGCCACCCTTGCCTGCCGTTCCGGCTGCCGACAATGCCGCAGCTGCCGACAGGTCGCCAGCGGCTGTTACGTCCACACTGCCGCCGCGCACGCCGTCCGCGCGCACCGCGCCGTCCAGTGCAACGAAGCCGCCCGCGATCTTGACACTGCCGCCCTGCCCGCCGCTGGACGAAGCGTCAAGCTGGCCGGCCTGCACCCGCCCGTCGCCCACCAGGCGGATCGCGCCGCCGTCGGCTACCAGGCCGCGCGCCTGCACCAAGCCAGCATTGTTGACGGTGGAACGCGCCAGCGCGTCGGCCGCTTTCGCCGTCAGCAGCACTTGGCCGTTATCGGCCTGCAGCAAGCCCTTATTCTCGGCCAGCGCATCGAGCGCGCCCTGCTCCACGCGCAGCGTGATCAGGCCGTCGCCGCGGAAGTCCATCCCGACGGCATTGCCTGCCGCCAGCGCCACGCTGCCGCCTGGCGCCGCAATGCTGCCGCTGTTCGATACGGTTGGCGCCAACAGCGCCACGACGCCGTCAGAAGCATTGATGCGGCCTTCATTGCGTACCGCACCGGCTCCGCTGCCGCTGAAGCGATAGCTGCCGGAAAGGAAAGACTGGTCCGTGATGCCAAGGCTGGAGCCAACCAGTCCGCCCACGTCCACCTGCGCGCTGGCACCAAACAGCAAGCCCTGCGGGTTGACCAGGAATACCTTGCCGTTGGACGACAGCTTGCCGAAGATGGTGCTTGCCTCGCCGCCGACTACCCGGTTCAACGCCACCGCCGATGCGTTCGGCTGGATGAAACGCACCTGGGCGTTGGCGCCGATATTGAAGCCCTGCCAGTTCATGATGGCCTGCTGCGTGGCCTGGTTCACCGTCATGCTGCTGCCCTGCACACTCACCCCGGCCTGGCCGGCTACCAGCTGCATGCCGGTCGGCAGAGCATTGACCGGAGGCGCGCCGGCCGTAGCCGCTCCCGCCATCGCCAGGCTGCCCGCCAGCACGGCAGCGGCGCGGCGGCGCGCGCCGCCCTTGCCATGGCTGCGCGTGCCTTCGGCTACAGCCACCCAGCAGCGGTGCACCGTGCTCCAGACAAGGCGATAAAAACGGTTGGCGGAGGCGTGTTTGTGCATTGTGTTTCCTTAAACGTGCAGGTTGAAGTCGGCGCGCAGTGTAACCAGCGCACCCTGGCGCGCGCCCGGCTGCAGGAACACCAGCTGGCGCCCTGTCGCTTCATGTTCGATTTCGTAGCTGCCAGCCTGGATGGCCGGCTGCGCGGCGGCAGAGAACAGCACCGTGAACTGGCTTACTTCCGCGCCGTCGGGTGCGAGCTTCGAGGCTTGAACCCGTTCCAGCTTGATTTGCAAAGCGCGGTGCTCAGGGTGGTTCAGCCAGAAAACCTGGCCCACCAGGCCCTCGGCAGCGGCACGGCTCCAGCCAAAGCTGCTACCGTTTTCGTCCGCAAGGACTGCCGGTGCGCGCAAGCCGAGGCCCGCGGCCAGCAACGAACCGCCACCTGCCTTCAGCAAGGTGCGGCGCGAAGTTACTCGATCATTCATTGTTGTTCTCCCATTCCATGGTCCGGTGCATGCCGGACACCACGGTTTCTTTGAAGCCGAGGCGGCGATACAGCGCCTCGGCTCGGTTATTCAGTGCTACATGTAAGCGCAGCGGCAGGCCTGCGTCGGCTGCTTCCCGCTGCAAGCCGCGCAGTTGCGTGCTGCCGATGCCTTTTCCCCTCCACGCCGGCATCAGTGCGATGTCGACCAGGTGCAAAGCGCCACGCGCCCGCGCCACAACGCGCCTCCCGGCAGGAAGTCCGTCGACTTCGATGATGTCGCAGCGTGCAGCCGGGTAGGCTTGCAGGTACGATTGCCGCTGCGCCTCGAACTGCATGGCGAGCAAAGTCTGCAACATGCCCTGGTCCATGCCGGCCAACCCCAGCTCCGACCCGCGGACTTCGCCGGACAGCGCGCGCAGGAAAGCGCGGTCCGCCGCAGTCTCGCTGCGCAGCGTCACATCCATCAGGAGCGCGGCGGGAACACGCCCTGCAGGGCGATGCAGAACAACAGGCCCAGGTAAGGCTGGCGGTTGTTATGCGGTTGGTCGCCACCAGACGGCGCCAGCACTTCCGGGCGCATCTGCAGCATGCCGGCCGTGGTCTTGCTGTAGATCTGGTTCATCGCGCCGGACTTGGCGAAGCCGCTTGAGCCGCTTGGTGCCAGCTGGTTGGCCGTGACGGTGGTCGCTTGCAGGTTATGGGCGTGCGCCGGCATTTCCGATTCGATCAGGCTGACCGTGGCGCTGCCGCCCTGTTGGCCGAGGTCGCGCAGCGACAGGCCGGCCCCTTGCCCAGGATGCAGCGGTGTGCGGCCATTCAGGTCGGGCAAGGCAAAAGTCGATTTGCCGTCGCCGCCATAGGTAGTGCCCAGCAGGGAAAACAGCGCCGTGTTCTGCGAGATCGGCAACAGTTGGCCGTCGCAGGTGGCCCAGCCGGTTGGCGCGAAGTTGCTGGCAAACATGCGGATTTCCGCAACAAATGGTGAACTCATCGGAAGGTCCTCAAGACTGCTGCGGAAATACGCCGTACAGCGAGATGATGAAATTGACGCCAAGGTAAGGCGCCATATTGTCGTGCGGTTGCGATCCACCGGCCGGCGTGATGGCCCCTGCCGCCATCGGCTGCACATTGTTGTCGGACGTGCCGTACATTGCCGTGCCGCCCGCCACTGTCGCTGCCGGGTAACCGGTCAGATTGGTAAAGGCGCCGCTACCGCGTTCGGTGCTGCCAACGATCGCGTGGGTATGGCTGGGGATCTGTTGCGAAGTCAGGGTCACGCTCTCGGCCCCGCCCATTTCGCCGATGGCGAAGGTGCGGCCTTGCAGGCTGCCGGAATGCAGCGGCACGCGGCTGCGCATGTCGGGCAGCGCAAAGGTGGACTGGCCATCGCCGCCATAAGTGGTGCCGATCAGTGTGAACAGGGCGTCGTTTTCGGAGATGGGCAACAGCTGGCCATCGCAAAAGGCCCAGCCGGCCGGTGCGAAATTGCCGCCGAACATGCGGATTTCGCCGATAAAAGGATTAGACATGGTCGGTTCCGCTCAGTTCTGGCTAGGGAAAATGCCCTGCAGCGCGATAATGAAATTCAGCGTCAGGTAGGGTTGGGTGTTCTCGTGTGGCTGCGCGCCGCCGGTGCTGGACACCTGGGTCGGCACCAGCCCGGTATTGGGCGAACCATTGAAGACATCCGCAGTCAGCCGACCCTTGCGCGCCAGCAATGCGCCATTCGGATCGCTGGTGTTCGCGATGGCCGTGCTGGTACCCAGCCGGTGGTTGTGCGTAGGTAATTCGGCATGCGACAGCGTGTGCACAAACGCACCACTGGCCTGGCCCTGGATAATGCCGGCACCGACATGCGCCGGCACGCGGCCGCGCAGGTCCGGCAGCGCGAACGTGGTTTGCCCATTGCCGCCGTAGGTGGTCCCCAGCAGGGAGAACAAGGCCTGGTTCTGGTTGATCGGCAAAAACTGCCCATTGCATAAAGCCCAGCCTTTCGGCGGGTAATTGAACGAGACAAGCTTGATCTCGGCCAAGTATGGCTCTGCCATATGGTCTCCTGGTGAGGTTAATTGTTAAATACGGCGTGATACTGCACTCCGCCGCTGTGACGCGCCGCAGGAACGATGAAAATTGCCAGATCGTCATCACCAGCACGTTCCAGGATGACGGTTTGCTGTTCGAGCTCCGCGGTGGCAGGACCCTGAAAAGTCACCGAAAAAGCTTGCGGATGGGCCGTTGGCTGAACTTCGGTCAAGACCAAGGACAAGGCTGAGCCAGCTATGGAGAACTCGGCCCCGAGGCGGGCCTGGAAATAGGAGACAACTGTCGACACGGCAATCTTGAAACTTTTCTATCGTTGAAAAATTTCACATTGTACGATTATTTTTCCTTGATCTGTATTACATTTTTGCAATAAAGCTGAAACATTAGAAATTTCCCGAAGCGGCGCCAAGGTTCTATGGTTCGGCTACAACAGGCGCCCCAAATAGTTAAACGCTAGTGAAAGCAGAGTTTATACTTGCCTGAATGCAGCCCGCTTCCCCAACGGTGTCACTCAACATGTGCCGTGCGCTTCGCCACCCGATTCTTGCGGCACTGCTTGCCGCATCGCACGCCTGCGCCGCCCCCACGGTGGTGGTCGGCGCGGAGGATGACTGGGCGCCCTATTCATCGGCGCCGCAGCAGCATGCGCAGGGATTTGCGGTCGATGTGGTGCGCGAGGCCTTTGCCCTGGCAGGCGTCAAGGCGCAATTCAGGGCCCTGCCCTATTCCCGCTGCATGGCCGAAACGCGCAGCGGGCAACTGACGGCATGCTTCGACGCAGTACCGAACAGCCTGACCCGGCCGCTTTACCTGTGGCCCCGGATGCCCCTGTTTTCGACCCGCATGAATATCTACGCGCGTTCAGGTTCCCGCCAGCGCGGCCTGCGGGCCAAAGACCTGGAGGGACACACGGTCGGCGTGCAGCGCGATTACGAATATGGAGAGGAATTCGACGTCAATACGCGCATCAGGCGCCGCGTGGTGGACAAGAACGAGCATGGCTTTCGCATGCTGCTGGCTGACCGCATCGAATACATGGCAGCCGAAGAACGCATCGCCAACGCCCTGTTCCGTAGCAAGCCCGGCGAATTCGCCGGCCGCTTCACGCTGGTGGGGACTGTCGCCACACCCGACCTGTTCATCGCTTTCAGCAGGACCGCGCCTGGCAGCCGCGAGATGCTGGCACGCTTTAACAAGGGATACGGCAAGCTGCTCAACTCGCCCCGTTACAGGCAGATCGAGGAGCGGTGGTTCAAATGACCCGCTCGATCGCCGCCCGCCTGCTGCGCATTATCTTCGGCTGCTACTTCATCGTGACGGCGGTAGTCACCGTCATCCAGTTGACCGCGGAATACAAACACACCCGCAGCCGCGTCGAAAGCGAGATCGAGGCCATGCAGCACACCTTCGGTCCCGGTATCGCCGACGCCATGTGGCGCTTCAACGACGACATCATGCGCGGCATACTGGCCGGCATGAAGGAGCTGCCGATCGTGGTCGGCATCAAGGTGGTCGACGAACAGGGCAAGCTGGTGCGTGCAGTCGGCACGGTGCTCGACGAACAGGGCAAGCATATGCAGGCCCAGCCCGACGGCCGCCTGGCGCCGCCCCAGCGCAACGATGGCCTGTTCGGCCAGATCTTCAGCCGTGAATTCCCCATTTCATACAAACTTGAGAACGGCACGCCGCAGGAAATCGGCAGGTGGACCGTCTACTCGAACCGGCGCATCATCCTCAGCCAGGTGGAATACGGTTTCTTCCTGATCCTCGTGAACTCCGTGATCAAGACCCTGGCGCTATGGTTCATCTTCGTGCTGGTGGTGCGGCACTGGCTGGGCAAGCCGCTGCAGCAACTCAGCGACTATGTCGGCCAGCTGACCATCGACAACCTTGGCAGCCAGCCGCTGGCGTTAAAGCACGGCGGCAATACGGAACTGGACCTGCTGGCCAACAAGATCAACGAAATGCGGGAGAACATCCTGGCCGGCCTGTCGGAAAGGGCCGTGCTGTACCAAGAACTGGCGGTCCTCAACGAATCGCTGGAGCGGCGCGTGGCCGAACGGACGGAGGCGGCGCGCCATGCACAGGACGAACTGGCGCGCAGCGAACGCTTGGCGGCCCTGGGCTCGATGGTGGCCGGCATAGCACATGAACTGAATACCCCGATCGGCAACAGCCTGGTTGCCGCCAGCACCTTGAATGACAAGGTCCACGCCTTGGGCCAGCGTTTCGAAAGCGGCTTGCGCCGCTCGGACATGCAGCAATTCCTGGAAGAAGCCGACGGCATCGGCCTGCTCCTGACGCGCAATATCGACCGCGCGGCCAGCCTGGTATCGAGCTTCAAGCAGGTCGCAGTGGACCGCGCCAGCTCGCAGCGCCGCAAGTTCGACCTGGGCGCCGTGATCCAGGAAAACATGAATACCCTGTCGCCGGTGCTGCGCAAGACGCCCTATGAGGTAACGGTGGACGTGGCGCCGCTGGTGGCAATGGACAGCTACCCCGGCCCGCTTGGCCAGGTGCTGGCAGCCCTGGTGAACAACGCCATCATGCATGGCTTCCACAATCGCGGCCATGGCAGGCTGTCGATCACGGTGCCGGTGCCGACCGACGACTATGCCGACATCATCATCGGCGACGACGGCGCCGGTATCGCGTCCAGCCACCTTAACCGGATCTTCGACCCCTTCTTCACCACCCGCATGAGCGAAGGCAGCTCAGGGCTGGGCCTGAACATCGTGCACAACATCGTCACCACCATCCTGGGCGGCAAGATCCACGTCGACAGCATGCCCGGCGTCGGCACCACCTTCCGCATCACCATCCCGCTCGATGCGCCGATGCACCACGAAGAGCCGATTATTCCGCGGGCCTGAGCAGCACCGGCACTTCCTTGAAGGCCGGCGTAGCCGAACCGCGCGCCACCAGCGCCGGGGAAACCAAGGGCGTCAGCTCAGGGAAGTAGCCGAATACGTCGCCCTCCGGCACATCGTATTGCACGAGCTGGTAGCCGCAGCACTTGCGCGCGATGCCGTCCGGCGCGGCGGCGTGCACGTCGACCAGTTGGCCGTCGCGCAAGCCAAGGCGCGCCATGCTCGCAGCGGAGATGAACAGTACCTTGCGCGTATGGTGCACGCCACGGTAGCGGTCCACCTCGCCCGTGGTGTCGCGGTAGACGGTGGTGTTGTACTGGCGGTGCGCCCGCACGGTTGCCAGGCACAGCACCTCGTCGCCGAAGGCGGCACGGGCGCGGCCCATGATGGTGTCCTGCGGCAGCGCAATGGCGGTGAACTGCGCCTTGCCGCTGGCGGTCTTCCAGTCGCGGTTGCGCGCACTGTTCGGCAGGTGGAAGCCGCGCGGTTGCGCAATGCGGTCGTTGTATTTCTCAAAACCCGCCACGGCGGTGCTGGCGACCTGCTCGATCAGCGAGCGCGTTACGCTGTAGTCGCTGCCCATGGCCTGCCAGTCGATACCGGGCAGTGCGGCGCCGGCCAGCGTGTGGCGCGCCAGCTCGGTGACGATATGCGGCTCCGAGCGCAGCCTGGCGCTGGCGGGGTCGCTGCGCCCCGCCGAAGCATGCACCATGCTGGCCGTGTCCTCCACGCTGACGAACTGGCGGCCGCCCTCCTGCTCGTCGCGCTCGGTGCGGCTCAGGCAAGGCAGCAGCAGGCCGACCCGGCCCGGATGCAGGTGGGTGCGATTCAGCTTGGTTGCGATATGCACCGTCAACTGCAGCCGTTCCATCGCTTGCAGTACGCGCGGCGTATCCGGCCCGGCCACGGCAAAATTTCCGCCCAAGCCCAGGAAGGCGTGCACCGAACCGTCCATGATGCCGTTGATGGCGGCCACCGCATCGAGTCCATGCTGCGCCGGTGGCGTGAAGCCGAACACGCGCTCCAGGCCTTCCAGCCACTCCTTCTTCGGCCGGTTGGTCACGCCCACCGTGCGGTCGCCCTGCACGTTCGAATGGCCACGCACCGGCATCAGGCCGGCGCCGGGCCTGCCGACATTGCCGCGCAGGAGCATCAGGTTGACCAGCATCTGGATCGTCTCGATCGCATACTCATGCTGGGTCAGGCCCATGCACCAGGTGGCGATGGTGGCCCTGGAAGCGATATAGATCGCCGCCGCCTTTTCGATCTGCTCGCGCGACAGGCCGCTATCGTGCTCCACCTGCTGCCACGACTGGCCGCGCACGGCAGCGGCAAACTCTTCGAAGCCGCTGGTATGGCGCGCGATGAAATCACGGTCCAGCACCTTGCCGCCCGCCTCCTCCGCCTCCAGCACGGCCTTGCACATGCCGATGATTGCTGCCAGGTCGCCGCCCACGCGTACCTGGAAATACTCGCTGGCGATGCGCGTACCGCGCCCCGTCAGGGTCTCAACCGGCGACTGCGGGTCGGCGAAACCGCGCAGGCCCGGCTCCAGCATGGGATTGAAAGCCGCGATACGGCAGCCGCGCAGCGAGGCCTCGCGCAGGTCGCCCAGCATGCGCGGGTGATTGGTGGCAGGGTTCTGGCCGAACACGAAGATCGCCTCCGCGTGTTCGAAATCCTCACGCGTGACGGTCGACTTGCCGACGCCAAGCGTCGTGCCCAGCGCCATGCCGGACGACTCATGGCAATAGTTCGACGAATCGGGCATGTTATTGGTGCCGAAAGCCCGCGCAAACAACTGGTAGGGGAAAGCCGCCTCATTGCTGCTGCGGCCGGAGGCATAAAACACCGCGCGGCCCGGCGCATCGAGCGCCCGCAGCGCACCGCCGGCCAGCTTGAACGCCTCATCCCACTCGATCTCGCGGTAGGTATCGCTGGCGCGGTCGTACAGCATTGGCGCGGTCAGGCGGCCGAAGCCCTCAAGTTCCCACTCTGCGCGCTCGCGCAGCGCCGCCAATGGATTGGCCGCAAAAAACTCCGGCGTTGCGCGGCGCGCCGTCGATTCATGTGCAATCGCCCACGCGCCCTGCTCGCAGAAATCGACCGCCTTGTCACTGGGCGAATCCGGATATGCGCAGCCCGGGCAATCCACCCCGCCCGGCTGGTTCAGCTGCGGCAAGACCTTCAAGGCCGGCAACGCGCTATTGCTGCGCAGAGCCTTGGCGGTGCCGTGCAGCGAGCCCAGGCCGCCAGCGGGTTTGTCATAGAAACGAATCGGATGCTGCACAGGAATCTCCAGCCATTCTGTCAAGGCGGCGATGTTAACATATGAAAGTCGGGGTCAGCTCCGGCAATCGGACATTTCGCTGCGCGAAATGTCCGATTGCCGGAGCTGACCCCGACTTTCACGCTGCTACTGTTGAGTTGTCTTGGGACAACGAGTGGTGTGCTGCGGTAGCCCGGGCGGGCGCATTGATTTATACTGCGCCTGCGCCTTACCCCCGCGCAACGTTTCCCTCTGGCCAAACCCTCGCCTGGCATTTTCCCTTTCAGGGGACGGTTGTGCGCCAAATTCCCAGACTCCGGACTTTCAAGTTCAAGATTGCTGCCCTGCTGGTGCTGATGGTCATGTTGGCCTCTGCGCTGGTGGCCGGCGTTTCCCTACTGGTGGCCGAGCAGGAAATGCGCAAGGTAATCGCCGCACAGGAAATGTCCATGCTGGCGAGCGCGGCGGCCTACCTCGACCGCGACATCACTTCCAAACAGCAAGTTCTGCGCCTGCTGGCCGAGAGCATGCACGCCGAGCCGGTTGCACCGTCCAAGGTCCAGGCCCAGCTCGAACTGCGCGGCGCGCTGCGCGATGAGTTTTTCAACGTCACCGCTTACGATCCCGACGGCAAGCTGGTGGCCAACCTGCAGGACCGCCGCATGATCGGCAAGCTCAACAGTAAGAACCGGCAGTACTTCCGCGATACCGTCGCCGCCCAGGAAGGCATTGTTTCGGCCCCGTTCCGCAGCGTGCTGTCTGGCCGCCCGGTGCTGGCCATTACCCAGCCCGTGTTCGGTCACGATGGCCGCATCGACTACATCCTGGTCGGCACCATCGACCTGCAGCGCCCCGCCTTTGCCGGCCAACTGAACGCGCTGCGCGGCAAAGCCGAGGGCTATCTCTTCATCCTCACTGCCGACGGCACCACCTTGTACCATCCCGACCAGAACCGCGTGCTGAGCAAGGCTGCCGGCCCAGGCACCCTGGGCCACGCCGTGCTGGCCAATGTCGACGGCTGGCGCGATGATGCGGTCGATGAGGGCCAGCCAGTGCTGCTGGCGCACAAGCGCCTGCACAAGGCCGACTGGACGATCGCCGTCTCCTTCCCGATCAGCGATGTCTTTGCTTCCATGACCGCCCTGCGCTGGCGCGCCCTGGCTACCGCCTCGGTGGCGGCCCTGGCCGCCGGCCTGGCGGCATGGCTGTTGCTGCGCGCCCTGCTGGCGCCCCTGTACCAGCTGCACGGCCAGGTGCGTGCGTTCGGCCGCGGCGACATCGACATTGAACAGTTCAATTCGGGCAAGCCCGATGAGTTCGGGCACCTGAGCCGCGCCTTCTACCAGGTTGCGCGCCAGCAGCAGATGGCTGAACGCAACCTGCAGCGCCTGGCCACCACCGATCCGCTCACCGGCGCCCACAACCGCCGCATGTTCGACGAATTCTTCCCCCAAGCCTTGAAGCGCGCCATCCGCGCCGGCCAGCAGATCGGCCTGGCCGTGCTCGACATCGATTACTTCAAGGGGATCAACGACAATTTCGGCCACCAGGCGGGCGACGCCGTGCTGGTGCAGTTTGCCGGCCGCCTGCGCCATGCCGTGCGCAGCACCGACACCGTGGCGCGCATCGCCGGCGACGAATTCGTGATCGTGTTCGAGCACCTGGAGGCCGGCCACGACGTCAACCTGCTGGGCCAGAAAATCGTGGCGGCCATGCAAGCGCCGTTTGAAGTCAATGGCCGCCCGCTCAACGTCACGGCCAGCATCGGCATCGCGCTCACGACCGAGTTGCCGGCCGATGTGGACAAGGTGATGTTGGCCGCCGACCAGGCACTGTACTGCGTCAAGGCCGCCGGCCGCAACGGCTTTGCGGTCAATACCGTCGGCGCCGAGCGCATTCTCTCGGTCCGCGACTTCGCCGCCCCGGCTAAAGCGGACAAAGGCGAGAGGAAGAACTGGCCCTCCAGCCGTTTCTGATCAATGGCGCGGCGGAATGACCGCCGGCCGCACCTGCGACTGCGCCATGCCGGCCATGCTGCGGCATTCGCTGGCGCAGCGGCGGCAAGCGATCGCGCAATCCTTGCAATGCTCGTGGGTGTGCTGCTCGCACTCGTCGGCACAGGCATCGCATATCTCGGCACATGCCTCGCACAGGCTTGAAGCCAGTTTGCTGCCGCGCTGCATCAGGCCGACGCATACCCGGCAGACCTGGGCGCAGTCGATATCGGTGGCGATGCAGTGCGCCAGGCTGGTCACGTCCTGCTCCTGCAGGCAGCTGGCGGCGCAATGGTCGCAGGCGGCGGCGCAATCGTTGCAGGCTTCAATGCAGCTTTGGTACTGTTGCTGGGTCATGACGGCCTCCTTTCGGAAAGGGCCAGACTAGCACTCGCCCGGGTTGGAGCGCGCACCGCTTGTCCCATGCGGAATTCGCCCACCAGCGCCACCAGTGTGGCCGCCTGTTGCTGCAAGCTTTCCGCCGCCGCGGCTGCCTGCTCGACCAGCGCCGCATTTTGCTGCGTCACCCCATCCATCTGGCTGATGGCCTGGTTGACCTGGCCGATGCCGTTGCTTTGTTCGCCGCTGGCCGCGCTGATCTCGTTGACGATATCGCTGACGCGGCGCACGCTGGCCACTACCTCGTCCATGGTAGTGCCTGCCTGCGCCACCAGCGCACTGCCGGCTTCCACTTCGCCGACCGAGCTGCCGATCAGCTCCTTGATTTCTTTCGCCGCCGCCGCGCTGCGTTGCGCCAAGTTGCGCACCTCGCTTGCCACCACCGCAAAGCCGCGGCCCTGCTCGCCCGCGCGCGCCGCTTCCACTGCTGCATTCAGGGCCAGGATATTGGTCTGGAAAGCGATGCCGTCGATCACGGAAATGATGTCGACCACCTTGCGCGAGGAATTGTTGATCGAGGCCATGGTATCCACTACCTGCGACACCACCTGGCCGCCGCGCGCAGCCACTTCCGAGGCCTGCGCCGCAAGCTGGTTGGCCTGGCGTGCATTGTCGGCGTTCTGCCGCACCGTGCTGGTCAGCTGCTCCATCGTGGCGGCGGTCTGCTCCAGCGCGCTGGCCTGCTGCTCGGTGCGTGAGGACAGGTCGGTATTGCCCTGCCGGATTTCCGTGCTGGCCGTGGCCACGCTCTCCGACGATTCGCGCACCCGCGCCAGCACCGAATGGATTTTGGCGACGAAGGTATTGAAGCCGGTGCCGATGACCGCCAGTTCATCCTTGCCCCGTACTTCCAGCCGCGCCCCCAGGTCGGCGTCGCCGCTGGCCAGGCCGTTCATCGCGTCGGCCAGTTCGCGCACCGGCCGCATCAGGCGGAACAGCACTGTCACCAGGATCAGCCCCATTGCCACCGCGCAGACCAGCGAAACCAGCAAGGTATATTTCAGCAGGTCGCGCGCCGGCGCCGTCGCTACCGCATGGGGGAAGCTCATTTTCACCGCCCACGGCGCGATGTCCGGATGCAGCGTCAGCGGCTGCAGCAGGTGCACCATGTCGGCCTTGTCCGTGTATTCGTAAGGCCGGCCGGAGCGGATCGCCTCCAGGCCTTCCTTCGGGATGTCGCCGGCCGGCTTGCCCACCAGGGCTTCTGTGGGATTGCTGGCATACAGCCCGCCATTCGAGACCAGCGACAAGCGTCCGCCCTCGATCGACTTCAGGCCTTTGAGGATTTCTCCCAGGCGCGTCAGCATGAAGTCGGCGCTGGCGGTGCCGCGGAACTCGCCGCCGATCATGATCGGCGCCACCAGTGAGGCCATCAGCACGTCCTTGCCGCTCACCGGATAAGAATATGGCTCGGTGAAGAAGACCTTGCCGGTTCGCTTGGGAATATCGTACCAGTCGTTGGCGCCCGGCTTGGGGTCGAACACAATGGGCTCGACGTTGGTGCCGCCGCCCGCCGCCTTGGTGTAATAAGGCATGTAGCGGCCGCTGGCATCGAACTCCGGCTTCTTGTCGGCGTATTCTGCATCCCTGTTGTCCAGTGCATTCGGCTCCCAGGTCACCGCGCCGCCAATCAGGTCTTCCGATCCCAGCACCACGGTCTTGGTGATTTCACCGGTCTGTTCGCGCGACAGCGGCAGGTTGCTGCCGCGCGTGGCACGCTGGGTTGCGCCAAGCTGGATCACGGCCGCCAGGTTGCGGACGATGCGCGCTTGCAGGGCCGACGCGGCGGCGGCGGCCTGGGTGCGCGCCAGGTTCATCGCATCGCGCTCGGCGGTGCGGCTGGCCTCGTAGCCGGTGACGGCCGCGGTGATGCCCAGGCTGAGCACCACCAGTGCGGTCGCGGCGAAATTGATCTTGGCATTCAGCGAGAGGTTCGACAACATGTGGCGCTCCTCAGAAGGTCTTGGCGACGGTCAGGATAAAGGTGGCCTTCTCAGTGTTGGAAAAAGCCAGTTGGCCGTTGGCATCGGGCACGCCGCTGGTGTAGTCGCGATACACATTGGTAGCGCCCCAGCCGCGCGTGACGGCAGCCGCAATCGACCAGCCGCCTTGCAGCGTCTTGGTAACGCCGGCCTTGGCATCGCGCCAGTCCCAGATCCTGTTGCCGGCGCCGCCCACGCGCGCATCGCCGGCATGCAGGTTGAGCGTGTAGCCATTGCCCAGGTCCTGGTTCAGGCCGATGTCGAGATAGCGCGTGCCGCGGCCATGCGTGATGCCGAAGAAATGTGGGCTGACCGTGTAGTTGTATTTGACGTAGGCGGACTTGTAGGTCAGTCCCAGCGACAACTCGGTGTAGTTGAACGTGGTATCGGTGGCGCTGACCCGAGCGCCGGGATACAGGTACTGGTAGAGGATCAGGCTGTAGCCGATATCGCCTCTGCTTGCGGAATAGCCGGCGTATAAGTCCCATTCGATCCAGGCGTCTTCGATGAACTTGTCGCTGACATTGGAAGCCCAGGTACCGGCAACCAGGCCGCTGGGATGGACATAATCGATGCCAAGCTGCAGCGCCGGTTTGTCCCAGGTCTGCCGGATGCCGCGCGAGACGTATTGGCTGGCAAACGTAACAGTAGTGGTAAGGGATGGCGCCGGTGGCTCCTGCGCCATGACTGCGTGCGGCAGCAAAGCCGCCAACCATAAGCAACGTTTCATCGCGCCCTCGCTTTCTTATTGTTCGGGGAGATGCAAACAATACTATCAGGCTATCCGTACCAACTCCAAACGATACTACGCTGCAACAGCCTTGCGTGCGTGTTTTACACGATACATGGCCTGGTCGGCCAGTTCGATCAGCCGGTCCATGTCCTGCCCGTCTTCCGGGCTGATGGCGTAGCCGATGCTGGCGCCCAGCCGCAGTGCACGGCCTTCGAATTCAAACGGGGCGCCGATGGCATGGGTGATGCTGTTGCACTTGTTGCCGACGCTATCGCGGTCGCGCACGCCGCACAGGATGATGCCGAACTCGTCGCCGCCCAGGCGGGCTGCCAGGTCTTCCTGCCGCAGCTCGCGCGAGATGCGTTCGGCCACCTGGCAGATGGCGGCGTCGCCGGCGCGGTGGCCCAGGCTGTCGTTGATTGCCTTCAGGCCGTCCATGTCGATGTTGAGCACGGCCACGCTGCTGCAGGCGCGGTTGGCTTGCGCCAGTTGCTGGCGCAGGCGGTCATAGAACAGTGCCCGGTTGGCCAGGCTGGTCAGGGCATCGTGTGTGGCGCGGTAATACAGGTCGCTCGATTCGTATTGCACCGCATGGTAGATGGCGGCGCCGATCAGTTCCGACAGCAGGCCGAGGATCTGCGCCTGGTAGGCATCGAAGGCATCCACATGCGGTGCGCCGACCTTGAGCACACCGACCGTCTCGCCCTCATGGCGCAAAGGCACCACCAGCATCGAACGCAGGCCGACCTTGCGGCAGGCGGCGCGGTCGACCCGGGGATCGGTCTCGGAATCGTCGCATTGCAGGATCTGGTCCTGCGCCACGCACAGGCCGGACAGGCTGCCTTCGCGTTTCAGGCGCAGCCCGAGCGCACCTTCGGCCACGCCGGCCGTGGCGCGGTACACCATATCGCTGCCTTCGGCCAGTTCCACCACCGCGGCGGTGGCGCCACACAAGGCGCCGGCGCGCTGGCAGACCAGCTGCATCACGCCGCCCAGGTCCAGGCCCTGGCGGGCAATATCAGTTTGAAGATTGATGATCTCCAGCAATATTGCCGGATTCAAGTTCGGTGCACTCATCTTGCCGCGGCCACAAAATCTCACACATTCTCACGCTCCAATTCTAAGTGTGGCTGTGACCGGTTGGCAATGTTTTTAACTTCTTTAATGCTAGCTTGCGCGGCTGCGGCCCGGGCCTTGCGGTGCAGGGCGCGGCGGCCCAGCCATAACACCAGGCCGGTGACCATGAAGGCCAGCGGCGCCAGTCCGCTGAACGAGACCAGGACCCGGCCCGCCATGCCGAAAGCTTCGCCGGTATGCAGCGGGAACTGCCAGTTGAGGAAGGTGTCGCCGGAGGCCGCGGTCAGCGGGTCGCGTACGCGCAACACCGCACCGCTGAAGGTGTCCACGCTGACGCGGGTATTGCCGTCGCCTGCCCGGATTTCTCCTTCCTGGCGCATGCGGATCTCATACGGCGCCTTGGCCGAGCCCAGCGTCACACGCGACAGGCGTCCTTGCGGCACGCGCTGCTGCGCGATTTCCAAGGCGGCAGCGACATCGATCGGCTGCCGTCCCGCGGCCGGGCCATTGGCTACCTTGCCATTGTGTTCGAGGGTGGCCACAGCCCCCACTACGGGCCGCACCCAGTCCGGCAGGTTCATGGCCATGCCGGTGAAGCCCAGCACAGCCAGCACCGGCGTCATGAAGAAGCCCGCCGAGCGGTGGAAGCTGTAATTGAACTGGCGCGACGTCACGCCGCCGCGCACGGTGAGCGACTTGCGGAAGCTGGCAAGGGTGTGCTTCGGCCACCACAGCGCCAGGCCAAGCAGCGATGTGAGCATGAGCAGCAAGCCGCTGATGCCGATCACGGTCTTGCCGAATTCGCCGGCCAGCATATAGCGGTGCAACTGGAACAGGGTCGGCATCAACAGTTCGCGCGACACGCCGATCTCGCCGTAGTTGCGCTCACCGAGGATGTCCAGCGTGTAGCGGTCCAGCATGACCTGGCGCGAGATGTCGTTGTCGAAGCTGCCCTTGTCCTTGTTCGGCTTGCGATACCAGGCCACGTAGACGTCATCCGCCTCGAACGGCAGCATCAGTGTGGTCGGCTTGCCATAAGCAGGATCGGCGGCCAGGCGGTCGAATGCAGCCTGGGCCTGGGCCGGGGTTGGCGCGGCATCGGCCTTGCCTTGCCCGCCGCGCGAATGCAACAGGCCGGGATTCAGCGCCGCATCCAGCTCGTGGGTCCATGCGATCACCACGCCGGTCAGGCCGGCCATGACAAATATCGCCCCGAATACCAGGGACACATACAGGTGGAGATCGCGCAGTCGTGCACGCAGCAAGCCGGTCAGCATTTTTAACGTCAGCAATAAAATGTTTGAAATTATAAATGAGAATGATTATCATTGCTGCCTTCTTTTGTATCTTTCTGTTTAGGAGTCACTCCATGACCACATTAAATCCCCTCACCCGTGCCGTGGCACTGGCCTGCATCGCCCTTCCCGGCGCTGTGGCAATGGCGCAAGAAGCCGGCGAGCCGATGAAGGAAGTGGTCGTGACGGCAACCCGCAACAGCAAGAGCGTGGACAAGATCCCGGGCGCGGTAAGCGTGATCTCGCAAAAGGAACTCGAAGCGCAGTACCTGCTGGCAGACGATCCTTCCGCCGCCCTGGCCACCTACATCCCCGGCTACGCTCCAAGCCGCCAGAAAATGAGCTCCACCGGCGAATCGCTGCGCGGTCGCGCCGCCCTGATCCTGCTGGACGGCGTACCGCAAACCAATCCGCTGCGCGGCGGCATGCGTGAAGGTTATGTGGCCGACACCGCCATCATCGAACGCGTGGAAGTGATCAACGGCGCTTCCGCCATGCAGGGCATGGGCGCCACCGGCGGCATCGTCAACTACATCACCAAGTCGGCCAAGACCGACGGCACCACCCATAGCGTGAATGCGCGCCTGTCGTCCCAGCTGCGGCACGACAGCCTGGACTGGAAGACCGGCTACACCCTGCAGCACAAGTCGGGCGACTTCGACCTGCTGGCATTCGGCAGCATCCAGCAGCGCGGCCTGGGCTATGACGGCCAGGGCCGCCCGCTCGGCATCGAAACCGTGCAAGGCGACACGATGGACTCCGAAGGCACCGACCTGTTCTTCAAGATCGGCAAGAACTTCGGCGAGCAGCGCCTGCAGCTGACCATCAACCGCTTCCGCATGGAAGGCGATGGCGACTACGCCCCGGTCCCGGCCAACTTCGCCAATGGCACCCCGACCAGCGCCACGCCAGGCACGCCGCCAGGCGCGCCGCCACGCAACAAGGTCGAGACCAGCAGCCTGGAATACCGCCACAACGACGTGCTGGGCGGCAGCTTCAACGCCCAGTTGTTCAAGCAGGACTTCGCCTCGCTGTACGGCGCTACCAACACCGCCACTTTCCAGGACACGGCGCTTGCGCCGCGCGGCACCCTGTATGACCAGTCCGAGGTGGTGGCCGACAAATACGGTGCCAAGCTGACCTACGTGCGCCCGGATACCCTGGTCAAGGGCCTGGAATTCACGGCCGGTCTGGACTACCTGCGCGACCGCACCAAGCAATGGCTGGCCGGCACCGGCCGCACCTGGGTGCCGACCCTGGACTTCACCTCGCTGGCCCCGTTCACCCAGCTCGAATACGAGTACGGCCCGCTGACAGTGCGCGGCGGCGTCCGCCATGAAGACGCCAAGCTCAATGTCGACACCTATACCACCCTGGCAGCCTACGGCAGCCGCCTGGTACGGGGCGGCGAACGCTCCTTCACCAAGAACGTGAAGAACATCGGCGCCGTGTGGCGCTTCGACCAGAACTGGTCGGCCTTCGTATCGAGCGCCGAAGGCTTCGGCCTGCCGGACGTCGGCCTGGTGCTGCGCGCCGTGAACAAGCCTGGCCAGTCGGTCGACCAGCTGTTCGACATGCAGCCTGTCATCACGCGCAACAACGAGATCGGCGTCAACTGGCGCGGCGCCATGGGCAACGTGGGCGCCTCCTTCTACGACTCGCGCTCCAAGCTGGGTACCGCGCTGCGCATCAACGCCGCCGGCATCGGCCAGCTGGACCGCGTTCCGACCACGGTGCGCGGCTGGGAAATTTCCGGCGAACTGCGGGCATCGAAAACGCTGTCGGCCTTCGGCTCCTTCGCCCGCACCATGGGCAAGACCGCCACTACCGCCGGCGCGCCGATGGACGTGGCGCTCGGCGCCCGTTCGCAAGGTCCGACCAAGCTGGTGGCCGGCACCAACTGGCAATTCATGCCGAAGGCAAACCTGCGCCTGCAAGCGGCCAAGCTGTTTGACCGCGACATCAACGAAGGCCGCATGGTGAACACGTCCAACCTGGAAGAACACTTCAACGGCTACACCCTGTTCGACCTGGCCGCCGGCTACGACTCGCCATGGGGCAAGCTGGGCGTGGGCATCGAGAACCTGACCGACCGCCAGTATGTCGGCTACTACCCGCAATCGGTCAGCTTCAAGGACACCGGGGCGCATTTCGCCGGCCGCGGCCGCACCCTGTCAGTCAGCCTGACGCGTTCGTTCTAAACAACACACCCGCGCGCGGGACTGAGGTATACTGCCAACGTCCCCGCGCCCCACCTTCGCGCAACCTTTCATTCCGGCCAAGACCTCGCCACCTGTTCCAGACAAGGAATTGGCAGTGGCTACCCTATCGCTCAACTCGGTTTTCAATTTTGCGCGTGCCTATCCGCGCGATCCTTCGTTGCCCAAAGCGGCTGACTTCCCGGCCGCGCTGGAAGAGAGTTATCAGCTGGACATCGTCCCGGCAAAATACCGTGCTTTCAGCCAGGCTTGCATGCTTTGCATGCTGCTCTACCTGTGCTTCGGCATTCTCGATCTCTGGGCCCTGCCCAATTCCGTGGGCTTTGCGTGGGCCGTGCGCACCGTGGTCGTGCTGGCAACGCTGGCGTGCCTGCTGCGCGCATGGCGCAACCGCCAGTGGTTTACCGACAATTACAATGCCCTGACGATCGGCCTGTATGCCCTGTGGGGTGCGGGAATCGAGGCGATCATCGCAGCTTCCTCGCCAGGCGAGGCTTCCTGGACACATTACTACGCCGGCCTGACCCTGGTCACGACTGCACTGTACACCTGGACCTATGTCACACCGTTTGCAGCGTGCATCCTCGGCGGTACGCTCACGGTGGTGTACCTGGCGCTTGCCACCGGGCTGCAGGGCCTGCAAGAGCAGCACGAAAGCAGCGTGCTGGTCGCCATCGTCTTTTTCCTGGTCAGTACCAACCTGATCGGCATGCTGTCGATGCTGGCGCGCGAAAACTTCTCGCGCCAGGCTTTCCTGTTGAAACATATGCTGCGCAAGGACCTGGAGAGCGCCGGTTACGAACAGCGCCAGTCGCAGCATTTGTCCGAGCACGACCACCTGACCGGCTTGCCGAACCGGCTGCGCTTCGAGCGCAGGGCGCAGCAATTGCTGGCCGACGCCAGGGTGAGCGGCAACAGCGTCGGCTTGCTGTTCATCGACCTAGATGGGTTCAAGCCGATCAACGACGAGCATGGCCATGCCGCCGGCGATGCAGTATTAGCCGAGGTGGCGAAAAAGCTGGTGGGCCTGATCCGCCCGGAGGACATGGTGGCCCGGCTTGGCGGCGACGAATTCGTCATCGTCATTCCGCTGGCGGCGAACAACACGGACCGCCTGCACAGCCTGCGCCTGGCCGTCTCGATGCGTATCGGCCAGCGGCTTCGCTGGGAGGACAAACTGTTGCGCGTCAGCGCCAGCGTCGGCGCCGCCAGCTTTCCCGAGGACGGCGATACCGTGGCGCAGGTGATGGCTGAAGCGGATCGGGCCATGTACTTCGACAAGCAGCGCGCAAGACAGCGCGCTACCGTCTAAGCAGGCGCTTCAAATCCCCCATTGGACTTTCAGCGTCAAGCCCTTGCTGGAACCCGGCAGGGCGCCGTTGGCGTCAGTGGTGGCGCCGACTGAGACAATGCGGTCGTGGCGCGTGGTGCGCTTGTACAGCAGCGAGCGATGGCGGTAACGCTCGCTCCACGGTTCCAGCAACTGCGGCGGCAAGTCCTGGCGCTCCGACGCGGTGTTCTGGACGATCATGCGCAAGGCATCGCGCGGTGTGGCGTGCAGGGTGCCGACCCAGCGCCATCCGGCGTCGCTGAAATCCTGCAGGCTGCGGTGCTTGACCCAGGAACGATTCCAGCGATGGTCCGACTCCAGGCTCCAGCCGCCTGGCAGGGGGAAGCGCAGGTTGGCCTCCAGTTCCAGGTTGCCGCCCTTCCCTACCTGGTCCGCCTCCACGTCGAGCTGGCGGCCCAGCGTCAGCTCCCCTTTCAGCTTGACGAACCATGAAGATGGCGTGCTTTCGATGCCCATGTGCGCCGCCGGCGTCTTGTGCAGCCTTGCCCCGGCGCGCCCGCGCTGGCGGTCCAAGCCGAAGTCGGCCCAGTAGCGCGTCTGCCGGCCCGCGTAGAACCAGATGCCGGGCCGCACCCAGCGCTGCACGGTTTCGTGCGACAGCGTGCGGATCTCGTGCAGGCCGAGGTGCAGCTCCGTTTCGTACGCTTCAAACAACGCCAGGTTGCGCGCGCCCATGCGGCGATTCAGCTCGAGATCGCCCTTGATAATGCCCGCCTGGGGCACGAAGCCGTTATCGTTGGCGAAGTTGCTCCCGATGACCTCCAGCTGCGCGATATTCAGCCAGTCGTCGGAGCTGTAATTGAGCCTGCCGTAGCCATAGCCGCTGTTGCGCGCGCCGGTGGCAAGGGCGCGGCCGTCGCTGTCGAATTGCGAAGTCGTGCGCGAGGCCATGGCAGTCCACGCCAGCTGGATGTGGCCGTCGCCGTTGGACGGCGCGCGCCATTGGCCGTCGGTGCCAAGCACGGTGTTGCGCGCGCCCTTGCCGTAATCGCGGTCGGACAGGAAAACGCCGGCCACCGCTTCCTCGCCATGGCTGCGCGCCCGCAACAGCGTCACCTTGCTGTCGCCCTCGCTGGCGTGTTCCTGCGTTTCATACGGGCTGCCGCGCATCACGACGCCGCCGGCGCGGTCGTCGAGCGCCAGGGCCGTCGCATCCGCCGCGGCACCGCGCCAGGTGGCGCGCATGCCCCAGCGCGGATCGGCCACGGTGCGCGAATAGAACGCCGGCAGGCGCATGCCCAGCACGTCGGCGCTTTCGAGGAAGAAGGCGCGCTTCTCCGGCAGGCTGAGGGCGATGCGGTTGGTGCCATTGCTGGTCGGGGCATCGATTTCCACCTGCGAGAAGTCCGGGTTCAGCATGGCATTGAAGACCCAGTCCGCGCGCGGGCGGGCGCTGATGTCCAGGCCAAGGCTGGTCTGCTTGCTGCGCTGGCCGTAATCGCGGTTGAAGCGCTGCGTGAGCTCGGGGCGCAACTCCCAGAATGCCCGGTCCTGCACGCGCGGCAGCACTTGCGCCATGCCTTCGATCTCTTCCATCTCGGCGATGAAATGCAGGGACTGTTTCTTCAGCGGTGCGCTCAGCAGCAGCATATTGTCCGCATGCGGCACGCTGCGCTCGATCATCAGGCGCCACGGCTTGCCTTCGCCGTAAGGGAAGCGCAGGCTCGACAGCGGCCAGCGCACTTCCATCGTATACCCGTCGGGCAGCAGGTGGACTGCGCTCTCCACCGGATAGTCCGGGCCGAGGTCTTCCTCGTCTTCATCGGCGCGATAGATGCCGTCGCTCATGACGCCGGCCACGTTGACGCGCACGAATTGCGCCGCGCGACCATGCCCGCTCGGATCGATCCAGATGCCGATGAAGTCCTGGTCGCGGTCCACCTTGTCGCGCCGTGCCAGGGTACTGTTCAGCGTCTTCGGGTCACCGTTCCAGGCGCGGATGCCAAGCACCAGGGCATCCTGGTCCACCAGCACCCGTACCGTGGTGCGCAGGCGCTCCGGTGCGTCGCGCCCGTCTTCCGGCTGGTATTGATAGAAGCGCGTGTTGACGGGCGCAAGCTCCCAGGCCGCGTCATCAAGGCGGCCGTCGAGCTGCAGCGCAAGCGCTTGCGGCGCCACATGCGCGGCGACGCTGCGGCGTTTCGGTTCTTCGCTTTCGGCGGCAAACAATGGGATGGATACAGCAAACTGGGAAAAAACCAGGAAGCGTAAAAAATTTCGGGGATACATGATCTAGATTATAGATTTGCCAATTCGACGCTGGCAAGCGAACATACGGGTGATAGGATGAAGGCCACTTCGATGAGGGGATTCATGGGATTGACCTGTCAACAGCTTACTTGCCGCCGCGGCCGCAGCACCCTGTTCGCGGGCGTCAGCTTTGCGCTGCACGCCGGCGAAGCGCTTTGGGTGCAGGGCCGCAATGGCAGCGGCAAGACCACCCTCCTGCGCTCCTTGTGCGGGCTGGCCCTGCCCGACCGCGGGGCAGTCCATTGGCAAGGCCGGCCCATCCTCGCCGCGCGCGCCCATTACCATTCCCAACTGCTCCACATCGGCCATGCAGACGGCTTGAAGCCCGATTTGCTGGCCTGGGAAAACCTGGCGCTGGCCGGCCTTCCCGGCGAGCGATGCAGCCGCGAGGCCGCCCTGCAGGCACTGGATGAAATCGGGCTGAAGGCGGAAAGCCAGCGCCCTGCACGCCTGCTGTCGCAAGGCCAGCGCAAGCGCGTGGCCCTGGCCCGGCTGCTGCTGGCGCCGGCCCGGCCCTTGTGGATTCTCGACGAGCCGCTGGCCGCGCTCGACCAGGCTTCGGCAGCACAGGTCGGCCAGGTCATGCAGGCGCATTGCGCCCGCGGCGGCATGCTGGTCCTGACCACCCACCAGGACCCGGCCCTGCCGGGCGTACGCTCCTTGCAACTGGGCGCCACATGCTGAAAGCGGCCCGCCAGCTGATGCAGCGCGACCTGTTGCTGGCCATGCGGCGGCGCAGCGACGCGCTGATGCCGCTGGCCTTCTTCCTGGTCACGACCACCCTGTTTCCGCTGGCGATCGGTCCGGACACCAGATTGCTGCGCAGCGTCGCCCCGGGCATCGTCTGGGTTGCAGCCTTGCTTGCCTCGCTGCTTGGCCTGCAACGCCTGTTCGCCGACGACCATGCGGACGGCTCGCTGGAACAACTGCTGCTGTCGCCGCAGCCGCTGGAAATCCTGGTGCTGGCCAAGGTGTTTGCGCACTGGCTGACCGCCGGCCTGCCCCTGCTGGTGCTGGCGCCGCTGGTCGCAACCCAGTACGGCCTCGAAGCCGAAGCGATCGGCGTACTGTGGCTTGGATTGCTGCTTGGCACGCCCGTCCTGAGCCTGCTGGGCAGCATCGGCGCAGGACTGGCATTGGGCGCGCGCGGTGGCAGTGTGCTGGTTGCACTGATATTGATGCCCCTGTATATTCCCTTACTAATTCTTGGTAGCTCCGCCGTGGTAGCCGCCAGCGATGGTACCGGCAGTACGCCCCACCTGATGTTGCTGGGGGCCCTGCTGGCAGGTTCGCTGGCAGCCGCACCCTGGGCTACTGCCGCAGCGCTGCGGATCGCACACGAGTAGGACGGAGTTGAGCTTATGGATCAACCGTATTATTCCAACGCAAACGGCGCGCGGCGCCGCCTCACATTCTTCACTTTCGCTTCCCCGCGTAACTTCTATTACCTGGCCGGTCGCCTGGTCCCCTGGTTCACCGCGCTTGGCGTGCTGACCGGCCTGGCCGGGCTTGGTATCGGTTTGCTAGTTGCGCCGACCGATTTCCAGCAAGGCGATGCTTACCGCATCATCTTCGTCCATGTGCCGGCGGCCTGGATGTCGATGCTGGTGTACCTGGCGATGGCGGGATGGGCCGGTTTCGGCTTGGCCTATCGCACCGGCGTCTCCTCGATCATGGCCAGCGCGCTGGCGCCCACTGGCGCCCTGTTCACCTTCCTCGCGCTATGGACCGGCGCCCTTTGGGGCAAGCCGACCTGGGGCGCATGGTGGGTGTGGGATGCGCGACTGACTTCGGAACTGATCCTGCTGTTCCTCTATCTGGGCTACATGGGCTTGCACGCCTCCATCGCCGACCCGCGCCGCGCCGACCGCGCCGCTGCCATGCTGGCCCTGGTGGGAGCGGTGAACATCCCGATCATCTATTTCTCGGTTTATTGGTGGAACACCCTGCATCAGGGGCCGTCGGTTACCCTGGGCAACGCGCCGACCATGGCGCCGGCCATGCTGGCTGCGATGCTGTTGATGGTGGCGGCGTTCTGGTGTTACGGGATTGTGGTCGCGCTGCGGCGCGCGCGCTGCATCGTGCTGGAACGGCACGGCAGTGCCGCGTGGCTGCGCCGGAGGTCGAAATGAATTGGCATAGCTTTCAGGAGTTCCTGGCCATGGGCGGTTACGGCACCTATGTGTGGGGCTCGTTTGGTGTGGTGTGCGGTCTGATGATGCTGGAACTAAGGGCACTGGGACGGCGCGAGCGCGAAGCGCAGGCGGCCGTAGCCAGCCATGACGCCGAAGGTGCAGCATGAAGCCGCGCCACCAACGCCTTGCCATGATCGGCGCCAGCCTGGCCGCGTGCGGAATCGCAGCGACGCTGGTGCTGTCCGCCTTCCGCGATAACCTGGTGTTTTTCTTCACGCCCACGCAAGTGGTGGCGGGCGACGCGCCGCGCAGCGGCATCTTCCGCATCGGCGGCCTGGTGGAACAAGGCAGCGTGCGGCGCCTGGACGACGGCCTGACAGTCAGCTTCATCATCACCGACAATGTGCAGAAGGTGCCGGTGCATTACCAGGGCACCCTGCCCGACCTGTTCAGGGAAGGCAAGGGCGCCGTAGCGCAGGGCCGGCTTGGCCAGGGTGCCTTGTTCCTGGCCCAGGAGGTGCTGGCCAAGCACGATGAGAACTATATGCCGAAGGAAGCCGCGCATGCGCTGGAACAAGGCCGCGCGCCGGCTTCCCTGAAAGGCACGCCATGATTGCCGAGGCAGGCAATTTCGCGCTGGTCCTGGCCCTGCTGCTGGCAGCGGTGCAGGGTTTGCTGCCGCTGGCCGGAGCGCAGCGTGGCGACGGGCGCTGGATGGCGCTGGCGCGGCCCGCCGCCACAGGGCAATTCATTTTCAGCACCCTGGCTTTCGGCTGCCTGTTCTACGCCCTGTACGCCAACGACTTTTCGCTGCGCTACGTGGCCCAGCATTCCAATTCCCTGCTGCCATGGCAATATCGCCTGAGTGCAGCATGGGGCGGCCACGAAGGTTCGCTGCTGCTCTGGACCTGGCTGCTGTCCGCATGGACCTTTGCCGCCGCCAGCCTGTCGCAGCAACTGCCGCGCCAAGTGCAGGCGCGCCTGCTCGGCGTGCTTGGACTGGTGGCGGTCGGCTTCCTGCTTTTCCTGATCCTGACCTCCAATCCCTTCATGCGCATGCTGCCGGCCGCACCGGACGGCAACGACCTCAACCCCCTGCTGCAGGACGCGGGCATGATTGCGCACCCGCCGCTGCTATATATGGGTTACGTCGGCTTCTCCGTGACCTTTGCCTTCGCCATCGCGGCCCTGCTGGGCGGGCGGCTCGATGCTTCGTGGGCGAGCTGGTCGCGGCCGTGGGCGCTGGCGGCCTGGAGCTTCCTGACGCTGGGCATCGCCATGGGCAGCTTCTGGGCGTATTACGAATTGGGCTGGGGCGGCTGGTGGTTCTGGGATGCGGTCGAGAACGCGTCCTTCATGCCATGGCTGGTCGGCACCGCGCTGCTGCATTCACTGGCCGTCACGGAAAAGCGCGGCACTTTCCGAAGCTGGACGGCGCTGCTGGCGATTTTGGCTTTTTCCCTCTCGCTGCTGGGAACCTTCCTGGTGCGCTCCGGCGTGCTCACTTCGGTGCACGCCTTTGCCACCGATCCGCGCCGCGGGGCCTTTATCCTGGCTTACCTGGCGGTGGTGGTCGGTGGCTCGCTCATGCTCTACGCCTGGCGCGCGCCGCGCCTGCGCCAGCGCACCGAGTTCTCGCCAATGTCGCGCGAATCGCTGCTGCTTCTGCAGAACGTCGTCATGCTGGCCGCGACCGGCACTGTGCTGCTTGGCACCCTGTACCCGCTGGTGCTGGACGCTCTGGGCGCGGGCAAGATCTCCGTTGGCCCGCCCTATTTTGAGAAAGTCTTTGTCCCGATGATGATTCCGGTGCTGCTGCTGGTCGCAGCGGGCCCGTTCGCCGGCTGGCGCAACGGCACGCTGGCGCAGCTGGCGCGCCGCCTGCGCTGGCCTGCAGCGATCGCAGGCGGCGCCGGCATCGGCGCGGCGCTGCTGGTGCGCGGTTCGCTGATGTCTTCTCTCGGCCTGCTGCTCGCCGCGTGGATACTGCTTGGCACCGCATGGCAGCTGCTGCAGCAACGCGGCAAGCTGGCACGCCAGCCGCGTTCCTGGTGGGGCATGCTGGCAGCGCACGCCGGCCTGGGCGTATTCGTGATCGGCGTTACCATGGTCAAGGGCCACGAACTGGTGCAGGACGTGGTACTGGCGCCGGGCCAGCAAGCGTCGCTTGGGGAATACGGCTTCACATTGCAGAAGCTGGAAGACACGCGCGGGCCAAACTACACCGCCCTGCGCGCCACTGTCGCCATCAGGCGCGACGGCCAGACGGTGGCGCTCCTTCATCCGGAGCAACGCCGCTATACCGTGGCGCAGGACACCATGACGGAAGCGGCCATCGACCGCAGCCTTCTGCGCGACCTGTACGTATCGCTTGGCGATTCGGCCGGCGATGGCCGCTGGCTCTTGCGCATCCAGCTCAAGCCTTTCGTCGGCTGGATCTGGGGCGGCTGCGTGCTGTTCGCCCTTGGCGGCCTGTTGGCGGCGTCCGATCGCCGCTATCGCGCAGCGCGCCAGGCCGTGCCATGCGCCATTCCATCGGCCGGCGCCGGCCAGGCGGCCCAGGCGGCATTGCCCGCCCTGGCCGCCATCCCCCTGCTGCAGGAGCCTCAATGAAACGCTTTATTCTGCCTATTGGCCTGTTCGCAGTGCTGCTCGCCTTCCTTGCGGCCGGCCTGCAGCGCAATCCGCGCGAGCTGCCCTCGCCCTTGATCGGCAAGCCGGTGCCGCAATTCTCGGCGCAGTTGCTGGACAATCCGGCCGAGCGCGTGTCGCCGGCGAAGCTGCAAGGCCGCGTGTGGGTGCTGAACGTGTGGGCGTCCTGGTGCGAAGGCTGCCGCATCGAGCACAAGGACCTGATGGATTTGTCGCGCGCCGTCGATGCGCCGGTGATCGGCTTGAACTACAAGGACCAGCGCGACGACGCGCTGCGCTGGCTGAAGAACCACGGCAACCCATATCGCCAAGTCGCCTTCGACCATGACGGCCGCATCGGCATCGATTTCGGCGTGTATGGCGTACCGGAGACTTTTGTCATCGACCGCCACGGCATCGTCCGCATGAAGCATGTCGGACCGCTGTCCCTGCCGCAAGCGCGGGAGCGCGTAGCCCGCATGGTGAAGGAGCTGGCGCATGGTTGATGTCGCGACAGTGAGCACGCTGGAGGCGCGCACCATGGCGCTGGCGGAAGAGCTGCGCTGCCTGGTATGCCAGAACCAGAGCCTGGCCGATTCGCACGCGCCACTGGCGCTCGACCTGCGCCAGCAGATCCGCCAGCAACTGGCCCAGGGCCGCAGCGAACAGCAAGTGGTGGAGTTCATGGTCCAGCGCTACGGCGACTTTGTCCTGTACGAACCGCCGCTGAACGCCAGCACGGCCCTGCTTTGGTTCGGGCCACTGTTGCTGCTCGCATTCGGCGTGTTGGCGCTGCGCGGATTCTGGAAGGCCAGGAAATGAACATGTTTATCGCCATCGTCGGCTTGATGTCCGCCATCGCACTGGCCTGCGTGGTCCCGCCGCTGCTGCGCCGTACCGCCGGCGCCCTGGCTGGCCCGCAGCCGCAAACGCGCCTGGCCCTGGCACTGGCCGTGCTGATGCCGGCGGCGGCAGTCGCCATCTACATGCAGGTTGGCCGTCCCGACGCCCTGACCATGCCGCCCGAGCTGCTGGCGGCCGCCGCCACCCCTGCCGACCATGGGCCGTCCGAAGAAGATATCCCGGCCATGGTTGAACGCCTGGCGGCGCGCCTTCGCACGCAGCCGCAGGACATTGACGGCTGGCATATGCTGGCGCGCTCTTACAGCGCCATGAACCGCCACGCCGATGCCGCCCAAGCCTACGGCCACGTCGCCACGCTCCTGCCTCGGGACGCCGGCGTGCTGGCCGATTACGCCGATGCGCTGGCCACCGCACGAAACGGCGCCCTTGCCGGTGAGCCGGAGCGCCTGATAGAACGCTCGCTTGCCATCGACCCGCAGCAACCGAAGGCACTCGCGCTTTCCGGCAGTGCGGCCTTTGCCCGCGGCGACTTCGCCCGCGCGGAAAAGCAATGGCTGGCAGTCTTGCCGCTGGTGCCCGACGACTCCGAATTCGCGCGCTCGACGCAGTCCGGCATCGCGCAGGCGCGCGCCCGCCAGGGCATGCCGGCCAGCGGCGGCGCCACCGCAAGCCTCTCCGGCACGGTCCGGCTAGCGCCCGGCAGCGCCGCGCCACTTCCCGGCCAGACGCTGTTCATCTACGCCCGCGCCGCCAACGGATCGCCGATGCCGCTGGCCGCGATCAAACGAAAGGCCGGGGACTTGCCGCTGCAGTTTGTGCTGGACGACAGCAGCGCACTGGCATCCGGCACGCGCCTGGCCGACGCCGGCCAGTTGATCGTAGGCGCCCGTATTTCCGCCAGCGGCAGTGCCACGCCGCAAGCGGGAGAGCTTGAAGGACAGGCCGGCCCGGTCGCCGCAGGCGCCAGCGGATTGGTGATTGAACTGGCCGTGCGCCGTCCCGCGGCAGAAAGTTCTGTATTAGATAAAGCGCTTGATCTGCGCTAATTTTATGAAGCACCTTACTCCGTAAAATGGTGAACAAATGGAAAACAAAGAACCCGTCGCCACCAAGGCGCAAGAACTGAAGGTCTTCCTGTTCATGACGGTGGTCCTGGCCCCGATCCTCGCGGTAGCAACGGTGGGCGGCTATGGATTCATCGTATGGATGTACCAGATGCTCACCGGCCGCCTGCCAGGTGCATGACCATGGCCGCCGAAATCCACATCGCCGGCATCATCGTCCACGCTTCTCCCGCACAGCTTGCGGAAGTGCGTGCGCAGCTGGCCATCCTGCCGCGCTGCATCGTGCACGCCGCTGAAGCGGACGGTCGACTGATCGTCACGCTGGAAGCGGAAAGCGCGCCCCGCACACTCGACGCGATGGACGCCATCCGGGCCCTGCCCGGCGTCCTCAACGTCGCCCTGGTTTACCAGCATGCCGAACCCGCCAACTCAATGGACGAGGAATTACAATGAAACAGACTCGCCGTGATTTCATCACACAGACTGCCGCGATGACGGCAGCCGCCACCGCCGGCATCCAGTTGCCTGCCGTCGCCTCCAATGTCGTCACCGACGCCGCCAAAACCCAGCTCAAATGGAGCAAGGCGCCCTGCCGCTTCTGCGGCGTGGGATGCGGGGTCAACGTCGGCGTCAAGGACGGTCGCGTCGTGGCGACGCATGGCGACATCAACGCCGAAGTCAACCGCGGCGTCAACTGCGTCAAGGGCTACTTCCTGTCGAAGATCATGTACGGGGCCGACCGCCTGACCCAGCCCCTGATGCGCATGAAGAACGGCAAATACGCCAAGGACGGCGAGTTCCAGCCTGTTTCGTGGGATACCGCCTTCGATGAAATGGCCAGGCAATTCAAGAAAGTGCTGAACGAGAAAGGCCCGACCGCGGTTGGCATGTTCGGCTCCGGCCAATGGACCATCTGGGAAGGCTACGCCGCCTCCAAGCTGATGAAGGCAGGCTTTCGCACCAACAACCTCGACCCGAATGCACGCCACTGCATGGCATCCGCCGTGGCGGGCTTCATGCGCACCTTCGGCATGGACGAGCCGATGGGCTGCTACGACGACATCGAGGCGGCCGATGCCTTCGTGCTTTGGGGATCCAACATGGCGGAGATGCACCCGATCCTGTGGACCCGCATTACCGACCGCCGCCTGTCGAACCCGCACGTGAAGGTAGCCGTGCTGTCGACCTACGAACACCGCAGCTTCGAACTGGCCGACCAACCCATCGTTTTCACGCCGCAGACCGACCTGGCGATCCTGAACTACATCGCCAACTACATCATCAAGAACAACCGCGTGAACAAGGACTTCATCAACCGGCACACGCGCTTCGTGATGGGCAACAAGGACATCGGCTATGGCCTGCGCCCCGACAATGCGCTGCAAAAGGCGGCCACCAATGCCGGCGATGCCGGCGGCAGCAAGCCAAGCACGTTCGAAGAATTCGCCAGGTTCGTCAGCGCCTACGATGTGGAATCCGTATCGAAGCTGAGCGGCGTTGCGCGCGACCGCCTGGAGCGCCTGGCCGAACTGTACGCCGATCCGAAAACCAAGGTGATGTCCTTCTTCACCATGGGCTTCAACCAGCATACGCGCGGCACCTGGTGCAGCAACCTGCTGTACAACATCCACCTGCTGACGGGAAAAATCTCTTCGCCGGGCAACAGCCCATTCTCGCTGACCGGACAGCCCTCCGCTTGCGGCACGGCGCGCGAGGTAGGCACGTTCTCGCACCGACTCCCCGCCGATATGCTGGTGGCCAATCCCAAGCACCGCGAAATCGCCGAGAAAATCTGGAAGCTGCCGCCCGGGACCATTCCCGACAAGCCCGGCTTCCACGCGGTGCTGCAAAGCCGCATGCTCAAGGACGGCAAGCTGAACGCCTACTGGGTCATGTGCAACAACAATATGCAGGCCGGCCCGAACATCATGGGCGAGATCCTGCCGGGCTTTCGCAACCCGAATGCCTTCGTCGTGGTGTCCGACCCCTACCCGACCGCCAGCACCACCGCTGCCGACGTGATCCTGCCAACGGCCATGTGGGTGGAAAAGGAAGGCGCCTATGGCAACGCCGAGCGCCGCACCCAGTTCTGGCACCAGCTGGTCAGCGCGCCGGGCGAGGCGCGCTCAGACCTGTGGCAACTCATGGAATTCTCGAAGCGCTTCAAAATGGAAGAAGTGTGGCCGGCGCCGCTGCTGGCGGCCATGCCTGCCTACAAGGGCAAGACGCTGTTCGATGTCCTGTTCCGCAACGGCCAGGTCGACAAATTCCCCGTTTCGCAGATCGAAGCGGGCTACCAGAACGATGAGGCCAAGGCTTTCGGCTTCTATCCGCAAAAAGGCCTGTTCGAGGAATACGCGAGCTTTGGCCGCGGCCACGGCCACGACCTGGCACCGTTCGACACCTATCACCAGGCGCGCGGCCTGCGCTGGCCGGTCGTTGACGGCAAGGAAACCCGCTGGCGTTATCGCGAAGGCCTGGACCCTTATGTCAAGAAGGGCGAAGGTGTGCGCTTCTACGGCCATCCGGACGGCAAGGCCGTGATCTTTGCGCTGCCTTATGAGAAGCCGGCCGAATCGCCGGACCAGGAATATCCGTTCTGGCTGTCCACCGGCCGCGTGCTGGAGCACTGGCACACCGGCACCATGACACGCCGCGTTCCTGAACTGTACCGCGCCGTGCCGAATGCCGTCTGCTTCATGCACCCGGAGGACGCCAAAGCCCTTGGCGCGCGGCGCGGCGACCTGGTCGAGGTCAAGTCGCGGCGCGGCGCGATCCATACGCGCGTTGAAACACGCGGCCGCAACCGGCCGCCGCGCGGACTGGTATTCATCCCGTTCTTCGACGCCAGCCAGCTTGTCAACAAGGTGACGCTGGATGCTACCTGCCCAATCTCTTTGCAGACTGACTACAAAAAGTGCGCAGTCAGCATCCGCAAGGTTTAGGAGCCATGGCCATGAAAAAATTCGCATTCCTTCTCGCACTCCTGCTGCCGCTGTCCGTCCTCGCCCAGGCGCAGGCACCGCGTGCCCTCGACAATATGCGCGGTCCGACGCCGCTGGCCGAAACCACCAGGCCGGCGCCGATGGTCAATCCCGACAACAGCGACGTCAAGCGCGTGCGCAACTACGCCATGCAGCCGCCGGTCATCCCGCACAAGATCGAGGGCTACCAGATCGACAAGAGCGCCAACCGCTGCATGATGTGCCATGCCCGCACCCGCACCCAGGAAAGCCAGGCGCCGATGATCAGCGTGACGCACTTCCAGAACCGTGACGGCAATTTCCTTGCCGAGCTGTCGCCACGGCGCTACTTCTGCCTGCAATGCCACGTGCCGCAGGCGAACCTGGAACCGTTGGTACCGAACCAGTTCAAGGACGTCGACACGATGCTGAACCAGGCCGCGCCAGCCAAGCCGGCAAAGCAGAAATAAGGGTGATGCCATGATCAGGCTGATTCGAAACTACTGGAACGTCCTGCGCCGCCCAAGCATGCACCTTAGCCTGGGCTTCCTGGTGATCGGTTCCTTCGTGGCCGGGGTGGTATTCTGGGGCGGCTTCAACACCGCCATGGAAGCCACCAACACAGAGAAGTTCTGCACCGGCTGCCACGAGATGCGCGACAACGTCTATCCTGAACTGCAGCGCACCATCCACTTCTCCAACCGCACAGGAGTGCGCGCCAAGTGCTCCGATTGCCATGTCCCGCACGAGTGGACCAGCAAGATCGCCCGCAAGATGCAGGCTTCCAAGGAAGTGTGGGGCAAGGTGTTCGGCACCATCGACACCCGCGAGAAGTTCGAGGCGCACCGCCTCCAGCTCGCAGGCAATGAGTGGCGGCGCATGAAGGCCAACAACTCGCTCGAATGCCGCAACTGCCACCAGTTCGATTCCATGGACTTCACCCGCCAGAGCAAGCGCGCGGTGGATGCCCACTCGACCCAGCTGGCCAGCGGCGAAAAGACCTGTATCGACTGCCACAAGGGCATCGCGCATACCCTGCCGGATATGTCAGGCGTCAAATAATTTGCGGTAAGCCGACGGCGAGCTGTGGAAGGCAGCGCGGAAGTGCTGCCTTAATGATAGCGCGCTGCCGAAACCGGCGGCCTGCGCCACCGCTTCAATCGGGGCGTCGCTGCTCTCCAGTATGCGCTGGGCATGGGCCAGGCGCTGGTTCAGCAGCCATTGCTTGAACGAGGTACCGGTGGCTTGCCGGAAGTGGCGCGTGAAATTGCGGCGGCTCATGGCGGCCCGTTCGGCCAGCGCATCCAGGCTGTGCTCTTGCGCCAGGCGGTGCTGCACCCAATCGAGCACCTGCGCCAGCCGGCTGTCGCTGGCGGTCGCCGGCACCGGGCGGCTGATGAACTGGGCCTGCCCGCCTTCCCTGTGCGGCGCCACCAGCAGGCGGCGCGCCACCATATTCGCATAATCGGCGCCCTGCAGCTTGCGCAGCAGGTAGAGCGAGCAATCCAGGCTCGCCGCCGCTCCGGCCGACGTCAGCACGTCGCCTTCGTCCACATACAGCACGCCCTCATCGACTTTCACTTGCGGGCAGCGTTCCGCCAGTTGGCCGGCAAACGCCCAGTGGGTGGTGACCGTACGGCCGTCGAGCAAGCCCGCTTCCGCAACCGGAAAAGCGCCCAGGCACACGCCGACGATGGTCGACCCGCGGGCATGCGCCCGCCGCAGCGCCCGCAGCAGCGCCGGCGGCGAAGGCCGGCAGTCGTCGTGCCAGGTCGGCATGATGACGATGTCCGCGCCATCCAGGGCACGCAGGCCCTTGCCGGTAGCAATCTCAAATCCGGCCGTCGTGCGCATCGGTCCCTTCTCGGCTGCGCATACCGTGACATCGTATAAATGCTCGGCGTGCGGCCCGCCGAAAACCAGGCAAGGCACGGACAGGTGGAACGGCGTAATGCCGTCAAAGGCGATAATGGCCACTTTTTTGCGCATGGCCCGATTGTATCGCATATTGTCTCCCGGGCCACTGTTGCGATATCGGCGCCAGGCGCAGAATCTCTTCCATCAACAACCCACATGGAGGAAACAACATGCCACGCCGCGCCCTGATCGTGATCGACGTACAGAACGAATACTTTACCGGCAAGCTGCCGATCGAATACCCGCCAGTCGGGCAATCGCTGCCCAATATCGTGCAAGCCATGAAGGTGGCGCGCGAAAGCGGCATTCCGGTCGTAGTAGTGCAGCACGACACCCCTGCCGCCGCGCCGGTATTCGCTGTCGGGTCGGATGGCTGGCAACTGCACCCGGAAGTGGCGGCGCAGGGCGCCGACCATGTCGTCAGCAAGAAACTGGCCAGCAGCTTTGCCGGCACCGGCCTGGCGCAATGGCTGGCCGACAAGCGGATCGACACGCTGGCGATCGCCGGCTACATGACGCACAACTGCAATGCCTCAACCATCATCGAGGCGGCGCATATGGGCCTGGCGGTGGAATACCTGTCCGACGCCACCGGTTCGCTGCCTTATGAAAACACAGCCGGCCGCGCAACGGCGGAAGAAATCCACCGCGTTTTCAGCGTCGTGTTCCACTCCAACTTCGCGGCCGTAACGACCACGCGCGATTGGGCCGACGCTGTCAGCGCCAACCGCGCACTGGCCAGTGACAATATCTACTTGTCCAACTCGCGCGCCCGTGACAGCTTGGGACGCGCCTCGTCGGTCTGACGCTTGCCGGCAGGGCCGGTGGCCGACTCCTGCGCACCGGCATGCTGGTCCTGCTGCATGCCGGCGCCGCTTTCGCCTTCGGCGCGCTGGCGCATCCGTTGCGCCGACTGGCGGGCTGCCCAGCCAGTCTGCTGGCTGGCCACGCCGCCCCGCTCACCTACGCCGGCAGTATCGCGCTGCAGCGTGTCGCTGCCGCGCTGTACATTGCTGCCCTGCGGCGCGCCGCGCTGCTCACCGCCCGGCTCAACGCCAGGCGCCCGCGCTTTCAGACTGTCCGGCGCAACCGGGTTCATTTTCTCCTTGCTGATCATGGCAATACCCTCCTGCTGATGGATGCCACCATGATGCGCCCCCTATCCCAGAGCCTGTATCGGCGCAGGGAAACTGGCTTTGTAGGAGATCTTCTTATTCGAAGTATGGTTCTGCGCTGGAGAGCTTGCCGACCAGGAAGGCATCCGCCACCGCCTGCAGCGGGGTTAAGTCAACATCGGACCGGCCGGCACCCGCCAGTTGCCGGAAGTGTTCATACATCGCCGGGTATTCGCGCTCAGGCTCGTCCAGCACCACTTGACCGTTCACTTCCATGATGCGGCCGCCGAGATGCAAGGCCATGCTGTCCCCGGCTGCAGATTCCACGAGGATGCTCCAGGTTTGCTGGCCCACTTGCAGGAAGTCGAACTGCGCATCGATCGGCACCCCGCGCCCACTTACCATTTCCAGCTCGGCCTGGATCGGTGCGCTGCAATTGGATGGCACGTGCAAGGCCGCCTTGCGCACCAAGGCCGGCCCGTCCAGCAGCCGGGTCAGGATCGACAAGGCGTTAATGCCGGGATCAAACACGCCCATGCCGCCGGCCTCGAAGATCCACTTCTGGCCGGGGTGCCATTGCCGCACGTTTTCCTTCCAGCGCACCTGGATCGCCTTGATGGTGCGCGCCAGCATCCATTCACGGGCCCTTTCCACGCCGGGCGCAAAACGCGAGTGCCAGCCTGCCAGCGCGGTCACGCCGTGCTGCGCAGCCATTGCAGCAATGGCTGCGGCTTCGCCCAGTGTTGCCGCCGGCGGTTTTTCGAGGAACACGTGCTTGCCCGCTGCAATCGCCTCGCAGGCAAGCTGGTGGCGCACCTGCGGGGGCGTGCAAATCGCCACCGCCTCGATTTCAGGATGGGCTGCCAGCATGCTGGCCATGTCAGGGTAGCGCAGCACGCCTGCCGGCGCACTGGCCGGCGAGCAGCCGGCCACCAGCGCCAGTCCCTGGTTGCCGCGAATCGCCGGGATATGCTGGTCGACAGCAATTTTACCCAGCCCGACCAATCCGATTTTCAATGCCATTTCAAACTCCGTTCAGCGGCCAATGTCGACACGATACACCGGCGTCACTTTTACGCCGCGCAGTTCCGCGATCTGGGCCTTCCCGTTGAACGCCGGGCGGTGCTCCTTCGGCAGGTAGATCGGCGCGTCTGCACGCAGCGGCAGCACGGTCAGCGTCAGCGCGCCATGCTCGCGCGCCGGCAGGTTGTGCAGGCCGAACTGCCAGCGCTGGCCGTTGTAATACCAGTCGTCGACCATGCGTGTGCCGTCGAACAGCCGCGCGACGTCTCCCGTGAAATCGATCTCCAGCAGCGCCGAATCGACGCCTTTCGGCCGGGTCGGCCCTAGCGACAGCTCCCACGCGGCCGAGTTGCCGAAGACTTCCGCATCCGGCTGGACGGCGGCCCTGGCGTTGCCGCCAATTCTAATCGGCGGGACCGGCTGTGCGGCGCGCAGCTCGCGTGCCGAGACAGCGAGCGCCTGCGCCGGCAGCGTTGCCTCGACCACCTGGAACAAGCCATCCTTGCCGCTTGCCTCGAGCGCCGCGCTGCCTTGCAGGGGCAACGGCAGGGCCGGGAACACGGCAGCGCGGAAGGCCGGCTGGCCCGCCGAGCGCATGACCAGCCGGCCGTTGGCAAAGTGCACCTGGCTGTCGCTGACGACCAGGCGGCGCTCCCCCTGCAGTTGGCCGATGGCCAGCTGGCGCGCCTGCTGCTGCGACAGCAGCAGCACCGTCACCGGTTTCTTGCCGGCACAGTCCAGCGTCAGCGCGGCGCCGAGGCCGGGCTGCATCTCATCCACCAGCACGCCCGCCGCCGAATCGGTCACCCGCCCCTGCGGCGCCTTGACGCAGCCGCGCACCGCGCCCTCCAGCGCGAATTCAGGCGCAATGCCGTCCTGCGCCGAGAACACGTAGACGCTGCCCGCCTTGCCGCGCTCCAGCCGCGCCACCGGTTGTGCGCTGGCGTGTTGCAGGCGGTAGCCGTCCAGGTCGAAGTTGATCGGCCAGAAGAAGTAGCTGCCCGCCGCGATATCCACCGGCTGGCGCGGCAGCGTGACCGTCTTCCCGTCCAGCTTCACCGCAAACTGCACCTGCTGCTGCGCCGGCAGCGCGTATTGGCGGACATGGCTGTTATAGAACAGGAAAGCCTGCTCGCCCTTGCTGCGCACCGACCAGCGCGGCGCCGACAGGTCGCCTGGGCCGGCCGGCACGGCAGCCGGCTTGCGTACGGTCATTGGCGCCAGGCGCGCGCCGAAGTCGTTCATGAAGTAATGGAAGGGCCGCAGGTACGCCAGCACGTCACGCTGCTGGCCATCGGGCCCCAGCGGCGCATTGAAGTCGTAATTGACGGCCGGCGTATCGTTGTAGCCGCCGGTGCGCGTGCTCTCTTCCAATGTCGTCATGCCGACCGGGTTGCGCCCGCCATGGAACATGTAATAGCCCATCAGGTTGACGCCGGAGCCCATCTGCACCGGCAGGGTCGAGGCGATATCGTCCGGCGACACCAGCGTGCGGCGGCGGTACATGGCCGGCAGGCCGGCGCCGTATTCCGCGCCGAGGAAAGGCGTGCGGTCCATATCGGTCTCCGCCGTCCCTTGCTGCGTGGCGCGGGTTTGCGCACCGAGGTCGCCGCTGACGCGCGTGTCGAAGCGGAAGGCGTAAGTCTCTTTCGGCGGCAGCTCGGCGGTGCTGGTGGCCCACGGCTCGTCCTGGTAGCCGCCGAACACGGGCACCACTTCACCGGACGGATACAGGGTCTGGTCCCACCCGGTCACCGTGTAGAACGGCACATCGATACCGGCCTTCAGCGCCATGCCCTTCAGCGTGGCGATGTGCTGCGCTCCGCGGCCCGGGCCGGCCAGGTTGTATTCATTCTCGATCTGCGCGCCAATGACGGGACCGCCCTGCTGCCACAGCAAGCCGTCGACCTGCTTGGCGATCTCGCGGTAGAAGCGCTCCACATGCTTCAGGTATTGCGGGTCGTCCTGGCGCGTCGGCATGGCGTCGACCACCCAGTCGGGAATGCCGCCGTAGCGCACTTCCGCATGCGACCAGGGGCCGATGCGTATCCACACCTCCAGCCCGGCCTTGCCGGCAAGCTGGATGAAGCGCCGCAGGCCGCGGTTGCCGCTCCAGTTGAATTTCCCTTCCTTCTCTTCATGGTGGTTCCAGATGATGTAGCTGGCCACCACGTTAATACCAGCCGACTTCATCTTGGCCAGTTCGGACGCCCAGCTCTCCGCCGGGCTGCGCGAATAATGGAATTCGCCCATCACCGGCAGCCAGGGCTGGCCGTCGCGCGTCAGGTATTGGTTGTTGATGCCAAGGACATGGCCGCCGGGTGCGGCGGCCGCGCCCATCTTGATGTGGCCGGACAAAGGCGCCGGTGCGGGAGCGCTGGCATCGACGGCCAGCACCTGTCCGGCCTGGGCCGCATGCGCAACGGCCATCGCGGCCAGGCAAAGTGTGTTACGGATCATCGGCATACCTCGATCAGAACTTGTAGCTCAGGCCCAGGTTGTAGCGGCGCCCATACTCCATCACATTCTGCATGTATGGATTATTGGACTGGGTTTCCACCACTTTCTGGTTGGTGATGTTGTCCAGGCCCAGGCGCAGCTGCAGTTGCGGGGTCAGCCCTTTCGAGAAATTGGCGGAAACATAGGTCTCGGCCGGATTCTCGATTATGTAGCCTGCGGTCCAGCGCGGCATGCGCACGAAGGCGCTATGGTAGTTGGCCGACAGGCGCGCTTCGTAGCCGGCTTTTTCGTACCACAGTGTCAGGCCGCCATTGCGCTTCATCAGGCCCACCATCGGGTATTCGTTGGTGTATTCCTTGATGCTGCTGTCGTTGTACGAGAAATTCGCAGCCACGCCGAGGCCGTCGAACGGGGCCGGCAGGCCGGTGAAGGCATGCTGCGCCACCAGCTCCAGGCCCCGCACATTGCCGCCCTTGCCGTTCACGGAACGGGTCAGGGTTGCGGCGCGGCCGTTGACGGTCGTGTTGTCGGTGGTGATGCCGATGTAGTCCGACACCTTCTTGTAGAACACGCCAGCCGACAGCAGCGACCCTTTCTCAAAGTAGTACTGCCACGACAGGTCGACCTGGTTCGACATCATCGGCAGCAGGCCGGGATTGCCGGCGCTGCCGGTGACCGGCTGCTGCGAGCCCGGGTTGGTATCGATCGCCAGCTGGCGCGAAGCGCGCATTTCATCCATCGGTGCACGCGACATGGCGCGCGCCACGCTGAAGCGAACTTGCTGCTTTTGCGCCTGGTCCAGGTTGAAGATCAGGTTCACGCTGGGCAGCACGCGGGTATACGACGCGCCGCCTTCCGCCGGCGTGGGCGCCGCGCCGTTGACCGACTCCATGCCGGTGCCGGTCTGGCGGGTATGCACCACGCGCACGCCGGCATTGCCGCGGAACGTCTTGCCGAACAACTCGCCTTCCAGGTCGGCCTGGGCGTAGACACTGCTGTTCTTTTCCTTGACCTTCCAACCGGCCAGCAGGTCGCTGGCGCCCGGGGTCCGGCCATCCGGGCTGAATGCATCCGCGCCCCACAGGCCACTGGCGGCGCCTATGAAGTCCTTCAGCACGATGAACGGAGCGAAGCCGGAGACATTCACCGTTTCATAAGCCGAAGCCGGGATAGCGGTATTGGAAGCCAGGTTCCAGGTGGTCTGGCGGTACTTCTTCTCGCGCTCGGCAAAGCGCGCCCCGAACTTGATGCGGCTTACCACACCGGCCTCAAGCGGACGCCAGGCGCTCAGTTGCGCAGAGCTCAGGCGATCGTCGACGTGGCCATCGGTATCGACATACAAGGTTGGGTTGCCGAAAGCTGCCGGGTTGCCCGAATCGTGGCTGAAGCTGAAGTCCTGGGTTTGGTCGCCGGTGAAAGCCCATGTGATGGTGCCGTTGTCCAGGGCGAACTGGCGCACATCGCGCCATGCGCTGTCGCGGCCCGCCGAGGAGGTGGCGATATCGGCATCGACCTTCCATTGACCGACGTTGAACTTGCCGTTCAGGCCTGCGGCCAGGTTGTCCATGTCCTGCGTCCACAGCGTGCTGTTGGTAGTCAGGCCCACGTTGTTCACGGTGGCGCCAACCACATAGCCGTTGCGAACCTCGAGGTTCGAATAATTCGCACTTTGCCAGCCGTCCCAGTTGCCAAGGTCGCCCGTCCAATGCGACATGGCAGGCTCGCGGATCTTGTTCCTGGCGTAGTAGACGTCGGCGGTAATCATCGCGTCCGGGCCGGCCTTCCATTCCACCTTGCCCAAGACGCTGCCACGCTCATTGGTGCCGCGCTTCAATTCCGTCTCGAAGCCCCATGGCGTCCTGTCCACCTTGCCGTCGCCATCGATGTCGGCCGAGTGGTCTTCGTTGAAGCCCCAATGGTTCTTGCGCTTCTCCACCGAAGGCTGCTTCTGGTAGCTGAAGGCCAGGGCCATACCAACGTTCCTGTCGGCGAACTGGTCGATGTAAATGCCGCCCAGGCGCGGTCGAACCGCCCTGGCATCGAGGTCGCGCGCCTCCTGGTAATACAGCGCATCTGCCTTCAGCGAAGCCTGGCGGCCGTTGTACTTGAGCGGCGATACGGTTTGCAGGTCGATGCTGGAGGCGACGCCGCCCTCCACCAGGTCTGCATTCTGGGTCTTGTAGACGATGGCGCCGGACAGGGATTCAGACGGGAACTGCTCGAAACGCACGGCGCGGTTCGGCTCCGACGAAGCCAGCTCGCGGCCATTCAAGGTCGCACCGATAAAGCGCTCGCCCATGCCGCGCGCAATGATCTGGCTGGCGTTGCCGCGATCCAGGCCGGCGGCCAGGCCCGGCAGGCGGGCCAGCGATTCGGCAATGGTGGTATCCGGCAGCTTGCCGATATCCTCGGACGCCACGACTTCCACCATGCTGTTCGAATTCTCCTTGACGCTCAGGGCGCTGCGCACCGAGGCGCGGATACCGGAAACAGTGACCTTCTGCACCGACGGCTCTTCCGCCTGCTGCGCGAACGCGGCCGGAATTGCAGGCAGCAGGAACAGCGACTTCACCAGAAAACTGATTTTTTTCTGCTTCATGATCCTTTTAACTTCTCCGTAGTTCTTATGTGATTTGTTGTATTACCAGAGTGCGCCGTAGATGAGGGCCAGCAGCACGCACACCACGGCCGATCCGATCGCAAAGCCGCGGTCGACGCGGAACAGCTGGCGCTCCACCAGCATGGCCTTCGCCTCGCCATCGCGCCGGTCCACGAGGCTGATCAGCACCATGCCCGCAACCACGGCCCAGAACACCAGGAACATGCGGTCGATAAACGGAATCTCGTAGACACCGCTGCCGTTGTCGGCGGCGAAGCCGATTGGCGCCAGGAAGGACAAGTCCATCATCGCCGGCAGGAACTTGAGGATGATGGAGAACACCAGCCCGCCCACGGTCGCAAACATGGCAGCGGCGTTGGTGGCCTTCTTCCAGAAGAAGCCAAGCAGGAACATGGCCAGGATGCCCGGCGAGACAAAGCCGGTGTACTCCTGGATGTACTGGAAGCCGCCCTTTTTGTCGATGCCCAGCAGAGGTGCGATCAGCACCGCAACTGCCATCGACGCCACCACGGTAAGGCGGCCAACCCACACCATGCGCTCTTCGCTCGCGGCGGGTACAAATTTCTTGCGATAGATATCCAAGGTGAAGATGGTGGCGATGCTGTTTGCCTTGCCCGCCAGCGAAGCCACGACTGCCGCAGTGAGCGCAGCGAAAGCCACGCCGCGCAAGCCGTCCGGCAGCAACGCCAGCAAGGTTGGGTAGGCGCGGTCCGGATTCAGCTCGCCGCCATGGCGCAGGGCGCCGCCCAGCGCGCCGGCCTGGTCCAGCGCAAAGGCCGCAATACCCGGCAGCACCACGATGACCGGCATCAGCAATTTCAGGAAGGCGGCGAACAGCAGGCCTTTACGCGCGGTCGGCAGGTCGGCACCCAGCGCCCGCTGCGTGATGTACTGGTTGCAGCCCCAGTAATTCAGGTTGGCGATCCAGATGCCGCCCAACAGGATGCTGAGGCCCGGCAGGTCCATATAGCTTGGATGATCGCGCTCCAGCACCATGTCGAAATGGCCGCGGGCACGGGAGAACAGTTCGGCCGTGCCCTGCAGCGCGCCCTTGCCGCCGCCCAGGCTGGCCACCAGGTCCAGCGCAATCCAGGTGGTCACCAGGCCGCCGATCACCAGGCATACCACCTGAATCACATCGGTGTAGCCAATCACCTTCATGCCGCCCAGCGTGATGACCGTCGCGAACAGCGCCAGGAACAGCATGCAGGCGCCCACGCTCAGGCCGGAAATGCTGCTGATCGCAATGGCGCCGAGGTAGAGGATGGAAGTCAGGTTGACCACGATGTACAGGCCAAGCCAGAACAGCGCCATGGTCATCGCCACGCCCTTGCCATAACGCTGCTCCAGGAACTGGGGCATGGTGTAGATGTGGTTCTTCAGGTACACCGGCATGAAGAAGACCGCCACGATGACCAGCGTTGCCGCCGCCATCAATTCGTACACCGCGATCGCCATGCCGATCTTGAAGCCGGAACCGCTCATGCCGATGAACTGCTCGGCGGAGATATTGGAGGCGATCAGCGAGGCGCCGATAGCCCACCAGGTCAGCGAGCCTTCCGCCAGGAAGTAGTCGCGCGAAGCGGAGCCGGAGCTGCTGTTCTTGCGGCGGTACACCCAGATGCCGTAGGCCGTGACCACGGCGAAATAAAAGAGGAAGACAATCGAGTCGAGCGATGTGATTTTCATGGGCGTGCGTCTCTGTTTGCAAATGCAGGGGAAACATTTGCTTATCGTTAATGCGTGTAGATTAACGAATTGCCTATTCCGCAGTTATGAGGAATAACCATTAAGCTATGATTTTATGGAATAGCTTAGCCGGGGTTTTGTTGACACTTGCATCCTGCACAATGATAATGCGAAGGACCTGTCAGGAATTTTGTGTGCCGGGGTCGCGGTTCGTAGTTAGTTAATCGCGTTGGTGAAGCGTTCACCAAACAGAATGGCAAACTGGTTGGCGGCCATCTTCCAGGTCCGTTGCGGCATCTTCCAATCTTTTTCGATATTGCGCAAGGCCAGGTACAGCAATTTGGTCGCTGCCTCGTCGCTCGGGAAGTGGCCACGGTTCTTCACGATCTTCCGCAACCGCATGTGCAGGCTCTCAATGGCATTCGTGGTGTAGATAATCGAACGTACTTCCGGTGGGTACGAGAAGAACGGAGTCACCTGCTCCCATTGGCGCCGCCACATCGCCGGCACGGTCGGGAAGCGCTGCCCCCACGGGCCGTCTGCAAAGGCGTCTAACGCCGCCGCTGCGGCGTCAGCGTTCGCTGCCTGGTAGATCGGCTTGAGCGCAGCTGCAAGCTCCTTGCGATCCTTCCAGGACGCCAGCGTCATCGAGTTGCGAATCAGGTGCACGATGCAGGTCTGGATTTGCGCCTGCGGATACACGGCCTCAATCGCTTCAGGGAAGCCGCGCAGGCCATCGACGACCGCAATCAGAATGTCTTCCAATCCACGGTTGCGCAGCTCGTTGAAGACCTTCAGCCAGAACTTGGCGCCTTCGGTTTGTTCGATCCATAGTCCCAGCACTTCCTTGCGGCCATCGGCGCGGATACCCAGCGCCAAATATACGGCCTTGTTCTTGACGGTGCCTTCATCGCGGATCTTCAGCCGCAGTGCATCGAAGTAGACGATCGGGTACATCGTCTCCAGCGGCCGCTGCTGCCATTGCGCCACTTCATCCATGACCTCGTCGGTGATGGTCGAAATCAGGTCTGGCGACACTTCGGTGCCGTACAGTTCCAACAAATGCGCCTGAATCTCGCGCACGGTCATGCCGCGAGCATACATGCCGATGACGTGGTCATCGAAGCCCGGCATGCGGCGCTGGTGCTTGCCGACGAGCTTTGGCTCAAAGCTGGAAAGACGGTCACGTGGGATCTCCAATTCCAGCTCGCCGCCCGGTGCCAAAACGGTTTTGCGGCTCTTGCCGTTACGGTGGTTCTTGGCGTCGCCTTCGGTGGCGAGGTGGTGGGTCAATTCGGCTGTCAGCATGCGCTCGGCCAGCATCTTTTTGAGCTGGCCGGCCAAGCCTGACTCCCCGAGAATCGATTCGGCATCCTTGTTCTCGACCTGGGCCAGCAACTGGTCAATCAGTTCAACAGGAAACGGGTACTGCTTCTTGGTTTTTGGTTTTTTAGTGGTCATTACGTCGGTCATGGACAATCCCTTTCGGTATTATTTCATGACCCCAGATTCACACTAAAATTCTGACAGGCTCAATGCGAAGCATTCTCAACTAGCCAGCCACTCTTGCATCATATGCGCGGATAGCCAGCCTCGCTCAATCAAGGAGCTCTCCGTGCAGTCATATCAGTTAGCGGCCCTCATGCTGGGCATGTCGGCGCAATCGCAGGCCCAGGAACAACTGGGACTCGTGATCGAACCTGTCATCATCCAGGCCTCGCGTTCAAATATCGAGGCGGACCGGGCGCCGCAAACGGTGATCGTGATCGACAAGAAGGCAATCGAACAGCAACTTGCCATTTCGGGCAATTCCTCCGATGTCCTGAGCAGCATCCTCCCCTCCTACACGCCAAGCCGCGGCAAGATGAACGGCTCCGGCGAAACGCTGCGCGGCCGCACCCCGCTGATCCTGGTCGACGGCGTGCCGCAATCGAACCCGGTGCGTCCGACCGGCCGCGAAGCCCACACCATCGACTATTCCATGGTGGAGCGCATCGAAATCGTGCAGGGCCCGAACGCGATCAACGGCCTGGGTGCAACCGGCGGCACCATCAACATCATCACGCGCCGCCCTGAAAAAGGCACGATGAACCAGACCGTCGGCGTGCAGGCCACGGCGCCGACTACCCATGCCGAAGGCGACACCCTGAGCTACAAGACCAGCTACCGCATTGACGGCCGCCTGGACAAGCTGGACTACCTGTTTGCCGCCTCTTATGAAGACCAGGGCCTGTACCTGGACGGCAAGGGCCGCAGCATCGGCGCCGACGTGACCCAGGGCGACCTGATGGACGCGCGCAGCTACGACGTGCTGGCCAAGATCGGCTACCGTCCGGACGACCGGCAAAAGCTGCAGTTCTCCGTCAACCGCTACCGCATCAAGTCCAAGGCCAGCTATCTTGGGGTGGCGGGCGACCGCGCCAAAGGCATCCCCTCCACTTCGGTCGAAGGCACGCCGCCGGGCGTGCCGGCCTGGAACGATGTGTGGACCAGCAGCGCCAGCTACAACCACTACGACCTGGCCGGGATGGAATTGTCGGCCATGCTCTTCAACCAGGAATTCGTCGGCCTGTTCGGCGCCGACAGGTCGGCAACGTTCCAGGACGTGAAGATCGCCCCGGCCGGTACCCTTTACGACCAGTCGCGTGCTGTCGCTTCCAAGTTCGGCAGTAAAGTCGGCCTAAGCAAGGCAGGCCTGCTGGACGGCCGCCTTAAACTGACGGCCGGCATCGATACGCTGTCCGATAAAGGCAAGCAGGACATGTACCTGACCGGCCGCACCTTTGTGCCCGAGTCGGAATACACCAATCTCTCACTGTTCACCCAGGGCGAGTTCAAGGTCTTCGACACCCTGACCGCGCACGCCGGCGTGCGCCGCGAAAACGCCGACCTGAAAGTGGGCAGCTACCGCACGCTGGCCGCATACAAGAATACCTTCGTCGAAGGCGGCAAGATCAAGTTCAACGAAACGCTGGCCAATGCGGGCCTGGTGCTGACGCCAGTCAAGGACGTGACCGTGTACGCCAGCTATTCGGAAGGCTTTGGCCTGCCGGACATCGGCCGCACCCTGCGCTCCATCAACGCGCCGGGGCAGAACATCAGCAATATGCGCAACCTGGAACCGATCCTGACCGAAGGCATCGAGCTCGGCGCCCGCGTGCGCAAGGGCGACTGGGACCTGGACGCGGCCTGGTTCCGCTCCGACTCCGACTTTGGGGCGCGCGTGATATCGGTCGGCGGCGTATTCCAGATGGCGCGCGAGAAGACCCGCCTGGAAGGCTACGACGCCAGTGCCACCTACCGCTTCAGCAAATCGCAACGCGCCAGCCTGGCCTATGCCTACACCAAAGGCCGCTACGACAGCAACGGCGACGGCAGCCTGGATGCCAAGCTCGATGGATTGAACGTCGCCCCGAATCGCCTGATCGCAAGCTGGAGCGCCAGCTGGAGCGACAAGCTGTCCTCCTACGTGCAGGTGCAGCACGCCTTCAGCGAGGACTTTGACGACCTGCCCAAGGGCACAAGCAAGGATTTCAGCGGCTATACGCTGGCCGACGCCTCCCTCAGCTACAAGCTGAGCAACGGCATGCTGCGCGTCGGCATCGCCAACCTGTTCGACAAGAATTACATTACCTACTACTCGCAAAGCGCCCTGGTGGAACCGGCCCGCTACTTCGCCGGCCGCGGACGCAGCGTGACGCTGGCCTATTCGCTGGGATTCTGAGCGAAGCGAGGGAGCGCGGCGCGCGCTCCCTGTGCAACTAGCCCGCCCCGATTGCACTCTTCTGGCTTGCCCAGTAGCCGTAGTCGACGTGGATGTTTTCCACCAGCTCCACCAGGCTGGTGGCCTGCGTGGTCAACAGCAGCATCCATTGCGAAACAAGATTGGACTGCTTTTCAGCGAGCTTGGACATGGTATTGGCATGCCGGATCAGCGCGAAGTCCTCAGCCAGGATCGCACAGCCCTCGCGCCAATCGATGTTCTGCTGGTGCAGCCGCTGCATGACCGCGGCCTGGAACTGGGCCCATTCGCTCCAGACCTGCGGATCGCCCAGGCGGCTGGCCAGGCCGGCCGACAGAACACTGTTGTGCAGCATGCGCGCCGCCTGCCGCTGGACCAGCGTGCCTGCCTTCATGGAGTTGTGCAGCGGCGCCAGGGCTCTGGCTGCCGGCGCTTCGCGCAAGGCGGGAACGCCCGGCTTATCGATGGATTTCAGACCGACGGAAACGGGAAGTTTGCTCATCTTATCCTCCAGTGGCGCTTAGGCGCAAAGCCGGTCGAGCATGGCGTGGATCGCCTTGATCTGCACCGCTTCACGCGAGTAGTAATCGGGAGCTTGCGGATCCACGCTGCTATAGCCCCACCAGTCCCAGCAGCCGTCCGGGTTCTGGACGGTGTCGTTGTCCGTTCCCTCGGCCTGGGGATAGAGCACGATGATGTCGTTGCTCTCGGCGATGTGGTTGTAGCCCGTGGTGGTGAAATAGCGGTTGCCGTAAGGCGGCTGGTTGGCGATGTCGGCGCGCCCGTTGACGTAGTCGGTGTAGTTGTAGCCCTGTTTGCAGCCATGCAGCGCGATGTGCACGCGCGGTTCTTTCACGCGCCCGGCAGCCACGTTGGACGGGATGTAGATGTAGCCGAACTGGCTCATGCTGGCCCTGTCATGGGCGTCGGCAAAGAATTCGCTCTGGTCGAAGCGCAGCAATTGGCCGGCCAGGTTTTCCGCTGCCGGCTGCAAATCGCTGTAGATGTGCCGCAGGATGTCGTGCGACTGCATGAAGCCGCCATTGTTGATGTACGGCGGCTGGTTGGTCGATAGCCCCGCATCTTCCGGGTTGTCGGTAATGATGCTGTGCCCTGCCGGCACATTGTCGACATAACGGATATTGGCCGGCTTCACGCCCAGCAGCTCGTAGAACTTGCGCGTGCGCGCCACAACGTCCGAATCCACCACGTCATCCGCGCTGCCGGTGAAGATGTAGAGGCGGTCATCGGCCAGGTTGGTCACCGCATCGATCCGGCCTGCGCTGGCGGTCTCCCTGGCCATGTCGGCCAGCTTCTGCGCGTCCGGCGACACCTGCGGAATCAACGGGTTCATGCAGATGTACAGGGAGTTTTCGATGCAGGCGTCTTCCGCGGTCATCATATCGTCCGGCCGAAAGATTTCGGCACACCGGAACGGCCCGCCGGCAATAATGCCCGCACCCGCGAAACTCGCCGAATGGGCCAGATGCAGCTGCACCGTCATGAAGGCTCCGGACGAAAGACCGGAGATCGAATTGTTGCGCTTTGATGCCTTGTACGAACCGAGTTGGACGACTTTGCTGCTGGAGCTTGCAATCATGCTGAGCCTCCTGATAAGCAATGAGTTGACGGAACGGCGGGAACGCCACGAAAGGCGTCCAGCGACTATATCGTCGCGGGCATCGTCAGCAATTGAGCTTGCGCAAACTAGATTAGCAGCGGATCGGCCTGGAAAGTCCGCGCATTGTCACGAACGGGCCAATGGCGCACATGAACTTTTTTCATGTGCGCCCAGGAACTAGCGGGAGCTGGAGGGCTTGCGGTATCCCGACTCCATCCAGGCGGTCGCACTCGCGACGCTCAATTTGAAATTCGGTGCCACACGCACCTGCGCCTGTTCCTCGCCAAACGGATCGAAGGCCGTCAGGGTCGCGTATGGATCGTCCTCGTCCGGGGTGATGTCGAGGTTGACCGTGATGTAGGCCGCCCCCTCGGTGTGGACGCGCACGCTGCGGTGCAGTTGCGCATGCAGCTGCTGCTCATGGCGGCGTATCACTTCGCTGGCAGTCTTGACCAGGGTATTGAAGGCATTCACGTCCAGCGGCTTGGGGTTCTTCTTGTCGCGGCCCATGGTCCAGGGACCGACCAATGCAGGTTCCGCTTCGCCATCCTTGATCATCGCAACGGCCCAGCCGTCGTCGTCTTCGTTCTTGATGACACGCGCGGTCCAGCCGTTGTCCTGCCAGACGCGGTCTTCCTGCACCAGCACTTCCTCTTCCAAGAACTCATCGATCATGTGCGGCTCCAATTATTAGTTTGCTGAAAATACTGTGATTATATACAGTTATTTATTTCCAACAAGTAGCGCAGGATCAGTAACGCCCCGCGGCCAGGTCGGCCATGTACTGGTCGTACCTGCCGCTTTCCTTCAGCTTGCGCAGGCCGCGGTTGAAACGCTCGATATAAAGGGCATTGGCAGCGTCGGCGCGCCGCATGATCAGGCGGTATTGGGTGGTGTTGTAGCGCCCCGCTGCCACCGTGATGCCGGCTGCTTCTTCCGGCCTGAATTTCGTGCGCAGGATGTAGCGGCCCACATCCAGGCTGGCCGGAACCACGTCGACGCGGCCCGCCACCAGCTTGCGGAAATTGAGTTCTTCGGTCGGCGCGCGGTCGAGGCGCACGCCCGGAACGTCCTCGAAGCGGTATTCATAGCCGGCCACGCCGCCAATGCGCAAGCCCGCCAGGTCGGCGTCCCTGGTCCAGCTGAAGCTGTAGCCTTTGCGGTGGAAGAACACCGACTGCGCCTCCAGCACGGTATCGCTGGACAGGAATTCCCGGGCGCGCCCGGTGGTAGGCGGGCCCACGCTCCAGACCAGCGAGCCGTCGACCAGGCCCCGCTGCGCCTCGGCGTAGGCACGCGGCCAGGGTCGGAACACGTAATTGACGGTAATGCCTTCCAGCGCGAAGGCTTCCGACACGATGCGCGACACGGCGCCGTAATGCGGCAATGTCGCCGAAAGATAAGGCAACCACTCGCCATTACTGAGCGTAATGGTCTCCGCCCGCGCCAACGGTACGGCCAACACGCAAAACAGGAGTGCCTTCCAGCTCATCGCGCCAGCATAGCGCAGAAAAGGAAGGCCGCCCGGATTCTTGTTCCTAGTCCTTGCCGAGCGCCCACTGCCCTGCGCCGCCAAGCGCGGTCGCCGTCACGACAAGCAAAAGGAACAGGGCATGCAGGTTGCCCAGGACAGGCGCGCCGTGAATCCAGCCAAGCACGATCGGCAGGCCGACGACCAGGGTCAGTACGGCACTGGCGTAAGGCATCAGGAGGCCGATCATGATCAGCGCGCCGCACAGCATCTCGGCCAGGTGTAAGCCCCAGTGGCCGGCGCCGTTAAGCGTTGATGGGAAGGCGGAATGCCGGAGGGCCTGGAAGCCCATGAGGATCGCCATGCCGCCAATGGCAAGGCGGAGGAAGAAACGGGATGCATCGAGACGGGTCTTGGAAACTGCCATTAAAAATCTCACGAGTATTTGGGAACGGACGCCGCAAGGTGCAAAACGGATTTGCCCCGCGCGCCGCGCGATTTTCTCACCCGGCAGGCAACCCAGCAAGAGCCAGTTCCGGAGCGCGCCCCCGCAGAACACGATTGGATTTGCGTTGTAAATGATTCTCATTTACACTTCTTGCAAGAAAACTATGGAGTCAACCCCTTGGACATATCCCGCGACATCCACGCCTCCGGCTTGAAGGTGACAGCACCGCGCCAGCGCATCCTTGAGCTCTTCCACGCCGGCCGCCACCAGCACCTGACCGCAGAAGACGTCTACCGCTTGATGCTCGAACACCACGATTTCGGCATGGCGACTGTCTACCGCGTGCTGGTGCAGTTCGTCGAAGCCGGCATCCTGGTGCGCAACCAGTTCGAAAACGGGCCCGCGCGCTTCGAACTCAATACCGGCAAGCACCACGACCACCTGGTCTGCACCAACTGCGGCCGCGTCGATGAATTCGTCGACCCGGACATCGAAGCGCGGCAGCAGGCGGTCGCCGCCCGCCATGGTTTCGCCCTGGTCGACCATACGCTGTCCCTGTATGGCCTGTGCCAGGCATGCAGTTCCAGGCAAATGGCCTGAAACCGGCGCTCACCGGCCGCTGACCGCGGCCGGCAGCGCTATATTGCGTTGCGCCGCCGTCAGGCGTCCACGCCGCTTTTTCCACCAGATGGCCAGTCCGGTAATACTGAGCATCGCCACCGCCAGTCCCACCACCGCCATGAAAACCTTGAACGGGATACCCCACACCAGGGCCATGTGCAGGCTGATGATCCAGGTGCGGATCGTGTCGCCGCTGGCGGCGCCGGTCGGCATCCACAGGCTGTTCAGCACCCCCGTGTCGGCATTGAACACCACGCTGGTCCAGCCGCCCTGGTGCAGGATGTCGCGGCTGCTGCGCACGGCGTAGCGGTAGACGCCACGCACCGGATCGTGCACCAGCAGGTCTTCGCCGAGCACGGCGAAACCGTGCGCGGCCGATGCCTGCGCGGCCAGGGCGCGCCCCCTGTTGCGTGCGGCCTGCCAATCGAGTTGCGGCGCGAGAACCGGCTGCTGCAGGCGCTGCAGGGTCCCTTCATCCTGGTGCGCGAACAAGGCTTTCATGACCGGGTCATGCACCTCGGTGAGATTGAAGGCGACACCGCTCCAGGCCAGCACGAACAGCATGGCCCACGCCCACAATCCGCCGGCACGGTGCAGGTCGAACGTGAGCTTGTAGGAGCCGCCGGCAAGGCGCACCTTCCACGACGGCCACCAGCGGGCCAGCCATGCCTTGCCGCGCCTTGTCTGCGCCCCCGGCACTACCGCGCTGAGGCGTGCCGGCTTGCGCTGCGCGGCAGGGAAAGTCAGGAACGCGCCCACCAGGCAGTCGGCCATCCACAGGAGCGCAAGCACGCCCATGGTGTAGCTGCCCAGCGTGCCCAGCGCCAGGGTATAGTGCAGGCGGTAGATGAAGGACATCAGGTTCTTGCGCCCTTGCCTGATGTCGCCCCATTTCCGTTCGCCCTGCAGCGCGCCCGTGTAAGGATTCACGAACACCTGGTCGTTGGGCAGTTCCGCGCCGGCGCTGCTGGCCGGGCCGGGCCGCAGGGACAGGCGGAACAGCATGGTGCGCCCAGGCTCGGCCTGCAGCGGCGCCCTGCCGGCGTAGGCCTGCGGATACGCGGCCTGGACGCGCTCGCGCAGCAGCAGCGGGTCCAGCATGGGTGCACCGGGCGCCGGCGGCAGCGCGATGAACAGCTCAGGACTGATGGCGGCTTCCAGTTCGTGGTTCCAGGCCAGCAGCGCCCCGGTCACCCCGGCCAGCAGCAGGAAGCCCGCCAGGACCAGGCCCGCCCAGCGGTGCAGCGTCACCAGCGATGAGCGGCCGAAGCGGACGCGCCGGGGCGCTTGCGCGGTAGTCATGACACCGCTGCCAGGTTGCCGTGCTGTCCCCTTCCCTGCACCGCCAGCGGCGCCTCCAGCGCCACCACCTGCCCGTTCTCCATGCGGATCAGGCGGTCGGCCAGGTGGAAGTAGCGGTCGTCGTGGGAAATGACCAGGACCGCCTTGCCGCGCGCCTTCAGTTCAGGCAGCAGCTCGCGGTAGAACACGTCCTTGAAGGCCGGGTCCTGGTCCGCCGCCCACTCGTCGAACAGCAGGAATGGCCGGTCTTCCAGGTAGGCCACGACCAGGGCCAGGCGCTTGCGCTGGCCCTGCGACAGGGCGCGCGTGGTGAAGGCGCCATTGCGCACCTGCACCTTGTGCTGCAGGTTCAGTTTGGCGATCAGCGCATTGCCTTGCGCGTCCAGCGCAGGAGAGGCGGCATCGAGCAACTGGTCGAACAGATGGAAATCCGGGAAGATGGCCGAGAACAGCTGCCGGTAGCGGTCGCGGTTCGCGTCGTCCACTGCTTCGCCGTTGAGCAGGATCTGGCCCTGCTCCGGACGGTAAAGGCCAACCAGCAGCTTGGCCAGCGAGGTCTTGCCGCTGCCGTTGCCGCCCACCAGGTAGGTGACCTGGCCGGGGACGAACGCCAGGTCGACCGGGCCGAGAGTGAACAGGTCGTCCGTCCCCTCGTGGTAATAGCGGTGGGCCACGCCCTGCAGCACCAGCGACTGCAGGCGCGGCTCGCCGGCGCCCGGGGCCGTGTCCGGCCCATGGTCGAGCTGCTGCGTGATCGCATCGATATGGCTGCCGGAAACCTTGGCCAGGTTGGCGCGCGGCAGCACCAGCAGCAGGCTCTCCAGCGGCACCACGATGTAGACGAAGACCAGGGCGAAGCCGGTCATGATCTTTGCCCTGTCCGGCACCTCGCCCACCAGCACAAACAGCACCAGGCCAATGAAGGCATAGATCAGGAAACTGCCCCAGGCGACGGAGACCGAGAACAGCGACATGCCGAACGCGCGTTCGCGCCGCACGGTCTCGATCGAGGCGCCCAGCACGTCGCGCCCGAAGCGGCCGCGCTTGGCGGCATTCAGGCGCAGCTCCTTGGCACCGTCCACCAGGGAACGGAAATGCTCGAACAGGCGGTCCTGCTCCTTCGAGGCCAGCGACAGGTGGCGGATCGCCTTCACATGCGCCAGGTGGTAACCGATGGAACCCAGGCCGATCACCAGGACAGCGGCCAGGAACACCTGCCACGACAGCCAGGCCATATAAGCCAGGCAGCCCAGCACGGTGACGCCGTTGACCAGGGTGGCCGGAAAGCTGACGAAGAACTCGGCCACGCGGGCGCTATGTTCGGACAGGGCCGAGTGCACCTTGGGACCGCCGATTTCCTCCAGCCGGCGAAACTCGGCGCTGGCCACGCGCGACGAAATGAAATGGCGCAGGTCGGCGTGCGCACGCTGACTCAGACGCTCGGCCAGGACGGACGACAGCATGCGGGTCAGCATGGTGGCTACCGCCACGGCAGCGAACACCCAGGCCAGCGCCCTGCTTTCAGCGAACGAGGGGGCGGTCAGGACGGCGTTGATCTGCGTGACAAGCAGCACACTGCAGATGCCGCACGCGATGCTGGCCAGGGCGGCGGCGGCCAGCAGGCTGCGCGACTGTCGGATAAGGTAGGCAAGCAAGGGGATGCACTCCAGGCAAGAACAGGTTGGGACCACGGCGGCGCGGGGCGGCCGCCCGAAGCGGCGCGGCCCGCCCGCGGCTGCCATAGTCTAGACGAACTCTAGACGAACGGCAGGCCGGTTTGTTTACTCCCGTCCCGCGGCCGGCAGCCGCAGCACGGTACGCGACAGTGCCGGGTCGCGCGCGATGTCCGCCTCGCGGAACGGGAAGCGCAGCCACTGCTTGCTCGCATAGCGCGCGACCGGCGCGCGGCCCTGGCCGTTGTCGGCGGCCGATTCATCCTGGCCATGTGCCAGCAGCGTGTGCGCCTCGACGCCGCGCGCTCCGAAACGCACCAGCTGGAGATAGGAGTTCGCATGCGAATCCGGTCCCAGGCGGCCGCTCTCGTCATAGCCGCAGGCCACGGTGAAATAGCCGGAACCGTGGCAGCCGCCATACAACGCCAGGCGCTGCCCGCCAGTGTCGACGAAACGCCGGCTGCCCAGCGGCGCGTCCGGCGCCACCCCTTGGGCTTCCAGCGTCAGCACGGCCGCCGCCAGCGCCTGCGCCGCAGCCGCGCCTTCCAGCCGCGGCTTGGCGGGCGTGGCCAGCGGCTCGTCGCTGGAGAAGGCCACCTGGTAGAGCTTTTCGGACGGGATCTTGCGCAGCCGCGTCCAGAACGCTTCCCACAACAAGGCGCCGCGGTCGGCGGCATCGCCCTTGTCGGTCCAGCCGCCCAGGATGCGGCAGGCATCGGCGATGTCGACCTTGCGTCCACCTTCCGGCAGGGCCTGGCCGGCCGGCGCGAGCGGCTTGAGCGCGGCCGCGTCCAGTTCCACCTCGGGTACGGAGCAAGCTTGCGCCAGCAGCTCGTCCTTGAACAGTTCCGCCGTATGGACGCGCGGGGTCAGGACCTCGTCCATCAGGCGCTTGCCCAGCTCCGCCGACGAACGGGCCGGTGTGGCCAGCAGGTCCAGCGCGATGCGGTGGCCCAGGCGGCCGCGCAGCTCCAGCGCCTTGCGCTCGCCGCCGAACAGCGACGGGAAGCCTTCCAGCGGCTGGTGCACATTGCTGAGCCAATAGCTGTCGTTCATGTTGGCGACGTAATCGGGACGCAGCAGCCCTGGCTGGACGGACGCCGGCATGGCGCCGGCCTGCACGGCGGCCGGGTCGCTGCGCCAGTCGCAGGATGCACGGCTGCCATCGAGGAAAGGCGTCAGCGGGTCGATGCGCGCAAAGCCCTGCCCCAGCGGCGTGGCGCAGGCCGCGCGCAGGTCGTCGGGCGCGTTTGGCACTGCGCCGACGTCGCCGAACCAGACGCGCCCGTCGCCGCGCCCGATGGCCGCCGTGTTGACCCAGGGCACGGCCGCTTCGCGCCGCTGGATGGCAATGAACTCCTCGAGCGACCTGGCCTGGTTCCAATGGAAGAAGTTGCGGAAGATGCGGAAGTTATCGGCGTTGATGTCGCGGATGGCAAGGGCACGCTCCGAGCCCCAGCCGAATGCGGCGTTGTGGACACTCAGGTCGATGACGGGACCGAAACGCGTGCGGTACAGGGTGCGCGTGACGCGCTCCGCTGCGCCATTCGCGCCGCGCACGTCGACGCTGACTTCGCGCGCCGACATGGCTTCGGCCTTGCCATCGACCAGGTAGCGGGTCGGGTCGGCCGCGTCCAGTGTCAGCTCGAACAGGCCGAAGCGCCGTGCCGCCGACACCGTGTGGCTCCAGGCGACATGCTCGTTGAAGCCGATCATGACCACCGGCACGCCGAGGAAGGAGACACCCGCCACGTTGACGCGGCCCGGAATCGTCAGGTGCATCTGGTAGAAGCGGTCCGGGCCACCCCAGTACCAGTGCGGGTTGCCGAACAAGACCGCCGCCTCTTCTCCGGTCGCCTGCCGCCCCAGGGCCAGCATATTGCTGCCGATGCCGGGCTGGTCCCCGATCGACTGCGCCAGCTTGTCGCCGAGGGAGGCTGCGCCGTCGCCGGCGCCGGCCTGGCTTGGCACCGCCGCAGCCGGCTTGGCCGCTGCAATCGCGCCAATGAAGCGCGCGTAGCCGGCCGCGACCTGGGCGGAATACATGCGGCGATAGATGTCCTCTGCCGTGATGCTGCGGACCCAGGCTTCGTTCAGGCAGCTGCGACCCTCGGCCTGGACACGGCCGCTGCGCGCGTCGGCCAGGAAGCGGTTATAACCGGCGGCGAAGCCGTCGATCAGGTCCTTCAGACCGGCCGGCTGTTGCGCACGGTATTGGGCCAGCACCTGCTCGTCGGCGAATGAGCGGAAGAAGAAGTCGAGGTCGATATTCTTCGGCTTGCCGAACGTGGAGTCCAGGGCCGGGCGCGCATCTGCGCCGAAATACCAGGCACGGCGCCCCTCATAGGTGACGAAGGCTTCGGCCAGCGTACACAGGGCGTCCTGCGCCTGCACGTAGCCGACGCCCGTGCCGAGGTCGCGCCAGTTGTGGGCGCGCAGGTGCGGGATGCCGTCGGTCGTGCGGCGGATTTCGACGCCGCTCCTGGCCAGGCTGGCGCCGGGTGCGCTGTCGCTGCGCGCCAGTGCCGGCGCCTGGGCCAGCGCCGCCAGCGCCAGGGTCAATGCTGTTTTTTTCAGTCTGTTCAAGATGATGGGCTCCTCTATCCTTTGCGCCTCAGATGCCGGCCATGATTTCGAGTCCCCGGTGCAGCGCCGGGAACAGGCTGTTGTTGAAATTGTTCCAGCGCAGTTCCAGGATCGTGTCCTCCGGCGCGATCCGGGTATTCAGCGCGTCGGCGATCACTTCGCCGGAGTCGATGCCGTTGTCCACGTAATGGAAGGAAGCGCCGGTCTTGTCCACCACTGGCACCGTCCTGGTCTCCATCGTCTGCCAGTCGGTCACCTTCAGGCCGCGCGCGCCGTACAGCGCATCGAGCGTGGCCCAGGCGCCGCGCCGCTCGTAAGGCGATTCCAGGCGCGTGATGCCGGGATGGATGTTGCAGATCTTGCGGTGGAACGGCGCACCGGGCCGTACCAGCTCATCAAGGATGACCAGCAGGCCGTCCAGCACCACCACATCCGCACCCACGGTCTGCAGCTTGTCCAGCAGGCGCGCTTCGAAAGCGCTCTTGCCCGCCGGCCGCTCCGGGGCATCCAGGGCCAGCCGGCGGTAGGTCGAGGGCACGCCGTGCAGCAGTTGGTTCACCGGCCTGCCCTGCACCGTGAGGCCGGCCGGATAGAACCATTGCCCATCCGGTTTACAGCTGAATCCATACTCCCGGACCTTTTCGCGGTCGCGCTCCGAGCCGGCGTCGTCGTCGAAGAACACGGCTTCCAGGGAATAGGCGTCGCCCAGGCTGGTGCCGTTCAGTGCCTCGACCAGGTATTCGAGCGGCGACTTCATGTAGCGCCGCTCTCCCTTGTACTCGATGAACTGCCCGGCCCTGTCGGCCGCAGCGTTCCGGAATGACCATATATAGACGAGTTTCTTCTTCTGCATATCCGCGCTTCACCAAAAAAGATTGATCAGGAATACGGAAGACGAATGGGCGGCCCCGCTGTTTAAGCGGCCGGAGGCTTAAACAAATGACAGCGCCATTCGTCTACAGGAAAACACCAGTCCGGCCCACCCATGGCCAGCGGTTCAATGCACTAAATTGGTGCAAACCACGCAGCCTACAACAAGGAGTGCAGCATGCTCATACACGATCTCATCGGCATCGGTTTCGGCCCGTCCAATATCGCGCTGGCGATTGCCCTGGACGAGAAACGGCAGGCCGGCGGCCGTCTCAATTCGCTCTTCATCGAGCGGCAGCCGGGCTTCATCTGGCACAAAAATATGCTGCTCGACCATGCGCACATGCAGGTGGCCTTCCTCAAGGACCTGGCCACCCTGCGCAACCCGACCAGCCGCTTCACCTTCGTCAATTACCTGCACGAGAAGCAGCGCCTGCAGGATTTCATCAACCTGAAGACCTTCTATCCGAGCCGGCACGAATTCAACGACTACTTCGCCTGGGCTGCCGCCCAGTTCGAGGACCAGTGCATCTACGGCGAAGAAGTGTTCGAGCTGGTGCCGGAAGAGCGCGACGGCGAAGTTGCCCTGCTGCGCGTGCGTTCGCGCGACCAGGCCGGTGCCATCCACGAACGCCTGGCGCGCAACCTGGTGGTAAGCATCGGCGGCACCGCCAGCATCCCTGAATGCTTCCGGCCATTCAGGCACGACCCGCGCATTTTCCACTCCCATACCTACCTGCAAGGTATCGCCGCCAATGCCGGCGCCCAGCGCATTGCCGTCATCGGCGCCGGGCAAAGCGCCGCCGAGATCTTCATGGACCTGCACGGCAGGCCCAACGCACCGCAGGTCGACCTGGTCATGCGGGCCAGGGCCATCAAGCCGTCCGATGCCAGCCCCTTCGTCAACGAGATCTTCAACCCGGACTTCGTCGACCATATCTTCAGCCGGCCAGCCGCCGAGCGGGGGGAAATGCTGCGCGAGTTCCGGCATACGAATTACGCCTGCCCCGACCTGGAGCTGATCGAGCAGATCTTCAAGGTCCTGTACCAGCAGAAGGTCAAGGGCGAGGAGCACCACCGCTTCCTGCGCCGACACGAAGTGCAGGCCGTCCAGGTGAGCGATAAGGCCATTGAACTGCGCCTGCACGACGTCAACGCCGGGCGCGAGTTTGTCGCCCAGTACGACGCCGTGGTGCTGGCAACCGGCTACGCGCGCGAGCAGCACAAAACCATCCTGGCCCCGCTGGCGTCCTACCTGCCCGGCTTCGAGACCGACCGCCACTACCGCCTGCGCAGCGTTGAGGGTTTCCATCCCGCCGTGTTCGTCCAGGGCGCCTCCGAGGCGAGCCATGGCCTGTCGGACACCCTGTTATCGATTACGGCGATCCGCGCCGGCGAAATCCTCGACGCACTGGAGGCGGCCGGCAAATCCGCCACGGCAGGCGCGCGCCAGGCCATCCAGGCCTGATGCATACTCACCGCTTTTTTTTGACCACCTGTAAGTTTTTCATGAACACTTCAACTCTAGCCCGCCACCACTTCCAACTCACCCCGCTCAGCGCCGCCCTGCGCATCGCCATGCTGGGCATTGCCATGACCGGCGCCGCCGCCCATGCCCAGGACCCGGCCTCTGCTTCCGGCGCCGCAACGGCGGCGACCCTGCCGACCGTGCTGGTGCAAGCCGCCGCCGAAGATGGCTCCGCCGATACCGCCTACCGCGCCAGGAACGCGAATGTCGGCGTGCTGGGCGAGAAGTCCCTGCAGGACACGCCCTTCAGCGTCGGCGTGTATTCGCGCGAGCTGATGGAGAACAAGCAGGCGCGCTCGCTGGCGGACCTCACCAAAGGCGACGCCGCCATCGGCCTGATGGTGGAGCAGACCGGAGCTGAGAGCTGGGTTGGCATTCGCGGCATCGAAACCGATCAGTACAACGGCAGCAAACTCGATGGCTTGAGCTACGGCATGATGTTCAACGAACTGCCCCTGGAGCATATGGACCGCGTTGAAGTGCTGAAAGGCGCAGGCGGCTTCCTGTACGGCTTTGCCTCCCCGGGCGGCACCGTCAATTACGTGATGAAGCGGGCCGGCGCCGTGCCGGTGCGCAGCGTGACCACGCAAGTGCGCGACAGCGGCATGCTGCTGGTGCATGGCGACCTTGGCGGCCGCTTCGGCGCAGGCGATGCCTTCGGCTACCGCGTCAACCTGGTGCGCGAGACGGGCGACACGGCCGTCGATGGCGGCAAGCAGCGCCGCACCTCCGGTTCGGTCGCACTGGACTGGCGCATCACCCCGCACCTGGTCTGGCAGGTCGACGCCATGGGCGGCGACCAGGTACGCAACGGCGCCAACGCCTGGGTGACACCGAGCGTCACCGGCACCCGCGCTGGCGGCTTCTCGGGCAATGCCCAGCCGCCTGCGGCGATCGATGGCAGCACCCGTATCGCCCCCGGCTTTGGCCGTATCTATACCGAATTCGAAACCTATGGCAGCGACCTGTCCTGGCAGTTCGCGCCGGACTGGAAGCTGGCCGTGGCCTACCGCACCACGGAATTCGGCCGCGAACTGATGAACGGCACCGACGTGCTGGCCAATGCACAGGGCGTATACAGCGTACTGGCCCAGAATTTCTCGGGCCGCCTGGAGAGCCGCCACGCGCAAGCCATGGTGACCGGCAGGCTGGCGACCGGCCCGGTGCGCCATGAAGTGGCAGTGGGCGTATCGCGCAGCGCCTCCGATGAGGCGGCGTCCTGGATGGGCGGCGGCCGCTATGAAAGCGCCGTCCTGGGCCCGGCCAGCCTGGCCAATCCGGTGGACTTCGCCAATCCGTTCACCAGCCCGGTTTCCGTGTCCGATGCGAAGAGCGAATTCGACCTGGTGCGCCGGCGCGAACTGTTTGCTTCCGACACCCTGCACTTCGGCGCCGACTGGGACCTGATCGTCGGCCTGCGCCATGGCCGCCTGCAGGTCAGGGACGCCGGCTACAACAAGACCAAGACCACCCCTACCGTCGCCGCGGTATTCCGTCCGGCCGCCGGCCTGTCGCTGTACGCCAGCTACGTCGAGGCGCTGGAACAGGGTGAAACTGCGCCGCTGACCGCCAGCAACCGCGGCGAGGTGTTCGAGCCGCTGGTGAGCAAGCAGGTCGAGGTAGGCGCGAAGGCCGAGGGCAACGGCTGGGGCGCGACTGCCGCCCTGTTCCAGCTGAAAAAGGGCCTGAGCTACACCACCCCGTCCAACCTCTTCACCCAGGATGGCGAAGCGCGCTACCAGGGCCTGGAACTGGCCGGCAACCTGCGCCTGAACCCGCAGTGGCTGTTGACCGCGAGCGCGATGTGGCTCGACGCGACCAACCGCAAGACCGACAGCGGCACGCTGGATGGACAGCGCATCCGCGGCGTGGCGCGCCAGCAGGCGAGCTTCTATTCCGAATACCGCGTTGGTGGACTGCCGCTGACACTTAGCGCCGGCGCCCGCTATTTCGGCAAGCGTCCAGTCGACGCCTTCGGCCAATGGGATATCGGCTCGGTCGCCCTGTTCGATGCCGGCGCCCGTTACGAAACCCGGTTGGCCGGCAAAGGCCTCACGCTGCGCTTTAACGTCGACAATCTGACTGACAAGGCGCACTGGGTAATGCGTGCCGGCCGCGCGACGATGATGCAAGGTGCGCCCCGCACCGCGAAGCTGAGCGCGCAGCTGCAGTTCTGATGCCGCGCGCATAAGCGCCGGCCGCAAGCCGGAAGCCCTTGCCTGGGCTTCCGGCTTTTTTTCGTCCTGCCCTCAGTGCGCTCTGGCCAGCGCTGTGGCCAGCTGGTTGGACAAAGCCTCCGAGCGCACGATCGCCAGGTGGTCGGCATCGATGCGGTGTTCCACCGCATGCCGTCCGCTGCGCAGCCGTAGCCAGGTAGCGAAACGCTCCTGTTCTTCCGGCGCCCGGCCGGCCGACCACCAGACTTCCACCGGCGCGGCCAGCACCGGTAGCTCGCACGGCTCGCCTGCTGCGGCCTGCAGCGCCCGCGCCGTGAAGAACATCTCGACCAGCTCGGCGTCGTCCAGCGCCGCGTACTCGTGCAGGTCCGCGGGCGGAACAGCGCTGCGCACGCGCCCGACCAGGCTCGCGAGCCGCGCCGGGTCGCCGCTGATGCCGGCGAGCTGGGCGCCCAGTTCCGTATCCTCCAGCAGCCGCTGGTGGACATGGCGCGGCATCAGGATCGCAAAGAAGCGCTCCAGCTGCTGGCGCAGCGTTACCGGCCCGGTATCATTCGCGCCGGGCGCGAACGGCTCGATGGCGGCGACCAGGGCCACCTCCCGCCCCAGCTCTTCCAGCCGGGCGGCCACCAGCGGCGCCAGCGTGCCGCCCAGCGACCAGCCGGCCAGCAGGCATGGCCCGTCCGGTTGCTGCGCCATGATGGTGGCGGCATGGCGCCGCGCCAGTGCCGTCAAGCCGCCACCCACGTCGCGCCGGGTTACCGGCAGGCCGATGCAATGGCGCTGGCCGGCCAGCGCCTGGGCCAGCGTGGCGTAGTCGAGCACACTGCCCCAGCCATCGTGCAGGATGAATAAAGGCGGCTGGCCCTCGCGCGCGGCGTTCAGCGCGATCGCCGGCGCGCCGGCACCGCGCCGGCCGCAGCAGCCGGCGATCGTCGGCGCCGCGAACAGCTCGCGCAGCCCGGGCCCCGCTACACCCGGGTGCTCGCGCATGCGCTGGACCAGCTTGAGCGCCAGCAGAGAATGGCCGCCCAGCTCAAAGAAGTTGTCGTGCCGGCCCACGCGCGGCACGCCCAGCACTTCGGCCCAGAGCACGGCCAGCGCTTCCTCCTGCGGACCTTGCGGCGGCTCGTAATCGCGCTCGGGCAGGAAGGCCGGTTCCGGCAGCGCTTTCCGGTCCACCTTGCCGTTGGCATTGAGCGGCAGTGACGGCAGAGCCATGATCAGGCCCGGCACCATATAGTCGGGCAGTGCCCTGCCCAGCTTCCCGCGCAGGACGGCCGGGTCGGCGGCTTGGCCAGCCTTGGCCGATACATAGGCCACCAGGCGCGTGCCGGCCGGGCTGTCCCGTGCTACGACCACCGCCTCGCGCAGTTCCGGCTGCGCCAGCAGGGCCGCCTCGACCTCGCCCAGCTCGATGCGCAGGCCGCGGATCTTGACCTGGTGGTCGATCCGCCCCAGGTATTCGATCTGGCCTTCGGCGTTCCAGCGCACCAGGTCGCCCGTGCGGTACAGGCGGCCGCCCCGCGCACCAAACGGATCGGCCACGAAGCGCTCGGCCGTCAGGCCGGCGCGGCCCAGGTAGCCGCGCCCCAGCAGGTCGCCGCCGATATACAGTTCGCCCGCCACCCCGCGCGGCACCAGGCCCAGCGACTCGTCCAGCACATAGGCGGTGGTCTCGGCGATCGGCCGCCCGATCGGCACCAGGGCCTGCCCATCGTCGCGGCAGGTCCACTGCGTGACGTGGATCGTGGTTTCGGTCGGTCCGTACAGGTTCTGCAGGCTGACGCCGGCCAGCCGGCGCAGCGCCTCGGCCTGCGTCGCTGCCGGCATCGCCTCGCCGCCGCAGATGACGTAACGCAGGCGCGTCTCGTTTTCAATGCCCTCGTGCGCCAGGAAAGCCTGCAGCATGGCGGGCACGAAGTTCAGCGTCGTCACCTGGTGGCGGCGGATCAGCGCCGTGATCCGCTCGGGATCGCGCTGGTCGCCGGGTGCCGCAACCACCAGGCGCACGCCCGCCGTCAGCGGCCAGAAGATTTCCCATGCCGAGACGTCGAAGCCGAACGGCGCCTTGTGCAGCACCGTGTCGGCCGGCGTCAGGCCGTAGGTGCGCTGCATCCATGTCATGCAGCTGGCCAGTGAGCGGTGCCGGATTGTCGCGCCCTTGGGACGGCCGGTCGAACCCGAGGTGTAGATCACATAGGCCAGGTTCTCGTCGTGCACGGCTACTTCGGGATCGTGCGCAGGCTCACTATCGAGCTCCACTGCCAGCCCGGGTTCCAGTTCCAGCACCGGCACCGCGATCGTATCCGGCAGGCGCCCACGCACCCGGCGTTGAGTCAGCAGCAACCCGACGCCGCTATCGTCGATCATGTAAGCCAGCCGCTCGGCCGGGTACTCCAGGTCCAGCGGCACGTATGCCCCGCCCGCCTTCAGGATCGCCAGCATGGCCACCACCATTTCGACCGAGCGCTCGATCGCGATCGCCACCTTGTCCTCGGGCTTGACGCCGAGGCGGATCAGGCGGTGCGCCAGCCGGTTAGCGCGCCTGTTCAGCTCAGCATAGCTCAGCGCCTCTTCGCCGAACACCAGCGCGGGCGCGCCTGGATGCTCGCGCGTCTTCTGCTCGAACAGGCGGTGAACCGGCTGCAGCCAGGCGTAGCGGTCCGCATTCACGCCCCAGGCAGCCAGCTGGCCCCGCTCCCGTTCATCGAGAAGCGCGACGTCGCCCAGCGCCTGTTGCGGGCGTTCGGACAAGGCTTGCAGCAGTGCGATCATGTGGCTCGCCATGCGTTCGATGGTGGCCCCTTCGAACAGTTCGGCGGCATAGTTGAATGCCACGCGTACCTCGCCTTCCGCCGTTTCGCTGCTGTCGATCGCCAGTTCAAATTGCGCGCCCAGTTGCCCGAGCGGGTACTCCGCCAGCTCCAGCCCCGGCAACTGGCGCCGCCCACGCCCCTCCTGGCCCTGGTGGTTGTACATCACCTGGAACAGGGGATTGGCGTCCAGGTTGCGCTCCGGTTGCAAGGCCTCGACCAGTTGTTCGAACGGCAGGTCCTGGTGGTCCTGGGCGCCCAGCACGGCTTCGCGCGCCTGGCGCAGGATCCGGTCCAGCCCCATGCGGGGCCCGAGCACATTGCGCATAACCTGCGTATTGACGAAAAAGCCGACCACTCCGGCGGTCTCGCCCCGATGACGGTTTGCGGTAGGGACGCCGACGCGGATGTCGTCCTGCCCCGTATGGCGGGACAGCAGCCCCTGGACCGCCGCCAGCAGCACCATGAACAAGGTCGCACCCTCCGCCTTGGCACGCGCCTGCATCGCCCGCACCAGGGGCGCGGGCAGCTCAATTTCGTGGCGTGCGGCCGTGTATCGCCCGTCAGGACGGCGCGGATGGTCCGCCGGCAGCTGGAGCACCGGGTGCCTGTCGCCCAGTTGCGTTTTCCAGTAGGCCAGCTGGCGCTCCCTTTCGCCCGCTTCAAGCCAGTTGCGCTGCCAGATGGCGTAGTCCGCGTACTGTATCGGCAAGGCCGCCAGCTCCGTCGGCATTCCCTGCGCGCGCGCCCTGTACTCCGCCACGAACTCGTCGACGATCACCTGCATCGACCAGCCGTCGGAAACGATGTGGTGCATCACGACCACCAGCACATGCGCATCGTCCGCCTCGCGCAGCAGACCCACCCGCAACAGCGGGCCTTGTTCCAGGTCGAACGGCGTCCGCTGCAGCCGCTGCGCTTCCGCGCGTACCCGCTCCGCACGTTCCGCAGCCGCCACGGCGCCCAGGTCGATCTCCTCGACAGGCACCCCGTCCGGCATGCCGATCACCTGTTCGGCATGGCCGTCCGGGGTGGCGCGGAATACGGTGCGCAGCGATTCGTGGCGCGCCACAAGGGCCGCGAAACTCTCCTTCAGGGCCACGGTGTCCAGCGCGCCGGCCAGGCGCAGCGCCCCGCTGATGTGGTACGCGGTCCCCTCCGGGTCCAGCTGCCAGAGGAACCACTGGCGCAGCTGGGCATAAGACAGCGCCGCCCTGCCATCGCGCCGGGCCGGGACGATCGGCAACTTGCCGAAATCGATCCCCTGCGCTTTCAGGGCGCCGAGGAAGATGCTTTGTTTCTCTCGCGGCAGACCGGCCACACGCAGGGCGATCTCGCGTTCATTGATTCCCATTCAATACTCCAATTGTTCCAGAAGAGAGGCCATCTGTTCGAGGTCGCTGGCGCGCGAAGCGCCGCCGCCGGCCTCGGCCAGGCGTTGCGCCAGTGCCGCCACGCTGGGATTCTCGAAATAGCTGCGCAAAGGCAGGCGGGCCGCAAACTGCTGCTGCACGGCGCCCTGCAGGCGCAGGGCCAGGATGGAATGCCCGCCCAGCTCGAAGAAGTTGTCGTTCCTGCCTACGCGCTCCACGCCCAGCACCTCGGCCCAGATCGCCGCCAGCGCCGCTTCCATCTCGCCTTGCGGCGCCTCGTATGCCTTGCCGGCTGCCGCTTCCGGCGCCGGCAAGGCCTTGCGGTCCACCTTGCCGTTGGCGTTGAGCGGCAGCCGCTCCAGCACCATCACCACACCCGGCACCATGTAGTCGGCCAGGGTCCGGCCCAGGCGTGCGCGCAGCGCCGCCGTGTCGATGGCCTGGCCGGCATGCGCCGCCACGTACGCTACCAGGCGCGCACCGCCGGCGCCTTGCTGCGCCACCACTACCGCCTCGCGCACTTCCGGCTGTGCCAGCAGCGCCGCCTCGATCTCACCGAGCTCGATGCGCAGGCCGCGGATCTTCACCTGGTGATCCAGCCGTCCCAGGTACTCCAGTTGCCCGGCCCCGTTCCAGCGCACCAGGTCACCGGTCCGGTACAGGCGGCCGCCGGCCGCATCGAACGGATCGGCCACGAAGCGCTCGGCCGTCAAGCCGGCACGCCCCAGGTAACCGCGCGCCAGGCCGATGCCGCCCAGGTACAGCTCTCCGGCCACCCCGGCCGGCGCCAGGTTCAGCCCCGCGTCCAGCACCAGCGTGCGGATGCCGCTGATCGGCTGCCCGATCGGCACCTGGCTGCGCCCATCGTCGCGGCAGCGCCAGTGCGTCACGTCGATCGCCGCTTCGGTCGGCCCGTACAGGTTGTACAGGCGGGCCTGCGGCAGGCGCGCGAACACGCCTTGCTGCGCTTCCGCCGGCAGCGCCTCGCCGCTGCAGACGATGCGCCGCACGCCGCTGCACGCTTCGATACCGGCGTGCGCCAGGAAGGCTTGCAGCATCGAGGGCACGAAGTGCAGCGTGGTGACACCGTGCCGCACGATCAGCTCGACCAGGCGCGCCGGGTCGCGGTGTTCGCCCGGCCCGGCCATGGCCAGGCGCGCGCCCACCATCAGCGGCCAGAAGAACTCCCATACCGAAACGTCGAAGCTGAACGGCGTCTTCTGCAGCACCGTGTCGCTGCCGTCCAGGCAGTAGGCGTCCTGCATCCAGACCAGGCGGTTGTACAAGGCGCAGTGGCGGTTGGCCGCGCCCTTGGGCCGGCCGGTGGAGCCCGAGGTGTAGATCACATAGGCCAGATGCTCGCCGTGCAGCGCCACTTGCGGGTCGTGCGCCGGCTCGCCGTCCAGGGCCAGGCCGTCCAGCTCCAGCACTGGCAGCGCGCCGGCAGGCGGCAGGCGACCGCGCAGCGCGCCATGCGTCAGCAGCAGCGCGATGCCGCTGTCCTCCACCATATAGGCCAAGCGTTCGGACGGATAGTCGGGGTCGAGCGGCACATAGGCGCCGCCGGCCTTGAGCACCGCCAGCAGGGCCACCACCATGTCCACCGAGCGCTCGAGCGCGATGCCGACCCGGGTTTCCGGCTGGACGCCCAGCCGCAGCAGGTGGTGCGCCAGGCGGTTGGCGCGCACATTGAGTTCGGCGTAGCTGAGCGTCTCATCGCCGCACAGCAGCGCGATCGCCTGCGGCTGCAAGCGCACCTGCTGCTCGAACAGGCGCTGCACCGGCTGCGTCTCCGGCCAGGCCGGGCCGCCCTCGCCCCAGCGCGCCAGCAGCTCGGTATCGGCCGGCGGCAGCATGGCGACATCGGCCAGGCAGCGCTGCGGCGACTCGGACAGGCCAAACAGCAGGGCGCGCATCTGGGCAGCCAGCTCCTGCACCTGGCCGGCGGAGAAGCATTGTCCGGGGAAGCCATAGCTGATGGCCAGCTCCTGCCCCAGGTTGACCAGCACCGTCATCGGATAGCTGGTGTCGTCGCGCACGTCGGCCAACGTGACACGCAGGCCGGGTTGGCGCAAGGCTTCATCCACCGGGTAGTTCTCGAACACGAGGATGCTGTCGAACAGCGCCTGCCCCCTGGTGCCGGCATAACGCTGGATCTCGTACAGCGGCGTATGCTCGAATTCGCGCGAAGCGATGTTCTGCGCCTGCAGCGCGCGCAGCCAATCGCCGACCCGGTGGTGCGGATCAGGCTTTGCCAGCACGGGCAAGGTATTGATGAAGAGGCCCAGCACTTCATCGGCACCCGGCAGTTCCGCCGGCCGGCCAGCCGTGGTCGCGCCGAAGCACACGCTGCCTTGCCCGCCTTGTCCCACCATGCGTTGCAGCAGCAGCGCCCAGGCGGCCTGCACCAGGGTATTCAGCGTCACGCGCTGGGCGCGCGCGAACTGCGCCAGCCGTTCCGTCTCGGCAGGCCCGAAGGCCTGGACGTGCTCGTGGTGGCCGCTGCCGCCGTCAGGGGCCTTGACCAGCGCCGCCAGCAGCGTCGGTCCTTCCACGTCCGCCAGCAGTGTGCGCCAGTAGTGCTCCGCCGCCGCGCCGTCGCGCTGCTGCAGCCAGCCGATGTAGTCGCGATAGCGCGCACGCGGGAGCGCCGGCGCCTGCCCCGCATAGCGGGCCATGATCTCGGCCATCAGGCGCGCCGAGCTCCAGCCGTCCAGCAGCAAGTGGTGGCGCGTCCAGACCAGGTGGTGGCGCCCGCCGCCGCAATCGACCAGCACCAGGCGCATCAGCGGCGGCGTTGCCAGGTCGAAGCCGCGCGCACGTTCGGCCAGGGCCAGGGCGTCGAGCGCGGCATCCTGGTCGGGGCGTGCGGACCAGTCATGCTCGGCCAGCGGCAATTGCACCGCACGCGCCACCCATTGCAAAGGATAGTCGCCCTGGATGAAGGCGGTGCGCAGCACGTCGTGGCTCGCCATGGTGGCTTGCCACGCAGCCTTGAAGCGGGCGCTGTCCAGGTCTTCGAATTCCAGCCGCAGCTGGTTGATATAGGCCGTCCCTTCCGGCTCGAGGACGCTGTGGAACAGCATGCCCGCCTGCATCGGCGACAGCGGATAGAGGTCGCCCAGCTGGTCCCATGGCAGGGACAGGCCGTCCAGTCTCTCCTGGCTGAGCCGGGCCAGGGGGAAGTCCGACGGTGTCGCACCGCGCGCGCCGCCCAGGCAATGCGCCACCAGCCCTTCGAGTTCCGTCATGAAGCGATCGGCGAGCGCCTGCACCGTGACCGCGTCGTGCACGGCGGCGCTGTAGGTCCAGCGCAGGCGCAGCTGGCCGCGGAACACGTCGGCATCGATGCCCAGCCAGGTACGGCGCCGGCTGCCAGGCGCGCGCTCCTGGCCGGCGCTCTCGCGCGCCAGGCGCCACACCGACCCCGGCTCGAAGCTCTGGTCAAGCTGGCCGAGATAGTTGAAGGTCACTTGCGGATAGGCACCTTCAGCCAATGCCCTGCCCTGCGTTGAAAGATAACGCAGTACGCCGTAGCCAAGCCCCTTGTGGGGCACGTGCCGCAATTGTTCCTTGACCGCCTTCAGGCTGTCGCCTTGTGCCGCATCGCCCGGCGCCAGGCGCACCGGGTACAGGCTGGTAAACCAGCCGACCGAGCGGCTCAGGTCGATGCCTTGGAACAGGTGCTCTTCGCGTCCATGTCCTTCCAGCTCCACCAGCACACTCTCGCGTCCATCCCAGGCGCACAGGGTGCGTGCGAGCGCCGCCAGCAAGACTTCATCGATGCGCGTGCGGTATGCCTGGGGCACCTCCGCCAGCAACTGCTCGGTGCGCAGCTCGTCGAAGGCGGTGACGATCGTGCGTGCATCCGCCACCGTGTTGCTGCCATGGGCATTGCCGGGCAAGGAAGGTTCGGCACGCCCGACCATCGCCTGCCAATAAGGGAATTCGGATTGCAGCGCCGCGCCGCCGGCGTGGCGGAGGAGTGCCGCCGACCAGTCGCGCAAGGAACTGGTGGCGCCGGGCAGGTTGGGCGAACGCCCTCCGCACAACTGGCGGTAGGCGCTTTGCAGATCCTCGAGAATCACGCGCCACGACACGCCGTCGACCACCAGATGGTGCGCGGCAAGCAGCAGCCGGCCGGGACGTCCCATGCCCAGTTCCATCCAGACCGCCTTGAAAGGCTGTTCCAGTGTGAGGCTGCGCTGGGCGCGGTCGGCAGAGGCGGTAATGGCCGCCGCCGCGTCGCGCTCCGCGCCCAGGTCAACGCTCTCGAAGACCGGCTGGCCGTGCGCCTGGCTTGACAGCGACCATCGGCCATCGCCACCGCGCACGCAGCGCAGGCGCAAGGCTTCGTGCTGCGCCACCACCGCCTCGACGGCCCGCTGTACGTGCAGGGGCTCGACGGCTTCGGTGGCGGCCAGCATCAGCGACTGGTTCCAATGGTGGCTGTCGGTGAATTCCTGATCGAAGAACCATGCCTGTGCCGGCAACGGCGCGAACGCGCCTGCATCGACGGCTGCGGCCGGCATGGCAGACGGCTTGCCGGACAACGGCAACGATTCCAGCGTGGTGACCGCCGCCAGCGCCGCCACGCTCTGGCGCTCCATCAGCTGTTTCGGCGTGAAGCGCAGGCCGCGCTTGCGCGCCCGGGCGATGATCTGCAGGGTCAGGATGGAGTCGCCGCCCAGCTCGAAGAAATTGTCATGGCGGCCGACGCGCTCGCAGCGCAGCACCTGGGCCCAGATCTCCGCCAGGGCCTGTTCCACCTCGCCTTGCGGGGCCAGGTAGCCCGATTCGGCGCGCGCCGTCGGCTCCGGCAAGGCCTTGCGGTCGATCTTGCCGTTGGCAGTCAGCGGCAAGGCATCCAGCTGCATCAGCGCGGCCGGCACCATATAGTCCGGCAGCCCGCCAGCCAGCGCTTCGCGTAAGGCCGCCATATCGAGGCGCTCGCCGCTAGCGGCCACCACGTAGCCGTGCAGCTGGTTGTTCCCTTGTTCATCCTCGCGGGCAATGACTTCCGCCGCCGCCACGCCGGGCTGCGCCTGCAGCACCTGGGCGATCTCGCGCAACTCGACCCGGTAGCCGCGCACTTTAACCTGGTCGTCCATGCGTCCCAGGAATTCCAGGCTGCCGTCGGCCAGCAGGCGCACGCGGTCCCCCGTACGGTAGAGCCGCTCGCCTGCCACGAACGGACTGGCGACGAAGCGCTCCGCCGTCTGCGCGGCGCGCCCTTGGTAGCCGCGCGCCACGCCAGCCCCGCCCAGGTAAAGTTCGCCCGCCACGCCAGCCAGCACCGGATTGAGTCCGGCGTCGAGCACATAGGCCCGGCTGTTGGCCAGCGGCTGCCCGACCGGCAAGGTGGCGGCGTCGCGCCGCGCTCCGCTTGCTTCTTGTGTCAGGATGCCCACCGTGGTTTCGGTCGGACCGTAGTGGTTAAGTACCCGGCAGCCGGGTTTCAGTTGCGCGATCCGGTCCAGCAACGGCCAACGTGTCGCCTCGCCCCCAACCACCAGCCGGCATGCGGGCAGCACGTCCGCCGGGTTGGCCGCGTTGAGCAAAGCTTGCAAGTGGCTCGGCACGATCTTGAGGACGTCCACATGGTGCCGTTTCATGGTTTCTGCGAAGGCGTCCGGATCGAATACACGCTCGGGCGGGATCAGGTGCAGGGTACGGCCGCTGCACAGGGCGCCGAAGAAGCTGGTATGGCCCAGGTCGGCGGCAACGGTGGAGACCATCGCCACCGCGCTGGCTTCCGGCGGCAGGTCCGCCCGATCCAGCACCGCCTGCACATAGTTGGCCAGAGCGCCGCGGTTGACGACCACACCCTTGGGACGGCCAGTGGAGCCCGAGGTGTAGATCACGTATGCCGCCTGCGCCGGATGCGGCGCAGGGCGCGCCGCCGCCTGCCGCTCCGGCAGCGGACCAAAAGCCAGCGCCAGTTGCGGAACCGCTACCTGCCAGGCGGGCGCCTGCTCGGCGAGCAGGATCTCCACGCCGCTGTCGTGCGCCTGGTAAGCGAGGCGCTCCGCCGGCAGCTGCGGGTCGAGCGGCACATACGCGGCACCTGCCTTGAGCGCGGCCAGCACACCGAGCACGAACTCGCAGGTGCGCCCGGCATGGATGCCGATCCTGGACTCAGGCCCGGCGCCCTGCCTGCGCAGTTCCGCCGCCAGCCGGTCGGCATGGGCATCGACTTCGGCATAGCTGTACACGGCGTGCTCGCAGCGCACCGCACTACGCTGCGGGAAGCGGCGCACCGCCTCATCCCACAGGTCCATCACGTCCGCATGCGGGTAGCCGCGCTGCGCACCTTCCAGCCTGGCGTCCTGCTCGCCCGCATCCGCTGCAGCCAGCTCGGCCCGGGGAGACGTTACCGCAAACCCGGCAAGGCTGCTGAAGATGCGCGCGAACCGCGCGATGGCCGCCTCATCGAACAGATCTTTCGAATAGACCAGCACCGCTTCGATCCCGCCCTCCTTGTCCACGAAATCGAGGCTGAGGTCGAAGTGCGCGTCGCCACCCGAACGGCGTTCGATGCCGATTGTCAGGCCGGGCAGTTGCCAGCTGGCGGGGATGTCATCCTGCTGCGTGCACTTCGCCTGAAACAAGGGATGCACGCCGGCCTGACGCTCGGGCTGCAGGGCCTCGACCAGTAAATCGAACGGCAGGTCCGGGTGCGCGTGCGCTTCCAGCACGGTTTCGCGCACCGCGCCAAGCAGCCCGGCAAAGCTGCCGGACAAGTCGACCTGTGTCCGCAGGACCACCACGTTGGTCAGGTAGGCGGCCAGGCCGCGCGTCTCGGCGCGCTGGCGGTTCGCCACCGGGGCGCCGACTCGCACATCGGCCTGTCCGCTCAAACGGCACAGCATCAGTTTGAACAGGGACAGCATCACCATGAACACCGAAGCGCCATGCTCGCGCGCCAGCTGCCGCAGTCCATCGCTCAGCCCGGGCTCCAGGCGGAAGGCATGCTGGCCCTCCGTCCCGCCGTCCAGGTTGCCGCGGGGATGTGTGAAGGGCAGCTCCAGCGGCGGGTGTTCGAGCCCGAGGCGCGCCTGCCAGTAGGCGAGCTGGTTTTCCTTCTCGCCCGCCTCGAACCAGTTGCGCTGCCAGGCCGCGTAGTCGGCAAACTGGATCGGCAGCGGCGCCAATCCGTCTGGGCGCATGCCGCATTCGTACTGGTAGAGGTGGAGCAGTTCTTCGACCAGGATGCGCACCGAGACGCCGTCGCCCGCGATGTGGTGCAGCACGATGCCAAGCACGTTCTCGTCATCGGCGAGCTGCCAAAGCGTGGCCCGCACCGGCGCTTCTTCATCGAGTTTGAACGGGGCGCGCACGAAAGCCTCCTGCTGCCGGAGCAACTCCGCATTGCGTTCCGCAGCAGGCAGTCCGCGCAGGTCGGTGATCCCAGCCTGGACCACACCGGCCGGCAGGATGCGCTGAAGGGGCTCGCCACCGCTGCCGGTTTTGAACACGGTGCGCAGCGTTTCGTGGCGCTCGGCCAGCAAGTTCAACGCCTTCATCAAAGCGCCACAATCGAGCCTGCCGCCGAACCGCAGCATGCCCGGCATATTGTAGGCGGGGCTGGCGGGGTCCAGTTGCCACGTCAGCCACAGGCCGCGCTGGGCATAAGAGATCGGAAGCTCGCCGCTCCTGTCCGCCTGTACGATGGGAAGCTCGGCAAAGCTCAGGCCGGCCTCCCGCATCTTTGCCAGGAAACCGCGCCGCGCTTCCGGGCTCAGGGCCGCGAACCGGCGGGCAAGGTTCTGATCGTTGCGTTCCATCTTTTACACCTCGAATTCGTTCATCAAAAAGTCCATCTGTGCCAGGCGGACGGCGCGCGAGCCGCTGCCCTGCCATCGTTCCGCCGGCAGCCGCGCCGCAAGGGCCGCAAGCGTGGCAGCTTCAAAGAAGGTGCGCACCGGAACCTCGCAGGCGTGCCGGCTGGCCAGCAGCGCGCCCACCTGCACCGCCAGAAGCGAGTGCCCTCCAAGTTCGAAGAAGTTGTCGTGGCGGCCGACGCGCTCCACGCCCAGCACCTCGGCCCAGATCGCCGCCAGCGCCGCTTCCACCTCGCCTTGCGGCGCCTCGTATGCCTTGCCGGCTGCCGCTTCCGGCGCCGGCAAGGCCTTGCGGTCCACCTTGCCGTTGGCGTTGAGCGGCAGCCGCTCCAGCACCATCACCACACCCGGCACCATGTAGTCGGCAAGGGTCCGGCCCAGGCGTGCGCGCAGCGCCGCCGTGTCGATGGCCTGGCCCGCATGCGCCGCCACGTACGCCACCAGGCGCGCACCGCCGGCGCCTTGCTGCGCCACCACTACCGCCTCGCGCACTTCCGGCTGCGCCAGCAGCGCCGCCTCGATCTCACCGAGCTCGATGCGCAGGCCGCGGATCTTCACCTGGTGATCCAGCCGTCCCAGGTACTCCAGTTGCCCAGCCCCGTTCCAGCGCACCAGGTCGCCGGTCCGGTACAGGCGGCCGCCGGCCGCATCGAACGGATCGGCCACGAAGCGCTCGGCCGTCAAGCCGGCACGCCCCAGGTAACCGCGCGCCAGGCCGATGCCGCCCAGGTACAGCTCTCCGGCCACCCCGGCCGGCGCCAGGTTCAGCCCCGCATCCAGCACCAGCGTGCGGATGCCGCTGATCGGCTGCCCGATCGGCACCTGGCTGCGCCCATCGTCGCGGCAGCGCCAGTGCGTCACGTCGATCGCCGCTTCGGTCGGCCCGTACAGGTTGTACAGGCGGGCCTGCGGCAGGCGCGCGAACACACCTTGCTGCGCTTCCGCCGGCAGCGCCTCGCCGCTGCAGACGATGCGCCGCACGCCGCTGCACGCTTCGATACCGGCGTGCGCCAGGAAGGCTTGCAGCATCGAGGGCACGAAGTGCAGCGTGGTGACACCGTGCCGCACGATCAGCTCGACCAGGCGCGCCGGGTCGCGGTGTTCGCCCGGCCCGGCCATGGCCAGGCGCGCGCCCACCATCAGCGGCCAGAAGAACTCCCATACCGAAACGTCGAAGCTGAACGGCGTCTTCTGCAGCACCGTGTCGCTGCCGTCCAGGCGGTAGGCGTCCTGCATCCAGGCCAGGCGGTTGTACAAGGCGCAGTGGCGGTTGGCCGCGCCCTTGGGCCGGCCGGTGGAGCCCGAGGTGTAGATCACATAGGCCAGATGCTCGCCGTGCAGCGCCACCTGCGGGTCGTGCGCCGGCTCGCCGTCCAGGGCCAGGCCGTCCAGCTCCAGCACCGGCAGCGCGCCGGCAGGCGGCAGGCGGCCGCGCAGCGCGCCATGCGTCAGCAGCAGCGCGATGCCGCTGTCCTCCACCATATAGGCCAGGCGTTCGGCCGGATAGTCGGGGTCGAGCGGCACATAGGCGCCGCCGGCCTTGAGCACCGCCAGCAGGGCCACCACCATGTCCACCGAGCGCTCGAGCGCGATGCCGACCCGGGTTTCCGGCTGGACGCCCAGCCGCAGCAGGTGGTGCGCCAGGCGGTTGGCGCGGGCATTGAGTTCGGCGTAGCTGAGCGTCTCATCGCCGCACAGCAGCGCAGGCGCCTGCGGCTGCAAGCGCACCTGTTGCTCGAACAGGCGCTGCACCGGCTGCGTCTCCGGCCAGGCCGGGCCGCCCTCGCCCCAGCGCGCCAGCAGCGCCGACTCTTCCCGGTCCAGCAGAACGGCTTCGCCCACCGCCAGCTGCGGTTGCGCCGCCAGCGCCTGCAACAGCGCCAGGTAGTGGCCGGCCATGCGCGCGATAGTCGCGGGCTCGAACAGTTCGGCCGCATAGCGGAAGGCGGCTTCCACCTGGCCGCCGGCATGCTCGCACGTTTCCAGCGTCAATTCGAATTGCGCATTCGGCGCGTCGAAATCGAGTCGCTGGACCGCAAGGCCGGGCCACTCCTGCAATGAGCGATCGTCGCGGCGCAGGTGGTTGAACATCACCTGGAACAGCGGCGTATGCGAAAGGCTGCGCGCCGGCTGCAGGATTTCGACCAGGCGCTCGAACGGCAGGTCCTGGTGCGCCTGGGCGCCCAGGGCAGTATCGCGGGCGCGCAAGAGCAGCGTCTCCAGCGTATCGCCAGTATCGACCTGCGCACGCAACACCTGGGTATTGACAAAGAACCCCGCCACCCCCGCGGTTTCGGCGCGGTTGCGGTTTGCGACCGGCACGCCGACGCGGATCTCCGCCATACCCGTATGGCGGAACAGGACGGCCTGGAAAGCCGTGAGCAAGGCCATGAACAGGGTGCAGCCCCGGTCCTGTGCGGCCTGGCGTAGCGCGGCGACCAGTTGCGGATCGATCGCGATGGTGTGGGTCGCCGCGGAATAGACACCGTCGGCCTTGCGCGGCCGGTCGGTGGCGAGGGCCAGGACCGGCGAGTCCTCGCCCAGTTGCGCCTTCCACCAATCGCCCTGCCGTTCCCCTTCCGCGCCGGCCAGCCATGCACGCTGCCAGGCGGCGTAATCGGCGTACTCGATCGGCAAGGCGGCCAATTGTGCCGGCTGGCCCTGCACACGGGCGCGGTAAAGAGCCGCCAGTTCATCGAGGATGATATGGGTCGAATGCGCGTCGGAGACGATGTGGTGCATCACAACGATCAGTCGATGCTCACGTTCGCCGCTGCGCAGCAGGGCCGCGCGCATCATCGGGCCGGTTGCGAGGTCGAATGGCGCGGCGCACAAGCGCTGCACTTCCGCCGCGATGCGTCCCGGGTCCGCGCCGGCCCGGCCTTCGGCCAGGTCGACGCAGGGCAAAGGCACTTCCACCGCAGGCATGGCCAGTTGCTCCACGCCTCCCACGCCGGTCTCGCGGAACACGGTGCGCAATGTTGCGTGACGCTGTACCAGCGCAGCCAGGCTTTCCTGCAGCGCGGCCGTGTCGAGCACGCCATCAAAGCGCAGCCCGCCGCTCAGGTGATAGGCGGCGCTGGCCGGATCGAGCTTCCAGAGGAACCACATGCGCTGCTGGGAGAACGACAGTGGCGCCGCGCCTTCCTGCTGGCGGCGCGGAATGCCTTGCCGCTCGGCCCCGGGCGTTCCAGTGCCAGCGCCGCGCAAGCGTTGCGCCAGCCTGGCCTGCTGCTCGGGACTCAGCCGGGCGCGCCGTTCGGCAATTTGATGGATATCGGACATGAAGACCTCTTATTGGTTTGCAGCCATGCCAGGCGTGGCGCCGGCATCGCTTTCTGCGTTTTCGATTTCTTCCAGCAGCCGGTCTTCGACCAGCAAAGCCAGGGCGGCCACCGTCGGCGTCTCGAATAGGCCGGCGGGATGAAGCGTGACGCCGTAAGCCTGGCGCACCCTGGCCAGCAGCTGGATGGCGAGCAGCGAATCGCCGCCAAGTTCAAACAGGTTGTCGGCAGCGCCGATGGGCGAAATCCCGAGCATCTCGCTCCAGATTGCGGCAAGGTCGTGCTCGATCCCTTCGGCCGGCGCCACGAAAGGCGTGCGCAATGCCGGGCGGGGATGACCTGCGCGCCTTGGCGTGGCTTCCGGCAGCACCTGCCCGGCCATTTCGATGGACTGCAGTTGCGCCATGCGCTGGCCGATGTCGAGCGTCGAGACCAGCACCTGGCAGGCGTCGCGGATGGACAGCAGCCGTTCCAGCAGTTCGCCTGCCAGGGCCGCCGGAATGCCCACTCCGTCCGGCAAGGACTGCCCTGCCGCCATGCCCAACGAGCGCCAGGTATCCCAGTTGACGGACTGCACGGGCCAGCGGCCTTGCCGCGAAGCTTCCGCCGCAATGGCATCGAGGATGCAATTGGCCGCGCAATAGTCGGCCTGGCCGAAGCCGCCCGTGATGGCGGTGAGCGAGGAGCACAGCAGGACGAAGTCCAGCGCTTCCCCTTCGCAAGCGCGCAGCAGGTTCCGCGTACCCTGGACCTTCGGCGCCAGCACCTGTTCCATCGCCCCCCGCTCCCGTTGCGCGATCATGCCACCGCCCGCCATGCCAGCAGCATGGATCACGCCGTGCAGGGCGCCGAAACGCTGGCGCGCCGCGGCGACCGCCGCTTGCAATTGCCCGGCATCGGTTACATCCGCCTGCAATACGAGCACCTCGGCGCCGGCGGCCTCCAGTCCCGCCAGCGCCGCCGGGCACCCGGCCACGGGGCTGCGCCCCAGCAGCACCAGCTTGGCCTGCCATGCGCGAGCCAGGTATTCCGCCAGCGCGAGCCCGACGCCGCCAAGGCCACCGGTCACCAGGTAGACGCCCTGCTTGCGCAGTTGTCCCCCGGCCCGGGTGTCGCGGCGCGACGCATAATCCTTGACCCAGCGGTGTAAGCCACGGTAGGCGACCAGGGGCTCGCCATCCGGCGCGCCAAGTTCGGCCATGAGCTGGCGCACTACCTGGCCGCCGCCATCCACCGGCGCCAGGACGTCGAGCAGGCGGCATGCCAGCTGCGGATACTCCTGCCCAATCACCTTGCAGGCACCGTGAATGGCCGCCTTCTCCGCGCACAGCGGCTCGGTGCCCGTTACGTCTTCCACCTGGCTGGCGGCCACGGTGATGGCGAGCTTGCGTTCGGTCCCAAGCGCCTGGGCCAGGGCCAGCAGGCTGTAGAAGCCGTCTTCGAGCGCCGCCTGTGGCGCCGGCGCTGCGCCAGAGTGGAAGCTCCACAGGTGGCAGATCCCGCCGATGGTCCCGAAATCCGCCTCGACGCCGCGCAGCAGCGCTTCGAAGTCTGTACGCGCGCCGGCCCGCACCGTGTAGTGCCCAGCGCCGCGGCGGCTGAAAGCCTCGCCGCGCTCCACCAGGACCGCCTGCCGCTGCTGCGCATGGAACTGCGTCAGCAGCGCGTCGGCCAGCGGGCCCGCATCGCACAGCAGCAGGAAGCCACCGCGTGGTGCTTCGCCCGCCGCACCGCGCCGGTCCGGCAGCGGGCTGCGGCGCCAGGCCGGCACGTGGAACCAGTCCGCGACATCGCGGCGCTGCGCAACCGCCTTAGCTGCCGGAGCGTCGGGCGCGTCGACCCAGTAGGAGCGGCGCTCGAATGGATAGGCCGGCAACGGCACGCGCCGCCCCGGCACGGCCGGCCAGGATGGTGCCGCATCGACCTCGATGCCGGATGTCCAGAGTTCGGCCAGGCAGCGCTGCGGTTGCACCGCATTGCGCTCCGCCGCTTGCCCGGGATGGCATTGCGTGGACAGCACCGGCCGCGAGGCTGCACGCGGATGGCGGCGCGCCAGCGTAGCCAGGGTCTCCCCCGGCCCCACTTCCAGCAGCACGCGGTCGGCCTTGGCCAGCAGTTGTTCCAGGCCGCCGGCAAAGCGCACGGTGCCGCGCATATGGCGTACCCAGTAGCCGGGATCACAGGCTTCTGCATCGGTGATCCAGCGCCCGCTCACGTTCGAAACGAAAGGTATGCGCGGCGGCGACAGCTTGATGCGCGCCAGCAGTGCGGCGAATTCGTCCAGTACCGGCTCGACCGACGTCGAATGGAAAGCATGCGAGACATGAAGACTGCGCACGGCCACGCCGCGCTCGCGCAGGTCGCGCTCGGCCCGCGCCAGCGCCTCGGTGGAACCGGCCAGCACGCACAGTTCCGGCGCATTGACGGCAGCCAGGTCGCAGCCGGGATACGGGTGTGCCTGAAGCTGGTCCTCGGACAGGCCGGCCGCCAGCATGGCGCCGGGCGCGGTGCCCTGCAGCAGCCGGCCGCGCGCCGCCACCACGGCCAGTGCATCCTCGAGCGAGAACACGCCGGCCAGGCAGGCTGCAACGTATTCGCCGATGCTGTGGCCCAGCAGCGCATCCGGTTGCACGCCCTGCCGCAGCCACCACTGTGCCAGGGCATACTCGATCACGAACAGCGCGGGCTGCGTCAGCGCGGTCTGTGCCAGGCGCGCGCCGGCTTCGGCGTCCTCCACCGGGAACAGAACTGTACGCAGATCGAAACCCAGGTGCTGCTGCAATAGCGCGCAGCAGCGGTCCACCGTGCCGCGCACCGTTTCATCACGTTCGTACAGAGCTCGGGCCATGTCCACATGCTGGGCGCCTTGCCCTGGAAAGAGGAAGGCCACGGTCGGCCGCTCCGACAGCGCCCTTCCCTGCACCAAAGCGGCCGATGCGGCCTGCGTGAGCGCATCGAGTGCGCCCGCGCGGTCCCGCACCAGCGCGACTGCGCGGTGTGCGAAGCGCTGGCGCCCTTCGCGCAAGGTCTGCGCGACGTCGGCCATTGCCAGTTCCGGCTGACGTTCCAGCTGGCGCGCCAGGCGCGCGCGCATCTCTTGCAGGGCAGGTTCGCTGCGGGCGGACAGCTGCAGGGCATGCAGGCCATCATGTGCCGCTGCGGCGCTGCCCTGCATAGCACGGGCGGCAGGCGGCGCCTCCTCCAGCACCACGTGGACGTTGGTGCCGCCGATGCCGAACGAGCTGACTCCGGCACGGCGCGGGCCGTCAGCCGTCTCCCACGGCCGTGCAGCCGTGTTGACGAAGAAAGGACTGGCTGCGAAATCGATCTGCGGATTGGGTTGTTCGTAGTGCAGGCTCGGCGGCATGGTGCGGTGCGCCAACGCCAATACGGTCTTGATCAGGCCAGTGACGCCGGCTGCCGCATCCAGGTGGCCGATGTTGGTCTTCACCGAGCCGACGGCGCAGTAGCCCTTGCGCGCCGTGCCGGCGCGGAACGCCTGGGTCAGCGCGGCGATCTCGATCGGGTCGCCGAGGGTGGTGCCGGTGCCGTGCGCTTCCACGTAAGAGATGGAGCCGGCATCGACGCCGGCCATCTCCTGCGCGGCGCGGATCACGGCCGCCTGGCCGTTGATGCCCGGCGCGGTGAAACCGACCTTGTCGGCGCCATCGTTGTTCGCGGCGCTGCCTTTGATCACCGCATGGACCGTATCGCCATCCCGCAGCGCGTCCTCCAGCCGCTTCAGGACGACGATGCCGGCGCCGCTTCCGAGCAGCGTGCCCGCTGCCCTGGCATCGAACGCGCGGCAATGGCCGTCCGGCGAAAAGATCGCACCCGCCTGGTAGCGGTAGCCGCCGTTCTGCAGGAGGTTGAGCGAAACGCCGCCCGCCAGCGCCATGTCGCACTCATGATTGAGCAGGGCCTGGGATGCGGTATGCACCGCCATCAGCGAAGTCGAACAGGCCGTCTGCACCGTTACGGCAGGTCCGCGCAGGTTGAGTTTATAGGCCACGCGGGTGCACAGGGTATCGGCCAGGTTTCCGCTCATCAGGCCGAGCAGGTCTGCGATATTGCCGCCGTCTTCAAGCTGGTAATGCGGCAGCAGCTGGCGCATCAGGTAAAGGCTGGCGCCACTGCCGGCATAGACGCCCACCGTGCCCGGATAGCGTTGCGGCACGACGCCCGCGTGCTCCAGCGCCTCCCAAGCGCATTCCAGGAACAGGCGATGCTGGGGATCGAGCTGCTCGGCGTCGCGCGGCGTATAGCCGAAAAAGCCCGCATCGAACTTGTCGGCGCCATCGAACGGCACGCCGGCCTTCACATAGCCGGGGTCGTCCAGCAGGAATTGCGGCACGCCGCGTTCGCGCAGTTGCGCGTCGGTATAGCGAACGACCGATTCCACGCCGTCGCGAATATTGCTCCAGAAGGTTTCGATATCGGGGGCGCCGGGAAAGCGCCCAGCCATGCCGACGATGGCAATCTCGAGCCCCGTGGCGTCTTGCTGTTCGTACTGGTCCATCTTCAATTCATCCTCTCAGCGACACGTTTGCGCTGCAGCAGGGCCGCGCGCCGGCGCTGGGCGCCATCTCCAGCAGGGGCGGTTTCAGCCTCCGGGACCGGTCCCTGCCCGATACGGCGCGCCAGCGCGGCAACCGTCGGGAACTTGAACAGCTCCATTACCGACAGGCCTGGCTTCAAGCGGTCCTCCAGCAAGCGGTGCACGCGGATCAGCTGCAGCGAATGGCCACCGAGGTCGAAGAAGTTGTCGTTCTGGCCCACGCGCTCCACGCCCAGCACCTCGGCCCAGATCGCCGCCAGCGCCGCTTCCACCTCGCCTTGCGGCGCCTCGTATGCCTTGCCGGCTGCGGCTTCCGGCGCCGGCAAGGCCTTGCGGTCCACCTTGCCGTTGGCGTTGAGCGGCAGCCGCTCCAGCACCATCACCACACCCGGCACCATGTAGTCGGCCAGGGTCCGGCCCAGGCGTGCGCGCAGCGCCGCCGTGTCGATGGCCTGGCCCGCATGCGCCGCCACGTACGCTACCAGGCGCGCCCCGCCGGCGCCTTGCTGCGCCACCACTACCGCCTCGCGCACTTCCGGCTGCGCCAGCAGCGCCGCCTCGATCTCACCGAGCTCGATGCGCAGGCCGCGGATCTTCACCTGGTGATCCAGCCGTCCCAGGTACTCCAGTTGCCCAGCCCCGTTCCAGCGCACCAGGTCACCGGTCCGGTACAGGCGGCCGCCGGCCGCATCGAACGGATCGGCCACGAAGCGCTCGGCCGTCAAGCCGGCACGCCCCAGGTAACCGCGCGCCAGGCCGATGCCGCCCAGGTACAGCTCTCCGGCCACCCCGGCCGGCGCCAGGTTCAGCCCCGCGTCCAGCACCAGCGTGCGGATGCCGCTGATCGGCTGCCCGATCGGCACCTGGCTGCGCCCATCGTCGCGGCAGCGCCAGTGCGTCACGTCGATCGCCGCTTCGGTCGGCCCGTACAGGTTGTACAGGCGGGCCTGCGGCTGGCGCGCGAACACGCCTTGCTGCGCTTCCGCCGGCAGCGCCTCGCCGCTGCAGACGATGCGCCGCACGCCGCTGCACGCTTCGATACCGGCGTGCGCCAGGAAGGCTTGCAGCATCGAGGGCACGAAGTGCAGCGTGGTGACACCGTGCCGCACGATCAGCTCGACCAGGCGCGCCGGGTCGCGGTGTTCGCCCGGCCCGGCCATGGCCAGGCGCGCGCCCACCATCAGCGGCCAGAAGAACTCCCATACCGAAACGTCGAAGCTGAACGGCGTCTTCTGCAGCACCGTGTCGCTGCCGTCCAGGCGGTAGGCGTCCTGCATCCAGGCCAGGCGGTTATACAAGGCGCAGTGGCGGTTGGCCGCGCCCTTGGGCCGGCCGGTGGAGCCCGAGGTGTAGATCACATAGGCCAGATGCTCGCCGTGCAGCGCCACCTGCGGGTCGTGCGCCGGCTCGCCGTCCAGGGCCAGGCCGTCCAGCTCCAGCACCGGCAGCGCGCCGGCAGGCGGCAGGCGGCCGCGCAGCGCGCCATGCGTCAGCAGCAGCGCGATGCCGCTGTCCTCCACCATATAGGCCAGGCGTTCGGACGGATAGTCGGGGTCGAGCGGCACATAGGCGCCGCCGGCCTTGAGCACCGCCAGCAGGGCCACCACCATGTCCACCGAGCGCTCGAGCGCGATGCCGACCCGGGTTTCCGGCTGGACGCCCAGCCGCAGCAGGTGGTGCGCCAGGCGGTTGGCGCGGGCATTGAGTTCGGCGTAGCTGAGCGTCTCATCGCCGCACAACAGCGCGATCGCCTGTGGTTGCAGTCGCACCTGCTGCTCGAACAGGCGCTGTACCGGCTGCGTCTCCGGCCAGGCCGGGCCGCCCTCGCCCCAACTCGCCAGCAGCGCCGACTCTTCCCGGTCCAGCAGAACGGCTTCGCCCACCGCCAGCTGCGGTTGCGCCGCCAGCGCCTGCAACAGCGCCAGGTAGTGACCGGCCATGCGCGCGATAGTCGCGGGCTCGAACAGTTCGGCCGCATAGCTGAAGCACAGCTCGACCCGGCCATCCTCGTACTGGCGCGACTGCAGGGCAAGCTCGAATTGCGCGGCCTGTTCGGCCAATGCCATTTCTTCCGTGGCCAAGCCGGTGCGGCGTGCAAACGTGCCGGCAGTGTCCTGCAGGTGATTGAACATCACCTGGAACAGCGGCGTATGCGCCAGGCTGCGTTCCGGCTGCAGCGCTTCCACCAAACGCTCGAAAGGCAGGTCTTGGTTAGCCTGCGCGCCGAGCGCCGCTTCGCGCGCCTGGGCCAGCACTTGCGCGAGGCTGAGGCGGCCGTCGACCGCATTGCGCATCACCAGCGTATTGACGAAGCAGCCGACCACGCCATGCAGCTCAGGGCGGGCGCGGTTGGCCACCGGCACGCCGATGCGGATGTCCTGCAGCCCGGTATAGCGGTGCATCAGCGCCTGGAAAGCGCCAAGCAGGGCCATGAACAGCGTGGTGCCATGGGTCTCGGTCAGGCGCTGCAGGCTTTCCAGCAGCCCGGCCGGCACCGCGCAGCGGAACTGCGCGGCGCGGTAGCGCGCCACCGCCTGGCGCGGGTGGTCGGTCGGCAGCGCCAGTACCGGATGCACATCCGCTGCCCCGGATCCAAGCTGGGCGCGCCAGTACTCGAGCTGGCGGGCATGCGTTTCCCGGTCCGGCTGCCCGTGCTGCCACGCAGCGTAATCGGCATACTGAAGCGGCGCCGGAGCCAGTGCCGGAGTCGTACCGCTTGCAGCAGCGGCGTACAGCGCACCCAACTCGTCCACCAGGACCTGCATCGATGCGGCATCGGTGACGATATGGTGCATGACCAGCGACAGCACATGCGATTCGCCGTCCACGCGAACCAGAGCCGCACGCGCCAGGGGCCCGCGCGTCAGGTCGAACGGTTGCGCGTTGAGCGCGTGCAGGAATTCGGCAATGCGCGCTTCACGCTGGCCTGGCTCGCTATCGACCAGGTCGAGGAACTGCATGTCCGGAGCGACGCCGTCGGCCAGCAGTTGCTCGACGCCACCATCAGGGCGGGACCGGAACACGGTCCGCAGGGACGCGTGGCGCTGCGCCAGCCCGGCTAGTGCGGCACGCATGGCGCCTGCATCGAGGGAGCCGCCAAGGCGCAGTGCACCCTGGACGTGGTAGGCGGTACTCGCAGGGTCGAGCTGCCACAGGAACCAGTGCCGCTGCTGCGCGGGCGACAGCGGCACTGGTCCGGCGCGCAGTTCCGCCGGCAGGACCGGGATAGCCGGCGCGGCGACTGCCCCCCCATCCTGCACGCTGCGGCGGATGGCATCGGCCTGTTGCTGCAAACGCGGTTGTTCGAATACCTGGCGCGGCGTGAAGTCGATGGACCAGCGCTGCACAACCTGCGCCGCCAGCGTCACAGCTGTCAGCGAGTTCCCGCCCAGTGCGAAGAAATGGGCATCGCCCGCATAAGAACGCCCCTGTTCATGCCGTAGGACCTCGCGCCACAACGCGGCCAGGGCCTGCGCCGTTTCGTCAAGCTGCGCCGCGGCCCCGCCGTCCTCTTCGCTGGCGCCGGCCAGGCGGCCACCCTCGAACAGCGCATAAGCGTCGAGTGTGCGTTCGGCCCAGCCCTTGCGGCAGGCGGCGCGCTGCAGCTTGCCGCTGGAAGTCTTTGGCAGCGCGCCGGGATTGAGCAGCACAACCACCTGCGGCGCTTCGCCGCACTGCTCGCTCACAGCCTCGCCCAGTGCATCGGCCAGGGCTTGCGGCGGGACCAGCTTCTGCAATCCGCGCGAGACTTCGGCGGCCACCCCGATGCCTTCCTGGCCATCGAGGTTGACGGCAAAGGCGGCCACCCGGCCATTGCGTACCGCTTCCACCTCGGCTTCGACAGCGCGCTCGATATCCTGCGGGTAGATGTTATGCCCGCGCACGATGATCATGTCCTTGACGCGGCCGGCCACGAAGAGCTGCCCCTGGTACTCGAAACCCAGGTCGCCGGTGCGCAGCCAGCGGCGACCGTCGCGCTCGACGAAGGTTTGCGCGGTTTCCTCCGGCTTGTTCCAGTAGCCCGCCGCGATGCTGGGGCCGGCGGCCCAGATCTCGCCAATACTTCCCGCTGCCGCCACCACGCCGCTTTGCGCGTCGACGATCCTGACCTCGTGCGCGGACGGCACGTACCCGCAGCTGGCCAAGGTGGCGCCACCGGCATCCGGCAGCACCGTGCGGCGGGCCAGCTCATCGGCATCGAAGCGCTGGGCGGACATGCCGCTGCCGCGCCGTACTCCCGTCACGAACAGGGTGGCTTCGGCCAGGCCGTAGCAAGGGTAGACCGCATCGGCGCCAAAGCCCACCGCCGAGAAGCGTTCGACGAAAGCGTCCATCGTATCGTGCCGCACCGGCTCGGCGCCGGTGTAGGCCACCCGCCAGCTCGACAGGTCCAGCCCGCCCAGCTTAGCGTCCTTGATACGGTCCAGGCACAGGCGGTAGGCGAAGTCCGGGCCGCCGCTGATCGTCACGCGATGCCGCGAGATCATCTCGAGCCAGCGCACCGGGCGTTCCAGGAAATAGCGCGGCGAAGACAGCACGCACGGGATGCCGCTGTAAAACGGCTGCAGCAGGCCGCCAATCAGGCCCATGTCGTGGAACAGCGGCGACCAAACGCCGAACTTGTCATCCGCCCCGATCGACAATCCCTCGCGGATCGCGCGCTCGTTGGCAACCAGATTGCCATGGGTGACCATCACCCCTTTCGGGGCCGAGGTGGAGCCGGATGTGTACTGCAGGAAGGCGACATCGTCCGGGGCCGGTTCGCCTGCGCGCCAGGACTGGGCGGCGGCAGGATCGACCTGGTCGACCGCGATCACTTCAGGCACCCCGAACTGGCTGGCCGCGATCGCCGCCAGTTCCTGGATGGCACTGGCAGCCAGGATGCCGCGCGCCTGTGCATCGGCGACCATTCCCGCCAACCGCGCCAGGTGCTGGGGCCGTGCCGACTCTGGCGGAAATGCCGGGACGGCAATGACACCGGCAAAGAAGCAGGCGAACATGCTGACTGCATAGTGCTCATCGTTGTCAAGCAGGATCAGTACCCGGTCACCCTTGGCGAAACGCTGCTGCAGGACGGCCGCCAGTGCACGCACGCGCAGCTCGAATGCCGCATAGGTCAGCGACATTTCAGTCGGCTCGCCCGCGCGTTCACCTACCACGACCAGCGCCAGGTCTGCGGGCCGCTCCGTCGCCAGGCGGCGCAGGCAGGCAATGAAATTATCCGGATGGTCGAAAGCGCGATCGCGTTGAATGAGATCGTGTGGGGTGGTCATTGATTTACCTCGCAGGTCAGCTTGTTCAGAACTTGCCCAGATTGCCGTGCTGTCCGGCCATTGCCACCACCACCTTGCGCGGGCCCGCGAATGGCGCGCGGGCATGGGCGGCTAGCATGTTGTCGAGCATCATTACGTCGCCCGCTTGCCAGGCGAAGGACACGGTTTCGGCATCGAGCACGGCGCGCACCTCGTCGAGCATGGCATCGGGAATCGGCGAGCCATCGGCAAAATAGGTATTGCGCGGCAGGTTCTCGACGCCCAGCAGGTCTTCCAGCGATTCGCGCACATCGGGCTGCAGGTTCGAGACGTGGAACAGGTGCGCCTGGTTGAACCATACGGCCTCGCCGGTCACCGGGTGAGTCTCGACCGCCTGGCACAGCTGGGTGGTGCGCAGTTCACCGTCGGGCTTCCACTCGTAGCGCAAGCCGTTCCTGCGGCAGAACTCCTCGACCTCGGCGCGGCTCTCCGTGTTGAACACCTTCTGCCAGGGCACATCGAATTCGCCGTAATTGCGCACGTACAGGATGCCGGCTGCAAAACGCTCGCGTATCGCCGCCGGCATGCGGCGCAGGATGGCGCGGCTGTCGGCGATCGGCGTGGCGCCCCCTTCGGGTGCCGCCGTCACGCAATGGAACCAGATCTTCATCGGCCATTCGCGCGTATAAGCCTGCTCGTTGTGCAGCGGGATCGACTGGTGCGCCGGATACTCGGTCGAGGTGTACACGCCGCCGCCCACGTCGGTCCGTGGCGTCGAGCCGAATTCATAGGACAGCAGTGGCTGGCCGAAGCCTGCCGCAAAGGCGCGGAAATCGTCCACGCCGGGAACAGTAAAGCCGCGCAGCAGAACGCCGCCGACCGTCGAGACGATGCCCTCGATATCAGCGCGCAGGCGCGGCAAGGCATCCAGCAGCGGCTCCCCTTCCCTCGCTGGCCTTATCAGCACCGGCAGCTCGCAACCCACCGGAGCCGTCCTTTCGAACCGCGTCAACATTTCATTCATTACAGCTCCTTGATCTGAATCGCCTGTCAAGCCAGACGAACTTATTCGATTTCGAATGCGATGGCAGCCATGTAACCCGGCGGGGCATCCAGCCGCCAGGCCGCCAGCGATGGCTGCAAGGGCTCTTCATATCGCAAGCCATAGCGCCCGCCCCCTTCGGCCGGCGGCCTCTCGACCGACAGCCGCTGCAAGTGGCTGCCGATGCCGGCGCCGCTCGCCTTGAGCACAGCTTCCTTGACTACCCAGCGCTCAAGGAAGTCCAGCCGCGACGCGCCGTCCTGCTGCCGCTCCGCAGGCGAGAGCACTTGCTGCTCTAGACTCGCGATATCAAGGGACGGGTCGCTGCGCTCGATATCGACACCGACTGCGCGGCCGCCCGAGATGGCGACCAGCCCGTGGGCGCCGGCGTGGGACACATTGAATTCAACACGCACATCCGATCCGCACGGCTGCGCAAGCCGGGGCTTGCCCTGCCGGCTGGTGAGGAAGCGCAGGTCCTGAGGACGGCGCCCCAGGCGGGCTGACAACAGGCGCCGCAGTGTCGCGCGGGTCGAGACGTAACGCACACGGTCTTCGTGCCTGGCGAAACGCAGCGCCCGCTCCGCTTCGTCCCGGGCGAGGATTGACCAGTCGGTGTCGGCAACCGGCGCCGCCAGGTCGAAGTCCAGCAGCCAGGCATCGACCTGCGCTTGCAGCGCCTCAGGCAGCGCGACTTGCCGCATGCCGCGCTCCAGTCATCCCTTGCTGCAGCGCGCGCTCGATCACGGCCAGTACTTCCTGCTCGCGCGGGCGGATGAAGAAATGGCCGCCCTCGAACCAGTCGAGCGAGTACCCGGCGCCGGCCTCCAGGCGCCAGGCGTCGATGCGGTCGGCCGCGATGTCGTCATCGCGGCCCGCAAGCACGTGAAGCGGAACGGGCAGTGGCGCCGGCGCGGTGTAGCGGAAGCTTCCGCACACCCGGTAGTCGGCACCAAGGGTGGCAAGCGCCATCCGCAGCAGCTCGTCGCTGCCGAAGACTTCCTCCGGCGTTCCACCCCGCTCGCGCAGGTCGGCAGCCAGGGCTGCATCGCCGGTTTTAAGGGCGAAGCGCTCCGGTTCGCATTGCGAAGGGGCCGGGCTTGCGGAGACCAGCAACGACGATGGCATCGGCCGGCCCAAAGTGCGCTGGCGCAGTGCCATCCCATATGCCAGCAAGGCCCCCATGCTATGTCCGAACAAAGCGTAGCGGCCGCGCAGGGACTCCGCATGCTCCTCGCACAGCAGCTGAACGAGACGCTGGAATTCGCCGGCATAGGGTTCGCCCATCCGGCTCCCTCTGCCGGGCAACTCCACGGGAACGAGGCGTATCCATTGCGGCAGCAGGCGGCGCCAGCGCAGGTACATGGTTGCGCTCGCGCCCGCGCACGGCAAGACCAGCAAATCGATGTGCTGCGCTGGCATGGAAGCAATCACTGGGCGGCGCCCGCAGCCTGTTCGTCCATCCAGTTGCGCAGCGATTGCGGGCGCATATCGGTCCAAGTCCGCTCAACATATTCGAGGACCGTCTTCTTGTCGCCCTGGACACCCTCGACTGCGCGCCAGCCGCCGGGAACGGCCTTCCACTGCGGCCAGATCGAGTACTGTTCTTCGTGGTTGGTGAGAACGATGAAGACCTCGTCTTCGCGGTCAAAACAACTGGTGGTCATAGCGGTCCTTGCATGGTTGAAGAGTTACGGCCGCGACGTTCGGCAATGCCTGCCGGCGCGCGGACCATTCGTATTGGAAGACGAAGCAGGCAGTGGTTTGTTTAAGCCCGCTGCGTGCAATGCTGTCGTCAGGCCGGCGCAGCCACGGCACTGCACGAGGTCATCGCATCGCGGATCATGAAGTTCACCAGCGTGGCCGAGATACCCATCTGCGCGGCGACCTCGCGCTGGGTATGGCCGCCCAACCGGCAAAGCTCGAAAGCCTTTCGGGTACGTTCGGGAAGGGACGCGAGCGCATCGGCGATCAGGCGCAGTTGCTGCATATTGCCGACGAAGGTCTCCGGAGTCGCGGCACTGGAAGGCACGTGCAAGCCATCCTCTTCCCCGGTGAAGTAGCGCCACTCCAGTGCCGCCTGGCGATGCCGGTCGATGGCCAGGTTGCGCACCAGCTGGAAAAGATATGCCAGCGGCTGCCTGACGTTGAATACGGAATTCATCTCCGCTACCCTGAGGTAAGCGTCCTGCACCACGTCATCGGCCTGCTCGGGGGTTCCGACAATTCGCATTGCGGCGTGGCGCAGTTGAGCCCGGTGGGCAATGAAGATTCCGGTCAGCTCGTCCTCGAATTCCTTAGGACCTCTCAAGTATTCCTCCGTAATTGATTCCCTGCCCGTCACGCCTCGGCGCTAGCAGCAGTCGATTGATCTGGTTTGTGCACCATTGCCATATGCACAAGCTCCAGATTCTACGGAGTTTACGATTGAATGACAATACGAATCATTCTCATTCGCGTTCATTGTTTATAGCAATTTGATAGCAAGTGCGGGCGCGGGATGGGAGGCCGGAAGCCGAAGAAAGCCACCGATATCGCTCGATATCAGTGGACGTAGATGGACGATTTGGAAATTTCTCACCACCCGGCATGCGGGTCCCCACCGGGGTTGTTCGGGTAGTTGAGATCAGGCCTGGCGGGGGGCACCAGGCCGGTCGAAGTAATCGACTGTTAGAGCCCGCTATTTCTTCGGGTTGATGATTCGTTTAAGCAGCACGAAAACTTCGTGGTGGATGGCCCGCTCATTCGCCTTGAATTCGCCATCGGCCTTGATGTAGGCAGGTCTTTTCAACTCGGCCTGTTCGGCTGGCGTCGGCTTGGGGACGGTCGGGTAAAGCTGCGCGCCGCTGTTATAGGTGTTGTTCAGCACCTTCTTGCCGTAGCTGGACTGGTAAAAGCGCGTCATCTCGGTCACGGTCTCCGGGCTGAGGAGGCGCGCCACAGGCGTTGCCAGCCCGGCGTAGATGGTTTCCGCCGGCGTTGCGATGACTTTGTCCATCACCCGCTTGCGGTCGGCTTCCGATGGGTACCGGCTCATGCCGGCGGTCATGCGCATCATCTTCTCGGCTTGCATCGCCACCAGGAGGTCGTGCGTGGCCTTCACCTGGCCAGCATCCGGGTTCGGGTTGGCTGCCTGGGCGCTGGTGGCGAGCGAAATGGCAAGCAGGATTGCGGAGATCAACTTCATATCAAATCCTTCTGATTGAATCTGGCTGGGGCCGCGGGGGGAAGAAAACCCGAAGGAAGGCCAACACTTAAGCGCCGGGCCGGCATTGTAACTCGCACGATCAGACCACTGCAATTCGCTTGCGAGCCCAGACTCAGGGACCGGTCGCACCATCAACTGTGTGTTCAACCGAAGAAGAATTCCATAAAACCTGCCTCACCATCCGGCCCAAGAACGCGCAGTGCAACGGCACTGACAGCATTGAGAAATTCGGGAACGGGGCTGAAGTCTTCGTCGAGCACCTCGTAATTGAAGGTGTTTGCCTCAATCGTCATAGCCTCGGCCATGACCTGGAAAAAGCTGGCGAGATCGTTGGCAATTTTGAAGTTGCGCGGTCCAATGTGGCCCGTTACCACGCCGGTGGCGGTGCTGCTATCGACAACGATCGCATCGCCATTGCGGTCGGCGACGACGATCCAGTGCTCATTCCAAGTGGCGTCTTCCTTGACCGGGCCGCCATTGACACGTATCCAACGCCATCCGTGCTGCGCAGTCGCAACTTCATCGAGTGAAAAGAGCATCAGCAAGAGCCACCCGCCCACCTGCGGCATGTCGCTCATGCATAGGCGCCCATAGTATTCCTGCAGGACTGGTCCCAGCGAAATCGGTTCAACGATTGGCTGGCATGCACGGTATTCGATCGTTCCGAAGTTTTTAGAACTGGCGGCAAAAGCGTCAGCAAAGTTATGCAAGGCTGTTCCAAGCGACATTCGATTCTCCATTGGCCATTCAACGCAGCGTGGTTAACGCCGATATCGCCTTGTCGCTCTCCACAGAATAGGTTTTAGAGGCTTCCTTAACGTTTCGACCACTTCAAGCAACACTTTGTTGGCGCCTGGCCTATCTACAGCCAATTCCGCCTTTCGTCAGAGTGACATGCATGCATTTGCACCGGAGTCGCTTGGGCGCTTCCGATTTGAGCGCTACAGTCCACTAGCAACTCTACAATCTTCACGGGAAATGGGCTACCAACTCGCGTCCGGGTTTGGTTCCAAAATTTCAAGAAAATGCTCGAATGACTTCGCAACGCGTCGTTGTGCTTTCTTGTAGTTCTCTGCTTCGCTAAGCGTTGGATCGAACACATCGGTCGCGTAGTAGGCGACTGTCTCATCACGGAAATCAAGACCGAAGAAGTTTCCGCCCGGATCCCAAGCGAATGGCAAGAAAAAATCTGGGATAACTTTCTTCGCACGCATGGCCCGGAAGTGGTTCAGCATTTCCGACGTGTCGTCCTGCCCGGGAAGTGGGTGCTTGATCGAATAGAACATCGCAACATCTGTTGGCTCCCAAACATCGTCGCCTGGCACCAGAGTGTCAGTCGGCGCTCCGCCGTTATAGTGAACGTAATGCTGCTTGAACGATTCGGGCAAGGGATGCCCCACTGCTCGTTCCAGATCGCCGAATTCGGCCATTGAAATTGCGGGTGCTACTGTGTCAAACACGTTGTTCTCAGCGATATCATTCTCCATTAACATCCAGGCTTCAGTCGCCCTGTTGGACGACCTCGTAACCAGTTCAACGAATGGTTGGAGTGCGAGGCCGTCGCTCCATAAGCGGTGGGCTTACCCGAAGAAGAATTCCATGAAACCTTCCGCCCCGTCAGGGCCAAGAATGCGCAGCGCAATGGCCCTGACCTCATCAAGAAAATCAGGCATAGGATTGAGTTCATCGTCCAGCACGTCATAGTTAAAGGTGTTGGCTTCAAGCGTCATAGCCTCGGCCATGACCTGAAAAAAGCTAGCGAGATCGTCGGCAATCTTCACATTGAATGAGCCAATGTGACCAGTCACTACTCCGCTTGCGGTACTGTCATCGACAACCAGCGCATCACCATTGCGGTCCGCAATGACAATCCAGTGCTTGTTCCAGACGGGATTCTCCGTGAGAGGGCCACTTTTGCTGGGTACCCAGCGCCATCCGTGCTGGGCTGCTTCTAGCCAATCGAGCGGAAAGAGCTTCAGCAAGAGCCTTCCCCCTACGAGTGGCCTGTCGCTAAAGCGTAGCCTCTCGTAGTAGTCTCGCAGGACTGCCCCAAGTGGAATCGGTTCGACGATGGGCTGGGGTGCGCGATACTCAACAGTTCCGATATTTTCGGCCCCAGCTGCAAAAGCGTCAGCAAAATTTTTCAATGCGACGTCGAGCGACATTCAATTTCTCCAGTTTTATTTAGTCAAGAGCGCTAACTTCGGCATCGAAGCGTCGCCATCCGGTCAATCAGACGGCCGCGCGAAGTGTTAGTGGTCGTACCACGATGGCCCTGCTCCGAATGGAAGTGCTCATTGTAAGCGTTCGGCATATTAGTACTGTTCGGATGCTTATCGTTTTCCAGGAAAACGATGTTGCGCGGATCCCCCTTCCACTTGAGACCCAAGGCACCATTGTTTTTAACCGAATTAATGTGGTGCCCGGTATAACCACGTTCGCTCATCACGGTCGTTAAGCTGCCGTTTTTCGTATTTTTGATCAGTTCGATCTCCGATGGGCTCCAATCGCGCGTTCCCATCCCTGTCTTTTCGATCAAAAGTTTTTCCTGAACCCAGGCCCGGTCGATCGCGGTGCCGCGAGCGCCCGACTGAGCGCCCAGCTCGTCCCGCGGCTTATAGCGAACCACGTCCGGCAGCCCCGCCCAGCCGAGCGGATCGCTCCACCCAACCGGGTTAGGGGCATACTGGTAGAGATTAATCCCACCCGCGAGTCCGATGGGGTCGGGCGAAATGAAGCGGCCTATATCCGGATCGTAATAGCGGAAGGTATTGTAGTGCAGGCCACTCTCACGGTCCAGGTACTGTCCTTGGAAGCGCAGGTTTTGCGGCAGCGGTTGCGCGTGCAGGGCGTGCGTGCCGTCCTGCTCGATAGTCCAGTTCTCGACCACCGTGTTACCCCAGACTTTGTACTGAGCGCTCCACGCAAGCTCTCCCGATGCGGCAGTCAGCTCCTCCGGCAACCCTGAAACATCGCAATGGAAATAATACGTTGAAGCTTTCGGGCTTGCGCGGCTCACGCCGCCCTCCCCCACAGCTATTCCTTCAACCGCTTTATCGATCCTGGCGACCGGTATGTAGCTGTTCGCTTCGTAGAGGTACGCCGCCGCTTGCGTTCCCCGCTGCTCCTGCAGCAGGCTCAAGCCATCCCACAAGAACAGCGTCGTGCCGAATTCGTCATGCTTGCGAATGCGGCGTCCCAGCGCATCGTAGTCGAAGCGCACCTGCTGCACTACGCCCTGGCGGCGCGTCTCGACATGACTGAGGCGCTGTTCGCCGTCATAGCTGAAATGCTGCTCGGTGTGCGAGCCCGTACGCTTGGATTGAAGCCGTCCGTGCACGTCGTATTCAAAGCGCCGGTCCTGGAACACCATGATGCGGTTGTGCCGCACATAGCCGCCGGGCTGAACGGAGTCAACCAGATTGGCCGCACCGTCCCAGTGGAACATTTCGCGCCGCACGTCCTGGCCCGCGTAAGAGATCCTTCCCAATGGATCGTAGGTATAGGAAGTCCGGCCATTGAGTGAATGATCTTTCCGAACCACCTCGCCGGACGTGTCATAAGCCCATTCCTTGGCAAACACAGCACGGCCATCCCGCATGGACTGGGCGCGGGTCCGCCTGCCTATGGTGTCATAACTAAAGGTGGTGCTCAGCGCACCCTGGCTGCGTCCAATTTCCCGGTGCAGGTCGTCACGCTCCAGGTCGCAAATAAGTTCGCCATCCAGATTGATCTGGTGGACATGTCCCGATCCGTAATGCAGTAACTGAATAACCCTTCCGTCGGGAAGTGTCGTACTTACACGGTTCCCGAGTTCGTCGTAACTATGTACGAGCATCCCCATGTGGCCGGTTTCGCTGAGTATCTCGCCGCGCTTGCTGTAGCTAAAGCCCAATTCATCGTAGACCTTGCGCGCACCCCGGTAATCGCTGAAGGTGGCGGCATGCACGAGCTGGCCCAACTGGTCATAGCGGAACGACGTGCTGAATCCGCGCGCATGGCGACATGTGAGGCGCCCCATCAGGTCGCGCTCCATCCGCACAGTCAATTCATCGGCCTCGCCAGCGGCACTGGTGACGGCTACCGCAAGTCCGCGCGGATCATACCCGATGCGCTTGGTAACCCCGTCCAGTCCGACTTCGGCAATCACGCGGTCATTCTTGTCGTAAGCCAAGCGGTACGACTCTTCATTCTCGTTAACCAGTTCGATGAGCCTGAACGCAGCGTCGTACCTGAACTCAACACTCCTGCCCGCGGCATTGCGGCGGCGCGTGACCAGTCCTCGCGCGTTGCGTTCATAGCGTGTGATCCGGTCGTCGCCAGTCCGGCTGGCACTGAGCTGCCCTGCGGCGTCATATTCAAACTTTTCCTGCGTGCCGTCGGGGTGAACGATGGAGACAACGCGTCCTTGTTCATCTGCGGTGTAAACCGTGGTTTGTCCCAAGGCATCTACGCGGCGGGCCAAGTTGCCGCGCGCATCGTATTCGTAGACGGTGCGCTTTCCCGAGCAGTCGACATGCGCGGTCAGCTGCGCCCGCGCATTCCATTCCAGATGCTTGAAGCCGCCGCGCGCATCGCGCAGTGTATGCGGCAAGCCCCGCGCATCGCGGGATTGTTCCGTTACGTGGCCGAGCGGGTCGGTGATGGCCGTCAGATTGCCGACCTTGTCGTAGTGGTATTCGGTACGGTTGCCCGCGGCATCGATTTCCGCGGTCGGCAGGTTCAAGCGATCGTGCCATTGCACCGATTCGATCTGACCCAGCGCACTGATGCTCTTGACCATGCGGCCGGCTTCATCGTATTCCCATTGCGTACGCGCACCGAGCGGATCGGTCATCTGCGTCAACCTGCGCCGCTCGTCCCAGTCGTAGTGCCAGGTACTTCCCTCAGGGTCCGTGTAGGAGGTTGGCTGGCAATCGCGATTCCATTCCCAGCGATTGACGCGACCAATCTGGTCCGTGACGGCGGTGACACCGTGAATCAGGTCATACTCGAAATCATAGGCTTCGCCGTCGTCGGTCCAGTGGCGGATCACGCGCGCGTCGGGGCCGCTGCCGCTCCACGCATAGTGACAGCGCAAACCGCCAGCTGCACGGTGTTCGCTCATCAAACCTTGCTGGTAAGCGAACCAGCGGGTGGTTTGCCGGTCGCGGTCGACAACCTCGGCCAGTTGCCCCTGAAGATCGTAGCGGTAGCAGACAAGCGTTTCCGCCGGTTCGCCTTCAACACCCTGGACCAGGTCGATTCGTTCGACCCGACGCGGGTGGACCGGCGAATAATGCAGCGCGAGCGTGCGGCCGCAGCCGTCATTCAGCTGGTGCAATTTTCCGGAAGCGTCATAACGCAGCGCGTTCCAGTTTCCGTTGCGGTCCTCGATGCGCTGCAGCTTCAGCGTACCGCAAAATCCCGGCTCAGGGCCCCCAAAGTCGAAATACAGTCCGTCGACGCTTTCGATGAGATATTGGCCGAGTTCGGTACAAATCAGGTAATACCCTTCGGCGGTGCTGCAATGGCTCTCACCGGGCAGCACAGCGGGAAATGCCATGGCCCGGCCCTGGGCATCGGTGAAATCCAGGGTCGTAATCGCGCCGGCGCCGTCCCGCTTAACTTCCAGCGTCAACTCAAACGGCACGCTCCAGCCACGGCCAAACAGGCCGTCCTCGCGGCCGTCGTGGCTGCTGTAGAACCGCTCCCAGCTCAATGCGAGAGGCCCAGACAGCGAGAAATCCGGCGGATCGCTCAGCACCTTCCCGCCGGTGATGACGTTGACTGGGTTGCCAATCGTGGTGCGAATCTGCTGGCCGGCCAGACTACCTGCAAAGGAGGCGCCGAAATTGAGCAGCAGGCAAGGCAGTGCCGACTTGAGCGCCGACAAATTCATCTTCCCGCGCCCGCACAGCGTCAACGCGACACCGATGGCCACGCCGAGCGCCGTAATCCACCATGGCCGCTCGTCTTCGATTTCACGCACCGTCACCGTGCCGCCGCCGACGAAAACATCTTCCGAACCCTCGGCGATGGTGCCGCCGCAAGTGGTCATGTCGCCCTTTCGCGCCGCGGGCTGGTCGTTGATGAAGACGTTGTCGGAACCTTGCGCCAGCATCGGCGGCGGTCCCGACGAATGCTTGCCGCATGTAATGGTATCGAGTTCGCCTGGCGCGGCGGCGCGAGCCGCAGGCAGCGAATTGAACTTGACGTCCGGCGATCCGCTGACGATCTTGCCCTCGATTGAAGGTGGAATGAATTTGTCGACAGCCCGGTTAACCTGGTTGTCTATGAATCCATTTAGCCCGCTTGCCTCCATCGCCATGCTCACGCCAAAGCCGATCGCCAGCACTGCCCCCAGGCCGAGACCGCCGGTCGCTACGGTTGCTACCACCGCAGCGACGACCAACGCGGTAAGCGCGGCGCCAACCAAAGCCCCGACTCCAGGTGGAGCTGTTCTCGTCGCGCACGCCAACGCGATCCCAGTGGAATTGCACCCGCACGCGGCCGAATTCGTCGGTATGAATCTCTTCGCCGGCCGGGCCGGTGATGGTGGCGGTCTGCAGGCCGAAGATCTTTGTTTCCACGCAGTTGAGCGTGCGGCCCGGACGCCACGGAATGGCTTTGCGCAGGCAGATCACCTCGTTCTCATAGTGGGACGGGCGGTCGGTCTTGACCTGGTAATTGTTGGAGGCGCGATGGCGCGCTTCAATGACAAGGAACTCGTTGGCGGAGCCGCTGTCGCCGCCATCGAAATGCCCGGTCAGCCGGAACCAGCGGCCCGGCGCCAGTTGGCGATTGTTGCCCGCGCCATGAAACTGCTTGCCGGCCGCTTCCAGCTCCTCCATGCGCAGCCGCGCCAGTTCCTCGCCGGATGCGCCATCGCTGAAGCCCAGCGCGCCGGTATATTCGTATGACTCGATGACCGGCACATTGCCCTGCCGGTTCACGGTCGGCATCGAACTGACGATCGGTTTGCCGCTCTTGAAGTCGTAGCTGGCAACTGCCACGCTGCCCTGCATGAGATGGCGCACCGGGGACCATTCCCCGATTCCATCTTCTTCCAGTGCGCCAGCGTGGCGCTGGAACGGCACTTCCTCGAAGCCATCGATAGGCAGCGCGCTCATGGTGTCGTCGGAGATCACCAGCTGGTGGCCGCCGGCTGTATGCTCAAACCAGTACACCAGACCCGCCGCATTCCAGCGCCGTTGCAGGTAATTGCTATCGGTTTCGTCGAACTGGCACGCGTCGTTCATGACTTTCTGCTTGCCCGAAACGCGCCAATCCCAATCGCACAGGCCTTCGTAATCGGCAAACACGCTCGAAGTCTGGTCGTACAGCGTCGCGTTATGGAACAGGTAGTTATCCTTGCGCAAGCTCAAAAATCTGAACCAGGGGCCCAGCGTGGCTTCGTAAAACGCGACGCCGCCATCGACTCGCATCAAGCCAAAACTGAACACGTACCCTGTGAAGTAGCGGATACTGCCGTCCCCGCGCACCAGATGGATTGCCACCAGCTTGCCCTGCATGTCCTTGAGCGCAATATGCGCTGAGTCGGACAGCAGCTCGACCTTGTATTCAAAGGGGCGGGACAAGCCCTCTTCAGCATCGAGCCGATTGACGAGCAGGTTTCCGGGCGCATCCTGGTTGGGAAACTCGATTCTCAGGAGCCGGTGGTGTTGGCCGTCTGCCAGTGCAGCCAGCGCTGGTTTGACCTCATCGCGCATTACAGTGCCTCGTACATTGTCTTCATTCGACTATTCCGGGTTTGGTTGTCAAATCGGAAATAATTGAACAATTGTACTATTGCTGTTGAGTTAGCGCGTTTTCAATCGTGCGCCCCTTTTCCGGGCGCGGAAAAACAAAAAGCCCCGAGTTTCCTCGGGGCTTTTCGCTTGAATCTGGCGGAGGCGGTGGGATTCGAACCCACGATACAGGTTTTGCCCGTATGCTTCCTTAGCAGGGAAGTGCCTTCGGCCACTCGGCCACGCCTCCTCGTTGATATGTTACTGCGTCAACGCGACCGCAATATTAAAGACCGGGACCGCTTTGGTCAAGGCAAATACCGCAGTTTTTTTGGAAATATTTACTCTTTTTCCAACTCGAATGCTTTGTGCAATGCACGCACGGCCAGCTCCATGTACTTCTCATCGATCAGGACGGAAATCTTGATCTCGGAAGTCGAGATCATCATGATGTTGATGCCCTCTTCCGACAGGGTCTTGAACATCTGGGAAGCCACGCCAACGTGCGAACGCATGCCCACGCCGACCACGGAAATCTTGGACACTTTGGCGTCGCCCACCAGGGTATGGTGGCCGATCTCGCCTTTCTCGTTGTGCAGCACATCCATCGCCTTCTGGTAGTCGTTGCGCGACACGGTGAAGGTGAAGTCGGTCTTGCCGTCCACGGCCTGATTCTGGATGATCATGTCGACTTCGATATTAGCTTCGGCGACCGGGCCCAGGATGTGGTAAGCGATGCCTGGACGGTCTGGCACGCCCAGTACGGTGATTTTGGCTTCGTCGCGGTTGAAGGCGATGCCGGAGATGACTGCTTGTTCCATGTTTTGGTCTTCCTCAAACGAAATCAGGGTACCCGAGTTGGCCTCTTCTGCCAGATCCATCAGCGGATCGGTCAGCGAGGACAGCACGCGGGTCGGTACGCGGTAGTTGCCGGCGAATTCCACCGAGCGGGTTTGCAGCACTTTGGAGCCCAGCGAAGCCAGTTCCAGCATCTCTTCAAACGTAATCGCCTTCAGGCGGCGCGCTTCGGAAACCACGCGCGGGTCGGTGGTGTAGACGCCGTCGACGTCGGTATAGATCAGGCATTCATCAGCCTTCAGCGCGGCAGCAATCGCCACGGCCGAAGTATCGGAACCGCCGCGGCCCAGGGTGGCAATGTTGTCGTTCTCGTCCACGCCCTGGAAGCCGGTGATGATCACAATGCGGCCCTTCTCCAGGTCTTCGCGCACGCGGCCGTCTTCGATCGACTGAATGCGGGCTTTGGTGAAGGCGGAGTCGGTTTTAATCGCTACTTGCCAACCGGTGTAGGAAATGGCGTCCTTGCCGATCGCTTGCAACGCCATCGACAGCAGGCCCACGGATACTTGCTCGCCGGTGGATGCAATCATGTCCAGTTCACGCGGGTCTGGCGGATTCTGGATTTCCTTGGCCAGGGCAATCAGGCGGTTGGTTTCGCCGGACATTGCCGACGGAACGACGACCACCTGGTGTCCCGCATCGTGCCATTTGGCGACGCGACGCGCGACGTTCTTGATGCGTTCCGTCGAGCCCATCGACGTGCCGCCGTATTTGTGAACGATTAAAGCCATGCTGATTTCCGCATTGATGTGATAAAGGGAGCCCTTTACTCTACATGTTGCGTTGCAAAATCTCAAGTCAAAAAGTACATACCCTCATACCTATTTGGCATAAGTTCATATGTCTAGACAGGTGCCAGCAAAAATTATTTGGTTTCCCAGCGAAACACCAAACGATGCTCGCCACCGGAGTCCAGTTTGCGGCAATCCATGCCGATACCGGCGGCATACAGGATATCGCCGGGGATCGATACCATCGGCAGGCGCTCACGCTCCCAGGCGGGGATACCGAGGGTCTGGTAGTGCTGCTTAAGGGTACGCGTGGGGCGGTTGCGGGCCGGCTTAAGCTTTTCGCCGCCCTTGCGCAGCTCGATCGTCAGCAATTGCTGGCGCAACCATTCGGGGTCAAGGCCAAGCGGCGCAAGCTCAATGTGCAGCGTGCCGCCAAAGGCCGGGAATTCGATGCTGCCCTCCCCGTTCCAGCGGAAGCTCTCCCGCTGTTCGGCGTCTGCCTCAGCGCGGCGCGGCACGAGGTAGAGGCGGTCGCGGTGGCGGCGCACTTCGCAGTCTGGGTGGGTGACCTTGAGGTTGGCGTCATCGCGCGCGGTCAGGGCCTGTTCCTGCATTTCGGCCAGCCAGCTTGCCGATGGCAGGCGGATGCCGCGTTCGGCGAACCAATGGCGCAGCAGGTTGGAGATGCGGTCGGCACTGAGTGTGCGGACCTTTGCCATACCAAGGCTATCCTCGCCCGCCAGGCAGGTTCGCAAGTCTTCTGCTGCCTGCTCGGTCAGCAGGCGCTGCGCGGACTGGGCGTGGCGCGCGCTGCGGGCGAAGCGCTCCTGGTAGCCGGGGAAGGCTTCGGCCAGCCGCGGCATCACTTCATGGCGCAAGGCGTTGCGGGCGTAGCGGGTATCGGCGTTGGATTCGTCTTCGATGTGCGCGATCGCGTTTTCGCGCACGTATTCTTCAAGCTCGGCGCGACTGGCTTGCAGCAGTGGGCGGGCCAGCAGCACGTCCGGGGTGCCGAGCAGCGTTGAGGCGCGGTTGAAGGCATCCATGCCGGACATGCCGGCGGGGCCTGCACCGCGCAGGAGCTGCAGCAGGACGGTTTCGGCCTGGTCGTCGAGGTGGTGTGCAGTCAGGAGCAGGTGCACATTGTGCTCGATGCATAGCGCGCCTAGTGCTGCGTAACGGGCTTTGCGGGCGGATGCTTCACTGCGGTCGTCGAGGGTGACACGACGGCTGGCAAAGGTGATGTTCAGGCGTTCGCATTCCTTGCGGGCGTGGGCTTCCCAGGCGTCGGCATTGGGACTCAGGCCGTGGTGGATATGGAAGGCGTAGGATTTGCGGCCGCTTTGCGCCGCCAGGTGCAGCAAGGCGCTGCTGTCCAAGCCGCCGCTGTAGGCGATGGCGATGGGGCCGTGCGGGAGTTCGGCGAGGGAATGCTGGAGGATTTGTTGGGCGCGCATACTGAAACCGGTAAACCAGTGTCAGACCCGCAGGGTCTGACACTTATGACGCGGCGGCCGCTGGCCGAGGTGTCTGACCCTGCGGGTCAGACATCGCCTTGCCGGTTTTATTCGGAAGCGGTAGTCTCTTTGAACTTGCCGTAGCTCATCAACTTCTCATGGCGAGCCGCCAGCAGGTCCTTGGTCTTCACACCCTGGAACTGGCGCAGCGAATCCGCCAGCGCGCGTTTCAGCATCTTGGCCATTTCCTTAGGATCGCGGTGTGCGCCGCCCAGCGGCTCATTGATGATCTTATCGACCAATCCGATCGCCTTCAGGCGATGCGCGGTCAGGCCCAGCGCTTCGGCCGCATCGGATGCGCGTTCGGAAGTCTTCCACAGGATCGACGCGCAACCCTCGGGCGAAATCACCGAGTAAGTCGCGTACTGCAGCATCAGCACGGAATCGCCCACCGCAATCGCCAGCGCGCCGCCGGAGCCGCCTTCGCCGATGATGGTCGCGATCAGCGGCACTTTCAGTTCCGCCATCACGTACAGGTTGTGGCCGATCGCTTCCGACTGGCCGCGCTCTTCCGCGTCGATGCCAGGGAATGCACCTGGAGTGTCAACGAAGGTGAAGATAGGCAGGTTGAACTTCTCGGCCAGCTTCATCAGGCGCATGGCCTTGCGGTAGCCTTCGGGCTTCGGCATGCCGAAGTTACGCATTGCGCGTTCTTTGGTATCGCGGCCCTTCTGGTGGCCAATCACCATGCATGGCTGGCCATTGAAACGGGCGAAACCGCCAACGATGGACTGGTCGTCCGCATAGGTGCGGTCGCCGTGCAGTTCGTGGAAGTCGGTGAAGATCTCGTTCACGTAGTCCATGGTGTATGGACGCTGCGGGTGACGAGCAATCTGGGAAACCTGCCAAGGCGTCAGCTTGGCGTAAATGTCTTTGGTCAGTTGCTGGCTCTTCTTGGCCAGGCGGTCGATCTCCTCCGAGATATCGACTGCCGAATCGTCCTGGACGAATCGCAGTTCTTCGATCTTGGAATCCAGCTCCGCGATCGGTTGCTCAAAGTTGAGGAAAGTCGTTTTAATCATTGTACCTCCAAGGTTTTTTGCTTCCCCGACAACATTGCAATAACGGTTGCCGGTGAGAATTTGCGCTATTTTACCGGAACCGGATCAAGGCTACGCCACAAATACCAGGTGGCGACCGTGCGGAAGGGTTCCCAGTTGGCCGAAACCTCGCGCGCATCGCTGCGCGACACAGGCTCCCCGGAAAAATAATTCTGGCTGATTCCACTGATCAGCCGGCTGTCGTCAAGCGGCAGCACGTTGGGTCGGAGCAAATTAAATATCAAAAACATCTCCGCTGTCCAGCGTGTAATGCCGCGAATTTGAACCAGTTCAGCGATCACTGCTTCGTCATCCATCTGCGCCCATTGGGCGGCGTGGACCTTCTTGTTCTTGAAATGGTCGGCCAGATCCAGGATGTATTCGGCCTTGCGCTTTGAAAGGCCGCAGCCCGCCAGCGCAGCGGCGCCGGCTTTTTGCACGGCCGCCGGGGTGAATTTGGGACAGGTTTCCAGCAGTTTGGCCCACGCTGCATTGGCAACCTGGGTCGTGACCTGCTGGTTCACGATGGCGCGCGCCAGGGTGATAAACGGGTCGTCATGGCCGACCAGGTGCAGATCGCCGAATTGGGGGATCAGGCGGTTCATGATGCGGTCGCGCTTCATGAGCTCTGCCTTGGCTTCCTCCCAATACGGCGGCACCGGGGCCTGATCCCCGTTTTCCCTGGATAGAACCATTACGCGCGGCGCCAGTTCGTAGTGCCGTCAGGCTTGTCTTCGAGGACGATGCCGGCTGCCAGCAAGTCGGCACGCACCTTGTCCGCAGTGGCAAAGTCGCGCGACTTCTTGGCTGCGGCACGGGTGGCGATGGCCGCTTCGATTGCCGCCTCGTCCATGCCCTCGCCTACCGCGCCTTTCGGGGCAGCCTTGCGGTATTCCTCAGGGCTGCGCTCAAGCAGGCCAAGAACTGCGGCAAGGCCTTTCAGCTGGCGCACCGCGGCCGGCGACTTGGTCTTGTTCACTTCCGACGCCAGGTCGAACAGTACCGACACTGCGATCGGGGTGTTGAAGTCATCGTCCATCGCCTCGGCGAAGCGCTTGGCGTTGTCTTCGTTCCAGTCCAGCGGCTGGCCGTCACCTTGCACCCCATCCAGGGCGGTGTACAGGCGGGTTAGCGCACCGCGCGCGTCTTCCAGGTGCACGTCCGAGTAGTTCAGCGGGCTGCGGTAGTGGGCGCGCAGGATGAAGAAGCGCACCACTTCAGCGTCGAACTGCTTCAGCACTTCGCGGATGGTGAAGAAATTGCCCAGCGATTTCGACATCTTCTCGCCGTCCACGCGCACGAAGCCGTTGTGGATCCAATAATTCGCCAGGGTCTTGCCGGAAGCGCCTTCCGACTGCGCAATCTCGTTCTCGTGGTGCGGGAACTGCAGGTCCGCGCCGCCGCCATGGATGTCGAAGGTCTCGCCCAGCAGGGAGCACGACATGGCCGAGCACTCGATGTGCCAGCCCGGACGGCCCTTGCCCCATTTGGAATCCCACTTCACCTCTTCCGGTTCGGATTCCTTGGCAGCCTTCCACAGCACGAAGTCCAGCGGATCGCGCTTGCCGGTGTTCACGTCCACGCGCTCGCCGGCGCGCAGGTCGTCCAGCGACTTGCCAGACAGCTTGCCGTAGCCTTCGAACTGGCGCACGGCATAGTTAACGTCGCCGTCGGCAGCCTTGTAAGCCAGGTCCTTCGCTTCCAGCTTCTCGATAATGCCCAGCATCTGCGGCACGTACTCGGTCGCTTTCGGCACGTCGGTAGGGTTCAGGATGCCCAGGGCCTCGCAATCCTCATCCATGTATTTAATAAAGCGGCTGGTCAACTGGCCGATGGTTTCGCCATTCTCGACCGCGCGTTTGATGATCTTGTCATCGATATCCGTGATATTGCGCGCATAGCGCACGTCATAGCCCGACGCCTTCAGCCAGCGGTAGATGACGTCGAACGCCATCAACATGCGGCCGTGGCCCACGTGGCAGTAGTCGTAAACGGTCATGCCACAGACATACATCCGGACCTTGCCCGCCTCAATAGGTTTGAACGACTGCTTTTCGCGTGCCAGCGTGTTGAAAATCTTTAAATTGCTCATCGGACTAGAAGTAAACGGGTCACTGGTGCGAAGCGCCTGGGGCGTCGCACCGGTGCTCGGTGTGTACCAGGGGGATGTTTGGTCCCTTTGTTATAGTTCTACTTTGTTAGAATGGAACGTCTGGCGAAGTATAGCACTGAAAATTTCGCGCACGCGAGTAGCAATTCTTATAAAGGAAACAAGAATGCAGAAGAAATGGATTGCCCTGCTGGCCGGCCTGCTGATTGGCGGCGCCGCGGCAGCTGCCGACAACCCGCAAGTATCGATCAAGACCAACGTTGGCGAAATCATCGTGGAGCTGGACCAGGAAAAGGCCCCGATCTCGACCGCCAACTTCCTCGCCTACGTGAAGAGCGGCTTTTACAAGGACACGATTTTCCACCGCGTGATCAACGGCTTCATGGTGCAGGGCGGCGGCTATACGGCCGACTTGAAGTCCAAACAGCCGCTGCGTCCGGACATCAAGAGTGAAGAAAAGAACGGCCTGTCCAACCTGGCCTATACGATCTCGATGGCGCGCCACGATTCGCCGAATTCCGCCAATTCGCAATGGTTCATCAACGTGGTGGACAATATCGGCCTGGACTACCCGAATATGAAGGGCCACGGCTATGCCGTCTTCGGTAAAGTCATCCAGGGGAAAGAAACCGTCGACAAGATCAAAGGCGTGCTGGTGGACGACAAGCCAGGCTTCCAGAACATCCCTGTGAAGCCGATCGTGATCAAGTCGGCAACCATCCTGAAGAACCGCATCGTACCGCCTGCACCTCCCGCCCCACCGCCAGTCGTCGAACCTGCACCAGCCCAAGAACCAGCTCCAGTTCAGGAGCCCACTCCTGCTCCGCAGCAGGACCCTGTAAAATAACGCTTTTTCAAGTAACACAAAAGGACAACAAGATGACCACCATCACCATTACCACCAACAAAGGCACCATCGTTGCCGAGCTGGACGCAGAGAAGGCACCAAAGACCGTTGAGAACTTCCTGCACTACGTGAACGCTGGCCACTACAACAACACCATCTTCCACCGCGTAATCGATGGTTTCATGATCCAGGGCGGCGGTTTCGAGCCAGGCATGAAGCAAAAGCCAACCGACCAGACCGTGGAAAACGAAGCCAAGAACGGCCTGAAAAACGAGCCATACACCCTGGCCATGGCACGCACCTCTGCACCGCACTCCGCATCCGCCCAGTTCTTCATCAACGTGAAGAACAATTCCTTCCTGGACTACCCAGGCCAGGACGGCTGGGGCTACGCCGTATTCGGCAAAGTCACCCAGGGCACCGAAGTGGTCGACGCAATCAAAGGCGTGAAGACCACCCGTTCCGGCATGTTCTCGGACGTGCCAGCGGAAGACATCATCATCGAAAAGATCGAAGCGGCTTAATTTGATTCTCTTCGTATCAGACCTGCATTTGCAGCCGGCGCGGCCGGTGCTGACGGAAGCGTTCCTGCGCTTCCTCGACGAGCATGCGCTGGGCGCAAAGCAGCTCTACCTGCTGGGCGATATCTTTGAATATTGGGCAGGCGATGATGACCTGCCGGAGCCCTTCCACCAGCAGATCGTGTCCGCCCTGCGCCGCGTAAGCGACGCGGGCGTTCAGCTATTCTGGATCGCGGGCAACCGCGACTTCCTCGTCGGCGAACAATTCGCCACAGCGGCAGGCCTGACCCTGCTGCCCGAAACCTGGGTGATCGACGCCTACGGCCAGCGCATCGTGCTGCTGCACGGCGACGCCCAATGCACGCAAGACGTGAAATACATGGCGTTCCGCGCACAAGTGCGCCAGCCAGCATGGCAGCAACAATTCCTGACCATGCCGCTAGCCCAGCGCAAGCAGATCATCGCCGGCCTGCGCGAGCAGAGCAAGCAAGGCCACGCCGAGAAGTCCTACGAAATCATGGACGTAACGCCCGAAGCGATCGCCGACGTGTTCACCCAAACCGGCACCACGATCATGATCCACGGCCACACCCACCGACCCGCCCTGCACGAAGTCGCCGGCACCCGCCGCTACGTGCTGCCGGACTGGGAACCCGAATCCACGCCCCCACGCGGCGGCTGGATCAGCATCGCCGACAACGGCACCATCACCCGTCACTTCATCGATTAAAGTCGGGGTCAGCTCCGGCAATCAGACAAATTCATTCGTGGCCTGACAGATCCAGCGCCCAAGTCTCGTTCGCCATGTCCTTACCAAACGCGTGGACCGGCTCGCTGGCCACCAGGCTATATCCCTTGTCCTGGTAGATTTTCCGCGCTTCCAGCTGCTGGTTGGTTGTCCATAACTGGATCTTGCGATAGCCCGCAGCGCGTGCAAAGCGGTGGCATTCATCGACCAGGCTGGAACCAAGCCCATAGCCACGCGCCCCCTCTTCGACCAGCAACAGCCGCAGCTTGGCCACACCTTCAATTCCGCTTTTTGCGACTGCGATAGACCCAACACGCTCGCCGCCAATTTCAGCAATCCAGCAGCGCTCCAATGCCGGGTCAAAATCGCGTTCGAAATCCGCGCATATCTGCGCGACGAGGGCTTCGAAACTGTCATCCCAACCAAGCCGTCTGCAGTAGAACTCGCCATGGCGGCGCGTAATCCACGCCATATCCCCCGGGCCATGCGTGCGCAGGACAAAAGGCTGCGCAAACTTCATCCCAGCTTGCTTCCCTACCAGCTCGCGGATCGTTGCCATCGCATCGAGCAAACGGAGCTGGTCAGCATCATCCAGGCGAGAGAGCATATCGCCCACCTCTTCGCGAGAAGAGCGATCGAGCGGTTCATACACTGCGCGCCCGCGTTCGGTCAATTGCAGGCACTTGGAGCGCCCGTCTTTCGCTGATGGCATCTTTTTCACCAGCCCATCACTCTCGAACTTTGCAAGAATGCGGCTAAGGTAACCTCGGTCCAGCCCAAGATCGCGACACAAGGCGCTGGAAGTTTGCTCGCCATGGTGGGCCAGCTCATAGAGCACGCGGGTTTCGGTCAGGGTAAAGTCGCTATGCAGCAACCCCTCACGCAGCACGCCAATTTGGCGCGTGAAGAAGCGGTTGAATGAGCGTACCGCTGCGATGCGGTCATTCTGGATCGGATCAGTCATGCAAACAGTCTAGATTCATTTGTTGACTCAGTCAACAAAATAACCATCTAGCCCAAGCCGCATAACCTCGGCATGGCTTCAGCAGGATGCACAACGCAACGCCAGGTCACCTTTCCTTCCGAAATGCTGGGCTCTTCGATCAAAAGCACACCATACTTTTCGCTCTGTACGACGATTACGCCAGTGGCAGCGATCCATCCATAGTCGGGCGCCGAAGGTGTTCGCGTGCCGTCATCAGCCCAAACCAACGGGCCGGCGATCGGTATCTTTCGTCCGCCCAAAAGTGCTTTCGCAATCGATTCACGCTGCTGTTTCAATCCCCCGTCGAGCATGAGTACATAACCGCGGGGCGTGACCTCATCCACATGGCTGCATGCCACTAACCAAACGGCAACAACTGCGGCGAGTAGCTTCGAGCCGCGCATCAAAGATCCCGCCTTTCAAGGAACTGATCATTCGTTACTGAATACGATTGCCGAGTGTACCCAAACAGGTCGACCGAAATGAGAGGTGCTCCATTAGATTCTGCGTTAATAAACACAGCGCGATGTCCATGAATGAACCTTTTCTGGGTCGCAGGGAACACTCCGGCTGAACTTCGCTGCTGACGCAACTCATTTCCCCAAACGCGAACCTCGTGTAGAACCCATTGATTATGAAGTTCTCCTAGTCCTAGTGTCACAGCGGTCACCAGCAAAAATGCAGCGGGCGGCCCCATCACCAAACTAATCAGGACATTCTTTATGCCTACCCTCTGAAGAAGCAAGTTCCCAACCAAGCAAATGGAAATTAACGGGCAAACAAAAAATGCAAAAAACGGGATTCCCAGATAAATTATGTCAATGTAAATAAAGGACAATCCCAGCAATGCCGTAAAAGCAATCCTGATTAATGCGCTCCGATCAACTTCATTTCTATTCATGGCATAAACTTCGACATCATCTTCCACTCAGAACCCTTGTGCTAATCATAACGGCGCGTGGTAAAACGCTTCGTATCGAAATCAAACTCCGTAATTTTGTATGGGAACGCCCGTAGTTTAGCAATAGCTACTCCATCAACGTTCGCGTAGCTGTACAAGTGCAATCTTGTAAGCGGCGACAAGCCATTCTTTCCCATCCGTCCGAGTTCAAACTTGTCGGCCGGAGTGCCAGCTTGGACTGCAAAATTCATAACATCCCTAGAAATGAAAGCGTTCACCGAGTAGCCTCCGGCAGTCGTTGCCACAAAAATCACAATAAGAAAAATCGCAATGCTCCGCCTTCTCTTGGTTTGGCTCGACCAATTGAATGCTAAATATGCCCCCGAAAGCAGGCAAACTCCAGATATAAACCATCCGGAAATCACCAAGATGTCGAATATAACGACGACTGCGCCGCCAATTGTGACACCCAATGTAGGTAGCTCTATTTTTGGCATCTTTATCTCTACCCTTGCCGCATTGATCGAATTTCACTAGGCGGAACAATGCTTGTGTATTAAGTTCCCACCCAAAGTCGGTGCCTGGCCTGACATTCGGAAAGTTAGCGAAATCTCTTGATATTTGTTAAAACGAGAGCAACGCCGAGCGGTTGATTCGCAGCTCAAATCTGACACCGATTGAGTGAGATTCGTTTTCTAGGTTGAACTAGATAGAAATTCCAACAGAAAAATACAGCCCCGTTACTGACCACAATAAAGATGCAATGAAAAGCTCAAAAATGTTCGCCGTTTTCGCCACCAAGCGACGCCAAATGCACAAATCGCACACCCGAAGATTAGAGCTGGAAAAGCATTTCCGAGTGCCCCATTCGTCGCTGCGGAAATTACTCCTGCAATAGGTCCACTTAACACGGCCACGCTTACATTTACTAGGCTCTCGGCATTCTTCTGCAATAAAGGAAGTGCCAAGAATCCCAGTCCTGACATTAAAATCCAAACAAGAAGAGCACAGAAAAGATTCATTGCCAGCTTTCCCTGCTTATCAGCATGTTTTCGTCGAACCAGAAGATACATTGATCAAAGCTTTCAAGCCAAGAAGAGCAGTATTTAACTCTTCATAACAGGTCCGCAGACAAGACTGATCGACAACAAATGCCAAGTCTGCGGAGCTAATTGTTCCGCCAGTGTAACGAATTGCAAAGGCTGGCTTTTCCTTTGACGAGATTAATCCAGGAAGAGCGCCGATCAGTAACTGAAAATACTGCCCGCAGAATTCACTAAGCTCAATACTCACTTCTTCTTGCGATTCAAACCATTTCCCCAGCGCTTTAAGTAGCAACTCAAGCCTATCAATGCGCAACACAACTTGATGAAGAGTAACCTCGTAATCAAGAATGGATTCAGCGAACATTGCCGACCGATCACGCTCAAACTGCAGACCAGAGATTGCAATTTCAGCAAGCACATAAGACTGATCAGAAGTAGACACGCGAATGAAGGTGCAAGTGAACGAATCTCTCCCACTCGATGATCGTATATTCCACCTCAGCATATTATCACCCAGTTGCATTATAGGAGCCATTGACCCTAATTGAATATTGCTCTTCATATTTGTGAATCTAGTGCCAGACCTGACATCCGAACCGCTAGTGAAAACGTATTACTTAAAAATCAAAACGATATACCCCTGTGAGCCTCATGCATAGGTTAGCGGGTCACCTGAGGGAGCACGTCAAATGACATATGATGAATGCCCCATGTCAAAAACAACAAAAGAATGAGACCGATAACGAAGAGCGCCGCTCTCAGAGCCTTTTCCATCTTTGGAACACGCCCAAATATTCTGAACCTGTTCGCAAGGATAGCCATCGCCAGAAGCACAAAAATGAACCAAAAGATTGTTACCATTATGTTATTTAGCCCCATTCGGGAATGACTTTCCTCATTTGCTTGGAAAGCTCCCTCGCCTTTGGTGTTCCCAAGCCGGCTTCGGCAAATGCCTCAGCGGAAAATTTTTGCTCAATCTTCGGGAACTTTGTTATAACTTGAACGTGACCGCGCCACAGCGCCTACACAAGTTGACCAGCGGCGTGGACGCTACCATTAAAGCAACTCCGGACAAAATTAACGTCAGACCAACCGCAGCGATCCAGTAACGAAAGAGGGTTCCAAGAAGTCTCATTTAGGCAATCGCTCATGAGACGGGCCGACCTTATTCCTTACCCTAGCCATCAGAAGATCGAACATCGTTTTACTGCTTGTAAAAAATAGGAGCATCCAGCATATGACGGCGATCACCCCACCAATTTGAACGCTGGTCGAAAATAGAAACACCCAGCCAAACAAGAAATAAGCCGCTACGCCAGAGCCCAACAAATAAATCGGCGCTTGTAAGCTGTCTTTTAGACCAAGGCAAACAACAGGGATGAAAAATACGATAGCGATTCCTGCCAACGTGGTCACTCCGTTAAACGGGTCCTCTTGGATGTTCTTCACGGCGTCTTGCGCCATCACGTATCCATACAAATAGGTGTCCGTTCCGGCCACACGCCCTTCCGGATCGGCCTTGGCCGTGCAGCGCGAAAGAGGAAGAACAAAGCAGGCCATCAGCACAACCGCAGCCATTCGCTTTGCCAACACAAGCACCCGCGACCTATCCATTTGCCCCCTAATGTCATTCCTGCGATGATAGCACCCGCCTGATTGTTGCTCTTGTTCAATTGACTTATTTAAATCAAGTGCCAAGTCTGAATTCGAACAGCTAGCGCAATCATTTGATCCTTCTCAACCCGAGAAAGGCGACAGATTTACCTGTTGAGAAAGATAAAAAAACGTTAGAGGATGTCCAAATGACGGACCTGGCATTGGCTCATGACACGCGCCGAAATCGAGGTACCCTACAGCTTAAAGCCCCAGCAATGCGTCGAAAATATGCATAATCCATTCCCAAAAACTCTGATACTTTGGATCACCGTTCCTTAAGCGCCTCATCAATAACCACGTTGCGTAAGCAATAATCGTCAAAGCTAGGAGAACACATGAACTCAGACATTAGAAATACCTCGCCTCAGAATGGAGGGATTATGTCGGCTCCGGCGGTGAATAGACAGCTCCGCTCTCCGCCGGCTACTCCGCATAATCGCGGACCGAGCATAATTCTTGTTTTGCGGAGCTCCGCATAACAAGAAAAACTGGCTTCTCGCCGGCTCGGAGCGCGCCGGCCGACGCGCTGCCGCCATTCAGACTTTGCTGGGTACCGCCAAGCTCAATGGCCTCGATCCGCTGCGTTGGCTGGCCAGCGTATTGGAACGTCTCCCGACGTGCCCCAACAGCCAGATCGATTCGTTGCCGCCATTCCCGAACTCTACGCAGTCCTGATTCCGCTGCGTAGGTGAGACGACTGGCCGCTTACGCAGATTTGCGCATTTAGAAAGATCAAAGAACGATCGCAGATGTCCAAATGACAGACCTGGCACCGGATCACTACGTTATTTAGCCCCTGCACAAGCCATTCCATCACCGGGGGCGTTGAGGGCACGTAACTTCAAGCACATTGTCACACTCGATAGCGAGCTAAACGTAGATACCAACGGAAAGTAGCAGACCCGTAACGGTCCACGATAACGAGGCAATGACGAAGCTCAATAATGTTCGTTGCTTTCGGTACCAAAAGATGCCCCCTGCACAAATCATAAACCCAAAGATTATGAGAGGATAGGCATTTATGATAGTACCCTCGACCAAAGTGGAAAACGTACCAACAATAGGCCCACTTAACACACTAATTACAACAAATATTAGATTGCTTCCAGTTTGCTGCAATACCGGAAGCGACAGGAATCCGAATCCTGACATCAAAACCAAAATAAGAACCGCAAAAAAAATCTTCATGGTTTGTTTCTCAGCGTTACTAATAAGTTCTCGATAAACCCGGTGCATATGAAGTAGGTCCGCCATAAATGAAGTGTGGCAATACGTCTTGCCAGATATGTTGGGCGGTCCAGGGATCGGGACTATAGTTATAGGTGTAATTTGCGTTTTCATCTGGCAGCAAGTTTCCGCTCGCGTCGTACGCACACTCATCACCGCGATCAGACCTAAACTTCCCACCATTCATTCCACCTAATGCACCAGTATCTTGGGTCCATTTTGGGCACTGGTTGTCGGTACTCGGTTTCGTGCGCGGGCAGGCATTATTTGCGTTCCGATTGACATGTTCTGAGCGTGAAGGAAAATATGGGAAGCTGCTGCGCCCTGGGTTTGGATTACCTCGACTTCCCATTAACCCTAAAGGATCCTTATCAAGGATCGGATTGTTTTCAACGTATGCGTACGTATTGATACCTCCCGCGAGTCCGATAGGGTCGCTTTGCACGAAACGATGCTTCGTCGGAGAATAGTATCGAGCACGATAATAGTAAAGACCAGTTCCATCGTTCTCTCGTCCGGTGAATTGGAACGGATTTCCGTCGACTGCACTTGCTTCGCTGTTCCCAAACGAGTCATAAGAATATGCCACTACGTCTCGTCCTGCCAAGTCTTTTAATGCCAAGATGGAACCAATATGATCAGTTAGATATGTGTCTGTTCGAGTTGTCGATCCGTTCGGCGTAATTCTTTGCAACCGTTCATCCAACGCCCCCGTAACGTAAACAGCTTTGATTCGCGAATCGATTCCCTGCTCTTGCACCGCATCCAGTTGGTCGTAAACGTATCGGGAGGTTTCGCCATAGATTGTCTTCTGGCGACGCCTTCCCAATGCATCATAGCTGAACTGTGCAATGACGCCCCCTTGCAAATTACGCATTTCAACTAATTGATCCCTTGTATTCCAGACGTATGAGGCCGAGGCATCCGAGGTCAAGTTCCCATTTTCATCATAGGTTAGCGTAACACCATAAACGCCAGACATTTTCGCTGCCGCGTCATACGTTGCATCGGCCATCTCCGTAGACCGAGTGGACGGTGCCATGCTTCCGCCCTTTTCAACGATCCGGCCATCAACATCGTACTGGTAAGTTAGGTCACCAACAACGCTCGCGCTTACGCTTTTGTACGTAATCGACGTCAATTGGCCTGACTTATCGAAACCATTCTCGCGAACCATGCCGTTGAAGTATGTGGTCTTAGTACGTCGACCGGCAGCATCGTATTCAAAGACCACTTTTCTAGCTTGATTACCATTGAATGCATCTGCGGCCTGGGAAATTTCTTCCACATGATTTCGCGCTGTATAGGTATAAGTCAGCGTAGGTTGTCCCGCAACAGACATCGTTTTACGGCGACCATCAGAATAGTACGCATAACTCACGTTTCCTTCAGGAGTCATTTCGTTCGTGATGTTGTTCAATCCATCATAGGTTCGCGTGATCGTCCCGTTTGCAGAATCAGCAATCTGGGCGACCCGGTTTCCCTGATCATATGTGTATGCAATTGTGCTGTGATCTGCATAAGTGACCAACTTCAGGCGATTAAGTGCATCATGCTGGAATTGGGTCACCTGACCTTTATGGTCAATGGTTTGCTTGACGTTGTGTCCGGGGTCATAATCGATCGAACCGGATTGACCAACGGGGTTCGTCTGCTGTGTGGTCGCGTTACGCTTATCGAACCCGAAGCTATGCTCGCCTCCTTTCGCATTGCGAACCAACGTTCGGTTGCTGTTTCCGTCGTATCCCAAGGTCGTAGCGTTGCCAAGTCCGTCACGTGACGTCACCGGGCGGTCTAGAACGTCCAAGTCGACAGAAGTACGAATCCCTGATGGGGTCAAGGTTGCCGTTACACGCCCAACCGCATCAGTTACCCTACGCGACGAATGGCCAAGCGGGTCCGTCACTTGTACGAGGTCAAAGCCGTCGTAGTGGTAGGTCGTGAGATTGCCAAGAGCATCTTCCGATGCGACCAGTTGACCCGAGCCGTTATAACTTCCTTTGAATAGCACTCCGATCGCATCTGCAACCCGGACTAAATTACCTGCGCCATCGTAGCTGCGCGTGGTCACCCGCCCAGCTAGGTCTTTAATGGTCTGGACGTTGTCGTAATCAGCTGTGTAGGTGATCTCCGTTGAGACTGCATTTGCCGTCCCTGCGAGCAGAGTCTTACGAGACATATTGCCCTTTGCGTCGTACTCGTACGCAGTCTTCCGTCCGAGTGGATCCGTTACGGACAACAGCAGATTGGTCGTGGGAGTGTACTCGTACGTAGTGATCTGCTGCTCCGGCAGGCCCAATGCTTCGGTAATAGACGTGATATAGCCCGCCGAGCCGAACACCATGCGCTTCACCACACCGCGTTCATTCGTAATGTCGGTCTGCGTAACGCGATTGTTTGCGTCCACGGTGTACGCAAACAGATTCGTGGTTCCGTCGGCGTAGGTCTGTTTGGCTACGCGACCATTGCCGTCATACTCATTCGTCACCATCATGTTGCCGCGTTTATCCTGCACCGTCAGCATGCGGTCCATTGCGTCGTAAGTGAAGGCCTCAAAGTTCCCAAGCGGATCAGTTACTTTGACCAAGCGGCCTTGTGCGTCGTACTCATACTTTACGGTGCGACCGATATTGTCTGTCGCCTGCGTGATACGGTTAGCGGCGTCATATTGCAGGTCTACAGTCCGTCCGGATGGCGAGGTAACTCGAGTAAGATTGTCGTTCGTTCGCGTGAATACCAATGCATTGCCATACCGGTCGGACATCGAAACTGCTGCCGCATGGCGGGCGGAGCCCGAATTCATCGACTCAGGGAAGCAGATATGGCTGCCATTCATCAGCGCGAGATCCCAGTAACAAGCGTTGGTACTACCTCGCCTGAGGGTCGAACCATAATAGCTGGTGGCGGAAGATTTATGTTCGTAGACTGCGTCGCCAAAGCCGGTACCTGACGAAACTCTGTTGTAACGAATTCTTCCGCCATCCGGCAGAATCAGCTCTTGATAGGTCCATGGGTTGGTATCGCCGACCAGGAAGATGTCATACGCGAGGTTTGTACCAATACCAAACGCGCGCGAAGCTGCGTCGCGCGGACGATAGGTGCGCGAAATCTCAATCGGCATGATGTCGTTAATCACGAGGTCAGTACCCGAGTTCAGGAATAAGCCGGTACTACAGTCGACTGGATCGCCCCCGCAGCCTTTCGGCGCTGGAGGCTTATTAGCTGGACACGTAGCGCTCGGCCCCGTCGTACCGTTGTCACCGCAACCGCCCGGCGGTGGTCCATCGGACGGTGCGTTACCTGGCAGGGAAATCATCGCGCCGGTGAATTCGTAGATCTTTACTCCAGCGTCAGGGACAGCCTGCTTGCCGTCTTTGCTGATCGTGCCTTGGCCGTACACATACCAGCCTTTGCCACGGGCATCGTAGTTCCAGAAGTCGACGCGGCTACCCGGCGCCAAGCCGTTGAAGTTCGGATAAATCAGGCGAGCACCCTGCAGCGCCTGGCCGCTTGCACTGGTCAGTGTCGCGCCACCAGGTTGAATCGTGAAGTAAACGGGTACGCCAACGTTTGGCAATGGGAACGGTGGACGGTCGATAGGAATCGCCGTCATGTTCAATTGGGTGACAATTTTGCCGTTGTGGTCACGAATGATTGTGCCCGCAGGGATACGCAGCTCCAGGCCTGGGATACGTGGCGACGTCAAAACAACTTCCCCTGCAGTAGGGGAAGACAATGCCACGTTGCCGGCGGGATCAAGACGGGTGCTCCAGATCGTGTAGTCCAAGACGTTGGTCTGCTGCGCCTTGACGTCAACGCGCACCTGGTAGTAGCCGTACTGGGCTTTGCCCTCTCCGCCACCATTGATGATCAACGGCTGTGCGCCAGGCGTCAGGTTCGTCAGCAGAAAGCGGCCGGTTTCGTCTGTCAACGCCACCTGATTGCCAATCTGCACCCTTGCGTTACGCAGCGCGCGACCGTGGGCCGTAAGGATTTGTCCAGCGAGTGCAGTAACTCCTGGAGGCGCCTTCAACGCGGGCAACCTCTGCAAGGGGCTTGCTCCGCGCTTTGCGTTCCAGTCGCCCTTGAAATGACGCCCATCCGGCAGCCAGAACTCACTGTCAGTATTTTTGGCCAATGCTGCCAATACCTGGCGCTCAAGCGATGGTGCTGCGCCAACCGCCTGCAGCGCTTCTTGCGCGATGCTCGATGCACTCGGGGAGCTTGTATCCGCTAGCACGTGATTCACAGAACCACTATCGGACGGTGTGTGGGGCTCACCATTATTGCCGCTGCCATTCAGGCGGGCAGTGGTAAAGCCAAACGAACTGAAGGCCAACGCCTTGCCAGTCCAGGACTTAACGCCATCAAGGAACAGGTTGTACCGGCTATCCGGCAGCAGATCGATCGTGGGTTTAACAAAGGCGAGCATGCCCTGCTCTACCGGCACAATCTTCACTGGAACCGCACCGTGCGGCCCCATCAGCGTAACGGTCGACGCGTTAAGAGACGACACCGCCATCGGCTGGTTGAAACGGATGACAACCGGTTGATCTACCGGTGCGGATGGATCGTTCGCTTCCGGCCGGGTTGCCATGATGGCTGCAACCTCTGGCGCTTTCGCCTCGCGAATAGCGTCCGCCGTTGCCGCCTTCGACAATGCGCTGAATCGCTGCGACGTAAATTCGTACCGTTCGCCATCTTCGCGCGCCTGGTTCTCAGCGTCGAGTCCTTGCCACAGCAGGACGTCAGCCGACGGAAGCAGCGTCGCAATGTGATTCAGTCGCGGTGCATCGAGTTTTGGATTGAAGCGCTCGATTGTCTTAGTCACCGGATCATAGATCTCGGCCTCATAGACGGCATTTCCGCGCGCGTCTGCACCGCCTGCGATCAAAAGGCGCCCATCCATCAAGACTGTCGCCGTATGGCCTCTTCGTGGGAGCAAGGCGGATTCTTTGGGAGCACTGAATTGGCCAGTGACGACGTCAAAGCGTTGAAGCGTCGATATCACTTCTCCGGCTCCGTCGGCACCACCAATAATCAGCACGGTTCCATCTGGAAGGAGTGTCGCCGAATGCGACGTACGGCCGGTGGTCGATTGAACCGGCAGTACCTGTGATTTGCCATCGGCCGCGATAACGGTCGCGGACGCTTTCACTTTATGGTTCTTTCCTTCACCTCCTAGCAACAACCATCGCCCGTCCGGCAGCAACGTCGCCGATTGTCCTCGGAGGGTGGTTGGCGCAGAAGGATATCCCAAGGCGAGTACACCTGAAGCAGCAGGGGCAGCCGCCAGCGCAGGAAGCTGGCCAACAGCAGAGATACCGAGCAGCGCCGGGAACAGGCCCGCAATCATCCATTTCAGCATACGCGACTTACCTGTGCGAGCGGGAATCGCAGGTTGTTCATATTCTCGATTTGCCACGTTGATTTTTTCTTGTGGGGTCATTTCTATTCTTCGTATTCGTTTGCTGTTCGCTTACTGCAACTGCACGTCGACCTGGCCGGTCGTCGCTCCGCTCGGTCCGATAAATACTGTGTAAGTACCCGTCGTCGCGAGAGCCGACAAATTCAAGGTCGCACTCGATGAAACCGATGCGGAAGTCAATGAATTTCCGCTTGGGTCGACTACTGTGGCACTGACCGAAGATGGGAAGGTGCCACCAGTGAATCGCAAGGTGTAGGCTTGACCAGCAACACCATTGAACGTCAGGCGCGCATTCTGTCCAACACGGGTGATTGGAACGGTTATCGCGGGACCGTTCCGGACGAGGGTTCCAGGCACGTCAGCCGAAAGCCAGACGCTGGTCGAAACACCCGCAAAGTTGTTCCCTCTCACGACAACGGTGTAGGTTCCGCTGCTTGGCAACGCCGGCAAGTCATTGCTGTTGTCGTTGTACCAGCTGTCATAGAACAGCTGGGTTCCGTCAGGTTGAATGACGAAGTAATAGATGCTATTTGACGCTGGAACTGTGTTAACTCCTGTATAACCAAGCCCCAAGCGCTGCCCAGCCCCCCCTGCGAAACTAAGGATCGCGCGTTGGCCCGGGGCAAGGTTGAGGGATGCTGCAGCGCCGTTAATCGCAATCGTACCGACCAGATCTGCTGGAATCGTCACAAGCTCCACTTCTACCTTGCCGGTAGTCGTGGAACTAGGATCCAGCCATATGGCGTAAGTGCCGGATGTCGAAAGCACGCCGGTATCAAAGTCCTGTGACGTCGAAATCGAAGTGGAGTTCAACGTAGAACCGTCCGGCTTGTAGACGTACATTGAGACCGAGCTGGAGAATGTCCCTCCGCGCATCTTGAGCCAATAGCGCTTGCCAGCTACACCTTCGAATTTCAGATGGGCATTCTGCCCAATACGAGCAATGTTCACATTGACCGGAGCCGAATCCGGCAGGAGATTCGCCGTCACGTCGCTCGACAACAGTAGAGACAAGTTCGACGTTGCAAAAGTACCGGACTGCACCCTGATGGTGTACGTGCCACTCACGGGCAATGTCGGCAGGTTATTGCTGTTACTGCTGCCCCAGTTATCTGCAAACAGTTGGCTTCCATCCGGATTAAACACTGCGTAATACATGGCTTGCGACGCTGGATTTGTCATGACATTCGCATAGCCCAGCCCCAAGCGCTGGCCTGCAGCGCCATTAAAGGTCAGCATGGCACGCTGGCGAACGCCGAGGGAGATAGGCAGCTCAGCTCCGTTGATCTCGATCGGACTGACGTAGTCATCGGGAATCGTTACAAGCTCCACATCGACCTTGCCCGCGTTGGTGGAACTAGGATCGAACCAGACAACATAAGTACCCGATGCCGGGAGCACGCCCATATCGAAGTCCTGCGACGTCGAGATCGACGTGGTATTCAACGTAGAACCATCCGGCTTGTAAATGTAGATAGTGGCCGTGCCAGGGAATGTTCCCCCGCGCAGCTTAAGCCAATAATGCTTGCCAGCCACGCCATCAAACGTCAGGCGCGCATTCTGGCCGATGCGAGCGATGTTCACATTCAGAGGGGCGGCATCCGGCACGAGAATTCCCGTCACGTCGCTCGACAGCAGCAAAGACAGGCTCGAAGTTGCAAACGTGCCGGACTTAACCTGGATGGTGTAAGTACCACTCACTGGCAGCGTTGGCAGATTATTGCTGTTGCTGTTGCTCCAGCTATCTGAGAAAAGCGAGCTTCCGTCCGGTTTAAGCACGGTGTAATAGATGGACTGCGACTCTGGATTGGTAAGTACATTGGCGTACCCCATACCCAAGCGCTGCCCGGCAATGCCATTGAAGGTAAGCATGGCACGCTGGCGAACGCCAAGGGCGAGCGGCAATGCAGGACCGTTGATGTCGATTGGCCCCACGATGTCCGGCGCCACCTGATTGAGCTGGACGTCAACTTTTCCCGTCACGGTGGAGGTCGGATCTATGACGATCGAGTACGTACCGGTCGTAGGCAACACCGGGATCTCGAAATTCGTCGCGGAAGTACCGATCGAGAAACTCGTGTGCACAGTACCATCGGGCTTCACCACACTCACATATGCGGAAGATAGCGTGCTGCCATTTAGCGCGAGCCAATAGCCCTCCCCGGCAACGCCGTTGAACGTCATGCGGAAGTTCTGTCCAACACGGGAAGAACTTACAGTCATTGTCTGGCCGAATACGAGCTGCCCAGGGATATCCTTGGATAACCACAGGTTCAGGATAGCGGTCGAGACAGTTGGCGGATCAACAACCACCGTATAAATCCCGGTTACCGGCAACATCGGTAAGTTGTTACTGTTGTTGCTGCCCCAGGTGTCGCCGAACAGCTGCGAACCATCCGGCTTGAGGACCTTGTACGACATAGAGCCGCTAGGATTCACCGAAAGGTCTGTGTATCCCAGACCAAAATACTGCCCCGCTTCGCCTGTGAACGTGTAGTAGCCGTTTTGCGCAGCGCTAAGATTGACAAGCTTCGCCGGACCATCGACCGACAGCGTGCCGGTATCCGCGGCCTTCAGTTGCAAGTCAAATTTGCCTGCAGCAGACGCGGACAACACCATCGTGTAAGTGCCATAGGCAGGTAGCGCCGTGAAGTCAAAATAGTAGTTGTTGCTGATATTGGTAGATGCCACGGTTTGTCCATCCGGACCATAGACCGTCATCGCTGGCGAGCTTGAGAAAGTGCCCGCGCTGGAGAACAGCGAAAGCATTTGCTTCGCGTTGCCATCGAACAGCAGGATTGCTTTTTTGCCCGCTGTCCCGATCTGGACAGTCTGTGCGCTTCCACCCGCCACGAGCCGCCCCGTATGAACAACATCGGCCGCACTTACTCCCGGCGGCAATGCAAAGAAGTCATTTGTGCTGACCGCCTTTCCTAAGGCTGTCGTTACAGAGATCCTGCCGGAAGCAGAAATCGTTGGGGCTGAAGCTACAACCTGGTTGGCACTGGCGCTGCTTACGGCGGCCGCGTACTCGCCAATCTTTACCTTGTTCGATGCCGGCTGCGCACCAAAGTTCGTTCCGGTAATTGTGATTGCCGTTCCCACAGGACCCATGGCTGGATTGAAGGACGTAATGGTAGGCCCTTTGGCAGTCGCGATCAGGAAGTCGGAAGTGCTGGTCGCCATCCCTTTCGAATTTGATACGCTGATCTTCCCCGTGGTCGCGTTCGAAGGAACCGTAACGGTCAGCATGGTCTTCGTCGCAGTCAGAACCGCTGCGGATGTGCCGTTGATGGTTACTGCATTGTTCGTGGCGACTTCGTCGAACCCGCTGCCATAAATAGAAACTTGAGCCCCACTCGCGCCCGAGTTTGGAGAAAACTCGGAAACAACAACGCCGCCAGCGACAATGCGTTTGACCGAGAGAATGTTTCCGATCTCGTCATAGCGGTACGCTGTCCCGCTTCCGTCGGAGGAAGTGGCCTGAACCAGCCTACCTGCTTCGTCATAAACGTAGCGGATCTGGTCTGCCAGAGCTGGAGTATTAGCCTGCACCGCCACTGCGACAACAAGCGTAAGGAGCAACTTCCAAGCTCCTGCGGGAACGGAGCGTCCCCCTTCTCTCTTCAACTTCTGTCTTCCGGGCAGACCGAACAGCATTTGCAACCTCTTCAATCGAGTTATCAGGCGTGTATAATTTCCATATGGAAATTTGCGGCGTGAAGTGTTGCACAGCAAAAGGCAAAGATCAACAAATTTATAGAGTGATAATTGGATAGAATTCCTGATGTTAAATAGATTGAAACTGCTGCGGATTCGATTCTGGTATCTCCATATTTTCTTGGCCACCTTCGCGGGATTTGCGTTCTTCGCCAAGACTGAAGCAAGTGAAGCCTTTGCTGAACTTCGCGGGCTTCCTGCAGAAAGGCCCGCGGAAGGGCCGCAGTCCAAAAACCTGATTGCATTGGGTAGGCAACTATTTTTCGACAAGCGATTGAGCGCTAACGGAACGATCAGTTGCGCCTCCTGCCATATTCCCGAGAAAGCGTTTGCCGACGGAAAACCTCTGGCCATTGGTATTAATGAGCAAGTGGGCACACGGAATACACCGTCATTGCTAAACGCAAAATTCAGTACGTCGCTCTTTTGGGATGGACGGCAAGATACGCTGGAAAATCAGGCGTTGGATCCGATCATAAATCCAAGGGAGCATGGAATAACCGACCTGAATAATATGCTGAACATTATTCAGAACGATCCCGGCTACAAAACCCAATTTTCAGGCACCTTCACCCAAGAGCAACCGGGGATCACCGCCAAGCAGGTTGCAACAGCAATCGGCGCTTTTGAACGAACCCTCGTTGCGGCGAACTCCCCTTTTGATCGCTTCTATTTTGGCGGCGACCAGTCCGCCATCAGCGCCGCTGCAAAGCGCGGACTGAAACTATTTCAGGGCAGCGCCAAATGCATTAGTTGCCACTCATTTGATAAACAGGGTGCCTTATTCACGGACAATGAGTTTCATCAACTGGGCATTGGCATTTCGAGAATCGCGAACGATTTGCCCGAGTTGACCAAGCGGATCGTGAAGTTGAAAGAACAGAACCTCAGCCTTGATCCCACCATTCTTCACGACGTAAAACTGGCAGAACTCGGGCGATTTGCCGTAACCATGCGACCACTCGATATCGGCCGGTTCCGCACGCCATCGCTTCGCAACGTGGCGCTCACAGCGCCGTATATGCATGACGGCAGCATCCCAACCCTGCCTGAAGCCGTCGAGCTCGAGCTCTACTATCGGAGCACCGAAATCGGTTATCCCCTGATTTTGACCCCAGCCGAGAAAGACGATCTTGTGCAGTTCTTGGAAAGCCTCAGCAGCCCAGCCGCCCTTGTTCCCCCACGCGAGTGGCGAGCACCTGATTGACTTTGTTCATCGCTTGACACGACTGCGACAGTTGTCACATACTAGCACCAATCGTCACAATCACCGCTATGTCATGCTTATCCCTTCTACCCCTGAACTCTGCGTCCTTAAAGCACTTTGGCGCCATACGCCTTTAAGCGCGCGCGAAATCCATGAGGCGGTGGAGGATGAGCTCTGCTGGTCGTTTTCATCCACACGCAAGACAGTCGAGCGCATGATGGAGAAGCAAATGATCGCGCAGCACGTGCGCCACGGGGTGCAAGTGTATGAGGCCCTGCTGGATAAGGTCGAGACACTAGCCGCTTACGCCCATGATTTCGGCTCGCGCATCATGGAACTCGATACGCCGCTGCCGGTGAACATGTTCGCCGGCAGTAAGCTGGTCGATGCCAGCGAGCTCGCCCAACTCGAGCAGATGCTGTCCGATTGGCCCGACGAGGACGACGCAAAGTGAATGACTTCGACCTGCTCTTGATGCGCTTCCTGCTGGCGAGCCTTGGCTGCTTCGCGGCCGGCTTCAGCGTGTGGGCATTGAGCGCCCTGCTCCGGCGCTTCCTGCCTGCACTGGCGGCACAGCGCTCGCTTTGGCTGCTTGGCCAGTTGGCCGTGCTGGCGACCTTCGCGCTGCTGTTGCTGCCTCATAGCGAGCGCGTGCGCCTGATCCCGCCGCTTGAAGCAGCGACCGAAACTGTCACCCACTACATCGCGCCGCCAAAGACTCCGGCGCTGCCCAATACAACTGCCGAAGAGACGCGCGAGACGGACAATTCTTCCAACACGCGTGTCTGGATGCTGCATGGCGCCCAATTGTGGCTATGCGTATACCTGGCCGGCCTGGCCTGGTCGGCCGCCAGCCTGTGGCGCGCGCAGCGCATGCTTGACCGGCTGGCGCGGACCGGCAATGTTGCAAGCACTGGGCGCGCCGCCATCATTGAAGTGGATGCACCGATCTCACCGATGCTGCTTGGCCTGTTCCGTCCTCGCCTGCTGCTGCCGCGCCATTTGGGCGGCTTCGACAAGCTGCAGCGCGAAATGATCGTCGAACACGAAATGACCCACCTGCGCCGCCACGACCTGCAATGGATGGCCGCCGGCATGCTGCTGCAAACGCTGTTGTGGTTCAATCCTTTCATGCGGCTGCTGCGTGCCAACCTGACCTGGGCGCAGGAACTAGGCTGCGACCGAGACGTGCTACGCGGCCGCCCGGCGTCGCAACGCAAGGCCTATGCCGCCGCACTGGTGGCGCAGCTCAAGCTGCAACACCTTGCGCCACAAGGTGCGCTGGCCTTTGGCAGCATCGATGCGAACACGCTCACCGAACGCGTCTCGCTGATCCGCACGCCTGCCAACGCGCGCCGCGCCATGTGGGCGCGTGCCGTGACAATCGCCGCGCTGGCCGCCATCGTCGGCGGCAATTTCGCCCTGCAGCCCGCCCTGGCGTGGAGCGTTTCGCCATCCGCGCAATCGGTAGCCGCGCTGAACTGCACTACTTTCATCGATGCCGCCAGCGGCAAAGCGCTGCTGCGCGAAGGCGATTGCACGGCGCGCATCACACCGGTATCGACCTTCAATATCGCGGTCAGCCTGATGGGCTACGACAGCGGCTTCCTGAAAGACCTGCATGCTCCGGTGCTGCCTTACCGCGAGAGCTATCAAGCCTGGAACAAGGAATGGCACCGCGATATGGACCCGAGCCAGTGGATCCGCTATTCGGCCGTCTGGTACGCCCAGCAAGTTACGCAGCACATTGGCCGTGAGCGATTCGAGCGCTATGTGCAAGGCTTTGGCTACGGCAACCGCGACATCGGCGGCGACAAGAGCAAGGACAACGGCCTCACATGGTCGTGGGTCGGCTCCTCGATGCAGATTTCGCCGGACGAGCAAACGAACTTCCTGCGCCGCCTGGTGCGCAAGGAGCTCCCTGTTTCGCAGTACGCGCACGAACAGACCGCGCGCCTGCTGAAGGTGAAAGACTTGCCGAACGGCTGGCAGGTCTTCGGCAAGACCGGTACCGGCGCCCCGGTGGGCCCGGACGGCAAGGACGATTACTCCCGTTCCTACGGCTGGTTCGTAGGCTGGGCGACCAATGGCCAACGCACCATTGTGTTCGCTCGCCTGGCACAGGACGAAACCTTGATCGAAGGTGCAGCGGGCCCGCGCACCAAAGAAGCCTTCTTGCGCGACCTCCCCGCGCAACTCGCAAAACTCTAACCGAGGATAACAATGAAACGCAAAATCTTCGCCCTGCTTGCAGGGCTGGGCCTCCCTTTGCTCGCGTATTCTGCAGAGCACTGCCTGGCGATGGCCGATGCAAGCACCGGCAAGTGGCTGGTGCACGAGGGCGTCTGCGATAAGCGCCTGCCGCCAATGTCCACCTTCAAGCTGCCTATCGCGCTGATGGGCTATGACGCGGGCGTGCTATGGGACGAGCATGCACCTGTGCTGCCATTCAAGCAAGGCTATGTGGACTGGCGACCCGTGTGGAAACAATCGCATGACCCCAGCTCGTGGATGAAGGAATCGGTCGTCTGGTATTCCCAGCAAATCACGCTGCAGATGGGCGAGGAGCGCTTCGCCAACTACGTCAAGCGCTTCGGCTACGGCAACGCGGATGTCAGCGGCGAACCTGGCAAGAACAACGGCCTGTCCGAATCCTGGCTTGGCTCCTCGCTGCGCATTTCGCCGGACGAGCAAATCGGGTTCCTGCGGCGTGTCGTCAATCGCGACCTGGGCATCAAGCCCAATGCTTACGACATGGCGAAGACGCTGGTCAAATGGCCCGAGCAAGTCGGCGGCTGGCAGGTGTTCGGCAAGACCGGCAGCGGCAGCGATGGCGGCCGCAAATTGGGTTGGTACATCGGCTGGCTCGAACGTGGCGACCAACGCGTCGTCTTCGCCCAGATGGGCGACGCCAACGGCATGCAGGTGCGCGATGAATTCCTGCGCGGCCTGAAAGTACGGGCTGCGGTGGAAGGCGCCATTCCTTCGCTGATGGCGGAGCACGAGTTGCCCGGCATGGCAGTCGCCGTCACGCTGGACGGCAAGCCTTACTACTTCAACTACGGCGTCGCCTCGCGCGAAACCGATGCACCGGTCAGTGAAAATACGCTGTTTGAAATCGGCTCGGTGAGCAAGACCCTGACCGCTACGCTGGGCACCTGGGCGCAAGCGCGGGGCAAGCTCTCGCTGGACGCGAATCCTTCACGCTACCTGCCGCAACTCAAAGGCAGCGCCATCGACAAAGCTACCCTGCTCCATCTCGGCACCTACACCGCTGGTGGACTCAAGTTGCAGTTCCCCGACGATGTGCGCGAAGGGCAGGAAATGGCCTTCTTCCGCGCATGGAAGCCAGATGCGGCGCCGGGTGCCATGCGACGCTACTCGAACCCCAGCATTGGCTTGTTCGGCTACGCCGCCGCCGCCGCACTGGGGCAAGACTTTGCGACGCTGATGGAAGCACAAATATTCCCTCGCCTGGGAATGAAGGACACTTACGAAAACGTGCCGGAGCGCGCCATGTCGCATTACGCCTGGGGCTATGCCAAGGAAAAACAGGTGCGCGTGAATCCAGGACCGTTCGATGCTGAGGCATATGGCGTCAAGACCAGCAGCGCAGACCTGCTGCGCTTTGTACAAGCGAACATAGATCCGGGCCGCCTGGAGCCGTCCATGCGGCGCGCCGTGGCGGCAACCCACGTGCCCTATTTCGAGGCCGGCCCCCTTTTGCAGGGCCTTGGCTGGGAACAGTACCCGTATCCAGGCACGCTGGAACAACTGCAAAGCGGCAGCGATCCGGCCATGACCCGGGAACTGGTTGCAGCCAAGCGGCTCGTGGCGCGCGATTCGACTGGCGGCGCCACCCTGTTCCACAAAACCGGTTCCACGGGCGGATTCGGTGCCTATGCCGTTTTCGTCCCGCAGAGGAAGATCGGCATTGTCATGCTGGCAAACTCCGTCTATCCGAATGCAGAGCGTATCAAGGCCGCCTACGCAATCCTGCAGCAGCTCGCGCCTTAGGCGCGTTGTGCCGGGTCTTCTTCTCACTTGATCTAAGTCAAAAAAATCTGACTTGCATTGAGAATACGCAGTTCTTTCCAAATTTTTGACCTGCGTCAATTCAATAACATGCATGTAAAACATAAGATTTGTTTGTCAAACGGCGCAATCCCGTGCCGGACAAACCTGTGAGAAGAAAATGAAACCGACCTTGATGTCCAAAGCCATTGCAGCACTGGTGATCGGCGCCGCAACACTGGCGCCAGCTTATGCACAACATGGCCAGCATGGCGGCAATGGCAGTACTGCCGTCAAATATCGTCCCGATGTGACCTACACGCTGCGCACCGATATCGCAGACGGGAAGCTGGTCTTCATCAGTGACACCGGCGAATCCAAGGGCAAGGTTAATCCGACGCTGCGCGTGCCTGTTGGCGCCGTAGTGCAGATCAACCTGGTCAATGGCGACGGCGCTACCCACGATATTTCCGTGCCCGACTTCAAGGCTAAATCGAACCAGTTGAAGGACAAAGGCGCATCGACCGCCATCGTCTTCAAGGCGGACAAGAAAGGCGAGTTCACCTACATCTGCACCTTGCCCGGTCACGTGGCAGCCGGCATGATCGGCAAGATCATCGTTGGCGAAGGTGAAACCAAAGCCGCTCCGCAGGGCGCGGATGTTTCGCGCAGCCCGATGGAGGTAGGCATCCCTGTCGGCAAGCGCGGTCCGCAAACCGTCAACGTGAAGCTCGATACCACCGAAATCCTCGGCCAGCTCATGGACGGCACCACCTACAAGTACTGGACCTTCAACAACAAGATCCCTGGCCCGTTCATCCGCGTCCGTGTGGGCGATACCGTGAATGTGGACATGTCCAACGCCAAGGACAGCCACATGATCCACTCGGTTGACTTCCACGCCGTGACCGGTCCGGGCGGCGGCGCTGCAGTGACCCAGGCGGCCCCCGGCAGCACCAAGAGCTTCACCTTCAAGGCCATCAACCCGGGCCTGTACGTGTACCACTGCGCTACCCCGATGGTGGCACAGCACATCTCCAACGGCATGTACGGCATGATCCTGGTCGAACCTGAAGGCGGCCTGCCGAAAGTCGACCGCGAGTTCTATGTGATGCAGGGTGAGTTGTACACCGCGCAGAAGCATGGCACGCCGGGCGAGGCTGAATTCTCGCTGGACAAACTGCTGGCCGAACAGCCGGAGCACCTGATGTTCAACGGTACCCACGATGCGCTGACCAAGACCCACCGCATGGAGGCCAAGGTTGGCGAAACCGTCCGCATCTTCTTCGGCGTGGGCGGTCCTAACGCAACTTCCAGCTTCCACGTGATCGGCGAAGTGTTCGACCGCGTGTATAACCTGGGCGACCTGACCTCGCCACCGCTGCAGAACGTGCAGACCACCACCGTGGCTCCCGGCGGCGCAACGATGGTCGAGTTCAAGACCGAAGTTCCAGGACGCTTCATCCTGGTCGACCACGCGTTGTCGCGCATGGAGAAAGGCCTGGTCGGCTTGCTTCACGTGACCGGCAAGGAGAATCCGGAGATCTTCCGGACCAACAGCAAGCCTGACGGTGATTCGGGCCACTAAGCAGGAATAGCCCCGACATTACCTTAACCAGGACAGGACCCGCCGAGCGGGTCCTTTTGCCATTTCAGGAGAACCAAATGCCAAGCCCCAAAATCGACCCCCGCGAGTTCCTCAAGCGACTGCCCCTCTTTGCAGACCTGTCGCCGGAGGAGCTGACGCTGGTGGCTGCCGGCACGACCGAACACCACATCCCGCGCGGCAGCGCAGTCTTCCAGCGCGGCGATCCATGCGTCGGCTTCCACATGGTGATCTTCGGCCAGGTCAAACTCAGCTTCCTCTCAGCCCAGGGCAACGAGAAGATTGTCGAGATCATCGGTCCAGGTCACAGTTTCGGCGAAGCCCTGATGTTCATGGAAAAGCCATACATCGTCACTGCCCACGCAGTCAGCGACTGCATGCTGCTGCACATTTCCAAGCACACCGTATTTGCCGAACTGGCGCGCAATGCGCAGTTTGCACGCCGCATGCTGGCCGGCATGAGCCGCCGCCTGCACGGCCTGATTTCAGACGTGGAAGCCTATTCTCTGCGCTCTGGCAGCCAGCGCATTATCGGCTACCTGTTGAAGGACGACGACGCGGGAGATGGTTCGGAGATCACGCTGGCGGTCAGCAAGAAGCTGCTGGCCTCGCGCCTGAACCTGACGCCGGAGTACTTCTCGCGCGTGCTGCACGAGCTGGCCGACCAGGGCATGATTGCCGTGAACGGCCGCCAGATCAAGATTCTTGATTCGGCCCGTTTGCGAGCCTACGAAGGCTGATCGCAGCCAGCGCCAGGTCGAAACCCAGGCGCATGCAGGAAACTGCCAGTACCGCACCTGCCAGCTGGGCAAGCCAGCCGGGTGCGATGGCAGCGGCAAGCAGCATCACCACGCTGGCGGCATGCCAGGCGAACTGCACACGCGGTTCGCTGTCCGGCATCAACTGGCGCACGCCAGGCACATCGCAGCCGGCGTGCTGCCCGTGATACCACAGCAGGAAAGGCACGATTTTGTACAGCATACCGTTCACGGCCGACATGGCAAAGCCCCCGATAAACAGCACGCCGAGGACCAGGGCCTTATCCAACCCGCGCGGGCAAAGGAATACGGCGACACTGGCCAGCAGCGAACCAAGCGACAGCCACCAGTACCAGGTCGATACATCGGCCGCGCGCTTGCGGCGGAGCAGCAGCACCAGGGTGTAGACCGCGAACAGCGCCAGGCAAACGCTCACCAGGCCCGCCCCGATCCATTGCCACGGCTGGTTGAGCAGGTAGCCAACAGTCCACAGCGCAAGCCCGGCAAGGCAAAGCGGCGGCAGCGTGAAAGCCAGCTGGCGCGGGAACAGCTGGGTGGACTGGAACATCGGCACCACCTGGAATACCACCGAGACGACCAGCACGCCCACCCAGCCCACCAGGGCCCAGGCGGCATGCACATTGGTCCATTCCATCACACGCAGGCGCACCGCGCCCACCAGGAACGCAGCCAGCGCCACACCGATCGTGACTGCGCAGGCCAGGGCCAGCACGGCCTGGCGCATACCAGCCACGACGGGCAATGCATTCGGTGCCGAGCGCTGCGCCAGCGCGCGCGCCAGCACAGCAACAAGGAGGATGAAGGCACCCGCCAGCAGGATGCCGGCCGCGCGCAGGCACCACGGCAAACCGTGCAGGAAGCCTGCCGCCAGCAGCAGTGCGCCGCCAGCCAAGGCGCCCCAGATAACGGGTCCCAGCCGGCGCGCCCAACGCAGCTCGACGCCGGCTACTACCGGCACCATCTGCAGCAGCGAACCTGCCATGGCCATGCCAAGGAAGCCCAGGGTCAGCAAGTGGGTGACTGCCAGCGTGGCCGGTGCCCAGCGCGTGCTCATTGCCTCGGCGCCCTGCCATACCAGCAGCAGGCCGGCCAGGGCCCCGAACCACGGCGCCGCCAGCAGGAATCGCAGCGGCAGCGCCAGCCCGGGCGTATGCTCGAATGCCAGCTTGCGTTGCATCAGTTAGCTTGGGTAATCAGGATTTCGTAGATATAGTCTTCACGCATCGACGTGGCGTAGCGGTAGCCGTTCTTCTCGAGGATGCGGTAAAGGGGGACCGGCTCGCGGTCGATGACCATGCGGATATGCTGGCCAGGTTGCAGCAGGTCGAGCGCTTCCAATACGCGCTCCATCGGTTCGGGCGGCACCATGCCGCACAGCTCCAGCAAAATTTCAGGCGCACTCATGATGGTTCCTTCAGATGAGGTCCGCCAGCGTCTGGCGGTCGAGATGACCGAGGTAGGCCTCGGTCGCCCTGTGCAATCCCTCCTGCAGGCGGCAAGCGCCGGCCAGCTGGCAGGTATTGCGCGTAGCATTGAAACATTCAACAATCGTAAAGTCGGCTTCGGCCAGGCGCACCACTGCGCCCACCGAAATCGAAGCCGGTGGCTGCGCCAGGCGCAGGCCACCGGCCCGTCCGCGCCAGGTGGCCACCAGCCCGGCCTGGCCGAGCCGGTGAGCCACCTTGCGCAGGTGATGTTCGGAGATGCCGTGTGCCCTGGCGATCTCCTGCACGGTGACCAACCTGCCTTGCTGCCGGCCCAGGTACATCAGCAGGCGCAAGGCGTAGTCGGTGTGGCCCGTGAGGCGCATTGCCTAGCGCTCCAGCGCCACGCCTTCTGCCACGGTTTCTTCCTGCTTGCGCTTGCCGATCAGGCGCAGCGCGAACAGGCCGAGAAGCAGGCAACCAACCGCGAACACGATATCGCCGGGAACACGCAGCCAGACTGCGGTTTCCATGAAGGTGGAGTGCACCACCTCAGGCGAACGGGCGTACCACATGCCCTTGGTGATCGAAGCCACTGCCTGGTAGATACCGGCTGGGACCAGGGACATGAACACCATCATGGCGAGACCGATATTCATGGTCCAGAACATACCGGCCAGCAGCTTGTCCGACCATGCAAGGCGGTCCACCAGGCCGCGCAGGCAGAACAACATCAGGCCGATACCGAGCATGCCGTACACGCCAAACAGCGCAGCGTGGCCGTGTGCAGCGGTCATGTTCAGGCCTTGCATGTAGTACAGCGCGATCGGGGTGTTGATCGAGAAGCCCAGCAGGCCAGCGCCCACGGTATTCCAGAAGCCGACAGCGATGAAGCACAGGATGGCCCATTTGTAGGAAACCAGCCATGGGGCCGATTGCGAACGCTTGTAGTTGCGGTAGGCTTCGATGCCGATCAGCGACAGCGGAACCACTTCCAGCGCCGAGAACATGGCGCCGATGGCGATCACCGAAGTCGGGGTGCCGGTGAAGTACAGATGGTGCAAGGTGCCCAGGATGCCACCGAACAGGAAGACGATGGTTTCCAGGATGATGGCGCTATTGGCCGAAGCAGCGCGGATCAGGCCCAGGCGGGTGAACAGCAGCGCGATGACAGCGGTTGCGAACACTTCGAAGAAGCCTTCCACCCACAGGTGGACCAGCCACCAGCGCCAGTACTCGACCATCGAGTAGTGGGTCGACTTGCCCCAGGTCAGGGAGGTTGCGTAGAAACCGCCAATGCACAGTGCTGCCAGGAACACCATGGCGATAATGCCGCGGCTTTCCGATGGCTTCTTCAGCGCCGGCCACAGGCCACGGCCCAGCAGGAAGGCCCAGAACAGCAGGCCGACGAACAGCAGGATCTGCCAGATACGGCCCATGGAAGTGAACTCCAGGCCCTGGTTACCCAGCCAGAAAGCGAAGTCGGTGCCCTTGTGTTGCAGCACGCCCAGCCAGCCGGTGGCGGTCGAGCCGACAACGATGAACAGCAGCGCGTAGAACAGCACGTCGGTGCCCAGCTTCTGGAATTTCGGTTCCACCCCGGAGATGGCCGGAGCGATATACAGGCCGGTTGCCAGCCAAGCGGTTGCAATCCACAGCACCGCGAACTGGGTGTGGATGGTGCGGCTGACGGTGAACGGCAGGATGTCGGCCAGCGGATAGCCAAAGAAGCTGGTGCCTTCCACCGCATAGTGCGCGGTGATCACGCCCATGCCGACTTGCGCCAGGATCAGGCCGACGACGACCAGGAAGTACTTTTTGGTGGCCTTCATCGAAGGCGTCGCCTTCAGGCTGAACAGCGGGTCGTTCTTCGGCGGTACAGGATCCTCTTCTTCCTTGTGCATGCCGTGGTAGAACAGCATGCCGGCGATGGCGCCGATCATCAGGATGACCGAAGCAATCGACCAGATGCCGGCACCGGCGCTGGGCGTATTGTCGATCAGCGGTTCGTGCGGCCAGTTGCTGGTGTAGCTCAGGCCAGTTTCGCCCGGACGGTCGGCAGCGGCAGCCCACGAGGACCAGAAGAAGAAGCCGCTCAGTGCCGCGCGGTCGGCCGCTTCAGGCAGCGCGTTCGGGGTCATGGCGTACTGCTCGCGCAGCTTGGCGTATTGCGCCTCATCGCCGAACAAGCCAGTGTAGTGGGCAGCCACGATACGCACTGCTTCCGTGCGGATGGCGGACAGCTTCACCTCATTGGTGTCGGCGTTGTAGGTGTTGGTGCGCAGTTCGGCCTTCACCAGTGCATCCACGTGGGCTTTCGAGCCGGCTTCGAGCTGGGCGTAGTCCTTGCTGAAGATTTTGCGCGCGAACAGGTCTTGCAGCGCCACGGCCTCGCGGTGCAGCCAGTCGGCCGACCAGTCCGGCGCCAGGTAGGAGCCATGGCCCCAGACGGTACCCAGTTGCTGGCCGCCAGCCGACAGCCAGGAGCTTTGGCCGTGCTTGACCTGGTCAGGGGTGTAGATGACTGCGCCGGTCTCGTCGACGACTTGCGCTATTGGGGGCGCTTTCAGGTAGATTTCGCGGCCCACCCAGCCCAGTACCGTAAACGATAACAGGCAGATAATGGCGAGCCACGTCCATAACTTCTTAGTGGCGTGCATGATAGCTCCTTTTGTGGTGTTTCAAATGTATGTTTTTAGCCAGAATACAGCCGCCACGAAGGCAGCTCACATGATCCAGGTCAAGTGTTGATCAATGGCCGCCGCAACCGCCGCAGCAGGTGTGGCTGCGCTGTTGCGGCGCCACAGGCGGGTAACCGTGTTCTTCCAGCAGCTTGCCAAGGTGCTGGACGCTGGTCAGGGAATCATCGAAGGCGACTTCAACGTGGGCAGCGCCGGCTGGAGCGTGTACGCCGCGGATGCCCGGTACGGTGCGCAGCAGGTCAAGCACGCGGGTGACATGGGCGGCGTCCAGGACGGAAGCAAGTTGGAAAGAATGATGCATTTGTAAGTCCTCCTCGGGGTTAGTGTGGGAGGAAGTTTATGGAGGGGCTGGGGGGATGTCCTTGACGCACCTTAAGCAAAACCGGTAAACCGGGGTCTGACCCACAGGGTCAGACCCCCAACGGTTTCTCAGACGGGGGCGATCGCAGACAGGGGCTGGTCCTGGCTTACCGGTTTTAACCACAGCCCCCCATATAGTGGCATTCGACGCATCGGGTGCAGCCGTCGACTTTGCGCAGTGCGCGCGCCCCACACTCCGGACACTTCCCCGCCGACTGCGTTGGCGCCGCCCCTGCCGCCGTCATCGTCTCCGGCGCCACATGTCCGGTCGAAGCACACCGCAGCGCCAGCTGCGGCACCGGCACCTGATTCCCATACGCATCCAGAAACCCCCGCCGTATCAAGATCCGCTGCAAGGTAAACGCAATCGCCGCCACCTCGGAATCGTGAAAGACCGGCACCTGCACCCCATCCTCGCGCGTCAGCAGGCCACAGCGCACCGGCCCCTTCTCCCACGCCACCTCACGCATGTCGGCCAGCGCCTTGGCGATCGAACTGCCGGCGCGCGCCGCCATCGACAGCAAGCGCATGGACGAGGTGATCCACTGCTGACCATCGCTGCGCTGGTTAGCCGGCATGAAGAACTCAAACGGCCGCTCAATGCGCACCGGCGCCCCATCCAGCATGCCGTCGACAGTGATGAAGCTCACGGTCAGGTAAGCCGACTTCTTGCCTTCCTGCGTCCAGTATTCGACCTTGGACGTCACCGACTCCAGCTCGCCTAACGGACGCCCATCGAAGCGCTTGCGCAGCGGATCATCATCACGCAGCACCGGCGCGGCAGAAGTGGAAGCAGCCGCCGGCTCCGGCACCACGCTCAGCACGCTGCCGGTCACCGTATTCGGACGGAAGGTCGCCAGTCCTTTCAGCCCCGCCACCCACGCATCGGTGTACAGTTCCTTGAAATCGTCGTATGGATAATCCTCCGGCACATTCACCGTCTTCGAAATCGCCGTATCGACGAAAGGCTGCACCGCCTCCATCATGCTCACGTGGTCCAGCGCCGCCATATCCAGCGCCGTAACGAACTGCGGCGGCAACTGCCCCATGTCAAAGCCCATATGGCGGTACAAGCGCCATGCATGGTCCGCCACCTCATAGGACCGCGACGAGCCATCCGGCATGCGCTTGCGCCGCTGGTAGACCCACGAGAACGCCGGCTCAATGCCGTTGGAAGCGTTGTCCGCAAACGCCAGCGTGATCGTGCCGGTCGGCGCAATCGACAGCAGGTGCGAATTGCGGATGCCATGCTTTGCAATTGCCTCGCGCAAGGACGCCGGCAAACGGCGCACGAAAGCCCCTTCCAAGTACTTATCCCTGTCAAAGAACGGGAAAGCCCCCTTCTCCTGCGCCAGCGCCACCGAGGCGGCATAGGCCGCATCTCGCAAAGCCTCCGCAATGCCAGCCGCCATCGCACGGCCACCTTCGGAGTCATAGCGCAAGCCCAGCATCACCAGCGCGCTGCCCAGCCCGAGGAAACCCAGGCCAATGCGGCGTTTGGCAGCTCCCTCGTCGGCTTGCTGCGGCAACGGCCACTGGGTCGCATCCAGCGCCAGGTCCAGCATGCGCACCGCGATACCGGCCACCTCGCGCATCGCCTCATGGTTGAAGCTTGCGCGATCGGTGAAAGGATTCTGCACAAAGCAGGTCAGGTTCAGCGAACCCAGGTCGCAGCAACCGTAACCGGGCAGCGGCTGCTCACCGCACGGATTGGTGGCGCGCAGGGTCTCGCAGTAATACAGGTTGTTCTCGGCGTTGATGCGGTCCACGAACAGCACGCCCGGCTCGGCGTGGTCATAGGTGGACGTCATCACCTTGTCCCACAGCTCGCGCGCCGGCACGCGGCGATAGACCCACAGCCCATCTTCACGCCGGTGCGCGCCTGCCGCCAGGTCCTCGTCCCCCGGTTCGACCTTGTGCACCAGCTCAAACACGGCGTCCGAAGCCAGCGCACGCATGAAGGCATCCGTCACGCCGATCGACAGGTTGAAATTGCGAAAGCCGCCATCGTCCTTGGCAGCAATGAAGCGCTCGATATCCGGGTGGTCGATACGCAGCACGCCCATTTGCGCGCCGCGCCGCGCGCCCGCCGATTCCACAGTCTTGCAGGAAGCGTCGAACACCTCCATGTACGACACCGGGCCGGAAGCACGCGACTGCGTGCCCTTCACCTTCGCCCCCGCCGGACGGATGGCACTGAAATCGTATCCCACGCCGCCGCCGCGGCGCATGGTCTCAGCCGCCTCCGCCACGGCAGTGTAGATGCCCGGCAGACCATCGTCTTCCCCCGTCACCGAATCACCCACCGGCTGCACGAAGCAGTTCATCAAGGTGGCTTTCAGGCCCAGGCCAACGGCCGAATTGATCCGTCCCGCGGGCACGAAGCCATGCTCCTGGGCCCACAGGAATTTTTCCTCGAGATCGTCGCGCAGCTCCGGCGCCTCCAGCGCGGCCAATGCGCGCGCTACGCGGCGGCGGACGTCAATGATGTCCTGCTCATTCCCCTTCGCGTATTTTTCGCGCAGCACGTCCAGCGAGATTTCCTGGGGCGGCATGGGACTGCCGAACATTTTTTCGTTTGCATTCATGAATAGTCCTGCTCAGGTTAAAACTGAGCCTGACTATCCCTGAATGCCGGAGCAAATTCCTTGATTCAGGATAAGTTTGGCGACCAGATTTCCTCTTCCGACCAGCCAAGCTCCTTGAAATCCTGCACCCGCAAGGGAGCCTCGCCCTCGGAGAAGAATTCATCCAGTTGCGGCGGAGCGATAGGCGTCGACGACAGCATCGCATGCACCTGGCCGCGATGATGGATCTGGTGCTCGAAGATGTGTGCCAGCAGGCGCTGGCGCGTATCGCGTTGGAAGTCGCCCTGGCCGCGGTCAATGGTCACCACCCGGCCAAGATCGCCATCGCGCAAAGCCTTGCAATACGCGATCAGGCGCTTATCTGCCTCACGCTGGGCCTTCCAAAGCGCCGCGCAGGTATCGAACGGCTCCTCCACCGCAAAAAATTCGCTGCAGTAATCCGGATGCGGCGGCGCCCCGCGCGCCTCGCGCTCCAGCGCATCGATATAAAACCAATCCACGGTAAGGATGTGATTAAGCGTAGCCCTAATCGACGGAAAGAACCCCGACCGCGGCGCCACGAAATCCTCCTGCGACAACTGGGCACAAGCCCGCAACAGCCGATGGTTAGCCCAGCCATTGTTATACGCCTCGCTCAGCAAATGCCGCGACAGCCGCCCAGCCGAGCCCGTGGCAACCTTGGGGTCTGCCCCCAAGGTTGCCACGATTGACGCGCGGTAGCCTTCCGGCAGCCCCGCTGGCAGGGCATCGCGGGCAAACAATCCGACTTCCTTGTGCTCATGGCTCAACACCGGCACGAAGCCGCCCTGCAGTGTGCAGCCGTAGGTCACGACAAACACCTTCTTCCCCGGCACTACCTCAAACAGGTAACTATCGAGCGGCGCCCCGACGTCGACGCGCACGCCAAGCTCCTCCCAGACCTCCCGGGCAAGGCACGCCGCCGCCGTCTCACCGTCCTCAATACGCCCGCCCGGCAGCTCCCACTCCTCGCGCTCATTCTTCAAGAGCACGACTCTACCGTCGGGCGCGCAGAAAACGCCCTTCACCGAAACTGGATAACTCATTGGATATGCAAATAAGTGATGCCCGGCGCATCTTCGAGAATCGACCGCACCGCCGAATACAGCCCCGCCACCGCCGTCGCGCGCTGATCGCGCCCGGCCAGCCGCTCCATCAAGCCGCAATCGGCGAAGACATAAGCCTGCCAGCCTTCTTCCGCATTGGTGCAAGCCACATACAGCTCGCAATCCTCAGCCTCCACCGGCACGCACCAGGCAAAGTCCTCAGGAATCACCTCACCCATGGCGCGATAGCCATGCAAGGGCAGTTCATTGGCCATCCATTCAGCCAGGCTGCGGCCGTAAATGCCGGGATTGGTCAGTTTGTCCTCATCCGCCAGGATTTCGAAGCGGGACGACTGGAACATCAGGACCGGGCTATGCATTCTGATGCTCCTTCACTTTTCAGTTGCGCGGCACTTGCGCGAACGCGGCATTCAATCGCCGGACCGTGGCGCCATTCATCGACGCCGTATGCCGGTTCCAGCGATCCATTGTATGTTGCAGCTCACTCTGCAAGCGTTGCGCCAACTGGAATTCGCGCGCACCGGCAGCCCAGATCGCAAACTCGGCACGCGCATCGAAACTGCCGAAGCGATTAACCGCATTCTCAAACTCGGCACGGGCTTCACCATTGCGTCCAGCAGCCGCCAAGGCCTGTGCCAGCAACAGGCTGCATTGCTCGGCGCGGTAATTGGCGTCCGTGCGGCGGATGAATTCCAGGTGCTCAATGGTCTTGGCATGTGCGCCAATTGCGAGGTTAGCGCGCGCCGCGCCGAGGCGGATCTCCAGGTCCGAGCCAAAAGCGCCCTGCAGGCAAGCCTCATAAGTAGTAGCCGCTTCGGCAGCTTCGCCCGCTGCCAGCAGCGCGGCGGCAAGGCGCATCTGGTGCTGCGCGGTCGGCGTGAAGTTGAAAGCATCGCGCGCTTCGCGCAGCTCGCGGCCCGGATCGAGCATCCGGCCAGCCGCGGCAACCGCTTTACGCGCACCGACTTCCAGGCGCGAACTCGGCAGGTACACGGCGAAGAAGTACACCAGGCTGCCCAGCAGAGGGAAAGAGAACAGGATCAGCAGCCAATACAGCTCCCGCCCGCGGCGCACCGCGTGTACCGCAAAAAAGATGGCAACCAGTATATGCAGACCCAGACCGACAAACGGCATTTCTCTTTCTCCTATTAGTTGAAGTTTCGATTATAGACGACCGTCGCGCAAGGGTTCGAGGTGAATGCTGAGGCCACTTGCTGAGGTACGGATCGCGGTCGGCACGAACTGTACGCCGGCATAACGTAGCTCATCAGGACGCCAGGTGTAGATCGGCGTGTCGCGCGCAAGGGTATCGGCCAGCAAGCGCGCGGCCGCGGCGACCTGGCGCTGCGTGCGTTCATCCAGCCCGTCCAGGGTGAAATCTTCCAGGCGCGCGTCGGCCAGCATCACCGCGTTACGGCCCTGGTCGATATTCAGCCGGCCCGACAATGAAAGGCTGCCGGTGAATTGCTGCCGCATCAGCGGCGACGAAACCGACAGCGTGGCTGCCAGCGCGATCCGGTCGTTCGGCAGCGTGGAAAGCCGCGGCTGCTCCAGCCGCAGTTCGAAGACTGCCAGTGCGCGATGCTCGAGCGGGAAGCGTTGGTCGATATTACGCTGCAGCCGCGCCAGCGGCACTTCGTGATCGCGCGGTCCGGCGAAGCTTGCACAGCCAGACAGCAGCACGGCAGCGCCGCCGCCAACCGCCAGGACAGCAGCGGCAATGGCGCGCGCAGCGAGTCGTCTGTGTGGGGTCATTTGAGGCTCCTGTGTCATAGTCGCAGCCATGATAACGGGGATCGGATATGCAACCTGTAACCATTGGTATCGCTGGATGGGCTTTACCGCGCGCCGACGCCGCCCTCTTTCCGCCGGCAAGCTTCGGCAGCAACCTGGCGCGCTACGCCGCAGTGTTTAATGCCGTCGAAATCAACTCCTCGTTTTACCGCCCACACCTGCCGCAGACCTACGCCCGGTGGGCAGCCATCGTTCCCGAAGAATTCCGCTTCGCCGTCAAGCTCCCGAAATCCATCACCCATGAAAAGCGCCTGCAAGATGCTGGCGCAGACCTGGACCGCTTTGCGGCGGAGGCAGGCGCACTGGGCGAAAAGCTAGGCTGGATACTGGTGCAAACGCCGCCCAGCCTACGCTTCGACCCGGCGGCTGTGGCAGCCCTCTTCGCAGGCCTTGGCGAACGCTTTGGCAGTAACAGGGGCGACGTTGCGGCACGCGCGCCAAACGGACCAAACCCAGCGCTGCAAAGGCAAGTGCTTCTGGCCTGCGAAGCACGCCATGGCACATGGTTTGACAATGAGGCGACGGCGCTTCTGCGCGAAATGGGCGTGATTCGCGTGGTAGCCGACCCGCCCGCCGGAAAACCCGGGCCATTTATAGCAACAAACGACGAAGCTGCTTACGTACGCCTGCACGGCAGCCCGCAAATCTATCGTTCAATCTACGAACCCGAACGGCTGCAGCAAGTCGCCTCCTGGCTGCGCGACCAGCGCGGCAAGGCGCTGGTCATCTTCGACAACACGATGTCAGGCACCCAAAACCGGCAGGCGAGAGCTCTCCACAAGCTGCTCACGTCTCACGTCCCCTCTTCACTTCCTGGATGATCCGGTTCGCGAACTATCCATCCTAATTTGCATTTGCAAAAAAACCACTTGCAGCCAGCAGTTTCGGTGTTATAGTTCACTACAACACCAGTTCATTAAATCACCAACACTGGAGGAAACGCTGTATGTGGAATGAGAACCGCCCGATCTACCTGCAGTTGAAAGAGCGGGTCGTCGGCATGATGCTGGATGGCTTGCTCAAGCCGGGCGATGCCTTACCCTCGGTACGCCAGGTCGCTGCCGATTATCAATTGAATCCGATTACCGTCTCCCGCGCCTATCAGGAGCTGGTCGACGAAACCTTGGTGGAAAAAAGAAGGGGATTAGGAATGTACGTTACCGAAGGCGCTGTTGATAAACTGCTGTCCACTGAACGCGAGCGCTTTATCCGCGAAGAATGGCCCGCAATGGTCGAACGCATCCGCCGCCTGGGCCTGGACATTGAACAACTGCTGCGCGCCACGACTGTGCCGCCACAAGGAGCCCCGGCATGACAGCGATCATCACCGCTAAACACCTGAGCAAAAGCTTCGGCGCCACCAAGGCGCTGGATGATGCCAGTTTCCAGATCAACGCCGGCCGCATCGTCGGACTGATCGGCCCAAACGGCTCCGGCAAGACCACCACCCTGAAAGCCATCCTCGGCCTGTCGCGCTTCGAAGGCGAACTGAATGTGCTGGGCCTGGACCCGCGCCAGCAGCGCGATGAGCTGATGAAGGACGTCTGCTTCATCGCCGACGTCGCCATCCTGCCGCGCTGGCTGAAAGTCAAGGACGCGATCAGTTTCTGCGAAGGCATCCACCCGCGTTTCAACCGCGAACGCGCCGAGAAATACATCGCCAATACCAAGCTGTCGCCGGACATGAAGGTCAAGGCCATGTCCAAGGGCATGATCGTGCAACTGCACCTGGCGCTGGTGATGGCAATCGACGCCAAGCTGCTGGTGCTGGATGAACCGACCCTGGGCCTGGACATCCTTTACCGCAAGCAGTTCTACCACCAGCTGCTGGAAGACTACTTCGACGAAAACAAGACCATCCTGATCACGACGCACCAGATCGAGGAAGTCGAAAACATCCTGACCGACCTGATGTTCATCCGCGACGGCAAGATCACCCTCGCCGCCTCGATGGACGAAATCGGCGACCGCTACACCGAAGTGATGGTGCAGCCGGAGTACATGACCGCCGCCAGCGCCCTGCAGCCACTGCACCAGCGCACGGTGTTCGGCAAGGCAGTGATGCTGTTCGACGGCGTCTCGCGCAAGCAGCTTGAAACGTTTGGCGAAACCCGTACCCCCAGCGTGGCCGACCTGTTCGTGGCCAGCATGAAAGGAACATACGAATGAATACGATGAAATGGCTGATGCAGCGCGAATACTGGGAGAACAAGGGCATGCTGTTCTGGGCCCCCGCCATTATCTCCGGCCTGATGGTGGTATTTACCGCCGTCATGCTCATCGTCGGCAACAAAATGGAAATGCACATCAACGGCCATGCCCTGGAACGCTTCCATGAAATGACCGCCGGACAGCGGCACGAAATGGCCAATGCCCTTGGCGCTGCATTCCCGATGATGGCCACGCCGCTGTACATCCTGATGTCCTTCGTGATCTTCTTCTACTGCCTGGGCGCCCTGTACGACGACCGCCGCGACCGCAGCATCCTGTTCTGGAAATCACTGCCGGTTTCGGACGTCACCACCGTGCTGTCCAAAGTGGCGATGGCAACTGTGGCGGCGCCGCTGATCGTATCGGCGATCGGCTTCGTGGCATCGCTCGCGATTATCCTGATGACGGCCATCGCCCTCAGCTTCCATGGCGTGAACGTGTTCAGCGACCTGCTTTCCTCCACCAACCTGTGGCTCTCGCCGTTCCGCATGCTGTCGCTGATCCCGGTCTACCTGCTGTGGGCACTGCCGACCGTGGGCTGGCTTCTGATGGTGTCGAGCTGGGCGCGCAGCAAGGTGTTCCTGTGGGCGGTCGGCACTCCGCTGATGACCGGTGCGTTGCTGGCCTGGGCCAACTATGCTTTCAAGCTGGGCGTCAACATGGAATGGTTCTTCTCGCAGGTGGTGCTGCGCCTGCTGGGCAGCGTGCTGCCAGGCGCCTGGTTCATCTTCGACCGTTCGGCCCATGAGGCAATGAAACACGCACCCGGAATGGAGAACGACCCGGTCGGCCAGATCGGCGGTTTCTTCAACCAGACTTACGCCTCGTTGGCCAGCCCGACACTGTGGGTCGGGGTGGCTGCAGGCGTGGCGATGATCGCCGCCGCGATCTGGATGCGCCGCTGGCGCGAAGAGAGCTGATTCGAAACCGGTAAAGGGCGGCCGCCTCACAAGCACGGCCGCCCATCAGCGCGTGCGCTGGCAGGACGTCAGGCAGGCAGCGCTTCCTTCTCCTCAGGCGCCGTGTCGGACACAGTCGCCTCGGTAGTCAGCAGCAGGCCAGCGATGGAGGCGGCGTTCTGCAATGCGGTGCGGGTCACCTTGGTTGGGTCGATCACGCCGTTTTCCACCATGTCGACGTACTCGCCGGTGGCAGCGTTATAACCGAAGTTGCCCTTGCCTTCTGCCACCTTGGCCACCACCACAGAAGGCTCTTCGCCGGCATTGGAAACGATCACGCGCAGCGGGGCTTCCAAGGCGCGCAACACGATCTGCACGCCTGCATGCTGGTCGGCATTAGCCCCCTTCAGCTGGGTGATGGCCGCACGTGCACGCAGCAGCGCCACGCCACCGCCCGGCACAATACCTTCCTCAACGGCAGCGCGGGTCGCGTGCAGAGCATCGTCAACGCGGTCGCGCTTCTCCTTCATTTCCACTTCGGTGGCTGCGCCGACTTTAATGACAGCAACGCCCCCTGCCAGTTTGGCGACACGCTCCTGCAGCTTTTCCTTGTCGTAGTCGCTGGTCGCCTGCGCAATCTGGGCCTGGATAGTCGTCACGCGCGCATCGATGCGCTGCTGCTCGCCGGCGCCGTCGATGATGGTAGTGGCTTCCTTCTGCACCTCGATGCGCTTGGCGCTGCCCAGCTGCTCCAGCGTGGCCTTTTCCAGCGTGAGGCCGGTCTCTTCCGAAATCACGGTGGCGCCGGTCAGCACGGCAATATCCTCCAGCATGGCTTTGCGGCGGTCGCCAAAACCAGGCGCTTTGACCGCGGCCACCTTCAGGATGCCACGCACCGAGTTCACCACCAGCGTCGCCAGCGCTTCACCTTCAACGTCTTCCGCCACGATGAAGAGCGGCTTGCCAGCCTTGGCCGATTGCTCCAGAACGGGCAGAAGTTCGCGGATATTGCTGATCTTCTTGTCGTATAACAGCACCAGCGGGTCTTCCAGCCGCGCGAGTTGCTTGTCCGGATCGTTGATGAAGTAGGGGCTCAGGTAGCCGCGGTCGAACTGCATGCCTTCCACCACATCGAGCTCGTTTTCCAGCGATTTGCCATCTTCAACGGTAATTACGCCCTCTTTTCCCACTTTCTCCATCGCCTGGGCAATGATGTCGCCGATGGCGCCGTCGGAGTTGGCAGAGATGGCGCCCACTTGGGCAATTTCCTTGCTGGTGGCGATGGGCCGCGAAATGGCCTTCAGCTCCGTAATGGCGGCAGCAACCGCCTGGTCGATACCGCGCTTCAGGTCCATTGGATTCATGCCGGCAGCCACGTACTTCATGCCTTCCTGCACGATGGCTTGGGCAAGAACGGTGGCTGTGGTGGTGCCGTCGCCCGCCACATCAGCAGTCTTCGAAGCCACTTGCTTGACAACTTGCGCACCCATATTCTCCAGGCGGTCCTTGAGCTCGATCTCCTTGGCGACCGAAACACCATCCTTGGTAATGGTGGGTGCACCGAAGCTTCGGTCGATCAGCACGTTGCGGCCTTTCGGACCCAGCGTGACCTTCACGGCGTTGGCCAGCACATTCACGCCCTTTACGATACGGGCGCGGGCATCTTCGTTGAACTGGACGTCTTTAGCAGTCATAATTTTATCTCCCTGGAACGTTTTGGATTCAGGCCGCTTTGGCGTTGGTGGCGGCATGCTCGATCACGCCAAGAATGTCTTCCTCGCGCATGACCAGCAGTTCTTCGCCATCAAGCTTGACGGTCTGCCCGGCGTATTTTCCGAACAGGACCGCGTCGCCGACTTTCACGGCCAATGGACGCACACTGCCGTCAGCGAGGGCGCGGCCATGGCCGACCGCCAGCACCTCGCCTTGCTCGGGCTTCTCGGTGACGGAATCAGGGATCACGATGCCGGATGCGGTTTGGCGTTGTTTTTCAATTCGCTTAACAATAACCCGGTCATAGAGGGGACGAATCTTCATTTCTTCAATCTCCAAATGGTGTCAGATCATTTACAAAGTGAATCGGTCCAGACAAAGCTAGAGCCAGACTTCAGCGTCGTCGAAAATATGTTTTCGCATTTTCATTTTCAAGATGGCCACAACATCCGAGTTTGTAACAAAATGTTTCATGGCAGGAGGAGGTGATCGTGACGGCCCAGCTGGTACACCACGCGCTTGTCTTTGGTAGTCGGCAGCGGCCGTACCGGGCAATCTGATGGACGCCCACCGTCCGGGGCAAGGCTGTCATCCGCCGGACCAATGCCTTCCCACAGCCCGCCTTTAATCGGCTGGAAAAGCCATTGCTGATAGCCCTTGCGCGCCGCAAGGTCCATCAGTTCCAGGCGCGCATCAAGGTCACCTCCCAACACCGGTTCATCCGGGTAGCCTGCCGCGTTGTCGCCGAAAGCCTGGCGACAAGCGAAGGCTTCGCTGGCGGCAGCCCCGGCCGAGTTGCAGGCTCGCAGTTGCAAACGCTCCAATTGCCAGGCTCCCAGTCGCCAGGCCACATCCAGCAAGGCTTCCTCGGCTGCCACGCTGCTGGCCCATGGCCCATCGAACTGCAGGGCGGAACTCGCCACCGCACGCGCCGGCAGATCCACTCCATCCAGTTGCAAAGGTGTGGCCCGTCGGAAGCCATGCCAATGGAGAAAGAGCAGCAAGGGTGTATCGGGCCAGTTGGCCCGCGTGGCACTGACGGCAAACAACGGCAATCCCATGGCGGAGATTTGCGCAGACACAGCATCGAAAATATGCATGGCAAAGTCCTCCTGGCGGCAGGGTTAATGGACGTAGGGCTGTCCGGTTGCCGCCTCAGGACTCACGCCCAGGGCTGCTCTGCCCGGCATCAACTCCTGGCAGCGATCAAGCTGCCGCTGCGCCAGGGCCAGCGCCTGCGCGTAACTTCGCAACTGGCTCGGCGAAGGCAGGTTGCCGCAGCCCTTCAGGGCGCGCGCTCCGGTAGCGGTAATGTCCGCCATTGCCCGGCTGGCCTTGTCATGCGCGGTCCGCAGCTCCGCCAGGCTGTCCAAAAAAGCCTCTTTATGTTCCATAGTCTCTCCTTAAGAACACATAACAAGGCAAATTATTTCTGGTTTGGCTCCAAAAATTTCAAGACCCCGCGAGATTCGCGCTTGCTGTTCAGTAACATTTACTTACCGCAGAAACATTTTTTGCGTCACCGTATTTTCTGCCTGGGCCGTTTTGCAAGCAGGCGCCAATGATGGCGATTCAGGAGAGAACAAAATGGAAAACAGCCCACGCACCCAAATTCATCCAATGATGGTTATCGCCGCTGCTTCGGTAGCGCTTGTAAGTCTGGTTGGAGCCGCATCAATTGCTGGCCTTCTGCCGAACTCCAACGCGACTACGGCGCCGAGCGATGCTGCCCCTCCGGCCGCCGCGGTGGCTCCGGCCGCTGCATTGGCTCCGGTGGCGGCGGTTGCCACGCCGGCGCCAGTTGCAGCGCCAGTGCGTCCGCCAGAGGTCCGCCGTGAAGTGGAGCACAAGACAGTCGCACATCGTACTCCCGCGCCAGCTCCGCGTGCCGAGCCTGAGCCGGCGCCTACGCAAGCGTCAGTGTCGGCACCTGCGCCTGCACCGGCGCCTGCGCCGCAGAACAGCGCGCTTGGCATCGGCATCGGCGCAGTGGTAGGCGGTTTGATCGGCAATCAGGTTGGCGGAGGTAATGGCCGTAAGGTGGCCACGGTTGTCGGGGCTATCGGCGGCGGTTACGTTGGCAACGAAATTGCCAAGCGCAGCCAGCAGCAAGAGCAACAGCAGCAGCAACCGCAACAGCAGCAATAACTGTTGCTGGCCCCGTGGCTTCCTGCCAGCGGGGCAGCTCAAACATCTGCCAGCAATCAGAAGTGGTACTCGGCGCGGACCATAGGGGTCTGCGCCAGGCTGCCCGGCACGTTGGATGGATTGCCGAACTTATTCCGCCAGTACTGGTACTCGAAGCCGGCCTTCAGCTTACCCGGCTTTAGGCCTGCGGCCGCGCTGAAGTCATACATCACCTGCATGTCGATGTTAATTTCCGGCGCGGTTGGCCCGCCGAATTCATTGCGGCCTTTCTCGCCGATGTAATTCATATACCCTTCGAAAGACCAGCCGCCGCCCAGCGGAATGCCCCACGCTGCATTCAGCATGGCGTGCGTGTCGTAATGGTAGCGCTTGGACACGCCGATCGGCTCATTGCTTTCCCATAGTGCGAACAGGCTGATATTCAGGAAGCCCGGCACGTCGACCATCAGCGTCGGTCCCATCACCAGCATTTGCTTGCGCGAGGCATAGCTCTTGTCGTTCTTGTGGTTCCAGTCCAAGCCCGCAGTGAAGCCAAGGCCGCGCATGCCGGCGCCTTTGAACTCCTTGCCGGACAGCTTGCCGATGTCCAGCGTGTGGCGGTACAGCAGGTAGGTTTCGGTCGCGCTGTCGTCCTTGCGGTTGGACTTGAGGATGTCCAGGTTCATGAAATTGCTGCCGTACCGGTAGCCGCTGGCGTGGGTCAGGTTGATGATGCTCTTGCGGATGTCCTGCGGGTTGTACGGCTCGGCGAACCTGGTGCCGAAGCGGTAGCCGATGGAATTGTCCATCCAGTCCAGCGCGAGCGCCGGCTGCGCGGCGCCAAGCGCCAGGGAGACTATGGCGGCGGTGCGCGCCAGCGGTGCAAATCGGATCATGCGTCCTCCTGTTAGCGTAATTTCGGGGTGGCGTCGAGCTTGAACAAGCCGACCACCTCCTCCAGCCGCGCGGCCTGTTCGCTGAGCGATTGCGCGGCGGCTGCGGCCTCCTCCACCAGCGCGGCATTTTGCTGCGTGGTGTTGTCCATCTGGGTCACGGCCTGGTTGACCTGGTCGATGCCCAGGCTTTGCTCCTGGCTCGCGCTGGCGATTTCCTGCATCAGCCCTGCCACGTTCTGCACCGACTTGACGATTTCCTGCATCGCGGCGCCAGCCGAATCTGCCAGCTTGCCGCCATCGGCTACCTGCTGCACTGATTCCGTGATCAGCTCCTTGATCTCCTTTGCCGCAGCGGCGCTGCGCTGCGCCAGATTGCGCACCTCGCTGGCGACGACTGCAAAGCCGCGCCCCTGCTCCCCGGCGCGCGCAGCTTCCACAGCGGCATTCAGCGCCAGGATATTGGTCTGGAACGCGATGCCGTCGATCACGCCGATGATGTCGGAAATCTTGTTCGAGCTGGCAGTGATCGTCGCCATCTTCTCGACCACCTGGCCCACCACGTCGCCGCCGCGCCTGGCCGATTCGGCAGTGCCGGCCACTAGTTTGTTAGCCTGCTCCGCGTTGGCGGTGTTGTTATGCACAGTCGATGTCAGTTCTTCCATCGCGGCCGCGGTTTCCTCCAAGTTCGAGGCCTGTGCTTCGGTGCGGGCCGACAGATCCATATTGCCGCTTGCGATATCGCCCGTCGCAGCGCCGATGGCGCGGCTGCTGTCGCGCACGCGCAGGATGGTGGTGTTGAGCGACTCGACAAACTTGTTGAAGGCCGCTGCCAGCGCGCCCAGTTCATCTTTCGACTGGACAGGCATGCGGCGTGTCAGGTCGCCGCCGCCGCTGGCAATGTCTTCCAGCAGTTCAGCCGCCTTCGCTACCGGCGATGCGATTGCGCGGGCGATCGCAAAAATCGCCAGCATGCCGATGCCGCCGCCGATGACGGCGGCGATCAGCGAGGTCATGGCGGCGCCGCGTGCGATGCCGGCCAGGACTTCCGCCTCCGGCACTTGCGCAAGCAGGTAGGCGTTCAGTTCGGGGATGAAGGACGATGCCACCAGCATTTCGCCCTCGGCACCTTTGAAGCTGTCGGCCACAAAAGCTTCGCCGCCCAACAAGCGCTTGGCCAGAGCCGGCGTCATGCCGTGCATTTCCGCCAACTGGTGCTTGCCGTCGACCATTTTCGGGTCGCGGTGGATCAGCACCGTGCCGTTGGCGCGCACCAGGAAGACGTAGCCGGACTGGCCCAGTTTATAGTTGCGCACGGCCTCCGCCAGTGCGTTGACGGACAGGCCAAGGCCGGCGACAGCCTGCTTGCCGCCGGCAGTCTGCACGCGGGTGTTGATGAACAACATATAAGTATCGGCACTGACGTCCTTGTCGATGTCGAGCTGGTAGGCCGAACTGCCGGTCAGGAAGCCGTAAAACCACTGGTCACTGGCGGCCTTTTCGTTCAGCGTGCGGTCGTAGCCCTTGTCGGTGAAGTACTTGCCGGTCGCGCGCGACACCCAGAACACGGTGGCCGCATTGTTCTTCGACTTGAGGTTTTTCGCTTCTGTGGACCACGCCTCCAGGCCTTCGTCCGGCACACCGGCCTCTTCCCAGGCATGCAGGAAGGTATTGTTGGCCAGGGTTTGCGATACCGCCAGCGGCGTAGCGATCTGGCGCAGCACGTCGTTGCGGATGGCTGCTACCTGGGCCGGAAGTTCCTGCCGCAGCACGCGCTCGCGCGCCGCCTGGCTGGTCTTCATGATGCTGAGGGTGGAGGAAATGATGATGAACAGCAGGAGGGTCAAGCCCATGCTGAGAAGAAGCTTGTGCCGGATGGACAAGCGGTGCAGCAATTCCATTCGATCTCCCGGGGTATTGATATTGTGCATCCAGCATATCAATGCCCGGGAGCCGCCACAATCAATCCGAACGAATATGGCGGATTCTCACAACAGCTACTGCTACTCGATTACAGCCCGCAATTCCGCGACTTGCGCTGCCAAGGCGGCAACCTCTTCGCGCAGGGAGGCCACTTCCTGCTCCAGTTGGGCCACGCGATCGGCACGGCTGCCGCCGCCCTCGCCCGCCGCGCTTGCGCTGCCGCCGTAGGCGCCGGCGGTGGCCTCGCGGGCCAGCGCTTCTTCACCGCCAAGCAGTTGGCCGTAGCGCGGTTCGCGCGAACCCGGCGCCAGCGGCAGTTTGGAGACCAGCGGCGGATACTTATCAATCAGGAATTGCAGGCCCGCTTCAACATCGGCCACGGACTTGAATTCGTGCAAGCGTCCGGTGCGGGTGCGGATTTCGCCAGCCGTTTGCGGGCCGCGCAGCATGAGGATGGTCAGGATTGCCAGCTTATCCTGCTCCAGCGTCCACTTCATGCGCATGCGGTGTTCGTATTTGACCACGCGCGCGCCGGACTGGCTGACGGTGCCAACCAGCTTGCGCTCGCCCAGGCGGGCCAGCACGTCGGCCACGGTTTCCTCGCTCAGCTGCATGACCGGTTCGCGGCTGGAGAGCTGGTTGCAGCCATTGGTCAGCGCGTTCAGGGAGAGCGGATAGTTGTCCGGCGTCAGGCCTTCTTTTTCGGCCAGTACCGCGAGCACGCGGATTTCAAACGGGTCCAGAATATCGTCCATGGTTTTTCCTTATTCGACCAGTTTGTTAAGTTCAGCGGAATCGAGCTTGTCGCATGGCTTAAGGTCCGGACAGGCCAAGCCCGCCGCCTTCATCGCTGCCGACAGGCGCTCGATCTGTTCTTCCTGCGCCACCGCATGGGTGATCAGGCTATGCAAGGCCTTCGACAGCGGGTCATCGCCGTTGGCGGTGACGCCATAGGCGGAGAAGAAGCGCGAGGATGGCAATGGTGCGTGTTCTTTCTGTACCAGGTGGGCCGGGTTGCCGACGGCGGTGGCGCCTGCCGGCACCGGCTTCAGCACCACGGCGTTGGAGCCGACTTTGGCATACTCGCCCACCGTGAAGCCGCCCAGGATCTTGGCGCCGGCGCCGATGATCACGCCGCGTTCCAGCGTGGGGTGGCGCTTGGCGCCCGCGTGCAGCGAGGTGCCGCCGAGGGTGACGCCCTGGTAAATCGTGCAGTCGTCGCCGACTTCCGCGGTTTCGCCGATCACTACGCCAAAGCCATGATCGATGAAGACGCGGCGCCCGATTGTGGCGCCAGGGTGGATTTCAATGCCGGTGACAATGCGGGCCAGGTAGGAAATGAAACGGCCCAGCCATTTCAGGCCATGGGTCCAGCACCAGTGCGCCCAGCGGTGCATGACGATTGCTTGCAGGCCTGGGTAACAGGTCAGCACCTCCCAGCCATTGCGAGCTGCAGGATCGCGCTCGATGATGCTGCGGATATCGTCACGGAGGTGGTCAAACATGTTGGTGGTGCGCTTGCTTGTTGGTCAGGCGAACATCATAGCGCATCCGCCGCCCTGCTGCAGGGCGGCGGCTAGAGGCCTTCCTCAGCGCAGCGGCGCCAGGCGGCGGTCGACCGCGTCGCGCAACAGGCCCAGGAACGCCTCGTGGTGGCGCACGTGCATGCCCAGCACTTCCGGCTCGGTGATGCCGTGCTCCAGGCGGAATGCCACGGCTGACTGCCGCTGCCGCGTCTCGTAGTCCGCCAGCCTTGCAAGGGTGTCAAGCGGCAAAGTGCGCATGCCCGGGTGCTTCGCTTGCAGGCGAGCCAGGCGTGCCCGGTGCAGGCGCAGGATCTCGGCAACCGGCGCATCCGCTTCCATCTGCAGGCCCTGCACGCTGGGGCCGCTGCTGAACATCGATTTGCCGCGCACCGGCGCCGTCAGCACGATGGTGCCGTCTTCCAGCAAGCTCGCCACCCGCACCAGGCGCAGCGCGTTGACCGTTTCCGCCACGACCGCCACGTCGCCATGGGTATCGCTCCAGAACTGGCCGTGCATGGCACCGCCCAGCATCGCGGAAATGGCCGGGTTCTCAAAGCCGCAATGCAGGGTCAAGCCGTTGCCTGCCAGCTCGGGCGCCAGTTCTTCGAACCATTCCAGCCCGTCGGCCGCGCGCGGCACCAGTTCGACCGGATCGAAGCTGATCAGGCGCACTACGCTGTCAGCCACTCTCTCTGCCTGGCTTGCCAATTCAGCCAGGTCGGCCGCGGTGGGGCCGGCCTCTGTCAGGGCCTGTTCGCCCTGCCATTGCTCGCAAAGAGCGTCCAGCTCACCCATGCTGTCTTCGGCCAGGCCGCCAAACTGGCTGCGCATCTCGCGCAGGCGCTCGGTCGCTTCGCGCATCGCAGCGTATTGGCCAGCCTGCACCGCAGCACGGCCGCCATCGCACAACACGGCCTGTTCTTCGCTGTGCTCCCCTGCATCCTGGGCGCGTTCACGCTCCTCATCGTCGCCGGCAGCGGCAACCGCGCCTTGCCAGGCTGCCGCGGCGAGACGGTAGGTTCGTGCCGCATCCTCATAGCGTCCCTGGGCCTGCAGCAGGCCGGCCCGGGTGTCGAGCAATTCGCCGTCGTCCGCCAGGCCGGGTACGGCTTCAATCGCTTCGAGCGCCGCCAACATGGTGGCAACGTGGTAACGGCTGCCGCTAGCGTCTTCGAAATGCCCGGGCGGTGTTTCCTCTTCGTCGCCAAAGGAGATGGCAGCGCGCGCGAGGAACAGTGCTTCCTGCTTCAACAAAGCAGGATGCGCAGGACTGGCAGCCAGGGCCAGCAGGATCAGCTCGTACTTCAGCCATGGCGGAGTACAGCCCATGTCGTCGACTGCGGCCAGCAACTCGGCCATGAAGCCCGCATCGGCGGCGTTGGCGGCGGCCAGGCCGCGCACGCTGGCCAGCGCCTCGCCCTGCAACTGCTCGACCAGCGCGTCGAAGCGGGGATCTGCTTCCGCTTCCTGGTCGTCATCTTCACCGTAATCTTCGTCCTCTTCATCTTCGCCTGCGCCAAGCTCTTCTTCGGCGACAGCGTGGGCCCAGCGGAACTGGCCGCGCGCTGCCCGCAAAGCACTGGCGCGGTCGGCAGGATCGAGCCTGGCGGCCATTTTCCAGTCAGCCAGGGCCGACAGGCGAATGCCGCAAGCCTCCATCATCCGGGCGCGGAGACGGTAACCGTCCGCCTGTGCCGGATTGGCGGCGATGTAGGCATCCAGCTGCGCCTCGACTTCCTCGAAATCGGCTTCATCGTCAAACAACTTCTCTACCAGACTACCAAGCTCCTGCAACGACAAGATCATGAAGATTCCTTCAAGTGAGGGGAAATCAGCCTTCTTTGGCGATACGCTGGCGGCGTGCCTCGTACAGGCAGACGCCGGATGCGACCGAAACGTTGAGCGATTCAACGGAGCCGAACATCGGGATCGACACCAGTACGTCGCAGGTTTCGCGCGTCAGGCGGCGCATGCCTTCGCCTTCTGAACCCATGACGATCGCGGTCGGGCCCGAATAGTCGCCTTCGTACAGGCCATTTTCGCCATCGTCGGAGGTGCCGATCAGCCAGATGTCGCGCTCTTTGAGTTCGCGCAGGGTGCGCGCCAGGTTGGTCACGGTGATGAACGGCACCGTCTCCGCAGCACCAGAAGCCACCTTGGCCGCGGTCGCGTTCAAGCCCACCGAGCGGTCTTTCGGGGCAATCACCGCGTGCGCACCGGCGCCGTCGGCCACGCGCAGGCAGGCGCCCAGGTTATGCGGGTCGGTAATGCCGTCCAGAACCAGCAGCAGCGGCGGGCCTTCCACCGCGTCCAGCAGCTCATCCAGGTTGCGCGCCAGCGCCAGCTGGGAGGCAAAGGCGATCACGCCCTGATGGCGGCGGGTGCCGACAATCTTGTCGAGGCGTTCCGATTCCACCGGCATCACGCGTACGCCGGCCGCTTTCGCATGGGCGATCAGGTCTTTCATGCGGCGGTCGTCGCGGGCCTGGTCGAAGAAGATCTCTTCGACGCTGGAAGCTTCGTGGCGCAGGCGCGAGGTAACGGCGTGGAAGCCGAAAATCATTTTGTTCTTGGACATCGTAGTTCTCAAAATAAGTCCGGCGCCGAAGCGCCGGACGGGGTGCTTATCGTTTTTTCTTAGGCTTGGCGGCCTTGGTCACGCGCTTGGCGGCGGCTTTCGGCTTGGCCTTGGCCTTCGGCTTGGCCGCCTTGCGTGCCGCGGGGGCCGGCGGGGCATAAGCCGAAGAGGCGGCACTGCGCTTGGCCGGAGCGCGGCCCGGGGCACGGGTTGGGGCCTCTTCACGCGTCGAGATCGATGGCGCCGTGCGTGCCGCCTTGCGCTTGCGCGCGACGGCCGGGCTCTCGGATTCGTCGTCGAAGCTGTCGAAGTCGCCGAACGAACCAGCCAGGCCGCCGCCCTTGCGGGATCCCTTCTTGCCTTGCGGCGGCAGGGTCGAGATCTCGCTGTCGGCCAGGCGCAAGTCGATCTTGCGCGATTCCAGGTCGACACGGACCACCTGCACGTTGACACGGCCGGTGAGCTGGTAACGCTTGCCGGTGCGCTCGCCGCGCAGTTCGTGGCGGGCATCGTCGTATTCGAAGAAGTCCGCGCCCAGGTCGGTGATGTGCACCAGGCCTTCCACGAACAACTGGTCAAGCTGCACGAAGATGCCGAAGTTGGTCACGCCGGTGATGATGCCGCTGAACTCTTCGCCCAGCTTGTCCTGCATGAAGTAGCACTTCAGCCACGCTTCCACATCGCGCGATGCTTCGTCGGCGCGGCGTTCGTTGGCCGAGCAGTGCACGCCCAGGGCGTCCCAGATGGTCTGGTCGCCTTTGGACTTCGGCTCCTTGCCTTCCTGCTTGTCTTTCAGTGCCTGGCGGCGCTGCGCGTTCGAGATCGTGGTGTTCAGCACCGACTGGTCGCTGACCTTCGGCTCGTACTTCTTGCCCGCCAGGATCGCCTTGATGGCGCGGTGGGTCAGCAAGTCCGGGTAGCGGCGGATCGGGCTGGTGAAGTGGGCATATGCCTCGTACGCCAGGCCGAAGTGGCCGATATTGTCAGGGCTGTAGACCGCCTGCTGCATGGAGCGCAGCAGCATGGTTTGCAGCAGTTGCGCGTCCGGACGCTCCTTGATCTTCTTCATCAGGTCGGCGTAATCGCGGGCGACCGGCGTATCGCCGCCGCCCAGCGACAGGCCAAGCTGCTTCAGGAAATCGCGGACCTGGGTCAGCTTCTCCTTGGTCGGGCCGGCGTGGATGCGGTAGGTGCCCGGGTGCTTGTGGCGCAGCAGCAGGTCCGCCGCGCACACGTTCGCCGCCAGCATGCATTCTTCGATCAGCTTGTGCGCATCGTTGCGGGTGCGCGGGATGATCTTCTCGATCTTGCCGGCCGGGTTGCAGACGATGTAGGTCTCGGTGGTTTCGAAATCGATCGCACCGCGCTCCTGGCGCGACTTCTGCAGCGCGTGGTACACGTCGTACAGGTTCTGCAGGTGCGGCACGATTTCCGCGCGGCGCGCCGCTTCCGGGCCCTTGGTGTTGCCGAGAATGGCCGCCACTTCGGTATAGGTCAGTCGCGCAGCCGAGTGGATCACGGCCGGGTAGAACTGGTAGGCCTTCAGTTCGCCCTGCGCGGTGATCACGGCGTCGCACACCAGGGTCAGGCGGTCGACGCGCGGGTTCAGCGAACACAGGCCATTGGACAGCTTCTCCGGCAGCATCGGAATCACGCGGCGCGGGAAGTAGACCGAGGTGCTGCGCTCGATGGCATCGCCATCCAGGCCGTCGTTCGGCTTTACATAGTGCGACACGTCGGCAATTGCCACGATCAGGCGGAAGGCCTTGCTGCGGCCGACTTTCACCGGCTCGCAATATACGGCATCGTCGAAGTCGCGCGCGTCCTCGCCGTCGATGGTCACCAGCGGCACATCGCGCAGGTCGACACGCTCGCCCCAATCGGCTTCGTGCACTACGTCCGGCAGCCTGGCGGCCTGCTTCAGCGCAGCATCCGAGAAAATATGCGGCACGCCGAACTTGCGCACGGCGATTTCGATTTCCATGCCCGGGTCGTCCATATCGCCCAGCACTTCAACGATCTTGCCCGATGGCTGCTTGAAGCGGCCCGGCTGCTCGGTCAGCTCCACGCTGACGATCTGGCCCGATTTGGCCTTGCCGACAGCGCCCTGCACCAGGATGTCCTGGCTGATGCGCTTGTCTTCCGGCGCCACGACCCACACGCCGTTTTCCTTCAGCAGGCGGCCGATGATGTGGGTGGTGCCGCGCTGGACCACTTCGACGATGGTGCCTTCCGGACGGCCGCGGCGATCATGGCCGATGATGCGGCCCAGCACCTTATCGCCGTGCAGCACCTTCTGCATCTCGCGCTCGGCCAGGAACAGGTCTTCGCCCGGTTCGTCTGGAATCAGGAAGCCGTAGCCGTCGCGGTGGCTGGACACGCGGCCGGCAATGAATTCGGAATGGTCCGCCAGCACGTAAAAACCACTGGTATCGGAACGGATCTGGCCGTCGCGCTCCATCGCATTCAAGCGGCGCGTCAGGACGGCGTGGGAATCGGCTTTGACTTTGAGCGACAGCGCCAGCGTGCGCAGGTCGAGCGGCGCTTTGGCGCTGCGGAAGATGCCGAGAATCTCTTCGCGGCTAGGAATGATATGAGTGGAGTTCAAAAGTTCTTCAGTAATCTTATTATTGGTTGTTAGTGTAACAGGAAGGGCCGTGCACAAAAATCTTTCGCAGCCCCTTTGACATCGGCAGAGTTTCCTCTATAATTCTGGCTCTCGCAGCGATGCGGGAATGGCGAGTCGATGTGCAGTGTGGAATGAAAGTTCATCTGGCGCAAAACTCACCAAAGCAGTATGATAGCAGATGTTGTTTGCTTATGCCCACGTGGCGGAATTGGTAGACGCGCATGGTTCAGGTCCATGTGCCGCGAGGTGTGGGGGTTCGAGTCCCTCCGTGGGCACCAAAAATTCCGCAGAGAAGCCGCTGATTGTTCAGCGGCTTTTTTGTTTTCGTCGTCGCCTTTCTTTACGCTCCAGGCTTCCCGGCAGTCGCGCGCCGCACCATGGCAGTGGCGCGCATACTTCTTGCGGCATCCTCCCTACCCATCAATCCGTAGGAGACCGCCATGAAAACAATGCTCGCCGGCCTTTTGCTGGCTGCCAGTACCGCCTCCGCAGCGCCCGTTTTCAACTTCAATTACATTGCCGGCACCTCGCTGCAGGCGCAGCAAGGCTTTCAGGCAGCGGCGGCACGCTGGTCAAGCTTGCTGACCGATAATGTGACGATAAATTTGACGGTCGGCTTCAACTCTCTTGGCGGCGGCATCCTCGGGCAAGCAGCCTCGGCGGAAGACTTCCATACCTATGCTTCAGTTCGCAACGCACTGGCGGCCGACGCCACCTCGGCCGCCGATGCCACGGCGGTTGCCCACCTGCCCGGCGGCTCGGCGTTCGGCATGCTGATCAACCGCACGGCCAACAATCCGAACGGCTCCGGCAGCTCCCTGCCCTACGTCGACAGCGATGGCGATGCCAACAACCAGGTGCTGGCGATCACGAATGCCGAAGCCAAGGCCATCGGACTTGCCGTCACACCGCAAACCCTGAGCGGCTGCATCGGCACCTGCGATGGCTTCATCCAGTTCAACAGCGATTTCAATTTCGATTTCAACCCCGGCAACGGCATCGACGCCACCGCCTTCGATTTTGTGGGCGTTGCGGCGCATGAAATCGGCCATGTGCTGGGCTTCATCAGCGGCGTCGACATCCTGGATGGCAACGCTCCGCCCTACAACGGGCCGTTTAACGACAATCTGTTCACCTATGTCTCCGCACTCGACCTGTTCCGCTACTCCGCCATGAGCGCGGCACATGGCGTGATCGACTGGAGCGCCGACAACCGCAGCAAATACTTCTCGCTCGACGGTACCACCGTGGGGCCGGAATTCTCCACCGGCGTGAACTTCGGCGACGGCCGCCAGGCCAGCCACTGGAAGGACGACCTGTTCATCGGCCTGATGGACCCGACCGCAGGCAGGGGCGAATTGCTGGAAATTAGCGGCAACGACATACTGGCCATGGACGCGATTGGCTGGAACGTGGCCGCCATTCCCGAGCCCTCCGGCTGGGCCATGCTGGGCGCAGGCCTGATGCTGTTCGCGGTGCGCCGGCGTGGCCGTTCCAACAAGCTTTCATAATTGTCTTGACGAGTGGGCATCCGGCCATTACTATGCGTGCCTCGTTGCAGAACAACGCAACAATGCCCACGTGGCGGAATTGGTAGACGCGCATGGTTCAGGTCCATGTGCCGCGAGGTGTGGGGGTTCGAGTCCCTCCGTGGGCACCAAAAATTCCGCAAAAAAGCCGCTGAAAAGCGGCTTTTTTGTTTTGCGCGCCCGCTGCGGGTCGGCAGAATGGAAAGTTGCACGAAAATATGAATTAAAGCTTGACCGATTCGGTCTCGGCCATTAATATGCGTGCCTCTGTTGCACACAACACCGCAACAGAGAGTTGAAGAAGTTAGCGCCCACGTGGCGGAATTGGTAGACGCGCATGGTTCAGGTCCATGTGCCGCGAGGTGTGGGGGTTCGAGTCCCTCCGTGGGCACCAAACGCTACCTTCTGAGACGAATGCAGTAACAGTGCCCACGTGGCGGAATTGGTAGACGCGCATGGTTCAGGTCCATGTGCCGCGAGGTGTGGGGGTTCGAGTCCCTCCGTGGGCACCAAGAATTCCGCAAAAAAGCTCCCTTTCGGGAGCTTTTTTCATTTATGCGCTCAGCGCCGCCTCCACCGCTTGCGACAGGCTGCGGGTTGAGCGGCCGATCAGCTTCTCCAGCGCTTTCCCCTCATCGAACAGTGCGCCGCGCGCGGAGCCGGCATCCGAATCGGCCAGTAAGTCAGGCCAGGGCGCAGGCACGCCCACACCCGCCAGCACGCCGGCAAATTCGGCCCGCGGCAGGTCGCGATAGACGGCTGCCTTGCCCGACTGGCGCGCCGCCTCGGCGGACAGTTCAGCCAGGGTGAACGACGTGCTGCCCGCCAGTTCGTATACTTGCTGCGGCGCTTGCGCGGTCAGGACTGCCACAGCGGCGGCGGCATAATCGGCACGGGCGGCAGCTGAAATACGGCCCTCGCCTGCACTGCCGGCCATCTCTCCATATTGCACGGCGCCGGCAATGCGGCCGTAGAAGTTCTCGGAATACCAGCCGTTGCGTAACAGGGTGTACGCCAGGCCGCTGTCGCGGATGGCAGTTTCGGTGGCGACGTGCTCTTCGGCCAGGCGCAGCGGCGAGCTGTCGGCGCGCAGGATGCTGGTATAAGCCAGCAGCTTCACGCCGGCGCGTTTTGCCGCCTCGATCACGGCACGGTGCTGCGCGGCACGCTGGCCGATCTCGTTACCCGACACCAGCAGCACGCGGTCGGCGCCGGCAAATGCCTCATCCAGCGAGGCCGGATCGGTATAGTCCGCGCGGCGCACCTGCACCCCGCGCGCCGCCAGGTGCGCCACTTTGGCCGGATCGCGTACCGCCGCCACGATTTGCGCTGCCGGCACCTTCGCCAGCAAGCCCTGCACCACCAGTTGACCCAATGCGCCCGAAGCGCCGGTTACGACGATCATGTTTTTCTCCTTGGTTGAAAACGATGTGGGGCTATAATAGGGCCGCCACTAACTTTTCGTAAGTACGTACTTTTTCGTAAGTATGGAAAAAACTTCAAAATCCTTGCGGGCCGCCCTGGCCCGCCGCTCGGCAAGACCGGGCAATGTGCTGGCGCCGGAATGCCCGTCGCGGGCGGTGTTGAGCCACGTGACCAGCCGCTGGGGCGTGCTGGTGCTGGTGGTGCTCCTCGACGGCATGCACCGTTTCAGCCAGTTGCGCAAGGAAGTGGGCGGCGTCAGCGAAAAAATGCTGGCGCAGACCCTCGTTGCGCTGGAGGGCGACGGCTTCGTGCTGCGCACTGCCCTGCCCGTGATCCCGCCCCACGTCGAATACACCCTGACACCGCTGGGCCGCGAAGTGGCGGAACGGCTGGAAGTCCTGGTCGACTGGATTGAGGACAACCTGCAACGCATCGTCGCGCCGCAGGTGTAATACACTGGCAGCGTGGAAGCGAACAACACCATCCTTGTGGCAACCGGCGCCAGTCTCGATGTGGCGGCGCTGGAGCTGGCGCTCGCCCGGCACCAGTACCGCGTAGAGTCGGTCACCAGCGGCCAGCATGCACTGGAGGTGGCCGCCGCCGGCGGCGTTGGGCTGGTGCTGCTCGATACCGCACTGGCCGGCAGCGCCGCGCTCGAACTGACCGGCCAGTTGACCCAGGCCGATGCCAACCGCCGCATCCCGGTGTTGCTCATGTCGCATCGCCCGAGCCACGACGAAAAGGAGCGCGCCGCCCGCGCCGGCGCCGACGGCTACTTCACCCTGCCCCTGGCCACCACCAGCGTGGTCGACCATGTGCTGTTTGCGCTGCAAGGCCAGCGCATCGGCGGCTTCGACCTCGAGGTGAACTACCACATGATGGCGGCGGCCTCGCCCGATGCGGTGGTGCTGATCGACATGGACAGCGGCCGCCCCGTCGACCTGAATCATCGCGCCGAACAACTGCTTGGCCGCAGCGCCCTGGAATTGCTGACCGCCCCCTTTGCCACCTTTTGCGACCCGCTGGAAATGAACGCGATGATGCAAAGCGTGCTGGCCGGTGAGTTGCGCGTGCATCGCATCACCTTACGCCATAGCAGCGGGCGCACGGTCGAATGCAACGCGCGTGGCGTGCGGATCGCCAAGCCGGGCCGGCGTTTGTTCCATATCCGCCTGGTGGACGTCACCGGCACCCAGCGCGCCGAAGATTTGCGCGTCGGCCAGGAACGGTTGCTGGAGATGATGGCGCGCGGCGTGCCGCTGGAAGACACGCTGCACAAGCTGGTGCAACTGGTCGAATCGCAATCGCCCGGCGTACTGTGCTCCGTCATGCTGCTCGGCGAAGACGGCGTGCATATGCACTGCGGCTGCTGTCCCAGCCTGCCCGCCGCCTATGCCGCCATCCTCGATGGACTGGCCATCGGCCCCGGTGTGGGTTCCTGCGGCACCGCCATGCACCGCCGCGAGGCCGTGGTGGTTTCGGACATCGAACACGACCCGCTCTGGGCACCCTACCTCGACCTGATACGGGACTACGGCCTGCGTGCCTGCTGGTCCATGCCCATCATGCAGGATGAGAACACCGTGCTGGGCTCCTTCGCCATGTATTACCGGACCGTACGCCATCCGGATGCGGAAGAACAGCGCCTGATCGGCGTCGCCAGCCACCTGGCCAGCATCGCCATCGAGCGCGCCCGCCGCGAGGCTGAACTGGCGCGCCATCGCAGCCACCTGGAAGAGCTGGTCGAAGCCCGTACCGCCGAACTGACGCGCGCCAAGGAGCATGCGGAGCTGACCAGCGAAGAATTGCAAGCGGCGCTGGAAAACCTCAGCATGACGCAGGATGAACTGGTGCGGCGCGACAAGCTGGCCGCCCTCGGCTCGCTGGTGGCGGGCGTGGCGCATGAATTGAATACGCCGATCGGCAATAGCCTGATCACCGCCACGACGCTGGCCGACCACACCGCGGCCCTGAGCCGCCAGGTCGATGCCGGCATCCGCCGCTCGGAACTGGACGCCTACCTGGAGCGCGCACGCGAGGCTGGCGACATCATCCAGCGCAACCTGCAGCGCGCCGCCAACCTGGTGGGCAGCTTCAAACAGATCGCCGTCGAAACCACGGATGCCCAGCGCCGCCACTTCTTCCTCGACCAGCTATTGCAGGAAATGCTGGCGCCCCTGTGGGCCAGCCTGCCGCAGCCGCGCCCGAACCTGGTGCTGGACGTGGTGCCCGGCCTGCAGCTCGACAGCTATCCGATCCCGCTTAGCCAGGCGCTTGGGCACCTGGTCGACAACTGTATCGTCCACGCCTTCGCCGCACCGGCAGGCGGTGAGCCAACAGTCACCATCACCGCCAGCGCCGAGGGCAGCGACGTGCTGCTGACGGTGGCCGACAACGGCATCGGCATTGCGCCCGAACACCTGCACCGCGTCTTCGACCCTTTCTATACTACGCGCCTTGGCGCCGGGCAGTCTGGCCTTGGCCTGTACATCACCCACAATATCGTGACCGGCGTCCTGGCGGGGCATCTCGACGTGGCCAGCACGCCCGGCCAGGGCAGCACCTTCACCATGCGCCTTCCGGCGACCGCACCGCTATGAAACGACACCTCTCCATCTTGCTCCTGGCCGCCGCCGCGGCCGGCATCGCCAGCGCCCGCCCGGCCTGGTGGTACCTGTACCAAAGCAGCGTCGACGGCCAGCGCGCATGCTCGCAAACCCCGCTGGGCAAAGGCTGGGTACAAATGGCCGGCCCGTTTAAAGATGCCCATTGCGAAAAGTTGGTACGTAATAAATAATGAAGTCAAAGCAAGAAGCAGCGCCATCCCACCTCGACAAGGAGACCGTATGTTTCAGAATCCCGAGCAGTTCGCCAACGCCACCAAGACGCTGTTTGAGTTCCAGCTGGAGACCTTCAATACCCTGACCAGCCGCGCCATGCAAGGGGTGGAGCAAGCGGTGGCACTGAATATCGCCACGGCGCGCAAGGCGCTGGACGACCAGATCGACGCCGGCCGCAAGGTCAACGCCTCCGCCACGCCGCAGGAAGCGCTGGACGTCATCAATGCCCGCCTGCAGCCCGGCATGGCCGCCACCAACGCCTACAACCAGCAGCTTGGCGCCCTGTTGACCGAAATGTCGAACGACTTCCACAAGGCAGCCGACGCCCACCTGGCCGAAGCCAAATCCAACCTGAGCGCCCTGATTTACGACGTGACCAAGAACGTGCGCCCTGGTTCGGACAACGCCGTGGAGATTGTCAAAAACGCCATTGAAAACGCCTTCAAGGGCTACGAGCAGGTGACCCAGGCCACCCGCGACGCCGTCAAGGCCTTCGAACAGCAGGTGGAAAAGGCCAACGCCGCCAGCAAGAAGGGCTGACAACGCGGGCGGCGACGCGTTATACTGTATAAAAATACAGTTTTCGCGTCGCCCTCGCCTGCATGAACCAGATCCTTGAAAATCCGTTCTACTACCTGGAGAACTTCCACCAGGTCCTGCATTGGATCGGCGAGCGCTATAGCGACCTGCTCACGGACGAGGAAGCGGGCTTCCTTGCCTGCTTCCCCACCCTGCCCCAGCCGTCCCGCGCCCTGTTCGTGCGCATGGTAATGCGCAAGGGAGAACTGTTCCGCGCCTCCAAGCTTAGCTACCCCGAGATTGGCTGCACCATTGCCGCCGCCGGCCCGCTGGTCGAGCAAGGCTGGGTGCTGCAAGACCCTGAGCTGACGCTGGACGAGCTGTTCGACCTGCTGCAAAAGCCCGAGATCACCCGTGTGTTTGCCCTGAGCGGCGCCGAACGCAGCGCACGCAAGGCCGACCAGCTCGCAGCGCTGCGCGAGCGCCACGAAGGCAGCCACCGCTTCACGGCCTGGTATGCCGACGCCGGCGATCAGGTCTACCACATCCTGTCCAAGCCCCTGTGCGATCGCCTGCGCCTGATCTTCTTCGGCAACTTCCACCAGGACTGGTCGGAATTCGTACTGTCCAACCTGGGCATCTACCGCTACGAGAAAGTCGAATTCTCGCCGGCTGCACGCGGCTTCCGCTCGCGCCGCGACATCGACGACTACCTGGCCCTGCACGCCTGCCGCGAACGATTCGCGGACGGCGAAGACCCGCTGCAGCTGGCGCGCGAACTGCCGGCCCTTGCCGGCGACAACGAATGGCTGCACAGCCGCCGCCAGAAAATGCTGTTCCAGTTCGGCCAGCAACTGGAAAAACTGGGCAACTGGGCCGGCGCCTTCGAACTGTACGGGCAATGCGCCTACCCCGGGGCGCGTGCCCGCGCCATCCGCGTGCTGGAAAAGGACGAACGGGTCGGCCTGGCCTACGAATGGCTGCAGCGCGCCCAGGCCGCGCCGGAAAGCGAAGCCGAACGGCAGCAACTGCTGCGTATGGCGCCGCGCCTGCGCCGCAAGCTTGGCCACATGCGCGAGCCGGCGCACAAGCCAACGCCAGTCGAACGCATCGACCTGGTGTTGCCGATGCCGGACGAGGAATGGTGGGTGGAAGGCGTCGTGCGCGACCATTTGTGGCAGGACGATGTGCCCTGCTTCTACGTGGAAAACGCACTGGCCAATTCCCTGTTTGGCCTGCTGTGCTGGGATGCGGTGTTTGCCGCCATTCCCGGCGCCTTCTTCCATCCCTTCCACCATGGCCCGGCGGATCTGCACAGCGCCGACTTCCAGCGCCGCCGCGCCGCCCTGTTCGAAGCCTGCTTTGCGCGGCTGGAAGACGGCAGCTACCGCGACGCCATTCACGCCAACTTCGCCGCCAAGGCCGGCCTGCAATCGCCTTTCGTCTATTGGGACGCGATCGATGAGGGCCTGCTCGGCCTCGCGCTGGACTGCATCCCGGCAGCCCATCTGAAGCTGTGGTTCGACCGCATCCTGCTGGACATCAAGGCCAACCGCAGCGGCTTCCCCGACCTGATCCGCTTCTGGCCCGCCGAGCAGCGCTACCAGATGCTGGAAGTCAAAGGCCCGGGCGACCGCCTGCAGGACAACCAGCTGCGCTGGATCGACTATTGCGCCGAGCATGGCATGCCGGTGTCCGTGTGCTACCTGGCGTGGCAAGAATGAGCTACACCATCGCCGTCCGCGCCCTGTGCGAATTCACCGCCAAGCAAGGCGACCTTGACCTGCGCTTCACGCCCACACCGACGGCCCAGGAAGGCATCGAAGGCCACGCCATCGTCACCAGCCGCCGCGGCGAGGACTACGAGCGTGAGATCAGCCTGTCCGGCGACTTCGGGCCGCTGCACGTGCGCGGCCGCGCCGACGGCTACGACCCGCGCCAGAACCAGCTTGAAGAAATCAAGACCTATCGCGGCGACCTGTCGCGCCAGCCCGCCAACCACCGCATCCTGCACTGGGCCCAGCTCAAGGTGTACGGCCACCTGCTGTGCGCCGCGCGCGAACTGGCCGCCGTGCGCCTTGCGCTGGTCTATTTCGACATCGGCACGCAAAAGGAAACGGTACTGACCGAGGAGGCGGATGCCCCCTCCCTGCGTGCCTTCTTCGAAGAGCAATGCGGCCGGTTCGTGGCCTGGGCCGAACAGGAACTGGCGCACCGTACCGCACGCGACGAACACCTGCGCGCACTGCGCTTCCCGCACGCCGACTTCCGCCCCGGCCAGCGCCAGCTCGCGGAAGCCATGTACAAGGCCAGCGCGCGCGGCTGCTCGCTGCTGGCGCAGGCCCCAACCGGCATCGGCAAAAGCATCGGCAGCATCTTCCCGATGCTGAAGGCCAGCGCCGAACATGGCCTGGACAAGGTGTTCTTCCTGGCCGCCAAAACCAGCGGCCGCAGCATGGCGCTCGGCGCCGTCGAAACCATCAAGCGCAGCGCACCCTTGCTGCCGTTGCGAGCACTTGAACTGGCGGCCAAGAGCACTGCCTGCGAGAACCCGGACAAAGCCTGCCACGGCGAATCCTGCCCGCTGGCGCAAGGTTTCTATGATCGCCTGCCGGCTGCGCGCGCCGCCGCCTTGCAACAGCCGATGCTGGACCGCGCCTCGGTGCGCGAAGTCGCACTGGCGCACCAGGTCTGCCCCTACTACCTGCAATCGGAACTGGTGCGCTGGGCCGACGTGGTGGTGGGCGACTACAACTACTACTTCGACATCAGCGCCATGCTGTACAGCCTGATGCAGATGAACGGCTGGAAGGTCGGCGTGCTGGCCGACGAAGCCCACAATATGGTCTCGCGCGCCCGCAAGATGTATTCGGCCGACATGGACCACGTGCGCCTGCGCGTGCTGCGCAAGACCGCGCCGGAAGCGCTCCACAAGCCGCTCGACCGCGTACACCGCCAATGGAGCGCGCTGGAAAAGGCGCAGGACGCCGATTACACCAGCCACGCCGAGCTGCCAGAAAAGTTCATGGCCGCGCTGCAAACGGCCTGCACCGAGATCGGCGACTACATGGCCGAACATCCCGCCTGGTTCGATGCCGACGTGCTGGACTTCTACTTCAACGCCCTGCTGTTCGGCCGCCTGGCGGAAAGCTTCGGCGAGCACTCCCTGTTCGACATCGAGAAATCCGACGGTGGCCGTGGTGCCGCCGCAGGCCGCGTCAATTCGGTGCTCTGCATCCGCAACATCCTTCCCGCGCCATTTCTCAAGCAGCGCTTCGAAGCCGCGCACGTGGTGGCCCTGTTCTCCGCCACGCTGAGCCCCTGGAACTACTACGCCGACACACTTGGCATGCCGGCCAATACCGCGTGGGTCGACGTAGCCTCCCCCTTTGACGCACAGCAGCTCCAGGTTCACATCGCCAGCCACATCTCCACCCGCTACCAGCACCGCGATCGCTCACTGGCACCCATCGCAGCGCTTATGGGCGAGCAGTACCAGCGCCAGCCCGGCAACTACCTGGCCTTCTTCAGCAGCTTCGACTACATGGAAAAGGTGGCCGAACTGTTCGCCGCCCGCCATCCCGGCGTTCCGCTATGGCGCCAGGAACGGCGCATGGACGAAACAGCGCGCGACGCCTTCCTCGCCCGCTTCCGTGAAGGCGGCGAAGGCATTGGTTTTGCTGTACTGGGAGGCTCTTTCGGCGAAGGCATCGACTTGCCGGGCGAGCGCCTGATCGGCGCCTTCATCGCCACGCTTGGCCTGCCGCAGATTAATCCGGTCAACGAGCAGATCAAGGCCCGCATGGAAGCGGCATTTGGCGCGGGCTATGATTACACCTACCTCTATCCAGGCCTGCAGAAAGTCGTACAAGCCGCCGGCCGTGTAATCCGCACCACCAGCGACCGCGGCACCGTCCACCTTATCGACGACCGCTTCGGCCGTCCTGAAGTCCAGGCCCTGCTTCCCGCCTGGTGGCAACTGGGGGCTTAGCGCGTGCGCTGGCCCGAGCCGCACAGCAAGGCGTGGTTTTCCTTGCGCTGGCGGACGATAGCCTGGCGCTCTTCTTCGCTGACAGTGACTGATCCGCTCGCGCCACCAAATGCCAGTCTTGGAACCTTTTCGGAAAACTCAATTTGTTGCGCATCGCGCTTGCAGACATCGTCATCGGTCATCGGCTTGTTGTTGCGGTGCTGGCTGGGGTTGTACGGCGTTTTTCCCGCATTGCGTGCCGCAGTGTCGGCAGCTTCCTGATTTGCCACCTCACGCTTCATGCGCCTTTCGCGCGACTCAAGTTCGCGCCGCTGCCAATCGTCGCCGGGTGCCGCAGCAGGCTTCGAAGCGGGACGTTGCACAGCGATTTCTTTGGATTTAACACCGTCTTGGGGACGGTCCGAGTAATGGACCTTACCGTCGGCGTCGGTCCACTTATAGAGTTGTGCATACGCCGGCAAGGCCGCCACGGCAAGAATCAGAGACAAGAAAATTTTCATAACGCGAAGTATATGAAAAACGAATCCTGCCGTGTCTCACACATTCTCACCCTCCGTGTGTGAACCCATTAACTGGCGCAGGGCACCATTAAATCCAGGAAGAGTGGTAATAGCTTGATCGGGCGTTTTCAGTTGCCGGTGCGTTCACAGGTCTTTCGCAATGAAGGGCATGGGGAAATCCGCACTCGAAATCACAAGCGAGAACTCCTGCTTGAACTCGTAATCACCAACGTAGGCCCGAGCGATGTTTCCGCTCCAAGTAATCCTGAACCGGGAAGTTTCATCAATGCGATCGAATCTGATTTTATGCTTGCCGACCGCATCATGTCCCAACAAATAAATGTGAAACGCCAGGTCTTCAAAATCTTCAAGTGCCTCCGGGTCCGGGTCTAAGACCAGCTCCAGGCCATCCAGCAGTTCCGGCGTATAGTCCGCCTTGGTGCAAACCCGGAACCCATCATTGTCCCAATAGCTTGAAGACAAGATGCAGGAATGGTAATTTCCCCATACGATGGGGGCTGCCCAATCGGACGGATACTCCGTGTTTTCGTCGTCCTCAATGTCCCGCTCAGCGTAGTAATCGTCCGACTCGAGATGGAAATCGAACCAGATCTCACCGTCGATCTCTTTGGCAGACCAGGTAAATTCCTTGATCGGGTGGCCTTCCGGCCACGGATTGTCTTTGAAGTAAATCCTGTCAGGCTTCATGCTTTCGTTCCTGGTTGTTAAGCGATCCGATACAGTCCCGGCACGATAGCTCCGCGCGAGACGGTTGGACGGCGCCACAGCGCTTCACTTTCTGATGGCCGCTATTGTTACTGCGAAGACTGACCAGCCGCCAGCGCTACTACGCAAAGTACGACGCCAAGTAATGCGACTGCAAGTGGGAACAGAAGCCACAGCCAATGGGAGCTCGATATTCTCCGGACGATGGAAAAGCGCTTTTTAGCCCAGGTCTGTTCGTCTGCGCATCGCTCGATTTCCATTGCGGATTGCCGATCGCCATGCTCCGTGCACGCGTCGAGCTCCTTCAGCAAATCGGAGGCCCGCTTACGGTTGCGATGATACCGCTCTGTGTATGTGGCAGAAAAGACCGTGCCTATGACGCCTACCAACGTCACGAGAACGCACAACGGAAGGTCAACGAGGTTAATTTTGCTGTCGTAAACTGCTACGGCCACCAGTGCCGAAGCTACCGTCATCGTTTGCGCCGCAACTGTAGCTCGAAGGTTTTCGGAATGCCGGCCTTGATTCCGGCGCTCCGATGAAAGATCCCACAGGAGCTTTCTTCGGTCAGGGTTTGTTGGTGGGGTGGTTGCCATAGCGTTCCGTATGATATGAATGGGCACGATACCTGTCGGCTGAACGCGCAGCCGTTAAGCCGTCAGGTTGATTAACCGGTTAGGGGTTTTGATATGTTCGCTCCAGATCGGTTCTCCCGGATGATGCTCATGGATGGTTTCGACTGCTCGGCCCGTACCTCTGCGCTCTCGGAAGGGCATTCCAAATTCTCGAAGTCCGATTCGGAAATTGCATCGGAGCCGCAGCAGATCGGTGTCCCGCATTTTCCGGCACCACGCAGCGCCTGTTTTAGTCCGTGCGTAGTAATGGCCTCGCGGCGGTAAGGGACCTCCGCAGCGAGTCATTGTTTGCCAGACGACACTCAGCGCCTGGCAAAGAATTCGTCATACGCCTCTTTGCTGTAGCCGCGTAGACCCTCACCGTCCTTGAGCAGGTAAGGAACTCCGTTTTCGGTGCTCGCTTTAGCGAACGCCGTCTTCCCTTCAGGAGTGTCGATGTTCACTTCTTTGTACGCTACCCCGCGCTGGGCAAGATAGGCTTTCGCCTGACGGCAGTATCCACACCAGGCTGCACTGAACATGACCGTTCCAGCATTAGGACTGGTCGTGGGCTTCGCTTCCTTTCGAAGGCGGGCCAGTTCGCCAGCTGTTGCACTTGGCAAGGCCGTGTTCGGAAGACTTTGGGTGTGCAGCGTCTTTTCGATCTTTCCATTTGCGGGAGGGCGATCGCTATAAACAATCTTTCCATCCTGTCCAACGAACTTGTATAGCGTCTGGGTCATGCCCGGCGAGGAGACGAGCATCAATGCGGTGATTATGCAGAAGCGGATCATGTGTGCCCTAACGCCTAACAAGGCTGTAGAAAAGCCCCGTCTCGCGCGAGCTTGCGCCAACCTCCGGGATTTTTTTCCAGTAACTCAGTTGATTTTTTATCATTTTGCTAGTTTGCCGCAAACTACCTGTTTCAGGCAAGTGATGGCACGCCTGCAGCTTCATTTGCGCCCCCATGGCGCAAGCCCAAGGGCCAAGCGCAATTCAGCCTGCAGCCATCTAATGAATGCGGTCTGTCCGCGGAGGATACCCTCCGCGAGTTCCGCTGCAATTCTCATAGGCCCTTCACTTTCTGGTAGCCACTGCGGCTGACTGGAATTCTGCGGCCATCTTTCAGCACCGCGCAGTGGCTGTCTTTGGTCGCCTGCTCAATGCGTTCGATGCGTTCCACGTTGACGATCCATGAACGATGCAGCCGCACGAAGCGGCTCTGGTCAAGCTGTTCTTCCAACTCCGACAGGCGCTGGTTCTTCAGGTAAGGCTTTCCCTCCGCCAGGATCTCGACGTAATCGTCCTGGGCTTCGATGGAGTCGATGCGTTCAGCGGCAATCACGTGCACACGCGAGCCGTCACGAATCAGCACACGCTCCAGGGGGCCATTGCGAGTCGCAGCCTCGGTCGCCATCTGCGCTACCGGCGGGCGCGCACTTCCCAGGCGGGTGCGGACATGCGCCACTGCCTGGTCCAGGCGTTCTTGAGGATACGGTTTGAGCAGATAATCGATCGCGTGCACTTCGAAGGCCTTCAACGCGTACTGGTCGTAGGCTGTGGCGAATACGTAATGCGGTTTGCTGCCGGCGAGCTCCACCACTTCAAAGCCATCCAGCTTGGGCATCTGGATGTCGAGGAACACCACGTCCGGTTCCAGTTCGGCAATCGCCTTCACGGCCTCGAAGCCGTTGCCGCATTCGGCCACCACTTCCACATCGGCGTGGGCTCGCAGGTATTCCCGCATGACGCCGCGGGCTAATTCTTCATCATCGACAATGATGACGCGCATTTCAGGACTCCTTCGTCTCGGCGGGCAGCGTCAGCGCCACCCGGTAACTGTTGTTTTCGTGTGTGCAGTGCACGCTGGCCAGGTGGCCATAGGCCGCTGCCAATCGTTCCCGTACATTGACCAGGCCAATGCCATTGCCCTTGCGGGATGGCGTGTCCGGGTCGGTATCGTTTTCCACGGTGACCTTCAGGCGCGAGCCTTCGCGGCGGGCGTCGATGCGCACCGTGCCGCCTTCCGGCATGCCGCCGATGCCGTGCTTGACGGCGTTCTCCACCAACGGCTGCAGGATCATCGGGGGCAGCAGGCATGGCAACGCTGCCTCATCCACTTCCTGCTCCACGCCAAGCCGCGCGCCGAAACGCACTTTTTCAATTGCCAGGAAGTGGCCGACCAGGCGCACCTCCTCTTCCAGCGTGATCTTGCCCTGCGCTTCAATGCCCAGGCTCTGGCGGAAGAAGTCCGACAGGCGTTGCGTCATGTCGCGGGCACGCTTGGCGTCGATCGATGTCAGCGCACTGATCGAGTTCAGGCTGTTGAACAGGAAGTGCGGGTCGATCTGGGTGCGCAGCATGCGCAGTTCCGCGTCGCGCGCCAGCAGCTTGGATTCCAGTTCGCGCTGTTCCGCCTGGCGGGCCCGGACAAACTCGCTGACCAGGTAATTCAAACTCGCCAGCAAGCCATACATCAGGATGCCGAGCGAGAACAACAATGCCGTCAACTGCGGGCGGATCGCAATGCCCTGGACGTCGAACGATTCAGCAGCGGCATTCCAGAGCCGCATCAGGAACACCCACAAGAAGCCGGCCCACACGGCAGCAGTCAGCATCGACACCAGGATCACTGCCGGACTGCGTTCGCGCAACGGGTTGGCCTTGCACATGTAGTAGGCCGAGAAGCCGGCCCCGACCGAAAACAGCAAGGTCACCGGCACTGCGAACAGCATGGCGCGCAGCCAGGGTTCGTCGCCCAGCTGGGCCACCGCCCCGCCCAGGCCTATGCCCAGCAACAGCCAGACCGTCAGGTACAGCAGCGCACCGCTGCGGCTGGTCAACACGCTCTGCATCAGTTGCGGACTTCCAGGCCGCCCATGATGACGGTGCCGCGGATCACCAGGCGCTTGCTGCTGTCCTTTGGCTCCATGGTCTTTTCTTCGAAGCCGCCCAGGATAGGCGTACCTTCCAGTTCCACCGTCCAGTCGGTTGGCACCTTGACCGAAATACCGCCCATCAGGGCGAACACATTCAGTACCGCCGAGCCGTTCAGCGATGCGGTGCGCATGTCCAGGTCAATGCCGCCCATGATGCTGGTCAGGTCGCCACCGCGGAAGTCCTGCGTGGTCACCTTGCGCTGGAAACCGCCGAGGATGGCCGTCAGGTCCAGCACGCGCTCACTGGTCTCGCCTTCCGATACGCCGAACACGAAGCTGTCGTCGGCGAAATCTTTGGCGGCAGTGCTGTCGCCGTCCGGCTCCTTACGCCGCTTGCTGGCACGGAACACCATCATCAGGCCTACCCCGATAATCCCGATCGGGAAGATGACCTTCCAGCTGAAGTAAATCAGGCCCAATCCCTTCAGCAGCGATAATGCGCCAAAGCCGATCATGAAAATGCCTGCTACTGCTGCCCCACTGCCGCGCCGCGGCGCCTGCGCCAGGGTCGAAGCGCCAAATACCATCAGGATGACGGGCCAGAAGTGCACTCGCAGGTCGAGGTCGATCCAGCCTAGGTTATCGATCAGGAACAGGAAGCCGGCCAGGATGACGCCGGCACCAATCAGCATCTGGGATGTGGTGTTACGTTCGCGATGGCTGCGGTTGCGCATTATTGGTTCTCCTCTTTATTGGCGCTGTATTTAATCACAAATGGCTGCACCAGCAGGCAAATGCCGGCGATGATAACCAGGATGGGCCAGCTATTGTGGAAGGTCAGGCCCCAGATATGTTCGAACGACATGTAAAACCAGCCGGCAAAGGCGATGTGGCACAGGCCATCGAGCACATGTTTCGGCGTGGTCGGCGGGATCAATTTGACTGCGCCGAATGCCATGGCCAGGAAAGGCCAGTAGCGCCACAGTTGGCCGATTGGCGGAATATCGATGTCGGTCAGGAACAGCACGCCGACTGCGATCACGATCAGGCCCCAGAGCAGCTGGCTGCGCGATTGCATTTCTTTGCTCATTTTTTGCTCCCCGTTGATTGGATGGATGAACGATAGCGGGGGGCGGGAGGCGGCGAAACGGCTTTTCGGTGAACGACGGCGGCGGCTCGGTGAATGGCGAACAATTCAGCGAACGGCGAAAAAAAACCCGCCGAAAGCGGCGGGTCATGTGGCAGTACGGGGGTCTAGCGCCCTGTTTCCATCTTCGGCTCGAACAACATCAAACCCCAGCCCAACTGACGGCGAATCTCCTCTGGCGATGGAGGTGGCTTGGCGGCTTGAGAACGGCGTTCGAGGTACTCCCTTACCACGTACTTGGATGGGTGGTTGGTCTGGGTCATGATAGGCCTCCGTATTCTGTTTTTGGGCCGGTGCCTCGCTGCGGCAGTAGCCGGCCAGGTTGTCTGGTAATGAGCGCTTGGCGCTTCGATCACGCTTCCATCTTATTTTCCGGCCCGCTTGCATACGGTGCGTTTGCTCACAATTCCCCCGTCAGTTCGGCTCTTGTTCCTGTCGGAATCGGACTACGCGATGTGGCGGAAAAGCCTTGCGGGCTCGAGCACACAAAAATTTTTCCCTTGACGTTCTTCGGCGCTTTACCTGTGCCCCGCAGGCCTGGTCGAGCTCTGTACGCTTGCAAACATACACACTTCATTAGTGAACTAATGGCCGGAGGGGGTGGGCTATATTGATCGTCGTTGGTAAGCAGGAAAGGTTATGTTTTCAGCAGGCCACTGACGATATAACCAAGCAATCTCTTGCACACTGACAACCGCTTCACCTTCACAACAACACTATCTCAAGGGGTATTAACATGAAGAAAGCGTTTCTTAGCAAGGTAGCCGGAACATTGATGCTATCCGCAGGGCTGTTCGCCAGCTCCGGCGCTATGGCACAGACCACCCTGACCTTTGATGCAGCAGGCAATGCCATCTTCGGCGCACTGCACGCGACTGCCGGGGACTATATCGATACTTACCTGTTCACCGTGGATACCAACGCAACCTATGCGAGCGGTAGCGTGGTGGTAGGTAAAACCTGGATCGATGGTTCGCGCCTGGCAAACTATGGCATCACTGGCATTGAGTTCTTCAAAGTTGAAGCCGACAGCAGCCAGACTCCCCTGTCCACCACCTTCGACACTTCGTCCGGTATCGAGTTCTTCCCGATCGATGCCCTGATGTCGGGGAACTATGGCTTTACGGTCACCGGCAGCACCGCCATCGCAGGCTTGGGCGGTTCCTATGCTGGTAACCTGAACCTGGCGGCTCCGATTCCGGAACCAGCTACCTATGCGATGCTGCTGGTAGGCGTTGGCCTGCTGGGCCTGGCTTCCCGTCGCAAGTCCAACGACAAGCTGGGCTAAGCCGCAACCACTCCCCCCGTGGAAACCCGCTGCGGCGGGTTTTTCATTGCTTCTTCTTGCCCGCCTCGGGCACCGGCTTCGCATCAGCGACACCGACTTCCCTGGTAGCAGCCACCTGGGCCACATACGGCCCGGGATCGGCGCATGGCGGCAGCGCCGCCGATGGCTTGGCGCTGCTTGCTTTTGCCTTGAAATAGTGGGCCGCTACGCGATCCTGCGCCTGGCATAGCTTGTAGGCGGCAACCTTGTCGTTCCAGGCCTGCTTGTCTTTTGCCGCTGCTGCGGCGGCCTTCTGTTCTTCGGTAGGCGCTGGCAGTTTGGCTTGCGCGGCGCAGCAGCCAGCCAGCAGTACCAGGGCGACAATAGGCTTGTTCATGGCATGCTCCTTAGACAGTCTTGGGTGCGGGCGGCGGTACCGTTTCGCCATCGTGTTCAGGGGCACGCACGCGCGGCACTTTGCCGTCCACGACTTCCTGGTACCAGATATCGTGGTGCTCGCGCGCCCAGGCATCATCCACAAAACCCTCGCGCATGGCTTTGTACGCGCCTTCCATGCCTATGGTGCCGAGGTAGATGTGGCCAAGGGCCAGGCCCATCATCAGCACGGTAGCCGTGATGTGCAGCAGGTTCGCGCCTTGCATCACGAAGCGGGTGTATTCAAGATTGGGCACCAGCTTGTCGAGTACGAGGCCGGATGCACTGGCCGCCAGGCCAAGGAAGGTGACACCGCCCCAGAACCACAGCTTTTCACCGGCATTGAAACGGCCGGCGGGGGCGTGGCCCTGGCCGAACATGCCGCCCAGCCTGGCCAGCCATTTGATGTCGGCAACGATAGGGAAGTTATCTTTAACGAAAAGAATAAAGGTGGCGACGATCGAAATCGTGAACAGCGGGCCCACGAAGTTGTGGATGGTTTTCAGGGCATAGGTCAGGTAGCCGAACAGGCTGTGCCCGATAACGGGCATCAGCACAAATTTACCGAACATCATGCACAGGCCCGAGACGGCCAACAGGACGAAGGTGATGGCTGTGGTCCAGTGCACGAAACGTTCGGTTGGCGTGAAGCGCTGGATTTTGCGGCCGGTTGGCGGCGAATGGACCTTGATCGGGCCTTTGGCGAAATACATCACGGCGATTGCGGCCAGCACGCCGAGGATCAGCCAGCCGCCAATGCTCATCATGGGGCCATTGCGGAAGCGGCGCCATGCTTCGCCTGCCGTCGTCGCCACGGGCTGGCCAGGAAGCTGCGCCTTGGGCTGGATCAGTACGCCGGCTTCGGGGTAAGGCAGGCTGCTGTAGTGCGTCTCCCCTGCCACGACCTGGCGCCATACCGGCGCGTTATTGCCCGGCTGGTCGCGCGTGCGTTCGGCCTGGTTCTGCTTGAGAATGTCCACCGGTTCCACGCGCGGCATTGCGCTACCGGACGCCTTGCCGCTGGCCACTGGAGCGGAGGCGTCCTGCTGGCGCGGCACAGGGGTGTCGGCTGCGAGGGACGTGCCGGCGGCAAGTGCCACGGCCAGCATTGCCAACCATCGTTTCATGGCGAACCTCCCTAGCGGTTGGTTTTCACGTACTCGTTCTGCAGTTGCCCGCGTTCGCGCACCTGCTTGTCCCATGAAGCCTTGTCGCCCGGCGTCCAACCCTTGGCTACTTGCGCCGTACGTGCCCCCTTGTATCCCGGCTCATCGCCGCGATTTACCGCGCTGCCCTGCTTCGACTGCGAAACCTCGCCGCAGCCAGCCAGCGCCAGCAGCGCTACCAGATAGAGCTTCATGATTTCGCCTCCTGCTTGCCGTAAGCGGTACCCCAGCCCCATACCTCGCTGCCCTTGCCGCGTGTGACAACCCGGGTGCGGAAGATGTCAGCCACCACATCGCCATCGCCGCCTAGCAGCGCCTTGGTTGAACACATTTCGGCACAGGCCGGCAATTTACCCTCGGCCAGCCGGTTACGGCCATACTTTTCGAATTCGGCCTGCGAGCCGTTTTCTTCAGGACCGCCGGCGCAAAAGGTGCACTTGTCCATCTTGCCGCGCAAGCCGAAGGTCCCGTTGGAGGGGAACTGCGGCGCACCGAAGGGGCAGGCGTAAGAACAGTAGCCGCAGCCGATACAGGCGTCCTTGTCATGCAGGACCACCCCCTCCTCGGTGCGATAGAAGCAATCGACCGGGCACACCGCCATGCAAGGCGCGTCGGAGCAGTGCATGCACGCCACCGAAACCGATTTTTCCTGCCCGACGATGCCGTCGTTGATGGTCACAACGCGGCGCCGGTTCACGCCCCAGGGCACCTCGTGCTCGTTCTTGCATGCTGTCGCGCAAGCGTTGCATTCGATGCAGCGCTCGGTGTCGCAAATGAATTTCATCCGTGCCATGGCAATCTCCTCAGCCCGCGAAGCGTTCGATATTGCAGATGGTCGTCTTGGTCTCCTGCATCATGGTGACCGAGTCATAGCCGTAAGTCGTGGCCGTGTTGACCGCCTCGCCGCGCACAATCGGCGCCGCGCCTTCCGGGTAATATTCCAGCATGTCCCTGCCCTGCCACCAGCCCGAAAAGTGGAAGGGAATGAAGGCCGTGTCCACGCCTACGCGCTGGGTTACCAGTGCCCGCACCTTGATGCGCGCGCCGGTCGGCGTCGACACGATCACGTAGTCGCCATTGCGGATGCCCCGCTCCGCAGCGGCCTTCGGGTTGATCTCGACGAAATTCTCCTGCTGCAGCTCGGCCAGCCATGGATTGGAACGCGTCTCTTCCCCGCCACCTTCGTATTCGACCAGCCGACCGGAAGTCAGGATGATCGGAAACTTCTTCGCCAGCCCATCGTCGACCGCCTTCTGCTGCACGGTCTTGTACAGCGTAGGCATGCGCCAGAAGGCTTTTTTGTCTTCGTGGGTCGGATACTTGGCCACCAGGTCGGGCCGTGTGCCGAACAGCGGCTCGCGGTGCAGCGGTACCGGATCGGGGAAATTCCACACCACGGCGCGCGCCTTGGCATTGCCGAATGGGTGCACGCCATGTCCCTTCAGGCATACGCGCTGGATCCCGCCAGACAGGTCGGTTTTCCAGTTCTTGCCTTCTGCCGCCAGCTTCTCGGCATCGGTCAGCTCCTCCCACCAGCCCAGCTTTTTCATCAGCACGTGGTCGAATTCCGGGTAGCCGGTCGTAATATCGGCCCCTTTGGAGAATGAGCCGTCTTCCGCCAGCAGGTTGACGCCCTCGCGCTCCACGCCGAAATTGGCGCGGAAATTGCCGCCGCCATCCATCACGTGCTGGCTGTTGTCGTACAGGTTGGCCGAGCCGGGATGCTTGAGTTCCGGGGTGCCGTAGCAAGGCCAGGGCAAGCCGAAATAGTCGCCAGTTAGGTCATAGCCGGTCTCCGCATCCTTGCCGCCTTTGCAGCGCAGGGTCTTCACGTCGAACATGTGCATATTGCGCATGTGCGCCTTCAGGCGTTCCGGCGACTGGCCGGTGTAGCCGATGGTCCAGCTCCCCCGGTTGATTTCGCGCAGCATGTCTTCCGGTTCCGGCTCCAGCATATTGCCCTTGCCCGGGACCAGCTTGATCCTGGCCACCAGCTGCTTGCCAAAACCCAGCTTCTCCGCCAGCTGGTACATGATCATATGGTCCGTGCGCGATTCGAACAGCGGCTCGATCACTTTCTCTCGCCATTGCACCGAACGGTTCGATGCCGTCACCGAGCCGGAAGTTTCGAACTGGGTAGCCGCCGGCAGCAGGTAGACGGCGCGGTTGGCATTGACTTCCTGTCCTTCCACTTTCATCGCGGCCATGGCGGCAGTGGCGGACGGATACGGGTCGATCACCACCAGCATTTCCAGCTTGTCCATCGCCTTCTTCATTTCCAGGCCGCGCGTTTGCGAGTTCGGCGCATGGCCCCAGAAGAACACTGCCTTGACGTTGCTGTCCTGGTCGATCAGCTCGTTCTTCTCCAGCACCGCATCGACCCAGCGCGACACAGTCGTGCCGGACTTTTCCATCATGGCTTGAGAGGCGAACTGGCTCTTGACCCACTCGTAGTCCACGCCCCATACGGAGCACCAGTGCTTCCAGGCGCCGGTAGCCAGTCCGTAATAGGCCGGCAGCGAATCGGGGTTCGGCCCGACGTCGGTCGCGCCCTGCACATTGTCGTGGCCGCGGAAGATATTGGTGCCGCCGCCGCTCTTGCCGACGTTGCCCAATGCGAGTTGCAGGATGCAGGAAGCGCGCACGATCGCATTGCCGATCGAGTGCTGTGTCTGGCCCATGCACCACACCACGGTGGAGGGGCGGTTCTTCGCCATTGTCTCCGCCGCTTGCAGCACCTGGGCTTCCGGCACGCCGCAGGCCTCTTCCACCTTATCCGGCGTCCATTTGGCGACTTCTTCGCGTACCTTGTCCATGCCGTAGACGCGGGCCGCAATGTATTCCTTGTCTTCCCAGCCGTTCTTGAAGATGTGCCACAGCATCCCGTACAGGAAAGGAATGTCCGAACCTGAGCGGATGCGGATGTACTGGTCGGCCTTGGCGGCAGTGCGCGTATAGCGCGGGTCGACTACGATCATCTTGCAGCCGTTTTCCTTCGCGTGCAGCATGTGCAGCATCGAGACCGGATGCGCTTCCGCAGCGTTGGAGCCGATATACATGGCCGCTTTGGCGTTCTGCATATCGTTGTAGCTGTTGGTCATGGCGCCATAGCCCCAGGTATTCGCCACGCCGGCCACGGTGGTCGAATGGCAGATGCGCGCCTGGTGGTCACAGTTATTCGTGCCGAAGAAGGAGACGAATTTGCGCAGCAGCTGCGCCTGCTCGTTATTGTGTTTCGACGAGCCGACGAAGAAGAGCGAATCCGGGCCATCCTTCTTTTTCAGGTCCAGCATCTTTGCCGAGATTTCCTGCAAGGCCTGGTCCCAGCTGATACGCTGGTATTTGCCATTGACCAGCTTCATCGGATATTTCAAGCGGTATTCGCCGTGCCCATGCTCGCGCAGTGCGGCGCCCTTGGCGCAGTGCGCGCCCAGGTTAAGCGGTGAATCGAATACCGGTTCCTGGCGAATCCAGATACCGTTCTCCACCACCGCATCAACCGCGCAACCCACCGAACAGTGGCTGCAGACCGTGCGCCGCACGACCTGCCTGCTACCGCTATCAACAGCGGCAGGATCTTTCGCCTGCGCCTTGCGCATCAGCGAAATCTGCGATGCCGCCAGCCCCATGCCGACACCAATGCCGGAGCGTTTCAGGAATGCGCGCCGGTCCATGGTCGGCAAGGCCCGTGCCAGGCTGCCTTCCAGGCTCGATGCAATTCGTCCAGGCGTACGGAGGCCGGCTGGCCCTTTGCGTGTAAGGAGCGTCATGTTGCCCTCCACTCAGATCTTGGTGGTGCGGTAGTACTTCTGGATGTGTTCTGTGAGGCGGTAGCCGGAGCCGGGAGGCGGTTCCGGTTCTGCTGGCGGCGTCGTGCCAGGCGGACTACTCGCCATTTTCGCGGCGATGCCGGCAGCGGCCAGGGCCCCCATGCCGGTGAAAAAAGACCGTCGTCCGGAGTTGGATTGCGTTGACATCATGGTCTCCCATAACCAACAACAGTTAGTCTTTTAACACTAGCACAAATGTTTTAACAATGCATTAATGCTTAGTCCATATCGAACGCCTGGGCTTCCACATCCACGAAGCTGCGCGCCAGGCCGGATACTGCCCGGTAGTAAGCCGCCCCGGGATGGGCCTCGATCGCGTCGAAAAGCTGGCGTGCCCATGGCTGAATGTGCGCGCTAAAAAATTCCTTCTGTGTTGCAATGCTGCCATGCAGCAAGCGCATTGCATCGCACAGGGCGGCGAAATGGTCTTCGCTTTCGGCCAGGTGTTCGGAGCGCTCGAGGCCAAGCCGCTCCAGGTCTTGACGCAATGCCGCCAGCGGCTTTTCCATCAGAAAGCCTGACTGGTAATAGGAGCCGTACAGCATGACATCGGGCTTGCCGGTCCCGATGAACAGCGCCTCATATTCCTCGCGCGCGCGCGCTGCATCGGTCTTGCTGCTGGCGGATTGCAGGCCGCGCCATGCATCGGCCAACACACCGTCGCCTTCAATGGCTGCGCTTTCGATCAGGTCCAGAACGGCTTGCGATGGTGGGCCATAGAACAGCATGGAGAGCACGCCATACAGTTCGGAACGCGCATATTCTTCGTCTTCGGTCATTGGCGTTTTACCTCAAAGATGGAGACTTCTTTTTCCGGCTGCATCATGTCGATCACGCGGCAGTCGGGGCACATGCGGATGCGGTCGAGGTTTCCGGAGAAGGCCCCGTGGCCCGCGAGTTTGTTGACCATATTTTCCACCATTTGCTGCGTGCCGAAGGGTTTGCGGCACTTGATGCAATGGTACGGCTGGGCTTCATGGAGGACGCGGGCTTGCCTGGCTGTTGTGCCCAAAGCAAGGCGCGGCCGCAGGCTGAGTGCCTGCTCGGGGCAGGTGTTCACGCACAGGCCGCATTGCACGCAGTTCGACTCCGTAAAGCGCAGCTGCGGTGCCTGGGGGTTGTCGGACAGGGCCGATGCGGGGCAGGCGCCGACACAGGCCATGCAGAGCGTGCACCTGGCGGTGTCGATCTCGACCGTCCCAAACGGTGCGCCGTTGGGGAGAGCGATGCAGTCCTGAGGGCTTGGCGCGTGCCTGGTCAGGTGCGTGACCGCGAAATCGAGCGTTTCCCGCTTCGCCGCCGCGACATGGAAGGTCGCTGCCGGCACCCCTGGCATTGGCCCCGCCGCCGCAGATGCACTCGCGGGCGGGCGGCCGGCGCTGGACGAAGCAGTGGCGGCGAAGCGTTGCAGCTCGCGGTCAAGTTCCGCCGCGTCGCGCGCGCGGAGCACGTGCAGCTGGATGCCGCTGTAGCCTAAGCCGTCGATGATCGCTTGCGCGAATGCCATTTGCCCTGCGATCGCATCGAGGTATTGCGGCGCCTCGCAGCCGGTCGCCAGCACCGCCACGTCCACCGCACCATACGCAACCGCGGCAAGCCACAAATCCATCCCCACCGATGCAATATGATGCACCGGCAAAGGCAGCACACGCGATGGCACGCCATGCGCCGCGCCAGCAGCCGCAAGCTGCCCCAGTTCGCCCACGAACGCATTGCCCTCCTCGTCGCTGTGCACCAGCAGCGCTGGCCGCAAACCGCCGGCGCGTGCATAGGCCGCCAGCATGGTCCGGATGCGTTCGCCGAAATCAGGAGCGCGCGGCCACGCATACGTCAGCGCGCCAGACGGGCACACGGTCGTGCACGCCCCACAACCGGCGCACAGTTGCGGCGATACCTTGATATGGTCGCCCGCGTTGCCAATCGCCTCGGCCGAGCAGATATCGATACAGGCATTGCAGCCCGGCTGCCGGCTGCGGCTATGCGCGCAAATGCTCTCTTTATATTGGAAGAAGCGCGGCTTGCTGAAGGTACCGACCAGTTCCAGCATCTGCATTGCAGCCAATGCAGCCGCTGCCTCGTCCGCGCCGGGTGCAAAATAGCCCTGCGGCGGCTGGTGCATGCGCAGCAAAGGCGTGTCGCCCAGATCGAATACCAGGTCGAAATCACCGCTGCGTTCTTTGTCGGCGCGATCGAAGTCGATCGCCGCCACCGCACCGCAAGCCGCGACGCAATCGTGGTGCGACCGGCAGGCATCCATCTCAATCTGGTAGGCCAGGCCGATTGCGCCTTCCGGGCAGGCCTGCACGCAGGCATTGCAGCGCGTGCACAGTTCAAGGTCGATCGGATTGGACTGCCGCCAGCTCACATGGAACGCACCCAGCCAGCCTTGCACGCGAGGCGTGCTGCCGCTGAAAGTGGGCCACGAGTGCCCGGCAATCGCCGCATCCCGCCCGTCCGTAAGCAGCACGCTCACCTGGAGTTGCCGCTCCAGCTTGCGCGCCCATGCCAGCACACGCCGCGCCGGGCCAAGCAGCAACACGCGGCCTTCCGATCGATATTCAACTTCCGGCACCGGTTCCGGATCGGGCAAACGGGCAGCGGCCAGCAAGGCCGCCATCTTGGGCGTAGCGTGACGAGACTCCTCGCTCCACCCGCCCGTCTCGCGCAGGTTCACGAAATGCAGCGGCGCCACGGCGGATTTCATCTCCGCCAGTTCTCGGAAGAGCGGTTCCTCCTGCGTGCAAGCGATCACGATGCGCTGTGCGCCTTCCAGCGTTTGCAGGTACTGGCTGACTTCACGGCGGCAAAGCTGGCTGGCGACCGGCAGCGCGCCTTCGCCGAGGGCGCTGCCAATGGCCGCACCATCCATCGGCATGGTGTTGTTGCAGTTACAGATCCTCGTCTTTTGGCTCATCGTCTTCTTCCGAGTCGAATTCGCGCGCGATCAGGTCCCGGGCATGATTGAGGGCTGCCACCATCAGGGGCGTCAGGGGTTCGAATTTGTTGTAGTCGCCAACGTAGGTGTCGAGGCCGTCCATCTCGTTGAAACGCGGGTCCGCAAACAGCTTCTTCAACGCAGCGCGCCGCACGGTTTCATCAACGCCTCGCGCGACGAAGGGAGTGAAATCGGAATCGGGCGTCAGGCTTTCCACCTGCTCAAGGGTCGGAGCCGGCGCATCGGTTGCCGAAGATTCGCCTGCGACAGCTGGGTGCTCGGCGACGGTGGCGGGGGCGCCAGGCTCCTGGCGAGCCTCCGCCTTCACGCGCGACCAGCGGGCGAAGAAAGTCTCAGCGGCCACCTCGCCCCTCCCTTTCCGCACGCGCCATTTGCTGAACCGCGGCACCGCCTTCGAAGGAAGGCCGGCGGCGCTTGCCCTTCGGCTCCGGGCGGTAATACTCCGCCACAAATGCTCCAAGCCTCTCCACAAGTACCGGGGGCAAGGGCAAGGTATCGACCTGCTCGCCACCATCCATCAGGCGCGCCGCCTCGTTATAGGACAGCGTCACGAATTTCGGCACAGCCAACTCCCCTTCCAGCCGCCACATGATGAACCAGCACGGCGACCCGGAATCGAGATTCAGGAAGTAGCCTTCCGCCTCGTCGGAATACAAGCGCATCGACAGCCCAGGGTAAAGCCACAAGGTCTCGGAAGGATCGTCCCGCAAACAACACGGCGCGCCGGCAGGTAATGGCGACAAGACGACCTCCGCCGGCAACCACTGCGATGGTTGCCAAATGCTTTTCAATGCTTTGCGCTGCATGACCACAGCGAGACTTAGTGCGTCTGTTTCCACTGGCATTGTCCTTGCTTAGGAAGTACAGCCATACTGCACCAAATCTAGTAACATGCGCAACATTCTTAAAACTAACCACAGGAGAACTTATGCAACGCAACACAGCCAAGCACTTCATTTTCACCCTGTTTGCATTCTTGATCGCATTCAGTGTTCATGCAGAGAAGCTTCCTAACATCACGATTCTTGCCACAGGCGGAACCATTGCCGGCTCGGGCGCCACTTCCACGACCACGGTGGGCTACACCGCCGCGACAGTCGGCGTCCAACAATTGATAAACGCAGTGCCGGAACTGTCCAAGATTGCCAACGTCACCGGCGAGCAAGTGTTCCAGATCGCTTCAGAAAGCATGACCAATGAACATTGGCTGACCCTCGGCAAGCGCGTCAACACCCTGCTGGCACAGCCGAACGTCAACGGGATCGTCATCACCCACGGTACCGACACCCTGGAAGAGACCGCCTATTTCCTGAACCTGGTCGTCAAGTCGCGCAAGCCGGTGGTGCTGGTGGGCGCCATGCGCCCAGGCACCGCCCTGTCGGCAGACGGTCCGATCAACCTGTACAACGCGGTATTGATTGCCGGTAGCCAGGATGCGGTTGGCAAAGGTGTACTGGTGGCCCTGGGCGATCAAATTCACGGCGCCCGCGACGTTACCAAGACCAATACCTCGACCCCGGATTCGTTTAAAACCCCTGAATTGGGCATGCTGGGTTATGTGCAGGGTCCTAAAGCATTCTTCTATCGCACTTCGGCCCGCAAGCATACCGCCGACACTGAATTCGATATTTCCAACCTGAACACCCTGCCGCAAATCGATATCGTTTATGGCTACGCGAATATGAATTCGGTGGCGCTGAATGCCTTTATTGCGGCCGGCGCGAAAGGGATTATCCATGCAGGCGTGGGCGATGGCAGCGTGGCAGCCAAAGTAAAACCTGAACTGGCTGCAGCGCGCAAGAGCGGCACCATTATCGTTCGCGCCAGCCGCGTCGGTAACGGCATCCTGGCCCGCAATGGCGAAGCAAATGACGATGAACTGGATTATGTAGTCGCCGATACCCTGAGCCCGCAAAAGGCGCGCATCTTGCTGATGCTGGGCATGGCCAAGACCGCCAATACCAAAGAACTGCAGCGCATGTTCTACACGTATTAAACCCACTGTGTGAAATCGCGCCAACTACTGGCGCGATTGCACCAACTTCCAGCCTAGCGATCCAGCGCCCGCCCTGCAGCGGCAAGCACCTGCTCTGTGAGCAGTTCAAGCTTCGGCGACTGGATCCGCCACGAGTGCCAATAGAGGTGGATATCGAGGTATTTGCCCGGCACTAAATCGGCCAGCTCCCCCGATTCGATCAGCGACTTATACTGCTGGCGCGGCAGCATGCCGTATCCCATTCCCAGCCGGATTGACTCCACGAACGGATCGCTGGAAGGAACATAATGAATGGGATAAGCGCCCAACGGCAGTCCCAGCTCCCGCTCGATGAATATCTCTTGCAGCGAATCTTTACGGTCAAAAAACATCACCGGCGCTTTGCGCGCGGCTTCGCGGTTAAAGCCATCGGGAAACCATTGTTTGACGAACCCCGGCTGGGCCAATAAGCGGTAGCGCATGAAGCCCAAGTGTTGCGATCGACAGCCGCGCATCGGTTCCGGCTCGCTGGAAACACCAGCGAGCACCAATCCTTTTTCGAATAGCGAATAAGTATGGTCCTGGTCGTCCAGGATTATCTCCAGCAGGATGTTTTCGCGATTCAGGAAAGCGCTCAACTCCGGCAAGAACCAGGTGCCGAGGGTATCGTTATTTACCGCCACCGGAATGCGTGGCGGCAGGGCCTCGTCGGCTTTCAGTTCAGCCAGGAATTCCTGTTCCATCAACCGGCTGCGGCGCAGGTATTGCACCAGCCGCTGCCCGGCGCTGGTCAGGCGAATGGGGCGGCTGCGAATCAGGAGCGGCGAGCCGACTGCCGATTCCAGACCGCTGACCCGCTGCGATATGGCCGACGGCGTCAAATGCAGGGCGGCCGCGGCCTGCTCGAAACTGCCGGAATCGATCACCGCCAGCAAAGCCTCGCCTTGTCGCGCGTCTGGAATCATCCCCATCACCTTTAGCAAAATTAATGAATACTGAATTATCTTAATCCAGCTTCATTTGCGGGGCCAGTGGCGGCAAAATTCGGGCTCCACAACAGGAGCAAAGAAAAATGCAGAGTTATGTAAACGGTTTGGGGCTCGGCGCGAGCCTGATCATGGCCATCGGCGCCCAGAATGCCCATGTGCTGCGGATGGGCATCAAACGCCAGCATGTGGCGCTGACGGTTGCCGCTTGCATCGTGATCGACGTTGTCCTGATTGCACTTGGCGTCGCCGGCGCGGGCGCCGTGATCCAGGATTCGCCGCTCCTGCTGGCTGCTGCCCGCTGGGGGGGCGCTGCCTTCCTGGCCTGGTACGGGCTGCGCAGCTGGCGCGCGATGCTGACGCCCAAATCGCTGGACGTCGACGCTGTGGCGCCGGCACCGGATGCCAGGCAGGCGCTGGCCAGCGTGGTCGCGCTCTCGCTGCTGAATCCCCACGTCTACCTTGATACGGTGGTGCTGCTTGGCTCCATCGGCGGCAGCTACCCGGACGGCCAGCGCGTGGGCTTTTCGGCAGGCGCCATGACCGCCTCCCTGCTGTGGTTCAGCGCACTGGGCTTTGGCGCGACGCGCCTCGCGGGCGTGTTCGGGCGCCCCCTGGCCTGGAAGTGCATTGAAGGAATGACCGGCGCGGTCATGCTGGCGCTCGCCGCGGGGCTTATCATGAGTTAGTATTTCTCATGCTTATCCTCTACGCCGGAACGATCGTCCTCAGCGCTTTCCTGCTATTCCAGGTGCAGCCCATCATTGGGAAAATGGTGCTGCCCTGGTTCGGTGGCTCCGCGGCTGCGTGGACGGTTTGCATGCTGTTCTTCCAGGTCACCCTCCTGCTGGGCTACCTGTACTCCCACCTCACCAGCCGCTACCTGGCGCCGCGCCGCCAGGCATGGCTGCATGCCGGCCTGCTGCTCATCGCAGTACTGGCACTGCCCATCCTCCCCAGCGATAGCTGGAAGCCGGCACCAGGCGACGACCCGGCGCTCCTGCTGCTCGGCTTGCTTGCCGCAACCATTGGCCTGCCGTACTTCCTGCTCTCAACAACGGGGCCGCTGGTCCAGCACTGGTTTGCCCAGGAACGTCCCGGCAGCGTGCCTTACCGCCTGTTTGCCCTGTCCAACTTCGCTTCCCTGCTTGGCTTGCTGAGCTATCCGCTGCTGTTCGAGCCACGCTTTGCCGTCAAAGAAATGTCCACCTTCTGGTCAGCGGGCTTTGGCCTGTTTGCCCTGTTTTGCGGCGCCCTCGCCTTGAGTGGCCGCAACCGCAATGCTGCGCCCCATACCTTGCGCGAAGATGCGATGGCAGGCAAGCCGACCTTGCACGACAGCCTGTTGTGGTGTGGCCTCGCCGCCGTACCAACGGTGGTGCTGATGGCGGCCACCAGCCACCTGACTGCCAACATCGCGCCGGTGCCCATGCTTTGGGTACTGCCGCTGGTGATTTATCTGCTGACTTTCATTCTCTGCTTCGAAAGTGCGCGCTGGTACAAGCGCTGGCTCTTCCTGCCACTGATGGCCCTGCTGACGCCGCTGCTGGTTGCCTGCAGCACCTTCCCCAGCCTGATGCCGCGCGGAATCATATGGCCCACCCTGCTCTTCAGCGCCTGCATCTTCACCTACTGCATGGCATGCCACGGCGAGTTGGCGCGCCTCAAGCCGCAAGCTACCCACCTGACCGCCTACTACCTGATGATTGCAACTGGCGGGGCGATTGGCGGCCTGTTCACCGGCTTGCTGGCACCGCGCATGTTCAATGACGACTACGAACTGATCCTTTCCTGTATCGCCGCCGTCTGCATCGTCGGTGTCGCATGCCACCACCGCCCATCGGCGCCGATGCAGCGCGGAGCACGCATCAAGGCTGCGGTGTTCTTCACCACCCTGGTCGGCGTCTTGTGGGCCGCCAATGCGATCTGGCCAACGACACCGTCGATCAAGGCCCGCAATTTCTATGGGACAGTCAAGATCAAGGATACGGAACCCGGCGCCGGCCAGGTGCGCCAGCTCACCCATGGCACTATCGTGCACGGCCGCCAGTTTCTCGAACCGCAAAAGCGGCGCTGGCCAACCACCTATTACGGCAGCAACAGCGGTGCCGGCATTGCCATTGCCGCCAGCCGCAATGGTTCGGCACAGCATGTCGGCGTCATCGGCCTGGGCGCCGGTACCATGGCGGCTTATTGCCGGCCCGGCGACATCTACCGCTTCTACGAAATCAATCCACTGGTGCTCGATTTCGCGGACCATTATTTCACCTTCCTGCGCGATTGCCCTGCCAGGAAGGAAATCGCTCTTGGCGATGCACGCCTGGTGCTGAATGCCGAAGCGCCGCAACAGTTCGACGTGCTGGCGGTAGATGCCTTCTCTGGCGACTCGGTGCCGGTGCACCTGCTGACCACGGAGGCCTTCAACATCTATTTCCGCCACCTGAAGCCGGATGGCGTGCTGGCGATCCACATCTCCAACCGCTACCTGGACATGGCGCCAGTGGTCAGGCGAGCCGCGGACAGCTTCCGCCGTACCGCTTTCCTGTCGCAGAACGCCTCCGATCCGCAGCGCGGCACGACTGCGGCCACCTGGGTCCTGATAGGCCAGCGCGAGCGCCTGGTGCCCTATGCAGGATTGCAGGAATTGCCCTCAGCGCCGGATGTGCGCCCCTGGACGGACGATTACAGCAGCCTGTTAGGAATCATGAAATAATCGTCAAGCAATTAACCGATCGAAAGGAATACGCAATGAAGATTGATATTGGCCTGTCCGACGACAGCCGCGCACGCATTGCCGATGGCCTGTCCCGCCTGCTGGCCGACAGCTACTCGCTTTACCTGATGACCCACAACTTCCACTGGAACGTGAAGGGTCCCATGTTCAATTCCCTGCACCAGATGTTCATGACACAATACACCGAGCAGTGGACCGCGCTGGACCTGATTGCAGAACGCATCCGCGCACTGGGCTACCCCGCTCCGGGCACGTATGCCGAGTTCGGCAAGCTGAGCACCGTCAAGGAAGTGTCCGGCGTACCAAAGGCGATGGACATGGTGCGCCACCTCGTCACAGCGCAGGAAGCGACCGCACGCACTGCCCGTTCCCTGCTGCCGGTAGTGGACGAAGCGAACGACCAGCCGACCGCCGACCTGCTGACCCAGCGCCTCGACGTGCACGAAAAAACCGCGTGGATGCTGCGCAGCCTGCTGGAAGAATAGGCCTCAGGCCATCCTGTCCGAAGTAATGATGTGCTCCCCCGGCTGAGGGTGCATTGCAGCGTCAAACATGGCGCGCGCAATGTGCCCGGCCGGATTGATGCGCCATGCGCGCGGCAGCACCGGCGCCAGCGCCGACAGGATCGGCACCAGGATTTTTTCGCCCAGACGGAATTCGTCACGTAGGCCGCCAATCAAGCCAGGCCGCGCAATCACCAGCGATTCGAATCCCAGCGAGCGTACCCCATGCTCCACCTCGCCCTTCACCCGGTTATAGAAAACGCTCGATCCGGCGTCAGCGCCCAGTGCTGAATTCAGCACGAATGCAGGCGTGCCATGCTGGCGCGCCAGCCGCGCCACGGCCATCGGATAACTATAGTCCACCTTGCGGAAGGCCTCCTGCGAGCCCGCCACCTTGATGGTCGTACCCAAGGTGCAGATCACAGCATCGGCCTGCCACCAGGGTTCCAGCGCCGGCAAGCGGTCAAAGTCAACGATCGGCGCCACCAGCTTAGGGTGCGGCTCCAGCCTCCGGCGCACAGGCGCAATGACTTGCGCCACCTCCGGCGAGGCCAGCGCCAGCTTCAATACCACGCGGCCGACAAGGCCGGTCGCTCCCACCAGGAGTAGATTTTTCATGCAGGAATGATATCAGTCCGCATTCCTGATTGCATTGGCCCGCCGCCGCAATTCCCTTGCCGTGGCAAATGGCCGGTCCTCCTCCAGGCACGGCTCTCCCTTGAGTTCCTCGCGAAACGTCCAGTGCAAATGACTCGCCCGTACCACCAGCCTGCGCAGGCGCTTGATCTCCCACAGCACGGCCAGCATGTCGTCATTCTGGTTTCGCAGCCAGATTTCACGTAGCTGAGCGGCAGTTAGCGGCTTTCGTGTAACTGTATGCATATACAGTAGTTTAGCAAGCACAATCGGGTTAGCATAGCCCCCATGTGTACCAATTACCGCCCCACTTCGCGCGACCTGCTGCAGGAAATGATGGACATTGACCTGTCCAACATCGCCGGCATGGAATGGCCCGACGAGACCTGGAAGGACTACGACGCCCCCATCATCCGCCTTGGCCTCGACGGCCAGCCCGAATGCGTCGTTGCCTCCTTCGGTTTTGTGCCGCGCCGCCATGCGCCAGCGGCAATGCCATCGCTCACCACCATGAATGCCCGCAGCGAAACCATCGGCCAACTACGTTCCTACAGCAAATACTGGCGCGCAAGCCAGCTTTGCCTGGTTCCGATGACAGGATTTTACGAACCGAATTACGAGTCAGGCAAAGCCGTGCGCTGGCAGATCAGCATGGCAGATAGACGCCCCTTCGCCGTGGCCGGCATGTGGCGCAGTTGGGAAGAAGCAGACGGCGGCATCAGGCATTCATTCACCCAGCTAACCATCAACGCCGACGAACACCCCTTGCTGAAGCGTTTCCACAAACCCGACGACGAAAAGCGCACCTTGGTTGTGGTACCACCGGAAGCCTATCGCGACTGGCTGTCCTGCCGCGATCCCGAGTTTGCCCGCGCCTTTCTTAACCCTTATCCCCACGACCTGATGCAGGCATGGGCAGACCCACGCCCACCGGCCAGGAAAAAAGCGTCCGAACCGCAGCAGCAATCACTGCTGGATCTGTAGCTTCAATTGAAAAGGGCCGCGCCCTGCGCAATGCAGAACCCGGCCCTTGGCAAGAATGCCAGCAATCAGGCTTTGCGACGGCGCGCTACTGCCAGGCCAGCAAGGCCCAGTCCAAGCAGCATTAAGGAAGCAGGCTCAGGAACCTTGGCCGAATCGACGGTGAAGGTCGCATTCGTCACATGCAACTGCCAGCCCGGATAACCGATTGGCGACGCGAACATCTGCAACTTGACGATAGGGTTCAAGGTCCAGTCAATCGAGTCCAGCTTGAGGTTGAGGTTTTTCAGCGCGTTGCCATCTTTCGCGATGTCAAAAGCCTGGGTCGTCCAGCTATGCAAGCCGCCTGCAACGTGCACGTTGAACAAATTGACACCGTCCGAGAACAGGCCGATCAGAACATGGTTGCCCGCCGGATCCTGGCCGCCCCAGCCCTGGTCTTTAATGTTCATCGAGCTGGTCAGTCCGAAGATCTCATTGGTGCCGTGTGCCAGCGTGATGCTGGACATCTGTTGCACCTTCCAGCCTCCGTTGGAATCCATCGACACCGGGGTCGTGGTTTGGATCACATTCGCGGAAGCGCCAGCCATCAGGGAAATCGACAGGGCGGTAGCCAGGGACAGTTTCTTCAGCAGTTTCATTTTCACTTTCTTAATTAAATTTACGTGAGGACATCACAAATTATTTTTAAGCAATTCTCATGCCAATATGGAAATTTTGTTTGAAAACAATGATCTGCTGAGGACGTGGGATATTCCGGGCGGGCACATGTAAAAAATTTCGACACCATACGTCTTAAGTGGGGTTGCAACAAAGTCAATCTTTATTAGTTTTTTAATGTCGATAAACTTTACATCCAGCACCCGTTGCGGATGCACGGGGCCGTTACATTCTTTATTAATCAAAGATTTATAACTACATGGCCTAGAACTTGCTTATGGAAATCCTTAATTGCCAGTAGCAAATTTTAGATATCATTTATGAACTTCAAGCTCCTCGCCGCCGCCCTCCTTGCATCCCCGACCTTTGCCAATGCCACACCATTTACTCTTCTCGCAGGTGGCAACATCAATCTGGAACAAGGCAGCAACGTCGTTGGTAACGTTGGCGCTAAAGGCAACATTCACGCTAAATATGAGTCGCAGGTAAGCGGCAACCTGGCTGCTGGCGGCAACATCACTCTTGAGCAGAAATCCCAGGTCAAAGGAAATGCGACTGCCGGCAACATGGTTGAGGTGAAATACCAGGCCAATGTGACCGGCAACGTTGCCGTCAAGACGAATTCACCGTCGCTGAATGCCTTGCCGCCCGCCACCGATTTCAAGGCTGGCAGCAATGCGTATGGCCTTAAATCTGGCGCTACTGGAGAAATGGCGACAGGTCAGTACGGCAAGGTCAATCTCGAGTACGGCTCGACCCTGAAGCTGAGCGCAGGCTCGTACTACTTTGACTCGCTGACAGTCGGCGCCGAGAGCAGATTCATCTTCGACCTATCCGGCGGCGCGATTAACCTATTTATCGACGGCAACGTCAACATTGACTCGAAGTTCGATTTCGAAATGCTGAACGGCAGCGCCAACGATATCTACACAGAAACCAAGGGCAACTGGACACAGGGTGCATGGGGCGAATGGTTCGGCACCTTGTTCGCTTCCGGCGCGGACAGCACTTTGCACTTCAACCAGGACTCAAAACTGGGCGGCACGTTCATCGTGCGAAAGAACATCCAATTAAACCTGGGCAGCAGCGTGACCGCAATGCCGGAGGAAACTGCAGAAGTTCCAGCGCCAGGCAGCCTGCTACTGCTGGCAATTGGCCTGGTGTCGTTGGCACTGTTCCGTCGTCGCTATGGCTGAACTTATCAAAGCAAGTCCAAGTGGCCACTGCGTCATCCTTTGACAAGGGGCCACCTGGAAACTCTGCTGTGGCCGCGCACGGCCGACCCGAAAGCTTCAGATACAAAAAAAGGACCAAGAAGCATCTTAAGTCCTTGAAGTAATTGGCCTGCCCTGCAGGAATCGAACCTGCGACCCTCGGCTTAGAAGGCCGATGCTCTATCCAACTGAGCTAAGGGCAGAGTCGCGGGCGATGCAATGATAAGCCATGCCGCAAATGAAAAGCGGGTTGTCCAAAGACAACCCGCTCGAGAATTTCCTGGTCGGAGTACAAGGATTCGAACCTTGGACCCCCTGCTCCCAAAGCAGGTGCGCTACCGGGCTGCGCTACACTCCGATGAACGAATAATACCCCGGCGAGGCATTATCCGTCAATGTCACGCGGGCAACTTTATGCTGCCAGCGCCGTTTCGACTTTATCGGCGATGCGGCGCGCCATGCTCTGGGCTTTGTCGGCGTCACGCGCTTCGACCATGACGCGGATCAGCGGCTCGGTACCGGAAGCGCGGATCAGCACGCGGCCGGTGTCGCCCAGTTCGGCTTCCACCTTCTCTTTTTCCGCGACCATGGCGGCATTTTTCTGCCAGTCGAAACCGGCTGGCACGCGCACGTTGATCAGGGTTTGCGGGAACAGCGTGACTTCGCCGGCGATCTCAGCGAGGGTCTTGCCGCTGCGCTTGAGCGCGGACAGTACCTGCAGCGCGGAAATGATGCCGTCGCCGGTGCTGTGCTTGTCCAGCGCCAACAGGTGGCCACTGCCCTCGCCGCCCAGGATCCAGCCTTTTTCCTGCATCACTTCCAGCACGTAGCGGTCGCCCACCTTGGCGCGGGCGAAGCCGATGCCCTTCTGTTTCAGCGCCACCTCGACCGCCATATTGGTCATCAAGGTTCCGACGGCGCCGGCCACACCGCCATTGGCTACGCGGTCCATCACCATCACATACAGCAGCTCGTCGCCGTTATACAGGCGGCCGGTCGCGTCGCACATGATCAGGCGGTCTGCGTCACCGTCCAGCGCGATGCCGAGGTCGGCCTTGTGCTCGAGCACGGCGGCAGCCATGGCTTTCGGCGCGGTGGCGCCAACGCCGTCGTTGATGTTCAGGCCGTCCGGCTTGTTGCCGATGGCGACTACTTCCGCGCCCAGTTCATGGAATACATGCGGAGCAATGTTGTAGGCGGCGCCATGGGCGCAATCGACTACGACTTTCAGGCCGCGCAGGTCCAGCTCATACGGGAAGGTGCTCTTGCAGAATTCGATGTAGCGGCCCTGGGCGTCGTCCAGGCGGCGGGCGCGGCCCAGCTTTTCCGGCGATACGCAGTCCATCGGCTGGTCCAGCATCGCTTCAATGTCGAGCTCGACCGCGTCGGGCAGCTTGGTGCCCTGGTCGGAGAAGAACTTGATGCCATTGTCCTGGAACGGGTTGTGCGATGCGGAGATCACTACGCCGGCCTGCAGGCGCAGCGCGCGCGTCAGGTAGGCGATGGCCGGGGTCGGCATCGGACCGGCCAGCTTGACGTCCACGCCGGCTGCCGAGAAGCCCGCTTCCAGCGCGGCTTCCAGCATGTAGCCGGAAATACGGGTGTCCTTGCCGATCAGGACGGCTGGGCGGGAAGTACCCGTCGCGGCGGTCTTGGCCAGCACCTTGCCTGCGGCATAGCCGAGGCGCATGACGAAGTCGGGGGTGATCGGAGCCTGGCCCACCAGGCCACGTACGCCATCAGTACCGAAATATTTGCGTGCCATATTGTGTTTTCTTCCTTTTCTAATGCGCCGCCTGCCACACGCGTAGTGCGTCGACGGTCTCTGCTACATCATGCACCCTGACGATCTGGGCACCTTGCGCTACTGCTGCCAGCGCTCCCCCGATACTGCCGGCCAGGCGCTGCTCGACAGGCTTGCCGGTGATGGCGCCGATCATCGACTTGCGCGACAGGCCGGCCAGCAGCGGCACGCCCAGTTCGGCAACCATCTGCCTGCCCGCCTTCAGCAGTGCGTAATTGTGCTCGACTGTTTTACCAAAACCAAAGCCCGGATCGATCCACAGGCGTTCCTTGTCGATGCCTGCCGCCGTCAGGACGGCAATGCGCTCAGCCAGGAAATCCGTGACTTCACGCACAACATCATTGTACTCGGGGTTGGCCTGCATTGTTGTCGGATTGTCAAGCATGTGCATTACACACAACGCACAATCGCTGTCCTTGACGGCTTCAATGGCGCCGGGCGCGCGGAAACCGTTTATATCGTTGATCATGTCGACCCCGGCCAGTACCGCTTCGCGCATGACCTCCGGCTTACAGGTGTCGACGCTGATCGCCTTGCCACAGTCGCGCAAGGCAAAGATCAGGGGCATGACGCGGCGCAATTCTTCGCCCAGCGGGACGGCCGGGGCGCCGGGGCGGCTGCTCTCGCCGCCGATGTCGATGATGTCGACGCCATCGCGGATCATCTGCTCGGCGTGGGTGATTGCGTAGTCGAGGCTGGCGAATTGGCCGCCGTCACTGAAGGAATCGGGGGTGGCGTTGAGGATGCCCATCACCAGCGCGCGGCTGGTGGGGAAATTGAAGCGGCCGAACTTGTGTTGGGGCATGGGGTTCTGTGATCTTAAACCGGTAAGGCGGGGTCTGACCCGCTGGGTCAGACCCCCAGTGTGCGGCGGCTGGTGGCTGGGGTATGGGCTTTGGAACTCTCGACGAAGGTCAAAGGCCTAGCCCCTCACCAACAGCGGCTGATATGACTGGGCCTGACCCTATGGGTCAGACCCAGGTTTGCCGGTTTTGATCAGGCTGGTGCGGTAGCGTTCGGGTTCGGGTTGGAACCTGAGCCGTCATTGCCCGGCTGCTTGCGGATGGAAACGCCTGCCTTCGGTGGGCGCGGCTCCTGGCCGGCCATGATGTCGTTCACCTGGTCTGCATCGATGGTTTCCCATTCCAGCAGTGCTTTGGTCATCACTTCAACCTTGTCGCGGTTCTCTTCCAGCAGCTTGCGCGCCAGGGCGTACTGGGTATCCAGGATGGTGCGGATTTCCGCATCCACCTTCTGCTGGGTCGCTTCCGAGATGGTCTTGTTGGCGCCGCCCAGCCAGCCGTCGTTCTGGCTGTCTTCGTACACCATCACGCCCAGCGCATCGGACATGCCGTACTTGGTGACCATGGCGCGGGCCAGCTTGGTAGCACGGGCGAAGTCGTTGGAGGCGCCGGTCGACATCTGACCGACAAAGATCTCTTCCGCGATACGGCCGCCGAACAGGATGGAAATCTCTTCCAGCATCTTGTCCTTATAGCCCGAAATATTGTCGTGCTCCGGCAGCTGCCAGGTCAGGCCCAGTGCCCAACCGCGCGGCATGATGGTCACTTTGTGGACCGGGTCAGCCTTCGGCAGCAGCTTGGCGACCACAGCATGGCCGGACTCGTGGTAAGCGGTGTTGCGCCGCTCCTCTTCGCGGATCACCATGGACTTGCGTTCCGGGCCCATGTAGATCTTGTCTTTCGCGTCTTCAAAGTCGCTCATGTCGACCAGGCGCTTGTTGCGGCGTGCGGCAAACAGGGCTGCTTCGTTGACCAGGTTGGCCAGGTCGGCGCCGGAGAAGCCCGGGGTACCGCGGGCCAGGATGTCGGCCTTCACGTCGGTGCTGATCGGCACTTTGCGCATGTGCACGTTCAGGATCTGTTCGCGGCCGCGGATATCCGGCAGGCCCACGGACACCTGGCGGTCGAAACGGCCAGGACGCAGCAGCGCCTTGTCCAGCACGTCGGCACGGTTGGTGGCAGCAATCACGATCACGCCGGACGAAGCCTCGAAGCCGTCCATCTCAACCAGCAGCTGGTTCAGGGTCTGTTCGCGCTCGTCGTTACCGCCGCCCATGCCGGCGCCACGATGGCGGCCAACGGCGTCGATCTCGTCGATGAAGATGATGCAAGGCGAATGCTTCTTGGCATTCTCGAACATGTCGCGCACACGGGATGCACCCACGCCGACGAACATTTCAACGAAGTCCGAACCGGAAATCGAGAAGAACGGCACCTTTGCTTCACCCGCAATGGCACGCGCCAGCAGGGTTTTACCGGTACCTGGAGGACCGACCATCAGCACGCCGCGGGGAATACGGCCGCCCAGTTTCTGGAACTTGGTCGGATCTTTCAGGAAGTCGACGATCTCGGTCACTTCCTCTTTGGCTTCGTCGCAACCTGCCACGTCGGCGAAGGTCACGGTGTTATTGGTTTCGTCCAGCATGCGCGCCTTCGATTTACCGAAGGAGAACGCGCCGCCCTTGCCGCCGCCCTGCATCTGGCGCATGAAGAATACCCATACGCCAATCAGCAGCAGCATCGGGAACCAGGACACGAAGACCTGTTGCAGGATGCCTGGCTCTTCAGGCGGCTTCACGTCGAAGCGCACGCCATTGTCGCGCAGGTCGCCGATCAGGCCGCGGTCGAGGAAGGTCGAGGTGGTACGGACTTTGGAATCGTCAACACGGGTGGCAGTAATGGTCTGCCCTTCAATCAGGACATCTTTAACGCGCTTCGCTTTGACCTCATCCAGCAGATCGGAATAAGCGATAGGCTTCGCGCCGCCAGCGATGCTGTGGCTGTCAAATTGCTTAAACAGCATAAATAACAGCAAGGCTACAACGACCCAGATAGCCGATTTGGAAAACATGTTATTCACGAAAACTCCTTGGATGCGAAAGCGCACCAGTTACCTGTAGCAGAAATTCGATTTTACTCGTTAAACCCGGGCCGTGCTACAAACCGGCCAAAGGTGCATCCATTGTGTGGCGCTCCTGCGCAGGATATGAGGGATTTCCCTGCTAATTCAAGGGTCAAAATGCCAATTATTCGACCGGATTCTTCAATCCCCGGCCCAATAAGAAGATTTCGGACGATTTATCGCGGCTGGCCTTCGGCTTTTTCTGCACCACGGTCTTGAATTCGCGCCGGAATTTCTCGACGATCTGGCTGAATCCCAGGTCCTTGAAGCACTTCACCAATAAAGCGCCGCCTGGTTTCATATGGTGCTGGCTGAAATCGATGGCGATATCGATAAGATCTTCCATGCGGGCAGCATCGGCCACGGCAATACCGGACAAATTGGGTGCCATATCGGACAGCACAAGGTCCGCCTTACGGCCTTGCAGCACTTCGGCCAGCTGGTCGAGGATTTCCTGTTCGCGGAAATCACCCTGGATGAAATGCATGTCGGCGATCGGCTCCATTGGCAGGATGTCCAGGCCGATCATGGTGCCGTTGATGCCCCCGCCCTCCTTGCCCGACAGCTTGCGCCGGGTGTACTGGCCCCAGGAGCCGGGCGTGCAACCCAGGTCCACGATCACCTGGCCGGGCTTGATCAACTTGGCATCTTCGTCGATCTCTTTCAGCTTATAGGCTGCCCGGGCACGGTAGCCGTCGCGCTGGGCGGCCTTCACATACGGATCGTTAATATGGTCGTGCAACCAGTTTTTGTTTAATTTGTTCTTAGCCATTAGCGTAGAATACTGCCTTTAAGAGAACCTATCCAAAAATAACTATGCTGAACCTTACCCCTGCCGAACGCAGTGTCCTGCGTGCTGAAGCCCATGGCCTGAAACCAATCGTCATGGTCGGCGAATCCGGCCTGACCCCTTCCGTGATGAAGGAGATCGAGCTGGGCCTGGACTCCCACGGCTTGATCAAGGTGCGCGTTTTCGGCGATGACCGCGAAGCCCGCATCGAAATGTACGAAACCATCTGCGAGAAGACTGGCGCAGCACCCGTTCAACACATCGGCAAGCTGCTGGTGCTGTACCGCCCTCGCGTGGAAGCCGAGAAAGCCTCCACCGGCAAGGCCGGCAAGGGCATGCGCATGGTCACCATCGTCAAGCCAAGCGCTTCCGGCACCAAGAAGCCATCCGTAAGCAAGGTCCTGCTGAAGGGGAACGAGCGCGTTACCGCCGGCGGTACTATCAAGCGCGTCAAGAAGAAAGTCGGCACCAAGAAGTCGGCTGCCTGAACCGGTAAACCAGTGTCAGACCCGCAGGGTCTGACACTCATAGGCGGCCGCCGCGTGTCGGGTGTCTGACCCTGCGGGTCAGACACCGGGTGACCGGTCTATTGCTTCCAGAGCAGCCAGCCCGCCAGCACGCTCTGCACCAGGTAGATGGTGCTCGAAATCCCATGCAGCTTGCCAAAGCTGCCGTCAGCCGAAGCTTTCGCGGCAGCCATCATCGGCTGGATGCCGAAATGGCTCACCACCGTGCACATCACCATCCCCACCACGATCAGCAGCACCGAGCGGCGGCGCTTTGGCGTCCAGTCGCGGGTGCCAAAGAACAGCAGCACGCCCATGGCAGCCCCGCAGCCCAGCGACAGCATGGCTTCGGCATGGAACATCAGGCCCGCGATCGATCCGGCCAGCACACGGTCCAGCGACGCAAACAGGGTCGGCGCCACCAGGTAGCCGACCGCCCACAGGCTGCCGGCCCACAGGGCGGCCACCAGCAGGCGTACCTTAGCCAGCAGCATTAAACGTAGCGCACTTCGAGAATTTCGTACTCGCGTGGGCCGGACGGGGCCTGCACTTCCACCACGTCGCCGGCATATTTGCCGATCAGGGCGCGGGCGATTGGCGAGGTGACGGATACCTTGGCCATTTTCAGGTCGGCTTCATCGGTGCCGACGATCTGGTAGCTGACCTTCTGGCCCGATTCCAGGTCTTCCAGGTCCACGGTGGAGGCGAACACTACGCGGCCTTCCGCATCCAGGGTGGCCGGATCGACGATCTGGGCCGAACTCAGCTTGCCTTCCAGCTCCGCGATACGGCCTTCGACGAAGGCCTGGCGCTCCTTGGCGGCATCGTATTCTGCGTTTTCGGACAAATCACCGTGCGAACGCGCTTCGGCGATGGCATCGATGACAATGCGGCGCTCCTTGGTCTTGAGCTGGTGCAGCTCTTCTTTCAGGAGTTCGGCGCCGAATTTAGTCAGTGGAACGGTATTCATGTCAGTCTCTGGTCAAATTGCTAAAAAGCACAGAGCCCGCGCCATGCTTCAGCGCGGGCTCTGTGGTTATATTGTCAAGCGTACTACTGTGTGGGCTTAGTTTAAAGACTTATGCAGCCCTTGTAAATCGTACACACGCAATTCGTCCAGGTGGCGGATACCGGCCACGGCCGCTTCGGCACCGGCGATGGTGGTATAGGTGGTCACGCGGGCTGCCAGCGACGAGGTACGGATGCTACGCGAGTCGTTGATCGCGGTACGCTTCTCCTCCACGGTGTTGATCACCAGGGCGATTTCGTGGTTCTTGATCATGTCGACCACGTGCGGGCGCCCCTCCGACTTCTTGTTCACCGGGGTGACAGGAATGCCGGCCGCCTCGATCACGGCAGCAGTGCCCTTGGTGGCGCACAGGGTGAAGCCGGCGTCAACCAGGTCTTTCGCCACTTTCACGGCGCGCGGCTTGTCGGAGGCTTTCACCGACAGGAACACCTTGCCCGAAGTCGGCAGCTTGACGCCTGCGCCCAGCTGGGACTTCACGAAGGCTTCGGCAAAGGTGCTGCCAACGCCCATCACCTCACCGGTCGATTTCATCTCCGGGCCGAGGATGGTGTCCACGCCAGGGAACTTTACGAACGGGAACACGGCTTCCTTGACGCTGTAGTAAGGCGGCACGACTTCCTTGGTGATGCCCTGCTCCGCCAGCTTCTGGCCGACCATGCAGCGTGCCGCGATCTTGGCCAGCTGCAGGCCGGTGGCCTTGGACACGTAAGGCACGGTACGCGATGCGCGCGGGTTCACTTCCAGCACGAACACAACGTCTTTGCCGTCCTGCTTCTGGATCGCGAACTGCACGTTCATCAGGCCGACCACGTTCAGGCCCTTGGCCATCAGCGAAGTCTGGCGCTTCAGTTCATCGATGGTTTCCTGCGACAGCGAGTAAGGCGGCAGCGAGCAGGCCGAGTCGCCCGAGTGCACGCCGGCTTGCTCGATGTGTTCCATCACGCCGCCGATGAAGGTGGTGTCGCCGTCGGAGATGCAGTCGACGTCGCACTCGATGGCGTCGTTCAGGAAGCGGTCCAGCAGCACCGGCGAGTCGTTCGACACCTTGACCGCTTCGCGCATGTAGCGCTCCAGGTCGCGCTGCTCGTGCACGATTTCCATCGCACGGCCGCCCAGAACGTAGGAAGGACGCACCACCAGCGGGTAGCCGATTTCCTGCGCCAGCGCCAGCGCTTCTTCTTCGGTGCGTGCGGTGCGGTTAGGCGGCTGGCGCAGACCCAGGTCCTGCAGCAGCTTCTGGAAGCGCTCGCGGTCTTCCGCAGCGTCGATCATGTCAGGCGAGGTGCCGACGATCGGCACGCCGTTGGCTTCCAGGTCCAGCGCCAGCTTCAGCGGGGTCTGGCCGCCGTACTGCACGATCACGCCATACGGTTTTTCCAGGTCCACGATTTCCAGCACGTCTTCCAGCGTCAGCGGCTCGAAGTACAGGCGGTCGGAGGTATCGTAGTCGGTCGATACGGTCTCAGGGTTGCAGTTGACCATGATGGTCTCGTAGCCGTCGTCGCGCATCGCCAGCGCCGCGTGCACGCAGCAGTAGTCGAACTCGATACCCTGGCCGATACGGTTCGGGCCACCGCCCAGCACCATGATCTTCTTCTTGTCGGTCGGGTTGGACTCGCACTCCTCGTCGTAGGTCGAGTACATATAGGCGGTGTCGGTCGAGAACTCGGCCGCGCAGGTGTCGACCCGCTTGTACACCGGGCGGATGCCCAATGCACGGCGCTTGTTGCGCACTTCGGTGTCGGTGGTCTGCAGCAGGTAAGCCAGGCGGCGGTCGGAGAAGCCCTTCTGTTTCAGCTTGTACAGGGTGGTCTTGTCCAGGTTTTCCAGCTTCTGGGTATCCAGCCACAGTTCCAGGTCGACGATCTCCTTGATCTGCACCAGGAACCACAGGTCGATCTTGGTCAGGTTGTGCACTTCTTCCAGGGTGAAGCCCTGGGCGAATGCATCGCCCACGTACCAGATACGCTCAGGACCAGGCTCCCCCAGTTCCACTTCCAGCTTTTCGCGGTCGGTGGTTTTCTGGTTCAGGCCATCCACGCCCACTTCCAGGCCGCGCAGAGCTTTCTGGAACGATTCCTGGAAGGTGCGGCCGATGGCCATCACTTCGCCCACGGATTTCATCTGGGTGGTCAGGCGATCGTCGGCAACCGGGAATTTTTCGAAGGCGAAGCGCGGCACCTTGGTCACGACGTAGTCGATCGAAGGCTCGAACGAGGCCGGCGTGGCACCGCCGGTGATTTCGTTGCGCAGTTCGTCCAGGGTGAAGCCCACCGCCAGTTTCGCGGCCACCTTGGCGATCGGGAAGCCGGTGGCTTTCGATGCCAGTGCCGAGGAACGGGACACGCGCGGGTTCATCTCGATGACGATCATGCGGCCGTCTTTCGGGTTGATCGAGAACTGCACGTTGGAGCCGCCGGTATCCACGCCGATCTCGCGCAGCACTGCCAGCGAGGCATTGCGCATGATCTGGTATTCCTTGTCGGTCAGGGTCTGCGCCGGAGCGACGGTGATCGAGTCGCCGGTGTGCACGCCCATCGGGTCCAGGTTTTCGATCGAGCACACGATGATGCAGTTGTCCGCCTTGTCGCGCACCACTTCCATCTCGTACTCTTTCCAGCCCAGCAGCGATTCTTCGATCAGCAGCTCATTGGTTGGCGACGCTTCCAGGCCGCGTTTGCAGATCGCTTCGAATTCTTCTTCGTTGTAAGCGATGCCGCCGCCGCTGCCGCCCATGGTGAACGAAGGACGGATGATGGTCGGGAAGCCGACTTCCTTCTGCACTGCCCAGGCTTCGTCCATCGAGTGGGCGATGCCGGAACGTGCGGAACCGAGGCCGATCTTGGTCATCGCGTCCTTGAACTTGGCGCGGTCTTCGGCCTTGTCGATGGCTTCCGGGGTGGCGCCGATCAGTTCGACCTTGTACTTGTCCAGCACGCCGTTGCGGTGCAGGTCCAGCGCGCAGTTCAGTGCAGTCTGGCCGCCCATGGTCGGCAGGATCGCGTCAGGACGTTCCTTGTCGATGATGCGCTCAACAACCTGCCAGGTGATCGGCTCGATGTAGGTCACGTCGGCCATTTCCGGGTCGGTCATGATGGTCGCCGGGTTGGAGTTCACCAGGATGACCTTGTAGCCCTCTTCGCGCAGGGCCTTGCAGGCTTGCGCGCCGGAGTAGTCGAATTCGCAGGCCTGGCCGATGATGATCGGGCCGGCGCCAATAATCAGGATGCTTTTAATGTCAGAACGTTTTGGCATTTATTTCTTCTCCGCGGCATTCATCATGTTGATGAAGCGGTCAAACAGGTAGGCGACGTCGGTCGGGCCAGGCGAGGCTTCTGGGTGGCCCTGGAAGCAGAAGGCCGGCACGTCGGTGCGGGCGAAGCCTTGCAGCGAGCCGTCGAACAGCGACACGTGGGTCACGCGGCAGTTGGCCGGCAGCGTGTCCGCATCCACGGCGAAACCGTGGTTCTGCGAGGTGATCATCACCTTCTTGCTGTCCAGGTCCTGCACCGGGTGGTTGGCTCCATGGTGGCCGAACTTCATCTTCAGGGTCTTGGCGCCGGAAGCCAGTGCCATGATCTGGTGGCCCAGGCAGATGCCGAACACCGGGATCTTCTTCTCCATGAAGACTTTGGTCGCTTCGATTGCGTAATCGCATGGCTCAGGATCGCCAGGACCGTTGGACAGGAACACGCCGTCCGGGTTCAGCGACAGCACGTAGGCGGCGGAAGTCTGCGCCGGCACCACGGTCACCTTGCAGCCGCGCGAGGCCAGCATGCGCAGGATGTTGCGCTTGACGCCGAAGTCGTAGGCCACCACGTGGAACTTAGGGTCGGCTACCTTGCCATAGCCTTTGCCCAGTTCCCATTCGGTTTCAGTCCACTCGTACACTTCCGGCACAGTGACGACTTTTGCCAGGTCCATGCCGGCCAGGCCAGGGAAGCTGCGCGCCAGTTCCAGTGCCTGCTGCACGGACGGCTCGTTGCCCTGCACGCCGGTCACGATGGCGCCGGCCTGGGCGCCCTTCTCGCGCAGCACGCGGGTCAGCTTGCGGGTGTCGATACCGGCGATGGCGACGATGTTCTCGGCCTTCAGGTAGTCGGTCAGCGATTGGCTGGAGCGGAAATTCGAATGGATCAGCGGCAGGTCGCGGATGATCAGGCCTGCGGCGTGGACTTTGGAAGCTTCGACGTCTTCGGCATTGATACCGTAGTTGCCGATGTGGGGGTAAGTCAGGGTGACGATCTGGCGGGAATACGATGGATCGGTCAGGATTTCCTGATAACCCGTCATGGAGGTATTGAAAACGACTTCGCCCGTCGTATGACCGGCAGCGCCAATGGAAATACCTTTAAAGATTGTTCCGTCGGCTAGTGCCAGGATGGCTGGAACGGCTGGGCCAGAAAAAAATGGCGGCAAGGGCAACTCCTGATTAAGTTACCGTAGCGACGCCACTCAGACAACCCACGGGCGGACGGGCGCAATGCCGGGCTCGCGGGTCAGATGATGATGGATGTGTGAGGTAGGCGCTACGGTCGAATGGTAATTGGCTAAACCTTTGAATTATAACCCAAAGTTCCTCCGCCGGCAAGCCCGCCCTATTCTCGTTTTACCTGTTTCAGGGCTGTGGACAGGCGCGGCACCAGGGCCGCATGGCGCTTGTGCAGGAACAGGTAAAGCGGCACTTCTTCGAGCGGCGGCAGCAACTGCAGCAGGTCCGGATCGTGCTCTTGCATCGCCAGCACTTCCTTGTTGCTGCGCCCCATGACCGCGATATCGCAACCGCCCGCCTTCAGCATGCGCAACAGGGAGGCATCGTTATCCAGGCGCTGCCGCGGCAGGCCGGCGGTGCGCTCCTCGGTAAAGTTGTAGCCGCGCCGCATGCACAGCGTATGGCCCCGCAGCGACTTCCAGCCGCGCGATACATCAATCTTCTTATAGGAGTAAGCGGTCGGCGCGTACAGATAAACCGGTTCCGGCACCGCCACCAGGTGGGAATAGCTGCGCGCCGCCAGCATGGTGCGCCCGATGGCGCCGTCCAGTTTCCCTTCGTTGGCAAGCACCATGCCGCGCTCAGATGACAATGCCCGCACCTGGACGCGCACGCCGGCGCGGCGCGCGGCTGCTTCGACGGTTTTCCAGGCCTCGATATGGGCCGGCGTATCCGGGATGACGAAGAGCTGTAAGTCCTGGCCTCGCAGCGGCGCCGAAACCAGCGCGCACAGCAGGGTGGCCAGGACTTTCATGGGCTACTCCCCTTCGCCGAGCAGCTTTTGCATGGTGCCGTCGGCCCGCATCTGCTTCAGTGCCGCCGAGACTTTGGGCACCAGCGCCGCATGGCTCTTGTGCAGGTAGATATACAGGGGCATGATTTCCATCGGCGGCAACAGGCGCTGCAGCGGCGGTTCCGCAGTCATGGCGGCACGCGCCAGCGCATTATTGCGCTCCATGACCGCGACATCGCAGCCGCCGGCGGCAAGCATACGCAGCATGGTCGCCTCGTCGGCGAGCACCTGGCGTGCCAGGTCCCTGGTGCGCTGCTCGGTCTGGCGCAGGCCGCGCCGGATACAGACCGTGTGCGAGCGCAGGGATTCCCAGCCGGCCGTCACGTCGAAGCGCTGGTATGCGAACGCCGTCGGGGCGTACTGGTAGACCGGTTCAGGTACCTGGATCAGGTTGGGAAAGGTTTTTTCGAGGCCGGATGAGCGCCCGACATCGCCGTCGGTCTTGCCCTCATTGGCCAGCACGGCGGAGCGTTCAGGCGATACCTCGCGCACCACCGCGTTGATGCCGGCGCGCTGGAAAGCGGCTTCCGCCGCTTTCCACAGGTCGGCATGGGTCGTGCTGCGCGAGATGACCGACAGCTGCAGCTCTTCAGCGTGCAGCGGCACCGTCAGGATGATTGGGCAAAACAGCAAGGTAACCGGCAGTCTCATAACTCCCCCTTGCCTGTATTCTAGGAATACATTGCCTCAATTGCAAGACTTAAGCCAATGCGGCAATGCCCGCCTTGGCGATTTGTGCATCTTCGCTGGACTTCACGCCCGACACGCCCACCGCGCCGATGGTATGGCCATCGACTACGATATTGACGCCGCCTTCCAGCGGCGCTTCCACCATCGGCACGCCGACGAAGGAAGTGCGGCCGCCATTGATCATGTCTTCGTAAATCTTGGTCTCGCGGCGGCCCAGGGCCGACAGGCGCGCCTTGGCAGGGGCGATATGCGAGGACAGCGGCGCCGCGCCATCCAGGCGCTGCAGCCACAGCAGGTGGCCGCCGTCGTCGACGATGGCAATGGTGACTGCCCAGTTATTCTTGACGGCTTCCGCTTCGGCGGCTGCGGCGATTTTTTTGATGTCGTCCAGGGACAGCACTGGCTTGGTGATCATTCTCTCGTTTCCTGATAATTATGGGGCCGGGGTTTCGCGGCGCGCCTTCAGCTTCTGCTTCAGTTGCGCCATGACGGCCAAGGTTGCACGCTCGCCCGCCAGCATGGCGCCCGAGCGGTTGGTGAATTCGGCGGAACCCATCTTGCCCAGCGGCGGCTGGATCACGATATCGGCATCGCGCAGTTCGAGCTGGTTGATGCGCTGGCCCATGATGGAGAAGGTCTGCATGATGACCTCCAGCGAAGAATTGGTCGCCTGCGCCTCGGCCTGGGTCGAAATATTCACTGCAATGATGAATTCCGCGCCCATTTCACGCGCAAAGCGCACCGGCACCGGCGCCACCAGGCCGCCATCGACGTAGGTATGGTCGCCGATCTTCACCGGCTGGAATACGCCCGGCACGGCCGAACTGGCGCGCACCGCCATGCCGGTATTCCCGCGCTGGAACAGGATAGGCTGGCCGGTCTTCAGGTCCGATGCCACGGCGCCAAACGGCATTTTCAGTTTTTCGATGACGCGATTGCCCACCGCCTTGTTGACGAAGGACTGCAGGGCCTCGCCTTTCAGCACGCCGGACGACTTGCCGAACAGCGGCAGTGCCCAGTCGGAAATGGCCGATTCATCCAGGTCGATGGCCATTTTCTGCAGGGTCTTGGCGTCATTGCCGGCCGCATACAGGGCGCCCACCACGGAACCGGCACTGGTGCCGACCACGATATCCGGCACGATGCCCTGCGCCTCCAGGGCCTTGATCACGCCGATGTGGGCGAAGCCGCGCGCGGCGCCACCGCCAAGGGCAAGGCCGATCTTCACCTTGCGCAGGACGGGCGCAGGCGCTTGCACCGGCGGCTGCGGCAATGGCGGCTCAACGGAGACCAGCGGCACGTCGTTCGAATTGATCGGCGGCGGCAGGTCGGTAGTAACGGTAGAGGTGGTAGTCTGGCACCCGGCAAGCGCTGCGGCGGCCAGGATGGCAAAAGCGAAACGTTTCAAGTGCATGTAGTGGTTAATCAGCTCGTTTTTTTAGGCGAGCAGATTTTACCTCAAGCCAGCAAATGTCCACCTCGGGGTCAGGAAGAAAAGTGGACATTTCCCACGAAAATGTCCATTCTGGTTCCTGACCCCAAGGTGGACATTTGCTTACGCGGCTTGCGCGGGCTCGACGGTAGTGGAGACCAGCGACTTCGGCAGGCTGACCGTGAAGGTGCTGCCCTGCCCCGGCTCCGAGCTGATATTCAGCTTGCCGCTGTGGCGCAGCAGCACGTGCTTGACGATGGCCAGGCCCAGTCCCGTACCCTGGGTTTCGCGCGAGCGGCTCTTGTCGACGCGGTAGAAACGCTCGGTCAGGCGGGAAATATGCTCGGGGTTGATGCCGATGCCGGTGTCCTGCACCTGGAATTGCACGCCGGTCGGCGTATCTTCCCAGCGCAGGCGGATCGCGCCGCCAGCCGGCGTGTAGCGCACGGCGTTCGAGGCCAGGTTGCCGAAGGCGCTATGCAATTCGTCCATATTGCCCATCACATCGCCGCCATGCACTTCCAGGGTGATCTCGTGCTTGCCGCCGGACAGCGCGCGCGCTTCGTGCAGCACCTGTTCCAGCAGCGCTGGAATGTTCACGTGCTCCGGCCGCATCGGGTGGTCGACCGATTCCAGGCGCGACAGGGTCAGCATGTCCTCGATCAGGTGCTGCATGCGGTGGCTTTGCTCGGTCATCAGCTTGAGGTGGGCGGCGCGGGTCTCGGGGTCCAGCTCCATCGAGGCGGCGATTTCCAGGAAACCGGCAATCACGGTCAGCGGCGTACGCAGTTCGTGCGATGCATTGGCGATGAAGTCGCGGCGCATCATTTCGGCGCGCTGGGTCTCGGTGATGTCGTGCGTGACCAGGATCTGGCGCCGGTTCTCGAACGGGATGATGTGCACCACCAGCTTGCGGCCGCGGAAATTCAGCGTCAGCGGCTGGTCGTAGCGGCCCAGGATCAGGTAGTCCATGAAGTCGGGGCTGCGCACCAGGTTGGTCACGCGCATGCCTTTATCGCGCGCCTGCTGCAAGCCCAGGTGCTCTTCGGCCGCCGGGTTGCACCATTCGAGGAACAGCACGTCGTCCATGATCACCACGCCGTCGGGCAGCAGGTGCATGGCCTGGCGGAAGCGCGCCAGCCATTCGGTCAGTTCGGCCTGGTTCTTTTCGTCGTCGCGGCGCAGGCGGTACAGGCGGGAGAAGATATTGGTCCACTCGCCCCAGCCGTCCGGCAGGCGGCCCGATTCGGGCTTGTCCAGCCATTCACTGAGCTGGTAAAGGTATTTGAGCTGGATGAAGACGGCGGCCAGCACGCCGGCAAAGGCAGTGACAATCCCGGCCGCCAGGCCGAACCACCACCACATCAGGCCTGCCCCGGCAAGCAGGAAGCCCAGCCGTATCCCTACCGGCACCCAGAACACTACTCTTGGATTCATGGTTTCTCGGTCAGCATATAGCCCACGCTGCGCACCGTCTTGATCAGGTGCTCGGCATCCTTCAGCGCCTTGCGCAGGCGCAGTACATGGACGTCCACGGTGCGCTCTTCGATCACCACATGGTCGCCCCACACCTTGTCCAGCAGCTGGCTGCGCGAGAACACGCGCTCGGGGTGGGCCATGAAGAACTTGAGCAGCTTGTATTCGGCATGGCCGATGTCGATCTTGTTATCGTTCATCGACACCGTGCAACTGACCGGGTCCAGCACCACCGGGCCGGCCTTGAGCTGGGTTTCTGCCAGCTCGGGACTCTTGCGGCGCAGCAGGGCGCGGGCGCGGGCCAGCAGCTCGCGCGGCGAGAACGGCTTGGTGATGTAGTCGTCCGCGCCGCCGTTCAGACCGGCCAGCTTGTCCTCTTCCATGCTCTTGGCAGTCAGCATGATCACCGGCACATTGGCGAAATGGCGGTCGCCGCGGATGCGCGCCAGCAGGCGCAACCCGCTCTGGTCCGGCAGCATCCAGTCCAGCAGCACCAGTTGCGGGGTGCGGGTCTGCATGACTTCCCATGCCTCCTGCGTGGATTGGGCCACCACGCAGTTCCAGCCCGCTTCGCGCAGCGAGAACCTTACCAGCTCTACGATCGCCGGTTCATCTTCAACAATCAGTACAGTCGTTTTGTCGGATGCCATTTATTTGCTTGCTTCTTGGGTCGCTCCGTGGGAGTGGCGGATGTCCTTGCCTTCCACCACGTAGATCACGTATTCGGCGATATTCTTGGCGTGGTCGCCGATGCGCTCGATGGCCTTGGCCACCCACATCGTGTCCAGCGCTGCCGAGATTGTACGCGGATCTTCCATCATGAAGGTAATCAGGTTGCGCATGATGGAGCGGTACTCGTGGTCGATCACGGCATCCTGTGCGATCAGTTCGAGCGCCTGCTTTTCGTCGCCGCGGGCGAAGGCGTCCAGCGCATCGTGCAGCAGGTCGCTGGTGGCGGTGGCGATGGTGCGCACCATTTCGTAGTGGTTCAGGGTCACGGCGCCGCGTGCGTGCAGGGCTTTGGCAATGCGCGCGATCTTGGCCGCTTCGTCGCCGATGCGTTCCAGGTCGGTGATCACCTTCAGGGTGGCCATCACGGTGCGCAGGTCGTTGGCGGTCGGCTGGCGTTTGACGATCAGGTGGCTGCACTGGTCGTCCAGCTGCACTTCCAGCTGGTTGACGTTGGCGTCTTCGGCCACCACGCGCTCGGCGCGTTCCACGTTACCGATGCGGAAACAGGTCATCGCATCGAGGAACATGGTCTCGACCATGCCGCCCATCAGCAGCACTTTGGAGCGGATGCCTTCGAGTTCGGTGTCGTAAGCCTTGGAGGAATGTTCGCCCATCATAATCTCTTCTCTCTCTTCTTCTGGTTAGCCAAAGCGGCCGGTGATGTAGTCCTGGGTCTCTTTACGCACAGGGTTCATGAAAATCTGGTCGGTTTCGCCGAATTCCACCAGTTCGCCCAGGTACATATAGGCGGTGTAGTCGGAGCAGCGCGCCGCCTGCTGCATATTGTGGGTCACGATGGCGATCGTGTAGTCCTCTTTCAGCTCGGAGATCAGTTCCTCGATCTTGGAGGTCGAAATCGGGTCCAGCGCGGAAGTCGGCTCGTCCAGCAGCAGCACGTCTGGCTTCACCGCCACGCCGCGTGCGATGCACAGGCGCTGCTGCTGGCCACCGGACAGCGACAGGCCGCTCTTGGCCAGCTTGTCCTTCACCTCGCCCCACAGCGCGGCCTTCTTCAGCGCCCATTCGACGCGTTCGTCCATCTCGCCTTTCGACAGATCTTCATACAGGCGCACGCCGAAAGCGATATTGTCATAGATCGACATCGGGAACGGCGTCGGCTTCTGGAACACCATGCCCACTTTGGCGCGCAGCATGTTCACGTCCAGGCCCGATTCCAGGATGTTCTGGCCGCGGTAGCGGATGGCGCCTTCGGCGCGCTGGCCGGGGTACAGGTCGTACATGCGGTTCAGGGTGCGCAGCAGGGTCGATTTGCCGCAGCCGGACGGGCCGATGAAGGCGGTCACCTTCTTCTCGTGGATGTCCAGGTTGACGTTATGCAGGCTGCGCGTCTTACCGTAGTAGAAGTTCAGGCCGGAGATTTCAATGATTTTGCTAGCTTGGGTCATGATCTGTACTCGTTATTTTGGTGCTTTTTGCGCAAACACGGTGCGCGACAGGATGTTCAGTGCCAGGACGCTGAAGGTCACGATCAGCGCGCCGCCCCATGCCAGCTCGCGCCAGTTGTCGTATGGACTCATGGCGAACTGGTAGATCACCACCGGCAGGTTGGCCAGCGGCTGGTTCATGTCGGCGCTGAAGAACTGGTTATTCAGTGCAGTGAACAGCAGCGGCGCGGTCTCGCCTGCCACGCGGGCCACGGCCAGCAGCACACCGGTCATCACGCCGGCCTTGACGGCGCGCAGGCGCACCATCACCGATACTTTCCAGCGCGGTGCACCGAGGGCGTAAGCCGCTTCCAGCAGCGAGTTCGGCACCAGTTTCAGCATATTGTCCGTGGTGCGCACCACCACCGGGATCGCGATCAGCGACAGGGCGATGGAGCCGGCGTAGCCGGAGAAGTGCTGCACCTTGGCCACGTACATGGCGTACACGAACAGGCCAATCACGATCGACGGCGCGGACAGCATGATGTCGGTCACGAAACGGGTGACCTGCGCCACTTTGTTCTCCTCGCCGTATTCGGCCAGGTAGATGCCGGCCAGGATGCCGATCGGCGTCGAGACTGCGGTCGACAAGCCCACCATCATCAGGGAACCGACGATGGCGTTGCGCAGGCCGCCGCCTTCGCTGCCTGGCGCCGGCGTGTCGCCGGTGAAGATCAGCACGTCGAGAGCCGAGAAGCCGTTGATCAGCAGCGTGGCCAGGATCCACAGCAGTGCGATCAGGCCGAGCGACATGGCGCCCACCGACAGGGCCATGCCGACACGATGGAAGAACAGGCGTTTGCGGTAAACAGGGTTTTTGGTCTGGATCATTTGACGCCCTCCTTGCGCGACAGGCCCATCAACATCAGCTTGGCGCCGGACAGGACGATAAAGGTAATAAGGAACAGGATCAGGCCCAGCGCGAACAGCGAGGACACGTGCAGCGTCGTGGACGCTTCGGCAAACTCGTTGGCCAGGGTCGAGGCGATCGAGCTGCCCGGCGAGAACAGCGAAGTGGGCAGCTTGGCCGCGTTACCGATCACGAAGGTGACCGCCATGGTTTCGCCCAGGGCGCGGCCCAGGCCCAGCATGACACCGCCGACCACACCGGTCTTGGTATATGGCAGCACGATCTTGCGCACCACTTCCCAGCGGGTGCAGCCCAGGCCGTAGGCCGATTCCTTCAGCACGGCCGGCACGATCTCGAATACGTCACGCATCACGGAGGCGATGAACGGGATGATCATCACGGCCAGGATCAGGCCGGCGGTCAGGATGCCAATGCCCATGGTCGGCCCCTTGAACAGGACACCGATCCAGGGCAAGGCGCCCAGGCTGGATTTCAGCAGCGGCTGCACGTATTCGCTGAACATCGGCGCGAACACGAACAAGCCCCACATACCGTAGATAATCGATGGCACGCCGGCCAGCAGTTCGATGGCGGTGCCCAGCGGGCGGCGCAGCCAGACCGGGCAAACCTCGGTCAGGAACAGGGCGATGCCGAAGCTGACCGGGAAGGCGATCAGCAAGGCGATGCCGGCACTGGCCAGGGTGCCGACAATGGCGATCGCGGCGCCATACTGGTCATTGACCGGGTCCCATTCGACCGTGGTGATGAAACCGGGCCCGAACTCTTTCAGGGCGGGCAAGGCGCCGTTGATCAGGGAAATGATAATGCCGACCAGTACAAACAGTACGGTCAGCGCGAATACCATGGTGATCTTGTGGAAGAACCAGTCCTGGATGCGCTGCTTGCGCACCACGGACTGCATGGCAGCTACGGAGGCACTCATGGTGGCGGGTTCCGATAACTGGAGGGGAGCTGGCGAGGTGATTTCTGCACTCATGATTTATGTTTTGGTTAGCTAACCGGGGCCGCCTTATTGGAAGCTGCCCCGCTTAGCCTCCTCGTCAAACCGGTAACCCGGTGTCAGACCCCCAGGGTCAGACACCCGCCCTGCGGCTGCCGAGGGCTAGTGTCAGACCCTGCGGGTCTGACACTGCTTTACCGGTTTAAAGAAGATCAGTTCAGCGGCTTGCCCGAAGCATCTTTCAGGTTAGCCTTCCACGAAGCCTGAACCAGTTTCACCACGGTATCCGGCAGTGGCACATAGTCCAGTTCGGTAGCAGCGGCGTCGCCGTTCTTGAATGCCCAGTCGAAGAACTTGATCACTTCCTTGCCCTTGTTCGCATCGGCCTGCTGCTTGTGCATCAGGATGTAGGACACGCCGGTGATTGGCCAGGAGGTTTTGCCGGCCTGGTCGGTCAGGACAATGCCGAAGCCTGGGGTCTTGGTCCATTCCGCATTGGCGGCAGCGGCCTTGAAGTTGTCGTCGTCAGGCTGCAGGAAGTTGCCATCCTTGTTTTTGAGCTGGGTGTGAGCGATCTTGTTCTTCTTGGCGTAGGCCCATTCCACGTAGCCGATAGCGCCCTTGATACGCTGCACGTTGGCGGCCACACCGTCATTGCCCTTGCCGCCCACGCCGGTCACCCACTTCACGGCGGTACCAGCGCCGATCTTGGTCTTGAACTCAGGGTTTACTTTCGACAGGTAGTCGGTGAACAGATAGGAGGTGCCGGAGCCGTCAGCACGGTGCACCACGGTGATTTCAGCGGCGGGCAGCTTGACACCAGGGTTCAGGGCGGCGATGGCCGCGTGGTTCCATTCGGTGATCTTGCCCAGGTAGATGTCGCCAACAACCTGGCCGGTCAGTTTCAGCTGGCCTGGTGCGATGCCATCCAGATTCACTACGGTCACCACGCCACCCATGATGGCTGGGAATTGCATCAGGCCGTCGGCGTCCAGGTCTTCTGCTTTCAGCGGCATGTCGGAAGCGCCGAAATCGACGGTTTTTGCTTTGATCTGCTTGATACCTGCGCCGGAACCGACGGACTGGTAGTTCAGGCCGTTGCCGGTGGCCGCCTTGTAGGCTTCAGCCCACTTGGCGTAAATCGGATAAGGGAAAGTTGCGCCTGCGCCGGTCATGTCCGCTGCGAAAGCGGTCGAGAACGCCATTGCCGCCGAAGCGCCAACAACGAAGGAGGTCAACAACTGTTTCATACGCATATCAATGGTCCTTTTCAGGGGGTGGGTTGAATGCTGCGCAGTGTATGACGCCAATATGACAGCTTTATGACACGTCAAAATTAAGTGTAGGACAAGGTCACAAACTTGTCATATTTCTCAAATATACTATTAGTTATGAAAACAGCATTCCTAGATCGGGAGCTGTCACAGCTGGCGTTCAACCGCCGTGTGATGGCCCAGGCAGAAGACCCCACCATCCCCGTGCTCGAACGATTGCGCTACCTGTGCATTGTCAGCAGCAACCTCGATGAGTTCTTTGAAGTAAGGGTGGCCAGCTTGCTGGCTGCCGCCAGCGTCGACGGCGATCTCGCCACCCACCCGGCCCTGGCGGCCACGCTGGAACGGGTCAGCAACGAATGTCATGAACTGGTCAAACGCCAGTACGAAATATTTAATACGGCAGTGTTGCCGGAAATGAAAGCCCAGGGCATCCACATCGTGCGCCACAGCCAGCGCAACGAAGCCCAGCGGGCCTGGGTCAAGGAGTACTTTGACCGCGAAGTACGCCCCCTGTTGACCCCGATCGGTCTCGATCCGGCCCACCCCTTCCCCCAGGTAGTTAACAAGAGCCTCAATTTCATCGTTGCCCTGAGCGGGAAGGATGCCTTCGGGCGCGGCACCGCCATCGCGATCGTGAAAGCGCCGCGCGTGCTGCCGCGCGTGATCCGCCTGCCCGACCACCTGTCGAAAGAAGGCGGCGTGGCGTTTTGCCTGCTGTCCTCCGTCATCCACGCCCACATTTCCGAAATGTTCGCCGGGCGCGACGTGATGGCCTATTCCCAGTTCCGCGTCACGCGCGACTCCGACCTGTGGGTCGACGAAGATGAAGTGAAAAACCTGCGCCAGGCCCTGAAAGGCGAGCTGCAAGGCCGCGCCTACGGCCGCTCGGTGCGCATCGAGGTTGCCAAGAACTGCCCGCCTGAGCTGTCGCAATTCCTGCTCGACCAGTTCAACCTGGACCAGAGCCGCCTGTACCGGGTCGATGGCCCGGTGAATATGGTGCGCCTGAATGAAATCGTGGAGCAGGCACGCCGTCCCGAGCTGCGCTTCCCGCCCTTCATTGCTGGCGTGCAGGCCAAGACTGTCAACAATGACATCTTCGCCACCATCCGCAAGCACGACATCCTGCTGCACCATCCATACCAGAGTTTCCAGACAGTGATCGACTTCATCCGCAGCGCGGCGCTCGATCCGGCCGTGGTGGCAATCAAGCAGACCGTCTACCGCACCGGTATGAACTCCGACCTGATGGAGGCCCTGATTGCCGCCGCCCGCAGCGGCAAGGAAGTTACGGTGGTGGTCGAACTGATGGCGCGTTTCGACGAAGAAGCCAATATCAACTGGGCCGACAAGCTGGAGCAGGCCGGCGCCCAGGTAGTGTACGGCGTGGTGGGCCTGAAGACCCACGCCAAGATCGCCCTGGTGATCCGCCGCGATGAAGGCGGCCTCGGCTACTATGCCCACCTCGGTACCGGCAACTACCACCCGACAACGACCAAGTTCTATACCGACTTCGGCATCCTGACCTGCGAGCCGCAACTGGGGCGCGACGTCAACGAAGTCTTCATGCACCTGACCAGCCTGACCAAGCCGCAGCGCATGAACCATCTCTGGCTGGCGCCGTTCGCGTTGCAGGAACAGATCATCAAGGCCATACGGAATGAGGCAAAAATCGCGAAAGCCGGGCGTCCGGGCCGGATTATCGCTAAAATCAATGCATTAACCGATGAACCGGTAATCCGGGCGCTGTATGCCGCCTCGAAGGACGGGGTCAAGATCGACCTGGTCGTACGCGGGGCCTGCACCCTGATGCCGGGGGTGCCGGGACTGTCCGAGAACATCCGCGTACGCTCCATCATCGGCCGCTTCCTTGAACATAGCCGCATCTATTACTTCCGCAACGACCTGGCCCACGACGTGATGCTGGCCAGCGCGGACTGGATGAACCGCAACCTGCTGCGCCGCATTGAAGTGGCGTTCCCGGTACTGGACCGGGGCCTGAAACGGCGTGTCATTGCGGAAGGTTTGACGCCTTACCTGAAGGATAACTCCAACGCGTGGGAGCTGGATTCGCACGGGCACTATCATCGCCGCAAAGCGCGCGGCAAGCAGAAAGCCTTCAGCGCCCAGCAGCACTTGATGGAGTTACTCGGTACGCCGGCCGATGCGGCGGCGGATTGAAGCCTGCTCACGGGAGGATGCATGGACCTGATCTTGTGGCGCCACGCCGAAGCCGAACCGTCCCAGCCCGGGCTGGAGGACCTGGAACGCACGCTTACGCCCAAAGGACATAAACAGGCGCGCCGCATGGGCCAGTGGCTCGATTCCGTCTTGCCGGAAAACTGCCGCATCCTGGTCAGCCCCGCCACGCGCACCGTGCAGACGGTGGCGGGCCTGGGACGCAAGTACAAGATCCATCCCGACCTGGCGCCAGGCGCCGACGCCGGCGACGTCCTGAAGGCAGCCAACTGGCCATCGTCGAAAGAAGCGGTGTTGGTGGTTGGGCACCAGCCCACATTGGGACAGGCCGCGGCCCTGCTGATGACAGGAGACGATAGCGATTGGGAGATGAAAAAAGGCGCCGCCTGGTGGTTTGTGCAGCGTGAAGCGGACGACCCTTCCAGCTTCTATCTCAAGGCCGTAATGCAGCCTGACCTTGTGACGAAATAGATCTTTCTGCTGGCCTTGCAATTGCCTGATTGGATGCTAGAGTTTAATTGTATCAACTCTAGGGAGCAGCCCCCGGAAACGTCGGCTGGTTAGTCATGTGGGTATTGTTCACCATGAGCATATTCGGCGCCATGATCGCGTTGATCGCTTTCGAAATTGTCTCTGAATATCGCGGCGGACATCATCGGTTGGTCGACCGCTACCACGAGTAGCATTTCGCTTCTGCAGAAGCGAGGCTCCGCAGCAGATCCTTCGGGATTCTGGTGTCGGGGCCTTCAGTCTTTTTAGGATCAGACCAGCAGGTCGAACAGCGATGCGGCGCCGCCCAGCTGCTCGTCCTGCGTGTACAGGCGCACCAGCGCCTGCGCCTGTACCGTGAGCATTTGCGCCATCGCCGATTTGCGGGTTTGCAGGGTATCGACTTCGCGGTCGGCCTGGCTCAAGGCGCGCGAAATGACGCTGCGCTCGCCACCCAGGCTTTCAAGCCGCGCACCAAGCGCATCGGCAAGCCCCCTGCCCTCATTGGTAAAGACCTTGCTGACGGCGTCGGGATTGGCCGTGATCGCGGCATTCAAAATGCCATTATCGAGCTTGAGGCGGCCATTCGTATCGATCGACAGCCCCACATTGGCGAGCGCCTCGCTGCTGCCGCCGGCCGAGCGCACCAGCTGGTCCAATTGAGTGCGCACCTGTCCAAGTGCGGGATTGCCGCGCAAGGCGCCCTTGCCCAGGCTGTCCAGGCGATCCTGCAGGGCGTTGAAGCCTTTGACGAATGCTTCCACATTCTTGGCGATCTGGCTGTTGTCCCGCGCAATGGTGACGGTGGCATCGCCTTCGTCAGCCAGCTTGAGCGTGACGCCCTCGATGGCCGACTCCACATTGTTGTCGGCGCTCTTGATGGTCTTGCCGTCGACGGTCAGGATGGCGTCCTGCGCCGCCTGGGTCTGCGTCGCCTGGCTGAACAGGCTGCGGATCGCGGTATCGCCGGCAACCGTGATATTGAGCTCGTTCCCGGCTCCGCTGGCACTGCGCAATTGCAGCGCCGTGCCCGTGCTGGAACGCACCAGGCTGGCATCGAAACCAGCGTCCTTCAGCGCATCGGCAATGCCTTGCAGGCTGTTGTTGCGGCTATCGATTGTGATGGTCTTGCTGCTGTCGCCAGTGCCAATCCGGATCACGGCCGGGGAGCCGGTTCCGATCCTGGTGTCGGCCGTCTGCACTTCCGGACTGACCAGAATTTGCTGCTGGGCCAGCTGGCTGACCTTGACTTCATGCGCGCCGATCGCTGCTGTCGAACTGCTTGTCACGCCAAGCACAGCGGCCGCTGAACTGCTGCCACGCGTGCTAAGGCCGGTCCCGGCAAGGCTCTCGGCCAAATCCTGGAAAACCGACAGGGCCGACTGCAATTGCCCCAGGCCCGAGAAACGCGCCTGGGTCAGATTGATGCTTGCATTGAGCTTGGCAGCCGCACCGCGCTGCGGCGCGAGCGTCTGCTCGACCCGCGCCAGAACGGCTTCCGATGGCGTCCCGACGACGCTGGCATTCCCGAATGCCAGCGAGGTTCCGTACATCGTGCTTAGCAGGCTGCTCACATTGTTCATCTTTACAGTTTAGCGCATGAACTTGGTAATTGCTCCGGCTGCTTCGTTGTCGAGTGGCGCGAAAGTGAAACCGATCTTGAATTCGTCGCCGCTGAAGATGCAATTGTTGACCTTGCCGCGCGTGTTGACGATTTGTGGCTTGCCATCAACAAGCATCTCGAACACGACCTGGCCGTTGGCGCCGACCTGCACTTTATGTTCGGAAGTGAGGGAAATGCCTGCCAGGCCGAGGTCAAAGGTACGTGCCGCCATCGGCCCGCCGCCATCCATCACGATCATTGCCCGCACGCGCAGGATCTTGCGGGCGCCTTGCCTTGAGTCTAATAACAATTTCTTGTCCAGTTTCTGATTGGAATCGAGCTTGTTATTGTAGCCAATATTTCGTAAAAATCTATATTACTGGAGCTCGCGCAAGCGATTGAAGGCGTCGTCGATGCGCTCGACCGCGATGATGGTCATGCCGTCGATCGGCTGCTTGGGGGCGTTGGCCTTCGGGACCATGGCGATGGAAAAGCCGAGCTTGGCCGCTTCGCGCAAGCGTTCCTGTCCGCGCGGCGCCGGCCGGATTTCACCAGCCAGCCCCACTTCGCCAAAGACCACGAAGCCGTTCGGCAGGGTCTTGTTGCGCATGGAGGAATTGATCGCCATCAGCACCGCCAGGTCGGCCGCCGGCTCGGTGATCTTCACCCCGCCCACCGCATTGATGAACACGTCCTGGTCGAAGGCCGCAATGCCGGCATGCCGGTGCAGCACGGCCAGCAGCATGGCCAGGCGGTTCTGCTCCAGGCCGACCGACAGGCGGCGCGCGTTGGGCAGGTGGCTGGTATCGACCAGGGCCTGCACCTCGACCAGCAGCGGGCGCGTGCCCTCCTGCGTCACCATGACGCAGGAGCCGGGCACCTGGTTCTCATGCGAGGACAGGAACAGCGCGGACGGGTTCGACACGCCCTTCAGGCCTTTTTCCGTCATGGCAAACACGCCCAGTTCATTCACCGCACCGAAGCGGTTCTTGATGGCCCGCACCAGGCGGAAGCTGGAGTGGTTGTCGCCCTCGAAATACAGTACGCAGTCCACGATGTGTTCGAGGACGCGCGGTCCGGCCAGCGAACCTTCCTTGGTGACGTGGCCGACCAGGATAATGGTGGTGCCGCTCATCTTGGCCACGCGGGTCAGTTGCGCCGCGCATTCGCGCACCTGCGCCACCGAGCCTGGCGCCGAAGCCAGGGCGTCCGAATACAGGGTCTGGATCGAGTCGATCACCGCCACCTGCGGCTTCAGGTCGGCCAGGGTGCCGAGGATTTTCTCGAGCTGGATTTCAGCCTGCAGCTTGAGTTCCTTGGCATCGACCGCCAGGCGCTTGGCGCGCAGCGCGATCTGGGCGCCCGATTCCTCGCCGCTGACATACAGCACGCTTTTGACCTTCGACATATTGGCCAGCGCCTGGAGCAGCAGGGTCGATTTGCCGATGCCGGGGTCGCCGCCGATCAGCACCACGCCGCCCGCCACCAGGCCGCCGCCCAGGACGCGGTCGAATTCCTCGATGCCGGTACCGAAGCGCGGCACGTCCAGTGCTTCGATGTCCTGCAGCGACAGCACGGGCGCGGTCTGCGCCAGCGACTGGTGCTGGGCCTGCGAGAAACGGTTGCCGCCGGCGGCTTCAATCACGGTTTCCACCATGGTGTTCCACTGCTGGCAGGACGAACACTGGCCGGTCCATTTGCTGCTGATGCCACCGCATTCGCTGCAGGTGTAGTTGGTCTTTGCCTTGGCCATCTGTTTATGCCTCGGCCACGTGCACGCGCGGCGCCAGGGCGCACATCAATTCATAGCCGATGGTGCCGGCGGCCGTTGCCACGTCATCGATCGGCATGCCTTCGCCCCACAGCACGACCTTGCTGCCGACGCGGGCGTTTGGCACATTGCTCAGGTCCACGGTCAGCATGTCCATCGAAACGCGGCCGACGAGGCGGGTGCGCACGCCATCCACCAGGACCGGCGTATCGAGCGGCGCGTGGCGCGGATAGCCGTCCGCATAACCGCAGGCCACCACGCCGATGCGCATGGTTTGCTCGGCCTTGAAGCGGCTGCCGTAGCCGACGTAATCGCCGCGGCCGATTTCCTGCACGCCGATCAATTCGCTGGACAGGGTCATGGTCGGCTTCAGTCCGAACTCTGCGGCCGTCTTGCCGCCGGGGGTGCCGCCGTACAGCATGATGCCGGGACGGATCCACTCCGTCGCCAGCCCGGCGCCCAGGTCGGGCATGTGCAGGATGCCGGCCGAATTGCACAGGCTGCGCGGGCCCGGCAAGCCGGCCGTCCCCTCATTAAAGCGGCGCACCTGCTCCGCCAGCGGCATGCACGGGTGGTGCAGTTCGTCGGCGTTGGCGAAGTGGGTCATCAGGGTAATGCTGCCCACGTGCGGGATGGCGCGCAGGCGCGCATAGGCGCCGGCGTAGGCCGCCGGCTTGAAGCCGAGGCGGTTCATGCCGGTGTTCATCTTCAGGTGCACATTGAGCGGGCGCGCCAACGGGGTACGCTCCAGCATTTCCAGCTGCTCGACGCAGTGAACGGCGCCTTCAATACTATGTTCTGCCATCGCCAGCAAGTCGGCGCAGTCGAACCATCCCTCTAAAAGCAGGATCGGCTTGTTCCAGCCCAGTTCGCGCAGGCGCACCGCGTTGTCCGGTTCGATCAGCGCCAGTCCGTCTGCTGCGGCGAAACCGCGCATGCCGCGCTCCAGGCCATGCCCGTAGGCATTGGCTTTGACGACGCCCCAGGCCTTGGCGCCCGGTGCGCAGGCTTTGGCGCGCGCCAGGTTATGTTGCATTGCAGCGAGATGGATGTGCGCGACGATTGGCCTAGGCATGACGGAAAACCGGTAAAGAAGAATGGCGCATTTTACCGTCTGTGCCCGCCGACTGCAGGGCGAAATCTTTGGAAACCATACTTTCCATGGTATAAAGCATCCCGAGATAATTATCGGGCGTCCTGAATGAATCGTGGTTTTTACACCATCATGGCCGCGCAGTTCTTTTCGTCGCTGGCAGACAATGCTCTGCTGATCGTGGCGATCGACCTGCTGGTGACCATGCAAGCTCCGGCCTGGGTTACACCCCTGCTTAAGCTGACTTTTGTACTGTTTTACGTGCTGTTGGCAGCATTTGTAGGCGCCTTCGCTGATGCCCTGCCTAAAGGCCGGGTCATGTTCATTTCCAACCTGATCAAGATTTTCGGCTGCGCGCTGATTTTCTATCACGTCCATCCGCTGGCAGCCTATGCGGTGGTCGGCTTTGGCGCAGCGGTCTATTCGCCGGCCAAGTACGGCATCCTGACCGAGCTGCTGCCGCCGGAAAAGCTGGTGGTGGCCAATGGCTGGATCGAAGGCTTGACTGTCAGCTCCGTCATCCTCGGCTTCGCCCTGGGCGGGGCACTGGTCGGCGGTCCGGTTTCCGCCGCGCTGAACAGCTTCGATATGCCGGGCATTACGACAGGCATCGATACCGTCAGCGAGACCGCCCTGATGGTTGTCATGATCTGCTACCTGCTGGCGACTTTGTTCAACTGGCGCATCCCGGATACCGGTGCGCGCTACGCGCATCAGGAGCGCAGCCCACTGCGCCTGATCAGCGAGTTCGCCGGCTGCTGCGGCATCCTTTGGCGCGACAAGCTGGGCCAGATCTCGCTGGCAGTGACCACGCTGTTCTGGGGCGCGGGAGCCACCCTGCAGTTCATCGTGCTCGAATGGGCCAAGCAATCGCTGGGCATGCCGCTGGATAAGGCCACCAGTACCATCGCCGTGTTTGCTGTCGGCGTAGCGCTGGGCGCGGGCCTGTCGGCGCGCTTCATTACGCTGCGCAACTCGCTGCGCGTGATTCCACTGGGGATTGCCATGGGCATTGTCGTCATGCTCATGGTGTTTGTGCACGATGTGCGGCTGGCCTATCCGCTGCTGGTCCTGGTCGGCCTGCTGGCGGGCTTTTTCGTGGTGCCGATGAACGCGCTGCTGCAGCATCGCGGCCACGTCCTGATGAGCGCGGGACATTCGATTGCAGTGCAGAACTTCAACGAAAACCTGTCGATCCTGACCATGCTGGCCATGTACTCGCTGATGGTGAAAATGCACCTGAGCATCAACGCCATCATCGTACTGTTCGGCCTGTTCGTTGCGGGTTCGATGTTTGCGATCCAGCAGTTGCACGCTGCAAACCAGCGGCAGCACGACTCGCTCGGCCTGATCGGCGAGCAGAAACACTGATCTAGGCGGGCAACGCCCCGTCGCTACGGCGCGCCTGGGCACGGGCGCGCCAGTCATCCGGCACCACGAAGCCGCGCTCCACCTCTTCCAGCCAGCCGCCCTCTTCCCGCACCGTCGCCACCAGCACCGGGCTCGGGTCGGCCAGGAATTTTTCCGCCAGCACCTCCAGCAATCGGGCACGCCCCAGCGGCGCAGGCGTTGGCGCATTGCCGCTGCGCGTGGCAGGCGTGCGCAGGGGCGCCAGCCACTGCAGGCGCGGCATCACGATGAATTGCTCGCCCGGGGCTGCCGCCTGTTCGCTGTGGGTCCGCCAGTGGCCGCGGCAGTGGTCGGGCGAGATGCCTTCGATTTGCGGCGCGGCTTCGGTGGCATGGTAGAACAGCCAGCCCTTGACCAGGGCCTGCGCCCTGGCGACAGGTGCCGGCGCGACCTGTTGCGCGATGGGATGCCGGGACAGCTGCAACTGGGAGTTGAAGATCTTACGCATTTTCAGGCCCAGCGTGTCGGCCAGGTTGGGGCCGACCAGGCGATTGTAGTTTCCGCTGCCGGGGTCGCCATCGAGCAGGTAGAACTTGGTGGCGAATTCAATGTGGCGCAAGCTCTCGCTGCCCTCTTCGCGCAGGAGGAAATCGAACTCGCCGATGGTGCCGTTCTTGCCGTCGCGCACTTGCAGGCCGTGGGCGGCCAATGCGCCATGCCGGGCAAAATAGAAAGCCATCAGCTTTTCGGCGTACAAGCCAAGACGGGAATAGAAGCGGTTGCCGAGGGCTGCGTCCAATGGCGAAGGGTCGGCATCGAGATCGTCGAGCCAGTTCGCCACGGCGGGCGTGATGGGTCCCAGCGTGGCGATCTTGCCCTGCCAATGCGGGCTGCCGGGATCGAGCAGGTCGGGCGAATCCAGCAGCCAGGCCAGGGCACGGACATGGGGCCGCGCGAGGTGGCCCCATTTACGGTGGAAAGTCCTAGCGTCGGCCGGCATGGGCGGCTTTGGCAAGGCACAAGTCCTGCCATGCCCTGGCCTTTTCTTCCGGCTTCTTCAGCAGGTCAGCCGGGTGGTAGGTGGCAACCACGGGCACGCTGCCATGCAGCATGATGCGGCCGCGCGCGGCGCCGCCCAGCAAGCCTTTGCCGGTACTGTGCCCGAAGGCGACGATGACTTTTGCCTGCGTCAGTTCCAGCTCGCGCTGGAGGTAGGGGCGGCAGGCCTGCAATTCGTCAGCGCCTGGCGCGTGCGGGGCGTAGCATTTCACCAGGCTGGTGAGGTAGGCGCCTTTTTCCGTGGCCTGGCCGACAGCTTTCAGCATGTTGTCGAGCAGGTAGCCGGGGTCGCCAGCGAACTGGTAGCCTTCGGTGTCTTCCGCCTGGCCGGGCGCGGTGTCGAGGGCGATCCAGGCCGCTTGCTCGTCGCCGCGGCCCGGAACGGCTTGCCGGCGGGTTTCGCAACGGCCACAGCGCGTACAGCTTGCGATCGCGGCCTGCATTGCCGGCCAGTCCATCTGCCCGATCTGTTCGTCGGTGGGCTGGCCTCGTTGCGGTGCGCGGGCCACGGCCGGCACAAGTTGGCGCGGCGCCTCTTCCCTGCCGCGGGCAGCTGCCGGCGCCATGCCCGGCGCGGCGGGCTGGCCGTCGTCGAACCAGGATGGCGGTTCGTCCATCCGGATATCGTCGTAGGCAGGCATATCGTCGGCCCTGGCTGCCGGCGCAGTGCCGGCGCTGCGCGGCGGTACCGGCGCAGGCCTTGCCGTTGGGATCGGGCGCGGCGGCGGTGTTTCGGCAGGCTGCTCGGGAGCCGCCACTTTCTTGCGCTGCGGTTTGTATTCTGGCGTTGGAGCGTCGTCAAACCAGGACATGTCTTCGCCGGTCGATGCAATGCTTGGCGTGCCGGGCACGCGCTCTGGTGCAGCGGGAGCGGCAGGAGCACCAGGCGCAGATGGCGACGGCGGGGCCTGGCGCGCCGCAGCTGCAGCCGCGGCCGGAGATTGGGCGTTGCCGGGAGCGCGCGGCATTGCGGCGGGCGCTTGCTGGCCGGCAGCGGGGACATTTGGTGCCGCGGCCGGCGCAGGCGGTGCGTCGGCGAATGCGTCATCCGCGCCGCCTGGGCGGCGCGCCATGTCGGCCGCCGGTGGCGCAGCAGGCGCGGATTGCCGGGCGACGGCTGCCGCGTGAGGGGGGGCGGCCTGGGCCGGCGCCAGCGGCGCTTGCGCAGCTTCAGCGGCGCTGCCGAAGGCAGCAGCTTCGGCGGCATCGGCCGAAACCTGGCGATTGCGCAGGCGCCACTGCGGACCCACGCCCATCTCCTCCAGGAACACTGCGGACCGGCGGTCACTCATAGGCCAAAACGCATCACGATAGCGTCCTCGCGGGTTGAATCAGCAGCGGGATAGTACCCTTTGCGCCGTCCGATTTCGGCGAAACCGTAGCGCTGGTAGATTTCCAGTGCACGGGCATTGGATGGCCGCACTTCCAGCAGGACCGATTCCATGCCCAGCCCGCGCGACAAGGCGACAGCCTGGTTCACCAGCAAGCGCCCTACCCCGCGCCCCTGCCAGTTACGCGACACCGCAACATTCAGCAGGTGCGCCTCGTCGACAATCCCCATCACCAGAAAATACCCCATTAACTGGCGGTCCTGGGCGCGTAATATCCAGGCGTGATAACCCTGCGACAGCGAATCGGAAAAATTCGCGCGGCTCCACGGATAGGGATAAACCTCCTGCTCCACCGCCACCACCTCATCGAGGTCACTTTCCTGCATGGGCTCGTAAATGAGCCGGGCCAGATCCCATAACTGATGCATCATGCCTGCGACGCCTTCATCTCTTCACGTTCAGCCTTTGTATAGGCAACCTTATTGCGCAGGTACAGCGGCTGCGCCTGTGCGGCCGGCACGGCATGGCCGGCGGCAAATGCTGCGCGCCCAAGCTGCGCAACCTGCACCGCATGCGGCATGATCGCGCCATCGGCGCCGTCGGCGAAATCCTTGCCCGCAAACGCTTCGGCATAGGCGGCAAAGCCGTTGCCACAGGCGCGCGCCGGACCGGAAGGGGCGACGGCATCAGGCGCCGACAAGGCCGGCGGCAGGGTTGCCACTGGGTGGCCGCCTTCAAACCGGTACTGGGCCCAATAGACCTCGTTCATGCGTGCGTCGAGCACGGCCAGGACTTCATCGGAGCCATGGCGCTCGCGGCAAGCCAGGGCCATGGCGTCCAGCGTCACGACCGGCAGCAACGGCAGGCCTGCGCCAAAACCCAGGCCTTGTGCGATGCCGCAAGCGGTGCGCACGCCGGTGAAGGAACCAGGGCCGGCCCCATAGGCGATGGCATCGCAATCGCGCAGGACGATACCTGCCTCCGCGAGCAATTCCTGGATCATGGGCAGCACTGCCTGCGAATGGGTGCGCACGCCGGACGATTCGCGAAAATGCACGCGCTCCCCGCGCAGCAAGGCGCAGGAAGCCATTTCAGAGGATGTTTCGATTGCAAGAATGGTAGCCATGGCCGGTATTTTACCCTGTGGGCATGTACAATAGCACCCCATGCACAGCACTACCCTACATGCCGACAACCGCGCCGAAGCAGCCGCCGCGCTGGCACAGGACCACCTGGTCGTGGCCTGCCTGTGCGCCGCCTGGTGCGGCACCTGCGCATCCTACCGCGCGGTATTCGAGGAATTGGCCAGCCGCCATCCGGACAAGTACTTCCTGTGGGTCGATATCGAAGACCATGCGGACCTGGTCGGCGACCTGGATGTCGAGAACTTCCCTACCCTGCTGATCCAGCGCCACGAGCACGTGGCCTTCTTCGGCACCATGCTGCCCGATCCGAACGTGGCGCAGCGCCTGATCGAAACCCAGGCCGAACTGTCCGACGAAGAACTGGCGCGCCAGGCAGCGTCCACCCCGCAACGCCGCCAGTGGCAGCAGCAATGCAACCTGCGTGCCCTGTTAGGACAACGCAGTTAAGCCAATTTCAAGGGGAGGCTGCGCAAGCGCTGGCCCGTCAGCGCGAACACCGCATTTGCCACTGCCGGTGCGATAGGCGGCGTGGCAGGTTCGCCCACGCCTTCCGGCGGCTCGGCGCTCAGCACGATCACCGTTTCCACCAGCGGCACCTCATTCATGCGCAGCACCGGGTAGTCGGCGAAATTGCTTTGCACGACCTTGCCGTCCTTGATCGTGATTTCGCCGCCCAGCGCGGCCGACAGGCCGTAGACCACGCCCGATTCCACCTGCTGCGCGATGATGTTGGGATTGACGGCAATGCCGCAGTCGATCGCGCAGACCACGCGATGCACGCGGATCTGCTTGTCCTGCACCGACACTTCGGCAACCTGTGCGACGATGGCGCCGAAGGACTGGTGCAACGCCACGCCATGCGCACGCCCTGCCGGCGCCTTGCCGGCCTTGGAGACGGCCGCGTTCAGCACCGCCAGGTGGCGCGGGTGGCCCAGCAGCATGGTGCGGCGGAATTCCACCGGATCCTTGCCGGCCGCGCCGGCCATTTCATCGACAAAGCTCTCCTTGAAGAATGCGTTCTGCGAATGGCCCACCGAGCGCCAGTTCCCCAGCGGGACGGCGCTATCGACCACCACGTGGTCGATCTGCTGGTTAGGGATTTCGTACTGCATGTCGTACACGCCTTCAGCAGTCGAACGATCCGGCCCGGCGCCGGGCAGGCGCAGGTTGCGCTGGGTGAACTGGTGGGTCAGCGCACCGCCCGCCGTCTTGGCTTCCCATGCGACGATATTACCGGCGGCATCCAGCCCCGCCGTCATGCGCGCCACGGCGGCCGGGCGGTAGACGTCGTGCGTGGTATCGTCCTCGCGTGTCCAGATCACCTGCACCGGCAGGCCCTTTGCCTCGCGCGCGATGGCGACCGCCTGCGCCACCATGTCCATCTCCAGGCGGCGGCCAAAGCCGCCTCCCAGCAGGTATTCATGCAGGATCACATTAGCCTCGCTGACGCCGCCGACGCGGGCTGCTGCGGCGCGGGCGAAGGTCGGGGCCTGGGTGCCGACCCATACCGTGACCTTGCCATCCTTGACCTGGGCCGTGCAGTTGATCGGCTCCATGCAGGCGTGCGCCAGGTAGGGCACGCGGTACACCGACTTGATGGTGCGCAGCGCGCTGGCCGCCTGCGCCATGTCGCCGCGCTGGTGGTAATTGTCGCCATCCTCGGCTTCGAGGGCATTTGCCAGCGTGGCATAAATCGCCTCGCTCGACAGCTTGGCATTGGCGCCGTCGTCCCAGCGGATCGGCAGCGCAGCAGCAGCCTGCCTGGCCTGCCAGTAGCTGCGCGCAAGGACGGCAACGCCTGCCCCGGCACCATAATTCTCTTCGATGGCATTGGAGAAATCGATCACCGACAGCACACCCGGCATCTTCACCACTTCGCCCGGCGTCACGCCGGCGACCTTGCCGCCCACCACCGGCGACATGCGTACCGCCGCATACACCATGCCTTCCGGCCGCACGTCGATGCCATACATCGCCGAGCCGTCCGACTTGATGCGCGAATCGCGGCGCGGCACGCTGGTGCCGATCAGGCGGAAGCTGTGCGGGTCTTTCAAGGTGACCTTGCCCGGCCGGCCGAGCGCTGCGCGCGCGGCAACCACGCCGTAGCCCACGGACTTTTTGCCGATGTCGTGATACAGCACGCCATTTTCCGCGCGCACCTGCTCCGGCGGCACCTTCCATTGCCGCGCGACTTCGGCGACCAGCATGGCGCGCGCCGTGGCGCCGGCTTCGCGCATGGAGGTCCAGGCGTCCTTCACGCTGGACGAGCCGCCGGTAATCACAATCCCCATCTCGCGCGCCACCTTGCCCAGCATCCAGGTCGCGAGCTCGCGCGAGCGGCCCGTATCGTCCGGATGGAAAGGCAAGGTTTCACGCATCACGGCCAGGTTGGCGTAGATTTTGTCGGCCGGCGCCTGGATCAACTTGATCGCCTCCAGGCGCACATCCAGTTCCTCCGCCACCAGCATGGACAAGGCGGTATGCACGCCCTGCCCCATTTCCGCGCGCGGCATGGCCAGCTGAACGCCGCCGTCGGGGTCGATAGCGATCCAGCCGTTCAGGGCGACAGCGCCGTTTTCGAGCGGCAGCGGGGCCTGGCCGCGCACGCGCTGGCGCGGCGGCATCACGCCCCAGCCGACCACCATGGCCCCGGCGACCGCGACGCCGCTCAGCAGGAAATGGCGGCGGGAAAACTTCTTCGGTTTGAGCATGGCTCCCTCGTTATGGCAGCCAACGCTGCAGCAAGTCCTCCGGCATCACCGGACGGCTGTAATAAAAACCCTGCGCCTGGTTGCAACCGTGGCGCAGCAGGAAGGCCGCCTGCTGTTCAGTCTCCACGCCCTCGGCAATGACGGACAGGTTCATGCTGCGGCCCAGCTGGATGATGGCAATGGCGATCGCCTCATCGTTGACGTCGGTCGAAATATCCTTGATGAAGGAGCGGTCGATCTTCAGCGTCTGCACCGGCATCTGCTTCAGGTAAGCCAGCGATGAATAGCCGGTGCCAAAATCGTCGATTGCCAGCGACACGCCGACCGCGTGCAGGTCGTTGATGAAGCCCAGCGCGTCGCCGGTATTCATGATCACGGACTCGGTCACTTCAAGCTGCAGGCGGTGCGGCTCCAGGCCGGTCTCGCGCAGGATGTCGGCCACCATGTTGACCATGCTGCCGCGCTCGAACTGCTTGGCCGACAGGTTGACCGCGATCTTCGGCACATGCAGCCCCGCTTCCTGCCAGCGCACCATCTGGCGGCAGGCTTCGTACAGCACCCACTGGCCCAACTGGCTGATGAAGCCCGTGTCTTCGGCCAACGGAATGAAGCGGTGCGGCGGCACCAGCCCCAGCTCCGGATGGTTCCAGCGCACCAGCGCTTCCACGCCGAGCAGCTTGCCGGAATCGATCTCGACCTGCGGCTGGAAGTTCAGGAACACTTCCTCTTTTTCGATGGCGCGGCGCAAGTAGGTTTCCAGGCGCAGCCGCTCCACGCCCTCGCCCGCCATGGATGGCTGGTAGAAGCGGTAGCCGTTGCGGCCGCGCGCCTTGGCCTGGTACATGGCCACGTCGGCGTTACGGATCAGCATATTCAGGTCGCTGGCGTCGGTCGGGAAGACCGAGACACCGATCGAACAGGTCACGAACAGCTCGTGACCCGCCACCATGAACGGATGCTCGAACATGGTCACCAGCTTCTCGGCGACCTGTCCGGCGCCGTACTGGCCTTCCACGTCCTCCAGCAGCACGATGAATTCGTCGCCGCCGAGGCGCGCCAGGGTATCGCCCTCGCGCAGCTTCTCCGACAGCGCGTGCGCCACCTGTTTCAGCAACTCGTCGCCGATGTGGTGGCCCAGCGTGTCGTTGACGTTCTTGAAGCGGTCCAGGTCGATGAACAGCAGGGCCAGCTGCTCGTTGCCGCGCGTGGCGCGCTGGATGGCATGCTGCAGCCGGTCGTGGAACAACAGGCGGTTGGGCAGCTGGGTCAGGGCATCGTGGTGGGCCAGGTGGTCCAGCTTCTCCTGCGACTGCTTGACCAGGGTGATGTCGCTGAATACGCCGACATAGTGGGTGGTCGCGCCGCGCGTATCGCGCACGGCGGTCAGCGTCAGCCACTCGAGGAACAGCTCGCCGCTCTTGCGCATGCTCCAGATCTCGCCGCGCCAGTAGCCATGCTCGACCAGTTCTTTCCACAATTCGGCGTGGAAGCCTTCATCGTGGCGGCCGGAGCGCGTCAGGCCGACGTCGTGGCCCAAGGCTTCCGATTCGGTATAGCCGGTGATCTGGGTAAAGGCCGGGTTGACGGCGACGATAGTGCCCTTGTCGTCGATCACCATCACGCCATCGGCAATGTGTTCCAGCACGGTGGCCGACAGCCGCAGTTTTTCTTCCGCTTCCTTGCGGGCGCTGATATCGGCATAAACCCAGATCGAGCCTTCGTTCGGGCGGTTCTGGTCGATGGCGCAGCCGGACACCATGCACCAGAACCGCGATCCGTCCTGGCGGCGGTAATTGCGCTCTTCGCTGAAGTACTCGCCGTTGCCCAGCGTGGAATACTGGCGCGCCCCGGCCGACTCGAAATCGAAGGTCGTCGGAAACACGATGGCGGTGGAGGCGCCAATCATCTGGCCCGGCTCATAGCCGAACAACTCTTCGCAGCGGCGGTTGACCGAGACGATGGTACGGTGGCGCACGAACATCACGCCGAACATCACGTTGTCCAGGATCGCGCTCTGCTCGGCCAGCAGGGCCTCGATGCGCATTTCGTTGTGCTTGCGCTGGCTGATGTCGGAGATGATGCCGTCCACCCATGGCGCCCCGCCCGCCTCCGCCGCCTGCGGCTGGCCATTCTCGGCCACCCAGCGCTCAGTGCCCGTGGAATCCATGATGCGGTATTCGATTTCGTACGGCTTACCGTCCTGGATCGCCTGCACCACCACACGGCGCTGGCGTTTGCGGTCTTCCGGGCAGATCAGGTTGGCCCAGGCATGCGTGGTGCTGCGCATGAACTGGGAGGCCGGGTAGCCGGAGATTTCTTCGATCGCGTCGGACACGAAATCGATCGGGCCATCGGGGCGGAAGCGGAACACGGCACCCGGCACCTGGGTCACGATGGTGCGGAAACGTTCCTCGCGCTGGGCGATGTCTTCGAACAAGTGCTTGATCGCCACCCGCATCTGGTCCAACTGGCCGGCCAGGCGGCCCAGCTCATCGTTGCCGCTTAACTCCATGCGGGTTTCGAAATCGCCATGCGACAGGCGGTCGGAGAAGCGCATCAGCTTGCGCAGGGGCTTCAGCAGGCGCTGGTTCAGGAACAGCACGATCAGCAGCAGCGACACAGTGAGCTGGGCCGCCAGCACGAAGACATAGGAAAGCTGCTTCTCGCGCAGTTCCTGCTGGCTGCGGGCATCGTCCATCTCGACCATGATCTTGCCGATCTTCTCGCCGCGCACCATGATCTCGCGCTCGGCGCGCACCACGTTGCCGATGGCGCGCTTGGGCGCCTCGACATGCATGAACTGGGTGTCGGCTTGCCCGGTGACCTGCACCTGCAGCACGGAACGGTCGCGCATCACGGACTCGACCAGCGAGTGTGCCGATTCCGCGTTCATATTCCACAGCGATTCCTGCATGCCGAGGGCCAGGATGTCGGCGTTGCGTTGCAAGGATTCGTTCAGGGCTGTCTGGGCGGACTTTTGTTCGTGCACCCCGATCAGCAGGTAGGAGCCGATAATGGCCGGAATCACCAGGCCGCCGAATACTACCAGTAACAAGGCGCCATAAATCGACAGCCCATACAGAGCGCTCAGGCGGGACCTTAATTTGTTATAAAAATTCCGAGCCATTCAGCAGGTCTGGTGGAAAAGATTATCCAGCAGCAATTATGCACGTAACGCGCTATCATCGCCACTCTATATCAGAGGAGTTTACCTATGTCGTTTTCCATGTATTCCGCTTCCATTCCGGTGTTCCGCCAGATCCTTGGCAGCCTGTTCTCCATCCTCGACAAGGCTGAAGCCCACATCGAAGAAAAGAAGCTTGATCCAAATGCCTTCCTGCAATTCCGCCTGTTCCCGGATATGTTGCCCTTTACCCGTCAGATCCAGATTGCCGCCGACTTCGCCAAAGGCGCCGGCGCGCGCCTGGCTGGCGCGGATGTGCCGGTTTATGAAGATACGGAAAAGACCATTGGTGAATTAAAGCTGCGCATCCAGCGTACGCTGACTTTTTTGGACTCGCTGCCGCGCCAGGCCATCGAGGATTCGGCGCAACGTTCGGTAACCACCGGTAGCGGAGAGAAGAGCAAGCAGTGGGTGGGTCAGGAGTATTTGATGCATTATGCGCTGCCGCATTTCACGTTCCATGCCACGACTGCGTACAACATCCTGCGCCATAACGGGCTGGAGATTGGCAAGAAGGACTTTATCGGGTCTTGGAAGGCTGAGTAATCCGGCACACCAGGGCCTGCCCCGCGGGGTCAGACCCTGACTGATCGGCGGCCGCGGGCTTCGGGCCTGCTGCCTGAGCCTGCGGGCCAGACAGCGCCCTACCGGTTTCAGGAATTTCGCCGCGGATAGCCCTGCGCCAGGATCCGCTGCCAGACCCTTTCCTTTTCCTCGGCACTCATGGCCACCCAGTGCGCCACCTCGATATAGGTGCGCCCGCACCCGCGGCAAATCTCATCGAACGTCGTCGAGCAAACCGCCACGCAAGGCGTATCCGGCCGCTCAGGTAATTTCTCTTCCGTCATCACTTCCCCAAACCCAGCTTGTCCCAGCCCTCATGGCCGAGTTTTTCCATCGTCTCGATATTCTTCTCGAAGATATCGGCCGCCTCCGGAAACGCCTCCACCGCACGATCGATCGACGCCTCGCGCAGCAGGTGCAAGGTCGGGTAAGGCGAACGGTTGGTGTAGTTCGAGATATCGTTCTTGTCGGTATCGGCAAACTGGTACTCAGGGTGGAAACTGGCCACCTGCAGCTCGCCTTCCAGCCTTAGCTCCTCCAATGCCGCATCGGCCACGTCGAGGAATTCGTTGTAATCCTCGAAATCCTGCAGCACCAGCGGATGGATCAGCAAGGTCGTATCGACCACTTCCGGGTCTTCCGCCGCCAGGAATTCCAGCTCCTTGATCAGGTCTTCCAGCAATTCCTCAGGCGAGGAAGCTTCCGACACCACATAGCGCACCTGCTTCTTCACATGCACGGCTTTGGCGAACGGGCACAGGTTCAGGCCGATCACCGCCTTTTCCAGCCACTGTTCGGTTGCCGCGATAACGGCTTCGTAATCCACTCGGGTGTTGCTCATCTATACATCCAAAAATCGTTATCCAAGACACCAATTATATAGCTTGATCGACATAATTATCCAAGAAAATCAGGCACATAGCGAATTTTTCCTTGACTCGACAGGGATTCAACCCTACACTCCGGCCTTAGATAGTCCGCCCCTTGTTTCCACAAGACAACTGCGAAACGCTATGCAAGAACGAATCAAAAGTGCTGTCCTGATCGCCCTGGCGCTGTGCGCTGCGCTCCCGGCAGCCTCCGCCCTGGCCTCCGCCGACACCAGCAAATCCGTGGTGCTGCAGCCTGCCGTGGAAGAATACAAGGAAACCGACGTCTGGGGCCGCATCCGCTCCGGCTACGCCATTCCCGACGTAAATAATGCCCTGGTGGCCAAGCATGTGAAATGGTACGCCGACCGCCAGGACTACCTCGACCGCACCACCGCCCGCGCCTCGCTCTACCTCTTCCACGTGGTGGAAGAGCTGGAAAAGCGCAATATGCCAACCGAACTGGCCCTGCTGCCCTTCATCGAATCCGCCTTCAACCCGCAAGCCCTGTCGACCGCCAATGCGGCCGGCCTGTGGCAGTTCGTGCCGGGCACCGGCCGCGATTACGACCTGAAGCAGAATGCCTTCAAGGATGACCGCCGCTCCGTGCTGGCTTCCACCGACGCCGCCCTGAGCTACCTGCAGCGCCTGTACACCATGTTCGGCGACTGGCACCTGGCCCTGGCCGCCTACAACTGGGGCGAAGGCAATGTGCAGAAAGCCATCAAGCGCAACCAGACTGCCGGCAAGCCGACCGATTTCGAAAGCCTGGCCGAGCTGATGCCGGCCGAGACCCGCAATTACGTGCCGAAGCTGCAGGCGGTGAAAAACATCGTCGCCAACCCGTCGCAATACGCCGTGCACCTGCCTGTAATCGACAACGAGCCGTATTTCACAGCGATCGACAAGACGCGCGATATCGACATGGCGCTGGCCGCCAAACTGGCCGAAATCTCGGTCGATGAATTCAAGGCCCTGAACCCGCAGTTCAAGAAGCCCGTCATTACCGGCAACGAGCAGACCAAGATCCTGCTGCCGACCGAGAATGCCGCCAAGTTCGCCGCCAACCTGGCTTCGTGGACCCACGCCCTGTCGAGCTGGACCACCCATAAGATTTCCAGCGCCCGCGAAAGCATCGCCTCCCTGGCGCGCAGGTTCGGCACCACCCCGGATGCGATCCGCCAGGCCAACAACATCCCGCACAAGTCCGTGCTGAAAGCCGGCTCGACCATTCTGGTGCCGAATATTTCCGCCTCGGCCTCCGGCAAGGACATTTCGGCCGACGTGATCGAAAACGCTGTCCTGGCCGTGGAAAACGAGCGCCCGGGCCCAAAACGCAGCAACTACCGTCAAGCCTCCTCAGCGCGCGGCGATTCCAAGCCTGCGGTCAGCATGGTCAAGGCACGCGTCAAGCGCGACCAGGCCGGCAAATCGAAGTCCCGCCGCAGCAATTAACCGTATTATCAACACGCTACCCCTTGCCAAACTTGCAGGGGCGTCGGGGACTGGTTGCAAGAAGTTAAATCTTGCAGTCCCCGACTAGGCGCGTTTACAATCCCGTTCTTGCGGTATAACCCCATTGGAGTAGATATGGCTTTCTTGCAAGGCAAAAAAATCCTGATTACTGGCGTCCTGTCCAACCGTTCCATCGCTTACGGCATTGCTAAGGCAGCCCACCGCGAAGGCGCCGAACTGGCTTTCACCTACGTTGGCGAGCGCTTCAAAGACCGCATCACTGAATTCGCTGCCGAATTCGGCAGCAATCTGGTCTTCGACTGCGACGTGACCAGCGACGAACAGATCGCCAACCTGTTCACCGACCTGGCCAAGAGCTGGGACCGACTGGACGGTTTCGTGCACGCCATCGGCTTCGCCCCGCGCGAAGCGATTGCCGGCGAATTCCTGGACGGCCTGACCCGCGAAAACTTCCGCGTGGCCCACGATATTTCGGCATACAGCTTCCCGGCGATGGTGAAGGCCGCCCTGCCGCTGCTGAAGCCAGGCTCTTCCGTGCTGACCCTGTCCTACCTGGGCGCAGTGCGCGCGATCCCTTACTACAACACCATGGGCCTGGCCAAGGCATCGCTGGAAGCATCGGTGCGTTACCTGGCAGAGAACCTGGGCCAGCACGGCATCCGTTCCAACGGCATTTCCGCCGGTCCGATCAAGACCCTGGCCGCATCCGGCATCAAGGACTTCGGCAAGCTGCTCGGCTTCGCCGCCGGCCACGCCCCGCTGCGCCGCAATGTGACCATCGAAGAAGTGGGTAACGCCGCGGCGTTCCTGCTGTCGGACCTGTCGTCCGGCATCACCGGCGACATCATGTACGTCGACGGCGGCTTCTCCCACGTGATGGGCCTGAACTCGAGCGATTACGAGTAACCGGCGCCAGCCCCAAAAAAGCCGCCCCCGGGCGGCTTTTGTTTTTAAAGTCGGGGTCAGCTCCGGCAATCAGACACGAACGCAACCATAAGCGACTTGCGCAGTCCCCACCAATTGACTAAAGTGGGCGCCTCGATTCCGCCTACCTGGAAGTCCCCGCCGCGCATGCCCCTCGAGCAATCCGACGACGAACTGATGTTGCGTTACCGCGATGGCGAGCTGTCAGCCTTCCAGGAACTGTATCGCCGCCACAGCCGCGGCTTGTATCGCTTCCTGGCCTGGCGCAGCGGGCGCACGGAGTGGGCTGACGAGGTGGCGCAGGAAACCTGGCTGGCAGTGCATCACGCCCGCATGCGCTATGCTGCACAAGGCAGCTTCCGCAGCTACCTGTTCCAGATCGGCCGCAATCGCCTGGCCGACATGCAGCGCCAGCCCGATATCGACGATTGCGCCGACATCGGCCCGGTGCAGGATTCGGCGGAAGCGACTGCGCTGGAGCGCCAGCGGAACCTGGCCTTGCATGCCGCCATCCGGCTGCTGCCGTCGGAGCAGAAGGAAGCGCTGGTGCTGCAGCACTTCAGCGGCTTGAGTATCGAAGAAATTGCGCTGGTCGTCGCGGCGCCGGCGGAGACGGTGAAAAGCCGCCTGCGCTACGCCATGCGCAAGCTGCGCGAGCAATTCAAGCAGGAGGAGACGGTATGACGCCAGTCGACAAAGACGACTTCGAAGACGCTGACCTGGTCCGCCGCCTGGCCGCCCTGCCACAACCGGAGCCATCGGCGGAGCTTGACGCGGCCATTTTCGCGCACGTCCAGAAAGACCTGGCGCCCGGCCCTGCCGCAGCCAATGATCCGGCCGTCCATGCCCCGCGTCCAGGGCCAAAACATCGCTACCGTGCACCACTGGCGTTTGCCGCCAGCCTGGCTGGGATTGCCATCCTGTTCCCGGTCTGGCGCAGCTATCAGCGCCAGGAACTCCAGCCAGTTGAAGTCCGCATCGTGGCAGAGCAACTGCCCGCGGCCCTGCCCATGCCAGAAGCCGCTAATGCGGAGGTCGTCGCAGCCGAGGACAAGAAGCGCGAGGCCGCCATGGTCTACGCGAAACCGGCACCGCCACCCCATGTAGCGGAAGCGCCTATCCAGGCGCCGGAGCCGGCGGCGGCTGCAAGCCCGCCTCCGCCCGCGCCAGCGCCAGCGCCGGCAGCCGCTCCGCCCGCGCCGGCAATGGAAGTGGATGAACTCGACCCGCCGCCCCGCAAAGCAGCCGCGCGCGCGCCCGAAGCCGAAAGCCCGAAAGACTGGCTGCAGGCTATCGAACGCATGCTCGATGCCGGCGATCCCGAATCGGCTGGCGCGCAGTGGAAGCGCTTCCGCAAAGCCCACCCGGACTATCCGGTGCCCGATACCCTGGCGGACCGCCTCAAAGCGCTGGATTAGCCCTACTTCGGCTTCACCTCGAATTCCCCTACCAGGATGGAACTGCCCTGCTCTTTCAATCGCAGCGTAACCATTTTGTCGTCCGCCTTGGGCGTGCCAAACCCGGTCGTGAATCGAAGCTGAAGCGTGGTAGCGCCGGTGACAATCTGCTGCGCGCTGCCAAAGTAATTGACCTCGACGCGGTATATGCCTGGCTTGGCATTCCGCAACATGAACTCTTCCGGCCCGTAGCCACCGGTGAAGTCGCGCGACATGCGGCCGCCCTGGTAGGTTAGCTGATGGCCGAAGTAGGCGCGCTCGCCGTCGGGATCGATCACGTACAGGTCCATATCGCTGTTGTCCGCATCCCAGGTCAGCACCACGCGCAAATCCACTGGCAGGTTGCGCAGCAGCCGTGAATCCATCGCGCGCGTATCCAGCGTACGGCCGGCAGCCCTGGCGCGCGCAACGATCGCATTCAGTTCGGTCAACGCAATCAGCTCCACCTCGGCGAAACGCCCGTCCCAAGGCCGCAACACCACCTGGTATAGCTGTTCGATGGCCCGCTGCTCCTGGCCGCTCGCGGCGAGCGCCAGCCCCAGGTCGCGGAAGGATTGCGGCTCTTCTTCCGCCATATCCTGCACACGCTCCAGCAAGGGAACCGCGAGCCTTGGCGCGCCTGCCTCCATCAGACGATAGGCCAGCACGCGCAGCACGTGGCGGTTCTCCAATTCCATCTCGGCCAGGTTGGACAGGACGCGCAAGCCGAGATCGCGCTGGCCGCGTTCCAGCATCAGCCCCGCCACGTCCAGCAGGAAGGCGCTGCCGCCTGCGTGCGAAGGCCGTTCGTCCAGGTAGATGCGATACATGTCGCCTGCAGCCGCTTTCCGCATGCGTGCTGCGTACGGCGCGTCGGCTTGCCATGCTTTTAGCCGGACGCTCACGCCGCCGTTAATCGGCTTGCCGGCTGGCATATCCAGCTCGTCGACCTGCATCGGCGGTACAGCCGGAGCCGCACGCGCGGCCGGCGAAGGCGGCGGAGGCGGTGCCTGCATCGCCTCCATCATCGGTGCTTCGGCAATCCGCATGTCGAGAACGTCGGCTACGGCTTTCCTCTTCGGCGCAGGAGGACGATACTTGGGGAAAGGCCTCTCCCACCACGCCACTTTGGCCTGGAACTCGCGCACCACATTGTCGAGGTGCTTCACACGCTGGTTGGCACCCTGGGCGCGGCTCTCCGCCTTCATTTGTTCGAAAGCGGCGCGGAATTTTTCAGGCGGCGTCACATCGTGCCGCACATAGTCGTCCAACTGCTCCAGCACCAGAAGCGAAGTCTCGCGCGTGGGCAAGCCGAATTCCAGCCCAAGACGCCGGATCGCGGCGCGATTGTGCTCGTAATTGCCCTCCAGCTGGGCGATACGCCGATTAGCCCACCACCAGGCTGCAAGAGGATGCGCAGCGTTCTTCCCGCTGGCAGCATCGATGGCGACCTCGATCTTGCGGCCCTGGTTCTCCAGGGTTACGGCCAACGGTTCCCTGCCCCGCACCTTGCCCGCCACGCGCAGCAAGCCGGCCTGCACCTGGCTTTCGTCAACCACCACATCGCCGGAATGCGCGCCGGTGGCACCGGTTACCCTGACTCCATCGGTAACCAGTTCCTGCGCGGCGTGATGGGCATCGACAGGATCGATGGCGATATGGCGGCCACCGTTAGTATTAGCCCAAGCGGCCAGACGCGCGATATCCGCGCCAGTACTGGAGCTCAGCGTGAACAGACGCCGGCCTTTGGCGAGCTGCGGGAAAACACCGGTGCCGTAGTTTCGCAATCCGTCGCTGAACATCAGGTATTCGTCGACATCGGGCTGCGGCTGCCAGTCAGCCAGTGCGCTGGCGCCATCGTAGACGGTCGATTCCAGCTCCTCAACCAAGGCCCCTGCCTGCCCTTTGGCCAGCTTGAACACCTTGGCCGGTTCTGCCTTATCGCGCAGGCGCACCAGGCGCACTTCAACGTTGCCTGCCGCTTCAAGGTAACTGGCAAGCACCCGCAATTCTGCCTTCAGGGAACGATGCGCGCCGGAGTTCGAACTATCCCACAACACGCCAACGACTTTGGGCAAGGTGCGTGGCTTGCGCTCGGCGGGAACCGGCACTTCCGCCAGGAAGTACTGCTGGCCGTTAAACTCCTCCAAATAAGTTTTCGGCTTGTCCTGCGCCGCAGGCACCCGCACCAGGATTTCCCCTTTCGCCTTTGCCACATCCAGCTGCCAGCCGTCATCGGTACGGGCAAAGCGGTCCGGCAGGCCAAGGGCGAGCGGCGCTTCCTCGCTACCCATCACGCGCATATCCAGCGCCACCGGGATGCCGAATTGCTTCAACGGCAGTCGGTAACTCCAGTTCTTCTGCTGGCGCGCCAGCAAGGCTGCGTACTTCAGCTCCACCGTGCGCGTGCCACGGCCCGGGATCGGATAGATGCGCAACTTGAAGTTATTGCCCTGTGTCTGCTCCAGCAACCCCGGATCGATGCGGCGCCGTTCCTCGGCCTCAAGGATCTGGCGCCCACGCTCCTTTTCGATCGGCACTGCCGGGCGCAATTCGCCGCCGACGTCCAGCGCAAAACCCGTCATCTGCTGCCCCTCGCCGAGCGGGAACTGCAGTTCGCCTTCAAGCTGGCGCACGTTCGGGTTATAGAAGACCAGCTTCACAATCGTTTCCGCCATGCCGCCCGATATGACAGTCTGCACGGCCGCGCTTTGGACACGGACCGGCATTTCGCCGCCAGTCGTACTGGACCTGATAAGTGGTGGTGTTTGCGCCATGGCCATGCCGCCAGCCAGCATGCATACCACCAGGATGAGCCTCGCCAACATGTTTACTCCCTTCAAAATGAACGCTTCTGAACAGGAATCGGGCTGGCGGAAAAAAAGGGGTTAAACATTCGAGAATAATTTGACAACCCCGAAAAGTGAGACTAAAGTGATATCACTTTGATTTAACCCTCCTGGATCGATCATGAACCGAACCGAAAAGCCGTTTTCGTCTTACAGTGGTTACCTGGCCTTGACCGTCGTCGTTTTGCTGGCGATCTTTGCCTTCCTTTTGCTGCGCGCATTCCAGCCGCTGTTGGCAGCGGCCTGCGCCGTCATAGCGGTATTCCTGGCGCCAGGGCTGTACATGCTGCAGCCAAACGAAAGCGCCATCCTTACCCTGTTCGGCCAGTACATCGGCACCGACCGCAATGAAGGCTTGCGCTGGGCCTTCCCCCTGTACCGCAAGCAGCGCCTGTCGCTGCGCGCCCGCAACCTGAATGCACCGACGCTGAAAGTGAACGACAAGCGCGGCAACCCGGTCGAGATTTCGGCAGCCATCGTCTGGCGCGTGCAGGACACCGCGCAAGCCATTTTCGACGTGGATGATTTCGAACGCTATGTGGCCGTACAAGCCGAAGCCGCAATCCGCCACCTGGCATCCAGCTATGCGTACGACGATGGTGAAGACTTGTCCAAGGGGGAAATGACACTGCGTTCCGGCATGGATGAAGTGTCGCAGGCCCTGCGCAGCGAGCTGCAGGAACGCTTCAAGGCAGCCGGCGTGGAAACGGTGGACGCCAAACTGACCCACCTCGCCTACGCGCCGGAAATCGCACAAGTCATGCTGCGCCGCCAGCAGGCCGAGGCCATCGTCAGCGCCCGCTCCCGCATCGTGCACGGCGCGGTCAGCATGGTTGAATCTGCGCTGAACGCGCTGGCCGAACGCGACATCGTTGAATTGGATTCCGAACGCAAGGCAGCGATGGTCAGCAACCTGCTGGTGGTGCTGTGCTCCGATAAGGAGACCCAGCCCATCGTCAACACTGGCACGCTGTATAACTGAGCCAAGATGGCCAGCCCCGGCAAAAAAGCATTCCCCCTGAGGATAGACCCGGCGTTGTGGGACGAACTGCAACGCCTGGCCGCCCAGGACCTGCGCAGCGTGAACGCGGAAATCGAGTTCCTGCTGCGCGAGGCATTGGCGCGCCGGGGCATCAAGCCGAAATCGCCGCACAGTCCAGCAACGAACGATGGCGATTAGTTTGGCCTGATAAAACAATGATTGTCAGCGCAGCTGAGTCTTCCGGGAACAGCAAATCGGGCGGGCACTTGTGCATCACGCTACCACATGCGAAAGGGAAAGGCTGGAATGCTGATTGAAATTGCGATTGGAGATGCCTACGGAGCGGGTTTTGAGTTCTGTGGCCGGGAGAAGATCGATGCGTACAACACGCTTGCCGCTTACGTCGAGCATGAGCTCGGGCTCGAGGCCGGCCGATATACCGACGATACACAGATGAGCATTGCCAACGCCGAAGTGCTGCTGGCCAGTTCCGACGCGCGCAGCGATGACTTCGCCGACGCCTATGTCCGCTGTTACCGGCGCGACCGCAGGCTGGGATACGCTAAGGGCTTGCAGGCGCTCCTGGACGAATGTGAGACCGGGGCCGTGCTCAGGCAGCGCATCCGCCCAGATAGCAAGCGAAATGGTGCTGCGATGCGGGCGGTGCCGCTGGGCCTAATGGCCGACAAACAACGCGTGATGGCGCTTGCCCGCGAGCAGGCACTAGTCACACACGCCACCAGCGCAGGCGTGTTGTCGTCGCAAGCGGTGGCATTGATGGCGCATGGGCTTTTGTATGAAAATGCTCGGCTGGACGCTTTGCCGGACCTCGTGGTGCAAGAGACGGGACTTTCTTTGCGCCGCGACTGGCAGGCAGAGATAGAGTGTGATGCGATTCAAACGATGCATGCAGTGAACACCGCCTTGCTCAGAAATCGCAGTATGTCTGGCCTTTTGCGTGACTGCGTGAACTTTGGTGGAGATGTCGATAGTGTAGCGGCCATCGCTATGGGATTAGCCTCGCTGTCCCGAGAATACGTCGCCGATATTCCGCACGGGTTGGTGGATGCGTTGGAAGACGGGACATATGGCCGGAGCTATTTGCGGCGACTTGATGAAGCGCTGGCGGAACGTTTTCCTGCCCTAGCCGACAGACGAACTAATGTCCGCTCAAGTTAGCGGCACAGAGGGTTACGCCGAGGAAGCAAAACTATTAATCGAACGATGGCGGAGTATATCTTTTGAGGATCAGCATGAAATAGTTTTCAGCCTTTTGCCGCCGGCCCCAAGCCTGGTATTGGACATCGGTTCAGGTATTGGCATTGATGCGGCTGCGTTCGCTGCGATGGGCCACCAGGTCGTCGCAGTCGAACCGACCAAGGAGTTGCGTATTCCAGGTATAGAAATGCATCGGACATATGCCGTTGAATGGCTTGACGACAGTCTTCCGAACTTGTCAGTCCTTCGATCAAGGTATCAGAAGTTTGATGTCATTATGCTGACCGCGGTGTGGATGCATCTCGATGAGGAACTTCGCCAAAAAGCAATGCCCATCGTGGCTTCATTGCTCAGCAAAACTGGTGTCATGATTATGTCGCTGCGTCATGGCCCAGTTCCAAGAGGCCGACGCATGTTTGAAGTAACAGCCGAGGAAACCGTGCAACTAGCGCGGTCTCATGGACTACAGCCGGTTTTGAACGTTCGCACCCAGTCAGTTTCGACAGAAAATCGGATGGCAGGCGTGACTTGGACGCGCCTTGCGTTCCGTAGGTAAGGAGTGTACTCGTGCAATAGGTGACGGTTGCCCGGTCACCTCGAAAGCAGCCATCCGCGCCTCGCCGGGGCTCCGTTCCAGGGCGCCGTGCGTGACGATTTGACGCGTGGTTGGGATTCGCTACTCAGGCTTCTTAGATATCAACGACCTTACGCAAGAGTCCCGGCGACACTCGCCACTGCTCACCGTCGCAGAGCAAGGAATAGGTTTTGGTGTTCATTCGAGTGATCGTGCCGATGCGTTCGCGCAGATGCTTGTCCGTGAAGCTGACGGTATCTCCGAGCCTGAATGCGCTCATGTCGGGACGACGCGGTGGCGCCTGTGATGCCTGTTCTGCGCGCTGTGCGGGATCGGCGACGATGGCGGCGTAAGGCAGCTTCCAGTGTGTGCGTGTGGCATCGTCCTGAACGGTCGCAGATGTTGCCTGAAGCTGGAGCACGCGGCCAGGCGCCAAGGTGCCGCGACGGTGATCGAAATACATGACGTTAGCGCCAAGGTGGAGATGGCGTCGTACCTCAAGAATGCGTTGCGGGTCGCTTAGCATCTGACTGACGGCCAGGCTAAGTTGATACAAGTCGATGCTGGGGGCGATGCGCAAGGCATCAATTAGGCGGGTATCCATGTCGCCAGTTTATCGTAACCGGCGTTGTTTTAGATTGGTTGCCGACGCACTTAATCAGCGACGTTCCATGGCAACAAATCGGCGACACATGGCGGCGGCACGCTGGCGGCCGCTATCGGAACCGAAGAACAGGAAGTTCTTGCGGGTCGAATTTGGCCTAACTACCCGAGGTCGGAAGTTCCCGCCGCGCAAACCATGCAATATTGCTCTGCCGCAAATCCAAACGAAAGCTACCGCACAGCAGCGTTTCCATGTATAATTCACCGCTTGTGCGCTGCAACACATCAACGCAGCTGAAAATAACAACACAAATAGCAGCTTCGCGAAACTATCTGCCGCATCCCTGAATTTGGATGCCGCCTAAAAAGCCCTTCCGCCCTGTGTGTCGTCGTTAATGACACCGTCCCGGCGCAAAGCTTTTGTGCCGAAATTTCTATACAAAATAGAGTCGTTTCGTTTTGGTTTAGCGTAGCTTTTTTCGCTTTTTACGAAAGATATACATGACTTTTGAAGCACTTGGTCTCCACACGTCCATCCTCAACGCACTGACCGAAGCCGGCTACACTGCGCCGACTCCAGTCCAGCAGCAGGCCGTTCCTGCCGCGATCGAGGGCAAGGACCTGTTGGTTTCCTCGCAAACCGGCTCCGGCAAGACCGCGGCCTTCATGCTGCCATCGCTGCACCGCCTGGCCAGCGCGCCTTATGCCGGCACGTCCGGCAAGACCGCCGCGCAAGAAGCCCAGTCGGCACGTGCCCGCGGCGAGCGTCCACGCTTCCGCCCTGCCCAGCCAAAGATGCTGGTGCTGACTCCAACCCGTGAACTGGCCCTGCAAGTCACCACCAACACCACCAAGTACACCTCGCATCTGCGCCACATCAAGTCGGTCGCGATTCTGGGCGGCATGCCGTATCCGAAACAGATGCAACTGCTGGCGAAGAATCCGGAAATCCTGGTGGCGACGCCGGGCCGTCTGATCGACCATATGGATCAAGGCAAGATCGACTTCTCGCAACTGGAAATCCTGGTGCTGGACGAAGCCGACCGCATGCTGGACATGGGCTTCATCGAAGACATCGAGAAGATCGTTGCTGCCACTCCTGAATCGCGCCAAACCATGCTGTTCTCGGCAACGTTGGATGGTGTGGTTGGCAATATGGCGCGCCGCATCACCAAGGACCCGCTGGTCATCCAGATCAACACCGCGACCACCAAGCACGAAAACATCGCTCAGCGCGTGCACTTCGTGGACGACCTGTCGCACAAGAACCGTCTGCTCGACCACCTGCTGCGCGACGAAACCATGGACCAGGCGGTGGTCTTCACCGCCACCAAGCGCGACGCCGACACCATCGCCGACCGCCTGAACATCGCCGGTTTCTCCGCTGCCGCGCTGCATGGCGACATGCACCAGGGCGCGCGTAACCGCACCCTGGACGGCCTGCGCCGCGGCAACGTGAAGGTGCTGGTTGCAACCGACGTGGCAGCACGCGGTATCGACGTGCCGAACATCACCCACGTGTTCAACTACGACCTGCCGAAGTTCCCTGAAGATTACGTGCACCGCATCGGCCGTACCGGCCGTGCAGGCCGCAACGGTATCGCTGTATCGCTGGTGAACCATGCGGAAAACATGCTGGTACGCCGCATCGAGCGCCTCACCCGCCAGCCGATCCCGGTCGAAGTGATCGAAGGCTTCGAGCCTAAGCGTGCAGCGCCTTCGCGCTCCGCATCGCGCCCAGGCTGGAAGCCAGGCGACGGACGTAACGCCAAGCCAGGCCAGCGTTCCTTCTCCAATCCGCGTTCGGAAGGCGGCCACTATCGCAGCGAAGGCAATCCGTTCGCAGGCGAGCGCAAGGAAGGCGGCTACCGCAATCGCAATGAAGGCGGCTTCCGTACAGAAGGCGGTTTCCGTTCCGATCGTTCAGATGGCGGCTTCCGCAGCGAGCGCCCTGAAGGCGGCTACCGCAACCGCAACGAAGGCGGCTTCCGCTCCGAGCGTCCAGCTGAAGGCGGTTTCCGCAACCGTGCTGACGGCGGCGGTTTCCGTTCCGAAGGCGGTTTCCGCGCTGAGCGTCCTGCCGAAGGCGGCTTCCGCAAGGAAGGCGGTTTCCGTGAGCGCGGCGAAAGCAACTTCCGCAATCGCGACCGCGATGCCGGCGGCTTCAAAGGCCCACGCACCGATGCTCCGCGCCGTCCATGGGGTGATCGTTAAAACCGGTCAACCTGGCTCAGACCCAAGGGTCTGACCCTAGTACCGAGGCCGCAGGGGCAACCCGGCGGCCTTTTTCTTTTGTACGTTACCGAACGGAGCGGCCTGGAAAACGGCGCGACACTGCGCCCATGAGAACAACCCTGATTGCCCTGTTGTTAGCCAGCACGGGCGCGCATGCGGCTCCGGACTCGCCCTCGCCAACCGTGCGCGCCCAAGTGCTGCTGGACCGGGCCAACTTTTCCGGCGGGCAGATCGACGGCGCGGTCGGCAGCAATATGCGACAAGCCTTGATCGGTTTCCAGCGCGCGCGCAACCTGCCGCAGACGGGCAAGGTGGATGACGCTACGCTCGCCGCGCTTGATGACGGCCAGCCAGTGCTGACTGCATACACCGTGACCGAGGCCGATGTCGCCGGCCCGTTCCAGCCAATACCGGAGGAGATGGCCGATAAGGCAAAGCTGCAGGCGCTTGGCTACTCCAGCGCCGCCGAAGCCCTGGGGGAACGTTTTCACGCCAGTCCGGCGCTGCTGCGCAAGCTCAACCCCGGCAAGGACATTGAGCGGGCCGGCACGCAAATAGTCGTGCCGAATATCGGCGGCGAGCGCCCCTTGCCGAAAGCGGCCAGCCTGGTCGTGGACCGCAGCGACAGTACAGTGACTTTGCTGGACGCCGGCGGCAAGGTGATTGCGCAAGTGCCTGCCAGTACCGGCAGCGAGCATGACCCGCTCCCCATCGGGCAATGGAAGGTGAATGGCGTGGCGCGCAACCCGCCCTTCCACTACAACCCGAAGCTGTTCTGGGATGCGCGACCCGGCGAGAGCAAGGCCACCATCCCGCCCGGACCGAACAACCCGGTCGGCGTCGCGTGGATCGACCTGTCGAAAGATCACTACGGCATCCACGGCACGCCGGAGCCGGGCAAGATCGGCAAAACGCAGTCGCACGGCTGCATCAGGCTGGCCAACTGGGACGCCGCGCGCGTCGCCGATGCCGTGGGGCCGGGAACGCCAGTCGTGCTGCAGGAATAAGGAGGCTGCCATGAGACCCATCGGCACATTCGGCACCCTGATTGCCGGCATCGCCCTTGGTGCCGCGGGCACGCTGCTGTTGCTTAGCCGCGTGCCGCTCGATAACCGTGAAACGGCGGCCATTACGATGCCTGGCGACCGTCCGGCAGCCGTACCGCAAACCGTACCGGCGAGCCAACCCGTCATCGATTCCGCCGCAGTGCCCGCACCGGCGCTCACGCCGACACCGGCGGCGCCGATCGATCCGCCGCACGCTGCCGCCCCCCTAAGGCCCGGCAAGGCGGGAGATTCGCTGGCCGGCATGCGTCCGAACGACAGCAGCGGGACCGGCGGGCCGGCAGCAAGCGGCAGCGGCAATTCACTGCTGATCCCCGTGGCCGGCGTCAAGTTCGCGCAAATCCAGGACACCTACAACCAGCCGCGCGGCTCCGAACGCGTGCATGAAGCGCTCGACATCCTCGCGCCGATAGGCACTCCGGTCTATGCAGTGGCAGACGGCAAGATCACCAAGCTATTCACCAGCAAACCGGGTGGGCTGACGATCTATCAGTTCGATCCGAGCGAGAAATATTCCTACTATTACGCCCACCTCGACCACTACGCCAGCGCGCTGAAAGAAGGCCAGCAGGTCAAGCGTGGCGACTTGATTGGCTATGTCGGCGCGACCGGCAATGCCGATCCGGCAGCGCCGCACCTGCATTTCGCCATGTTTGAACTGGGCCCGGAGAAGAACTGGTGGCAGGGTAAGCCGATCAATCCTTACCCGCTGCTGGCTCACCAGTGACGCACACGGCCCGTGTCCATGTGCACGAACTGTGAGGTCGGGTAGTAGCCGACACCTCCGCCCTGCAACGACAGCGCGGCCTTGTGCAAGCGCGCCAGGTCGCGCCCCGGAATGCGCACGTCGATCGCCTTCCCTTCGATATGCATGCTGTGCTTGGCCACACCGCCGCCGGCTTCGGCCAGCTTGCGGTTGGTTTCCGGCGAACGGTAGCCGGATATCACATGGATCACTTCATGATTGCTAAATTGCGAGCTGACCCGGTCGAGCAGCAATATCAGCTCGGGATCGATGGCTGCGATCTTGTCGTTGCGGTGGTCGCGCAGCAGGTGGTTGATGTCCTGCAGCGCCTCGGGGATGAATTGCCCTTCGGCCCAGAACATGGTGCGCAGGGTTTCGCCGGTATGCGTGTTGTAGAAGCGCAGGCTGCGCTCATGCGGCGCCGCGACGGCAGCGCGCGCCATGGCCGGCAGCGCCAAAGCCGATGCCACCGCGACGGAACTCTTGAGAAATGATCGGCGGTTGTTCATGACGCTAGTCTACCGCTGACACCGATTCCGATGTTATTTTATGGCGCGCGGCAAGAAGTTTCGATATACTTGAGTACTCAAGCACTTCTCAATGAGCAATCATGGATAACGCACTCGAATTCTGCCTGCGCCTTGCGCGCGCTCACGCCGCCATCATTCGCCGCCTCGACACCGTCCTGGGCGGCCACCATGGCCTCAGCTTCAGCGACTTCATGCTGCTGCAAAGCCTGGCCAACGCGCCTGGCGGCCGCCTGCGCCGGGTCGACCTGGCCGACCGGCTGGGACTGACCGCGTCCGGCGTCACCCGCACCCTGCTGCCGCTGGAGAAGACCGGCTGGGTGGCGCGCCAGGCTGACGAACGCGATGCGCGCGTCGGCTACGCGGTCATTACCGCCGCCGGCCACGCGCTGCTCGACAACGCCCAACGCACCGCCAATGAATACGCGGCCGATCTGCTGCGGCATTCAAAGGATGAAGAACTGGCGCCGCTGAACGCCGTTCTCGCCAACCTGATCGGACCACAATAATGACGCCCAGCCCAAGCCTGAAAACCAATGCCAACTTCCGCTGGTTGCTCAGCGGCGGCATCCTTTCCATGCTGGGCGATCAATTCACCCTGATTGCCCTACCCTGGCTGGTACTGAAACTCACCGGCGATCCCTTATCGCTTGGCCTGGCGCTGGCCCTGCTGGGCGCGCCGCGCGCGATCTTCATCCTGATCGGCGGCGCCGTGGTGGACCGCTATTCGCCCAAGAGCGTGTTTATGCTGACCAAGCACGCCAGCGCCTTGCTGGTAGGCGCCCTGGCGCTGCTTACGCTGACCGGGGCGGCCACGCTGCCGCTGGTGTATGCGCTGTCACTCGGCATTGGCCTGGCGCAAGCATTCGCCTACCCGTCCGGCAGCTCGATCTTGCCGCGCACCATTCCTGCGGACCTCCTGCAGGCGGCAAACGGCGCCATCATGGGTGTGCGCCAGGTCGGCATGCTTGCCGGTCCCTTGCTGGCCGCCCTGCTGCTGGCAATCGGCGACGCCGGCGATGCAACCGGCGGCATGCGTGCGCTCGGACTGGCATTCGCGTTCGACAGCCTGAGTTTCGTGGTCTCCGCGTGGACCTTGTCGCGCGTGGTGCCTCTGCCCGGCGCCACGCCGCCAGTGCCGCAAAACGTGCTGTACGCCGTCGGCGAAGGCTTGCTGTCGGTGTGGCGCGACGTGGAGATGCGCACCTGCTTCGCCTACTGGGCGCTGGTGTCCGTGCTGATCGGCGGCACCATGCAAGTGGCCCTGCCAGTGCTGGCCAAGGAACGCCTGCACGACGGCGCTGCCTTCGGCATGCTGATGGCAGCCCACGGCGCGGGCATGCTTGCGGGCATGGTCTTCTCCGGCATGAGCGCCAGGTACAACGCCGGCAAGCCTGTACGCATTGGCCTGCTCGCATTGTCGGTCGATGCAATGGCCGGCCTGCTGCTTATGCCGCTTGGCCTGATCACCGCGGCCTGGCAAGGGGGCTTGCTCCTGCTGTCGCTCGGCGCGCTGGTCGGCCTGGTGCAAGTGGCGGTGTTCACCTGGATCCAGAAGCGCGTGCAACCGCAGATGATGGGACGGGTGATGAGCATCTTCATGTTCATCATGTTCGGCCTGGCGCCGCTGTCTTCGGCCGCAACCGGATGGATCATGCAAAGCGCGACCCTGCCGCAAATGTTCTTTGGCGGTGGCGCAATCCTGCTGGTTTGCGCTACGCTTGCGTTGCTGTTCACGCCAATGCGCCGCATCGCAACCGCTGCTTAGGATTACATACATGGAAACAAAATGGCTGGAAGACTTTATCTCGCTGGTTGAAACAAATAGTTTCAGCCGCTCGGCGCAGCTGCGCCACGTGACGCAGCCGGCATTCTCGCGCCGCATCCAGTCGCTGGAGAACTGGCTGGGCATGGACTTGATCGACCGCACCTCCTACCCCACGCGCGTCACGCCGGCGGGCCTGGTGTTCTACGAACAGGCGCTGGAAATGCTCAGCCAGATCAACGGCGTGCGCGAGCTGTTGCGCGGCAAGCGGGCGGCGGCGCAAAACAGCATTGACCTTGCCGTGCCGCATACGCTGTCGCTAACCTTCATTCCGAAATGGATCACGCAGCTCGAGGAGGAATTCGCGCCGATCAATTCACGCCTGATGGCCTTGAACGTACACGATGCGGTGCTGCAGCTGGTGGAAGGCGGATGCGACCTGCTGCTTTGCTATCACCACCCACGCCAGCCGGTGCAGCTTGATCCCGGGCGCTACGACATGCTGGTGCTGGGGCGCGAGGCTTTGCGCGCCTATGCGCGCTGCGACAAGGCGAAGCAGCCGGAGTTCGTGCTGCCGGGACGGAAAACTTCCCCGCTGCCTTTCCTGTCCTACACCACCAATGCCTACCTGGGGCGCATGGTCGACCTGATCATGTCGGATGCGAAGCAGTCTTTGCACCTTGAGACGCACTACGAAACCGATATGGCGGAGGGCTTGAAGATGATGGCGCTGGAGGGGCGCGGGATTGCCTTCCTGCCGGAATCGGCGGTGACGCGCGAGGTGAAGCAGAAGCTGCTGGCGCGCGCCGATGGCGGGCGTGCGGAGTGGGAAATCGAGATGGAGATCCGCCTGTACCGCGAACGGCCTAGCGCGGCGCGGCCTGGCAAGGCGATTGTGGCGCGCCTGTGGGAGCACTTGGCGGAGAAGCAAAAGCCGGCTTCGGCAAAGCGGCGCGTGCCGGCTTCGGACCGTTAAAACCGGCCTGCGCCGGTTTGTAGTTTTGGTTCAAACACATGCCATTCCGACACGTTATGCAAATTTTGCATAACCGGATGCGCACTCGGCATTGGCTTCGGCAATTGCACAGGAATAAGATTCGCCGCGTTACCGAACAACTGAGCGAGTCACACAATGACCAACCACGCCTTGCCTTCTTACCTCAACTCCGAAGATCTCGGTCCTTGGGGCCAGTACCTGAAACAGATTGATCGCGTCACCCCTCACCTGGGCGGCCTGTCCCGCTGGGTAGAAACCCTGAAGCGCCCTAAGCGCATCCTCGTTGTCGACGTTCCAATCGAGCGTGACGACGGTACGATCGCCCACTACGAAGGCTATCGCGTTCAACACAATATGTCTCGCGGCCCTGGCAAGGGTGGCGTACGCTTCCACCAGGATGTGACCCTGTCGGAAGTGATGGCCCTTTCGGCATGGATGACGGTGAAAAACGCCGCCGTCAACGTGCCATACGGTGGCGCAAAAGGTGGTATCCGTGTCGATCCGAAGACCCTGTCCAAAGGTGAACTGCAGCGCCTGACCCGCCGCTACACCAGCGAGATCAGCCTGATCATCGGCCCGACCAAGGATATCCCTGCACCTGACGTCAACACCAATGAACAGGTGATGGCATGGATGATGGACTCCTATGCCATGATCGAAGGCAACCTGTCGACCGGCGTTGTCACCGGCAAGCCGATTTCGATGGGCGGCTCGCTGGGCCGTCGTGAAGCAACCGGCCGCGGCGTGTTCGTGACCGGCCGTGAAGCGGCTGCAAAGCGCGGCGTAGCAATCCAGGGCGCACGCATTGCAATCCAGGGCTTCGGCAACGTGGGCGGCATCGCTGCCAACATGTTCGCAGAAGCGGGCTCCAAGATCATCGCCGTGCAGGATCACACCGGCACCGTGGTGCACCAGGGCGGCCTGAACGTCGTTGAACTGCACAAGCACGTAGCGGAAACCGGCGGCGTGGCTGGCTTCCCAGGTGCGGAAGCAACCCAGGACCGCGATTCCTTCTGGGGCATCGAGTCCGACATCCTGGTACCGGCAGCACTGGAACAGCAGATCACCGCCAAGAACGCAGGCCAGATCCGCACCAAGATCATCCTGGAAGGCGCCAACGGTCCAACCACCCCTGAAGCGGACGACATCCTGAACGAAAAAGACATCCTGATCGTTCCGGACGTGCTGTGTAACGCCGGCGGCGTGACCGTGTCCTACTTCGAATGGGTGCAGGACTTCTCCTCCTTCTTCTGGAGCGAGGAAGAAATCAATGCACGCCTGACCCGCATCATGCAGGACGCGTTCAACTCCGTATGGGAAGTGTCGCAAGAGAAGAAGGTATCGCTGCGCACCGCAACCTTCATCCTGGCATGCACCCGCGTGCTGGCTGCCCGCGAAGTTCGTGGCCTGTACCCTTAATCAAATACCAAGCCGGGCGCCCGCGTAGCGCCCTGCAGCATACGCCCGCACAGGCTAAACTGGCCTGTAGCGGGCGTTTTTCGCAGAACAAAAGGAGAAGCACAGAATGAGCAGTCTTGAACAAAAGGCCCTGGAATACCACAAGGCCGGCACGCCCGGCAAAGTGGCCATTGCAGTGACCAAGAGCGTTGGCAGCCAGGACGACCTGGCCCTGGCCTACTCGCCAGGCGTAGCGGCGCCTTGCGTGGAAATCGCACGCGATCCGGCACTGGCCTATGAATACACGGCCAAGGGCAACCTGGTGGCAGTCATCACCAACGGCACCGCGGTGCTGGGCCTGGGCAATATCGGCGCACTGGCCGGCAAGCCGGTCATGGAAGGCAAGGCCATCCTGTTCAAGAAATTCGCCGGCATCGATTCCTTCGACATCGAACTGGACGAAACCGATCCGGACAAGCTGGTCGACATCATCGCCGCCATGCACCCTACTTTCGGCGGCATCAACCTGGAAGACATCAAGGCGCCCGAGTGCTTCTACATCGAACGCAAGCTGCGTGAACGCCTGAGCATCCCGGTATTCCACGACGACCAGCACGGCACCGCGATTGTGGTGGGCGCCGGCATGCTGAACGCCGTCGAGATGACCGGGCGAGACATCGCCGACGTGAAGATCGTCTGCTCCGGCGCCGGCGCAGCGGCTATCGCCTGCGTGGAACTGCTGGTCGATATCGGCGCACGCCGCGAGAACATTTTCGTGTGCGACTCCAAGGGCGTGCTGACCAAGGCCCGCAACCTGACCGGCGAGAAGGCCGACTGGGCGCAGGACACCACTGCCACCACGCTGTCCGACGTCATGGAAGGCGCCGACGTATTCCTCGGCGTGTCGGGGCCAGGCGTGCTGTCGCAAGCCGACGTGCAGCGCATGAAGAAGCAGCCAATCGTGTTCACCCTGGCCAATCCGGAACCGGAACTGCGTCCGGAACTGGTACGCGAAGTGGCGCCGGACGCGATCATCGCCACCGGCCGCTCCGACTACCCGAACCAGATCAACAACGCGCTGTGCTTCCCCTACCTGTTCCGCGCCGCGCTGGACACCGGCGCCACCACCATCAACCAGGAAATGAAGCGCGCCTGCGTGACCGCCCTGGCCGGCCTGGCGCACAGCGACGCCCGCTTCGGCAAGGACTACGTGGTGCCCGGCCTGCTGGACGACCGCCTGCTGCCAACCGTCACGCCGAAGATCGCCCAGGCGGCAATGCGCAGCGGCGTAGCCCGTAAAGAGCTGGACATGACCGCCTACTTCGAACGCCTCGAAGCGCTCGGCAAGCACCTTCTGTAATTAAAGTCGGGGTCAGCTCCGGCAATCGGACACGGGCTCAAGCGCTTAGCGCTTGAGCCCGTGTCCGATTGCCGGAGCTGACCCCGACCTTCATCTGCGGTGGGAGGCGATCCAGTCGTCCACCACACGCTCCAGCACTGTCATCGGCAAGGCGCCGTGGCTCAGGACTTCGTGGTGGAATTCCTTGAGGTCGAACTTGTCGCCCAGCTCGCTGCGCGCCTTTTCGCGCAAGCCGAGGATCGACAGCATGCCCACCTTGTAAGCCAGCGCCTGGGCGGGTGAAACGATGTAGCGCTCCACTTCCACCGTCGCTTCCTGTTCGGCCATGCCGGTAATGTCCATCATGTATTCGATGGCTTCTTCGCGCGACCAGCGTTTATAGTGGATGCCGGTGTCGACCACCAGCCGCACGGCGCGCATCATGTCGTCGCGCAGGCGGCCCAACTGGTCGAGCGGGTCCGGCGTCAGGCCCATTTCCGACGCGAGGCGCTCCGCATACAGGCCCCAGCCCTCCTGATATGCCGAAAAACTGATCACCCGGCGGAAAAACGGCACACCCTTCATCTCCTGCGCCAGCGATACCTGGAAATGGTGGCCCGGCATCACCTCGTGGAAGACCGTGCTGCGCATGCCAAATTTCGGGGTGTCTTTCAGCGAGCGCATGTTTGCATAGAACACGCCTGGACGTGAGCCATCCATCGCGGCGGGAATGTAATATGCAGTGGGCGCTGTCGCTGCCGATTCGGCCGGCGCGGCCCGCACTTCCACCGCAGCCTTGGGATGCGTACTGAACGCGCCCGCCAGCTTCTCATCGGCTTCTTGCATGATGGCGCGGTACTCCGCCAGCATCTGCTTGCGGCCCTCCTCCGTGTCGGGGTAGCGGTACTGCGGGTCGCGCTGCAGCTGCTGCATGCGTTCCCCGACACTGCCCTTGTCGAGCCCGATCTGGCGCAGCAGGCGGTCCATGATGCCGGTGAGGCGGTCGACGTCGGCCAGCCCAAGCTCGTGCACCCGTTGCGGCGTCAGGTTGGTCGAAGTGTGAAAGCGCACACACCAAGCGTAGTATTCGTCACCGCTAGGCAGCGACCAGGCGCCGTCGTTGGCCTGGACGCGGCCCTGCAGGTCGACGAAATGGCGGATCAATTCGGCATAGGCCGGGTAGACGCTTTTCCGGATCGCGTCTGCCGCGCCCTGCAGCAGCTCGTTGCGCACCTTTTCGCTCATGTCGGCCAGGGGGATCGCATCGAGCTTGGCCTTGAAGGTGGTATACAGCATGTTCTCGCGCGCCGGCCGGCCCGCGAAGCCGTGCATCTGCAGCAGAACCTTCTCGACCAGGAATTGCGGCGGCAGGATGCCGGCGGCCTCCTGGGCGCGCAGGCTTTCGATCAGTTGTCCGAACTTGCGCGGGAATTTCTCCAGGCGGGCGATGTAGCTCTCAGCCTCGCCCCGGGTAGTCACGCGGTGCACATCGGACATAAACTCGGGCAGCGAGCTTTGCAGGCCGCGCACCTGGTTGACCGGGAATTCATGGAGCTGGAAGCGCTCGCCCTCCGCCACCGTGGTCAGGTAATGATGCAGCGTGTCGTAGGACAGCTGCGCTTCGCGCCCCAGTTCATTGCGGTCGTAGCGGTCGAGCATGGCCAGGTTGTCCTTCATGTCCTGGTAAAACTCATGCCGGCGGCGCGGCGATTCGTCATCCAGCCGCGAACTGCTGAAATCCAGCCAGCCGGGCAGCACGCGCAGCTTCGACATCATCTCCGGGCTTTTCAGCGCAACGGAGGCAAAGCCGCGCATGTAAAACCATTCAAGCTTGAGCGGCTTCGAATACCACGTTTGCGTCAACAGTACGGCGCCGGCGCACAAGGCTGCGGTGGCGCCGGTCAATCCCCAGACCGCGATTTTCTTAGTATTGATCTCCATGCGCGGCATATTACAGTATCATGCCCGCTGGCCAGTCACTAGCTGGCAGATTTGATAACAGACCGGAGATCCCGAATGACCTTACGCCTGCTGGTACTGGGCGCCGCCATCGCTGCGGCTACCAATGCCGTTGCCGCCCCGCGCGGCTTGACCATCGAAGACCTGGCGAGCATGGACCGTGTTGGCAGCCCTGTGCTGTCGCCGGATGCAAGCCGCGTGGTGTACACCGTCCGCGCCACCAATATGGAAAAGAACCGCGGCATCACGCAACTGTGGATGATCGACCTGAAGGCCGCCAAGCCGGCCCCGGTGCAACTGACGCAGCACGATGCCAGCAGCAGCCAGCCGCAATGGTCCCCTTCGGGCGACGCCATCTATTTCGTCAGCGGCCGTTCGGGCTCCGCGCAAGTCTGGCGCCTGCCGATGAACGCCGGCGGCGAAGCGGTGCGCATTACCGATTACCCGCTGGGCGTGGAAAGCTTCCGCCTGTCGCCAAAGGGCGACCGCCTGGCCATGGCCTTCGAAGTATTCCGCGATTGCGCGGACCTGGCATGCACTAAAAAGCGCCTGGACGACAAGTCCAGGAACAAGGCGACCGGCATGCTGTACAACGAGATGTTCGTGCGCCACTGGGATACCTGGGCCGATGGCCGCCGCAACGTACTGTACTCAGCGCCAATCGACGCAAGCGGCAAGGCCGGCGCTCCGGTCAGCCTGAGCGGCACGCTCGATGGCGACGTGCACTCCAAGCCTTTCGGCGACAACGCCGACTACCACTTCAGTCCCGACGGCCAGAAAGTCGTGTTCTCGGCGCGTGTGGCGGGCAAGGCCGAATCCTGGTCCACCAATTTCGACCTGTACGAAGTCCCGGCCGCCGGCGGCGCCGCACCGCGCAACCTGACTGCCGAAAACCCGGCCTGGGACGCCAAGCCGTCCTTCTCCCCCGACGGCAAGACCCTGGCCTACCTGATGATGAAGCGCCCGGGCTTTGAGGCCGACCGCTTCCACGTGGTGCTGATGGATGTCGCCACCGGCAAAAAGCGCGTGCTGGCACAGGATTGGGACCGCTCCGTCGCCGACTACAAATGGCGCCCTGACGGCAAGGCCCTCCTGGCCAACGCCGACGACGTCGGCAACCATCGCCTGTTCTCGCTGGACCTCGGCTCAGGCAAGGTCACCGCGCTGACCGGCAAAGGCTATGCCGGCGAATTCGACGTGCAGAAAGACACCGTGATTTCCGCACATGCCTCGCTGGGCGGCGGTGCGCAGCTGGTCAAGCTGAAAACCGAAGGCGCCGAGCAGAAAGGCATGCAGCTGACCTGGGCCAACGCCGATCGCCTGAAAGATGTGAGGATGGCGGAGTACGAACAGTTCTCCTTCAAAGGCGCAAACGGCGAAACCGTGTACGGCCACGTGATGAAGCCTTGGAACTACGAACCGGGCAAGAAGTACCCGATTGCCTTCCTGGTGCACGGCGGCCCGCAAGGCAGCTTCGGCAATAGCTGGAGCTACCGCTGGAATCCGCAGGTTTATGCCGGCGCAGGCTATGCTTCGGTATTCATCGACTTCCACGGTTCGACCGGCTACGGCCAGGCCTTCACCGATTCGATCAGTGGCGACTGGGGCGGCAAGCCGCTGGAAGACTTGCAGAAAGGCCTGGCGGCTGCCGTGGCCAAGTATGACTTCCTCGATGGCCAGAACGCTTGCGCGCTGGGCGCCTCCTACGGTGGCTTCATGATGAACTGGATCGAAGGCAACTGGAGCGATGGCTTCAAGTGCATCGTCAACCACGACGGCGTGTTCGACCAGCGTGGCATGGCTTACTCCACCGAAGAACTCTGGTTCACCGAATGGGATAACGGCGGCACCTACTACGCCAACCCGAACGGCTACGAAAAATTCAACCCTGTGCACCATGTGGCCAAGTGGAAGACCCCGATGCTGGTGATCCAGGGCGACCTGGACTTCCGCATCCCGACCGCACAGGCGCTGGGCACCTTCACGGCGCTGCAGCGCCAGGGCATCGAATCGAAGCTGCTGGTTTTCCCGGACGAGAACCACTGGGTGCTGAAGCCCGCCAATTCGATCCTGTGGCACCACACCGTGATCGGCTGGCTGGATGACCACCTGAAGAAAAAGTAAGCCTTGAAGCCGCCTCCGGGCGGCTTTTTATTGTCTGGCCAGCGGCATCGAACGCACAGCCACGAACTCCCAGCCGCTTCCCGCCTGGCGCAGCAGCGTCAAGCTATTCGAATGCGCAAGTGCGGAAGCCGTTGAATATATCGTCGCGTTCCGGCAGGTAGAAGTTGCGGAACTTGGCCGAGCCAAGCCGCGACGGCGTGGCAAATGAGGCCCCGCGCAGCACCTGGTGGGTGCTGAACCAGGGCGCCGAATACTCGCGATAACGGTCGGCAGTAAAGCCCGGGTAAGGCTCGAACGGCGACGCCGTCCACTCCCACAACTGACCCCAGCGGAACGCCGGGTGCCCATGCAGCGCCGCGTACTCCCATTCCATTTCCGTCGGCAGCCGGCGATTGGCCCAGGCGCAGTAGGCCTGGGCCTCATACAGCGATACATGCCGCACCGGTTCGTGCGCCGCCAACGTCGTCAGGCGCCCGAACCGCATGGTGCGCCACTGCCCGTTGTCGCGGCGCCAATAACGCGGCGCCGAACGTTCCTGCCGCATCAGCCAGTCGGCGCCGGAATTGCTCCAGAACTCGCGCCGCTCGTAGCCGCCATCTTCCACAAAATCCGCGTACTGGGCGTTGGTGGTCAGCGTGGCGTCCATGCGGAATGGCGCAACATGGCAGGGATGCGCAAATTTTTCATTATCGAAGATGAAGCCAGCCGCATCCGGTGCGCAGCCCAGTTGCAGCGTGCCGCCGGGGAATGCAATGTCGCCCGGTGCACCGGTGGCACGTTCGTCATGGGTCAGGTGCGCCGGCGCCTGCAAACCCAATGTCTGCAAGGTGTAGAGAAAGGCTTCGCCATGCATGTCTTCGTGGGCCAGCGCCAGCCGGTACGGGTAAAGCGCTTCGTCCGTGTTCGGTTCGCGCGAGAGCTTGTCCAGGACGCGGTCCAGCACCTCATGGCAGTAGGTCTTGACGCCGCCGGTGCTCGGCAAGTCCAGGCTCCAGCGGCTGCGGTGCGGCACCATATTCGAATCGAACCAGTCGTCTCCCTTGCGCAGCAGGGACATATACAGCGCATCGGCCGGATGGCTGGAAATCGCTTCCCGCAAGACGAACCATTCCGCGAACCAGGCGGTATGGCCCAGCTCCCACAACGGCGGATTGACAATGCGCATTTGCGGCACCCGCATCGACACGTCCATGCCAGCGGCAACAAAGCAATCGAAAAGGCTCAGCGTATAATTGCGCGCAGCCTGCAAGGCATCGGCAAGTTGCTGTGTTCGGGCGGTCCGGAACGAGGCATGGATGGCGTTCATGGGTCGATTGTAGCGATATTTGAGCGAATTACACCAGTGAGCAAGCAGACAATCTGCATCGTCAGCCCGGCGCTGGCACAGGCCAACAACGGCAACTGGCAAACTGCCCGTCGCTGGGCACAGTTCCTGCGCACGCGCTACCTGGCCGACATTGCGTCCGACTGGCCTGCCGAAGCCGCGCCCGACCTGCTGATCGCCCTGCACGCGCGCCGTTCGGCCATACCGCTGGCGCGCTTCTGCGCCGCACATCCCGGCCGTCCAACCATCCTGGTGTTGACCGGTACCGACCTGTATCGCGACATCGGCAACGACGCCGGCGCGCAAGCCTCGCTGGAGCGCGCCGCCGCCCTGGTGCTGCTGCAGCCAGCCGGCCTCACTGAACTGCCGCCCCACCTGCGCCACAAGGCCCGGGTGATCTACCAGTCCGCACCCAGCCTGGCGCCAGTCGCGCGGCCTGCTAACCCACGCCATCATGACATCCTGATGGTTGGCCACCTGCGCGAAGAAAAAGACCCACGCACTTTCATGCTTGCCGCCTCGCACCTGGCAGCCCCCTCCGCGCGCCTGATTCAGATCGGCGGCGTGCTCGATCCCGAACTGGGCGAAGCTGCCACCGCAGCCAACGCGGCCTGGCCGGGACGCTACCAATGGCTGGGCCCCCTGCCCCACGCCGATACCCGCCAGCGCCTGAAACACGCCCACGCCATGGCGATCTGCTCGCGCATGGAGGGCGGCGCCAACGTCATCATCGAGGCGGTGACCAGCGGCGTTCCGGTGCTGGCGAGCGATATCAGCGGCAACCGCGGCATGCTGGGCGACGACTACCTTGGCTACTTCCCGCTCGGCGACGCTCAAGCGCTGGCCATCCTGGTCGACAAAAGCATCAACGACGCCGGCTGGTATGCAAAGCTGCAGGAACAATGCGCCCGCCGCGCCAGACTTTTCGCCCCCGAAGCCGAGCACGCAGCCCTGCTCGACTTGGTGGATAATCTGCTCCATACGAACCGAAAGACCCCATCATGAGCACTGAACCAATCAAACTCACCTCCTTCTCCCACGGCGGCGGTTGCGGCTGCAAGATCGCGCCCGGCGTGCTGTCCGAGATCCTGAAAAACACCAACGGCTTCCCTGTGCCGAAGGAGCTGATGGTCGGCATCGAGACCGCAGACGACGCCGCCGTCTATAAATTGAACGACGAGCAGGCCCTGATCGCCACCACCGACTTCTTCATGCCGATCGTCGACGATCCGTTCGACTTCGGCCGCATCGCAGCCACCAACGCCATCTCCGACGTGTACGCCATGGGCGGTACCCCGATCATGGCGCTGGCCCTGGTCGGCATGCCGGTCAACAAGCTGCCGATCGACGTGATCGGCAAGATCATCAAGGGCGGCGAATCGATCTGCAACGAGGCGGGCATTCCGATTGCCGGCGGCCACACCATCGACTCGGTAGAACCGATCTACGGCCTGGTCGTGTTGGGCCTGGTGCATCCGTCGAAGGTAAAACGCAACGCCGATGCCAAAGCGGGCGACGTGCTGGTGTTGGGCAAGCCGCTGGGCGTGGGCGTGCTGTCCGCCGCGCTGAAGAAAGGCGTGCTGGGCGATGAAGGCTACCAGGCCATGATCGACAACACCACCAAATTGAACAAGCCAGGCAAGGCCCTGTCCGAACTGCCCGGCGTGCACGCGCTGACCGACGTCACCGGTTTTGGCCTTTTGGGCCACCTGCTGGAACTGGCACGCGGCGCCAAGCTGACCGCCCGGCTGAATATGTCGCAGATCCCGCTGCTGCCGGGCGTCGAGAAACTGGCGCATGACGGCTTCTTCACCGGGGCCTCCGGCCGCAACTGGGACGCTTACGGCAAGGACGTGCTGCTGTCGCCGCACATCACCCAGCCGCAGCACACCCTGCTGACCGATCCGCAAACCTCGGGCGGTTTGCTGGTGTCCTGCGATCCATCGAGCGTCGACGCAGTTCTGGCCCTGTTCCGCAGCCACGGCTTCGAGCACGCCGCCGTCATCGGCGAGATGGCCGCCGGTGAGCCACGCGTGCAAGTCGCCGCCTGACAGTCCCCGCCAGCCGCCCCTGTCTTCGGCGGCTGGCCCGCCTCTTTTCAGGAACTTAAAAGAGGTTGCCATTTGGCAATTCGCGTCCTATGATGAGGTTATAAACAGCCCCGTATGCACGCGATATGCTGCTCAATGAGCCTCATGCCGTCCCGATCCGCAAAGGACCACCGCGGCCGCAAGACGCGCTAGCCCCGTTCATCGCTTCCGCCAGCTCGTTCGACATGACGAGCGAAGACGAGATCGGCGACGCGCTGACACTTCTTGCTGCGACCGGAGACGCGATCTCGATGTACGTGCCCGGCAACCGCGAGCCGGTCCTTGGGCGCATCCTGTCCGTCGACCCGCAGTTGCCGCATTTCGTGATGGAGTTGAACGAAGGTGCTGTCCTGCAGCCCGGCAAAGTCACTTTCGTAAGCTGGCTGCGTACCGCCAAGCTGCAATTTCGCCTCTCCAGCCAGGAATGGAAGCCCGTCGCAGGCAAGCCGCACCTGATCCCGATGACATTCCCGGAAACCTGCACGGTGCTGAACCGGCGCGCTTCCGAACGCATGGAAACGCCGCTGGGAGCGAATTTCATGGCCTCATTCGTATTGAACGGCCATGCGTATGAGCTGCCAATTTACGATCTTTCGCTGGGAGGCATCGGCCTGCGCTGCTCGAAGGTCGAGGCGAAAGGCTTGCTCAAGGGGCGCAAGATCCCCGACGTCCTGCTGGAGCTGGGAGAGGATATCGAGATCGCCACGGAGCTTGAGGTCCGTTTTACGCGCGGCTTCCGCTCCTTCCTGCTCGGCGAGCAGCTCCATATCGGCTGCATGTTCATCAACGTGGCGGCGGAGACGGCGGCGCAGCTCGCCGCACAACTGCCGCTCATTTCAGGAAGCGGAAAGTAGGTTCGATGTTCTTCGCATGAAGGAACGTGACGATGTCTTCCAGCGTCGCGTCCTTCAGCAGCAAGCCATCCGGTACGGCACCACCAGGCCCCGGTGCCGAGCCCTGCTCCGGATTTGCCACCGCAGCGGACGGGCGCAGTTGAGCGAGCGCTTGCGCAAACTGGGCCGCCCCAATGCTTTCCAGGCCTTCGAGCAAGGCGACTTGCCCCGCTTCTGGCGGCTGCATGTCGAGCCCTTCGTCGCCGGCAAAGGAGGCGCCCATGCCAGGATGGATGAAGGCCGACCACTTGCCGCCAGCCTGGTTCAGGAACGGCGGCAATGGCGCTACCGTAGCCTCGGCGCCGGGGCATACCAGCCTGGCGAATTCCTGCGCCTGCACCGCCGTTACAGGCTGCTGCAGGGAGAGCCAAAGCCCAAATGCGCCGTCCCCGGAAATGCTCACCGCTGGAGCGGGCAAGCCCAGCTCCGCTTGCAGCGAATTAGCCACCGCACAAAGCCGCTCCCAGTGCGACGCCTCGCCCTCGCCAGCGAGCTTCCTGAAGGACAGGCAAATGCGACGGGTACCGCCATCCGGCGGCGCAAGATAAAGTCGGCTCAATTCTGCATTCAGCTTTTGCATCGGAATCCTGCAATCAAATCATCGGGGCCGCTATTCTGTCACAGACAGCGGCGCACGCACGGGAGTCTGGTGCAGGATTACACGGCTATAGGTGTCCTGCACGCCGGCGCGGTCGCGCAAGGTATCGATCAGCCGCAGCAAATGGGCCTGGTCTTTGCAGGCCACGCGCAGCAGGCCGTCGTAATTGCCGGTCAGCAGGGCCACTTCCAGCACGCCTGGAATGGTCTTCACGATCTCCTCGAATTCGTGGGTATTGGTGCCCGACTTCAGCTTGACGTCGATATAGGCCTGCAGGTGCAGGCCAAGGGCCGCGTGGTCGATGCGCGCCTCGAATCCGAGCACGGCGCCATCGGCCACCAGGCGCCGCACGCGGTCCGCCACCGTGTTCGCACTGAGGCTTACGCGCTCACCTAAATCCTTAAAACTTATCCTCGCATCATCGCGCAAAAGCCCGATTATTTCTCGATCAATCCTATCCATTTCCGATCTTTCTTCGTTAATGCCCGTATTCTAGCAGCACAAAGTGCGAAAACATCGCAAGCTACCGCCGAGATTTTTTCTTGACAAGGGCAAATCCGGTGCCTTACATTGGCCGACATGACCTCGCATCTGCACGTTTCCGCTCACCTGCCAGGCGCCCTATCCCTAGGGGCGCTACTACTGGCACGCGCCTGATTTCCCCCTGGCTGTACCCCACGTTGGCCGCCCTTGCGCCACGTCCCGGTTTCCAAAAAATTGAAAAACACAGGAGTATCACCATGATGTTGAAGAACCCTGCCGCGAAATATCGTCCCTACCCGACCGTCGGCCTGACCGACCGCACCTGGCCCAACGCCGTCATTGCCAAGCCGCCAATCTGGATGAGCACCGACCTGCGCGATGGCAACCAGGCGCTGATCGAGCCGATGAGCGTGGAAAAGAAGATCAAGTTCTTCGAGTTGCTGATCAAGGTGGGCCTGAAGGAAATCGAAGTGGGCTTCCCTTCCGCCTCGCAGACCGATTTCGATTTCGTGCGCAAGCTGATCGAGGAAGACCGCATCCCGGACGACGTCACCATCATCGTGCTGACGCAGGCCCGTGAGGAACTGATCCGCCGCACCGTGGAATCCTGCATCGGCGCCAAGCGCGCCATCGTGCACATGTATAACTCCACCGCGCCGGTATTCCGCAAGGTGGTGTTCGGCGCCAGCCGCGAAGAGATCACCAATATCGCCACGTCCGGCACCAAGCTGGTAAAGGAGCTGCTGGCCCAGCATCCGGAGACCGACTGGGCGTACGAATACACGCCGGAGTCCTTTTCCACCACCGAACTGGATTTCGCCAAGCACATCGTGGACGCGGTCTCCGCCATCTGGCAGCCGACCCCGGACAAGAAGATGATCGTCAACCTGCCCGCCACCGTCGAATGCTCGACCCCGAACGTGTACGCCGACCAGATCGAATGGATGTCGCGCAAGCTGGAACGCCGCGACGCCATCATCATCTCGGTGCACCCGCATAACGACCGCGGCACCGGCATCGCCGCCGCCGAATTCGCGGTCATGGCCGGCGCCGAGCGCGTCGAAGGCTGTCTGTTCGGCAACGGCGAGCGCACCGGCAACGTCGACCTGGTGACCCTGGCGCTGAACCTCTACACGCAAGGCGTGCATCCGGGCCTGGATTTCTCCGATATCGACTCCGTGCGCAAGGTGGTGGAGGAATGCAACCAGTTGCCGGTGCACCCGCGCCATCCATACGTTGGCGACCTGGTATTCACGGCCTTCTCCGGCTCGCACCAGGATGCGATCAAGAAAGGCTTCGCCAAGCAACAGGAAGGCGCACCTTGGGAGATCCCGTATCTGCCGATCGACCCGCAGGATTTGGGCCGCAGCTACGATGCCGTCATCCGCGTCAACAGCCAGTCCGGCAAAGGCGGCATGGCCTACCTGCTGGAACAGGATTACGGCCTCGAGTTGCCGCGCCGCCTGCAGATCGAGTTCAGCCGCGCGGTACAGAAAGTGGCCGACCAGACCGGCCTGGAAATCACATCCGAAGGCATCTACCGGATCTTCGAAAACGAGTACCTGAACCAGGCCGCGCCTTACGCCTATGTGTCGCATAAGATGGTGGAAGACAGCGCCAGCGACGAACCGGTGCAGATCGATATCGGCCTGCTGCACAACAAGGCTTCGATGTCGCTGCAAGGCGGCGGCAACGGCCCGATCGATGCCTTCGTCGACGCGCTCGGCCTGGACGTCACACTGATGGACTACCACGAGCATGCCATCGGCCACGGCGCCAATGCCAAAGCGGCCTGCTACGTCGAGCTGCGCCTGGACGGCGGCCCTACCCTGTTCGGCGCCGGCATCGACAGCAATATCGTCACCGCATCGTTCAAGGCCGTGCTGAGCGCCATCAACCGCCAGATCGCATTGAAGGCGGAAGTCCCGGCTAGCATCGCGCAAGCGGCTGCCTGAGCGGTTTTTCATTCGGGGGCGGCCTGCGTGCTGTCCCCAAAAATGTCTCCTTGCGGCATTTACCTATACTGGTAAATCGTTTTCCATGCCGCCGGAAGGAGCATTCATGCGCATTGCCAACCTGAAGATCGGGACCCGCCTGGGTTTGTGTTTCGCAATTGTCTTCGCCTTGATGGCAATGCTGATCGCCGTAAGCAGCCAGCGCCTTTCCAGCATCGGTGATCTGAGCTCCACCATCATCGACAAGGATTGGGTCAAGGCCGACGCGGCGGCCACGGTCACCGCCACCACGCGCGCCAATGCAGCGCTGGTGCTGCAACTGCTGCTTGTAACCGATGCCGCCCAATCCGCCGAATTGCGCAAGCAGGTCGAAAAGAACAAGGCCGCCATCACGGACGCGCTGTCCACGCTCGACAAGCTGGTCTACCGACCCGCCGGCCGCGAGCTGCTGGCGCAGGTGGCCAATGAACGCGCAGCCTATGTGCAATCGTTTTCCGGTGTTCTCAAACTGCTCGAAGAAGGCCAGCGCGAACAGGCTTCGCAGCGCGCACTGTCGGAAACCATGCCGCGCCTGGCCAGGCTGCAGGCAACGGTGGAAAAGCTGGCCATCCTGCAGGACGGCATCGTCACGGCCAATGGCGCGGAAATCAGGCAGCACATCGGCGCCGCCCAGGCGACGATGGTGGCGCTCGGCCTGGCGGCGCTGGTGCTGGGTGCCGCCTGTGCTGTCTGGGTCACGCGCTCGATCACCCGCCCGATCAACTATGCCCTGAACGTCGCCCGCACTGTCGCATCGGGCGACCTGAGCAGCCAGATCAAGGCCCATTCGCAGGACGAAGCCGGCCAGCTGCTGCAAGCCCTGCGCGAAATGAACGATGCGCTGTCGCAGATCGTCGGCCAGGTGCGCAACGGCACGGTGGCCATAGCCTCCGCCTCCGGCCAGATCGCGACCGGCAATATGGATCTGTCGGCGCGCACCGAGAACCAGGCCTCGGCGCTGGAAGAAACCGCATCGTCGATGGAAGAGCTGACATCCACCGTCAAAGCCAATGCCGACAATGCGCGTGAAGCGGACAAGCTGGCCAGTACGGCCTCTTCCATCGCCCAGCGCGGCGGCGAGGTGGTGTCGCAGGTCGTATCGACCATGGGCTCGATCAACGATTCCTCGCGCAAAGTGGTGGACATTATCGCGGTGATCGATGGCATCGCCTTCCAGACCAACATCCTGGCATTGAATGCGGCCGTGGAAGCTGCGCGTGCGGGCGAGCAAGGCCGCGGCTTCGCCGTAGTGGCCAGCGAAGTCCGCAACCTCGCCGCCCGCTCGGCCAGCGCAGCCAAGGAAATCAAGGAACTGATTTCCAGCTCGGTGCAGCAGGTCGATGCAGGCGCAAGACTGGTTGCCCAGGCCGGCGCCACGATGGAGGAGGTGGTGTCGGCGGTCCAGCGCGTGACCGGCATCGTCGCCGAGATCTCGCTGGCCACGCGCGAGCAAACCGACGGCATTGAACAGATGAACATGGCCATCATGCAGATGGACCAGACCACGCAGCAGAACGCCGCCCTGGTGGAACAAGCCGCTGCTGCCGCCTCGGCCATGAGCGACCAGGCAGCCGAACTGGAAACCCTGGTCAGCCAGTTCCGCCTTTCCGGAGAGGCGGCCGGGCCCCGGCGGCCGGCCCTGGCTTCGCAGCCACGCAACACACCGCGCCTGGCCAGCGCGCACAACGCTTAAATATCATTTCCGCCTGGAAACCGACTGATGTATAATCGTGAACTTATAAACTGAGCAACAGGAAAATCACGCCTGATAAGGGTCCAGCAGCGACCTGTGATTTCGTAAAATTGTTGCTCAGACAATGCCCGAAGTAGCGTGCTTGGCGCTGCAAACAGCCTCGGGCAAGTCATCAGCTTTGCCTCGAAATAAGCCTTAATGCCGACGCTGTCCGTGTTCGAATGCGGTGGTGTCAGCGCGATTATTACGAATGATTTATGAAAATGAAACTGTCACTTAATATCTTTCAAAAAGTCCTGATCACCCTGCTCGTGGTGACCCTTGGTCCCTTGTTCGCCCTTTGGTACCTGGGCAATACTTCCGCGGAACAGGAACTGACCGCGAAAATTTCGGAAAACCTGGTCGCCACCACCGACACCGTGGCCACCGGCGTTAACGGCTGGGACGACACCAATATGCGCGCCATGCGCCAGGCTGCACGCCTGGACGACATGATCTCCATGAACACCGCGCGCCAGACGCCGGTCCTGATGGCGACTGCCGCTTCCTACGAATGGGTCTACCTGATCCACACCCTGGGCGTGGACGGCATGGACGTGGCGCGTAGCGACGGCAACCCAATGCTCAACTACGGCGACCGCTCCTACTTCAAGGCCATCATGTCCGGCAAGGAAGAAGGCCGCCTGGTGGCGATCGGCAAGACCAGCGGCAAACCGTCGCTGAACATCGGCGTGCCGATCCGCAATGAAAACCGCACCATTGTTGGCGTATTTGCAATGGCGATGGACCTGGGCGTGGTCTCCCGCACCGTGACCGACATCCGCATCGGCGAAACCGGCCACGCCATCCTGCTGGATGGCGACAAGAAAGTCATCGCCCACGGTGATGCAAGCAAGATCAAGACCGCCCTGCAAGACTTCAGCAAGCACCCTGCCCTGCAAGTGGAAGGCATCACCGACGATCCAAAAGTCTATATGGACGGCGACGTGAAGATGGTTGGCTTCGTGCGCAACCTGCCGCAAGGCTGGACCGTGCTGGTTGAGCAGCGTTACGACGAAGCTTATGCCGCCATGACCAAGATGCGCAACGAAGCGCGCCTGCTGATCATCATCGTTATCGTGCTGGTTGCCGGCCTGGCATTCGTGCTCGGCAAACAACTGACCCGTCCGATCAACCACCTGACCGACATCGCCGAAAAGCTGAGCAAAGGCCAGCTGGACGTGACCATTCCACAGACCACCCGCGGCGACGAAATCGGCTCGCTGGCGCGTGCGGTGGAACGCCTGGGCGTGAGTATCCAGATGGCGATGGATCGCCTGCGTAAGAAATAATCGGTAAAGGCGCACTGATATGTCACAGCCAGAGTTCACTCCCTTCGTAGAGCTGCTCGACAAGATCGCCGGCTTCTGCGCCCAGGGCGACACCGCGACCATCATGCTGGTCAGCGATGACAACCGCATGGCGCAGATCCACCTCGACAGCGGGCGCATCGTGTTCGTCCTGTGCCGCGGCCGCCGCGGCCGCGACGGCCTGGACATCCTGCGCACCATCCAGCGCGCACGGATGAGCCTGGACCGTCCGAGCGTAGGCAATAACGAACCGCTGCCATGGTCGACCGAAGCGATCCTCGACTACCTGTACGGCAGCATCACCGAACTGCCGGAAGGCAGTTCGCCTGCGTCCACGTTGCTGGCCGGCGTGGCACGCCGCCCGGCAGCCGCACCGGAAGCACCGAGCAAGCCCGCTTCCAGCAAGCCCGCCCTGTCGCAGGCTCAGCGCACCATCTTCGAAAACACCCTCGCCACCTACATCGGCCCGATGGCAGCGATCGTATGCGGCGACTATTTCGACGAGATCAGCGACCTACGCCTGCTGGCATTGAAACTGGCCGGCGAGATCCCTAACGCCGACCAGGCCGCCAAATTCAAGGCAGAGATCAGCCAGGCCCTCGGCATCACCCGCCTGTAACTCGCACTTAAAAAGTCGGGGTCAGCTCCGGCAATCGGACATTTCGCAAGCGAAATGTCCGATTGCCGGAGCTGACCCTGACCCTTCCCCTCATATTTTTGTTGTAAACGTTGAAGGAAGCTGTTAACTTTCAATCCCAAAAACGGCGCATGCATGGCTGTGTCACCCCTTTCATTCGTAGCGTCCAAACTGCGAGGGAAAGGAATAAGCCATGCATGCACATGCAATCATACAGGGGTTATTGGATCAGGAATGTCCGAACATGCATGCCAAGCGGCGGACATGCTTGGCCAAGGTGGCGACAGCGGCGTTGCATGGTGGCCTAAGTCTGGTGCGCATGGGGAAGAAGCTGGCTTCGGCGACGCAGTTGCGCCATCGCATCAAATGCTGTGATCGGCTGTTGAGTAACCCCCATCTGGCGCAGGAAAAGCATGCCGTGTACCGTGCGCTGGCTCGCCGTGTGATCCGCCAGCCTGGTGTGCAGATTGCTGTGGACTGGTCGGCGGTACGAGACGATAGCAGCATTCAGTTGCTACGGGCAGCAGCCATCGTCAAAGGGCGTGCGTTCACCCTCTATGAGGAAACCCACCCCTGCGCCAAGCTTGGCTCACCGATTGTGCATCAACACTTTCTACAATCGTTGCGCAGCATACTTCCACCGGGCAGCCGGGCCATCATCATCACCGATGCCGGCTTTCGCGCCAGTTGGTTCAAGCTGTTAAACCAGCTCGGATTTGCCTGGGTGGGGAGGATCCGCAATCGCGACATGGTGCGCTGGCACGACAGTCCTGGCTGGGTTGGCTGCAAGACGCTCTATGCACAGGCCAGCGCCCATGCGCGCGACCTGGGCCAATACTTTTACACACGCGCTAATCCTGTCCTGTGCCGGCTTGTGCTGCTGAAACGCCACCCAAAGGGGCGGCGCCGATTGACCAAGATAGGCAAGCCGGCACGCAGCTGCCACAGCAAGAAGAATAGTCGGGGACAACGCGAGCCATGGTTGCTCGCCGTTTCACCCAAGCTCGCCTCACTCAATGCCGAGCAAATCGCCAACATTTACGCTGGCCGCATGCAGATCGAACAAACCTTCCGCGACCTCAAGAACGCGCAGTGGGGAATGGGATTACGCCTTAGTCAGACCCACACATTGCGGCGCTTGGCTATTTTGCTCTTGCTGGGGACATTGCTCACCTACGCACTCTGGCTTATCGGACTCGCCGCTCGCAAAACAGGTTTCAGTGTCGCTTACGGCAGTCGCGCGAAGGCTGCCAGCACTCTGTCAATCCTGTCATTGGCGATGCATTGGATTAATGAGGCCCAACCGCCTTCGATCCATCTGACAGATATCAAACACGCACTTATCGAACTGATATCGATGGTGCGTGTCTGCAAAATATGAGGGGAAGGGTCAGGAGCTGACCCCGACTTTTATTTTGCGAGGCGGATGCCGGTGAACTGCCAGCGTGCGCTGGCGGGGAAGAAGTTGCGGTAGCTGGCGCGGCTGTGGCCTTGCGGGGTGGCGCGGCTGGAGCCGCGCAGCACGTATTGGTTGACCATGAACTTGCCGTTGTATTCCCCGATTGCCCCTTCGGCAGGACGAAAGCCGGGGTATGGGGCGTAGCTGCTGCTGGTCCATTGCCAGCAGTGGCCGAACATTTGCTCAAGCGTGCCTGCGCTGGCCGCGCGTTCCCACTCTGCTTCGGTCGGCAGGCGCGCGCCGGACCAGTGGGCGTAGGCGTCGGCCTCGAACAGTGAGATATGGCTTAGCGGCGCATCCAGCTCGAGCGGCTGCTGCCCGTGCAGGGTGAATGCCGACCAGACGCCCTTCTCCGCGCCGCGCCGCCAGTACAGCGGCGCTTCAATCCCCTGGGCGCGAATCCAGTCCCAGCCTTCGGCCAGCCACAGGCTCGGATCGCGGTAGCCGCCGGCTTCGATGAAGGCGAGGTATTCGGCATTCGTCACCAGGCGCCTGGACAGCCGGAACGGAGCAAGGCAGACATGATGGCGCGGCAGCTCATTGTCGAAACAGAAGCCCTCGCCCTGATGGCCGATCTCGTGCACGCCGCCATCGAAGCTTAGCCAGGATTGCGCTGCCGCTGCGGCGGGCACGGCCGGTACGGCACCAGGCAGGTAGGCCGGCGCCAATGGGTTCTGCGCCAACAGGTGCTTGATGTCGGTGAGGATCAGTTCCTGGTGCTGCTGTTCGTGCTGCAGGCCGAGCGTCAGCAAGGCGGCCAGGCGGGCGTCGCTGGCGGCCAGGCGCGACGCGAGCGCGGCGATCCGTGCATCCACATTGGCGCGATAGGCGCGTACGTCGGCCATCGAAGGCCGCGTCAGCAGGCCGCGTTGCGGCCGCGGGTGCTTGTCGCCGATGCCGTTGTAATAGGAATTGAACAGCACCCTGAATGCCGGGTGAAACGGCTGGAAATCCGGCTCGAAGCGTTCGAGGATGAAGGTCTCGAAGAACCAGGTGGTGTGCGCCAGGTGCCACTTGACCGGACTGGCATCCGGCATCGACTGCGCGCCGCAATCTTCGTCGGACAGCGGCTCGGCCAACGCCATCGTTGCCGCGCGCACTTGCGTGTAGCGCTCGGTCCACAGGCTGGTGTCACGCATAAGCCGCCGCGGCGTGCATCACTGCGAACCAGTGCGCATCGTCCGTCCAGGTGCCATCGACGCGGAAGCCCGCTTCCCACAGCAGGCTGCGGAATCCCTCCAGCGTGTACTTGTAGCTGTTTTCGGTATGAATGCGCTCGCCCTGGGCGAAACTGCGCTCGCCACCCGGCCAGTGCACGGTCAGCGCGCAGCGCGCCTCGAGGTGCATTTCAATGCGGCTCTCCGCATCGTTGAAGAAGGCGACGTGGCGCCACTGTGCCGGATCGAAGTCGGTGCCGGCCAGGTGGTTCAGGTGGCGCAGCAGGTTCAGGTTGAAGGCTGCCGTGACGCCGATCGCGTCGTCGTAGGCCGCATCGAGCAGCGCCGGGTCCTTGACCAGGTCCACGCCAATCAGCAGGCCGCCGTCGGCTCCCACGTTTTCGCGCACCTGGCGCAGGAAGGCCACTGCATCGTGCGGCGTGAAATTGCCGATCGATGAACCGGGATAGAAAAACTGGCGCCGCGCCGCCGGCACCGTTGGCGGCAGCACCAGCGGCTGCGACAGGTCCAGCACCAGCGGCGTGATCTCGATGGCGGCAAAGCGCTGGCGAAGCTGCGCCGCGGCCTGCTGCAGGAACTCGCTGGCGATATCGACCGGCACGTACTGGCTGGGCTGCAATAGGGGGAACAGGCTGGCAGCCTTGGCGCAATTGCCTGCACCCAGGTCGATCAGCGTCATGCCTGGGCCAGTGCAGGCCGCCATGTCGGCACCATGACGCGCGAAAATCGCCGCTTCGGTGCGCGTCGGGTAGTACTCGGGCAATTCGCAGATCGCTTCGAACAGGTGCGAACCGAGGCTGTCGTAGAAATATTTTGGCGAGGTGGAAGCCTGCGGTGCAAGCAGCCCGGCGCTGATCTCTGCAATGGTGGCCGCGTTGCCATGGGCGGTTCTGGGGGACAACACACTGCTCGTTTCCGGTGCGACCAGGCGGATCGCTGCCGTGCGTGACAAGGTCATGGCTCAGGCTCCAGGGACATTTTTGCTATCATAGCTGAATATCCAAGACCAGGTACCGCACCCACACCCGAGGCGTGCGGCTCGTCATTAACATAAATAAGGATCATTCATGTCCATCTTCTCCCTCCGCACCATTCAATCGGCCCTGTTTGCTGCCGGTGTGCTCTTCGCCGCTGCCGGCGCCCAAGCCCAGCAGGTCCTGCGCGTTTCCGCCATTCCGGACGAAGCGCCGACCGAGCTGCAGCGCAAGTTCAAGCCCCTCGGCGAATACCTCGAGAAGAAACTGGCCATGAAAGTGGAGTTCACTCCGGTGACCGATTACGCCGCTTCGGTGGAAGGCCTGGTCAACGGCAAGCTGGACATGGTGTGGTTCGGGGGCTTCACCTTCGTCCAGGCCAACCACATGAGCAAGGGCAAGGTCGTGCCGCTGGTGCAGCGCGTGGAAGACGAGAAGTTCCGCTCGGTCTTCGTCACCACCAACAAGTCGATCAATTCGCTGGCCGACCTGAAAGGCAAGACCCTGAGCTTCGGTTCCGAGTCCTCGACTTCCGGCCACCTGATGCCGCGCTCCTTCCTGCTGGCGTCGAAGATCGATCCGGACACCGACCTGAAACGCATTTCCTTCTCCGGCGCCCATGACGCCACCGTGGCCGCCGTAGCGGGCGGCAAGGTCGATGCCGGCGCGCTGAATATCTCCGTATGGGAAAAACTGAACGAACAGAAGAAGGTCGACCCGTCCGTGGTGCGCGTGTTCTACACCACCCCGGCCTACTACGATTACAACTGGACCGTCCGTGCCGACATGCCTGAGGCGCTGAAGAAGAAGATCAGCGACGCCTTCCTGGCGCTGGACAGCGCCAAGCCTGAAGACAAGGCGATCCTGGACCTGCAGCGCGCGTCGAAGTTCATCCCGACCAAGACTGCCAACTACAGCAATATCGAAGCGGCAGCCAGGAATGCCGGACTGCTGAAGTAATCAATGTCTTCTGCCTGGTACGAGCTGCAGGGCCTCTCGGTCCGCCATATCGGCGGTTCGCGCGGCCTTGCGCTGCAAGACATTTCCCTGGCCTTCGAGCCTGGCGAACAGGTGGCCCTGATCGGTCCTTCGGGTGCCGGCAAGACCACCCTGCTCTCGACCCTGGCCTGCGCCCAGCGCCCCGATGGCGGCGCTTTCAAGGCCTTTGGCACCAATCCCTGGCAACTGACCGATGCCGGCCGCCATGCCATGCGCGCACGGCTGTTCCTGGCGCCGCAAACGCCGCCTCTGCCGCCGCGCCAGCGCGTGGTGACGGCGGTGCTGGCAGCGCGCCTGCCGCACTGGAGCCTGGGCCAGGCGCTGCTCTCGCTGTTCAAGCCCGCCGATCCGGAAGCCGCTTTCCGCGCGCTGACCCGTTTCAACCTGGGCGACAAGCTGTATTCCCGCGTCGACCGCCTGTCCGGCGGCGAGCGCCAGCGCTGCGGCCTGGCGCGCCTGCTGCTGTCGTCGGCGCAGGCCTTGCTGGTCGATGAGCCCTTGTCCGCGCTCGACCCGGCGCTGTCGCAGCTCACCCTGAACACCTTGCAGCAGGAAGCGCGCGAGCGCAATGCGCTGCTGGTTTGCAGCCTGCACCAGGTCGACCTGGCGCTGGCCCACTTCCCGCGCATCGTGGCGCTGAAGAATGGCCGCATCGCTTTCGACCTGCCGCGAGAGCAGGTCACGCAAGCGATGGTCGATGAGCTGTATCTCGGCGAACTGCCGCCGGCGAACTCGCCGCAGCCGGACGAGTTGGCAGCCAAGTTGGCCGTCGGGGCGTGCCTGTAAGCGATGCATAACGTTCCTGCCGTTCCCCTTTCGCCCCACCATCCGGATCCCGCATGGCGCCAGCGCCTGGCGGCGGTTGCTGTCGGCATTGCGCTGCTGTGGCCGCTGGTGGTGGCGACCGAGTTCTATCCCTGGACGCTGTTCGACCTGCAAAGCCTGCAGGCCACCTGGCGCTTCCTGTCCGATTTCCTGGCGCCGGCGCACGATGCGGAATTCCTCGCCATGGTGGCGCGTGAAGCATGGAAGACAGTGGCCATTGCCACCTGCGGCCTGACGCTCGCGATGCTGGGCGCCATTCCCGCCACCTTGATCGTCACTGAACGCATGTCGATTTCGCGCATCGGCACTGGCCGCATCGCAGCCTTGCCGCGCATCGTGCGCCAGCTTGTGCGCTGGCTGCTGGTACTGCTGCGCAGCGTGCCGGAGCTCGTGTGGGCGTTGCTGTTCGTACGCATTTTCAGCCTGGGGCCGACCGCCGGCGTACTGGCCATCGCCCTGACCTATTCCGGCATGCTGGGCAAGGTGTATGCCGAAATCCTGGAGTCCACCGACCACCACGCCAGCGATGTGCTGCTACAAAACGGCAGCGGGCGCCTGGCCGCCCTGCTGTACGGCGCCCTGCCGGAAGCGGCATCCGAGCTGGTGTCCTATACCGTCTATCGCTGGGAATGCGCGATCCGCGGCTCGGTGATCATGGGCTTCGTCGGCGCCGGCGGCCTGGGCCAGCGCATGGAGGAATCGACCAAGATGCTGGCCGGCGGCGAAGTGTCGACCATGCTGATCGTGTTCGTGCTGCTGGTTGCCGCTGCCGACATGGTGTCCAAATACCTGCGCCGGAGGCTCGGATGAGCCATATGCCCGCGCCGCCCGCGCGCAACTGGTCCGGCTGGCTGTTCGCAGCCGCACTGGCGGCCCTGGTGATCGCCAGCTTCGCCACGCTGTCGCTCAAGCTGGGCGACCTGTTCACCGTTGAAGCCATGCGCAGCATGGGCAATTTCCTGGCCGGCTTCGCGCCGCCGGAAATGGCCGGCGGCTTCCTGCGCAAGACCGGCATCGCGACCATGGAAACGCTGGCCATGTCGGCCCTTGGCACCTTGCTTGCCGTGGCAGGCGGCCTGCTGCTGGCGATCCCGGGCGCCGGGCGTTTCGGCCGCGCGCCGCGCGCCCTGGTGCGCGGCATGCTGAACGTGCTGCGCTCAATCCCGGAACTCGTGTGGGCGTCGATCCTGCTGGTGGCAGCAGGCCTGGGGCCGTTTGCCGGCACCATGGCGCTGGCGGCCCACACGGCTGGCGTATTGGGACGCCTCTTTGCCGATGCGCTGGAAAATGCGCCGCCGTTGCCCGAGCAAAGCCTGCGCCTGAACGGCGCGACGCCGATGGCGGCTTTTTTCTACGCCACGCTGCCGCAGACGCTGCCGCAAATGCTGTCCTACACGCTGTACCGGTGGGAAAACAATATCCGTGCCGCCGCCGTGCTGGGTGTGGTCGGCGCCGGCGGCCTGGGACAGATGCTCAAATACCACCTGTCCCTGTTCCAGATGGAGCGCGCTGCCACGGTGATCCTGGCCATGCTGCTGCTGGTGGCCGTGGTCGATGCCCTGAGCTTCGCGCTGCGCCGCTCACTGACCCGTTAAGCCATGCTCCAGCTCAGAAACCTCACCAAGAGTTACTCGAACGAACGCCGCGTGCTTGATCGGCTGAGCTGGACCTTCGAGCCTGGCGAATTTGTCGCCATCATGGGCGATTCGGGCGTCGGCAAGTCGACCTTGCTGAACCTGATTGCCGGCCTCGACCAGCCAGACCCGAGCGAGGAGCCGGCGATCATCGTCGACGGTACGCCGCTGGCATCGCTTGACGACGATGCGGCCACGCGATTGCGCCGCGCACGCATGGGCTTCATCTTCCAGGCTTTCCATGTGCTGCCCCACCTGACCTTGCAACAGAACGTGGCCCTGCCCCTGCTGCTGAACGGTATGCCGCAAGGCCGCGAACTCGACATGCTGGAAGCAGTCGGCCTCGGCGGCCGCGGCCATGACTACCCCCATCAACTTTCCGGCGGTGAAATGCAACGGGTTGCCATAGCCCGTGCCCTGGTGCACCGCCCGGCCCTGGTGCTGGCGGACGAACCGACCGGCAACCTCGATCCCGACACTGCAAATTCCATACTGCAATTGTTGCACCAGGAACTTAAATCCAGCGGCGCAAGCACCATCATGGTGACGCATTCCCCGGCCGCCGCTGCGCGCGCCGATAAAGTTCTGCGCCTCACTAAAAATGGACTCAAAGTTACAACAGTCGTCAACCCTGCCTCGCAATAAAACTCATTATTTTTCTCACAAATTCTTGGCTTTTTTGGTAAGCGGAGTATTATTTAATTAACTTGCTTCGTTATCAATACAACATGCAAGCCTGCTTTTTCTATCCACGTAGTTAACAACGTCAAGGAGGAGCAAAATGAGCGTCAGGCAGAAGAAACTCGAACTAATCGAGGCAATGAACAGGGCGCGTGCGTTGGAGCCATCCAGCTTCGTTCCAAACAAACTGCTCGACACGCTGATCGAGAAGATGCACCTGAAGAATGATGCGGAGCTCTGCAGGGTGCTGGAAGTGCAACCACCCATCATTAGCAAGATCCGTCACCGCAAGCTCGCAGTCGGGGCTACCATCCTGCTGCGCATGCATGAGAAATCTGAGCTCTCTATCCGCGAGCTCAAAGAACTGTCGAATGCCTCAGTACACTGAGCTCGGTTCACGCTGAGATAGATGCCAGGCGCCGGCATCGCATTCACCGGCGCCGATTCCTGCTAGCGGTCCAGTCTCTCCCGCAAGCGCTTCAACGCCGCCCTAAACGTCGCCGGCCGGTTGAACGCACGTGACAGTACCAGCCCCCCCTGAATACCACCCACTACTTCTTCCGCCAGCGCGCTGGCTTGCTTGCCTTTGTGTCCGGCGCGCACCAGCGCTGCAGCCAGCGCCTCGATCCACTCTTCGAAATAATCGCGCACGGCAGCGGCAAAGCGGTCGCGCTCATTGCCAAGCGCGAACACGCCTACCAGGCACACGCGCTGCCCGGACAGGAAGTACCGCTCCACCTCCGCAAACATGGCAGCGATGCCCTGCCCCGCATCTGCGCTCTCGCGCAGCGGCTCGAAAACGTGCAAGCGGAACCACTGCTCGATGTCCTGCAGCACCGCAGCCGCCATCTCGTCTTTCCCGCCCGGAAAGAAGTGATAAATGCTGCCCTTGCCCAGCCGCGTGCCCGCGGTGATGCGGGACAAGCTGGCGCCTTCGAAGCCATACGTACGGAACACTTCCGCAACCAGGGGGATCACGTCTGCCCGTTCCGCGACAACGCGTGCCATGATCAGAGCCCCAGCTCGGTCAAGCCTGGATGGTCGTCGGGACGCGGCCCGCTGCGGTCCCAGAAGAACTTGCGCTCTTCGGCCTTGATCGGGTGTTCGTTGATGCTGGCATGACGGTGGTGCATCAGGCCGTTCTTGTCGAACTCCCAGTTTTCGTTGCCGTAGGCGCGGTACCACTGGCCCGAATCGTCATGGTATTCGTAGGCAAAGCGCACACCGATGCGATTGCCATCGTGCGCCCACAATTCCTTGACCAGGCGGTAATCGAGCTCGCGTGCCCACTTGCGCTTCAGCAGGGCGACAATGGCGGCGCGGCCTTGCGCGAACTCGGCGCGATTGCGCCACCAGCTGTCTTCGGTATACGCGAGGGACACTTTCTCCGGGTCGCGGGTATTCCAGCCGTTTTCGGCCAGGCGGACTTTTTCGATGGCGCTTGCGCGGGTGAAGGGTGGTACAGGAGGTCGGACTGACATGGTTTGATCCTTTCAAATGTACCGATCGGATCACAATTTACCGATCGGTACACCAAATATAGCACATTTTTCTGTGCCATATGAACCATGGCCCGGTGCTGCACCGGCAAGCACTGGCGGATCAGCTGACGCAGGCAGCTTCCGACGCCACGTTGTAGTGGCGGGCGTAGCGGCCGTCCAGGTTCGCCAGCGGCATCATCACGAACAGGTCGGCGCTTTCGAAATCAGGATCCCAGGCCGGTGCGCCGCAAATCCATGCGCCGGAGCGCAGGTAGCCTTTGAGCAGGGGCGGCACTTGTGCGGCGCGCGCGGCCTCCACCTTCTCCACCGGAAACGGCAGGTGCGGCGTGACGCGGTACTCCACCGGCGCCATGTGTTGCTCGCGCAGTTGCTGGTACACGGCGACTGCATTGTGGCCGCCATCGGCCAGGCTGATGCTGGCGCAGCCAATCAGGTACTCGCACTGGTGACGGCGCATGTATTCGGCCAGTCCTGACCACAGCAGCATGATCACGCTGCCGCCGCGGTAATCCGGATGAATGCAGGCGCGGCCCGCTTCCACGATGCGGCCGCGCAGGTGTTTCAGGCGGCCGAGGTCGAATTCGTTTTCAGAGTAATGGCGGCCCAGTTTGCGGGCGCCGGCGGGGTTCAGCAGACGGTAGGTGCCAACCACTTTCAGGGTGGCGGTATCGCGCACGATCAGGTGGTCGCAGGCGGCGTCGAATTCGTCGCAATCCAGGCCATCCGGCGTCGCCAGGGCGCTCAGGCCCTGGGTTTCAATGAAGACTTTATAGCGCAGGCGTTGTACTTCGCGCACCTCTTCCGGGGTGGCTGCCATGCTCAATACCAGGCGGGGGCTGGCTTCTGTGCGCTGGGCAGCGCTGACGATGGTAGTTTGCATGCTTCGTCCTTTCTGTAGTGACGAAGCCAGTTTGCTGCGCTATTGCTGCACGAACATGACAGCGATGTGTCAGAAATATTACATCACGCCTTCTTCGGGCGGCCCGTCTTCAATTGCGGCAGGGAGGCCAGCACTTGCTTGAGTGTAGCCATGTCCAGGCGGCTGATCAGGGCGACGCCAATGCGCAACAGCTCGGACTTCTTGACTTCCACGCCGTTCTTCAGGCAGGTCTTCTTGACCTGGCCCAGCACCGCGTATTCGGATTCCGGCATGGTGAAGCTGTCGCGCACCAGCTTTTCCTTGTGCTGCTTGACCGGCTTTTCTGCCTTGGCTGCCTTGACGGGCTTGGCCGCCGGCGCCGCTACTGGAGCCGGTTTGGCTGGGGCTGCACGCTTGAGCGCCGGCTTGGCGGCAGCTTTCGCGGCCGGCTTTGCGGCGACCGCCTTGGCGGCAGCTTTTACCGGGGCGGGCTTGGCGGCTGCGGTAGTCTTCGCAGCGGCCGGTGCGCGCTTGGCGGCAGGCTTGGCGGCAGGCCTGGTTGCCGGCTTGGCGGCCGGGGCTTTGGACTTCGTTGCGTTCATGGATACTCCATTGTTGAATTATATAAACAGTATATACGATTATTACGCAACAGTGCGAACGCTGAAATCCACCCCGATCTCGTCCCAGAACTCCTGCTCCTTCTCCATCCAGTACGACAAGGTTGGGTGGCTGGTCACGCAATCGCGCTTCAGCTCAAGGTCGATGCGGTTCTTCATGCGCAGGCGCACGGCCCGCTCTTCGACCTCGATCCGGCAGTGCATGAATACGATGGCCAGCCGCAGGGCCACCACCGCCTTGGCGAAATCGCTGTCCGCCAGGTGTTCGCTGACCTTGCGCAGGTTGCCTTTCTGGGCCAGGACCAGGCGGCCCATCAGCTTTTGCTCACGGGTGGTAAAGCCGGGCATGTCTGCGTTCTCGATCATGTAGGCCGAGTGCTTATGGTAGCCGGTCTGCGACACCACCAGCCCTACTTCGTGCAACTGTGCGCTCCACGAAAGGTGGCGCAGCAAGGCATCGCTGGCCGGCTTCATCTGCTGGAACAGGATGGATGCCGCCTCCGACACGCGGGCGCCGCGCTCGGACTCGATATGGAAGCGGGCCAGGAAGGCGCCGACCGATTCGTCGCGCCGGTCGCGGCGCGTGGAGCGCAGGTACAGGTCCCACATCACGCCCATGCGCAGGCCGGCATCGATCGGTTCCAGCTTTTCGATGCCCAACTCCTGCACTACCGCGATCAGGATCGCCAAGCCGCCGATCACGGTACTGGCGCGGTCGGGGCGCAGGCCCGGCATGTCGATCTTCGACACCTGGCCGAATTCGATGAAGCGCTTGCGCACCGCGTTCAGGGCCGCCAGCGTGATGCCGTCGCCCAGCTTGTTCTTCTCGATGATCTCGCCGATGGCGCGGATGGTGCCGGAGGAACCGTAGGCCCGCTTCCAGTATTCGGGATGGTAAGGCGGCGCCCCATCCTCGAAATGCGAGCGGGCCGACAGCACAGCCGCTTCGAAAGAGCGGGCATCGACCCGGCCGCCGACGAAGAAGGACAGGCTTTGCTTGACGCTGCCCACGCTGAACGACTCAACCCGTTCGATGTCCAGCCCGCGGCCAAGGATCAATTCGGTCGAACCGCCGCCGATATCGACCACCAGCCGGCTCTCGTTCGGCTGGCCGAGCGCATTGGCCACGCCCATGTAGATCAGGCGCCCCTCCTCCTCGCCGGAGATGATCTCGATCGGGTAGCCGATGGCCTGTTCCAGTTGCGGCAGGAAATCGGCCGCATTGCGCGCCTGGCGCAGGATGGCGGTAGCCACTACGCGCACGCCGTCGAACTCGTAGGCGGCCAGCGCCACGCGGAAATTCTTCAGGCAGATCAGCGCCCGCTGCAGGGCTTCATCGGTGAGATTGCCGACCGCATCCAGGCCGGCGGCAAGGCGGATAGGTTCACGCATGCTGTTGAGCACGCGGATCTTGCCCCCATCGTGCTGGCCGATGGAGAGTCGGAAACTGTTGGAGCCCAGGTCCACTGCGGCGTACATCGAGGAATCCATTTATATCGTTTATAACGAAAATGGTAGCACAGTACGCCGCCAGTGTTACGCTGTCATGACAAGGCCTCCAGTGACTGGGGCGCAGGCGGCTGCGCCACCTGGTTTTCGCCGCGCACTTTCGCCGCCTGCAGGGCTTCGTCGGCGCGCTTGAACAGGCTGACCGTGCTGTCGTCGGCACGGATGGTGGTCACGCCCATGCTGGCCGTCAGCTTGATAATCGCCCGCTCGGCCTTTACCGGCGTCGCCTCGATGGCGCGGCGGATGCGCTCCGCCACCATCATGGCGTCTTCCTGCCCGGTGCGCGGGAGCTGGATGGCGAATTCGGCCCCGCCCAGGCGACCCATGAGGTCGGAGTCGCGCAATTGCTTCTTGCAGGTTTCCACCATGGATTTGAGCGCGGCGTCGCCCGCCGCGTGCCCGTAGCTGTCGTTGACGCGCTTGAACTGGTCCAGCGCCAGGATGATCATGGCGGTCGGCTGGCCGGGGCGGCGCGCCAGCGCCATCCATGGCGCCAAAGCCTGGTAAAAGCCGCGCCGGTTCGGCACGTCGGTCAGCGGATCGGTGGTTTCCAGCCGCGCCAGGTCCATCTGCAGCTTCTCGCGCGACAGCAGCAGGTAGCCGAAGGCATTCACCAGCATCATCAGGTAGAAACCGCCAAAGCCGAAAAGCTGCATCGCATTGGCACCGATCCAGGACAGGCCGTCCGGGAACGCAGCTGTCAGCAGGCCGCGCCCAACGATCACCAGTGCCAGTATGAACATGGCAACCACCAGATAACGGCGCAGCATGCTGCCCCCGCGCCAGGCGCGCGCCAGCGCCAGCACGCCGGCGAAGAAGAAGAAGCCGACAAACAGGGAGCCGGCGCCGAGGCGCAGCGCCGGCGAACTGTCAAGGATATGGAAAGCGAGCAGCGCGCCGACTGCCAGCGAAAGCGCCGGGTACACGACATTGCGCCAGCGCGGGCGGCCGACACCTTCCCACAGGGCGCCGGCGTCGAGCGCGAAGCCGGCCAGCAGCACGGCATTGGCCAGCGGGCCGGCCAGCAGCTCCGGCACCACGCCGCGGAAATACAACAGGATCCAGCCCACCGCCTGGCACTGCTTCGCTATGGCCCAGGTCGACAGCGTCAGCGACTTCTTGTTCTCATACTCGAAGAAAAACAGCGCCGCGCACAGGCTAAGGTTGCCCAGTGCAAGGGCGAGAACCAGGGTCTTGATATCCATTGCTTGGCGGGCAGGCCGCTATCAGACTTCGTGTTCGACGTTGCTGCTGCCGTCGCCGATCTTGCTGGCCCAGGCTTTGGAGAAGAATTCTTTTTCGTCTTCGGTCGGTGCATCGTGCCAGAACACGATCAGCGTGCCTTTGTGGTCATGCAGCTGGCTGACCTTTTCGATGAATTGCTGCTTGCCGGCGTAGTCGGCCAGCGCTGCCACGTAACCATAGACGCGGGTCAGGCGCTCGATGCGATCCGGCTCGGTGAAACTGTTGGTCGCTGTTATGGTTGGATGGTCTAAGAACATTTATCGTCTCCAGGCTGCCTATGTTGGCAATGTACCTATAAAAGTTGCCGATGTAAACGCGAGCGCCCTATCGCAGGGCTCATCCGGTACACTGGGGCGGAGACCGGAGCACGGCAGCTTATCAGATCATCACGGTTCATAACAAGTTGACAAAATGACTTCCATCCCCGACCACCACCGCCCGCTGGTGCGCCACCGGCGCGGTCGCTTGTCGCTGGAATTCACGCCCGGCGAAGTGCAGAGCCAGATGGATCCGGCCGATCCGGATGCCCTGGTGCTGGCCTACGCGCGGGCCATGATGTGCTTTGTCCTGTTCAAGCCCAACCCCGAGCATATCGTAATGGTGGGCTTGGGTGGCGGCTCGCTGGCCAAATTCTGCTATCGCTACCTGCCCCGCGCCCGCATCACCGTGCTCGAGTTGCGGGCCGATGTCATCGCCCTGCGCGAACGCTTCGCCATCCCGCAGGACAATGAGCGCTTTCGCGTCATCCAGTGCGACGCTGCCCAGTATATGAAGGAACTGAAGGACAGCGCCGACGTCCTGCTGGTGGACGGCTTCGACGCCGACGGCTTGCCGAATGCGCTGTCCACCGAGCACTTCTACGCCGATTGCCGGCGCGCGCTGCGGCCCGACGGCGTTCTGGCAGCCAACGTGTTCAGCTACGACCCCAAGTACCGCAGCGTGCTGGTGCGGCTGTCAAATGCTTTCCATGACCGCGTCTGCCAGTTCACCGGCATCGCCGGCAATAACCACATCCTGTTTGCGATCCGTCCCGGGCGCTCCCCCGGCGCCCCGGCCAGCGCCATGCAGCGCCGGGTGGCCGCCTGGGGCAGCCCGACGCCGGGACTGGGATTCGGCCTGGCCAACCGACTGTTGGCAATTTACACCGTTGCGCGCCTGCGCCGGGGAGATTTGACAGGAATTTAAAGACTATTGCCCCAAAGCCATGAGAATTGTGACAAACTACATTTTTTATGCAAAGGACACCATGGCAGGTCGGCGCAGGGGACTATCGCACTACGGTGCAGCCGCACTCACCTTGGGCGCTGGCCTGGCGGCCACCGCCGTGCTGTTCGTCTCGGTCAGCGCCCTCGAATTCGGCAAGATGGAACTGGGCTTCCAGCAGCGCGCCAACGCCCGCGTAACCGCCATCGAGCGCGGCCTGGCCGATGCCGAGGAAGTGCTGAATGTGATCAATGAACTGTTCCGCACCGTGCAACCGGTCAGCCGCGCGCAGTTCCACTCCTTCTCGCAGCCGCTGCTGCAGCGCTACCCGTTCATCCAGGCTTTCAACTACCACCGCGTGCTGACGCATGCCGAGCGCCCGGGGTTCGAAGCGTCGATGCAGGCGCTCTACCCGGGATTCCGGATCACCGAGCTGTCACCCGAAGGGAAAGCGGTGCCGGCGCCGGAGCGGCCTTACTACAACGTCGTTGAATACCTGGAGCCGATGCAGGGCAATGAGCCGGCGCTGGGCCTAAATACCGGCAATAACGTGCATGTGCGCGGCGCCATCAACCGCATCCTGCATAACGGCCGGCCCTCCGCCACCGAGCAGTTGCAGCTGGCGCAGGACCCGGCCCAACGCAACAGCTTCATCATGATCATGCCGGTATACCGGCCCGGCATGCCGACCGGCACGCGCGCCGAGCGCCATGAGGCCTGGGCCGGCGATACGGCAGCCGTGATCCGCACCCCGCACCTGGTGCACACCATCCTGCAGCAAAACGGCTTGCTGCACGACGCCAGCCTGGGCTTGAGCGTGTACGCCGGCGATCCTTCGCAAAGCGGCAGCCTGGCTTACCGCCACGGGCCGGCGCCCCTCGACCGCAAGGAACACTGGCTGCACCGCTGGCTCGATTTCGATTATCACAGCAGCGAGATGCGCAGCTTCGACGTTCTGGGCCGCACATGGCATATCCGCAGCGACGATTTGCCGCGCCCCTTCCTGGCCGACCACCTCGGTTCGCTGGGCACCTTGCTGGGCGGCCTGCTGTTCAGCGCCCTGGCGGCCGCCTTCGTGCATACGCTGGTGCAGCGCTCGCGCCGCGTGCAATGGCTGGTCGATGCCCGCACCGCCGACCTGCAGCGCTCCAACCAGCGCCTGGCGCAAGACGTGGCGGCGCGCAAGCGCACCGAGCGCGCGCTGCAGGAGTCCGAACACCGCTTCCGCCGCCTGCTGGCCCTGTCCTCCGACTGGTACTGGGAACAGGACACGCATTTCCGCTTCACCCACATTACCGGCGGCTTCTTCGAGAAAGGGCATGTGGCGAAGGAGAACTTCCTCGGCCGCACGCGCTGGGAATGCACGCCGGAGCTCTACACCAGCAGCGCCGGCCGCGACCATATCAACAAGGTGCAGGCGCGCCTGCCCTTCTCCAACTTTGAATATTCGATCGTCGGCCACGACGGCGTGACGCGCTGGTTCAACACCAGCGGCGAGCCGGTGTACGACACCCAGGGCGAATTCAAGGGCTACCGCGGCACCGGCAGCGAGATCACCGAGCGCAAAGAGGCCGAACAACGCATCCATCACATCGCCCACCACGACGTCCTGACCGGCCTGCCCAACCGCGTGCTGCTGCAGGACCGGCTGCAGCAGGCCATCGCTTACGCCAACCGCAGCGGCCTGCCGATGTGGGTGGTGCTGATCGACCTGGACCGCTTCAAGTTCGTCAACGACAGCCTGGGCCACAAGGCCGGCGACCAACTCCTGCAGACGGTGGCGACGCGCCTGCAGTCGAGCGTGCGCGAAAGCGATACCGTGGCGCGCCTGTCCGGCGACGAATTCGTGGCGATCCTGAGCCAGTACCCGGACGAGCAGCTGTCGCCCGCCATCATCGAACGCGTGATGAAGGCGCTGGCGCAGCCGGTGCTATTGGAAGGCAAGGAATTCTTCGTTACCTGCTCCATCGGCGTGGCGGTCTACGCCGCCGACGGCACGCCTGCGCAGAACCTGATCGAGCACGCCGACATCGCCATGTACTCGGCCAAGAAACTGGGCCGCAACACCTTCCAGTTCTATCAGCCTCAGATGAACGACGAGGCGCAGGAGCGCCTGCGCATCGAAAGCGCCCTGCGCAATGCACTGGAACGCGACGAGTTCGTGCTGCATTACCAGCCCCAGGTCGACCTGGCCTCGGGCGTTATCGTCGGCATGGAAGCCCTGCTGCGCTGGCAGCATCCGGAACTGGGCATGGTGCCGCCGGCGCGCTTTATCGGCTTGGCCGAAGAAACGGGGCTGATTGTGCCGATCGGCGCCTGGGTGCTGCGCACCGCCTGCCAGCAGGCGCGCGTCCTGCGCGATGCCGGCTTCCAGGACTTGCGCATGGCGGTCAACCTGTCGGCGCGCCAGTTTGCGCAGCCGGAGCTGGTATCCAGCATCGCCGCCGTGCTGGAGGAAGCCGGCCTGCCGCCGTCCGCGCTGGAGCTGGAACTGACTGAAAGCCTGTTCATGCACGACGTGACGCAGGGCGTGAACCTGCTGCACGAACTCAAATCGCTGGGCGTGGCGCTGTCGATCGACGATTTCGGCACCGGTTATTCCAGCCTGTCCTACCTGCGCAATTTCCCGATCGACGTGCTGAAGATCGACCGCTCCTTCGTCAACGACATCGTCACCGACGCCGACGACGCAGCCATCGTGGTGTCGGTGATCGCCCTGGCGCACAACCTTGAGTTGCGCGTGATTGCGGAAGGGGTAGAATCTGAAGAGCAGCTTGAATTCCTGCGCCGCCATGGCTGCGATGAAATCCAGGGTTACTATTTCAGCCGTCCTGTCGACGCATCGGCGATGCGCCAGATGTTGCAGGATGGCAAGCAACTGTCCAGCGCGGCGCCCCGCCGGCTGCGAGCCTGAGGAGACAAGGAGAGTGGACATGAACAGCGTAGACCTGCACCGACAGCAAGTGCGCACCGACCACCGGACGCGCGACATCATCAACCAGGCCGTCGCCGCCCTGCCCGAAGTGGGCCTGCGCCGCGCCGCTGAATTCCTGTTTGCGATGGGCGTGCCGCAGCCGATCGCGCTGCGCACGCTGGTCTATCCGAGCCATCGCCGCCCGGCCTGAGCCGCCTGCTTAAGCTTTCTTGACCGCAGCCGCCACTTGCTGGCGGGCCGCTTTGCGCAGCTTCGCCTTTTCCCAGCGCGCGATCTGTTCCGGGGTCTGCGGCACCAGCGGCGGCACCGCCTGCGGCTTGCGGTCCTGGCTCACTGCCACCATCGTGAAGTAGCAGCTGTTCGCGTGGCGCACCAGGCGCTGCTGGATATCTTCCGCCACCACGCGGATACCCACTTCCATCGAGCTGGTGCCGGTATAGTTGACCGATGCCAGGAAAGTCACCAGTTCGCCCACGTGGATAGGCTGCAGGAACATCACCTGGTCCACGGACAGCGTCACCACATAACTGCCCGAGTAGCGGCTGGCGCAGGCATAGGCCACGCCGTCCAGCAGCTTGAGGATGGCGCCGCCGTGCACGTTGCCAGAGAAGTTTGCCATGTCGGGCGTCATCAAAACCGTCATCGACAGCTCGTGCGCCGACCAGTGCATCGTGTTTTCCATCGCCATGCCAAGGGTAGTTACAGATGGCTATATGCTACCCGATGGCGCCGCCAAGCGCTCGTCGGTATCAACGATGCATCCGCTCCAGTGACGGACCTGGCCCTGCTGGTCAAGCAGCGGCGTGGCCAGCATGCTACCGCGGCGCCAGCCGCCGCCGGGTTGCCGAAGGCGCACTTCAGCGTCCATGCCGGCACCGCTGCGCACGGCCTCGCGCCACATGCCTTGCGCACGGGCGCGGTCGTCTGGGTGGACAGAATCCAGCCAAACTTCGCTCTCCTCACCGCTGGCATCGGTTTCCCAGCAGGTCTGGGCGAAGCCACGCAGCAGCAGGCGCAAGCGCGCTTCGCTGGCTTGCAGCGCGGCCTGCGCACGTGCCCGCTCGAATTCCACGCCAATGCGCGCGGCCGACTCGGCGAACAAGCTCACGTCCGGGCGTGTCCATTGGCGCGCGGTCTCCTGGCAGCCCAGGAAGAAGCCCAGCCAACGCTCACCCTTGCGGCAGACCACCGACAACAACGCACCGCTCCTGCCGGCTATGCCGGCCAACGCGCCAGCGGCGTCGGCAGCCCTTTCGTCGCCGGCCAGGTCGGCCAGCACCACGGCCTCCCCCACACGCCAGCGCGCCCGCACGGCCGTCCCAAGCGCCTCGACTTCGCCCGTTCCTTGCAGCGGCGGCATGCCTGCGGCATGGCCGGGCAGTATCACATAGTGTCCGTCATGGATATCGGCGAATGCCAGTTGCGGCAACGCCAGCCGCTCTCCCAGCAGGCGGCATCCCAAAGCCAGCACTTGCAGCGGTTCCTCCAGCGGGCGCAGGCTGTCGCCCAGCTGCAGCAGGAATTCCTGGTCGTCGGCGAGCAGGCGCGCCGCATCTTCCGCGCTGCGGCGGCGGCTGATATCGAAGAACGTCAGCACGGCGCCAATGATCTCGTCCTCACCCGTACGGTAGGGCCGCACGCGCACGATGTAATGGCGCCCATCGCTGCCCTGTACTTCGCGCTCCAGCGGCTGCAGGCTGTCGAAAGTGCGCACCACATCGTCTTCCAGCTGCGGGTAGTCCAGGCGGTGGGTGAGGTCGAGCAGGCTGCGGCCGGCGTCGCGCGGAAGCAGGTTGAAGATGCCGGCCGCGCGCGGCGTGAAGCGCCTGATCCTCAGGTGCGGATCGACAAACACGGTTGCCAGGTCGACCGAGGCGATCAGGTTGTTCAGGTCGTCGTTGGCCTTGCTGCTGTCTTCCAGTCGCGCTTTGAGTTCGGCATTGATGATGCTCAGTTCTTCATTATTGGACTGGAGTTGCTCGCACCCGCTCTCCGCCACCGCCAGGCGGTCGCGCAGATCATCCAGCGATGGCGATCCTGCTGGCGGCGTGCCTTCTGCCGCCGGGTGCAAGGCGGGCGCGCAGGTCCTGGCGGCAGAAGCGGGCGCCGGCGGCAGCGGCAGCAGCCCGTTGACCACACGTGCCTGGTAGATGCGGCTGGCGCGGTCGATCCCGGTAAACAATTCAGGCATTGTGTCCGCGGTTTCGGCGCTGCCCAAGAACAGGTAGCCGCCGCGCGCCAGGCCGAAGTGGAAGCGCTGCAACACCAGCCTTTGCATGGGCCGGTCAAGATAGATCATGAAATTGCGGCAGGTCACCAGGTCCAGCTCCGAGAACGGAGGATCGCGCAGCAGATTATGGCTGGCAAACGTGATATTCTCGCGCAGTACCTGGCGGACACGGTATTGCTTGCCGATACGGACGAAATAGCGCTCCAGGGTGGCCGCCGGCATCTCGTCGCGGATCGATGCAGGATACAGGCCGGCGCGCGCCGCGCCCAACGCCTGCTCGTCGATATCGGATGCAAAGATATGGATGCGCGGCGGCTCCGGCATATTGCGTGTCATGTCGGCAAACAGCATGGCCAGCGAATACGCTTCCTGCCCGGTCGAGCAAGCCGCCACCCAGACGCGCAACTCGCGTCGTTGGCGCCCATCCAGCAAGGCACGCAGCACCACCTCGCGCAGCCGGCCGAAAGCCTCGCTGTCGCGGAAAAAGCCTGTCACGCCGATCAGCAAATCCTTCATCAGCCGGGCCGCTTCCTCTTCGTCGCATGCCAGCAGCGAGCGGTAAGCCGCCACACTGTGCACGCCGTGCAGGTGCAGGCGGCGCTCAAGTCTGCGCAGAATGGTCGGGCGCTTGTAATGCCGGAAGTCGTGCCCGGTGCGCTCATGCAACATGGACAGCACCTCCTGCAGCGCTTGCGCCTCATCGGGCAAGCGCGCCGGTTCCGGCAGCGCCGCGCCGATCGACTGGCACAGCAACTGCAGGCGCGGCCCAATCTCTGCGGCCGGTAAGACCATGTCAGCCTGGCTGGCATCGATGGCAGACTGCGGCAGGAGCGCGAATTGCGCATCTTGCGGCAACTGGACAATTGCAGTGCCGCCCTGCTCGCGCAGCGCGGCGAGCCCACCGCATCCGTCATGGCCCATCCCTGACAGCAGCACGCCAACCCCCATGTTCCGGTGCGACAAGGACAGCGCATGGAAGAAATAATCGATCACGCCCAGCGTGGTCCGATCACCACCAGCTTCATCGAGGAACAGATAGTCATCCTCCACTTTGAGCAGGGTGCCCGGAGCGATCACATAAACATGGTTGGCCAGGACCTGGGTCGGGTGCCGGGTGACCTGAACCAGGGCCATGTTGCAGAAACGCTGCAGGGCCTCGGCACACTGGCTGGGCTGGTCCGGCGTTAGGTGCAGGATGATCACGATGGCAAATCCCGGTTCAGGCGGCAAGCCAGGCAGCAGCCTTTGCAGCGCCTCCAGGCCACCCGCCGACGCACCGATGCCGACCAGCGGAAATTTCGCGCTGGAGGTGGCCTGCTCAACCCTGTCGGGCGCGTTTGGCGGGTTCATTGAATATGTGCTCCTGGTCCATTGTACCGCCTTCCGAACGAATAGCATTTTCGCTATGGATCTAGTATTCTTCCGGCAACTTCTTTGATGGAAAAGGAAACCCGATGAAACTGAAAATCCTGGCAACGGTGCTGGCCTATGCAGCCGCGGCGTATGCCCAGGCCGCGCTGACGGCCGACCAGGTCAAGAGCTTCACGCTGAATAACGGCATGAAGTTCATCGTGCTGGAAAGTGCCAGCATCCCGAATGCGACCATGTACACCTACTTCAAGGTCGGTTCGCGCAACGAAGCGCCGGGCACCAGCGGCCTGTCGCACTTCTTCGAGCACATGATGTTCAACGGCTCGAAGCACTACGGCCCGAAGATGTTCGACCGTACGATGGAAGCCAACGGCGGCTCGAACAACGCCTACACCAACAGCGACGTGACGGTGTACCAGGACTGGTTCCCGGCCTCTTCGCTGGAAACCATCTTCAAGCTGGAAGGCGACCGCATCGGCCAGCTGTCGATCGATCCCAAGATGGTCGAAAGCGAGCGTGGCGTGGTGCTGTCCGAACGCAGCACCGGCCTGGAGAACTCCAATGCGCAGATGCTGATGCAGGACCTGGACAGCGTCGCCTTCGTGGCCCACCCTTATGCGATTCCGACCATCGGCTGGGAATCGGACATCAAGGCCTGGACGCTGAAAGACCTGCAGGACTACTTCCGCACCTACTACGCGCCGAACAATGCCGTGTCCGTGATCGTCGGCGACGTCAAGCTCGCCGAGGTCAAGAAGCTGGCCACCAAATACTTCGGCAGCATCCCCAAACGCGCCGCGCCGCCGGCTGTGCGCACCGTGGAGCCTGAACAGAAAGGCGAACGCCGCCTGTTCGTCGCCAAGCCCTCCGCCACTTCCGCCAACCTGATAGCGGCCTACAAGATACCGGAACGCGCCTCCGCCGATACCTACGCGCTGGACGTGTTGCAATCGGTGCTCACCGACGGCAAGACTTCGCGCCTGTACAAAGCCCTGGTGGAAACCCGCCTGGCAACCAGCGTAGGCGCCAACAGCAGCGACGGTTTCGACCCGGGCCTGCTGTACATCATGACCGTGGCCGCCGCCGGCGTGGAACCTGCCAAGCTGGAAAAGGCCATGCTGGAAGCGATCGACAAGGTCGTGAAGGAAGGCGTAAGCGAGGAGGAGCTGCAAAAGGTGAAGAATTCCCGCCTGCTGGGCATCTACCGCATGCAGGAAACCATCAACGGCAAGGCGCAGATGCTGGGCAACTACGAGGTCTTCAACGGCGATTACAAGAAAGCCTTCGACGCACCGGCCGCCTACGAAAAACTGACGACCGCCGACATCCAGGCCGTCGCCGCCAAGTACCTGAAGAAATCGCAACGCACCATCGGCGTGCTGGCCGCGAAGGAGGATTGATTGATGAAGAACGTGATTACCGTAGCGCTTACCGGCGCCATTGCCGCCTCCGCGCAAGGCGCCGAATTCAAGCTGCCGGCGTTTGAAACCGCCAGGCTGCCGAACGGGCTGACCGTCTACATGATGGAACGCCACGACGTGCCGCTGGTCGCCGTGCGCGCCGTGGTGAAAGCCGGCGCGGTCAACGACGGCAAGCAAGCCGGCCTCGCCAACCTGACCGGCGACGGCGTGCTGCTCGGTTCGGCCAGGCACAGCAAGGCCGAAATCGACCAGGCCTTCGACTTCCGCGGCGCCGTCCTGGCCGGCGGCGGCAGCGTCGAACAATCGACCGTGGCAGCCAATTTCGCCCGCAAGGATACCGACACCCTGCTGCCGCTGTTCGCAGAACTGGTGCAGACGCCAAGCTTCGACGCAGCAGAACTGGACAAGCTGCGCGCCCGCAAGGTCGATGGCCTGAAGCAGGCCAAGGAAAGTCCGCGGCTGGTGGTCGGCAATTACTACCGCGCCATGCTGTTCGGGAACGCCGCATATGCCAACCCATCCTCCGGCACGGTCAACAGCCTGACAGCGCTGAAGCAGGAAGACGTGAAAGCCTTCCACCAGCGCTACTTCCGCCCGGATAACGCAGCGCTGGTGCTGGTGGGCGACTTCGACCCGGCCGAGATGCGCAGGAAAGTGGAAGCGCTGTTTGGCCAATGGAAGGCCGAAGGCCCCGCCCCGCAACGCGCCAGCTACGGCACGGTGCAAGCGGACAAGGCGCGCGTCTGGGTGGTGAACAAATCCGACGCGAGCGAGACCACCTTCCTGATCGGCGGCCCCGGCATTGCACGCAACGATCCCGACTATGTGCCGCTGCAGGTGCTGAATACGGTGCTGGGCGGCCGCTTCACCTCCTGGCTGAACGACGAACTGCGCGTGAATTCCGGCCTGACCTACGGCGCCAATTCGAGCTTCAACACCCTGTCCCAGACCGGCACGTTCTCGATCTCCAGCTTCACCGCGCTGCCGAAGACGGAAGCGGCGCTGGACCTGGCGTTGAAGACCTATGACCGCCTGTGGAGCAAAGGCATCGACAAGGCCACGCTGGATTCGGCCAAGGCATACGTCAAAGGCCAGTTCCCGCCGCGCTACGAAACCAGCGAACAACTGGCATCCCTGCTGGGAGACATGTACGCCAACGACGTCAGCCGCAGCCAGATCGACAACTTCATGAAAGACGTCGACAGCCTGACCCCGGAACGCGCCAAGCAGCTGGTGGCGAAGCACTTCCCGCGCAAGAACCTGCAGATGGTTCTGGTCGGCAAAGCCGCCGAGATCGACCAGATCGCCGCCAAATACGGCGAAGTGACCAAGCTCGAGATCACCGCCGACGGCTTCCAGCCATGATGAAAGTCGGGGTCAGCTCCGACTTCTAAAATGCATGGCGCAGTCGTAGGGCCAGCGTTTCCTTGACCGGTGCGAGGGCTCTTTCGCTGCCGGTCTTTCCGCCCTGGCGCATGGCCGAGAACATCAGGTGCGTACGTGCGCTGAGTGCGTAGTCGGCCTGGCCGTGCCACACCCGGCTGCTGTCGTCCAGTCCCAGATACACTCCAACGCCTACGTCCCAGGCGCCGGCCGCCTTTGATACCGTGAGGCTGGCGTAATGCTGCCTTGCGCCCAGGCTGGGGAGGCGGCTGGCCAGCGTTGCCAGCACGTGCGGCGGCAGGTTCGATTGCGCTTGCTGGCGCAGCGTTTCGTATTCTTCCTGCGCCATGCCCTGGCCGTTGTAGGCGTATTCCAGTTGAAGTTTGGGCAGGGTTGGCGGTGTCAGCACAATGCCTGCGGTAGCGCGGGTGTAGCCATCTGCGCCGCCTGCGCGGTAGGCCGAGGCGTACCAGGACAAGACATCGGCCGGCGCGGCGCTGACCGTGGCGCCAATACCGGCACGCTCGCCATGGGCCCGGCGCAGCAACATCCCTGCGCTGATGGCGTCGAATTCATATCCGAACTTGAGCATGGTCTGCACCCGGCCGCCCGCCTGCCGTGCGTGCAGTACGGCGGCGCTGGCACGCTCGCCGCTCCACGACAGCACCGCCATCGGGATGCCTTCGGCGTTGCCGAGGGTGTCCAGCGGGTCGCTCAGGTCCGTGCGCTTTTGCAGGAAGCCAAGCGGCTGGTTGATATACGAGGGGTCCAGCGCGTACAGGCGTTTGCCGAGCGACAGCGATGCTCCCGCGCCCAGCTCGAACACGCGGTTCAGTTCCTGCAGCACGGCCTTGCCGCGCGTTCCATCCCGGTCGGCATGCAGCGCTTCGGTGCGCACGCGCCATGTGAAGTCGTGCCGGCGGCCTTCAACCAGTGCGACAGCGCGCGTGCCGCTGCCTGCGATGCCGAGGAAGTTATCGCGGTTCAGCGGCGTGTCCTGCAGGATGGTGCGCTCCTGCGCGCCCAATACGAAGCCGCCAGTCCAGTCTTCGCCTGCCGAGGCATCGCCCGGCGCGGCGGCGACGGCTGCCGCCAGCGGCAGGCATTGCAAGCCCTTCATTGCTCCAGCGTGCGCGGGTTGAACATATTGGCCGGGAATTGCGCCGCCCTTAGCTTTTCGAATACGACCCGCGTTTCTTCGCCCGGCTGCTGCGGGTCGGCGTAGCGGGTGGTTGGGGGCAAGCCGCCCTTTGCCGTGTCGAAGGTGGCGATCTTCAGCAGCTTGCCGCTGGCGACGTACAGCATCGCCTTGAGCGGCACATAGCGCCCGTCCTGGCGCGCTGCCAGCAAGGTAATCTTCGAATACGTGGCGGCCTCGTTGCGGCTGCGCAGTTCAAGCGCGATGCAGCTCTTCACCGGGCAGCCATCGGCCGCGTCTTCCAGCACCGCGGCATCGTAATCATGGCTGAAGCGGATGCGCGACAGGTCGCCGATGTTCGCCTTGCCAAGCAGGGTTTGCAGTGGCGTCAGGCGGATGGCGCGCCGCGTGCGCGGTGCGTAGAAGAACAGGCCGCTATCGGTGGTGAGGAATTTCTGTCCGCGCTGGTCGACGCTGGTCGCTTCCACCAGCACCTGGTTGTAGTTGGCGCCGCGGATCACGTAAGTGCCGGGCTCCTGGCCATTGCCCGCTTCGATGCGCACGTTCGCTTCAAAGCTGTTGACCGGCATGCGGTACTGGTCCACCTGCTGCAGGATTTCGGTGGCGCTCGGCGCGGACGCTTGTGCCGCGCCGGCAGCGAACATCAGGATGAGGAATCGTTTCAGCATGGTCTAGTTGGAAGTCAGGATGGCTTTCACCGGCATGCGGCCGATGCGCCTGCTGGTCAGCCAGGCCGCTGCCATCGCGAGCAGCGGCAAGGCTACGACGATCGCCAGGCTTGGCTGAAACAGCCAAAGCAGGTGCAAAGGCACGCCGATATTGCGCCCCGGCGGCGGCGCGAGTTCGATGCCGGCTGCGTTAATCGCCAGCGTGGCAAGCCATGCGGCCGTTCCGCCGGCGATGGCGCCGAAGGCGCCTTGCAGCAGGCCTTCGAACATGAACAGGCGCCGTACCATCGCTTGTGGAATGCCCATGGCGCGCAACGTGCCGATCTCCTTGCCGCGTTCATAAATCGTAGCCAGCGTCATGGCCGCCACGCCGAGAAATACGATCAGGCCGATGATCGCGCCGAAGACAATGAACTGGTTGCGAAACAGGGCCATGACTTGAGGGTAAAGCGGCGCGAGTTCCTGCCAGTGCTGCAGGCGTACCCCGCTTCCGATTGCCTGCGTGATGGCGGCCGACTGCGCTTCGGCACTTTGCGTGTCATGGTAAAGCAAGGACAGGTGTGAAATTTTCGTCGTGCGCAGCAGCTCTTGCGCAGTTTCGATGGGAACCTGCAGCGCATACAAGTCGCGCTCCGGAATACCGGTAGCGATGATGCCCGCCACGTCGACATCCATCGCGTTTACGCTGCCCTGCACCGTCGTGGTCATCAGCGTCAGGGACTGGCCGGGATGAACGCCGAGGCGGCGCGCCATTTCCTTGCCGATCAGGACCTGGTAGCGCCCTTCGTCGCCAGCACGCAATGGCTCGCCCTGCGCCAGTACCTGGAAAGCGCCGTAGGCCTGGCGCTCGCGCAGCGGGTCCACGCCTTGGGCTTCGAAGTTGAGCGTGCGCGGCCCGTTCGACACCAGGCCGCTGAATTGCAGGCGCGGTGCGATGCGGCGCACACCTTCCATTTTTGCCAGGATGGTTTCGATGCGGGTGCGCTCGGCGGCGTCCAGCCCGTACTGGAGCTGCTGCTCCGTATAGCCGTCCGCGGGCGGGACCGCGCCGATCTGCGCATGTCCCAGCCCGCCGCGAATAGTGCTCTCGCGCAGCCCGTCCAGCGAAGCGGCGATGTACGCGGCGAACAACAGCAAGGCCAATGTGCCGATGGCGATGGTCCCGCCAAGCAGGAGCGAGCGGCGGCCGTTGCGCAGCACGTTGCGATGGGCCAGCACCAGCCACTGCGTCATGCGGCCACCTTGCCGTCCTCCAGGCGCAGTACCTGGGCCGCCATCTCCATCACCCGCTGGTCGTGGGTGGCGATGATGAAGGTTGTGCCGAGGTCGCGATGCAGGCGGTCGACCAGTTCCAGCATCTGCTGCGCGGTCTTGCTATCCAGGTTGCCGGTCGGTTCGTCGGCGATCACCAGCTTGGGGCGGTTGACCAGGGCGCGTGCAATCGCCACGCGCTGCTGCTGGCCGCCGGATAATTGCGCGGGTGTGTGGTCGAGGCGATGCTGCATGCCCACCAGCGCCAGGGCCTCGCTTGCAGCCTTGCGCCGCTCGCGCTTCGGCAAGGCGCATGTGGCCAGCGCAAGCTCCACGTTTTCCTGCGCGGTCAGGGTGCCGACCAGGTTGAAGTTCTGGAAGACGAAGCCCAGCTTGCGGTTGCGGAAGGTGTCCAGTTCATGTTCCGGTAAAGCCTGCAGCGCTGCGCCGTCGAGGTGGATCGTGCCGCTGTCCGGTTGCTCGAAGCGCGCCAGCATGCCAAGCAAGGTGCTCTTGCCACTGCCGGACGGCCCGGCAATTGCCACCACCGACGGTTGCGCCACCTGGAAGGAAACGCTATCGAGCGCGGCGATTCGCTCTTCGCCGCGGCGGTAATGCTTGCTCACTTGCCTGACGTCGACGATCGGCGCCATCAATACACCATGTCCAGTGCGACGTCGTTGGCGCCGGGCTTGACGTCGATGCGCGCATCGTCGAACGTGGGCGGGCCATAATGGCCGCGCGCGTTACGGGAAAAGCCCCAGCCTTCCTGCGGCATGCCGTTGGCCGACTTATCCAGCCTTCCGTTAAGGTTCTCATCGTGGTAAACCATGACCGCGTAGCTGCCAGGCGTCACGCCGGGGAACTTCAGCACGTTGCCTGCGGCGGCTGGCTGCACCGCGAAGTACTGGCAGGCCTTCAGGAAGGAGTTCTTGTTGCAGATGGCGCCCATCAACGCGCCCTTCTGCCCTGCGATGCCGTCCAGGGTCACGCTCACGGTTGCCGTACCGGCAGCTGCCGGCTGCCGGCTGCCGAAAGCATACGCAGCGGCGACGCCGGCCAGTGCCAGCACGCCGGCGATTATCAGGATATTCATGCTCTTCAATCCAGGACTCCTTTTAATGCAGGTCGCGCGGCGTCCAGCCGAAGCGGCGCACCGCCAGCAGCAGGCAGGCACACATCATTGCGGCCAGTACCACGATGCTGTAGGCGTCGCCCTTCCAGCTCATGCCGCCGGTGAGAGCGTGGCGAATGCTGGCCATCATGGCGTTCAGCGGCAGATACTCGAACGCATCGCGCAGGAATGGCGGCAGGCCTCCCAGCGGAATCATGAGGTTACCCGAGAAGAGCAGCGGGAAGTACAACAGGTTGCTGACCATGGTGACGCCCGCCACGCTGCGGCTGACGGCCGCCAGCAATAGTCCCAGCGCCAGGAAGGCGCCACAGCCCAGGGCCAGCATGCCACCCGCCGCCGCAATGCCAGCTGGGCCGGCGTTCAGCTTCACGCCATATACGGCCCAGGCGACAACAAACATGACGACGCTGGCCAGCACGATGATGATGAGGCGCGACAGGCACCAGGCCAGCACCACCACGCCAGTCGGCATCGGGAAGAGCTGGTAAAGGCGGAACATGCCGCCTTCGCGGGCGGCGACCAACGGACCGGCAAATCCCATCAGGCTGGTGGACAGTATGACCAGGCCGGCCAGGCCGCTGACCAGGAACAGGCGGTAGTCCAGTGCGCCGGCGGCTGGCGCCGGCGGCGCTGGCAAGACCACGCGCGGTTCGTCCTGCAATCCCGCCAGGTTGTAGCCGTCGCTGAAGCCGCGCAGCATGCCGTAACTGGCCTCCAGTGTGGGGCCGGCGGTCAGCGTGGTCGCCAGCTTCATCTCGGTGCTGTGCCCGGCGCGCACCGCTTCGGCGAAGCCGGCGGGGATGGTGAGTTCCAGGTCCGGCTTCATGCCCAGCGCCGGCGCAACCACCCGGAACTCGATGCTGTTCTGCAGCCGCAGGCCGCGCGCCAGTTCGCTGGCATAGCTTGCGCTTTCCGCGCTGCGGTCCATGTCGTGCACTACCAGCGTTACCGGACCAAGCTTGGCTTCCTGTCCAAACAGGGCCATCTGCATCATCAGCATCAGCAAGGGGAAGGCGAAAGTCCAGAACAGGGCCAGGCGGCCGCGCAGGAACAGCGCAAGGTCGGCGCGCGCCAGATGCAGCAGGTTCTTCATGCGGTTCCACCTTTGGTGAGGTCGGCCAGGAAGTCTTCGATGGTCGAGGCTTCGAGGCTGAAGTGGGCGATGCCATGCTGGTCGATGAAACGGCGGAATCCGGCGTCGAAGCCTTGGGCGCCCTGGAGTTGCCAGCCTTGCAGCGTTGCTTCGGCGCGCACCAGCCCCGGCAAGGCGCGCATGGATTGTTCAATGTCGCCTGCCAGCGCCTGGCCGATACGGGCCTTGAAGCGGCCAACCCGGCGCGCCAGCAGTTGGTCGAGCGTGCCGCCGTCCACCAGCTTGCCTTTTTCCATGCAGAGGATGCGGTCCATGCCGAGCAAGTCGGCAGGGATGTGGGAAATCTGCAGGATCGTCGTCGGCAGGCCGGCCAGCAGGTCGCGCAAGGCGCGGGCGTGCCATTCGTCGAGTCCAAGCGAGGGTTCATCGAGCAGCGCCAGCTGCGGCACGTGGGATAGCGCGAGCCACAGCATGACGCGCTGTTTCTGGCCGCGCGAGAGTTGTTGCCACAGTTTGCTGCGCAGCTCTTCCATGCCGAGGGCCCGGGTCACCGCCGGTTCGGTGCGGGCGTAAACCGTTTCGTGCAGCGCCATGATTTCACTGACGCGCATCTGGCCCGGCAGGTCGGCGCTTTGCAGCAGGCCACCTAATTGCTGCCTTACTTTGGCGTCGCGCGGGTCCCCGATTGCCAGCTGGACCTTGCCGCTGCCGGGCGTGCGCAGGCCGAGGAGCGTCTCCAGCAGGATGGTCTTGCCGCTGCCATTGGGGCCGACTACGGCGACGCGTTCGCCCTTGCGCAGTGCCAGGTCGCCCGGTTTCAGCGTGAAGCCCGATGGCAGGCGCAGTTCGATGCCGAGCGCCTCGAGGACAATGGCGGAAGGTTGCGCGGCGCATGGCGCCGCAGGGTCCGGATCGCACGCGGCCTCTGGCGAGGAAGGCGCCGCTTCGGGCGTCGATGGCGCGATGGCCATGACTTCGTCGCCGGGATCGATGCCGTTATCGAGCAGCATTTCGCGTGCATGGGCGCGGTATAACGGGTGCTGCATCGCTTCACGCAGCATGCCCGCGCCGCGGTCGCGGTCCCCGCCGTAATTGGGTGGGGCGTGCAGCAGCAGCGAGGCGTGATGGATCAGCAGGTCCGGATCGCCGGCAATGAGCTCCTGCGCTTTGCCGAAGGCGTGCAAGGCGTTCTGCCCTGCCGTCGCGACCTTGATGATGTTGGGCTGGGCCAGCAGGATGGCCAGGATCGCGCGTACACCGCGCCATAGCCACTGGCGGCCTGCCGGCAGGATGTCCGCGGCCTTCAGCAAGGCATCGATGCCGGCCTCCTGAGCGGGCGCCAGCCTGGCGCCGCCGTGAACATGGAGCAGTGCCTGGTTCAGGCGCGCGCCGAGCAAGGCATCCAGCAGCGCTGGCTGGGTGAACGCCGCTTCCGCTTCAAGCATTGCGATGCCGGCCGACAGGTGCTCGGCGCGCTTGCTGCTCCAGGCGGTGAAGATGGCCTGCTGCACCTGCGCGATCAGGCCGGCTTGGCGGGCATCGGCACCGTCACCGCTTGCCGCCAGCGCGGCGATCGGGATGCCGCTGGCTTGCATTGCCAGCTCGACTATCTGGGCATCCGCCGCGGCGCGCGAGACGGCACGGAACAGCGAAACAATCGCCGCCGCGCCACCGCGTGCGTCGACCGCTTCCACCAGGTCTGCACCGATGCGGCAGGCGGCGCGGTAGGCGTCGATGCCGGCGCCAGCCGAGGGCCCGAACATGGCGTCGCCGTCGCGCGACAGCATGGTACGCAGCGCCGGCGCCAACTCCGGCCGCCGCGGTAAAGGCGTGGCCCCGCCGAAACGGTTGGCAAACAGTTGTGCCAGTCCTTCATCGAGCAAGCGCACGCCGCAAGTGAGGAAGCAATGCGCCACTTCGTGGAATACCACCGCGCGCAGGCCGTCGGCATAGCCGTCGGCCTGCGTCGACATCCGCACCAGCGCCAGCCCCGGCAGGCTTTCCATCGTCAGGTGCATATTGCGTTCGGACGGCACGCATTGCAGCAGGATGCACGGCGGCGGCAGGCCGAGGAAGGCGGCGCAGGCGCTCACCGCTTCGTCGAAGTTGTGCAGCAGCGCAGGGGGCGGCTCATGGTCGCCCAGCACATGGACGCTGCCGCAAGCACGCCACGCGCGCCGCCCGGCCAGCATGTCCTGCAGAATTGGATAGGCATGGAAGCGGCCGCGCAGCGCGAACAGGCGATCGAGCGCCTGCGCGGCGCCTTCGCTGTCGCCGGCCGCAGCCAGGCGCAGCACGGCGCCTGCCGCATCGCGCAGCCACAACTCGCTGTCCTGCCAGCCCGGTGCGTCGTTCATTCGTCCTCGCCGGCGGCAGGTGCAGGCGGCGCTTCGCGGCCGAGCAGCATGACCGAAGCCACGGTCTCGGTCACGCCGTCGATATCCAGCAAGGCCGCCAATTCGTCGTCGTAATAGGCGCCATAGACCAGGGAGCCCAGGCCCAGGCCCTGCGCAGCCAGGCACAGGTTCTGCGAGGCATGGCCGGCTTCCAGCAGCGACATGCGGTAGCCGCGCGCGCCGTACTTGGCGGTGGCGCGCTGCGGCACGCTGGTCATCACGCACACCACCGGCGCCTTGACGCCCGACTCGCCCGACTTCACCTCTGCGCTGCCGAAGGCATCGCCCTGCTGCGGCTTCAGCACGCGCAGCAGGTGGCTGCGGGCATCGTAATGCGCGATGCACGGCGCGATGCCTTCCACTTCATTGAGGAAGAAGTAGAACTCGGTCGGGTACAAGCCGCCCGGCGATGGATAGGAACGGAACGCCAGCTTCACATGCGGCGCGATATCGCTCTTGGCCATGCGCCGCACGCGCAGCGAATGGTGCAGCAGGCTGGAAAGCTCCTGCAGCGTCATGGCCCCGGCGAAGGCACGCGCGCTCTTGCGCAATTCCAGCGCCTGCGCCAGCTCGCCCAGCGCCAGCACCGGCTCCGGCAACTCGATCGCCGGGCAGGACGGGTAAGCGTTGTAGCCCGCCGCGCCGCGCGCGATATAGGCCGGATGGCGCAGGAAGCGCACGATGTTCTTCACCTGCCCCATCAAGGTCGCGCGGTGGAACTTGGTCTGCTCGTGCAGGATTTCGGCCGGGTCGTCGATATCGAACTGGCCCGCCATGGCCTGCGGCGGCAGCAATTCCTGGAGTGTCTTGGTCATGGGAACGGATGCGGTTCGAGGTTAGGTTCAGGCACGCCCGGCAAGCCCCAGTGCGCGGCTATGGCGCGCAGGCGGCGTTCGTCGCGGCTTATTAGGCCGTCGCCGAACAGCAGCGGATGCAGGCCGGGGATAAAGGCACGCAGCACGCAGAAACCCAGGCTGGCGACGTCGGCGGAAGTGACATCCACCGCCAGCGCGCGCAGGCCCATGACTTTCAGGCGTGCCAGCAGGTCGCCCATGCCGGAGAGCTGGCGCAGCGAAGGATCGTCGGAAGAAACCGTGGCCTCGCTGGTAAACAGGAAGTCCATCGCGCCCTGGCGCGAACGGTCCAGGAAGTACGCGAAATGGTCGCCCGGGTTGCGGATTGCCGCCTGCTCCGGCAGCGGCGTGCCGGCCGCCAGGATCGAACTGCCCCACACATAGCCGTGGAAGGCTTCCACCACGGCCTTGTTGATGGCAGTGGCCACGTCCAGGTGGGCGCTGGCGCCGAGCGACATGGTGCCGTCGTTGCGGCTGCGCGCCAGGCACAGCACCACCGGCATGCCGACATCGGTCGTAATGTCCCACAGGTGCACGTCGAGGCTGGGATGGGCCAGTTGGCGGCGTACGCCCGGCAGCAGCCGTTCCATGGTGGATGGTGCGAGCACCAGCCTGCGCGGCGCATATTTCATCTGCCACATGCCGGCGAAGGCATCGCGCTCGATCACTTCAGCCAGGCCGCTCAGCAGCGCCCTGCCCTCGTCCATGCCCGTCGCCAGGCCGGTGGAAGAAGACTGCATCACGATCTCGCGCTTGTCCTTGACCTGCATGCCAAGGTAGACCATCTGCGCCGGCACATAGGTTTCACGCGCCGGGTCCATCAGGTCGGCGGCCGGCGCCCAGGCGCGCACCAGCGAGGTGTCGTCTGCCGCGTATTCAAAGCCCTCGACATACTGCCCTGGCGCGAACAGCACGAACTGTCCAGGGCCGACTGCCGCATCACCCAGCGCATCCTGAGAGGCATACAGCAACTGGTCGTCGAAATGCGCGGCAGCCGCATAACGCTCCACCGCTTCGCCGAAAGCCGCCCACATGGCCGACGTCCGGTCGAAGGCGGCGCCGGACCCGGCCAGGCTGGCGCGGTCGGTGTTGGGGTTGTTCGCCTTGCCGCGCGCCGGGTCTATCATCATGCTCTTGATGTCCACCATCAGGGCATTGAAGACGAACAGGCCGCGTGCATCGGGGTGTTCGGTTTCTTCCAGCAGCGACGTGATGATGCCGTGGCGGCGGTGCACCAGGGCGTCGTGTACCAGGGCCAGTTGGCCCGCATCGGACAAGCGCTCCATGGCTTAAGCCCGACGGCGCAACAGCGCCTGCTGGAATACGCTGCCCACCGGGCGCTCCGTGCTGGCTGTGCCGCACACTTGGCAACGCGGCAGGCGCAGCACGCGCGAACGCAGGATCTCGCCGCTGGCGCTGTCGATTTCGCTAAACACGCTTTGCTGCAGGCCTTCCAGCGTGCCGGCCAGGAATTGCAGTGCCACGCGCGACGCTTCGGCCACGCCGAACTGCACCGCCAGGCGGCTGGGCAGCGCGTGGTACAGGATGTTCTCCGACTGGCTGCGCATATCGAATTCGGCCACGAACTTGCGGGTGGAACGCACGCGGTGGAAGTAGCATTCGTAGCAGCCGGTGGCCTTCGGCAGCACCAGCGGGCCGCAATGCACAGTGTTCCAGTCGATGCCGACAGTCAGCGCCGGCCAGCCGGCGGCAACCGCCTTGGCATTCATGGCGCGGAACAGTGCGATATCGTCGAAGTCCGACGCCACCAGCAGCAGCGCGCGGCGCTCGCCCTTGTCCGGCAAGGGGCCGTCGCGCAGCACACGCTCGACCCGCACGCCAAGTTCGGTCAGCGAGGCAGCCAGCGCATCGGCACAGGAACCGCTGCCGGCCAGCGCCAGCACCCAGTTCGACTTGTCGTACAGCGGGCGCTGGGCCGGGCCGGACATGCCGTCCTGCTCGCGGCGGTGCTGCAGGTGATGGAAGGTGGCGTCGCCGCCGGTGCGGCCGTTGTGCTTGAGCAGCACGCGCGCCTCGACCAGCGCATTGACCGCCGCTTCCACCGCCTCGGGCGGGAAGCTCTCGGCGCGGTCGTCGAGCAGTTGTTTCAGCGTCACGCCGTTGGCGGCGTCGGCCAGGATGCTTTTCAGGATGCCGACCCGGTCTTCCACCGTGAATCGGCGGCCCACCACGGAAATGGCAATCTTGTCTTCGCCCAGCGTGGTCACTTCGGCCAGCGGCGAGATGTACAGGGACTCACTCATTCTCTTAACCCGTCTCAGAAAAAAGGCAAGGCGCCGGCGCCGGTGCACGAGGCACCGGCGCCGGGGTCCGGACTTAACCGTTTAGCAGCAGCAAGAGCAGGAGCAGGTGCAGCAGGAGACGCTCACGTCGGCCAGGGCGCCGCTCATGTCGTCCATCAGGTATTCCGGCTCGGTGGAGTCGGTGATCTGGATGTGGGTGGTTTCAATCAAAATGGTCATTTCTCTGCTTCCTTTTGAGTTTTTAAGAGAATGGCCGTGCCATATGCGAAACCAGCATATGCAAATGCGGAATCCGCATCGGGCACGACCGCTCAGGAAGGTAGCATGAAACTAAACTACAACCAGTAGAAGAAACATTCCAAAAATCATAACACTTTAGTTGCCGGCTAGCATCAAATGGGTGCCGCCGCCGAGGCGCAAATTGTCCCCGCGCCCAGCAAAATAGCGGGTTTCCAGGGCATCGCGCCCAAAATCTTGCACTGTGGAAAAACTTAAATTACGCAGCCGTGCGCACAGTTCGGCGGGATCAAAAAACGACAGCCATGGCTCACCCTGCTCGGCATAACGGCGGGCAAAGTACTCGACGCCGGCCCGTTCCAGCGTGTCGAGCAGCTCGGGCTTGATGCCGTAATCGAACACGATGCCGCTGCCTGCTGGCAGGCTGGCCACCAGGCCCAGGGTATCGAATATGGCTTGCTCGGTCAGGTACAGCGTCACGCCGAGCCAAGAGAAAAACACCGGCTGGTCCAGCCGGCAGCCGGCCGCGCGCAGCGCGTCGGCCAGCCCGTCGCGCTCGAAGTCGACCGGCACGAAGCGCAGGCTGTCCGGTACCGTGATGCTGCTGGCCGCCAGCAGCCGGCGCTTCCACGCCTGGGTCGCCGGATGGTCCACTTCGAACACCTGCAGCGCCGCATCGTGCTGGCGGCGGCAGGCAAAGGTGTCGAGACCGGCGCCCAGCACCACGTATTGCCGTACCCCGGCCGCGGCGGCGCGCGCCAGCTGGTCTTCGGCAAAGCGGCTGCGCACGGCCATGGCGGCGCGCAGGATGCGGCTGAAGCCGGCGTCGTAGACGCGCGCATTGGACTGCACTTGCACGCAGTCTTCCGGCCCCAGCACCGGCAGCGCCAGCGGGTCGTCGAAAATGGCGGGCGTGTCCAGCAACTGGTGGGCGGCGCGCAGGCGCGCCACCATCAGCGCGCTGCGGCTGGGCTGGCCTTCGCTGAGCAGGTGGCTGGACATGGGCGCTTACATGCCTTGCGCTTCGATGTCGGCCAGCGACTCGCGGCCTTTCTCGGTGATGGCGAAGCCCTCTGCCGTCGCCACGATGTGCGACTTCTTGCCCAGGAACAGGGCCACGTCCTTGTCCGCCACCGCGCCCGGCGCCTGGGCCAGCGCGCGCAGCGCCATCACGCAGCGGCGCAGGAACAGCTGCTGGCGGCCGGCATCGGTCAGGATGATGGCGCCGCTACGCTCGAACTTGATGAACTTGATGCCGGACAGGCGCTTGCTGTTGCGGCCGACGCAAGCGCTGGGCTTGCCCTTGATGCCGCGGGCAATCTCTTCCAGCGCATTGAATTCGTCGGTGCTCAGTTTTTCGTTTTTCATTGCTCGTATTCCATGATGGTGCCTTTGCAACCCATCATGGTACGCGCCCGCACCGGAGGCGGCAAGCTTACTTGAGCGCGCGCAGTGCCAGCCACATCAGCGCCAACCCTGTCACTGCCCCTGCGCACACCAGCGCCTGGACACGGCGGCTGTGCAGGTCAAAACGGCGTTTGAGGTAGATCTTGTTGTGCAGGGAATTGCCCATCGCGGCCTCCGACGAAAGAAAAAGCGTGTGTCGATGACCTATTATAGAGAGCGGATCGTGACCCGTTCGTGACAACACAAAATTTATTCATCCCGCACAACACTTGTTTCCTATTAGCAAGCAAGCGACAGTGCATGCACGGCGCTGGTAGCATCGGCAGCAAGGAGGGTCCAGTATGGAACAGCCAGCAAAATCGCAGCCCGAAAAGGGCCGCCATTTCATCGAGGAAGCGGATATCGGCAGCGGCGAGAAAACGCCGGGCGAGCAGGAAACCGACGAGCAGATCCGCCAGATCCCGCCCCTGCCCGAACCGGCGGTCAAGCCTGCATCGGCGGGGGTTTCGGCACCGGTTCCTCGATAGGCGGCTCAGTCGGCCGTGGCTGGTCGTCCGGGGGCGGATCTTTCTCCGGCTCGGGCGGAGGTACTTCCGGGTCGGGTGTGATATGCGCTCGCATGGCATTACTCCTCGATTAACATTGCCTGCTAAAGCAGATCGGGCGTTTTCGCAGGATATCAAGAGCCGGCTTGGGACAGGATTTCCTGAAACTGGTCAATACTGACAGGCTTCACCAGGTGGTGATGGAAGCCTGCTTCGAACGCCCGCTGGCGGTCTTTCTGCTGGCCCCAGCCGGTCACCGCCACCAGCACCGTGTGGCGCAGCGACGGCAAGCGCTTCAGGGCGCGCGCCAGGTCGTAGCCGTTCAATTCCGGCAAGCCGATATCGAGGAAGGCAAATTCGGGCGCAAACGATTCGGCTGCCGCCAGCGCCTGCTTGCCGTCGTGCGCAATATGCACCTGGTGGCCCATCGAGCGCAGCAAGCCGCCGATGCCGTTGACGAAATCGACGTTGTCGTCGGCCAGCAGGATGCGGTGCAGGCGCGCATCGGCCGGCAACGTTTCCGCTGCGGGCGTGGCGGCGCTGGCACCGGCAAGCATCGGCAGCGTCACGGTGAAGGTGCTGCCCTGGCCTGTGCCGGCGCTGTCGGCGCGGATGCTGCCGCCGTGCAGTTCCACCAGCTTGCGCGCCAGCGACAAGCCCACGCCCAGCCCGGCCGTGCTGCGCTCAAGCGAAGAATCGGCCTGGATGAACATCTCGAAAATATCGTGCAGCATGGCAGGCGGGATGCCAATACCGTTGTCGCGCACGCGCAGCTCGACCTGCGCCTGCTGCGCCTCCGCTTCCAGCGCGATGCTGCCGCCGCGCGCGGTGTACTTGGCGGCGTTGTGCAGCAGGTTGGAGAGCACTTGCGCCAGGCGCGTCGCATCGCCCACCAGGTAGACGGCCTGCTCCGGCACCTGCACATGCAGGGTATGGCCCTGCGCCGCGATGAAAGGCCGTGCCAGTTCCAGCGCATCGTTCACCACGTCCTGCAGCATGAGCTGTTCGCGGCGGATGGTCAGCTTGCCGGTATTGATGCGCGAGACATCCAGCAGGTCGTCCACCAGCCGCACCATCTGCTTCAGCTGGCGCTCCATGATGGAGCGGGCACGCTCGCAGGCCGCCTGGTCGCTGGCATTGATGCGCATGATGTCAAGGCCGGTGCGGATCGGCGCCAGCGGGTTGCGCAGCTCGTGCGCCAGCGTGGCCAGGAATTCGTCCTTGCGGCGGTCGGCCAGCAACAGCGCCCGCTCGGCGCCCTGGCGCACCGTCATTTCGTGTTCCAGGGTGCGGTTGGCATCCTGCAGCGCATTCGAGCGCCGCGCGATCTCGGCCAGCATGTCATTGAAGGCGTCGACCAGGGTGCCGATCTCGCCGCTGGCGCCCTCGCCCACGCGCAGCGAATAGTCGCGCCTCAGCATCACGGCGCGCGCCACATCGGTCATGGCCAGCAGCGGGCGCGTGATGGTCTGCTGCAGCCGGTGCGCGACAAGCGCAGCCAGCAGCAGGCTGCCCAGCATCACACCCAGCAGGATCAGGGCGTAACTTTGCACCCGGTCCAGCAGGCGGTAAGAGGCGCTCAGGTACACCGTGCCGATGCGCTCGCCTTCTTCAACAATCGGGTGGGTCACCACCATGCGCCCGCCTTCAATCGCGTAACCGAGCGGGCCAGGCATCTGCGGCAAGGTCCGCACTTCGGACGGAGCGTGCACATAGGATGCGAACAGGCTGCCGTTGGCGGCATAGATGGCGCCGGCCTCGATCTGCGGCCGCACGCGAAGCAGCCCCAGGTTCTGGCGCGCCGCACGCGGATCATTGAAGGAAAGGGCCGGCGCCGAAGCAGTCGCAACCAGTTCTGCCTGCGTGGTCAGGTCATCGACCCAGCCCTGCTGGAAGCTTTGCAGGTCATACACCAGCATCGAGACCGTGCTCACCACCAGCGCAACAAAAGTCGTGACCAGTGCCGTCAGGATCAGTTTGATGCGCACTGATCCTGACGCCATGGCGATCATCACTGCCCGCCTTTCTGCACGTAATAGGCGACGGACAACAGGCGTGAACTGAGGCGCACATTGCAGCGCTCGGCGGCCGGCAGCGAGACTTCGAAGCGCACGCGTTCATCCACCAGGCGGAAATTGATGACACTACCACGTTGCAAGCCATTATCCTGCTCGGTCACGGTGACGGTGCCATTCTTTTCCGCTGCCCGCAGGGCGGCTTCGGGCAGGCTGGCCGCGCCACCGACGAAGAGCAGGTGCAGGCCGGCCAGCGCATCACCCTCGCCCAGCTTGCGCACGCTGATGCCGCGGTTGCCGACGCTGCGCCCGCTGGCGATCTGCGCCAGTTCGGCCGCGACTTCGTCGGCGCCCAGCACGCCCACCACCAGGGTCGGCCCGGGGTCGGACGGAAACTCCATATAACCCAGGAATTTATACAGGAAAGCAGCTTTGACGCTGCGCTCGAGCACCGGCGTTGCACCGTTCTGTTGGGAGCCGACCGCCACGCAGCTGAAGGCGAACAGCAGCATCGCCAGCGCCAGGAGGCGGCTCCTCCAGCTGCCCGCCGCCTGCGGCGGCGCGGCACATAAAGCAAGGCTTGCGCTTACCATTTCGTTAGTACCGCATCGTCAATTTCAGGACCGCGCGCCGCTCGAACACATTGCGGCCGGGGTAGCCGCCCCATTCGCCATGCCGTGCATGCAGCAGGTTCTGTCCGGCGAGCGCGACGTCAATATTCGGACTGGCTTTCCACACCAGGTTCGCATCCAGCTCATGATACGACGGAACGTGCGGCTTGGGCATGCTGCCGTTGTATCGTAATGTCCAGTCGAACTGCATGTGCTCGCCAATTTCGTGGGAAGAACGCAACTGCCAGGTGCTGGGCGGATCGTTGATCGCGAGGCCGGCAGTGGTGGCATCCCTGCTGCCTGGCTTGAGACTGGTGTCGATATCCTGCACCACCAGGCCGGCGTTCAGGCGCCAGCGCAGCATCGGTTGCCAGCGCGCCCACAATTCGATACCGCGCGTGCGCCCTTGCGCCTGGTTGCGGAATTCCAGCAGGCCGCGATAGGGGGCGGCCGTGGCATTCGGCTCCAGCGTGCGCAACCTGTCGTAGTCGGCGTACCAGGCGGTGACCGAGTACGACCAGTTCTGCACCGGTTGCGCGCGGTAGCCCAGTTCCAGCACCTTGGCCACCTCGGAGTCGAATGCGGGGCTGGTGCCGATGGTGAAGCGCGGCACGCCGCCGCTCACGACCGGTTGCGGCGGCGCTACAAAGTCGCGGTCGCTGCGCGCCGGGGCGCGCACGGTGCGCGACAGTGCGCCCCAGAGGGTATGCGCGGCGCCCGGGCTCCAGGCCAGGCGCAATGTGGGCAATACTTCGGAGCCGGTGTAGGTATTGTGTTCCACCTTCACGCCGCCGGTGACGCGCAGCCTGTCGGTCAGCGCCACTTCATCCTGGGCGAACAGGTTCCCCCAGTGCATATTGCGTTCGTATGGCCAGAAGCCGAACGCCGGTCCTGGCGTGTTGTCATCGCGCGAATGGCGGTAGCCGCCGCCCCAGGACAGCTTGTGCATGCCCAAGCGCACATCGTGCTGGCCTTCCAGCTCCACCGTATCAAGCCGGTCGACATAGGCGCTGGGCTGGTTGCGTTCCGTATGGTCCAGCACAAGCTGCAGGCGCAAGGCATTGTCCTCGGCCAGCGTGCGAGTGAAGCGCGCAACCAGGTTGGCGCCGGACAGGCGGATATCGCGCGTGCCGGCCTGCCCCAGGTTGGCTTGGTAGGCGTCGCCCGACACGGTGAAGCTGCCGCCGGGCAGCCCCCAGTCGGCGCGGAAGCCGGCCTGGCGGCGCTGCATGCCGGTCAGGGTGTTGGCGCCGGCCGCGGTCTCGGTATCCTCGGCAGCCATGGCCTGCGCGTAGGCGCGGTAAAAGCCGTTGTTCGGCAGGCCCCCACCGAACCGCAGGCTGGCATCGCCCTCGCCGTCCGATGCCGCCACCGACAGCAGCGCGCCCTGGCTGTCCCTGGCATTGCGCGTGATGATGTTGATCACGCCGTTGACCGCGTTCACGCCCCAGATCGTCGAGCCGGGGCCGCTGATCACTTCAATGCGTTCGATATCCTCCATTACCACCGACTGGGCATCCCAGAACACGGCGGAGAAGAAGGGCGAGTAGACGCTTCGGCCGTCGATCAGCACCAGCAGCTTGTTGGCGAAAGGGCTGTTGAAGCCGCGCGCAGTGATGGCATAGTTGCGAGCATCGACACGTGCTACTTGCAGGTTGGGTGCCAGGCGCAACGCCTCCGGCAACGAACGCGCGCCGCTGCGGCGGATATCGGTGGCGCTGATGACAAACAGCGAGGCGGCGGCGTTGCCGAGGCGTTCTTCCTGCCGCGATACCGAAGTGACGACCACTTCATTCAATTGTTCCAGCGTGAGGTCGGCGATGTCGCCATCGGCCATGCCGCTGGCGCGCGCATCCCGCGCAAAGGACAGCACGGCCAGCAACAGCAGGGGGGTCGGATTCCGGTACATGGCTTGGATGCAAATTGTCGTGGGGAATTATAAACACAACTATCTGGCGCACGGAGCACGTTGGGTGCATTGGCACCATAATGTGCTTGCAAACTTGCCATGGGCGCCCAATATGTGCCGCATTCGATACATGTAGGAGATGGCCATGTTCCCCAAACCGCCGCGCCCCGAGCGGCAGCAGCCTGGGTGACGCCGGATCAGGTGCCGGGTGTCCAGCCGATATAGGGAGCATGCAGGCTCTGGATATAGAGGCGCTCCCGGGTTTCCAAGACGGCCGTGGTTTCCGGATAGGCACCGGAAGGATCCTGCATGTCGGCCAGTACCTTTCCATCTTCGCTGAAGGCAAACACGTGCCCATAGGCCTTGGGCACCGGCCACAGGGCGCGCGGCAAGCGCAGCGTGAGCTTGCGCATGAAGGGCTGTTGCGCCAGCTTGTCGATGGTCGGGTTGCGCGGCTTGACCAGGCCGACCCAGATCTTGCCGCCGCGCCCGCGCATCAGGTTGTCGGGATAGCCTGGCAGGTTGTCGAACAGGATCGCGCGCTTGCCGCTTTGGGCGTCGATCTTCCAGATGCGATAGCGTCCGGTCTCATTGACGAACAGCGTGCGGCCGTCGCCCGATAAGGCAATGCCGTTGGCGAACGACAAGCCGCTGGCAAGAATGCGCGTGCTGCCGTTCGACGGGTCGTAGGCCAGCACGCGGCCGGTCGAGGACTGCTCAAGGATGTCCAGCACACTGGCTTCGAACGTGCCGCCCCACTCCGCAGGCGCAAATCGGGTCGACGCATCGGTGAAGTAGATCATGCCGCCGGGCGCGACGACCACGCCGTCGGCGTAGCGGATCGGATCGCCTGGCGCGACTTGGGCAGCCAGCACGGTAACCTTGCCGTCCGGCGCGATCGCCAGCAGGCCTTTCATCGCATCGGCCGCGATCAGGCGCCCGCCGGCATCGAAGTCGAAGCCCAGCACGCGGCCGCCGGTGCTGGCAAACACTTCCCGCTGGCTGCCGTCCGGCGCCATGCGCAGGATTTTTCCGCTGGTGACCGCGGCATACAGCTTGCCGTCCGGGCCCATGGCCAGGTGCTCGGGACCATGCTCGGTGCCGATGTCGATCTTCTGCAGTCCGGCCAGCCTGGTGTTTGGCGCGTGCGCCCCGGTGTAGCCCGGCGCCTGCTGCGGTGTCCACGCAACCGGCTCGGCCGGCACTGGCCACAGAAGCAGGTAAGCCACCAGCCCCGCCAGCGTCAGGCCGGCGCCTGCTGCGATCTTATGTCCCTTCGAGCTCTCCAAGCGTCTCTCCCCACAACAAAGATAGCCGACATTTTTAACTAATTATCAACTCACGTCGAGCAATTTCGGTGCGGGCATCGGCTTGCGGCGGCTCATGGCTGGGGATCCCATCCTTTTCCGCCGGCGAATTGCGCAAAGACCTTGGCGCGGCTGTCGTAGCGCGCTGCATCGGCCGGCAGCAGTGCACGCCCTTCCCTGCGCTGCGACAGGTCGAGCAGCTTGCCCTCCAGGTCGCTGCTGCCGCCCTCTTCCCAACCTTTGCCGCCACGCGGTTTGCCATGCCAGCCCGCAGCGTTGACGTGCGGCCCGATGCTGCAATTGATATAGCGGACGTTGTCCCACGCCGTGGCGACACCCGGCCGTGCCAGGAAGGACGAACCCGGCGGCACATTGTTGCCGGCAGGCCCGGGGCCGTGCGTCAGGCGGCTATTCAGGAATACGAAGCCGGGATCGTCTTCCGCCACGGTGCGTGCCTGCACCAGGTAGCCGCCGCCAGATGGATTGGCACTGTCGCCGATGGACCGGATCTCCGATTGCTCGAACAGCGCCGCACGGTTGTAGCCCCAGATGAAGTCCACGTTGCCGGCGACAAGACTGCGGTAGAACCACGAGTAGCCCTTGACCTGGACGGTGTCCTGCTCGCTGTGAAAATCGGCGTGCGTGGCGATGAGACGGCCTTCGCTGCTGAAGTTGAGCGCTTCCGCCTGCGCACCGATGGTCCTGCTGCGCCAGGTGGTGTTAACGAGGGTCAGCGTGTCCAGGCGCAGCAGGTCGGCGTCCTCCACCAGGAACACCGAGCGTCCGCCGCTGGCCCCTGGCGCCATTGGCAATTGCCCGGCACCGCTGCCGGGGTTGATGCCGTCGCTGTTTTCGCTTGTGATGATGGCGCCGTGGCGGCTTTCGCCGCGCAGTGTGACGTTGTCTTTGCCGCGCAGGTAAAGCAAGCCTTCGTGCCTGTCGTTGGCGAGGCGAATGGTCACAGCTTGTTCGCGCGGGAAGTTCTGCATCGAATGATTCAGGGCACCTTGCACAGTGCGGAAGTCGGCCTTGCCTGCCGCTGCCACACGCAGGACTGTGCCGCGCGGCGCATGCTCGCGGGTGCGGAACTTCCATGCGGCCGGCGCCCCGATGCCGTCAAACGGCACTCCATCCAGCATGGCGCCCGGGAAGAGCTTGCGGTCGACCAGTACGTAATAGTCGGTGCCGTACGCCAGTTTGCCGTCGTGCGGGCGGATTGTCGCCGCTGTGCCGTCGATGGAGATCGCCTTGTAGCGCACAACGCGCTTCACGCCGTCACGCGTGGCGCCGATCTCGTCCAGTTCCATGCCGGGCCGGATGATGTCGACTATCGCATTGTCTTTTGCGCGAACGATGCGTATTGAACCATGGTCGCCGAGGGACGGGACACGGTCGAAGCGAAGCTGCAGGCGCGTATCGACCGGGACATCGCGCTCACCTGCTGCGGGCGATGCCCTGCCCGGCGCCAGCGGGGGGGTGCGCAGCGCGGCCGCAAACGCCGGCTCTACCCGAACCGCCAGCGTCACCCGGACATTCGAATCCTCCGCGCTGGCAAGCGTGACTGCCGCCTTGCCGTTGCCGCGCGGTGCCAGCACAAGCGCATCGCCATCCACGCTGGCCCAGGTCACGGACGGGTCGCTCGTGACAGCGCTAAAGGGTATGGCACGCACGCTGTCGCGGCTGATGGCGCGTACTGCAAAGCGCTGCGGCGCCTCGCCAACTTGCAGGGTCAGCTGCTTATGGCGGTGGACCAGGCCGATGCTGGTTGGCGCTTGCGCAATGTCGCCCGCCCGCAGGCCCCGGATTTCAAACTGGCCGCCATGCACCAGCATGCCGATGCGCGGCGGCAGCGGGTTGGGCTCGTCGACGCCGATCAGGCGTGTGCCATTGAGGAAGGCCGTAAGAGCCGCGCCCTCCACATCAAGGCGGATCGTGTAGAAAGCCTCGCCTGCATCGGGCTCGATACGAACTTGCTTGAGGAGCCTCGGCTGGCCGTCGATCATGCGCACAATGTTCACCGCCAGCCTGGCCGGGCCGGCATCGAGCCCAAAGCCGAGCCAGTTGCGCTGATCGCTGTAACGGACAATGACATAGCCCTGCCCGGCTCCCCCTGGCGCAGCGCGCATGCGTGCTTCGACAAAGTAGCGGTCCGAACTGACGGCAGCATTTTCCGCAGCCGGCAGCAGTTCCACCACGCCCTGTGCAGTGGGCGCGGCGTTCGCCCCCGCTGCCGGCAGCAGCAAGGTACAGGCCAGCAGCAGGCAACGTAGCAGCATGTCAGAACTTGTACTCTACGGAGAAGCGGTACACGCGCCCCAGCATATCGGCCATCGAGGTCACATAACCGCCGCTATAGGTGCTGTTGGAGGTCAATGGCGGCCATTCCTCTGTCAGGTTGTTGACGCCGAAGCTGATGGTGGTGTTCCTGAAGCCCGTGTAGTTCACGTTCAGGTTGTACTGCTTGTAGGCTTCCACTTCAGTCAGGGTCGAACCGGCCCGCGGCGTCACGTCTGTCACGCTGGAGTTATAGCGCTGCGACAGCGTGCCGGCCCAGGCGCCATTGGTGCAGGTGACCGAAGCGGTATGCTTCCAGCGCGGGTTAATCTGCGGCAGCCCGGCCAGGCCGGCGTTCGGGCCCGAACCGCCGAAGCGGCCATCGTTGGTGATGATGCCCACGTTGCCCAGCCAGGGACCGTTTTTCTCGGACTGGAACTCGTACTTGTCCATATACGTGCCGTCCAGTTTCGCATCGAAGGTGCCGAAGCTGGTTTTCGGGAAGCGGTAGCTGGCCGACAGGTCCAGGCCGCGGATGCGCGTCTGGCCGCGGTTGGCCTGGCTTGCCACGATGTGGTCGATGGTGCCGTCCGCGTTACGCAGGAAGTTGACTTCGTACTTGGCGGGATTCTGCTGGATCTCCGCGATGGTCACTGCGCCCAGCACGTCGCGCAGCTTCAGTCCCCAATAGTCGACCGTGATCGACAGGTCTTTTACCGGCTCCAGCGCGAAGCCGAACGAGAAGCCGCGCGATTTTTCCGGTTTCAGGAAGTCGTTATTCGGCGACTTGGTCCAGTAGTTGGTGGCGACATTGCATACCTGGTCATAGGTGTAGCCTGCCGCCGGCGTGCCCGTGCCGGCCACCAGCGGCTGGGTGCTTGGGCACAGGACCGGATCGTCCATCACCTGGTTGCGCACTTCCGGGGTCGGATTCTGGATGTCGATGATCGACGGCGCGCGGAAGCCGGTGTTCACATTGCCGCGCAGGACCAGTTGCTGGAACGGCTGCCAGCGGGCGGCCAGTTTCGGGTTGACCGTGGTCTGCTTCAGGTCGTTGTACCGGTCGGCCCGAACCGCTGCATTGAGCAGGAACTTGTCGGTGACCGGCGCTTCCGCTTCCATCAGCAGCGAAGCGATGGTGCGGTGGATTTTCTTGGCTACGCCCTGCGGTGTTTCGCCCACCAGGTCGGACTGGACCACATTGCCGGCCGCGTCGATATTGTGGCTGCCGTCAGCCTTTTTCAGCACATAGTCGAGCGGGGCATTGAAAGTCTGCGCACCGTCGCGCCGCAGTTCGCCGGAAACCGCGAGGGTCAACGGGCCGCCCGGCAACTCCCATAGGCCCTTGGACAGCGTCAGGTCCACGCTCTGGTTGAAGGCCTTGTTCAGGCGGTAGGTATAGTTTTCCGCCTGGATGCTTTGCAGGTAAGCCAAGCCTGCCTCGTCTTGCAGGCCGAACGGGTTCAGCGTGCCGTTGTTGAAGCCTTCCTGCGCCCTGGTGTACAGGATGTAGCCTTCGCCGACACGGGTGTCGCGCTTCGATTCGCCGTAATTCAGGCCGGCGCGATAGTCCCAGCCCAGCACCTCGCCTTCGGCGGCCAGCACGATGCGGTCGTTGGTCTGCTTATCATTGCGGTACGCCGGGCCAAGTTCGGCAGGCCCCCACTGGAAGTAAATGGTCCGGTTGTTCATATCCAGGTCGCTGACCGTGCCTGGCGTCCTGGCCGGGTCGATGAACATGGCTGGCGTGTTGGAACCGGTATTGCTGCCCACCACTTGCACCGCAGGGGTGATGCCTTTGCCTGGATAATATTTGCTGGTGGCCGGCAGCGAATAAGTGGTAAACGGCTGGGCGGTGCCCGGCACCTGCATGCCGCGGTACTTCTGCACCGTGAATTCGGAGTGCAGGACGTCCAGGTCCAGCTTATGGCCGCCCGGCAGGTTCAGGCTCGCGCGGCCGCTGACGTTGATGATTTCACTGCCGTCGGTGACGGCATTCCAGAACAGTGGATTACGCGCACAGCCCGGCGCGTAGACCGGCGTTGCGGCGGTACTGTTGTTGCCCAGGGTCGGGGTCGCGTACGGCGCCAGGCAGCCGCTGGCGAAGGTCGGGTTGTAGTTCGAGTTGGCGTTGCGGGCAAAGCCGAAGTTGGCGGCCGGGGTCGGGTTGCGTGCGTCGGGCGTCATGCCCAGGCCCAGCGTGCGCAGGATGGCAGGGTCGTGCTGCTCCGGACGGTCGCCCTGGAACAGCGCATCCTTCTTCTGGTAATCGATCGCCACATAGGCATTCCAGCCATCGCGCGACAGGTTGCCGGTGCCCAGGATCGCGCCGACGCTCTTCGAGTCCGCACCACCCTTTTGCGTCGGCGCGTATTCGGCCTTGATCGTGGCACCTTCGAAGCCGCGCTTGGTCAGGAAGTTCTGCACGCCGCCGATGGCATCCGCACCGTAGATCGAAGCGGCGCCGCCGTTCAGCGTTTCGACGCGGTCCAGCGCCATGCGCGGCATCACGTTGACTGAGACATACTGGTCCTGCAGCGGTTCGTTGGCCAGGCGGCGGCCGTTCAACAGGGTCAAGGTACGCATCGGGCCCAGGCCGCGCAGGTTGATGATCGGGCCAGCCGCACCGCTGTTGGTACCCAGCGACAGCGATTGCGGCATCTCCAGCACCAGGTCTTTCAGTTCGGTGTTGCCGCGCGCCTGCAGCTCGCTGGACTTGATGGTTACCAGCGGGGTTGCCCCCTCATTGGCAACGCGGCGGATCAGGGAGCCGGTCACTACCACCGAGGCTATCGCCTCATCTGCCGGGGCGGCAGTCTGGGCCGCCGCCTGGTTCGCCATCTGCAGGACGGCCGCTGCTACTGCTGCCGCCAGCACGGGACGCTTGGCCTGTGGGCCTGGCACGTAATTCATGAGTCTCCTCCAAGTATGCGACCAAATTGGCTTGATCGATTTTAGCTTTTGGTACAACCAAAGGCTAAATTGGTTAGGCCACTTTCACAAGAAAAAATTCCAGGATTGTGCAAAAAAACCACTTCTTTGGCCAGTCCAAATTGTTATTTTGGCCTGACCACATTAAAATCGGGGCACATGGAGGCCAGGCTATATAAACAGGTGGCGGACAAGATCCCGGCGATGATCGCTACTGAACGATTTACTTGCGGCGATCGCCTGCCGTCGGAACGCGAGTTGTCGGCCAGGCTGGAAGTGAGTCGCGCCTCGCTGCGTAAAGGATTGCTTGCGCTGGAGCTGACCGGTGTGGTGGAGGTGCGCAGCCATTCGGGCGTCTATATCTGCGGCCGTCCCGGCCACACGCCTTTACCGGAAGCCGGGCCGGGGCCGTTCGAGGTCCTGTCAGCGCAGCGCGTCATTGAATCGGAGATTGCCGGCCTCGCAGCGCAAGTGGCGACCGAACGCGCCATCCTGCAAGCCATCGCCAGCCATGATCCGGCCGCTGCGCGCAAAGCCATGCGCATCTGGGCCGCGTTACCCGCACATTCTCTGCTTAGGAGACATGCCTTGACCACACCACGACACCTGCGCCGCCGCAGCCTGCTGCAAGCCGGCGCCGCACTCCTCGCCCCGCAATGGCTGCCGGCGCTGGCCGCTGCAACTGCCGCAGGTCCCTCCTCCGCCGCAGCGCGTGCCAGCGCAGCGGCCTGGCGCCGCGCCGACGCCATCGTCGCCGCGCTACGCACACCGGTCAGCTTCCGCAAGGAGGACTTCACTGTCACGGCCTTCGGCGCCCGGCCCTGCGGAACGAAGCAAGTCAAAGCCTGGGTCACGCACGACGACCAGGAACCGGTGCCTACCCAGGCCGGCGACGCATTTGACTGCTACGCCAGCTTCAAGGCAGCGATCGACGCCTGCGCCGCCGCCGGCGGCGGCCGTGTCGTGATCCCGAAAGGCTACTGGTATTGCGCCGGCCCACTGGTGCTGCGCTCCAACGTCCACGTCCACCTGCAATCCGGCGCCCACATCCTGTTCTCGCAAAACCCCGAAGACTATGCCCGCCACGGAGAATTCGATTGCGGCGCAAACGGCAAGCTCACGCTTTCGCGCTGGCAAAGCAACGACTGCCTGAATTACTCGCCCATGGTGTACGCCGTCAACGCCAGGAATATCGCCCTCACCGGCGAGGACTGGAGCTCGAAACTGGACGGCCAGGGCGGCGTCGCCTTCGACGAAGCCGGCACCTGCTGGTGGTCCTGGAAAGGCAGGAACCGCACCATGAACGCCGTCTCGCAAACCACCGCGCCTGGCTACAAGGAAGGCCAGCCCACGCAAGCGGTGCCCAACCCGCTTAACAAGCCGCTGTCAGAAGTCGCCCCGGGCCTGGACGCCGCCCAGCGCAAGCTGATCGAAGGCGAAGGCGACAAATGGCGCAGCGACGAACGCTACCTGCCCACACTGTCGGAGGCCGGCGTGCCGGTCGAGCAGCGCGTCTTCGGCAAAGGCCACTACCTGCGACCGCCGATGATCCACTTCATCAACTGCACCAACGTACTGCTACAGGGCTACCATGTGCAGAACACCCCGTTCTGGCAGCACCACCCGGTCAATTGCCGCAACCTCGTGATCCGCAAGGTCCATGCCGAGAGCCGTGGCCCGAACAGCGACGGCTTCGACCCCGAAGCCTGCGATCATGTGCTGGTGGAAGACTGCGTTTTCGATTCCGGCGACGACTGCATTGCCATCAAGGCCGGCAAGAACCGCGACATCCAATACGGCCCGACGCGCAATATCGTGATCCAGGGCTGCACCATGCACAGTGGCCATGGCGCCGTCACACTGGGCTCGGAAATGGCCGGCGGCATCGAGCACGTCTATGCCCGTGACCTGGTATTCGAAAATGCGCACTGGGCAACCGATCCGCTGAACATTGCGATCCGCCTCAAGACCAATATGAACCGCGGCGGCTACCTACGCCATTTCTACGTCCGGAACGTGACGATCCCGAACGGCGTACAGCTTAGCGCCTCGCATTACGCCCTGCTGCCGGGCTCACCGATCGATACCAAAGGCCTGGCCACCGCAGCCGGCGCCGTCGTCTCTTTCGATTGCGACTACCAGCCATCGGCCGACAACGTACGCATCCGCCCGCCGGAAGTGTCCGACGTCCATATCGAAAATATCACCGTCGGCAATGTGAGCAAAGGCGGCACTGCCGGCTCCTGCTACCAGGCCATCGCCATCCTCGGACCGGTCGCCAGCGACTACAACGGAGCGCCGCCCGCGCCGCCTGTACTACCGGTGCGCCGGGTCACCATCAGCAACTGCGACTTTGGCAATCCGGTCAACGCCAGGCAGCCGGTCTGGCTGTATAACGTAGCCGGTCTCAGGCTGGAAAATGTGGCCATCGGCGGCCAACGGTTCAACACCACGCTCAGCGCCTGATTGGACAAGCGCGGCGATCGCCAGTATGCTGTCGCAAATGATGATGGACAGCATACTGGCGCGCATCCAGGCCACGGCCCCGTCGCGCGATACGTCCCTGCTGCAGGAACTGGTTGGCAGCTTGCGTCCCAAGCATGCCAATGACCTGCAACAGGCTACCAACCGCCTGCGCGCCCTCGCGCATCTCCTTGCCACGCGGCCCGAATGGGCGCATGCCTTGCGCGAGTACCTGGCCGAAGTAATCGGGCAGCGCAAACTGGTGCACCTGCTCACCGATACGGGCGTCCTGCAAAACCAGGGCTTCTTCGGCGAACTATGGCGCCGTCTGAACCACAAGTGGCTGCCGCCGACCGTCAACGACGCCTACCTGAAGGACGTCTTCGGCCAGGTCTTCAGCCACCGGGACGATTACAAGTGGGTCAACGGCGTCGAACCGTCGGTCTGGCTGGACTTGATCAGCGCACTCCAGCTTCCGCAGCATGGATGGCTGCAAGGCCAGGGACTGGGCGAACTGCTGGAAGCCGTGCAAGTGCTCTCCTATCGCATCAGCGCCATCGGCCTGGAGCCCGAGCTGGTGCGCGTCCATCCCGACATCGAACGCTTCGAGTCGCCCTTCCTGCGCCAGAATGCCGAGGTGGTGCAACTGACCGAAGCGTGGCGCGCCCGCCTGGTCGATGCGCAAGCCGAAGTACCGGACGCCCGCCACCTTGACGTGCTGCTTGGCCAGTGCGAAGAGATCATCGGCCGCGTGCGCAAGGCGGCGTCGGTGCAAGGGGTGTCGGTCAGCCTGACCCGCCTGCTTTTGCGCCTGACGCAAAGCATCGGCCGCCTGCGCATCCTGCTGGACCTGCTGGAAGCGCCCTCGCTGCAGGAAACGCTGCCCGCTGCGCTCGACCTGTTCCGGCAACTGGTTGAAGCCGACAACCGCAAGCTGAGCCTAACCGACCTGTTCCAGACCAATACCGAATTGCTGGCACTGCAGGTGACGGAGCACGCCGGCCGTTCAGGCGAACACTATGTGGCCAGCACGCGCGCGGAGTGGCTGTCCATGATGCGCTCCGCGGCCGGCGCAGGCTTCATCGTCGGCTTCATGGCCACCCTCAAGATACTCATGGCCCGCCTGCTGCTTGCCCCGATCGGCTATGCAGCGCTGTACAGCCTGAATTACTCGCTTGGCTTCATGCTGATCCACGTGCTGCACTTCACTGTGGCCACCAAGCAGCCGGCGATGACGGCGGCGCGCATTGCGGCGGCCATCGACGAAGGCCAGAAGAAGCTGGACGAACTGGCGGACCTGGTGGTCAAGGTGCTGCGCTCGCAATTCGTGGCAATCGTCGGCAACGTGGCGCTGGCCATGCCGACCGCTTTCGCCATTGCCGTGGCATGGCAGGCTGCCTTCGGCCAGCACCTGGCGGGCGCGGAAAAGGCGCAACACCTGCTGCACGATATCGATCCGCTCCACAGCCTGGCCTTGCCGCACGCCGCCATCGCCGGTGTGTGCCTGTTCCTGTCCGGGCTGATTTCGGGCTATTACGACAACAAGGCCGCCTATAACGATATCGCCCCGCGCCTGCGGCAATTGCGCTGGCTGCGCTGGCTGCTGGGCGAGAAACGCCTGGCGCGCGTCACCGGCTATATCGGACGCAACCTGGGCGCACTGGCAGGTAATTTCTTCTTCGGCATCATGCTGGGTACGATCGGCACCATCGGCTTCGTACTGGGCTTGCCGATCGATATCCGCCATGTCACCTTCTCCAGCGCCAATTTCGCTTTCGCGCTGGTCGGGCTCGACTACCAGCTCAGTACAGAGCAATGGCTGCTGTCGCTGTCCGGGATCGTGCTCATCGCACTGACCAACCTGGCGGTGAGCTTCACGCTGGCCCTGATGGTGGCGCTGCGCTCGCGCCGCGTCAGTTTTGGCCGTGGCCGCGCCCTGGCCGGCCTGGTATGGCAGCGCTTCCGCCTGGCGCCGCGCAGTTTCTTCCTGCCGCCGCGTGAAGTTGTTTGAACTGAAAATCCTTGTCATGCGTGCAGCGGCGCGCAGATCTTCCTGCCTGGCTGGCGTAAATCAATGCCCGCTCTGCCATGATCGAGGGCCATTCGCTGGCCGAAGAGCACATTCTCGCCTGGCGCAGCAACGCAAAAGCTTGATGCGATGGCGTGACGCATGCTAGAGTGCAGCAGCTACGGCACGCCCCACCTCGCATGCCGCCGTCCCGATTCCCGCTGCACCCCGCTCTTGTGCGCTAGCTTTAACATGAAACTGCATGCGCACGCCCCGACCTTCCATTATCCTGAACGCCCATTGCATTGACTTCGTCTATGGCGGCGTCTATGCCTGGGCTTACCTTGCGATGGCCGGGGTAGCCGATCAGGACATCATGGTCATCTTGCGCACGCCCTTCGAACGCTGGGGCGATGCCGTACCGAATATTGCCGAAGTTGCCCAGCGTGCCATGCGCACGGTCGGAATCCAGCGCCCTGTCGAGGCTTACGACTGTACAATGCGATGACCAGCTTACAACTTGCCCACTTGAAGGAAGACGCCACTTGGCTCCAACCAGGCACCCGAGACGGCCCACCCTGCGCCGCATGCTGTTTGCACTGGTGCTGGCATGTGCGCTGCCGGCGGCCTTGGGATTCGGCCTGCTGATCCAGCACTTCTACAGCCGTGAACGGGCCCAGATCGAACAGGATTCCCTGTTCGTCGTCCGCTCCATGATGCAAGCCGTTGACCGCGATCTCGACCTCGGCATCACCGCAGCCCGGGCCTTGGCCATGTCGGCCGAACTTGACCAGGGCGACCTGGCTGGCTTCCACCGCAAGGCGCGCAACATCGTCAACGCCGGTTTCCCCGGCTCGAACATCGTGCTCAGCTCGCGCGACTCGGTCCAGCTCCTCAACACCCTGCGCCCTTTCGGGCCGCAGATACCCGACCCCGGCAGCCGCGACCGCATCCAGCGCGTGTTCGAGACGGGACAAGTGGTAGTGTCCGACGTGTTCATTGGCGGCGCCACCGGCAAGCCGCTGGTCGCTGTCCATGTGCCCGTGATACGGGGTGGACAAGTCGTGTATTGCCTGTCGGTTGGCTACCTGCCGGACAATCTCGGGCGCGTCCTCACATCCGGCACATTGCCCAGGGACCGCGTCCTCGCCATCTTCGACCGCCAGGGCAAGATCATTGCGCGCACCCACGAACCCGAGCGCTTTGTCGGCCGGCCGGGTTCGGCCAGCCTGGTCAAGCGCCTGTCCGAGACCGACGAAGCCGTATTCGAATCCACGACACTGGAAGGCATTCCGGTATATACGATCTTCACCCGCTCCAGCCGCACCGGCTGGGCAGTTGCGGTGGGCGTACCGCGCGCCACCATCCTGCAGGAGCTGCTGGCATCGGTCACCTGGCTTACCTGGATCGTGCTGGCCCTGCTGCTGGCCGGTTTCGGCCTGGCCTGGTTCATCAGCGGCAAAATCCGTCAGCTTGAAAGCTTGATCCACGAACGCACCGACCAGCTCGAAGATGCCAACCTGCGCATCAGCACCGTCGTCGATAGCGTCGGTGAAGGCATCGTCACCATCGACGAACAAGGGCGGATCGAGACTTTCAACCGCGCGGCCAGCCAGATTTTCGGCTACGCGCCGGAAGAAACCGTCGGTTCCAGCATCCAGATGCTGATGCCGGATTCCATGCGCGCGGCCCACCAGCGCGGTATGCAGCGTTTTCTCTCGGGCGGCGAGCCGCACGTGATCGGCAAGGGGGCCGTGGAGTTGCCGGCCCTGCGCAAGGATGGCAGCCAGTTCACCGTCGAATTGACCATCAGTGCCATTATTGACGAAGGCAGGTACCGCTTTGTCGGCGTGCTGCGCGACGTCACCGAGCTGAAAAAGTCGCAAGCCGCCCTGCGCGAGGCAGTCAAGGAAGCGCAGGCAGCCAATGCCGCGAAAAGCTCCTTCCTTGCCAATATGAGCCACGAATTGCGCACGCCGATGAACGCGGTGCTGGGCATGGCGCACCTCATGACCACCACCCCGCTATCGCTGGAACAGCGGCGCTACCTGACGATGCTGCGCACCTCCGGGCAGTCCTTGCTGGCGCTGCTGAACGACATCCTCGATTTCTCCAAGATCGAAGCGGGCAAGATCCAGCTCAACGCCACCCGCTTCGAACTCGATGCGGTGCTGCACGCGGTATCGACCATCATGAGCGTCAATGCCGGCGAGAAGGAGCTGGAGCTTGCCATCGGCGTGGAACCGGATGTTCCGCGCATGCTGGTCGGCGATCCCCTGCGCCTGCAACAGGTACTTGTCAACCTCACCAGCAACGCCATCAAGTTCACTGCACGCGGTGAAGTCAGCCTGAAGGTCGAATGCGCGGAGTGCGATGAACAACGTTCCGTCATGCGCTTTATCGTGCGCGACACCGGCATCGGCATTTCGGCCGAACAAAAGGCCAACCTGTTTGCGCCCTTTGTACAGGCCGACGAATCGGTGACCCGCAAGTTCGGCGGCACCGGGCTGGGACTGGTGATCTGCCAACGCCTGGTCGAACTGCAAGGCGGCAACATTGCACTCGACAGCCAGCCTGGCGAGGGCAGCACCTTCACAGTAACCCTGCCTTTTGGCACTGTCCCCGCTGGACAGAAGCAGGGCGCCACCGGCAGCGGCTCACGGCCCCTGCGCGTGCTGGTGCTGGACGACCATTTCACCAGCCGTGTCTATCTGTCCAAGACGCTGCAAGCCTGGGGCTGGGGCGTCGACGTGACCTCTTCCGCCGCAGAGGCGGAAAAGATGCTGGCCCTGGCCGCGCAGCGCTCCTTGCCCTATGACGTGGTGCTCGCCGACTGGAGCGTACCCGAAGCGGACCAGCGCTATATCGAATCCCTGCGCCACGCACAAGAACCGGCGGTTCCCGTGATACTCATGGTCAGCGCCTACGAGCGCAGCAAAATGCTGGAGGAGGATGCCGATCGCGCAGGCCTGGTCACCAAGCCGATCACCGCTTCGACGCTGTTTGACACTGTGCACGAGGTGCTGGACAAGGCCGACCTGCAAGAAGTGCAAGCGGACGCTTCGCCTGCCCAGCGCCTCAACGGCCGCCTGCTGCTGGTGGAAGACAACGCCATGAACCAGCTGGTCGCAGTCGGCATCCTGGAGCGCGCCGGCGCGGCCGTCGATGTCGCCAACAACGGCGAGGAAGCAGTGCGCATGCTGCGCGCTTCGCCAGAGGCCTACCGCCTGGTCCTGATGGACGTGCAGATGCCGGTCATGGATGGCTATACCGCGACCCGCATCATCCGGCAGGAACTGGGCATGAAGCTGCCCATCGTGGCGATGACTGCCGGCGTGATGGAGTCCGAACGCGCCGACTGCCTGGCCGCCGGGATGGACGACTTCATTCCCAAGCCGCTCGATATCGACGAGATGATGCAGACCCTGGAACGCTACCTGCCGTCTTAGCGTTCATTGAAACGGTCTCTTAAACCCGCAGGATGCCGCGAAAGCCGCGCGCCGCGTAATACGACTCGGCGCCGTTGTGGTATAGGAAAACGTGGCCATAGCGGCGGTCGCAGAACAAGGCGCCGCCCTGCTTGCGGATATCGGCCGGCGTCTGCACCCAGCTCGATGTCTTGCGGTCGAACTCACCCAGCGTTTGCAAGTGGCGGTACTCGGCCTCGGTCAACAGCGTAATTCCCAGCGCCCTGGCCACTTCCAGCACGCTGCCGGCAGGCTTGTTTTCCTTGCGTCCTTCCAGTGCAGCCTTGTCGAAGCACAGGCTGCGCCGCCCCGCCGGGCTTTCCGGCGAGCAGTCGCAGAATACGACTTCGCCTGTCGACGGATCCATGCCCACGGCATCGGGCTCGCCGCCAGTGCGCTCCATTTCCCCGAGCACGCGCAGCTTGCCGGAATTCGCTTCCAGCCGTGCGCTTACTGTGCTCCAGGCTATTCCTTTATGACGCTCCATGTTCTGATGGAAGCGCTGCTCAAGCAGTTCGATCATGGCGCACTCCTGGAGATTCCGTTTTCCGATTCATATCGATCCCGCATGGCCCGCACGAGTTTCGTCATACCTGCAAAGCCGGTTCTTGGCCTAGCATTGTGCCACCAAAAATATCGAAAGTGGAGAATGAAGAAGATTGGTGCGCTGGTTTCCTTGCTCCTTGCAATCGCGATGCCTGCGGGCGCCGCGCAATTCGCCAAGGGAGCCGACATCGGCTGGCTGCAGCAAATGGAAGCGACCGGCTACAAGTTCTATAACGACCTGGGAAGGCAGGAAGATGCCCTGCAAATCCTCAAGGATCACGGTATTGACACGGTACGCCTGCGCACCTGGGTCAATCCATCGGACCACAGGACGAATGGCCACAATAGCAAGGACGAGACAGTCGCCATGGCCGTCCGCGCCCAAAAGATGGGCATGCGGGTGATGATCAACTTCCACTACAGCGATAGCTGGGCCGATCCGTCGCAGCAGAAAAAGCCGGCAGCATGGACAGGCCACGACTTCGCTCGCCTGCTGGAGGATGTCTACAGCTATACCTTTGACGTGATGAGCGCACTCAAGGCGGCTGGTGTCACGCCGGAATGGGTGCAGGTGGGGAATGAAACCGCAGGCGGCATGATCTATCCGGAAGGCAGCACCAGGAACTGGCCGCAACTGGCGCAGTTGATCAATATGGGCTACGACGCCATCAAGACCGCCAGCCCTTCGTCCAAGGTGATCCTGCACCTGGACCGCGGCAACGACGGCAAGCGTTTCAGAACCTGGTTCGACAACGCGAAAGCCAACGGCGCCCGCTACGACGTCATCGGCATGTCGTATTACCCCTACTGGCTGCCAGGAAAACCGGATTACAGGAAATCGATAGACGACCTTGCCCGCAATATGAAGGACATGTCCGCGCGCTACGGCAAGGAAGTCATGGTGGTGGAAGTGGGCGGCGAAGACAAGCGCGCGCAAAACACCTACGACATGCTGGTCGCCGTGCAGCGCAAAGTCAAGGCGGTTCCCGGCCGGAAGGGGCTGGGGGTCATCTACTGGGAGCCCATTGGCGCCCGGAGCTGGAGCCAATATCCGCTTAGCGCCTGGGGCGACAACGGCAAGCCGACCAAGGCGATGAAAGCGTTCCTGGCCAAATAGATGGCCTGCGGCCGGCGACCGGGCTTATCTGGACAACTGCTCCAGGTAGCGCTGTGCATCCAGTGCACCGTTTCAGGACGCGGCCATGCTGGACGGTTCGGTACCCGGTTTTAAGTACCGGCATGCCTGCAAAAGGTACAAGCAGCGGCCAATCAGAATGCCTTTTTACCGGGCATCAGCTCGTGCGGGTGGCGCCAACCCGGCAGGTCGCTGATGCGCTCCTTCCATGCTGCGATGTTGGCAAACTCGCTCATGTCGATGCCGGTTTCTTCCGGCATGTAGACATAGCCGGCCAGCGAAAGGTCCGCGATGGTCAGGCGCTCGCCGACCAGGAACCTGGTATCGGCCAGGTGCTTGTCGACGATCCGGTAAGCGCCAAGCGCACGTTCGCGCAGGAACTGCGTCACTGGCGTGTCCCCGGTCTTCTGCAGGCCGTACATGAAGCGCAAGGTAGCGTAGTAGCTGGTGAATTTGTGGTTGTCGAACAGGATCCAGCGCCAGATATCGCGCTTTTCATCATCGTTGCGCGCCCCGAACTGGCCGGTCGCCCCGGCCAGGTAGTCGAGGATCACACCGGACTGGCTGATGGTCAGGCCCTTGTGCTCCAGCACCGGAATCTCGCCCATTTCGTTCAGCTTATCGCGCCAGCTTTCAGTGCGGGTCTCGCCGCCGAAATAGTCCACCACCACGGGTTCCCAGTCCGCATTGGCCAGCGCCAGGAACAGGGCAACCTTGTACGAGTTGCCGGAAGCTGCAAAGCAGTGCAATTTGAATTCCGCCATCTTGGTCCTTTTGAGTTGGGTGTCGTCAGCAGGACAATAGTAAATCAGATTGCCGGCGGCTGCAGGCGCCCTACTTCGCAAGGACCTTGTCGGTACGGCGTAGCCACGCTTCGTGCAGGACTGTCCAGGTCACGCCGCCATCAGTGGTGGCGTCCCACACGTGGTGCACACCGCCTGGAACCGGCTTCCAGACCGTGCGATGGAATTCCCGCTCGCCCTTGTCGTTGATGAAGTAGCCGGTCATCAGCATGCGGTCGCCCTGCCAGCCGCCGTCGATCGGCGCGAAATTGCCGCGCGCGCTCGCCCAGACGTGGCGCCACAGTTTGTGCTTGCGGTCATACATACTGAGGCTCGTGCCCGCGCCGTTTTCCGCGCCGTTGCCGCGCCACCACTCCTGCAACACGCATCCCTGCTCGATCTTTTCGATCAGCGTATGTCCAAGCAGTTTGCCATTGCGGTCGAAGGCTTCCCAGTTGCCGGCCCAGAAGTCGAACTGCTTGTATTCCGCCGCGCTGCAGGCGGTATTCTCCGCCCCATGTGCAGTGGCGGCAAGCAGCAAAGCAACAGATAACAGAAGGCTGCGGATCATTTTCTTTCCTTTGAAGAGTGATTGGATGCCGCCATTGTCGCCACCGCACTCCTCGGGCGACAGCCATCGAATGAACAACGGGCTTTCAAGGATGAACAACACGATAGAATGCTGCGATGAGCACATTCCTGACCAGCCGGCTAGCCTGGAACGATTACCAGGTCATTCTAGCCGTTGCCCGCCACGGGTCCCTGTCCAAAGCCGCCGACGCATTGGGCTCGAGCCATCCCACGCTGTTCCGCCGCATTCGCGATATCGAGGCCGGCCTCGGCGCCACCCTGTTCGAGCGCAGCAGGCAGGGGTACCAGCCGACAGCCGCCGCCGCGGAGCTGCTGGCGCTCGCGGAAGAATTCGACCAGCGCCTGCGCAACCTGGAACGGGACGCCGGATTGGGTGCCGCAGGGCGCCTGGCCTTGACCACGACCGAAGTGCTGGTGCCCCGCATCGTACCGCCGCTGCTGGCGCGCTGCCGGCGCGAACTGCCCGATATCTCGATCAACCTGCAAACCGGCGAGAACCTGGCGAACGTCCGTCAGCGGGAAGCCGATATCGCCCTGCGATCCGGCGGTGAGCCCGATGGAGACTTGATCGGGCGCGTGATCTGCAATATCGAGGTGGCCATCTACGCACCGGCAGGCTGGCCCAATGTATCCGACGAAAACCTGCGCGAGCAGCCATGGATCACGGTTGATGAATCGCTGGGCCACCTGGCGTCATCGAAATGGCTGGCAGCGCAAGGCCTGATGCGGCGCGCGGTGGTGCGCTGCTCCAGCACCCTGGCCGTGTGCAGGCTGATTGAAGAGGGGCTGGGCGTGGGCATCCTGCCATGCCACCTGGGCGACGCCAACCCGCGCCTGCGCCGCGTTTCACCGCTGCTGACGGAGTTCCGCTCGCAGCTATGGCTGCTCACGCCACGCCAGTTGCGCGGCGTGCCGAAGGTGTCGGCAACGGTCGAATGCCTGACTGCCGGCCTGCGTGAGATGAAAGACCTGTTCGAGGGCCGAAGCGCTTAGTTCGGGTAGCTGCTGCGCGCCTTGCGCTCCTTGCGGAACAGCCAGGGCTCGAGCGGATCGCGCCCTGCCCATAAGCCCACGCGCGAACTGCGCGCCACGGCTTCGACCGCCGGCAGCGACGGATCGTGGTTATACTGGGGATAGACCCAGGCCATTCCTTTGCGAACTTGCGCCACATTGGCGTTGACGTCGCCGCAGTGTACGACGGCAACCGTGCGTCCGTAGCGGTCCTGCTTGCCCGAAGCAAGCCTGGCGTCACGCCCAAAGCAAAGGTCCGACAGCGACTGCTTCGAGCGCGCGCCAAACGGCTGCTTCTTCTCCGGCGCATCGATGTTCGCAAGGCGAACCTTGACTGGACGCCCCTTGCTCAGCACAGTCAGCGTGTCGCCATCGGAAACGCCGATTACCGGGTCTGCGTAAGATTGATTACAAATCAGTGCAAAGATCAGTGCAAGCTTCTTAATTTCCCTACCCCACTTGTTTGGATGGCCGCAATTGTATCGTTACAGCGCGGCTTCCGCAGCAAGCGTGCTTACTCCACCCAGCTAAAGCCATCGCGCGCAAGCAGAGCGAACGATTCGGACGGCCCCCAGGTACCGGCAGCATAAGGGTTCGGCTTCTCGGCCAGCGCGCTCCAGCCGTTGATGATCGGATCGGCCCATTCCCAGGCCGCTTCCAGCTCGTCGCGGCGCATGAAGTGGGTCAGGCGGCCGCGCACCACGTCGATCAGCAAGCGTTCGTAGGCCTCGGCCCTGCGCTGCGAAAACGCGGACTGCAGGTCCAGGTTCAGCGCCACCTGTTGCATTTGCATGCCGCTGCCGGGCTGCTTTGCCATCAACTGCAGCTTGATCGCCTCTTCCGGCTGCAGCTCGATCACCAGCCTGTTGGCCACGCCGCCCGGCGTCTCCGGGAACAGCGGGAACGGCGGGTTGGCGAACTCGATCACGATCTTGGACGAGCGGCGCGCCATGCGCTTGCCGGTACGCAGGTAGAACGGCACCTTGGACCAGCGCCAGGTATCGACGTAAGCGCGCAGTGCGACGAAGGTCTCGGTGCTGCTGCCCTCAGGTACATTGCGCTCTTCCAGGTAGCCCGGCACTTCCTGGTTGCCGCTCACGCCGCGCACATACTGGCCACGCACCGTGTCGCGCGCGATCGAGGCAAGGCTGAAGCGGCGCAGCGAGCGCAGGACCTTGAGCTTTTCATCGCGCACAGCGTCCGGTGCGAGCGAGGCAGGCGGCTCCATTGCGACGATGCACAGCAATTGCAGCAGATGGTTCTGCACCATGTCGCGCATGGCGCCGGCGCTGTCGTAGAAACCTGCGCGGCTACCCACGCCCACTTCTTCGGCGACTGTAATCTGCACGCTGGTGATGTTCGGCGCACGCCACAGCGGCTCCAGAATCGAGTTACCAAAGCGCAGCACCATCAGGTTCTGCACGGTCTCTTTGCCCAGGTAATGGTCGATTCGGTAAATCTGCGATTCCGCGAAGTGCTTGCCGACAGCCTCGTTGATCTCTACCGCGGACGCCAGGTCGCGTCCGAGAGGCTTCTCGAGCACCACGCGCGCGTTGCGGTCAACCAGCCCGGCTTCGGCCAGCTTGTCGCAAATGGTGGTAAACAGCGACGGCGCGGTGGCCAGGTAGAACACTCGCTCCGCACCGGAGCGCGAAACCTCAGCCAGTGGGGCCATGCCGTCCTTTTCCACGTCGACGCGCACAAATTCCAGCAGTTGCAGGAAGCTGCGCCAGGCCTCTTCCGTGAAATTTTCCCCGCTAATGAAGGGGCGCGAATGCTCTTCGACGAAGGCCAGGTATGCCGTACGGTCGTAGTCCTGGCGGCCCGTGGAAACGATGCGGGTCGCGGCCGGCAGGTTGCCATGCAGGTGCGCCATGTACAGCGCCGGCAGCAGTTTGCGCATGGCGAGGTCGCCCACCCCGCCAAAGATAATCATGTCGAGAGGCAGGCTGGAGTCGAATTGCGGAGTAGAGGTCATGTCAAGGCTCAAAAGCGTTTACAGTAGCGGGTCGGAATGACAATAATACCCAAAGTCTCGCCAGCCGGCTGGACCGCGATGAAGGAGGAGGTTTGCCAGCACTTTTACGATCGGCGACTGTAAGCGCCTTACTCCTCTTGTCGCTCCCCGCCTGGGCCGGCGGAGTGATTTGCGAACCGCCACACTATCGCGCCGATAAAGGCGGTCCTTATCACGAGCTATGCGAGATCCAGGCTGCCGCCAGCAGGTTCCTGGACCAGCAAAATATCAGGCACAAGACGGACTGGCAGCCACTTGGCCCTGATATCCGAATGGTGTTGGAGCCGTGCCTTGTCCCATTGAGGGCAAACTGGGCCATCTTCCAAGCGCGGAAAAGTGTGATGGTGAGTTGCGGCCGTGCCGGCCCCTCCACCCACGATCGCAAATGGAAGGTCGCGGTCGAGATTTTCTCCGAGAGCATGCAGCCAAACTACTATATCCACAAAGCGGCGAGCGACTTCGTTGGCCGCGAAAATGCGCGGCGTCATTCGAAATGGAAGGCCGGGTACCCGGGAGACGAAACGATGGTGCCGAAATGCGTCGCGCCCTTGGCAGTCGAATGGCGGGACGGCGCGAGGACCAGCGTCGATGTAATCTGCCGCAAGGCCACCCGGACCACATGGGGCAAAGGTGAATGGCGCGTCAAAGTTCCTGTCGAGCCGATGCCTGCCATATAGTACCAAGCGTAAAGCTATGCCCTTTCCATCGAAGTAGCGCCCTCCCCTATGCCCCCTCGAATCGCCAGCAGATAGACCAGGAACGAAACCGAAGCCAGCCCGAACAACCCTCCGAGCAGCAGGCAGTGGTTATCCTCCCGAAGCATCAGTGCCAGCGCCAGCGGCGCTCCCGCCTTTGCAATAAGGGATGGGGCAGTCAGTGCGCCAGAGATTGCCCCGTAATTGGCATGGCCAAAGATCGATTGGGGTAAGGTAGCGCGCAGGATCGTCAAAACCCCATTGCTCAATCCATACAGAACGCAAAACAACACTACGGCCCAGGCCTCTTCGCCCATCGCATAGAGCACTCCGAGCGCTGCCGGCAACCCTGCGATTGTAACAACGCCGACTACCCGAGGCGATACGCGGCCTGCGAAAACCCGTTCGATCAGCCGCCCTAACACCTGCATCGGCCCGATGATGGCAACCAGACCAACGACCACCTGTTCCGGATGACCCGTCTTCCTAAGGAGTGGGATCATATGAACCGAAAGGGCCGAAAAGATGAATGCGTGGGTAGCAAAGATCGCCGCCAGGAGCCAGAAAACCGGGTGGGCAATCGCTTCGGCGAGTGCAAAATGTCGCCGCTCCGGGGTTTGAGCGTTTGGCCGCGCCCGCCCATCGTCCAGTGCCGCGTGCAACGGCATGCAGCCGGCCAGCAACGTAAGGGCGAAAATTAAGCAGGTTTGACGCCAATCCAGGCGTCCAAGCAACCATGCGGTCAGTGGCCAAAACACGGTGCTTGCAAGCCCACCTATCAGCGTAACGTTCGAAATCGCTTTGCGAGAGGCGCCATGCATGCTCCGGTTTAACGTCGCGAATGCGGCTTCATATAAGCTCATTGCCATACCGAGGCCGATCAAGGTCCAGGCAAGGTAGTAAGCCGAGACGTCGCGGCTCCCCGAGAGTATGCATAGCCCTACACCGGCGAGTAGCGACCCAGCGGCCATGACGCGACTGCCTCCATGCCGGTCGATGAGTACTCCCACCGGGATCGATGCAAGTCCGGCAACGAGCACCGCCCACGAAAACGCTCCATAGATCTTTGCGGCGGAAATCCCAAGCTCGCTTTGTATGGCGGGCGCCATGACGCCGAACGCATAGTAAAGGATGCCCCATGAAATTATCTGCGTCACACCCAAGGTGAGCATTGCGTTAGCAGGACCTGTCATCGCCATCCTTTAAGCTGCCTTGCGGCAGCAGGCCGGCAGGAACATCGACCACACTTGCTCGAAGAACGATGCACGGAAAGGGTAGTTGCTTGCTGCGTAGAGGCCGATCATGCGCGGATGATTGTTCGTCGGGAAGTTCCGATACGTACCAAACACCTGGTCCCAGATCACGAGCGAACGGCCAAAGTTGGTGTCGCCTTCCCCCGCGCGGCTGGAGTGGTGCCAACGGTGGATTTCACTGGTACTAAAAATGTAATTAAGCCATCCATTCTGCAGCGGCAGGTTCGCATGCTGCACCATCAGCACCGGCAGCGTCACCGCGAAGTATCCCAGGATCACGGCTTCAGGCGTTCCCAGCAACAGCAACGGCAGGATGCCCATCAGGTAGTTCAGCGCATAATTGAGGGGATGGAAACGGAAGTTATTGAGCGTGTACAGGCGTTCGCTCCCGTGATGCAGGGCATGCAGCCACCACAACGAGGCACGTTCGTGGTGCAGGCGGTGCGACCAATAGCTGCCGAATTCCGCGACAAGCGTGGCCAGCAACACTTGCAGCACAAACGGCCAACTGCTTGGGAACAGGTCCAGCGATTTCGCTGCGTCGCTGCCTGCCAACGCGGTGGTCACAGCGGCGGGACCGAGCCACTTAAGCAATGGATCTACGGCCGCAAACAATACGCCGGCACTCACAAGATCAGTCGCCACATCGCCCCGTGAACGGGACCAGTCGGCACGATACGGCCATCGGCGCTCAGCCACCGTGCCGACGAGCAAAGCCGCCACCGCTGGCAAAACGACGGCCAACTCCAGGTTGCCGCCATGTGTCAACGCCAGCCAGAACGAGGCAACGCTGACCGCCAGTGAAAGTGGAAGGAACCCACGCATGAAAAGTGAACGCATGCCCCTCCCCCATCAAGCGCAGCAACCCGATGATTCAGGGCGGCGCGGTTTGCAGGTGCCGGACGAGGTGCAGCCGCTGGCGCCTTTCGCCTTCTCCTCGGCATCGAGCGCGCAGCAAGCCTCACTGCCAGCAGGTGCCGGGCCTCCGCAACAACCAGTGGCGCCGCCCGAAGCGCTATCGACGAACTGAATATTGCAAACGCCGGTTTCGGGCAATTCCAACCGGACGTCATCAGCCGCTGCAAAGTCGCCGGCCAGCGCGGCCACGACCGAACGGACCTGCTCGTAGCCAGTCGCCATCAGAAAGTTCGGCGCACGACCGTAACTCTTCGCGCCGACCGCGTAATAGCCTGGTTCCGGATGCGCCAGCTCACGGTGGCCATGTGGTCGCACGGTGCCGCAACTGTGCTCGTTCGGGTCGATTAGCGGTGCCAGCGCATCAGTGCTTTCGAGCCAGGGATCGTGGCGCACCCGAAGTTCGCGCGTCAGGTCCAGGTTCGGACGAGCTCCGGTCGAGGCGATAATGCGAGCGATTCCATCAATGCTTCGGGCTCCGCCATCAGCCCCTGTGCCCTCCACCGTGAGGGAACCGCCCAGTTCCTGCAATGCACTGATCCGGAAATCGGTATGCAGTTCAAGACGACCGGATTCCTTCAGGGCTTTGAGCCGTGCGCCCAGTTGCCCGCGCGCCGGCAGGCCATCGGCATCGCCGCCGCCAAATACTTTGGCCAATCGATTGCCGCGCATCGCCCAAACGATCTCCGTGCCAGGTACCTCTTCGGCAAGCTTGGCCAGCGCCAGCAGATTGCCTGCCGCCGAATGTCCTGCACCGACGACCAGTACACGGCGCCCCGCGTAGTACGGGCGGGCTTCGCCGAGGACATCCGGCATGCCGTAGTCAATGCGCGACGCCATAGCATCTTCACCAAATGCAGGCAGTCCGTCGGCGCCGAGCGGATTGGGCTGCGACCAGGTGCCGGTAGCATCGATCACGGCAAGCACTTTGTGGTCCCTCTCGCCGGACGCGCTTTGCGTCCTGATAACGAAAGGCGCCGCTTCGCGGCCACGCGTCCTGACCTTGTCAAACCCGTCGCGGGTTATCCGGATAACCCGGTGTGCGTAGTAGACCTTGTGCGCTAATTCCGGCAGGGAGGCAAGCGGCTGCAGGTATGCGTCCACCACCTCCCCCGCAGTTGGAAGTTGATCATCGGCAGGCGCAGTCCAGCCGTGCGCATCGAGCATTCGCCGTGCGGTCTTGTCGATGTTGTACTGCCAAGGCGAAAACAGACGCACGTGACGGTAGCTATTCAGGTTGGCCCCCGCTGATTCGCCCCGTTCGAACACCAGCGGCGTAAAACCCCGCGCAATGAGGTGCGCCGCCGCAGCCAAACCCACCGGTCCTGCGCCGAGAACGGCCACCGGCAGGTGGGAAGTACCGCTACTCTCCACCATCAACGTTGCCGATGCCGGGCATACGCCCTGGAATTCGCGCGACGCTTTGAGTATGTCGGGCGCGTTGCTGCGCTCAATTTGCCGAAATCCCCTTTTCCCGAAGAATGCCGCTGCCGTTGTGGTCAGCAAGTAAAGTGTCGCAGCACCTTCGGCACGCGCCTTTGACCGGATCGCATGGAGCAGCCGGTCGCCTACCCCCTGCCCGCGCAGCGCTTTGGAGACCGCCACAGAACGCAGCAAGGCAACGCTGCCATACAGTTCAATGCCCGCAACACAGCGGATTTCACTCCCGCTGGCGCCGACGATAAAGAAGTCCAGGTGTTCGCGGGCGCCTTCCACAGGCAGTCCACTGTCTGCCAGCAGTGTCTCGATGGCGCGCCAGTCGGCCCCGGTGGCATTGCGGATTTCCAGCTCCAAGCTCATTTCCAACCTCCTGTTTGTTATTCGGCGAATTACGAATACAGCATTCAAAAAAATGCCCTCAGAGGGCATTGATCAGTTGCTTGAGCTGTCCGATCCGCTCGGGGTTGACGCAATAGCACACCCGTTGCGCGTCGGACGAGCCAAGAATCAGTCCCGCTTCCTTGAGAATGGTGACATGCTGAGAAATAGTAGACGGTGACAGCGGCAGCACGTCGGCAAGGTTACCGAAGTAACATGCGCCATACGACGCCAGGTAGCACAACAACTGGACGCGCGCAGGATGGGCGAGCGCTTTGCAAAGCCTGGCCACCTCGTCGGCATCCACTGCCGGCAGTGCTCCTTCCGATTTCTCACCACAACAACTAATCATACCCAGCTCATTCGTTCATCGACGAACGAAGAATAATCCGCATGTCATTCAGCTGTCAAGATAATTCGATATTCTTTGAAATATCGTACAGAAATGCCATAATCGGCAACCCGAACAATCGCCATCAGCCGCACTCTATGAAAACCAAATCCGTCATCGCTGCCCTTGCCGCCTTGGCACAGGAGTCCAGGCTCAAGGTCTTTCGACTATTGGTCCAGACTGGCCCGCAGGGCCTTGCCGCCAGCAAGATCGGCGAGCAATTGGAGATCGCCCCGTCCTCGCTCTCCTTCCACCTGAAGGAACTGAGCAACGCCGGGCTAATCGAGGCGCGCCAGGACGGCCGCTTCATCATCTATAGCGCCAACTTCGACACCATGAACAACGTACTGGCTTTCCTGACCGAAAACTGCTGCGGCGGCGAAAGCTGCTCCCCATCCACCCAATCCTGCAAACCATGAACGTCCTGATCCTCTGCACTGGCAATTCCTGCCGCTCCATCCTCGGCGAAGCCACATTCAACCACCTGGCTCCAACCGGCTGGCACGCCCTCAGCGCTGGCAGCAAACCTGCCGGCTACGTTCACCCGCGCTCACTCGCGCTGCTCGAACGTGAGGGCATCCCAACCGCGGGCTACCATAGCAAGTCCTGGGACAACCTGCCGGCAACGCCAGACATCGTCATCACTGTCTGCGGCAGCGCGGCAGGCGAGACCTGTCCAGCCTACCTTGGCCCGGTGCTGCGCGCTCACTGGGGCGTGGATGACCCGGCCCACGCAACCGGTACTGACGAAGAGATTGACGCGGCATTTATGACTGCCTATCGCATCCTGCGCAAGCGTATCGAACTATTCTTCGCCCTTCCCCTGGACGAAATCAAGCATGACCGCGCCCGCATGAAAGCGGAACTGGACCGCATTGGCGAGGTAGTGTGATGACGCTTTCCCGACGCATAGTCTCGGAGACTCTTGGCACCGCCCTGCTGCTGGCCATGGTCGTGGGTTCCGGTATCATGGCCGAACGCCTTGCCGGCGGCAATGTGGCCATTGCTTTATTGGCCAACACGATCGCCACCGGCTCCGGCCTGGCAGCGCTGATCCTGATGTTCGGCACCATCTCGGGGGCGCACTTCAATCCTGTGGTCACGCTGTCCGAAGCATGGCAGCGTAACGTGCCCGCAGGCCAGGTATTGCCATATATCGTTGCGCAGATCGCTGGCGCATTTGCCGGTGTTGCGGCTGCCCACGCCATGTTCAGTGAACCCGCATTCTTCGCCTCGGCGCATGTGCGCAGCGGTGCGGCGCAATGGTGGAGCGAGTTCGTCGCTACATTCGGACTCATTGGCGTGATTATCGGTTGCTCGCGCAGCCGCCCATCGATCACCCCGTTCGCCGTAGCCGCTTACATCACCTCCGCTTACTGGTTCACCGCCTCGACCTCATTCGCCAACCCTGCGGTGACTTTGGCCCGCGCGGCAACGGATACCTTCGCCGGTATTCGGCCTGCCGACGCGCCGGGATTCATCGTCGCCCAGCTGCTAGGCGCCACTGCCGCAACGCTGCTCTTCACCTGGCTCTACCCGGCTCCGCCAGCCAACGCCACGGTGGGCGGCACTGTCGCGCCGAGCGCATTTGCCAATCAATCAGTTACGGACTAATGCGTGACTATCAGCGATCTGCCGAACATCGAGGCTGATTTCCCACCAGTTTGCACCGGGCGGCGTCTTGCCCGGCATTGGAACTGCAATGGCATATCCAACGATGCAGGCCGCCATCGGCGATGTGATTGATCCCCCAAGGCGCGTTTGGCGCGACCTGGGATATGCGTTCGGTGCACTGCGTTCCGGCGCAATTGCGAACTCATTCGGCATCCATGCAGCTGTATGGTTTGCCGCAGCGTGCACCTTTCGCGCTGGCGTCGTGCCAGCGCTACTCGCATTACGACTGGTTCCGTGGGAGCACTGGAATCGACCGTTGAGCTTGAAGTTCGGATTGAGGATTTGGCGGAACTGGGCCAGGCCTGGAATAAGCTCAGCACTTTGGCAGCGCATCGCAAATGGAGTAAAGACCTGGAACCAATGATTGCCTCAGTCACTCCACGCTGGGAAATCTATCGGCTCGCCTGAAAAAGGAAAAGCCCCGATTTTCATCGGGGCTTTTTCAGTATTCTGGCGGAGAGGGTGTCCGTAGTACTGAGAGGCAGAAATTGCCCCAACAGTACCTTATCCACCTTCCTATCCACCTTCTTATTGCCCCTGGCGTTTCAATATGATGATAGTGGCGCATCATCGGGGACAGTGCGCCAATTCACGGATGGTAAGCGGTCCAACGGAAGCTTTGTCCGCCGATCGCAGCCTTTACAATCTGACAATTCCTGCACCGAATAGCGATTGCGGCACCGAAATTCAAAGTTCAGCGTAATTCGGTAGCAGATCCTGGTCAACCAAGCGCACCTCGATCGAGTTCGCGATGTTGAGATGATCAGGATCTTCCAGCGAGAATACATCGTCGATTACACTCACGATGATGGTGCCGATCTGTTCCTGCTTGCCTTTGGCATTCGTCCCCATAACAGGGAGCAGTGCGCGCGCCTCCGGGACTTCCCGCGCAGTTAAAACCTTTGGAAGATACAGCATCCAGCCGGCACCCGGGCGGTCCTTGAACACCTTATGATCAAAGTAACCAAATGGTTCGACACTCACCATCGCTGGTTGCCAGATGGCGACCGCGCCCTTAATCAGGTCTGCGACGAGATGCCAGTCATCGGTGAAGGCTTTCGGTTTCGCCCGCAGAACCACCATGCTTCTTTGCGGCGCTGGCCGAGAAACGTATTGCAGGGAAGCCCCTTCTGCATCATCCCTCCCGTTCCATACTCCTACGATGCGCGGATCAACATCCTTCTTCATGTCTTCGGCCAATACCGCGATCCCCGCCGTAGCGGCGCCGTCGGCGTCGAACACTATGTAGCGTTGCGCGTCTTCCTTGCTCTTCCCTTTCAACAGCCAAGGATTCAACAATGGTGAACAATCCAACATGTAAGGCAGCAGTGCATATAATTCGCCGACCTGTTCCTCTACCTTCAGATTTCCAGGATGCCGAAAGGTCGTGGTGATTTCAATTGGTCTTGTCATGGCTGGAATTGAGTTTCAATTTGTAGTCCCATCGCTGCAAACAACTGTGAGCAATATCGGTACATCATGGGTGTCATGAAGTACCAGCGCAATTGTACCGGGGGCATAGGTTTGGCGGCCATCGACTGACTAGTCGCTTCCTTCTGAATGTCGACGTCCCCCGTCCACCAATCGCGAGGCGCGCCATAATCATCGAAGAACTTGTCGTACTTCGCCTTCGACTCCTTAAGCAAACACTGGGACGCGTCAAAACCATCGAACTTCACCCCGCGGAATTCCCATTCCGTGAGGAAGCCTGCAGGCGCGGAGGGCATTTGCGCAATCCGAATTTGATACGTGATTGAAGCGTCGGACCAGCCGGCCGTATTTCTCAAATAGGGCATGCCTTTGTCTGGCGGGCAGTCCTTACATTTGCTGTTATCTTCAGTGCATGCATCGACACGGGCGATGGGCATGGCGGACGCCTTCGCTCCTTCCTGTTGGCGTTTGCGCGCGATCTCCACGGCCTTCGTGCCGGCTGCGCCAACACCCAGCGCGGCCAGGGCGCGCACCGCCGCTGCCTCGATTAATGGTCCTGCCAAAGCGGCCATCAGTTAACCCCTTTGAGTTTGTGGTTCATCACGGCAAACAAGTCATCCAGTCGTTGTTCCGGCGGCGCGCCGGTACGGCGGAGATGCGCCGACACTGCGGCATCTTCGTGGAAGCCCGGTGCATCAGCCGCCAGGTACATAAGACGGATCACGTGTGGCGTCGACTGAAAGCCCAGGCGCCTGCCAAAGTCAAACGCACGCAGCATGTGTCGGTAGACGGCGGAGGCGGCCGGCTGCACGGCCATCTCTGGCCGCTCACTTAGAAAGTGGTCGCAGACTGCACGGACGAACTGGTCCGCGTCGCGCCCCCGCAGCGCTTCGTATTGTGCTTCACTCAGCCTAAGCACCCTGCCTCCCGATCCGTACGCGTTGCTCACGATTTAGCAACAAATGCCATTCGAAGATATGGCCACAAAACTCCTGCCGCTGTTCTGGGGTGAGCACCTCGGCCAATCCGGCCAGCACGCGCGGATCCCAGAATCGGACCAGGGCAGTTCGGCCGTCCGGAAGTTCGGTTTCCAGGTTCAAACGCAGCAGTTGCGCAAGTCCGCGCAGATCTTGATACGCAATCAGCCAACTGACACCGTACGTGCTTCGCTCCAGACCGACCAATTCCTGTAGCAGTGCTGAATCGGCGCTTGCCGTATCAAGCAACCATGGGCCGGCGAACGCCAGCGCCGCATCCGGTGTTTCCCAAAAAAGCGCCTCCGCACCTGGCTGCGCATTGAATCGCTTACCTGTCCGTTCTAGATACTGGGCGCCGTCCAGCAATCCGTATAACTTCAGCCCTGGGTATTCCAGCTGCAGATGCTCCAGGCGATCCGACACGTCAAGTGGCGCGATCATTCACGCACCACCAGAGCATTGCCAGCGGCGGCGGCCTTTAGCAAGCAGTCGAGGCAAATCCCGGAATTGGTTGGGACGGCCAAATCGCCGGCAACCGCCAATGCCTCGGCCTTTTCGGTCGCCGCGGGATCACCCGCAGAGCTCTGGTTGGACCAAGTCGTCGTAAGCTGCCCGGAAATGAGCGTCGCGCCACAAGCAGTTTTGTCGAGGTGCCGCGCGTAACCGTTGCCCATACCATCGACTAGATCGTCTGCCGCCGATTTGATAGGAAACGTGCCTTTGCATTTAGGGCAAACCGTCATGTCGCCGAGACGGGCAACATATTTCCCGTGAATATCAAATGTCATGTCGGCCGTAATCACCGTGCCACCATGGCTGGTCTTGTCGCCAATGACAATGAGGGGTCTACTCAAACGTAACTCCTAGTGCTGATACCTGGTAGCCGGACTATCCGGTTGACCTGGGCACGGCTATCGCGCCGCAAATATAATTGCCAAATCATCAATCTCCCATGATAACGACTATGAAGGTGAAATGCCAACACCGTAGAGCTGTTAGCGAATGTCGATAGCGAAATTCCAAAACCGAACGATTAGGCCAATGTTCCCCCCAAAAACACCTGCCATTGGATCGAGATGTCAAATTGCTGAAGTAAAAATTCACATTCAGCATTTCCAATTCTCCATTCACAAAATCGGCAGGAATTTGATCCGCCATGTACGACACATTTCCGCAGCACTGCTGATCTACATCAATGGACTGCGCCACGCTTCGCGCAATCGCTTGTTCCCTTTCGCACCGTAGCTATAGTACAAAATAGGCGAGACGGACTCGCCGACCGCGAAGAGTTAGGCTCGCAGCTGACTTTCGCAGCAGGAACCAGCATCCGGTGGTTTTATGCGCTTTCCCATAAAGGGACATAATTTGCGGGAGGAAATATGAACCACTTCCCCAGACCACAATTAGCGCGAGCGCTAGCCGACAACTTAGAAGGAAAGGTAGTGTTTGGCGATGGAAGCAACGGTCTGTTTTTGACGTCACCTCGACGCACGGGCAAGTCAACGTTTTTGCAAAACGATCTGCGCCCCGAACTTCAAAGTCGCACCATCACTGTTGTCTATGTTGACCTGTGGGAAAACAGTAAAGCTAATCCCGCCGATCTGATTACCGAGGCGATTGCTAAGGAGCTGACACACCAGGTCGGCATATTCAGTAGAGCGAAGAAACGGACTCACATCGAGTCTATCTCCATTGGCAACTGGCTTAAGCTAGACACCTCCAAGGTGAGTCAAAAAGTAAGCATGAGTCTCGCGGACGCTTTGAAAGGGCTGCGTGAATTAGCCAATCCCTGCATGGTTATCTCGCCCTGCACGTCCAATCTCTTGATAATATCGATCCAAGCTTTCTGGTACGCACGCATGTACCACGGCGCGAACGTGCGGATAATCGATACCAAGACCGAATGCCGAAGTACCCACGACAAGGTCCAGTTCACCTCGGCGCCAGGCCTGCACAACGTCATTTCGACTTTCGTGGCTAGTCCCACCGTGTAATACTCGTACTCTCCCATAACCGGCACATTTGAGCCGGTCATACCATGCGTCCGCGTCCTCTTGGCGAGTCACATATAAAATAGCGGGCCTGGGGAGGTGAGCCAAAGCTTCGAGAACTCGCTGTTCTCGAACCGCAGGATGGTCAGCCATAGGCGCTATCCACGTTTCGATCTCTGGGCGTAATCTAGCCCCCGCGATGAGCGAAAGCGCCCTTCCAGGCGAAATCAATGCTTGCAGCGAATCGAATGCTTCTTGTGTCACGGTGGCAGATAAGCAGACCACCTTTGGTTGCTGTTTTAGAGGTGCAGCATTGCGCAACTCGGCGACCAAAGCACCAAGAAGTTGAAACTCATTTCTGAAATCGGCCCCCCATGCGTCAACTAGATGTGCTTCGTCGATGACAAATGCAGCCAGGCGACCATTACGCGCAGCATCTAATAGCGGCTTATGCAGGCGACCGACGAAAGCCTCGGGCGCAGCAAAAATCAGCCCCTGCTCTCCGCTCGGGATACGAGAAATGATGCTTGCATTTCCGCTCGCATTGCCTCCAACGTATGCATGACCAAATTCTGGTTTTAGAGCAGCGGATTGCGAGACGCTATCGGAATGGGCTAACGCCAGTGCTACGGTAGGCACGACAACTGCCACCACTTGATCCGGATGAGCCGCCGCCAGCGACTGAAACACAAGGCTTTTACCCTCTCCGGTGGGCATCACCGCTAGCAAAGTTTGGTCAGCCGGCATTTGAAGCGCCGAGCGAATTGCCAAGGCCTGGCCAGGTCCTTTGTACAACCCGTGATGAAAGGTCTTCGCCAGCCAGGGATCAGCGTCTGGGAGGCGATTGGTCCAGCGGCGGGCTTCTGCGCGCATCCCAGTCCTGTCAACGCCATTCTGGCCGACCGCCGGAAGCCAATCCGGCACCCAAGGTAGCGCTTCAGTTTCTTTTCCTGCACCGATATAGAGGCCGCAGTTAGCAGCCAGCATTTTGTCAGGCCATTCATTAGACATCGGAATTGGCAGGGTGAGTCGTTCACCACGCTCTGCCAAGGTAAACTCAGCATATCTCAACGCATGACGCAATCGTAAAGCGCGGTCTAATGGAGTGAGGCCCTGATCCAGAAGAGCGCGTCGCAAGCGCTCAAACGGAACATCTTGGCAGGTAAAGTCATCCGCTTGCTGTGCATCGCCGAGTGCATCGCGTAGAGCTTTGAAAGCCGGATAACCGGCCAGAAATCTCATGAAAAGTCCCGCACAGATCGATCGCTTAGAACAAACAACCCGATCGAATCTAACTTGACCACCGGGTCCGACAATCCGTTCAGCAGCGCCTGATTTATCATAATTTCACGCTCCACCGTTTGATCGGATTCGGCGAGACCAAGCCTATCCACCTTTCTATCCACCTTTCACGTCTGGATGTTAGTGGATTGCGGTGGACGTGCCTGGACATTGGTCAAGCTTTCCCCAGAGTGCGGACGAAAAAAAACGGCCCCGTTGCCGGGGCCGTTCTTCGTATTCTGGCGGAGAGGGTGGGATTCGAACCCACGGTAGGGGGACACCCTACGCCTGATTTCGAGTCAGGTACATTCGACCACTCTGCCACCTCTCCAGGTACTGCGTTTAACGGTGGTCGCCGTTGAGAGCCAAGATTATAGCAGCCCTTCCGAAAAAAGGAAGGGCTATTTTCAACTTTATGCTACGAGCTTGGTGAGACCGCCCATATAAGGCTGCAGCGCGGCTGGAATGTCCACCGAACCGTCAGCCTGCTGGTAGTTTTCCAGCACGGCGACCAGGGTGCGGCCGACTGCCAGGCCGGAGCCGTTCAGGGTGTGCAGCAGTTCAGGTTTGCCCGCGGCATTGCGGAAGCGCGCCTGCATGCGGCGGGCCTGGAAGGCTTCGCAGTTCGACAACGACGAAATCTCACGGTAGGTGTTCTGCGCCGGCAGCCACACTTCGAGGTCATAAGTCTTGGCAGCGCCAAAGCCCATGTCGCCGGTGCACAGCTGCATCACGCGGTATGGCAGGCCCAGGGTCTGCAGGATGTATTCTGCGTGGCCAACCATTTCTTCCAGTGCGTCATACGACTTCTCCGGATGCACCACCTGGACCAGTTCAACCTTGTCGAACTGGTGCTGGCGAATCATGCCCTTGGTGTCGCGGCCGGCGGAACCTGCTTCGGAACGGAAGCATGGCGTGTGGGCAGTGACCTTGATCGGCAGCGTCTCGACAGCGACGATCTCGTCGCGCACCATATTGGTCAGCGACACTTCAGAAGTCGGGATCAGGTAGAAATTCTGGCCTTCTCCTTCCGCACCGCCTTTCTTTACCGAGAACAGGTCCGCTTCGAACTTCGGCAGCTGGCCGGTGCCCAGCAGCGATTCGGCGTTGACCATGTAGGGGGTGTAGCACTCGGTGTAGCCGTGCTTGTCGGTATGGGTGTCCAGCATGAACTGCGCCAGTGCGCGGTGCAGGCGAGCGATGCCACCCTTCATCACGCTGAAGCGGGAACCGGTCAGTTTGGTGGCGGTCTCGAAGTCCAGGCCCAGCGCTGCGCCTACGTCGGCGTGGTCTTTGACTTCAAAGTCGAAGCTGCGCGGGGTGCCGAATTTGCGCACTTCCACGTTGCCCGTTTCGTCGGCGCCGGCCGGCACGGATTCGTGCGGCAGGTTCGGTACGGCCTGCAGGAAGGTATTCATCTTCAACTGCACGTCGGCCAGCTTGATCTCGTTGGCCTTCAGTTCGTCGCCCAGGCCTGCTGCTTCGGCCATTACGGCGGTGGTATCTTCCCCTTTGCCCTTCATCATACCGATCTGCTTGGCCAGCGAATTACGCTTGCTTTGCAATTCTTCGGTACGCATCTGGATGGCTTTGCGCTCGCCTTCCAGGGCATTGAAGCCAGCCACGTCGAGCTGGAACTTGCGGGTCGCCAGTTTGGCGGCGACAGTATCAATGTCTTTACGGAGAAGTTGGATGTCAATCATGTTTTGCTGCCGCTACGAGGTTTAATCGAAAGGGGCAATTGTACCAAGATGACAGCACAACAACCGAGTTTTACGCCCTCCGGCGCTGCGCTGTCAGAACAGCGCCGCTTTTTCTGCTGCGCTCAGCCGCTTGGCGGCGACCACCACGGTTGGAATGCTGGTGTCCACTTTGGCGACGACCGGGTCGGCCGCCACGTGCAACACCGGTGTGGTGGCGGTTGCAAAGCTGGTCGCGGTGGCCAGGGCTGCTGCGACAACGAAGATCGCTTCCATGTGTTTCAGGGCATTCATGATGTTCTCCTTCAGGTCAGTGTTGAACTACTTGCGTGCTTCCATGGTTACACTGTACCTAAAGCCTCCCTGCCCTGCCTTGTGCTTGCGACGAAGCGCAAAAAACGCGGGATGAAATGCGGATTCGCCGCCCTGCAGCCCTGCCGGTCCGCTTTATTCAGCAGGCTTCTGTGCCTTCTCGACCGGGGCGGCCTTGGACGGCGCGCCGCGCTTCAGCCAAACGGCAACGTCCTCGCCCAGTTCCCTGGTCACTTTATGGAACATCTCGCAGGTGCCACGGAACAAACCGACGTTGGTCGTGCGCCTGAACGATGCGGACGACAGCGTGGCGTCGCCTTGCCTGAGCTCGGCAAGCACCTCCAGTGATTTGGGTCCCGACCACTTGCCCCCGCCAGCGCCCCAGGCATTGGTGATCGTAATCTTGACGACTTGGTCGTTGCCGACCTCGTCATTGGCACTTGCCAGTTCGACGCGGCCATATATCTTACCGATCTGGGCCGAGGCATCCTCGAGCAGATGGCGCTCAAGCTCGCACTCGTTCCTGACGGCTTGGGGGGCGAAAGTAGTAGGAGCGTACTGAACCGGGGTTTGAAGATAGAGACGCTCGGTGGCCGAAGCGCCGGAACATGCTGCCCATGCGGACAGCACAAGAGTGGCCTTGAAGAATTTCATTGATAAACTTTAATTGCATTAGCGCAAAATTGCGAACTCGGCACTATACGGTCCGCGGCGCCCTGCTGCAATCCAAGCTTCACATCGTGCGGCCCTGCTCCAGCCACCCCTTCACCGCACTATTGAAAGCCTCCGGTTGCTCGCGCATGACCCAATGCCCGGTGCGAAAGGCGATTACCCTGCTGTCCGGCTTGGACTGGACCGCCGCTTCAAAACTGCGGGTATGGAAGGAGAACGGCTTGCGCTTGCCGTAGATGTACAGCATGGGCCAGCGCAGCTTGAACGGCAAGGTCCCCACCGCTGGCGTGGTTGCGCGCAGCCAGGTGACCGCATGGGGCAGCTGCAGGCGGGCGCAGGCCTCGCGCGCCGCACGGCTGTTGCCGCTGGAAGCTTTCAGGCGGCGATGCGCAAACGCCAGGCGCAGGCGCGTCTTCCAGTCCAGTGAAGCACGGTAGGTCATCTGGCTGGAACCGCCAATGCCGACACTGATCACCCGGCTCACCAGTTCCGGGTAGCGCAGCGCGAACTGATAGCCAAAGACGCAGCCCCAGTCGCTCAGCATCAGGATTACGGGACGGCCGCCATTCACGGCATGAACGGTATCGGCGTAGAGCTTTGACACTTCGTCAATCGTGTGGCTGCCCTTGACGCCCTGGCTGGGGAAGCTGAACCGAACGCAGCGATAGCTTGAAGAGAAGGCCGCAACCTGGGCATCCCAAAGGCTGCGGTCGTAAGGCCAGCCATGAATCATCATGATGGCTTCCTCGCCTTCCCCCTCCACATGGACGGTTACTCCATCGACTGTCAGACGCTGCGCCATTCCGCCCTCCGTTAGAATATTTACAACATCCTAACGTTGAGCAATTGAAATGTAAAGTCCCGTACGAGTTTGCACTAGTTTATCTACAATTAATAGGAATATTCCTACAATTGCGAACTGATAGCAGCTGGACCCGAACCGGTCTCGTCGTCCAGGGCATCCAGCCATGCGTGGAGTTGTGCAACTTCATGCTGGATAAATGTGCCGTCGTCGAAGGCGTTGGCCAGGGTGGCAATACCCTGGCTGCGCGCCAGCAGGTGCATGGCCAGTCCATCGGCGTCGGCAGCGGCCTTTGAGCCAAACTGCTCGAATTGCGCCCGCAGCCAGTCGCGGAACAGCGTAAACAGCGCGTTCGCCTGCACCAGTGCGGGATGTTCCAGCTTGGCCAGCTCGGTACACAAGGTGCCGACCGGGCAGCCATTGCGGCGGATCGAGGGCGCATTCATCGCCATCATGTCGATGAAACAGCCGATGCGTAAGGCTGGCCGGGATGCTTGCGCGGTCCAGCCGTCGAGCATGGCTTGCGTCTTCTGCAGCCGCAGTTCGATCACTGCCGCCAGGATCTCGTCCTTCGTCTTGAAGTGGTAGTAGAAATTGCCGCGCGAGAGTCCAACCGCCGCAGCGATGTCGGCAAAGCTGGTGTGGCCATAGCCGCGCTCATAAAACAGCCGGTCGGCCGTTTCGACAATGCGTTCGCGGGTGGCTGTCGCCTGATTAGTCATGCGGCCCAGCCTAGGACAAATGTCCCATCACGTCAAGAATTCCAGTGCCGTGACGATCAGGGTTGCTCGGCCGCTTAACCCTTGCGTGCTTCTTCGTCCAGCCTGCGCAGAAAGGCCAGCTTGTCCGCGATCTTGGACTCCAGGCCGCGTGGTACCGGCTGGTACCAGCCTGGTTCGGCCATGCCGTCGGGGAGATAGGTTTCGCCGGCTGCATATGCGTCCGGTTCGTCGTGGGCATAGCGGTATTCGTGACCGTAGCCCAGCTCCTTCATCAGCCTGGTCGGAGCGTTGCGCAAGTGGACCGGCACTTCGCGCGATTTGTCGCGGCGCACGAAAGCCATGGCGGCATTGTAGGCGTTGTAGCCGGCATTGCTCTTGGCGGCCACAGCAAGGTAAATCACGGCCTGGGCCAGTGCCAGTTCCCCCTCCGGCGAACCGAGCCGCTCATAGGTTTCGGCGGCGTCGTTCACCATGGTCAAGGCACGCGGGTCGGCCAGGCCGATATCTTCCCAAGCCATGCGCACGATACGGCGCGCCAGGTAGCGCGGGTCGGCGCCGCCATCGATCATGCGGCAGAACCAATACAGGGCGCCGTCCGGATTGGAGCCGCGCACGGACTTGTGCAGGGCCGATATCTGGTCGTAGAAATTATCGCCGCCCTTGTCGAAGCGGCGCGCATTCAGGGTCAGCGCATTCTGCACGAATTCACCGGTGACCTTGCTGGTGCGCGCAGTGGCGGCTGCAGTCTTGGTCTGCTCCAGCAAATTGAGGAAACGGCGCGCATCGCCGTCGGCATAGCCGATCAGGGTGTCGATGGCCAGCTCGTCAAAGTCCAGGTCCGGCATGACGCGCTCCCTGGCGCGGGCCAGCAACTGGCGCATCTCTTCCTCGGTCAAGGCTTTGAGCACATACACCTGGGCACGCGACAGCAGCGCGGAGTTGACTTCGAACGAAGGGTTTTCCGTCGTGGCGCCAATCAGCGTAACCAGGCCCGATTCGACGTAAGGCAGCAGTGCATCCTGCTGCGCCTTGTTGAAGCGGTGGATCTCGTCGATGAAGAGGATGGTCTGCTTGCCGCTGGCGACAAACTGCTCGGCCTGCTCAATGGCGGCACGGATATCCTTGACCCCACCCAGCACGGCCGAAATGGCAATGAACTCGCAGGCGAAGGCGCGCGCCGACAGGCGGGCCAGCGTGGTCTTGCCCACGCCCGGCGGGCCCCACAGGATCATCGAATGCGGCTTGCCCGACTTGAACAACAGGTTCAGCGGCTTGCCTTCGCCCAGCAAGTGGCTCTGGCCGATCACGTCCGCCACGCTGTGCGGGCGCATCGCTTCGGCCAGTGGCGGGGTCGGCTCAGGGGCAAACAGGTCAGCGGTCATTTTCTCTTGCACCCCTGGGGTTAATGGCGGGCAGCGGCCGCGTCAACAAGGCGCCATACTGGGAGGCGAAATCTTTCTCCCGCAGGCCGGCCAGCAGCGCGACGATTCCTTTCGGTCCGCCATGCCGCACCGCCCACGCCTCTACTTCCGCCTTGGCCTGGCAGTACGTCGCATTGCTCTGGCTGTTACGTGAGCGCGTGTGGTCGAGCCAATCGCGCATGGCCGACAGCTTCGACAGGTCGTCGATCCCGCTGGCACCGGGCGTACACGCCCTGCCGCCCACCATGCTCGCCAGCCCTTCGTTGAACCAGGCCGGCACATGGCGCCCGGCGGCGCGTGCGTACAACTCGAGGTGCGACAACTCATGGCTCAGCACCGACAGCAAGCGCGCATCGGTGGCGAATGCATTGCTGGCCAGGGTGGTCACCACGATGCTGGGATTGTCGAACAGGTGCCTCCCGTTCAAGTAGCGCTGGCCGCCCCGGATATCGGAATACGAACGAAATTCCGGCCCCAGCAGGAAGCGGGCGCAGGCCGCGCTTTTACAGAAATAGATGTCGGGCGTGACGCCTTGCCGTTCGCCGTAGAAAGCGGCGACCCGGTCGAAGGCGGCCTGTATGAGTGGCCTGAAGCGATCCGATTCGGCCTGGGTGAAGCTTTTTTCATAGACCATGCGGTCGTCGCGCACCAGGTCCTCTTTGCCGAAATCCGCGGCAAAAGATTCCGTGGCATGGCACGCCAACGCCAGCATTGTCAGGTAAATCTTCATGCTTAATTGTTGATGACGTCCGCACCTTTGGGCATGACAAATTTAAAGGACGTTGCATTCAGCGCTGGATTTTTTTCAAACTTCTTGAACGACAGGATGGAAGTCTGGCCGAAGCTGTCTTTCAGCTCCATGGCTTCCGGCACGCCGTTTTTCAGCCCGATCAGGATTTGCTCGAAACTGGAATCCTTGGCTTTCGGGGTGGCTTTCAGCCATTCCAGGCCGTCGCGGCTACCGCCTTCGGACAGGGCAAAGTTCTTTTCCAGGTCATTGGAGCCGAACAGGATGGCGGCCGGGGAAGAACCCAGCGCATCGCCCAGCTTGCGCACGGTAACCTGGTTCAGGTCCTTGTCGTAAATATAGAGCTGCTCGCCGTCCGCCTGCAGCACCTGGTCGTAAGGCTTGGTATAAGTCCAGATGAACTTGCCCGGACGGGCGAAGGAGAAACTGCCGGAGGACAGCTTGTCCTTGCTGCCCTGCGCCACGACTTTTTGCGTGAACTCGCCCTTGGCGGCCTTGGTGCTGGCCACGAAGGCCTTGAACTGGTCCAGCGCCGCAGCGCCGGCGGAACCTGCAAACAGCAGGCCGGCGGCCAGGGCCGCCATCAACTTGGTGGTCTTCATAGAATTCCTTATTCCGCCGACGCGGTAGGTGCGATGATTTCGCGGTTGCCGTTCGACTGCATGGCCGATACAACGCCGCTGTTTTCCATCTGTTCCAGCAGGCGTGCGGCGCGGTTGTAGCCAATGCGCAGGTGGCGCTGGACCAGGGAGATCGACGCCTTTCGGTGCTTCAGCACGACCTGCACGGCCTGGTCGTACATCGGGTCGGCCTCGCCGTCCCCGCCGCCGCCCGCGCCGGCCATGGCGCCGTCGCCGCCGCCCTCTTCCAGCGTGCCGCCTTCCAGGATGCCCTCGATGTAGTTCGGCTCGCCCTGCGCCTTCAAATGCTTCACCACGCGGTGCACTTCATCGTCCGACACGAAGGCGCCGTGCACGCGGACCGGCAGGCCGGTACCGGGCGGCATATACAGCATATCGCCCATGCCCAGCAGGGTTTCGGCGCCCATCTGGTCAAGAATGGTGCGCGAGTCGATCTTGGACGATACCTGGAACGCAATACGCGTCGGGATATTGGCCTTGATCAGGCCCGTGATCACGTCCACAGATGGGCGCTGGGTTGCCAGAATCAAGTGCAGGCCGGCTGCACGGGCTTTCTGCGCGATGCGGGCGATCAGTTCTTCCACCTTCTTGCCGACCACCATCATCAGGTCGGCCAGCTCGTCGATGATGATGACGATGGTTGGCAGTTTCTCCAGCGGCTCAGGGGCGTCGGGCGTGATCGAGAACGGGTTCGGGATCTTTTCCTCGCGTTTCTCCGCCTCGGCGATCTTGGCGTTATAGCCGGCCAGGTTACGCACGCCGAGCTTGGACATCAGCTTGTAGCGCCGCTCCATCTCGTTCACCGCCCAGTTCAGGGCGTGGCCAGCCTGGCGCATATCGGTCACCACTGGCGCCAGCAGGTGCGGAATGCCTTCGTACACCGACATTTCCAGCATCTTCGGGTCGATCAGGATCATGCGCACATCGTGCGGGTCGGCCTTGTACAGCAGCGACAGGATGGTGGCGTTAATACCCACCGACTTGCCCGAGCCGGTGGTACCGGCCACCAGCAAGTGCGGCATCTTGGCCAGGTCGGCCACCACCGGCTTGCCGGCGATGTCCTTGCCCAGCGCCACGGTCAGCGGCGAATGGTTGTCGTTATAGACCTTGGAGCCGAGGATCTCGGTCAGGCGCACGATCTGGCGCTTGGGATTTGGCAGCTCCAGCGCCATGTAATTCTTGCCGGGGATGGTTTCCACGACCCGGATGGAGGTCAGCGACAGCGAACGCGCCAGGTCGCGCGCCAGGTTGACGATCTGGCTGCCCTTCACGCCGGTGGCCGGCTCGATTTCGTAGCGGGTCACGACCGGGCCCGGATAGGCGGCCACCACCTTGGCTTCCACGCCAAAGTCGGACAGTTTTTTCTCGATCAGGCGGCTGGTGAATTCCAGCGTCTCCACGGCCACCGTTTCCTGCTGCGGCGGCGCATCGTCCAGCAGCGACAGCGGCGGCAGCGTGGTGTTTTCGATTTCCTGGAACAGGGTGCCCTGCTTTTCCTTGATCACGCGCTCGGACTGGACCACCTGGGTGATCTGCGGCTCTATCTTGACGATAGGCGCCGGCGGCGCATCCGGCGGCAGGTCCACCGGCTTCGGATGCTTCTCCTCGTGCTTGACGCGCTCCTTGACCACTTTCTCCTCGCGCTTGACGACGGCGACGTCGCCCTGGCGCCGGTCTTCGCGGTCTTCCATGCGGGCGCGGATCCAGTCGATGCCCATCTCGATGACTTCACCGATCCGTTCAGCCACCGACATCCACGATACGTGGAAGAACAGGCTAAAGCCGGTACCAAACAGCAGCAACAGCAGCAGCGTGGCGCCGGTAAAGCCCAGGCCCACATGGGCGCCATGGCCGATCAGCTCACCGAGCACGCCGCCCGGCGCACGCGGCAACTGCACTTTCATGGTGTAGAGGCGCAGGAACTCCAGGCCCATCGAACCGATCAGCATCAGGCCGAAGCCGATCACGCGGATCAGGCCTTCCTGCCGGTGTTCAGGGTCCTCTTCCTTTTCCAGCACGAACTTGCGGGTCAGGCGGCGATAGCCCTGCCACACCACGCGCAGCATATAGACGCACCACCACCAGGCCGAAAAACCGAAGATGAACAGCATCAGGTCGGACAGCCAGGCGCCGCCGCGGCCGCCCAGGTTGAACACCTTCGGCACCACATTATTGTGCGACCAGCCCGGGTCCAGCCGGTTATAGCTGGCCAGGATCAGGATGAAATAGACGCAGACGACGAACAGCGCGAAAAAGCGTGCCTCCGACAGCAGTCGCACCAGCCGATTGGGTAATGGCTGGCGTTCGGTGACATTGCGAGTGTAACCAGAAGTTGTCTCTTGACTCTTTTGACTCTTCTTACTCATTGCTTGGAGGCAAAAATTCCATAATTGCGCTTATTCTAAGGCATATCAAGGTAAAACGGCCCCACGGTACATGTGAAATGCACGCTTCGCATATAATTTCGGTTTGCCTGGGCCCGGACTTGTAGCATTCCTGTCCGCACCCATATTCAAGACATCCTAACTAGGTAAAGAATCCGCCATGACTACTACCAAACACGCCAAAGTCCTGATTCTTGGCTCCGGTCCTGCAGGCTACAGCGCCGCGATTTACGCCGCCCGCGCCAACCTGAACCCCATGCTGGTGACCGGCGTTGAGCAGGGCGGCCAGCTGATGACCACCACTGACGTGGAAAACTGGCCGGCCGACCCGATGGGCGTCCAGGGTCCGGACCTGATGCAGCGTTTCCTGCAGCACGCCGAGCGTTTCAAGACCGAGATCGTGTTTGACCACATCCACACCACCCACCTGAACGAAAAACCGATCCGCCTGGTCGGCGATAGCAACGTCTACACCTGCGACACCCTGATCATTGCCACCGGCGCTTCGGCACAGTACCTGGGCCTGCCGACCGAGCAGGAATTCATGGGCCGCGGCGTTTCCGCTTGCGCCACCTGCGACGGATTCTTCTACCGTGGCCAGGAAGTGGCCGTGGTTGGCGGCGGCAATACCGCTGTCGAAGAAGCCCTGTACCTGTCGAACATCGCCACCAAGGTCACCCTGGTGCACCGCCGCGAGAAATTCCGCGCCGAGCCTATCCTGGTCGACCGCCTGATGGCCAAGGTTGCCGAAGGCAAGATCGAACTGAAACTGAACTCGACCCTGCACGAAGTGAAGGGCGACCAGTCCGGCGTCAACGCCATCACCGTCAAGCACAATAACGGCGAGATGACCGACGTGGCCGTGCACGGCCTGTTCATCGCCATCGGCCACAAGCCGAACACCGGCATCTTTGAAGGCCAGCTGGAAATGAAAGACGGCTATATCAAGACCCGTACCGGCACCGAAGGCATGGCAACGGCCACCTCTGTGCCAGGCGTGTTCGCGGCCGGCGACGTGCAAGACCACATCTACCGCCAGGCCATCACCTCGGCCGGCACCGGCTGCATGGCCGCGCTGGACGCGCAACGCTACCTGGAAGCGCAAGAGTGAAAAGCTTCGCCGACCTGAAAGGACTGGGCAAACAGCTCAAGGAGCAGGAAGAGCAGCGCGCGGCCGAGCAAAAGGAGCGTGCCAGGCAGGAAAAGGCTGCTGCCGCCGCTGCCAACGTGTTCCAGTCCTCCATGGCCGGCGTGCAGAAGATGAAACCGTCCGACCGCTACGTGCCGCCGCCCGCCAAGGGTCCGGCCATGGCGGGCCGCCCTGCGCCGGCCGGCCAGCGCAAGCCGCAAACGGCCGAGGAACAGGCGGCCGACGATGCCGCCGTGCTGCGCGAGTCGATGCTGTCGGACATGTTCGACGTCGACCATTACATGGAAGAAGACCCGGCGCTGAACTACAGCGCGCCGGGCATCGGCCCGGACGTGATGAAGAAGATGCGCAAGGGCCACTGGCCGGTCCAGGATGAACTGGACCTGCACGGCAAGCGCCGTGACGAGGCGCGCCAGGCGGTGGACGACTTCCTGCTCAAGGCCAGGCGCCGCAACTACCGCTGCGTGTGCGTGATCTACGGCCGCGGCCTCGGTTCGCGCGGCGGCGAGCCGGTGCTGAAATCCATGGTCCATTCCTGGCTGGTGCAGACCGACGGCGTGATCGCCTTCTGCCAGGCCCGCGCCGAAGAAGGCGGCGAAGGCGCCATCATGGTGCTGCTGCGTTCCGCCCTGGCGCCGCAGCGCTGATCCATCCCGCCTGGCGGCGGCACGCCCGGCTTGCAGGTTCTGCTATCAGGATGCTAATCTGCGCCTCATGAAAATCGTCCCCGCCGTTTCCCTGATCACCATTATTGAGGTCGTAGCAATCCTGGTCGGGGCCTTCTCCGGATTTATCGAAGCGCGCCGTAAGCGCATGGACATCGTCGGCGTATTCATTGTCGCCTTCATCACCGCCTTCGGCGGTGGTACGGTGCGCGATATCCTGCTCGACAAGCGCCCGCTGTTCTGGGTCGCGCATCAGGAATACACCATCCTGCTGTTCGTGGTGGCCCTGCTGGCCGCCCCCTTCTTCAAGCATATCCGCCATATCGTTTCCGAGCGGCTGATCGTGGTGGCCGACGCCGTTGGCCTCGGCCTGTTTGCCGTGGCCAGCGTGGCGCAGGCGCTGGCGGCGGACATGCCGATCTTTGTCGCCGTGATGATGGGGGTGGTCACAGGCATCTTCGGCGGCGTGCTGCGCGACATTATCTGCAACGAGGTGCCGATGGTGTTCCGCGACGGCAAACCCTACGCGATTTGCGCCTTCTTCGGCTGCTGGCTCTACATTGCGCTGCAATACACCCAGGTTTCGGACGATGTGGCCTTGTGGTCCAGCGCCGGCCTGATCACCGTGATGCGCCTGCTGGCCTGGCGCTTCGACCTGAAAATCAGCCGGCCATAGGGCTATCGGCATCTTACTTTCAATTGGAAAGTTAAAACTTAACGTTTGGTAACAACTGATACAATGTCGCAACTTTTTGATGCGCCTGCCTGTCCGTGTTTACCTTTGATGTCGCTACTGCAACTAGCCTGGTCGGCTTCCTGTCGATCCTGATTGCCTGCGCCTTCCGCGGCCTGCACGGCGGCACCCTGGGCGCCACGCCCGGCGGGCAATGGGCCATGTCGGCCCTGGCAGGCGGTGCGGCCGCGCTGCTGGCAGCCAACGCCGCCGCCCTGCCGGACTACCTTGGCACCATCGCCGACAATACGCTGACGGTGGTCAGCCTGGTCTTCATCCATCGCGGCACCGCAATACTGGTGGGTGCACGCCCCAGCGACCGCCATTACGTCCTGGGGGTTGCAGCGGCAGCCGCAGGCTTCGCCTGGTTCAGTTACGTTCAGCCGAGCGTGCAGGCACGCATCGGACTGGTGTCCGCCTACCGCGCCGCATTTTACTGCGCCACCTTGCTGATGCTGGTTAAGCGTCCCGGCCTGCCCGCCGGCGCCCGCTACCTGGTCGACATCCTGGCGCTGGCCGCCATCTGGAGCCTGCTGCGCCTGGGGGCGGCCCTGTTCTCCGGCAGCCATATCGACAGTTTTCTGGCAGGCGGTTCGTCGTTTGCCGTCATGGTGACAGTGGGCGGCACCCTGCATGTGCTGGTCAATGCCTTCCAGTTCCGCCTGGAGAGCGAGCAGATTCGCGACGAACTGGCAGCCCACGCCGGCCGCCTGCGCAAGAAACGCGACATGCTGAAGGCCGAGGTGGCCGAGCGCACCGCGGAATTGACCCTGCAGGCCAGCACCGACAGCATGACCGGCATCGCCAATCGCCGCCACCTGATGGAGCGCGGAAACGACGAAATCGAACGCGCCCGCCGCTACCACCTGCCGCTGGCACTCCTGCTGCTCGATATCGACCATTTCAAGCAGATCAATGACCGCTTCGGGCACCCGGCTGGCGACAAACTGCTGCAGGTGATTGCGCAAGCCTGCCAGACCAACGCCCGCAACGTCGACCTGCCAGGCCGCCTCGGCGGCGAAGAATTTGCCTTGCTGATGCCGGAAACCAGCGCCGTTGCCGCCCGCCTTGCGGCCGAACGGCTGCGGCGCGCCATCGCCGCCATCACGCCTGAGCTGTCGGGCGTGCCGCATCAGGTCACGGCCAGCTTCGGCGTCGCCGCGCTCAGATCGCATGATGCGTCAATGGAAGGACTGCTGGTGCGCGCCGACGCTGCGCTGTACCGCGCCAAGAACGGTGGCCGCAACCGGGTGGAGGCGGCTTGAACACCCTGCACATTGGCACCTGTCACCTCACGCTCGGCTTTGCATGCCTGGCGATCGGTATTGCCTTCATCGGCCTGCATGCCCTGCATGATGGGCGCTCCGCCGGCTCGAACTGGAGCCTGGCCGCCATATGCCAGGGCTTGGCATGGTTGCTGGCCGGTGTCAGCGGCAAGCTTCCGGCCGCGCTGGCACTCACGCTGCCCAACGTGCTGCTCGCCGCCAATGCCGTGCTGCTGCTGCGCGGGGCCGCGCGCTACATGCCCGTGCCACCGCCATGGCTGCTCAAACCCCAGCCCTGGACGGAATTCCTGCTGGCGACAGCCCTGCTCTACGCCTGCTCCGGGCCTGCGGGCGAAAGCGCTCGCATCGCCCTTGGCGCAGCGCTTCGCGTTCCATTGCTGCTGGCAGCCGTCGTGCTGCTGTCGCGCCACGCGCCCGGCAATGGCCGCGCCATCTTGTGCGCCTTGTTCGGCATCGACGCAGCCTGGCATCTGACCGGCATTGCCGCAGGCCCGGCCAGCCTCACGGCGGCCGGAGAACTGCTGCGCGGCGCGCTTGCCATTCTCGTCATTGCCGCCCAGTTCCGCATCGAGAGCGACAATGCGCGGACCTCGCTCCAGGCCCAGGCCGATGCGCTGGAAGTGGAAAGCATGCAACTGGAAAAAACGGTCGAGGAGCGCTGCCGGGAACTGCACGAGATCGCGACCACCGATTTCCTGACCGGCATTGCCAACCGCCGCCAGTTCATGGCACGCAGCGAAATGGAGATCGAACGCTCGCGCCGCTATGGGCACAAGCTCTCGCTGCTGATGATTGATATCGACCATTTCAAGTCGATCAACGACAAGTTCGGCCACCCTGTTGGCGACAGGGCAATTGCCGCCATCGGACGCCACTGCGCCACGGCCTGCAGGCGCAGCGACCTGGCGGCAAGGCTGGGAGGCGAGGAGTTTGCAATCCTGCTGCCATCAACCGGCAGCAACGAGGCGCAGATAGTTGCCGAGCGCCTGCGGGCTGGCGCCCATGCCCTGCAAGTGCGGCATGATGGCCAGGCCGTTCCACTCCAGCTGAGCATCGGCATTGCCTGCCTGGCGGCGGAAGACACTGGCCCGGACACGCTGCTGGCGCGCGCCGACCAGGCTTTGTACGCGGCCAAGAACGCCGGCCGCGATTGCGTACAGGTCGCTAAGACTGCGGCCTGATCAAACCGCGTCGGCGCCGGTTTCGCCGGTGCGGATGCGGATCACCTGCTCGATATTCTGCACGAAGATCTTGCCGTCGCCGATCTTGCCGGTGCGCGCCGCCTTGATGATCGCGTCGACGGCGGTATCGACCACGCCGTCGTCCACCACCACTTCCACCTTCACCTTCGGCAGGAAATCGACCACGTACTCTGCGCCGCGATACAGCTCGGTATGGCCCTTCTGGCGGCCGAAGCCTTTTACCTCGGTCACGGTCAGGCCGGTCACGTTCACTTCGGCCAGCGATTCACGCACTTCGTCCAGTTTGAATGGCTTGATGATGGCGGTAATTTGCTTCATTGCGTTCTCCTTATAGTGGTTTAAGCGTCAGGCACGGTCTTCAGGTTTTCCAGCCAGGCCGCAGCTTCCGAATCGCTCGGTGCGCGCCAGTCGCCGCGCGGCGACAGCGAACCGCCGGAGCCGACTTTCGGCGCGTTCGGCACGCAAGTGCGCTTGAACTGGGAACTCTGGAAAAAGCGCTTGAGGAAGATGCCCAGGTTGTGTTTGATGTCTTTGAGCTCATACTGGTTGCGCGGCACATGCTCGTCTTCCGGCCACTGGCCCGCCTCGCGGTCGCGCCACGCGTGATAGGCCAGGAAGGCCACCTTCGCCGGCGAGAAGCCGAAACGCAGCGTGTAGTAAAGGTTGAAATCCTGCAGTTCGTAAGGGCCGATGAAGTCCTGCGTCACCTGCGCCGGGACTTCCTCGCCAGCCTTGCCCGGCACGAGTTCGGGACTGATTTCCGTATTCACGACGGCCAGCAGCACGCTCGAATTGACGTCGCCGAACTGCTTGCTCTCGGCCACCCACCGCACCAGGTGCGTGATCAGGGTCTTGGGCACGCTGGCATTGACGTTGTAGTGCGACATATGGTCGCCCACACCGTAAGTGCACCAGCCCAGCGCCAGCTCGCTCAGATCGCCGGTGCCGATGACGATGCCGTTATGGTGGTTCGCCATGCGGAACAGGTGGTTGGTGCGCTCGCCGGCCTGCACGTTCTCGAACGTGATGTCGTACTGTTCCTTGCCCTCGCTGTACGGATGGCCGAGGTCCTTCAGCATCTGGATGCAGCTTGGGCGGATATCCACTTCCATCGCAGTGCAGCCAATGAACTGCATCAGCGCGCGCGCCTGGTCCAGCGTGCGGCTGCTGGTGGCAAAGCCCGGCATGGTGGCAGCGATGATATTGGTGCGCGGCAGGCCGAGATGATCCATCGCCTTGGCGCAGACCAGCAGCGCGTGGGTCGAATCGAGCCCGCCCGACACTCCGATCACCACCTTCCTGATGCCGGACGAGGAAAGGCGCTGCACCAGCGCACTGACCTGGATGTTATAGACCTCGTTGCAGCGCCGGTCGCGCAGTTGCGGGTTGGACGGCACATACGGGAAGCGCGCCACATTGCGCTCCAGCGGCAACACGCGGTGCGACGGCAGTTCAACCGGGAAGCGCGCGGTACGGAACTGCGCCACTTCCGCTTTGTGGCGGCGGCTCGAATGGCCGAAGGTCGTGGTGCGCATGCGCTCGCGCGACAGGCGCTCCAGGTCCACGTCGGCAAAGATGATGTGCGATTCCTCCGCGAAGCGCTCAGACTCCGCCAGCATTTCGCCATTCTCGTAAATCAGCGCCTGCCCGTCCCAGGCCAGGTCGGTGGTCGACTCGCCGCGCCCCGCCGAAGAATAAAGGTAAGCCGCGATGCAGCGCGCCGACTGCTGCCCCACCAGCTGGCGGCGGTAGTCGGCCTTGCCGACCAGGATATTCGAAGCCGACAGGTTGACCAGCACAGTCGCCCCGGCCAGTGCAGCAAAGGAGGACGGCGGGATCGGCACCCACACATCCTCGCAAATCTCGATATGGAACTTGAACAGCGGCAGGTTCTCCAGCTCGAAAAGCTGGCTGGCGCCGAACGGCACCTGCTGGCCGAGCAGCGAGATCTCGGTGGCAATCGCCTCGTCGGCCGCGCTGAACTGGCGCGCCTCGTAAAACTCGCCGTAATTCGGCAGGTAAGACTTCGGCACCACGCCGCGAATCACGCCGCCCGACACCACGATCGCACAATTGAACAACTGGTGGTCGACCCGCAGCGGCGCCCCCACGACCAGGGCCGTCGGAATGCGGCTGGACGCCTCGACAACGCACTGCAAGGCCTGCAACACCCCATCTAGCAACGCGCGCTGATGGAACAGGTCATCGCAAGAGTAGGCAGACAAGCCCAGCTCCGGGAAAGCCACCAGCACCGCCCCCTTCGCCGCCGCCTGCTCCGCCAGTGCGATCGTCTGCGCCGCATTGAACAGCGGATCAGCCACCCGGCAGCGCGGCACGCCAACCGCCACGCGGGCAAAATCATGGTTGTACAAATTATGGAAGGAATGCGACATAGCTCAGCAAGGCCAAAGGTGATGGCGAAGATTTTAACATTGCAGCGAAATGTCCACCTTGGGGTCAGGAACGAATGTGGACATTCCCAAAGGAATGTCCACATTCGTTCCTGACCCCAAGGTGGACATTTCGTTAGAATGGCGCGATGGAATACCGTACCAGCGTCCTTTCTTCCCTCGCCGATGTCGCCCCTGCCCAATGGGATCGGCTGGCGGCGGGCAATCCCTTCCTGTCGCATGCCTTCCTGCACGCCTTGCATGAATCAGGCAGTGCGTGCGCGGAAACCGGGTGGCAGCCGCAATTTCTCGCCGTATGGGATGGCGAGAGCTTGGCTGCGGCCATGCCGCTCTACATCAAAGCCCATTCCTACGGCGAGTATGTGTTCGACTGGGCCTGGGCCGACGCCTATCACCGCAACGGCGTCGCGTACTACCCCAAGCTGCTGTCCGCTATCCCTTTTACGCCCGTTACCGGATCGCGCCTGCTGGCGCGCGATGCGGCGGCGCGCAGCGCCCTGCTGACCTTCCTGCGCGAGCAGCAAGGCGTGGCCGGCATGTCTTCCACCCATATCCTTTATCCGCCGGAGGACGAGGCGGAACAACTGCGCGAGGCCGGCTTCATGCTGCGCAGCGGCGTGCAGTTCCATTGGCTGAACCAGGGTTACGAGCATTTCGACCAGTTCCTGCTCACGCTGGAACACAAGAAACGCAAAAACATCCGCGCCGAGCGCCGCAAGGTCAAGGAAGCCGGCATCACCATGCGCCGGCTGCGCGGCCACGAAACGAGCGAGCAAGACTGGCGCTTTTTTCACCGCTGCTACAGCAACACCTACGCCGAGCACCGCTCCTCGCCCTACCTGAACCTGGATTTCTGGCTGCGCCTGGCCCGCACCATGCCGCAACACCTGCTGCTGGTACTTGCCGAGCGCGGCAGCCAGCCGGTCGCCGCCTCGCTGCTCATCCACAGCGAAGAGACGCTATACGGCCGCTATTGGGGCGCAACGGAACACATCCCCTGCCTGCATTTCGAAACCGCCTATTACCAGCCGCTCGAATTCTGCATCGCCAACGGCATCAAGACCTTCGAAGGCGGGGCCCAGGGGGAACACAAGATGGCGCGCGGCTTCCTGCCGCAGAAGACCTATTCCGCCCACTGGCTGGCCCATCCCGCCTTCAGCGACGCGGTGCAACGCTTCCTGGAACGCGAGGCAGGCGGCATCGACACCTACCTCGATGAACTGAACGAACATACGCCCTTCCGCCGCTAGCGCGGCGCGCGGTGGCTGCTGCCGTGCCGGCCCGGCACCGGCTGGATGCCGGCTTCGTCATCATCCAGCGCGTCCGCCGCCAGCGCCGTGTTGGCCGGCCCGTGCAGCACCGCGCCCTCAGCCGAAAAGCGCGAGCCGTGGCATGGACAATCCCAGGACCGTTCGGCAGGATTCCAGCTCACCGCGCAGCCGAGGTGGGTGCATGCCGCCGACATCGCGTGCAGTCCGCCATCGTCGTCGCGATAGACCGCCACCTTCCTGGCGCCGCGATTCAGGATAGCGCCCTGTCCCGGCGCGATTTCCACCGCCGACTCCACGTCGCCGCCACGCAGCCAGTCGCCATACTGCGCCAGCGTGTTGACCTGCTCCTGCATGAATTCCTTCATGCCGTGGAAAGGCTTGCGGGCCGGATCGTACAGCTCGGCCCAGGGATTTTCCCGTCCGATCACCAGGTCGCGCACGATCATTGCCCCCAGCGTGCAGTGGGTCATGCCGGTGCCCGAGTCGCCACTGATTACATACACCTGGCTGTCATCGGCCGGATTGCGGCCGAGGAACGGCAGCCCGTCGGCCGGCTCCATGACTTCCCCCGACCAGCGCAGGGTCACCGCTCCGGCCATCGGGAAGTGCTGCCGCGTCCAGGCCTCAAGCTGGTCGTGCCGGTGGCGCGGGTCGCCGTCCTGCCCGACCTTATGGTCGCAGCCCCCGACAATCAGCAGCTCATGCCCCGGGCTGGCGCCACCTGCTTCCAGCCGCACGTAATAATATGGATCCCCCGTATCCCACAGCAGCATGTGCGGCAGGGACCCGCGCGGCACCTCCACCCCGATCACATAGGTGCGATAGCCATTTTGCTTGGTATGCAGCACGACGCGGTTATTGAACGGGGTATTGGTGGCCACCACCACGGCGTTTGCAAGCACGCGGCCGTTGGCCGTCTTCACCTGCAGCTTGTCCCCGGCGCGGTCGATGCCGGTGGCACGGCTGCCGCAGAAAATACGCCCGTCGCGCCGACGGATGCAATCGGCCAGCCCGTCCAGGTATTTCAGCGGATGGAATTGCGCCAGTCGGGCGTAGCGCATGCAGGTGCCGCTTTCAAACGGCAGGCCTGGCACCTGGGGCAACAGCTCGGCTTCCAGCCCGGCGCGCGTGGCTGCCTCGCCTTCGAGGCGGATTTCATTGGGGTCGCCAGTGGCGGAATACAGGTAACCGTCGAGCCGCTCAAACTCGCAGTCCAGTCCTTCGCTGCCAACGATGGACGCCACCTGGTCGATGGCTGCCATCTGGCCGGCGGCCACCAGCCTGGCATTGACTGAGCCGAAGTTCTGCTCGATGCAGTGGTACCACTCATCCGGCGGCATCAGGTGCGCGGTGGTGCGTCCGGTTTCACCGCTGCCCAGCTGCCGCGCTTCCAGCAGTACCACGCGCCGCCCTTCCAGCGCGAGCAGGTATGCAGTCGTAAGGCCGGCGATACCGCCGCCGATGATGCAGGCATCGGCCTGCAGTTCGCCGCTCAGTTCCGGCATGGCGGCGACAGGGGCGGTCTTCGCCCAGATCGACAATGATCCTTCCATCTCGCGTCCTCCCTGCAAGGGTGCACGCATCGACTATACAAAAAAAGCGCCCCACGGGGCGCTTTCTTCGATCAGGCCTGCAATCAGCCTTCCTGCTTGGCCGCTTGTGCGACGCCGTGCATGATTTCTTTCTTCGCTTCTTCCGGGCCGTACCAGCCTTCGACCTTGACCCACTTGCCTGGCTCCAGGTCTTTATAGTGCTCGAAGAAGTGCTGGATCTGCTGCAGGCGCAGGTCCTGCAGGTCTTCCGGCTTCTGCCAGTGCTTGTAGATCGGCAGGATCTTGTCGACCGGAACCGCCAGCACTTTCGCATCTTCGCCGGATTCGTCGGTCATTTTCAGCACGCCGATGGCGCGGCAGCGCACCACCACGCCCGGGATCAGCGGGAACGGGGTGATCACCAGCACGTCGACCGGATCGCCGTCGTTGGACAGGGTGTTAGGGATGTAGCCATAGTTGCATGGGTAGTGCATGGCGGTGCCCATGAAACGGTCGACGAAGATGGCGCCGGATTCCTTGTCCACTTCATACTTGATCGGATCCGCGTTCATCGGGATCTCGATAATCACGTTGAAATCGTTCGGCAGGTCTTTGCCGGCCGGTACTTTATTCAGGCTCATGTTTTTCCTCGTTTAATGCATTTTAATCAGTCTAACCTTGCAATTATAGCGAAGTGGAGGCCGCTTGTGCGGCGCAGCACCGTCACAGGATAGTTGCCAAGGCGCACTGGCGATAATGGTTCGCCGCTTCTTCCGGCTGGGACAGCGCTTCGTGCAACTGCGCCAGCTTGAGGTGGGATTCGCGCACCATGCGCGATTCGGAGGCGTCGGACAGGGCCTGTTCCAGGTAGCGCTGGGCCTTGCCCCACAGCTTCTGCTTCAGGCACAGCGAACCGAGGGTCAGCGCCAGCTCGGCGTCGTTGGGGCGCTCGCGCACCCAGCCTTCGCAATGCTCGATCTGCACCAGCAGCGCGGCGGAACCGACCGGTGCGGCAGCGTCGCGGTAGGCGCGCAGCACGCGCTCATCCCAGTTGGCGGCCAGCGACTCTTCGCACACCACGCGGGCTTCGTCGTGCAGCCCCCGTGCATTGAGGGCCGTGGCGGCGCGGCATGCCACGTATGGTTTCAGGCGGTCGGCGTTCGGGATGGTGCTCCAGACGCGCTGCAGCGATTCAGCGTCGTGCGCGTTATCGGACAGCAGGTCGTCGTACGCCAGTTCGCGCAGGCGCGCCGACAGCGCCGGATGCAGGGCCTTGTGCTTGTCCAGCAGGCGCACCAGGCGCAGCACTTCCGGCCAGTTCTTGGCTTGCTGTTCAGCCTTCAGCGACCATTGCAGGGCGTGGATGTGGCGGGTGCCGCTGGCATTGAGCTCGCGCACGGCTTCCAGCGCCGCTTCCGGCTGGTGGTCGTCGACCAGCAGCTCGGTCATGGTCATCAGGCGCGCGGTCTTCATGCTGCTGTCGCTGGCGATGCGGGCCAGCCACTGGTCGCGGCGGGCCTGCTGGCGCATGCGGTGCGCGGCGCGGGCGCCGATCAGGGCGGCGACGCCGGCGTTTTCCGGCAGCTCTGCAGCGCGCAGTGCTGCTTTTTCGGCATGGCCGAAGCGGCCTTCGAACAGGGCTTTCAGCGCATCGCGCAAGCCCTTGTTGCCGTCGCGTTCACGCTTGTGCTGGCGGTAGGCGGCCACTTTGCGCGGCATGTTGACGGTGGCGTTGAAAGCGCGCACCAGGAAGTGCACCAGCAGGAAGGCTGCAACCAGCAGCACCATGAAGAAGTTGAGCGACAGGTCGACGCGGTACGGCGGGTAGAACAGCACCACGTTGCCCGGGTTGAAGCGCGCCGTCACGGCGATACCGATGGCCGCGGCCATCATTACAACGAGCCAGATAAAGAGACGCATTATGGCTTCGCCTTGTAGTTACGCACCGCGTTCAGGCTGTCGGCCAGCGTCGGCATTTCGATCTGCAGGTTGCTGCCTTGCAGCTGGCGCAGCAGCTGCTGCGCGGTCTTGGTCTGGGTGGTCTTGGTGTCGAAGTAGCGTGCCAGCGATTCCTGTGCGGCCAGCAGGTCGGCGCGGAAGGCCGCTTCGTTCCGGGACAGCAGCGCCATGCGCGCGTTCAGCAGGCGTAGTTTCAGGTTCTCGCGCAGGAAGTAGGCTTCTTCCGGCGCCAGCATGATGGCGTCCGGCGTATCGACGCGGCGCACGCGGATCAGGGTCGACACTTCCGCCCACATATCGCGGCTCCAGTCCTGCCACACCGTCTGCAGGCGATTGCCCCAGCTGTTCTCGTCTTCTGCCGGTGCGGACGCGGCATCCCTGGCGGCGGCGTCCTTGCCTTTGGCCTTGGCCGGCGCCGGCGCATGGGCCTTGCGCTCCGGCGGCGCCGGCGGGGTTGGCTTGGCGTCGGACAGCATCGGCAGGCCGTCGACCTGGGCGATCACATTATCCAGGCGCACGGCCAGGCCGACATTGTCGACGTTCGGCAGCGCCTTCAGCCGTTCAATGTCCTTGGCGATGGCGCGGCGGATGGTGATGAATTGCGGTTTGTCGGAACGGGACAGGCTGCGGTCGGCATTTTGCAGCGCAATCAGCGCGCCCGGCACGTTGCCGGCCAATTGCAGCTGTTGGCTGGCGGTCGACAGTACCTGCTCGATCTCGGCCAGCGCCCACTCGTCGCGGTTCTTCGACATGTCCTGGTAAAGCTGCTCCAGCGCGAGCTGCTGCGCCTGCGCTTCCTGCTGGCGGTTTTCCAGCACGCCTACCTTAAGCTGGATTTCCTTGGTCGTTTCCTGCACGCTCTTCGTCAGCTGGCTGGTCTGCGCATTCAGGGAATCGCCCTGCTGCAGGCGGCGCGCCATCTCTTCGCGCAGGCGGTGCACCTGGTTTTTCGAGTAGAAGGCTTGCGCAGCCAGCAAGATGCCGAGCACCACCACGGCAATGGTCAGCGGCTGGCGCAGGGCGTCGCGCTCCTGAGCCGGCGGGGTCGCTGGCGCAGCCTGGGCGGTAGTGGGAATGTCGACGGCCGGCGCAGTGTGCGGATTTGGCGGGACGTCTTTGTTGTCAGTTTGGTTAGGCAAATCGTTCATGGACGTGATTGTAACGCGGCGAGCACCCGTTCGTCGCCTGATCCTGTGAGAGTCACATTCGGGAAACCCAAACCCCTTGCCGTTTCGGCAATACGGGAATGGGGCACGATCAGATGATGTTGTTGCAACGATGCAACGATTGTCAACTTGTTCAATTCTTTTAGCAGGCCGACAAGGCCGCGCAGCGCTTCGGAACTGGTGATGACCCAGTCGGCCGGGGTGGCAAGCAGCGTGAGCAGGCGCGCGGCCAGTGCCGGCGTCAGCTGCGGCACGGCGCGCCGATAGGCCGGCAGCACGGTCACCTCGGCGCCGGCGGCGCGGAAGGCTTCGGCCATCAGCTCGCGGCCCGCGTCGCCGCGCACGATCATTACCCTGGCGCCGCGCAGCGCTGGCAGCTCGAGCGCCTGCAGCAGATGTTCCGTATCGCTGTGCGCGGGGTCGGCGGGACTGGCGATCTGGCTGGCGGGCACGCCTTTGGCGACCAGCGCCAGGCGGCTGGCCTCCCCTACGACGGCAGCTTGCAGGCCCTCGGGCCAGGCAGGGATGTGGGCGAAGGCGGCCTCAATAGCGTTCGGCGAGACGAAGGCGACCAGTTGGTAGCCCGCCAGGCCGGCCAGGGCCGAGCGCAACGGTTCCTGGTCGCGCAGCGGGCTGATTTCCAGCAGCGGCAACACCTCGACCTGGCGACCAAGGGCGCGAATGCGGCCCGCCAGTGGCTCGGCCTGCCCGATGGGACGGGTGATGACGACTGGACGCGACATCAAGTGCAGCACCGATCGATCGTGGCAACCTTGGGGTCAGGCCCTCCGGTTGACACGGTCTCGACAAGGCGAATGGCAAGCAAAGGGTCTGACCCCAAGGTTGCCACGGGCTCGGCCGGACAGGTGGCAGGCATGCGGGGCGCCGGGATCAGGCCGCGGGAGCGGCGTTCGGGTTCATGGCGTCGGCTTGTTCGGCCAGGCAGACGGCGAGGATGGCTTCGGCATCCTGGGCGCGCAGTTGCTCGGCGACGTTGGCGCCCAGCGCTTCGGCGTCGGTCGCGGCGCCGCTCACTTCGGCGCGGGCGACACGGGTGCCGTCCGGGGTGGCGACCATGGCGCGCAGGTGCATCCGGCCGGCGTCGACAGTGGCGAAGGCCGCCAGCGGCACCTGGCAGGAGCCGCCAAACACCTTGGAAACCTTGCGCTCGGCCGCCACGGCTTGCGCAGTCGGCAGGTCGTTCAACGGCGCCAGGATGGCTTTCAGGTCCAGGCCATCGCTGCGTTCCGCAATTTCAATCGCCATCGCGCCCTGCCCCGCGGCCGGCAGCGAATCTTCCGGCGCCAGCAGCGATTTGATGCGCTGCGGCAGGCCAAGGCGTTTCAGGCCGGCGGCAGCCAGGATGATGGCCGCGTAATCGCCGCGATCGAGCTTGCCCAGGCGGGTGTCCAGGTTGCCGCGCAAAGGCTTGATCACCAGCTGCGGATAACGCGCGGCGATCAGGGCCTGGCGGCGCAGGCTGCTGGTGCCGACGATGGCGCCGGCCGGCAGTTCGGCCAGCGACGCATAATCGTTGGAAACAAAGGCGTCGCGCGGGTCTTCGCGCTCCAGCACTGCCGCCAGGGCGAATCCTTGCGGCAATTCCATCGGTACATCCTTCAGCGAATGGACGGCCAGGTCAGCGCGGCCCTCTTCCATCGCCACTTCCAGTTCCTTCACGAACAGCCCCTTGCCGCCGACCTTGGACAGCGCGCGATCGAGGATCTGGTCGCCCCGGGTCGTCATGCCCAGGATCTCGATGCTGCACTGCGGATATAATTGGGACAAGCGAGCGCGGACGTGTTCGGCCTGCCACATGGCAAGGCGGCTTTCGCGCGAAGCGATCACCAATTTGGAAGGGAGCTGTCGGGCCATTTCAGGAGTATTCAAAACCAGTTCTTTCGCTGTTGCTAGCGCCAAACCGGCCTTCACCAGTTTATTGCGCATGATCGGGACCACAAATTCTAGCATGCGCGCCCCCTATGCAGACTGCGGCCACGAGCCTTTTGCACGACCATTCTTATCTTTTGACTGATTAACTATGGCAAATCAAGTAAGTGCAACAGACGAAGCAAACCAGAGCGCCGATAAAGACGCGCCGTTGAAAGAAGATATCCGCCTGCTGGGCCGCCTGCTGGGCGACGTCCTGCGGCAACAGGAAGGAGAGGAAGTATTCGCCGTCGTCGAAACCATTCGCCAGACCGCTGTCCGCTTCCGCCGTGAAGCCGACGCCGGCGCCGCCAAGGAACTGGACGGCATGCTGAAGATCCTGACCCGCGAACAGACCATTACGGTGGTGCGCGCCTTCTCCTACTTCTCCCACCTGGCCAATATTGCGGAAGACCAGCACCACATCCGCCGCCGCCGCGCCCACCTGCTGGCCGGCTCGGCACCGCAAAAAGGCAGCATCAGCTTTGCCCTCGACAAGCTGAAAGAATCCGGCGTCGAACTGGACACCGTGACCAGCTTCTTTAAGGAAGCCCTGATCAGCCCCGTCCTGACCGCCCACCCAACCGAGGTGCAGCGCAAGTCCATCCTGGACGCCGAACACGATATCGCCCGCCTGCTGGCCCAGCGCGACTTGCCGCTGACGCCGAAGGAACGCAGCGCCAACCTGCACATGCTGCGCGCCCGCATCGCGACGCTGTGGCAGACGCGCATGCTGCGCTACTCCAAGCTGACCGTGGCCGACGAGATCGACAACGCCCTGTCCTACTACCGCATCACCTTCCTGCGCGAGCTGCCGGCCCTGTACGACGATATCGAGACCGAGATCGCCGAACACTACGGCCCGTCGGCGCCCGCCATCGACGCCTCCTACGTGCAGATGGGCAGCTGGATCGGCGGCGACCGCGACGGCAACCCGAACGTCAACGCCGGCACCATGCAGCATGCGCTGGAGCGCCAGGCCACCACCATCCTCGACTTCTACCTCGATGAAACCCACGCGCTGGGCGCCGAGCTGTCGGTGTCGACCCTGATGGTTGGCTGCTCGCCTGCGCTGCAAGAGCTGTCCGACGCGTCGACCGACACTTCCGACCACCGCAGCGACGAGCCTTACCGCCGCGCCCTGATCGGCATCTACGCCCGCCTGGCCAGTACCGCGCGCGCCCTGGGTGCCACCAACATCCTGCGCAAGGAGGTCGGCCACGCCGAACCTTACCCATGCCCGGCCGATTTCTCGGCCGACCTGCAGGTGCTGATCGCATCGCTGGACGCCAACCACGGTTCCATGCTGGCCCGTCCGCGCCTGACCACCCTAAAGCGCGCTGCCGACATCTTCGGCTTCCACCTGGCGTCGCTGGACATGCGCCAGTCGTCCGACATCCACGAGCGCGTACTGGCGGAACTGTTCGCCAAGGCCGGCGTGCAGCCCGACTATGCGTCGCTCGACGAAGATGCCAAGGTCAAACTGCTGCTGGCCGAGTTAGCGCAACCACGCCCGCTGTATTCGCCCTACATCGAGTATTCGGACGAAACCGCTTCCGAGCTGAGCATCCTGCGTACCGCCCGCGAAATCCGCCAGCGTTACGGCAAGCGCGCCATCCGCAACTACATCATCTCGCACACCGAGACCGTATCGGACCTGCTGGAAGTGTTCGTGCTGCAGCAGGAAACCGGCCTGCTGCGCCAGGACGCAAGCGGCGAGCACACTTCGGACCTGATGGTCATTCCGCTGTTCGAGACCATTCCCGACCTGCAGCGCGCCGCCGGCATCATGCAAGCGCTGATGGCGGTGCCGATGGTGCAAAAGCTGATCGCCAAGCAGGGCCAGATCCAGGAAGTCATGCTGGGCTACTCCGACTCCAACAAGGATGGCGGCTTCATGACCTCCAACTGGGAGCTGTACAAGGCGGAACTGGCCCTGGTGCAGATCTTCGCCAAGGCCGGCGTCAAGCTGCGCCTGTTCCATGGCCGCGGCGGCACCGTCGGCCGCGGCGGCGGTCCGAGCTACGAGGCCATCCTGGCGCAACCGAAGGGCACGGTAAACGGCCAGCTGCGTTTGACGGAACAGGGCGAGATCATCGCTTCCAAGTTCTCCAACGCCGAAATCGGCCGCCGCAATCTGGAACTGCTGGTCTGCTCGACCCTGGAAGCGAGCCTGATGCCGCCGCCGGCCGACGCCTGCCACGGCCCGCGCCTGGCCGGTTTCGAAACCGTGATGGCCGAGATTTCCGAATTGGCCTACAAGGCATACCGCAACCTGGTATACGAAACCCCGGGCTTCACCGACTACTTCTTCTCGGCCACCCCGATCGCGGAGATCGCGGAACTGAACCTCGGTTCGCGCCCGGCTTCCCGTAAATCGACGCGCCGCATCGAAGACTTGCGCGCCATCCCCTGGGGCTTCAGCTGGGGCCAGTGCCGCCTGCTGCTGCCGGGCTGGTACGGTTTCGGCTCCGCCATCGGCGCCTGGATCGCCGCCGGCAACAAGGACGAGCGCACGGCGCAACTGCGCGACATGTTCCAGCACTGGCCGTTCTTCGCCACCCTGCTGTCGAACATGGACATGGTGCTGGCCAAGACCGACCTGGCGATCGCCTCGCGCTACGCCGAGCTGGTGACGGACAAGGAACTGCGTGAGCGCATCTTCAAGCGCATCACCGAGGAGTACCACCAGACCCTCGACTGCCTGGAATCGATCACCGGCACGCGCGACCGGCTGGCCGGCAACCCGCTGCTGGCGCGGTCCATCACCAACCGCTTCCCTTACCTCGACCCGCTGAACCACCTGCAGGTGGAGCTGATCAAGCGCCGCCGCGCGCTGGGCAATGAGGAAGAACGGGCCGACCCGCGCGTCAACCGCGGCATCCACCTGTCGATCAACGGCGTCGCCGCCGGCCTGCGCAACACAGGCTAAGCCACGCTGGCCAACGGGCCCGGGCAAATCCGGGCCCGCTTAGCAAAAACGCCATAACTGCGTCATAATCATGCGCTCGGATATGAGGAGAACGTATGTTCCGTTTGACGCTGTTAGCTGCACTGCTGCTTCCCTCCCTTGCCCTGGCCGATGACCAGGCGCGCACGCTCGGCACCTTCTACGGTGTGAATGTCAAAGGCCCGGTCAATGTCTATGTCGACGTCGGCAAAGCGCAGACCGTCAAGGTCAGTGGACGCCCTGAATACATCAGCAAGGTCAGCACCGCCGTCGACGGCGGCGTGCTGCGCGTGATCTATGAAAAAGACCAGAAAGGCTCGGTTGAGGTCAAGGATGGCGACCGGATCACGATCACCGTACCGGCCCTGACCAGCTTCCGCGTGCTTGGCGCCGGCGAATCGCGCCTCACCAACATCAGCGGTGAGCGCATCGACATCAGCTTCGAAGGCGCCGGAGCGCTGTACGCCAGCGGCACCGTCAAACTGCTGCGCATGAAGGGCCAGGGCGTGGGCCAGGTCAATACCAGGGACCTGCACACCGAACGCACCGACGTCAATTTCAACGGCATGGGCGAGGTCAGCGTCCACGCCAGCGACACCCTGAACCTGGTTGTCCAGGGCATGGGCAACTTCACCTACTTCGGCAACCCCAAGCATGTCAACAAATCCGTGACGGGCCTTGGCAGCGTCAAAGCGGGCAAGTAAGCCTGCCGCGGACCCGGACCTGCCTACGCTGCGGCGTCGCGTACCAGCCGGGCGTGCGGCAACTCGCGGGTTGCCACATATCCCATCGAGCGGTACAGGGCCTGGGCACGGGCATTGGCCGCGCCCACGTGCAGCATGGGGCGCACACCCTGCTGCTGCATGCCGTGCATGATGAATTCGACCAGCTTGCGCGCATAGCCGCGCCCCGTGAAATCGGGATGCGTGCACACCGCGCTCACTTCGCGCATGTGGCCAAGGTCCATGCGTTCCCCGCTCAGCGCCACCAGGCGACCGTCGTCGTGGTGGATGCCGGCATACCTGCCCATCTCGCCGGTGCGCGGCCGGAAGTAGCCGGGAAAGGCGATATCGGTCAGCTCCACCATCGCCGGGTCGCCGGCGGCCAGCACGCGGATCGCCGACATGTCCGGCGCTGCGACCGGGCCGCCCTGGTACACCATTTGCAGCACGCCGGACAGCGCTTGCAGCGTCCAGCCTGGCGCTAGCGTCGGCATGGCGCCGAGGAAGTAATAGCCTTCGCCCACCCCTTCCAGGTCGGCCGCGGACAAGGCTACTCCCGCTTCGGCCACCGCCATGAACGGCGCCACCTCGGCCGGATAGCGGCCGGCCGCACCTGCCGCAATGTTAAAATGCCGCTGCGCGGAGTTCAGCGCAGCCCAGATCGGGTTTTCCAATTCATGCATACGAGTTCCAATGTCCAATTTCCCAGCCTGCCCAAAATGCCAGTCCGAGTATACCTATGAAGACGGCGATAACTATGTCTGCCCTGAATGCGCCCACGAATGGCCAAGGCAGGCCGCCGAAGCAGCCGGCGAATCGGTACGCGTATACAAGGACGCCGCCGGCAATATCCTGCAAGATGGCGACACTGTTACCGTGATCAAGGACCTGAAACCAAAAGGCTCCGGCGGCGTGATCAAACAGGGCACCAAGGTAAAAAACATCCGCCTGGTCGACAGCGACCACGATATCGACTGCAAGATCGACGGCTTCGGCGCCATGAGCCTGAAATCGGAGTTCGTCCGCAAGGTGTGACGATCCGCGAGTATTTATTCGGGTCGGCGCATCCAAAATGGAGGACCGTAGCTGGCACGCCTTCATACCATGGACCCAAGCCGCTCGAGTGGCTGATCCTCGGCTTTCTTGCCCTCGTCGCTGTCACGGCAGGATTCAAGGCCCGCGACCATGTCCGCAAAGGTTTCGACTTCAGCAAGCGCCGGATGCTTTCTATCGCATAGCAGCAATGTAACGGCTTGTTTCCGGCGTGCCGCCCGCCGTAGCGGCGCGCTTTTTATGTGCAATACTCGCCGGATGAAAACATACATCCGAATCGTCCCAGCCCTGATGCTTGCGGCAAGCTGCGTGCATGCCCAGGAAAAGCCGGCGCCAGAAAACGCCGCCAAAACCCAGGCCGCCGCCGATCGTCCGGCCGAGACCAAGGCCTTCGACCGCACACTCAAGGCCGAATCCTCGGTCAGCAAGAACAGCACGGTCACCATCAGGGGCAGGCCCGTACCTTACAAAGTCACAGCCGGCACCCAGCCGGTGTGGGACAAGGACGGCAAGGTCATTGCCTCCCTGTTCTACACCTATTACCAGCGCAGCGATGTCAGCGACAAGTCGCGCCGCCCGCTGGTACTGTCGTTTAACGGCGGCCCCGGTTCGGCATCGGTATGGATGCACATTGCCTACACCGGCCCCAAGGTGCTCAACATCGATTCGGAAGGTTATCCCGTCCAGCCATACGGCGTGAAGGACAACCCGCATTCCATCCTGGACGTGGCGGACATCGTCTACATCGACCCTGTCAATACAGGCTTCTCGCGCATCCTTGATCCGAAAGCCGACCGCGCGGCCTTCTTCGGCGTGAATGCCGACATCAAGTACCTGGCCGATTGGCTGCAGGCCTTCGTCTCGCGCGAAGGCCGCTGGACTTCGCCGAAGTTCCTGATCGGCGAAAGCTACGGCACGGCACGCGTTTCGGGCCTGGCGCTGGAGCTGCAGAACGCGCACTGGATGTACCTGAACGGCGTAGTGCTGGTATCCCCGACCGGCCTGGGCTTGAAGCGCGACGGCCCGGTAGGGCAGGCGCTCGCCCTGCCCTACTACACCGCCGCCGCGTGGTACCAGAAAGCCCTGCCGGCAGAGCTGCAGAAGAAGGACCTGAAAGACGTGCTGCCGGAAGCGGAGTCGTTTGCGGTAAACGAATTGATCCCGGCACTTGCCAACGGCGGCTTCCTCGACGCGCAGAGGCGCAATGCCGTCGCGGCGAAAGTGGCGCATTATTCGGGATTGCCGGAAAAGGTCGTCATGCAGAACAATCTGAGCGTGCCGGTCGGCACCTTCTGGAAGGAACTGCTGCGCGATAAAGGCTACACCATCGGCCGCCTGGATTCGCGCTACCTGGGCATCGACAAGAAGGATGCCGGCGACAAGGTCGATTACAACGCGGAGCTGACCTCCTGGCTGCACTCGTTCACGCCGGCCATCAACTACTACCTGCGCGACGTGCTGGGGTACAAGACCGACCTTACCTACAATATGTTCGGCCCGGTGCACCCCTGGGACAACAAGGACGACAACACTGGCGAGAACCTGCGCCAGGCGATGGCGGCCAACCCCTACCTCAAGCTGCTGGTGCAATCGGGCTACTTCGACGGCGCCACCACCTACTTCGACGCAAAGTACACCATGTGGCAGCTCGACCCGAGCGGCCGCATGAAGGACCGCATGCGCTTTGAGGGCTACCGCAGCGGCCACATGATGTACCTGCGCGCGGAAGACCTGGTGAAATCTAACGACGACCTGCGCGACTTCGTCCAGAAGGCGTTGCCAGGCGCCGGCGTACCTGCGAAGTACTGACAAAAAAATGGGGACGTACCCCATTTTCCGTCGAAGCGGAAAATGGGGTACGTCCCCTATTTTTTGTTACTTCTCCGTCAGGAACGTCTTGAGCTTGTCGGAGCGCGAAGGCTGGCGCAGCTTGCTCATGGCCTTGGCCTCGATCTGGCGGATACGTTCGCGGGTCACGTCGAACTGCTTGCCCACTTCTTCCAGGGTATGGTCGTTCGACATTTCCACGCCATAGCGCATGCGCAGCACCTTGGCTTCGCGCGGGGTCAGGGAGTCCAGCACTTCCTTGATCACATTGCGCATCGAAGCGTGCAACGCGGCGTCCAGCGGCGCCAGGGTGGTATTGTCTTCGATGAAGTCGCCCAGCTGGGAGTCGCCATCCTCGCCCATCGGGGTTTCCATGGAAATCGGCTCCTTGGCGATCTTCATGATCTCGCGCACCTTGGACTCCGGCATTTCCATCTTCTGCGCCAGGGTTGCCATATCCGGCTCGGAACCGGTTTCCTGCATGATCTGGCGCGAGATGCGGTTCATCTTGTTGATGGTCTCGATCATGTGCACCGGCACGCGGATGGTACGGGCCATGTCCGCGATCGAACGGGTGATCGCCTGGCGGATCCACCAGGTGGCGTAGGTCGAGAACTTGTAGCCGCGGCGGTATTCGAACTTGTCGACCGCCTTCAGCAGGCCGATATTGCCTTCCTGGATCAGGTCCAGGAACTGCAGGCCGCGGTTGATGTACTTCTTCGCGATCGAGATCACCAAGCGCAGGTTGGCCACGGTCATTTCGCGCTTGGCGGTACGCGCGCGCTTCTCGCCGGCAGCCATCTGCTTGTTGATCTTGCGCAGGTCGGCCAGCGGCAGCGCGACGCGCTCCTGCAGGTCGATCATCTTGTTCTGCAGTTCCTTGATGGCAGGAACGTTACGGCCCAGCACCGCGCTGTACGGATAGCCGGCAGCCACCTCGCCGTCCACCCAGTCCAGGTCCGTTTCATTGCCCGGGAAGACCTTGATGAAGTGGGCCCGCGGCATGCCGCAGCGGTTCACGCACAGCTCCAGCACGGCGCGCTCGATCGAGCGCACCTGCTCCATCTGGCCGCGCAGGGTGTCGCACAGCTTCTCCACCACCTTGGCGGTGAAACGGATGCCCAGCAGTTCGTTGGAGATGATGTCCTGCGCCTTCACGTAGGCCGCATTGCCGTAAGCGGCCTTGCGCATCTTGTCGAACTGGCTCGAGATCAGGGCGAACTTGGCCAGCGCGTCATCTTTCAGCTGCGCCAGCTGTTCGGTCGAGTAGCCGGCGGCGCCGCCGTTGACGTCGCCGTCTTCCTCCTCGTCGTCCAGTTCCTCTTCCTCATCTTCCTCGTCGGAGGCGGCGGCCGGAACCTTGGCCGGCGCCGGGGTGTGCGCATCTTCGTTCAAGTCGACGAAGCCGTCCACCACGTCGTCCACCTTCATCTCGTCCTTCTCGATCTTCTCGGCCAGGGCCAGGATCTCGGAAATGGTGGTCGGGCAGGCGGAAATCGCCTGGATCATGTCGCGCAGGCCGCCTTCGATGCGCTTGGCGATCTCGATCTCGCCTTCGCGGGTCAGCAGCGCCACGGCGCCCATTTCACGCATATACATGCGGACCGGGTCGGTGGTGCGGCCGAAATCGGAATCGACGGTCGACAGCGCGGTGGCGGCAGCGGCTTCCACTTCGTCGTCGCTGGCGGCGGTCGGCACGTTATCGGACAGCAGCAGCGCTTCCGCATCCGGCGCGCGCTCGTATACGGCGATGCCCATGTCGTTGAAGGTCGCAATGATGCCTTCGATCGCTTCCGGATCGACGATGTTTTCCGGCAGATGGTCGTTGATCTCGGCGTAAGTCAGGTAGCCGCGGTCCTTGCCCAGGTTGATCAGGTTCTTGAACTGGGTGCGGCGTTTTTCCAGCTCCTCCGCGTTGGCGCCGTCGGCCATGCCGAAAGCGTCGATGCCCTTGGCCTTGCGTTCGCGCGCCTTGGACGCAGCCTTCAGCTCGGCGCGCTCCACGGCGTTCAGTGCCGCAACTTCATCGTTTTCCGGCGTGAATTCGCTTGGCTTGCGGCCGCGGCGGCCCGGCACCTTCACCTGCGGCAGCAGGTAGCCGGAGGTGTCGATCGAGGCCAGCACGGCGGCATCGCGCACTTCGGTCACGGCCGCCGGACCGGTGGTCACGACCACTGGCGCCGGTTCGGCAGCCTTTGGCTTGCGGCCGCGCTTTGCAGGCGCCGCCACCGGCGCTTCTTCAGCGACAACAGCCAGCGACACCGGCTTGGCAGCAGCGGTCTTGCGGGCACGGGTCTTGACGACCGTTTCTTCGGCAACGGCTTGCACCGGCGCTTCCTCCACCGGCACGGCAGCCAGGCGGCGGGATTTCTTTACTACGGTGACTTTTCCTGCTTCCTCTTGAGCGTTGTCGATCACATACGAAAGGCTGGTCTTTGGCACGGCCAACGAGGCGCTGGTAGTGGAGGAGCCAGTGGACTTCTTGGCGGACAACGTCAGGGTCTTAGGTTTCGTCATTCAATATCTCTCTCAGCACACCCGGAAGTGCACTTATCGAAGGCTCGCGATGGCCCGGTTTCAGGGATAATCGGGAAAAGAAAAAGCCCGCTTGACCGGGCTCGATTCCGATGATTCAGTGATTAGAGAGGGCACATGCCCTGGAACTGGACTTCACAGGGCAGCGCGGCCCCGGCCGAAACTCTTTACCAAACTGAATTCGCACCGTCCTGCATTTGGCGCGTCTGCCATTATACAAGGTTTTGTGCCGGACCGCACCCATTAATTCGATATCAAAACCACATCATGAGCGAAAACACAATGCGCCGCGCACCTGCGTCGTGGTATGCTGGCGGCTCTTGATTAACCTATGAAGTCGATGAACACTAGCACTACCCCTCAGCAGCCGGCCGAAGGCCAAGCCGCCGCACCTGCCGCTCCCAATTCAGCACGCGCCCTGCTCAAGCAATTGCAGCAACAGTATGCCCCGTTCCGCGACAGCCTGCCGCTGTCGATCGGCATCGACAAGCAGCTCATCGCCGCGATGCCGGAACTTAACCGCAAGCTGATGCGCGCTGCCCTGGGCATCCACACTTCCTCCCAGCGCTACCTGCGCGTGATGGAAAAAGCCACTGTCCGCTACAACCTCGATGGCAGCACCGGCGCCGAAGTCACCGACGAACACCGCAAGCACGCCAAGGAAACCCTGGCGGAGCGCTATAAGAAGGAAGTCGAACGCCGCAAGGCCGAGCGCGCCGCCGAACGCGAAGCCGCCGCCGCCGAGGAAGCCGAACGCCGCCGCGCGGAGAAGCTGCAGGCGCTGACCGCCAAGTTCTCCAAGAAGTAATGAGCGGCGCGCCGGAAGCGGTCCCCGAGCTGCCTCCCTATGAAGGCATCCGGCTGGCCGACGTCAGGCTCGTGAAAACCGCCGCCGATGCGGAGGCTGCGCAGGCGGCCTTGCTGGCGGCGGATGCCATCGGTTTCGACACCGAGTCCAAACCGACGTTCGTCAAGGGCGAAAGCTCGGACGGTCCGCACCTGATCCAGTTTGCCGACGACCGCCATGCCTGGCTGTTCCAGGTGGGCGCCGGCTTCCCCTACCTGGCCACCGTCAAGGCGATCCTGGAATCCGATATGACGCTGAAGATCGGCTTTGGCCTGTCCGACGACGTCAAGCGCGTGCGCGCCAAGCTGGGCATCGAGCCGCTCAAAGTGGTGGACCTGGGCTTAGTGCTGCGCGTGCCGGGGCAGAAGAACGACCTCGGAGCCAAGAGCGCCGTCGCCAAGTATTTCGGACAGGCGCTGACCAAGTCGAAGAAGATTTCGACCACCAACTGGGCTACGCCGCGCTTGAACGAAAAACAGATCCTGTACGCGGCCGACGACGCGCAGGTGGCCTTGCGCGTGTATCGCCACTGGATCGGCATCGGCAACGTCCTGCCGCCGATCAAGCCGCCCAAGCGCCCTAAAACCGGTAAACCAGTGTCAGACCCACAGGGTCAGACACTTGATCAGCGACCGCCGCGTAACAGTGCCTGACCTTGCGGGTCAGGCACTGGTTTACCGGTTTTCGCGAGCATCCCCAGAGCGGCAATCGCATGCGCCTGCCGCACATCCCAAGCATGCCCGTAATTAAGCCGAATACAGTTGCGAAACGCCCGCTTCGCGCTGAACATCGGCCCCGGCGCAATGCTGATTCCAAGCCCCAGCGCCAGCCGATGCAGCTCCAGCGCATCGACTGACTCCGGCAGCACCACCCACAGGAAATACCCGCCCTGCGGCTGCGTCACCCGCGTGCCTTCCGGGAAATGCGCCTCAATCGCCGCCAGCATCCGCTGCTGCTGCCCCGCCAACGCGCTGCGCAACTGCCGCAGGTGCCGCTCGTAGCCGCCCTGTCCCAGATACTCAGCCAGCGCCAACTGCGAAGGCATCGCCGCCGACAGCGACGTAGTCAGTTTGAGCCGCTCGACCTGCCGCGCGAAACGCCCGGCGGCAGCCCAACCGACACGGAATCCAGGCGCCAGGCACTTCGAAAACGAGCCGCAATGCATGACGATATCCTTGCTGTCGAAACGCTTTGCCAGCGCAGGCCGTTGCGCACCGAAGTACAGTTCACCGTACACGTCATCTTCAATCAGCGGCACATCATGCGCCGCCAGCAGTTCGACCAAAGCCCGCTTTTTCTCGGCCGGCATCAGGCTGCCAAGCGGATTCTGGAAGCTGGTCATCAGCCAGCACGCACTCGGCTTGTGCTGCGCCAGCGCAGCAGCCAGCGCCCCAAGCTCAACACCCTCGCGCGGATGCGTCGCCACCTCGACCGCCTTCAGACCGATGCGTTCGAGCGCCTGCAAAGCCGCATAGAAACTGGGCGACTCCACCAGCACTGTATCCCCCGGCCGTGCCACCGCCTGCAGGCAAAGGTTCAACGCTTCCAGCGCGCCATTGGTGATAACGATATCGTCGGGCGACACCTGCAAGCCATCGAGCTGGTAGCGCAAGGCGATCTGGCGCCGCAGCTCTGCATTGCCCGGCGGCAGGTCCGCAATCGTGCTCCAGGGATCGATATGGCGCATGCTGGCCGTGACCGCTCGGCCCAGCTTATCGAGGGGGAACAGCAAGGGGCTGGGGAAGGCGGAACCGAACGGCACATTGCCCGGCGCCCGGCTGGCCTCCAGGACCTGGAACACCAGCTCGCTGACATCGACCAGGGTGGAAGCGGCATCGGGCCGCGACACCTCCGGCTCCGGCGTTGCAGCAAAGCGCCGCGCCGCCACGTAATAGCCCGAACGCGGACGCGATTCGATCAGCCCGCGCGCCTCGAGCTGGTAGTACGCCTGGAATACAGTGGACGGGCTGACGCCGCGCCGCTCCTGCTGCTGCCGCACCGATGGCAGCTTCTCGCCCGGCCGCAGCACGCCGGAGGCGATCAAGCCCGCCAATTCGTCGGCAAGCGCTTCGTAAAGCTTCAAACTGATACCCTCATTCCCTGGCCATTCTGAGCCTGTTATTCTTTGACACGCAGGCGTATCCTTGAACCATCACAAGAAAAACGGGTTCATCATGCGACTTTTCCTCCGCATTCTCTCATTTAGCGCCGCGCTTGTGGCCACCTGCGCCATTGCCGCCCCGGCCAGCCTGCCGGACACGGTCGAGCAGCGCGTCGCAGCCTGCATCGCCTGCCACAAGGCCAATGAGCAGGGCGACGCATTCTTTCCGCGCATCGCCGGCAAGCCCGCCGGCTACCTGTACAACCAGCTCCTGAACTTCAAGGAAGGCCGCCGCCAGTATCCGATGATGACCTACATGGTCGAACAGCTGCCGGACGCCTACCTGCGCGAGATCGCACAATACTTCTCCGAGCAGCATGCCCCCTATCCGCCGCCGGCAACCAGCAGCGCCACGCCACAGATGATCGAGCGCGGCCGTGTGCTGGTGCACCAGGGTGACCCATCGCGCAAAGTGCCGGCCTGCGTCGCCTGCCATGGCGCAGCGATGACAGGCGTGGCGCCTGCCATTCCCGGATTGATCGGCCTGCCGCGCGACTATATCAACGCGCAGTTCGGCGCCTGGCGCAACCAGAAGCGCAAGGCCCACACACCGGACTGCATGGCCGAAGTAGCCAATCGCATGAGCGAAGCCGATGTGGCAGCCGTATCCGGCTGGCTGGCCGCACAAGCGGCAGATCCGAATGCTCGCCCCGCAAGCTCCCTGCCCAAGCCACTGCCGATGGAATGCGGCGGCATCCCCAACCAAGCAAACCGACCATGAAGCGCAATACGAAAATCGCGATCGCCATACCGCTGCTGCTGATTGTTGCAGCGGTCGGATTCGTCTGGCCCAAGCACGACACCGGCCCGGCTCCCAGCGCCGCCTCAAACAATATGCCGATTGCGCAGAAAGTCGCGCGCGGAGCCTACCTGGCCAAGGCTGCCGATTGCATGGCCTGCCACACCACGCGCGGCGGCGCAGCCTTTGCCGGCGGACGCGTCCTGCAAACCCCTTTCGGCAACGTCATCTCTCCCAACATCACGCCAGACAAGGAAACCGGTATCGGCAACTGGTCGGCCGACGATTTCTGGAACGCCCTGCACAACGGCAAAGCCAAAGATGGCCGCCTGCTGTACCCCGCCTTCCCCTACACGAACTACACCGCGATGACGCGCGACGATTCGGACGCGATGCACGCCTACTTCCAGACCATCACGCCGGTGAAGCAGGCCAGCGGGCCGCACACGCTGCGCTTCCCGTACAACCAGCAAGCCCTGCTGGCTGTATGGCGCGCCTTGTACTTCAAACCCGCCGTGTACACGCCCGATGCCAGCAAATCCGCCGAATGGAACCGTGGTGCCTACCTGGTGCAAGGGCCCGGCCATTGCATCGCCTGCCATAGTGAACGCAATGCCCTGGGCGCCAGCGACAAAGGCCTGTCGGGCGGCCTGATCCCCGTGCTGGGCTGGTATGCACCCTCCCTCACCTCCGACCGCGAGGCAGGATTGGGGGACTGGGAGGTGAAAGACATCACCGACCTGCTGAAGACCGGGATCTCGCAACGGGCGACAGTGTTCGGCCCGATGGCGGAAGTAGTACGCGAAAGCCTGCAGCACCTGACTGATGAAGATGCACGCGCCATGGCCGTCTATCTGAAATCGCTGCCGAACGAAAGCGGCGCACGCCAGCCATATGAACGCTCGAAGGAACCGGAAGCTGCGGCCTGGCTGGCAGCCGGCGAGAAAATCTACAGCAAGCAATGCCTGGACTGCCACGGCGCCAAAGGCGAAGGTATCGCCCCGCATTACCCGCCCTTGGCAGGCAACCGCGCCCTGACGATGGATGAAGCGGTGAATCCGATCCGCATCGTGCTGAATGGCGGCTTCGCCCCCGGCACGGCAGGCAACCCGCGTCCCTATGGCATGCCGCCGTTCAGCCATGCATTGAATGATGTGGAAGTAGCGCAAGTAGTGTCCTACCTGCGCGCCGCATGGGGCAACAACGCCCCACCCGTGGAAAGCAGCACAGTCAACCGCTACCGCAACGTGCCCCTGGAATAATGAAAGTCGGGGTCAGGTCCTGACCCTTCCCCTCATATTTTTGTTGTAAACGTTGAAGGAAGCTGTTAACTTTCAATCCCAAAAACGGCGCATGCATGGCTGTGTCACCCCTTTCATTCGTAGCGTCCAAACTGCGAGGGAAAGGAATACGCCATGCATGCACATGCAATCATACAGGGGTTATTGGATCAGGAATGTCCGAACATGCATGCCAAGCGGCGGACATGCTTGGCCAAGGTGGCGACAGCGGCGTTGCATGGTGGCCTAAGTCTGGTGCGCATGGGGAAGAAGCTGGCTTCGGCGACGCAGTTGCGCCATCGCATCAAATGCTGTGATCGGCTGTTGAGTAACCCCCATCTGGCGCAGGAAAAGCATGCCGTGTACCGTGCGCTGGCTCGCCGTGTGATCCGCCAGCCTGGTGTGCAGATTGCTGTGGACTGGTCGGCGGTACGAGACGATAGCAGCATTCAGTTGCTACGGGCAGCAGCCATCGTCAAAGGGCGTGCGTTCACCCTCTATGAGGAAACCCACCCCTGCGCCAAGCTTGGCTCACCGATTGTGCATCAACACTTTCTACAATCGTTGCGCAGCATACTTCCACCGGGCAGCCGGGCCATCATCATCACCGATGCCGGCTTTCGCGCCAGTTGGTTCAAGCTGTTAAACCAGCTCGGATTTGCCTGGGTGGGGAGGATCCGCAATCGCGACATGGTGCGCTGGCACGACAGTCCTGGCTGGGTTGGCTGCAAGACGCTCTATGCACAGGCCAGCGCCCATGCGCGCGACCTGGGCCAATACTTTTACACACGCGCTAATCCTGTCCTGTGCCGGCTTGTGCTGCTGAAACGCCACCCAAAGGGGCGGCGCCGATTGACCAAGATAGGCAAGCCGGCACGCAGCTGCCACAGCAAGAAGAATAGTCGGGGACAACGCGAGCCATGGTTGCTCGCCGTTTCACCCAAGCTCGCCTCACTCAATGCCGAGCAAATCGCCAACATTTACGCTGGCCGCATGCAGATCGAACAAACCTTCCGCGACCTCAAGAACGCGCAGTGGGGAATGGGATTACGCCTTAGTCAGACCCACACATTGCGGCGCTTGGCTATTTTGCTCTTGCTGGGGACATTGCTCACCTACGCACTCTGGCTTATCGGACTCGCCGCTCGCAAAACAGGTTTCAGTGTCGCTTACGGCAGTCGCGCGAAGGCTGCCAGCACTCTGTCAATCCTGTCATTGGCGATGCATTGGATTAATGAGGCCCAACCGCCTTCGATCCATCTGACAGATATCAAACACGCACTTATCGAACTGATATCGATGGTGCGTGTCTGCAAAATATGAGGGGAAGGGTCAGGGTCAGGTCCGGCAATCGGACATTGCGCGAAGCGCAATGTCCGATTGCCGGACCTGACCCCGACTTTCGCCTTTACAGCATGTCGGCGAAGCCGAGGCGGTCGGTGGTGGCGTGGCGGGCGTCTTCGATGCTGACTTTCTTTTCGGCCAGCAGCTTGCCCAGACATTCGTTCATGGTGTAGCAGCCGGGGGCGGACTTGCGCTCCATGACGTTGCGCAAGTCGGCGACGTTGCCGTTTTCGATCACGGCAGCCACTTCCGGATTGACGCTCAGGCTTTCGGTGGCCAGGTAGTAGCGGTCGCCGTCCATTGCCGGCATCAGCGCCTGGCACAGCACGCCGCGCAGCGCATGGGCCAGCGCCTGGCGCTGCGGTTCGGCGTTGCCCAGCAGGCGGATCATCTTTTGCAGGCCCAGTTCGGTCGAACGTGCGTGCAGCGAGGCCAGCACCAGCGGTCCGGATTCGGCCAGCGCCAGCGCTTCGTGCGCGGTCTCCGCGTCGCGAATCTCGCCGATCACGATCACGTCGGGGCGTTCGCGCAACGCATCCTTGGCGCCCAGGTCGAAGGTTTCGACGTCGCCGTCAAAGCCCACTTCGCGCTGGGTGATCACGCATTTGCGTTGCGGGATCAGCGTCTCCACCGGGTCTTCGATGGTGATGATGTGGCCCGAGCGGTTCTTGTTGATGTCGTCCAGCATTGAGGCGATGGTGGTCGACTTGCCCTGGCAGGTGTCGCCAATGATCAGCACCAGCCCGCTCGACAGCTGGGCGAATTTTTCCTCGGTCGGGCGCAAGCCCAGGCCGGACAGCAGCAACGGTTCTTTCGGGAAGCGGCGGATCACGCAGCCCAGGCGTTTCTTGCCCTGGAAGCTGAAACAGTTGGCCCGGATGCGCGCGGTATGCAGGTCGATGGCGCGGTCGAACGCGCGGTCCTGGATGCGTTCGCGCCAGTTCGGTTCCACGACTTCAAAGAATTCTTCCAGCTCCTCGCGCGTGATCGGTGAGTCGGTCACGGCTACCAGGCCCTTTGGCTGGCGCAGCAGCAAAGGGCTGTTCTGGTGGATCAGGATATCGGAAAAGACCAGTTTGGAATTCAGCAGATGCAGGATTTGCTCGACGAGGGTGCCGAAGACCGGGTGGTCTTCGTTCTCGATATACGTCAGGGTGCGAATTTGCGAGTATTCCATAGTGCCTGTGCTCTCCAATTGGTACGCATGATTCTATTGCATTTACTCAACGGAATGTAAGTGGCTGGTGAACAACATTTATTTCGGATACTCAAATCCGGTCCGGATATCGTAAGGAAAACTGCGACCGCGCTCGGTAACGGTCAGGCGCTGCGGCGGCTCCGCTCCCGCCAGCGCGCGTGACTTGACATGCAAGCCCTCACCTTCGCGAATCAGCTTGTCCGCGCGCTCGTAAACATTTTGACAACCCGTTTCGGCGATCAAGGCTTGTACGATGCCGATTTTCCAGGCTTCCACCGCCGCCGACTGGAACTGGCACACCAGGTAGCCATCCTTGCCGCCATAACTTTGCACCAGCAGGCCGGACAGGCCGTCTTCGTCGCCGAGCACGACCGGCACCAGCTCGTCGGGCCGGGCCGATTGCAGCGTATGGCTGCGGCGCGAAATGGCAGCACGTACGCGGCGCTTCACCATGGCGTGATCGACCGGCTCGTCTTCACGCAAGGTCCAGACACGGGCGGCAATCTGCGACCTGGCGTTATAGGCGGCGCGGGCCAGGAATTTGCGGGACGAGGACAGCACGGTGGCGGTGGCGCCGGGCTTGTTCTTCTCGGCAGGACGTCCATCCACGCGCTCGATGGCGGACAGGTAAATATAGGGATCGCCGGCAAGGATGGACTTCTCCTTGCCCTGTTTGATGATGATGGTAAGCATGGGCGAAATGATACAGCAGCGGCGCCCTGTCTCCGGCATTTGCATTCTGTTCCCGCGAGACGGCGTCCTGTCGCATCGGGCAGGCGCCATGGTCCCGGCTTCGATACGATGCTTCTCATTCAAATTGAGGAGAAACACGATGAAAATGTCTGCTGCAGTGCGCAACGCCCTGGTCGCCGCATCCGTATTTGCTGTCGCCGCCCCAGTCGCCGTGGTATCGGCGGCTCCGCTGGGCTGGTTCGCCGGCGAACGCGTCCAGGGCAACGGCAAAATCTCCAGGCAGGCACGCGAAGCGTCCAACTTCACCGGCCTCGGCCTGGGCTTGCCGGGCAGTGTGGAAGTGCGCATCGGCAATACCGACAGCGTCAGCATCGAGTCCGACGACAACATCCTGCCCCTGATCGAAACCGTGGTCGAAGACGGCATCCTGCAAATTCGCCCTGTCCGCCCTAACCTGCAATTCGATACCCGCAACCTGAAGGTTGTGATCACCGCCAGGAAACTGGAACGCATTTCGGTCGGCGGTTCCGGCTCGGTCGACGCGGAAGGCCTGCGTGGCGGCAAGCTGTCTTTCAATGTCGGCGGCTCGGGCTCTTTGAACTTGCGCAATATCGAAGGCGAATCGGTCACTGTCTCGCTGGGTGGCAGCGGCAACCTGAAGGCAACCGGCTCGGCCGACAAACTGAAGGTGTCGATCGGCGGTTCCGGCAAAGTCAGCACCGGCCAACTGGCGACGCGCGATGCTGCGGTCAGTATTGGCGGCTCGGGCCAGGCCGTGGTGTGGGCCAAGCAAACGCTGTCCGTCAGTGTCGCTGGCTCAGGCGACGTGAGCTATTACGGCGAGCCGCAGCTGACCAAGAGTGTCATGGGTTCCGGCAGCGTGAAGCGCCTGGCTGGCGGCCCGAACTAAGCAGTATTCTCCTGGCCCGGGTCGCCACCAGCTTCACGGGCCACCTTCTTCCAGCAATGCTTCCAGATTCTCGCCAGCGATCAGTCTGTCCAGCCAGCTTTCCAGTTGACCCAGTTCAGCGCTCGCGATCCTTGCCACAAGGTGCTCACCGCCACCGCGCTGCTTACACGCCTTGCTGAGCATTGCCCGGAACGCTTCCGCTCGCCCTTCCTCCCGGCCTTCTTGTCGACCTTCTTGTCGACCTTCTTGCCGACCTTCCTGCCGGCCCTCCAGCGCGCCTGCGCGCCGAGCTTCGACTATCCGCCTGATCTCGGGCATATCCTTGGCCGCGTTATAAACGCCCAGAATATACTCCTGGATGAGGGCGTGCTCCTCTTCGGTAAACTCTTTCCGGCCCGCCTCGTGAACTTGTTCATTCATGATTGCCTCCTGGTTGGCGCCAAAGAGCCTCATACGCTCATCGGCAATCTTCATTACGGCCCGCTGTAACCCTTCGCTCGCCCGTGGCCAGGCCAGCAAGGCGTTCTGCGTTCTCACGACGTCGGCGAGGGTGTCAGCGCGCACCAGGCGAATGACATCGCCGATGATGGAATCGCCAGCGGATTCCTCATCTATCAGCACATACACTTTCCCCTCCTGCAAAGGTCTTAGCCAGTCCAGGACCGCATGGTGAGCCAAAGTCCACTTGCGGCTCCCCGAGTAGACTACGACAGGCAGCAGGTTCAAAGGTTCCGCGCTTTTATGCTGGGCATACAGATCCTGCGACAGCAGTCCCGAATAAACTCTCATCCTTTGCATCATTTGCCGGTCCACCGTCGACTGAAATTCAAGCAACAGGTAGAACAACGATTCCGGACAATAGATACGCCAGACCATATCGGCATTGCGTTGGCGCTCAGAACTACTGATAAAGCTGCAATTCAAGCGTTCGAATCCGGTCGCTTTCCTTGCAGGACAATCCGGTACGAGCTCCAACAGGGACTGCACCAGCTCTGGATAGCTGAACACAAGCTTGAACGCGGAGTCATGTCGGGATGGCATCACTCGATTGTAGGAATCTGGCGCCACTCGGTTTTGGCGTAACGCAAAGAAGAACGCCCCGGCAGGCGGGGCGTTTGCGCTTGGGAGCGTTAGAGGTCGAACTTGAGGTCGGCGCTCAAAGTGCGTTGGGCATAGGGATGGAAAGCCCAGTATTTCTCGCGACTCAGATTGTCGATGCCGACCGACGCCGCCCACTGACGGTTGAGGCGGTACCGCAGGCGCACATCGGCGACCAGGTAGTCCGACACGCCCATATAGGTTGAGCCATTCGGATCGCTGTTATCGAGCGTGCCATATTGCCTGCCGCTGTAGCGCACGCCGAACGTCGCAGTCCAATGCTGCCCTGCATGGTAGGAAGCCAGCATATTCGCGCGCCACTTGGGCACACGCGGCTGACGCTTGCCTACACTGGACGGCATGACTGCGTTCGACACAATTTCCGAATCTGCATAGGTAAGGCTGCTTTGCAGCGTCAGTCCGTGCGTAAGGACATCATCCGCCTGCTGCGACAGTTCCAGCCCGCGCGTACGGACCTTGCCGACGTTCTGCACCGTGTTGACGGTGGCGCTCAGCGGCTGCGAATAGAGCGCATCGCGCGTGGCTTCGCCGAACAGTGTGGCGCGCGCACTACCCTGCGCGCTCATATATTCCGCTGTCAGCTCGCTGGTCCACGACTTCTCCGCGCGCAGGTTCGGATCGGTGTTGACAATCCTGTCCTCGACAATCGAGCCCTGGAACAGCTCCGCTGCGGTCGGATTCCGCACTGCGCGACCAGCGGATGCCTTCAGCGTCCAGGCTTCGTCCGCACGCCATGCCACAGCGGCTTTGGGCGACCATGCCCGTTCGCGGCGATCGTTGAATGGCAGCAGCTTGCCGGCCATGCCAGAAACTTCACCGCCATAGGCGCGCCAGGTTTCATACCGCACGCCCAAAGTCGCCTTCCACTCTGGCGACAGGCGCCAGGTGTCCTGCGCGTACAGGCTCTCCAGCCGAGTATTACCGTTGAATGTCGACACATGTTTGCCGCCCTCGTCCGCGATCCAGTCCGCAATGCTGGTCACATGTGTGCGCAGCTTGGCGCTCTCACGCTGGGCGCCAAACTCGAGCTGGTGCGCGGCACCGGCACGCCAGTTGCCGCGCAACGCCAGGGTGTTCCAGCCGCTACCTCCAATGTCGGTTAGGTTACCCCGCCCGCCACCGGTTGGCACCCGCGCCAGGTCGCGCGAGTAGTCGTATGCGCTGCCGGAGACTTCCCAATTGAAGCTGCCGCCCCCATGCGTCTTCAACGACAGGCCATGCATTACATGCTCAAGGTCCGCGCGCGCACCGGCAAAATCGGAAGGCAGCAGCGTGAAGCGCTTGCCATCGATATTGATCACGCCGCTGGTCACCGCATTGCCGGCGCAATCGCGCAAATAGGAATCGGCATTGCGAACCACATCGTTCTGCCACCAGCCCAGCGTGTAGCTGGCGCGAAGCGTGGGGGAGAGGTCATACGCCAGCTTCACCTTGGCGTGATCCTGCACTGTATTCACCTGGCCCGTGCTGCCCAGGATGTACCACGCCTTGCCGGATGCGTTGCGGTCTGCGATCGCACCAGTTACCGGCACGCCCGTCGTTTCGCCGGGCTTTGGCACGGCTCCGGCCGACAGCATCTTGTTGGCGAAGGCGATTGGCTGGCCGTCGCTGTCAAGGCGCGACAGGTTCACCCACCAAGACAAACGCCCCGTACGGTCGCCAAGCGAGGCGCTGTACTGGCGGCCGGTGTGGCGCGAATCGGTCCCATATTGCTCGAAATCCTGGCCGGCCCACGACAGCTTGGCATGCGCCTCAAGCTTGCCTGGCATGCGCGTCTGGAAATCGACCACGGCTCCAACCGAGTTCCCGGCATACGCCGCCGAGAACGGGCCATACAGTACATCGACGCGTTCGATTTCCTCCGGCGTTACCAGGCCCCAGCGCGGCGTGTAACTGGCGCCGTTGCCCAGCAAGTTGGACAACAGGATGCCGTCGGCGTACACCAGCGATCGCGCACTGTTGCCCGTGCCCGACGCGCGGCTGGCCAGCACGGCATGGTCATAATCGCCGATGAAGCGCTTGCGCACGTTCAGGCTTGGCAGGTATTTCAGTGCATCCTCGCTGTCGAAAGCGTTGATGCGCTCCTCTACCTGCGCGCCGGTGATGCCCTCTATCGTGGTCGGTATCTGCATCGGCAGCGATGTCGGCCGGCCGCCATTGATTTTCACCACATGGTTCGCTTGCGCCGGGCAGACGAAGCCCATCGCCGCCAACATTAGCGCCAGCGGTTTGTATTCAAGTTTCATGGTCAGTCCTAGCGCGTTTCGAGGATAGCTTCCCAGTTCGCGCTGCCAAACTGGCAGGTCTGAACGATCTTGAAGACGTGGCGCCCTGCCGCCGGCATTTTGCCGAACATGACGAACTCATCGTAAAAGTCGTCCGGCAGCGGGCCGCCGCGCCAGGCAAGGCTCTCGGGCGTACGCGCGATGCTCCAGCCATTCTTCAGCATTGGCCGCATCGCTGCGAAACCTTCCGGCAGACGGATGCCGACCGCCACGGTGGGGCTGCCGTTGCAGCCATGGCCGACACGGAATACCAGCTTCTGGTAACTTCCTGCCGCAAACTCGCGCTGTTCCAGAGAGATATGGGCGTGCGCCGACGTTGCCGCCAGCAATGCTGCGGCAATCAGGTATTTTTTCATGGCAGGCTCCTTAGTGCTTGGGAGCCGTGTAGGACAGCGGCTTGACCGGCACCTGCACTTCCACCGTTTCGCGCTTCTTGTCCTTTTTCTCGATGAACAGCGTCATGGGGACCGTTTCGCCCGCCTTCATCTGGCGTTTCAGGTCCATCATCATGATGTGATAGCCACCGGAGGCCAGCGCCACCGGCTTGCCCGCCGGAAGATCCAGGCTTTCGACAGCGGACATCATCATGCGGTCGCCCTGCATCGACATCTGGTGGATCTCAATAATGCCGGCGGCGGGCGAGCGCACTTCGACCAGGCGTGCATCCTGTTTGGAAACGAGCTCCATGAAGGCGCCGGTTGCCTGTGCAGCCGGCACGGTGGCGCGAATCCATGGCTCACGCACGGTGACTTGTGCCGCTGCGGAAGCGGCGAAGGCGATCGACATTGCGAGCGCGAAGATCTGCTTTTTCATTTTTCACTCCTTGATTCGTTAAATGGGGGACGAAATCAGGCGTGTGTAGGCGGTCCTCGCGGATTGGACGCCGACCACACCGGCAATGGTTGTGGCGACTGGTAGAAAAGGGTTGGGCGCGAGGCCGCGCCATCGAGCGGCAAAGGTAAGGCAAGGCCGGTCGGCGGCAAGCCAAACCATCCCGCATGGGGCAAGCAGTAGGAGCAGTCTTCCATGTCCATCTGCGCCATCGGTTGCACCGTGGTCTGCGCCTTGCTGCGGTCGGTCATTGCGACGAAGGTCGCGTAATCGAGTTCGCCGACGCCAGTCACGCGCGTGCCGTCGTTCAGGCAGATTTCCCAGGTGCGCGGCTTGCCGCTCACCGCATGCGAAATCGCCGGGGCGAGCGCGTTCATCAGGATGGCGAAGCACGCGATCCAGACCCAGCGCAGGCGGGTTGACGATTTCATCTGCATGGCGGGCATTATAGCCTAGCGCGACGCTTCCAATCGCGTCGCCAGCTCACGCGCCGCGCGCCAGCGGCTGGCGGGCGAAGGATGGGCGAAACGTTCGAAGTTGGGCGAATGGCTGTGCTTTGCCAGCTTGCGGAAATAAGCGGCCAGCGCCCCCGGCGGCCATCCGGCGCGCGCCGCAAACAGCAGCCCCTCACGGTCGGCTTCCAGCTCCTGCTGCAGGTTGAGGCTCGCCAGCTTGCGCATCAGCGCATTATCGTGGTCGATATCGTGTTCGAGTTCAGCGAACGGCTGTGTCGCCCGCGCGGGTTCAAGCCGCAGCGCCTCCTCGAATTCTTTCAGGTTGTGGCGCAGTGCCGCGTGCATGATTTCATGCGCCAGCAGCATGGCAAGTTCCGCATCGGTCAATGCCATCTCGTCGACGTAGGCGCGGCTGACCAGCAGCTTGCCGCCAGCCATGGCAAAGGCGTTGGCATCGCCATCGGTGGTGGTATGCAGCTCCCAATCCCATGTGCCGGACTCGGGAAACTCGCGCTTTGCCTGCTCGATCAGCGGACGCGCCAGCGCTGCCACCCGCGCGCCAAAGCGCTCATCGTCGTCAAGCCGATAGGCCCGGCGCAACTCGTCAATCTGCTCGCGGTACAGTTTCGCGGCGCCGGCCATGACTTCAGCCTGTGTCACCGCCTGGGCGGCGGCGCCGTGGACGATCAGCAGAAAGGCAACAAGATAGCGCAGCATGATGAGCACATTCTGCCACCGATTCTCAGGCTCAGGCTTTCCAGACCTCGCGCGGGATTTCGACGGTGGTAGCGCCGTCGGTCAGCCAGATCTGGCCATCCTGGATCGTGCACTGAAGCTGCATCGAGCGCTGCGCCATCTTCTCCAGCGCGGCGCTGGCTTCGGCGTCGATGTTCACCACGCTGACATTTTTGGCGCGGTCAATCTTGTTGGCGAGCTGCTTCCACCACACGTGCGAGGCGGAGCTGTAGGAATACACCATCACTTTCTCTGAACGGCCGGCCGCCTTCAGGATGCGGCGCTCATCCGGCTGCCCCACTTCGATCCACAACTGGATCGCGCCGGTCAGGTCCATCTGCCACAGGTCCGGTTCTTCGGTGTCGGAAATGCCTTTCGCGTTGACCAGCGCCTCATCGGCGTGGATCGCGAAAGCGACGATGCGCACCATCAGGCGTTCATCCGTTTCGGACGGATGACGCGCCAGCGTCAGCATATGGGTTGCGTAGTAATTGCGGTCCATGTCCGCAATGGACAGTTCCGCCTTGTAAATCGTAGATTTCAGAGCCATTACTTGTTATTTGAAGATTACAGTTCGATCGCCGTTCAGCAGAATGCGGTGTTCGACGAACCATTTCACAGCGCGCGCCAGCACCACGCACTCAACGTCGCGGCCGATGGCGGTCAAGGCATCCGAATCCATGGCGTGGTCGACGCGTTCGACGTCCTGCTCGATGATCGGGCCTTCATCCAGGTCGCCCGTCACGAAATGGGCGGTGGCGCCAATCAGTTTCACGCCGCGCTTGTGCGCCTGCGCGTACGGCTTGGCGCCCTTGAAGCTGGGCAGGAAGGAGTGATGAATATTGATCGCCTTCCCTTTCAGTCGCTCGCACATCGACGGCGACAGGATCTGCATATAACGCGCCAGCACCACCAGGTCCACCTTATGGGTATCCATCAGCTCCGCGATGCGTGCCTCCTGCGCCAGCTTGGCCTCCTCCGGCGCACCGGTTGCCAGCGGCAAGTGATGGAACGGAATGTTATAACTGGCCGCCAGCTGGTAAAAGTCCATGTGGTTGGACACGATGGCCGGAATCTCGACCGGCAGCAGGCCGCTCTTATAGCGGAACAGCAGGTCGTTCAGGCAGTGGCCGATCCTGGACACCATGAGCATCACGCGCGGCTTGGCGTGCGCGTCGTGCAGCGCCCATTCCATGCCCATGGTCTCGGCCACCTTGGCGAAGTCCGCGCGCAGCACGGCATCGCCAAACGCCGCATCTTCGCGCGCAAAATGCACGCGCATGAAGAAACGTTGCGTTTCCGCGTCACCAAACTGGGCCGAATCGATGATGTTGCAGCCATGTTCCGCCAGGAATCCCGATACACGATGAACGATGCCGCGCTGGTCGTGGCAAGAGAGCGTAAGGATGTATTCTGGGTGATTCATGGCAGTTCAGGTCATGGGCGGGACGGTATTGTCGCATGAACATTGCCACGGCTGCCAAATTCCGGAATAGAATGACCGTACTATTTCTAAAAAGGAGCAAAAATGGAGAACACCCAGTTCCGCCTCGCCGCCCGCCCGGTCGGCCTGCCCAAGGACAGCGACTGGCAAGTCACGCAAGAGCCGGTGCGCGAGCTGGCCGACGGTGAAGTGCTGGTCAAGACGCGCTACCTGTCGCTCGACCCGGCCATGCGCGGCTGGATGAACGACGCCAAATCGTATATCCGTCCGGTCGGCATTGGCGAAGTCATGCGTGCCGGCGGCCTGGGCGAAGTGGTGGCCTCCAAGTCGCCGCGCTTTGCCGTGGGCGACCAGGTGGGCGGCGGTTTCGGCGTCCAGCAGTACTGGGTTGGCGCCGCCGACGACCGCCACGCCGGCCTGCACAAGATCGACACCCGTCTGGCGCCGGCCACCACCTGGCTCAACACCCTTGGCATGCCGGGCATGACAGCCTACTTCGGCCTGCTGGAAGTGGGCCAGCCGAAGGCCGGCGAAACCGTCGTCGTATCCGGCGCGGCCGGCGCTGTCGGCCAAACTGTCGGCCAGCTTGCCAAACAGCTCGGCTGCCGTGTGGTCGGCATTGCCGGCGGCAAGGAAAAGTGCGACTTCGTGGTCAATGAGCTTGGCTTTGACGCCTGCATCGACTACAAGGGCGGCGACGTGCGTGCCGGCCTGAAGGAACACTGTCCAAATGGCGTTGACGTATACTTTGACAACGTAGGTGGCGACATCCTCGACATCGTTCTCACGCGCATCAACCTGAAGGCCCGCATCGTGATCTGCGGCGCAATTTCGCAGTACAACAACACGACGGCGGTCAAAGGCCCGGCCAACTACCTGTCGCTTCTGGTAAACCGCGCGCGAATGGAAGGCATGGTCGTCTTCGACTACGCCGACCGCTACCACGTGGCCGTTGCCGCGCTCGGCAAATGGCTGCAGGAAGGCAAGATCAAAAGCCGGGAAGATGTGGTGCAAGGCATCGAGCAATTCCCGCAGGCGCTGACGATGCTGTTCGAAGGCAAGAACTTCGGCAAGCTGGTCCTGCAGGTCGCCTGACCGCCCTTCCCCTGCGGCTCCTTGTGCGCGGCCCAACCGACGCAGCGAAGGAGCCAGCATGAGCCAGCAAAACCAGAACGCCACGGCCAAGGATGCCGTGGCGCTCCTCACCTCCGACCACGACAAGGTCAAGAAACTTTTCCGCGAGTTTGAAAAATGCGACGCCGCGCACCAGGGCCTGAAGCATGACCTGGCGCAGCAAATCTGCATGGACCTGACTATCCACGCAACGATGGAAGAAGAAATCTTCTATCCCGCCGTGCGCGCCGACACCGGCGCGCAGCAACAAGTCGATGAAGCGCTGGAAGAACACGGCACCATCAAGGAGCTGGTCGAACATATTCGCGGCATGGCGACCGGCGACAGCGAGCTCGATGGCGCGGTGCAGAAACTGCGCGAATGCGTGGAGCATCACGTCGCCGAAGAAGAACAGGAAATGTTCCCCACGGTGCGGCAAAGCGATGCCGACCTGGTTCAAATGTGCGAGCAGTTGAAAGAGCGCAAGGAAGAATTGGAGCACGATTTCGGCGCCCAGCCCGTGCGCGGCAACAACACGGCTGAAGCCGAAGGCGAGCGTTCGGCCACCGGCCAGGCCGGTTCCTGATGTCGAAAAAATAATTTGAACTTTTACCGCAGACCTTTCCTCAAAGCCCAAGAAGCAGCCACGACGCTGCTTCCGGCCCGGGCCCGCGCCCGGATTCTTGGGCACATTGAGGAGGTGGATCATGGCGACACAGGACGAGCAGGTCAGGACCGGCAATGGCAAACGCGGCTTCGCGGCGATGGACAAGGAAACCCAGCGCATGATTGCCAGCAAGGGCGGCCAGGCCGCGCACCAGAAAGGTACGGCGCATGAATTCACCCCGGAAGAAGCGCGCCGCGCCGGCCAGAAAGGCGGCGAAGTGGTAAGCCGCAACCGCGAGCACATGGCGGAAATCGGGCGCAAGGGCGGCGAGAGTCGGCAAACCGCGCGCCATGGCAACCGGCAGGGGGAAAAAGGCGAGCCTGGCTAAGGCCGCCCTGACGATCGGCGGCCGGGCCTCGCATCCTGCAGGATGCGTGCCAGCGCCTGCTGGAACAGTTCCGGCGCCTCGCTCTGCGGGATATGCCCGGCACGCGGGATGCGCACGATTTGTGCGCCGAGAATCCGGCGTTGCAGGTTCTCCGCCTGCGACAGGGGCGTGATCGTGCCGGTCTCGCCCCACAGCAAGGTCACCGGCCGGCAATTCCGGCAGCCTGGCCGCGACATGCCTGTAGCTGCCATCCAGCGCCAGGGGCTGGCTGACCCAGCGCCAGCGCAGGATGGACTGCAGCAAGCTATCGCCCGGCGCCTGTGCGCCATCCAGTCCCGGCGCGGCATCCACCAGCCCCGCGTTGTCAAGCGCCCTACGCAAGCGCTGCCTGCTGCTTGCCGTATTCGCCCGATTCGGGCGGGATCGAGGAGCCGAAAGGCGGCATATCGAACGCGATCGCCTGGTAGCCCAGGCTGGTGGCCGGCGCTTCGCGCTGGCCGGTCTGGCGCCCTTCCGCCTGCCGCACGGCAAAGACGCCCCGCGCGGCCGCGGCGCCGGCCAGGCGCCAGCAGCGTGTAGCCCAGCAGGCGCTTAATAGTCATAAACGTGTTCGACTTCCACCCCCTGGCGCGGAGCGTCGACCAGGTAGCGCGACAGCGCTGCCACCCGCATCACCAGCGCCACGCGCTTGCGCCCCGGTTCGGTCAGTATCGGCTGTTCGAACAGCACCCGGGTGGCTGGCGGCGCTGCCGTGCCCTGCCCCCGCGTCAGCACCGTCACCAGGATCACGTCGCTGTTGCCGGCGATGTCCTGCAGCTGCACGTCCTGCAATCCGAGGCGCGTCGCAGCCAGGCGGAAGTCGTAATAGCGCGGCAATTCCAGCAGCGCGCGGCCATCGTCGAGCATGCGCAGCAGCTTGATGTTGGGCTGTTCGGCCAGGTCGTAAGGCTCGCGGTCGGCCACCACCTGGGTCGTCATCTGGGCCGGTTCGTAGGCTGCGCGGGTGCCCAGCTTGATCAACTGGCCGTACGCGGCCTTGACCAGGTATTCCGTCGTCAGCGCATAGCGCCGTTCCAGCTTGCGCAGCATATTGGCGCCGAACAGCGGCGTATCGGCCCACAGCCCTTTCAATTTGGCGCTGAAGTCGTACAGGTACCACGGCTCCTTGCGGATGAAATCGACGTAATCCTGCGCCACGCGTGCCCCGTATTCATCTTCCGGCGTGAGCGCGGATGCCGTGGCCCAACTGATGCGGCCCAGCGTGTTTTCATACAGCGAGCGCAAGCCGTATTCCAGCGTGGTGCTGCTGCCGATCACGCCGATCATGGCGTGATAGCCGGGGTTGCCGGGATATCTGGCGCGCACCTGTTCTTCGGTCACGGCCGCATAGCTGGTCCAGATCTGGCCCGCGTGCCCGAGGAAGGGGAAATTGTGGGCCGGATGCTTCTTCACATAGCGGGCGTATTCGGCCGGGCTGTGCACCAGGAACCATTCCGGGAAGGTCAGGAAAGTCTGCTCCACGCTGCGCCGCTGCTCCGGTGCAATCGGGCTTTCCGCGGAACTGGTCAGGCAAGCGGCCAGCAGGCTCAATGCCAGCAAGAGTTTGCGCATATCAGATCCGTTTGAAGGCCAGCAGGACGTTCGCGGACGGATCGCCTTCCTGCACGATACGTTCACCCGTGTGTTCGAAGCCGGCCGCTTCCACGCGCTTGATCCATTCGTCCACCGATGCGAAGAAGCGCAGCTCCGACGCATTGACGGCCCAGGGCTCGCCCAGGCCGGCGTTGAATACGCAGTGCGCCAGGCTGACAAAATCGTCCATCGCGCGGTCCTTCACGTCGTGGTCGCGCACCACGAAATAGCCGCCAGGGCGCACGATGCTGGCCACCGATGCCAGGAATGGCTCCAGCTTCTGCGGTGCCATATGGTGCAGGCCGGCGAAGCAGCTCACCAGGTCCGCGCTTTGCTCAGGCAGCTCGAGCGGCGCGTAGTCTTTCATGTGCACGAACCTGCCAACTTGCATCAGGCCGCCGCGTTCGACGATGTCGACCGCCGAATAGCCCGGCTCCTTGTCGTGCACCAGCGTCACCTTGCCCCTTAGCTTGAGATGCTTGCGCAGCGCTTTGACGTAGCGGCCGGTGGTGCCGATCTCCACATAGTCCCGCAACGGCTGGTCGCCCAGCAGGCGCCTGGCCTGGCTGCCCATCTCCTCTTTCTGCAAAGCCAGCGACGGCAGCGCGTAGCGCAGCTGGGACAGCGGCGGCGTAATGCCCGGCAGGCCGGCCTGCAAGGCACGGTAGATCGACTCCTCGTCGTGGTTCTCGGTGGTTGCCTTGCGGATCAGGGTGTGGAAGCGGTCTTCCGGGAACAGGTTGAAAATATTCTGCAGGAAGGAATAGAACTTGTCGGCCTCGCGCTCGCTGTCGTACACGGAATGGAACAGCGAACGGCGCGCGGCCTCGCCATCCGGATTCAGGTCCAGCGTCGGTGCATAGTACTTGTCCCACAGCGCGCCGCGCAGGCGATACTCCGGATCGAGCGCGCGCTTCAGCGCAAACAGTTCCTTGGCACGCGGGTAGGCGCGGTGGAACTGCTCATGCGTGCCGTGAAGCTGGTATGGCAGGTAGTACGTGCCGCCGCATTCCAGCACGGCGTCGATCAGCTCGCGCGTCCACACGCCGACGCGTTCGCGCGCATTGTCGCGCGTGCGCTGCTTGTGGTACAGCACGAAAGCGAAGGTTTCGCCGCGTGCCCATGCCAGCAGCGTGCCAGGATCCGACAGGGCGTGGCGGATCGAGATATTGATCGTGTTGACGCTATGCTTGGCAAGGATGGCCGACATTCTCGGCACGAATTCGTCCATGCGCGTGCAGGGCACGAAATACTCCTGCAGCACATAGGTGCGCTCGGTGCGGCCCAGGGGTTCCAGCTCCGCCGTGTCGTAGCCCGCCTCGTAGTTGCGCCAATGCACCTTCTTCTGCCGGTACAGCAGCGGGTCGAGCAGGTATTCGCGGCGCCATTTGCCGAACGGCGATTCGGACACCGACCACAGGAAGTACAGCTCGGCCAAGTAGGCACGGTTCAGTGGCTGCAGGCGCGGCTTGTCGGCCGGCAGGTCGGTGACGGTCCAGGTCACAGCGCGCGCCCGGTTGTAATACGGCGGATACAGGTCGGCGTTGTGGAAAGTGATCTCCTTGCGGCCGCGTACATTCACATCGAACCAGGCCGGGTAATCCTTGGTGGCCAGCTTCACGCTGCCGCGTTGCACGCGCGTGTTCGGCACCAGTTCCAGCTCCGCCTCGGCGATGATGCCGATCGCGCCATAGCCGCCGATGGCCGCGTAAAACAGCTCGCTGTTCTGCTGCGGGCTCGCCTCGCGCACTTCACCGCTGGCCAACACCAGCGTAATCGAGCGCACCGACAGCACCACCGGGCCCAGGCCCATGTAGCGCCCATGGGCGTTGACCGACAGCGTGCCGCCAACGGTAAAGTTGGCATAGGTCTGCATGATCTTCACGGACAGGCCGTGCGGATCGATAAAGCGCTGGATATCGCACCAGCGGATGCCTGTCTGCACGCGGATCAGGCGCTCTGCTGGAGAGAACTCGAGCACGCGGTTCATGCCGCGCAGATCGAGGTGCAGGCTGCCGGTGCTGGCCGTATGGCCGCCCATGCTGAAATGGCCGCCGCCGATGGAAATCGGCAGGCTGGTCTTGCGCAGTGCGTCCTGCAAATCCGCCGTGCTGCTTGGTGTCGCCACGGCGTAGACATTGATCGGATTGAGCTGGGTAACGTCGTTTACGGTTGGCATAGTCTTACTTTGCGATGTTCACTTGCAGGTAATCGTGGCGCGACAGCGGGTCATCGCCATAACGGTTCTTGCCTTCGCCACCGCGGCGGCCAAGCAGGAGCAATACCCAAAGTGGGCCCAGGATAGGAATCAACAGCAAAAGTAGACTCGGGCCGGAGCGGCCGATATCGTGCAGGCGCTGGGTGGACACGGCCAGCGCGCCCCATGTAAATGCCAGCGCAAACACTGCTGCGCCGGGATCGCCCAGCAGCTCGTTGGCAAGCATGCCGAAGGCCAGGCAGACCAGGCCTAATGCGATAACTCGTGACAGCCAGATGCGGCGATTGATGCGCCCCTGGCATCGGAAATATTTTGCTAGCAGTTCCATTTCATTTCCCACAAAGGACGGGGCGGGCCCGAAAAGTGGACTAGCTTAGCAAATCCTAAGAATGTTGCACAACGGAATTCATATCGGAACACCTATGATCACGCTGGATGCCTTGAACAAGGCGGTCGCTTCGACGCCCACATCAAGCTCCATCGCTTGCTCGCTGTCGCGCGTGACGGTGGCCGCGATGGTGCCGCCGCCAGGCAAGGCAAGCGTCACCTCGGAATTAACGGCACCAGGCTGCACGCGGCATACCGTCCCGCGCAACTGATTGCGCGCCGACAGTTTGCCGCTTGCGCCGGTCGCCAGGATGATCGAAGAAGCCTTAACTAAAGCGAAAGCTTCGGTTCCTTCTTGCAAACACAGGCTTTCTGCGCTCTCGTGTGTGATGATTGCAACAATCTCCTGCCCTCCAACAATGCGCAAAATGATTTCGTCGTTGACCGCGCCCGGCTTGATACGCGCGACTGTTCCCGAGAATTGATTGCGTGCGCTGGTTTTCATTTTCATTGATTGCAACAGGAGGTAATCATCTGCCAACCCTTGCGATTGGCGGCTCAGGTGTTTCATGAACACCGTGTGTTCGTACTCGATGCGGCGGAAATTCGCCACCAGCTGCGCACCGCGCTGCGTAAGCCGCGTGCCGCCTCCACCTTTGCCGCCGGCGGAGCGCTCCAGCAGCGCTTCGCCGGCCAGGTTATTCATCGCATCGATCGCATCCCACGCGGCCTTGTAGCTCATGCCGATCGCCTTTGCGCCTTGCGTGATCGAGCCGTGTTCGGCGATGCTGGCCAGCAGTTCGACGCGCTGGTGCCCGCCGAAGTCCTTGCCATCGAGCGTGATCCGAACTTCGCCTTGCAGGGCGACCTGCTTATCCATTGCTGTCCTCCCCGGCCACGCGGCCGTCCGCCATCGTCAATACATGGCCGCCGAAAGTGGCGGCATCGTCGGGATCGTGCGTAATCAACAGCATCGGGATATCGAGCCGCCGCTGCAGGCTATCGAGTTCGGCGCGCATGCGTACGCGCAGCGCGGGGTCCAGCGCTGCAAACGGCTCGTCGAGCAACAGTGCGCCTGGCTCCGCCACCAGCGCACGCGCCAGCGCCGCACGCTGCCGCTGGCCGCCGGACAGTTGCGCCGGCCGCTGGTGCGCCACCTCGGCCAGGCCGAAAGCTTCCAACCAGTAGCGCACCGCTTCCGGCTCGCCGCGCGGCGCCGGGTTGAACCAGGCGCGCTGCAGGCCGAAGCCGATATTCTGCCGTACGTTCAGGTGCGGGAACAGCGCATAGTCCTGGAACAGATACCCCACGCGCCGCTTGCGCGCCGGCACATCGATGCCCGCACTACTGTCGAACAGCTTCCGTCCATCCAGTTCGATCACGCCGCTATCCGGCCGCGACAGGCCGGCAATCGCCTTCAGCATCTGGCTCTTGCCCGCACCCGAAGCGCCATAGATCACTACGCGCTTGCTGGCCGACTCGAATTGCGCATCGAGCTGGAAACTGCGCTGGCCTGCGCGCAGGGTCTTGCGGATGTCCACCCTGATCGTCATGCTGCCCCCTGCGCGCGGTTCGGCACCAGGCGGTTGGCCGCCACCAGCACGATGACGCATGTCAGCGAAGTGATCATCACCAGCAGGTTCGCGGTATCGTCCTGCCCGGCCTGGACCGCCTCGTACACGGCAATCGACAGCGTCTGCGTCCTGCCGGGGATGCTGCCCGCCACCATCAGCGTGGCGCCGAATTCGCCCATCGAACGGGCGAAGGCCAGCAAGGTGCCGGCCAGTACGCCGCGCCACGCCAGCGGCAGGCTGACGCGCAAGAATACGCCGAGCGGGGCAACGCCTAGCACGCGGGCCGCCTGTTCCAGCTGCACGTCCACCGCTTCGAAGGCTGAACGGGCCCCTTTCAGCACCAGCGGGAAAGCAACCACCGCTGCCGCAATGACCGCACCTTGCCAGGTGAAAATCAGGTTGATGCCGAAATGTTCCAGTAGCCAATGGCCGATCGGGCCATTGCGGCCGATCAGCACCAGCAGGTAATAGCCAAGCACGGTGGGCGGCATCACCATCGGCAGCGTAAGCAAGGCATCCAGCACATCGCGGCCGGGAAAGCGGCCGCGCGCCAACAGGTAGCCGAAGCCGACACCCAGCACCAGGTCAATCACGGTGGCCCACAGCGCCACCTTCAGCGACAGGCCAAGTGCGATCAGTGCAGCATCCATTGCTTATGGCTTTCCGAATCCGTGGCGCGCCAGGATGGCTTGCCCGCCGGGCGACATGATGAAATCGGCAAAGGCGCGGCCGCCAGCGGCATTCGGCGCATTCCTGATCACTGCCAGCGGGTAGGTGATCGGCGCCGTGGTCGGCACCACGAACGCGGCGCGCACCTTATCGGCCTGCGCGGCAACGTCGGTCTGGTACACCAGGCCCGCCTCGACCTCCCCGCGCGCGATGTAATCAAGGCTTTGGCGCACATTGCTGCCAAACACGAACTTCGGCTCCAGTTCCCACCACAACCCGGCTTTTTCCAATGCGCTGCGGGTATAGCGCCCCACCGGCACGCTGGCCGGATTGCCGGTGGTCAGGCGCTGCAGCGCCGGCTGGCGCAGGTCGGCCAGCGTCCGCAGGTCGCGCTTGCTGCCGAACGGTACCGCGACCACCAGCCGGTTGCTGGCGAAATCGCGGCGGCTGCCCGGCGCCAGGTGCGGCTCGGCCTTGCCCATCGCTTCCTGGTCGGCGGAGGCGAACACGTCGACCGGCGCGCCCTTGGCAATCTGGGCCACCAGCGCATCGGATGCAGCAAAGTTCAGCAAGACCTTGTCGCCCGGATGGGCCGCTTCGAAAGCGGCTGCCGCCTCCCGGAAAGCGTTATTCAGGCTGGCAGCGGCGGATACGGTGATCTCGGCAGCAGAGGCGGCGCCGGCGGCGCACAACAGCAGGACAGCAGTGATACGTTTCATCAGCATTCCTTTCCAAAAGCGCAATATACACAATTATACAGCGCAAAGTTTTTTGAATAGTCTTATAATTTCAGGAAATCCTGAAACTTCAAAAAACTCAAGAAGGCAGATCAAGAAATGGTAAATCTGAGCCCCCTCGCGCAAAAATTCATCCTCCACTTCGGCGAAATGGGCAGCCGCTGGGGGATCAACCGTACCGTCGGCCAAATCTATGCCTTGCTCTATGTCAGCAACCGCCCCTTGAACGCCGATGAGATCGCCGAGCACCTGGAATTCTCGCGCTCCAACGTTTCCATGGGCCTGAAGGAACTGCAATCGTGGCGCCTGGTCAAGCTGCTGCACCAGCCGAACGACCGCCGTGAATATTTCGAACCGCCGAAAGACGTGTGGGACATCTTCAAGGCCCTGCTGGAAGAACGCCGCCGCCGCGAAGTCGAGCCGACCCTGTCGATGCTGCGCGACGCCATGCTGGAATCGGCCTCCACGGCGGAAGACCGCTATGCGCAGGAACGCATGCGCGAAATGTATGAGCTGATCGAGCTTTCCAGTTCCTGGTTCGACGACGTGCAGCGCCTGTCGCCCGACACCCTGGCCTCCCTGATGAAGATGGGCTCCACCGTCAAGAAGCTGCTCGATGTCGGCGACGCGGTGCGCGGCAAGTTCCGCCCCAGCCGCAGCGAAGCCGAAGAGGACAGCAAGTGAAGCCCCCCGCCGGCCACAGCCTGGCGCTGGCGATCACGGTCGCATTGGCAGTGAAGGTCTTGCTGCTGTACGGCCTGTGGTACGCCTTTTTCTCGCATCCCCAAACCACGAAAATGCGGCTGCCGGCCGGGCAGGTGGAAAGCCACCTGCTCTCGGCGCCCGCGAAACCTGGCGAAAAGTGAATGATGGCCCCCGTCGATGAAGTCGTCGCCCTGTCCCGGCTGCAGTTCGGGCTTACGGCGCTATACCATTTCCTGTTTGTCCCGCTGACGCTGGGACTGTCCTGGATCCTGGTCATCATGGAGTCGGTCTATGTGATGACCGGCCGCGAAATCTACCGCGACATGACCAGGTTCTGGGGCAAGCTGTTCGGCATCAACTTCGCCATGGGCGTCACCACCGGCATCACGCTGGAATTCCAGTTCGGCACCAACTGGGCTTACTACTCGCACTACGTGGGCGATATCTTCGGCACCCCGCTGGCGATTGAAGGCATGATGGCCTTTTTCCTCGAATCGACCTTCGTCGGCCTGTTCTTCTTCGGCTGGGACAAGCTTTCCAGGCGCCAGCACCTGCTTGTGACCTTCCTGGTGGCGCTCGGCTCCAGCCTGTCCGCGCTGTGGATCCTGATTGCCAACGGCTGGATGAACCACCCGGTCGGCGCGCAGTTCAATTACGAAACCATGCGCATGGAGCTGGCCAGCATCTCCGACGTGATCTTCAATCCGGTGGCACAAGTGAAGTTCGTGCACACCGTCGCTGCCGGCTACGTGACGGCCTCCATGTTCGTGCTTGGCGTCTCTGCCTGGTATTTGCTGAAAGCGCGCGACGTGGCCTTTGCCCTGCGCTCGTTCGCCATTGCAGCCGGCTTTGGCCTGGCGTCGACGCTGTCCGTCATCGTGCTGGGGGATGAATCCGGCTATACGGCGGGCGAAGTAAACAAGGTCAAGCTGGCCGCCATTGAAGCCGAATGGCATACCGCCCCCGCCCCGGCAGGCATTACGGTCTTCGGCCTGCCCAACGACGAGGAGCAGCGCACCGATTACGCGGTGAAGATCCCCTATGTACTGGGCCTGATCGCTACGCGCTCGGTCGACAGGCAAGTGACCGGCATCAAGGACTTGAAGCTCGAGCATGAACTCCGCATCCGCAACGGCATGCAAGCCTACGCCGCCCTGGCCCGCCTCAAATCGGGCGACAAATCGCCTGAAGCAGTTGCCGCCTTCAAGGCCCTGCAGGAGGACCTGGGCTACGGCCTGCTGCTGAAGAAATACACGCCAAATGTGATCGACGCCACCGAAGCGCAAATCAGGATGGCGGTGGACGACACAATCCCCAAGGTTGCCCCGCTTTTCTGGGCCTTCCGCGGCATGGTGGGGCTGGGGATCATGTTCCTGTTCATCTTCAGCGCCTCGTTCTACTTCCTGGTCCGCCAGCGCCTGGCACCGCAGCGCTGGCTGCTCAAGCTGGCCGTGTTAGCAATCCCGCTTCCCTGGATCGCCGCGGAACTGGGCTGGATCGTGGCGGAGTACGGCCGCCAACCCTGGACGATTGCGGGAATCCTGCCGACGCACCTGTCCGCATCCAGCGTGCCGCCATCGAACCTGTACTTCAGCCTGGCCGGCTTCGCCCTGTTCTATACAGTGCTGCTGGTGATTGAAATGAAGCTGATGTTCAAGTACGCCCGCCTCGGCCCAAGCGCCCTGCATACCGGCAAATACCATTGGGAGCAGCAATCATGATCTTCGATTACGAGACGTATAAGGTGATCTGGTGGTGCTTCGTCGCCGTGCTGCTGCTGGGCTTTGCGCTGACCGACGGCTTTGACTTCGGCGTCGGCATGTCCCTGCCCTTCCTCGGCAAGGACGACACCGAACGGCGTGTCATCATCAACACCATCGGCCCGACATGGGAAGGCAACCAGACCTGGTTCATCGCCGCTGGCGGCACGCTGTTCGCGGCCTGGCCGCTGGTCTATGCCGCCGCATTTTCCAGCCTTTACATCGCGCTGATCGTGGCCCTGTTTGCCCTGTTCTTCCGTCCCGTCGGATTCGATTACCGCAGCAAGGTTGCCGACCCGCGCTGGCGCAATGCCTGGGACTGGGGCCTGTTCATTGGTGGCTTTGTACCGCCGCTGATCTTCGGCGTCGGCATGGGCAATGTCTTGCAAGGCATTCCATTCCGCTACGACGACCTGCTGCGCCTTGAATACACCGGCAACTTTTTCCAGTTGCTGAATCCATTCGGCCTGCTGTCCGGAGTGCTGGCCGTCGCCATGCTGGCCATGCACGGCGCCACCTTCCTGCACCCGAAAACGGAAGGCGTGATTGCCGACCGCGCCCGCCGCATGGCAATAGGTGCCGCCGGGCTGACCATCGTATTGTTCGCGGCTGCTGGAGTTTGGGTCGCCACGTCCCTGCCAGGCTACCGCATCACCGCCATGCCGGATGCCGGCACAGCTTTCATGCCTCCCGCGAAAACGGTGGTTGTAGCCGCCGGCGCCTGGATGGACAACTATTCGCGCTGGCCGCTGACGCTGGCCTTCCCGGCGGCAGCCTTCCTGGGCGCCCTGCTGGCAATCGTCTTCAGCGCCGCGCGCCGCACCGTGGCAGCCTTCCTTGCCAGCGGCATGAGCGTGGCCGGCGTCCTGCTCACCGCCGGAGGCGCCATGTTCCCCTTCGTGCTGCCTTCCTCGCTGATGCCCTCGCACAGCCTGACCGCGTGGGATGCCACCTCCAGCCACAAGACGCTGGCCGTGATGTTCTGGGTCGTAGCAATCATGCTGCCAATTGTCGTGATGTACACAAGCTGGGTATACCGGGTGGTGCGCGGCAAGGTGACCACTGCCCACATCCTCGACAACGAACACACCGCTTATTGAAAGGAATCGGACATGTGGTACTTCACCTGGATCCTGGGTATCTGCGTCGCCATCTTCGCTGGCGTCATCAACGTGATGTGGCTGGAGGCCAACTACGCTTTCGGTGAACGCAACGAAGACCTGACCCGCTCCCGCTTCGAATCCGCGCGCGATGCCGATCCGTGACGGTCGCCGCGTCGCGGCAACGCTAACCCGCGTGGAGGAAGAAGTTACGCTATCCTGGTCACTTCCGGATAAGCGGGACGTGCATCTTCGTGAAACAGATCGCCGAGGTAGAGTGCCAGATCCGCCTCCTCGACATCGTGCGGAATGACGAAATCGGCCGGGCGGCGTTTGCCGTCCGAACCAGGATAGAAGGCGGCCCATTGGCTGCCCTGGCGCTCGATATGGATGCGCGTGCCGAAAACATTGAACTTCAACGACATTCAGAGCTCCTCGATGCGTAAGGCGCCCGTCTGCAACGGGCGCACGAGGATATTGTACACATCGATATCGAAGCTGGCAGTTGCGGGCCGCGGCTTGTCGACACCGAGGTAGCACCAGCGGTCGACGATTGCACGCTGGCGCAAGCCTCCCGATTCCTCGACGATTGCCACCGCACCAGCGAACGGCCAGCGTGTCACGCGCAATGGCGCCAGCGCCAGCCGCACGCGTGCTGCGTGCTCGGCCGCCGGTTCCTCGCCAGTGCAGGCGCCTTTGCAGCGCGCCACTTGCCGCGCAAAACATGGCCGGCCCGGCATGCCCTTCTCCAGCCCCGTTGCCACCGTACACAGGCCGCTCGCATGGACGACGTCGCGCAGCGTTTCGATGGCGGCCTTCTTGCTGCCGAACAGGCCGTACAGCTGCTCGGCCAGCGCAAAGTCCGTCTCGCGCGCGAAGACAATCTCTGGCTGGTCGCCCGCCATGCTGATCGAGCACATCTCGCGCAGCCGTCGCAGCTTGGAGTTGAAAACCGGCTGGTGCTGTTTGACCAGCTCCGATTCGCGCAGCAAGGCACCGATCTCGCCGCCGCTGCGCTCGAAGTCGATGGTGGCGGCGCGCGCCAGCATCTGCATTTCCTCTGCCGTGCGCATATGCGACAGCACCCGCGTGCGGATGTTCACGCTCTTGCCGATGTAGACCGGCTTGCCGGCGGCATCGCGGAAGATGTAAATACCCGGCAGCGATGGCAAGGCATCGATGCAATCTCTGGGGATGTGGGCGGGATAGCTGAAGTTCAAAACGGGGTCGCTGACCACCAGCAGTCCCACCGAATTGACGTGGGTGCGCATGCGGGCATGATACCATTCGGCCCGCCATGAAATACCTCAGCGCTTACTCAGAACAAACACTTTCCCAGGTCCGCCAGGCGATGGACCAGGGCCGCTTGGGCGAAGTGCTGCTGCAACGTTATCCGAAAGCCCACGATATCCGCAACGACCGTGCACTGTACGACTACGTCCAGGATTTGCGCAACGAGTTCCTGCGCAATGCGGCGCCGATCGATAAAGTGGCATTCGACAGCAAGATCCACGTGATCAACCACGCACTGGGCTTACACACCTCGGTATCACGCGTCCAGGGCGGAAAGCTGAAGGCCAAGCACGAGATCCGGGTCGCCACCATGTTCAGGGAGGTGCCGCTGGAATTCCTGCGGATGATCGCAGTGCACGAATTGGCCCACGTAAAAGAAAAACAACACGACAAGGCGTTCTACAAGCTGTGTACCTATATGGAGCCGAACTACCACCAGTACGAGTTCGACACCCGCCTATACCTGACCCACCTCGACGCCAGCGGCCAGCGCCTCTGGTAGGCGGCGCAGCGCATGCCTGGCGCGCTCGGTCGCCAATACTGCCTCCGCCAGCCGCTCGGCTGCATCCCTGCTCAGCATTTCAGGCTTTGCACCAGGGCAGCCGGCAAGCCGCTTACACGCACCAGGGCCGCGTGCTGCGGCTTGATAAAGCCCTCGTCGCGGGCGTGTTCGATGAAGCCGACCAGCTTGTCGTAGAAACCGTCCACGTTCAGCAGGCCAACCGGTTTGCTGTGGATGCCAAGCTGCGACCAGGTCAGCATCTCGAACAGTTCTTCCAGCGTCCCCATGCCGCCCGGCATGGCAATAAAGCCATCCGACAACTGCGCCATCATGGCTTTGCGCTCGTGCATGTCCTTGACGATGAACTGGCGCGTCAGGCCGGTGTGTCCCACCTCGCGCTCGACCAGGGCGGTCGGGATCACGCCGGTCACTTCGCCGCCAAGCCGCAGCACTTCGTCGGCGATCACGCCCATCAGGCCCACATTGCCGCCGCCGTACACCAGCGCCAGGTTCTGCTCCACCAGTGCCGCGGCCAGCGCACGGGCATGTTCGGCGTAACGGGGGGAAGCGCCGGCATTGGCGCCGCAATACACGCAAATCGATTTCATTTGAGCTTCTTCAGGTATTCTTCGGACAGTTTCTGGAACAGCAGGCTGGTCTCGCCGCGCAGGTATGGACCGATCTGGGACAGCACCTGATAGCAGCCGCGCGCCAGCGCATCGGCCATGGATTGCTGTTCGGAGTATTTGCGCGGGTTGCGCACGTATTCGTAGGACAGCCAATAAGTCGCCACCACCACCATATTCACCGACATCGCATCGATCGCCATGTCGCTCGCCTCCAGCGAACCTTCGCTGCGCAGGTCCAGGCACAGGTTGCGCGCCACCTTGATCTTGTGCGCCAGCAGTTCCTTGAATTCCAGTTCCAGCTTGCGGTTGCGCGACAGCAGGTCGTTCAGGTCGCGGTAGAAGAAGCGATAGCGCCAGATCAGCTCAAACATCAGGTGCAGGTACAGCCACACGTCCTCCACGTTCGAACGGCGGCCGCTCGGCACCTGCAGCATGCGCTCCGCTTCGGCCTTGAACTGGACGAAGATGGAATTGACGATGTCGTCCTTGTTCCTGAAATGGTAATAGAGGTTCCCCGGGGAGATATTCATCTCCTCGGCAATGACAGTGGTCGTGATGTTTGGCTCGCCGAACTCGTTGAACAAGCGCAGCGAGAGTTCCAGGATGCGTTCGCGGGTTCGTCTTGGCGCTTTTTGTAGCATAACAGGGGGCTCTATTGTTTCCCCTGCAAGGATATCACTATTAGAAGTTTTCCAGAAGTTACGCTTTTTTCGTTGTGGCCTTTTTGACCGGCTTTTTCACCAAAGCCTTCAATTCCTCGACCTGGCGGCTCAATTCCTCCATCCGGTCGATCAGGGCGTTAATGTCCTGCCGCATCGGTACGCCAATCGACTCCAAGGCCCGGGTTACCCGCTCTTCGAACACTTTTTCCAGCGAGTTGACGGTTTCGCGTACATGTCCGGCGCGGTCGCCTTCGACCGCGCGGGCACGTTTTTGCAGGTCGGTGAAGGCCCCCAGCCCCGCCTTCCAGATTTCCTGTGCCGATTCGCGTACTGCCTTGGTCAGCCGTTCTTCGCTTTCCTCAAACGATTTCGTCTTTTTACCCATGGCGGCGGCTCCTGTATTGATTCCGGGGCCATTGTACGGCGCACTCTCTAGAACAGGGCTTCTAATGCGGTCTACAATGCCCGCATGGGGCCGAAAATCCTGTGGGTGCTGCTGCCGTTGGCGGTGTATGCCGCCCTGCTCGCGCTGGCGTGGCGCGGCAAGGCGCCGTCGCGCCTGGCGCTCAATCTGCACAGCAGCTTGCTGCTGGCAGCCTACCTGCTCTCCACTGCCGGACTGGGCTTGTTCTGGGTCGCCAACCAGCAATTGCCGGTATTTGACTGGCATTACCTGTTCGGCTATGTGACGCTGTTGCTGCTGTCGCTGCATTTGTTTTTCAATCTGCCGACAGCCTTGCGCTGGCTGCGGCAGCGGCGGGAAACGCCGCGCGCGGAGAGGGCAAAGCCGGCAACGCCCGGGTCCCGCCCCTTCGGCAGCCGGCGCGCCAGTGTGCGCGCCGTCGGCGCGGCCGGGGCCCTGGCGCTGGCGTTTGCGCTGGGGGCGCACTGGAGCGGACAGGGAAGGCGGACCGCTCCCGGCTCACCGGAGGCGGACGGCGATGCCGCCGCCATCGCAACCGTACTGCGCTATCACGACGCATCGTCCACCTCCCGCAGCGGCGTACTGCGCCGCGCTCCCGCCGTGGATTGGGGGACGCAGCCCGCTCCCTTCAAAGCCTATCCGGCAGCGCCCCACATTGCACTGCCGCGCGCGCTGCCGGACGATCCTGGCACACGCAGCCTCGGCGCCATGCTGCGCGGTTCAGCGACAAAGCCCTCGGCACGGGCACTTGATCTTGCGGCCGTGGGCCAGCTGCTGCACCTGACTGCGGGCGTCACCGCGCGGCGCGGCGGCCTGGCGCTGCGAGCGGCCCCCTCTTCCGGCGCGCTTTTCCCCGCCGAGCTTTACTTGCTGGTTCGGCGCGTGGATGGCTTGCAGCCGGGGCTTTACCACTTCGATCCCGGCCAGCACCGGCTGGCAAGGCTAGGCCAGCTTCCGGGCGGACTGCACACGGCCGATGCCGACGTACTGTTGGTGGTCTCGGCGGTGTTCCAGCGGACCGGCTACAAGTACCGCGACCGGGCCTACCGCTACGTCGGGGCCGATCTCGGGCACTTGCTGGAAAATGCACGGCTGGCGGGACACTATGTTGGTGCGCGGGCCACCCTGCTCCGGCAGTTTGATGAAATGGCGCTGGCGTCGCTATTCGGGCTCGATGGCTTGCAGGAAGGCGTGATTGCGGTGGCGGCATTCTCAGGCGCCGCTGCCTCCCCTCCGGCGCAGGCGGATATTGCGCCGCCGCCCGCCAGCGGGTCCCGGACAGCGCAGGCGGGCGGGCTTGGTGTGACGGGCCAGATCCATGCCGCCACCTCGCTCACCGTCCCGCAGGCGGTCAATGGCAGCGACACCGGCCAGGGCGGCGGCGGGGATGGGCTGCTAGCGCTGCCGGCCGGTGCCGCGGCTGAAATGGATCTGGCTCGCTCTATCCTGCAGCGCCGGAGCCAGCGCCGCTTCTCGGAGCGGCCGGTCGAACTGCGGCAGCTGGCGTCGATCCTGGCGGACATGGCGCAAGCGCCACTCCTGTCAGGCGCGCTGCATGCCGACCTGGTGGTCAATCGCGTGACGGGACTTAAACCAGGCGTCTACCGCTACCTGCCGGCCAAACATGCACTCCAGCCGGTACAGTCGGGCGACTTCGCCACGCAAGCCCGCAATGCAGCGCTGGACCAGGACGTCATCGGCGACGCCGCCGCAGTCCTGATCCTGTCGGCGGACAGCGCCCAGGCGCTCAAGCACGGCGCCCGCGGCTACCGCATGGCCTTCCTGGAAGCGGGCCTGATGGGACAGCGCTGGCTGCTCGGCGCCGTCGCCAGGGGATTGGGCGCCTGCCCGGTCGGCGCTTTTTACGACGACGAGGCGGCGGCGCTGGTCAAGGCGCAAAAAGGCCGCTGGGTCCTGCACTTCGCCGCCCTCGGCCGCGTGGACGACTAATTGAGGTACTGCGGCGCCCGGATCTGCGAATGCAGCCGGAATCCTTCGCGGATATTCTCGCGCAGCACCGCCCCCTTCCACGGCTTGGTGTAGAAGCGGTCGATGGCGCCGTGGTTGATGGCGGCCATGATAGGCGTCAAGTCGGCATAGGCCGACAGCATGATCCGGAAAGTATCCGGTGCCAGGTTCTTGACCCGCTCCATGAACTCGGTCCCTGTCATCATCGGCATGCACTGGTCGCACAGGATCACCTGCACGCGGTGCCGTGCCAGCACGTCGAATCCTTCCGCCGCCGTCTGCGCGGTCAGGATCTTGTAGCCGTCCTGCGCCAGGAAATCGCTCAGCACGTCGAGCATGAAGGCATCATCGTCGACAATCAGCAAGGTTTGCTGGTCGACGATGTTCTCGTCGCTCGGCGTTTGCAGGTGGCGGCCTTCGCGCAGCATCTGCACGAAGTCGTTCTCCGGCAAAGGCCGGCTGAAATAATAGCCCTGCATCTCATCGCAATCATGGCGCCGCAGGTAGGACAGTTGCGCATCCTTCTCCACGCCCTCCGCAATCACCTTCAGTTTCAGGCTGTGCGCCATATTGATGATGGCCAGCACAATCGCCGCATCATCCGGGTTGCTGGTCACCTCGCGCACGAAAGCGATGTCGATCTTCAGCTTGTCGATCGGGAAGCGTTTCAGGTATGCCAGCGACGAGTAACCGGTGCCGAAGTCGTCGATCGAAATCTTTACCCCGAGCGCCTTCAGGTTTTGCAGCACGGTGATGGTCTCTTCGGCATTGGACATCAGCGAACTTTCGGTCAGTTCCAGCTCCAGCAATTCGGGCGAGATATCGTTCTCCTTGATAGCCCGCATCACCTCTTCTTCCAGCCCGCCGACGAAGAACTGGATGCCGGACACGTTCACCGACAAATGCACCGCCCCAACGTCGCCCTTGGACCATTCGGCAATCTTGCGGCAGGACTCGTGGATCACCCAGCTTCCGACACGCACGATCAGGCCGGTTTCTTCCAGCAGCGGGATGAACAGCGCCGGCGACACCATGCCATGCCCTGGACGCTCCCAGCGCAGCAGCACTTCAGCGCCGCTGATGCGGCCGGAAGCGATATGCACCTTGGGCTGGTAGAACAGGCGGAATTCATTGTTGTCGATCGCGCGACGCAGCGCATTTTCCATATCCAGCCGCGCCAGCGATTGCGCATTCATCTCCGCGGTGAAGAAGCGGAAGGCATCGCGCCCGGCCTCCTTGGCGCGATACATCGCCGTATCGGCGTACTGGATCAGGGTGTCGGGATCGCTGCCATCGTCGGGGAATACCGAAATCCCTATGCTTGCCGTTACCGTCACTTCGTGCCCCTTCAAATCGAAGGGCTGGCGCATCGCCTCGCGGATCTTGTCGACCACTGCGATGGCATTCTGCGCCCCTTCCGGCAGCATCAGGATCGCGGCAAACTCGTCGCCGCCGAAGCGCCCGATGGTGTCGCGTACGCGCAGGCATTCCACCAGGCGGCTGGAGAACTGGCGCAACAGCTCGTCGCCGATCGTGTGGCCCAGGGTGTCGTTGATGTTCTTGAACCGGTCCATGTCGAGGAACAGCACCGCCAGCGCCCAGTTGTGCTCGGCCGCCTGCTTCAGCGACAGCATCAGCGAATCGTAGAACTGGCTGCGGTTCGGCAGGCCGGTCAGGGTATCGAAATGGGCCAGCTTGAGCAGGCGGCGCTCGGCCTCCTTGCGCTCCGTGATATCGCGCGCAACGGCCACCAGGATCCAGTTCTGGCCCGAGCGCAGCGTGCGGCGCTGTACCTCCACCGACAGCGGCGCACCGTCCTTGCATTCGAGCAGCAGCTCGGCCATTGCCCCGCTCTGGTCGCCCGCCAGCAGCTTGTCGTACAGGTCTTGCAGCGGTTGCAGGGCGGGATCGGGTTCGCGTTCCGGCCCCACTTTCAGGAATTCCTCGCGGGCGAAGCCCAGCATGCGGCAGGCCGTCACGTTGACGTCGATAAAGCAGGAATTGGCGCGGTCGACCAGGAAAATCGCGTCCGCCGTCGCGTCCATCGCCAGCCGGAAGCGGCGCAGGTCTTCGTCAAGCCTGATGCGCGCATTCATGTCCAGCTGGAGCTGTGCGTGGTGGCGGCTGATTTCCTCGTACAGCAGCAGGTTTTCGTAGGCGACCGAAATCTGTGCCGCCACCGTCACCGCCACCCGCTCATCGACTTCGTTGAACTCGTCGGCGCCAAGCTTGTCCACCAGGTACAGCCAGCCGTGCACCCGCTCGCGCGAAGCGATCGGCACACCGAGGAAGGAATGCACCTGCGGGTGCCCGACCGGCAGGCCGATCTCGCGCGGATCGCCGCCCAGGCGGCTCATGCGCACGGGCTGGCGTTGCTGCAGCAGGCTGTCGAGGATGCCGGCGCGCGGCTGGCTCGCCACCACCCTGGCCTGCTCACCCGCGCCGCAGGAAGCAAAGTAGCTGGTCTCCTGTGCATCCTGTTCCAGCACGCCGATGCAGGCGAAGCGCGACACGCAGATATTCTGCGCCACGCGCACCCCGATTTCGATCAGGCCTTGCGCGTCGCGTTCCGCGCCCAGCTCAATCCCCAGTTCGATCAGCGCGGTCAGGCGCAGGCTGACCGCCTGCAGGCTGGACAGGGAGCGCGACAGGCGCTCGGTCATCTGGTTCAGGTGTTCCGGCTCGCCATCGTGCGACTCGCCGTTATTGGCGATGCGCGTAATGAGCTGGCTGCTCGATTCCAGTTCGTCGATATACTCGGCGACCTTGTGCTCGATGTCGAACAGGCGCCCCTGGCTGGGCGGTTCCGGAGCAAATGCCGGCAGCGCCTCGCCCTGCTCCGCCATGCCTAGCGCCTGGTGCACCGTCTTCAGGATCACGTCCGGATCGGACGGCTTGGGCAGCACCCAGCGCACGCCGCAAGCCTCAGCCACCGCCATCGCTTCGCGCTCGCGGTAGGTGGCGGTATAGAAAATGATCGGCACGTCCGCCAGTTCCGGCTTGCTGCGGATGCGGTTGACGAACTCGTAGCCATCCATGTTGGGCATCAGGATGTCGGAAATGACCAGGTCCGGCCGCTCCGCCTCCATCACCTTCAAGCCTTCCATGCCGCTGGACGCTTCCAGCAAGCGATGGCCGCTGTAGCCGAGAAGCGTCATCAGGAACTCGCGGTTCAGCACATGGTCGTCGACGATCAGGATCGTCGCGATGTCGTTCTCATCCTGGGGCGACATCTCCCCCGGTAAAAAAGACTCGATCTGCGTGACGAAGGTATCGGGCTCGATCGGCTTGCCGATATAGCCGTCAAAGCCGGCAGCCAGCAGCTTTTCGCGGTCGCCGACCATGGCCAGCGCGGTCACCGCCAGCGCCGGGATGTCTTTCAGCTTGGGGTCTTGTTTCAGTTGGGCCACCACGCCGTAGCCATCGAGCTTGGGCAGGTGCACGTCGCAGATGATCAGGTCCGGTACTTCGCGGCGCGCCACCTCCACGCCTTCCTCGCCATTATGGGCCAGGAGCGGCTGATAGCCGAAGGCGCGGAGCAGGTACACCATCAGCTCCATATTCGTCGGGTTATCTTCGATAATCAGGATGCGTGCTGACATGGGTACTCCTGTCGATGTATCGCCTCTAGTATCCGCTATTCCAGTGGCAATGTGAGCACAAATATGCTGCCATTGCCCGGTTTGTCGAAATGCCGCACCGACCCGTTCAATAATGCCGCCAGTTTCTGGCTCAGGCGGATGCCCAGTTGCTGCATGATGTCGTCGGTGACCCCGCTCCCGGTATCGCTGACACTCACTTGCACGAAGGGTTTGCCTTCTGCCACGCTGCGTTCCAGGGCGATACTGACTTCTCCCCGTTCGGTAAATTTGATCGCGTTATCCAAGAGGTTGCGCAGGATCTGCTGCAGCGCACGACGGTCCGCGCGCAGCATCACCGCCTGCGACGGTGCGCGAAAATGCAGGACCAGGCCTTTCTGCCTTGCCTGCGGCCGCAGTACCAGCACCAGCTCTTCGACGATGCCGCGGCAGTTCAGCGGCTCGGGGTGCAGTTCCACCTTGCCCGAGCCGATCTTGGCGAAGTCGAGCAAGTCATTGATCAGGGCAAGCAGGTGGCGCGCGCTTCCCTGCACGGTGCGCAGTTGCCTGGACTGTTCCTCGTTCAAGGGCCCCGGAAGCTGCATCAGCAAGGTGCCGGTAAAGCCGATGATGGCATTGAGCGGAGTGCGCAGCTCATGCGACATGCCGCCCAGGAAGCGCTCCTTGGCCTGGCTGGCCTTGGCCAGCTCGCTGATGTCGCGCACGGAATGGACATGCAGCCGGCTCGCGCCGGCGTGCAGCTGGCTGCTGCGCACGTCGGCCGGGAAGCGCTCCCCGCCCTTGCGCGCTCCGCAGGCTTCCGGCCCTTTGGGCAGCACGGTTTCGATGGCCATGCCGTGCAACTCGCCGGGCAGGTAGTCGAACAGGTCTTCCGCCCGGCCGTTGGCCAGCACGATGCGGCCGTCGTCACTGGCCGCCACAATGGCATCGGGCATGGATTCGAGCAGGCTGCCGAAGCGCACTTCGCTCTCCAGGGTGTCTTCGAGCTTGCCGTAATCGATCGCCATCGTCCCGCTTTCTGATTGAAACCTACTCGGATCAAAAATTGCAGCGTTTCTTGCTTGGCCTCAAGACAGTCTAAGTGATCCCCATAATCTCCGCAAGAATGTGGCTTGCGATAGCGGGATGCCGCCCCATGCCGACATGGCCGATGCCGCGCAAGGCGATATTGCGGGCGCCGGGCAGGTGGCAGGAATCCTGCGGCGCGATGATGTTGTCGTGCCAGGAGTAGATGGAAGTAAACAGCCCGCGCTGGCGGCGGTCGGCGGCGTCGAGCTGCGCCAGCCATTCGGCATCGCGCCGCATCTGGCGCGCGTTGTGGCCCGGCCCCATATGCGCCAGGTCGGTGCCGTGATGCGGGGTGGCCAGCGTGATGATGCGCGCCACACGGTCCGCACCAAAGCGGCGCAGCCAGGCGCGCGCCACCAGGCCGCCCATGCTGTGCGCCACGATGATCAGCTTGTCGCTGCCGCTGGCGGCCAGCAGCGCCTGCACGCCCTGCTCCAATTGCACGGCGAAATCCTCGATATCGCCGAACACCGGCTCCAGGTCGACGGTCGCATGGCTGTAGCCGCGCTGCTCCAGCTGCGCGGCAAGATGCACCCAGAAGCCGCCGTTGGCGCCATAGCCGTGCACCAGCAGTACCGGCAGGCCGCGCGGCGCCCTTGCAATATGCATGCGCGGCTGATGGCGCAGCATATGCCAGGAGGTGACCGCCATGGTGGACGCATACTCGTGGAAGAATAGCTGCGCGCGTTGCAGCGGCCCGAGCTGTGCGTCTTCCGGCAAGGGCCGCAGCGTCATGCGGAAATTATTGGCCGTGATCGCCAGGCGTACCAGCAGTACAACGATTACCGCCAGCAGCAGCGCCACGTCGGCCGGCACCACGCGCGACAGCGCCCATGCGATGCCGATCGCGACGGCCACTTGCGTGGCCATGATCATCAGCAGCATGCGTTTGACCATTGCTCAGGCCCTTCGCGCCAGGCGTTCCGCCAGCCCGCTCGCCAGGCGGGCCGTGATGCCATAAATCGACAACTGGGGGTTGGCGCCGAGCGAGGTCGGGAACAGCGAACCGTCGTGGACCGACAGGTTGCCGATGCCGCGATACAGGCCGTCCGGCGCCACCACGCCCGTGGCGGCATCGCCCGTCATCGCGCAGCCGCCCATGACGTGGGCGGAAACCACCCTTGTCAGCAGCTTTTGCATCGGCAGCGCGGCGATGGCCTGGCGCGCTTCATCCCAACTTCTGTACGGCTGCGCCACCAGTTCATGCACCGGGCTCACGCCATCGGCGCCGGCGGCGAACTGGATTTCCGCCATCGCCAGCAAGGCCCGGCGGGCACCGTCCCAGAAGTACGGCGTCAACGGATAATCCAGCTGCGGCGAGCCGTCGCTGCGCAAGGTGACGCGGCCGCCGGTCGAATCGGGGTGGAAACCGTCGCGCAGCAGCGCCAGCATGCCTTGCACATGGGCGAAACGCCGCATCAGGTTGGCGTGCGCGGCACCGAATGCCGACAGTGTCGTGGCGCCCAGTAGCGGATGCAGCGGGGCGACTTCCAGCTTGTAGCCCATCGGGCCATCGACCGCCTGGGTATGCAGGAAATGGTCGGAATACACGGTCTGCGGCGCGCCGTTGAACGCTTCCACCGCCTGCGGGTACAGTCCCATCGAAATCACTACCGGATGCAGGAAAGTGCGCTGGCCAAGCAGCTGCTGCGGATCGGGGGCGCCGGAACGCAGCAACAGCGCCGGCGAATTGATCGCACCGCCGGCCACCACGAAGTGACGCGCCTTCAGGGTGAGGCGGCGGCCGGTCGGCTCCATGCCGTCGGCGGTCAGCGCCACGCATTCCAGCGCCGTGGCCTGGCCGCCCGCGAGCGTGAAACGCTCGGCACGGGCCCGCGTCAGCAGTACGGCGCCCTTCTCCAGCGCGGCCGGAATGGTCGTCACCAGCATCGACTGCTTGGCATTGGTCGGGCAACCCATGCCGCAGTAGCCCAGGTTCCAGCAGCCGTTGACGTTGCGCCGGATCAGGGCGGTCGTGATGCCCAGCTTTTCGGCGCCGGTACGCAGCAGGTCGTTGTTGGCGTTGGGCGGGGTCGGCCAGTCGTTGATGTGCAGGCGTTCCTCCATCTTGCGGAACCACGGCGCCATGTCTTCCACGCCGTAATCGCGCAGGCCGTACTTCGACTGCCACCAGCCCAGCGTGTCGGCCGGCGTGCGGAAGCTGGACGTCCAGTTCACCACCGTGGTCCCGCCCACGGTGCGGCCCTGCAGGATATTGATCGCCTTGTCCGCGGTCTTGCGGGCGGCGGAGTCCTGATACAGCGAAGGATAGGCCTCGGCCTCGCGCATCTTGAAATCCTTCGAGGATTTCAGCGCGCCCTCTTCCACCATCAGTACTTTCAGGCCGGCCTGCGCCAGGATTTCCGCCGTGACGCCGCCGCCGGCGCCGGTGCCGACAATGACCACGTCGGCGTCGAAGCTGCGGTCCTGCTGCAGCGCGGAAGCGTCGATGACTTGCCAGCCGGCCGCGATGCCGGCCTGGATCGGATCCGGGATCGGGCTGCTCATGCGCTCAGCTCCTTCATCGGACCCGCATAGCCGATGGCGGCCCAGGTCGATGGCTCGGCATACCAGCCGCCGATCACCAGGTCGTGCAAGCCGTGGTAAGCCGTTTGCAGCATTTCCGTGCGGTGGGTGCGCCAGCTTTGCAGGAAGGCCGCAAGCTGTTCCGGCGTCGCTTCCGGCCAGGCCGGCACGCCGGCCAGCAGGCGGCGCGTCGGCGCCATATTGAGCAAGCCAAACAGGTCGCTGATCTCCTTTTGCACCCGCAGCGGCAGGCCGTTGATGGCCGCTGCCACGCGATCGATGGCCGCGGCCAGCGCGGGCGCATCGGGCGCGACTCCGGCAATGGCCGGTATCAGCACGGCCAGCATGGCGCGGCCCTGGGCGTCGAGCGCGAAACGCTGCGCCACGGCCGGGCGGAGGTGCCGGTACACGGCGCCGCCCGCAACCAGCGCCAGGCCGCCCAGCAGCCCAGCCTTCAAGAATGTTCTGCGTTGCATCAAGTCCCCTCTTAATAGTTATAGGGGGATTCTAAGGACGCCGCCGCGCCCCGGCTAGAGAAAGGACTCTAATCCTTGCGGCTGCGGGCCTGCATCTGGCGCGCAATGCCGCGCAGGATGTTCACTTCTTCCGTTTCCAGCCGCGCGCGGGCGAACATGCGCTTCAGGCGCGGCATCAGCTTGCGCGGGTTGTTCGCATCAAGGAAACCGACCTCCACCAGCGCCTGCTCCAGGTGCTGGTACATGCCTTCGATCTGGGCCGCGCTGGCTGCCTCGCCGTGGAAACCGACCGGGCTGGCCGCCCGCTGCCCATCGAGCGCCGCCATGCGGCATTCATACACCAGCACCTGGGCCGCTTGCGCCAGGTTCAGGGACGAATAATCGTCATTGGCCGGAATATTCACCAGCACATTGCATGGTTCGACAATCTCATTCGGCAGGCCGAAGCGCTCATTGCCAAAGATCAGGGCCGCGCGCAGCTCGGGACCGGCCGCCAGTTGTCCGGCGAATTCGCGCGGCGTCACCACCGGCGGCGAAAACTCGCGCAGCCGCGCCGACACGGCTGCCGTGAAGTTGATGCCTTCCAGCGCTTGCGCCATGCTGCCCACCACCCGCGCCGCGGACAGGATGTCCTGCGCACCGGAGGCAAAGGCCACCGCTTCCTCATGCCCGCAAGCCCCTTCAAAGCGCGGATTGACCAGCACCAGGTCGGAGAAACCCATGGTTTTCATGGCGCGCGCCACCGACCCGATATTGCCCGGACGGCTGGTTTCCACCAGGACGACGCGCAGGCGGTGGAAGGCGGAGGATGCGGTTTCGGTCTGCTTCATTTACAATAGCGGGATTCTGCGTTGGGCCGCATTTTACCTTGCCCGCACAACGCGCCGCTCTTTTTCAATCTTGTCATCATTTCCGCTGCCGGATGCGCGAAGCGCTTCCGTGGGCGGCAATGTCTATTTTACGGAAGCTAGTATGCACCCAATGCTGAATACGGCCATCAAGGCCGCGCGCCGTGGCGCCGCTGTGATCAACCGCGCATCCTTCGACCTGGATCGCGTGAACGTAACTGAAAAACAACACAATGACTTCGTCACTGATGTTGACCAGGCCGCCGAACAGGCAATCATCGAAGTGCTGCTGAAAGCCTACCCCGAGCATGCCATCTTCGCCGAGGAATCCGGCATCACCGGCACCGTCAATGACGAGAGCGAATACGTGTGGATCATCGATCCACTGGACGGCACCACCAACTTCATGCACGGCTTCCCCCAGTACTGCATCTCCATCGCCCTGCAGCAAAAAGGCGTGGTGACCCAGGCCGTGGTCTACGACCCGGTGCACAACGACCTGTTTACCGCCACCAAGGGCGCCGGCGCCTACCTCAATGAAAAGCGCATCCGCGTCAACAAGCTCGACCGCATCAGCGGCGCCCTGCTCGCCTCCGGCTATAAGCCAGGCAGCCCGGCTGCCATCGCTGAATTCGCCAAGATGTTCACCATCATGGCCGAGCGCTCGCATGGCATCCGCCGTGCCGGCTCCGCCGCCCTGGACCTGGCCTATGTCGCTTGCGGCCGCCTGGATGGCTACTACGAAAAGAACCTGAAGCCCTGGGACATCGCGGCCGGCGCCCTGCTGGTCACCGAAGCCGGCGGCATTGCTGGCGAGTTCAACGGCGAATCGAACTATATGAACACCGGCCACATCATTGCAGCCTCGCCAAAAGTGTTCGGCCAGATGGTTGGCCTGCTGGCAGAGTTTGCATAACGATCAGCCCAAAATCGCCACACAATGAGGCCCTGCGGGGCCTCTTTTGTTATTGCCGTGCGTCAACGATTCTGACTTACTGTTATACTCCGCACAGGGCCGACGTTTCCGTATGGCAATAATTTCCACATAATTTATATAATAATCACACTATGTCTTTCTCCGATCTCGGCTTGTCTGATGCCATCGTGCGTGCGGTAGCCGAAACCGGCTATACAGCCCCTACCCCGATCCAGAGCCAGGCGATTCCCGCCGTGCTGAATGGCGGCGACCTGCTTGCCGGCGCCCAGACCGGCACCGGCAAGACCGCCGGCTTCACGCTGCCCGTGCTGCATCGCCTGTCCACCGACGCCTTCGGCAGCAAGCTCGCGAACACGACTTCGCCGCGCCCGATCCGCGCCCTGATCCTGACCCCGACCCGCGAACTGGCGGCCCAGGTGGAGGAAAGCGTCAAGACCTACGGCAAATACACCAAGCTGAATTCGGCCGTGATCTTTGGCGGCGTCAGCATCAACCCGCAGATCAAGCTGCTCAAGCACGGCGTCGACATCCTGGTCGCCACCCCGGGCCGCCTGCTGGACCATATGGGCCAGGGCACCGTCAACCTCGACCAGATCGAAATCCTGATCCTCGACGAAGCCGACCGCATGCTGGACATGGGCTTCATCCGCGACATCCGCAAAGTGTTGGCCGCGCTGCCGCCGAAGCGCCAGAACCTGCTGTTCTCGGCCACCTTCTCCGACGAGATCAAGGCACTGGCCGACGGCCTGCTGGACAACCCGAAGACCATCGAAGTGGCACGCCGCAATTCGACGGTGGAAATCATTTCGCAGAAGATCCATCCGGTCGACCGCGACAAGAAGCACCCGATGCTGTCGCACCTGATCCGTACCCACGCCTGGACCCAGGTGCTGGTTTTCACCCGTACCAAGCACGGCGCCAACAAGCTGGTTGAGCAACTGGGCCGCGACGGCGTGAAAGCCATGGCAATCCACGGCAACAAGAGCCAGACCGCGCGTACCCGCGCCCTGGCCGAGTTCAAGGATGGCACCCTGCAATGCCTGGTGGCCACCGATATCGCCGCGCGCGGCATCGACATCGACCAGCTGCCGCACGTGGTCAACTACGACTTGCCGAACGTCCCGGAAGACTATGTGCACCGCATCGGCCGTACCGGCCGCGCCGGCGCCAAGGGCGAAGCGGTGTCGCTGGTGTGCGTTGACGAACACGGCATGCTGCGCGATATCGAACGCCTGATCAAGCAGACGCTGCCGCGCGAAGTGATCGCCGGTTTCGAGCCGGATCCGAACGCCAAGGCGCAGCCGATCCAGCTGCGCAGCGGCGTTGGCCGCCACCAGAACCGCCCGCCACGCCAGGGTGGCGCCGGCAGCAATGGCAATGGCAGCGGCAGCCGCAGCCAGAACGGCCAGGGCAAGCCGCGCGTGGCAGCCAACGGCAACAGCGGTGCGCCGCGCGGCGCCGCCCCGGCCGGCATCCGCCGCGACGCCCGCCCGGGCGGCAGCCCAAGCGGCTCCCGCCCAGCCAACGCCCCGCGCAACCGCCCGCCACGCTAAATGTCCACTTCGGGGTCAGGAACCAAAGTGGACATTTCTGGAAAAAATGTCCGCTTCCGTTCCTGACCCCAAGGTGGACATTTATAATTTGCGGCATGCCTCAATTTGCCGCTAACCTGTCCATGCTGTTTACCGAAGCGCCGTTCATCGAGCGCTTCGGGCTGGCGCACGCGGCCGGCTTCCAGGGCGTGGAATTCCTGTTCCCCTACGCCTTCGATTCCGATGACATCAAGGAACGCTTGCAGCGCCACCAGCTGCAGCTGGTCCTGCACAACCTGCCGCCGGGCGACTGGCAGGCCGGTGAGCGCGGCATGGCTTGCGATCCGCGCCGCTTCGAGGAATTCCAGGATAGCGTCGGCCTCGCGCTGGAATACGCCAGGGAACTGGGGACGCCGCGCGTGCACTGCATGGCCGGCATCCTGCCCGGCGGCCTGGCGCCGGAACGTGCGCGCGATGCGTATGTCCGCGCCTTGCAGTTTGCCGCCGACCAGTTTGCGGCGCACGGCATTGACGTGCTGATCGAGCCGATCAACCATTTCGACATTCCGGGCTACTTCCTGCACCATAGCCGGCAGGCGCTCGACATCCTGTCCGATGCCGCCCGCCCCAACCTGTTCCTGCAGTACGACATTTACCACATGCAGCGCATGGAAGGCGAGCTGGCCAACACCATCCGCGCCTGCCTGCCGCAAATCGGCCACATGCAGCTGGCCGACACGCCGGGCCGCCACGAACCGGGTACCGGCGAGATCAACTACCCTTTCCTGTTCCGTCTGCTCGACGCGCTCGGCTACCAGGGCTGGATCGGCTGCGAATACCTGCCCAGCGCCCGCACCGAAGCGAGCCTGGCCTGGCTCGCTCCCTACCTGCGCGCCTGACCTTTGCGCTGGCGCAAACGCGCCGCCTGCGCCGAGGCGCAAGATGGTCTCTGCCGCCCGAGGAGACCCATCATGAAACGCTACCTGTGCATTCTGTCGTGCCTGCTACTGGCTGCCTGCGCCAGCCATCCGCGCCTGCAGGAAGTGCGCGCCCTTGCCGACGACGCCCCCAAGCTGGCCGGTTTCAACGAGCTCAGCCAGCGCTTCCGCGATACCTACCAGCGCCAGCAGCCCTACCTCAGCAACGCGGCAATGCAGCGCGAAGAAGCGGTCGACCGCAAGCGCCGCGATGCCCAGCCCGATTTCACCGCCCTGCACAGCGCCGCCACCACCTACCTGCGCGCACTGGGCGCCCTGGCCGGCGGCGACACCTTCAATTACGGCGACCAGGTCAAGCAGATGGCCGGGAGCATCAAGGCCTGGCCCGACACCGGCCTGACCGACCGCCACGTCAATGCCTACGCCGGCCTGGTGCGCGTCTTGCTGCGCGCCGCCACCGCACGCGAACAGGAGCAGGCCGTGCAAGCCATGCTGCGCGAAGGCTATGAGCCATTGCAGGGCACGCTGGACGCGATGGCCACCCTGCTGCGCTATTTCAATAAGCATCACGATAACGAGCAGCGCATCGTGCTCGGCATGCTGGAGATTGAAATTCCCTATGCCGATGCGCCGCGCGACCGCCTGCTGGCCGCGCTGGCGCGCTCGCACCGGCAGGAAAAACTGCGCGAGTACCGCCTGCTGGGCCTGCGCCATACGCTGGCGGCGCAGAACGTCGATACCATGCGCGAACGCCATGCAGCCTTGTACCGCGGCCTCGACCCGCTGCCGGCAGCCGATGCCGCCAGCGCCGCACCGCCCGCCATCCCCTTCGCCACCGCCCAAGGAGTCCAGCCATGAGCCTGACCGCCGCCCTGCCGCACGACCTGGAAACGCTGGCCGACAGCCTGTCCGCCAGCGCCGACGAACTGCATGAACGCATCATGCGCGGCATCCGCCAGCAACAGCGGCTGGAGGGCAGCAATGGCCAAGGCGGCGCCGCGCCGCTGACGCACGGCGCGGCCCAGGCCCTGTTCGAAAACGAGGTGGCGCTGCGCCAGCAAGCCAACAGCCTGTACGTCGATGCTGCCAGCCATTCGCTGGAAGGCATGGGCGTCACACTGCCCGAGATGCTGCGCCTGGCCGCTGAAGCGCGCGCCACCATCGGCCGCATCGACCGCGTCAAGGAGCTGGCCGGCATCAGCGCCGACCTGCTGGCGGTGGCGGCAGCGATTGCGGCGGCGCGCCCGGAACATCTGGCAGCACCGCTGGAAAGCCTGAAAAAGCAGCTGGCCGCACGCCATGCACGCGAGAGTGCGTAAATAACGCAGCAGGCATACAATGGTCTTCCGAACAATGAATTCGTGGAGACCGCCATGGGCCTGTCGCCGGATCAGCTTGCATCATTGCAAGCCGCGCTGGAGCAACGCAAGCTAGCACTCTTGCAGCAGCTTGCCGGCCGCATGGACGGCGAGCTGGCGCGCGTTCCGGCGGTCGAGGAAATCGAAACCTCGCCGGCCGACAGCGCCAGCAACCGCACCCTGAACCAGCTGGAATTGGAGGCGGACGAGCACAAACAGGCCCAGCTCAGCAGTATCCGCCATGCCCTGGCCAAGATCGATGAGGGCAGCTACGGCTTGTGCGACAACTGCGGCAATGAAATCCCCTTCTCGCGCCTGAATGCGCGGCCCGAAGCGCCGCTTTGCATCGCGTGCCAGACGCGGCTGGAGAAAGCGACAGCGGCCCTGCGCTGAGGCAAAGCCATGGCTTATAAAACTATCCTGGTGCATGTCGATGAAGCGCCGCATAGCGCAGCGCGCATCCTGCTGGCCGGTGAATTGGCGCTGCAGGAAGGCGCCCACGTGATCGGTGTGGCCACCACCGGCATTTCGCGCTTCCTGTACCAGAATGAAACGGTGGACGACAACGATCCCAACCTGGCGCGCCACCTCGACATCCTGCGCGAACGCGCCGGCCATGCGCTGGCGGAATTTGCGCCGCGCCTGCAGGCACTGGGCGTGCAATCGTTCGAGCAGCGCATTCTCGACGATGAACCGGCGGCCGGCCTGAGCCTGATGGCGCGCCATGCCGACCTGGTGATTGTCGGCCAGCTCTCCCCCAACGGGCGCGGTCCCGACGTGCCGGCCGACGTGCTGGCCGGCAGCGGCAAGCCGGTCCTGGTCATGCCCTTTGCCGCCCGCACCTCGTCCGCGATCGCCGTCAGCAGCGATGGCGTGGCCAGCCCCGGCGGCCCGGCGCCGGCGCGCCACATCCTGGTGGGCTGGAATGCCAGCCGCGAGGCCGGCCGCGCCCTGCAGGATGCCTTGCCGCTGCTGCGCCGCGCCGACAGCGTGACCGTGGCGATCTACGATGCCGATGCCCGCCCCGGCGTATTCGGCGAACCGGCCGGCAGCGACGTACTGGCCTGGCTGGAACGGCATGGCGTGGTGGCGCAACTGGTGCTGGGGCAAAGCGAGCGCCAGGGCATCCTGAAGCGTCCCGGCAATGTGGGCGACCAATTGCTGGCCCTGGCTGCCGAGCGCGATTGCGATTTACTGGTGATGGGGGCGTACGGCCACTCGCGCTTCCGCGAAACACTGCTGGGCGGCGTTACGCGCAGTGTGCTCGATGCGATGACGCTGCCGCTGCTGATGTCGCACTGAACGGCATCAGTCGTCGGCCAGCCAGGCTTGGCTGCGGATCTTGGCCACCTGGCGCAGCGCCAGCCATTTCCAGATCTGCAGCGCGTCTTCCTGCTTGCAGCTCATATGCCGCGGCGTGGCAAGCGCGATCTCGCAATCGCGGTCCGACCATTCCTCGTAGCGCACGGCGCCATCCTGGCCGACTTCCACTTGGTACATCAGGCCATCGTCGTAGCCGAACTTGAGGGTGGCGCTGCCGGGAATGCCGTCGGGGCCGTGAATCTTGCCGCCGTACACATCCGACAGTGCCGCCACCAGTTGGGCTTCGGTGGGCGCCGAAATATCGCGGCGGTCGGGCCGCGAAAGTACTACCCATGCCTGTGTCATTGGCCCTCTCCCCCTCAGAACAAAGCGATAGCTCTTGTGGCAGATGATGTACTGGACGGCACGCCGTGGTCATGATCCACGTCTAGTTCGCTGCTTTTATTGTAGCAACTATCATACCGAAAATTACTTTTCGCACAGGGGGCGTTTGCATTCCGCAACAGGGCGTTCAGACATATTGCGGGACTGACAAGGGATTGAAATCTCTCCAGTCGCCATCTTCGATAATGCCCTGGGCGCGCTCGATCTTTTCGGCGCCCTGCTGGCGCATCAGCGCGATGGCGCGCGCTTCCTCGCCATCCGCCACCGCCACGGCGACCATCATGCCCGAATGGCGCGGCGGCGGACCCGACTCATCTTTTTCTTTCAACTCGGAAAAACTGTACAGCGAGCCCACGTGGGCGCCGACCAGGCCGCCCAGCACCGGGCCGAGCGGTCCGGTCAGCGGTATGGTGGCTGCCCCGGCGGCTGCGCCGATGGCCGCGCCGGTCACCTCGCCCTTGGCCACCGCCCCGGGCGTCTGCTTGGCCCCCGGCGACTCGGCGCGGTCGCCGCCGGTCGGGATCACATTATGCTGCCCGGGCGGATTGTTGAAAAAGCTGGTGACGCGGCCGGGCTCAAAGCCGGCCGCCTTGAACGCTTCGCATACATCGAGCGCGGTTTCCTGCAGCTGGAAATGTCCTGCAATGATGGTGCTCATGGTTTTCTCCTCAAAAGCCCTAGGGTGCCTAAGGCGCGCCGGCATGACTGTTAGCTATCGCACGCGCACCTTTTCTCTTTCCCGCCGTATAATCAGTTCGTCCACACCAGATGCCACTTTGACATGAGTAGCTTCCACGTCGAAAGGTCTGTCGAGCACGCCCTGTCCGAATTGCTGGACGGTCACCCCGTTGCGACCTTTGTCATCGACACCGACCATGTCATCACCCACTGGAACAAGGCCTGCGAACACCTGCTGGGTTGGGGCACGCATGAAATGGTCGGCACCCGCCAGCACTGGCAAGCGTTCTACACCCGGCCGCGCCCCCTGCTGGCGGACCTGATCGTCGATAACATCGATCCCGCCACGGACCGCAATTTCCGCGACAAGTACAAGCCCTCTTCCCTGATCGATGGCGCCTATGAGGAGGAAGACTTCTTCCCCAACCTGGGCGCCGCCGGCCACTGGCTGCAATCGACGGCAGCGCCGCTGCGCGGGCACGACGGCAAGCTGGTGGGCGCCATCCAGAGCCTGCGCGATGTGACCGAGCGGCGGGTGGCGGAAAACGCCCTGCGCCGCGCCCACGACAATCTCGAACAGACCGTGCGCCAGCGCACGGCCCAACTGGCGGAAGACATCCGCCAGCGCCAGAGCGCCGAAGAGGAACTGCGGCGGCGCAATATCGAGCTGACCGAACTGAACGAAACCTTGAGCCGCACGCAGCAGCAACTGGTGCAGTCCGACAAGCTGGCATCGATCGGCCAGCTGGCGGCCGGCGTGGCGCACGAAATCAACAACCCGATCGGCTATATCTTTTCCAATTTCGGCACCCTGCAAAGCTACCTGGACAGCCTGTTCTCCATGCTCGACGCCTACCAGGAAGCCGAGGCGGCAATTGTCGATCCGGCGGTGGCGGCGCGCCTGCGCGCCATGCGCGACCAGGTCGAGCTGGGCTTCCTGCGCACCGACATCCCGACCCTGATGCAGGAATCGAAGGAAGGCATCGTGCGCGTGCGCCACATCGTGCAGGACCTGAAGGACTTCTCGCGCATCGACAACCAGCAGGAATGGGTATGGGCCGACCTGCGCCAGGGCATCGATTCCACCCTCAACATCGTCAGCAACGAGATCAAATACAAGGCCGACGTGGTGCGCGAGTATGCCGAGATCCCCGACATCGAATGCCTGCCGCTGCAAATCAACCAGGTGGTGATGAACCTGCTGGTCAACGCCGCCCACGCCATCGGCTCCATGCGCGGCCGGATCGAGATCCGCACCGGCTGCGACGGCGACAATGTCTGGTTCAGTGTCTCGGACAACGGCAGCGGCATCGCGCCGGAAAACCTGAGCCGCATCTTCGATCCCTTCTTCACTACCAAGGAAGTGGGCAAGGGCACCGGCCTGGGACTGTCCCTGTCCTACGGCATCGTGCAAAAGCACCATGGCCGGATCGAGGTTGATTCGGTGCTGGGCCAGGGCACCACCTTCCGTGTCACCCTCCCCAAGAAGCGTCCTCCCAACGAGCAGAAGGAAGCCACCTCATGATGACCATCCTGTGTGTCGACGACGAGCCGAACATCCTCTCATCGCTGCGCCGCCTGTTCCGCGGCAAAGGCTACGAGGTGCTGACGGCCATCAGCGGCGCGCAGGGACTGGAGCTGCTGGAACAGCAGCCGGTCGACCTGGTGATCTCCGACATGCGCATGCCGGAAATGGACGGCGCCCGCTTCCTGGCCCAGGTGCGCGAACGCTGGCCCAATACCGTGCGCCTGCTGCTGACCGGCTACTCCGACGTGCAGTCGATCCAGGACGCCATCAATTGCGGCGAGATCTACCGCTACATCACCAAGCCCTGGGATGACAACGACATCCTGCTGATCGTGCGCCACGCGCTGGAGCGGCACCAGCTCGAACTGGAAAAGCAGCGCCTGGAAGCGCTGACCTTGAAGCAGAACGAGGAACTGAAGTCACTCAACGCCGGCCTGGAACAGAAAGTCGAAGAGCGCACGCGCCAGCTCAAGGCCAATTTCCTGACCACCATCAAGATCCTGTCCAGCATAGCCGAAGCGCGCGGCACGGGCCAGACCGGCCAGACGCGCCAGGTGGCCGACCTGGCGCGCAAGATGGCGACCCAGCTCAAGCTCGACATGAATGAGGTGCAGGATATTTTCATCGCCGCCCTGCTGCACGACCTGGGCCGCATCGGCTTTTCCGACGACATGCTGCGCACCCCGATGACCATGCTGCAAGGCGCCGACCTGGCCCTGTTCCGCAAGCACCCGGTATCGGGCGCGCAGCTGCTGATGCCGCTGACCGACATGGCCGGCGTTGCCGCCATCGTGCGCCACCAGATGGAGCGCTTCGACGGCCAGGGCTATCCGGACCGGCTGGCCGGCTTTGCCATCCCGATCGGCTCGCGCATCCTGACCCTGGCGATCGACTACTACAACCTGCAGCAAGGCGCCCTGGTGCAGCGCCACCTGAAGCCGGAAGAAGCCAAGTCACTGGTGATGGACGGCAGCGGCAAGCGTTACGACCCGCAGGTGGTGCAGGCGTTCCGCCAGGTGGTCGACGGCGGCATCCGCGGCGCGGCCGAAAGCACCGACGTCGAACTGCTGTCGGGCGAACTGGTGCCGGGCATGGTGCTCTCGCGCGACGTGGTCAGCCGCGACGGCCTGATGCTGCTCGCCTCGGACCATGTGCTCAACGAGCGCATGATCCAGCAATTGCAGGATTTCGAGAAAAAGAGCGGCCACCGCCTGCCTATCTGGGTTCAGCGGGGCGCAGTGGCAGGACCACGGTGAAGGCCGAACCCTTGCCGGGCTCGGAAATGACGTTGATGCGGCCGCCGTGCTTGTTGACGATGCCGTAGGCCAGGTAGAGTCCCAGCCCGGTGCCGCTGCCCACCGGCTTGGTGGTAAAGAAGGGATCGAAGATGCGGCCCAGGTTTTCCGGCGCGATGCCAACGCCGTTGTCCTGGATGCGCACATGCACGGCTTCGCGGTCGGCGCTGGTGACGATACGGATGATGCCCTGGCCGGGAATGGCCTGGACCGCATTTAGCAAGATGTTGCGGAACACCTGGTGCAACTGGCCCGGCAGGCCGCGCACCAGGGGCAGCTTGCCGTAATGCCTGTCCACCTTGGCCTTGAAGCGCAATTCATTGGCCAGCGCCTGCAGCGTGCTCTCCAGGCTCTCATGCAGGTCGGTTTGCTGCCATTGGCTGTCGCCGCCCTCGGAGAAATCCTTCAGCGCCTGCACGATGTCGCGCACGCGGCGCAGGCCATCCATCGATTCGCGCAGCAAGGCCGCCGTGTCTTCCTTCATGAAGTCGAAGTCGGCCTGGCTGCGCTGCTCCGCCGTGGCGCTGTGCTCGACCAGTTCGAACAGGGTCTCGGCATAGCTTTTCAGGGTGCCGATGTTGGAGGTGACAAAGCCCACCGGGTTGTTGATTTCGTGCGCCACGCCCGCCGCCAGCTGGCCGATCGAGGCCATGTTCTGCGCCTGCAGCAGGGTATCTTCCATCTGCTTGCGGTCGGTAATGTCGGTCAGTGAACCGATCACTTCCAGCGGCGCGCCCTGCTCGTCGCGGATCAGGCGCAGCTGGTCATGCATCCACAGGTAGCGGCCGTCGGCGGTACGGAAACGGTATTCGTAGGCGCGCTCGCCTTCGCTAAAGATTTGCGCCAGGCTGGAAAAGATGTTGGGCGCGTCGTCGGGATGGATATGGTCGAACCAGAAGTTGGGGTCGGCCACCATCTCTTCCGGCCGGTAGCCCAGCACGTTCAGGGCATTGGCGCTGACAAAGGTCATCTTGAAGTCGCCGCTGGGCACGGTGCTGTAGATGATGGCCGGGGTATTGTCGACCAGGTATTTCAGGCGCTGCAGCGGATCGGCCGGTTCGCTGGCGCGGGCCGGCGCTTCGCTGGTGATGAAATCGAAGTCTTCGAATTCCATGGCGCCCCGGGGCTCTCCTTACCAGTCGGCCCAGGCGAAGGCTCGCACGGGCATTGGCATGGGCGGGAAGTCCGGCTCCGGCACGGGCGGCGGCGGTGCCGCCAGCCAGTCGCGCGGATCGACCCGGTAATATTTTTGCAGTTCGCCATACAAGGCTGCATGGCGCGCGGCCAGCTGCCATGGCCGCGTGAAGAAGGTTTCCGTCGCCACGGCAAAGAATTCGGCCGGGCTGGTGGCGCCGTAATGGTCCAGCACGCTATCGTGCCGGCCCAGCCAGGCTTCATGGCGCAAGTTGGCGTAATCGCGCGACAGCACTTCGGACCAGCTGCGGTAGCTGTCCGGGCTGCCGAGATAAGGAGCACCATTGGTGCTGCCCGATTCGCTGTCGAGCTGGTGGGCAAATTCGTGCAGCACGACGTTGTTGCCGCCCTGCCAGTCCAGCGTGGCGCGCTCGACATCGTCCCACGACAGCACGATGCGGCCATCGCTCCACGATTCGCCCAGCATCTGCTGGCGCGCAGCGGTGATCACGCCGCCCGCCCCCATCTCGTCGCGCTGGGCGACAAAGGCGCCCGGATAGAGCAGGATGGTATGCAAGGCGCGGTACACCTTGCTCGACTTGTTCAGCAGCAGCAGGCAAGCCTGGGCGGCGATGGTGATGCGCATCGCATCCGTCACCTCGAGGCCGGCGCAGCCGACGAATTTTTTCTGGTGCAGGAATTGCACCACCATGCGCTGCAACTGGCGCTGCGCATCGGGCGCCAGCTGGCGATAGAAGGGAATGCTGCGTTCGAGCACCGCCTGCTCGGCCGCTGCCAGCGGCCGGGACAGCGCCCGCCGCAAACTCCAGCGCGGATACACGACCGGCGCCGCGATGCCCAGCGCCGTCAAGATAAGCAAAACCAAAGCGTCCATGATGCCGTCCATAACAGAACTCGTTCCGCCACAGATGGGGCTGCTTAATGGCATTTCAACATGCCATTAATGGAAGCTTATCACCGTTCTGGCCTTAAGGCAGAGCCTTTTGCATGGAGCCGGGGGCGCCGAACAGGGCTGCCACCAGGGGGTCGCGCTGGACCGGGCCGCGGTTGACGCGGATTGCATAATGGGTGTCATCTGCCAGGATATGGAAGTGACGGCCATTGCCGGCCATGCTCTGCTCACGCAGGCTGGGGCGCTCCTTGCGCGGCGGCGCGCCTTCGCGCTTGGGCTGGGCGATGGCGGCCAGGAAAGCTTGCACCCGTTCTGCGTCCGGGGTCAGCTGGTAGACCGCCTTGCCCAGGTAGGTTGCAGTGCCTTCTATATAGCGAGCCAGTTCGATCACGCCGGCTTCGCGCAGGTCGCGGATATATTTGCGGGCGCCCGAAGGCGAAAATTTCAGGAACCAGGCGATTTCGTCAGCCAGCATTTCGTGGTTTTGTAATTCCGCCACCAGTTTCTGCATATTTTCGATGCGGCGCAGGGTCGCCGAGGTGGATCGGACGCGCTCGATCGGGGCCAGCGACAGGGCTTTGCGCTCCGTCACGGGGCCGGGACGCTCGACAAGCGCCAGGCGTGGACGGGACGGCACAGCCGGCAACGGTGCCGGCAGCTCTGCGGTAGCTTCGATTTCGAGGCCATGGGACGATTCTCTGATTGCGTGCATTTGAACACTCCTTGTAGATGCCAGGGTGGATTCGCAGGCTCCAGAGTGCCCTGCCTGCGACTCATCGGTCTGTGCGGCAACGAACATACAATCGCACAAACATTGGCTATTTGCCAATTTCAGTTGCGTCAGCTGCTTTGGACCGGCATTTCCTGTGTGTGTTCCCGAACAGAGGGCCAACCCGGCAGCGGCCTATGCTGGAGCCGGCATCAACCAACCAGAGAGGAACGACCATGAAATATCCAGTCCTGCTCGCAGCCCTGGCCCTGGTGGGCCTGACCGCCTGCGAAAAGACCGTCACCAACAATCCGCCGCCGACGGTAGAACCGGCGCCGCCCCCTGCCGTCGTACCGGGGCCGCCGGGACCGCAAGGTGAACCGGGCGCGCCGGGCCCGCAAGGCGAGCCGGGCAAGGCCGGCGACACCGTCATCGTGCAGCCGCAAACCCCGCCGCCGGCGCCGGCAGAACCTGAAAACAAATAGACAGTAAGTCAACCAACCGCCACCTATACCCGTTTAGGTGGCGGCTTGAAGAAAAATTCAATAGTGAATGAAGCTATATGTTGCATAAATGCTACATACTTGCTACACTTCAAAGCAAAATGTGCGCTAACGCACTGATACTGGCGGGTAACACCGCCTAAACTGAACCCACAGCAATGCATCACCGCTGGGAAAGGGAAGTCGCGCAACTTTTTTTTGCGACTTTGCTACTCAAACAACGGGAGTTTTCTAGTGAATAAGATTAAGAATATCGCCATCGCCGCTGCGATGTTGTCGGCTTCGTTCGCCGCTTCGGCGCAGGACACCCTGCTCAACCAAAACTGGTACCTCGGCGCCGGCGCCGGCGTGGTCCGTCCGGACACCGACTGGGGCATCGACAAGTACGACGCCGCTTTCGGCCTGAAGCTGGGTCGCGCGCTGAACGACAAGTGGGACCTGCAGTTCAACGCCACCGAAGCCGGTGCCAAGGAAAACGGCGCCCGCTACGGCCAGAAAACCCTGGGCGTGGACGGTCTGTACATGTTCACCCGTAAATCCGTACGTCCTTTCCTGCTGGTAGGCGCCGGCGTGGAACGCGACGTGTTCACCGCGGCCAACAGCCTGGCCGAGCCAAAGCGCAATTCGCCGTTCGTGTCGGTCGGCCTGGGCCTGCAGGCCAACATCACCGAGCGCCTGTTCCTGCAAGCTGACCTGCGCAATGTGCACGGCTTCATCCGCGGCAACGAGTTCAACAACTCGAAATCGAACAACAAGTACCTGATGTTCTCGCTGAACTACCTGCTGGGCGCAGCTCCGCAGCCAGCCCCGGCCCCGGCACCGGTTGCGCCAGTGGTGGCGCCTGAGCCAACCCCGGCACCGGTGGTAGCGCCAGTGGCCCCTCCGCCACCAGCGCCGAAGTTCGAAAAAGTGACCATGTCGGCCCAGGAACTGTTCGGCTTCGACAGCGCCAATCTGGCAGCGGACCAGCCTAAGCTGGACGACATGGCCAAGCTGCTCAACGAAGACAAATCGGTCAACAACGTGGTCATCACCGGCCACACCGACCGCCTGGGTTCCGACAAGTACAACCAGAAACTGTCCGAGCGCCGCGCAGAAGCCGTCAAGGCTTACCTGGTGGGCAAGGGTGTGGACGGTTCGCGCCTGACCGCGCAAGGCAAGGGCAAGTCCCAGCCTCTGGTCCAGTGCAACAACAAGAAGATGAAGCGCGCCGACCTGATCAAGTGCCTCGAGCCAAACCGCCGCGTTGAAATCGATAACGTGACTGCGGAACGCCGCGTGAAGTAAGCACTGCCGGCGCAGTATGCCAAGGGGCCTTCGGGCCCCTTTTTTGTGCTCCGGCGCACGGTCAGCCTGCCGCCGGCGGCGTAAGGTGTGTCGCATGAGCTGGAGACGTTTTCCCCACATCGCCAGGAAGCTGCCTGCCGTTGGCTGGTGCGCCGTGACCGAATGGCTGGAGCACCGCGCCAGCAGCAAGGGGGCGGCGCTCGCCTTCTACACCCTGTTCTCGCTGGCGCCCATCCTGGTGCTAGTGATCGCCATCGCCGGCCTTTTTTACGGCAAGGAAGCGGCGCAGGGCGAATTGTTCTTCCAGTTGCGCGGACTGGTCGGCAGCGCCGGCGCGGAAGCCATCCAGTTGATCCTGTCCGGCGCCGCCAACGAACGGCAAGGCTTGATCGCCACCGCCATTGCCGGCGCCCTGCTGCTGTTTGGCGCCACCAGCGTCTTCACCGAGTTGAAAGGCAGCCTGGACGAGATCTGGCAGTTGCCGCCCTCGGCCAGCAGCGGCCTCTGGGATACGGTGCGCACCCGCTTGCTATCCTTCGGCATGGTGCTGGTGCTGGGCTTTTTGCTGCTGGTGTCGCTGGCGGTCAGCGCCGCCCTCGCCTTCGTCGAGAAAAAAATGGGCGCCTACTGGCAAGATGCCGCGCTGCTGCTGACCATCCTCAACCAGGTGATCAGCTTCTGCGTGATTTCCGCCCTGTTCGGTGTCATCTACAAGATGCTGCCGCGCGTCAAACTGTCCTGGCGCGACGTGGTGATCGGCGCCCTCGGCACGGCTGCCCTGTTTACGCTTGGCAAATACGGCATCGGCGCCTACATCGGCAACAGCGGCGTGACCGACAGCTTCGGCGCGGCCGGCTCCCTGATCGCGGTGCTGCTGTGGGTCTACTACTCGGCCCAGGTGTTCTTCCTCGGCGCCGAGTTCGCGCGCCAGTACGCCATCCAGCTTGGCAGCCTGCGGCACAAGTATTGAAATCATTCGCCAAGCAATTCCGCGACCACTTCCATGCCTTCGACCTTCTCGGCCACGACCTTGACGATCACCACCACCGGCACGCCCAGCAGCAAGCCCCATACGCCCCACAACCAGCCCCAGAACAGCAGGCTGACAAAGACGGCGGCGGCATTCATGCGGGCGATGCGGCCGGTCATCCAGGTAGCGATGACGGTGCCGACCAGGGTCGCGATGGCAATCGAGGCCAGCGCCACCAGCGCCACCATTTGCAGCGATTCCGATTGCAGGTAGGAGGCGACGCTCAGGGCGCACACGATCAGCAAGGGACCGAAATACGGCATCAGGTGCAGCAGGCCGGCCACGATGGCCCAGGCGCCGGCGTTCTCCAGGCCGATGAAGTGCAAGGCCAGCCACATCAGCAGCGCCAGCAGCACATTGGTCACCAGCAGCATGAACATATAGCCCTGGATCGAGCTGTTGATCTCGTCGAGGATCTGCAGCGTGACCTTCTTGCGCGTGAGCGAAGGCCCGGCCAGCTTGACCAGCTTGCGCTTGAAGGTGTCGCCCGACAGCAGCAGGAAAAACACCAGGAATACCACCATGGTGGCCTGGCTCAGAAACGACAGCAGGCCGCGCGAACCGGCCCAGACCCAGTCGATGACCTTGATGCGCCCCCCCTCCTGCGTCACCACGGCCACCGACTTGCGCGGCGCGCCGGCAGGCTTGCCGGCGGTGGCTTGTTCGATCTGGGTGGCGACATCCTGGATGCGCTTGAGCGTGCTGTCCTTGCCGCCGGTAGCGGAAGCGACCAGGCGCGACAGCTTGCGGCCGGCCTCGGGCAGTTCTTCGATGATGTTGGAAAATTCGACGTGCACCTGCTCCGCCGTCACCGCGCCGCCGACCAGGACGGCGCAAGTGATGAGCGTGGTGCCAAGCGCACGCCGTACGCGCACGCGTTCCAGCCAGGCCACCAGCGGATTGAGCGTGTAGGCCAGCAGGATGCCAAGCAGCAGGGGCACGAGGAAACCCCGGCCCCACTGCAAGGCGTACAGGAAGGCGACGGTGGCAAGGATGGTCTGCGCCAGGCGCATCGGCCATGCCACCCGCGTTTATTTGACGCGGATGTCGTTCTTGACTTCTTTGACACCTTTCACGCCGCGTGCGACTTCGCCCGCCTTGGTGATATCGGCAGGCTGGGCCACGAAGCCGCTCAGCTGCACGGTGCCTTTGAAGGTTTCGACATTGATTTCAGTCGACTTCAGCGTTGGCTCGTTGAAGATGCTGGCCTTGACCTTGGTGGTCAGGGCGGCGTCGTCGATATATTCGCCGGCGCTTTCCTTGGTGGGGGTCGAGGCGCAGCCAGCCAGGCCGAGGGTGGTTGCGATGAACACGGCAGCAGCGAATTTCTGAGTGAATTTCATGACGCTTCTCCTATGTGTGGTGGGTGTTCCGGGCACTAGTGTCCAGCTAACAAGCCCGGTTTTCTGTTCGCTGGCGAACATTGTGCGGAATCGCACAGACGAGCACGCGCAGCCAGCCATAAGCTGCGCCTAATCCCACCCACAGGAGGAGACGTCATGAAACCCTCTGTATCCCTTGCAGCGATGATGGTGGCGGTGGCCGCCCTGTCGGCCGGCTGCGCCAGCAATCCATCCTATCCCCAGGCCACCGATTATTCCTCGCAGGCCGATATTGCGACGTATGGCACGGTGGACTCGATCCGCGTGGTGCGCGTTGACCCGGCGACCAGCGGGGCCGGCGCAGTCGCCGGCGGCTTGCTGGGGGCACTGGCCGGCAGCCAGGTCGGCTCCGGTTCGGGGCGTACCGCGGCCACCGCCGCCGGCGCCATCGGCGGCGCCGTCATCGGCAACCGTGTCGAAGAGAGCCGCAACATGCCGCGCGATGTGTACCAGATCAGCGTGCGCCTTGACAACGGCGACTACCGTACCGTCAACCAGGACAGCGCCTACGACCTGCGGGTCGGCACGCGCGTGCGCGTGGTCGATGGCCGGGTGTACCGCTACTAACGGGAGGTCGCCATGGCCACCATTTTGCTGATCATCCTGGTGCTGCTTGTCATCGGCGCCCTGCCAACCTGGCCGCACAGCCGCAACTGGGGCTATGCCCCGAGCGGCATTGCCGGCCTGATCGTTGTCGTTCTGCTCATCCTGCTGCTGACCGGCAGGCTGTAGCGAAGGAGCCCATCATGAAAATGCTGATTGGCGCCGCCGCGCTGGCCCTGTGCGGGCTGGCCGGGGCCCAGGTCACGCCGCCGGAAATTGCACGGCAACAACAGCAAGAACTCAAGCGCGGCGACCCGCCGCGCTGGACCCAGCCGGACCGCACCGAAGCGGCCCAGCTTGCCACGCTGCGCAAGGAAATCAACGCAGCCCTGCGCGAAGCGCTGGAAGCGTGCAAGCAGCAAAGAGCAGGCGCCAACAGCGACTGCGTGAAGGAAGCGCGCCGCATCGCCGCGTCGGACATGGCCAACGCGCGCCAGATCCACCTGGCCACGCGCGACATGTCGCGTACCTATGAAACCAGTGGCAAATAAGCAAGCGGACAACCGCAAGTTATGGGCGCATCATAAAAAGTCATCCTGAGCTCTGGCCAGGTCGGGTATGATGCGTGCATGCCACATGCATACCAATTACAAAGAGAGCAACACCGCGCCACCACCGTCCAGCGCCTGGGCATTGGCGCGGAGCTTTACGACCGCTATACCGCACTGAGCGCCCCGCACGTGACCCCGGTCCACGTGCGCAAGGGCACGATGCTGCAGGAAGCGGGCACCCGCGCCACCCATTACTACTGGATTGCCAGCGGCGTGGCCCGGCGCGGCCATATCTCGGTGGCCGGCGAAGACCTGACCCTGGGCTTCATCACCGAAGGCGAAAACACCGGTTCGCACAGCGATATGATGGGTGGCCTGCAGGGCGAACCGGCGCGCGAATTCTTCGTTGCCGAGACTGCCGTGCAAGCCTGGCGCATCGACTGGATGGCCATGCAGCGCCATAAAGCCGAGCACAGCTTCGTCAACGAGTATTACCTGAAAATTATCGAATGCAGTATCCGCCGCTATGCGGCCAACCTGCAGATCCGCAGCCACAATACGGCGGAAGCGCGGCTGGAAGCGTTCCGCAGCCAGTTTCCCGGCCTGGAACAACGCATCACCCAGCGCGCGCTGGCCTCCTATCTCGGCATCACGACGCAGTACATGTCGCGCCTGCGCAAGACGCCCTAGGCGTCGGGTTTGCGCCGCATCAGCCACCAGGCGCCCACTGCCGCCAGTACCCCGGCTGCCGCGGCCGGTTTCCACAGGCGCTTGCGGGCAATCCATGAACCCAGCGTGACCGCATACGGCAGCACCGTCTTGAAGCTGAGGCCGGACAGGCCGCCGCCCTGGCCGATGAAGGCGCCAAGGCGCGACTGCAGCGTGCCGATGGCCTGGTCGACCGCACCATGCAGCAAGGCTTGCGGCTGCAGGGCATGGAGCACTTCATGCTTGGAACGCAGCGTGCCGAGGCGGTACAACTCCCCTTCCCGCACCAGCCTTTCCTTGGCAACGGCAAGCGCCTGTAATTCCTGTCTGGACGCCATGGTCTCCCTTTCAAAGCAGCATGTCGCGGTCGGACTTGAGTTCCGCCATCGTTGCCGACAAGCCGAGTTTGCCTTGCCGCACCAGGCTGCGCCCCCACAGCACCAGGGCGAGCGCCAATACCGCAAAGGCGATCGCCAGCACCAGCAGGATCTTCCAGCCCATCGCTTCCCAGCACAGGTAGATCAGGGCCGCCGTGCCGAACGCGATGGCGAACCAGGCAGCCAGCAGGGCCACGGCAAACACGATGGACAATTGCAGCAGGGTGTCGCGCACCTCGGTCAGCTCGAGAGCGGCCAACTCCAGGCGCGACAGCAAAAGATGCAGGCAGTTTTTGGCAAGCCCGGCCAATGAGGCAATCAGGCCGGGCGGGGGTGGTGATACCTGGTTCTCGGCGGACATCGCTTATTTGCGGCCGAGGATAACGCCTACCAGCAGGCCCACGCCGGCGGCCACCGCGATCGAACGCCATGGGTTTTCCTTGACGTAGGCATCGGTCGAAGCGGCAGCGTGCTTGGCGCCGGCAATCGCGCTGGCCTGGGCTTCGTGGGCCTTGGCCAGGGCCGAATCCAGCGCTTTCATGCCGCGCCCGCGCAGTTCGTCCGCTTTTTCACCGGTCAACGCGGTGGCGGCAGTGAACAGGGCTTGCGCATCCTTGACCAGGGTTTTGACATCGTTGTTGACGGTACTGATGTTCTGTTCCAGCATGATAGGACTCCTCTTTCGTAAGTGATTTACGCCAATAGGTCTCGCATATCGTCGGCGTGTTCTTCCTCCACCGCCATGATTTGCGTCAAGAGTTGCTTGGTCGTCGGGTCGCTGTCACCAATCAGTTCGATCATCTGGCGATAGCTCTCGATGGCCACCCGTTCTGCCACCAGGTTGGCCCGCACCATCGCTTGCACCTCCCTTGAGTCATCATACTCGGCATGACTCCTGTCGAGCAACGTTGCTGGATTGAAATCGGGTTCGCCGTTGAGCTGGACGATGCGCTCGGCCAGCCAGTCGGCATGTTCCTGCTCTTGCGTCGCATGTTCCAGGAACTCGGCCTTGATGGAAGCGTTCGACAGGCCGGTCACCATGTAGTAGTGGCGCTTGTAGCGGTTGATGCAGACCAGCTCGGTGGCCAGCGCTTCGTTGAGCATTTGCAGCACCAGCGCGCGGTTGCCCTTGTAGCCTTCGGTCACGGGACCGTCGGCCATATTGCGGGCGGCCGCGCGGATCGCATTTTTATCGATCATAAAAACTCCTCGTTAGCGGCGGTAGGTCACCGGGCGGCCCGCTTCGGACAGCACGATCTCCACCCGCCGGTTCATCTGGCGCTCGCCAGCCGTGGCATTGCTGGCCACTGGGTAAGCTTCGCCATAGCCGCGCGTTTCGATGCGCGCGCGGTCCACCCCCATCTGGCCCAGCGCGCTGCGAATGGCTTCGGCGCGGCGCTGCGACAATTGCAGGTTATAGGCATCGCTGCCGGTGCTGTCGGTAAAGCCTTCCACCAGCACGGTGCGGTCCGGATTGTCGCGCAATACTTCGGCCAGGCGCTGGGCGGTGGCCATGCCTTGCGCGGTCAGCACGGCCTGGTCGACGTTGAACAGCACATCGCCAAAGGTGATGACGATACCGCGCTCGGTCTGCTTGGCCTGCAGCTCGGACAGGGCAGCGGCCAGCGCCGCGGCGCGCGCCTGGGCGTCACGGGTGGCAGCTTCGGCGCTGGCGGCCTGGTTCTGCGCGTTTTCGGCATCCATTCGCGCCTGGTCGGCGCGGCGCTTGGCCGCCTCGGCTTCCGCCGTGCGCGCCTGCAAGCGCACCTGGTCGCGCTGGGCGGCGGCATCTTTCATCTGGTCTTCGGCAGACTTGGCGCGCGCGACTTCCTGGGCGCTGGCGATCTTCTGCTTGGCGATATAGGCCAGCTTGTCGATCTCGGCCAGGCTCTCGTTGCGCGCCGCGGCCGTATTGGCGTTGTCCATGGCGCGGGTGGCGGCGGCCAGTTCGGCGACGGCGTACTTGGCAACCATCGGGTTGCCCTGCGCTTGCGCATAATCGGCGCGCGCGGTTTCCAGTTCGCCGGTGCTGGTCGGGGTGGTGCTGCAGGCTGCCAGGGCCAGGGCCGCTGCCAGGGCAACAGGTTTCAGGAATGGCTTGAACATGATGGCTCCTTTCTCAGCGAGTCATGGTGCTGTTGGCGCGATCGAGTTCTTCACGCAGCACACGGATGTCTTCTTGCAGTTTATTGGCGGCCTCGGTGGCCTTCGCGCTGCTGGCCTTGCTTTGCGCCAGCTTGGCGTCAGCCTGGGCCTGCTGCGCCAGGTCCTGGGCGGTGCGGTAATCCTTGGCTGCCAGCGCCTGGTTGGCGCGCAGCATCTTGTCGCGCGCTGCCGCCATCTCGGCCGGAGCCAGTTCCGGTGCGCCAGTCGAGGCAGCAGCTTCCACTGCCGTGCGCGACGATGCTACTTCGGCCGTGGCCGGGGTCTTCATGCTGCTGCAACCGGCCAACGCGATCACGCATGCTGCGCAGGCGGTAGTCAACAGTGGTAGGCGATTCAGCGGATCCATTGTTGTTCTCCTCAAAGCGATTGGGGTATGGCAGTTATATAAGCTGTCCCGGCTGGGTTCAGTACGGTGCCGCACATTGAAGTCGGGCTGCCCGGTGTAAGCTGTCGCCATGGCACATACAATTTCTCGCCGCGCAAAGCTTAGCCTGGCTGTGCTGGGCTTCCTGCTGGCCATTCCGGCGGTGGCCCTGGTGATCCTGTTGAACTACGACTGGAACCGTGCCCGTCCCTGGCTGGGGGCGCGCGCCAGCGAAGCGCTGCAAAGGCCGGTCGCGTTGCGCGGCGCGCTGTCGCTGACCTGGCAAAAGCAGCCGCTGCCGCCGCAGGCGCGCAGTTGGCGCGACCATCTTCCCTGGCCCCACCTGGTGGCGCACGACGTGCACGTCGGTAACCCGGCCGGTTTGCCGCCGGGCGACATGGCCAGCGCGCAAACGCTGGCCTTCTCCTTGAGCCCCCTGGCCCTGCTGGGCCGCAAGATCGCCATTCCCGAACTGCGCTTCGACCAGCCGCAGCTCGCGCTGCTGCGCCAGGCCGACGGCAGGAACAACTGGACCCTGCCCAAGCGCCCGCCGTCGGCATGGCGCATGGAGCTGGAGCGCGTGGTCTTCACCCGCGGCAGCATCAGGCTCGATGACGCGCAACAGCAGATCGCCGCCACCGCCCACGTCGATACCCTCGACAACGACCCACGCTACGGCGTGCAATGGACGCTGGCCGGCAAGTGGCACAAGCAGGACATCAGCGGCAAGGGCAAGACCGGCGCCGTGCTGGCCTTGCGCGACACCCGCCAGCCCTTCCCGCTCCAGGCCGACGCCAAAGTCGGCCTGGTCAGCGTGGCGGCGGAAGGCACGCTGACCAATCCGGCCCAGCTGGCGGCCATCGACCTGCAGCTCAAGGTCGCCGGCGCTTCCGCCGCGCGCCTGTATGCGCTGACCGGGCTGCTGCTGCCGGAAACCCCGCCCTTCACCACCGCCGGGCGCCTGAGCGGCCACCTGGCCCCGGGCGCCAGCCAGTGGACTTACGAAAAGTTCACCGGCCGCGTCGGCGACAGCGATATCGCCGGCACCCTGTCCTACCAGCAGCGCCAGCCGCGCGGCCTGCTGAGCGGCGCGGTGCATTCGCGCCTGCTGCAATTTAGCGACCTCGGCCCATTGATTGGCGCCGACTCCAACGCCAGCAAGGAAGAGCGCGGCGTGGCCGCGGTGCAGCCGGCCGGCAAGCTGCTGCCGGTGGAAACGTTCAAGACTGAACGCTGGACCGCGATCGACGCCGATGTCAGCTTCCGCGCCGAACGCATCGTGCGCACCAAGGAACTGCCGCTCAGCAAACTGCAAACGGAATTCCACCTGAAGGATGGCGTGCTGCGCCTGACGCCGCTCAATTTCGAATTTGCCGGCGGCCAGGTCGCTTCCCGGGCCACGCTGGACGGCAGCAGCGGCGCAGCGGTGGCCGCCACGCTCGAGGCCAGCGCCCGGCATATCAAGCTCAAGCAGCTGTTGCCCAAGCTGCCTGAGCTGAAGCAGGCCACCATCGGCGAAATCAATGCCAATGCCAAGCTGACGGCCAAGGGCAACTCGGTGGCCACGCTGCTGGCGCACGCGAACGGTGAACTGAAGACCCTGGTCAATGACGGCACCGTCAGCAAGCTGCTGCTGGAGCAGATGGGCCTGAACATTGGCAATATCGTGCTGACCAAGCTGTTCGGCGACAAGCCGGTACACCTGAACTGCCTGGCCGGCGACTTCGGCGTGCGCGATGGCCTGGCGCAAACGCGCTATTTCATTGCCGACACGGAAGATGCGACCGTCCGGGTCAACGGTTCGGTCAACCTGGCCAGCGAAAAGATCGACATGACCCTGCGGCCCGAGAGCAAGGGCTTGCGCATCATTTCGCTGCGCGCCCCGATCTATGTGCGCGGCTCGCTCAAACAGCCGGACGTCGACATCGACAAAGGCGTGATTGCGATGCGTGCCGGCGGCGCCCTTGCCCTGGGGGCCATTGCCGCCCCCGTGGCGGCGCTGGCACCGCTGATCAGCGCCGGCGGCCAGGGCGACAACCAGTGCGCCGCCCTGCTCGCGGCGGCGCGCGAAAAACCGCAGGCGCCGCCGCCGGGCAAGAGGCAAAGGTAACAAACCGTTACACCGTGAAATGGCGAACAGAGCACATCGATGCTCACTCGTAAGCTGGAAGCAGCATTCCAAGTTACGGAGGAAACATCATGAAAACCAAACAGATCGCCGCCCGCCTTGCTATCGCCACCGCCATGCTGGGCCTGGGTGCATGCTCCTCGATGTCGCAACAGGATAAGAACACGGCCATTGGCGCCGGTGTCGGCGCGGTGGCCGGCTCCGTGCTGACCGGCGGCTCCACCACCGGTACGGTGGGTGGCGCCGTGGTCGGCGGCGTGATCGGCAACCAGGTCGACAAACCGCGCCGCTAAGACGGCAGACGGACCTGCTGGTAGCAATGGCAGGACACCGCTTCCAAGCCAGCCGGGTCCAGTATTTCGATATTGCCCCGGCTGTAGCTGATCAGCCCCTGTCCCTGCAAGGCACTGGCCGCCTTGGTCACGCCGACCCGGCGCACGCCCAGCGCATGGGCCAGGAATTCGTGGGTCATGTGGAAGCGGTCCGATTGCAGGCGGTCACGCGTGACGAGCAGGGAGCGCGCCAGGCGGGCTTCCAGCACGTGGAAGCGGCTGCACACGGCAATCTGGATCGCTTGCGCCAGCAGGCTGTCGGTATAGCGGTGCAGGAGGCGCTGCAGCGATTCCATTTCCGCGAATTCGGCAATGAAGTCTTCCGCCTCCATCCGCAGCGCATGGCCGCTGCGCTGGACCACGGCACGCACCTGGGCCAGGCGCTGGCCCAGCGCCACCGAGGCGCCCACCATGCCTTCGCGCCCGGCCGAGCCGACTTCGAGCGTCATGCGCCCTTCGGCCACGGCCAGCAACGAGACCAGGGCGTCGAGCGGGAAGTAGATGTAGTCGATGGGCTGGCCGGCTTCGAACAGGATGTCGCCGGCCGCGAGGTCCACCAGTTCGCACAAGCCCTCGAGGTGTTCGAGGTCGTCTTCCGGCAGGGTTGCCAGCAGGCGGTTGCCAATGCGGGGGGGTGGCGATTCACTGCTTGGAACGGTATGAAGATTCAGGGTCATTGCCGTCAGCCTGGTGGAGTTTAGGCGGAGCGTAGCGGCAATTAAACCAGCTGTATGTACGCTGACGCACGGAAGCTGCCCGGCCCGGCCGCCACAATGCATATAGCCGATAGGAAAGGAAGTACACCATGCAACGACAATCCGAAGTCATGCGCTATACCACCCACCCCTTGCTGCTGATTGCCGCCATCGCCGTGGTGCTGTTCTGCGGCGTCGGCATCGCCGCGCTCATGGGCTGGCTGCCGCAATCGGGCGCGAAGATGGGGCCGCCGGTGGCCGAAGCGCCAGTCCAGGTGGGCACGCGCGATATGGGGCCGCCACCGGCGCCCGCAGGGTATGCGCCGCTCGAGCGCATGGCTGACACCTCGGGCGACTCGGGCGGCGCTGCGGCCGGCTATGGCGGCGGCGCGGCGCCGGCCGAGCACACCGGCCCGGACGCCCGCTATGCGGCAGCGCCGGCGCCCGCTGCCTGCCATAGCTGCGGCGTGGTGGAATCGGTGAAGACCGTGACCCAACGCGGCGAAGGCAGCGGCCTCGGCGCGGCAGGCGGTGCGCTCGTCGGCGGCCTGCTGGGCAACCAGGTCGGCGGCGGCAACGGACGCAAGCTGGCCACCGTGGCCGGCGCGGTCGGCGGCGCCGTGGTCGGCAACCAAGTGGAAGGCAATATGAAGTCGCGCACCAGCTACCAGGTGCGCGTCCGCATGGACGACGGCAAGCTGCGCACCATCAGCACCAGCTCGTCCAGCTGGCAAGCTGGCGACCAGGTGAAAGTCGTCAAGGGGCGTTTGCAACGACGCTGATAGTTCGACAACGTACAGATGACGCGGTCGGACGCAGCAATAATGACCCCAGGATTACGGACTATGAGAGGAAAACATCATGCTCTATACGATCGCTGTCGTACTCATCATCTTGTGGCTGCTCGGCCTGGTGACCTCCTACACGGTGGGCGGTTTCATCCATATCTTGCTGGTGGTAGCCGTCATCATGATCCTGCTGCGCCTGATCAGTGGGCGCGGCATTTAGTTAAGCCGGCCAAGCCGGCGTACACTAGCGGGGCGGGGACTGCGGCGCAGGACCCGTCCCGCTTTTTTTCGAGCATATTTTACGAAGGAGAAGCTCATGCCCAATAAAACCCTTGCTACCCTGCTGATTGCCGTGCTTGTCACGACCGGCTGTGCGGAGATGAATGCCACCCAGCGCGGCACTGCCACCGGCGCAGGTGTCGGGGCCGGCATTGGCGCCGTACTCGGCGCCGCCACTGGTCCTGGCGGCGGCAAACGGGCTGCCGGCGGTGCGGTACTCGGTGCCGCCGTCGGCGCCGTGGTGGGCAACGTCTGGTCCAAGCGCATGGAAGCGCAAAAGCAGCAGATGGAACAAGCCACCAAAGGCACTGGCGTGCAAGTCTCGCAAACCGGCGATAACCGCCTGAAGCTGGAAATCCCGAGCGATATCTCGTTCGACACCGGCCGCTCCGACATCAAGCCGGACTTCCGCCCTATCCTGGACCGCTTTGCCACCACGCTCAATGAAAACCCGGCCACCTCCGTCAGCATTGTCGGCCACACCGACAGCACCGGCAGCAGCAGCGTCAACCAGCCCTTGTCGGTTGACCGCGCCGCCCATACGCGCGATTACCTGGCGACCCGCGGCGTGTCGCCAACCCGCATCGTGATCGAAGGCCGCGGCGAGCAGGAGCCGGTCGCCTCGAACGACGACGCGGCCGGCCGTGCGCGTAACCGCCGCGTGGAAATCTACGTGGCCGAGCCACGCCAGCCGCAAGGCTAAACCAGTATGAACGGCCCGCGGCAAGCGTGCCGCGGGCCGTGTATCCGAATCCCGGGAGCCTCTATGAAAATCCAATCCTTCTTCCTGCTCTGCCTGGCCGCTGCGCCGGCGTTGGCGCAGCCTTTGAAACCGGGCCTGTGGGAACTGGATAACCGCATTGCTTCCGCCAGCCCCGAAATGATGGCGGTGATGGCGGCGGCCCAGCAACAGATGGCGAATATGGCGCCGGAACAGCGCAAGGCAATGGAACAGATGATGGCGCGCCACGGCGTCAACCTGGGCCTGGGCGCGAACGGCGGCGTCAAGCTGACCTATTGCATGACCAAGGACATGGCCGAGAAGCAGGACCTGCCCGCCGGCCAGCCCGGCCAGTGCACCACCACGCGCACGCCGGTGCCCGGCGGCCTGAATGTGACCTTCAATTGCAGCCGGCCGCCTTCCAGCGGCAATGGCCAGGTGATCTTCGACGGCGACACGGCCTACAGCATGCGCATGAACGTGAACAGTTCAGCGCAGGGCAAGCCGCAAACCATGCTGGTGGAAGGCAGCGGCCGCTGGCTCGGCGCGGACTGCGGCAGCGTGGCCGCGCCGGCGCCAGCCGCACCGCCCAGCAAACCAGGGCCGGAGGTGCAGGCCCCTACTCGCCGCGCTCAATGAACGCCCAGTACAGTTCGCGGGCTTTGGCGGCGACCGGACCGGCCGGCAGTGCGCGGCCGTTATAACGCACGCAAGGCATGACTTTGCCGAAATTGCCGGTGTTGAAGATCTCGCTGGCGCGCTCCAGTTCTTCCGGCCGGACCGTGCGCTGTTCCACTTCGATGCCGGCTTCGGCCAGCAGCCGGATCACGCGGGCGCGGGTGATACCGGCCAGGAAGGTGCCGTTCAGGGCCGGCGTGACCACCTTGCCTTCGGGCGTCACGAAGAACAGGTTGGCCGTGGCGAACTCCGCCACATTACCCTGGCTGTCGCAGACCACTGCGTTATCGTAGCCGCGCTCCTTTGCCTCGCGCAGCACGCGGGTCGAATTGGCATACAGTGCCGATGCCTTGGCATCGGTCGGCGCCATGTCCGCATCCGGGCGGCGCAAGGCCGACAGGCAGGCGGAGAAGCCGGTAAAGGGCGGCACCGGCGCATCGAACAAGGTCAGCGCGAAGGCCGATTTTTCGGCAACCGGGATCAGCAAGCCATCGGTGGCAAATACCAGCGGGCGGATATACAGCTCGGCGTCGGCCGGGAAACGGGCGACGCCCTCCTTCACCAGTTTCTCCATTTCTTCGACGCTAAGCGGACATTCCAGGCCCAGGCTGCGCGCCGAGCGGATCACGCGCTCCAGGTGCGGCCGCAGGTCGGGCAATTTGCCGCGGATGGCGCGCGCGCCGTCGAAAACGGACGAGCCGAGCCAGACGCTGTGGTCCATCGCACCGAAAAGCGGCGCGTTGCCTTCCGCCCAGTTTCCATTGTAGTAAGTCAGATACATAGTGTTCCCCGCTGAAAGTTCAGCATGGGAATGTAGCACATCAGAAAGCGTGGCGCAGGCCGAAGGTAATGGCGCGGTTACCCTTGCCGCTTTCGGTGGCGGTGCCGGCCGTATACGGCGCACCGTTGCGGTTGCGGATATGGGCGAAGGATGCGTGCAGCGCGGTGCGCCTGGACAGGGAGTACACCATGCCGATGGCCGCCTGGTCGGCATCATGGTTGGGCGGGCTGCGGTCATCCTTGTGGATGAAGGACACCATATAGGTCGCGCGCCCGCTGGTGTAGGACAGGCCGGCCAGCATATCGTGGCTGTAGAGCGAAGGCGTGGCCAGGGCCAGGGCGCCATAGGGATTCGACGGGTCCCACGGCGAGCTGCCGAGACCGCGGTTGATGCCATAGGCGGCGAAGACGGTGGCGGCGCCCAGGTTGAGGTTGGCCGCCACCAGCGTGTTGCGCGCGGAAAGGTCCACCGGCTGCGTGGTGCCGACCGCTTCGATCGGATTGCGCTTGCGCTGGTGGGCGATACGGATATCGAACAAGCCATTGGCAAAGCCCAGCGTTGCGCCATAAGCGCGGTTGCGCGAGGTGCTGAAGGCCGATTCGCCGAAACTGTAGATGGCGCTGGCGCTCCATTGGTGGCCGGCCGGCGTGCGGTATTTCAGCGCATTGTCGTAGCGCTTGGTGGTGAAGCCCATCAGGTTGGTTGCGGTGCCGGCCAGGCCGCCGTGGAAGGGGTCGGCCACCTCGGCCAGCGTCTCATATTGCAGGTTGTACTGGCGCCCGAGGGTCAGCATGCCCCACGGTCCGTCGAGCCCGACCCAAGCCTGGCGCCCCAGCAGCCGGCTTTCTTCCGAGCGGCCGGTATCGTTCTCGACCCCGCCCTCCAGCGTGAAGACGGCAGAAGTGCTATGGCTGCCGAGCGGTTCGCGCCCGCTGATGCCGATGCGCGAGCCTTCCGAAATGCCCGGGGAGACCTTGCTCCTGGCGCAATCCCCTTTGCAGCCACGCTCGAGCACGACGCCGGCATCCACGACGCCATAGGGCTGGACGCCTGGTCCCGCCGGCGGTTCCCTGGTCTGCGCCAGCGCCAGTGCGGGCAATGTGAGCAGGATGGCAAGAGCTTTCATGCTTGTCAGCTTAGGGTAAGCAGTGTCATGCAATCTGTGCGCACACAAACAAAACTACTCGGAGACCCGGTATGTCCAGCAAGCGTTGCAGCCCCGCCGACGCCATCCGCCTCGTGCGTGATGGCGACATGATCATCGTTCCCACCGGCGCCGGCGAACCGCCCACGCTGTTGAAGGAACTGTCGGCCCAGCGCCGCAATTTCCAGGGCGTGCAGGTGGCGCAAATCCTGGCCATGCGCAAGTACGATTACTTCGACCCTGCAACGGCGCACCATGTGAGGCACTGCGCCTTGTTCTTTGGCGCAGCCTCGCGGCCGGCCGGACAGGCTGGCTGGGCAGATTTCATTCCAGCCTATTTCTCCGAGATCCCCTCCCTGATCGAACACGGTCAGATGCCGGCCGACGTGGTGTTTGCGCTGGCCTCCGAAATGGACCAGCACGGCAACTTCTCGCTCAGCCTGGGCGCGGACTACACCATGGCGGCACTGCAGAAAGCGCGCGTGATCGTGCTGGAATCCAATCCCAACGTCCCGTTTGCGCATGGCCAATGCCATATCCATATTTCGCAGGTCACCGCCGTGGTGGAAAGCGATGAGCCGGTGATTGAAGTCGGGCTGCCGAGCATCGGCCCGGTGCAGGAGGCAATTGCCGCCCACGTCGCGCCGATGATCGAAGATGGCTCGACCTTGCAGATCGGCTACGGCGGCATTCCCGACGCGGTGGTGATGCAGCTGACCGGCAAGCAAGACCTTGGCATCCATACGGAAATGATTGGCGACGGCATCCTCAAGCTGGTGGAATGCGGCGCCGTGACCAACCGCCGCAAGACCTTCATGCCGGGGCGCATGGTTGCCACATTCGCACTGGGTTCGCGCAAGCTGTACGACTTCATGCACCATAACGCGATGCTGGAAATGCATCCGGTCAGCTTCACCAACGATCCGTATATCGCGGCGCAGAACGACAAGCTGGTGTCGATCAATGCCAGCCTGCAAATCGATTTGCTGGGACAATGCGGTTCGGAAAGCCTGGCCCACCTGCCCTATTCCGGCACCGGCGGCCAGGCCGACTTCGTGCGCGCGGCGAATCGTTCACGCGGTGGCAAATCCTTCATCGTGCTGCCCTCGACCGCCAGGGCAGGCAGCATCTCGCGCATCGTGCCGACGCTTTGCGCCGGCACGCATGTAAGCACCAGCAAGAACGACATCAATTATGTAGCGACCGAATATGGCGTGGCACAGCTGCGCGGCAAGTCGGCCCGGCAGCGGGCCGAAGCGCTGATTGCCATTGCGCATCCCGATTTTCGCGGCGAGTTACGGCGCGAAGCCGCCCGGCTGAACTACGGCTAACTATGTTCGGCAGCGAACGTTCAACCGTTCGCAGCTGCCTTAGACTGGCCATCGGAGGTTACTCATGAAGGCAAGTCGCTTGCTGGCTTTTATCCTCGCGGGCTGGACGCTGCTGGCCTGCGCATCGCTGCCGGAGGTCGATGCCGAGCGGACCAAGGCGCGCGCCAGCGCGGTGCCGGAAGTGGTCACCGCCAAAGGCAAGCTGCCGCGCCAGACGACCGAACAGTTGCTGAAAAAGCGCTGGGCCAAGTCGACCCTGGACCTGAAGGCCCAGGCGGCGCTGGAGGAAGCCGCGACCGGTGTGCCGCTCATTGCCGGCAACAAGGTGCAACTGCTGTTCGATGGCCCGCAAACCATGGCGGAGATGATGAAGGCCATTGCCGCAGCCAGGGACCATATCAATTTCGAGACCTATATCTTCGACCAGGATGAGCTGGGCATGAAGTTCGCCGAACTGCTGATACAAAAGCAGCGCGAAGGCGTGACGGTCAATGTGATCTACGACAGTGTCGGCACGATCGGCGTGCCGCAAGAGTTCTTCGACCATATGAAGGCGGGCGGCGTGAAGCTGCTGGCCTTTAATCCTGTCAATCCGGCCAAGGCGCGCGGCAATGGCTGGAAGCTGAACAACCGCGACCATCGCAAGATGCTGATTGTCGATGGCAAGATTGGCTTCACCGGCGGGATCAATATCAGCGATACCTATTCGAAGAGCTCGCCATTCCGCGGCGGATCGAGCGGCATTGGCTCCGGTTCGGGCGGCGGCTCCGGCCCCACCCGTGCCAAGGGCGAGAACAATGTCGGATGGCGCGATACGCATGTGCGCATCGAAGGTCCGGCGGTGCAGGCCATGCAATGGCTGTTCGTGCAAGCCTGGATCGAGCAGGATGCGGATGATTTGCGCGACGCCAAATACTTCACCGAGGTGGCGCCAGCCGGCGACAAGGTGGTGCGGGTGCTGGGATCACGGCCGGAGGGGCGCTTCGAGATCTACCAGGCCCTGCTGCTGGCCATGCAGGAGGCGAAGAAATCGATCCACATTACCTGCGCCTATTTCGTGCCGGATGACCAGACCATGGAAGCGCTGACTGACGCGGCCCGGCGCGGTGTCGATGTGAAGCTTGTGCTGCCAAGCGTGTCCGACAGCGGGCTGGTGTTCCATGCCGGGCGGGCGTTTTACCAGCCCCTGCTGGAGGCGGGCGTCAAGATCTACGAGCTCAAGCTGTCTGTGCTGCATGCGAAGACGGTGGTGATTGATGGCGTGTGGTCGACCGTTGGTTCCACCAATTTGGACCGGCGCAGTTTCCTTCACAATAGCGAAATCAATGTGATCGTCATGGGCGACGTGTTCGGGCTCGAAATGGAGAAGGCCTTCAAGGAAGACCTGAACAACTCTAAGGAGGTCACCCTGGTGGAGTGGAACAAGCGACCGATCTCCAACCGTTTGAAAGAATGGCTTGCCCGCGTGTGGGACTACTGGCTCTGAAGTTTAAGATTTCTCAAGCCTTGCCATGCTTTTCAGCCTAGGCTGGAAGAGCCATGAACGATCATAAGCCGCCCACCTCGCTTGACAAGCCCCCGCCCGGCGATGACCATGCAGGTATCCCCACGCGCGTAGCCAGGCTGGAGGTAATGGTGGAAGAAGTTATCCTGCGGTTAGACAAGCTCGACCTGAAGGTCGACAAGCTGGACAAGAAGCTCGACGACGGGCTGGAAAAGCTCAACGAGAAGTTCGATCACGGGCTGGAAAATCTCAATGCGAAGATCGATCATGGGCTGGAAAATCTCAACAGGAAGATCGATCATGGGCTGGAAAAGCTCAACGATAAGATCGATCACGGGGCGGAAAAGCTCAACGACAAGATCGACGCTGGTCAGCGGGAATGGAATAGCCATTTCACAAAAATCTACTACATGATCATCGTGATCTTGACCGCGCTGGTTGGCGGCTTGCTTGGCCTGCTGGCCAAGGTGACTGGAGCCATTTAGATGGCGGGACGCCAGATGTCGCCCTGGCGGCGGAAGATGTCGGTGGCGGCAAGGGTGAAGCCGTTGCCTTCGATCCAACTATAGCGCTCGACCTGGATTTCGTCGTGCTGCACGCGCAGCACATTGAATGAATTCGTTTCGCCGCGGCTGCGGGAGGAGGTGGCGGTTCCTGCCTGGACCACCAGCGCGGCATAGCCATCAATCTCATAGCGTTCGGAAGTGTTGTGGCTGTGGCTGGTGTGCAGGTGGCCCGCCAACAGCAAGTCGACGCCGCAGCGTGCAAATACTTCCATCGCCATCGGCGCCCTGTCCACGATATCGTCGCGGTCCTTGTGCTGCGGCAGGTCGAAGGGATGATGGGTAACCACCACCCGCGTGATGCTGCGTGGCAAGCGCGCGAAGCGGTGATGCAGGTAGTCGACCTGGTGGCGATTGACGCGCCCATTCTTGAAGGTCAGCGAACGCGCTGTGTTCAGGCCGAGCACGGCTATCTCTTCATCCATGAATTCCGGTTCCAGGTCGCGCGTGATATAGCGGCGATACTTGACCAGTGGGCGGAAGAAGCGCGCGGCCACGTTATACAGGGGGATATCGTGATTGCCCGGCACCACGATCTGCGGCATGGGCAAGGTATCGAGGTAGTGCCGTGCCTGGCGGAACTGCGCGCTGCGGGCGCGCTGGGTCAGATCGCCCGAGGCCACGACCACATCCGGCCGCATATCGCCGATCAGTTCCCGCAAGGGCGCCAGCAGCGCGTTGTCGACGCGGCCGAAATGCAGGTCGGAGATATGGACCAGGGTTCGCATCACTCCTCCTCGGGGCGCGGCACGATCACCGGCAAGGCAGCCGGTCGAATCCGGTAACGCAAAGGCGGCGCCATGACTGTGACTTCGCCGTCGGTCGCCACCCGCAGGCGCCGGTGGCGGGTCTCGATCATCATTTCGCCAGCCTGGAACACATGAAACTCGCGCGACTGGCGCAGCCGTCCGAATAGCGCGCGCAAGGCCAGTTTCAGCAGGCCAAAACGCGTCGGCCGCTGCGCCACATAGACGCTCAGCATGCCGCCATCGATACGCGCCCGCTCGCCGATATTGAAGCCTTGCATATGGTATTTATTATTACCGATGAAAACGAAAGGCGTACGCCGCGCATGGCCTTGCTCGCCGAGCGTCAGCCGCACGCTGAGGAAAGGATAGCGCCGCAGCGCTGCCAGCGTCGCCCAGCCGAACGCCGTCCACTTGCCGCGGCCGAGGCGGCGCTGTTGCCGCTGGCGGTCGCGCACGATGTCCGGATAAAGCCCGAGGCTGGAATTGTTCAGGAAGATGCGGCCATTTACCTCCCCTACATCCACTTGCGCCACATGCCCGGCAGCCAGGGTGGCAATGGCCGCATCGAGTTGCGGCGGGATGCGCAGGTCGCGCGCGAAATGATTGAGGGTTCCCATCGGCAGCACGCCAAATACGGCGCCGCTATCGAGCACGACCGAGGCCACGGCATTGATCGTGCCATCGCCTCCGCCCGCCACCACGACCGGCGCACCGGCGGCCAGGGCCGAGCGGGCGGCCTCCATCAAATGATTGACGTCGGCGGCGAGCGTAATCTCCGCATCCAGGCCATGGCTGGCAAAGCGCGCGGCCAGCGTTTCGCGCCACGGCTGGCCATAGCCCAGGCCGGCACCGGCATTGACGATCACCGCCATCGGGCTCATGGCCGCTCCCGGTGCCGGCGCAGGCTGGAGACCGCCGTCACGCAGATGGCCAGCCAGCCCAGCCCTTCCATCACGGCAGCCAGCACGTCCGTCAAATAATGGACGCCAAGGTAGAGGCGGCTGAATGCAACCAGTGCCACCATCAGCACGGCGCCAAGCACAATCGCCGCGCGCCGGGCGCTGCCGCGAGTGTGGGACCACAAGTAGCAGGCCAGCACGCCGTAGAACACAGTAGCGGCAAGCGCATGGCCGCTGGGGAAACTGTATGTCGGCAACGTCAGCAGCGGCGCGTCAAAGCTGGGGCGCACCCGCTGGTAGCTGTGCTTGAGCAGGACGTTCAGCACCATGCCCGGCGGCACCGAGAGCAGCAAGGCCAGCAACCAGTAGCGCGCCTGGCGGCGCCAGAGCTGCCAGGCAAAGAGCAGCGTCAGCAAGGCGATACCGGCCACGCTGTGCAGGTGACTGACCGCCAGCATCATTGTCGTCCACGGTTCGCTGGCGCGGGCATGCAGCCATTGCGACACCGTGACATCAAGCGCGGACAGCCGTGCCCCCGGGCCGACGGCAGCCCCGGCAATGGCGTGGAAAACGGCAGCGGCGACGATCAGCAGGGTCAAGCCGGCCACGAGGTGTAAAGGAAGGCGGATCGTATCTCTCATACAACGTTTTGCAAAAATACCTGATTTTTCATCCAGTACTGTTGATTCATACAGTATTTGTGTTATTCTAATCACTCGTTAAACACATCACAGCAAAAGGAATTCGTCATGACCACGATGCACAACACCTTCGGCTCCCGCTTTGGCCTGGAATATGCCCCTACGTCTTTCCTGGTTCGCTTCGGCAAACGCGAAGTGCTGGTGTGCCGCGACTTCCGCAAGCGCTTCTACGCTGTGAACCCGATCATCGAGTGCGACACCGGCGTGCAGCCTGGCCACCTGGAAGTACTGCTGTTCAGCCGCTGGCTGCTGATCTTCTCCAAGGCCCACTAAGCTTCAGTCTCGCATAGCTGTTCATACTGAGCGCGCAAATAGTCGCGCAATCGAATCACGATGGGCGTGACCTGCGAGCGATGCATGCAAACCAACTGTAATGGCACCTCTTCACCCATTACATCTGGTAGCAGCAAGCGTAAGCGGCCGGCCTTCAGGTCGGCGGTCACGTCCAGCCGTGATTTGTAGGCAATCCCCCATCCCGCTACCGCCCAGCGGCGCACCAGGTCGGCATCATCGCTACTGCGGTTGCCCCTGACCTGCACCACTTTGCCCTGGGCGGGGAAGGCCCAGCGGTCATACAGCACATCATCCAATGCAAAGCGCAAGCAATTGTGCCGCGCCAGCTCGTCCAGGTTGGCCGGGGCGCCCTGCCGGCGAATGTACTCCGGCGAGGCCACCAGTGTGCGCCGGTTGCCAGGCGCAATCGGCATGGCCACCAGGCTGGAGTCATCGAGTTTGCCATAGCGCAGGGCCAGGTCCACTGGCTGGCGATACATATCCGCCACCCGGTCGCTGACGTGCAGCTGCAGGCTGATGGCCGGGTACTCGGCCTGGAAGGCGTCAAGCCACGGCAGCAGCACGTTGCGGCCGACGTCGGACGGCATCGAAATCCTCAGCAGGCCCGCCAATTCCTGCTGGCCTTGCCTGATCGCCTCGTGCCCTTCGCGCAGTTGGCGCACCGCTTCGCGCGCATGACGCAGATAATGTTCCCCTTCCGCCGTCAGGCGCAATGAACGCGTGGTGCGGGCGAACAGGCGCAATTGCAGCGCGTCTTCCAGCCGCTTCAAGGCTGCGCTGGCCAGGGCTGGCGAGATGTCCAGAGCGCGCGCCGCTGCCGACAGGCTGCCGCGGTCAGCCGTATTGACGAAGATTTCGAGGTCGTCCAGGCGCAGCATTTTCAGCATTCCATTGAAAGTGTTTCCATGATTTTAGTCTTTTTCTTGAAGCCGTAATGATCGAAGATTCCGACATCACCACTTTTTAAGAAAGACACAAGCATGAAAGCTGTCGCTTACCGCGCCTCCCTGCCAATCGAGCACGCCGATGCGCTGATCGATGTCGAATTGCCCGCCCCCGTTGCCACCGGCCGCGACCTGCTGGTCGAGATCAGGGCCATTTCCGTCAACCCGGTCGACACCAAGATTCGGCGCAACGTCGCTCCTGCCGAGGGCGAAAATAAAGTACTGGGCTGGGATGCCAGCGGCATCGTCCGCGCAGTCGGCCCGCATGCCAGCCTGTTCAAGCCGGGCGATGAAGTCTGGTATGCCGGCGCGCTTGGCCGTTCGGGTACCAACGCCGAACTGCACCTGGTGGACGAGCGCATCGCCGGCCACAAGCCCTCCAGGCTCAGCTTCGCCGAGGCAGCCGCCCTGCCCTTGACCGCCATTACCGCCTGGGAGCTGCTGTTCGACCGCCTCGGCGCAAGCCGCGACGTGGCGCATGAAGCCGGCAAATCCCTGCTGGTGACCGGCGCTGCCGGCGGTGTCGGCTCCATCCTCGTCCAGCTGGCACGCCAGTTGACCGGCCTGACCGTGGTCGGCACCGCCTCGCGCCCCGAAACTGCTGAATGGGTCAGGTCGCTGGGCGCCCACCACGTGATCGATCACAGCAAACCGCTGGATGAAGAAATCCGCCGCCTCGGCCTGCCGCCGGTCAATTACATCGCCAGCCTGAATGAAAGCCAGCAGCACTTCGCCGCATTGGCCGAACTGGTGGCACCGCAAGGCAAACTGGCGCTGATTGACGATCCGGCACACATCGACGTGCGCCTGCTGAAACGCAAGAGCGTCTCGCTGCATTGGGAGTTCATGTTCACGCGTTCGATGTTTGAAACCGACGACATGGCGCAACAGCATGCCCTGCTGAATGACGTGTCGCGCCTGGTCGACAGCGGCGTGCTGAAGACAACGCTGGGTGAACGCTTCGGCAACATCAATGCAGCCAACCTGAAGCGCGCGCACGCCCTGCTCGAAAGCAATCGCGCACGCGGCAAGATTGTGCTGGAAGGGTTTTAAGCTTCGGCGGCGGCGCGCACGGCATGGGCCACCGCGCTCGCCTGGCCAGCCTGCTCGATCGCGTGCTGCTGCTGGCGAATCGCCAGTGCGCGCCGGTCATGCGCATCGACCAGGTCGATCAATGCTTGTGAAAGCTGGCATGCTTGCTTGACCGTCTCGTCGAAGCGGTCGCGGCCGCGTGCCAGCATGGGCGACTCATAGCCGACCGCGCTGAACATTTCGCAAATCTCCAGGCACAGGTCGCGCAGCGTGCGCATGGAATCGCAGGCCCCCTCGATATCGGCGCGCATCTTGCGGTCAAGGTCGATGAACTCGGTACGGGCACAGTCGTGGGCGGACAATTCAGACACCGTGCCCTGCCAGCAACGGATACGGCGGCTGATGCGGCTGATGTTGGCATTTTTCTGGCGCAGGATCAGCGCATATTGCCAGGCCAGCAGCGCCATCGGCAAACAGGCCAGGAAGGCCGGCAAGCCCGCACGCCGCAAAGTGGTTTCCATTTTTTTGCAACGGCGCAGGACCGCGCCGATATTGCTGCCAAGGGATTGATTGCGCATGGCCTTCCTCCCGACGATGCGCCGTGCGAAAGCATGGCGCGACAAGCCAAGTATAGGCAGCGCAAGGCTGGCGGGAACAGGCCCGGGGTTGATGCAGATTAAAGGAGCAGCGATTAGGCGCCGTTGAGCCAGGTTTGTTCGTGGGCGCGTTCGCGGCGGCGGCGTTCGGCAGGCGAGTCGAAGTCGCGCAGGAACTGGACATGCTTGCGTTCCAGCGCCAGCATCTCGCGTTCGATCGCATCGATCTCGGCGCGGTCGGCCGAGTGGTTCATGTAACTGGCGCGTTCGCGCTGGATCCGCTCCTGCTCGTCCTTGATGGTTTGCAGCCGGCCTTCGCAACGCTGCACGGTGCGGCGCAGCTTCTCCGGCGTCAGGCCCTGGTCGCGCAGGTCGGTCTGCACCGCCAGGTCGCCGCGCACGGCGTTGGTGCGCTTTTGCAGTTCGGCGATCTCCGCGTTGACTTCGTCGATGGCTTTGCTGTCCTTGGCCGCGTAGGCGTTGCGGCGGCGCTCGCCCAGCAGGGCCATTTCCGCTTCCAGCACTTCGTATTCGTCGCGGAAAGGGCGTTCGAAATTGCCTAACTGGGCTAGGCAGGACTCGAGCTGCTTCTCCAGGGCCACCACTTCGAGCTGGAGTTTGGCGACCGGCATGTCGAAGCGGCGCTGGGCACGCTCCTCCATCGCCTTGTTGGCGGCCAGCAGGCGCGCCTCGTAGCGCACGGTAGAAAACTTCTTGCGCGCCTCTTCCTCATGGGCGGCACGCAGCCTGCGCTCGTAAGCGCGATACGCTGCGGGCATGCGCAGCTTGCGATACCAATTACGAATCCAATTCCACATAGGCAGGAATATAGCCTAGGCTGCGCCTCGTGTCATGTCTGTCAGGGCAGGCACCAGCATGGATGCTACAGGAATGGCGTTGCTGCTGTGCGGCACGGTGTCGCAGCTCGCGGTGCGGGCTACCCCGGAGGCTTGCAAGTCTTCGAAGGCGCTGCCGGCGAATAAAGGATGGACCGCGACGCACACTGGCGGCGGCAAGCCGGCCCTGCGCACATGGCCTGCGGCGGCAATCATGGTGCGGGCGGTGGATGCGATATCGTCAACGATGACAGGAGTGTGGTGCAGCCAGCGTTCGGTGTCCGGGACCGAGACTTCCACATCATGGTCACCCCGGCGCACCTTTTCCAGCATGATGCAGGGGCAGCCGGCGCCGCGCGCGACCTCGGCCGCCCATTGCTCGCTCTCCGCGTCCGGGCCGATCACCAGCGGCTGCGGCACATTGGCCGCAATCCATTGCGAGATGGCCGGCGCGGCATGCAACACGCGGGTTGGGATGGTATAGATTTCCGCCAGGTCGTGATGGCGGTGCAGGTGCGGGTCGATGGTTACCATCCAGTGGAATACGCCAGACACCAGACGCGCGAAATGTGCGGAGGTGATGCCCTCGCCTGGGTTGAAGATGGCATCGTGCCGCATATAAGCCAGGTAAGGGGCGACCAGGCCGACGCTGGCGGCCCCCAGGTCGCGTGCGATGCACGCTGCAAAGTACAAGGGCATGAAGCGGTCATCCGGCCGGTCCAGGGTGCAGACCAGGACCACCTGGCGTCCTTTTACGTCGGAGTGGTAGCGCACGTAGGATTCGCCGTCCGGGAAGCGCCGTACCTGCAAACTCCCCTGTTCCCACCCTGACAACGCCGCAATTTGCGCTGTCGTTGCTTCATTGCCGGGCAGTGCGAACAGGAGTGGCGTCATGGCGGTTCCCTCAAAGTGGTGACTTTTATTCTAGCCCTCGTGCCGGTAATTGCGCAATTCATGCATCATTTTTGACAACTCGTCGCAATCTCCGGGTAGCTAGCCGGCGCAGCAGCCAGAATCGCCTCCGTTATCAAACCTGGAGATTTACATGCCATTGCCCCGTTCTACCCTGCCCGTGCTGGCACTGGCGCTGGCCAGCGCCCACGTGCACGCCGAAGCCGTGTTGCAGGACTTCGCCGGCCATAAGATCGAAGTCCTGAAGATCGCCAAGCCAGGTGCCCCAGCCACCGTGGTTTTCGAAAATGGTTCGCGCATCACCCTCGATAAATGGGACAAGGTGATCCAGGAAGTGGGCAAGGAAGCGACCGTGTTCGCCTACAACCGCCCCGGCTACGGCAAGAGCGACAAGCCAACAACGCCGCGCGACGGCAAAACCGTGGTTGAAGAATTGCGCCAGCTGCTGCGCCAGCAAGGCTTGCAGCCGCCCTACACCCTGGTCGGGCATTCCCTCGGCGGCCTGTATATGCAAATGTATGCGCGCGCCTACCCGCAGGAAGTCCAGGGTGTCGTGCTGGTCGATTCGATCTACCCCGGCATCATCAAGAAGCCGGAGGAATTTCCCCTGATGACGCGCATGGCCAAGTACGTTTTCCTGAATTCCGCAATGGAGGCCGAAGTCGACCAGATCAACAGCACCGGCCAGGCCATGCTGGCGATGCCGTGGAACGACGAAATCCCCGTTGTGCGCCTGTTTAACGTGCCCAAGTCGGCCGGCGCCGTGGCAGTCGACCTGGGTACGGTGAACAACGACGAGCAGACCCGCAGCATGGTCAAGAATATGTACCCGAAAGCCTGCAAGGTGATCGTCGACTCAGATCACCAGATGCAGCAGGCAAATCCCGAAGTGGTGGTCACCGCCATCCGTGACGTCATCGGCGCCCGCGACGGCAAGCGTCAGCCAGCCTTACACTGCAGTTGATCATCGGGTGCGGCGACGGCCCGCGCTTCTTCATGGTGGAACGGCGCGTACCAGGTGACGATGAAGGATGGCACGGTCGCTGCCATCACCAGCCAGAAGTAGCTGACATAGCCCATGGCTTCCTGCAGGTGGCCGCTGGCCATGCCGGTCAACATGCCGCACATCCCCATCAGGCCAGTGCCGAAGGCGTAGTGCGTCGTGGTGTATTTGCCGGGCGCCAGCTGCTGCATCAGGTAGATCATGAAGCCCACCGAGCCGAAGCCGAAGGAGAACTTCTCGATCACTACACCGGCGCCTATCAGCCACAGGTTGGAGGGCTGGTAGATCGCCATCAGCAGGAAAGTGGCGATCGGGATGTTCAGCACGCAGCACAAGGTGAACAGCACCGGCTTCAAGCCGCGCCTGGCCACGTACCAGCCGCCGATCAGGGAGCCGGCCAGGACGGCCAGCAGGCCATAGGTGCCGTACACGATGCCCAGCAACTCGTTCGACATGCCCAGCCCACCCTTCGCAACCGGGTCGACCATGAAGAAGGGGCCGATCTTTTCCAGCAGGCCGATCGACACGCGGTACAGCAGCGCGAAGGCCACCATGGTCCACACGCCGCGCTTTTCAAAGAAGGTCTTGAAGGCGTCGCGCAGGATGAAGGCCGCCTGCCCCAGGTTTTCCGGCGTGTCGGCAGCACGAGCGCCATCCGGCATGACGCGCCAATGCCAGGCAGTGATCGCCAGCAGCAGGATCGCCACGGCGACGAAAACGATGCGCCATGCGCCCAGCCAGTCCATGCCGTAGTCCGAATGCAGGCGGCCGCTCAGGTAGACCAGCACGCCGGAGGCCACCACCGGACCGATATTCCAGCTCAGGCTCTGCACGCCGCAATACAGCGACTGGCTGCGCGAACTAAGCGAGGTGACGTACACCCCGTCGCTGGCAATATCCATGGTGGCGCCGATAAAGGACATGATCCAGAACAGCACCATCATCAACGCCATCGCGCCCGGCATGCCCATGACCAGGGCTACCGCGCCAAAGCCCAGGCCCAGCAGCAACTGGGTGACCAGCACGAAGAATTTCTTGGTGCGGTACATTTCCACCACCGGTGCGAACAGCGGCTTGATGGTGTAGGCCAGGATCAGCATGCTCGAATACTGGGCGGCGCGGCCATTGTCCATGCCCAGGTTCTTGAACATGATGGATGTGACGCTGGTCAGCATCATATAGCCCATCGCCATCGCGAAGTAGCCGCTCGGCACCCACTGCAGCGGCGAGCGGTTCATGAACGCTGCACCTTGATGAACTCGCGGTACCAGTGCGCACTGTCTTTCAGCGTGCGTTTTTGCGTGGCGTAGTCGACGTGAACGATACCGAAGCGCTTGGCGTAGCCGGAATCCCATTCAAAGTTATCGAGCAGGCTCCACATGAAATAGCCCTGCACGTCGACGCCCTGTTCCATTGCACCGGCCAGCGCATCGAGGTGGCGCGAAACGAAGGAAATGCGCTCCTCATCATGTTCCGGCGTGCTGCTGGCCATGCCATTCTCGGTGATGTAGATCGGCGGCAATGCGTACTCGCCTTTCAGCTTGAGCAGCAATTCGGTCAGGCCTTGCGGATAAATTTCCCAGCCCATGTCGGTGCGGCCGTTTTCCAGCGGCGGCGTGCGCGGCGGAACTTCAGCGCTGCAAAAGGCGCGGAAGTAATAATTCACGCCGAGGAAGTCGATCGGCTGGTGGATTGCGGCCATATCGCCCGCTTCCACGTGCGGCGCATTGGCGCCGTGGTGGCGCAGTGCCAGTTCAGGATAATGGCCTTTGAAAATTGGATCCATGAACCATTGTACCGAACGCGCGTACTCTATTTCAGCCAGGGCGCGGTCGGCGTCGGTATCCGTGGCCGGGTCGGCGGTCCACTGGTTTAACACGATGCCGAGCCTGGCCTTCGAACCGACAGCGCGCATGGCGCTCATCGCCATGCCGTGCGACAGCAGCAAGTGGTGCGAAACCTGCACTGCGGCTTTTGCATCGCGTACGCCCGGCGCGAACTGGCCATTGCCGTAACCAAGATTGGCAGTGCACCAGGGCTCGTTATGGGTGGCGATACTGGCCACGCGGTCGCCGAAGCGGCGCGCCACTTCGGCAGCGTAGGCAGCGAAATGCCGGCAGGTGGCGCGATTGAGCCAGCCGCCCTCTTCCTGCAAGGCTTGCGGCAGGTCCCAGTGATACAGCGTGACATAGGCCTGCTTGCCCTTCTCGTGCAGCGCGTCGATCAAGCGTTCATAAAAATCGAAGCCGGCTTCGTTCCAGGCGCCCTTGCCGTCCGGCTGCACACGGGACCAGGCAATAGAGAAGCGGTAGGCATCGACACCGAGGGAGTCGATGATGTCGACGTCCTCGCGGTAGCGATGATAATGATCGCAGGCGACGCTGCCGTCGCTGCCATCCTTGATCTTGCCGGGCGTATTGCAGAAAACGTCCCAGATAGAGAGGCCTTTGCCGTCCTCCTGGTTGGCGCCCTCGATCTGGAAGGCGCTGGTGGCTACGCCCCAGAGAAAATCGGGCGGCAGGCGTGTGTCTTTCATTATTGATTTCGCAGGTAAAAACTCAGGGATGGCCTGCCCCGGGGGACGAGGCAGGCCGCGTTGCGGCGGGCTTAGAACTCAATACCCGCGTTAACACCGATGGTGCGTGGGGGCAGGTACTGCGCCACCCACACATTGGCGCCGTTCATGGCGCTGGTCTTGATACGCTTGTCGCCGACATTACGCACGAAGGCATCCACCCAGAACTGCTTCGGCCCCTGGTAGCGCAGGCCGATGTCGAACTTGGTGTAGGCAGCTTGCTGGTCTTCCGGGCCAAGGTTGAAAATCGACAGCTCCGACTTCGTTTCGTAGTGCGCCGAAATGCGCGGGACCAGCGTGTCGCCATTGGCCATACGGAAGGTGTGCTGATAGTTCAGGTGGGCCGAGAACTTCGGTGCGTGCGGCATGATATTGCCGGTTACGTTCAGGCAGTTCGAGTTCAGGTCCGGGCAGAACGGCAGCGCGTAGTCGTTGGAGCCGGCGATCAGGAAACCCAGCTTGGTATGGGTATAAGCCAGGGCCAGCGCCAGCTTGTCGTCCGGCGACAGCTTGGCCTGGATTTCCGACTCGACGCCCCACACCTTGGCGCCGTCTACATTGCTGGTCACGAAGGTGTGCGAACCGTCCGGGTTGGTGACCGGAGAGCTGAACTGGAAGTCCTTGAAGTCCTCGTAGTACAGCGCGTTGTTGATGCGCAGCGCGCCGCCCAGGAAGGAGCTCTTGCTGCCGATCTCGTAGTTGGTCAGGGTCTCCGGGTCATAAGTACGGCCGCCGTCCTGCAGGCCGCCCGCCTTGTAGCCGGTCGCCACGCTGGCGTACAGCATATGGTTCTTGTCCACATCGTAGCTCAAGCGCGCCAGGCCGGTGGTCTTGTTGCCCTTGTAGCGGCCCTCGTTGGAAGGCACGCTTGGGTTGTAGCCCTGGCCCGGCCTGGTGGGATCGATGCTTGGGCTCAGCGGAACTTGCGGCACATTCGGGTCGTAGTTCCAGGTATAGCCATTGCCGCCCTGATTGGTGCGCTTGTCCGAGGTGTAGCGCAAGCCGCCGGTCAGGTGCAGGCTGCCGACATTCCAGGTGGCCTGGCCGAATACGGCACGCGAATCCACGGTTTCCTTCGGCTGGATGAAGGAACCCTGCCACGACACGCTGCCCTGCTGGGTGCCGTGCATGATCGGGATGTCGAAGCGGATGCCATTGTCTTCCGCCGCGTAATAAGCGCCAAGTTGCCAGTCCACTTCTTTCTGGCCTACCGATTGCAGTTGCAATTCGTGGCTGTTGCTCTTGTACTTGGACCAGACCGTGTTATTGGCCTGGTAATCGCCGCCGGTGGTGAAGCTGGTCGGCAGCACGCGGCCGCCATCCTGGTCATAAGTGGACGAACCGGAGAACTTGGAATGGCCAGCGATGTAGGTCAGCGACATATCCGGGCTCACGGCGTACTCGACGCGGCTGCGGAAGGTGTTCACATTACGGTGCAGGAATGGCGCGGTGTCGATCAGGGCCGACCACTCATCCTGGCCCGCGCGCGGGGTCTGCATCAAGTTCATGCTTGGGGTGCCACGGTCCTGGAAGCGTTCGTAGGAGATATTCCACTTCAGGCGATCGGTCGGCTGGTACAGCCAGCTTACGCGTATGCCGCTCTGGTTTTGTGCGTTGTAGCGCGGCCCGTTGACGACGTAGTTGTTCGGGTTAATCGGCTGGAACCTGGCCGGGTCGCCGCCGCCCGCCAGGTAGGCCGCCTGCTGGTCCGCGATCGAAATGTTCGGGAAGGTCTGGTATTTCACGTAGCCGTCGTGCTCTTCGTGGATCACGGCCACGCGCAGGGCGGAGTTGTCGCCGGTCGGCACGTTCAAGGCTGCACGGGCGCCGAGGCGGGCGTAATCGCCGATGCCGCCGGAAACACTGCCCGAGAATTCCTTCAGCTTGGGCTTGACGGTCTGCATATTGACCGCGCCGACGGTGGAGTTGCGGCCCCACAGCGTGCCTTGCGGGCCGCGCAGGACTTCGATCGCCTCCACGTCGAACAGCAGCGCGGTGGCGCCTTCCGGGCGCGGCGAGTAGATGCCGTCCACGAAGAAGGCCACTTCCGGATCAGCATATTCGGTCTTGGCGGAGTCGTTACCGATGCCGCGCATGGTCATGGTGATGACGCCGTGGTCGCCCTGGCCGGTGGCCTGGAAGCTTGGCACCAGGTTGGTCACGTCCTGGATGGTTTGCACGTGCGCGTCTTCGAGCGCCGCTGCATCCAGGGCGGTAACGGCCACCGGCGTCTTTTGCAGGGAGGTGGTGCGTTTGGTCGCCGTGATCAGCACTTCTGGCACGACGGTGGATTCGGCATTGGCGGCCGGCGCGGCAGGGGCTTGCTGCGCGGTGGCGCTGTTCGCGGACGCGACCAGGGCCAGCACCCCGATCTGGATTGCAGAAAACTTCATGTTGTCTCCGGTAGTTGTTGTGAAAACGATTTCTTATTTCTTGAAAACGTTTTCATGGTACATTTTCAAAAAATAAAAAGTCAACAGATTTTTTAAGGAGACGAGCAGAATGGTACCGATTCCAATACGGCGGATACTCATCGTCGGCGGCGGCAGCGCAGGCTGGCTGTGCGCTGCCTACCTGGCCAGGATGTTCGGCGACAGCAAGGAGATCACCCTGGTGGAAGCGCCTGAAATCGGTGCCATCGGCGTCGGCGAAGGCAGTTTCCCTTCCCTGCGCGCGACGCTCGCGGCGCTCGGCATCCCGGAGGCGGAATTCGTGCGCGAATCGAGCGCCACCTTCAAACAAGGCATCACCTTCCGCAACTGGCGGCACGGCGACGATCACTATTTCCACCCCTTCTCCATACCGAGCCAGCGCCCAGGTGCGCCGGAACTGCTGCCTTACTGGCTGCAAGGCATGGCAGGCGACACCCCTTTCGCCGAAGCGGTCACCATGCAAAAGCGCGTAGTCGATGCGCAACGCGCGCCGAAACGCATCGGCGACAGCGACTACAACGGCCCGATGAACTACGCCTACCACTTCGACGCCGTCCGCTTTGCCGCACTGCTGGCCCGGCATGCCCGCAAGCTTGGCGTGCGCCATGTGCAGGACCACGTCGAAGGCGTCCAGCTCGACCTCACCGGCGCCATTGCCAGCGTGGAGACGCGCGAGCACGGCGCGCTCACCGCTGACCTGTATATCGACTGCTCGGGCTTCCGCGCCCTGTTGATTGGCGGCGCGCTCGGCTCACCGTTCCGCAGCGTGGGCGACGTCCTGCTCTGCGATACGGCGCTGGCCGTGCAGATACCCCACGCGGCGCACGATGCGCCGATCGCCTCCGCCACCATCTCCACCGCGCACGAAGCGGGCTGGACCTGGGACATCGGCCTGCAGGAACGGCGCGGCATCGGCTACGTGTATTCGAGCCGGCATACCAGCGATGAGCGCGCCGAACTGATATTGCGCGGCTACGCTGGGCCCGCCGCCGAAGGACTGAACGTACGCAAGATCCCCATGCGCGTCGGCTACCGCGAGCAGCAATGGATCGGCAATTGCGTGGCGATCGGCCTGGCTGGCGGCTTCCTCGAACCGCTGGAAGCATCCGGCATCGGCCTGGTGGAAACGGCGGTGCACATGCTGGGCGCCCTGTTCCCGCACAATGGCGAAATGGCGCCGCTGGCACGCCACTTCAACCAGTTCATGCGTGAGCGCTATGCCCGCATCGTGGACTTCATCAAGCTGCATTACTGCCTGAGCCAACGCCGCGAGCAGTTCTGGATCGATAATTGCGCCCCCGCCAGCTGGACCGCCAGCCTGCGCGACAAGCTCGCCATGTGGCGCTGCCGCCCGCCGCAGCGCATGGACTTCGCAACCGACTTCGAGATGTATCCGCCCGCCAGTTGGCAGTACGTCCTGTATGGCATGGGCTTCCCGCAGGCGATGCCGCAGCTGCCCGGCCTGGAATCGATGGCTGAAGCGGCGCGCCGGGAATTCGCCAACATCGCCGCTGTTTCAGCGCGCGCGGTGGCCGACCTGCCCGACCACCGCGCCTTCATAGCCCAGTTATGCCGTCATGAAAACGCTTTCAGAAACGATTTTCATACCATTCGTGCAACAGCCGGCCCCTGAGCGCCGGTTGCTGCCGGGTTCTATGGTAATCTCCACCTGAAAAGCTTTTCATAACGAGAAACTCCTTGAACGACCACACCAACGCCCCCTCGCCTGCCACGCTGACCGACGTCGCCCGCCGCGCCGGCGTTTCCCCCAGCACCGTATCGCGCATCCTGAACGGCACCGCCAAGGTAGCCGACGAAAAACGGCAAGCCGTGCAGGCCGCGATCAGCGAACTGAATTTTGCACCGAACCAGATGGCGCAAAGCCTGAAGCACGGACGCACGATGACGATCGGGATCGTGGTGCAGGATATCGCCTCGCCCTTCTTCGACGAGATCCTGCATGGCGTGGACGATGGGCTGAAAGGCACAGGCTACGCCTCGGTGATCGTCAGCGGTCACTGGAATGCCGACGAAGAAGCGGAGCGCATCCGCCTGCTGCTGGCGCGCAAAGTGGACGGCATCATCCTGCTGACCGGCCGCATGACCGATGCCGCAGTGCTAAGCTTCGCGGCACAGCGGCCTGTGGTTTCGCTGGGCCGCGTGCTGCGCACCAACCGCGCCATCGGCTTTGCGCTCGATAATGAACACGGCGCCTGGCTGGCCGTGCGCCACCTGATCGAGATGGGCCACCGCCGCATCGCCCATCTGGCGGGGCCGGTCGAGAACCGCGATTCGGTTGAACGCCTGGCCGGCTACAAGCGCGCGTTGAAGGAAGCCGATATCCCTTTCGATCCTGCCCTGGTGGTGGAAGGCGACCTGCAGGAAGCCGGTGGCCTGATGGCGATGAACCGCCTGTTCGACAGCAATCATCCTTTCACCGCGGTGTTCGCAGTCAATGACCAGACGGCATACGGCGCCCGGCTTTTCCTCTACCGCAAAGGCATCCGCGTGCCGGACGATGTATCGCTGGTCGGCTTCGACGACCTGCCCGGCTCCTCCTACACCACACCGCCCCTGACCACTATCCGCCAGCCGCTGTACGTGATCGGCCAGACGGCCGTCCAGTCCATGCTGGGCCTGATCAACGGCGAAGATGTCGAAGGCACCATCCCGCCGGTGGAGCTGGTGGTGCGGGAGACTACGCGACGCGTCCGCTAATGCCTGGCAGCGCCCTCCCCGGCCGCCTGCGCGGAATGTTTGGCCCGCGTGCAATGATTTCTGTATAATGCGGCACTCCGGAAGCGTGGCCGAGTGGTTGAAGGCAGCAGTCTTGAAAACTGCCGACGGTTAATCCCGTTCGTGAGTTCGAATCTCACCGCTTCCGCCAGAATGCTCTAGGCGTATAATTTGGCTTAATATTGCTGAGTTTTTGCAACGCCTGGTACAAATGACTGGTACAAACAAGAAGCGTCCGACGTCAACCGAAGAGGTTGATGTGATACTTTCAAAGCTTCCAAATCTCGTAAAGAAGAAATCGGGCGGTTACAAGTACCGCAAGGTTGTCCCCAAAGAGCTGCAAAAGCTCGTCGGCCAGACCGAAATCAAGAAGCAGCTCACCGGCGACCCTAGAGCTATAAGGCTGCAGTGGTCCGAACTTGAGGCCTACACCACGAAACTCTTCGAAGCAAAGAGACTGCTGCTCGAGCAGCATTTGTCTGAAGAGTCGGCGCTGGAAGCTTATCTCCGCAATAAACCTGCTCCAAAGCGGCTCCCTGCCGCAACTGTCGGCTTGGCAAATCAGCTGGCTGTCCTGCATCTGCAACCATTAGCTGAAGAGGCCGAAGCCCGTCGCCTCGGTCATAGATGGATGAGCGAAGCGGAGATGAGCGCCTTTAATGGTGAATTGGCTGAGGTGACCGCGCAGTTGAAGAACGCAATAGCAATGGGCGATGTTTCAGCGTTTATCCCAACAGTCACAGGGCTAGCACTTTGGCGGGGTTACGTGCTGATTGACGAATCGGGCGAAGACATGCAGGCCCTCACCTATGATTTCTTACGCGCCGTTCAAGAAGGCTGCCGGGTCCTGGCTGCACGTCAAGATGGACAATTTGCTGAGCCAAATATCCCACCGGGTGAGCCACTACAAGCGGTTTGGCAACTCAATATTCCAAGCACCAAGGCCAAACAAAAGAAAGTCCACAGACTTTCCGATATCACTCCGCTTTATCAGGAAAGACTCTCCACGGCTCCCCGAAAGACCCAGACAACAAAACTTTCATGGTGGGTCGCACTTGTCGACTTCTGCCACAATAAGGCGCTAGAGGATGTCTCCGAGAACGACATCTACGAATTTTTCAACAGCCGCCTGTACGCAGAGCAAAAACCCTGGAGTATGGGATATTTACCGAAAGTTCGTGCTGGTTTAAAGGATGCGTTTGGCATTGCAAAACTCAAGAATCTTTGTAGCAGAAATCCAGCAGGAGAGCTGGACTTGATGCCAAAAATAAAAGCGGCTGAGGAGCAGAAAAGGAAGAAGCCACGGAAGGCGTATGAAGTCGAACAACTCAACGGCCTTCTTGAATCCGACTGGTTTAATCCGGACGCAACAAACTGGCGTGGGAAGATGAAGTGGGACTTAGGTGCCCGTTACTGGGCTCCCTTAATCAGCGTGTACCACGGCCTACGGGTTCGCGAGACGATGCAGCTTCGCGTAAGCGACTTCGGGCTCAAGGCGGGCCATCTGTTAATGGCAATCCAGGTGGAAGACACTGATAGCGATGAGAATGATGAAGATAAGGATGATGAGGATAAGAATAACAATGCACTTCCGACGCGACGACTGAAGAATGAAGCGACTCGTAGGCAGGTTCCTGTTCATCCGAAATTGATTGAGCTCGGGTTCCTAGATTTCCTTGAACTTTCGAGGCGCCACGGACTGTCTGCCCCCCTGTTTCCTTCTGCGCTTCCAGAGCGCTCGAGTCTGGCGCCACTGTGGGGACGTTCATATGAGCAGAGTTTTCTGCGATGGGTAAGGGATTCGCTCGGTTACGGCAAGGGGTTTGGCAATCATAGCTTCAGGCATACGCTTGAACGGTGTATGCGCCAAGCCCAGTTAGTTGAGCCGTGGCCCCCAGGTTTGGGCCAATTTTATAGCGGGCGTACGTTGCCTAGCGATGCTGACAAGAGGCTGTTTTTGGAGGTATCGAGTGACCGTTTGTATGGCGACGGATTTGACCCGGCCACAATCTTGCCTTGGGTTCAAAGGATTCAATACGGCGGCATCAAGCTACCTAAACCGTTCGCCGAATGGCTTGATGGACGTCCAGCGGTCGACTCTCACCTGGTTGCGCTTCTGGATACTCAATGGGGAAGAGCTTGGCGGGATGGCTAGCACAGCGATGAAACCTGCACTTATATTGCGCGTGCCAGAGAAGCTACAGCTAAGTTAGATGAATGGGGAAGACCGGGAGAATTGCTCGCCGCCCGGCCTCCACTCTCCGCTGCCCTTGTACGATTTGGCCTATGAGTCAGTGCATTCATCAGCACATGGAGCTCACATGCAGATTATCGGCACCGGAGAAAGGGCATGAGAGCCGCGACGCACGCGGTTTGGAGGAGAATGTTGGCGCCGACTGAATTTTGACCCACCCTGCCGATTGAATTTTGACCCAGGGCGGGACGCTGCTTTGGGAGCCGGCGTCTGTGGATAAGTGTACCAAAGACAGGGGGGATTCGCGGTGGGCGCAGCCCGCCGTGAATCCCCCCTTAGTCAGTTCAATAGTTAATTAACGGAGTAAACGATTTATATCGTTATACATCCTGTCTTCAAAGCTACACCGGAAAGTCCGCCTTCCCGGCCTTCTGTTTTTGCTCCCGCGCCTTGATCCGCCCCTTGGCCGCCATACTGCTGTGCTGGAAGCGGTAGGAGTCGTTGCCAGTCTCCACGATGTGGCAGTGGTGCGTCAGCCGGTCTAGCAGCGCCGTGGTCATCTTAGCGTCGCCGAACACGGCGGACCATTCAGCAAAGCTCAGATTCGTCGTGATGGCCACGCTGGTATGTTCGTACAGCTTCGAGAGCAGGTGGAACAGCAGCGCGCCGCCGGCCTGGCTGAACGGCAGATACCCCAGTTCGTCGAGGATGACCAGGTCGATCCGCATCAACGACTGTGTCAGCCGACCGGCCTTGCCTTCCCGCTTCTCGCGCTCCAACGCATTGACCAGATCGACCGTCGAGTAGAAGCGCACCCGCTTGCCCATTGAGGCAATGCCCGCCACCGCGATGGCCGTCGCCAAATGCGTCTTGCCGGTGCCGGGGCCACCGATGAACACTGCGTTCTGCGCCGTATCGGTGAAGGCCAGCGTGGCCAGTTGCCGCACCAGGGCCTCATCGACCCTGGATGCCGCGAAGTCGAAGCCGGCCAAGTCGCGGTGCACGGGGAATTTGGCGGCGTTCATCTGATGGTTCACCGAACGCATGGCGCGGTCCGTGTGCTCGGCGCGCAGCAGGTGCTCAATCAGCCATTTGGACGACGACACGGCGTGCTCTCCTTGCGCCACCAGATCGGTCCAAGCGTCGGCCATGCCGTGCAGGCGCAGGCCCTTCAATTCCTTGATCAGGTCACGCATGGTTCACCTCCGCGCTGCTGCCAGCCGTCTCGCGCAGGCTGTCATAGCGGCTGGTGTTGGCTACCGGCGCCTCCTTCAATACCAGGCTGGTCTCGGCATGTGCCGGCGGCGGGGCGGCACTCAGGCGGGCCAGCACATTCTCGACGTGCTCGACACTGAGCACGCCGGACTCGATCACCAGCTCCACCGCCACCAGCACTGCCGGCAGGCCGGCGCCGGGCACGGCCGCCAGCACCTGCGCCATGAGCCGGTCGCCGCCGGCGTGGCGCAGCAAGCCTTGCCGCAGCCGCTGCAGCGGCGCGGGCATGTCGGCAAAGGGGGCGCCGTTGCGCAACGCACCGGGCTTGCGCTGCACTAGCGGGATGTAGTGCTGCCAGTCGTAGCACACCTGCTTGCGATCGACGATGCGTTCATGGGTGGCGACCAGCGCATCGCCGGCCACCACGCACACGCGGGTCGGGTACAGCCTTGTGCTCACCATCTGCCCGGCCAGCTCGCACGGCACTGAATAACGGTTGCGGTGCACGGTGACCAGGCAGGTGGACGACACCCGCGCCGCCTTTTCCACGTAGCCGTCGAACGGCGTGGGCATGGGCATCAGGTGGGCCTGCTCCTGTTCCAGCATGTCGGCCACGCTCAGCGCCTCGTACTCCGGGTGCTGCAATTCTCCCCACAGCGTCCGGCAGCGCTCTCCGAGCCAAGCGTTCAATTCAGCGAGGGAAGCGAACTGGCGGTCTTGGGCTTCGATCCAGATCCGGCGCCGGCTATCCTGCACGTTCTTCTCCACTACGCCCTTTTCCCAGCCTGAGGCCACGTTGCAGAAATCGGGCTCAAACAGGTAGTGCGCGCACATGACGGTGAAGCGCGTGTTGACCACGCGGCCCTTGCCTTTCTGGACCTTGTCGACCGCCGTCTTCATGTTGTCGTAGATGCCGCGCCGGGCCACGCCGCCCAGCGCTGTGAACGAGCGGGTGTGGGCGTCGAAGAGCATCTCGTGTCCCTGACTGGGGTAGGCCACCAGCCAGAAGGCGCGGCTGGCGCACAGCTTCATGTGCGACACCTGCAGACGCCGGTAGATGCCGCCGACCACCATGCCTTCCTCGCTCCAGTCGAACTGAAACGCTTCGCCCAGCTCGAAGCTGAGCGGGACGAAAGCCTCTGCCGCCTTGCCTTCGCGGCCACGCCATTCCCGGATGAAGTCGGTAACCCGGCTGTAACTGCCGACGTAGCCTTCGGCCCTGAGTTGGGCGAACAGCGCTTTCCCGGTACGCCGGTTCTGCTTGTTGCGGTGGGTGTCAGCTTTGAGCGCCTGCTCCAGTGTGGCGTGGAACTCGCTCAGCTTGGTGGGTGCCGATTCTCGCCGATAGCGCGGCGGTGGCGCGTCTTCCGGCTTGCGTAGCCATTTGCGCAGCGTGTTGCGGGACAGGCCCGTGCGCTTCGCGATCTCGTGCAGCGACAGCTTGTCGCGCAGGTACATCCGTCGAACTTTACCTAACATTTCCATGGTGATCACCTTATTATCTCCTGCCCAAAAAATAGGCGGGAGTAGTAGAACACCTGGGTCAATTTTCAGTCGGCATCAGCCCTCAAAGTGGGTCAATTTTCGGTCGGCGGCAACAGGAGAAGGCCCGGGGAGAGAATCACTGGCTTTACACTGGCCTGATGTAGCAGTATAGGCGCGCTAGCGTGCTACCAAGACGACCTGGGCTCGCCTCTCCGCGCAGTTCGAAGTATCTGTACCCACTTCGGAATTCTTAGGCCATATTCCTCAGCGAACTCTGCGTAAGCGCCAGCATAGCGCTGCGCCTTCCAGAAGCCCATGCGCAGGAGTTCCAATCGGGTCGGACGAATCCATCCATCGGCATCGCGCGCTCCAACGTAACCAAGCTCGTTAGCCAGTTCCATCGACTGTGAGTCTGCATTGTGGAATATCCGCCACCAATTTGAGTCATACTTCCCGCCTGGTGAAGCAAAAGGCCAGCGCCAGCTCTGAGGTTGACCTGGCAGGCTGTAGTATTTTTGTCCGCGCGCCTTTGCGGCCAAGTATGCATCTGGTGCATCGGGTTCATACGGCGCGGATTTGCTAAAAGAAGTTGAAATAGCTAACGACTCGTAGCGCGGTGGCGCGCTTGCTCCTATTCCTTTCGAACAAGCAGCTTCGTCCGCGTCCCTGTGAAGGCTCTCTAGGAGCTCCCGATTATGGCGTATGGCGATTGCAGTCAGGTCGGAGGTGGCAAAGTTGTATGACTCTGCGTAATGGTCTAAAACAGGAGAAGTGTAGGATGATGAGCAAGAGCATCCATCATCGGCAGAAAAGCTAAAGTCGTCCATGGTCAAGACCTCACAAAAGGCGGGAAATCAGTATCTGTGACAAAAGGTTAGTTGTAACAAACAACATCTCCAGTAGGCAGCTGTACGCAATGACGGATACGCCGGGTTTCACTTGGTCGGACGTACTCCACCATCGGCAACTGGTTCCATTGCTCATCCGTTGGCAAGTCTATTGTTATCGGCTCCAGACCCGATTCTTCCAGACGGCGAGCATCCAAGTTCTGCCAATGAATTTGAATTTGAGTAGGAGTCATATCTATTGGCAGCGGGTCAGGTACACGCTGCACAAAGAGTTGTATTAATTTTGTCTCTGAACTAATCGGCGCTGGTGAATACAAAAGCGCAATGTACTCTGCAGAAGCGCTTCCTTTGCTGAGCTTGTTTTCGAGGTGATAGACACCTCCACTCATGGGACCGATTTCAGTGAAACCAAGTTTCTCTAATAGCATCGGCACGCGGTCATCACAGGATACCGGCATAATTAGCGCTCCTATTAGTTAATGAGTGCCATATCTTGGGCGATGGCAGATAAGATAGCCGCTATCAATTCTTGTCCAGCGACATTTTTCTCTCTTAATGTGGCCGCATTCATCAATGCATTACTGGCTCGTTCCGTTGCAAGACTTTGATTTGTTTTCTTAACTTCGCTGAGCCAAGCCGGAAGTGAATCTTGTTTCAAATGGCCGAGGTTTTCTAATGGTCGCATTTCATGCCAGGCAATATACTGAAGTATGAAAGCCAATATAATCACGTGTCTCGGTGCAGGTCAATCAATGCATATTGGTCGCTTTGCAAAGTGCGAATTTCACTGTATACGTGCTGTTGCAGCAAGGCAACAATTTGTTGTTGTTTTTTCATTACCAATAAGGAACGTCGGCAAGGCGCATAGCGGCGTCAAAATGCTCTCCACGAAATATATTCTTGAGAAACATCGAACATGCCCCCTTCCATCTCCATATACTCTATTGTCACCGTCGTCGGCTGAGCACATGCCACCTGACGATAAAGCCTTCCTCTCCGACTGAGGGGAACAGGTGGAGTGACCGCCTCGCTGGTCGGCTAAAAACGGCAGCAGCGAGGGGATACCGGTCTCTGTGGGGAGAGTTGAGATGACCGGCACGCGGGTGAAGATAGCGCGTGACTCGAAATGACTGTCGGAGTCATCCAACTCTGGATGATGGAAGGCCCCAGGGGCCTTCGGCTATTCCTAGCTACTCTAAAGTGAATATCCTTCCCTGAACATATAAAAATTAAGGATATTCTTCCTAGAATCCTTTAAGTAAGAATATCCTTACTTAAGCATATTCTTACGTGAGGATATGCATTAGGTTATTCCTGTTGTGTATATTAAATTTTGAATATAAATTGGAATAACCAGATATGCTCAATTGAGCATATCTTTTATTCTTTGCACCCCTCAAATGTGCGTAGACCGCCGCTTCGCGGTCGGGCAGCCAGGGCGGCCGGGATGTGGTGCCGCAGGTTTCGTTTTTCCCGCCTCATTGCGAGTATCTTCTGTCAGCTAGCGGCAAGCTCCACTTTGTTCGGGTAGCGGGTCGGGCTTCGGGGCGGTCAAGCTAAGACGGGTCCAGAGTCAGACGGTCGCCGTGGCAGACCTTCTGGATGAAGAACAGGTGGGGGAGCGGGCCGCTGTAGCCGCGTCGCCGGGCTTCCTGGCATAGTGACCAAGACTGCGCCCGTATGCCACTGAACCCTGGTTGCCGAGCAATGCGCTCAAGCGTTTCCTCTATGGCCTTCTGGTGTCTGAGACTGGCTTGCCATGCTAACTGAGCATGTAGTTCGGCCATTTCCACCCGGGACCGTCGCCATGTCCAGCTTGTCCTGCCTTGCGCACTGCGCCGAACTAACTCATAGCCTAGCCAAGTCAGGCGGGGCTTCTCTTCGACAGGACGAAGCTTCTCAGATTCAAGCCCGGCACCATCTGTCGCAAGTAGCAGCCAATTCACTTCGACCGCGTTTTCCGGCCAGAACATCACGAGGATGGCATTAGCAAGGCCCTTCGACTTCCTGACTAAGCGCTGCGCCGGCGAGCATCCGATGCCATACAGGGTGTGGAATTTGTTCGCCAGAGCTTTGGCCTTGGCCGCGTTGACCGTGCCGCAGGTAAACCGTCGATAGCCTTTCGGGACACTGTCGAGAATCCGGGCTAAGGCGGCTGTTTTGCTACGTGCGATGGGCGTAGATGGAAGCATATGAATCCTTATCAAAGTCACACTCCGTATAGCAAAAAAACCGCGCGAATAAGATGTCATTGGGTTTAGCGGGTATGAGACGTAATGATGTTCCGAGCGCAGCTCGGGAGAGGAGCTATACATTAGAAGGAAAGACGTGTTTGCGAGGGCACCGGCCGACGAAAGTCGACACTGCTCGCATGCACGGTGGTTCGCTCGGTGCGCCTTCCATAGTCGCTTGAGGGCTCAGCGAGCGGACCGCCAAACTGCAAAACACACACGTCCGAAAGGACACGTCGGGGCGCCAACCCGACATGTTCCAGGCCGCCAGCCTGGAGCAAAGCAAATGCTGTAGCCGCATGCCTCTAATAGGGCTGGTGCGGCTGCGATGGGCGCTGGAGGGTGCAACTCCCTCCTTCGACCCAATCACGCCGGCAGGGACCGGCATGACGTTGGGCGACACGGAAACGGCGACAGGCAGGAAATGGCCTGGCGACCTGTTATCTGGTGAATGCCGGTGTAAATCCGGCTCGGGGGACGTACCGCAAGGGCGTAACCCGTACCGCACACGACGGCTGATGAGCGTACAGTGATGTACGAGGGCTGCAAGGGGAAACCTGGCGCAGTTGGCACCTTGGGAAACCGGGGGTCTCTGGATAGCTTAAGCGTGTAACGGCACCCCATGATGGGTGCTGTGCGGAGCAGCGTAAAGCCATAGGCATTAAGCCGTGGTTCGTAGTCGATGAAGCACAACCTGAGTACTTGAGCCGCTATGGAACATCGGGCTGGGGAAACCTAAGGGGAGCCGGAAGGCTAAGGAAGTGTGGAGACAGTGGCGTTACGTTGCGTAGTAGCCGATAACTAACGTGGGAACCTCTCACCGAACTGTGCAGGTTGGCACCGTACAGGATGATGGATGAGAGGGGGAGACCGACTGAGTAGGGATTGACCCGTGCGCGATACGACCGAAGCGTATGGGGAGTCACATCAGTGACGACACGGCTGGCACCGTGTTCCGAAAGGTTGGAGCGTTTGCGAAAGTGTGTGGCAGGGCTTGGCGGCCCGTTGCTGTTATGTGCTGCATATCGCGCCTGGCGGCGTGATACACGAACTTGAATCTTGGCGGATTCAATAGCGAGGTTGGAAATATTACTTGAAAGGCATCTTTTGGCACTCTGACCGGGCGGTTCTTCGCCGCCCGGTTTACTTGCGTCATTGCAACCATCAGTATCGAATGGCTTACTGTGTTGCCGCACCCTGCCCTACTTTATATTTATCGAAATACTGTTCCAACTGTTCATCGCCGCCAAATTGGCGCTCCAGCAGCCTTAGTCGTTGAAAATTTTTATCATCCCCTTCATAAGGGATATCAGTCCATCCTCTAGGTAGCCCAAAAGCCTCTTCAATATCTTCGATTGTCCACCCGAGAATTTCCAAACCCTTTTCGGTAAATATAGCGCGAGGGTCTATATATGCCCAATAGTCTCGGTAACAGGATTCGATAACTTTGAGAATGTCAGTGAAGTAAGTCTCGGCCAGAGATATAACCTCACCATCCGGTGAATTCCGCAACCCGTCGACATCCACAAAATGCGACATACTTCTAAGCTTCCCGAAACGCATCGCTCCAGCATGACGAACTGGCATCTCCCCGACTTTCAAGATGTGATTCCGCAAATTTACGAAATATTTAGCCAACTCATTGTTCTTGAGATTCAATTGATGAGGGAGATACCAGTCACTAAATTCAGGGTACTTAGACATTACTGCTTGAAGTGAAAATGTAATACTCCTTGCAGCTGACGCAAATGCACTCAGGTTGTATGAAAACTCAAAAAGGGAAAACTGTGTCTCCCTCATTTTTTCGAGAAAATAATCTGCTTCGGCAATCTTGTCGGCAACAATATAAAATCCTCGTGAAGGAAATTTGAATTTTTCACGCATAACCAAGATTCCCAATTATTCAGAACTATTTTTTTGCTGCAGCCTTTCTTGCCACATCAAATTTTATAATTTCGCGAAGAGTATCCGCCAGCGCCTTGATGTGATTATTATCGCGGCCAAAGTTTGGAATGATAAAACTAACGGAAGCACGAAGCGCCTGAGCATCCGTTGCATGCCCATCCGCAGCTAGTTTCTCAATCAACTTCTTCTTTGCAAGTTTATTGTTAGCCGCGCTGGGCTTCGCCGCATCCACTCCAACGAGTTGTTCCAGCAGTACCTGCTCCGGGCATACTGACGACAAGAAGTGAACACGTTCCTCAACCCATTTCAAATACGTCAAACCTGGCTCAACTTTTCCATCCGATACGTGAAGTGGACGAACTTTATAGCGCGCATGAATGTAAGTCTCTAACTTTAACTTTTCCGCGTCCGTAAGCTTACCGAAATCTATCTTATTACCAGGATTTTGGTCGCCATCTAATATGACAAATATGTTTCTATTTTCCGAAATCCAACCTGGGATATCATAGGTAAGAATATTGTCCGCTCCAGTCGCTGGCGTGTGGAACGTAATTGCGCTTTGGTCACCAGCGGAAAGCTGTTTTGCCGCAAGTTGCACAAGACTTGTCAACAGCACATCCTCCACAACAATCGTAATTTTGTCGTTCGATTGGTGCCCTAAGACGTTGAAGGCGGCCTCTGGGTGATTCACTGCAACAATTTGCGTTTTACCATTGGCATCCTCTTCCAAAGTGCGAATTGCTTCTGGCGGCAGCATATTGACCAATGTTGGAGAGTGAGTTGAGACAACAACTTGGATGTGTTTAGTTCGTATCGTCTCCAAAAGGAAGCCCATGAATCGTTCTTGGGCGCCTGGGTGAAGTGAAGTTTCTGGTTCATCCAAAAGAACCAAGGTGTATTGCGGGTAGCTTAGAATTTCAATGACAGCTCGAACAACAGCGAGCTCGCCACTACCAGCGAATGCTTCAGAATAGGTAAGATTTGGCCGCCTAAATACTACGGTTGGAGCCTCAATCAGCCCATACAAACGATGCAAGACATATCGTGCACTAACATACTCTCGGCCGAGAATATAGCAGACCCACTCCAATTCAACAGGCGTCAGCTCGCGGTTTTCAAACACTGCCTGATAACCACCAGGTTTATATGATTGCAACCCTTTGCCAATTACACGAGCCAATTTCTCAGCATCTTTTGCAATATCATTCTGACGTTGCTCAAGAGTTTGACTTCTGTCAGCGAAATAAAATACCCGGTCGAATGCACTAAATTCGCATTTGAAATTAAGGTATTTAACCTCCCGCACTGTAGGTGTCCACCTGTCAGCCGAGCGAAACGGCTCTGCTTTCGCTGTTGGGGCAGGCATCGGTGCCATTCCATCGCTCACCAACGCACGAGCAGGCTCCCAATAGCCACGTCGCTTTCGTCCGCGAACTTTTCGCGTCTCAACAAACTGATTTAGTTCACTAATCCAATGCTTATAGTGGTATCGCGTCACGCCATAAGCGCCGCCTTCAGCAATTGGGTCGACTGCCGTCGAAAACCAGAAACGACTTGTGCTTTTCTTTAATGGCATACCCCAAAGAGCATGCAGGATTGAGCTTTTTCCACTTCCATTAGGACCAACAATAGCAGTTAAAGGAAACTCGAATGTAATCTTTGCGCCCGGCGCCAATCCTTTAAAATTCGGAAATGTCGCCTCCCCGATGAAATTATTAAGAGGCTTGCCGGGAGAAAACTTACTAAGGGCTTGAATTAATTTTGCTATTTCAATGGAAATTGCCATATTATCTTATTATGGAGTTTGCAATTGCTCGAGCATGTGCTGCAATAAATCGAGGCGGCAAAGCATTTCCAATCATCAATGCAATAGCCTCCTTTCCATGCCGAACATCGAACTTGTAATTACGAGGAAACCCTTGCAACAAAGCAGCCTCACGTAAGGTAATCGTTCGATGGAATGCGGGGTGGAGAAAGCGCCCCTTAGAAGGATTGAAGCATCCGCCAGTGATAGTCGGCGAGATATCATCCCACGACATCCGGCCGTAGACGTCATTGAAGCCGTCAGACTTTTTGTGGCACTCAAGCTGCAGATGGGGAGGAAGGTCTTTGCGGCTGCCACCATCGAGTGGAATGAGTTCAATCAATTCTCGCACCTTCGGCGAGCGCCTCTCGCCGATGTCGTGAAGTGCATCGCCGCTTGCTCCAGCAACTGGCAAATCAGCGATAGTTTCACGAACTGTAGTCCTACTCCGCTCAGGAAGTGCCAAAACTGCTTTTCCTTGTGCAGAACACGAAACTATCAGTCTCTTCCTACGCTGAGGAACACCAAAGTCAGAGACGTCTAATACCTCGGTTAGAACGTCATATCCGACTTGACGCAACGCTGACTTGAATTTTTTGAATTTATAGTAATCCAACAGCCCAGGGACATTTTCCATCATCACCCGTTTAGGGAGAAAAGTCAGGACGAAGCGCAAAAAGTCGTCAATCAAACCATTGCGGTCGTCCTTTGCCGACGAGTTCTTATTTCGCTTACGCATTCTGGAGAACCCTTGGCACGGTGGACATCCAGCTAGCAGGTCCAACTCGCCTGGCAGCAAACCAAGGGAACTCATCAAGTCATCTGCATCTACGTCTCGAATATCGCGTCCAGCAAGCCGGGTCGTAGGATGATTCAATGCATAAGTTTGCCTTGCTTTCTCGTCCAACTCCACGGCTGCGACAACCTTGTAGCCGGCCTCTTTAAGCCCGGCCGTTAGCCCTCCGCAACCGCTAAAAAGGTCAATTGCGATGAGTTTCTTCTTGGGAACGGGCATTGGTAGCGACTCTAGTTGGGGCCCCGCAAGTATACATTAATGTAAGCCATGCCGGGCCGCAACGTTGCCACTCAGTCATCAACGTGCCCAGCGGATAATTCGGCACGCACGTTGCCCCCCCAAGTGCCGAAACATTGCACTTGTCCGGGCTGGCTTGTATCATCGCGGCACCGAGTCTTACTCTGGTACAAATGTGCGGTACAAGGACCGGTTGGCGCAGGAAAATAAGTGCTTAATTTAACTGGATTTTTTTTACTGACGTCGAATCTCACCGCTTCCGCCAGAGAGTTCAAACGAGCCCGCACACCTGTAGGGCTCTTTTGCGTTTCTAGCCTAAGTGACGGCATTACTTCCTATTGCCTTCACGTAGTACTTCGAGCGCCAGTTGCGGAAACCGTTCCGCAACGTTTTGTGGTCACCCCTACCCAATATCAGTTTCAGTGACATTGATCACTCTCCAGGCCTCACTCCCCAAGTGACGTCTTGTTTCGTGCCTGAATCTATCTCGCGATGCGGACCTCCGATCCACCTGGCAAAGGCAGGCTTTACCAGCACGCGGATTCGACTCCCACCGTCCCCACCACTTTCCTTTAAAAATCATTGACTTATGACTTTAAAGTTGTCATTACGCCGGAAAGGCAAGGGATTTCTATGAGGGATAAACTGGAACTCTCACGCGCCAAGTTTTCACTGGCGCGTTTTTCAATGTCCGGGGGCAACTGACTGCGATCCTTAGTCCTTTGCGCACGTCAGCCTCTTTCCATTTGGCGACCAAAGGAACCGCGCACTCCCAAACGACAACGCGGATATCTGGATTTCCAACTACCCATTGAGACTTCTTCGCTAAATTTTCGCGGCGAATGAATTCCTTCGCCGCCTCCCTGATCTCGTAAAGACCGTGCCGGTTCCCCCGGGTCCGATATTCCAACAAAGGGTCCGTGACGACATCCTGAGCGAAGCAGTTCACAGACGTTGCAGCGGCGCAAAACAAGAGTCTCACCATCTTATTCAATTGTAACAGTGCCAACATACTTACCTTCCTTATCGCTTCAATTGGAGATCAGATCGCAATACACGCGTTTTTTGGTTCCAGCAGGTCCCAGCGGTATTTTGCAAGCTCTCGGGAGAAGCAGGGAAAATCGGTTCGCTTTATTCCGCTCGCAGGGGGACGCGCACGATTGACGGCGTGAACTGATCAAGAAAATAGTTTCATTGTTATAATTTTTCTGTTGCGAAATTTTTAATTTTTACGCAGCACTTCCAAGGGAGTGGGTTATAGCCTGGAAATCCACTCTGCTGGAAGTTACTACCTATTCGATAGTTTTGTACTCAAGAGGAAAGTATGGCAATTGACGTTTATTTGCAAATTGATGGTATCAAAGGCGAGTCGCAAGACGACAAGCACAAAGAATGGATCGAAGTTAGGGGTATTCACTGGGGCGTGCACCAGCCAAAAAGCGCGACCGCATCGACTGCCGGCGGTCATACTGCCGAACGCGCAGAAATGTCGGACATATCCTTTTCCAAGTTCAGCGATTTGTCCTCGCCAATCCTGCTCCAAACTTGCGCGTCCGGAAAAACCATCCCGAAAGCCAAGTTTGAATTCTTCCGGGCTGATTCCAACGGCGATCGCGTGAAGTATTTCGAGATCGAACTCGAAAATGTCCTGATCAGCATGGTGACACCGCATTTGGGTGGCAGCGACACGCTTTTAACCGAGAACGTCAACTTGAAGTTCTCGAAAGTGAAGTGGAAATATACGCAGCAGAAGATTGGCGGCGGTACTGGCGGCAATACGTCTGGCGGCTGGGATCTGGCAACCAACAAAGTCGTTTAAAGGCCGCTCATGCCACTTAATCTGGATCAATTTGCGCAACATTTGCGGAGTAATGCGCTCCCAGGATTTGGACAGGGGAAATGCGCGAAGTATGTCCGCATGGCCCTTCAAGCTGGCGGGGCGCAAGTTGCGCAGTATGCACCGTCGGGGAAAGATTTTGGCCCGGTCCTGCTTCAACTCGGCTTTCATGAAATTACAGTAGATAACCCGGATACCTTTCATTTTATGAAAGGCGACGTTATGGTCATGCAACCGTACACCGGAGGTAATCAGAATGGACATGTGGCCGGCTATGATGGCAGCAGGTGGGTTTCCGATTTCGTTCAAACTGACTTCTGGGCAGGTCCCGGATACCGAGCAGAAAGACCAAGCCATGCTGTCTACCGCTATTAAAGGCCGGTGCGTAGCCATTTTGCTTGCGGTACTCTGCGCCAGTGCGGGTGCGCAAGAAAGCAACCATCCGCCCCAGTTCTTGCGTGACCCCATTCTGGGCCTGAGGCTGCCTGCAGCCGGCATCAAACTGGACCTTGTGCCCGAAGATATTCGCGCACTTTGCGTGCAGATGGCCGACACTGAAGCATGGACCACACGTCAATGGATTTTCGGTGTTGCAAAGCATTCCACAGCGACGTATTACCTCGTTAACGGGTATTCCAAGCGCCGCAACCCTACGCCGGACCAGCGACCGTATCTCCAACACATTGATGGCGGCGTCTATAAGGTCTCCGGCAGCGAATGCAGTGGCGATCCGGCGCGAGAAACGTTTGTGGTGCGCGACCCACGGCAAATTCCACGGGAAGTGCTACAAGCGCTCGCCCAGGATCTGGTAACGCGCATGGCGCGCGCCGCCGGAGGCGCGCAGCGCTTGCGTGCTGCAATTAAGAAGCAGCGTATCGACTTCAATCAGTTGCCGCCCGAGATGCAGGAAGCGTTCAAACCTTACTTTGGGCCAGCGCATTAGATAAAGCGGCCTTTTTTGGTTTGTCCCTTGGAAGGCAGGGCTAGCCACCCTGCCTTCTTTTCGCTTCCGCCCACCATAATGCCTCAGACCCGTAACACCGTTAACACAATGAATGTGTGTAATAATTTCGGCCCACTTCAAACTGCTGACTGTTAACGCCCGTTCGCTGGGTTCGAATCCCAGCGCTACCTTGAAAGAGCCCCCTACCATGACCGCATCCCGCCGCTATAACAAACGTCAACTCAAGAAAAAGCACCTCGGTGAATTCCAGGAACTCGGTTTCCTCGTCGAGGCGCAACTGGTCGGCACCCTGACCCTGGCCGAGCACAATGCCCTGATCCACCAGTTCCTCGAAGAAGCCATCGAAGCCAATGGCCTCGCATTCGGCGGCGGCTACAACGACGATTTCGGTGGCATCGTAGTGTCGAACAAGCCCTACGGCAAAGTCGAAGAAAGCCATCGTGCGCTGGTACAGGACTGGCTTTCCAGGCAAAGCAAGCTGACCAACATCAAGGTCGGTGAACTGCGCGACGCGTGGTACGGTTGGGGCTGAAATAAGGCGCTGGCAGGCGCCGCTGCCGCACAGGAAGCTGCAGTGCTGTACCGTGCTCCGTTTCTTCGTCACCTGACATACGATGTGTGCGCGAAAACTTGGGTGACGGTCATTGCGCATGAACTACACATCCGAGGTGCCGGGCGTGCCGCGCGATGGCACGGCTTCCGCTGACAGCAAAGCCGCCAGAACATTGTTCGAATACGAGGCCGGCCCTGCGTCAAAGCGCCTGGCGCTGATCATCGTTGCAGTATCGCTCGGGATGTTCATCGCGCTCATCTCTTTCGCCCGCACGCCGCTGGCAGCCGTGCCCTGGTTCATCCCCTTGCACCAGCCGGTGCTCGCGATCAACGACCTGATCACGACAACACTGCTGCTCGGCTATTTCCACCTCGTGCGCAAGCGCTGCATCCTCATCCTGGCCTGCGGCTACCTGTACTCGGCCGTCATGGCAACGGTGCACCTGTTGTCCTTTCCGGGCGTATTCACGCCCACCGGCCTGCTTGGCGCCGGCCCGCAGACCACCGGCTACTTGCACGTTTTCTGGCACCTCGGTTTTCCCGCTTCGGTCATCGCCTATTCCCTCATCAAGCAAGCCGACTGGCAGGCCGAAAGGCCGGGATGGGCGACGGCCAAGGCATTGCTGGTGACATTTGCCTGCGCGGCCTTGCTGGGTACACTGGCCACGGCCGGAGGCGACTGGCTGCCGCCGATGCTGAAGGACGACCGTTACTCGTCCGTTTTCAATATAGGGCGCTACGGCCAATGGTTCATCACCGCGCTGGCGCTGGCAATCCTGTTCACGCGCCGCTCGACCTCGACGCTGGATATGTGGCTGGTGGTGGTGCTGTCCGCATGGTTCTTCGAAATCGGGCTCGTCAGCGTGTTCAACGCCGGCCGATGGGATGTCGGCTTTTACGCCGGCAGGGTATACGGCCTGGTCGCCTCGAGCTTCGTCCTCATCATGCTGCTGACCGAGCACGGGCGCATGTACCGCGATCTGGCCGAAGCCCAGGCCACTGCAGGCACCGCGGCCAGGCTTCAGGGGATGCAGCAAGTGCTGCGCCTGGCATTGGAAGCGGGAAGGATGGGCGTGTTCAACTGGGATCTCGTCAACAAGCGCGCCTGGTGGAGTCCGGAAGTGGAACACGACATCCTGGGGCTGCGGCCCGGGGATCTGGCAGCTGAGCCGGACGCGCTCCTCGCATACGTGTTCGCCGAGGATCGCGACCGCTTGCGCGCGCACGTTGGCGACTGCCTGCATACCCGGCGCGACTGCGACGTCGAATTCCGCCTGCGCGATGCGCAGGGCAACGCGCGATGGGCGTTCGCCCGTGGCAAAGCCAGCTACGACGACAGCGGCAAGGCGACGGCAGTATCCGGCGTCATTGCCGATATCACGGAGCGCAAGCGCGGCGAGGCGGCGGCCGCCGAGATGGAGGCGCATTTCCACACGCTGGCAGACGAATTGCCGGAGATCGCATGGATGGCACGGCCGGACGGCTGGATCTACTGGTTCAACCGGCGCTGGCACGAGTACACCGGACTGTCGCAGCGCGAGGCCGAAGGCTGGGGCTGGCGGCAGGTGAACGACCCGGAACTGTTGCCGATCATCGTTGAAAGGTGGCGCCATTCGGTCGCCACCGGCGAGCCGTACGAAATGGTCGTCCCCCTGAAGGGCACGGATGGCCGCTGGCGGCAGTTCCTGAGCCGGGCCGTGGCGCTGCGCAACAACGAAGGAAAGATCATCCACTGGTTCGGGGTGAATGCCGATATTACCGCCCAGACCGAGGCGGAACAGGCGCTCAAGCTGGCGGACCAGCGCAAGGACGAGTTCCTGGCCACCCTCGCCCATGAGCTGCGCAACCCGCTGGCGCCGATCCGCAACGCCGCAGTACTGCTGTCGCGCATGTCCGGTCTGCCGCCCAACGCCGAGCGGGTACTGGCCGTCATCGACCGCCAGTCGCGCCACCTGGCGCGGCTGGTAGACGATCTGCTCGAGGTCTCGCGCATCACCCAAGGAAAGGTCTCCCTGCGCAAGACCGACGTGTCGCTGGTCGACTGCCTGTCCGACGCACTGCAGGCGGTGGAAGAAGCGCTCAAGGCGGCCGGGCACGAGGTGCTGGTGCAGTTGCCAGACGACCCATTGTATGCGTCCGCCGACGCAACCCGCATGGTCCAGTGCTTCCTCAACCTGCTGAATAACGCCATCAAGTTCACACCGCACGGTGGCGTGATCAGCGTTTCGGCCGAGCGGCTGGCGGGAAAGGCGAAGATTTCGATCGCCGATAGCGGCATCGGTATTCCGCCGCAACACCTCAAGGATATCTTTGGCCTGTTCTCGCAAGTCGCCCCCGCACTCGAGCGCAGCCAGGGCGGCCTCGGCATCGGCTTGTCGCTGGTGAAGGGCTTCATCGAGCTGCATGGCGGAAGTGTCGAGGCGGAGAGTGAAGGCCCCGGTGCCGGCAGCACCTTCACGGTATGCCTGCCACTGCTCGAGCGGCCGGCCCTGGCGCCGGCGGACGTGCCGCGCACCAGCCGTGAGACGCGGCTGCAGCCGCGCCGCGTCCTTGTCGTCGACGATAACCGCGATGCCGCCACCAGCATGGCCGCGCTGTTGCAGGCTGCCGGCCACCAGGTGCGCGAGGCCCACGACGGCAAGGAAGGCCTCAGGCTCGCTTTCGAGTTCGAGCCGGAAGTGGTCCTGCTCGACCTGGGCATGCCCGGCATGTCGGGTTTCGACGTGGCGCGCGAGCTGCGGGGACGGATTGCCCAACCGGGACCGCGCATCATCGCCGTCACCGGATGGGGCCAGGAAAGCGACCGCCGGCTGACGCGCGAGGCCGGCTTCGATTTCCACCTGACCAAGCCGGTCAACCACACGGAACTGGACGTGCTGCTGTCGATGAGTATGCCGGCGTCCGCACCGGCGTCGCCGGTGCGGCATTAGGCGTGCGTGCTAGCCGCGCGACCTGACCACGGTCTCCTTTCCTGCGTAGGTGACCTCGCTGTCGGCGCTATCCAGGCTCCCCGCGGTTGACATGCCAGGCTTGATGAAGTGAATCCTGAACGTGCGCTTTTCCACCATGCCCTTGTACCGCCCTTCCCGCTGGCCGATGGTCACGGTGCCGGTCTTGTCATCGTAACGCAGCGGAATCCGGCTGTACTCGCCACGCAGGTAGCCATTGCTGACACCATCGTCTTCATACAGTGAGAATTCGCCGCTGGCGCCGGTGTAGACCTTCAGCGTGACCGGTGCATCCGGGTGCTGGTCCACGTACTGCTGCACCGGCACGGTCGGCACGATGGCGCCGGCCTTCACGAAGAGCGGAATGCGTGCGGCGGGAGCGGCTGCCGTGATGGTGGTGCCGCCCTTGTGCATTGCCCCGCTGTCGAAGTCATACCAGCTCGCGCCTTTGGGCAGGTAGACGGCGCGTTCGCGGGCGCCGTAGCTGGTCACAGGGGCAACCAGCAAGGCGCGGCCGAACAGGTACTGGTCCTTGATATCTTTCACGCGGTCGTCCTGCGGGAAGTCCATCACCATGCCGCGCATGATGGTACCGGAGCTGTGATAGGTGTCCGAGGCTGTAGCGTAGATGTAGGGCATCAGGCGATAGCGCAGCTTCAGGTATGACACCATCGAATCGCGCATCTCGGAGCCTTCCGGCGCGATATTGTAGATCTCGCGCTTGACCACTTCGCCGTGGGAGCGAAATAGCGGCGAGAAGGCCCCGAACTGGAACCAGCGCAGGTTCAGTTCCTGCCATTCCTTCAGGTCGGCCGGGTCGATCTTGCCGCCAGTAGTGCTGCGGTTTTCCTGCGCCGAGCCCAGATCGCCATACTGGTAGCGGTTTTCCTGCGCGTAGCCGCCGATATCGTGCGTCCAGTTCGGGATGCCGGACATCGACATATTGACGCCCGATGCGATCTGGTCGTACAGGTTGTTCCAGCGGCCGGCCACGTCGCCGCTCCATACGGCTGTCGCATTGCGCTGGATGCCGGCAAAGCCGGAGCGTGACAGGATGAATTGCCGCTTGTCCGGCTGGTCGCGCTTCAGGCCTTCGTACATGCCCTGGGTGTGCAACAGGCTGTAGGGATTGAAGGTGACTTCGCCCGCGCCGTAAATTGTGGGGCCGATCAGTTTCTTGAAATCCTCGGGACGGGTGTTGGACAGCACGTCCGGTTCGGTATTGTCCATCCACCATGCGTCAAAGCCCAGGTCGACAAGCTTGTGCTTCATCTGGCGATAGTAGATTTCACGCGCTTCCGGTGCATAAGGGCTGTAATGGCTGTTCTTGTAGCCGGGGCCGACCCAGTCCAATGCGCCGTTCTCGACGTTCCTGGTCCACATATGGCCCCTGGAAGCGAACTCCTTGTAGTTGTCCGTGGTGTCGTAATACTTGCCCCAGATGGAGATCATGATGCGCGCGTTCTGGCGGTGCACCTCGTCCACCATGCCTTTCGGATCGGGGAAGCGTGCCTTGTCGAAATCGTGCGAGCCCCAGGCATTTTCCGGCCAGTAGAACCAGTCCTGTACGATGTTGTCGAGTGGCCATTGGCGCTTGCGGTACTCGCGCAGCGTGTCCAGCAGCTGCTGCTGGGTTTCGTAGCGCTGGCGCGATTGCCAGAATCCGTAGGCCCATTTCGGCATCATCGGCGCCTGTCCGGTAAGGTGGCGGTATCCAGCAATCACCTTGTCCATGCTGGCGCCACGAATCACGTAATAGTCGATGCCTTGGGCGATTTCGGACGACAGCGTCAGGGAATGGCGTTCGGCGTCCGGCAGCGGGTCGCTGTGCGTCATTGCAAGCATGCCGCCGGACGGCCTCCATTCCAGCTTCAGCCTGACCGGCTGGTCTTTCTTCAGTTTGAGTTCGAAGTTGTGGTACCAGGGGTTCCAGTCCTGGCGCCACACATCCATGATCTGCTTACCATCGATGGTCAGCGTGGCGTAGTCGGAGGCATACAGCTGCATCTTGTGCACGCCGGGCTTGCCGCTGGCGAGCGTGCCTTCCCATACTACTTTTACGTCCTTCAGGCTTTTCAGCGGGCCGAGTTCTTTCGGCCAGTTTTCCGCCACGTCTTTCAGGTATTGGTAGGCGATATCCGGTTCCTGGCGAGTCAGAGCAAGCTTGCCGCCGACGTAGTAGCGCGCGGTCAGCCCGCCGGCCTTCCCTTCCGCGTCGACCAGTTTCAGGTCGCGCTTCAGCGGTCCATAAGGCCGCGGATTGCCAAAACGGGAGATGGCGTTGTTGTCCCACAGGACACCATAATTCTTGTCCGAGATCACGAACGGCACCGATGCGATCATATTGTGCTGGGCCAGCAGCACGTCTTCGCCGTTCAGGTTCATCTGCGCATTCTGGTGCTGGCCCAGGCCGTAGAACGCATCCTTCGTTCCATGGTTGAAGCCCTGCTTGACGGTCACGAACGGCTTGCCGCCCACTTCGATCGGCTCGATGGCCTCCGACGCCTGGCTCAGGAACGCCTTTCCGCCGGCGTCGGAAAACTGCAGGCTGCCGGTGGCCAGCGACACGGCAACGGCAATCCTGTTCGCCTTGAGCGTGACCGTGTCGCCTTTGCGATTAACAGTGAAGGTGCAGGCGCACGGCTTGGCCACCGTCATCAGCGAGGGCACCAGTACTTTGCCCCCCTGGTCCAGCTTGACCACATGGATGATGTTGTCGTCCATGAGTTCAAGCCGGATTTCCTTTGCCGCCCCGCTGTCCGGCTTGACAACCAGGCCATGAGCAGTTTGTTCATAGATGCCGGCAACGGCGGTTCCGCTGGCAGCGAGGGCGAGCAAAGCCACCGCCCGCATCGGGTTAAGACGCATTTCTTCTCCTTAGAACGAGTAGCGCATTTTCATGGAATAGCGCGGGCCGGAAACGAACCAGGCGCGGCCCATCATTCCGGTATGTTGCTGCATCAGTTGGCGGTATTTCGCGTCGGTCAGGTTGGTCCCTTCCAGGCCGATGTTCCAGCCGATGTCGGTGGTGTCCGATTTGTGCTTGGCGGTACGGGTATCGCCGCCGAAGTTGATACCGCCGTCGGCAGGATCGGTCATGGTGCCGGCCAGCAGGGCGCCGTTCGGGCCATATATGGCGTCCGGGCTGACACGGATATTGTAGGGACTGGCCTGGGAGAAGATCGCGCGTTCGTCCCATTGCATCTGGTACTTGGATTTGAAGTAGGTCAGGTGCGACTTGAGCATGGAGTTCTTCTGCCATTGCAGCGCACCGTAATGGCCTTCCCGCTTGCGGTCGAACTCCAGGGTGCGCCACTGTGCGCCCTTGGGCACCCACACGGTCTTGCCGTTGACGACGTCGGTGCGCGGATAATACGGCTCGACCTGGAAGGCATCGGTGCGCGTGGCGCTTTCGGAATAGGCCAGGTCGACCAAAGCGCCGAAGTCGCCCGCCGGCGTTTTCCAGCAGTTCGAAGCGAGGATGGAGCCGTCCGGCTTCTTCCTGCCGCCAAGTTCGTTGTACGTGTAGTCTGCGCTCAGGGCCACTTTGGAACCCTTGTAGTCGAAGGGCAGCGCCGTGCGCAGGTTGACCAGGCCGCCAATTGAGCCTTCAATCTGCTCGACGGAAGGATTTTTGTAGATATCCACGCCGGCCATCAGCTCGGGCGGAACGTCTTCGAAATTCAGCGACCGGCCGCCGTTGGCGGAGAAGGAATCGCGCCCATTCAGTTCGGAACGCACGTAGGTCAAGCCGCGGACAGTCACGCCGGAGCCTTCCACCGAATAGTGTTCGGGGCCGTTCTTCGCCATGGTGCGGTCGATTGCCACCCCGACCACGCGCTGCAGCACTTCGGTCACCGAGCGGTCGGGCAGCTTGCCGATATCTTCGGCAACGATGGAGTCCACGATTTCGTCGGCGTTGCGCTTGATGGCCTGGGCCGACTGCAGCGCCGCGCGCTGGCCGGTCACGACCACCACCGAGGCGGATTCCGGCTGGGCGCCTGTCGCGGCCACAGCCTGGGCCTGGGACATTGCATTGGTGGCGGCGAGCAGTGCGAGAAGGGCTGTAGCGATGGCGATAGCAGTTTTCTTCAGCTGGTACTGATTCACTCTGTTGTCTCCTCGTTTTTCTCGATCCACGTGGTCCTCCACGTTTGTGGTCACAGTTTGTGTTACGAATTTCGCCGCCGCAATTACGAAATTCACCAAAAGTGAAAACGATTTCAAACAGAATGGAGTTTTTTCTCAGTGGGCTTCTGCGGACGCAGCCTCGGCAAAGACAAAGCCTGCTCGATAGCGACAGCACCAGCGATCTCGCGAGCGGCCGGCGCGCGGCCGCCCACGACTCTTCGATGAAGTGGACAGCTTCGTGCCGCGCTAGCTAACAAGGCTTGGGCTTGACGGCGGCGAACTGGCAGTCGAGCGGCCGGAAAAATTCGCGCGAGGTGCCATAGGACTTGTTGTAGCGCTCGAAGATGCGGTCGATTTCTCCGGATTTGTACAGCGCGGCGACGCCGCGCTCAAAGCTGTCACGCTGTTCTCCGGTACGGAATACGAACCAGTATTCGTTCGGCTTGCCGAGGATATCGTGGTAGACGAGGTCGAAGTCGCCGTCGCGCAGGTAGGACTGGCGATTCAGGTAGTAATTGAAAATATCCCGCTGCGAGATCACCACATCCACCTGCCTCAGCACAAGCAGCGGTGACTGCAGCGTCATCGGCTCCGCGTAGCGCGGGTTACCTCGCACCGCATCGCGATAGGAAGCGCCCAGCATGCGGCTGGCGCCGTTGAAGGCAGTCACACGGTAACGGGACAGGTCAGCCACCGAATCGAGGCGCGGCAAGTCCGCGCGGCGGGTGATCGCCATATTATGGAAGCTGGTCACCGGCCAGCGGCTGATCACGCCGCCAGATGCCATCGAGGGCTTGCCGCTGGTGGCAACGTCGACCAGGCCGCTGCGCAGCGCATCTTCGGTGCGCTTCATCGGCAGGTAGAAGAATTCGGCGCTGACGCCCTGGGTTGCCATTGCCTGGCGCAGCACGTCAACCAGCAAGCCGCTCTGGCGGTCCGGCATGACGAAGGGGGCGATGTCGTCCTGCAGACCGAACTTGATGCGCGCCGGCTCTGCCGCCTGCGTCGGGCAAGAAACCAGCAGTGCCAGGGCGGCGGCGCGGAACATGGTCAGCCGGCGGCAGCAACGGGTTCTGACGGTGCCCAGTTCCGCAGCAGCGCGTGCTCGAACTCCAGGGCTGGCAAGGGGCGCGAAAACAGGTAGCCCTGCACTTCGTCGCAGCCGGAATCCTTGAGAAAGGCCAGTTGCTCAGGGGTTTCCACCCCCTCTGCGATGACCTTGTGGTTCAGTTGCTGCGCGATGCTGATGATGGTGCTGGCAATGGCGCAGTCGTTGGTGTCGACCGGAATCCCGGTGGTGAACGAGCGGTCGATCTTCAGCGTGTCGATCGGGAAGCGCTTAAGGTAGGACAGGCTGGAATAGCCCGTGCCGAAATCGTCCAGCGACAGTGTAATGCCGGCCGCCGTCAGGCGATCCATGATGCCGATCACGCGCTCGATATTGTGCATCAGGGTGGACTCGGTGATTTCCAGCTCCAGCCACGATGGTTCGAGGCCGTAGCGCTGCAGCGTTTCCATCACGCGGCCAGGCAGCGCTGAGGTGAACTCGCGCGCCGACACGTTGACCGCCAGGCGCACCGGCGGCAGGCCCTTTTCCTTCCAGGCCTGCGCCTGCGCGCAAGCCGCCTCCAGCACCCATTCGCCGACTTGCACCACCAGGCCGGTAGCTTCCGCCAGCGGGATGAACTCGGCCGGCGGCACCAGGCCGCGCTCGGGATGCTTCCAGCGCACCAGCGCTTCGGCGCCGATGATCTTCCCGCTGCTGATTTCAAACTTGGGCTGGTAGTGCAGCAGCAGCTGGCCGTTGCCCAGCGCCTGGCGCAGGCCCGATTCGATGCGCATGCGTTCCTGCATGCCCTTGTTCATGTCCTGGCTGTAGAAAGCGATATGTTCGCCGTCCGTCGACGCGTTCTGCTTGGCGCGGTACATGGCGATATCGGCCAGCCGCAGCAGGGTTTCCGCATCATTACCGTCCTGCGGGTAGACACTGATGCCGATCGAAGCGCTGACGCGCAGGTCGTGGCCATCGATCAGGAAAGGTTCGTTCAGCGCAGAGAGCAGCTTGTTGGCCACCATGCTCGATTCGTAATGCTGGTGGATGTCGAACAGGCCGACCGCGAATTCGTCGCCGGACAGGCGTGCCACCACGTCCTGGTCGCGCAGGGCGAGGCGGAAACGCTGCGACACTTCGCGCAGCAGCGCGTCGCCGACGGCACGGCCCAGCGTGTCGTTAATCTGCTTGAAGCGGTTCAGGTCGATGAACATGACACAGCCGTCCGCCTTGCTGCGCTGGGCGACGGTCATGGCCTGGTCGACCAGCTTGGTCAACAGCGAACGATTCGGCAGGCTGGTCAGGGCGTCGTAGTAGGCCAGGTGGTGGATGCGCTCTTCCGCCTGCTTGCGTTCCGTGATGTCGGTCAGGTAGGCGATCAGGCCGATCGAACGGTCTTCCATATCGCAAAGCTGCGACAGCGACAGGCTGGCCCAGAATACTTCGCCGTTCTTTTTCCTGCGGCGCACTTCCATCAGGCGGCCACCCTGCTCCAGGAATTCGTCACCCAGGCTTTCGTCTTCGTCGTCGTAGAGGAAGATGATGTTGCGGCCGACCGCCTCCACCGCCGAATAGCCGAACAGACGCTCGGCGCCCTTGTTCCAGCTTGTGATGAAGCCGTTCAGGTCCATGGTCAGCACCGATTCGTGGATCTGGTCCAGTATTTGTGTCTGGTGCTGCAGGCGCGCTTCCACTTGCACATAGGCGTGGGTGGTGCGCTGCGCTATCGAATGAACCTGCAGCACGCTGCCTGCCAGGCTGGCCAGGCTGGCCAGGTTCTGCCGGCTGGTTTCAGTGTAGCTGTCGAGGCCGGAAACTTCAAAGCGGCCGAAATACTGCTGGTCATACTGGATCAGTTGCGACAGGCCGCGCTCCCAGCCGGGCAAGCCGGTGGCCGGGGTCACATCGCGCGGCACAAAACGGCCGTGCGGGCTGCCGGTGACTTCCCGCGCCACGCGGCCCAGCTCCTCCACCAGCGCGGGGCCGCGCAAGCGCAGCACCGCGTCGCACACGGCGGCACTGCTGGCAAGGAAGTTGGCAACCGGTGGCGCAGGCATGCTTATACGTTCCTGCTGACCTGCAGCGCCCAATGGTAGGCCTGCAACAGGCTGCGCCAGTAGGTTTCGTTGTCGATGCCGATGTCGCGCAGTACGCTCGCCTGCGGTTCATGCATTTCCACCAGCGCCAGCATCTCGCCCAGGTTGCCGCTGCGGTCGAGCAGGGCGGCTACCACGTCCAGGTCCAGGTTCAGGGCCGAGACGATGTCGATCATCGGCATGGCCAGCAGCACGTCGAGCAGCGAGAACACGCCGGCCAGGAAAGCCTGGTCCTGCTCATCGCGTTCGCCCCCGCGCAGCTTGCACAGCGCTTCCATCTGCGCTGCGCGCAGGGCAGCCAGCGGCAACAACGTATTCGCCTGGCCGTCCGCATGCTGGCGCGCATACAGCAATAGCTGCAGCCAGCGCTGCAGCTGGCGGCGTCCCAACAGGTTGATGGCCTGGCCGAAGTTGTGGATCGGGTGGCTGTTCGGTGCGAAGGCGGCCGAATTCACCAGCTTGAGCAGCTGGAACGACAGCGCCGGGTCTTGCTTTAGCAGGGTCTCCAGCTCGCGCGAATCGGCGTCCTGGGCCAGCAGGCCAAGCAAGGCAAGCAGGCGTTTGCGGCTGGTGCCATCGCCCTGCCCCGCGTCATGCTCCGGCACCCTTGGCAGTTCGCAGCGGAACAGGGTGAAGCCGGCTTTGCGGCATGCGTCGGCGCCGAGCGCATCCGCATTGCGCGCCAGGTGCGGGCCGGCCAGCGACATCATCGAGATCGCTGCCGGCAGCGCATCGGCGCAATCGGCATCAAGGCCGCGGATGCCCGCCTGGGCAACGGCGATGCCTGCATCGCCATCGACCAGCAGGCGCAGGCCGCGGTCGGCCAACTGCTTGCAGCGCTGTTGCACCGCGCCGTCGGCCAGCAGGGCGGCGGGCACGGTGAAGACGATGCGTTCGAGCGGCAGGCCATCGAGCTGGCCGGGATCGAGTGCGAGCGGATCGGCGAGGGGAATGAAGTAATCGAGCGAACCCAGTTCTTCCGATTCCGGGCAGCACAGGAGCGCTTGCAGGGCGGGCAGCGAGGCCGCTACCGGCATTTGAAATGCCAGTCCTGCCCAATGGTCTTGGGTATCCAGGACAGGCTTGATGCCCACCAGCGGAAACGAATTCGGGTCTGACGCAAACATCGGAATCTCGGTGTGGCAACGCTAACAATGGTAAATGGTCTATTAATGTAAAGCAACCATTGAGCGCGCGCGGACACCCTGTGTTACAAGACTCGGCGAGTCTAACAGAAATTGCCCAAAATTCAGCTTTTTAGTGGTAGAGGAGGCAATCGAATTGTCGATTTTGTATCAGTAAATATACATTACCGATTATTTTACTAATCTCTATTTATCGAATTGGGCGTGTTGTACGGCAAACTTGATCAATTCCGCCTGGCCTTCGATGCCAAGCTTGCGTTTGATGTTGAGCCGATGGGTTTCCACCGTGCGCACGCTGAGGTCCAGTTCGCGCGCAATATGCTTGTTCGATTCGCCATTGGCAAGGTGGCGCAGCACCTCCGCCTCGCGGCTGGTGAGCTGGTTGTCCTGCGCCATGGGCTTGGCCAGTTGCTGCGCCAGGTTGGCGCTGTAGTAAATGCCGCCGGCCATCACCGTTTCGATGGCGACCACGATATCCTTGCCGGGCGCGTCCTTCAGCACGTAGCCGCGGGCGCCGGCCTGGATGGCCTGCGTCACGTATTCCAGCTTGTCGTGCATCGACAGGATCAGCACCGCAATCGCAGGGAACTGGCGTTTGAACAGGGCGGTGGCTTCAATGCCGTTGGTGCCGCGCATATTGATGTCCATCAGGACCAGGTCGGGGCCATATAGGCGCGCGGCTTCCAGCGCTTCTGCCGCGCTGCCTGCCTCGCCTACCACTTCGAACTGCGCCATCGCTTCCAGCCGCGCGCGCAGGCCGTCGCGCACGAGGGGGTGGTCGTCTACCAACAGAATCCTGGTCATTGCTTGCCCTTATTGTCTACACGCGCCAGCACCGTGGTGCCGGCCGGCGAGGAGGCGATGCGGAACTGGCCGCCGATCGCTTCCATGCGCTCCATCATATTCCGTAATCCGATGCCGCGCTTCGGATGCCCGGCGATGCCCTCCGCATCGAAGCCACTGCCATTGTCGGCAATGCGCAGCGTGACGCCCTCGGCATCGCCTTCGAGGCTGATATCGACGCTGCTGGCGCCGGCATGCCGCTCGATATTGGTCAGCGCTTCCTGCGCAATGCGAAACAGCACCGTGTTGGCCACGTCCGGCAGGAGGTCGGTGCAGCCGGTGGCGCTGAAGGTCACGTCGGCGCCCATATGCACGCGGAACTCGGCGGCCAGGTGGTCGAGCGCGGCGCCCAAGCCCAGGTCGTCCAGGATGGCCGGACGCAGGTTGTGCGAAATGCGGCGCACTTCGCCCAGCACATTATTCAACTGTTCCGCCGTGTGCTCGAACGCTGCCCTGGCCTTGTCCTGCTGCGCGGGATTGCCAAGGCGGATGATGCCGGCCTCGATCTGCAGCTTGATCGACACCAGCCACTGGCTGATGCCGTCATGCAGGTCGCGCGACAGGCGCGCCCTCTCCTCTTCCTGCGATTCGACCACGCGCTGCGCCAGCACCTTGAGCTTGGCGTCGGCCACGCGGTATTCGCGGATATTCAGCGCCAGGCCGGATACGCCAACGGCCACCAGCGCCATCGCGGCAATGGCTGCCATCCACAGCAGGGTGTTGCGGATATTGCCGCGCTGCTGGGCGTCGACCTTGGCCAGCGCCGCGTCGACGTCATCGAGATAGATGCCGGTGCCCAGCATCCAGCCCCATTCGGGCAGCGGAATCACATAGCCCAGCTTGGGCGCCGGCTTGTGGGTGGAGGGCTTGACCCAGTTGTAGCGCTCCAGTCCTCCCCCTTCGCGCGCGCGCGCCAGCAGGCGCTGGATGGTGGGGTTGCCTTCCTGGTCTTTGAGCATGAACAGGTTCTGGCCCACCAGCTCCGGCTGGCGCGGATGCATCAGTGAATTGCCCTGCATGTCATAGACGAAGAAATAACCGTCATCGCCGAAACTGAGGGTGGACAGGATGCGTTTCGCTTCATCCAGCGTGGCCGGGTCCGTGCGCCCGGATTTGACCAGGTGGGCAATCGAATGGTTGGCCAGCGTGACGTAGTGTTTGAGCTCCGCTTCCTTGCTGGCCAGGTAGGCCTGCTGGATGGTGTCGCGCTGCTGGCTGGCAAGCGTGGTCGCCTGGTAGCGCACCGCGATGGCGATCGCGCACAAGGCCAGGATCAGTGGCGCAATGGCCAGGAACAGGAACTTTTGCCGCAGCTTCATGCGGCGATTGTAAGCCCGCTGCCGGGCACTTGTCCTACGTAGTTATACGGACGGTGTTTGCGTAGTGGTGCGCTTGTGACAGATATTCAATTCCTGAATACTGGCCATTCATCCTTGGAGGAGACCCCGATGAATCCCGTTATGAAGAAACTTGGCTGGGCAGCGATGTCCGTGCTGGGTGCCAGCGCCCTGGGCGTGATTGCACTCAAGCGCGGCGAGCCTGTCAGCGCCATCTGGCTGGTGATTGCAGCCGTCTGCGTGTACCTGATCGCGTACCGCTTCTACAGCCTGTTCATTGCCAAAAACGTCATGGGCCTGGAGGCTGACCGCCTGACCCCGGCCCATAAATACAACGATGGCCTGGACTACGTACCGACCAATAAGAACGTGCTGTTCGGCCACCACTTCGCCGCGATTGCCGGCGCCGGCCCGCTGGTCGGCCCCGTGCTGGCGGCACAAATGGGCTACCTGCCCGGCATGCTGTGGATCCTGGCCGGCGTGGTGTTTGCCGGCGCCGTGCAGGACTTCATGGTGCTGTTCATTTCGACGCGCCGCGACGGCCGCTCGCTCGGTGACCTGATCAAGTCCGAACTGGGCCCGGTGCCGGGCAATATCGCGCTGCTGGGCACCTTCATGATCATGGTGATCATCCTGGCCGTGCTGGCGCTGATCGTGGTGAAAGCACTGGCGCACTCGCCCTGGGGCTCCTTCACCGTGATGGCCACGATCCCGATCGCGCTGTTCATGGGCGTCTATTCGCGCTACATCCGCGTGGGCCGCGTCGGCGAAGTCTCGCTGATCGGCTTCGTGCTGCTGATGCTGGCGATCTTCGGCGGCCAGTGGGTGCAGGAAAACCCTGCCCTGGCGCCGATGTTCACCTACTCCGGCACCGAACTGACCTGGATGCTGATCGGCTACGGCTTCATCGCCTCCGTGCTGCCGGTATGGCTGCTGCTGGCGCCGCGCGACTACCTGTCGACCTTCCTGAAGATCGGCACCATTGTCGGCCTGGCGCTGGGCATCGTAATCGTCTCGCCGATGCTGCAAATGCCTGCGCTGACCAGGTTCATCGACGGCACCGGCCCTGTGTGGTCCGGCAACCTGTTCCCCTTCCTGTTCATCACCATCGCTTGCGGTGCCGTGTCCGGCTTCCACGCGCTGATCTCGTCCGGCACCACGCCGAAGATGATCGAGAACGAAACCCATGCCCGCTTCATCGGCTACGGCGCGATGCTGATGGAGTCCTTCGTCGCCATCATGGCACTGATCGCCGCTTCGACCATCGAACCGGGCGTGTACTTCGCGATGAACAGCCCGGCCGCCCTGCTCGGCACCACCGCCGAATCGGCCGCGAAAGCCATCTCGCAATGGGGTTTCTACGTTACGCCTGAAATGCTGACCCAGACCGCCAAGGACGTGGGCGAATCGACCATCATTTCCCGCGCCGGCGGCGCCCCGACCCTGGCGGTGGGTATGGCGCATATCCTGTCGAACGTCATCGGCGGCAAGGCCATGATGGCGTTCTGGTACCACTTCGCGATCCTGTTCGAAGCGCTGTTCATCCTGACCGCCGTCGATGCCGGCACCCGCGCCGGCCGCTTCATGCTGCAGGATTTGCTGGGCTCCTTCTCGCCGGCGCTGAAGCGCACCGACTCCGTGTTCGCCAGCCTGCTGGCCACCGGCCTGTGCGTGGCGGCCTGGGGCTACTTCCTGTACCAGGGCGTGGTCGATCCGCTGGGCGGCATCAACACCCTGTGGCCGCTGTTTGGCATCGCCAACCAGATGCTGGCCGCCGTGGCGCTGATCCTGGCAACCTGCGTGCTGTTCAAGATGAAGCGCGCCAGGTACGCCTGGGTCACTATCGTGCCCACCGTCTGGCTGCTGCTGTGCACCCTGACCGCCGGCTGGCAGAAGATATTCGACGCCAATCCGAAGATCGGCTTCATGGCCCACGCCGCGAAGTACCAGGCCGCACTGGCCGAAGGCAAGGTGCTGGCGCCGGCCAAGTCGATCGAACAGATGCAGCAGGTGATCTTCAACGACTACCTCGATGCAGGCCTGGCGGCCTTCTTCATGATCGTCGTGGTCAGCGTGCTGGTATTCGGCGCGCGCACCGCACTGGCAGCCTGGAACGCCAGCCGCCCGACCCATAACGAAAGCCCTGCCCAGTACGCGGCGGCGGCCAAGTAAGACCATGCTGGGCGAAATCGTCAAGGCAGGCCGCTACCTGGGACAGAGCGTGCGGCTGATGTGCGGCCTGCCGGAATACGACACCTACGTCGCCCATCGCGAGAGCACCCACCCGGGTGAGCCCGTGATGAGCTACGAGGAATTCTTCCGCGAACGGCAGGAAGCGCGCTACGGCGGCGCCGGCAAGCGAGGCGGCTGCTGCTAGCAATGTCCACCTTGGGGTCAGGAACGAAAATGGACATTTCGTTACAGAATTTGTCCACTTGGGTTCCTGACCCCGAACTGGACATTTTTGCTAGCGACTGGAAGTTAGAGCCAGATCAAAGTGTCGAAATTCTTAGCATTTATTCTTTGCCCGATGGAATCGTCCTTCGGCGGCGAAAATGCTCAACTTCGAACGGTCCGGCTTAAGCCAGAAACTGACCATCATCTCGGTGCTCACCACCGGCAGCGCCCTGCTGCTGGTGTTCGTGGCATTCGCCGTCGCGTCCATCCTTTCCCACACCAGCGGGGAGCGCAAGCAGCTTACCTCCCTGGCTGACGTCATCGGCGCCAACAGCGTCGCTTCCCTGCTCTACGCCGACCGGCCCACGGCCGAACAGGCCCTGGCCGCGCTGGCGGTCAAGGGCGATATCACGCGCGCTGCCCTGTTCGACCGGAACGGCAAACTGTTCGCCTCCTATCCGGCCCTGCGCGAACTGGCACCCGCGGCACTCGATTCGCTGCGCCTGCGGCAACTGGCGTCGGGCGAACTGGCCGAGCGTGATGGCCCGCCATGGGCGCCGCTGTTACGGCTCTACCGGCCGGTGCGGGTGCGCCAGCATGTCATCGGGGCGGTGATGATCGAGGCCGGGCAAGCCTCGCTGTGGCTGGGCATCCTGCGCAACCTTGGCATTACGGCGGCCGCCACCGGTTGCTCGTTCGGGCTGGCGCTGGTGCTGTCGGCGCGCTTTCGCGAAGGCATTGCGGCGCCCATAGCGCAATTGATCGCGGCGGCGGACAAGGTGAGCAGCAGCCAAACCTACGCCCAGGTGCAGCACCAGCGCAGCGATGAACTGGGGACGCTGATCGACAGCTTCAACGGCATGCTGGCGCAGATCGAGAGCCGCGACACCAAACTGGCACAATACCGTGGCGAGCTGGAACGACAAGTCAGTATCCGCACGGCGCAACTGGAGAAGGCCAAGGACGCTGCGGAAGCGGCCAGCCAGGCCAAGAGCGCTTTCCTGGCCAATATGTCGCATGAAATCCGCACGCCGATGAACGGCGTGCTGGGGATGGCTGAACTGCTGGCCGCCACCGAACTCACCGAAACCCAGCGCCATTACACCAGCATGGTACGGCGTTCGGGCGAGCACCTGCTGGTGATCATTAACGACATCCTTGATTTCTCCAAGGTGGAAGCGGGCAAGCTGACCGTCGAATACATCAACTTCAACCTGCGCGAGCTGCTGGACGATATCGAGAACGTGTTTGCGCCGCAGGCCCAGGCCAAGGGCATCGAGATGGAATTCGCGGTGGCACACAATATTCCGCTGGCGATCTGCGGCGATCCGAACCGGCTGCGGCAAGTGATCGTCAACCTGCTGGGCAATGCGGTCAAGTTCACCGACCAGGGCCGGATCAAGGTCGCGGTCCGGGTGGCTGAGGAAGATGCGCAGTCGGCGCGCCTGCGCATTGAGGTGCACGATACCGGTATCGGCGTCTCGCGCGAAGCACGGGCCCACATCTTCGACTCCTTTTCGCAGGGCGACGGCTCGACTACCCGCAAACACGGCGGCACGGGGCTGGGGCTGGCCATTTCCAAGCAACTGGTGGAGCTGATGGGCGGCGCGATCGGCGTCGACAACGCACTGGGGCGCGGCGCGGTGTTCTGGTTCACCGTGCAATTTGACAAGCGGCGCGTGGATGCGGACGATGCGGGCTTCCAGCAGAAACCCACCAAGGGCTTGCGCGCACTGGTGGTCGACCGCCAGGCCGAGAGCGCGCTGGCGCTGCAACGGCTGCTGGCACGCTGGCATTTGCAGGTCAGCTGCGCGCCCAGCGCGGCCGATGCCTTGCGCGAGCTGCACACGGCCGCCGCACGCGGCAGGCCCTACGATGTGGCCCTGCTGGATATGGGACTGGACGATATCGGCGGGCTTGCGCTGGCGGCCGAGATCAAGTCCGACCCCGATATAGCGCCGGTGCGCCTGATCTTGCTTTCCTCTGAACGCAATGCCGCGGACCAGGTGCAGCGCCGCGCTGCCGGCGTGGCATTCCAGCTCATTAAGCCGGTACGCGAGCCCGACCTGTACGACTGCATCGTGACGCCGGTGCGCGCCACCGAAGGCGTGGGGGCTGCCGCGCTGGCCGGCGCATCGCCGGCGCAGGCGTCGCCGCGCCCGCGTCCTGGCCAGCGACCGCGCGCCCTGCTGGCGGAAGATAATCCCGTCAACGTGGAGGTGGCGTCGGCCATGCTGCGTGGCCTGGGCATGGAAGTGGCCTGCGCTGCCAACGGCGAAGAGGCGCTGGCCGCCGTTCGGGCAGGCGACTATGACCTGGTGCTGATGGACTGCATGATGCCGGTGATGGACGGCATGGCCGCAACTGCCGAAATCCGCCGTCTGGAGCAGCAGCGCGGCCGCGCGCGCACCACGCCGATCGTTGCCATCACGGCCAACGCGCTGCAAGGGGATCGCGAGCGCTGCCTGGCGGCGGGCATGGACGATTACATCAGCAAGCCCTTCTCGCAGCAGGCGCTGGCCGACACGCTTGGCCGCTGGATAGCCCTGCCACGTCCAACGCGGGCACCCGATGCGCCAGCCGCCCACGCCGCCGCCCCGCATACCGCAGCGACAGGTCACCACAGCCCTGCCAGTGCGATATCCCGCGCTCTCGCTGTGCGCGCCGCGTCGGGCCAGGCGCCGCAGGCAAGCGCTCAGGGCATCGGCAAGGCGCCCACCCCTCCTGCATTCGGCCCGGCCGATGCAGGCTTGGTTCCGGCAGCTGCGCAAGCGGCGGCCATCAATCCACTGGCGCTGGACGCCATCCGTGCACTCAGTGCGGAACAAGGGGAGCTACTGGTGCAGCGCGTGCTTACCACCTTCCTGCAAGACACACCGCGCCAACTCGCAGCATTGCACGAAGCGGTCGCACAAAGCGACCCAGGCACCATGCGCAAGACCGCCCACAGCCTGAAATCCAGCAGCGCCAACGTCGGCGCCGATCGGCTGGCCAGGCTGTTCAGGGACCTGGAACAAATGGCCCGCGCCGGGCAGACCGACGGTGCGAAAGAGCTGATTGCGCAACTGGAGCGTGAATTCCAGTCAGTCCGGCTTTCGCTCAGCCTCATCCTGCCGAAGGGAGCATGAAATCATGGCAGCGCTCTATTCCCCCAAACGCGGCACCGTGCTGGTGGCGGATGACGACCCTGTCATGCGCCTGTTGATGCTGGAGATGCTGGCCCAGGTCGGGCTCGACGCAGTGGAAGCGAGCGACGGCCGCGCAGCCGTGGCAAGCTTTCGCGACAACGCGCCGGATCTGGTCCTGCTCGACGTCGATATGCCGCTGCTGGACGGTTTTTCGGTCTGCCGCGCCATCCGCAAGCTGGAAAGCTCGTCCCACGTTCCCGTCATCATGGTCACCGGCGGCGACGACCTGGAAGCCGTCACGCAAGCCTACGAAGCCGGCGCCACCGACTTCGTCTCCAAGCCCATCAACTGGCCAATTCTCGGCCACCGCGTGCTGTACGTGCTGCGCGCCAGCGACGCCATCGCCCGCCTGCGCATTGCCGACGCCCATAACCGAGCCGTGCTGGCGGCTATTCCCGACACGTTCTTTCGCCTCAGTGCCGACGGCTACTACCTCGATTACGAAGAAGGCCATGAGCCCGGCGCCGATTTCGCCAGCCGCGAATGCGTGGGACGGCACATCCGCGACGTGCTGCCCGCGCCAATCGCAAGCCGCATGCTGGACCAGTTGTCGGCAGTGCTGCATTCCGTTTCCGTGCACTCGGTCGATTACGAATTGACGCGCGACGGCGTCAGCCACCATTTTGAAGCGCGCCTGGTCGGCACCGCATCCGGCGAAGTCCTGGGACTGGTACGCGATATCAGTGAGCGCAAACGCACCGAGGAGCAGATCCGCAAGCTGGCCTACTGCGACAGCCTGACCGGCATCCCCAACCGGCAGGCCTTCCTCGAAACCCTTGAGCGCGAGCTGGAACGCTCGCAACGCGAACAACGCAAGTTCGCCATCCTGTTCATGGACCTGGATTCCTTCAAGCGCATCAACGATACGCTTGGCCACAACATCGGCGACCTGCTGCTGCAGATCGTCACCGAGCGCCTGCGCGAGACCATCCGTCCAGGCGATCACCTGTGCAGCCTGGCGCGCTTGGGCGGCGACGAGTTCACCATCCTGCTACCGGACATCGAACGGGTGGACGACGCATTGGCCGTGGCGCATCGGGTCAAGGACGCCATGCGCCGGCCTTTCAACCTGGACGGCCATGAAATCTTCGTCACTGCCAGCATCGGCATTTCGCTTTATCCGGAAGACGGCGAAGACTGCACCTCGCTGCTCAAGTTCGCTGACACGGCCATGTACCACGCCAAGAACTGCGGCAAGAACAACGCCAAGCTATACAGCTCCTCGCTGACGATGCAGATCATGAGCCACGTCAAGCTGGAAGTCGGCTTGCGCAAGGCCTTGCAGAACAACGAGCTATACCTGCTGTACCAACCGCAGGTGGACGTGCCCACCACCCGTATCGTCGGCGTGGAGGCGTTGATACGTTGGCGCCATCCCGAACACGGCATCATCCCGCCCACGGAGTTCATCCCGCTGGCGGAGGAAACCGGTCTGATTGTGCCGATCGGCGAATGGGTACTGCGTACCGCCTGCAACCAGGCCCGCGCCTGGCAGCGCGAATGCGAGCAGCCGGTGCGCATGGCAGTCAACCTCTCAGCACGCCAGTTCAAGGACGAAAACCTGGCGCAGATCGTGCTGTCCGTGCTGCAGGACACCGGCCTCGACCCCAGCCTGCTGGAGCTGGAACTGACCGAAGGCACCTTGATGGATAATGCCCTCGCCACGCTGGCCACGCTGGAACAGTTGCGCGGCATCGGTGTGTTCCTGTCGATCGACGATTTCGGTACCGGCTATTCGTCCATGAGCTACCTGAAACGCTTTGACGTGCGAGCGCTGAAGATCGACAAGAGCTTCATCAGCGGCCTGCCGCAAGACAGCGAGAATGCCGCCATTACACGCGCCATCATCGCCATGGCGCACGGCCTGAAGATGATCGTGGTAGCGGAAGGCGTGGAAACGCCCGAACAACTCGACTTGCTGAAGCACTACGGCTGCGACATGGCGCAGGGCTACCTGCTCGGCCGCCCCGTCCCGCAGGATGCCATCAGCCGGATGCTGGCGTGCGCGGGATCAGGTGCTGCGGCGGTCTAACATGGCGCGGGCGATGGTGCCGGCATCGACATATTCGAGTTCGCCGCCGACCGGCACGCCGCGCGCCAAGCGGGTCACGGCCAGGCCGCGGGCTTTCAGCATTTCGCTGATGTAGTGGGCCGTCGCTTCGCCTTCGTTGGTGAAGTTCGTCGCCAGCACCACCTCCTCCACCACGCCATCGGCGGCTCGCGCCAGCAGCTTTTCGAGATGGATGTCTTTCGGGCCGATGCCGTCCAGCGGCGATAGACGGCCCATCAGCACAAAGTACAGGCCCTTGTAAGTCAGCGTGGATTCGATCATGGCCTGGTCGGCCGGCGTTTCGACTACGCACAGCTGGCGCCTGTCGCGCGACTCGTCGGCGCAGGTGTCGCAGATGTCGGTCTCGGTGAAGGTATTGCACAGCGCGCAGTGGTGCACCTGCTCCACCGCTTGGTACAGGGCGCGCGACAGCATGGCGGCGCCTTCGCGGTCATGCTGCAACAGGTGAAAAGCCATGCGCTGGGCCGATTTGGGTCCGACACCAGGCAATCGGCGCAGCGCCTCCGTCAAAAATTCAAAGGACTTCGCCATTGGATCAGGATTGCTTGAAGGCGCTCAGGAAATCGGCCGTCTTGGTAGGCACGAACTCGGTGATCGTGTAGCTGACGGCACCCGCTTCGTTGAACGGGTCCAGCTCGATCACCGCCTCGATATCGGCCCGGCTGTCGGCCGTGGCAAGGATGATGCCGCCAGTGCGCGGCACCAGGCGTCCAGACATCAGGAACATACCGTTGGCATATTGCTCGCGCAGGTACTCGCTGTGCGCCGCGAGGAGCTTGTCGATCTCCTCGGCCGGTTTCAGGTACGTGAGCGTGATGATGAACATGATGGTGGTTTAGAACGGCATCTTGAAGCCAGGCGGCAGCGGCAGGCCGGCGGTCAGGCCGCTCATTTTTTCAGAAGCGGTCGCTTCGGCTTTGCGCACGGCGTCGTTGAAGGCGGCGGCTACCAAGTCTTCCAGCATGTCCTTGTCGTCGCCCAGCAGCGACGGGTCGATCGATACGCGCTTCACGTCGTTCTTGCAGGTCATGACGACCTTTACCATGCCGGCGCCGGCCTGGCCTTCAACTTCGATCAGGGCCAGCGCTTCCTGCGCCTTTTTCATGTTGTCCTGCATGGCTTGCGCTTGCTTCATCAGGCCGGCCAGTTGGTTCTTCATCATGGTGTGGTTCTCCGTATTTCGGTGTTGAGTATTGGTTCAGTGCGCTGGCGTCATCGGCGCCACGATCGAGCCGGGCACGACGAAGGCGCCGAAGTCGCGCACCATTGCTTTGATAAATGGATCGGCCGCCACTGCTTCTTCGGCCGCACGCTGGCAGTTGTCGCGATGGACCTGGGCTTCGACGCTGGTGGTGTACCAGGCCTTGCCGATTTCGGTCTCGACGCGAGCCGCACGGCCGAAGCGTTCGGTCAGTGCGGAGGTCAGTTTTTCCACGTTGGCCGGCGTAGCCCAGGTTTCGATCGGGCAGCGGATGCGGAACACGGCCATATTGCCGTCGAAGGCGCAGCTTACCAGTTCGGCCTGGGTGGCCAGTTGCTGCGCCACGCCGCGCAGCGGCAGGTGGGCGGCCAGCGCCGGCCAGTTGCCGTCCCAGCCCAGTTCAGGAACCGGCGTGATGACGTATTCGTATGGCGCCTTGGCTGGCGCGGCAGCGCGCTGCTGCGGCGCCGCCTGCGACATCCCGGAAATATGCTCGGCGCCGGCCGGCACTGCGGAGTCTTCGGAGAAGTCGGTTACCCAGGGTGGCAGGTCGTCCTCTTCCGCTTGCTGCGTTACCGGCGCAGCGCGGCGCTGCTGTACTTGCTGCGGAGCTTCCATTACGGTGGCGCCGCCACCCTGCTCGTCCCAGGGCGCGCCGGTTTGCGCGGCTGCTGCGTTGGGGGCCGGATCGTCTTCCCAGGGTGCTGGACGCGATACGGTTGGCGCGGCAGGCGCCTGGTATTGTGCCGGTGCCGGCGCGGACGGCATTGCGGCGCGCGGCGCCGCGGCAGGTATCGCCTGGGCAGCGGCGGCCGGTGCAGGCGCGGACACGTCTGGCTGTGCTGCCGCCGGACGTGCCGGCGCCGCGGCGCGCTGGCCGGTACGGGCAGCGGCTGCGGCGCGCGCGGCTTCCAATGCCGCGGTGATGGCCATCTTCGCTGGGCTCATCGGGCGGCTGTCGGCTGCAGGCGCCGGCTGCGGCGCCGGTGCGGCGGCTTGGGCCGGTGCAGCTGCAGGCGCGGAAGCTGGCGAAACGGCGGCAGTCGAACCGGTTTGCGGCGCAGGCGCCGGTGCGCTGACGGCCGGTGCGGAACCGTGAGGCACGGCGGCTGGTGCGCCGGCGGCTGGCGCAGAGACTTGCGGCGCAGCGACCGGCGCACCGGCGGCATTGGCAGGTGCTTGCGGTGCAGCGGAAGCCGGCGCTCCGGCTGGAACGCTGGCCAGGTGCGATGCACTGGCGGCGTTGGCAGCGGCAGCGGTTGCGGATGCGACTTGCTGGACCGGCGGTGCAGGCGGCACGGCCGGTGCAGCGGCAGCAGGCGCCGGCTGGCCGACCGGAACACTCATGCGGTCAGCCGTTGCGGCACTGGCCGCCATGGCCGCTGCGGCAGCCGCACGGGCCGGATTCGCGCCGGCCGGACGCGCCGCTACAGGGGCGCTGGCCGGTTGGCCATCTGCCCCGCCGATACCGGGCCGAAAGGCAAGCATGCGTAACAGGGTCATGGAGAAGCCGGCATATTCATCCGGCGCCAGCCCCAGCTCATTGCGTCCGTGCACGGCAATCTGGTAATACAGCTGCACTTCCTCCGCATCGAACAGCGAAGCGAGTCGCACGATATCGTTATACTCAGGCAGGTCCGCAGGTACCGCGGAAGGCACGGTCTGCGCCAGCGCGATCCGGTGCAGCAAGGTGCCCAGATCCTGCAAGGCGCCGTTGTAGGACAGTGAGCGTGTCGCCATTTCATCGGCAACCGCCATCAGGTCCGCGCCATCCTTGTTGGCCAGCGCGTCCAGCAGGCGCACCAGGTAGGACTGGTCCAACGCACCCAGCATGCCCTGTACCGCATCCAACGTCACGGCACCGGCCGCATAGGCAATCGCCTGGTCGGTCAGCGACAAGGCATCGCGCATCGAACCGTGCGCGCCCTGCGCCAGCAGGCGCAAGGCCGGCTGCTCGAACACCACGTTTTCCTGGCCCAGGATATTTTCCAGGTGGCCGACGATATGGCCCGGCGGCATCTGCTTCAGGTTGAACTGCAGGCAGCGCGACAGCACGGTGACGGGAATCTTTTGCGGATCGGTAGTCGCCAGGATGAACTTGATATGCTCCGGCGGTTCCTCCAGCGTCTTCAGCATCGCGTTAAAGGCGTGGTTGGTCAACATGTGCACCTCGTCGATCATATAGACCTTGAAGCGCGCATTGGACGGTGCGTACACCGCCTGCTCCAGCAACTGCGCCATTTCATCGACACCGCGGTTGGACGCCGCGTCCATCTCCACGTAATCGACAAAGCGGCCGCCATCGATCGCGGTACAAGCCTCGCACACGCCACACGGGGTGGCCGTGATACCGCCGTTGCCGTCCGGGCCGACGCAGTTGAGCGACTTGGCCAGGATTCGGGATAGCGTCGTCTTGCCGACACCGCGCGTCCCGGTAAACAGGTAGGCGTGGTGCAGGCGCCCGGTATGCAACGCGTGGGTCAGCGCACGGACAACGTGCTCCTGGCCGACTAGCGTTTCAAAGTTCCGGGGACGGTATTTGCGAGCGAGGACTTGATAGGACATGTGCGCGATTTTACCGTAGATAGCGTACGCTGAGGACAAGATTGCACGCTTGCCTTTTGCGCAACAAACAGGCAATAAAAAAGCTGCCAGTGGCAGCTTTTCATGAATTCAAAGAGGCGAGCCTGATCTGCGGCACTTGCGGTGAACAGCTTTGGCTGCTTCGTTCCCGACCTGACCAGGTTAACCGTGCCACAATGCGCAGGGGCCCGCCCGGGCGCAATTATAGGCTATAAACCTAGCTGCTGCCAAATATCATCGACACGGGCTTTCACCTCGGGCGTCATGGCGATCGTCGTGCCCCACTCCCGGCTGGTTTCACCCGGCCATTTATTGGTGGCGTCAATGCCCATCTTGCTGCCCAGGCCGCTGACCGGCGATGCAAAGTCGAGATAGTCGATCGGCGTATTGTCGACCAGCGTGGTGTCGCGGGTCGGGTCAACCCGGGTCGTTATCGCCCAGATCACCTCCTTCCAGTCGCGGATGTTTACGTCCTCGTCCACCACGATAATGAACTTGGTATACATGAACTGGCGCAGGAAGCTCCACACGCCGAACATCACGCGCTTGGCGTGGCCGGCGTACTGCTTGCGGATCTGCACCACCGCCATGCGGTAGCTGCAGCCTTCCGGCGGCAAGTAAAAGTCGGTGATTTCGCTGAACTGCTTCTGCAGCAGCGGCACGAACACCTCGTTCAGCGCCACGCCCAGCACGGCCGGCTCATCCGGCGGCTTGCCGGTATAGGTAGAGTGGTAAATCGGGTCGCGCCGCATGGTGATGCGGTCGATGGTGAAGACCGGGAACCAGTCCTGCTCATTGTAATAACCGGTATGGTCGCCGTACGGCCCTTCGAGGCCATGCTCGTAGCCGGACGGATGGTTCTGGTCCGGGTAGATATGCCCCTCCAGCACGATCTCCGCCGAAGCGGGGACGCGCAGTTCGCTGCCGATCGCCTTGACCAGCTCGGTGCGGCTGCCGCGCAGCAGGCCTGCGAACTGGTATTCCGACAGGCTGTCCGGCACCGGCGTCACGGCGCCGAGGATGGTCGCCGGATCGGCGCCGAGCGCCACGCAAACCGGATAAGGCTGGCCCGGATTCCTGATGCAATGCTCGCGGAAATCGAGCGCGCCGCCGCGATGCGCCAGCCAGCGCATGATCACCTTGTTGCGCTCCACTACCTGCTGGCGATAGATGCCCAGGTTCTGGCGCTTCTTGTTCGGGCCCTTGGTGATAACAAGACCCCATGTAATCAAGGGCGCCACGTCGCCCGGCCAGCAATGCTGGATCGGCAGGCGGCCCAGGTCCACATCGTTGCCTTCCCAGACGATCTCCTGGCAAGGCGCGCCGCGCATTTCTCTGGGCGACATGTCCCACACCGCTTTTACCAGGGAGCCCAGGCCCATCAAGTCCTTGAAGCCTTTAGGCGGCTCGGGTTCCTTCAGCTGCGCCAGCACGTGGCCGATCTTGCGCAGCTCGCCGACATCGTCCGCCCCCATGCCCAGCGCCACGCGGCGCGGGGTGCCGAACAGGTTGCCCAGCACCGGCATGTCGAAACCGGCCGGCTTCTCGAACAGGATCGCCGGCCCGCCGGCGCGCAGGGTGCGGTCGCAGACCTCCGTCATTTCGAGGTGTGGTGAAACAGGCAAGCTTGTGCGCTTAAGTTCGCCAATGCCTTGCAACTGGGAAATAAAATCTCGAAGATCGCGGTATTTCATACTTTTTACGATTTTTTTGCTCCGGACGAGCCGTCTGAGCACTTTTAGTCAAGCCGTTGATTTTATTGGTTTTTGTCAATGTGTTCACGAGAAAATCATACTCAAAAGTAATAAAGAACGGAAGTGTTAGTATTGACTAGATATAATACGCCTCCTACAATTTGACCTACCTGATGAGGACATGGCCTATATGCCAACTAAGTTGTCACTCATTACATTCACGGAGCATCCGGGCTCCACAGACATTTTAAGGAGTGTTTTTCACGAGGCGTCTGCCTCCCTCCCGGAACAAGTTGTGTTGCAACTGGCCCAACAAAATCGCCAGCTTTAGCAAACAATGATGGCGTCCAGTCCCGTGCGACCTGTGCGGCGGTGGACGAAGATAACACTGATGTAACGACTATGGCACGTCGAGTTGACCGCGTTTTAACGCGGCGGGGACGCGTTTTGACTCTTACATTTCAGGGGAGTTCTGAATGAACAATCGATTCAATGGGTTGCTTGATAGCACCCGCCTGTGGGCTCGCCAGCCCGCCGCGTGGATTTCCACGCAGAGCATTTCGGCACGCGGCCTGCTGACCGCCGCTCAGTCCATGCTGAGCCTCCTGGGTATCGCTGCACTGGTAATGGCTTGCGCCATGGTTGCCCGTCCTGAACTGGCGACCGACCTGGCCCACGCCCTGCGTGGCGAGCAGCCGGTGCCTAAGCAAGTGGTGGTTGCGCCTCCACTGTCCGAGCTGATGGAAGCGCCAGCGGTGCGTCCGGCAGGCCTGGCTGTCGCAACTGCAGAAACCCGGCCTGCCGCCGAGGACAAAGAACTGGCAGGCTCCAAGCAGCAGCAGGTTGCCGTCACCAACTGGCTGTCCAAACGTTACCGTGTAGCTGGCGATGCGACCAATATGCTGGTCTCCACCGCCTACCTGACCGCTCGCGAAATCAAGCTCGATCCGCTGCTGATCCTGGCCGTGATGGCGATCGAATCGGGACTGAACCCGTTCGCGGAAAGCCCGATGGGCGCGCAAGGCCTGATGCAGGTCATGTCCAAGGTGCACACCGATAAGTTCGAGGACATGGGCGGCGTGCAGGCTGCGCTGAACCCGGTGGCCAACATCCGCGTTGGCGCCCTGATCCTGAAGGATTACGTAGCCAAAGGCGGTTCCGTTGAAGCCGGCCTGAAATACTACGTCGGCGCTGCCGCCTTCGAAACCGATGACGGCTATGGCTCGCGCGTCCTGGCGGAATACTCCCGCCTGAAGCAGGTTTCTGCCGGCAAGAAGGTGCCTTACATCACCCCGCCGCAACAGGTTGCCGCCGCTCCTGCCCCAGCCCCGGCCAAGCCGAAAGAAGCCCCGACCACCGTGGCCCAGGCCGACAAGCCAATCAGCGCAGACCAGCTGGCCGGCCTGTAATCGCCACCGGCCCGCACACAATGCCACCCCCGGGTGGCATTTTTATTTTCGCGGCGCCAGCCTGGCGACCGTCCCGCCATGCTCACCCGGGGCCAGGGCCAGCTCCAGCCCGATGCGTTCCGCCAGCCGGCGTGCGATCGACAACCCGAGGCCATGACCGCTGCTGTTGCAGCCCTTGACGCCCGCCTCGAACAAACGCGTACGGATCGACTCCTCCACGCCGGGACCCTCATCGCTGACGGACAGGCTCCCGCCGCCGAAACTGATTCGCACACACCCTTCACGCGTGTGCTGAAAAGCGTTGCTGACGATATTCGACAGAACGACGGCGAGTGCCGGCCGCGGCACACAGAAATGCGCGTCCTGGCCGATGTCCACCTCGACGCTCACCACTTTCCCATCCAGCAGGTGCGCCAGCTGCACCACGGTGCTCTCGGCCAGGGGCAGCAGCGGCACTGGCGGTAGCGGCGCCGGCAAGCCGGCGCCCTGCTCCAGGTCTTCGCGCGCCAGCGCCAGCAGAATATCGACGGTTTGCCCCATATGGGTGGCGGCACTGCGGATGCGCTGCAGCTGCTGCGCCGCGACCGGAGGCATTGGCTGCTCGGCCAGCAGGTAGGCGGCCCCTTCGATCACTGCCAGCGGCGTGCGCAACTCGTGGCTGGCGTCGCGCGTGAAATGCTGTTCGCGCTCGATGAAGGCGGCCGTGCGCGCCATGGCATCGTCGAGCGCCCTCGCCAGCGCGCCGATCTCGTTGCGTGGATAGCTTTCGGAGAAGCCTTGCGGCAGGCTCCCTGGGGCAGCGCTGCCGACCAGCTGCGCCAGCGCATGCAAGGGACGCGTGGCACGCCAGGCCAGCCAATAGCCCAAGCCCAGCGTCAGCGCCAGGAGCAGCAGCAGGGATCCGCCCAGCAAGCCCAGGACCTGCGGCAAGCGCGGGCGGACCAGCAGTTCGCTGCTGACTTCCGCCACCAGCAGCATCGCCGGCGCCGCAGGCAATGCGAGCTGGCGCACGTGGTAATGACGGCCGCTGTCGCCGAAGAATTCGCCACCGCGCGCAACACCGGGCTGGCGCCGCAGGTCCGGCGGCAAGCTTGCCAGGCCGCGGTGCACGCTGACATACGGCCGCAGCGGCACGGCCAGCGCGGACGATTCCTGCCAGCTGGCCTGCTGGTGCGCAGTCTCCTGCGCCAGCAGGTTGGCAAAGAACTCGTCCTCCAGCGCATACATGAACACCACGGCGAAGCCGGAAAACAGCAGCGCCGTGCACAGGGCGATCAGGGCAAAGGCCGCAGCGAGGCGGCGGCGCAGGCTATGTCCGGCTTTCATGGGGCGGCATCGAGGCGAAAGCCGACACCATGCACCGTCAGCAGCATGGGCCGGGCGAACGGCTTGTCCAGCGCCTGCCGCAGCTGGTACAAATGGCTGCGCAATGCGTCCGAATCGGGCGGGTCGTCGTGCCACAGCACTTGCGTCAGTTCGCTGCGCGTCATCACGCGGGGATGCGCCTCGGCCAACGCCAGCAACAACTGGTAGGCGGCGGGCTGCAGCCGTACCGGCAGGCCGGCGCGTGTCACCGCCTGCGCCCGCCGGTCGATCCGCAGGCCGCCTACCTCCAGCGCGTAGTCCCTGTGCCGCAAGGCCAGCGCCTGGCAGCGTGCCAACAGTTCTTCCATGGCGAAAGGCTTGACCAGGTAATCGTCGGCTCCGGCGTCAAAGCCCTGCAGCTTGTCCTGCAGCGTATCGCGCGCAGTGAGCATCAGTACCGGCAGGCGGCGCGGCAGGCGGGCACGCAACTGGCGGCAAACCTCCAGCCCGTCGATGCCCGGCAGCGCCAGGTCCAGTACCAGCACGTCGTAGGGGTGTTCCAGTGCCAGCGACAGGCCATGCTCGCCATTCGCCGCGAAGTCCACCGCATGGCCATGGCCGCCGAAGGCATCGGCCAGGTTACGGGCCAGCAGTTGATTGTCTTCGACGACGAGTATATTCAGCGGCATCCTTATCCTTTAGCGAGGCGCTGCAGCTGGAATGCATCGCCCACCCGGCCCTGCATGCCCGCCACCAAGGCGTGCATCAGCACCAACATCTTATCAAAGCCCTTGCCTTGCCGGAGCTCTGCGCGCGCCGCTTCCAGGCCGCTGTTGTAATACGCCGCCAGCGCCAGCGTGCTACGCTCCTCTGCCGTCTGCGGCCGCGCAGCCGGCGTGGCGCCCATGGCGCTCACCATCGCTTCCGCCGTGGCCCAGGTGGACCACGGATTCTGGCCGGTTACCAGCTTTCCGTCCACCACCACGTGGCCGACATACTTCGGCGCAGCCGCAAAGCGGGCGCCGATGGCCCGGGCGCGATCCTCCAGCATGAAGGGCATGCGCTGGCGCGCATCCTTCATCAGGAACAATTCCTCGTCATTCGTGAAGCCCGTCACGCGGCGGCCTGCAAGCAGGCTGCCGCCATCCGGACTGCGCGCGCCGAACAAGGCAGCAGGTCCGTGGCAGACTGCGCCGACCACCCCGCCCCTTGCCGCAATCGCCGAGGCAATGCGCGCCACATCGGCATTGTCCGGAAAATCGAACATGGCGCCCTTGCCGCCGACAAAAAAGACCGCCGCGTAGCGGGCCGGATCGACGCCGGCCAGCGGCAGGGTAGCTTCCAGCTTTCGTTGCGCGGCGTGATCGTTGAGGAAGGCGTAGTCGGCGTCGCCCATATCGTCCGCATCGATACGCTCGGGAGGCCGGCCACCGGCCGGCGAGGCGATGTCGACCTCGTACCCGCTGGCCTGGAACACATAATAGGCGCGCGCCAGCTCGGTCAGCTCGAAGCCAGCCTTCTTGCGGCCATCCGGAAAGTACGCTGCGCTCGACACGACGGCCAATACCCGGCCACGCGACGCAGCCGGGGCGGCCGCAAGCCAGGCGAGATCGGCCGGCCGCGCCTGGGGATTCGCACGCGGCTGCCGGTCCAGTTCAAAGCTGAGGAAGTATGCGTAGCCGGAGGCGGCCAGCAAGGCGAGGATTGCGGCAAGCCAGGCGGCGGCGCGCATGAACTGCTTGATCATTGATTTCTCCTGGTAAAAATGGAATCGAAAAATGGGGACGTACCCCATTTTTCGCCCGCTTGTCCAGGAGACATGCTGCGCCCGGAGGCGTGAAGCAGATGTGAAGAATCAGCGCTTCTTGTCGGCGGCGACTTCGTCGGCGCGCAGTTGGGCGGCCAGCTTGTCCAGCACACCGTTTACATACTTGTGGCCATCGATGCCGCCGAAGGACTTGGTCAGCTCCACCGCCTCGTTGATGACGACGCGGTACGGGATTTCGATGTGGTTCTTCAGCTCATAAGCGCCGATCAGCAGCACGGCGTGCTCGATCGGAGAGAGCTCGCCAATGCCGCGGTCGACCAGCGGCAGGAACACTTCACGCAGCTCGACCGACTGCTTGATGGTGCCGCGCAGCAGGTCGGCAAAATACTCGCCGTCCGCCTTGTCGAAGCCGTGGGCGCCGCGGATATTGTTGACGACCTTGGTCGCGTCTTCATTGTTCAGCAGCCACTGGTACAGGCCCTGCAGCGCGAACTCGCGGGCGCGGTGGCGCGGCGTGCGGTTCTTGCTCGGGTTGGCATGCGTCATTTTGTCAGTCATATTCTTCTCTTCTTGTTGAATTACTCGTCGTCGCCCAGGTCCTGGTGCAGTTCTTCCAGGGCGATCGACAGGTTGGCCATTTCGACGGCGCAGCGCGCTGCTTCGGCGCCTTTGACGGCCATGCGGACTTCCGCCTGTTCGTCGTTCTCGGTGGTCAGGATGGCGTTGGCGATAGGGATGCTGTAATCCAGACCCACGCGGGTGATGCCTGCGCCGGATTCATTGGACACCAGCTCGAAGTGGTAGGTTTCGCCGCGGATCACGGCGCCCAGCGCGACCAGCGCGTCGAACTGGTTGGACTCGGCCATCTTTTGCAGCACCAGCGGCACTTCCAGCGCGCCCGGAACGGTCACGTGCAGGATGTCTTCGTCTTCCACGCCCAGGTTCTTCAGCTCCTGCAGGCAGGCCGACAGCAGGCCGTGGCAAACGTCTTCGTTGAAGCGCGCTTGCACGATGCCGATGCGCAGGTTTTCGCCGGACAAGTTGGTTTCGTAGGTTGCTACGGTCATGGTGTACCTCTTTCTCAGGATATTGGATTATGCCGCGCTTCAGGCAGCAGGTTTGGCCATGTAGCCGGTGACTTCAAGGTTAAAGCCGGTCATCGAAGGCATCTTGCGCGGGCTGGCCAGCAGCTGCATCTTGTGCACGCCCACATCGCGCAGGATTTGCGCGCCAATGCCGTAGCTGCGCAGGTCCATGCTGGCGGCACGGCCGGTTGGACGCACGTTCTTGTCCAGCGCCTCCAGTTGGCCGAACAGCTGCTCCGCGGTCTCGCCGCAATTCAGCAGCACCATCACGCCCTGCTCCGCCGACTTGATCGCCTTCATCGAGGACGACACGTTCCAGGAATGGGTGGTGGCTTCGGTTTCCAGCAGGTCCAGGATGGAGACTGGCTGGTGCACGCGCACCAGCGATTCCTTGCCAGGAGCCATATCGCCATGCACCAAGGCCAGGTGGGCCGAGCCGCTTGGCTTATCGCGGAAAGCGATCATGCGGAAATCGCCGTGCGCGGTGCGCAGAGGACGTTCGGCGATACGCTCCACCATGCACTCGTTCTGGCTGCGGTAGTGGATCAGGTCAGCGATGGTGCCAATCTTCAGGCCATGTTCCTTGGCGAACTCCAGCAGTTCCGGCAGGCGCGCCATGGTACCGTCGTCCTTGATGATTTCACAGATCACGGAAGCCGGCATCAGGCCAGCCATCGCAGTCAGGTCACAGCCAGCTTCGGTATGGCCGGCGCGCATCAGCACGCCGCCAGGCACCGCGCGCAGCGGGAAAATGTGGCCCGGCTGCACGATGTCGCTTGGCTTGGCGCCCTTGGCCACGGCGACCTGGATGGTCTTGGCGCGGTCGGCGGCCGAAATGCCGGTGGTGACGCCTTCCGCCGCTTCGATCGACACTGTGAAATTGGTGCCGAAGGAGGTGCCGTTCTTGGCCGTCATCATGGTCAGGTCAAGCTGGTTGCAATGCTCTTCGGTCAGGGTCAGGCATACCAGGCCGCGCGCGTGCTTGATCATGAAATTGATCGCCTCCGGCGTGACGTGTTCGGCGGCCAGCACCAGGTCGCCTTCGTTTTCACGGTCTTCTTCATCGACCAGGATCACCATGCGACCGGCGCGCAGTTCGGCGACGATTTCTTCGGTGCTGGATATGGACATATTTTTTCCTTTGATGTGAGGCACAGAGCGTTTCTTTGTTAACCCGCTATTTTAAAGGATTTGGCGCACTTCCGCCCCCTCGGGCGCCGCCATTAGGCGATTTGGCCTAGACTGAATTGCTTTTTCAACCCTGAAGGAGGCAGCGATGAAGACTAGCGGTTCGGCCGTCTGGACTGGCGGCATCAAGGATGGACGTGGAGCGATCAGTACTGCAAGTGGTGCGCTACAGGCGGCGCCTTATGGATTTTCCAGCCGTTTCGAAGGCAAACCGGGCACCAATCCGGAAGAACTGATCGGGGCGGCGCATGCCGGCTGCTTCACCATGGCCTTGTCGCTGATATTGGGCGAGGCCGGTTTTACTGCCGAAAAGATGGAAACCAGGGCCGAAGTGACACTGGACAAGGTAGCCGACGGCTTCTCCATCAGCGCTATCCACCTCGACCTGCAAGCCAAGATTCCTGGCGCCGACAAGGCCAAGTTCGAAGAGCTTGCCAATAAGGCAAAAGTTGGCTGCCCCGTCTCGAAGCTGTTCAATACCAACATCACCCTTACCACCACCCTGCTGTAGTCCCCGCCGGGGCGCGTCGCGCGCCCCTTTTCAAAATTTCCTTGAAATTTTTAATTGCGATCACTATTATTAAGCCATTAGATGATGATCATCATTTTTGACCCTCAAGGAAACCATCATGAACCTCAAAGATTCCGTCGTATTCATCACTGGCGCTAACCGTGGCCTGGGCCTGCAGCTGGCAAAAGCGGCAATGGCAGCTGGCGCGAAAAAAGTCTACGGCGCCGCCCGGGATCCGAAAACGCTCACCCTGCCTGGCGTCATCCCAGTCCAGCTGGACGTGACCAAACACGACGAAATCGCCGCCGTCACCCGTGAATACCAGGACGTGAGTGTTCTGATCAATAATGCCGGCATCGTCAAAGCCGGCGGCATCTTGGCCGACAATGCCCTCGATCAGGCGCGCGCAGAGATGGAAACCAATGTGATCGGCCCTATGCTGTTGAGCAAAGGCTTCGCCCCTACGCTGAAAGCCAACGGCGGCGGTGCCATCGTCAACATCCTTTCCGTACTGGCCTGGTACAGCCAGGGCCCGACCAACACCTATAGCATGTCGAAGTCGGCCGCTTGGGCGCTGACCAACGGCCTGCGTATCGAGCTGGCCGCGCAGGGCACACTGGTGGTCGGCGCCCACATGGGCTATATGGATACCGATATGACCGCTGGCTACGACATCGCGAAGATCAAACCGGACGATGTCGCGGCACAAATCATTGCTGCGCTGGCGGAAGGGAAAGACGAAGTGCTGGCGGATGACCTCACCCGTCAGGTAAAGCTGGGCATTAATGCGGAACCGCCGGCCTACATCGCCGCTGCGCGTGCCGCCACCTAACGCTCGATCACTGCAGACAAACTCTGGTGTTGATTTTTTTTGCCATGATAACATTTCCGCAGTTCAACACCGAAAGAGTTTGTCAATGGAATTTCAAAAACTTGCGAACTTACGCCCGGGCCTTCCGATGGGCATGCTGGCCGAAGCATTTGGCGACGCATGGCAGTCACCCGAATATGGTGACCTGGGCCGCATCAGAGTCCCACGCAAGAATGAGAAGAAGTTTGCCGCTCGCCTGGATGCCGGTCAAATGATCGGGGAGCTCAGTTTTTCGACCGGCTTTCCCGAAAGTCACCGTATCGAAGGACTGTTCGTTTGCATGCGGCTGGACAAGGCGCTCGCCCAACGCCCGCAATTGACACCTCTGCCGGCCGCAGCAGACGGAAACGGCGCGGACATCGCCGCCTTCATCGACCGCAGCGAGCCTGGCTACGACATCGTGATCCAGGCCAAGGGCCAGCAGGTCAGCGACATCATCCTGCGCTCACGCGATGCCGTCTACCCTGCATTCGAACCGGCCGATCCCGGACTGAAAGATGCCTTCAACATCTGGCCCGGCGAGGCACAGTTGCTTCCCGCATCGCTCCGTGGTGCAGAATGGGAAAACGGCTGGGCATTCGGCTTGCCGCCGGGGATTGAGCACCAGCATTGGCCACTCAACCCTCGCCATGGCTACCCGCTACGCCATGCATTTACCTTGCGCCTGCCGCCTGAATACAGGGTCAAAAGCGAAAAACTGGTGGCGCTGAGCCTCTTTGTGGGCGACATGGCGGAAAATGCGCCAGATCTCGAAGGCTTTGATCCGACACAGCTCGTTTCCCATCCTCAAAGCTTTACGATGGAGGACGCGATCTGCCGCAGCTATGTTGCCATCTGGCTGACCCAGGAGGAATTTGATGGGCCGCTTTGTTATCCGCCAATGCCACCGGCCACGGCGCAAGCGCTGGACTTCGCAGAGATAAAATGGATGTCAGACGGCTATGCGCTGCATTTCGCTGCGCCACGCGACGGAAGCGGGGAGCGGCTTGCGTGGCCGCCAGGCGAAGGCAAAGACGATTTGCGTGCCGCCTTTCCAATTTCCTCGGCCTTAAGGCAGGAGGATCCGAACGTTGGCATACCGCCGCGCGAGGAAGATGAAGAAGATGGCGCAGAACGCGCCTACATCGCAATGTTTTCCGATGAGGGCGAAAAACTGGGCTTCGCCCGCTTTCACGAGGCCCCGCATGTCCATCACCTGGGCGGCACGATGTACGGCAATGCCGAAAGCATGTATTTTGGCCCCTACTACCTGGAGTTCCATGAAGACTTCGCCGGCTGCAACCTGGCAGGCGGCGACATCCAGATAGACCTCAAGCGCATGGTCCTCAACTGGTCCCACTAGGCTGAATTACGCCTCCTTGGCGAGGCTCAGCATGCGCTCCACGTAGCGGGCGATCAGGTCGATCTCGAGGTTGACCCTGGAGCCGGCTTTCAGGTGCTTCAGGGTGGTGACCTGGATGGTGTGCGGGATCAGGTTGATCGAGAAGGAGCAGCCGGTGGCGCTGTCTTCAACGCGGTTGACGGTCAGCGACACGCCGTTCACCACCACCGAACCTTTGTAAGCCAGGTATTTCGCCAGCTCGCGCGGCGCTTCGATCACCAGTTCGTACGATTCCCCGACCGGTTCGAACTTGCGCACCACGCCCAGGCCATCGACGTGGCCGGATACCAGGTGGCCGCCCAGGCGCTCGGCCAGGGTCAGGGCCTTTTCCAGGTTCACTTCCGTGGTCGTGTCCAGGCCGACGGTCTTGTTCAGGCTTTCTCGCGAAACGTCGACAGTAAAGCCGGTGGCGGTCTTCTCCACCACCGTCATGCAAGCGCCGTTCAGGGCGATCGAATCCCCCAGGCCGACGTCGGCCATCGGCAGGCCGCCGGCGTCAACATCCAGGCGCACGCCTGCGTCGGCGCCGCCTTCCAGCGGGGTTACGGATTTGATTTTGCCGACTGCGGCAACGATTCCAGTAAACATAATGATCTTTAATGTGGGTTGAATCGGGCAAGGATACGCAAATCGGCCCCGACTTGCTTAACCTCGTGAAATTTCAGGCTGTGCTTGCCGCTGAGTTCAGTCAGCGCAGGCAAGGCGAACATGCCTTGCGCGTCGCCCAGCAAGGTTGGCGCCAGGTAGACCAGCAGTTCGTCCACGCATCCTTCGCGGATCATGGAGCCATTCAGCTTGCCACCTGCTTCGACATGAAGCTCGTTGATCTGGCGGCGCCCCAGCTCGCGCATCAGCTCCGGCAAATCGACTTTACCGTGCACGTTCGGCAGGACGATGATCTCCGCGCCCCTGTCGCGCAGGATCGCTTCCTTTTCCCGATGATGGGCGGCGGCGACGATCCAGGTTCCGCCACCTTCCAGCACACGCGCTTGCGGGCTGATTTCCAGCTTGCTGTCGACCACGATGCGGCGCGGCTGGCGCGGCGTTTCGACCGCGCGCACGTTGAGTTGCGGGTCATCGGCCTTTACCGTGCCGATGCCGGTCAGGATGGCGCAGGCACGCGCGCGCCAGGCATGGCCATCGGCGCGAGCCTCGGCGCCGGTGATCCACTGGCTCTGGCCATTGTGCAGGGCAGTCATGCCATCCAGGCTGGCGGCAGTCTTCATGCGAACCCATGGAAGGCCGTGGCGCATGCGGTGGAAGAAGCCAATGTTCATTTCGTATGCCTGATCGGCCAGAAGGCCGCTGGCAACTTCAATTCCTGCGGCGGACAGGCGCGCCATGCCGTTGCCGGCAACCAGCGGATTCGGATCTTCCATCGCCGCGACAACGCGGGCCAGGCCTTCGCGCACCAGCGCATCGGCGCAGGGCGGCGTACGCCCGTGGTGACTGCAGGGCTCCAGCGTGACGTAAGCGGTGGCGCCGCGTACATCATGGCCACGCCGTTTGGCATCTTTCAGGGCCTGGACTTCGGCGTGATCCTGGCCGGCGGCCTGCGTCACGCCTTCGCCGATGACCCCCCCGTCGCGCACGATCACGCAGCCGATACGGGGATTCGGGGAGGTGGTGAACAGACCTTTTTCAGCCCATTGCAGGGCGAGTTGCATGCCTTCGAGGTCGCTGTTGATATTCATATGCTTGCGCAGGTCGCCGGTTCCAGGGCGGGATCGCATAAGCGCGCCCTGCCCTGCATATTGATCTTGATATTGCGCTGCGCGCCGGCCAGTTCAAGGGTGATGGTGCCAAAGTTGGCGGCATTCGGATGGGCGGCGCGGCAGCTTCTTCCTGCTGCATTATATGAAATATAGGCCGGGGCCGTGTTGTCGGTGAACCTGGCCCTTACCCGCAGGCGCTCGGGCGCCGCCACGTGGCGGTACAGGATCGCCTCGCCCTGGTCGGGGCTGCGGTTGGCGTTGGCGTCGATAATAATCAGCCAACCTTGCTGCCAATTGCCGTTTTCGGCCAGCAGCGTGACTACGCGGCGGCGGGCGATGGCCTGGGCGCGGGTATCGTTGATGGCTGCCAGCAGGTCGGCGGAGGCGCTGCGCAATTGGCGACCTGCCAGCATATTGCCCAGCTCAGGCAGCGCGGAGGCGAACAGGATCGACAGGATGGCGAGCACGATCATCAGCTCCAGCAGCGTGAAGCCGGGTCGTCGCCCCGCCCGTTCGCGGGCGGTTCGCCTCAGCGCCAGCAGTTGCGTGAGGGACCGGTGGCGAGGTGAAGCCCGCTGCTGGTGAGGATGAGGCGTTCGCATTGCGGATCCCTGAAGCGGCCGTCGACATTGGGCGTGCCGGGCGTGGCGACCACCTGGATACAGTCGCTGATTTGCTGGCCATCGCAGGCCTTGCCTTCCAGCTCATAGGCACTGGAGCTGGCCGTACGGCCCGACCACCACCGGTATTCGTCGCCGGTCGCCGCCGAGAACGCAACGTAGCTGTTGAAACGCGTGTAGTGGCGCTCCTGCTGCTGCATCAGCTCCTGCAGCGTCGCTTGCGCTTCGCTGCGGCGCATGCGAATGACCGCTCCGTTCCAGACAGGAATTGCGACCGCGGTGAGAATACCGATGATGACCAGCGTGGTCAGCATGCCGAGCAGGGTGCCGCCGGCAGAGGTGCGCGAATTCATTGTTCGTCCTCGCGGCTTGCGGCGTCGTGCAGCGCCTGCCAATCCATGATTTCGCGCCAGCTGTGGCGACGCACTGGTGCCGGGGGCGTGAAGCTGGCCTGCAGCACGGTCTCGGAACCGGGGCGCGTACCGAATCCGATGACTGTCACCCGATAGTAATGGGCAGGCGGCGCGCCTGCCGGCGTATAGGCGATGCGTTCCACCAGGTAGCGCGGACGGCGGAACGGCAGCAGGCCCTGACCGGTTTCCATGGAAGCGCCGGTGAACGCGCCGTATTCGGTGCCGCCGTTGCCCGCCAGGTCGACAGTTTGCCAGGCGGGTGCCCGCCCGGGATCAGGCGCCGGATCGAGTGGCGGGCCAAGGCCGGCGTTGATATCACGTTCTGCATCCATCAGTGCATCCTCCGCAGACTGGAAGGCGATCAGGCGGTCCCGTTCCGCGCGGGCCGCCTTCTCACCCAGCATGGCCATTTGTGCCGCCGATGCCCCGATGGCCAGCGCGGCGAGCAGCAACAGCATCGTTACCGGAAGGGTGACGCCACGCTGGTAGTAGTGCATCGCGGCCTCCTACGGGTTGCGCAGGGCGACGGTTGCCGTGAACCGGCGACGGGCACGGTGCTGCATCGGTGCCGGCAGGCTGGCTTCATCGATGCGCGCCCCTGGATCGGCACCCGGAAGCAGTTCATAGCTGCTTAAGCGGCTTCCTCCGCGCGAGCCTCGTTCGCCGTGCAGCAGCAAAGCAATGCGGATGCTGGTGATGCGGCGCCAATGAGGCCGCATCACGCGTTCCGGCGCGGGAAGCAAGTCGTCGAGAGCGTCAATGCCGCTGGCGGTGAGGTAAAGGTTGGGGATGTTGTCGCGCGGGGCATCGGTATCAATGCCGTACAGCACGTGAAACGCATCCACGCCACGCACCACGGCATCGGAACCCCAACCGTTCTCGCCCTTGTATTTGCAGCGAAGTTCGGCGATGCCGTCGCCGGCCCGGGCCAGGTAAAAAATGCTCCACGCCCATTCGCCTGGCTCGGCGGGGAAACCGGCGCAATTGAGCATGGCGCCGCCAGCCGACGCGCCGGCGATTGCTGTGGGCAGGTAGCGGATGGCCAGCGCATCGCTGCCGTTGACAGAAGTTTGCGCGTCGCCGAGCCCATCCGAATTCGTGGCCACGCTTGCGGCGTCGCGGCCCTCAATAGCCAGCGGCGGCACAGGTGCCGCGGCACCAGCCCCGGGCTCCCCGGGATAGCCGGCCTGACGCAGCGATTGACCAATGATTGCCAGAGCGAAGCGGCCATTGTCGTCAATGCGCGTGTTGGCGCCGTTATGCAGGAAGTCGCCACTGGAAGCGTGCAGGAGCGAGGCTGCCGCCAGGGCGACCAACAGGCTGAGCGCCATCGCAATAAGGATCTCGCTCAAAGCCAGACCGTGCTGGTGCGCCATCATTGCGCGCCCCCAGCGCCAGGCCGAATGTTTGGCGGCGGGCCCGGCGGAACTGCCGGGGCGGCAGGCGATCCGGCTAACGCGACAGACAGCGCCACAGCCGGCGCCGCGCCGAAGCTGGTGCCATCCGGCCGCCTGCTGCGCCAGCCTATTTTTATGGCGACAGGAGCATCGGCAGCGCCCGAGCACGGCCATTGCAACTGCCCGCCGGGCGCGGCGCCGGCATCGCGGCAAACAACCGCGCGGGCAAGCGGCAGCGCAGCCGCGAGACGCCGGCGGAATTCATGCAGCTCCTGCTGCGCGATGGTGACCGAATCGCATGGGGCGCCATTGCAGGCGGCCGGCGCATCGGGCGCGCCACTGCCGGCAGCGGCATCAAACTCAAACCCCAGGTAAGCGGAGGACTGCGCGGCGTTCGCGCGGATGTGTTCAGCCAGCGTGGCGGCAGCCTGCAGGGCTTCGGTCTGCAGCGCCGATTCCTGCCGGGTGCGCATGGCGTGCGCCTGCATCGCCAGCGCGCCGACCAGGCCAACGGCGAGCAGCAGCACGGCAACCAGCACTTCCAGCATGGTGAACCCAGCAAATGGACGACGCATAGCGCAGCCCTCCCCTGCTGATCAAATTAGTCAGCAAAGGGCGCGCAGGTTTGAGAAATATCAAGCCTTGGGAGAGAGCTCTTGACCGTCACCAACTTCTTCGATCGCATCCTGGAATTCGGCCAGGTCTTCGAAGTTCTTGTAGACCGAAGCGAAGCGGATATACGCCACCTTGTCGAGGCGTTTGAGTTCGGCCATGACGAGTTCGCCAACGAAGACGGAGTCGACTTCACGCTGGCCGCTGGTCAGCAGCTTTTCTTCGATGGAGGACACTGCCTTGTCGACGGACTCGGCAGCAACAGGGCGCTTGCGCAGGGCCAGCATCAGGCTGGCGCGCAGCTTGTCGGCCGAATACTCGGTGCGGCTGCCGTTCTTCTTGACCACGTAAGGCATGGTCAGTTCGATCCGCTCCCACGTGGTGAAGCGCTTATCGCAGTTCACGCAGCGCCGGCGCCGTTTGATGGCATCCCCTTCCTCCGACACGCGGGTGTCGAGAACCTGGATATCATCGTGCTGGCAGAACGGGCATTTCATGGATGTGGCGTCTCTTATTATTGAATGAAAAAGCGCCGGACCTTACGATCCGGCGCCTCGATAGTACCAACCGCTTGCTTAGGCGTAAACAGGGAATTTGTCAGCCAGCACCTTCACAGCGGCTTTCACGCGCTCGATGGTTGCTGCGTCGTGCGGGTTATCCAGCACGTCGGCGATCAGGTTGCCCACTTCTTCCGCCTCGGCTTCCTTGAAACCGCGGGTGGTGAAGGCTGGCGAGCCCAGACGAATGCCGGAAGTCACGAATGGCTTCTGAGGGTCGTTAGGGATGCCGTTCTTGTTGCAGGTCATGTGAGCCTGGCCCAGGATCGCTTCCGCTTCCTTGCCGGTCAGGTTCTTGGCGCGCAGGTCGACCAGGAACACGTGCGACTCGGTGCCGCCCGAAACGATGCGCAGACCGCGCTTGATCAGGGTCTTGGCCAGCACGTCGGCATTCTTCACCACTTGCTGCTGGTAGGCCTTGAATTCCGGCGACAGGGCTTCCTTGAAAGCGACTGCCTTGCCTGCGATAACGTGCATCAGCGGGCCGCCCTGGATGCCAGGGAAGATCGAGGAGTTGATGATCTTTTCGTGCTCGGCCTTCATCAGGATGATGCCGCCACGTGGGCCGCGCAGGGACTTGTGGGTGGTGGAGGTCACGAAGTCTGCGTGCGGAACCGGGTTCGGGTACAGGCCGGCGGCGATCAGGCCGGCGTAGTGGGCCATGTCGACCATGAAGTAGGCGCCAACGGCCTTGGCCACTTTGGCAAAGCGCTCGAAATCGATTTTCTTGGAGAAGGCCGAAGCGCCGGCGATGATCAGCTTGGGCTTGTGCTCCTTGGCCAGGGCTTCCATAGCGTCGTAATCGATGTCTTCTTCGGCGGTCAGGCCGTAGGAAACAACGTTGAACCATTTGCCGGACATGTTCAGCGCCATGCCGTGGGTCAGGTGGCCACCTTCCGCCAGCGACATGCCCATGATGGTGTCGCCTGGTTTCAGCACGGCGAAGAACACGCCCTGGTTGGCCTGGGAACCGGAGTTAGGCTGCACGTTGGCCGCTTCCGCGCCGAACAGCTGCTTCACGCGGTCGATTGCCAGTTGCTCGACGACGTCCACGTACTCGCAGCCACCGTAGTAGCGCTTGCCTGGGTAGCCTTCGGCATATTTATTGGTGAGCTGGGAGCCCTGGGCTTCCATTACGGCTGGCGAAGTGTAGTTCTCAGAAGCGATCAGCTCGATGTGGTCGTGCTGGCGCTTGTTCTCGTTCTGGATAGCGGCAAACAGCTCCGCGTCAACGTTGGCGAGGGTGTGATCTTTTGCGAACATGAAATTACTCCAGTTTTTAAGGCAGATTGGATCGAATCGGGAGCCAAAAGTGACAGGGCAGCCGAAACGCACGTTTCCATCGTGGCTGCCCAGGCGAACGGCTGTTTGAGATCTCACGTTCCCCGGTGGTTGCCCACCTCTCACCAGCAGCGCAAGCGCCAGCTGGTTTTTCGCCAGTTACGTGAGACAGTAATGGAGTCAGGATTGTAATTTAAGTGAGTTAATCCGGCAATCATTTGGCCGGATTCGGCTGATTTCGCGGCTTATTCGGCTTAGAACCGGTAAACCAGGGTCAGACCCCGCTTGCGGCCCGGCCAGATGATCAGTCAGTGTCAGACCCCGCGGGTCTGACACTGGTTTACCGGTTTTGGCGTTAGAATCCCCAAAGTTAATAATGGGAGTTCGACCATGATCGTGTTAGTTACCGGCGCAACCGCTGGTTTTGGCGCCGCAATGGCGCGTGTTTTCGTCAAGAACGGTCATCAGGTGATCGCCGCCGGCCGCCGCACCGAGCGCCTGGAAGCCTTGGCGAGCGAACTCGGCCCGAACTTACTGCCCGTAAAACTCGACGTGACCGATAAGGGTGCGATCCATGCCGCCCTGGCCTCCCTCCCTGCCGGCTGGCAGGAAGTCGACGTGCTTATTAATAACGCCGGCCTGGCGCTCGGCATCAAAGGCGCCCACGAAGCCGAATTGGAAGACTGGGAGACCATGATTGCGACCAACTGTACCGGCCTGGTCACCATCACGCGCGCCCTGCTGCCGGGCATGGTCGAGCGCGGCCGCGGCACTATTATCAACCTCGGCTCGGTGGCCGGCGCCTACCCTTACCCGGGCGGCAATGTCTACGGCGCCACCAAAGCCTTCGTCGAACAATTCACCCTCAACCTGCGTGCCGACCTGATCGGCACCGGAGTGCGCGCCACCAATATCGCCCCTGGCCTGTGCGGCGGCACCGAATTCTCCAATGTGCGCCTGAAAGACGACGCGGCGGCAGTCAGGATTTACGAAGGCACCACCCCGCTGACTGCCGACGATATCGCCAACACGGCTTTCTGGATTGCAACATTGCCGCAACACATTAATGTAAATTCCATCGAATTGATGCCAACCTGCCAAGGATTCTCGCCATTCGCCATCAAACGCAGCTAAAATGCCGCCCCATATAAGGGAAAACCGTAAGCAATTGTTACGAGATTGTGCAAAATACCTTGTCGCCGATTCATTTGGCGTAAAATGTTGCCGATTCTCACTTAGTAGCTCTTCTATCTATGTCGTCTGAGTTCACCTGGGAGGTCCGCGTCTACTACGAAGACACGGACGCCGGCGGAATTGTCTATTACGCGAACTATTTGAAGTTCTTCGAGCGCGCGCGCACCGAGTGGTTGCGCTCCCTCGGCGTTAACCAGGACAGCCTCCTGCGCGAACACGACGCCATGTTTGTTGTCAAAAATGTCAGCGCGGACTACCACGCGCCGGCGCGACTAGACGATGTAATAAAATTGACGCTTCGTATTGATAAACTGGGCCGCGCTTCGATCCAGTTTGTACAGGAGGCGTGGTGCGGCGACCGCCTCTTAAATACTGCCCACGTTAAAGTTGGCTGCGTCGACTCGGCCCTGCGCCCACGCGCCGTGCCCGATGCCGTTGCGGCCCGCATGCGCGCATAATAATTAGATTGAGAAACAATGAACGTCAACCAAGACCTTTCCTTCATCGCCCTCATCACCAACGCACACCTGATCGTTCAGTTGATCATGGCGCTGCTGCTTGCGGTTTCCGTTATCAGCTGGACCTATATTTTCAAGAAACTGTTTGATGTGCGCGGCGCGCGCAACCAGACCGTCGAGTTCGAAAAGACCTTCTGGGCCGGCGGCAACCTGCATGCATTGCACGCCAGCGCCGGCAGCAACCGCGCCAACAGTGGCGCCCTGGCCCGCATCTTCGAAGCCGGCATGGGTGAGTACATCAAGGGCAAGCAAGCCGCTGCCAGCAGCCGCGACATGAATATGGGCGACGTGCTGGATGGCGCCCGCCGCGCCATGCGCGCTGCCTTCCAGCGCGAGATGGATGCCCTGGAAGCCCACCTGGCCTTCCTGGCTTCGGTCGGCTCGGTCTCCCCTTACATCGGCCTGCTCGGCACGGTGTGGGGCATCATGAACGCCTTCCGCGGCCTGGCCAATGTGCAGCAGGCCACGCTGTCGGCCGTGGCGCCCGGCATCGCCGAAGCGCTGATCGCGACTGCTATCGGCCTGTTCGCAGCTATCCCGGCCGTGGTGGCGTACAACCGCTTCTCGCACGACATTGACCGCCTGGCGATCCGCTTCGAGAGCTTCGTTGAAGAATTCTCGAACATCCTGCAGCGCCAGTCCCGTTAAAAGGCGAAACTGAAGATGGCTTCTTCCTTCTCCAGCAGCATGCGCGGCAGCCGCGGCGGCCGCAAGCTGAAGTCCGAGATCAACGTCGTGCCTTATATCGACGTCATGCTCTGCCTGCTGATCATCTTCATGGTGATGCCGACCTCGAACAACCCGAGCTCGATCGACCTGCCGCACGCGGAGAAAGCGTCGCGCCCGCCGGATGCCTTCATCCAGGTACAAGTGAAACCGAATGGCTCGCTGATGATCGGTATCGGCGGCAAATCGGCCGAGGCACCGGAAACCGAACCGAACCGTGAAGCCCTGGTGCGCAAGCTGCGCACCCTGCACGAACAATATCCTGAGTACCCGGTGCTGATCGCCGGCGACAAGGAAAGCAAGTACGACGATGTGATCCAACTGATTTCCGAAGCGAAGAAGATGGGGATTAACCGCGTTGGCTTGGCAACGAAGTAAGGCATGGCAATGACGATGGCAAATGCAGGCGGACCGTACCGTGTGCCGAAGCGGCACGGCGGCACGCGCGCGTTTGCGCTGGCCCTGGTGATGCATGGCGTGCTGTTTGTATTCCTGTGGGTGGGCATTCGCTGGAACAATGACCCGGTCGGCGTCGATGCCGAAATCTGGGACATGACCACGCAGATGGCCGCACCGCAGGCGCCTGAGCCGGACCCGCAGCCCGAGCCCGAGCCGCCTGCGCGCACGCCAGAGCCGCCACCTCCCCCGCCGGAAGTGGTGAAGCCGGTTCAGCCTGATCCGGACATCGCGCTGCAGAAGAAGAAAGAAAAAGAGCGAAAAGAGCTCGAGCAGAAGATCGCCGAGCAGAAGAAAAAGCTGGAAGAAGAAAAGAAGCTCCTGGCTGAGCAAGATAAACAAGACAAGCAGAAAAAGCTGGAAGAAGAAAAAGCCAAAAAACTGGCGGAACTGAAAGAGAAGGAAAAGGCTGCCAAAGCCCGTGCTGCAGAAATGCAGCGCATCATGGGTTCGGCAGCTGCAGGCTCCACCGGAACGGCGGCACGTTCGACCGCGCCTAACCTGGACAAGGGCTATGTCGCGAAGCTGCGCACCAAGATCATGGGCCGCATCGACTATCCTGGCGCCAAGCAGGATATCGAAGCCAGGTTCATGGTCAGCCAGCTTCCCAGCGGCGAAGTCATGTCGGTTAAGAAAACCAAGAGCAGCGGCGTAGCTGCGTATGACACTGCGGTGGAGAATGCGATTTATAAGGCCTCGCCCCTGCCCAAGCGTGATGACGGCACGGTGGCGCGCGAGCTTGAACTCGTGTTCAATTTGAAGGACGTACCTTGATGAACAAAGCTAAATTTATGTTCGTAGTTGCCGGCGCAGCGTTCGCGCTGTCGGCACAGGCGCAACTGCGCGTCGAAATTTCCGGCGTCGGCAGCAACCAGATCCCGGTCGCCATCGGCCCGTGCGCCGGCGAAGCCTCGGCCCCGGCCCAGATCTCGGAAATCGTCAAAGCCGACCTGACCCGCAGCGGCATGTTCAAGATTATCGACGCCACGCCGACCACCAACCTGATGCAGACCGAAGCGACCAGCTGGAAGGCACGCGGCGCCGACGCACTGGTGGCCTGCTCCGTGCAAACGCTCGGCAACGGCCAGTTCGAGGTGCAGTACCGCCTGATGTCCACCGTGCAGGGTAACGACCTGTCCGGCTTCCGCGCCCCGATGCCGAACCAGTACGGCCGCCTGGCCGCGCACAAGATCGCCGATGATGTATATGAAAAGCTGACCGGCATCAAAGGCGTGTTCTCGACCCGTATTGCCTACGTGATCCAGCAAGGCCGCCAGTACCGACTGGAAGTGGCGGACGCCGACGGCGAAAACGTGATCCCTGCCCTGACCTCCACCGAGCCAATCATTTCGCCATCGTGGTCTCCTGACGGCACCAAGGTGGCCTATGTCTCGTTCGAACAGCGCAAGCCGGTGGTCTACGTGCAGAACCTGGTAACCCGCCAGCGCACCGTTGTGGCCAATGAAAAGGGCAACAATTCCGCACCGGCCTGGTCGCCGGACGGCAAGCGCCTGGCTGTGGCCCTCTCCAAGCCCGGCAACACGCAGATCTACATCGTCAACGCCGACGGCAGCGGCATCCGCCGCCTGACCAATGGCAGCACCATCGACACCGAACCGCAATTCAGTGCCGACGGCCAGTACATCTATTTCACCAGCGACCGCAGCGGCGGTCCTCAGATCTATCGCATGAGCGTCAACGGCGGGGAAGCCCAGCGCGTGACGTTCGGCAGCTCGTACAATATCAGCCCGCGCATTTCCGCTGACGGCAAGACGCTGGCTTATATTTCGCGGCGCGATGGCGGCGCCTTCCAGTTGTTCGTAATGGACCTGGAGTCCCGCCAAGAGCAACGCCTGTCCGATACCACCAGCGACGATTCGCCAAGCTTCGCTCCGAATGGCAAGTACATCCTGTACGCCACTCAGAACGGCGGCCGCCGCTCGCTGGCGGTGGCATCGACAGACGGCCGGGTTAAGCAACGCTTGAGTATTCAGGCGGGCAATATCAAGGAACCCACTTGGGGCCCTTTCATGAAGTGAAGAAGTAAAAGAAGTAAACGAGAAGTAGCACCTTTAACGACCAGGAGAAATAAAAATGCGTAACGTAAAACACGTAGCCTTCATCCTCAGCACCGCCGCCCTGCTGGCAGCTTGCTCGACCCCACAACCAGAAACCAAAGCACCTGAAGTGGTTGAGAAGCCAGCCGAGCCAGTCAAGCAAGCTGAGCCACGCGAAGTCAAGCCAGTGGTTGCAGAAGTTGACGAACTGGACGTACCAGGCGGCAAACTGGCAAACCGTTCCGTGTACTTCGATTTCGACAGCTACGTTGTTAAAGCAGAAGGCCAGGAAGTGGTGAAGAACCACTCCGCATACCTGGGCAAAAACCAGCGCACCATCCTGATCCAGGGTAACACCGACGAACGCGGCGGCTCCGAGTACAACCTGGCCCTGGGCCAGAAGCGTGCTGAAGCTGTGCGCAAGTCGATGGCAGCCCTGGGCGTGCCAGAAGGCCGCATGGAAGCCGTGTCCCTGGGCGAAGAAAAGCCTAAGGCTGAAGGCCACAACGAAGAAGCATGGTCGCAGAACCGCCGTGCTGACATCGTTTACAAAGCTAAGTAATTTTTTAGCTTAAGATGCCGCACTCAAGGGGCGGTGCGCAGTATAGACTGCGCACCGCCCCTAATTTTTTGGGCAACTGAATGCGCAATATACTCACCGCCATCGGCGCAATACTCCTGCTTACCGCCTGCTCGGCGCCAATCAAATGGAAGCGGTCTCGCTGGGCGAAGAAAATCCAAAGGAGGCAGGCATGCCGAACAAGCGTGGTCGCAAAACCGCGGCACCGACATCATTTACAAAGCGAAGTAATTCGCCAGCCTAACAATGCCGCACAAGGGGCAGCGCGCAGTTTATACTGCGCCCTGCCCCCTTTCTTTTTTTGTGCAAGGAAGAAAAAATGAAATTCACTAAGTCTGCCCTGTTGGCAGCCCTGTTTGCTGCCACCCTGCCCCTGACCGCATCGGCCGGCCTGTTCGACGATGAAGAGGCACGCAAGGCCATCATGGATCTGAAGGCCAAGGTCGCCAAGCTGGAAGCGGATCTGAAGAACCTGATCGACACCAAGACCGACAAAAGCACCACGCTCGACATGATCTCGCAGCAGGACCAGCTCCGCGAAGAAGTTGCACGCCTGCGCGGCCAGACCGAAATCCTGCTGAACGAAATCCAGGTCGCACAAAAACGCCAGAAGGACTTCTACACTGACCTCGACGCCCGCATGAAGAAGCTCGAGCCGCGCCAGGTGACCATCGACGGCCAGACCTCCTCGGTCAACATGGACGAACAGAACGCCTACGACAACGCTATGGCGCAGTTCAAGAGCGGCGACTACAAAGGCGCCGCCAACGCGCTGGGCGACTTCGTGAAGCGCTTCGGCGCCTCGGCCTACGCACCGAACGCGCAATACTGGCTCGGTAACGCCTATTACGCCCAGGGCGATTGCAAAAACGCCATCACCGCCCAGCAGGTGGTCGTGAAAACCTGGCCGGACAGCCCGAAAGCTGCCGACGCCATGCTGAACATTGCCAGCTGCCAGACGGAGCTGAAGGCAGTAAATAATGCCAAAAGGACATTGCAAGACCTGATCAAGAACTATCCGGGCACCCCGGCGGCCGCTACCGCCAAGGACCGCCTGAAATCCATCAGGTAAAAAGTACAAGCGAGCATTTGACAGCTGGGCCGACCCAGCCTATAATCTCGCTTCTTCTTTCGACGGGTCGTTAGCTCAGTTGGTAGAGCAGCGGACTTTTAATCCGTTGGTCGCAGGTTCGAGCCCCGCACGGCCTACCATTCGAAAGTGGAACCTTGGGTCGTTAGCTCAGTTGGTAGAGCAGCGGACTTTTAATCCGTTGGTCGCAGGTTCGAGCCCCGCACGGCCTACCAAGATACGCAAGGAAGCCCACGAATTTCGGTTCGTGGGCTTTTTTGTTTTCTGGTCCATTTCTGGTCCAAGTTGCTAAAAACCCCCTCCCCTCTTTTGCATCCGGTCAAGTCGGAGCTTAACAGCCGCTTTCGGTACAATTTCGGTCCTTGAGACGCTACGACGCAATTTCTAGCCCCCACAAGTTCTGAATGCAAACCTCGTGTCATGCGATTCCATCACGCAACCAAATGCGTTAAGATAAGGTTTCAAAAAAGGCCACTAGGACGAGAACAGGATACCTGATGAAACAACAAGAACGAAAAGATACTGTTGAGCTGTCGATCAAAGGCGAGAGCATTCAAAGCTTGTACGGGTACTACCTTTCAAATACCTTTCTCGTTAATCGCCGTTACCAACGCAAGCTGGTTTGGACCATCGACGAGAAGCGCGCTTTCATCGATTCCATACTGAAAGGCTATCCTGTACCTTTGGTGCTCCTCGCGGAGATTTCAGCGCCACGCAGGGTGCTGGAGATCATTGACGGGATGCAACGACTCAATGCAATAATGTCTTTCATTGAGCAAGAATTTGATGTAAGCGGAGGCTACTTTGATCTAGATACCATGGCGGACACAAAGCTCCTAAAAGATAATAAGACATTAGTCCAAAAAGAAAATGTTTTGGCTCGAGAACTTTGCGCCAATATTGTTCGATACCAAATCCCATTATCCGTGTTCCAAGAAACGGGGAGTGACCACGTCGATGAAGTCTTCCGTCGTCTTAATTCCAATGGCCGCCACCTTTCAAGGCAAGAACTTAGGCAAGCAGGTGCTATAAGTAAATTTGCATCGATCGTCCGTAAGGTTTCTACGGGGATAAGAGGCGATGCCAGCGCATCCGATGTTCTCAATCTAAGCGCAATGAAGAAGATCAGTATTACGAACAAGCATCTCGATTATGGAATTGCGATTGACGACATATTTTGGATTCGAAATAACATCATTAACCGAGAAGATCTTCGTCAATCCAAGGATGAAGAAATTATCGCGGACATTACCGCTTGGGTTACGCTAGAACGAGGAACGCGATCAAGTCCAGACATCTTGGATCAATTATATGGTCTTAATGTGGCAGCGGGCGCAACAAGTGAAACCTCGTTGGCAAGCCAAGTTGATTTGCAAATTCAAAAAATTAATGAAGAGCAAGTCACAACCAATATCCAGTATGTTTTTGATAAAATAATTGCGATTCTGACGGCTTCAGGGAAGAGTTTCGGTGCATTGCTGTTTGCGAAAGTTCCTGAGCGCGCCCCACGCTACTTCCAGATCTTCTATTTGGCTATCTATGAAATGCTGATAGAGGAAGATATGGAAGTTTCTGATATGGCAACATTGGTATCTTTACTTGACGGGGCCGGTGATAAACTAATCAACTTAAGCCAAGGCGGCGGCAACTGGTCAGCAAAAGAAAAACAGAATGCTGTCGACTCGTTGACTGGCGTTATCCGCAAGTGCTTTGCAAAAGATAATTCAAACGACCCCGGGAGAAATCACTGGATTACTCGTTTGGAAAATATTTTAATGCAATCATCCACAGAGCAGACGCTATATGACTTCAAAGTCGGATTGCACTCTCTTGACAAAGATAATTCTACCTTTGATCAGAAGCTTTTTTCGAAAATAATTAAAACCCTAACCGCAATGGCGAACACTTTGCCTAACTCGGTTGGTTATTGCGTCTTGGGAATTGCAGATAAGGATTCATCAGCAGCGCAGTTTGCGAAATTTTATTCGGCAAAGCCAATAAAGTATGCCAATTTCCATATTTGCGGAATCGACAGTGAGGCATTGAAGCATCATAAGGATGTAGATACCTACTTCACGAAACTTACTCAATTGGTTAAGAACGAGCCAATTAGTGATCGTGACAAGGATTACATCTCGCGAAACATCTCTTCCGTCAAATACTTTGATAAGACGGTAGTAATACTAAAAATTGAATCTGACGCAAAACCTTCCATCTACGGCAATCAGTATTTCGTAAGGCATGGGAGCAATCTTGATGAAGTAAAACCAGACAGCTTTGCCGAATTGTTTTCTCGTTTTGTTAAATAGACCGAGTACTTTAGAGAAACGCACTTTTAATCCGTTGGTCGCAGGTTCGAGCCCCGCACGGCCTACCAAGATACGCAGAGAAGCCCACGAATTTCGGTTCGTGGGCTTTTTTGTTTTTGCCCCCAACAACGCTCTGGAACTCAGCATTGAAAAAATCATTTGCACTCGTTGCAGCTGCCGGCACCGCAATTGCGGTACTGGCTGCCGGCATCTTCAGCTATACGTCCGGCAGCCTGCCTGCTTCAGGCGCCAAGGTGGTCCAGCCGCCGCCGATGACGGCAAATGCAAAGCCTGCGAGCACGCCTGCCGGGCCTGTAGCGCTGATCGGGGCCTTCTTCAGCATGGAATACAGCGACACCGAAGAGCCACACGCCGAGTCCGGCTATAGCGTCGAGCTGTACAAGCAAGGCAACGTCGTTTTTGGCGCAATCGGAATGGCCGACGGCTCATTGGAGCCATGGCACGCAGCCATATATGACGTGGCCTACAACGAAGAACAGAAGACCATCTCTTTCAAGGCAAAGTATTCGGATGGCACTGAAGTCGTGGACGGCAAGGAGCGCGAAGCACGAGTCCTGCTGACGTTCTCCGGCAACATCGATAAAGATCAAATCAAAGGCACCGTGACGAAACTCGATGGTTACACACGCGAGCCCCGCGACGAAGAGAGACTGGCCGTAATTCCAAAGTCGGATGAAAAACCCGACGTTCCTGCCAGTTTTGATGAATGGAACAAGTCCCATGCTCATCTAGTGCCGAAGTGGTAAACGCGGTTTAAGAGGCAAGGAAGCCCACGAATTTTCGGTTCGTGGGCTTTTTTTGTTCTTGCTCCAACCCTGCATTACTCAGTCGGGAATCCGAGCTATGACCTTGATCTCGAAGTCGAACCCGGCCAACCAGTTGACCCCTACGGCGGTCCAGTTCGGATAGGGCGAGTCCCGGAAGATTTCGTCCTTGATCGCCAGCACTGTACTGAACTGCTTTTCCGGGTCCGTGTGAAAAGTCGTCACGTCAACGATGTCGTTCAGGCCGCACCCGCCAGCCGTCAGCGTCGCCTTCAGGTTCTCAAATGCCAGCCGTACCTGGGCCTCGAATTCAGGTTCCGGCGCTCCATCTGGACGGCTGCCGACCTGGCCGGAGACGAATAGCAAATCCCCCGATCGAATCGCAGCCGAGTATTTATGGACTGCGTAAAGTTCGTGCCGCCCGGCCGGAAAAACGGTTTCGCGCGCTTTCATGGTGTCTGCTCCTTGTGCTGATGAATGCCAGCACTATAGCTACGGCAATCATTCGGATAAACCGCAAAATGGCTGCTACACTGTTTGGAAAAACCAAACTATTGGCGGAACTCGAGATGGACAAACTGGAAGGCATGCGGGCATTCGTTCGGGTGGTTGAGGCGGGCAGCTTCACCAAGGCCGCCGAAACGCTGGGTGTGAGCAAAACCACGATCACCCAATTGGTGCAGCAACTGGAAGCCGAACTGCGCATCAAGCTGCTCAATAGAACGACCCGCAAGGTGAACGTGACGACGGCAGGCTCCGAATACTACGAGCGGGTGATCCGCCTGCTGGCCGAACTTGAGGACATCGAAAACAATATTCCCGGCGAATCAGCTGCGCCGCGCGGCCTGTTGCGGGTGGATGTCCCGAGCCCGTTTGCGAACATCATCCTGGTGCCGGCTCTGCCTGAATTCCACGCCCGTTTCCCGGAAATCCAGCTCGATATCGGCGCCAGCGACCGCAAGGTCGACCTGATTGGCGACAATGTCGACTGCGTGGTGCGCGGCGGCGGCATTGATGATGCTTCGCTCGTTGCACGGCGAGTCGCCGACCTGCATTTGGGGGTCTATGCCGCGCCGTCATACCTGGCCCGGGCGGGAACGCCAACGTCTCCCGGTGAATTGCATGGCGCCGGCCACCGTATCGTCCAGTACCGCTGGACCAACGGTTTGCCCTACACGATGGAGAGATCCGGCGAGCGTGTCAGGATTGGTGGCCGCTACTTCCTGACGATCGACGACGGCAATGCTTACCTGACAGCCGGACTGGCCGGGCTTGGCGTGTTATGGCTGCCGCAGTACATGGCCAGGCAGCATGTTGACAGCGGCGCGCTCGTGCAGCTATTCACGGACTGGCGTATCGAGCCGATGCCGCTCCACGTGGCATATCCACCCAATCGATATGTTCGCAAACAGCTTCGCGTGTTCATCGACTGGATCGTCGAACTGATGGAGCGCCACCAATTACAAGGCCGCTAGCTACCCATGCCCTCGGGCAGCCACGATTCGGCGCCTCATTCCTCGTATCCGCTGGCTTTCAGGATTGCTGCGGGGTCCTCAAGTTCGATCAGTTTCCTGATCGCCGCATACTTGTCAGGAGATCGGTTCACGTAGGTTTCGGCAATGCGCATGCCGATCCAATAGCCTGCCTCGCAAGGCCAGCCCTCCGGGGCGGCTCCGCAATTGGCGAACCAGCGCTTGAAACGCGCATTAGCCATAGGATTGCGCAAGCTCTCGCCGTCGGCCTGCATCAACTGGCGATCACGCTTGAACTCTTCCCACAACCACGATTCGCGTTCGCGTGCCCATGCATCGCGATCGGGTTTGGGCATTTCGCCAGTGACTACGTACGCGAGGTAGTCAGCGATGCCTTCTCTCAGGGACTGGCTCAATAAAGGATCGGCGAGTGCTTGCGGCGATGCTGCGCCCTGCCAGGTGTGTACCGTTTCATGAGCAAAAAAACTTCGCATCGTCGTCCGGAACTGCTCGGGTGTCGTGCCGGGTGGGCAGGTGACTTCCAGGCCGATTACCTGCATGTCGGAACTGGCCGTGCCGCCGGAATTCAAAGCGCCGAACACGACCTCAATAGCGGGTAACGGCCGTTCTGGCATTAACCCTGCAAAAGCCAGGTAGATCGCTTTGAGGTCACTCCGCAAGGCAGGCAGCCGTGGCAGGCATTCGCGGATCGCGTAGCGGTAATTGTCGGGTTTAGCGGCGACCGCGCGTGCCAAGCGCTTTGCGTCCACGATGCGCATTGGAGTGAACACTTTCACGCCTGCGCCGGACTGATCCAGGTATTCGCGCTGCAGGACTTCGGCTGTCGGCACTACGCCATCCTTCATGATCTTTGCGAATCGGAGGGCATCACCGAGACCAATATCGATCGTGAGCGCATCGACTTTCGCGCCGGCGAACGCCGTGCCGGTCCAAAGCAGGGCCACAGGCAGAAGCAGCTTTCTCAATCTCATTACCAAATTACCAATTGCGTTCAAGGAGCGGCAGGATATCATGTTGCTGAAATGAAAACTAGAATGTTCGACTCCCGACGCTGGCATCTGCGTCCGTCCGCGCAATTGCGTCCCTATATCGACCGCTATTGGGGCTGGCAAGGCCAACAGACGCTCCCGCCCCGGCTTCCACCCGGGACCGGTTCTGAGTGCATCTTCCATTACGGCTCGCCGTTCCTGCTGAACGGAAAAGAAGCGCCGCGTGGCGTGCTCCTGTGCGTGCGCACACGCGCCATCGCCATCGAAGAGAACGGACCACTCGGATTCGTCGCCGTTCGTTTTCGCGGCGGCAGCCTGCGGCATTTTTGCGCGCCATCGCTGGCCCACCTGCACGACCAGGAATGGCCTGCGCAAGCCATTTGGGGCGATCACGCAGAACGGCTGTCCGACCGCCTGCTTCAGGCTGATAGTCCAGCCGAATGCTCCGCACTGCTCGACCAATTCCTCCTGGCGCGGCTTGGCCAGTATGAAGACCGCAGCGGGCGCTGGCTCGACACCTTGCTCGACCAGTTGTACTACTCGCCTGGCACCAGCATCGACGCTTTAGCTGAAAAATCCGGCTGGACACGCCGCCACTTCCAGCGCAAGTTCACCGACACTTACGGCCTCGGACCAAAGAAGTTCGCCCGCATCGCCCGCCTTGGCCATACGATGCGCATGCTGGCGCTTTCTCCCGGCATGCCCGCGATCGATGCTGCTTTGCGCATGGGCTATTTCGACCAGTCGCACTTTATCCACGAAACACGCACACTCACGAGCTATGCGCCGCAAACCATCATCGCCGGCATGCGTGAAAAGTCCCATTTTTACAATCCGCCTTCAAGGCCGATTGCGTAAGCTGAAGCTCCATTCACTCACGGAGTTTCCAATGTACCTGCTTGCCACGCTCGACGTTCACCCCCGGTTTCGCGCCAACCTGCTCGCCGCACTGGAGCAACTGGTGATTCATTCACATACCGAGCCTGGAACCTTGCAATATGAGGTGCTTGCCGACCTTGAAAACGAAAACCGCATCGTCGTTTTCGAGCGCTACGCCGATGCCGCCGCAATGCAGGCACACCTCGACAGCGCGCCACTCCAGGCCCTGGCCGCCAAGTTCGGGACCTGGCTCACTACGCCTCCGGCCCTGGCCCGCATGACACGGCTCGAAGGTTTCCTGTGCGAAGGATTGCACCAAACTGCCTAGCTGTCCTGTAGTGAGCTCTTCCAACCTTTTTCCGCCATCGGTGTACATTTCATTCGCGCGACATCGCTGCCGGCCACAGCTGCAGATCCCATCACTTCAGCGAGTGAAGACATGAGACGATTCTTGCACCATTTGACTTTGTTGCTCGCCATTGCCAGCGGGCACGCACTGGCAGTCGAAATCGTTGGAAAACCGGGAGCGCCGGGCGCCCCGGGCATGTCGCCAGGGGCTGCGGGCGGCAATGGGGCGGCGGGCCAGGACCTGGCAATCCTTGCCAACGCGGCCACCGCCCAGGCGCACAAGGTGACTGGGGGTGCGGGTGGCGCAGGTGGCAATGGCGCCGCAGGCGATGCCGGGCAAGATGGTGGTGCCGCCGGTGCCGGCGGAGCCGGCGGCAATGCACGCCTTCAGGTTTATGGCACAACGAATATTCCCTACTTTCTCGGCCCCTATTTTTATGCGATCGCCAAAGGCGGCGACGGCGGCAATGCGGGCCTTCCGGGCATGGGCGGGGCGGGAGCTGCCGGCGGTTCCGTCGCCATCGGCGGCGCCGGCGGCGATGCAAGCGTGACCGCCGTGCTATGGCCTGGGGTACGAAAAGCCGAGGGCGTGACCGTGCGGGCAACGGGTGGCAATGGCGGCAATGGTGCCGGTCGCGCCGGATCGGCGCAGGCCGCACTGGCCCTGGTTGGCTATGACGAGGCGCCCTCCTCTGCCGCAGTAGAGGTGACGGCAGGACAAGGCGGCGATGCGCTCCTGCAAGGCAACGGCGCCGATGGCGGCGCCGCTTCAAGCGCCTTGTCGGCCAAAACGGCAGGGCCGGGCGTCACGCTCTCAAGCAGCACGCAAGGCGGCCACGGTGGGGCCGGACGGGGTGCCGGCAATCGCGGCGGCGCCGGCGCCGCTGCGCAGGCTACGATGTCAGCCAGCGCCGGCCACGGCAACCTGAAGACGCATATCTGGCTGGGTGGAGGAAACGGCGGCTCCGGCTACAGTGGTGCCGAGGGCGGCGACGGCGCGGCGATGCGTTACGCCGCGACACCGGCGATTTCAACCAGCGGCAAGGTCCACCATACAGTTGCCGTGTTTGGCGGCTCCGCCGGCTTTAGCAGCGGCGGCAAGGCGGGCAAGGCCGGTGCCAGCGAGGCGGCGCTTGAACTGAGCGACGAAAAGGCCTCGGAGATTCAGGTGTTTGTTATCAGCCATGGCGGACGGGGTGGCTATGCCGAGTACGGCGGCGCCTCCAGTGCCGGCGCAAGCGGGCTTGCGCGGTCAACGATTAACAGCCTTGCTGCGGTCCACTCCAACGCCTACGGCTACGGCGGCGAAGGAGGATGGCAGAACGATGGCGGCCGCGGTGCCGCCGGCGGCGATGGCTTCTCCTTCAGCGAGGCCACAGGCCGATCCAGCGTGTACAGCAACGCTTCGGCCTTTGGTGGGACCGGGGGCGGGGTACGCGGCGCCGGCAACCGTGGCGGCGATGGCGGAAGTGGCTCGGCACGAGCAACCGCTCACGGCAATATGGGCGATGTGATGGCCGGCGCCAGCGTGCACGGCGGCTCCGGCGGCATGGGCCTGGATGGCGCCGATGGCGGCAATGGCGCGTCGGCGCACATAACAGACAGCGTCACGGGCAGCGGCAATGGAAGTTTATGGCTGATCCAAGGTGCAGCCGGCGGCAATGGCGGCAACAGCGAAGGCGGCGTGGCCGGCAACGGCGGCAATGCCAGCTCTAGTATCGCCTGGACGGAAAGCAAAGCAGCGCAGGTGAAGCTGAGCACGTCAGCGGAAGGTGGCGCCAGTGGCAACGGCAGCAATGGCGCCCTGGCTGGACGGAGCGGCTCGGCCAGCGCATCATCGGCGCTGCTGGCGACGGCCAGCGGTGTGCAAGCGGAGGCGGCCAGCTACGCGCAAGGCGGCTATGTTATGGGTGGCACCCTGCCAGGAGCGCTCCGCGCCGGCAGTGCGAGCGCCCGCGCGGCCGTTGTATCGGCGGGTGATGGCTCGGCGTACGCGACCGCTCAAGGCGGCAGGAGCATCAACTCGTATCGCCCGGTCCGCGACGGCAGCGTCACATCGCATGCATTTGCCATTGCTGCCGGTACCGCCCGCGCCGAGGCAACCGGTATCGCCGGTAACGAAAGGACATCGGATACGACCGCCATTGTCTATTCGGAGGCAAACGGAAGCGGCGGCGCCTATGCGCGTGCGCACGGCTGGGGAGCGTATGTTGACGCCAGGGCGAAGTCCCGCTCCCTTGGCGCCGCCGGCAACGCAGCCAGGACGACCGGCTATGGCCTGCAGGGCACACTGGGAGCGGAAAGCATTTCGTCCGGGTGGGATGGATCGGAAGCGCGCGCCAGCGCGGCGGCCGACATCAATGGCACCGCGTTTGCCGTACTGAGTTCGGCCAATATCGGCGGCGCGGCCCCTGCCCTGCAATTCGACCCCGAATGGCATTCGGCCTTTTCGCATGCAGCAACTGCTCCAAGCGAATCCCGGCAGCTCAGCGGGGCGTTCGCCGGCGGACAGCAGGCCGGAGCCGGCGCCATGGGTGTACTGGTGCGCCCCGAACTTTACGGCGGCCCGCTCTCCAGCACTTTGACGGCGTACTTCCAGTTCGACCTCGCTGCTCCCGGGCAATTGGCGTTCTCCATGCTGGATACCATGGCTGAACAAAACGGCTTCGTTTCAATGGCGCTGTCGATCAGCAACCACGGCGCCGAACTGTTTGCGCGCTCGTTCGCTTCGCCGTCGGAGGTCGAGCTTTTCTTCGACCATCGCCTGCTGCTCTTGGGAGCGGCCAATGCCGGTCTGCAGGAGGTGCTGGTCACCGCCGTATTCACGCTGGACCGGCCAGGCGGATTCGGATTCGACTACGCGCTCGGCATCGCCCCGGTACCCGAACCTCAAACCTGGCTGGTGTTGATGCTTGGACTTGCAGTGTTGCTGGCCTGGGGCCGGCCACCGCCGGGCGCCTGGATCAGGGCTGTGGTCCAAGGTATTGCTTCACGATCGCATCGTAAGTGCCGTTGGCGTGGATGCTTTTCAGGCCGGAATTGAACGCATCGCGCACTCGGGCATCCCGAAACACGGCCTTGCGCGGGCTTTCGGGGAAGATCCGGTGGAAAGCCACCGCCTGCCTGGCGTTGATCTGAGGCTCCAGCTTTTCAGTGAAATAGCGGAAGATCAAACGGTCGCCCACCACAACATCTACCCTGCCCGTGAAAAGAAGCTTGTTCTGCGTGATCTGGGCCGGCACTTCCCTGTAGTCCGAATGGCCGCTGGCAACGAGACTGAAGCGGTCGCCCAGCACCATGCTCGCATTCTGGAATGCCGCCACAGAATAGTTGGACAGATCTTCAATCTGCTGGATCTTCAGGTTGCGGCGGGCGAGCGTGGTCGCGACGTTTTGGTAGACGATGTAATTATCTGTGAAGTAGTCCTGACCGCCAATCCCTTCGCTGATCGACAGCAGGCCATCGAGCTGGCCAGCGCGCAGCATCGCCAGCGCGCGGGTTTGCGGCAGCATGTGCCCTACCAGCTTATAACCGCCGGCAGCATGTGCCCTACCAGCTTATAACCGCCGGCAGCCAGTGCCTGCCTGGCGATGTCGTAGTCCACTCCGGCAACACCTGACTCCATGACATACGGTGGCTTGGGCAAACCCATGCCGACATGAACTTCCGGCATGGCCGCCTCCTGCGCGCTGGCGGCACTGCTGCAGGCCAGGGCAATCGAAAGCCAGATTCGCAACCGCATTCGCAGTGCATGCCTGAGCCACATGCTGCCTCAGTCCCCCTACTTATCTACACAATATACCAGGGGAGGCTTGCTGCCTAGTTATGCGCGCTGGGCGGCGCCGGCTGCGCTCGAAGATGGCTGCAGCAGGCGTCCCAGCGGCACTTCGATCCAGCGGTGGAACGCGGCGCCGGCAGCCAGGCTGGCGCCCCAGGCAGCCAGCATGCCCACCCCCTGCAGCACCGGATCGGCTGGCACGAAGCGGGTAAAGGCGGCGTTCACCAGCAGGCAGACCGGGAAGTGGATCAGGAACACCGCGTACGAGGTACGGGCCAGTGCGTTGACGGCTGCCAGCAGGTGGCCCTCGCCGCTGAACTGCATGCGTCCGACGATCACCAGGGCGCACGCCACCATCATGGCCAGCGCCAGGCGGCTGCGGAAGTTCACGGCCAGTGCCAGCAAGGCTGGCAGGAAGATCGCTGCCTGCACCAGCACCGCGCCGCGCGTCTTGCGGCGCGGATCGCCGGCCCACCATGCGGCCAGGCCAAGGCTATAGCTGCCGAAGAAATAAGCGCCCCAGTTATCCCATTCGGAATCGAGGTTGAAATGCAGCAGCGACAGTGCGCTGCCAACGGCGACCATGCCAGGCACCAGCCAGGCACGACGCACCGGGCCGCTGATGCGGGCGGCCAGCCACAGGATGGCCACGACCATTGCATACAACTGGAAATCGATTGCTACGTACCACGCGCCAGCCGACAGCGACGGGTAACCGAGCACGCCATGAGCCAGCACGGCATGCGCCGCCAGCTGGCCCACGGTCGCCGGTGCGGAAATGGAATCGTGGTCCATCCACTGGCTGGCCAGCACCGACGCCACCGCTGTGATCAGGGTAGCCGCGATGAAAGGCGGCGCCAGCTTGGCATAGCGGCGCCAGACCGCTCCCAGCGGGTCGGCCATTAGCGGCTGCGCGCTGGGCGCCAGCGATTTGGCGGCCAGGAAGCCGCCCACCACCAGGAACACTTGCACGGCGATGCGGGCGCTGCCTGCCAGCCAGTCGATCAGGTCCGGCATGAGGTGCCGCACGTGGTCGGCCATGGGACCGTAAAACGCCAGGTGGTGCAGCACAATTAACTGCGCTGCAACAGCCTTTAATAGATTGATCACGCCATACTTCATTACATCTGCTGCCGACTATGCAAAAGGTCGACATGATAACCGAGCTCAGCAGATTAAAGGCGCGCGCCTAGCACCGCGAAAGTAACGAGATGTTACGCCGCCTTCCCTTCAGATTTCTTGAACGGGCTGCGGTCAGGCGCATCATCGTGGTCGATGTTCAGCAGCAGGTGCTTGATCACCTTGTTCATCAAAGGCTGGCGGTGGCGGATCAATACGCCGAACGTTTCCGGACGTGCGCCCAGCGCCGCTTTGGGCTCCAGTGCCGTGCGGCCAAAGGAAACGCGCTTGCAGCCCAGGCTAATGGCATCGGCGATACCGGCATGCAGCAGCCGCAGGTAGATCGGCAGGTCGGCCGCGGCGGCGCGGTCAAAGCCGATATGGAAGGCGATGGCCGTCTCGCCGTCGGCGATGGTGACCAGGAAGCCCAGCATCTTGCCTTCGCGTTTGACCACGCTGCAGCGGAAGCGCTCACCTGCCGACTCCTGCAGGGCCGGGAAGTATTCCGGCAGCAGTTCGAACGGGCGGAAGCCGGCGTTGACCTGCACTGCCTTGTAAAGGGCGTGGATCTCGTCCTGCATCGCCGCCATGTCGGTGAAATGCTCCACCGTGCACTGCGCCGCTTCGATCGGCTTCAGGATGCCGTTACGGACATTGGCGCGGTACTTCGAGGCCAGGCTGGCCAGGTAGTCATCGTAGCTTTTCCAGTCTTCGCCCAGCGCCAGCACCATATTCGGCTCCGTTTCCACGAAGCGGTAGCTGAGGTTCTTGAGGAAGGCGGCGTCTTCCGCCTGCGGTCCGTGCAAATCCTTGATCATGACGAAGTTGGCCGAGCCGGCCAGCTTTTCGGCCTGCCGTACACGGTACAGCACTTCCGCCACACCATGCCACGCCAGTTCCGGATCGACGCCGGGTGCGATGGCAATGCCGTGCTGGCCGAAGGTCAGCAGGTTGCCGCAGGTGAGTACGCGCTGGCCCAGGCTCTCGCCCAGGGAACCGAAAGAAGTCTTGCTGGCCTGGGCCAGTTTGATGTCGGCCAGCTGCATATAGAGTGCGGCCACCGGCTGCTCGTCCTCGTACACCAGGGCATAGCGCGGATCGAGGTTGGTCGGCAGCACCGTCTCAAGCGAGCGCAGGTAATCGTAGGAAAGGAAGAAGCCCGACTGGGCTGTGAGCTCTTTCCATGCCTGGGCATCGAGCATGCCGATCGAGTCGGCGATGGCGTAACGCAGTTGGGCCGGCCCCCGCAGGCGCTTGCGCACTTCGCGGCGTTCGGACAGGGCGGTTTTGACTGAGCGCAGTTTTTGCTGGATCTTCATCATTACAAAATTGGCAATGGGACGGCGCAGTCTAACACGAGCCGCATTGTGCTGAATACGTTGAAGGGCGCCACGATATAAATCCAATCAACAAATTGGCAACACCGATATCAATTTGAACATGATAAAAATGCCGATCTACCCGAAAGGCAATGCAATGAGCGCTCCAAATCCGAACTGGTACCTGCGTGCGCGGCTCAAGACCCGCCAGCTCCTGCTGTTGATCGCCATCGACGATGCGGGCAATATCCTGCGCGCCGCCGAGACGCTGTGCATGACGCAACCGGCGGCCTCGAAGCAGCTCAAGGAACTGGAAGACATGCTGGGCATCGCCCTGTTCGAACGCCACCCGCGCGGCATGGTGCCCACCATCTACGGCGAAAGCATGATCCGCCACGCGCGCATGGCCTTGAGCAGCCTGGCGCGTGCCCATGAGGACATCGTGGCACTGAAAGCCGGACTGGCGGGCCAGGTCGACGTGGGCAGCATCATGACGCCGGCATTGAGCCTGCTGCCGCGCGCCATCACGCGCATCAAGCAGCAGGTGCCGCAGCTGCGCATCGGTGTGCAGATCGAGTCCAGTAACGAACTGCTGGAGCGGCTGCAGCGCGGCACGCTCGACTTCCTGCTGGCGCGCCTTACCGGCTTCCACGACTGCGCGGAACTGCAGTACGAGGAACTGGCGCCGGAGCCGGTGGTCGTGGTGGCGCGCGCCGGGCATCCGCTGGCCGGGCGAAGCGGCCTTGCTTTGCATGAACTGGTGCAGGCGCCATGGATTACACCGCCGCCCGGCAGCATCCTGCGCCAGCGCTTCGACCAGTTGTTCCATAATGCCGGCCTGGAGCCGCCTGGCGACATTGTCGATACCAGCGAAATCGTGCTGATCACCAGCATGCTGCAAATGAGCGATGCGCTGAATGTCATGTCGGCGGACGTGGCGCGGCGCTACCGTGAACTGGGCCTGCTGGCGATCCTGCCGCTGGAGCTGGATTGCCGCATGGACCCTTTCGGCATTATCCGCAGGCGCGACAGTGTGCTGTCGCCGGGCGCGGAGCTGCTGCTACAGGCGATCCGGCGCGAGGCGTCGGCGCCGCCGTCCGCTGCGCCGTCCAGCGCCCAGCCGCCCGAGCCGGAGACGAAGCCTCAGCCGGCTTGCTATAACCTGCACGACATAGCTCTCGCCTAAAAAGTCATTGGATCGGTACCCGCACATGCGCATAGCATGGACCGGCACACCTATATCCGGAGACCTGCCTTGAACCATCTGTCCCTCGCGCGCCGCCTGGCCGGCGCGCTGCTGCTGATTGCACCGCTGGCCGGCCACGCCGGCCGCCAGCTGGAGCTCAGCTCCCCCGACCGCCAGCTGCGCGTAACAATCGATACCGGCGAACGGCTGGCCTTTGCCGTCAGCCATCGCGGCGCCGAGCTGGTCTTGCCAACGCCGATCGGCATGACGCTGGCCGGCATTGGCACCCTGGGCGACAAGCCGCGCCTGACCGGCCAGCAGCGCCGCAGCGTCGACACGGCCGTGCGGCCGGTCGTGGCGCAGAAATCCCGCGAAGTGCGCGACCATTACAACGCCCTGCAACTCGATTTCGCCGGCGGCTATGCGCTGGAGGTGCGCGCCTACGACGAAGGCATCGCCTACCGCTTCCGCACCGCCCTGCCCGGCCAGGTCACGGTCGAAGACGAGCAGGCCGGCGTCAGGCTGCGCCCGCACTACACACTGTACTGGCCGCAGGAAAAATCGATGCAGTCGCATAACGAGCACTATTACCAGGCGCTCAGCGTCGGCGAGGCGGCCGGCAAGCTGGTCGGCGTACCGGCCCTGGTGCGGAACGGCAGCGTGCACCTGGTGTTCACCGAATCGGGTTTGCGCGATTATCCGGGCCTGTACCTGCACGGCGAAGCCGCCGGCCTGCGCGCCGTCTTCCCCAAAGTGGCTCTGGCCGAAACCGCGCGCGACGACCGCAATGTGCCCGTCACGCAGGAGGCGCCCTACATCGCGCGCACCGACGGCAAACGCGCCTTCCCATGGCGTATCCTGGGCATCGCTGCCGATGCCGGCGGCCTGCTGCTGAACCAGATGCCCTACCTGCTGGCCGAACCGCAGGAACTGAAGGAGACCGGCTGGATCAAGCCCGGCAAGGTGGCCTGGGACTGGTACAACGGCAACAAGCTGTACGGCGTGCCCTTCAAGTCCGGTCTGGACACCCGCACCTACCGCCACTACATCGACTTCGCAGCCGACAATGGCCTCGAATACATCATCATGGACGAAGGCTGGTACAAGCTGGGCGACCTGCTGGCCGTCAAGCCCGAGATCGACATGCCCGAACTGATGGCCTACGCAAGACAGCGCGGTGTCGGCATCATCCTGTGGGTGTCGTGGAAAACCCTGGACGCCCAGATGACGGCGGCGCTCGACCAGTTCGCGCGCTGGGGCGCGGCCGGCATCAAGGTCGACTTCATGCAGCGCTCGGACCAGTGGATGGTGAACTACTACGAGCGCGTGGCGCGCGAGGCCGCCGCCCGCCGCCTGCTGGTCGATTTCCACGGCAGCTTCAAGCCCAGCGGCCTGCATCGCACCTGGCCCAACGTGCTGACCTTTGAAGGCGTGAAGGGCCTGGAAAACAATAAGTGGAGCGACAGGCAGACGCCGGAACACGACGTCACCCTGCCCTTCATCCGCATGTTTGCCGGCCCGATCGACTACACACCGGGCGCCATGAGCAACGCGCACCGCAAGGACTTCACCGCCAGTTTCGACCGCCCCATGAGCCAGGGCACACGGGCGCACCAGTTGGCGATGTACGTGATTTACGAAAGCCCGCTGCAGATGCTGGCCGACAGCCCTTCGCAATACCGCGCCAATCCATCCTCGCTTGAGTTCATCCGGCAGGTCCCGGTGGAATGGGATGAGAGCCGCGTGCTGCACGCCCAGCTTGGCCGTTACGTCGCCATGGCACGCCGCCGTGGCGATGCCTGGTATGTGGGCGCGATGACAGGCGCCGACGGGCACGACCTGGAACTGGATCTGTCCTTCCTGGGCGAGGGTAACTACCAGCTCGAGAGCATGGAAGACGGCCCGAACGCCGGGGTCTTCGCCACCGACGTCCGGCAAGGCAGCGCAAGCGTCACGCGCAACAGCCGCCTGACGATGCATATGGCTCCTGGCGGCGGCTGGGCGGCGATCATCCGCAAGACACAATAAGGAGACACAGATGCAGAACACATCCCGCATGCATGCGGCCCGGATCGTCGCCGCCCTTGCCGCCGCCGCATCGCTCGCCGCATCCGCAGCTGTCGCCGCGCCTGCCGCCGGCGGGGCGCACGCTGCGCCCCCGGCCTTCACGCCGCGCTGGCAGATCGATGGCGATGCCATTCGCTGGCAGGTGAAGGACGTCCATCGCGACCAGCTTGAAATGAGCGGCCGCCAGGTCTCGGCGGTAATCGATTACGGCAGCCAGGCCGACGGCTCGCTGCTTCTGTCACGCACCGTGGTGTGGCCGATGCTGCGCACCGTCCCGGACGACACCCACGCCAGTTTGATCCGCAAGCTTGGCGCGGAGGCTTCGCCAGCCCTCGCGATCGACGGCGAGCCCGCTGGCGCCGAACGCCTGCAGCAAGTGCGCTTCGACGGCCGCCTCGCGCTACGGTCGCAACTGGCGCCGGGACTGACGCTCACACGCACCCTGACGCCCTCGCCCACCGAACCGGCGCTGGTGGAGCGGCTGGAGCTGGCCAACCATGGCACGGCCACGCGACGCTACAGCTTCGCTGCACTGGAGCGCAGCGAGACCACGCCGGCAGAACGTGGCACCCACGGCGCCTATGTGGTCGAAGTGCGCTCCCCGGCCCGCGAAGGCGAGCTGGCGCCCGGCGCCCGCGTCCATGTCGACGTGATCATCAGCGGCCGCCTGCAAAACGAAATGGTTTACGTGGACGGCAGCGAAGCCCTGCAGGAGCGCGCACGCAAGGTGGAGCAGTGGCGCGCCAACCTGGTGCTGGAGACGCCGGAGCCGGTGCTGGATGCCATGTTCGCGTTCTCCAAGGTCCGCGCAGCTGAGAGCATCTTCGCCACGCGCGGCGGCCTGCTGCACGGACCCGGCGGCACCCGCTACTATGCCGCCGTGTGGGCCAACGACCAGGCGGAATACATCAATCCCTTTTTCCCTTACCTGGGCGACAGCGCCGGCGTACAAAGCGCACTCACCAGCTTCGGCATGTTCGCGCGCTACATGAACGCGGACTACAAGCCTATCCCCTCCTCCGTCATCGCGGAAGGCCGCAGCTACTGGAACGGCGCCGGCGACCGCGGAGACTGCGCCATGATTTCCTATGGCGCCAGCCAGTTCGCACTGGCGCAGGGCGACGTCGGCACCGCGCGCCAGCTGCAACCCCTGATCGACTGGTGCCTGGAATTCACACGACGCAAGCGCGATGCGCAAGGCATCGTGCATTCGGACAGCGATGAGCTGGAGGGCCGCTTCCCGGCAGGAAAAGCCAACCTGTCGACCAATGTGCTGGCCTACGGCGGCCTGCAGGGCGCCGCCCGCCTGGCCGCTTCGCTGGGCAATGCGCAGCGCGCGACGGCCTTGCGGCAGGAGGCGGAGTCGCAGCGCAGCGCCATCGAGCGTTACTTCGGCGCGCAGGTGGGAGGCTTCGACACTTACCGCTACTACGACGGCAACGAAAAACTGCGCGCCTGGATCGCCTTGCCGCTCGCCCTGGGCATCAATGAGCGCCAGCGCGGCACGGTCGATGCCCTGCTGTCGCCGCAGCTCTGGAGCGAAAACGGCGTACTGACCGAGGCTGGCGACAAGACCTTCTGGGACCGCGCCACGCTGTATGCGCTGCGCGGCCTGCTGAAAGCCGGTGAGCTGGAACGCACCATGCCTTATCTGCGCTACTACTCCGGCCGCCGCCTGCTGGGCGACCATGTGCCGTATGCCGTGGAAGCCTGGCCGGAAGGCCAGCAACGCCACCTGTCCGCCGAAAGCGGGTTGTACGCGCGAGTTGTGACGGAAGGCTTGTTCGGCATTGAGGCAACCAGCCTGCGCAGCTTTACTATCGCACCGCGCCTGCCGCAAGGCTGGCCACGCATGGCGTTGCGGCACATCCGTGCGTTCGGCGCAGGCGCAGATGGCGCAGGCATCGACATCGTCACCACGCGCTCGCCGCGCGGCCAGCGCGTGCTGGTGCGCCTTGACGGGAAGACCTTGCTAGACCAGGCCTGGGACGGCAAGGCGCCGCTGCTCGTCACGCTACCAGGCCAGATATAACCTTTTGGGCATATATGGTGCGTAAACATTCAATTGTTCGCCATCATCATCCTGCCTAGCATGTCTCCATCGGCCGCGCTTGCGCGGCCGAATCATTACCACAACAGGAGACGCAATGAAGAACCCTTCCCAACGTGTGCGGATGACGCTAGTCGCGCACGCCCTTGCAATGGCCTTCTCTGGGCCGGTCCTTGCACAATCGAATGCCACCGGCACCATCTTCGGCCAGGTCGCCAACGCAAGCGGGACCAGCGTGGTGCTGGAGAATATCGCTACCGGCGCGCGCCGCACCATCACCGTCGACGCTTCCGGGCGTTACAACGCCAGTTCCATGCCGCCGGGCGCCTACAAGGTCATGCTGGTGCGGAATGGCGTGGTCGAACGCGTGCTCGAAGTGGAAGCGCTGATTGGCCAGGGTGTGGAGGCGTCCTTCGAAACCATCCAGGCCGTGACGGTGAGCAGCCGCCGACCGGCGATCGACGTCAGCAACACCAACAACGGCGCCGTGTTCACCGCGCGCCAACTGGCCGCGCTGCCGATTTCGCAAAACCTGTCGGGCATCATCCAGCTTGCGCCGGGCACCTCGCGCGGCAATCCGCGCGTCGGCGGCGACAGCTTCGGCGGTGCCGGCGTAACGGAGAACGCCTACTTCATCAACGGTTTCCCGGTCACCAATGTGTATCGCCAGATCGGCTCGACTACCCTTCCCTTTTTCGCCATCGCACAGGCGCAGATCCTGCAAGGCGGATACAGCGCGGAATTCGGCCGCTCCACCGGCGGCGTGGTGAACATCACGACCAAGAGCGGCACCAACAACTGGGAAGCCGGCGCCGTACTGCAATATACGCCGGACCGGCTGCGTGCCAAGCCGGAAAACACCTACTACCCGAACACCGGCCACAATCCGAAGACCGACGGCAAGCTGCTCACCTATCGCCGCAGCAACAACGCCACCGACGTTTTCGGCAGCGCCTACGTCGGCGGCCCGCTGATCAAGGACAAGCTGTTCATGTTCGCCAACATTGAACAGGACCGTTTCAGCACCGGCTACATCAGCAAGGATTCCGATTCGCTCAACAAAACCAATGGCTGGACCGAACGCGAACAACGCACGCCGCGCTATCTGCTCAAACTCGATTACAACATCAGCGACAATCATCGCATCGAATTCACCCGGATCCACGACGAGAACAAGAAGACACAGCAGAATTACGGCTTCGACTACGCCACCCTGCAGCGCAACGGGGTGCGCGCCGGCGGCACCACCGGCGATGGCGCCAGGACCGACGACTCGATCCTGAAGTACACCGGCTTCCTGAGCGACAACCTGACAGTGACCGCACTGGCGGGCCGCTTCAAGTCCACCTATCCGCAATCGCGCGAAGGCTATGTGCCGGGCCTGTACCAGGTCAACGCACCGGTCAATGCCCAGGTCCCGGGACTGGCTTACACCAACCCGCAGGCCATCGGCGGCACCATCCAGGTGCCCAACGCGGAAGACAAGCAATCCACACTGCGCCTGGATATCGAATATAAACTGGGCAATCATGCCCTGCGCGCCGGCATCGACCGCAATAACGTTTCGTCCATCAATGGCTCGGAGCTGGCCGGCGGCGGAAGCTGGAACTACTTCCGCGGCGACCCGGACAAGGCGGTTCCCGGCGGCCGCACGCCGGCTTCCGGCGGCGGCTACGGCCTGCAGGGCTACTACGTGAATGAGTACCACCAGAGCGACTCGGCCTCGCCCAAGACCGACCAGTCGGCGCAATATATCCAGGACCGCTGGCAGATCACCGATACCGTGCTGCTCGACCTGGGCCTGCGCAACGAGCAGTTCACCAACAAGAACAGCTTAGGCCAGGCCTATGCCGCACAACGCCACATGCTGGCACCGCGCCTGGGCGCGTCATGGGATGTGCGCGGCGACGGCACATTGAAAGCGTTTGCCAATCTTGGCCGCTACCACCTGCAGATCCCCACCAGCGTGGCACTGCGCCTGGCGGGCAACCCGGTGCATATCGATCACTACTACACCTACACCGGCGTCGATCCGAGAACCGGCGCACCGACCGGACTGACAGAAATCTCCCCGCCGGTTTCCGGCGGCAACGAATGGGGCAACGCCAAGGACCCGCGCCAGGTCGCATCGAGCAACCTGGGCGCCACCTACCAGGATGAACTGGCACTGGGCCTGGAAGCGGCATTGACGCCCGAGTACACGGTGGGCAGCAAGCTCACCTACCGAACGCTGCGCAATACCATCGAAGACTGGTGCGATTCGCGTCCACTGCACGCCTGGGGCAAGCGCAATAATGTCGATACCAGCAAATACAACATGCCATGCCTGCTGATCAACCCGGGCCGCGACAATACGCTGACGCTCGACCTGGCTGGCGACGGCAGGCTGGCTTCCATACCGCTGACGGCCGAGGAAATCGGCTTGCCGAAAGTGCGACGCACCTATACCGCGCTGGACCTCTTTATCGAGCACCCGATGCGCAACGGCTGGTACGGCAAGCTCAATTACACGCTGTCGCGCACCAGGGGCAATATGGAAGGCCAGGTGATGTCCGATATCGGCCAGGCCGATATTGCCGCCACCACCTCCTTCGATTTCCCTGAACTGATGGACTACGCCAGCGGCCCGCTGCCCAACGACCATACCCACGTGCTGAAGGCCTTCGGCTACTACCAGCTCGATCCGCAGTGGATGGTGGGCGGCAATATCAACATCGTCACCGGTGCGCCGAAATCCTGCATCGGCAACCTGCCCGCAGCCCGCAACCCGAACGGCACCAACCCTGCCGCAGGGTACGGCGCCGCCGTGTTCTATTGCGACGACAAGCCCGCTCCACGCGGTTCCCTGGGCCGCATGCCGACCGACGTCCGCGTTGCACTGAACGCGACCTATATGCCGCGCATGTTCAAGGGACTGGCCCTGAAGGCGGACGTGTTCAACCTTCTGAACCGCCAGACCACCCTGGCCACCCAGCCGGTCTACAACGCGGGCGCCGACACCGTCAGCCCATACTATGGGCAAGTGCTGGGGCGCGCACCCGAACGCCAGGTGCGCTTCGCTGCGGAATACAACTACAAATTCTGAGTCAGCGCCCTGCTTCCTTCAGGTATTCCGCACGCGCCGCCAATGCCGTGTCGGCAAAGTCGGTGAACAGGCCGTCGACGCCAAGGGCGAAGAACTGCTTGTACTCCAGTACGGGGTCGCCCTTGTAATTGCTGGCCAGGCGGCGCTTCTCGTTGCGGAAGGTGTACGGGTGCACGAACAGGCCTGCCTTGTGTGCATCCGCCACCAGCGAACTCGGTTCCATGGTGGTGGTGTCGGCGTCATTCACTTTGCCGTCGCCATTGATATCCACGGCGCCCTTGACGCTGACGATGTAGCGCTTCCATGGGCCGATGCCGTCGGCATAGGTCTTGATTTCGGCCAGGCCGGCCGGGGTCACCATATCGCTGAACAGGCGCTTGTCGCCGGCCTGCGCCCAGTCGAACGGCTTGTCGTATGGTGCGGCGTAAGTCAGGGCGCCGGTTTTAAGGTCCACGTCATTGGCATCGATCAGTTGCACCATCTTTAGCTTCGAGCCTTTGCTGCGCATGTACTTCAGGCTGCCCGGTTCGAAGGACTGGATGAAGACCGGCGCATCGCGTTCGGTCCAGCCGGCGGCGGCCAGCATTGCCAACAGCTTGTCTTCCAGCGGCACGCCCTGCTGGCGGTGGAAAGTCGGGTTCTTGGTTTCCGGGTAGATGGCGATATTGCGGCCACTTTTCTTGATCATGTCGATCACTTCCTGGATGGTCGCGATCTTGTACCGGCCGTTGAATTGCTGCGGGCGCTCGGCATCGGTCGAAATGCCCCCCAGGGTCTTGATTTCCGCCAGCGTGAAGTCGCTGGCAAACCAGCCCTCCTGCACCTCGCCGTCCACGCTTAGCGTGCGTTTGCGGGCGGCAAATTCAGGGTGCTGCGCCACATCGGTGCTGTAGGCCAGGTTCGGATCGTGGCGGGCGATCAGCACACCATCCTTGGTGGAGACCACGTCCGGCTCGATCGCGTCGGCGCCCATCTCGATCCCCCTGGCATAGGCTTCCACCGTCTCTTCCGGCAGGTAGCCGCTGGCGCCGCGGTGCGCGGCCACCAGGGTTGGCTTGCCGTCCAGGGTTGGAAGTGGCGCCTGGTCAGAGCCGCCACATGCCGCCAATACCGCTGCTGCCACCGCTCCTGCTACTGCCTTTTTCATTGCTGCCCCGCTGAATAAGTTGAAAACGTGGCGGATTGTAGGAAGTGAAAATGACAGGCTTGTGAATCGCGCAAGCGTGCGCAGGTGCGGGCAGCGGGCGGAAGTTGCCGCAGCACCAAGGTGTATAATGTTTTATCAACAATCAGTACTTGTACCCTGCCGTGGCTAAACCGTATTTCATCTGGACCTTGCTCGCCCTGTCCCCGCTTGCCTTTGCCGAACCAGCCGAACCAGCCGAATCGCCCAAGCCAGCGGAGACCGCCAGCCTTGCGGCGGACTACGTGAAGCGCGAGCTGGGTTCCCGCCTCACCGTACGGCATGGAAAATCCATCCAGCCCGATAAAGCCAGCAAAAACAGCTATCCCCCTGAACAGATGGCGGCAGTTCGCGCAGTGTTCGGCAGCGAAGATCCCTTGGTGGTCAAGCGCCAGCCCGCCGCCGCAGGCCGCATCAGTTACAGCATGTCCCTGCCGGCGCGCCAATACACGGACGGCCAAAGCACCATGGATTGGGCGCAGGCCAACCTGAACCTGGCCGTAGCGCCGAACGGCAGCCAGCAGTTCTCGGCAAGCCTGCCTTTCGTGCGCTACAGCGACGGAGAGGACCGCATCGAGTTGTCCGGCGTGCGCAGCAGCGGCACCGTCGCGGCAGATCCGCTGGTCGGCAAGACCAGCCTGGAAATCGGGAAAGTGCGCTTCGCCCCGGTCGGCGGTGAGGAAACCGGTTTCACCATTGACGATATCCGGTATCGCAGCGACTCGAAACGCGAGGGCAAGTACGTCGGCAGCCGGACGGAAATCGCATTCGGCCGTTCGAGCGCCTTTGGCCACGCCATTGACAACCTTCACCTGGGCCTGCGCTTGCGCAAACTCGATGCCGGCGCCATCGCTGGACTGAAGGGAGAACTGGAACAGGCGCGCACCGCAGGCGACGCCGAGCGGGAGACTGGGGATGTGCTGACACGCCTTGTGCCATTGATGAAACGCCTGGTCATGCGCGGTGCGGCGCTGGAGATCGAAGACCTGAGCGGCAGCTACAATGGTCAGAAGGTCGTCATCAAGGGCAGCCTGTCGATGCCGCATGCGGCGGAAGAAGATTTCGCGTCCGGCGCGGCGGCCCTGAAGAAACTGCAGGGCCGACTGGAGGTGGCCATTCCCCTGCAATTGTTGCGTGAAATCGCCTATTCGGTAGCGGTCCACCACAACGGCAAGAATGAAGGGCAGCAGGTCCCGGTTGACAAGATGGCCGCGCAAATCTACGAGACGATGCTTGGCAAGGCAATCGCCAACAATTATGCGCGGCTGGACAAGCAGTTCCTGCGCACCACCATTGAACTGAAAGGCGGCCTGCTGGCCATCAACGGCACCGCCATGCCACTGGAACCGCTGCTGGCGCTGCTCGAGCACCAGAAGCCGCTTCCGGCCGATACGCAACAGCCGGTCGTCATCTCCATGCGCGACCGGGGCCTGGAAGCAGCGCAGCTGTTTGCGATGAACGGGAATCCGGAAGGGATGCTGGAACTGTGCGAACGTCTGGCACAGGGCAACGAGGTCGATAAGGATCCGCAGCAGGCCAGTAAATGGTGTACCAGGGCATGGGAACATCACCGCTACCAGGCGCCTCTGCCCCTGGCCAGGCTATACCTGGACGGGCAACTGGACGATCCCGCCATTCCCCGCATGCTGCAGGAGGCCGCTGACAAGCACGATGTCGATGCAGCGCAATTCCTGATGTACCGTCTCCATAGCGAAGGAAAGGGCGTACCGAAAGACCAGCAGAAAGCCGCCGGCTACCTGCAGCGCTCCGCCAGGCATGGCTACAAGAAGGCAATCGAGGCAATGAAGGAGACGGATGCTGGCGACCAGGCCGCTCCGGCTGTTCCCGTCCAAGCCGCAGTGGAGGGCCAGTGGGACTTTTCGTTTGTAACGGATGCCGGTTTTTACGAGATCCTGGATTTTCGCTTTGACGCGGCAAAGCATCGCCGTCTGAGCCTGTCGATCGACAATCTCCAGGAACACGAAAAATGGGGGCCTTTGCTGTCGCTATGCGTGAGCGCGATCAACCCCAGCGACCGTGCCTGCGTCAACCTGGGCGGCCGCCAGGGCGAAGTGCCGCAAGTTGAAGTCAGCAGCAAGGTCGCGGGCACCCAAAGCGCCCAGGGGCGCAATGAAAAATCGCTGGAAAAGCGGTACAAGCCGGGAGACAAGCTCGACCTGGTGGTCTACACCACCGGCAAGCAAGTCCATTTCGTCGTGAACGGTGACACGTCACTGGTGCAGGAAGTGGATTTCCCGGTTGAAGTCCTGTCCATCATCTGCTCCACCGCCAACTGCAACTTCAATTTCCAGCGGCCGGACTAGCGGGGGCGGCGAGGAAGCGGGCTGTCTACTTTGCCCCAGGTCGTCCCCTGCGGAATCCCCGCCATGCAGCAGGCCAGGCATCAGGAAGTTCAGGCTACGACAAGTCCCATTTCGCCCATGATCGCTGCGGCCTGGCTGTGGGAAATCACCGCACCTTTGAATGCGCGCACGTCGGCCAGTTTGAGGCCGCCAAGGTCTGCCCCGCGCAGGTCGGCGCCTTCGAAGCGGGTCAGTTTGAGCACGGCTTCGCGCAGGCTGCAACCTTCCAGCACGGCCTCGCGGAAATCGCAGCCGGACAGGTCGGCATCCGAAAAATCAAGCTGGTTCAAGGTCGCCTTGCGGAACGAAAAGCCGCGCATGTCGGCACCGACCAGCAGGCATTCTTCAAAACTTGCGCCCAGGTGCGACACCTCTTCGAAAGCCGCGCCGGTCAATTTGCAAGCGCGGAAGCCGGCCGAGGCCAGCTTGGCGCGGCGCCATTTGCTGTTATTCAGGTCGCAGCCTTCGAACTGGGTGTCGACCAGGTCGGCGGATTCGAAGTCCGCCGCCATGCCGCGGCAACGCTGCCAGTTGCTGCGGGCCATCTTAGAGGCGTACAGAATCGTTCCGCTGAAAGTGCAGCGCTCAAACACACAGTCCTGCAGGTCCATGCGGGACAAGTCGGCGTCGTCAAAACTGCGCTGCACGAAATGACGGACGCCGGCAGCAAGCTGCTGCGCCAGCGAGTCGCGATCCATTTCCATCTTAGCGGCGCTGGCTTTTGGCCGCGTAGGCTTCGTAGATCGTCTTGGCGTCCTTGTGCGCCTGGTCGATGTTACGGAGCTTCTTGTCGTCGTCATGGCGCACGAAGAATTCCGCATCCTGCGCATCCATTACCAGTTTCACCGCAAGGCTGTCTTTCAGGTTGTATTTTTCGAAGATGAGCGTGGTCACTTCGTCGAGGTATTCTTCGTAGGTCATGATCGGTTCCTTCCGGTGGCGATTATACGCGCCGCGCCGGCACTTGCAGAAACAATCCGGGTTCTATATAATTCGGGCCCTTCGGGTCGTTAGCTCAGTTGGTAGAGCAGCGGACTTTTAATCCGTTGGTCGCAGGTTCGAGCCCCGCACGGCCTACCAGAAAAAGATAGAATAGCCAGCCTTCGGGCTGGCTATTCTATTTTCCGCACTATGAAGCACTCCCTCTTCCTGTTCGACCTCGACGACACCCTGCTCGATTTTCGCGCTTCGGAGAAGCTCTCCTTCGAGCGCGTACTGCGCGAGCTGGGCTACAACGACCGAATCGATGAACTGTTCCAGCAATATCAAGGCATCAACATCGGCTTGTGGCGTGCGTTTGAATCGGGCGCGGTCTCAAAGGAATTCCTGAAAGTGGAACGGTTCCGCAAGACCTTCGCGGAAAACGGACTGGAGATCGATCCGCAGCAGGCGAGCCACCGCTACCTCGAGTCGCTGTCGGCGACCGTTGTGCTGGTCGATGGCGCCAAGTCCTTGTGCGAAACGCTTGCCGCTGCGGGCGAAGTGGGCATCATCACCAACGGCGTGGCCCATATCCAGGAGCGCCGCATTGCCAGCTCCGGCCTGGGCGACTACATCTCCTTCACAGCCACCTCCGAAGCATGCGGTTTTGCCAAACCGGACAGCCGCTTCTTTGAGTACGCGACAAAAATGGCGCGCGCCTTCAGCAAGAACGAAACCATCATCGTGGGCGACAGGCTGGACGCCGATATCCTCGGCGCCAACCGTTTCGGCATCGAATGCTGCTGGTACAACCCGGGCCGTTTGACCAACGACACGCAAGCACTGCCCACTTTCGAAGCCGCCCACCTTGACGATATCGCCCGCTTGCTGGCTTAAAACGCGAAGCGCAGGCCGGCGTTGACGCGGCGCCCTACATCTTCCAGCGTCAGGAACTGGCTCTCGTTGTTGGCATATTCGTGCATGCGCGAGTTGCTCAGGTTGATGCCGTCCAGGTACAGCGCGATCTTCGGCGTGACGTTATAGCGCAGGCTCAGGTCGTACTGTCCGTAGGCTGCGCGGGTGCGAGGCTGGGTACTGCCACCGCCGCAGTCGACAGCGAACCTGTTGCGCCAGTTGTAGCTCACGCGTGCCGAGAAGGTCTCGTTCTCATAGAACAGCGAAGCGTTGTACGACTGCTTTGACAGGCCTGGATAGCCGCAATCCAGCGCGGCTGCGTCGTCGCGGCTGGCGTTGGCGTCGACGAAGGTGTAGTTGGCGGCGACACCAAAGCCGCGCAGCCAGGCGATGCCATTATCGAACGCGTACTGGCCCGCCAGCTCGATGCCTTTGATCTTGCCCTTCTGTCCGTTGCGGATACGGGTGTCGTGCACCACTTCCGAATACTGCGGGATCGTCATGTCTTCCAGGCGCTTCTCAAGGAAATTCGAAACCCTTTTCTGGAAGATCGCGGCCCCCAGGAAATTGGTTTTCGACAGGTACCACTCGTACGACAGGTCCAGGTTCTTCGACTCCATCGGCTTCAGGTAAGGATTGCCGCCGCCGGTCTGCACGTCGCCGAAACGCCCGCCGTACCAGTTATCCACGCCCATCTGGTTCAGCGTCGGCCGGGTCTCGGTCCTGGAGGCCGCCAGGCGCAGCACCATATCGTCGGTCAGGTCGAACTTCAGGTTGCCGGAAGGGAGCACGCTGTTGTAGCTGTTCGAAACGGAAGTCTCGACCGCCGGGCCGTAGTTCAGGATGTAGGTGGTGTCGTTCGGGCTCTTGGTGGCCGACAGCAGCACGCGGCTGATGCCGGTGGAGGTCGAATTCACGTGCACCACGCGCACCCCTGCATTAGCCGACCAGCGTTCGCCTTCCCACTTCGAGTCCAGGAAGATGCTCGATACCTTTTCCTGCACGCTCCAGAAGTTCGGCTTGGTGTAGTCGATAGCCATCGGGCCGTTGGGGAACCTGGTCTTGTCCAGGTACAGCGCTGGATCGTTCGACAGGGCCAGCGTGGACGGCTGGTTCAGGTAGTTCATGTACTCGTAGGGATTGAAACTGAGGTAGCTGGCCGGCGCGCCAGGGAAAGCATTGTCCAGCGACTTCACAGTGAACAGGGACGACGGCAGCGGCACATGATAGCCGCTGAAGGCATTCCAGGAATCGCTCTCCCACTGCTTGCGCCCAACCTTGCGCTGCGAGTACGAGACACCGGTATCGAGGCCCTTGAAGGCGCCTACCTCATGCGCCCACGAAGCATGCATGCGGGCCTCGCTCAGTTCGTCGGCAAAACGCACGTCCTTATTGGACACCGCATGGGCCCGCACCGCACCCGGGTCGGTGATGCCGTCACCGAAGGACAGGCTCGGAATGCTGCCAAAGGTCAGCGTGTCGCCATTTTTCGGCACCATGCCGGCCACGATCCACTGGTCCGGGGTTTTGGTGGTGGTGCGCGAGTTCGAGATATCGCCTTCCAGCTTCCACTCCGGCGACACGTTCCATTTCGAGTTCAGGCCGAAGGCCTTGGTGATCGACAGCCGGTCGCCACCCTTGACGATCATGTCGTTCGAGTTGGCATCGGTCAGGATGCCGGCACCGTCGCCGACCAGGGCCGGGTTATTGGCGAAGAAGTTCGCGCCCGGGCGCATGAAGCTGGTGACCTGGTTGTTCGAATCGTACTTTACGCCTAGTTGCACCGGGTTGTTCCAGTCGCTGATCGCGATCACGTCGTTACGCTGGTTAAGGCGCGAGTACAGCGCATCGGCAGTCAGCTTCCAGTCCGGCGTCGGGTTGTACTGCACGGTGACATTACTGACCAGGCGCTTGCGGCTTTCGTTTTCCTGCTGGTAGCCGAAGCTTTGCGGCATCAGCAGCTTCTTGCTGGTGACATTGGCCATGCTCAGCCCCGTGGAGTTCAAGTCGCCGTCGATCATGTAGACGTCGCGCAGGTTCCAGGCATCGTTGATTGCCTTGTTCTGTTTCGACGCACGGTCGGTATAGGACAGCGAACCGGTCACGCCAAAGGTCTTGCTTTCATTGGCAAAGGAATACATGCCGCTGACGTTGGGCGTATTCTTTTTCGAGTTCGAGTCATAGGAGTCGAACACATTGACCACGCCCGAGTGGCCCGTCTTGCCGGACAAGGGACGCGCAGTCTGGATATCCACCGTCGAACCGATGCCGCCTTCCGGCAGGAAGGGCATGGAAGTCTTGTACACAATCGCTTTCGAGATCAGGTCGGACGACAGCAGGTCGAACGAAAAGTCGCGGCCGCCGGTGTCGCTGGTCATGGTGCGGCCGTTGACCAGCACATTATTGAACTCCGGGCCCAGGCCGCGCACGGAAATGTAACGCCCTTCCCCGTTATTGCGCTGGATTTGCACGCCAGTGACACGTTGCAGCGACTCCGCGATATTCGTGTCCGGGAACTTGCCGGCGTCCTCGGCCGATACCGCGTCGACTACGCCTTCCTGCAAGCGCTTGGTCGCGAGTGAGGACGCCAGGGAAGCACGGACGCCGCTCACCACCACCCGGGCCGAAGGATCGACCTGGTCTTCGGCCGTTTGAGCACAGGCACCCAGCGGCAGCAGCATTTCTGCGATCAGCGCCGCCAATACAGTCTTACGCATATTGTCTCCGTTATTTTGGTTTTGGTGAGCCAATGTTACGCAGGGCTTGCAATAACAAAGTATTGCGTCTTTCAGAATTGATATTCCGAAAACGTATGCGTCAGGCACCGCGCCGGGCGATTTGATGTCGGATTTATACACATTGTGATCATCTGATAGTTTGCTTGCAGAAACTATAGTTACAATCTGCAGCTTTACACCGCAGGAACCCCAGTGCCCGATAACGTCTACGCCGCGCCGAACGCCAACCTCGACGAGCAATTCCATTCCGACGCGGATGACCGCTTTTATGTGGTCTCCACGCGCAAGATGCTGATCCTGTTCTTCATGACCCTTGGCCTGTCCCACCTCTACTGGAATTTCAAGAACTGGCAGCTGCACCAGCGCGCCACCGGGGAATATGTCTGGCCACTGCCGCGCGCGCTCTTTGCCATCTTCTTCACCCGTGCCCTGTACCGGGAGATCGCTGACTACGACTCCACCGGCAAGCACCGCACATGGGATTGCGAAACCTATGCAAACGGCATGGTGTTCCTGATGTTTGCCGGATACGCGCTGTCGTGGGTCGGCAAGAGTTCGGCGCTCCTGAACGTGATCTCGATCCTGCTGGTGGCGCCAATGGGTGTATTGCTGAAGCAAGTCCAGGCCGAAGTCAACATGCGAAGCGGCGATCCGGACGGCAGCAGCAACGACAACTTCACCGTTGCCAATATCATCTGGTGCGCGGTTGGCGGCGTGTTCTGGTTCTTCGCCGCGATCGGCATCTTGTTTGATGCTTGAAACTCCGTCTTCCGCGTTTTAAAAAATGTCCGAAAACATCTACGCAGCCCCGCTGTCCAACCTGGATGAGCGATCCGCAACCGATACCGGTGCACGCTTCTATGTCGTCTCGACACGCAAGCTGCTGGTCCTGTACTTCATGACGATCGGCCTGTACCACTTGTACTGGAACTATAAGAACTGGGCCTTGCACAACCGGGCGACAGGTGAAGGCGTGTGGCCGGTGCCGCGCGCACTCTTCTCCATCTTCTTCACACACAGCCTGTTCCGCGAGGTCGCAAGCCATGATGTGACGCACAAACGCGCCGAATGGAACGCCGGCTCGTATGCTACCTTCATGGTGCTGCTGGTCATCGGGGGGAACATCCTGGAACGAATGGCGTCGAAGGGGTTGGGGTCGCCCATGACCGATATCGCCTCCATCGCCTTGCTGGTTCCTACCGGCCTGCTGCTGAAAAGGATTCAGGAAGAAGTCAATGCACGCTGCGGCGATCCGGCAGCCGGCAGCAACGCTTCATTCACGGCTGCGAATATCGCCTGGTGCGTTGCGGGCGCCGCCTATTGGACGCTGGGCATCCTGGGCATTTTCTTCACGGATTGACCGGCCTTGACGCCAGGTGGCATATGGCAACGCATCATGTTCCAATTGGGGGCTTGCGCTCGCCGCGCATCAGCGCCAGTAAATAGCCGCGCGCGGCGGCCATTGTCATACCTTTCTCCTGCAAGTGCGGCAGCAGCTTCTCGAATAGCTCGCGGCGCCGCGCCCCGGCACCGGTAATGTCGCGCCGGTCGCTGAAGAAATCCATCAGTGTGGAGCCGCACACGCAGTTGCGGTAAGCCTCGACAATCGCAACGCTGTCGTCATCGAAACTTTGCTTGAGACCTGTGATGTCCTTGCGCACCGACTCGGTCTGCCGCATGAACTCCTGCGCCGTGGCGAACACCCGCCCGCAATAGCCGCAATGCTTGGGGAAGGCCGATGCGGCCAGGGCTTGCAGGCCCTCAAAGAAAGCACGCTCCTCCATTTTTGCAACCTCTTTCTTCCAGTGCGCAGCAATTTGTGAGACAGTGAATCTTTCGCGCCGCGGAGTAAAAAATGACCCTGCAGGAGCATTGCCGTACCGAACCGCTGGAGTGCGCCCACGCGCTGCATGCCAGCTTTTACACCGACCAGCAATGGCTCGAGTTCGAACAGCGGGAAATCTTCGGATCGTCCTGGCAACTGGCGGCGCACACCGGCGAGCTTAGCGCGCCTGGCGACCATGTGGTCGGCGACATTGCCGGCAAGCCGATCATCATCATACGCCAGCCGGGCGGAGGCCTGCAGGCTTTCTTCAACGTCTGCCGCCACCGCGCCGGTCCGCTGGCGACCTGCAACGGCCGGGGCGCGCGGGCGCTGCACTGCAAGTACCATGGCTGGACTTACGAGCTGGATGGTACCTTGCGCGCCGCCACCGAAATGCAGGGCGCGGCAGGCTTCGACAAGGCGGCGATACGGCTGCCGCGCATCCAGGTGCGCGAGTGGCAAGGCCTGGTGTTCGTGGCGCTGGGTGCCGCCACGCCGCCATTCGAACAAGTGTTCGCCGGCATCGCCGAGCGCATCGCGCCAACCGACCTGTCACACATGCGCTTCGCCAAGCGCGATACCTACAGGCTCGAATGCAACTGGAAGGTATATATCGACAACTTCCTGGAAGGCTATCACCTGCCCTTCGTCCATCCCGGCCTGTCGAAAGTGCTCGATTACCGCGTATACGACACGGAACTGGCGCAGTGGCATTCGCTGCAGCACTCGCCGCTGCGCAACAGCGACGGCATCTACGGCGAGGGCAACGCCTGGTACTACTTCATCTACCCGAACATCATGCTCAACATCACGCCGGGGCGGCTGCAGACCAACCGCATCCTGCCGGCCGGCCACCGGCAATGCATCGTGGAGTTTGACTATTACTACACCGCCGACCCGGATGTGCAGGCGCGCGTGCAGGCCGAACAAGCCTTCAGCGACGAGATCCAGGCAGAAGACATCAGCATCTGCGAGCACGTCCAGCAAGGCCTGGCGTCCGGCTCGTACAGTGCCGGACGCCTGAACCCGAAGCGAGAAAGCGGCGTGTGGCATTTCCAGAACCTGCTGCGCACCGCCTATGCACGCCACGGATAAGGACAAGCCGCTCGGCTTCTGGATGTGCACCTCCCTGATCGTGGGGAACATGATCGGCATGGGCATCTTCATGCTGCCCGCCGCCCTGGCGCCGTTCGGCAAGAATGCCTTTGCGGGTTGGGCCATTACCGTGACCGGTTGCCTGTTCATCGCCCACGTCTTCGCCCGCCTGGCGCGCGCCATGCCAGCCGAGGACGGACCGTACGGCTACTGCCGGCGCGCCTTCGGCAATGGCGTCGCCTTCTTCACCATGTGGTGCTACTGGGTGTCGATCTGGGTCACCAATGCGGCGCTGGCGATCGGCATCGTGGGTTACCTGGCAACGCTGGTACCGCTGTCCGCCCATCCTGCGCTGCCGCCGCTGGCGGCCATGGGCATTATCTGGTTATTCGTGCTGGTCAGCCTGCGCGGCGCGCTCACTTCGGGGCGGGTGCAACTGGTGTCGGCCTCACTCAAGCTGCTGCCGATGGGCGCCATCGTGCTGCTTGGAGCGTGGATCCTCACCAGCAGGAGCGCTGCTTACACGGCGCACCTTCCGCCCACACCGTTCACGCTGGACGGCACCGCTGCCGCCGGAACCATCGCCCTGTTCGCGATGCTGGGCGTGGAATGCGCATCGCTGCCGGCGACCAAGGTGCACGAACCGCAGCGCACCATCCCGCGCGCCACCATTGCCGGCACGCTGGTAGCGGCGGTAGTGTACATCCTGGTCTGCACCATCCCGATGCTACTGCTGCCGCAGGCGGAACTGGCGGCGTCCAGCGCGCCCTTTGTCGACCTGTTCCGCCGCTACTGGGACGCCGGAAGCGGCCGATGGCTGGCGGTGGCCGTCATCTTCAGCGGCCTCGGGGCGCTGAATGGCTGGACCATGCTCGCAGGCGAAGTAACGGCGTCTATGGCCCGCCACGGCATCTTTCCCGCCGTGCTGAAGGCGCCCAACCGGCACGGTGCGCCAGCCTGGTCACTCCTGCTGGTTGGCGTCCTGGCCAGCGTGATGATCGCGATGAACTACAGCCGCTCGATGGCCGAGGCCTTCACTTTCCTGACGCTTGTGGTGACGGCTGCCAGCATGCCGCTTTACCTGGTCGGCGGCGCCGCCGTGTTCAAGCTGCGCCAGCCAGGCGCCATGCTGGCATTCAGCGCGGTGATGACCTGCGCCTTTTCACTCTGGGCCTTTTACGGCATGGGCAAGGAGGCCTTCTGGTGGGGCATCGCGCTGGGCGCGGTCAGCCTGCCGGTGTTCTGGCTGGTGCGCTGGCGGCAGAAGACACAGGGGGCTGAAGGCAGTACGCCACCAGCAGCAGCGCCGCAGTAACGGCGCCGACCAGGGCCAGCCTGGCAGACAGCGACAGCACTACGGCATGCGTAATCAGCTGGTTCTGCATTACGACGGCGACGACAAACATCAGTAATGCGGCGAAGGTCCAGCGCGCACCGCCGGCCGTCGCACGGGTGGCGATGTACAGCCGGCCCGCCGGCAGCGTGAAGGCCGGCCACGGATCGGCGGCAGCGACATCGGCGGGACGCCAGCCGGTGCGGCGGAACCACAGCGAGAGCTTGTCGCGCCAGCGCGAGGTGCGCACGGCGTCGTGCCACATCACGGCTGGCCAGGCGAATTGCGCCCACACCGCATTCCAGCCGGGCGCCCCCTTGCGCACGCCGTACACGCATTGCTCGCCTTCCTCGATATAGGTGCCGAACAGGCGGTCCCAGATCATCAGCGTGGCTGCGTAGTTGCGGTCGAGGTAGACTTCATTGACGGCATGGTGCACGCGGTGAGCGCTGGGCGTGTTGAGGATACCTTCGATCAGCGGCACGCGGCCAACCAGCCGGGTATGAATCCAGAACTGGTAGAACTTGCTCAACGTAAGCTGGATGATGAACACGCCGGGCGGGCAGCCAAGCAACGCCAGTACCATGAAAAGCGGCGCGTGGAACAGGTCCTGGAAGGCGCCCTGGCGCAGTGCGGTGGTCAGGTTGAATTCTTCGCTCTGGTGATGCGGCGAATGCACCGCCCACAGCAAGTTGATCTCGTGCGACCAGCGGTGCGCCCAGTAATAGACGAAGTCAAATGCCACAAACGACCAAATCCAGGTCCACAGCGAACCGGGCGCCGACTGCCACAGCGACCAATGGCTGAACACCCAGGCATAGGCCAGCAGCATGGCGGACTTGGTGAACACTTCCAGCGTCACGGTCCATATGCCGCAAGCCATGCTGGTCAGGCTGTCGGCCAACGAGTAGGCCCAGATCCGGCGGCGATGGGCCAGCCAGGCTTCGGCCGCAATCATGGCGAGGAAGGCAGGAGTGGCCGCGGCCACCAGGGCGTTGTTATCGAGCATGCGCCGGCTTGGCTCCGGCCTTGCGGCCCAGGGCACTGCGCAGCACTTCGCCGACGGGGCGATTCAGCACCGCAGCAACAGTCTGCATGCGCCGGGAGTCCAGCATCGGACGGGAATTCTGTGCCGCCATGGCAGCCTGCGCTGCCTGGGCCGCCGCCAAAGCTTTCGCTTTCGCCTCGCGGCGTGCCGCAGCCGCGATATCGGCCAGTTGCGCCAGCTGCACCTCATTCGGGAAGCCCTCGACAAAATAGCGCGGCGGGTAGTCGTCTGTGCGCTGCATCAGCGCGCCCACGACCGGCATGGCGGCTTCCCAGGTCACGGTGATCGGCGGGTCGAGGCTGGAGGGATCGGCGAAGTACAGCAAATCGGTCTTCGGCAGCAGGCTTGGCATATCGCGCGTCCAGGTGCAGGCGCTGGTGCGGACCTGGTCCGGACCGAGCTTGCCCACCAGGTAGGTGACCACGCAGCGATTGCGCCCGCTGGCCCATTCGTGCGCTTTCAAAAGCTCTTTCTGCAGGCGGTAATCATTGCCTTCAACGTATTTGGCCAGGCTGTTAAGGCGCCGCGTCAGGCTTGGCGGCACGAAGAGCTGCCAGCGTCCGTCCACCAGGCGCAGCAGGCGTGGCATAACCATCTTTTCCTCGCGCATGGCTGAAATGGCCATTTTCAGCATCGCGTCCATCGCCGCTTCGTTCTTCTCGCTGCATACCATCAGCATGCCGCGCGTTGGCACCATCACCACCGGCCGGCCTTCGGGGACGGCGGCTTCGATCAGTTCGGGCAGCAGCATGCGCGAGGAATCGTAGCCATCGTCCCAGCCGCCGCCGAAGACGCCCTGGGGCGAAGGCAGCAGCGGCGCGGTGGAACGCGCGCGCAGGTTGGCGAAGGCCGCTTCGAAAGCCTCGTCTTCAGTCATGTCCCAGGCTTCGAGATGGGCGCGCGCCACGCGGTGCACTACGGTGCCCCGGTGGAAGGCCAACCCCATTTCCAGCCCTTCGCAGATAGGCCGGAACAGCAGCGGCGAATAGCCGCGGGCGGCAGCCAGCATGGCTTGCCCGCGTTCGGCGCTGTTGCGCACGATCGGCAGCAGGTGGCGCTTGGCCTCTTCCACCATGCCCGGCGTATTGCCCATCAGGACCATGCCGGCAGTGTGGCGCAGCAGGTCTTCGCTGGCAGCCAGCGAAACGGCAAGCCATTCCTGGTACATGCTCTCCAGCGGCACCAGCAGCTCCAGCGGATATGGCGACTCGGGGCCAGGCACGCCAAACAGCTCACCTTCATCGGCCAGGAAAGTCCAGCGCCGGCCAGGGTCCAGCAACTCCAGGTGCCCCTGCAACTGCGCCGCATATTCGGCCAGGCTGGCACGGGCAGCGGGCGCCTTTTCCTCTTCGACTTCGCAGCGGATACCGCAGGTCACCAAGGCGTCGCGAAAGCGCTCGGCCATGGCCCAGTCCACGCCTTTTTTCACGATCGCCCCATTGCCGGCCGTGATCGGGCGCACCGCTTCCAGCGGGCGGCGGAACAAAAGCATCAGGCGTGCCTCGACCCGCTCCCGCTGGAAGCCGGCTTGCACACCAAGGGTTTTGATCCGATAAGTCGCCACGCAGTCCGCCACGAAGACCAAGTTGAACAAATTGCAACAGCATTGTAAGGGAAGCCGGACGTTAACAGGCAAGCAAACCTGTATCATGTTGGCCCCATGCCACAAACCATTATATCTCTCGCGACTAGCGATTTAATTGTAAAGAAAAGCCGATTTCTCGGTTTTGTCCACCCGGTGGCAGATCGCGCCGAAGCCCAAGCCATCGTGGCCAGACTGCGCGCCGCGCATCCCGACGCGGCCCATGTGTGCTGGGCGCTGCTGGCCGGCGGCCAGTCGGCCGCAGTGGACGATGGCGAGCCGGGCGGCACCGCAGGCCGCCCCATGCTGGACGTGCTGCGCCACCAGGACCTGGAAGGCGTGCTGGCCGCCGTGGTGCGCTATTACGGCGGCATCAAACTGGGTGCCGGCGGCCTGGTGCGGGCCTACACCGATGCCGTTGCCCAGGCCCTGCTCAAGGTGGAAAAAGTCGCCATCGTGCGCTATACCGAACTGCGGTGCACCCTGCCCTACGCCTTGGAAGGCACGTTGCGCCGCGCACTGGCGGCTGCCGGTGCCCCCCTGCTGGAGGTCAGCCACGAGCAGCGCGTCACGCTGGCTTTCCGTATCGCAGAGAGCGCCGCGCCGGCCCTGGTGGCCGAGCTGAACGAGGCGGCCAGCGGCCAGCTCGAATGGCCGCCGCAGTTCCCTGCATAATTCAAATAGTTACAAATAAATAATTCTCTATTAACAATTTTTGCGTTATTGTTCCGGTCTGGCTACTGTCGTGATCATGCGCGATGAAACACTATTTTCTGGCAATCAACTATCAGCGCTGTTGAATGCCCTGCCCGACCCTGCGTTCATCCTGACGCGCAGCGGCCGCTACATTGCCATTTTTGGCGGCATCGACGTGCGCTATTACCACGACGGCTCGCACCTGATCGGCAAAACAGTGCATGACGTGCTGACGCCGGACAAGGCAAGCTGGTTCCTCAAGGAAATCGAAACCGCCCTGGCCTGGCGCGCCCTGCACATCGTCGAGTACAGCCTGGTCCGCGGCGACATCAAAGACTTGCCAAGCAGCGGTCCCAGCTACCGTCTCTGGTTCGAAGGCCGCATCCAGGCACTGGACTTCCAGGTCGACGGTGAAGATGCGGCGCTGTGGGTGGCCAGCAACATCACGGCGCGCAAGGAGATGGAGGACCAGTTGCGCATGCTGAGCGAGGTGGACTCCCTGTCCGGCCTGCTAAACCGCCGCAAACTGATGAGCGTACTGGCCGAGCATTTCGATACGTTCGAGCGCTACGGCACGCCGATGGCCATGCTGATCTTCGACATCGACCACTTCAAGCGGGTCAACGACGAACATGGCCACCTGGCTGGCGACGTGGTGATCAAGACCACCGCCGACGTGTGCCAGCGCGAACTGCGTGCCACCGATGCGCCGGCCCGCCTGGGAGGCGACGAATTCGTGGTCCTGATGCCACACACTAGCTGCGAGCAAGCGGCGCCGATTGCCGAACGCCTGCGCCTGCGCATCGCGGAAACCCTGCAAGCGCTGGGCAGCATCGGCGACGCTGTCACCATCAGCGGCGGCTTGGCCTGTTTCCGCGCCGGAGACGGCTCCTGCGAAGACGTGCTGAAACGCGGCGACGATGCCCTGTACCAGGCCAAGCGGGCCGGCCGCAACCGTATTGTCGGTGCCGACTGAGGCTTGCTAGGGCTTGATAAAAGGTTCAGAATTCCCTCAAAGCCCGAGGGAGGTAGCGATGGACTCTTTACTACAGTTCAAACCTGGCGATGCCTGGCTGCTGCGCAGCCGCGGTGCGCGCGCCATGAACCACCTGCTGGCACCGGCCTCCGCGCCGCGTGCCGCCCCCTTGCCGGTCATTGGCCGATGGCGCAGCCGCGAGTCCCTTCCCATCCACCTGCTGGACAAGCTGCGCGAGTCGCGCGCCAACAGCGCTTATGCGCGCCGGCTGGAAGACCTGCAAGTTTGTGTGGCACGCGCCGAAGTACAGCTGCGCCAACTGGCTGCGCCCCAGGCCTGGCAAGTGCCCGGCGCAGGGCCGGTGCTGGGCGGTGACGCCATGCTGGCAAGCTGGCACAAGATGGCCGATGGCGGCCCGCTGGCTCGCGAATTCGCCACCTATGCCTGCCACGTCTCGGCCTGCACCCGCCAGCTGCAGCAGGCGGTGGCCGGATTCGAGGCACTGCTGCAGCAAGCAAATTCGCCGCAACGCCGTGCCGCGCTATACGAGCTGGCCGAACGCCTGATCGCCTGGGGCGACACCCTGGTGGAAGATGAAGTGGCCGACGAAGTGATGCTGCGCATCCAGGCCTACCCGGAGCTCTACGAGGAAATGCTGGAAGCAGCCGGCGGCGGCAGCGATGAGGCGGCCGCCAGCCTGGAATCGCTGGGCGACGCCGACCTTCCGCGTCTCGACTGGGCCGGAGGCCAGCGCACCCGGCTACAGAAGGCGTTGGCGCGGCTGCGCGCCCAGCCACCGATGGCCAGCTGATACGGTCGTTTCCAGGCGCTTCTGCGCCTGTTTTTCGAGGCCGGACCGGCGCACAATAGGCCCAGCCTCGAAAGGAAACGACATGGACGACACCAAACCCCGCAGCTTCGGCGAAACCATGCTGGCCATCGCCTGGTCCTTCATCGGACTGCGCCGGCGCAGCGACTTTGAACGCGACGTCGGCGCCCTGCGCCCCGGCTATGTGATTGCTGGCGGACTGATTGCGGCGAGCTGTTTGGCCGGAATCCTTCTGTTCGCGGTGAGCATGGCCACATCGTGATGCAGCTTGAACACGCCCACCAGGGTATCGAGGTGGGCAGCCTGCTGCTTGAGCGCATCCGCCGCTGATGCCGCTTCCTCCACCAATGCGGCATTCTGCTGCGTCACCGCATCCATCTCCGTCACCGCCCGGTTGATCTGCTCGATGCCGGCGCTTTGCTCATCGCCGGCGGCCGTGATCTGCCGCATGATCTGCGACACGCGCTGCACCGAGGCCACCACTTCGTCCATGGTGCTGCCGGCGCGGGCCACCAGGGCGCTGCCCTGGTCCACCTGCTCGACCGAGTTGACAATCAGATCCTTGATTTCCTTGGCGGCCGCCGCGGAACGCTGCGCAAGCTGGCGCACTTCGGTGGCGACCACGGCAAAGCCGCGCCCCTGTTCCCCAGCGCGCGCCGCCTCCACCGCCGCATTCAGGGCGAGAATATTGGTCTGGAATGCGATACCGTCAATCACGCCGATAATGTCCGAAATCTTGCGCGATGAATTGCTGATCGAACCCATGGTCTGCACCACCTGTCCCACCACGGCGCCGCCCTGCTGCGCCACCACGGTAGCCGCGGCGGCAAGTTCATTGGCCTGGCGCGCATTATTACCGTTCTCGCGCACGGCGCTGGTGAGCTCCTCCATCGACGATGCGGTCTCCTCCAGCGCACTGGCCTGTTGCTCGGTGCGCGAGGACAGGTCCAGGTTACCTGCGGCAATCTGGGTAGCGGCGGTGTTGATGGTCTCCGTCCCCTGCCTTACCTCGGACACGATGCGCAACAGGCTCTCGCGCATCACGCTCATGGCCTTCATCATGCTTGCCTCATCGTCGTGGCGGGTTTCCACCTGCACGGTCAGGTCGCCGGCAGCGATACGGCCGGCAATTTCGGCCGCCACGTCCGGCTCTCCGCCCAATTGGCCAAGCAGGCGGCGCGCGATCAGGATGGAAGCGACCACACCTGCCACCAGCGCCAGGCTGCTCATTGCCAGCATCATGCCGCGGGCCGAGGCATAGGCTTCGGCCGCCGCAGCGGCATCCTTGGCGTTATGCTGGCGCTGAAGCTGGACGTCTTCATCCATCACATCCTGCCAGCGCTGGGTGGCCGGGCCGGCCTTCTGCATCAGCAGGGCCATCGCTTCTTCATCCTTATGCTGCAGGGACAGTTGCAGCAACCGGTCGGTCAGCGGACGGGCCTCCTGCTGCAATGCGCGGATGCGCGCGCGAATCGCCTTGCCCTCCTCCGTGGCAGGCATGGCCTCCAGCGCCGCCTGCGCCTTGTCGTACTGGGCCCTCGCTGCCTGGATCTTGGTCAGTTCGCGCTGCATGGCAGCTTCATCAGACAGCAGCACCACGGTGCGCGTGACGCGCGCGACGATGTGTACCGCCTCCGACATATCCTGCACATATGCCAGCTTCACGACGTTAAGCTGCACCACCTTTTCAAGCTGGGCATGGATACGGTGCATGTTATAGATGCCGAGGCCTGAAACGCCAGCCATCAGCGCCAGTACCAGGCCAAAACCCAGCGCCAGCCGGGTGCCTACCTTCATCGATTGCTTCGACATAGCTCCTCCTTTCGTATCGACTCTGCAACCTCGGTACTGCAAATAGGCAAGACTACACCAATTCAATTAGAATCTGTCGATTCCAAAATATCAGCAGCCGCCCCCCACATGAACCTGCAAGTGATCCTCAACCTGGCCGTCGCCGCCATCGTGCTGGCCTTCCTCGTCGTGCAGCAAAAACGCCATGCCAGCTTCACCGTGCGCGTGTTCAGCGCACTGGGCCTGGGCGTGGCGCTCGGCGCCGGACTGCAAGCCCTGTACGGTGCCGGCAGCGAGGTGACCAAAGTGACCGGGCAGTACCTTGATATTGTCGGCAGCGGCTACGTCAAACTGCTGCAGATGATTGTGATGCCGCTGATTATGGTGTCCATCGTTTCCGCCATTCTCAAGCTGCGCAATGCCAGCTCGCTGGGCAAGATCAGCGCGCTCACCATCGGCACCCTGATGCTGACCACCACCGTGGCGGCGGCGATCGGCATCCTGATGGCCAAGCTGTTTGGACTGAGCGCAGCAGGCTTGGCTTCCAATGCGGCGGAAGTGGCGCGCGGCGCCTACCTGGAAGGCAAGCTGGCCGACGCGCAGTCGATTTCGCTGCCGAACATGCTGCTGTCCTTCATCCCGAGCAATCCCTTCCTCGACATGACGGGCGCACGCAAGACTTCCACCATTGCGGTGGTGGTGTTCGCGGTGTTTGTCGGCATAGCCGCCATCGGCATCGCGGAAAAGAAACCTGAGCACTTCACGTCCTTCGACTACGCTGTGCATGTGGCGCACACCATCGTGATGCGCATGGTAACGCTGGTTCTGCGGCTGACGCCTTACGGCGTGTTCGCGCTGATGGCGCAGGTGGTGTCAAGCTCCAGTTATGCCGACATCCTGAACCTGATCGGCTTTGTGGTGGCATCCTACTGCGCCCTGCTGCTGATGTTTTGCGTGCACCTGGCGATGGTCAGCGCCAGCGGCCTCAATCCGCTGCGCTATACGAAGAAGATCCTGCCCGTGCTGACCTTCGCATTCACGTCCCGTACCAGCGCAGGCTCCATTCCAATGAGCGTGCAAACCCAGACCCAGCGCCTGGGCACGCCGGAAGGAATCGCGAACTTTGCCGCCTCGTTCGGCGCCACCATTGGCCAGAACGGCTGCGCCGGCATTTATCCCGCCATGCTGGCGGTAATGATTGCGCCGACGGTCGGCATCGATCCGTTCACCGCATCATTCCTGGTGCCGCTGCTGGCGATTATCACCATCGGCTCCGTCGGCGTGGCCGGCGTGGGCGGCGGTGCGACCTTTGCCGCCCTGATCGTGTTGTCTTCCATGAACCTGCCGGTGGCATTGGCCGGCCTGCTGATTTCGATCGAACCGCTGATCGACATGGGCCGTACCGCACTGAACGTGAGCGGTTCAATTGCCGCCGGCACCGTCACCAGCCGCGTGATGGGCGAGACCAATATGGCGGCCTTCGCCAGCGACCAGGAGTTGCAGGTTGATTCTCAGTCCGCCGCATAAAACATCGTGACTTGTGGCGCTCCAGGCCCTTCAGCTCTTGGCCATTGAGTGGTCAACCATACAGATAGCGGAAGTTGAAACTTGAGGTAATTATCATGACGCTGATTCGCCAATACACAGCCGCTGACGCTCAGGCCGTCGTCGATGTGATCCTCCCGATCCAGCAATCCGAGTTCGGCATTCCGATCACGCTGGAAGCTCAACCCGACTTGCAGAACATTCCGGCGTTCTACCAGCACGGTACCGGTGGCTTCTGGGTAGCTGAAAAGGGAGGATCCGTCGTAGGCACCATTGCCCTGTTGGATATCGGTAACCGCCAGGCCGCCTTGCGCAAAATGTTCGTCTCGCACTCCCATCGAGGCGCTGAGCATGGCGTCGCCAGGGACCTTCTCGCAACCCTGCTTGAATGGTCCCGCCACCAAGGGATCGACGACATCTACCTTGGCACGACTGAGGCATTCCTCGCAGCCCATCGCTTCTACGAGAAAAACGGCTTCATGGAAATAGTCCGGGACGAATTGCCTCCTGCCTTCCCGGTAATGGCCGTGGATACTAAATTCTATGTGCGCTCACTCCGCTAGTATTCCAGAGTACCTCATCGCTCAAATAAAGGTTCTATGCTGATACGCTACGAATTCGAAGTCAGTGCAAGCGCTGAATACCTGTTCAATCTCACCCAGGACTATAAGCTGCGCGCGAAGTGGGACCCGCTGACAACCGAGGCCTTCCTGGTCAACGCCACCGACGCTGCTCCAGGCGAACTGGTTCGCTGCACGGCGGCCAATGGCCTTAGCATGGATACGGTGTATGTGTCCTATCAGCCCAACAAGGTCGCAGCGGTGAAACTGGTCAAGGGCCCCTACATCTTCGACAAGTTTGCCGGAGGCTGGAATTTCAAGGAACTCGGCTGCGACAGAACTCGCGTCCTTTTCTCATACAACATCACGACCAAGCCGCGCTGGCTATCGTGGCTGCTAACTCCAGTGGTAGTGTTCTTTTTCAAGCGAGAGACGCGGAAGCGAATCGCGGCGCTTCAGCAGTACAGCGCAGCCAACTTCCGACATTAACCCGCGTCCCTGGGCCTGGCGCCGGAGCATCAGGAATTATTCGTGCAATTTCAATTGGGAACGGCTGATCGCTGCGCTGCGATAGCAGCCATCCCGACTTTGGCCGGAATGCATTGATCGCGCAGTTCTGGGATTTAAGTCCTTCTCGACGGTAAATGCATTGACTGGACATGACATGTACGGAAGAATCCGTCTATGACAAATCCAAACCTGCACACCGAAATACCATGGCCAAACTGGGATGCACTTGCGGACATGTAATCCGCGACCAGACAGATTCGATTCCTTACAAAGCATCGCTCCTGCGGGACGTCGACTATAATCCGTTTTTCGATTGGTTGAGTGATGAGACTCAGAGTTTCGTCGAAGCGGTGCAGCGCGGGGCTATCGACGCCTGGCTCTTGGAAAGAGGATATGGGCCTGACTACGTCTCCTTGAACCTACCCTACGGCCATATTCTGCACGACCACATTCATTCGCAATACATTGAGTACAGTCGCGACTTATTTCAATGCACGAATTGCGGCCGCTTGCTTATCGAGACCTCGGAGTCCAACAAGTTCGCAGGCTTTGCACCTGACGATCCATCGGAGAAGAATCTATTAGGCGATGCTTTGAATACTCCATCTTGTAAGGACCCAACAATGCACCCCGGCGGACTGGCGACAGACCCTGAACCAGAAACGTGAGAGCACCGATGCTTACTGCCCTTTGAACTCCAAATCAACCGAATTACCCAAGACCAAGTATCAAAAGCTGACTGCTGCTCATGGTTCGATTCGCAGAAGCCAGAAAAGCAAGTGCAAATACTTCGCGTGCTTGCAAAGCTCTGCTGGCAGGCCTCCCCCCTTGCTGAGGAGGCACCTCAAGCAATTCTCAACTCCACGTTATACGAGAGACTTTATGAACCTCTACTTGCGGCGCCCCTTTGACATGACAACAGACGAAATCGAGAGTCCAAGTCCAGGATGACCAGACGCCGCATATCGACCCACGAACAATGCTTGCTCGAGTTCGTTCGCGAGCTCAAGAAAGAGGTCCGCGAGAACCTTCGCGCGTGGGAGAGGCTGAACCCCATCGAGGCCGAATCGAGGCGGCACGCGTATAGTTTGGTATTCCGCTTACTGAAGAAGAAAGCGGACCAATTTGGCGTCTCCCTTGCAGATCTCGGCCTCGTTGACTTTGAACTTCCAAATGCATCAGAGTGATCGCCGGCTTGGTACATATGCAGCCCGCCCTGTTGCTGATCTAAAAGTTGGACTACAAGATGATTGCATGTGAGGTGAACGGAAGTCCCGTTCCAATTGACCGGGTATTCACTCATTGGACGGGTTGGCGAATAACCGGATATACGCTTGTTCCGTACCGTATCGTCGCGCCGTTCGCTGAGGTTATCCATGCTTTTGGCAGCTACTGGGATGACGTAATCGAACGCGAGCAGGACCCTGAATTGGATGGCGGGGAGAATCTCGAAGGTCTGGACGCCGAACTGCACGACGCGCGTTATCCGCGCCTTGCAGAGATGCTCAATGAGCATGGATCCTTGTTCTGCCGATACGTACTGTTCTACTTGCAGTCCGAATTTGTCGGCTACCTGGTAGCTGCATCCAAAGATAATGTATCGCGCGACGAGTTCGAATTTTTTATTCAGTCTTTGAGCGCGCTTTCGATCAACAATGACACAGTCTCTCTTGAAGGAAACGCGATCGAATGGAAGCCGTACAGAAACAAGCAGGCGAAATAATAAAAAATTAAACTAACTGAGCTGCTGACAAAAATCACGATAGTCCACGCAAACTCGCGCCGACGAGGTTTATCCTAATATGTCGTTTCCTGACAGAGAAATCATCATCTCCCTTGTGAATGCACCATTGAACGTGGCGGTTTCAGACGCCCAGCGATGGCTGCGTCCCTCCACTGTTGAGTGCCTTCCTTTCTACCCGCCGGCATCACGGCCCGATGCATCGATGCTGCCTTGTGGCTACTTCTGGGCACCATCAAGCCACCCGGACTGCACAGCGATTGTCGCAAACTGCTCCATCGCATACAACTTGGCAGTCAGGTTCGCGCGCCGCGTTATAGATATCCGCGTCTCGTCCTCATCAGACGAGTGGCCGGTTTGTGAGCTTGTACTCCACGAGAACGGTACATTGCGTCGTCTTATTCGAACACTCCGCGACGACTCAAGATGGGAATTCTATCAGCAAGGTGAGCCAATGCATTTCGAAGACTCCAGTGCGTATGAGAGGCGCCGCATAAGAGATCGCTTCACACCCGACATGCTTAGGAGCTATTGCGCCGCACTAGGCTGGGAAATTGATCCCGGCATTCTTTTCGCTTCACAGCAAGAGGCGGTGATGGTTGTACACGCGCCAAGCAATCCATGGACTTCCAAGCGTTACACTCTGCCACCTGACAACTCATGATCACGTCGCGCCGAATGCACCAGTAGTTCTTTGAGTGATCCCAGTAATGAAACGAGTATCCCCGAGACCGCCAAGGGACAACAATGAGGTTTCCGCCACCGGACAATGGCACGGTACGTTGACCGCAACTGCTTGTATTTGGCGGAAGAATGTTCCCGATGCTTCCAATGCAGCGAATGTGCTCTTCGTCGCCGCTGCCGCCGCGCTTCTCACCCTGGCGCTTGTCGCGCCTGTATATTTCCTGGGCTTAGGCATAGCGGGCCTCACCGCATTTGCAAAGGGATTGAACCCCGTTCCCTCAACGATCCTCTCTAATCCTGTCTTGTGGATTCCCCTGATGGGGCCAAGCATACTGGCTGGCCTACTGATCCTGCTGCTTGCGACCAAAAGCAACGTCGTTGCCTTCACGTTCGACGCTGGGACCAATTACTTCGAATATGTCGAGAAGCGATGCTTGCTGCCGCCTGCGACCAGGCGGATTCCCTTCGAATCGATCGTTGAAGTAGTTCCAACATTGATGACGACGTATGCCACATCCGGACACTTCGATATCGTCACGCGCGAAAAAGGAGCCGGAACGCGATCGCTTTGGCTTGGCGACGACATTCCACTTGCAACGCTCGAGGCGCACAGCGATTGGCTACTCCACCACCTCGACAAGCGCGTTCAACCAGTTCTACGGCTGGACTGTTAGAAGCGATCGAACCTGAGCAGCGGGTTACAATATTAAATTAACGTTAAGCGGATATGCACGGCATCATGCGAGATCGATCCAAGCGACGCGGAATTCAGGCTGTCACGCGGCTTGCGGAACAACATGTTTACGAGCAGGCCGAGAATGCGCTTTCTCCCGAGCGGTTTACTGAAATGCGGGACGCCGCTGGCTCCAGCCTGTTTGTCGCGGGAAATTTCCCATCCCAGAACTGGGAGAAGATTGCGGGTTTTGCCCCGGACAATGAATTCCACTATGAAGTGACCATTGGAATTGGAGTCGATCCGGGAGAACCGCCAAACATTCTGGCTAAAGTCCTTATCAGCAGGGACGTGGAAGAAGACTTCTGCCTTATACAGGGGGCGCCATGCGACATTTGATGCTTGACCGACAGGTCCTGCTTCCTCCCGGGTATGCAGAACGCTCTTGTTTGCTGGTCAGATACAGCTTGCCTTGGCTGCGTCACTGTTACGTCCTGTGCCACGAAGCGAGCGGCGAAGGGCCGGCTGTTTCTTCGGCTGAACTCATGTCCTTCTTTCTATTGCAAGCAGAACGGCTGGCGACGGAGGCCGTCGGTGATCCGCAGGCCTTCATGCTCATTCACAGTGGCACCTCGATTCGTAAACGGCCTAACTGGCACCTGCATGTATTCGTAGTACAGCATCGTTGGCAAAAGGCTTGGGTCTATACGATCCTGGGGGCGAAAAACTTCGCGGTTGCTGCGATTTCTGTCGTTCAGGCGGCAAGAGGCCTGCGGCCGAAGCCTTCGGCGCAGACCGGGCGAAACCCGCGATCATTGGGTTGAAGCATCTCCCTATCCGCTTCTGGCGCCGCCGAAGGAGAAAGCAGATGCTTTGGCGCTGGCTCGTGAGCAGAACGCCTATTGCCACGACATCGTAGAGCAAGGAGTTGGCTAGGTCAGCAAGCTGGGGGCGAGTCTGCTCGGTTCGACTTCTGGTACTTTTGGTGGGACTGGCGTCTAGTGACATGGGCACGGAAATGGATATGCTAAATAAACTGATACAACATCTTGATCTCCCTGACGCGGATTACTGGTATGACGTCGCGTGCAGCGAAGCTCGCTCCATTCTTGATGTCGATAGTCAGGTCTTGCTCCCTCAGATTCTTGCGCAATGGCGATCGTGGCCCGAAATGAGGCAGGAGCATTTGGCTTATATCCTGGGAGAAGGAACATCCGAGATCGAAAGGCAGATTCTTGATGAGATGGCCCAACTTCCCGACTCCGAGGCCGCATTCAGAGCACGTGAGGCATTGCGCTACGATTACCCCAAAAAATGAATGATCTGGAAGTTTATGTTTGGGGCCCTACACGGGACACGGTTATCGCCGCAATAGAATCTGTTGTTGGGGCCTTTACCGCTGTCGACAGTATTGAAGACATGCGCTTCTACAAGGCGGGGGAATACGTGTTGACTGTCCAACCGAGTTACGGGGACTCCACAAGCTACTACCTGTGCGGATGCGATTGGTGGAGAACGGATGTAGAGTTCGCCCGTTTCCTGGCGAAAGAGGTTGGCGGAAAAATTCTGTGCGATCCTGGCGCGACTTTCCCCGAAATCAGTCCGTACTCTGACATTTTTCTTGCGATCGAGAATGGGAAGGAAACGCTGGTTGAGATTCGAGATTGAGGCGATGCAGCGCACCGCTGATGCTGGGCGGCTTTGCCGCGCTGGCAGCGAGCCGCCGCCGCACACGACGCAACTAGCACAGCCCCCTTACCTCCAAGGAGAAATATATCGCCAACCGCACCCAACTGGTCAACGCGATCAATAACGGTGGCACCAATCCAAAAAAATCAAGGTGACTGGCACCGTCGACATGACCGAAGGCGTGCCTTATGCGAACAAGGCGATGACCGACAACCTGCCGCCGACCGAAAACGGGCAGCTTAAACAGTGCCACCGGTTCGCCGCTGAACGGAACGCTGCTGGGTGGCTGCACCATCAACAACAATGTGGCGTGGACGCCGCCGTATGCGTATAGCCGCCCGCACCAGCCGAGCCCGTGTCACCCCGTGGGGTCAGACCCCACGGGGTGACACGGGCTCGGCCGTAAATCTTGCTGGCGGGGATTGTGTGCCGCCCTGTCATCGCTTCGCTTACCATAAGCTTTTGGCTATCCACCGAAAGGTATGCGATGGAGCAAAAATGGCCGCAACAGATCTGGCTCGTGCGGCATGGCCAGAGTGCCGGCAACGTGGCGCGCGATGCTGCCACGGCTGCCAATGAGTTGCTGATCGATATTGCCGAGCGCGATGTCGATGTTCCCCTTTCCGAACTGGGCATGCGTCAGGCCGACGCCTTGGCGCAATGGTTCGCCGCGCTGCCGCCCGGGCAGCAGCCTAATGTCGTGCTGTACTCCCCTTACCTGCGTGCGCGTTCCACCGCACAGGCGGTGCTGCAATGCCTCGGCCCTGAAGACATGCTGGCCGTTGTCTCCGATGAGCGCCTGCGCGAAAAGGAATTCGGCATCACCGACCGGCTGACCGCCTTGGGCATCGCCGATAAATACCCGGACCTGGCGGCGCAGCGCAAGCACGTCGGCAAGTTCTATTTCCGCCCACCGGGCGGCGAGAGCTGGTGCGATGTGATCCTGCGCCTGCGCAGCGTGCTTGACACCATCACCCGCGAATACCGCCGCGAGCGCGTGCTGATCATCGGCCACCAGGTCATCGTGAATTGCTTCCGCTACCTGGTCGAGCGGCTGGATGAGGAAACCATCCTGGCCATCGACCGTGCGGCCGATGTACCGAATTGCGGCGTTACCTCCTACCAGTTCGATCCCGAGGCGGGCAAGCGCGGCAAGCTGGTGCTGGAACTGGAAAACTTCGTCGCACCGCTGAAAGAAAGCGGCACGCCCATCACCGACAAGCCGGACATCCCGGCCGCACCCAAACCATGAGCCACGCCGCACCGATCGAACTCAGTCCTGCCCTGCTGCGCGACTGGCCCTTGCCGCAACCCGGCTTCGACGGCGACAAGGAAGCACGCGGCCACGTGCTCGTGGTGGCCGGCTCGGCGGAAATGCCCGGCGCTGCCATCCTGGCCGGCGAAGCCGCCTTGCGTGCCGGCGCCGGCAAGCTGACCATCGCCACCGCCGCCAGCATCGCGCCGCAAGTCGGTGCGGCCATTCCCGAGGCGCGCGTAATCAGCCTTGGAGAAACTCCTGCCCACGGTTTCCAGTCCGATAGTGGTCGCCGCCTTGCGGAACTGGCTGGCAAGGCCGATGCCTTGCTAGTCGGCCCGGGCATGCAGGATGAGGCCAGTTGCGTGGAACTGGTGCATCACCTGCTGGCGCGCTTCAGCGCGATGCCGATCCTGCTCGATGCCACCGCCATGTGCGCGGTTCATCCGCGTGGCGAACCCCATTTGCTGGACGAAGCAGTCGATTGGGAGCAGTTCCGTTTTTCCACGCCAGTTTTGCTGACACCGCACGCTGGAGAACTGGCGCGCCTGACTGGCAGCCAGCGCGGCAGCATTGAACATGAACCGCATGGCGCAGCGCAAACTGCCGCCGACCGTTGGAATGCCGTGGTCGCGCTGAAAGGCGCCACCACGGTGTTGGCAACGCCGGACGGCAAGCTGTGGCAACACCAGGGCGGCAATGCCGGCCTGGCAATTTCCGGTTCGGGGGATACCCTGGCCGGCCTCATCGCCGGGTTGCTGGCTCGTGGCGCTTCGCTGGAACAGGCTGCGGCCTGGGGCGTGGTGCTGCACGGGGCGGCCGGCGAACAACTGGCGCTGCGTTGCGGCCCGCTGGGCTACCTGGCGCGTGAAATTGCAGCCGAAGTACCGGCGTTGTTGCGGGTGCTGGCTGCCCAATAAAAGGAGCTTTCAAGATGAACACCATGAGCAAAGCAGGCGCCCTGTTGCTGGGCGCAGCCTTGGCCGCCGGCATCGCCGGTTGCAAAAACCGTACGGAAGACACGGTGCCTGCACCGGTCACCGCCCCCGAAACCACGGCCCCCACGCCGCCGCCCGCTACGCCTGAACCCGCACCGATCACGCCAACCACGCCGCCTGCTGACAGTACGACACCACCGCCTGACACGACGACGACGCCGGCGACCGGCACCACACCCGGCACCAGTGGAACCAGCGGTACGCAAGGCACTGCCGGTGCCGGTCAGCCGCCATCCACTGCGCCCGACCGGACCGACCAGAAAGACATGCAGCGCGACCGCCGTCCAACATATTAAAGCGGGGGCACAGTCATGCCAACCTTCCGCTACGCGGGCGCCCTGATGCTGGGCGCCTTGCTTGCAGCCGCACTGCCGGCCTGCAGCAAACAGAACGCCGAAAGCCCGGCCAATCCGCCAACCGGTATCGCGACCAAGACCACGCCGGATACCGGCGGCACCGGTACTGCACCGGCTCCGGCAGCTGCGCTTTCGGAATCGACTGCCACGGGCGCCGGCAATTCAACCAGCGGCGCCAGCGGCGGCACTGCCGCCACGCAAGGTGGCCAGCCAACGGCCCCCAGCAGCACTGCACCAGCCGACAACCCGGCCACCACGCCGGGTACTTCTACTCCACCCTCCGGCCAGCAGCCCAGCCGCTAAGAAAATGTCCACCTTTGTTCCTGACCCCAAGGTGGACATTTCACTTTTCTACTTTGCAATCAGGAGTAGAAGGCCTCGACCGCATACGCCGTAGCCGTAGTTTTCGCCGCCAATGAAGTCTTCCGCACCTGGTGTGCGGACCTGGCCTGCGCCTTCGGCCCAGGTGCAGGTGTCGGTCACGCGGTACCAGCTCTTGCCCGTACCCGGCCACGGCAACGTGAAGTTCACATTGCCGCTCCAGCCGTTGTAGGCAACGTAGATTGAAGAAGCGCTGTCGCCGAACTCGCTGCCGTCGATGCGCCAGGCAATCGCGTGATTATTGCTGTCGTTGAAATAGCTTGCATCTGCGACCGCGCCGTCGGGCTTGAACCAGCGCAACTGTTCCATCACGTTGCCGTTGCCGTCCGTCGATGAGTAAAAGTTCGCAGGGCGCAGCGCGGGGTGGGCCCTGCGGAAGGCGGCCAGGCCTTTGGTGAAGGCGTGGAAGTTGGACTGGTCGGCAGTCCAGCTCCAGCCCTGCCAGTTGGCGCTCGAATCGAGGTTGTAGGGATTGTTGTTGCAGTTAATGCTGCGCAGCGATTCGTCGCCACCCACCATCATCGGCACGCCGCCCGACAACAGCATCAGCGCCATGCCGTTGCGCGCCGCCTTGCGCTGGTCGCTCGCCACGCCGCCCTGGTCCCAGCTATTGTTGTTGTCTTCGCCGCCATCGCTTGGCCCGTAAGGCCAGGCCTGGTTGTTGTTCTTTGAATTGCAGCTATACAGGTCCTTTAGCGTGAAGCCATCATGCGCGGTGACGAAATTCACGGAGTGCCATGGCTTGCGCCCATCGTCGCCGTACAAGTCGCTGGAGCCTGCAAACCGTGTGGCCAGTGTGCCCGGTGTGATTGCCGCCTGTCCCATCTTGTTCTGGTCCTGGCGAATCACGTCGCGGTAAATGCCGTTCCATTCCGCCCAGCCGGCCGGGAAGCCTCCGACCTGATAGGAGTTGCCGCCGATCGCCCACGGTTCGGCGATATGGTCTACGCCGCTGCCTCCAGTCGCCGCGCGCGCCGGCAATTCAGCCACGATACGGTTCAGCGCGTTGCCACTGTCCATTTTGTCGAAGTTGAAGCAGCCATGCTGGCAGGTGTTGCCCAGTACCGAGGCCAGGTCATAGCGGAAGCCATCCACGCCCAGCTTGTCGCGCCAGTAGGCCAGCGAATCGACGATCAGGTTTTGCGCAACCGTGTTGCGGGTGTTGTAGTTGCCGCCCACCCCGGTGTTATCCCAGGAATTCTGGAAGTCGCTGGTCAGCGAGTAATAGGTCGGGTTATCCAGCCCGCGCATGCCATATATGTTGTAGGTAGTCTTGTCGCCGGCATTCCACTGGCCGCCCTCGCCTGTATGGTTGTAGACCACGTCGATGTACACCTTGATGCCATTGTCGTGGAAGGCTTTCACCATCTCCTTGAACTCGCGCGTCGGGCCGCCAGCGGTCTTGTCGTAGCTGTAGCGGCGATCTGGCGCGAAGTAGTTCAGCGTCATGTATCCCCAGTAGTTGTCGCCCGTATTGGAGTTCGGGTCGGCATCGTTGGTGTCGTTCTGGGTTTCCTGCACCGGCAGGAATTCGACCGCGGTTACGCCCAGGCTGGCGAGGTAAGGCGCTTTCAGCCCGGCGCCTTTGTACGTTCCGCGGTAGGCGGCTGCAATGCTGCTGTCGTTCCTGGTCAAACCGCGCACATGGGCTTCATACACGATGTCGTCCTTGAAGGCGCGGGTCGGCTTGACGCCGATCGACTGGGTGTCACCTTGCAGCACGATGCCTTTCGGCGCGCTGCTGCCGCTGTCTATGTTGCGGTACAGGGCACCGCTGGCGTAGATCGTTCCATTGCTCATGGTGGCGGTGGTCGGGTCGTGGCTGATCTCCAGCGCATACGGATCGGTCAGCAGCTTATTGGGGTTGAAGCGGTTGCCGCTGGCGTCAACGTCGGTGATAAACCCGGTCGACGTCCCTTTGCTCCAGGCTGGGTTGTAAGGCCAGTTTGGCCCCCAGGCGCGGTAGCCGTAGTAGACCGTGCCGGCGATGCCGTAGCTGGCCAACTGGCTGCTGGTGACGTTCAGGCTCCAGATTCCGCCAGTGCCGAGTGTCATCGGCAGCCTGGCTTTCTCCTGCTGACCGGTGGCGGCGCTATACAGGTACAGCTCGATGCGAGTGGCGCGGCCGGAGTAAATCTTGAAGTTAATGCTGGATTTGGTGGCGTCATAGGCAGCGCCGAGGTTGTTGGCGTTGATTGCGGCGTCGACAACCGGGCTGCCAAGCAAGGCGCAGCCCAGCATCGCCACCCGGAGGGCACGGCGAACTTTCATAATGTCTCCCTATTCTTGATTTATGTATTTTTGCTACTTGGTAGCGAATCGATTCTGCTCCTTACCTGGTGTTTACTCAACTACATTCCGCTCTCGACGATGTAATTGCACTACAGGCAGCACATTCCTTTCGCCGCTGCTACACTCCCGTGCAACATAGGACGGCTAAGGCGGAGAGCACTGATTGAAGACTGTAGATTTCGCACTTATCGAGCGCTGGCTCACAGGATGGAGCTTGTCGCGCGGCGTACCCTTGCCGTTTGCATCGGACGGCGGCCTTGTCGTCGAAGTCGGGAAGCCGGAACAGTTGCGGCGCCACGTCTTTCTCGACGCCGGGCAAGCCCTCCAGGCCTGCGCCGATCGCATCCACGCACCGCATATCTTCCTCAAGGCAGCTGTGGAGCCTCAGGCCTTGCGGCAAGCGCTGCCCGCGCGCTGGAATATCGAAAGTCCGGGCTACCTCATGGCGGGCCCCGCGCAAGCCCGTAGTGAAACGGTGATGCCCCAAGGATACCGGGCCGTCCTGGAGAGCCAGCACGGCGCCCAGGTGGTGCGCGTGATTCACGACAGCCAGGAACTGGCCGCATCGGGACGCATTGCGCTGCACGGCCAAACCGCTATCTTCGACCAGATCGAAACCGCAGAACCCCATCGGCGCCGCGGCCTGGGCAGCATCGTCATGCAAACACTCGACGCTCTCGCCACCGAAGCTGGCGTGAATGAGCGATTGCTCGTAGCAACCGAAGATGGCCGCGCACTCTACACCCGCTTGGGCTGGAGCGTCATTTCGCCGTGGTCCACCGCTGTACTTCCTGCAAGTGCCTGAAACACCACCACTTGACCAAGACCAAGCCCTAAGCACACGAAATGTTGCCGATCAGGCCACCATTCAGGCGACCAGTTGCCGAGCCCAACAAATTCCGCTATATTGAACACATGTTCTGTATAACGAAATTCGTTCAACGAGTTTTGTCATCAGCTATTTAGCATCAAGAGTCGGTCTATCCGACGCCAACCTGCCTCTCCCGGGCAAGGTGGAAGCCATTACGGCGATGCGGCCTATTAACGGCAACGAAGCGGGCGCGACATGGTTTGCTCCGAATCGGGCCAAGCTCTCAGGAGAAATCATGACAAATCATACCTCCCACGCCCCGTCCATCGACATCAGCGCATGGCGCAACCAGTTCCGCATGACCCATACGTTCCATCTCTCGCTTGGGACGAACGAACCGGTCGCCGGACAACTTGAATCGACACTGAAAAACTCAAACGCTCAGATCGAGAAGTGGGTGATCTCGCGTCGGGCAGGCTGTTACGATCACTGTATTACGGTCAAAGGCATTGGCGACGAATCGGCGCGCGAGCTGCGCTCCGAACTGGCCAGCCTGAATGGCGAGATCAAGGTGCACGTCGAACACATGCTCCACTTCGACAGCGAAGCGACGCAGCGCTGAATGAAAAAAGCCGGCGCGAACGCCGGCTTCTCGGTTCATCCCGGGGAAGGATTAGAACTTGTAGTTGTACGCCACGCCAATCAGGGACATGTGGGTACGCCAGGTGCCGATGGTGGTTTCGCCGTTGCCGGTGCAGGAAGCGGCGCCGGCAGGTGCCAGGGTGTTGCACTGGTTTTGGTAGGTGGACGATGCGTCATCGAACTTCAGGTAGCTGTACGCCAGGTCGATCGACGAGTTAGCGGTGACCTTCCAGTTAGCACCGAAGGAGATCTGCTTGCGATCCGAATCAGGCAGCGCTGGGTGGCGCAGGGACGCCTTGTCCACTGGGGACTCGTCGATTGCCACACCGGCGCGCAGCAGCCAAGCGTCGTTCAGCTTGTAGTTCATGCCCAGCGAGCCGCGGATAGTGTTTTTCCATTGCTGGCGGATCACTTCGTCGCCTTCGCCGGTGCCGACGAACTGGATGTGCAGGTCTTCCATGCGGGAATGACGGGACCAGGTCAGGTCAGCCATCACAGCCAGCTTGTCGTCAACCTGGGAGAACACGTTGGCCGACAGGGTTTCCGGAGTCTTGATGTCAACCAGCGCAGGCGAGTTCCTCTTGCGCGAGGAAGCTTGCAGCACGGTGTTGGCAACCTGGTCGGTGGTCACGGTGGAGAAATCCCATACCGCGTCGCCCTTCAGCTTGTGGTGGATAGACGAACGGTAGGCCAGGCCGAAACGGGTGTCCTTGGTCAGGTTGAACATGTAGCCCAGGTTGAAGCCTACGCCCCAATCCTTACCGTCCATGGTGGCGTGCGCATCTTTGGCGGCCAGCACGGCTGCTGGGTTGCCTCCATGACGGGCAATTTCCTGCAGCAGCGCGGCGCGGCGCGCAGCAATCGCAGGGTTCGACGCATTGGCGTTCAAGTACATAATGGAGCCAGGCACGTCAACGCCCTGGCCCAGCTTGGCCTTCATGAACTCGGCATCGATACCGAAGCCGAAGGAGTGGCGCTCGTTCAGCTTGAACGATACGGATGGGTTCAGGGTGACCGACTTCAGGTCGATGTTGGTCAGCGCATAGCGGCCGGCCCAGTTGCTGTCATAGTCCAGCTTGGCGCCGTAAGGCACGAAGGTGCCGAAGCCGATGGCCCATTGGTCGTTCAGCTTGTGGGAGATGTACAGGGAAGGAGCTGCCACCGCGTTCGGGGCGTATTCATCCTGGTGCGCTGCACCGCCGGTCGAACCGACGTTGCCGTAGCGCTGCGAACCCTGGTCGTCATAGGTCGAGTGCGGTACAACGGCGGTGATGCCGCCGGAGAATTGGGTACCTTCCAGGCGGGACAGGCCGGCTGGATTGGCGAAAATGGTCGAAGCGTCGGCGGCTTCAGCGGTGTTGGCTTCCGCAGTGCCCTGGCTGGACACGGACTGGGAACCGAAGCGGTAACCGGATGCGTTAGCGTTCATTGCGGCGGCCGACAGGGCGGCGGCAACCATCAGGGAGAGGTATTTTGGGTTCAAGGTAGGTCTCGGCTGTTCGTTATTGATATATGTTTAACCTTGCGTCATAAGAAATGCGCGAGGGCACCGCAGTCTACACTAAAACCGTACGACGGTGCTTTTTAATTGAAAATAGTTTAATAAAGAAGGGCCCGAAGGCCCTTTCCCCAGCGAAAAGCTTGCATCAGGCAGTGACCGATTGTCGCTTCCCAGTTACAAGCCCCACCACCTTCATTACCAGTCGGAAAGCAAGGCGCACGAATATTAGGGCCAGGATCGCTTCGACGAAGGTCAGGCCGAAGGCCAGTGCCGATCCCCAACGTTCATCACGGCGATGGAACTTGGCGATCATGCGGTCCTTGGCAATCTCGATGCTGTCGTAGAAGGTCGGTACGACCAGCAGGGTCAGCAAGGTTGAAGTGATGGTGCCGCCAATGATCGCCACCGCCATCGGCGCATAGAACTGCCCGCCGTCGCCCCAGCCGATGGCCACCGGCATCATGCCGGCGATCAGGGCGAAGGTCGTCATCAGGATCGGGCGCAGGCGCATGCGGCCGGCGTTCATCAAGGCTTCTTCGCGGCCGACGCCCTCCTCTTCCTGCTTGCGGGCGGCATCGAGCAGCAGGATGGCGTTCTTGGCCACCAGGCCCATCAGCATGATCACCCCGATCAGCGACATCAGGTTCAGCGTACTGCCGGTGATCAGCAGGCCCACCACCACGCCGATCAGCGACAGCGGCAGCGACAGCATCACTGCGCCCGGTGCCGTGAAGGAACCGAACTGCATCACCAGCACCAGGTACATCAGGCCGATGCCCGACAACAGGGCAATGCCCATGGCGCCGAACACTTCGTTCTGGTCCTTGCCGGCGCCGCCGACGTCCATGCCGAAGCCTGGCGGGTAGCTCATTTCCTCGGCGATCTTCTTGGCATCCTTGTTGACTTCACCGGCCGAGCGGCCTTCCACATTGGCACTCACGGAAATCGTGCGCATGCCGTTCAGGTGGCGGATGGCAGCGGGGCCCTTGCCCATGGTGATGCGGGCGATCTGGTCCAGCGGCACCATCTGGCCGGTGCCCGGCACGCTGATTGGCAGGCGCTCGATGTTTTCCAGGCTGAGGCGGTCCAGCGGATGCAGGCGCACGGCCACGTCGCGGGTTTCGCCGGTCGGGTCGACCCAGTCGCCTACTTCGATACCGGCGAAGGCCACGCGCAGCGATTGCGCCGCGTCACCGGCGGAAATGCCCATGGAGTTGGCCAGGCCGCGATTCAGTTCGATCTGCAGTTCGGCTTTCGGATCCTGTTCGGACAGGCCGACGTCCACCGCGCCAGGCACCTGGCGCAGCTTTTCCATGAACTGGTTGGTAATCTCCATCAGCTTGCGCGAGTCGGGTCCGACGAAGTCGATCTGCACCGGCTTGCGGCCATTATTGGAGAAGTCATCGATCACGGTGAACTCGCCGCCCACCATACCGGACAATTTCTGGCGCAGTTCGCTGCCGATGTCCTGCGCATTGCGCTTACGCTCGCTGCGCTTGCCAATGTCCACATAGATCGAGCCGCCGGACAGGTTGACATACACATTGGTGGCCTTCACATCCTTCACGCCCAGCGCGATCTCGGACACTTTGGACATCTTGCTGCGGGTGTAAGCCAGGCTGGAGGAGGACGGGGTACGCACTTCGACCTTGATCATGCCGATATCCTGCTTCGGCAGGAAGCTGGAGCCGCCCATGGTCGCCTGCAGCACGATGGCGCCGACGAAGGAGGCAAACGCAATCACGGCCATCCAGCGGCGGTGATGCAGCGCCCACGCGATCACTTTGCCGTAGCGGTCGGCCTGGTGGTCGAACCAGTGGTTAAACCGGTCCAGCATCTTGCCGATGCCCTTTTTCGGCGCATCGTGGTGGCCCGGCGGATCGCCCCAGAAGGCCGACAGCATCGGGTCCAGCGTAAAGGAAATGAACAGCGATACCGCCACCGAGCAGGTCACGGTCAGCGCGAAGGGGCGGAACCACTGGCCAGCCATGCCCGACATGAAGGCCACCGGAATGAACACGGCCATGATCGAGAAAGTGGTGGCCGCCACGGCCAGGCCGATTTCCGCCGTGCCGTTCAGGGCCGCCGTGCGGCGGTCGGAGCCGTTTTGCATATGGCGCACGATGTTTTCGCGCACCACGATGGCGTCGTCAATCAGTACGCCGATTGCCAGCGACAGGCCGAGCAGCGTCATGAAGTTCAGCGTGAAGCCGCATAGCCAGACCGCGATGAAGGCCGCGATCACGGAGGTCGGCAGCGACAATGCGGTAATCAGTGTCGAGCGCCAGGAATTCAGGAAGGCGTACACCACGAAGATGGTCAGCACGGCGCCGAACACCAGCGCTTCGATGACATTGTTCAGTGAGCGCTGCGCCTGCTCGCCGCCGTCACGCGTGACTTCCAGCCTGGTGCCCAGTCCTTCGGCTTCCAGTTCCTTGTTGATGACTTCGGTCAGCTCGCGGATCTTCTTGGCTACCGATACCGCCGAAGCATCGCGTGCGCGCAAGATGCTCAGGCCGACGTTGTCCATATTCGAGCGCAGGCTGACGTTATTGACTTCGGCAAAGCCATCTTCGATGGTGGCGACCTGCCCCAGGCGGATCAGCTGGTCGCCGCTACGCTTGACCACCACGTCCTTGAATTCTTCCGGACGCTCGATGCGGCCGACCAGGCGGATCGCCTGCTCTTCCAGCTCGCCGCGCACCTTGCCCACCGGTGCATTGGTGTTCTGCATGCGCAGCGCATTAGCCACTTCGGCCACCGAGACATTGAATTCGCGCAGCTTGTCGGCGCGCAGCAGCACCGACAGTTCGCGACGCAGGGCGCCATTGACGTTGACCACCGCCACGCCGTCCAGACCGCGATAGCGGTCGGCCAGCTTGTCTTCCGCCATGCGCGAAATCGCGGCGTGCGACTGGGTTTTGGACGATAGCGACAGCTGCATCACCGGTTCCTGGCTGGTGTCGAAGCGCTGGATCATCGGTTCGCGCATCTCGGTCGGCAGCTTGTAGCGCACAGCGGCGATGGCATTGCGCATCTCGTCGGAAGCTTCGATCAGGTTCTTGTCGAAGGCGAACTCGATTTCGAAAGTGGCGCTGCCTTCACGCGAAGCGGACTCGATCTGGGTGACGCCGGCAACCGACTGCAGCGATTTTTCCAGGCGGTTGACCACTTCGCGTTCCACCGTTTCCGGCGAGGCGCCCGGATACGGGATGTTAATAAACAGCATCGGGATTTCGACATCCGGATTCTGGTTGACGCGCAACTTGGACAGGGCCAGCAAGCCCATCGCCATCATTGCCACGATCAGCACGATCATGGCGACCGGCCGTTTCACACTGAAGTTGGATAAGAACATTGATTAACTTTTTGTTAATTTGTGAAGTAACAAAAAAGGGCCCGGGGGCCCTTCCTTGATCCTGTCGGACTCAAGCCATCTTTGGCTGGCGGCCGCGGCCGGTAACCAGGCTGAACAGCTTCTTGAGCAGACGGTAAACCAAACGGACCAGCGTCAGGAACAAGAGGAATTCCACATAGGTCATCAGGATGGCAACGGCGCTGTTCCAACGCGCGGAACGGGCGTGGAACTTGGCGATCATGCTGTCCTTCTTGATCTCGATGCTGTCGTAGAAAGTTGGCACCACCAGCAGGGTCAGCAGGGTCGAGGTGATGGTCCCGCCAATAATGGCCACCGCCATCGGACGGTAGAACTCCCCGCCGTCGCCCATGCCGATCGCCACCGGCATCATGCCGGCGATCAGGGCGAAGGTCGTCATCAGGATCGGGCGCAGTCGCATGCGGCCCGCATACATCAGCGCATCTTCGCGCCCATAGCCCTCTTCCTCGCGCTTGCGCGCAGCGTCGAGCAGCAGGATGGCGTTCTTGGCCACCAGGCCCATCAGCATGATGACCCCGATAAAGCTCATCAGGTTCAAGGTGCCACCGGTCAGCAGCAGGCCCAGCACCACGCCAATCAGCGACAGCGGCAAGGACAGCATCACCGGCAATGGCGCCGTGAATGAACCAAACTGCATCACCAGCACCAGGTACATCAGGCCAATGCCAGCAAACAGGGAGATGGCCATGGCGCCGAACACTTCCTCCTGGTCCTTGCCGGAGCCGCCAACGTCCATGCCGAAGCCAGGCGGGTAGTCCATTTGCGCTGCCAGCTTCCTGGCTTCTTCAATCACTTCGCCATTGGAGCGGCCTTCCACGTTGGCCGAGACCGACACCATGCGCTTGCCGTTCTTGTGGCGGATGGTGGCCGGGCCTTTGCCCATGGTGATCTTGGCGATCTGGTCCAGCGGCACCATCTGGTTGGTGCCGGTGACGGCGATCGGCAGGCGTTCGATATTGTCCGGGCTGACCCGGTCTTCCGGGTGCAGGCGCACGGCCACGTCACGCGTCTCGCCGGTCGGGTCGACCCAGTCGCCCACTTCGATACCGGCGAAGGCCACACGCAGCGACTGTGCCGCATCGCCGGCGGAAATGCCCATCGAGTTGGCCAGGCCGCGGTTCAGTTCAATTTGCAGCTCGTCCTTCGGGTCCTGCTCGGACAGGCCGACATCGACCGCGCCCTTGACCTGGCGCAGCTTCTCCATGTACTGGTTGGTGATCTCCATCAGCTTGCGCGAGTCCGGGCCGACGAAGTCGATCTGCACCGGCTTGCGGGCGCCGTTGTTGATGTCTTCCAGCACCACGAACTCGCCGCCCACCAGGCCGGCCAGCTTCTGGCGCAGTTCGACGCCGATTTCGGTCGCATCGCGTTTGCGCTCGCCGCGCTTGCCGATGTCGACCCAGATACGGCCGCCCGACAGGTTGACGTAGGTGCTGGTCGCCTTCACCTCCTTGATGGTGTGGGCAATCTGCGCGGCCTTGTCCATCTTGGTCCTGGTGTACTCCAGGCTCGACGAGGAAGGCGTACGCACTTCGATCGCGATGGTGCCGAAGTCCACTTTCGGCAGGAAGCTGGAACCGCCGACGGTTGCCTGCAAGACCAGCGCGCCAATGAAACTGGCCACGGCAATCACGGCCATCCAGCGGCGGTGGTGCAGGGCCCAGGCGATCACTTTGCCGTAGCGGTCGGCCTGGTGGTCGAACCAGTGGTTGAACTTGTCCAGCACCTTGCCGATGCCCTTCTTCGGCGCGCTGTGGTGGTCGGCCGGGTCGCCCCAATAAGCCGACAGCATCGGATCCAGGGTGAAGGAGATGAACAGCGATACGGCCACCGAGCAGGTCACGGTCAGTGCGAAGGGACGGAACCATTCGCCCGGCATGCCACCCATGAAGGCGACCGGGATGAACACCGCCATGATGGAGAAGGTGGTCGCGGCCACGGCCAGGCCGATTTCGGCCGTGCCTTCCAGCGCCGCCTTGCGGCGGTCGGAACCGTTCTGCATATGGCGCACGATGTTTTCGCGCACCACGATGGCGTCGTCGATCAGCACGCCGATCGCCAGCGACAGGCCGAGCAGCGTCATGAAGTTCAGTGTGAAGCCGCACAGCCAGACCGCGATGAAGGCCGCGATTACGGAGGTCGGCAGCGACAATGCGGTAATCAGGGTCGAGCGCCAGGAGTTCAGGAAGGCGTACACCACGAAGATGGTCAGCACGGCGCCGAACACCAGCGCCTCGATCACGTTGTTCAGGGAATCCTGCGCGTCTTCGCCGCCGTCGCGGGTCACTTCCAGCGAGGTGCCCTGGCCTTCTTCCTTGAACTCCTTGTTGATGTCGTCGGTCAGCTTGCGCACCGCCTTGGCCACCGACACGGTGGAAGCGTCGCGGGCGCGGATCACTGCCAGGCCGACGTTCGGCTTGCCGGAACGCAGGCTGACATTATTGATCTCGGCAAAGCCGTCTTCAATGGTTGCCACCTGGCCCAGGCGGATCAACTGGTCGCCGTTGCGCTTGACCACGATGTCCTTGAATTCCTCCGGACGCTCGATGCGGCCCACCAGGCGGATCGCCTTCTCTTCCAGGTCGCCGCGCACCTTGCCCACCGGGGCATTGGTGTTTTGCATGCGCACCGCGTTGGCCACTTCGGCCACCGAGACGTTGAATTCGCGCAGCTTGTCGGCACGCAGCAGCACCGACAGCTCGCGCCGCAGCGAACCGTTGACGTTGACCACGGCCACGCCATCCAGCGCCCGGTAGCGGTCAGCCAGCTTGTCCTCGGCCAGGCGCGACAGCACGGCGTGCGACTGTGTCTTGGACGACAGCGACATCTGCATGATCGGGTCGGCCGAAGTGTCGATACGCTGGATCATCGGCTCGCGCATCTCGGTCGGCAGCTTGTAGCGCACCGCGGCGATGGCATTGCGCACCTCGTCGGACGCTTCGATCAGGTTCTTCTCGAACGTGAAGCGCATTTCGATGGTGGCGCTGCCCTCGCGCGAGGTCGAGTACAGGTCGGTCACGCCGGCAATCGACTGCAGCGACTTTTCAAGGCGGTTGACCACCTCGCGCTCGACCGTCTCCGGCGAAGCGCCCGGATACGGGATGTTGACGATCAACAGCGGAATCTCGACGTCCGGATTCTGGTTGACGCGCAGCTTGGACAGGGCCAGCAGGCCCATGGCCATCATCGCCACGATCAACACGATCATGGCGACGGGGCGCTTGATACTGAAATTGGAAAGGAACATGGTTTAGTTTCCCCGGTTTCCCTGGACTTCTTTTTAGTTGCCTTTGACAGCGCCGGCCGGCACGGAGGCGGAAGCGACCGCCTTGTTCATCTGCAGGTCGACTTTCTGGCCATCGCGGAAGCTGGAGGCCGGGGTACGCATTACGATATCGCCTTTGGACAGGCCGGTCTGCACCTGCCAATTGCCGCTGCGCGCGTCGCGGGCGCCCATCTGGAGCTGGGCTTTGGCCAGGGCCTTGTCCTTGATCTTCCAGACGTAGGTGGTATCGCCTTGCTTGACCAGGGCCGATTCCGGCACCATCAGGGCCGAAGTGGTTTCGGCCTCGATGCGGCCTTCGGCGAACAGGCCCGCTACGCGCGGCAGGTTCCTGTCGGCGAAGTCCACCAGCACTTCAACCTGGCGTGTGACCGGGTTGGCGGCCGGGTCGACGCGCTTGACCTTGCCCAGGAAGTTCTGGCCGGGGTAGCCGTTAATGGAGAACACCACGCCCTGCCCTGCCTTGACCACGCCCACCGAGTCGGCGGAAACGCGGCCTTCAAAGCGCATCGAGGCCGGGTCCACCACTTTTACCAGTTCCTTGCCGATCTGCGCCGTATCGCCGGCCGAGACCTTGCGCTCGGAGACGATGCCGTCGAACGGCGCACGCACCAGGGTGCGGGTCAGCTGCTGGTTGGCGGCGACCAGGCGCGCCTTGGCGGCCGACAGGTCGGACTGCGCATTGTTGCGTCGCACTTCGGCATCTTCCAGCACCTGCGAGGACACCATGCCGGACGCTTTCAGGGTTTTCTGGCGGGCCAGCACGCGCTCGGCCTGGTCCATCGACTGGGTCGAGGCACGCACCGCTTCCTGGGCCGACGCCAGGTTGTCGCGCAGCGCGGTATCGTCCAGGCGCACCAGCAGGTCGCCCTTCTTGACCGCTTCGCCGTTCTCTTTCAGCACTTGCATGACGACGGCGCCGACTTCGGCGCGCAGGTCGGCCTTGCGTTCAGGCTGGATCGAGCCGGTGATCACCGGGCCGGAAGACAGAGCATTGCTTTCCACCGTCACCAGATCTTCAGATGCAACCTGCAGCGTTGCAAGCTTCTTGTCATCGCCCTTGCCTTTCGCGTCGGCAGTCGCCGAGGCGCTGGCCTTGCCGGCTTCCGGCGCCTTGTCGGACTTGCCGCAAGCGACCAGCGCGGATGCAACGGCGAGAGCTAATAGGGTTTTACGCAACATGTGAATCTCCAGTTTGGTGGACGGCTTATTTGAATATGGAATGCATACTTCTGCAGCGTGCAAAAGTATCCTTTTACAGAGGGGGAGTGTCAATTCACCGCGGGCCAGACTGCGGCTTTTTAGGGCTGGACTGCAGGATTCGCGGATGAACCGCAAAAATGGTGACTGAACGGCAGAGACGGATTGCTACATTAGTGTAGCAATCCCGGGGCTGGCTGGAGGGGTTATACGCGGGGGAACAGGGCGAAAACGATGTGGCCCATGGCGATGCCGGTCGCCAGGCCGCCGGTGATCTCGATCACGGTATGGCCCATCCGTTCGCGCAGCCATTTGTGGTCCGTGGCATCCTTGGCCAGGCGGTTGATCGCCGCTGCCTGGCGGCCGACGTGCTGGCGCAGGCTGTTGGCGTCGATGATCACGATGAAGCACAGGGCGACGGCAACGCCAAAGGCCGGGTGGTTCATGCCTTCGCGCAGGGCAATCAGGGTGGCCATGCTCGAGACCACGGCACTGTGGTTGGACGGGAAGCCGCCATTACCGACCAGGTTGAATGCCCATTTGCGGGCTTTGATACTGTTAATCAGGAATTTGATCGGACCGACAGTAATCCAGGTTAAAAGAGGCGTCAGCAGGTAAGCGAGATCCATTTATAGCGTCCTAAGGTGCAATCCCCCATTATAATCGGCGCACTAACAATATTAATAGCAAGCAAAATGAAGCATTTCCGGATTTCGATTATCGTCACCATCGTTTTGATGGGGCTGGCGGGCTGGTGGGGCTACAACCATGGCGGCTGGGGCGCGGCATTGACGGCGCTGTGGATCACCGGTGTGCTGGGCGTGATGGAAGTTTCCCTTTCCTTCGACAATGCAGTGGTCAACGCCTCCGTGCTGAAGGATTGGAATGACTTCTGGCAGAAGCTGTTCCTGACAGTCGGTATCCTGGTGGCCGTGTTCGGCATGCGCCTGGTCTTTCCGCTGGCGATCGTGGCGGTGGCGACCGGCCTCGACATGTTCGAGGTCTGGAATATGGCAACCACCACGCCGCAGGAATATTCGCGCCACCTGATGAGCGTGCATGAAGAAGTGGCGGCCTTCGGCGGCGCCTTCCTGCTTTTGGTGTTCCTGAACTTCCTGTTCGACGAAGAAAAGGATGTGCACTGGATCCACTGGTTCGAAGAAAAAGTCGGCAAATACGGTACCGAGAGCCTGGCCGTGCTGCTGACCCTGATGGCCATTGTGCTGTGCGTGCAAATGGTGCCGGAAGCCAAGCGCTACTCCGTCCTGTATGCCGGCGTGATCGGCACCGCCATCTACGTCGGCGTGGGCTGGCTCAGCAACATACTGGAAAAAGAGGGGCACGACGAGACCGGCAAGGTGGTCGCAGGCGGCAGCCTGGGCGGCTTCCTCTACCTGGAAGTACTGGACGCCTCCTTCTCCTTCGACGGCGTGATCGGCGCCTTTGCCATCACCAGCGATGTGGTGATCATCATGCTGGGCCTGGCGATCGGCGCCATGTATGTGCGTTCGCTGACGGTCTACCTGGTGCACAAGGGCACGCTGGACGAATTCATTTACCTGGAACATGGGGCGCACTATGCGATCGGCATCCTGGCCCTGATCATGTTTGCCAGCGTGAAGTATCACATTCCGGAATGGTTCACAGGCCTGTCCGGGGTGGCGTTTATTGGTGTTTCGTTGTGGTCTTCCCTCAAATATAAGAAATTGAATCCCCAGGAGTCTTGATGAGCCGTGTGTTGGTGATTGTTGGCGGCCTGCTGGCCGCCGTGGCGCTGCTGTTTGCAGCTTATGTGTGGCTAGCGTTGAGCTATTCGTATTCGGAAGGTGAGCGTGCCGGGTACTTGCAGAAGGTGTCCACGCGCGGATGGATTTGCAAGACTGTCGAGGCAGAAATGCTATTGACTTCGATGCCCGGTGCGATTCCCGAGAAGTTCGAATTTACGGTCCGGGATGAGGCCCTGGCAGCGCAGCTATCGGCCGCGACGGGCAAGCGCGTGGTGGTGCATTATGCCCAGCATAAGGGAATCCCGACTTCGTGCTTTGGCGATACGCAGTACTTTGCCGAGTCAGTAATCGTCCAGCCTTAACCGGGCTAGCTCACGCCGATGAGCGCAATACCGCCACAGCAGGGTACACTGTTGCTGGATGGCAGAGCTGGCTACGGGGTGAGTGAACGATGGAACCGACAGTTCAGAGTGAAGAATTCATCAGGTTGAATTTCCCCCGGCTGGCGGCGGCGCTGGAGTACATGCCGGTCGGAGTTACCATTGTCGATCGCGATTTGACGATCCGGTTCTGGAATCCGGCCTTTTGCCAGGTGCAACGATTTCCGGACGACGTAATGCATCCTGGCGTCACCATGGCAGAAGTGTTCCGTTACATTGCCTTGCGCGGCGATTACGGGCCCGGCGCCATTGACGAGCTGGTGGCCGCCCGGGTCGAACTTTGCCTGAAATTCCAGCCGCATAATTTCATACGGTCCATGGCGAATGGCGCAGAGCTGAACATCATCGGCCGCCCGATCTATGGCACAGATGGTGCAGTCAGTGGTTTTGTGACCATATACCACGATGTCACCGCCGAGCGGCGACACGAGAAAGAGCTGGAAGCCAAGAACAACGAGCTGCAGCAGGCCAAACAGCTGGCCGAAGCCGCAAGCCTGGCCAAGGGGCAGTTCCTGTCCAATATGAGCCACGAGATCCGCACACCGCTGAACTGCGTCATCGGCATGGCTTACCTGGCCCTGAAAACCGAGCTGGACCCGCGCCAACGGGACTACTTGGAAAAAATCCGCTTCGCCAGCGAACACGTGCTGCGCATCATCGACGACATCCTCGATATTTCCAAGATCGAGGCTGGCAAGATGGAACTCCAGCATATCGAATTTTCACTCGACCACGTGGTGCAGACGCTGAAGGCGGTGGTGGCACAGAAGGCTGCCAGCCGTAACCTCGAGCTGGCGTTCGACCTTGACCCCGCCTTGCCGCCCATGCTGGCTGGCGACCCGCTCAGGCTGGGACAGGTGCTCATCAACTATGCCAACAATGCCATCAAGTTCAGCGAACGCGGCCGGATCGAGGTCCGCGCGCGCATGGTGGCCGGCGACGCCCACCACTGCCTCGTGCGCTTCGAAGTAAGCGACCAGGGTATTGGCCTCACCGAAGCAGAAATTGCCAGGTTGTTTGTCTCCTTCCAGCAAGCGGACACCTCGACCACGCGGGAATACGGCGGCACCGGCCTCGGTTTGGCAATCTGCAAGGAACTGGCCCATCTGATGGGGGGCGAGGTCGGGGTTCATAGCCAATATGGTGCCGGGAGTACATTCTGGTTCACGGCCCGGCTCGATCTTCCCGCCAGCCCCGCCGCTACGCTGCTTGACCAGCTCAACGTTGCCGCCGCCGAGTTGCTGGCCGGCGGCCATGCTGCTGCAGTGCCGACCGGGGCGCGGGCGGCGCGCATCCTGCTGGTTGAGGACAACACCTTCAATCAACAAATTGCGCAGGAAATGCTGGAAGAAACCGGAGCCACGGTCAGCATCGCCAACAACGGCGTCGAGGCCTTGCAGTTGCTACAGCAGACCGGCTTTGACTGCGTCCTGATGGACTTGCAAATGCCACAAATGGATGGGTTGGAAGCAACCCGCCGCATCCGCACCATCCCCGAGCTGGCAGGCATGCCCGTATTGGCGATGACGGCCACCGCCACCACCGAAGCCCGGATGCGCTGTATTGATGCCGGCATGAACGATTTCATCTCGAAGCCGATCCGGCCTGCCCTGATGTGCCAGACCATTGCCAACTGGCTGCCGCCAGGCGTAGTGCTGGCGAGGGTTGCGCCAGAGACCCGGCCATGATGCCTGGGCCGCGAATAGTGCGGTAACGCAGGATCTGCCCTCTCTGCGCCGACTCACCCGCCCAGGATCAGCGGCCGCGCCACACGGCGCCGGCAGTTTCCTTCAGCCGCCCGATCACATCCCGCGCCATGGTTTCGGAATGCTCATCGGCCGGATGCGCCGCCTTATCCTCCATCGCGGTCAACATATTCTGCGCCGCATGCTGGCGGCGGGTCTCCTGCTCCAGCAGCTTCTTCTTCGACTCCACCATTGCCGCGGTGGTCGCCGTCACCCGGCGCTGCAGCTCGGCATGGGCATGCACGGTATCGACCAGGGTCTTCTGCTCCGCCAGCTTGGCCCATTCCGCCTCGTTGGCCGCCACCTCCGCCGCCTCGCGCTGGCGCGCAACTTCAACCAGCTGTTCCTCGGCATCCGCACGCGCCTTGGCAGCGGCAGCAGCCTTTTTCTCCAGCTCCACGCGCACCTCGATCGCCTTCGCCGCACGCGCCTCGGCGGCATTGGCCGCACGCTGCTGCACCAGTTTCTGGTCGATCAGCGCCAGGGTCTCGCGCTCTTTGGCCACGAACTCGAGCTCGGACTTGAGCAGCGACTCCTCGGCCGCAACGCGGGCCTGCTCAGCCTTGGTGCGCTCAGCCTGCGCCCTGACCAGCTCACCTGCCAGGCGCGCCTGGGCGGCGGCCGCCTCGGCGGCGGCGGCCTTGTTGGCCGCATCGTATTCAACCTGTTCGGCCATCGCACGCACGGCAGCAGTTTCCTGTTCGGCCGCCACCTGCAGGCGAGCATCGGCAGCAGCCTTGCGGCGCGCTTCGGCAGCGCCGGCACGTTCGGCATCGACACGTGCCCTGGCGGCCGCGGTAGCCACTTCTTCGGCGGCGATACGGTCCTTCATTGCGGCCAGCGCGGCCTGCTCGGCTTCCGCGCGGCCACGTTCAGCTTCCGCCAGGCGGGCATTGATGGCATCCAGTGCCGCCTGCTCCGCTTCGGCGCGGGCACGCTCGGCATCGGCCAGGCGCACGGCAGCGGCGGCCTTTTCCTGGGCCAGGGCATTGGCTTCCTCGGCAGCAGCCAGTTGGGCAGCCACGGCATCGCGTTCGATCTTTTCTGCCGAGGCCTGTTCGGCCGCTACGGCGGCCGAACGCGCTGACAGCTGCTGGCGCTCGGCCGCGATGGCGGCTGCGCGCTGGTGTTCTTCCGATTCGATGCGGGCCTGCTCGGCGGCGGCCTGCTCGGCTTTCTCGCGCAGTTTGGCCTGCTCCAGCGCCACGGCTTCCGCTTCCAGGCGGGCCCGGGTTTCGAAGTCGGCCTGCTGCTCGGCTTCCACGCGCGCCATGGCGATGGCGTGCAATTGGCGGTCGCTCTCGACGCGGCGCTCGGTGGCCGCGATGATCTGCTGGTCGGCATCGCGGCGCGCCTGGGCAGTCGTGGCGGCCATGGCTTCGACGCGCTCGCGGTGCTGGGCAGCGTCGCGGATTTCTTTCTCGGTCTGCAGGCGCAGGTGCAGCGACTGGGCGGCGCTGCGGTCGGATTCGGCCTTGGCCAGGGCAATCTGTTCGCGCTCCTGCTCCAGATGGGCCAGGGCGCGGGCTTCTTCCAGCGCGCGCACTTCGGCGGCAGCGCGCTTGAAGGCCGCTTCCAGCGCCACCTGGTCGGCGCGCTCGCGCTGGCGCGTCGCTTCCAGCGCTTCGGCTTCGGTATTGGCCAGTTGTTCGGCGGTCAGGCGGGCGGCGTGGGCCTGGCGCTCGCGTTCGCGCGCAATCGTGGTCATGCGGGCATCGGCGGACGCCACGCCCACCACTTCATCGCGGGCTGCCTGTACGGCCGCAGCGCGTTCGGCAGCTTGCAAGCGGGCTTGCTCGGCCTGGGCGGCCAGTTCTTCGGCGGCCTTGCTGGCCAGTTCGGCCAATTTGGCTTCTTCCGCGACCTGTTCGGCGGCGCGGCGGCGGCTTTCTTCTTCGGCCCTGGCGCGCTGTTCGGCAGCCAGGCGCACCTGGATATCGGCGTCGACGCGGGCGCGCAGCTCGGCGGTTTCCTGCTTGACCGCTTCCAGGCGGGCCACGCTGGCCGATGCGGCGGCGCGCAGGGTTTCCAGGCGCTCCTTGTTGAGTTTGATCGCCTCTTCGGCGGCTTCGGCATTTTGCACCGCGGCGGCGGCGGCGGCCGATTCCAGGGCGGCGCGGTCTTCCGCCAAGGCGCGGGCGCGGGCTTCGGCCACGGCGCGCGATTCGGCGGCGCACTGGGCTTTCGCTTCGGCCTCGACGCGGGCGATCGCTTCGGTGATGGCCTTCAGTTCGGCTTTTTCATGCTCAGCACGGTCGCTGGCGACGGTGTCGGTAGTTGGCGGCTGTTGTGCTTGCATGAGGATCTCGCTCGGCGTTTGGGGTGATGTTGCCATTATCGATGAGCCCAGCTGGGGCGAAGCTCTTGAGGAAAGCGGGGAATTCCCGGCAATTCTCCTTTTAAAACCGGCAAACCCGGATCTGACCCGCAGGGCCAGATCCGCTTGCGCGGCAGCCGCGCGATTTCAAACCGGCCAGAGGGGAGGCTCGTCCATCAGCGCGATCTGCTCGCGCAATTCGAGGATACGATCTTGCCAGTATCGTTGTGTATTAAACCACGGAAAAGCCACCGGGAATGCAGGATCGTCCCAACGCCGCGCCAGCCAGGCCGAGTAGTGGATAAGGCGCAACGTGCGCAAGGCTTCCACCAGGTACAGCTCGCCCGGGTCGAATTCGCGCATGTCCTCATACCCGGCCAGGATATCGCCCATCTGGCGCACCATGTCGCTCCGTTCGCCGGACAGCATCATCCACAGGTCCTGCACTGCCGGGCCCATGCGCGCATCGTCGAAGTCGACGAAATGGGGGCCGGCATCCGTCCACAAAACATTGCCCCCATGACAATCCCCGTGCAGGCGGATCAATTCAAGCTGCCCTGCCCGCTCATAGCAGCGCCGCACGCCATCCAGGGCCTGGTCGACTACCGAGCGCCACGGGGTGACCAGCTCCGGCGGCAGGAAATCGTTGGCCAGCAGCCAGTCGCGCGGCTCTTCGCCGAAAGATGCCAGGTCCAGCGTGGGACGCGCGGCAAACGGCCGCGCCGCGCCGGCGGCGTGGATACGGCCGATAAAGCGGCCCGTCCATTCCAGCACCCTGGGGTCGTCCATCTCCGGCGCCCGCCCGCCGTGGCGCGGGAAGACGGCAAAACGGAAACCTTCGAATGCATGCAGGCTGCGGCCATCGCGGACCAGCGCCGGCACGGCCGGCACCTCGGCTTGCTGCAGCTCCTGCACGAAGGCATGTTCCTCCAGGATCTGCTCGTCGCTCCAGCGTCCGGGACGGTAAAACTTGGCCACCACCGGCGGCCCCTCCTCCATGCCTACCTGGTAGACACGGTTTTCGTAGGAATTCAGCGCCAGCAGGCGGCCATCGCCATACAGGCCGATGCTGGCCAGGGCGTCGAGTACCCGGTCCGGGCTCAGTTCGAAGAATGGATGCGTCATTCTCGCTATTGTAAGGGCCAGGGCGTATACTGTCGCCCTTCGACCCAATATATAGAGCGCCAAGCCATGCAACTCGACCAGCCATTGACCGACAAAGAATTCGACGAACTCGACAACTTCCTGCTGGGCGACCAGAGCCCGGAGGACTCCATGACGATGGACCACCTGCATGGCTACCTGACCGCCATCGCCATCGGCCCGGAGCCGATCACCCCGGCCGAATGGCTGCCAAGCATCTGGGGTGAAGACCGCAAGGATGGCCCGAAGTTCAAGAACCCGAAGCAGGAAGAGCGCATCTACAACCTGATCACCCGCTTCATGAACGAAGTGCTGGTGACCTTTGAGGTGGCGCCGAAAGAATTCGAGCCGCTGTTCGTCGAGCACGAGCACGAAGGCAAGGTCCTGCTGAACGCCGAAGCCTGGTGCTGGGGCTTCTGGGAGGGCATGGAACTGCGCGAAGGTTCGTGGGACGAGATCTGGGACTCCGAAGCGGCCCCGCTGATGCGTCCGATCTACCTTCTGGGCGCCGACGAAATCAAGCCGGAGGAACTGCCGGAAGTCGAAGACCCGGTCAAAGCGCACCAGCTGGCACTGGACATCGAAGCCAACCTGCCTGCCATCCACAAATGGTGGGTACCGCGCCGCAAGACCGGCGTGACCACCGTCAAGCACGAGGAGCCGAAGGTCGGCCGCAACGACGACTGCCCATGCGGCAGCGGCAAGAAGTACAAGAAGTGCCACGGCGCCGATCAGTAAGCGCCAAGCTGCCGACAGCCCGCCCAGCGCGGGCTTTTTTACGTCTTTCCTCTAATCCGGACGCGATACGGCTGCCATAATTGCACTCCTTACCAACGAGGAGAGAACCATGAGCATCCCTGTGCTGGAAACAGTCACCATCAGCGTCGAAGACCACATCGCCACCGTGCGGCTGAACCGGCCAGAGAAGATGAACGCCATGAACCTGGCCATGTGGCACGACATCCGCAGCGCCTTCCGCTACGTGGACGACACGCCCGACATCCGCGTCGCGGTGCTGGAAGGAGAAGGCAAAGCCTTCACGGCGGGCATCGACCTGCAAATGATGATGGGCCTTGGCCAGCAGATCCAGAACGACTGCGACGGCCGCATGCGCGAGTCGCTGCGCCGTATCATCCTGGACCTGCAGGACACCTTGACCAGCCTGGAACGCTGCCGCAAGCCGGTCCTGGCGGCGGTGCACGGCGCCTGCGTGGGCGGCGGCATCGACCTGGTCACCTGCGCCGACATGCGCTACTGTTCGGCGGACGCCTGGTTCTCCATCAAGGAAATCGATATCGGCATGACGGCCGACGTGGGCACCTTGCAGCGCTTGCCGCGCCTGATCGGCGAAGGCATGGCGCGCGAGCTGGCTTATACGGCACGCAAGGTGGATGCGGCGGAAGCCAAGGAAATCCGCCTGGTCAACCGCATGTTCGAAACGCCGGAAGCGCTGCGCGAAGGCGTACGCGCGATTGCCGCCGACATCGCCGCCAAAGCCCCGCTGGCCGTGCGCGGCGTGAAAGAAATGATCACCTACGCGCGCGACCATTCGATCGCCGACGGCCTCAATTACAACGCCACCTGGAATGCGGCCATGCTGATGTCGACCGACCTGCAGGAGGCCATGATGTCCGGCATGGCCAAGCGCACGCCGGCGTTCAGGGACTAGCGCGGCCACATGGCGTGACATGGGCTCGGCTGTTATTGGCGCCCATCCAATTTTCTCCACAGCTAGCAAATTGCTATGAAGTAAATTCTTTGCGCCGGTGTTCTTCCCGCGTTAGACTGGGATGGCACTCGTAAGTCAGTTCATGCGTCGATTCCATCCTGGAGCGGTGAACCGAATATGCAAATAGTCCCTAGCGCACTGCCTGCAATCCCAGTCCTCCTTTGTAACAGCGGCGGACTCCTGTGCGCCCTGCCTTTGTCCCATGTCGGCGAAACCCTGCGCCCCTTGCCTGTCACTCCCTTGCCCGGCGTCGACGGTTGTGTGCTGGGCGCCGCAACCTTGCGCGGGCAGGCCGTGCCCGTAGTGTCCTTGTCCGCCCTGCTCGGCGCGCCGGTCGGCGCCCCGCAGCGTTTTGTCAGCTTGCGCCTGGGCAGCCGCACGGCCGCGCTGGCGGTGGACGAAGTGATTGGCGTGCGCGCCATGCCCACGGCCTTGCTGGACGAAACCCCGCCCTTACTCAACGGTGGCGCCGATGCGCAACTGGCCGGCATCGGCGCGCGCGACGCCGAACTCCTGCTGGTGCTGCGCGCAGCGCGCAGCGTGCCGGAGTCGGTCTGGCAAGCATTGGACGCGCCCGCGGAAGTGAAATGAACGCGCCCGCCGCGACGCTGGAAGTAGCGCGATTCCGTGCCTTGCTGGCCGACCGGCTGGGGCTCGCCTTCGATGAGCACAAGCTGGCGACGCTGGCACGCGTACTCGACAGTTGCGGCGGCGACCGCCAGCGCATCCTGGCCGACCTGGCCGGCAGCGCGCCGGTCGACAGCCTGCTGGCGCGCCTGGCCTCCGAACTGACCGTCACGGAGACTTACTTTTACCGCAATGGCGACCAGCTGCGCGCCTTCATGGAAGTGGCCCTGCCCCAACGCCAGCAATTGCGCGGCCATGTGCAAGTGCTATCGGCAGGCTGCGCATCCGGCGAGGAGCCGTTCACGCTGGCCATGCTGGCGCGCAGTTGCGGGCGCGAGGCGGAAGTCTCGCTGCATGCCTTCGACGCCAATCCTTCCATGCTGGCGCGCGCGGCGCGCGGGCGCTATTCGACCTGGTCGATGCGGGAACTGCCGGCGGACTTGCGCGCAGCCTGGCTGCGCCATGACGACGAGCATTTCCAGCTGGCCCAGGAGATCCGGCGCGCCGTGCATTTCGAGCAGCGCAACCTGGCGCTGGACGATCCGGCGTTCTGGCAGCCGGGCCGCTTCGATATCGTGTTCTGCCGCAACGTGCTGATGTACTTTACGCCGCAGCAGGCGCAGGCGGCCGTGGCGCGCATTGCCCGCGCGCTGGCGCCCGGCGGCTACCTGTTCCTCGGACATGCGGAAACGCTGCGCGGCCTGTCCAACGATTTCCACCTGTGCCACAGCCACAACACCTTTTACTACCAGCGCAAGGACGGTCCGCCGCAGGAGCAGCACGAACTGCTGCCGTGGGCCGAACCCGCCCTGCCGGCGCCGCCTGCCGTTCCGGCCTCGCCACTGTGCGCGGCTCCCGCGCCGGACCCGCTGTGGGCCGAGCAGATCGAACGCGCCAGTCGCCGTATCGACGCGCTGGCCAGCAGCACACGGCCCGCTGCGACGCTGGCACCTGAAGCGAACGGCCTGCAAATGGCGCTCGCCAGCTTGCACGAAGAACGCTTCGGCCAGGCGCTGGAACATATCGGGAAGCTGCCAGCCGAGCAAGCCGGCGACGCCGACGTACTGCTGCTGAAAGCGGTCACGCTGGTGCAATCCGGGGCCGTGGCGCAGGCGCGCGAAACCTGCGGCCAGCTGCTGGCGTGCGACGCACTGCATGCAGGTGCCCATTACGTGCTGGCGCTATGCGAGGAAATGGAAGGCGAACTGGAAGGTGCGCTCGATCACTACCAAGGCGCGGCCTACCTGGCGCCGGGATTCGCCATGGCCCGCCTGCAGGCGGGCCGCCTGCTGCGCCGCCTCGGCCAGCGCGAGGCGGCGCGGCGCGACTTGGCGCTGGCCGCGCAATTGCTGGCAGGCGAAGACGCGGCGCGCCTGCTGCTGTTTGGCGGCGGCTTTCCGCGCGCCGCCCTGCTGGCGCTGTGCCATGCCGAGCTGTCGGCGCTGGGAGCTGCGCCATGAGCGGGCAGAGTACGCTGGCAGCCAGTGCGCTGGCGCTGCGCGATGAGTTTGACCGCGCCTTTGCTATGCCGCCCGCCTTGCCCGATGCTGGCGACCAGCAATTGCTGGCGATCCGCGCCGGCGGCCAGCCCTATGCGCTGCGCCTGTCGGCCATCCGCGGCCTGTACGTCGACCGGCGCGTGCAGGCGCTGCCTTCGCGCCTGCCCGAGCTGCTCGGCCTGACCGGGGTGCGCGGCCAAGCCGTGCCCGTGTTCGACCTGGCCGCCCTGCTTGGCCTGCCGGCCCAGCGCGCGCCGCGCTGGCTGGCGCTGGCCTCCGGCCGGCATAGCGCAGCTTTCGCCTTCGAGCAGTTCGACGCCCACCATGCGGTGCACGCGGACGATTTTCTGCCGGCGCCCGAACATGCATTCGTGGAAGCGGCGGTGCGCATGGACGCTACGCCACGGCCCCTGCTCAGCCTGCAATCCTTGATCGACGACCTGGAACGGCGCTGCCAGCGCCTGGGAGCATGACATGATTGGAACGTGGACCTTCGGACGCAAACTGGCCGCCGGCTACGCCGCCATGGCCTTGCTGGCGCTGCTTATCAGCGTGGTGGCCATCGTGGCGCTGCGCACTGCCGTCGCCGGGCAGGAGCGCGTCATCAACGTCAACGCCCAGGTCATGCTTGACGTGGAGCGCTGCAACGGCCTGGCCGAGCGCATGTCGGCCAACGTGCGCGGCTACCTGCTGTCGCCCGAGCGCCGCTTCTTCGACAACTACAACGATGCGCGCAGCGAATTCTTCAAAACCACTGGCCGCATCCGCAGCCTGCTGAGCAGCGCCGGCGAGCAGCAGGCGCTGGCCGAAGCTGAACGCAGCGCCAACGGCTACCGCGAAGCAGCCGAACGAGTGCTGGCCCTGGCGGACAGCCGCCCTGGCGCCGCCGACCTGGTGCGCGCTTTCGACGACCGCGTGCTGCCTGCACGCGAAACGCTGGCCAAGGCGCTGGCCGTGCTGGACGCCCAGCAGGAGCAGCAGCTGGAGGCGGCCAAGCGCGAGGCCGCCGACCTGGCCGCCAGCGCGGCCATGGGCGTGACGGTGCTGGCCGTGGCGCTGCTGCTGCTTGCCATCGGGCTGGCAGTCCTGCTCTCGCGCACGCTGGGGCGCCAGATCGGAGCTGCTGTGGGCCATGTGCAGAGCTCATCGGCCGAGCTGCAGGCGGCGGCCAGCCAGCAGGCTTCCGGCGCCAAGGAACAGGCCGGTGCCATGAGCGAAATCAGCACCACCATCAGCGAACTGGTGGCAACCTCGCGCCAGATCGCCGAAAGCGCGCAGCGCGTGGCGCAGATCGCGGAACAGACCGCACAGGGCGCCAGGGCGGGCGACGGCATCGTCGGCAAGGGGCAGGAGGCGATCGCCGGCATCCGCCGCCAGATCGATACGGTGGTCAGCCACATGCTGGACCTGGGGCGCAAATCGCAGGAAATCGGCGCCGTGCTCGACATCGTCTCCGAACTGGCCGAGCAGACCAACATCCTGGCCATCAACGCCACCATCGAAGCTTCCGGCGCCGGTGAATCAGGCAAGCGCTTTGCCGTGGTGGCGGAAGAAATCCGCAAGCTGGCCGACCGCGTGGCAGCTTCCACCAAAGGCATCCGCAGCCAGATCGAAGACGTGCGCGGCGCCGTCAACACCACCGTGATGGCGACCGAAGGTGGCGCCAAGGCGGTCGACGCTGGCGCGCGCCAGTTTGCCGACGTGGCGGCGGCCTTCCGTCAGATCGCCGACCTGGTAGTGACCACCACGGAAGCGGCGCGCGAGATCGAGCTGTCGACCAAGCAGCAGGCCAGCGCCGCAGAACAGGTGCGCATCGCCGTCACCGACGTGGCCCAGGCCACGCAGGAAACCGAGGCCAGTTCGGCGCAGACGTTGCAAACCGCCTCGCAACTGGCCAGCCTGTCGCTTGACCTGCGCCGCCTGGTGCAGCCGCAGGCCAGTGCCGCCTGAACGCCATGGCCGCCGATCCCTACCGCTATTTCCGCATCGAGGGGCGGGAACTGCTTGACCAGCTCAGCGCCGGCATATTGGCACTGGAGAGCGCCGCCGATGCCGCCGCGGTGGCACGCCTGCTGCGGCTGGCTCATACACTGAAAGGTGCGGCACGGGTGGTGCGGCAAGCGGAGATCGCGGACTTGACGCACGGCGTGGAAGGCTTGCTGGCGCCCTTGCGCGAAGGTGGCGTCGCGCTAGAACGCGGCGTTGCGGACCAGCTCCTGGCCGCGCTCGACCGCATCGCTGCCCTGCTCGGGCAGTTGCCGCGTCCGGACGCGGCGCCACAGGCGCCAGCCGCACCGGCGGCCGCTGCGCAGCCCGGCCCCACCGCAACGGGTGCCAGTGCCGGCGCACCGCAGCAAGCGGCTGTGCCGCACGGCGAGATGCCGCCGCCCTTGCCGCCGCGCCTGGCCCGCGCCGACCTGATAGAAGTGGATGCCCTGCTGGAAGGCCTGGGCGAAATCGGCGGCGAGCTGGAGGGCTTGCGCCGCCTGGCCGGCCAGCTCGATGCAGCGGCGCGCAGCACGGTACAGCAGGCGCCCGGCCTGGCGCGCCAACGCCTGGCGCAAATGGAGCGCATCCTGGCCGGCGGCATCGAACGCATCGACCGCGAATTGCGCCAGGCGCGCGACGCGGCCGAGCGGCTGCGCCTGGTGCCAGCGGCCAGCATGTTCGGCGTGCTGGAACGCGCCGTGCGCGACGCCGCGCAGGGCCAGGGCAAGCAGGTTGCGTTCGAGGCTTCGGCCGGCAACCTGCGGCTGGAAGGCGAAGTGCTGGAACTGGTGTTGGGCGGCATGATGCAGCTGGTACGCAATGCCGTTGCGCACGGCATCGAACTGCCGGCCGAACGGCGTGCAGCCGGCAAACCGCCGTCGGGGCGCATCACGCTGGCAGCCGGCAGGCGCGGCACGCGCGCCTGGTTCCGCTGCAGCGACGACGGGCGCGGCGTCGACCTGATGGCAGTGCGGGCGGCGCTGGCCAAACGCGGCCAGCCTGCCCTCGACCTGGCCGGCCTGGATGACGGCGCCTTGCTGGCGCGCCTGTTCGAAGGCGGCATCAGCACGCGCGACACAGTGTCGGAGCTGGCCGGGCGCGGGATCGGACTGGACGTGGTACGCGATGCCATGGCGCGCCTTGGCGGTACGCTGCAGGCCAGCAGCGGCGCGCAGGGCACGGCGGTCGAACTGCAGGTGCCGATGTCATTGGCAGCACTGGAAGTGCTGATGGTGGAAGCCGAGGGCCGCCTGCTGGCCCTGCCCCTGGACGCGGTGCGCGGTGCGGCACGCATAGCGCCCGGCCAGGTGTTGGCGGCCACGGAAGGTGCCGCCATCGAATACGGCGGCCAGGTGCTGCCCTTCCGCCCGCTGGAACTCGGCCTGGCCGCAAACGCGAACGGCAGTGCCGGCCGGCGCGCCTTCAGCGCGGTGGCGCTGGCGCCCGCCCAAGGCATGCCGAGCGCGGTGGGCGTCACGCGCCTGGCCGGGGTGGAAAGCGTGGTGCTGCAGGCGCCGCCGCCGCTGGCCGCCGCCGACGCCAGTGTGCTGGGACTGTACCTGGACGACGCCGGCGACCCGGGCATCGTGCTCGACCCGGAACACCTGGCGCAGACGCTGGCCGCACGCGCCCGGCGCGGCAGCAGCGCAGCGGCGCCGGCCAAGCCGGTCCTGGTGGTGGACGACTCGCTGACCACGCGCATGCTGGAAAGCTCGATCCTGGAAGCGGCCGGCTACACTGTAGCGATGGCAGCCAGCGCAGAGGAAGGACTGGCGATGGCGCTGCAGGGCGATTACAGCATGGTGCTGGTGGATGTGGAAATGCCGGGCATGGACGGCTTCACCTTCATCGAAAAGGCGGGCGCCGACCCGGCGTTGCGCCACCTGCCCTGCATCCTGGTCACCTCGCGCGACAGCCCGCAGGACCGCGCACGCGCCGTGCAGGCAGGCGCGCGCGGCCACATCGTCAAGGGCGAATTCGACCAGGCGCAATTCCTGCGCCAGGTCGGGGAACTGGTGCAGCCATGAGCCGCCTGCGCGTGCTGGTGGTGGAGGACTCGCTGACCATGCGCCGTTTCCTGTGCGAAGCGGTGGCGGCCGATCCGGGCTGCGAGCTGGTGGGCGAGGCGCAGGACGGCAAGCAGGCCATCGAGCTGTGCCAGCAGCTGCGGCCGGACGTCATCTCGCTCGACATGATGCTGCCGGTGATGAGCGGCATGGCTGCCACCGAATTCATCATGGCCTATGTGCCGACCCCGATCCTGGTGGTGTCGGCCTCCACCAATCGTGGCGAATTGTTTAAGACCTACGAAGCGCTGGCGGCAGGCGCCGTCGATGCCTTTGAAAAGCCGCGTGCCGAGGAGGACAGCGCGGCCTGGTGTGCGCGCTATCTCGCGGCGCTGCGACTGGTGGCGCGCGTGCGCGTGCTGACCCATGTGCGCGGCCGGCTGCGCAGCGCCGACGCCGCTGCCCTGTCCGGCCAGCCTGGTCTGCCTGCGGTCCCGGCGCCGGCCCCCGGTGCCGCGCCGCGCGATGGCGCAAGGCCGCTGGTGGCGGCCATTGGCGCATCCACCGGCGGGCCGCGCGCCGTGGTGCAGGTACTGCACGGAATCCCGCCCGGCTTGCCGCTGCCGCTGCTGATGGTGGTGCATATCGGCGAGCCCTTCGGCAGCGCTTTCGCCGACTGGCTGGACGGCCAGACGGCGCACCGCGTGCGCCTGGCACTGGACGGCGAACCGCTCGATGCGCACGCTGTCCGCCTGGCGCCGCCGGGCCGCCATTTACGCCTGCGCGGACGCCGCCTGGTGATCGACGACGGGCCGGAACGGCACTCCTGCAAACCCTCGGTGGACGTGCTGTTCGAATCGCTGGCACAGGAATGCGGCGCGGCCTGCGCCGCCGCGCTGCTGACGGGCATGGGCGCCGACGGCGCGCGCGGCCTGGCCGCCATCCGCGCCGCCGGCGGCATCACCATGGCCCAAGACGAAGCGACCAGCGTGGTGTACGGCATGCCGCGCGAAGCGGCGCGCCTGGACGCGGCCCAGCGCATCTTGCCGCTCGATGCGATCGGTCCGGCACTGGCTGCGATGGCGGCCCTGGAGCCGGCATGAATGCGCGCGTGCTGATCGTCGACGACAGCCTGACGGTGCGGGCCGACCTGCAGGAAGCCTTTGCCGAACGCGGCATCGAGTCCGCCTGCTGCGACACGCTGGCCGCCGCGCGCGCGGCGCTGGCGCAGCCCGGCATCGGCCTGCTGATCCTGGACGTGCTGCTGCCCGACGGCGACGGCATCGACCTGCTGCGCGAACTGCGCATGGGCGGCGCCACACTGCCGGTGCTGGTGCTGTCAACCGAGGCCCAGGTGGGCGACCGGGTGCGCGGACTGGCCACCGGCTCCTCCGATTACGTGGGCAAGCCCTATGACCGCGACGCCCTGCTGGCGCGCGCCGCCAGCCTGCTGGGCCAGCAGCCGGCGCCGGGCGAAGCGGCCGTGCTGCTGATCGACGACAGCCTGACCTTCCGCGAACACCTGGCGGCACAGCTGCGCGAATCAGGCGTCGGCGTCGAAGTGGCCGGCTCCGGCGAGGAGGGCTTGCGCAGCATGGCGCTGCGGCGCCCGGCCGCAGTGGTGGTGGACGGCGTGCTGCCCGGCATCGACGGCGCCGAAGTGGTACGCAGGCTGCGCCTGGACGCCGCCCTGCGCAGCCTGCCCTGCGTGCTCCTGACCGGTTCCTCCGACGAGCGCGCCGAACTGCGCGCCCTCGATTCCGGCGCCGACGCCTTCGTCCGCAAGGACGAGGACATCGAACTGATCCTGGCGCGCGTGCAGGCCGTGCTGCGCAAGGCGGCCGACGCCGCGCGCGGGCAGCACGACAGCCTGCTGGGCGCCAAGCGCATCCTGGCAGTGGATGACAGCCCGACCTTCCTCGACCAGCTGGCGCAGACCCTGACCGGCGAAGGCTACGACGTGGTACTGGCCCATTCCGGCGAAGAAGCGCTGGCCATGCTGGCGGTGCAATCGGTCGACTGCATCCTGCTGGACCGCCTGATGCCGGGCCTGAGCGGCACGGAGACCTGCCGCCGCCTGAAGCAGGACCCGGCCACGCGCGACCTGCCCCTGATCATGCTGACGGCCGCCGAGGACCGCGCCGCCATGATCGAAGGCCTGGCCACCGGCGCCGACGACTACGTGCTCAAGTCCAGCGAATTCGACGTGCTGAAGGCGCGCGTGCGCGCACAACTGCGGCGCAAGCAGTTCGAGGACGAGAGCCGGCGCATCCGCGCCGAGCTGGCGCGCCAGGAACTGGAAGCGGCCGAGATGCGGGCCGCGCGCGAATTGATGGAAAGCCGCGCCGAACTGCTCAGCCAACTGGAGCTGCGCAACCGCGAGCTGGAACTGATGGTGGCCGAACTGCGCGAGCACGAACGCGAGATCGCGGAAAAGAACCGCCAGCTGGAGCACGCCGACCGCCTGAAGTCCGAATTCCTGTCGAATATGTCGCACGAGCTGCGCACGCCGCTAAATGCCATCATCGGCTTCTCCGACCTGCTGGCCGGCGGCATCGTCGGCCCCCTGACGCCCAACCAGCAAAACTGCATCAACCATGTGTCCACCAGTGGCAAGCACCTGCTGTCGCTGATCAACGATATCCTCGACTTGTCCAAGGTGGAAGCGGGCAAGATGGAACTGCACCTGGAAGCGGTGCCCGCCAACGAAGTTCTGGAAAGCGCGCTCGACATCGTGCGCGAGGCGGCTGCCAAGCGCCAGCTCGCCTTGTCCTGCGAGGCTGCGCCCGGCATCGGGCAACAGCTGCTGGACCTGCGCAAATTCAAGCAGATGGTCTACAACCTGCTGTCGAATGCGGTCAAGTTCTGCCGCGACGGCGGCAGCGTGCGGCTGGCGGCGCGCGTGGTGGAGCGCTCCGCCTTGGCCGCCGGACCGCGCCCCGCGCTGCCCACGCGCGTGCTGCCGCCGCCGCCCGGTCCCTTCCGGCAATGGCTGGAAGTGCTGGTCAGCGACGATGGCGACGGCATCGCCGCCGCCGACCTGGAAGTGCTGTTCCAGGCCTTCCGCCAGATCGATTCATCGATGTCGCGCAACCACGAGGGCACAGGGCTGGGACTGTCGCTGGTGAGCCGGCTGGCGGCCCTGCACGGCGGCACGGTGGGTGTGTCCAGCGCACCGGGCCAGGGCGCCCATTTCGCCATCTGGCTGCCGCTGCGCAGCAGCCCGCAGGACGCGCCGCCGGCGCACGCGCCGGACGGTCGCCGCGCGCTGGTGGTGGAAGACGACCCGGCCGCCGCCGACCTGCTGCGCCTACAACTGGAAGGCGCCGGTTTTACCGTCGGTTGCGCCGCCAATGCTGCAGGCGCGCTGGAACAGGCGCGCGCGGCGCGACCCGACCTGATCACGCTCGACCTGCTGCTGCCCGACAGCAGCGGCTGGTCGGTGCTGCAGCAGCTGCGCGCCGAGCCGGGCCTGGAAAGCGTGCCGGTGGTGGTGGTCTCGATCCTGGCCGAGGAGATGCACAGCTGCCTGTTGGGCGCCGCCCATTTCCTGCCCAAGCCGGTGCTGAAGGATGACCTGGACCGCGCGCTGTATGCGCTGGGCCTGGGCGCCGACCGCCAGCAGGCGCCGCATGTGATGATCGTCGACGAAAGCGCCAACAGCCTGGCCTTGCGTGCCGCGCTGGCAGGGCTGAATTACCAGGTCAGCTACTATGCCGACGGACCGCAGGCGATGGCGGCGGCCCACGCCGATGCTGTCGACCTGCTGGTGCTGGGCCCGATGCGCGACGAAGCCAGCGGCATGGCCCTGCTCGAAGTCCTGCGCTCGGACATGCGGCCGCCGCCGCCGGTGCTGGTGCTGTCCGATCGCCAGCCTGGCGCCTATGCCAAGCCGGACCTGCCGCAAGGCGGGCTCGATACCCGCCAATTCCTGCATGAAGTGGGACGCGCGTTGCGCTCCCGGGAGGCTACCCCATGGCACGCATCCTGATCATCGAAGATTCGCCGGCCAATATGGAGCTGGCCACGGTGCTGCTGTCGAGCGCGGGCCACGAGCTGTTCCGCGCCGAGCGCGCCCGGCCCGGCATCGAGATCGCGCAGCGGCAGGCGCTGGATCTGATCCTGATGGATATCCAGATGCCGGAAATGGATGGCATCCAGGCTGCCGGCATCCTGCGCGCCGACCCGCGCACGCGTGCCATTCCGCTGGTGGCGTTGACGGCGCTGGCCATGAAGGGCGACCGCGAGCGCCTGATGCAAGCTGGCTTCGATGCCTACATTGAAAAGCCGATCGACTACCGCCAGTTCCTGCTGCAGGTAGCGCAGCTGACTGTGCCTTAGCACCTCGACACTCAAACGATCGCGGCGCCTTATTTCTGCTGACGCTTCTTTTCCTGCTCCTCATATTCCAGATCGTAGCTGGTGTATTCCGAGCGCCATTGCGTGCCGTCGGACGAAGTGCTCATGGAAAGAAAGCCGAAGTTGCTCTCGTCCGATATCTGCAGGAAAGGCACCGCCTTCAGGACTTTGACGTGGTAAGGCCAGTCGAACTGTTTCACCAGCTGCCAGTTCTGGCCTTTGTCGGCACTGCGGTACAGTGCGCTCTTGTGTGGCTTGCTCATGCCCATCATGACGATTGAGGCATCGGCCATTTGCTGTACCGTCCCGGCTTCCGTGAAACCCTTAGGCAAGGCGACCTTAAGGGGCTCCCAGTTCTTGCCCGCGTCATACGAAACATGGTGCTTGCCGCCGCCCGTGATTGCCATCATGCCAGTCGGACTGATGGCCAGTCCGGAGAATTTCTGCTTCGCCGGCAGGGCCAGGGCGCTCCACTGGCGGGTGCCGACGTCCAGCGAATGGATCGCGTCGCGCCCGGTTGTATAGGCCAGGCCGGTGCGGGTCGGCCAAATCCAGTAGCGGTACCCCTGCCTTCCCGGCAGGCGTTCGACGGACTCGCTGCGCACCTCGCTCCATTTCCCGTTTTCGATGGTCGGCGAATAATACAAGGTCACATGATCGCCACGCAGGTTGGCGATATACCAGCCGCTGTTGACGCTTCCGACGACGCGCAGCAGGTTACCGACGGGCAGGTTGCCGGTCGATACCGCCTGCAGCCTGTTCTCGCCCTTGGCAAGGCGCAGCAGCGTGCCAAACTCGCCGGTCACCAGCATCTCGGCATTGGGCAGCTTGACAGCCGAAGCGCAGTTCAGCGCAGCGATGCCCGGCCCGCTCAGGCCGCGCCACTGGCCATTTGCCTGACGCTGCATCAGGGTCCCCATGCGTCCACCCGCCAGGATCAGGCCGTCCTTCTCGGTGATGCATTCAAGATCCCCGGGTTTGCTGATGGCATATTCCTCCACCTTGTCATCGGGATGGCGCGCATCGGCCCAACCGCCCGCCGCAGGCTTCTCATAGAGCGCGGCCTGCTCCGGCGCATACGCTTTGATCAGGGGGAGATTGGACGCCACACGGCCACTACGGCCGACCAGCACCTTGAGATTGATCGGCGTAATGACCAGGCGCCCAAGGTCGACCGGACCTCCGCCGTGCACGCGGAAATTGCCGATAAATCCGCTCTGCGCCGTCAATTGCAGGTTCAGCTTGGTTTTGGTGTCCGCCAGCATGGCCAGCTTGTACTCCCCGGCCGGCAGCGTGCCGGTGAACAGGCTGGTGCCGCGCGAGACCAGCTTCCCGGTCTTTTTCAGCTCGATATGCTGGCTCGAACCTACGCGTTGCAGGCGCAGGCGGTCAAAAGTATCGATCTGGCTGGTATTGCTGGTAATACTGATCGCGATGGGGCTGCGCTCCGCTTGCGCGGCGGCCGCCGCGGCCATCGGCAGCGCGCTCAAGCTTATGCCCAGGACCGGCAGCGCCAACAGGCGCCACCCACACAGGCTCAATTTCAGGAACGACGTACGAACGCGCATAAACACCCCATTCTTGAACGGCGAAAAAAAATGTTGCTAAAACGAAATGATAATTGAACCTTGGAGCCAGGTATACCTTTCTTGCAAGGTTTACGCCCCAACATCACTGTGGCGGCCAGCCGGCAAAAGTTGCTATACTCGCTCGCTATGCAAACCGAGCCCGATTCCCAGCGTTCCGGACTGCGCCAAGGCAAGCGCCTGTGGCGCTGGCTGCTTGCGCTGTGCGCCATCGTGTTTGCATTGCAGTTGCTGGCGGCCTCCGCGCACAGCCATGACCTGGCCGACAAGCTGGACGATTGCGTGGCCTGCCAGATGGCAAGCCATTACCCGGCCGACGTCCCGTCGACGCCGCCGGCCTTGTTGGCGGTGTTCCTGGCTGTCGCCTATTTCCTGGCGCGCCAGCCTGCGGCGCCAGCGGCAATCGCTCCCCAGCGCTACCTGATCCCCCAGCGGCAAGCGCCGCCCCATATCGCTTCGTGACCTGACGTCCCTGCCCTCCTGGCGCAGGATTCCCAGTGACGCCCGCGGCATCTTGCCGCCAACCGATATGCCCATATTCCGTCGCATCCGCGTGCCGTCGCGGCGTGCCGTCCAGATTGCGCTGACCGCCCTGCTCGCGGCCGCGCTATTGGTGGCCGTCTCCGCCGGCCTGCGCCACCGCATCGCCCACACATGGAAGGAAGCCGTGCGCGACGTCGCGCCCGCGCATTCCTGCCTGGCTTACGATGCAGCTACGCTGGCCGAACGCTTGCCGGCCGCCCCGCACTTGCTGCCACTGCCGCAAGAGCCGGCACGCGCGCCGGCACTTGCCGCGCCGCCGTCACCGGGCCGCCCTTCGGCGCCGCCCTACCTGCCGCGCGGGCCACCCGCACCCGCCTTGCCCTGACCAATCGACGCGCCTCCTTCGTTGGGCGGCGCTCTGTTCAAGCAAGACGAGACTGAAAAATGAAGATGAATTTCCAATTGCGCGCCATTCCGGCCGCGCTGGCCCTGCTCGCCCTTCCGGCAGGCGCCGAAGACCTGCAATCCGTCGAAGTCGTGGGCCGCCGCGACTCCGGCAGCTACCTGGCCGACGACGCACAGGGCAGCAAGACTGACTTGCCGCTGCGTGAACTGCCGCAGGCGGTACGCGTCATGCCGCGCCAGGTGCTGGACGACCTGGGCGCCCTGCGCATCGACGATGCACTGGACTACGCCGGCGGCGTATCGCGCCAGAACAGCTTTGGCGGCCTGTGGGACAACATCGCGATCCGCGGCCTGGCCGGCGATCCGAACAACGGCATGGCCCTCCTGCTGAACGGCTTCGCCGCCAACCGCGGCGGCATCAATGCGCCGCGCGACACGGCGGCGGTCGAACGCATCGAATTCCTGAAAGGGCCGGTGGCGGCGCTCTACGGCGCCAGCGAGCCGGGCGGCACGCTGAACATTGTCAGCAAGCGGCCCTTGTGGCGCCCCGCTTACGCGCTGGACGCGGTCATCGGCAGCTTCGGCCTGCGCCGCGCGGCACTCGATGCGACCGGCCCGCTGGGCGACGGGCTGGCCTGGCGCCTGAATGCCGCCAGCGAAAAGCGCGGCAGCTTCCGCGACCATGTGCAGTCGCGCCGCACGCTGCTGGCGCCGGCGCTGACCTTCAGGGCCGGCCCGGACACCCGTCTCGAATATCGTGGCGAACTGCTGCGCCACGTGGGCACACTGGATCGCGGCATCGCTGCCGTCAATGGCGTGCTGGGAGCCGTGCCGCGCGAACGCTTCCTTGGCGAGCCGGCCGATGGCGATATCCGCATCTTCAACAGCACCCAGCAGTTGATGCTGGAGCACGCGCTGCCTGGCCAATGGCAACTGCGCGCCGGCCTGCTGTGGAAGCGCGGCACGCTGGACGGTTACGCAACGGAGCCGGCCGCCGCGCTGGATGCCGACCAGCGCACCCTGCGCCGCCAGCGCCGCCTGCGCGACTACGCATCCGACGACCTGGGTGCACATGCCGAACTGGCGGGCCGCGCGGCGCCCGGCCACGAATTGCTGCTCGGCGTGGAAGGTTTCCGCTTCGATTACGACCTGCGCATGGCGCGCGCCAGCCCGAGCGCAGCGGCGCCGTATGCGCTCGACGTCTTGCAGCCCGTGTATGGCCAGCGCCAGCCGGTGCCGCTGCCGTTCACCGACACGCTGGAGAAGCAGCGCAATGTCGCGCTTTACGTGCAAGACACGGTGCACCTTGGCGAACGATGGCGCATGGTGGCGGGCTTGCGGCACGACCGCCATGAGCAAACCCTGGCCAACCGTCGCAACGGCAGCTTGGCCGAACAACAGCCGCATGCCAGCTCGCCCCGCATCGGCGCCAGCTTCCTGGCCGCGCCCGAGTGGACGCTGTTCGCCAACTGGGGCAGTTCGTTCCGGCCCAATACCGGCAGCGATGCACGCGGCAGCGCCTTCGCTCCGGAACGCGGCAAGGCCAGCGAAGCGGGCCTGAAATGGGAGCAGGCCGGCGGCCGCCTTGGCGCGACGCTGGCCGTTTTCGATATCCGCAAGCGCAATGCCCTGACTGCCGATCCGGCGCAGCCCACGTATTCGGTGGCGGCCGGCGAGGTGCGCAGCCGGGGCGTGGATTTCGACCTGGCCGGCCAGCTTGGCAGCAGCTGGCGCGCCAATGCCAGCCTGTCGCTGATCGACGCTGAAGTCGCCCGCGACAACGTGCTCGAGCGCGGCGGCCGCCTGCTCAATGTGCCGCGCACCAACGGCAGCCTGATGCTGGTGTACGAAGGCATGCTGGCCGGGCAGCGCTACGGGATCGGCGGCGGTGTGACCCATACCGGCCGCCGCCTGGGCGAAGCCCGCACGCAGGCGCAGGCCCTCTCCGGTGCCTCGGCCTTCGAGCTGCCCGCCTATACCGTGGCGCGCCTGGTCGCGCACTGGCATATCGCACGCGGCCTGCGCCTGTCGCTGGACATCGACAACCTGTTCGACAAGACGTACTACACCAGTTCCTACCAACGCACCTGGGTGGCGCCAGGATCGCCGCGCGCAGTCTCGCTCGGACTGCAGGCTTCCTACTGACATAAAGGAGAACACGCATGAACAATATTGCACTCGAAACTGTGGGCCTGACGGTCCGCTATGGAACGGCTACCGTGCTTGACTGCCTTGACCTGCAGGTAAGGCGGGGCGAAATCTACGCCCTGTTGGGCGGCAACGGCGCCGGCAAGTCCACCACCTTGAACGCCTTCCTCGGCTTCGCCCGCCCGGCGGACGGCTATGCGCGCGTGTGCGGCATCGACCCTGCGCTCGATCCGCTGGCGGCACGCGCCAGCCTGGCCTATGTGCCGGAAAACGTGGCGCTGTACGAACACCTGTCGGCGCGCGAGAACCTTGAGTACCTGCTGCGCATGGGCGGGGCAGATGCGGCGCCGGCCATCATCGAGGCGGCGCTGGACGATGTCGGCTTGGCGCCGGAAGCATGGGACCGCCGCCTGGGCGGCTACTCCAAGGGCATGCGCCAGAAGGTCGCCATTGCGCTGGCAGTGGCGCGCCTGGTGCCGGTGCTGTTGCTGGACGAACCGACCTCCGGCCTCGATCCGCATGCCACCAGCGAATTCAACGCCTTGCTGATCAAGCTGCGTGAACACAAGGTGACGGTTTTCATGGTGACCCACGACCTGCTGGGCGCGGCCGAAGTGGCGGACCGTATCGGCTTCCTGGACCGGGGCCGGATCGCCCACGAACTGGCAGCGCACGGGCCGCAGCGCTTTGACGTGCAGCAGCTGTTCCAGCGCTATGCCGACGCGCGGAGGGCGGCATGAGGCCGGCGTTTGCCGCCACCGCCTGGCGCGTGGCCCGCGAAGAATGGCGCGCACTGCGGCGCAGCAAGGTCGCCGTCGCGGCGGCAGGCCTGCTGCTGGTTTTGACGCTGGCCGCCATCATGGTCAGCCTTGAGCGTTCGCACAGCGTCGAGGAGCAACGCGCGCGGCTGCAGCAGCACGCCGACGAGCAGTGGAACAGCCAGCCGGACCGCCATCCGCACCGCGTGGTGCATTACGGGCACTACGTGTTCCGCCCGCTGACCGCCCTCGCATTCTTCGACTTCGGCGTGGCGCCTTTCACCGGCAGCACGCTGTACCTGGAAGGCCACCGCCAGAACAGCGCCAACTTCAGCGACGCGGGCCAGTCCTCGCTGTTGCTGCGCTTCGGCCAGTTGACGCCGGCCTTCGTGCTGCAGGTGCTGGCGCCCCTCCTGCTGGTGTTCCTGGCGTTCGGCGCCCTGGCGCGCGAGCGCGAACGCGGACAACTGCGCCTGATGCTGGCGCACGGCGTCAGCGGCAGCGTGCTGGTGGCCGGCAAGCTGGCGGCGCACGGCATCCTGGCCCTGGTGCTGGCGGCGCCGGCGCTGGCAGCCCTGCTGGCGATTGCGGCGGCAGATCCTCAGCTGGCCGCACCGGCCGCCTGGCTCGCCCTGGGCTACGCCGCCTACCTGCTGCTATGGTCGGCCGCCGCGGTCCTGCTGTCGGCGCTGGTGCGGCGGGCGCGCGACGCCCTGCTCCTGCTGGTCGGCGCCTGGGCCCTGATGGCTGTGCTGCTGCCGCGGGTGCTGCCCGACATGGCCGCAGGCCTGGTGCCGCGCCCGACCCGCATCGAAATGGAAGCCGCCGTCCACGCCGAGCTGGCGCGTATCGGCGACAGCCATAACCCGGACGATCCCTACTTCCGCAGTTTCCGCGACAGTGTCCTGAAACGCTATGGCGTCAGCAAGGTCGAAGACCTGCCCGTCAACTACAAGGGACTGGTGATCGAGGAAGGCGAGCGCCTGACCAGCGAATTGTTCCTGGCCAGCATGCAACGCGACTTCGGGCGTCAGGCCGCGCAGGGCGGCGTGCTGGATATGGCGGCGCTGGCGGTGCCGTTGCTGGCCCTGCGCAGCATGTCGGCGGCCCTGGCCGATACCGACCGCGCCGCGCATGAGCGCTTCCTGCTGGCCGGCGAAGACTATCGCTATCGCCTGATCCAGGCGCTGAACCGGCTGCATGCCGAGAAAGTGAAGTACCACGATGACCGCGCCCAGCGCATTTCGGCCGACTACTGGCGCGCCCTGCCGCGCTACCGGCACCCGTCATCCCCGTTGGAGCGCACGGTCGCACAGCGCGTATGGCCGGCACTGGCCATTCTCGCCGGCTGGCTGGCCGCGGCGGTCTTGGCTGCCGCCTGGGCCGCGCGAAGTCTGGAAAGGAGAATCTGAATGAAGAACTGGAAATTTGAACTGGTGCTGTTGCTGCGCTCACGACCGGCGCTGGCGGTGCTTGCCGTGCTGGCACTCTTGTCTTCGCTGGCCGTGTGGAGCGGCATGCACACGGTGGCCGCGCAGCGCGTCGCGCTGGAACGGATTGCCGGCGTCCACGCTGCCGACATCGGGGAGCGTGCCGCGCGCCAGGCGGCCGATGGCGAGGCAGGTCTGGCGGCTTATTACACGCCGCACCTGACTTTCGACCCGCCTGCACCTTTGGCCTTTGCCGCCATCGGACAGCGCGACGTGCAGCCTTACGCGCTGCAGGTGCGCGCCCTGGGCTTGCAGGCGCAGCTCTACGAGTCAGAGGCATTCAATCCCGAACTGGCCGCGCCGGGCCGTTTCGACTTTGCGTTCGTGCTGGTTTACCTCGCGCCCCTGTTCATCATCGCCCTGATGCACGACCTGGTCAGCGGCGAGCGCGAGGCAGGACGGTTGCGCCTGCTCTCTTCCCTGCCCGGCGAGCCTGGCGCGCTGTGGCGGCGGCGCGTCGTATTGCGCCTTGCGCTGGTTGCTGCCGCCCAGCTGCTGCCGCTGGCGGCGGGTGCGCTGTTGTCCGGGGCTGCCGCAGGCGAAACGGCCCTGCTGGCGGGAGCCGCCATGCTGTATGTGGCTTTCTGGTGCGGCCTGGCCGCCTGGGGTGCGGCCCTGGCGCGCAGCGCAGCGGCGGGCGCAGCGCTGCTGCTGGCCGCCTTCGTGCTGCTTGCGCTGGTGCTGCCGACGACAGTCAACGCTGTGCTGGAACGCGCATTGCCGGTCGCGCAAGGCGCGGAACTGGCATTGGCGCAGCGCCAGGCTGTGCATACCGCATGGGACAAGCCACGGGAGGAGACGATGCAGCGCTTCTTGCGCACGCATCCGGAGTGGAAAGATACCCCGCCCCTGCCGCAAGGCTTCCACTGGAAATGGTATTACGCCATGCACCAGGCCGGCGACGACGCGGTATCGGTACAAGCGGCGCAATACCGCCGTGCGCTATGGTCGCGCGAGGAATGGACGCGTAACGCAGGATTGGTGTTGGCGGGAGTGAACGTGCAGGTGCTGCTGCACCGGCTGGCCGGCACCGACATGGAAGCGCGCCTGGCCTACCTGGATCGCGTAGCGGTCTATCACGAACGCGTGCGGCGCCACTTCTATCCTTACGTCTTCAATGAAAAGGTCTTTGCCCCTGCGGACTTTGCGCGCCTGCCGGTCTATGTGCCAGTGAGCGGTGCCGGCAACCCGCCCTGGCTGCTGCTTGCGGCACTGGCCGTGCTGGCAGCGGCAGCCCTGCTGCTCGGCCTGCGCCGCAGCGCCCGCATCGCCGGCTAGTCCGGCAAGGCAAAATGTCCACCTCGGGGTCAGGAACGAAAGTGGACATTTCCCGCAAATGTCCACTTTCGTTCCTGACCCCAAGGTGGACATTTCCTGCGGCAATTACAGCTTGATGAAGTTTTCGCGGTAGTACTTCAGTTCTTCGATCGATTCGATGATGTCGGCCAGCGCGGTGTGCTTTTGCGCTTTCTTGAAGCCGGCCACCATTTCCGGCTTCCAGCGGCGGCCCAGTTCCTTCAGGGTCGAGACGTCGATATTGCGGTAATGGAAGAACGCCTCCAGCTTCGGCATGTACTTGACCATGAAGCGGCGGTCCTGGCCAATGGTGTTGCCGCACATTGGCGATTTGCCGTTCGGGACCCATTGGCGCATGAAGGCGATCAGTTCCGCTTCGGCCTGGGCCTCGCTCACGGTCGACGCTTTGACGCGGTCGATCAGGCCGGAGCGGCCGTGGGTGCCCTTGTTCCAGGCGTCCATCTTGTCCAGCGTCTCGTCCGACTGGTGGATCGCCAGCACCGGGCCTTCGGCCAGCACGTTCAGGTGCATGTCGGTGACCACCATTGCCACTTCGATAATGCGGTCGGTCTCAGGCTCCAGGCCGGTCATCTCCATGTCGACCCACACCAGGTTCATTTCATTCGGGCGCTGTGGGGTGGCCGGGGTTGCTGGGGTGTCGTTCGCTTGTGACATAATTCTCTCTAAGACAATATAAGGCAGGATTAATCCGCCATTTTCTCACAGGCACAGAATGTATTCACACGCGTTTTCGTTTTTGTTCGTTGCATTTTTAACATTGACCGTAGCGGTGCGCTTCTGGCTCGCCTCGCGCCACATCCGCCACGTGCTGCAGCACCGCGCCGCCGTACCGGCTGATTTCGCGGAGAAGATTCCCCTCGAAGCCCACCAGAAGGCCGCTGACTACACCATCGCGCGCACCAAGCTTGGCCTGGTGAACGTGCTCATTTCCAGTAATGCGCTGGTCGGCTTTACCTTCCTCGGCGGCCTGCAATGGCTGTCGGCTACCGTCTTCAACGTCACTGGCGGCGGCATGGCATACCAGCTTGGTCTGGTCGTTGCCTTCGCGCTGGTGTCCGGCCTGATCGACCTGCCGCTCGATTACTACCGCCAATTCACGCTGGAGGAACGCTTCGGCTTCAACAAGATGAGCAAGCGTCTGTTCTTCCTCGACCTGGTCAAAGGTATCGGCGTCGCCGCCGTAATCGGCCTGCCGCTGGTATGGGTGATCCTGGTGCTGATGGAAAAAGCGGGCAGCCTGTGGTGGCTGTATGCATGGTTCGTGTGGTGCGGCTTCCAGCTGCTGGTGATGGCGCTTTACCCTAACCTGATTGCGCCGCTGTTCAATAAATTCACTCCTTTGGCAGACGAATCGCTGAAGCAGCGCATCGAAGGCTTGATGGCGCGCGTAGGCTTTGCGTCCAAGGGCCTGTTTGTGATGGACGGGTCCAAGCGCAGCGCGCACGGCAATGCTTACTTTTCCGGCTTTGGCGCGGCCAAGCGCATCGTGTTCTACGATACCCTGGTATCCAGCCTGTCGCCGCAGGAAGTCGAGGCGGTGCTGGCCCATGAACTGGGCCACTTCAAGCTGAAGCACATCATCAAGCGCATCGTGGTGATGTTCGGCCTGTCGCTTGCTTTCCTCGCCTTGCTTGGCTACCTGAAAGGCCAGCTTTGGTTCTACACCGGCCTGGGCGTAAACCCGATCATCGTGCCCGGCCAGTCCAACGACGCACTGGCGCTGCTGCTGTTCATGCTGGTGCTGCCGGTATTTACCTTCCTGTTTGGTCCGCTGACCTCGCTCAGCTCGCGCAAGCACGAATTCGAGGCCGACGCCTTCGCCGCCAAGCATACCGATGCGCGCGATCTGGTGTCGGCGCTGGTCAAGATGTATGAGGACAATGCGTCGACCCTGACGCCCGATCCGCTGCATTCGGCCTTCTACGATTCGCACCCGCCCGCCAGCGTGCGGATTCGCCAACTCAACCTGGCGGCAGCACAATGACAGCAGATATCCATACCGCGGCCGATTTGCGCGCCCTGCGCTGCAGCCACCAGACGCAGGCCATGGACGCGGCCGAAGCGCTGCGCCTGGTCCAGTTGCTCGATGGCTGGAGCATGGCCAGCGGCAAGCTGGTGAACACCTTCGGCTTCAACAACTACTATGAGACGATGGCCTTCGTCAATGCGCTGGCCTATATCTCCCACCGCGAAGACCATCACCCCGAGCTGGTGGTGGGCTACAAGACCTGCCAGGTGCGCTATGACACCCACTCGGTGAACGGCTTGTCGATCAACGATTTCATTTGCGCCGCCAAGGCCGATGCACTGGGCCAGGCATGAGCAAGGGAACAAAGCGCACCGGCACCATCATCGCAGCCCATGGGCGCCACTACCTGGCGGAATCGGAAGGCCAGCGCCTGCAATGCGTCACGCGCGGCAAGAAGACCAATGTGGCGGTCGGCGACATCGTCGACCTGACCCTGACCTCGCCCGACCAGGCGGTGATCGACAAGATCCAGGAGCGCAAGACGCTGCTGTACCGTTCCGACCAGTACAAATCCAAGCTGTTGGCCGCCAATGTGGACCAACTGTTCATCGTGGTCGCGACCGAACCAAGCTTTTCTGACGACCTGGTATCGCGCGCCCTGGTGGCGGCGGAGGCGGCCGGCATCCATGTGCGGCTGCTGCTGAACAAGGTGGACGTGACCGGTATGCTGGAGCACGCGCGCAAGCGCCTGCAGGTGTATTCGGCCATGGGCTATGAGGTGATCGAAGTATCGGCCACCGGGCAGCCGGAACAGACCGGCGCCACCCTGGCGCCGCTGCTGCAAGGGCATTCCTCGATCCTGATCGGCCAGTCCGGCATGGGCAAGTCTTCGCTGATCAACATCCTGGTGCCGGACGCCGATATCGCTACGCGCGAGATCAGCGAGGCGCTCGATACCGGCAAGCACACCACCACCTTCACCCGCCTGTACCACGTTGGCCCCGATTCAAGCGTGATCGACTCGCCAGGCTTCCAGGAATTCGGCCTGTATCACCTGAGCGAAGGCATGCTGGAAAGGGCCTTCCGCGACTTCCAGCCCTATCTCGGCGGCTGCCGGTTCTACAACTGCCGGCACTTGAGCGAGCCGCAATGCGCGGTACTGGAAGCGGTCAACGAAGGCAAGATCGCGAAAATGCGGCATACGCTTTACGGCCAGCTGTTGCACGAGTCCTCGCAAACGCTTTACTGACAGGACGCCAATGCAGCTTCTGTTTGCCGATGACGATGCCGTTGCGCAGTGGGAGCTTGAACTCCTGCCCTTGCGCGGCGTTGTGCGGCTTCCAGTGCTGCTGCCACTGGCCTGGCATTTGCGCCAGCGCGACGGCAAGCGCGCGCAGGAACTGGCGCACGAAGCGGCTGCCCTGGTGTCCGCGGCCCAGCTGCCGGACATTGGACGCGCCTGCGTCGATGCCCGCCTGCTCCTGATCGATGGCGAAGTCCGCTGGCTGCAAGGTGAACTCGATCTCGCCTGGACCCTGGCCACCCGCGCCATGGAGGCTTTCGAAACCTGGAACGATTGCATCGGCCGCGCCGATGTTCATTGGCTGAAAGCCTGGATCTCCGTTGACCGCGGCAACCACGGCCAGCGCGACGCTGAGCTGGAGGCCTGCTCGCTCTGGGCACACAAGGCCGGCGACCAGCAGCGGGCAACCATCGCCGATGCGGTCCAGGCGCGCTGGGCGGCGCTGCGCGACCTGCAGGCCGCTACCGAGCGCTGGGGCCAGCGTTTCGAGCTGTCCGGGGAGGTGCCGCCCAGCGTAGATTGCTGGATCAACGACTTTTTCGCCATTGCCGCCAGCCAGGCCGGCGACATCGGCAATTCGGCCGGCTTCTACATCCGTAGCTATGAAGCAGCGCTGGAGACCGGCCAGATCCGCGCCGCCGCCACCGCCGCAACCAATATCGCGGAAAAATTCTCCCAGCTGAACGACCATCATTCGGGCCTGGACTGGATGCAGCGCGCCATGGAACTGGCCAGGCCCACCGGCTGGCCGCGCAGCATCGGTTCCTGCCTGGTGCACACGGCCGATATCGTGCGCCGCCTGGGCCGGCTCGACGCCGCCGAGGACCTGTTGCGCGAGGCGCTGGTGATCCTTGCGCCGCAGGCGAACGGCCGCACTTATGCAATCGCCCTGCAGCACCTGGGTGAACTATGCCTGGACAAGAAGGATTACGGCGAAGCGCTGGATGCCTTCCAGCGCCTGGCCGAACGCGCGCAAGCGCTGCAACAGGGCGACTTCAAAATTGTCGCGCTGCGCGGCCAGGCGCATGCCCTGTGTTTCCTCAATCGTTCGCTGGAAGCGCTGGACATGGCGCTGCTGGCGGTCGATAGCGCGGCGCGCCACCACAATGCCTTCCACCATGTGGCAGCGCTGCGCGTGCTGGCCCTGATCCACGGCCAGCTGCAGTTGTCGGCGCCGCCCGGCATGCAGGCTCCCAACGCCCGCCTGCATTACCTGCACCAGGCGCTGGAGGCGGCGCAAACCATCAAGGGCTATACGGTTCCGGGCGACCTGTACGACGCGCTGGGAGCCGAGTACGCGCGCCTGGGCGATTTTGCCCGCGCCTATGAGATGGCCACCGCCGCCAGTACCGCGCGCGAAAAAACCAACACGCTGGAAGCAACCAGCCGCGCCATCGCCATGCAAGTGCACCACCAGACCGAGCAGGCGCGCGCGGAAGGCTTGCATCACCGCGAGCTGGCCATGTCCGAAGCGCGCCGCGCCGAAGTGCTGCAGCAGACCAGCAAGCTGCTGGAACGCCTGTCCGCCATCGGCCAGGAAATCACCACCCACCTCGATGCCAACGCCGTATTCCAGGCCTTGGACCGCCACACCCACGCCCTGCTGTCGGCCAATACCTTCGCGGTCTACCTGGTCGATCCGGCGGGCCGCCAGCTGGAGCGCGCCTTCGGCGTGGAGGCGGGCCAGCCCCTGCCCCGCAACGCCATCCCGCTCGACCACCCTGGCGCCTACACCGCGCAATGCCTGCGCGAGCGGCGCGAGGTCTACATTGACCAGATCCCGTCCGAACGTGACAGCACGGTCACGCCCGGTACCGCAGCCAGCCGCAGCGCGCTGTACGTACCGCTGCTGGTGGGTGAACGCGCGCTTGGCGTGATGACGGCGCAGGCCATGCATGCCAATGCCTATGGCGAGCGGGAGCGCCTGATTTTCCGCACCCTGTGCGCGTATGGCGCCATCGCGCTGGATAACGCCCTGGCCTACAGGCAGCTCCAGGAAACCCAGTCGCAGCTGGTGTCGCAACAAAAACTGGCCGCCCTGGGCGCGCTGATGGCCGGTGTGGCGCATGAACTGAACACCCCGATCGGCAACAGCCTGCTGATTGCCAGCACTTTGGAGCAGAAAACCACCGAACTGGAAGCGGCCATCAACGGCCCGGGGCTGCGCAAGTCGGAGCTGCTGGCCTTCATCGACGATGCGCGCAAGGCGTCGACCCTGGTGATGCGCGGCCTGCACAGCGCGGCCGACCTGGTATCGAGCTTCAAGCAGGTGGCTGTCGACCGCACCACCGAGCAGCGGCGCATTTTCAACCTGCACCAGGTGACGCATGAAGTGGTGGCCACGGTGATGAACCGCATCCGCAAGGACGGCCACACGATGGAATTCGAAGTGCCGGACATGGTCATGCTGGACAGCTACCCCGGTCCTTTCGGCCAGGTCATCACGAACCTGATCAACAATGCCCTGCTGCATGCCTTCGACGGCCGTGAAGGCGGCTGCCTGCGGCTGGTGGCGGCAACGCCGGCGGAAGGCCGCGTGCTAATATCATTCAGTGACGACGGCAGCGGCATCGCGCCGGAAAACCTGACCCGCATCTTCGACCCGTTTTTCACGACGAAACTGGGGCAAGGCGGCTCGGGGCTGGGGTTATCAATCAGTTACAACATCGTCACTTCCCTGCTGGGCGGCCAGATCGCCGTCGACAGCAGCGACGCAGGCACCATCTTCACGCTGGACCTGCCGATATCGGCGCCGCGCCACGACCCCGAACGGCCGGCCACGATTTATTGAAATGCCCGTATAATCTTTAGCCCACCGCAGCAAAACTTTGCAAAGATGTCTATACCACCTAAAAGCATCAAGCACTACCTCCAGTTCAATGACCTGACCCTGGAGGAGTACGAATATGTGATCGCCCGCGCAGCGGAAATCAAGCGCAAGTTCAAAGCCTACGAGATCTACCACCCGCTGATCGACCGCACCCTGGTCATGGTGTTCGACAAGAACTCGACCCGCACCCGCCTGTCCTTCGAGGCCGGCATGCACCAGCTGGGCGGCGCTGCGATCTACCTCAATACCCGCGATTCCCAGCTGGGCCGCGGCGAGCCGGTGGAAGACGCGGGCCAGGTCATGTCCCGCATGTGCGACATCATCATGGTGCGCACCTTCGGCCAGGACATCATCGAGCGTTTCGCTGCACATTCGCGCGTGCCGGTGATTAACGGCCTGACCAACGAACACCATCCATGCCAGGTATTTGCCGACATCTTCACCTACATCGAGCATCGCGGCTCGATCAAGGGCAAGGTCGTGGCCTGGGTGGGCGACGCCAACAACATGCTGTACTCCTGGCTGCAAGCGGCCGAAGTCTTCGGCTTCCACGTCAATGTCTCCACGCCGCACGGCTACGACATGGACATGTCGCTGGTATCGACCGACCGCTACACCTTCTTCGCCAACCCGTCCGACGCCTGCGAAGGCGCCGACCTGGTCAACACCGACGTGTGGACTTCGATGGGCTACGAAGAGGAAAATGCCGCCCGCCTGAAGGCCTTTGACGGCTGGATCGTCGATTCCGCCAAGATGGCCCGCGCCAAGCCGGACGCCCTGTTCATGCACTGCCTGCCGGCCCACCGCGGCGAGGAAGTGGCCGCTGAAGTCATCGACGGCCCGCAATCCGTGGTCTGGGACGAAGCGGAGAACCGCCTGCACGTGCAGAAGGCCTTGATCGAGTACCTGCTGCTCGGAAAAATCAACACCGAACACCCAACTGACTGAGAAAACCATGAGCGACGTAAAAAAAGTAGTCCTCGCCTATTCCGGCGGCCTGGACACCTCCGTGATCCTGAAGTGGCTGCAGGATAACTACAACTGCGAGATCGTGACCTTCACCGCCGACCTGGGCCAGGGTGAGGAACTGGAACCGGCACGCGCCAAGGCGCTGAAGTTCGGCATCAAGCCTGAAAACATTTTCATCGACGACGTGCGCGAAGAATTCGTGCGCGACTTCGTATTCCCGATGTTCCGCGCCAACACCGTGTACGAAGGCGAATACCTGCTGGGCACCTCGATCGCACGTCCGCTGATCGCCAAGCGCCTGATCGAAATCGCCAACCAGACCGGCGCCGACGCCATTTCGCACGGCGCCACCGGCAAGGGCAACGACCAGGTTCGTTTCGAGCTGGGCGCCTATGCACTGAAGCCAGGCGTACGCGTGATCGCTCCATGGCGCGAGTGGGACCTGCTGTCGCGCGAGAAGCTGCTGAAATACGCGGAAGACGCCGGCATCGAAATCGACATGAAGCACAAGAACGGCGGTGCACCATACTCGATGGACGCCAACCTGCTGCACATCTCCTTTGAAGGCCGCCACCTGGAAAATCCAAGCGCCGAAGCAGAAGAATCGATGTGGCGCTGGACCGTCAGCCCGGAAGCGGCGCCTGACCAGCCGGAATACCTGGACATCGAATTCGAAAAGGGCGACATCGTGGCCCTGAACGGCAAGCGACTGTCGCCTGCCGCCGTCCTGACTGAACTGAACCGCCTGGGCGGCAAGCACGGCATCGGCCGCCTGGACCTGGTGGAGAACCGCTACGTCGGCATGAAGTCGCGCGGCTGCTACGAAACCCCTGGCGGCACCATCATGCTGAAGGCGCACCGCGCCATCGAGTCGATCACCCTGGACCGCGAAGTGGCGCACCTGAAGGACGACCTGATGCCACGCTACGCTTCGCTGATTTACAACGGCTACTGGTGGGCGCCGGAGCGTGTTGCCCTGCAAACCCTGATCGACCACACCCAAGCCACCGTGAACGGCTGGGTACGCGTCAAGCTGTACAAGGGCAATGTGATCGTGGTGGCCCGCGATTCGAAGACCGATTCGCTGTTCGACCAGACCATCGCCACTTTCGATGAAGACGGCGGCGCCTACAACCAGGCCGATGCCGGCGGCTTCATCAAGCTGAACGCGCTGCGCATGCGCATCGCTGCCAACGCAAGGAATAAGCGCGGCCAGTAATACCCTCCCCGCTCCCTAAGACGGGCCGCTTTGCGCGGCCCGTTTTTTTTGCTACATTGCCTTGAAAGAAAGCCACCTGTCCCCGGAGACCAGCGCATGAATAATCTGAGCATCAAGAATAAACTGTACATCGGCTTCGGCAGCATAGTGGCAATCATCTTGCTACTGCTGATCATGGCCTACAACAATTTTGCCAGCCTGACCGATGCCAACAGGTGGGATAGGCACACGATGGAAGTGCTGCTTGAGCTCAATCGCGTCAACAATGCCTCGCTGGACATCCAGGTCGATGCGCGCGGGTATATGTTGACCGGTAACGAGGTCTTGATCGGCAGCGAACGTGAAAACGTCGAGAAAATGAAGCAGGCGCTGACAAAGGCCATCCAGCTGACGGCCGACAACGCGCAGCAGAACGAGCGGCTGAAACGCACGCAGGCATTGCTGCTTGGCTGGGTCAACGACAATATTCGCGGGCTGATCGAGAAGCGCCGCGCCCTGGGCGACAGCAAGGGCGCAGCCGATGCGCTCGGGCAGTCGGCGGAGCTGAAGCAAGGCGGCGCCGTCGTCAACAGCGCACGCGAGCTGCTGGAGCAGGCGGCGAACGAAGAGCGTCGCCTGCTGGCCGAGCGCAGCAGCAACGCCGTTGAACTTCATGCAAGCCAGAATAAGCTGCTGATCGGCGGCGGCCTGGCCGTGATCGTGCTTTCCCTCCTCATCGCCTATACGCTTGGCCGTGCCATCCTGGGACCGCTTGGCAACCTGACCGCCGCGCTGACCCGCCTGGGCGGCGGCGAGCGAACTGCCCGCATCGAGGTCACGTCGGCCGATGAACTGGGCAAGGTCAGCGCAGACTTCAACAACATGGCGCAGCAGCTGCAGGACGCGACCCAGCGCGAACTGGAGCTTACCAACCAGCTGCGCGCAAAAGTGGACTCGCTGCTGGAAGTCGTGTCAAGGGCAGCGGGCGGCGACATGACCGGCAAGATCAGCGTCGCCGGTGAAGACGCTATCGGCCAGTTGGGCGAAGGCTTGCAGCGCATGTTCGACAACCTGCGCCAGCTGCTGACCAATGTCCAGAAGGCCGGCATCCAGGTCACCACCTCGGCAACCGAGATTGCCGCTTCGGCCAAACAGCAGGAAGCGACCGGCGTCGAGCAGGCGCAGACTTCGGTGGAGGTGCTCAGCACCACGAAAGAGATTTCCTCCAATACTTCGCAGCTTCTCAAGACCATGGAAGATGCCACCGCCGTGGCCGACTACACGACCAGCGCCACGTCGGAAGCACAGGGCAACCTGCGCCGCATGGACCAGACCATGCAGAACATGGTCAATGCGACCGACTCGATCAATGCCAAGCTGGCAGCCTTGTCGGAAAAGGCGTCCAACATCAATTCCGTGCTGACCACCATTACCAAGGTGGCGGACCAGACCAATATCCTGTCGCTGAACGCCGCCATCGAAGCCGAGAAGGCGGGCGAAGCGGGCCGCGGCTTCTCGGTGGTGGCAACGGAAATCCGCCGCCTGGCCGACCAGACTTCGGTGTCGACATGGGACATCGAGCAGATGCTCAAGGAAATGCAGTCGGCCGTATCCGCCAGCGTCATGGGCATGGACAAGTTCTCCGAAGAGATCCGCCGCAGCGTGGGCGAGGTACGCCAGGTAACCGACCAGTTGTCGGGTGTGATGGACCAAGTGCAGAAGCTGGCGCCACAGTTCGACGCCGTGCTGCAAGGCATGCAGGCACAAGCTGTCGGCGCGCAGCAGATCACCGAGACCATAATGCAGCTGAACGATGCGACCCAGCAGACCGTTGAATCGCTGAAGGCGACCAGCGAAGCGGTGCACCAGCTCCAGTACGCGGCCGGCGACCTGCAATCGAGCGTCTCCACTTTCGCCGTCAACGCATGAAGGTCTTAGTCTTCCACATTGGCCCCGACCGCTACGGTCTGCCGCTGCGACAGGTGCGGCGCGTGCTGCCCTTGCTCGAACTGAAGGGCATTCCGCTGGCGCCGGACAGTGTGGCGGGCTTGCTGAACCTGCACGGCGATCCGCTGCCGGTGATCGACCTGTCGCGCATCAGCGGCGGCGCGCCGGCGCGCCAGCATTTCGATACGCGCATCGTAATAGCCGACTACACGGCGCCAAACGGCATGGTGCATGCGCTGGGCTTGATGGCGGAGCGCGTACAGGGCGTGCAGGATGTGGCGCCGCAGGACCTGGCGCCAAGCGGCGTGCAGGCGGCGCCGTTCCTGGGGGCTGTGGCAGGCGATGCGGCCGGCATGGTGCAACTGGTCGAGGTCAACGCCCTGCTGCCGGCCGAGCTGCGGGCGCGCCTGTTCCCGGCAGGGGCTGAAGCGGGATGAATGTGCTCTCCGCATTGCGCCGCCTGACCGGCATGAACCTGGCCCGCAACACGGTCGAACAGGCAGTGAAGCGGCGCATGGAGGCGACTGGCGAAACGGTGCGCAAGGCTTACGCCGACAAGCTCGGTGAGGCGGAGCTGCGCGAGCTGGTCGAGCTGGTGGTGGTGCCGGAATCCTGGCTGTTCCGCGATCCGCAAGCGTTTGCGGCTGCGGTCGGCTTTGTCCGCCAGCGGCTGGCCGAAGGTGCCAAGGTGGTGCGGATCCTGTCCGTTCCCTGCGCCGGCGGCGAGGAACCCTATTCCATGGCGATGGCCTTGTGCGATGCGGGCGTGAAGCCGCAAGCATTCGTGATCGATGCCGTGGATATCAGCGCGGCCAGCATTGCACGCGCCGAATCGGGGGTGTTCGGGCGCAATGCTTTTCGCGGGCAGGAGTTGTCGTTTCGCGAGCGCTACTTCACAAGGGCCGGCGAAGACGAGCAATACCGCATCAATGACGCATTGCGTTCGCGCATCCGTTTCAGCCAGGGCAGCATCCTGGAGGGCGAACTGGGATCGGCACGGCAATACGATGTGATCTTTTGCCGCAACCTGCTGATCTACTTCGACGAGCCGACCACCGCCGCCGCCATCGCACGGCTGTCGGAGCGCCTGGCCAATGACGGCATGATCCTGGCGGGATACGCAGAAGTGCCCTCCTTCGTTCGCCATGGTTTTTCTCCGCTGCCTCACCGCCAGGCATTCGCCCTGCGCAAGGATATCAAGCGCCACGGCGCTCCCGCACGCGCCGCGCTGCCCGCCGCACCCAACTTTGCCCCCCGGCCAGGCCGGGAGGGCCGTGCGGAACTGGCGCAACGCCCCGCCCTCGCGCCCGAAGCCGTGCGCGGCAGCCATATTGCCCAAGGTGCCACACCCCCTGGTTCCAGGGTGCGTCCCGGCGGCGCGCCGCCCGCGGCGAAAGGTGGCGCTCCACGTTCGCCTCCCGGCGGCCGCCCAGGCACCGCGCCAGTCCCAAGCCCCCCCGCAGCCGCGGCCAACGACGAAACACTGCTGACGCACGCACGCAAGCTGGCCGATGCCGGCAAGGTGGCGCAAGCCGATTCCGCCTGCCGCGAATTCCTCGCCCGGCAGCCCGAAACGGCCGAAGCCTGGTTCATCCTTGGCTTGCTGGCCGAAACCGCCAACAAGCCAGCCGATGCCGAAACGCACCTGAAACGCTGCCTCTACCTGCAGCCCGACCATTACGAAGCCCTGTGCCACCTGGCCCTGCTGCAAGAGCAAGGCGGCAACAGCGGCGCCGCCGCCACGCTGAAAGCACGTGCGGCGCGCGCCTTCCAGCGCCAGCAGCCACAGTGATAGCCGACGAGAACAATGACTGATCAAATCCAAGACCTGGACGCCTGCTGGAACCGTATCGGTGTCGCCGGCGACCATAGCTGCGAGATCCTCGACAAGGCAGTCCATTGCCGCAACTGCGAAGTGTATGCCGGCGCCGCAACGCGCAACCTGCAGCGTCCCGTCGATCCCGGCTACCTGCGCGAATGGGCCGAACACTTCCGCGCTCCGCACGACGAGGGCGCGCGCCACGACAGCTCCTGCGTCGCCTTCCGCATCGGCCGTGAGTGGCTCGCGCTGCCAACCCATATGTTCCATCAGATCGCCCCGAAAGCCATCCCGCATCGCCTGCCGCACCGCAATGCACGCGGGCTGCGCGGGGTGGTGAATGCGGGCGGCAAGCTTTACCCCTGCATCTCGCTGGCCGAGCTGCTGGGCATCGACGAAGCGGCCGGCGAGGCGAGCGCCGGCCGCCATACGTTCGCCCGCATGCTGCTGGTGCAATGGGAAGCGCAAATCTATGCCCTGCCGGTGGCCGAACTGCACGGCATCATCCGCTATGCCAGGAGCGAGCTGAAACCGCCGGCAGCCACCATCAACAAGGGCATCGAGCGTTACCTGGCCGGGGTGTTGCCGCACCAGCAGCTGCAAGTCGGCTGCCTGGATGACAGCCTGCTCGGCTATCAACTCGCGAGGACGCTGCGATGAGCGACAAGAAGGATGACCTGAGCCAGTTCTCCATGTTGGACCTGTTCCGCATGGAAGCGGACAGCCAGACCCAGATCCTGACCGACGGCCTGCTGGCATTCGAGCGCCGCAACGACCCGGCCGCCGTGGAGTCGATGATGCGGGCAGCGCATTCGATCAAGGGCGCCGCGTCCATCGTCGGGCTGGAAATGATCGTGCAGCTCGCGCACGGCATGGAGGATGCGTTCATCGCCGCCCAGACGGGCAAGCTGAAACTGACGCCGAACCGGGTCGATGCGCTGCTGGCCGCGGTGGACCTGATCGTGCAATGCTCGCGCGTCAACGACGACCTGGACGCCTGGATGGCGGCCAATGGCGCGCAGGTCAGCAAGACCATGAACGACGTGCAAGGGATTGCCTTCCTGCCGGAGCCGGTGGAGCTGCCCATGCCGCCCTCGCCGGCTCCCGCCGCCGATGCGCCGGCGTCCGAATCCGCCACGCCGGCGGCCGGCCCGGCCATCGATGCGCCTGCGGACGGCAGCGCGGAACCGGCCATCCCCGGGCGCAGCCTGCCGCCGATGAAAACCGCACAGAACTTCGACCGCCTGCTCGCGCTGGCAAGCGAAGCGCGCATCAACGCCCACCAGTTGCATCCCCTGATCCAGGGCATGCAACGCTACAAGCGCAACCAGGCCGCCCTGTTCGCGGTGCTGGAAGACGTAATGGAAGCTGCCTCCCGCACCAGCGACCCGGCGCTGAAGGAGAAGGCCCTGCTGGCGATCCAGAAAAGCCAGCCCCTCAAGCAATTCATGCTGGAGCACATCACCGACATGGAAAACTACGAACGCCGTCTGCTGACGGGTTCCGAAAACATGGTCGACGAAGTGCTGTCCCTGCGCATGCGCCCATTCCGCGACGGCATCCAGCACTTCCCGCGCATGGTACGCGACCTGGCCCGCAACCTGGGCAAGGACGTGGTGCTGCAGGTCGACGGCGAAGACACCCTGGTCGACCGCGACATCCTGCTGCGCATAGAAAGCCCGCTGAACCACATGCTGCGCAACGCCGTCGACCACGGCATGGAGAGCGCGCCGGAGCGCCTTGCTGCAGGCAAGGTGGCAACCGGCACCATCGTGATGGAGGCACGCCACCGCGCAGGCATGCTGAATATCGAGATCAGCGATGACGGCCGCGGCGTCGATCCGGAAAAGATCCGCCGCACCATCATCGAACGCAAGATGGCCACCGAACAGATGGTTGCAGCCATGTCCCAGGCCGAGCTGATGGAATTTTTGTTCCTGCCCGCCTTCAGCCTGAAAGGCGGCATTACCGAGATTTCGGGCCGGGGCGTGGGGCTGGACATCGTGCATGACACCATCCGCCAGCAAAACGGCACGGTGCGCATCGAATCCGAGCTGGGAAAAGGCTTCCGCACTTCGATCACCCTGCCGCTCACGCAATCGATCGTTCGCGCGCTGGTGATGGACATCAAAGGGGAAGCCTATGCTATCCCCATCGTCAAGGTGGAACGCGTGATCATGGTGCCGCAGAGCGCCGTGCACACCCTGGAAAACAAACAGTTCTTCGACCATGAAGGCGAGCACCTTGGCCTGGTGGCAGCTGCCCAGGTACTGGAACTGGGCGATATGGAACATGCCGAGGAAATGCCGGTGGTGGTGATCGGCGGCGGCACCCGCCGCTACGCCCTGGTGGTGGACAAAATCCGCGGCGAAGAAAGCCTGGCCGTACAGGCCATCGACCCGATTTTCGGCAAGATGCGCGACATTTCAGCAGCCGCAATGCTGGACGATGGCGAGCCGGTGCTGATCCTGGACGTGCCGGACCTGTTGCTTTCCGTCGAAAAGCTGCTGGAAGAAGGCGGCCTGCATCAACTCACGCGCGCAGACCACGCCGGACGGCGTAGAATGAAACGCATTCTTGTCGTGGACGATTCGCTCACCGTGCGCGAAATGGAGCGGAAACTGCTTGCAGGGCGCGGTTTTGAGGTGGACATCGCCGTTGACGGCATCGATGGCTGGAACGTGGTGCGCAGCGGCGATTATGACCTGGTCATCACCGACGTCGACATGCCGCGCATGGATGGTATTGAACTGGTCACCCTGATCAAGAAGGACCTGCACTTGCATAAGCTGCCCGTGATGATCGTCTCCTACAAAGACCGGCCGGAAGACCGGGCACGCGGCCTGGCTGCGGGAGCCGACTATTACCTGACCAAGGGCAGTTTCCATGACGAGACGCTGCTCGATGCGGTGTCCGACCTGATAGGCGACGCTTACCGATGAGGATCGCCATCGCCAACGATGTTCCAATGGCGGCAGAAGCGCTGCGGCGCGTGGTCGCCAGCACGCAGGAACACCAGGTGGCCTGGATCGCCCGCACCGGGCTCGAAGCAGTGCATAAGTGCGCCGTCGACCGTCCCGACCTGGTCCTGATGGACCTCAATATGCCGGAACTGGACGGGGTCGAAGCGACGCGCCGCATCATGGAAGAGAGCCCGTGCGCGATTCTGGTGGTGACCGGACGCCCGCAGGACAACGTCAACCAGGTGTTCCGCGCCCTGGGCGCCGGCGCACTCGACGTGACAGCCACCCCGGTGCTGCAGGGGATGCAGGGCGGCGATGCCGAGCTGCTGCACAAGATCAAGACCATGGACAAGTTGATCCGCCACAGCGGCGGCAACCAGTCCATGCAGCCGCGGCGCAACGCAACAGTGCCGGAGCCGCGCGAAACGGCGCTCGATACCCTGGTGGCCATTGGCGCCTCGACCGGCGGACCGCTGGCCGTGGCGCGCATCCTTGCCGGCTGGACGCCGCCGGCCAACTGCGCCGTCGTCGTGGTACAACACATCGACGAAAATTTTGCCGACCATTTTGCCAAGTGGCTGGCGGAACAACTGGCGGTGCCGGTGCGCGCAATCGAAAACCGCACGCCCCTGCAGGGTGGTATTGTCATGATCGCCAAAAGCAACGACCATCTGGTACTGGATGAAAAGTACCAACTGGGTTACGATGCCAACCCGAAGGATTACGCATACCGGCCTTCGGTCGATGTGTTTTTCAACTGCGTGGCACAGCACTGGAAAGGCGACGCAGTCGGCGTACTGCTGACCGGCATGGGGCGCGATGGCGCCGAAGGCATGCTGGCACTGCGCCGCGCGGGCAAGCACACCATTGCCCAGGACCAGGCCAGCTGCGCGGTTTACGGCATGCCGCGCGCCGCGATAGAACTGGATGCGGCGCAAACCATCCTGCCTCTCAATAAGATCGGCCCATTCCTGCGAAGCACGATCGGAGGCAAACTGATTTAAAGGAAAGCGATGCCTGACGTACTCACCTTGAACCTGGAAACCGAGCCAAGCCTGACCCATTTCAAGGTACGCGTGCTGCTGGTTGACGACCAGTTGATCATTGCGGAAGCGGTGCGGCGCATGCTGGCCGACCAGGACGATATCGAATTCCACTTCACCACCGATGCGCGTGAAGCCATTACCTGCGCCAATGCGATGCAGCCAACCGTGATCCTGCAGGACCTGGTGATGCCCGAAGTGGACGGCTTTGAGCTGATCCGCCGTTTCCGCGCCGAGGAATCGCTGGCGCACGTACCCATCATCGTGCTTTCCGCCCGCGAAGACCCCAAGCTGAAAGCGCACGGCTTTGCCGTCGGCGCCAACGACTACCTGGTCAAGCTGCCCGACAAGCTGGAACTGCTGGCGCGCGTGCGCCATCATTCGAACTCGCACATTCACCGCCTGCAGCGCGACCAGGCCTTCCGCTTCCTGCGCGAGAGCCAGCAAAAACTGGCGGCAGCCAATGTGGAGCTGCAAAAGCTGGCCGCACTGGACCCGCTGACCGGCATTTCCAACCGCCGCCGCTTCGATGAAACCCTGGTGCTGGAATGGCAGCGCGGCCAGCGCGACAAGACACCCCTGTCCTTGCTGATGGTGGACGTCGACTACTTCAAGCAATACAACGACAGCTACGGCCACCCGGCCGGCGACCTGGCGCTGAAGAAGGTGGCAGCGGTAATGACGGAAAACCTGAAGCGCCCGGCCGACCTGGTCACCCGCTACGGCGGCGAAGAATTTGCCATCATCCTGCCGGAAACCGACAATGCCGGCGCCATGAACGTCGCCAACGCCTGCCTGCGCCAGCTCGAGAAGCTGGAAATCGAAAACACCAACGCCCTGCCCTACGGCGTGCTGACCATGTCGATTGGGGTGAAGACGATCGTGCCGAGCAAGCAATCGTCATGGGACGCGCTGGTCGCCGCAGCCGACCGCGCGCTCTATGCCGCCAAAGCCGGCGGCCGCAACCGCGTCGTCAATGCCCAGTGAAATGTCCACTTCGGGGTCAGGAACGGAAGTGGACATTTCTCAAGGAAATGTCCACTTTGGTTCCTGACCCCGAAGTGGACATTTTCAGATGAAGACTGGCTCGGGCTCGAGGGTTACGCCGTAGCGGGCGGCGACGTCGGCCTGGATGGCGGCCGCCAGGGCCTGCACTTCGGCGCCGGTGGCGCCACCGTTGTTCACCAGCACCAGGGCCTGCTTCGGATAGACGCCGGCGGCGCCCAGCGACTTGCCTTTCCAGCCGCACTGGTCGATCAGCCAGCCCGCAGCCAGTTTTTCGCTGCCGTCCGGCTGGCGGTGGTGGACCAGGGCCGGGAATTCCTCCAGCAACCGGGCGCAATGCCCGGCGCTGACCACGGGATTCTTGAAGAAGCTGCCGGCATTGCCGATTTGCGCCGGGTCGGGAAGCTTGCGGCGGCGGATGGCGATCACGGTATCGGCTACCTGTTGCGGCGTCGGCGCTGCCAAGCCCTGCTCGGCCACCGCATTCGCCAGCTCGGCGTAGCGCAGGTTGGGCTGCCACGCGCGCGGCAGCGCAAAACTCACGTCCAGGATGACCAGGTCACGGCCTTCGTGCTTGAATACGCTGTCGCGGTAGGCGAAGCGGCATGCGGCGCCGTCCATCACCCGCACTTCGCCGCTGGCCGGGTCAAACGCGGCCAGGGACAGGAAACTGTCCTTGGTTTCCGCCCCATAAGCCCCAATGTTCTGAATTGGAGCTGCGCCCACGGTACCCGGGATCAGCGACAGGTTTTCCAGCCCGCCGATGCCTTGCGCCAGCGTCCATTGCACGAAGTCGTGCCAGGTCTCGCCGGCGGCAGCGCGGACGTGGTGGTGGGTCGGCGTGCCGGCCAGGATTTCGCGGCCTTCCAGCGCAATATGCAGCACCAGGCCCGGAAAATCGCGTGTCAGCAGCAGGTTGCTGCCGCCGCCCAGCACCAGGCGCGGCATGGCGGCCAGTTGCGGGTCGGCCAGGGCAGCGCGCAACAGCTCCAGCGATGTCACGCGCAGGTAATGTTTGGCGCGTACATCAATACTGAACGTATTTAAATGCTTCAGTGGGTATTCGTGCTGGAGAAAATCGGGGAAAGGCATGGGCAGATCAAGTTTTTGCTCGATTATAGTGCAATTATGACAAAAACGACCGAGCGTTCGCTTGTTTGTCCGTTAAAATGTCGCTTCTTTTGAATCCGCCCTTTGGGCGGGTGCTTCATTGTAAAGGAAAGAATATGCCATCGTTTGACGTAGTATCCGAAGCGGACATGATCGAGGTGCGCAACGCCGTCGACCAGAGCAACAAGGAAATCTCGACCCGCTTCGACTTCAAAGGCAGCGATGCGCGCGTAGAACAAAAAGAAAACGACCTGACGGCATATGCCGATTCGGAGTTCCAGCTTGGCCAGGTACGCGATGTACTGACCAACAAGCTGGCCAAACGCAAGGTCGACGTGCGCTTCCTCGACGAAGGCAAGGTAGAGAAGATTGGTGGGGACAAAGTCAAGCAGGTCATCAAGGTGAAGAACGGTCTCGATTCCGAGACCGCGAAGAAGATCACCAAGGTAATCAAGGAAAGCAAGATGAAGGTCCAGGCCAGCATCCAGGGCGAGTCGGTACGTGTGAGCGGTGCCAAGCGCGACGACCTGCAGGCTGCGATGCAGCTGCTGCGCAAGGACGTGCCGGACACGCCACTGGAGTTCAACAATTTCCGCGATTGATCGAAGGACTGTAATGAAACGTGTTGACGATTTCCGCCTCAAGTTTGGCGACAAAGAGTATGTGCCAATCATGATCGGCGGGATGGGCGTGGATATTTCCACGACCGAACTGGCGCTGGAGGCAGCGCGCCTTGGCGGCATCGGGCATATTTCCGATGCCATGGTGGAGGATGTTTCGGACCGCAAGTTCGATACCACCTTCGTCAAGGACAAGACCCGCCTGTACAAGCACAATATCAATAACATGGACAAGTCCGAGGTGCAGTTCGACCTCGGCCGCCTGGCCGAAGCCCAGCGCCGCCACATCGGCGACACCATGCAGCGCAAGGAAGGCCCCGGCCTGATCTTCGTGAACTGCATGGAAAAGCTGACCATGAACGGCCCGAAGGAAACCTTGCGCACCCGCCTGAACGCGGCGCTGGACGCGGGCATCGACGGCATCACGCTGTCGGCCGGCCTGCACTTCGGCTCTTTCGCCCTGATGGCCGACCACCCGCGCTTCCGCGAAGCGAAGCTGGGCATCATCGTCTCGTCCGTGCGCGCACTGCAGATCTTCCTGCGCAAGAACCAGAAGCTGAACCGCCTGCCCGACTACGTGATCGTGGAAGGCCCGCTGGCCGGCGGCCACCTGGGCTTCGGCCTGGAGGACTGGAAGGATTTCGACCTGCACCAGATCGTGCAGGAAATCCTGGATTACATGAAGGCGGAGAACCTGGACGTTCCAGTGATCGCCGCGGGCGGCGTGTTCACCGGCAGCGATGCGGTGTCCTTCCTGGAAATGGGCGCGGCCGGCGTGCAGGTTGCAACCCGCTTTACCGTGACCAAGGAGTGCGGCCTGCCTGAGGACGTGAAGCAGGAGTACTTCAAAGCCAGCGAAGACGACATCATCGTCAACGGCGTGTCGCCGACGGGCTACCCGATGCGCATGCTGAAGCAGACCCCTGCGATCGGCGCCGGCATTCGTCCGGGCTGCGAATCCTACGGCTACCTGCTCGATGCAACCGGCAATTGCGCCTACATCAATTCGTACAACCGCGAAGTGGTGGCCAACGGCGGCAGCGACAAGGGCATCAAGGTGATGGACAAGACCTGCCTGTGCACCCACATGCGCAACTTCAATTGCTGGACGTGCGGCCACTACACCTATCGCCTGAAGGACACTTCTTTCAAGAAGCCGGATGGTTCCTACCAGCTGCTGACGGCGGAACACGTGTTCAAGGACTACCAGTTCTCGACCGATAATTCTATAGCTTTACCTGAAAAAGACTTCTAATTCGCTGGACGGAAAATGTCCACCTTTGTTCCTGACCCCAAGGTGGACATTTTCCGGGGCTAGCCTTCCTTGTTGATGCGGACAATCAGTGCCCCCAGCACGTCTTCCGCCATTTCATTTTCAACCTGGCAAGTGCCGGCATTCTCATGCCCGCCGCCACCGTATTCCAGCATCAGCGCCCCGATATTGGTCTTCGAGGTCCGGTTCAGGATCGATTTCCCCGTGGCGAACACCGTGTTCTGGTTCTTCAGCCCCCACAGCACGTGGATCGAGATATTCTGTTCAGGATACAGGGCATAAATGACAAAGCGGTTACCCGCGTAAATCGTCTCTTCATTGCGCAAGTCCAGCACCACCAGGTTCTTATGCACGGTTGCGCAGCGGCGGATCTGCTCCTTGCACTTTTCCGCATGGTCGAAATACAGGTCGCTGCGCTCCTTCACATCCGGCAGCGCCATGATTTCACTGATCGTGTGCGAACGGCAGTAATCGATCAGATCCATCATCAGGTTGTAGTTCGAGATGCGGAAATCGCGGAACCGCCCCAGGCCCGTGCGCGCATCCATCAGGAAGTTCAGCAAGTCCCAGCCCTTCGGGTTGAGGATCTCGTCACGGTTAAATTGCGCCGAATCGCCCTTGTCCACGGCCAGCATCATGTCGTTCCACGCCGAAGGGAACTTGTTGCCGCCGCCGTAGTAGTCATACACCACGCGCGCCGCCGAAGGCGCACCGGGATCGATGACGTGGTTCTGCCGGTCGCCCGTATTGCGGATGGTTTCGGATAAATGGTGGTCGAACGCCAGGTGCGCGCCCGACACGTAAGGAAGGTTGGTGGTGATATCGCGGCTGGTGATCGCGATTTTCCCGTCCTGCATATCCTTGGGGTGCACGAACAGGATCTCGTCGATCAAGTCCAGGTGCTTGAGCAGCACCGCGCACACCAGGCCATCAAAATCACTGCGGGTAACAAGGCGGAACTTCATGGAAGGCACCCCTATCGCTGATGAATTGGAGGCCCATCTTACCGTGATATTTCAAAGCCTGTCGAGCCGCCCCGCAAAGTCGTCCGCGCGCATTTGACCAATCACGTATTCGACGAAGGCGCGCGTTTTGGCCGGCAACAGCTTCTTGCTGGAATAGTAGATCGAAAGCGCCCCGACCTCCGCATGCCATTCGGGCAGCAACCGCACCAGCTGGCCTGATTCGAGCAGGGGCGCGGCGTGCGGCCCGGGCAACAGCGCCACGCCCAGGCCCATGCAGGCCGCCTGCGCCATCGCTTCCGGGTCGTCGAAGGTGGCAACGGCCCGGAATTCGGCCACCGCTTCCTCCCCGGCCGCATTGCGCAGCAGGTAGTCGCGCAGGCGCCCGCTTTCGGCAGAACGGCGCGCGATCCCCTCCCAGCCGGCCAGTTCGGACGGATGGCGCGGCAGCTTGCGTCCTGCGAGCCAGGACGGCGCCGCCGTGACGAGGATGCGCGGCCGCCCCAGCTCGCGCGCCACCACGCCGGGCGCCAGTTCGATGCCGCCGCCAATGGCAACGTCGTAGCCTTCGCCGATCAGGTCTACCGAACGGTTGTCGAAGCGCCAGTCATGCTGCACGCCCGGGTAGCGCTGCAGGAAGCCTTTCAGCAGCGGCAGGATATACAGGCGCCCTACCCCGTGCGCGACCGCCACCTTGAGGATGCCGGCCGGTTCGCCGGCATCCTGCGCGGCGCCGGCAATGGCGCCCTGCAACTCGGCCAACGGAGCGCGCACCTGTTGCAGCAAGCGTTCGCCGGCCTCGGTCAGCGCCAGGCGGCGCGTGCTGCGCTGGAACAGGCGCACGCCGAGCCGCCCTTCCAGCCGTGCCACGTTCTTGCTGACGGCGGCCGGGGTCAGTCCCAGGCGGCGCGCGGCTTCCGAAAAACCGCCGCCTTCGGCGCTCTGCAGGAAGGATTCAAGCAGGTTGAGTGGCTGCATTTGATACATCCAGTTGAAAGTGATACGCAATATTACCAGCTAGTCGACTAGCAATGCTGCGGCCATACTGCTCCCATCCCAACCAATCCTGAGGAGCAAATCATGAGCAAGATCGCTTTCGTTACCGGCGGTTCGCGCGGCATCGGCGCCGCCATCGTGCGCCGCCTGGCCAAAGACGGCGCCACCGTTGCCTTCACTTACCAGAACTCCGGCGCCGCGGCCGATGCGCTGGCCGGTGAAATCGCCGCAGCCGGCGGCAAGGCCATCGCGCTGAAAGTGGATGCCGCCGATGCCGCCGCCACCCGTGCCGCCATCGACGATATCGCCAGGCGCTTCGGGCGCCTGGACATTCTCGTCAACAATGCCGGCGTGCTGCACCTGGGCGACGTGTCCGAACTGACGCTGGAAGACTTCGACCACACCATCGCCGTCAACGTGCGCGCCGTGTTTGCCGCCACGCAGGCAGCCGTGGCGCATATGCAGGCCGGCGGCCGCGTGATCAATATCGGCAGCACCAATGCCGAGCGCATGCCTTTCCCCGGCGGTTCGATCTATGCGATGAGCAAATCGGCCCTGACCGGCCTGGTGCAGGGCCTGGCGCGCGACCTCGGCCCGCGCGGCATCACCGTCAATAATGTGCAGCCAGGGCCGGTCGACACCGACATGAACCCGGCGCACAGCGACTTCGCCAAGGCATTGCACGACCTGATGCCGATCAAGCGCCACGCGCGCGGCGAGGAAATTGCTGGAATGGTGGCCTATATCGCCAGCGACGAAGCCGGCTACGTAACCGGTGCCGGCCTCAATATCGATGGCGGGTTCGCAGCCTGACCTTCGGGGTAAAGCCGCGCCAGCACGTGCGCCGTGATCGCGGTCAGCACGGCGCTGGCTGGCGCCAGATCGCGATCGTCCTGCTCGCGCAGGGTTTGCCATAGCGCCTTGACTTCCGCCTCATGCAGCGCCACGGCCTGCTCTACCTCCTCCTGCCAGAACGGCGGCGCTTCGCCTTCGACGAAGTTGCCGCGCCCGCGTCCGAAATGCGCGACAGCGAGGTAGCGCAGCACGCTGGAAACCAGCAGCGTGCGCAGGAAGTCGTCGGACAGCGACATGGTCGGCACTTCGCGGTCCATGCCGATGTTGAAGCCCCAGGCTGCCCCACCAAAGGTCAGCGCACCGATGACGCCGCCCAGCAATGCGCCCGTGCCAAGCGTCAGGCCGCCGGCGGCCAGGTCGGCCGACAGCCCGGTCGCAGCGCCCGAGACGATGGCGCCCAGCAGCGCTGCCTGCCCCTTGTCCACCGGCGCCAGCACCACAAAGTTGTTGCTGACGCGCGCGTTGATCTTGGGCGCCTCGCTCGGATCGAGCTTGTGCAGCGCCAGCAGGTTGACGGTCGCCTGGCCGATAGCCAGATTGAGCCGCGCTACCAGCGTATTCATGGCGCGGTCCTGGCGCTTGCGGTCCTCGCCCTTTCCGATACCGATGATTTTCAGCGCCGACGCGATCACGCCACGCTCGACCGTCTCCACGATCTGCCTGTCATGCGCGGCATCGGCCAACTGCTGCGCCATCACCGCCATCGATTGCTTGAAGCGGCGCGCATTGGTTTCTTCCCAGACCGAGAACAGGCGCTCGTAGCCTGGCTGCTTTTCCGGTCCGACCAGCGCGCCCAGCGCATCGTAAAATACGCGCTCGTGCACCCAGCAACGGGCAAAGGCATCCAGCGGCAGCACTTCGCGCACCTGGCCAAATTGCAGCATGAAGTCTTTCCAGCGCAGCAGTTCGGCCTGTTCTTCCGGCAGCGGCCGTGGAGGCCCCATCTGGTTCAGCAGCACCAGCACCGGCTTGCCCAGCCAGTCAAGAATGCGCATTTCAGCGGGAATATAGCCGGCATCGCCCGGGTTTTCGGTCGAGTTCACCAGGTACAGGACGACGTCCGCTTCATCGCGCGCGGCGCGCACGGCCTGCTGGCTAAGCCAGAACGGTCGGTCGCGGTAGCGGTCCACCACTTCGCGCAGGAACCAGCCGATCGGGTTGCCGGCCAGCGCCAGGCGCTTCATCAGGCGCAGTGAGTCGCCGAAACCCGGCGTATCCCACAACAGCAGGCGGTCGCCGTTCTGGGTCGCCATCAGCGCATGCGATTCGGCGAACGTGGTGACGTGGGCAGCATCGCGCACCTGGCCCACGTCAACGCCCAGCAGCGTGCGGGCCAGCGTTGTCTTGCCGTTGTTGGTATGGGAAACCAGCGCAAGCTGGATGGTGACAGGTGCGCCGCTCATGCCGGGGTTCCGCCCGGCGACACTGGGGCCAGCAAATCGACTACCCGGGGTTCGGCGCCGTGCAGGATACAGAACTCGCGCCACAACTCGATGCGCTCGCTCAGGCGCCCCGCATCCGTGCGCGCGGCCAACGCCGACTGGTCAAGCAGCGCAAACAGCTTGCGGCCCTTGCCCAGCGCAGCCAGAAAGACACCGTGGTTCTCCTGCTCCGGCGTGGCAGCGAGCCCGAACAGGACAGCGTTGGTCACACCCTCGCCAGGATCGAGGGCCGGCGCTTCGCTGCCGTAGGGCGCAGGCGGCAGCAGGCGCACCCGGGCCTGCTCCCCCAGCATCTCATGGGCTACGGAGTCGAGGCCCTTGCTGCGCGCTTCATCCACCGTCAAGCTGTAAGGCACAACGCGCAGCAGGCCCGGTTCACCGCCCCCCGCCACCGACAGCTGCTGGAAGTAAGGCTGCTGCAGGTCGAGCGGAAAACGCCGGCGCAGCCACATGGCGCGCAGCGCTGCCATGCAGCCCAGCACAAGGCGCGGCAGCACGACATACAGCACCAGGCTGGCGGCATACAAATGCACCCAGCGCGCGCCATTGCCGGGGCGCGATTCGCTCCAGTTCTGCAGGCCCATCACCTCCTCCATCGTGAAGCCATCCAGGCCGAAGATGTACTCCGCCGGCGCAAACAGCACAGACAGCAGGCGATGCACCTGCCACGGGTCGAGGAAGGTGCTTTCCCAGCCCGTCGCATAGCGTTCGACAATACCGCGCGCATACAGGGACAGTATGGCGCCGATGGCAAAGGCGGCAGCCGACCAGTGCAGGATACGTGCAATGCGGGCCAGGTTCAGGCGGGAGCCCTGGCGCGCCCAGTCCACCATGAATTGCAGTACACCGCTCGCCAGCGCGTGCGGCAAGCGGCGCGGAATGTGTCCGCTGCCCAGCGCCATGCGGTTGGCCAGGCCGCGCCGCAAGCCGGCACGGCGCGCCGGGAGCAGCGCCCACAACATGAGCAGCACGTAAGCCAGCAGGTTCCAGGCAATGATCCCCAGCAGGGGCAAGGACAGCACATCGACGCGGTGCGGGTCGCCGAAGCGTTCGGCCATGCCTCCTGCCAGCAGCGCCGCCAGCGGCAGCAGCCAGCTTGCGCCCCACATGCCGCTATGGCCCTGCGTGACGGAGGCGAACAGTTTATGGCGCGCGGCAAGGCGCTTGAGCAGTTGTTCGGCGCGATGGTAAAGGAAGTCGGGCAGCGTGGCTGCCGAACGCTGCTCGGCAGCCTGCCAGTGCGCCAGCTCGCGCGCGGTACGGCTGGCAAATCTACGGTCATCCTCTGTCAGCACCTCTTTGTGCTGGTCGGCTTCTTCGATCGCCTTGACCAGCATGATGGCGCGGGCAGTCTTCTCGTTCATTATCCCTCCAGGCAGGCGCCCGTCTTGCCGCCCTGTAGCGAGATCGGTTGGCCAGGCCGTTCGACCTGGTAGTACAGGCCGATGATGCGCCAGCCTTCGTCGGCGCGGTACAACTGGATACTGTTAACTCCCGTGAAACTCGCTTTCGGCGCGTTGCGCTCATTGCGCGACTCGACCACGCTGTAGACAGTGGCGAAACGGTCGTACTGGCGCACCTCGCGCGCCACTTCGCATTCATAGAAGCCTTTTTCGCCGACGCGGCCAATGCCGGCAGCGAAATCAGCGCCGCGCGCCACGGACAGGGCGGCAGCGCCATCGCGGTAGCGGGCGCCGTAAACCATGGCGTCGGGATGCAGGATGGCGCGCAGCGCCGCTTCGTCGCCGGCCTGGCCGGCGTCATGACTAAGGGAGCGCCACAGGGTGGCAACCGCCTGTTCCGGCGTAGCCGGGGCGGCCAGCAATGCGGCAGCAACAATGATTGCATTCATGTACTGAGTGTACCATCAGTCCCCCCGGCGATAAACGCGAACGTAGTCAACTAGCATCACTTGCGGGAAAGTCGTAGTTGCATCGGAATAAGCAGGCCGATGAACGCCCACGGCCAGGTTAAGCAGCACGAAAAACGGACGATCGAACGGCCATTTACCGTGCACCGTGCCGTAAACGATATCTGGTTCCTTGCCGATGTTTTCCATGATGTCGATCTCGCCGCTGCGCGGCCAGCCGGCCTTGCCGATATCGGCGCCCTGCATCCAGAATGCCGGCCAGATGCCCTGCCCGTGCGGCACCCTGATGCGCGCCTCAAAGCGCCCGTAGCGGCGTTCCATCAGGCCTGCGGTTTTCAGGCGCGCCGATGTGTAGTGTTTTCCCCGGTAGGCCTCCCTGCGCGCTTCGGTCACCAGGTTGCCGTCCTCCACGCGCAGGTTCTCCTTGCGCGCCGTATAGAACTGCGGCAGTCATCGCGCTGCGGCCGCGTTGCCACTGCCTGCGCGGCCGGAAGCCCCGGCGATACGAGTAAAAGCACCGCTAACATTGCCTCGTGTGGAAACGTTACCATTTTCGTTGCAAATATAGCACGGCAATGCTGTTGACTTCAAAATTTGAACGGTGCTATATTGCGCTGACCAGAATGGAAACGTTTCCAGTTTAATGACGGAAACCCCACACTTCCTGCCGACCCCCGGCGTATTTTATTGACAATCGATTTTGCTGCCCCTAGTATTTTTAAGCATGACATGGAAACGTTTCCATGCTGGTTGGGGAGGCGGCCAGACTATAAGAACCAAGGAGACCAAATGCACTATCCAAAGGCGAAGCAGACATTGATGAGCCTTGCAGTAGCCACCGCCTGCGCGGCGCTCATCCCACCGGCCCAGGCGCAGGAATCGGACCAGGCAGGCGTGGCGCCCGCCCCTTCCGGTACCGGCGAAGTAGCAACCGTGATTGTTACCGGCCTGCGGGCCAGCCTGGGTTCTTCGATGAACCTGAAACGCAATGCCGACGGTATCGTGGACGGCATTGTCGCGGCCGATATCGGCAAATTCCCGGATACTAACCTGGCCGAGTCGTTGCAGCGCATCAGCGGCGTGTCGATCGACCGCTCCATCGGCGAAGGCTCCAAGATCACAGTACGCGGCGTCGGGCCCGACTTCAATCTGGTGCTGCTAAATGGCCGCCAGATGCCCACCTCCAACCTGGGCGACCTGAATGGCCGCGCCTTCGATTTCGCCAACCTGGCATCGGAGGCGATCTCGCAGATCCAGGTCTACAAAACCGGCCGCGCCGAGACGCCGACCGGCGGCATCGGCGCCACCGTCAATGTGCTGACGGCGCGTCCGCTGGAGCGTCCGGGCATGGTGGCCAGCGTCGGCGTCAAGGCGGTACACGACACCTCCCACAACAACCTGCCGGGCGACGTCAAGCAAGGCAGCGCCACCACACCGGAAGTCTCGGGCATCTACAGCAACACCTTCGACGACAACCGCTTTGGCGTGGCGCTGAGCGCCAGCTACCAGGAACGCAACCTGGGTTTCAACCAGGCTTCGGTCTCGAACGGCTGGCGTGGACCTTTCCTTGGCAGCGCTGGCCCGCTTCCGCAAACCGGCGCCGCCAACCGCCCCCAGGACGGCGACATCTATTCGCTGCCGCAAAACCTGAACTACAACATGAACGGCGTGCAGCGCCAGCGCACCAATGGCCAGTTGACCTTGCAGTGGGCACCGGTCAAGGAACTCACCACCACACTGGACTACACCTACTCGGAGAACAAGATCCAGACCCGCCGCCAGGACCTGTCGGCCTGGTTCAATTTCGGCGCATCCAGCTCGACCTGGAGCAATGGCCCGGTCGCCGCCCCGCTGGTCTACACCGAACTGCTGCCGGCGGCTAACAGCGATATCGCCATGGGCGGCGCCGACTTTGCCACCAAGACCCAGAACCAGTCCCTCGGCTTCAATGCGGCCTGGAAGACCGATGGCCTGAAGCTGGAACTGGACGTGCATAAATCCAGCGCCGAATCCAAGGCCGACAGCCCCTTCGGTTCCAGCAACGTGATCGGCACCGCGAGCTTCAGCCGGGGCGACACCACGGTCGACTTCCGCGAAGACTTTCCGGTCCTGAGCATCCAGGGCGCCGATTTCAACAGGGCACCGCAGCAAGTGACCGGCTCCGTGTTCCAGAACGGCTATATGAAAGGCGAGATCGAACAGGCGCAGTTCAAGGGGCGCCTCAAACTGCTGGAAGCGTCGAACCTGAACTTCGGCGTCGGCGCGATCGAAGTGAAGAACCGCTCCGCCATGTCCACCCAGCAGCGCGACTCGTGGGGCGGCGCGTCGACGGCATCTGACTACCCGGCCAGCCTGTTCCACCGCGAGTCGCTGCGCCAGTACTACGACAAGATCGACGGCAGCGGCAACCCGGCCCTTTTCAACCAGTTCTACACCTTCAATTTCGCCGAGGTGCGCGACCTGACGGCCAGGGTTACCGGCCTGCCGGAGATGTACATGCCGAAGAGTACCTTCGACACCGACCAGCGCACCCAGGAAAAATCGAAGAGCGCCTACATCCAGTTCGGCACCGACTGGGATACGGCAATTCCGATGCATACCAATATCGGCGTGCGCTACGAAAAAACCGACGTCATGTCGACCGCCCTGGTGCCTGCTGCGACAGGCGTCAGCTGGGTATCGGCCAACGAGTTCCCGCTCAGCTTCGGTGCGCCGACATTCACTACGCTCACCGGCAAATACAATCACTGGCTGCCCAGCGTGGACTGGGATGCCGACATCCGTTCAGACATGAAGCTGCGCGCCAGCTATGGCGAGACCATCGGTCGGCCGCGCTATGACCAGATCCAGGGCGGCACGACGCTGGACCGCCTGGCGCGCGATTTCGGCGGCACCGGCAGCCAGGGCAACCCGCAGCTCAAGCCTGTCAAGTCGAAGAACCTGGACCTGTCGTGGGAGTGGTACTACGGTCAGCAAAGCTTCGCCTCCGTCGGCCTGTTCCACAAGGACCTGAGCAACTACGCCGGCCAGTCGAAGATCACGGCCACTCCGTTCAACCTGCACACGCCGGTTGGCGGCGCGCTGTGGAACGAAGCAGTCCAGCAAGGCAACTGCGGCACCGACCGGGTTTGCATCCGCAACTACATCTTCCGCAACCACCCCACAGCCCCTGGTGTGACGCGCGGTCCGGACGATGCAAGCGGCAACGCAACCGGCACTATCGTCGGCCAGCCGAACGATCCGGTCATGTCGTTCGAAATCAATTCCTTCGCCAATCAGAAGAACGAAAAGCTGAAAGGCGCCGAGATCAATGTGCAGCATATGTTCGGCAATTCCGGTTTCGGACTTTCGGCCAACTACACCTGGGTGGATTCAGGCCTGAAGTACGACAACTTCAAGATCGGCGAGCAGTTCGCGCTGGTCGGCCTGAGCAACTCGGCCAACCTGGTCGGCATCTACGAGGACAAGAACTGGTCGATCCGCGCAGCCTACAATTGGCGCGACAAATTCCTGTCTTCGACCTTCGATGGTGCAGGGCCCAACCCGAACTATACCGAGGCCTACGGCCAGCTTGACGTGAGCATCGGCTATGCCTTTAACGAAAAGCTCAGCGTGCAGTTTGAAGCGATCAACCTGACCAACGAGATCCAGCGCGTGCACGGACGCGCCGAATCGATGGCCCTCTTCGTTACCCAATCCGGGCCGCGTTACATGCTGGGTGCGCGCTACAAGTTCTGATGACCGGCGGCGGCCCGGCCGGGCGGCGCACTGCCGGCCCGGCCTGCCGCCCATACAAGGATCGCTATGGCCAGACCAGTACTTCTCAATAATATCGACCACAAGGACCTGTACGTGCAGACCGGACGCGGCGCGCACTTCGGCGACAACGTCATGTCGGCCCTCACCTTCCCGTCCGAATTCCGCGACGTACAGTCCTGCTACCCGATCGTGTTCCGCAGGGCGATCGACGGCGGCTTCGAGGCGCACGCGCTGTTCGGTTTCCAGGAAGGTGAGAACCTTTTCCTCGGTTTGCACGGCTGGGAGGCGCCGTATATTCCGCTGGCAATTGAGCGCCAGCCTTTCCTGATCGGCGTCAACGGCGACGAATTGACCGTACATGTGGACCTGGAAAATCCGCGCGTCAGCAATACGAACGGTGAACGCGTCTTCCTGCAGCACGGCGGGACCTCCGCGTACCTGGAACGCGTCAACTCCACCCTGCTTGCCATCCACCATGGGATGCAGCAGGCGCGCGGCTTCGTGGCGGCGCTGCTGGAACACCAGCTTCTCGAGTCCTTTACATTCGATATCGGGCTCGATGACGGCTCGCAGTACCGCCTGGCCGGCTTTTACACCATCAATGAGGAACGCCTGTCCACGCTGCCGGGCAGCGTGCTGGAACGCCTTAACCGGGCCGGGTACCTGCACCCCGTCTACATGGTGATCGCATCCATGTCCAACTTCCGCACCCTGATCGATCGCAAGAACCGTGTCCATGCTGGCCAGTGCTGAGCCGATCCGGGAGCTGCACGGCGTAACGCCGTCTGGCCTTTGCGACCAAATCCTGGCGTCCACTGAGCCGATGGTACTGCGCGGACTGGTCGCAGGCTGGCCTGCCGTGCAGGCCGGCCGCAACGGCGCCGACGCTATTGCACGCGCAGCCAGCGCCCATGCTTACCTGTACCGCTTCTGCCGCGATGCCACCGTAATCGCCATGCTGGGCAACCCGGACATCGGCGGCCGCCTCTTCTATAACGAAGACCTCAGCGGCTTCAATTTCGCCTCCGTCCAGACGCGCCTCGACCATGTGCTGATGGAGCTGGCTGCGCACCGCGACAATCCGCGCCCGCCCGCCATTTACGTCGGCGCCACGACGGCAGAAACGGCCCTGCCCGGATACATCGAGGAGAATCCGCTTGACCTGGGCCCGCGCGACGCACTAGCAAGCGTCTGGATCGGCAACCGGGTCCGCATTCCCGCCCATTACGACCTGCCCGACAACCTGGCCTGCGTGACCACTGGCAGGCGCAGGTTCACGCTATTCCCCCCGGATCAGCTGGAAAACCTGTACGTCGGCCCACTGGACTTTACGCCAGCCGGCCAGCCAATCAGCCTGGTCGACTTGCACCAGCCGGATCTTGAGCGCTTTCCCCGCTTCAGCGAAGCGATACGCCATGCGCAAGCAGCCGAACTGGGGCCGGGCGACGCGATCTTCATCCCCAGCATGTGGTGGCATCATGTCGAAGCACTGGAGTGTTTCAATGTACTGGTCAATTACTGGTGGCGCCAGTCGCCCGCCTACATGGACGCGCCAGCCAATGCACTGATGCTGTCGCTGCTTTCTATCCGCGACCTGCCTCCCGCGCAGCGCCGCGCGTGGCAGAATATCTTCCGCCATTACGTATTCGAGGCCGACGAGCAGACGGCAGGCCACATTCCCGCAAGTGCAAGGCGCGTGCTCGGCCCCATCGACGACAATGCAGCGCGCATGCTGCGCGCCCTGGTTCTCAAGAAGTTCAACCGCTAAACGGAGACCGAAGTGAGAGATGAACAGTCCCAGCGCCGCCCTGTGCGGCGCGTTGTCATTGCAGGTGGCGGCACCGCAGGCTGGATGGTTGCGGCAGCGATTTCCCGCAGCCTTGGCAAAGTCCTCGACATCAGGCTGGTGGAGTCGGACGAGATCGGCACCGTCGGCGTTGGCGAGGCAACCATCCCGAGTCTGTTGAACTTCCACCGGCTGCTGGAGATCAATGAACAGGATTTCATGGCCGCGACCAAAGCCACCTTCAAGCTGGGTATCAGCTTCGAGAACTGGCGCAACATCAACGAAGACTATATCCACTCCTTCGGAATGACCGGCACCGACCACTGGACCGCCGGCTTCAACCACTTCTGGCGTAAGGGCCGTGAACGCAAACTGGCCGGCGACTATGGCGACTACTGCCTGGAGCTGAAAGCAGCCCAGCTGAACCGCTTCGGCCACCTGCCGCGCGAAGGGATCAACTACGCCTACCACCTCGACGCCGGCGCCTACGCCCGCTTCCTGCGCAAGTATTCGGAGGGCTACGGAGCCAGACGTATCGAGGGCAAGATCGCAAAGGTCCACACCGACCGCGCCGGCGGGCATATCACAGGATTGCAGCTCGACTCAGGGGCCATGCTCGAAGGCGACCTGTTCATCGACTGCACGGGATTCCGCGCCCTGCTGATCGGCGAAACACTGGGCGAAAGCTTCGAAGACTGGTCGCAATGGCTGCACAACGACAGCGCGATCGCAGTACAGACCTCTTCCACCGGACCGGCCCTGCCCTACACGCGAGCCATTGCCCATGAATGGGGCTGGCAATGGCGCATTCCATTGCAGCATCGCGTCGGCAACGGCATGGTCTTCTCCAGCAAGTTCATCGATGACGATACCGCCCGCGCCAGGCTGTTGTCGAATATCACCGGCGAGCAGCTCGTGCAACCGCGCGTGATCCGCTTCAAGCCCGGCCAGCGCCGCAAGGTGTGGAGCAAGAACTGCGTGGCGATCGGTCTCGCCAGCGGCTTTCTGGAACCGATTGAGTCGACCAGCATCCACCTGATCCAGCGCGGCATCATCCGCCTGATGCAGATGTTCCCTTCCGCCGGCATTTTCCAGTCCGAGATCGACGAATACAACAGGCAGGCCTGGACAGAGCTTGAGCATATCCGGGACTTCATCATCCTGCACTACAAGGTCACCAAGCGCCGCGACGCCCCCTTTTGGCGCCACTGCGCCGAAATGGAGGTGCCGGCATCGCTGCGGCACCGAATTGATATGTTCCGCGAGACAGGCCGCGTGTTCCGCCTGTCGAACGAACTGTTTGCGGAGAACTCCTGGGTCCAGGTCATGCTGGGCCAGGGCATCACACCGCTGCAGCACCATCCTTCCGCGGACCTGATGGGGGACGCGGAGCTGTCTTACTTCCTCGACAGCATCCGCGATAACGTAGCGCGCACCGTGGCGCAGCTGCCGCCGCACCAGCAGTACGTTGAGAACTACTGCGCCGCATACATGGAAGAGTACTTGGCGCCAAAGTAGAGAATGAAGCCGTAGCAGGCGGCCGGCAACACGAAGGAAGCCTGTACGCCGGTCCAATCAGCCAGCGCTCCCTGCGCAAACGGCACCAGTGCACCGCCGACGATTGCCATGCACAGGATGCCCGAGCCCTGCCCGGTGTACTTTCCCAGTCCATTCAGGGCCATGCTGAAAATGGTCGGGAACATGATCGAGTTGCACAAGCCGACCGCCAGGATTGCCCACATTGCCACGCTGCCCTTGCCGAATACTGCCGCCAGCACCAGCGCGATCGCCAGCATGGAATTGAAGGCCAGCGTTTTTCCCGGGCTTACCACACGCATCACGGCGAAACCGATGAAGCGCCCCACCATGGCGCCGCCCCAATAGATGCTGACATAGTGCGCAGCATCGGCATGCGACAGTCCGGCAATATGCGATTCGCCGAGGAAGTTGATCAGGAAGCTGCCGATGCTCACTTCCGCGCCGACGTACAGGAAGATGCCGATGGCGCCCAGCACCAGGTGACGGTGTGCCCACGCCGAACCTTGGCCCTCGCCCGGCAGCACGGTATCTTCGCTATCCGCTATCTGCGGCAGCCTGGCGGCGAGGAACAGCACAGCCAGCAGCGCCAGCGCAGCGGCCAATCCCAGGTACGGTCCGCGGACGGTTGCGGCATCGGCCGCCGCGCCGGCACCTGCGCCGGCAGCCGACAAGATCAGCAAGCCGCCAACGGCAGGCCCAATGGTCGTGCCGAGCGAGTTGAAGGCCTGGGTCAGCGTCAGCCGGCTCGACGCGGTGCGCGCCGGCCCAAGCACGGTTACATAGGGATTGGCAGCCACCTGCAGGACAGTGATGCCCGAAGCCAGCACGAAGAGAGCCAACAGGAACAAGCCATAACCGCCGAATGATGCGGGATAGAACAGCGCACAGCCGCCGGCGGCAATCAGCAAGCCGGCCACCGCGCCTTTCTGGTAGCCGATGCGCCGAATCAGCGCCCCCGCCGGCAACGATATGATGAAATACGCGCCAAAGAAGCAGAACTGCACCAGCATGGCCTGCAGGTAAGTCAGCGCATAGATCGATTTCAGGTGCGGAATCAGGACGTCGTTCAGCGAAGTGATCAAGCCCCACATGAAGAACAGGATGGTGACAATCACCAATGCGCTGGTGTTGGTAGCGCCATGCGCGGTGCCTGCCGCATCCTGCTTGGAGGCCATCGGGGAGTTCGGTGCGATGCTTGCCATTTAATTCTCCTGAGCCAGTTCCTGGCAATTAACCGCGTCAGGTGCCGAAGCGGCACCGCCTGCGACTTCGATGTTGGCGATAGCGACTGCAAACGGAGCGCTGGCACTGATCGCGAAGGGGGCGTCCATGCGCTCAAGCTGCAGGCCGCGCGCCGTGAAACAGGCCAAAGGCAGCTTGATGCTCCGCTTGCCCTGGCCGGCGAGGCGCGTGAACAGCCGGGTTCCATCCAACTGGGTGTCCTGCATAGCCAGCGTGACCTTCCCTTGTGGCGCAGCAGCGACGATCGCATCAAATTGCAGGGCCCCATCACGTACGGCGGCAGCAGGCAACACGATAGGCTTGGCGCCGCGAGCAACAAGGCCGGCGGCCGGCGGTGCATCGGCCGACCAGGTCAACAACTTTGCATCTTGCTGCGTATTCACCTGCGCCGTCTGCACGGTGATGCCTGGCAGGCGGAACGTCGCGTTCAGGTCCGCGCCAAGCGCCAACTGTTCGCTGCCGCTGCGGATCACAAGAGGGAAGCTGGCGCGGTCGGCCTGGCCGTGCACGGGCACGGTATTGCTGGCGCCACAGCCGCCGGGAGCGTATGAAGTGTCCAGCCGGCCCAGCTTCGTGCGCTGTTCCTTGCGCAAGCCGTAGTTCAGCGCAAACAGCGGCGCATAGCCGGCATCGCCAACGTTCAAAGGCGTCTGGCAGGCCGACTTGGGCCAGGAGAAGGACAGCTTGCCGCGAAAGTCATAGCTGCGCGGGCCGGCCACCAGCAGGTCCGACACGCCCTTGCCCTCGGTGCCCGGCAGCCATGCGGCAACAAAGGTGTCGGACAGGTTGAGCAGGTCGTTCACGAACAGCGGACGGCCCGCAACGAATACGGTAATCACGGGTTTGCCCTTGCCGGCCACCGCTTCCAGAACCGCCAGGTCTTCCGGGTAGCGGCTGCTGTGGCGCAACGTTCCCGAAGGGCCGATATCGCCATCGCCTTCCGCATAGGGGCGCTCGCCGACGACCGCGATCACGGCATCGAAACGGGCCAGGTCAACACCTTTCGCGTCGAGGCTGAATTCCACATTGCCTGCTCCCGCCGCCGCGCCGATGCCGGCCAGGATGCTGTCGGCGTTCGGAAAATCGGCATTGGTATTGTCGGTGCCCTGCCAGGTCAGCGACCAGCCCCCGGTCTGGTTCGGGATATTGTCGGCGCTCTTGCCTACCACCAGGATCTTTTTGCCGCGCGCCAGCGGCAGCGCCGGCCCCTCGTTTTTAAGCAGCACCAGCGATTCACGCACGGCGCGGCGCGCCAGTTCTCGATCCTGCAAGGCTGCATCCTTGCCGGCGTAGGTGTTCTGCGATGGGCTCTTGCCGAACAGGCCTGCGCGCAGCTTGACGCGCAGGATGCGGGTGACTGCATCGTCGATGCGCGACATCGGGATTTCTCCCGCTTTCACCTGGGCGATGGTGTTGGCGATAAAGCTTTTCCAGTCGTCAGGCACCATGACCATGTCGATGCCGGCATTGATGGCCTGCGGGCAGCTGTCGTTGCGGCAGCCCGGCACTTCGGCGATGCCGTTCCAATCGCTGACGACGAAACCGTCGAAGCCCATCCTGGCCTTCAGGACATCGGTCAGCAACTCTCGGCTGCCGTGTACCTTCACCCCGTTCCAGCTGTTGAACGAAGCCATGACCGTCTGCGCCCCCTCCGCCAGCGCCGGCACATAGCCGATGCCGTGGATGTTGACCATGTCCGCCGGCGAAGCTTTGTTGTTGCCCCGGTCCTTGCCCTGCTCGGTGCCGCCGTCGCCGACAAAATGCTTGGCGCTGGCCAGCACATTGGCGTCAGTCCTGAAGAACCCCTGCAGGCCTTTCACGTATTCGCCTGCATACTGCGCCACCAGCCTGCCGTCCTCCGAGAAGCTTTCATAAGTCCGTCCCCAGCGGTCGTCACGTACCACTGCGATGGTCGGGCCAAAGACCCAAGCGATGCCGGTCGCGCGCACGGCCTTGCCGGTCGCCGCGCCGATCTCGTAGGCGAGCTTCGGGTTGTGCGCCGCACCGAGGCCGATATTATGCGGGTACAGGGTAGCGCCGAAGACATTGCTGTTGCCGTGGATAGCGTCGATGCCCCACACCACAGGCACCTTGACCGCCATATCGGTCGCCATCGAAGCATCGTGGTATCTCTGCGCCAAGGCCAGCCACTCCGCCGCATTGGCGCGCTTGTTCCCATTCGGCCAACTGCCTCCTCCGTTCAGCACCGAGCCAAGGTAATAGCGCCGCACGTCATCCGGCGTGGTGGTCTTGATCTCGGGCTGGGTCATTTGCCCGATTTTCTGCTCCAGGGTCATTTTGCCGACGATGTCGGCAACGCGCTTCTCAAGCGCCGGGTCGGTCTTGATTGCGCTGCTTACGCGGGGCCAGTCGGCCAGCGGCGCCGCCGCGGCGGGAAGCGCCATCGCAACTGCCGCAATCAGCAGGGAATACTGTTTCATCCTGTCTCCTTTTATGGCTGTCGCAGGAAAGCGCGGTACCACTTTCCGCTTTCCTTCAGCCGCCGTTCTTGCGTTGTGTAATCGATGTGGACCAGGCCGAAGCGGCGCAGGTAGCCCTCCGCCCATTCAAAGTTGTCGACCAGGCTCCAGGCGAAGTAGCCCTTCACCGGCACGCCGGCTGCGATCGCATCCCTCATCGCTCCCAGGTGGCGCGCGAGGTAGCGGCGGCGGCCTGCATCGGCCACGCAGCCGTCAGCCAGCACTTCATCGTCGTAGCAGGAGCCGTTCTCGGTGATGTACAACTCCTTCGGCGCGTAGTCGGCATGAATGCGGACAAGCAGCTCGCTCATGCCTTCCGGCGCCACTTCCCAGCCCATCGCGGTCGTTTCCGCGCCGGCCGGCGGCGGCAGCACGCGCGCATCCAGCGGCACGTGGCCGGGCGCGTCCGCAACCGTTTCGGGGAAATAGTAGTTCACGCCCATGAAATCGGTCGCTGCCGCGATCGCCTCCATATCGCCCTCGTGCACCACCGGCGCCGCTGCCCCAACCTGACCCAGGGTCGCCGCCGGATAACCCCGGCCATGCAGCGGATCGAGGAACCAGCGGTAACGCAGGCCGTCGTGGCGCTCGCATGCAGCACGATCCGCTTCGTTCGGGCTGGCGGCGCGCAGCGGGTGCAGGCTGAGGGAAATGCCGACCCTTGCGCCGGGCACATTTTCGCGGATCAGCGGCACGGCCTTGCCGTGCGAGAGCAAGACGTGATGGCACACCTGCAGCGCGGTGCCGAAATCGGTCAGGCCTGGTGCGTGCAGGCCTTCGAAGTTGCCCAGGATGGCGGTGCACCACGGTTCGTTGTGCGTGATCCAATGCTGGACCCGATCGCCCAGCCGGCGCGTTACGGCATCCACGAACTCGAGGTAGCGCTGCACCGTATCGCGCTCGGCCCAGCCGCCCCGGTCCTGCAGGTATTGCGGCAGATCCCAGTGGTACAAGGTAGCCCATGGCTGGATGCCTCGTTCCAGCATGCCGTCCACCAGGCGCGAATAGAAATCCAGGCCTTTCCTGTTGGGCACCGCTCCGCACTGGGACACAATGCGCGGCCAGGCAATGGAAAAGCGGTAGGCATTCAAACCCATGTCGCGGGCGATATCCAGATCCTCCGGCCAGCGGTGGTAATGGTCGCACGCCACCAAGCCGCTGGAACCGTCGCGCACCTTGCCTGGTGTGGCGGCAAAGCGGTCCCAGATCGATTCCGCCCGCCCGTCTTCGCGTCCGGCTCCTTCGATCTGGTATGACGAGGTGGCGCAGCCCCACAGGAAATCGCGGGCAAAGTCGCTGCGCACCGGGGCGCCTGGTTCAGTCTGGTCTGGAATAGTCATAGTCATTAAGTGTACAGGATTTGGAAAGGTTTCCACATTCAGCCGAAAAAAAGGGCGCAAGCGCCCTCTTTCCCGGTTCAGTTCATGCAGCGGCCTTGCGCTTCGCGCTTGCCGCCTTGGCCAGGGACGCCCGCAGCGTTACCGTCACCGGGAAGCTGCGCGTCACCGTGCGCCGCAGGTCATAACAGCGGTTCAACAGCGCACTCAAGCCATTCATCGTCATTTCTCGCCATGGCATATGGACGGTAGTCAGGCGCGGCGCCGAAAATTCCGCACTGGGCGTATCGTCGTAAGCGATAACGGACAGGTCGTTCGGCACGCGGATGCCCGCCTCCTGGAAATAGGACAGCGCACCAACTGCCATTTCATCGTTGGCGCAAAACAGGGCCGTGCAGCGATGTCCCGACTCCACCAGCTCCTTGGCCGCAGCCCAGCCGCCGGCCGGCGAGAAATCGCTTTCGGCAACCCACATGCGGCTGGTGTCGACGCCGCCATCCTGCAGTTCCTCCATGAAGCCTTCGATGCGCGCCACGTTGTCGGCGAGGCGCGACGGACCGGCCACCACGGCGATATCGCGGTGCTTGTGGTCCAGCAGCGCGCGCGCCGCCAGACGGCCGCCCAGCTTGTGGTCCACGGTGAAGCACTGGTCCGGAATGCTGGCCAGGCTGTGGTTCAGCACCACGATCCTGCCCTGCTGCGTGCCCAGCGCCGCGATGTCTTCATCCAGCAAGGCGCTGGTCATGACGATCAGGCCGTCGCAGCCGCGTTCCATCAGGAACTGGATGCCGTCCTTGGCCTGCTTGCGCTCATCGCCCAGGCCGACACCGAAGGCAACCACCATATGCAGGCCGGCGGCGCGCAGTTCGGTGTCGATAATCTGCAGGATAGGCGTGTAGAAAGTGCCGCTCAGGACCGGGATATAAACGCCGATCATCTGGCTGGTGCCGGTCAGCAGCGTACGCGCAGCATGCGACGGCCGGAATCCCAGTTCGTCGATCGCCTTCTTTACCTTTTCAAGCGTGGCCGGCGACACCGAACCTTTGCCGCTGACTACGCGGGAGGCGGTGCCCAGTCCTACGCCCGCCAGGCGGGCTACGTCTTTGATAGTGGCCACTGGAATCCTTTTCTTCTTATAACGTCATCGCGAGCATACTTGAAGCGCCCGCCAATTCAAAGCGCTTGCCGCTGCCCGGATCGAACAGCGAAACGCGTTGTGCATCAATCTCGAATGCGACCGTATCATCCGGCGCAATCGCACGGCTGCCTTGCACAATGCAGGAAAGCTGCTTGCCGGCGCAATCCAGCCACACCACGCGGTGGGCGCCCATCGGTTCCACCAGCGTTACCCTGCCCTGCATCGAACCGCCAGGCGCCAGCGAAATGTGTTCCGGACGCACGCCCAGCACGGCCTTGCGCCCGCCGCCAGCCGACGCGGCGTCGCCCATCGCCAGACGCAGGCAGCCACCGGAGAACATGCCGGCGGCATCGACTTCGCCTTCGATGAAGTTCATGGCTGGCGCCCCCAGGAAACCGGCAACGAACAGGTTCGCAGGCCGCTCATATACCTCGCCGGGGGTGCCGACCTGCTGTACCTGTCCCGCCCGCATCACGACAATGCGGCTGGCAAGCGTCATCGCCTCTACCTGGTCATGCGTCACGTAAATCATGGTCGCGCCAAGGCGCTGGTGCAGCAGCTTGAGCTCGCGCCGCAAATCCGTACGCAGCTTTGCATCGAGGTTGGAGAGCGGCTCGTCGAACAGGTAGACGCCGGCTTCGCGCACCAGCGCACGGCCGATCGCCACCCGTTGCCGCTGGCCGCCTGACAGCGCGGCTGGCTTGCGGCCAAGCAGTTCGCCCAGGTGCAGCATTTCGGCCACGCGCTCCACGCGGCACCTGATCTCCGCCTTCGCCACGCCAGCAATGCGCAGGCCGAATGACATATTCATTTCGACCGTCATGGTCGGATACAGCGCATAAGACTGGAATACCATGCCTATTCCGCGCTCGCTCGGATCGGTGCGCGACATGTCCTTGCCGCCGATCTCGATGGATCCGCCGCTGGTTTCCGCCAATCCCGCGATACTGTGCAACAGGGTCGACTTGCCGCAACCGGAAGGCCCCAGCAGGACGAGGAATTCCCCCTCTTCCACCTCGAGGTCGAGGCCGCGGATGATGGCGTTGCCGCCCAGGGTAATGTCCAGCTTCTTCAGGCTTACATTCGACATCGGTTCAACCTTTCACGGCACCTGCGGCGATGCCGCGCACGAACCAGCGGCCAGACAGGAAATAGATCGCCAACGGCACCAGCGCCGTCAGGATCGTGGCTGCCATATTGACGTTGTAAAGACGGGTGCCCGTCGTCGTATTGATCACATTATTCAGCTGAACGGTCATTGGCAGGTTTTCTCGCCCCGCAAAAACCAGGCCAAGAATATAGTCGTTCCATACGCCGGTAAGCTGCATGATGGCCGCCACCACCAGCATCGGCACCGACAAAGGCAGCATCACATGCCAGAAGATGCGCCAAAAACCGCCGCCATCGATACGCGCCGCATGGAACAGCTCCCGCGGCAGCGCGGCATAGTAATTGCGGAACAGGAGCGTCAATACCGGCATGCCGAATACCAGGTGCACGAGCACGATTGCCGGAAGCGAACCAAAAACACCCAGCCCGGCCATCATGCGCACCAGCGGGTAGATCATCACTTGCACCGGCACGAAGGCGCCCAGCAGCAGGATGCCGAACAACAGGTTGGCGCCGCGCGGCCGCCAGAACGACAAGGCGTATCCATTGAGCGCGCCCAGCGCAATGGGCAGCACGGTACTTGGTATGGCAATCCGTACGGAATTCCAGAACCCGCCCTGCACGCCCTCGCAGGCAGCACCAGTGCAAGCCTCGCTCCAGGCAGCACGCCAGGCTTCCAGCGTTGGCGCCAGCGGCAGCGCAAAGATATTTCCCGACCGGATTTCATCCATCGGTTTCAACGACGTCACCAGCATCACGTAGAGCGGCAGCAGGAAGAACAGCGCCGCGCTGGCCAAAAAGGCGTACAGGCCGATACGTGGAGCCTTCATGCCGCGCCCTTCCGGCTGCGGGCATAGGCCCAGGGTGCCAGCAACGCCAGCACCGTCAGCAGCAATACCACGGCACCGGCCGAAGCCAGTCCGATATTCGCACGCAGGAACAAATGATCCATGATGAACTTCGCCGGTACCTCGCTTGCCGTGCCAGGTCCGCCCTGGGTCATCGACACAACGGCGTCGTACAGCTTCACCACCATGGTCGCCAGCAGGATGAAAACCGTCGCCAGCGTCGGCGCCAGCATCGGCAACACGATGGAGACGTAAACCCGCCACGCCGGAATGCCATCCAGGCGTGCAGCCTTCCAGATTTCCGGGTCGACGCCGCGCAGGTCGGCCAGCATCAGCGCCATCACGAAACCCGATGCCTGCCAGACCGAGGCCAGCACGACCGTGTAGAGCACCATGTCCTGGTCGACAAGCCAGTCGATTTCCACGCCTGGAATGCCGCCGGGTGTCAGGATCCACTGCCACACCAGCCCCGTTGCGACGAACGACATCGCATAGGGATAGAGGAAGACCGTGCGCAACGCCCCTTCGCCCGCCACCTGGCGATCGATCGCCGCCGCCAGCAGGAAGCCGATCAGCATGCATGCCAGCACAAACAATACGCCGAACAGCGCCAGGTTATGCAGCGACAACAGCCAGCGCTCATTGTCGAACAGGCGTTCATACTGCGCCAAGCCGACCAGCCTGTTGGTCGCGATGCTGCGCGAACTGGTGAGGGAAACGTAGAACGTCCAGGCGAATGAACCAAGGTAGCCCACGCAGACCGTCAGCAGCATCGGCACCAGCGCCGCATAGGACATGGCTCGACCCACCGTTTTAATTCCTCAGCGCCGCGGCCAGCGACTTCTGCGCCTTTTCAACCGGCATTGGCGTGTTCCAGTAAGCGGTCAGCGCATCCTGCACGGCACCGTTCTGGTCAGGTGTCAGGTAAATCTCCGGCGCGCCGACCTGGCGATTGCGATCGCGCATGATGTCGGCGCCGGCCCGGGCACAGGCATCGAGCTGGCTTGTATCGGCATCGGCGCGCGGCGGCACCGAGCCTTTCAGCTTATTGAAGCTCACCTGGGTCGAAGGTGCCAGGAGCACTTTCGTCATCAGCTTCTGTGCCTGCTGCACCTCCGCGCGATCCGAGCGAGGAAAAACGAACGCGTCGCCCTGGATCAGGTACGGCGAGTTTGCACCAAGGCCCGGGATGCAACCGTAATCGACACCAGGCGCCATTCTCGCATTGCTGAATTCCGCCTTGGCCCAGTCACCCATAATCTGCACGCCAGCCTTGCCGCTGACCAGCATCGCAGTGGCATCATTCCAGTTGCGGCCAGGCGATGCTGGATCGACGTACGTTTGCAGGCGCTTGTATGCGAGCAGCACCTTGCGCACCGGCTCGGAGGTGATGGCACGCTGGTCACGGTCGCGCATCACCTGCAGGTAGAGCTGGCGCCCGCCCATATTGGCCAGCAGCGATGCAAACAGGATGTGCTCCTGCCAGGCTTGCCCGCCGTGCGCCAACGGAACCAGTCCGGCGGCCTTCAGCTTGTCCAGCGCAGCAAACAGTTCATCGACTGTTGCGGGTTCTTTTACGATGCCGGCCTTCTTGAATGCAAGTTTGGAATACCAGATCCAGGTCTGCATGTGGATGTTCATCGGCATTGCGTAATAATGGCCGTCGATACGGATGGTGTTGACGATGGGTTCCGGCAGCGTGGATTCCCAGCGCTCCTGGCGCGCAACATCATCCAGTTGCACCAGCATTTCCTGGTCCACGATGTCGAGGAACTGCTTGGAGATATTGAACTGCGCCGCAGTTGGCGCCTTGCCTCCAACCATGCGGTTGAGCGTTACCGCGCGGGCCTGCTCGCCACCGGCGATCGCCGTATCAATCCAAGTGCCGCCAGCCGCGCGGTAGGCATTCGCGAGCTGTTTGACGGCCGCCGATTCGCCCCCCGAAGTCCACCAGTGAATCACTTCTGCGCTCGGCCCGGCCGCCTGCGCGGACGCGGCGCCAAGCGCTATTGCGCCAGCCAATAACTGCTTAAACATCCCGTCTCCTGTCGTGTGCCGCTTATTTTTGGAAACGTTACCAATTTCCCGGGCGGGTGTCAACAGAATAACAGGAAAGGTCCCCTTGGCGAAAACGCAACGTGTATCGGAAAACGATTGAAATCGTATAAATCCCTGGGATATCCTGAATTCGCTGCCGGTGCACACCGGTCGCGTGATCGGGAGAGTTTGTCCCACCCATGGACAACGCCGAAGGAGCAAGCCGCCCCCGGAATCTCTCAGGCCAAAGGACCGGTCGCGCGTTTTCAAAACTCTGAAGAGCCGCCGGCAAAGTATCGCTGGCGCACCGAAGGAGCAAGCAGGCCGCCAACGCCTGTGAAACTCTCAGGTCCAGCACAGAGGGGGCAATCACCTCGCACCTCAAAGAAAATCTGATCAACCTTCAGAGGAGTAGTCACATGCATACGCATCGACTCTGGCTGCGCATTGCCTGCGCAGCGATGATGGCCGCCCCGTTCCTGGCACAAGCAGACAACGGCGCGGCACTGCAGGCCGCCAAACGCGGACTCGCACAATTCGCCGAGCATCAGCAGGCGATCCGTCCCGGCAGCGCACCGGTCGACTTCCCGCTCGATGTCACTGACGTCAGCGATTTGAAGCAGGCAAAGGTAAGCCATGGCTTCGAAGTATATTCCGTGAATCCAAAAGAGCTGCTGGCACGCGGCGATCTGGCGTCGCTGGCCAAGCCAACGGGCGAGTGGCGCTTCGTCATTTCCTTGCACGGCAAGCCGATCGGACTGGCAACTGTGCAACAAGTAAATGGCCGCTATGAAACCGTCGCCTATGGCGCCTCCGTGCTGGCGAAGGACGTGGACGCTGCCATGAGCGTTCACGGCAACAGTGCGCGTTCCAACCTGCGCTTCATCCGAATCTACCAAGCGCGCGCCGACTTGCTGGAGGTGGATCGTGCCAAGTTCGCTCCCCTGCATTCGGCTCGGGAATCGCTGCTGCTTCAAAAGAACGGCAACCAGCTGGTGGAAGGCGCGGATTTGCTGGAGCCATTGCGCGCCGCGGTCAAAGCCAATATCGAAGCATTCCGCTAAGGAGAAACCGACTATGAAAATCGCAAAAATCGTGGCCGGTGCAGCGCTGGTGCTGGCCCTTCCCTCCGCCTTTGCGCAATGGCGCACCTTGAATGTTCCGTTGACCATCCAGGAGCACAGCCAGTGGTGCTGGTCCGCGTCCAGCAAAGCGGTCCTCAATTTTTACAACCGGACGCCAAGCCAGTGCCAGATCGTGAACTGGGCCTACGGCATCAACTACGCTTGCGGCAACAGCACCTTCAACTGGAACAGCTACGCCAATCGCCCGAACAATATGTACGGCACTTCCGGCAGTGTGCAGAACATCCTGTACAACTGGGGGGTGCCAAATACTGCGGTCAATAACTACCTGTCGTGGAATTCGGTGGTAAATGAGATCAACGGCAACCGTCCCTTCGTGATCCGCTACGGCTGGACCAATGGAGGCGGCCATATCATGGTCGGACGCGGCTATGAGACCTATAACGGAACCAACTACATTTACATCATGAACCCGTGGCCAGGCGAAGGCCAGACGTACCGCACCTTTGCTTCTGCCGTCAGTGCATACGACCACAATTGGACACATACGCAGCGCATGAACGTCAGCCCTTGAGCATAAAAGCCCGCCGGCACTGGGCTGGCGGGCTTCTTGTCATTGCTTAGTTGCTGCCACCCAATTGCTCAAGCCGGGCGGCCCATTTCTTCGACTCCTCGACATTGCGGGCGGTGCCGACGCCGTTTTCAAGCAGGTAGACCAGCTTGCGGATCGCAGTCGCATCGCCCTGCTCCGCCGCCTGGCGATAATAGCTTGCAGCCTGGCTGTAATCTTTCTTGACGCCTTGGCCCATCCAGTACATGCCGGCCAGCCTTACCTGCGCCTGCGCGCTGCCCAGCTTTGCCGCCTGCTGGTACACGACCGCAGCCTGCGCCAGGTCAACCGGACCGCCCTTGCCCAGGTCCAGCATCACGGCGAGGTTGGTGGCGGCATCCTTGTTATCCTGCGCCGCAGCCTTGGTGAACCATGCGCGGGCAAGTGCCTGGTCCTCCGCAACGCCATCGCCGCTGGAATACAGCAGGCCCGCGTAGAACTGCGCCATTGCATGCCCTTGTTCGGCCGCCTTCAGGTACCACTCCAGCGCCTGGGCCGCATCCTTCGGCACCGTATTGCCGGTGTGGTAGGCCACAGCCAGGTCGTATTGGGCGTTGGCATCGCCGGCCACTGCACGCTTGCGTATCGGCGCGAGCGGGCCGGCGGCCTGGCGCTCCATCGCAGCAATCAGGTTCAGAGCCTCCTGCGCATTTTTGCTGCCCGCGGCGAGTGCCTTCTGGTACCACTGCTTGGCCTGCGCCTGGTCCGCCGGCACGCCCCGGCCTTCGAGATACATGCCGGCCACTTGCTCGATCGCACCGACATCGTTCTGCTCGACAGCCTTGCGCAACAGGCCCAGGGCGCCAGCACCATCCTGCCTGGTGCCCCGGCCGGCTGCCATCAGGCCTGCCAGCTGGCGCATCGCAGGGACATGTCCCTGGTCGACCGCGCGCGTGTACCATTTCACGGCCTCTGTGTCGTTCTGGTCAGTGCCCTGGCCACGCTCATACATCATGCCCAGGTTGAACTGCACATTAGGATCGTTGCTGCGGGTTGCCTGTTCAAAGAAGCCACGGAAGGCGCGCGCATAATTGCCTTTTGCGTACTCTTCGTTAGGGGTGCGGGAAAAAGCCTGCGCATGTGCGATTTGCACGGGGAAGTGCAGACAAGCTAAAAGTGCTACGTACCGAAACTTCGACGCCATATTATGTTTTGCTAGGTGGAAAATACAAATTATATGAATTTTCTATTAAGCAACATAATATAAATGAAAACATTGATGCGTTTGCGCAACAGGAAGGGGCTCTAAAACCGGCAAACCAGGGTCTGACCCGCAGGGTCAGACCCGCTCAAAGCAAAAAGCCCGCTGGCACATGCCTAGCGGGCTTTTCTAATAAGAGCCTGACGATAACCTACTTTCACACTGGTTGCAGCACTATCATCGGCGCAGAGTCGTTTCACGGTCCTGTTCGGGATGGGAAGGGGTGGGACCGACTTGCTATGGTCATCAGGCATGACTTGTTAACAATCGGGAAGAAGTAAAGTGGGTAGTGTTCTCAAACACGGTAAGTGCTATATAACCGTCAAGGTTATAGGGACAAGCCGTACGGGCAATTAGTATCAGTTAGCTTAATGCATTACTGCACTTCCACACCTGACCTATCAACGTCCTGGTCTCGAACGACCCTTCAAGGAGCTCAAGGCTCCGGGAAATCTCATCTTAAGGCAAGTTTCCCGCTTAGATGCTTTCAGCGGTTATCTCTTCCGAACTTAGCTACCCGGCAATGCCACTGGCGTGACAACCGGTACACCAGAGGTTCGTCCACTCCGGTCCTCTCGTACTAGGAGCAGCCCCCTTCAAATTTCCAACGCCCACGGCAGATAGGGACCAAACTGTCTCACGACGTTTTAAACCCAGCTCACGTACCACTTTAAATGGCGAACAGCCATACCCTTGGGACCGGCTACAGCCCCAGGATGTGATGAGCCGACATCGAGGTGCCAAACTCCCCCGTCGATATGAACTCTTGGGAGGAATCAGCCTGTTATCCCCAGAGTACCTTTTATCCGTTGAGCGATGGCCCTTCCATACAGAACCACCGGATCACTATGTCCTACTTTCGTACCTGCTCGACTTGTCGGTCTCGCAGTTAAGCACGCTTATGCCATTGCACTATTAGCACGATGTCCGACCGTACCTAGCGTACCTTCGAACTCCTCCGTTACCGTTTGGGAGGAGACCGCCCCAGTCAAACTGCCTACCATGCACTGTCCCCGATCCGGATCACGGACCAAGGTTAGAACCTCAAACAAACCAGGGTGGTATTTCAAGGATGGCTCCATGAGAACTGGCGTCCTCACTTCAAAGCCTCCCACCTATCCTACACAGATTGGTTCAAAGTCCAATGCAAAGCTACAGTAAAGGTTCATGGGGTCTTTCCGTCTAGCCGCGGGTAGATTGCATCATCACAAACACTTCAACTTCGCTGAGTCTCGGGAGGAGACAGTGTGGCCATCGTTACGCCATTCGTGCAGGTCGGAACTTACCCGACAAGGAATTTCGCTACCTTAGGACCGTTATAGTTACGGCCGCCGTTTACTGGGACTTCAATCAAGAGCTTGCACCCCATCATTTAATCTTCCAGCACCGGGCAGGCGTCACACCCTATACGTCCACTTTCGTGTTTGCAGAGTGCTGTGTTTTTATTAAACAGTCGCAGCCACCAGTTTATTGCAACCTTTTCGCCCTTCCACAGTAAAGTGGTCAAGCTACCGAGGCGTACCTTATCCCGAAGTTACGGTACCAATTTGCCGAGTTCCTTCTCCCGAGTTCTCTCAAGCGCCTTAGAATACTCATCTCGCCCACCTGTGTCGGTTTGCGGTACGGTCTCGTATGACTGAAGCTTAGAGGCTTTTCTTGGAACCACTTCCGATTGCTTCACGGGCAAGCCCGCTCGTCCCAGTCCCTTGAATTACGCGCCCGGATTTGCCTAAGCGCCTTCTATGAACCAGGAACTGCCTATTCCAACAGGCAGACAACCTTCCGCGATCCGTCCCCCCATCGCATCATACGACGGTGCAGGAATATTAACCTGCTTCCCATCAGCTACGCATCTCTGCCTCGCCTTAGGGGCCGACTCACCCTGCTCCGATGAACGTTGAACAGGAAACCTTGGGCTTACGGCGTGCGGGCTTTTCACCCGCATTATCGCTACTCATGTCAGCATTCGCACTTCTGATACCTCCAGCATCCTTTACAAGACACCTTCGCAGGCTTACAGAACGCTCTCCTACCATATCCTTGCGGATATCCGCAGCTTCGGTGACTGGCTTAGCCCCGTTACATCTTCCGCGCAGGACGACTCGATCAGTGAGCTATTACGCTTTCTTTAAATGATGGCTGCTTCTAAGCCAACATCCTGACTGTTTTAGCCTTCCCACTTCGTTTTCCACTTAGCCAATCTTTGGGACCTTAGCTGGCGGTCTGGGTTGTTTCCCTCTTGACACCGGACGTTAGCACCCGATGTCTGTCTCCCAAGCTCGCACTCAACGGTATTCGGAGTTTGCAATGGTTTGGTAAGTCGCGATGACCCCCTAGCCATAACAGTGCTCTACCCCCGTCGGTGATACTTGAGGCACTACCTAAATAGTTTTCGGAGAGAACCAGCTATTTCCAAGTTTGTTTAGCCTTTCACCCCTATCCACAGCTCATCCCCTAATTTTTCAACATTAGTGGGTTCGGTCCTCCAGTGCGTGTTACCGCACCTTCAACCTGGCCATGGATAGATCACTTGGTTTCGGGTCTACACCCAGCGACTGGCGCCCTGTTCGGACTCGATTTCTCTACGGCTCCCCTATCTGGTTAACCTCGCCACTGAATGTAAGTCGCTGACCCATTATACAAAAGGTACGCCGTCACCCCTTACGAGGCTCCGACTGTTTGTATGCACACGGTTTCAGGATCTATTTCACTCCCCTCCCGGGGTTCTTTTCGCCTTTCCCTCACGGTACTGGTTCACTATCGGTCGATTACGAGTATTTAGCCTTGGAGGATGGTCCCCCCATGTTCAGACAGGATTTCTCGTGTCCCGCCCTACTTGTCGTACGCTTAGTACCACCGCTTGGATTTCGTGTACGGGGCTATCACCCGCTATGGCGCCTATTTCCAGAGGCTTCCACTATCCAAACGACTATCACGTACAGGCTCTTCCCATTTCGCTCGCCACTACTTTGGGAATCTCGGTTGATTTCTTTTCCTGCAGCTACTTAGATGTTTCAGTTCGCCGCGTTCGCTTCACACACCTATGTATTCAGTGAGTGATGACCTAAAAGGCCGGGTTTCCCCATTCGGAAATCTTCGGATCAAAGCTTGTTTGTCAGCTCCCCGAAGCTTATCGCAGACTTCTACGTCCTTCATCGCCTGTAATCGCCAAGGCATCCGCCATGTGCACTTATTCACTTGTCCCTATAACCTTGACGGCTATAAGTTCAAGCACTTACTACTGTGTTTGATGAGTTTTACTACTACCCTAAGTAATATCTTTCGATATCGCTTAATAAAACTTTTACTTCTTCCAGATTGTTAAAGAACGGTACTACTCAAACCTAAACGTCTATTCGCTTACGTTTGAACAGTAATTGGTGGAGGATGACGGGATCGAACCGACGACCCCCTGCTTGCAAAGCAGGTGCTCTCCCAGCTGAGCTAATCCCCCATTTGGTAGGGCTGGTTGGGCTCGAACCAACGACCCCCGCGTTATCAACACGGTGCTCTAACCAGCTGAGCTACAGCCCCAACATTGCTGTTCTTTATATGCCAACAGCCGATAAGTGTGAACGTTTGAGTCTGATGCCGACTCTAGAAAGGAGGTGATCCAGCCGCACCTTCCGATACGGCTACCTTGTTACGACTTCACCCCAGTCACGAATCCTACCGTGGTAAGCGCCCTCCTTACGGTTAAGCTACCTACTTCTGGTAAAACCCGCTCCCATGGTGTGACGGGCGGTGTGTACAAGACCCGGGAACGTATTCACCGCGACATGCTGATCCGCGATTACTAGCGATTCCAACTTCATGTAGTCGAGTTGCAGACTACAATCCGGACTACGATACACTTTCTGGGATTAGCTCCCCCTCGCGGGTTGGCGGCCCTCTGTATGTACCATTGTATGACGTGTGAAGCCCTACCCATAAGGGCCATGAGGACTTGACGTCATCCCCACCTTCCTCCGGTTTGTCACCGGCAGTCTCATTAGAGTGCTCTTGCGTAGCAACTAATGACAAGGGTTGCGCTCGTTGCGGGACTTAACCCAACATCTCACGACACGAGCTGACGACAGCCATGCAGCACCTGTGTGCAGGTTCTCTTTCGAGCACTCCCAGATCTCTCCAGGATTCCTGCCATGTCAAGGGTAGGTAAGGTTTTTCGCGTTGCATCGAATTAATCCACATCATCCACCGCTTGTGCGGGTCCCCGTCAATTCCTTTGAGTTTTAATCTTGCGACCGTACTCCCCAGGCGGTCTACTTCACGCGTTAGCTGCGTTACTAAGTCAATTAAGACCCAACAACTAGTAGACATCGTTTAGGGCGTGGACTACCAGGGTATCTAATCCTGTTTGCTCCCCACGCTTTCGTGCATGAGCGTCAGTTTTGACCCAGGGGGCTGCCTTCGCCATCGGTGTTCCTCCACATCTCTACGCATTTCACTGCTACACGTGGAATTCTACCCCCCTCTGCCAAACTCTAGCCTCGCAGTCTCCATCGCCATTCCCAGGTTAAGCCCGGGGATTTCACGACAGACTTACGAAACCGCCTGCGCACGCTTTACGCCCAGTAATTCCGATTAACGCTTGCACCCTACGTATTACCGCGGCTGCTGGCACGTAGTTAGCCGGTGCTTATTCTTCAGGTACCGTCAGCAGTCGTGGATATTAGCCACGACCTTTTCTTCCCTGACAAAAGAGCTTTACAACCCGAAGGCCTTCTTCACTCACGCGGCATTGCTGGATCAGGGTTGCCCCCATTGTCCAAAATTCCCCACTGCTGCCTCCCGTAGGAGTCTGGACCGTGTCTCAGTTCCAGTGTGGCTGGTCGTCCTCTCAGACCAGCTACTGATCGTTGCCTTGGTGAGCCTTTACCTCACCAACTAGCTAATCAGATATCGGCCGCTCCAGGAGCACAAGGTCTTGCGATCCCCTGCTTTCATCCTTAGATCGTATGCGGTATTAGCGTAACTTTCGCTACGTTATCCCCCACTCTTGGGTACGTTCCGATATATTACTCACCCGTTCGCCACTCGCCGCCAGGCCGAAGCCCGCGCTGCCGTTCGACTTGCATGTGTAAAGCATGCCGCCAGCGTTCAATCTGAGCCAGGATCAAACTCTTCAGTTCAATCTCTGTTTTTCGGCATTACTGCCGAGGTCACTCACTCAAAATACTGACGAAATCTCTTTCGAGATTTACGTTTATTTTGTGCGAGCGTTATAACGTATATTTTGAGCATCGGACCCGAAGGTCCGGGCATATCGTCAAACGCCCACACTTATCGACTGTTGATTTTTAAAGATCGCTGCTTTTGTGTTACGAAGCGTTGTGTTCGTTGCAGCAGAGAAGCGAGATTATGCGGTACAGCGTGCAACTCGTCAACCCCTTCTTTTTTCTCGTTTCGCTCTACCGCGTTAGCGGCACTGCGTTGCGAGGGACAGAACTATAGCAAACGATCCGGCCGTCCGCAAGGGCATTCTTCCATTCCCGTATTTCTGCATTCTGTCGCACGCCGGTGGCGGCTTTGCTCAAGCTTATCTACACTTGCCCCATATTCAATAGAAAGTTGCGCATGTTTCCAACTCCGAAAGCCCAAGACACAGCAAAAACCATCCTGGCCTGGCTCCACCGCGGCTTTGATGCGACGACCGGCTGGGTCACGCACCTGTCTTGGTGGAAGTTCTTCCTGTTTGCGGCATTATCGATGATTGCTGCGTCGATTTTGCAGGATGAACTGTTTTCGCCTTCCCGCGATGATGAGATGGTGATCCGCTCCCATAAGCGTACAAAGTCGGGCAATGCGGATCCAAATATCACCATCGATGACAGCGGGATCCACTTCAATCCGCGCGCAGGCAAAATCAAGAAACAATCCAACGCTGAGGCAAGCAGCGACGAAAACACCCATACGCACGACGCCCCGGATGCGGCAGAGGCGGCCGCTGCAGAAGCTGCCGCGCCGGCAATGCCGTCAGAGCCCGAAGATCCAGCTACCCCAGTACCCCCTGCCCCGCCTGCGGCAAAGGCGAGCAAAACGAAACCTGCTCCGCCAGCGCCGCCGGCAGCGCCAATGCCTGGCGAAGAAGTTCACATCGAACTGCCACCACAGATTGGCGAAGAGCTGTCGAACGCACTCGAGCAAGCCGTCGATAGCGCAGCCGAAGAGAAAGTCTCGCGCTACCACAAACAGGCGTCGACCTGGTTTACCAGCTTTATCACCCTCCTTTTGCTGGCACTTTTTGCGATGAAGGCGCTAGTTGGCGGCAAGAAGAAGGCAGAAGCCGAAGCCCAAGTGGCGAACGCCGCAGCTGAACGCGAATCCATGCAGCGCCAGCTAAGCGAAGCGAAGATGCAAATGATGCAGGCCCAGGTCGAGCCGCACTTCCTGTTCAACACCCTGGCTTCTGTCGAGCACTTGATCGAGACCGACCCGCCCCGGGCCTCGGCCATGCAGCGCAGCCTGATCAAATACCTGCGCGCCGTGCTGCCGCAAATGCGCGAGAACAAGCTGACCAGCACGCTCGGCAGCGAGTCCGATATGGTGGCCGCTTACCTCGCCTTGCTGAAAATGCGCATGGAAGAGCGCCTCACCATCGACTTCGACGTGCCCGAAGGCCTGCGTACCGCGGCCTTCCCACCGATGATGCTGCAGTCGATGGTGGAAAACGCGATCAAGCACGGCCTGGAAGGCAAGCCCGAAGGCGGCTACCTGAAAGTCCGCGCCGAAGTGGCGCACAGCAAGCTGCGTGTGACCGTGACCGACGATGGCCTGGGTTTTGGCGCCAAGCCAAGCACCGGCACCGGCCTGGGCCTGACCAATATCCGCGAACGACTGAAGCTGCTGCACGGCGACCAGGCTTCGCTGAAAATCGAGCCCAACCAGCCAAGCGGCGTCATTGCGATTATCGAGGTGCCGTACCAGTTGGCGCGCTCGGAATAAGCGATTGCCTTGTGCAGCGATCCATTGAATAATTGATACTTCTTATTTCCCAATATTGAGCACTATGCCCACAGCAATTATTGCCGACGATGAGCGACTGATGCGCGACCAGCTGCGCATGCGGCTGGAACAAGTCTGGCCAGACCTGGAGATCCTCGGTGAAGCCAAGAACGGCGACGAAGCGGTTGAACTGGTGAACGAACTGAAGCCGGATTTCACCTTCCTCGATATCCGCATGCCCGGCAAGACCGGGATGGAAGCAGCCGCCGAAATCGGCAACAAGAGTAATGTGGTTTTCGTCACCGCTTACGACGCGTATGCTGTCGAGGCATTCGAGCGCGGCGCGGTCGACTACGTGCTGAAACCGCCGGAGCCTGAGCGCCTGAAGATCACCGTCGAGCGCCTGAAAAGCCGCCTGTCCTCGCCTGCCGCGAGCGCGGCGCAGGGCGCCGATATGGCGGCTATCCTGAACCAGCTTGCGGAGAAGATCGCTGCGCCAAAGCCGAAATACCTGCAGTGGATCCAGGCCAGCATTGGTTCAGACCTGCGCATGATCCCGGTCGAGGAAATCCTGTTCTTCCGTTCGGACGAAAAATACACCTGCGTGCAGACCGATAAATTCGAGGCCCTGATCCGCAAGCCGGTACGCGACCTGGCCGAGGAGCTGGACCCCTCCCTGTTCTGGCAGATCCACCGCGCGACCCTGGTCAATGTGAATGCCATCGAGGGCGTAACGCGCGACATCCGCGGGCGCCACCTGGTGATGATCAAAGGCCGCCCAGACAAGCTGGAAGTCAGCCGCTCCTTCCTGCATCTGTTCAAGCAGATGTGATCCAGATCAAGCCGCCCGGCGGCTTGCTGTAATACGGTGTCCTGGTGGTCGCTGCCACCAGGAGGCCAATTTGAAGAATCCCCGCACCCGCGTCCAGGGACGCCGCTCCACCGATTCCGCCCTGGCGGACATCCGGGAGGATGAACGCGTCCATATTTCGCGCGAACTGCACGACGACCTTGGGCAGTTGCTGGCCACCCTGCGCGTTGAACTCACATTGCTGCAACAGCTACCGCCCGGCTCAGCCGAAGCGGAAGCGCGGCTGTCCAGCATGGACAGCCTGCTGCTGACGGCAATCGGCTCATTACGCCGTATCGCCGGCAACTTGCGCCCGCGCGCACTTGACGAAGGTGGGCTGTACTTTGCGCTGGAGTCGCTGCGGCGTGAATTCGAGAAGCGCCACGGCATTCGCTGCGTGCTCAATGCCGTGCCCGAGGCACTGGTCCTCGATGAGCGCTATAGCACCGCCATCTACCGGCTGGTGCAGGAATCATTAACCAATATCGCCCGCCATGCCGGCGCTGGCACCGCTAAGGTGTGCTTTCAGCGCATCGGCGGGGAGCTGTACATCGATATTTCGGATGATGGGCGCGGCATTGCCGTCGGCGACATGGCGAAGGCGGATGCGCTTGGCCTGCTTGGCATGCGCGAACGCGTCGCATCACTGCGCGGCAGTATGGAGGTTGACGGCGGCAGCGGCACGCGCATCTCGATCACAATCCCCCTCCCCGGCGGCACATAAAAAAAGGGCGGGTCCGGAGACCCGCCAAAGATCATGAATCACCTCGAGAGAGAGGTACTGCGTGCTACAAAAAACTGCTTAGAAGGCGTGGCGCAGGCCCAGGTTGAATGCCTTGTCGCCCGAACCGGCTTCGGTGTTGTTGCCAACGGTGTAGCCGGCGCCGTTCTTGTTCTTCACCTTGGCGATCGAGGTGTAAGCGGTGGTGCGCTTGGACATGGCGTACAGGTAGCCGATGCCGAACTGGTTGGCGTCCTGGTTGTTGGACTTGTCTTCCTTGCGGATGTACGAAGCAACCAGGGTGCCGCCGCCCATAGGCACGCCCACACCCAGCAGCACTTCGTTGCCGTCGGTGGAAGCCTTTGGAGGCACTGCACGGCCGTAGGCGTTAGCCACTGGCAACGGTGCCGAGCCGGCACCCTTGTCTTTTTCGTAGCCGAAGTAGACTTTAGCCACGCCGAAGTCGTAGTTGGCAGCCAACAGGGTGTTCTTGGCTTTGTCCCTGCGAACAGCCGGGGTGGCGCCGACAGCAGCCACGTCGTTGTTCTTGTTGTTGTGGACCAGGCGAACATTCAGTTCCTTGCTGGTGTAGTTCACGCCGAAGCCGAACTGGCGGCCGGCGGTATTGTCGCCAGCTTGCTCGCCCATGCCGTACAGAGCATCAAAGCTGAAGCCCGAGAACATCGGGGAGTTGTAGACGATGGAGTTCGACAGGCGGGTGTTGACGCCGCCGGTAGGGAACAGGTTCTTGGCATTGCCGGCATAGCCAGCGCCGAATGGGTCGGCAACTTGCGACAGGGCGTTGTACAGCATGGTGTACTGGCGGCCGAGGGTGATCTGGCCCATGCTGGCACTCTTCAGGCCAACGAAAGCCTGGCGCTGTGCGAACACGCCTGCGGTATCCTGCTCGCCGGTGTCGATCTTGACGCCGGATTCGATCGTGAAGATAGCGGAAGTGCCGCCGCCCAGGTCTTCAACACCTTTGAAGCCCAGGCGGGAAGCCGAACCCACACCACTGGTCACCTTGTTGACGCTGCCGTTCACGCCACCGCGCTCTGCGACGAAGCCGGCATCAGCGATACCATAGATGGTCACATTGGACTGGGCTTGAGCTTGTGCTGCGAAACCGCCGATGATCAGTGCTGCCAGAGTAAGTTTTTTCACTTGTTGTCCTACGTTGTTGAAGTTGAGGGAAATGTTTCAAACGCAGCTATATTGCCCCTCAATTACTTCAACAATGTGACAGGAAAAAATTACTTCAGGCGTGATGTAACGACCCAGTAATATTCAGAGCGCAGGACCTTGATCTCGCGCGCTGCGATACCCAAACGCTTGCGCAGCCAGCTGTCTGACGGGTAATTCTTCATCACTTCGAAACGGTTTCCGTCGTCATCTTTCTGGAACTCGTAGGTATTTCCGTGCTGGTCGGTACGGGCGACGGGGAAGCTCTCGCCATCGACATAGTCTTCGCCCATCAGAACCAGCAGCACATCCTTGCCGACCTTGTCACGAAGCTGCTTCAGGAACTTGTCCTGTTTCTCACGTCCCAGCTGGGCCCACAGGAATTCGGCATAGACGGCCGTGTACTGCCCCGGTGCGGCATCCACGCTGTCCAGGTCAAGGCTTTCCAGCTGCAGGACCTCGTGGTCTTCCAGCAGTTCTTCAATGTGCTCGCGCACCTCATTCAATTCTTGTTCGTTGATCACAGTTCGTAGTTCTCATGTTCGCCCTTCATCGCCTGTTCGATCAGCTTGCGGTTCAATGTCGGCGCCAGCAGCTCGATGAAGGTATATATATAGGATCGCAGGTAGGCTCCCTGCTTGACGGCCACGCGCGACACATTCATGCCAAACAGGTGGCCGGCGGGGATGGCCCGCAGGTTGCGGTCGCGCTCGGGGTCAAAGGCCATGCCGGCGATGATCCCGACACCCATGCCAAGCTCCACATAGGTCTTGATCACGTCCGCATCGATCGCTTCCAGCAGCACGTCCGGTTTCAGGCCGCGCTTATCGAAAGCCTGGTCGATACGCGACCGGCCGGCGAAGGCGGCATCATACGTGATGATGTGGTGCTCGGCCACTTCTTCCAGCGTGACGGACTTGATCCTTAACAGCGGATGGTCGGGCGGCACCACCACCACGTGCTCCCACTGGTAGCAAGGCAGCGTAATCAGGCCTTCGATGGCGGCGATGGATTCGGTGGCGATGGCCAGGTCGGCCTGGTCCCGTTGCACCATCTCCGCGATCTGCTTCGGATTGCCTTGCAATAAAGACAAGCGCACTTTCGGATACTTCTGCATGAAGGCCTGTACCACTTTAGGCAGGGTGTAACGGGCCTGGGTGTGGGTGGTGGCGATGGTGAAGCTGCCCGAGTCCTGGGCCGCGTATTCCTTGCCGATCCGTTTCAGGCTGTCGATCTCCTGCATGATCAGTTCAACCGACTGCAAAACCAGCCTGCCTGGCTCGGTCAAACCGCGGATCCGCTTGCCGTGCCTTGTGAAAATATCAACACCCAGCTCTTCTTCCAGTTCGATGATCGCCTTGGAAACGCCCGGCTGGGAGGTAAACAAGGCCTTGGCGGCGTCGGTCAGGTTGTAGTTCTGGCGCACGGCTTCCCGCACGAATCGCAGTTGGTGAAGGTTCATTCTCGCTCTCGTTGGACTCCCCAGCGCGTATTTTACGCTGATGCTTATGCCTTAACAGCATATAAGCAAATAAAGACTATGTTGTTTGGAATAAGCCCCCAGTTTATTACCATTGATTCCACTTTGGGCATGCCTTACTGGGAAAGCTATGTATCAATACGATCAATACGACCACCTCATCATCCGCGAACGCATCGAGCAGTATCGCGACCAGGTAAAACGCCGCCTGAATGATGAGTTGACCGAGGCCGAATTCCTGCCGCTGCGCTTACAAAACGGCCTGTACATGCAGCGTCACGCTTACATGCTGCGTATCGCCGTCCCTTACGGCCTGCTCAGTTCCAGGCAAATGCGCATGTTCGCGCACATCGCCCGCAAATATGACCGCGGCTACGGCCACTTCACCACCCGCCAGAACATCCAGTTCAACTGGATCAAGCTGGAAGAAACCCCGGAAATCCTGAGCGACCTGGCTTCGGTGGAAATGCACGCCATCCAGACTTCGGGCAACTGCATCCGCAATGTCACTTCCGACGAATTCGCCGGCGTGGCCGCCGACGAGATCATCGACCCGCGCCCGTACGCCGAAGTGCTGCGCCAGTGGTCGACCTTCCACCCGGAATTTATTGCCCTGCCCCGCAAATTCAAAGTGGCGATCAACGGCGCCGTGGAAGACCGTGCCGCCATCGCCGTGCACGACATCGGCCTGACCGTGGTGAAGAACGAAGCCGGAGAAATCGGCTTCAAGGTGATGGTCGGCGGCGGCATGGGCCGTACCCCGATCCTGGGCAGCGTGATCCGCGAGTTCCTGCCACGCGAACACCTGCTCACCTATACCGAAGCGATCATGCGCGTGTATAACCTGCACGGCCGCCGCGACAACAAGTACAAGGCGCGCATCAAGATCCTGCTGAAAGCCCTGGGCGTGGAGGAGTTCACCCGCCAGGTGGAGGCAGAATGGGAAGACCTGAAGGGTACGGAACAGACCCTGACGCTGGAGGAAATGGAGCGCATCATCGCTTACTTCCAGCCGCACGATTACAAGGCGCTGCCTTCTTACGACGCTGCCGCCGCCCATGCGGAAAAGCCGTTCCAGAACTGGTTGAAACGCAATGTGAAGCCGCACAAGGTGCCGGGTTACGCCGCTGTCGTGCTGTCGCTGAAGAAGACAGGCGTGCCGCCCGGCGATGCAACAGCGGAACAAATGGATTACATGGCCGACCTGGCCGACCGCTACAGCTTTGGCGAACTGCGTGTGACGCACGAGCAGAACATCGTGCTGGCCGACGTCGAACAATCCCGGTTGTTCGCACTGTGGCAGGAGATCAAGGCGCACGGCCTGGCAACGCCTAATATCGGCCTGCTGACCGACATTATCTGCTGCCCAGGCGGCGACTTCTGCTCGCTGGCCAATGCCAAGTCGATCCCGATCGCACAGGCGATTGCAGAACGCTTCGACCATATCGACTTCTTGCACGATATCGGCGACTTCGAGCTCAATATCTCGGGCTGCATCAACGCCTGCGGCCATCACCACGTCGGCAATATCGGCGTGCTGGGCGTCGACAAGGATGGCAGCGAATGGTACCAGGTGTCGATCGGCGGCGCGCAAGGCAACAACTCCGCCATCGGCAAGATCATCGGCCCGTCGTTCTCCGCGCAGCAAATGCCGGAAGTGATCGACCGCCTGCTGCAAGTATATGTACGAGAACGCACTCCGGAAGAGCGTTTCGTCGACACCGCGCAGCGCCTGGGCATCGCCCCGTTCAAGGAATTTGTATACGCCACACCGATTGAAACCGCTGGCCGCCTGGTAGGAGAAGACGAATATGCCTAAGCAAATCATCAAGGGCCGCGCAATCGTGGCCGACGACTGGAACCTGCTGCGCGCGCCGGAAGTAGCCGAAGGCGCCGAAGCTGCTGCCGCAGCAGCCACCGCCGCCGGCCTTGCCGTGCCGCCTGGCCGTGTGATCGTGCCGCTGGCAACCTGGCTGGCACAGCGCGGCGCGCTGGCCTCCCGCGCAGCTGCCGGCGAGATCGGCGTCTGGCTGGCACCGGACGAAGATCCCGTCGCCCTGCGCGAGGACCTGCCCCGACTGGCGCTAGTGGCGGTCGACTTCCCTAAGTTCACCGACGGCCGCGGCTACTCCCACGCCTGGAACCTGCGCTCCCGCCTGGGCTGGACCGGCGAACTGCGCGCCATTGGCGACGTATTGCGCGACCAGCTGTTCTCCATGCAGCGCGTGGGCTTTGACGCCTACGACACGCGCCCGGACCGCAGCATCGAAGATGCACTCAAGGGCCTGACCGTGTTCAGCGAGACTTACCAGGCATCGGTCGACCAGCGAGTGCCCCTGTTCCGCCGCCACGCGCGCCCGGCGCCGGCCGCCGCCACGACCGAGGCATGACCATGAGCGAGCTCGCCACCCGCGTGCGGGATACGCTAGCCACGCTCGAACGCGTTGCGGAAGAGTTTTCGCCTGCCGTTTTCGCCTCCAGCCTGGCCGCCGAGGACATGGTCCTGACGGACCTGATCCTGAAAGCCGGCCTGCCGATCGGCATCTTCTCGCTGGAGACCGGCCGCCTGCACAAGGAAACGCTGGGCATGGTGGAGCGCGTTCAGGAGCGTTATGGCTACGAGATCGCGCTGTACCGCCCGGTGCAGGCCAGGGTCGACGCCTACGTGGAAAAGAAGGGCCTGAATGCCTTCTACGACAGCGTCGACCTGCGCAAGGAATGCTGCCAGATCCGCAAAGTCGAACCGCTGGGCCGGGCCCTGGGCGGCAAGAAGGCCTGGATTACCGGCCAGCGTCGCGCCCAATCTGCAACCCGCTCCGAACTGTCGGTGCAGGAGTATGATGGCTCGCACAACATGGAAAAGTTCAATCCACTGGCCGACTGGTCGGAGCAGGAGGTATGGGAGTATATCCACGCCAACGATGTGCCATATAACCCGCTGCATGACCAGGGCTACCCGTCGATCGGCTGCGAACCTTGCACCCGCGCCATCCAGCCGGGCGAGGACGTACGCGCCGGACGCTGGTGGTGGGAAAACCCGGACTCGAAGGAATGCGGCTTGCACCTGGTAGACGGCAAACTGATTCGAATTAAGAAAGTAGGCTAAATGAACGCACTGGTAGAACAACACGTCAATTCGCGCCACCTCGATGCGCTGGAGTCCGAAGCCATCCACATCCTGCGCGAGGTTGCCGCCGAGTGCTCGAACCCTGCCCTGCTGTTCAGCGGCGGCAAGGACTCCGTGGTGCTGCTGCGCCTGGCGGAAAAAGCTTTCCGCCCAGGGAAATTTCCCTTCCCCCTGGTGCACATCGACACCGGCCATAACTTCCCTGAAGTGATCGAGTTTCGCGACCGCCGCGTGGCCGAACTGGGCGAACGCCTGATCGTCGGCTCGGTGGAAGACTCGATCAGGAAAGGCACCGTGCGCCTGCGCAATCCGGCCACTGATTCGCGCAACGCCGCGCAAGCGGTGACGCTGCTGGAAACCATCGCCGAACACGGCTTCGACGCCTGCATCGGCGGCGCGCGCCGCGACGAGGAAAAGGCCCGTGCCAAGGAGCGCATCTTCTCCTTCCGCGACGAATTCGGCCAATGGGATCCGAAAGCCCAGCGCCCGGAACTGTGGGACTTGTATAACACCCGCGTCCACCCTGGCGAAAACATGCGCGTGTTCCCGATTTCGAACTGGACCGAGCTGGATGTGTGGCAGTACATTGCCCGCGAAAAACTGGCCCTGCCATCGATCTACTTCGCGCACGAGCGCCAGGTGATCCCGCGCAACGGCCTGCTGGTGCCGCTGACCGGGCTGACTCCGGCCCGTGAAGGCGAAACCGTGGAAACCCGGGTGGTGCGCTTCCGCACCGTGGGCGACATTTCCTGCACCTGCCCCGTGTCTTCCGACGCAGCCGACGTGGACGCGATCATCGCGGAAACCGCTGTCACCCAGATCACCGAGCGCGGCGCCACCCGGATGGACGACCAGACCTCCGAAGCCTCCATGGAAAAACGCAAGAAGCAAGGATACTTCTGATGAACGCACTGAACGAAAATCTGAACGAACGCAATCTGCTGCGCTTCATCACCGCCGGTTCCGTCGACGACGGCAAGAGCACCCTGATCGGCCGCCTGCTGTTCGACAGCAAGGGCATCTTCGCCGACCAACTGGCGGCCGTGTCGCGAGCCAAGCATAAGCGCACGGTAGGCGACACCATCGACCTGTCGCTGCTGACCGACGGCCTGGAAGCCGAGCGCGAACAGGGCATCACCATCGATGTGGCCTACCGCTACTTCGCTACACCCAAGCGCAAGTTCATCATCGCCGATACTCCGGGCCACGAGCAGTACACCCGCAATATGGTGACAGGCGCATCCACCGCCGACGCCGTGATCATCCTGGTCGACGTGTCGAAGGTGAAGCTGCGCGAAGACGGCGGCGTTGACCTCCTGATCCAGACCAAGCGCCACTCCACCATCGCCCACCTGCTGCAGATCGAGCACGTGGTGGTGGCCGTGAACAAGATGGACCTGGTGAACTATGACCAGGATGTATATGAGCGCATCGTCAAGGCTTACCGCGAATTCGCAGCCACCCTTGGCATCAAGGACGTGAAGACGATTCCACTGTCGGCACTGGCCGGCGACAACGTGGTTGACGCGAGCGAGCGCATGCCGTGGTACCAGGGCCCTACCCTGATCGAATTGCTGGAAGACCTGTCGGTGTACGACGACTCGCACGGCGCCGCCTTCCGCTTCCCGGTGCAACTGGTGGCACGCCACAACGGCCACGAAGCCAACGACTTCCGCGGCTACATGGGCCGTATCGAGGCTGGCAAGGTTTCGGTGGGCGACAAGCTGGTGGTGCAGCCTTCGGGCCAGGGGGCAACGGTCAAGGAAATCGTCACCTTCGACGGCTCCCTGCAGACCGCCAGCGCCGGCCAGTCCGTCACCATCGTACTGGAGGAGTACGTGGACGTATCGCGCGGCGACCTGCTGGCCTCCAGCGCACAGCCGGCCACCCTGCTCAAGCAAGTCAGCGCCGACGTATGCTGGCTGTCGGAGGAGCCGCTGGACCTGCGCCGTAAATACTGGATCAAGCACGGCACCCGGCAGACCGCGGCCAAGGTCACGAAAATCGACTCCATCCTTGACATCAACACCCAGCAGCGTCACGATGCGGATGCGTTGAAGCTGAACGATGTAGCGCGCATTGCGCTGACCGTGCAGCAACCGCTGGCGGCCGATGCCTACTCGGACATCCGCGCCACCGGCGCCTTCATCCTGATCGATGAGGTCACGCACCAGACAGTAGCCGCCGGCATGATCCGCCTCGGCGAGTAACAACGCCAGACAGGAGCCTGCGCAATGCCATACGGGAAAGTGTATTTGATTGGAGCTGGACCCGGGGCGCAGGACCTGATCACCATGCGCGGCGCACGGCTGCTGGCGCAAGCCGAGGTGGTGCTGTACGACGCGCTGGTGACGGAAGAAATGCTGGCACTGTGCCCGCAGGCGGAAAAGATCTCGGTCGGCAAGCGCGCCGGCCAGCGCTCGACGGCGCAGAACTTCATCAACGAGCAACTGGTCGACTGCGCTGCGCGCTACCGGCTTGTGGTGCGCCTGAAAGGCGGCGACCCGATGCTGTTCGGCCGTGCCGACGAGGAATTGTCGGCGCTGGAAGCGCACGGCATCGAGGTCGAGGTCGTGCCGGGCATCACCACCGCGGTTGCCGCCGCGGCGGCGGCCTTGCAGCCGCTGACCAAGCGCGGCGTGGCGCGCAGTGTGGCCTTCTTTACCTCCTCCACGGCGCCGGGACACCCGGAAGAACTCACCATCCCTTCCACCGATACCCTGGTGCAGTACATGGGCGGGCGCGAGGCCATCGCCACCGCCAACAACCTGCTGTCGCAGGGGCGTTCGCCGGAGACGCCGGTGGTCGTGATCGAAAACGTCAGCCGCGCCGACCAGCGCATCGAGCGCATCACCCTGGCCGAGCTGGCGCATGGGCTGCCGGCGGCGCACGGGCCGGTGCTGGTCATGCTGGGCAAGGCGATGGCTGCGCGGGCGCAGCAAAACCGGTAAACCGGTGCCTACCCCACAGGGCCAGGCACCTCGGCAGCAGCCGCCGCGCGACGGGTGTCAGGCCCTGCGGGTCTGACACCGGCTTACCGGTTTTGGGCGTAAAATGTCGTCCTCTTGCAATGAGAGGAACAAGATGAGCCAAGCCCACGAAGTCCTGGAGCGCGCCCGCAATGCGCGCCTGGCAGGCAAATACGAAGACGCCCTGCGCGACCACCTGTGGTTCCACGAGCATGCGCTCGAAGAAGATCCGACCCTGGCCGGTGTTCGACTGTCGTTCGCCCTGCGCGACTGGATCTACCTCGCAGAACAATTCCCGCTGGCGCGCCGCGCCCTGCAGGCCATCCGCGACCGCGACACCCAGCGCATCCTGAACGGCAGCGCCACACTGGGCCGTTTCCATGATGTCAGCGCCATCAACAGCGCACTGGGCGAGGAACGGGCCACCCATGACCTGTTCACGCAGATCGACGCCCAATTGCCGGAGCTGGCCAAGGATTGCGCCGAACTGGCACTGCCTGCCCTGGTGGCGGTGGAAGATTTCCAGTTGGCGCGCCGCTACCTGCCTGACCCGGTGGCCCGCATCGCCGCCCTGGCCAAGCGCGTCAACGACTTCGCCGAAGACCTGGCCAGGCGCGGCAACACCTCCTCAGCCCCGCAGCTGCTGGCGTTCGTGCTGAACTACACCAAGGAGGTGCGCCTGGTGGTGGAGGTATTCCGCCGCCTGGGCGAAGATGAGGAAGTGGCCAGGGCCAGTGCCGCCGCACTCGACTCACTGAAGTCGGAAGCCCTGCGCGACGCCGTCCAGCGCGAATTCGACAACCCGGGCAGCACCATTGCCGCCATGGTGGCTCACGCCAAAGGCAGCGAAGACAAACAGTAATCCGTCATCGCCTTGAGCACGGTGGGGTCTTCTCCCACCGCGCCCACCGCGCGGATCGTCACCTCCGGATGCGCCAGGCGCATTTCATCGAGGAGCAGCGGCAGGTCGCGCAGCACATGACCGCCCTGCCCCAGGAAAACCGGCACCACAGTCACATCGTCGACACCTTGCGCGGCAAGCAAAGCCACCTGTTCCGGCAGGCGCGGCGACATCAATTCCAGGAAAGCCAGCGAGACCTCGACATCCGGCGCACGCGTTGCCACCATCTCGCGCAATTGTTCGAACGGCGCCGCCCAACTGGCGGAACGGGCGCCATGCGCGAACAGCACCAGCGCCCGGCGGCCCATGCTAGTGACGCTCCACCCAGCGCAGGGCCGCTACTGCCAACGCCAGGTACAACAGGCTTGGCATCAACGCCGTCAGGACAGCGGGCAGCGCCGACAGCAGGCCGATATGGGAGAACAAGGTATTGACCAGCAGGAAGCTCACGCCAATCATGATGCCGATGAAGATCTTCAGGCTCACGCCGCCCGCGCGCGTATGCAGGTAGGCGAACGGCAGGGCCAGCGCCATCAGCACCAGGATCGCCAGCGGGTCGAACAGCTTCTTCCAGAACGCGATCTTGAAGCGCTCGGTCTCCTGCTTGTTTTCCTGCAGGTGGCGGGTATATACGGCAAGCTCGTTGGCCGACATGTGCTCCGGATCGGAGCGCGACACCGACAGGATCTTCGGCGTGATCTCGGAGATCAGTTCCTTGCTGGCATGCTGCCTGATCTCCACCACGCTGGTCGCCTGCGCGTAGTTATTGGCCAGGTTGGCCTGCGCGCCTTCGACCGCCAATGCCGGGTTGCCGAAGATGTTTTCCGTTACATCGTTCAGCAGCCAGGTATTGTTGCCCTTGAAAGAAGCCGTCTTGGCATAGGTCAGCGTACGCAGGCGGAAACGATTGTCAAAGTCGTACAGCTTGACGTCCAGCAGCTGTCCATCCGAGCGCACTTCGCGCACATTGAAAAAGCGCGTGCCTTGCACCTGGCCGGTCAAGCCTTCGCTCTTGATGATGTCCTTGGTCCACATTCCGGAGCGGAACTCCGACGACACCGTGGCGCCACGACCCATCAGACGGACTTTTTCCGCCACCGGCGCCAGGCGCGGGGTAATCAGTTCCCCAAAGATAAACGCAAGAACCACCAGTACCAGACCGACCTTCCCGACCATGACCGCGGCCATGCGCGTGGACATGGAAGATGCGCGCATGATCGTGAATTCGGAGGTCGACGCGAATTGCGCCATGGTATAGATGGTGCCGATCAGGGCAGCCACCGGCAGCACCTCGTTCACGTGCTGGGGCAGCATGGTCAGCGTGTACAGGGCGGCGTGCTGCATGCCATAACCGTTCTTGCCGACGACGGGCAACTCCCCGGTCAGGTCGAAGAATGCCTGCAGCCCAAGCAGGGCCGCCAGTGCAAAAGCGACGGCCTGCAGGATCGAGACGAAGAAATAGCGTTGCAGGGTGCTCATTTGCGCCCTCCCCGCTTGATTGCCGCCCATACCGCACGCGGATGGTAGCGGTGATTCACGTTCAGGCGCCAGGCAAACAGCGCCAGCACTGCAAGCGCCATCGCCAGGTGCAGCGGCCACCAGCTCATGCCGAATGAGAAGTTGCCGCGCCGGATGCCGGACTCGAACACATTGATCAGGTTATTGTAGGTAAAGAAGATCAGCACCGCGAGAATAAGGTTGATGGAACTGCCCGCGCGGGGATTGACGAAGCCCAGCGGAATCGCCAGCATGGACAGCATCAGGCAAGCCAGGGGCAGCGACAGGCGCCACATCAGTTCCCCCTTGGCTGGATTGGTGCCGGCCTCAATCAGCTCGGAGGTCGACAAGGTCTTAGTCTCCTTCTGGCCATCGGACGCGGACGACTGCTGCGAAACGCGCATGCTGTAGCGCTCGAACTCCATGCTCTGGAAATCGGCATCGCCCGGCTTACCCTGGTAGCGGCGGCCGTTCTTCAGCACCAGGTGGCGGTCTCCCGACGGCAGCGTCTCGATCACACCCTCGCTTGCCACCACGACGGAGGTGCCCTTGGCATCAACCTGGTTGACGAACACATTGCGCACCACCGCGCTGCTGCCCGAAACCCCTTCGACGAAAAAGATACGGTTGGCCGACGAGGACTCCTTGAACTGGCCGGGAGAAACCTTCTGCAGGTCTTCGCGCTTGGTAAAGCGCTCGATGTATTCGGCGCTCTTCGAGCGTGCCCACGGCGTTGCATAAAAACTGAGCGCGCCGGTCAACAGGATCAGCGGCAAGGCAAAGAGGAATACCGGCTTGATGAATTTCGTCAGGCTGACGCCCGCTGCAAACCATACCACCATCTCCGAATCCTTGTAGACGCGGGTCACCACCATTAGTACGGAAATAAAACTGGTGAAAATCAGGACAATTGGCAGATAATTCAGGGCTGCGAACGCAATAAGCGCAATGACATCGCTGGACGCGACCTTGCCGCCTGCGGCTTTGCCGAGGATCGAAATCAGGGTCCACGTCAGGAGGATCGAGAACAGCACCGTGAAGGAAGCCCCGGCGGAGCTGATCAGCTCTTTTCGGAGGGCGCGATGGAAAATCATTCGACGTTTATAATTCGTTCTACAAAATTAAGGAGAAACCAAATGGACTTTAGCATAAAAGCACTCGACGCCAAGAACACCATCGCCAGCGCCAAAAGCGGCTGCGTCGTGGTCGGCGTCTTCGAAAACAAGAAGCTCTCGAAAGCGGCTAAAGCCCTCGACGGCGCAGGTGAAATCACCGCTGCACTGAAATCCGGCGACATCACCGGCAAAGCCGGCACCACCTTGCTGCTGCGCGGCCTGAAAGGCGCTGCCGCCGAACGCGTGCTGCTGGTAGGCCTGGGCGCCGATGAAGCAGTCGCCGATAAAGCCATCGGCTCCGCCATCAACGCGGCCATCAAGGCGCTGGGCACCGTGGCATCGGCGGACGCTATTATCGCACTGCCCCTGGAAGAAGTGAAAGGCCGCGACGCCAACTGGGCGGTCCGTTCCGTTGTGCTGGCAGGCCGCGACGCCGTGTACCGCACCGACGCACAGAAATCGAAGAAAGACCCGGCATGGGCCGGCCCGAAGAAGCTGGCGCTGGCGGTGGCAAACAACGCCGGCAACAAGCTGGCGCTGTCGCAGGCCGTTGCCATCGCCAACGGCATGGAACTGACCAAGGACCTGGGCAACCTGTCGGCCAACGTCTGCACCCCGACCTACCTGGCCAACGTCGCCAAGAAGCTGGGCAAGGACTTCGGCTTTGAAGTCGAAATCCTGGACCGCAAGCAGATGGAAGCGCTGAAGATGGGCTCCTTCCTGTCCGTGACCAACGGTTCCGAGCAGGCACCCAAGTTCATCGTGCTCAAACACAAGGGCGGCAAGGCCAAGGATGCGCCAACCGTCCTGGTGGGCAAAGGCATCACCTTCGACACCGGCGGCATTTCGATCAAGGCCGGTCCCGGCATGGACGAGATGAAATACGATATGTGCGGCGCCGGCTCCGTGCTGGGCACCTTCCGCGCGATCGGCGAAATGGGCCTGAAGTCGAACGTGGTCGGCATCGTGGCCGCATGCGAAAACATGCCTTCGGGCCGCGCCACCAAGCCGGGCGACATCGTCACCTCGATGAACGGCCTGACCATCGAAATCCTGAATACCGACGCCGAAGGCCGCCTGATCCTGTGCGACGCCCTGACCTACGCCGAGCGCTTCAACCCGGCCGCCGTGATCGACGTGGCGACCCTGACCGGCGCCTGCATCGTCGCCCTGGGCCACCACAATAGCGGCGTGTTCGCACGCGACGACGAGGCGGGCAACGCGCTGGCCGACGCCCTGCTGGCATCGGGCAAAGCGACCGGCGACACCGCATGGCGCCTGCCGATCGGCGAGCAGTACAACGAGCAGTTGAAGTCCAACTTCGCAGACCTGGCAAACATCGGCTCCCCGGGCGGCGCATCCTGCACCGCTGCCGCATTCCTGGAAAACTTCACCCGCAAGTATCCATGGGCGCACGTCGATATCGCCGGCACCGCCTGGAAATCGGGCGCCGCCAAAGGCGCGACCGGCCGTCCGGTACCGTTGCTGGCCAACTTCCTGATCGGCCGCGCCGGCTGATAGCCGGGCCGGCCAGTAAAAAAGCCGGGGAGACCCGGCTTTTTTATTGTCAGTAGATCGCCGATGTCGGCATCGGCTGCTGCGCCGGCGCACCGCGCGCAGCAGCGCCCTCCCCGCGCTGCAGGATCACCGTCAGCGTGGAAGGCAAATCGAAGCCGGCGCCAGTGTGCTTGTCGACAATCTGGCCAGCCCCGAAGGTAAAGATGATATTGCCCCACTTTGAGGCATTCTGGCGCGCTTCGATCTGGTCGTAAGCCCAGACGTCTTCGCGGCGGCAGTCCACCACGAGCGGCTGGGTACTCTTGCGCACCGTAACCCGGCCCGGGGAAGTGACAAACCAGCGCCCCCTGTCATTGGAGAGCACGCAGCCGATGGCAGACACCTGCTGGTGATCCAGCACGGTCTGCACCAGCACCGACTGTTCGGTCGAATCGAACAAGGTGGCGCAGCCGACCAACGCCACTGCGCACAGCGCAGCGGACGCGGATCGGCTTAGCCTGGATGGCATTCAGTCGGGCTCAGTCGGCCGACTGGCCTTTTTTCTGGCGCAGCCCCTGGATGACGTGCATGATGTCGTCCATGCTGTTCGCACCGATGCCCTGGAACGCGTCGAGGACTTCGTTCAAGACTTCGTTACGCACCTCGGCGTCAGCAGCAGCAATAGCTTGCGGGCGCTGGGACGCTGCGCGTGCGCTTGCCTCGCGGGTGGACTTGCGGCCGCTAGGCGACTTGCCGTGCTCCAGTGCCGCTTGCCAGATCAGCCAACGACGTTGTGTCTCATAAACCAGGTACTCTTCTGGTTTGTCTTCGCGCCGACGGACGATTTGGCCGTCCTTCTGCGCCCATGCTTCGAATGCAGATCGCATGTGTATTCCTTTAGTTTGCAGTGCTCGTTAAATCGGAATTAGTTTCCTAATATTACCACTTATTGACGCAGGACAACATTAAAATCCGTTGTAATAAGCAAAATCACCCAGCTTCGTGGAAACAACTTCGATACCAACCTTGTAATTATATTGACATTGACGGTTGTTGATACCGTAATTTTAGTACCAATCTGATAACTTTGAAGCACTATTGGAAATTATTTTTACGGTGACACCTTTTTTGCGACAAGAAAGCACAATTTTGATGTCAGCGTAGAATCATTGTTTGGCTCAAATGCGACAGCTTCCCAGAGCATAGTGAGTATTGATAAGATCTGCTCCCACGCAATTAGAAAGACTGAAATGAAATTAGCCACCTGGAATGTTAACTCATTGAACGTTCGCTTGCCGCACGTTACGAAATGGCTCGGTGAAAACCCGGTGGATGTGCTTTGCATCCAGGAAACTAAGCTCACCGACGACAAGTTCCCGGTCAGGGAGATCGAGGAGATGGGCTACCAGGTGGCGTTCAACGGCCAGAAGACCTACAACGGCGTCGCCATCCTGTCGCGCCATCCGATGCAGGACGTGGTCAAGAACAACCCGCGCTACCCGGACGAACAGCAGCGCATCCTGGCCGCCACCATCAACGGCATCCGCGTGGTGAACGCCTACGTGCCGAACGGACAGGCGCTCGACTCGGACAAATACACCTACAAGCTCGGCTGGATGGCCAGCTTCCGCGACTGGCTGGGCGAAGAACTGGCCGGCAACCCGCACCTGGCCGTGCTGGGCGACTACAACATCGTGCCGGATGTCCGCGACACCCACGACCCGGCGATGGAGGGCGACATCTTCTGTTCGGAGAAGGAGCGCGCCGCGCTGCAAGCCCTGTTCGACCTCGGCCTGCACGATTCCTTCCGCCTGTTCGAACAGCCGGAGAAGACTTTCTCGTGGTGGGATTACCGCATGCTGGGCTTCCAGAAGAACAAGGGGCTGCGCATCGACCACGTGCTGCTGTCCGCGCCGCTGAAAGAACGCTGCCTTTCCTGCGTGATCGACCGCGCGCCGCGCAAATGGCAGCAGCCGTCCGACCACGCGCCGGTGATTGCCACCCTGGGCGCTTAAGCCGCCTGGCACTCCATCATGAGCTGGGCGCGCACGCCCAGCACCGGTTTCGAGAACAGGTAGCCCTGGGCATAGGTGCAGCCTTGCTCGCGCAACAGCTGGAACTGTGCTTCGGTCTCCACCCCTTCCGCCACCACCGATAGCTGCAGGCTGTCGGACAGCGCGATGATCGCCGCCACGATGGCGCGGTCCTCGGCGCTCTCTTCCAGGTCCTTGATGAAGGCGCGGTCAATCTTGATCTTGCGTACCGGGAACCGCTTCAGGTAGGCCAGCGAGGAATATCCGGTGCCGAAGTCGTCGATCGACAGCCGGATGCCCATCGCGTTGATCTGCCCCAGGATCTCCAGCGTCTGCTCGCCGTGCTGCATCAGCGCCGTTTCGGTGATCTCGAATTCGATCAATGCCGGATCGATGCCCGTCTCGTCCAGCGTGCGCCGGATCGAGTCGACCAGGCCCCGATGCATGAACTGGCGCGCCGACAGGTTGATTGCCATCGGTACCGGCGCCATCCCCTGCCGCTGCCACTCCATGCTTTGTTCGCAGGCGCGGCGCATGACCCATTCTCCAATCGGCACGATCAGGCCATTTTCCTCGATCAGCGGGATGAACTGGTCCGGCATCACCAGGCCGCCAGCGGGGCGGCGCCAGCGCAGCAGCACCTCCAGCGTGGCTAGGCGGCGCGTGGCAATATCCATGATCGGCTGGTAGTGCAATTCAAACTGGCCAAGCTGCAGCGCCGAGCGCAGCGCGCTCTCCATTTCGAAATGCATGGCCGCTGCCATGTTCATCGCTTCATTGAAGTACTGGTAGTTGTTACGGCCGGAAGCCTTGGCATGGTACATGGCCGCATCGGCATTGCGCATCAGCGTAGCGACGTCGCTTCCATCGTCGGGGTAAGTGCAAATGCCGATCGATGGCGTGATATGCAGCAGGCGGCCTTCCAGCGGAATCGGTTCGGACAGCAAGTCGATGATCTTTTGCGCCACCTGGCTTGATTCGTCCGTGGTGTGGATGCCGGGCAGCAGCACCACGAATTCGTCGCCGCCTAGGCGCGCCACGGTATCGCTGGCGCGCACAGCCCCCACCAGGCGCGCCGCCACTTCCTTCAGCAAGGCGTCGCCGGTCATGTGCCCCAGCGAGTCGTTGATGGTCTTGAAACGGTCCAGGTCGATGAACATCACGGCCAGGCGGCGCTCGGAGCGCTGTGCCGCCAGCATGGCGCGGTCCAGGCGGTCAGCCAGCAGTGCGCGGTTCGGCAGGCCGGTCAGGCTGTCGTGGTATGCCATGTGGTGCACGCGGGCCTCGGCTTGGCGCCGCTCCACGATTTCCGCCTGCAGTTGCGCGTTCGCGCCGGCCAGTTCCGCGGTGCGCTCCAGCACGCGCACTTCCAGCTCGTCGCGTGCACGGCGCACTGCTTCAGCGGCTTCGCGGCGCGAGGTCACGTCGTCGATCAGCCATACCGAGCGGCCCTTCGGATCGGCCATGTCGAACGGGCGCCCAGAAAGGCGCGCCCAGAAACTGCTGCCATCCTTGCGCACCAGCTGGTACTCGTAGGAGCTGGCGTGACCGGCCAGAAAGTCCTTTTCCGTTGCCTTGCGAGCCGCGTCCCATCCGGCCAGGTCGGGGTAGAAGGTCTGCACGCTGACGCCTGCCATTTCACCCGGGCCGTAACCGAACAACTCCTCCATTTTGGCGTTGCAGCGCAGGTTGCGGCCGTTTTCGCAGACGGAAATGCCCATCACTGCGCTGTCCAGAATCGCCTGGTTCTCCAGCAATGCATTGCGCAGCGATTCTTCGTCGTGCTTTTGCGCGGTGCGGTCTTCGATGATCCAGATCGTGCCCTGGGTCGGGTCTTCCGGGTTCACCACATAGCCGATCAGCTGTGCCCAGAAGTCGCTGCCGTCCTTCCTGCGCATCAGGGTCTCCGAGTGGAAGTGCTTGCCCTGGCTCAGCAGCGGGCCGGCAATCGAGCCGACCCGGTTGTACGTTTCGTCGTCCGGATAGATCGCCCGGCCCGGCATGCCAAGCGCCTCGTCGCCCAGGTAGCCGAACATGTCGGCAAAGCCGCGGTTGTAACGCGTGATCAGCCGGTTCTTGGTAAACAGGATGCTGATCGAAGCGTTGGTCATGATGGCCTCGACTTCCATCTGGGTCTGGCGCGACAGCGTCACGTCCTCCAGGATCCAGATCGTGCCGCCTGCGTTGTGTTCCTGGTCCACCGCCTGGGCGCGCACACGGCACCAGATGATCGTGCCATCCTTGCGCATCAGCTGGCACTCGCGCAGCTCGAACAAGCGGCCGGCCGCCAGCAGGGGCCCGGCCTGGCGGCCGAAATCCTTGTGCTGCTCAACGTCTTCAAACAGGATCGAGGCATGGCGGCCGCGCAGCTCTTCCAGCGTATAGCCGAACATTTCGGCCATGCGCGGATTGACCGTCATGATTTCCTGGTTCCTGGTGAACAGGATGCCGACCGAGGCGTTATCCAGGATTGCCTTCTGCTCCAGCAGCAGGCGCCCCATCGCTTCGTTTGCCATGCGCTGCTCGTTGATGTCCTCCAGGATGAAGACTGTGCCTTCACGGGCATCGGCCGGGTCCAGCGAGCGGCCGTTGGAGCGGCACCAGAACAGGCTGCCGTCGCGGCGCCGCAGTTGCAACTCCAGCGTCAGCGGCGTGCCCTTGGCCAGCATCGGGAAATATTCGGTGCGGATGCGCAGCGCCTCTTCCGGCGTCGGATACAGGATGTCGCTTGGCGCGCCTTCCAGCTCCTGGCGTGCGTAGCCGAACATTTCGGCGGCACGCATATTGCATTCGACGACATAGCCGTTCTTGGCAAGGATGATCCCGACAGCCGCGTTTTCCAGGATGGCCTGCTGCTCCAGCATGGCCTTGCGCAGCGCGCGCTGGTCGCGCTGGGCGCTGCTGATATCGTTGAAGACGATGGTGGCGCCGCCATCGAGCCCGCCCGGCAGCGCCTTGACGGTCAGTTGCACTGCGACGTAATTGCCGCTGGCGTTGACCAGCACACTGTCCCATTTGGGGGCGGTGCGCGGCGCCAGATTCGGCAAGGCGGCCGAAACCACCAGCGCGGCATTCAACTGCGCGTTCGCTTCGGCGCGAACATGGCGGGCAAACATTTCCACCACGTTGCGGCCGCGGGGATCGGACTGCAGCAAGGCGTCGAATTCGGTGTTGGAAGCGAATACCAGGCCGTCGGCATCGCAAGCGCAGGCTGGCATACCGACCAAGTGCAAGGCACTGGCCACAACTTCAACGTTACTCGAAACAGAATTCATGTACGCCTGGACTCCGGGGGTATCCAGCCGATCATAGCGTACAAAACTGGCTAGTCAAAGGAAAGCCCGGGTTTGCTGACATTGTTACAACAAGAACATGTGTTTTTGCCGCCACGCAGCACCCTACCCATTTCAACCGTGCGTTGGCATTCCGGGCAATTTGGTATTGTTCGCAACTTTGCAAATTTGATAAGTGCCCGCAGCGCACTTGTCGCAACCGGAAATCTGATAGGAGTTGCTCCGCATGTCGTTTGGTCCATTGGATGGCAAGACCGCGCTCACGTCGTCGCCGTTAAGCGAGGTCCCAGCCGCGTCCGCGCTAGTCGGCCAGCTGGCCGATAGCGCACTACCCACCGCAGTTGAACTGGCAACCCAGGACCAGCTGGCGCCTGCCGCTGCGCAGCTGGCGCAAACCGCGCTTGGCGCCACGGCCGACGGCGAATCGCCCGGCGCGGCGCTGACCCGCAGCGCTTCGGCGCTCGCTGCGGACAGCCTGGCCCAGCAGATGCCGCCCGCCCTGACGCAGCTGGCACAGACCGCAATCGGCGCCGGCACTGGCGCAGCCACGCGCAGCGAAGCGCCGTCCGCCGCGCTTGCGCAAGACACTTCCCTGCTGGCGGCAACCGGCCTGGCCGACAGCGGCCCAGCCCCCCAGGTCCTGGCAAGCGTGCCCATGGACGGCCGGGAGCTCCCATCCGCTGCTGCGCAAACCGCTGCCAAGGCATTGCAGATCGAAGAACACCCGCTGGCCGGGCTGGCCATCTCGGACTTCATGTCGCCCGCAGCGGAATACGCGCCGGCTGTCATGAAGCCGCGCCTGGCGGCGCTGCAGCAGGCGGTCGGCAGCGGGCCCTTTGCCGCATTCCACGAAGGCAGCCGCCTGTTGCGCTTTTACGCGCCGCTGGAAGGCAACAAGGCCCTGCTGGTCGAGACAATCAAGGGTGAAGCGAGGATGTCTTCGCCTTACCGCTTCACACTGAGCCTGTTGTCCAAAAGCTCCAGCATCGACCTGCAGGACCTGCTGGGCAAGAACGTCAGCGTCGGCGTGCGCCTGGCCGATGGCAGCGAACATTTCATCAACGGCTATGTCAATGAATTCGGATTCGCCCGCTCGGATGGCGGATTCGCCTTCTACCACGCCGAGATCGTTCCCTGGCTGGCTTTCCTGCAGCGCCGCACCAACTCCCGGATCTTCCAGGACCTGAGCGTGGTGGACGTGCTGACGCAGATCTTTACCGCCGATTACGGCAGCCTCGCGGCTTACGAGTTCCGTACCGCCAGGACCTACCTGCCGGAGAACTACATCGTCCAGTACGACGAAACCGACGAACACTTCGTCAGCCGCCTGATGGAGAAGTACGGCCTCTTCTACTATTTCGAACATGGCGAGGAAGGCCACGTCATGGTGATCAGCGACGACTCGCGCGACAGCACCTTCTGCCCGCCGCAGACGGCCCACGCCGAGATCGAGTTCAACGGCGGCAACCGCTGGCATGACCGCGATGCCGTCACCGCCTTCACCGCCCGGCGCACCCTGCAGCCGACCAAGGTCGCGCTCAACACCTTCGACTTCAAGTCGCCCAACACGGTGCAATACGTGGAACTGCCGAGCGCGTCGCACCAGGGCGATGTGCCGACGCTCGAAGTCTACGACGGCAATCCGGCATTCTCCTATAAGGACCGCGACAGCGGCGAACGCGAGGCCCAGCTGCGCATGGAAGCAATGGAATGGCAGGCCAAGCTGTTTGCCGGCGAATCCGACTGCCGCGGCATGGCCCCGGGCCACACCTTCAAGCTGATCGGCCACCACTGGTTCGACGTAACGGACGAAAAGGACAATGACTTCCTGGTCATCGGCGTGCGGCTCGATTGCCGCAATAACTTCTTCGCCAGCGACCAGGAGGACGTTTACGGCAACAGCTTTACTGCGATCCGCCGCAAGATCCCTTATCGTCCCGTGCGCGAACACCGTGCGCCGCGTATGCCGGGCCCGCAGACCGCCACCGTGGTCGGCCCGCAGGGCCAGGAAATCCACACCGACCAGTATGGCCGCATCAAGGTGCAGTTCCATTGGGACCGCTACGGACGGCGCGACAACGCCAGCTCGTGCTGGATCCGCGTTTCGCAGCCATGGGCCGGCAAGGGCTGGGGCACGGTTTCCATTCCCCGCATCGGCCAGGAAGTACTGATCGACTACCTGGAAGGCGATCCCGACCGTCCGGTGTGTACCGGCCGCCTGTTCAACGCCGACCAGCCCGCGCCTTACGCCCTGCCCGCCGGCGCCCACATGATGGGTTTCAAGAGCCGTTCCACGCCGGGCGGCGGCGGCTTCAGCGAGATGGTGATCCACGACTCCAAGGGCTCGGAGCTGATCAACATCCACGCCCAGAAGGATATGGTCACCACCGTGCAGAACGCGCACGCGACCACGGTCAACGGTCCGCACCAGACCAACACGGTAAGCCAGGGCTACCAGCGCAATACGGTCAATCAGCAGATCGAAATCGTGTCGGAGACATCCTATATCGACCTGCGCGCCAAACAGCATATCGCGCTGGCGGCGGAAACCGAGCATATCGCCCTCACCGCGAAAAAGAACGTCGAGATACTGGCGGAAACTGAACACATCGGCGCAACGGCAAAGAAATTCGTGGAACTGAAGGCGGAGACCGAGCATATCGGCGCAACGGCGAAGAAGCACGTCATGCTCAAGGCCGAAACCGAACATGTGGAAGTGGGTGCCAGCAAGTTCGTCGACATCAAATCCGACAACCAGCACATCCACTTGACCGCCAAAACCGACATTACGCTGCGGGTCGGCGCCAGCAAGATCGAACTGCGCGCCGACGGCACCATCATTATCCAGGGCAAGTTTGTCGACATTGTCGGCAGCGAGCGCATCGACCTGAACAAGTAGGACAGACACCATGCAATACCACACCAACAGCGCCAGCTTCGAGCTGCCGGCCCAGCTCAAAGACAAATCGATGCACATGTTTGTCATGCGCGACGATGGCCCCAGCGAATTCAGCCTGGTTATCTCACACGCCGATATAGCGCCGGAGGAAAGCCTGGCCGATTTCGGCGACCGCCTGCACAAGGAGCTTGGCCGCGCCCTGCCTCGCTTCCAGCTGCGCGCCCTGAAGGATTCCCTGGTCGGCGGCTCACCGGCGATTGAACTGGCCTACAGCTGGCGCAAGGACAGCAACTTCATGCACCAGCGCCAGGCCGTGGTGCTGGTCGAAGGACCTGCTCCCGGCAGCCGCCAGGCCATGCTGATTGCCGCCACCTGCCTGGAAGCCTTCAGCGAAGAATGGAATGCGGCGTTCGAAGGGCTTCTCGCCAGCATGTCGCTGCGCAGGCCACTGAGTGTTGCCGCAGCCGCGCCCAAACGCAAGGTGGTGGCGGCCACACAGCCTTACACCTTCGCACTGTCGGCACGCAGGCGCAGCCTGTACGTCTTTGCAAACCAGGCCGAAGCGTGCCGCAAGACCGACCCGCGCGAAGTCGAACTCGACACATGGGCATTCTTCGACGCCGCCGGCAACCGGCTGCAAGCGCAATTCACGGCACCCAACTCCTATGATCCGGGCCTGCGCAATACCGGCATGTACCAGCTGGCGGCCCATCCCGATCCCGATGCCGGCACCCTGCTGGATAACCTGCACCTGGCGGCCATTTACGATCCGCCGCTGGATATCCCTGCCCTGCCCCATCTGGCCGCGGTGCGCAGCTTCCTCGAGCAGCAGGCAGGCTAGCGATGGCGCAGGCAGCCAGGCTGAATGACCCGATCGGTCATAGCCCGACCATGAGCTGGCTGCTGGCCGGCGTCATCGCAGCCGCTGCCATTGCCGTGACGGCGGTCGCTGTCGTCGGCACTGGCGGCCTGGCCGCAGCGGCAATCATCGGTGGCGCCGCAGCAGCCGGCGGCGGCATCGGTGAAGTCTTGAGCACCATGAGCTGGGCGCCCAAGGAGGAAGTAGGCAATATCACGGCCACCGGCTCGCCGAATGTTTTCACCAACGGCTTGCGCGCCATTCGCGCCCATCTCGACACCGCAAAATGCGACAAGCATACGGACACAGAAAAAGTGGCCACTGGCAGCGGCAAGGTATTCATCAACAGCATGCCGGCGGCTAGGGTAGACGACAAGACCACTTGCAGCGCCACGATTACCAAAGGCTCTCCCAACGTGACCATCGGTGGCGGGACCGTGCAGACCGACGAGATCCATGCCGAAGACCTGGTGCCGACCTGGATGCATGTGACCATGTTGGTGGTCGGCGTAGGCGCTGCCTTCGTGCTGGCCGCGCCGGCAGTTGCGATTGGCGGCATCATTGGCGGTGTCGCCGGCGGCTACGGCGGCAGCATGTTGGGCGGGAAGCTGTTCGGCGAAGGTTCCGACGGCCAGAAGTGGTCCTTGCTGGCAGGTAGCCTGTTCGGTGGCTGGTACGGCGCAAAATGGGGCAGCGCCCGCATGGCGGCGGGTGAATATCCGCCCACCGTGATGCGCTCGGAGGGGCTTGAGGCTGCCGCGGCAGCCGAAGGGCCGAGGAACGTGCCCTTCAAGAAATCGGACTTGTCTGTATCGCTGGACGAGTCGGGGGAAGGTGCTGTCTATGTCAGGGCCGAAGGCGAGGACCATACGGTAGGTTTGATCAGCATGACCGACGATGGCCCTCAATTCTATCTCGACAATCGCGTGGTAACTTCTGCCGGCGAATCGATCAAGTTGAAACTCGAAGGCGGCAGCATGACCGAGGCGGCGCTGGAGCAGACAATTGCGGCACATCAGGCGCTCTATAATAAGCCGCCACCTAGTCTTTCCGGCTCGCTGGCCGACAAGAACCTGGCGAATTTCCGTAATGAGTTCGCGCAATTACGGGCGCAAGACCCTGTCAGCAGTGATCAAGCCATTGCCGACATGGCTATACGCCGCATATCATTCGGCGCAAATCGCATAAAACTTGGCTATGGAGATTTGACGACCGACATTGGCAATTTCGACGCGAATGGATTGCCAACGAAAGTATTCGTCCATGGAAGGCCAAGCAAATAGCGCGCTGCGCCACCAACCTAAAGCTGCACTTAAATGAATAAAAAGACTCTGAACCCAGACCTGAAGAAGAAGATCGGCATGGTGCTTGGAAGGGAAATCGACTCGTCCGAATCCGGCAATGTGAGCGGATTTACCGACTTCTCCGAAGCCGACGTCGAGGATTTTCGAGCCCTCGAAAAACGAAGCGGGATCCTGGCGGTCTCCTACATTCGCTTCAGGCTCGCGGGCAACGTCGACCTGAACACCGTGACCTCATACTATGCGACCGTCATCCAGCACGGCGTACCAGTGGAAGAATGGATGAAGGATTCCTAAGAGAATGCGCGACCTCAAGGCCGTCGACCAGGTGGCCGGTCGGAACATCGAGCCGCCCACGCCCTCTTCTTCGGCCGCCTGGTCCAGGAATTCCGGCGGCCATGTACGATGATTCAAAACGTCGAAAGATTGAACATGGTTGAGAGCGCCCTGGGCGAATTTGAAAGACTGCTTGGAAATGAGGCCTCTCCATGGTTTGAATACAATCTGGAGATGGCGAGCGGAATCCTTGACCGCATTTTCCTCCGCGGATTGGCGCGACAGCACACGTGCGGACGTTGTGCAGAGGTTAATCTCGCACTCATGTAAGACTTGAAGAGAGACTTTCGCCCGCTTGATGCACCCGAGTCAGGATTCTATCCCGACCTGTCAACGCATTAATGATTCATCAACGCAGAAGATAGGCATCGCGCTTGGCAGGGCCGTTGTCCCTTCGGAATCGAGCAATGTCGGAGCGCTTGCTGTCTTTCCGGCATGGAGGGATGGCTTGCGCCGTAGACGCGTTGGACCTACGCCCGGCGCGCAGCCGGGCGTTGCGGGCTTACTCGGCTGGTACTCTTACCCAGCCTTCCATCAGCACCCGCGCGCTGCGGCTCATGATGGCTTTCTTCACGTTCCACTCACCGTTTTCCTGGGTTGCTTGCGCGCCAACGCGCAGCGTGCCGGACGGATGGCCAAAGCGTACCGCCTCACGCTCGCCGCCGCCGGCAGCCAGGTTGACCAGCGTACCGGGTATCGCCGCCGCCGTACCGATTGCCACGGCAGCGGTCCCCATCATCGCGTGGTGCAGCTTGCCCATCGAAAGCGCGCGCACCAGCAGGTCGATATCGCCCGCCTGCACCTGCTTGCCGCTGGAGGCGGCGTAGCTGGCTGGGGGCGCGACGAAGGCGACCTTCGGCGTGTGCTGGCGCGTGGCTGCTTCCGACACGTCCTTGATCAGGCCCATGCGCACGGCGCCGTGGGCACGGATCGTCTCGAACTTCGCCAGCGCGGCGGCATCGCCGTTGATCGCTTCCTGCAGCTCGGTGCCGGTGTAGCCGATGGCATCGGCGTTGACGAAGATGGTCGGGATGCCGGCGTTGATCATGGTCGCCTTCAGCGTGCCGATGCCTGGAACCTCCAGGTCGTCGACCAGGCGGCCGGTCGGGAACATCGTGCCGCCAACGCCCTCCTCCTCCGCGGCCGGATCCATGAATTCCAACTGTACTTCAGCGGCCGGGAAGGTGACGCCATCGAGCTCGAAGTCGCCGGTTTCCTGTACGTTGCCGTTGCTCATCGGGATATGGGCGATGATGGTCTTGCCGATATTCGCTTGCCAGATGCGCACTACGGCCATGCCGTCGCGCGGCACGCGCGCTGGAGCAACCAGCCCGCCGCTGATTGCGAAAGCGCCGACCGCCGCTGACAGATTGCCGCAGTTGCCGCTCCAGTCCACGAAGGCCTTGTCGATGCTGACCTGGCCGAACAGGTAGTCCACGTCGTGATCGGCGCGGGTGGAGGCGGACAGGATCACTGTCTTGCTGGTGCTCGACGTGGCCCCGCCCATGCCGTCGATCTGCTTGCCATACGGGTCCGGACTGCCAATCACGCGCAGCAGCAAGGCGTCGCGCGCCTTGCCCGGAACCTGGGCAGCTTCCGGCAGGTCCTGCAGCCGGAAGAACACCCCCTTGCTGGTGCCGCCACGCATGTAAGTGGCGGGGATCTTGATTTGCGGTTTGTATGCCATTTATGCCGCCTTTGCCGATTCCAGGAAGTCCTGCGCGAAACGCTGCAGCACACCGCCTGCTTCATAGATCGATACGTCTTCCGACGAATCGAGGCGGCAGGTGACCGGCACTTCCAGGCGTTCGCCGTTCTTGCGGTTGATCACCAGGGTCAGCGTGGCACGCGGGGCGCGCTCGCCGATCACGTCGAAGGTCTCGGTGCCGTCGATAGCCAGGGTCAGGCGGTTGACACCCGGCTTGAACTCCAGCGGCAGCACACCCATGCCCACCAGGTTGGTGCGGTGGATGCGCTCGAAGCCCTCGGCCACGATGGCTTCCACTCCGGCCAGGCGCACGCCTTTCGCGGCCCAGTCGCGCGAAGAACCCTGGCCGTAGTCGGCGCCGGCGATCACGATCAGCGGCTGCTTGCGCTCCATATAGGTTTCGATGGCTTCCCACATGCGGGTGACCTTGCCTTCGGGTTCGACGCGGGCCAGCGAACCGGCCTTGATGCTGCCGTCGGCATTGCGCACCATTTCGTTTTTCAACGTCGGGTTGGCGAAGGTGGCGCGCTGCGCAGTCAGGTGGTCGCCGCGGTGGGTTGCATAGGAGTTGAAGTCCTCTTCCGGCAGCCCCATTTTGTGCAGGTATTCGCCTGCGGCGGAATCCATCATGATCGCGTTCGACGGCGACAGGTGGTCGGTGGTGATGTTATCGCCCAGCACGGCCAGGGCGCGCATGCCCTTCAGCGTGCGCTCGCCTGCCAGTGCGCCTTCCCAGTACGGCGGACGGCGGATGTAGGTCGATTGCGGGCGCCAGTCGTACAGCGGCTCGGCGCGTTCGGCAGCTTCTTCGCTGCGCGCGAACATCGGGATGTAGACCTTGCGGAAGTGCTCCGGCTTGACGCTGCTCGCCACGATCGCGTCGATCTCTTCGTCGCTCGGCCACAGGTCCTTCAAGGTAACCGGCTTACCGGCGGCATCGTGGCCCAGCACATCCTTTTCGATGTCGAAGCGGATAGTACCGGCAATGGCGTAGGCGACCACCAGCGGCGGCGAGGCCAGGAAGGCTTGCTTGGCGTATGGGTGGATGCGGCCGTCAAAGTTGCGGTTGCCCGACAGGACGGCGGTGGCGTACAGGTCACGCTCGACCACTTCCTTCTGGATCACAGGGTCCAGCGCACCGGACATGCCGTTGCAGGAAGTGCAGGCATAGGCCACCACACCGAAGCCCAGCTTCTCCAGCTCGGGCAGCAGGCCGGCTTCTTCCAGGTATAAGGTCACGGCTTTCGAGCCTGGCGCCAGCGAGGATTTGACCCAAGGCTTGCGCAGCAAGCCTGCCTTGTTCGCATTGCGGGCCAGCAGGCCGGCGGCGATCATATTGCGAGGATTGTTCGTATTGGTGCAGCTCGTAATGGCGGCGATGATCACGGCGCCATCAGGCATCTTGCCAGGCTCGTTCTCCACCACGCCCGAGATGCCGCGCGCAGCCAGTTCGCTGGTCGGCACGCGCTTATGCGGATTCGACGGGCCGGCAATATTGCGTACGACGGTCGACAAGTCGAAATTCAGCACTCGCTCATACTCGACCTTGGCCAGGTCGTCCGACCACAGGCCGGTGTGCTTTGCGTAGGTTTCCACCAGCGCCACCAGCTCGTCGTCACGGCCGGTCAGCTTCAGGTACTTGATGGTCTGCGAATCGATCGAGAACATCGCAGCAGTGGCGCCGAATTCCGGCGCCATGTTGGAGATGGTGGCGCGGTCGCCCAGAGTCAGCGCAGTGGCGCCCTCGCCATAGAACTCCAAGTAGGCCGAAACCACTTTCTCCTTGCGCAGGAATTCGGTCAGCGCCAGCACGATGTCGGTCGCGGTGATGCCAGGCTGGGGCTTGCCGGTCAGTTCGACGCCGACGATGTCGGGCAGGCGCATCCAGGAGGCACGGCCCAGCATCACGGTCTCCGCTTCCAGGCCGCCAACGCCGATGGCGATCACGCCCAGCGCATCGACCATCGGGGTGTGGGAATCGGTACCGACCAGGGTGTCCGGATAGGCCACGCCGTCGGTAACCTGGATCACAGGCGACATGCGTTCCAGGTTGATCTGGTGCAGGATGCCGTTACCCGGCGGGATCACGTCAACGTTCTGGAACGCCTTCTTGGTCCAGTTGATGAAGTCGAAGCGGTCTTCGTTGCGGCGGTCTTCAATGGCGCGGTTCTTGTCGAACGCATCAGGGTCGAAACCGCCGCATTCCACGGCCAGCGAATGGTCGACCACCAATTGGGTCGGCACCACCGGATTGACCAGGGCAGGATCGCCGCCCTGCTCCGCGATGGCATCGCGCAGGCCGGCCAGGTCGACCAGCGCGGTCTGGCCCAGGATATCGTGGCACACCACGCGCGCAGGGAACCATGGGAAGTCCAGGTCGCGCTTGCGCTCGATCAGTTGCGACAGCGACGCGGCCAGCGTGGCCGGGTCGCAGCGGCGCACCAGGTTTTCCGCCAGCACGCGCGAGGTGTAGGGCAGCGTGGCGTAGGCGCCAGGCTTGATCGCATCGACGGCTTCGCGCGCGTCGAAGTAGTCCAGCCTGGTGCCAGGGAGTTGTTTGCGGTATTGGGTGTTCATGATCACTTGCGGTCCTTCAGTGGTACAAAGGCCAGGTCTTCAGGGCCGACATAGTTGGCGCTCGGACGAATGATCTTGTTGTCGATGCGCTGCTCGATCACGTGGGCCGCCCAGCCCGAAGTACGGGAGATCACGAACAGCGGGGTGAACATGGCGGTCGGTACGCCCATCATGTGGTACGACACGGCGGAGAACCAGTCCAGGTTCGGGAACATTTTCTTGATTTCCCACATGACGGATTCCAGGCGCTCGGCGATATCGAACATCTTGGTGGAACCGGCTTCCTGCGACAGGGAGCGTGCCACTTCCTTGATCACCACATTGCGCGGGTCGGAGATGGTGTAGACCGGATGGCCGAAGCCGATCACCACTTCCTTGTTGGCGACACGGTTGCGGATGTCGGCTTCCGCTTCATCGGCGTTCTCGTAGCGCTGCTGGATATCCAGCGCGACTTCGTTGGCGCCGCCATGCTTGGGGCCGCGCAGTGCGCCGATCGCGCCGGTGATGGCGGAGTGGATGTCGGAACCGGTGCCGGCAATCACGCGGCTGGTGAAGGTGGAAGCGTTGAACTCGTGCTCCGCGTACAGGATCAGGGAAGTGTGCATTGCGCGCACCCACGATTCGGACGGCTTTTCGCCGTGCAGCAGGTGCAGGAAGTGGCCGCCGATGGTTTCGTCGTCGGTTTCCACGTCGATGCGCTTGCCGTTATGGCTGTAGTGATACCAGTACAGCAGGATGGAGCCGAAGGAGGCCATCAGGCGGTCGGCGATATCGCGCGCGCCGGCGATGTTGTGGTCATCCTTTTCGGGCAGGCAGCAGCCCAGCACGGAAACGCCGGTACGCATCACGTCCATCGGGTGGGCCGACGCAGGCAGCGCTTCCAGCGCGGACTTGACGCCTTGCGGCAGGCCGCGCAGGGATTTCAGCTTGGATTTGTAGCCTTTCAGTTCGGCGACGTTGGGCAGCTTGCCGTGCACCAGCAGGTAGGCGATTTCTTCGAATTCGCAGGTGGTGGCCACGTCCAGGATGTCGTAGCCGCGGTAGTGCAGGTCATTGCCGGTCTTGCCGACGGAACACAGGGCGGTATTGCCGGCTGCAACGCCGGACAGGGCTACGGACTTCTTCGGCTTGAAGGTTGGGGCTTGTTCGGTCATGACGGTCTCTCCTCGGATCATTTCTTGGCCGCTGCGAACAGCGCATCCAGTTTTTGTTCAAAATCGTGATAGTTGATGCGTTCGTACAGTTCGGCGCGGGTCTGCATGGTGTCGACAACGTTCTGCTGGGTGCCGTCGCGGCGGATCGCGGTGTAGACATTCTCGGCAGCCTTGTTCATGGCGCGGAAGGCGGACAGGGGGTACAGCACCAGGCCTACGTCGGCCGACTTCAGCTCCTCCACGGTAAACAGCGGGGTCGCGCCGAACTCGGTGATGTTGGCGAGCACCGGCACTTTCACGGCGGCGGCGAACTGCTTGTACATGTCCAGGGAAATCATCGCTTCAGGGAAGATCATGTCGGCGCCCGCTTCCACGCAAGCGACGGCGCGCTCGATTGCCGCCTCCAGGCCCTCCACGGCCAGCGCATCGGTGCGGGCCATGATCACGAAGTTCTCGTCGGTACGGGCATCCACGGCGGCCTTGATGCGGTCGACCATTTCGCTCTTGGAGACGATTTCCTTGCCGGGACGGTGGCCGCAACGCTTGGCGCCGACCTGGTCTTCGATATGCATGGCCGCGGCGCCGAACTTGATCATCGACTTTACGGTACGCGCAACATTGAAGGCGGAGGAGCCGAAGCCGGTATCCACGTCGACCAGCAGCGGCAGGTCGCACACGTCGGTAATGCGGCGCACATCGGTCAGCACGTCGTCCAGGCTGGAGATGCCCAAGTCCGGCAGGCCCAGGGAGCCGGCAGCGACCCCGCCGCCCGACAGGTAGATCGCCTTGAAGCCGGCGCGCTTGGCCAGCAGGGCGTGGTTGGCGTTGATCGCGCCCACCACCTGCAGCGGGGATTCTTCTTGCACGGCCTTGCGGAAGGCGGCACCTGCGGAATATTGGCTCATGATGTCCTTTCAGTTTGAGGAATATTTGCCGTCCATAGTGCAAGTGGCGTGCCAGCAGCGGCTGCCCAGCAAAATCAAGCACTTGCAACCCCAGCCCCAGAGTATAATGTTTCAATTTGAAACACGTGAAACACTTCCAGTGAAACATGCGACATTCCACGCCCCTGCCCTTCGACCCGGCGGACAAGCCAGTGATCTGGACAGTGTCCGTCTCGCGCCTGTCGGAGCTGTTCCGCGACATCACGCTGGAATATGACGCCCTGGCCGACATCGAGCCGATCAACCTCGGCTTCGACGAGGCCGCGCGCCATATCCGCGAACGCCTGGCGACGGAGCGCTGCGATGCGGTGATCGCGGCCGGCTCCAATGCCGCCTACCTGAAAGGCCGCCTGTCGGTTCCGGTGGTGATCGCCAAGGCCAGCGGCTTCGATTTCATGCAGGCCCTGGCCCGGGCTCGCAAGGTCTCCAGCCGCATCGGTGTCATCACCTACCAGGACGACATGCCGGCGCTGGCGGAATTCGCCGCCACCTTCGGGGTACCGATCGAGCAGCGTACCTACGCCACGGAAGAAGATGCGCGCGCGCAGATCAACGACCTGAAAGCCTCGGGCATCAAGGCCATCGTCGGCGCCGGCCTGATCACCGACCTGGCCGAAGAAGCCGGATTGACCGGCGTGTTCGTCTACTCCGCCGCCTCGATCCGCCAGGCCTTCGACGACGCGCTGGAACTGGCGCGCCTGGCACAGCTCGAGACCAACCGCAGCCGCCGCCACGTCGTGGCCGACACCCTGCGCGCCAAGCACGGGCTGGCCGACCTGCGTGGCGAGTCCGAAGCGATGGAGCGCGTCCGCCAGGCCGTCGTGCTGTATGCAAAATCGCCGGCCACGGTGCTGATCCAGGGCGAGACCGGCTGCGGCAAGGAATTAGTGGCGCAAGCCATCCACCGCGAATCGCCGCGCACCCTGGGCGGCGCCAACCGGCCGTTTGTCGCCGTGAATTGCGGCGCCATCGCCGAATCGCTGCTGGAATCGGAATTGTTCGGCCACGAGGAAGGCGCCTTCACCGGCGCCCGGCGCGGAGGTCACGCGGGCCTGTTCGAAGCGGCCAACCGCGGCACCTTGTTCCTCGACGAGATCGGCGAAATGCCGCTTGCGCTGCAAACCCGGCTCCTGCGCGTACTGGAGGAACGCGAGGTGGTACGCGTTGGCGGCACGCGGCCAATCCCCGTCAACGTGCGCATCATCAGCGCCACGCACTGCGATCTTGAAACGCGGGTGCGCGAAGGCCGCTTCCGCGCAGACCTGTTCTATCGGCTGGCCGTGCTGCGCCTGGCCCTGCCGCCGCTGCGCCAACGCCCGACCGACATCCTGCCGCTGGCCGAGTGGTCGCTGCGCACCGCACTGGCCGGACTGGGGGCGCGTGCCCATCCCAACCTGCCGGCCGAACTGGCGGCCTGCGCCCCGCTGCTGCTGCGCTACGACTGGCCGGGCAATGTGCGCGAACTGCGCAACCTGACCGAACGCCTTGCCCTGTTCCTCGCCGCCGAACCACTGCAAGCCCTGACGCCCAGCTTCGTCGCCGGCGTTGCGCCCGAACTGAACCCGCTCCCGCACGGAGTACCGCACCCGGCCCCTGCTTCGGCCCCGCGGCCAGCCATGCCGGAAAGCGTCAGCGCAGTGCTGGACCGCTTCGGAGGACGCCGCGACGCCGCTGCCGACTACCTGGGCATCAGCCGCACCACGCTCTGGCGCCGCTTGCGCGAGGAGCAGGAGACATAGCCCGACGCGCCGGCGCCACACGCAATTGCACAAATTACAATATTACGATATCTTCTTGATATTGATTTCGAGGGTGGCGTCATGGAGTATCGCAGGGAAATTGATGGTCTGCGGGCGCTTGCCGTCCTGCCGGTAATCCTGTTCCACGCAGGGTTCCAGTTCTTTGGCGGCGGCTTCGTCGGCGTCGATATCTTCTTCGTCATCAGCGGCTACCTGATTACGACCATCCTCATCCACGAACTGGAAGCCGGCCAGTTCTCCCTCCTTCATTTCTACGAACGGCGCGCGCGCCGCATCCTGCCCGCGCTCTTCTTCCTGCTGCTTGCCTGCCTGCCGTTCGCCTGGTTCTGGCTGGTACCGGACGACTTGAAGAGTTTTTCGCAAAGCCTGGTCGCGGTAACCACCTTCGCTTCGAACATCCTGTTCTGGCAGCAGAGCGATTACTTTGACTCCTCCGCCGAATTCAAGCCCTTGCTCCACACCTGGAGCCTGGCGGTCGAAGAGCAGTTCTACCTGCTGTTCCCGCTGTTGCTGATGCTGTTCTGGCGCCGCAACCAGCGCCTGCTGCTGGCAGTGCTGGTGGGCGCGGCGCTTGCCAGCCTCGGCGCAGCGCAATGGGGCGTCGCCAGGAACCCTACCGCCACCTTCTTCCTGCTGCCAACGCGCGGCTGGGAACTGGCCATCGGTGCGCTGTGCGCCTATTCCATGTCGCGTCCAGGCTCCGGCCAGCACGCGCAACGCACGCGTGAACTTGCCAGCCTGGCGGGCCTGGGACTGATCGGCGTCAGCATTTTTGCCTTCAGCAAATACACGCCCTTCCCCAGCGTGTATGCCCTCCTGCCCACCGTGGGAACAGCAATGATCATCCTGTTCGCCGCGCCATCGACCACGGTCGGCAAACTTCTGGGCAGCCGGATCCTGGTCGCAGTGGGCCTGGTCAGCTACAGCGCATACCTGTGGCACCAGCCGCTCCTGGCATTTGCACGCCATCGCAGCCTCGAGGGTCCCAGCCCCGCACTGATGGCCGGCCTGGTCGTGCTGACGATGGTACTGGCCTACCTTAGCTGGCGGTTTGTCGAGAAGCCTTTCCGCAACCGCAGCAAATTCGGCCGGCCGCAAGTCTTTGCCTTCGCCATTGCCGGATCGCTGCTGTTTTTCGGCATCGGCCTGGCCGGCCACAAGACCGACGGCATGCGCAGCGTGAAGACCACGCCTCAGCAGCAGGAAGTACTGCGCACCGTCACGGCAAGCCCGAAACGTATTGCCTGCCATACCAAAGGGATTGACTACCGCAAGCCGCAAGACGCTTGCGCCTTCAATGGGCCCGACGGCGAGTGGGCAGTCTTCGGCGACAGCCATGCGATCGAATTGGCCTACGCGCTGGGGGTGGAAGTAAAGGGCAGCCAACAGGCAGTGCGCCAGTTCACTTTCAGCGGTTGCACGCCGTCCTACCTGCGCACAGACCCCAATCCAGGCTGTAGCGACTGGACGCGTGAAGCGGTCGATTTCATCGCCGGCGATCCGCACATCAAGGAGGTGGTTGTCAGCTACCGGCTTCACAGCGCGCTGTTCGGCGACCACGAAAGCACTTACCCGCGCTTGCCGGACGAATTTACCGAGGCCAGTCGCAGCGCCATCTGGACTTCCTACAAAACGATCCTGAACCGTTTCGTCAACGCGGGCAAACGCGTGACCGTAGTGCTGCAAGCGCCGGAACTGCCGCGCCAGGTGGATAAACTGATACGGCTGGCCGACGATCCGCGCAGCGTGGATGGCGTCACCACCGAATGGTGGCGCCGCCGCAGCGCCTATGTCGAGCAGCGCCTGGGCGAACTGCCGGCCGGCGTGCGCATCCTGCGGCCGGAAGCGCGGTTCTGCAATGCCCGGAATTGCCACGCCGTAATGAATGCCAAGGCCTTGTATTTCGATGACGACCACATGTCCATCCACGGCGCGGCGCTGGTAGCGCACGATATCGCGGCTGGGCAGGCGCGCGCCTGCCAAAGCGGCTGCTCGTTAGAATCGGCTGCATGGACGAGCAAATCGAAAGTGAAACATTAAAGGAACAGATGGGCCGCATCATTGAAGAGGCGCGCATGATACTGCCTGGTATCCAGGCGCTATTCGGTTTCCAGGCCATTGCCGTCTTCAACGACCGCTTCGAAAGGCTGCCCATCTACGCCCAGGACTGCCACGCCGCCGCCTTGGCCCTGGTGGTGCTGGCCATTGCGCTGGTCATGCTGCCTGCCGCCTACCACCGTCTCGCCGAGCCGGGGCAGGTATCGATGCATGCGATCAAGATCTCCTCACGGGCCATCTGCTACGCGCTCGCGCCGCTGGCCGCCGGCCTGGCGCTGGATATTGCCGTGGTTCTCTACATGGTTACTGGGAGCGACATGGGCAGTGCAGGCGGCGGTCTGGCCGCCTTTGTGCTGTTGATTGCCACCTGGTTCATCTTCCCCTTGCGCGCCCGCCGGCGCCAGCGCCGGCGCCGCGCGCATGCCTGCTGAGGCAACCGCCCGTCATCCGATTCGACCGCTCGTCAGATTGCTGAAATGGCACCCGGCCGGATGCGGTATGCTGCCAGCCCATGAAAAGAGAACATTACTTTTGCTTGCTGCAGCTTGCCGGCTGGGCGGGAGTCGCCTTGTTCGTAGCCCTGGTCAACCGCCTGGAAATCATCCTGTTCCCGATCTCCGCCTGGTGCGGCCTGAGCGGCCTGGTACTGAGCTCCGCCTGGCGCCACCTGTGCAACGCCCGGCTCCAGCGCGGCAAGCGGCTCACCTGGCCGGTTGCGGTGGGCGCGGCCCTGCTGCTGGGCTCCATCCAGACCCTCAGCAACCTCGAAATGGACAAGCTGCTGACTGGCCCCGGCTGGAAGGGCGGCGGCCTGCCGTGGAAATTGATCCTGCTATCGTTCTGGGTTGGCGTCATGCTGGCCTGGAATGTCTGCTACATGGCCGCCCTGTCCCTGCGCCGCAACCAGCGCCTCGAAGCGGAAGCGCTGCTGTTGGAAGCAGAGGCCTTGCGCTTTGAAGTCCTGGCCAAGGATGCGGAATTGCGCGCGCTGCAAGCCCAGGTCAACCCGCATTTTTTCTTCAATAGCCTGAACAGCGTGCGCGCCCTTCTCTACCAGGACATCGATTCCGCAGCCAATATGATCGACCAGTTGGCGACCCTGATGCGCTACACCCTGGTCTCCAGCTACAACGATTGCGTTCCGCTGGCAGACGAACTTGCCGCAGTGCGCGCCTACCTCGCAATCGAAAAGATCCGCTTCGAAGAACGGCTGCAGTTCGCCATCGACATAGACCAGGACATGGAAGCCATCACGGTGCCACCGATGGCATTGCAAACGCTGGTGGAAAACGCAGTGAAGTACGGCGTCGAACAATCCTCCATCGGCAGCGCCATCAGCATCCGCGCGCGCAGCGCCGGCAGCACGGCCATCATCGAAGTCGCCAACCGCGGCGACATGCTGCCAGGCGGTAAATCGACCGGTGTTGGCGTGAGCAATGCGCGCAAGCGCCTGGCGCTGTCCAAAGGCGAGCACGCCAGGCTCGATCTGGACGAACACGATGGCTGGGTGCGCGCCACCCTGCGCTTCCCGATTGCCGCATAGAGGAATCGACGACATGGACCGTAACAACTCCATCATCTCCAGGCTTGGCTGGTTCCCGCTGCTGCAAATGGCCGGCTGGGGAACCCTCTTCCTGCTGCTCATCCTTGGCAATGGCCGCTTTACAAATGCCAAGCTGCTGGCCGTATTCATCCTGGTGTTTGGCAGCGGCTGGATGTTGACCAGCGCGTGGCACCGACTCTTCAAGGCGTGGCGCTGGAACCGGCATGGCAACGACTGGCGACTGCCTGTGGTGGCTGTGCTGGCATTGACGCCTTCTTCTTCAATAGCCTGAACAGCGTCCGCGCCCTGATGTACGAGAACACCGACAACGCCGCCCACATGGTCGACCAGCTTGCGACCCTGATGCGCTACACGCTCATGTCGACCTTCAGCGATTGCGTGCCGCTGCAGCAGGAACTCGATGCCGTGCGCGCCTACCTGAATATCGAGAAGCTGCGCTTCGAGGAACGCCTGCACGCACGCTTTGAAATCGACGCCGGAATGGCAAGCATAACGATCCCGCCGATGACTTTGCAGACCCTGGTTGAAAATGCGGTCAAGTACGGTGTCGAGCGCCGCACCGATGGAAGCGAAATCCGCATCATTGCGCGCCAGTCGGGTGATCATGCGGTGATCGAAGTTTCGAACAAGGGCGCGCTGCTTCACAATACCGGCTCGACCCGCCTTGGCATGGCCAATGCACGCAAACGCCTGGAGCTCGCAAAGGGCGGGCAATCCAGCCTGGACCTGAGCGAAGATGACGGCTGGGTACGTGCAACCTTGCGCTTTCCGCTCGCCGCCTGAAGCAACACAGACATGAAACGATCCCAAAAACCACTGCTAGCCAGAATCAACTGGTACTGGACCCTCCAAGGACTCGGCTGGGGTGCGGTCACCGCCTTCGTGCTGCTGGTCAATGGACCATTCCTGGAAAAACCAGGCGCAGTCCTGACCTGCATCCTGGATGGCGTCAGCGGAGTGCTGCTGACCGACTTGTGGCACCGCTACATGAAGCTGCGCGACTGGAGTTCCCGCCGGGCGGACTGGCGCCAGCTCGCCGTGGCCTTCTTCATCCTCGGCCCTTTGCAACTGGCGTGTGTCACCATCATCGCGCGTACCCTGGTCGGCGTCGCCGACGGCGGCAGCTGGTTGCCGATGCTGTTCCTGTTCTGGTCCGGCGTCATGATGGCCTGGCAGGTTTCCTACATGGCCGCCACCGCCCTGCGCCGCGCCAACCGCTTTGAGTCCGAAGCGTTGCGTCTCGACGTGCTGGCCAAGGAAGCCGAACTGAAAGCCCTGCAAGCGCAGGTCAACCCCCACTTCTTCTTCAATAGCCTGAACAGCGTACGCGCGCTGATTTTCGAGAACCAGCAATCGGCCGCGCAAATGATCGACCAGCTTGCGACGCTGATGCGCTATACGCTCGCGTCCAGCTATGCCGATACGGTACCGCTGAAAGAGGAGATGGAAGCCGTGCAGTCATATCTGGCCATCGAAAAGATCCGCTTCGAGGAGCGCTTGAGCGTAAGTATCGATATCGCCGGCGGCATGGATACGGTGGCGATCCCGCCCATGTCGGTGCAGACCCTGGTGGAAAACGCGGTCAAGTACGGCGTCGAGCAATCCAGCGTGGGAACCGAAATCCGCATCAGCGCCAGCCATTCCAACGGCCACGCCTCGATCGTAGTGGCCAACCGCGGCGCGCTGGCCAGACTCGGGAATTCGACGCGCGTCGGCCTGAGCAACGCCCGCAAACGGCTGCTCCACGCAAAGGGAGGCAACGCCAGCCTGGATCTGGTGGAACGAGACGGCTGGGTGCGAGCCACCCTTACTTTCCCCTTGTCGTTATGATGCGCGTGCTGCTGGTCGACGATGAACGGCTGGCCCGCAAGGAGCTGCGCCGCCTGCTGGCCGGCCATCCGCAAATTGAAATTGTCGGAGAAGCGACCGATGTTGCCGACGGCATCGCGCAAGCCGTTGCATTGCAGCCGGACCTGATCCTGCTGAATGTACAGATGCCGGGCGGCAGCGGCTTCGAACTGCTTGATGTGCTGGACGACGTACCGGAAATCATATTTGTAACCGGCCATGGCCCCTGCCTGGCCGATTATCTGCTCAAGCCGGTCCACCCGCAACGCCTGGCTGCGGCGCTGGAACGCGCTGCCGTCCGTGCCGGCATGGGCAGGAAGCCGCGCAAGCTGTTCATCCGCGATGGCGAACGCTGCTGGTTTGTGCGCCTGACCGACATCCGCTTGTTCGAATCCGAAGGACAGCAAACGCGCGCCTATTTTGACGGCGCTGCTCCCTTGATAGCCCGCCCCCTGCAGCAGCTGGAGAAAATGCTCGACCCGCAGCAATTCCTGCGTGCCAGCAGCCGCCATATCGTCAACCTGGCCGATGTGGAGCGCATCGTGCAAACTGCGGGCGGTTCCCTGGCGCTGAACGTGGCAGGGATGGCGGTGGAAGTCCTGTGCGGAGATACCGGAATCGATGTATGCTCGCGGCGACCAATTCATCCAGAGAGCCGAACACCATGATGCGCGTACTGATTGTCGACGACGAACGCCTGGCGCGCGCCGAACTGCGGCGCATGCTGGCGTCCCACGCCGGCGTCACCATTATCGGCGAGGCCGCCAATGCCGCCGAAGCCGCGCTGCAGATCGCGGCAGTAGAGCCCGACCTGCTCCTGCTTGACGTGCAAATGCCGGGCGGCAGCGGCTTCGACCTGCTGGCCACACTGGACGATGCTCCGGAGGTGATTTTCACCACCGCGTTCGACCAGTACGCGCTGCAAGCCTTCGAAGCCAGTGCGCTCGACTACCTGATGAAGCCCATCGATCCCCTGCGCCTGGCCGCAGCACTGGAACGGGCAGCGGCGCGGCTTGGGCTGGCGCCAATGCCCAGCGCTGCTCCGCGCAAACTGTTCATCCGCGATGGGGAACGCTGCTGGTTCGTGCGGCTGGAGGATATCCGCCTGTTCGAGTCCGAAGGCAATTACACCCGGCTCTACTTCGACGGCGGCACGCCGCTACTGGCACGCTCCCTGCTGCAACTGGAGCAGCGCCTGGACCCGCAACAATTCTTCCGCGCCAACCGCCGCCACATCGTCAACCTTGCCGCTGTCAAAGGCATCGAAAACGGCGAAGGCGGCGCCATGGCCTTGCGCATCGACGATATGACGGTGGAAGTGTCGCGCCGCCGGGTGACCGCACTCAAGCAGATGCAGGAGTTCTGACCGGATAAAAAAAACCCGCTCGGCGAGCGGGTTTTCCGACGTGCTGCGCTGCGCTCAGGCCTTGCGGCGGCGCCCGAAAGCCAGTGCGATGGCGCCAATGCCCACCAGCGGCAAGGAGCCAGGCAGCGGCACTTCGGCCGGATCGCTCACAGGCGCCAAACCGTATGCAGCTACGCCATTGCGCACATTGAAGGCATAGCGGCCATCCAGTCCGACATTGCTGCCTTTGATCAGGGCGTGCTTGCCTGAATCCAGCATCTCCTTCGCAGCACCCGAGCCTTTGAACTCGAAATCCGCAGCCGTCCCATCGATATGGAAGCCGGCACGCGCCTTGGACGTCATATTGGACTCGTCCCATTTGATCGAGCCGTAGTTGAAGTAGAAGTCGAAGTTGTTGGCACCGGTATCCGAACGGTCCACCAGCACCAGCTGGAAGGTGTTTTTCTTGTCGTTTTTGCGCGGGTAATAGCCAACATTGGACCAAGTCACCGCGAAGGCGTTATGGCCGTCGAACATGGTGTTGCCATAGCCGACGGAACCGCCGCCGTTAGTGGTATCGACGTCACCGAAGAACGGCGCCAGGAACGATGCGGCGTAGGAATTCTTATCGAACGAGGCTGGCGCGTAAGTGCCCATGCCAGCGCCGAAAGACACATTGCCGTTCGTGTTGATAAACAGGCTGTTGTAGACGGAGCCATTCAGGCCCAGCTTCATGTCTTTGGCAAGCTTGACCTTGGTGGAGCCGTCATCGGAAGCGGCAAGCTTGGTCTGGGTGAAACCGGACAGGATCGGGGACGCGTGGGCAGTGGCGCTAAATGCCAGGGTGGCAGCGAGCAAGAGCTTGGTCAGTTGGTTCACAATCTTCCTTTTTCGGCAATGACAACTGCAATTATACCAATTCCATTGATTTATAGTAAAGAAAGATAACAAAAAAAAACCCGCTCGGACCTGAGCGGGTTTTCCGGGCGGCGCGGCCGCTTATTCGACTTCGACGGTTTCTGGCGGCGGAGTTGGCGCCGCATCCGGTTCCGGGAACTCCAGCTTGATCGCTTCGGCCTCGTCCAGGTCGACGATGACGCGGCCGCCGGACACCAGCCGGCCGAACAGCAGCTCGTCGGCCAGCGCCTTGCGGATCATGTCCTGGATCAGGCGCGACATCGGGCGCGCGCCCATCAAAGGATCGAAGCCTTTCTTCGCCAGGAACTTGCGCAGCTTCTCGCTGAAGATCGCTTCCACCTTCTTCTCGTGCAGTTGCTCTTCCAGCTGCATCAGGAACTTGTCCACCACGCGCAGGATGATTTCCTCGTCCAGCGCACGGAAGCTGATGGTCGCGTCCAGGCGGTTGCGGAACTCCGGCGTGAACATGCGCTTGATGTCCGCCATCTCGTCGCCCGCTTCCTTGCTGTCGGTGAAACCGATGGAACGCTTCTGCAGGCTTTCCGCGCCCGCATTGGTGGTCATGATGATGATCACGTTGCGGAAGTCGGCTTTGCGGCCGTTGTTGTCGGTCAGCGTGCCGTGGTCCATCACCTGCAGCAGGATATTGAAGATATCCGGATGCGCCTTCTCGATCTCGTCCAGCAGCAGCACGGCGTGCGGCTTCTTGGTGATCGCCTCGGTCAGCAGGCCGCCCTGGTCGTAACCCACGTAGCCCGGCGGCGCGCCGATCAGGCGGCTCACCGCATGGCGTTCCATGTATTCGGACATGTCGAAGCGGATCAGCTCAATGCCCAGGATGAAGGCGAGCTGCTTGGCCACCTCGGTCTTGCCGACCCCGGTCGGACCGGAGAACAGGAAGGAACCAATAGGCTTGTCCTGCTTGCCCAGACCGGCGCGCGACATCTTGATCGCGGAAGCCAGCGCTTCGATCGCCGGGTCCTGGCCGAACACCACGTTGCGCAGGTCGCGGTCGATGGTCTGCAGCTTGCTGCGGTCGTCCTGGTTGACGGTCTGCGGCGGGATGCGCGCGATCTTGGAGATGATCTCCTCGATCTCGGTCTTACCGATGGTTTTCTTCTGCTTCGACTTCGGCAGGATGCGCTGGGCGGCGCCCGCCTCGTCGATCACGTCGATCGCCTTGTCCGGCAGGTGGCGGTCGTTGATGAAGCGCGCAGCCAGTTCGGCCGCGGTCGACAGCGCAGACGACGAATACTTCACGCCATGGTGTTCCTCGAATCGCGACTTCAGGCCGCGCAGGATCTGCACGGTCTGCTCCACGGTAGGTTCGTTGACGTCGACCTTCTGGAAGCGGCGGCTCAGCGCATGGTCTTTCTCGAACACGCCACGGAATTCCGTGAAGGTGGTCGCGCCGATGCATTTGAGCTGGCCGTTGGCCAGGGCCGGTTTCAGCAGGTTGGACGCGTCCAGGGTACCGCCCGACGCCGAGCCGGCGCCGATGATGGTATGGATCTCGTCGATGAACAGGATGCCGTTCGGGTTATCTTTCAGCTGCTTCAGCACCGCCTTCAGGCGCTGCTCGAAGTCGCCGCGGTATTTGGTGCCGGCCAGCAGCGCACCCATGTCCAGCGAGTAGACCACGGCATTCGACAGCACTTCCGGCACATCGCCCTGGGTGATGCGGTAAGCCAGGCCTTCCGCGATGGCGGTCTTGCCCACGCCGGCTTCGCCCACCAGCAGCGGGTTGTTCTTGCGGCGGCGGCACAGCACCTGGATCACGCGATCCACTTCGTCCTCGCGGCCGATCAGCGGGTCGATCTTGCCCTCGGCAGCGGACTTGTTCAGGTTCTGGGTGAACTGGTCCAGCGGCGATTCCTTGGCCTGGCCTTCCGGCACGGTGCCCTCTTCCACGCCCTCGGATGCCTTGCCGGAATCCATTTGCTGGTCCTTACGCACACCGTGCGAGATGAAGTTGACCACGTCCAGGCGGGTTACGCCCTGCTGGTGCAGGTAATAAACAGCGTGCGAGTCTTTTTCACCGAAGATGGCCACCAGCACATTGGCGCCGGTCACTTCCTTCTTGCCGTTGGAAGCCGACTGCACGTGCATGATCGCGCGCTGGATCACGCGCTGGAAGCCCAGGGTTGGCTGGGTATCCACTTCGCCGGTGCCAGGCACGGTAGGCGTGTTATCGCCGATGAAGTTCGTCAGCGTTTTGCGCAGGTCCTCAATATTCACTGCGCAGGCGCGCAGCACCTCGGCTGCCGATGGATTGTCGAGCAGCGCCAGCAGCAAGTGCTCCACGGTGATGAACTCGTGTCGCGCCTGCCGCGCTTCGACAAACGCCATATGCAAACTTACTTCCAATTCCTGCGCAATCATACTTCCTCCATCACACATTGCAGGGGATGACCCGCCTTGCGTGCATGCGTTAAAACAAACTCCACTTTGGTTGAAGCTATATCTTTAGAGAAAACGCCGCACACGCCTTTGCCGTAGCGATGGACACTCAGCATAATTTGTGTGGCCGTTTCCCGGTCCTTATTGAAATACTCCTGGATGATGGCGACCACAAACTCCATCGGAGTGTAGTCGTCGTTCAGCAGCGCCACCTGGTACATAGGTGGCGGCTTTATCGCCTGCCTTTCCAGGACGGTTTCGGTGTCATGCTTGGTTGCCATACGCTTATATTCTAATGCTTTCAGACTAGTTGCAACGCCCATTTAAGAGGGGCATTTCCACCAGTACTCATCTTACGCGTTTTCGCCGATTGCCGCAGATGGCGGTCAGCTTGGTCAAAATCAAGGGCTCTAAAAAAAGCTGTTGCAAAAAGCTCACCATGTGCTAGTGAAAGCGCTTGACATTAAAAATTGTTCCGCCAACAATGCGATATCGACTTTGTGCAGATCTGTACATGTTGGTAAGAAGTGAGTTGTCGAGGAGGGGGCAGGAAGCTTCTTGCTTTTATGGCTCGTGTGATTCGTTTTTATTGAAAGTTTTTTTAAAATGGCAACTGGTACCGTTAAGTGGTTCAATGACTCCAAAGGTTTTGGCTTCATCACTCCTGATGATGGCGGTGAGGATTTGTTCGCACACTTCTCCGCGATTAACATGAACGGCTTCAAGACCCTGAAAGAAGGTCAAAAAGTGCAGTTCGAAGTTACTCAGGGCCCTAAAGGCAAGCAAGCTTCCAACATCCAGACCAACTAATCCCTGGCCTCGGACAACGAAAAGCCCCGCCCCGCGGGGTTTTTTTTCGCCCCGCCGCCAGTCAGGACTATGCCGATTTCGTCATGCAAATTCGCACTCTCAGCCTAGCTGACGCCCCTGCCCTGCTTGCCTTCGAGCTTGCAAACCGCGACTGGTTCGAATCCCAGGTCAATGCGCGAGCGCCAGACTTTTACAATCTGGCCGGCGTAGCGGCGCATATCGACGACTACCTGGTTCGCTATTCATCCGGCAGCATGCATCCCTGCCTGCTGGTCGAAGATGGGGACATTATCGGCCGCTGCAACCTGAAAAGCATCGACCGCATTGGCGGGCGGGCCGAGGTGGGCTATCGCATCGCAGCCTCCGCGATCGGCCGCGGCCTGGCTGGCGCCGCGCTGTCGCATTTGATGGACCTGGCTTACGGCCGCTGGGAGCTCACAGGACTCGACGCCCACGTCACCATTGCCAACGCCGCATCCGCGCGAGTACTGGAACGCGCCGGCTTCACCCTGGCCGGGCCCTCTTCTATCGTCGCCCGCGTTGCGGAGCGCCAGCTAGCTTGCCTGCACTATCGTCACAATTAGAAGAGCCGGCTCGCCAGGTTAGCGATCAGTATCGCGATACCTACCGTCATGCCGACCATCCAGCGACTAAAAGCATCCTGCCTCCGCGACAATTCCATCAGACGGATCTCTTGCCGCCTTTCCGAATCGGCTAATTGCGCTTGCAACTGGCACGTCAACGCCTTCATATTGTCGTCTTGTCGCTGAGCGGCCGCGGCAAAACGTTCAGCAGTCCTTCGCTCAGATTCCGCAAAGCACTCGGCAGCCCTTCGCTCGGATTCCGCAAAGCACTCGGCAGTCCTGCGCGCGGACTCCGCAAAGCACTCGGCAGTCCTGCGCTCGGATTCGGCAAACCGTTCCGCTGACCTTAAGTCGGCCTCGGCAAAACGGGCGGCAATATCGGAGCGAACCAGGGTAAAGCCACTATCCATGTGCTGACGTAACAAGGCCAATTCGCAATTGAGAATATCCACCTTTTTCTCCAACTGGTGAAATCGCGCTTCGTTATCATCTTCAGGCGCACCCGGTTGATCGTCAAGCAAGCTCTGCGACATGATCGTCTCCTTGCGTGGACATAAACGACTTATTGTCCGCTCGCCGTCGCCTGCACATTTTGAGCTAACTCAGAAGCGGGGAACGTCCTGACGCTTCGCGCAGAAGCCTGCCGCGAGACCGAATCTCCGAGCAAAATAAAAACCCCGCCACCTTGCGGATGGCGGGGTTTGTTTAGAAGCGAGCCTGGCTTACATGTGTTCGATCATGACATCGCCGAAGCCGGAGCACGAAACCTGGGTCGCGCCTTCCATCAGGCGGGCGAAGTCGTAAGTGACTTTCTTGGAGGTGATGGCCTTCTCCATGGAGGAGATGATCAGGTCAGCCGCCTCGGTCCAGCCCATATGGCGCAGCATCATTTCAGCCGACAGGATCAGCGAACCCGGGTTCACATAGTCCTTGCCTGCGTATTTAGGCGCGGTGCCGTGGGTCGCTTCGAACATGGCCACGGAGTCGGACAGGTTGGCGCCAGGAGCGATACCGATGCCGCCTACTTGCGCCGCCAGCGCGTCGGAGATGTAGTCGCCATTCAGGTTCAGGGTGGCGATCACGGAGTACTCCGCCGGACGCAGCAGGATCTGTTGCAGGAACGCGTCGGCGATGGAATCCTTGACGGTGATTTCGCGGCCGGTCTTAGGATTCTTGAACTTGCACCATGGGCCGCCGTCGATCAGTTCAGCACCGAATTCCTTTTGCGCCAGCGCGTAGGCCCAGTCACGGAAGCCACCTTCGGTGTACTTCATGATGTTGCCTTTGTGGACGATGGTCACGGATGGCTTGTCGTTGTCGATCGCGTATTGGATCGCCTTGCGCACCAGGCGCTCGGTGCCTTCGATCGACACAGGCTTGATGCCGATGCCCGAAGTTTCAGGGAAGCGGATCTTCTTCACGCCCATTTCCTTGGTCAGGAAATCGATGATCTTCCTGGCGCCTTCGGTGCCTTGCTGGTACTCGATGCCGGCGTAGATGTCTTCCGAGTTTTCGCGGAAGATCACCATATCGGTCTTCTCAGGCTCGCGTACTGGCGAAGGCACGCCTTTGAAGTAGCGCACCGGACGCAGGCAGACATACAGGTCCAGCTCCTGGCGCAGTGCCACGTTCAGGGAACGGATGCCGCCGCCCACCGGGGTGGTCAGCGGGCCCTTGATCGACACAACATAATCCTTCAATACCTTCAAGGTCTCTTCCGGCAGCCACACGTCCGGGCCGTACACCTTGGTCGACTTCTCGCCGGCGAAGATTTCCATCCAGCTGATCTTGCGCTTGCCGCTGTAGGACTTGGCTACCGCAGCGTCGACCACCTTGATCATCACTGGGGTGATGTCTACGCCGGTGCCATCGCCTTCCAGGTATGGAATGATCGGCGTGTCAGGCACGTTCAGGGAAAAATCGGCATTTACGGTGATTTTCTGGCCGTCGGCAGGTACTTTGATATGTTGGTACATCGTGTTCTCCGAAGAAGGGTTTTTTGCAGTCTTCTATAAGACATAAGACACTGGCGTTCCACATTATGCACCAGTATTTTACTGGGCGCCATGCTTTTACGAATACAATCCAGCCTATGTCCCTGATACTTTTTAATAAACCTTTCCAGGTATTGTGCCAGTTTTCCCCCTCTGGCGATAAGCAGACGCTGGCCGACTACATCAAGATCGCGCACGTCTACCCCGCCGGCCGCCTCGACTACGATAGCGAGGGCCTGATGCTGATGACCGACGACGGCAAGCTGCAGCACAAGATCGCCCACCCCGACCGCAAGGAAGCCAAGACCTACCTGGTGCAGGTGGAAGGCATACCGGATGCCGGCGCCATGGCGCGCCTGCAGGCGCCGCTCGACCTGGGGGACTTCACCACCCTGCCCTGCCAGGCGGTACGCATCGCCGAACCGGGCTGGCTGTGGCCGCGCAACCCGCCGATTCGCCAGCGCGCCGGACAGCCCACCTCCTGGCTGGCGATCACACTACAGGAAGGCAAGAATCGCCAGGTGCGCCGCATGACCGCCGCCATCGGCCACCCCACACTGCGACTGGTGCGCTCAGCTATTGGCGGCATTTCCCTGGCCAGCCATCCGCTGATGCCGGGTGAGTGGATGGAAGTCTCGCCAGATGACCTTGGCACGCGCTAAATAAGTCAACCAGGCAAGTTCCGGCAGCGTTGATGAATCAGGTTCACCTGAACCTGCATCCACTATAAAAGGAGTTCGTCATGTCCAAGACTACTGTCGTGCTGCTTGCCTCCCTGCTCTCCGTTTCCGCCTACGCTGCCGATCACCACATGAAGGCTTCCGCTTCCGCCGCGGCCTCGGCCGCGTCCATGGCGTCGGCGCCATCCGCCGCATCGGCTGCTTCTGCCGCTTCCGCCGCATCGGCGGCCTCGATGCCGAAGAAGACCAAGAAAGCCGCCGCTTCCGCGCCGGCTGCCTCGGCCGCACCTGCCGCCAGCGCCATGCCGGCCGCTTCGATGAAGTAATTACAAAGCGAAAAACCCGCTATGGCGCAATGCCATGCGGGTTATTCCGGTACACCTGTTTGGCGGCTAATGCCGCCAGCACACGAACTTAGGCGGACAGTGCCTTCAGGGCAGCTGCCAGACGGCTCTTGTGACGAGCAGCCTTGTTCTTGTGGATGATTTTCTTGTCAGCGATCGAGTCGATGGTCGACACGGAAGCCTGGAAGATGGTGGTAGCAGCAGCTTTGTCGCCAGCCTGGATTGCCTTGCGAACAGCTTTGATAGCGGTACGCAGGGTCGAACGCTGAGCGGAGTTGTGCGCGTTTTGCTTAACTGCTTGACGAGCGCGTTTGCGCGCTTGTGCGGTATTTGCCATTTGAGAATCCTAATTCGTTGTCAAAGTTCGTTTGCAAACAATAGCGTTTGCCAAACCGGTGCGGTGTTTTCAGAGCCGGCTGAACGTCGCTGCCTGCCTTACTGAATTCTGTACAGCCTTAAATTATAACGGGGTTTTGCTGCCAGGGCAATTCAAAATATAATCGCCCCCCATGAACTTGCTCAAAACCCTCGCTGCTATTTCCAGCATGACAATGCTGTCCCGCATCACGGGACTCCTGCGCGACATCCTGTTTGCCCGCGCCTTCGGTGCCGGGGGATTGACCGACGCCTTCTACATTGCCTTCCGCATCCCCAACCTGCTGCGCCGGCTATTCGCCGAGGGCGCATTTTCACAGGCATTTGTGCCAATGTTGGCAGAATACAAAACCAAGCAGGGAGAAGAGGCCACCCGCACCCTGGTCGACCATGTAGCGACCGTGCTGGTCTGGGCCACCCTGCTAACCAGTGCAGTCGGTATTATAGGCGCTCCCCTGTTCGTCTACCTGATTGGTTCCGGCTTGAGCAAGGATCCCCAGTCCTTCGACGCGGCGGTCTGGATGACGCGCCTGATGTTCCCTTACATCGCCTGCATGTCCTTCGTCGCGCTCTCCAGCGGCGTGCTGAACACCTGGCGCCACTTCAAGATCCCGGCCTTCACGCCAGTCCTGCTCAATCTCTCCTTCATCGCTGCCGCCCTGTTCCTGGCGCCGCACCTGGAACAACCCGTGTATGCGATGGCAATTGCCGTCATGGTGGGTGGCATCCTGCAGGTCGTGATCCAGGTACCTTCCCTGGTGCAGATCGGCATGCTGCCGCGCCTGTCCTGGAACCCGCGCCATGGGCTGTCCGATCCGGGCGTGCGCCGCGTGCTGAAGAATATGGGCCCGGCGGTGTTTGCCGTCTCGGTGGCGCAGATCAGCCTGATGATCAACACCACCTACGCTTCCTGGCTGGAAGAGGGCAGCGTCTCCTGGCTGACTTTCGCCGACCGCCTGATGGAGTTTCCCAATGCCCTATTGGGCGTGGCGCTCGGCACCATCCTGCTGCCAAGCCTGTCCAAGGCCAGCCAGGAGCAGGACCTTACCGAGTATTCGGCCCTTCTGGACTGGGGCTTGCGCCTGACCTTCCTGCTTGCGGTGCCGGCTGCCATCGGTATCGCCGTGCTCTCGCTGCCGCTGATCGCGACCTTGTTCCACCACGGCGAGTTCTCGGATAAGGCAGCAATCATGTCGGCCCAGCCGCTGCTGGCCTATGCGGTGGGCCTGGTCGGCATCATCCTGGTCAAGACGCTGACGCCGGCGTTTTACGCGCGCCAGGATGTGCGCACGCCGGTACGCATCGGACTGTTTGTGCTGGTTGCCACCCAGCTCATGAACCTGGCCTTCGTTCCCGCCTTCAAGGTGGCCGGCCTGGCACTGTCGATCAGTGTAGCCGCCCTGCTCAACGCCGCCCTGCTGTTCCGCGGCCTGCGCCGGAAAGGTATCTACGCTCCGCAGTCTGGATGGCTGACGTTCTTCCTCAAGCTGTTGCTGGCGGTAGTGCTGATGGGCCTGGCAGGCTGGTTCGGCGCACAGCAATTCGACTGGCTGGGCATGCGCCAACATTCGATCCTGCGCGCCGGTGCGCTGTTCCTGGTAATCGGCGGCTGCGTGGCGATCTACTTCGGCACCTTGTTCGCGCTGGGCTTCCGCCTGCGCGACTTCAAGCGCCGCGCCAAGTAGGAACGCCGAGGCATCAGCGCCGCCGAGGCGGCGGTGGCGGCTCCTCGCGCGACTGGTCGCCGGACTGCTCCGGCTGCGAATCCTGCGGCGGCTCTTGCGGCTCTTGCGGCTCTTGTGGCTCCGGCGGTGGCTCCGGCGGCTCCTGCGGCGGCTCCTGCGGTTCAGCGGGCTGCGGCGGCTCCTGCGGCGTGCCCGCTTTGCTGCCGGACTGAGTGCCGGTCAATCCGCCAGGTGGCGTTCCGGTCATGCCGGTCATGGGGCTGCCGGGCTGCATGCCCGATCCCGGCTTGGCCGGTTGGCCCGGTTGCTGGCCGGGCTGCAGACCATCGGCGCCCTTCGCTCCCGCGATCTGCACGCCCTCGCCGCTGAACTTCCAGTCGGCCAGGCTGGTCTTGCCTTCAAATGCCACAAAGCGCGGCGGGAAATTGCCGATCTTGATCGGGGGCGCTGTGGACAGGCTGTAGATGGCCAGGATGCCGCCATTCTCATTGGCCTTTACCAGGCCCCATTCGGCCTTGCCCGTCATCGGATCGACATACACCCGGCGCAAATGGCGGCGCAACTGCGGAAAACGCGGGTCTTTCAGCAGTTCGGCAAAAGAATTCGGATAATTGGGCTGCCCTTGCGGCGTCGCTGCGGCGTAACTGGCCAGCGCATTGCTGTATTCCATGCCAATGTCAAGCAAGGCTTGCTCGGCGGCCGCGCGCTGGATGGTCGTGCCCAGGCGTAGCGACATCGCGCCCACCAGGCCAATAATCGCCACCAGGATCACTACGCTGACGTAGGTGAACCCTGACTGCTTACCACTCCGAATAGGGCTTGCCGCTGCGGTCATTGCCGGGCGCTCCGCTCTTGATGTCTGCCACGCCGCCTTTGCCGACATCGTCGGGCGGCACGATGGTCCAGCTATCGCTCTTTTCCGTGATCGGGTCGATCGGCAGCGCGCGCAGGTACTTCTTCTCGACCAGCTGCTCCAGGCTGTCCGGGAAGCGGCCGGTATCGCCGTAGTACTGGTCGATAATGGCACGCGTGCTGCGCAGGTTGTCGGCCAGGATGGTTTCCTTGGTCTTGTCCACGCTCGGGAAATAGCGCGGCACAGCCAGCGTCAGCAGCAAGGCGATGATGCCCAGCACTACCAGCAGTTCGATCAGCGTGAAGCCCTTCTTGTTCACCATTTCTTGTAAGGCACGCCGTTCAGGCCCACCTGCTCCGAAGTCGAATACACGTCAAAAACATCCTCGCCTTCGCGCGGGTCGTCGGCATCGCTGGCGTAGCTGCGCTTGCCCCAGCTTTGTCCGTTGCTGGCATTGGAGTCCGGGTTGAAGGGATCGCGCGGAATGCGGCGCAGGAAGTAGATCTTGGCACGCTTCGGGCTGCGCACGTCGACCACGCCCTCCACCAGCACTTCCAGCGTGCGCGGATAGCCATTGCCTGTGATGGTCTTGGCGATACGGCCTTCATCGTAGGCGCTCTTGTAGTCGTCCAGCGCTTTGCGGATATCATGCAAGGCGTGGCGCAATTCCTGCTCGTTGCGGCGCTGGACCACGGTCTGCCCGACCGGAATTGCCAGCGACGCGAGCAGGCCGAGGATGGCCAGCGTCACCAGCAGTTCGATCAGGGTGAATCCGCGCGCGCGCATGCTTACTCTTTGCGCTCCGTGCTGGCAGGCGGCTGCACGGTGTTTGCCGGCGCAGGTGCGGGCAGCGGCTTGGTCACGCTCGAAGCGGGACCTGGCTGCGTGCCCGACAGCGGCAGCTTCTGCGGCGCGGACAGCTCGCCGGCCGCAGCCGGCACGGCGCCGGGCGTCGGCACGGCGGTTGTAACGGCGCCGCCAGCAGCATCGGGGGTGCCCGCGGCCGGCGCGGCAGGAGCGCCGGCCGGACGGGCGCCCGGCAGCACGACAGGCTGGCGCGGCGTGACATCGGGCTTGCGGCGGAAGTTGGCCTCGGTGCCGGCCGAGAATTCTGCCGCCGTCACTTCAGGGCGTTGCAGGTTGCGCACCAGGTGCGGCGTAATCGACAGCACGATCTCGGTTTTCTGGTTGTCGTCGGTCTGGGCGCCAAACAGGCGCCCGAGGATCGGCAGGTCGCCCAGGCCCGGCACGCGGTTGCCCGTGCTGCGCTCTTCACTGTTGATCAGGCCCGCCAGCACCTGGTTCTCGCCGTCCTTCAGTTGCAGGAAGGTAGATGCCTGGCGCGTACCGATCTGGTAGGCAGTGGTGCCGGTGGCGGTCGTCACCCGGTCGATCAAGTTCGACACTTCCAGCGCAATGCGGATGCCCACTTCGTTGTTGAGGTAAATGATCGGCTCCGCATTCAGCGTCAGGCCGACGTCGACATAGCTCACCGACTCCGAGGCAAAGCCGCCCGTGCCCGGAGAAATGGTGGTGGTAATCACCGGCACCTTTTCGCCGATCACGACCTTGGCCTTTTCCTTGTTGCGCACGCGGATGCGCGGGCTGGCCAGCAGGTTGGTGTCGCCGTCGGTTTTCTTGATATTGATGGTCGTGCCGAGCTTCGATACGGCGATGTTGTCGCGGTTGATGAAATCGAGGTCGCGCAATGTCAGCTTCGAGTCGTCGCGGGCGCTGCCCAGGACCGTCAGGCCCACCGTGTTCGGCCACTCCACGCCCAGCTTCATCAGGCGGCTGCGCTTGATCTCCAGGATCTCCACGTCCAGCATCACTTCAGGCTCGGCCTGGTCTTGCGTGGCAATGATTTTTTCAGCCAGTTTCACCGCGTCGGCACTGTCGCGCAGGATCACCAGGTTGAGCTTTTCATCGGCCACTACGTCGCGCGTCTTCAGGATGGTTTTCAGTGTGTTGGCGACCGTCTTGGCTTCTGCATTGGACAGGTAGAAGGTGCGTACCACCGTTTCCTGGTACTCCTTCAGCTTGGCCGCCGTATTCGGGTAGATCAGGATGGTGTTGCTATCCATGACCTGCTGCTCCAGCTGGTTCGTCATCAGCAGGAAGTAGATCGCCGATTCCACCGTGCTGTTCTTTAGCATGATGGTGGTGCGGGCATCGCTCTTGACGTCCTTATCGAAGATGAAGTTCAGTCCCGAACGGCGCGAAATGATGTCGAACACCTGCTTTAGCGGCGCTTCCCGGAACTCGATCGTGATCGGCGTCTTGTAGGCCTTGGACAGGCCCGATTCGGCCGGCGGCTGCGGCATCTGTTCATTGACCTCGCGCATCAGGGCGCGTCCAGCCGCGTGATCCGGCTTCTCGGCCAGCACCGTGCCGACGCGGTTCCTGGCCGCTTCGAACTCCTTTTGCTCCAGCGATGCGCGGGCCTGCGCCAGCAGCTTGTCGTGACGCTCGGCCATTTCCAGCGCTCGCATGCCGCCGCGTGCGCGTTCGTTCTGCGGATTGAGCGCCAGCACGCGCTGGTAATCCTGCGCCGCGAGGCCGTACTTGCCGTCGCCAGCCAGTTGCTCGGCCTGTGCCAGCAATCGGGCAGTGGTGCGGTCGCGCGCATTGATGTAGGCGGAGCGGTAGACTGGATTGCCCGGATCGCGCTCGACCGCTTCCTGGTACTTCAGCAGGCCGGCTTCCACTTGGTCTTTCTCGACCAGGTTGCGGCCATCGCGGTAGGCCATTTCAGCCGCGCAGCCGGACAGCGCAAGCACCAGCACGGACAGCGACAGCGTTCTCAGACGTGGCTTCACTCAATTACTCCAATATTTAACTGCTGCACCTGGTTCATGGGCAGGTAGGTAATCGTCAGGGTTGGCGGGGCAATGGCATCCACACGGTACATGCCGTCGATCTGCATGCCTTTTTTCACTACAAAGGTTTGCTCGCCGCGGCCAAGATAGACTTCCCATGCGCCCTCGGCGGCCGCCTTGCCCAGGTACTGGAACGGCAGCGGCGGCGCCGTTGGCGGCGGTGGCGGCGGCGGTTTGAGCTCCGCTGCCGTCGGCTGGGGCGGTGGCGGATTCCAGTTCTGCCCGCCGAACACGCCATCCTTGCTCTTGAACGAGCCTTCGCCTACTGCGCCAATCAACTCTTCGCGCGGCACCAGACGCAAAATGGCGGCTTCGCCCGGCGCCGCAGCCGTCACCTTCTCTGCCGGCGGCGCGCTGGCGGCCTGTGCGCGCGCCGGCTTGCGCTCGACCGCCTGCGCCACCGTGTCGTCGGCAGTCTTGTCGCCGAACAGCACCAGCGCGGCGGCGCCAAGCAGCGCCACGCCCATCAGCATATGGCGCGGCTTCATGGCTTCTCCTTCAGGTGCAGCGTGAAACGCATACGGGCCTCGACTACCGGTTCGGTAATGGTTTCGCGGCGGAAGGCGATATCGTCCAGTGCAGCAAACGGAATTGCCGACAACGCCTGCATGCTGAACTGCCAGATGTTCTGGTAGGCGCCCTTCACCGGCAGCGTGACCTGGTAAGCAGCCACGCCGCTGGCTTTGTCCACGCTGAATTTGTAATCGCCCTGGTCCAGTGCCAGTCCGGTCTTGGCCGCGATGTCGAACAGCTGTTTGACCTGCTGCTCCGCATGCCGTTTTTCACCCAGCGAGGCATAGAAATGGGCCAGGTTCTCGTTGGCGCTTGGCGGCGGTGCTGCCTGCACCAGCTGCGGCGGGGCCGGTGGCAACGGCTCATATGCCTGCTGGCGCGCCTTGAGCGACCACGCCAGCGCCAGCGCACCGGCCAGCAGCAGGGCCAGCGCTACACAGCCGGCAACGCCAAGGCGCATCGCGGCCAGGCGCACCCGCAGCATCAGGGAGGCAACGTTCATCGCGCCCTCCATTGCACTTCTACCTGGAACCGCAGCGGACGGTTCGGGTCCTGGTCGTTGATTTCATGGCGCAGCAAGGCGGCGCCGGCAAAAAATTCCTGCGCCTTCAACTGTTCGATATAGCCAACCATGTCGTCGCTGTTCTTGGCCTCGGCCGTGATCTTCAGCGCTTGCTTGCGCGGGTCGGGATCGAGCGCCAGCAGCGCTACGGCAGGCGTGTTGGCAGCGGCAACGGCATCCTGCAAGTCGCGCCATGGCAGGTTCAGTTGCAGGATGGCGGCGTTGACGGCCAGGGCCTGCCCCTCCGGTATCACGGTTTCCGGCTTGCGCACCGGGGCGCGCACGGCGGCGGCCTGCTTGCGCTGCTGGGCGCGCAGGCTTTCTTCACGCTCCGCCTGGCGCTTTGCGGCCTCTACGCCGAAAGCAGCGCCTGCCAGCAGCAATCCTGCGCCCAGTACGCCCGCAACCACGGCAGCAGGATGCAGGCGATAGAGCGTGCTGCGCCAGCCCGCAGTGGCGAAGTCGATCCGCATTGGCCTCATGCTGCAACTCCCAAGGCTGCGGTGGCGATATGCTTGTCGCTGCCGGCCGGCTTTGCCAGCGCTGGCGGAACTTCGCCGCTCAGCTGGATCAGGGCGGGCGGCTGCATGCCAAGCAATAGCGCCTCGCGCTGCGCCGCCTGCGTCAGCCAGGAATGGTCGGCGCCGTGCGGAATGGCGACATGGCGCACGGCACGCAGCTTACCTTCTTCGCAAGCCGCCAGCGCCAGCACATTGTCCTGCGCGACACCGAACCAGGCATCGTTCTTCAGGGCGCCGGCATGGCGGTTCCAGGCAGCCACGAAATTCGGCACGATGCCGGTAACGGTCAGCCCATGCTTCGCGGCGGCGCTATCGATTGCGGCTTTCAGCAAGCGGGGAACCGCAGCAGCCATGAATGGAGCGGCCGCATTCCAGTCCGCGCTGATATGCCAGGCGGCGGGGGTTTCGCCGAACAGCGTGTGAAAGCGCAGCGCAGCAGCGCCCTCCAGGTCGGCCAGGCGGGCAGCTTGCACAGGCGGGGTCACTTGCCACAGGCGCACCAGTTCGTCGGACAGGACGAAGCTTGCAGCCCTGGCGCCGGCGTCCCTGCCCGCAAGCAGCGCGGCCAGTGCAGCGGGCAGGGCCTCGGCCACGCCGGCTGCGCCCGGGCCATTTGCAGCCAGCGCCTGCTCGGCCAACAGCTGCGGCGCCGCCGTTCCCCAGCGCTTTACACGCAAAAGGCGCAAGGCATGCGGCGTGACTTCTATGCGCAGCGATTGCGCGAAATGATTAAGCATGCAAGGTCACCCGCTTGATTTCTGCCAGTGTCGTGTCGCCTCGCCGCACGACTTCCAACGCCGCATGGCGCAAGCTGCGCGTGCCGTTGGCGTAGGCTGCGGCCTTGATCTGGCGGATCGGCCGCTTCTCCACGATCAGTTCGCGAATTTCGTCGTTCAGGGTCAGGATCTCCGCAATCGAACGGCGCCCCTTGTAGCCGGTACCGCGGCAATCCCCGCAGCCCTTGCCTTCCTTGAAGTTGTATTCGTAGACGTCGGCCTGCGACAGGCCCACGCTGGCCAGCTCCTCGTCCGACGGCTTTACCTGCACCGCGCAATGCGGGCAGTTGATGCGCACCAGGCGCTGCGCCCAGATCCCGTTCAGCGCAGATACGAATGCGTACGGGTCGATGCCCATGTGGGTGAAGCGCCCGAACACGTCGAACACGTTGTTGGCGTGGACGGTGGTCAGCACCAGGTGGCCGGTCAGCGCAGACTGCACGGCGATCTCCGCCGTTTCGCGGTCGCGGATCTCGCCCACCATGATCTTGTCCGGGTCGTGGCGCAGGATCGAGCGCAAGCCCTTGGCAAAGGTCAGGCCCTTCTTCTCGTTGACCGGGATCTGCAGGATGCCGGGCAGCTGGTACTCCACCGGGTCTTCGATGGTGATGATCTTTTCGCGGCCATTGTGGATTTCCGTCAGGGCCGCATACAGCGTGGTGGTCTTGCCCGAACCGGTCGGCCCGGTCACCAGCAGCATGCCGTAAGCCTCCTGCGCCAGCGAGCGCAGGGTCGACAGGGAAGATTCGTCAAAGCCCAGCGCCTCCAGCGTCAGCGAGCCATAGGACTCGATCATGGCGCGCTTGTCCAGGATACGGATCACCGCGTCTTCGCCGTGAATGGAGGGCATGATCGATACCCGCAAGTCGATCTCGCGCCCCATCGACTCCACGCGGAAACTGCCGTCCTGCGGCACGCGGCGCTCCGCGATATCGAGTTCGGCCAGCACCTTCAGGCGCGAAATGATCTGCTCGGCCACGTCGATGCCGTTGACGGCGGTGGCATGGTCCAGCACCCCGTCGACCCGGTACTTGACGGCCAGGCCGCCGGCAGTCGACTCCAGGTGGATATCGGATGCGCCGGCCTTGAGCGCATCGTACAGGGTCGAATTGACCAGCCGCACGGCCGGGCTGGCGCCTTCCGACACCGAGGCAAACGACAGCACGGCTGCCGTCTTGCCGTCGCGCCGCACGCCCTCGCCGCCGGAAACCAGGGTATCGACGGCACGCGCCGATTCTTCCTGTTTCGACAGGTAGGCCTGGATGTCGGCCTGCAGCGCCAGCCGCAATTGCAGCGGCGCCGAAGGGGAACGGCGCGCCTGCGTCGCCAGCCAGGTCTGCAAATCAAGGTCGAAGGGATCGGCAATCACGCCCACCGCCGCGCCATCATGGGAGCGCAGCAGAACGCAATGGCGCGCCATCGCCTGCGACAGCGGCAGCAGGTCAAAGGCCGGCTCGAAAGCCAGCATGTCCGCCGTTTCCAGCACGGCCAGGCCGAAAGGCTGGGCCAGCGCCCGCACCGCCATGCGCGGCTCGATGCCGGACAGCTCTTCCAGTTCCTCCACCAGGCTGCGTTTCGACAGCGCGCATTGCGCGCGCGCCTTGGCCAGCAGGTTTGCGTCAAGCACCGGCAGCGTCATGCCATTTCTCCGGCCAGGTCAAAAATCGGCATATACAATAGAACCACAATAGCTCCCACCACCAGGCCGATGCCGGCCATTAGCAGCGGTTCGAAAGTACGGGTAAAGCGGTCGATCCAGCGCCCGATTTCGCCGTCGTAGAAGGCCGCCGACTGTGTCAGCATCGCCCCCATTTCACCGGTGCGCTCGCCCACGCGCAGCATGCGCAGCGAAATCGGCGTGGTCAGTCCATTGGCTTCGAACGCCGACGACAGCGGCAAGCCCGCCTCGATCATGGCGCGCGCGCCCTGCAAGCCTTCTTTTACATTGGCCGACACCATGGCCTGCACGGTATCGACCGCATTCAGGATGGTGATGCCGCCCTCGCTCAGCATGCCCAGCGTCAGGTACAGGCGCGACAGCTCATATATCTTCACCCGCTCGCCGACGCCCGGCAAGCGCGCCAGCAGGCGCGCCAGGCCGCCGCTGCGCACCAGGTGGCGCACGCCGAACAGCGCGCCGCCGATCAGGGCGGCCAGGCCGGCCAGCAGCGGCATGGTATGCGCGGCAGCAAACTGGCCCCAGCTCAGCATCACCTGCGACATCCACGGCAGGTTGCGTCCCGCGCCCTGGTACACCTCGGCAAAGCGCGGCACCACGTAAGCGATCAGGAACAGCGACACGCCGCCGCCCACCAGCAGCAGGATGCAGGGATAGATGGCCGCGCTCACCAGCTTGGCGCGCACCAGGTCCACCCGCTGCTGGTAATCGATGAAACGTTCGAGTGAACGCGGCAGGTCGCTGGTGCCTTCGGCCGCCTTGACGATGCCGACATAGAGCGGCGGGAACAGCTGCGGCTGGTCCGCCAGCACCGTGGAAAAGCGCTGGCCCTCGCGCAGCCCGGCCAGCAGGCGTTCCAGCACGCCGCGCGTGGCGGGCGCCGTTTCCTTTTCCAGCAGCGCTTCCAGCGCCTCCACCACGCCCAGGCCGGCATTCAGCAGCGCCAGCAGCTCCTGGCTGAACAGCACGAGCGAGAGCGCCTTGGCTTTGCCGGCGCCGGCGCTGCGCGGCGTGATGGCGCTGACGAACAGGCCGCGCGCTTCCACCTGGCGGCGCGCGTCGGCCTCGTCGCGGCCATCGACCACCAACTGGCCGATCGCCATGTCAGGCGACAAAGTGCGTACGTCGAACTGCATTGCTCAGGCCGCGTTGGGTTTACTGGGCGCCGATATCGGCGTTCTCGCCTTCGCCGCCCGGCTGGCCATCCTTGCCGAGGGAGATGATGTCGTATTCGGCCTTGGCGCCCGGCGCCTTGTACTGGTATGGACGGCCCCATGGATCGGGCGGCACGCCCTTCTTCAGGTAAGGACCGTTCCACTTCGCGCCGGCCGTGGCCGGTGCGGCCAGCAGCGCAGCCAGGCCCTCTTCCGTGCTCGGGTAGCGGCCCACGTCCAGGCGGTAGGTGTCGAGCGCTTTGTCGAAAGCCTCGATCTGCGCCTTGGCCACCGTGACTTCGGATTTGCCCAGCTGGGAGAAATATTTGGGGCCAACATATGCGGCCAGCAGGCCGATGATGACAATCACGACCAGCAGCTCAAGCAGGGTGAAGCCTTTGCTGGTCTTGCCATGGATTCGTGCTGCACACATCCGTACTACCTCCGCCTTGATTAGAACTGCGAAGGCTACCACGCGGGTTTAGGTTTCGACAATTTTTTCTGTGGGGTGCGCCCCCCTTGTCTCAGCTGAGACATTCTGGGCGGATTTGTTATTAAAAGTGTCGTAGATTTTTCACAAGTTGATACAACTTGATTCTTGTCGGCATCTCAATTTCTTCATAGTACTTTCCGAACTTTATTTGCTTTTCCCTTAAGAAAATTAAATTAACATCATTGAATTTTTATCCACTTTCATTCGTGTCATTGTTATATTTCCTTGCAACCTGTGCAACACAGGTTTCGCCGTTTTCGGATCACTACAAAAGCAAGGGAACGCATCATGAATGTACATTTCACCCGTATCAAACAACTGGCCGGCTGCGCGCTGGTCGGCGCCGCGGCCATGCTGGCCGCTCCTGCCCACGCAAGCGTGGCCAACTTCGAATCGCAAATGCCAAGGCTGTACTTCAATGGCGAAAAATTTGTCGACGCGGGCCTGACCTTCACCGCCAGGATCAACTCCGAGCTGCAATCCCTCGGCCTTGCCGATGAGCTGGCCGGCGATATCCATGACGGCGGCAACAGCGGCACCTGCACCGTGATCAGCTGCCCATCCGGCAATGCCAGCAGCTATTACTCGGGCTGGAACAGCGGTTCGCTTGACGTCCAGCGCGCCGGCGGCTTCTACAACCTGAGCTCCCTGCGCTTCTCCTTCTACTCCCCGGATGGCCAGACGCCGGACGGCATCTACGGCCAGCTCATGCTGAAAGGCACCACGGCCGACGGCACTGCCGTGAGCCGCAGCGCCGACTTTGCAGGACAGGACGGCGCCGGCCGCTTCATGTTCTCGACCTGGAACCTGGACACCGATTTCGCCGCCCTGCGCCTGACCAACCTGAATATCAGCGCCTGCCTGTTCGACGGCAACGGCGCCTGCGTAAATCCGGCCAGTTGGGCACCGTATGCCGCGCAGTTCGCCATTGACGACCTCGCAGTCGCAGTGCCGCTGCCAGGCTCCGCCCCGCTCCTGCTGCTTGGCCTGGCAGGCCTGGCCACCATCCGCCGCCGCCGCGCACAATAACTCGATAACAAGGATATACAACCATGCAACTGCGACCACTGACCCTGGCCGTCCTGACCGTGCTGTCCGGCCTGACCGCGCAAGCCGGCGCCCAGGAAGCCCGCCACTCCTACATCGTGCAACTGGCCGACGCGCCGGTCGCCAACTACACCGGCGGCGTGAACGGCCTGGCCGCCACCAAGCCGGCCCCGGGCGCCCGCCTGGACGCTTCCGCACAGAACGTGCAGGACTACATCGCCTACCTGGACCAGCAGCAGAACAACGCCACGGCCATCGTGCCGGCCGCCCAGATCGTGCATAAATACAAGCTGGTGCTGAACGGCTTTGCCGCCCGCCTGACCGATGCCGAAGTGCGCGCCCTGAAGAAATCCAGCGCCGTGGCCAGCATCAGCGCCGACGAAGCGCGCAGCCTCGACACCAACTACACCCCGAAATTCCTCGGCCTGGACACCCCGGGCGAAGGCCTGTGGGCCAAGCTGGGCGGCAACGAGAAGGCTGGCGAGAACGTGGTGATCGGCATTGTCGACGGCGGCATCTGGCCGGAGCACACCTCCTACGCCGACCGCGTCGACAACGAAGGCAAACCTACCTTCGACGTCGCCGGCACCCTGGTGTACGACACCCCGAGCAACTGGAACGGCAGCTGCGAAACCGGCGAAGGCTTCACCGCCAGCCATTGCAACAACAAGCTGATTGGCGCGCGCTACTTCAATGCCGGCTTCCTGTCCACCGGCCGCCCACTGCACTGGACCGATTTCGTCTCGCCGCGCGATTCGCTGGCCGGCCCGACCGGCCACGGCGGCCACGGCACCCATACTTCGAGCACGGCCGGCGGCAATTTCGGTGCGGTTGGCACGCTCTCGGGGGTACCGGTCGGCAGCATGTCCGGCATGGCGCCGCGCGCCCGCATTGCCTCCTACAAGGTGTGCTGGACCTACCCGGACGCGACCAATCCTGACGGCAGCGGCACCCGCAATTCCTGCTACAACTCCGACAGCGTGGCAGCCATCGACCAGGCCGTGGCCGATGGCGTCCACGTGCTGAACTATTCCATCAGCGGCTCCCAGAACAGCGTGAACGATCCGGTCGAAATGGCCTTCTTCAATGCTGCCGCCGCCGGCGTGTTCGTCGCCGCATCGGCCGGCAATGCCGGCCCGGCCAACGCCGTGGCCCACCTGTCGCCCTGGCTGACCACCGTGGCCGCCTCGACCCACAACCGCGCCAGTGTCGCCACCGTCAACCTGGTGGGCGGCGCCAGCTATACCGGCTCGTCCTACAACCAGGCGCCGCTGCCGGATACCCCGACCATCCTGGCGCGCGATGCCGCCATCAAGCCATACGCTGAACTGAGCACCGCCGACAAGGCCGCAGCCCGCCTGTGCTACACCGAAGCCGACCGCGCCACCTACGGCGGCGGCCCGGATGCAGCGCTCGATCCGGCCAAGGCCGGCGGCAAGGTCCTGCTGTGCGAACGCGGCAACAGCGCCCGCGTCGACAAATCGCGCGCGGTCAAGGAAGCCGGCGGCGCCGGCATGATCCTGATGGATGCCTCGGCCGCCCAGTCGCCGGCAGCCGACCCGCACAGCATCCCCACCGTGCACCTGAACTTTGCCGACGGCTCGGCCGCCCGCAGCTGGATCGCGGCCCATCCGAACGGCTTGAGCAATATCGGCAAGGCCGTGCTGACCACCAGCGCCGTGCCGGCGCCGCAAATGGCCAGCTTCTCCTCGCGCGGCCCGAACAAGCACAATGCCAACATCCTCAAGCCTGACCTGACCGCGCCTGGCGTGGATATCCTGGCCGGCGTCACTGCCGACTACAATACCCAGGCCGAGCGCGATGCGATCGCCAACGGCACCCTGACCCCGTACGCCAACTGGGCCAGCTACCAGGGCACCTCGATGTCCAGCCCGCACGTGGCCGGCCTCGGCGCCCTGCTGCGCCACGCCCACCCGGACTGGTCGCCGGCCGCCATCAAGTCGGCGCTGATGACCACCGCCTACGACACCTTTGCCGACGGCCAGCCAGGCATGGCAGCCGGTACCCTGCCTTGGGGCCAGGGCGCGGGCCATGTGCGTCCGAACAAGGCGGTCGATCCGGGCCTGGTGTATGACTCCGGTCCAGTCGACTGGATCCGCTTCATGTGCGGCATCCCGGGCACCCTGCCGGCCAGCTCCTGCGCGCCCTACGGTTCCATCCAGCCGTACAACCTGAACCTGGCATCGCTGACCGCGGCCTCCGTGCTGGGCAAGCTGACCATGACCCGCACCGTCACCAACGTCGGCAGCCAGGAAGCGACCTACACCGCCAACGCCACCCTGCCGGGCTTCAACGTCGTGGTCAACCCGTCGACCCTGACGCTGGCGCCAGGCGCCAAGGCCAGCTTCACGGTCAGCCTGACCAACGTCAGCGCCGCGCCCAATACCTGGGCCTACGGCAACCTGACCTGGAACGACAATGCCGGCCACGTCGTGCGCAGCCCGCTGACCGCGCGCCCAGCCATGATTGCCGTGCCTTCCAAGGTGTATAACGAAGCAGCCAGCGCCAGCGCCGTGTTCGCTATCGGCACCGGCTACAACGGTCCGCTGACTTCGATGAAGGGCGGCCTGAAGCCGGCCACCCGCAGCGCAGCAACCGTGGCCGCCGATGCTTCCGCCGACGGCGGCGTGGCAGCGTGCAAGGCCGGCGGCAATGCCGGCGTCAAGGTGCACACCGTGAACGTTCCGGCCAACGCCCTGGTGGCCCGCTTCGCCCTGTACGACGTGGATACTTCCGGCCACCAGGCTGGCGACCACGACGACCTGGACCTGATCGTCCTGAACGGCGCCGGTGCCCAGGTTGGCAGCAGCGGCGGCGCGACCTCCAACGAGATGGTCACGCTGAACCAGCCGGCTGCAGGCAGCTACAAGGTCTGCGTCGTCGGTTATGCACCGCTGGGCGGCAGCTCGAACTACACGCTGTCTTCCTGGACCGTGGCCAAGGATGAAATGGGCGGCAACCTGCGTGTGGGCATGCCTTCCATCGCCTACACCGGCGCCACCGCCACCGTCGGCGCCTCCTGGTCCGGCCTGGGCAGCGCCAAGCACCTCGGCGCGGTCGTGTTCACTGCACCGGGCGGCAACGTAGCGACCACCCTGCTGGAAGTCGACACCACCGTACCGGTGCCTGAGAAGAACCAGCAACGCGACGTGCAAAGCGTCCGCAACTAAGCGCTCGCCGCTCCGAAAAAACGCCGCGCTGGTCGCGGCGTTTTTTTTATTCGGCCAGCGCGCCGTGCGAGCTGCCCAGCTGGCAAGTCCCGGCGCGGCACTGCGCGCCCGGGTCCATCAGGAAGCGGCAGTCACTGGCCAGGCCGCTGGCCTGGTTGGCCGCCTCGCGCTCCTTGCGGTAGCGTTCGGCCAGCGCATGGGCCTTCTCGGCACTGACCTTGGCGGTCGAGTACGCCATGTACGCTTCCGGCCCGCCGCAAGACTTGGCGCCGACCGGTATAGTCTTGCACTGCTGGTTGGAAGTGCACTCGGCCGCGCGCCCAATCGCCCGCAACTGATCGAGTGCTGGGGAAGCGCCGGGGGTGGCATGGCCGCAGGCGCTGGCAAGCAGGCAAGCCAGCAGGAAGGGATGTCGTTTCATACGATGGCTCCGTAAAGGGTTGGCGCCATCATCGCGCCAGCGCGCGCGCCGGTCAACCGTGGTGCTGTAGGGCGCTGCGCGCCACGGCATGGGCCCGGTTGTTGACGCCCAGCTGGCGATACAGGCGCTGCAGGTGGTTTTTCACGGTCAGGGCGCTGATGCCCAGCAGGCGGCCGATTTCTTCATTGCTCTTGCCTTCCCGTAGCCATTGCAGGATTTCGGCCTGGCGCGGCGAGACCAGCGGCGCCATGGCCGGCGCCTGCACCGCGGTGGCGATGCGCTGCTGCGCCAGGTGCAGGTAGGGCAGCAGCAATTGCAGCAGCCGGCTTTCGCGCAAGCCCGCCGGACGGGGCAGGCCAAGCAGCACAAAGGCGCTGCTGCCGGCCGCCAGCGGGCCGCTGCCATGCACCAGCCCGTGCCCCATGGCGCCCGCTTGCAGCGCCAGCGCTTGCATGCCGCCCTGCTGCCATTGGCGCAGCCAGGCCGGCGCCGGGCCCTGCGCCGGATCGCACAGCAGCGCCCGTTCGGACGGGGCCAGTACCGTGCTGTGCACGCAATCGACTTGGCGCGCCCGGCCCTGTTGGTCAAGCTGGATGCATAGCAGCACGCCATGCGGCAGCAGTGCCTGCAGCGCGCCCTGGCTCCACAGGAACAGTTCGCGCTGGCTGGCAATGCCGTGCGCGCCATCGATGGCGTGCAGCAAATATTCCTGCTCGCGGGCGCCAGGATCCAGCATCAGGCCGCCGTTTCGGCATGGAAGCGGTAACCGCTGCCGCGCACGGTCTGGATCGCGTCGTGCAGGCCGCTTGGCTGCAGGGCGTGGCGCAGCCGTCCCACATGGGCATCGACCGTGCGCTCGTCCAGGTAGACATGGCTGCCCCACACCTGGTCCAGCAGCTGGGCGCGGCTGTGCACGCGGCCCGGGTGGTGCATCAGGTAGTTCAGGAGGCGGAATTCCACCCGTCCCAGGTTCAGCTGGCGGTCGCCCGCCATGACGCTCAGGGTGTGCGGGTCCAGGCGCAGGCCAGCCACCTGCAGCGCGCCCGGCATGGCGGCCGGACGCCGGCGCCGCAGCACCGCGTGCAGGCGCGCGATGGTTTCGCGCGGGCCGAAGGGCTTGCAGATGAAGTCGTCGGCACCGCTTTCCAGCGCCAGGACCTTGTCCTGTTCGGCGCAGCGCGCGCTCAGCATCAGGATCGGCAATTCGCCGGTGCGCGGCGCGGCGCGCCATTGGCGGATCAGCGACAGGCCGGACTGGCCCGGCAAATCCCACTCCAGCAACACTGCATCGGGCAGCGCTCCCTGCAGGGCCCCCAGGGCAGCCAGCGCATCGCCATGGCACTGCACCGCATAGCCCGCCTGCCCCAGGTTATGGGCCAGCAGTTGCTGCACAGCAGGGTCGCTGTCGATGACGAGAATGTTGAAGGACATGGCAAAAAACGCAGGTCGTTATGCGGAAAACTATGAATCATGCCAAGTCCTGCGCGCTAATACAATTTTAATTAAGTATTAATATTTTGCCGAAATAAATCACCCCTTCCACTCTGTGCCATCCAAATGAAAAAGCACCTTGGGAGCCAAAACTCCCAAGGTGCCTGTGGTGTTTGTGCAACCGCGTGCTTAAGCGCGGCGGCGGCGCGCGAAGGCCAGCATCAGCAGGCCGAGCGCTGCCAGGGCCAGCGAAGCCGGCTCCGGCACGGCGGCTGGAACGTCCACGGTCGCCACCGCATCATTGATGCTGAGGACTTGCAGGTCGGCGCTGCCATCCGGCGCGGCAACGAACATCAGGTCCAGGATCTTGCCCTTGATCGGGTTGAAGTTGCTGTCATAGGCCAGCACGCCGAAATTGGAGTACAGCAGTGCCGATGGATCGCCGGATATCGTCAGCATGAAACTGAATACGCCGCCGAATGCGCCCTGGTAAAGCACATCGTTGAGGTTGGACGAATTGAGCATGGCGAAACCGCCCGGCACGGCGGCGGCATCGCCCCACGGCGAGAAACTGGCCGGGTCGCTGCCGAAGCCTTGCAGTTGCGACATGGTCGCAGTGGCGGCCGGGGCGCCGTCGACGCCGCTGAAGGTGAAGTCCAGGTAGCCTGGACGGCCCGCGCCGTAGATGGACGTGTCCAGGGTCACCAGGCGCATGACATCCGCCATGGCCTGGCTGCTGGCGCCAAATGCCAGCACAAGCAGCAGGGTGCGCAGGAAACGGTTGATCAGGTTGTTTTGCATGGTTGCGGTCCTTAGAAGCTGCCGTTGTAGACTTTGGGCGTGTAATTGACGGCTACACGGCTCGGATTATTGAATTGCAGCTGGACGGTGGCCTGGGCGCCGGCCGCCAGCGATGGCGCAGCGGTGAGATACGGCATGCCGTTGACATAGCCGGTGGCGTTGGCCAGCGTCACGCCTGCCGGCAGCCCTTGCAGCACATAGTGCACCGGCGCGGCCATGTCGGCGCCGCTGGTGTTGGTGAGCCAGGCGGTGGCGGTGCCCACTGTGCTGAAGCGGCCTTGCACCAGGCCGGAGCGCTGGATCTGCACGCCGGCGGTGACATCCGTATACGAGGCCGGCAGGTTGAGGCTGACCACCACCGGGTCATGGTCGGAGGCGCGGTAGGGCTGTGCGTTGTACAGGGCCTGGGCTGCCGCGTTCTTGCCGTCGAGGTTGTAGTCCAGCACTTCCGGCTCGTCGGCATTGATATTCCACAGCACGGCGCCAGCCACTTGCTGGCTCAGCGAAGCGCTGGCCAGGGCCTGGTCCAGGTAGCCGCTCTCGGCGCCGAACACATAGGAATGCGGAATGCCGTTCGGACGCACGAAGCGCTCCAGCTGGTTCTCGAAGCGGACCTGGCGCTCTTGCGCGGCCAGGTACAGGATCGGGTCTTCCATGCCATGGGCGTTGAAGTCGCCGATCAGCAACACGTCCTCATCGCCGGCCGCCGCCACCACCTGCGGCACGAAGCTGTCGCCCAGTTGCTGCACCTGCGCCAGGCGCAGCGCGTTGTAGCAGCCCTGGCCGTCGCCCTGGTCGGCATTGCTGCCGGTGGCGTTGCTGCAGCGCTTGGCCCGCAGGTGGTTGACCACCAGGCTGAATTTGGCCCCGTTGGCGGCCTTGAAGGTCTGCGCCATGGGCGGACGCTCGTAGATGCTGTTGGCATCGGACAGCGCCCCGCCCACCAGCGCCAGCCTGGCCGGCTTGTAGATCATCGCCACGCGGACCGCATCGGTGCCCGTCGCTGCCGGCTTCGGAACATAGGCGTATTCCACTTTGCCGTAGGCAGCATTCAGGCTGTCGACCAGGTGGCTGGCGGCATAGTCGCCGTTGTTCTGGATTTCCATCAGGCCAACCACGTCGGCATCGACCGCCTTCAGTGCCGCCACGATCTTGTCGCGCTGGCGCACGAACTCGGTCATATTGTCGGCGCCGCGGCAGTTGCTCTTGCTGCTGCCCGAACCCAGGGTACAGCCCTGGCCGGTCTGGCCCAGTACATCGGTGCCGTCGGTGAAGGTGGTAAAGAAGTTCAGCACATTGGCGCTGGCCACTTTGACATTGCCGGCAGCCAGTTCCGGAGCGGCGCTGCGCGGATTCTCGCGCGCAAACACCGGGGTTTCGGTCGGCTGCAGCTTGAAGCCCGCGCCACCGCTGCCAAGCGCGCCGAAATCGACCACGCCGGTCAGTCCGCTGACCGTGTCGCCGCTGCGCACCGTGCCGTCCTGGCCAAGATACGGCACGCTGTTCGGCGTGACGAACAGCCCGTCATCGAGCGTGATCATATTGGCCGCATTGGCGGCTGCCAGGGCAATCGCTTCCGCGCTGCGCGCCGGATAGCGGTTGGTCGGCACCTCGCGGCGGCCATCGGCCAACGTCAGTTCGCCGCGGCTGCCCAGCGATTCGGTGCCGTTGACGGTCAACTTGCCCGGGAAGCGCACCAGCATGCCTTCGACATTGGCCAGGCTGGTGCCGGGCAGGTCGATATTGGTCGGGGCGATGCTGTTGCCGCTGCTCTGCGTGACCACGCTGGTCACATTCGTCAGCTCGGTGTAGGAACGGGTGGCGCCGCCTGGCTTGTATTCGGTCACGGTGCCGGCCACGCGCACCAGGTCGCCGACCGCAGCCGTCACCGGGGTCGCGCCCATGTAGACGAACATGCCGTCCGAACTATTCGGATCGCCGTCGCCGGCCAGGTCCTGGATGAAGAAGCCGCTGCCCACTTTGGCGGTCAGCACACCTTCGGTGGTCAGCTTTGCTCCGCTGTAGGGGCTGGTAGCGCCCGGACCCTGCACCTGGTGCACCGGCACCACGGTGCCCGCGCCCAGTTCAACGGCCACGCTGACGGTGCAGCTGGCCTCCTGGTTCTGCTCATTGGTGAACTTGACGGCCACCGGATAAATGCCGGCCGCCACCGATGGCGATGCCACCAGCGACACACTGGCGCTGGCGCCGATGCCGGCGGCCGGCGTCAGGCTGCCCAGGCTCAGGCCAGGCACGGCTGCGGACGTGATGAGGGCGCCGTTGACGATGCCGTCGGCATCGGAGGCCGACAGCGCGATGCTGCCGCCGGCGCCGAAGGTCAGCGTGGCGCTGGCCGGACATACCGGCACGATCGGCTGCGGTACCGGGCCGTTGTCGCACATATGGGCCGGCGAGGCGGCGCTGCGGAACTGCGGCGCGGCTGCCGTGAAGTCGGCAGCGTTATTGTTGGTGTCGCTACAGCCGTTGTTGGCGCGCAGCAAGCTGGTGCTCGCGCTCATGCCCGAGGCTGTCGCGGTTTCGGAGAAATTGGCCGAGCCGTAGCCGACCAGGTCCTGGATCGCAGCGCTGCTTGGCTGGGCGCCGCTGAGCGCCGTATTGTTGTTGACCAGCGCCACTTTGCCCGAGGCGCCGCTCATGTTCACGCTGCCGTTGAAAAAGTCGGCGGCGATGTCGGTGCCGACAGCGGTATTACTGCTGGCCAGCTTGACCAGGAAGTATTTGCCGGGGTCGATGCTGGTGCCGGCCGGCAATTCCGCCCTGCCCCAGCTGGTGCCGCTGGCCGACGCATACTGGATGGTCCAGCCGCCCACCGCCACGGCACTGTTGCTGCGGTTGAACAGTTCAACGTAATCGTAGCGCAGGGTAGCGCCGCTGTTGCCGCCCGCGCCGTACATCTGGCTGATCACCACGTCGGCCGCGAAAGCCGGCTGGCAGGCCAACAGGGCGGCCAGCGCGGTAGCGCGCAATGGAATGCGTTTGTCCATGAAAATGTGTACCCCCAGAATATTTACCAAAAGGAATTTTTTATTGTCCTTTTGCATATTAACTGTTTGATATGACTATTTGGTGACACACGATTAGTCCGAACGGACTAACGCGGGTATGGCCGCGCCAGCGGTTCTCCTATGAACAAGCCCTGGGCCGGCCATGCCACGCTGCGCCAATACGCTTCAATGGCAGTGGCGCCATTGAGGTAATGCTGCAACAGGATCTGGGGATGGGGAAACTTCTGCCAGTGGTTGCAAGGCTCACTGACCGTGCCATAGCTGGCAGTGGCGCCCGCCTCCAGCCAGCGCAAGCTGCTCATCTGCCCGCTGCCCAGCAAGTCCCCGCCGTAGGACGTCAGGTGGTCGGCCAGCGCGCCGGGCAGGAAGCGCAACGTCTCCAGCTTGCCGACCTGCGCGACGCCGGTCTGGTAGAACATCACGTCCTGCGCGCCCTCCAGCGCATCCTGGCGCAGCGTGTGGATGGTCAGCTTGCGCGCCGGGATGGCACCGCTGGGCGGGAAAAAACGCGCCCGGGTATTGCGCGTGGCGTCACTGGTCTGCAGGAAGTAGGCGCCGGCCTGCGGCAGGCTGAAGCCGGCAGCCTTGCCGCGTTCGGCCACCGCACGCGCCACGTCCAGCGGCTCGGCCGGCAGCAGCATCGACAGGCGCAAGCCGGGCGGCAGCACCCTGGCGTTGAAATAAGGATTCTTGCGGCCGGGAGCACAACTGCGTTCGCATTGCGCGGCATCGAAACCCAGCGTGTAGGCCGACGTCAGGCTATTGCATGCGACCGCGTAAGGTGCGGTCCAGGCAAACAGCACGGCGCGCGTTTGCGCCGGCAGCTGGCCGTCGATCTCGTTCTTCAGGCGCACGAAAGCATCGGCATCGAGCCGGTGCGGCTTGCCGGCAATGCTGACATGGGCAATGCGCGCCGGCGCAATGCCACGCAAGCGGGCGTAGTAAGCACCCAGCGCCACACTGGCGGGATCGGCATCGTTGACGACCAGCCCAAGCTGGGCCGGCTGGAGCTGGGCGCGCGCGCCGGCTGCGAACAGCAGAAGCGCGGCCAGGACGCAGCGTTTAGCCGCGATGGTAGACATCCTCGAAGCGAACGATGTCGTCCTCGCCGAGGTAGCTGCCCGACTGCACTTCGATCAGGTGCAGCGGCAGCTTGCCCGGATTTTCCAGGCGGTGGCTCATGCCGATCGGGATATAGGTCGACTCGTTTTCAGTCAACAAGGTCACCTTGTCGCCGCAGGTCACGCGCGCCGTGCCCGATACCACCACCCAGTGCTCGGCGCGATGGTGGTGCATTTGCAGCGACAGCTTGCCGCCCGGGTTGACGATGATGCGCTTGACCTGGAAGCGGTCGCCCATGTCGATGCCTTCGTAGGAGCCCCACGGGCGGTACACCTTGGTATGGTGCAGGTGCTCGGTGCGGCCATTGGCCTTCAGGTGGTCCACCACCTGCTTCACGCGCTGCACATGGTCCTTGTGCGCTACCAGCACTGCGTCGGAAGTTTCCACGATCACCAGGTCCTGCACGCCGATTGCCGCCACGATGCGTCCTTCGGCGCGCACCAGGCAATTGCGCGCATTGTCGGTGTACACGTCGCCGCGCGTCACATTGCCTTCGCCGTCGGCCTGCAGCACGTCCACCAGCGCCGACCAGGAACCGACGTCGTTCCAGCCGATCGCGGCCGGCGCCACGACGGCCTGCCGGGTGTGCTCCATCACCGCGTAATCGATGGAATCGGATGGGCAGGCCGTAAACGCCGCTTCATCCAGGCGGCAAAAATCCAGGTCGCGATAGCCTTTGCTGACCGCCTCTTCACTGAGCCTGGCCATGTCGGGCTGGAATTGCGCCAGCTCTTTCAGGTAGGCGTCCGCGCGGAACAGGAACATGCCGCTGTTCCAGAAGAAGTTGCCGGCATCGAGGAAGCCCTGCGCCGCTTCGCGGTCTGGCTTCTCGACGAACCTGGCCACCTTGAAGCAGCCTTCGGCCTGCAATGGCTCGCCGCTCTGGATATAGCCATAGCCGGTTTCCGGCGCGGTCGGCACGATGCCGAAAGTGGCCAGGGCGCCGCCCTCGACCTGGGTGGCAGCGCGCTGTATCGCAGCGTAGAAGGCGTCCACGTCCTTGATCACATGGTCTGCCGGCAGCACCAGCATCACCGCCTGGGGATCGATCGCCTGCAGGTAATGGGCGGCGGCGGCCACCGCCGGCGCCGTATTGCGGCCCACCGGTTCGAGCAGGATGCCAAGCGGGCTGGCGCCGCTTTCCCGCATCTGTTCCGCAACCAGGAAACGGTGTTCATTGCCGCACACGATCAACGGCGCCATCATGCCGTTGCGGCCAGCCAGGCGCTGCACGGTTTCCTGCAACATCGTCTTGTCCGAGACCAGCGGCAGCAACTGCTTCGGCAAGGCTGCGCGCGACAGGGGCCACAGCCGGGTACCGGCGCCGCCGGACAGGATGACGGGATAAATTTTCATATTAAAGTTGTCTCTTTGGCAACACTATTCGCGGCACGCCGGGTCGCGCGGCGATCCCGCGCATTGGCCCATCCTCCGCCTTCAGCCTGCGAAATATGCCGCATTTCGCCAGCGCGGTCGACACTATACTCTTTGAACACGATTAATTCGTCGAGCGTAACGTCCGGTAAGACTCGAGTATATTCGAACAACACGCTGCGCACTACCCTGGCGCCGCTGCGAATGTGGCTGCCGTGGCCAATCCACGTCGGCCCGATGATCGTGGCGCCGGCCTCGATGCGGCAACCGGAGCCGACATACACCGGACCGATAATGCGCGTGCCGTTCCAGTCGATGCTGGTATTCAGGCCAACCCACACCCCCTCCTCCACCTGTACACCCGGCACGGTCATATGGGCCACGCCGCCGGTCAGCACTCCCTGCAGCACCTCCCAGTAGTCTTTCACGCTGCCGATATCGATCCAGTCGAACTTGCGCGTCTGGCAGTAGAACGGCAGGCCACGCTGCGCCAGCAAGGGGAACAGCTCGGAGCCGATATCGAATTCCTGGCCGGACGGAATCAGATCGATCACCTCAGGTTCGAACAGGTAGATGCCGGTGCTGGCGCAATTCGACTTGGCCTCGGCGCGTGAAGGCTTCTCCTGGAACTCGAGCACCCGGCCATCGTCGTCGCTGACCACCACGCCATAGCTGCTCACCTTATCCCATGGCACTTCGCGCGTGATGACGGTTGCCAGCGCGCCTTTGCGCCGGTGCTCGTACAAGGCCGATTTCAGGTCGAGGTCGATCAGCGCATCGCCGCACAGCACCGCCACGGTCTCGTCGAAGAATCCGCCGAACTCTTGGATCTTCTTGATGCCGCCGGCAGAACCGATTGGCTGCGGCACTACCTCGCCCTGGTCGTTGGTATAGCCTTCAAAGGAATAGCCGATCTGCACGCCGAACTGGTGGCCTTCCCCGAAATACTCCTCGATCTTCTCGTGCAGGTAGCTGACATTGACCATGATCTCGCTGACGCCATGCCGCTGCAAGTGTTCAACCAGATAGGCCATTACAGGTTTGCCGAGGATAGGGATCATCGGCTTGGGCAGTTCATAGGTCAAAGGGCGCACCCGCGTGCCCTTGCCGGCCGCCAGAATCATCGCTTTCATGGGTTGTCCTTTTCTAGTATCAGCTCGGGCGCGGAGTACAGGCGTTCATAGGCTGCCAGCAGCTTGGGCGCCTCATACTCCCACTCGAGTTCATTGACCACGCGGTTGCGACCATAAGTACCCATACGGGCGCGCCGCTCCGGATCGTCCAGCAGTTCCACAATTTTTACGGCCATGTCGACAGGATCGTTCCTGGCCGCGTACAGCGAGGCTTCCTGCGCCGATACGCGGCCTTCGGTAAGGTCGAACTGGACGATAGGCTTGCCCAGCGCCATGTACTCCATGATCTTGTTCATGGTGGACTTGTCGTTCATTTCGTTTGCCACGTCAGGATTGACGCACACATCGGCCGTGTTCAGCATTTCCAGCAATTCCTGGTCCGGCACCCGGCCGGTGAAGGTCACGTACTCCGCCACGCCCAGTTCGCGCGCCAGCGCCTTCATCTCGTCGAGCGAAGTGCCGCCGCCCACCAGGCCGAAATGCACGTCGCGCCGCCCCATCTCGTGCACCACGACGCGCACGCTTTGCAGCAGCAGGTCAATGCCTTCCTGCGCTCCCATCACGCCGACATAGCCGACCAGGAAGCGCCTGCCCTGCTTCAGCGCGGCCACCGGTGGCAGCACGCGCAGCCGGTCCAGCTTCGGCCCGCTGCGCACCACATACACTTTGTCGGGGTCCATGCCGCCGCGTCCGATGGCGATGCGCTTATACGAATCGTTGGTGGCGATCGACACGTCGGCGGTACGGAACGATAGCCGCTCCAGCCACACCATCAGCTTGTAGAAGAAGTCGCGCCGGCCGAACTTGGCTTCGTAGAGTTCCGGATTGATGTCGTGATGGTCGAACAGGAAGCGCTTGCCCAGCACGAACTTGAAGAAGCCGCCCACCAGGAACAGCAGGTCCGGCGGGTTGCAGGCGTGGATGACATCGAAGCCATGGCGCAACAGCACCTTCCACGCCAGGCGCGAACTATGGAATAACGCTGCCGAATACTCGATGGCGTAGCCCAGCGCCCCTTCCGCCTCCATCGGCAGCTTGTAGCGGTAGATGTGGATGCCATCGAGTTCCTCATAGCGCGCTTCGCAGCCCTTGCCGGTGGGGCAGATGATCGCCACCTGGTAGCCATTGGCGCGCAGGGTCGTCGCCTCCTGCCAGACGCGCCGGTCGAATGGCGACGGCAGGTTTTCAACGATGATGAGGACACGGCGCTGCTCAGCCCGATTACCAGCAGATGCCATCGTAAGCCCCTTCGCTCTGCTTGGCGGAGACACGCACCAGGTCCACCAGGTGCTGTCCGGGCCGCAGCCGGTCGGGCACGGCCTGGAATTCCGGTGCGCCATTGCCGATCACCACCGTGTCGGCAAAGGCCAGCACCGCATCCATGGAGTCGACCATCAGCCGCGAGATATGGGGAATGATATTCATGATGTAGTCCTGGTTGGCGCCAGTCAGCGCCGCCAGCTTCACATTCTTGTCGTACAGGCGCAGGTCATAGCCCTTGCCGATCAGGTGTTCGATCACGTCCACCAGCGGCGACTCGCGCAAGTCGTCGGTTCCGGCCTTGAAGGAAAAGCCGAGAATGCCGACCTTCTTGCCCGGCTTCTCCATCACCATCTTCAAACCCTTTTCCACCTGCTTGTGGTTGGACGGGAGGATGGCATTCAGCAGCGGCAGTTCCAGGTCAAGCTGGCGCGCCTTGTAGATCAGCGCGCGCACGTCTTTCGGCAGGCAGGAGCCGCCAAAGGCGAAGCCTGGCTTCATGTAGTAAGGCGAGAGGTTGAGTTTGGTGTCCTTGCAGAAGATCTCCATCACCTCGTGGCCGTCAATGCCGACCGCCTTGCAGATGTTGCCGATCTCGTTGGCGAAATCGACTTTCAGCGCGTGCCAGGTGTTGTCGGTGTACTTCACCATCTCCGCCGTTTCGACATCGGTGCGCACCACCGGCGCATCCATCCCCGCGTACAGCTGCAGCAGCAGTTCTCCGGAACGTTCGTCCGTCTCGCCGATCACCGTCTTCGGCGGATGGTGATAGTCGTGCACGGCCGTTCCTTCGCGCAGGAATTCGGGATTGCTGCACACGCCGAAATCGATGCCCGCGCGCTTTCCCGATGCCTCCTCCAGCGCCGGAATGACCAGCGAACGCATCGAGCCAGGCAGCATCGTGCTGCGAGCCACCACCACGTGGAAGCTCTCCTTCTCGCGCAAGGCGTGGCCAATCTGTTCGCACACCTTGCGCACCGCGCTCAGGTCAAGGTTGCCGTTCAGTTGAGAAGGCGTGCCTACGCAGACCAGCGAAATCTCGCTCGCCATTACCGCATCGCGCACATTGTCGGTGGCGCGCAGGCGGCCATCGCGCACCGCCCCGGCAATCATCTCGCCGATATCCTTTTCGATAATCGGCGTGCGCCCCTCGTTGATCAGTCCAACCTTGGTGCGGTTCGGATCGACCCCAATCACCGTATGGCCTTCTGCCGCCAGGCAGCCCGCCGAAACTGCACCTACGTAGCCCATGCCAAAGATACTGATCTTCACGATGACGCTCCTTCAAGTAAGGTAATTTCGGTCACGATCGTGCTGGTGCCGCGTATCGTTCCGCGCCACGCTGCTGTCGTGATGCCGGCTTTGCTGTCAAAGCTGCGCGAGATCCATCCCGCGATCGGCGCCGTGCTGGCGCAATGGAGTTGCGGCCCCCTCCCGAAATGGCATGACATGTGCAATCCCTTATCGCGCCTGGCGATATGCAAAGTTTGCCCAACCATTTCGGCATGGCAGCCTTCCGCAAAATGCCAGTGCAGGGCTACCTCGTGCTCGCCAGAACATTCTAGGATATCTTCAACATTTACCGCGTTCCGTTTGGAATCGAAACGAATGATGCGCCGATGCATGACAGGATCGCGCAAGCGCAGATAGCCGTCTTGTTTTCCCTCAAAGAAATGAGGCGCATCATGCGACAACACGACTGCATTGGCCTTGTGCAGCCACATGAAGTTGCCGCCGATCTCGGACTGGTCCAACCCATCAATTTGCACCGTGTTATGCGCGGCCGTGCTGCGGAAGTAGTCGCGCCACTGCCGGTGCGTATGGTAGGCATACGTGCCAGGGTCTATCAGCAGCTCCTGTCCGCCCATCGAGAGCGTGAACGCCAGCGCGTCGGCATGGCCGTGCGCCGCCAGCGACAGATAACCCAGGGGGCCGCAATCGACCACGATCCTGACTTCACGCGGCGTGCCGAAATTGCTTCCCAGAAGATAGTACCCGCCTTGCGGGAAAGCCAGGCGTGGCGTCTCGCATGCATCGGCCGCGGGCAGGGGCAAGTCCGCCCAGCGCGCATCGGCGTGCGCGAACAGCCAGCGGTTGCGGTCATCGAGCGCGCCCGCCTTCGCCTTGAAGTCGGGGCGTTCGAACAGCAAGGCGGCGCCGGCAAGCAGGGAGCGGTACGGTGGTGCCGCCGAGGCATCGAGGCGCAGCATGCGGGCATCGTCGGCATCGCCGGTCATCGGCACATTGCCGCCCACGTCCATCATGGCTGCCAGGAATTCCGCCATGCGTTCGAGCCGGTCCAGCCATTCAGGCGGGAAGCTGCTGCCGTTGGCTTGCGCCGCCAGCTGGCACAGCACCATCATGTCCATCACCTCGTGGTGGTAGTAGATGGCCTGTTCCTTGTTGACGCCATCCGCCCAGTTCTGCCGCAAGCCCTGCTCGGCCATTCCGCGTTCGGCCATGGCCCGCCAGCGCACACTCTCCGGCCAGCAGGGCCACTGCAAGCTGGCGATGTACAAGCCCATGCACTCGCCAAGCAGGTGGTTGTTGGCCGACGAGTGGCGCGAAAAATGATGGCTGATGAAATGGCAATGCTTGTACACCGCGTTGAGCCAGCGGTGGCGCCAATCGTCGTCCAGCTTGCCTTCCAGCAGTTGCCAGGCAACGGCCCAGTTCAGCAGCCGCACGCCAAGCTCCAGCGAGCTGGCCCAGTGCACGCCTTGCGGGTAGGGACATTGATCGAGCCAGGAAATGAGCAGCGTGCGCGCGCCGTCCCGGTATCTGCGCTCGCCGGTGCAGCGCCAGGCCTGGGCCAGCGTCACCAGCTCCAGGTGGCGGGCAGGCTCCCACAGGTACTTGATATCGCCCACCAGCGACGCATCGCGGTAATCGATCGATGGCCCGGGTGCCATAGGCGCGGCAGTGCCGGTGCGCGGGTCGCGATTCCACTGCGGCGGGAAACCCAGCGGCGCGCCCTGCAGGGCAAACACGTTCCAGCGCCCGGCCAGCAGCGCATCGGCAGCCATGCAGAGCGCCGCCGCGTCGACGTTTGCCGGCACGGTCACAAAGGCGGCCCCGAAGCGATCCAGTGCCGGCACGGGCGGGTAGCTCGCCAGCCCCAGTCCCAGCGCGGCCGCTTTGCGGCGCGCAAGCTGGTGCACGCGCCAGACAACTTCGGCAGGCCCCATCAGCTTGAGGCGATTGATTTTCCAGGCAAGTGCAGTCATTGCGGCGGGAATCCCAGTTCGCGATACAGCCGCTCGACTTGCGGCAACACGGCATCGCTGCTGAAGGTGGTCTCCACCTTGCGCCGCGCTGCCTCCCCCATGCGCTGCGCCAGCGCGTCGTCTTCCAGCAATTGCGCCAGCCGCGCCGCCAGCGCATCGACATCGCCGGGCGCAACGAGGAAGCCCTCGACGCCATCGGCCACCGCCTCCGGTATCCCGCCCACCGGCGTCGCCAGTACCGGCAGCCCGGCAGCCATTGCCTCCAGCACGCTCATCGGCAAGCCTTCGTGATAGGACGGCAGCGCATACAGCGATGCCAATGCCAGCTGTTGCTGGCGCCCTTCGGCGCCGACCCAGCCGAGCAGGTTGAGCTGGCTGGCAATGCCCAGTTGCGCTGCGCGCTCGCGCACCGCATCGAGCTCGCCATCCCCGCCCAGCCGCAACTCCAGCGCCGACACCAGCGGCGCCACGCGCGCTGCCGCCTGCAGCAAGTCATAACTCCCCTTGCGCCGCCCCAACCTTCCCAGCGACAGCACGGCGCCGCGCCGCCGCCCCTCCCACGAACTGGCCGCCGGCAACAGCACCGGGTTGTAGATCGCTTCGATGTGCGAATTGCGTGAGATACCTTCCACCCAGCGGCGCCAGGCCTCCGACAGCACCACCACCCGCGTGCTGCGGTCGAAAATGAAGCGCACGAAGCGCTTGCGCCGCGGGCCGCACTCCTTCTCGTAAAACACTGAAAATTCAGCCCCGTGCAGGTGCAGGATGGCGGGTACGCGCGCCGCAAAGGCCAGCAGGAAAAACCCCGATTTGCGCCAGAAGCTGGCGCGCGAAGCGAGGTGCACGTGCACCAGCCCGATCCGCCCGCGTAGCAGCATCGCAGCAAATGCCGCGTAGGCAGCGAGCATCACGCGCAGCTTGCGCCATCTGCTGCCATCGCAATGCGTGGCCAGGTAGCGCACGCCAAAACGCTGCAGCATGCCCGCCTGTTCGTACACCCTGACCACGGAAGCGATGCCGCCCATGGTGTCCATCCCGGTTCCCAGCATCACGATGGTCTTCATGCGCGCCGCCCATCCTGCCATTCGTTGACCACCCAGCGGAACTTTCCGGCCGCCGTATTCGGCAGCTCGTCGCGCAACACCACCTTCACCTGCACGGTCGCGTCGACCAGGTGCCGGATGTTGTGCAGCAGCTGGTCCTGGTCCGCTTGCGAGAAGCGCACGTCCGGCACCAGCCGCAATTCCCACGTGCCGGGCCCGGTCTGCGCCACCTGCGACTTGCGCACGTTTTCCACGCCCTTGAAGGCAAAGGTCAGCACGGAAGGACTGATCTCGGAACCATCGCCGCCCGTGATGCGGTCCTCCAGCTTGCCGGTCACCGGCTCGATCATCGGGAACGGCCGCCCGCACAGGCAATGGCCATGCTTCCAGCGCGTACGGTCGCTCAGGCGGTAGCGCACCAGTGGCATCGCCAGGTTGTGCAAGGTGGTGCCGACCACATGGCCATAGCCGTCGGTCGGTTCGCCATGCTCGTCGAGGATTTCGACATGCGAATAGTCCGGATTGATATGCATGGAGCCGTACTCGCACTGCGTCGCAAAGGCAACGCGCTCGGCCATGCCGTACATGTCCATGATCTTCCCGGCCAGGCGCTGGCGAATCAGCTCCTGCTGGTGCGGATACAGGGGCTCGGACGCGGTAAACAGGTGGGGCACGGACAGGCTCATGCCGCGCCGCTCGAGCTGCTGCGCCAGCGTATAGGCGGTGGACGGGTAGGCCTGCATCATCACCGGAGCGTAGTCGCGCAGCTTGTCGATGATGGGGCCGGCGCACTGGTCGGTCAGGTGGCGCGACGATAGCAACAGCTGCCTGTTGTAGCGGTTCTCGAACCAGAACGGGGGGCGTTGCTGGTCCAGCCCCGTCACCATGTCGCCGCGCAGCGTCGCGCGCGGCATGCCGTCGGCGTAGCCGGCCCAGCTCCAGTGGCGCTTGATGAAGGCCTGTTCCATCTGCACCGATTGCAAGCTGCGAATGATCACCAGCGGCGTGCCCGTGGTGCCGCTGGTCTTGCCCAGGGCCTGCCACGGGCGCCTGGCGCCACCGTTCGGATACAGCGCCTGGGGATGCTCCAGCAAGGTCGCCTTGTCGACAATCGGGAATAGTTCACGCAGGGCATGCCGCGCTTCGACCGGCGAAAAGTCCCGCGTCAGGTGTGCGTAATACGGCAGCCTGTCGATGGCCGCCTGCAAGCTGCGGTGCAGCAGCCGGTCGCCCAATACCTTCAGCGCATAATCGTCCATCAGCTCATGCCGCCGCAAGCGCTGCACCAGGCGCTGGCTCAAGGCATTGTCGCGCACCAGGGCGCGGCCGCCGTACAGGAATTCCTTACGCAATTCGGCCAGCATGATCGCCTCCCACCAGGTTCTGATAGCGTTGCGCCACCGCCTCGCCCAGCACGCGGTAACTGCGCGCCGCCTCAATGTATGCCGGACCGGCCGCCGCGCGCGCCCGCGCCGCTTGCGGGTCGCGCAAGATGGCCAGCAAGGCTTCCGCCATGGCCTGCGGCGTGCTGTCGGCCAGCCAGCCCGCACCGCTCGCGGCCAGCACCGCTTCCTGGTCGGGTATATCGTTGCCCACGCACGGCATGCCCAGCGCCAGATACTCCAGCAACTTGGTCGGCGAGCTGACGTCATACAGCGCACCGCGCGGCACATACGATATGGCAGCTTGCGCGCCGAGCAGGTATTGCCAGGCCTGCGCCGGCGGCAGCCATCCCGTCACCTGCACGGCGCCGTCCAGCCCCCGCTCGCGCGCAGCGGCCAGCAACAGCGGCACGTCATCCTGCCGCGGCGAACTTCCGATCAGCAGCAGGCACGCCGCCGGCAGCTCGCGCCGCACCAGCACCAGCGCGTCGAGCACCCGCTCCAGGCAGCGCGCGCGGTCCAGCGTGCCGAGATAGGCGACCACTGGCCGCCCTTCCCATCCTTGCCAGGAGCATGCCGCCGGCTGCGCGCCGTGGCGCGCCACCGCTTCCATGTCGACGCCCATCGGCACGGCACTGATGCGTCCTGCCGGCACGCCATGCTGCGCCACCAGCCGCGCCATCGCCTCGCTTTGCACGAACACGTGGTCGGCACGCGGCAGCAGGACGCGGTACAGCAGCCAGCGTTCGGCCAGCCCTTTGGCCAGGACCAGGCGCGCCCGCAGGCGGCGCAGGCGGCGCCGGGCCGGCAAGCGCGCCAGCTCATCCTGCGCGCGTTCGATGCGCCCTTCGCTCATCAGGTAAGACAGCCAGTACACCATCGGCAATCCCTTCAGGCGTGCCAGCGCCAAGGCCAGCAAGCCGATGCTGACCATGTCGCGCACCTGCACTGCATCGTGGCTGCGGCGGTTAGCGCCCAGCAAGGCGCGCAGACAGAGCCAGAGAAATGACAATTCGGATTTCCAGCGCGCACCAACGCGTGCCCGCCGTGAAGAGGCGAAGCCCTGGGTATCGGCCGGCGCCGCGCTGCCCTTGCCGACCAGATGGCATTGCACACCGTGGCGCGGCAGGTATTTTCCAAACAGGGTCGCCACGTCGGCGCGAAAGGTCGGCAACGGTTCCGGCACCAGCTGCAAGATGCGTACTGGGCGAGCCATGCTTCATCCTAGCAAGAACTGCTCGATTTCAGCGCCCGGTTCGCCGCGCCCTGCCAGCTTTCCCGCTGCCAGCCGCACGCGCTGCGCAAGCTCCTCGCGCCGCGCCGGCTGTTCCAGCGCACACGCCAACGCCTGACGCATCGCCTGCACGTCATCGTGCGGGACGAAGCCCGGATAGTCCTCGCCAAGATAGGCTTCGATCGCTTCGTGGCGGGTTGCCACCAGGGGTTTTCCATGCCGCAGCACGCGCAGCAGGACGCTTTGCCCGCACGCTTCGCCAAGGCCACGCAAAGGCATCGCCACGACGCTGCTGCGCGCCAGCAGGCCTTCGAATTCCTCCTCCGGCAAGTCGCGCAAGATGCGCGTGCTGCTTCGCCCCGGCTGGCGGATCTGGTTGCGCTGCGAAGCGACGATCACCAGCGGTGCCGGCAGCGGTTCGGCAGCTTCCAGCAGCAGGTTGTAGTCGCGGTTGGAAAAACCGCCGGCGAAAATGCTGCCGTCGTCATCCTGTTGCGAGGCGCGGCCACCGAGCTCCTGCCGCCATAAATGGCAATGCACGTCTTGCGGCGCCATGCCGACATTCTCCACCAGGTTGCGCACCTCGCCCGGCGAGAAAGCGATGAAGCCCAGGCCCGGCACGCGCAGCGCGCGCAGCACGCGGTCGGCAAGGCGGCGCGCCCGCTTGCCATGGACGAAGCAGCTCATGACGAGCAGGCGTTGCGGCCGTGGCAGCAAGCGGGCCTTGACCAGCGCCAGCACCGGCAAGGCCTGCCAGCCCACAACCAGCAAGCGGTCCGCCTTGCTCCATAAGCCGAAGCAGCGCAGCAGCTTGGGCGAGAACATGGACAGCACGATGGCGAGCTTGCCGCTCATGCCCGGCGTACCGGATCCCACGATCGTCACGCGCGCGCCGCGCGCGCGAAGGTATTCGGTGATGTCGCGATAGCTGCTCGCTTGCGGCAGAAGCACATGGATCATGGCCGCCTGCCCTCCGCCACCACTTCGCGCAGGATCTGCAGGTACTGGCGGCTCACCACATCGGCCGTGTGTTCGGAGGCGTAGCGCAAGGCGCCGCCGTCCTGCAGCGTGCTGTAATACTCGGCGTCGTCGTACAGGCGGTTGATGGTCGCCAGCATGGCCGGCACATCCTGCGGCATCATGCCGGTCCAGCCGGGCACGATGCTGAAAGTCGATTGCGGGCACAGGACCGGCGTGCGCGTCGACCACGAATCGCACAGGAAGCCCCAGCCGGAATGGCTTTCGGTGTAAGCGAACCAGGCGGACGACAGGCGCTGCAAGGCCTCGATGCGCGTCACGCCTTCCACATGCTCGACGCGGTCGCCCAGCTGTTCCTGCAGCTTTTTCACGATGTGCGCATAAGGACCGCGGCCGATCACCACGAAGCGTTCCACCGGCGTGTGCGCGAGGATCGCCGGCACCGTCTCCAGCCAGCGTTCGCAGTTCTTGTGGCGGATCAGCGAGCCGACATAGATCATCTCGCCCTGCCGCCGTTCACGCGCCGGCCGCCAGTCCGCCGGCCGCTGCGCGCAATGCGCAGCGTAATAGGCGCGCCGCCCGCGCAGGCCCAGCGTCGCCAGTTGCGGCAGGTCGGCCGGATCGTTGCTCATGAGCGCATCGACCTGGCCGCACACCTGCCACCAGCGCATGCGCCCGGCAACGCGGCCGATGGCCGGCACGCCGCCGTAATAGCGCCGCCGCAGCAATTGCACCGGATCGGCGGATTCAACCCGCAGCAATACCGGCACCGGGTACAGTGGACGCAACAACTCCAACAGCGGCAAGGTATGGAAGGAGTTCACCAGCAATACATCGGGCTGGAAGGCATCGGCGATCTCGCGCACTTGCGGCAGGTATCTTCCCGCTTCATGCGACAGCGCGCGCAAGCTGGGAAAGATGCGGTGGATCGGCACGCCCTGGAAATTCTCATACGCAGCGCCGGGCTCGGAACTCTTGAGCGCCGAGACGCGCGACGTCACCACCTGCACCGCCACGCCTTTCGCCACCAGCGGCGGCAAGACATACGCCACTTCGTCGAAAGCAGGATTCAATCCCGGATAGATGGCAAGCACTTTCATTCGGCCTCGCGCAGTAGTTGGCGTCCCAGCACCCGATTGATGAGCTGTCGATCTTTCTCATCAATTGCACCCGACAATAACAGCGCTAGCGCAAAAACGGCGCACAGCAGCAGTGCCCCGGCGCCGGCAGCCAGCACGCCCTGCCCCGGCAATAGCCACGCGGCACAGGCCGCCGCACCTGTTGCCAGCAGGGCGCGCATCCACCAGCGCAGCCCCAGCGGCCATGCGAAGCCGCGCCGCCGCATGCCCGCCACGACCAGCCCGTTGACGATCAGCTCGTTGCCCAGCAAGGCGGCCGGCACCAGCCACAAACCCAGCGCCGCCGATCCCAGCCAGGCCAGCAACGGCAGCACCAGCAGGGAACACAGCGACGCCAGCGCCCACATGCCCATCAGGCCAACCGCATTGCACACCACGTTGAGGATCAGGCGATGCAGGCGCAGCGCCAGCCAGCCGCACAGCACGGCAAACAGCAGGCGGTATTCGCCAAAACGACCGCCGCTGGCCAGCTGCAGCACCAAGTCGCCATACACCGCCGCCACTGCCAGCACCGGCAGCAAACTCAGCGCGCTGACCTTGAACACGAAATGCGCCCAGCGCTGCAATTCGCCGTAGTCGCGATTGCCGGCGTAGGCGCCGATCATGCGCGAACGCACTACCGAGAAGATGACCATGCCGGGCATGTAGTTGCGGATGATATCGGTCAAACGCAGGACGAATCCCAGCCCCGCCATGGCTTCCGGCGCCTGGCTGCGCGCAAGCAGCAGGATCAGGCAGGACGGCGAGTACAGGTATTCGACAATGCCGCTGGCGTAGTTGTGCAAGGCCACCGCCCGCATGTGCGCCCTGGCAGGCGGCTGCCAGCCTTCCCTGGCCTGCGCCGGCAGCCGGCGCACGGCATGGACAAAAAAACCGCCGGCCAGCAGCAGCGCACCGGCGCTTGCCGCCAGTTCCGCCAGCAGCAGCTCGCGCGCCGTGCCGCTGCCCATTGCCAACAGGGCGCCGGCCATGACGGTGCCGCGCAGCACGGTGACGATCTGCATGCGGGTTTGCAGGGCCAGCGCTTCCAGCGTGTTGTCGCGCAGGATGCGCATCACGCCCTCCACCACCAGCAGGATCGCCAGCACGCCGGCCAGCTCAGGCGGGAAGCTGGCCGGCAGCCAGCCCATGCCGCGGGCCCACAGCAGGCCGCCCGCCACGCCCCCCAGCACCAGCATGCGGCAGGCGGCAACGGCGGCGACCAGGCGGGCCAGCGCCTGGCGGCTGCCGCGCAAGCGGTATTCGGGCAGGAAGCGCAACAGGACCCAGTCGAGGCCAAAACTCGACAGGCCGAGGACCAGTTCCACCAGCGCCATGCCGACCACGTAGTGGCCGAACTCGGCAGCCGGCAGGACGCGTGCCGACAGCCCGAGCACGCAGGCTGTCAGCACGGCGGTAGGCACCTTGCCTACCAGGAAGGCGGCGATATTGCGCCGCGTTTGGGGGCCCGAGTATGGTGCTGTCATAGCATGGCTCAGTCCCCCGGGCGGCTCAAGGCAGCGGCAGCGTGATGGTCTGGCTGCCCACGGTCAGCACGCGGCTGGTGGTGCCGGTGGTCAGCTTGACTGCCGGCTTCTTGCAGCCGACATCGAGCAGCACCACGAATTCGCCCTTGAGCGTGGCAGGACGGGTAAATGCCGCATGGTCTTCGATGCCCGTGCGCGGCGCCGGCCCGCTGCGCTTGACCAGGGTGGCCCCCGGCGTGATCGAACTCAGGCACAGCGAGCGGTCGCCATTGACAATGGTTGCCGTCCCATCGGCATTGAGCGTAATGGCCACTGCCGCATGGAAATTCCACTCCCAGGCATGGGCCACCGGCGCGGTCAGCGTATCCATCACCACGGCCGCATCCTGGCTGCGGAAATACCACACCTTGCGGCGGTTCAGCGACAGCGCACCTTCGAACGCCGGCGTGGCATCGCCTTCCACGTAATCCATGGCCGCCGTGGTCGAGAAACCGGTGATCTTGCCGTTGCGGCCCAGATTCACTGTATTGCCATCGATCCGCTGGCCAATGCCATTGTCGTAGGTGACCGCGTTGTGCGACTTGGTCGCGCGGTACCAGCTGCTCCACAGCGGGGAACCGTACCAGTCGTAATAGCCGGCCTCGATCAGCAGCCGCTTGCCGCCGCTGTTGAGCACGATCGAATTCTGGTCGCCATGGCTGTGGTTGTACGAGCCGTAGGGGCTGGACTTGAAGTACAGCGAGGTGCGCTTCATGTCCGCCAGCGAGCTGTGCATCGCGGCCCAGCCCACGCTCGGATAGAACGCCCCATTCGGCGGCGGCACGGCGGTGGCGACGGTGTTGACCGGCAGCGGCGATGGCGCCTGCAGCAGGGTCAGCGGATCTTCCACCCCGGTCATGCTGCTGAAGTACCACTTGGCGGCCGGCGTATTGAAGCGCGAGGCAAAGGCTTTCAGCAGGTAGGTGTTCGGCACGTCCTCGTGGCCATCGCCAAACACGTGGGTCGGCGCGCCGGGCGGCACAAAGTGCGCCATGAAGCGCAGGAAGCCGTCCGACCATGGCTTGCGGTAGATCGATACCCCCAGCGCCTGGCTCAGCGGGTCCCAGATCTGCACCGAAAAATCGGCGGCCGCCTGGCCGTACGCGGTGCCGTTGGCATAGCCGCCTTCCGGGCCGCTCCAGGTGTAGACCTGGTGCACATAGGTGCGCACTGCGAAGTCGAACCAGGTCTGGGCCGCCGGCACATCGCCCAGGTTGAGCGCAGCAATCAGCGCCAGGAAGCCCAGGGTATTGCCGCCGTGGGCATCGTACGGGTACTGGTCCATGCGGCCATTGCTGCCCGACAGGTCGTTGTAGATATCGGTCGTGCGGCGCGCAATGGAAGATTGCCAGGTGGCCTTGCGGGTGGCATCGAGGTTATTCCACAGCATATCGAGCGCCTTCGACAGCGACAGCGAAATGGTGCGGGTGGCCTGGTCCTGGTTGGCATAGCTGGTCGGCCCGGTCGGGCTCAGGGCGGCCAACTCATCGCCGCGCTTGATCGCCTCATTCAGGTAGGCGCTGGCAATGGCCTCGCCCTGCTTCAGGCGGTACAGCAAGGCGGCCGCTTCCACCTGGTGCGAGGTGCGGTTGATGCGGTTGCGGATGTCCGAGTTCTGGTTGCTCAGCGCTGTGGTCATGGTGCCGCTGCTCACCAGCGGCCAGTCGGTGTCTTTGACCGGCGTCATGGCCATGCGCGACTGCACGGTTTCGATCAGGCGCCGCACCTGGTCGCCGCGCTCGGTGATCATCGACGACGGCCATTTCAGGTAGGGCAGGAAATTCGGCGGCAGCATGCGCGAGCGGCCATGCCGCAGCACATTGTCGCGCAGGGTCGCGTTGTCGTAGACCTCGAACTTGATGGCGCTGCTGTCGATGGTAAAGCTGCGCACGGTCGACCAGTCCTTGGCCACGGCTTCGGCCAGCGGCACCACGGCCGCCTCGGCGGCCGCTTCGATCTGCGCCAGATTGGAACCGGCCGCCTTGGCCTTGGCGCGCGCCGCCGCATCGGCATCGTTCATGGCCTGGGTGCGGGTGAACGGCGCGACTTTCCAGGTATAGATGCCGGCGGTGGGAAAGGCATGGGTCGGCAACAGCCAGTTGCGCGGCACCACGCGTTTGACCGGCGATGCCGTGCCGGGCGGCTGGATGATCACCAGGTACCAGGTGGACGACGTGGCAATCGGATAACGCGACCAGGAAAAACCGGGCGGGTTTTGTGGCTGCAATTGCATTTTGTCCGGCGCCGGGCGCACGGCTTCGATATTGGGGGAGATCGCCCAGTCGGCGCGGCTGGTGGTGGCAAACGTGGTCAGGGCGGCGAACACCGCATAGGGAAACAGGGAATATTTAACGAATTTCATGTGATACTCTCCAGACAATTTCGTTTGCGAATCAATAAGTTAACAACGATTTGATCCGCCACAACAAGGAAAGTCTACATCACGTATTTCACAAATTCGTTTCTGTGCGACAAAAGTTTTGTAACAATGTCGCTCAGAAATGACACAATTCCCTAGCGTTGGGACGCGCCGAAACGGCATAACTGGACGATCGTCCCCATGCACATCATCAAAAGCAGCTGGGCGGTGGGTTCATCCATCAGCGCGCGGTTATAAACCAGCATCACCAGGAACAGCAGCATGGCGGCGACGCAGGTATCGGCCAGCGCGAGCTGGGCCACGCTACCTTGTTTTCGGCGCACGTAGCGCCAGGCAGCTAGCAGTGAAAACAGTAGCATGGAGGCGTAAGCGAGAGCGCCCAATAGGCCCACATCCCAGAGCAGGATGGCCAGCGCGGTCGCGTCCAGATGCAGCGGCTGGTAGCGCTTGGCGACCTCCCCTGCACCGAGCAGGCCGGACGGTTTGGTGGCGCCCGGGCCATAGCCCACCAGGCGCCGCGGCACGGTGGCCAGCGGGTCATTCGCCCACAGCGCCAGCGAGGCGGCGCGGCTGATTTCACCGGTGCGGTAATTGACGTTGTCGGGGTCGAAAAAATAGCCGCCGCCGCGGTCCAGCTTCTCCGCCATATTCTGGGCCGACTGCACTTGCTTGCCCCAGTACAGCGTCTCGTACACCGTGTAAGTCGTGCCGACGAAGGCTGCGACCAGCACGGCAAAGCCGATAAAGGCACCGATGCTGCGCAGGATACGGCGCCGCAGGACCCAGGCCAGCATCAGGGGCAGCCAGATGAAGGCCGCCTTCACTTCCCCGAGCAGGATGATGGCGAAGCCGACCGCCAGGAAAGCGCCCATCGCCTTGCCGGACATCTGGCCGGCGTTCCAGCGCGCGGCGGCATACGCCATTGCCACCACCGTGAAGAACACCATGATGGCGCTGTTGCCGCCAAAGCCGGGCGTGCCGCCGAAGGTACCCACAATGGAATCGAAGGTGGTCGCCGTGGCGACGAAGAAGTGCTGGTACAGCACCACCGGCACCTGGATCAGCACCACCCAGAACATCATGCGCCAGCTGGTCTCCAGGTGGTTTTCTTTCCAGCGGAACCAGTACAGGGCGAACAGCACCGAGAACATCGGCAGCATGGCCTTCGCCGCCGAGAAGATCTGCGTCTTGGGCACGCGGTTGAACAGCAGGCTGATAACAAAGGCCGCCAGGAACAGCACAGCGGCGATTTCAACGGTGGAGCCATCGCCCTTGCGCATGCGCTGCGGCTCGCGCTTGTGCACGACCAGGTCGAGCAGGGCGCGGCAGAAGAACAGGATTGCCAGGCCGAAGGCAAGCCAGGCGGCCGGCCGCAACTGCAGGAAATAGACGGCCGAACCTTGCAGCAGGAAGGTCAGCACGAACAGGCACCAGAACATGCCGTGCAGCGGCAGCACGAACAACATCAGCACCGACAGGACGGCAGTACCGACAATTGCGATCAGCGGCGGCGAGTCCAGCCCGCCCACCATGCCGACGAACACGGCAAGCAGCATGAAGGGCAACAGCAGCAGCAGCGGCAGGCCGCGATTCGGGCGCGCCAGCGCAGGGTGCCGCCCGCCGGTGCCCGCCGACGCGGGCGCCGCTCGATGGAACAATGGCAAACGCATCGTCGCCCCCTAGTCGCCAAATACACCGACCAGGCGCTCGCGGGCCGGCGCATCGAGCGCCGCCAGCAGCGCGCGCACGAACTGGTCATGCAGCGCGTAGGCAGGGGTGACGTCGCCGCTGATGCTCGACACCCGTACCAGCATCCCGTCCGGTACCGTGCCGCTCAGGCCGTAGCGCAATTCCTGCAAACGCTGCTCGACGCCCGGCATGGTCGCCTTGCGTCCGACCGTGATCCAGTACGTGATAGGCTCCTGGCGCGCGCCAGCGACGGCAAACAGGCGCTTGACCGGCACCACGCCAAGCCCGGTATCGAGGCTGCTTTTTTGTCCGTCGCGCACGGTGAAGCCTTGCGCGGTATAGCACACCTCCGGCTTGTGCACCCCCATATTGTCACCCTGGTCTCCGCCATAAGCGATCGACAGCATGATGCGCTCGCCGTTGCGGTTGACGTAAGTGCGGCCAAGGGTCTGGTTGTATATCTTGTCCAGCTTGGCCTGCGTGGCAGGATCGACCTGCAGCGGCATCACCCGCGTATCGACCTGCCATTCGCCGAAAGTGCGCGGCACCATCTGCTCCAGGCTGAAACGCCCGGCAGCTTCGGCCATGCGTGCGGTCGGCGTCAGGGCCCGCGTCACGGCGGCGGAACACACCATCAGCACGCCCAGCACCACGCTCACCATCATTGACTTTTTCATGAATTGCGCCACTTGACAAACCATTGCAGGAAGGCGTCCACGCCGATGATCAGCAGCAGCGCCGTGATAAACAGAACCATGCCGGCAAAACCGTGCAGGAAGCCCTGCCCTGCCGCATCGCCGAGGTAGTAGGTCACCAGCGACAGCGTGATCACGCGGATCACGTTGGCGGTAAACGAAATGGGGATGATCAGCAGGGCCAGCGCCACGTTGCGGAAAGCCGAGGAATGGCGCACCACGTTCAGGTAAAACAAGCCGAGCGCTTCAAGTGTCAGCAGGGTCTGCAGGCCGGCACAGGCATCGGCCACCAGCAACTGGTACTGTCCCACCTGCAGGATCACGCCGCTGCGCGCGATCGGATAGCCCGCCGCATACAGCAGGTGCTCGGTAGCCCAGGACACCGCCATCTTCATCGGCATGGTCAGCATGCCCACCAGCGGGCCGGGCAACGGCACCATGAAGGCCATGAAGAAGAAGGCAAACCACTGCACGCGCAGCGCGCCGCGGCCGCATTTGAGCAGCAGCACCGCGGCCATCAGCAGGATGAAGGAAGCAATCTCGAACGCGATGATGCCTTGCGAGCGGCCGAGAATATAGGCCAGCAGGCCCACGCCCAGCACGGGCCAGCCGACGCTGGAAGGCTGGCCATCGGTGCGCGCCAGCATGGCCGGCCACTGGCGATACATCAGCCATAGCGCGAGCAGCAGGATGATCGGCCCATGCGCCTGTTCCTCCGTTGCCCACAAGCCGGTGAACAGGCGGTAGAAGGTGGGCACGTACAGCACCAGCATGCCGAGCAGCACCGGCAGCCAGTCCGGCAGCGCGTCGCGCAGGGCGGCGCGCATCGCGGCTGGCGGGCGCATGGCCAGGCCCGGGTCCACGTCAGAACTCCAGCAGCACGGAACCTACGACTTCGGCGCCGGCATAGCGCACCTGTTCGCTGAGCGCCGCCACGTCGTACAGCGACGTGGCATTGCGGTGCACCACCAGCAGCACGCCATGGGCGCGCGCCATCACCGGCAGCGAATCGTGGGCAGTGAGTACGTCCGAGGTGTCGTACAGCACCACGTCGTGCAGCGCCTCGAGCTGGGCATTGAGGCCGGTGAAGTCCTTGCGCGCCAGCAGTTCGGCCGGATTGGGCGGCAGCGTGCCCGCCCCCAGCACGGCCAGCGATTCGAACGCGTCGATGCGCGTCACCGCCGCCATGCTGGCGCGCCCGGCCAGCATGTCGGACAGCCCGGTCTTGCCCTGCAGGTTGAAGATCTCGTGCTGCGAGGGCTGGCGCAGGTTGGCGTCAACCAGCAGCGTGTTCTGGCCCAGCTGGGAAAACACCACGGCCAGGTTGGCGGCAAACAGGCTGGTGCCGGAACCCGGTTCGACGCCGACGATGGCCAGCGATTTGTGGCCGCGCGCGAACCAGCGCAGCATCAGCTGGCCGCGTACGGCACGCAGCTTTTCCACCTGCCGGCTGAACGGATCGTAGGCCGCCACCAGGCGCGAGGAGAAGTAATTCTCCCCTGCCGGGACATAGGGATAGTCGAACTGCCGCGCCAGCACCTGCTGGATATCGGCAGCGCTGACCATGCCCAGCGCCTGCGCCGCCTCGCCGAAGCGGATGCCGGTTTCTTCCTGCATGCGCAGCACGGCATCGGTATTTTCCGGCGTCAGCTTGCCCGCCTCCTGCAGCAAGGCGCCGATGGTCGCATCGCCTACGCCATGCGGCGACGCCGGATTGAAGTGCAATGGGCTGTTCATTCAGCTCCTCCTCAGTTCAGGCGCAGCGTGCGCGGCGCATGCAGCTGCGGCAGCCCGAAGCGGCGCTGGCGCGGCGGATTCCAGTCGATCGTGGCCAGCACGGGAATGTGCACCACCTCGGCCAGGTCGGCTTCCGACCGCACGCGGCGATCGAACATTTCGGACAGCATGGCAATGCCGATGCCCAGCATCCCCCCCAGCAGCAGCGACAGCACGGTGTTCAGCAGCACGCGCGGACCAGCCGGCTCGATCGGCGCCACGGCAGGGTTCAGCACCGACACGTCGGACTGGTCGTTGCCGCCCTCGATGCGGGTTTGCGAAGAGCGCTGCGAGGCATTGTCGAAGGCACGCTGGGCGCTCTCGACATCCTTGTTCAGCACATTCATCTCGTCGCGCTGGCGATTCAGCTGCAGCACCTTGGTCTTTTGCTCCGCCAGCGCCGTGCGCAGCGCCGCTTCGCGCTGGGCAAACACATTGGCATTGTTGCTGACGGAGGAAGTGACCAGGGCCGTCTGTTCATTGAGCCCGGCCCGCAGGCGCGACACTTCGGCGGCGGCGCTCTGGTACTGCGGATGGTTGCGGCCCAGGCGCTGCCCCATTTCCGCCAGCTTGGATTCCTGTTGCGCCAGGTTGACGCGCAGGTTCTGCACCACCGGGCTGGCCGTCACGTCCGGCGAGGCGCTGCCGGAACCGTGCGCCACCGCCTGCCGCGAACTCGCTTCCATGGCCTGCGACTGCGCCGCCACCAGCTGCGCCGACAGGTCGTTCAGGCGCATCGATTCGACGTCCAGCCGGTTGTCGACGCTGACAATGCCATGCTCCTGCTGGTACTTGGACAGCTTGGCCTGCGCCACCTCCAGGTTATCGCGCAGCACCTTCAACTGGGAATTGAAGTAATTGGTGGCCTTTTTCATCGGTTCCACCTTGAGCTGCACATTGATCTTCTGGTATTCGTCGGCGAAGGCATTCGCCACCGCCGCCGCGAACTGCGGGTCGGATGCCTTGAAGGTCACGTTCAGCACCGAGCTTTCCTTGGCCGGCACGATATCCAGCTTCTTCTGCAGCAGCTCGGCCAGCCAGTCGCGCACCGTCCCCTTGCCGCCGGTCGATTCGTTGAACTGGGCGATGACGGCCGGGCTGTCGGCCAGCTTGAGCTGGTCCACCACGCGCAGCGCGACGTTCTTGCTGCTGATGATGTCGATCTGCGTTGCCATATAGCCGGGCATCAGCTGGCCCGGCAAGGCCATGCCGGTCAACGGATCGACGCCCTTGTAATTCATCACCAGCGAACTGGTCGCCTCATAGGTCTTGGGCAGCAGCAGGCTGACTACGAGGGTGGCGGCCACCGTGACCAGCAGGGTCAGCAGCACGATCTTCTTGCGCGCCTGGAGGATCAGCAGGAACTGGGCGAAATTCATTACATCCTCCTTAGAACCAGCTTTCCTTGATGAAGATGACGTCGTCGGTCTGCACCACGTCCTCGTTCTTGGCAGCGATCACATGCTCCGAGCCATCGCCGTTACGGCGCTTGATCTTGATGCCGCTCTCCGTGCCGCGCGGGGTCAGGCCGCCGCCGACCGCCAGCGCCTGGCTGACGGTCATGGCGCGCTCCAGCCGGAACGCGCCCGGGCGCTGCACCTCGCCATAGATGTAGAAGCGCGGCGAACGTTCGGCATAGATCACATCGTTGGGGCCCAGCTCGATCTCCTTGTCCAGCGCGCCATTGCGCACCATGTCGACCACGTCGATTACGGTCTTGCTGGTCTTGCCGTCGCGGGTACGCACCACGCTCACCGTATCGCCGCCGTCGGCATTGAAGCCGCCCGCCTGCGCCAGCATGTCCATCACGCCGCGTTTTCCGCCATCGAGCGGATAGCGGCCGGGACGGTTCACCATGCCCAGCACCGACACTTGCGCGCTCTGGATCTGCGACACGATGATGCTGACCTGGGCATTTTTCAGGTAGCCCTTCTTGACCAGCTGTTCGCCGATCGCACGCTCGGCCTGCTGCACGGTCATGCCGCTGACCTTGACTTCACCCAGCAAGGGAAAGGTGATCCTGCCCGATTCGCTGACCCGGGTTTCGGTCGCCATGTCCGGGTTGCCGAACACGGAAGCCTTGATCACGTCGCCGGCGCCCAGCGTCAGGTCGGCGGCCTGTGCGAAGCCCGCGCCCAGTACCAAGGCCATCGCCACCATCCACATCAATAGTCGTTTCATGATTGCTCCTCGATCCAGTGTTATTTCAGGCCAGCCACGCCGCGCTCCAGGGCAGTGGCCGGGGCGCCCGCGTCGGCCACCGGCGAGGGCTGGTTGATATAGGCAATCTTGGCGCTGGCGCGCAGGCGCTTGACTTCCTCCTCGGCCGCTTCCTTGCCTTTCCTGGCGACCAGGTATTGCTCGATCTGCGGCCGTGCCGCATCCAGCTCCACCGGGGAGGAGCGGATGTCGGCGATGGTGACCAGCATGCTGCGCTCGCCTTCGCGCACGATGAAGAGCTGGCCTTTGGCCAGCGCCAGCAGCTTGGCCGACAGCTCGGGCGGCAGTTCCGAACCGCTGCGGCTCAGCTGGGCTTTCTGGTACTTGACCTTGCGCTGGTCAAGCCATGCCGCCACCTCGTCAAGCGAACGGGTCTGGTCCATGACCGCTTTCAGCTCATCGGTCACCTCGCGCGTGGGCAGGATGATCTCGCGCATGTCGAAATGCTTGCGCTGCGAGAAGAATTGCGGGTTCTGGCTGTAATAGGCTTCCACCTCCGCCACCGTCGGCTTGGCTGGGGTGCCGATGCGTTTTTGCATATAGGCTTGCGCCAGGATCACTGAGCGCGCCCTTTCGATCGCTTGCACCACACGCGGGTCGCGGTCGACTTTCTCTTTCGCCGCCTCGCCGATCAGCAGCTGGCGGTCGATCAGTGCTTCCAGCGCCTGCTTGCGTGCGGCCTCCTGTTGCGTGGCTGGAGCGTTGCTGCGCGACAGTTCGTCGTTCAACTGCATCACGGTGATTTCTTCACCGTTGACATTGGCTAAGGCTTGGCCGGGTTTCTGTTCCGCCTTGCTGCTGCAGGCGGAAACGAGAACAACCAGCATGCCTGCCAAAGCCATGTTCGGGTTGATGTGCTTCAAAATATCCTCCCTCGACTGTTGCAACTCATTCTAATAGCGCGACGAGCGCGCACGATTGATTCAGTACGCGTTTTGCCGGTTCAGCACCACCTTGACTGTCCGCAAGATGATCCACAGGTCGAGCCACAGCGACCAGTGGCGCAGGTAGTCCAGGTCATAGCGGATACGCGCTTCCATCTTTTCCAGGGTCTCCGTTTCGCCACGCAGGCCGTTGACCTGGGCCCAGCCGGTAATGCCCGGCTTGACTTTGTGGCGCAACATATAGCCTTTGATTAGCTTGCGGTATTGTTCGTTATGGGCAACAGCATGCGGGCGCGGCCCGACAATGCTCATTGATCCTTGCAGCACGTTGATAAACTGCGGCAATTCATCCAGCGAAGTGCGGCGCAGGAAGGCGCCGATTTTCGTGATGCGCGCATCGTGGGCCGTGGCTTGCCGCACCACGGGGCCATCTTCGGTCACGCGCATCGAACGGAATTTGTAGACGATGATTTCCTCGCCATACAGGCCATAGCGGCGCTGGCGGAAAATCACCGGCCCCGGCGAACTGATCCACACTGCCAGGGCAATGACCAGCATCAATGGCGCCAGCGCCAGCAGGATGGCGCTGCCAATGAGGACGTCACTGGCGCGCTTGACGATGCCGTCGAAGCCGACAAACGGCGTTTCGCAAATCGCCACCACCGGCATGCCGCCGACGCTGTCGAAACGGGCCTGCATCAGGTCGAACACATAGATATCGGGCAGGAAATAGACCGAGGCCGTGGTGTCCTGCAATTCATCGAGCAGCTTGCGGATGCGCGGCTGGGCCGAGATCGGCTGGCTGATGAAGATCATCTTGATATGGTGGTCGCGCACAAAGCTGGCGACGTCGCCCATATTGCCGAGCACAGGATGCGACAGGCCGGACTTGCGGCGCTCGGCCGTGCGGTCGTCGAAGAAGCCGCGTACGCTGAGGAACAGGTTGGGCATGCGCTCCACGGTGGCGGCAAACTTGGTGCCCACCTCGTTGGCGCCGACGATGACCACCGAGCGCACCTCGCTCTCCTTGGCCGGGTCGGTGCCGACATGGCGTGCCGCCAGGTGGCTCATGAGCAGCGCAAAGGGCGTGGCCAGGAACCAGCTCAACACCACCGCTTCGTCATAGTGATACGCCAGGCCGCTGACATTGCCGAGGAAGACCAGGATCACGGCCGTGACGATCCAGCCCATGAAGATGTCGCGCGCGTAGGCGGTAATGCGGCCGCTGCGCCAGGTGCGGTAAGGATCGACGTGCTGGTAGACCGCCGACGAAATGAAGAAAGCCAGCACCATCAGCACCAGCGAATAACCGGTAAAGGGCTCCCCGTACACCATCGACGTGGCGTACAGCATCCCCATGATGATCAGCGGATCGAGCACGCGCTGAAAAAAGGAGACCAGGGGAATATCGTTTACCGTCATCGTTGCTCCTTGCCGTCAGAATTGCACTGTCGCCATGAATGAAACGCCTTTGGCCTTGTAGCTGCCGGTGCCGATCAAGGGCGTCCCGGTCCGCCGGTCCTTGAAGCCGGTCACGCTAAGCTGCACCTTGCGCCAGGGTTGGTAGACCACGCCGATATTGGTGCTGCGCGTGGTATCGCTCGGGTCGCCATCGAACGTGACGTAAGGCATGCGCTCGAATTTCCGCTTCTCGCGCTTGATCCCGGCATTGGCCTGCACCTTGGCCGAAATATCCCAGGCGGCGTTGATGCTGGCGCCCTTGTTGACGCTGTTGTTGACGACAATGCTTTCCACCGCCGCGAACTCGCGCCAGGCATCGGCAGTAAGGCGCAATTTGCTGCGCGGGCGCCAATTGACGGTGGCGCGCCCATTCAGGCCGCTGGTATCGCGTTCGGTAAAGGTGTCGTGCTTGCGCTTGGCGTAGCCCGCCAACAATTGCAGCTGGGTGATATCGCTGTACAGCCAGTTGATATTGGCCTTCAGCTCGTTCTGCGTATAGTTCTGGTCAAGGAAAGTGGTGCCGATGCGGCGCGGGTTCAGGAAGTTGCCTTTGATATGGCGCGCCACCAGGCCGATGCGGCTGCCGCTCGCTGCGTGATAGTCGATCCCGAGCTCGCGGCGGTCTTCCTCGCGGTTGTTCAGGCTCTGCGCCTCCAGCTCATAGTCGAAGCGGTCGCGCTGGAAGCCGGTGTACACGCGCCAGCTCGGGTGCATGCGCCAGCCGCCGTTGGCGTACTGGCGGCGCTGGGTACGCAGGTTGCGTTGTTCCGAATGGAAGTCGTTGAACGGCGTCAGTACCTGCTGGTAGCTGCCGCCCAGATTGCCGTCGAAGTAGTTCCCTGCCACCCAGGCCCAGTCCAGGCTGAAATCCCTGCCGTTGTAATCAAGCTGGTCGTAGTGATCGAAAGTCACGCGTGAGACCTTGGCCTGCCCGGTAATTTTCTGGCGCCCGATCGGCCGGTCCAGCGCGATGCCGGCAATGGCTTGCGTGGCGCGGTCCGAGCGCTGGATGCCTTCCGGCGTATTTTCGGGCAGGCGCAGCAGGTTATCGTCATACGACTGGCCCACGCTGACAAAGGGCTTGAAGGTCTCGCTGATATCCGCCTGCGCCGGACAGCACGCCAATGCGGCAGCCAGCGCCAATGGGGTTGGCAGGATGCGCATATTATTCTTAGCCTCTTTTAACACTACCAATAGGTCCAGCTGCCGGTCACCATGATCCAGGCAGCCAACAAACCGTTCGTCACGGCATGCCCCAGGATGGGAGTCCACAGCGTTTCGCTGCGCATATACAACAGGGTGTAGGCAATGCCAGCGACGATGCCGGCCAGCCACAAGTTATGTTCGATACCGAACAGAAGGATAGAGATCATCGCCGCCCGCAGGCCGACACGCGCCGGCCGCAGCGACAGGAAGTCACGCTGCGCCAGCCAGCGCAACAGGAAGGAACGCCAGAATAGCTCTTCCATCAGTGGCACCACCAGCGCCGCGCCAACAGCGCGCACGGCCACCAGCGCCCAATCGATACGGCCATCGCTGCCGGCGGCGTCGAAACCACGCGGCGTACCGATCTGCATCCAGCTCGCATCGAGTGCGATCCACAGCACGAAGACACCGGCGCCGACGCCGATGGCAGCAATCGCATCGCGCCGTGCAGGCAGCGAACGTAACTCACGGTATTGCTTGCGCCACGCCAGCAGCATGGCCAGCACCAGCGCGATCTTGAGCGGGTAGAGCCAGCGCAGGGTGTTAGCGTGCGCACCGAAACGTTCAAGCACGTCGGCGAAGATGATGAACACAATGAAGGTAGCGAATGGCAGCACACGCGGCATGGCGGTACTGTCGCTGGCGCGCAGTGCAAGCACAGGCGCGGCAGCCGCGGTCGCCCGCGGCTGTTGGGAAATGCGCTTAGGTGGCTGCTGTAAAGTCACGATATCTGCCTTCCCGTTGGAAATGCCGAAGCAGGACTGCCTCGGCATTAAGGTTGTCAGATATTACAGCGGGCAATCGTGCGCAAGCGCACGAAAGTGAAAAAGTGCAAAGAGTGGATTGAGTTACATCAAACGTTGTTACGCGATTCGATTGCTTCCCAACGTTCCAGCGCGGCCATGAGCTCTTCTTCAATCTGCGCAATGCGCTCGTTGAGGCGCTTTGCTTCCGCCGGCGTCTTCTTATAGAAGTCGGGGTCGGACAGCGTGAGGTTCAAGGCAGTCTGCTCATCTTCCAGTTTGGCAATGAGTTGCGGCAACTCTTCCAGTTCGCGCTGCTCCTTGTAACTGAGCTTTTTAACCTTCGCCTGCGCCGCTGCGGCCGGTGCCGCTGCCGGCCTGGCTTCGGCCTTCTTCGGCGCAGGCGCGGCGGCCACGCTGGTGTCGCGCACACGCTCCCAATCGCTGTAACCACCCACGTACTCTTTCCACTTGCCCTGCCCTTCGGCAACGATCACTTGCGTGACGACGTTGTCGAGGAAAGCGCGGTCGTGGCTGACCAGGAAGACGGTGCCGGTGTAATCCTCCAGCAATTCTTCCAACAATTCCAAGGTGTCGATATCGAGGTCGTTGGTCGGTTCGTCCAGCACCAGCACGTTGGCAGGCTTGGCGAACAGGCGCGCCAGCAGCAGACGGTTGCGCTCGCCGCCAGACAGCGAACTCACCAGCGAACGCGCACGTTGCGGATCGAACAGGAAGTCGCCCAGGTAGCTCATGACGTGTTTGCGCTGGCCGTTGATCTCGACCCAGTCGGAGCCGGGCGAAATGGTATCGGCCAGGGTGGCGCTGTCATTCAACTGCGCGCGCATCTGGTCGAAGTAAGCCACCTGCAGCCGTGCGCCCTGCTTGATGGTGCCGCTGTCCTGCTGTTCTTCGCCGAGGATCAGCTTGAGCAGCGTGGTCTTGCCGGCGCCGTTCGGGCCGATCAAACCGACCTTGTCGCCGCGCATCAGGATGGTGCTGAAGTCGCGCACGATGACCTTGTCGCCATATGCCTTGTTGACGTTCTCCAGTTCCGCCACAATCTTGCCGGATCGTTCGCCGGTCGCCACTTCCAGCCGCACCTGGCCTTGCTGGTCGCGGCGTGCGGCGCGCTGTTCGCGCAGGCGTTCCAGGCGGCGCACGCGGCCTTCGTTGCGGGTGCGGCGTGCTTCAACGCCTTTGCGGATCCACACTTCCTCTTGCGCCAGCACCTTGTCGAATTTGGCGTTCTCCACTTCCTCGATCGCCAGCTGTTCCTGCTTGCGCGTCTGGTAGGCGCTGAAGTTGCCTGGGTAGGACAGCAGGATGCCGCGATCGAGTTCGATGATGCGCGTCGCCACATTGTCCAGGAAGGAGCGGTCGTGGGTGATGAACAGGATGCTGCCCTTGAAGTCGCGCAGCAAGCCTTCCAGCCATTGGATCGAGCTGAAGTCCAGGTGGTTGGTCGGTTCGTCCAGCAGCAGCACGTCTGGTGCGCCGACCAGTGCGCGGGCCAGGGCCACGCGCTTCTTGGTGCCGCCGGACAGGGTTTCGATACCCAGGTCCGCATTCAGGTTCAGGCGGCCCAGCACGGTTTCCACCTTGTTTTTCAGGTTCCAGGCATCGCCGGCGTCGAGCTTGAGCTGGATGTCGTGCATGCGTTCCATCAGCTTGTCGTCATCGCCTTGGCCAAACTGGCTGGTCAGCTCGTCGTATTCCTTGAGCAGCGCCGGCAGCTCACCCAGGCCGGACGCCACCGCGTCGTACACGCTCTGGCCCGCTTCGAACTGGGGTTCCTGCTCCACGTACACGACTTTCAGGCCTTGCTGCATGACCAGCAGGCCATCATCCAGCTTCTGGAAGCCGGCAATAATCTTCAACAGCGAGGATTTGCCGGTGCCGTTACGCCCGATCAGGCCAACCCGCTCCCCCGTTTCCAGGGAAAATTCAGCGTGGTCCAGCAGGGCATGATGGCCAAAAGCCAGTTGTGCAGATGTTAAGGAAATGACGGCCATGGGAATGCAAATTGAGACGGAAAAACAAGCATTTTACCTGTTGCCAGCCTGTCAGCTATAATTGCGGTCGCTTTGCGTCCTCCCCGTAGCACAATGGATAGTGCACATGCCTCCTAAGCGTGGGATACTGGTTCGATTCCAGTCGGGGGGACCAACGCCACTTAGAGGCGCCCTTTCTGTTGCGATCCACGCTCAATTTATGACGGCGATCGGGCGGCAAACTTAAGAAAGTCTCCAGTCGCCGATAAGGGCGACCGTCCCCCAGGCGTGGTGCTGCACGAGCTATCGTGGTTCACTTATCACACGCCGCTGTGGGCGGTGTGGCACCGCATTAACCTGCGGCCGCTGGTGGAGATTTTCCGAACGACATTGCTGGCGACCGCCAGCGCCGCATGAGGCCGATCACGCACAGGCCGGCCAGCAGCATCATCCAGCTGCCCGCTTCCGGCACTGCGAATATCCGCCACACTTCCATATCGCCATAGGTGATATTGGGCGATACGTAGTCTCGCCCATCAAGCAGGCTGGAATCGAAATTGCTGCGTTCAGGATCGATGTAGGAATACATGATCGAGTAGCCGCCATTGGTCAGGTCCCATGGCACGTACAAGTCGTGGCCGGCACCGAACACCGGGCCGGTCCTGGCATCGTTCCAGGTCTGGAAAGAGCCGACCGTATCGAGCGCATAAGTGCGCGGCGTCTGCCGATGCATTTGGCGCGATGTCAGGTTGAACAGGAAGCCGGTACGCTTTTCGTCTTCCGTGGTGATGTGGAATTTGCCGGAGGAATCCCAGCTTTGCGGGTTATAGCCGCCCACCTTGAACATTTGCCCAAGTTCATTGGTGGCTTCCATCACGGTAAACGTGCGGCCCTTGCCGTCGGCTGCCGCGTGGAAATCCGCTGCGGTTTGCCCATCACGCTTCTTGTACAAGCGCTCCAGCCTGATCGGCCCATTGCCTAGCCAGGTCGACAGCTGGGCAATGTCCGCAGCGGTCAACAGCGGCGTTTCGCCGCGCGCGGTCGACAGGACTAGCAGAAAGATAGCGCCAAGCAGGCGCGAGAGAAGTCTGGCCATGGGATTGCACCTCCACGGCCGGACTATAGCACTTCATTAAAACTACGCGGGCACGACTGCCGTGACCTCGATCTCTACCCTGGCACGTGGTTCGAGCAATCCGGCAACTTCGACTGCAGTCATGGCTGGATAATGCTTGCCAAGCAGTTCGCGGTAGATGGCGCCGATCTCTTTATAGGCGCCCATGTATTCGTGCTTGTCGACCACGTACCAGGTCATGCGGGCAATATGTTCCGGGCCGCCGCCCGCTTCCTTCAGCACAGTCAGGATGTTTTCGATGGCTTGGCGGACCTGCGCGGCGAAATCGTCCGTCTGGAATTCGCCGTTGGCGTCCCAGCCGATCATGCCGCTGACAAACACCATGCGGCCAGTGGCCGCAATACCGTTTGAATAGCCGCGTGGACGCGCCCAGCCCGGCGGTTGTAAGACTTGCATACTGGCTCCTTAGCCTTCGCGCAGCAATTCGCGCGCAATGATCAATTGTTGTACTTCGGTGGCGCCTTCATAAATCCGCAGCGCGCGGATTTCACGGTACAGGCGCTCGACCGGATGTTCGCTGACCACGCCCATGCCGCCGAACATCTGCACGGCGGCATCGATCACCTGCTGCGCGGTTTCGGTGGCGGTCATCTTGGCCATGGCCGCCTCCTTCGTCACTTTCCGGCCCTGGTCGCGCTGCCAGGCGGCACGGTAGGTCAGCAGCGCAGAGGCCTCCACGCCGGTCGCCATCTGCGCCAGCCTGGCCTGGGTCAGCTGGAAGTCCGCCAGCGTCTGGCCAAACATCTTGCGCTGTTGTGCGTGGCTGAGCGCCTCGTCCAGCGCGCGCCGGGCAAAACCCAGTGCGGCGGCGGCGACCGATGTGCGGAATACGTCCAGCGTGGCCATCGCCACCTTGAAGCCCTGTCCCGCGTCGCCAAGGCGCTGGCTGGCGGGAATGCGGCAGTTGCTGAATTTCAGGCGGGCCAGCGGATGAGGGGCGATGACGTTGATGCGTTCTGCGATCGCAAACCCTGGCGTGTCCCGGTCGACGATAAAGGCGCTGATGCCGCGAGCGCCGGGCTGTTCGCCGGTGCGCGCGAACACAACGTAGAAGTCAGCGATACCGCCGTTGGAAATCCAGGTCTTCTCGCCATTCAACACGTAATGTTCACCATCCTGCACGGCGGCGCACTGCAAGGCGGCGACGTCCGAACCGGCTTGCGGTTCGGACAGCGCGAAAGCGGCAATTGCCTCCCCTGTCGCCACGCGCGGCAGATAGGCCTGCTTGTTGGCGTCGCTGCCGAACAGGCTGATCGCGCCGGAGCCCAGGCCCTGCATGGCAAAGGCAAAGTCGGCCAGGCCATTGTGGCGGGCCAGTGTTTCGCGAATCAGGCAGATGGCGCGGGTGTCGATGGTGTCGAGCGCGCCGCCGTATGCGGTGCCGCCGATGGCGTGATGCAGCCATCCTGCGTCGCCCAGTGCGCGCACCAGGGCGCGGCATTGCGCATCGACCGCCTCGGTGCCGTGGCCGCCGCCATGGGCGTCGCGCACGTTCTGCCCGGCCCATGCATCCAGCGCGAGCTCAAGCGCGGCATGGCGCTGTTCGAAGAATGGCCAGCCCAGGTAGGATTTGTCCGCCATCTCAATCGCCCTCGAACACCGGTTTCTGTTTCGCCACGAAGGCGTGGTAGGCACGGTGGAAGTCGTTGGTGGCCATGCAGATGGCCTGCGCCTGCGCCTCCGCTTCGATGGCCTCGTCGACACCCATATTCCACTCCTGCTGCAGCATTTTCTTGGTCATGCCGTGCGCGAAGGTCGGGCCGCTTGCCAGGCCTTGCGCGAATGCCTGTGCGGCGGCCAGCAGGCTTTCCGGCGCGTGCAGGCTGTTGAAGAAGCCCCAGCGCTCGCCTTCGCTGCCGGACATCGAACGGCCGGTGTACAGCAATTCGGCGGCGCGGCCCTGGCCGATCACGCGCGGCAGCAAGGCGCAGGCCCCCATATCGCAGCCTGCCAGGCCGACGCGGGTGAACAGGAAGGCGGTCTTGCTGCGTTCCGTGCCGAGGCGGATGTCCGACCCAAGGGCCAGCATGGAGCCGGCGCCGGCACAAACGCCATCGATGGCGGCGATCACCGGTTGCGGGCAGGCGCGCATGGCTTTCACAACGTCGCCTGTCATACGGGTGAAAGCCAGCAGGCCCGGCATATCCAGCCTGGTCAGCGGACCGATGATTTCATGCACGTCGCCGCCGGAGCAGAAGTTTTCGCCGGCGCCGGTGATGACGATGACCTTGACGTCGTCGGCATAAGCCAGCGCGCGGAACAGCTCGCGCAGTTCGGCGTAGGAATCGAAGGTGAGCGGATTCTTGCGCTCGGGACGGTCCAGTGTGAGCGTGGCGACGCCCTGCGCCACCGTGAACTGGAAGTGACTGGCCTGGTAGCCGGCCAGTTGCGCGCGGTTGCCTGGCAGTTGTTGCGCTTCCCCTTGCAGGTATTTCATGGTTTATCCTTTTGTTCGCGGGCGTAAAGGTGGCCCTTCATTTGCGACAGCAGTTCGATCAGCTGTCCTTTGTCTTCTTGCGAGATCTCCTGCAGCAATTCGGCCACCCAGCTTTCGTGGACTTCGGCCATCTGCGCGAAGGCCTTGCGGCCGGCCGGCGTGAGCTTGACGCTGAAGGCGCGCCCGTCCTTCGGGTCTGGCACGCGCACCACCAGGTTCTCCTGTTCCAGCTGGTCGGTGATGCCGGTGATATTGCCGCCGGTGACCATCATGCGCTTGGACAGTTCCCCCATGCGCAGGCCTTCCGGATGGCGCTCAAGCTGCGCCATCAGGTCAAAACGCGGCAGGGTGATGCCAAATTCGGTGCGCAAGCGGCTACGGATCTCGGTTTCGATCTTGGTGGTGCAGGAGAGCATGCGCAGCCACAGCTTCAGCGACTGGTGGTGGTCGTTGGTCAGGCGGCTTTCCAGGTCTAGTTGCATGGTTCCGGTTTCCTTACATGACTTCACCGCCGGCGACGGCAATGGATTGGCCGGTCATGGCGCTGGACGATGGCTGGCAAAGCCAGGCAACGGCGCAGGCGACCTCCTCGGCCTGCACCAGCTTCTGTTGCGGATTGCCGGCGGCCAGCTCGGCGCGTGCCTGCTCCTCACTGCGGCCGGTCCTTTGCATGATGTTGGCAATCGCGTCCTGCACCATGTCGGTTTCGGTGTAGCCGGGGCAGACGGCGTTGACCGTGATATTTCTGGTGGCCAGTTCCAGCGCCAGCGCTTTGGTCAGCCCAACCAGGCCGTGCTTGGCGGCGACGTAGGCGCTTACGTATTTGTAGCCTTTCAATCCCGCGGTGGACGCGATGTTGATGATCCTGCCCCAGCCTTTTTCCAGCATCTGCGGCAGGACCGCTTGCGTACAGTGGAAGGCACCGGTCAGGTTCACGTCGAGCATGTGCTGCCAGTGGCGGCTGGTGGTTTTTGCAAATGGTGCGGGCTCGGCTTGCCCTGCATTGTTCAGCAGGATGGTGATGGGACCGAGCTGCTGCGCGGCGGTTGCGATGGCCGCGTGTACGGCCGCTTCATCCGTCACGTCCAGGACGAACGTCGCCACCTGCGGCAGCAAGCCGGCGGCGGCCTCGGACCGCAGGGCCGCCGCCGCACGCTCGAGGGAGGCGGCATCGCGACCGGCAATGGTCACGCTGGCGCCCTGCCCCAGCAAGGTGCGCGCGCATGCGAGACCGATGCCTCGGCTGCCGCCCGTGATGAAAGCGTGTTGGCCGGAGAGCTGCATTGCCTAGCCCTCCAGCAGGCGGGCCGCGACCTGCTGCGGCGTCAGTCCGGCGCTGGCAGCGGCCAGCTGGCGTTCGCGTTCCAGGTTGCGCTCCAGCTGCTGCTTGCCGGCCAGGTATTGCTTCGGCCAAGTCACCGGCGTGTAGCCCAGCCTGGCCGCTTCGAGCAGCGTCCACGAAGGGTTGGCCAGGTGCGGGCGCCCCACGGCGCACAGGTCGGCGCGGCCGGCAGCAATGATGCCGTTGGCATGGTCGGCTTCGAAGATCGAGCCAACCGCGATGGTCGGAATCCCTGCTTCATTCCGTACGCGATCGGCAAACGGCGTCTGGAACATGCGGCCGAATACCGGCTTTTCCAGCTTGCTGACCTGCCCGGACGAGCAGTCGATCATGTCGGCGCCGGCCTGCTTGAACAAGCGCGCAATCTGCACCGCGTCATCCGGCGTGATGCCCCCTTCCACCCAGTCATGCGCCGAAATGCGCACGCTCATGGGCTTATGCGCAGGCCACGCGGCGCGCACGGCGGCGAACACGCGCAAGGGGAAGCGGCAGCGGTTTTCAAGCGAGCCGCCATACTCGTCGCCGCGTTCATTGGTCAGCGGCGAGATGAAGGACGACAGCAGGTAGCCGTGCGCGCAGTGCAGTTCCAGCCAGTCGAAGCCGGCTTGCTCGGCTGCCAGCGCGGCACGCACGAAATCGGCCTCGATGCGGCGCATGTCTTCCACGCTGGCCGTGCGGGCCACCTGCGAAACCCCGGCAAGATACTGCTGCTGCGACGCCGCCAGCAGGGGCCAGTTGCCTTTGTCGAGCGGCAGGTCGATGCCGTCCCACATGGCGCGGGTCGAGCCTTTGGCGCCGGCATGGCCAAGCTGCAGGCCGATCCTGGCGTCCGTATCGCGGTGGATGAAGTCGACGATGCGCTTCCACGCCGCCGTGTGCTCGGGCGCATACATGCCGGGGCAGAACGGGGTAATGCGGGCGTCGGCGGAGACGCAGGTCATCTCCGCCATCACCAGGGCGGCGCCGCCCATGGCGCGTGCGCCAAGGTGGGCCAGATGCCAGTCGCCCACGCAGCCGTCGACCGCGCTGTACTGCGCCATCGGCGAAACGACGATGCGGTTCTTCAGGACCAGCTCGCGCACCTTGTAGGGAGTGAACATCGGCGGCAGCGGGCGGGCGGCGGCCGGCGTGCGTGCAGGCGCTGCGGGCTGCTCCAGCCCGGCTTGCGCAAAGGCCCGTTCGGCCAGCCAGCGCTCGAATCGCGCGACATAATCCTGGTCGCGCAGGCGCAGGTTTTCGTGCGACAGGCGCTGGCTGCGGGTCAGCATCGAATAGGCGAACTGCGGCGCCTCCATCGAGGTGTAGCGCTGCACGTTCTCGAACCACTCCATCGAATTGCGCGCCGCGCTCTGGATCTTCAGCACCTCAACGGCGCGAACTTCCTGGTAGGCGGCCAGCGCCGCGCGCGCGCCGCCGTGCGCACCGAAGCAGCGCGCGAGCTCGATTGCGTCTTCCAAGGCCAGCTTGGTGCCGGAACCGATCGAGAAATGCGCCGTGTGCGCCGCATCGCCCATCAGCACTACCGGCACCTCGCCATTCCAGTGCACCCATTTCTGGCAAACGATGCGAGGGAACTTGATCCACACGTTCGAGCCGCGCCGGTGCGCGGCGTTGGACATCAGCTTATGCCCTTCCAGCCGTTCCGCAAACAGCTTCTCGCACCAGGCCAGCGCTTCGTCCTGCGGCATATCCTCCAGCCCGGCTGCGCGCCAGACGGACTCCGGCGTTTCGATGATGAAGGTCGACGTTTCGCCGTCGTACTGGTAGATGTGCGCCTGGAACCACCCATGCTCGGTCTGCCGGAAATCGAAAGTGAAGGCGTCGAACTTCTTTGTCGTTCCCAGCCACACGAAGCGGCACTGGCGCGCCTCGACCGTCGGCGAGAAGTCCGCTTGGTAGCGGTTGCGCACGCGTGAATTCAGGCCATCGGACGCGATCACCAGGTCGGCATCGTAGCGTGCCGCCAGTTCCTGGTCGTCCTGCACATCTGTTTCGAACACCAGTTCCACGCCCAGCTCCTCGCAGCGCTGCTGCAGGATGTTCAGCAGGCGCTTGCGGCCGATGCCGCAGAAACCGTGGCCGCCCGAGGTGACTTTCTGCCCCTTGAAGAAGACGTCGATGTCATCCCAGTGGTTGAACGACTGCAGGATTTCGCGCGCAGTCTTTTCGTCCGCCGCCACCAGGTTGCCCAGCGTCTGGTCGGAAAACACCACGCCCCAGCCGAAGGTGTCGTAAGGCCGGTTGCGCTCCACCACGACGATGCGGTGCGACGGGTCCTGCTTCTTCATCAGCAGGGCGAAATACAGGCCGGCCGGGCCGCCGCCAATACAAACGATATTCATGCGGTTCCTCAGGTGCTACGGAGTTTGAAGCGTTGCAGCTTGCCGGTCTCGGTGCGCGGCAGCGAAGCGAGGAAGCGGATCGAGCGCGGGTACTTGTACGGCGCGATCTGCTGCTTCACGAATTCCTGCAGCTGCGCCGTCATTTCAGGCGTTGGCTCAAAGCCGGGCTTCAGCACCACATGCGCCTCGACGACCTGCCCGCGCTCCGCGTCCGGCTTGCCGACCACGCCGCATTCGGCCACGGCGGGATGGCGCAGCAGGGCGTCTTCCACTTCGGGCCCGGCAATGTTGTAGCCGGCCGAGATGATCATGTCGTCGGTGCGCGAACGGTAGTAGAAATAGCCGTCGGCATCCATTTCGTAGGCGTCGCCGGTCAGGTTCCAGCCATGCAGCACGTAATCGCGCTGGCGCGGGTCGTCCAGGTAACGGCAGCCGGTCGGGCCCTTCACCGCCAGGCGGCCGACGATGCCGGGCCCCACCGGCTGGCCCGCGTTGTCGAGCACGCAGGCGCGGTAGCCGGGAACTGGCTTGCCGGTGGCGCCCGGCCGAATCTCGTCGTCGGAAGCCGAGATGAAAATGTGCAGCATTTCCGTGGCGCCGATGCCGTCGATCATGCGCAGGCCGGTAGCTTGCTGCCACGCCTCGCGCGTTGCCACCGGCAGGGCTTCGCCGGCCGATACGGATTTCTTCAGCGTCGACAAGTCGTACTTGCCGGCCAGTGCCGCCATCTGGCGATAGAAGGTCGGTGCGGTAAAGCAGATCGTGGCGCGGTATGCTTCGATGGCTTGCAGCAGCGTTTCCGGCGTCAGTTTCTCCAGCAGGACGGCCGCCGCGCCGACCCGCAATGGGAACAGCAGCAGGCCGCCCAGGCCGAAGGTAAAGGCCAGCGGCGGCGTGCCGATGAACAGGTCGCCGGCCTCCGGCTTGAGGATATGGCGCGGGAAGCAGTCGCAAATGGCCAGCACGTCCCGGTGGAAGTGGATGGTGCCTTTCGGGACGCCGGTCGTGCCGGAGGTAAAACTGATCAGGCAGACGTCGTCGGCCGCCGTGTCGCACGCGGGGGCGCCGGCTGGCTGCGCGGCCATCAGTGCGTCTAGCGAGCTTTCCGGCGCCAGGCTTGCTTGCGCCTCAGGCGGCACGTTGAACCACAGGGTGCGCCCGGGACGGTTTGGCGCAGCTTCGATCTCTTCGCGCAGGGCATGGGCGCACAGCACCGCCTGCACCTGCGCCTTCTGCATGATGACGCCCAGTTCGCGCGCGCGCAGCAGCGGCATGGTGGGCACGGCGATCAGGCCGGCCTTGAGGACGGCCAGGACGGCAGCTGCCATCATCGGATGGTTGGCGCCGCGCAGCAGCACGCGGTTGCCGGGCACCAGCCGCATCGGACCGCGCAGCACGTTGACGATCCGGTCCACCTGCTGCTGCAGCGCGGCGTAGGTCCAGCTGATGCCGTCGCCTCGCAGGGCAAGCCGTTCGCCGCCGCCGGCCGCAACGGCCTGGTCGAGGATCTCGGCCACGCAGTTCAGGCGCGCCGGGTATTGCAGCTCGGGGAGGTCGAACACCAGGTCCGGCCATTGCTCAGCCGGAGGAAGGTGCTGGCGCGCGAACTGGTCGAGATGCGCGCTCGGTTCTGCTGCAGTGGGTCTGTTCATGGTCGCCCTGGGTAAGGTTCGGTTGAAAGTACAGCCTGCGGTGCAGACTACTTTAAACCTAAACTATATTTACCGCAAGGCTCGGGCTTTCAGCCCTGGCGCACCAGGGACGACTGCTGCAGCACCGCGCGGATCACGTCGGTCAGTGCCGCCTGCACCGCCTCGGTGCTGGGGCGGCCGCCGATCAAGGGCTTGAGGGCCGCAGCGGCGCCGTGCAGGCCGAGCGTGGTGCAGCCAGTGTGCAGGCGTTCCAGCCGCACCCGGACTTCGGCCTGTTCGTCGTGCGCCAGCAGCGCGTCGATCTCGCTGCCGGCCGCCGTCAGCTGGTTCTGGAAGCCGGTCAGGTAGACCAGCAAACGGTCGGCGCCGATCCCCAGCCGCACCAGCGTGGCCGACGGCTCTTCCGCGCGATGCTCGTAGCCGTTGGCCGCCTGGTCGAGGAAGGCGCCAAGATGGGCGCGCACCTGCTCCGACTGGAACGGCTTGACGATATAGCCGGTGGCGCCAGCCAGGGTGGCCTGCTGCACCGTATCCTTGTCGGTGGCGGACGATACCAGCACGAACGGCACTTCGGCCAGGTCGCCATGCCCGCGTACGCGCTGCAGCAACTCAATGCCGGACAGGCGCGGCATGCGCAGGTCGCAGAAGACAATGCCCGGCCGCAGCCCGTCCTCAAGCTGTTGCCACGCGTCGGCGCCATCCTCCGCTTCGACGATCTCGAACTTGCCGCAACCATCGATCAGGTGCATCAGCACCATGCGTGAGACTACGTCGTCGTCGACTACCAGTACTTTCATGCTCTCTCCGCTTTTGTTTTAGTGACGCGTTGGGGATACGACGTGTTCCAGCAGCAGCCGCAAACGCGGCAGCTTTTCACGGATCGCCGGCCACATGGCGCGATCCGCAGCCCTTTCCAGTTCGCCGCACAGCGCGTGCAGCTCGACCTCGTCCAGGTAGGCGGCGCTGCCCTTCATGCCATGGAACAGGCGGCCGGCCGCATCGGCATCGGCAGCAGCCAACGCCTGGTCCATCTCGCGCAGGCGCGCCGGCAAGTCGGCAATGAAGGCATCGCGCAGGCGCAGCTTGAGCGCTTGCCCGGCCTGGCCCGGCAGCGGCGGCGGCGGCGGCAGGTCGCACACGCCGAACATGGCATCCAGGTCCGCCACCGACGGCCGTTCGGCGCCCTTCGCGCGCATCGGCGGCAGCTTGATGCCGCGCGCGAGCTGGCGTTCGATGGCGCGCTCAAGCTGCATGTGCAGCGCGCCTTCGTCGATCGGCTTGGTCAGGAAATCGTCCATGCCGGCGGCCAGGTAGCGGCTGCGGTCCTCGTCGCTGGCGTTGGCGGTCAGGGCCACGATCATCAGGTGCGGGTCCAGCACCGGCGCTTCGCGCGGGCCGCCGGAGCGGATCAGGCGCGTGGCGGTGGAGCCGTCCATCTCCGGCATGCGACCGTCCATCAGCACCAGGTCGTAGCGCTGCTGGGCGCAGGCAGCCAGCGCCAGCACGCCATTGCCGGCGATGTCGACCTTGTGCCCCAGGTCCTCCAGCATCATGCGCACGATGATCTGGTTGGTCGGGAAGTCTTCGGCGCACAGGACGCGCAGCTGGTGGGTGTGCGGCTCGCGCGCCACGTGCGGCGCCAGGGGCGGCGCCACGCCATCGCGCAGCGGAACGGTAAACGCAAAGCTGGAGCCGGCGCCCGGAGCGCTGACCACGTCGATCAGGCCGCCCATCAGTTCAACCAGCTGGCTGCTGATCGCCAGGCCAAGGCCGGTGCCGCCATAGCGGCGGGTGGTGGTCGTGTCGCCCTGCTCGAACTTCTGGAACAGGCGCGGCAGGGCGTCCGGCGGAATGCCAATGCCGGTATCTTCCACCGTGAAGCGGATGCGATGTCCTTGCGGCCCGCTGCTCTCGCGCTCCACCCGCAGCGTGACCTTGCCGCGCTCCGTGAACTTGAAGGCGTTGCCGACCAGGTTGACCAGCACCTGGCGCAGGCGCGTCGGGTCGCCCACCACGAATTCCGGCAAGTCCGGCGCGAACTCGACTTCGAATCCGACCATATTGGACATGGTCTGTTCGGCGAACAGGCTGACTACGTTTTCCACCATGCTGGCCAGTGCGAAATCGATCGACTCGATGTGCAGCTTGCCGGCCTCGATCTTGGAGAAATCCAGCAAGTCGTTGATGATGGCAAGCAGCGACTGCGCATTGCCCTGGCCGCGCTCGATCTGTTCGCGCGTGCGCTCAGCCAGCGCGTTGTCGCGCAGTGCGAAGCCCAGCATGCCGATCACGCCGGCCAGCGGAGTGCGCATTTCATGGCTCATATTGGCCAGGAATTCGGATTTCTGGCGCGTCGCGTCTTCCGCCCGCTGCTTGGCCAGCGACAGGTGCTTGTCGCGCTGCTCCAGTTCGCGCTTTTGCTCCTGCAGCAGCTGGTTCTTCAGTTCCACTTCGGCCGTGCGCAACCTGACCTGCTTTTCCAGCTGCAGTTGCTGGCTGCGCAGCACGCGCACGCGCATGTGGTAAGCACCCCAGGCGCCCCCCATCGCCACCGCCAGCATGCATAACCGGAACCACCAGGTTTTCCAGTACGGCGGCGCGATATTGATCTCCAGCGTGGCGGCGTTGTCGTTCCAGATGCCGTCCTTGTTGGCGGCCTTGACGCGGAACTGGTAGGTGCCCGGATCGAGGTTGGTGTACGTGGCGAAGCGCTTGCCCGCATCGGTCACCACCCAGTCCTTGTCGAAGCCTACCAGCTGGTAGGCAAAGCGGTTGCGTTGCGGCGCGGCGTAGTGCAGCGCGGCGAATTCCAGCGAGAACACCGAGTCGCCTTCGCGCAGCGACAGGGAACTGGTATATTCGATCGCCTGCTGCAGCACGCCCTTGTTGACGCCCCCCTGCCCTGGCCGCACCGGCTTGTTGAAGATCTGGAAGTCGGTGATGACGGCAGTCGGCGCCGTGCTGTTCTCGCGCACCTCATGCGGATCGAAGGCGGTGATGCCGTTAAAGCCGCCGAAGTAAAGAGTGCCGTCGGAAACGCGCAAGGCGGAGCCGTCGAAATAGGCGCCTTCGATGGTGCCGTCCACGCCGGAGTAGTTGCGCACCTGGCCGTTGCCCATGTCGAGGCGCGAGATGCCGGTGTTGGTGGACAGCCACAGGTACTTGCCGCGGTCCGGCAGGATGCCCGCAATCGCGTCGTCGGCCAGGCCATCCTTGCGCAGGAAGCGGCGGAAATGCACGCTGCCGTCCGGCCGCCGTTCCATGCGGTTCAGGCCCGCCGCGGTGCCGATCCACAGCATGCCGTCGTCGTCCTCGAACAGGTAATGCACCTCGTTGTGGCTCAAGCTGCCCGCATCATTGGGATTGTTGCGGTAGTGCGTGAAGCGGCCAGTCTTGCGGTCCAGCAGGTCAAGGCCATTGAAGGTGCCGACCCACAAGTTGCCGCGCCGGTCTTCCAGCACCGGCCGCACCACGTTGTCGGACATGCTGTGCATGTCCGACGGATCGTGGCGGAAGGTCAGCACGCCGTTGCTGGACGGATCGATGCGGTGCAGGCCATTGCGGGCGGAAGCCCAGACCATGCCTTCGCGGTCGCCGTAAAGGAATCGGATCACGTCATTTTCGGGATCGCCGTGCGACAGCATCAGCGGGCCAAAGCGGCGGCCCTTGATGTCGAAGCGGCGCACGCCATTGCGGCTGCCCACCCACAGCACGTTGCGGTCGCGCGGGTCATGCATCAGCGCGGTGACCTGGAACTCCAGGCTGTCGCTGCCGCTGCCGCTGCCCGTGCGGTACAGCACCGTCTTGCCGGTCACCGGGTCGTAATAATTCAGACCGTCGTTATTGCCGACCCAGACCTTGCCGTCGCCGGCGTCGAGCAAGGCGCGCACCTTGTTGTCGGTCAGCGTGAAGCGCTGGCCGGGATCCTTGACCAGGCGCGCAAAGCCGCCGCTGCCCAGGTCGACCCGGCTCACGCCGCGGTACCAGGTGCCGACCCACAGGGTGCCGACGTTATCGCGGAATAGCGAGAACACGTAGTTGTCGGCGATGCTGTGCGGGTCGCCCTGCTGGTGACGGTATTGCACGAAGTGATCGTCGGACTGGCGCCAGCGGAACAGGCCCCCGGTCTGGCTGCCGACCCACAGCGTGCCGTCCTGGTCCTGGTAGATGCGTTTGACGGGGCTTTGCGGCAACCCCTCGGCTGCGCCCATCACGCGGCGCTGCGGGTACTTGCCCTCCAGGGTCCAGCGTTCGATGCCGTGCTGGGTGCCGATCCACAGCACCTGGTCGCGGTCCACCAGCAAGGACTGGGCGCCGCGCGCGCCCGCCGCCTTCAGCGGAAAGTGGGTGAAGCTGCGCGCGCCCGCTTCCAGCACGTCGATGCCGGCCGAGGTGGCAATCCACAGCCTGCCCCGCTTGTCGCGCGCCAGCGCGTTGACCTGGTCATGGCCAAGGCTGCCCGGGTCTGCGCGGTCGTGGTGGTAGATGGCAAACTTGCCGGTGGCCGGGTCGAAATGCTGCAGGCCGTCGGCCGTGCCGATCCACAGGCCGTCGTGGCCATCGTCGATGATGGCCTTGATGTGGCGGTTGCCGCTGCCGCGCTTTTCCGGCTCGCGCGGCAGGAAGTGGCTAAATGACTGCGTCTTGGGATCGAACAGGTCAAGCCCGCCGTCGGTGCCTACCCACATGCGCCCGCGCGGATCGAGGTGCAGCACGCCGACCCAGTTCTCGGCCAGGCTACGGCGGTCGCCGACGATATTGCGGTAAACCGTGACCTTATAGCCGTCAAAGCGGCTCAGGCCCGCCTGGCTGCCGAACCACATGAAACCCTGGCGGTCTTGCACAATCGACAGCACGGACTCCTGCGCCAGGCCGTCGTTTACGTCCAGCTGTTCGAAACGCAGGGTGCGCGGCGGCGCCGCCAGCGCCGGGAGGGCGAGCGTGCAAGCCAGAGCCAGGGCGGCCAGGCGCGGGATCAGTCGACGTACTTTTCCGGCCACGGGGTCAAAGATGGGCAAAAGCTGCCATTTTACTATTGCTCGCCTTCAGGACCCGAAAAATGCCAGCACGTCGGCGCGCCGCGCCTGGGTATCGCGCTGCCCCAGGCGTATCAGCTCCTGGGTATAGCTGGCTTCGAACAGCAGGTAAGAGGCCAGCGCCGAGCCGCGCGCCTCGGTGGCGCCGATCCCGGACAGCATGGTGCGGATCGGTGCCGGCAGGCTGCCGATATGGCGCGCCGCCAGGTCGTCCAGCCTTTCGGACGGCGCGATGACCAGCAGCTCCACCGGCCGCAGCGGGGTCTTGGCCAGCAAGTCTTCCGGCAGCACGGACAAGGTCTGGTTGACCCGGTTCAGCCGCTCGATGTCGACCGCCAGGCCGTCCAGGAAGATGGAAGACATGGCGTGGCCGGCGATCTGCGCCAGGCTTGGGTAGCGCGGCGACTCCGTCATCTGGCGCGGCGGCTCGGTCAGGCGGCCGGCGCCGACCACCAGCACCTTCTGCGCCCCGAGGTGGATGGCCGGCGAGATCGGCGCCAGCTGGCGCATCGAGCCGTCGCCGCAGTATTCCAGGTGGCCGCCCATGTACAAGGGCGTCGCCGGGAAGATGAAGGGGATCGCCGACGACGCCAGCAAATGCTCGACCCCGATCTGGTCCTGCATCGCCACCCGCTGCATGCGTACCCAGGGGGCGATTTCGGCGGCGGTCTGGTAGAAGGTGATGTGCTGGCCGCCGGTATAGGAGGAGGCGGTGACGGCCACCGCGTGCAGCAAGCCTTCCTGCAGGCAGTTGTCCAGGCGCGGCAAGTCCAGCATGCGGTGCAGCAGGTTGACCAGCGGGGTATTATCGAGCAGCGACTGGGGCGGCGCGGCGCGCCATTTGCGCAGCAGCCAGCCGAAGGACAGCAGCGACAACCAGCGCGCGCCGGAGCGCAGTACGCCCAGCGAGTCGGCGCGGTAGACCTGGTTGGCCTCGAAATTGCTCCACACGTCCAGCAGCTTTTGCACGCCTTCGCCGAAGTTGTCGGCGCGGCAGGCCAGGGCTGTGGCGTTGATGGCGCCGGCAGAAGTGCCGCAAATGATCTGGAAGGGATTACGTGCCGGCGGCCATCCCTCTTCCCACAGGATTTCGGAGATCGCCTGCAAAACGCCAATCTGGTAAGCCGCCCGGGCGCCACCGCCCGTCAGGATCAAGCCCGTTTTCTTTTTCATGCCCATCTGTCAAGGGTAACATGCTGGCTGCGGGGCGGGAATGCCTGGCCGCCCTGCCCGCCCGCCACCTGTCGCGCGCTCGTCACTCGCCGCGCACGATGCCTTCGCGGCGCGGATCGGCGCCGCCGAACCAGCCGCCGGGGGTGCGCTGCAAGCCTTGCAGTCCGGAGTTCATTTCGAACTGGCGCACTTCGTGGCCGCGCGATTTCAACTGCTCCACCACCGCGGCCGGCACCCGGCCTGCTTCGACTTCGGTCGGGCCGTTGCGGCTGCCAAAGTTGGGCAGGCTGATGGCCTGCTGCACGTTCAGCTTCCAGTCCAGTGTGCCGACCAGCACCTTGGCGACGTAGTTGATGATGGTCGAGCCGCCTGGAGAGCCGGCAGCCAGTACCAGCTTCTTCGTCTGCTTGTCGAACACCAGGGTCGGGGCCATCGAGCTGCGCGGGCGCTTGCCCGGTTGCACGCGGTTGGCTACCGGGCCGTTTTCATCGGCCGAATCCCAGGAAAAATCGGTCAGCTGGTTATTCAGCAGGAATCCGCCCACCATCTGGCGCGAACCGAATGCGTCCTCCACCGAGGTGGTCATTGAAAGGCCGTTGCCAAAGCCGTCCACCACCACCAGGTGCGAGGTCGAGGGCTTATCGAGCGCCGTGTCGTCGCCCCAGGCCACCTTGACTTCGGCCGGCACGCCCGCGCGGGCGCGGCCCATCGACTTGTCGCCGATCAGGGCGGCGCGCTGGCGCAGGTAGGATTTATCGAGCAGGCCGCTGGCGCCCCTGCCGGGCAGCGGCACGAAGTCGGTATCGGCCACGTAGCGGTTGCGGTCCGCATAAGCCAGGCGTTCGGCTTCCGACATCAGGTGGATGGCATCGGCCGAGATGACGCCATTGACCGGCGCATAGTCGCCGATTCTGCTGTTTTCGAGGATGCCGAGGATCTGTGCAATCGCCACGCCGCCGGACGATGGCGGCGGCATGCCGCACACGGTATAGGAGCGGTAGTCGGCGCACAGCGGCTCGCGTTCCTTTGCCCTGTAGCCGGAGATGTCGGCTGCGCTCAGGCCGCCTGGATTGGTCGGGTGACCCTGGACTTTCGCCGCGATGTCGCGCGCGATATGGCCACGGTAGAAGGCGTCGGCTCCTTCGGCCGCGATTTCGCGCAGGGTATTGGCCAATGCCGGGTTTTTCAGGATGTGGCCAACGGGCCAGGGCTGCTTGTCCTGGTCGAAGAAATAGGCGGCAGCGGCCGGGTCGCGCTGCAGGTAGCGCTCATTGGCCAGCAAGGCGTTCAGGCGCGGACTGACGGCAAAGCCGTCCTGCGCCAGCTTGATGGCCGGTGCGAACAGTTTGGACCAGGGCAGCTTGCCGTATTCCTGATGCGCCAGTTCCAGCATGCGCAGCACGCCCGGGGCACCTACCGAGCGGCCGCCGACCACGCCTTGCGCACGCGGCAACGGCTTGCCGCTGGCGTCCTGGAACAGCGATTCGGTCGCGCTTGCGGGCGCGGTTTCGCGGCCGTCGAAGGAGCGGACTTTCTTGCCGTCCCAATGCATCATGAAGGCGCCGCCGCCGATGCCGGAGGACTGCGGTTCGACAAGGGTCAGTACCAGCTGGGTGGCAATGGCCGCGTCGACGGCGGAACCGCCTTGTTTCAGCATCTGGTAGCCGGCTTCGGTGGCCAGCGGGTTGGCTGCGGCAACCATGAATTTTTGCGCGGACCATCCGGGCTTGTCCTGCCAGCCGGTGGCGATTTCAGGAGCGCGGTTGTCTTGGGCGTGGAGCGGGATGCTTGTGCAGCAGAGCGCCGCGAGGGCAAGGGCGATGGCTTTCATCTGGCCATGCTACACCAAAACCGGTGCCCCAGTGTCAGACCCACAGGGTCTGACACTAAGACAGCGGTATCGGTTTATTTTGGCTGCATGCGGATCGCCCCATCGAGGCGGATGGTTTCGCCATTTAGCATGGCATTTTCGATAATGGACTTGGCCAGCGAGGCATACTCGAACGGTTTGCCAAGGCGCGGCGGGAACGGCACCATCTTGCCCAGCGCATCCTGCACTTCCTGCGGCATGCCCAGCAACATCGGGGTCTCGAAGATGCCCGGCGCAATGGTCATTACGCGAATGCCGGAGCGCGACAGGTCGCGTGCCATCGGCAAGGTCATGCCGGCCACGCCGGCCTTGGACGCGCCGTAAGCCGCCTGGCCGATCTGCCCGTCAAATGCCGCCACCGATGCGGTATTGATGATCACCCCGCGCTCGCCCCATTCGGCGGCTTCGGTCTTGCCCATGGCGTCGGCCGCCAGGCGGCACATATTGAAAGTGCCGACCAGGTTGATGTTGATGGTGCGCGCGAAGGACTCCAGCGGATGCGGGCCATCCTTGCCCACGGTCTTGATGGCTGGCGCCACGCCGGCGCAGTTGACCAGGCCACGCAGGGTGCCCATGGCGGTGGCCGCGGCCACCACGGCCAGACCGTCCGCTTCAGAGGTCACGTCGCACTTGACGAATTTGGCCGCGCCCAGTTCGGCCGCCAGCTTTTCGCCGGCTTGCGCCTGCACGTCCGCCAGCACGACCTTGCCGCCGTTCTCGACGATCATGCGCGCGGTAGCGGCGCCCAGGCCCGACGCGCCGCCGGTGATGATGAATACTTGGTCCTTGATTTGCATGCTTTGTCTCCCCTATTCACTTTACGTTACGTAAACGTCAATCGAGGCGTATTGTAGCCGAAATCAGTAGCAAGTCATCCATCCGCCACTCTGCGAACACACTTTCCCGCCTGGGCTGACAAGCTGGCCTGGCGGCCCGTGGTAGTAGGTGCCGCTGGTATCGCGGCAGCCGCCGGCATCGCACTGGACCGGGATGGGCGCACTGGGGCCGGGAAGCGGCGGCGCGGGCGGCAGCACGGCCCCCGGCGCCAGCGCCGCTTGTCCCGCGCGCGGCAATTGGGCGATTGCCGTCGGCGCCGCATGCGGATCGCGCCTGGTGAGTATGGGCGCCCAGGTCAGGGATGGATCGGGCGCCGGCGCGATACGCGGGGTCGGCGTGACGGTCAGCGGCACCGGGCGGCGCGGCATATTCTTGCGCACTGGCGCCGTGCGGCAAGGTTCTCGCAGCAGGCGCTGGCCATCGGCGCTGAGCCGGCATTCCGGCAAACGCCGGTACTCTTCAAGGGATGGGGCGCCAGCGGCCGGGCCGGCAAGCCCGGCGGCCAGCGCCAGCAGGAGTGGATAGTTCATGATGCCCTCCGCAGCGTACAGCCATCATACGCCGCGGGGGATGAGCGCGGCGCGGCCTACTGCGCCGCCGGGACCTTTCTTGCGGCTTGCGCCGGCATCTCGGCCGTGGTCGGAGCAGCCGCTGGCGCAGCTTGCGGCGCAACCGCAGGGGCCGCGACCTGCGGCGCCGCGGCCGAAGCCGGGGCTACCACCTGTTGCTGCGCCTGCATCGGCGCCATGGTCACCGACAGGATGCCGGTGGCAGGCAGCAAAGGCACCAGCAGCAGCGCCACGATGTTGATGATCTTGATCAGCGGATTGACGGCCGGGCCGGCGGTATCCTTGTACGGATCGCCCACGGTATCGCCGGTCACCGCCGCCTTGTGCGCGTCGGAGCCCTTGCCGCCATGGTTGCCGTCCTCGATATACTTTTTCGCGTTATCCCAGGCGCCACCGCCGGTGGTCATCGAAATCGCCACGAACAGGCCGGTGATGATGGTGCCCATCAGCAGGCCGCCCAGCGCGCGCGGGCCGAGCAGCATGCCGACCAGGATCGGCACCAGCACCGGCAACAGCGAAGGCGCAATCATTTCCTTGATGGCGGAAGCGGTCAGCATGTCGACAGCCTTGTCGTACTGCGGCTTGCCGGTGCCGTCCATGATGCCCTTGATGTCGCGGAACTGGCGGCGGACTTCCACCACCACTGCACCCGCAGCGCGGCCCACCGCCTCCATTGCCATGGCGCCGAACAGGTAAGGGATCAGGCCGCCGATGAACAGGCCAACGATCACCATCGGATCGGACAGGTCGAACGTCATCGACATGCTGCGCGACTCCAGCGCGTGCGTGTAGTCGGCAAACAGGACCAGCGCCGCCAGCCCGGCCGAACCGATCGCGTAACCCTTGGTCACGGCCTTGGTGGTATTGCCCACCGCATCCAGCGGGTCGGTAATGGCGCGCACGGATTCCGGCATGCCCGACATTTCGGCGATACCGCCGGCGTTGTCGGTAATCGGCCCGTAAGCGTCCAGCGCAACCACGATTCCTGCCATCGACAGCATGGAAGTAGCCGCAATCGCGATGCCGTACAGGCCGGCCAGCTTGAACGAAACCAGGATCGCCACGCAGACCGCCAGTACCGGCCACGCGGTGGACTTCATCGACACGCCCAGGCCCGCAATGATATTGGTGCCGTGACCGGTGGTGGATGCTTCCGCGATATGGCGCACCGGCGTGAACTCGGTGCCGGTATAGAACTCGGTAATATAGACCATGAGCCCGGTCAGCACGATGCCGACCACGGTTGCGCCCAGCATCTTGTAGCGCATGTCGTCGTCGGGCCAGACCATCCAGGTCACGATCACAAAGCCGATCAGCGACAGGCCGGCGGCCCACCACAAGCCGGTGTACAGCGCCGACATGATTTTTTTGCCCGGCTTCGCCTTGACCATCGAACAGCCGATGATGGAGCCGATGATGGACACGGCGCCCAGCAGCATCGGATAGATGGCCGCCTGCGCCGGCGCGCTGGTGATCATCAGCGCGCCAAGCAGCATGGTCGCGATCAGGGTCACCACATAGGTCTCGAACAGGTCGGCTGCCATGCCGGCGCAGTCGCCCACGTTGTCGCCCACGTTATCGGCAATCACCGCAGGGTTGCGCGGATCATCTTCCGGAATGCCCGCTTCCACCTTGCCCACCAGATCGGCGCCCACGTCGGCGCCCTTGGTGAAGATGCCGCCACCGAGGCGGGCGAAGATAGAAATCAGGGAAGCGCCGAAGGCCAGGCCGATCATCGGCTTCAGCACTTCGTGCACATTGTGCGCCGGGTCAGGCGCGGAGGGTGCGCCCATCACGGTGAGGGCCCAGTAGAAACCGGCCACGCCGAGCAGGCCAAGGCCGACCACCAGCATGCCGGTGATGGCACCGCCCTTGAAGGCGACATTGAGCGCCTCGTTCATGCCCACCGACGCAGCCTGCGCGGTGCGCACATTGGCCCGTACCGACACGTTCATGCCGATAAAGCCGCAAGCGCCGGAAAGTACGGCGCCAAGAAGGAAGCCGATGGCGGTCTTCATGTCGATCGCCGCCCCGATGGCTACCAGCAGGACAACACCAACGATACCGATGGTGCGGTACTGGCGGGCCAGGTAGGCCGCAGCACCCTGCTGGATGGCTGTCGCGATTTCCTGCATGCGGGCATTGCCCGCGCTTTGTCCAAGAATCCAGCTGCGCGCCCACAACCCGTACACCACTGCGAGCACGCCGCACGCAATCGCGAACCACAAACTTGCTGCCATAGATTGCCCCCTTACGTTATTAGAATCAAAAGCTACAAAACGAACTCGGTACGACCGAACTACGTACTGCAAAACTTTGACACTTCACGGCCAGGGGGCCGTCCTTAAACCGGTAAAGCCGTGCCAGACCCGCAAGGTCCGACACCTAAGACGCGGCTGCCGCGTATCGGTGCCTGACCCTGCGGGTCAGGCACCGGGTTGCCGGTTTGGCATGAAAATTAGCTGTTCAGCGCCGCAAATGCACGGTCGCGAATTTCTTCGACTGGACCAACGCCTTCGATCTTGCGGTATTTAGGCGCACCAGGCTGGCCCGATTTGGCCCACTCGCCATAGTAGCTGAGCAGGATTTCGGTCTGGTTGTGGTAGACGTCCAGGCGTTTCTTGACGGTTTCTTCCTTGTCGTCGTCGCGCTGCACCAGGTCTTCGCCGGTGACATCGTCCTTGCCTTCGACTTTGGGAGGGTTGAACTTGACGTGGTATACACGGCCGGAAGCCGGGTGGCTGCGGCGGCCGCTCATGCGTTCGACGATCTGGTCGTCCGGCACGGCGATTTCCAGGACGTAGTCGATTTTGACGCCTGCGTCCTTCATCGCGTCGGCTTGCGCGGTGGTACGCGGGAAGCCGTCAAACAGGTAGCCGTTGGCGCAATCGGCCGCCTTCAGGCGGTCTTTCACCAGGCCGATGATGATGTCGTCCGAAACCAGCTGGCCCGCGTCCATCACTTTTTTAGCGGCCAGGCCCAGTTCAGTACCTTCCTTGATTGCGGCACGCAGCATGTCGCCGGTGGAAATCTGCGGGATGTTGTACTTTTCCTTGATGAAGTTGGCCTGGGTGCCCTTACCGGCTCCTGGTGCTCCTAACAGAATGAGACGCATGAATGATCCTAAACGATTTAATAATAATTTTTGATGATGCCTTAGCCACCTTGCTAGAAACTTACCACAAAAGTTGGTTTAACCGCCACTTTTGTAGAGAGCTTGTACACGCGCCAGGTCTTCCGGCGTATCCACCCCCGCCTCCGGGGCGGAGTCGGTCACGTGCACGGCAATCGGGTATCCATGCCACAGCACGCGCAGCTGCTCCAGGGCTTCAATCCCCTCCAGCGGCGACACTTCCAGACCCGGGTAGGCTTGCAGGAAGTCGTTCCGAAAGGCGTACAGGCCGATATGGCGCAACGGAACGTAGCCGTCCGGCAGGGCAGATCTGTCCCTGGCGAAGGCATCGCGGTGCCATGGAACGGTGGCACGGCTGAAATACAGTGCACGGCCCCGCTTGTCCAGCACCACCTTCACCACATTCGGGTTGAAGGCGTCGGCTGCATCGTGCAGCGGGTGGGCGCAGGTGGACATCGGCACGTCGGCGCCGATGCGGGCGGCGGCAGCTTGCAGCAGTTGCGGGTCGATCAGGGGCTCGTCGCCCTGCAGATTGACCACGACGGCATCGGGCGCCAGGTTCATGGCGCGCGCCACTTCGGCGATGCGGTCGGTGCCGGACGGGTGGTCGGCACGGGTCATGAAGGCTTCGATGCCATGCTGTTCGCAGGCTTCTTTAATAGAGGCATGGTCGGTGGCGACAACGATGCGCGCGGCGCCGGCTTCCTTGGCGCGTTCGGCCACGCGTACCACCATCGGCTTGCCGCCCAGGTCGGCCAGGGGCTTGTTTGGCAGGCGGGTCGAGGCCAGGCGGGCCGGGATGATGACGACGAAGGACACCGCTTACTCCGTGGTATCTGGCAGGGAGCGCGCTTCGTCGGCCCACATGATCGGGATGCCGTCGCGGATCGGGTATGCCAGGCGGTCGCCTTTGCAAATCATTTCCTGGGCTTTTTTGTCGTACTCCAGAGGGCCCTTGCACACAGGGCAGACCAGGATATCAAGCAGGCGTGCGTCCACGTAGTTTCTCCACAATTTGATCGGCCAGCGCCGCGTCGATGCGGGCGCTGACTGGAACGACCCAGATTCTTGGATCGTTGCGTAATTCTTCAATTTGCCAGCATTTTACTGCATCCTTCTCCGTCACCAGAATAAAGTCGGCCTCGATGCGGGCGAAAGGACGGTCCTTAAAGTCGTGATGGTCGGGCAGCGGCAGCTCGGTCGGCGCGATTCCCGCCGCACGCAGCATGCCGAAGAAGCGGGCAGGATTGCCAATGCCGGCGGCAGCCACCACGCGCGCACCGGCGCCCTGCCCCGCCGGCGCCGTTGGCGCGGCGCGCAGCGCCAGCGCGGCCAGCGTGATGCGCTCGCTGCGGTCGCCAAGGCGCTCTGCGACATCGCCGGCGAGGCGCATTTGCCAGGGCGCAGCCCCATCCACAGCGCCAGTTGCGGCGCGCTGACGGCTTGCGCCCGCTGGTGCGACTGCAGCCGACAGCGCGGCCGTCAGATCGGGAACATTGACCACGGTGAAATCGCGCTGGCGGGACGGCGGCTCGCGCAGCGGACCGGCCGGCAGCGTCCAGCCATTGCCGACGCCGCGCCCGTCAAACAGCACGATTTCGACGTCGCGGGCCAGGGCGTAATGCTGCAAGCCATCGTCGGTGACGATCACGTCCACTTCCGGATGGGCCGCCAGAAGCGCCCTGCCCGCAGCCGCACGCGCACGGCCAACGAACACCGGGCAGCCGGTGCGGGCGGCAATCAGGACCGGTTCATCGCCCACCTCGGCCGGCGTCGAGCCCGCACCGACTTCGCGCGGCGCGGCATCCTTGCTGCCAAACCCGCGCGAAACGACGCCCGGCCGGAAGCCGGCGGCGCGCAGTGCATCAACGAGCCAGATGGTCAGCGGCGTCTTGCCCGTGCCGCCAATGAATATATTCCCCACGACGACGACCGGCACCGGCAAGCGCTCGGCCTTCGAGACTCCGGCCGCATACAAGCCGCGGCGCACAGCTGCCAGCCCGCGGAACAGCAGGGACAAAGGCCAGAGCGCGCATGCCAGCGCGCCCCGCCGCAGCCACTCGCGCGAGAAAGTCGCCTCGAGGGAAGAGGCCATTACCTGGCCTGGGCAGTCTGCGCTTCGAAGGTCACGCGCTCGAAGCCTGCCAGGCGTGCCGACTCCATCACGTTGATCACCATCTGGTGCATCGCGAACTGGTCGGCATTGATCTTGACGATCGGATTGCTGCCTTTGGCGGCAGCCTTCATCTGCTCGGCCAGGCCGGCTACGTCGTGGAACGCCACCGGCGTGCCGTTGATGGTGTAGTTACCCTTGGCGTCCACCGTCACGTTCAGGTCATTCGGCTGCTCCAGCGCCTTTTCCGCATCGGCAGTCGGCAAGGTGATTTTCAGCTCGGTAAACTTGCTGTAGGTGGTGGTGATCATCAGGAAGATCAGGATCACCAGCAGCACGTCGATAAACGGGATCAGGTTGATCTCCGGATCTTCGCGCTTCTGGCCGCGGCGGAAATTCATCGCCATAAACTGATCCCTCACTTACTTGCGGGAGTTGTGGACCACGTCCACGAACTTGACCGCCTGCTGCTCCATGTCGATGACGAAGGAGTCGACCAGGGCGCGGAAGTGGCGATAGAACACCAGGGTCGGCATCGCGATTGCCAGGCCGAAACCGGTGTTATACAGGGCGACCGAGATGCCATGCGCCAGTTGCGCAGGGTTGGTGCCGGTCGAGTTTTGCGAACCGAAGATCTCGATCATGCCGACCACGGTACCGAACAGGCCCATCAGCGGAGCCAGGGTCGCGATGGTGCCGAGGGTGGTCAGGAAGCGTTCCAGCTGGTGCGCCACCGCGCCGCCCGCCTCTTCGATCGACTCCTTCATCACATCGCGTGGAGCGTTAACATTACGCAACGCTGCAGAAAGAACAACACCGAGCTGGGACGACTGTTCCAGTTTGTTGATGATGTCATTGTTGACGTTTCCGCTGCGATAGACGCGCACTACCTCGTCCAGCAGTGTCTTCGGAATGATGCGCGAGCGGCGGAGGTACATCAGGCGCTCAACGATCAGCGCAAGGGCAACGATGGAAGCGATCAGCAGAGGCCAGATAGGCCAGCCGGCGGCCTGGAAAATTGCGAGCAAGACATACTCCTAAGAAAGAAAACCTAAACGCGCAATGTAGCGTGTCGAGAGCTAACAGGCAAGTGTGCGCATTCTTCACATTTTCTGTGGACAAGATTGTTGGCAATCCAACTATTTCGCACTAAGCCCATGATTTGATTATGATTTTTTCTAATGCAAAAATTTTCATCAGCGATGGAAGGATCAGTTCTGCACATATTCTATGGACAAAATTGTGGGGAATGGCGGCTTTTATATGCTAAGCCATTGATCGCAAAGCGAATTATTCTCAAGCACAAAAAATGCGCACTGGCATTTTTCCTGCTTTTCCCAGCTGTGCACTTCTGCACATATTCTGTTGATAAGATTGTGAGCAAGGCCAGGCAAGCCGTGTAAAGTGCTTGATCCAAAAGGACTTTCTTGCCGTGCGTAAAAAATTCTCACCTGCATGGCAACCTTGGGGTCAGACCCCATGGTTGCCATTTTTGGCCCTTCTACACAAATTCTGTGGACAAAAGTGTGAGCAAGGCCGCAGGAGGTGATGCAAGTCTTTGATCCGCAACAATAATCGCCCACCGCCCAAATTTTAGGCAACACTTTTCCCCACAGCTTCTGTGGATAAAATTGTTAGCAAGGGCCAGACTGGAGTGCCAAGTCCTTGATTTCTATAATGAAAGTTACCCTGCAAACATTTTCATCACGCAAATTTCCAGCCCGAAGAGTTCCTCACATATTCTGTGGATATCTTTGTGCGTAACAGCCAGCCGCTATCGCAAAGTCCTTGATCTATAAGGAAATTCGACCATTGCCCGCTTATGTGGCATTCGCGTTTTTCCTTAATAATCATGTGTTTACAAAAAATACTTGCGATATGAAGTGATATATGACATAAGCATGACCGCTTTCAAAAAGTGTGGACAGGTCAAATGATCAACAGCCCCGAACCCAACCAGGTAATGTCAGTCAGTGCCCTCAACCAGGCTGTTGCACGCCTGCTGGAGCGCTCCTTCCCCTTGCAGTGGATATCCGGGGAAATCTCGAATTTCACGCGCGCCAGCTCGGGCCATTGGTATTTCACCCTCAAGGATGATGCCGCCCAGGTGCGCGCCGTCATGTTCCGCGGCCGCGCCCAGTACGCCGGCTTCGTGCCGCGCGAAGGCGACAAGGTCGAAGTGCGCGCCCTGGTTACCCTGTATGGGCCGCGCGGCGATTACCAGATCAATGTGGAGGCAATCCGCAGGGCCGGGGTAGGCTCGCTGTTCGAAGCATTCCAGCGCCTGAAGGAACGCCTGGCAGCAGCCGGGCTGTTCGATAGCGAACGCAAGCGCGCCCTGCCATTGTTCCCGCGCACCATCGGCATCGTCACCAGCCCGCAGGCGGCGGCCCTGCGCGATGTGCTGATCGCACTGCGGCGCCGGGCACCGCACGTCAACGTGGTGCTCTACCCTACCCTGGTGCAGGGCCAGCAGGCCGGCGCCCAGATTGCAGCGGCCATTGCCACGGCTTCGCGCCGCGCCGAATGCGATGTGCTGCTGGTAGTGCGGGGCGGCGGCAGCATGGAAGACCTGTGGTGCTTCAATGAAGAAGTAGTCGCTTACGCCGTGGCCAATTGCACTATGCCGGTAGTGTCCGGCGTCGGCCACGAAACCGACTTCACCATCTGCGATTTTGCCGCCGACGTGCGCGCCGCCACGCCGACCGCGGCCGCCGAGCTGGCCGCGACGCCGCGCGCCGACTGGCTCGGTTCCTTGCGCGCCGACGCCGCCGACCTGCGCCGCGCCATGCGCCGTGCCCTCAGCGACGCCACGCAAACCCTGGACAACCTGCAGCGCCGCCTGCTCAGCCCGACGGCCCGCATCGCACAGCAACGCCTGCAGCTGCACAGCCTGTCCACCGCCATGCTGCACGCCACGCGCAACCCATTGCAGCAGGCCCGCTTCAGCATCGACCGCCTGGCCGGCCGGCTGGCCGCGCGCCAGCCCGATACCAGCAAGACGCGCGCGGCAATGGAATCCTTGCAGCACCGCGCCGGTGCCAGCATGCGCGCGCACCTTTCGCAGCGGCGCGACGCCCTGAATGCGCTGTCGGCGCAACTGGAATTACTGAATCCCCAGCGCACGCTGGAACGCGGCTACGCCATCGTCACCGATGCCGCCGGCGCCGTATTGCGCGACCCGGCGCATATCAAGCCGGGACATGCGCTGGGCGTCCGCCTGGCCGAGGGCAGCGCCGAAATCGGCGTGGCCACCGTGCAGCCAACGCTTACCTAGCGTTCGTATTACAATAGTGGCCGTTTCGGCAAAAATAACTTTTCGTCTCAATCAAAAGGAAACATTCATGGAACATACCCTGCCACCACTGCCGTATGCAATGGACGCGCTGCAGCCGCACATCTCCAAGGAAACCCTGGAATTCCACTACGGTAAGCATCACCAGGCTTATGTCACCAACCTGAACAACCTGATCAAGGGCACCGAGTTCGAAAACCTGTCCCTGGAAGAGATCGTGAAAAAGTCTTCCGGCGGCGTGTTCAACAACGCAGCCCAGGTTTGGAACCACACTTTCTACTGGAACTGCATGGCGCCTAACGCCGGCGGCGCACCTGCCGGCGCCCTGGCTGACGCCATCAACGCCAAGTTCGGTTCCTTCGACAACTTCAAGGCCGAGTTCACCAAGTCCTGCGTAGGCAACTTCGGTTCCGGCTGGACCTGGCTGGTGAAGAAGGCCGACGGCTCCGTCGAGATCGTCAACACCTCCAACGCTGCCACCCCGCTGACCGGCGCCGACAAGCCGCTGCTGACCTGCGACGTATGGGAACACGCTTACTACGTCGACTACCGCAACGCCCGTCCCAAGTACGTCGAGACCTTCTGGAACCTGGTGAACTGGAACTTCGTGGCCCAGAACTTCGCCTGATCGCCGTTCTTCGCCAACGCAAAAAAGCTCGCTTGCCGCGAGCTTTTTTTTCGCCAGACCCGGTCCCCCGAACCGGTTCAATAGCGTGGTTTTACGCTGATGACCACCTTGCCGAAGTGATTGCCGGAGGCGAGGTGCTGGTAGGCTTCGCGCGCCTGGTGGATGTCGAACACGCGGTCCACCACCGGCTTGATGTTGCGCTGGGCGACCAGCCGCGACAGGTCTTCCTGCATCTTGCGGCTGCCGACGTAAATCCCGTTCATGCTCTTGCCGCCGACGACAATGCCAAGCAACTGGATGCTGGTCTCAAAGCCGCCCCCTACGCCGCCGATCACCGCTACTTTCCCGCCCATGCCGGCCGATGCGATCGAGCGCGCCAGCGTGTCCTGGCCGCCCACTTCCAGCACCAGGTCCACACCCTCGCCATTGGTGGCACGCAGCACTTCCTCCTGCCACTCAGGCGTCTTGCGGTAGTTGATCAGCACATCCGCGCCCAGTGCCCGCGCACGCTCCAGCTTGGTGTCGCTGGACGAGGTGATGATTACGCGCATGCCGGCAGCCCTGGCCAGTTGCAGCGCCCAGATCGACACGCCGCCCGTGCCGAGCAACAGCACGGTGTCGCCGGCTTTCAGGCCGCCTTCCACGAACAGCGCATTCCAGGCCGTGACGCCGGCGCAAGTCAGGGTGGCTGCTTCCTCGTAGCTCAGGTGCTCCGGGACGGCTACCAGGCCGCCCTCGTGGATCACCAGTTCCTCGGACAGTACGCCGTTGCCGCCTGCGCCCAGCGTCATCGCCGTTTTAGCCGGCGTGACCTTGCCCTCTTCCCACTCAGGAAAGAATGTGCTTGCAACACGGTCGCCAACGCGGAAGCGTTCTACGCCCGGGCCGACTTCAACAACCTCGCCCGCCGCATCCGAGCCTGGCACCACGGCGCCTGCGCCGCTGGTCGGGTAGCTGCCTTGCGCCACCAGCAGGTCGCGATAGTTCAGCGAGACGGCGCGCACCTTGACGCGCACCTCATGGAATTGCAGCTCGCGTTTAGGCAGCTTGACAGCTTCCAGGCTATCGATACCGGCGCCAGGGGTGATTTGGTAAGCATGCATTTGGATCTCCTTACAAGTTGTGGTTAAGTGAGAAGAACTATATAGTTTCCTTGCAATCCACAGTGGTGGAGTTTTATCGACAAATTGTCGACCAAAAGGAAACAATATGAATGAGCGCCTGAACGGCATCAACGTCTTCGTGCAAGCGGTGGAAGCCGGCAGTTTTTCCGCCGCCGCCGCCCGGCTGCACCAGACCCGTTCCGCCGTGGCCAAGGCCATCGCGCGGCTGGAAGAGCGGCTGGGGGTGCGCCTGTTCCACCGTACCACGCGCAGCCAGAACCTGACCGATGCCGGCCAGTCCTATTACGAGCGCTGTGTGCGTGCGCTGGCCGAACTCGATGCGGGCGAGGCCTGCATCGGCACCGGCCGCAACGAACCGACCGGGCGCCTGCGCATCAGCGTACCGGTACTGTTCGGGCGCCAGTTCGTGGCGCCGCTGATGATGGACCTGGCCCAGCGCTATCCGCAACTGACCATTGACATCTCTTTCAATGACCGTGTGGTGGACCTGGTGGATGAGGGCTTCGACCTTGGCCTGCGCGTCGGCCCGCTGCCCAACAGCAGCAGCCTGGCGGCACGCCAGCTGGGCCAGCAGCGCATGCTGATCTGTGCCGCGCCCTCTTACCTGCAGGCGCAGGGCGCGCCCAAAGACCTGCAGGACGTGGCTGGACACCCCGGCATCGTGTACTCGCGCGGTCGCGTGGTGAAGGGCTGGACCGTGGAGACGCCGGATGGCCGCACGCAGGACGTACTGCCGCAGCAGCGCATGCTGGTCGACGACCTGCAGGTGATTGCCGATGCGGCAGCGCGCGGCATGGGCCTGGCCTGGCTGCCCTGCTGGCTGGTGGCGCCGTATGTGAAACGGGGCGAGTTGAAAGTGCTGTTCGATTGCGGGGAGATGGAAGCTTCGCAGATGCACCTGGTATGGCCCCATACCCCCTACATGCCCGCCAAGCTGCGCGTCGCGATCGATACGCTGCTGGAGGTTACGCCGATCTACCTGGCGAACTCGGAGCAGAACCCCGCGCTGCCTTTGCCGGCAACTTACATACGCCAGCGCAAGGACAAGCCAACCACACGGTCATAACGGCGCACGTCGCGCGGGTTGCTCGCAATGCCGTGGTAGTCGTTGTACTTGCGGTCCAGCAGGTTTTCGACGTCCAGCGTCACGCCCACGTTATCGTTGATCTTGTACGAGATCGAAGCGTCGGCAGTCTTGATCGGCTCCACGACCAGGTCGAAGCCCAGTGCGCGGTAATTGTAGGCATCGACGAACTTGCTGCGGTAGTTGTATGCCAGGCGGCCGGACCACGGGCCGCGCTCGTACAGAGCCACGATGTTGTAGGCGTTCTTCGACATGCCGACAAAGGGATTCTTTACGCCCTCGTCCAGCAGATAGCCCTTCATATAGGTGTAGTTGGCTTCCAGGCCAAAACCACCGAGCCAGCCGGGCAGGAAGTCGTAGAACTGGCGATAGCCGATTTCCACGCCTTTCAGTTCGCCCTTGTTGACGTTGCGCGGACGGTCCATGCGGTATGGCTTGCCGTCGATGGTTTCCATCGCCACGCGGCGAATGACGTAGTTCTCGAACTTGTGGTCGAACAAGGTGGTGGTAACGCTGCCGGTCGGCGCGAAGTACCACTCCAGCGCCGCGTCGAAGTTCTTGCCGACGATTGGCTTCAGGTCCGGGTTGCCGCCGCTGCCTTCGTAGATGCCCTGCGAGTTCGGCGTTGCGCCCAGCGATTCGCCCGGATTGAAATCGCCGAAGCTGGCGCGCTGCACGGCCTTGCCGGCATTGAAGCGGCCGATCAGGTCCTTGGTCAGCAGCGCCTTCACGGTCAGGTTGGGCAGGTAGTCGGTATCGGTGCTTTTCCGGTTCACCGCAACCGGCTGGCCATTGACGTTGCTGAAGCCGTTCACGTCCAGCTCCGTACGCACCACGCGCACACCGGCCGTGCCTTCCACCGGGACCGCGCCAAGCTGGAAGCCGAAACGGGTTTTGCCGTAGAAGGCGGTGGTGTCTTCGCCATTGCGGTAGAGCGAGTACGGGTCGGGCTGGGTCTTGCCATTGCGGCCGTACAGCTGGCGGACCGCGTCGATATTGGCGTGCTGGTAGTCGTCGCACACGACCAGCCACTGGCGCATGCCGTAGTCGTTCGCCAGGCGCATCGATGGGCACACCAGGCCGGGCACCGAGGCCGGCGCGGGCAGGTTGGCATTCGGCGGCAGGAAATTCATGCTTTCGTGCTGGTAGGCCGCCTTGCGTTCAGCAAGACGCACGCCGCCGCTAAACTCGCGGAAGAAGTTTTCCTCGCCGTTGTTGTAAGTCGCGTCGGCGCGCCAGTCAGTCGACTGGCCGCTGGACGCCGACCAGTTGTCGATGAAGGCCGACATGCGGTAGTTGTTCGGGTCCATCATGTTGTAGCCCGGGTAGTCGAACCACGCGCCGCCGTTGACGAAGGTTCTGCCGGACACGCCAGGCGGGTCGGCCAGCATTTCCATGATAGGAAATTCCTGCTTCCAGCGGCTGGTGGTGCGCGCCAGTTCGGTGCTCACGCGCAGGTCTGGCGAGACGTTCCAGCGTGCGCCGATGGCGCCCTGGTGGCCTTCGGAATCGTCGCGCGGCGCCTGGTTCGAGCTCAGGGTGAAGATGTGGTAGTTGCCGGCCGGTTTGCTGGCATTGATCGTATCGACCTGGCTGGTGCCCGGAATCAGGGTGTATTGCGGATTGGTGCGGATGCCGCCGCCCCAGTCGATATCGCCAGTCGCAGTCCATGGCTGTGCGAACCAGCCCTGGTTCCCGAGGAAGAACTGGCGTTCGGCGTCGTGGTCGATGCGGGTCGACCAGCCTTCGGCATATACTTCCACGTCGCGCGATGGGCGCCATTGCACCGCCCAGTTGCCGGCCCAGCGTTTGCGCTCACCCTGGTAGTTGACGTGGCCCAGGTCATACGGACCGGTGATACCGGGGTCGGTGGTGACGGTTTTGTCCGGCGGCGAATTCCAGGTCACCTCGTCGTGGTAATTGCCCTTCTGGTAAGACAGGCCGGCCAGCACGCCGATTTCGCCGATGCCGGTTTTCCAGCGGTTGGACAGCATGCCGGAAAGCTGCGGATCGTCGGTCTTGGATTTGTCGCGGTGCTCAACGCGGGTGTTCACATTGGCAGTGAAGCCCTTGAAGTCGAATGGGCGCGAAGTGCGCACGTCGATCACGCCGGCGGTACCGCCCTCCACCATGTCGGCGCTCTGCGACTTGTAGACGTCGATACGCTGCAGCATGGTGGTCGGGATATCGGCCAGGTACAGGTTGCGGTTGTTGGAGGTGTACACTTCGCGGCCGTTCAGCAGGGTCACCAGGCCAGGCAGGCCGCGCACGATGACGGAGCTGGCTTCGCCGAATTCGCGGCGGATCTGCACGCCCGAGACGCGGCCCAGCACCTCGGCCACGTTCTTGTCCGGGAACTTGCCGGCTTCCTCGGCGACGATGGAATCGACCACGTCATCGGCATTGCGCTTGATGTTTTGCGCGCTCTGTGCGGCTTTGCGCACGCCGGTCACCTGGACCACGTTCGGGTTGTCCTGGGCGGCTTCCTGCGCCCAGACCGATGCGCTGCTCAACAGGCCGGTGGCCAGCATGCAGGAAACGGTGGTTTTCAAGTCAAAGCGGTACTGCATGTGCTGTCTCCCCTCGGTTGGTTTTTGTTGAAACCGAATGTAGGGGATCAGGCGCAATGCAATCCAATTAATTCTTGTCCGACTTTAATACCGGTTTTGATATCAAGCGGGCGGACGCCCTAGGGGGAAAGCAGGCCCGTGCGCTCCCTCGCGCAACCCGGGCCGGGGCGCCTTGTATCCTTGCCGCAACAGCTGTCAGCTGCCGCGTTCAACGTCCTCGTGTTCCTGGCGTTTGGCGTCGGGCAGCGATTCGACATGGTCGACATCGATATCGCCGCCATCCGGGGCCGGGGTGTCGCGGCCGACACTGGCGCGCTCGCCGGTGCCCTGGGCATCGGAATCGCTGTCGAGTTCGGTGTCGCCGGGGCCTGGCGGACGCGCGCCTTGCAGGTCGCTGCCGGAATCGGACGAATCGCTGGGGCCGAGCGCCCCGGTGCCATGGCCCTTGCCGACTTCGCGGTCGGGCTGGACTGGCATATTGTCCGGGTCGAGGGTACTGGTTCCTGACATGGTGTCCTCCCGTTTCCAATAATTTAACGAATTCGGGGTCCGGGCGGCGCAGTGTTGGAAGATGCCAACACTATGTTACATCGGCAATAAACCTGAAACATCTTCGGCAGCATGCCATTTGTACCAAATTTCCCCTTTATGTATAAGGTTTTCCCAAGATGTAACTTTCAAAAAAGACGGAACCTATGCTTACCCGAAGCTTACGTTTCGCGTTTGATACAGATCAAAAAGGCATTTACCTTAGGTCAACACTAGTACAATTCAGGCTTGAACAAATTGCACAGGAGTGCCTGCAGAATGAGTAGTTTTGACGCAACCAATAAGCGCCTGAAAAACATTCATACTCGCATCCCGGAATTCCCGGAAGACCTGGTACGCCTGCTGCGCATGACCTATCACGTCCAGAAGCGCATGAAGGATCTGGCGAATTCGGTGCTGCGCAAGTATGACCTGGTCGATGCCAGCTATATGGTGCTGGCGGTGCTGTATGGGTCGGAGAATGAGACTTCGACCGCTTCCAACCTGGGCGAAGCCTGCATGGAAAAGCCGGCCAACCTGACCCGGGTTTGCAACGACCTGGAAGCGCAAGGCCTGATCACCCGTGGCAACCGCCCGGGCGACCGCCGCTGCGTGATGATTACCCTGACCGACGCCGGCCGCAACCTGATCGAACAGGTGATGCCGGAAGTCTGGTCGCGCACCACCCGCGCCTACGACGGCTACAACGGCGACGACATCCGCGTACAAGAACAGCTGTTCAAGCGCCAGCTCGCAAACCTGGATGTAACCGCTTAATTAAAAGTCGGGGTCAGCTCCGGCAATCGGACATTTTGCTTCGCAAAATGTCCGATTGCCGGAGCTGACCCCGACTTTCATTTCTGTGGCTTGGTGTGTTTCATGGCGTAGTACAGGTGCTGCCACCAGTGCTCGCGCGACTGCACGCTCAGCATGCACTGGCGGTCGATCTCTTCCTTGAAGACTTGGTCGCGGCATTGTTTGCTGGCCAGCGCATTGCGCTGGTTTTCCGCATTCACCAGCGCCAGGACGAGCCAGAACGCCAGCCCGGACAGCAGGATAACCAGCGTCCAGGCCAGATGATTGACCCAGGTGCGCTGCACCAGGCCGGCCTCGTCAGGGGCCGATTCCCGGAATGCTCGCATCACCCCTTCTTCACGTTCGTCCATGTCTTACTTCTTGCTTGCTGCAACCTTGGCGACCAGGTAGTCGACAACCGCCAGCGCCGCGGCCTGGGACTGCTCTTCCGGCTGATTCGGGCGGCCGGCCATGGTCGGGGAGGTCACGTAACGGCCATCGACCACCAGGGTCGGCGCGCTGTCCACCTTGTACTGGGCAACGGTACTCTCCATGCGCTTCATTTTAGACTCGACGCTGAAGGATTTGTAGACGCTTTCATATTTGGCCTTGTCGATGCCGGCGCTGACCACCACGGCAGTCACGTCTTCCTCACGCATCAGGCGCTTGCGCTCAACGTGGATGGCATGGAACAGCTTCTGGCTGGCGGCATCGGTGGCGCCCATGGCTTCCAGGGTCACGTATGCGCGTGCCAGCGGGTCCTTTTCGCCGCGGGCGAAGTGAATGCGGCGGAAGTGGACCTTGTCGGCGTTCTGCTTGACCCAGGCGGCGATGCGCGGCTCAAGCGCGTTGCAGTGCGGGCAGGTGTACATGAAGAACTCGACCACCTCGACCTTTTTACCCTGGGCTTCAGTGCGCACCGGGGTGTCAAGGACCGTATAGTCAACGCCTTGTTTCGGCTCGGCGGCGTAGGCGCCGGCGGCGGTAAACATCAGGGCGGCAGAAGCAATCAGCAGTCGCAGCAAACGCATGGTCATCCTTACGGGTAAGTGGTAAACGCCGCGAGATTACCATTTTTTGCGCGCTGTGATCAGCCCCGTGGGCCAAATTGGCGCCAACGGGGCGGTTTTAAGCCAGCTTTAAGCGCTTAGAAGTCGTAGCGCGCCGAAACTTTCAGTTGGCGGCCGCTGTTCGGATAAATGCCTGCGCGGCAGCTGAACGCCTGGCTGAAGTGCTCCTTGTCGAACATGTTCAGCGCGGTCAGCGCCAGCTCCCATTGGCCGAATCTGCGCGCGTAGCGGCCATCGACCACGGTATATGCCGGCATGCGGGCGTCGCAGCTATTGTCAAAGTCGCCACCATAACGCTGCTTACCCACGCGCTGCACGCCAATGTCGGCGCTCTGGCCGTCGGAAGGCAGCCATGCCAGGCGCACGGTCAGGATGTTCTTCGGTACCAGCGCCAGCTCGCGCCCGGCGTTAGGGCCGGAGCGGAACTCGGCCTCCACTTGCTGGTAGTGGCCCTGCACCTGCCATGCCGGAGCGAAGCGGTAGCTGCCGTCCAGTTCAAAGCCCTTGCGCTGGGTCGGGGCCAGGTTGGTGTTGGCGCCGAACATGCCTGCGGTCGGATCGTAGTAGATCTCGTTGTCCAGGTTGTGGCGGAAGATGCGCGCGTCGGCCTTGAAGGCGCCCCGCGCGTAACCGAGGCCGATTTCAGCATCGTGCGAGCTCTGGGTTTCCAGCGGCTTGTTGGCTTGCGGGGTGAAGCCGTTCTCGTCGGAGTTGGCAACGCGGTAGCTCTGGCCCAGCTTGGCCCAGGCGGTCAGGCCTGGCGCGGCCAGCATGCTGCCCTGCACTTCCCAGGCGTTGTTGGCTTGCTTGACGCTGTACGTGGCGCTGGTGAATGGCATCGGATCGACCGAGTCCTTGTCGAACAGTTCGCGGCGCACACCGGCGGACAGGCGGAACTGTTGCCGACCGGTGAATTTCATCTCGTCGCGCACGTAGAAGGCCTTGCTCTTCTGCTTGGCGTCGGCGGCCGAGAAGGTTGCAGTGGTGACGCGGTTCCAGCGGCCGAAGTCAAAGCCGGCAACCAGTTCGTTCAGCACGCCGTTGAACTGGCCCAGGTGGCGCACGCGCGGCGAGAACTGGGTCTGCTCGGTGTCGTAGGCCGAACTGGAAACGCCAAACATGGTGAAATAGGTGGCTTTGGCTTCCTTCTTGCGGTGCGACAGCTCGGCCGCCAGGTCGAAGGCGCCGATCTTGCGTTCCCAGGCGGCTGTGTAGCGCTCGCTATCGAGCTTGCCGAAATCGTTCGGGGTCAGGGTCTGGCGCGGGTTGGCGTTGAATTGCGCTTCCGTCAGGCTGCCGGCGAAGCGCTGGTCCTGGCGCGCGATATCGGCGCGCAGCGAGAAGCTGCCAACGCCTGTGTGGAACTTGACGCCGCCGTTGAAGCGCGACTGCTTGAACTCGTTGTTGTCGCGATAGTTGTCGGAGCGCTGGTGGCCGGCCGAAGCATCAAAGGCGAAATCGTCGAAGCCCTGCACCACGCTGGCGCGCACTTCGCCGCTGTCGAACTGGCCCAGCTCAGTGAACATATTGCCGCTGCGGGCACCGGCCTGCGGGCGCCTGGTGGTGATCTGGATCACGCCGCCGGTCGCGCCTTCACCATACAGCACGCTGGCGCCGCCGCGCATGATATCGATACGCTCCACCATATCGATCGGGATGGTGGACAGGGTCGCACTGGACAGCTCGTTCTCGTTCAGGCGCACGCCATCCAGCACGATCACCACGTTCTGGTCGCTGTTGGCGCCAAAGCCGCGCAGGTCGAGGCCGAAGTCGGGGCTGCCGGTCAGGCTCTGGCGGCCGTATACGCCGCCGATCTTGCGGATCGCCTGGCTGACGTCGGATACGCCGGCGCGGCGAATATCTGCCGCGGTAATGGTGGTGGCGCCGATCGGCAGCAGCGATGGATCGCTGGCAAAGCGGGAACCGGAAACGACAACGGTGTTGGATTGGGCTTGGGCCGCTGCGGCAAAGCACAGGGCAACAGCTGCGGCAAGCGCGCAGCGCGAGGTGATGAAGGTCATGACTTTTTGAATGAGTATTTTCCGCCTGCCTCCCCGCAGCCGGAATCCACGGAAGACGATCCCTGTGCGGGTGCGCTTCCACCTCCCTGGCCGGTATCCGGGCTGGCAAGACTGACCGTTCCACCTTCCTGCAGCTGCAGTGGTTATCTGGCGCGGCCTGCCGTCATGAGGACGGCGCTTGCGTACCGTTGCGGGGGCAGCACATTGCGTTTCCCGTTTAACTGCCTCCATGAACAGGAGGCGGGCACCAAGGCGCCCACATTATACGCTGCTTAGGCTATAGTGACGCGTTGCCAAATTGTTATGAGGGACTCATGCGTACTTTCATCGCGCTCGCGGCCATCGCACTGCTGGCCGGCGCCGCCGCACCGCAAGCCGAGATACCGACGGCGCCGCGCAACGCCGCCGCAGTCACCGCGCCCAGCGCCCCCGGTGCGTGGGGCGGCATGCGCACCGGCCAGGAAGCCACGCTGTCGGACCGCGTGGTTGACTACAAGATCGAGGCCAGCCTCGATCCCGTCAAGCACACCATCGATGGCAAGCAGCGCCTGACCTGGCGCAACCGCAGCAGCAATCCGGTACGCAGCGTGTACATGCACCTGTACCTGAACGCCTTCCAGAATCCCGGCAGCACCTACTTCACCGAGCAGCGCAAGAGCGGCGCCGGCTTGCGCTCCGGCGTCGATACCAGTGACGGCGAATGGGGCTACATCGCGTTGCGCAGCGTGCAGCAGAACGGGGCCAAGGTAGCGTGGCAGTTCGTGCAGCCCGATGGCGGCCCCGCCACCGACCGCACCGTGGTGCGCATGGACCTGCCGCAGCCGGTCGCGCCCGGCGCCAGCACCACGCTCGACATCAGCTTTTTCGACCAGTTGCCGCGCGTGGTATCGCGCACCGGCTACTTCGGCACCTTCCACCTGGTGGCGCAATGGTTCCCCAAGATCGCCGTCCTTGAATTGCCCGGTGAGCGCGGCGCCACGCAGGCACGCTGGAATGCGCACGAGTTCCATGCCGAGTCGGAGTTCTATGCCGACTTCGGCAGCTACGACGTCAAACTGACCGTACCTAAAGGCTATACCGTGGGCGCCACCGGCGAGCTGCAAGGCCCGCCGGCCGAAAAGGACGGCAAGCTGACCCACCACTTCGTACAAGGCGACGTGCACGATTTTGCCTGGACTGCGGACAGCCGCACCGCCAGGCCATTGACCGGCACCTGGACCGGCGCGGGCAGCCCGCAGGTAAAGATCACCGTGCTGTTCCCGCCGGAATACGCATCGAACGCCGCGCCGGTGCTGAAAGCCGCCAGGGATTCGCTGGACTACTTCTCGAAAACGCTCGGCCCCTACCCTTACAAGACGGTCACCGTGGTCATCCCTCCCTACAATGCGCGCGAAGCGGCCGGCATGGAATACCCGACCTTCTTCACTGCCGATGCTTACAAGGACCTCACGCCCGGCACCTTGAGCGCTTTCGAGCTCGATTTCGTCACGATCCACGAGTTCGGCCACGGTTATTTTTACGGCATCCTCGCCAGCAACGAGTTCGAAGAACCGATGCTGGACGAAGGCCTGAACCAGTACTGGAACACGCGCATGCTGTCCGACCTGGGCCGCAAGGTCGATGCCACCACGCCCCTGCTCAGCAGGCTCGGATTTGCGCCGCGCTTTGACGTCTGGGACGCTGAGCGCGCCATGACCCCGCGCGAAGAGCCAGCGGATCCGCTGGGCGCCAGCGCCTTCCATCGCCTGCAGGGTGTGGGTCCCGTATATTCGCGCACCGCGACCGCCATGCACGACCTGGAAGCCCAGTTGGGCAAGGACGTGATGGGACGCGCTTTCAAGGAATACTACCGCCGCTGGAAATTCCGCCATCCGAGCGTAGCCGACTTCCGCGCGGTATTGAGCGACGTAAGCGGCAACCGCAAGCTGGTGGAGCAGGTGTTTGCGCAGCAGGTATACAACGTGAGCCGGGTCGACGACCGCATCGCCAAATTCACCAGTGCCGAAGTGCTGCCGCAGCCAGGCGTGCATGTCGAGAACGGCAAGCGCGTCGAGCTGACGTCGGAGCAGGTGGCGGAACGGATAAACAAGCAACGCAAGGGATGGAAGGAGCAATACCCGGATGCCAGGGAATATCAGGGGCCCTACCCCTACCACACCATGGTGACCGTGCGCCGGCGCGGCGCCGACGTGCCGCAAACCCTGCTCGTCAAGTTCGCCGACGGCAGCAGCGAAGCCGTGCTGTGGGACGGAGAAGAGCGCTGGCGAACCTTCGAGTGGACCAAGCCAGCCAAGGCCGTATCGGCCGAGCTCGATCCCGGCCGCAAGCACCGCCTCGATGGCAACAAGCTCGATGACAGCCGCACGCTCGAACCAGACGGCCGCGCCGCGCGCCGCTGGAGCTTCGCCTTCGCCGCCATCGTCCAGACCCTGATCTCCTTCATTGCAACGCTATGAAACTGTCCGCCAACCTGAAAAACGCAAGCCGCGCCGCCCTGCAGTGGCGGCTGCTGGTGACCTGGCTCGTGGCCGCACTGCTGCCCACCCTGCTTCTCGCTGCGCCGATGTGGAGCACGCTGTCCGGCATTCTCGACCAGTCGGTGCATGCGCCGGAACTGGCCAGCTCGCTGGACCTGCTGGCGCTGTCCGACATCATGGCTGAACTGAAGCGCAATAAGCTGGCGCTGCAGGCAGGCGGGATCGCCGCCCTGGTGCTTACCCTGCTGCTGTCGCCGCTTCTGACCGGAGTGATCGTCACAGCGGGCCGCTCGCAGGAGACTGCAAGCTTCGGCCAACTGTTCGCCGGCGGCGTGAGCGAGTACCCGCGCATGTTCCGCATGCTGGTGTGGGCTGTCGTGCCGTTTGGCCTGGCGCTGGCGGTCAGCGGCGCGGTGGCCGATGTTGCGCGGGACATGGCCGAGAAGGCCAGGCTCGAATCGGAGGCCGACGCGTGGGCGCTGTTCGCCAACGCGCTAGGCGTACTGCTGCTGGCCCTGGCCAACCTGACGCTGGATGCCGGGCGTGCCCAGTTGGCGATCGATCGCCGCCGCAGCTCCGCGGTCAAGGCCTGGTGGTGGGGGCTCAAGCTGTTGCTGCGCCGCCCGGGCGCCATGCTGGGCAGTTACTTGCTGCTGACGATGGCCGGCCTGCTGGCCGCCGGCGCGTTCGCGCTGGCGCGTATCAACCTGGCGGGCAGCAATGGCTTGCTGCTGCTGGCCGGCTTCCTGCTGGCACAGCTGATCGTGCTGGCGATGGCGTGGATGCGCGCGGCGCGACTGTTTGCCTTGATGACGCTGTCTGCAACGAATCGTTGAGCGGAGTATATTGGTGGGCATGACTACCCTGCCCACCTTCTTCCTGTCCCACGGCGGCGGCCCCTGGCCCTGGATGCGCGAGCAGTTCGGCAACGCATACGACCAGCTGGACGCCTCGCTGCGTGACCTGCCGCGCCAGGCCGGCGGCAAGCCCCGGGCCCTGCTCGTTGTCACCGCACACTGGGAAGGACGCGACTTCCTCGTTTCATCGTCGGCCCGGCCGCCGATGATCTACGATTACGGCGGCTTCCCGCCGCATACTTACCAGATCGAATATCCCGCCCCCGGGTCGCCGGCGCTGGCCGCGCGCGTGATCGAACTGCTGGGCGATCGCGCCAGGCTCGATGCGGAGCGCGGCTTCGACCATGGCACGTTCAGCGCCATGTACCCCGCCTTCCCGCATGCCGATGTACCGATCGTGCAGCTCTCGCTGCGCCATGGCCTGGATCCGGCCGAGCACCTGGAAATCGGGCGCCTGCTGCGGCCCTTGCGCGCTGAAGGCATCCTGATTGTCGGCAGCGGCCTGAGCTACCACAACTTGCGCGCTTTCAATGCCGCCGGCGCCGAGGCTGCACGCCTGTTCGATGGCTGGCTGCGCGAGACCATGGCGGCAGCGCCGGCCGCGCGCACGGCGCGCCTGCTGCAATGGGAAGGTGCGCCCGCCGCGCGCCTGGCGCATCCGCGCGAGGAGCACCTGCTGCCTTTGATGGTGGCGGTGGGTGCGGCCGAGGAGGCGGCCGCCGCGGTGGTATATCACGAAGACCGCTTCATGGGGGCGCTGGCGGTCAGCAGCTTCAAACTCGGTTAAGGTTCAGGTGCCACGCTTGCCCTTCATGCGCTCGGCTTCCTTCTCGGCGGCCTTGCGCTCCGCCTCTTCGGCCTTGACGCGTTCCGCTTCCGCATGGATGGCCAGCGCTTCGGCACGGGTGGCAGGGGTTTCCAGCGAAATGCGGCCGAGCGCACCGCTGCGGTAATCCTGCAGCAGCATGTGCGAAGCTTTCTCGAAGTCCCAGTCGCCGCCGCGCAAGCGGTAGCTGCGCAGTTGCGCCACGCGCTCGATCAGCGCCACGCCGTCCATGGCCGACACGTCCGCCTTGTAGCGCGCCTTCAGCAATTCCGGATAGCGCTTCAGCAGTTCTTCCGCCAGCCAGACCGCCACCTCTTCCTCGATCAGCGCGTTGGCGCCGATCGCGTGCGAAGCCGCCAGCGCCATACCGTCGGACGGCATTTCAATCTTCGGCCACAGCAGCCCCGGGGTATCGATCAGTACCGTTTCCATATCCAGGTAAATCTTCTGCTGCTGCTTGGTCACTGCCGGCTCGTCGCCCACTTTTGCCACGCGCCGCTTGAGCAGTGCATTCATCAGGGTCGACTTCCCGACGTTGGGAATGCCCATGATCATCATGCGCAGCGGCTTGGTCGGCTCGTTGCGGTGCGGCGCCAGCTTGCGCGCCTTGGCGATCACCTTGGCCACGTCGGACGGCTTCTTGGTCGTCATCGCATAGGCGGTAACGGTCTTGTCCTGCTCGAAATGGCGGATCCAGGCCGCGGTGGCATCCGGATCGGCCAGGTCGATCTTGTTCAGGATCTTCAGGCAAGGGCGCGAGCGGAACTTGCGCAGTTCCTCCACCAGGGGATTGCAGCTTGCCGCAGGCAGGCGCGCGTCAACCACTTCGATGACGACATCGACGTCGGCCATCTGTTCCGCCGCCTTTTTCTTGGCGGCGTTCATATGCCCGGGGAACCATTGGATAGACATGCTCTTGCCTTACGAATCGAATGAACAATCCGTTATTTTACATGGCGACACAGTCTTTTACCGACAAACACTCAAGTCCGCACGATTGCCAGCCTTCCATGCTACGAATTTTGAAAATGTGGTAAAGTTTTCAACTATTGTCAATTTGCAACACCAATCTGCGGCGATTGGGCGAAAATGCATGAGTAAGTTCATCCAGAGTTTCCGGGATCTCATTAATACCCCGCAACACAACCGTATTTTGCGCCTGGCGTTCCCGCACAAGGACGGCCCTGCCGCGCAATTACTGGTAAACCGCCTCGACGCGTTTGAGGGCCTGTCGCGCGACTTCGAATTCACTGTCGAGCTCCTCTCCAGCAGCGCCACCCTGGAACTCAAACAACTTCAGGGAAAGCTGCTGTGCATCGAACTGGTACGGGGCGATGGCACTCTGCGCTATTTCTCAGGCTACTGCTTTGCATTCCGCCTGAAGCGGACCGACGGCGCCATCGCATTTTACGAGGCCCAACTTGGTCCCTGGCTTAAATACCTGAGCCTTCGCAGAAATAATTGCCTTTTCCACAACCAAAACTTGCGTGGCCAGACAGAAACCATACTGGGCGAATACGGCGTCCTCCCCGACTGGGACTGGCGCGTCGGCGGCATGGACCCGCAAATGACAGACGCCTGCCAGTTCGCCGAAAGCGACCACAATTACCTCAGCCGTCGCTGGGAGGCTGCCGGCCTGCTCTACTGGTACGAGCACAGCAGCACTGGGCACAAGCTGATCCTAACGGACGACTCAACCGCTGCCGATCTCATCGATGGTGGCAGCAGCGTCCCCTTCCAGCGCCACGGCGGCGCCACCGAAGAAGACGGCATTGGCCAATGGTCACCAGCACGCAGGATCATGCCGTGCAGCGTCCGCTTGGCCCAGTATGACTTCAAGAACCCTTTGCAAAGCCCGCAGATGCACAGCACTGCCCCAACCTTGAATAAACAAGGCGCAGTGCTGGATATTGAGTCCTACGAATACACGGGCGCTTACGGGTTCAAAGACCAGGACGGCGATAGCCTGGCGACCCTGCGCATGCAAGAGATGGAAGCGCTTGGCAAACACTTTGACGGCGCCGGCAACAACCGCTTCTTGATGCCTGGTCGCGCGTTCCAGTTGACCGGCCATTTCGACGACATTGCGGATCTCGGCAACAACGCCGTGAACCAGAACGAGTTCCTGATTCTGCAGGTTCGCCACAATGCCACCAACAACTACTTGCAACAGCCTGAACACGCCGTCGAATATTCCAATAGCCTGACCTGCATCCGCAAGATGATTCCCTGGCGGCCAGGACGCAGCTTCAACAGCATCGACACCAAAATCTTTGCGCCGCAAACAGCCACGGTGGTCGGTCCAAATGGCAACGACAGCCTCCACGTCGACGAATTTGGACGAGTCCGCGTGCAATTCCATTGGGACCGGATTGGCCAACACGACGACCGCAGCTCAGCCTGGATCAGGGTCGTCAATCCCTGGGCGGGCAGCCAACTGGGCAGCCCTGCGACACCAAGGGTCGGGAGCGAAGTCGTTGTACAGTGGCTGGATGGCTCTCCGGACCGCCCCATCATCATGGGAGCCGTCAGCAACCAGGACAATATGCCCGCGTGGAAGCTGCCCGAACAACAAGCGCTGACAGGCTTGCGCAGCCGTGAGCTGACACCGGGAGGCGGTAACCAGGCCGGCGGACGCAGCAACCACCTGATCCTCGACGACACCAACCAAAACATCCAGGCCCAGCTCAAGAGTGACCACCAGCACAGCCAGCTAAGCCTCGGTAAGATCACCCGCATTGAAGACAATGCCGGACGCAAGGACGCCCGCGGCGAAGGGTTTGAACTCGCCACCGGCGCCTGGGGCGTGATCCGTGCCGGCCTGGGCATGTTGCTATCGACCGAAGCGCGCGAGCGCGCGCGCGGCACCGTAAAAGACATGGGCGAATCCGCCCGACGCCTGGGAGTCGCGCGCGAAAACCATGCCGCGCTGGCAGACCTGGCGCAACAGGCAGGCGCCCAGGAAACACAGCAGCAAGCCAGCGTGGCGGCGGGCATCCAGCAGCAGAACGACGCCATCCAAGGTGGCGATGGTCCTTTCCCGGAATTGAGCAAACCTATGCTAGTGCTGGCCAGCCCTGCCGGCATCGCAACGACCACCGCCCAGTCCACGCACATCGCCAGCGACCAGGATACGGCCCTGACGACCGGCAGAAATTTGTCGCTCGCCAGCGGAGGCAGCCTGTTCGCAAGCGTCAAACAGACCTTCCGCCTGTTCGTCGAGAACCTCGGGATGAAGCTGCTGGCTTACAGCGGCGATATCGACATCCAGGCACTGAAACACAACATCCATATGCTGGCCAAGCTCGATATCAGTATGACGGCCAACCGCATCACCATCAGCGCCAAGGAAGAACTGCAGATCGTCGGCGGCGGCAGCTACAGCGTCTATAACGCCAGTGGCATAGAACACGGCACCAACGGAAGCTTTGTCGCGCACGCGGCCAAACATAGCCTCGTGGGGCCGCAAAACGCGACACCGCCAAGCCTGGTTGACAAAGATCTCAAACCCACGTCGGCGCAACTGCACTACACCATTCAATCGCGCGCTGGCGGACGGCCCTTTGCCAACGTCCCGTATGAGTTGTACAAGGGGGACGCTAAAGTCGAGGACGGACTCAGCGACGAATTCGGCCGCATCGTCATCGATCACGAGCCGGGAACGCCGCAATACAAAGTCAAGCTGCCGACAGGCGAAGAATTCATGGTGGCCGTCAGCGAGCAACTGGCGCAGGCCGGCGACGCCGCTCATGCGGAACAAACGCTATCCAATCGCGGCGCGCGCGCCCTCGACGGCGAAGCGCAAAGCCGCGCCTACGCTTAAGCCGGCGCTACCTTCAGATAAAGCAATCCAGCAATTCATGACCGATCCTATCAAACGAACAGAAACCTCGCATATTTGCGAAACTAACCGCACCGCGCATGGTTCAGTGCAATGGTTCGCCGAAAACCGCAACAAAAAAGGCGCTGCCAGCCATCCGATCACGCATAACAATCAACTTAAATTGTTCATCTGCGGACAGGAAGGCTTCGCCGACATCGCCGCGCAAATTTCCGCTGCCCAGGAGAGCATCGACCTGGTGTGCTGGGGCTTCGACCCCGGCATGGAACTGGTGCGCACGGGGAAATCATGGCCGCGCGGGCCTACCTACGGTGATCTGCTGATTGCTGCGGCCAAGCGTGGTGTCAAAGTACGCCTGTTGATTTGGCACGATAGCTATGTTGGGGGATTTGCAAAAAATATGCCGGGTTATACTCACGACGATGATCCTTGGTCCAGCGAATATGTTCCGCCCGAGACTATCAGCGCTGTAAATAGCCTCGCCCGGCGCCAAGCTGCGCAGAAGGATCCTGGTATCTTTCAAAGGCTGAAGGCGGACCAGATTAATTCTGATGCGCGAACAGAATACTGCTACAACTGGTACAAAGCAGCGACACGTGGATTGCTCGGCCTAATTCAAGTCCGTCTTCGTGCGGGAACGGCAAAGGCCATCAAAGGCACACTTGCCACCGAACCCAGGCAGCCTGGCAGCCTCCTGAATGGAGAGGTGGAATCACTGGGGCTAGTGCGCGCAGGCACTCATCATCAGAAGCCGATTCTGATCGACTATGCTTATCAAGAGGGTGAGAAAGCGGTCGGCTACGTTATGGGGCTGAATTCCGTTACGGATTACTGGTGCACCACATCCCACCACTTAGAAGACTATCGGCGTGAGCGTGGTGGCAAAAACGAAGCCCAAGAAGCAGTTCAACTAGACACCCCCAATGGAGCAACCGGAGCCAATCCTGACGCGGGCTTTCTCACACTGAAACCCTATCAAGATTACGCCTGTCGAGTTGAGGGCGCGGCGTTGCATTGCGTTTACAAAAATTTCGTCACTGCCTGGGATCGCGCCATCGACGACCGCACGCGCGCGGCGGAACGCGCGTGCACCAGCCGGCAAGATGGCTGCAGCGCCCCGCCCGCCCGCTTGGACCGCCCCGCAAAGCCCGGTGATTCAACCGTCCAGATTGTACGCACCCAGCCGGAAGAGGATGGCGACATGACGATCAAAGAAGTCTACTTCCAGGCCACCGATATCGCTGCCCTTGGCGGTGGCTATCTGTATTTGGAAAATCAGTACTTCCAATACGAAGACTGGTCGCGCCGTCTACTCGATAAGCGCAAAAGCGTGGTCGCCGCCTGGAACCGGGGGCGCGCAAAGGCCGGAAAAAGCATGGAAGCCATGCCTCTCATGCACGTGTTCATTGTCATCCCGGTACCCGAACGCGCGCAAATGGTACCCCGCACCTACGACACGCTTGCCGTCCTTGGCCAACAAGACGGCATGACCGGTCAAAGCAAGCTGATCAAGGATGCGACTGAAAACCCCAATCGCCGCATCGTAGCTACCCGAGCTGGCGCCCGCGATATAGGACCGGCCCCGCCACCTGAAGTGGTGCAGCACGCGAATTCCATCAGCAAGCCCAGTCTGAAAATGTTGGAAGATCAGTTTGGCTTGAAAGTGAGCACTGCCATGCTGCAAACAAGCGGTGTCGATCAAGGTCGCTGGCGCTATCGAGAAATCTACATCCACTCGAAACTGCTACTGGTCGATGATAGCTTTTTCACGCTGGGCAGCGCCAATCTTAATCAACGCAGCATGGCCGTTGATAGTGAAATCAACATCGCGTCGGACGACCCGCGGCATGCAGCCGAACTCCGGCAGCGCGTTTTTTCCATGCATAGCGGCGGAAAGGTCACTGGAGGAACAGGGACCATTGACGACGTCGAGCAGGCATATGAGGAATGGACCAACCTCATGGATATGAATCATCGAAAGAAAAAAGACCAACTAGGAATGACGGGCTTCTTGCTTCCACTTGCAGATAACCGCAGTTCAACCATGCGCTTGGGATAACCGTGAACTTTCCATCAAAATCCCCAGGACTGTTACGACGCTCTCTCTGGATCACTTTTTTATGCCTTCCTTTGCTCGCATTCAAAATGGACAATGATCATTCTCACATCGAGAACCTGCCACCGTTCAACCCTCATCGGGCAGACTTTACCTGCCAAATCGAAGCACACAAGGTCCCTCGTTTCGATGCGCAGGCTGATGCTTGGTTCGCAGAAGCCCAAGCACTCGAAGACCCATCAATTTATGTGGATGACCGAGACTACAACAGAATCATTGAATTGACGCGCAAGGCGGCTGAGCGTCACCATTGGAAGGCAATGCTCAATCTGGCTAGCCTGTACGTGGAGAAGCGCGATTCGCAACACGGCGAACAAGACGCTTTGTCTTTGGTCGAGGCCGCCGTGCGTCTCGGAATTCCGGCGGCCTACGATCGCATGGGCACGTATTATATGAATGCCACAGGGGTCAAACAGGATGCCACCAGAGCATATGCATACTTCCAACGAGCGGCCGAGATGGGAAGTCCTCAAGCGATGACCTTTTTAGGAAGCAAGATCAGCGCAACATGGAATAATCCTGCTGAAGGATTCTGGGCCAACTATCCTGTCGCAAAAAAAATGCTCGAATGCGCACTTGGTCAAGGATACGGACCAGCTGCATATGAGCTGCATTTCCTCTATGCCAAGACAAGAACGCCCGACGGTAAAGTGATCGGAGATGGTACCGCTGACGAAAAGGCGCGCGCAGTCCGGATGCTGCAAAAGGGCGTCGCGCTCGGTTGCGAAAGATGCGCAAGAGCATTAGCGGTGGCATTTCGAACGCCGGAAAGCAAAGCTGATGCGCTTGTTTCAGCCACCGATGAGGCGCGTTCGAAACGCTATAGCGAACTAAGTCGGGCACTGAGTTTTAACCCTAACCGCCGTTTCCCGAACCTCGACAAAGTGCTGCCTTTACCACCCGCGAAACTTCCCGCATGGAATGGGAAGCGGGAATCGCTGGTGAGAGATGCCATGGGCGTCACGCCGCCCCCACCGGCACCGCCTCCAGGTGCAGCAGCCCTCCGCAGTGGCCGCTATTTCCTTGCCGCAGAATTTGCCCTGCGCCTTGCCGGCATTCAGACAATTGAGCCGCGTGCCCCGGCTCCAGCGTACTGGCAGCCCACTGCCCCGGGACAGGACGCCGCCACGCAAACCATGCTGGCCACCATCCCGCCCGGCCTGTACCTTTCGGATGAACCATTCGAACGCTTCTACCAGCCCAATGGCGGCGGACGTCTGGTCAGCGACGTAGTGTGGGAACGCTGGGATACGATCCACCACAATCACTACAGCCTTGCGCCGCGCGCCGCTGAAGGTCTGACGCGCACGGTTACGCCCGCCTCCGTGCTCGCATCCGCCGGCCTGCAAGCTTGCCCTGCGACCGGCACTTGGCAACCATGGGTGCAACCGGACCACCCGCTGAGCAGCATCGTCAACCAACCCTGGCGTCAGGCATGGCTCATAGCGGGTCAGCCCTTCCCGCAACCCAATGAAAGCTGGTTACTGGATTTGCCGGCAGCAGATATAACCTGGCACCTGATGGTGGATGCTGCGGAGGCGAACGAACACCCCGACAACGCGCATTCTTAATGAAGCGAACAGCGACAACAGCCTCATGACGAAACCTAATAGGCCCGCAACCCTGCAAGTATTATCTTATACAACGCTCCTGCTCGCCATTGGATGGGCTGCCTACAAGAGCACGAAAACTCCAGGAGGTCGGTGCGCAAGCGCCGCGTGTGGCTACGCAGACCTTTTGACTGCAATCGAGATATTGCTCATTCCGTTTGGAGCGCTATTGATTGCCATCTATCTCAATATCGCTTCATTTCGGATGCAAGCTGCTCCGAGAACGCGCGCTCACAAGGTCAAACTCTGGCTGCATATGGCCGCGCTCGTCTGTTTGCTGCTATGGGGAGCGGACACGTTCGTTCTGTAGTGCTCACGTGGAACTCTCATCCAACTCCTTCAAAGGCTCTTATGTCATTAAAAATCATCACCGTGGGCGACAAAACCAGCCACGGCGGCAAGGTCATCTCCGGTTCGCCCGAGCACGATATCGAGGGCAAGGCTATTGCGCGCCTTGGCGATGAGGTGGATTGTCCGCTTCACGGCGTCAATCAGATCGTTACGGCTCATAAGACGCTGATGGCAGGCGACAAACCTGTGGCAGTAGAAGGCTGTGAGACCGAGTGCGGGTGCAAGCTGATTGGTAGTGCCAATGCGACGGTTGCCTGAGACCCTGTTTATCTCAACACCACCCAGCCGAACGAAGTATCTGTGTGTTCGCCGCTGGTTTTCGGTGAGATGCCGAAACGGCAGGTCTGTAACCAATCCATGGCATCCTGCCGCACGATGGTGTCGAAATGCGCAGTTTCCGGCACGATGCGCTGCGCCTTGCCTTCCGCATCGACCATGAAGCGAAGCTTGATGGCTGCGCGGCCATCGGGACGCTGGTCAAGGTTGTCATAACGCAGGAAGCGGCGGGAGGCGGCGCAACTACCCACCTGCAACACCGGCCGCAGCGGCGCCGGGCCGTCCAAGCGCCAGGCATACTGGATCGGGAACACCGTGTCCTCGCGCGCCGCTTCCAACCCGGGCTTGAAGCGGCAGCGCGCCAGGCCGGCCAACGCGGCCTGATCCAGCATGGCCCAGCCGCTGCCGCCGCGCACCTTGGCGTCGCGCACCGCCCCGTCGCTGCCGATGCGGAATTCCAACGTGGTGGTCCCTTCGATCTCGTAGCGCAGCGCCTCGCGCGGCCAGGCCGGGGCGGTGCAACTGGCCGGCGTGGCCAGCGATTGATAGGGAAAGGCGCCGCCAACGGCCAGCGCAAGCAACAGCGAGAGCATCTCAGATCTCGGCCAGGGCCTTCACATGGGCCACCACGCTGCGGCCCAGGGCCGACAGGTTGTAGCCGCCTTCCAGGCAGCTCACAATGCGGCCTTGCGCGTGCTGGCGCGCGACCTCCATCACCTGCTGCGTCATCCAGGCGTAATCGGCTTCCACCAGGCCCATGCCGCCCAGGTCGTCCTCGCGGTGGGCATCGAAGCCGGCGGAGATGAAGATCATCTGCGGCTGGAAGGCGTGCAGCGCCGGCAGCCATTTCTCCTGCACCAGCGCACGCACCGTATCGCCCCTGGAACCGGCCGGCACCGGCACGTTGACGCGGTTTGGCGTCTCCGGCAGCACTTCGCAATAGGGGTAGAACGGATGCTGGAAGAAGCTCACCATCAGCGCACGCGGTTCGTCGAGCAGCGCTTCCTCGGTGCCGTTGCCATGGTGGACGTCGAAGTCGACCACCGCCACGCGCTCCAGGCCGCGCACGTCGAGTGCATGCTTGACGGCGATCGCCACATTATTGAACAGGCAGAAGCCCATCGGCTCGGTAGGTCGGGCATGATGGCCGGGCGGGCGCACGGCGCAGAAGGCATTGTCGATCTCTCCATCGAGCACGGCGTCGGTGGCCGCCACGGCAGCACCGGCAGCGCGGCGCGCCGCCAGCCAGCTGTGGGCGTTGAGCGATGTATCGCCGTCGATCGGATAATAGTCCCCGGCGCACGGCAGATTGTCGCGCACGATGGCGATGGCATTGGCGGTATGGTTGCGGGCAATCGAGGCTTCATCCGCCAGCGGCGCGTCGCGGTGCTCCAGCAGGTCGTCGATATGGGAATTGATCAACTGGTCGGCAATGGCTTGCAGGCGCGCCGGGCATTCGGGATGCCAGTCGCCCATTTCGTGGCGCTGGCAGTCGGGATGGCTGTAAATTGCTGTGCTCATGAATCGCGTTCTCGCATAGAATGCGACTAATCTACCACGCGGCGGGATGAGTACCAAAACCATGTATACCAAATTACACGCCGTGGCACGCCAGGTTGGCCAGGTCATCGTCGGCAAGGAATTGCAAGTGCGCCAGTCCCTGACCTGTCTTCTGGCGGGCGGCCATCTTTTATTGGAAGACTTGCCGGGTGTCGGCAAGACCACGCTGTCGCACGCCCTGGCGCTGTCGCTGGGCCTGCAGTTCAACCGTATCCAGTTCACCAGCGACCTGCTGCCGGCCGACGTGGCCGGCGTTTCGATCTATGAACGCGAGCTGAACGCCTTCAGCTTCCACCCCGGCCCGATCTTCACTCAGGTGCTGCTGGCCGACGAAATCAATCGCGCCACGCCGAAGACCCAGTCTGGCCTGCTGGAAGCGATGGAAGAGCGCCAGGTCTCGGCCGATGGCGTGACCCGCCCCCTGCCCGAACCGTTCTTCGTGATCGCGACGCAGAACCCGACCCACCAGGTCGGCACCTTCCCGCTGCCGGAATCGCAGCTCGACCGCTTCCTGATGTGCATATCGCTCGGTTATCCCGACGCCGCCGCCGAACGCGCACTGCTGATGGGAGAAGACCGCCGCCAGATGCTCAAGCACCTGGCGCCAGCCATGACGCCGGCCGAATTATTTGCGGCGCAGCAGTCGCTGCGCCAGATCCACGCCTCCCCTGCCCTGATCGATTATGTGCAGGCGCTGGCGCAGGCGTCGCGCCAGAACGGCTTCTTCGCCGAAGGCCTGAGCCCGCGCGCCGCGCTGGCCCTGCTGCAGGCCGCGCGCGCCTGGGCCGCCCTGGAAGGCCGCGACCACGTCATGCCGGAAGATGTACAGGCCGTGCTGGTGCCGGTCTGCGCCCACCGCCTGCGCCCGCTCAAATCGTCGCACGGCACAGCGCTGGCCAGCCGCGACCTGGTGCTGCAGCTGCAAAAATCGGTACCGGTATAAGCCATGCTTGCTGCAGCAAGGAGAATGCTTGACCGCTGGCTGTTCCAGCTGAAGGAAAGGGAAGCGGGCGAGGTGCAGCTCGTGATGCGCCGTGTCTTCATCCTGCCGACCAGGCCGGGCATAGCCTTTGTCGGCCTGCTCCTGATCATGCTGATCGGCTCCGTCAACTACAACCTTGGCCTAGGTTTCGTCCTCACCTTCTTCACCGGATCGTGCGCCATCGTCGACATGTACATGACGGCCAAGAACCTGGCCTTCCTGCACCTGTCGCCCGGCCGCGCCCAGCCGGTGTTCGCCGGCGACGAAGCCCAGTTCGAACTGCTGGTACGCAATACCACGCCGCGCGACCGCTACGCGATCTGGCTTGGCTTCCAGGATGAGGGCGCGCCGCGCCAGTCGATCGACGTCGCCGCCAAGGGCAGCGCCGCCGTCGTACTGTCGCGCCCCACTTCGGAACGCGGCTGGCTGCCGGCGCCGCGCGTGCGCCTGTTCACGCGCTTCCCGCTTGGCTTGTTCGGCGCCTGGTCGTACTGGCAGCCGGACCTGAAAGTGCTGGCCTATCCGCAGCCGGAGGTTGCTGCGCCGCCGCTGCCCACCACCGGCGCCGCGCGCGAAGACGGTTATGGCACCGTGGGCCTGGATAACTTCTCCGGCATCCGCAACTACCAGCCGGGCGATCCCATGCGCCACTTGGCATGGCGCCAGATCGCGCGCCTGCATCCGGCCGATGGCGGCAACCTGGTGAGCAAGCATTTCGAAGGCGGCGCCGTGTCCGACCTGCTGCTGGACCTGAAAGCGCTGCCGCCGCTGCTCGATATCGAAGTGCGCCTGTCGCGCCTGACGGCGTGGGTGCTGGAAGCGGAGCGCCGCGCCTTGCCCTATGCGCTCCATGTCGGCCACCGCGAGATCGCGCAAGGCCTGGGCGAAGCGCATTGCGCCGAATGCCTGCGCGCGCTGGCTCTGTACGGCAAGGAGGGCGCATGATAGCCCGCCTGGCCGGCATGGCCAGCCGCCTGACGCGCGACAAGGCCGATACCCTGTTGCTCCTGCTGGCGGCGGTCATGGTGCTGGCACCTCACTTCGGCCACCTACCGCTGTGGACTTCGGCGATGGTCTGCCTGACACTGGGCTGGCGCGGCGCCATCACCCTGCGCGGCAGCCGCCTGCCGCCAATGTGGCTGCTGGTGCCGGTTTCGCTGCTGGCCATGGGCGGCGTCTACCTGACCTTCCGCACCTTGCTGGGGCGGGAAGCGGGTGTCACGATGCTGGCTTTGCTGTTGACCTTCAAGCTGCTGGAAATGCATGCGCGGCGCGACCTGTTCGTGGTGATCTTCCTCTGCTTCTTCCTGCTGCTGACGAATTTCTTCTACTCGCAATCGATCCTGACGGCGCTGGCCATGGTCGCCACCATCATCGTGCTGCTGTCGGCGCAGATCACCTTCCAGTTCACCGGCGCCGTGCCGCCGCTGGCAGCGCGGCTGAAGCTGGCCGGACGCATCTTCCTCATTGCCGCGCCGCTGGGCGTGCTGCTGTTTGTCGGCTTCCCGCGCATCCAGGGGCCCCTGTGGGGCTTGCCGGGCGATGCCGGTGGCAAGAGCGGCATGTCCGACACCATGTCGCCGGGCTCCATGACCAGCCTGGCGCTGTCGGAGGAAGTGGCGTTTCGCGTCCGCTTCACCGGCGCCGCACCACCGCAGGAACAGCTTTACTGGCGCGGACCAGTCCTGAGCAATTATGACGGCCGCACCTGGACGCGCATCGGCCGTGCGCTGCATCCGGTCGCCCAATTGCGCCTATCCCGGCAGTTGGTCTGGAAAGGACCGTCCTATCCTTATGAAGTGACGCTGGAACCGGGCCGCCGCCAATTCCTGTTCATGCTGGAGCTGAGCCAACCGGGCCCCACGGTCGACGGCGGTAATCCCGCCTATACCGGCGAACTGGAACAACTGGTGGGAGCCAGCAGCGATAAGCGACTGCGCTATAGCGCGCTGGCCCATACGAACTACGTCGCGCAGCCGGGCCTGGAACCGGAGGCACTAGAGCGATGGCTGCAGCTTCCGCAAGGCTTCAACCCGCGTACGCTGCGCTATGCGGCGCAGATCCAGACCCTGCGCGCAGAACGCGGCGACGATGCCGCCATCGCCGCCGTGCTGGATATGTTCCGCAAAGGCTTCGAATACACCCTGGAGCCGGGCCGGCTTGGCCGCGATGAAGTGGACGAATTCCTTTTCGATACGCGCAAGGGATTCTGCGAACACTTTTCCGGCTCCTTCGTCTATGTGATGCGCGCGGCCGGCTTGCCGGCCCGCGTGGTGAACGGCTACCAGGGCGGCGAACGGAATCCGGTAGACGGGTTTTACACGGTGCGCCAGTCCGATGCCCATGCCTGGACCGAAGTCTGGCTGGGCCCCCAGCGCGGCTGGACGCGCATCGACCCGACCGCCGCCGTGGCGCCGGAGCGCATCCGCTCCAGCCTGGCGCAAACCTTGCCGCAAGAAGCGCTTTTCGGCTTGCAAGGCTTGGCAGACCTGGCGCGCGACCAGACCTCGTGGCTGGCACAGCTGCGTTTTGCCCTCGGCGCGATGAATAATGCTTGGAATCAATGGATCCTCGATTACAATCCCAACAGGCAGCAAGATTTCCTAAGAGAACTAGCTGCCGCCTTCGGCGATTGGCGCCTGCTGGCAGGGCTGGTCCTGTGCGCCGCGCTGACGCAGTTGATGAAATACCGCCGCACGCGACGTGCGCGCGATCCTGTTGATACCGCCTACCTCGCCTTCTGCCGCCAACTGGCGCGGCATGGCGTGGACAAGGCGCCCGATGAAGGCCCGCTGGCCCTGGCTCAACGCGTGCGGCAACTGAACCTGCCGCGCGAGAAAATAGCTGCCATGAGCGGATTCCTGGAGCTGTATGGCGCACTGAAATATGGCGCGCCGGCAGCACAACCTGAAGATAACTCAGTCGCACGGCTGAACAGTTTACTGAAGCAATCCCGATGACATTCTTAAAGAAATTCCCCACCATCCTGCTGGCCATGGCCTGCTGCGGCGTGGCCCTGGCGCCGGCGGCAGATGCCGCACCGCGCAAGCCGGCCAAAGCCAGGCCGGCGCCCAAGAAGCCCGCTATTGATTACAGCGGCGAGTTCGTCAACTTTGGCCAGTGGAAGGACGTGCAGCAGTTCATGGGCGACCTGGAACTGAAGCACGGGGTGCCGGTCGCCGAGTCCGAAAAGCTGTTCCTGGAACTGCGCTATATCGACGCCGCGGTGCAGCTGGTGAAGCCGGCGCCGCCGGGCAAGCCGAAGAACTGGCAGGCCTACAGCAGCCGCTTCATTGAGCCCAAGCGCATCAACGCAGGCGTCGAGTTCTGGCATACCCACCGCGACACCCTGGCGCGCGCCGAAGCGCTGTATGGCGTGCCGGCCGAAATCATCGTCGGCATCATCGGCGTGGAGACCATCTACGGCCGCGACATGGGCAAATTCCGCGTGCTCGACGTGCTGGCCACCCTGGCCTTCTCCTACCCGCTGACGCCGAACCGCGAGGCACGCATGGAATTTTTCCGCGGCGAACTGGAAGCTGCCATCGTATCGGCGCGCCAGGCCGGCGTCGACCCGCTGTCGCTGACCGGCTCCTATGCGGGCGCGGTCGGCATGCCGCAATTCATGCCAAGCAATATCTACAAGCTGGGTGTGGACTTCGACGGCGACGGCAAGGTCGACTTGCGCAATTCACCAGCCGACGCCATTGGCAGCGTGGCCAACTTCCTGGTCGCGCACGGCTGGAAGCGGGACGATCCGGCGCGGCTGGCCTACCCGGCCACCGTCTCGCCCGAACGTGGCTGGGAAAAATACCTCAACGGCGGCCTGGAAGCCCAATATGCCGGCCAGGACCTGCTGGCCGCCGGCGTGCATCCAGATAGTGACCTGCCGCCGGGCTTGTATGGTCTGGTTGATTTGCAGAATGGTTCGGATCCTACCGAATACTGGGTTGGAAGCAATAATTTCTTTTCTATCACGAAGTACAACCGGAGTTATTTCTATGCCATGTCGGTAGTCGAACTCGGGCGCGCCGTAAAGCTTTCAATGAAGGAAACTTTGTAACTGCGTGTAACTTGTGTGATATACAAGAGTACAGAATTACCCTAACACAAAAATTCAGGTAGAATTCTCTCAGAATGTTGCGATAGGACAACGCGTTTCGAGAGCAATATACTATTTTTTGTTGCACGCAAGTACTGCTGACCGCGCTGTTGTACAATTGTGTATATATTATGAAACTTGTTAAACAGGAATCCGTCTCAGGATTTGGGTCGTTAGCAGGACAACTTTAGAGAAGGAACAGAAGACATGACCAACCAAGTCGGTAATGATATGAACAACGAGTCGGAAGGCGATGATCTGCTGCAGTACAATCCGAACCGCCTGCTCGACACCTTGATTGAAAACCTGCGCCTGAAGAACGATGCGGCCCTGTCGCGCGCGCTGGAAGTCGCACCGCCTGTGATCTCCAAGATCCGCCACCACCGCTTGCCGGTTGGCGCATCGCTGCTGATCCGCATGCATGAGGTTTCCGACCTGAGCATCCGTGACCTGCGTTACCTGATGGGCGACCGCCGCAATAAGTTCCGCATCAGCGACAAGCAGTTCAAGCCGAAAGAAGGCGCCGGCGGCTCGGAAAACAAGGGCTGATCCAGTCCTTGCTTTACCCTCCCCGCCCGGGGAGGGTGAGCGCCGCTTCGCTCAGGCTGGGAATACCCCGGTCGACAGGTAGCGGTCGCCGCGATCGCAGACGATGAAAACGATCGTCGCGTTTTCTACTTGCTGCGAAATGCGCAGCGCAATCTCACAGGCACCCGCTGCCGAAATCCCGCAGAAGATACCCTCTTCAGCAGCCAGTCGACGCGCCATGCGCTCCGCTGCCGACTGCGACACGTACTCCACCTGGTCCACACGCGCCTTGTCGTAAATTTTTGGCAGGTAGGCTTCCGGCCATTTGCGGATGCCCGGGATCGACGACCCCTCTTCCGGCTGGGCGCCGATGATGCGCACGTTTTCGTTCTGCTCCTTGAGATACTGCGACACGCCCATGATGGTGCCGGTGGTGCCCATGGCGGAAACGAAGTGCGTTACCCGGCCTTCGGTATCGCGCCAGATTTCCGGGCCGGTGCCCTCGTAGTGGGCGCGCGGATTGTCGCCATTGGCAAACTGGTCGAGGATGATGCCTTTGCCGTCCTTCTGCATCTGCTCGGCCAGGTCGCGCGCGTATTCCATGCCGCCGGTCTTCGGCGTCAGGATGATATTGGCGCCATAGGCGGCCATGCTCATGCGGCGTTCTTCGCTCAGGTTTTCCGGCATCAGCAGGATCATCTTGTAGCCGCGGATGGCGGCGGCCATGGCCAGCGCGATGCCGGTATTGCCGCTGGTGGCCTCGATCAGGGTGTCGCCCGGCTTGATCTGGCCGCGCTCTTCGGCCCGGCGCAGCATCGACATGGCGGCACGGTCCTTGACCGAGCCGGCCGGATTGTCGCCTTCCAGCTTGCCGAGGATGATGTTGCCGCGCGCGGCCGCTTCCGCGCCGGGGATGCGGACCAGCTGCACCAGCGGCGTGTTACCGATGGTATCGGCGATTGTTTTGTATCCCATGGTTCCTGCTACGGTTTGTTCTGTCAAACGACCATTCTATCCGCTTCGGCGGCAAGGTGCAGGGACATGAAGACATAGCCCAGGCTTTCGCCGTCGATCCGGAACAGGTCAGGAATCTCGCCAGTCTGCACGAAGCCGCTTTTCAGGTAGAGCCCGCGGGCCGGGGCATTGCCCGCCAGGACCTCCAAGTCGACCCATTCCAGTCCCTGCTCGCGCGCCCAGCCGGCAGCCGTTTTCACCAGGGCGGCGCCCAGGCCGCTGCGGCGCACGGCGCGGTGCACGCCCATGCCCAGCAGGCAACGATGGCGCGCGGCCGCTTCGGGCCGTGAACGCAGGTCGATGTGGCCGATGATTTCGCCCTCGCGCAGCGCGACCCAGACCCGGCGCCAGCCCTGCTGGCCGAAGTCTGCCTGCATTCCGGTGCTGAAGCCGTTCGCTTTCTCCGGCGGGAAGCCGGCGCTGGTGCGCGACATCGGCTGGAACAGCGGCGTGCCATCGCGTCCGTTGTCCTGCAAGTGGTCATTCAGGTAATGAAAGAAGGAGGCCAGTTCTTCTGGATGCAGCGGCCGGATGGTAAAGGTCATGACAAATCATAGCAGGCCGGGGCAATTGCATTAAACTACATGCATTCACAGAGGAGCCTTTCCCCATGAGCGACACTGAAGTCATCTCCATGCCTTCCACGCTGGAGAGCCGCCGGCACCAGGTCAACCCGGTGCTGACCGAGCAGGAAATCAAGCGCCTGCACCGTTTCGGCACGGTGCGCCAGTACGCGCGCGGCGTGCGCATCCTCGAAGCGGGCCACACCTGCTTCGGCCTGATCATCGGGCTGAAAGGCACGATCACCATCTGCAAATACGATGGCCTTGGCAATTCCGAATTCCTGACCGAGCACGGTCCCGGCGAGTTCACCGCCGAGGTGTCGCAGCTTTCCGGCCGCCCCTCCCTGGTCAATGCCAGCGCCAAGGACGATGTCGAAGTGCTGGAAGTGTCGCCGGAAAACCTGCGTGCGCTGGTCATCGCGGAGGCGGAGCTGGGTGAGCGCATCGTGCGCGCCCTGATCCTGCGCCGCGTGGGCCTGCTGGAAAAGGAAGGCGGCGGCCTGGTGCTGGTTTCGCCACCCGGCAATGCCGCCCTGTTCCACCTGCGCAGCTTCTTGAGCAGCAACGGCTACCCTTACCGCATCCTCGATCCGAAAGATGACGAGCAGGCGCGCGCCCTGTGCGAATACTACGAGCCCGGACCGGACGACTGGCCGCTGGTGGTGTGCCCGGATGGCGTGGTGAAAAAGAACCCGAGCAATGCCGAAGTCGGCTACTGTATCGGCCTGCTGCCCGACATCGATACCGAAAAGCTGTGGGACGTGGTGGTGGTCGGCGCCGGTCCCGCCGGCCTGGCGACATCGGTGTATGCCGGTTCGGAGGGCTTGTCCGTGCTGGCACTGGAGCAGCGTGCCTTTGGCGGACAGGCCGCAGCCAGTGCACGAATCGAAAACTATCTTGGCTTCCCGACCGGCATTTCAGGTGGAGCGCTGGCCGGCCGTGCCTTCGTGCAGGCGCAAAAATTCGGCGTCGAAGTCGCCATTCCAGCGCCAGCCACCCGTTTGCTGTGCGACAGCTGGCCGCTGCGCGTGGAAATCGCCGGCGGTCAGGTCGTGCGCGCCAAGACCGTGGTGCTGGCAAGCGGCGCACGCTACAAGCGCCCTGCCCTCGACAACATCGGCGAATTCGAAGGCCGCGGCATTTATTTCTGGGCTTCGCCCATCGAAGCCAAACTATGCAAGTCGGAAGAAGTGGTGCTGGTTGGCGGCGGCAATTCCGCAGGCCAGGCGGCGGTGTTCCTGTCCGGCTTTGCGTCCAAGGTGCACATGGTGATCCGCGGCTCCGGCCTGAAGGCCACCATGTCAACCTACCTGATCGACCGCATCAAGGCGACGCCGAATATCGAGCTGCACACGCACACCGAGATTACGGCCCTGGAAGGCAATGACGACGGGCTGTCCAGGGTGACTTTCCTGTGCAAGGAAACCGGCGCCGTCGATAGCTGCGACGTCTGCCGACTGTTCCTGTTCATCGGCGCCGACCCGAATACGGCATGGCTGGCCGATTGCGGCGTCGAGGTTGATGCGCAAGGCTTTATCCGCACCGGCTTCGATGCCATCAAGGACCAGTGCCGCGCCAAGATGACGCTGGCTGACGCACCGCAACGTGCGCCGCTGGAGACCAGCGTACCGGGCGTGTTTGCGATCGGCGACGTGCGCTCCGGGTCGACCAAGCGCGTGGCCGCGGGTGTCGGCGAAGGCGCGGCTGTGGTATCGCAGATCCACGCCTTCCTGGCCAACCTTCCGCTCACCTCCTCTTGAAGCGAAGGTGCTTGCCGCCGTCATGCACGACGGCGGCAGCGAGCTTCAGGACATTTTCCTTACTTACGTGCAGATTCCTTGCGCGGCGCAGCGCCGTCGCGCGATTTGCCGTTGACCATCAGCCCAGCTTCCGACAGCCTGATGGCGTTTTTCTCGCCGATACCTTTGACGCGTTGCTCCAGGTCGGCCCAGTCCTTGAACTCCCCTTTCGCGCGTTCCGCCATGATGGCCTTGGATTTGGCCGGGCCAATGCCTTTGACGCTATCGAGTGCGGCCTGGTCGGCCTTGTTGACATCAACCTGGGCAAACGCCATGCCCATGCAAGCGACCAGCGTAGCGACGGCGAGCAGCAGTTTCCTGATCATGATTGCCTCCATAAGTGGACACGAGAAGACCTCGTTTCGCCACAACGCGGCACGCGCCGCCCGGCTGACGCGGGCCGCGCGCCGTTTGACGCAGATCAATCACCGCACGACTAATTCCACACGACGGTTCTTTGCGCGGCCTTCGTCGCTGGCGTTGCTGGCCACCGGCGCCAGGTTGGCGACGCCGCGCGGCATCATGCGGCTGGCGGCGATACCGTACTTGCCGGCCAGCGCATCGGCCACGGCCTGGGCGCGTTTCTGCGACAGGGTGAGATTGGCCTCGAACTCGCCCTGGTCATCGGTGTGGCCGACGATGAAGACTTTCATCTTTGGTTGAGCCTGTAAGGCCTTGGCCATCTGCTCCAGTTGCTCGCCCGATTGCTCGCCGATCACGGCTTTGTTGGTGTCGAAGGTGACGCCATACAGCGCCACTTTCCCATCGCGCTGCAAGCCGTCCTGGATGGCACGGGTGTCGACAGTCACCTTGCCGCCCTCCATCACGGTCGGCTCAACGATCTGTACGAACTGGCGCACGCGCTGGAAATCCGTGTATTCGGACAAGGCGACCATGACATAGGTGTTGCCGCCAGGCCCAGGCTTGGCGGCACTGACCAGATGGAAACGCGGCTGGTTGGCGCTGTTGAAAATGCTGCTGACATAAGCGTCAAAGGATTTCCACTTCGCTTCCCGCGGCAATTGCTGCACCAGGTGCTGGACTTTGGACTTCTCGCACTGGTCGGTCTCGCAAGCGTACAGGATCTTGAAGCCGGCAGTGGCAAGCGCCTGCTGGTAGTTGCGGTGGATTTCCAGCGCACTGCGGCCTTTCGGTCCCCAATAGAAGCGATTGGCCGTCTTGCCTTCCACTTTGTGCAGCACAGGCTTGCCAGCCTCGGTATCGACGACGCGGGCTTGGCCAAGATTCTCGCCGCCGTACATATGGAGCATCGAGCCTTCATAGCGATGCAGCAGCGGGTGGTCGCTGCCGCCGACGATGTCTTTGGAGAAGTTTGGCTGAGCTTGGGCTTGCAGCGAGGCAGCGGCAAGCAGGGAAAGGATGAGCAGGCGCATGACAATTCGGACGGATTGATGAAATTGCGAATATAACAAAAATCCCGTCCCGCCCGCGCCCATGAAAGTCGGGGTCAGCTCCGGCAATCGGACACGGGCTCAGCCGCATAGCGGCTGAGCCCGTGTCCGATTGCCGGAGCTGACCCCGACTTTTAAGCGAATAGTTCTTCGCGGGTGACGGTGGCGGTGCCGAGCTTGCCGACTACGATGCCGCCGGCGCGGTTGGCGGTTTCGACGGCTTCCTGCCAGCCGGCGCCGCAACCCAGCATGGCGGCCATGGTGGCAATCACGGTGTCCCCTGCGCCGGACACGTCGAACACTTCGCGGGCGCTGGCCTGGACGTTGAAGATACCTTCGTCGGTAAACAAGGTCATGCCTTCTTCCGATCGGGTCAGCAGCAGTGCATTGAGCGACAGTTCGGCACGCAGGTTCTGCGCCTTGGTCACCAGCTGCTCTTCGCTGTTCCAGGAGCCGACGATGCGTTTCAGTTCCGATTTGTTCGGGGTCAGCACGGTGGCGCCTTTATAGGGCGAGAAGTCGTCCCCTTTCGGGTCGACCATCACGATCTTGCCGGCTGCGCGGGCGGTGGCGATCATTTCAGCCACGTCGACCAGTCCGCCCTTGTTGTAGTCGGAGAGCACGATCACGTCGTACTCCGGCAGCAGGGTCTTGAACTGCACCAGCTTGTTGCGCAGCACGGCATCGCTTGGCGCTTCTTCGAAGTCGATGCGCACCATCTGCTGCTGGCGGCCAATGACGCGCAGCTTGATGATGGTGGAGATGGCATTGTCGTGCTTCAGGTAGCTGTGGATGCCGCCGCTTTGCAGCAGCTGCTCCACTTCCGAGCCGGCTTCGTCGGCGCCGACGATGCCCAGCAGGCCGGCGTGTGCGCCCAGGGCGGCGGCATTGCGTGCGACGTTGGCGGCGCCGCCCAGGCGCGCTTCGCGGCGTTCGATGCGCACCACGGGTACCGGGGCTTCCGGCGAAATGCGGCTGACGTCGCCGAACCAGTAACGGTCCAGCATGACGTCGCCTGCGACCAGGATGCGTACTTTGTCGAGTGCGGGCGCTTTGTGTGTGGTCATTTTAGTTAAACCGGTAAGCCGGTGTCCGACCCGCTGGGCCAGACACCTTTAATTCATCACGTTGAGTTCTTCGGTGCGGCGCGGCGGGTAGGAATCCCAGCGGCTGCAACCAGGGCAGTGCCAGTAGAACTGGCGGGCTTTGAAGCCGCAGTGGCTGCATTGGTAGCGGGCCAGCTTTTGCGTGTAGCCATGCACCAGGTTCTTCACCATCGACAGCTCGGACAGCACGGCAGCCGGCGCATCCATCATGCGCGCTTCCAGCAGCTTGTCCAGGCCGAGCAGGGTCGGGGTACGGCGCAGTTCGTCGAGCACCACTTGCTTGGCCGCGTCCACCCCTTCCAATTCGATAACGGCCTTGAACACCACTTCCAGCAGGTCGATCGAGGAAGCCTGTTCCAGGTAGGACTTCAGCAGGCTGACGCCTTCCTGCGGGCGGCCGACTTTGCGGTAGCCGTCCATCAGGCGCGTTGCGACCAGGGCGGTGTGCGGTACGGATTGCTGTTCGACGCGGCGCCAGGTGACCAGGGCGGCTTCGGTGTCGCCTTTGGCCAGTTGCGCGTCACCGCACAGGATGGTGGCGCGCACGCTGCTGCGGTCGGCCTGCAACGCTTGTTCCAGCAGGCTCTCCGCTTCTTCGGGCTTGATGTGCACCAGCGCGTCCTGCGCCAGTTCGCAGTAAAACTGCGAGATTTCCTTCTGGCGCGAGCCGGCGCCGGCTTCCTGCAACGCGAGCGCGGCTTCGATGGCACGCTTCCATTCCTTCTCGCGCTGGTAGATTTCCAACAGCGCCCTGCGGCCTTGCACGGCGTAGGAGGTATCGAGCAGGCGGGTGTAGGTTTCTTCGGCGCGGTCCAGCAGGCCGGCCTTCAGGTAATCCTGGCCCAGCTCATATTCGGCGTGGGCGCGCTGTTCGGCCGGCAGGTCGGGACGCGACAGCAGGTTCTGGTGCACGCGGATGGCGCGCTCCGTTTCGCCGCGGCGGCGGAACAGGTTGCCCAGTGCGAAATGCATGTCGGCCGTTTCTGGGTCGAGCTTGACGATCTCGATGAAGGAGTCGATGGCCTTGTCCGGCTGGTCGTTCAGCAGGTGGTTCAGGCCACGGAAATAACCGCGCGGCAGGGTGCGCGATTCGGACACCACGGCGCGGATATCGACGCGGGCGGCGATCCAGCCGAGGGCAAACATTGCTGGGATGCCCAGCAGCCACCAGAGTTCAAAATCCATATTTCTCTTATTGCTGGGTGTTGATGCTGTCCGGCAGCGGGCGCTCGTTCACTTGCATGGCCGCGGTCTGCAGGGATTGGATGGTGGATTTCTGCTTGTTCGATTCGCGGCGTTGGCGGAACAAGGTGGGAGTCAGCGCCAGGATGCACAGGGCGGCGCCGGCCACGAAGAAGGCCAGCAGCATCAGCACCAGCGGGCCGCGCAGCTCGTAATTCAGGAACAGATGCAGGTCGACTTCCTGCGTGTTTTTTAACGCAAAACCAAAGAACAGGACGAACAGGACAACGCCGAAGGCGGTGGAAATAAATTTCATTCTTGCTTCCTATCTTTAAAACCGGTAAACCAGTGTCTGACCCTTAGGGTCAGACACTTGGCCCGCGGCAGCTGCAGGCTAGTGTCAGGCACTTGTGCCCGACACTGGCTTACCGGTTCTAACAACAAAAAAAGGGGCAGGCAAATGCCCGCCCCTTCATTCTACTGTGCCAGAGACTCAGTCCTCAATGATCGGTTGCCCGACCATCGCATCGACCCGCTCGCGCAGCTGCTTGCCAGGCTTGAAGTGCGGCACCCGCTTTTCAGGGACCATCACCTTGTCGCCGGACTTCGGATTGCGTCCAATGCGTGGCGGCCGCGAATTCAGGGCAAAGCTGCCAAAACCACGGATCTCGATGCGCTGGCCGTCGGCCAAGGCGTTGGTCATCGCATCGAGAATGGTCTTGACGGCATACTCCGCATCTTTGGCCACCAGCTGGGAATAACGCTCAGCCAGTCGGTTGATCAATTCGGACTTAGTCATCTAAGTGCTCGGTAGATTAGTTCTTGTTGTCGAACTTGGCTTTCAGCAGCGCACCCAGGCTGGTGGTGCCGGAAGCGGCGCTGGAATCAGCGGCCATCTTCGACATCACTTCAGCAGTTTCTGCGTTGTCTTTAGCTTTGATCGACAGCTGGATCGAACGTGCCTTGCGATCGATGTTGATCACCAGGGCTTCCACGGAATCACCAACCTTCAGGTGGGTGCCGGCATCTTCCACGCGGTCGCGGGAGATTTCGGAAGCGCGCAGGTAGCCTTCAACTTCTTCGGACAGGGCGATCACGGCGCCTTTTGGCTCAACCGACTTAACGGTACCGGTCACCAGGGAGCCCTTGTCGTTCATGGCTGCGAAGTTGTTGAATGGATCGCCTTCCAGTTGCTTAACGCCCAGGGAAACGCGCTCACGCTCAACGTCGATTGCCAGAACCACGGCTTCCAGTTCGTCACCTTTCTTGAACTTGCGTACGGCTTCTTCGCCGGACTCGGTCCAGGACAGGTCGGACAGGTGCACCAGGCCGTCGATGTTGCCTGGCAGGCCGATGAACACGCCGAAGTCGGTGATCGATTTGATTGCGCCCTTGACCTTATCGCCCTTCTTGTGGGTCATGCCGAAGTCGTCCCAAGGGTTTGCCTTGCACTGCTTCATGCCCAGGGAGATACGACGACGCTCTTCGTCGATTTCCAGGACCATCACTTCAACTTCGTCGCCCAGCTGAACGACTTTGTTCGGAGCCACGTTCTTGTTGGTCCAGTCCATTTCGGACACGTGAACCAGGCCTTCGATGCCCTGTTCAACTTCAACGAACGCACCGTAGTCGGTCAGGTTGGTGACTTTACCGAACAGGCGGGTGCCTTGTGGGTAACGACGGGACAGACCGGTCCAAGGATCGTCGCCCAGTTGCTTCACGCCCAGGGACACACGGTTCTTCTCTTGATCGTACTTCAGGACCTTGGCGGTGATTTCCTGGCCAACGGTCAGCACTTCCGATGGGTGACGCACACGACGCCATGCCAGGTCGGTGATGTGCAGCAGGCCGTCGATGCCGCCCAGGTCAACGAACGCACCGTAGTCGGTGATGTTCTTGACGACGCCGGTCACCACGGTGCCTTCTTTCAGGGTTTCCATCAGCTTCTGACGCTCTTCGCCCATCGAAGCTTCGATGACGGCGCGGCGGGACAGCACAACGTTGTTGCGCTTGCGGTCCAGCTTGATAACCTTGAATTCGAGGGTCTTGCCTTCGAATGGGGTGGTGTCCTTGACTGGACGGGTGTCTACCAGCGAACCTGGCAGGAAAGCGCGGATGCCGTTGGTCAGAACGGTCAGGCCGCCCTTGACTTTGCCATTGACGGTACCAACGACGATCTCGCCGGATTCCATTGCTTTTTCCAGTGCCAGCCACGATGCCAGGCGCTTGGCCTTGTCACGGGACAGGATGGTATCGCCGAAACCATTTTCCAGCGATTCGATGGCCACGGAAACGAAGTCGCCTACTTTGACTTCCAGTTCGCCTTGGTCATTCTTGAATTCTTCAACAGGAATGAAAGCTTCCGATTTCAGGCCTGCGTTAACGATCACAAAGTTGTGGTCCAGACGCACGACTTCAGCGGAGATCACTTCGCCAGAGCGCATGTCTTGACGCGACAGGGACTCTTCGAAGAGGGCTGCAAAACTTTCCATTTATTTATTTCCAGGTTAGCCAGTAAGGCCCGCACAATGCGGCTTCAACTGGGTTGAGGGTTGAACAAAAATTTACTTGTGGGTGGCGGCCCACCATTTCAACACCTGCTCGGCCGCTTCATCAGCGTTCATGGCAGACGTATCGAGGATGTGCGCCCCCTCTGCCGGTGCCAGCGGCGCAATGGCCCGGTTCATATCCCGGTCGTCGCGCGCTTTCAAATCCATCAGCAGGTCTTGCATACTAGCAGAAATTCCCTTTCCGATCAATTGCTTATAGCGACGATCGGCGCGCGCTTCCACGGAGGCGGTCAAAAACACCTTGAGCGGGGCGTGCGGGAAGATCACCGAGCCCATGTCGCGCCCGTCGGCCACCAGGCCAGGCGTCTTGCGAAAACTCAGTTGCAGCCCGTAAAGCGCCTGGCGCACGGCGGGCAGCGCGGCGATTTTTGATGCCGTGTTGCCAACTTCCTCGGCGCGAATGGCATCGGTAACGTTTTCCTGCGACAGGTAGATGGCGTCGCCGGCGAAATGAATGTTCAGGTGCTCGGCCAACTTGGCCACGGCATGCTCGTCGTTCAGCCTGGTTTCGCGGCGCAAGGCCTGCAGCGCGGTCAGGCGGTACAGGGCGCCCGAATCGAGCAGGTGGAAGCCCAGCTTGTCAGCGACCTTGTGGGCCACGGTGCCCTTGCCGCTAGCGGTCGGGCCGTCAATGGTGATTACAGGAATAGTAGATGTTGGCATCAGGACTCGATCATGATGGCCGCAGCCGATCTCAGCGCAGCTTAAGGCAAACCCGCATGATAACCGATCCAAAGCGGGCCACGTGGGCGCACGCGGCCGATGTTGCCAAATTGAAATGAAATCTTTATAATAATGCCCTCTTTCAGCCAGCCATCCATTCGGCCAGCACGCCTGCCCGACTCCCGCCAGCTTCCCCGTTCGCAAAAATTGCCCGGTTTTACCGGGTCATACCTAGCCAGCCAGCCGTCGCCAGCTAGTTAATTTTTTATTAACTATTGAAGCTATACTTATGAGCGACAAATTAATCAATGTAAAGAAAGTCACTTCCCAAGTTGAATTCGATGAGTTCGGCGGTTACCAGCTGACCGAAGTGCTCGACCACGATGTGTTGGAAGCCGTAGGCGGTGGCGTTGACGTCAACATCAAGCCATCCCTGCCTTCGATCACGATCAACATCCCGTGCCGGACAACGACCACCAATAACTGTCCGCCACCGTCGCCGCCGACTCCGCCAACGCCGCCGGCCAGCGGCCCGACGCCTACTCCGCCGAAGAAGGAAGAGGAAAAGAAAAAGGATGAGGACGGCGACGGCGAATAAGCGCCGGCCCACGTCTGTAGCGGTGCCTTAGGGCACCTGTGCATGGGTTCCCGGGAACCCATGCTTGTTCGAAATGCTGCCAATCCCATGCGTGACCTGAAAACCCAAACCGTACTGTCCTCGCTCGATCCGCGCGCGATGGAACTGATCCTGTACCCCACCGAGCAATGCAACTTCCGTTGCACCTATTGCTATGAAGATTTCGCGCTGGGCAAAATGGCCCCGCATGTGGTGGCCGGGGTAAAAGCCTTGATCGCCCGGCGCGTGCCGGCGATCCGCTCGCTGAGCCTGTCGTGGTTCGGCGGCGAGCCGTTGCTGGCCAAGGAAATCATTTATGACATCTGCGAGTTCGCCCAGACCGAATGCGCCAGCCACGGCGTGAGCTTGCGCGGCGACATCACGACCAACGGCTATTTCCTGGACCTGGAAACGGTGCGCAAGCTGAGCGCCTACGGCCAGGCCAACTTCCAGGTTTCGCTGGACGGATACGGTGCGGCGCATGACCAGACCCGCAAGCTGATGTCCGGCGGCCCGACCTTTCAGCGCATCTGGGCCAACCTGCTGGCCCTGCGCGACGCGCAGCTGGAATTCCACCTGATGTTCCGTCTGCACCTGACCACGGACAACCTGGCATCCATCGAGGTGCTGGCCGCGGTCTTGCGTCAGGAATTCCTGCACGACCAGCGGTTTTCCGTCTTTGTCAAAACCATCGAAAACCTGGGTAATGACGCCGCCCAGCCGCTGCTGATTCCGCGCCTCGAGCGCCAAGCGGCCCACGCCCGCATCGCCGCCGCGCTCGGCCATCAAGCCGCCCCGGCGGATGGGCCGGGCGGAGCGGCGGCAACGCCGGCCGCAGCCGCGCCGGCGGCCAGCGCAGCGCCCGCGCCTGCCGCCCCGACCATCTGCTACGCCGCCCGTCCGAATTCGCTGGCCGTGCGCGCCAATGGCACGGTACAAAAGTGCACTGTGATGATGAACCATGACATCAACCAGCTCGCCACCCTGCAGGCCGATGGCAGCATGCGCCTGGACCGCGACAAGATGGCGTACTGGATGCGCGGCTACGACCACGACAACCTCGACGAACTGAAATGCCCCGCTCACGGGGCCCCAACCGCCGCGCAGAAGAAGGTCATCCCGATCAGCGTGGCCACTGCATGAACTTCTTTGAATACCGAACCATGATCCAGTTTTCGCTCACCCAAGACACCTTCGCCCAAGAATACCGGGAGCGCCGCTTCCTGCTGCTGCGCGGCGCCGCCGACGTGGCCGGCTTTTCCCTGTCCGACCTGGACGGCATCCTGCACGGCACCGAACCGACCGCGCCCTTCCTGCGCCTGCACAGCGGCGGCGGCTTCGTGCCGGAAGACCAGTTCGTCGAAGTCTTCAACGACATCGGCAGCACGCGCCGCCGCATCATCCGCCCGCGCCTGTACGGCATGCTGCGCGAAGGCGCTACCCTGATACTGAACCGTGTCGACAACCGCCACCCGCTGTTGCGCACCCTGTGCCTCGATGTGGCGCAGTTCACTGCGCAAAATACGCTGGGCAACGGCTATGCCGCGTTCGGCCACAAGGCTTCGTTCGGCAAGCACTGGGATTGCCACGATGTGTTCGCCGTACAGCTGTATGGCCGCAAGCGCTGGCAACTGTTCAAGCCCACCATGCAGCTGCCCTTGTCGCACCAGACCAGCGCCCACGCCAAGGCCGACTGCCCGACCGAAGCTGAACTGGACATCATCCTGGAACGCGGCGACGTGCTGTACATCCCGCGCGGCTGGTGGCATTGCGCCACGCCGATCGGCGAACCCACCTTCCACGTTGCGATCGGCGTCCATCCGCCGGTCGTCAGCGAATACCTGAGCTGGGTGTGCGGCAACAAGCTGGCCGAGCACCTGAATTGCCGCCGCAGCCTGTCGTTCACCGAGGATAACCACGCCCATGTGCTGGCGGCGCTGGAGGATTTGCTGCACGAGGCGCGCGACGCGGCCAACCTGGCCGAATACCTCGGCCTGATCGGCGCCTCCGACCGTGTCCAGACCCCGTTCAACCTGGCCGCGGCGATTGGCCAGGTCAGCCCGGCGCTCACAGCGGACAGCCTGGTACGCCTGAACGCGGTCTATCCGCGCCGGGCAGATGGCGCCGGCGGCTTGATCATCAACGGTGAACAGGTCGCGCTCAGCGATTCGCTGCGGCCAGTGCTGTCGGCGCTGGCCGCTGCCGCGGGCCACTGCCTGCCGCTCTCGCAACTGCCGGACGCCGGCGAACGGCCAGCCAGCGACGTGGTGCGCGAACTGTTGGCGCTCGACCTGGTGCAAGTCACCGGCACGGCGGGCTGAGATGGCGCAGTTCCGCCATCAGGCTTTGCAAGCGCAACGCCGGCCGGCCGACATCTTCGGCGAAGTGGTGCTGCATAGTCCCCTGCACCACCGTGTCTTCGGCATCGGCGGCGCGGCCGTGGCGCTGGCACTGCTCCTGTCGCTGGTCTTCGGCCAGTATGGCCAGCGCATCACGGTGGCTGGCCAATTGCTCCCGGCCCAGGGCCTGGTGCGCATTGCCGCCCCGCTCAGCGGTACGCTGCTGGCCAGCCACGTGAGCAATGGCCAGCAGGTGGCAGCCGGCGACGTGCTGTTCACACTGGCCGACGCGCGCTATACCGCCAATGGCAGCGAAACGGTGGCCAGCCTGCGCCAGGCCATCGAAGCGCGCCGCGGCGCCCTGCAGACGGAGATCGCAGCCAGCAAAGCCATTCGCGGCCAGGACGCGGCCAGCCTGCGCAGCCGCATCGCCGGACTGGAAGAGCGTGGCCAGATTCTGCAGCGCCAGCTGCAACTGGCACGTGCCCGGCTGGTCCTGAGCGAGCAGGCGGCCGCGCGCTTTGAACAGTTGTCCGGCAGCGGCTTCGCTTCTCCGGAACAGCGGCGCGTGAAAAAGCAGGAAGAGCTGGACGACGCGATGGCCGTTGCCGCGTTGCAGAAACAGGGCCAGGAAGTCGCCGACGAACTGGCCGGCGCGAGGCGCCAGCTGGCCGCCCTGCCCTGGCAGCACGACAAGGAGCAAGCCACCCTGGCGCGCAGCTACCAGGAAATCGAGGAGCAGCTGGTGGCCACCGAGAGCCAGCGCCGGGCCACCGTGGTGGCGCCCATGGCCGGTACCGTCACCGGCATCATTGGCGCCGCCGGCAACCTGCTGACGCCAGGGCAGGCCATCGCCACCCTGGTGCCGCAGGACGCCACGCTGCAGGCCAACCTGTACGTGCCAAGCCAGGGTATCGGGCTGCTGAAGCCGGGCGCCGCCGTCTACCTGCGCTACCGTGCCTTCCCGCACCAGAAGTTCGGCCTGGCCAAGGGTACCGTGCTCGACATTTCAGCCAGCCCCTTGCGCGCCGATGAACTGGACAATCGCATGCGCCTGGCCGAGCTCACCAGCGCCAGCAGCGGCGAACCGGTGTACCGCGTGCGCGTCGCGCTGGCCAGCCAGACCGTCCAGGCGCAGGGCCATGCCATACGCCTGCTGCCCGGCACCCTGCTCGATGCCGACATCACCCTGGACCGTAAACCCCTGTACCGCTGGATCCTCGATCCCTTGGACAAACTTGCCGCACGAGCCAATTCATGAGTTCCATTACACAAGCCATCGGCGAACTGCATTTTGGCGCCTTCGGGCGCTTGCCGATGGTGCACCAATCCGAGCTGGCCGATTGCGGCCTGGCTTGCCTGGCCATGGTGTCCAGCTACCACGGCGCCCATGTCGACCTGATCGAGTTGCGCCAGCGCTTCAGCGTATCGATGAAGGGCATGCCGCTGGCCGGCCTGATCCGCGCCGCCAACGCCATGGGCATGGCGGCCCGTCCCTTGCGCTTGGAGCTGGAGGCTTTGCCGCAACTGAAGCTGCCCTGCGTCTTGCACTGGAACTTCAACCACTATGTGGTGCTGCGCAAGATCAAGGGCAACCGGCTCTACCTGCATGACCCGGCCATCGGCGCGCGCAGCGTGACGCTGGAGGAAGCCTCCGCCTCCTTCACCGGCTACGCCGTCGAGCTGTGGCCCAATCCGGGCTTTGCCGCCAAGCCGCGCAAACCGCGCGTGCCGCTGCGCGCCGTGCTGGGCCAGTTGCATGGCTGGCAGCGCCCCTTTGCCATCGTCATCGCGCTGGCCCTGGCGCTGGAAGTCATTGCGCTGCTGTCGCCGCTGTTCATGCAGTTCGTGCTGGACGAAGTGATCCCGGCCCACGACCAGGCGCTGCTGGTGCTGCTGGCCGTGATGTTCTGTCTCCTGTACCTGACGCAGAACCTGCTCAGCATGATGCGCTCGGCCGTCCTGCTGCACGCGAATACCCTGTTCAGCATCCAGGCGCGCGCCAACCTGTTCCAGCACGTGCTGAACCTGCCGGTCGGCTTTTTCCTGCGGCGCAGCCTGGGCGACATCGCGTCGCGCTTCGCCTCGGTCGACGTGATCCAGCGCACCGTCACCTCGGCCTTCATCGAATCCGTACTGGACGGCTTGATGGCAGTGGCGACCCTGGTGCTGATGCTGCTGTACAGCCCGCAACTGGCCGCCATCTCGCTGAGCGCGCTGGCCCTCTACATCGGCGGCCGGCTGCTGTGGTACTGGCCGCTGCACTCGGCGACGGAGCAACAGATCGTCAGCGCCGCCAAGCAAAACACCCACTTCCTCGAGTCGCTGCGCGGGGTGCGCGCGGTCAAGCTGTTCGCGCGCACGGAACAGCGTCACGCCAGCTGGCTGAACCTGCTGGTGCGCCAGATCAATGCCGACTTGCGCACGCAATACCTGCACATGCTGTATGGCAGCGCCAACAATGTGCTCTTCACGTTTGAGACGGTCCTGGTGATTTACCTCGGGGCCATGGCGGTACTCGATGGGGCCATGTCGGCAGGCGTGCTGCTGACATTCCTGACTTACAAGGCCCAGTTCGGCGGCCGCCTGACTTCCCTGGTCAACAAGTACTTCGACCTGAAGATGCTGAACCTGCAGCTGGACCGGGTGTCGGACTTCATCAACGAGCAACCGGAACCTTCCTCCCCGCCCTTCGACGAGGCCACAACGCCGCCATGCGATGCCAGCGTGCAGGTGCGCGGCCTGAGTTTCCGTTACGGCGAGCATGAAAAAGAAGTGCTGTCCGACGTCAGCCTGAACGTCGCGGCCGGCGAATTCGTGGCCATCGCCGGCCCCTCCGGCTGCGGCAAGTCGACGCTGATCCAGGTGATCCTCGGCGTTTACCGGCCGACCAAGGGCAGCGTGCGCATTGGCGGCATCGATGTCGCGACGCTTGGCATGCGCCGCCTGCGCGAAATGGTCGGCACCGTGATGCAGGACGACGACCTGTTTGCCGGCACCATCGCGGAAAATATTTCCTTCTTCGACGAGAAGGTGGACATGGAATGGGTCGCCGACTGTGCCCGCCTCGCCGCCGTGGACGAAGAGATCGAAGCCATGCCGATGAAGTACCACACCTTCATCGGCGATATGGGCAGCGTGCTGTCCGGCGGACAAAAACAGCGGATTTTGCTGGCGCGCGCTCTGTACAAGCGGCCGACGCTGTTGCTGCTGGACGAGGCGACCAGCCACCTGGACGTCATGCGCGAACGGCAGGTCAACGACGCGATTGCCGCGCTGCGCATCACCCGTATCATCGTCGCGCACCGCCCTGACACGCTGGCTTCGGCCGACCGCGTCGTGCAGTTCAAGGACTTGTCGAACGCAGCCGGCGCCGCCGCGGCCCTGATGCCAGCAAACGCGCAAGGACAGGCCGCATGAAGCAGCTCGCCATCAGCGCCTTAGCGCTCCTGCTGGCACTGGCAACGCCCTGTGCCGGCGCGCTGCCGCAAGCGGCCATCGACAAACTGCTGGCCGACTCGCGTGCCGATCGCGCCACGCCAGCGGCCCTGCGCCGGGCCACCCGGTTTCTGGAGCGTGCCGTGCGCCTGGCCGACAAGGCCACGGAACCCGGCTGGCAATGGCAAGCGGCAGCCTTGCGCTGGGAACTGGCCAGCCTGTACGCGCGGCTCGGCGAGAAGGAGAGCGCCTTGGACCTTCTTGAACAGGCGCAGCAAGTGGCATGGCTGCCGCAGTTCGGCAACGAATATGCCTCCGATCCGGACTTTTCCGCCTTGCGCGCAGAGCCGCGCTTCGCGCGCCTGCTCGCTGTCGGCGCCATGCCGCAGCGCCTGTATGGCGGCGTGGCGCTGGCCAGCCCTTACAGTGAACAGTTGGATGCCCAACAGCGGGTGGCCGGCGTGTCGCTGTTATGGTCGGAGGCACGCCATGGCTTTGCCCATTTCGGCAACGTGCCGGAACTGGACTGGGATGCGCTCTATCGCGACACCCTGCAGCAGGTGCTCGAGACCGGGGATAGCGCGGCCTACTACCGCCTGCTGATGCGCATGGCGGCCCAATTACGCGATGGCCATACCAGCGTCCTGCCACCGCGCGAGCTGACCGCGCATTTCTTCAGCCGCCCGCCCTTGCACGCCGCGCTGGTCGGCGCGCGCCTGCTCATTACCGAGGTGGGCGACAAGACCCTGGCTGACCGCCTGCGGCCCGGCGACGAAGTGTTGGCGATCGATTCCGTGCCTGTATTGCGCTACCTGGACGAAACCGTGGCCCCGCTCGTCAGCGCATCCACCGGACACGCGCGGCGCAGCCTGCTGGCCGACCATGCATTCGATGGCGACGCCGCACAGCCGCTGCGCCTTCGCCTGCGCGACAGCCAGGGCCGGGAGTACGAGGAAGTGCTGGCCCGCCGCCGTCCGGAGCAGCAAGCGGCGCCCGCCGTTCGCCAAGCTGTCATGCTGCCGGGGCAGCTGGCCTATGTGCCCATCGACAGTTTCACCGACGGCCAGAGCCTGGCGCTGTTTGAGCAATTCCTGCCGCAGATCCTGCGCGCCAAAGGATTGATCGTCGACCTGCGGCGCAACCGTGGCGGATCAGGGCTGGAGGCACTGCAAGTACTCAGCTACCTGACGCGCCGCGCGATCCCGCTGGAGCAGGCTTACGCCCGCCGCGGCGAAAGCATGGCGCGCGCCGGCGGACAACCGGCGATCTACTGGGAGCGGCTGGACCGCGGCGACGCCTACCGGCTGCCGCGCCGGCATGTCTTCGACGGGCCCGTCGTCGTGTTGACCGGACCACATACCTTGTCCGCCGCGGAAGACTTTGTGGTGTCGTTCCAGGCCATGAAACGGGGCATGCTGGTCGGGGAAGCGACCGGCGGCAGCACCGGTTCATCGCTCAGCTTCGCCCTGCCGGGAGGCGGCTTGGCCCAACTGTGCGTCAAACTGAACCGCCTGCCGGACGGCGGCCAACTGGTCGGCAAAGGCGTGGAACCGGACGTACCGGTAGCCCAAAGCGAGGACGATATCCGCCACGGGCGGGATGCCGCCCTGGAGCGGGCGGCATCCATATTGCGCACCAAACGTTAGGCTGGCGCCTCAGCCCACGCGCCTGCCGGCGATGGTAGCGAAGGTCCTGAAGTACTCCGGGAAGGTCTTCGCCACGCATTTCGGATCGTTGATGCGAACCTTGGTGCCCTGGCGGATGAAGCCGTCCAGCGACGCCAGCGAGAAGCACATGGCCATGCGGTGGTCGTCATACGTATCGATGGCGGCCGGCAGCAGGGTGGCCGGTGGCGTGACGGACAGCCAGTCGGCGCCCTCTTCCACCTTCGCGCCCAGCTTGCGCAGTTCAGTTGCCATCGCCGACAGGCGGTCCGTTTCCTTCACGCGCCAGGACGCGATGTTGCGCAAGGTGGTGGTGCCCTCGGCATACAACGCGGCGACAGCGATGGTCATGGCCGCATCCGGGATGTGGTTGAAGTCCATGTCGATTGCCTTGAGAGGGCCGGCGGCGCTGGCTTCGATCCAGTTGTCGCCCATGACGATGGTCGCGCCCATCTGTTCCAGCGCCTGCGCGAAACGCACATCGCCCTGGATCGAGTCGCGTCCCACGCCCTGCACCCGCACCGGGCCGCGCCCAATGGCGCCGGCAGCCAGGAAGTAGGAGGCACTGGAAGCATCGCCTTCAACGTGAATGGTGCCGGGGCTCTGGTACGTCTGGCCAGCCGGGATCGTGAACGAGGACCAGCCGTCCTGCTCCACCACAGCGCCGAAGCGGCGGATCAGGTTCAGGGTGATTTCGATGTAAGGCTTGGAAATGAGCTCGCCTTGCACCTCGATGGTCACGGCATGTTCGCGCGCCATCAGCGGCGCCACCATCAGCAGCGCGGTCAGGAACTGGCTCGACACATCGCCGCGCACCGACAGGCGCTGCGACTTGAATTCGCCGGTGCGGATGTGCAGCGGCGGGTAGCCCTTGTTCATGGTGTATTCGATGTCGGCGCCGGCGGCGTTCAGCGCGTCGACCAGGTCGCCGATCGGGCGCTCATGCATGCGCGGCACGCCGTGCACTTTGTAGTCGCCGCCGATCACGGCCAGCGCCGCGGTCAGCGGGCGGATCGCGGTGCCGGCGTTACCCATGAACAGGTCGGCGCTGCGCAGCGGCCAGCTGCCCTTCACGCCCTGCACCACGTGCACGGTGCTTTCGCCTTCTCGGTGTTCAGTCCACTCCACGCCCAGCGAGCGCAGTGCGGCCAGCATCACGGCGGTATCGTCGGAAGCCAGCAAGTCGATGACGCGGGTTTCGCCTTCGGCCAGCGCGGCCAGCAGCAGGATGCGGTTGGAGATCGATTTCGAGCCGGGCAGGCGCACCGTGCCCTCGGCATGGGCAACCGGCAGCAAGTCGAGGTAATGCGGATAATCAGTCATGCGTGTTCCTTATTCTGCCGCCGCGTCTTTGGGCTGCGGCGGCTCAGCCGCCTCGATGGTCTCGATCCATTGCCGGCGCGCGCGTTGGGCGTTGGCATAGGTGGCTTCCAGGGCGGCGGCGTCGCCAGCGGCAAGGCTGGCGCGCAAACGGGTTAATTGTGCCAGATAGGCATCCAGCTCAGTCAGGAGTGCGGCCTGGTTGGCGAGGCTGATATCGCGCCACATTTCAGGCGAGCTGCCGGCGATGCGGGTGAAGTCGCGGAATCCGCTGGCAGCATATTGGAACAGCAAATCCGAGTGGGGCTTGCGCTCGATGTCGTCTACCAGCGCGTAGGCCAGCAGGTGGGGAAGATGGCTGACGGCGGCGAACACTTTGTCGTGATCTTCCGGGGTCAGGGTGTGGATAACGGCGCCGCAGGCTTTCCAGGCGTCGGCTACGCGCTCGATGGCGGCTGGTGCGTTTTCGGCAAGAGGCGTGAGGACGGTTTTTTTGCCTTTGTACAGGTCGACGATGGCGGCGTCGGGGCCGTTGGTTTCGCGGCCGGCGATGGGGTGGCCGGGGACAAATTGGCTGACCCTCTCGCCCATGACGGCACGGGCGGCGGCGACCACGTCGGATTTGGTGCTGCCGGCATCGGTGATGACCGTTGCGGCGTCCAGGTGCGGCAGGATCGATGTCAGGATGCGGGATGTCTGCGCGACTGGTGCGGCCAACAGGATCAGGTCCGCGCCGGCGATTGCCTCTTCAAACCGGGAAACCGGTGTCTGACCCGCAGGGTCAGACACCGGTACGCGGCGGCCGCTGGCCGGGGTACCGGTTTGCGCGGCCGAGTCGATGATGCCCAGCTCGAGAGCCCGAGACAGGAACGCCTCCGACCGGTCGACGCCTACGATATGCTTAACAGCGCCAGCCTGCTTCAGCCCTCGCGCAAACGAGCCGCCGATCAGGCCAACGCCAAAGATAACAACCTTATTAAGCACGGTCCTCCGCCAGCGCCTTGCGCAGCGCAGAAATCAGCACCGCATTCTCTTGCGGCAGGCCGATGGAAATACGCAGCCACTGCGGCAAGCCATAGTTGCCCACCGGGCGCACGATCACGCCCTGCTTCAGCAGCGCCAGGTTGATGCGCGCACCTGCCGCATCATCGGCACCCACGCGCACCAGCACGAAGTTGCCGTAAGACGGCACGTACTCCAGTCCCATGTCCTTGAACGCTTCCACGAACTGCTGGTAGCCGGCAGCGTTGTTGGCCGCCGACTTGTCCAGGAATTCCTTGTCGTTCAGCGCCGCAATCGCCGCAGCCTGCGCCAGCGAATTGACGTTGAACGGCTGGCGGATACGGTTCATCAGGTCGGTCACTTCCGGCTGCGCCAGCGCGAAGCCCACGCGCAAGCCGGCCAGGCCGTACGCTTTGGAGAAGGTACGCGACACCAGCAGGTTCGGGTACTTCTTGACCCAGGCTGCGGACTCGTACTGGTCTTCCTTCTTCAGGAATTCGTTGTATGCCTCGTCCAGCACCACGACCACGTGCGCAGGCACCTTCTGCAGGAAGGCCTCGATCTCGGCGCCGGTCACGAAAGTGCCGGTCGGGTTGTTCGGGTTGGCGATGAACACCAGCTTGGTGTCCGCTTCAATCGCGGCAGCCATTGCGTCCAGGTCGTGGCCGTGATTCTTGGCCGGCACAACGATGTGGCGCGCGCCGATGCCCTGGGTCGCCAGCGCGTACACGGCGAAGGAGTATTGCGAGTAGACCACGGACTGGCCGCGCTCAACGAAAGCGTGGGCGGCGATCTCCAGGATGTCGTTGGAGCCGTTACCCAGGGTAATCCAATCCATCGGCACATCGTAGCGTTTGGACAGGGCCGTCTTCAGGTCGAAGGCGTTAGCGTCAGGGTAGCGGCCCAGTTCAGCGGCGGCAGCGGCCATGGCCTTCTGCGCCGATTCCGGCACACCGAACGGGTTCTCGTTCGATGCCAGTTTGACGATGGACTCTTCCTTCAGGCCAAATTCGCGCGCCACTTCGGAAATAGGCTTGCCAGCCTGGTATGGGGCGATTGCACGAACGTATTCAGGGCCGTAATTCTTGGACATGGATCTAATCTCTTTTAAAGGTCAGGTGAGGCTGGTCGGGTAAGAGCCCAGCACTTTGAAGAAGGCAGCATTGTCCTTGAGTTCAGCCAATGCCTTTGTCACGGACGGGTCTTGTACGTGCCCCTCTACGTCTACATAGAAATAGTATTCCCAGGTGCCGATGCGGGCCGGGCGCGATTCGAAACGGGTCATCGACACGCCGTGTTTGGCCAACGGCGCCAGCAGCTGGTACACCGCGCCTGCCTTGTTCGGCACCGCCAGCACCATCGAGGTGTGGTCGCGGCCGGACGGGTTGGTCTGCAGGCTGCCGATCACCACGAAGCGGGTGCGGTTGTGCGGGTCGTCCTGGATGTGGGCGTTGACAACGCCTAGGCCGTATTGCGCGCCGGCGTGCTCGCTGGCGATGGCGGCGATCGTCGGGTCGTCGCCGGCCATGCGCGCCGCTTCGGCATTCGAGGCCACGGCGCGGCGCTCGATATGCGGGTAATTCTGGTTCAGCCACACCTGGCACTGGGCCAGCGCCTGCGAATGGGCGCAGATCACCTGCACGCCTTCCATGGTGCCGGTCCTGGTCATCAGGCTGTGGTGGACGGCGATGGCGATCTCGCCCGAGATCAGGCAAGGCGTCGCCAGCATCAGGTCCAGCGTGCGGTTCACGGCGCCTTCGGAGGAATTCTCGACCGGCACCACGCCAAAATCGGCGGTACCGGCTTCGGTGGCGCGGAACACTTCGTCGATGGAGGCGCATGGAATGCCGTCCACTGCGGTACCGAACTGCGCGTACACGGCCTGCTCGCTGAAGGTGCCGGCCGGGCCGAGATAGGCCACGGTCACACGGCGCTCCAGCGCGCGGCAGGCCGACATGATTTCGCGGAAGATGGTCTGCACTTCGCGTCCACCCAGCGGGCCCGGGTTGCGGTCGGCCACGCCACGCAGCACCTGGGCTTCGCGCTCGGGGCGGAACACGGGCGCGTTGGTCTCGGCCTTGACGTGTCCGACTTCCTGCGCCACTTTGGCGCGCTCGTTGAGCAACGCCAGGATTTGCGCGTCGATCGAATCGATCTTCTCGCGCAAAGGTTTCAGTTTATCGCTCATTATCTGCCTGCAAATTCGTTGAGGTAGTCGACCAGCGCTTGCACGCCCTCGATTGGCATCGCGTTATAAATCGATGCCCGCATACCACCGACGGACTTGTGGCCCTTCAGCTGCAACAGCCCGCGCGCCTTCGCACCGGCCAGGAATGCTTCATTTTTCGATTCGTCGCGCAGGTAGAACGGGATGTTCATGCGCGAACGGTATTCTTTTGCGACGCGGTTCTGGTAGAAGTCGTCGGCATCGAGCGCTTGGTACAGCAGCTCGGCTTTCTCGATATTACGCTTTTCCATGGCGGCCACGCCGCCCTGCTTCTTCAGCCACTGGAACACCAGGCCGGCGATATAGATGCCGTAGGTCGGCGGCGTGTTGTACATCGATTCATTATCTGCCACGTTCTTGAAATCGAAGGCGGATGGGCAGAATGGCAGTGCCTTGCCGATCAGGTCAGCGCGCACGATCACCACGGTCACGCCGGCCGGGCCGATGTTCTTTTGCGCGCCGCCGAAGATCACCCCGTACTTGCTGACGTCCACTGGGCGCGACAGGATATGCGACGACATGTCGGCCACGATATCGGTATCGCCCTGCACGGTCGGCACGAAATTGAACTCAACGCCATCGATGGTCTCATTGGTGCAGACGTGCAGGTAGGAGGCCCCGGGGGTCAGCTTCCAGTCCGCCTGGTCCGGCACGCGGTCGAAACCGGTCGCCTGCGACGAGGCCGCCACGTTGACACGGGCATAGCGCCCCGCTTCCTTGATCGACTTGCTGGACCAGGAGCCGGTCTGGATGAAATCGATGGTGCTGTCAGCGCCGCCGCACAGATTCATCGGCAGCACGGCGTTCTGCGACAGGCCGCCACCCTGCATGAACAGGATTTTGTAATTATCCGGCACGGACAGCAGCTCGCGCAGGTCGCGTTCGGCTGCCTTGTAGATGGAAATGAATTCAGGGCCGCGATGGCTCATCTCCATGACGGACATCCCACTGCCCTGCCAGTCCAGCATTTCAGCAGCCGCCTGTTGCAGCACTTCCTTTGGCAGCACGGCCGGGCCGGCAGAGAAATTGTAGATGTTCGCCACGTCAAGACTCCTTACTTATTCACTTAGTTTGCTCAACCACGCGCTTGGCGCGCTCCTGCACCAGCTTTTGCGCCGCCTGGGCGCTTTCGCCCATCAGTACTGGCATGACTTCCAACGATTTCTTGCCGACCGGGCTGCGGTAGAAGGCCGTCAGGGCCTTCACGTCTTCCTGCGTGAAATGGCGTGCGTACAGCGGCACCACCTGTTTGTACAGTTCATCGACCAGCTTTGGATCGTTCAGATCCTTTTGCAGGGCGGCGGTGATTGCCGGCATGCGGCGCTCCACATTGGCCAGTTCCGCCTTGCGCTGTTCGTCGTTGAGTTTCGGATTATTGCGCGCCATGGTTTCCGCGCGCATGCGCAGGACCTGGGGCAAAGCCTTCGCCAGGTTTTGCAGCGAAGTGGCCATATTGGCGCGCGCGCCAGTGGTTTCCATCAGTTCGCGGATGGAAGCTTCGCTAGCCGGCGCGGCTTGGACGGCGGCAGCGAAAGCGAAACCTGCAACGGCGAAGGCGATCTTCCTCATGCTTGCTCCTTATTTTTTACGGAACTGCTCCATTGCTTTCTGAATGCGCGGCATGGTTACGCGCTGGCCAATCGCCATCGATTCCGCCATCACTTGCGGCATCAGCTGCATGCTCTTCGTGCCGACAGGCGTGCGGTAATAGGCTGCGATCTGTTTCAGTTCGTCGGCGGTGAAATGGCGCGAATACAGGGCGATCATTTCGGCCTCCATATCCGCCATCAGGCCAGGATCGCTCAGGACCCCAGCCACCGCCTCCGCCATCTTGGGCAGTTCGCCTTCCATTTTCAGCAGCGCTTCCCGGCGCTGGGCATCGGTCAGGCTGGTGTCGGCCTTGACCGTGGCTTCGACCTGCTGGCGCATGATGCCCGGCAAGGTCTTGGACATCTGGTCCATCGATGCCTTCCACATGGTGCGGTAGTTCATCGCGTCGAGCAGCTCGCGTACAGCAGCGGCATTGGCCGGCGCGGGCGCCTGGTCAGCGGCAAATCCGCCTTGAGCCAGGGCAAAGGAAGCGATCAAGGCTACGACGATTTTCTTCATTGTTTATTCGTTTTCCGAGTTTGGTAGGTTATAAAAACTAACGGGCCCGGCCTGATCGCTCAGACGGGGCCCGTTGCGGGTCAGCCTTATTCGGCTGCTTCGCCGCCTTCCGCCTCAGCTTCCGGCTCGTCCGCGTCCGCTTCGACAATGCGCTGCAAGCCCGAGAGCTTGGTGCCGTCCTCCACCGCAATCAGGGTCACGCCCTGGGTCGCCCTGCCCATCTCGCGAATCTCCGACACACGGGTGCGGATCAGCACACCGCCGGTCGTGATCAGCATGATCTCGTCGGTCGCCTGCACCAGGGTCGCCGCCACCACCTTGCCGTTACGCTCGGAAGTCTGGATCGCGATCATGCCCTTGGTGCCGCGGCCGTGGCGGGTGTACTCGGTGATCGGGGTACGCTTGCCGAAACCGTTCTCGGTTGCGGTCAGTACCGACTGCTGCTCGTTCTCAGCCACCAGCAGCGCGATCACGTTCTGGCCCTCTTCCAGGTTCATGCCGCGCACACCGCGCGCGGTACGGCCCATCGGGCGCACATCGTTTTCGTCGAAGCGCACTGCCTTGCCGGAATCGGAGAACAGCATCACGTCGTGCTTGCCGTCAGTCAGCGCAGCACCGATCAGGAAGTCGCCATCATCCAGGTCGACCGCGATGATGCCGGCCTTACGTGGATTGGAGAAGTCCTTCAGCGGGGTCTTCTTCACGGTACCCAGGCTGGTCGACATGAAGACGTAGTGGTCTTCCGGGAAGGTGCGGTTTTCACCCGACAGCGGCAATACCACGGTGATCTTCTCGTTATCCTGCAGCGGGAACATGTTCACGATCGGCTTGCCGCGCGAGGTGCGCGAGCCTTGCGGCACTTCCCATACCTTCAGCCAGTACATGCGGCCGCGGTTGGAGAAGCACAGGATATAGTCGTGGGTGTTGGCGATGAACAGCTGGTCGATCCAGTCTTCATCCTTGGTTGCCGCAGCCTGTTTGCCGCGGCCGCCGCGCTTCTGGGCGCGGTATTCGGACAGCGGCTGGGCTTTCATATAGCCCATGTGCGACAGGGTCACCACCATATCCTGCGGCGTGATCAGGTCTTCCGTTTCGAGGTCGGTCGCATTGTTCTCGATAGTCGAGCGGCGCGGATCCTTCTCGCCGAACTCCAGCTTGGAGGCGTTCAGTTCGTCGGTAATGATCGCGGTCACGCGGGCCGGCTTGGACAGGATGTCCAGCAGGTCGGCGATCAGCGCCATCACTTCCTTGTACTCGTTGACGATCTTGTCCTGTTCCAGGCCGGTCAGGCGCTGCAGGCGCATTTGCAGGATTTCGCCTGCCTGGTCGTCGGACAGCTTGTACAGGCCATCGGGCTGCATGCCGTAGTGTTTCGGCAGGTGCTCAGGACGGAAGGCTTCGATACCGCCCTGGCCTTCTTCGCCGGTACGCTTCAGCATCTCGCGCACCAGGGACGAATCCCAGGCCTTGTTCATCAGTTCCTGCTTCGCGATCGGCGGCGTCGGCGCAGCCTTGATGATGGCGATGAATTCGTCAATGTTCGCCAGCGCCACTGCCAGGCCTTCCAGCACGTGGCCGCGCTCGCGGGCCTTGCGCAGTTCGAAGATGGTGCGGCGGGTGACGACTTCGCGGCGGTGCGACAGGAAGGTGGCCAGCAGGTCCTTCAGGTTCATCAGCTTCGGCTGGCCGTCCACCAGGGCGACCATGTTCATGCCGAAGGTGTCCTGCAACTGGGTCTGCTTGTACAGGTTGTTCAGCACCACTTCCGGCACTTCACCACGCTTCAGCTCGATCACCACGCGCATGCCAGACTTGTCGGACTCGTCGCGGATGTCGGAAATGCCTTCCAGCTTCTTGTCGCGCACGTTCTCGGCGATGCGCTCCAGCAGGGACTTCTTGTTGACCTGGTATGGCAGCTCGTCCACGATGATCGCGGTGCGGCCGCCTTCCTTGCCGTATTCCTCGAAGTGGGTCTTGGCGCGCATGACCACGCGGCCGCGGCCGGTGCGGTAGCCATCGCGCACGCCAGACACGCCGTAGATGATGCCGCCGGTCGGGAAGTCCGGCGCCGGGATCAGTTCAATCAGCTCGTCGATCGAGCAATCGGGATTGGACAGCACGTGCAGCGCGCCGTTGATCACTTCCGTCAGGTTGTGCGGCGGGATATTGGTTGCCATGCCCACTGCGATACCGGAGGAACCGTTGATCAGCAGGTTAGGAATCTTGGTCGGCAGGACGGTAGGCTCTTTCTCCTTGCCGTCGTAGTTGGGGGCGAAATCGACGGTTTCCTTGTCGATGTCGGCCAGCAGCTCGGTCGAGATCTTGTCCAGGCGGCACTCGGTGTAACGCATCGCCGCGGCGTTGTCGCCGTCGATGGAACCGAAGTTGCCCTGGCCGTCGACCAGCATGTAGCGCAGCGAGAAGTCCTGCGCCATACGCACCAGCGTGTCGTAAATCGACGCGTCGCCGTGCGGGTGGTACTTACCCATGACTTCACCCACAACACGGGCGCATTTCACGTAAGGGCGGTTCCACACGTTGTTCAGTTCGTGCATCCCGAACAGGACGCGGCGGTGTACAGGCTTCAGACCGTCACGAGCGTCCGGCAGAGCTCGGCCAACGATCACGCTCATGGCGTAATCGAGGTAGCTCTTGCGCATCTCTTCTTCGAGGGAAATTGGGATTGTTTCTTTTGCGAATTGATCCATTGGCGGGTCGATCTAGTGTCTAGGCGTACAAGCCTGCGATTTTAGCATGGCGCCAAGGCTGCCGGACGAAAGTCATTGGGTTGACACAAATGCACCGTATTATGGTCCTTGCGTTGCAACAAAACAACATTTTGGTCAAATGCGCGAAACTGGCCTTTTCCTCCAGTTTTGATGCAGTTTTGCGAAATATGGCAAAATGGTCGAGAAACTAATGAAATACCTAGTTTTATTAGCGTTACCCCCCGATTAAGGAAAAGACCAATATGAAGAAACTCCTCGCCACCGTGTTTGCTGCGTCTTCCGTTCTGGCCGGCCCTGTGCTAGCACAAGACAAGCCAACCGCTCCTCCGTTCGCACCAGTAACCCAGGACATCAAGACCGCGACGCCTAAGAGCGCCTATGTGCAGGATGCCCGCGGCGTTATCGCCCGCAATCCATTTGGCCTGTGCTGGCGCACCGGCTACTGGACCCCGGCCGACGCCGTGCCAGGTTGCGACCTGCCGATCTGCACCCCGCCGGAAGAGCTGAAAGATGGCAAATGCGTGCTGCCGCCAGCACCAGTGGCACCTGAGCAACCACCAGTCGCCGTACCGCCAGTTGCGGCCCCGGCAGCTCCTGCCGCAGTACCGACCGCTGAGAAAGTTTCCTTCGCGGCCGACGCCTTCTTCGACTACGACAAGGCCGTGCTGAAGCCGGAAGCCAAGGAAAAACTGGACGAAATGGCCGACAAGCTGAACGGCATTAACCTGGAAGTGATCATCGGCGTCGGCCACACCGACTCCATGGGCACCGACCAGTACAACGACAAGCTGTCGCTGCGCCGTGCGGAAGCCGTGAAAGCGTACCTGCTGAGCAAAGGCGTTGAAGCCAACCGCGTGTACACCGAAGGCAAGGGCGAGAAGCAGCCAGTAGCGGACAACAAGACCGCCGAAGGCCGCGCCCAGAACCGCCGCGTGGAAATCGAGGTTGTCGGCACCAAGAAGTAATTCCCGGCGCATCAGCGCTATCGCAGCCCCGCCTTGAGCGGGGCTTTTTTGTCCACCCTGGGGTCAGGAACCAAAGCGGACATTTTCCTTGACCTGGGAAAATGTCCGCTTTGGTTCCTGACCCCAGGGTGGACATTTTTCCAGTATCATCCCGGCATGAACGCCGACCCATTAGAACTGCAAAAATTCAGCGAACTGGCCCATCACTGGTGGGATCCCACGTCCGAATTCAAACCCCTGCACGAAATTAATCCGCTGCGCCTGGAATGGATCAACGCCCGCGCCCCGCTGGCCGGGAAGAACGTGATCGATATCGGCTGCGGCGGGGGCATCCTGTCCGAATCCATGGCCCGCAAAGGCGCCAAGGTCACCGGCATCGACCTGTCCGAAAAAGCCTTGAAAGTAGCCGATCTGCATAGCCTGGAATCCGGCGTGCAAGTGCGCTACAAGCTGATTGCCGCCGAGGAAATGGCAGCGCAGGAAGCCGGCCAGTACGACGTGGTGACCTGCATGGAAATGCTGGAACACGTGCCGGACCCAGGCGCTATCGTGCGCGCGGCTGCCACCCTGGTAAAACCGGGCGGCCATGTATTTTTCTCAACCCTCAACCGCAACCCGAAAGCCTACCTGTTCGCGGTGATCGGCGCCGAATACCTGCTGCGCATGCTCCCCAAGGGCACGCACGATTACGAAAAGTTCATCACTCCAGCTGAACTGTCGCAATATGTGCGCACTGCTGGTTTGCAAGTAGATGCCTTGAAAGGCATGGGCTACAATCCGCTCACCAAGGTCTACTCCCTGAACAACGACACCAGCGTTAATTACCTGGTGGCCTGCACCCGCCCTGAATAAAGCCAGGCGGCCTGCGCGCCGCCGGCTTCGAAAGCCCCCTCCGACCATGAGCCTGTTCCCAGCCCCGCGCGCCATCTTATTTGACCTGGATGGCACCCTGGCCGACACCGCCCCCGACCTGGCCGCCGCCATCAACCTGCTGCGCGCCGTGCGCGGGCTGGAGCCGACGCCATATGAGGTGCTGCGCCCGCAGGCATCGCACGGGGCGCGCGGCATGATTGGCGTGTCCTTCGGCCTGAAGCCGCAGGATGAAGGCTTTGAAGAACTGCGCGATGGCTTTTTCACCAACTATGAAGCGGCGATGGCAGTGCACAGCACCCTGTTCGACGGCATCGGTGAACTGCTGTCCGGCATTGCCGAATCCGGCCTGCGCTGGGGCATTGTCACCAACAAGCCCGCCCGCTTTACCGACCCGCTCGTGCCGCAAATCGGCTTGGCGCTGGCTAGCTGCGTCATCTCCGGCGACACCACGCCGCATGCCAAGCCCCACCCTGCCCCGCTGCTGGAAGCGGCCGCCCGTCTGGGCCTGGCACCGGAAGAATGCTGGTATGTCGGGGACGACCTGCGCGACATCCAGGCCGGCCGCGCCGCCGGCATGCGCACGGTGGCTTGCCAATGGGGCTATTGCGGCCCGGTCGAACCGGCATCCTGGGGCGCCGACCACTTGCTGGCCTCGCCAGCCGACTTGCTGGCCCTGATTCGCGCAACCGTACCATCCCCGACACCGTTAGCCGCCTAGAAACTACGTTATCACTTGCCCAACGGCAATAAATTTCTATACTATAGTCAGTAGCGATTGACCGAGAAAAGGCTTCTGGAGAATTTATGGACGGGGACGACAACATCGAGGCGGCGCTCCCACCACGCAGCAGTGCGCCGCAGGTTTGGGACGCCTCCGTTGCCGAGAGCCGATTCTACTGGTACGACCTGCTGGTCAACGACCCGCTGGTGCCCGACTTCCGCGACCCGATCGGCCGCTATCAGCGCCGCATGCAGTTCGCGCTCGACGCGACCATGGAAAAGCAGCTCCTGTTCTTCGTCATCGCCCGCCCGCGCCTGCGCTTCGACATCAAGAAAGGCACGAGCTGGGGCTTCTTCGGCCTGAAGCTGACCGTGCCGCTGCTGGTCGGCACCGACAACCGCAAGGAATCGATCACGCTCGAACTGGAAGTGCCGTTCGAAGCGACGTTCAAGAAGCCGATCGTCACCCTGCATGACAAGTACATCACGCTGAACTGGGGCGCGCTGACGGAATGCTATTCCGCGCATGACCTGCTGCAGAAGTTCCCCAGCGAACTGAAGTACGAAAGCACGGTGCAATACATCGGCATCACGCGCGACCCGCAATCGCGCCTGGCCAAAGGCCGGCTGCCTTCGGTCAACCGCATTGTCGAAGAAAACGACGGCACGCTCGACACCTTCCTGCTGGTCAAGCGCATGGATGTGAAAGTGGAAACCGCAGTCCAGGACCCGCTCGGCGAGGCCTCTACCCGCTCGCACGTCGAAGTCATGGAAGGCGCGCTGATCCGTTACTTCGAAGGCGAGAAGCCGGCCCACCACGGCACCATCGAAACCAACAACCGGCGCGACCGCGTGGCCGGGCTGGTCGACACTTACCAGCTTGACAGCCTGACCATCGATCTGGGCTTCAAGGAAGCCGACAGCTTCCACGACCTCAAGTCTGCCATCGTGCCGGTGTCGCGCCGCCACCTGGTCGAATTCACCTTTGGACCCGGCGGCGAGATCCACGCCACGCGCCTTGCCGACGACGCCCGCCCACTTGTTTCGCTCGAAGCGTGACGCAGCACAAAGGATTCAGGTAAAATACAGCTTCCTTCTGTGGGGACGACCTGGTTTCGACGTGGGTTGCAAAGCAGAACAGGGCATACCGAGGGCTGGTTACCTCGTAAATACACCCAGAAACAAACTAACTGCAAACGATAACTCGTACGCACTGGCTGCTTAATTGCGCCTGCCCGACAACACCTCGCCCTTAGGGTGTGGCCGCAAGGCCGTGTTGGGTCATTTATAAGGGATCGAACTACGAGGGTTCACTTCGAGTAGTTCTAAATCTAAGGTGAATCGCCTGTACGCAGCGTGCACGTCCGCGTCGTACGGGTTAAATTAAATGACAGTGCTAAGTATGTAGAACTGTCTGTAGAGTGCTTGCGGACGCGGGTTCGATTCCCGCCGTCTCCACCAACTGAACTCTTGAGTAAGACGAAAACGCCATCCAAGTGATGGCGTTTTCCATTCTTGGGCGTCACTTTGGTTGTCCGCCAACCTACGTGAGTTTGGCCGCCAAAATCCGCCTTGAAATGGGGGTATACCAAGGGGTATTCTGAATATCATGCTGTAAGCATCACCGACCAATGGGGGTATGATGGCTGCACTGAAAGATTTGGAAATCAAGAAGTGGCTGGTTTCGGCGACGCCTGGCAAGAAACTGACCGATGGACATGGTCTGTACCTGATCAAGTCCGAAGCAGGAACTGGACTCTGGCGCCTCAAATACCGCTTCGCAGGAAAAGAACGCACCATTTCGTTTGGCGCCTACCCCGACGTGCCGCTGCTGGCGGCCAGGACCGAGATGAGGCAGGTCAAAGACCTGCTCCGCCTCGGCAAAGATCCTGTGACCGAACGAAAACTGGCCAAAGCAGCCATGCAGTGCGCAAGTGCCGACACGTTCAAAGAGGTCGCCAAAGAGTGGCTGGCGATGAAAAAGCGCGAGTGGAGCAGCGTCCACTACACCAAGTCGGTCCGCGCCTTGGAACGTGACGTTTTCCCCTACTTGGGCGAGCTGCCGGTGTCGCGGATTTCCCGTCCAATGGCTGCCAGGGCCGTCGAACGAATCAGCCAACGCGGGGCACTCGAAACGGCATCGCGTATCCTGCAGCACGTCAATGGGGTCTTCCGCTATGCGCAAGCTAAAGGTCTGTGCCAGGACAATCCTGCCACGACCGCACGCGAAATCCTGCCAAGGAAAAAAGATCAGAAGTTGATGTCCGCGCTGCTCCAGCTGCCAAAACTTGGCGATCTACTGCGTTCCGCCAAAGCCGCCTCCGCCTCGCCATCCGTCAAGATGGCGCACCGCCTGATCGCTTTCACAGCGGCACGCATCAGTAACGTCGTACAGGCAGAGTGGGCTGAGTTCGACCTCGACGGCGAAGTGCCCGTATGGACCATTCCGCGTACCAAGTTGAAAAAGAAGGACGCTCGCTTTCCGGACTTGCGCATCCCACTGGCGCCGTCGCTTGTCACCGAACTCCGAGAATGGCGCGGGGCCGTCGGCGGTAAGGGGTATGTCTGTTGCCGCCGACCGAAAATTGACCCACTTTGAGGGCTGATGCCGACTGAAAATTGACCCAGGTGTTCTACTACTCCCGCCTATTTTTTGGGCAGGAGATAATAAGGTGATCACCATGGAAATGTTAGGTAAAGTTCGACGGATGTACCTGCGCGACAAGCTGTCGCTGCACGAGATCGCGAAGCGCACGGGCCTGTCCCGCAACACGCTGCGCAAATGGCTACGCAAGCCGGAAGACGCGCCACCGCCGCGCTATCGGCGAGAATCGGCACCCACCAAGCTGAGCGAGTTCCACGCCACACTGGAGCAGGCGCTCAAAGCTGACACCCACCGCAACAAGCAGAACCGGCGTACCGGGAAAGCGCTGTTCGCCCAACTCAGGGCCGAAGGCTACGTCGGCAGTTACAGCCGGGTTACCGACTTCATCCGGGAATGGCGTGGCCGCGAAGGCAAGGCGGCAGAGGCTTTCGTCCCGCTCAGCTTCGAGCTGGGCGAAGCGTTTCAGTTCGACTGGAGCGAGGAAGGCATGGTGGTCGGCGGCATCTACCGGCGTCTGCAGGTGTCGCACATGAAGCTGTGCGCCAGCCGCGCCTTCTGGCTGGTGGCCTACCCCAGTCAGGGACACGAGATGCTCTTCGACGCCCACACCCGCTCGTTCACAGCGCTGGGCGGCGTGGCCCGGCGCGGCATCTACGACAACATGAAGACGGCGGTCGACAAGGTCCAGAAAGGCAAGGGCCGCGTGGTCAACACGCGCTTCACCGTCATGTGCGCGCACTACCTGTTTGAGCCCGATTTCTGCAACGTGGCCTCAGGCTGGGAAAAGGGCGTAGTGGAGAAGAACGTGCAGGATAGCCGGCGCCGGATCTGGATCGAAGCCCAAGACCGCCAGTTCGCTTCCCTCGCTGAATTGAACGCTTGGCTCGGAGAGCGCTGCCGGACGCTGTGGGGAGAATTGCAGCACCCGGAGTACGAGGCGCTGAGCGTGGCCGACATGCTGGAACAGGAGCAGGCCCACCTGATGCCCATGCCCACGCCGTTCGACGGCTACGTGGAAAAGGCGGCGCGGGTGTCGTCCACCTGCCTGGTCACCGTGCACCGCAACCGTTATTCAGTGCCGTGCGAGCTGGCCGGGCAGATGGTGAGCACAAGGCTGTACCCGACCCGCGTGTGCGTGGTGGCCGGCGATGCGCTGGTCGCCACCCATGAACGCATCGTCGATCGCAAGCAGGTGTGCTACGACTGGCAGCACTACATCCCGCTAGTGCAGCGCAAGCCCGGTGCGTTGCGCAACGGCGCCCCCTTTGCCGACATGCCCGCGCCGCTGCAGCGGCTGCGGCAAGGCTTGCTGCGCCACGCCGGCGGCGACCGGCTCATGGCGCAGGTGCTGGCGGCCGTGCCCGGCGCCGGCCTGCCGGCAGTGCTGGTGGCGGTGGAGCTGGTGATCGAGTCCGGCGTGCTCAGTGTCGAGCACGTCGAGAATGTGCTGGCCCGCCTGAGTGCCGCCCCGCCGCCGGCACATGCCGAGACCAGCCTGGTATTGAAGGAGGCGCCGGTAGCCAACACCAGCCGCTATGACAGCCTGCGCGAGACGGCTGGCAGCAGCGCGGAGGTGAACCATGCGTGACCTGATCAAGGAATTGAAGGGCCTGCGCCTGCACGGCATGGCCGACGCTTGGACCGATCTGGTGGCGCAAGGAGAGCACGCCGTGTCGTCGTCCAAATGGCTGATTGAGCACCTGCTGCGCGCCGAGCACACGGACCGCGCCATGCGTTCGGTGAACCATCAGATGAACGCCGCCAAATTCCCCGTGCACCGCGACTTGGCCGGCTTCGACTTCGCGGCATCCAGGGTCGATGAGGCCCTGGTGCGGCAACTGGCCACGCTGGCCTTCACCGATACGGCGCAGAACGCAGTGTTCATCGGTGGCCCCGGCACCGGCAAGACGCATTTGGCGACGGCCATCGCGGTGGCGGGCATTGCCTCAATGGGCAAGCGGGTGCGCTTCTACTCGACGGTCGATCTGGTCAATGCGTTGGAGCGCGAGAAGCGGGAAGGCAAGGCCGGTCGGCTGACACAGTCGTTGATGCGGATCGACCTGGTCATCCTCGACGAACTGGGGTATCTGCCGTTCAGCCAGGCCGGCGGCGCGCTGCTGTTCCACCTGCTCTCGAAGCTGTACGAACATACCAGCGTGGCCATCACGACGAATCTGAGCTTTGCTGAATGGTCCGCCGTGTTCGGCGACGCTAAGATGACCACGGCGCTGCTAGACCGGCTGACGCACCACTGCCACATCGTGGAGACTGGCAACGACTCCTACCGCTTCCAGCACAGCAGTATGGCGGCCAAGGGGCGGATCAAGGCGCGGGAGCAAAAACAGAAGGCCGGGAAGGCGGACTTTCCGGTGTAGCTTTGAAGACAGGATGTATAACGATATAAATCGTTTACTCCGTTAATTAACTATTGAACTGACTAAGGGGGGATTCACGGCGGGCTGCGCCCACCGCGAATCCCCCCTGTCTTTGGTACACTTATCCACAGACGCCGGCTCCCAAAGCAGCGTCCCGCCCTGGGTCAAAATTCAATCGGCAGGGTGGGTCAAAATTCAGTCGGCGCCAACAGACCTGGCTCCAGGTTGGGGAGCGCCGACGCGCATGGCAACCGCCGACTGAAGTTCGCGCTTCCCCAACAATCGCTTTTCGTGATGGGTACAACGGAGGAGGGCGGAGTTTTTTGCCTGCCGTTGGTGATCGATACCGTCATCATCGATATGGAAGCGGAGCAGCTTGAGTTGGTTTGGCGACTAGCCATCGTTGCAGGCGGGGATTTCGAGGAAGTGCGGCTGATCCACGCGACAGAACCAGAGCAACTGACACGCCTGAACGATTGGCTGGCCGCCCAACTAAAAGCAGTGCCTCAATCTAACACCGCACAAACCGCGTAACCTGCACCGAAACACACCATGGCTCACGAAACAGTCACCAAGTCAAAACGCTTCTATTGCGTCAGCCTCAGCCCCGATCTTTGCAAGACCCCCGTAGGTAGCAGTGTTGCCATCCTCCCTTATAACATCAAGGGCGAATTCAAGGATGCGGCCAATGTCTCCAGCAATGTCAAAACCCATGGTGAGCCGGTCCTGCTTCATAACAAAAGTTTCATCCCGAGTATCAAGGGGGATGAGCGTGGGACGCTGGGCGGCATTAAGAGCCAGACCTACCTTAAGCGAGCGCAGCCGATGGAGTTCAGTTCGACCAAAGGGTCGAACGGTGCCCAGACTATCCAGGAATCCCGGCTGATCTACATGAATGACAAGAATACGGTGGGACGTATTTACGAACGCCAGGTGCAAGCACCCCGTGCCCGCTTGACGATCCTTGGTGTTGAGCTTCCAACACTCAAGGAAGCTGCGCAAGAGTATAGGGATAAATACTCCGAACCACTGCACCAATTCGGCAACAACGCTATGGATGTCGGCGGCAAGATCGGCGCGGGAAGTGCGGCCTTGGGCGTGGCTGGCGTTGGTGTGGCGGCGACCGGCATTGGCGCGCCAGCGGCGGCTGTCATGGAGGTGGGAGCCGCAGCTGGCGGCACTACGGCAGCCGTGGTTTCTGGTACCGGCCTAGCAGCCGATTCATCCGCTCGGCTACTCGATAATGCGGCTGACTATATCCTGACCGGTAAGTCACCCGACGTATTAGCAACCGTTGGCGGAATAGCGGTCAACGCAGTTGAAAACTTTGCGCTTAAGAAGTTGTCGAGCGCTGGGAGCTTCCTGAAACGCTTCTTCAATAAGAAAGAAGTTCCGGGAAAGGCAACGCCGCCGCCTAAGAAACCGCCTGCTGAAGATAAAAGCGGAGGTGGAAAGGGCGATGGTAGGGACGGCGGTAAGACCAAGAAAGAGAAGCCCCAAAAGCAAGACAAGCCGGCATCTTGCTGCCCCAAGGATATGGGGCCTGCCAACAAGAGCGCTACGAGTACCAAGCCTGTGCATTTTGGTACTGGTGAAGAAATCCTATACCAGGAGGACTTTGTATTGGATGGACCAACCCCCATCGTTTGGGGGCGCACTTACCGGTCCGGATCAGAAACAGAAGACTGGAGCATGATAGGTGCCCGCTGGACTTTGTCATTTAACTCCAGTGTCTCTGTTTGCCAGCAAGGTATTGTCTACCACGACGCCAGCGGTCGTTGCGTGCGTCTTCCGACGGTGGCTATCGGTGGAGTGCATGACCATTGCGGGGAAGGTTTCGTTCTGCGTCGAGATAGTGAATCGGCATTTACATTGACGTGGCGCGATGGAAGCACCGATACGTTCCAGCGTGGACCTGACGGCATCCTGCCGCACGGCTATCAAGGGGTGAACGCCATGCTTAAGCCGCAGGCGCCTATGCTCACGCAGCGGTACTATCTGGTACGTGCGGCCGCACCCAGCGGACGCGGCATTAGCATTGAGCGTTTCCACGACGCACGTCCCGGTGAGCTACTGCTTCGTGCAAAGACGGATGAAGGCCTAAGAGTTGAAGCGATCCGTGCATCGTTGATGCCGGGAGAAAGCGATATTGGCCCACGTGTGGGTCGCGTCGAGCAGATTTTGGAAGACGGTTCAAGGCTATGCCATGTGCGCTACGAGTATGAGCCAGAAGAAGCTGAAATGGAGGGGCCAGACGCGCCCGGAAGCTTTACGTCGCTGCCGCAACGCTTCAACCTCGTTCGCCAGTCCAACATCCTCAACGTTGAACGTACATACGCCTACAAATACAGCCTGCTTACAGCGTGCACAAACTATACTGGCTTCGCCTATGGCCTGGAATGGGTCAGTTTGGCACAGCTGCGAGAGCGCTGGGCTGGCAGTTCACTCAGCGACATTGAGCTACGGCAGCGAAACCCTATCAGCCAGGACAATAGCTATAGCGCACGCGCTGTGCGCACCACCACAGCTGACGGCCTCAACGAAGTCGTCATGGAATACCGAGACATCGACACCACCATTGTCACCGAGGCAAATGGTGGCAAGCTAGAGTACCGTTTCGATCACAATTGGCTGATCACGGAAGTCCGCCGTCTAGATGTCAGCGGCATGGCCGTATCGCTTGGCAAGCGTGAATGGGATAAGGACGGCAAGCTCCTAGCCGATATCGATGGTGCAGGGAATGCAACGCGCTATACCTATGATGCGAGCGGAAACCTGGCCACGGTGACGGACGCCTTGGGTCATGTTACCAGCCGAACTTACAACGCTCAGAACCGGCTTATCTCCGAAACTAATGCCCTCGGCCACAGTATCACCAAGTCGTATGATGGCCAAGGCAATCTCTGTGAAACTACTGATGCGCTAGGCCGCAGTACCCGCTATCGTTACGATGCTGGTGGAAGGCTTACCACAGTGATCGATGCACGCGGCGGCACCAAGCGACTGATCTACGATAGCGCCGGACGACTCGCTGCCCATATCGATTGTTCGCAGCAGACCACGGAGTACCGATACGACCAGTGTGGTCGCTTGACTCAAGTGAACGACGCCACCGGATACAGTACCACTTACCGTTACAACCAGTGTGGCCATCTGATCGAAGTCATGCGACGCGACGGAGGCTTGGAAAAGCGGAACTACGATTACGAGGGCCGGCTGACTGAATACGTTGACCCAAAGGGTCAGCGCACCCGCTATACCTATAACGGCCATGGAATGCCCATTGAGCGCATCGATGCTAAGGGCCAGGTGATGCGCTATCGTTACGATAATGCTCTACGCTTGATTGAACTGGTCAACGGCAACGACGAAAGCTACCATCTAACGTATGATGCAGAAGGGCGCCTGGCGAGTGAAACAGGCTTTGATGGAAAGAAGACGGCCTTCACATATGACCGTGCTGGTCACTTAATAGCGCGTGAAGTTGCTGGGCAACGCACCACGTTTGCGCGTGATTCGATTGGTCAGTTGGATGCGATTGTTAGCATCGACGGCAGTGTACGCTACGCTCATGATGCGCTCGGAAATTTGACGGCCTTGCGTAATTCTGCTGCAGACTTGCGCTTCGCTTACGATGCGGCTGGGCAGTTAATTGACGAACGCGTAGCCTATGCCCTAAATGACGTTGCCTCGCCGGAAGAAGCGGTTGAGTACACTGTCGCATTTACGATGAACCACGCTTATGATGAGCTGGGTAATCGCATTCAAACAATCTTGCCGAATGGCCGCAAGCTGTCGACGCAGCGATATGGTTCGGGTCATTGGCACGGGACGCTCTGGAATGGCATGTCTATCGTCGATGTCGAACGCGATGAACTGCACCGTGAAACTGAGCGTATGGCTGGCGGTGGTAAAGAGCGGATGCGGACGGAAAAACACTACGACCCGCAGTCGCGCCTTAAGGCCGTCACGCTACACAAAGGTCAACAGCTACTGCATAGCCAGAAGTACAGCTATGACCTGGCGGGACATCTGAGCGAGGTGAACGATGCCCTGCGCGGCGTTACACGGTATACCTACGACCCCATCGGCCAACTTCGTTCTGCAGTTCAGCCAGGACTCACGGAATTGTTTGATTTTGACCCAGCCGGGAATCTGCTGGATGGGGCGTCCGAGGATTCTGCGCGACCAATGCAGGACCAGCCCATAATGGAAATGGCACGGCCAAGGCTGCCCAAAGTCACGCATGACCTGCTGCGTCATTACATGGATTTTGCCTATGAATATGATGTGCAAGGTAATACGGTTCTGAAATCCATCGCCCAACGCCACAGCGCGAATGACGCCGGGGACCTAATTCTGGCATACGATGCCGAAAGTCGTTTGGTGCGCTCCACTCGCAAATATGTTACCGGCGCAGCCAGCACTACCTTGTATCGATATGATGGCTTCGGACGTCGTATCTCAAAACGGGTTCTTTCCGATACTGGCAATTCATGTACTTCTGAAGCCATCACTTACTATGTCTGGGACGGCGATGTGTTATTTCAAGAGGTTCAGGACAACAAATCGATTTGCTATTTGTACGAACCGGACAGCTTCATTCCGCTGGCGCTGATCGAGACTTCCGAAGGCAGCAAGGACTATGTTGCGGCGAATGCTTTCCTCGCTCCAATTGATACTTGGCGCATACCAGAATGGCCTGGGGACGCTGCAAGTCATTTGGCTGCATGGAGACAGCACCAGATGGAATTGGAGGAGGCCCGGCATCAAGCACGACGGAGTGCGCGCTGCCAATTGGCGTCTGATTTAAGTGCTACAGACCGCATCTATCACTACACATGCGACCAGCTTGGAACACCGCTCAAGCTGCATCGTGAGGATGGCGCCCTTGCTTGGGCTGCGAGCTATCGCGCTTGGGGCAGGACTCTTCGCGAAGACGTGCATGTCGTTAATCAGCCATTGCGCTTCCAAGGACAATATTTTGATGAAGAATCCGGATTGCATTACAACCGCTTCCGTTATTATGACCCGGACACAGCGCGTTATTTGACACCTGATCCGATCAGATTGGCAGGGGGAGTCAATCTGCATCAATATGCAGCGAATCCGACAGGATGGATCGACCCTCTTGGTTTGGCACGAATAAAGGGTATCACGCCAAACAATAAAGGGACTCGCACGACCATCGAAGGTGGCAAGGGGATGTCGGAAGCCACAACCGGTTACAGTCAACGGGCCGGCGGGAACGGGGCATCTCACCCCGTTGTCCGCGACCTCTACGACGCCGTCCCTGAAGACCAACGATCTGTAACTCATAGTTGGTGCGGCGAAACCGATGCACTGAGTAAGATCGCAACGGCACATAACGTTGAGAGCGTTGAGCAGCTGGGTAGCATCACGAGCGGTGCAACAACTGAAACAACACGCAATGATGGGAAGCTGATGGAATGTTGTTCGTCATGTGCCCACGTAACAAAACGGCTTAATATCCGAGACAAACTGAAAGACTAAGATGAGCTTGCAACCTACAGAACAATTTGATGCACTGGAAGATACAATCGAAGAGCTGGGAATTCCCGTTGAGCGCATATTGGAAGCGTACAGGAAGTTCTTATTGCAGCTCATTGCGACCAAGCGATTCACGGGCATCACTTCATCCGACATTCAACGCGTTGAAAACTATTTGACCAATTCAGTTAAGGTATTTCTATCGATGTCAGATGACCAGCGAGAGAAAATTCGTGTTGAACTTTGGTCGTTTGCGGATGCTTGCCGGAAAACGAATAATGGTTTGTACAGTTTGTTGCGCTGCGTAATTATTCTGTACGGTGAGCCGCGCGATTGGGAAACCGCTCAGGACTCTCCGATCTATTACTGTCTTCTGCCGTTAACTGAAGTAATTCCAGATGTTGAGCCTGAATTCATATCGCATTTTCAGAAGACACTCTTTCGGACATGAAAATGCCAACTGTCATGTGAGTAGCTATGAGTAAGCATTTAGTATTCAAAGCGAGCGTCGTTTCTGTAGACGAGCAAGATGAGGCCTACATCGTCGGCTTTGCTGACGATGAAATGGAGCCGACTCAGTACATAATCTTGCAGCGCTCTATCGAAGATGATGAGCAGGAAGATGAACTAGGACTCAACACTTATTTCTTGGAGATAGGTGATCCAGCAGTATCGGGGTACGGCGGGATCAATACCGCGACCCTGAAGCAAGACCAAATCGAGATAGACATTAGGCAACCAAGTGACTATGCCGGCCGAGTAGAGCGGATCATTGTCCGCTTCAATTTGCTTCAAGAGGGAAGGGAGCGATTGGCCAGGCAGCTTGAGCAAATCTTGCGAGGCTCGGACTGTGCCCTGAACATTGTCTAGTGAACTACGTGATTATCGAAATGGCTCGTTTTTCGGTACAAAACATGACCATGTTCGAGCAAAGACCGGAGTTCTTCGCCAGCGCCTCAGGATCATCAGCGACTCGGGGATGAGTCCGCCCCGTCATGCTGAAAATTCTCGGGCCGCTTGTTTTAGTTGTTCGCGCTTTGCCTCCGACATTTCCGCGTAATGCAAAATGATCTCCGCTAGGCGATCATCTGTACAGTAAAAATAGGCGCTTGGAACTCCAAGTACTCGCGCAATCGCGTCGACAAACTTCAACGGTGGCTCATGAACGCCGCTCTCGTACCTGCTCATGCGTGCGCTGTGTTGGCGCCGACTGAATTTTGACCCACCCTGCCGATTGAATTTTGACCCAGGGCGGGACGCTGCTTTGGGAGCCGGCGTCTGTGGATAAGTGTACCAAAGACAGGGGGGATTCGCGGTGGGCGCAGCCCGCCGTGAATCCCCCCTTAGTCAGTTCAATAGTTAATTAACGGAGTAAACGATTTATATCGTTATACATCCTGTCTTCAAAGCTACACCGGAAAGTCCGCCTTCCCGGCCTTCTGTTTTTGCTCCCGCGCATTGATCCGCCCCTTGGCCGCCATACTGCTGTGCTGGAAGCGGTAGGAGTCGTTGCCAGTCTCCACGATGTGGCAGTGGTGCGTCAGCCGGTCTAGCAGCGCCGTGGTCATCTTAGCGTCGCCGAACACGGCGGACCATTCAGCAAAGCTCAGATTCGTCGTGATGGCCACGCTGGTATGTTCGTACAGCTTCGAGAGCAGGTGGAACAGCAGCGCGCCGCCGGCCTGGCTGAACGGCAGATACCCCAGTTCGTCGAGGATGACCAGGTCGATCCGCATCAACGACTGTGTCAGCCGACCGGCCTTGCCTTCCCGCTTCTCGCGCTCCAACGCATTGACCAGATCGACCGTCGAGTAGAAGCGCACCCGCTTGCCCATTGAGGCAATGCCCGCCACCGCGATGGCCGTCGCCAAATGCGTCTTGCCGGTGCCGGGGCCACCGATGAACACTGCGTTCTGCGCCGTATCGGTGAAGGCCAGCGTGGCCAGTTGCCGCACCAGGGCCTCATCGACCCTGGATGCCGCGAAGTCGAAGCCGGCCAAGTCGCGGTGCACGGGGAATTTGGCGGCGTTCATCTGATGGTTCACCGAACGCATGGCGCGGTCCGTGTGCTCGGCGCGCAGCAGGTGCTCAATCAGCCATTTGGACGACGACACGGCGTGCTCTCCTTGCGCCACCAGATCGGTCCAAGCGTCGGCCATGCCGTGCAGGCGCAGGCCCTTCAATTCCTTGATCAGGTCACGCATGGTTCACCTCCGCGCTGCTGCCAGCCGTCTCGCGCAGGCTGTCATAGCGGCTGGTGTTGGCTACCGGCGCCTCCTTCAATACCAGGCTGGTCTCGGCATGTGCCGGCGGCGGGGCGGCACTCAGGCGGGCCAGCACATTCTCGACGTGCTCGACACTGAGCACGCCGGACTCGATCACCAGCTCCACCGCCACCAGCACTGCCGGCAGGCCGGCGCCGGGCACGGCCGCCAGCACCTGCGCCATGAGCCGGTCGCCGCCGGCGTGGCGCAGCAAGCCTTGCCGCAGCCGCTGCAGCGGCGCGGGCATGTCGGCAAAGGGGGCGCCGTTGCGCAACGCACCGGGCTTGCGCTGCACTAGCGGGATGTAGTGCTGCCAGTCGTAGCACACCTGCTTGCGATCGACGATGCGTTCATGGGTGGCGACCAGCGCATCGCCGGCCACCACGCACACGCGGGTCGGGTACAGCCTTGTGCTCACCATCTGCCCGGCCAGCTCGCACGGCACTGAATAACGGTTGCGGTGCACGGTGACCAGGCAGGTGGACGACACCCGCGCCGCCTTTTCCACGTAGCCGTCGAACGGCGTGGGCATGGGCATCAGGTGGGCCTGCTCCTGTTCCAGCATGTCGGCCACGCTCAGCGCCTCGTACTCCGGGTGCTGCAATTCTCCCCACAGCGTCCGGCAGCGCTCTCCGAGCCAAGCGTTCAATTCAGCGAGGGAAGCGAACTGGCGGTCTTGGGCTTCGATCCAGATCCGGCGCCGGCTATCCTGCACGTTCTTCTCCACTACGCCCTTTTCCCAGCCTGAGGCCACGTTGCAGAAATCGGGCTCAAACAGGTAGTGCGCGCACATGACGGTGAAGCGCGTGTTGACCACGCGGCCCTTGCCTTTCTGGACCTTGTCGACCGCCGTCTTCATGTTGTCGTAGATGCCGCGCCGGGCCACGCCGCCCAGCGCTGTGAACGAGCGGGTGTGGGCGTCGAAGAGCATCTCGTGTCCCTGACTGGGGTAGGCCACCAGCCAGAAGGCGCGGCTGGCGCACAGCTTCATGTGCGACACCTGCAGACGCCGGTAGATGCCGCCGACCACCATGCCTTCCTCGCTCCAGTCGAACTGAAACGCTTCGCCCAGCTCGAAGCTGAGCGGGACGAAAGCCTCTGCCGCCTTGCCTTCGCGGCCACGCCATTCCCGGATGAAGTCGGTAACCCGGCTGTAACTGCCGACGTAGCCTTCGGCCCTGAGTTGGGCGAACAGCGCTTTCCCGGTACGCCGGTTCTGCTTGTTGCGGTGGGTGTCAGCTTTGAGCGCCTGCTCCAGTGTGGCGTGGAACTCGCTCAGCTTGGTGGGTGCCGATTCTCGCCGATAGCGCGGCGGTGGCGCGTCTTCCGGCTTGCGTAGCCATTTGCGCAGCGTGTTGCGGGACAGGCCCGTGCGCTTCGCGATCTCGTGCAGCGACAGCTTGTCGCGCAGGTACATCCGTCGAACTTTACCTAACATTTCCATGGTGATCACCTTATTATCTCCTGCCCAAAAAATAGGCGGGAGTAGTAGAACACCTGGGTCAATTTTCAGTCGGCATCAGCCCTCAAAGTGGGTCAATTTTCGGTCGGCGGCAACAGACGAATCATATCTCGCACGGTCAACGCATCGGCAATATCAGGGCAGCGGTCTTAGTGTGGTGCTCCCCACGCTGGTTCGACGCCGGGCAATTGGGCGGCATTCCGGGTAACAAATTGACAGACGCAAACGCCATTTACATCAAAAAACGATGTTGCAAATACGCGCGAAATCGAGCATTCTTGCAACCCAGTATGAGCCTCTGAAATCGGTGGTCAAAGTGGCGCCATTACGCCGGAAATGGGTGGCGCCTTAATGCCGGAAATTGACACCCTGCCGCTGGAAGAAATCAAACACGACCGGGCCCGCATGAAAGCGGAGCCGGACCGCATCGGCGAAGTGGTGCGATGACGCTGTCTCGACACCTCGTTGCGGAAGCATTGGGGTCCGTAATTCGGGCATCATGGCCGAACGCCTTGCCGACGGAAATATGGCCGTTGCGCTGCTGGCCCTCTTCGCATCAGATGCATGTTCGCAACGGCGTGGCACAATGGTGGAGCGAATTGCGCAGCCGCCCCTGCGATCACGCCAATTGCCGTGGCTGCATACATCACGTCGGCGTACTGGTTCACCGCGTCCACCTCGTTCGCCAATCCGGCGGTGACCCTCGCTCGCGCTGCAAGCAATACCTTTGCAGGCATCCGTCCATCCGACGCGCGCCGGGTTTCATCCTCGCGCAACTGGCGGGCATGGCTGCGGCGACCGCAATATTCTGCTGGCGCTACCCAGCTTGGCGTGACGGGGCCACTGCCGCCAGTTAGTCAACGACTTGGCGGACTTCAACCTCTTTCAACCATCGAACGTGGCGCGGCCCGGTTCTCAAGTCTTTTGCTGAAATCAGCGCAATCGGCCCTTCGTCCTTTGCCAGCGGGTTGCCATCCCGCTCAAACAGAACAAGCACGCTGTCTCCCGACAGTGAATTGAATAGTTCGCTCCAGGAGAAAACCACTTTGTAGCCATCCGCCGCACGCGCTACAACGATCGTTTTTCTCAACGTGTGTTGATCCTGCGTGACGAGCCTGGCCTCTTCGAGCAGGTCACGCAGCCGAATCCCGTGAACCATGCTGGCCGGGTTGCCTTCCTTGTCGCCTTGTGGCACCGCCAATATTTGCGAAGGTTCGCGGCTTCTCAACGCTGCCACATCGAGAACCAACCTCTTCGACACATTGCCGCTGACGGTCAAAGTCTGGCTCGGTTGGGATGGAGGTGTTGGTGAATGCGCCCGGGCGTCGGATTGAAGCAGAAGGCCAACGGACAGCAACATCATCATAAGATATCGGTGCATCACGGGATCCTTATTTAGTGGCAGCATTAAAGGATAACTCAAATGGCTGCCAGGAGCTTCACGTGCATCTCCTGCCTCGCCGCCATCTACCGGACGTCTACACCTCATCTCAGCATAGCTTGCTGCTTTTGATAATGCTCCCTTAACCCCAATGCTAGTTCGCGCCAGGCGAGGCAAACTGTGGCGTTGTGGGCGCTGGTTTCCGCGACTTCAGCAAGCGGAACTCCGCCGGGGTCGCGGTCAGAACTGGCGGCAGGTCCGGCAGGCTCGCCTGCCCAGGCGGCGTCATGTGCCCGCACGAAGCCAGCATTAATACGGCACTCAGCGTTATCAGCAGCTGTGACATAGACCGGCACTTGTTTCTCAATGACGTCTCCCTTCAAGTAAATTTTCTGGATACGGTCGCGGTACTTGATTTCGGTCTGCACCACCACCTTGGCTTGCGCGCGCGCGATCGAAACGGTGCGGGCGGCCTGGCCTGCGAGGTAGTCGGCCATCGCATCGGCGCCACGCCGCGCCTCCTGCAGCCGTCCAAAGCCATACGCGGCAATGCACAAGGCAGCGATCGCGGCCCACTTGAACCACGGCGGCAAAACAACATCCTGCAAACGCCAAAGCGCCGCGATCATGCCTGCACCGGGGAGGGCAAAGCGTCGAAACGAGCCAGGTTCCGGCCACGCATGATGGCGATCAGCTTATCCGCATAGCCCGGGTCTGTCGCATAGCCTGCTGCTGCGGCGGCGCGCGCCCAGCCCTCCCCCGTGCGTTCGAGGAAGCACTTCCTGTAGCGTGGATTCTGCTGGAAGAACGCAGCGTGGTCCTGCATGCAGTGCGCCCAGCTGTCATATGCGCGGAATGCGCACTTGACCGCGGTACGCACACCTCTGACGAACTCATGCGTATCCACGAGCACAGTCGCCCCTTTCCAGGACGGACCAGGCTTCACGCCGAACAGATTGAACCCTGGTGCGCGTGCGCCCCAGCTCGACTCCAACGCTGCCTGCGCCAAGGTAAAGCTGGCAGGGATTCCGCTTACGCGCTGGCAGGCCTGCGCTGCCGGCAACATCTTCTCGATGAATTCAGCCGGCGCCATTAGAGTGCTCCCCTTACATCCTTGACCGCTGCAGCCGCAGCGTGCGCGATCTCGGCCAGATCTTTACCGCGCCGGCGATCAAACCAAAGAACCAAGCCGCCGATGATCCACCAAGCTGGCAAGCCAGCCAGGACAAGAAATGGCGCCGCTACAAACAGCACGCCCATTTCAGCCGGCAGCGCATACATGACTGCCACTTGACCTGCCGATGAAAAGAGGCTGGGCCACCAACTATGCGCAGCGATCACCAGGAATGGGCCACCGATTGCCGAGGCAAGCAGTGTGCACGCAAAACGGATGGCAGCCTCTTTGAGCGACTTGGGCCACATAAACAGAAAGGCCAGGCTTGTTGCGGCGGCGCCGGCCAGCACTGGAACGCCGAAAATTTTAATCAGTGTACCGCCTGCGGTAGCTTCGATTGACATACTCTCTTTCATAGAAATTTTGGAACAGGTTGTTGAGGATCCTTTGAGCCGCAGGTACGTGATCGCAGCTTCGCGATCACGTACCTGCCCCGCTTGCAATCTGCTTCAGATCTCCTCTACGTCGATATTGGTTGAATAGGCCTGCGCGTATTGAATGGCGACGTCCGAATCCTTTGCACGTCGGCCATAGATCATGTGATCTCGCTCGATGGCGAGGTCCGCCACTTCGGGATACACGCTGAGCAGGATCGGGTAGGCCCGGCTATTGCGCATGATGTTGACGAACGCCGAGCGGTCGGAAGGCGGCATCAACTCCAGGCTGACGGGCACCTTGCGGTAGGTGTAGCCGGCCTCTGCTTCCTGGCCACCGGCAGCGTTCCGGTAAAGCTCTGTCGTATCCACATTGCTGAAGGTCGCTTCGGAAGCGTTGTACTTCGGCGACCAGCATGGCCCGGCAACCAGGCACGCCGCCTCGATGTAACCCTGCAGGTTGCCCGGATCTGCGATATCGATGGCCATGCCTACACCTTGCAGCGCCGAAGGGAGCCAATGCCTGGCATAGGCACCGCCACCGAAAGCGTAGGCACTTGCTGCCTGGGCAGCGCTCCAGCCCCGAAGCTTTTTCGCTGGCGCCGGGCATGCAGGCACGATCCCGCTGTCATAATCGTATGACTGCCATGCATCGATATATCCAGCAGACCTGGTGCTCGGAGGGCTGGTCGCAAGGTCGGCCGCGCGCGTTACAGCGGCACCGCTGGTTTTAATTGGCGACGTAGGCGCGCGGCCCTGCTCCAGTTGAGGCAGGCCGATACGCAGCGTGATATCAATCGGAGAACCCGTCGCATGCTCAATCAAGAGCTGAGGGCGCAGATAGGCCGTTGTTGCATCCGCGAGCGTAGCCACAAGGGATGCGCGCGTAACCGCCAGGCTGGCGCCACTCAACGCCCCCATTACGCTAGACCCGCTAAAGTTATCCGTCGTCCCCGTTGCTCCTGTCGTATGTCCGAGGAAATTGCACCTGATCGATACTAAGTTTGCCTCCGAACCCGCAACGCGTCGCACAAAGGCGGAGGCCGCCCATGTTTGCCCGGATGCAGCCGCCACACCATTCGCTGTCTCAAACCGAATGCCGCTCGACCCACCTGTGGGCGTGCCAAAGACACGGAAATCAATATAGTCAATCCCGGCCTCAACACCAGTCCCGACCACGGATGATGTCAGGCCGCCGGACAACGACCAGGCCCAGTTTGTCGGGACAGCACCGGGAGTTCCGACGGCGGCGCCGGTCATCGTGTTGTTGCGAATGCTGTTCGTTGCCGCCGCCTCAAGACAAAGGCCACGACTGGCGAACGTCGCAGGATCAAAGTCGTACGTCCCGACGTTCGCTGCAACCTGGTTAAGCACCCCGCCCTGGTCGAACACCCATTTTGGCGATGCCCGCGAAGTGAACGAAGTAGCGTCCGGCACCATGGATGTCCGCACCAATCCCGCTTCGAGCTGCGCGCCCCAGATATAGAACGTCTCGCCCGCAACCCCGGCATCATCCGCAGGATCGATATAGAGAGCGACATTGCCGCTTGCGTTCGCGGGAAAAGTTCCGCTGCAGGTAAAGCGTGTCCAGGCGCCCGTTGGCTGCACGAGGTTCGCAACGAGACTCACGCTCGCGCCATCTTTCAGCCAGATCCTGACGCCGCCTGTGTACGATCCCGACTTCAAATAGACAGATGCCGTAAATGGGTTGCCGGCCGCAGGCGTCGCCGTATTCTGGAACAGGTAATGGTTGCCGGGCGCAAGGCGCACCATCGCATCCGCCGTAATCGTACCGTCAGGCGCTAGGCCCGCATTCGGAATAATCGCCGTGTTCCCGGAAGACCATGGCGCGCGGTCGAAATTGAATGGAAAACTCAGCAGATTCGTCGCGCCGCTCTCCTTGGAGATTCGCACGCGCATCGTGGCGCTGGGCGACAAATTACAGAATGGAAGCGCAACCGCAGCAATCTCCTCGGCTGCCGGCCAGACTGCCGTCAGCCTGGCCGTCTTGCCTACAGAACGCCACACGCTTGCCTTACTGTCGACCTGGAGATTTGCTGGCGCCAGCGCGCCGGCGGTACTCGATGCGGTCAGCACCGCGCGGCTCACTGCATTGTCGTAGACGATACGCATATTGCTCATGCTGGCCACCTGATTGCGTTCGCGGCTTCAATAGTTTCAGCCTGGTTGATCTGTTCACGCAGCTCGCGCCCGGTGGCGTAGACACGCGATATATGCTGGTTCAGCGCCAAGCCAAGAGCAATCACCTGATCGCCATCGAGCAAGCGAGTCGTGTTGTCGGCCAGCGTCCATGTTTCGCTGTAGGGAAGTCCGAGCGATTTACTCAATGCAGCCGCCGTCGTCGAGCTGGTTACACGCGCCAAATCGGCTTGATAAATCCCGCCGTCGTAGGTGAAGGTGCCCGCTTCTGCAACAGCACGCGCGGCCTTTACAGCGGCCCATGCACGGGCGCGAGCGCCGGAAAGAGTATCCGACCGCTCAGCCACGATGCTGCCGCCCTCAAATGGCGTTCCTACGGCAACCAGTGCGGCTTCAATAGAACCCTGCAGATCCTCACCCGACAGTGCGCAGGTATTGATCGGGACGTTCCAGGCCCACGCAACCGGCAGCCCAGTAATGGCGGCAGCTTCGTCCGCGTGGGAATAAACCACAATGGCTGCCGTTGCGGTCCGAAAGTCGACCTCAAGCTTGACCGGCGTGTGATACGCCACGGCGACACCATTTGCTGCCTTAGTAGGTTTAACGATTGGCATAGTGCCCTTTCAAAGATAAGTTGTGTCTACAATGATGTGGCGGTTAGGAGTCCCCGCCGGAACCGTTTGATCGACGTCAGTCTGGTTCGGATCAAAAGTGTTAATGGCATCGTAAATCTTGACGTTCGAAATATTCACACCACCTGGAATTGACTTCACCATTCCCTGGGTAATTTCCAACTGCTGCGTTTCATATCCACCGCTACCGAATCGCGTATCGCGCAAAGTCAGATACTGGTTGATGCAAATCGCCGCGTAATTGCGGGCGCCGTCATACGTGAAGCTGCCCTCCCCCGTCGGAAAGCCAACCATGATGAGTGGCTTTTGTGCGGAGTCGAAGATAATTGAGCCGCTACCATTGAAAACCTGTACCCCCATCCCGCCACCGGAAGCAGAAGCAATCGGGCCGAAAACATATACTCTGATAGCTGTCCCGACGTATCCTTTGGATACAAGGTAGATGGAGTTGCCTTGCTTGTAGGTGATCCCACATGGTGTCGAGCTGGACAATGCTACGATCTCATCGTCGCCAACGGCAACAGCCACACCCGAGTAGCCGATCGTCTCACCATTAACCCAATAGTTTGTGGCGACATCGAATTTTCGGCGCAGTACGAATTGCGGGTAGACCCCGTCAATCTGGAATGACCCAGCATCATTGAAGCACTGAAATCCGGCCAGCATCAGCGCACCCCGAGAACTAGCCTACATGCCGCCAGAGGAACACCATACGGATAGGCTTGGCGAGTCCACGAAACAGTATTTCCGCTGAAAGTACAATTGGGATATGTATTCGTTCCGAACTGTACGAAGCTGTTACTACCCTGCTGCAAAATAGGAATAGCAAACGGCGTTCCCTGATCGAGGCCCGGAACGTAGGCGGAACCGCTGACGGCGCTGGCGTCGATCATCCCGATTACCCTCCCCATAACAGTCGACTGGTCAATCACGAGCCGACCTTGGTCGTCCCACACTTGCAATCCCATCGTCATAACGACAAATCTCCAATTCTTACTCGAAGCATGTTGTTTCCGTCGAAGACCTTGAACACGTTGTCCGACAGCTCCGTGCGCGCCCCGCTCGCACTTGTGCGAAGCGTGCCAATCGTGGCACTCAATGCCGAAAGTCGCCCGATAGTGGCTGTGTTAATCTGTGCGACGCCGATCGCCGCGCCCGCGATATAGGTCGAGACGTTACCCGGTGTGATCGGCGTGACCGATTGACCAATAGACCATACGCCAGGGGTCGTCACGCCTGCTGGCGCTTCCTCTACCATCACCCGGCCGACGAACATGTACGAGTCGTTATGCCCTGCCAGCGTTGCGAACTTCCGCAGCCGCACGCTACAGTACACCGCGCCTGCAGGGGCAATCCCTGACGAGTAGATGCGCTTGTAACCGGAGAGGGCCGTGCCTCCGCTAGCTTCATTTGCGTTTGTCCCGGCTCCCGACGTCGATCCTGCACCGGAGCTAACGCCAACCACCTGATGCGAACTGTTCAGAAAATACATGAAGAGGTTCAAAACACAGCGATGCGCGCCGGTGCTTGCGCTCGCAATGTAGTTCTTGCCCGGCTCAACCTGAACTATGGGAGCGCCATATTCAAAGTAATGAGTCCCATCACTAAGAGAACTACTCCGGTATGCGTCTGTCTGGTTTGCCCACATCACGTTGGCGCCCGGCTGGTTCTGCGCCAAAGCTGGCCACCAACCACCCAAGTTGACGCCCGATGCACCAACAGCCGGTCCGGTGCTACCGGAAAAACCCCACCCGTCGAGTCCACAACTGAAGTCGCCGTTGTACAGCAGGTTTGACCCGAAGTTGGCGTTGATGCGCGACTTGTCGAGATTCGTTCCGGAACCCAGAATCACATTGCCTGAAGCATCCTTGACGGTCAGGCCGCGCGTATCGATCGACTCGGGCAGAATCGATCCCTTGATGAACATGTTGCCGTTGTAGACGTAGTCCACCATCACCCAATTGCTACCGTTGTACATCTTTTGAACGCCGAACGTCCGGTCGGCTTTGTACAAGGTCACCATGTCGCGCGCTTTGGGAGCACCGTAGCCAGCGGCCTGCAGCGCATTAACAGCTTCGGCATCGACCCACACGCTGGAAGTCGTCACCGCTGCGATATCAACGTTACCCCGCGCGCCGGCGGCTCCGGCAGCTCCGGGCGCCCCATTCGCACCGTCCGCCACCTTGGTCAGCGTGGCTACCTGCGTGTACTGCACGCCGTCGACGGTGATCGTTGCAGTAATTGTGCCGGTGACAGCCGCGAAGTTCGCATATGTCACCGTCACCTCATTTCCATTCACGTTCGGCGTGATGCCGGCGCTGCAGTTGAACGCCACGGTACCAGACATGTTGAGCAGATTCGCCTTGAACGTGAACGACGCCGGCGACGCAGACTGTCCATCCGGTGCCATCTTGAACACGGCAGACGATGGCGTGAGGAACATCCCCCGGTCAGTGGGGGGTGCGTAGCGCGGCACCGCTGCCATGATCAACACGGTACGATCATTTACAAAGGCTGCCATTAGACAGTTACCTCCAAGGTAGAACGAAGCGTTTCCCAATCAACCGTACGCGAAGTCACCAGGCCGACCTTGCCTGCCGCCAGGCCGAAGCGATTGCTGAATAGCTTCACGGCCTGACCCAGCTCGATCAGCAGGAGCGAAGGCGTGCCGTCAAACCTGAGGGTCATCCGCGGCGACTTGACGATCGCCAACCGCCGGCCTGCCTCGGCCTGGGCGTCAGATTTCCTCAGCAGGCACGTATCTACTTCCCTCGGCTCGGCGTCGAGTTTGTATGCCGCTTGAACGACTGGATCGACGGCGGTGACAGATTGCCATTCCTGCGCATACAGCTCCTTGTGCGCATCAGGCAAGGACGTCTGCAGGGATGCCTGTGGGGTCCAGTTCCTGCAGTACCGAACCTTCACCGCAGCGGCAACCTCGCCGCGGTTGACTATCGTGATGCTTCGGTCAATCTGCTGCGACTGGCGGATCTCGGTCGTGGCCACGGTCGGAATCGCATACTGGATCAGCCGCAACTTGCCTTCCATCGACACCACGACTTGGGCGCCTACGCTGCTGGCGAGCTGCTGGCAGGCCACCAGCACGTTGGTGCGATCGGTCAGGTACAGACCGACTGGCTGAGGGTTTTTCGCTTCGAAGGCAGCCAACTGCGTGCTGTCCAGGTCCGCCGTGCTAAAGCGGGTGGTCGCCTTGCCGCGCTGGGTCACCAGGTATTGAACCAATTGACCAATGGTATTGACGTAATTGCCGTTGTACTTCGCCCCCTGGGCGCAACAGGTCACCACACCCGTGCCGACTGCCTGGTTGAACACGATCCTGCCGGTGCCGGGTGTTACGGTCACAGCCCCGCGCGGCTTGCCTTCCGTGCGCACCTCCGCAACAGCTTCGTTCACGCCGTCGCCAAAGGCGTACTCCAGTGTGACCGGATTGGTTTGAACCGGGCTGATGTTATGACATTCACCAAGCAGCACTGGCACCAATGCATCAGGATTGGTCGCGTTGCCGCCGATCTTGGTGTCGGTCACCGGAGTGTTTAAGCGCTCCAGCTTGTTGGCCAGCCGCAGGTTCAGCCGATCCCGCGACTTGCAGCCGATGTCAATGATGACGCCGCTGAACACCTGACGAAAATCCGCCCGCTCCCAGCGCACGTCGCCGACAAATACATTGACCGGCTGATTGGCCCAGGTGTCGTCCAACCAGGAATCACGCGCGCCATCGGCGTTAAAGATTTCGATATCGCCGGCGGACAGGCTGGCGCCAGCGTCCATCGCAATCGACTCGGTAATCTTCAAGCCGCCGGCCACAACCGCTTGGTATGGCGTGGTGGCCGACCCGATGTATGCCTTGTTCGAAAGATACCGGATGGTATCGGCGCCGGCGCTCTTGACGCCGACTTCGAACAGCATCACGCGGTGCGCACCGGCGTCTTCCAGCCATGAGGAAAATTGTGCATCTGTAATCAGGATAAGTCCCTCCTTGAATTTGCCTCGATATACGCGGCATCGGTTACGGCACTGCGAACGCCTTCCACCACCGTCGCTGCAGCTTGCTGCGTGGCCGCGGCGCCAGAAGTGATCAGGTCGCCCGTTTGCTGCTGCTGATCGGCACGGAGGCCTTTCAGTTCAGCGGCCATTGCCTGGCTCGACGCACGCAGGGTCTTGATCTCCTCAACCAGCGAAACCATGTTGCTCGTTCCAATGACCGAGTAATCGATCGCATTGGACGCCTGGATCGTTGCAGGCTTTTCGGCCCGGTTATTCAACACCGGCTGCAAGACGCCTTTCTGGGCGATCTCTTTCAGCGTAGCGCTGATGTCCGCCAGGGTAGCCGCCGAATCGTTCAGCGCATCCAGGCTTGCCTTGGCAACGTCAACCGAATTGATCGCCCATTGCGCCAGCTCGTCATTGGTACGCATCACGAAGGCCAGGTCCGACGAATACTGCGCGTCGCTGCCGTTGATCTTCTGCGACATCTGCAGGAAGGTCTGCTCGGCGCCACTCAACTTGCCCTGGGCAGTCGTGTCGCCAGCAGCGGCCAGCCTGCGGATTTCCTCGAACTGCCTGCGTGCCTCAGCATATTGCTGCTGCGGCGTGAGCATGGACAGTTCACCCATCACCAGGCTGCTGTTCAAGCCCGCAGCCGTGGTGGCGAACGACTCCATCTGGCTGATGAAGTTGCCCAGGCTGTCCTTGGCTTCCTGTTGTGCATCCTTTGCAGCCTGCGCCGCCTGCACCTGGTCGAACAGGGCGCGATTGCTTCCGTCCAGAGCGTCGCGCTGCTTCTTCAGCAGTTGCGACGATGTCATCGTCAGCTCGTCCAGCTGTTCTTGCAGATCGCGGCGTTCGTCCAGCACGTCCTGGCCAGCGTCCACGATTTCCTTGAAGGCGCCGGAGATGCCGATTAAGGTTGCGTACGCTTTCGCGCCCGATGCCGTCGTCAGATCCAGGCCTGTTACATAGTTCCGGAACTTCTTCATGGCGTCCTCGCCATCGGCACTCAATCCGTACTGATCCAGCGTCGGCTTGACGCGTGCCCGCAAAGACGCGGCCTTTTCATCGTCGCTATAGAAGTCGCCCAGGAAGCGTTCGCTCTTGGACGTGAAGTCATCAAGGCCTCCGACCAGCTCAATCAAACGTTCCCGAGCACCGATCGAACCTGTGCCAACGGAGTTAAACGTCATTCCCAGCGATGCCAGCACGACGTCCACAGTCTGGTAATTGTTCGCAATCCTGGTCAGGGTTTCGAGGTAGCCCTCGCCGACCTTCTGGAAGCCGGAAAGGCCGTTCACGGCATATTTCGCCATGTCGTCCCCCAACTTGCTCATCGCAGCATTCAGGGCCTTCTCGACATCATCCGGCTTCATGTCCTTCGTGCTGATCTCACGGATGTCCACGACGAACGAATTCAGGTGGGCAGCGAAAGCGTCACCCGACAAGCCAAGGGCATCTGCCGAGGCGAGGATTACATCGCTGAGACCGCCAATCACCTTGGTGAATTGGGCATTGATTTCAGGACCGAGCGCGTTTTGCGTCCTGGAACGCTTATCGCTATGGAACCAACCGCCGCTTTTCTTCGTGTCGACGTACCTGCTGACGTCTGCTCCACTCGCCAGAAGGGACGCAAGCGACTCCTTCCCGATCGACAGGCCAATGTCTTCAACGGTCGTCTTTCCACCGAAGATCGAGCTCTTCATCTTGCCGAGGATGCCGCCAGACGCAACCCCACCCGATACCGCCGCAGTGAATCCATCCGTTCGGAACAGCAGGCTGCTCAAGCCGCTGATGCTGGTGGCGATGGCCTGCAGCGCGGTCAGCATTCCCTGGCTGATCGCCAGATCCTGATAAGTGTTGTCTTTGATCGCTTCAAGTGACTTGGCGATCGATTCCGATTTGGCAGTAGGGTCACCGAGGATCGATCCGGTGCCGTTCTCTGCCTGACGCTGCTCCGCCATGCTCTTGCCACCGGCACCTGCCGCGCCACCACCACCGGTCACCTTGGCACCCAAGGCCATCACAGCAGCCAAGGTTGCGGCGCCGGCAGCCAGGTTGAAGGGGAATGGCAACGACGCGATCGCCTTAACGACAGCGGTTACGCCCCAGGCGCTGGCCTCGGTCGCGGCCAATCCGGTCGACGCGGCGGTGGTAGTCGCCTCGCCGGCCAGCTTGGTCGTGTTTGCCGCGGCAGTCGCAGCGACCTCGGTCTGCTTGAAGAACAACTTCTTGACCATCGTTTGCGCCGACATCGCCAGCTGGGCTACGTGAAAGGCCTGCTCGGCAGCGTGAAGCACTTTGTAGCCTTTTGATTGCTCGCCGAAGAAGCCCTTTGCCGCGCCCGCCATCCTACTGAAGCCGGCCAGCCGATCTTGCGCCTCCTTGTCGTTCAGATCAGACATGTACTGCTGGTACTTCTTCTGGTCGATCAGGCCGGTTTTCAGGGCCTGCGCGGCGGCCTCGCGCTTATCGGCAATCGCATCCTGGTTGTCAACGAAGTCCTCCAGGGAGTCGCTCAAGGCCGCCAATGGGGCAGCAGCCGAGCCAAACGCATCGCGCAAAGCATCGCCGAAGCGCTTGGCCTTTTCCGGCTTCAGGTAGGCATCCAGGTCGTCAAGACCCTTTTTCGCGCCCTGCAACTCATCGACCCGCTCCGCAGCCGCATTGCTCCTTCGTTTCGCTTCAATCAGGCGTTCCAGCGCGTCGACTTCCTCCTGGTTCAATTTACTTGCATCGCGCTTCGCCAGTTGCTCTTGCGTACGCGCAATGCTCGCAGCATTCAACTCCGCAGTCGTTTTTCCGATGGTCTCGGCCAGCTTCTCATTGCGCTCTGCCTCACTGGTCGCATCCTCGATCGCCTTGCGGGTTTCCTCTAACCGCTTCTTCCTTAACGTCTCAGCTTCTTTCTGACTTGCGATAAGGCGCTCGTTGACCTCCAACTGCTGAATGCTCACCTGCAGCTTCGCAAACTCGTCATCAGTCAACTTGACGGTACCTTGAGCGCGACCGCGTTGAATGGCGGCCAATTCCTTTTCGGACTCCTGCAGGGGCCTCCCCAGCGCAAGCTCGCGTTCGCCCAAGGCAATCCGTTCCTGCAGCGACTTGTTCAGGTTTGCGTAATCGCTGGCCTCTTTCGAAGAGCCGTCCTTGCCGCTGTATTTCAGGGTGGGTTTGCCGCTTTTCCCGCCGCCACCACCGGCCGTACTAGCTTTGCGGTTGCCAATGCGCTTCCGCATGGCCTGCTCATACTCGTCGGTGGGTTTGTTTGCCAGGTCAGCCCATTCCTTATTGGCTGCTTCAATTACCGCCCTGCGTTCGGCCAGCGCCTTACGGGCATCTTCTGCGGGATCGCCGCCCAACGCGCGTTTCGTGATGGCGACTACCGGGTGAGCGTTAAAGGCCAACTTGGCACCCGTCGCAATGTCTGCCATAACGACTTTGAAACTTCCGCCAATGGCCGAAATTGTCCGTACCGTCAGCTTGGCAAAGTCCACCACCTTGGCGAATCCAATTGCCGCGTCATCGGCCCAGCCTGACACGTCGGTGGCCGTCAGGCCATCCGCCTCGTTTGCGGATTCGAGAAACACCGAGACCAGGTCATTCAATGCCGGCAACGCACCGGCCGCGATCTGCATCGCTAACTCCTCGAACTTCGCGCGTGCCATGCCGAGCTGATCCTGGAGATGCGCCGCGTTGGCAGCCGCCTCGGCATTCACGCCTTGGAATTTGTCGATGCTCTCGGCAACGTCATTCATGTAGGGCAGCAGATTTGCACCCGACTGTCCGAGCAGGTCGTTGAGCAGGCGCGTTTTATCTGCGCTGTCACCGTAGGTCGCCAGCTTCTTTGACGCCTCGATAAAGACCTCGGAAGGATCGCGCATCGTTCCCGCTGCATCTTTCGCCGAGATGCCAAGGGCTTTCAGAGCCTTGGTGACCTTATCGCTATCCCCCCGGACCCCAGCCATTCCGTTGGCCAGCTGTGACAAGGCGGCGTCGACGTCGCCGAAGTCTTGACCAAAGGCGCTGGCCGCCTGCTGCAGGCGCGACAGGTTTTCGACAGACGAACCGGTCTTCTGCATCAGGTCATCCAGCGCCGCCATGCTGTTCACGGCGTCCTTCAGCGCATCGAATGTGGAACTGCTCAGCGACTCGATCGCGCTGCCGACCGACGCCATCGCCTGGACTGCACCATATGCCCCCTTCACCATGCTGCGCATGAAATCGGCGCCTGGGCCGGAACAATTTTCAAGATACTTCTGCACGCGTTGCGCAAAAGTTTGCGAGGCCTGTTCGGCCCGCTTCAGGCCCTGCGTGTACTCGGCATCTTCCAGCGTGAGCAAAACTGCCAAAGATTTCAGGCGCGGCGCGGGCCCGGAATCTTCCAGCGCGAGCGAAACTACCAAAGATCCAAGTGCGGACATAAAAACTCCAAAGAAGACTATGCCCGCTTGCGGGCTGAAAACGGGAAATCAAGAGCGCTCGTTCAGCAGCGGCAGCGCCGCCCGCTCCATGACGCGCAAATCCTGGAACACCGCTCGCCAGTCGGCAGCGGGTACTTGCTCGAGGCGGAATACGGTTTCGACGGCCCCGTAATCGAGGCCGACGTACAGAACGTCTGCAGCGCCCAGGAGGAGCTTCCACTGGGTCGCCAACGTGCAGAATGTGGTCACCGCCAGCCAGTTGTCCTCGAACACCTGGCAGTCGTCGTCGACGGTTTTCGCCGCCGCCGCGTCCTCCGCCTGGGCGACCACCTCTTGCGGCGCACCGAGCGCCTTGAGCTGCTCGACGACATCGGCATTGATCTGGCGCGCGGTGGGACGCTCCCCCGCCCAGTACCGCGCCGCCTCGATCAGTTTTTTTCCTTCGCCTTGTAGATCGAGGTCCAGAAAGCGTCGGCCATCGCGAACATCGCGTGTGGGATCGCCAGCAGCGCTTCCAGATTCACCTGGTTGAAATTGACCTCGGTACCGTTGTCGTCGACCAAGCCGCTGAAGCCTGCAACAACCTCGCGCAGCACGTCGATTTGCGGCAGCTTGCGCAGTTCGTCGATACGGTCCATGTTGACGCGCTTGAACTCGGCGGTGAAGTCGGATTTCTCGATGCGGCCGCCTTCAGTAGGGAGTTCAACGGATACTTTGGTGCGGTAGGTCGGGGTCAGAGCGATTTTGAATGCCATGTTGCTTAATCCTATTTGAAATGAAAAAGGCCCGCGCATGCGGGCCTTGGGGTCGTTTATATGACCGGCTTAGCGCACGGTCAGGACGAACTCGTCGTTGCCGGTGTTCGGCTGGATTTCCAGCTTAGTAGTCAGCATCACGATGCCGTCGCTGTCGCTGAAGGACGGGTCCAGCACCTGGACCTTCGGCGCGGCCAGCTCGACGATGTTGCCGGCGGTCCGGCCGTGCACGACCGACAGCGGGCCCAGGGTTCCGGCCTTGATCGTGGTGTACCAGTCCTTGGCTGCGACCGAGTCGAGTTCCATCACGAACGAGCCGGTCGGCTGGCGATCTGGAATCTCGATGCTTTCGGTGCCGATCAGGTTTCGGTAAACCAGTTGGTTCGCCATATCCACACTGATGGACTGCACCTTGCCGGCAACGCCGTGCAGGGACGCGGTTGGCGTGTTGTCCTTGTTCACCGCTACCGGGTCTTTGAAGCCCGAGTAGTCGACACCGGTCGGCAACGCAGTATCGGTCGGGGTGCTGTACATGCCGATAAACTTGAACTTCATGACTGGGATGCCCTTGGCGTTCAGCTCGAAGCTGACGGTGCCTTTTGCATCGGTCATCTTGTACAGGATGCCGTCCAGGTTGTAGTAGATGGTCGCGAACTCCATGGCGTTGGAGACCGGTGCATAGACCGCACTGGTGCCTGCCGTAATGGTTTCACTGAAGGCGCAGGCGCGCAGCAGCGGGCCGTACTTCGGTGCGGTACCGGCGGCGCCGGCACCAGCCATCTCGACCTCAAAGTTGATCTCGGCGTGGATGGCGACAGGCACGCTGCCCATATTGCCCAGGTAAGGCTTGATGTTGTTGCGCTTAGCGAACTCCGCCGTGACAGGCTGGGCGGAGATGTTCATCGCCATAATGGCGTTTGCGGCGCCGGTTGGGGCAGCATCGGTCCCAGCGACCGGCTGGATTTTCACCAGCAGCACTGCGTTACGCGATTTCTTGGCCATTGACTTCCTTTCGTTGTTGTTTGTGATGAATCAGGGTTTCTGCGGTCGGCACACGTTTGTCGGATCCCGACTCGCGTACATAGCTGCCGCCCAGTCCCGCAAAGGGATCGGGAGCGGATGCCGACTGCGCCTCGCCCGCCAGTTCTACAGGCGGGGAAATGCGTTTTTTCACGTTGCTTCCTTCCAAAAAAAAATGGCCCGATAGCGGGCCAGTTGAAAAAGTGATGCCTAACGCCGTGTTCGAAGCCGGAAGTTCTGCACGTAAACGTACACTCCCGTCTCGAGCTGGTACTCCGCATCGCCGGAAAGCCCGTCGCCCAGGAATTCATCCAATACTTCCAACGCGGCGAGATTTCGTTCCTTCAGGTCATTGATCTCGCTCCGGCTGCGGGCGAAAGTACTGACCTTGACTTCATGCTGCGCATAGCCACCGCCAAGCACCCACCTGGATTCCGGCGCCGTATCAATCTTGAACACCAAGGCGGGCCAGGTCACGGACGCAGGCAATGCCACGGCATGGGTATTTGGCAGCACTGATACCAATGCCGCGGACACAATCTCTTCAATGGTCCTGTTCGAAATGGTCATGTTCCATTCGCCTTTCTGATCGCTGCATTAAGGTGCGCTTTACGTTATCGCCCAACGCCGCCATGCAAATGCAATGGCCGAAAACGACAAAGCCCAGCGATGGCGGGATGCCATGCTGGGCTTGAAAATAAAAAAGCCCGCTGGTGCGGGCTTATTCTGCTTGCCTCACTTCAGTCGAACACGCGCCTCCATCAAGGAGACGCCGTTTCGGCTGAAGGCTCGGGACGCCCCGGCAGACAAGTTGTAGATGGAATTATAACGGTGTCGTCCAATTTGTTCAAGATGCTTTGCAAATTTCTTTCAGCCTTTGCGATCACGAGTGGCACGTGCGAACCTCGTACTCCGCGCAGGAAGCGTCGAATCTGATCTGCAGGCCAGCGCTGAATGTACAGCGCTTTTAGCGCCTGGCGTTCGTTATAGCACCCCATCGAACGCCACGCAGCTTCTACCAGCCAACCGTCAAGCATATCCGCGGGCACCAAAGGACTGAGTGGCCGCACACGCGCCTCAATCACGTCACTCTCTGGTGGTTCTTCTGCAACGCGGCGCTGTACGTATGCTCGGGCCCAGCTCGCACAGTATTGCGAGTTGGCGCCTGCGCTAACCTTCCCGTATACGACTTTGCGCCAGTTATCCATACGCGCCAGGAACTCCTGGCGCGCCGTGGGCATTGGCCGCTCACTCTCGTTCGGTTTCGCCTGCACGAGAGGCGACCGCCCGCGGCTCGACTCCTCAACGAAAACAAATCCTTCAACCATCAGCACTGCACTCATTCATTCTCCCTTTCTTCTAATCTAAATCCTACGCTCGCAAACCCAGCGCCTGTTCCGCCATTTCAATCGACGCAATACACACCCGCTCACCACGTTCGTACTTCTCTAGGATCGCATGCGCCCAACCGGTCTGCCCTGTCATGCCGGCACGCTGCGGGATGCCTTTCACCTTTAATTGCGATAGAAGCTCCCGTGCCCGTTCCGGCCGCAGCCTCGCCTTACCTGGCGCCGGAAGTTCCCTGCGCTTTTCTGGAACCGGCGCTAGTTCCGGCTGTTCGGCGAAGTGCCGCAAGGCGTCGATCCAACGCGGTCGCAGGGCTTCGTATCCTTGATTCGTCATCGCAAACGCGCCGACTCTTACCCACGCCCAGTAAATCGCCGGGTGGGACCAAATATCGGGATCGTCCGGATCACCCCTTTCGCGCTTAATGCCCTGAAGCAGAGCTTCATGAAAAGCGGGTTCGGGCTCCAGGTTCGGCCGGCAGAGTTTGATGAACTCCGGCAGCGTCGGTGGCCAGTCCCGTGACTCCAGCATCCGGTAACCTGTTGCCAGCTCAGACCTGGATAACTCGCCCAGGCGCTGCGCCCAGTAGCTTTTCATCTCATCCGGGTTAACCCCCGCCCACATGTCGACGAAGCGCGTTCCGTAGGCGAAGTGCATCCGCCTAAAGAGCGACTCAACCCAAGCGATAGGCAGTGCCTGCCGGTGTGATGTCGATGATATTGTGGACTCCCTCATTGCCGCTTCCTCCCGTCAAACCTGTAATCGTTGCCATGCGGGCCGCCTTGATCCCGCCAGCATGCCCTGGCTTGGGTGCGCGAGCCCCGCTCACTGTCATTTGCGCCGCCTCGCGCGACCAGCGCTCCAGTATGCTTTTCACGTAGCCCAGGCTAATTGATTCGCCCTTGCTGCGCCGGCCCTCCTCGCAAGCAGCAGCGACCGTCGCGGCAGTCACACCTTGTGCTGCCATCTGGATCAGACGTGGATCGGCAGGCTGAGCGCGCACACCGTGCTTTCGAAACTCAACACTAAGCATCGCCGCCCCGTGTGCGCTTTCGCCGTCGCCCAGAGTTGACCCTCGCTGGGGGTTAACTTGGTTCTGGTTCTGGTTCTGTTTTTGGTTGTGGTTCTGGTTGGTTTCAGCATTAGGTAACCGCGAACCATCCGCGGATACTCCGCGATTCGATCGGGCCCCTTCAGCAACCGCTTCGCGATTGCTCCGCGCGATCAGATCGGCACATGCCTGGCTTTCAGCTGTGTCGCCCCATTTGCGCACAAACTCAGCCAGCTTCGTTTCAGCCGCCCCAACATCGCCCCCCTCAATGTTCGCCTTAATGAACTTCTCTGCCGCTCCCCATGCGCGCATACGCGCCCCTGCATTGCCACTGCGAACGCCGGCGCGATATTCTTCGATCTCGCGGTCACAGCGACTGTTATGCCAGCCAGCCTCCGTAAGAACGAAGTAATCTTCCAGGACCTGCTTGGCCGCCGTGACCTCCTCGGGCGAGATAATCAAGAGACGCCGGAACAAAATTCGTTGGTCACTTGGCAGCGGGTGCTCCTTTTCGTAGTACAGGTCGAGCATGTCGCGGTATATGCCTCGTTCAAGGCGCGTAAGATGTCGCGTAGCACTGTTGAAGTCGCCGATATGATGCGGGTAGTAATTCATGCGGAGTCTTTCGATCCCATCCTCGATGCCTGCGCTGACACTGGATCGGACACCTCTTGATTGGTATGCGGAAAAAGAATTGGATGTGCGAGCTTTACCTTGGCCGGTATGCCTCGAGTGATCCAGTTTTGCACACGCTGGATGCCACCGTGTTTGGGGTAGCCCAGGAGTTCGGCGACCTTGGTTGGCCCACCGAGAGCCGCAATCACCTGCTTGTCACTTGCCATAGCACCCTCATGTGTTGGAAGGCCATATTAAACAACATGTTTATAAACAAGTCAAGCCACATTAAACAAATTGTGTAACACATTCTGTTTAACACGAGCGACAATTGCGCCCATGAATATCCAAATGACACGGCTATACGAGGCTGCGAAAGCGCTGCGCGGGATCGACGGGCAATCCGACGTGGCTCGCGCACTGAACGCATCGCCGCAAACCATCAACAACTGGGAAGCCAGAGGCATCTCCAAGCCTGGCCTTCTGAAGGCGCAAGCGGTGTTTGGCTGTTCGGCCACATGGCTTGAATCCGGACTCGGCCCGATGACAGTTTGCGATGCCGAGCCCCAGTACTCGAACGTAATGTCCGTTGTCGTCGCTGAAGCAAACGATCCGAACTTTTACCATGTGCCTAAGGTGCAGCTGCAGTTGCGCGCCGGCGTGACAGGATTTCAAACCGTGCCAGAGATTCACGATGGCAGCACGTTGAGTGTGGCCAAAAACTGGGTGGACCGAAATGGCTACCACCCGAACCAGCTGATCGCAGTCACCGTAAAGGGTGACAGTATGGAGCCCAACCTGTACGAGGGCGACATGGTGATCATCAATACTGCCGATACGAAGATGTCGGATGGCGCGGTGTACGCTTTCAATTACGAAGGTGAAGCTGTTATCAAGCGCCTTTCACGCGATGCAGGACAATGGTGGCTCGCTTCGGACAATCCCGACCAGGTCAAATACCGCCGCAAGAGTTGCCGTGGTGGCGAATGCATCATTGTTGGGCGCATCGTAAGACGCGAAACCGATCGCATTTGACCCGGCTAGCAAGCCGGCAGATCCCCGCTGAAGCGGGTTTTTTTTCACATCACGTTTAGATGCGGCCCGCACAATAAACAAATTGTTTGACAATCTTCTACACACCGTGTTTAATGCACTATCAACGATCTTTCTGCGATGGAGCAAACATGGATGTGAAAAAAACCTGCCATCTTGAAGACAACAGCCTTGCGTATCGCGTCGTCGTTCGCGCCCGGGTGCTGGACTGCCATGCGGGCATGAAGGGGCGCGATTACATTACCGCCCGCAACATCGGCAAACTCTTGCAGCAGTCCATACAAGAGCATTCAAAGGATTTCCGCGAATGAATGAGGCGATCTTCCGTCCAGGGAGTATTGCCTCGGCAGGGCAATGCCTTCGCGACGCCGCATCGAGGGCCCTCGATCTGCTTGAGTCAAATGGTCCGCGGGACGGCGGCAACACAAGCGACAATCTGCGAATCGCCATTGCAAATTACGAAGAGGCGATGATGCGGCTCTCCGTGACAGTGAAATTGCCTGGCGAGGCTCCATGCGTCATAGCGGTCGCGCCTGGGAAGGCAAATCACCAAGTGCCGGACCGTGCGGCGCTGGAACGCGCGCATCGCGCCCTGCGCACCTCGATGCCTCTCGACGAAATGCTTAAACAGCCCGCACTGGCAAAGACCCTTGCCATTGTCGCTTTGCAGAAGCCGCGCAAGGAGCGCGACCGTTTTGACTGGCGAAAAGCTCAAGCGAACGACCTTGATTGAACACGACATCATGACCAACGCATCGGATAAACCATCGGGAAGTTCCCGCCGGAGGGTGATTACCCTGCCCCGCAAGTCTGGACTCGCATCGAATGAAATCGGGAGGACGGCCGGCCCCATCATCACCGTCAAGAAGAAGCGGAGCATACTTGCGCCGGCATGGCCGCCCCACCCTGATGAATGCAGCGCAACGCCTTAGCCGACAAGCATGAAGGACATTTTAATGAACGCGTTTCAAAGCCACACATCCGTGACCGCCGGCCGGCTCACAGCACATATGGCGATTCAAATTCTGATAACCGAGCTTCGCGCAGCAGATGCGATCATCCGGGCGCTAGATCGTCTTACGCCTCAGAACCAACGGCCACACGGGAATAAGGAGCGCGCAGCCGAAGGGGCTGCGAACACCCTTCGAAGCAAGGAGCGCACCGCTGTGATTACCATGGCCGGAGGCTTTCCGTCGCCGGCCCCTTCACTCCTGACAAGCCAGGACCTGATCCGCCGGCTACGTAGCCTGGCCGGCCAGCGTCGCGCCGAACCTTCCGCCCTGGAGTTAGACGCGGCCGACCAGATCGAAAAGCTGGAAGCGTGGATAGCGCTCCATCTCCCCCCGCATCACAGTCCGCAAACCTCGATGGCATAAGGACTAAGGTTCGCACGCCCCTCCAGCGTCAGGTTCTTGGCGAAGAAGCAGGCATAGGGCTTTCCTGTTGCCTGATCAACGTAGAGGTATGCGGTCTGCACACCATACGCGATGTCGAATTTCGCAGCCGGTTGCGCTGGTGAGAGAGCCTTGAACGCGAGGTGCAGCTTCAAGCCGAAGTTCGGATGATGAAAGTCAAAGCATCCCTCCGGATAGGCGCAGCTTCCGTTTTGTGCCGGTAGACGCAAGGGGATGACTGTTTGCAGCGACTGGTCCGTCGGCTGCCGCTCGTAGCGCATTGCAATTGGCGGGTCGTCGGTTGTGATTTCATTGATTGCGCTGCCTGGCTGATGGAAGTCGGCATAGCGCTGATCGAATGCTGGCCAACTGTCCGGGTGGAGGAAGGTCTGCCTTACCTGCTGTTTTTCATAGGTGGTTTGCGCTTGCACTGCATATACGGCCCTGACGCGGGAAGACCTGGCCTGGTAAGGGAACGGGCTCTGGTCATCGGCCAGGTTCTTCGACAAGGCATTCATCAGACCCAGCGTGCCGCGCGATTGGCCGACGATGAAGATATTGCTGCCATCAATTCCGAGCATGCCGGAGCGGTGACGCGCCCATTGCACGGCACGGGCGATGTCTGTGTTTGGGACATCGAGATTGGGCGGCTGGCCAACCTTCTGGCTCGCCACTGGATGGCGGAACTCGATCGACATGAATGCAAAGCCCAGCGCCAGCGCCGGCGTTACCAGCTTCGGATACAGCTCTCCCTGCTGCGGCAAATTATCGGTGGCGCCATTCGGATGCGCCCATATGATCAAAGGCAACTTCTGCGATGCGGGCAGGGAGGCGGGACGGTAGAAATCGAAGCGCTGGTCCAGCGTTACATCGTATGGGCCGGCTGGCGACTTCTCCTCCCACGCCGTGCCCTCGGCGTAGCAGATGTCCCGCGCAACCGTGGCCTGGGTTCCCTGCGCCTGGGTGTAGCTGGAAAGCTCCGCGTCCGTGCTGACAGGGCGGCATGGCTCTGCGGCCGCGAAGCCTGTCGCTGCTGCCAGGAGCAGGCCGCCGGACAGGCGCAGGACGCTTGGGAAATGTGGCTGGGTATCTTGTCGCATTCTTTGCTCCGGTATAGGTGTTTGAATGGAAGACAGCCGAGATACATTATCATTAAACCAATGTGTGATCACATGGGAGCTGCAATGCCGGAATTCGACAAGCTGTTTTCGTACGGGACCTTGCAGCAGGAAGGCGTGCAGCTCGCGACGTTCGGACGCAAGCTCGATGGCATGCCAGACCGGCTGAATGGATATAAGCTTGGGCTGCTGGAGATTGACGATCCCGCAGTTGTTGCGACCAGCGGCAAGACGCATCATCCGATCATCTCACGCAGCAGCAGCGAGCAGGATGCCGTGGCTGGCTCGGTGCTCCTGGTCACACCCGAGGAACTGCGGCAGGCGGACCAATACGAGGTGGCCGCGTATAGGCGGCGCAGCATTACGCTGGCATCCGGAACTGTTGCGTGGGCCTATGTGGATGCCCGCGACCCGGATTGAAGCAGCTTTCAAACACGATCCCAGCGTGAACGGCTATTGCGTCCTCGATGTGGACTGACGCACAGAACGACTTCACCTGCGCGATGTAGCATGTTCGCTGACTTGAGGAGGCAGCGTGGATCAACGCAGCAACAAGGAACGACGAAGCGATAGCGGCACCGCCGAGCGATTCGACATGGCAGTGCGCACGGCCCTGGCTTTCGACCAGGGAGCGGCCTACACCTACCTCGCCATCTGCGGAGTGGAGCACATGCTGATCCGCTCCTTCGCCGAGCGCTTTCCGACCCAGGTACGGTCAGTGGCCTCCCTGCCCTGGCACTCCAGCGACCGCCGCAGCGACTCAATGCAGCGTGCGTTTTAGCGCGCGCCGCCCTCTCAGCAAGGCCCGGCGCGTGTCATAGGTGGACTGCAGGTCGAGCCAGAATTCCGGCGTGGTGTCGAAATAGCTGGCGAGCTGCTGGGCGGTGGCGGGAGAGATGCTGCGCTCCTGCCGCACGATACCTGTCAGGTAGCCAGGTTCCAGGTGCAGCACACCGGCCAGCGTACTCGCGGTCAAGCCCATCGGGTCCATGAATTCTTCCAGCAAGACCTCGCCCGGATGGATCGGGCGCATTGTGGTTTCCATAATCGCCTCCTTCTTTCCGATTTTACTCCTGTGCTGTCGCGTGCAATACTGTTGGCTTAGAATAGCGACAGTATGAAATGCACAGCTTTCATTGCGGCCACCCTTCTCGCGTTCGCTGCCCATAACGTCCATGCCGCCTGCGGCACTATCCGATTCGCCTATCCCGACCAGCATCGCCCGCCATACTGGATGGGGAATGGGCCCTCAGTGCCGGAGCCTGCGGGAGCCAGTGTGGAATGGGTCCGTGAGTTTGCCGCCAGTGGCGGCTGCGCCCTGGAACTGGTGCGGCTGCCGGTGATGCGCTTGCGCAGTGCCCTCGCTAGCGGTGCGGTGGACTTTATTCCTGTCGATATCTCGGCCGATGGACTGCCCGGCGTCGTCATTCCGCGCGACGCGCAAGGCAAACCGGATACCAGGCGCGCCACCTCGGTGGTCGTGGTCGCCTTTGTGCGCGCCAGTGACGGCTATCCGCGCAACCTCGATCCGATGGAAATGGTGCGCGGCAAGCGAGTCGGGGTGATGTATGGCTCTTCCTACGGCGCGCGGCTGGCAAAGGCCGGGGCCATCCTTGACCAGGGCGCGCCCACCGTGCCCAGCAACTTCGACAAACTGCAGCTTGGCCGCATCGATGCCTTCGTCGTGCCGATGATTTCGGCCTCGGACCTTGATAAGTATGTGGCCGACCGCTACAAAGGCCAATTGGTCCGGCTGGGAAAACCCGTGCTGAGATCCCATAACTGGCTCGCGACCAGCCCTGCCTATTATGAAGCGCACCGCCACGAGGTTGATACCCTCTGGAATTGGCTCGGCACCGAAGGCAACAAACGTTTCAACCTGCTGCTCCGCAAGTACACCGAGAATTAGGATATTCCTTGGTGCAGGCCTAAAATAGACTACTGGCCGTAGCTACAAGGAGGCAATCATGTCCACACTCAACAGGGGACGCAGCCTGGAGCAGCAAACCCACGATGGCACCAGCAGCATCGCGACCATGGGCGCCGGTTGCACCGGCCGCCGCACCTTATCCCAATCGCAGGAAGGCAACCAGCAGTCGGCAGAATCGGCGGGCCGCACCGACGACCTGCTATCGGGTGGCGTCGAAGAGTGCGATCGCGAGCACGGGTTTCAGACCGGGCCCCAGTACCGGCAGGGCGAACAACGGGATACAGGTCCCGATACCGTCCGGCGCAGCGAACGCTAAATTCTTGATCCAGCACAAGTTTTTCCGTTGAACAAATTTCCTGGGTGGCGCATAATTGCGAATGATAACAATTCTCATTACGTAGCCACTTAGGAAATAGCATGTCGTTGAACAAGTCCCCGCTGGCGCTCGCCATTACGCTGGCGTTGCCGCACTTCGCAGTTTTCGCCGAAGAAGCCACCCTCCCCGCCGTTACCGTCACCGCAGCACGCGACGCCGCTTACAACCCGAGCACCGCCACCAGCGCCACCAAGATCGACGCGCCGCTGCGCGACGTTCCGCAAACCGTGAATGTGGTGCCGCAGGAGCTGATGCGCGACCTGGGCGCGAGCTCGATGGAGGACGTGATGAAGGGCATTCCGGGCGTCGGCCTGTCGCACGGCGACGGCCAGCGCGACCAGGTGACCATTCGCGGCTTTACCGCGATTGCCGACCAGTTCATCGACGGCGTGCGCGACGACTCGCTGTATTTCCGCGACCTGTCCAATATCGAACAGATTGAAGTGATCAAAGGCCCTGCCTCGGTGCTGTATGGCCGTGGTTCTTCGGGCGGCATGATCAACCGCATTACCAAGAAGCCAGGCATCGATCGCACCGAGGCCAGTGTGACCTTCGGCAGCTGGAGCAAGAAGCGCGGCGAATTCGACGTGGCGCGCAACCTGAAGGATAGCGGCGTCGCCTTCCGCGTCACCGGCGCCAAGGAAGATTCGGACAGCTACCGCGACCAGCAGTTCCTCAAGCGCGAGGCGCTGTCGCCTTCCCTGCTGTGGAAGCTGAATGCCGACACCTCCCTGCTGCTGCAGGCTGAATACCTGTCCGACCGCCGCCTGACCGACTTTGGCATCCCTTCCTACAAGGGCAGGCCGGTTGACGTTGAACCCGGCACCTACTTCGGCGCCGCCAATGCGCGCGACGTGGACTTCAGCCAGGCGCGCGTGAAATCGCTGGCCGCAGTGCTGGAGCATCGCATCAACGCCAGCTGGTCGCTGCGCAATGCCTTCCGCCGCTACGACTATTCGCTGAACCGCAATAACACGCTGGTGGGCAGCGTCAATGAGGCGGCGCAAACCGCTTCCCTCACCCACGGCAATGTGCGCCGCGAGGAAGACGGCTATTTCAACCAGACCGAGTTGACCCAGCGCGCAGAATTCTTCGGCATGCAGCACCAGCTGCTGTACGGCGTGGAGTTCAGCAAGCAGGACAAGGACCAGGTCAACCGCTCCAAGACCAATGTAGCGACGGTCAACCTGTTCAAGCCGGTGCTGCCGGTGCTGCAGCTGCAAGCCAACGTCGCGCCAGGCACCGACAACCTGGGCATCATGAAGAACAAGAGCGTCTACGTGCAGGACCTGGCGACGCTGACGCCGCAGTGGAAGCTGCTGGCCGGCGTGCGTTACGATGACTTTAGCCAGGAGACGCGCGAGCGCCGCGTAGGCCAGAAGGACCTGGAGCGCACCGACCGCGCCTGGAGCCCGCGCGCCGGCATCGTCTACCAGCCAAGCGGCAACGTTTCCTACTATGCTTCGTTCAGCAAGTCCTTCCAGCCCTCGGGTGAAACTTTCGCGCTGGCGGCCAACAACGCCGCCATCGAGCCGGAAGAAACCACCAACAAGGAAGTGGGTGCGAAGATCGACCTGTTTGGCGGCCAGGCGACCGTTGGTGCGTCGCTGTTCCGCCTGCAGCGCACCGGCATCAAAGCCACCGACCCGGTCACCAGCATCGTCATGCCGGTCGGCACCCAGCGTACCGACGGCCTGGAACTGACCTTCACGGGTGAACTGGGCCAGGGCTGGCAAATCGCTTCCGGCCTGGCCCTGATGGACGCGGAGATCATCAAGTCCATCGCCCGCGACGACGGCCAGAACGTTCAAGGCAAGCAACCAACGCTGACGCCCAAGCGCAGCGCGAACGTATGGCTGAATAAGGCACTGGGCGGCGGCTGGTTCACCGGCGCCGGCGTGAACTACCAGGGCGACCGCTTTGCCAATCCGGGCAACACCACCACCCTGCCTGGCTACACAGTGGTCGATGCCATGGTGGCCTACCGTACCACCGCCTTCGATGTGCAGCTCAACGTGAACAACCTGTTCGACCGGGACTACATCGTTTCCGGCCACGGGTCAAGCAAGCTGCTTAACCTGCCGGGCGCACCGCGCAATGTCCGCGTAACGGCCCGCTACCGCTTCTGATCCATCTGAGGCACAATCGGGACATTACTTTGCGAAAGGAATGTCCCGATGATTTACGAGCTGGCGGAATTTGAGATCAAGGATGGCCAGGGTGCCGGGTTTGAAGCAGCGGTGCAGAAGGCTGTGCCGCTGTTCCAGCGCGCGAAAGGCTGCAAGTCAATGCGGCTGGAGCGCGTGATCGAGCGCGCCAATACCTATATGCTGGTCATTGTGTGGGAAACGCTGGAAAACCACACCGTCGATTTCCGCGGCAGCGAGGACTTCCAGACCTGGCGCAGCATGGTTGGCCAATACTTCGCCAACACTCCGCGCGTCGAGCACACCAGCAACGTCGTTGCGGGATTCTGATGCGAATCCTTGCCTGCCTGCTGCTGGCTGCGGCCAGCCTTCCCGCTTTGGCAGCCACACCGGCTGAAACCATGGACGCCTTCCAGCGCGCGCTGGCCGAGGGCAAGCGCGATGCGGTGCTGGCGCTGCTCAGTCCCCATGTCAGGATATTCGAATCAGGCTATACCGAGAATAGCCGCGACGAATATGCGGCAAATCATCTCGACGGCGATATCGACTTCCTGCGTAGCACCAAAGCGCGGCTGATCCGGCATGAAGAACGCCGTGCGGGCGCGACCGCTATCGTGCTGCGTGAGACGGAAACCACCGGCACTTACAAGGATGCCGAGGTTCACCTGTTCGGGCTCGAAACGGCCGTGCTGGAGAAGGCGGGGAACGGCTGGCAGATCGTCCATCTGCACTGGTCGTCGCGCAAGGCCAAGGCGAAGTAAACGCGCGCCGCCTTGCGGCGCCTTACGCGACAATCCCGTCAAACAGGAGACCTATCATGCCAAGCACCATTTACCGTAATTTCCGCCAGATCGCCGATGCCGAGGGCGCCCGCAGCGCCCTGCTGGCCGAAGGCTTTGCCAATTCGGCCGTGCAACTGAACCTGCATGAAGCACGTCCGCTGAACACCACCACATCGGCCGTGCAGAACATCATGGATTCGCTGACACCGGACGACGTCGACAATACCGACAAGCCGGACCGCCCTGCCGCACTGCTGTCGGTGGACGTCGACGACGACGCCCAGCGCGAACAGGCCGACGGCATCATGTCGCGTTTCGGCGGCCAGGAGGCCTGATACGACAAGCCTCCCTACTCAGGAGGCCTGATGGTTGAACACTTGCCGCAGATAGGCGAGGAACGTCTCATCCTTGCACAGCGTCTTGCCCGGTGAGTCGGACAGCTTGGCAACCGATTGCCCGTTCAGGCGGATCAGCTTCATCACGATATTCAGCGGCTTGATGCCGACATCGTTGGTCAGCCAGGTGCCGATGCCGAAGCCGACCATGATGCGGTCGGCAAATTGGCGATACAAACGGAACGCCGTCTCGAAATCCAGCCCATCCGAGAACACCAGGCGCTTGGTGTTGGGATCGATGCGCAAGGCCAGGTAGTGCGCGATGGCCTTCTCGCCCCACACGATAGGATCGCCGGAGTCGTGCCGCAAACCGTCGAACAGCTTGGCGAAATACAGGTCGAAATCGTTGAGGAAGGCATCCATGCCCACCACGTCGGTCAGCGCGATACCAAGGTCGCCGCGATACTCCTGCACCCACGCCTCGAGCGAAGCTTTCTGGAACTCGCGCAGCCGCACGCCAAAGGCCTGGAAGGACTGCATGTACTCGTGGGCCATGGTGCCGATCGGGATCAGTCCGGACTTTTTCGCGATGTAGACGTTGGAGGTACCCTTAAAGCATTCTGGCACCTCGCGCGCCAGGCGCTCGACGACCTCGTCGTGCCAGGCCGCCGAAAAACGGCGGCGCAAGCCGAAGTCGGAAAACTCGAAGGGATGGCGCAATGCGGGAGTAGTGGCAAAAGCCTTTAGCTGCGCGATCTTTTCGCCGAGGCGCTTGCGCCCTTCGTCCAGCGCGGCCTGCGTACCCACGCGGCGGAAGTACAGCTCATTGACGATGTAGAGCACGAAGATCTCATAGGCCATGATGTGCACTTGCGGACCCTCGGCACGGATTACCAGGGTGTCGCCTTCCGCACGCACTTCGATGAATTTGCGCTGGAAGCGGAACACCGTCAGGAAATCGACAAAGTCGCTCTTGATATAGCGCAGGGAACGCAGGTAATTCAACTCGTCCTCGGTAAAGGACATGCCGCACAGGTGGTCAAGCTGCGCCTCGACTTCTTCCTTCATTTCCGACAAGGGGAAAACGGTCTGGTTGCGGCACACGAACTCATACTCGGCATGCGCGCTCGGATGGCTATGCAGCAAGGCCTGCCACATCGTGAACTTATACAGGTCGGTTTCAAGCAGACTGCGTACGACAGGGGTCATCAGTTGTTCTCCGCATTGGCCAACAGTTCCGGCAGCACTTCAGCGGAAGTGGCCAGGCGCGCGCCGCGGCGCTGCATGGCTTGCGCGAATTCGAGATATTGGGACTCAAAGCCGGAGACCGGGCTCATGCAGTCCGTTACCAGCACCAGCTTGCGCGGATCGATGTGATCGGCAATATGCTCGGTGGTCGCCTTCACGCAGTGGCTGCCGGCTTCACCGGTAATGTAAATGGTATCGGCTTGCGACAGGCTGACGATCAGTTCGCGATTCAGTTGCGAAGCCGGGTCGGCCGGATCAGGCACTTCGGCCATGACGGCGGAATAGTGCTCGGTCCAGGGATTGGCGCCCTTGCCGACCTTGGCCACCACGGCATGGCGGCCCTCTTCCCAGGCATTGTAGGCAGCGCGCACCGCATCGTGCACATTGTGGCCCCAGCTACCGATTTCGCAGTGGACGGGCCAGACCATCAGCTGGTAGCGGCCGGCGGCTTCCAGCGCGTCCAGATAAGTGAGCACGCGCGGCAAGGCGGCAGGGTCGCGCGGCGCGAAGCGGCCCGCGCGCACGTCGGCGGCGGCAATCTGCGTGAACGGCCCGGGCGCTGCGCCATCGGCCGTCCGCCAGAAGGTCGGGTGCGCCACGTCATAGCGGTGGTGCGAGTCGAGTGTGACGGTAATGGCCGAAAGCCCGGCGCCGCCTTGTTCGATCAGACTGGCAAGGCGCAGCATGTCCTGATGGGCGCCCGGCACCGGCAAGGCCGGCGCGGCAGGTGGAGGCAAGTCGCAGAAATCGTTCTGCGGATCGATGATGAGCAAGTGGTAGTGGCGTTTCATTGTGCAATGATAGCAAATGACAAAAAAAGCAGCACGGCCGGCGGGCCAATGCTGCCAAGTCCACTACGCGAGAGTGAATGGCCGCGCCCGTGTCACACTTGGGGTGTGACCCCAAGGTGTGACACGGGCTGGGCTGTATCAGGCGGCGACCAGTTGTTCGATTGACTGCTGGGCTTTAGCCAGGGTGGCGGCGACGGCTTGCTCTCCCATCGCGACGCCTTCGGCGCGGATGAACTGTACGTCGGTCAGGCCGATGAAGCCCAGCACGGTGCGCAGGAAGGTGCTCAGGTGGTCGTAGGCTGCGGCTGCACCTTCGCTGTACACGCCGCCGCTGGCGGTGAAGACGTAGACCTTCTTGCCTTTCAGCAGGCCTTCCGGGCCGTTGGCGGTGTACTGGAAGGTACGCCCGGCGCGCGCTACGTGATCGATCCAGGCCTTCAGCGACGATGGCACGGAGAAGTTGTACATGGGGGCGCCGATGACCACTACGTCCGCTGCAATCAGTTCGTCGACCAGGGTATCCGAGACCTTGACGACGTGCGCCTGCTCGGCGTTGCGCGCTTCGGCTGGCGTGAAGAAGGCGCCCATCATTTGTTCGCTCAGGTGCGGCACCGGATTGGCTGCCAGGTCGCGCTCGATCACGGTATCGGCCGGGTTGGCGGCCTTCCATTTGGCGATGAATGCGGACGACAGCTGGCGCGACAGGGAACCCGCGCTACGAACGCTGCTGTTGATGTAGAGAACGTTTGCCATGGACTTGCTCCAAGAAAGGTGGTGATTGCGGCCATCTTAGAACGGGTTTATTATCGACGAAATAGGTTTTATAACGATAGAAAATATCGATTTTATTGATATGCGAGACCCCGGCCATCCCACCCTCGACCAGTTGCGCGTCTTTATCGCGGTGATTGACCATGGCGGTTTCGCCCATGCGGCACGCGCCCTGCACCGTACCCAGTCGGTCATCAGCTACACCATCGCCAACCTGGAAGAACAGCTGAATATTGCCCTGCTCGACCGCAGCACGCGCAAGCCCACCCTGACTGAAGCAGGCAAGGCGCTGCTGGCCGATGCCCGCGCGGTGGCCAGCAAAGTAGACGGCATGCGGTCGCGTGCCAAGGCGCTCGGCCTGGGGCTGGAGGCGGAACTATGCATCGTGGTCGACGTGATGTTCCCGGCCTGCGTGCTGGTGCGAGCGCTCGAACACTTCCAGCGCGAATTCCCGACCGTTTCCCTGCGCTTGCATACCGAAGCGCTGGGCGCGGTGGCGCAAATGGTGGCCGACCGCCGCTGCCAGCTGGGCGTGGCGGGCATGGCGGCGACCGCGCCCGTCAATATCGAGCGCCATGCGGCAGGCTTCGTGAAAATGATGCCGGTCTGCTCGCCGCTGCATCCATTGTCGCGCGAAGCAGCGCCGATCCCGACCTCGGTGTTGCGCGAGCACCTGCAACTGGTGGTGACCGACCGCAGCCCGCTGACCGAGGGCCGCGATTTCGGCGTACTGGGCTTGCGCGACTGGCGCCTGGGCGACCTCGGCTCCAAACATGCGCTGCTGTTAGGCGGACTCGGCTGGGGCAATATGCCCGAGCACACGGTCCTGCGCGACCTGGCGGAAGGACGCCTGGTGCGCCTGCATACCCAGGAAGGCAGTGAGCTGGAATACCCGCTGTTCGTGATCCACCGCGGCGATGATGAACTGGGCCCGGCCGGCAAATGGCTGCGGCAGAAATTCATCGACCTCGACCATACATTGCCGCAAGAGGCTTTCTAAGCATTCCTACAGGCTAGCGGCGTGTGCACCTACAGGCTAGTCTGCGGCATCGGCCTAGCATGGAACCGCTTCAACCACAAAGGAGAGCGATCATGACACCACGCAAGGACACTGAACAATCGGACGATTGGCGCAACCAGGCTGGTCAAGCTGGCCAAAGCGGCGGTAATCGCCAACAGGGCCAGCGCGAAAACTTGACCGGCGGCAATCAGCAATCCGACCAGGAGCGCGGCAACAAGCAATCCGACCAGGACCGTGGCAACAAGCAGAGCGATGTTGGCCAGGGCCAGCGCCAAGGCAGCAGCGATGACCTGCTGGATGAGGAAGAGGGCAACACCGGCAACCGCGGCAATCGCGGCGGCCGTGACCAGCAACGCTAAGCCCCAAGCGGCTAAGCCATCCCGGCGGCGCGCAGGCGCGATTTCAGGCGACGGACTTCGTCGCACAAGTCCACCACCAGCGCCGCCAAGTCTTCGTCCGCATCGAAATCCCGTTCAAGCTGGGCCAGGCGACGCGCCCTCCCCAGGTCCACACTGGTGAATTGCAGGGTTTCGATGCTGGCCTCTTGCCGGCCGAGCAGGATGCCGCGCTGCACGTGCTGCACGACCCATTCCGGCTCGACGGCGCATGCGCGTGCCAGCTCATCCAGCGTCAGCGCCTGGTACTCCAGCGGCACGCCTTCCACAATCTCTTCCTTTGGCATCGCTCATCCTCCTATTTCGCGTTGCATCCGTTCGTATAGCGCACGCCGCTCGGGAGTATCGGCCGGCGGGGCAAAGATTTCCAGCGTCAGATAGAGGTCGCCTGCCGAGCCGGAGCTACTGGCGGCGGGAATGCCGCGCCCTTTCAGGCGCAGCTTGCGGCCGCCCTGGGAATTGGGCGGCACGGTCACGGTCACGCGGCCCGAGGGCGTGCCCACTTCACGCTCGCCGCCCAGTGCAGCAAGCCATGGCGGGATCGGCACTTTTTCATGGACGTCGCGGCCTTCGACGCGATAGCGGTCGTCGGCCTGGAATGCGATCTCGAGGAAAAGGTCACCGGCCTCGGCGCCATTGATGCCGGGCTGGCCCTGTCCGGCCAGGCGCAATTGCTGGCCGGCCGTCACGCCCTTTGGAATGTTGACCTTGAGTGTGCGCTCGCGGCCCAGCGAAATCTCGCGCTGCGCGCCGCTGTAGGCATCGAGCACGCTGATTTCGAGAACGGCATGGATATCGTCGCCGCGCATGCGAAAGCCCTGGCGGCGGCCGCGCTGCCCGCCGACATGGGCGAACAGGTCGGCAAAGAAGTCTTCGGCGCTGCCGCCTTCGAAGCCGGCGCCCCAGTCGGGTGGTGGGCGGAATTGCTGGCCGGCGCGGTACTGGCCGCCGCCCAGCGAATCGTAGGCAGCACGCTTTTCGGGATCGCCCAGCACGCCATAAGCTTCGTTCAGTTCCTTGGTGCGGGCATCGGCATCAGCTTCCTTGCTGACGTCCGGGTGATATTTACGGACCAGCTTGCGGTAAGCCTTCTTGATCTCTTCTTCGCTGGCAGTCTTGGCGACTCCCAGCGTGGCGTAATAATCCTTGTATTCCACGTCGCGTGCTCCCGAAATGGCGTCATCGCCAGTCTAGCGGAAAAGGCGCACGAACGGCCCCTCTTTGGGGATTGCTTCAGCTTAGCGCTTATATAAGTCTGTATTTGCTCGCGGCAACCAAGGAAATTTTAGTGCCATTTAGCAATAATATTGCAGCCAGTGGGGGCGACTTTACAAATCCAGGTTACAAAAAACGCGCTGTGCAGCGCGTTCTTTTTTGCGGCGCATGCGACGGTCAACGCACGCGGCGGATCGACGAAATACGGTCGCTGAAGTCCCTCAGGTCCGGATAACGGCCCGGACCGAACGTGCGGCACTGGCCGCCGAAATCGGCGTGTTCGCAGGCTTCCCAGGTACCGTAGTTGACGACCATCGAGTTGGCGTTGTCGTTGAAATGGGCATGGCGCAGGGTGTCCATATCGTTATTGATCTGGACGATACGGCCGCGGAAGCCGTTGTCATTGAACAGCTCCACCGCCGGGCCGCGCGGCTCTTCGCGGTATTCGCGGCGTTCCTCGCGGCGCTCGTCACGCCAGCGATCGTCGCGGTCGTCGCGATTATCGCGGCCCCAGCCCCAGCCTTGGCCGCGATCGCGGCGGCGCTCAATTTCGCGGGCGGACGAGAAGTGATTGTTGAAGCGGCGCAGGTCTGGGTACTCGCCGCGCTCGAACACAGCGCAGTGGCCCTGGAAATTAACGTGCTCGCACAACTCCCAGGTGCCGGAGCGCACCACCAGGCTTGAAGCGCGGTCGTTGAAGTCGAAGTCGCGGAAATTGTTGGCCGCGCCGTCGGCAATCACCACGCGCTGGCCGCGGAAGTCTTCACGCGAGAAAAGCTGCAGTTCGCCGGCCGATGCGGCCTGGCCGAGAAGGGAAGCTGCCAGCAGGAAAGCGGCGGTCAAGGTATTCTTCATTACTAAATCTCCGATATTCAGGCATCCTAAGCGCTCTAACGCGGCGCAAAGGCCGTTAGACTACCCTACCTTGTAACAAATTCCTACTGTGCAACACATGCCGACGACAATTTCGACCTCCAACTTACGCAGAGAAGCAACAGCATTATGGAAATTGGCCTGGCCAGTCTTGATCGGGCAACTCGCTACCGTTGGCATGGCGGTGGCGGACGTGGCAATGACCGGCCACACCCGGGCTTCCGAACTGGCGGCAGTGTCGACCGGCGCTGCGATCTGGTCCATCGTGCTGGTGACCGTGATGGGCACCATGATGGCCATGAACACGCTGGTGGCGCATGAAGTGGGCGCCGGCAGTTACGAACGCATTCCACACCTGGTGCGCCAGGGCTTGTGGAAAGGCCTGGGCGTCGGCCTGGTGGCCATGCTGCTGGCCAACCTTTGCACCTTGCTGTTCGACCACCTGCAGCTGGCGCCGGAAGTGAACCAGCGCGCTTCGCTGTTCGTGCACATCATCAGCTTCGGCCTGCCGCCATTCGCTTGCTACCGCGCGCTGTATGGCTACAGCGCCAGCATCAACCAGACCAAGCCGGTGATGGTGATCGCCCTCATCGGGCTGGCCGTCAACGTGCTGGTGAACTGGCTGCTGATCTTCGGCCATTGGGGCTTGCCGGCGATGGGCGGCGTGGGCTGTGCGGTATCGACCGGCATCTGCATGTGGCTGATGCTGGGCGCCATGCTGCTGTGGATGCGCATTTCAGGCGCCTATCGCGCCACCTACCCTTTCACCCACTGGGAGGGGCCGCACTGGCCGGAAATCCGCAGCATGCTGCGGCTTGGCCTGCCGATCGGCGTGACCTACTTCGCTGAGGTCAGTGCGTTCGGGGCGGTGGCGTTGCTGGTGGCGCGCTTTGGCGTGATCGAACAGTCGGCGCACCAGATTGCGCTGAACTTCTCATCGCTGGTGTTCATGGTGCCGCTTAGCCTTGGCATCGGCATGGTGACGCGCGTAGGACAGGCGATAGGCGAAGGCGATGCGCGCCGCGCCCGGTCGGCATCATGGGTCGGATTGGGCATGTCGCTGGCGTTCGCGGTGGTGTCGGCAGCTTTCATTGCAGTGTTCCGCAATGAAATTGCGGCTGCCTACACGAGCGATCCCGCCGTGCAGCAGACCTGCGTCACACTGCTGCTGTTTGCCGCGCTGTTCCAGCTATCCGATGCAACGCAAGTGGCGGCGGCTTGCGCGATTCGCGGCTACAAGGTAACGCGCGGGCCGATGCTGATCCAGCTTTTGGCCTTCTGGGTGTTTGCGCTGCCGGTCGGTTGCCTGCTGGGCCTGTGGCAGGAAATGGCGGCAGCCGGCTTCTGGATCGGCCTTGTGCTCGGCTTGACGATTGCTGCCATTTTGCTCACAGCCTACTTGCGCACACTGTCAAATTCGCGCGTGACCGAAGGAAAAACGGCATAGGGCGTAGCATTCCGAATATCAGCGGGAACGGGTTCTGGTATTGTCTTGCGATTCGTAAGCAAACCAATCCGGGACAAACAATGCGCCTTATCCTCACCCTGGCAGCCCTCCTGGCTGCCGGCACCGCTTCCGCCGAACGCCTGACCCTGGAACGCCTGTACGCCGACCCGGCCCTGTCCGGCCCTGGCGTGCGCTCCCTCAAAGTTTCGCCGGACGGCGCCCGTGTCACCTTCCTGCGCGCCCGTCCGGACGACCAGTTCCAGATGGACCTGTGGGAATACAACATGAAGGACAAGACCACGCGCCGCCTGGTCGACTCCAAGGCCCTGGTTCCGGTCGAGAACCTGTCCGACGCTGAAAAAGCGCTGCGCGAACGTGCCCGTACCGCTGCGCTGAAAGGCATCATTTCCTATAACTGGTCGCCGGACGGCAAGCAGCTGCTGGTGCCGCTGGCCGGCAACCTGTACCTGGTCGATTTGTCCAGGCCTGACAGCGCACGCCTGGTGGCTTCGGGCAGCGTGATCGATCCGAAGATTTCGCCCAAGGGCAAATACGTCTCGTTCGTCCGCAACCAGAACCTGTTCGTAATCGACCTGGCCACCGGCAAGGAGCGCCAGCTGACCACCGACGGCAAGGGCACCGTGCATAACGGCGAAGCCGAATTCGTGGCGCAGGAAGAGATGCACCAGTTCACCGGCTACTACTGGGCGCCGGACGATTCCGCGATTGCCTTCCGCTGGTACGATGAAGCGCAAGTGCCGGTGGCACGCCGGTTCGAGATCTACGCCGACCGCACCGACGTGGTGGAACAGCGCTACCCTGCCGCAGGCGATCCGAATGCGATCGTGGGCCTGAAGATCGTGTCGCCAACCAGCGGCGAAATCCGCGAAGTGGACCTGGGCGCCAACAAGGATATCTACCTGGTGCGTGCCGACTGGAGCAAGGATTCCAAGTCGCTGTTCTTCCAACGCCAGTCTCGCGACCAGAAGACGCTGGAACTGATCGCAGTCGATGCAGCCACCCTGGCGCAGCGCCCGGTGCTGACCGAAACCGCAAAAACCTGGACCACCATCAACGATGACTTGCGCTTCCTGGAAAGCGGCAAAGGCTTCATCTGGTCGTCCGAGCGTACCGGCCGCAACCACCTGTACTTGTACAGCATGGAAGGCAAGCTGAAACACGCTATCTCCAAAGGCGAATGGGGCTTTGACAATGTGCTGGCGGTGGACGAGAAAGCCGGCAAGGTCTTCGTTTCCTCCAACAAGGATGCGGTCTACGACAAGCAGGTCTACGAACTGAAACTGGACGGCTCCACCGCCGGCAAGCCAAAGCGCATCACCCAGGCTGACGGCTGGCACGATGCCTCGTTCTCCAAGCATGGTGAAGTGTTCGTGGATACCTGGTCCGATCCGGCTACCCCGCCGCAGGTGGCGATCCGCCGTCCGGACGGCACGCTCGTCAGCTGGCTGGAAAAGAATGAAGTCAACGAATCTCACCCATACTTCAAGTACAAATCGGACCAGTTGCCGGTCGAATTCGGCAATATGAAGGCCAAGGATGGCCAGACCCTGTACTTCTCGATGATCAAGCCGTACAAGTTCGACGCCAGCAAGAAGTATCCGGTCTACCTGTCCACCTATGGCGGCCCGCACGCGCAGCACGTGACCCGCAGGTGGGATGGCCAGCAATTCGACCAGTACATGGCGCAGCAGGGCTATGTGGTCTTCCGCCTCGATAACCGCGGCTCCTCGCGCCGCGAGCGCGTGTTCACCGACGCCATCTACCGCAACCTGGGCAAGGTGGAAGTGGAAGACCAGTTGACCGGCATCGACTGGCTGGGCAAGCAGTCCTTCGTCGACGCCAAGCGCATTGGCGTGTACGGCTGGAGCTACGGCGGTTTCATGACCCTGCGCCTGCTGTCGCAAGGTTCGGACAAGATCGCAGCCGGGGTATCGGGCGCTCCGGTGACTGACTGGGGCCTGTACGACACCCATTACACCGAGCAGTTCATGGATCACCCAAAGGACAATGTGGAAGGCTACAAGCAATCGAACGTGTTCCATCACGTCGATGGCCTGAAGTCGAACCTGCTGCTGATCCACGGCATGGCGGACGACAACGTCCTGTTCACCAACACCACCAAGATGATCGACGCACTGGTGAACCGTGGCGTGCAGTTCGAACTGATGACCTATCCGGGCGCCAAGCATGGCGTGTCGAACCGCCTGGCCAAGCGGCACGTGCAGACCTACATCGACGCCTTCTTCCGCAAGCACCTGAAACCGGAATCGAACTAAGGCCGGTGCAGCCGCCCTCGCCTTCCAGCCCGCCCGCGCAAGCCGGCGGGCTTTTTCTTTGCCGCGCCGCGCCGCGCATGTAGCCAGCGCACCAGGTTTTCCGCGTGAAGCCGTCGATTTCGGCGCCCATCATCCGTCGTAATGATACGATCAACCATCACCGACGGAGGCACCATGTCCTTGCAACTGTTCTACCATCCTCTTTCTTCCTATTCGATGAAGGCGCTGATCGCGCTGTATGAGAACGGTACGCCATTCGAATACCGCATGCTGTCGCCTGAACATCCCGAGAACTGCGCGCAATTTGCCGGGCTGTGGCCGATCCAGAAGTTTCCTATCCTGCTAGATGGCGAGCGCATGATGGTGGAGGCAAGCATCGTGATCGAACACCTGGCGCTGCATTATCCCGGCCCGGTCAAGCTGCTGCCCGCCGACCCCAAAGCCGCGCTGGAAGTGCGCATGATGGACCGCTTCTTCGACAACCACGTCGCCACGCCGCAGCAAAAGCTGGTGGGAGACGTCCTGCGCCCCGAGGGCGAGCGCGATGGCTACGGTACGGCCGAAGCGCGCCGCAAGCTCGATACCGCTTACGCCTGGCTGGACAAGATCATGGCTAATCGCACCTGGGCCGCGGGCAATGCATTCAGCATGGCCGACTGCGCAGCGGCGCCCTTCCTGCTGTATGCACACTGGTCGCACCCGATCCCCGACAAGCATGAACATGTCATGGCCTACCTGCGCCGCCTGCGCGAACGACCATCGTTCGCCCGCTGCTGGGCCGAAGCCAAGCCATATCGTCACATGTTCCCGCTAGGTGTGCCCGCCGGCGAGTCGTAATGCCGGTGGCGCTTCGGACGCGCTGGAACCCCAAAAAGAAAAGGGCCAGGGTGCACACCGTGCATCCTGGCCCCCAGCAACTACCTTATTGGCGGTTGCCGCGGTCGATCAGCTCGTCCGTGGCGTCGTCGATTGCTTCACGCAGGTCGCCGCGCTGCTTCTGCAGCTTGCCTTCGACCTGGTTCGCAACGCCCTTCACCTGCTGTTTCGAGCTGCCGACCAGTTCGCCAGCTTCTTCCTGGATCTTACCGCCGATTTCCTTGGCCTTGCCCTTCACTTGGTCCTTGTTCATGATGCGCTCCTCATTAAAAAGTGCGACGAGCAAATCATACGAACAGGCATCGACAGCTACTGTACGCAAGCTAACAGAACTAACCCTTACGCCAGACTGAAGCCAGCCATGGCTGCTGTTCGCGCGGCAAACCTGCCGGGCGGTAATAGTGGCTGACTGCTTCGAAACCGGCTGCAGTAAGCACTTCGGACCAGGTTTCGAAATCGAAGTAACAGCCGTAGCGCGGGCCGTTCCAGCCTTCTTCGTTATGGCCGCGCGGATTGGAACTGAACAGGACTCCGCGCGGCTTCAAAGCAGCACGCAGGCGCGCCAGCACTTCGGGCAGCACGGCGCTTGGAACGTGGAACAGTGACGCATTGGCGAAGATGCCATCGAACGATGCAGGCGGCAAGTCAAGCGCAACGAAATCCTGGTGCAGGACGGTGCAGCCACTCCAGTTTCGCGCCATCTCCACAAAATGGGCCGAGCCATCGAGGCCGACCGGCTCATGGCCAAGCGATTTGAAGGCGCGCAGGTCGCGGCCGGGGCCGCAACCCAAATCAAGGATGCGGAACGGAGGCGTTCCTTCTATCGCATCGAGCAGCGCCGCAATGTTCTGGCTTACGTCGTGGTCGCGCGTGCCTTCGAGGAAGGCTTGCGCATTGCGCTCGTAGTGCTGCAGCGTGCGGCGGGTGATCTGCTCGATGTCCTCCATCGCCCTACTTTACCAGACGCGCACGCGCTGTTCAGGCGCCAGGTATAGCTTCTGGCCCGGCTTCACGTCGTAGGCCGGGTACCAGGCATCCAGGTTGCGCACGGTGTAGGTGCGCCATTTGGCCGGCGCGTGGCCATCGGTCATGATCTGGTTGCGCAGGGATGCGTCGCGCGCCTTGTTGGCCCAGCTCGCAGCATAGCCGTTGAAGAAGTCGCGGTCTTGCGCCGGGGTGGCTTTGCCGCCCAGCGAAACATGATAGGCATCCAGCGCTGCGGCCAGGCCGGCCAGGTCGGCCAGGTTTTCACTCAGGGTCAGGGTCCCGTTCAGCTTCAGGTCGGGGAAGGCTTCATAGGCGTCGTACTGCGCCACCAGCTTGGCTGAGGCTTGCTTGAAATGCTCGCCATCCTCCTTGGTCCACCAGTCGCGCAGGCGGCCTTTGGAGTCGAACTGGGCCCCCGTGTCGTCGAAGCTATGGCTGATCTCATGACCGATCACCGCGCCGATGGCGCCGTAGTTCAAGGCATCGCTGGCCTTCATGTCGAAGAACGGCGGCTGCAGGATCGCGGCCGGGAAGTTCAGTGCATTCTGCATCGGCATATTCACGGCGTTCACCACGTGCGGCGGCATGCACCATTCGGTTGGGTCGACTTTCCTGCCCAGCTTCGCCAGTTCCTGCTTGTAGTGGAATTTTTCAGCACGCAGGGCGTTGCCCATTGCATCGTCAGGCTTGATTTCCAGGCCTTCGTAGGTCGTCCATTTGTCAGGATAGCCGACACCCACGTACAGGGTGCGCAGTTTCTCCTGCGCTTCCTTTTTGGTGGCCGGGGCCATCCATTCCAGCGCATCGACGCGTTTGCGGAAAGAGTCGACGATATTGGCGACCATGGTCTGCAGGCGCACCTTGGCTTCGGCCGGGAAGTAGCGCTCGACGTACATCTTGCCCGCGGCATCAGGTACGGCGTTATTCACGGCGCTCAGGCCGCGCTTCCAGCGCGGCGACAGCTGCGGCGTGCCGTTCAGGGTGCGGCCGTAGAACTCGAAGCGCTGGTCGACGAAGGCTTTCGGCAGGAAACCGCCGAAATGGTTCACGGTGTGGAAGGCCAGGAAGTCTTTCCAGGCCTGCAGCGGCATCTCGTTCACCAGCGCTGCGCTGCCGGTAATGGCGCTCGGGTGGTAGACGATGAACTTGTTCTGCTTGCCCAGGCCGGCAGCGCGGAAGAAGGCGCGCCAGTCCATGCCCGGCGCCTTGGCGGCGAAGTCGCGCATGGTCCAGGTGTTGTTGGCCTTCTGGATATTGGCGGAGTCTTCGCGGCTGGCGTGGGCCTGGGCCAGTTTGCGCTCCAGCTCATAGACGCGGGCGGCGCGGGTTTCCGGCTCGCTGTAGCCGGCCAGCTTCAGCATGGCGGCGATGTGGGCCTGGTAGGCGGTGCGCAGCTGGTGCATGCGCTGGTTGTCGTCCAGGTAGTAGGCGCGGTCCGGCATGCCCAGGCCGCCCTGCAGGATGTAAGGGACGTAATGCTTCGGCTCAGTCAGGCCTTGCGCGATCCAGATGCCGAACAGGTTCTCGGTGTAGAAGTTGGTGGCGTTCAGCGGGTCCACGTCGGCGCGGATGGACGCGGCAAGCGCACGCACCAGGCCCGCCTTGTCCTTGATGGTGTCGATCTTTTCCAGTTCAGGCTTGAGCGATGCCAGGCCGTGCGCTTCGATTGCCGCTTCGTCCATGAAGCTGCGGTAGAAGTCGGTCACGCGGCGGGTGTCGCCGCTTGGCGACTTGGCGGCGGTTTCCTCGATCAGCTTGACGATGCGCTCGTTGGTCGCGTCGCCCAAGGCCGAGCCGGCGCCCCAGCTGCCTTTGTCGGCCGGGATCTGGGTCTTGGCCAGCCATTCGGCATTCACGTGGCCGAAGAAATCGTCGCCCGCCAGCGGGACGGCGGTTTGCGTTTGCGCGGTTGGAGCCGGGGCCGCCTGTTGGGCAATCGCCGGGGCCAGCCCGAAGGCGGCTCCACAGAAGGCCAGGGTAAGGGCCAGCTTGAGCGGCGTGACGCGAGTGGATGCTTGCATTTTTTGTATCCCTATCTAGTTATAAGCGGCGGAATGAGCCAGGCTGCACTCTAACTGCAACAGCATCGCGACATGGTCCGATTGCGACAGGCTGCAAATTTCGGGGATCAACTGCAGAAAGCTGGGAATACTGTGCGGCGCCGTCAACGAATGTCCAAAAACTTGCTGCACTCCCCTCTGGAATCGCTATATAGTTTCACCCACAGCAACGCCGAATTTTGAGGAGAATTTTTCATGAAGCTCGAAGCACTGTTCCAGAATCCAACTGCGTTGCCAACCGCCCCCAAGGTTGTTGACGAATTGATCAGCAGCTTCGACAAGGCCAGCGTCTCCACCGAGGAAATCGCAAAGAAGCTGTCGGCCGACCCGGTACTAAGTGCCAAGCTGCTGCGCCTGGCCAATTCCGCCTATTACCACGTGTCGCGCTCGATCGGCACCGTTGAAGATGCGATCCTGATGCTGGGCTTTGTCACCGTGCGCACGCTGGTGATCAGTTCCGGCCTGGTGAGCGGTTTCAAGACCGTGCCCGGCATGGATCTGCGCCAGTTCTGGCGCTACAGTCTGCGCACCGCAGTGGGCGCCAAATTCATTGCCAAGGCATGCAAACAGAACACCGATCTGGCGTTCACCATCGGCATGATGCATGCAATCGGCCAGCTTGTGATCCATGCCGGCATGCCGGAGCAGGCGCAGGCGCTCGACAAGGTGGCCGGCCCGCTGGATGAGCGCCGGCTGGAAACAGAAAAGACTGCGCTGGGCTACACCTATGCCGATGTCGGCGCCGAACTGGCCAGCCGCTGGAAATTTCCCCCGACCTTCGCTGAAACCATTGCCGCCATCCCCAATCCAGGTGAAAACGACCTGGCTGCGGTGATCCACTTGGCCGCCTGGCGCGCCCGCATCGACGAGAACAAGTTGTCGCCGGAGCAAATCGCCGCCTGCTATCCGACCGAAGTAGCCGAAAGCCTGGGCCTGGAAGAAAATGCGCTGATTGACCAGATGCCATCGCTGGACGAACTGAGCGCGGGCCTTGATGAGCTGATCTCCTGACCGCTTCGCTTGAGATTTGCCGTTGTGATCCTTGGGATGGGGGCGCAACGGCAATTTTTTTGGAAAACTCTCAAATATTTTTCAAAAAGACCCTAAAGTTCCTTCCGGGCCTGACGTTAATTCTGACATGCGGTACTCCGCGCACAGAATCCAAGGCCCAACATGTCCTCGACCCAAGTCCTCGCTACGTACGAAAAAGTTGCCGGTTTGACCAGCCAGATGGTGGGTGCCGCGCAAGCCAGCGACTGGGATTCGCTCGACAGCATGGAAAACCAGTGCGCGGCAGCTTCGGTAGCCCTGATGGGCGGCGCGGCACCCCTGCAGGGCGAAGCCCGCAAGCGCAAGATCGAACTGCTGAAACAGATCATGGTCAACGACCGCACCATCCGCGACCTGACCGACCCTTGGCAGAATCGCCTGAACGGCTGATTCCAGCAACCTCAGCGAAAGCGCCTACGGGCGCTTTTTTATTTTGTCCACCCTGGGGTCAGGAACGAAAGTGGACATTTCTGCAAGAATGTCCACTTTCGTTCCTGACCCCAAGGTGGACAAAACAAAAGGCGCCCACTTGGGGCGCCCTGGAATTCGGAGGGGCGAGCACCAGGTATCTCCTGGCGTCGCCTCAGCGCCGGTTGCACCCGGCGTTCATATCGCCTCAGTCGGCTATGAACTGCTTCCAGACGGGGTCGTTTCGTCAACGTCACTCTGCGGTTCGCGCCACGCTATCGGTGGTGGCTGCGGCAGAACCCGGTCCGTGTGAGCCCAGTATAACGCAGGTAAAAAATTCTTGTCCAGCGCCGCAATGCAACGCTAGTTACTAGTGTGCAGCTACCTCCACCGCGTCTTCCAGCGTCGGTACATCATCCTCGGCCTTCCTCTTCTTCCGGAAGGATTGCCAGATCTTCAGCGGGCCTTTTGCCTGCCGTTTGCGCAGGAAATAGATCAAGCCGCCGAGCGCCGCCAGTCCGACGAACACGCCACCGGCGATCATGATCAGCCGCTGGCGCGGATTGGCGGCAAGGTCGGCCGCCACAGCGGGCTTGACCGGCGTAGCGCCCGGTTTGACTGGCGCCGCGCCGGGCTTGACCGGGGCAGCGGCGGGCATGGCAGGAACGGCTTCGTCCTTCGGCGCGGCTGGTGCGGGCACCGGGGTGGGCGTCACGATGGCGTTTTGAAGGCGCCGCACTTTGCCCTCGATATCGGCCAGCTTGCTTGTCATGGCTTCGCATTGACGCCGCTGGGCTTCCACTTGCTTCGCGGGAGCGCAAGACAGCGTGGACGCGGCGGCAACCGCGGGCGCACGGGGCGTGGGGCCGGCCGGCGTGGGCGCGGCCATTGCAGCTGGCGCTGCTGCGTCCGCGGCGGCAGGCTTCGCCGCCGACTTGCGCGGAGAAGGCGTCATCTCGGCTTTCCGGGCTGCCTCCACTTTCGCTTCAGTGGCAGATACGGCTTGCGGCGCCGGATCTGCACTTCGCTCCCTGGCGTTCGCCATGGCGACTTGCTGGCGATGCGCAAATGCGCGCCGTGCAGCCTCGTTCAACCCTGCCTCGCCGCTATCAACCGATACGGGCGGCGCGGCCGCTGGCGCTGGCGGCTTCGCGGCCGCAACGAGCGGCGGCATTGGCTCCGATGCCGGCATCGCAGCAACCCGCGCGGTGCGCTGGGCTGGTGGCTCCGGCGTCAGCCAGAGCGATGCCGCACGGATGATCTGCCTGCCTCCACTATTCAACTCCAGGAACAGATGCAAAGCGTCTGCGTTCACCGGCTGCAGCGTGGTCAGGTGCAGGAAGCGTTTGTTATCGCGCTTTGCGACAGAAATGTACAGGCCCCCAAGCGCCGGCGGCATGGCTACATTGGCTCCTTTGAAAACGTCCGGATTGGCCAGTCTTGCCTGGATATCGGCCAGGTCGGCCGCAGTCAGGTCCACCAGTTCGATATCCGCCGAAAGCTGCTGGCCAATGTGGGAATTGACCTTGATTTCCCCCAGTTCTGCCGCGCGCAGCGAACCGCACAGGACGGCGGCAAGCAGCGGCAACGCAAGGGCACGAGTAGTCAATCGTTTGCTTAGCATGGAGGACAGGCCTATTTCTTCGACGTACTCAATTAACGGCAGAATATCCCGATTTTGTAGCCCTCGGCAGAGTAAGTAGCATTGGCGTTAGAATCCAGACATCACTTTCCAACCAGGGAGCCGTACATGAACAGCAGAACCGAGCGCGACAGCTTTGGTCCGATCGAAGTGCCAGCCAGCCAGCTGTGGGGCGCCCAGACCCAGCGCTCGCTCGAGCACTTCCGCATCTCCAGCGAACGCATGCCGGCCGAACTGATCGCCGCCCTCGCCAGCGTGAAGCGTGCTGCCGCCAAGGTCAACGTCGACCTTGGCGTGCTCGATGGCGCCAAAGCCACAGCCATCATGCAGGCTGCCGATGAAGTCCTGGATGGCAAACATCCGGGCGAATTCCCGCTGGCCGTGTGGCAGACCGGTTCCGGCACCCAGTCGAACATGAATATGAACGAGGTGCTGGCCAACCGCGCCTCCGAACTGATGGGCGGCGCACGCGGCGAGGGCCGCAAGCTGCACCCGAACGATGACGTCAACAAGGGGCAGTCGTCGAACGACATCTTCCCTACCGCCATGCATGTGGCGGCGGCACAGGCTGTCGCGCACAAGGTGCTGCCGGCCCTGCGCCAACTACGCACTACGCTGCAGCAGAAGGCGCAGGCGTTCGAAGGCATCGTCAAGATCGGCCGTACCCACCTGCAGGATGCCACGCCATTGACCCTGGGGCAGGAGTTTTCCGGTTACGTCGCCCAGTTGGCCTACGCCGAAAAAGCCATCGAAGCCACCCTGCCCGCCATGCTGGAACTGGCCGCCGGCGGCACTGCGGTCGGTACTGGCCTGAATTCTCATCCCGAGTACGCGACGCGTATTGCCGCCGAGCTGGCGAACCGCCTGCAATTGCCATTCCGCACCGCCGACAACAAATTCGCCGCGCTGGCGGGGCACGACGCCCTGGTATCGGCCCACGGTGCGCTGAAGACGCTCGCCACGGCCCTCATGAAACTGGCCAACGATGTGCGCTGGATGGCTTCCGGCCCGCGTTCCGGCCTCGGCGAAATCAGCATTCCCGAGAATGAGCCGGGCAGTTCAATCATGCCCGGCAAGGTCAATCCGACCCAGAGCGAAGCGCTGACCATGCTGTGCTGCCAGGTGTTCGGCAACGACGTGGCGATTACCATTGGCGCTTCGTCCGGCAATTTCGAGTTGAACGTGTTCAAGCCGCTGATCGCCCACAACTTCCTGCAAAGCGCCCGCCTGCTGGCCGATGGCATGCGCAGCTTCGATGAACACTGTGCCCACGGCATCGAGCCAAACCTCGGCCGCATCGAAGAGCTGATGGAACGGTCGCTGATGCTGGTGACCGCGCTGGCTCCGCATATCGGTTATGATCGCGCCGCGCAAATTGCGAAGAAGGCACAGCATGAGGGCACTACCCTGAAAGAAGCGGCGTTAGCCCTTGGCTTTGTGAACGAAAGCCAGTTCAATGCGTGGATTGTTCCGCTGGAAATGACCAAGCCTGGCGGCAAAGGTTAATGCCCGGTAGGAATACAACACCTCTGTGCCAACCCAACAGAAAGAGGATTAAAATGCAGAAAGTAGATTTCGAATTGACAGGCGAGTACATCGAGCTGAACCAGCTCCTGAAAGTGGTTGGCCTGTGCGACAGCGGCGGCGCCGGCAAGCAGATCGTGGCTAGCGGCGATGTCAAGGTCGACGGCAAACAGGAGTTGCGCAAGACGGCGAAGATCCGGGCGGGCCAGAAGGTGCGCCTGGGCGACGTGCAGATCGACGTTCATGCCGAGGGCGGTGCGGCCTGATTGAACCGCACGGAGGGTTAGCTCCATGAATGGTCCCGACGAGAAGCAAGTGCAGTCCCAGGAACAACTGATCGGCGACCTGCGGCAGGTCATCGAGAATGCCGAGGAGCTGCTCAAGAATACCGATCACTACACCAGCGTGCTGTATCAGGCGGCGCGGGCCAAGCTGGCCCAGGCTTTGCTAGCCGCCAACGAGGAGCTGGAACGGTGCGAGGATGCGCAGCTCTTGCGCATGATCGAAGCCACCCACCGCGCCAATCTGCTGTACCGTGACGCGTCCGGCGAGGACAGGTTAATGCGGGCGTTTCAATAGGATTTGCTGCTGCAGCCATTGCTGGAGGCTGGCCGCGACATTGAAGTCTTGATCCAGCGCAAAGGCGGCGTCGAGGGCGGCGCCCAATGTTTCCCCTTCCTTTAGTGCCTGCAGCGCCGCGTGTTCCGGCGCCTGTAGCGGCGTGACCTGCGCTGTCCATTGCGGACGGCTGAGCAGCGCCCAGCTTGCTTCATCCATCTTGTGCGGGAATGGCATGCCCTGGTGCGCGAGCCAGAGCGGCACGACTGCCCATTCCGATTCAAATAGCTGGGCGGTAAGCTGCCAGGAAAAGCGTTGCCCCTCCACAGTTTGCGGGTTGATGTCCTGTGGCTGCAGCGCGGGTTCATGGGCGGCGTAGTGGATACGGTGCAGTTGCCATTCCAGGCGTGCCATGTCTGGCAGGTAAGGCAAGTCTTTGACGTGCCGGAAGCTGCGCAGGAAGGCGGCGAAATGGGCGCCGAAGCGGTTCAGGTCTCCACTGTCGGAAGGGTGGGCGCGGCCGTACTCGCGGGCCAGGGCGGCAAAAAACTCCTCGCCGACCAGTTGCGCGGTCACGGGGTAGGCTGCGGCAAGGGCCTTGGCCCAGGTTGAAGCCAGGTTGCCGCGGTACAGCGCGAAACGTTCGGCTTGCCGCAGTTGCAGGGTTGCTCCGGCGGCGGGCAGGAATAGGGCGTCCGAAAATGACTGCTGTTGCGCGGCCAGCGATTCGTGGCTGCCGCGCGGGTATTGGACGGTTTCGTGCGGCGCGCCGGACTGTCCGCCCCCAAGGCGGCCGTCGGGTGGTGGGAAGCGGGTGGCGATGGCGGCGGCTTTTCCGGCTTCGCCGAGCAGCACTTCCAGCGGCGGGACGTCGGTGTCCCATTCGATCAGCGTGGGGACTGCGCCGAAGCGGTTTAGCGCCGCTTCGTACAGGCGCCAGACTGGATCGGCCACGACAGTGCCATGGTGGTCGACTACGGCATCGGGCGTGACGAGGTGCCCTGCGAGGTGCATCTCACCCACCGTACCTGGCGCGATCGCAGCCAGCGCGGCCATCGCATCTTCCCCGTGGTTGCACTGGTTGACGTAAAGGTTGTTCACGTCCAGGAGCAGGCCGCAGCCGGAACGGCGCGCAAGGATGGCCAGGAATTCGGCTTCGCTCATCGCGTCGTCGGCAAAGCGCACGAAGCTGGACACATTTTCCAGCAGGATGGCGCGGCCAAGCGCGTCCTGCATGCGCCCTACCCGCTCTTCCAGCAAGTCGAGCGCGGCGTGGTTCAGCGCCAGCGGAAGCAGGTCGTTCAGGTGACGGTCGAAGACGGCGGCCCAGCACAGGTGCTCGGAGACGAGTGCAGGTTCGATGCGTTGTACGAGGCTGGCGACGCGCGCCAGGTGGTCGGCGCTGAAGCCGCGTGCGGAACCGAGACCGAGGCCAACGCCGTGCAGGCTGATCGCATAGTCGCGCCTTAGTTCCTGCAATACGTGGAAGTCGCCGCCAGCCTGGTCGAGGTAGTTCTCAGTATGGACTTCGAGCCAGGCGGCGGGTGGCCGCTGCTCGAGGAACTGGCGGTAATGCGGTGCCCGCAATCCAACGCCAACGCCACGAGCAGCGGCCGCCTGGGTCATCGCTTACTTGGCTGGCGGGGTGGTCTTGCCGCCGGCCTTTTCGCAAGTGCCTTTGGCAACGAACTTCCACTCGCTATCCATATTGTCAGCCTTGGCCTGGTTGGAGCAGCCGTGGGTGCCGGTGGCGCAGTCGTTCTGGCCGGCTTTGGCGATGCCGTAGCACTTTTCCTTTTCCGCCGGTTTTTCCTGGGCAGCGGATGCGACAGTGCTGGCGGTGGCGCAGACGGTGGCCAGGGCGGCGGCGATCAGGGCTTGGCGGTTTTTCATGCGGGTCTCCTTAGTAGGTTTGCAGGTGTGCGATTAGACCATAAAAAAACCCGCTGGCACCGATGCCGGTGCGGCGGGTTTGCGCGGTGCAGCCTGCGTTCAGGCAGTGGTATTGATGTTCCGGCCGAGGTGGGATGGCAGGTTGGCGGCTGCGGGTGCTGGCGGGATCGCTTCGATCAGGGCCTGGGCACTGGAAGCTTGCACGTCCATTGCTTTTTTCATCACGGCGTAACCGACTTCGACCCGATTGCTTGTCTCGGCGATTGTCGTTGCTGCTTTTGCAATGCTCATTGCATCCATTTGAAACTCCCAGATATATCTATCCTGATTTACGGATGGGAATGGACGAACTTTAGGCTTGGCGCGGGATTTTTTTGATCAGCCACGCCAGCACAGTGTCTGGGCGGTTCAGGTCGAGCCATTGCAAACGGGGCGGCAGGCCGTCCGGGGCCGGCTGGTCGGAAGCGACGGCCACGATGGTGTGGTCGTCCAGGTAGCGCGGCGGCTGGCCGGCAATGGCGCGGTAAACCTCCAGCTTGTCGATTTGCCACGCATGGAAGCCTTCGACCAGGGTCAGGTCGGCCGGCTGCAGGCGGGCCAGTTGTTCGTCTGCGCCAGGCTCATCGGCTCCGCGCAATTCGTGGATGATGGCGAAACGATAAGGCGAAGCGATCATCACTTCGGCCGCGCCGGCGTGGCGGAAACGGGCGCTGTCCTTGCGCGGCGGTTCGAGCTCGAAGTCGTGGTGGCTGTGCTTGATAACGTTGACTTTCCAGCCACGCCCAGCCAGCTCGGCGACCAGGTATTCGACCAGAGTGGTTTTGCCGCTGCCCGAGGGGCCGGTGACGCCGACGACGTTCTGCCTGCCGGTCATAGCGGCACCCGGTAGCGGTAGCCGCGGAAGCTGAAGATCGCTTGCTTGGGCTGGAGTTTGTCCAGGATCAGGCCGGGCGCGACTTCTTCACCTTCCTTGCGCAGGACTTTGTCGATCAGCAGCAGGCGATCGGCGGGGTTTTTCGAGTACATGTAGCCACCAAGGGTGACCTGGGGAATGGCGCGCTGGATCGGCTCAGGGAGCTCGCGCAGGGATTGCACTTGTTCTTCCATCGGCGCGGGCGGCGGGGAGGCTGGCGCCATGCCTGCACCGAGCGTCGCGTTTACGGCCTGCTTTTGAGGGGCTGGTTGAGGGGCTTCCGCGACGCGGGCGCCGGCAGGGCGTGGCCCAGTCGGCTGGGAAACGCTGCCTCGTTGCGCCGTTGGCGCTTCTGCCGCGCGGGCCTGCGCCGTTGTTGCTGTCGGTTGCGGGAGGATGGGCTGGCCGGTTGCTGCCGGCGCTGTGCTTGGCGCTGCAGCGGTGGCCGCTGGCGCAGCGTTGTTGGCGACGCTCGCGGCGGGGGCGGCGGCTACCGGGGCAGGAGCGGCGGCCGCGGGAACAGGGGCTTGGCCAACCGCGGCCGGTGCGATGGCGGCTGCCGGCTGGCTGGCGCCTGGCTGCTGGCGCACCAGCATGGTCGCGAGGCCGGCAATGGCGGCGGCCATCAGGACCATCGCCACGATCACTGGCGCGCGCTTGCCGCGCGCGCCCTGCCCCACCGGCGCGCTGGCCAGCGTGGGTGCATGGATGGTCGGAGTGCTGCCGATCTGGCGTTCAGCCTGCGCTTTTTTCAGTGCTTCGAGAATATAGGACATATTATTTACCCGCCTCGGCCAACAGGTGCGGCTCGGTTTCCCTGCCCGGCTGCGACAGGCGGATGAAAGTTCGTGGCCCTGCCACGCCGTCGGCCTTCAGGCCTTGGGCAAGCTGGAACTCGCGCAAGTATCGCAAAGTTTCGCCGGCCAGTGGCTGGTTCTCACGCGGTTTCTTGACCCCGTTCATCTGTGCCAGGCGGCGGGCCAGCCAATCGACGTCCGGGCCCTTGTCGCCCTCCCTGACTTCTTCGCGCCAGGAGCGCGGCGCGCGCCAGAAGGTGGTGAAGCTGCCGTCAAAACGGGCATCTAAGGCATCGAGCGGCACCGTTTCGCTACCGCGTGCTCCGACCAGCGTGGCGTTCCTGTTATCGATAGCGGTCAACAGGACGTTGCGCGGCAGGGATTGGCCGTCGCGCAGCTTGATGATGACGGGGCGGTCAAGCTTGCGGATCTCCTCCAGGCCGCCTTTGGTTTGCATGCAGCGCAGGTTGCGCTTGGCTGCTTCATCGCAGCCCTCACCCTCAGCAAGCTTCACCTCCCACTTCGCGGCCAGCTGGTTCAGGGCGGCGTCCATTGTCAGCCAGGTCGGCACAGGCGTTGGCAATGCGGCAGGCGTCGAGCCCGAAGCTGCGGGCGGCGGCGCTGCGGCCGCCGCGTGGGCGGAAGCAGCGGCGCCCTGCGGCGCAGCAGCATACGCGGAAGGAACCGCGGCCGCTTGGGTCACACGGCCAGAAGCCTGCGAGGCAGCGGCTGGCGCGCGCCCGGACGGCATCATTTGCCACGCCGCAGCCGCTGTCAGCGCGGCCCCGGCCAATACACCAGCGGCAGCCATCCGCCATGCCCGCGCCTTGGCTGGTGCGGCCTCGCCGGCAAACACTTCCTCCGCCGCGCGGCGCAGGATGGTGGCATTCACCTGCGCGCGGTTTTCGACGTAGGCGCCAAGCAGTGCGCGGTCGCACAGCAGGTTGATCCTGCGCGGCACGCCTTTGCTCATTTGATGGATGCGCCGCAGCAGCCCGCGCGGGAACAGCTCCACCGCACCAGCGCCAGCTACCGCCAGCCGGTGCCGGATATAGCTGCCCACTTCCGCTTCGGACAATGGCCCCAGGTGGTAACGCGCAATGACACGCTGCGCCAGTTGCTCCAGCTCCGGACGCGCCAGCATCTGGCGCAGTTCCGGCTGTCCGATCAGGATGATCTGCAGCAGCTTGCGTTCGCTCGTTTCCAGGTTGGTCAGCAGGCGCAACTGCTCCAGCACATCGGCCGACAGGTTCTGGGCCTCGTCGATGACCAGCACATTGTGATGGCCCGCGGCGTGCGATTCCAGCAGATAGCTGTTGACCGCATCCACATAGGACTTGACGCTCGCGCCTTCCGGCGCCACGCCGAATTCATCGCACACCGTCTGCAGCAGTTCTTCCACTGTCAGTTTGGGATTGAAGATATAGGCCAGGCGGCAATCGGCCGGGATCTGCTCCATGAAGCAACGGCACACCGTGGTCTTGCCGGCGCCGATCTCGCCGGTCAGCAGCACGAAGCCGCCGCCGCTCCCCACGCCGTACAGGAGGTGCGCCAGCGCCTCGCGGTGCCGTTCGCTCATGAACAGGTATCGCGGGTCGGGGGCAATCGAAAACGGCAGCTGTTTGAGGTTGAAGTATTGCGTGTACATGGTGGGCGCCTAGCGCAGCGCGGGCGGCAGTTGCTTGAATTTGGCGCAGTATATCTTGGAGCGCGTGTTGAAATAGACGATGCGGCTGCCCGGCTTGGACTCCCGCACGGGGTAGCGCGACGTGTCGATTTTCGCATAGGCTTGCCCGTCCTGGCGGAGGATGGCCTTTTCCAGCTCCTCCGGCGTGGTATCGGTGACGGCGCCGACAAAGCTGTACGGGTAGCTTTCGTCGCTGATGATCACTTCCAGCACGGGAAAGCCCCACAGGATCGCATCATTGGTGCGGAACCAGTAGGCCCCGCCCTCACGCTTGTAGGGCCGCCCGAAGTACTGGCTGAAGTAGTCGAAATAATAACGATTCGAAGTCTGGTCGCGGCACAGCAGGCCATTGCCCAGCACAACGCCAAAATGGGAAGGCGGCGCCGCCTGCGCCGCCAGACTGGCAGCCAGCAAGCCTGCCGCTGCGAGGAAGCGCATTCCGGGCATCACCTACAACTTCTGGAACCAGGCGCGGTTCGCACTGATCTTGGCCTTGGCCGAGGGAGGCAACGCTTCGTAGCAGCCAGGATATTGCTTCAGGGAACCCTCGCGGACCTCCTTCTGCAAACCATTGATCAGGAACACGTATACCGTTCCACCCTGGTCGGTCTTTTTGGTTCCCAAGTACTTGATCATAAGTGTCTCTCCTGACGAGCATTATGACATTTCAAGGCGAAATCACAACTTTTTGGCTGGTACCGTGTGCATTTCAGTATCGGAAAAATGCAGTTGACTCCCAGTTTTTGCGCGTCTGTCTTTTTCCGGCCCGGCGGCGGCGCCGCTTGGCATATCGTTCCAACATCACCAATCCTGAACAGTGACAATCAAAATGAATAAGCTGATCACCTGCGGCGCCGCTGCTTCCCTTATCGCGCTGGGCGCCACGGCCCTGCATGCCAGCCCTTCGGAAAGCGAAAGGAAGGCCGATCTCTCCCCCACCAGGGAAAACCGCCCGGTGACGGCTTTCTCGCGCATTGAGATTGACGGCCCTTACAGGGTACTGATCAATGCCCAGGGTGCACCGGCGGTCGAAGTCAGCGGACCGAAGCGCCAGGTCGAGCAGCTTGAAACGGTGGTCCAGGGCGACACCCTGCACGTGCGGCCGCTGCGCCGCAACCACTGGGTGTTCAGCTTCGGCAAGCAGCGCGAACCGGTGATCGTGAAAATCAGCACCAGCGGCTTGAAGGCGCTGAGCAATAGCGGCAGCGGCGACGTTGAACTGGAACGCGTGGACAGCAGCGAGTTGAAACTGATCGCCACCGGCCCGGGCGACTTCAGCGCCTCCGGCACAGCCACCGAACTGACCGTCAAAGCCAGCGGCAGCGGCGACATGCACCTGCACCGCATGCGTACCGCCAACCTCAATCTGGTCATGACCGGTCCTGGCGACGTCAGCGCACCGGCCATTACCGGCGACTTAAATGCGGTCTTGTCCGGTTCCGGCGACCTGGAAGCGGGCGATGTGCGCGCCAATAAAGTGAACGCTGCGATGAGCGGACCGGGCTCGGTCGAGCTGCGCGGCAGCAGCCGCGACCTCCGGGTGGAGATTTCCGGCTCTGGCGACCTGGAAGCCTGCAGCATGCAGGTGGAAAATGTCAGCGCCATATTGAATGGCCCCGGCAGCGCCTGCCTGAACGGCCAGATCAAGAAGTTCGACGCCGAAGTGCACGGCTCCGGCGACCTGGAAGCACGCGGCCTGCAAGCCCAGAACACGCGCGTGAGCCTGAGCGGTCCCGGCGGTATGAACCTGTCCGGCAGCAGCGGCACCCTGAGCGCCGATGTCAGCGGTTCGGGCGACCTGGATGCCAAGCAGCTCAAGGTGGCCAAGGCCATAGCCCGCAGCAAGGGTCCCGGCAACATTTACCTGAGCAAGGTAAGCGATTCGCTCGATGCCGACGTGCGCGGCTCGGGCGACCTGCATGCCGAACCTGAATGCAAGGACGTCAAGGTCACCATGAGCGGACCAGGCGCCGTGCAGCTGCGCGGCTGGACCAGCACCCTGAACGCGCAGGTCACAGGTCCCGGCAGCCTGGATGCGCGCGGCATGCTGGCCAAGCAGGCCGAAGTCAATGTGCGCGGCCCCGGCAACGCGACGGTCAATGTGGAAGGCAAAGTCGCCGCACAGGGCCAGCAACTGATCTCCGACAAACAGCGTGTGGTAACGGTCGACCGTCGCGGCGCCCACACTGAATGATTGACGACATCGCTGCTGACGCCTGGGGCGCCGGCAGCGATTAGCTTTTTCTCCCTATTGCCCGGCCATCGCGCCGGGCTTTTTTACGCCTGCATTGCAACTTTGGCACCACAGTCCATACCAAAGTGCATACCATTCCATTCAGCACAATTATCCTTTAAATTCAATCACTTGAACTTTTCATGAAGCGTTTAGCCGCAGACCTAAACAATACCAGTTAAATACCTGTTGACAAGCTGGTGTGCTCCTCATATAGTCGCCACAGTTCTTTTCATCCCTTGAAAAAATGATCGAATTCCTGATAGGCGTCGATGGCGGCGGCAGCGGTACACGCGTACGCCTGGCGCGTGCCGACGGGCAATTGCTGGGCGAAGGCCAAGCCGGTCCATCGGCCTTGCTGCACGGTATTAAGAATGCGTGGGCCGCCGTTGAGGAAGCCGTGGCGCGCGCCTTTGCCGCTGCCGGCGTGGCGCAGCCGGCGCGCGAACGCATTGCGATCGGCCTGGGGCTGGCCGGCGTGCATAACAAACAGTGGGCCGCCAATTTCGTGGCGGCCAACCCTGGCTTTGCCGCTGTGGCGCTGGAAACCGATGCCTTCACCACGGTGCTCGGCGCACATGAAGGCCAGCCCGGCGCCATCATCGCGCTGGGTACAGGCAGCGTGGGCGAGATCCTGAATGCCGACGGTTCACGCCATGAAGTGGGCGGCTGGGGCTTCCCATCCGGCGACGAAGCTGGCGGCGCATGGATCGGCATGAAGGCGATCAACCATGTGCAGCAGGTGGTCGACGGCCGTGTGCCTGGCAGCGCCTTCGCCCGGGCAGTGGCCGATGCCTGCGGCGGCAGCCGTGACCGCATCCAGGTCTGGCTGGCGAACGCCAATCAGACCGCCTTCGCGCAACTGGCGCGCATCGTCCTGCAGTTTGCCGAGAGCGATGCAACCGCGCGCGGCATCCTGTCGGAAGCGGGCCGGCAAGTGGCACGCATTGCACATGGCCTGGACCCGAGCGGCACGCTGCCGATCGCCCTGTGCGGCGGGCTCGGTGAGCCGCTGCGTGCCTACCTGCCGCCTGACCTGCTGCAGCGGATTGTTCCACCCAAGGGCGATTCGGCCGCGGGTGGCCTGCGCCTGATCCAACAACATTTGAAGGAGTAGCCCGTGCTATCCCAGTTGAGCGATTTCCGGCCCGACGCCGACAGCGACACCCCTCTGTACATGCAGTTGGCAAACAAGCTGTCCGATGGCATAGCAAGCGGCGACTGGCGCGCCAACGAAGCGCTGCCGTCCGAACGCGTGCTGTCGGAAATACTCAATATCTCGCGGGTGACCGCGCGCAAAGCGATCGACATGCTGTGCGCACGCGGCATGCTGACGCGCCGCCGCGGTTCCGGGACCTATATCACGCCCAAGCTGGAACAGCCCCTATCGCGGCTGACCAGTTTCTCGGAAGAGCTGCGCCAGCGCGGCTTTACCGCCGGCTCGCGCTGGCTGCAGCGCGAAATCGGGGTGGCGGCGCCGCTGGAATTGCTCTCGCTCGGCCTGTCGCCCAATATGCCCGTGGCGCGCCTGAAGCGCCTGCGCACTGCCGACGACGTGGTAATGGCCATCGAGACCTCGACCATCCCCGCCATGTACATGCCCGATCCCGGCACGGTGAACGGCTCGCTGTACGGCTACCTGGAAGCCACCGGCAATGTGCCGATGCGTGCCTTGCAGCACATCCGTGCCATCAATGCCAATGCCGAGCAAGCGCGCCTGGCCAATATTTCACCCGGCACTGCCATGCTGCACATTACGCGCGTGAGCTACCTGGAAAGCGGCGCTGCGGTAGAACTTACCCACTCCTTCTGCCGGAGTGACTATTATGAATTTGTAGCGGAGTCGCGTCGATGAACGAGGCAATCAAAGGTAATATCCTGACACCGTCCGGTTGGCTGAACGGAACGATTTCCTTCGGCGAGCGGATCGAGGAAGTCGCGGGCGGCAGCGCCGATCCGGGATCGAACAGCGACGACTATATCCTGCCTGGCTTCATCGACCTGCACGTACACGGCGGCGCCGGCAAGGACGTGATGGAAGGCGGCGATGCGGTACATAAGATTGCCGCGATCCATGCGCGCCACGGCACGACTTCGATGCTGGCGACCACCATGACCGCCCCGCCGGAAGACATCGACGTGGCGCTGGCAGCCATCGGCAAGGCCACGCGCCAGCGCGGCAAGGGCGAGGCCCGCGTGCTGGGCGCCCACCTGGAAGGGCCGTATATCAATAGCGGCAAGCTGGGTGCGCAGCCGAACTTCGCGCGCGCCGCCACTGTTGAAGAAGTCCACCGCCTGGAAAAGCTGGCGCCGATGCGCGTGATCACCGTGGCGCCGGAAATTTCGGGCCACCTGGAACTGGTGCGCGACCTGGCCAATCACGGCGTCCGGGTGCAGATCGGCCACACGCTCGGCTCTTATGAAGAGGGCGTCGCAGCCCTGGACCATGGCGCCACCGGCTTCACGCATTTGTTCAACGCGATGAGCGGCCTGCACCACCGCGAGCCCGGCATGGTCGGCGCGGCGCTGGCGCACGCCGAATTCGCGGAATTGATTCCCGATCTTCTGCACGTGCATCCGGGTGCGATCAAGGGCGCGCTGCGCGCCATCCCGCGCCTGTATTGCGTGACCGATTCCACCGCTGCCACCGGCATGCCCGATGGCGAGTACATGCTGGGCCGCCACATCGTCCATAAATGCATGGGCGGCGTGCGCCTGCCCGACGGCACCCTGGCCGGCTCCACGCTTACGCTGGACCAGGCCTTGCGCAACCTGGTCGGGCTGGGCCTCGACCTGGCCGACGCCTCCAAACGAGTTTCCACCAATGCGGCCGACTACCTCGGCCTGCAGGACCGCGGCCGCCTGGCACGCGGCGCGTATGCCGACCTGGTCGTGATGGACCGGGACTTGAAACTGAAAGCCGTTTATATCGAAGGAGAACGTTGTGACCTCAATGATGCTTAAAGAAGCCCTGTCTGCCGCCGACTGCGTGGAACAGCAGTTGGCGAACGACACCGACCGCTACGCGGAACTGGGCCGCAAACTGAGGAGCACTCCGTTCAACTCCGCGCTGACCGTGGCACGCGGCAGCTCGGACCATGCCTGCAACTACATTGCTTACCTGATCATGTCGCGCCTGGGCCGCGTGGTCGCCTCGCTGCCGATGTCGCTGGTGACGCTGCACAAGTCGCCGCTGATTACCCGCGACACGCTGACCATCGCCGTGTCGCAGTCGGGCCAGAGCCCTGATGTGGTGGAACCGATCCGCTACTTCCGCGACGGCGGCGCCACCACGGTGGCACTGGTCAACGATGCGGATTCGCCCCTGGCGCATGCCGCCGAGTGGGCCATGCCGCTGCGCGCAGGCAAGGAGCAAAGCGTGGCTGCAACCAAGAGCTTCATCACGTCCTTGGTTGCCGGCGCGCGCCTCGTTGCACACTGGCAGAACGACCCGGAACTGCTGGAAGGCCTGGCTGCACTGCCGGATGCGCTGCGCGCGGCCTGCAACGTCGACTGGTCGCCCGCGATTGAAGTCCTGGCGCCGGCGCGCAACATCATGGTCGTTGGCCGTGGCATCAGCTTCCCTGTCGCGCTGGAAGCTTCGCTGAAATTCAAGGAAACCTCGGCGCTGCAGGCGGAAGCCTTCTCCGGCGCGGAGATCAAGCATGGCCCGATGGCGCTGATCGAAGAAGGTTATCCGCTGCTGATCTTCGCAACCCGCGGCCCGACCCAGGCCGGCCTGCTGGCTCTGGCCGAAGAGATGCGCGGCCGCGGTGCGCGCGTATTGCTGGCCGCGCCGGAGGACATCGCAACGCGCGACCTGACCTTGCCGGTGGCGGCGACGCCGGACCTCGATCCGATCGTCGCGATCCAGGCGTTTTACGTGATGGCGGCCAAGCTGTCCGCAGCGCGCGGCCTGGACCCCGATCGCCCGCGCCACCTGAACAAAGTCACCAAGACCCACTGATCCCCGCGCGCGGCCATCGATGAAGAACAGTCTCCTGCTTGCTGCATTGATGGCCGTTGCCGGCGTTGCGCACGCAGCGCCGGTGCAGCATATCGAATTCTGGACCTTCAGCATGAAGCCGCGCTTTACGCCCTACTTCGAGGACGTGGTGAAGCGCTACGAAGCGGCCAATCCCGGCGTCAAGCTGGAATGGGTCGACTTCCCGTGGGACATTATCCAGACCAAGCTGGTCACGCGCATTGTGGCTGGCAAGCCGCCGGCCCTGGTCAACCTGAACGTGCCGTGGGCCGAGGAATTTGCGCGCGACGGGTTGCTGACGCCTGTCGATGCGCTGCTGGGCGCTGATCGCGGGCGCTATCTGCAAAGCGCCCTGCGCGACCTGTCGTTCGCGGGCAAGATCTACGGCTTCCCGATGTACAGCAATGTCGCCGTGATCGCCTATAACCGCGACATCTTCCGCGCGGCCGGCATCGCGCATGCGCCGCGCAATCTTGACGAGCAACTGGCCTTCGCGCGCCAGATCGCACAGCGCACCGGCAAGGCCGGACTTTGCCCTGCCCTGTCCAAGGTTGACGGACTGATGCTGCAGCAAGGCTTGCCGGTGCTGGCAGGAGGGCGCGCGGTGTTCAATTCCGCAGCGCACGTCGCGTTAGTTCGCAAATTGGCCGAGACTTATCGCGCCGGCGGACTGCTCAAGGACGGCCTGTTTGCTGAGGACAATTTCCCGCCAGCCGTGGAAGCCTACAAGAGCGGGCGCCTGGGTATGCTGCTGGCGCCGCCGACGGCCTTGAAGCGCATCCAGGCCGACGCCCGCGAGGTGTACGCCGTAACCGATGTGGCGCCCGCTCCGCTTGGGCCGACCGGGATTGCCGATGGCGGGTGGCTGATCCACTTTGGCGTTCCCGCGCCGGTGCCGGCAGCGGATTTGCCGGGAATCGGTAAGTTTGCACGTTTTTTGACCAACGACGCGAACCAGCTTGCGTTTGCGCGGCAGGCCAGCGTATTTCCCGCATCGGCGCGCGCCGCCAACGATCCCTTCTTCACATCCGCGCCGCCGAATGCCGGTGCGGCGGAGAAGGCGGTCGCCGCAGGCGCGGTCTCGATGCCATACTCACGCACCATGTACGTCGCCGGCATTGAAGATTACGATGAACTGCGCCGCGCGCTGGTGAAGGCCGTGGAAGCCGGCGTTACCGGGCGCGAGGACATCCAGCAAGCGCTCGACGCCGCCGTCGCGATCTGGAATCGCAAATTGTCCACCTTGGGGTCAGGAACGATGGTGGACATTCCACAAAGAATGTCCGCCATCGTTCCTGACCCCAAGGTGGACATTTCACAGGGGAATGCGCGATGAGGCGCTCGCTCGCGGCCTGGCTGTTCCTGGCGCCGGCGCTGGCGCTGCTGGCCGTCTTCGCATTCTGGCCGGTACTGTTCGGGTCGGTGCTGGCCTTTACCGATTTTTCGCTGGTGCGGCCGACGCATTGGGTCGGCATCGACAACTTCCGCTATATCTTCAATAACGAGATGTTTGTCACCGGCCTGAAAAACTCGCTGGTGTTCCTGCTGATCGTTCCCTGCGTGCAGCTGGGCGCCATTGCGCTGGCCGTGATGGTGAATAACCAGCTGCCTGGCATCAGGATGTTCCGTGCTGCCTATTACGTGCCGGTCGTGACCACGGTTTCGGTGGTCGGCATCATGTGGGGCTTCATGTTTCATGAACAGGGCGCGCTGAACTACATCCTTGGCACCAATATCGGCTGGCTGCAGGACGATACCTTTGCGCTGGCGGCGATCATGTTCGTCACGCTGTGGCGCGGCCTGGGCTGGTATATGGTGATGTACCTGGCCGCCCTGCAATCGGTGCCGCAGGAAATGCAGGAAGCCGCCATCCTGGACGGCGCCTCGCGCTGGCAACGCTTCTGGCACATCACCGTGCCGATGCTGCGCCCCACCATCATGGTTTGCACCATCCTCTCCGTTCTGGGCGCGCTGAAGGCCTACCAGGAAGTCGACGTGCTGACGCAGGGTGGCCCGATGAATTCCACCTTCACCGCCCTGTACTACGCCTACGACCAGGGCCTGAAGCACCTAAAGCTGCCGCGTGCGCTGGCAGCCAGCTTCGTCGTCTCCCTGATCTGCATCGGCATCGCCCTGCTTTGCCTGCGCTACCTGAAGCCGAAGCACCGATGAAGAAAACGGCACAATACCTGCTGCTGGCTGCCGTCGCGCTGCTGTGCGTCTTTCCTTTCTGGTGGACGCTGGTGACGGCGCTTTCCACCGAAGGCAACATCTTCTCCTACCCGCCGACTTTCTGGCCGAAGCAGCCATCGCTGGAAAACTTCGCGGAAGTATTCCGCGTCATCCCGATCTGGTCTTTCCTGAAGAACTCTATCCTGATCACCGTTTTCACCGTGCTGTGGAAGCTGGTGCTGTGCTCCATGGCCGCCTACCCGCTGGCGCGCCTGCATTTCAAGGGAAAGAAGCTGGTGTTCGGCCTGATCGTCGCGACCATGGTCCTGCCTTCCGAGGTCAATTTCCTGGTCAACTTCATCACGGTGACTGAGCTGGGCCTGGTCGATACCTATTCCGGCGTGATCCTGCCCAACGTGGTGAACGCAGTCGCGATCCTGTTGCTGAAACAGGCCTTCGAGGAGATCCCGCAAGACCTGGTCGATGCCGCCCGCGTCGACGGCGCCTCGGAATGGATCATCTTCACCAAGATCATGCTGCCGCTGATCGCACCTTGGCTGGCGACGGTCGGCATTCTCACCGCCGTCGAGGCCTGGAACGAATACATCTGGCCGTCGATCGTCATGAGCAAGCCGGACGAATTCCCGCTGTCGGTGGGCGTGCTGTATTTGCGCGGCACCTTCGGCAGCAGCACCCGCGTCATCGCGGCAGGTACCATCATCACCATCGTGCCGACACTGGCGGCATTCCTTTTCACCCAACGTTACTTCATGCGCGGCATGGACGGAGCAGTCAAATGAGCACACAAGAACTACGCAAAATCGCGGGACAACTGATCATGATCCGCTTCCCCGGCACGGTGCTGGAGCAGGCAACGGCCGATTTCATCCGCGCCAACGGCATCCGCGGCGTGTGCCTGTTTCGCGGCAATATGACCGACTCCGTGCAACTGGCCAGGCTGACGGCCGACCTGCGCGATGCAATGGGTCCGAATGCGCTGATTGCCATCGACCAGGAAGGCGGCGCCGTGGTGCGCTCGACCTGGGTGCCGGCGCCGCCAGCGGCCATGGGCCTAGGCGCCGCCGACGACAGCGACCTGGCATACCGCACCGGCGCCGCCGTGGCGCGTGCTGCCAAGTCGCTCGGCTTCAACTGGAACTTTGCGCCCGTGCTGGACCTGAACAACAATCCGAACAATCCGGTCATCGCCGAGCGTTCCTTCGGCGCGGATCCGGCACGCGCAGTGGAACTGGCCATGGCCTGGATGGCCGGTAGCCACGCCGAGGGTGTCGCGTGCTGCGTCAAGCACTTCCCCGGCCACGGCGACACTCACGTCGATTCCCACCGCGACCTGCCGACCGTCGACAAGGCGCTGCCCGAGCTGGACGCGCTGGAGCTGGCGCCGTTCCGCGCCGCCGCGCCTGTAGCGCCGGCCATGATGACCGCCCACATCGTCTACCCGGCGATCGATCCGGACAACCCGGCCACCATGTCGCCCGCCATCCTGGACGGCATCCTGCGCAAGCAATGGAACTACAAGGGCATCATCATTACCGACGGCATGGACATGCACGCCATCGCCGGCCGCTATGGCGTGGGCAACGCCGCCGTGCGCGCCCTGCTGGCCGGCGCCGATATGGTGATGGCGCTTGGCACCACGGAAACCCAGAACGAAACCCTGGATGCCATCGCCGCCGCCCTGGCCGACGGCTCCCTGCCGCAGGCGGCCGTCGATGAACGCCTGGCGCGCCTGAACGCACTGGCGCAAGCTTACCCTTGCCAGCAGCGCTCGTATAAAGAAGATGCTGCCGACCGCGCAATCATGGCCGAAGGCTGGCGCCGTGCCCTGACGGCACGCGGCAATCCACAACGCCCGGCGGCGGGCGGCAAGCTGCGCCTGGTGGTGCGGCAGGACGTGGTGAGCGACGGCGTGTCCGAGGCCGGCGTGCCGGCGGCCACCGTCGCCGCCTCCCTGGGCAAGCTGTACGACGTGGAGCTGGTCACCTTCGCCGACGCCAATACCTTCGCCTGGTCCTCGCTACCGCAGGACGGGCGCTTCACCGTACTGGCCTCCACTTCCCGCCTGCGCTACGGCGACAATGCCCGCAACAACTGGAGGCCGGACCTGCACCTGGCGCTGTGGAATCCCTACCAGGCGCTCGACATCCAAGCCCCCGCCCTGATGACCTACGGCTTTGCCGCACCCGCGCTGGAAGCCATCAATGCCTGGCTGTCAGGCGACCTGGAAGCCACCGGCCGCTGCCCGGTTCCCGGCTTTGCTTGAAGTTAAGGAGACAAGATGGACGCCGCACGCCACAACCCGCTGAAGTGGATCCCCACGCTGTACCTGGCGCAGGGTCTGCCCTACTTCGCCATAGCCCTTGTCTTCGGCCAGATGATGAAGAGCATGAACATGTCGAACGCGGAGATCAGCCACTGGCTGGCTTTCCTTGGTGGCGCCTGGATCTTCAAGCCCTTGTGGAGCCCCTTCCTCGAACTGGCGTCGAGCAAGAAGCTGGTGGTGGTCAGCCTGCAGCTATTCGGCGGCGTGTGCCTTGGCCTGGTCGCGCTGGCGCTGCAGTTCCCGTTCTGGTTGAGCGCCAGCGTGGCAGTGCTGTTCCTGGCATCGATCGCATCCGCCACGCACGACATTTCCTGCGACGGCTTGTACATCGCCAGCCTGTCAAAGAAGGCGCAGGCGCAATACGCCGGCTGGACCGGGACGTTCTTCAACGCCGGCCGCCTGCTGGCGCAAGGCGGCTTGCTGACGCTGGCCGGCTACCTGGAAAAGACGCAGGGCGTCACTTCGGCGTGGACTGTCATCTTCGGCATCATCGGCCTGACCATGTGCGCCCTGGGCACCTACAACTTCTGGGCGCTGCCGCTCAGCCCCAATGCGCGCATGGACGACCACACCGTGGCGGGCGTGTCGCGCACGCTGAAGGAAGTGATCGTCGACTACTTCCGCAAGCCCGGCATCTGGGTTTCAATCCTGTTTATCATCCTGTTCCGCGCCGGCGAAGCCCAGGTGCAGACCATCGGTCCGCTGTTCCTGCGCGAAGCGCGCGAAGCGGGGGGCCTTGGCCTTAGCACCGCCGAAGTCGGGGCCGTGTACGGCACCAGCGGCACCATCGCCTTCATCATCGGCTCCATCGCCGGCGGCTACTTCACTTCCTGGCTTAGCCTGCGCCGCGCCATCCTGTTCCTGATCCTGGCGATGAACCTGCCGAACCTGGTGTTCTATTACCTGTCGCACGCGCTGCCGGCCGACCTGACCCTGATCGGCATCGCACTCAGCGTGGAGATGTTCGGTTATGGTTTCGGCTTCGTCGGCGTGATCCTGTACATGATGCAGGTGGTCGCTCCCGGCAAGTACACTACGGCGCACTATGCATTCTCCACCGGTGTGATGCAGCTTGGCTTTGTGCTGTTCCGCTGGATCAGCGGCGATATCCAGATGGCGCTGGGCTACAAGAGCTTCTTCCTGTGGGTTCTGCTCGCCGCCCTCCCGGTTGCCATCCTGTCGCAGTTCATCCCGATGGAATCGCGCGAACAAGGCAAGGGCGCCCCCGTGCCCGAGGCGGCCTGATACATGGCATCGGTCTCGCTGCGCAAAATCGCCAAGCGCTATGGCGACAATTCCCCGGTAATCCAGGGCATTAACCTGGATATCGCGGACGGGGAATTCACGGTGTTTGTCGGTCCGTCCGGCTGCGGCAAGTCGACGCTGCTGCGCATGATTGCCGGCCTGGAAGAGATCAGCGGAGGTGAACTGCATATCGGCGGCAAGCTTGCCAACAGTGTGCCGCCGGCCCAGCGTGGGCTGGCGATGGTGTTCCAGTCCTATGCGCTGTACCCGCACATGACGGTATACGAAAACATGGCCTTCGGCCTGAAGCTGGCCGGCACGCCATCCGGCGAGTTGCGCGCGGCCGTCGAACGCACTGCCGCCACACTGCAGATCGGCCACCTGCTCGAACGCAAGCCGAAAGAGCTGTCCGGGGGCCAGCGCCAGCGCGTGGCAATCGGCCGTGCCATTGTGCGCAAGCCGCAGCTATTCCTGTTCGACGAGCCGTTGTCCAACCTGGATGCCGGCCTGCGGGTGCAAATGCGGCTGGAAATCGGCCGCCTGCACAAAGAGCTGGGCACAACCACCATCTACGTCACACACGACCAGGTGGAGGCCATGACGCTGGGACAACGCATCGTGGTGTTCAATGGTGGCCGGATCGAGCAGGCCGGCACGCCGCAGGAACTGTATAACAGCCCGGCCAACCTGTTCGTGGCCGGTTTCCTCGGCGCGCCGCGCATGAACTTCATCCCGGCCGAAGTGATGGCCCTGGGTGCCACCCATGTAGCGGTACTGCTGCCGGGCGGCGCCCTCGTGGAAGTGGCTGCCCTGCCCGGAAACGTGGAACGCGGCGCCCGCGTCATGCTTGGCGTGCGTCCGGAACACCTGCAATTGCGGCAAGAGGCTTACAATGCGGCCGCTGTAGCGATCAGCCATGTGGAGTACCTTGGCGATCAATCGATTGTTTACGCTGTCTTGCCCGGCATGCCGGAAGCGCTGGCGGTGAAACTGGCGCAGGAATGGCCGGTGCCCGAGCCCGGTGCGCCGGCCATGATCTTCCTGCCGCCGGAGCGCTGCATGCTGTTTTCGGCCGATGGCGCGGCTTTCGGCCGGCCATAAGAAATCGTTACAATTGTCTACTTCAGAAAAACGGTCCCATGACGAAATTATGGGAGAATAGACGTTTGCCTCAACCACAAGAAGGATCACCTACCATGACCCAACACCGTTTCGCACGTATCGGCCTGCTGCTGGCAGCTATTGGCCTGGGCGCCGTCCCGGCGCTGGTCCAGACCGCACACGCGCAAGACAAACAGGCTGCCGCCGCTCCACAAGAGACTGTGCGCAAAGAGATGGTCAAGTTCCTGGACAGCAAAATCCTGGGCCCTCTGCTGGATGCCAAGAAGTTTGGCGAAGTGAACGCCTTGCTGGACCAGGCAGACGCCATGCCCAACAAGTCCAGCTACGAGCAGTACTTCATCAACCGCATGCGCCTGGCGACGGCGCTGGGCATGAACGACAAGGCGAAGCTGATTGAAATGCTGGAGTACGTGCTGGCTTCCGGCCGTCTGGAAAAAGACGAGAAAGCCAAGTTCACCCAAGCGCTGGCAGGCTACTATCAGGAACAGAAGAACTACCCGAAGACCATCGAAAACCTGCAGAAGTACGGTGAAATGACCGGCGACCCGAAAGTGGCGCGCCAGGTGATGGCGATCCGCTTCGAATCCGGCGACCACAAGGGCGTGCAGGCCGATCTGCTGAAGAAGCTGAACGACAGCATCAAGGCCAACCAGCCGATGACCCGCGAAGAACTGCACATGCTGGCAGACGCTTCGCACCGCCTGAAAGACAAGGCTACCTACCTGACCGCGCTGGAAGGCCTGGTGCGCTGGCATCCGCGCGACCGCTACTGGTCGGATATGCTGTACCGCACCCGCGGCAAGGAAAACTACTCCACCCGCTTCTCGGCTGACATCATCCGCCTGCAGAAAATGGCAACCACCAAGATGGAAGAACAGGATTACCTGGAACTGGCCGAAGTCGACCAGCTCGAAGGCCAGTTCATCGAAGGCAAGGCAGTGCTGGACGCTGGCCTCGCCAATGGCGCTGTAACCCAGAACGCCAAGGTCAAGAAGCTGAAGTCCGAACTGGACCGCCAGGCTGCCGACGATATGAAGAACATCGCTTCCACCGAATCTTCGGCCCGCAAAGCCAAGAACGGTACCGGCCTGGTTAACCTGGGCTACGCCTTCGTGACCATGGGCCAGTACGACAAAGGCATCCAGCTGATCCAGGACGGCATCGCCAAGGGCGGCCTGAAAAATGCGGAAGACGCCAAGCTGCGCCTGGGCTACTCCTACGCGATGGCAGGCAAGAAGGATGAAGCCATCAAGATCCTGGAATCCGTGCAAGGCGCCGACGGCCGTGCCGACCTGGCCCGCTACTGGATTCTGTGGATCAACCGTCCATATCCAGCAACTGCCGGCGACGACGAGAAGCAAGGCTAAGCAAATCGCCTGAACGTCTAAGCGATACAACAAAGCGGGAATGGCTTCAGGGCCATTCCCGCTTTTTTTTGCCTGCCCCCCCCGATTCAATTGAATCACTCTTGCCGTTCGCGAAATTCTAGGCTGTAATGGCGGTCCGCACCGTTACAGAAAGAGCAACACCCATGCATGCCCCGCTGTCAGAAAGCGACTTTCAGCAGTCCCTGCGCGAACCCCTGCTTAGGTATTACGGCTACGAAGAGAACTTCCTGGAACAGCTCGACACGTTCGAGCATGTGAAGGAACGCCTGCAGCAACCGCCGGAAATGATCTCGGCGATTCCGCTCTATAACCTGATGAACACGACCAAGCGCCTGGCGACAGATGCAAGCGCATTCCTGGTCAATTGCTACAGCGGCGGTCACGATATCGCGCAACTGCAAGCATTCTACGACCGTGCGGTCGAACACTGGGAAACCTACGCCCACTACAACCAGGCCTATAACGACAGCAACGATCGCGAAGCCCCATGGCCGCACGTGGCGCTCGCCGGCCCGGAATACCACCAGGCGCTGACCATGGTGTGCCTTGGCATCCTGCTCGGTAAGCAGGATGTGCTGCACCGCCTGGTGCCATTGATCGATTACCGCAATGAGAAGCGCGATGCACTGATCGAGCGCTTGCTCAGTTGCTGCGTCGATGGTCGCGACGCTGCGGTCGGCATCTGCCGCCGCAATCTGCCCTATTCGAAAGCGCTGCCGATCTTTGCCGCGCAGCCGTCCGAGCGGCCGGCACTGATGGCACAGTATCTCGCCGAATGGTATGAAGCCAGCCGCCGGGAAAGCTACTATGACCTGCACAAATCGGGTTATCAGTTCGTCGGCTACTGGTCGTGGGAAGCCGCCGCGATCACCTTGGTGCTTGGCATCGACGATACAAGCTATCGTCACCTTGCTTACTACCCGGCGGACATGGCTGCCTTCGCACGCCAGGCAAATGCCGGCAAAATGCCGGTCTATGCCGCGCCAGCCCTTGAAGCGAGCGCGGAACTGCCGCTGCCCGAGACGGTCGGCGACCTGGCGGAGTACTGGCGGCACAAGAAGCTCTCGCCTGCGGACTTCGAACAGCGGCGCCGCTCCAGCCGCATGCGCTATGGAAGCTACGAAGAAAACCTGGTGCTCTTTACCGACAAGGTCTGCTACGACTGCGCCGACCCGGAGCACTATGACGGTGCAAGCTGGCTGGCGTGGGAGTCCGTGAATCACCTGCGCAACTGCTACAGCGCCGGCCACGCACTGGAGGACCTCAATACTTTTTTCCGCTGGCTCTCAGCTTTTGGGAAAACTACGCGCGCTTCCTAACGCCATTTACAGCGCCGGAGGACGACGAGGACGAGGACTGCTACAAGCACTGGCTGGACCTGCAAGGAGATGACTACCACACCGGTCTGTCGCTGGTGTGCTTCGCCATCCTGCTGGGCCACCAGGACAAGCTGGCCCGCATCATGCCTATCCTCGACTACGGCAACCGTCGCCGCGACGCGTTGCTGGAACAACTGGTTGCACCATGGGTTGCCGGCCGCGCAGCGCCACCGAAGAAATGCACGCGCGGCAAGCCCTACTCGCAAACCCTGCCGATCTTCGCTGCAGCCCCCGAAAAGCGCCCCGCCATGATGGCCGGTTACATGCAATCATGGTACGACATGAGCGAAGACGAACCCTACTTCGGCACTAACAGGAAAGGCTTCCAGTTCTTCGGCTATTGGGCACTGGAAGCAGCGGCGATCAGCTTCGTACTCGGCATCGACGACACGTCCTACCGCGACGACATCTTTTACCCGCGCGAGCTGGCCGACTTCGCACGCTCGCGCGCCGCATAAACCGGAGATCCAATTGAAAGCCCACTTTCTTGGCGCGCTGCTGCTCGCCATTGGCTTGCCGCTGCACGCGCAGCAATTTATCACCCCACAACGCGACATTACGAGCATTTCGGCAAACGGCATCGAACTGAAAATGCTGTACACGGATATCGACCGGGGTAATCACACCTTGCGCACAATTACCTTCTTCCGCGCCAATGACAAGGGCCCGGCAGAGCAGATTCCATTTGAGATCGATGAGAGGTTCGTGCCTACGCTCCAACTGAATTCCGGCGCCGACTGCGCCCTCAGCGGATTCCGCGCTTTCAAGTCAAAGGCTGGCCTGCGCGTGATCTTTGCTGAGCGGGAAGGCATGTGGGCTGACGATCGCAGTGTGACTTTTACGGTCATGGAGCTGAAAGAAAATGATGATCCTGAGACGGAATCGGCGCCTCCCTTGTCCTTCCGGCAGGTCAACAAGTTCACAAGCCAGCGCAAATTCTGCGACGTGAACAAAGCAATGGACGCCGACATGGCCCGACTGCGCAGATAACTTGCACATTGCAAGTATGGCGATTCGATTGAAACTCTCTTGCTTCTAGAGAACATCTAAGCTGTAATGGCGGTCCGTGCAATTATCGAAAATGCAATCCAATGCTGGACCGTCTAACCCAAGATACACGCCTGCTGCGGCTGACCACGCCGCAAGGCGCCGCGCAGTTATTAGTCGAATGCGTGCGCGGAGAGGAAGCGATCGGCAAGCCTTTCGTCTTCGACATTTCAACGCTCTCCGCCGACGCCAAGATCCCGCTCAAATCCCTGCTTGGCCAACCGGCCTTGCTGGAGTTGGTGACTGCCGCCGGCCCGACAGCGCTGCGCCCATTCCACGGTCATATCACGGCAATCGAATTGAGCGGGTCAAACGGCGGCTTGGCGCGCTACGCGGTGCGGTTGGGGCCATGGACCGACTTCCTTGCGCAAAACCGTGACAGCCGTGTTTTCCAGGGCTTGTCGGTGTGCGACATTCTCGATGCAGTATTGGGCAGCTGGCAAGGCCAGGGGACACTGGTGCCAGAGTGGCGGTTCGAACTGGCAGACCGCTCCGCCTATCCCAAGCGCAGCCTGTGCACCCAATACCAGGAAAGCGACTGGGCCTTCGCCGAACGCCTGATGGCCGAAGAAGGCCTGTTCTATTACTTTGAACATCGCAGCGACGGCCACGTACTCGTGATCGCCGACCATAATGGCGCCTTCCAGCCGAACGCCCAGGCAACGGTGCGTTTCACGCAGGCTGGTGCTGTCATGCGTGAAGACAGCATGGACCGCTGGCGCATGCAGGCCAGCCTGCTGACCGGCGAAGTCTCGCTGCAAAGCTGGGATTACCGCACGCTGGACCAGCGCGCAGCCAATGCCGGTAGCGCCGACGATAGCGGCATTTCACTATCTGCGCGCGAAATACCGGGAGCTTACGCCTATGCCAGCCGCGAGCACGGCCAGCGGCTGGCCGAACGCCGCCTGCAGGCGCTCGATGTGGCCCGCAAAAACCTCACCGGCGCAGGTACCGTGCGCACCATGGCGCCTGCCACGCGCTTCGCCCTGCAAGGCGAGCCGGTAACGGGCGACAGCGGCGACTTCGTTGTCACCCGCGTGCTGCACATGATGCACAACAACCTGGCCGCACAAATGCGCTCGAACGTCCAGCGCGAGCTGGGACAGGCGGCGCTGCAGTTACTGAACGACCGTGACCTGGCAGAGCGCCGTCACGCGGTCGGCAATGCCATCGCCGAGCGCCCGCTTTATCGCAACCGTATCGACGCCATCGATGCTGCCCTGCCCTACCGCAGCGCGGCGCCCTGGAAGCGTCCCACCGTGCAGGGACAGCAAACCGCCATCGTGGTCGGTCCTTCCGGTGCGCCAATCCACACTGACCGCGACCACCGCGTCAAGGTCCAGTTCCATTGGCAGCGCGGCGACAACAGCCATAGCCGCCTGGCGCCATCGTTGCAAGCGGGCGATACTGGGGCTCCTGCCGACGACAGCGCCGGCACTTGGGTGCGCGTCGCCACGCCGCTGGCCCCTGTCGCAGGCGCCAACTGGGGCAGCAATGCGCTACCGCGCGTGGGGCAGGAGGTACTGGTTGATTTCCTCGAGGGCGACATCGACCGCCCCGTCGTCATTGGCGCGCTGTACAACGGCGACGGCCAGGCCGACGCCCAACATAACCGGATCGGCGCAGGCACCGGTGCAGCTACAGGCAACGCCCCGGTATGGTTCCCCGGCGAATCCGGCGGCCACGCGCACCCTGCTTCCTTGTCCGGCCTGAAAAGCCAGGCCATGCAAAGCAGCCAGGCCGGCGCAGGCGCTTACAGCCAGCTTGTGTTCGACGACTCGCCCGGCCAGTCGCGCGTGGCCCTGCAACGCCACGCCAAACCGCACCAGGGCACCGCAGAACTGAACCTCGGCCACCTGCGCCATCAGAGCGACAACCAGCGGCTGCATGCAGTCGGCTTCGGCGCGGAACTGAAAACCGAACACGCGCTCGCCTTGCGCGCCGGCCAGGGCATGCTGCTCTCTACGCACGCGGCGCGCGGTGCCAGCGGCAATGTGCTGGATGCCCGTTCCGCCCAAAATCAGGTTCAAAGCGCGAAGCAACTGCAAGTTTCCCTATCCGAGCAGGCAAAGACCCACAAAGCCGACTTGCCCAAGCAAGCGGAAGCCGACAAGCTGCCCGTAACAGAAGGCTTGCAACGCACCGCCGACAGCCTTTCCATATGCGGCAACAGCGGCGCGCCAGCCTTCGACGCCCCGCTATTGCAGCTCGACAGCCCATCCGGCATCGTCGTGGCCACGCCAGCTGACGCTTTGCTTGCTTCCGAAACTGCTAGCAGCGTAACCGCCAGTCAGGACATTAACTTCGCCGCCCAAGCGAACCTGCTGCATTCATCGGCCGGCGGCATCAGCCTGTTCACCTACGGCAAAGCCAGCGCCAAAGAAAAGCCGAACCAAGAAACTGGTCTGCACCTGCATGCAGCGAGCGGCAAATTCAGCAGCCAAAGCCACACTGCCGCGACAACGTTAACGGCCGATAAGAATATCGTGGTAAGCAGCACCACCAAGGAAGTAGTTGTTGGCGCGCGAAATCACGTTCTGCTAACCACACAAGGAGCAGCAATTCGGATAGAAGATGGAAACATTGAATTATCCGCACCGGGGAAGATCGAATTCAAAGCCAGCATGAAGGAATTGGGTGGCCCCGCGCACATGACCATGGCACCTGCCGCATTGCCTGTTCCAAAAGAATGGCCAGCCCTAGACGCCGCAGGCCCACACAGTCTTCGATTCGCTACTATGGGCTCGGACGAGCTGCTCGGAACTGGGATATGGGTTGGCGAACCATTCGCGATCTTCGACGAAGATGGGAACGTACTTGCTGAGGGTACGGTCGCTGAAAATGGCCGGCTGCCGCGCGTGACTACGGATGGTCCTCAGATGCTGAAGCTTCGCTTGGGCGATTCGCAAGGTGCGGAGCTCGTTGAGCAAAAAATGATCACAAGCGAGCGTGTGTTTGAACATGTTGATGATTCCACCGAAGAAGAACAACACCTTCCAGAAGTCGATGAACCAATCCACACCGAAGCTCTGGCGTCGAATCGCTACTACCGCGAAATAGTGGCAGCGACAGAACACCATAATGACGAATTCCTTCCCGAGTCCGTTCTCCTCGCTTTGATTAATGAAGCGTCCTGATTTCCTTTGTACTTGCACTAGCTATGACTCGATTTATTAAGGCTTCGTATAACGCAAAATTAAAAATCGCCCAATTCATCACCGACGATAATCGCGTACTCATACGTTCAGGCGGATCACTGCAATGGCGTATCTCTAACGCCGGAGATCTCGCATCGCCCATAAAAGATGGGAAGCCGGCACCTCGTAAGACAAAGAACTTTATTGGCTTCGCTAAGCCGGAGAAAAGTAGACTCCATTTTTTTATCTTTCCCGATTATGAGACAGGACGCGCCGAGCTCAAGGCCAGCCTCCAACGTAAACATATCAGGAAGACTATCAAAGAAATGGTCTACGACTTTGCTCCTCCATCGGATGGCAACGATACCGAAAAGTACATTAGGGACCTCTGCAATGAGACTGGATTCAACAAGGAGTTCCGATTGGATCACATGGATGAAAAACAGTTCGCCCGTCTCATGGATGGTATTGAAAAACTAGAAGGCTATCATAAGGATAAAGACACTCGTAAAGAAGTGTGGTTCCCGATCACGCAGATCCAGGCCGGCAACGGAACACAACCAGTCCAAGGCGAGCAAATTATTGTCCGTAGCGAAGGGAAAGAGTCCACCTATACCTCCAACGCTGCTGGCCTCTTTCCACCAATCGTTCATGGCAAAAAACCCGCTGAGATACTTCACAAGACTGCCGACGGTAACTTGAAGAAACTAGCTGACCTGCATCCTGAAAAAGGACTGCGCTTCACCTTAATAAACAAGTTGGCGGAGTTCTTTGGTACGACGGCACCTGTCAAAGCTCCGGAAAACCCAGTCTCCAAAAGCGAGGGATTTCTGTATGAAGTTAAGCCTAAAGACACCCTTGGCCATATCGCGGCGAAGTTCAAAGACCGCAATGTTACCGTCCAGCGCCTCAAGCAGGACAATCAACTTAAAACAGACACCATTCATCCGGGTCAAATCCTAGGGATCAACATGCCGCCCCCAGGCACCACGCCCCCTAAAACAGAAAAGAAGGCGCCTCTACCAGGCCCAGCTCCCAAGGTAAATCCCGAGACCGCAGCATCGCCCACATCGACGCCAACAAAGCCAAGCGCAAGCACGAAGCCTAATCAAAAAGCGAAGGATGAGTCATTCACGCTCCCCGCAGCTAAGACTCCACCACTCGAGGAAACAGCGCCGAAAAAGCAAGTAAATGCGTCGAACCGTGAGAAATCTACGTTCACTGCAAAGCGAACGGATCCAAACCCAACACCTCCTATTGCAAACACAACGTTAGCCCGCTCGAAAGAAGGTAAAGGTGAACCTCTTGCCTTGATTGCACCAGAAAGTGGGACGGTCCCTTGGATGAAATACGCCCTTGCAGAGGCTAAGCGGTTCAAAGGAGCTACAGAAGGCGAAATCCAGAAGGAAAGAAACTATCATAAAATAGTGAAAACTAACCAGGTCAATATGACTGCGGATACTGAAGCATGGTGTGCCGCATTTGCGAATTGGTGCCTCATGCGGGCCGGCTTTCCGATCCGGAATCCATCCGAGCAAGGTTATACGGATCAAGGACCTGATACCAGCCGTGCCAACGGCTTTCGCGTTGTTCATATGAAGCAAAAAATAGTTGAAGATGGGCACGAGATCACAACAAAGAACAGGAAACCGAAATTCAAGATAATTGAGGTAACCAATCCAATGTACACGAAGATCGATACTCCAGTTTACGGCGCAATCGCCATCATCTCAAATCCAGGAGGTTACGGCACGCACGTAGGATTCGTGTACGGTCGCTCAGCGAAGAACAGGATTTGCGTGCTTGGAGGCAACCAAGCACAACAAATAAATTTCTCGCCCTTTCACGAAAAAGAGGAAATTGAACAGGAGAACGCTGTAGGGATAGACGGTAAGCAATACGTGAAAAGGAAAAAGACGAAACATCTCGCATTCTACATGCCAACTATTTACATGGAGACTTATCAAAAGAGCCCCAAAGAGTTACCTGAAGTCGATCCAGATGCCGTTAACAAAGAATTCGATATAAAAATTAACAAGAAATCCAAGAACTCAACAAGATAAAACAAGAGATAACATGAAAACGCCCTTTACATTCGCCTTCTTTTTAACCATTTTTCTTGTATCTAACAATAGTATCGCTGGCTTCGCAGGAGGGCCTTACTTCCTATTCATCAACTCCGCAAATAATAAAAAAATAGATGAGATAATCAACAAAAAGATATCAGAAAAGGAAGATTGCAGTAAGCCAGATATGCAGATCATCGATACTCCAGATTGGATATCTCAAGAATTGATCAATAAGGCCATGGTAGCCGGTGATAAGAAGGCCATATCAAAATTGGATACCTTGATAAGAAAAAAGCATCCAGATTATTCCATGCAAGGATTGGATGGCATTATTTTATATAGCGAAAATCCGATGCCACAATTTTCGAATTTTGTGCGAGGCAGAAAGGTGATCCTGAAGGACCGCCTGGGCAAATCCGCAAACGATGAAGCCATATGGAGTGCGTTTTGCCTGATGGTTCCACCAATTACTAGACCAGTTTAAGCAACTGTATTGAGAAAGCTATCGGATCGCGTGCACAAAGATTCAGAAAGAAAAAGGGCCGGCCGCCTGTCTGATTGATCAGTTCGGAAATCTGAGTAAAGGGCCAATCGATTTCGGTCGTATTGCCTACAGATATTCCAAGCGCGATTCTTATGTCATTCCTACCAATTACCGTTTGGTTGTAACTCCGGCGAGACTGGAATTAGATTCTTGCTCAGGAGGCTGTATGGTATTAGCCAACGTAGCCCCAGTGCGCAAAAACTCAAAAACTTATTCGATAGGATGGGCATGGACATCACGTTGGATTTGTGTATGGCCGAGACAAACATAATGATAAGAAAATTTGCGTCTTAGGCGGCAATCAAGGCAGTAAGATCAGCTTCCTACCTTATACAGAGAAAGAGCAGCTAAAACTAAAGCACACTAAGGACGGGAAGAGCATAAAGACGAAAGATGATCATCTGGAGTTTTATTTGCCGACGATTTAAGAAGACGAATATAAAAAAACCAATGAAAAGCTTATGAGTGTTGACTGGATGGCTCTAAATTCGGAAATAGGAGTTACCGTGGACAAAAAAGAGGACTTGAGCACACTTTGATCAACTTAATTCACTGTCAGTCCAAAACAGCAGATATACATTCTTGAAAAATATCATTATTGCACTCGCCGTCTTCCTGTCAATCGGAAACGCAAGAGCGGGCTCAGCAGGAGGCCCCTATGTTATCTGGGTAAATTTATCCGAAAATACAATTATTGAAAAAACGATTGGATCGAGAATAGAATCTAGGAACGACTGTGATTATCCGAGTTTGGTGATAGTTTCATTACCAAACTGGATATCTAAGGATCTCGTGAAAAGTGCAATAGTCGATAAGAATAAGAAATCACTAAAAAACCTGAAAACACAGCTCAAGAAGCCGCACAGCAGCCTGATTTCTGATGGATTTGACGGACTAATTGCCTACGATGAGACCAACGGTCCGAAATTTTCGACCGCAGCATTAGTATGGCCAAAGGTAATCAGCGAGAAAGTGGCTCCGAACTCAAGTGAACAAACCCAATGGGATTTATTTTGCAGCATGGTGCCACCAGTTGGCAGGTCGGGCCTCTAACTGAAGCATGACTAATGAAGCCAGCATTCAGAATTGAGCTTAATATCAGCCTTGGAGGTCGGAAAATGGAAAGTTCCAAAAGTCGATATCCGCAAGAAATTCACGGTTCTGCAGTTCACTTAACGTGCACCGCGACCATGTAGGCCACGTAGCTGAACTGTTGCACACATCCCCCGCCCCGCAGTTCGCATACAGCGACGAACGTCAAGAGAAAGAGAACGCGCGCTGGTTTGGTTACGAGGAAGTGGCTTTCGCCCGCTTCTCGGATCCTGTCAAACCCTTGATGTACTACGTTCCAGACGACATTGAAATGGCCGCAGATGGCGACGGAGCTACTGACAAAAAAAGGCTGAAGAATCGAGAGAAGCCGTTCTGCATAATTGATTGCAAGTAAACGATGGAAGCTACTTCGCTTCTCGCTTTAGTGCCATATCTGCAGATCAAAGGCCTGATTGCCAGATACAACACATTTATTCTTGAGCTTACCGGAAAATAAAAATGAACACCAAAAACCACGAAAAGTATTTCACGATCGTGGCTATAGCGCTTACAGGCGCCGCGTGCATTAAGAGCGCAACAGCACGAGAAAACGAAATCTGCAAGGTACTGGCGAAAGAAAAAGAGCCAGTCGCATTTCTACTGGATCCTAGCGGAAAGATGAGCAAAGGTCCGATTAATTTTGGCAGATACGGATATAAGTACACGCATACCGAGCGTTACATTATACCGACGGATTATCAGATGATTATATCTCCGGCACCAATTAGAATTGAAAACTGCCCCGGGGCCTGCATTCTGCTCAAGGAAGTTGCTCCCGTCTGTAAAAACTCAAAAACCTACGCTATCAGCTATGCGATGACTGATAGCAAACTGAATGCTACTGATCGGTCGTGGCTTCCGTGGAAGGAGAATGAGGCTGTTTCGATTTTCGAAATAGGCGATCCGAAAGATCGCGACCTAAGGGATCTGGAGTACAAGTTCGAAATGAGGATGGTTGGTGAAATATTTGATGCTGAAAAGCCGTTATCAAAAAAATAGCCGCTCCCAATCAGTGAGAAGCTATCGGATCGCAGATAAATTCCAATAGCGACTGCGACTACGGAAAGAATCGCACTATTCGCTCAAAAAGCAAACATCTAGCTTTTTATATGCCAACCATCTACATGGACACCTACGAAAAGGGGCCAAAAGAATTACCCAACGTGGATCCCGCCACACTGAACAAGGAATGTGGAATAAAGGTCAACGTGAAGAAAAAATCGTCGGCAACTTAATTATAGAGAAGAAAATATGAGATTCGCTGGTAAACTCCTGCTGACCATAACGCTACTTATGGCCAGCAGGGCCAGTTATGCCGGATTCGCCGGAGGCCCTTACTTTCTTTGGGTTAATTTATCCGGAAATGAACGTATTGAGCACATAATAAATAAAAAATTGGCCGAGGGCGAAGTATGCTCCAGGCCAGACATGCAAATCTTCCCGGCTCCCGATTGGATATCGCGAGAACTAATTACCAAGGCAATCGTCCAGGGCGATAAACGCTCTCTAGCCTCGTTAGATGCTTTAATAAGACGAAAATATCCCGGCTATACCGAAAAGGGCCTGGACGGGATCATCGTTTATAATGAGAACCCCAACCCGCAGCTCTCAAATTTTGTACGTGGTAGAAAAGTGATTACAAAGGTTCCTTTGGATAAGTCTGTAAACGTGCAGGCTACCTGGAGGATTTTCTGTGGGTTGGTCCCTCCCATCACTAGGCCAATCTAGTTTTACTAAAATGGGGGCGACGGCGCTACCGGTCTGACGTATTACGTCCCTGATGAGGTCCATGTGGGCGACGGTGGGGACGGCGGCACTGATAAAAAAGGCTGAAATATCAACAAAAGCCTTTTGGGATAATTGACTGAGATAATTCGTGTTTCACTACATTTTCAACATGAACCTTTTCACCAGACTTTCGGCCATTGCCGTTTTTTCTCTATTAGCCTTGCCAGCAGTTGCGGGATCTCGCTCAGGCCCTCATGTGATATGGGTTAATCTCTCGCAGAATGAGTATTTTGAAGCCATCATAAACAAACGAATGGCGGAACAGGATGACTGCCTATCACCGAGTGCTTCATTTACCCGTCTGCCGGGCTGGATTTCTATTGATCTTATTAAGAAGGGAATTCTAAAGAATGATAAGGGTGCAATTGCCAAGCTGGACACGCTGATGCGCAAACGGTACGACGACTATATCTATGATGGCTTTGATGGAATCATGGTATACGACGAAATCGCGGGTCCCCGCCTAACGAACCTAGTTCGTGGCCGAAAGTACACAATCGACACCAAGCTACCTGCAAAAGCTTCAGAGTCTGCGCAATGGGAGGAATTCTGCAAGTTGATGCCTAGGATCAAGCGACCGATTTAGTTGAGATTATTAGCGCTACTATCACGACCGTGGAGAGGTTCTTAATCTTCTACGTAGATCTCCGCCACCTTAAGCAAATGAAAATTGCAGCTTTATCAGCCATTGCCTTTGCGCCCGCGGCCCTAGTACCGGCCGCGCAGGCATACACCCTATTCGGCCTCGATCTCAAAACGCCTATTTTTCCGCAGAACGGAACTTTGAAAGTCTACAAGGCTAAAAACGACAAGTTGCCGCTTGCTGAATTCAAGAACCTGACTTACTACGCGGTCGGAACTGGCGGCTTTGCTCCTGCCTCGGCCACAGCGAAGATGGCTGGGTGCGATGCAATTTCAAAGGAAAGGCGTGGGAAAATTTACCGACATGAGATGTCATGGCACGCCACAGCATTTTCGCAAATGAATTATTATCAAAATAACATGCTAGTTAAACCTATCACAATGATCAGTTCGGAAATCTGAGTAAAGGGCCAATCGATTTCGGTCGTATTGCCTACCGATATTCCAAGCGCGATTCTTATGTCATTCCTACCAATTACCGTTTGGTTGTAACTCCGGCGAGACTGGAATTAGATTCTTGCTCAGAAGGCTGTATGGTATTAGCCAACGTAGCCCCAGTGTGCAAGAACTCAAAAACTTATTCGATAGGATTTGCAATGCGGGACGATCCGCGAAGTGAATCTGATCGATCTTGGCTGCCATGGAAAGAAAATAGGCCAACAAATGTGTTTATCGTCATCGATCCTGAATCTGACAATGTCAACCTAAGATATCGTTTTGATGCCAGAATTGTGGGGGAAATTTACGACCCCAGAAAGCAATAGTCGGGCGGGGTTACAAAGTGCGCAAACATACCTTCCTTGCGTGGCAATACCTCTGCCCTTGGCTATGACTTGGAGACCAAGGTATGGAGCAACTTAAATCTACACTGGCATTCATCATTTCCGCCTGCTTTGTCAGCACAGGTTTCGCCTACGAATTCGAGAATGCTGTTCCACTGACGGTGGGTGTCCATTTGGGTGAGACGAGGCTGGAAGGCGTTCGAGTTCGCTTGAACGGCTACGAGGTTGAGCTGGCGGTTTCATTGAACAACTCGTCGAAACGCCCCCAGCACGCGGGCTTTTATGCAGTGACTCCACTGTTCGATTACCTGGGTGAGGGCGAGGAGTATGCAGACAAGACTTTTCGCGAACTGAAGGCGCTCCAGGACGGCGAGCCATTGCGGGTAACGAGCGCTCGACGCGCCTACTTCCTCGGACAGGACATCACCCCTACCCTGCGCAAGGCTGGCATTAGCCCGATCTACTCGAACGATATCCACTGGAAGATGCTCGAGAAGCTGCCACTGCTGCAAAACATCCGCATCGACAACTGGCAAAGCCAGGTGTCCTTCGGCTGGAGCGCGCGCATTGCGCCAGAATCGACCACAGTTGGAACGGTCACGTATTCGGCAATGCCTAAGTTTGGAATGGAGCTGCTTGATTCCGACAATTTTTCGCGACTGGTGCAGCAGCATTGCGGCGATGCGGAAAAGCTGAAGGAGTTAGTCCGTCGAGCGTCGCCGGCGGAAACGGCCGTGCTGGCGGAAGTCTTTGAGTTTCCGCTGCCCTTCTTGAAAATGGAACAGGCCCACGTGACGATCGAAAAGCCCAAGAGGCGCTGGATGAAACCGCAGGCGGTCGCTGCAACAGCATGTGGATTTGACGGGACACTGGCGTTACCCTCAGATGGTGTGGTTCGAGGCGCCAACAACGGCTTTTCCATACTGGTGGTGTCCTTGCTCGCAAGCGCTCCCGATAATGAGAGTGAAAGTCGCGCAATGCCGACGCAACACTACAAGGTGGGCAACGTCGCATTTGCCGAGGACATGGATCACATCATGATCCTGAGCAAACCGCAGGTAGGAATCGAGGTGCTGCCGGGAGGGCATACCTGGCCCCTCTTGCAACTCGACGAATCGGGCCGAATTCTCGCCGGACGTACCGCCATTGATCCTGCGACCGGCGAACACGCCGTTCCACTCAGGGCTGATACTCTCAACAGGGTACTTTACCCAAACGACCTTTCCGTGACGCCGACAAGTCAAGGTTATGAGATACGCCATCATCAAACCCAATGCACGTTGCCGTACCGACGACTTGGCGCTCCTCGTGGCAGGTCGCCGCTCGAGGCCTTGCAGGTCGCGAATATCAAGCTGGCCGCATCGGAAGACCAGATCCTCGCCCTGGTGACGAGCTTTTTAAGTGATGGCCAGAGCACCAGGTATCACGTGCGTTCTATCGATCCCCGAACCTGCAAGGTAAGCCTGGCTGCGAAGCTCGGCGATCCGGATTTGCTGGTGGAACTAGGCCAGTCGAAGCGTGGCGGCTGGTGGATCACCGGGTCTATCGAACAAACTCTCTTGACATCAAAGGATGGCAGGAAATGGAAGAAGGCGAAGTTGCCGGATGGGTTGTCGTCGCTGGTGAGCAGCTACGTCGTGGATAGCAAACAAATCTGGCTCGCCGGCATTCTCGATAGTTCCGACCTCTATCCGAATTTGCTGATCTACTCGGCCGACGGCGGTGCCACGTGGACCAACCTGAAGAAGGATGATCCACTACTTGCGAAGGTGCCGGCGGGTTGGCTGGAGGGGCAGAAACGCAAAGCAGCCCAGTAAGTGGCTGGCGCGCGACAGCGCCAGCCGGCGGCGGGAGTCATGCGCCCTTCGCAGTTTTTTCAAGCTTGCTGCGGCTATAGACGCGGCATTCGTTTTTCTTCCAGCGTCCCTCGCAGACGCGGATACGGCAGCGGGCGGCGTCCTGCTTGCCCTGCTTCTTGCATTGCTCGAGCGCCTTCGGCAGCGATGTACGGGCGTTTGCCGAGGTGTCGTATTTGGCGTGGGCCACCAGGGCTGCCAGCAACTGCAGGTCATTCTCCTCTTCCGCGGATGGCTGCGCGCCCCCCTGCTCCGCTTCCTTGGCCGGCTTTTCTTTCGCTGGCTTACGCACGGTCCTGGTTACCGCTGGCTTGGCCGCGGCAGGCGTGCCGCCCTCCAGCATCTGCTTCAACGATTCCTTCGGCTTGGCGGCAACCGGCGGCAAAGCTTCGTCGATGATGGCCGCGGCTTGCGGCGACGGCGCGTTCAATGCGGCGAGTGGCGAGTTATCCCCAGGTTGCACAATCTCCGCCGCAACTGCGTTGGCAGCGGCCGGTGCTGCGACAGGCGGGGTTGCCGGTGCTGGTAGCGGCGCGGCTGCTGCAGCCAGCGCTTCGGGCGCCGGTTCGCTGTCGCCGAGGGACAGGAACGCCAGGGCGACGCCGACGACTAGCACGCTCACGCCGCCCGCTATCCACCAGTGTTTGCGGCGCGGTGCTTCCACAGCCGGCGGTTCGATTGCTGCCGGGGAAGCTGGTTGATTCTCTAGAGCATTTTGCTGCTCAGCCGAAAGCAGGCTTGGACGGCCTGCCGGTTTCCGGGTTTCGTTGCTTGATGACAATGGATTACTCCTGGCAAAGGTTATCATTAATATACTTTATCCTTGGAGAAAAGGTGCGCACTCTAGGGCATCCCCCTTTAACGGGGGTGCGCACGATTGAAATCAAGGTAAAAGCGGATTATCAGAACTTCAAGATATACTTTCCCGCAAATAATTTATTGCTAAGGCGACACACGCCCGCGATGTTATCAAATTGGTAATTTAGATTCCAGAGGTCAATTGTGGTGTTCGTTGCCGTTGTGCTGTATTTCTTGCTCGCTTGCGCGCTGAGCTGGATGGTCCTGTTCCCTGCCGGGCGGGCCTACGTCTCGCGCCGCCTGGAGTTGGTGGGCAGCCGCTTCCAGCGCCGGGTGCAAAGCATCGCGCGCCGCAGCGGTCAGCAGGCCGGCGCTCTGGGATCGGAATCGGCGATGGCTGTGCGCCAGGGTGGCGACTTCCTGCGCGAGCACAAATGGACCGCGATTGCGGCGCTGGTGATCATGCTGCTGCCGGCGGGAATAGCGTGGATGGCGAGCAGCCGCACCATGGTGGGCGGCTTCGATGCACCGGTACGCGAAGCGAACCAGCAAGTGTCGGCGTTGCTGCAGGGCGAGCAGCTGGTGCCGCCACCTGCCCTGCCGCCAGTGCTTTTCATGACGCCGGAGGTGGAAGTCGTGCGTCCTAACCTGGTGTCGGCAAGCCGCGACTGGGCCTTGCTGGACAAGGAATATTCGCAGCGCTTGCTGCAGGCGTTCCGCATCATGAAGGAGCGCCATGGCTATGACATGGCGCTGCTGGAAGGCTACCGCAGCCCTGAGCGCCAGGATGCGCTGGCGGCCCAAGGCAGCAACGTGACCAATGCCAAGGCCTTCCAGAGCTGGCACCAGTATGGCCTGGCCGCCGACTGCGCATTCCTGCGCGACGGCAAGCTGGTGATCTCGGAGCGGGACCCGTGGGCCATGCGCGGCTACCAGTTGTTCGGTGAAGTAGCGGAAAGCCTGGGTCTGACCTGGGGCGGCCGCTGGAAGATGATGGATTTCGGCCATACGGAGTTGCGTGTGGACGGCGTGAGAAAGAAATAGGAGTAGGAAATGCCGGGAGCACTGATCCTTTTAGGCGATAAGACGACACATAACGGTACCGTGGTCGAAGCCTCGCAGCAAAGCGATAGCGGCGGCAAGCCGGTCGCCTGCATGGGCCACAAGGTCTCCTGCCCGGTGCATGGCGATACCACCATCACCAGCGGCGACCAGACCCTGATCGTCGATGGCAAGCCGGTGGCGCGCCATGGCGACAAGACCAGTTGCGGCGCTACGCTGATCGCGAGCCAGCAGAATACGACGGACGCAGTGTGAGGCAAGCATGCAGAATTGGATGAAACGCAGCTTGCTGGTAGTTGGGGTATTCGCTCTTTGCTGGATTGGTGCGGTATGGTACTGGCGCAGCACTACGCGCATGCCCGACACGGGCGATCTGGCGCTGGCCATGCTGGTCATGCCGCTGACGCTCATCCTGGGTTTCGTAGCGGCACGCAAAACGTTTGCCGGCACGGATGCAGCCACCGCCGGTGCTGGCGGCGCACAAGCTCCAGCAGCACCCGGACTGCAAGCCAGTGGCGGGCAGGAAGGGGCGGCCGGCGCTCAGGGCGCAGCGGGCACGCCGGATGCGGCCGCATCATGGACCCAGTTTGCCGTCGCAGGCACCGCGCTGCGCATGGCGCACGGAGATTCGCCGGCGGAACTGGCGGCCGCCATCGCCGAGGGGGAAGCGCGCCTTGACCTCGATCCTGAACTCACCGATATGCAAGGCTTCCCGCTGCTCGCCGGCCGCGTCGCGGACATTGCCCTGGGGCCGCTGGAGGAATGGCTGTCCACCCTGCAGCCTGCGCCGCGCACGCCATCGGCGCAGCACCTGCGCGCGATGGCGCTGGGCGCCGATATTGCAGCCAACCTCGCCACGCGGGCCAGCGAGTCCGGCAGCGAGGGCGTGCTGCAACTGATCCCGCTGCTGCCCCCGGACTGGCCGGCCACCACCCAGGTCTTGGCTACGCGCTGGCTGGAACTCTCTGTCATCGAAGCCGGCTGGCCGCAAGAGCGCCTGCTCGTGCGCCAGCCTGCCGCGGCGGCACATGCCTCCACAAGCCCCATAGCGCCAGCCCCGGCAACGACGCTTGCCGCGCTGCGCGATGTATCGGTCCAGGCGGCGAACAGCAAGGCGCCAGCACTGAACTTGCTGCTTGCCTGCGGCTCCGATATCGATGCCGAAGCCATCGAGCAACTGTCCCTCAACGGCAAGCTGTATGGTCCGCGCAATCCGAATGGCCGCATGCCGGCGGAAGGCGCGGCAGGTATCCTGCTGCAGTCGCAGAAGGAAGGCGGCGAAGAATTGCGCCTGCTTGCACTGCACGCCAAGCCCGATGCAACGCTGCGCGAACTGGCCGAACAGGCTTTGGCGCAGGCCAAAGGCGGGCAGCCCGCCTATGTTGCCGCCGATACCGACCACCGCGCCGCCCTGATGTCGGACCTGATGCAATGCGTCGAGGCCACTGTCCCAGGCCTGGACGCCAACACTTCGCTGGCCTGCGTCGGCGCAGCCTGCGGCCACACGGGTGCTGTCGGCTCCCTGGCCGCCATTGCGCTGGCCCACGCACAGGCCATGGACAGCGGCAGCCTCGCGCTGGCGCTGGCCAACAGCGACCCAACCCAACGTTACGCCTTGCTGGTCGGCCCGCTCCCGGCCCCGGCAAGTAAAGCGCCATCCCTTAGCTAACCTTGCAAGAGTAGAAAAATGATGCACAGAATCCGGGAAATCCTGACCTCGCGCACCGCATTCCTGATCTACGGCTGGCTTGCCTTCGCGGCATTCCTGCTGGTAGCGGCGGTATTGCTGGAATTGCCATACACCCTGGCCTTTGCCGTACTGGCAGCCGCCCTGCTGCTTGGCATAATGGTCTGGTCATGGCGCCGCTACCGCGCGCGCCGCGCGGCCACCCAGCTGGGCAGCATGCTGGAACAGCAGACCGCCGCCACGCCGTCCAAGGCCGAACCGGCGCCGCGCCACGAAACGGAAGCCCTGCGCAAACGCATGCTGGATGCGATCCAGACCATCAAGACCTCCAAGCTGGGCCTGCGCTCCGGCAGCGCAGCGTTGTACGAGCTGCCCTGGTACATGATCATCGGTAACCCAGCCGCCGGCAAGAGCACGGCAATTGCCAATTCCGGGCTGCAGTTCCCGTTGGCCGGCAGCCGCATCGTGCAAGGCGTGGGCGGTACCCGCAACTGCGACTGGTTCTTCACCACCGACGGCATCCTGCTCGATACCGCCGGCCGCTATGCGGTCAACGACGAAGACCGCGCCGAATGGTTCGGCTTCCTCGGCCTGCTGAAGAAGTACCGCAAGAAGGCGCCAATCAACGGCATCATCATCGCCGTCAGCATCGCCGAACTGACCGGCAAGCGCCCTGAATTTGCCATCGAACTGGCCAAGAACCTGCGCCAGCGCGTGCAGGAACTGACCGAAAAACTGGAAGTGCATGCGCCGGTCTACATCGTCTTCACCAAGGCGGACCTGATCAACGGCTTCACCGACTTCTTCCACGACACCGAAATCGGTGAGCGCGACCGCGTCTGGGGCGCCACCCTGCCCTACCACAAGAACCAGCCGAACGAAGACCTGCTGCGCCAGTTCGATGCTCGCTTCGACGAGCTGTACGAAGGCCTGAAGGAAATGAGCCTGGCCAATATGGCCCTGCAATGGCGCGAGCGCCTGCCGTCCGGCGTGTTCACCTTCCCGCTGGAATTCAACTCGGTCAAGGCGCCGCTGCGCACCTTTATCGCCACGCTGTTCGAAGAGAATCCATTCCAGTTCAAGCCTGTGTTCCGCGGCTTCTACTTCACCAGCGCCCTGCAGGAAGGCGAAGGCGTTTCCGCCACCTCCCACCGCGTGGCGCAGCGCTTCGACCTGAGCCTGCAACGCGAAGAGCACCACGGCAGCGAGCAGCAGCACGGCTACTTCCTGCTCAAGCTGTTCCGTAACGTGATCTTTGCGGACAAGAACCTGGTGGCGCAGTACGCCAGCCCGGCCAAGGTACGCATGCGCTATGCCGCCTTCTTCGGCGCAGTGGCGCTGAGCGGCCTGTTGCTGGGCGGCTGGAGCTGGTCGTACATGGGCAACCGTACCCTGGTGGCCAATGTACAGGCCGACCTGGATAAGGCGGTCAAGCTGCAAAAGCAGCGCCCTGACCTGGCGGCGCGACTGGAAGCGCTGGAAATCCTGCAGGACCGCATCGAGCAACTGGACCGCTTCCGCGACAACCGCCCGCTGTCGGTCAGCCTGGGCCTGTACCAGGGCGCTTACCTCGAACGCAAACTGCGCGAGGAATACTTCGCTGGCGTACGCGAAGTAATGCTGAAACCTGTCGGCCAGTCGCTGGAAACCTTCCTCGGCGAAGTCAATGCCAATGCCGAGCGCCTGCAACCGCAGGTGCGCAATGCCGCTGCAACGCCGGCGGCAGCGGCAGGCGCGGCAACGGCCACCGCCACTGCAGCCACTTCCGCAACCGCGGCGGCAACGCCGGCGCCGGCTGTCGCGGCTGCCGGGCCGCAGCAGTTCAAGGATGCCTCGCCGGAAAACGTGGAAGACGCCTACAACGCACTGAAGACCTACCTGATGCTGGGCGACAAATCGCGCGCCGAAGCGAGCCACCTGAACGACCAGCTGACCCGCTTCTGGCGCGTATGGCTGGAATCGAACCGCGGAGCCATGCCGCGCGAGCAGATGATCCGCAGCGCCGAACGCCTGATCGCCTTCTACCTGTCCGAGATCAATGATCCGTCCTGGCCAACCGTGGACAACCGCCTGGCCCTGGTCGACCAGTCGCGCAATACGCTGCGCGGCGTGGTGCGCGGCATGCCGGCGCGCGAACGCGTCTACGCCGACGTCAAGGCCCGTGCGGCAACCCGCTTCCCTGCCATGACCGTGGCCCGCATCGTGGGCGACCAGGATCGTGAACTGGTCCTGGGCAGCTACTCGATTTCCGGTGCCTTTACCCGGGCGGCCTGGGAAGGCTATGTGCGCGACGCTTTCAAGGACGCCGCCAACCACGAGCTGCAAAGCGCCGACTGGGTGCTGAAAACCGCCGCCAAGGACGACCTGACGCTGGAAGGCAGCCCTGAGCAGATCCAGAAAGCCCTGGTCGACCTGTACAAGAACGACTATGCCAAGGAATGGCAGAAGTTCCTGCAGGGCGTGGCAATCAAGGACCTGAACGGCTTTGAAGCGGCAGCGGCCGCCATGAACCGCCTGGGCGATCCGGTGACCTCGCCGATCTCCAAGCTGATGACCACCGTGTACCAGGAAACCTCGTGGGACAACCCTTCCCTGCTCGATAGCGGCGTGCAGCGCGCCAAACGCGGCATCGGCGACTGGTTCCGCGAAACGATCCTGCGCCAGAAGCCTTCGCAAGTGAACATCAACCTGCCGGCCAATCCGCAAGGCCAGCCAGGCGCAGCGCTGCCGCTCGGTCCTGTCGGCCGCGAATTCTCCGGCGTGGCGCAACTGGTGGTCGTCAAGGACAACAATGCCTCACTGATGCGCGGCTATATGGACAGCCTTGGCAAACTGCGCGCCCGCTTCAACCTGATTCGCAACCAGGGCGACCCCGGTCCCGGCGCCAAACAGCTGATGCAGCAGACGCTGGATGGCAGCGGCTCCGAACTGGCCGACGCCCTGAAATATGTCGACGAGCAAATGCTGGTCAGCATGAGCGATCCGCAGAAACAGGCTATCCGTCCGCTGCTGGTACGCCCGCTGATGCAGACTTTCGCAGTTATCGTGCAGCCGACCGAAGCCGAGATCAATAAGGTGTGGGCGGCGCAGGTGCTGGAGCCGTTCCGCCGCGACCTGCAGACCAAGTACCCGTTCGCAACCGAATCGAGGCAGGAAGCAAGCAATGCCGAAATCGGCCAGGTGTTCGGCCCCGAAGGCGCGGTGGCAAAGTTCTTCAACACGACCATCGGCCCTCTGGTGGTTCGGCGCGGCGACTCGCTGAGCGCCAAGACCTGGGCCAATATGGGCATTACCCTGTCGCCTTCCGTCGCCACCGCCTTCCCGGGCTGGATCGCTCCGCTCAGCGCCAACGGCGTCGCCAACCAGGCCGCCAGCAGCGAGGAAGCGCAAACCCGCTTCGAGCTGCAGACCGTGGCCGTGAGCGGTGTCAGCGAATACACCATCGAGATCGACGGCCAGTCGGTACGCTGGAAAGGCCAGCAACAGCCCTGGGTGCCGATGGTGTGGCCTAACCCTCAAGGCGTGCCCGGTTCGCGCATTACCGCCTTCACGCCGGACGGCAGGAAGGTGGTCGTACTGGAGGAAAACGGCCACTTCGGCCTGAAGAAGATGATCGATGCGGCCCAGCGCAAGCGCCGTCCGGATGGCAGCTTTGAGCTGAACTGGACCAACGGCGGCGTGACTGTCGCGGCCAACCTGCGCATCCTGCCTTCCGTGCAGGCTCCGGTTGCCGCGCCGGTCCAGGCCAGCCAGGGCTTCCGCAAGCTGCGCCTGCCTGACACCGTGGTCGGCACCCCGGCGCCGGCCGGTGGCGAGCCTGCGATCGCCGCAGCAGGAGGTGCGCAATGAGTCGCGCTGCTGCTATCGGTTACTTCGGCAAAATTCCAAGCCGCGCTGATTTTGTAAAAGGCGGCAGCGACCCGAAGATCCTGCAGATGATGGACGACTGGATGGCCCGCTCGATGGACATGCTAAGCACCGACGCGCGCTGGAAGCTGACGTACGACGCCGTGCAGCCGCTGCACTTCGCCCTGTTCGGGCCGCGCCGCCGCGCGGCGATCGCGGGCCATATCGCGGCCAGCAGCGACCAGTCCAGCCGCCGCTTCCCCTTCCTGATGGCGGGCAGCATCGACGTCGACGAACCGACATCCTTCGCTGCCAACAGCCCGCTGGTACTGACGCGACTGTGGAACCGCCTGGAAAACCTGAGCGGCGGCGTCTTGTCCGCCGAGGACGCGGCCGCGCCCTTGCAGGCATTGAACGGCAACACCGTGGAACTGGACACCCGTGCCAGCGCCTACGATGCGGCATTCGCCGACTTCCTCGAACTGCAGACTGTCGGTGGCCTTGATGCCATGCTGGCGCAGGCCGGCTTCACCGGCAGCGTGCGGCAGGTGCTGCTGGCGCTGGGCATCCTGCTTCAGCCGGTCATGGCAAGCAGCTCGAGCCGCCTGGAAAAGAGCCTGGTGCTGCCGCTGCCCACCGACCCGATGTACCGCTACCTGGTGGCGGCGTTCTGGATGCACGTGGTCACGCCGTTCCTGGCGCGCGCCGACTTCGAACTGTCGCTGTTCGTGACCAGACTCGACAGCAAGCCTGTGCTGGTGCTTGGTTTCAGCGGCGCTTCGCCGCAAACCCTGCTGGGCATCATGGACCCGCAAGTGGGCGAAGGCCACCACATCGCCTTCGACGAGGTCGAATGGGTCGAAGACCAGGTCAATGAAGACTATGCGATCCAGAAGGTGTCGGCCTACCTCGCCAATCCCGGACTTTCCCTGAAATCTGCGCACGACTCGCTGCGCACTTCCTTTATCGGAAACTGATATGCGTTACCTCCCCCTCATCCTGCTGTGCGCCGCCTTTGCGGTGCAGGCGCAAGTACCCGGCCAGGTTGTCGCCAGCGGCACCGTGGCCGATGAAGCGAGCAAGACCGCCTTGCTGGCCAAGCTGCGCGAAGTCTATGGCGCCGACAAGGTGCTGGACCAGATCACCATCGGCCAGGTCACCACCCCGGCCAACTGGAACGACTATGTGCAAAAGCTCATTACGCCGGACCTCAAGCAGGTCAGCCGCGGCCAGCTCAAGATCGACGGCACCACCGTCAGCGTGCGCGGCGAAGTCGCCAACGAAGCGCAGCGCCAGCGCATTGCCAGCGACTTTGCCACCCGCCTGAATCCGACCTATACCGTCACCAACGGCCTGCGCGTCTCGGCGGCCGACCAGGGTGTGCTCGATCGCACCCTGGCCAACCGTATCGTCGAATTCGAGAGCGGCCAGGCCGTGCTGACCCCGACCGGCAAGGTCATCCTCGACGAGATGGGCGCGGCCATGCTGAAGCTGAAAGGCCAGAAGGTCGAGATCATCGGCCACACCGACAATGTCGGCCTGCGCACCAGCAACCAGAACCTGTCGCAGGCCCGCGCCGAAGCCGTGCGCAACTACCTGGCCGGCAAGGGCATTCCAGCCGAAACCCTGGTGGCGTCGGGTTCCGGCCCGGATCGCCCGATCGCCAGCAACGACACCGTCGAGGGCCGTGCACGCAACCGCCGTATTGAATTCCGCATGGCGCAGTAACCGAGGAGATATCCATGTTTAACGCAGACACCTTGCTGGCGCCGATTTCGCCGGCACAACCGGCCGGCGACGACCTGTCCTTTTCCAGCGACTTCGACGCCATCGCGCAGGCCCGCCGTTTTGACGACCCATCGCTGGAGCAGGGCGAATGGGTCACCGAACTGAAAGAGGCCGACTGGTCGTTCGTGGTGAAGCGCTGCAGCACCCTGCTGGGCGAAAAGAGCAAAGACTTGCGGGTGGCGGTGTGGCTGGCGGAAGCGGCGGCCAAGCAGCACCGCATGCAGGGCCTGGGCGAATCGTTCCGCCTGCTCGCTGGCCTGATCCGCGAATTCTGGAACAACGGCCTGTATCCGGAGCCCGATGGCGACGATATGGAGCAGCGCGTGGGCAACCTGGCCTGGATCCTGGGCCGCACCCCTACCCTGCTGCGCGAAATGCCGCTCACCGAAGGCCAGGGTACCGCGTTCTCCGCCATCGATTTCGACATGGCACGCAAGCAGGCCAGCCTGCCGGAGCATGCGCGCAACCCGGACTGGCCGAAGCTGGCCGATATGGAAACCGCGCGCGCGCGCAACTCGCCGCGTTTTCGCGAACAGTTCGCGACCGATGCGCGTTACTGCATGGATGCCTTGAAAGAACTGGAACAGGTGTCCGATGAATTCCTGGGCAATGACAGCCCGGGTTTTGCCGCAGCGCGCGACGCCGTGCAGGCGATGATCGATGCGATGCCATCGCATGCGGGCTTGCCAGCGACGGTCGGCACGCCGCTGGGCGTGGCGCCTGTCGGCGAGCAGATCATCATCGCGCAGCCGGTGGCCGGGGTCGTGCAGCAAGCCAGCGGGCCGGTCACCTCGCGCGCCCAGGCCATCACGCAGTTGCGCGAGATTGCCAGCTTCTTCCGCCGCACCGAGCCGCACAGTCCTGTCTCGTACTTCGCGGACAAGGCTGCCGACGCCGGTGAACAGGACCTGCATACCTGGCTGCGCAGCGTGGTGAAGGATTCCAGCTCGCTGCAGCATATCGAGGAGATGCTGGGCATCTCCTCGTCCAACTGATCAGACTACGCTGTAGCTGAAATTGCCCTGCTGGTCGGCCGCCACTTCGATGCGGCCGATCGCACTTCCCTCCGCCATCTTCGCCAGCACCGCTTCCGCAATCTCAGGCAGCAGGGTGCCATTCAGGATATTGTCCACATTGCGGGCGCCGGAATCGACTTCGGTGCAGCGCGCCAGCACGGCTTCCACCAGCGTCTCGTCGTAATGGAAGGCCGCCTTGTGATTGGCGGCCACGCGTTGGCCGATGCGGTCCAGCTTGAGGGTGATGATGCTGGCCAGCACATCGTCGCCCAGCGGGTAGTACGGCACCACCTTCAGGCGGCCCAGGAAGGCCGGCTTGAACGCTTTCACCAGCTGCGGGCGGATTGCCGCTTCCAGCTCTTCGGGCGACGGCATCTCTTCCGCTTCCTTGTTCAGGCATGCCTGCATCATGGTAGCCGAGCCGACGTTGGAAGTCAGGATGATGATGGTGTTGCGGAAGTCGATCTCGCGGCCTTCCGCGTCATCCATCACGCCCTTGTCGAATACCTGGAAGAAGAGTTCCAGCACGTCCGGATGGGCCTTTTCCACTTCGTCCAGCAGCACCACGCTGTACGGGTTGCGTCGCACCGCTTCGGTCAGCACGCCGCCTTCGCCGTAGCCGACATAGCCTGGCGGCGAGCCTTTCAGGCCGGAGACGCTGTGCGCTTCCTGGTATTCGCTCATATTGATGGTGACCATCTTGCGCTCGCCGCCGTACAGCGCGTCGGCCAGGGCCAATGCGGTTTCGGTCTTGCCGATGCCCGATGGGCCGACGAACAGGAAGACGCCTTTCGGCTTGTTCGGGTCGTCCAGGTTGGCGCGCGCAGTGCGCACGCGCTGCGCCACCGCTTCAATGGCATGTGGCTGGCCGATCACGCGCTCTTCCAGCGCCGGACGCAGTTTCAGCACAGCCTGGATTTCGTCTTTCACCATCTTGCCAAGCGGGATGCCGGTCCAGCCGGCGACGATCTCCGCCACCACGTTGCCGTCGACCTGCACCGGCACCATGGGCGCTTCGCCTTGCAGCGCACGCAGTTCCTTGAGCAGGGCCTGGATGTCGTGTGCCTGGCTGGCGGCGCCGCCGGCGTCGTCGCCCGCCTGGCCGGCGGCAGCCTTCTCGACGTTGGCACGCGCTTCGCCGATCTGGGCGGCGATGGCCTTTTCCTGCTCCCAGCGCGCTTGCAACGCCGCCAGCTCCTCCTGGGCAGCGGAGCGGAGGCTAGCGAGCTCCTGCAGGCGTTCCTGGTGCGCGCCGCCGCCAGCAAGCTCGCGCTCCAGCGCGCTCGTTTCAGCGGCCATGCGCTCCAGGCGGCGCTGCAGCGATTCAATCAGGGCCGGCGTGGCACTTTGGCCCAGCGCCACCTTGGCGCAAGCGGTATCGAGCACGCTGATCGCCTTGTCGGGCAACTGGCGGCCCATGATGTAGCGATGCGACAGGCGCACCGCTTCGGTGATTGCTTCGTCGAAGATGCGCACATTGAAGTGCTGCTCCATCAGCGGCGCCATGCCGCGCAGCATGGCGCAGGCTAGTTCCTCGCTTGGTTCCTCGACCTTGATCACCTGGAAACGGCGCGCCAGCGCGGCATCCTTCTCGAAGTACTTCTTGTATTCGCCCCAGGTGGTGGCCGCGATGGTGCGCAGTTCGCCGCGCGCCAGTGCCGGCTTGAGCAGGTTGGCCGCATCGTTCTGGCCGGCCTGGCCGCCGGCGCCAATCATGGTGTGCGCCTCATCGATGAACAGGATGATCGGCGTCGGGCTCTTGCGCACCTCGTCGATCACGTTCTTCAGGCGGTTCTCGAACTCGCCCTTGACGCTGGCGCCGGCCTGCAGCAGGCCCATATCCAGGGTGTGGATGGCCACGCCTTTCAGCACGTCGGGCACGTCGCCCTGCGCGATACGCAAGGCCAGCCCTTCCACCACGGCGGTCTTGCCGACACCGGCCTCGCCGGTCAGGATCGGGTTGTTCTGGCGGCGGCGCATTAGGATGTCGATGGCCTGGCGAATTTCCGCGTCGCGGCCGATCACCGGATCAACCTTGCCGGCACGCGCGCGCTCGGTGAGGTTGGTGGTGAACTGGTCCAGCGCCGGGGTCTTGCCCGCCGGCTGCTGCATTTCGCCGACCGGATCGCCACCCAGGGCGCCCTCGCCGCCCGCGCCGGCGGCGCGCGTGGCGGCTGCCGCCTCGGCCTCTTCCGAATTGGCGGCCAGCTTGTCCAGGTGGTGCTTGATATCGTCCGCTTCAAAGCGGTGGAACAGGGCCGAGCTGCGGTATGCCAGCTGGGACAGCTCCGCATCGGTCAGCATGGCCTGCAGCAAGTGGCCGCTGCGGATGAACACTTGCTGGCCGGCCTGCAGGTCGAGCGAGGCAATCAGCCAGGCATGCTCGAACAGCTTCGGCAGGCGCGCCGAGAACACCGGGGTGCGTGCGTTGCCGCTGCGAAAGCGCGCAATCTCGGCCTGCAAGTCCGATTGCAGGCGGCTGGTGTCCACTTCGAAGTGGCGCGCCAGCGCCACCATGTCGCTGCGCGGATTCTCCAGCAGCGCCAGCAGCAGGTGCTCCTGGTCCACTTCATACTGGCCGAGGCCGACGCAAATGCTGGCCGCGCGGGTAGCCGCATTGCGGCAGGTGTCATTCAGTTTCCCGATCAGGGTTTTCAGGTTGATGCTCATCGAGCGGTCCTCACATTGTTAATCCATGGATGAAGTAGCGGACGTCGGTGCGGTCTTCGCTTGCACCCTCGTCCGGTATAAAACTGTCCCAGCCCAGCCGCGCGCCAGCCCCAAGCGAGGCCCCGCAGACGTCCTCGGCGCGCAATACCAGGCAGATTTCGTATTCCAGCGTCACGCCGGTGAACATCGACAGCAGCTTTTCCAGCGCACGCGCCGCGCTGCCGCCAGGCAGGAATGCGTCGAAGTCGGCGCGCCGCAGCGGCCCGATGGTCAGGCGCATGCGCAAGTCGCGCTGCCAGACGCGCGAACCAATCATGGCGGTGGCGCCCAACTGCCCCTGTGGCCCGCCCAGCACGGTCTGCTGCTGCGCCGGCACCTCGCACCAGCAGCCGACAAACTGCGTGGCAGTAATGTCCACGCGGAAGTACTCGCCCAGCACGCGCGCCATGGTCGACGCGGAGGCCGGGCGCTGGCGCAGTGCCGTGGCAAAGTAGGCCAGCGACTCGTCGCGTACCGCACCGGAAGCCTGGGCTTCGCGGCCCGAGAGCCTTTGCGTCAGCCCCTTGTTGCCAAGCCCGCCCAGCGCCAGCAGCAGCGGCAGGAAACGGTCCTGCCCGTCGACCTGGTACTTGAGTTCCAGCCGGTACTTGCGCCAGGCCTCGTAGAACAGCGACAGCGAACGCGTGGAAAACGCATCGAGGAAGGCGCGTGGCCCTTCGTCCTTCGCATACAACTGGTGCGCTGCGATGGATTCCGTGTAATGCGCCGGCAAGGCCCCCGAGCTGCCCAGGAAACCCATGAAATTGGGCGTCATGCGCAAGTAGCGCAGTTGCTTGTTCTGCAGGGCATCCGCCAGCGCCGGCGCGGTAGGCAGGATCTCGCGCGGCTCGGGGTGCAGCGTCTCGAGCTGGCTGGCCGGGAAGCGCAGCGTCACCGGGTTCTGGAAGCGCATGAAGTTCGCGATCGCGCCCTCCTGCGTAATCCCGTTGCGGCGCAGCCATAGTTCCACCATCCGCACCGCCTGGAAGAACTGGAAGCGGTACGGCTCGGCGAACAGGCGCTCGATTACAGCAGGCTCAAATCGCCGCTTCGCGGTGTGCATCGCAACAGCTCCTCCCCAGTCCTCTCGGCCACGACGACCAGTTGCGTAAAGCTGTTGGCATGCACGTACAAGCCCAGGAAGCGTTCAATCACCTGGGCGAAAGCATGGATGCCGCTGCCGACGAAAGCTTCCTCGTCGATTGTCAGGCGCACTTCCATGCCGCGCACCACGCAGGCGAACGGATTTCCCGCCAGCCAGGCGTTGGCCGGCTTGTATTCGACCGACTCCAGTCCGCGGATCTGGCGCTGGGTAGAGGCAGAACGCGGCAGGTCGTACAGCCCCAGCATTTCCTGGAACGCCTCCAGGCCGCCGCCGGACAGCGACAAATGATTCAGCGACAGGTGCGACACCAGGCGCCAGTGCGCCCCGTGCCCGCGGTCGAAGCGCTGGGAAGGCGTCGGCTTGCGCAGGAAGCTGATGCTGCGCACGCTGGAGCCACCCTCCAGGAACAGGTCGCCGCCGCGCAGGCCATAGGCCAGGGAAGCCGGCAGGTCGCGGTTGGTACAGGTCAGCTGCAGGCTCAGGGTATCGGTTTCCACCTCCGCCGGGTCGAAATCGATATCGACAACGGTGATCTCGGTTTCATAGCCGGGGCTCTTGTGCGCCATCTGTTCATCGCGCCGCATGACCCAGTAATGGCCATGTTTTTCCGGCGTTTCGCCGTGGCGCAGCGAATAGAACGGGCGGAATTCCACGACCGATTCGCCTTGCGGCGTCTGGCGCACCATGCGCACCGCGTCAATGGAATACACCTCGTAGGCGTAGGCGCGGCGCGCGTCGGCCAGCACCGGGTAGCTGGCAGCGGTATGCGAGATGCGAATCGGTTCGCCGCGCTGGCGGAACAGGTTGACCACCGGCGTACAGCCCAGCAGCAGGTTATTGGTGGTCAGCGTCGACAGCATGCGCGCCACATGGGAATCAGGGCGCAGTCCGCTCATTGCAATATGCAGCGTCAGGCGCTTGGCGCCGATCGGCAGCAGCGCACACAGAGCCGCCAGGTCGATATCGAAGAAATTGAACTTCTCCGGGAAGCAGAAATATTCTGTCAGCAGGCGGTAAGCCTGGTGCGAGCGCGCCGAAAAGTCGATCAGCGCATCGTCTTCCTCAAAGCCGGCGGCAGCGACAGGAATGCGCGCCAGCGGCAGCCAGCGTCCGTTGCCGTCGCACTCCACCCACGCCTTGGCGCTGCGCATGAACAGCGCATCGCGCATGGCCGCGCAGAACGAAGGTTCGCCATCGATGAAGACGCGCAGGCTGGAAACGCCCATCGCGGGCAGGCCGATCTGCTCGGACAGCGAATCGATCGTGATGGCCAGCCCGGCGCCGGCGCCGGGCGGCAACTGCACCGCTTCCGGCGCCGCCAGGGCGGCCGTGAACGAAGCGCGGCTCAGTTCCAGGGGCGCCACCGTTACCGGATAGGAGGTGCGGAAAGTGCAGGCCACGCCATTGACGGGCCGCGTGTTGAGCACCGTCCCGCGCGCGATCTCGCTGGCCGCCGTCAACTGGGCGGCGGTGGCGGCGTAATCCATGCGTGCGATCGAGCACGACGGAAACGGGCGCAGGTAGTGCGGGTAAAGCACCTCAAACAGTGCTTCGGTAAATTCGGGATAATCGTCGTCCAGCCGTTTCGACACGCGCGAATTGAGCAGCGCGAAAGACTGGATCATGCGTTCGATATGCGGGTCTTCGCATACCTCGCCGCCAATCAGCAGGCGGCCAGCAATCTTGGGATAGCGCTCGGCGAATTCGCGTGCGTAGCGCCGCAGGAAACCCAGTTCGCGCTCGTAATACGGCAGTAACTCTTCCAAATCATGCTCCCGGCAGCGCGCGGCGTGCCTTGCTAATCGTGTATTGCAGGCTGGATGGTGTCAGGACCGCGTCGAAGTTGACCGGTTCCTGTGCTGCGTGCAGCACCAGCAGTGCCGTAATGGCGAAATTCAGGCGGTCGATGCCGCCCTCTTGCATTTCAAGCGATGCCCGTACATTGCGCAGGCGCGGTTCATGCCGTGCGATGGCACGTTCCAGCCCCTGGCAAATGGCAGCGCGGTCGTCCGGGCTCGCCAGCGACATGCCGGCGAAATCGTTCAGCCCATAGCTGACGATGGAACGACCGCACTCCGGAAAGCGTTTGAGCAGATGCTCAGGGATGACGGTCCGGGTATTCAGCAATGCTTCCAGGTCGCGCGCGACGGAGTCTTTCATCTCGTCGAGCGACATGCGGTAGACGGCCGCACTGCCGGAGCCGTCGCCAGGCTGGAGCAACCGGTCCATCAGCCCCGGTGCAAATCCCCTTACCGTCATTCAGTCCCCGCTTAAGCTACTTTGTTGGTCGACAAGTCCCAGCCGCCGGAGGTGTTGCCGCCGGTGCCGCCGTTGACTTTCTGCTGGGTGTACTTCCACTTCACTTTGGAGTATTTCAGCGAAACGTCTTCGCCCAGGATGTCGCCCTGGCGAACTTCTGGAGCCACGCTGGAGATCAGCACGTTTTCCAGTTCGATTTCGAAGTACTTGACGCGGTCACCCTGACCGTCAGCACGCATGAATTCGATTTTCGCTTTTGGCAGGGTTTTGCCCGAGGAGCAATTCTGCAGCAGCAGTGGCGAAGCCAGGTCGGCCAGCTTGGAAACTACGATATCGCGGTGCTCGGTGCGTTCCGCGGTGTGGCCGCCGCCAGTAGATGCGGTGGCCGACTTTGGCTGCAGGACTTCCCACTGGACGGACTTGACTTCGATCCAATCCTTGTGGGCGGTATCGGTGGACTCGCCTTTGATACCGTCGATTTGCAGGTAAACGTCGATTGCCATGGTATTCCTTTCTGTGTTGAAAAATAAAAATTACGACTTGGTCGATTGCGGCAGCTCCGCGACCAAACGGAGTGAAACGGACAGCTCGTCGAGCTGGAAGTGGGGACGCAGGAAGGACACAGCGCGATACACGCCTGGACGGCCAGGCACTTCGGACACTTGCACGTTAGCTTCACGCAGCGGGAACTGCGCTTTTTGCTCCTGGCTGGCGTTATCGTCCAACAGCACGTACTGGGTCAGCCAGCGGTTCAGGTAATCCTCGACGTTCGAAGCAGCAGCGAAGCTGCCGATCTTGTCACGCATCATGGCCTTCATGTAGTGGGCGATGCGCGATACGGCAAAGATGTACTGGAGCTGGGCCGACAGCACGGCGTTGGCGTTGGCAGCGTCGGTGTTGTACTTGCGCGCCTTCTGCGCGGACTGCGCGCCGAAGAAGGCTGCGTAGTCGGTATTCTTGCAATGCACCAGCGAAATGAAGCCAAGGTCGCTCAGCTCTTTCTCGCGGCGGTCGGTAATGGCGATTTCGGTCGGGCATTTCAGCGCCACTTCGCCTTCGTCGGTCTTGAAGGTGTGGGTCGGCAGGTCTTCCACCAGGCCGCCGCCTTCCACGCCGCGGATCGCGGCGCACCAGCCGAAGTCCTCGAACGCACGGGTCAGGCGCACGCCGAAGGCGTAGGCGGCGTTACACCACAGGTACTTCTCATGGTCGGTGCCGTCCACGTCTTCCACGTAGTTGAAGCCTTCAACCGTGGCGCCGTCGGCCGGATTGAACGGCAGGCGGCCCAGGAAGCGCGGCAGGGTCAGGCCGACGTAGCGCGAATCTTCGGAATCGCGGAACGACTTCCACTTGGCGTATTCCACGGTGTCGAAGACTTTCGACAGGTCGCGCGGCTTGCCAAGGTCGGCGTAGGTTTCCAGGCCGAACAGCTCAGGCGAAGCAGAGCTGATGAAAGGCGCGTGGGCGGCAGCGGCCACGTGCGACATCTGCTCGATGAAGTACATGTCTTCCGGCTGGCGGGTGATCTCGAAATCGCCCAGCAAGGCGCCGAAGGGAGCGCCACCGAAGGTGCCGAATTCTTCTTCGTAGACCTTCTTGAACATGGAGCTCTGGTCGAATTCGAGCGCGCCCTGGAAGTCCTTGACCAGTTCCTTCTTGGTCGCGTTCAGCATCTTGATTTTCAGGCCGGTGCTGGTGGCGGTGTTCTTCACCAGGTAATGCAGGCCGGTCCAGCTGCTTTCCAGCTTCTGGAATTCCGGCGCATGCATGATGACCGACAGCTGCGAGGAAATCAGGCGGTCCAGCTCCGCCACGCGGGCGTCGATGGTGGCGGCCAGGTTGTCCGACACCACCACGGTGCCGGCCATCACTTGCTGCGCCAGTTCGGAAATGATGTCTTTCGCACGGGCGTGCTCGCTGGTCGATTTGGCGACCTTGCTCTGCTCGACGATCTGGTCGAGCAAGTTTACTTCTGCGGTGGCCAATGCACCGGCGGCGTTCAGTTGTGCCGACATCTTATTCTCCTTGTTCAGGCTTCTGGCCCAGTTCGGCCAGCTTCTCCGTGCTGCGCAGCACGTCGTTCAGCAGGTCTTCCAGCTTGTCGTTGCCGGCCAGCTTGTTGCGCAGGTCAGCCAGCTTGTTACGCGCTTCCAGCAGCTGGCGCAGCGGCTCCACCTGCTCCACCACCGCCTCCGGACGGAAGTCGGAAATGGCCTTGAATTTCAGGTCGACGCCGAACTGGCCTTCGCCGCCCAGCTCATTGGGCACGCGGAAGGCGGCGCGCGGTTCCACGCCCTTCATCACTTCGTCGAAGTTGTCGCGGTCAATGTTGACGAAGCTGCGATCCTTCAGGCGTTTTTTCTCCACCTCGGAATTGCCGCCGAAATCGCCGACAACCCCCATCACAAAGGGCAGTTCCTTGTTTTCGATTGCGTCGCCGATTTCCACGTCATAGGTCATCTGGACCCGTGGCGGACGGATTTTCTGCAGGCGCTTCTGGACGCTTTCGCTTTTGGACATGGCTTCTCCTTCTTTGGACTTGGTGGTTATTTCAGTGCGCCGAATGGGTCGGCGCTGGTATTGGTCGTAGCAGGCGGTTTTGCCGACTGGACCCGGTTGCGAACGGCGTTGGCAGCGGCGTTGGCGGCATTGCTGCGGCTCGCCGGCTTCTTCTCGGCAGTCGGCACCAGCACGGTTTCGCCCAGGCTCTCGCGCAGCAGCTTGGCCAGGTCCTGCGATTCGGTGCGGATGGAACCGGACAGGTTGTTCTGGCGGCTCAGGTCGCCCAATGCACGGGTGGACAGGCGCAGGCCGGAAATCGCAATAATGCTATTGGCCAGCTGGTCGGACGGATCGCGCACCAGGATCTCCTGGGCGCTCACAATCGCTTCGCCATATTGCCCTGCGTCATAGCGGGACTGGGCGATGTTGACCCAAGGCGATTTATCGGCCGGGTAGGCGTTGGCGGTTTCCTTCCACAGGGTGATGGCCTGCTCTTGTTTACCGGCCACCTTGGCTTCGGTAGCCCTGGCCAGCATGTCTTCCAGCTTCGGTTTTACCGGAGCGGCGACTTTGGTATCCATGGTCTGGCAAGCAGACAGGGAAGCAGCGATTGCTGCGATGCACAAAACACGGGAGATAACAGTGATTTTCTTCATAACTAACCTCATCGAACGGACAAATAGCTTTTTTACAATAGTTGCGTCGGACGAACGTTAGCAGAAAAAAAATATTACCTACGCACAATTGAATCTCACCAATATTCACACCCCCGCGCACGATTGAGCCTTGGTGTACAGGGTTTCCCAGGAAGTGTTATTGTTCTGGCACTTACCAGAAAACAATTATCAGAAGGATCATTGATGGCCAGCAAGGTGTTATGGGGGGAAGGCTTATTTCTGCGCCCCCAGCATTTCCAGCAACAGGACCGCTATCACGAGCACCGTTTGCATCGCAGCGTAAAAGCCGTACACCCGTATGCGTGGGGCGTCGACCGCCTGACGATCGACATGGAAGCCCTGGCGCACAACACGCTGCGCCTGCTCGACCTGTCGCTGGTGTTGCCCGATGGTGAATTGATCGAGGCGCCGGGCCATGACAACCTGCCGGAAGCGATCGACCTGGGCCAGCTCGCACAATCGCAGCACAGCGTGACCTGGTATGCCGCCCTGCCCGTGTTCAAGCATTTCGGCGGCAACTTCGCGCAGGCTGGCCAGCCATCGAACGGCGCCCGCTTTTCGCAGGCCAATGCCGAAACGCCGGACCTGTACACCCAAGCAGCGCAGGCCGAGCTGGCCTTCCTGAAAAAATCGCTGCGCCTGGTGTCGGACGCAGAACCGCGCGAAGGTTATGTGTGCCTGCCGCTGCTGCGCCTGCGCCGGCTCTCCACCGGCGGTTTTGAACTCGATCCCGGCTTCGTGCCGCCAAGCCTGACCATCCGCACCGCGCAGCCCCTGTTCCTGCAACTGCGCCGCCTGCTCGATGCGCTGCAGGCCAAGGTCAATGCGCTGTACGGGCATCACCGCGAACCAAGCCGCAACGTCATCGAGTTCCGCAGCGGCGACATGTCCACGTTCTGGCTGCTGCACACCGCCAGCACTGCGTTCGCATCGCTGTCGCACTACTACCATAACCCGGAGCTGCACCCGGAACGCCTGTACGAACAGCTCCTGTCGCTGGCAGGCGCGCTGATGACGTATTCGCGCAGCTGGTCGCTGTCGGACCTGCCGCCGTACCGCCACGACGATCCGGGTCCGGCGTTTTCGCAGCTTTACATGATCGTGCGCGAATTGCTCGACACCGTGATTTCCTCGCGCTACTTCGCCATCGCCCTGTCGCAGCCGAAACCGGCACACCACCGCGGCATGCTCGATTCCGGCAAGATCAGCGATGACACCACCTTCTACCTCGCCGTCGGCGCCGAAATGCCGGCCGTGGAGCTGGTGGAAGTGGTGCCGCTGCGCTTCAAGGTCGGCGCGCCGGACGATGTCGAAAAGCTGGTGCTGTCGGCCATGCCGGGCGTGCGCCTGACGCACGCGCCGCAGGTTCCGGCTGCGGTGCCGGTACGCCCGGACACCTGCTACTTCACGCTGGACTCCAAAGGTCCGCTGTACGAACGCATGCTGCAGGCCCAGTCTATTGAAATCTATGCCCCTTCCGGCATGCGTGAATTGCGACTCGAATTGATTGCCGTGAACTCCTGAACCAGAGTAGAACATGAACACCATCGCCCCACCTTCACTTATCGCCGAACCGATCGCCGCACCGGCCGCCAACGCCACCCTGCTGGACCTGATGTACGACGGCTTCTACGCCCTGTTCATGCTGAAGAACGGCAGCGCCCCGCAGGACCACACGGAATTCCAGTCACGCATGGCGCGCTTCCTCGACGACTTCGGCCGCAATGCGCGCAAGAAGAACGCTTCTGCGGACGATATCGACGCCGCCAAGTACGCTTTTTGCGCCGCAGTCGACGAAATCATCCTGCGCTCCCACTTCTCCATCCGCGACGCATGGGAACTGAAGCCGCTGCAACTGACCATGTTCGGCGACCAACTGGCAGGTGAAAATTTCTTCAACCGCCTCGATGCGCTGCGCACCCGCAGCAGCGAGCATGTGGAAGCGCTGGAAGTGTTCCATATGTGCCTGCTGCTTGGCTTCCAGGGCCGCTACATCCTGGAAGGCTCGGAAAAGCTCGGCTACCTGACCAGCCGCCTGGGCGATGAAATTGCCCACATGAAGGGCCGCCGTCCCGGCTTCGCGCCGCATGCCGAACGCCCCGACCAGGTGATGCACAAACTGCGCAGCGACCTGCCGCTGTGGGTGCTGTGCTCCGTGTTCGCACTGATTTCAGCGCTGGCATATATCGGCCTGCGCACCTCGCTTTCCAGCCATACGGCGAAGCAGGTGAGCGCCTATAACGACGTTGTGCGCATGGCGCCGCGCCAGGCCCACGTCACCATCACACTGCCGTGATGCGGTCGCTGTTCGGGACAGGCCTGGCCCAGCATGGCCGCCTGCTGACGCTCTCCAGCGCCCAGGAATCCGGCTTGCCGGAAAGCCTGATGGCGGAACGCCTGGTCGGCCGCGAAGGCGTGAATGAACTGTTCTGCTTCGACATCGATGCACTGAGCACGTCCACCAGCCTCGATCTCGGGCAATTCATCGGCGAAGAACTGACCATGCGCTTGCTGCAGCCGGATGGCAGCCGCCGTTCCTGGCACGGCATCTGCACGCAAGCCGCTTGGCTTGGCGCCGACGGTGGCGTAGCACGCTACCGCCTGCGCCTGGAACCGGCGCTGGCCCTGCTGCGGCTGCGCCGCGACAACTACATCTTCCAGGACAAGTCCGTGCGCGACATCGTGCAGGAACTGCTGGCCGATTACACACAGGTGCGGCTCGACTTCAACGTCACGCAAGAGCTGGCGCCGCGCCCCACCACCACCCAATACCGCGAAAGCGATTTCGAGTTCCTGTGCCGCATTCTGGCATCCGAAGGCCTGAACTGGCGCTTCGAACACGACCAGAACGAGGAAGCCACGCGGGACGGCCAGTCGCGCCACCGCGTCGTGGTCTTCGACAGCCAGGCGGAACGCCCCGCCGTGCAAGCCCTGCGCTTCCACGGCGTGCGCGCAACGGAACGGGACGACTCGATCGATCAGTTCTCCGCCCGCCGCGCCATTGCGCCGAACGCCATCAGCATCGCAAGCTGGGACCCGGCGCAGGTGTCGGCGCCAGCAGCCGAACAGACCAGCAACCTCGATGCCGGCGAACTGCCATCGATGTCCATCTACGACGGCAGCGAAGAGCGCAGCTACACCGCCAGCGGCGAAGCGGACAGCCATAGCCTGCTGATGCTGCAGGCCGCCGAACTGGCGAACAAGCAGTTTACCGGAGAAGGCTCGGCACGCCGCCTGGCCGCAGGCAGCAACTTCGCGCTGACTGGCCATGAACGCTTCGACGGCGACGAGTTCACCACGTTGTGGGTGGAACACGAAGCGCGCAACAACTTCACGCCATCGCTGAAAGCCGGCCCTGGCGTTGCTCCCGGCACCTATCGCAACCGCTTCGCCTGCGTGCGTTCCGCCGTGCCCCTGGTGCCGCCGACCACTGCCCTGCGGGTGCAGGGTGCGGCGCTCGGCGCGCAAACGGCGCTGGTGGTCGGCCTGCCCAATGCAGCCAACACCACGCAACGCGGACAGCAGATCCGTATCCAGTTCCCATGGCAGCGCGGCCCTGGCGCCAATCCGGGTGGCGCCAATCACAATACGGACGCCAAAGGCAATGCGCCAGGCGACGACAGCTCCGGCACCTGGGTGCGCGTCTCTGAAGCGCTGGCCGGCCCGAATTTCGGCAGCCAGTTCACGCCACGCATCGGCACTGAAGTGCTGGTCGACTTCATTGAAGGCGATATCGACCGCCCTGTCGTGGTGGCCCAGCTCTACACCGGCAGCGACCGGCCGCCTTTCTCGGCCGGCATCGACTCCAGTGCCAATCACGCCGGCGTCATCTCCGGCATCCACAGCCACGCCCTCGACGGCGATGGCTACAACCAATGGGTGCTGGACGACACCAGCCAGCAATTGCGCATGCGCCTTGCCAGCAGCACGGCGGCCAGCCAGTTGAACCTGGGCCACATCGTGCACCAGGCGCCCGATTCGGCCACGCGCGGTGCGCACCGCGGCACCGGCTTCGAGCTGCGCACCGACGCCTGGGCCGTACTGCGCTCCGGCGAAGGCCTGCTGCTGACCACCAGCCGCCGCGGCGCGCAGGGCAGCGGCATCAGTTCGACCCAGCTCGAAGCGGACGATGCGGTGGAACGCCTGCGCGCCAGTCAGAAGCTGGCCGACAGCCTGGCCAAGCCCGCCGCGCAGCAGCACGCTTTGTACAGCGCCGACGCCATCAAGGCGCAGCAGGACATGCTCAAGCAGCTTGACCCGAAACAGGACGGCAAATACGCCGGTGCGGTCAACGGCCACACCGCCCAGCGTGCGCAGGACGGCGCTCGCGACCTCGATTCGGCCAAGCCGGTGGAACGCTTCGGCAGCGCCGTTACCGTGATCGACAGCGTGGACAGCATCAACCTCGCCACGCCCGCCTCCACCCTGCTGTTCGCCGGCGAGCAACTGCACTGGACCAGCGGTTCCGACCTGCACCTGACAGCCGGCCAGACCTACTCCAGCGTGGCCGGCAACGCCGCCACCCTGTTCACGCGTGAAGGTGGTATCAAGGCCATCGCCGGCAATGGCGACGTCTCGCTGCAAGCCAACACCGGCGAATTGGAAATCCTGGCGGACAAGGAAGTCGTGGTCCTGTCGGTCAACGACGGTATCGAGATCAAGGCCAACAAGAAGATCGTGCTGCACGCCGGCCAGTCCTCCATCGTTCTCGAGGGCGGCAACATCACTTTCGCCTGCCCGGGAAATTTCACCGTCAAGGCAGCCAAGCATGACTTCCAGGGCGCAGGGTCCGCAGCGGCCGAGCTGCCCCCCTTGCCAAACGGGCTGGTCACCATGCCGGAGGCATTCAAGTCCGACGCTGGCCCGCACAGCTTGCGCTTTGCCTTTGCCGGCAGCGACAAGCTGGGTGACTTGATGGGGATTACCGACCAGCCCTACAAACTGGTGGACAGCAAGGGCAAGGTGCTTGCTGAAGGAACAGTGCCAAAGGACGGCCGCTTACCACGCAAGGATTTCCCGAAGAAGGAAGACCTGCAATTACTGATCGGCGACGATGCCTGGCGCGAGCAGCCGAATGTCGCCGCGGCCGATGTGCCGCCAACGCCTTTCGACCATTACGTGGAAATGCACAACAATCCCGCGCTGCTGGTGAGCTTTTCCTCGCAGCCGCATGACGATGACGTCCAGTTCCTGGACTCCGACATGATCGCCCATCTGATGGGCACCCCTATTGGAGATGATGAATGATCAAACGCCTTTGCCTGGGCGTCCTGTTAGCCTTTAGCATGACGATGTCGGCATATGCCGCCAAAGACGTTGTACCAATGAGCCAAGGCCTGCACGAGTGGCCCACCGGTTCCGGCAAGCTGATCCTGGTCGTCGGCAGCTTCCAGGACGTCACGTCCTTCCACCGCAGCTACAGCTTCTATTTCAAGGCCAACGGCGACCAGGACTGGAACCAGGTTCCGCTGATGCCAAAGAACGGCGGCATGGAATTTAGCTGGGAAAGTGCAAGCGGAGGCGATGTACTCCTGGCCGACGCCACCGTCGTCTCGCGCAAGGAAGGCACCTTCTTCGTCATCGCCAGCAGGAACTCCGACAAAGGGTATAGCGAAGCAGGCACTGCCAGCGCCACCTGGTACAAGTTCGTCGAAACCGATGGCAGTAATCCGGAGCTACCTGCTTATTCGCTGCAGCCGGTGTTTACCCGCCCGTACGGCAAGGTCAAAAATGGCGTCGAGGAGATTCTCGCCAAGGAAGCGCTCCTGAAGCCAACGCGTTGAGAACACCATCATGACGAAAGAGTACCTGAGCGCGAAGTACGACGCCGACACCCTGACCGTGGATTATGTCGCTGGCGATGGCAGTCATCTGCTTCGCAGTGGCGGCACCGTCGCCTGGCGCTTCAACAACCCAGGCAACCTGCGTCCCGGCAAAAAAGGAGTGCTGATCTATGGCGCAATCGGCATCGGCGATACCAAAACCAACAAGTCGTTTCTGATCTTTTCCAGTTATGAAGAGGGCCGGAAGCAGAAGAAGGCTTTGCTGCGCAGCCGTTATAACGATCGCACGATCTATACCATGCTGACCGGTATCGATGACGGCAAGGGCAAGCTCATTTACGGCTATGCCCCCAAGACCGACAGCAACGATCCGGAAAAGTACGCGGCTGTCATCTCCAAGCACACCGGCCTGCCGACGACCACCAAGCTCTCCAGCATGACGGACGCGCAGCTCGAAAGCATGATGGACGCGATGGAGAAGCACGAAGGCTTCCATGGCAAGAAGGAGACGCGCAAGGAGAAGCTGGTCCCGGCCACCAATATCGTGATCACCGATGGCGCAAAGCCGAAGGCCGACCTGCCAGTCAAAGTCGAAATCGCAGGCAAGACCCATGAGACCAAAACGGACAAGAGCGGCCGCGTGCCCACCATTGTCCACCTGACTCCAGGCGAACAGGTCAAGGTCTTCCTTACCGCGCTTGACGGCCAGTGGAAAAAAGCCCATGAATTCATCATGGAGCAGGAGTCGAAGACCCTTGCGTTGATCCATTCGCTGGACATCTTTTCGGCCACGACGGAAGTAAAGAAGAAGGCAGAAACCAAGGTCCCTGCCGCTCCAGCCGCACGCACGCCAACGCTGTATGTAGTCCAGCCCGGTGACACCGCTGGCCGGATTGCCAAAGACTTCGAAACGACTGTCGCTGAAATCCAGCGCGACAATCCGCACATTAAGAATATCGCTCGTATCTTCCCCGGCGATAAGCTCTCCATTCATGGAAAAGCGGCCGCAAAGCAGGCGAAGGCTGGAGGAGCCACCAAGCCGACGCCCCTGGCCCAGGCGCCCAAGAAGGCTGCGCCGCCAGCAAAGAAACAGCAACAGCCGCAGCAACCCGCAGCCAAACCTGCCGAGCCAGCACGCAGCAAGGAAGGCAGTGGCTCGCCGCTGGCCCTGATACCGGTCGACCAAAAGCGCGCACCGTGGATGGCAGTCGCAATTGCAGAAGCGAAGAAATGGGCTGGCAAGACCGAAAGCACCATTACCAAGACCAGCAATTACCACAAGCTGACGGGGGGCGGTTTCCTGACCTCCCTGGAGGGCAAGGACAACGCCTGGTGTGCCTCCTTCGTCTCGTATTGCCTCATCAACGCCCAGCCGGCATACTCCAAATGGAAGAATTCGTTCCGCGCCCGAGCCGTGGCGCTGGATGCGACTTTCGTCGAGATCAAGGAACCCGTGTACGGTGCGATCATGCTTCAGGGTACACACCACGTCTCCTTTGTCTACGCCAAGGACGGTGACAGTTATGCCTGTCTTGGCGGCAACCAGTCCGACCAGATCAACTTCACGCCGTTCAAGAAAAGTTTGCGTTTCTTTGTTCCGCTCGCATACTCTGAATTCGCGAAGAAGGAAATCAAGGACGGCAAGAGCTTGGCCAATCATACCTGCGCTGAGTTGAATAAGGCCTTTGGCATTTCGCTGCACAAGAAAGAAGGCGACGCGACCCGATAAGCATGACTATGAACAGATTTGCCATCACCCTCACCTATTCCGCTTGCTCCCTGCTTGTGCTGGCCTGTCATAGCGGCCAGGCCAGCGACCTGACTTCCGCCACCATCCCTGCCTCTGAGATTGCCCGGCTCCAGGTTGAAACCAAAGGCAAGGTCGTGTTGGGCAAGAAGGTTCAAGACTCGCTCGGCGAACACATTCTTCTGCTGACCGAAAAATCAACTGCTTCGCAGAACGGACGCGTCGAGCATATCGAACTGGTGGCAACCTACTTCGACCAGGCGGCCGGCAAGTGGTCGCCTTCATGGACCATCAAGGATGGCGTTGATTGCCCCGGGCTCGACAGTGCGGCCTCGTTCTTCGCCGACGCAACCACCGTCACTGACCTGGACAAGGACGGCAAGGCAGAAGTCACTGTCGCTTACAAGACCTTCTGCGGCGGCGGCATCGATCCATCGGTCGTCAAGGTGATCCTGCGCCAAGGCAAACAGAAGTACGCCATCCGCGGCGAGTCGCTGATCAAGTTCAAGGGCCAGGATCCGATGGGCGGCACGAACAAACCAGATAAAGCGCTGCAGGAAAGCGATAAAGCCGTTTTCAAGCGCCATATGGATAAAGTCTGGCAGCAAGTCTATATCGAGCGGAACGATGGATGACGCGTTACCAAGCTAGCTTCCCCGCGTTGCCAAGTTTATTTGCGCTGACATCAACGCTGATGGTTCTGATGGCGGCAATCTTGCCGGTCACCCTGGCTGTTGCCGCACCGTCCACTGATGAGAAAGCACAAGATCGGGCTGTTCGGGAAGGCATGCCGAGAGTTGGACACCTGAGAGATAGCGGTGACGAGAACTTCGGATGCCCGCCAGGCGCCAGCACACTTCGTCCGGGAGCCTCACTATGCCTGCCCGGAAAGGTACTACAGATTGGCTACCTGCCGAAAGCGCGCACGGTCAGTATCTCCATCAACGGACGCACACAAGCAGTCGAACGAATCGATATGAACTATGGCCCCGAGTTGATCGGAATGGAAAAGTACATCCGCTTCCTGCCCTTGCCATTGCAGCCCTACCTGTCACGCGACGTGGTCCTGTTCAATTCCGTCGTTCGCAGCAGCGGCGGCGATGGCATGGGCCAGTGCGGGTCAGGGGGTGAGGTGTTTGTGAATGCCCTGAGCATTAGCGGTGCAAAAGTCAAAGTTCTCGGCAAGGTACAAGTTGAGAGCTGCTCTCGTTCGATTGTTCCCGACCGCTCGGGGAACGAGACAGCCTTCTCCCCATATTTGGTCCTCGATGGCAGGCTGGCGGTCAGGTTCAGCAATTACCCGGAGATCGAAGGCTCTCCGACAGGCATACTATCCAGGGACTTTCGCCAATTTGAATTCTCGCAAACGGGCCAATGAAGACCAGGGGATTTTCGCGTTACTTACCCGTCCGTGCTTTCCCAAAGAACGCCTCTCAATGAACGCGAATTCGACTGTGAAGCAAACCAGCCATGCATCGCTTGCACTCCGGTCGAAGTACGAAAACTACCACATCGAGATCCAGAATTGAAAACCCTAATCCGAATTCTGGTTGCCGCTACCATCGTGATGTTTGGCGGTTGCTCTTTCGAAGCCCCCAAACCGAAGTCGGAAGACATAGCTGCGCTGCGCGCAATTATCAATATTCCGCCCGCAGTTAAATCAGCCCGCTGGGATATCTTTGGTACCCCCGAGACGACTGGCTGGACCATCCCCGGCCCAACCGACTTCCATACTTTAGTTGCGGAACTAGACCAGGACGAAGACTGGTTCAGCCCCCTCAAAGAACCAACCGGAGACATTTTCATTGTTCCCGAAGCGGCGCGCCCCTGGCTCTCCCGGGAATTCCGCGAGCTCCTGCAAAAGAACAAAACCTCGAGAGCAAACCTTTCCAGCCAGGCCGATTGCCGCAAATACTCCACTACGGTTACGCAGTCCGGCCGGCCGCTTGATGGCTTTGTCTGCAGATCCTCTAAAAGAATACTGATGTACCTGCCGCTGGATCCTCCTTCCAACTGACATGAAAAGATCGCCTCTGGCACAGCGCCTCACCGTCGTTCTCTTTTTGATTTCCGCAAGTGGCAGCACAGTCTCCGCTGGGCTTTCGAAGCAAGAGATTTGCCGCACCGTCGAAAAACACAAAGAGACCGCCACCTTCCTCACCGAACAAGGCGACAAGTTTGTTACGGATCTCCAGCTTGGTGCGTTCGATTTCAGTGACAGGAATGGAGGTGACTTCATCACTTCAAAAATCAAGTACAGGTTGATCATCCGCCCAAGAAGTATTCAGCTCAAAGAGGAGTGTTCGCTGGCTACCTGCACAGAGCCGGTCTCGGTCCCCCCTACATGTCCAGGCTCGCGCGAGTACCTTGTAACATTCGCCGTCAACCCGAGAAAGTTCGTCGCCGGCGACTTCGATATGACCATCGATCTTCGCCTGTTCGATAGCAAGTATGAGGCTTGGGTCCACGACTCCTCCCCTCTCTCCCCTGAGCGAAAGATCTACGGAAAGTTCCATATGCCATGGGCAGAATTGCTAAAGCCAAAATCCAACTCGGGCGAAGTCGCTGATCTTGTTCATGGGAAGCGCCGCACCGTTGAACTGGAACTGGTAAACAATGGAAACCTCCCACTTAGGTTGCGCGATTGGGATCGTGAGTATGTAGAAGACGAAACTATCACCCTGGATGCAGCAGGATGCAAGAACATTGCTCTCGATCCCGGCTCTACCTGCAAGGTCACGCTGAGGAACGAGTCAGGAAAGGAAGCGAAGATCAAGTACATTTCCTGGAAAAGCTCCTCCTCCGACGAGAACGCAATCGTCAGCCTCTACCTGGCGCCAAAGCCAAATGGAATGGTCGACTACAACGTGAAAAACAACTAGTTGTCCGCGCGCCTTCCGCTTATCCATCCACACCCGATATGCTCTCAAAAATTGCTTTTGCCCTGGCCATTCTGGGCTGCCTTCATTCATCCGCTTCAGCCGGCGTCACCGTCTCACCATCGGTCAAGTATCGGGTGTCGCCAGTCAAGCGAATCGACGGAAAGCGGGTCACGAAAGAGATCCTGATTCAAAAAGTGCAACTCGATGCAGCCGCGGGAATCGGCAAGGACGCCATTAAAGCCATCAACCAGGAGTTAGCGCGGGCAGTCAAGGAATTCAAGCGAGACGCGGACGAATGTCATAGCTACGTCCATGGGAATCCCTGGGGCTATGAATCAAAAATCGAGAAGATCATGCTGACAAGGAAGTACATCAGCTTTGTCTTTGCGCGGGAAACTGTTTGCGCGGGATCCCCGGGTAATCCCCCCACCAAATGATCGCCGCAGGAAGTAGAATTTTCTAACTTTGAAATTGAAGGTTCTACCGCATGAAGACGTCCCGTTTTACTGAAAGCCAGATCATCGCCATCCTGAAGCAGGCCGAGGCCGGTGCCCCAGTTCCTGAGCTGTGCCGCGAGCATGGCATGAGCAGTGCCACGTTCTACAAATGGCGTTCCAAGTTCGGCGGCATGGACGCCTCCCTGATGGCCCGAATGAAGGAGCTGGAGGAGGAAAATCGTCGGTTGAAGAAGATGTACGCGGAGGAGCGCCTGAAGGCGGAGATTGTTGCGGAGGCGCTGGCAAAAAAGTGGTGAAGCCATCTCGCCGACGTGAGATGGCACGACACTACGTCGAAGCCGGCCGCATGACCGTCAAGAGCGCCTGTGTGGCCTTCGGCATCAGCCAGACTTGCTACCGTTATCAAGCAAAGCTCAATGCCGAGAATGAGGTCATAGCCGATTGGCTGGTTCGCCTGACGAACAACCAGCGCAACTGGGGCTTCGGTTTGTGCTTCCTGTTCCTGCGCAACGTGAAGGGCTTCGGCTGGAACCACAAGCGTGTGTATCGAATCTATCGCGAGCTGGAGCTGAATCTGCGCATCAAGCCACGACAGCGCATCATGAGGGAAAAGCCAGTGCCGTTGTCCGTGCCGACGGCCATCAACCAGACCTGGTCGATGGACTTCATGCATGACCAACTTGCCGACGGTCGCAGTATCAGATTGTTCAACGTGATCGACGATTACAACCGAGAAGGACTGGCTATCGACGTGGACTTCTCGCTGCCATCGGAACGCGTTGTGCGGGCGCTGGACCAAGTCATTGAGTGGCGTGGCAAGCCTCGAGCGATACGCTGTGATAACGGCCCGGAGTACATAAGCGGCGTTACGGCGCAATGGGCAAAGAAGCATGGCATTGAGATTGCGTTTATCCAGCCTGGACAGCCGCAGCAGAACGCTTACATCGAGCGCTATAACCGCACCGTACGCTACGACTGGCTTGCGCAGCACCTGTTTGAATCGCTCGACGAGATCCAGGACTTTGCCACCGGCTGGCTCTGGACTTACAATCACGAGCGCCCCAACATGGGCCTGGGCGGGATAACACCAAAACAGAAGCTCGCTCTCGCCGACTAACCCCTACTTCTGGCGCGCATCAAAAATGGGGGGATTACCCCCGGATTTCGAGAAAGATCCATTGGTCTTCTCGACTAAGGACGGAAAAGTCGTTTCGGTGACAGAGCTCTTCGAAAAGAGCTTTCCAGGAAGAACAACACCGAAGGTTCGTGATTACAACACGCGGCGCATAGGACTGAACGCAGAAATGAGCGCGGCGCTTCTGCGTGACAGCAAGACCACTCTGAAGGACTTCCTTGATAATTGCGAGTACTACTTGAAAGGCGCATCCTATGTGGCTTGGATAGAAGACAAGGGCATCATCCTTGTCCCGGAATTCCTTCAAGCCGCGTCAATATGCCAAAAGGAGTACGTGATCGACTTGGCGCTTGCTGCCACGCCCGGCATCAAGTACGACAAAACGAATCGAACCATTTCGCTGACTGCCAATGGCAAGACCCTGGTTCTTGAACACCTGGCTGAAAACGAAGCGCCGGAGCTGGTCGGCATGGAGGAGTATATCCGCATCCTTCCGGAGGAACTGCAGCCATACCGCGATCGCGGCATCCTCCTGTTGAACACGGCGGCCCGTCGTCCCTGTGCGAACGACCCTGGTCAGTGCGAAAGGGAGTACGCAATGTACTTGCACTCCGTCGACATCAATCCCCCTCTGCCACGGCAGATAGGTAAGATGAATCTCAGGAGTTGCCCGTGGCAGCGCTCCCCCGATGAATTGAAGGGCGGCGCAGCTGACTTCTCAGTCTATGCGGTTGACGATGGCGGCAGGCTGAATGTGTTCTATTGCGGACTTTCGGCCACGCTTTCCCACGACTTGACCACACTCGAATTTGATGAATAGTCGCTGGATCCTTCTACTGCTCGCCTGCTGCAATCTATGCGAGGCGAGCACGCCTTTTCCTTCAACTGAGGTCCCGGCCATACTCAAAGCTGGCCTGGCGCCTGGGGAACAAGTCATCTCGCTCGTTCGCTACGACGACGCTCATGGCGACCACACGCTCATGTTGTCCGAACAGATAGTCGCGGCCAAAAGCGGCACCGGAAAATCCTTCAACCTTGCGGCCATTTCGTTCGACAAGAACGGAGCGCGTGAATGGGTCATTCGCGATGGTGCGGAGTGTCCAATTGGTTCCGCCGCAAAGCCAACGTTCTTCCCTATTGCTGCCCCGGCCACGGACCTGAACAACGATGGCAAGGCCGAGATCACTGTCGCATATAGCCTGTCCTGCGGAACAGGTTCGGAGCCGACGGAAGTCAAAGCCATCATGCGCCAAGGTGAAGACAAGTATGCGATGCGGGGACAGACGCTGGTTTATACTCCCGGCAGGCCGCTACGTGGCGGAATGCGAAAGCCAGACGCTGCCTTATTGCTGCCGATGAATGCGGCTTTCCTGAATCACCTGGGCAACCTGTGGAACAAAGCCTCCCAGCATTTCGCGAGCGAGGGCTCATGGCAATCGCCATTGCAGGCGATGGAAGGAAACTACATCCTTCGGGATTCAACCGGCAAATGGGGGTATAGCAAGGCGCGCATCTCGATCAAGAGGCTGGACGTCCGCCACGTGGTAATCGTACTTGCCTGTGAATGGAAGCACGCACCGAAGACTCCGTGTGACAATCACTTCTTTGCGAAATGGCGCGATGATGGCGTTTACCTTCAAGACAAGAACACTGCAGTCATACGCATGTTCTTCAGCCCCACATCCCGCGAGATAGCCATCGCCATGACTAGCGTCGATGGAAAGACGCCATATGGGGTCGACTTGTTCGTGCCAACCGACGCCCCGCCAAGCGATGCAACGCTGGCAAGGCGATTTGAACGCGCGCAGCAAAACTCCATTGATCCGGAAAGCGTTCGCATCTCCGGGCCGTACGACAAATGGGATTACGAGAACAATCGTATCGAATTCCTGGACCCTACACTTTGATGTAGATTCTTCGCTTGTCCAACCAGTAACCGGCCAGCCAACAGGCAAGCATGAACAGCAACGCAAACGCCAGCGACGCGGCTTCGGGGCTGCCAACCGGCTCCAGGGCCGACGCCAGCAGGGTGTATGTGCCGGTCTTGTCCAGTGCAATCACCGCCACTTGCGACAGCATGTAGATGAACAGTGTGTTCTTGCCGAAGACCTCGAAGAAATAGGTCCAGCGCCGCGCGCCGCGTACTTCGATAGTCCATGCCAGCGCAGCGAGCACGAGCAGCGCGATACCGGTCGAGAGCAGCACGTAGCTGCCAGTCCACAGTTTCTTATTGATCGGCAGCAAAGGTGCCCAGCACAGCGCCAGCACAGACAGCGCGACACCGGCAGCGGCCAGTAGCCCCAGCGCGCGTGCGGTCGCACCATTCTCCCGCAAGTAGCGGCCCGCGAAGTAGCCGGCTATGACATTCACCGTGGCAGGCAATGTACCAAGCAAGCCTTCGGGATCGAAGGGAATGCCCTCCCCTTTGTACAGGTGGCTGGCGCCGAACACCCACAGGTCGATGGTCCGCCCGGCATTGCCTTGCAGGCTATAATCGCCGAACAGTGCCAAGACCAGCCAATGTCCGAGCAGCGCGACGGCACTGAACACCATTGCGCCGCGCGCGCCCAGGTAATGCAGCACCAGCGCGGCCATGCCAAAGCAGAGGCCAATGCGCTGCAGCACACCGGGCAAGCGCATCTCGCTCAATGTCCCGCCCAGTTTCGGCAAAAGGCATAACAGCAGGCCGAGGGCTATGATGGTCAGTGCGCGTCTGGCGATCTTCGCCAGCACCGCGCTGCCGCCCATGTCCTCATAGCGCGGCAGCGTGAACGCCAAGGCATTGCCCACCACAAACAGGAAGCTTGGGAAGACCCAATCTGTCGGCGTGAAACCGTGCCAGGGCGCGTGCAGGAGCGGCGCGTAGACGTGACTCCAGCTGCCCGGCGTATTCACGATAATCATGAGCGCAACCGTCAGGCCGCGCAGGACGTCAAGCGACTGATAGCGGGCCGCAACTGCCCTCATCGCGAGGCCGCCATCGCCCGGTGGTAGGCCGCTGCGGACACATTCTTCATTGTGCTGCAATTCCCATCAGCGCCTGCCACTGCCTGCTTGCATGGCTTGTCGCGGTCCAGCGACCAGAAATGCAGGCCCGCCATGCCGAAACGGCGAACCGAGTCTGCCGTGAACCGGGCATCATCCAGCGTAAAGACATTTTCAACTACGTCGTTCACGCCGATCATAGGAGTGAGCGCAATCTGCGCCATCGGAACCTTGTACTTACGCTCCACATTGCGCGCCGCCTGGAGCGCGGAAGCGCCCATGTCGCAACGCCCCTCGCGCACTACGCAAACCTTGGTGGCAGCAGGGCCATAATCCATCACCATCAAGTTCAGGACGTAGTCGCGCACGCCATGGCGGCGCAACATGGAGAGCACCGTCTCGCCGGTCTTGTTCAGGCTATGGTTGCTGCCATCCGAAGCCGCGTGCGTCGCCACGGTGAAGCTGTAGCGCAGTTTAGGATACTTGCGCTGCACATAACGCACACGTTTGACCAGCGATTCAATCTGCTCGGCGCTTTGTTCGGCTTCGATGTCGAAGTCGAATCCCACCAGGCGCTGCGACATATAGCGCGTCACAAAGCGCTCCATACCGGCATCGCTGGAACAGGTAAACACTCCACCCTGCCCGCCCGTTGAAATGATGTAATCGGCTGACGCACCAGCGACGTTGGCGTCCGCTACAGCCTGCCCGGGAACGCTGCCGGGCCAAAGCTCTTCTCCGCATTCGCCGTTGGCGAAAGCCCAGCTCAGGACAGTACCGGGAGCGAGCGCGCCGCCATCGGGCGCAGTCGCACTTGCGCGCGGCACCGTACCGGCCGGCGCCATGCCGAAGAACTGGTATGGACCGGACGCCACACGCGGCCCTGGATGCGCCGCGAAAGCTGCTCCGGAAACGCAGGCCACAGCCACCAGGAGCGCTGTCGGGATAAGTTGTTTCATGTGTTACTTCCCCCGGTGGCCAGCGCCAGCACCGAGGCTTTATCCAGCCCCGCAGCGGCCGGCGCGCTCCACCAGTAATTGACCATCACATTGAGCACCCCGATTGATTCAACGTGGTGCCACCAGAACGAGGGGAGATAGAGCGCATCGCCTGGCTCCAGGTCGACAACGAATGCATGCTCGAGCGCGGTGCGGAAGTGCGGAAAGCGCACGAAGTCCGGCGCACCAAAATCCACCAGGCTGATGGGCGTCGGCGTCGGCGCAAAATCCAGCGGCCCGATATAGAGATTCGCTGCCTGCGCGGGTGGAAACAGGGTGAACCGCCGTCTTCCGCTGACTACGCAAGCAAGGTTATGGGACTCATCAAAATGTGCTGGCGTCACCACTTCGTTGCCCAGCCAGAGGCGCGGCCTGGCCGCCACATCGAGCAAAGGCTGCTGATTTGCCGCCGCGAATCCCGGCAGGCATTCGTCAAGCAGGGCACTCTGCATCGCCACCGCCGGCGCGTTTTCAAACTGCGAATAGCGCGCCACCTGCTCGATCACTTGCGACACCGTTCGCTTGCTGCGCACGAAATTAAAGCCACGCATATCAGGCGAGTAAAACAGCCGGCCATGCGCTTCAGGCGGCATCAATACCGCATCGCAGGCGGCCCCGCTGTCGAACTGCATCAGGTAGCTGCACAGCGCCTCCGGTCCCTGCTGTGAAGCCCGCAAGGCAGGCCAGTCACGCACCAGTCCACGCAACACCGCTGGCCGCTGCCGGGCCACCATCTCTTGCTGGAAGCGTACTGCATCCATCGTCATCCCCCTCATGAAAAAACCCCGCCGTGGCGGGGTTCCGGTCTTGCGCCCAGAGATCAATACTTGAAGCGCAAACCTGCGTAGTACTGCACACCGTTGGCGTAGAAGCGTGCCGGCTGATCCTTATTGTAGACGTAGTTCTTCAGGATCGGATCGTTCAGGTTCTGGCCACTGAGCGTGAAGATCAGGTTCTTCGTGATCTGGTAGTTGAACGACGCCGACAGTTGACCGATCGAATCCATGTACAGCGGGGTGCCGCGGTCCTGGGCTGCCAGGAAGGACGAACGCCATGCGTAGCTCACGCGCACGTTGAACTTGTCGTTCTCATAGAACGCGCCGATGTTGGCAGTGGTCTTCGACGCGCCCAGCATGTCGCATGGATCAGAGGAAGTAGAGGTCTGGGTCGCCGGGCAGGAACCGAACTTCTGCTTGGAGTCCGCCAGCGTCACGTTGGCATCCCAACCGAAGCCCGAACCGAGCGGCATCTGCAGGTTCATCTCGATACCCTTCACGCTCGCGTCGACGTTGACAGGCGATGTGATGACGTATTGTGCGAAGACCGGCTGGCCGGTCTGCTGCGATGCGCGGCTGTCGATAAAAGTGCCGGTGCTGCTGCCGTAGCCTACATAGTCCTTCAGGCCCATATAAAACACGCCGACCGATGCCAGGGCGCGCGGCGCGAAGTACCACTGCAGGGTCGCATCCAGGTTGTTCGACTTGGTTGGCTTCAGTGCCGCATTGCCGCCGTTGCCGGTGTGGGTCTCGTCGGTCAGGGACACGGTGCCGCCCAAGGCGCCGAAGTCAGGACGGGTCATGGTGCGCGAGATGCCGAAGCGCGCCACCACGTCCTTACTCACGTCAACACGCAGGTTGGCGCTTGGCAGGATTTCGGTGCCGTTGTTCTCGATCCGGGTCTGCTGCACGAAGCCGCCCCATGGGAAGGCCGGCAGGTTACCGCCTGGCAGCTGGTTTGGCAGGATCTGGTATCCGTTCGATACGCCTTCGGTACGCACCACACGCACCCCGGCATTGCCGCTCCACATGTCTCCTTCGAATTCACCCATGGCGTAGACCGCCTTGGTCTTTTCAGTCAGGTTGAACATGTCCGGATAGTAGATGCGTTCCGGGCTGCGATTGGAGTGAAGGTTGCCCCACTCTTGCAAAACGGAGCGATCCAGTTCCCACACATTGCGCGGGAAGTCGCCGCCCAGGTCCTTACCGAAGTCGCTCGGGTAAGTGTTGCCGTTCCATGCCGGGTTGGTGTTGGCGGTGCCAGGTTCGGTGTTGGCCCAGTTCGGGCCTTGCGAAATAGCGAAGTTGCTGCGCTTATGGTTGGTGCCGCGCACGCCGAACTTGATTTCACGCAGTGGGCCGGCCTCCAGCTTGAACGCTGCATCCATCTGGCCATAGGTTTCTTCGTCCTTGGTGGTAGCAGGGCTGTATCCAAACACCCAATCCAGGATGGTGCCAGTGAACTTGGACGTGTCGATGCTCGGGAACTTCACGGTCGCTGGCGAACCCAGCCCGTTCAACTGGTAGCTCACACCCGAATTGTTCACGTCACCTTCGTACACGCCTTGGGATGGCGTCTCGCCGGTACCCTTGGTCTTGCCGATCGAGCCGCTGATGGTCCAGTCGTTATTCGGACGCCACTTGGCAGCGATGTCGCCAAACTGGGTCTTGGCAAAGGCCCCCTCACGCACGATGTCGTCGACGATACCGTAGCGCAGCGGAGCGGCAGCGGTGCCCTTGTTCGGGAACACTACGGAAGTCAGGGTGCCGTTGCGTACAGTGTAGGACTCAGGAATGACATTGCCGCCGATGGTGCCGTTGGCATTCATGTCGGACATGTAATTGCGGTTGTAGTTCGACGCTTCGAGCTTGGAGTTGAAATAAGTAGCCTCCAGCGAGAAGTCGCGGCTAGGCTTGACCTGGAAGCTGAGCATGCCGCCTTTGCGTTCACGCTCCTGCTCGAACAGGGAGGAGCCGATCAGGCGCGGGTACCAGACGTTCGCCAGGTCTGGCTTGGCCTTGGCCAGGTCGCTGGTCGGGGAAATCTGGCTCCATTGCAGAAGCTCCTGGCCGTCGCGGCGCAGGCTGCGCTTTTCGGAGAACAACTGCACCAGGGCACCCAGGGTGCCGGTCTCGTTCTTCCAGTTGGCCAGCAGGGAGATTTGCGGATCGGTCTTGCCGGCCAGCGTGGAGTGCACGGCCTGCACGGTACCTTCCAGCACCAGCGGCTCCTTGAAGTCGAGCGGCTTGCGGGTGATCACGTCCACGGTGCCGGCAGCGCCGCCTTCGACCAGATCGGCGGTCGGCGATTTGCGCACCACCACCTGGCCCACGATCTCGGACGGCAGCAGGGAGTAGGAAGCGGTACGGCCCACAGCGCCGCCCACCTGGTCCAGCACGAACCAGTCGCCCGACGAAATGCTGTGGCCATTGATGGTGGTCTGGGTCAGCGAAGGCGCGGTGCCGCGCAGGCTGACGCGGTCGTTCTCGTCGAAGCCGCCCGAGCCGGCAGCCGAAGTGGAAATGTTCACGCCCGGCAGGCGTTGCAGCGAGTCGGCCACGTTCTTATCCGGCATCTTGCCCACGTCTTCGGCGGTAATTACCTCCACGTTGGCGGCGGCATTGCGCTTCACCGACAGCGACTGCTGCAGCGAACCACGAATACCAGTAACGACCACCACGTTTTCTTCCTTGGCGTCCTGCTGCTGCGCATGGGCCGGCGCCGCCAGGCCCAGTACCAGTACCGCGGTCGCAGCGGCGATCGGCGTCAGCACGGTGAGGTTACGCGGTTTGACTGCTTCCTGATTGTGTTTCATTTACTCCCCCAATGGTGTGGATCCTTGCCGGATCCGGTCTCTGCTTTAAAAGGCTACTCCACTACAAAACCAATCGAGCGCCAATATACCGCGATTGAATACCAGATCACTACCAATTTTCATATTTTTTTCACATGTTGTACTGAAAAGACATACCACTTTGCCTAGAAAGGCCCACTGTTAGCGCTACCCCAAGGGCAAGCGGCGTGCGAGTGGCAGCATACCGCTGGCCATAAGGTCTTTTTTTGGTATTATCAGCCGCACACAGGGGAGACTAAATGGCAACGCTCGCGCAGATCATGCAAGACCTGGTGCAGACCAGCAGCCAGCCGCTTTACCAGCTCCTGCAACGTGCGTTGCGGGAAGCGATCGACCTGCACGTGTTTGGCCCCGACGAGGCCCTGCCCGCCGAGCGCGTGCTGGCAGCCGACCTGAATATCTCCCGCATCACGGTGCGCAAGGCCATCGACGGCCTGGTGGAGGAAGGCTTGCTGGTGCGGCGCCCCGGCTCCGGCAATTTCATCAACACCCGCATCGAAAAGAACTTCGCCAAGCTGACCTCCTTTTCGGAAGATATGCGTTCGCGCGGACGCACGCCGCGCAGCGTCTGGCTGAAGAAATCGGAAGGGACCGTGACGCCGGAGGAAGCCCTGCGCCTGCGGCTAAGCCCGGGGGCGCCGGTGTACCGGTACCACCGCATCCGCTTTGCGGACGAGGTGCCGATGTGCGTGGAGTATGCGACCATCGTGGCCGATGCGCTGCCGTCGCTGGAGTCGGTGGACGTATCGATGTATGAGGCGCTGGAGACTGCCGGCCACCGTCCGGTGCGCGCACTGCAGCGCCTGTCCGCCCTCTTGCTCACGGGCGAACAGGCCAAGCTGCTGCAGGCGAAGGAAGGCGATGCCGGACTGGCCGTCGAACGCCTGGGCTTCCTGCGCGATGGCCGCGCGGTGGAATTTTGCCGTTCGATCTTCCGCGGCGACATGTATGACTTCGTCGCGGAACTCTCGACACCTTAGGCGTTTCAGTCTTCGACGTAGCCCTTGCGCAGCTTTTCGTCGACCAGCTTCTCCATTTCCCGCATGGCCCGCTCCGGTGTTTCTAATTGCTTGAGCAGCGACTGGCCGCTGCTGCCGATACGTCCATAGGACACGGTCAGCTCCTGGCCGCGCAGCGTAGCGCGCCAGAACTTGCGTGAAGCGCCCTGTTCGAAATGCAGGCTGCGCACCAGCCCACCAGCTGCGGCGCCGATTGCCGCTTCGCCCGCATCAGCCCCGTGCACCGCTTCTGCCTCCGGCGCCGCTGCCACTGCAGCGGCCGGCAAGGCCTGCGGCGCGGGCGGCACCGGATCAACCACCTGGTCCAAAGCCCGGTCCTCCCCTGCCGACAACATGGCCTCGATACGCAGCAGTACCGCGGCTGGATTATCCAGCCAGTCCTTTCCTGGAATATCGAGCACGCGCCAGCCGAAACTGCGCAGCACCCCGGGCCGGAACACATAGCGCTCTGCACTGTCGCTGACCGTTTCGCCGGGATTATCCAGCAGGATCGCGAGCGCATAACCGGCGCCCTTTGCATCAGCGACGGCCAGGTCGCAGCGGAACTGGGAGCGGCCGACATCCAGGTGTACCTGGTGCCCACGCTTTCGCAAGGCCGCAGCCATTGCATCCCGGATGCTGTCCTGCGGGATTTCGCGGCTGAATGCGCGCCGCGCGCCCTGGTTCAACGCGCCCAGCACCGCTTGCGCACGTTCGAACCGGCCTGTGGCGCTGGCCTGTGCGAACTGCAGGAAGGCTCTTAGCGCCGCCGCGCCGTCGTTGTGAACATTGGTAATCGCTTCCGCATGGATGGTCGACACCACCGCCATCCGATGGCGCGCACGGCTGAAGATCACATTCAAGCGCTTTTCGCCGCCGCGCTGGTTGATCGGACCGAAATTCATCAGCATCTTTCCATCCGGGCCCGGCGCATAGCATATGCTCAAGATAATCACATCGCGTTCGTCGCCCTGCACATTCTCCAGGTTCTTGACGAACAGTCCATTGAACTGGTCATCGTCTTCGCGCACAAACTCGCGCTCCAGGCGCATCGCAAAGTCGGCATCTTCTTCCGCCAATGCCTCCAATGCGGATTCGATCGCCCCCTGCTGCGCCTCCGAGAACGCCACGATGCCCAGGCTCATTCCCGTTTCGCGCCGCAGCATTTCACGCACGGTATGCGCAATGTAGCGTGCCTCGGGTTCGTTACGGCGCCCGGCATAAAGGCCGTCTGCCACTTGGTGGAAGCTGAGTGGGCGCGCCATCAGCGCTTCGACCCCGGCAAAGCCGGCGTCGGGATCGTCGGAGCGACGCGGTGCCGCCAGTTCGGACTCCTGTTCCAGCACCCGATCGGGAATCGTCACCAGGCGCCCTTCATAGAAGGCGGCGTTGGAGAAGCTGATCAGCGATTCGTGTCGGCTGCGGTAGTGCCAGGCCAGCAAAGTCGCCGGCAGGTTACGCGCCGCCTGGTTCAGCAGGCTGTCCGCATCGAGGTTGATGGCGATGCGTTCACCGCCCTCTTCCACCATGATCTCGTCTTCGCCTTCGCCCGCGCCCGCGCTGAAGAAACTGGTCGGCGGCAGCTGCATTTCATCGCCCACTACCACCACCTGGCGTGCGCGGCAAAGCGCCGGCACCGCTTCCTCGGTCGGTATCTGGCTGGCCTCGTCGAAAATCACCACGTCGAACAAGTCCTTGCACAAGGGCAGCGTGTCCGACACCGACAATGGACTCATCAGCCATATCGGCTTCAGGTCGTTTACCACCAGGCCAGTCTCGTCGTCGCTTAAGTCGCGGATCGAACGATGGCGCATGCTCTTGCCGAACTCATGCTCCAGCTCACGGCGTCCGGCCGCATATTGCTTCTTGAACGCCTTCGCATCATCATCCAGCTGGGTCGCCGATGTGGCCGAGACCCGCACGTGCTCGCTGAAGCGCGCGTGCTGCGTGGCCTGCACCACCTGCGCATTCAGTGCCAGCAACTCGCGCTGCAGCGATGCCACAGCATTTGCCGCTTGCGCCAGTGCCGCGCCGTTGAAAGCGGCGAGCACCGGGTCAGCCCGCAACATGCGGCGGAATGCTTCGCCGGCTACCAGCGCATCCAGGATTGGCGGCGCGTAGTCCAGGACTTGCAGTGCTTCGGTACAGGCCGGGTCGGCGGCATGTGCCGCGCGAAGCAAAGGCAGCATGTCAGGCAAATCATCCAGCGCTTCGCGCAGGTCCCGCAGCAGCTCGGCCATCTCACCCAATGGCATGCCGGCGTCCAGGACCAGGCCTTGCGCAACGCAATGCGCCAGGCTGGCCAATGGCTGCCTTAAAGCCGCTTCGGAGCGTGCCGCAGCAAGAGGATCGGCCGACAGGCGCAGCCGCGCCAGCAGCGGCCCCGGCCCGGCAGGCGAAGCGAGCCGCTGTTCAAGTTCATCCAGCGCATGCAGGAAACCCTGCATCTCGCCCACACCGTATTGCTGCTGGCTGGCCGCAGCAAACGCAGCCAGCTGCGCCTGGGCAGCATGCTCCGCCGCCAACGCTTCCAGTACTTGGCGGTAGCTTGGGCGCACGGCATGGCGGCTGAAATCATAGCGCCGCTGCACTTCGCCGCGCATGCGCCACCATGCCGGCTGCAGCCAGCGCAGCACCGAGCCTTCCATGCGCACTGCCGTTTCGAGGGCCGCCGCCGTGTCGGACGGGGTCAGCTTGTCACGCCAGTTTGCTGTTGCCTCCTGCGCTGTTGCCAGGGCCAGGACGTGGCCTGCCAGGGCGCTGCGCACGGTCATCAAGCCAGCGTACTGCGGCGAAGCGTGGTCGAGCAGGGTCAGGTGCCCTGCGATGCCGGTATCCAGCAGCCACTGGCTGTCGGTGGCATCGCGCAGCGCCTGCTGCAGCGTCGCTGTGAAAAAGGGCTCCAGCGTGTCAAGCAGGGCCTCTGCCTGATGGCATAGTTTCTCCACGCCGCCGTACGCGTGTTCGCCAGCGAGCACGGAGCCCGCCAGGTGCGAGAACGGATGCGCAGCCAGGCTGTCCAGGCCGAAGCGCTCGCGCATGGCGCGGTGCAGGCGCTGCACCAGGTCACGTTGTTGGTCCCACGATGCCAGCGCAGGCAGGCGCTCGCGCCATGCATGGGAGATTTCCGGCACGGCCGGGGATTGCGCCAGGCGTCGCAGCAGCGAGCGCACCGTGGCGCCCAGTTCAGCCGGCGCAGCGGCCAACGCCGCTTCAAAAGCGTCGATGCCGGCCTGCTGCGCTGCCATGGCATCGGTAAGCTGCGCACGGCGCGCCGCCAACGCCTCGCTGGCGGGCGGCTGCGCCACCCATTTCTCATAGCAGCCGCGCAGGTCTGCGATAAAGGCCTTCTTGTCCGCCTGCGAGTCGTGGATCAGGCAGCACAGGGAATCGAGCCCGCTCTGCTTCAGGCGATGGAACACCACGTCGAGCGCGGCCCGCTTCTCGCACACGAACAGCACGCGCTTGCCGCGGCCTGCGAAATCGGCGATCAGATTGGTAATGGTCTGGGACTTGCCGGTGCCGGGCGGTCCCTGGATGATGAAGCTACCCTGCGTGCGCGCCAGCCGCACGGCAGCGTTTTGCGTCGCGTCAGCCGCTACCACGTTCCATTGTTCGACGGGCGGCAATGGCGGCGGCACGCCACCCTCCAGCGCGCGCGGCTCGATCGAGAAGATGCGGTCGAACGAGGGGTTCGGCGCCGGATCGTCCAGCAGCTGGGCATAATCGCGCACCAGCGACATCTTGCGGTAATTGAAATTGGCAAGCGTTACCTGGGTCAGGTCCAGGTCCCATGCATAGCGGTGGCCTTCCGTTTCTTCCAGCATGTAGCCGGCACGATCCTCCACCACCGGTTCGCCCATGTGCGGCATGCGCGGCGCGGCCAACGGCGCCGCGCCGGCCTCGAACCGCTGCGGCAATTCACTCGGGCGCACCCAGTGTTCGTACAGCGCGCGGCCCAGCGGCCGGTAGTCGTCGGCAGCATAGCTGTACGGCGGCAGCCAGCCTTCGCTGCGCCTGGCGGCGCCCGTTGGACGGCGGCGCTGGTACTGCTGCAAGCGCTGCAGGGCTTTCTGGCGAACCAAGCGCACGGAGGCTTTTTCGACCAGGCGCAGTTCGACTGCCGGTTCCGACTGGCGGATCTGGGCCAGGATATCGGCATGCACCTGCGCCAGTGAAGTGCGTGCAAGGTCCACGGTTTCCGCCAGCCGGATGCCGTAAAGCTGGTTCAAATGGTGTCGCAGCACAGGATTGAACTCCGCCTCGCCGCCGCTGCACTGTATGACGTAATGGTCGCGTACCCCTTTTCGTTTCACCAGTTCGACCGGGAGCCACAGCAGTGGCGTCGTGATGCGTTCGTCCGGCGCGTCCTTGAGGTTGTGCCAGCGCAGGAAGGCAAGCACCAGACGCAGGTTGCTGAAACCGTATTCGGCACGGTCGCGCCGCGTTTCGCTGATCAACTGGTCCAGGGCTGCCGGCAAGTACGGCTGGTCGTCGAAACGCAGCCAGCTTTGCAGGGCCACCGGCTTGCCCGCCGCCAGCTCGGCTGCGAAAGGGCCGCCCCAGGTGCAGATCTGCTCTGCCCTGATGCTGTCGACCTGCAGCATCAGCGGCACGCTGGCGACAGTCAGGTTGACGGTGGCAGCCGTCGGCCGGAAATACAGCAGGCGGTTGCGGCGCGACAGGTCGAACAGGCGGTCGCGCAAGTGATGCAGCACTGCCGTGCGGCGCGGTGCCGCACCGTTGGCGCCCGCCAGCGCACGCGCCACATCGAGCACTTGCGGCTGGTCGCGCCAGGTGCGCAGGCGCGCCGCCAGCGCAGCCACATCGGTAGCGCGTTCATGGCGGTTCACTTCCGTCATCTCGACAATGACTGCGGCGACAACCGGATGCAGCCGGTCATGCAGCAGGAACAAGTTGCGGCGCGCGTCGGCAAACTGCTGCAGGTCATGTTCGTCCTGGAAGTCCAGCCCGCACGCCAGGCTGGCCAGCAGCATGCCAAGCATGTACACGTCGCTGATCTCGTCGTGATGTCCGGCCAGGCTTTCCCAGCTGCCTGGCCCCGGCAGGTGGACCGGCCGCGTGATGGCCGCAGCCAGGTCCAGCTGAACCTCCAGGTTGCTGGTTTCAAACCCCTTGGCGTCGGAATGCCGCTGCTCCAGCGCGCCGACGATGTTCAAGCCGGACGCCGGATGCGGCTGCACGCTGTTGACCGCGGCCAGGTCCATGCGCGGCGCCTGGCCGCCTGCCTGGCGCAGGCACAAGGCGCCGGCGTCACCGACCAATACGCTGTCCGGATCGAGCGCTGCAACCTTCCCTTGCGCGTGCAGCGCGGCGACCTGGTTAAACAGGGGTAACAGCAGCACCAGCACATCGTCAGTCGATAGTGCCGCGCCTTGCTGCGCCTCGATCAGTTGGCGCACGGTGCGCGTCGTCGTGCCACGCTCGCTCATTCTTTCAGCTCCTTGTCCAGCAGACGGTTGTAGCGGTCCAGCTCTCGTTTGCCGAAGCCGGCGTCGCGGCGCAGGTTGCGGCGCAGGCCTTCCAGGCTGCCCAAGCGCTGCGCCACCTGGCCGGCGCGCAACAGCGCTTGCTCGCGTTGGTCGGCATCAGCCAGTGCCAGGTCCAGCATGAGTGCATTGAGGTAATCGCGCACCGCGCCGTCGACGGCGTTTTCGCCAAACGCTTCGGGCCCGACCGCGGCTTCATCCTCGCTCCAGTCAGGGAACAGCATGCGCACCTGCGCCAGCACGGCGTCGCTTGCCAACTCGCCAGCCAGGAAATAGGCAAGGAAGCCGCGCGTCATTTCCTGCAGGCGCACCTGCCCAGGCAAGTCCAGTTGCGCCAGCGCCAGCCGGCCGTGCATGCGCGAATCGATCCAGTCATCCAGGTCCGCGGCGCCTTCCCACCACAATGACAGTGCGCGGGCCCGGATGAAGGTTTCCGGGTGGCTGTGCGCCATACTTGCGCCGGCCTCGCTCGATTCGACCTCGCTGGCCTGCCGCAGGTAGGCAACCGGATCGACGGTGCCGATCCCGGTCTGCACCTTTACCAGCGTCGATACTGCCGGCCCCACGGCTCCCGCTGCAAGGGCGCCGCCGCGGTCGGCAAACAGCTCCGTATGCAGGGCAAAACGGCGGAAAGTTTCGCGCTGGCTCGCGCTGGCGCCGGGCGACGCCAGCGCATCGGAGAGAATACGGTCGGCAATGAGGAAGCTGCCATCGTCCTGCGACCAGAGCAGGTAATGCGCGAGCTCATGCCCGAACAGCGCCAGCAATTCGTCTTGCGACAGGCGCTCCAGCACAGGGCCCTGCAAGACGATGTGCACCTCATCGGGCACGAACACCAGCGCCGCATTCATTTCCTGTCCGGGCGACTGGTACAGCGTGGCCGGTGCCAGGATGCCAAGCCTGACCATGGCTTGCGCCAGGATCTGGTGAACACCGGCGTGGCTTTGCTCCTCGATGCGGTAAGTGTCGCGCAACAGCAGCGTGCGCAGCGATTCGCGATGCTCCGTATCGGAGCGGCGCGCGCTGGCCCAGCGCCATACGTCGGGTTCGTGACGGCGCAGGTAGTCGACTACCTTCACGTGATAGGCCAGTGGCTGCAGCTCCATGCTTTCCCCTTAGCGCTTGGCCTTCGATACATCGCTGGCGATCACCACGGACAATTTCGCAGGATCGATATGCTTGCGGAACGCCGCACTCACCTGCTGCGGGGTCAAAGCCTTCAGTTTCGCTTCATAGTCCTTGCTCCACACGAAGGTGCGGCCAAGGTAGCGGAAGTGCGACCATGCGCCGGCCACCACGTCGTCCTTCGAGCGGTTCTGCACCCGCTGCTGCATCAGGCCCGACTTGGCACCTGCCACTTCGGCAGCCGTGAATCCGCCCTTCACCGCGCGTTCCAGTTCCTGGCGGATGGCAGCTTCCAGCTTGACCATATTCTGCGGCGCTGCAATTGCCTCAACGGTGAAACCACCCGCGTCGTCAAGGTCGCCCGCATCGAGCGAGGAGCCGCCGCCGTAGGACAAGCCCTCCTTCTGGCGAATCCGGTCCATCAGGCGCGATTTCAGGCCGCCATTGCCGAAGATGTAGTTCGCCAGTTCCAGCGCAGGATAATCCGCATCGTCCGTGCGCAGTGGAATGTTGAGGCGTGCGGCGAACATGCCGTTCTCCTTGTCCGGCGCGTCGAGCGTGATGCGGGTCGGGGCCTTTTCGGTATGTTTGTCGAGGATCGGCGCATAAGCGGCCTTGCTGTGCCAGCCCGCCAATTCCTCGCCAACCACCTTGACCAGCTCCGCCTTGTCGAAGTCCCCGACCACCGACAGCTCGCCGCGCGAGGCGCCATAGAACGCGGCATGATAAGCCTTCACGTCTGCCAGCTTCATCGACCTGACCGCCTCGATTTGTTCATCGAGCGTCATCACGCTGCGCGGGTCGCCTTTCGGCCAGTGGTCGAAGTACTCGGCCAGCTTCCTGCCCGCCATTGCCTGCGGGTCGTTGCGCGAAGCTTCAATGCCGACGATCCATTGCTGGCGCATCTGCTCGAATTCCGCCTCGGGGAACGAAGCCTCCTTCAGCACGTGCGCCACCAGGCGCAGCGCCGGCGACAGGTGCTCGCGTGTCGTCTCAAAATGATACAGGCTGCCGGACATCTTCAGCTTCGACATCGCATCGGCCAGCTGGGCGCGCGAATACTTACTGGTTCCGCGCGCCAGCATCTGGTCCGCCGCGGCCGCCACGATCTGTTTGCCGAACTGGTTCTTTTCGTCGCCCCAGTGCAGGCGCATGTCGACCGCCACAGTCTCGCCGCGATTCTTCTTCGGCAGCAGCGCCAGTTTCAGGCCGCCGACTTCCCTCAATTCCGTACGCGCCATGATGTTGTCCTGGCTCGGATCGAAGTTCTCCGAAGTGAGCGCGTTTGCCTTGCCCTTGTAATCCTTCAGCAGTTCCGCCGCGGTCGGCGCCGTACCGATTTCCGCACGCTGCGGCGCATCATCCGGGATGAAGGTACCGACGGTGCGGTTGTCGCGCTTCATGTAGCGCGCCGCCGCCTGCGCAACCTGCGCCGACGTGATCGTTGGCAGCCCGTCACGGCCCTGGAACAGCAGGCGCCAGTCGCCCAGCGCAATATGCTCGCTCAGGGCCACGCCTACCTGCTGCGGATTGTTCAGCGCCTTTTCAATCGCGTTGCTGTATTCGCGCCGCGTGCGTTCCATCTCCTCTTCGGTCGGCGGAGCTTTGGCAAAGCCCTCCACCGCCGCGATCAACTCATCGCGCACCGGCGCGATCGGCTGGCCCACCTTCACCACTGCGCCGAATATTTGCAGGCTTGGCGCAAATCCAGGCTGGCTCATGGCGAACACCTGGGCCGCCTTGCCCGTTTCGACCAGCTGCTTGTGCAGGCGCCCGTTTGGCGTGTCGCCCAGCACCTGCCCCATGAAGGCCAGCGGATCGGCATCGTTATGCAGGCCCGACGGGATTTTGTAGCCCACCAGGACGATCTGCACATCGCCTTTGCGATGCACCGCGTACTGGCGCTCGCCATCCTGCGTCGGCTCCACGGTCCAGAACTGCGGCAGCTTGCGTTTCGGCTTAGGGATCGCGCCGAAGGTCTTGCTGATCCAGGCCAGCGTTTGCGAAGGGTCGAACTTGCCCGCCACCAGCAGCACCGCATTATCCGGCTGGTAGTAGGTACGGTAGAAGGCTTGCAGGTTCTCGATCTTGACGTTCTCGATATCGCTGCGGTTGCCAATGGTCGAGCGGCCGTAGCTGTGCCAGTCGTAGGCGATGCTTTCCATGCGCTTGTAAAGCACTTCGAAAGGACTGTTCTCGCCACTCTCGTACTCGTTGCGCACGACGGTCATTTCCGAATCCAGGTCTTTCTTCGCGATGAAGGACTTGGTCATGCGTTCGGCTTCCATGCCCAGCGCCCATTTCAGGTTCTCCGGGCTGGCCTGGAAGACTTCGTAGTAATTGGTGCGGTCCAGCGAAGTGGTGCCGTTGTACTCCATGCCGCGCTCGGAGAACTGTTGCGGAATATTGCGATGGTTTGGCGCGCCCTTGAACATCAGGTGCTCCAGCAAGTGCGCCATGCCGGTCTCGCCATAGTTCTCGTGGCGCGATCCGACCAGGTAGGTGACGTTGACGGTCACCGTCGGTTTCGACGCATCCGGGAATAGCAGGACTTTGAGTCCATTGGGCAGGCGGTACTCGGTAATGCCTTCGACGGAGGGACCCTTGGCGACGCCAGCGGGCAAGCTCTGGGCAAGAGCGGAAGAAGCGGTCAGCAGCAGTGCTGCGACATATCTGATTTGCATAGGGTTCTGCTCATGTTGGCAAAACCCTATCCTACGACACTTAAGCCTTTTCGTCAGGTATCAGGCAGGCTTCGACCACCTGCAACTGGTTATCCTTGGCGAACTCCTTAACGAAGTTGTAAGCCATCGGCTGGATTTCGCGCAGGCCTTCGTTGACGACGACGGCCTTGATGCCATTCACGACGGTCGGGGTAACATAGGGCGAGAACTGCAGGTGGGCGTGGCGCCCGCCTGAGCCTTCCGGGCGGAAGCACGACAGGACACCGGCCAGTCGTTCCGCCCAGTCGCTTGGACGGAATTGTTTGCCGTCGGTCGTCAGCCCAAGAATGAAAAACTCGCTGGCCATATACCTGAAACCCAGTTGCTGTAAGGAACCCCAGTATTATATCTTATAGAAGACTTGAACGGGGTGCCGGGTTCAGCTCATTTTAGCCGAGCCACACCGCCCCGGACAGCAACAGCAGCAACATCATCCACAGCAGCAACGCGCGCCACACCAGTCCGACGGTGCTTTGCAGGGCGCGCACACCCGGCTCGTCGCCCGGCAACTGGTCCACTTCCATGTCGCTGATATCAACGGTGGCGGCATCGGATGGAATGATCTTGGCCGCGTTTTCGTTCGGCGTGCCGAGGCGCACGCCCATGGCGCCGCCGCCGGCCGACAGGATGATGCCGATCGCCTCGTCCTTCCAGCGATGGGCAAAATTGCGCCAGGCGTAGATCGCATCCTCGAAATTGCCGACAACGGCGAAAGCCACGGCAGTCAGGCGGGCGGGAATCCAGTCGATCCAGTAGAAGGCCTTGGCGGCAAAGATGCCAAAGGCCTCCTGTCGCATGTGCTCAGGTTCATTCCAGGCGCGGGCCAGGTATTCGGACACGCGGTACAGGATGGCGCCGCAGGGACCGAGCGGCATCAGGAACCAGAAGAACACGCCGAACACATTGCGGTGGGTGGTGATCAGCGCCTTTTCCACGGCGACGCGGGAGATTTCGGTCACTTCCATGCCGACGGTGTCTATCTTGCACCACTCGGCCAGCAGCGCGCGCGCCTGGCTTTCGTCGCCGGCGTTCAGGGCAAGCTGGATCGAGGTGAAGTAATGGCTGTAATGGCGGAAACCCAGCGTCAGGTAGACGATCAGCACATTCCAGGCGAAGGCGGCCAGCACCAGGTTGTAGCGCAGCAGCAGCCAGTACACCAGGCCGGCGGGCAGCGTCAGCACGCCCATCAGGAGGAACCAGCCAATGCGGCCATGGCTCGCGTGTCCGGCATTGAACCACTGCTCCATGCGCACGGCCAGGCTCTTGATTTCCGCCCAGATCGGGTTGTCCGCTCGCAGGGGCTTCAGTTGCTCAAACAGCAAGGCCACGAGAATGGAGAGAAAAGTCATCTAAATCCTTTGATTAGCAGTACCACAATGCCCGCTACGATAGCTTATGCGCGCAAGAAATGAAACAGGTTGCGCAGCATGCCAGCCGTTGCGCCCCAGATAAAATAATTCTGATAAGGCATCGCGTAGAACGTGCGGCGCCCGTTCGGCAGCTCGGCAGCCAGGCGCTGGTGGTTGGCGCCGTCCATCAGGAACTGGAACGGCACTTCGAAGATTTCCGCCACTTCGAACGGGTCGGCCTTCAGCGCGAACGGCGGCGTCACCAGGCCTACTACCGGCGTCACGGCGTAGCCTGTGCCCGTGTAGTACAAAGGCAGCGTGCCGATGACGTCGATGTGCCGGCGATCGAGGCCAATCTCCTCCTCCGTTTCGCGCAGCGCGGTGTCGACGGCATCGGCATCGGCCGGTTCGGCGCGGCCGCCGGGAAAGGCCACCTGCCCGGCGTGGTCGTTCAAATGCGCCGTGCGCATCGTCAGCAGCAGGTAGATGCCGTCATCGCGCAGCACCAGGGGCACCAGTACCGCGGCCGGCGTCGGCTCGCCGCGATGCAGTCCAAGTGGCGGTTCGGACGGTTCGGGCGTCCATTCGGGCGGCGCAGCGAAGCGCTGGCGCAGCCAATCCGGTGCCAGGCGCTCCAGCAGCACGGCCGCTTCGCCGGCGATCGCTTCAATCGGCAACTGGGTCGGGTCGAAAGGTGTTTTGGCCATACCCGGCATTGTACCAACTGCCCTCCTGCGCACACGCGTATTGCGCTGGCTCAACGTGCGCGCGTTGCAGCGGCCTAGACTTGACCGATGCCTTCGCACTCGCCGCCTGCCCATTACGACTCCCCTTGGAAGGCCGCACTGACTTCGCTGGGCAGCGCTCTTGCTGGAAGGCCTGTTGACTCGGCGCTTTGGCCCGCTACCCAAGACTGTGAAGAAAAAGCTGGCCGCGGCGGACCTGGAACAGCTTGGAGCATGGAGCCAGGCCATCCTCGAAGCCGAAACGTTGAGGCAAGTGTTCAAATAAAAAAGGACGCCCGAAAGCGTCCTTTCCGAATCCAATACCGGGGTATGGATTACTCTGCTGCAGCCGCTTTGCGGTTTGGCAGCTTTTCCTTGATACGTGCGGACTTGCCCGAACGCTCACGCAGGTAGTACAGCTTGGCGCGGCGCACGTCACCACGACGCTTCACTTCGATCGAAGCGATCAGCGGGGAGTACAGCTGGAAGGTACGTTCAACGCCTTCGCCGGACGAGATCTTACGAACGATGAAGTTCGAGTTCAGGCCGCGGTTACGACGAGCGATAACAACGCCTTCGTAAGCCTGGGCGCGCTTGCGGGTGCCTTCGACTACGTTTACGTTGACGATCACGGTGTCGCCAGGTGCGAACTCAGGGATGTTCTTGCCCAGGCGAGCGATTTCTTCTTGTTCCAGTTGCTGGATCAGGTTCATTGTATGACTCCTATTACCATCTTGCCGGCGCGATCAAGGATGCCCGGTAGAGGATGGGGTTGAAACACGGCAGGCAACATGCCTGCCACGGTACTACGACGGATTTTTATAAACCCGACAAAAACTTTTCATCCTTCTTCGAGAGCAGGCCGGCTTCGCGCGCCTTCACCAGCAGGTCGGGACGCTTGCGCGCTGTCGCTTCCAGCATGCGCTCACGACGCCACTTCTCGATCTCGGCGTGGTTGCCGCCTAAAAGCACGGGTGGCACCGCCTCGCCTTCGTAAATCTCAGGCCGCGTATAGTGCGGCGAATCCAGCAAGCCGTTGACGAACGAGTCTTCGACTGCGGAAGCATCGGTATTCAGCACGCCCGGCAGTTGGCGCACCACGGCATCCATCAGGGCCATGGCAGGCAGCTCGCCGCCGGACAGCACGAAATCGCCGAGGCTGATTTCTTCATCGACGCAGCGGTCCAGCAAACGCTGGTCCACCGCCTCGTAGCGGCCGCACAGTATCACGAGGCCGGGTTCCTGCTTCAGCTGCATCACCCGTTCATGCGTCAGCTGTTTGCCTTGCGGCGACATGTACACCACGCGCGGCGCCGGCAGGCCGGAAACCACCTGGCGCTGCTTAGCGGCCTCGATGGTCTGCTCCAGCGGCTTGGCCAGCATCACCATCCCCGGACCGCCGCCGTAAGGGCGGTCATCCACGGTGCGGTGATTGTCAGTGGTGAAATCGCGCGGATTCCACAACGACAGGCCCCAGCGCTTCTGCTCGAACGCACGGCGGGTAACGCCGGACTGCGTCAGGGCAGCAAACATCTCGGGGAACAGGGTAATGACGTCGAATTGCATTGTGCGGTTCCGGATTAGTAATCCAGGCCCCAGTCCACGATGATCTGCTTCGCGTCCTTGTCCACCTTGATAACAAACTGGCTTACAAACGGGATCAGGCGCTCTTGCGCCTTACCTTCAGCCTCGTATTCGACGCGCAGGATGGATTGTGGTCCATTGCTCATCATGTCCGCGACTGTGCCAAGGCTTTCGCCCTGTTGATTCTCAACTGCCAGGCCGATCAGGTCGCCCCAGTAGTATTCATCCTCTTCCAGCTGCGGGAAATCGGCACGCGACACGAACACCGATGCACCTTTCAGCGCTTCCGCTTCGTCGCGGTCCGTCATCCCGACGATCTGGGTGACGACGTCGCCACCATGCAGCTTAGCCCGCTTGACTTCAACGTCACGCAGGCTTGGCTTGTCGAGCCACCAGGTGGTGGCATGCAGCAGCGCATCTGCTTCGGTGGAGAAGGGTCGGACACGGACCCCGCCGGCGATGCCATAGGCACCTGAAACAAAGCCGACCTGAACCAGGTCAGCCGGGGCTTGCGCCCCAGATGCGGTCTTGCTGCTCAAAACTTGAAGCTACTATTAAGCAGCCTTCTGGCCAGCAACCAGCTTGGCAACAGCTGGGGACAGCTGAGCGCCAACGCCTTGCCAGTAAGCCAGACGGTCAGCAGCAACGCGGAAGGTTTCTGCCTGGCCGGTAGCCATTGGGTTGAAGAAGCCGATACGCTCTACGAAACGGCCGTCACGACGATTGCGGGAATCGGTTGCAACGATGTTGTAGAAAGGACGCTTCTTGGCGCCACCACGAGCTAAACGAATAACGACCATAATAATTCCAAAAAAGTGTGCTGAGTCGGAAAAAGCCGCAAATTATAGCGCGCTTTAACTCCAACCGGCAAGATTAATCAAATTGGTGGGGAATTGGACAATCCGGGATTATCCCCTGAACTGGCCTCGGCGGCAACAGCTTTGTTGTGCGATACTGCCGGTTTTTCGGACTTTTCGGCAGCAATCATGTCTGTTTTACACAAGAACAAAACTTTCGCCACCCTGCTTGCCGCCGTCACCGGCGGCATCGGCCTGCACCGCTTCTACCTGCGCGGCCTGGCCGACAAATGGGGCTGGCTGCATGCCGCCAGCCTGCTTGGCTGCGCCGCCGTGTTTGCGGTGTGGCCGAAAGCCGATCCCTACTTCCTGCTGCTGCCCCTGACCCTGTCCATCCTGGCTGCCATCCTCGAAGCCCTGGTGCTGGGCCTGATGCCCGATGAAGAATGGGACGCCGCATTCAACGCCGGCTCAGGCAAGCAATCCAATTCGCGCTGGCCACTGGCCGTTGTGTTGGTGACCACCCTGATGTTCGGCGCCTTCGGCCTGATTGCCGCCATCGCCCGCCTGAACGACCTGCTCTACACCGGCGGCATCTACGGCTGAGCCCGTGTCACACCCTGGGGTCACACCCGAAATGTGACACGAACTCTGCCACATTGCGCCTGAGTCCGTGTCACACCTTGGGGTGTGACCCCAAGGTGTGACACGGCCTCATGTGCGGATAACGTCTTGTCACAATTTACCATTCCATTCGGCAACTATTGACCTATACTCCCTAGCACCACAACCGCTTTTGGAGAACCAAATGAAAGTAATTAAATTCCTCTTGCCAGCAATCCTGGCCGTAACGGTTACCGGCGCCCACGCGCAACCGAAGAAGCACGTGTGCGCCGATTGCGGCACCGTGACGGCGGTTAAGGTCATTGAAAAAGACGGCGAAGGCGGCGCGACCGGCATGATTGCCGGCGGTATCGCTGGCGGCCTGCTCGGCAACCAAGTAGGCGGCGGCACCGGCAAGACCCTTGCCACCGTGGCGGGTGCCGCCGGCGGCGCCTATGCCGGCAAGAAGATCGAAGGCAAAATGAACAAGGTCAAGGAATGGCACGTGACCGTCAAGTACGAAACCGGCAAGGTCGGCACCGTCGTACTAAAGAATGATCCTAACCTGCGCAACGGCGACCACGTCAAGCGCCAAAACGGCGGCCTGAACCGCATCTGATTCTGCTCACCCCGTTACGGCGCAAGCCGCAACCGTCGGCAGCGCTCAGGGCAAGCGATTCTCAACCTGGGCGCATATGATCAGGCGGGCAATTTCATGCCCGTCGCGAAAAGAGTAATCCCGCCCCCGCGCCGGCTAGCAAGCCGGCGCAAGTCCGATTGAACACCACCTTGCCGCGCGGTTGCGCAAACCACTTCTGCATGCGGGCGCCCATCCAGGCATAAGCCGCCAGCGCCACCACTTCCAGCAGCAGAAACAAGACGCCGAGCACGAAGAACTGCGCGCCCACCGCCCCCGCGGGATCGACGAATTGCGGCAGGAATGCGGTGAATATCAGGATCGCTTTCGGGTTGCCCGCTGCCACAAAGAACTCCTGCCGCGCCAACTGCCACCAGTCCGCCGCCGGCGTTGCGCCAGCGGCTTGCCCGCCTGCCTCGGCGTGCCAGAGCTGCCACGCCAGGTAGAACAGATAGATCGCACCGAAGGTCTTGATCACGTAGAACAGCAATTCCGAAGTATGCAATACCGCCGCCAGCCCGGCCGAGGCCAGCGCGATCATGCCCGCAAAGGCCACCAGCCGTCCGGCGCCCGCCAGGCATGAGCGGCGAAAGCCATAGCGCGTAGCATTACTGACAGAGAGCAGGTTGTTCGGGCCCGGCGCCATGTTCAGCGCAAAACAAGCTGGTACGAACAGCATGAGGGTTGAAGCGTCCATGGCCGGCTCCATATTGAAATTTTAGATAATATACAACGTCAAAACGCGCAAGGAGACATCGTGACAGACAATACCACGCCATACTTCCCGCCTCAGTGGCAGCCACTGGTCGATCGCGCCGCAAGCGCCTTGCGCGAACTGGCCGTCAATGAAGCTGCCAAGGCGCGCTTCCTCGAAGATCCGATGCTGCGCCCCTATATGGAGCGCGTATCCAAGCGCTATGTTGCAGGCAGCACCGTGGCGGACGTGGTCGTGCGCGCCGCCATGATCAACCAGAACGGTCACCGCGCTTCCGCTGAATACATGGGCGAGAGTGTGCGCGACGAGGCTTTCGCCAACGCAGAGACCGGCGTTTTCCTGCAACTGGTGCAGGCCATTGGCGAGCAGCGCCTCGACTGCTCGATCTCGTTCGACCTGTCGCATGTGGGCTCACTGGTCGATCCGGAACTGGGTTATCGCAACGCGCGCCGCATCGCCCGTGCGGCCCAGGAAATCGAGCAGGAAGTCATGATCTCGATGGAGGCGTCGGACCGCACGTCCGGCATTTACGAAACTTACAGCCGCCTGCATGATCAGGATGGCCTGACGAACGTCGGCATTACCGTGCCTGCCAAACTGCATCGTACTGCCAACGACTTGCCGGCGCTGCTGCGCCACCCAGGCCGCATCCGCCTGGTCAAGGGTGCGATGTTCGAACCGGTTGACATTGCCTATGCCCGCAACAGCCCCGAACTGGCGTCGGCCTACCGCCGCTATGCGGCACTGCTGCTGCGCAGTGGCCACAAATGCTCGATCGCCACGCATGACCGCGCTATCCAGGACGAGCTGGTGGCCATGGTGCGCGCTGAGGGCATCGCCAGCGGCCCCTACGAATTCGAGTCCCTTATCGGCCTGGGCGAACAGAACATCGCCGACCTGCGCGACGCGGGATTTGCCACGCGCGAGTATGCGGTCTTTGGAATGGACTACTTTTTGTACGTATTGAACCGCATTTCCGAAGAACCTGTCCGCGTCTACCAGGCGGTCGTAGACGCCTTGGGTGCAGCATGATGCGCCGCTGGCTTGCCGCCACCACGTTTGCCGCTGCCGCCATCGCTGGGCTGACGTCTGGCGCCGCACATGCGCAATCGGTAGCGGTTACGATCGATGATGGCCCGAACGCGGGCGACACGCCGCGCATGTCTGCGCAAGAGCGCAATCAGGCCATACTGGATGCGCTGGCAAGGCACCGCGTGCAGGCCGCACTGTTCGTCACCGCCGGCTACGGCGCCAACACGCCGCAGGGCCTGCCCCTGCTGCAAGCCTGGAGCAAAGCCGGCCATGCGATTGGCAACCATACCGTCAGCCATCCCGACCTGGAAAAAGTCACGCTGGCCGAGTACCAGCGCCAGGTAATGGAGTGCGACCGCCTGATCAGCACCCAGCCCGGCTACCAGAAATGGCTGCGCTTTACCTATCTGCGCGAAGGCAATACCCCGGAAAAGATCGACGGCATGCGCAAGTTTTTGCGCGAGCATGGCTACCGCAATGCGCAAGTGAGCCTGGACACCAGCGATTGGCGCCTGAACGAGAAGCTGGAGCAGACGCTGGAAAAAGACCCGAAGGCCGACGTCAGCGCGATCCGCACCGCTTACCTGGCCCACGTGAAGCAACGCGCGCTGGCATACCGCGAGCTGTCGCAGCAACTGCAGGGGCGCGAGATCGCGCAAGTGCTGCTGCTGCATCACAACCTGCTCAACGCTTTATGGCTGGATGACGTGCTGACGCAATTTGAGCAAATGGGCTGGAAGATCATCACGCCGGCGGAGGCATTTTCCGATCCGATATACAGGTTGGAGCCGGTGCGAAAAGCTGCGGGACAGAGCTTGCTGCTGTCGCTGGGACGCATCCTGGGGCTGGGCTCAATGCCAGGCGGCGAACGCCTGGTCGATGACGGCGATTACGAGATCGCCGAGCTGGCGAAGAAGGGACTGTAACACCCGGCAGAAAAATAGTCGTCCGTTTTTCGGTTGCCGGTCTGGCCGGCTCCTCGCTAAGCTCCTGTCATCACAGCAACCGGAATCTATTTCATGTCTCCCTTCTTTTCCCCTACCCTGCTGCTGGCCAACGCCTGGGACGCGTCCAGCGCGCAGGCCGCCGAAGCAGCGGGCTATAAAGCCATCGGCACCTCCAGTGCAGCAATCGCTGCCATGCTGGGCTACCAGGACGGCGAGCAGTTGCCTTTCGACGAGTTGCTGTACATCGTGCGCCGCATCCTTGCCAGCACCGCACTGCCACTTAGCGTCGACATCGAAGCTGGCTACGGCGACAGCAATAATGCGGTCATCGCCAATATCGCGCGGTTGGCGGAACTGGGCGTGGCAGGCATCAATATCGAAGACAGCCGAGTGCTGGGCGGGCACCGCGAACTGTTGCCTGCTGCGCATTTGGCCGAACGGCTGCGCGCGCTGCGCCCGGCCTTTCCCCGCCTGTTTCTCAACGCCCGTACCGACACCTTCCTGCTCGGCCACAACGCCGCGCTGCAGGAGACGCTTGCGCGCGGCCGCCTGTACGCGGCCGCCGGCGCCGACGGCCTGTTCGTGCCTGGGATCACGACACCCGCGGACATCCGCGAACTGACAGGTACAATTGGTTGCGCCGTCAACGTGATGTGCATGCCCGGCCTTCCCGATTTCGCCACGCTGGCCAAACTCGGTGTGCGCCGCATCAGCATGGGCAACTTCGTGCACGGTGTCATGGCGCGCCAGGCGCATGCCATGTTCGAGACGATCCGCAACCAGCAATCCTTCACCGCCCTCTTTGCCGATGAAATTCACTGATCCCGCCGACATCCAGCGCTGCTACCAGGCCCTGGTCGCACGCTCACCCGAGCATGTCGGCGCCTTTTATGCGGCAGTCAGGACCACCGGCATTTTCTGCCTGCCCACCTGCCGTGCACGCAAGCCGAAGGCGGAAAATGTCGACTTCTTTTCCGACATCAAGGAACCGCTGGCGCTGGGGTTCCGTCCCTGCAAGGTATGCCGGCCGACCGAGAACGCGCCGGACGTGCCGCCGCAGGTCGCCCGAGCGGTCGCGCTGGTGCGCGAGCAGCCCAAGCGGCGCATCCAGGATGCCGAACTGCGCGAGTTGGGCATCAGCCCCGAACTGGTACGACGCTGGTTCCAGAAACACCACGGCTTCAGTTTCCAGGCTTATCAACGCATGCTGCGCATCAACCTGGCCATGACGGAGCTCAAGGAAGGCCGCAGCACGACCGACGTGGCGCTCGACAGCGGCTATGAATCGCTCAGCGGCTTCGCTTATACCTACAAGAAGATGACCGGCAGTGCGCCTAGCCACGCCGCGCAGCAACTCGTACTGCACCGCTTTACCACGCCGCTGGGGCCAATGTTCGTTTGCGCCAGCGGGAATGGCGTGTGCTTACTGGAGTTCACAGACCGGCGCATGCTGGAAACCGAGTTCCGCGACTTGCAACGGCTATTCAAGGCCCGCATCCTGGCCGGCGAAAACGTGCATACGCGGGAGGCAGAGACCCAGATCGCCGAATACTTCGATGGCAAACGCCAGCAGTTCAGCGTGACGCTCGATGCGCCGGGCAGCGACTTCCAGCGCAGCGTCTGGAATGCCCTGCGTGGAATGAAGTTCGGGGAAGTGACGCATTACGCCGACCTGGCAGCGCGCCTGGGGGCGCCCAACTCGGTGCGGGCCGTGGCCGGAGCAAACGGAGCAAACCGCATTGCGATCATCATTCCCTGCCATAGGATTATCGGCAAGGATGGATCGCTGACAGGATATGGCGGAGGATTGGCGCGCAAGGAATGGCTCCTTGCGCATGAAGGGCGGCGCGAAGGCCGCCCCAGTTCAGCTTAGAACTGCTCGACGTCCAGGCCCAGCACACCTGCGCTGCCATCAACGATGGCGGCGCGCATGCCGGAGGAGCCGGACAGGATGTGGTCGGCGAAGAAGCGCGCGGTCACGATCTTGGCGTGGTAGAACGATGCATCGCCTTCGCCTGCCGACAGCTTGGACTGCGCGATCAGCGCGGCTCGGCCCATCTGCCAGCCGCCGAACACGATGCCGGCCAGCTTCAGATACAGCACGGAACCGGAGAACACGCCCTTGATGTCCGACTTGGCGTGGTTGACAACGAAGTCCACCACCGCTTCCAGGTCGTCCGCACCTTGCACCAGGTGCCTGCGGATCGCAGCGAAGTCAGGGCTGTTCACGCCAGCCAGTTCTCCGGCGGTCGCGCGCACTTGCGCGATGATCGACTTGGCCAGCGCACCGCCGTCGCGAACCGTCTTGCGGCCGATCAGGTCATTGGCCTGGATCGCGGTAGTGCCTTCGTAGATGGTCAGGATCTTGGCATCGCGGTAGTGCTGCGCCGCGCCGGTTTCCTCGATGAAGCCCATGCCGCCGTGCACTTGCACGCCGTCGCGGGTCACGTTCTCGGACATCTCGGTCGACCAGCCCTTCACGATCGGCACCAGGTACTCGTATACAGCCTGGTTGGCGGCACGCACCTCTGCGTCGGCATGGTGGTGTGCCACATCGTGGATGCCGGCAGCCACATAAGCCAGCGCACGCGCTGCTTCGGTCTGGGCGCGCATCGACATCAGCATGCGGCGCACGTCCGGATGGTTGATGATCGCCACGCCGGCTGGCGAGCCGTTCAGGTCGCGCGACTGTACACGGTCCTTGGCGAAGGTTACGGCTTGCTGGTAAGCGCGTTCCGCCAGACCCACGCCCTGCATGCCGACGCCGAAGCGGGCTGCGTTCATCATGATGAACATGTATTCCAGGCCGCGGTTTTCCTCGCCCACCAGATAGCCGACAGCGCCGCCGTTGTCGCCGAACTGCAGCACGGCGGTCGGGGATGCCTTGATGCCCAGCTTGTGCTCGATCGACACGCAGTGCGCGTCGTTGCGCTCGCCCAGCGAACCATCGGCGTTGACCATGAACTTAGGCACGATGAACAGCGAGATACCCTTCACGCCTGGAGGCGCATCGGGAGTACGTGCCAGCACCAGGTGGATGATGTTCTCGGCCATGTCGTGCTCACCGTAGGTGATGAAGATCTTGGTGCCGAAAATCTTGTAGGTGCCGTCGCCCTGCGGCACGGCGCGGGTGCGCACGGCGGCCAGGTCGGAGCCTGCCTGCGGTTCGGTCAGGTTCATGGTGCCGGTCCACTTGCCGGTCACCAGAGGCTCCAGGTAGGTCGCCTTCTGCTCGTCGGAACCGGCGGTGAGCAGCGCTTCGATCGCGCCATCGGACAGCAATGCGACCAGCGCGAACGACAGGTTCGAGCCGTGCAGCATTTCCACGCAGGGGGTGCCGATCAGCTTCGGCAAGCCCTGGCCGCCGAACTCCGTCGGGTGCTGCAGGCCCTGCCAGCCAGCTTCAGCGAACTGCTTGAAGGCTTCCTTGAAGCCTTTGGAGGTGGTCACCTTGCCATCTGCCCAGGAGCTTGGCTCTTTGTCTGCCGCGTGGTTGAGCGGGGCGATCACGCCGCTCACGAACTTCGCGTTCTCTTCCAGTACGGCTTCCGCGGTTTCCGCGTTTGCATCTTCACAGCCTGGCAGTGCGGATACGCCAGCCAGGTTCGCCAGTTCGTTCATCACGAACAGCATGTCTTTCATTGGGGCTTGATAGCTCATTTATATCTCCACAAATCTCCAGAAACCAGTAAAACGGGGTCTGACCCACAGGGTCAGACCCCGATCAGGCGGCCGTCGCGGGCCAGTGCCAGACCCCATGGATCTGACACTGTTTTACCGGTTTTAACCCAGTTCCTTGACCAGTTGAGGAACAACCTCGAACAGGTCGCCCACGATGCCGTAATCGGCAACGGAGAAGATCGGGGCTTCAGGGTCTTTGTTCACAGCGACGATGACCTTGGAATCCTTCATGCCAGCCAAGTGCTGGATCGCGCCGGAGATACCGACAGCGATGTACAGGGAAGGAGCAACGATCTTGCCGGTCTGGCCAACCTGCCAGTCGTTCGGCACGAAGCCTGCGTCCACTGCAGCGCGCGATGCGCCCATGGCGGCGTTGAGCTTGTCGGCCAGCGGTTCCAGGATCTTGAAGGCGTCAGCGGAGCCCATGCCGCGGCCACCGGAAACGATGATCTTGGCAGCGGTCAGTTCCGGACGGTCCGACTTGGCCAGCTCGCGGCCAACGAAAGCGGACTTGCCGAAATCGGCGGCCGCAGCCACGGTTTCCACAGCAGCGGAACCGCCTTCGGCAGCAGCGTCGAAACCGGTGGTGCGGACGGTGATGACTTTTACTTTGTCCGACGATTGCACGTAGGCGATCGCGTTGCCGGCGTAGATTGGGCGCTCAAAGGTGTCAGGCGCGTCAACTTTGGTGATTTCGGAGATCTGTGCCACGTCCAGTTTTGCTGCAACGCGTGGCAGGATGTTTTTGCCATAGGCGGTTGCCGGAGCCAGGATGTGGGTGTAACCGCCAGCGATCGCCAGGATCTGCTCGGAGACGTTTTCGGCCAGGCCGTCGGCGAAGTGGGCTGCGTCAGCGTGCAGCACTTTGGTGACGCCGGCGATCTTGGCGGCGGCGGCAGCTGCGGCGCCGGCATTGGAGCCAGCAACCAGCACGTGCACTTCGCCTGCGCACTTGGCGGCGGCGGTAACGGTGTGGAGGGTGCTGCCCTTCAGGGATGCGTTGTCGTGTTCTGCGATTACGAGTGCGACCATGATATTTTTTCCTTGAGTGAAAACCGGCAGGCCGGTGTCCGACCCAACGGGTCAGACACCTGCAGTTCCGGTTTTAGCAAATAATTAGATGACTTTAGCTTCGGTGCGCAGCTTGGACACCAGGGTCGCTACGTCAGGCACTTTGATACCAGCGGAACGCTTGGCAGGCTCGGCCACTTTCAGGGTTTTCAGGCGTGGGGTCACGTCGACGCCCAGGTCTTCCGGCTTGACGGTATCCAGCGGCTTCTTCTTCGCCTTCATGATGTTAGGCAGGGTCACGTAACGCGGCTCGTTCAGGCGCAGGTCGGTGGTCACGATGGCTGGCAGTTGCAGTGCCAGGGTTTCCAGGCCGCCGTCCACTTCGCGGGTCACGGTGACTTTGCCGTCGCCCAGCTCAACCTTCGATGCGAAGGTCGCTTGCGGCCAGCCCAGCAGGGCTGCCAGCATCTGGCCAACCTGGTTGGAGTCGTCGTCGATTGCCTGCTTGCCCAGGATGATCAGTTGCGGTTGCTCTTTGTCGGCAACGGCCTTCAGCAGCTTGGCCACAGCCAGCGGCTCCAGGTCCACGGCGGTTTCGATCAGTATGCCGCGGTCGGCGCCGATCGCCATGCCGGTGCGCAGGGTTTCCTGGCACTGGGTCACGCCGGCGGACACTGCAACCACTTCGGTTACTTTGCCAGCTTCTTTCAAGCGGGTCGCTTCTTCCAGTGCGATCTCGTCGAACGGGTTCATCGACATTTTGACGTTGGCGATATCTACGCCAGTGCCGTCGGATTTGACGCGCACTTTCACGTTGAAGTCGACGACGCGCTTGACAGGTACCAGGACTTTCATAGGTGTGCCTTTGAAAAAGAGATAAGTAAAATTAGTGGGCTAGATTATATTGGAATTCGATATCACTTATCGAATAAAAGCACGGTCGTGCGTTTTTTAAGTACAATCCGGCGCCGAAAATCAGCAACCGGTAGCATACCGCAGTTTTTACTTGCGGCGCATCAAAAACGTAAATTCAGTGCCCTGCTGGACATGGGACAAGAGTGCATTGCCAGTTTGCTTGGCAAAGGCCTGGAAGTCACGCACTGACCCTGGATCGGTCGCCACAATACGCAATACCTGGCCGCTTTCCAATTCCGCCAAGGCTTTCTTGGCTTTGAGGATAGGCAGCGGGCAATTCAGGCCGCGCGCGTCGAGGTCCTTATGAAATTCCATGGTCTCGGACTCGAGAGTAAGAGTTTCGCTCATCAATATCTCGCTTCTGTACTACTGGTTCCGACATACTACTCCAAAAATGGGCGTCTGACGCACTGCACCAAAATAGTTAATATTGCGTTGCAAAATCACAACGACATTGCAGTGTCGGAAAGGCCCGCCCTAGGAGGCGCGGGCCCACACCAGCTCTTAGATACGCGACTCCACCCATGCTGCAACGCCACCGAGCGCGCCTGGCAGTGCGTCCGGATTGGTGCCGCCAGCCTGCGCCATGTCAGGCCGGCCACCACCCTTGCCGCCCACTTGCTGTGCAACGAAGTTGACCAGTTCGCCCGCCTTGACCTTCGCGATCGCGTCGGCGGTCACGCCGGCGATCAGGCTCACCTTGCCGTCATTGACGGAAGCCAGCACGATGGCGGCAGACTTCAGCTTGTCCTTCAGCTTGTCCATGGTTTCGCGCAGCGCGGTAACGTCGGCGCCTTCCATGCTTGCAGCCAGGACTTTCAGGCCCTTGACGTCGACAGCCTTGGTCACCAGCTCGTCGCCCTGGCCGGAAGCCAGTTTCGACTTCAGCGCAGCCAGTTCTTTTTCCAGCGACTTCACCTGGTCCTGCACGGCGGTGATCTTGGAGGTCAGTTCTTCAGGGTTCGACTTCAGCGCAGCGGCGGCCTCGTTCAGCTTGCGGGCCATGCCCTGCACCAGCGCCAGCGCACCTTCGCCGGTCACGGCTTCCACGCGGCGGACGCCGGCAGCAACACCGCCTTCCGACACGATCTTGAACAGGCCGATATCGCCGGTGCGATGAACGTGCACGCCGCCGCACAGCTCTTTGGAGGAGCCGATGTCCATCACGCGCACTTCGTCGCCGTACTTCTCGCCGAACAGCGCCATCGCGCCGTGCTTCACGGCGTCGTCGAAGGACATGTGGTGCGACTGGGTCGCTGCGTTAGCCAGAATCTCGGCGTTGACAATCGCTTCCACCTTGGCGATTTCCTCGGCGGTCATCGGTTGGGTGTGGGAGAAGTCGAAACGTGCCTTGTCCGGATCGACCAGCGAGCCTTTCTGCGCCACGTGGGAACCCAGCACTTCGCGCAGGGCCTTGTGCATCAGGTGGGTCGCCGAGTGGTTACGGATGGTGCGGCCACGCGCATGCTGGTCCACTTCCGCGCCGACAGCGTCGCCAACCTTCAGCGAACCGGATGCCAGCACGCCGTGGTGGCCGAACACGTCAGCCTGGATCTTCAGCGTGTCTTCCACTTCGAATTTGGCGCCGGCGGACTGGATCAGGCCCTGGTCGCCCACCTGGCCGCCGGATTCTGCGTAGAACGGGGTGGTGTCGAGGACGACGATGCCCTGCTCGCCTGCTTTCAGTTCCTGCACCGGTGCACCGTTGGCGTACAGGGCGATCACTTTCGAGTTGTGCTGCAGCTGGTCGTAGCCGACGAACTTGTTCTTCTCGCCGGAGTATTCGACATTGGCAGCCATCTTCTTGAATTTGCCGCCCTCGCGCGCCTTCTGCTTTTGCAGCGTCATCGCCACATTGAAGCCCTCTTCATCCAGCGTCACTTCGCGTTCGCGGCAGATGTCGGCGGTCAGGTCAAGTGGGAAGCCGTAGGTGTCGTACAGGGTGAAGGCGGTAGCGCCGTCCAGGTTCTTCGGATCCTTGGCCAGCTGGGCTTCCAGGATCTTCATACCGTTTTCCAGGGTTTCGCCGAATCGCTCTTCTTCCGCCTTCAGCACCTGGGCCACGCGGCCTTTGGCTTCAGCCAGCTCAGGATAGGCAACGCCCATTTCGGTATTCAGGTCTTCCACCAGTTTGTAGAAGAAGGCCTTGGTCTGGCCCAGCTTATGGCCGTGGCGCAGCGCGCGGCGGATGATGCGGCGCAGGACGTAGCCATGGCCTTCAGGGCCAGGAATGATGCCGTCGACGATCATGAAAGCAGCAGCACGGATGTGGTCAGCGATCACGCGCAGCGATTTGTTTTCCAGGTCGGTCGCGCCGGTCTCGCGGGCGGCAGCCTTGATCAGGGCCTGGAAGGAATCGATCTCGTAGTTCGAATGCACGTGCTGCAGGACAGCGGCCAGGCGTTCCATGCCCATGCCGGTATCGACGCAAGGCTTCGGCAGCTTGTGCATCACGCCTGCCTCGTCGCGGTTGAACTGCATGAACACCAGGTTCCAGATCTCGATGAAGCGGTCGCCATCTTCCTCGGCCGAGCCTGGAGGGCCGCCCCAGATGTCGGCGCCGTGGTCGTAGAAGATCTCGGTGCAAGGACCGCATGGGCCCGTGTCTGCCATCTGCCAGAAGTTATCCGAAGCGTAGCGCGATCCCTTGTTATCGCCGATACGGATGATGCGCTCCTTCGGCACGCCGATTTCGTTGGCCCAGATGTCGTAGGCTTCGTCGTCCTCGATGTAGACGGTGACGGTCAGCTTTTCCGGCGGCAGACCATAGACCTTGGTCAGCAGCTCCCAGGCGTACTGGATCGCATCGCGCTTGAAATAATCGCCGAAGCTGAAATTGCCCAGCATCTCGAAGAAGGTGTGGTGACGGGCGGTGTAGCCGACGTTTTCCAGGTCATTGTGCTTGCCGCCGGCGCGCACGCAGCGCTGCACGGTGGTGGCACGGGAATACGGGCGCACGTCCTGGCCCAGGAACACATCCTTGAACTGCACCATGCCGGAGTTGGTCAGCAGCAGGGTCGGGTCGTTGCCTGGCACCAGCGGGCTGGAACGGACAATCGTATGGCCCTTGGATTCGAAGAATTTCAGGAACTTTTCGCGAATTTCAGCAGATTTCATGTCGTAAAAGGTAGGTTGCAGGCTGGTGCAAAGGGTTGATTATACGTGAACAGATGGATAAAAACCGGTAAACCGATGTCAGACCCATAGGGTCGGACACCCGCAGCACCAGAGCCGCATAAACGAAAAGTGCCAGGCCCTGCGGGTCTGGCACTGGTTTACCGGTTTTCAGGTGAAGTCCGGCCCAATCAGGTCGATGCGGTCAGTGCAGAAGCCGTCCACGCCCAGGGAAAGAATCTCCCGCGCGCGCTCCGGCGTATTGATGGTGTAGCAAAACAGGCCATAGCCCGCTGCCTTCACTGCCCGCGCCTGTTCCGCTGAAAGGTATTTGTGGTTGGTGTGGATCGCCACGGCCTCAAGTTCGCGCGCTGTTTCGAGCCAATCGGCAGGAATCTTATCGAAAAGGCAAGCACGTGGCAGCTCAGGGGCCGCATCGCGCGCCGCCGCCAAAGCGGACATGCTGAAGGACGACAGCAAAGGCATTTGCGCCGGATCGCCCGCCGCCACTTCCGCAGCAAAACGGGCACGCGCCGTTTGCGCCACCCAGCGACCGGTCGCCTGGTCATGCCCCTCTGCCGGCTTGATCTCGATATTCATCCAGATCTTGTGCTCTTTGCAGTAGTCGACCCACTCCAGAAATAGCGGCACCGGCTCGCCGCGGAACTCCGGACCAAACCAGCGGCCGGCATCCATCTTCGCCAATTCCGCCGCCGTGAAGTTGGGGACATAGCCATCGCCGTACACCGTGCGCCCGAAATGCGGGTCGTGCATCACCACGCCGATGCCATCAGATGACAGCATGACGTCGAATTCCACCGCGCGAAAACCATAAGCCAGGCCGGCCCGCAGGCCGGCGACCGTGTTTTCCGGAGCCAGCGTACCGCCTCCGCGATGCGCAACGATTTTTGGGTAGGGCCACATGGATTAAGACACTAACACGGTTGGATGCGTTAAGCTAACGCTCCCTGAAAACAGTAGGAAGAAGACAACATGACCCCGAAGGCCCTTGGACACATTCGCGTACTGGATCTGAGCCGCGTGCTGGCCGGCCCGTGGTGTTCGCAGAACCTGGCCGACCTTGGCGCGGACGTGATCAAGATCGAGCGTCCCGGCAGCGGCGACGATACACGCGCTTGGGGACCTCCCTACGCCAAGGATGCCTCCGGCGCCGACACTACAGAAGCAGCCTACTACCTGTCCGCCAACCGCGGCAAGCGCTCGGTGACCTGCGATATTTCCAAGCCGGAGGGCCAGGCCCTGATCCGTGAACTGGCGAAGCACGCCGACGTCGTCCTGGAAAACTACAAAGTCGGCCAGCTGAAAAAATATGGCCTGGACTATGAGTCGCTGAAATTGGTAAAGCCGGACCTGGTGTACTGCTCCGTCACCGGCTTTGGCCAGGACGGACCCTATGCGCACCGCGCCGGCTACGACTTCCTGATCCAGGGCATGGGCGGCTTGATGTCCGTGACAGGCGAGCGCGACGACCTGCCGGGCGGCGGCCCGCAGAAAGCAGGCGTGGCGCTGACCGACCTGATGACCGGCATGTACTCCACCATCGCCATCCTGGCCGCCCTCACCCACCGCGACCGCACCGGCGAAGGCCAGTACATCGACATGGCGCTGCTGGACGTGCAGGTAGCGATGCTGGCCAATATGGGATCGAACTACCTAAATAGCGGCAAAGCACCCAAGCGCTGGGGCAACGCCCACGCCAATATCGTCCCATACCAGACCTTCGCCTGCGCCGACGGCTACATCATCGTCGCTACCGGCAACGATGGCCAATACCAGAAGTTTGTGGAAGTGGGCGGCCGTGCCGACTTGGCTTTCCACGAAAGCTACGCCACCAATCCGCTGCGCGTGAAGAACCGCGACGAACTGGTACCGATCCTGGCCGAAATGGTGAAGTCGCAGCCTCGCGACTGGTGGATCGAAAAACTGGAGGCAGTCGGCGTTCCCTGCGGCCCGATCAACGACCTGCATGACGTATTCAAGAACCCGCAAGTGCAAGCACGCGGCATGATGGTCGAAACCGCCCACCCGACCGCCGGCAAAGTGAAACTGGTCCGCAACCCAATGCGCCTGAGCGCCAGCCCGGCCGAAACCGACCTGGCTCCGCCCCTGCTTGGGCAACACACCGACGAAGTGCTGCGCGAAATTCTCGGCCGCAGCGACGCCGACATCGCCGAGCTCCGCAGCAAAGGCATCCTGTAACCGACACGGCCGAGCCCGTGTCACACCTTGGGGTCACACCCCGAGTGTGCACACCCCGAGTGTGACACGAACCCGGCCGTACTAAACGATGAGCCCGTGTCACACTTCGGGTGTGACCCCATGGGGTGACACGGGCTCGGCTGGTGCGTCTTTCAATGCAGGTGCTGTTTGAAGTCGAATAGTTCGCGGTGCATGAAGTTGACTGCGGCCTTCATCTCGGGCGTTACTTGCATGCGCTCGCTGGCGCAGACGCGGCGGGCCCGGGCGCCGAGCATCTCCATGTCGTCCACCAACTTGGGTACGTTGGCGTAGTCTTCACTCACCAGCATTTCGCTGATGTCGTCGGAGCGCCGATCCAGCTTCTGGATCGTGTCGCGCAGCTCGCCGGTCAGGTGGCGCTCGGCCGATAGGGCTTGCGCGGCCTGGCTGACGGCCATTTGGATGTTGCTGAGCCTGATACGGATTTCTCGATCGTGCATCATGATGATCTCCTCGCTCAAAACGGCACCCAGCGTGCCGGTCGGACTTGGAGAACATTCGCACCCGGCGGTTCAATCACCCTGCCTCAGCTTTGATCTGGCTCAACATTGGTGCAATGGGCGTCAAGCGGCGCAGGTGGATTGCAATCGCTACGGCGCCAAGCAGACAACATCCCAGCAATCCGACCACGCCAGCCCACCCTGCCCGTCCCCACAATATCCCCGCCGCCCAGCCAACCACGCTGGATCCAAGGTAATAGAAGAACAGGTACAGCGCCGATGCCAGGGCCGCCCCGCGGGCGCGCCGGCCAACCCAGCTGCTGGTCATCGAGTGCGCCGCGAAAAAGGCAAATGTGAACAGGGCCAGCCCGGCGATCACCAGCGGCAGCCTGCTCGACAAGGTAAGTACAATGCCTGCCTGCATCAGGCTCAGCACCAGGTACAGCACGCCCTTGCGGCCATAACGGTCAGCCAGCTTGCCGGCCCAGACCGAACTGAAAATTCCAAGCAGGTAGAGTAGCGAGATGCCGCCGACCACACTCTGGCGCAGCTCGAACGGCGTCGCCAGCAGGCGGTAGCTGATGTAGTTGTAGGCGCTGACCATGCAGCCCATCAACAGGAAAGCCAGTGCGAACAGCCATGGCAGGCCGTCGTCGCTCAAGTGACGGCGCGCATGTTCCGGCAACGCGCGCCAGCCTCCGGATGAAGGCTGAAAGCGGCGCGATGCCGGCAGGCTGCGCCAGAACTCGGCGGCCGCCAGCACGCCAGCCACGCCCATCGCCACCAATGCCATGCGCCAGGAGAAAAAGTCGCTCAGCACGGAAGCCACCATGCGCCCGACCATGCCGCCAAATGCGCTGCCGCTGATGTAGAGCCCCATCGACAGCCCCAGGGACCCAGGCTCGATCTCTTCAGCGAGGTAGGCCATGGCGACAGCCGGCATGCCGCCCAGCGCGACGCCCAGCAAGACGCGTGCGGCGAGCAACTGGTCATAGCCGGCTGCGAGAGCACACAGCAGCGTCATCAGGGCGGCGACGGCCAGCGCGCCAACCATCAAAGGCTTGCGGCCGAAACGGTCGGAGATGGCGCTCGATGCAAGCAGCGAAACTGCCATAGCGGCTGTCGCCAATGACAAGGACAGGCTGCTCTGCGCCGGCGTCAGCGCGAACTCGCGAGACAGAAGCGGCATCAGCGGTTGTACGCAGTACAACAATGCGAAACAGGAGAAGCCGCCAAAGAACATGGCGCGGTTGGTGGGGTGGCGGAGGGCTTTCATGATGAATTGATCTTAGGATTGCCCTGTATTACTGTCCAATATATATTTGAGGCGTTATTAATCGCTTCAACATATTATGGAATTGCGTCACCTGCGCTATTTCGTGGCTGTGGCCGAGGAGCTGAGCTTCACTCGCGCGGCCGAGCGGCTGCATATCGGCCAGCCTCCGCTGTCGCAGCAAATCCAGGCGCTGGAAGCGGAAGTGGGTGCGCGGCTGTTCGAGCGCAGCAAGCGCTGGGTGCGATTGACTGAGGCGGGCAAGCTGTTTCTCGAAGATGCGCGGGCGATCCTGGCGCACTCTGAGCACGCGGCGGAAAGGGCGCGCCGGGCGCAGCGCGGGCAAGCGGGAGAACTGCGCGTGGGCTTTACGTTCTCCACGCCTTTCACACCGCTGTTTGCACGAACGATTCGCCGTTACCGCCAGCTTTATCCGGATGTGGCGCTTACCTTGCATGAAATGGCCACGCTGCCCCAGATCGAAGCGCTTGAGGCGCGCAAGCTCGATCTTGGCTTCGTGCGGCCGCCGGAGGTGGCGTTGCCGGAGCAACTGGAGTTGACCACCTTGCGCCGCGACCCGCTGATGCTGGTGCTTGCCGGCGATGCGCCGCTGGCGCGTAAGCGCAAGGTCAAGGTGGCCGACCTGGCGGAGCTTCCCTGGGTGATGTATCCGAAGGAGTCGGGCGTGGGCATCAACCACACTATCCTGGGCATGTGCCGGACGGCGGGGTTCGTGCCGCAAGTGGCGATGGAGGCGGGCGAGGCGGCGACCATTATCGGGCTGGTTGCGGCGGGGATCGGGGTGTCGGTGCTGCCGTCGCCGTTCCAATCGATGCATCTGGAGGGCGTGGTTTTCCGGCCGCTGGATGATGCGGGGGCGGTCACTTCGCTGCAACTGGCGCAGCGACGGGGCGATGGTGGAGCGCTGGTGGAGGCGTTTGTGCGGGTGGCGCTTGAAGAAAACCAGTAAACCGGTGTCCGACCCATAGGGTCAGACACCGTCTGCCCGGCTGCCACTGGTGCACTCTAAAGGGCTGACCGGGAGGCCGTACAGTGTCTGACCCTGTGGGTCAGACATGGGTTTTCCGGTTTTAGTCGTAATCGGCGTTGAGCTCTGAGCCGGCGTAGTTTTCCAGCTCAGTCCACAGCGTCTTCATGGCGAAGCGTCCAGGCAGCTTCTGCAGTACGGTGCAGGTGCGGCGATACAGGTCGATGCGGTTCAGCAGCACGGCACGATGTTGCTCGGGCACTGCTGCAACCAGCGCTTCCCAGCCCGCTGCGTAATCCGGCTTGGCCTTGCGCACAGCCTTGACGAAACGCTCGAACTCCTTCTGGCCGGTGCGGGCGACGATGCGGCCGCCGCCTTCCACTGCGAAGATGATCGCCAGCGCGATCACGCCTTCCGCATTCAGGTCCGGGTCTTTGATCGCGCCTTCCTGGTTATGGCGGCGCAGCCAGTTCGCCAGGCGCACCACGGCCTGTACTTCCTGCCTTTGCTTCAGCTGGGTCTGGTATTTGGACGGGCCATCCCAGTTGGCGCCCGGCTCGGTAAAGCAGATGTCGAAGAACAGGTCGCGCAGGCGGCGCTGCGCATACATCGGGTCGTTGTCGTACTCACCGATCAGCGTATCTTCCGGCATGGCGGCCAGGTCCTTCAACTGGCGGAAACCCGCCTGGAAGGCCAGCTCCGCGCCCTGCTCCACCAGGAAGTCCAGTGCCAGCTCGTCGGAATCGACGGTCAGCACCTGCTCCAGGCCAAGCGACACGCCGCCGACGGTCAGGTTGACCGCCTTCTGGATGCCTTCCGCAGTACGGTTGTTGGTGAACTTGTCCGCGACCATGGCCGTGATGCCGCTCAGTTCTTCGGCCAGGATGACGGCCGCCTCTTCGCGGTCGTCGCCAGGCAGCAGCTTGATGGCGCGGGTCAGTCGCGGCAGGCTTTCTTTGACGAGTGCGGGCAGCATCAGCCGAAGATCCCCGTACCGATCGAGCGGCGGGCGCGTTCGCGGCCAGTGCCACTGCGGGTGGTCGGCACTTGCTTGCGCAGGCGGTACAGCAGCTCCTTGGTGGAGCGCTGCAGGTGCTCAGGCTCTTCGTCCGGATCGTCGCTGAATTCCGCGTCGGCCAGGTCGGCGCTATGGCGGAATTCCGGGAATAGTTCGAACAGGGCGCGGTCCCAGCCGTCTTCATTGGCTTGCGCCAGGGCGACAGCGATCGGCACGATGTCGTTGTCCGACGATGTCTGGCCGGTCAGGTAAGCGCCCTTCGAGATCACTTCGCCCGCGACCTCCAGCACCTCTTTCGGCGCCAGCGAGAACAGGATCGCGAAAGCGGTGCAGCCCCAGTCGGTAGCCGAGGCTTCCTTCAGCAGCTCGGCGCGGCGCTCCTCGTCTTCGGTGCCGAAGATTACACCGTGCATGTGCGCGAACAGCGATTCGGCGATGCGCTCAGGGTCGTCTTCGATCATATCGTCCGGCCAGGTGGCGGCGATGTAGGCCAGGCTTTCGGCCCATTGCTTGGGCGGCACCAGCAGGGTCGCCAGCGACATTTTGCCGCCGTCGAAACCGGACATGTGCAGCGCCGTCACGTGCGGCGGCAGCTCCTGCAGCACCTCCACCACGGCCAGGTCGCCATGGGTATCGGCTGCTTCGGCAAAGGCCCGTTCGGCGTGCTCCAGGGAGCCGGCCAGAACGAGTTCGGTGACCTGCTTGCGAATTGCTGGCAGATTCTTGTCGGACATGCTCAATCCTCCTGCTGGTCAAAGATGCCGGAGAAGTCGTCGCTGACCACTTCGTCCGAGTAATCGTCTTCATCATCGCCATCGTCGCCCTCCGCCAGGCGGTCGAGCGAAGTGTCCTCGTCGTCCCACATGCGCGGGTGCTTGTGCAGCAGCGCGGTGATGATGGCCTGGCGTGCCAGATCCGGGTGGTTCTCTTCCAGCGCTTCCAGCAAGCCTTCCGCCTTCGGGCAGGTGGCGGCGCCGAACACGCGGGCCGGGTCGCCGTATTCGAAGTCTTCGGCGTCGGCAAACGCTGCCTTCGGGTCGTGGAATTCGATCACATCGACCAGGGCGAAAGCCATCATGTTCAAATCGTCGATGCCGCCGCCGTTCAGGTATTCGGTGCGCAGGGCTTCGACCATCTTCTTGTAGTTCTTATGGTCAGGCGGATCGCCGAGGATGCCCTCGATCTGCCCTTCCAGTTCGCGCGCCTGGTAGGCGAACTCTGGGTGTACTTTTCTCATTTGCTGCTGTCTTTCCGTTGATTCAGGCGGCGGGGATCGTCACGCCGTTGACGCTGAAGATGGAACGCCACTGTTGGTAGGCTTCCGCTTCCGGGTCGATGATGATGCGGTGGTGCACACTCTGGTTGTACTCTTCCCGTTTTTCGGGATCGGACAACACTTCGTAAGCTTTGACGATGGCCTTGAAGCGGGCATCAGCGCCCGGTTCCTGGTTGCGGTCCGGGTGGAAGCGCATGGCCAGGGAACGATAGACCTTCTTGATTTCCTCGTCAGAGGCATTGGGCGCGACACCGAGCACATTATATAAATTTTCCATATTGCAACTCCGGGCCGGTTTTTAAACGCGTAAGGACGAATTATCCTATAAAATGCCCTGTTTACGCTGAACTTCACCGCTAAAACCGGTAAACCGGGGTCAGACCCCGCCTAACCAAAGCCGCTGGCGGCGGCGCAGATCGGGTCGGATCCTTGGGTCTGGCCCGGGTTTACCGGTTTTAAACCACGAACATACATGAGCAACGACAAAAAAACTGCTGCCCCGGCCCCAGCGCCGAACTTCCTGCGCAATATCGTTGAAGCCGACCTGGCCTCCGGCGCGCATACCCGCGAAGGCCTGCCGCCGGTCATTACCCGCTTCCCGCCGGAGCCAAACGGCTACCTGCACGTCGGCCACGCCAAGTCCATCTACACCAACTTCGGCCTGGCGCGCGATTACGGCGGCCGCTGCCACTTGCGTTTCGACGACACCAACCCTGAAAAAGAAGAACAGGAATACGTCGACTCCATCATCGACAGCGTGCGCTGGCTCGGTTTCGACTGGAACTACAAAGGCCCGGTCGGCGCCGGCGACCACCTGTATTACGCCTCCGATTACTTCGGCAAGCTGTATGAAATGGCCGAATACCTGATCAAGGTCGGCAAGGCTTACGTGGACAGCCAGAGCGCCGCCGATATGGCAGCCAACCGCGGCAACTTCACCACCCCGGGCACCAACTCGCCGTTCCGCAACCGTTCGGTGGACGAAAACCTGCAGCTGTTCCGCGACATGAAGGCCGGCAAATTCAAAGATGGTGAGCACATACTGCGCGCCAAGATCAGCGAAGACGCCATGTCCTCGCCAAACATGAATATGCGCGACCCGGCAATCTACCGTATCCGCCACGCGCACCACCATCGCACGGGCGACGACTGGTGCATCTACCCGATGTACGACTACACGCACCCCATTTCGGACGCGCTGGAAAACATCACCCATTCGATCTGCACCCTGGAATTCCAGGACCACCGCCCGTTCTACGACTGGCTGCTGGAAACCCTGTCCGAAGGTGGCTTTTTCAAGAAACCGGTGCCGCACCAGTACGAATTCGCGCGCCTGAACCTGACCTATATCGTCACCTCCAAGCGCAAGCTGCGCCAGATGGTGGAAGAAGGCATCGTGGACGGCTGGGACGACCCGCGCCTGCCGACCATGGCCGGCATGCGCCGCCGCGGTTTCACCCCGGAAGGCATCCAGCTGATGTGCGAACGCACCGGCGTGACCAAATCCGACGGCTGGATCGACTTCGGCGTGCTGGAAGGCGCCGTGCGTGAAGACCTGGATCCGAAAGCGCCACGCGCCATCGCCGTGCTGCGCCCGCTGAAGCTGATCGTCGAGAACTTCCCTGAGGGCCAGTCGGTCGAATGCACATCCCCGGTCCACCCGCACCACCCGGAACTGGGCCACCGCACCTTCCCGTTCACCCGCGAACTGTGGATCGAAGAAGAAGACTTCATGGAAGTGCCGGCCAAAGGCTACTTCCGCTTCACTCCTCCGGTTGGCGACCAGCCGGGCGCCCGCGTGCGCCTGAAGTACGGCTTCGTGGCTGAATGCACCGGCTACGACAAGGATGAAAACGGCAAGGTCACCGCCGTGCGCGTGAAGTACTTCGAAGATTCCAAATCCGGCACCCCGGGCGCCGATACCTATAAGGTAAAAGGCAACATCACCTGGGTCAGCGCGGAAGCGGCCCTGGAAGCGGAAGTGCGCCTCTACGATCGCCTGTTCACCGAAGAAAAGCCGGACGCCGGCGGCAAGGATTTCAAGGAGTTCCTGAACCCGAAAGCACTGGAAGTGGTGAAAGCCTACCTGGAGCCGGGCCTGAAGGACGCCGCCGCCGAGCAGCGCTTCCAGTTCGAGCGCCACGGTTACTTCGTAGCCGACCGCGTGCTGTCGCAACCAGGCAAGCCTGTCTTCAACCGCATCGTTACCTTGAAAGATAGCTGGGCGAAATAAACTCGCAAAAAACTGTGTCAAAAAAGCCGCCTTCGGGCGGTTTTTTATTGTTAGTTTGATTTCAATCAAAGTGGTGTTTTTGCAACTTGACCTTGAAGCATGGAAATTCTTATAGTCGGGCAATGACACGCCTACAGCTCAGCCTGTTTTCTCCCGCCAAACCCTTGTGGTGGCTGGGCATCGTGCTGTCGCTGGGCGTGGGCATCGGCCTGTATACGGTGGCAAACCGCTCCGTCGATAGCGAAGCACGCAGCCGCTTCCAGAACCAGGCCCGCAATATCCAGTTCAATATCAATGCCAGCATCAAGGCCTACACCGATGTCTTGCGCGCCGCCGCCAGCTACTTCCAGGCCGGCGGCGAAGTAACCCGCGAATCCTTTCACCGCTATGTGCAGGGGTTGGACCTGGAACACAACTACCCGGCCATAGACAACATCAATTTCGCCGAATACTACACAGACGCCCAGCGCCCGGCAGCGGAAGCCCGCCAGCGCCAGCTTGCCGGCAGCCTGTATCCTCCCTATCAGCTCCACCCCGCCGGCCAGCGGCGTGAATATGCGGTGCTGACCCTGATCGAGCCGCTGGAGGGTTTCGCTGACCGCTACGGCCTGGACATCGCGGCCCGCCCCGGCGTGGCCGACGCGCTGTTCACCGCGCGCGACCAGGGCGCCATGAGCAGCTCAGGGCAACCGATCCCCCTGCGCAGCGCCCCCAGTCACATTGGCATGGCGATGCGCATTCCGATTTACCGGAATGAGATGCCGGTCACCACCATCGCAGAACGGCGCGCGGCCTGTATCGGTTCGGTCGGCCTGGGCTTCAGTGTGCCGCGCCTGGTCGGTGCAGCACTGGGTGAAATGCCGGTGCGTGCGGTGCGCGTGACGCTGCGTGATAGCAGCAGCATCGGCAAGCCGCCCACCCTGCTATTTGACAGCCAGCCCAGCATGCCCAGCGCGAGCCGGGATCATTTCTCCACCGAGTTGCCGGTGCAGTTCCATGGCCGCACCTGGTACGCCCAGTTCAGCGTACCCAAACGCGAGCTGTATTCAAACTTCGACCAGTTCCTGCCCGCGCTGGCTGGCAGCATGGGCTTCGGCGCGAGCGTGCTGATTTATGCATTGTTCGTCACGCTGGCCTCTTCGCGCCGCCGTGCCGTGAAGATGGCGCGCGCCATGACGCGCGAATTGCGCGACAGCCAGGCGCGCCTGCAATTGTCGCACCATCGCCTGCGGCGCCTTGCCGCGCATGCAGACCACATCAAGGAAGAAGAACGCAAGCGCATCGCGCGCGAGATCCATGATGACCTGGGCCAGAACCTGCTGGCCTTGCGGATCGAAGCCGACATCCTTGCCACGCGCACCGAAAAGTCCCACCCACGCTTGCACGCCAGGGCGCGCGCCACGCTGCACCAGATCGACAACACCATCCGCAGCGTTCGCCAGATCATTAACGACTTGCGGCCAAACGTGCTGGACCTGGGCTTGTCGGCAGCAGTGGAATGGCAGATCGCGCAGTTTCGCCTCCGCTCCGGCATCAAATGCGAGTTCATTGAAGACGCGGTGGCCGACCACGGCGTGGACGACCATTGCGCGACCGCTTTCTTCCGCGTGCTGCAGGAATCGCTGAGCAATATCCACCAGCATGCGGCGGCCACCGTGGTGCGGATCGAACTGCACCAGTCGCATGGCATGCTGCGCATGACCATCAGCGACAACGGCATCGGCATCAATACTGCCAACCGGCACAAGGCCGGCTCTTTCGGCCTGGTCGGGATCGAGGAGCGTATCAGCCTGCTCGGCGGGAACTGCTCGATCAACAGCCTTCCCCACGGCGGCACCACGGTCAGCATTGCGGTGCCCGTCGGCTATCGCGTCGCCCCGACCGACGATATGCGCCTCAGCGCTTAGGCATTTTTACCACTCGGTAGGAATTTACCTGCCGATGTTGATCCAAATCAAACTCCCTTTCCGCAGCTCAGCAAAAATGCATTTGTAACATTTGACTGCGCGACAAGCTATTGATTTGAAAGGATCTTATCCTGTGTTGTTTATACCGCGCACGCATCAATTGTTACTTGCATTGGCGGGGGCTCTGTCTATACTTGAGCTAGTTGATCTACATCAACACGCGTTCCCAACTCCGAACGCCTCAGATGCCTGGCACCACAACTCCAGCCCCCAAGAACGGCGTCTCCTCTCTCTCAGACAGTTTTAAATTCGCTTACTTTTAAAGGGATTGTCACTCATGATTTCTGCTGAAAGCTTCAAGGCTATTGCCGACCTCGACCTGGAACCTATCAAGGTGAAACTGATGCACGTGGAATCTGGCGAAGGCTGGTCGCTGGAAAAGGTCAACGCTGTTGAATTCGAATATCGGCGCTTCCTGTACCTGATGAAAACGTTCCCCAACGAGCAGACTGCTCCGCTGATGGACGTGGACATTTTCTGGCACTACCACATCCTCGATACGATGAAGTACTTCATCGACTGCGAGAATGTGTTCGGCTATTACCTGCATCACTTCCCATACATCGGCCTGCGCGGCGAAGACGATGAGGAAGCGCATGAGCGCGTCGGCAATCGCATGAAGGAACTGTATGAGGAAACCTTCGGCGAAGACTATTTCCGTAGCGCGGTTGCCTACTCGGGCCGTGTTGCTGCCGAAGCTGTTGCAGATGGCGCCCAGGTAGCTTATTCGGGCCGCGTTGCCGACGAAGCCGGCCGGGAGGTCGCGTACTCCGGTCGCGTGGCCGCGGAAGCCGCACCGCAAGTGGCCTACTCCGGCCGCGTTGCCGCGGAAGCCGCACCGCAAGTGGCCTACTCCGGCCGTGTTGCCGCGGAAGCCGCACCGCAAGTGGCCTACTCCGGCCGTGTTGCCGCCGAGGCCGCGCCGAAGGTCGCCTACTCCGGCCGCGTCGCCGTGGAGGCCGCGCCCCAAGTAGCGTACTCGGGCCGGGTCGCTGCCGAAGCTGCGCCAAAAGTCGCCTATTCCGGTCGTGTTGCCGCCGAGGCCGCGCCGAAGGTCGCCTACTCCGGCCGCGTCGCAGTGGAGGCCGCGCCTCAAGTAGCGTACTCGGGCCGGGTCGCCGCCGAAGCCGCGCCAAAAGTCGCCTACTCCGGCCGTGTTGCGGTTGCCTACTCGGGCCGCGTAGCAGCCGAAGCTGCGCCGCAAGTTGCCTACTCCGGCCGCGTGGCAGCCGAGGCCGCACCGCAAGTGGCCTACTCGGGCCGCGTGGCAGCCGAAGCAAAGACTGCATACTCGGGCCGTGTAGCGGCAGAAGCGAAAACGGCATACTCCGGCCGTGTCGCCGCTGAAGCCCAGACCGCCTACTCCGGCCGTGTCGCAGCCGGCGCCCAAACCGCCTACTCCGGCCGTGTCAGTGCCGAAGCCCAGGCGGCATCGCAATCGCTGTTCTACACCGCCCGCCCTCGCCTGGCAGCCGCCTGAGCCTGACTGAGTGCAGCAATGAAAACGGCCGCACCTGCAAGCAGGTGCGGCCGTTCTTTTACGTCCGAATGAATGCTTAATGCGCCATCAGTTCGCGCAATTCACGAATGCTGAAATCGCTGATTTCATGCATGCGGATCAGGATGGTTGCACCGATCGGCAAGGTGTTGTGACGGATCTTGCTGATCACTGGTGGAGCAACTTCCAGCGCGCGGGACAGGGCCGCGTCATTTTTCAGTTGCAGCTTTTCGATGATGGCGTCCAGAACACGGTTCGGATTGTAGGTCGACGATGCAGTAATTTCTTTCAGAGAGCTCATGACTAGGTACTTTTTCAATATGTCGCGTGGTCGCAACAAAATTATTGGCGGAATTTTCGACAAAGAGCGCCAGAAAAAGCCGTTATTGACGCAATTTTCGGCACACGGACGGTATCATACACCGTTTTATTGCCGTTCGCTTAATGGTGTGGGATTTTGATAGATTCTAGCGCACAAAGCTGTGCTAGGAATTCAAATAGTTTAACAAAAAGACTACTTCTGGACGTTTGTTGCTAAAGTAAATGGCAAACAAAGCCAGGCAAAGGTGATCCAGACCAGTGCGGGAGGAAGGTACATCAGGGCCGCTGGCATGGGAGTGTACTCCGAACGCCAGTCGAGGCGGCGCCTGATTTCCTCAGGCGAGGGCGGGGGAAGATGGGCATGGCCCCGCTGGGCCAGGTAAGCACGGACTTGCTCCTTGGTGGGATGGCTGTACATGGCGCCTCCTTGGCAGACATTGGCACAAGATAGCGCCGGCAGCATCACGGGCGCTTGATGCATCTCAAGGCAGCTGCGACATCCGGATACAGCAGCCGAACCTGCAATTCCTCCTTCAAGCGCCGGTTCGCCAGTCGGCGCGACTCGGACATGAAGGACAAAAGGGTTGGCGCCACGGCCTGCGCCAGCGCAGCACGCTCCAGGCGGGGCGGGCGCGGCAAGCCGAAATGATCGGCCACCATGTCGAAATAGTCCCCCATTTTCAGCTCCGTGTCATCCACTGCGTGATACACACGGTTACAAATTCCTTTGCGCAGCGCCGCCAAAACAACACGTGCGAGGTCGTCGGCGTGGATATGGTTGGTATAAACATCATCTTCCACCCGCAGCGCGGGCGTGCCCTGCTCCAGGCGTTTGAGCGGCAGCCGGTCTTCCGCGTAAATGCCCGGCACGCGCAAGATGGACAGCCGCCCCTGCGCACGGCGCGCCCAGGCCCGCATCACCTGTTCCGCATCGACCCGCCGCAAGGCCCGCGCATTGCGCGGCGCAACTGCCTGCGTCTCATCGGCCCAGCGCCCACCCAGGTCGCCGTACACACCGGTGGTGCTCACATAAACCACTTGCGCCCGGTCAGGTAAAATGGCTGTCACATTGCGGGTGCGCCGATCCAGCACGCCCTCGCCCGGCGGCGGAGCCAGGTGCACGATCTGGTGCGCCAGCCCGGCCAGGCGACGCAGCGATGCGGGCTGGTCCAGGTTGGCCAGCACCGGCACCGCACCCGCCGCACGCAACTCGGCAAAGCGCTCGCGCTGGCTGGTCACGGCAAATACGCGGTAATGGGCGCGCACCAAGGGCAGCAAACGCATGCCCACATCGCCGCAACCAATGACCAGCAGGCGCGGCTTGTTGAATTTTTTACTGATTTCCATTTTCAAGATTGTATGTCTTTCCAAATTACTGTTCAGCCCAGCGGCCACCAATTCACCTGCGAAGACGACGAAACCGTATTGGCCGCCGCCATGCGCGCCGGTGTCGGCCTGCCGTACGGCTGCAAGAATGGCGCCTGCAGCTCCTGCAAAGGCAAGGTCGTCTCCGGCGCCGTCAGCCACAAGGCGCACCAGCGCCGCGCGCTGAGTGAGGAAGAAGAAGCGGCCGGCATGTCCCTGTTCTGCTGCGCGATTCCGCATTCGGACCTGGTGCTGCAAGCACGCGAAGTGGTAGGCAGCGGCGAATTCCCGATCAAGAAAATGCCGACCCGCGTCAATGCGCTGGAAAAAATGGCGCCGGACGTCATGGTACTGACGCTGCAATTGCCAGCCAACGAAACCTTCCAGTACAAGGCCGGCCAGTACATCGAATTCCTGCTGCGCGACGGCAAGCGCCGTGCCTACTCGATAGCCACCGCACCGGAAGGCGGTGCAATCACCCTGCACATCCGCCACATGCCGGGCGGCCTGTTTACCGACCAGGTGTTCAGCACCATGAAAGAGCGCGACATCCTGCGCTTTGAAGGCCCGCTGGGCACTTTCTTCGTGCGCGACGATTCCGACAAGCCGATGGTACTGCTGGCGTCGGGCACCGGTTTTGCGCCCATCAAGGCGATCGTCGAACATGAACGCGCCAGCGGTTCCAGCCGCCCGATGACGTTGTATTGGGGTGGTCGCCGCCCGCAGGACCTGTACATGGACGCGCTGTGCCGCCAATGGGCGGAAGAACTGCCGAACTTCAAATATGTGCCGGTCGTTTCCGACGCCCTGCCGGAAGAGAACTGGAGCGGCCGCACCGGTTTCGTCCACCAGGCCGTCATCGACGACCTGCCGGACATGTCGGGCTACCAGGTCTATGCCTGCGGCGCCCCGATCGTCGTTGAATCGGCCAAACGCGATTTCGTCAAGGATTGCAAGCTGCCGGAAGAAGAGTTCTACGCGGACGCCTTCACTTCCGAAGCCGACCTCCAGCAACCTTAAGCCATTCCCTGCGCTGCGTGCCGTGGGGCGCGCGGCGCTCCACGGTTCCCAAGCACGCAAACGTATGCCATCCAACGGCTTCTCCGTCCTCCGCCACCGCAACTTCGCCTTCTACCTGTCAGCCCGCCTGCTCGGCACCATCGCCGTGCAAATGCAGAACGTCGCCATTGGCTGGCAAGTCTATGCACAGACCAAAAACCTGTACTATCTGGGCATGATCGGCCTGGCACAATTCGCGCCCTTCCTGCTGCTGATCCTGTACGCCGGCCATGCCGCCGACCGCTATAACCGCCGCAACATCATCGCCACCTGCCTCGGCGCGCAACTAGTGTGCGGGCTGGCGCTGCTTGGCTACACGCACAGCGGCTTCAGCGCCGTGTGGCCGATCTTCGCCGTGCTGGTGCTGTATGGCAGCGCCCGCGCATTCATGAGTCCCGCCACCCAGGCGGTGCTGGTGAACATGGTGCCGACCGAGGATTTCAGCCGCGCCGTGGCCCTCTCCAGCTCCACTTTCCAGGTTGCCGTAATTCTTGGCCCGACGCTGGGCGGCCTGCTCTATATTTATGGTCCCGGCACGGTGTACACCGTCACCTCGCTCATGCTGCTGCTGGCCGTGGTACTGATGACACTCACCCGCCCTGCCCCGCAGGCCACGCGCAAAGAACCGGCCACCTGGCACAGCGTGCTGGAAGGCCTGCGCTTTGTCTGGTCGCGCCCGATCATGCTGGGCGCAATTTCGCTCGACCTGTTCGCCGTGCTGTTTGGCGGCGTGACCGCCCTGCTGCCTGCACTGGCGCACGACGTGCTGCACGTCGGCCCTACCGGCCTTGGCCTGCTGCGCACCGCCCCCGGTGCCGGCGCGGCAATCACCTCCATTGCGCTGGCATTCTGGCCGATCACACGCCGCGTTGGCGCATGGATGTTCGGCGGCGTCGCGGTCTTCGGAGTGTGTACCGTCATCGTAGGCTTCACCGACAGTTTCATCATCGCCCTCGCCTGCCTGCTGGTGCTCGGAGCGGGCGACATGATCAGCGTCTACGTGCGCCACCTGCTGGTACAGTTCGAAACGCCGGACGAGATCCGGGGCCGGGTCAGCGCCGTGAATGCCGTCTTTATCGGCGCATCCAACGAACTGGGTGAATTCGAATCCGGCGTCACCGCCGGCTGGCTCGGGCTTACACGCGCCGTGATCTTCGGCGGCGTCGCCACGCTGGCCGTGACGGCCATCTGGGCCTGGCGCTTCCCTATCCTGTCGCGCATGGACCGTTTCCCCCATCACGACAAGTAGTAAGATTGGCCGCATGAGCTACCACATCGTACGCAGCCGCCCTCACCTAAGCGCCGCCATCGCAGTCGGCGCACTGGCCGGGGCGTTCCTGCCTTCGCACTGGACACTGCTGGTGCGCGTGCTGTCGGCATGGGACATTGCGGTCTGGACCTACCTGGTCACGGTGGGCTGGATGATGATGCGCGCCGACCACCGCGAAGTAAAGCGCATCGCCGCACGGCAGGATGAACGCGCTGCGACCATCCTCGCCAGCCTGGTAGTCGCCACGGTCGCCAGTATCATCGCCATCAGCAGCGAACTGGCCAGCCTGCGCGTCATGCCTGCCAGCGAACGCGGGCTGCATTACGCCTTCGTGGTGCTGACGCTGGTGGGTTCATGGTTCCTGGTCGGCACCCTGTTCTGCTTCCACTACGCCCACCTGTATTACAACGCGCAGGGACGCCAGCGTCCTCTCACCTTCCCCGGCGGCGAGACCCAGCCGGACTACTGGGACTTCCTGTACTTCTCGTTCACGATCGCGGTCGCCGCCCAGACCTCGGACGTTTCGGTGCAATCGTCCGCCATGCGCAGGCTGGTGCTCGGCCAATCCGTACTGAGCTTCTTCTTCAATCTTCTTATCCTGGGTTTATTTGTGAATATGGCGGCTTCGCTAATGTAGGAGTAAGATGAAATCGCGTGGCAACACGTTTTGGTTAACAAACGGGAGCAGCATATGCAAATCAGTGTGAACACCGACAAAACCATCGAACGTACTGCAGGCCTGGATGACCATGTGAAGGAAGTGGTCAGGACTGCACTCCACCGGTTCGGCGAGCACATCGGACGCGTCGACGTCCACCTCAGCGAAGGCAATGCACAGAAGTCCTCCGACGGAGATATCCGCTGCATGATCGAGGCACGCGTCAACGGCTACCAGCCGATTGCCGTCACCGACCACGACGCAACCCTGCATCAATCCATCAACGGCGCAGCAGACAAGCTGCAACGGGCTATCGAAAGCGCATTGGGCCGCCTGAACGATAGCAAACGCCACACCTCCCAGCCCAACTTCGAAGAGGCTGAGGAATAATCCCTAGCCCGCGGCGGCCAGGCCTTTCAGGTATCGGATACCTTGCAGGGCACGGCTGCCGTACCAGGACATCATCTCCCCATCGACCAACTGCACCGGCTTGCCGATCTGACGCTCCAGCGCATCCACGTGTTCTTCAGTGAAGCGGTAAGGCTCGGACGATAGCAGCACCTGGTCCACATCCTGCACCAGCGCATCGCTCCATTGGAAGCTCGGATAGCGCACGTCGCCGATCCCGGGAATCGACCAGCCGATCAGCGCCAGCATGCGGGCGATATAAGTATCGCGCGACACGGTCATCCACGGGTCTTTCCAGATGCAGTACAGCACGCGCTGCGGACGGCCCGCCCGCACTTGCGCCAGCTCGCGTTCGAACTCGCTGCACCAGGCATGCGCCCGCTCCTGCGCGCAGAACACGCCACCCATCAACTGCACCAGCGCCAGGTTATCGCGCGGTTCGATTGGATGGGTGACCACGATGTTCGGCACGAATTCCGCCAGCTTGTCGACCGTAGGCTTTTCGTTTTCGTCGATGTTTACCACCAGGTGGGTGGGAGCCAGCTTGCGGATCTTCTCGATGTTCACGTCCTTGGTGCCGCCCACCTTCGGTATATCGCGCACCACCTGCGCAGGATGGATGCAAAAACCGGTACGGCCCACCAGTTGCGGCGCCAGTCCCAGGTCACAAAGAAGCTCGGTAATCGAAGGCACCAGCGACACGATGCGCGCGTTTGGAGCGGCCGCATGTTGCTGGCCGAGGATGTCGGTAAAAGTCATGGGCGATATTGAACCACACTTAGGCTATCATTAACACCTGTTGATACCGTAGTAAGAAAGTTCATCTTGAAACCGATTGGCACCTTCGGCGCATCCGCTTACCAGATCCAGGCCTTGCAACTGTTCCGCGGCGCCGACAGCCTGCGCATCGCACCGTTGTTGAAAAACTGCCCGGTTGTGCAGGTTGAACAAGGCGAGGTGGTCGCAGACCCGCAACGCGCCCGCCTCTATATCGTATTGCGCGGCGCCTTGTCGGTGGCGGCGGATATGAGCACCGGCATGTCCGATGGCAGCACCATCAGTAAGGTCCTGCCCGGCGAGAGTGTCGGCGAACAGGCCGTGCTCGACGAAGAAGCCAACCAGGCCACGATTACCGCGCTGGAGCAAAGTCAATTGCTGGTGATCGAAGCGGACCTCGCGTGGGAGCTGATCGATGCCGCCAACGGCGTCGCCCGCAACCTGCTGCGCATGCTGTCCTTCCGCATCCGCGCCGCCAACGCGCAATTGCGGCGCCGGCAAAAGCTTGGCGAGTTCTATCGGCAGCTTTCGATGGTGGACGGCCTGACCGGCTTGTACAACCGCGCCTGGCTGAACGACTTCCTGCCGCAACTGATCGCCAGCGCCCAGGCTACCGGCCAGCCACTGTCGCTGATCATGCTCGACATCGACCATTTCAAGAAATTCAACGACAGCCACGGCCACCTGCAAGGCGACGAAGCCCTGCGCACCGCGGCGCAAGTGCTGACCGGCGCCCTGCGCCCGACCGACTTCGCGGTCCGCTACGGTGGGGAAGAAATGATGGTGGTCCTGCCCGACACGAATGTGCAGGTGGCCGAAGCAGTCGCCGCCCGCCTGTGCCAGCGCATGCGCGAAGCCATCGTCTTCAGCGACATGCGGCAACCGCTGCCGCACATCACCAGTTCCTTCGGCGTCGCCGCCCTTGGCGCCGTCCACGACGAAACCGCCCTCATCGCCACTGCCGACGCGGCCCTCTACCGCGCCAAGGAATCCGGCCGCAACCGCGTCGAAGTCGCAAAGTGAAAGTCGGGGTCAGCTCCGGCAATCGGACACGGGCTCAGCCGCTCGCGGCTGAGCCCGTGTCCGATTGCCGGAGCTGACCCCGACTTTTTTAGAAACTCAGCAATTCTTTCAGCTCTGCGGCATTGCGGCGCGAGATTTCCAGCACTTTGCCGCCCGTCAGCGTCACGTCGTAGCCCAGATTCATCGATTCTTCGATGCGCACAATGGACTGCAGGTTGACGATGTGCTGGCGATTGGCGCGGAAGAAGAATTTCCTGGGCAGGCGCGCCTCAAGGCTGTTCAGCGACTTCTTGACGTAGGCCCGCTTATCGCCAAAGAACACTTGTACGTAGTTCTTGCAGCTCTCGATGTAATGAATTGAATCGAGCGACACCAGGTGGCAACGGTCGCCATCCTTGATGAAAACCTTGCTGTTGAACTCCAGTTCCGGCTTTTGCGCCTCGTCCGCCTCCACTGCTCCAGGGTCTCCCGTCAGCTTGCCGATGGCAACCGCCAGGCGCTCCATGCTGATCGGTTTGAGCAGGTAATCCACGGTATGGAAATCGAAGGAACGGATGGCATGCTCCGAATATGCGGTCGTGAAGATCACGCGCGGCACATAATCGAGCTGCTCCAGCAGGTCGAAGCCGGTGGCGCCGGGCATATGGATGTCGAGGAAAACGACTTCCGGCCGCAACTCCTGCATCAAGGCCAGCGCCGTGCCTGGATGGTCCGCCTGCCCAATGACGTCGATTTCTGGAAAGGCCTGCAGCATGCGCACCAGTCCCTCACGCGCGAGACGCGAATCTTCTACTACAACCGCTTTCAATGTGCATACTCCTTTGGTAAGGTCACAGTCACTTTGAACTCGCCGGCACCGGGTTCCACCAGCATCGCCGCCAGCTCGCCATACAGCAGCTGCAAACGCCGCTCGATATTTTGCAGACCGATGCCAATGCCGTGCGCCTTGCCGGGCGCCTGATGCGGCGCGTCGTTACACACCTCGAACACCAGGCAATCTTCACGTTCGGCCAGCTCTACCGACAGTCTTCCTCCGCGCTGAAGCTTCTCAAGCCCATGCTTGACGCCATTCTCAACCAGCATCTGCAGCACCATCGGCGGCACTAACATTCCCTGCAATTCGGCTGGTATGCGGATCGTGAAATCAATCCGCTCCTCCAAGTGGATCTTTACGATGTCCACGTACTGGTGGATGATCGCCAGTTCGCGGCGCAAGCTCACCTTGTCGTGCCGGCTGCTTTCCAGCGAATAGCGCAGGATTTCCGAAAGAGAGGTCATCATGCGGTCCGCAAGCTGCGCGTCCTCATGCATCATAAAACGGATGTTGTTCAAGGCGTTGAACAGGAAATGAGGATTCAACTGGTTCGACAAGCTGCTTAGCTGAGCCTCCTTCAAGCCATTCTGCAGGCGCAAGGTATGCAATTCGGTTTCCCGGATGTGACGCATCGAGGTGACGCTGGTATAGATAAAACACCAGATGCAGACAAAGAGTTGGCTTTGTACCGCTTGTTCAACGAACGAGTCGAAGTAATATCGCCACGGGTCGAAAGACATCCCGAGCGCGTGGTACTGGGCGCGCACCTCACCGATGAACGGCGGAGCAACAAGCGACACGATCAGGAGCGCCATCGCGATGCCCGCCACGGCGCTGTAACCGACGGCGATCATGACAAGGCGTCCCATCGACAGTCGCTTCCAGGCGCGTTGCTGGTAAATCCAGCGAAAACACAGCACCACCACCGTGTACACAGGCATCCACACCGCGCTTGCCGACAGCTTGCTGACGACGCGGTAGCCGGTGAAATAGATCATCAATGCCGTCACCACAAAGCCGAGGGCGAGCGCGCTGCCGTGGAAGATCCAGAACTGCCTGTCGCGCGGGAAAAAATGGTGTGGGGGCATGGGCCAGGATTCTATCTCACCACGCCCGAATGCGTTCGCTCGCCGGCTTGAACATGGCATCGCCCGGCTTGGTGTCGAACGCATGGTGGAATGCATCGAAGTTCACCGCCGGCCCGTTGCTGCGGAATTCGTTAGGCGCATGGGGGTCGGACGCCAGCAACTGCAGCACCCGTTCGTCGCGCGCCTTTTTGCGCCAGCTTTTCGCATAGTTCAGGAAGAAGCGCTGCTCACCGCTATAGCCATCCACCAGCGGAACGGCTTTGCCGGCCGACGCAAGCTGAAAGGCCCGGAACGCCACCTGCAAGCCGGTCAGGTCGGCCATATTCTCCGACAGCGTCATGGCGCCATTGACAAATTTTCCCGGCAGTACCTCGTAGCGGGAATACTGCGCCTGCAAGCGCTGCCCGATCTCCTCGAAGGCTCTCCGGTCGGCATCGGTCCACCAGTTGCGCATGACGCCATCGCCATCGAACTGCGCGCCCATCGTGTCGAAACCATGGCTGATTTCATGGGCGATCTGGACGCCGATACCGCCGTAGTTTGCCGCATCGTCGGCCGCCATATCGAACAATGGCGCCTGCAGCAATCCAGCGGGCAGGTTGATTTCGTTAAGCATTGGATCATAGAAGGCGTTGACGGTAATTGGGGACATGGCCCAAGCTTTACGGTCCATTGGTTTGCCTGCCTGCGCCGCCTTGAACTCCCATTCGAAACGGCGCGCACGATGACGATTGCCAAGCGCGTCGCCGTCGCGCACCTCAAGCGCGGAATAGTCGCGCCACTGGTCCGGATGGCCGATCTTGGCCGTGTATTTGGATAGCTTGAGCAAGGCCTGCTCACGTGTCGCCGCCGACATCCAGCTGCTTTCGACGATGACTTCGCGATAGGCGCTGAGCAGATGTTCTACCATGGCACCGACGCGGGCCTTATGCGCGGCGGGGAAATGACGTTCGACGTACGCTTTGCTTAATGGCTCGCTCAAGGCCGAACTGATTTCGATGACCGCGGCTTCGACACGCGGCGCCTCCGCGCTCAAGCCACCAAGCACCTTTCCCCTGAAAGCGAAGCGCGCGTCGCGGAAAGCCTTCGGCAGTACCGGCCCCGCCTCGTCCAGGCTACGCAGCTTGAAATACATCTTCCAGTCATCCAGGGATACTTCGGCAAGCAGCTCGGCGATCGCCTTGGCCGCTGCAAGCTGCGCCACCGTCACGCGTTCGTCCGCAGGCATGCTGGCGGCTTGCATGAATGCCGGCCAATCGATGCCCGGCGCGTGGCGCATCAGCTCCTGAGCGTTCATCGGGTTGTACATCAGCGCCGGATCGCGCGCTTGCGCCAGCGGCAGCTGGACTGCAGCGATTCGCCGCTCAAGCGCAACCACGCGCGACGCCATCGCGACGGGCCGCGGTTGGCCCGCCAATGCCGCCAGTTTGGCAAGATAACCCTGGTAAGCTGTTCGCGCCGTCGCCATCGGCCCGTCCGGCGTCAGGTAGTAATCACGGCTCGGCATGCCAAGCCCGCCCTGCCATAGCATGACGCGATTCAGCGTCGGGTCCTTGAAGTCGGCAAAGCCACCCCACAGCCACAGCGGCGTCTCGATGCGCCCCTGCACGCGCCCCATCCATTGCGCCAGCTGGCGGCGATTGCCGATTGCATCGATCTCGGCCAGCAGGGGGCGCAGCGGCGCCAAGCCGGCTTTCTCGATGCGCACAGTATCGAGGTATGACGCGTAATAGCTGCCGATCTTACGTTCAATGCTGCCGGCACGTTGCGGCTTGGAGGACAGCTCCTCGACGATACTGCGGACGCGCTGATCTACGATGTCGGGCAATTCTGCGCCATACGACTCCGAGCGGTTCGCGGGAATGACGGTGGCTTCTAACCACGCCCCGTTGACGGCGCGGTACAAGTTGTCCTGGATACGCGGCGCAGCCGAAGCTGCGTGGGAGCTGAGAAAAACCAGCGCAGTCAGGCTGGCAAGCTTCATCAGTTTCATGGTGGGCCTTTCGAATGAATGGATGATTCATTCTCGGGCCGAACCAGTCGGCGCGGAAAATAAGGTGCCGAACGGCGATGCGTGGGGATGGGTGGTCAAAAACGCGGCGCCACGTCGTACGGCTAGCTGCAAAGGACGGCGACAAGCTAATCCTACATCGAGGTGCAGCATCGCTACGACAGCAATTTCGAACGCCGCATGTTCAGCCACCTCCGTCGCCTGCAAGAAATACACTTGCGCTGTCCTCAGCCTGGCAATCCCTGGAGTGCCGCGCCATGCAAGCGGTCTTTCAGCATTCAGACTGGTCCCGCCGGACAACATGGCTGTTGCTGGGCCTGCTCAATCAAATAATTGAACTACCAATGGAACTTCAATCCCAGTTCCAAGATCAAATGCATGCGATGGACAGAAGGAGGAGCAACATGGACATTGCCATGGAACTGATGCCAGGTTTTGCCGAGAAGATCCGCGACAGAGCGCGCGAAGGCGTGCTGGACGGGCAGCGCCAAACGGTGGAACGCGTGCTTACCGTCCGTTTCGGCAAACTTCCCGGTGAGGCATTGAAAAGAATTCGTGAGTCGTCCCTGGACGAGCTTGCGATATGGACCAGAAATCTGTGCGATGCACCGACACTTGCCAACGTGTTTCGCGTATGAGTCCTTCAGCTTGCATCGCGGTCAGGCAATGGATACTAGCAGGCTGCTTCCTGTTGCTTTCGCGCGCCCAAGTGCTTCAAGTACCCAACGTACGCCAGCAGGCCAATCGTCGTTGCTATCAAGGAAGCCCGCATAGTTCTGCAGCTTGTCATGGAAGTCCTCGACTTCGTGCGGCAACAGCCATGACCAGTAAAAGACGCCATCGACCGATCGATAAGAATGGCCATCACATTCGGCCAAGGAGTTGCCCGCAAACAGCCTTTTATAATAACGGCACAGTTCATCGCTCGCAGTCGGAAGCACCGCCGAGAGCTCTTGCGCATAACGGTATAACTTATGCTCTTTAGGGGTAATGTCTTTATCCCCATGACGATCGGTGATGTCGCAGAAGCTCCAGTATTCGTGCACGATGCAGTCGATTAGGTAAGCGTCATCATGATCGCTCGCCTTGAGGGCATCAGCCCCTCGTACGGAAAGTTCCTCAAGCTTCGCCAAAAATAGACATACGTGCCCAAGATGCCGCCTTGCTACGCTTAGTTGCCGCTGGCTGCAGCGATCAAACGCTCGGGGGCGAGGATGGCGTATTCGCCGAAGATGCCGGTGCCTAACAGCCGGCCGTCGTCGGCGTAGATGCGCACGCGGCCTTCGTATGGCGTCGGCACTGCGATGTTCGGCTCTTTGCCGAGCGGCAGGCGTTGGCCGTGCAGGAAGCGCTTCGCGAGGTCGGCGTTCAGCACGATGCGCGGGAAGGAGGACAGCAGCGCGTCCACTGGCGCCAGCAGCTCACGCGGTGCCGCGTGCGCGGCCAGGTCTTCCAGCGTGACCATCTTGTCGGTGGTGAGCGCGCCGACTTGCGTGCGGCGCAGGGCGTTCAGGTGGGCGCCGCAACCGAGCGCTGCGCCAATGTCTTCGCCCAGCACGCGGATGTAGGTGCCTTTGCTGCAGGTGACTTCGATCTTCAGGAATGGCGCCTCGTACGCCACCAGCTCGAGCTTGTGGATTACCACGTCGCGGGCTTCGCGCTCCAGCGTTACGCCTTCGCGGGCATACTCGTACAGCGGCTTGCCGTCGCGCTTCAAAGCGGAGTACATCGGCGGCACTTGCTTGATCGGACCGCGGAAGCGGGCCATCACGGCTTCGATCTCGGCTTGCGTGGCCGACACCTCGCGCGCTTCCAGCACCTGGCCTTCGGTGTCGCCGGTGTCGGTACGCACGCCCAGGTGCACGGTAGCCAGGTAGGTCTTGTCGGCTTCCAGCAGGTCTTGCGAGAACTTGGTCGCTTCGCCGAAGCACAGCGGCAGCAGGCCGGTGGCGAAGGGGTCGAGCGTGCCGGTGTGGCCGGCTTTTTTCGCGTTCATGAAGCGCTTGGCCTTGATCAGGGCGTCGTTGCTGGACAGGCCTACCGGCTTATCGAGCAGCAGCACGCCGTCTACGGCATCGCGCACGCGCTTTACACGTGCTTCGGTCATTCTTCGTCTGCGTTCTCGTCGTAATCGGCGGCGCGGCTGGCGTTGGCCTTGTCGATCAGGGCCGACATTGCCATGCCGCGCGAGGCGGACATGTCGTGCAGGAAGTGCAGCTGCGGCAGCGTGTGGATGTGCAGGCGCTTGCCCAACTGGTTGCGCAGGTAGCCGGCGGCGGCGGCCAGGCCGGCCAGGGTGTTCTTGATCGACTCAGGGTCGTCCTTCAGGGTGGTGAAGAAGACCTTGGCGTGCGCATAGTCGGGGGTCAGCTGCACTTCGGACAGGGTGATCATGCCCACGCGCGGGTCCTTCACTTCGAAGGCGATCAGCTCGGACAGGTCTTTCTGGATTTGATCCGCCACGCGCAGGCCGCGCTGGGGGATGGATTTGCTGTGTTTTGCCATGATGATTCCTTTTTAAACCGGTAACCCGGTGTCTGACCTGCAGGGTCGGACACCTGACACGCCGCAGTTGCGCGCCGAGTGTCTGACCCTGCGGGTCAGGCGGGACGGCCGCCCGGCTGGTTTACCGGTTCTAACAAACTAAAAGGCGGGTGCCCTGCCCCGCTCTCGCGAGGCGGGAAGCACCCGCCGTGTATCGCGCCGTCCTGCTGTTACAGGGTACGGGCGATCTCCTGCACTTCGAACACTTCGAGCTGGTCGCCAACTTCGATGTCGTTGTAGCCCTTCAGGTTCAGGCCGCACTCCAGGCCGGCGCGAACTTCCTTCGCATCGTCCTTGAAGCGCTTGAGCGAGTCGATCTCGCCGGTCCACACCACGATGTTGTTGCGCAGCAGGCGGACGGAAGACGAACGCTTGACCACACCGTCGGTAACCAGGCAGCCCGCAATCGCGCCGACCTTGGAAACGTGGATGACTTGGCGAATCTCGACCTGGCCGGTGACGTGCTCGCGCTTCTCCGGCGCCAGCATGCCCGACATCGCCGCTTTGACCTCTTCGATCGCATCGTAAATGATGTTGTAGTAGCGGATGTCGACGCCGTTGGTCTCGGCCAGCTTGCGCGCCTGTGCATCGGCACGGGCGTTGAAGCCGATGATGACTGCCTTGGAAGCGGTCGCCAGGTTGACGTCCGATTCCGAGATGCCACCCACCGCTGCGTGCACGATCTGTACCCGCACCTCGGAGGTCGACAGCTTCTGCAGCGAGCCGACCAGCGCTTCCTGCGAACCCTGCACGTCGGTCTTGATGATCAGCGGCAGGTTCTTCACTTCGCCTTCGGCCATCTGGTCGAACATGTTCTCCAGCTTCGCGGCCTGCTGCTTCGCCAGTTTCACGTCGCGGAACTTACCTTGACGGAACAGGCCGATCTCACGGGCTTTACGCTCGTCTGCCATGACCATGGCTTCTTCACCGGCGGCCGGCACTTCGGTCAGGCCCTGGATCTCGACCGGGATCGAAGGACCGGCTTCCGAAATGGCCTTGCCGTTTTCGTCCAGCATCGCACGAACGCGGCCGAAGGACGAACCTGCCAGCACGACGTCGCCGCGCTTCAGGGTACCCGACTGCACCAGGATGGTGGCCACAGGACCGCGGCCCTTGTCCAGGCGGGCTTCCACCACCAGGCCGCGCGCAGGCGCTTCGACCGGTGCTTTCAGTTCCAGCACTTCCGCTTGCAGCAGCACTTGCTCCAGCAGGTCGTCGATGCCCTGGCCGGTCTTCGCCGATACCGGCACGAATGGCGAATCGCCACCGTATTCTTCCGGCACCACTTGCTCGGCCACCAGTTCCTGGGTCACGCGGTCAACGTTGCCACCCGGTTTGTCGATCTTGTTGATCGCCACAACCAGCGGCACGCCTGCTGCCTTGGCGTGGGAGATAGCTTCCTTCGTCTGCGGCATCACGCCGTCGTCGGCTGCCACCACCAGGATGACGATGTCGGTTGCTTTCGCACCGCGGGCACGCATTGCCGTGAAGGCCTCGTGACCTGGGGTATCCAGGAAGGTGATGGTGCCGCGCGGGGTGTCCACGTGGTATGCACCGATGTGCTGGGTAATGCCGCCGGCTTCGCCCGACGCGACCTTGGCGCGGCGGATGTAGTCCAGCAGGGAGGTTTTACCGTGGTCGACGTGGCCCATCACGGTCACCACTGGTGCGCGCGGGGTTGCTTCGTACTCGGCGTGTTCGCCCTGGTCGGCCAGCAGCGCTTCCGGATCGTCGACAGCGGCAGCGAAGGCCTTGTGGCCCATCTCTTCCACCACGATCATCGCGGTTTCCTGGTCCAGCACCTGGTTGATGGTGCACATCTGGCCCAGCTTCATCAGCTGCTTGATCACCTCGGATGCCTTGACTGCCATCTTGTGTGCCAGTTCGGCCACGGTGATGGTTTCCGGCACGTGCACGTCATGGATGATCGCTTCGGTCGGCTGCTGGAAGTTCGTTTCGCGATCTTCATGGTGGCCGCCGCGGCGACCGCCCTTGCCGCCAGCGCGCCAGCCATCGCGGCCGCCTGCATTGGCGCCGGTGTTGCCACCGCGGCCTTTGCCTGCACCGCCGCCTGGGGCGCCACGGCGCTTTTCATCCTGCCAAGTCGAGGCCACGTTGGCCGACTTGATGGACTTCTTGTCGCCGCCCTTCTTGTCGTCCTTCTTCTCGCCGGCTGGCGCTGCGGCGGTAGCGGCAGGCTTCTTGTCGGCTGGCTTGTGCAGGGTGCCTTCGGCAACCTTCGGCTTGGCGGCAGCAGCTGCCGGTGCCGGCTCTGGAGCCTTCATCACGCGGCGCGGCTGGCTCATCATCAGCTTGATCTGGGCCACTTCGTCGGCAACTGCCTTACGGGCACGTTCGGTCGCTTCGGCGCGCTCGGCGGCTTCCTTGGCGGCGATTTCGTGCTTGCGCTTCGATTCTTCGGCTTCGGCCAGGCGCTTCTTCTCTTCTTCTTCGGCGGCGGCTTTCTGCGCGGCGCCGGCTGCAGCGGCGGCAGCGGCTTTCTCGGCGGCGGCCTTGTCGGCTGCAGCTTTCTTGGCTTGCTCTTCCGCTACGCGCTTGGCTTCCTCTTCGGCGGCTTTGGCTTGTGCAGCCTTTTCCTCGTCGAGCTTGGCCAGGCGCTCCTGTTTTTCTTTCAGTTCCGCTTCCTGGCGGGCGATCAGCTCGGCCTGGCGGCGGGCTTCTTCTTCACGGCGCGCCTGTTCGGCGGCGTCGATCACCGGGGCGGCCGGCTTGGCTGCTGCCGCGGTGGTCAGGTCGTCGCGCTGCACGAAGGTGCGCTTCTTGCGCACTTCGACCTGGATGGTGCGGGCCTTGCCGGAGGCATCGGCCTGCTTGATCTCCGTGGTCTCTTTACGAGTCAGGGTGATCTTTTTCTTTTCGCCCGGCTCTGCGCCTGCGCCGTGGGTACGGCGCAGGTGTTCCAGCAGCTTGTCCTTATCATCTTTTGACAATGGATCTGACGCCGAACTCTTGTCGACGCCAGCAGAACGCAGCTGCGACAGCAGCAAATCTGCAGGCATCTTCAGTTCGGTGGCAAATTGGGCTACGTTGTTACTCGCCATTCAGTCCTCTTTTCTATGTGTCTCGATGATAATTAAAGCTGCTTTACTACTCAGGCCTTTGCGGCTTCGGACGACGCCCAAGCCTTGGCTTGCAGGGCCTTGGCGCGATCATCGTACTTACCGTCGACCAGCTTCATTTCATCGTCGGTCACATTCTCAAACTCATTCGAAATCAGTTCACGTGCGCGGTCGGTCGACAGGGCCAGGATGGCGCCGAATTCGTCGTAAGCCAGACCGGCGAATTGCGCCAGGGTCTTGATGCCTGCGAGGCCCAGCTTGCCCGCGGTGATGCGGTCCATGCCTTCCAGGCCAACCAGCGACTCTTCCATGCCTTCCAGGCCTTCTTCCGAAGCGATGGCTTCGGTCACCAGGGCGTCGCGGGCACGGGTACGCAGTTCGTTGACGGTGTCTTCGTCGAACGCTTCGATGTCCAGCATCTCGGAGATCGGCACGTAGGCGATTTCTTCCAGGCTGCTGAAACCTTCTTCCACCAGGATGTCGGCCACTTCCTGGTCCACATCCAGCTTTTCCATGAACAGTGCACGCACGGCTGCGGTTTCGGCGGCCAGCTTGTCGGCCGATTCTTCCGCGGTCATGATGTTGATCTTCCAGCCGGTCAGCTCGGAAGCCAGGCGCACGTTCTGGCCGGAGCGGCCGATCGCGATTGCCAGGTTTTCTTCGTCGACCACCACGTCCATCGCGTGCTTGTCTTCGTCAACCATGATCGAGGACACGTTGGCAGGAGCCAGCGCGCCGATCACGAATTGCGCAGGATCTTCCGACCACAGCACGATGTCTACGCGCTCGCCGCCCAGTTCGCCGGTCACGGCCTGCACGCGCGAACCGCGCATGCCGACGCAGGTACCGATCGGGTCGATGCGCTTGTCGTTGGTGTGCACGGCGATCTTGGCGCGGACGCCGGCGTCGCGCGCAGCGGATTTGATCTCCAGCATGCCCTGTTCGATCTCTGGCACTTCCAGTTCGAACAGCTTCATGATGAACTCTGGCGCGGTGCGCGACAGGATCACTTGCGGGCCGCGCATATTGCGGTCAACGCGCAGGATGTAGGCACGTACGCGATCGCCAATACGCAGGTTCTCTTTCGGGATCATCTGGTCGCGTGGCAGGCGCGCTTCGATCTTGCCGGATTCGACGATCGCATCGCCGCGCTCCATGCGCTTGATGGTGCCGGTGACCAGCGCGTCGCCGCGCTCCAGGAAGTCCTGCAGGATCTGTTCGCGTTCAGCATCGCGCACGCGCTGCAGGACCACTTGCTTGGTGTCCTGGGCGAAGCGGCGGCCGAATTCCACGGATTCGATCGGCTCTTCGATGTATTCGTCGACTTCGATGTCAGGGATCTGCTCTTTCGCTTCGAACAGCAGCACTTCCTGGTCTGGCAGCTGCAGGCCGGCTTCGTCCGGCACTACGTGCCAACGGCGGAACGACTCGAACTCGCCGCTTTCACGGTCGATCGAAACGCGAATATCCACTTCGCCTTCATAGCGCTTCTTCGTGGCTTGCGCCAGTGCGAACTCGAGCGCGCCGAACACGACTTCCTTGTCGACGTTCTTTTCGCGCGCCAGCGCATCAACCAATAACAATACTTCGCGACTCATGCTTTGCGGCTCCCAAAATTCACCTGCGGCACCAAGCGTGCCTTATCAATGTCCGCGAGCGTGAAATTCAGCACCGCCGGACCTTCTTTACCTTCAAATTCAATACCCAGTTGATCGCCTTCAGGCTCCGTCAGGATGCCCTGGTAGGACTTGCGATTCGCAGTGCCTGGAATGGCCATGCGCAGCTTGACGATGGCTTCGCTGCCGGCAAAGCGGACGAAGTCGCTGAACTTGCGCAGCGGACGGTCCAGGCCGGGCGACGAGATTTCGAGGCGTTCGTAGGGAACGTTCTCGACCGTCAGCACGTGCGACAATTGGTGGCTCACCGTGGCGCAGTCTTCAACCGTGATCGGGCCCTTCTCTTCTGCATCTTCCGCCGTGAAGTCGATATAAACCCGCAGCAGTCCGCGTTCGGCCCGTTCGAAATCGACCAGGTCGTAGCCAAGGCCAGCGACGGTTTTTTCAATCAATTCAGGCAGTTGCAAAAGAAATCTCCAGATACTTAAAACGATTCAACCAAAAAAAAATGGGCAACTGCCCATCTTTCGTTACTGCAGCCAGATGAAAGCACTCTCGGCAAAAATACCTGCGAAGAACTTTAACTAGGCTGCTCATTATAGCGCCTTATTGACTTCGCTGCAATGCCGCATACCACATCGGGAGCAGGTGTAACAATAGCAAGCTGCGTTAAAACCAACACCTGCGAACCGGCACCCGGGTCTGACCCTCGGGGTCGGACACCCGTTACGCGGCGGCTACAGGCCGGGTGTCAGACCCTGCGGGTTCGATCCGGCTCACCGGTTTCCGGCACTAATCAGCCCTTACGCCGGCGCGGCATGCCGTGGTCGGACGCCCCGCCGCGCGGCTGGTGGCCGCCGCGGCGCTGCTGCCCCTGGCCATGGCCATGGCCCTGGCCGGCAAAACCAAAGGTAGTCATCAGCGGATCCGGCTGGCGCGGACCGCCCTGACCCTTCCCCTTGCCCTTACCCTTACCGCCGGCACCGCCGGCGTTGCCCCGGCCATGGCCGCCCGGCTGCTGGTCGCCAAAGCCAGCGAATCCGCCAGCGCCACCATGACGCGGTGCGCCATAAAACGCACCCTGGCCCTGGTTGCGGCCACCACGCGGCGCCTGCGGGAACGGGTCGGCGTTCTTGTTGCTCACATCCATGCGGTTGCCATTCGGCTCGCGCTCACGCTTGCCCTGGCCTTGACCCGGGCCACCCTGCGGCTTCTTGCCTTCGCCGGCACCGGCGCCGCCTTCCTTCTTGAAGCCGACTGCCGACAGCAGGTCGCGCACGGAGTTTTCTTCCATCTCCTCCCAGCGGCCACGCTTCAGGTTGCTAGGCAGGGTCAGCGCACCATAACGGGTACGGATCAGGCGCGACACGGTCAGGCCGATCGCCTCGAACATGCGGCGCACCTCGCGGTTGCGGCCTTCGCCGATCACCACGCGGTACCATTTGTTGACGCCTTCACCGCCACCATCGGCGATCTTGGTGAACTGCGCCATGCCATCTTCCAGCTCGACGCCGGCCAGCAGTTTCTGGCGCATGCCCTCTTCCAGCTCGCCCAGGGTACGCACAGCGTATTCGCGGTCGATGTTGTAACGCGGGTGCATCAGGCGGTTGGCCAGGTCACCGGAGGTGGTAAACAGCAGCAAGCCTTCGGTATTGAAGTCCAGGCGGCCGACGGCCAGCCATTTGCCGGTTTTCATGGTCGGCAGGCGGTCGAATACCGATGGGCGGCCATCCGGGTCGTCGTGCGACACGATCTCGCCGGCCGGCTTGTGATAGACCAGTACGCGCGGCGGCTTCTTGGAAACCTTGCGCTGCACCAGCTTGCCGTTGATGCGCACCGCATCGGTCGGCAGGATGCGCTGGCCGATATGGGCCGGCTCGCCGTTGACCGACACGCGGCCGGCAATAATCAGCTCTTCCATATCGCGACGGGAGCCCATGCCCGCTTCCGCCAGCACTTTGTGCAGCTTCGGCGCGTCATCTTCCGCCGTCAGGTCGCGGCGTGCCTTGACCGGCTTGCCGGAACCGCCTTCGTCGCGGTCGAAGGCGTCGGAGGTCACGAAGGAGAACACTGCATCGGCTTCGGACGACTTGTCCTTGGCCTTCATCTTGTTGCCGAAGGCGCCCGGCACGCGCTGTTTGCCCTGGACGGCCTTATTTTGGCCGCCCTGGCCCTGGCCGACCTCGGCTTGCGGGCCTTGGCCTTCGCCATGCGCCTGCTTGCCGTGCTTGCCCTTCTTGCCCTTGTGCTTGCCATGCTTATCGTGGCGCTTTTCAGCCGGGACAGCGGCTGGCCAAGGGCTCGCACCCTCACCGGCCTCACCGCCCGAGGCCGCAGCCGAAGCCGCGTCTTCAGCCGGCGCGCCTGCCGATTCGGCCGCGACAGCTGCAGCCACCGCCGCCTTCTCAGCCTGGCGTAGCGCGCGCTGCTCGCGCATCTGGCGCGGGCCGCGCGGCGCGCGGCCGCGATCCTTACCCTGGCCTTCACCACCCTCGCCGCCTTGCGCAGCATCCACTGGCGCCGATGCCGCCGATGCCGGAGCCGCCTCCACCGCCGGCGCAGCTTCCGTCGCCGCAGCCTTCCGGGCGCGCGGCTTCTTGGCCGGAGCCGCTTCGGCGCCTGCAGCAGGCTGTTCGACCGCTACGGCTGCAGCTTCGGCAGCAGCCTTGGTACGGCGCTTGGGCTTCGGCGTCTCGCCGGCCGCCAATGCCGCAGCATTATCGGCCTCGATCTGGGCCTTGGTACGGCGCTTCGGTTTGGCGGGTGCGGTGTCGGCGGCTGCCGGGGTACCGGTCTCTGGGGTGTTATCAGGCTTGTTCATTATTCGTTTCTGCTAAGGGCTCGACGTTATCGGGCGCCGGGTCGTCTGTTACAGACGGCGCCACGTCCGGCGTCGCCTCTTTCTCTTCTTCTGCTGCTTGTGCTTCCTGCGCCGCCTTCTCGAAGTTCTCCGTCAGGCGGGCCTCCAGTACTTCCAGCGGATTTTCATTCTGCGTATCGCTAATCTGCTGCAGCGGCGGCAGTTGCGACAACGATTCCAGTCCCAGGTCGTCCAGGAACTGTTTCGTGGTGCCCAGCAAAGCCGGGCGGCCCAGTACATCGCGGTAACCGACAGTGTCGACCCAGCCGCGGTCTTCCAGCATCTTGATCGTCTGCGAGTTCACCGCCACGCCGCGGATTTCTTCGATATCGCCGCGGGTAACCGGCTGGCGGTAAGCAATGATGGCCAGCGTTTCCAGCGTGGCGCGCGAATACTTCTGCGGTTTTTCCGGATTCAGGCGGTCCAGGTACATCTTCATTTCCGGCCGGCTCTGGAAGCGCCAGCCGCTGGACAGGCTGACCACCTCAATGCCGCGCCCCTGCCAATCCTGACGCAACTCTTCCAACAATTCCTTGATCGTATCGGCGCCAACACCGGCGCCGAGCGGATTGCCCTGGTCGTCGGTTTCGACGTACAGCTTTTTCAGGCTGTGGATCGATAAGGGTTCACGGGCGCATAGCAGCGCAGCTTCGAGGACTTTCTTAGCCTCTGCATTATCCATACACTACATTTGGTTGTGTAACTATGTAAGAAGGCGCCGGACCGCTACGCGCCGGGGCGAGAGTCTCAGGTGGAGAGCGTTTTCAGGGCGAAAACAAGGCGGGCGACAGGCGCCGCTTCATCCAACTTGGGCAATTGTACCTGATAAAACCGGAGAGAAGTGTAAAAGCCTGTTTCGCTCAGTCCGCGAGGCGCTCGGCCAGGATTGCCGAAACACCAACAAAGGCAGGGTACTCGGCAGTAATCACATAGGTAGGAATCGCGGCCAGGTACTTGTTGAAGCGCCCTTTTTCCTCGAAGCGCGCGCGAAAGCCGGAGCGATCGAAGCGCTGGCCCAGGCGCGGCACGATGCCGCCGCCAATATAGATGCCGCCCGTCGCGCCCAGTGTCACACCGAGATTGCCGGCGATGGTGCCAAGCATGGTGCAGAAGTGCTCGACCACGTCGTCGCACAGCGGGCATTCCCCCGACAGCGCGCGGCGCGCAATTTCCGGCGCCGACAGCACCGGTTCCTCATGGCCGCGCTGGGCCACCAGCGCGCGGTAGATCAGTTCTATGCCGACGCCGGACAGCAAGCGCTCCGCCGAGACATGCGGAAATTCGGTCCAGGCGTACTGCAGGATCGCGACCTCTTCCGGATTCATCGGCGGGAAGCTGACGTGGCCCCCCTCGCTCAGCAGCGCGGTCCAGCCCGACGCCGATGGGATCAGGCCCGACACGCCCAGGCCGGTGCCGGCGCCGATCAGACCCAGCGGCGCACCGGCTTGCGGCGTGCCGCCGCCGACCTGGCGCTTCTGCTCGTCCGCCAGCAGCGGCAGCGAACGCGCCAGCGCGGTGAAGTCGTTGGCCACCACCAGCACCTCGAAGCCGACTTCCAGGCGCAGCGCCTCGATCGAAAACTCCCAGTGGTGGTTGGTCATCTTGACGAAATCGCCATTGACCGGATTGGCGATTGCAATCGCACCATGGCGCACGCCCAGGCCGGCGGCCGCCGCAACATCCGGCAAGGCCAGGTAAGCCTTCAGCGCATCGGCCAGGGTGGCATAGGCCGCACCGGACAGCACATGGATATTCTCGATCCTGCCGGGCGCCAGTTCCAGCGCAAACCGGGCATTGGTACCGCCGACATCGGCCAGCAGGCGCGGGCTTGGGAAGATGGCAGGCGTTGCGGAGGTGGTCTGGACGGTCATGGGCGCAAGCAGTTAAGTTGAGCCTTAATGCTAAGGGATTTGTTAGCCGATGCGCAAGGAATTCTTTGTAGTTTGAGTACAAAAACCATAAAACCAAGGTTGAAATGCTACATTGCGAGATATCCATGCAGTAGTATGACTACTCCACCACCCGAGAAACGGGCGCGCGCCATCCCGCCTGGCAGGGCGCGCGGCGGGTTGCCTTCAATGATTAATGGCGGGAATCTGCAGGAGTGAAGCCGTCCGGCGCCTGTTCTGCGATCACGGCAGATTCGCTCGCGCTGCGGAAAGCGGTATTCCAGGCTTCCAGTCCGCCGTGCAAAGGCTTGGCGCGCTTGTAGCCGTGGGAATGGAGCTGTTTGGCCACCTTGGCGGCGGTAACATCGTTGGGGCAGCTGCAATAGACGATGATGTGGCGGTCTTTCGGCAAGGCCTTGATTACCGCCAGCGGGTCGCTCGCCCCCACCAGCAAGGCGCCCGGCACCGGCGGGTCGAGCAATTGCGCAGTGGCGCTGCGGGCATCCACCATGACCGGGTCGCCGCCCGAATCGAGCAGCTCTTTCAGCTCCGCGATGCTGATGCGTTCGGTCTGCATCGCCTTCTGGAAGCGGCGGCGCTCGATGAACTTGGCCAGCACGAACAAGCCAAGCAGGACGGCCAGCACGGTCAGCGCGGTCGAACCCATGGTCGACAGCACTTCCAGCACCTTGTCGACATCGGCATGGAAGTAGGCGCCGATCAGCAGGCCGGTCGCACTCCACAGCAAACCGCCCAGCAGGCTGAAGCCGAGAAAAGTCGGCACGCCCGTGCCCAGCGCCCCGGCCATGGGCGGCGCAATGGTGTTAAAGCCCGGGATGAACTTGGCCACCACCATCGACTTCGGTCCCCATTTGCGGAAATTGTCTTCCGTCTGGCTGACACAATAGTCCGGCGACAGCGAGATCTTGCACAGCAGCTTGAGGATGCGCTTGCCAAAGCGGCGCCCGGCACGGAACCAGAAGAAATCGCTGAGCAGGCATGCCAGCATGGCAACCCCGAGTACCACGGGAAATGGCGCGCTATGGCTGTTATCGACGGCCAGGGCACCGGCCACGATCAGCACCGGATAGGCAGGGATTGGCAACCCCATCTGTTCGACCAGCACCACGACAAAGACGATCAGGACACCATACTGCTGCAACAAGGTAATTAGGTTAGCCATAGTTCGTCTATGGTAGCGCAAAACGGGGGCTATGGCAGGGCCCCCTCCACATACTGCAGGGAGAGCTGTTGCTGCAGCATCCGGAACAGCTTGTCCTGTTCCACCGGCTTATGCAGGAAGTCGTCGGCGCCGGCCGCCTGCGCCTGTTGCCGCTCGCCGCCGAAAGCCGACGCCGTCATCAGCACCACGCGCGGCTGCGGCAAGCCGTGGTCGGCGCGCAGGCGGCGCGTCGCTTCCAGCCCGTCCAGCACAGGCATGCGCCACTCCATCAGCACCAGTTCCGGCTGGGTTGCGGCGATCGCGTCCAGTGCTTCCACCCCATCCGACGCCTCGTGCACATCGAAACCGGCCGGCACCAGCATGCTGCGCAGCAGGTGGCGGCCGTCGACGCCATCATCGACCACCAGGATGCGCCGGCCCTGGTGCATCGGCGCCAGTTGCGGCAGGCGCGCCAGCGGCGCGCCGGAATCGGCTTCTTCAGCCTCGATGGTGAAGCGGAATACCGTACCTTCGCCCGGCTGCGCCTCCCTCTCCAGCTCACCGCCCATGATGCGCACATACTGGCGCGAAATGGCCAGGCCAAGGCCGGGATCTTCAGGAATGCCGGCTATGCCGGCATGCACGGCAAAGGCCAATCCGTGCCGCCCGCCGGGCAAGACCGTCGGGCGCAGGGACAGCGTGACCACTCCATCGCGCACATACTTGAGCGCACTGGCAACAAGGTTAAGCAGCACATGGCGCACCTTGGCGCCATCCATTGTCAATGCGCGCGGCAGGGCACCGCATTCGAGCTTCAGCCCGACCCCGGCCTGCGCCGCACGCTCCGCCACCATATCGCACACATCGCGCAGCATCTGCGCCACATCGACTGCTTCCCGATGCAGGCTGACGCCGCCCGCCTCGATCCTGGACAGCTCAAGAATATCGTTGATCAGCGCCAGCAAATGCTGGCCGGAGCGGTGGATGATCGCCATATTACGCTTTTCATCGGCCGACATGGTGGTCGAATGCGCCATCAGGCGCGAGAAGCCAATCACCGAATTCAGGGGTGTGCGCAATTCATGGCTCATGGTCGACAGGAACACGCTCTTGGCGCGGCCGGCCGCCTGCGCTTCCGTCACTGCGACCGAAAGCGCTGCCGTGCGCTCGCTCACCAGTTCCTCCAGGTGGCTGCGATGGCGCCGCAGTTCGTGCTCGGTCTCCATGGCCTCGGTCACGTCGATGCTGACGCCGACCATGCGCACCACCTTGCCTTGCAGGTCGCGGAAAGAGCGCGCCATGGAACGCAGGTGGCGCAGCGTACCGTCGGGCCGGCGGATGCGGAACTGCAGCGAAAAATCTCGTTCGCCGTTCAGCGCGGCCGCCACTTCGCGGCGCGCCCGCTCGCGGTCTTCCGGCACCACGCGCTCCAGCCAGGCCTTGTAGTTGCCGCCGCCAAGCCGCGTCCCCAGCCCATACTGGCGCATGATCTCATCGTCCTGCATCAGTTCATCATGCGGCACATCCCAGTCCCAGATGCCGATGCAGGCGGCGCGGGTGGCGACGCTCAGGCGCTCCTCACTTTCGCGCATGGAGCGGTAGCGGCTATCGAGCAGCTCCCACATCTTGTGGATGGATTCCTTCAGGGTGCGCAGCTCGCCGTAAAACCAGGCCTTTTGCGGCGTGTCGCCCATGACGTACTGGCCGACCGCCTTCAGCGGCCGCAGGATCAGGAACCACAGCAGGCCATACATGCTGGTGACCAGCACCGCTGCCAGCACCAGGATTGCCATCAGGTTGGCACGGCGCTGGTCCTGCAGGTCCTGTCGCAAATAGGCCGGGGTTGCAAAGACTTTGACGGTGCCGATCGTGGCGCCATCGGCCACGATCGGGCGCTGGGCCACCAGCATGTCCGGCGTGGTTGACAGCGGCAGGCTGGTTTCCAGCTTGTCGCCGGCGCCGCGCTGCACTACCTGCTCACGCTTGCTGCCGGTGCCGTACAACACAATGGCATGCAAGTCGCGCTGGTTCATGCTGGCGCGCATGATGGACAACACCTGCTTGTCGTCGAAATTCCAGGCCGGCATGGCCACGCCCAGCGCAAGCTGGTCGGCGCTGATATTCAGCACGCGCTGCAACTCCTGCCAGCGCTTGCTGCTCTCGGAAGAGTAGGAATAAGCGGCAAACACCAGCAGCACGGCGCTGACGATGGTCGTCAACGCCACGCTGACCAGTAATGCGATGGAGGCAACTTTGTTCGAACGCAAAGACCTGCTCCGGCCGGTGCGCCACGGTGTGCGGCGCGGATAACCAGTTTGCCAGCTTTACAAGGGCCGATCAAGCCGCCCGCGGAATCGCCGCCAGCAAGGAGCGCGTATAAGAATGCTGCGGATTGCGGTACAACTCATCCGAATCGGCCATTTCCACCACCTCGCCCTGGCGCATCACCATCACCTGGTCGGAAATGTACTTCACCACGGACAGGTCGTGCGAAATGAAGATATAGGACAGGCCAAGTTCGTCCTGCAGGTCCTGCAGCAGGTTCAGCACTTGTGCCTGTACCGACACGTCCAGCGCCGATACCGATTCGTCGCACACCAGGATTTCCGGCTTCATGGTCAGGCAGCGCGCAATGGCAACGCGCTGCCGCTGGCCGCCGGAGAACTCGTGCGGATAGCGATGGTAGGCCTGCTGCGGCAGCCCTACCCGCTCCAGCAGCGCCAGCGCCAACTGTGTGCGCTGTTCGTCATTGGCGCCTATCGTGTGCAGCCGCATCGGCTCCAGCAGGATCTGTCCCACCGTGAAGCGCGGGTTCAGCGAAGCATACGGATTCTGGAAAATGATCTGGATACGGCGCTTGAACGGCTGGAATTCCTTCGCGCTCATGGCCAGCAGGTCGCGTCCTTCGAACAGGGCGCTGCCGCCGCTGGCCTGGTGCAGGCGCAGCAGGGTCAGGCCGACGGTGGACTTGCCGCTGCCCGATTCGCCGACCACGCCCAGCGTCTTGCCGCGCGCCAGCTTGAACGACACGCCCTTGACCGCCTGGAATTCGCGCTTGCCGAACAGGCCTTCGCGCAGCCAGAAGCTCTTTTTCAGATCCCGCACATCGAGCACGACCGCGTCATCCGGCGCGCTGCCGCGCACGCGCTGCGGCTGCTGTCCGGCAGCGCCAAGGCGCCCTTCCATGTAGTCCTGGATCACCGGCAGACGCAGCGGGCGCGCATCGAGCGATGGCCGGCAGTGCAGCAATGCGCGCGTGTACAAGTCTTTCGGTTCGGCGAACACCGCGCGCGCAGCCCCCGTCTCCCGCACTTCGCCGTGGCGCATCACGATCACGTCATCTGCGGTTTCCGCCACCAGTCCCAGGTCGTGGGTGATGAACAGCACCGACATCTGGTGCTTTCTCTGCAGGCCGGCAATCAGTTCCATGATCTGCTTCTGGACCGTCACGTCCAGCGCTGTGGTCGGCTCGTCGGCGATCAGCAGCCTTGGCCTGCAGGCAATGGCCATGGCGATCATCACGCGTTGCTGCTGGCCGCCCGACAACTGGCCCGGGTAGGCGTCGATCCTGGCCGCCGGGTCGGGGATGCCGACTTCCTCCAGCAATTCGAGCGTACGGGCACGGGCGCTGCGCCTGTCCATCCCCATGTGCAAGCGCAATACTTCGCCGATCTGGGCGCCGACCGTGAACACCGGATTGAGCGAGGACATCGGCTCCTGGAAGATCATCGCGATATCCTTGCCGCACATGGCACGGCGCCGGGCGGCCGGCTGGTGCAGCACTTCGCGGCCTTCGAACAGGACGCTGCTTCGTTCATCGATCAGCGTCGTCTGTGGCGGCAACAGGCCCATGACGGCCAGCGAAGTAACCGATTTTCCGCTGCCCGATTCGCCTACCAGGGCCACCGTGCGGTGATGCGGAATGTCGAAGGAAATGCCTTTTACCGCTTCGACCGTATTTTTCTTGTCGGTGCGGAAGCGGATTCGCAAGTTGCGGACCTGTAGCAGCATGTCATTTCACCTTGGGGTCGAGCGCGTCGCGCAGTGCATCGGCAAACAGGGAGAAGGCGTTCACCAGCAGGGCCATGGCGCCGGCGGCCGCCGTCAGTTGCCACCATTTGCCAAGGATCAGTTCATTCTGGGCTTCGTTCAGCATCGAGCCCCAGCTCACCACGCCGACCGGCACGCCGAAACCGAGGAAGGACAGGATCACTTCGGCCTTGATGAAACCGACCGCCAGGATCGATAGCTGCACCAGCGCCACATGGCTGACGTTGGGGAAAATGTGGCTGAACATCTTGCGCCAGGCCGAGGCGCCGATGGCATCGGCCGCCATCACGTATTCGCGCGCCTTGTGCTTGATGTACTCGGCGCGGATCAGGCGGTAAGGGCCGGTCCAGCCGGTCAGCCCCAGGATCAGGACAATGGTCAGCACGCCTTTCTGCTGCAGCACCGCGGCCACGGCCAGTATCATGAGAATCGAAGGGATCGAGGTGAACACGTTGTAGAACCAGTTGCAGAGATCGTCCACCATGCCGCCGTAAAAGCCGGAAACGGCGCCCAGCAGCGTGCCCAGCCCGACCGCCAGCGTGGCCGCGGCCAGACCCACCACGATGGATGTCTCGCCGCCCTTGATGGTTTTCCGGATGATGTCGTGGCCCCATTTGTCGGCGCCGAACGGCAGGCTCTGCGCCCGCCCGGCGGCCGGTTCGGCCACCGCCTTGCCCAGTGTGGCGCGCAGTTCGCGCAAGTCGTCGGCCAGCGGGTCGAATTCGTTGGCGGGCGGGATGACCGGCGCGGCGGCATGGATGTTGCCCGGCGCCTGCAGGGCGCGCGGCGCGGCAAACGTCGGCGGCGCGTAGTTCACCGCGACCTCCTCTTCCCAGTCTGCGGCCACCATGCCGCTGGCGGAAGCGGCAAGCAGGAGCAGGAAAGCTGCCACCACGGCCAGCGCCACCATGGCGAGCCGGTCGGCCCGCAGGCGGCGCCACGCCAGCGTCCACAGGCCGGCCGAATCATGAACTGCGTGCATGCATTGTCCTTACTTGAGCTGAACGCGCGGATCGACAGCCTGGTACAGCAAATCGGTCAGCAGGTTGAACACCATGGTGGCCACGGCAACGTAGACGGTAATTGCCTTGATGACGGGAAAATCGGAGCGCTCCACCGCCAGGATCACTTCGCGCCCGATGCCGGGGATACCGAAAAAGCGCTCCAGCAGGAAAGCCCCGATCAGCATCGCCGGCAGGCTCGCCATCACATGGGTAATGATCGGGATCGCCGCATTGCGCAGCACATGCACCCACATCACGCGCCGTTCGGGCAGGCCCTTGGCACGCGCAGTGCGCACATAGTCCTGCCCCGCCTCCTCCAGCACGAAGCTGCGGTACAGGCGCAAGGTGGGCGCCAGCGAGACGGCCAGCCCGATCAGGACCGGCAGGGCCGCGTAACGCAGGTTTTCCTGCAAGCCGGCGCCCCAGCCTTGGACCGGGAACCAGCCCGCCTTATACGCCAGCCAGTACTGGAACACGATAATGTAGACCAGGATGGAAATCGACATGCCCATCGTGCAGGCGAGCATCACGGCACGGTCGGTCAGCGAGCCGCGCACAAAGGCCAGCGCCAACGCCAACGCAATGCCAAGCACGGTTTCCAGCAAGGTCAGCGGCACCAGCACCGCCAGCGACGGCCCCAGGCGGGACGTGATGATGTCGGCCACCGCCTCCCCCGTGGCCCAGCTCTGGCCAAAGTCAAAGGTCGCGACCTGCTTCAGGAAGATCCCCAGTTGCACATACCAAGGCTGGTCGACGCCGAGCTGGCGGCGGATATTCTCGATGCCGGCAGCGTCGGACATCTTGCCCGCGAGAATAAAAGCCGGGTCGCCGCCCACCCAGTTGAACAGCAAAAACACGAGCAACACCACGCCCAGCAAGGTCGGCACCATTTGCCAGATGCGGCGTATCGAATATGAAATCATCCCTTGCAAGCGTTCTATAAGTGGTTCACGTAGCAACGTTTCATAAATGAGACGCTTTTTCGTAAATATGTATCGGGTACCAATTTCTAATTGACGCAATGTTAGCCCAAATGCTCTTATCTTTCCGCGAGGGAATCACATGATGGCACCTTCGAATGGGAGCGCCGAAGCAGTAGTCAATAGCTGTAGCTCGTCTTTTTATTGCATATGATTGGAGATAGCAACATGATGGAAAAAATCATGGCTCGTTCCGTCCGGCTCGTTTGCGCCGGCGGCATGCTCGCCACCATGGCCGCCCCGGCCTTCGCCCAGGAAGCACCGGCACCAATGCAGCGCGTGGAAGTAACCGGTTCGAGCATCAAACGCGCGACCCAGGAAACCGCATCGCCAATCCAGGTCATCAGCAAGGAAGACCTGATGAAGTCCGGCAAGTCAACTGTCGCCGAATACCTGCAGACCCTGACCGTGGACGGCGCCGGCTCGCTGCCGACCGGCTTCGGCAACGGCTTCGCCGCAGGCTCCACTGCGATCTCCTTGCGCGGCCTGGGTGCGACCTCGACCCTGGTACTGCTGAACGGCCGCCGCATGGCGCCGTTCGCGCGTGCCGACGACGGCCAGAAGAGCTTCACCGACCTGTCCACGGTGCCGATGCAGATCGTCGAGCGCATCGAGATCCTGAAAGACGGCGCGTCCTCCACCTACGGCGCAGACGCGATCGCCGGTGTGGTCAACATCATCTTGCGCAAGGACTTCGAAGGCCTGCAGCTGAAAGGCGATACCGGCTGGTCGCGCTACGACGACGGCAAGCAGAACAAGGCCTCCATCACCTACGGCCTGGGCAACCTGGACGACAACAAGTACAACTGGGTCGTCAATGCCGAGTTCTTCGATTCCGACCGCATCAAGAACAGCGACCGCCGCGACCGCGGCCATATCGGCAAGGGCGACCTGCGCCCATACGGCTTCCCGGTCGGCACCCAGTTCGCCAGCGGCTATATCGCCGGCCTGAACAGCGCCCAGCCGAACCCGGCCGGCTCGATCCGCAATCCTGCCACCACCGCCTACAGCAGCCTGCCAGGCTGCGCCGCACTGTCGCAGACCGCGGACCAGACCGGCGCCAACGGCGGCTGCCTGTGGCACCAGGACCAGTTCCGCGACATGCAGCCGGAGATCGAATCGGTCAACCTGTATACCCGCGGCACCTGGCAGGTGAACGACAGCATGCAGCTGTATGCCGAAGCCGGCTACTCCAAGCGCGACACTGCCTTCACCCTGGTCCCGCCATCGGTCACGCCGACCGTGGCCTTCCCGCCCAATACGACCAATCCACTCGGCTTCATCAACTACGGCAACCTGCCGCTGATGGCGGCCACCCACCCGCAGAACCCGTACGGCGTGGCGACCCGCATCCGCTACTCTGCGTTCGACGTCGGCCCAAGCACCCGTTCGGCCAACAACGAATTCACCCGCTTTGTGGTCGGCGTCAAGGGCACGTTGGCCGGCTGGGATTACGACGGCGGCCTGACCCACTCCAAGTCCAAGCTGCACCTGGACTACAGCAATATGCTGAACATGAACGTGGTGCGTGCGGCGCTGAGCGACCCGACCTCGCAGTACTTCCCGTATTACATCGGTGCGGAAGCGTCGAGGAACCCGGCCTCGCTGTACGCTGCCATGGTCACCAGCGCAACTTCGGATTCGACCACCAAGCTGGACGTGATCGACTTCCATGCTTCGCGTGAACTATTCGCCCTGCCAGGCGGCAACCTGGGCCTGGCGCTCGGCGCGGAGCACCGCCGCGAAAAGCTGGAAAACCCATCGCTATCCGGTTCCATCGACGGCTCCATCAACTCTTCCTACGTCGCGGCCTTCGGCGACAACAAGGTATCGGCAGTGTTTGCCGAACTGGTCGCGCCGGTGCTGAAAGGCTTGGAACTGAGCGCTGCCGTACGTTACGACAAGTACGACAACTTCAAGTCCACCACCCCGAAAGCCGGCTTCAAGTGGACCCCGGTCAAGTCCTTCGCCCTGCGCGGCACCTACACCGAGGGCTTCCGCGCCCCTGGCCCGGCTGAAGGCTCGCCGCTGTCGCAATCGACCGGTACCTCGACCGTGCGCGATCCGGTGCGTTGCCCGGGCGGCACCCCGGCGGCCGGCGGCGCCACCGCCACCGATTGCGCGATCCCGGTGGCGGCCGTGAAGGTCGGCAGCGCTTCGCTCAAACCGGAAACCTCCAAGGGCTCGACCCTGGGCATCGTGTGGGATCCGTTCGACGGCACCAGCCTGGCGCTGGACGCGTGGAAGATCAAGCGCAGCGACGAGATCAACCCGCTGCCATACAACGAAGCGGCGGCCCTGCCGACCGCCATCCGCAACGACAACAACCTGATCGTCAACGGCGTCGCCATCCCTGGCACCGGCACCCTGGTGCTGACCCAGGCGCCATACCGCAACTCCAGCTTCACCGAAGTGAGCGGCGTGGACCTCGACATCAAGCAACGCATCCGCCTGGGCGACTACGGCCGCGCAACCCTGGGCTTCGTCTGGACCCACACCGCGTCGTGGAAGCGTCACGAGTCCGCAACCACCGTGTACCAGTTCAACGGCACCCACGGCAACTGCGATACCTCGAACTGTGCCGGTACGCCTAAGAACAAGATGAACCTGAATGCATCGTGGGACTACCGCGACCTGAACCTCGCCGGTATCGTCAACTACCGCGACAGCATGGACAACGTCCTGTTCGCCGGCGACCTGTGCGCCTCCAACCTGGCGAATGGCCAGCCAGGCACCAAGGATTGCAAGATCGCCTCGTTCACCACCCTGGACCTGTCGGCGCGCTACAACGTGAACAAGCAGTTCACCGTGTTCGCATCGATCAACAACGTGACCGACAAGATCGCTCCACTGGATCCGCTGACCTATGGCGGCATGAGCTATAACCCGATGGACGCTTCCGGCGCCATTGGCCGCTACTTCAAGCTGGGCGCCCAGTACAAGTTCTTCTAAATCGGCTGGATTGTCGGAGGCAAAAACGGCACTTCGGTGCCGTTTTTTTTTATCCGGCGGCTCCTTCCGTCGCCGCCCGCAAGCGGCGGGCTGTCCGGCTTGTGTACACAAGTCGCTTGTTTCAAAATAGTTACAAAACGAAAGATACATTAGCAAAAGACTTTCGTTTTACGCGACAAGCCTCGCGCAACTTCGCCCTACTTCCATCAAACTGCCGCCTTCTCCATTCATCTAGCCTAGGTAAACGAAAGTCCTGTTGTTGCGATTTCGTAACAGGTTGTGACGTTCTGTTTCAAAAAGATTGCAAGCCAAGAACACTTGCAAGAAAGTACGAACAGCCTATTGCTAGGTTTTGCGCAAATGCAAAGAACAGTTACCTTCAGGGAGAACCAAGAATCATGATGAAAGAGAGCATCCTGTCGTACGCAGTCCGGGTGGCTTGCGCCAGCGGCCTGCTGGCAGCCGGAGTCTGTGCGCCCGTATTCGCCCAGCAAACAGACACCACCATGCAGCGCGTTGAAATTACCGGTTCGTCGATCAAGCGCATCGCCCAGGAGGGCGCCCTGCCAATCCAGACCCTGAGCCGCAAGGACATCGATCAGACCGGCGTGAAAAACGTGGCCGACCTGGTCGCCCTGCTGCCATCGATGCAAGGCATGATCACCTCGTCCGCGTCCATCAACGGCGGCGGCGGCGGCGTGCAAAGCGCCTCCATTCACTCGATCGGCACCGACTACACCCTGGTGCTGTTGAACGGCAAGCGCATGGCGCCGTACGGCACCGGCAGCGCGGTCAACCTGGCATCGATTCCCCTTTCGGCAGTCGAGAAAGTAGAGATCCTGACCGACGGCGCTTCCACCCTGTACGGCTCGGACGCCATCGCCGGCGTCGTCAACTTCATCCTGAAGAAGAACCAGAACGAACTGAGCATCGACGCCACCTACAACCGCCCGCAGCATGACGGCGGCCAGAGCTCCAACGTGTCGATCACCAAGGGCTTCGGCAACTACGATGCCGATGGCTTCAATGTCATGCTGGCTTACAGCCATGACCAGAGCAAGGCACTGAACGCCAGCCAGCGTCCATTCGCCAACTCCGGCGTGGTCAAATTCGGCCACAATGGCAAACAGTACGCCACCTGGCAAAATTCGATCAATTCGATCCCGGCAGTTGCCGACGTGTACGACAGCGATGGCAACAACGCTACCTTCACCCCTGACCTGGTCAACACCGGCAAGTGCAATGGCCCGAATACGTTCGAGCGCGGCGGCGTTTGCCGTTACGACTACGCGGCAACCGTAGAACTGCTGCCGGAACTGAAGCGCGACAGCCTGTTCACCTCCGGCCAGTTGAAGATCTCCGAAAAGACCCGCCTGAGCGGCGAGTTTGTCTACTCCAAGTTCACGAGCACCGCCCGCTACGCAGCACCGGCACAGCCGCTGACCACCATGAGCACCGATCCGGAATCCGGCGTGCTGACCGTCAGCCCGGTCTACATCGTGCCGTACAAGAAGTCGGTTGAGCCACTGCTGGCAGCGCAAGGCGTCGACCCGACCAAGGTTACCGACGCCTACCTGTACTACCGCGCCCGCGATGCTGGCGGCCGTACTGACGACTGGGGCACCAAGGCGCTGCACCTGTCGCTGGGCCTGGACACCGAATTCGCCGGCTGGGACCTGAACGCAACGTACACGCACTCCGAGAACAAGCAGACCGACAAAGCTGCCGGCGGTTACATGAGCGGCGACAAGTTCGAAGCCCTGGTGCAATCCGGTGCCTACAATCCTTACGTGTTCGACCCGAATGCCGCCTCCATCCTGGCGCCGGCAGTCCTGCATGAGAACCTGTCGACCATCAAGTCCAAGCTGGACGTGCTGAGCGCCCACGCTTCGCGTGAAGTGTTCGCCATGCCTGGCGGCAATGCAGCCCTGGGCCTGGGTACCGACTACACCATCCAGCGCTACAACGATGCGCCAAGCCGCATCCTGCAAGGCCCCGGCCCTGGCAACCCGGGCTGGACCGACACCGTGATCGGCGGCGGCACCGGCTCGCAAGCCCTGGACGCCAAGCGCAACAACTGGGGTGCATTCGGCGAACTGCAAATGCCTGTGATCAAAGGCCTGGACGTGACCGCTTCGGCGCGTTACGACAGCTACGACGCCGTCGAAAAGCGCAATACCAGCTACGACGTGAACGGCAACCCGGCAGCGGCCGGCAAGCAGGGCAAGGACGTCTCCAAGACCACCTTCAAGCTGTCCGCCCGCTGGCAGCCCTCGAAGGAAGTGATGCTGCGCGGCTCCTACGGCACCGGCTTCAAGGCGCCGACCATGAACGATATTTCGGACCCGCTGAAGAACGGCGGCTCCTCGAACTTCTTCGACTGCCCGATCAAGAACGCCACCGATCCGCGCTTCGCGTACTGCCGCGGCGTGCAGGAATACGGCCTGCTGACCGTGGGTAACCCAAGCACCGGCGCCGATGCGCTGAAGCCGGAAACCTCGAAACAGGCAACGATTGGCATCCGCCTTGAACCAATGGATGCACTGTCGCTGGGCGTGGACGTCTGGGACGTGCGCTTGAAGAACCAGATCCAGAACCTGTCGCAGGACATGTTGTTCCGCACCCCGGCCCTGGCCGACAGGTACGCCAGCATCTACTTCGACCCGATCCAGAAATCGAAGGTGCTGGTGATGACCCAGTCGCCGCTGAACCTGGCCAGCTCGCGCTATCGCGGTATCGACCTGGACGCAACCCTGCGCACCAATACCCCGATCGGCAAGCTGACCACCAACTGGACCGCGACGTATATGCTGAAGGCCGAGAAGACCGTGCCTGAAGCAGACGGCAGCCTGTCGACGGAAAGCAGCATTGCACGCTTCGACTCTTACGACGACGTGACTTTCCGCTGGATCTCGCGTTTGGTGTTCTCGCTGAAATCGAGCGAGCAGTGGGCCAATTCGCTGACCGTGAACTACCGTTCCGGCTATGCCGACAAGGAATACTCGGCAGACGACGGCCGCGTGCGCTCGGTCAACGACGACGGCACCCTGGGTGGTTACGTCGACCTGAAAGGACGCAAGGTCAAGGAGTATTACACCCTCGACTGGCAGTCGAAGTACAACTTCAACCAGAACTGGTCGGTTACAGGCGGTATCCGTAACCTGCTGGACAAGGAGCCCCCGCTGTCGATCCGCGACACTGGCGGCGGCAACCAGGTGGGCTACGACGGCCGCTACACCGATCCGCTGGGCCGTACTTTCTACCTCACCGCCAGCTACAAGTTCAAATAACCCCGCTTTTAGCACTACTCCCGCTCCCCGCTCGCGCAAGCCGGCGGGGTTTTTTTATTGTCGCCTAATGTTTCGTTTGTTTCACTTATCAAACATCCATTGCTAAAGCACTGCGCCGATGGTTTGATGCTGGTCCCATTATTTTATTACTGAGACATTCATCAATGATCATTGAGAAAGCCATGTCGCGCTCCCTGCGCCTGATGTTCGCCGGCAGCCTGGCCCTCGGCGGCGCCGCCCAGGCCCAGGAAGCCGCCCCGGAAGCGCCGATGCAGCGCGTCGAAATTACCGGTTCCAGCATCAAGCGCATTGCAGCCGAATCCTCGCTGCCGGTGCAGTCGTTCAGCCAGAAAGACATCAAGAAGTCCGGCGTCTCCACTGTGACCGACTTCATCCAGCAACTGCCGGCCATGCAGGGCTTTTCTGTCGCAGCCGACTCGGTCGGCGGCGGCGGCGGCGGCGTGACCACCGCATCCATCCACGACATCGGCGCGGCCTACACCCTGGTGCTGCTGAACGGCCGCCGCGTCGCCCCGGCCAATTCCGGCACCACCATCGACCTGAACTCGATTCCGCTGTCGGCCATCGAGCGCGTCGAAGTGCTGACCGACGGCGCCTCCGCGCTGTACGGCGCCGATGCCATCGCCGGCGTGGTCAACTTCATCCTGAAAAAGGGGGCAACCGACTGGGAGTTCAATGCCAAGTATTCGCGCCCCGAGCAAAGCGGTGGCGCCAGCAACGCCATCTCCCTCAGCAAGGGCTTCGGCGACATCGATGAAGACGGCTACAGCGTGTTCTTCTCGGTCAGCCACGACGAGCAAAAACAGCTCAAGGCTTCCCAGCGCAGCTTCGCCCGGACCGGCATCATCAACTTCACCGACCCGGCCAACGGCAAACAGCTGCAGTTCATCAACGGCTCCTCGCGTTCGCTGCCCGCCAATGCCGGCGTGACTTACAACTCCAGCGAGATTGACCCGGATACCGGCCTGCCGGTGGAAAAGACCGTCAACCTGAACCCGTATGCCCTGGCCCATGGCGGCAAGTGCGCCGCGGTCAACGCCGACTTCTATGGCGACGGCAACTGCTACTTCGACAGCGCCTCGACCATCGAGATCAACCCGGAATCGCAGCGCGACGCCCTGTTCTCTTCCGGCAGCGTCAAGTTGGGCAACTCCGGCTTTAAAGGTTTCTATGACCTGGCCTACACCGAAGCGAAGATCGTCGCTTCGATTGCCCCTTACCCGGCCGACTTCTCGATCGCCAAAGGCTCGGCACTGTATAACAAGTACATCCAGCCGCACCTGAGCGCCGAACAGGATGCCGGCGCCACCTCGGTGGTCGCCAAGTACCGCCTGTACGAGATGGGCAACCGCAGCTACGACTACGGCACCAAGGCCACCCATCTGGTGGCAGGCGTCGATGGCGCTGTAGCAGGCTGGGACGTCAACTCGGCCCTGACCTATTCGAAGAACAAGCAGACGCAGAAATACGTGGCCGGCTTCCCGCTGGCCGACAAGTTCCAGGCCGCGATCGACGCCGGCAGCATCGACCCATTCGCCTACGGCCTGGGCGAAATGCCGCAAGCCATGCGCGACACCCTGCTGGGCACCGGCTTCACCGGCACCTACAACACCCAGACCGTGGAAATGAAGGGCTGGGATGCCCGTGCCTCGCGCGAAGCGTTCAAGCTGCCAGGCGGCGCGGCCCAGGTCGGCGTCGGCGTCGACTACCGCAACACTTCGTTCAAGGTCAACCAGGCGGACGTGGCAAAGAACGCCCGCATCCTGTTCGACAACCCGCAAGTGGACAGCGCCTACGAACGCGACAACTTCGGCGCCTACACCGAGCTGGTCATGCCCGTCAGCAAAGCGCTGGAACTGACCGGTTCGGCCCGCTACGACCAGATCGGCGCAATCGACAACAACCTGAGCGGCCAGAAAGTAGGCAACAAGGAAAATGCCGCCACCTGGAAGATGAGCGCCAAGTACGCCGCTGCCAGCAACCTGCTGTTCCGCGCCGCACTGGGCACCGGCTTCCGCGCCGCGTCGATGCAGGAAATCGCCGGCCCGCTGGAAGACTGGGGCGTCACTGGCGGCAACTACCAGTGCCCGCTGACCGGCACCAGCCACCCGCTGGCCTCCTACTGCAACGGCGTGGTACGCCAGCAGTTCGAAGCCTTCCAGGGCGGCAACCCCGACCTGCAGCCGGAGAAGTCCAGGCAGTGGAGCATCGGCACCGTGTTCGAGCCGACCAGCTCGCTGTCCATGGCGTTCGACCTGTGGAACGTGGAAATCCGCGACCAGGTGACCTCGGTGTCCGAAGGCTTGATTTTCGACAAACCGGCCAAGTACGCCGACCTGTTTACCACCAAACACATCAGCTCGACCGGCAGGGATGTGCTGGCGATCAAGCTTCTGCCGATCAATATCGGCAAGGTGGAAAACCGCGGCGTCGACTACGACTTCACGCATCGTGCCAAGCTGTTGGGCGGCAAGCTGACCAGCCGCCTGGCCGGTACCTGGCTGCTGCGCTCGCGCTACACCACGCCGGGCACCGACGACCAGTGGGAATCGAGCCTGAACCGTTATGGTTCGAACGACAAGGTCAGCTTCCGCCACGTGGTGCGCGCCTCGACCAGCTTCGAGCAGGCACAATGGACCCATACCCTGAGCGCCAGCTACCGCAACGGCTACACCGACAAGGAGCAAAGCGCGGACGATTGCGCCGTGATCGTAGCCGGCCAGCCGGGCGAATGCTACGGCATCACCCTGCAGGTGCCCAGCTACACCACCTTCGACCTGCAGACCGCTTACCGTCCAATGAAGAACCTGGAAATCACGGGCGGCATCCTCAACCTGTTCGACCGCGATCCGCCGTTCACCCTGCGCAACACCGGTTCGCACCAGGTTGGCTACAACCCTTCCTACTCTTCGGCATTGGGTCGACAGTTCTATGTGAGCGCGTCTTACAAGTTCTAACTTCCTGCTCACTTCTCCCGAACCCCGCCCGCGCAAGCCGGCGGGTTTTTTTTGAATGTTGCCGGGAGAAAAAAATTAACGTTCTTAAAAGTTTTGTAGCAAATTCGGCACACTTCACAAGTAACCAAAAAGCTGCAGTGGAGCAAGTTTCTCTAGCTAATCTTTTTGCTAAACTACTCCCTTCTTCGCTTTAAATTCAACAAATTCATCCATTTTAGATGAATCAATAGTGTTATTTTGCAAGTTGTATGGACTGCTCCAGGGCGACTTTCGATTGACATCCTTTCCCAATGAATGATTTGATAAGCGCGGACGAAAAGCGGTCACAGCAAGTTGCGCTGTTTCTCGTCAAACAAAAATTAAGGGTCGGCGACGGCCTTAAACGGTTTGTAATTCTTGGGAGTAACAAAGATATGTTGAAGGAAACCATCCTGTCTCGCTCGGTTCGCGTGATCTGCGCGGGTGGCCTGGCACTGGGCATGCAAGCAGCATTCGCACAGACGGCTGACCAGCCAATCCAACGCGTGGAAATCACCGGTTCCTCGATCAAGCGCGTGGACTCTGAAACCGCATTGCCAGTCCAAGTGCTGAGCAAAGCCGAGATCACCCGCACCGGTGCCACCAGCACCCAGGAACTGCTGAACAGCGTGTCGGCCCTGTCCTCCATGGGCGGCACCAGCAACGCCACCGGCGCTGGCAGCTCCACCTATGGCCTGTCCTCCGTTTCGCTGCGCGGCCTGGGCGCCGAGCGCACCCTGGTGCTGGTTAACGGCCGCCGCTTGGCAGCCTTCGCCGGCGGTGGTGGCGCAACCGTCAACGTCAATGTCATCCCGCTGTCCGCGATCGAACGCGTGGAAGTCCTGAAAGACGGCGCATCCGGCGTGTACGGCTCTGACGCTGTCGCAGGCGTAGTTAACTTCATCCTGAGCAAGAACTTCGAAGGCCTGGAACTGAGCGCCGGCTACGGCACCCCGACCCGCGATGGCGGCGGCCAGAACAACAAGTTTTCCCTGACTGCCGGCTTCGGCAACCTGGAAGACCAAGGCTTCTCCGCCGTGGTTTCCATGTCCGCGGAACGTGAACGCGCACTGTTCGGCAACGAGCGTGACTTCGCCAAGAGCGGCGTACGCGAGCCATACTTTGTCAACGGCGCAACCGGCCACGGCAACATCGAAGGCGGCATCGACCCGAGCAAGCCATACCCACAGGACAACCGCTTGCCAGGCTTCGGCAACTCGCCAGCCGGTGGCTACGGCAACCCGCTGGCCGCTTCCGGCAAGTGCGCGGACATTAATATGTTCCTGGATCCAAGCCCGACCGCGCATGGCGCTCCGTACTGCACGTTTGACAGTGCACCGTTCGTCGGCCTGATCCCTAAGCGCGAACTGCGTAACCTGACCGGTAACTTCGCATACAAGATCAACGACCAGCACCAGCTGTTCGCCGATATGCTGTACTCGGAAAGCGAAGTAACCCAGCGCTTCCAGGGCAGCCCTGTGCGCCGCAGCTTCCTGACCTCTGACGCCGAGTTCGAGAAGCAAGGTGTTGAGCCGGCACTGCTGCTGTTCCCAAGCAACCCTGTTTACCAGTCGATCGCCGTTCCTTACCTGACCAGCCGCGGCTTCACCGACCTGATTGGCGCTCCGCTGGCAGTCACCAGCCGCGTGTTCGACTTTGGCCCGCGTACCAGCCTGGACAAATCCCGCCAGTCGCGCATGGTCATCGGCGCCAAGGGCAATGTTGCCGGCCAGGACTACGAAGTGGCTGTGACCCAGAACGTGTCGAAGCTGCACGGTTCCGTACCGGACGGCTACTTCTCGCAAGTCGCTTACGCCCGCATCATCAACGATCCAGCCAACAACTGGAACCCGTGGGCACCAGGCGCGGTGCAGACCGGTCCTCTGGCAGAAAAGCTGCAGCAAGCCAAGTACTCCGGCGACACGCTGAACGCCAAGTCCAAGTCGACCCTGTTTGACGCCAAGATCAACGGCGATCTGCCGACCTTCGCAGGCATCACCGGCCAATACGCGGTGGGCGGCCAGTACCGTGACGAAAAATACGTGACTACCCCAAGCCCAGCCCTGGAAACCGGCGACATCGCTGGCCTGGGCGGCAGCGTGCCTCCAGTCGACCGCTCGCGCAAGATCAAGTCGCTGTTCGGTGAAACCAACTTCCCTCTGCTGAAGACCCTGGAAGTCGGCGCGGCCGTGCGTTACGACGACTACAACGACGTTGGCAACAGCACCAACTACAAGGCTAACGTTCGTTGGCAGCCTGTCCGGGCAGTTCTGGTTCGTGCGTCCGTCGGTTCCGGCTTCCGCGCACCGACCCTGACCGACCTGTGGACCCCGCAATCCATTGGCACTTCCGCTTCCTTCATCGACAAGGCGACCAGCCCATCGCAGCAGCAGGTGAACGCGCTGTCCGGCGGTAACCCGAACTTGAAACCGGAAGAGTCCAAGCAGCAGTCCGTCGGCCTGGTGCTGTCGCCGATGAACAACCTGACCGTCGGCTTCGACTGGTTCCACGTCAAGATTTCCGACATCCTGGCTACCCCTTCGGCCCAGGAAGTGGTTTCCCGCTTCCGCCAGGGCGATCCGGCATACGCCAACCTGGTAAAACTGAACGGCAACCAGATCGACAGCATCGTCACTACCCTGGCCAATTCGGGTGATGCCGATGTGAGGGGCGTTGACGTGTTCGCGCAGTATCGCCATAACACCTCTGTTGGCCGCTTCGACGTCGCACTGAACGGTACCTACATGGACAAGTTCGACCAGACCAGCCCGGGCGGCGTCCTGTCGCAAAAGGTCGGCACCATCGTCATGAACGATAAGGATGGCACGCCAGTGCTGGGCGCCGATAGCGGCGGCGTGGTGCTGAAGTGGAAACACGCCCTGTCCGGCACCTGGAGCCAGGGTCCATGGGCTGTCACCCTGACCCAGAACTTCTCCAAGCGTTACGAAGCTGGCCACGACATGGACAACAACCGCACCTTCGTCCCGTCCTACTCGCTGTATGACCTGAACGTGAGCTGGAAGGGCTGGAAGACCCTGGTGCTGAACGCTGGCGTGCGCAACCTGTTCGACAAGGACCCTGCGATCTTCGTTCCAGCATCGAACCAGTTCCAGAACGGCTACGACGTGACCCAGTACGATCCACGCGCACGCGTTGTGTACGTATCGGCCAACTACACCTTCAAGTAATCCCTTCGGGACTAGAAGCAAAAAAACCCGCCTCTGGCGGGTTTTTTTATTTGCTGCCGTAGCTCTTATTCGCCCTGCAGGCGGCGCTGGCGCACCGCAGCAGCCAGGTTTTCCAAGACCTGCACGCTGGTATCCCAGTCGATGCAGCCATCGGTGATCGACTGGCCGTAAGTCAGTTCCTTGCCAGGCACCAGGTCCTGGCGGCCGGCGACCAGGTGCGATTCCACCATCACGCCGACGATACGGGTATCGCCGCCGGCCACCTGCTGCGCGATATCGGCACACACCGGCACCTGGTTTTCCGGCTTCTTCGACGAGTTGGCGTGCGAGGCATCGATCATCAGGCGCGCTGCCAGGCCGTAGCCGGAGATGGCTTTGCAGGCTTCTTCCACGCTGGCCGCATCATAGTTCGGCGTTTTACCGCCGCGCAGGATGATGTGGCAATCTTCGTTGCCATTGGTCGACACGATGGCCGAGTGCCCGCCCTTGGTGACCGACAGGAAATGGTGCGGCTGCGATGCGGCCTTGATCGCTTCCACCGCAATCTTGGTGTTGCCATCGGTGCCGTTCTTGAAGCCCACCGGGCAGGACAGGCCGGAAGCCAGTTCGCGGTGCACCTGCGATTCGGTGGTGCGGGCGCCGATGGCGCCCCACGAGATGAGGTCGGCAATGTACTGCGGGCTGATCACGTCCAGGAATTCGGTGCCGGCCGGCAGGCCCATTTCGTTGATGTTGCGCAGCAGGTCGCGCGCCATGCGCAGGCCGTCATTGATGCGGAAGCTGTTGTCCATATAGGGGTCATTGATCATGCCCTTCCAGCCCACCGTGGTGCGCGGCTTTTCGAAGTACACCCGCATCACGATTTCCAGGTCGCCCTTCAGGCGTTCGCGCAGCGGCGCCAGGCGCTGCGCATACTCCAGCGCCGCTTTCGGGTCGTGGATCGAGCATGGACCGACCACCACCATCAGGCGGTCATCCTGGCCGTGCAGGATGCGGTGCAGCGCGACGCGCGCTTCCGAAGCAGTCTTGGATGCCGCTTCCGTGCAGGGAAATTCGCGGATCAGGTGCGACGGTGGCGTTAACTCCTTCATTTCACGAATGCGCAGGTCGTCGGTACGTTGCATGATGGTTTCTCCTGGATCAAAGTAAAAAAAAACCGCCATCACTGGCGGTTTGTCTTGGTATCTGCTGGGATCTCGCTGTGCTGCTACGTGAACCGGCCGCTACTCCACCGCCTTTGGGTTGGAATTGCTAAAGTAAAAAAAGCCGGTAAAGAAGTGCAGGTGCATGGTCGAGTTCCGTGGATTTCGATCCACTATAACAACAGTTAGCTACTATTGCAAGCGGGCGTTTTGCCAGACTGGCAACAGAAACTTGCGTTATTAAAGTAGACGCGCAGGCGCAACAGTAAATATTTCGAAACGGTAGTTTTTGGATAGCCGTTATCAAATATCAAATAGAATTTACTCAACCTTTGCAAGTGTCTAACTCCGGCGCTTCCATCGGTCCCGAAAGAATTTCTATTTGAGGAGAAGGACGTTGGCTACAATCAAGGCTAAATCGATGATCTATTCCCTGTTGTCAGCATTTGGCGCACTGGCGGTCTTGCCGGCCATGGCGCAGCAACAGGCTCCCGAAGAAAAGATGATCCGCGTCGAAGTGACCGGATCTTCCATTAAGCGGCTGGTGGCGGAAACGTCCCAGCCGCTTTCCGTTTTCAAGGCCGAGGAATTCACCAAGCAAGGCTTGACCACCGCCCAGGAAGTACTCGACCGCATTCCCGCCAACCAGACCAGCATGGGCGCCGGCAACGTGGTGGGCGGTAACGCCAGCGGCTTGCCGACCGGTGGCCAGGCAGTGGCCGACCTGCGCGGCCTCGGCGGCGACAAGACGCTGGTGCTGCTGAATGGCCGCCGCATCGCCAACCACCCCTATGATGGCGCCAGTGTCGACCTGAACATGGTGCCGGTGGCCGCGCTGGAACGCGTCGAAGTGCTGCGCGACGGCGCCTCCGCTATCTACGGCACCGATGCCATTGGCGGCGTGATCAACTTCATCACCAAACGTTCCGTGACCGGCACCACCGTCACCGCGGAAACCATGTTGCCGCGCGAAAAAGGCGGCAAGGAGCGCCGCGCCAATATCGTCAGCGGCATTGGCAACCTCGACAACGATGGCTGGAACCTGATGGGCGTGCTGGACTGGCAGAAGCAGGAGGCGCTGACTTCGCAGCAGCGCGATTTCTCCAGTACTGCCGTGATCCCCGAGCGCGGCATGACGGTGGCGGACGGCACTTCCGGCACCACCTTCCCCGGCAACTACTTTGACCCCGTCACCGAAGCCACGGGCAACCCCGGCTTTGCCAGCGGCTGCCTGCCGCCGCTCTCGATCCCGCGCCCTTCAAACGGCACCTGCCGCCAGGACTACACGCGCCAGATCGACGACCTGCCCGAACAGGACCGCCTGGTCTTCTTCGGCAAGGCTGCGTTCAAGCTGAATCCCGACACTACGGCCAGCCTGGAATACCTGCACTCGCGCAACAAAGTAGTGTCGCGCACCGCCCCGCCGCCACAAATCAACCTGTCCCTGCCGAACACCAGCCCCTACTACCCTGGCAATTCGGGCGGCGTGCCGGCCCAGCCCAACCTGTCGGGCCAGCCGCTGTCGGTCAACTGGCGGCCGGTCGAAGCCGGCCAGCGCCAGATCCATTCCAAGGGCGAAGGCGACCGCCTGGTGGCAGCATTGGAAGGCATCGTGGCAGGCTGGGACTACAAGGCCGGCCTGAACCACTCTGTCAGCAAGTCCGAGGAAAACTTCACCGGCGGCTATGTGCAGGATGCTGGCTTTGCGGCCGGCGTGCGCGACGGCATCCTGAATCCCTTCGGCCTGCAGAATGAAGCCGGCCGCGCCTACCTGGCCAGCGTGGCACTGCGCGGCAAGGTGCAGGATGCCGAGAACAAGTCCACCACTTTCGACATCAAGGGTTCGCGTGACGTGATGCAACTGGCCGGCGGCGCGATGGCGGTGGCGCTGGGCGCCGAATACCGCAAGGAGGATGCCGATTTCAATGTGAACCGCGATATTGCCAGCCAGGCGACCAGTTCCGGCCTGTCCGGCTCGCAATCGAAGACCGGTTCGCGCAATGTGAAGGCCGTGTACGGCGAGCTGAGCGTGCCGCTGATCAAGGACCTCGACATCCAGGCCGCCGTGCGCTACGACCACTACAGCGACGCGGGCAGCACCACCAACCCGAAATTGGGTGTGCGCTACCAGCCGATCCAGCAATTGCTGCTGCGCGGCTCGGCCAGCACCGGCTTCCGCGCCCCTACCCTGTTCGAGAAAAATGCGCCGCGGTCAAGGAACGACACCAGCAACACCTACGACGATCCGATCCTGTGCCCTGGCGGCGTGCCGCAGCCTGGCGCCAACCCCTTGCGTGATTGCGACCTGCAGCAGTTCAAGCTGCAAGGCGGCAACCCGGCGCTGACGCCGGAAGAATCGACAACCTTTTCCTTCGGCGCCGTGTTCGAACCGGTGCGCAACACCACCATCGCGCTGGACTACTGGAACATCCGCCTGAAGGACAAGATCGGCGCACTGCCGGAACAGGCCATCTACGGCAACTACGAAAAATACAAGGACCGCTTCCTGCGCAATCCGGACGGCTCGCCGTTTGCCATCCTCGACCTGAACGAAAACCTGGGCCGCGTGAAGACCGACGGTATCGACTTGAGCGCAACGGTCAGCTCGGGCCGCACCGCATACGGCAGTTTCACCTTCACCCTGGACGGCACTTGGGTCCACAGCTATCGGTACCAGAACGAACGTGACGGCGCCTTCATCCAGAACGTGGGCACTTACGGCGACAACGGCCCGATCATGCGCTGGCGCCACAATGCTTCGCTGAGCTGGCGTCACGGGGACTGGAGCGCGACGCTGTCGCAGAATTTCAAGTCCGGCTACGTCGACCAGAATTTCGTGGAACCGGAGTTCTTCAACAAAGTGGACTCTTACCAGTTGTGGAACCTGTCTGCCACCTACACCGGCTGGCAGGGCGTGACGCTGACCGGCGGCGTGAAGAACTTGCTGGACAAGGATCCGCCATTCACCAACCAGGGAACGGTCTTCCAGAAAGGATATGACCCGCGCTACTCCGACCCGATCGGCCGCGCCATCTACCTGCGCGCCAGCTACAGCTTCTGAACCTGCTGTAACTAGCCGGGCGCTGGGGCCGGGTCCTGTATTGCACAGGGCTCGGCCCTTCTGATATATGCCCCACTACAGGCGGCTTGTTGGGCTTTCTGACGATATCTCCTGTTGTTTTTATGCGAACTGCACGGTCCCTCGGCATCCGGGCATTAAAAACTGAAAAGCCAAGAGAAATTGGCAAAGAAATGTGATCCGACAGGCAAATTCCTTACAGTTGGGGCCATTATCGCGACATTTGGCATATTTTTCTAGCGAGCGACTTTCAAATTGAAGAGTTTTATCAAGCGGACATTTTTTGTAACGACCTATTTCCTTGATATTAGAAAAACATTATAAAAGATGGATCTCTTGCAAAAGAGTTATCCCCCCCTTTTTGGAGATCGTCAATGCACCAAAAGAAACTGGTTGTGAACCTGCGCCGCTGCCTGCCTTACCTGGCTGCGCCGGTGCTGCTTTCCTCGCTGACTGCCCAAGCCCAGCAATCCACCGCGCCGATCCAGCGCGTTGAAATTACCGGCTCGCACATCCGCCGTGCCGAAGCTGAGACCTCAAATCCGATCCAGGTGCTGTCGCGCGCTGATATTGAGAAATCCGGCAAGACCAGCGTCTCCGAACTGCTGCAATCCCTGGCAGTTGACAACCAGGGTTCGGTCCCGACCACCTTTGGCGGTGGCTTTGCCTCTGGCGCATCGGGCATCTCCCTGCGCGGCCTGGGAGCCGCCTCCACCCTGGTACTGATGAACGGCCGCCGCATGGCGCCTTATGGCCTGGCCGACGACGGCCAGAAAGTGTTCGCCGACCTGAACGTGATCCCGCTCGAAGCGCTGGAACGCGTTGAAATCCTGAAGGGCGGTGCCTCCGCCCTGTACGGTTCCGACGCAATCGCCGGCGTGGTCAATATCATCCTTCGCAAAGATTACAAGGGCACCGCCGTGCGCTTCAGCCAGGGCCTGTCGGAAGAACGCGACGGCGGCGATACCCGCCTGACCCTTACCAGCGGCTTCGGCGATCTGGAAAGCGATCGCTACAGCGTGCTGTTCAACGCCGAATTCGGCATCAAGCGCGAAGTATGGAACCGCGACCGCGCCGGCCGCGGCGCGATCGGCCGCAGCGACTTGCGCGACTTCGGCTTCAGCGCCCAGGAAGCACTGGGCGGTACCGGCGCCATCACCGGCAACAACGCTGCCGGCAGCTCGATCGTCGGTAACGTGCGCAATCCGGATCCGCTTTCGCCAGACTTTCTGAATTACTACAGCCGCAGTAATCTGAATGGCTCAGGCTTCACCCGCACCTTCCCGAACGCAGCCTGCAGCAGCCTGACCAGCCACCCTCAGGGTGACCCGGGCGGCGGCTGCCTGATCGACGCCGCACAGCAATACGGCCAGATCCAGCCACGCCAGAAGACGGGCAACCTGTTCACCCGCGCCACCATCAACCTGAACCAGGATTGGCAAGCCTACATTGAAGGCAATGCCTACCGCAGCGAATCGATTGCCAGCACCACCCCGTCCGGGATTTCCGGCAGCGTCGGCTATCCAGGCGGTCCGGTCAGCAACGCAGCCGTGGCCCTGGGTGCCGCCCACCCGGACAACCCTTATTTCGGCAGCACCGCCCGCCTGCGTTACCTGGCCTGGGACGTCGGCCCACGCGTCAGCAACGTCGACTCCAACTTCTACCGGGCCCTGGTCGGCGTGAAAGGCACGGCCGCTGGCTGGGATATCGACACCTCCTTCTTGTACTCGGCAACCAAGGTCAGCAATGAGCGCACCGGCTACCTGCAACGCGACGTCGCCTTCGCCCTGCTGAACCCGAGCGCCGCCAACGTCGCCGCTGCTATGCAGAACCCCGGCTACGCTGCCCTGCCTGCCGGCAGCTTCTGGCGCATCGGCGAGAACGCCGGCCTGAACTCGGCCGCATTGTACGCGGCCCTGTCGCCGACGATTGCCAACGATGCCGCAACGAGCATCAAGCAAGTCGACTTCAAGGCCTCGCGCGAAATCGCCAAATGGGATGCCGGCTCATTGGGCCTGGCCTTCGGTGCCGAATACCGTCACGCCGAGACCCGCCTGGATCCGACCCAAGGCACCGACAGGGGCAATATCATCGGCCTGGGTTACTCGGCATATGACGGCAAGCGTAAGGAAAGCGCACTGTACGCCGAGATGTCGATTCCACTGCACAAAACCCTGGAAGCGCAAACGGCTATCCGTTGGGACCATTTCTCCGACGTTGGCGATTCCTACACGCCAAAACTGGGCCTGAAGTGGAACCCGGCCAGCAACTTCGCCATGCGTGCCAACCTGGAGCGCGGCTTCCGTGCCCCGAGCGCGGCAGAAAACGGCAAGGGTGGCCTGGCCGCGTTCTCCACCGCATCCGACCCGGTACGCTGCGCCTTGGGCGTCGCCACGGCATGTAACTCTGCTTCGGTCGCGATCATCACCAGCCCGAACCCAGCCCTGTCACCAGAACGTTCGAAGAGCTACTCGCTGGGCATCCTTTGGGATCCAATGCCGCGTACCAGCGTGGCTGTCGACTTCTGGCAAATCAAGCGCAAGAACGAAATCAACCAGGAACAGACCGATGCCGCAATCGCCGCCGGCCACGTTGCACGCGACCCGTCGACCGCTACCACTATTCCTGGCGACCCAGGCGCCATCACCGCCGTGCTGGCGAACTATGTGAACTCGGCCTCGACCATCGTGCGCGGTGTCGACTTCGATTTGCGCAAGACGTTCTCGCTGGGAGATGGCAGGGGCAACCTGAGCATCGACGCCAAGTGGACCCACTTGTTCAAGATGGAACGGACGGAGCAGGATGGCACCAAGCGCGATTTCGCCGGCACCCACGGCAATTGCGACGCTACCAACTGCATGGGCACGCCTGACAATCGCGTGAACCTCGGCGTCACCTGGGAACGTGATGCGCTGCGCCTGTCGGTGAACGCGAACTACCGCGACAAGCTGGACAACGTCCTCTTCAAGGACGACCCGGATGGTTGCGCCTCCCACTTTGCCAACCATGACGATGCCCCGGCCGGTTGCAAGATCTCGTCCTTCACCACGTTCGACATGGTGGGCCGTTATCGCCTGAGCGACAAGGCGGAAATCTTCGGCTCGATCAACAACCTGTTCGACAAGAAGGCTCCGCTCGATCCGCTGACCTACGGCGCCACCAGCTACAACCCGCTGGACTACAGCGGTGCAATGGGCCGTTACTTCAACATCGGCATGCGCTACAAGTTCTAAGCACCGGCACTTGCCAAGCAGCCGCGCCCTTCGGGGCGCGGTTTTTTTATTCGCCCTTGATCAGGCTGGCCACCTTGGTGGTGATGATATCCACCGCCGGCCCATTGGCGCCGTGCGGCAGGATGACGTGGGCGTGGCGCTTGGTCGGCTCGATGAACTGCTTGTACATCGGGCGCACCGTCTCCATGTATTGATTGATCACGCTTTCCGTGCTGCGGCCGCGCTCCGCGATATCGCGCTGCAGGCGGCGGATGAAGCGCACATCGGCCGCGGTGTCGACGAAAATCTTCAACGACATCTGCTTGCGCAGGTCGGCGTCGTACAGTGCAAACAGGCCCTCGATCACAATCACGGGCGCCGGCTTGACGGTGATGGTCTGCGTGGTCCGGTTGTCTATGGAGAAGTCGTACACCGGCATCTCGATCGACTCGCCTTCGCGCAGCCGACGCACATGTTCCACCATCAGCGGCCAGTCGAACGCATCCGGATGGTCATAGTTGACTTTGCGCCGGTCCTCGGGCGCCATATGGGTCTGGTCCAGGTAGTAGTCATCCTGCAGCACGACCGACACCACTTCCGAACCGAAGGATTTCAGCACTTCGCGCGTGACCGTCGACTTGCCGCTGCCGCTGCCGCCTGCGACACCTATCACGAAGGGTTTGTTGTTCGAATTGTTCATGTGATATCCGTCCCAGGCAAAAAAAACCGGGTATTTTACCCGGTCTTTGTACTACACCAGCTTTTAGGCGGTGCCGCCGACTGTCACGCCGTCCAGTCGCAAGGTCGGTTGGCCGACGCCGACCGGCACGCTTTGCCCTTCCTTGCCGCATACGCCGACACCTGGATCGAGCTTCATGTCGTTGCCGATCATGGTGATACGGTTCATCACGTCCGGACCATTGCCAATCAGGGTGGCGCCCTTGACCGGATAGGTCACTTTGCCGTCCTCGATCATATAAGCCTCGGAGGCCGAGAATACGAACTTGCCGTTGGTGATGTCGACCTGGCCGCCGCCGAAGTTGACCGCGTAGATGCCGTTCTTCACCGACGCCAGGATCTCCTCCGGATCCTTGTCGCCGCCCAGCATATAAGTGTTGGTCATGCGCGGCATCGGCAGGTGCGCGAAGGATTCGCGGCGCGCATTGCCGGTGACGTTCATCTTCATCAGGCGCGCATTCATGGTGTCCTGGATATAGCCCTTCAGCACGCCGTCTTCGATCAGGGTGGTGCACTGCGTCGGGTTGCCCTCGTCGTCGATGTTCAGCGAGCCGCGGCGGTTGGCCAGCGTGCCGTCATCGACCACGGTGACGCCCTTGGCCGCCACGCGGTCGCCGATGCGGCCGGAGAAGGTGGATGAGCCCTTGCGGTTGAAGTCCCCTTCCAGGCCGTGGCCGATCGCCTCGTGCAGCAGGATGCCCGGCCAGCCCGGGCCCAGCACCACGGTCATCGGGCCGGCCGGTGCCGGGCGCGAGTCCAGGTTCACCAGTGCCGATTTGACGGCGTCGGTTGCGTACTGGTCCAGCAGCGCATCGCTGAAGTAGCCGTAGTCGTAACGACCGCCGCCGCCGGACGAGCCGACTTCGCGGCGGCCATTCTGCTCCACGATCACGGTCACCGACACGCGCACCAGCGGGCGTATATCGGCCGCCAGCACGCCATCGCTGCGCACCACCAGCACCACATCGTATTCACCGGCCAGGCCGGCCATCACCTGCACCACGCGCGGATCCTTGGCGCGCGCCATCTTTTCCACGCGCTCCAGCAGCTTGACCTTGGACGCCGCATCCAGCGACACCAGCGGGTCATGCGGCATGTACAGCGAACGGCCGCCGACAGGCGTCATCTTGCCGGCCACCTTGATCTTGCCGGCGCCGGCGCGCGCAATGGTGCGCGTGGCAGCGGCAGCATCCAGCAGTGCCGATTCGGAAATCTCATCGGAATAGGAGAAGGCGGTCTTGTCGCCCGACACGGCGCGCACACCGACGCCCTGGTCAATCGAGAACGAACCGGTCTTGACGATGCCTTCTTCCAGGCTCCAGCCCTCGTTCTTGGTGAACTGGAAGTACAGGTCGGCGTAGTCGACCTTATGGGTGAACATGCTGCCCAGTGCTTTGAGCAGCTTGCTTTCGTCCAGGCCAAATGGGGTCAGCAGGATGTCTTTCGCTGCAGCCATGGCGGACAGGTTGGGGTCGAATGGTTTCATATCGGAATCTTGTTTTTGATGGTACTTAAGCCGGATTTTAGAGGATTCGGTGTTTCAGTGCTGGCAGGCTTTCACGCACGCCATGCACGAAGGCCGGGTCCAGCTCGCCGGTCACCACGCCCTCGCCTTCCGCCAGCACCGCCTTGACCTCGCCCCACGGGTCGATCAGCATCGAATGGCCCCAGGTGCGGCGGCCGTTGACATGGCTGCCGCCCTGCGCCGCCGCCAGCACATAGCACTGGTTTTCGATGGCGCGTGCGCGCAGCAGGATTTCCCAGTGCGCCTTGCCGGTAGTATAGGTAAAGGCGGCCGGCACCACGATCAGGTCGAGCGGGCCCATGGCGCGGTACAGTTCGGGGAAGCGCAGGTCATAGCAGACCGACATGCCGACCTTGCCCACCGCTGTCTCGACCGTGCCCACCGTCTTGCCCGGCACGATGGTGCGCGCCTCGTCGTAGGACTCGGTCCCCTTGGTGAAGCCGAACAGGTGGATCTTGTCGTAACGGCCAACATGCTTGCCCTGCGGATCGTAAACCAGCGTGGTATTGATGACACGCTCGGGATCGTCCGAGGTCAGCGGCAGCGTGCCGCCCAGCAGCCAGATGCCATGCTCGCGCGCCATGGCCGACATGAAGTCCTGGATCGGCCCCTTGCCCAGCGCTTCCGCCCTGGCCACCTTGTCGCTATCGTTCATGCCCATGATGGCCCAGTACTCGGGCAGCAGCACCAGCTGCGCGCCCTGCGCGGCAGCTGCGCCGATCAGGCGGGCGGCGGTGGCGATATTCTCTTCCACGACAGGGGTGGACACCATCTGGATCGCAGAGACTTTGGTCATGGCGTTGGCTCCTTTGGATTCTCGATCTTGGTGATGACCGGCGCTTTCCAAGGCCCGGTCACCTGCATCTGGTAAGTCAGCGCCTTCATCACCGGCGCGCTGAGGAACAACTGCGCCAGATAGCTGCCCAGGCCAATCACCGGGTTGACCGCTAGCGCATACACCAGCGGCGCCGTGCCCAGGTTGACCTGCGGGATCACCACCACGCGCAGGTTGGTCGATTCATTGGCAATGTCGGCCGTGCCGTCCATCAGCACGGTGGCCTGTACGCCGTGCATCTTCAGGTTATCGGTCTTGACGATGCCCTGGTTGATGGTGGCGTTGGCCGTGATGCCGTCGAACTGCAAGCCTTCCGAGAAAACGTCGGTAAATTCCAGCTTGAGCAGGCGCGGCAAGGCTTGCAGGCTCAGCACGCCGAGCAGCTTGGCGGCGCCCGGGTCCTGCTTCAGGAACTGCCCCTTCTCCACGTTCAGCGCCAGCGTACCGGACAGGCTCGGCAAGTCCATATGGTAGGGCAGGCCCTTCCAGGCGATATCGCCGCTCAGCTTGCCTTTCCCGTTGCGCAGCGTGTCCTTGAAGCCAAAGCGCTCCAGCAGCTTGCCGGCGTCGTGGATATCCATATTGAAGTTGAGCGCCGTGTTGTGCTGGCCATCCCTGCTTTGCCAGCGGCCGGTGCCGTTCAATTCGCCATCCGCATTGGCCAGCGACAGCTTGCTGATGCGCCATTCGCGCGCCGAGGTGGTCAGCGCATTGTAGGCATGCAGTTCGAGCTGGCCCAGCGGGCGATTGAACCATTCGAAACGCTGCACTTCGATGTCCAGCGCCGGGATGGCCGGTGCGGTGGTCGAACTTTCCAGCAAGTCCTTGACCGCAGCCGCCTGCGATTCGGGGATGACCAGCGACGACAGGCGCGCCGTCACCTTGCCCACGCCCTTGCCGGTTGGCGATTCGTTCCAGGTGATATAGCCGACCGCCTGCTGCGAGTCGATGCTGGCCTGCCACACGCCCTTGCTGTGCGTGACGCCGGCCACCACATTGTCGAGCTTGCGTTCGCCGACGATCAGTTCAACGGCACGGGCCGCCATGGTTTCCGGCATCACATATTGCGCAATATCGGCGCCTTCAGCTGCGCCTTGCGCAGCGGGCTTACTGTCATTGCCTGCGATCTCGGCCGCCAGGTCGATCCAGTCATCGACATTCAGCGACCTCAGGCTGGCCTGGATCATCATGCCGCTGTCCGGTTCCGGGGCCGGCACGTTGACGCCAATGCCGCCGTTGACCAGCTTCCATGGGCCCTTGTTGACGCGCTGGCGATGGTAGCGCGCGGCATAGGAACTGCCCAGCGTAATGCGGATATCGTCGCGCGCCACGCCCTGCTCGTTGGCGCTGCCGCCATTCAGCTGGAAGTGCAGCGGCATGCTGTCGGCGGCGGCTTTCTTCAGCGGCGCCGGGAAGTCCAGGCTCGCGCCCTGCATGCCGGAATCGATCGCTACCTCGTATTTGTGGTCCTTGGCGGTAATCAGCCCGGTGAATTTGGCGCCGCCGCCCAGGTGGTTGGCAAGGCGCTGCACCGCAGGCGCAGGGTACTGCTTGCGCAGCCCTTCCACCGTTGCCGAGCCGGCCAGGCGCACCTGGATGCCGCCATCCTTCTGGCTGCCGCCAGTCACCGACAGCGGGCCGCCCAGCAAGGTGCCGGCCAGGTTGTTCAGGTTGACGCCTTTTTCATGGAACTCGATCTTGCCGGTGGCGCCGGCTACCGTTGGCATGTCGTGCCACAGCACCACGTCGTTGCCCTGCAGCTGCAGGGCGCCCTGCACCTTGGCGTCGATGATGTGCGACAGCGGCAGGTGCAGGTTGAGCGCCAGTTTCGCATGGCCCGTGGCGGTCGTTTCTTCGGTGAAGTGGCCAATCCATTCCAGCACCGGGCTGGCCGCCACGTATTTGAGGAAGTCCTGCATGGGGCCGGCGGCCGTGCCGTCGATGTCGAGCATGCTGTCGTGGCTGCCCAGGTCAGGGATGACCGCCTTCACATTGGACAGCGCGACACCCAGGGTGCGTGCGGTTTCCGCCTTGATTTCCATGCGGGCGCGGTCGAACACGATGGTGCCGCGGATCTTTTCAGCCAGCGGCCAGAGCGGCGTCTTGCCGTCCTTGGCGAAATGACCGGGTTCGTAGTTGAGCCGTCCATCGACGATGCGGCCGGCCACGCGGAATTCGCCCCTGGCCTTGTCCGGCGAGCCCTCCTTGAACGGGAAATGCGACAGGTCGCCGCGCAGGCGCAGCGAAGTCTCGCGCAGCATGCCGTCTTCCAGCGCGCCCACCAGCCAGTGGCGGGTATGTTCCGGCGTCTGCTTCGGCAGGTAGCGGCCGATGCGGTTGATGGTGAAGTCGTCGATGCTGCCGGTAAAATCGGACATCCCCGGGCCCTTCGCGCCGGGCCCGCGCGGCAGCGTGTGGCTGCCGGCCAGCTTGAGTTTCATGCCATCCTGGACCAGGTCGAGCTGCTCGAGCTTGACCGCCAACTGCCTGGCATCGGCCAGCGACCAGCTTCCGTTCAGCTTGAACTGCTCGAATGCCATCGGTTCGTCGTCGAACCAGGCCGGCATTGCCAGCGTGAAGCCGGGTGCGTTCAGCGCCACGCTGCCGCCCTGCTCGCCGGCTGCCACCCGGCCGCTCAAATTCTCGAAGCCGGGGATGTCGGGCAGCGCCGGCATCGGCAGCGCCCTGGCCGAGCGCGCCACGGCGGGGCGTGCTGCCAGTGGCTCCATGCCCAGGCCGTCGAGATCGGCCGCCAGCTTGTAGTCCTGGGCCGCCGACAGCGGGCCGCGCCATTCCGCCACCAGGTTGCGCACGCGGCCGCGCGGCGCGGCTTCCGCCAGCAGGTCGCGCTGCACTTGCGGCAGCGGCAGGCGGGTCGCCAGTTCGGACAGGATCTTCAGGTCCAGCGCGGCGGCCTTCACTTCGGTCCAGGCGGGCTGCTTCGCCGCGGTTACATGACGCGCCGACGCGGTGGTCGGCGCCAGCTCCACCCCGTCGCGCGTGCGCAGCGTCAGGTCCTTCAGTTCCAGCGAACGGGTGATGGCGGGCGGCGTGCCGGGCGTGGCCACCAGGGTGGCGGCATGCGCTTCGCTGGCCGTGACGCGGCCGCGCAAGGCCGCCACGTCCAGCTGCGGCAAGTCCTTGCCCAGGGTGGCCACCACATTATCCAGCGCCACGTCGGCCGTGACAGCCGTCGGGCGCGCAGCGTCGATGCTGAGCCAGGCGCGCACGCCGCCGCTGGCCGATTGCACATCGAGCTTGCCCGGCAGATAAGGCTTCCAGCCCGCCAGGTCGGCCCGGCGCAGTTCCGCATAGACTTCGCCCTTCCACTGCTTGACGTCGGAAATGCGGGAAAAAGGCTGGTGGCTGAAATCGGCGCGCACATCGAGCGGCGCTGCCATCGCGGCAGGCGGGGTAGCCTTAAAGGCAAACTGGTGGCGGCGCCACTTGTTCAGCATCAGGGCGGTGACACTCTCCAGCTTCAGTGGCGCGCTGCCGCGCTGCATGTCGGTCCAGACGATGCGGCCATCGCGCACCACCACCTCGCGCTGCGACAGCAGCCAGTCGGCACTCTTGCCATCGCCCTTCTTGTCCAGGTCGATGTAGATGCCGGCGGCATACAGCTTGCCGTCGGGTTCGCGCCGCACGTCGACTTCGGGACGGTGAAATTCCAGCGATTCGAAGCGCAGGCCGCCGGCCGGCACGCTCCACCACGACAGCGTAGCCGATACGCTGGGCAGGTGCAGCGCCTGCTGGCCGCGCGCATCGCGCATGACCACGTCGCCCAAGATCAGTTGTGGGCGCAAGCCTTTCCAGGAAGCGTAGACGCGGTCGATGGCGACCGGGTTGCCGACCGCCCGGCTGGCCAGGCGCTCGATATCGCCCTTGTAATGGTCGATATTTGGCAGGATCACCCAGCGCAGCGCCAGGAACAGGAGGGTGAAGGCAAAGTACAGCAGCAGGGCCAGCTTGATGGTGAAGCCGAGGACATGATGGGTGGCGATGTTCCAGAAGCGATAGGCAGCCTGCAAGCGATGCCAGCGCTCTTTGAGCGGGGCCTCGACTGCCTCGATCTGCTCTACCAGGTTGTCCTTCAATACGCTCAAGCCAAGCCCTTATCAATACAGCATTTTACCGCACCGCCCCGTTAAACTATGTTCCAATAGGCACGGTTTTGCAGGCTTTTTACACTCTCTAACATCTGTCAATGAGCACTTCCGCACTCGTTTCCGCATCCCGCTTTTACCAGCGCTGGCTGGCTGCCGATCCCTCCCGCCAGGCCAAAATAGATGCTTTAGCGCAATTATCGCTTGCCTCGCTCAACTTTGCCGATGTTTTGGCAAGCGAACAGGGAGAGCTGCCGCTGGCGCGCGGCATGCGCCGCCTGCGCAACCTGGTGCTGGCCACCCTGATCCGGCGCGACCTGGAGGGCAAGGCTGACCTGGACGAGGTGGTAACGACCATGACCAGGCTGGCCGACTTCGTGATCCGCACGCACCTGGCGCAGCTCGATGCCGCCATGCGCGCGGCCCACGGCGTGCCGCTTGGCGCCGATTCGGGTAGCGAGCAGCACATGATGGTGCTGTCGATGGGCAAAGGCGGTGGCGGCGAGCTGAACGTGTCGTCCGACATCGACCTGATCTTCGTCTATCCGGAAGACGGCGAAACCGCTGCCGCTCCCGGCCAGCGCCAGCTTTCCAACCACGAGTACTTCGTACGCCTGGGCAAGCAGCTGATTGCCGCCATTTCCGAAATCACGGAAGACGGCTTTACCTTCCGCGTCGACATGGCGCTGCGCCCGAACGGCGCTTCCGGCCCGCTGGCCGCCAGCCTGGGCATGGTGGAGAACTACCTGATCGTGCAAGGCCGCGAGTGGGAGCGCTACGCCTGGGTCAAGGCGCGCGCCGTCACCGGCCGGCCCGAAGACATCGCGGCGCTGGACGCCATCGTGCGCCCCTTCTGCTTCCGCCGCTACCTCGATTTCGGCGTGATCGATGCCATCCGCTCCATGCACGCCCAGATCCGCGCCGAAGTGGCGCGCCAGGAAAGGCTGCACCCCGAGCGCAGCCACAACGTCAAACTGGGCCGCGGCGGCATCCGCGAAATCGAATTCCTGGCCCAGGTCTTCCAGCTCATCCGCGGCGGGCGCGACCCCGAACTGCGCGGCCGTTCCACACGCGCCACCCTGCGCCAATTGCCGGAAAAAGGCTTGCTGGGCGCCGACGTGGTGGCGCGCCTGCTGGAGGCCTACACCTTCCTGCGCAACCTGGAACACCGCCTGCAGTATATCGACGACGCCCAGACCCATACCCTGCCGCCGAACGAGGCCGACCGCCTGGCCGTGGCGCAGATGATGGGCTTGCCTGACGTGGCCACCCTGCTGGCCGGGATGGACGCCCACCGCCAGTACGTCGCCGAGCAGTTTGATGCCATCTTCGCCGATAAGAGTGGCAACGGCAGCGAAGATGTCGATCCGGCCACCAGCAATGAATGCGCCGATCCCGACAACCGGGAAGCGATCGAAGCGCGCTTTGCCAGCCTCGGCTACGAAGACCCGGCCGCCGCCGCCCGGCGCCTGATCGCCACCTGGCAAGCGCCCAAGCTGGCCACCCTGCCCGATGCCAGCCGCCAGCGGCTGGTAGCCCTGGTCAACGCCGCCCTGCCGCAGATCGCTCGTGCCGCCGAGCGCAACAGTGCAGGCAGCAAGCTCGGCACACTGGGCCGGCTGCTCGACTTCCTGGAAGCGATCTCGCGCCGCTCTTCCTACCTGTCGCTGCTGACCGAATACCCGCACACGCTGGAACGCGTGATCACCATGATGCATGCCAGCGGCTGGGCCGCCAAATTCCTGACCCAGCATCCGATCCTGCTGGACGAGTTGCTGGATGACCGTATCCTCAGTGCGACTTTCGACCCGCTAGCCGTAGCGGCCGAACTCGAGCGCCAGCTGGCCACCGCCGCCGGCGACACGGAACGCCAGCTCGACATCCTGCGCGAAGTGCACCACGCCCAGTTGTTCCACCTGCTGGCGCAAGACCTGGCCGGTTCGCTGACAGTGGAAAAGCTGGCCGACCACCTGTCGGCCCTGGCCGATGTGATCGTGGCAGCCGTGGTGAAAGCGGCCTGGCAAACGGTCGCCAAGCGCCACCTGGACGTGCCCAAGTTCGCCGTCATCGCATATGGCAAGCTGGGCGGCAAGGAGCTCGGCTATGTCTCCGACCTTGACGTGATCTTCCTGTTCGACGATGAAGACCAGGACGCGCCCGGCCTGTACGCCAAATTGGCGCAGCGTTTCATCACCTGGATGACCTCGCATACCCCGGCCGGCATCCTGTTCGACATCGACACTGCGCTGCGCCCGGACGGCGCCAGCGGCATGCTGGTCTCCAGCGTCGGCTCCTTTGAAAAATACCAGCAGGGCGCGGCCTGGCTATGGGAACACCAGGCCCTGACCCGCGCCCGCTTCTGCGCCGGCGACGCCGCCATCGGCCAGCGCTTCGAGCAGATCCGCTGCCAAGTGCTGCGCCAGGCCCGCCCCGATGCCGCCGCGCTGAAACAGGAAGTGCTGGCCATGCGCCAGAAGATGCGCGACGCCCGCCCCAACCGTAGCGAACTGTTCGACCTCAAGCAGGACGAGGGCGGCATGATCGATATCGAATTCATCGTGCAATACCTGGTGCTGCAATACTCGGCCCAATACCCGGAACTGACTGGCAATATCGGCAATATCGCCCTGCTGCACCTGGCCGGCAAACTGGGCCTGGTGGACGCGGCACTGGCGGGCGACGTCGCCGACGCCTACCGCGATATGCGCAAATGGCAGCACCAGCTGCGCCTGCAAGGCCAGGACCAGTCGCGCGTGCCGCCGGAGAAGGCGGCACAACACGCCCAAAACGTGCGGAAACTGTGGGAACGTATTTTCCGCGCCACGCCTTGAGCGGAAAATCGCCGTAAATTCGCTGTTTTTCCCACAAAGTTATTGATCTAGTAATTTTGTATCACTAGATTGAAGCCAGCCGGCCGTGCAAAACAGGCACGAGCCTCATGCGTGCTAACAATGGGAGAAAACATAGTGAAGCGAATCCTGCCGAAACGCAGTGTCATCGCAGTAGCGTTGACCCTGCCTGTATCGCCTTTCCTGCTGGCCCAGGAAGCCGCCGACAAGCCGATCCCGAAAGTGATCGTGACCGGCTCGAACATCGCCCGCATCGAGTCGGAAACCTCGCAACCGGTGCAAGTCATCCGCCAGCAGGACATCAAGCGGCTCGGCGTCAGTTCGGTCAAGGAATTGATGGACACCCTGACCTCGTCCGACCGCTCGGCCCTGACCGATGCCGGCGGCAGCAATTCCTTTGCCGGCGGCGCCTCGTCCGTGTCGCTGCGCGCCCTCGGCAAGCAGTCGACCCTGGTGCTGCTGAACTCGCGCCGCGTGGCCCCGTATCCGCTGGCCGACTATAACGAAGTGTTCACCAACCTCGACTCGCTGCCGCTCGATGCGGTGGAGCGGGTCGAAATCCTGCGCAATGGCGGCTCGGCCATCTACGGTTCGGACGCCGTGGCCGGCGTGATCAACGTCATCACCCGTTCCGACTTCCGCGGCCTGACGGCCAGCGGCAGCTTCACCCGCTCCGTCGAGCAGCAAATGATACGCAACGGCACCGTCAGCGTGACCGGCGGCATGGGCGACCTCGACACCGACCGCTTCAATGTCCTGGCCAACGTCGAGTATTACAAGCGCAACGGCGTGTTCTGGCGCGAAATCGTGGACGACATCAACCATCGCTATGGCGATTACTTCGGCGCGCTGGCGCCAAAGAGCGGCCAGATGTTCGGCAACCGCGGCCTGCCATCGACCTTCAGTTTCCCCGGCAACCTGATCGGCCAGGGACCGCTGCCCGGCTGCGCCACCCTGAATGCCGGCGGGCTGTGCGTCTATGACCGCTTCAGCCGCTTCCAGGCCCAGCCAGGCGCCGAACGTGTCAACAGCCTGATCTCGGGCCGCTTCAAGATCAACGACAGCACCGAAACGTTTGCCGAAGTGCTGTACTCGCACACCACCACCGACTACGGCGGTGCTTTCGCCACCTATGGCTCGACCAATCCGGTGGCTGTATGGGGTGACCCAAGCACAGGCCAGCAGCGCCAGTTCTTCTATCGCGGCCTGCCGGCCACCCATCCACTCAACACCAGCGGCGAGGAACTCGAGCTGCGCTACCGCTTCGCCGACGACCCGTCCTACCGCAAGTCGACCAGCGACCAGTACCGCGCGCTGGCCGGCATCAAAGGCACGCTGGCCAGCAAATGGGATTGGGAAGCGGCGCTGGGCGTGATGGGCGGCAAGACCAAGGACCGCAGCCGCGGCGGCTTCTTCAGTGTCAGCGGTTTCAGGCAGGTCATTGGCGAAGACCGCGATCCCGCCGACTTCCCTGATCCGGACTTCTTCAACCGCGAGTACAAGCTGGGCCAGATCAACTCGCCCGATGTGATCGCCAGGCTGTTCCCGGAAAACGGCTACGACGGCAAGATCACCCAGACCTTCATCGACCTGAAGGCGAACGGCCAGGTCGGCAGCATCGGCAACCGCCCGGTCAGTGTCGCCGTCGGCGGCGACGTGCGGCATGAAAAAATCCGCATCATGCCGACCGCCAACCTGCTGGCGGGCGATATCGTCAGCAACGGCGCATCGGCAGCCAATGCCAGCCGCACCAACGAGTCGCTGTTCGCCGAAATCAGCCTTCCGGTACTGGAGAAGCTGGAGCTGATCGGCGCCGCGCGCTACGACAAATTCCCCGGCTTTGCCGGGCGCTTCTCGCCCAAGGTGGCGGCGCGCTGGCAAGCTGCCGAATCCTTCCTGCTGCGGGCGACCGTGGAATCGGGCTTCCGCGCACCGAACCTGACCGAGAGCGCCCAATCGAGCAAGTTCGCCTTCGATAATGGCGTCACCGATCCGAAGCGCTGCGACCAGGCGCAAGCCCTGGCCAGCGATCTGCGCACCCAGGCCGATGCGCTGCCGCCCAGCGATCCGAACGTAGCGCTGCTGCTGGCGCGCGCCGACACTGTGGAAGGCAACGAATGCGCGGCCGGCGTGGCATCCATCGTGCGCAACAACCCCAACCTGAAGCCGGAAACTTCGCACAGCGCGACCCTGGGCTTCGTGCTGGAGCCGGTGAAAGGCACGTCGGTCGCATTCGACTACTTCCGCATCGAGCGCAAGAACGAGATCGGATTGAAGAACACCTCTGAGCTGCTGTCGGCAGAAGACTCCCTTCCGGCAGGCACGATTACGCGTCTTCCGCTGGCACAGGACACGACTTTCACCGCTGCCGAACGGACGACCTACGGGGTGACTGCCGGCCCGCTGGCTTCCACCAACGGCATGTTCGAGAACGTGTCGAAGACCAAGACCAGCGGCGTCGACCTGGGTCTGGCGTCGCGCTTTACGGTGCCGGTGGGCCGCCTCGACATCAATGGCAACGCCACCTACCTGATCGACTTGCGCAACTTTGCACCGACGCGCAATGGCGGCAGCTGGGGCGACAACCTGGCCGGCCGCTATGGCTACTCCAAGTTCAGCGCCAACCTGATGGCGGCGCTGACCACGGGCGCCTACACCAACAGCCTGCGCGCGGTGTTTTTCAGCCCGCAAAAGCTGCAGGGCGACTACTTCGACGAGGAGTACACCAAGCAAGCTTGCGAAGCGAACGAATGGGATGCGGGTGTATGCCGCGTAGGTTCCGAAGTGCGCTGGGACTACAATTTCACCTATACCGGCATCAAGAACCTGACGTTGTCGGTCAACATCCGCAACCTGTTCGACCAGCGCCCGCCGCTTGACCTGAAAGCCGTCAACCGCGATGGCGGGGGCATCATCCCGCAAAACCTGGACGACGTGGCCGGCCGCCGCATCCGCCTGACGGCAGAGTACCGCTTCTTCTGATCAGGCAGCCATGGGCAGCGCATCGGCCGACGCGCTGCCCAGGTAGCGGCCGCTGCTCACGGCCGGCCGCTGCGTTTCGATGGCATCGGCGAAGAACACGGCCGGGTCGGCGTGCAGCTCCGTCACATGGCGCTGCAATGCCGGGTAAGCCGCCAGCTCCAGCCCCGCTTCGCGCTGCGCCCAGCGCACCACCGCCACCAGGCAGGCATCCGCCACCGTTCGTTTGCAGCCATCGAGCCACTCCTGGCTGGCCAGAACTTCATCCAGTGCGGAACATGCCAGCGCCATGCGCGCCGGGCCGCCATCAAAACTTTCATGCAGGTAGTCCAGCAGCGTATCGAGCTTGCGCGCCTCCGCCGTGCCGGCGCGGTAGCCCAGCAGGTAGCGGCGCTGCTGGCCGATATGGCGCAGGATGCTGCGGCAATCACGCAGCAGCTTGCCGCCCGCCTGCAGCACCGGCACCGGCAAGCCGGGCAGGTCGGCCTGGACCAGCCGGTACGGCCGGCACAGCCACTCGAGGGCAACGATTACGCCGAATGCACAACCGTGCGGTGCGCCGTGGTACAGGATGGTTTCCATGTGTATGCCTCATTGTTTTTGTTGGGGATGCAGCATTGTCCGACCAATATAGGACAATATCCGCCCTGATTTCATGCCATGATGGCATCATCATGTCGAAACCCGCCATCAAAGCCCTCTCCATCCTCGAACTGCTGCAAAGCCAGCGGCAGATTTCAGGCGCCGAAATGTCCGAGCGCCTCGGCATCGACCGCCGCACGCTGCGCCGCTACATCGCCATGCTGGAAGAGCTGGGGATCCCGATCACCGCCGAGCGAGGCCGCTATGGCGGCTATATGCTGGTGCCCGGCTTCAAGCTGCCGCCGCTGATGTTCACCAACGACGAAGCGTCCGCCGTGGCATTGGGCCTGATGGCGGTGCGCTCGCTGCGCCTGGCCGATACCGCGCCCTCGGTGGCCAGCGCCCAGGCCAAGCTGGAACGGGTCATGCCGCCGGCACTGCAAGGCAGCGTACAGGCACTGCGCGAGACTGCGGTCCTCGACACGCCGGAACAGCGCTGGGCCTATTCCGGCACCGCCCGCCCCGCCCTGACCGGCGAGCTGACGGCGCTGGCGCTGGCGGCACAGACCCAGCACCGCGTGCGCTTCCGCTACACGCCGCAGGATGGCGAATCCATGCAGCGCGAATTCGATCCGTACGGCCTGGTATTCAGCCATACGCGCTGGTATGTGGTGGGTATGTGCCGCTTGCGGCTGGCGATCCGCTCGTTCCGCCTCGACCGCATCGCGGAGGTAGCCGAAACCGGCGCCGTATTCGATAAGCCGGACAGCTTTGACGCTGCCGCGCAATTGCAGCACGCCATGGCGACCTTGCCGCGGCCCCTGCCGGTACAAGTGCTGCTGCACACCGACCTGGCCAGTGCCGCGCGCGAAGTGGGACGCTATATCGGTCCGCTGGCCGAAGCGGAAGGCGGAGTAAGGCTGAAGACGACCACTACCAGCTACAGCTGGTTCGCGCGCGTCCTGGCTTCCTGGAACTTCGACTTCACCATCGAAGGCCCGGAACAATTGCGCGAGGCCATAAAAGAAGAGGCGCGCCGCTTGGCGCGCCTCGCAGGTTAGCTACGCCAACCGGTTATTACCAGAACTTGTACTCGGCCGACAGGCGCAGTACGCGGCCGCGCAGCGGCAGGCCGGTGGTACGCACGTTGACGACAGACTGGCGGTTGAACACGTTGTCCACATTGACGTAGATGCCGAGATCCTTGATGCCGGTGTAGCCGAAGTTCGCGTCGAAGACCACGTCCTTCTTGATGCGGCAATAATCGGCTGGGATATCACGTGCTTCGCAACCTTCCGCAGTGTTGTTCTCGTCGTACTTGTTGGTGATCAACTGGGTGCCAGGACGGTAGGTCATGGCGCCGCCGGCTTTCCAAGGGCCGTTGTTCCAGTTGGAGGTGGCGCGCACGGTGTAACGTGGGTTGCCGTACAGGCCAGCCAGATTCTCCGTAAAGTCGTTCTCGACGGTATCCCAGCCGCGGTAGTCGAGCTGGTAGTTCGCGCGCACGGTGTTGCGGAACTTGCCGTAGGTACCCAGGTTGATCTGGTGGTTCAGCTCGAAGTCCAGGCCGGACACCTTGGTGCGGTTCAGGTTCTGGTAAGCCATCGAGATAGCCGACATCGGACCGGTGGTATGTTCGATGCGCTTGCCCGACAGTTCGAAGACGCGCTGCGACATATTGCGGTCGTCATCCGTGACAGGCAGGCGGTTGACGAAGCCCGGGTTCAGGTCTTCCTGAGCCAGGATCTGGTCGATGTCGAGGGTGCCGATCTCATTGCGGCGCTCGATACGATAGTAGTCCAGGCTCATGGACAGGTCCTGGGTCGGCTGCCAGACCACGCCGCCGTTCACGCTCTTCGACTTTTCCGGATCCAGGTCCGGGTTGCCGGCGATGTCGACTGCGGCGCTGGCCGAGCAGCCTGCGTCGCGGGCACGAATCGCATCGGCCTTGTCGACCGCATTACCCTTCAACAGTTCGTTGTACAGCTGGGTCGCGGTGGCGCAACGCTTCGGATCCTGGATGCGGTTCTGGAAGGCGGACAGCGCCACCTTGCCAGTTTCCGCGGCATTCGGCGCACGGAAGCCGTGCGAGAAGGTACCGCGCACCATCAGGCTTGGATGCAGCTGGTAGCGCGCGCTGAACTTCGGCACAACGTTCGCATCGGTCTTGCCGACCTTGTCCACACGCAGCGCGCCGCTCAGCTCCAGGTCCTTGATGACCGGCGCCGACAGCTCGGTGTACGCAGCATACATATTGCGGCCGCCAGTCACATTGATCGAGCCGTAGCCGACGATCTCCGCATTGGCGATGTTTTCGCTGACCCAGGAGTCGAAACTGTCGCGGCGGTATTCCGCGCCAACGGCCAGCTGCATCGGACCGCCTGGCAGTTGCATCAGTTCGCGCGATGCGCGCAGGTCGATGAAGCTTTGCTTCGACTTGCCGTTGAAGCTGGTGCTCGGGAACATGCGACGCAGCAGTTCATCGCTGTTCACCTGGCCGAACTTGTATTCGCCGCTCAGGACGGCAGCCAGGTAATTCTTCGCATGCTTGTTACCGCGGCCTTCCGCATCCGAAGTGTTGGCCATGGTGCCGATCGCGCTGTTCCAGTCCCAACCGAAGTGGGTGCCTTCCAGGCCGGCCATGACGCGATATTGGCGAGCGTGCGCTTCGTTCTTGTACATTTCAACCGAATCAGCATAGCGGTAGCGCAGCTGGATCGGGAAGCTGTACGGGTTGTACGGGTGGCCCGCCGGCAGCATTGGCTCGGTGAAGGACTCGAGCTGGCGGGTCCTGGCGTTGAACCAGCGCGATGGCGTGCCAGTGTATTGCATGATAGCCGGCGCGTTGTAGAAGGTGGTCTTGGTGTCCGACAGTGTGATTTCAGCGAACGCCTGCAGGTTGTCGTCGATCTTCAGGCGGCCCGAAGACATGAAGTTGGCGCGGTCTGCTTCGGCGTGCGCGCCGACGCGGGCCCACTGGTCGAATTTGCACAGACCGTCTTCCAGCAGTTCAGGCGCGCAGCCTGGTGCCGCGGTGGCGATCGACCTGCCGGCCAGCGAAGGATCGGCCGGGTATGGATTCGGGTATCTGCCGAAGTAGTTACCCGGGGTCGAGTAAGTCGACTTCACGCCGAAGGTAGGGCTGACGTGGGTGATATACCAGTCCGGCAGGCGGCTCTTGATGGCGCGGTCGTCGTACGGGGTACGGTGGAACAGTTCCAGGTGGTTGAATACGTTCCAGCCCTGCGAATTGAAGTCGCCCAGGCCCCAGGTGACGGATGCGGTCTGGTCACGATCCAGTTCGCTCTTGACCAGCGACTGGCGCACGCCGGCGCGCAGGGTCAGGCCATTGAATTCCTTCTTCGTGATGATGTTGACCACGCCGGCAACGGCGTCCGAGCCGTAAATTGCCGAGGCGCCGTCCAGCAGCACTTCGACGCGCTCGATCACTTCGGATGGAATCGAGTCGATGTTGACGAAGGTTTGCTGGCCGCCATCGGCGGTACCGAAGTTCGACACACGGCGGCCGTTCAGCAGGGTCAGGGTCGAGCCCTTGCCCAGGTTGCGCAGCGACAGGCCGGTTGCGCCCGACGAGAACGAATTGCCGCTGGTAAGGTCGCTCAGGTCGCCGGTATTGGCAGTCAGGGTATCGACGATGTCCTTGACGGTGGAGGCCCCCATGGCCTTGATTTCTTCACGGCCCAGCACCTGGACCGGCGATGCGGTCTGCTCATTGATGCCGCGTTTGATGTGCGAGCCGGTCACGATGACTTTTTGGACAGCTGGCTGGACGGTTGCGTCAGTTTGCGCGAACGCAAACTGCGAGCCTGCCAGGGTAAGCGCGACTGCGACTACGCTGCGCTTCAAAACAAATTGCTTGTTCAACACATTCTCCCTAGATGCTTATTTATATGTGTGCACCGTTTTGAGGCGGCACCGTGGGAGTCTGCCATCGGGCAACTGTTTTTAGAAGAGAATGTTTAGCACAAAAGCAATATTGTGTGAGTTTGTTGGAAAATGACAACGAAGTTTGGCATAATGAAAGATAGTCTATACACAAACTTACGTTTTGACGACAAAGAGTCGCCTCGACGGCGCGCTTCGGCAAAGAAAAGGGCGCCCTCGGGCGCCCTTCCTTTTTCAGCGGTCAGCCGCTTATTTGGCGTTCATCAGTGCCACGGTGGTGTCCAGCATGCGGTTGCTGAAGCCCCACTCGTTGTCGTACCAGGACGATACCTTCACCAGCTTGCCCGACACCTTGGTCAGGGTGGCGTCGAAATTCGACGAAGCCGGGTTGTGGTTGAAGTCCACGGAGACCAGCGGCTCGGTGTTGTAGGTCAGCACGCCCTTCAGTGCGCCTTCCGAAGCTTCCTTCATGATCTTGTTGATTTCTTCAACAGTGGTGTCGCGCTTGGCGATGAAGGAAAGGTCGACGATCGAGACGTTGATGGTCGGAACGCGGATGGCGTAACCGTCCAGCTTGCCGTTCAGTTCCGGCAGCACCAGGCCAACCGCGGCAGCAGCGCCGGTCTTGGTCGGGATCATGGACTGGGTGGCGGAACGGGCGCGGCGCAGGTCTTCGTGCATCACGTCGGTCAGCACCTGGTCGTTGGTGTAAGCGTGCACGGTGGTCATCAGGCCGGTTTCCAGGCCGATCGCGTCGTTCAGCGGCTTGACCAGCGGGGCCAGGCAGTTGGTGGTGCAGGATGCGTTCGAGATCACGGTGTCCGAAGCTTTCAGCACGCCGTGGTTCACGCCGTATACGACGGTCGCGTCAACGTCCTTGCCGCCTGGTGCGGAGATGATCACTTTCTTGGCGCCGCCTTTCAGGTGGGCCGACGCTTTTTCCTTGGTGGTGAAGAAACCGGTGCACTCCAGCACCACGTCCACGCCCAGCTCGCCCCATGGGATTTCAGCCGGGTTGCGCTGCGCGAATACGCGGATCTTGTCGCCGTTCACGATCATGTTGTCGCCTTCCACCGTCACGGTGCCCGGGAACTTGCCGTGGGCGGTGTCGTAGCGGGTCAGGTGGGCGTTCGACTCGGCGTTGCCCAGGTCGTTAATCGCCACAATCTGGATGTCCTGCTTTTTGCCGCCTTCGTAGAAAGCGCGCAGGACATTGCGGCCGATACGGCCATAACCGTTGATTGCTACTTTGATCGTCATGCTGTTTACTCCTGATGATAGAAATTAGATGACTGCTTTGACTTTAGCCACGACATTGTCGACGGTGAAGCCGAAGTGCTTGAACAGCACGCCGGCCGGCGCCGATTCGCCGAAGGTGTCGATACCGACCACGGCGCCTTCCAGGCCAACATACTTGTACCAGAACGCGGTGACGCCCGCTTCGATCGCCACGCGTGGCAGGCCCTTGGTCAGCACGGATGCCTTGTAGGCTGCGTCCTGGCGGTCGAACACGTCGGTCGACGGCATGGAAACCACGCGAACCGGGGTACCGGCTGCCTTCAGTTCGGCGGCGGCTTTCATGGCCAGTTCCACTTCGGAACCGGTGGCGATCAGGATGGCCTTGGCGCCGGCTTCGTCGGACAGCACGTAGCCGCCCTTGGCGACGTTGGCCAGGACTTCGGCCGAACGCTCGATGAACGGCAGGTTCTGGCGCGAGAAGATCAGGGTCGACGGGCCGTCGGCACGCTTCACGGATTCACCCCATGCCACCATCGATTCGACGGTGTCGGCAGGACGCCAGTTGTCCAGGTTAGGGATCAGGCGCAGCGAGGACACGTGTTCCACCGACTGGTGGGTCGGGCCGTCTTCGCCCAGGCCGATCGAGTCGTGGGTGAACACGAACAGGGAACGCTGCTTCATCAGCGCGGCCATACGCAGGGCGTTGCGGCTGTAGTCGGCGAAGGTCAGGAAGGTCGCGCCGAACGGGATGTAGCCGCCATGCAGGGCGACGCCGTTCATGATGGCGGACATGCCGAACTCGCGCACGCCGTAGTTGATGTGGTTGCCCGGCACGCCGGAACGGACCGCGATGCATTCCTTCCAGTTGGTCAGGTTGGAGCCGGTCAGGTCGGCCGAGCCGCCCAGGAATTCAGGCAGCACTGGCGCCAGTGCCTGGATCGCGTTCTGCGATGCCTTGCGGGTGGCGATGGTTTCTTTCTTCTCGACGCAGGCGGCGATGGCGGCGTCCAGGGTAGCCTGGAAATTGCCTGGCAATTCGCCTTTCATGCGGCGGGTCAGTTCAGCAGCTTCGGCCGGGTACTGGGCAGCGTACTTGGCGAACATTTCGTTCCAGCTGGCTTCGAATTTCTCGCCCTGTTCCTTGAAGTCCCACGCTTCCTTCACATCGTGCGGGATGTCGAATGGCTCGGCGCCCCAGGAGATGTACTCGCGCACTGCGGCGATTTCCTTGTCGCCCAGCGGTGCGCCGTGCACCTTGTCGCCGCCTTGCAGGTTCGGCGAGCCCTTGCCGATGATGGTTTTGCAGCAGACCAGGGTCGGCTTGTCGGATTTCTTGGCTTGTTCGATGGCGGCCGACAGCGCAGCAACGTCGTGGCCGTCCACGTTCTTGATTACGTTCCAGCCGTAGGATTCGAAACGCTTAGGGGTGTCGTCGGTGAACCAGCCTTCAACCTTGCCGTCGATGGAGATGCCGTTGTCGTCGTACAGGGCGATCAGCTTTTTCAGGCCCAGGGTGCCGGCCAGCGAGCACACCTCGTGCGAGATGCCTTCCATCAGGCAGCCGTCGCCGATGAAGGCGTAGGTGTAGTGGTCGACCACGTCGAAGCCAGGCTTGTTGAATTCGGAAGCCAGCAGCCATTCAGCCAGCGCCATGCCGACCGCGTTGGCGATGCCCTGGCCCAGCGGGCCGGTGGTGGTTTCCACGCCCGGGGTGTAGCCGACTTCAGGGTGGCCCGGGGTCTTGGAATGCAGCTGGCGGAAGTTCTTGATCTCTTCCATCGGCAGGTCGTAACCCGACAGGTGCAGCAGCGCGTAGTGCAGCATCGAGCCGTGGCCGTTGGACAGCAGGAAGCGGTCGCGGTTGACCCAGGCAGGGTTGGTCGGGTTGTGGCGGTGATGACCGCTCCACAGTGCTACGGCAATCTCGGCCATGCCCATTGGCATGCCTGGGTGGCCGGAGTTGGCCTTCTGCACAGCGTCCATTGCCAGCGCACGGATTGCGTTGGCCATCTTGGTGAAGGGGAGCGAAGTTTTCATCGTATATCGAGGAAGGTTGAGTATTTGGTGCACTGCGGCAGGCGCCGCCTTAGGAACCCGATATTTTACCAGAGCGTGACCCCAGCGCTTAAAATTGGTGCATTTCAACCTTTCCGAAGTGACCATATGCCCCGTTTCCACGTGCCACAGCCCCTTGCCGCAGGCCAGCAACTGGAGCTGCCAGCCGATGTTGCCCACCATATCAATGTGGTGCGCATGGAGCCGGGCGACACGCTGACCCTGTTCAACGGCGATGGCGGCGAGTATACGGCAGTGTTGACAGAAGTGCAAAAGAAAAAAGCCTGGGCGGAGATCAAGCTGTTCGATCCGCGCGAAGCGGAGCTGCCGTTTGCCGTAACCCTGGCCCAGGCCCTGCCGGAAGGGACGAAAATGGACTGGATTATCGAGAAGGCGGTGGAACTGGGCGTGGCCGGCATCCAGCCGCTGGCGGCGCGGCGCTGCGTGGTGCGGCTGTCGGCGGAGCGGGCGGAAAAGAAGCTGGAGCACTGGAATGGGATCGTGGTGTCGGCATCGGAACAGTGCGGGCGCAACCGCCTGGCCACGGTGGCGGCGCCGCTGGAGTTTCGCGACTGGATTTCGCGGCAGGACTTGCACAAGCGCGTGATCCTGACCCCGCGCGCCACGGCATCGCTGGCCGATTGGGCAAGGCACCAGCCGGCGCAGGCGCTCAGCATCATGGTCGGGCCGGAGGGCGGCTTTTCCGATGAGGAGGAGGCTGAGGCTTTGCGGCATGGCGCCCTGCCCTTGTCGATCGGGCCACGCGTGCTGCGTACCGAAACTGCGGCGCTGGCGGCGGTGTCGATACTTGCTGCGGCCTGGGGCGGGATTTAAACCGGTAAACCGGGGGCTGACCCACAGGGTCAGACCCTGTCGGCGCAACCGCCACGGAGTTAGGGTCAGACCCGCAGGGTCAGACCCCGTCAGCCAACCGCCGCAGGGTTAGGGTCGGACCCTTGGGTCTGATCAGAATTTGTAACTGCCCACCAGATACAGCTGCCGCCCCAGCGGATCGGTATACCGCGCATCAAACCCCATCTGGTTGCCGCCGCCAGCAATACGCTGCGAGAACGGCGGTTCCCGGTCGAACAGGTTCTTGATCCCGCCAGTCAGGGTCAGGTTCGCATTGAAGCGATAGCGCGTCTGCCAGTCCCACACCAGGTAATCGTCCACTTTGCGGTTCAGGGCCACAAAATTGCCCGCCGCATCCTGCACCGCCTGGTTGCCTGCGCTGATCGGCATATCCTGGTAGCCCGACTTGTACACCCCGGTCAGCGAATGGGTCAGCACATCCGACTGCTTCCAGCTCGCCACCACCTTGCTGATCCAGCGGAAGGTCACCGAGTTGTACGAATCGAAGCGTCCCACGCTGTTCTCGACCGGGTCGGTCGCCAGCGTCTGGAAATCGGCCTTCTTCATATAGGTGCCGGTCCAGTTGAACGACAGCTTGCCCAGCTTGTACGTGTGGTCCCAGTCGATGCCCTGGTAGTGCGACTGGGCCAGGTTGAACGGCGTCAGCGAAGCGGCCAACGTGTTCTGCTTCTGGATCGGGTCGTAGTAGGACACGAACAAGCCCATATACTTGGCCGGATTGTTGAACACCTCGTTTTCCGGCAAGGTGGAGATCTGGTCCTTGATCTTCACGTCCCAGAAGTCGAAGCCGATCGACAGCGCCCTGCTCGCCTCCACACGCAGGCCGACCGAAGCCTGCTTCGACGTTTCCGGCTTCAGGCCGGCAGCGCCGGAGTACGGGTTGCCGCCGTTGAGCAGGTTATATTCCGAGTTGCCGTTACACAGCGGCAGCAACGGGCCGGAAGTGATCGGGCAGGGGTGGGCATTGGACGAGCCGCCGGTTTGCAGTGGGTCGGTAATATCGGTCAGCACCGGCGCCTTGAAGCCAGTGCCGTAGGAGCCCCGCACCAGCACCGAATCGGTGGGACGCCATGCCGCAGCCAGTTTATAGGTGGTCTTGCTGGCCTCATTGCCCTTGATCGCCGGCGCCACCAGCCGGCCGGTGCTGTCGAAGTTCATCCTGTCCTTCACCGCATCGTAGCTGTCGTAGCGCACGTCGCCGGTCAGCTCCAGCCCTTTCATTACCGGCACCACCAGTTCGGCGAACGCGCCCCAGTTCTTGCGCGAAGCGTCGGTCGGCAATGCGCCCGAGATGCCGCCGATCGGACTGTCGGTGAAGTCAGGCTGCAGGCTGTTGGCGCCCATCGTGATCGCGCTCGGATCGTAGACGTATTTCTGGCGCAGGAAGTCGCCGCCCAGCGCCAGCATGGCCGAGCCGCCCGGCGCATCGAATACGGAACGCGAGCCGCGCAGGTTCACCACGTCGATTTTCGATTTGGTTTCATCCAGCTTCTGCCGCAGCACGGCCGAAGCCAGTGCCGCGCGGGTTTCCGCGGTCGGCACGATGAAAGGGTTGTAGGTGCCGGAGGCCATCAGGACATCGAGCTTGTCGCTGCTGGTGTAGCCCGATACCGCATGGTCTTCCGCCATGGTTTCCGAATGGGTGTAGGACGCATGCAGGTCCCAGCCGCCCAGGCGCCCTTCGGCGCCGAAGGCCAGGTGCTTCGCTTCAGTCTTCCAGTCGTCGGTACGGCCGCCGGCATCGACCAGGCGCAGGCTCATGGTGGCGGAGTTGACGGTCGCCGGGTCCACACCCAGCTTGACCAGAGCCGGCACCACGTTAGCCTGGTACAGTGAGGAATTGATGTCCAGCGACAGCGGCTGGGCCGGCGGCGCATAGCGCGCCGTGCTGGTGAACTTCGAATACAGGCCTTCGGCAAAGAAGGTCCAGTCGGCATTGAGCTTGATGTTGGTGGACGCGAACAGGCCGTCGCGCTTCAGTTCCGGCAGCAGCTCGACCACGGCGCCATAGTTGTACATGCAGCGGTCGCCGACCTTGAAGGTATTCGGCGCACCGCAGGCGCCGGTGTTGATCAGGCTTGGATTGAACAGGACATTGCCGCTGCTGGTGCGCGCATTGACGTTGCCCGGGATCGAATTGGCCGACACCTGGTACAGCGAGTAGCGCTGGCCGCCTTCGCTGAACGCATGCACGCCGCCGGGCGCTGCGAAGCGGCGGTCGCTGGCGTTCAGCTCTTTCTGGGTGTCGTGGCTGTAGGCCAGCAGTACGTTGAAGCCATCGGTCTCCAGTTCGCCGAAGCCCTTGGAGATGGCGACATTCGAGGTAGCGCCTGCGCTGCCCTTGGTCGGGCGGTTGTAGGTCAGCTCGATGTTGGCATCGGTCTGGTTCTTCTTCAAGATGAAGTTGACCACGCCGGCAATCGCGTCGGAACCGTACAGCGCGGAGGCGCCGTCGGTCAGGATCTCGACCCGCTCGACCGCCGACAGCGGGATCGAGGCCAGGTTGACCGCCGAGCCCGAGCTGTAAGGCGCAATGCGGCGGCCGTTCAGCAGCACCAGCGTGTAGCCGGTGCCAATGGCATGCACCGATGCCGTTTGCACGCCGCCGCCGCCGCCGTTGATCGACGCGGCCGACGTGACAAAGCCCTGCATCGACGGCAGCGTGGCCACCAGGTCGGCCACGGTGGTGGCGCCGGTCTGTTCGATCTGCGCCTTGGAAAGGGTCTGCACCGGCAGCGCGCCTTCCACGGCCACGCGCTTGACTGCCGAACCGGTAATCTCGACCCGCTGGATGTTCTCCTCAGCCATGGCCGGCAGGGCTGCAACGCCCAGGCCGGCCATGAACATCAGTCGCACTGAACGCGACAGGATGGTTTCTTTCATCATCGTTTCCTCTTTGACTCTCTGTTTTTTGTGCTCGCCGCGGGTGCGGCGTATTCATCAGAGCATGTCAATTCAGCAATGAATAATGAAAAATCGGGATTGTGCCGGAGTCGCCAGGAAGGCAGCCGCGAATCGGCAAAGCCTTATGGCGTGCAACCAACACCACTCCAATCAGGACGAAGCAGGTAAAATGTCGCCTTTGGGCCCGTTGCGCGCCCCATCCTTTAGAGAAAGACCACCATGTTGCGACTGAATGAAATCAAGCTCCCTCTCAACCACGAGGAACCGGAACTGGCCGCGGCCATCCTGGCCCGCCTGAAGATTTCGCCGCAGCAGATGCTGGGATTTACCGTCTACAAACGCAGCTACGATGCGCGCAAGAAGACGAATATTTCGCTGATCTATTCGGTGGACGTGGAGACCACGGACGATGCCGGCATCCTGGCCCGGCGCGCCGATGACAAGCACCTGATGGTTTCGCCGGACATGGCCTACAAGTTCGTGGCGCATGGCGTCAACGCCGATGGCAAGCAGCCGCGCCCGGTGGTCATCGGCATGGGTCCGTGCGGCCTGTTTGCCGCGCTGATCCTGGCACAGATGGGCCTGAAGCCCATCATCCTCGAGCGCGGCAAGACCGTGCGCGAACGCACCAAGGATACTTTCGGCTTCTGGCGCAAGCGCGTGCTGAACCCCGAATCGAATGTGCAGTTCGGCGAAGGCGGGGCCGGCACCTTCTCGGACGGCAAGCTGTACAGCCAGATCAGCGACCCCAAACACTATGGCCGCAAGGTGTTGACCGAGTTCGTCAAATCCGGCGCACCGGAAGAAATCATCTACGTCAGCAAGCCGCACATCGGCACTTTCCGCCTGGTAAAGATGGTGGAAAACATGCGCGAAGAAATCACCGCCCTGGGCGGCGAAATCCGTTTCGAGCAGCGCGTGACCGACTTCGACATCCGCCAGGAGAACGGCGTGCGCCAGGTGCGCGGCCTGCACCTGGCCAGCGGTGAATACATCGAGACCAGCCACGTGGTGCTGGCTATCGGACACAGCTCGCGCGACACATTTGAAACCTTGTACCAGCGCGGCGTCTATGTCGAGGCCAAGCCGTTCTCGATCGGCTTCCGCGTCGAGCACCCGCAATCGCTGATCGACCAGTGCCGCTTCGGCCCGAATGCCGGCCACCCCATCCTCGGTGCGGCCGACTACAAGCTGGTGCACCACGCCAGCAATGGCCGTGCGGTGTACAGCTTCTGCATGTGCCCCGGGGGCACGGTGGTGGCAGCGGCGTCCGAGCCGGGCCGCGTGGTCACCAACGGCATGTCGCAATACTCGCGCGCCGAACGCAACGCCAATAGCGCCATCGTGGTGTCGATCAGCCCGGAGGAAGATTACCCGGGCCACCCGCTGGCGGGCATCGAACTGCAGCGCCGCCTGGAAGAGAAAGCCTATGTATTGGGCGGCTCCAATTACAATGCGCCGGGCCAGTTGATGGGCGACTTCGTGGCGGGACGCGCCTCCAGCGATGTCGGCGCAGTGGTGCCGTCGTTCAAGCCCGGCATCACCTGGACCGACCTGGCCACCATCCTGCCGGAATACGCGGTAGTGGCCCTGCGCGAAGCCTTCCCGGCCTTCGACAAGCAGGTCAAGGGCTACTTCAAGCACGACGCCGTGCTGACCGGCCTGGAAACCCGCACCTCGTCGCCGATCCGCATCAAGCGCAATAACGACGACCTGCAAAGCCTGAACACGCGCGGCCTGTTCCCGGCCGGCGAAGGCGCAGGCTATGCCGGCGGCATCCTGTCGGCCGGCGTGGATGGCATCAAGGTGGCGGAAGCCGTTGCGCTGTCTATGCAGGCGGCAGACAAGACTTGACTTCGAATGGCATGCGCAGCTGGAAGCGGCAGCCCTGCCCGGGCTTGCTGTGCACTTCCACCGCGCCGCCCATCTGCTGCATGATGGTGTAGACGATGTGCATGCCCAGCCCTGAGCCGCCCTGCCCGCGCTTGGTGGTGAAGAAAGGTTCGTAGATCCTTTCCCGCACGCCGGGCGCCAGGCCGACACCTTGGTCGATGAAGTCCATTTCCAGCCAGCCCTCGCCCTCGCTGGCACGCACCGTGACCGTGCCGCCCTTGCCGTCGGGATAAGCGTGGCGCGCGGCATTCATCAACAGGTTGGACAACACCTGCGAAAACTTCCCGGGCGGCAGGCGCGGCCGCATCAGGGGGTCGATCTCCACTTCGACCTTGATGCCGGCCTTGCGCAGCTCCGGGCTGTGCGCCGACACCACGCCCTGCACATAGTCTTTCAGCGCCAGCGTACTGACATGCTCGGTGCCCTGGTCCACCGCCAACTGCTTGAAGTTGCCGATCAGGGCAGCCGCGCGGTGCAGGTTCTGCTCGATCAGTGCCGCGGCATCGTTCAGGCGCGATGCCAGGTTGACCAGGTCGGAGCGGCTTACCTTGGGCGCTTCCAAGGCCTGCACCAGCTGCGCCGTATAGCTGCTCATGGCCGATGCCGCCGTCAGCGCCACGCCCACCGGCGTGTTCACCTCATGCGCCACGCCTGCCACCAGCGAACCCAAGGCCGCCAGCTTTTCCTGCTCCACCAGGCTGGCCTGGGCCGCGCGCAAGGCTTCCGTGCGGCGCGAGACCTTCTCTTCCAGCAGGTGCTCGCGGTCCTGGTGCTGCAGCTCGGCCGCTGCGCGCGCGGCGAAGATCGACAGCAGCGACAGCGCCAGCAAGCGCTTGTTCTCGTCTATCGGCCTGGTGTCGATGGCTGACAGGATGCCCAGTGTCTTGCCCTCGGTATCGACCATCGGCATGCCGACATAGCTTTCCGCCTTCATGTCCACCAGCAGGGTATCGAGCGGGTAATCCTGCTGGATGCCGCAGCCGTGGAAGCACATGGTCTGGTCGGTCACGTTATGGCAGGGCGTGTGCTCCAGGCTGTATTCCATATTGGGCAGGAACTCCTCGCCGCCCCACACCGCCAGGGTGCGGATGCCCTCCTGCCCGTCCGGCATGCGTATCACGCGGCCAGCGATCACATAGGTCACATCCAGTGCCGCCGCCAGGTCGCGCACCAGCACGCGGAAGAACTGGTCGCCGCGCGCACGCGCGGTGGAATCTGTAATCGAGCGCAACGCCGCTTCGGCCAGGGTGCGCGCGTCGTTGGCGTCGAATAATTCCATGACGGGCTCCTAATGAGGTGGGTGGCGCCGATACAGGTCTTGCAAATCGCGCTCGTGCTGCAACAGCAAACTGGCCAGTGCGGGATCGAAGCGGCTGCCGCTGCCCTCGCGCACTTCGTCCAGCGCATGCTGCAGGGAGTGCGCCGGGCGGTAGCTGCGCGGACTCACCATGGCGTCGACGAAATCGGCCAGCGCAGTGATGCGCGCGGCCAGGCTGATGTCGGCGCCATGCAGGCCTTGCGGATAACCTGCCCCATCCCAGCGCTCGTGGTGCTCATGCGCGATGCGCGCCGCCAGTTGCAGCACCGGCTGCTTCGACGAAGACAGCATATGCCAGCCGATATCGCTGTGGCCCTGCATGCGCTTGCGCTGCGCCGCATCCAGCGGGCCCGGCAGGTTGAGGATCTCGTTCGGGATGCCGGCGTGACCGATGTCGTGCAGCGGCGCGGCCTGGCGCAGCTGGCGCACGGCATTGTCCGGCATATCGACCGCTGCGCCGAGCATGGCGGCAATCTCGCCCACGCGCTCGACGTGGCCGCCGGCAGCGGCCGAGCGGCTTTCCAGCGCCTCGCCCAGGATGTGGATGATGGCGTCCTGGGTCGCTTCCAGCTCTTCGCGCGCCAGCAGGCGTTCGTAGGTGATGGCGACGTTGGCCGAGAACAGGCCAAGCAGCTCGCGCTCCTCTTCTTCCACCGGTTCGCTGAAGGACATGTAAAGCAGGCTCTCGTTGCCGTCGCGCGTGCGGTAGTAGCAGGCGTAATACAGCGGGCCGTAGTGGTCGGCCTGCTCAGCCATGCAGCGCAGGAAGGCATCGCGCACCGGCACCGGCAAATGCTCCAGGGTTTCCTCCAGCGCCAGGCCGGCATAGGCCGTGGTCACCGCCAGCACCTGCAGGCGGCCCGGCTGGCGCGCGGCGGCGTAGGCGTTCATGCGGCTGGCGCACACGCCTTCCGCCTGGCGGCCCAACAAGGCCGAAGCCTGCTCCAGCACGGCGGAACAGAAGTGGCGCAGGTTGTCCGAGTCGCACACGTGGGTGATGGCATCGATCGAGCGCCGCAGGCCTAGGCGGGCGCGCTCCAGGCGCATCAGGTCGCGGTAGGCGCGCAGGCCGGAATAGAACACCGTACTGAGCTTGGCGTGCGTCAACTCGGTCTTTTCGCGGTAATCGTTGATGTCGTAGGTTTTCAGCACCAGCGCCTGCGGCGCCTGGCCCGGCTGGCCGGTGCGCAGCACGATGCGCACATTGCGGTCGCCCAGTTCTTCCCGGATATAGCGCACCAGTTCCAGGCCGGCATGCTCGGACTCCATCACGACATCGAGCAAGACCAGGGCGAACTGGCCAGGGCGCACCAGGCGTTCGCGCGCTTCGGCGCCGGAATAGCAATGGGAAAAGCGGACACGGCGGCCGTCAAACTCGAAGTCCGACATCACCAGTTGCGTGACCTGGTGTACGGCTTGCTCGTCGTCAACGATCAGAATTTCCCACGGCGGCAGGGACGCAGCGGGGGCTGGCGTCTCATCATCGTCGAACAACATTGCGTCATCCACCATGCCCAGCCCCACCAGAGGTTGTTTATTGTAAATTATATACCGCTACAACCAGCCTACCTTCTTAAAGCGTCGATACAATGACCCGCAAACAACAGCCATTAAAGTCAGGGCTGCCGGGTAGCCGAAGCGCCAGTCCAGCTCAGGCATATGCTTGAAATTCATGCCCCACAAGCCGGCAAAGGCGGTCAGCACCGCAAAAATGGCAGCCCAGGCCGCCAGGCGCTTGTTCACCTCCCCCTCTTCCAGCGCCACCATCGACAGGTTGACCTGGATCGCGGTGCCGATGGTGTCGCGCATGGTATCGAGGGCGGCATTGATTCGCAGCAAGTGGTCGTGCACGTCGCGGAAATATTCCTGCGTATTGCGGCAAACCGCAGGCACGCGGCCGCCGTGCAACTTGCCAATTGCATCGAGCAAGGGAGCAACCGTGTGGCGCACCGTCATCACTTTGCGCTTAAGTTCGTACAACCGTTCGATATTGTCGCGCTGCGAACCGCGGATGAAGATGCGCTCCTCGATTTTTTCCAGCTCGACTTCCAGCGCATCGATAATGGGGAAGTAACGGTCGACCACGGCGTCCATCAGGGCGTACAGCACGAAGCCGGCCCCCTGCTGCAGCAGGTGCGGTTCGCGTTCGGCACGCGCGCGCACGCCGAGGAAATCCTTGGTGGAATTGGAACGGTTGGACAGCACATAATTCGGGCCGACGAAGATATCGACCTCGCCCACGTGCAGCTCGTCGTCGCGCAGTTCGAGCATTTTGACCACGACGAACAGGGAGTCGCCGTATTCCTCGATCTTCGGCCGTTGCTGGCCGCGGCCGGCGTCTTCCACTGCCAGTTCGTGCAGGGCGAACTCCTCCTGCATCACTTCGAGTTCAGCGGGCGTGGCATCGCGCAGGGCGACCCAGACGAAGGCATCGTCGCGCGCCACATAATCGCTGATATCGGCCACCGGGATATCAGCCAGCTTGCGCCCATCCTGGTAGGCGACGCAGTTAATCAGCATGCAGGCTCCTCAAATTTCCAAGCCCGCAGCATAACAAAAATGTCCACCCTGGGGTCAGGAACGGAAGTGGACATTTTCTTCGGAAAATGTCCACTTCCGTTCCTGACCCCAGGGTGGACATTTAGTCGTCTTTGGCGCCGTCGATACCCAGCTCGGCAATCTTGCGCGTGATGGTATTGCGCCCGATCCCCAGCCTGATCGCCGCATCGTTCTTGCGCCCGTGCGTGAATTTCAGCGCGGTGCGGATCAGGGCCGACTCGAACTGGCGCCCCAGCACATCCATCACATCCTGCTGCCCGCTGCTTAACATCCCCGCTGCCTGCAGTTCGAGCAGGCTAAGCCAGCCTTCCGGCGACGTCGCCAGCGCCGGTGGCGCCAGCGGCTGCACGTTGCCGTGATGCTGCGGCAGCGCAGTCTCGGCAACCGCCGGAGCTGCCGCGTGCGCAGCGGCAGCAGTGCCTTCCTGGCCCTGCGTCAGCTCCAGCGGCAAATCCTTCACCTCCACCGTCTGGCCCGGCGCCATCACCGTGATCCAGTTGCACAGGTTCTCCAGCTGCCGCACATTGCCCGGCAACTCAAGCTGCTGCAGGAAGGCCAGCGTCGATTCGCTCATGCGTTTGGCTTCCACCCCAAGCTGGCGCGCGCTTTGCACCAGGAAGTGGCGCACCAGGATGGGGATATCCTCGCGCCGCTCCCTCAAACTGGGCAGGCGCAGGCGGATCACGTTCAGGCGGTGATACAAGTCTTCGCGGAACAGGCCGTCGCGCACGCGCTGTTCCAGGTTCTGGTGCGTGGCCGTGATCACGCGTACATTGGCCTTCAGCGGCGAGTGGCCGCCGACGCGGTAGAAATGCCCATCGGACAGCACGCGCAGCAAGCGCGTTTGCAGGTCGAACGGCATGTCGCCGATTTCGTCCATGAACAGCGTGCCGCCTTCGGCCTGCTCGAAACGGCCGCGGCGCGTGGTCTGCGCGCCGGTAAAGGCGCCGCGTTCATGGCCGAACAGTTCGGATTCCAGCAGGTCTTTGGGAATCGCCGCCGTATTGATGGCGATGAATGGCTGGTCGGAGCGCGGGCTGTGCTTGTGCAACGCGCGTGCCACCAGCTCCTTGCCGGTGCCCGATTCGCCGGTGATCAGCACCGTCACATTCGATTGCGACAGGCGGCCGATGGCGCGGAACACTTCCTGCATCGCCGGCGCCTGGCCCAGGATTTCCGGCGTATCGGCCGGCCCGGATTCGATGCTCGATTCGCGCAGGCTTTCGTCCAGCGCGCGGCGGATCAGCTCCACCGCCTTGTCGATGTCGAAGGGCTTGGCCAGGTATTCAAACGCCCCGCCCTGGAAGGCCGCCACGGCGGAATCGAGGTCGGAGAACGCGGTGATGATGATGACCGGCAGGCCGGGATGGCGCTGCTTCACCAGCTGCAGCAGGTCGAGTCCCGAATCGCCCGGCATGCGGATGTCCGACACCAGCACCTGCGGCGTCTCCTGTTCCAGCGCCGCGACCGCATCGCGCGCATTGGCAAAGCTGCGCGTAGCGAGGTTCTCCCGCGCCAGGGCTTTCTCAAGCACCCAGCGGATCGATTCGTCGTCGTCAACAATCCAGATTGGTTTCATTTAGTCCGATCAAGGCAAAGGCAATAAGATTCTGAAGTCCGTCTGGCCAGGCCTGCTTTCACATTCGATAACGCCCATGTGCTGCTGCACGAAGGTTTGCGCCAGCGTCAGTCCCAGGCCGCTGCCGCCATCCCTGCCCGATACCAGCGGGTAGAAGATACGGTCGCGGATCTGGGGCGGGATGCCCGGTCCGTTATCGATGATATGCAAATCTAATGCCAGCTGATACCGAACCTTCGCCAGCGTCATCTGGCGTGCCACGCGGGTGCGGAAAACGATCTCGGCATCGCCCTGCTCGATGCGCGCGACCAGCGCTTGCGCGGCATTGTGGGCGATATTGAGCACCGTCTGGATCAACTGCTCCTTGTCGCCGCGGAATTCGGGCAAGGAGGCGTCGTAGTCGCGGCGGATGGTGAGCCCGACCGGGAATTCTGCCAGGATCAGGCTGCGCACCCGCTCCAGCACTTCGTGGATATTCACGTCGCCCACGATATGCGGGCGGCGGTGCGGCGCCAGCAGGCGGTCCACCAGCGTTTGCAGGCGGTCCGCTTCCTTGATGATGACCTGGGTGTACTCGCGCAGCTGCGTCAAATGCAGCGGCGGCAGCTCCATTTCCAGCAGCTGGGCGGCGCCGCGGATGCCGCCCAGCGGGTTCTTGATCTCGTGCGCCAGGTTGCGGATCAGCTCCTTGTTGGCCTGGCTCTGGTCCATCAGGCGCTCTTCGCGGTCCTGCTTCACCTGCTGCACGATCTCGCGCAGTTCGATCATCACCGCGCCGTCCGGCTCGTCCAGCGCACTGGCAATGATGTGCACATGCAGCGCTTCGCGCCCGGCACGGTCCAGCACCAGCTCTTGCCGCACGTCGGAGAACTTGTGTTCGCGCGCCTGCGCGATGATGTTGTCCAGCTCCAGCGGCGCTGCAAACAGGCCGCCCAACGGCTGGCGCGCCAGCGCCTTGAGCGACGATTCCAGCAGGTTTTCGCCGGCGGCGTTGAGGTACAGGATATGGCCGCCGCCATCGACGATGACAACGGCCGATGCCAGCAGGTCCAGGCCTGCCAGTTCAGCGGGCCGGATCCTGGCAGGGCTGTCTGGGGTCATTTTATATTGGAGAGCTCGCGCTTCAGCGCTTCCACGTTCTGTTCCGCACGCGCGATGCTGTCCTTCAGGCCAGCGACGCGCTCCTGGTATTTGGCGGCATTGCGCTCGTCGGCACGGCGTTCGGGTTCGCCGTTGTTGAACTCCTTGCGCAAATCCGCCAGCTTACGGTTTTCGGTATTGAGTTCTTCGGTCAGGATGGCGCGGCGGTCCGCATCGCGGGCTTTCTGTTCCGAGCTGTCGACGCGTGGGAAATTGGCTGGCGCCACGGCAGGGGCTGATGGCGTGCCGCTGCGGCGCGCGCCGCCTGGCGCGGGTATCGCGGCGCCTGGCAGGTCCAGCATCTTGCAGTTCTTCCCCTTGCGGCTGCTATCGGTCAGTTCCTTGCGGCCATCGGCATCTACGCAGAGAAAAATTTGCTGCGCCTGCGCTGCGCCACTCACGGCCAGCAGCGCCAGCCCATTTAATACGAGAGTGCGAGTGTTCATGCCCCGACTATACAACATCCGAAAAAAAACGCGAGGAAAGCAGCTTGCTGACCTCGCGTTTTTGTTGACTACCGGTTAATCCCGGCAATCGTGCCCTGATTACAGAGAGTAGTACATGTCGAACTCGACCGGGTGGGTGGTCTGGCGCATGCGGGTGACTTCGGTCATCTTCAGTTCGATGTAGGCATCGATCATCGAATCGGTGAACACGCCGCCGCGGGTCAGGAACTCACGGTCTTTGTTCAGGTGATCCAGCGCTTCTTCCAGGGATGCGCAGACGGTCGGGATCAGTGCATCTTCTTCCGGCGGCAGGTGGTACAGGTCTTTGGACGCTGCTTCGCCTGGGTGGATCTTGTTCTGCACGCCGTCCAGGCCGGCCATCATCAGCGCGGCGAAGCACAGGTATGGGTTGGCCAGCGGGTCCGGGAAGCGGGTTTCGATGCGGCGGCCTTTTGGATTGGCCACGTGTGGAATACGGATCGAAGCGGAACGGTTACGTGCGGAGTAAGCCAGTTTCACTGGCGCTTCGTAGCCTGGCACCAGGCGCTTGTACGAGTTGGTGCCCGGGTTGGTGATCGCGTTCAGTGCCTTGGCGTGCTTGATGATGCCGCCGATGTAGTACAGGGCGAAATCGGACAGGCCGGCATAGCCGTCGCCGGCGAACAGGTTCTTGCCGTCTTTCCAGATCGACTGGTGGACGTGCATGCCGGAGCCGTTGTCGCCAACCACTGGCTTCGGCATGAAGGTAGCGGTCTTGCCGTAGGAGTGGGCAACGTTCCACACCACGTATTTCAGGTTCTGGGTCCAGTCGGCGCGCTCAACCAGGGTCGAGAACTTGGTGCCGATTTCATTCTGGCCGGCGCCGGCCACTTCATGGTGGTGCACTTCGACCGGGATGCCCATCGATTCCAGGATCAGGCACATTTCGGAGCGCATGTCCTGGAAGGAGTCGACCGGAGGCACCGGGAAGTAGCCGCCCTTGACGGTTGGACGGTGGCCGGAGTTGCCGCCGTCGATGTCCTTGTCGGTCGACCAGGAAGCTTCGTCGGAGTCGATCTTGACCATGGCGCCGGACATGTCGATCTTCCACTTCACGGAGTCGAAGATGAAGAATTCCGGCTCCGGGCCGAAGTAGGCGGTGTCGCCCAGGCCGGAGGACTTCAGGTAGGCTTCAGCGCGCTTGGCGATGGAACGCGGGTCGCGGTCGTAGCCCTTGCCGTCCGACGGTTCGATCACGTCGCACTGCATGAACAGGGTGGTTTCTTCAAAGAATGGGTCGATATTGGCGGTCGCAGGATCCGGCAGCAGGATCATGTCCGAAGCTTCGATGCCTTTCCAGCCGGCGATGGAAGAACCGTCGAAAGCGTGGCCCGATTCAAATTTGTCGATGTCGAAATGGGACACAGGCACGGTTACGTGCTGTTCCTTGCCACGGGTATCGGCGAAACGGAAGTCCACGAACTTGACTTCGTGCTCTTGCACCATCTTCAGAACGTCTGCGGCGGTCAGTGCCATTACATATCTCCTAAGTGAAAAAACTGCCGCGACCTCTTGGGTGCGGCGAACGCTGATGGTACATTAAGCAGATATCATGCCAGCTAATTCCATGCTACCGACACGTAAACAACGCACCATGCGGGTGCGCTTGCCGATTATTGCACCGTTGTGGTGCATTATTGCACCAATTGATGCAAATGCATCGTTGTGGTGCAGTCATCATAAAGGAAAAACCATGAGTTCCAATTCCGAAATCCTCGACCGTGCACGCAAACGCGACACTTCCCTGCCCTATGCCGGTGCGGTGACCCCGCAAGAGGCATACGAGCTGCTGAAATGCGATCCGCATGTGCGCCTGGTCGATGTGCGGACCAATGCCGAGCGCGATTGGGTGGGACGGGTGGCGATTCCGGCCGAACAGCACCATGCGGCACAGTGGAATGTGTATCCGGGCGGGACCCCGAATCCGGACTTCCTGGGACAACTGGCGGCGGCGGTGCCGGGCAAGGACACGGTGATCGTCTTCCTGTGCCGTTCGGGCGTGCGTTCGCGCCATGCGGCCAAGGCCGCGACTGAAGCCGGCTATCGCCAGTGCTACGACATCCTGGAGGGGTTTGAAGGCGACAAGGATGCGCAAGGCCACCGCAAGACCGTGGGCGGCTGGTGCAAGGCCGGCCTGCCCTGGGTTGGCGCCTGACCCATCTCTGCGCTTCCAGCTATGCCTGCTCGAAGTACCGGAGGAAGGACAGCGTACCGCGAACCATATGCGCGCACGAAAGTGAATGAAGAAATGGGCATCGGGATAGTTCAATATCATCGATGCCGATAAGGCCGGTTAAGACCGCTTAAAGCGAGTAATTCAAGCGGGCGTACACAAAGCGGCCGGAACGCCCGAACGGCGAATAATTCGAATAGGGCGCATTGCCTGTCGTATTGAGCGAAGGTGGATAGGGATCGGGATACTGGTCAAACAGGTTTTCCGCCCCCAGGGCCGCGCTCAGGCGCGAAGTAATCTTGTACCGCCCCTCGATATCCACCAGCGTCTTCGGCGTCATCCAGAAATCATCAACCGCAGTGGTTCCCGGCGCCAACACTTTGCCATACCGCGTCGCTCGCAACGTACCGCTCCAGGCACCGAGCGAATGGTTCAAGCTCGCAGTGAACTTGGTCTGAGGCGTGCCATGTTCAAAAGTCAGCACATTCACCCTGGCAAACAAGGCCGGGGCCGGGCTCAAGGCCTGCAACTGTGCCGTTTCCGGCACCTTGGTCACCTCGGTCTTGGTGTAATTGCCCGCCAGCGTGAAGTCGAACTTGCCGGCCGCCGCCGCATTCCACGGATAGCTCGCCACCACATCGACGCCACGGGTGGTGGTGTTCACGCCATTGATGAAGAAACGAGCGCCGACGTCATCAAAGCCCTGCGCCACAAGGTAACTGCGCACATTCGCCTGAATCAGGTTTTCGGACAAGACGATACGATCGCGAATCTTGATCTGGAACGCATCGACGGTGAAGCTGGCTTTACCCGCCTTGGCTACGGCGCCCAGCGAGAAGTTGGTCGACTTTTCCGCATCCAGCGGCTTGGCGCCGAGCGCAATTGCAGCCGGGTCGGACGGCTTAAGTGTCATGATGTCGAACGGGACACCGTTAATGAAATTGATAGCCGTCGACGTAAAGTATTGCTGCTGCGGCGATGGCGCACGGAAGCCGTTCTGCAGCGAACCGCGCAACGCGAAGTCCGGGGTGAAGTTGTAGCGTCCTGCCAGCTTGCCCGACCAGTTATTGCCAAAGTCCGAGTAATGCTCGCCGCGTACCGCGGCAGATGCCAACAGCTTGTCCGTGATGTTCGCTTCCACGTCGGCATATGCGGAATATGCTTTGCGGTTGACGTTGCGCTCGTCGCGCGGCTGGAAGCCCGGAAACACTTGCGAACCGGAAGCAGTCTTTACGCCACCTAGCAGCACGCCGCCGTTGCGCCACGAATCGGGCTCCCCGGCATGCAAGGAATAGCCTTCCCGGCGCGCCTCGGCGCCCACGGCCAGGTTGAGCGGCGACGACAAACCCACTTCAAATTGCCGCACGCCGGACAGGTTGAAGGTCGTCTGGTCGTACTTGAAACCGCCCGCGTCGAACACTGTCTTGGAGGCCGGGCCGAGCGAGCGGTTCAGCGTGTTGGTGATGGTGAAGTCCATCTCATTCTCGCCATACGAGACTGAAGCATCCAGATCCCAAGCACCAACGGTCCAGGCAGCGCCAAAGGCGGCGCTGAAGTCTGCCACCGATGGTTCAATGAAGGGCAAGTAGCCATTCGGATAAATCTCGATGGTGTTGGTGTTCTGCATGGCACGGCGGAAAAAGCCGGCGCCCTTGCCGTCGCGGTCCTGGTAGCTGGTCCAGCCGTACAGCTTGGCGCCGCCTTGCAGGTTATAGCCGGCGTTGGCGAAGAAGGTGCTTTGTTTCAGCTCCGGTTCGCCGTACCAGGCGTTGTAGCGATTGAAGTTCGCTTCGCGCGGATCAAAGGCGCCGTTCACCGTGACGTATTGCTGCCGCACGTCCCAGCCCGAACGCTCGGTATGGTCCTGGCGCTTGTGCTCCAGCGCGATGGTCAGGAAACCGTCTTCGCCCAGTTCCATGCCTTTCCATAGGCTGTAGGTGGCCGTGTTGCCGTCCTTGCGTTTGCGCGAGTCCTGTGTGCCCCAGGTCGCACCGGCTGGCGGCGTGCCTGGATTGAAATTGTATTCGGTATCGCGGCGGCCGTAACTGAAGCTGGCATCGCCTCCAGTGCGGTCGCTGCGCAGCCGAATATTGACCACGCCTGCAATAGCGTCGGAGCCATATTGCGCGGAGGCGCCATCGCGCAGCACCTCGATGCTCTTCACGATGCCAGTCGGGATAGCGTTCATGTCCACAGCCGCCGAACCGCGGCCAATGGTGCCGTTCAGGTTGACCAGCGAAGAGGCATGGCGCCGCTTGGAATTGACCAGCACCAGGGTCTGGTCGGGCGCCAGGCCGCGCAGGGTGGCCGGGCGGATGGTGTCGGTACCGTCAGCCAGGCCTGGGCGCGGGAAATTCAGGGACGGCAGTGCCACCGATAGCGCTTGGGTAATTTCCGGCACGCCGCTGTTCTTGAGGCTGTCTGCATTGATGACGTCCACCGGTGCGGTGGTGTCGAGCACCGTGCGGTTGGAGACCCGGGTACCGGTCACCACCACTGTAGCGGTTTCGCCGGCGGGTGCTTCCTGCGCCCCTGCGGCATTGGTGAAAAGTGATGCAACTGCGATCGCGAGAACCTGTTTTTTTGGTGCCATAGCTACCCCTTGTGATTAAACCAGTTTCACTCCCCGGCTTATCTTTGAGGTAACTGTAAGCAACTGTCAATTAAGGGTCTCGCGGATACAACACTTTCAACTTCTTTTACGTGTTTATACGTAGCTTCTGGCGTACGAACTCGATGTGGTTGCGCAAGCCGTAGAACTCATCGGCAAAAGACAGGGGCACGCTCAGGCGGTTCACCCGTTCTTCGATCTGGTCCAGCCGGTGCAGCAATTCTTCGCGCGGCTTGCCTTCGTCGACGCCCTGCTCCACCGAGCGCAGTTGCCCGTACCAGCGGTAGACGCGCGAACGGATGCGCCATACATACAGCGGCGGCACGACTTTCGACAGCGGCAGGATCAGGGCGCCGACCGCCAGCAACACCACCCACAGGCGGTCGAACAGGTTGGCCAGCCAGAAGGCCATGTAGCGTTGCAGGAAAGGCGGGCCGTCCTTGTAGAACTTGGCCGCTTCATGCGCAACCGGAATTTCCGTATAGCGCGGCGATGGGAACTGACCCTGCTGCTGGAACCACCCTGCCCCGCTGTGGATGCCACTGGCCGCCTGCACGAACAGGTCGACCAGGGCGGGATGCAGGTCTTCGCGTGCCACCAGGGTCGCCGTTGGTGCGATCAGGTGATAGTCGCGGGCCGGCAGGTCGCGGCCCAGGTCGACGATCCCGCGCGGCAGGGTGACGTGGGTCAGGAACGGCAGGCGGCGCGCGTAAGCTTCGGCCTGGGTGAAGTTGAACAGCTTGATCCCGGGCGTCATCAGCAGCATCTGGATCAAGGGATCGTCCGGCGCGGCGGCAAAGACCAGGGCATCGATGCGTCCTTCCAGCAGTTCCACCGTGGCGGGGGTGTTTTCCAGGTCGCTGGCGACGATGTCGCTGCTCTGGACGCCGTTAATCTGCAGTACCTGGCGGAACAGGCGCGGCACGCCGCTGCCTTCGGGGCCCAGGTTGACCTTCATGCCTTTGATGCGGGTCAGGCTGGTCACGGCTTTTTTCTCGCGCATGAAGAGCCACAGCGGCTCGGTGAACAGGCTGCCCAGCGAGACCAGTCCGGTGCGTTCGGCTTCGGCTTCATTGGTGGAGCCGCTTTGCACGAAGGCGATGTCGGTGTCGCCCTTGTTCAGGCGTTGCAGGTTTTCCTGGGAGCCCTGGCTTTGCTGCAGGACGACCTTGATGCCGTGCTTGGCCATCGCTTGCGCGTAGCGCTTGCCGATGTTTTCGTAGGCGCTGTTTTCCTGGCCGGTGGAGAGCTTGACCGTCCGCGGCGGGGCGGGGTCGATGATCCAGTAGGCCAGCGCGCAGGCGCCGGCAATCAGCACGATGGTGGGGGCAAAGGAGACCAGCAGGTCGCGCAGGCTGATGTTGGTGAACTTGGTAATGAGTTTCATGCGCGCATTGTAAACCGGTAAACCTGTGTCTGACCCGCAGGGTCAGACACGTCGGCGCGCCGGCCGCTGCCTCCGGCTTCGAGACCGTTGGGGGGCAGACCTTTGGTCTGACCCCGGTTTACCGGTTTTAGCGCGCCCCGCAGGCACGCAGCGGCGCAGCGGGAACGGCAGCAGCCGTGGCAGCAGCCAGTGCCGCAGTGGCGACCGGCTGCACGCCGCCCGGCGCATTGTTCGCCATCGCCGTCACCACCGGCGCCGCCTTCTGCGCATCGGGCTCGATCAGCGGCATCAGCGAAGGCGCCAGCACCGTCAGCAACTGCACCGGCAGCGCCGAGGTAAAGTCGTAATTCTTCGACTCAGGCCCGTGCACATAGGCCGTCATCGAACCAAAGAAGCGCTCGCCGATATTGAACACGAAGGTCGCCGAACGGTTCACATAGCGCGACTCGATCAGGCGCCCGCCAGCCGCATACACATCGAAGCGCTGGTCGCCGGTACCGGTCTTGCCGCCCACCGGAATGATCTGCCCGTCCGGGCCGACGAAGGCCGACTTCACGCGGCGCGCCGTGCCGTCCGACACCACTTCACGGATCGCATCGGCTACTGCGCGCGCCACTTCCGGCGTCAGCACCTGCTCGTTGCTGGACGACTTGTTGCGCGCCACCGTCGTTTCATAAGGCGTGCCTTCGGCGAAGTGCAGCGACTCGATGCGCTGCGTGGTCTTGCGCACGCCGTTGTTGATGATAATCCCCATCATCTCGGCCAGCGCGGCGGGACGGTCGGCCGAGGCGCCCAGGGTGGTCGCATACGAAGGCACCAGCGAATCGAAGGGATAACCCATCTTCTTCCACTGGCGGTGGATGCCCATGAAGGCCTCCATCTCCAGCAAGCCGGCAATGCGCTTGTCCTGCGCATGCTTGCGATGGGTCTTGAACAGCCACTGGTAGACTTCCTGGCGCTCCTTCTCGCTGGCGGCCACGACGTCGGCCAGCGAGGCGCCCTCATTCTGGTGCAGGTAAGCCACCAGCCACAATTCCAGCGGGTGCACGGCAGCCAGGTAGCCGCGGTCGGCCAGACTCCAGTTGGCGATGGCATATTGCTCGTACATCTTGGCCAGGCGCTCTTCCGGCACATCGTTCTGCACCTTCAGGTTGTCGTTTACGAACTTGCCGAATTCGGCCAGCGACGCGTTCGGGTATACGGTGCGGTGGATGTTCGCCAGGCGCACCGGCGTCGGGCGGATCGTGTCGAGCAGGATCGCGTCCAGTTCCGCAGTCTTCTTGCCCTTGTACTTGGCGTAGAAGCGGTACAGGAACTCCTTGCCTTCCTTGTCGGCAAAGCGCGCCAGGTAGGCCGCGCGGCGCGGATCGTCGGCATCGGTCAGCAGGGTCTGCGAGGAGCCCGGCATCTGGAAGGAATAGTACTTGACCACATCGCGCATCAGGCGCACGAACACCAGGTTGGTGGAGCGGCGCAGCGCCTCGCGCACCGTCATGATCTTGAAGTCGTCGTCCTTGCTGAAGTTGCCGAAGTAATGCAGGCCGCCACCGGTGAAGAAGCCCTCGCCCGGATTGGCCGAATACTTGCGCTCCAGCGCCGCCTGCAGCATGGCTGGCAGGTCGCGCTTGTCCTTCGGCGTCATGGCCAGATATTCGATGCCCCAGGTGGTCAGGCGGTCGCGCTGGTCGACGCTGACTTTCTTCAGTTCCGCCACCTCCATCTGGCCATACTTCTTGTGCAGCTGGTCGACGATGTCCATATACGTCACCAGGGTGCGCAGCTTGGCGGTGGAGCCCAGGTCCAGCTTGGCGCCTTCGTTGATGTCCAGCGGCTGGTCATAGTTATCGGTCTGCACGCGCAGGTAGTTGGCATGCTCGCCGCGCTCCAGCAAGGTAAAGCTGTACACCACGTTGGCCGGGTCGCCATTGCCCAGCATGCCCTTGCCGGTCAGGCCGGCCTGCACGGCCGTTTCCGGCTCGCGCAGCTGGCGCAGCATGGCGGTGACGGTCTTCTGCGTCTCGGCATCGAGCGTGGTGTTCACCGCCAGGTCGAGGCGGTCCAGGTTGTACATGCGGTTGTCGCCCAGCAGGTTGGCCAGGTGCACGCGCACCGCGTTCGACGCCTTCTTGGTGACATAGGTCATCGGCGGCGCGGCCTGCACGCCGCTACCCTTGGCCGGATGCAGCTTCTCCTTCAGCGCGGCGTCGCGCAGTTGCGGCGTGATGATGCCGGCGCTAGCGAGCAGGCGCAGGTGGCTGTTGGCCAGTACTTCCAGGTCTTCATCGCCTTCACCCAGGTAGTAGCTCGGGCGGCGCTGCGCGATCAGCAGCGACAGCGCTTCCTTGAACGCCAGCGGGCTGCCCGGCTGGTCCAACTTGCCGCCCAGCAGGCGCATCACTTCATCGAACTCGCGGCCATACCAGACCCACATGCCGTCGCCCACGCCGTTCACTTCGCCATAGCCAGGCTTGGCCGACAGCGGCACGGTGTTCAGGTAGTCGACCACGATCTGGCGCCGCACCTTGGTGGTGTCCTCGCCCTGCTGGTAGGCGCGCAGCGAGGCCGACACCATTTGCTGCAGCTTGTCCTTCATCGAGCCGGTGCGCCCTTCCGGCGAATGGCGGTACTTTTCGATCTGGGTAGCCAGCGTGGAGCCGCCGGCCGCACGGTGGCCGGCGGCGCCCACGGCGCTCATCGATTTTTCCAGGATGGCCTTGGACAGGCGGTCCCACTCCACGGCCGGGTTGCGTTTCGGGTACTTGTTGTCCAGCAGCTCGCGGTTCTCGATGAACAGCAGGCTTTGCACCAGCGCAGTGGGCGCCTGCTCGAAGCTGCCATAGATACGCTCGGGATAGCTGGCCGTAAACAGCGGCTGCGCGCGGCAATCGAAAATCGACAGGCCGGTACGGGTCTTTTCGCGGTAGGTCGCGAACACGCCCATGTCGGTCAGTTCCAGCATCTTGGGCGAGAAGCGGGCCTGCGAGATGACTTCGTAATCGCGCGTTTTCAGCTTGTCCAGGTATTCGGGCAGGTTGGCGTAGCCAAGGCGTTCATCGTAAGGACTGTCGTGCGGAAAGCGGATCGACTTGCTCGGCCCCGGCTCAACCTTGTATGTCAGTTTGCCAACCAGGTCGGTGAACACCTTCGCCTGCACCGTCGAGGTGCGGGTCTCGTGATAGCCCCAGAAACCGGCCACGGTCAGCAGCACCAGGATCAGCACAATGAACGCATTGCGCAAACGCGAACCTTTCTTCGGTTCGGATGGAGGTGGCGGCGCCGGCTCGGTTGGTTCGTTTGGTTGGAAGGAGCTTGATTCGTGATCTTGTTGGGAAGGCATAGGTACCGAGCGCAAACGCCGCCTGTTGCCGCCATATCCAACCGCTGCCGCGCCGGCGCGCATTTTGCGCACCGCTCGGACGACAACTCGGGGCCGGCGAAAACGACGATTGCTTAACATAGTGTTCAAACCGGACAGTACACGCAGTGTATTTCTGCTTGATTACCATTGCACCACAACGGCGTGCACTGCACGGGGCAAGACGCAAAATATTTAAACTTCGCGTATCAGTTTCGCAAAAAAACAACGGCGCTTCACAGGTTTTGTGAGCGCCGTTGCAAGAGCAGTTAACACCCTTTTCATACTGTGGATTCAGGGCTTCGCGTACTCCACTTTCAGGGCATCGAGCTCACGGCACATGTGGGCAAATGCTGCCTCGCATTGGGGCGGATCGCCTTTCACGCCAAGCTCGATGTGGCGCCTGGTCTTCGCGTCGCCCACGCTTGGCAGGCTGAAGACTTTGATGCGCGGCCAGGCTGATTCCAGGGCCAGCATCAGCGGCGTTAGCGCTGCTTCCGCCGCCTCGTACACTAACACCGATCGCTCAGCGCGAGGCTCACGATTGAACAGTTCGGCGTAGTGCGTGTCGAGCACCCATTCGATCATCGGCCAGGCCATGACCGGGAAGCCGGGCACGAAGTAATGCGTGCCGTGCGCGAATCCAGCCACGCTGTTATACGGATTTGGAATAAGCGCAGCACCTTGCGGGAATTCGGCCATCTGCAGGCGCTGCAGGTTTTCCGCCGATGCGAGGTCGGCCACCTCGCCCTTTTCTTCGGCCACCTGGCGCACACGCTGCTGGATGCTTTCCTTTGCTCCTTCATGCAGCGCCAGCGGCACCCCCAGCGCGGCAGCAGCAGCCTGCCGCGTGTGGTCGTCCGGGGTGGCGCCGATGCCGCCGCAGCAGAACACCAGGTCGCCGCTGGCAAAAGTGCGCTTCAGCGTGGCAGTGATGCGTGCGCGGTCGTCGCCAAGCAATTCCGCCCAGGATAGTTGCAGCCCGCGTGCCGCCAGCAGTTGCACCACTTTGGGGAAGTGCTGGTCGACCCGCTTGCCCGACAGGATTTCGTCGCCAATGATGATCAGTCCGATTCGCATAGGCTTTCCTCGAAAGGCGCGTGACGCAACTGCGCCAGCGCTTGCAGACAATAATACTCAAACCACAGGCCGGTGAAGATGAAAATCACCACGTAGACCCAGATCGATGCCGCCAGCAGGATCGGGAAGAAGGCAATCGCAGCAGCGGCGCCGCCCACCCACACCAGTGCCGGCAGCGAACCGGCCAGGCCGGACACCACGCCGATGGACATCAGTTGCCAGCGGTGTTCGCGCTGCAGCCTGGCCAGTTCCTCGGCGCTGGCATAGTCGGCCAGTGCGTCATAGCTCATCACGCGGCTGGTAAGCCAGCCCCACAGCAGCACAGTGGCCAGGCCGGCCAGCGGCGGAATGATGTACATCGGCAGGATGCACAGCCAGGCCAGGATGAAGAGGCCGAACGCACCCAGCGCCTTGATCACGCCGCCGAGGATGGAGCCGCCCTGCTTTTTTTCCAGTTGCGGGAAATGGCGGCCGCCGACGTGGCGCACGATGAAGGGCATGGCGGCCACGCCGATAAAGATCATGGCCGTCACGATCATCAGGGGCAATAGCAGCAGCAGCGCAAACAGCGGTACCACGATCGAGCGCAAGCCGCCCAGGCCGATCGATTCCAGCCAGTCGCTGGTCACGCGGTAGACCTCGAAGTCGACGAAGTGGCCGTGCAGCCAGTCCAGCAGCGGCTGCAGGCCAAGCCACAGCAGCAGCGCCCACACAGCGACTGACATAATGAAAGGAACAATACTCAGCAATAAAATCTTGCCGTGGAACTGCGACAGGAGGGCCCTGCCGTAAGCATGGATAACAGCGCGCATTAATTAACCCGGTTTCTTTCTCATAAATTCAAACATCCGCTTCAGGCCGAGCCATTGCTGGGCCCAGAAGCCGCGGCCGTAGTCGCGGCCCGCCAACTGGTCACGTACGCCGGTCGCTTCGAAGCGCGGCGTGAAGTTAGCGGTGCGGAAAATAATGTCCCACATCGGGAACAGCACGGCGAAATTGCAACCACCCAGCGTGCCCTGTCCTGTCGATTCATGGCCGATGCCAATCGCGTGGTGCATGCGGTGGTAGCGCGGCGACACCAGCAAGCGTTCGCCGATGGGGCCGAAGTGTATACGAACATTGGCGTGTTGCAGGCTTTGCACGATGCGCGACAGCGATACCAGGAGCACGTACTGGCCTGGCGGCACCCCGATGGCCAGCGCCAGCACCGCCATCACGATGTCGCGCAACAGGTCGTCCAGCAGGTGGTTGCGGTCGTCGCTCCACAGGTTCATGTTGCGCTGGCTGTGGTGCAGGCTGTGCAGACCCCACCACCAGCTGAACTTGTGCTGGGCGCGATGGAACCAGTAATCGGCAAAGTCCAGCACCAGCAGGTAGATCGCGAAGCTGGCCAGCGGATGCATGTCGGTGACCAGGTTTTCCAGGTTGAAGGGTTGCACGCCTTCCATGTGCAGGGCGCCGGCGATGGCGTCCATCAGCGGGTCGAGCGTGAAGAACAGCAGCAGCGGAACCAGGCCGATACGCTGCAACACGGTATAGACGAAGTCATTCCAGCGCGCGCCCTTGTCGGTGAAGCGGTGCACCGGGATGGCGGCTTCCAGCGGCCGCAGCACCAGGTAGACCAGCAACAGTTCAGCCATGCCGATCAGCAGCCACTCCGTGCCTTCGAAGGCTTCTTCGGTGATGTCGCCCATGCCGGCGTAATAGATCAGCGGCTGGATGGCGTTTTCAAACAGCCAGCCCTGGGCTTGGCCCAGCAGGTCCAGGAAGCATTGCATCATTTGCGGTAATCCGGATGTTCTCTCAGGGTGGCGAAGCAAAATCCCTTGTGCTTCAAGCCTTCAATCAGCGGTTCCAGGCTGGCCGGGGCCCAGGGCTCTTGGCGCGACCATATGCCCATGTGGGCCATGAAGATGTCGCCGTCGCGCAGGCCGTCCAGCGCACGCTTCAGCAATTGCGCATTGGAGGCGCGTTCGACCGGCAGCTCGTCGCCGGAAAAGCCGGCCGGCGTGGCCCATCCTGCATGCCGGTAGCCGCAGGCCTGGCCGGCTGCCAGCGTGCGCGGGCTGGTCTTGCCGCCGGGCGCGCGCCAGAACGGGTCCAGCGCCTTGCCGGTCAGTTCCTGGAAGCGCTGGTCGACGCGCCGCAGTTCCCGGCAATACTGCTGCGCGGTCCAGTCCAGCCGCTTGCCGGCGTCGACGCCGAATTGCGGCTTGACCGCGATCTTGCCGTGCGCGGCATCGCGCAGGTAATAGGTGTGGTCGAAGGTATGGCTGCCGAAGGCGTGGCCCTCTGCCACGCGGGCGCGCCAGTAGGCTTGCCAGGACGGGTCCAGGCTGTAGTCGCCTTTGACGGTCTTTTCGTTCGCCAGGAAAAAGGTGGCCCTGACGTCTTGCCGCGCCAGCACGGAGGCGATCAGCTCGGCCTGCGACTGGCTGCCGGTGTCGAAGGTGAGGTAGATAGTGCCGCGGCACACCGGCGCCGGCGCGCTTGCGCCGGCAGCCGGCGGCAGGAGCGCCGCCAGCGCCAGCAAGCGGGCGGCCAGCGGCACGATGCGGTAAGGCGCTGCGGCATTCATTACATGCGTGCCGAAGAGTTGGCGAAGAAGACGCCGTGCGGCGAGCGGCCTACAGGGATCATCTTGACGACCTTTTTCTGCTGCAGGTCGATCACGGCCACTTTTTTGATCCAGCGCAGGGTGGCCCACATGTATTTGCGGTCGGCGGTGATTTCCATGCAGTCCGGGCCGCCCGGCACATCGATGGTGCCGACGTTTTCCAGCGTCTTCTGGTCGATGATGTTGATGGTGTTGGACACCCGGTTCGACACATAGGTATAGCGTCCATCGCCCAGGGCGCGGAAGTTGTGGGTGCCGGCGCCGGCCTTGATGCGCTTGACCGTCTGCCGGGTACGCCAGTTAATCACTTCGACGTAGTCGCTGCCCATGATCCCGACCAGCAGGAACTTGTCGTCCGGCGTCATGGCGATACCTGCCGGCAGCTTGCCGACCGGCAGGGTCCACAGCACGTTCTGCGTTTTCAGGTCGATCGCGCTGACCTGGTCGCTGCCTTGCTGGGTGATGAAGGCCGTGGTGCTCCTGGCGTCGAAGGCGATGTGGCTGGGCAGCTTGGGCAGCGGAACACGCTTGGCCAGCTTCATTTCCTTGCCGTTGTACGAGTAGATATCGATACGGTGCAGGCGCAGCGAGGTCGCGACGAACCATTTCTGGTCGGGCGAGAAGCCGATCTGGTAAGGATCGAGGATATCCTTGACGTGGCGCTGCACCTGGCCGGTCACCGGGTCGAGGAATACCAGCTCATTGCCCACGGCGCTGGCCACGATCAGCGACTTGTTGTCGGGGGTGGCCATCAGATGGTGCGGCTCCTTCCCCACCGGGAAGGTTTGCAGGCTCTTGTAGCTTGCCTGGTCCAGCAGCTGGACCGTGGCATCGCGCGAATTGAGCACGACGACAACGTTGGCCAGAACAGGCTGTACGCCTGCCAGCAAGGCAAATAAAACAGCTGCGCTACGGATACTGCGGAACATGAAAACTCGCTTCTTGGTTAAGCCAGCCGGTATTTTACGGTCAAACGTCTTGTATAAAGTTACTAACGACAACATTTAATGGGTATCGGCCGCGGATCGACTACAATCGCGGCCTAAGCCCCCCTATTTCTAAGGAACCCAAATGACTATCATCACTAACGCATCCGGCCTGCAGTACGACGACATTAAAGTTGGCGACGGCGCGGAAGCCAAGGCAGGCCAGAACGTTACCGTCCATTACACCGGCTGGCTGCGCAACGACGACGGCAGCAAGGGCCCGAAATTCGATTCCTCCAAGGACCGCAACGATCCGTTCGAATTCGCGCTGGGCGCCGGCATGGTGATCCGTGGCTGGGATGAAGGCGTGCAAGGCATGAAGGTCGGCGGCACCCGCCAGCTGATCATCCCTGCCGAGCTGGGTTATGGCGCGCGCGGCGCCGGCGGCGTGATTCCGCCAAACGCCACCCTGATCTTCGACGTGGAACTGCTGGGCGTTTAATCAAGGCCCCGGACGGGAGGCTTAGCGCTGCCACTTGCGCTGCACAGCCTCCTGCTCCCCTTTTGCATCAAGCGGTTGGCCGGCGATGCGCTGGTCGATCGCATCCAGCACCTGCGTCGGCATGTCCGCCGCCGCCTGCCGGTATTCCCCTTGCTGTGACTTGCCCGCGTTTTGCACCGCCAGTTGCACCTTCCACGCGCCGCCCTGCTTGCAGGCCAGGCCCGACATATCCTGCGACGTAGTGAAGCTGCGGCAGTAGCTGTTATCCTGCGCCAGGAAGCTGGTGCCGATGCGCACCGGGCCGCCGCTGCCGGCCAATTGCTGGTCCAGCGCCGTCGCCAGGCGGCCTTGCGCCACCAGCACGCCATCGCGGCTGGCCACGGTTTCGCCACGGTCGATCGGCAGCATGCCAAGGCCGTAATGGCCGGCCATTACCCCCACCATCAGCATGGCCGCCAGCGCGCCCCATTCCGGCCAGGACCAGCTCCGGCCGCGGCTCGCCTTGCGGACAGCCTGCTGCTCCGCTTCGCGCCGTGCGCGCACGGAATCGAGGCTGACGACAGTGGCCTGGCGCAGCGGCTGCACCAGCCTTGGCGGCACCGCCTCCTCCGCCACCGGGGCGAAGGCGGCAAAGACGTCATTGCGCATGGCCTTGTGCTGGGCCACGCGGCGCGCCAATGCGGCATCCTTGTTCATGGCTTCTTCGAGCGCGCGGCGGGTGACCTCGTCGAGCTCACCGTCGGCATAGGCCATCAGGATTTCGTCGGAAAAACTCTTCATACTGTCCTCGCTTGTTCCGATAACATTTCTTGCAACGCGGTGCGGGCGCGCGCCAGGCGGCTGGTCAGGGTGCCGACCGGAATTTCCAGCACCTCGGCTGCCTCTTTATAGGGCAAACCTTCCACCAGTACCAGGCCGACCACCAGCCGGTGCTCTTCACTCAGCAGGCTGACGGCTTTCTGCACCGCCATCCGCTGCTGGTGGGCCTCAGCATAATCGTCGCCCACGTGCTCGCCCTCCTCTTCCGGCGCAAACAGCTCGCTGCGGCGGGTACGGGAGCGCACCTCGTCGATCCAGGCATTTTTGATAATGCGGAACAACCAGCTATCGAGCCGGGTTCCCGGCTGGTAAGAGCTGCTGTGCAGGATGGCGCGCTCCACGGAGAGTTGAACCAGGTCGTCGGCGTCCTCACGGTGCCAGGCCAAGGTACGGGCGAACCGCCGCAGTCGCGGCAACAGTGTGGCGATTTCCTCGTGCAGGGCGCTATCGTTGTCCATCATATGAAGATAACGAACGGGGTCGGGATTTTCTTCCCTCTCTCCATCGTTAATACAGAATAGATACCGGTAGCCTATATTATCATCCGACCATGCCAACCTTGCGCCCGACTTATCCCCTGTTGCGTACTTGCCGCTGCCTGCTGCTGGCCCTCGGCCTGCTGGCCGGCGCCGGGCCGGCGGTCGCGCAAATCGGCTTGCCAGGCATGCCGCAGTTGCCCGGCGGCTTGCCGTCCCGCCTTGGCGAGAGCGCCTTGCGCGAACGCCTGCGCGAAAAGCTGCTTGATACGACAGAGTTGCCGCGCAAGGTGTCGCTGGACCAGCTTCGCGCGCTGAATGTGCGTGAGCTGTTGCAGCGGCATCCTGCGCAGCTCGAGCCCGATCCTTCCGGATTCCCGGTCGTGCGCAGGGAGATACTGGCGTGGTCCCCGTCCGAGGCCGGGCTGGCGGCAGTCACCGCTGCCGGGCTGTCAGTGGCCGGCAGGCAGGACATGCCGGAAGCCGGGCAATCGCTGGTGACTTTGCGGGTGCCCGAGGGTGTCGCCACGGCCGACGCGCTGGCCCGGCTGCGCGCGGCCGATCCTGCTGGCAGCTACGATTTCAACCACGTGTATACAGGAGCCGGCGAAACCGGCAGGGCGGACGGCGCCGGCCTTGCGCCGCGCGAAGCTGTGCCGGCTCGTGCGGCGCATATGACTGACAACGGCGCCGGAGCCACCGGCGCCGCTGGCGGCGAAGTGCGGGTCGGCCTGGTAGACAGCGGAGTTGATGGCAGCCACGAAGTATTCGAAAACGCCCGCATCGTACGCTGGGGCTGCGACGGCGCCGCGCGCCCCGCTCCCCACGGCACGGCGGTAGGCGCCTTGATGATCGGCAAATCCGAACGCTTCGCCGGCGCGGCGCCGGGCGCCCGGCTCTATGCCGCCGATATCTATTGCGACCAGCCGACCGGCGGCTCGGCCAGCCAGATCGTGCAGGCGCTGGCCTGGCTGGCGAGAGAGCAGGTCGGCGTCATTAATATCAGCCTGGTCGGCCCGCCGAACCAGATGCTGGGACGCGTGGTGCAGGCGATGGTGGCGCGTGGCCATCTGCTGGTGGCGGCAGTCGGCAACGACGGCCCGGCGGCCCCTCCCTTATATCCAGCCAGCTATCCCGGCGTGGTCGGCGTGACCGGTATCGATCCGAAACGCCGCCCGTTGCCCGAAGCCGCGCGCGGCCCGCAGGTAATGTTCGCGGCGCCGGGCAGCCAGATGGCGGCGGCCGCCATCGGCGCGCCGCCATACAAGCTTGTGCGCGGAACGAGTTTCGCCTCGCCACTGGTGGCGGCGCTGCTGGCGCCACGCCTGCCCTCCCCCTCCCCCGCACTAGCCGCCGAGGCGGTCTCCGCCCTGGCGGCCAACGCCAGCGCAGCCGGTGAAGGAACCGGCCGCGGCGTGGTGGCGGAAAACCTGCGCACTCCCCCTTCCGCCTTCCGCTGAAAAGTTTTTCGTTTTTTTTCGGATGGATGGAAGAAATCCCGTTTCCGGTTCGTTCTCTGTATGTAAGCGGCGGATTTCCCGCAGCCAGACTAAGGAGAACTGATATGAAAACCAATATCGCAACCATCATTCGCGCTGCCTTTATCGCTGCTGCCAGCGCCGCATCCATCGCCCAGGCCGGCCCGCTCGGCGGCGCGCTGGGCGGCAATATCGGCGGCGGCATCGGCGGCGCTTTCGGCGGCGGGATGGGTGCCATGCGCGGCGGGATGGCCGGGGATATCGCCGGCAGTACCATGCGCGGCAGCCGCGCCGGTGCGGATATCGCCGGCAATGCTGCAGGCAATATCACTGCCACCGCATCCCGCGCTTCTGCCGCTGATTCGGCAGCAAACAGCGCCACCCAGCGCAGCCTGGATGCCAGCGGCGCGGCGAATGGTGCGGCCAGCGTGGCCGGCAGCCTGTCCCGCAATGCCGGCACGGCCGGCGGTAACGCAGACGCTGCAGCCAATGGTTCGGCCAATAGCGCCGTCAATGGCACCGCTGGCAATGCGGCGAACAGCATGGCCGGCAGCCTGGGCGGCGGCGCTGGTGGCGCGTCTTCGCTCGGCGCGCAATTGGCGCGTGGTGCCGGCGCGGCCAGCGGCAGCGCGAACGGTACGGCAAGCGCTGCCGCCAACGGCGCCACCAGCAATGCTGCAGGCAGCCTGGCTGGCGGCGCGGCAGGTGCTTCCGCCCTGGCCGGCAAAGCGGCACACCGCGCAGGTGCCGTAAGCGGTGCAGCCGATGGCGCCGCATCCGGTGCCGCGAACGGTGCGGCAAACCGTGCTTCAAACAGCGCAGGCAGCACTGCGAACGGCAACGCAAGCGGCAGCGCAAACGGCGCGGCCAACGGGACTGCAAACGGCCTGGTGAGCGGCATTGCCGGGGCGGCAGCAGGCACTCACTCGCTCGGTGCCCAGGCGGCACGCCATGCCGGCAGCGCCGACGGCGCAGTTGCCGGCATGGCGAACGGCGCAGCAAACAGCGCATCCAACGGCACTTCCAACAAAGCGCCGGGCGGCGCAGAGAACAGCGGCAAATCCGGCTCGGCTTCCGGCTCCGGCAATGGCGCGTCCGGCCTGGGCGCCAGCCTGGCACGCGGCGCAAGCACGGTAAACGGCGGCGCCGACGGCGCATCCAGCGGCAGCGTCAATGCAAGCCGTTCCGGCGCCAGCGGTTCGGCGAAGGGTTCTGCAAACGGCTCCGCCAGCGCCAGCAAAGCCGCCCGCAGCAGCAGCGGTAACGGCGGCAGCGGCAGCCAGCCTGCACCGCAGCAATCGACGACAGGCGCTTCCGCCAACGGTAACGTGAACGCCGGCTTCAACGTCCAGGCCGGCAAAAACACCGCCGTTGAAGGCTCCGCGCAGTGACGCCGCGATCCGGGGCGGTGCGGCGAAAAAGCTTAAACTACCTGAGGTTTTCGCCAAAATCCGCCCCGAATTTCGTGGCGAGCCAGTCACTATATGGGCTTCTTCAAAAAACGGTACACACTTTTTTCAATTAATGTGCTAATCTGCGCGCTCCATTAACCAAGGAGGTAGTAATGAAAAAAGGCGAACTGATTGCAGAATTTGCGAAGCGTACCGAAATGTCCGGCGCAGCCGCTAACGACGCAATTAACACCCTGATCGCGATCGTTACCGAGCGTCTGAAAAAGGGCGACACCGTTGGCATCACCGGTTTCGGCACCTTCTCCGTCGCCAAGCGCGCTGCCCGCAAAGGCCGCAACCCAGCAACCGGCGAAGCGATCAAGATCGCTGCATCCAAGACCCCTAAGTTCTCGGCTGGCGCAACCCTGAAAGCCGCTGTGAACCCAACCAAGAAGAAGTAATTCTTCAGGCTTACCGCCAGAACGGCGGTTCAAGGCTGGCCCACAACGGCTTGTCTTGAACCGCCGTTTTTTATTGTGCGCCGCACCGATCACTTTATGCACAGGACGAACGACGACATGCGAATTCCCCTTATGCTGGCTGCCTTCCTTTTGCCCTTCGCAGCACACGCCTTCAATCCGGCAGGACTGGCGTTCAGCCACAACGACTGGCAGCTGGCCTGCGACAATACCGGAACCTGCCGCGCCGCCGGCTACCACTCCGACGAAGGCGAAAACTTGGCAGTCTCGGTGCTGCTGACGCGCAAGGCTGGCCCCAAGTCAACGGTCAGCGCGCAAGTAATGCTGGGGGAGTATGGCGAAAACCCGGCGCTGGCTGCGCTCCCCGCCAGATTCAAGCTGACCCTCAAGGTCAACGGCAAGGCCTTCGGCCAGGTCGCGATCGACAAGGGTTCGCTGGTCTCCGACCTTTCGCCGGAGCAGGTTAATGCCTTGCTGCTTGCCTTGCCGCGCCATGCCAACATCGAATTTGCCGGCAAGCGCGATACCTGGGTGGTGTCGGACAAGGGCGCTGCCGCAGTCCTGCTGAAGATGGACGAATACCAGGGACGGATCGGAACCACGGGAGCCCTTGTCAGGAAGGGCTCCCTGCCGGAGGCATCGGTTCCCGCCGCCGCACCCGTGCCAACCATTACCAGGGTCGACTATGCCAAGGCACAAGCGGGAGACGAGCGCTTCGTCGAGTCAAACAGGAAAACCCTGCTGGAAGCCCTGCGCTCGTCGCTCAAGGAGGCTGATTGCAACCTCCTGATGGCCGACGATGCGCCTGAGCCCGACCTGACAGCACAACGCCTGAGCGGCACGCAGATGCTGGTATCGACCCGCTGCTGGCTGGGCGCGTACAACGTCGGCGAAGGTTATTGGGTCGTCAGCCACAAGCCGCCGTTCAATCCTGTCCTGGTCTCGACCAGCATTTCCGAAGTCGGTACCGAAGACCTCCATGAGAGCCACAAGGGACGCGGCCTGGGCGACTGCTGGGCCTCCCGGACATTTACCTGGGACGGCAAGCAGTTCCGGCTTAGCGAAGCATCGACCACCGGAATGTGCCGGCTGATGGCAACCGGCGGCGCGTGGGCCCTGCCTACCGTGGTAACGAACGTGCGCTGAATTGGAGACTATACTCTAAGGCTTAGGCAGTTTTCTTTTGTATGATGGCGCTTCATAACCTCACTAAAGCAAAGGTAGACACCATGAGCCTGCAAGAACAGTTCGACCAAGCGATGGCCGATTCCAAGAACCTGCCGGAACGCCCGGACAATATGACCCTGCTGAAGATCTACGCCCTGTTCAAGCAAGGCTCGGCAGGCGATGCCACCGGCGAACGCCCAGGCATGACCGACTTCGTCAACCGCGCCAAGTTCGACGCATGGGCGGCACTGGCCGGCACCAGCCAGGACGACGCCAAGCAGCAGTACATCGACCTGATCGAAAGCCTGAAGTAATCTCGCCCCACCTGCGCCGCGAAGAGAACTACCTTCCGGCGCACGGTCTGATATGCTGCGAGGCGTATGCAAAGCCTCGAACGTATCCAGCAAAACTCCCGCGAAATCAATCGCCTGCTGGCGCGAATCAATGCGCTGGTCCAGGAACGGGACGCTTCGCCGGCGCAGCGCGCGGAATGGCAGGCGGCCTGCCAGGATTTTTATGCACGCTACGACAGCCTTTGTTTCCCCGGTGGCGCGGCGATGCTTGAGCGCGTACGCAGCGGCGATCCTGACGCCGTTGAGGCGGCGCTGCTATTCCTGCTCGCCGATCCTTACCATTTCCGTTCCGGCTACCTGAAAGAACGCCTCTGGCGCTGGCTGGCGCACCTGCCTCTCAACGCCCGCGCGCGCAACCGGCTGGAACGCGCAGCCCTCGCCTATCTTGACCGGCGCATCTGCCGCGAGTTCTGGACCATGTGTAAAACCATGGCGCGTATTGGCGGCGCGCAGTTCTGGTCGCGGGTTGCCGAACGCGCCTTGCGGGGCGATGTTCGCTCCACGCTGTTGCTTGCGCACGGCACCAGCGTGCAAGCTGGCGCGCAGGTTCGCCACCTCTTTTACAAGGCATGCTAGAGTTGCGTTTTTCGCAATCCACCTGCAACGCATGACACTCGAATTCCGCCGCGCGACGGCCGCCGACATTCCCACCATGAGCGCAATCAGGTTGGCAGTGCGCGAAAACGCGCTGTCCGATCCAGGCCGCATTACGCAGCAGATGTACGAAGATTACCTCGAGCGCCTTGGCCGGGGCTGGGTTTGCGAGCGCGAGGGAGCCGTGATCGGCTTTTCCTACGCAGCTAGCGAAGACAGCTCGATCTGGGCGCTGTTTGTCGATCCGGCACATGAAGGGCTGGGCGCGGGCAAGCGGTTGTTGCAGCTTGCGGCCGACTGGCTGTTTGCCAGCGGCAAGCAAGCGGTAACGCTTTCCACCGCGGCAGGCACCCGTGCCGACCGTCTCTACCTGGCGCAGGGCTGGCGGCGGGGCGACGTAAGGGACGATGGCAGTGTCCAATATCGTCTCATGCGCGGCACGACGATCCGCCGCGCCGACGCCGGCGACCTTGATGCCATGTGGGCGATTTTCCAACCCTTGCTGGCAGGCGGCGACGCCTTCCCCTTCGGCGAAGGATTCGAGAAGGCGACCTTCCAGCTGCACTGGTTCAGCAGCCACCCGGCCTATGTCGCCTGCGCCGGCAGGGAAATCCTCGGCATGTACAAGATGGGCGCCAACTATCCCGACCACGGCGCACATGTCGCCAGCGCAACCTACGCCGTGGCCGCGCAGGCGCAGGGCAAAGGCATTGGCCGCGCGCTGGTCGAGCACAGCCTGGCACAGGCGCGGCGCGAGGGTTTTCTGGCAATGCAGTTCAATTACGTCGTCAGCACCAACGGGCCCGCCATGGCCCTGTACCGCAAGCTGGGCTTCAATATCGCCGGCACCTTGCCGCAAGCGTTCCGCCACCGCGAGCTTGGACTGGTCGACGCCTACGTCCTGCATCGGTTCCTGGAAGGGCTGTGACGATGCTGCTTGCGCTATTGCTTTGCCTGGCCTGTCCGTTGGGGAGGCTCTCAGCAAGTCATGCCGGTTTGGTGAAGACCATCCTGCCTGCAGGGCCGCCAACGCGATGAGAAAGGACCGGCGGCGATGAGGAAGGTGATTCCTGCGGCGAATCCGGAGGCTTATGTTGCGGCGCTGGCGGGCTGGCAAAAGGCGTTCGTCACTGCACTGCGCGAGGCAGTGCTGGAAGCTGCGCCGGGGCTGGAAGAGCGCATCAAATGGACGCACCTGGTCTATTTCAGCAACGGGCCCGTGCTGCTGATCCGAGCCGAAGAACACCGGGTGCTGTTCGGCTTCTGGCGCGGCAAGCGCCTGCTGCATATCGAGCCGCGCATGAGCGGTGGCGGCAAATATGCACTGCGCACCCTGGAACTACGGCAGGATACGCCACTCGAGCGCGCTACCGTGCTGGAACTGGTGCGGGCGGCCGCGGCGCTGAACGCGACGGTGGGCGATCCCACCAGGGCTGCTTAAGCGGCAGCGAAAACCGAACGCATCTTCTCGGCCACCTTGCCTTCGATGGCGCTCTTGAAGGCGCCCATCAGGAAGCCAAGCTTGATATTCATATGGGCTGCGCTGTCCGCCAGGGTCAGCGTGCCTTCCACGCCGCTGCGGCCGAACTTCAGGGTGTCGCCATGCCATTGGCAGGCCAGGTCGAATTCCTTGGCAATACGCTGTGCCACCTGTTCTGCTGCTGCGCGCGCTTGCGCAGGTTCCAGGTTGTGGGCCTGGGTGATGTTGATATCGGCCATACTTTGCTAATCAAAAAGCACAAAAGGTGCTATTTTAACGCACGCTTCTTTGTGCTGGATCAAAGGGCGCTGTCGCAGACAGGGTAACCATGGTCATTCAACCGCCCTTGGGAGAGTGATCATGGATGAGAAAATGTGCATGACTTTGCCGGTCAGCTTTGTGCCGACGCCATCCGCCCTGTACCGCGCGCACCGCAAGTCGGCGCAACTGCTACAGCAGCCCAGCCTGCCACGCCTGAAAGATACCGCGTTGCCCACGCGTCCCGCCGCTGCACCGCCCGCCGGTGCGCGCGTGCTGATCTGGAAGCAGGATCCTTCCGTCAGCGAACTCGGCCCGCGCAAGATTTTCCTGCCAGGCGTGATCCTGGAAGGCCCGCGCGATGCCCGCATCACTTGCGGCAAGCCCGGCATTGCGCCGGTCAGCCCGAATGCCTTCGGCGACTTCATCATGGCGCCGGACACCGACCAGTTCGATGCCGTGCACACCTTTGCCGTGGTGCGCTCGACCCTGACCATGTACCAGCGCGTACTGTCGCGTGCCGAACAGAGCGCGCCCCTGCCCTGGGCCTGGAACAGCGGCAATAACACCGATCCGCTGGAAGTCTTCCCGCACGGCCTGCCGAACGTGATGAATGCCTATTACAGCCGCAACGACCGCGCCCTGAAGTTCGGCGATTTTGTGCCAAGCGGCTCGACCAGCCGCGTGTTCACCTGCCGCTCCTTCGACATCGTCTCGCACGAAACCGCCCACGCCGTGCTGGACGGGCTGAAACCGAAATGGATCCTGAACAGCGCGCCGCCGCAGACCGGCGGCTTGCACGAATCCTTCGGCGACCTGACTGCCATCTTCCTCGCGCTGTCCCAGCTCGACCAGGTGGAAGCGGTGATCGCGCAAACCAAGGCCGACCTGCACGACAAGACCTTCCTGGCCGATATGGCGGAGCAATTCGGCCTGGCGCTGGGGCGGCCGAACGGCCTGCGCAATGCCGACAATGACCTCAAGCTGTCCGAAACCGGCAACGAGGTGCATGCGATCTCGCAGGTCTTCACCGGCGCTGTCTATGACATCCTGGCCGACATCTTTTCCTTCGAGCGTGCCCCCGGCCTGCGCGACGATGCAGCCTGCCTGCACAGCGTGGCAGGCTATTTGTGCAGCCTGGTGCTGCGCGCCCTGGTGGCGGCGCCCGAGGCCAATGCCAAGTACGCCGACGTGGTGAACCAGATGCTGCGCGTCGCGGCGGAAGACGGCAAGCCCGTCGAGTACGCCAACTTCATCCGCAACCGCTTCGCCCTGCGCGAAGTGGTGGTGTCACCCCTGCCGCTGACCGAGGACCAGCCGCAAAACCTGGAACTGCCAGCGATGGTGGAAGATGCGCCGGATGCGCGCCAGGACCGGCGCGCCTGCTGCGGTACCATGAACCATGCCGAGTACTTCGACCTGGAAGGCGTGCTCGATGCCGAGCGCCAGGCCCTGGCCGCCTGGTGCAAGAATTACACGACCCGCCATGGGGAGGTGGCGATCGAAAAATGAAGATCACCGCGATCGGCGGGGGCGGCTTTGCCGGCCTCAGCCAGCACTTTGAAGTTGACACGGATACAAGTCCAGCCGGTCCGGCACTGGAGGCGGCCCTCGCCTCCAGTGGTTTTTTCACGTCCGCAGAAAATGTTCCGCCCCCGGTTGGCGCCGATCTGGGGCAGTGGACTATCACAGCCGACGACGGCCGTCGACGACATAGCTTAAGCTTTGTCGAGACCGGCGCCCCGCCTTGGCAAGATCTGCTCGATTTGATCCGTTCCGCCGCCTGAAAGCAAGACTGTTAGAGGCACGCCACGAATTTGCTTATTTAGATTGTATCTAAGCCCGAATTGTGAGAAATAGCGGATTGCCTTAAAATACAGTGCTTTGCTGAGCTTTTTCCAGCGCTCCAACATAGATAGGACTGTTATGACCCACGTTGTCACCGAATCCTGCATCGCCTGCCGCTATACCGATTGCGTCGATGTTTGCCCGGTAGATTGCTTCCGCGAAGGCCCGAACTTCCTGGCCATTGACCCTGACGAATGCATCGACTGCGCCGTGTGCGTGGCCGAATGCCCGGTCAACGCCATCTTCGCTGAGGAAGACGTGCCGTCCGACCAGCAGCAGTACATCAAGATCAATGCTGACTTGTCGCGCAACTGGCCTTCTATCACCAAGACCAAGCCTGCCCTGCCGGAAGCCGAGCAGTTCAAGGACGTCAAGGAAAAGGCCCACTTGCTGAAGCGCTAAGCCATCGGCTAAACGCTTCAAGCAGCCTGTTATTCACCGTGCAACACCGCGCCTGACGCGGTGTTCGCTTATTCAGATGGAATGAGAATCATTATGAATGTCGTCAGCACCCCACCAGGCGGTCTCCACGAGACCGATGCAGTCATCATCGGCGCCGGCCCGGTCGGCCTGTTCCAGGTCTTCGAACTCGGCCTGCTGGAGATCAAAGCCCACGTGATCGACTCGCTCAGCGCCGTTGGCGGCCAGTGCGTGGAACTGTACCCGGACAAGCCGATCTACGACATTCCAGCCATTCCATCCTGCACCGGCCAGGAACTGACCGACGGCCTGCTGAAGCAGATCGAACCGTTCGGCGCGACCTACCACCTGGGCCAGGAAGTGACTGTCGTGCAAAAGCGCGAAGACGGCCGTTTCGACGTGGAAACCTCGTTGGGCACCAAGTTCATCACCAAGACCATCTTCATCGCTGCCGGCGTGGGTTCGTTCCAGCCGCGCACCATGAAGGTTGACGGCATCGACGCTTTCGAAGGCTCGCAGCTGTTTTACCGCGTGAAGAACCCGGCCATGTTCGAAGGCAAAAACCTGGTGATCTGCGGCGGCGGCGACTCCGCGCTGGACTGGGCCCTGAACTTCGTCGGCAAGGCTGAATCCGTGGTGCTGCTGCACCGCCGTGAAGACTTCCGCGCTGCGCCTGCTTCCGTGGCCAAGATGAAGCAGCTGTGCGAAGAGTACGAAATGCAGCTGATCATCGGCCAGGTGTCGGGCATCGAAACCAAGGACGACAAGCTGTCCGAACTGCGCGTGACGGGCGCCGACGGCGTGACCCGCCGCGTGCCGCTGGACATGCTGCTGGTGTTCTACGGCCTGTCGCCAAAGCTGGGCCCGATCGCCGAGTGGGGCCTGGATATCGAGCGCAAGCAGCTGAAAGTGGTGTCGACCGAGAAGTTCGAAACCAATGTGCCGGGCATCTTCGCCGTCGGCGACATCAACACTTACCCGGGCAAGAAGAAGCTGATCCTGTCGGGTTTCCACGAAGCCGCACTGGCCGCTTTCGGCGCTGCACCATACATCTTCCCGGACAAGAAGATCCACATGCAGTACACCACGACGTCGCCAAAACTCCACAAGGTTCTGGGCGTGGAAACGCCAGTGTTCGACTGATCCGACCGGTTCTTCGGACGCATCCTACAAAAAAGCAGCGGAAACGCTGCTTTTTTTGTTTTCGCACTCGTATTATGTTGGAATCATGGCGTATTAGCCGTTGTTTATGTACTTTCTGTCAGGTACTGCGGAATGCTGTAGGTCATGTATAAATGGCCTATAATTGAATCATCTTTGCGCATTGCCACAATTTTCAGCGGGACATACTATGCTTTACCAATTGCACGAAATGCAACGCTCTCTCCTGCATCCACTGATGCAGTGGGCTGAAGCCTCGTCCAAGCTGTTTACCAATCCTGTTTCGCCTTTTGCGCACACACCGTTCTCGCAGCGTATCGCCGCGGGTTACGAACTGATGTATCGCCTGGGCAAGGAATATGAAAAGCCGGAATTCGGCATCAAACAGGCTGTGGTCAATGGCAAGCAAGTCCACATCGACGAACGCGTCGTGGAAAACAAACCCTTCTGCAAGCTGCTGCACTTCCGCAAGGATGTGAGCGAGAAGGAGTTCAAGGCGCTCAAACAGCCGACCGTGCTGCTGGTGGCGCCGCTGTCCGGTCACCATGCGACGCTGCTGCGCGATACCGTGCAGGCGCTGCTGTCCGAACACGACGTCTACATCACCGACTGGATCGACGCGCGCCTGGTGCCGCTGTCGGAAGGTCCGTTCCACCTGAACGACTATGTGAAGTATGTGCAGGAATTCATCCGCCTGCTCGGCCCCGACCTGCACGTGATCTCCGTCTGCCAGCCTACCGTTCCGGTGATGGCGGCGATTTCCCTGATGGCGACCGCCAAGGACCCGAAACTGCCAAAGACCATGACGATGATGGGCGGCCCGATCGATCCGCGCAGATCGCCGACCCAGGTCAACAACCTGGCAGTGGAAAAGAAGTTCTCGTGGTTTGAAAACACCGTGATCTATGCGGTGCCGCCTAACTATCCCGGCTTTGGCCGCAAGGTGTATCCGGGCTTCCTGCAGCATGCGGGCTTTATCGCCATGAACCCGGGCCGCCATGCACAATCGCACCGCGAGTTCTACATGCACCTGGTGCGTGGCGACGACGAACCGGCCGAATCCCACCGCAAGTTCTACGACGAGTACAACGCAGTGCTGGATATGCCGGCGGAGTACTACCTCGACACGATCAAGACGGTATTCCAGGAATTCCGCCTGCCGCAAGGCACCTGGGAAGTCGATGGCGTATTTGTGCGTCCGCAGGACATCAAGAATGTGGCGCTATTGACGGTAGAAGGCGAACTGGATGACATTTCCGGCGCCGGCCAAACGCAGGCAGCGCACGACCTGTGCTCCGGCATTCCGGCCAATATGCAGGAAGACTTCGTGGTGCCCGGCGCAGGCCACTACGGCATCTTCTCCGGCCGCCGCTGGCGCGAAATGGTCTGCCCGCGTATCGCGGCGTTTATCAAGAAACACAGCTGAGGACTCCTGCCCTTCAGCCGGCCGGGCCCGCGTGCCCGGCTTTTATTACGGCAATTAATATACTTTTTTATATAATATGAAGATTGATCCCGTCGCCTTGCAGGCTGCCGCCGGCCGCGCATCCGGGCTGCTGAAATCCCTGTCCAACCGGGACCGTCTGATGCTTCTATGCCAGCTCGTGCAGGGAGAGCATTCGGTAGGCGAGCTGGAAGCGGCGACCGGCATTGCACAGCCAACGCTGTCGCAGCAACTGACTGTGCTGCGCAACGGCGAACTGGTGGCCACGCGGCGGGAGGGCAAGCAGATTTTTTACAGTATCGCCAGCGCAGAAGCGATGGCGGTGCTGCAGGTGTTGTACAAGCTGTACTGTCCAAAGGAGTAGGAAACATGAGCGCTTACTACGCGCCGCTGATAGGCGGCATCATGATTGGCTTGGGAGCGGCAATGCTTCTGCTCCTGAACGGGCGTATTGCCGGTATCAGCGGCATCCTCGGCGGGCTGCTTGGCCAGGCCTTTACGCGCCAGCCAGGCGCCGGCGGCGATGCAGGCTGGCGCATCGCTTTCCTGGCCGGGCTGGTGGCGGCACCCCTTCTCTATAGCCTGTTTACTGCGCTGCCTGCGGTACAAGTGGATGCGAGCGCCGCGACCCTGGCGATCGCCGGCCTGATGGTCGGGCTGGGCACGCGTTACGCCTCCGGCTGCACCAGCGGCCACGGGATCTGCGGGCTGTCCCGCTTCTCGCCGCGCTCATTGGCGGCTACCGTCACCTTCATGGTCGCCGGCTTCGCAACCGTCGCCATTGTGCGAGGCCTGCCATGAGCACCTTCACTTCCTTGCTGGCCGGATTGATTTTCGGCCTGGGCCTGCTCGTGTCGGGCATGACAAACCCCGCCAAGGTGCTGGGTTTCCTGGACCTGTTCGGCAACTGGGATCCCGCGATGGCATTCGTCATGGTGGGGGCGCTGCTGGTCGGCACCGTCTCCTTCCACATCGCGGGCAAACGCACGCGCGCGATCCTTGGCGCACCAATCAGCTTGCCGACAGCCCGCGACATCGACCGCCGCCTGATACTTGGCAGCCTGGCCTTTGGCATCGGATGGGGCCTGGCCGGCTACTGCCCGGGCCCAGTCATCACATCGCTGGCGACCGGCGGAGGCAAGCCGTGGATCTTCTTTATCGCCATGCTTGCCGGCATGGCGATCTTTGAACTGGCCGAACGGCGCAAGGCTTAGTTGACCGTGGGGCGGTCGGTGTCGAGGCGGCGCAGGTAGTCGCGCTCGAACCTGGGGAGATCGATTTCGCGGGAGGCTTCGTTGAAGGCCCTTTGCTGCGCTTGGCCGGCAGGGGTGCGCTGGAAGCAGATGTGGACAGTGCGTTCGTGGAACAGGTTTTCCGAGAAGGCGACACGTTCACGTTCGGTGCGCGTGAAGCGCTGGCTGGCAAGCAGGTGGCGCAGTACGCGCTTTTCGATCACCATCGCATCGAAACGTTTGCCGAGAAGCTTGCGCAAATTGGTCTCGTCATTGACACCCTCCTGCACATGCAACACGCCGCGCCGCACCAGGCCATCGAACTCTTCGCCGTTCGAATATCCGGCCACGATGCCGATGCTGGCATCGCGCAGTTCCCGCATGGTGGAGGCGACAACCGGCGCCTCCTTCAAATAAGCCAGAACGTTTATTGTGGTGCCGATCGGCGTGGAGAAATGGCATTGCGTTTCACGCTGCGGCGTGCGCCACACCGCCAGCAAGCCGGCATAACGCGGATCATTCAAGCCCAATTCAAAGGTGCGCTTCCACGGATAGTAATCGAAGCTGGCCGTGCTTCCGAGGCGAGCAAAGACCGCCAATGTATAAGCACCGGAAAGGCCGTGATCAGGCAAGGAGGCAGTCACGAACGGCGGCCATTCTTCCGATGCGAGCCGCACAGCGGGGCCGGCGACAACGAGGCCTTGCCACCCGAGCAGCAAACAAAGCCCCCCAGCAATCGCCTGCATGACACGCATGGTTCCCCACCCTGTGTAAAAAGGAGTAATGATCCCATGGAAGTTAACATGAAGCAACTTCCGCAAAGCCAGCGCAGATATTGGATAATAGCGCTTTACCGTAACGCTGCTGACCGTGACTGAACCGAAGACCCTGGCCGACCGCATCGAAGACGTGCTGCCGCAAACCCAATGCACGAAGTGCAGCTACAAGGGCTGCCGGCCGTATGCGGAAGCGATTGCGTCCGGTGAAGCGAACATCAACCAATGCCCGCCCGGCGGCGCCGAAGGCATACGCCGTTTGTCCAGCGTTACCGGGCGCCCGGTCATTCCCCTGAATCCCGTCAACGGCTTCGAGCGCCCGCGCGCTGTCGCCTTCATCGACGAGTCGCTGTGTATCGGCTGCACGCTGTGCATCCAGGCCTGCCCGGTCGACGCGATCATGGGCGCGGCCAAGCAGATGCACACCATCATCCCGCAAGACTGCACCGGCTGCGACCTGTGCGTGCCGGCCTGCCCGGTGGACTGCATCGTCATGTACCCGGTGACCGAGACCACCGGCTGGGATGCCTGGACACAGCCGCAAGCCGACGAAGCGCGCGAGCGCCACGACTTCCGTCTGGCGCGTCTGGTCCGCGAACGCGAGGAAAACGATGCACGTCTTGCCGCCAAGGCCCATGCCAAAGCCGCCGCAGTGGATCGCCTCAACCCCGAGAGCGACGCCGAAGCAGCCGAGAAAGAACGCAAGCGCCAGATTATCGCCGCAGCCATGGAACGCGCCCGCAAACGTAGCGAGGGCAACCCAGACCAATGAATCCCGCAAAACGACTAGAGATCTTTACGCGCCTGCGCGAAGCGAACCCGAATCCCGAAACCGAACTGGAATACACCACCCCCTTCGAGCTGCTGATTGCCGTCCTGCTCTCGGCGCAAGCGACCGACGTCGGTGTGAACAAGGCCACGCGCAAGCTCTATCCGGTGGCAAACACGCCGCAAGCCATGTTGGATTTGGGGCTCGACGAGCTGACCGAATACATCCGCACGATCGGCCTGTACAAGACCAAGGCCAAGAACGTGATCGCGACCTGCCAGATCCTGGTGGACCAGCATGGCGGCCAAGTGCCGCAAACGCGCGAAGAACTGGAGCAGCTGCCGGGCGTGGGCCGCAAAACTGCCAACGTGGTGTTGAATACCGCGTTCCGGCAGATCGCCATGGCAGTCGACACGCATATCTTCCGCGTCTCCAACCGCACCGGCATCGCACCGGGCAAGAACGTGAACATCGTCGAACAAAAGCTGATGAAGTTCGTGCCGAAGGAATTCCTGATGGACGCGCACCACTGGCTCATCCTGCACGGCCGCTACACCTGCGTAGCGCGCAAGCCCAAGTGCTGGAACTGCGTCATCGCCGACCTGTGCGAATTCAAGGGCAAAACGCCCGCCCCCGCCAACGCCTGAGCCCGTGTCACACCTTGGGGTCACACCCCAAGTGTGACACGAGCTCGGCCTTTAAATGCATGAGCCCGTGTCACCATTGGGGTGTGACCCCAAGGTGTGACACGAGTTCTACAGTAGGACCATATTGTCGCGGTGGATCAGCTCGTGGCCTTCGACGTAGCCGAGGATGGCTTCGATTTCGGCGGAAGGCTGGCGCTTGATGCGGCGCGTTTCGGCGCTGGTGTAGTTGCTGATGCCGCGTGCGATGGCATGGCCGTCTTCGCCAACACAGGTGATCACGGCGCCGCGGCCGAATTCTCCGTGTACTTCGATCACACCGATCGGCAGCAGCGATTTGCCTTCCTTTGCCAGCTTTTGCACGGCGCCGGCATCGAGCACGACCTGGCCTGCGGTGTGCAGGTGGTCCGCCATCCATTGCTTGCGCGCCGTCAGGTGACCCATTTGTGCGGACAGTTCGGTGCCGATGCTTTCGCCGCCTGCCAGGCGGGTCAACACGTCGGCCTCGCGGCCAAAGGCAATCACAGTGTGCGCGCCGGATTTGGCGGCGCGCTTGGCTGCGAGGATCTTGGTCAGCATGCCGCCACGGCCCAGCGAGGAGCCGGCACCGCCGGCCATCGCCTCCAGCGCTGGATCGCCGGCGCGTCCGTGGGTGATCAGGTAAGCCGCAGGGTCCTTGCGCGGATCGGCACTGAACAGGCCGCGCTGGTCGGTCAGGATAATCAGCGCATCGGCTTCGATCAGGTTGGCCACCAGGGCGCCCAGCGTGTCGTTGTCGCCGAACTTGATTTCATCGGTGACGACGGTGTCGTTCTCGTTGATGATCGGGACCACGCCCAGGCGCAGCAAGGTGGTCAGCGTGGAGCGTGCGTTCAGGTAGCGTTCGCGGTCGGCCAGGTCGGCGTGGGTCAGCAGCACCTGCGCGGTGCCGATGCTGTGCTCGCGGAAGCTGGTTTCGTAAATCTGCGCGAGCCCCATCTGGCCCACGGCGGCGCATGCCTGAAGTTCGTGTATGTCCGTCGGTCGCTTGTCGAAGCCCAGGCGCAGCATGCCTTCGGCTACGGCGCCGGAGCTGACCAGCACGACTTCCTTGCCCAGCGCACGCAGGGCGGAGATCTGTGAGGCCCAACGGGCGATAGCGGCATGATCGAGCCCGCGGCCGTCATTGGTGACGAGCGACGAGCCCACTTTGATGATGATGCGGGTGGAGTTCTGGATAAGCGAATTCATAAGGACGGCAAAGTCTTCTCAAGCAAAAGGTACGCGAAACTTCTGGTGATGCGCCGGGCGGGGTGATGCCGGCTTGCCGCAGACAATGCGCGCCCCCGCGGTCTGCAGGGGCGGCAAAGATAAGAGGTATCCTCGATTTTAATCGAGAACTTTGAAACGTGGGTCGTCCGGGTCGATGGAGGAGATGCCGCGTGCTTCTTCAGTCATCTGCACTTCTTCCGAGCGCTGCTCGGAGTAGCGTTGCTGTTCAAGGTGCAGGTAGATGGCATTGACCAGCTCTTGCGTGCCTTCGTGCGACAGTGCGGAGATCTCGAACACCGGGCCCTTGAAGCCGAACTTCTTGACGAAGTCCTTCACGCGCTTGGCGCGCTCTTCTTCCGGAATCACGTCCAGCTTGTTCAGCACCAGCCAACGCGGCTTGTCGCCCAGCGCAGGGTCGTACTTTTGCAGTTCCTTGACCAGGGCCTTGGCTTCCTTCACCGGATCGACAGTCGCCTCGAACGGCGCCAGGTCGACGATGTGCAGCAGCAGGCCGGTGCGCGACAGGTGGCGCAGGAACTGGTGGCCCAGGCCCGCACCTTCAGCGGCGCCTTCGATCAGGCCGGGAATGTCGGCGATCACGAACGACTTTTCGTGCGACACACGCACCACGCCCAGGTTCGGATGCAGGGTGGTGAACGGATAATCGGCGATCTTCGGACGGGCATTCGATACCGCGGTGATGAAGGTCGACTTGCCGGCATTCGGCATGCCAAGCAGGCCAACGTCTGCCAGCACCTTCAGTTCCAGGCGCAGCTCACGGCGTTCGCCGTCTTTGCCGTCGGTCTTCTGGCGCGGCGCACGGTTGGTCGAGGTCTTGAAGTGGATATTGCCCCAGCCGCCCTCGCCGCCCTTGGCCAGCAGTTCCATCTGGCCGTGTTCAGTCATGTCGGCGATGATTTCACCGGACACTTCGTCGATGATCAGGGTCCCGACCGGCATGCGCAGGAAGATGTCGTCCGCGCCCTTGCCGTAACAGTCGGAGCCGCGGCCGGATTCGCCGTTGCCGGCGCGGTGCATCTTGGAATAGCGATAGTCCACCAGCGTATTGACGTTACGGTCGGCTACCGCCCAGATGCTGCCGCCCTTGCCACCGTCGCCGCCATCAGGGCCGCCGAACGGACGGAATTTTTCACGGCAAAAAGAGGCGCAGCCATTCCCGCCGCTGCCGGCGATGACTTCGATTCGTGCTTCGTCAATAAACTTCATGTGAACCACCTTGAAAACTAAAAAGGCCCTACCACTGGCAGAGCCTTTTGGAGAGAAGGCTTTCGCCTTACTGTACCTGTATTTGCTGTATTAAGCAGCAGCTACGACGGTAACGTACTTCTTGCTGTCTGGACCTTTGGTCACGAACTTCACAACGCCGTCCACCAGTGCGAACAGGGTGTGGTCCTTGCCGGTACCGACGTTTTCGCCAGCGGACACTGGGGTGCCGCGTTGACGGATGATGATGCCACCAGCGTTGATGGTCTGGCCGCCGTACACTTTAACGCCCAGGCGTTTTGATTCAGAGTCGCGACCGTTGCGGGTAGTACCGCCGCCTTTTTTGTGTGCCATTTAGTTACTCCTTGATAGCTCGGTAAATTCGGGCAAGCAGCAATTAGCCGTTGATCGAAACGATTTGGATTTCGGTGAAGTTCTGGCGGTGGCCTTGACGCTTCTGGTAGTGCTTACGACGACGCATCTTGAAGATACGTACCTTGTCGTGACGACCTTGGGCAACTACTTTCACCAGAACCGATGCACCTGCAACCAGAGGAGCACCAAACTTGATGCTGTCGCCCGCGCCAACGGCGAGAACCTGGTCGATAGTGATTTCGGAACCAATGTCAGCCGGCAACTGTTCTACTTTAATTTTTTCGCCAGCAGCAACTTTGTATTGTTTGCCGCCGGTTTTTATGACCGCGTACATGATTGGAAACCTCTTGAATTGTTAATAAGTCCCCCTCGCTCGACGTCCAAAAACAACAAGACGGAAGCCAGGGAACCGCTGATTATACATAGATTCGGGAAATCGGTCAAAAGGTATTGTCGACGGGCGGCCCACGTGGTATGTGGGCAACGAGTAACGTATAATCGCGGCACTCTTACCAACCTTACCAGTAGGTTTGCCTTGTCGAACAACGCCCAGAACAACATCATGAGCACCATTGCCGCCGATATGGACGCGGTCAATTCGGTGATCCGCCAGCGCCTTCACTCGGAAGTGGCGCTGGTCAACCAGATCGCTGAATATATCATCAGCGCGGGCGGCAAGCGAATCCGACCAGTCCTGGTCCTGCTGGTAGCGAATGCTTACAACTATAAGGGCGCCGGCCATCATGAACTGGCTGCCGTGGTGGAGTTCATCCATACCGCGACCCTGCTGCATGATGACGTTGTTGACGAATCGTCAATGCGCCGCGGCCGCCAGACCGCCAACGCCCTGTTCGGCAATGCAGCTTCGGTGCTGGTGGGCGACTTCCTGTACTCGCGCGCTTTCCAGATGATGGTGTCGCTCGATTCCATGCGCGTGATGCAGATCCTGTCCGATGCGACCAATGTGATCGCCGAGGGCGAGGTGCTGCAGTTGTTGAATATGCACGATCCGGACGTAACTGAAGAAAGCTACCTGCAGGTGATCCGTTCCAAGACCGCCAAGCTGTTCGAAGCGGCGGCGGAGCTGGGCGCACTGGTGGCAGGCGCATCGGATGCCGACATCGCCGCTGCCGGCGAATATGGACGCTCGCTGGGCACCGCCTTCCAGTTGATCGACGACGTGCTCGATTATGCCGGCGACGCGACCGAAATCGGCAAGAACGTGGGCGACGACCTGCGCGAAGGCAAGCCTACCCTGCCGCTGATCTGGCTGATGGAAAACGGCACTGGGGAGCAGCGCGCCCTGGTCCGCTCCTGCATCGAAAACGGCGACGAGCAGCACTTCGATACTATCCTGGCCGCCATCACCAATAGCGGCGCCCTGGATTACACCCGCCGCGCCGCCGAAGTGGCCGCGCAGCGCGCCATCGATGCGATTGCGGGCATGCCGGACGGCGTCTACAAGCAAGCCTTGCTGCAGTTGGCCCGCTTCTCGGTGGACCGCAGCCACTGAACGAACAAGGCGCCGACATCGGCGCCTTTTTTCTTACCTCGGCTTGAGCGCAGCGATGCGCCGCTTGGCGAAGTATGCTTTCCAGGCATGCGGCGCGACCGATGGATAGCGCAGCTTGCCGAGCGCCACCCACGCATCGCGGTAGGCCAGCCAGCTGCGCTGACGCTCGGGCTCGATTTTCATCTGGCCCAGCTCACGCTCGGCAGCGGCCGCGTCTCCCGCCGCATAGGACGGCAGCTTGCCGGCCTCAAAGTCCTGCAATGACTTGAGGATCTCCTCGATCTGCTCCGTATCCACGGCGTTGCGCCGTATCTGCAGCAGCGCCGCCTGATCGGCATCGTTCCAGCGCGCCGAAATGGTGTCGATGCGCGCGTTGCGCTCCTGGTCGACCAAGTCCAGCCGGATCGCAGCACAGCGCGAGACCAGGTGGCTGTTTGCCGCGTCATCGCACATATCGATCTTCGGCGACGGGCCTTCCTTGCCGGTCTGCATTCGTGCCAGCCGGGCCACCCGCGCCTCGATCTCGGTGGCTTCCGAGCGGCACGCAGCCATTTTCGCCACCGCATAGTTGCGCGGCACTCCCAGGCCGTTCGCGTACAACATCATCAGGACGTCCTGGCGATCGGTCGCAAAGGCGCAGTGCCGAGCTTTCACATAGTCGAAATGCACGCCGATGCCGTAATACAGCTTGTCCGCGTCGCAGTCTTTCAGGGCTGCGGCCTGCTCCGCCGTCGGGCGATGCGGGAATGGGTAAGTCGCCAGCTTGTGGATCTCGCATTCCGAGGTGTCGGCATGCGCGTTCGCTGCCAGCGCAAACAAGGCGGTAACGAAGGCTTTACGCACTTAGAGGATCTCTTTGACCGTTTCCGGCGGACGGCACAGGCGTACGCCCTTGTCGGTTACCACGAAAGGACGGTTGATCAGTTCCGGATGCGCCATCATGGCATCAACCAGCTTGTCTTCCGGCAGGGATTCGTCGCCCAGGCCAAGCTGGTCGTACAGTTCGCCCTTGTTACGCATGGCGCCACGCGCCGTCAGGCCGGCACGCGCAATCAGGTCGAGCAGGACTTCGCGCGATGGCGGCGCCTTCAGGTATTCAACGATTTCCGGCTCAATGCCCGCCTCGCGGATCAGCGCCAGCGCGCCGCGCGAATTGCTGCACGAGTTGTTGTGATAGATGGTGATTCCCATGGTGCAAACGAAGTCAATTCAAAGCCGCACTATATCATCTGCAAAGGTGTTGATAAATCCACAAAATTATGTGTAGAATTAACCTACACCAGTCGGGGTGTAGCTTAGCCCGGTAGAGCGCTACGTTCGGGACGTAGAGGCCGGAGGTTCGAATCCTCTCACCCCGACCAGATTCTTAACAGCGGGTTTTGGCCCGCTGTTTTCATTCAAGGACCCCAATGAAATTTCCACTGATGCTGGCCTTGGCCGGCTTGTTGGCGCACGACGCGATGGCTGTTGAGGTCATTAGTCCGGCACTGGTAAAAGTCCCGGCGGGCAGAATCGAGACTGGTGCTTGTCCAGATGGTAAGCAGATCTGCCCTGAACCCGATTACGTCAGGCAGCTCGTCGAGGTCAATGCTTTTGAAATCGGCGCGACCGAAGTGACGTTTGCCGAATGGGACGCCTGTGTCAAGGATAATGCCTGCACCTCCCCGGTGTCCGACTGGGCCTACGAGAACCGGCCAGTAGTAGCGCCCTGTGTGCAGGATGCGCCCTGCCAGTACCCGGCCGACCAGGGTTGGGGGCGCGGCAAGCGTCCCGTCATCAATGTCAGTTGGGATGACGTGCAGGGCTACCTGAAGTGGCTGAATGCGAAAACCGGCCAGCGCTATCGGCTGCCCACCTCGGCGGAATGGGAACACGCCGCACTGGCAGGCGCCGCCACCGGATATCCGTGGGGAGAAAAACTTGGCAAGAACAACGCCAACTGCGGTGGCTGCGGAAGCAAATGGGACAACCGGCAAACCGCGCCAGTTGCTTCCTTTAAGCCGAACCGCTTCGGCATCCACGACATGTCAGGCAATGTCGCGGAATGGGTGTCGAGCTGCTTCCCCAGCCGGGAACCTGGCAGCCAGGAATGCAAGACCTATATTTATCGAGGCGGTTCATGGCAATCGGTGGCCAAAGCAATGGATCCGCGCGGATATGATGCCTTGTTCGGTAACCTGCGCCACAACTACATTGGCTTCCGGCTTGCCCGCTAGTCGGTAATCCGGTTGATCTCGACTGCCCCGCTGGCGATGTCCGGCATCAGGATAACGGCTGCGCTTTGAGCCCGGTCCACCGATGCGGCAAGTGCTGCGCCAGCGAAACGGGCTTGCGGGGGCGCTTCAACCGTCCAGCCATGGACGTGGAGCGCCAGGCCGTTCCACCATGGTTTCCAATTACCCTCTCGCTGTTCGAACACTAGCTTCAGGCCGGACGGCGATTCTTCGCAGCGGATGCGCTGGCGCAGCATGTTGCCGTGCTGGTAGGCCAGGCTGACGCCATCGTCTGCATAAAGTTCGCCGCGGCAGTCGGCGCCGGGATAGACATGCAATTCCAGCCTGCCCTCAGGGGTGAAGGCTGTGCTTTGGACCAGCGGCTGTTTCGGGATGATCGCACCGGGGCGCACATAGACCGGCAACTGTGCGATATCCGGTTTGAGCTCCAGGCTCTTGCCGCCCAGCCGCCGGCCTGTCCAGTAGTCATACCATCCCTTCCCGGGTAGCTCCACCTTGTAGTCGCCCGGCGATTCGAGCGTTGGCGATGGCGCCACCAGCAAGTCGCCCCCGACCATGAACTGGTCTTCCGAGCCGCCAAGCCTGTCGCCATTCGCCAGCACCGAGGGGAAGTTGAGGAAGACTGGCCGCAGCAGCGGGATGCCGGTGCGGCTGTTCTGCTCCGCAGCGGTATACAAGTAGGGCATCAGCCGATAGCGCTCGGCGATAAAACGGCGGCGGATCTCCACATGCGCAGCGTCGCCAACCCAGGGTTCCTGGTCGGGCCGGCCGGTTTCCGCGTGGGCGCGGAATAGCGGCATGAAGGCGCCGAACTGGAACCAGCGCGTCAACAATTCCGGCGAGGGATGTTCGCCAGCGTATCCGCCGACATCATTGCCTGCATATGAGAAGCCGCTCAAACCAAGGTTGATCAACTGCTGCACGCCCATCTTGAGGTGCTGCCAGCTCGATACGTTGTCGCCGGTCCATGTCGCAGCAAAGCGCTGCCCTCCGGCGTAGGTGGCTCGGGTCAGTACAAAGGGCCGCACGTCCGGCTGAAGCCGCGCCAGGCCTTCATATGTGGCACGCGAATTGAGCTGGCCATAGACGTTGTGCATTTCCGCGTGCGAGGTGCTCCGCGGCGCGAAATCGTCGCTCTCGATCCGGTGCACGACGTCGAGCGGCATGGTTTTGCCTGGGACGTTGAAGATGGATGGCTCATTCATGTCATTCCAGAAGCCGGCCACGCCGTCGCCCACGAATCCGGCGTACAAGTCGCCCCACCAGCGGCGCGCCTGGACCCGGCTGAAATCGGGGAATACGGACGCGCCGGGCCACACATCACCCGAATAGTACGAGCCGCCCGGCAGTTTCAGGAACAGGTCCTGTGCCGCACCGCTGTCGTAGGCGGCGTAGCCCTGGCCAGGCGCGTTGGCGATATGCGGGTCGGTAATCAGCACCAGTCGGAAACCTTGCCCGCGCAGGTCTGCGGCAAGCTTGCGCAAGTCGGGAAAGGCTGCGCGGTTGACCGTGAAGGGACGCGAGCGGTCCTGGTAATCGATGTCCATGTAGATCACATCGGACGGCATGCGTTCGCTGCGCAGGCGCTGGGCTATCGCACGCACCTCGGCGTCGCTTTTGTAACTCCATTTCGATTGCTGGAAGCCCAGCGCCCATTGCGGCATCAGCGGCGCCGCTCCGCTCAGGCGTGCGTATTGCTGCAGCACGTCCTTCGGCGACGGCCCGGCCATCACGTAGTAGTCGACCGGACCGCCCTCGCCGCTGATCGACAGCACATCGCGTTCCGTCTTACCGAAATCGAAAGTAGTACGCCAGGTATTGTCCAGGAACAGGCCGAAGGCCTGGCCACGGTCGTTGACCGTCATGAAGAAGGGAATCGTCTTGTAGAGCGGATCGGTCGACGGTGTGAACTTGTAAGTATCCGAGTTCCACATGGTGTAGGCGCCGCCATTGCGGTCGAAGGTTCCGGTCTTGTCGCCCAGTCCGAAAACGTGGCCGCCGCCGCTTATGTGCCCGCGCATGCGAAAGCCGCCCCCGGACGAAAGCGCGGACCGGCCGGCAAGGTCGGCCAGCAGCAGCTTGCCGCTGCCATCCGTGACGTCTGTGCGCAAGGTGCGCAGGTCGATGCGTGCGCCAATGTCCGCTGCGCCCAGGTGCACGATGCCGCCTTTACGCGTGACTTCCAGCGGCAGGCGGGCGCCGCGCCTAGCAGCAGGCACTGCCCATGATGCATCTTCCGGCACCTTCCCGCGGCCCATACGGATGCGCACGACACCCCTGGCCGGCGCGCTTACCTCAAGTACCGCGTCGCCGCGCGAGAGCACCATGCGGTCAACCGTCTCCGCGTGCGGCGCACTTGCCGCACACAGGGCGACAATGGCTACCGCTTTACCGGGCCGCATACATGGAGGCATACTTCGCGCCGAAGTACAGGATGAAGGCGTAGCAGGCGGCGGGCAGCATGAACGATGCCTGCACGCCGAACGCATCGGCCAGCGCACCTTGTGCGAAAGGCACCAGCGCGCCTCCGACGATGGCCATGCACAGGATGCCCGAGCCCTGGCCGGTGTACTTGCCCAGGCCGTGCAGCGCCATGCTGAAAATGGTCGGGAACATGATCGAATTGCACAGGCCGACCGCGAGGATAGCCCACATTGCCACGCTGCCCTTGCCGAAAGTGGCCGCAAGTACCAGGCCGATTGCCACCAGCGAGTTGACCGCAAGTGTCTTGCCCGGACTGGCCACGCGCATCACGGCGAATCCGATGAAGCGACCGATCATGGCGCCACCCCAGTAGATGCTGACATAATGTGCCGCGTCGGCGTGCGCCAGGCCGGCGATATGCGATTCGCCGAGGAAGTTGATCAGGAAGCTGCCGATGCTGACTTCGGCGCCCACGTACAGGAAGATGCCGACAGCTCCCAGCAGCAGGTGGCGGTGGGCCCAGGCCGAACCATGGCCCTCGCCTGCCAGCGGCAAGTCTTCGCTCTCGGCGATCTGCGGCAGCTTCGCGACATGGAACAGGACTGCCAGCAGCACCAGTGCGCCGGCCAGGGCGAGGTAAGGTCCCCGCACGCTGGCGGCATCGGCCGCCGCACCTGCCGCGACACCCGCCGTGGACAGTATCAGCACGCCGCCAACAGCCGGGCCGATCGTGGTACCAAGGGAGTTGAACGCCTGCGTCAGGTTCAGGCGGCTCGAGGCCGTGCGCGGTGGCCCAAGCACGGTGACGTAAGGGTTGGCAGCGACCTGCAGCACGGTGATGCCCGATGCCAGCACAAAAAAGGCCAGCAGGAACAGGCCATAGCCGCCGAACGAGGCAGGATAGAACAGCACGCAGCCGCCAGCCGCAATCAGCAGGCCGGCGACCGCTCCCTTCTGGTAGCCGATGCGGCGGATCAGGGCGCCCGCCGGCATCGACACGATGAAGTAGGCGCCGAAGAAGCAAAGCTGCACCAGCATCGCCTGGAAATAGGAAAGCGTGTAGATGGCCTTAAGGTGCGGGATCAGCACGTCGTTCAGCGAGGTAATCAAACCCCACATGAAGAACAGCAGCGTGACGATGACCAGCGCGCCGGTGTTGGTCCCGTTCTGTGCGCCGCCTGCCACTTTGGGCGGTGCGGCAGGCGTGGTGTTGGGTGCCATGGTTGCCATGATTGTCTCCTCTGGTTTTTATGATCACATGCCGGCCGGTGGCCGCGGCAGATCGCGGCCCTGCGTGCCCCATCCTGCCGTATCGGGCTGCGGCACAAGCTTGAACGACAGCGTACCAGCACCCTGCAGCTGTTCCCAGTCCAGCCATACGCGGGACAGCGGGCGGCCGCCCCACCGCACCGACTGCACGAAGCGGCGCTCGCCCGGTTTGGCCTCGGGCGCCTCGATGCGCAGGATGCGGCCTTGCGGCAGATCGATCTCGGCGCGCGCGAAACGTGGCGCGTGCAGCAGGAAGCGGCCGCTGCCCGGTGCATCGGGATACAGGCCCAATGCGCTGAACAGGTACCAGGCGGACATCGTGCCCAGGTCGTCGTTGCCGGTCACCCCGCCTGGGCCGTTTCCGAACAGGGTTTCCGCTGCGCGCAGGACGGTGGTGGTTTTCCATGGTTGGCCCATCAGGGTGTACATCCACGGCACATGCAGGTCCGGCTCGTTGTTCGGGTTGTAGCGGAACTGGCTGTAGTAGCTGTAGGCGCCGACCACCCACGACTTGCGCACGGCCGACGGGTCGGCCAGTACGGCCTCGTAATCGAAGAACTGGTCGAGGCGCTGCAGTGCCTTGGCCTGCCCTCCCATCGCTGCAGCCAGGCCCGGAACGTCCTGCGGCACCAGCCATTGGTACTGCCAGGCCGTCCCTTCGTGGAAGCCGCGCTCGGCACGCGGGTCGTAGCTGCCGCTCAGATCGGCGAACCAGCCGCCGTCCAACACGCGTGGACGCGGGAAGCCGCGTTGCCCGGTCGGGACATCGACGACAGCCGGGTCCCATACCTTGCGCCAGTTAAGGGCGCGCTGTTCGAGCAGTTGCGCATCCCTTGCCTGGCCAAGCGCCTTGGCCATGATTGCCAGCGAACTGTCGGCCAGCGCATATTCCAGCGTCGCCGAGGCGCCATGGTGCGGGTCGATGTCCATGCCCTTGGCAACAAAGCCGCGGTCGTATTGCACAAAGCCCTGGCTCAGGTAGCTCGGGTTGCCGGCCCGGCCCTGGGCGCGGATGCGCGACGGCGGAACGCCGAAAGCGTTTTCCCGCAGCGCGGCGTACGCCTCCCGTTCGCGGCCTTTCAGCGCGCCGAAGCGCCACAGGTCGACCAGGAATGGCGTAACCGGGTCGCCGGTCATCACATTGCTGTCGAAGTTGGCGTAGCCCCAGCGTGGCAGCCAGCCGCCCTGTTGGCGGATCTTCAGTACCGAGTTGGCGATGTCGCGCGAGCGCTGCGGCCGCAGCAAGGCTAGCAACTGGTTCTGGGCGCGGTAGGTATCCCACAGCGAGAAGAACTCATAATAGGTCCAGTCCCGGGCGGTGTGCAGCGCGCCGTCATAGCCCCGGTAGCGGCCATCGGCATCGCTGCCAGTCAGCGGCTGCAGCAGCGCGTGGTACAGGGCCGTGTAGAAAACGGTGCGGTCATCGTTGCTGCCGCCTTCGATACGCACGCTGCCCAGTTCCTTCTGCCACACTGCCTGCGCTTTTTCGCGCATTGCGTCAAAAGCGAGCGGCTTGCCGCCGGCCATGCCTTCCGCCTTCAGGTTGATGCGAGCGCCTTCCGCGTCGACGTGGGAGATCGCGCTGACCGCTGTAACCGCCTTGCCGTTCTTGAGATCAAAGGTCAGCCAGACACCATGCGGACGGCTGTCGCCTTGCTGGCTCGGGCCTTTCATGCCAGGCCAGCCGCCCCGGTCATCCCAGATGCCGCTGGCGACGAATGGCTGGTCGAACACCATGCGGAACCAGGTCGTGTACTGGGCGCCGCCACAGAAGCTCTTGGTCACGATCTTGCCTTCAACGCTGCGCTCATCGAGCACGCGCACCTCGCTGCCGACCACGGAGTGGCGTTCGTTGGCCTGGCCCAGGTTGAGCAGGACGTGGCCGCTGGCGGTGCCCGGCGCGAAAGTGTAGCGTTCGGCGGCGGCGCGGGTCAGCGCAGTCGCTTCGGCAGTAATGCCGCCATAGCTGGTGAGCTGCACCTTGTAGTAGCCGGCCTGGCCAACTTCACCATCGTGGCTGTAGTTGGCTGCGTAGCGCTTGTAGTTGAAGCTTTCCGCCTTCCCGGTATCGAAATCGCCGCCCGGTCCGATGCTGCCGGTAACCGGCAGTACCGAAAGCTGGCCGCCCTGCTCCCAGCATCCGGCGCCGGAAAGGAAGGAATGGCCGAAGCCGCGAATCTTCGCATCGCTATACTGCCAGCCGGCGTAATGCTCCCCGGTCGGGCTGACCTGGATCATGCCGAAGGGCGCCGAGGCGCCGGGGAAGGTGTTGCCTTCGTCCTGGGTGCCGATGAAGGTGTTGACCGGCATGCCGGCCGGCGCCGCGGCCAGGGGCAATGCAAAGGCCGCCAACAGGACGGTGCAAAGGGTAAAGCGGATTGCATTCATTAAGATCCCCCTCCTTCGAGCAATTCGAATAACCGGTTCATGTCCGCAGGCGGCGGCGGGGTCGCACCGGACTGCAGGCAGGCGGCGGAACCGGCAGCCAGCGCGGCGTGCAGGTGCGATTGCAGGGAACGGTCCGGGTGGCGTGCGAGGCTGTGCAGCAAGCCGGCCACACTGGCATCCCCGGCTCCGACCGTGTCGACCACCGGGACCGCCGGCGCGCGCGCGTCGACCCGCTGTTCGCTATGGAACAGGCTCGCGCCCTGGCCACCGCGCGTCAGCAGGCAGTGGGCATAAGGCGCGGCTGCGCGCAACTGCTGCAGCGCTGCCTCCAGTGGGACGCCGGGGAACAGGCCGCGCAAATCGTCGTCGGAAACCTTGATCACGTCGGCCAGCTCCGTCATGCTGCGCAGGGTTGGCACATAGCGCTCGTCCATCAGGTTGCGGTAGTTCGGATCGTAGCTGATGGCCACGCCCTGCTCCTTCAGTTTCTCAGCCAACGCCACCAGGTTCGATGCCAGCGGCTCGCGCGCCAGGCTGATGCCGCCGAAATGCGCCCAGCGCAAGTCGCGCGACCAGAATTCCGGCAACGCTTCCGGATCGAAGTGCAGGTCCGCGCTATCGTCGCCGATGAAGAAATAGCGTGGCGGTTCGCCCTGTTCCACGATGGCCAGGAGGGGCGAGCGTTCAACGCGCTGCAACAGCCGCAAGTCCAGGCCCACGGCTTCGCTGGCGGCCCACAGGGCATCGCCAAACCGATCGCGGCTGATGGCGCCGGCAAAGGCGGTGCGCTCGCCCAGCACGGCCAGCGCGCGCGCCACGTTCCAGACCGAGCCGCCGACGCGGCTCACCCAGCGCTCGTCGCCCTGGTGGATCATGTCGGTAAGCGCCTCGCCGGCGCACAGCATCAATGGTGCGTCACGCATGATCAGCCGCTCCCAATGCCGCCACGATGTCGTAGCAGGCGCCCATGGTGTGATAGTCCACCTTGCCGGCCGGGCTTTTTTCGTCGCTCAGCTTGCGGTTGTCGCCGGACAGGATGCGGTACCAGGCACCGTGCTCGTGGTCGACGAAATGGGTCCAGCTGTACGCCCACAGGCGCTGGTACCAGTCCCAATATTCGGCGTTGCCAGTGCGCCTGGCCAGCATGGCAGCTGCCGCCGTGCTCTCGGCCTGCACCCAGAAATACTTGTGCGGGTCGCACACGGTCAGGTCGGGTGCCAGGGAATAGCACAGGCCACCATGCTCGGCATCCCAGCCCTTGCCCACTGCGGCATGGAACAGGCGTTGCGCAGTCGGCAGCAGCCAGCCAAGATTCTTGTTCAGCACACTGCCGCGCGCTTCCAGTTGCAGTAGAAGCTTGGCCCATTCGGTGAAATGGCCCGGCTGGTAGCCCCATGGACGGAACAGGTTTTCCGGATCATCGATATTGAAGCGCCAGTCGGGTTGCCAGTCCGGATCGTAGTGTTCCCAGATCAAGCCCCCGCATCGTGCGGCCTGGCGCTGGGTGATATTGAAGGCGACGGTGTAAGCACGATCCAGGTAACGCATTTCGCCGGTGGCCTGGTGCGCCGCCAGCAGCGCCTCGCAGGCGTGCATATTGGCGTTCTGGCCGCGGTAGCTTGAAAGCACGCTCCAGTCGCGGGTCGCTTCGTCGGCGTACAAGCCGGCCTGTTCGTCCCAGAAGCGCTCTTCCATCAAGTCGAACGTTTCACCGATCCAGCCGCGTGCCTCTTCCAGTCCCGCCATCGTGGCGTGCGAATAAGCGAGCAGCACGAAGGCCTGGCCATAGGCGTGCTGGGTGCCATCTTCCACCTCGCGGCCATCCAGCATCCATGCGTAGCCGCTGCCAGCCGGATCGCGGTGCACTTCGCGCAGGAAGCGCAGCGCATGGCGTGCGCCTTCCAGATAGGCCGGATCGCGGAAATGGCGATAAGCCATGGAATAAGTAAAGACGAAACGCGTGCTGCTGACCAGGTGCCGGTGCCTGTCGTCGTAAACGGTCCCATCGTCCTTGAAATAGTGATAGAGGCCGCCGGCGGGGTCGATCGCCCGCGGATGGTAGAAGCGCATCGTGTGGCGCGCGTGGTCGAGCAAGACATCCGGGTTGCGGAAATTCGGGAGAATCGTCATGTTAGGCCTGGGTTGTACGCTAGTCGTCGCAACTGCTTTCGCGCACGATCAGTTCGACTGGCATGGTTATCTGGGAGGGGTCTTCTTCGGGTTTCTGCAATAACAGTTCGATACCCGCCCGTCCCAGGTCTTCCTTGTCGACATGGATGGTGCTGAGCGGGGGAATGGCGGCGGCGGCGCTGCTGATATCGTCGAAGCCGACAATGGCGATGTCATGCGGGATCTTCATGCCCTCGTTCAGGCAATGCTTCATGGCGATCAGCGCCGTGCTGTCGTTGTAGCAGAACAGGGCGTCGGGCCGCTTCGGAAGACTGAGAAGGCTGCGCATGGCCTCCACCACGGCTTCGTCGCCCTCGCCCATGGTGGGCACGATGACTTCCAGGTCCGGGTCGGCAAACACCCTGGCATCGAACAGCGCCTGGCGGAAGCCACGGTTGCGCTGCTGGATACTGTAGTGGGCCAGGGAGCCGGACATCATTGCGATGCGTTTGCGGCCGCAGCGCAGCAGGTGCTGGGTGGCCAGGTAGCCGCCGCGCACATTGTCCGGATTGACCGAGGTGAAACCGCGGCGGTGCATGTCCACCAGCACGATAGGCTTGCCGGACTGCTGCAAGGCTGCCAGGACTTCGGGCTCGAAGAAGCCGGCGCACAGGATGGCGTCGGGCTGGTGCACGCGGATCAGGCCCTGTACCGGTTCGGCCGGCCCCACCGCGATGAAGGACAGCGCAATGCCTTCGCGGCGGCAGGCCGCTTCGGCGCCGTGCAGCACCGGGGAATAGAACTGGCTCGATGCCAGCGTATTGTGCTGGCTATGCAGCAGGAAGGCGATACGGCGGATGCGCCCTTTCTTGAGCTGCCCGAAGTCGTAGCCCATTTTCTCGGCGGCCTGGCGCACCTGGTTGCGGGTGACCTCAGTCATGCCGGCCTGGTTCTTCAGCGCGCGCGAGACAGTGCCGATCGACAGCCCGGTGGCTTCTGCGATGTCGCGCAAGGTAACCTGGCTCACGGCTGCACCCCCGGGCGAGAAATCAAGTGCATGAAGAGTCTCCAATGTTCAGTTTAATAAACGCTTCTTCCGAGCGTTTCCAGACGCATGGCTGCTGCCCTTTATTGCGTCTATACATAGGTAAGTTTTATATCAGCCGCATTTTGCAGGCGTCAACAAAAGCAGTAAAAACCAGCTTCTTTTAGCTTGTTTTAGTAAACACCAACCTCGCCTGCCAGGGAGCGCAAGCGCAGCGATTTGCGCAGCGTTGCCAGACTGGCCCTGGTTGCAACATGCAAGGTCACGCCTTCGCCTGGCAGCAGCGTCATTGCGTTATCGCTGATATCGGCGTCCACCTCGCCGAAATCGATCCATGTGGCGCGCGCGAATCTGGCCGCCCGCAACCCGAGCGAAAAACCGGCTCCATCGCGGCGCAGCTCCGCGCGCAAGCCCGGATCGGGCCAGCGCATATCCTTGGCGGCTTTGAAGTACACCACGCGGCGCGAGGCAGGTTCACCTTCCGCCAGCAAGTCGAATACGGCAACCGTCGAGGCCGGGTCGGCGTTGCCCAGCAACTCCTTGTCGGGGTAGCTGGCAAGCTTCGCCGCCGACAGCGGCGCAAGTTCGACCGGCTTACGCTCGTCGCGCAACAGCTTGCCGTCGAGGGTCATGAGCCGCATCCGCAACTCGGCGCGCACGGCGTGCGTGCGGTCGTTCAGCAGGCTGAGTGAAGTCCTGCCCTCGGCGTCCCGCAGGGCAGCCACGGCTACCGGCGCATAGAAGCGGCGTGCATGGAACTGCAATGCTTTCCAGCGCCCGAACCAGTCCATGCTCGACCACGATGCACCAGGCCACACATCGTTAAGCTGCCAATACAACGAGCCCATGGTGTAAGGCCGGCTGGACCGGTGGTGCAGCGCCGCCAGCTCGATGCCTTCCGCCTGCGCCACCTGCCCAAGATAAACGAAAGCGGCAAAGTCTTTCGGTTGGCCGAACTCGTCAGCCACATACTTCATCAGGCGCTCATTGCCCTTGCCTGCCATGAATTTCTGGTGGGCCTCAATGACGGGCGTGGCAATACCCTGCTCGGCGCGCCTGGCGAAAGCATCGATCGTTCGCTGCACCGGCCACGCCTGCAGGCCGTACTCGGACATGAAGCGTGGCGTGATCTCAAGGTATTTCGATGGCGGATGCGCCGGGTTGCCCCACACTTCCCAGTAATGCATGTCGCCGCTGGCAGGCGTATTGGCCGCTTCCGCCAGGTCGTCTCCGGGCGAACTGGCCCAGTAGGCGATTCCGCCTCCTTCTTCCGCAACGACCTTGCGCAAGTCGGTGCCGAAAAGCTGAACGTAGCCGTTCCAGACCTTGGCGGCGAAGCCCGGATCGGCCTTCATCATTGCCTTGCCCGGCCCCCAGTACTTCCATGCGATTTCTTCCTCGTTATTGCCACACCACAGGACAAGGCTCGGATGATTGCGCAGGCGACGCACATTGTCGCGCGCCTCTGCTATCACATTGGCGCGGAAGGCGTCATCGTAAGCCGGCTGCATGCCGCCGCCGAACATGAAGTCTTGCCACACAAGCAGGCCAAGTTCGTCGGCGAGGTCGAAAAAGTCGCCGCTTTCGTAATAGCCGCCGCCCCAGCTGCGCAGCAGGTTCATATTTGCGTCGCGGGCCGATTTCAGTACACGGCGCAACTGCGCTTTGCTCACACGCGGCTGGAACATGTCGAAAGGGATGGTATTTGCTCCCTTGGCGAATACGGCAATGCCGTTGACCTCAAACCGGAAGCTCCGGCCCTTCGCGTCCGGCTCGCGGCGCAAGGCGATACTGCGCAAGCCGGTACGGGCGCTGGCCCTGGCCATAAGCTCCTTGCCATCGGCGATCTCCAGCTCAAAGCGGTATAGCGGCTGCGCGCCATAGCCGTTTGGGAACCATCGTTGCGGGCGCTCGATGCGAACGGGAAGTTCGATGCGCTGAACCCCTGCGCCCAGTTCAATGCGCCGCAGCGCTGCCAGTGAACGCTTGCCGCCCGGCGCTGTCTGCCACAGGCGCAGCTCGAAAGCGCCGCCGCGTACCGCATCGACCGATACGACGGCAGCGAGGTCGGCGCGCGCAGCATCGACGTGATCCTGCCGCAGGTGCAGGTTGTCGATTCGCACCGCATCCCAGCTTTCCAGCACGACCTGTTTCCAGATGCCGGCGGTAACGTAGCGCGGTCCCCAATCCCAGCCATAGTGATAGCCCGGCTTGCGCGCGAAGTTGGCGGTCATTGCCTCGGGCGGTTCGTCGCCGTAGGGAGAGGGGTAGTTGCCGGCCAGCCTGTGCGGCATGGCCTGCACGGCAGGCAGCAGCCTGGTGATCGGCGAACGCAAGACGATGCGCAGTTCGTTGCCCTTCGCGCGCAGCCTGCCTTGCACCGGAATTCGCCATGTGCGGAAGGCATTGTCGGCGTCGAGCAGCTTGTCGCCATTCAGCCAGACCTCGGCGAAGGTATCAAGGCCTTCGAATACCAGGTCACTGCGTTCCGCCTGTCGCGGCGCGTCAAAGTGCGTACGGTATTCCCAGTCCGCGAGGCCGATCCATTGCAGGCCGGCTTCCGGCGCGCCGACGTAAGGGTCGGGAATCAGCTTGTTCGCATACAAGTCGGTATGCACGGTGCCGGGCACCTTCGCTGCGAGCCAGGACGACGCTTCCGGATGGTCGGCAAATTGCGCATTGCCCGGCAGGAGGCGGAACGTCCAGCCTTTGTCGATGGCGGTGGGCGTCGGCGTGCCCGCCGCTGTCGCTACTGCGGCGACCACCGTCAGGCACAGACCGAGGAGCAGCGCGAGCAAGGAGCGCCAGTACAGGTGTGTGCTCATGGCGCATCCGCCTTCCAGTGGCGCTCAATCCATTCCTGGTGCGTCGGCATCGCGGCGACTGCGTTTGCCAGCATCGCCCGCATGCTTTCGACCACGTCGGCCAGCTTTTCCTCTGGCATATCGTCGACGATCGGATGGTAGCTTTGCGGCATGATGCGCTGGCCCAGCATCACCTGCACCCAGCTAGGCAGCGCAAAGAAGTCCTCTCCATTGCGGAAATAGCGGCCATCGTAGCGGAACAATTCGATAGCCTCGCGCAGGCTGTCCGGGATGGACATCGTGCGGCAGTCATTCCAGAACAGCGAGTCGTTGCGTTCCGTGGCGTTGTAGTGCAGGATCAGGAAGTCCCGCACCCTCTCATACTCAAATGCTGACTCGCGGTTGAAGCGCTCGGCAAGCAGCGGGTTGAAGTCGCGCTTGGGGAAAAGGCCCAGCAAACGGGTAATACCCGATTGCGCCAGGTAGATGCTGGTCGACTCCAGGGGTTCAAGAAAGCCGCTGGCCAACCCCAGCGCCACCACGTTCTTGTTCCAGAATTTCTTGCGCATGCCGGTCGTGAAGCGCAGCGCACGCGGTTCGGCCAGTGCCTTGCCGTCCAGGTTCGCCAGCAAGGTCGCCGCGGCTTCGTCGTCGCCGATATGCCGGCTCGAGTATACATAGCCGTTGCCGGTCCGATGCTGCAGCGGAATACGCCACTGCCAGCCTGCAGGGCGCGCGCTGGAGCGTGTGTAAGGAGTAAGCGGTGCCACGCTTTCGCATGGCACCGCCATGGCGCGGTCGCACGGCAGCCAGTGCGTCCAGTCGACGTAGCCTGTTTTCAGCGTTTGCTCGATCAACAGTCCCCGAAAGCCCGAACAATCGATGAACAGCTCGCCGTCGACCACCGCGCCGCTTTCCAGCGTCACCGATTCGATAAAGCCATCGCCGGCACGCTGGTTCACGCCAACGATCCTGCCTTCAATGCGCCGCACCCCGCGCTGTTCGCCCAGCTCGCGCAGGAAGCGCGCGTACAGGGCGGCGTCGAAATGATAGGCGTAGGCGATGTCGGCCAACGGCGATCCTGGTTGTGCGTTACGGTCTCGCGGCGCAAACTTGCCCTGGGGTGCCATCACCGTCTGCGGCGAGTATTCGCCGATCGGTGCCGCACGTCCGGATTGATATAGCTTCAGCCAGAACTGGTGAAAAGGCAGCGGCCCGACAGAGCGGCCGATGGTGCCGAAGCCGTGGAAATAACTGTCGCCGACCCGGCTCCAGTCCCTGAACTCAATGCCGAGCTTAATCGTGCCCTGCGTGCGCTTCATGAACTCGGCCTCGTCGATGCCGAGCATCTGCCCGTTGAACAGCCTGATATGCGGAACGCTGGCTTCGCCCACGCCGACGATGCCAATTTCCTCGGATTCGACCAGGCGCACCGAAGCGCCCTTGCCAAGATAGGTGGCCAGGGCAGCTGCGGCCATCCAGCCCGCGCTCCCGCCACCCACGATTGTGATCTTGCTGATTCGGTTGTCCAGGTTCATTGCGGCACCCAAAACAGGAAAAAACCTCCCCAGCCGCAAGGCGTGGGGAGGAAGGAGGGAAGCATCAGAACTTGTAGTTCAGGCCAAAGTAGGCAACGCGGCCGGCAAAACCGTTGGCGTAGAAGCGGTCCTCGGTGTCGTTACCCAGGTGGGAGCGCGTTTCCTCCTTGGTCAGGTTCAGCACCGAGGCGGTCAGGCTCAGCTCCTTGGTGATGTTGTAGGCCACGTTCAGGTCAACCTGGTAATAAGGTTCGTCATACACGTTCAAGCCGTTGACCAGGCCATTCACCACTTCACCGCGACGGTTGTACGAAGCACGGGCCAGGAACTTGTCGGTTTCATAGAACACCGTCAGGTTCATCTGGTTCCTGGCGCTGCCGACCAGCGGGGATTCGCCAATCTTGGTGCCATCTGCCATCGTGATGTCGGCCTGGTTGGTCTTGTTGTACGTGTAGTTGAACTGGAAGCCAAGACCCATGTCCAGCGTATGCTGCGCGTACAGTTCAACGCCTTTCGACACGCCGTCACGGCCGCCGGCGCTGGTCGAATAACGCTGCACAGTCACGTTCTGGCCGCCCACGTTCATGGTCACGTCGCGCACCACGGGCACCGCGAAGTTGCTGACGTTCTTGCGGAACAAGTTGACGCCAAGCACGGAACCGCGGCGGAAGTACCACTCCAGGCCCAGGTCGGCCTGCCTGGCCTTGTACGGTTCGAGCTGCTTGTTGCTGCCGGCACCGAACCACCCCTGCTGGTCGCCGCCACCGATCAGGCGACGGTCGTTGACGTACTCCTGGCTGTAGTACTGCAGGCCGCCGGGGAAGGCGATGTCGTTATAGCTTGGACGCGAGATCACCTTGGATGCGGCCGCGCGCAGCAGCAGGTCCTTGGTCAGGTCATACGCCAGGTTGAAGCTGGGCAGCACGTCGTTATAGGTGCGATCGAGCGAGCTGACCACAAACGAGGAATCTCGTGCGATGCTGTCCGGCAGCCGGGTGAAGCCGCTGGTGCAGCCGGAACCGGCAGGCGCGCCCGCAGCCGGTAAGCCGCCAGCCTGGCAAGGTGCCGGGCTGCCGTTGGCACCGTTGAAGAAGTAGTCGTTGTAGCTTTCCACCTGGTCGGTCGAATCGGCGTGCTGCCTGGTACGCACGAAGCGCACGCCGACGTTGCCGCGCAGGCGTTCGGTCTTCACGTTGGCCTGCAGGTAGGCCGAGGAGATCTTCTCGTCGACGTGGTAGACGAAGTTGTCTTCGTTACGCGTCTGCATCTGGCCATAGTTCTGGTTCAGGAAGGAGATATAGGCAGGGTAGTTAATTGCAGGGAAGGCACTGGCATTGATGCCGCCTGCCAGGTTGCCAAGCGATCCGCCGTACAGGAACTGCGGCTGGAACTTGTTGGCAGTCGAGTCGCATCCCGCCTGGTAGCGATTGTCATAGTCGGTGGGATCGGTCCCCTGGCATACCCAGTAGTTGTTGCCCGTGGCGCGGTGGGTGCCGCCCTTGCGGTACTTGGCGCCGAACTGCAGCGAATCGAGCCAGGTGCTGTCGGTGCGCCAGGTCAGGTCGGCCTGGGCGTATTTCTGCCGGGTGCTGTTCCTGGTCCAGGAAGACGAAGTGGAACCGAGGTCGATCTCGCCAATTCCCTTCGCCAGGTTTGCCATCAGTTCCGGCGAGAACGCCATGGCCGGGGTACCAACCGTGTTCCAGGAGCTGGCGTAATTGCCGAGAGTCCAGCTGCCGTCTGCATTCTGGACGCGAGGCTTGATCGGCATCGTCATCTGCATTTGCGGCCCGCCGCTGGCCCAGGTACGTCCGAACTTGAAAATACCATCCAGCGACTTGCCCCGCCATTCGGCCTCGAAGTCGGCAGTCTGCGACAGCGACTTTTCGTGGTTGTAGCTGCCGGTGATCTGCGGCGTCGGAATGGTGCAATCGTCCGGGCCCCAGCCGCCTGGCTGCTGGCCGGCCGCAGCGGCTTGTGCTTCGCTGCAGTAGTAAGCCTTGCCGGCATGGACGCTGTACTGTGCGCCGGTGACCAGGGTTCCGCTGCGGTCAAAGACCAGGCCATCAAGCATGCGGCCGCCCGGCCAGTTGCCGTCGCCATTGTAGCGGGCCAGGCTCCACTCGGGGACCTTGAGGATATTGGTCTGCGAGTTCTGCGACAGGTTGAAGCGGAAGTAATTGGCCGTCAGGGTCAGGTTGCGCACCGGCTTGAACTGCACGGTCATCTGGCCGCCCTCGCGTTCCCGCTCTTCGCTCTTCACGTTCAGGTTGACCGAGGTGGGCATCATGAAGTTGGTGTAGTACTTGCCATTCTGGTCGTAGAAACCCGACTGCCCCCACCAATAGGAGCTCAGGTCCGAAGGCTTGCCATTGACATCGGTGGCCGGATGGGCGTCGTAATCGTCGCCATACCACTGCCAGTTCTCGGTGCTGGCGCCCATGGTCCGGGTGGTGCGCTTTTGCCGGGTCAGGCCGACCAGGATGCCGAAGCGCTTGTCTTCATCATGCCAGGCGTACTGGCCGGAGAACTGGCCGTCGGTCTTCTTGGTGGTATCGGCCCAGGTGCCCTCGGCGGATACGAAGCCGGAGCCGGACTTCACTTCCAGCGGACGGCGGGTGTGCAGGATTACGGTGCCGCCCACGCCGCCTTCATCGATGCGCGCTTCCGGGGTTTTGAACAGCTCTGCGCTGGACAGCATGTTCGACGGCAGCAGCGTGTAGTTGAACGAACGCGATGGATCGCCATTGGATTCGGCGGTGGCAATATAGTTGCCGTTCAACTGGGTCAGGGTCAGTTCCGACGAGAGGCCGCGCACGCTGACGTTCTTTCCCTCTCCGCCGCTGCGCGTCACCACCACGCCCGGCACGCGCTGCAGCGCATCTGCCACGTTCTTGTCCGGGAATTTGCCGATGTCCTCGGCGGTGATCACTTCGACGATCGAATTGGCATCGCGCTTCTGGTCGAGGCTCTTCTCGATCGCATAGCGGTAACCGGTGACGACCACGGTATTCGGGTCAGTGGACGCGGTTTGCGCCTGGGCGCTTGCAAGGGAAAGCAGTGCCACGCTCACCGCCATGGCGATGGGCGTGGCGCGGCAGCCGCGCTGCCGTGAAGCGAGATGGGTTCTGAACGTCATGCGTGTCTCCTGGTTATGCCCTGTTGCGGGCTCTATATCGCGGTAGCAAGCCTCGGATCATCGATTTACTAAACGATGCTGATGCCGTTCGCACATCGACGGGATCGCGTCCACTCAGGAGAATTCTTACAAAGGAGCCTATGGCACTTCAACAAACTTTCAAAGTTTCAATGAAGTTTAGTTTTGATTAGTAAACAAGAGTGCTGCGGAATTGCGACAGTGGCTTTCCGCCCTGGAGTGAGGCGTGCCGCTATTTGTTTAGTGTGGAAGTATTCCCGGAAAAGCGCAGGTAGCCCCAGCGGCCTGGGACGTGCATGTCGATCACTCCTTGCGGCGACCATACCCAGTTGTCTTCCTTCGGCTGGCCGGCAGTCCATTGCACGCGGCTGAAGTTGATGCGCCAGGTGGTGCCGTGCCGTGGATGCGGCACGGGCTGGCGCGAGGCGAATGCGGCCAGGGGATAGGCGATTTCAACCGTCCAGCCGCGGTCCTTGTCGTTCGCCTGGTTCAGGGTGCCCTGCACGCCGATGGCGGTCTTCAGGCCTTCGATGTCCCAACTGTTGTCCGGCTGGCCGTCTTCGTTGTACGGCTTGGGCAGGAACAGGTCCCAGCCGGTATTGAAGGCGTTGATCTCGAACTCGTAATAGCTTTTGGTATCAGGCAGGGGTTTGATGAAGACCTCGAAGTCGTTGTCCTTGAAGATGACGGAATCGCGCTGGGTCAGCGTGGCCTTCACCTCCGGTTCTTCGAGTTCGGCGGCAATGTAGAGGTACCGGTCGTCCCACAGCATTTTTACGCGCGTGCGCAATTTCGGCCGCGGCTTGCCGCCGCCTTCAATGTCGACGAAGTCGGAAGTCCACGGCGCTTTCTGCCACGCCGGGTCCTCCAGCTTTCCGTCGACATGGATCGGTCCCGCGGCCCGCAAGCATTCATACGCGAGCGGCGCAGAATCCCCTGCTGCGGCAGGGATTGCGCCAGCCAGCATCAACCCGCATGCAATTGCCAATACCTTCATAGAATGTCCTCCTGGTGCCGTCCAAAGTTATAGCAAGGAGACCAGGCCTGTTCAACAGGGCCGGCAAATTTCGGCCACACTTTAGTGAACTTTAGTAAACTGGCAGCGTCCATCCAGCATTTCAGGTGTTGCAGTGCCTATCATCCATCCGTCTTTGGCCGATATCGATATCCGCAGCTACGGCAAGCAGTGGACGGCGGACCGGCATGCGTTCGCCCAGCTTGTGCTTCCGCTAACTGGCGTGGTGGAGCTCGAAATCGAGGGCAAGGGGGACCGGTTGAATCCCTTGAAAGGCGCAGTCGTCGTAGCCGGCGCATGGCATTCGCAGCAAAGCGCTGTTGAAAACCGGTCGCTGATCGTCGACGTCGACCAGGCAGCGATAGTCCACCCGGCCTGGCAGCGCATTGCACAGCGTCCGTTTGCCGACATCAGTCCCGCTGCGCGCAAGTTGGTCGAGTTCATGCAGCTTTCAATCGCCGGGCGCGCCGCAGCGGGCTTGCTGCTCCAGGGCTGGGTTCCGCTGCTGCTTGATACGCTCACACTGGAGCCGCCACGTCTGCAATCGCGGCTGGCCGCCCTGCTGGCACATGCCGAAGCCCATCTTGCATTGCCCTGGACGACAGAGTCGATGGCGCAATTTGCGCGCATGAGCGTGAGCCGCCTGCATGCCTTGTTCCAGGACGAGCTGTGCACCAGCCCACGCGCATGGCTCCTTTCGAGGCGCCTCAATCGTGCCTGCGAGCTGCTGCGCCATACCAGGCAGCCGATTGCCGGTATTGCGCTGAACTGCGGTTTTGGCGACCAGAGTGCCCTCACGCGTGCCATGCGGGTCCAGCTCGACACCACGCCGGCGGCCTATCGTCGCCGGCAACAGGAGGCTGCGACAAAAATGCAGTAGGCCACGCCAAGATCTTTCGGCGCCCGGCGTCCACCATGTCCCTATTTGGGAGATGGACGTTGAGTATTTCACTTGGCATTATCGCCGGCATCGTCGCCGGCGCTTTCTGGGGATTGGTATTCCTGGCACCGGAGCTGACGCGCGGCTTTACGCCGATCCAGCTCTCGGCTGGACGCTACGTGGCCTACGGGCTGATTGCAGCGCTGCTGGTAACGCGCTCCTGGCACCGCCTGTTCCAAAGGCTGGGCTGGCGCGAATGGAGGGCCCTGGCCTGGCTCAGTCTTGCAGGCAATCTCATCTACTACTTTTTCCTGGCGAAAGCGGTGCAGACTGGCGGCATTGCCATGGCTTCGATCGTGATCGGACTGCTGCCGGTCGTGATCACCCTGGCCGGCAGCCGCGATGAAGGCGCCGTCCCATTACGCAAGCTGCTGCCCTCGATAGTCCTCAGCACCGCTGGCCTGTTTTGCATCAGCTGGCAGCACCTCCAGTCCGGTTCGCTGGCGGGCTTGCTGTATGCGAGCGGCGCCCTCGCCTCATGGACCGCCTACGCTGTCGGCAACAGCCGGTGGCTGGCCCGCCTCAAGTCCATCACACCGCACGAATGGAGCATGCTTACCGGCTTAGTCACCGGCGCGGAAGCCTTGCTGCTTGCAGTGCCGGCCCTGTCCCACGGGGCGCCGCAGCACAGCACAGCCGATTGGCTGTACTTCGCGGCGGTGGTCACCAGCGTCGCCCTCCTCTGCTCGATCATTGGCAACGGCTTCTGGAACTACGCCAGCCGTGCCCTGCCGCTGACGCTGACGGGCCAGATGATCGTATTCGAAACCCTGTTTGCCGCCCTCTACGGTTTTTTGTGGGAAGCGCGCTGGCCGACCATCGTGGAGGCTGTGGCAATGGCACTTCTGGTGAGTGGAGTTGCTTCCTGCGCCCTGGCGCATCGCCCCAAGAGTTCATATTGAAGGCATCAAGCCTTCACAATGGCAGAATAAAGTGGCGTCTCCGTTCCAACAGGAGAAGACCATGGCAATTCCCAGGCAACTGGTATGCGCCGCCCTGGGCGCCGCGACGATACTGCTCATTCCTTTCATTGCAATGCAGTTCACCGACGAGGTGCGGTGGGAGCCGCTCGATTTCATTGCTGCAGGAACGCTGCTTGCCGGTGTCGGGGGCACTTACGTGCTTCTGGCAAGCCGCATGAACAGCGCGCTGCAAAAAGCCGTGCTGGCCATCGTACTTGGCATCGGCCTGCTGGCGGTGTGGATGGAGCTTGCGGTCGGTGTATTCGGCACACCGCTCGCTGGAAGCTGATGATAAGATCTGGAGAATCGTCCACGACAAAACAACTGGCATGACTAGTGTCCGGCAAAACCTCTTCATGATCCTTGCGACGATGATCATGTTCGGCGCCGCCCTGCTGATTAACGAACTCCTGTTCAAGCAGCTGGAATTCGCTGAAGGAGTCAACTGGATCTACCTGCCCGCCGGCGTGCGCCTGCTGGCTACCCTGCTGTTTGCTGAGGCGGGGGCGATCGGCCTGCTGGCGGTTTCCTGGCTTTACTGTTTTCTCGTCCTGTTTCCGCACGAGCCGGTGCGTGCTTTCGCCGGCGGTATCCTGGCCAGTGCCGCGCCTTACCTGGTCTACCTGGGCGCCAGGCGCTGGCTCGACTTGCAAGGTTCGCTGGCCAACCTGGCCGCCTGGCAGGTGATGGTCTGTGCCGTCGCTTATTCCCTGGCCAGTCCTTTGCTGCACCATATCTGGTTCGCCCTCTATGAAGGACGCGACGAATTGCTGGACAGCTTCGTCGTCATGGCGCTGGGTGACCTGGCAGGCACGGTGCTCCTGCTGTTCTTCACGAAATGGGTGATGCGCCTGTCCGCGCCCAGGCACTAAAACAGCGCCTGCTGCGCCGTGGTCAGCGCGGCGAAGCTGTCGTGCAACGGCAGCAGGATGGCGTCGGCAATCGGCTGCAACTGCTTGTCGAGATAATGCTGGTAGTCGATCGGTGAGCGCTGCACCTCCAGCGGTTCCGGACCGCCGGTCGTGATCACGTAACTGATGCGACCACCGTTCTGGTAGCGCAATGGCCGGCCTTGCGCCTTGTTGAATTCATCGGCCAGCCGCGCGGCGCGCACCTGCGGCGGTACATTCACCTGGTATTCGTCCAGGCGGTGGCGCAGGCGCTTGCGGTAGACCAGCAGTTCGTCATTGGCGCCGGACAGCGTGCTGCGCGCGTATTCCCGTACAAATTCCTGGTAAGGCTCATTGCGGAAAATGCGCGCAAACAGGCCCTGCTGGAACTGCTGCGCCAACGGGGTCCAGTCGCTGCGCGCCACTTCCAGGCCACGGTAGATGATGTCGCCGTCGCTGGTCAGGCCCGCATAGCGCTTCTTGCTGCCCATGTCGGTACCGCGGATGGTCGGCATGAAGAACTTGCGGTAGTACGTATCGAACTCGATCTCGAGATAGCTCTCCAGCTTGTACTTCTGCCACAGGCGATCTTTCCACCACTTGTTGATCCGGGCGACCAGTCCGCGTGCAATGGCCAGCGCTTCTTCCGTTTCATGCGGGCGCTTGAGCCAGATGAAGATCGAGTCGGTATCGCCATAGATCGCTTCATAGCCTTCCTTTTCCACCAGCTCGCGTGTGAGCTTGAGCAGTTCATGGCCGCGCAGCGTTACCGAGGAGATAAGCTGCGGATGATAGAAGCGGCAGTCGGTGGAGCCGAGTACGCCAACGAAGGAGTTCATCAGCAGCTTGAGTGCGGTCGACAAGGCATCGTTCTTTTCGCGCTTGGCGGCGTCGCGGCCCTCCCAGAGCTGGGTAGTGATGGCTGGCAGGCAGTGGCGCGTGCGGGAGAACTGGGCGCCGCGCATTCCGGGCACGGGGTCGCCGCCGGTTTGCGCCTCCGCCTCGCCCTCGACCATGCCGACCGGGTCGACCAGGAAGGAACGGATGATTGAGGGGTACAGGCTCTTGAAGTCCAGCACCACCACCGAATCGTACAAACCAGGGCGCGAATCCATCACGAAACCGCCGGGCGATGCGACTGCCGGGACCTCGCCGACGTTCGGCGCCACATAGCCTTCCCGGTGCATGCGCGGCAGGTACTGGTGGCTGAAGGCCGCGATCGAGCCCCCCAAATGGTCAGGCACCAGCCCTGTCACGTGGGAGCGCTCCAGGATAAAGTCCATCACGCGCGTTTTCTCGAAAATGCGCGTGACAAGCTCGCAGTCTTTCAGGTTGTAGATGGCCAGGGCCGGCTTGTCTTCGCGGAAGCGGCGCTCGATCTCGGCCATCTTGTCGTAGTCGCTGCCGATGTCCTTGCCCTCCCCCAGCAAGGCTTGCGACACGCTTTCCAGGCTGAAGGACGGGAAGGTCCACGAAGCGGCTCGCAGGGCTTCGATGCCGTCGATGGCGACACGACCCGGGATGGTGGCGAACACATAGCCGTCGCGCGCCTGGTGGGTGCGCCATTCGACGGGACGGGCTTCGCGGCCAAGCAGCAGCGGCACCTTGTATTTTTCCGCGTTCTTTTGCAAGGTTTGCAGGTCGAACTGCACCACGCTCCAGCCGATGATGGCGTCCGGGTCATGCACGCGGAACCATTCGTTAAGCTTCTCGATCACCCGGCGCGGCGTCGGGCAGTATTCAAGGTCAAAATCCACGTCCGGCGCCACGGCAGGCTGCTCGCCCAGCATGTAGACCTGGCGCCGGCCGCAGCCTTCCAACGCGATCGAGTACAGGTCGCCGAAAGCACTGGTTTCGATATCCAGCGACACCATGCGCAGGCGCGGACGGTAGCCTGGCGCCGGCCGCAGCTTGCCTCCTTCGAACTCGACGCCTGCGGTGATGAAGCGCTCCATCAGGTAGCGTTCCGGCGGCTTGACGTCGGCCTCGTAAAGTCGGATGCCGCGCTCGCCCAGTTTGCGCTCCAGCGCCAGCAACTGCTTGTAATGGCTGGCGTAGATGCCCACCACCGGCTCGCGCTGGAAAGTCCTGAGTGCCACCTCGCGCACGTCGATGCCCGGCATGTCGGCCACCAGGGTGGCAATCGTATCGCGCAGCGAAGCCTCGGCGAAAGCCACCGAAGCTTGGGATGTCAGCAGGATTTTGCGGGGGCCGTCGTCGGTCGCGAGCCAGAACTCGATTTCCGTGCCATCGCGGGCATCGCGCCAGGCGCGGGTAAGAATAAAACCAGGCATGGCACGATTATACTGTATGCATACACAGCTAATTTGCAACGTTAAAATAACATTGCTAGAATAGTATGTTGCCTTGTATCAAGATCAGGCAACCTAACCAGAAATAGGACTACTTAAGATGATCAAGCAAATCACCGCTGCCGCCCTGCTGGCAGTTACCTCCTTCGCTGCTTCCGCAGCTGAACCACAATTCTACGTCGGCGGCGACGTAGGCTCGACCAAGGTCGACGATCTGGACGGCCGCAAGACCTCCGTTGGCGTCTTCGGCGGCTACAAGTTCGACGAGAACTTCTCCGTTGAAGCCGGCTTCCGCCGCGGCGGCAAGTGGGACGACCTGAAGGTCAACCAACTGGCCCTGTCCGTAATCGGCTCCGTGCCTGTGGCTGACCAGGTTGCCGTGTACGGCCGCCTGGGCTACAACCGCGTCGAATGGAAATACGACGGCGACAAAGAGCACGACAACAAAGCCATGTACGGCATTGGCGTGAGCTACCAGTTCGCCAAAGAAATTTCCGGCCGTGTTGAATGGCAGCGTCCTACCAGCGACGCACAGAACATCAGCGTAGGCGTGGCTTTCCACTTCTAAGCTCTTGCTTCGCATAGGAAGCCGCCGGACCAGGTCCGGCGGCTTTTTTTATTTGGGCAGCAGCGAAGCCAGGGCAGCCTCCAGCACTTCGTCGCGGCCGGCACGCACGCCGTCCACCGTTTGCCTGACCAGGTGCTGCGGCTGCACGCCTACGCCGACGAAGGCACGGCCATCCGGATAGGTATCCTGCCTGGTGCAGATGCGGGCGCTGCCACCGCCCGGCAACCTGATGAACAAGGGCTGGCCGGTACTGCCGCCAGTGGCCTCGCCCACCAGGGAGCCACGCTGCATGACATCAAAAGCCACGGCAAAATCTTCCGCCGCCGAGAAAGTGGCTGCACCGGTCAGCACCAGCACCGGCTTTTTGTACCGGCGCTGCGGGTCGGGCTGCACCGCATCCGGCGCCTCGGCATACATCGGCTGTGCCTTGTCCCAGGCTCGCCATGCCGGCTTATAGTCGCGGGTGGCCCAGCGGCTGGTCAGGAAAGCCTTGTCGTCCAGGGTGGACAGGATCTTGTAGCCCACTTCCGAATTGCCGCCGCCATTGCGCCGCACATCGATCACCAGGGCAGAAGACTTGGCGATTTCGTCGAAGGCAGCCATCCAGGCATCCGCCGCACTATTGTCATCGAAGCTGTTTAGCGAGACGTAGGCCACGTCGCCCGGCAGCATGCTAAATTCAAACGAAGGCGAGCCAGCCGTGGCAGCCTTGCGGGCTTCCGATCCCACGCGCGCAACCTGCTGCTCGAACTGCCTGCCGGCAGCGTCGCGGAAAGTCACGCGCGCTACCGAACCGGCTGCACCGCGCAGGAACTGGGTGCCGAACGTGCGCAATGCCTCATCCTGCGGTGTGGAGGCGCTCACATACGGTGCAATCTCGCGTGCGGCGTAAGTCTTCACTTCGGCGCCATCCACGGCGACGACTTCCAGGCCGGGCATGATGCCTTTAGCGCGCAGGCCCGGGTCCAGTACCTCGGTCACGATAACGCGGCCTTCGATCGGACGGGTCAGCAGCAGCGGCAAACCGCCCATGCGGTCGGACAGCTCGCCTGGCGGCATCACGTTGGTATGGCCGTCCTTCAGCTTCGCCACCAGTTCCATCAGCACCCGGTAATACTCCTCGGTGCTGCGGGTCGCGCGCACGCGCGGCATGGTTTCCAGGTACAGCTTGTCCCAATCCAGCTTGTCCAGGGTGGCGACGTCAACGAAGTTATATTTCACTTCCGACCATAGCTTTGACAGGCCGGCGATCTTCTCGTCGTCGCTGATGTTTTCCTTATAAGTTCCGGCCAGTGCAGCGGTCTCCCACTGCATCGCCTGCTGCTGCGCCATCGCGCCGGTGGCCGCCAGGGCCAGGACCAGCGCCGCCACATGGCTTTTTGCCATTTTGTCTCCTGAGTAAGCTGAATGGCCGACATTCTAGAGGCGCGGCGGGGTAGACGCTACCCTGTTACAAGCCTGATACTTTTCGGGCATGGGGCGGCTGTTAGAATCCATCCTCGAAGTTCTTCTTTTCCCTTTCGAGACCATGCGACGACTTGCACTTCCCATGCTGGCAGCCCTGCTGGCAGCCCCCGCGTTTGCGACTGCTCCCACCCCTATCACCCTTGACCAGGCCATGTCCCATCCGGACTGGATCGGCACCCCCGTAGAAGCGGCGTGGTGGAGCTGGGACGGCAAGCAGATCTTCTATAAACAAAAGCGCGCCGGCTCCTCGCTGCGCGACACCTTCCAGGCCGGCGACAAGCCACGCCTGGTGACGGACGCAGAGCTGTCAAGCCAGGACAGCCCGGCCATGGTATTCAACCGCGAGCGCACCCGCGCCATCATGCTGCGCAACGGCGACCTGTTCGAACGCGACCTGAAATCAGGCACCCTGGTGCAGATCAGCCGCGGCACCGCCAACGCTTCGTCGCCGCAGTATTCGGCCGATGGCCGCAACGTGCAGTTCAAGGTCGGCAACGACTGGTTCAGCTGGAACCGCGCCGAGCGCCTGGTTTCCCCTGTCGCCTTGCCGCGGGCAGCAAAAGACCCGGCCGCCGCGCCGGACGACGACTATCTGCGCGATATGCAGCTGCGCCTGATCAGCACCCTCAAGCGTCAGAAGGATGAACGCGACGAGACGCGCACCCGCGCCAAGGCGGAACGCGCCGCCGACGCCACCCGTGCCCCAGCACCGATCTACTTCGGCGAAAAGGTCTCCATCGACGCCTCTTCGCTGTCGCCGGACGGCCGCTGGCTGGTGGTTGCCACTTCGCCGAAAGGCAGCGAGAACGGCCGCATCGGCAAGATGCCGCGCTACGTGACCGAATCGGGTTACGAAGAGTTCGACGACCAGCGCACGCGCGTGGGCCGCAACCTGCCGTTGGCGCAATCGCTCAAACTGGTCGATCTGCGCACCGGCACCATCAAGGACCTGCCGTTCGACTCCCTGCCGGGCATCGCCACCGACCCGCTGGCCAGCCTGCGCGAAGCTGCCAAGCAGCCGGCCCTGAAGGGCAACCGCGCGACCCGGCTGGAAGCCGACGAAGGCGATGGCATCGCCTGGAGCGATAACGGTGCCAAGGTCGCCGTCATGCTGCGCACCGTCGACAACAAGGATCGCTGGCTGGCCGGCATCGACCTCGAAGGCGGCAGGCTGAAGTCCCTGCATCGCCTGACCGACAATGCATGGATCAACTACAGCTATAACGACTTTGGCTGGCTGCCGGACAACAGCACGCTTTGGTTCATGTCAGAGGAAACCGGCTACGCCCACTTGTACACCCTGGGCCCGGACGGCAAGCAGCGCGCCCTGACCAGCGGCAAATGGGAAGCCTCAAGCGTGAAGTGGAATGCCGACGGCAGCTTGGCCTACATGCTGTGCAACCGCCGCACTCCGGGCGAGTACGAGGTCTGCTCCGCCTCGGCGAAGGATGCCACGGTGCGCGAAGTGACCCAGCTCAATGGCGGCGTCGAGCAGTTCAACCTGTCGCCTGACCAGCGCAAGCTGCTGGTGCATTATTCGTCCGCCTACATGCCTTCGCAACTGGCCACCGTGCCTGCCGCCGGCGGCACCGCCACCAGGCTGACCGATACCCGCAGCGCCGAATTCAAGGCGCGCGAGTGGGTCCAGCCGCAGATGGTGGCCGTTCCTTCGACCCATGGCGCGGGCCAGCCGATCTGGTCCAAGCTGTACCGTCCGGCCAAGCTGGAACCGGGCAAAAAGTATCCGATCGTCCTGTTCGTGCACGGCGCAGGCTACCTGCAGAACACGCACAACCGCTATCCGCAATACTTCCGCGAGCAGATGTTCCACAACCTGCTGGTTGAAAAAGGCTACATCGTGCTGGACATGGACTACCGCGCATCCAAAGGCTATGGCCGCGACTGGCGCACGGCGATCTATCGCCAGATGGGCCATCCCGAACTGGAAGACTATGTGGACGGCGCCAAATGGCTGGCGGCCAACCACCAGGGCGATATCGGCAAGGTCGGCATCTACGGCGGCAGCTACGGCGGCTTCATGACCTTCATGGCGCTGCTGCGCGAGCCGGAGTTGTTCAAGGCCGGCGCCGCGCTGCGTCCTGTGACCGACTGGACCACCTACAACCACGGCTATACCGCCAATATCCTGAACACGCCGGATATCGATCCTGAGGCATACCGCAAATCGTCGCCGATCGAATATGCGGACAAGCTGAAAGGCCACCTGCTGATCGCCCACGGCATGGTGGATGACAATGTGTTCTTCCAGGATTCGGTGCGCATGGCCCAACGCTTCATCGAACTGAAAAAGGATAACTGGGAGCTGGCAGCCTACCCGCTGGAACGCCACGCCTACGTTCAGCCTGAGAGCTGGTACGACCAGTACCGCCGCATCTACAAGCTGTTCGAGAACACGCTCAAGTAGGCTTGGCCACGCTGCTTGGCAGCGTCTGGAAATCGTCTGTCTGATACAGCGAATGCCAGGCTGCCAGCAGCGCCGGCGGTGGCGTGACCAGCTTGCGCGCCGTCAGGTCCAGCCAGCCGCCCGAGCTGTTGATCCGGGCGGACAGCTTCCCATCGCTGCGATAGACATCGCTGCGCAGCATCCAGCGGCTGCCATCCTGCGACATCCCGGCCAGCGCCAGCGTCACCGTGATGGTATCCATCAGCAGCACTTCCTTGAAATACGCGATATCGTCCTTCATCACGACCGGACCGATATTCAGGCGCTTGAACTCCGCCATTGGGAACCCGTTCTCGCCCAGGAACATCATGCGGATATCGCCCGCCTTGTTCAGGTAAGCCGTGTTGGCCATATGGCTGTTGAAATCCATATCGCCCCAGCCGGCCAGCATCTTGCGCTCAAACATTGCCACTCCCCTTTTACTCGGCTGCGAGGAAGTCCAGCAAAGTCAGGGCCACGATCTTGGTCGCCTTGCGCAAGTCTTCCAGCAGCAGTTTTTCATCCGCCTTCTTGGCATTCGATTCGGGCACGCTACGCGGCCCAGCGCCATATAGTACTGCGGGAATGCCTTGTTCGCCGTACAGTCGTGCGTCGGCATACAATGGGGTGCCGACGGCCGGGATGTCCTCGCCCAGCACCTCGCGCGCGTTCTTCTGCAGGTTGGCCACCAGCTTTTCGCCGGCCGGCAGCGGGCGCAGGGCATGCGACAGCAGCAGGCGCCTGATTTCGATGCGGATGCCGGGCACGCCCTGCACTGCATCCTCGATCAGCTTGCGCACCTGGGCTTCCACCGCCACCGGGTCCTCTTCCGGAATCATGCGGCGGTCCATCTTCATCACCACCTTGCCCGGCACAACATTGGTGTTGGTGCCGCCATCGATGCGGCCCACCAGCATGGTCGGCGAATCGATGCCGGGTACACTGGACTTGATCTTCTTCAGCTCCGGCAACTGGCCGTAGATCGCATTCAGGATCCTGCTGGCCGCCTGCAGCGCATCGTGGCCGGTCTCCGGCATGGCGCCATGGCCGGACTTGCCATGCACCGTGATCTCAAGCTGGAGGCACGCATTGTGCGCGGTAACGATGTTGTAGCTGAAGCCTGCCGCGATCACATAATCGGGCCTGGTCAGCTTTTCGCGCAGCAGGAAGCCGGGGCCCAGCAGGCCGCCGAATTCCTCGTCATATGTGAAGTGAAGTTCGACGCCGCCTTTCAGCTTGACGCCCAGCGCTTCCAGCGCACGTACTGCGAAGATGTACGTAGCGAAGTCGCATTTAGACACTGCTGCTGCGCGGCCGTAGATATAGCCATTGTCGATCACCCCGCCGTAGGGTGGATAGGTCCAGCCCTCGCCTGGCGGCACCACGTCCCCGTGGGCATTCAGCGCGACGGTGGGGCCGCCGGCTGCATAAGGGCGGCGGATGATCAGGTTGGTGATCGACTCCATGCCGTAGTCGCGCACTTCCTGCTCCGGCACCACGTGCTTCTCGGCGTTCCAGCCATATGCTTTAACCAGCTCCGCCACGGTGTCGGCATGCGGGGTGTTGTTGCCGGGCGGCGTATCGGTCGGCACGCGCAGCACTTGCTGCATGAAGGCCACTTCCTCGTCGAAGTGGGCATCGATCCATTGGGTCAGTTTGTCGTTCATCATTTTGCTCCTGCGGCGAACCATACGCCCAGTTCGGCGCGTTCTGCATCGGTCATATTGGTCAGGTTACCGATCGGCATATCCTTCTGTTCCACCGCGCGCTTGTGGATCTCGGCCGCGCGCTGGCGAATCTGGTCGGCGCTGTCGAAAATCACGCCAGCCGGCGCAGTGGCGAAGCCGGGCTGCGTCGGCGTCGCCGAATGGCAGGACAGGCAGCGCTGGTCGACGATGGCTTTTACTTTCGCAAACTGCACAGCAGGATCTGCGGCCGGTCTTACCGCCGCCGGCTTGGGCGGCGCAATCGCCACCGCAACTGCCAGCAGCAGCGCCACGCCAATCGCCGGATAGCGCCATTCGACGCGCCCTTTGTGGCGCAGGTTGAAGAAGTGGCGGATAAAGACGCCGGCAGCCATGATGAAGCCAAGCACCAGCCAGGCAAATTGATGCTGGTAAGTCATCGCATAGTGGTTGCTGATCATGATGAACAGTACGGGCAGCGTGAAATAATTGTTATGCACGCTGCGCTGCTTGGCCTTAATGCCGTGGATCGGGTCCGGAAGGCTGCCCGCCTGCATCGCCTGCACCATCTTGCGCTGGCCCGGGATGATGAGCATTGCCACGTTGGCCACCATGATGGTGCCGATCATGGCGCCGATATGGATGAAGGCTGCACGGCCGCTCAGCAAATGCGTCAACGCATAGCCCGCCGCAACCAGCAATAGGAATACGACCAGGCCAAGCCATTTTTCGCTCTTGCCCAGCGGCGAACGGCACAGCGCGTCGTACACCACCCAGCCGGCGACCAGGAAGCCGATGCCGATGCCTACTGCCTGCAGGCTGGAGAGATTCGCCACCTGCTTGTCCACCATCATGGCCTGGGCGTTGAAGTAATAGGCGATGGTCAGCAGCGCAATGCCTGACAGCCAGGTGGTGTATGCCTCCCATTTGAACCAGTGCAGCTGCTTCGGCAGTTCGGCCGGCGCCACCAGGTATTTTTGCGGATTATAGAAACCGCCGCCGTGCACCGCCCACAGTTCGCCCGACACGCCCTTTCTCGCCAGGTCCGAGCCTGGAGCAGGCGGTCGGATCGAATTATCCAGCCAGACGAAATAGAACGAAGCGCCGATCCAGGCGATGCCCGTGATGATGTGCAGCCAGCGTACCAGCAGGTTCGCCCATTCCAGGCCATAGGGCAGCAGGTATTCCATGTAAATCCTTGAGTTGAAGAAGTGGCAATTTATCGAAGATACGCGTTTTCGAGCCCCCGCAACATGAAATATGTCGTATATTCAAGATATTCGAATTCATATACGTAAGCAAGATGTCCGGCCTGCCGCAACACCTCGATATTCACCTCATCCGCATCCTCTACCTGCTGCTGGTCGAGAAGAACGTATCGCGAGTGGCGCTCAAGCTGAATCAGCCGCAGCCCTCCATTTCGGCGTCGCTGCGCAAACTGCGCGAACTGACGGGCGATCCGCTGTTGGTACGCGGCGCGCGCGGCATGGTGCCGACCCAGCATGGCGAGAGCCTGCTCAAGCCGGCCAAGCGCATCCTGGACGAGACGGAATCGCTGTTCGTGAAGAAGACGCCCTTCGTGGCCCAGGAAGAAGCACGTACATTCAATATTGCGGCCCCCGACTACCTGGACAGCCAGTTCCTGCCGAATGTGGTGGCAATGCTACGGCGCGGCTCGCCCAAGAGCCGCGTGGTCATCCACTCGATCGGACCGGGCACCGATTACCTGCGCCTTCTGTCCGATGGCGACATGGACCTGGTTATCGCCAACTGGGACGAGCCGCCGCAACACCTGCACATTTCCAAGCTGTTCGAAGACCCGATCATCTGCGCCATGCACGCCGGCAGCCCCTATGCCAAGCGCACGGCCAGCGACGCCATGTCGCTGGACGACTACCTCACCCTGCCCCACGTCGCGCCATCGCAGATGGTGCCGGGCTATGGCGGCGTGATCGACTCCTTCCTGGAGCGCCAGGGCATGCGGCGCAATGTGGCGGTGGAATCGGCCTATTTCAGCCTGATCCCGTACATGCTGGCACAGACCGACCTGGTGCTGACCACGGGCCGCCAATTCCTGCGCTTCTATGAAAATTCGCTGCCGCTCAAGGTCTTTACCCCGCCAGTCAAATTCCCACCGATGCGCTTCTACCAGCTATGGCACGAGCGCGTGCACCAGGCCCCCGAGCACAAATGGCTGCGCGACCAGGTCACCGCCGCCGCCAAGGCTCTTTAATGAAAGTCGGGGTCAGCTCCGGCAATCGGACATTTAATTCGCAAGCGAAATAAATGTCCGATTGCCGGAGCTGACCCCGACTTTCATAATGACAGATATATAGCGGCGCTTATGGCGCGCGGCGCCGATCGGGATATGATCGATTGTTCAAGATAGGACAAAGCAATGACCACGACTCTCCCTGAACTGAACTCCTGCGGCCTGGCTGCCTTTGTTGACCACCTGCGCGGCATCTATGAACATTCGCCATGGATTCCGGAACGCGCTGCGGCGCAGCGGCCTTTCGCAACTTTGGCCGCGCTGAAGCAGGCATTGCAGGGCGTTGTGGCTGGCGCGACCGAGGCCGAGCAACTTGGATTGATCCGTGCCCACCCGGAATTGGCCGGCAAAGCCGCCATCGCTGGCGAGCTCACCGCCGAATCGACCAGCGAGCAGGCCAGGTCCGGCCTGAACCTGTGCAGCGCCGAGGAATTCTCGACCCTGCATACGCTGAACACCGACTACAACGCCAAGTTCGGCTTTCCCTTCATCCTTGCCGTGAAAGGCCCGACCGGACAAGGCCTGACGCGCGAAGCCGTCATCGCCACCTTCGCGCGGCGCCTGAAGAACCAGAAGGCGGACGAGATGGCGGAATGCCTGCGCCAGATTCACCGCATCGCCGAAATCCGCCTGAACGACCTGCTGGGTGTACAGCTGGAATTCGGTCCGCAAATCATGCAATGGGCGGAAGAACTGGCGCAATGGAGCGATGACGAAGGCGCCCTCACCTGCGCCTACATGACCAGCGCCCACCGCGCCACCGCAGCGCAACTGGCTGCCTGGATGCGCGAGGCCGGCATGCAGGCCGAGATTGACGCAGTCGGCAACGTGGTCGGCCGTTACCTTTCCGGTGCGCCGGACGCGAAGACCATCCTCACCGGTTCGCATTACGACACAGTGCGCAACGGCGGCAAGTACGATGGACGCCTTGGCATCCTGCTGCCGATCGCCATCGTGCGCCACCTGCATGCGAAAGGCGAAAAGCTGCCGTTCAACTTGGAGGTAATCGGCTTCGCCGAGGAAGAAGGCGTGCGTTTCCGCAGCACCTTCCTGGGAAGCAATGCCGTCACCGGCAAATTCGACATGTCCCTGCTGGACGCGGTCGACGCCGACGGCATTAGGATGCGCGACGCACTGGCTGCGGCCGGCCATGACAGCACGGCCATTCCGGCCATCGCGCGGCGGCGCGAACATATCGCGGCCTATGTCGAAGTCCACATCGAACAGGGCCCGGTATTGCTGGAACATGGCCTGCCGCTGGGCGTCGTCACCGCCATTGCAGGCAGCTCGCGCTTCCTGGTCGAACTGCAAGGCGTCGCCAGCCACGCAGGCACCACTCCAATGCATATGCGAAAAGACGCAGGCGCGGCAGCGGCCGAAGTCGTGCTGTTGGTCGAGCAGCGCTGCGCGCAAGGTGAAGCGCTGGTTGGCACCGTCGGCCAGCTTCAGGTTCCGGGCGGCTCCGTCAACGTGATCCCGGGAGCGTGCAAGCTGTCGCTCGACATCCGCGCTGCCGACGATGCAGTACGCATGGCAGCGGTGCGCGACGTGCTGGATGGCCTGGCTGCGATCTGCTCGCGCCGCAACATCGAATTCAAGGTGGAGAAGATTGTCGAAGCCAATGCAGCGCCATGCGCACCATGGCTGATGCAACAGTTGGGGGACGCTGTCCAGCGCAGCGGCCTGCCGCGCTTCGACCTCCTGTCGGGCGCTGGCCACGATGCGATGGCGATTGCCGCATTGACCGACGTGTGCATGCTGTTCACACGCTGCGGCAACGGCGGCATCAGCCACAACCCGCTGGAGACCATGACTGCCGACGATGCGGAGGCCGCGGCGCAGGTGCTGCTGGACTTCCTGCGCAGTTTTCCTACTTCTGGCGCGCCAGCTCCCTGATATCGGCTGGGCTGATATCGACCTCGCCGCCGCTCCTTGCCGCGGCGAGAATCTTCTCGGCGATCATCTCGTTGGCTGGCGCGAGGATGCTGAAGTGCGTCTTGCCTGCAACCTCGCGGAAGCGGATCGCCGGGTTCAGGTTCTTGCGGCGCATGGCATGCAGGTCTTCCACATTGCCGCCGAGCGCGCCCTCCATCACGTACATCTCGCTGCGCACCGCATCCAGCCACAGGATCGGCGCGCGGCGCTTGATTTCCTCCATGTCCTTCAAGTCGTAATAGTTGTAGTTCGTGCCGTAGTAGCTGGCCGACGCCACCGGGCCGAAAGCGAAGATGCCGCGGAACTTGCTGGTGCTGGCAGCCACCAGCATCGCCAGCGTGCCGCCGGTGCTATGCCCGCCCAGGTAAATGCGCTTCGGGTCGACGTATGGCAGGCTGGCCAGGTAATCGGCCGCCGCGATCACGTCATCCACCTCGCCATAGAAGCTCTCGCGCTGGCCCGGGTTATCGTTCCCGCCGCGCAGGCTTGGCAGCATCAGCACCAGCCCCGGCTTGCGGTAGGCGGCTGCGCTCTGGTCGTTTTCGCGCGGTTGCGGCTTCCACATCTCGTCCAGTGAGTTGCTGTCGCCGCCAGTGATCCAGATGATGGCGGGGTACTTGCCATCGCCCTCCGGCTTAGGGGTGACATAGGCCGACAGCGCTCCAGCCGGGGACTTGTACTGCACCCTCTCGAACACGCCGGCCGGCGGCGCAGGGATGGCGGGATACTTTTCGCCATGGCGAATGATCTTGGTGGCAAAACCGCGGCGCGCCTGCACCAGGGCCGATTCGTCCGCAGGCCGGGCGATCGCATCGAAGGCCGTCTGCAGCAGGCATGCCAGCGGCAAGGCAAGGATAAGTTGCTTAAACTTCATGAAAAAATGCGGATTCTAACCCGCATCGTCCAGCCCTTGCTACACGGTTTGTCACAATCGCGCGAGGATCTCCTGATTGTGCTGGCCGAGCTCGGGAATCGCGTTCGGCCCAGCCGGCCCCGGGGTGGCGCTGAAACGCGGCGCTGCATTGGCCTGCAGCACGCCATCGATCGAGTAGGTGCCGCGCGCTTGCAGATGCGGGTGGCGCGCCGCTTCGGATGGCGCCAGCACCGGAGCAAAACAGGCGTCCGTCCCTTCCAGCAAAGCGCACCATTCGTCGCGCGTACGCAGCGCAAACAACTCGGCAAACGCAGCGCGCTGCAATGGCCACTGTCCCGCCGCATGCTGGGCCGCGAAACGCCGGTCTTGGGCCAGGCCAAGCTTCTCCAGCAGCAGCTTATAGAACTTGCCCTCCAGCGCACCGACCGTGATATCGCGGCCATCCTTGCAGCGGTAGGTGTTGAACCAATGCGGGCCATCCAGTACGGAGGTGCCGCGCTGCTCGCGCATCAGGCCCACCGCCGACAGGTCGAGCAGGAGATTCATCATGTGCGCCGATCCATCGACGATCGCGGCGTCGATGACCTGCCCTTTTCCGCCGCCGCGCGCATGCAGGATGGCGGATACAATGCCCAGCGCAAGATACAGGGCCCCGCCGCCAAGGTCGCCCACCAGCGTTGGCGGCGTCACAGGCGGCACATCGCCAGCACCGGCATAATGCAGCGCGCCGGACAGTGCGATGTAGTTGTTGTCGTGCCCAGCCGCCTGCGCCAGCGGTCCATGCTGGCCCCAGCCGGTCATGCGGCCGTAGGCAAGGCGAGGGTTGCGCGCCAGGCAAACCTCCGGGCCAAGGCCAAGGCGCTCCATCGCCCCCGGGCGCATGCCTTCGATCAGGCCGTCGGCATCCTCGATCAGTCTTAATGCGGTGTCGATGGCGCCGGGTTCCTTGAGATCCAGCGCCAATGAGCGCTTACCCCGGCGCAGGATACCGGCGGTCGGAATTTCCGCCGGGCCGGGACGCTCAATCACGATCACTTCCGCCCCCAGGTCCGCCAGCAGCATTCCGCAAAACGGTCCCGGGCCGATACCCGCAATTTCGATAATCCTGACCCCGGACAGCACACCCATCTCAACGCTCCGTGTAGTAAGTGGCGCCGGCGGCGGCCATCTCCTTCAATTGCGCGGGCGCGGCAAAACGGTCGCCATGGGCGGCCGCCAGGCGTTCGCATTGCGCCACGAAGGCCGCCGAACCGGTGTTGTCGATCATGCTCAATGGGCCGCCGCGGAACGGCGGGAAGCCCCACGCCAGGATAGCACCGACGTCCGCGTCGCGCGCGGAACGCAGCACGCCTTCGTCCATGCAGCGTGCCGTTTCCACTGCCTGCACCACCGTCAGGCGTTCGACAACGGTTGCCACATCCGGCTGCACTTCCGCACGACGGAAAAGTTCCGCCAGGCCGCTCCAGAGTGCCTTCTTGCCTCCCTCCGGATAGTCGTAAAAGCCCTTGCCGGCTTTTTTGCCGATGCGTCCCAATTCCACCATGCGTGCCGCGACTTCATGTCCGGGACGTGCCTTGTAAGCATCGCCCAGGTCAATTCGCGTCTGGCGGTCGATCTTCCAGATCAGTTCGGACGACACTTCGTCCGTCAACGCCAGCGGGCCGACCGGCATGCCAGCCTGCAGGCCGGCATTCTCGATCAGCGCAGGCGCTACGCCCTCCGACAACAGGGCAAGGCCTTCCAGCACATAGGTCGAGAACACCCGGCTGGTATAGAAGCCGCGCGAATCATTGACCACGATCGGAGTCATGCCCAATGCGCGCACCAGGTCCATCGAGCGTGCCAACGTGGTGTCGGAGGTCTGCTTGCCGACGATGATCTCAACGATCGCCATGCGGTCTACCGGCGAGAAGAAATGCAGGCCGATGAAGTTGGCCGGACGCGCGCTTGCTTCCGCCAGGCCTGTGATCGGCAAGGTGGATGTGTTGGATGCGAAGATTGCATCAGCGCCCAGTACGGCTTCGGCACGGCGCGTCACGTCGGCCTTGATGCCACGATCCTCGAACACTGCTTCCACCACCAGGTCCGCTGCGGCCAGCAGCGAGAAATCAGTAGCCGGGGTAATGCGCGCCAGCAGCGCCTCCGCCTTCTCGGCCGATACCTGGCCGCGTTGCTGCTGCCTGGAGAGCAGCGTCGCCGAATACGCCTTGCCTTTTTCGGCCGCCTCCTGTGCGGTATCGATCAGCACCACCTCGATGCCCGCCTTGGCAGCGACATAAGCGATCCCGGCGCCCATCATGCCCGCCCCCAGCACCCCGATCTTGCTGTACTTCTGTTGTGGCACATCCTTCGGGCGCGCGGCGAGCTTGTTTGCCTCGTTCATGCTGAAGAACAGCGTGCGGATCATGTTCTTCGCTTCCGGCGACAATACGGTTTGCACGAAATAGCGCACTTCCGTCATCAAGCCGGTGTCGAGGTCCGTGATCAAGCCTTCGTACACGCAGGACAGGATGTTGCGCGGGGCCGGATAGTTGCCATAGGTTTTGGCGCGCAGCATGGCGTTGGCAGCCATGAACAGTTGCTGCACCGCCGGCGAAAACACCGCGCCGCCCGGAATCCTGAAGCCCTTCATATCCCACGGTTGTTGCACGCCGCCGGCAGCTATCGCGCTCTCGAGCCACGTGCGCGCCGCCGCCAGTTCGGTGCCAGCCGGGACGACTTCGTTCAGGATGCCCAGTTCGCGCGCGGCGGCAGCAGTCAGGCGCTTCCCCTCCAAAAGCAGGGGCAGCGACTTCTGTATGCCGACCAGGCGGGGCAGACGCTGCGTGCCGCCGCCCCCCGGCAGCAAGCCCAGCGTAACCTCCGGCAGGCCAAAGCGGGCCTTCGGATTATCCGCCGCCACCCGGTAATGGCCGCACAGCGCCACCTCAAGTCCCCCGCCGAGCGTCGTGCCGGGCAGCGCCATGGCGACTGGCTTGCCGCAGGTCTCCAGCTTGCGCAGCGCGCGGTCGAGGCGCGCTACACGTTCGAACAGTACTTCGGCAGTCTTGGCGGACAGCAGCCATTCAAGGTCGCCGCCAGCGATGAAGTCTGGCTTGGCAGACGTCATCAGTACACCCTTGACGGCGGTATCGGCAATCACGCGCTCAACCAGCTCGCTCAGCACGCCACAGCTTTCCTCATTCAGCACATTCTGGCTGCGCTCCGGCATATTCCAGCTCAGGGTTGCGATGCCATGGGAATCCAGGCTGTAATCGATCATTCTCCGTCTCCCTTAGATGCGCTCGATGATGGTGGCGGTGCCCATGCCCGCGCCTACGCAGAGTGTGGCCAGGCCCGTTTGCAGGTTGCGGCGTTCCAGTTCGTCCAGCAGGATGCCGAGGATCATGGCGCCAGTTGCGCCCAGCGGGTGTCCCATGGCAATGGCGCCGCCGTTGACGTTCATCTTCTCGTGCGGCACATTCATCACTTCCATGAAGCGCAGCACCACCGAGGCGAAGGCCTCGTTCAGCTCGTACAGGTCAATGTCGGACGCCTTCATGCCGGCGCGCTTCAGCGCCTTCCCGGCGGCGTAGCTTGGGCCGGTGAGCATGATGGATGGCTCGCTGCCGATGGAAGCGAATGAACGGATGCGCGCGCGCGGTTTGAGCCCCGCCCGTTCGCCAGCCTCGCGCGTGCCGATCAGCACTGCCGCCGCACCGTCAACGATGCCGGAACTGTTGCCGGCGTGATGAACATGCTGCATCTGCTCGATCTGCGGGTAACGCTGCGTAATGACCGAATCGAAGCCAAAGTTGGCTCCCATCTCCGCAAACGACGCTTTCAAGGCGCCGAGCGATTCGACCGTGGTTTCGGGGCGCACCAGCTCATCGCGGGCCAGCATCGTCAGGCCATTACGGTCCACCACAGGCACCACGGAACGCGCAAATCGACCTTCCTGCCAGGCACGGTGAGCCCGCTGCTGCGATTCGACCGCATACGCGTCGACATCGCGGCGGCTATAGCCCCAGATGGTCGCAATCGCGTCGGCCGAAATCCCTTGCGGAACAAAGTAGGAATCGAAAGCGCTTTGCGGATCGACCGGCCAGGCTCCGCCCGAAGATCCCATCGGCACGCGCGACATCGCCTCCACACCGCCGCCAACCACCATATCGGACTGGCCGGACATCACCTGCGCAGCTGCCATATTGCAGGCTTCCAGGCCGGAAGCGCAAAAGCGGTTGATCTGCACGCCCGCGACCGATTCCGCATAGCCGGAGGCCAGTGCGGCTACGCGGCCAATGCAGGCGCCCTGCTCGCCGACCGGTTCTACGCAACCGAGCACCACATCGTCGATAATCGCGCTGTCAAAGTTGTTGCGGCCAACCAACGCGCGCAGCGCAGTCTCGGCCAGGCGCAGCGGCGTTACACCGTGCAGCGAACCGTCCTTCTTGCCCTTGCCGCGCGGCGTGCGCACGGCGTCAAAGATATAAGCTTCCAAGCTGGTCTCCTTACAGAGTGCGGCTGATCAGTTCTTTCATGATTTCGTTGGTGCCGCCGTACACGCGCTGCACGCGTGCGTCGGCCCAGGCGCGGGTGATCGGGTATTCCCACATATAGCCATAGCCACCGTGAAGCTGTACGCACTTATCCAGCACGCGAAACTGCATCTCGGTGGTCCAGTATTTCGCCATCGAAGCCGTCGCCGCATCCAGCTTGTCTTCGATCAGCAGCTCCATGCAGCGGTCGACAAACACACGGCACATCTGAACCTCGGTCTTGATCTCGGCCAGGGTGTGGGCGATGGTCTGGAACTCGGCGATCGGGCGCTTGAAAGCCTTGCGGTCGCGCGTGTATTGCACGGTCCATTCCAGGCCGGATTCGGCCGCTTGCACGGCCATGATGGCAATCTGCATACGTTCCCATGGCAATTCCTGCATCAGGTATTTGAAGCCTGCGCCCTCTTCGCCGAGCAGGTTCTTCGCCGGCACGCGCACGTTCTCGAAGAACAGCTCGGAAGTGTCCTGCGCCTTCATGCCGGCCTTCTTCAGGCGCTTGCCTTTGCTGAAACCCGCCATCGACGTGTCGACCACGAACAGGCTGATGCCCTTGGCTCCCGCCGTAGGGTCGGTCTTGGCGACAACGATCACGCAGTCGGCATTCCAGCCGTTGGTGATGAAGGTCTTGGAACCATTCATGACGTAATGGTCGCCGTCGCGGATGGCGGTGGTCGCTACGCCCTGCAAGTCCGAGCCGGTGCCAGGTTCGGTCATCGCGATGGCGCCGATCATTTCTCCGTTGGCCAGCTTGGGGATGTAGTGAGATTTCAGGTACTCGCTGCCGTAGTGCAGGATGTACGGCGCCACGATTTCCGAGTGCAGCATGAAGCCCGGCCCGGAAGCGCCGATCCGCGCCTGCTCCTCGATCAGCACCATGCTGTAGCGGCGGTCGACGCCCGCGCCGCCATACTGCTCCGGCATGGTCGGGCACAGGAAGCCCGCGGCGCCGGCTTTTTGCCAGGCGTCGCGGTCCACGCAGCCCTGTTCCTCCCAGCGCTCGTGGTGCGGCGCGATTTCGGTTTCCATGAAGCGGCGCGCGGATTCACGCAGCATCTCGTGTTCTACGTTGAATAAGGTACGAGGGATCATCAGGCAAGGTCTCCGTTGGTGTTATAGGTCAGTTGACCGAAATAGTATCGGTCAGTTGACCTATTTGTCAATCGACGGGATAATTCGTGCGTTATGAGGAAAAAATCAGATACGCCCCTGCAGGCGAAGGAATCGAACACTACTTCCAAGGGGTTTGAGCGGGCCAGCGCCATCCTGGAGGCGGCGCGCCTGTTGCTGGCGCACGACGGTTATGCAGCGCTGGCCATGCGCAGCGTGGCGCAGCAGGTGGGAGTGAGCCTGTCGACAGTGCAGCACTATTATCCAAGCCGCGATGCCCTGATTGAAGCCTTGCTCGAGCAGACTTTCGCCCGCTACCAGGCAGGCATTGACGAACGCGTTGCCGCCGCCGGCAGCGGGCCGCGTGTGGAGTTGTTCGAGTCGATCATCGACTACTTCCTGGCCGACCTGCGCGACCAGGTGTCGAGCGGCCTGTTCTTCGAGATCGCTGCGCTGGCCAACCGCCATCCGGTCGCCACCAAGCTGTTCGACACGATGATGACCCGCGCCCGTCGCACCCTGCGCAACCTGATCCACGAAATCGACCCCGCCCTGTCGATGCAGCAATGCGAGATCCGCGGCACGCTGATCGTGGCGCAGATGCTGGGAACCATGCTGTTCATCTCCGAGACCCGCCCCCAGCACAAGGAACTGGAAGACCTGGCCCACGAAGCAACAGTTGCCATCACGCGCATCGCCTTCGGCCGCTAGCCCCCGGTCCTCGACCGGGGATCTCCGTCGAATGGTCAGGCCACGCCTGCCCGTTCCAGCATGGCGTGCAACAGCACGTTGCAGCCGGCTTCAAGGTGCTCCTTCTTGGCGTCTTCAATTTCGTTGTGGCTGATGCCGTCCTTGCACGGGACGAAGATCATGCCGGCGGGTGCGACGCGGGCGGCGTAGATGGCATCGTGGCCGGCGCCGGAGACAACGTCCATCGTCGAGTAGCCTAGCTTTTCGGTTGCCTTGCGCACAGCGCCGACGCAGTCGGGATGGAACGGGCACGGCGGGTAGTACGACACGCGTTCGATCTTGACCGGCAGGCCGGTCTCGGCGGAGGTCTTGTCGATGAAGGCCAGCATGTCCTCGTGCATCTTGTTCAGCAGCTCGTCGTTCACGTTGCGCAGGTCGATGCTGAATTTGACCTGGCCGGGAATCACGTTGCGGCTGTTGGGGAAGACCTGCATCATGCCGACCGTGCCGCGCCCATATGGCGGATAGCGATTGGCAATGGCGACTACCTCGGGAATAATCTGTGCCGCGACTTGCATCGCGTCTTTGCGCAGGTGCATTGGCGTGGGCCCGGCGTGCGCTTCCATTCCGGTGACGGTGCAGTCATACCACGAAAGGCCCATCACGGCAGGCACCACGCCGATAACCTTGTCGGCATCCTCCAGCACCGGTCCTTGCTCGATGTGCGTTTCAAAATAGGCGCCGATAGGATGCTGCCCAGGCACCTGGTCGCCTTTGTAGCCGATGCGTTCAAGCTCTTCGCCAACCGTTTTGCCCTCGGTGTCTTTCGCGGCATAGGCGTGTTCCAGGGTGAAGGCGCCACAGAATACGCCGGACCCCATCATCACGGGCACGAAGCGCGAACCTTCCTCATTGGTCCAGAAGGCGACCTCGATCGGGGCGCGCGTCCTGATGCCTTTGTCGTTCAGGGTGCGAACCACTTCCAGTCCGGCCAGCACGCCGTAGTTGCCATCGAACTTGCCGCCCGTCGGCTGGGTGTCGATATGGCTGCCGGTCATGATTGGCGGCAGTGTATTGTCTTCGCCATCGCGGCGCATGAAGACGTTGCCGATCTGGTCGACGGTGATCGACAGGCCGGCATCGCGCGCCCAGCTCGTGACCAGGTCCCGGCCTTGCTTGTCGAGGTCAGTCAGGGTCAGGCGCTTGACGCCGCCTTTCGGGGTGGCGCCGATCCTGGCCAGCTCCATCAGCGAATCCCACAGGCGCTCGCTGTTAATGCGTAGTTCGCTCATGATGCACTCCTTAGCGCGCCGTCACAGGCGCAAAGGCAGGACGGTCAATGTGGCGCCCGGCGCCTTCGACTGCCCGCAATTCTCCACGGTGGAACACGACCTTGCCTGCCGCCACCGTGGTGCTTGGAATCCCTTTGACTGTACGTCCCTCGAAGACATTGAAGCCGCCCTTTGCAAACTGGGTCTTGGCCGAAATCGTACGCGTTCCTTCCGGGTCCCACACCACGATATCGGCATCCGATCCGGCAGCAATCAGGCCCTTGCGCGGATAAATGTTGAATATCTGCGCCGCATTGGCCGACGTCACCCGCACAAACTCGGATGGCGTCAGCTTGCCGCTGTTGACACCCGCATCCCAGATCACGGCCATGCGGTCTTCCACGCCGCCGCATCCGTTCGGGATTTTCGTGAAATCGTTGCGGCCCGCTGCTTTCTGCTCGGCGCAGAAGGTGCAGTGGTCGGTGGCGGTGGTATGCAGGTTGCCGCCTTGCAGGCCATGCCAGAGCGCTTTCTGGTGCTCGCGGCTGCGGAACGGTGGGCTCATGACGTGACCCGCCGCGAACTCGAAATCCGGGTGGTCGTACACGCTGTCGTCCACGATCAAGTGGCCAGCGAGCGCTTCGCCATACACACGCTGGCCGGCAGCGCGGGCGCGGGTAATGGCGTCCAGCGATTCCTTGCATGACACGTGCACGATGTACAAGGGCGTGTTCAGGACGTTGGCGATGGCGATGGCGCGGTTGGCCGCCTCCGCTTCCACGGCAGGAGGGCGCGACAGCGGATGCGCCCGCGGGCCGGTAATCCCCTGACGCAGCAGGTCCTGCTGCAACTGGTACACCAGCTCACCGTTTTCCGCATGTACGGTCGGGATCGCGCCAAGCTCCAGCGCACGTCGGAAGCTCTTCACCAGCGTTTCATCATCCGCCATGATCGCGTTCTTGTACGCCATGAAGTGTTTGAAGCTGTTCACGCCGTGCTTGCGCACCAGCGCACCCATTTCTTCATGCACCTTGTCCGACCACCAGGTGATCGCCACGTGGAAGGTGTAGTCGCCGGCCGCTTTCTCTGCCCAGCCGCGCCACTGGTGATAGGCCTCGAGCAAAGGTTGCTGGGGATTGGGAATGACAAAGTCGATGATGGTGGTATTGCCGCCCGCAAGGCCGGCCGCCGTACCGGTGAAAAAGTCATCCTGGGTGACGGTACCCATGAACGGCAGGTTCATATGGGTGTGCGGGTCGATCCCGCCCGGCATGACGTACTGGCCGCCGGCGTCGACTACTTCAGCCCCGGCCGGCGCGCTCAGCGCGGGCCCAACGGCGGCGATCTTATCGCCTTCACACAGAACATCGGCGCGGAAAGCACGGTCCGCGTTGACTACAGTACCGCCACGAATCAATGTCGTCATTTATGCCTTCTCCGGTATTGGCGGCTGCATGGCCTTGGCCGCCCTGCCTTTCATCAAAATGCCGTACACCAGCGCCGCAATCGCGATGCCGACAAACCATGCATAGGTGTAAATCAGCTTGAAGCCTTCGCCGACATCGCCGAACGATGCCGGGAAGGCCGCATTCAGGAAGCCGGGCACATTGGGCGCTACGCCAAACGCGAAAGCCAGCAGCGCGGCCGAATTCCAGCCGTTGGTATAGCTGTACTCTCCGGTTTCAATGTACAGCGCGCCGACGTTCAGTTCAGTCTTGCGAATCAGATAGTAGTCGACAATCAGCACGCCCGCGATCGGTCCAAGCAAGGCCGAATAGCCGATCAGCCATGTGAAGATGTAGCCCTGTGTTGTCTCAAGAACCTTCCAGGGCATCATCGCCAGCGCGATGCCGGCCGTGATGTAGCCGCCCGTGCGGTAGGAGATATGCTTGGGCGCCAGCGCGGAAAAGTCATACGCCGGACCAACCAGGTTGGCCGCCAGGTTGACAGAGATCGTATCGATCAGCAGCACGATGAGCGCCACCAGCACCGCAACGCCGGTCATGCGGCTGGCCAGGTCAACCGGGTCCCAGATCGCCTTGCCGTACAAAACCACGGTGGCGGAAGTGACGATCACCGCCAGCGCCGCCAGCAGCCCCATAGGCACCGGCAATCCAACCGACTGCCCCAGCACCTGGTCGCGCTGGGTTTTTGCGAAGCGCGTGAAGTCCGGGATATTCAGGGCCAGCGTGGCCCAGAAGCCGATCATGGCAGTCAGCGATGGCCAAAACGTCGGCCAGAACTGGCCTGCCTTCTTGCCGCCTTCGACGAATTGCGATGGCTGATCCAGCAAGGTGCCGAACCCTCCTGCCTTCTGGTACACCCAGCCGAGCAGGACGAAGCAGATGACGATCTTCAGCGGCGCCGTATAGGTCTCCAGCTTGCGGATCGCATCCATGCCGTGCACGATGTACCAGAACTGGATCGCCCAGAACGCAATGAAGCAAAGCAGTTGCGCGCCGTTGATGCCAAGGCCGTCGATCTTGGCGCCGCCGATCTCGTTGCCCATCATCACGCCGAGCAAGGTATAGATCATCTGCCCGCCGAACCAGGTCTGGATGCCGTACCAGCCGCAGGCGACGATCGCCCGCATCAGCGCCGGCAGCCGCGCGCCGGAAGTGCCGAACGAGGCACGCGCCAGCACCGCATACGGAATGCCGTACTTGGTGCCCGCGTGGCCGATCAGAAGCATCGGTACCAGCACGATGGTGTTTGCCAGGAAAACCGTGATCACGGCCTGCCACGCCGACATGCCGCCCTCGATCAGGCTGGCCGCCAGCGTGTAGGCGGGAATGCACATGACCATCCCAACCCAGAGTGCAGCGAAGTGATACCAGCGCCAGGTGCGCTGCGATTCATTGGTCGGGGCCAGGTCTTCGTTCCACAACTGGGAATTGTCGCTCATGCAGTCTCCTTGATTTCGGCCCGCGGGTTGCGCGGGTCCTGGGTCCAGTTCATGTATGGCTTGCCGGTAGGGACTGCGACCATCGTAATACAACCTTGCACCGGACAGGTGATTTCGCACAGGTTGCAGCCGACGCACTCCTCGTCGTTGACCTTATAGGTTCGCGTTCCGGTCGCCTCGTCGATCAACTGGAAGATGGACTGGTGCGAAGTATCCTCGCAGGCCACGTAGCAGCGGCCGCATTGGATGCAGTCGTCCTGGTTGATGTGGGCGACGGACTTATAGTTCATATCCAGGAACTTCCAGTCCGTGGTGTTTGGCACCGCCTTGCCCATGAAGTCGTCCAGTGTCCTGTAGCCTTTGGAATCCATCCAGCGTTCAAGGCCGTCCTTCATCTCCTGCACGATGCGGAAACCGTGCAGCATGGCGGCGGTGCAAACCTGCACGCACCCGGCGCCCAGCGCGATGAATTCCGCCGCATCCTTCCAGTTGGCGATGCCGCCGATGCCGGAGATCGGCAGGCCGCGGGTTTCCGGGTCGCGCGCGATTTCGGCCACCATATTCAGCGCAATCGGTTTGACCGCAGGGCCGCAATAGCCGCCATGCGTGCTGGCGCCGCCCACGTTGGGGAAGGCCACCATCCGGTCCAGGTCCAGCGAAGTGATGGAGTTGATCGTATTGATCAGCGAGACGGCATCGGCACCGCCGGATTTTGCCGCGCGCGCCGGGCGGCGGATGTCCGTGATGTTAGGCGTCAGCTTCACGATCACGGGCAGCCTGGTGTGCTTCTTGCACCATGCCGTCACCTGTTCCACGTATTCCGGAACCTGGCCCACAGCGGAGCCCATGCCGCGTTCCGGCATGCCGTGCGGGCAGCCGAAATTCAGCTCGATGCCGTCGGCGCCGGTAGCCTCGACTTTCGGCAGGATTCCCGCCCAATAGTGCTCTTCGCAAGGAAGCATCAGCGAGACCACAATGGCGCGGTCCGGCCAGGCTTTCTTCACCTCGGTGATCTCCTGCAGGTTCAGCTCCAGCGAACGGTCGGTAATCAGTTCGATGTTGTTGAAGCCCAGGACTTCGCGATTCTTGCCGTAGATGGCGGAATAGCGAGAGGACACGTTCACCGCCGGCGGGTCCTCGCCCAGCGTTTTCCAGACCACGCCACCCCACCCTGCCTCAAAGGCGCGGATCACGTTGTATGCCTTGTCGGTTGGCGGCGCGGAGGCGAGCCAGAATGGATTCGGCGCCTTGATGCCGCAGAAATTGACGCTCAGGTCGGCCATTATGCTGCCCCCTTCTTCGATTGGATGTCGGAATGGATCGCCATTGCGGCGCGCTTGCCGTGCTCCACTGCCTGCACCGTCAAGTCCTGGCCCAGCGAGACGCAGTCGCCGCCGGCATAGATGCCCGGCAGGATGGTGCGCAAGCTGTCATCCACATGGATCTTGTCGCCATCGCGCTTGAGCATCGCCGCCAGCGGGTCGGCCAGCGCGGCCGGTTCCATCGCCTGGCCGATGGCCTTGAAGATGGCGTCGGCCGGCAGTTCGAAAGTAATGCCGGTACCGATCATGCGCGTCCCTTCCATCGCCGTGCGTTCGAAACGCATGCCGCGCACGCGGCCGGCTTCGTCCAGCAGCACCTGCTGCGGTTGCGCCCAGGTCAGCATGCGCACCTGGTTGGCCTTGGCGATATCCTGCTCGTGGTGGGTGGCGCTCATGGCATCGAAGCCGCGCCGATAAACCATCGTCACCTCTTCGGCGCCCAGGCGCTGGATCTGCACGGCCATGTCGATGGCGGTGTTGCCGGCGCCGATCACGATGGCGCGGCGCGGGACAGGCAGCTTGGCCAGGTCGTCCGCCTGACGCAGTTCGGCGATATAGTCCACCGCCGACATCAGGCCCGGTGCATCTTCGCCAGTCAGGCCCAGTGCACGGCTGGCGCCAAGCCCAATCCCAAGGAACACTGCGTCATACTCCGCGTGCAGTTCCTTCAGGTGCACATTGGCACCCAGCTTCTGGCCGTGGCGCACTTCGATGCCGCCTATCCCCAACAGGAAGTCGACTTCCTTCTGTGCGAAGTTGTCGGTCAGCTTGTACTTCGCAATGCCGTACTCATTCAGGCCGCCTGACTTCTCATGCGCCTCGAAGACCACCACATCATTGCCCAGCATGGCAAGGCGATGAGCACAGGACAGGCCCGCGGGCCCGGCGCCGACAACGGCAACTTTCTTGCCGGTCGACGGAGCGCGCTTGAACGGATGGCCGTCGAGCGTGGCGTTATCGAGCGCGAAGCGCTGCAGCAGGCCGATCTTCACCGGCTGGCCTTCCGCGTCGTGGTTGCGCACGCAGGCGTCCTCGCACAGTATCTCGGTCGGACAGACACGCGAACAGCTGCCGCCCAGGATGTTCTGCTGCAGGATCGTGACCGCGGCACCGTTCACGTTCTTGTCATGGATGTTGCGGATGAAGCTCGCCACGTCGATGCCGGTCGGGCAGATCCGCGTACAAGGCGCATCGTAGCAATACAGGCAGCGCGCGCTTTCAATCGCAGCCTGGCGTGCGTTCAGGGGAGGTGCCAGGTCGGTGAAATGACCGGCCAGCTCTTCGTTCGTGGCTTTTGGCTGCGGTATGTATTTGAGTGACTCGATCATTGGTTCCATCCTCACTTCATCTGTGGGAAAGCAAACTGTGCGCCGGCACTTGCCGTATTCGGCCAGCGCTCCATCACGGCCTTGTGGCGCGTGTAGAAACGCACGCCCTCCGGGCCATAGGCGTGGTGGTCGCCAAACAGGCTGCGCTTCCACCCGCCGAAACTATTGAAAGCCATCGGCACCGGCAGCGGCACGTTGACGCCCACCATGCCGACCTGGATCTGGCGCACGAATTCGCGCGCGACTCCGCCGTCGCGCGTAAAGACCGCGACGCCGTTGCCGTATTCGTTCCTGTTGATCAGATCCACGGCCGCCGCAACGTCCGGCAGCCGCACCATGCACAGCACGGGGCCGAAGATCTCCTCCTTGTAGATCGTCATATCCGGCGTCACGTGGTCGAACAGCGTGCCGCCGATGAAGAAGCCATTCGGGCGGTCGGCAACCTGGTAGTTGCGGCCATCGACCACCAGGGTCGCGCCCTGCTCCACGCCCTCGCCAATCAGCCGCTCGATGCGCTGCTTGGCCGCGGAAGTGACGACCGGCCCCATTTCGGCGTCGGACGCCATGCCGTCGCGCACTTTCAGTGCAGCGGTGCGCTCTTTCAGTGCACCCAGCAGCTTATCGGCAGCATCGCCCACCGCAGCGACCACCGAGATCGCCATGCAGCGTTCGCCCGCCGAGCCGAACGCCGCGCCCATCAGGGCATCGACAGCCATGCCCATGTCGGCGTCCGGCATCACCACCATGTGATTCTTGGCGCCGCCCAGCGCCTGCACGCGCTTGCCGTGCTGCGAGCCGCGCGAGTAGATATACTCCGCAATCGGCGTCGAGCCAACGAAGCTCACCGCCTGGATCGCAGGGTGGTCGAGCAGCGCGTCGACCGCCACCTTGTCGCCCTGGACGACGTTGAACACGCCATCGGGCAGGCCGGCTTGCTTCAGCAGCCGCGCGTGCAGCAGGGACGGCGACGGGTCGCGCTCGGAAGGTTTGAGAACGAAGGTGTTGCCGCAAGCGATAGCGATGGGGAACATCCACATCGGCACCATCACCGGGAAATTGAACGGCGTGATGCCGGCCACCACGCCCAGCGGCATGCGCATCGACCAGGCGTCGATGCCGCGCGCAATCTGGTCGGTGTACTCGCCCTTCATCATCTGCGGGATGCCGACCGCGAATTCCACCATCTCGATACCACGCGCCACTTCTCCCTTCGCGTCGGCGAAGGTCTTGCCGTGTTCGCGGGTCAGCATGGCGGCAAATTCCTCGGTGTGCTGGTGGCACAGCTCGAGATACTTGAACAGCACGCGCGCACGGGTCAACGGCGGCGTGTTGGACCAGGCCGGGAAAGCCGCTTCCGCAGCACGCACGGCGGCATCGACCTCTTCCGCCGTGCCCAGCGCCACGCGTGCGACCGGCTCGCCCAACGCCGGATTGAATACGTCGCCATAACGCCCGCCGGCCGTATCGACCTTGGCGCCATTGATAAAGTGGGTAATGGTATCGAGATTGCTCATTTCAAGCCCTGTTGATCAGGCCAGCAGCGATTCCGCCGGCACATAGGTATAGCCAAGGTCATGCGCCACTGCTTCGTACGTGACGTGTCCTTGGCAGACATTGAGTCCATTGCGCAGGTGCGGGTTAGCCTTCATGGCCTTGGCCCAGCCCTTGTCGGCCAGCGCCATGGCGTGTCCGATGGTGGCATTGTTCAGCGCAAAGGTGGAAGTGCGTGCAACCGCGCCCGGCATATTGGCCACGCAGTAGTGCACCACGCCATCCACGACGAACGTCGGGTTTTCGTGCGTGGTCGCATGCGAGGTTTCAAAGCAGCCGCCCTGGTCGATCGCCACGTCGACCACCACGGAACCGGGCTTCATGCGCGACACCATGGCGCGCGTCACCAATTTAGGCGCCGCAGCGCCCGGAACCAGCACGCCGCCGATTACCAGGTCGGCATCCATCACGGCGTCGTCGATGGTAAAGGCATTGGAGAACACGGTCTGGATGCGGTTGCCGTACACCAGGTCGAGCTGGCGCAAGCGCTCGATGCTCTTGTCCAGCACCGTGACGCGGGCGCCCATGCCGACGGCAATCTGCAGCGCATTGGTACCGACTACACCGGCCCCGATGATCGCCACATGGCCGGGAGCCACGCCAGGTACGCCTCCCAGCAGCAGCCCCATGCCGCCTTTGGATTTCTCTAGATGAGCGGCGCCGGCCTGGATCGACATGCGGCCCGCCACTTCGCTCATCGGTGCCAACAGCGGCAAGCCACCGTTCGGGCCGGTGATGGTTTCATACGCGATGCAGACCGCGCCGGATTTCACCAGCGCCTTGGTCTGCTCCGGATCGGGAGCAAGGTGCAGGTAGGTGTAGAGAATCTGGTTCTCGCGCAGCATCGCGCATTCTTGCGGCTGCGGTTCCTTCACCTTGACGATCATTTCGGCCTTGGCGAAGATTTCCTCCGCAGTCGGGATGATCGTGGCGCCGGAGCCCACATACATTTCGTCGGTCAGACCGATTGCAGTGCCCGCGTTGTGTTGCACCATCACCTGGTGCCCGCGGAGTGTCAGTTCCTTTACGCTGGCCGGGGTAAGGCCAACGCGCGATTCCTGATTCTTGATTTCCTTCGGTACGCCTACCAACATGGTTCGTCTCCTCTAGTCTAGATCCTTCAACACCTTTCCGAGCTTCCCGAACAGTTCGTCGATGTGCTTCTTTTCAAAGGTGAGTGGTGGCGACAACGCGATGATGTCGCCGGTGGTGCGGATCAGCAGCCCATCCGCGAAAGCTTTCTTGAACGCGGCATAAGCGCGCGTTCCGGGCGCACCGGCACGCGGCGCCAGCTCGATGCCGGCTACCAGGCCAATGGTGCGAATGTCGATCACGTGCGGCAAGCCTTTCAGCGAATGCACCGCATCTTCCCAGTACGGCTGGATCTCCTTGGCGTGGTCCAGCAGCTTCTGTTCCTTGAACACTTCCAGCGTGGCCAGCGAAGCGGCGCAGGCCACCGGATGGCCGGTGTAGGTGTAGCCGTGGAACAGCTCGATACCCGCCGGCGCGTCCATGAAGGCGTCGTGGATGAACTTCTTGCTGAACACCGCGCCCATCGGAATGGTGCCGTTGGTCAGGCCTTTGGCGGTGGTCATCATGTCCGGCTCGACGTCGAAATAATCGGTGGCAAACGGCGTGGTCAGGCGGCCAAAGCCGGTGATCACTTCGTCGAAGATCAGCAGGATACCGTGCTTGGTGCACAGTTCGCGCAGGCGTTTCAGGTAGCCTTTCGGCGGCACCAGCACGCCGGTGGAGCCGGCTACCGGCTCCACGATCACGGCCGCGATGGTGGACGCGTCGTGCAGCGCGACGATGCGTTCCAGTTCATCGGCCAGGTGGGCGCCGTATTCCGGTTCGCCGCGCGAGTACGCGTTCTTTTCAATGTTGTGGGTGTGCGGCAGGTGGTCCACACCCGGCAGCAGCGGGCCATAGGGTTTGCGGTTGCCGGCGATGCCGCCGACCGAGATGCCGCCGAAGCCTACGCCATGGTAAGCGCGTTCGCGGCCGATCAGCCGGGTGCGGGACGCTTCGCCGCGCGCCTTGTGGTAGGCCAGCGCAACTTTCAGCGCGGTGTCCACCGCTTCCGAGCCGGAGTTGGTGTAGAAGACGTGGCCGAAGCGGTGGTTGGTGTACTCCATCAGCTTTTCGGCCAGGTCGAAAGCGGCCGGATGGCCCATCTGGAAAGTGGGCGCGAAGTCGAGCTGGCCGACCATTTCGCTGACTGCCGCCACAATCTTCGGCTGGCGGTGGCCGCAAGGCACGCACCACAGGCCGGCGGTGCCGTCCAGGATCTGGTTGCCGTCGACGTCCTTGTAATACACACCTTCCGCGGAAACCAGCAGGCGCGGATTGGCCTTGAAGTCGCGGTTATTCGTGAAAGGCATCCAAAAAGACGCCAGGGACTGCGGCCGGGCTTCGTTCATTGCTATCTCCCTTGGTGGGTTTTTTTACGACGCTCAAAAAACTTTACCAGTTGGCAAAATCATGATGCAATAATAGACAGCAAGTTAACTATGGCACATATACACACACGCGGAAACGTTCCAACCGTACAGGTAGCAAAAACAGTACAGTTTTAGAGGCCCGAATGGACGACAGCGCAACTCCCAACTCCGCATGGCCCGTGCTTTCCATCGAGCGCGCGAAGAAGGGCAGCCTGGTTGAAAAGATCGTGGACGCCATCAGCGCCATGGTGGCAAGCCGCGAGCTGCGCGTGGGCACCAAAATGCCTTCTGTCCGGCAGTTCGCGAAGTGTAATGGCATCAGCACCTTTACAGTTGTCGAGGCTTACGACCGTCTGGTCACCCTCGGACTGTTGTCGTCACGCCGCGGTTCCGGCTATTTTGTTGCGCGCCACGACGCCCCCGCCCTGCTGCCGCCGGCCGCCATGTTCGCCACCCCGGCCGCCGTCGATGCCCTCACGCCGGAACTGTATTCCGGCGCGTCCGAAGCGCTGCCGGTCGGCGCCGGCTGGCTGCCGCCAGAATGGTATGGTGAAGACACCATCCTCGACGCCGTGCGCCATGCCATGCGCATTCCCGCCAACCGCCTGCGCGGCTACGGTCACCCGCTCGGCTTCCCCGGCCTGCGGCAATACATGGCCTCCACCTTGGGCGATGAATTGTTTGCTGTCGAGGCCGAACAGATTCTGCTCACCCATGGCGCCACCCACGCCTTCGACCTGATCCTGCGCACGCTCACCAAGCCCGGCGACACAGTCTTCGTGGAAGACCCGGTGTACAGCAACCTGTTGTCGCTGATCCGCCACCACGGCTGCCATGCCATCGGCATCCCGCGCGGCGAACATGGCCTCGATATGGATTTCCTTGCCGCGCAGGCGCGCGAGAGCCAGCCCAAGCTTATGTTCGTCAACACCGTGCTGCAAAACCCGCTTGGCACCAGCTTGACCCAGGCGCAGGCGCACCGCCTGCTTGGCTTTGCCGAGCAGTTCGACTTCTGGCTGGTGGAGGACGATATCTACCGCGAGCTTACTGCGCGCGGCGAAGCGTCGCTGGCTGCGATGGATGGCTTGCGGCGCGTGATCCGCGTCGGCAGCTTTTCCAAGACCCTGTCGCCGGTGCTGCGCGTCGGCTCGATCTGCGCTTCCGCTTCATTGCTACCAGAACTGGTGCGCGTGAAGATGCTGGCCGGCCTCACCACCTCCGAGGTGAATGAACGCGCGGCCTACCACGCGATCACCGCTCGGCCCTACAAACGCATGGTGGAAAAACTGGTGGCGCAACTTGCCGAAGGCCGCGAACGCACCATCGAACTGCTTGCACTGGCCGGCATGGCGCCGATTGCCAGGCCACGCGGCGGCATGTTCGTCAGCGCCGGCTGGCAGCAGGCGCCCTCGCCGGATTGCAACGGCAAGCTGCTCGCCGACCAGGCGCTGAAGTCCGGCATCCTGCTGGCGCCGGGCGAGTTTTTCCAGTTGCGGCAACCGGGATCGATCTGGTTCCGCTTCAACGTCGCTTATTCGGACAGCCCACAACTGCGGAACTTGCTGCAGTCCATGAGGAGGGAATATGGCATCAGCTAAATTGCGCCGCGTGATCAACCGCGACCGGCTGGAAGCGGATATCGCCGCGGAAGCCGTGCGCGTGTTCGCGGAGTCGGGCTATGAAGGGGCTTCCGTCGCCACCATCGCGGAGAACGTCGGCCTGTCGAAGCAGAACCTGATGTACTACTTCCCCACCAAACAGGCCCTCTACCAGCGGGTACTGGACGACGTGCTCGACGAATGGCTGGCACGCATGGCCAACATAGCGGAACCGGACGGCGAACCGGCGGAAGTGCTGCGTGCCTATATCAAGGCCAAGCTGGATTTCTCGCGCGAGCATCCCTGGGGGTCGCGCGTCTACGCCATGGAGGTGATCAGCGGCGCGCCCCTGTACGGCGAACAGATTCGCGAGCGCGTGGTGCCTCTGGTGCGCAAGGACATCGAAGTATTCGAGCGCTGGATCGCCGAAGGCCGCATCGCTCCCGTCAACGCCACCCACCTGCTGTTTGCCATCTGGGCCATGACCCAGTCCTACGCCGACTTCTCGACGCAGATGCAGCTGGTGCTTGGGACAGGACAACTGAGCGGCGCCGATTTCGCTGACGCCGAGACGACCATTGCCGGCCTGGTCATCGGCGCCCTGCTTCCTGCGGCGCGCCAGGCCGGTGGCGGCGCCCTTAATCCAGGCTGACTTTGGCCGAGCAGCCAGACTGTTCCAGCATTTTTCCGGACAACTCGGTATAGGGAGAGACCAAGCGCAGTTTGCTGTAGTTCAGTTGCACGGTGGTGACCTTGTTCAGCGTTTCCCAGGTGCGGTTCAACAGGTCGCCGTATTGGGCGCGCGCGGCATCGGTGAAACGCTGCAACTCGCTCTCGCTCATATTCGGCGGCAGGTAGCGTGTGATGTCATGCACCACCAGGATGGCTTTGCCGTCCCTGAACTCCGGCCTGAACGAAATCGCGATGCGCTGCCCATCGCTCGCCTTCATCATTGCAAAGGCACTGTGGAAGCGGCAGATTCGGTCGACGCCCTTGCCAAAGCCTGCCAGCGTCCTGGCGTCGAAGGTGCCGAGATTGGAGAACTCGACCCGGCTGCCATTAGGGGCAATCCCGTAGCTGTTCCCGGACACCACTTTTGGACCGTATTCGAACTTGGGAACGCCGGGAGGCAGGTGCACGTCGAGCTTCGCCACCTCTTCCACCGTCATGCCCAGGCATACCTTGGCCAGGCAAACCTTGCGATCGGAAGTGGTTGGAACGATGGCGGCACTCGAACCTGCAACCTGGCCGCCTGCCGCTTGCGCCACAGGTACAGCTGGAGCTGCCGCGATCTGCTTGCGCAGCGCATCGGCGATCTTGCAGAAATGCTCTTTCACCGCGCGCTCAGGCGACGTCACGCCGGGCGGATTGTCATACACGACCGCCAGCACCAGTCCGGTGTCCGATGCGGCAGTGGAGAACGTCAGTTCGCCCGTCTTGCCGCTGGCGGTGACCTGGGAATTGCGCGCGAACGCCGCACGCTGAGCGGGGACGGTCTGGTACACCTTCCATCCCTCCTGTCCGATCACTTGCTGCGACAACTGGTATGCCTGGTCGACATTACTGCCGGGCAGTTGCGCCACTGCGCTATACGACGTGCCGCCAGCCTTGTTCATGCCGACCTGGAAATTGCTCACGCAATCCTGCGCAAACGCAGGTGCTGCCGAACCCAAAATGGCCGCGGCGATGGCCGCCTGGCGGAATGCTTGATGCCCCATTGCGATCCTTAGGTAATAAGATTTTGACAATACTAACAGAACATTCCGCTGCTGCAACTTTTCCCAATCGTGCGACCGTTCGCAGTTATTGATTGTTTAATAAGTTCCAACCGAACATAGGAGAGGGCCGCATGAATCACGACAACTTTTCGCCGGACCGCAGGACTGTGCTGACCTCGCTGCTTGGCGCCGCCATGCTCGCGGCATGCGGGGGCGGCGATGGCAGCATGGGTGCCCGGACTGCCGCAGCCTCCCAGTCGCCTGCCCTGTCTTCCGACACCGCCAGGCCCAGCCGCCTGACGCTGAACGGTGCGTCGATGCGCCTTCCAAACGGCAAGGCGGTGACGCTGCGCGGCATGAATGAAGGGACATGGGGCGAAATGCTGCAAAAAGACGCCACCGATATCGCCGCGCAGGGAGCTACGGTGGTCCGGGTGCTGATTCGGTGGTGGGGTCGCTACGGGACGCCGGACATCGAAAGCCGCGCCACGCATTCGCCCGGCCATTTTGATCCAGACAACCTGAAGCGCTTTCTCAAGGAGATTCAATGGTGCATCGACGCCGGCCTGTGGGTCATCCCCGTCATCGATTCCAACTGCGGCCAGAACGGCCTACAGGACGCCGGCATGGCGGCCTATTGCGATCCCGCCGGCAGCTATCCGGGCGGCCATAATTTCTGGAGCGACCTGGCGATGCGGCAGGAGTTCAAGGAAGCATGGCTTCACCTGGCCGGTATTCTCAAGGACTACAGCAATATCGCATTCTACGAACTGCTGCCGGAACCGCTGGAAGGCCGTGGGCCGGCACAGGCCGCACAGGTCAGCGCCTTCTACCAAGAGTTGATGGCGGCGATCGACAGCGTCGACAGGCGCACGCCATTCCTGATTGGCGCGCGCGATGCCTACAACATCAGTCTGTGCGACGAAGCCTACATCGACGACATGCGCTGGAAGGACCGCGTGGTCTACACCGGCAACCTGTTCCTGCGTACCGAGAAATCGCAGCAGGAGAATATTGCCAACCTGGAGCGCCGCCTGGCTGCCCTGGTGTCCATGCGTGACAACCGTAACGTGCCGGTCTTCATCCAGCAGTTCGGCGTGCGCACCGGCGACGACCCCGGCAACTTCTATCTCGATGCAGGCCTGTCGCGCATGAATGCTGCCGGCGTGGGCTACACCGGCTGGCAGTGGCGGCAGAACACCACCAATCCGGATGAATATGCGGTCGTGGTCGAAGATCCGCTCACCCACGAGGACAAGGTGAAGCACAAGGTGCTGGCTGTCTACAGCCGTTACTGGCGCGCTTGACGACAGTTACTCCTGCTCTCGCGCAACCGCCAGCAATTCGGCGATGGCCCTGCCGTCTTCAGGAATCAGCGCAGCCTGGCGCGACGTCGGCATGAGTCCCGGCAGGCCGCCTTTGATCTGCAAGCGCAGGCCAAGCTGGTAGGTCCAGCCGGTCACTCATGGCTTGCCCCTGTGCCAGTCTGCATTGGTTCACTGCTGCCCTCAAATATGCTGGTCGATCAGGATCGGGTTGCCGTCGGGATCGATGGCGATGATATAGGCCGGGCCGGCGCCCGATTCATCGGCGCGTGCCGCGAGCACCACACCGTTTTCTTCAAGCTGGCGTTGTATCTGGCGCACGTCGGTGTATCCGGGAACAAGCTGGGCATTGCTGTCCCAGCCGGGATTGAAGGTCAGCGTGTTTTTCTCGATCATGCCCTGGAACAGGCCGATGACCTGTTCGCCATTCTTCATGATCAGCCAGTTCTGCTCGATGTTGCCGCCAAAGTCGCGGAAGCCGAACTTGGCGTAAAACTCGCGTGAGGCACGGATGTCCTTGACGTTCAGGCTCAGGGAAAATACACCGAGTTCCATGCTGAATTCCTCCAGTCGGTAGATTCTTGCCAATCTAACATCGCGATGAAATGCGGGCAAGGCGCAGCGGGCGAGCTTCTTGCTAAAATGTAAAAAATTTCCGGACTCAGCAATCCCATGCCAGCATTCGCACCTGCCACCCTGACTACCCAGCGCCTGCAACTGCGCTGCCTGCGCGCCGCTGACGTGCCCGCGCTGTACCGCATGTTTTCCGACCCGGATGCCATGCGCTACTGGAGCAGCGCGCCGTGGGACAGCACGCAGCAGGCCGAAGCCTACCTCGCCGCGGCAGTGGCCGGCTACGACAGCGGCGAGCTGCTGCGCATGGGTGTCGAGGTCGATGGCGCGCTGGCCGGCGTTATCAACCTGTACAGCTTCCATCGCCAGAACCGCCGCTGCGACATCGGCTATATGCTGGACCGCGCGTTCTGGGGCCAGGGCTATATGCAGGAAGCCATGGCCGCCCTGATCGACTATGCTTTCCGGGAGCTGCGCCTGCACCGCATCGAAGCCGACATCGACCCGCGCAACACTGCTTCGGCCAAGCTGCTGAAGAGCTTGCACTTTGTGCATGAAGGCCATATGCGCGAGCGCTGGATCATCAATGGCGAAATCTGCGACACTGACTTTTTCGGCCTGCTGCATTCCGATTGGCTGGCGGCACGCTAGCCGTTCATCGCGCCTCAGCGCAGGCCATCCGCCCCACAGCGCAGTTCGTCGGATGCCCCGCCACTGTTGCCAGCTACAGCGATACAGTTGCATCATCGAAACGCAAGGAGGTTATGATGAAAACGATTAATAAAAGCGCCAAGGAAACTGTGAAAGAAGTGTGGCAAGCCTTTGTCGGCATCGGCCGCCACTTCGTCCGCACACTGGACCATATGTCCTGGCCTGCCATTGTCGGCATGTGCATCGTGCTCGCGCTGTTCCTGACCATCCTGCCGCTGGCGATCGCCCTGTTCATCGGCGTGCTGGTCGCCAAACTGGCCATCAATGCCTTCGGAGCCAAAAAGCAACATGGGTAACCGGGCCCGCAGCGTGCTCTCCTTTGTCGGAGAGATTGGCGACACGGCCAGCAGCCTGTGGTGGGACTTCTTCGACTGGCTGGCGCAGGTGCCTTTGCGCCAGCTGGTCGTGACGTGGATGCTCGCCTTCCTGCTTGGCCTGACGCCCGTGCTGCACCCGAAACAGGTAGCATTCTTCATCATCGGCTCGGCCGGCCTGAAGATCCTCGCCGGCGGCAAGCGCAAGGCGGAAATCGAAGCACGCAAGGCCGCTGCGCAAGCCGGCAATGAAAGCCTGGAGCGCCGCCTGGTGGAAGCCCAGATGTCGGCACTGCAGGCGCAAGTCGAGCCGCACTTCCTGTTCAACACGCTGGCCCTGATCGGCCAACTGATCGAGACCGACCCGCCGGAGGCGGCCAAGATCCATACCCACCTGATCGAATACCTGCGCGCCACCCTGCCGCAGATGCGCTCGCGCGGCAACGGCACGCTGGGCCGCCAGATACAGATGGCGCACTCTTACCTTGCCATCATGCAGGCGCGCATGAAGTCGCGCCTGTCCGTATCGATCGACGTGCCGCCGGAACTGCAAAGCGCCACCTTCCCGCCGATGATGCTGCAGATCCTGATCGAAAATTCGATCAAGCACGGCCTGGAACCGAAAGTGGAAGGCGGCCGCATCGACATCCGCGCCAGCGTCAGCGGCAGCGTGCTGCAAGTGGACGTGCAGGACGACGGCGTCGGCTTCAACGCCTACGCCGGCGATGGCGTGGGCCTGACCAATGTACGCGAGCGCCTGAAGCTGATGTACGGCACGCGCGCCGAGCTGTTGATCGAGCAGCCAATGGACGGCGGCTGCCGGGCTTCCATCTGCATTCCGTTTGCACCAGATATTTTTGCCAAGCCATGACTCAACCCAAAGCGACCGCCATCATTGCCGACGATGAGGAACCCATGCGCGACATGCTGCGCAAGCGCCTGCATGAAGCCTGGCCGGAACTGGACATCGTCGCCGAAGCTGCCAACGGCATCGAAGCCATTGCCCTGGCCGGCCAGCATCAGCCCGACATCGTCTTCCTCGATATCCGCATGCCGGGCCTGACCGGCATCGAGGCGGCACGCATGCTGTTCAACCGTTGCCACATCGTCTTCATCACTGCCTACGACCAATATGCGATCGAGGCCTTCGAACAGGGCGCGCTCGACTACCTGCTGAAGCCGGTCAACCTGGAACGGCTAAAAACAAGCTGCGGCCGGCTGCAGGCGCGCCTCGGCAAGACGCCAAACAATATCGAACGCCAGTTGAGCCAGTTGTTGCAGCAGTCCGGCCGCGGCGCCGCCGGTGCGGGCGCGCCGCAGGCCGAATACCTGCACTGGATCCAGGCCCAGGTCGGCAACAGCCTGCGCATGATCTCGACCAGGGAAGTGTTGTTCTTTCGCGCCGATGAAAAATATACGCGGGTGCAGACAGCGCAGGGCGAATTCCTGATCCGCAAGACCCTGAAAGAGCTTGAAGATGAGCTGGACCCGAATGAATTCTGGCGCATCCACCGTTCCACCCTCGTACGCGTCGATGCGATTGCCGAGGTGACGCGCGACCTGCGCGGCCGCCAGATGGTCCGCGTGCGCAACTCGACGGAGGAACTCGAAGTCAGCCGCGGCAACACCCATTTATTCCAGCAAATGTAGGTCGCCCGCGCTCGCTTGCTCCCTGTACGGTGCTAGTCTATATTGAGCTGACCATGCTGCGATTACAGGGAGAGAGTGATGACGATTCCAAAGGCCACGCGCGCGACCATCATGCCTTGCCTGCGTTACCGCGACGCGCCCGCCGCCATTGATTGGTTATGTAAAACGTTGGGCTTCAAGGCCGCGCTTGTGGTCCCCAACGAAGACGGCACCATTGCTCATGCCCAGCTTTCCTACGGCAACGGCATGGTCATGCTAAGCTCCATCTTTGACACCGACTATGGCCGTTTGCTGAAGCAGCCAGCCCAGCTCGGGATGGTTGTCACCCAAACCGCCTACCTGGTCGTCAACGACGCCGACGCGGTGCACGCGCGCTGTGTGCAAGCCGGGGCGCCGATCGAGATGCCCTTGCAGGACGAAGATTACGGCGGCCGTGGATTTACCTGTCGCGATCCCGAAGGGCATGTGTGGAGTATAGGCACTTATGACCCTTGGGAGCACTGATGGGACGCACAGTTCACTTTGAAATCCAGGCCAGCGAACCCCAGGCCCTGATCGATTTTTACGGCAGGATGTTCGACTGGAGCTTTTCCAAATGGGAAGGCGGCGAGTACTGGCTGGTCGGCACTGGCGAAGTCGGTGCCCCCGGCATCAATGGCGGCCTGCTGCCGCGCCGCGGCCCGCGCCCGGAGGAAGGCGCCGCCGTCAACGCCTTCGTCTGCACTGTCGATGTGGAAGACCTCGACCGATCCATAGCCCTGCTGAAGGAACTCAAAGGCACAGTGGCCGTACCGCGCATGCCGGTGCCTGGTGTCGGCTGGCTGGCCTACGCCAAGGACCCGGACGGCAACATCTTCGGCATGATGCAGAACGATGCCAGCGCCTCCTTCGAGGGCGCTTGAATCTGTTCAGTTGAGTGCAGCCACCAGGGCGGCATCCGCCACCTGGGCCGGGCGGATCCTGATCAGGTTGCGGTATAGCGGAGGCAGGTGGCTGCACAGCTCGTGCAACGCCTGTTCCGGCATTGCCGGCCGCACGTACTGGAACTGCGCCGGATTGTTGAGCGGCAGTGCGCCTTCCATCGTCGAGCCATAGGCCCCCAGGGCCATGAAGCTCAGCGCACTCTCGTCCGGGCCGACCGCAAACACGAACGTGCCGTCTTTCGGGTGTCCCAGGTAGTGGCGCACTTCGGCTTGCGTTGCCGCATCGGCCCCCTCCATCAGCTTGTAGCGCAATTGCGCGTACGCGCGCGTGCACTCCATGAAAGCGGTGCGGATGGCAGAAGCCTGCTGGCGGCCGTGGCAGCACAGCAGCAGGTTGCCGAAGGAATCGAGCAGCGCCACGGCATCGCCCTTCCCGCCTTGCGCCTTGTCGCGCGCCATTGCTTGCTGAAGGTATGGCGCCAGGCCGGCTTCCGGTGTGCGCGGCGTGCAACGGTAAGTCAAGGCATCAGGGAAGGCGCGCTTCAGGGCGCGCACGATGTAGTGGTCCTCCGGCAGCGTGGCCGGGTCTTTCAACTCCGCTTGCGGCGGGTCGATATTGAACAAGTCCATCACATTGGCCGATGTGGCCTCGAACACCAGCGAGCATAAGGCCTGCGTTGGTTCGGCGATGGTTTTCCCGATGAAGAATGGCTTCGGCGACGCCCCTGCCCCGCGCCGTGCATACGAGGAGGTCCCCAGCACGGCCGGATAGGCGAAAGTACGTTCGGCCTGCGGGCGCAAGGCAACCGGCAGGGAGGGATAGAACGCGGACCCGTTGTAATTGATGCCGGCCTTGCTGTCCGGCGCGGCGACGACGACATTGAAGCCCGCCGCCAGGATCGCGCCCGTGCACATGCAGCATGGGTCGAGCGAGGTCACGATGGTGATTTCTTCAGGCGGCGGAAGCTCGCGGCCTTTGGCGCGTTCGGCGAAATACCAGTCGATCAACTGGCGTTCGCTGTGCGCGGTCGGGTCGTAAATCAGGCCATGCTTGATGACGTTGTTATGCAGCGCCTTGAGTACCGTGCCGCTGGCATCCAGCATCACGCCGCCCACGCCGAAGGTGCCCTGGGTCTTTGCTGCAATGGCTTCGGATGCCGCAATGGCAACCGCTGTCTGGACGTCGATGGCCTTCTTCACGCTTGCTTACTTCTTCAGGTCCCAGCCGCCGAAGGCTTCGGGAAGCAGTTCGGCTGCTGTGGTTTCGCGGGTGTCGCCTTTCAGGTTGGCCAGCACGACCGGCAGTTGGTTGCCGCCCAGTTCCAGCGTGACCTGGCGGCAGGCGCCGCAAGGAGCAATCGGGTTATCCGTTTCGCCGACGACAGCCAGCTTGTCGAAATCGCCCGGTTTGTAGCCCTGTGCGATAGCGCTGAAGAACGCGGTGCGCTCGGCGCAATTGCACAGGCCATAGCTGGCGTTCTCCACGTTACAGCCGTGGAAGATCTTGCCGTCCTTCGCCAGCAGCGCAGCGCCGACTTTGAAGTTGGAGTATGGGGTGTAGGCTTTCAGGCGCGCAGCCTTGGCCTCTTCGATCAGTTTTTGATTGTTCATGTTTTCTCCAAACCGGCAATTCAGTGTCTGACCCGCAGGGTCAGACACCGGGGTACCGGTTTTAAGGGCGGATAGTACGATAAACGATCGGATTCGCCGCCGGCGCCACATCAGCGATCGTATACGCAGCCTGCACCTCGCGCACAGCCTGTTCCGCGGCAGCCTGGGTACGCGCATGCACCATCGCCATCGGCTGGCCTGCTTGCAGCGGCTGGCCCAGTTCCGCCAGGTCGGTCAGGCCAACGGCGAAGTCGATCGCGTCGGTCGGGCGGCGACGCCCGCCGCCCAGCGAAACCACCGCCAGCCCGATATCGCGGCACACGGTGGAAGCAGCGTAACCAGCGCGCGGCGCAGGCACCGGCACCACGATCGGCGCCTTCTCCAGGTGCTTGTCCATATTCTCAACCAGGTCGGCCGGGCCGCCCAGCGCCTTCACCATGCGCGAGAAGCGCTCGGCCGCTTCGCCCGAATCGAGCGCATGCTGCAGCTTGGCGCGCGCGTCGGCTTCGTTCGCAGCCAGCTTGCCCAGCACCAGCATCTCGGCGCACAGCGACATGGTCACTTCATGCAGCCGTGCAGGACGGAACTTGCCGGTCAGGTAGTCGATTGCGCCGCGTACTTCCAGCGCGTTGCCGGCCCACGGGGACAGCGATTCGTTCATATCGGTCAGCAGGGCCGAAGTCAGCGTGCCCGCGCCATTGCCCACCTTGACGATGGATTCAGCCAGTTCAACCGATTTTTCGTAAGTTGGCATGAAGGCGCCCGAACCGGCCTTCACGTCCATAGCCAGCACATCCAGGCCGGCGGCCAGCTTCTTCGACAGGATGGAGCCGGTGATCATTGCCACCGATTCCACGGTCGCGGTAACGTCGCGGATCGAATAGAAACGCTTGTCCGATGGGGCCAGCGAAGAGGTCTGGCCGATGATGGCCACGCCGACTTCCTTCACCACTTCACGGAACTTGTCGTTGGTCGGAACGGTGGAGTAGCCTGGGATGGAGTCGAACTTGTCCAGTGTGCCGCCGGTGTGGCCCAGGCCACGGCCGGAGATCATCGGCACGAAGCCGCCACATGCGGCGATCATCGGGCCGAGCATCAGTGAGACCACGTCGCCCACGCCGCCGGTGGAGTGCTTGTCCATCACCGGGCCTGGCAGGTTCAGGGATTTCCATTCCAGCACTTCGCCTGAATCGCGCATGGCCAGGGTAAACGCCACGCGTTCGTCCATGGTCATGTCGTTGAAGAATACTGCCATCGCCAGAGCGGCGATCTGGCCTTCACTGACGCTGTTGTCGGTGATGCCTTTGACGAAGAATTGAATCTCTTCTTTGCTGAGCACACCGCCGTCGCGCTTTTTACGGATGATTTCCTGGGGGAGGAACATTTTTTCTATCTCTTGAGGTATTTGGGGCTGCAGCCCCATTCTTCTAAACAGGTAAACCAGTGTCTGACCCGCAGGGTCAGACACTTGACCAGCGACCGCCGCGTATCAGTGTCTGACCCTGCGGGTCAGACACTGCAGTACCGGTTTTAGACGCCGTAAGGAATCCAGATGTTTTTCACTTGCGAGGCATGCGCCAGCACCACACGGCCACCTGCCTGCGCGGTCGAGAACCAGTCACGCCCCTTCGCGCCGCCAGTCCAGGTGCGCTTCAACGAACCTGCCGACAGCTTTTCCACTTCCGCGCAGCCAGCTGCCGAACCGTCGTGGCGCCAAACAGCGTCAACGTCCGAGTGCGACGCCAGCGTGCGCGCCAGTTCATCAGCCGAACCGGTGACGATGTTCACCACGCCGTCCGGCAGGTCCGAAGTATCGAACACCTGGTACAAATCGGTCGCCGACAGCGGATACGCCTCCGAAGGCACAGCCACCACGCGGTTACCCACCGCGATAGCCGGAGCCACCAGCGAGATGAAGCCCAGCAGCGGATTCTCGTTCGGGCACACGATGCCGATCACGCCGATTGCTTCGTTCAATGCCACGGTGATGCCGTGCATTGGCGGCTGGTGCGCCAGGCCGTCGTACTTGTCGGCCCAGGCCGCCCAGTAGAACAGGCGCTCGATGGATGCCTGCACTTCCTTCTCGGCGTTCTTGGTGCCGGTCTGCGCAGCGATACGCTCGGCGAATTCGGCGCCGCGGGCGGCCAGGTTCTCGGCGATGTAGTACAGCACTTGCGCACGGTTGTGCGCAGTCGCCTTGGTCCAGCCGGTCGCCTTATGGGCGGCTTCAACGGCGTTGCGGATGTCCTTGCGATTGCCTTCGCCCACTTCGCCCAGGAACTTGCCGTCGGCGCCATGGATGGCGCGCGAGTAGGCGCCATCAGGGCGGGCCTGCTTGCCGCCGATGTACAGCTTGGCGGTACGGTCCACTGCGAACGGATCTGCCGATGGGGTGATCTCGGTTTCCGGCTTGGCTGGTTTCTTGAACGCAGGCGCGGCCGGACGTGCATCTTCCGACAGCGGCACCAGGTACTCGAACATGCCTTCGCGGCCGCCTTCACGGCCGTAGCCGGACTCCTTGTAGCCGCCGAAGCCGCAAGCAGCGTCGAACTGGTTGGCGGTGTTGATCCATACCACGCCAGCCTTGATCTGCGGCGCCATGTCCAGCGCCAGCGAAATGTTCTCGGTCCATACGCAGGAAGCCAGGCCGTACACGGTGTTGTTGGCCAGCTGCACCGCTTCGGCGGGGGTACGGAAGCTCATCGCCACCAGGACCGGGCCAAAGATTTCGGCCTGCGCCACGGCCGCGGAGGTCGACGCGCCGGTGATCAGGGTTGGCGGGAACCACGAGCCGGTGGCCGGCAGTTCGCAGCCGGCCGGCTGGTACACCTCGCAGCCTTCGGCACGGGCGGAATCCACCAGGCCGGCGATGCGCTGCTTCTGGATCGGATCGACCAGGGCGCCGATGTCCATCGACTTGTCGAGCGGGGAACCCAGGCGCAGGTTGTCCATGCGCGCTTTCAGCTTCTTCAGGAAACGTTCCTGCACGGACTCCTGCACCAGCAGGCGGGAACCGGCGCAGCAGACTTGGCCCTGGTTGAACCAGATCGAGTCGACCAGGCCTTCAACCGCGGCGTCCAGGTCCGCGTCTTCAAAGACGATGAACGGCGACTTGCCGCCCAGTTCCAGCGACAGCTTCTTGCCGGTGCCGGCGGTGGCTTCGCGGATGATGCGGCCAACTTCGGTGGAACCGGTGAAGGCCAGCTTGTCGATGCCCTGGTGGCCGACAATTGCTTCGCCAGTGCGGCCGTCGCCGGTCACGATGTTCACGACACCGGCTGGCACGCCGGCTTGCTGGCAGATCTCGGCGAACAGCATCGCGGTCAGCGGCGTGAATTCAGCCGGCTTGAAGACGATGGTGTTGCCGGCTGCCAGCGCAGGAGCGATCTTCCATGCCAGCATCAGCAGCGGGAAGTTCCAGGGTACGATCTGGCCTACCACGCCCACTGCGCGATGGCCCGGGAATTCTTCGTCCAGCAGTTGCGCCCAGCCGGCGTGGTAGTAGAAGTGACGGGCGACCAGCGGCAGATCGGCGTCGCGGGTTTCGCGGATGGTCTTGCCGTTGTCCAGGGTTTCCAGTACGGCGAACAGGCGCGCATGCTTTTGCATCAGGCGTGCGATCGCGTACATGATCCTGGCGCGGCCATGGCCGCCCAGTGCCTGCCAGCCCGGCAGCGCCTTGCGTGCGGCAGTCACCGCGCGCGCCACGTCGACGGCGGTTGCCTGGGTCAGTTCTGCCAGTTGCGAACCATCGGCCGGGTTGTAGCAGGCGAAGGTCTCGCCAGGCTCGGTCCACTGGTTGTCGATAAACAGGCCGAACTTGCGGGAGCGCTGCTCCAGCCACGCTTGCGCTTCTTTCTGGCTTTCTGGTGCAGGGCCGTAGTCCATGGTGTTGAGGATCTCGTTAATAGTTGGCATGGCGGTGTCTTCTTATGGTTGCGCGTGGCGATGGGCGGCGGAGTAGGCGCCGGTCACATGGTGCTCCAGCTGGCGCTCGATGTCGGTCAGCAGGCTCGAAGCACCGATGCGGAACAGGTGCGGCTCCAGCCACTCGTTGCCCAGTTCTTCCTTCATCACGGTCATGTATTGCAGCGCGGCCTTGGCGGTCCCCACGCCGCCTGCCGGCTTGTAGCCCACCTTGAAACCGGTGCGCTCGTAGTATTCGCGGATTGCACGCACCATCACCAGCGAAACCGGGATGGTGGCGTTGACGCCTTCCTTGCCGGTCGATGTCTTGATGAAGTCGGCACCTGCCATCATGCAGACCCACGATGCCTTGGCCACGTTTTCCAGCGTCACCAGGTCGCCGGTCGCCAGGATGGCCTTTACGTGCGCTTCGCCGCAAGCCTTGCGGTAAGCCAGCATTTCATCGTACAGCGCTTGCCAGTTGCCGGTCAGGACGTGCTGGCGGGTGATGACGATGTCGATCTCCTTGGCGCCTGCCGCGACGGACAGTTCCACTTCGCGCACCTTGGTTTCCATGCTGGTCAGGCCGGCAGGGAAGCCCGTCGACACCGCGGCGATAGGCAGGCGGCCCTTCAGCACAGCATCGGCGTGCTGGATCATCTCGTGGTACACGCAGACTGCGCCGGTCATCAGCTTACGTTCCTGCAAGCCCAGTGCTTCCACCAGGTCCTGGCGCAGCGGGCGCATGGCCTTCATGCACAGGCGCTCAACGCGGCCAGGGGTGTCGTCGCCTGCCAGCGTGGTCAGGTCGATCAACTCGATTGCCTTCACCAGCCAGGCTGCCTGGTACTCTTTCTTTACAGTGCGGCGGTTCGCCAGCGATGCGGCGCGGCGGTCCGCGGCGGCCTTGTTCACGTGGATGTGATTCAGCCAGCCCAGATCGAGGCCGATCGCCTCGTTGCGCTTGAAATTCTCAATGATGGTCATAGAAGGTTGGTTCCGTTGGAAAGAGGTTTCACGCCCAGGTGATGCGCGATGGTCTGGCCGATGTCGGAGAAGGTCTCGGAGATGCCGAGCGACTGTGGCTTGACGCCAGGGCCGAAGAACAGCACAGGAATATGCTCGCGGGTATGGTCGGAGCCTGGCGCGGTCGGGTCGCAGCCGTGGTCGGCGGTGATCACGCACAGGTCGCCATCCTTCAGGTTGGCGATGAACTCCGGCAGGCGCGCATCCATTTCATGCAGCGCGTTCGAGTAGCCGGCAACGTCGCGGCGGTGGCCGAAGTGCATGTCGAAGTCGACGAAGTTGACGAAGGTCAGCGACTTGTCGCCGGCTTCGCGCTGGGCTTCCAGCAGCTTGTCGAACAAGGCCATATTGTCCGGGCCTTTCAGCACGCGGCTCACGCCTTGCGCAGCGTAGATATCGCTGATCTTGCCCAATGCGATCACCTCGCCGCCTTCGTTCTTCACGTGGTCCAGCAGGGTTGGTGCACTTGGCGGCACGGCATAGTCGTGGCGGTTGGCCGTGCGCTTGTAGTCGCCGTCGGCGCCCACAAACGGACGCGCGATGATGCGGCCGATATTGTACGGTTTGACCAGCTCATAGGCCTTCTCGCACATGTCGTACAGGCGCTCCAGGCCGAAGTGCTCTTCGTGGCACGCAATCTGCAGCACGGAATCGGCGGAGGTGTACAGGATAGGCTTGCCGGTCGCGACATGCTCGTCGCCCAGCTCATTGATGATGGTAGTGCCCGAGGCGTGGCAGTTGCCCAGGAAGCCCGGCACGCCGGTCAGTTCCTGCAGCTTGTCGGTCAGCTCTTTCGGGAAGGACGGCACTTCTTTGGGGAAGTAGCCCCAGTCGAACAGCACCGGCACGCCGGCGATTTCCCAGTGGCCGGACTGGGTGTCCTTGCCGGTGGATTGTTCGCGCGCCGCGCCGTAGGCGCCGGTGAAGCCGTCGCGCTTTTCAAAGCCGGCTGCCCATTCGCCGGACGCGGTGTGCGCGGCAGCGGCCAGGCCAAGGCCTTCCATGGTGGGCAGGGACATCGGCTTGCCTTCGCTGGCCGCCCATTTGGCGATGTGGCCGAAGGTGTTGTAGGCCTGGTCGCCGTATTTATGAGCGTCCGGCGTTGCGCCGAGGCCGAAGGAGTCTAACAACAGGATAAATGCGCGGGACATGGGGGTGCCTCTCTCAAAACCGTTAATTCGGTGTCTGACCCACAGGGTCAGACACCAGTGTGCCGCAGCCGCCGGCCGCCGATATCACGGTGTCCGACCCTGCGGGTCAGACACCGGTCTACCGGCTTTAAGCCTTGGGAGCCTTCGCCACATTCTCCAGGAACGCCAGAATCAGCTTGATCAGCGACTCCGCGCCCACAGCCGCATACTTCAGCGTCTGCTCATGCGACAGTGGGAACGGCGACAGGCCTTCCGCCAGGTTGGTGATCACCGAAACGCCAACCACCTTCAAGCCGCAGTGACGCGCCGACACCACTTCCGGAACAACCGACATGCCAACAACATCAGCCCCCAGCGTCTTGAACGCGCGGATCTCCGCAGGGGTCTCGAAGTTCGGGCCCGGATAAGCGATGTACACGCCTTCATGCAGCGTGATCGACTTGTCGGCAGCGGTCGACTGCAGCAGCTTGCGCAGGTCCGCATCGTAAGCATTGGCCATCGAGAAGAAGCGCGGACCGAAACGCTCGTCGTTCGGGCCGACCATCGGCGTGCCCGGCAAGAAGTTGATATGGTCGTTCAGCGCCACCAGCGAACCCGCGTCCACTTCGGTGCGCAGCGAGCCGGCAGCGTTGGTCACGAACAGCATCTCGCAGCCCAGCAGCTTGATGGTGCGCACCGCGGAAGTCATGACCGCAGGACCGTAGCCTTCGTAGAAGTGGCCGCGGCCCTTCAGGCAGACCACCTGCACGCCAGCCAGCGTGCCCAGGACCAGTTGGCCGGCGTGGCCATGCACCGTGGAGATCGGGAAACCTGGCAGTTCGTCGAAAGAGATCGACACTGCATCGGTCATCTGTTCGGCCAGCACGCCCAGGCCGGAGCCCAGGATCATTGCAACGCGTGGCTGGAAATTGGCCGGCATGCGGGCACGGATGATGGCCGCTGCCTGGAATGGGGTATTGGAAGACATGAAGTTCCTCGTTTTTATATCTTTAGGTGAGCTGGCCAGAACAGGCCCTTGAACGTACCACGACACTATGCATCATCGTCTATATGTATGGCAAATACCATTTTTCTTTGCCATTTATATGCAAGCGCTATAAATATCGGTTTATTATAGGAGCGGCTTCCGTTTGACACGGAACGGACAAATGTTTAGCATCGCAAACAAATGTTTATAGCGAGCTTTTCGTGACCGATCTCTCCCGCAAGGAACAGCTTTACGAGCTGATCCGGGCTAATCCCTTTATCTCCCAGCAAGAGCTGGCGGAACAGCTCGCCCTGTCGCGCTCTGCTGTCGCCGGCCACATTGCCAGCCTGATCCGCGAACGCAAACTGCTGGGCCGTGCCTATGTCTTGCGCAATGAGCGCACTGTGCTGTGCATTGGCGCGGCGTGCCTCGACCGCAAACTGCGCCCGCACGCTCCGCTGCAAATGGCCACCTCCAACCCGGCTTGCGCAGAGGAAAGTTTTGGCGGTGTGGCAAGGAATATCGCCGCCAACCTGGCCCAGCTCGGCCTGCCCTGCTCCCTGCTGACCGCCCTTGGCGACGACTCTTCCGGCCGCGCCCTGCGCGCCCAGGCCGAGGCTTTTGGCATCGGCATGGAAGGCAGCCTGCAGGTCAACGGCATCGGCAGCGGCACCTACACCGCCGTGCTGGATGCGTCCGGCGAGATGGTGGTCGCGCTGGCCGACATGGCCATCTTCGACCAGCTTACCCCGGGCTGGGTCGCCAGCCGCCAGCCGCAGCGCAACGCCGCCGGCATGGTGGTGGCGGACCTCAACCTGCCGCTCGAATCGCTTGCCATGCTGCTGGGCGACGCCCGCGCCTCGGGCGTGCCTCTGGTGGTGGTCGCGGTATCGCAGCCGAAAATGGCGCGCCTGCCGAAAGACCTGAACGGCTTGTCGCTGCTGATCCTGAACCGCGGCGAGCTGGAAACCCGGGCCGGCCGCCCCCTGCCGACCGAAGCCGACGTGCAGGCAGCTTGCCACGAGCTGCAAGCCGACGGCGCGCGCGACATCATCGTCACCTGCGGCGCCAGCGGCGTCTATCACACGCTGGGCCAGGCCCTGCACTGGCTGCCTGCCCACGATGCCAAGGTGGTCGACGTGACGGGCGCCGGCGACGCCTTCTCGGCTGCCGTCTGCTGGTCGCTGCTGCAAGAACCCGAACAACTGACCCTGGCCTGCGAACGCGGACTGAAAGCCGCCTCCATCACACTGGCCAGCCCGCACACCGTGTCGCCAGAGCTGAGCGCCGACCTGCTCGCCACTGCGCAAAACGAGGAGTAAAACCATGCACCAATTCCTGTCCTTCTCCCCTGAAGTCGCCAACGCCCGCGCCACCGGCAAGCCGATCGTCGCGCTTGAGTCGACCATCATTTCGCACGGCATGCCCTATCCGCAGAACGTGCAGACCGCGCGTGAAGTCGAGCAGATCATCCGCGATGCCGGCGCCGTGCCAGCCACTATCGCCATCATCGGCGGCAAGATCTGCGTCGGCCTGACCGAAGAACAGCTTGAAGAACTGGGCAACTCGCCGGACGCGATCAAGGTCTCGCGCCGCGACCTGGCCTTCGTACTTTCGCAAGGCAAGCTGGGCGCAACCACTGTGGCTGCAACCATGATCTGCGCGCAACTGGCTGGCATCAAGGTGTTCGTCACTGGCGGCATCGGTGGCGTGCACCGCGGCGCGGAAACCAGCATGGACATTTCAGCCGACCTGCAGGAACTGGCACAAACCAACGTCGCTGTGGTGTGCGCGGGCGTGAAGTCCATCCTCGACATCGGCCTGACCCTGGAATACCTGGAGACGCACGGCGTACCGGTGGTTTCGGTCGGCCAGCCCGGCTTCCCGGCATTTTTCACGCGCGAAAGCGGCTTCAATGCCGACTTCCAGCTCGACACCGCCGCGGAACAGGCATCTTTCATCGCCACCAAGTGGGCCCTGGGCCTGAATGGCGGTGTGGTGGTTTCGGCGCCGGTGCCGGTGGAAGAAGCCATGCCAAAAGACGAAATCGACGCCATCACCCTGCGCGCCTTGCAGGAAGCGGAAGAAAATGGCGTCGCCGGCAAGAAGGTTACCCCCTTCCTGCTGGCCCGCATCAAGACCCTGACCGAGGGCCGCAGCTTGAAGACAAACATCGCACTTGTGAAAAACAACGCACGTGTCGGCGCTGCCCTGGCGCGTGAGCTGCAGGAGCATCCATGTCCATCGACCTGAAACAGTTAAAGTACTTCCTCGCCGTCGCCGAAGAGAAGAGCTTCAGCCGCGCTGCCGAACGCCTGCACATCTCGCAGCCGCCACTTTCGCAGCAGATCATGAAGCTCGAAGCGGAGCTGGGGGTAAAGCTGTTCGCCCGCACCACGCGTACTTTCGAGCTGACAGTCGCCGGCAAGGCCCTGATGCAGGAGGCCTCTGACCTGCTGGCGAAAATGCGTATGACCATCGACACCGTGCGTCAGATCGACCGCGGCGAAGTGGGGCGCCTGCGCGTCGGCATTGTGGGTTCGGCGATGTGGGGGCCGATCCCTTCCATGCTGGAAGAGTTTCAGAGCAAGTATCCGCGCGTGACCTGGACCATTCACGAGTCAGGCCCGACGGTGCAGTACGACGCCTTGCGCGCCAAGCAGATCGACGTCGGCTTCTGGCGCGAGCCGAAACTCGATGACGACGAACTGCGCCGCGATAACCTGAAACAGGAGCTATGCTTCCGCGAAAATGTATGCGTAGCGGTCAATGAACATCACCCGCTGGCCAAGATGGATGCAATCGAACTGGCCGACATTGCGGACGATCCGATGCTGACCCTGGCGTTGGACAAGTCGGCGTTTCCGCGCTACCTGATCCAGTGCTGCGTAAATGCCGGCTTCCAGCCGGAGATTTTCCAGGAAGCGCACGAGCCCCAGACCTTGCTGGCCATGGTTGGCGCGGGCCTGGGGGTGACGCTGATGCCGGAAACGACTGCACGCATCGGCTGGCCGGGCGTGGTATTCCTGCCGATCCGCACCAATCCGCCGTCGGCCAACCTCTACATCACCTATACCACGCTGGACGACGCCCCGGTCGTGCGCGCCTTCCTCAACATCCTGCGTCCGCCGGGCGCCTGAAACACTAGTGCGTCGCGCCGGCGGCCACGGTGGCATCGCGCTCAAGCGCCAGTGCCGTCCGGATCGCAACGCGCAGCCCTTCCTTCATCTGCTCCAGCGACATGCTGGCAGCGCCGGGATGGCGTGCAGCCTGTTCGGGTAGATAGGGAATGTGAATGAAGCCGGCCTTCACATCGTTGCGGCCCGCGACGGCATGCATCAAGCCATAGAACACGTGGTTGCAAACGAAGGTACCCGCAGTCTGCGACACCGACGCGGGCAAGCCGCCCGCCCGCAGCGCAGCGACGATCGCCTTGATCGGCAGCGTTGCAAAGTACGCTGCCGGCCCGCCGCGTACAATCGGCACATCTATCAGCTGCTTCTCCGCATTGTCCTTGATCGGCGCGTCGTCGACGTTGATCGCCACCCGCTCCACCGACAGGTCCACCCGCCCGCCCGCTTGGCCGACCGCAATCACCAGCGCCGGCTGCAGCTCGTCGATCAGCGCCGCCATCGCCTGATTCGCATCGCCAAACACACACGGCAACTGGCGCGCCACGACGCGGAAATCGCCCTCGCCCCAGCCATCCAGCGCGCGCACGGTTTCCCAGGCCGGGTTGACAGGCTCTTTGTTAAATGGCTCGAAGCCGGTCAGCAGAACAGTTCTCATAACAAAAAATACAGCAGGATGATATTGGCGCCCAGCAGCGGCAAGGCCGTCGGCACTTGCGCCTTGATTACCGCATTCCGGTCAGTCAGGTCCAGCAGTGCGGTTGGAATGATATTGAAGTTGGCCGCCATGGGCGTCATCAGCGTACCGCAATAAGCACTGAACATACCGATTGCCGCCATTACGGCAGGGTTGCCGCCAAACTTTGCTATCAGGACGGGTACGCCGACGCCGCCCGCCATGACCGGAAAGGCGGCAAAGCCATTTCCCATCACGATGGTAAACAGCGCCATGCCGATACAATACACCGCCACGGCAGTCAGCTTCGAATCGAGGCCGATATAAGTCGTCGTAACTTGCGCCACTGCTTTGCCCACGCCCGCCTCGCTGAACAGCAGTCCAAGCACGGCCAGCATATGCGGCAATACAATCATCCAGCTCATCGAGTCGATCAGGCGGCGCGATTCACGGCCGGCCTGCAAGGGCGTGGAACGCGTCATCCAGCAGGCCACGCCGACGGCAATCACTGCCGCGCAACCAAGGCTGACCAGGGTAAGGTGTTTCGGGTCCAGCACCAACAACTCGCCGATGCGCACATCCTTTAGCAGCGTCGACCCGGCCATGGTAACGGCCGGAATGACCAGCGCCGGCACGAACAGCTTATGCCCGAGCCGTATTGCACTGGCGCGGCGGGCATCCTCCGGCAGCACGTCCGGCTTGCCGTTCCTGACGCCGCCGAAGCCCGCCAGTAGCGCCATCACGATCATTGCCAATCCAACCGTTGCCGGCGGCAGGCGCTCGCCAACCAGGTAGACCATTGCGTACAGCGTCCAGAACAGGCCCGTGGTCCAGCGGCGCGGGTTGCTGCGGTCGGCAAAGGACATCATTGCGACCAGGGCCAGCATGATGCCCAGCAGGTAATAGAAGTATTCGACGCGGATGATCATGCGCTCCCTCCGCCGTTCTGTCCCAGGTAGCGGTCCAGCCGGTGCAGCCGCCATGCGTGGATGATGAAAGCACTGATCGCCGTCGGAATGCCCCATAGGGCCATGTGCAACGGATCGACTTCAAGGCCTTCCGCGCGCAGCACGGTCTGCATCAGGACGATGGCGCCGAAAGCGACGAAGATATCCTCGCCAAAGAACAGGCCGATGTTGTCGGTGGCGGCAGCCATGGCGCGCACGCGCTGGCATTGCTCGTCGCTGAGGGAAGGATTGCGAAGCTGCGCCGCCCCTTCCGCCATCGGCGCCACGACCGGGCGCACCATATTGGGATGGCCGCCCAGCGAGGTCAGGCCCATCGCAGCGGAAATCTCACGTATGGCGAGATAAACGATCAGCAGCCGCCCGGCCGTCGCGGAACGCATGCGCGCCACGGCAGCCTGCGCATGCTCGCGCAAACCGAAGCGCTCAAGCAATCCGATTGCCGCCAGCGGCAGCAGGTAAATCATCGGCAAATTGCGCGTTTTGACAAAGGCGGTGCCGAGCGAGGCAAGCATGGCCTCGACCGGCATGAACGCAGCAAAACCAGTGGTGAAGCAAGCCGCGACAACCACCAGCACCGGGTGCAGCCGCAGCAGAAATCCAAGCACGATCACGGCCACGCCAAGCAGCGGCCACATATTGACAGCAGTTTGCATCTCCCCTCCCCAAGGAAGGCCACATCTTACCCCAGCAGGGCAAAAAAAAACGCGCACCGGAGTGCGCGCTTTTTGCGGGACGGCAGGGCGATCAGAAGTTCGCCTTGAACTGCACACCGTAGGTGCGCGGTTCGTTGACGATACCGGTCAGGTTGTTGAAATCGATCGCGCCCAAGGCCTGGATACGGTTGGTGATGTTACGGCCGTATGCTGCCAGCTCATACTTGCCGTCGCCCCAGCGATAGCCCACGCGCAGGCCGCCTTCCAGCAGTTCCTTGGCTTTGTACTCGGAAGCTTCGTACAGGAAGAAGTTGTACGAGGTGCGGTATGCCCAGTCGGTGTAGGCGTAGATCTCGCCATTGCCCAGCGGCTGGCTGAAGCGCAGGGTGAAGTTATGCTGCCACTTCGGCGCACGCGGCAGTGGATTGCCGTTGATGAGGGCTGCGCTGCCGATCACGTTGCCATTGGCGTCCCTGAACTCGATCCGTGGGTCAAGCGGGGTGCAACCGCCGCCGCAGGACTGGACGAACAGGTTCGGGTCCTTGATCTCGGTGTCGTTGTAGCTGGTGCCGAAGGTTACGGCCCATGCATCGCTCAGGTTGGCTTGCAGGTCCAGTTCCACACCGCGGCCGGTGACCTTGTCGGCGTTGATCAGCTGGTTCATGTTCACAGTACCGGAACCTGCGGTGAGCTGCTTGTCCTTCATGCGGTAGTTGAACACGGTGGCCGACATGCGTGCACGGCGGTCGAACAGGTCTTGCTTGACACCGAATTCCACCGACAGTGCCTTCTCGGCACCGGCGACCGACGGTTTGGAGTTCAGGTCGAACAGGCGGCCTTGCATGGAAGGCGCACGGTAACCGGTTGCAACGCGGCCGAACAGGTTGGTGTCCTTGTTCAGGGTGTAGGTACCGCTCAGGTCCCAGCTCACGTTGTTCGACGTGTCGCTCAAAGTGTTGACCGCAGAATCTGGCGGTTCAACGCGGGTGGCGATGAAGTCCTTCTTGTCCTTGGTGTAGCGCAGGCCGGCACGCAGCTTGAAGGCTTCGTTCACGGTGTAGTTGACGGTACCGAAAGCTGCCCACGACTTGGCGTCCTGCTGCTGGGTTGCGTAGGCGGCGTTCTGCGGATTACCCGCGGTGAAGGAATCGAAGGAGATCGAGTCGATCTGGATATGTTCGTCGAAGTAGAACAAGCCGGCAATCCACTGCAGCGGGCCCTTGTTATTGGACTCGACGCGGAACTCCTGCGAGAACTGCTTATGGTCAGGAATCAGGTCGGCGGTTTCGACCGGGAACGGGATGGAGCCTGGGCCCATCGGAGGATGGAAGGCGGCGCCAAAGCCGCCGTCCACGTCGCCGCGGCTATAGAACTCCAGCTTTTCGTAGCCGGTGATCGAGTGGAAAGTCAGGCCCGGAGTATCCCAGCGCAGGCGCAGGTTGGCGCCCTTGTTCTTCAGGTGCTGCTCGTTGCCGCCGTCGGTCGGGTAGGACTTGTAGTCGAAGTTGTCGACCAGTTCATTGGTGCCCTTCTTCAGGATATTGGCGCGGAACAGGGTGGCGTTGCCGTCCATGTCGCGGCCGTGCAGGTTCAGCAGCGCGCTGAAGTCTTTATTAGGCTTCAGCAGGAACTGGATGCGGCCGGCGTTGTCCTTGTAGCCTTCGAAATCGTTGGTCGGTGCGCCTGGGCGGTCGTTATGCACGCGGTTGCCGCGGTGCTGCGATTGCAGCGAGATGCGGGTGGCCAGCACGTCGTTGACCGGGAAGTTATAGGCGCCTTCATAGTTGCGCACGCGGTCCTTGCCGAAGCCGACGTTGACATAACCTTCCTGGCGGAAGACCGGTTTGGCGGAGTCGAACTTGATCACGCCGGCCGGGGAGTTGCGGCCGAACAGGGTGCCTTGCGGGCCGCGCAGCACTTCCACCTGGTCCACGTCGAAGACAGGGAAGCCCTTCAGCATCGGGTTTTCCTGCACGATGTCGTCCATTACCAGGCCAACCGGCTGGGAAGCGTTCAGGTCGAAATCGGTATTACCCAGGCCGCGGATGTAAAAACGCGGGAAGGTACGGCCATAATCGGACTCCACCGATACGGAAGGTGAACGGCCGTTCAGGAAACGGATGTCCTGGCCGCCCGAGGTCAGCACATCCAGCTTCTCGCCCTTCAGGGTGGCGATCGCCATCGGCACGTCCTTGATGTTTTCAGCGCGGCGCTGTGCCGTAACGATCACGGTCTCCAGCTGGCCCGGCTTCTTCACTTCTTCGGTAGTGGTGGTGGCGGCTTCTTGCGCAATAGCGCCGTGAAGGGGAAATGCGCTGGCCACGGCCAGGGCAATCAGGGAGTGCTTGAGGCGTTTATCCATACCCGATGTTCCAATCTTTAAAAGAAAAGTAACGTAATGTTGCAATGGCGCGAATGCTAACACGAAAGCAAATGCCCTCTCTTACTTGCGAGAAACCCTTCATTTAGTTGACTTGCATATAAATAAGTAAGCAAAAACGTATTTGCCATACATATAGCGCCTGCTGCATAGTAGTGAGCCACGAATCCATGCCGTGAGAAGCGGATTCGACTGCAGGAAGATGTGATTGCAGTTTGATGACGTGCCCAAGAATTAATCAAGGGTACATGTACAAAATTTGCATTTGTGCGTTGTTGGCAAGCTACAAGGTGCCGTGGCATGGATCGGCGCGAAAAAGCGGAACGAGGCACTCCATAAAAATATACAATAACGAACTTCGACGGAGCCCTTACATGAAAATCAAACAACTTAGCATGATGATCGCCGCAGTTGCGGTAGCAGCCAGCGCAAACGCGGCTGATCCGAAGCTGGGCATCGTGTACGACGCTGGCGGCAAGTTCGACAAGTCGTTCAACCAGTCCGCTTTCGAAGGCGCCGAACGCTTCAAGAAAGAAACCGGCATCAAATTCATTGAAGTACAAGCCAGCAGCGATACCCAGGCTGAGCAGGTGATGCGCGGCCTGGCCCGCAAGAAGCTCGACCTGATTGCCGCCATCGGTTTCGCCCAGACCCAGGCCGTACAGAAAGTCGCTAAGGAATTCCCGAATGTGAAATTCGTCCTGATCGACGGCGTGGCGCAAGGCAATAACGTCAATTCCGTGACGTTCAAGGAAGAAGAAGGTTCTTACCTGGTCGGCGTGGCTGCCGCCATGGCCTCCAAGACCAAGAAGCTGGGCTTTATCGGCGGCATCGACATTCCGCTGATCCGCACTTTCGCCTGTGGCTATGCCCAGGGCGCCAAGTCGGTGGACAAGAAGTCCGAAGTGATCTCCAACATGGTCGGCACCACCTCTGCCGCCTGGAACGACCCGGCCAAGGGCGGCGAGCTGGCACGTGCCCAGTTTGACCGCGGCGTGGACGTGGTGTTCGCGGTGGCCGGCGGTTCCGGCATGGGCACCCTGCAGACTGCCAAGGAAAAAGGCAAGCTGTCGATCGGCGTGGATTCCAACCAGAACCACCTGTATCCTGGTTCCGTGCTGACCTCCATGGTCAAGCGCGTGGACAACGCCGTGTACGACTCCTTCATGCAGATGAAGAATGGCACCTGGAAGGCCGGCGTGACCGCCAAGGGCCTGAAGGAAGGCGGCGTGGATTGGGCGCTGGACGCGAACAACCGCAAGGTGATTACGCCTGAGATCGAGAAGAAGGTCATGGGCGCGCGCAAGGACATCATCGATGGCAAAGTGAAGGTCATCGACATCCGCACCACCAACGCCGCTTGCCCGGCCTAACCAGCAGTTCCATTAAAGAGAACGCGCCGACGGGGATTCCCGTCCGGCGCGTTTTTCAGTAAATAAGACCGAAAAATCCTTATGACGCCAGCAGTAGAATTCCGCAATATATCCAAGCACTTTGGGGCGGTGAAGGCGAATACGGACGTCAGTTTCTCCATCGCCAAAGGGGCCATCCATGGCCTGGTGGGTGAAAACGGCGCCGGCAAGTCGACCTTGATGAGCATCCTTTACGGCTATTACCGCGCAGATGGCGGTGAGATCCTGCTGGACGGTAAGGTGCAGCACATCCACAATTCGCACGAGGCGATCCGCCTTGGCATCGGCATGGTGCACCAGCATTTCATGCTGGTCGAGAATATGACCGTGCTCGATAACGTGATGCTGGGCAGCGAAGGCGGCTTCCGCCTGCGCGAGCACCGCGCCAGCGTGGAGAAGAAGCTGCGCGAAATCTGCGAACGCTATCGCCTGGACGTCGATCCGCTGGCCACCATCCACGACCTGTCGGTGGGCGCCCAGCAGCGCGTCGAAATCCTGAAGCAGATCTACCGCTCGGCCAACATCCTGATCCTGGACGAGCCGACCGCCGTGCTGACCGCACAGGAAACCGAATCCCTGTTCGAGATCCTGAAGCTGTTCAAGGAACAGGGCAAGACCATCATCCTGATCACCCACAAGCTGCAGGAGATCAAGGACATCACCGACACCGTCACCGTAATGCGCGGCGGCCGTGTGGTGGGCGCAGTACAGACTGCCGACACCACCAAGGAAGAATTGGCCCAAATGATGGTCGGCCGTCCGATCGAGAACAACCTGCCGCGCGGCGAATACAAGCCGGGCGCGCCGGTGCTGGAGGTGAAGAACCTGCAGCTGTCCGACGACAACGGCGTCAAGCTGCTGCAGGACATTAACTTCACCCTGCGCGCCGGCGAGATCGTGGCCATTGCAGGCGTGTCGGGCAACGGCCAGTCCGAGCTGATGGAAATCCTGTCGGGCATGAAACTGCCCACTTCCGGCGAAGTCGACTTCGAAGGCAAGGCCCTGCCCTTCCCGAAAAGCGGCGATGCCGACGGCCTGCCGACCAAGTTCCGCAACCTGGGCATCGGCCACGTGCCGGAAGACCGCCTGCGCGACGGCGTGATCAAGGCCTTCTCCGTGATGCAGAACACCTTCTTCGGCTACCAGGACAAGGTGAAGAACAAGTGGGGCCTGATCGACTTCAAGGGCATCGCGCAGCGCTGCGCCGGCCTGATGAAAGAGTTCGACGTGCGCCCGGCCAACCCGGACCTGCGCATTGGCCTGCTGTCCGGCGGTAACCAGCAAAAGGTGGTGATCGCGCGCGAAGTGCTGGCCCGGCCGAAGCTGATGCTGGTCGGCCAGCCGACCCGCGGCGTGGACATCGGCACCATCGAATCCATCCACACCCAGCTGCTGGCCCTGCGCGACCAGGGCGTGGCGATCCTGCTGGTATCGGTGGAACTGGAAGAAGTGCGCGCCCTGGCTGACCGCATCCTCGTGATGTGCGGCGGCAAAATCACCGGCGAACTGAAAATCGACGAATTCGACACCACCCGCATCGGCCTGCTGATGGGTGGCATGCACAAACACTGATTATGACCACGAACGATATGCCACGTTGGGCAACCGGCCTTGTCCTGCCCATCCTGAACCTGTTGTCCGCCCTGCTGGTGGCCGCGCTGGTGATCCACCTGCTCGGCGAAGACCCGCTGGAGTCGATGCAGATCCTGATCAACAGCGCCGTCGTCAATCCGGAAGGCCTGAGCTACACGCTGTTCTACGCCTCCACTTTCGTGTTCACCGGCCTGGCCGTGTCGATCGCGATGCAGGCCGGCCTGTTCAATATCGGCGCGGAAGGCCAGATGTACTTTGGCGGCCTGGGACTGACCCTGGCCATGCTGGCGTTTGACGCCACGCTGCCGTGGTACCTGTTGATCCTCACCGGCATCCTGGGCGCCGCCCTGTTCGGCGCCCTGTGGGCCTTCATTCCCGGCTACCTGCAGGCCAAGCGCGGCTCGCACATCGTGGTGACCACGATCATGTTCAACTTCATCTGCGCCTCGCTGATGAACTTCGTGATCGTGAAATACCTGATTCCGCCGGGCGAGCAGAATACCGCCTCGCGCGTGTTCTCGGCCGCCGCCGAAATGCCGCGCCTGAACGCATGGTTCCCTGTGCTGGGTGAAACGCCGCTCAATATCGCCTTCTTCTTCGCCATCTTCGCCCTGGTGATCTACGGCATCGTGATGTGGCGCTCCTCATGGGGCTACAAGGTGCGCGCGCTGGGCCTGAACCAGCATGCCGCCCACTACGCCGGCGTGAAAATCAGCGCCATGATCATCATCGTGATGGCCATTTCCGGCGCCCTGGCCGGCCTCGGTGCGGTCAATTCCATCATGGGTTCGACCCACTACCTGTCGCTGAACTTCGTCGGCGGCGCGGGCTTTGTCGGCATCGCCATTGCGCTGATGGGGCGACAGCACCCGGTCGGCATCTTCCTGTCGTCTGTGCTGTTCGGCGCCCTGATCCAGGGCGGCTTCGACCTGTCGCTGGAAAAACCGAATATTCCGACCGAAACCTTCATTTTCATCCAGGGCTTGATTATCCTCTTCTGCGGCGCAATGGAAAACCTGTACGCCCCGGTCATCATCAAGCTGATCAAATCGCGCAAGGGCTAAGACCATGACTTTCGAAGATCTCCACCTGGGTTCCATCCTCGTCTCCACCGTGCGCAACGCGCCGGTGCTGATTTTCGCCGCCATGGCCGGCCTGTTCGCTGAGCGCTCCGGCGTGATCGACATCGGGCTGGAAGGCAAAATCCTGGCCTCCGCCTTCGTTTCCGCCGCCGTGGCCTTCGCCACCCGCAACCCATGGTTCGGCATCCTGGCCGGTATGGGCGTGTCGGTCGTGCTGGCGATGCTGCAAGGCTTCGTCGCCGTAACCCAAAAGGGCAACCAGCTGGTGGGCGGCATCGCAATCAACATCGCCATGAGCGGCCTGACCTTCGTGGTCGCGCAGTACTTCTTCCAGCAAGGCGGCCGTACGCCTGACCTGGGCGATGCCCGCCTGTTCGACGTGGTGCTGCCGGGCAGCGCCGCCGTGGCGGACGTGCCTTTCCTCGGCTGGTTTTACACCAAGCTGATAGGCGGCCACTCCGTGCTGGTTTACCTGGCCTTTATCCTGGTACCGCTGGTGCACTGGTTCCTGTACCACTCGCGCTTCGGCCTGCGCCTGCGCGCCTGCGGCGAGAACCCGCACGCTGCCGATGCAGCCGGCGTCTCGGTGGAACGCACCCGCTACGCAGCCATGCTGATCGCCGGCGTGCTGTGCTCCTTCTCGGGCGCCTACCTGGCGATCGTGCAGTCCGGCTTCTTTCTGCGCGACATGTCGGCCGGCGCCGGCTACCTGGCGCTGACGGCCATGGTATTTGGCAACTGGCGTCCGGTGTATACCTTCCTCGGCTGCCTGATGTTCGGCTTCTTCGGCGCCGTGCAGATCCAGCTTGAAGGCGTGGACCTGCCGGTGATCGGCCGCATCCCGGGTGCCCTGATCCAGATGGTGCCTTATGTCGTGACCGTGATCGTGCTGGCCGGCCTGATGGCCAAGTCGGTGGCGCCGAAAGCCATCGGCGTACCGTTCGTCAAATCGCGCTAAGCACTCCCCCCTTCACCCTGCGCCGGCCAAGGCCGGCCAGGGTTGCCAATCCCGCCAACAGCATCAGGCCGCTAGCCGGCTCAGGCACTGCCGGCGCTGGCGTTATGTCGAAGACAGTCTGGTCGGTAAAGTACCAGGTGCGGCTCCACTCGTTCCATCCATAACTCCACCGCGAATAGCGGTCGCCGGTGCGAAGTCCTCCGCCCCAGCCGGAGAACGCTTCGTCATTGCCCCACCAGTTGGCGTCTACCGATAGCTGCCCCGTCAACTGGTAGCTGAATCCATCGATCTCGCAACGGAAATACGGGTCGCTCAGGCTCAGGCATCCCTCCAGGTATTCGCGTCCATCGATGACCAGCGAGCTAAGCTCTCCCAAGGAAATGATGCTATCAAGGTCAAGATCCGTCCCGCGGAAGCTGCCGGCGACACGCGCATCGGGAACGAAAGCGCCATCCTCGCTGAAGCCCGTGTAGGCGAATTGCCAATCTTCCGCGCAGGCGCCGCCCGCGGCGCAAGCAAATGCCAGCGCCAAAACATGTTTGCAAGCCATGATGCCCTCCCACGTGAGAACCGGACCTTGATGCTAGCAGCAAGCCGCCGGAGATCGAGCCCAGCCGGTATGTCGTGCGCAACACGCACCGCTGTTGTGTCCGAAGTGAGGCAGGTTTATATTGCAAGGAGCAAGGAGTTCCCCATGAACCGGCGCGCCTGGATTTTGCATCGATTATTGCCAGCGGCAATTTGCTGCCTGGCCTCGCCTGCCCGTTCGCACGACGCCCCGGCCACTCTGGTGGTCTACCCCCGCTACTTCTCGATCCTCGACACCAGCAAGGGGTTCGACTGGGTCGTGTTGCGCGCCGCGCTGGAGAGGACGGCGCCGAAATTCGGTCCTTTTACACTGTCTGCATCCCGGGAGCCGGTGTCGGTACCGCGCATGCTGCAAGAGCTGGGCCGTCCCGATGGCGCCATCAACATCATCGCCCGCGCCACCCAGCGTGACCTCGAAACGCAGTTCCAGCCAGTGCGCATCCCTATCGACCGCGGTCTGATGGGAATGCGATTGCTGCTGGTGCGCAAAGCCGACCTGCCACGCTTTGCCGGCATTCGTACGCTGGACGAACTACGGCACTTGAGCGCGGGCCAGGGAAAGGGTTGGGTGGATACGGCGGTGCTGTCGGCCGCCGGCATCAGCGTGGTGGAATCGCCGCGCCCCGGCAGCCTGTTTGGCATGCTGGAGGCGGGCCGCTTCGACTTCTTCCCGCGCGCGCTGGATGAAGCGCCGCGCGAGTACGATGCGATCCGCAAAGCCCATACGAACATCGTCGTGGAGCCTACCCTGATGTTGCGCTACCCGCTGCCCCGCTACTTCTTTGTGCGGCGCAATGCGGAAGGCGACAGGCTCGCGGAGCGCATCAGGTCAGGCATGGAGATGATGGTGAAAGACGGCTCGCTCGCAGCCCTGTTCCACAAACATAAAGGCCCGCTGGTGGAGCGGGCCCAGATCGGCAAGCGGCGCATCATCGAGCTGCAAAACCCGGCGCTGCCGCCGGAGACTCCGCTCCAGCGCAGCGAATTGTGGTTCCGGCCTTAGGGCCAGATCTTTTGCAGCAGACCAGCCAGGTTGTAGCCGCCCTTGATCAACTGCTCGCGTGCCAGCGCGGAGGATGGGACCGGATAGCTATCCGGCACCGTCATCGCCCACACAGTGTAGGTCTCGCCGCTGCGGCTGGTCTGCTTGCTCGCCACGCCGACCTTCACGTCAGCGTAAGCCAGCTTCGCGGCCACCAGCGATTCGTTGGCCCATTGTTCCGGCCAGGTGATGGCGTCGCCCTTCGGCAGCGTGACGGCTGGCTTGCCCTCGATCGCCCATTGGCTGAACTTGTCCACCGTGCGCATGCTGCTGCGGCGCATGGCGTAGTCGACGACCGTGGTATCCCAATAGGAGTGGAAAGGCTTGGTCGGGTACTTGGCTGGCGCTTCGTCACCAGCAGGGATGCCGCTCTTGGCGATCGCCGCAGCCAATGCGGCTTCATCCATCTGCAGGTTGTTGCCGCCGCGCGAATCGAAGATGTTCAGGGAGTCGATTTCCTTGTCGGATTTCGGCACCACGAACTTGCCTTCCTTGTCGACAAAGGCAGCGCCGACGTGCAAGGGCTGGTGGATATCGCCGGCCAGGTGGGCCAGGATCAGCAGCGCCTGGCGCTTGGTGAACTTTCCGTTCCCCTTGTCCTGCAAGGTCGCGATGCATTGCTGCAGCGTCTGCACCACATCGTGGCCGGAAGTGCCGGCGCTGTGACGATGGTACTCGGTCAGCTGGAACGGCACGTCGGTGTAATGGTATTCGCTGTGCTTCGGATGCGCCGCCACGTAGTCGTTCATTTCCTGCGTCTGCGGGCCGCAGAAGGTGCCTTTCACGCAGTCGGCCCAATTGGCGACCTTTTCCAGGTCTTCACCCGGTTGCAGCAGGGCCTTCACCTGCTTCTCGGCGTTGGAACCTTTGATCAGGTTATCGGCAATCGCGCCCACGATGCGGTGGCCGGCATTACCCCAGGCCATCGCGTTGCTGGACAGGAAGGCGCCGGACAGCGCCGCGATCAGTGCTAACTTCTTCATTCTTCTTTCCCTTTGCTCGGTTTCGGGTAATCCTTGTTGATGTCCAGCGGCTCGGCATACTGCGAACTCCACGCCTGCTCCTGCAGCGCATACAGGCGCTTGGCCATGGCTTCGTCGCGCATCACCACTTCCATATTGCGCGACAGGTCGAAATAGCCGCCGGCCCAGTTGCTGGTGCCGATCCATGCCAGCTTGCCGTCAATGACCAGGGTCTTGCTATGCCATACGCGGGCGAATGGAATGAAGCCGGTGGAGGCTTTCGGCAGCGTTACGATGCGCACTTCCACGTTCGGCAGCACGGCCAGCGATTTCAGGTGCTGGATGGCCGGTTTTTCGAGGTTCCAGTTCGACACCAGCAGCTTGACCTTGACCCCGCGAGTGGCGGCGGCGCGCAATGCATTGTCGACCACAGGGTAGAACGGGCGCGTGCCGTTCGGGCCGTAGCTCAGGGGCGCATAGTCCAGCATAGAAACGCGGATCTCATGCCTTGCGTCGGCCAGCAGCGCCGGCAACACGACTTCGGAATCGGCCACGCCGGCCGGATTGTAACCGCCGGGGCTGGCGACCAGGAAGTTGGCATCAGGCGGCAGCGTCGACGCCAGCGCGGCGGCCGGCGGCGCGCCGGCCAGGATGGCAGCCTTTGCCTGAAGCGGCGCGACCGTCTTGCCCGCTGCCAGCGCCGCTTGCGCGGCCCAGTCCTGGTCAAAGATGGCCTGCACCTGGCCGACGATCTTTTCGTCAGTGATGCGCAAGCCCGTTTCGTGGATGTGCGTAAAGGCGCGCCAGTCGAAATTCTGGCTGCCGACGAAGGCAATCTTGCGGTCCACGGTCAGGTACTTGGCATGGATGATGCCGTTGCCGGTGAGCTGGCCCACGTCCAGCACGCGCATTTCCAGGTTCGGGATCGCGCGCAGGCGCTCCACGGTGGCCTTGTCGGACAAGCCGGTCACGCCCTTCTTGTCGATCAGGAAGCGGATCTTCACACCGCGCTTGCCGGCCGCTTCCAGACGCTCGATCACCTTCCCGAACGGTGCGCCGGGCGTGCTGGCAACATAGAACTGGCCGATGCAGATTTCGGTCTTGGCGTTGTCGAACAGCTCGCTCCAGACTTCGAGCGGGCCGCGCAGGTCGTCGTTCTTCAACGAAGTTTCCACAGGTGCGGTCTGCACCAGTTCAAAGCCGGGAACCTGGAAAGCCGCGTGGGCGCTGGTGAAACATGCAGCCAGTGCGGCTGCGAGGAGGTAGCGGCGCATAGCCTTCCTTTCTTTATTTGATGCGGATGATGCGCGGAAGGGCGCCAAAGGTGCCGGCCGGCTTGTTGTCCTGCTCCAGGCGCACCAGGTAGCTGCGCAGCGAATCCACATCGCGCACTCCGGTCGGTGCCTGGTTACTGCCCTGGCGGAAAGTCACGAAGCCGTCATTGCCTTCGGCCAGGAAGTTGTACACCGCCACGCGGTAGCTGGCCCCCTCGTCAAGCGGCGCGCCCTCCAGCTTGACGCTGTCGCGCACAATGCGCTGGCCTTTCGGTTTGCGCGTATCCCAGGCGTAGCTAAAGCCCTCCGACACTTGCAGCAGGCCGCGCTTGTCGGCCTCGCTGCCACCCCACTGCCCTTCCAGCAGCGCCAGGATTTGCGCACCGGTCAGGTTCATCACCACGATCTCGTTGCCGAACGGGAGCACGGCCTGGGTCTGCCCGGCATTCACCACATTGTTCGCACCGGCATCCAGAGCTGTGCGGATACCGCCCGTGTTGGTGAACGCAATCTGCGCCCCCCACTTGCGGGCGGAAGCGAGGATCGCGTCCGCCACCAGCTGGCCCAGGGGCGACTCGTCGGCGTTCGGCATCAGGGTCTTGCTGATCGAAGTCATGGCGATCTTCGCCACCGGCTTGTTCAGTTCTACGCTGCTGCGCGCACGCACCTTGGCCAGCAGCTCGTCAACTTCCGGCACGCCGGCATACTTGCCCGGCTCCACTACGATATTGCGCGCGCTGCTCTCGACCACGGCCCCGGTCTGGCGGTCGACGACCAGCGAGATGCGCGAAAGCATATGGCCAAACTTTTCAGCCTGCGTCACCAGCTTGCCGTCGACGCGGCACAGGTAGCCGGTGTGCGAGTGGCCGCTCACCACCACGCGCACGGCGGGGTCGAGGCGCTTGACCACGTCGGCAATATCGCCTTCGAGGTCGCTGCAGTACTGCTGGTCGTAGCGCGCGCTGGAGTGGCCGCCCTGGTGGATCAGCACAACGAACACCGTGGCGCCTTGCGCACGTAGCTCCGGCAGCAGGCGGTTGACCGCTTGCGCCTCGTCGATGAATTGCAGGCCGCTGATGCCGCCCGCCGCCACCAGTTCCGGTGTATCCTTCAGCACGGTGCCGATGAAGGCGACTTTCACACCCTTGACTTCATCGATGCGGTAGGCCGGCAGCAAAGTCTGGCTGCTGTGCGTGTCGATCACGTTGGCGGCCAGGTAGCTGAACCTGGCGCCGTCCCAGGAAGGGTTGAATTTGCAGGCCTTGTCCGGACGCGGCGAATTGGCACAGCCGCCCTTGGCCTGGCGCAGCAGCTCCACGCGGCCGGCGTCGAATTCATGGTTGCCGACCGAGGTGGCGCGCATGCCGAGCATGTTCAAGGCCTGGATGGTCGGCTCGTCGGCGAACATGGCCGACATGGCCGGGCTGGCGCCGATCATGTCGCCGGCGCCCACCACCACCAGCTCAGGATCGTCCTTGCGCCAGGCTTGCAGGGTTGCCGCCAATGCGTCGATGCCGCCCGCTTTGCCGTCTTCAAAGCGCGATGCTTCCAGGTGGCCGTGCAGGTCGTTCAGGCCGACCAGGGTCAGCTCGACATGATTGGCGGGACGCTGCGTTGCGCAGCCGGCCAACAGGGCCGCCAGGGCCAGGGGTCGCAGGAAAGACTTCATGGGAATCGCTCTGGATAAAAGGAGATTGTACAGGTGCCGCCGGCGACGGCATACGCCGGGAAACGATATGTTACGATCGAGTAGGGGGCGGAGTTACTCCCGCCGCCCTCTCACACCACCGTACGTGCGGTTCCGCATACGGCGGTTCATTCAATAAACTGGAAGCGCTGCCGTGTAGCGAGCAGCGAAACCAACCCTAGTGCATCGAAGTGCTTCTTCGGGTAGGCGGCGTTCATATGGCTCGCGCCGGCGTTCCACCAGGGGCCACGTCCGTTGTTTGCCGACTTCCACGCACGCTTCGCGTCCAGCCCCTTCGCTTGCAGCTTTCTGATACGGGTCGCCGGACGCTTCCACTGCCTCCATAAAATGCAGCGCAGCCTGCGCCTTATCCACCCGTCCAGGTCCTCCAGCACGCCCTTTACCTCAGTCAGTCGGAAGTACGATATCCAGCCTCGCAGCACCGGGTTCAGCTCGTGGATCGTCGTAGCCAGGTTGCGAGATACGTTCCCGACCACGATTTCCCTCACCTTGTCTTTCAATCGCTTCAGGCTTGCCGCCGCGATTTTCAGACGCCCCTGTTTGTGCCATGTAAAGCTGTAGCCGAGGAACTTCCTTTCCCAAGGCCGTGCAACGGCGCTCTTGTCCTTGTTTACCTTGAGCTTGAGCTTATGCTCGAGGTAGCCAGTCATCGCATCCATCACACGCTGCCCTGCCAACTCGCTTCCGACATAGATATTGCAGTCGTCGGCATAGCGGCAGAACCGGTGGCCCCGGCGCTCCAGTTCACGGTCCAGATCGGTCAGCAGGATGTTCGACAGCAGCGGCGACAGTGGTCCGCCCTGCGGCGTCCCCTCAGTTCTCGCGCTGACGACACCGCCTTCCATCAGTCCCGCTTCGAGGTAGCGCCGGATCAGTTTCAGAACCCGTTCGTCCTTGACCTTGCGTGCAACGCGCGACATCAGGATGTCGTGGTTCACACGGTCGAAGAACTTCTCCAAGTCAACGTCGACCACCCAGCGGCGGCCCTCCCTGACATAGCTTTGCGCTTGCATTACTGCTTGCCACGCATTACGGCCAGGACGAAAGCCATAGCTGTGTTCGGAGAATCCAGGTTCAAACTGCGGCTGCAGAACTTGCAGCAGCGCCTGCTGAATCAAGCGGTCCATTACCGTGGGGATGCCCAGCAGTCGTACCCCGCCGTTTGGCTTCGGTATTTCTACTTTGCGAACCGCCATCGGCATGTACTCGCCCTTGAGCAGCGCTGTCCTGACAGCTGGCCAGTGCTGTCGCAGCCATGCCTTGAAGTCGGCAAGCACGAGTCCATCGACTCCCGCCGCTCCCTTGTTTCGCATGACCCGCTCATACGCTCGCCAGAGGTTGTTACGTTCGACCACGGCGTCCATCTGCCGCAGTCCTTCCGCTTTCGTTCGCCTATTCGCCGCCGTGCATTCCTCGACTCCAGGGACGGCCCCCAGCGACATCCGGCCGCTTTCCCCCGTCACTGGCGCAGTTGCCTGCCTTGCTGTTTCATCGGTTCGCATCGAGGTCGAATGTCCTACTCGCGTTGTTGAATGTTCAGGCCTTCGGCCAAGCTCTGCGGACTCCTCGTCCTTGTCTCGACCTACTATGCCCTCGGCTGACTTCTGCACATGCATCCCGTCACCTCACGATGCCGGTAGCACAGTGGCACATGTGCAGATCTCCCCGGGTATTGCGCACCTACCTTCACGCTTATGCCTGTCGGATCTACGTCGCCGCCTTCCGTACAAGTTTTGGGCTTTGGTGATTATGGACACCTCACCCGGCTGCGCCGCCTCGTATCCGCTTCCTGTTCGTCAGGCCAGCGCTTTGCTTCCGGCTTCCTCCAGATTCGCAGTCGCCCGCGACACCCTTGCCTTCCGCTAGCTCTTCCCCTTGTCGGGCGAGCAGAGGACTTTCACCTCCAAGTAGGTGCGCCCTGCCGGGCGCACCACAAAAAAAAACGGGCCTTGCGGCCCGTTTTTGGTTCATGCAATCAGCTTAGAACTCGTACTTCAGGGTAGCCTGCAGAGCCCACTGCGAAATATTGCGGTCGGTCTTCAGCGAGTAGTTCTCCAGGTCGCGCACGGAGTAGATGTACTTGCCGCTAGCATCGATACCAGCATAGTCCACGAAGCTGCGCGCATTCGCGCCACCCAGGAATGCAGTGCTGCTGCCCTGGTAGGACACGTCATACACGCGGCCCCACTTCTTGTTCAACAGGTTGCCCACGTTGAAGATGTCGAAGGTGAAGCTAGCCTTGTGGCCGGCGAAGAAGCTTGGCAGCTCTTGCGACAGACGCAGGTCGAAGCTGTTGGTCCATGGTGCGAACGAATCGTTGCGCTGGGTGGTGTGACCCTTGGCGTTGCGCAGGGCACGGCTGCTGTTCACGATATTCCAGAACTTGTCTTCGTTCACGCGGCTGGTCGCGGTATCGCCCTTGAAGACCACCTCACCCGAATACGGCTTGGACGGGATGTACATCAGGTCGTTGCCGATGACGCTGTCGCCGTTCATGTCGTTGTTGAAGGTCCAGCTGTATGGCTTGCCGGTACGGCCTTCGTAGAACAGGCCGATGCTGGTGCGGTAGTTGCCGAAGAACGCCTTGCGGAAGTTAACCATGGCGTTGACGCGGTCCTTCACCAGGTAGCTGGAGTTGGCCAGCACTTCTTCGTTCGGGTTGAAGTTGGCGCGTGCCATCCAGTTGGTACCGGAGGTCGATGCGGTCAGCGGCGACACTTCCTTTGCATCGGTGTAGGTGTACGACATCGACCAGCCGAAGCCGCCGGTCAGCGGACGGCTCAGGCTCAGGGTTGCCAGCTTGCTGTAACCCTGCTTGGTGTTGACGGCGTTGTACACGGTGGTGAACGCAGCGTTGCTGCCAGCACGGTTGCGCAGGCCATTGCAGCCGGAAACGGTGGTGGTGGTGGCGCCGGTGGAAGCGACGAAGCAGTTGGTGTTAAAGCCTTGGGTAGTCCAGTACAGTTCGCGGCCGTCGGGACCGATACGGGTCGGTGCGCCCAGGTTTTCGTCGCGGTAGTAAGCGGCGGTCTTGGCACGGATGTCCAGTACTTCAGCGGTCAGGATCAGGCCGTACCATGGCAGTTCGGTATCGAAGGCCAGGTTGGCTTTCCATACGGAAGGCTGCCTCAGGCCTGGCGACAGCAAATCGACCGCCTGTGCCGGCACGGCGCCTGGCAGCGTGGTTACTTGCTGGGACGGATCTGGCGAGAAGATGCCGGCCGGGCAGGCTGGGCTGCTGGAGCTGGTGCAGTTCAGGGTACGGGTAGCAACGCCGTTGTTCTGGAATGGGTTACCCATCCAGACGCCCATTGCGGAACCCTGGAACAGGCCGATACCGCCACGTACCTGGGTCGGGCGATCGCTCACGCCTGGCAGCTTGTAGTTGAAGCCGAAGCGCGGTTGCCACAGTTTCTGACCGTCGAAGGTGCTGGTGTTGTCCAGACCGAAACCGCCGGTAGCACGGCCGCCAACGATCGGACCAGGCGCGGCTGCCAGTGCGGCATTGGCGGTCGGACGCTCGTTGATGGCGGTCTTGTCAACACGCACGCCGGCGGTCACGGTCAGGTCCTTGGTGATCGACCAGGTATCCTGGACGAACAGGCCGTAGTCCTTGGCGGTAAAGGCAGCAACTGCCTCGTCCAGGGTGTGGCCGGTCTGTGCGATTTGCACGCGGTACAGCGAAGGACGGCCGTTGCGGAAGTTCTCCAGCATGGCAGCTTCGAACTCGGCGTTGGTTTCCAATTTAGGATCGCAGGCCAGCACCTTGCCGCCCAGGGATTGGTAAGCAATACCCCTGATGCAACCAAAGGTGTAGGTGCCGTTGACGTTCTGCAGGAAGGCGTTGGTCACCTTGTTGCTGTTCAGGTCGCCGCCGAACTTCAGTTCGTGGGAGCCCAGCGTCCAGTTGGCGCCGGCATACACGTCCTTGGTACGGGTGCTCAGCACGTTGCGCTGGCGGCTCGCTTCGGTACCCATGAACAGGCCGCGCTCATTGCTGCTGCTCACGCCCGCGCCCGCGCCGGCTGGCAGTGGGCCGCCGTAGTTCAGCAGGATCGATGGCAGTTGCGAGCTTACCTTAGGGACCGAGTTGTAATCGCGGTCCGAGAATTTGAGTTCGGTCGAGAAGTTCGAGGTCCAGTCCGACGTCAGTTGCGCAACCTTGGTTTCCAGGGTTTTGGTCTGGGTGTACCAGTAGCTGCTCAGCGACATATTGCTGTTGCTGGAACCCGGGAAGACCGGGTTGGCTTCTTCGGTCTTCGACCAGCGCACCATCGCACGATGGTCGTCGTTGATGTTCCAGTCAAACTTGACCAGCTTGTCGGTCACGTCCAGCTGCACGCCGCCGCCGGAACCCATGACGCCGCCGTCGATACCGTACAGTTGCTTGGCGGTGTCAAGTGCAGTCTGCACCTGGGCCGAGGTAATGCCGACGTTGTTCAGCGAAGAGCCGATCGGGCCGGACGGAGGGGTGCTGACCGATGGCGATTCCTTCTTCTCGTAGTTGGCAAAGATGAACAGCTTGTCCTTGATCAGCGGAGCACCGACGGTAGCGCCCTTGGTGGTGTTCTTCTGCTTGACCGGTTCGGTATACAGGCCAGTGGACGGGTTGAAGCGGTCACCGATCATCCGGTCGTTCTGGAACACGTAGTACACCGAGCCCTTGACGGTATTGGTGCCGGACTTGGTGACGGCGTTAATATTGCCGCCGGTGTAGCCCTTCTGGGTGACGTCGTAGTTGGCCACGTTCACCTGCACCGACTGGATCGCTTCGATCGAGATCGGCTGCTTGGACATTGGGGAGCCGTTGGCTTCCAGGCCGAAGGTGTCGTTCACCGCCACGCCATCGATGGTCATGGAGTTGAAACGGGAGTTCTGGCCGGCGATGGACAGTTCGCCGCGTTCCTTGTCGGTCTGCGAAACGCGCGGGTCCATACGGGCGTAGTCTTGCAGGTTACGCTGGATGGAGCCCTGGATCGCCAGTTCGGCAGCGGAAATGCTGGAGCCGGAACCCATATTGGTTTTCGAGAAACGCTCGCTGCGCGCGGCCGAGGAGCCGGCGATGGTCACGGTCTGCATGGCCTGGCCGATGGTGGCGTCCACTGCAGCGGTTTCAGCGACTTCCACGAAGACGTTTTCACGCTTTTCGGAAACGCCATTCTTGGTGATGGTGATGGTGTACGGGCCGCCGGCGCGCAGGCCGCGTGCAACGTAACGGCCCTCGGCATCGGTGGTCACGGTGCTGACCGAGCCGGACTCCACGTGCAGCACGTGCACGGTAGCGCCCGCAGTCGGCTTGCCATCGGAGCCCGAAATACGACCGCCAATCGAGGAGGTCGTGTTCTGCGCGAATGCCGGCGCGGCAAACACGAGGGACAAGCTAAACGCGATTTGCGTCAGCCGGAGCCGTTTCTGATTCATCATTGATATACCCCAAAAGAGAACAAATTATTGGTAAATGTCGGCATCTTCCTGCATACCGCATTTGCGCTTTTTACTAATGTTGCAAAAATAGTTGCCGCCCAGCGAGTGTAAGCACCAACCATGACGTGGGTGCGACAGCTTCGTGACATTGGTGTGACACCGGGATTTCCCAGTTGCATAGACGTATCTTTCCGTCAACTATGCCTGAAAGGCGCAGTCCAAGACAAATTCATTTTCCTTTGCGTATTTATACGTAGGGAAAATAAATTGCTCTTCGTTATACGTTTTTCTGCAATTACCGGGGGCGTTAAGGCGAGATTATAAAGAATCCCAGGCCTCTGGAGACTTTGGAAACGTTGGAGATTTGTAAAACGGTGCGCGCACTTGTGGTGAAAGGGCCACAAGTGCGGCTAAACAGGAGCTTACTTCAGCGAAGTTGCCACGTCCGCCTCGAACTTGGCAAAACGCGCGTCGAGCTGCTTCAACAGGCGCTGTTTGTCGGCCTCGGCCAGGAAACCATAGCGGATGCTGTCATAGGACAGTTTTTTCACTTCGGCATAGCTGGTCTTGTAGCGGCTGGCGAACAACACATATTCGTTGGACAGGGTGTTGCGGCTGACACCAGTATCGTCGCTCGACAGGACAAAAGGCACGCCATACTTGCGGTAAATATTGAGCGGGTGCGCCTCCCCTTTCACGCCGAGGATGAATTCGTTCGACGTCAGGTTCACTTCCACTGGAATATTTTTCTCGCGCATCTTTTTCAGGATGGCCAGCGCCTGGCGTTCGTGGGCGATGTCCATGCCGTGGCCGATGCGCCGGGCGCCGGCCACATCCAGCGCTTCGGCGATGTGGAACTTCAGGCCTTCCGGCGGCACCTGGCCCAGGGCCAGCTCGCCCGCGTGCAGCGACAGCTTCACCTGCGGGTATTTGGCGCTCAGGAATTTGTACATGCGCATATGCAGGCTGTAGTCGCGCATCGATACCGGATAGTGTTCGGCGCCGACGATATTCACCGACACCACTTTCGGGTTCTGGCTTGCAATCTTGAAGCCGGCTGCCATTTGCGAAAACACGATCGACGGCGACAGGAAGCGCAGTACGAAGGGCTGGTAGCGCATGGTGAAGTTTTCGTCGTCGATGCCGGCGCTGCTGCTGTCGACGTAGGCGCTGTAGTCGGCGATGCCCTTGTTGAACGCCGGGCTCGCTTCCAGCTTGGCCAGGTAGGCGGCAAAAGCGGCATCATCGGTCAGCTTGCCATCGAATTCGGCGTCGAAAGTGATCGGCGCGATTTCGAACACGGTTTCGATGTAGCCGACATTTTCGGCAATCGCCCGCTCTTTCAGGCGCTTTTGGCCGTCATTGCCATTGGTCGAGGCGACGCCGTCAAAGCGCAGGAAGGTGGTGAAGAAGGCCAGGTCCGGCGCCAGCTGGTTTTCCGTGTGATTATAAAAATCCATGGTGGACCACTTGTGCAGCAGCGCGCGGTAAGCCAGCGGGTCTTTTTCCAGTTCGGCGACAGTCGCGCAGTGCTTGCGGTCGGCGGCCTTGTCGGTCTGCACGCTCCAGGTGGTCTTGTCGACGCAGTAGCCCAGCTTGTCGACCCATTCCAGGTATTGCTCGGCGTAGATGGAGCCGGAGTAATGGTGGTGCAGGTCGGCGCCCTTTGGCATATTGTTGAAGAACAGGGCCAGTTCGGCCGTCTTCGGTGCCGGTCCGGCGACCAGCGATGCAAAATGGCGCGCGGTGATCTCGGTATTGCTTGCCGCGCCGGCGGCTGGCGCGGCAATAGCGCTGGAAATCGCGGTGGAAATCGCGGCGGCAAGCAGCAGGCGGCTCAGTTGCTTATTCATGGGCTTTTGCATCTTCGTTCTCTCGGCGTAGTGGACCGGGTCAGCCCGGCGTCCGCGCATGCACCAGGCGGCCGCCCGAATAGGTCGCCGCAACGGCGCGATCGTCCCCCAGCAGCGCCAATGCAAACAGCTGTTCTTCCAGGCTGTCAGTGTTGGCGCTGCGGCGCGCCAGCAACGGCGTGGCCTGCGGGTCGATCACGATAAAGTCCGCTTCGCGGCCGGCGGCAAAACTGCCGATCGTGTCTTCCAGGTGCAGGCTGCGCGCGGCGCCCAGCGTCGCCAGGTAGAACATGCGCATGGCAGGCAGGTAGCTGCCCTTCAAGCGCGCTACTTTATAGGCTTCATTCATCGTTTGCAACATGCTGAAGGAAGTGCCCGCGCCAACGTCGGTGGCGAGCGACAGCAGCATGCCGGCCTTGTCGGCTTGCTCGAAGTCGAACAGGCCGGAGCCGAGGAACAGGTTGGAGGTTGGGCACACGGCGGCCGCGGCCCGGCTTTCGGCCATGCGCGCCCGATCCGTTTCATCGAGCCAGATGCAATGGCCGTAGACTGCGCGCGGACGCATCATGCCGTAGCGGTCGTACACGTCGAGGTAGCTGCGCGCCTGCGGGAACAGGGTCTTGACCCAGGCGCATTCTTCCCTGTTCTCCGAGACATGGGTTTGCAGGAACGTATCCGGGTACTTCCGCGCCAGTTCGCCGGCCAGCTGCAGCTGCGCTTCGGACGATGTCGGGGCAAAGCGCGGGGTGATGGCATACAGGGAGCGTCCCTTCTTGTGCCAGCGCTGGATCAGGGCTTCGCTCTCCTCCGCGCCGCGTTCGGCGGTATCGCACAGGAAGTCCGGGCAATGGCGATCCATCATCACTTTGCCGGCAATCATGCGCAGCTCACGTTTTTCGCTGGCGGTGAAGAAGGCGTCCACCGATTGCGGGTGCACCGTGCCATAGACCATGGCCGTGGTGGTGCCGTTGCGCAGCAGCTCGTCAAGGAAGAACTCGGCCACCTGGGCGCCGTGCGCCGGGTCTTCGAACCGGCGTTCGGTCGGGAAGGTGTATTGCTCCAGCCATGGCAGCAGGCCGGGCGCGGGCGAGGCGATCATGTCGGTCTGCGGGTAATGCACGTGGCTGTCGATGAAGCCGGGCATGATGATCTTGCCGCGATAATCCTTCACTTCCGTGCCGGGCTGCAGGGTTGGCGCCAGCGCGGCGTGGTCGCCGGCCGCCTGCACCTTGCCGTCGGCCACGACCAGCAGGCCGTCTTCGTGCCAGGCATGGGCGTGTTCGATGAAAGCCGGATCGGCGTGAAAATGCAGCAAGCCTGCTCGGTAGGCTTGCACGCTGGTGGTTTTGCTCATGCTTAGTCTTTCGCCTGGGATTCCCAGACCATCAGTAATTGGGCGGCGACCGAGGCGGCAATCACCGCTGGCGCCTTGTCGATGATACCCGGCAGGCCGATCGGGCACACCATGTTTTGCGTGCTCAGGCCCCTGGCCTCGAGACGCGAGGTGAACTGGGCACGCTTGGTTTTGGAACCGATCAGGCCGAACCAGCCGACCTTGGGCCGGCGCAGGATGGCTTCGGTCAATTGCAGGTCGAGGGCGTGGCTGTGGGTCAGGACCAGGTAGCTGGCATTGTCCGGCGCTGCGTCGACGCAAGCCTCAGGCGTGTCGGTGGCCTCGATGGCGACGTTGTCCGGCACGTCGGCCGGGAACATGGCATCGCGCTCGTCGACCCAGGTGACCGTACATGGCAGCTCGGCCAGTGCGCGCACGATGGCGGCGCCGACATGGCCGGCGCCGAACAGTACAAGGTGGGCGCGCGGTGCCCTGACCGGGTCGACCAGCCAGCGGCGGCCGTCGGCGTCGGTATGGATGTGGGTTTGACTGTGCTGCTCGTCCACAAGGCGGCAGTCGGCTTCGCCGTCGATGGCGGTGATGCGGCAGCTGTCTTCCCGGCGGCGCTGGCGAAGCTGCGCCATGACATCTTCAACGCCGCCCGTCACCGGTTCGAACAGCAGCCAGACGACGCCGCCGCAGCATTGGCCCAGGCTCGGTCCCAGGGGAAAGCGCTCGAGGTGCGGGGCCGCCGGGCGTGCGGCACGGCGGGCGGCCAACATTTCGCGGGCAATGGCAAAGGCCTTATGTTCCAGATGGCCGCCGCCGATGGTGTCGAACTGACCGCTGGCGGTCACCAGCATATGCGTGCCCGCTTCGCGCGGCACCGATCCTTCGGCGCGCGCGACCGTGACGAGTACCGCCGGTTCCCCGGCTGGCGTCAGCCAGTCAGCCATGTCAGCCTGCCGCTTCGACAGCCGCTTCCACCGCTGCGATGGCGCGCAGGATCTCTTCGCTGGTGGCCGGGGCGTTCAGCGGCGGATTGACGCGGTGCCCGCCGACGGCGGAAATCGCATCGCGGATGGCAAAGAACACGGAGAACGGCAGCAGCAAGGGCGGCTCACCCACTGCTTTCGAGCGGTGGATCGAATCCTCCACATTGCGGTTCTGGAACAGCCTGACGCGGAAATCTTCCGGGCAATCGGAAACGCCGGGAATCTTGTAGGTGGACGGTGCGTGCGTCATCAGCTTGCCGGCGCCGCTCCACCACAACTGCTCGGTAGTCAGCCAGCCCATGCCCTGGATAAAGGCACCTTCGACCTGGCCGATGTCGATGGCCGGGTTCAGCGACTGGCCGGCATCGTACAGCGCGTCGGCGCGCAGCAGCTTCCATTCCCCGGTCAGCGTATCGACCACCACCTCGGACACCGCGGCGCCGTAGGCGTAATAGGAGAACGGATGGCCGTTCATGGTTTTCGGATCCCAGTGCAGGTTCGGCGTTGCATAGAATCCGTCGGACCAGAGCTGCACACGGGCCAGGTATGCCTTCTGCACCAGCGCTTCGAACGGCACGCTCTGGCCGTTCACATGGATTTCGTTGGCGAAGAAGCGCACGTCGGCCGCATCGCCGCCCAGCGTCTTCGCTGCAAAGGCCGCCAGCCGTTCGCGGATCTGGCGCGCAGCATCTTGCGCAGCCTTGCCGTTCAGGTCCGCGCCGGTGGACGCCGCGGTGGCGGAAGTATTCGCCACTTTGCTGGTATCGGTTGCCGTGATGCGTACGCGCTCCAGGTCCAGGCCCAGTTCATGGGCGACCACCTGCAGCACCTTGGTGTTGATGCCCTGTCCCATCTCGGTACCGCCGTGGTTGACCAGCACCGAGCCGTCAACGTAGACGTGCACCAGTGCGCCTGCCTGGTTCAGGTGGGTGACGTTGAAGGCGATGCCGAACTTGACCGGAGTCAGCGCCAGGCCGCGCTTTAGCACCGGGCTGGCTGCGTTGTAGGCGGCCACCGCGGCGCGGCGCGCGCGGTACTCGCTGGTCTGCTCCAGCTCCGCCACCAGTTCATGGATCACGTTATCGACGATCACCTGGCGGTAAGGCGTTTCATTGCGCTCGGTCTTGCCGTAGAAATTCAGGCGGCGGATGTCCAGCGCATCCTGCCCCAGGTTGCGCGCGATCTCGTCGATCACGTATTCGATCGCGATGGCGCCTTGCGGACCGCCAAAGCCGCGGAAAGCGGTGTTCGACTGGGTGTTGGTCTTACCGCAGGCAGCGTGGATTTCCACGTCCGACAGGTAGTAGGTATTGTCGAAATGGCAGACCGCGCGGGTTGCGACAGGGCCCGACAGGTCGGCCGAATAGCCTGCGCGCGAAGTCATGTCGACCTTGGCGGCGACGATACGGCCCGTGTCGTCGTAGCCGACTTCGTACTCATAATAGAAGCAGTGGCGTTTGCCGGTCACCATCATGTCGTCATCGCGATCGGCGCGCAGCTTGACCGGCTTGCCGGTACGCGCAGCAGCGATGGCCGCCGCGGCAGCCCACAGTGCGGACTGCGACTCCTTGCCGCCAAAGCCGCCGCCCATGCGGCGGCATTCCACCGTCACATGGTGCGAGTGCAGGCCCAGCGCATGCGCCACCACGTGCTGCATTTCGCTTGGATGCTGGGTCGAGCATTGCACCAGCATGGCCTTGCCCTCTTTCGGAATGGCATAGGCGATCTGGCCTTCCAGGTAGAACTGCTCCTGGCCGCCAACGTAGAGCTGGCCCTTGACTGTGTGCGGCGCTTTCTCGAACGCAGCCTGCGCGTCGCCGCGCAGCAGCTTCATTGGCGGCAGCACGTAGGAAGCGGCTGCCTTGGCTTGCTGCGGCGTCAGGATGGCCGGCAGCTCTTCGTAGCCGACCACGCCGCGCCTGGCGGCACGGCGCGCATTGGTGTGCGAGTCGGCGACCACGATAAAGATCGGCTGGCCGACGTACTGGACCAGGCCATCGGCCAGGATCGGGTCGTCGTGGATGATCGGGCCGCAGTCATTGATGCCGGGGATGTCGGCTACCGTATACACCGCTACCACACCGGGCGCCGAACGTACCGCATCCAGTTCCAGCGAAGTAATACGGGCATGGGCCTTGGACGACAGGCCGAGCGCCGCATGCAGGGTGCCATGCAGTTCGGGGATATCGTCGGTATAAGTCGCCTGTCCCAGCACGTGCAGCTCGGCCGATTCATGCGTGCGCGGAATGCCGACACCGGTCCAGCTGGCGGCCTTCAGTTCAGGAGTGACGGGATGGTTCATGATGCCTCCTTCATTCTTTCCCCCTTACGCGCTGACGGCAAATGCGTTGACGGCATCGGCCGCCAGCGGCGCATCGTTGCGCGTCTCAAGCCAGAAGCGGCGCAGCAGGTTCTGTGCAGTCTTCATCCGGTATTCGCTGCTGGCGCGCATATCGCTCAATGGCGCGTAGTCGCGCGCCAGCGCCGCCATGGCGTCCGCCAGGGCGGCTTCGCTCCAGGCGCGCCCGTTCAGCGCAGCCTCCGCCTGCGCCGCACGTTTCGGCGTCGCGGCCATACCGCCGAAAGCGATGCGCGCTTCGGCAATCGTATCGCCATCCATGCGCAAGGCGAAGGCGGCGCAGACAGCGGAGATATCCTGGTCGAAGCGCTTGGCCAGCTTGTAGGTGCGGAAGCGCACGTCCTCGCGCGGCAGGGGCACGCGCACGGCCTGCACGAATTCTCCCGGCTGCAGATCCTTCTTCATGTAGTCCAGATAGAAGTCTTCCAGCGCCAGCACGCGCTCGCCGGCTGCGCCGCACAGCACCAGCTGCGCGCCAAGGGCGATCAGCCATGGCATGGAATCGCCGATCGGCGAACCGTTGGCGACATTGCCGCCCAGCGTGCCCGCGTTACGGATCGGCAGCGAGGCGAAACGCTGGCGCAACTCGCCCAGCTCGTTCGGGTAGTGCTGGCATAGCGCGTTGTAGGCGTCTTCCAGCGACACCCCGGCGCCGATTTCGAGGGCGCCGTCTTCCACGCGCAGGCCTTTCAAGGCATCGACGTGGCCGAGGTAAATGATGTCGCCCAGCTCGCGCATCTGCTTGGTGACCCACAGGCCGACGTCGGTGGAACCGGCCAGCAGCACGGCGGATGGATTGGCCGCGCGCAGCTGGACCAGTTCATCGAGGGTGCGCGGGGCCAGGAAAGTCTGGCCATGCGCACTGTAGACGGCCAGCGAGTCGCGTTTCAGCGCCGCGAGCTGTCCGGCCACGCGGGCGGCGTCGAATTCGACTTTCGGCAGTTCGGCCATGCGCTGGGCCGCGTCGATGATCGGGCGGTAGCCGGTGCAGCGGCACAGGTTGCCCGACAGGCAGTCGTCGATTTCCTTGCGCGAAGCGCATTGGCCTTCTTTTTTCAGGTAGAGGCCCCACAGCGACATGGCGAAACCAGGCGTGCAAAAGCCGCATTGCGAGCCGTGGCATTCGACCAGCGCCTGCTGCACCGGGTGCAGCGCGCCGTCGGCCTGCTGCAGGTCTTCCACGGTAAACAAGGCCTTGCCGTCCAGCGTCGGCGTGAGCTGGATGCAGGAATTGACCGCTTTCAGGTCCAGCTTGCCATCGACCACGCTGCCCAGCACCACGGTGCAGGCGCCGCAGTCGCCTTCGGCGCAGCCTTCCTTGGTGCCGGTGCAATGCAAATCTTCGCGCAGGTGCTGCAGCACAGTCTGCGTCGGGGCGGCGTCCCGTACTTCATGCACGGCGCCGCGGTAGTAAAAGCGGATCGGTTCTGACATCTTGTCCTCGCAGGTCTCCTAGCTTGCAAGATAACATTACCGCACCCCGGCCTTATAAGAAAACTCTGATTTTGAATATCAGGCGCTTCGCATATAAGGGTGATGCTTGTGCCAATGCTCGGCAATGTCGATGCGGCGCGTGATCCAGACCTTGTCATGGCTTTGCACATAATCGAGGAAGCGCGCCAGGGCGGCGGCGCGCGCCGGACGGCCCACCAGGCGGCAATGCAGGCCGATCGACAGCATTTTCGGCTGGTTCTGGCCGGCAGGATCCCCTTCCTTATAGAGTACGTCGAATGCGTCCTTGAGGTAATCGAAGAATTGGGGGCCGCTGTTAAAACCTTGCATGGCGGCAAAGCGCATATCGTTGGTGTCCAGGGTATACGGCACGATCAGTTGCGGCGCGACGGCCGGCCTGCCGTCGGCGCCGGTGTGCGCCACCTCCTGCCAGAACGGCAGGTCGTCGCCGTAATAGTCGGCGTCGTAACGGAAGCCGCCATGCTCCACCACCAGGCGGCGCGTGTTGGGCGAATCACGGCCGGTGTACCAGCCCAGCGGCGCGCTGCCGGTCAGTTCCCGGATGATCTGCACCGCTTCCCGCATATGGGCGCGTTCGGTTTGCTCGTCCATGTTCTGGTAGCTGATCCAGCGCAAGCCGTGGCAGGCGATTTCGTGGCCCAGCTCCTGGAAGGCGGCGACCGCTTCCGGATGGCGCTGCAGCGCCATCGCGACGCCGAAGATGGTCAGCGGCAGCTTGCGCTCTTCGAACATGCGCAGGATGCGCCACAGGCCGGCGCGCGAGCCGTACTCATAGATCGATTCCATGCTCATGTGGCGGTTCTGGAAGGCCGCCGCGCCAATGATCTCGGACAGGAAGGTTTCCGAAGCCTGGTCGCCATGCAGCACGCAGTTCTCTCCGCCCTCTTCGTAGTTCAGCACGAATTGCAGGGCCACGCGGGCCTGGCCTGGCCATTGCGGATGGGGTGGCGTGCGGCCGTAGCCGACGAGGTCGCGGGGGTAGTTGCTCATGATGGGTCCGGGATGAAAGGTATACGCTCAATAATATATTGGCGTTATGGCACCGGTATATGATTTGCCGGATAAGCAAAATAAGGAATGCAAAATGGGAAAACTGAGCACTCACGTTCTTGATACGGCCAGCGGCAGGCCCGCTGCAGGCGTGCGCGTGGCGCTGTATGCGCTGGCAGGCGGCAGCCGCACACTGGTGAAGCAGGATGTGACCAATGCCGATGGCCGCTGCGGCGCGCCGCTGCTGGAAGGCGATACCATGCGCCCCGGGCAGTATGAACTGGTATTTGGCGCCGGCGATTATTTCGCGGCGCTCGGTGTCGAGCTGCCGACGCCGCGCTTCATCGACCAGGTGACCATCGCGTTCGGCATCGCGCACGCCGACCAGAACTACCACGTGCCACTGGTTGTATCGCCCTGGTCGTATTCAACCTACCGCGGCAGCTAGACCTTCAGTCGCGCTGCATGACGGCGCGCTCCCCGCGCCGGGCTTTCTGCTGCAGCTGCATCAGGCCATACAGCAATGCCTCCGGCGTGGGCGGGCAGCCGGGCACATAGACGTCGACCGGCACGATGCGGTCGCAGCCGCGCACCACCGAATACGAGTAGTGGTAATAGCCCCCGCCATTGGCGCAGGAGCCCATCGACACCACATAGCGCGGTTCGGCCATCTGGTCGTATACCTTGCGCATGGCGCGCGCCATCTTGTTGGTCAGGGTGCCGGCCACGATCATCAGGTCGGCCTGGCGCGGCGAAGGTCGCGGGCACATGCCGAAACGGTCCATGTCGTAGCGCGCCGAGGCCGCTTCCATCATCTCCACGGCACAGCAGGCCAGGCCGAAACTGAGGTACCACAGGCTGTTGGTGCGCACTGTTTCCATCAGCGAATCGAGTGAAGTGAGCACGTAACCATCGCGCTCCAGCGTAGCTTCAAGTTCCATTTCGTTCCCCTTTGAGTAGCGTCGCTACGATAGCGGGGAGCGCAGGAAAAATATTGTATGGATGCGACACGCGCAGCGGCTAATAATCCTCGCGGGTGACGATGGCGCGCGAGGCCTGGTCATAGCGCAGCAGGCGCAAAGCGCCGCTGGCGTCGCCGGCCGCTTCCAGCAAAGCCTTGGGCGCAAGGCCTGTGAAAAGCACGAAGTCGCGCACCATGTGGGCCTGGTCATGGTAGCCGCAGTCGACGGCCAGCCGCGTCAACCCGCCGTGCCGCAGCGGCACCGCTATCATGCGCGACAGCGCACGGATGTAGCGCATCATGCGGCGGCCGTCGCGGATGCTCTGGCCATAGCTGGCCATCATGCGCCGTTCAAGCTGGCGCACGCTGATGCCATAACGGGTGGCTATTTCATCGGTAGGCAATGCCAGCAACGCTGGTGGCAGCACGAAGGGCTGTTGGCCGCGCGCCAGCCGCTCTTCGCGCGCGCCCAGGCGCTGCAGCAGCCAGGCGCCAACCAGCGCCACCCAGGCCGCGCAGTCGGAGCTGGCACGCAGCTGCTCTTCCAGCGCCGCTGCGCCGCGCCAGTCGGGGGCCGCGTCTGCCAGCGGCACCACGGCGTCGCGCAACTCCCCCAGCGGCATGTCGAACAGGCGGCCGAACTGTCCCGATTCGATGACGGCGCTGATGAAAGTGGTGCCGGGTTCCCAGATTGCGGGGAAGTGCCGCGTCAACGGGCCGGTGACGAAGGGTTCCGCATGCAGCCGCTCACGCCCGCCGGCATCGACAAAACGCGAGCCGCCGCGGATGAAGAAGGTGAGCATGGCACAAGGCGAAGCCGGCACCAGCACGGCGCCCGGGCTATACAGCTCGATATGGAAATAGCGCACCACACCCGCCAGCCCGGGCGGCGGGGCGATGGCCAGGCGCATCGGCGCCAATATCGAGTCCACATCACGCATGGCCAGCATTATAGGAGGCTTGCACCGGGCGTGCTGGCGGCGGCCGCGGCATGGCGGGCGGAGGGCGCCATGTTAGAATCGCCCTCTTACAGACTCGTCATTACGACCTTGGATACCGTTCCCTTGTGGGCGCAATTTGCCGCCCTCGCCTTCCTGATCCTCGCCTCGGCCTTCTTCGCCATGGCCGAAACCGCCCTGATGGCGGCCAATCGCTTCCGCCTGCGCCACCAGGCCAAACGCGGCAGCCGCCATGCCATCGCCACCCTGTGGCTGCTGGAACGCACCGAACAGCTGCTGTCGCTGGTCCTGGTTGCCAACACCCTGATCAACGCCATGGCCATCGCCCTGGCTACCGCGATTGCCATTACCCAGTTCGGCCTGGAACAGCACGTGATCCTGCTGTCGACCGTGATCGTGGTGTTCATCCTGATCGTCCTGGCCGAAATTTCGCCCAAAATCGTCGGCGCCCGCTACGCCGACCAGATCGTGCTGCCGGCGTCCTTCGTGTTGCGCCCGCTGTTGTCGGTCTCCAAGCCGTTGCTCTGGTTCGTGCACCTGTTCGTCAACACCTTGTTGCGCCTGTTCCGCATCAAACCCACCGGCCAGATCCACGAAGGCAATCTGTCGCCGGACGAACTGCGCTCGGTACTGCTGGAAAACGGCAGCTTCATCCCGAAAAAGCACAAGAGCATCCTGCTCAACCTGTTCGACCTGGACACCATCTCGGTGGAAGACATCATGACCCCGCGCGCCCACATCGAGGCGCTCGACCTGGCCATGCCGGTGGAAGACATCAAGTCCCAGCTCACCACCTGCTTCCACAACAAGCTGCCGGTGTATGACGGCGAGATCAACCGGATTGTCGGCATCCTGCACGTGCGCAAGGCCGTCGCCCTGCTGAACGAACAGGACGAACTGAGGGCCGAACACTTCCGCAAACTGCTGTCCGAGCCCTTTTTCATCCCGCAGGACACGCCGGCCTTTGCCGCCCTGCAGAACTTCCAGGAGAACAAGGAGCGCCTGGCCATCGTGGTCGACGAGTACGGCGAGGTGCAGGGCCTGGTTACGCTGGACGACATCATCGAGGAAATGATTGGCGAATTCACCACCTCGACCCCGAGCGCCACACGGGCCGACAGCTTCGGCTGGGACGAGCACGGCGCCTGCCTGCTCGAGGGCAGCACAGCATTACGTGACATTAACAAGCGTCTGGGTTTAAACTTTCCGCTTGATGGGCCCAAAACCCTGAACGGCATGCTGCTGGAGGTTTTACAGGATATTCCCGACGCCCCGATCTCGGTCAAAATGGGTAATTGTGTCGTGGAAGTGGTGCAAGCACAGGACCAGGCCATTAAAGTAGTGAAATTGCGACGTCCGGAGTTCCGCCAGGCAGAGTGAACCGTGCGGACCTTTACAAAAATGATGCCTACAGGCATCATCCGGAGACTCACTCTTTATTAACATTCTGATAGTGCGCTCCTATGGCAGCAGTCCAACCCACCTCGGCGTCCGGTTCCCCTATGTCGGGACTGGCCCGAGCCCTGATGCAAGCGGGGCGTCTTACCCCGCCGCAAGCGGACGCGCTGAACAAGAAGGCTATTGCCGAAAAGTCTACATTCATTGATGTGCTGCTGGCTGGCGGCACCATCAATGCGCGCGAACTGGCCGTCTTCTGCGCCGAAACCTTTGCTTACCCGCTGCTTGACCTGAGCGCCATCAACCTGGAGATCCTGCCGCCGAAGGCCATCGATACCCGGCTGATGGCCACCCAGCGCGTGATTCCGCTGGCCAAGCGCGGCAACAAGATGTCGGTGGCGCTGTCCGACCCGACCAATACCCAGGCCCTGGACCAGATCAAGTTCCAGGCCGAATCGACGGTGGAACCGGTCATCGTGCAGCACGACGTGCTGCTCAAACTGCTTGAAACCCTGACCAAGAGCTCGGCCCAGACCGTGCTCGAAATGACCGGCGATGAAGGCGATATCGAGTTCGCCGAGGAAGAAAGCATCTCGGCGGCCCAGGGCGCCGCAGCCGAAGCCGAGGTGGAAGACGCGCCGATCGTGCGTTTCCTGAACAAGATGTTGATGGATGCGGTCAATATGGGCGCCTCCGACTTGCACTTCGAGCCTTACGAAAAGTTTTACCGCATCCGCTTCCGGGTGGACGGCAACCTGATCGAGCACGCCCAGCCGCCGACTTCGATCAAGGACAAGCTGGTTTCACGTATCAAGGTGCTGTCCAAGCTCGACATCTCGGAAAAGCGCGTGCCGCAGGACGGCCGCATGCGCCTGATCGTGTCTTCCACCAAGACCATCGACCTGCGCGTGTCGACCCTGCCGACCCTGTTCGGCGAAAAGACCGTGATGCGTATCCTGGATGCGACCCAGGCCCAGATGGGCATCGACTCGCTCGGCTACGACCCGGACCAGAAGGAAATCCTGCTGGATGCCGTGCACCGCCCGTACGGCATGGTGCTGGTGACCGGCCCGACCGGTTCGGGCAAGACGGTGTCGCTGTACACCTGCCTGAACATCCTGAACAAGCCCGGCATCAATATCTCGACCGCGGAAGACCCGGCCGAGATCAACCTGCCCGGCGTGAACCAGGTCAACGTCAACGACAAGGCCGGCCTGACCTTCCCGGTGGCGCTGAAGGCCTTCCTGCGCCAGGACCCGGACATCATCATGGTTGGTGAGATCCGCGACCTGGAAACGGCAGACATCGCAATCAAGGCCGCGCAGACCGGCCACATGGTGTTCTCCACCCTGCACACCAATGACGCGCCGTCGACCCTGACGCGCTTGATGAATATGGGCGTTGCGCCCTTTAACATTGCCTCCTCGGTCATCCTGATCACGGCACAGCGCCTGGCGCGCCGGCTGTGCACTTGCAAGAAGCCGATCGACATTGCTCCGGACCTGCTGCTGAAAGCAGGTTTCAAGGAGGAAGACCTGGATGGCAGCTGGAAACCTTACGGCCCGGTGGGCTGTGAGCGCTGCAACGGCTCGGGCTATAAAGGCCGGGTCGGTATCTACCAGATCATGCCGATCACGCCCGCGATCGAAGCATTGATCCTGGCACACGGCAACTCGATGCAGATCGCGGCACAATCGGAAGCAGAAGGCGTCAAGTCCCTGCGCCAATCGGGCCTGGTCAAGGTCAAGAACGGACTGACCAGCCTGGAAGAAGTGCTGGGCTGCACCAACGAATAGGAAATTAGGATATGGCTACTGCGGGCACCGCAAAAGAACAGGTTTTCACGTGGGAAGGCAAGGATAAGACTGGCAAGACCGTGCGCGGCGAAATGCGCGCCGGCGGCGAGGCCGTGGTCAATGTGACCCTGCGCCGCCAGGGCATCATGGTCACCAAGATCAAGAAGAAGGTCTACCGTTCGGGCAAGAAGGTGACCGAAAAAGATCTGACCCTGTTTACCCGCCAGCTGGCAACCATGATGAAGGCCGGCGTGCCGCTGCTGCAAGCCTTCGACATCGTCGGCAAGGGCCACGCCAACCCTTCGGTATCGAAGCTGGTGCTGGACCTGCGCGCCGATATCGAGACCGGTACCAGCCTTAACATGGCATTTCGTAAGTACCCGCTGTATTTCGACCCGCTGTTCTGCAACCTGGTGGCAGCCGGCGAGCAGGCAGGTATCCTGGAAGACCTGCTGACCCGCCTGGCGATCTACAAGGAAAAGACGCTGGCCATCAAAGCCAAGATCAAGTCGGCCCTCACCTATCCGATCGCCGTTCTGGCGGTGGCATTCATCGTGACCTCCGTCATCATGATCTGGGTGGTGCCGGCCTTTAAAGAGGTGTTCTCCAGTTTCGGCGCCGACTTGCCTGCACCGACCCTGTTCGTGATGGCGATTTCGGAGTATTTTGTCAAGTACTGGTACCTCATATTCGGCACGCTGGGCGCCGGCCTGTATTTCTTCTTCCAGAGCTGGAAGCGTTCTGAGAAGATGAAGGCCTCGATGGACCGCCTGCTGCTGAAAGTGCCGGTGTTTGGCGACGTCATCCGCAAAGCCACTGTGGCGCGCTGGACCCGTACCCTGTCCACCATGTTCGCCGCCGGCGTGCCGCTGGTGGAATCGCTGGATTCGGTGGGTGGCGCGGCCGGCAACAGCGTCTACATGGAAGCGACCAAGAAGATCCAGACCGAAGTCAGCACCGGTACCAGCCTGACCGTGGCCATGCAGAACTCGGATGTCTTCCCAAGCATGGTGACCCAGATGGTGGCCATCGGCGAAGAATCCGGCGCCCTCGACTCGATGCTTGGCAAAGTGGCCGACTTCTACGAGGAAGAAGTCGATGAGGCGGTAGCACAGCTTTCCAGCCTGATGGAACCGATGATCATGGTGATCCTGGGCGTGGTGATCGGCGGTCTGGTGGTTGCAATGTACCTGCCAATCTTCAAACTCGGTTCGGTGGTGTAATCAGCATGCAAGACGTATTCATGCTGTTCTCGCCGCCGGCGACGCTGGCCGCCGCCGTGGTGGCCGGCATCCTTGGCCTGTTGATCGGCAGTTTCCTGAACGTGGTGATCCACCGCGTGCCGATCATGATGCAGCGCGAAGTTGACAGCGTATGCGCCTGCGAGCGCGACGAACCTGAGCCGCACCCGGAGCGTTACAACCTGGTGGTGCCGCGTTCGTCCTGCCCGCATTGCGGCCACCAGATCACGGCACTGGAAAACATTCCGGTCATCAGCTGGCTGGTGCTGCGCGGTAAGTGCAGCGCCTGCAAGGCACCGATTTCGGCACGCTATCCGGCCATCGAAACACTGAGCGCCCTGCTGTCGGCAGGCCTGGTATGGCACTTCGGCTTCGGCTGGGCCGGCATGGCCGCCCTGGTATTCGGCTGGCTCCTGATTGCGATGACTTTCATCGACCTCGATACCCAGTTGCTGCCGGACGACCTGACCTACCCGCTGTTGTGGCTGGGCCTGCTGGTCAACGTGCAAGGCCTGTTCGTGCCGCTGCAGGACGCGGTGCTGGGCGCAGCCGCCGGCTACATGGCGCTGTGGACCGTGTACTGGGTCTTCAAGCTGGTGCGTGGCAAGGAAGGCATGGGCTACGGCGACTTCAAGCTGCTGGCTGCCCTTGGCGCCTGGATGGGCTGGCAGATGCTGCCGGTGATCATCCTCCTGTCCTCGGTGGTCGGCGCGCTGGTCGGCATCGGCATCATCGTCGCTTCGCGCATGGGCTTCGACCACAAGATTCCTTTCGGCCCTTACCTGGCCGGCGCCGGCCTGGCGGCCCTGCTGTGCGGCCAGCAACTCACCGGCATCCTGTACGGAGCACCGGGCTGACATGCCGGCGCGATTCGTGGTCGGCCTGACAGGCGGCATCGGCAGCGGTAAAAGCCTGATCGCCAATATGTTTGCCGACCGCGGCGCCAGCATCGTCGACACCGACCAGATTGCCCACTCCCTCACCGGGCCCAATGGCGCCGCCATGCCCGACATCCTGGCCGAATTCGGCCCCCACATGGCCGACAGCCAGGGCGCGATGGACCGCGCCAAGATGCGCGAGCTGGTGTTTCGCGAACCACCTGCCAAGCGCCGGCTGGAAGCCATCCTCCACCCTATGATCCGCGACGCCACCCTGGCCGCCGCCGCCGATGCCAGCGGCGACTATGTGATGCTGGCGATTCCCCTGCTGGTCGAATCCGGCGCCTGGAAGCAGCGCGTCAACCGCGTACTGGTGATCGACTGCCCCGAAGAGATCCAGGTGGCGCGCGTGATGGCGCGCAACGGCCTGGCGGAAGACCAGGTAAGGGCCATCATGGCGACCCAGGTGCCGCGCGCAGTACGCCTCGCAGCCGCCGATGATGTCATAGACAATAGCGGCCGCATCGAAGCCTTAACCCCTCAAGTAGACCGTTTGCATGGTTTTTATCAGCAATATTTGTAATTTTGCTTCGCATAGTTCAGAATCACGAGATTATTAATAGGTCTTCCACACGAGGGATGCTTTGATCGTTTACGAATATCCTTTCAATGAGCGCATCCGCACCTTGCTGCGCCTGGAGGATCTATACGAGAAATTCAAGTTCTTCGTGCATCAGGAACACCCGATGCAGCATCATGTCGCACTGGCCACCATCTTCGACATGCTGGAAGTGGCCGGGCGCGCCGACCTGAAATCCGACCTGCTGCAGGAACTCGAGCGCCAGCGCCAGAGCCTGCTAGGCTACCGCTCCAACCCGAACGTCCAAGCCGAGATGCTGGACGCCATTCTCTCTGAACTTGACAGCGTTTCGAGCGCCCTGGTGGCCTCGCAAGGCAAGACCGGCCAGAACGTGCGCGACAATGAATGGCTGATGAGCATTCGCGGCCGCACCATCATCCCTGGCGGCGCCTGCGAATTCGACTTGCCATCCTACTACGCCTGGCAAAAACAGCCGGCCGAGAAACGCTTCAACGATATCGTCACCTGGTTCAACCCGCTGGCGCCGCTGTTCGATGCCCTGGCCCTGGTGCTGCGCCTGCTGCGCGACTCCGGTGCACCGGTGAAGATGATCGCCAATGCCGGAAGTTACCAGCAGATGCTGCAAGGCAAGGTCTACCAGATGTTGCGCCTGTCGGTCGACGAGTCGCTGGGGGCGATTCCCGAGATTTCGGCCAACAAATATATGCTGTGGGTGCGCTTCACTTCCCAGGGCGGCGACCTGAAACCCAAGCCGCTGGAAGAAGATGTACCATTCGAGCTCACCCTCTGTAATTTCTAAGCACCATGCCTACTGTCGTTGAATGCCCCACCTGCCATGCCAAGGTAGAGTGGACGGAAGCCAATAAATACCGCCCTTTTTGCAGCGAGCGCTGCAAGATGATCGACCTTGGCGCCTGGGCCGAGGAAAAGTACACCATTCCCGGCTCCGCCCCTACCGATCCCCTCGACGAAGACAAGCAATAAGAAAGTCGGGGTCAGGTCCGGCAATCGGACAAAAGGCAAGCCTTTTGTCCGATTGCCGGACCTGACCCCGACTTTCAATATCGTACTAGGTCAAGCCACTCCAGCAAGGGGATGGTGGCTGGCAGCAGCGGTTCAACACCTACTGTTCCTTGCCATGCAAAAGCCTGGCCTTCCAGGCTTTGCGGCTCACCGCTCCATTCACGGCTGATGAAGAAATGCAGCCGCACGTGGGCGTGCGGGTAGACATGCTCGACGCCGCACCATTCTTCCGCACTCTGGATCTGGATGCCCAGTTCCTCGACGAATTCACGCTTGAGCGCTTCGAGGATGGTTTCGCCCGGGTCGACCTTCCCGCCCGGGAATTCCCAGTAGCCCGCATAGGGCTTGCCTTCAGGGCGCTGTCCAAGCAGGACATCGCCATTGGGCTGCATCAGGATGCCGACTGCGACATCGATCGGGCGCGCTGTCATTTCAGCCTCCCCGCGTAATCGCGTGCAAACTGCCAGGCCACGCGGCCAGAACGCGAGCCGCGCTGCAGCGCCCATTGCAGGGCTTCGGCGCGGGCATCGGCGATCTGCGGCACGCTGCAGCCGAAGGCAGCCAGCCAGTGCGCAACGATACCGAGGTAGTCGTCCTGCTTGAACGGGTAGAACGACAGCCACAGGCCAAAGCGCTCCGACAGCGAAATTTTTTCTTCCACCGTTTCGCCCGGATGCAGGTCGCCGTCCTCGTCATGTTTGTACGTGGCGTTGTCCGACATACGCTCTGGCATCAGGTGACGGCGGTTGGAGGTGGCGTAAATGAGCACATTGTCGATCACCGCCGACACCGAGCCATCGAGCGCCACTTTCAGCGCCTTGTAGCCGCTCTCCCCTTCTTCGAACGACAAGTCGTCGCAAAACACCACGAAGTGCTCGGGGCGGCCGGCAACCAGGTCCATGATATCGGGCAGGTCATGCAGGTCAGCCTTGTCGACTTCGATCAGGCGCAGGCCTTGCGGCGCGAACGCAGCCAGGCAAGCCTTGATCAGGGAAGACTTGCCGGTGCCGCGCGCACCGGTCAGCAGCACGTTGTTGGCGGGCTTGCCTTCCACGAACTGGCGCGTGTTCTGCTCGATCTGCGCCTTCTGGCGGCCGATATGCTGCAAGTCGTCGAACGCGATTTGCGCCGGGCGCGGCACCGGCTGCAGGTAGCCGCCATGGCCCCGCTTGCGCCAGCGGAAGGCGGTGGAAGCCTGCCAGTCCGGCTTGACGGCCGCCGGCGGCAGGATCGCTTCCACGCGCGCCAGCAAAGCCTCGGCGCGCTTGAGGAATTGGTCGAGTTGGTTCGACATCCGCTCAGGAACGGTAGTCGGCGTTGATCGACACGTAGTCGTGCGAAAGGTCGCAGGTGTAGATGGTGGAAGCGGCGGTGCCGCGCGCCAGCTTCACGCGCACGGTGATTTCGCTTTGCTTCATCACGCGCTGGCCGTCTTCCTCCTTGTAGTCGGGATTACGGCCGCCATCCTTGGCCACCCATACGTCGTCCAGGTAAAGGTTGATCTTGCTGACGTCCAGGTCATCCACGCCGGCGTAGCCGATGGCAGCCAGGATGCGGCCCAGGTTAGGGTCGGAAGCGAAGAAGGCGGTCTTCACCAGCGGCGAGTGGCCGATCGAGTAGGCAATCTTGCGGCATTCGGCGGTGTCCTTGCCGTCTTCCACGGTGATGGTCATGAACTTGGTGGCTCCTTCGCCGTCGCGCACGATGGCCTGCGCCAGGAATACCGACAGCTCGGTCACAGCAGCAGCCAGCGCCTTGTATTCGGGCGAATCGACGGAGTCGACCACCAGGGTGCCGGCGCCGGTGGCAACCAGCATGAAGGAATCGTTGGTCGACGTATCGCCGTCGATGGTGATGCAGTTGAAGGACTTGTCGGCCGCCTCCTTGACCAGCACGTCCAGCACCGGCTGCGACACCTTGGCGTCGAACGCCAGGTAGCCCAGCATGGTGGCCATGTTCGGCTTGATCATGCCGGCACCTTTCGAGATGCCGGTCATGGTGACCTTGTGGCCGGCAATATCGACGGTGCGCGAACCCGCTTTCGGCTGGGTATCGGTAGTCATGATGGCTTCGGCAGCATTGAACCAGTTGTCCAGCTTCAGGTTCTGGATGGCCTGCGGCAGGCCGGCCACGATTTTTTCGACCGGCAGCGGCTCCAGGATCACGCCGGTGGAAAACGGCAGGATCTGCTGCGCATCGCAACCGAGCTCCTTGGCCAGGGCGGCGCAGGTGGCGCGCGCATTGGCCAGGCCGGATTCGCCGGTGCCGGCGTTGGCATTGCCGGTGTTGATCATCAGTGCGCGGATCGGCTTGCCGCCATGGTTCACGGCCGCCAGGTTTTCCTTGGAAATCTGCACCGGCGCGGCGCAGAAGCGGTTCAGCGTGAAAACGCCGGACACGGTGGCGCCATCGGCCAGTTTCAGGACCAGCACGTCCTTGCGGCCCGGCTTCTTGATACCGGCTTCGGCATAGCCAAGCTCGATACCGGCAACCGGCTTCAGGTCAGCGGCGACAGGGATGGGGGAATTGACGGCCATGGTTTTCTTCTCAATCTTGGTAGGGAACGAAGTAGTTATTTTAAACGCACGCGCATTCCGGCGCGCAGTGCAATATCGCCAATCAAAGAACGCAAAAAACCCACAATTTCTAGAAGCTGCTCTCTATTTGTGCAGGTTCCAATTCAATTTGGTGCAATTTTAGTTTATTCTAGGAAACTGCCATAAACAAAATGGCACGACTTTGGTGCGCTGCACTATCAATAAAATAACACTCGATCGGATCACTTTCATGAAGAAACAGCTTCTCGCCGCCGCCATGCTGGCTGCTACCGGCATGATGGCTCAGGCCGGCACCCTGGGCGACGGCAACCTGAGTATCAGTGGCTTTGGCACCCTGGGTGTAGCCAAGACCAACTCCGATGACGCAAAATTCGCACGCTACAACCAGGCTGCCGGCACCGGCGACTCGCCGCGCATCGGCCTGGACAGCAACCTGGGCCTGCAAGCCACCTACGCCTTCAACGACCGCCTGTCGGCCACCGTGCAGGTGCTGACCCGCAAGAACACCAGCCCGCAGTTCACCACCGACCTGACCTGGGGCTTCCTGAAGTACAAACTGAATGACGAGATCAATGTGCGCCTGGGCCGCGTGGTGCTGCCAGCCTTCCTGATCTCGGACTACCAGAACGTCGGCTACGCCAACACCATGATGCGCCCGCCGATCGAAATGTACGGCCAGGCCCCGATCGAAAACATGGACGGCGCTGACGTCAACTGGCAACACGCCTTCGGCGACACCAACGTCACCGTGCAAGCTTTCGGCGGCGTCAGCCGCGGTAAGCTGTACATCCCGACCGGCGGCGGTTCCGTTGCCAAGCACCAGTCGCCCGTCTTCGGCGCCGCCGTGACTGCGGAATACGGCCCATTCACCGCCCGCCTGGCGCACGCCCGCGCCAAGATCGAAGTCAACAACCTGGCGCCGATCAATGCCCTGACTTCCGGACTGGCTGCCACCGGCGTTCCTGCTGCCATCCAGCTCGCCAACGACCTGACCCTGAAGGGCGGCAAGAAGATGAGCTTCACCGAAATCGGCTTGACGATGGACTGGAAGAACATCGTGCTGCAAGCCGAATACGCCCAGCGCCGTGCCCACGAGCCGGTCTACATCCCGGAAACCAATTCCGGCTACATCATGGCCGGTTACCGCTTCGGCAAAGTGCTGCCTTACTACGCCCATGCCTATTACAAGGACGCCGGTACTTCCGTGAGCGTGCCAAGCGTGCCTGCAGCCCACCCGCTGGCAGCGACCTTCGGCGCCGTGCGCGGCCTGCTGGCATCGCCTGAGCAGAAGTCCGACCTGATCGGCATGCGCTGGGACTTCGCCAAGTCGCTGGCCCTGAAAGTGCAGATCGACCATGTCAAGCCACAGGCCAAGGGCGGTTCCCTGATCCTGCCTAGCGGCGTGATGACCTACAACAAGAGCGTCAACGTCTATGCCGCCGGCATCGACTTCGTCTTCTAAGGAGCCATGGCCATGAACAAAATCCTGACCGCCCTGCTCGCTACAGCCCTGGCTGCCGCAGCCCTGCCGGCATCGGCCGAAATCGTCGTGATCGTCAACAAAGACAATCCGGCTTCGCGCATGTTCTCGGAACAGGCGTCGCAATTCTTCCTCGGCAAATCCGCCATGTTCACGCCGGTGGACCAGGCTGAGGGCTCCAAGATCCGCTCCGACTTCTACCAGAAAGTCGCGGAAAAAGACCCGGCCCAGGTGAAGGCCATCTGGTCCAAGCTGGTCTTTACCGGCAAGGCCACGCCGCCAAAGGAATTCAAGTCCAATGCCGAGGTGAAGAAGGCCGTGGCGGACGATCCGAAAGCCATCGGCTACATCGATAAATCGGCTGTGGACGACAGCGTCAAGGTCATCCTGACCCTGCCATAAGCCGAAACCGGTTACTGCGCCTGCTACGCGCCAACGCCGCCCAGCAACAGCCGGGCGGCGTTTTTTTTAGATCTCGGCAACTTTCACTAACGAAGGGATACAATGCCGCGATATCTAATCAATAAAAATGTCCACCTTGGGGTCGCTTTGAAATTTTCGCTGCGCGCGAAATTCCTGCTGCTGAGCGCTTTTGTCCAGGCCGTGGTGGTGGCCCTGCTAATCGGTAACAGCTTGCGCCTGATGAGCAATGCGGTCAGCCGCAACGCCGACCGCGTGGCTCACGAATACGCGGTCAACCTCAACCTCACCCTGACGCCCTATGCCAGCAGCGGCCGGCTGGGCGAACTACGCAGCTACTGGTCGGAAATGCTGTCCGACCCGCGCGACAGCTTCCTGCGCTATATCGTGATCCTCGACGCTGCCGGCGAGACGGTGCTGGAAGCGGGCGCGCGCCCGGACTTCATGCCGGAAGCGCTGCGCCAGGCGCAACTGGGCGGCGGCGTGCGCACTGCCGTCGACGGCAAGCTGTTGCACGCGCAGGCGCCCCTGCTGCTGCAAGATAACCAGGTGGGCATGCTGCATTTCGGCCTGTCCACCGTCGACTTGGTGAGCGCGCGCGACGACGTGCTGCACCAGGGCGGCCTGATCGCCCTGCTCGGCTTTGCGCTGGCCCTGCTGCTGTTCTACGCCATGACGCGCGGCGTCGGCAAACGGCTTGGCGCCCTGGCGCGCCACTCGGCAACGCTGGCGCAAGGCCAGTTCAGCCAGTTGCCCGAAAGCGGTGGCGACGAACTGGAAGTCGTGACCCATTCGCTTAACCTGATGAGCGCAGCCCTGCGCGAACGCATCGCCCAGCTCGAAGAATCGCAGCGCCGCTTGCGCGAGTCGGAAGAACGTTTCCGCACCCTGTTCGACATGACACCGCTGCCGCTGTCGGTGTCCGACCTGGAAGGCCGCATCATCGGCGCCAACCAGGCGCTGGTGCGCACTTTCGGCACCCCGCTGGCCGAGCTGATCGGGCGGCGCTCGGATGAAGTGACGTTCTGGGCCTCGGCGGACGAACGGCAACGCATCTGGCACGAATTCCGCCTGCATGGCGTGGTGCGGGGCGAGATGGCCGCTGTGCTGCTGCCGAATGGCGCGCCGGGACAGGTGGCGATCTGGTCTTCGTCGCTGCTGCTGGACGGCAGGCACGCCATCATCTGGGCCTTGCTCGACCTCACTCAGGAGATGCAGGCCAAGCAGCAGCTGCGCGAATTGAACGATGCGCTGGAGTCACGCGTACGCGAACGTTCCGCCGCCCTGGAACAAGCCAATCGCGACCTGTCGCACGCACTGGAGACCCTGCAGCGCACACAGCACGACCTCATCGCATCTGAAAAGATGGCATCACTCGGCTCACTGGTGGCGGGCATCGCGCACGAACTGAATACGCCGATCGGCAATAGCCTGCTGGCCTCCACCGCACTGGACGAGCGGGTGAAGGAATTCAAGCAGTCAGTCGCCGACGGCACGGTCCGACGTTCAACGCTGAATCACCACCTGGAAGAGGTGCAGCTCGCATGCGGCCTGATTTCGAGCTCGCTGGAAAAGGCAGCTTCCCTGATCGCGTCGTTCAAGCAGATTGCAGTCGACCAGACCAACGACCAGCGCCGCCGCTTCAGCCTGCATTCCGTCGCGTTTGACACCGCCGCCACCTATGCCCCGCGCCTGCGCCGCAGCGCTATCAGCATGGAAGTTGACGTTCCGCCTGAGCTGTTGCTGGACTCCTACCCTGGCAGTCTTTACCAGACCTTCAATAACCTGATCAATAACGCCCTGATGCACGCCTTCGAAGGTCGCAACAGCGGCCATTTGTGGCTGAGTGCCCGCGCCGCTGAAATGGGTAACATCGAGATCGCATTCCGTGACAACGGCGCGGGCATGACGGACGAAGTCAAGCGTCATATCTTCGACCCGTTCTTCACCACCAAAATGGGCAACGGCGGGACGGGGCTGGGGATGAACATCGTCTACAACATTGTCACCGGTGTGATGGGCGGCCGTATCATAATCGACTCCGCACCGGGCCAAGGCACGACGATACGCATGATCGTTCCGCTTCGCTCGCCCCAGCGCGTGTAGGCCGGCCGCTTCCGCATGAACTGTGCATTGCAATGAAATAGCTGCAATCCCTTTCTCGCCATCCCGCGCTAGAATAACAACTTGGCATCATCGGAAGGCCAGCTCGCCGTTTCGTTGCCAAATTGGCCAAGGGTCAACGGTGGCGCATGCCAATCGACTACCGTGCGATTGCCGTCATTTCAATTAACCTGCAGCAAACCTCCTGGACATCGCAATGCCAGTAGCACGTCTTCTCATCGTCGAGGATGAACCACATATCGCCAAACTGCTGTGCCAGTTCTTGAGCGGCGAAGGCTTCGAAACCTCGGCTGTATCCACTGGCGAGCTTGCCTTGTCCCACAGTCGAGTCACCCCGCCTGACCTGATCATACTCGACCTATTACTCCCTGGAATGGACGGCGTGGCAACTTGCCAAGCCTTGCGGGAATTCTACGCAAAACCTGTGCTCATGCTCACTGCCCAAGAGGGGGATATGCACGAAGTCATCGCGCTCAACGCTGGCGTAGACGATTTCGTCCAGAAGCCGATCCGCCCTCATGTCCTGAAAGCCCGCATCCATGCCTTATTGCGGCGCCATACGCCGATGCCGACTTCGCTATTGATTGCAGGAATGCGCATCGATCGCGAGAGCCGCCGTATATTGTTCAATGAGCAAACGATTGACCTGACCGAATCGGAGTTCGAGCTATTGTGGGCTTTAGCCAGCCGGGCCGGCGAAGTGGTAACGCGAGATGTCTTGTTCCAGCACTTGCGCTGCCGCGATTATGACGGACTTGATCGCTCCATTGACATGCGCGTGTCCAAGTTGCGCAAGAAGCTAGCCATCTACTCCGACCGCGAGTTCATCCGCACGTTACGGCAAATCGGCTACATCTTCGTCCTGAGCTAGGCCATGAAGCGCCTTTTCCTGCAGGTTTATATTCTCATTATGGGGAGCATCTTGGTTGTGTTGGTGGCCAATGATTACCTCAATGGCATCTACTATAAGCGGGAAGTTGAAGATGAGTACCTGAAGAAGGCAACAATGCTGACGCAGGCCATTCAGCGCGACATCGCCTTGGGCAGCAGCGAATACGACACGATTGCCTGGTGGCGCACACGGCTGCGCGACAACGAAATGGACCTGTCGCTGATCAAGCTCGAAGGAAGGGCAGTACAGCCCCATCTTCGAAAAGTTGCCATCACAGAAGCCAGCGATCAGCTGGAAGTCGTGATTCCGTTCGATGCCGCCCGTGCCATCAAATTCACGGTCGATGACCACGCCGAACCTGGCGCAATGTGGACTTACTATGGCGGCTACGCATTCCTCTACCTGTTGCTTGCGGGGATGATCTATGCGCTGACTTATCGCCTGTACCGGCACATCGAAGTGGTCCGTGAGCAAGCGCAGCGCGTTGCCGGCGGAGACTATGATTGGGCACCCAGTCCTCCTCCCACCAAGGCTTTTGCAGAACTCCATGACGATCTTCTCAGCATGACGAGGGCGCTGGCGGAGAAGACGCAGGAGAACCACCTGCTCACTGCTGCGATTCATCATGAGCTGCGCACACCGCTGACCCGCCTTCGCCTGGCGCTGGACATTGCCCTGCAATCAGGACAAAAGCAGCAAGTCGATGAGCTGATGCACGAAATGGATGACGCGCTCACGGCCTTGACGCACTTAATGAACGATATCCTGACGCTTTCACGGCTGCGCCTCGCCCAGCAAGCGCCGCCACGCGAGCCGATCGCGCTGCATGGCCTGATCGATCAATGTATCTGCAGGCTCGCCAATGACCATATCCAGGCAACGCTGGCCCCGTGCCAGGTATTTGCCAACCGGGCGCTATTGGAGCGCGCACTCAGCAACCTGCTGGACAACGCCTGCAAATACGCACGGGAGCGCGTAGCAGTGGTGCTAACAGTCACCGGTGCGGATATTGAACTCGAGATCAGCGACGACGGTCCAGGCATCCCGGAAGCGTTGCGCAGCATGGTCTTGCACCCCTTCGTTCGCCTCGACAAACATCGCAATCGCAGCGTGGGCGGATCTGGACTTGGTTTGGCGATTGCCGATCTGGCACTGAAAGACAGCGGTGCAACATGGGCGATCAGCGACAGCCGATGGGGCGGAACATCGATCCGCGTGTGGTGGCAACAGAACGGTGACATTAGCTGACAATTCGATAGCCGCGGTGACGGACATCGGCAGGATTGCACCCTAAACTTATGCTCAGCTAACTCGACAGAGCGCCAACGAGCATCCCGAGCCTGGCACCGTTCGATGGCCTGGGACGATGCAGCCCTCTTCCCGTTAGCCACCTTTCCGCAACTCGTTTCCGACTTTTGAATATGAATAGAAGAGAATTTCTAACTATCGCCGGCGCCATTGGCCTGGTCGGCTGCGGCGGCGCCGACTCCGGAAACAGCAACGGGACTGCATCCGCGCCGGGTCCTGGCGCTGTTACACCTGCCGAGTCATTGCCCATTATCGTGCTTGGCGCAGGAATGGCCGGCCTGGCCGCCGCCAGCAAACTCGTAAGCGCAGGCAAGAAGGTTGTTGTACTCGAAGCCCGTGCCCGAACAGGTGGCAGGCTGCATACGTCGCACCTCTGGAAAGATGCCCCCATGGATTTGGGAGCAACCTGGATTCATGGCGATGATGCAGCTAACCCGATAACCGAGCTCGCACGAAAGGCCGGTGCACGCACCACGACAACCAGTTTCAGCAGGGATCGTGCTTACGGCAGCGACGGACATTTGTTGTCCGCTGCCGAGAACGAGCGCATCGCGACGCTCAGGACCGAGATCCGTCAGTCGATCAGCAAGTTTCAGGACGCCAGTTCCGATCTGCCCCTGTCGGATGCCATCTACAGCGGCACCAATTACCAGAACCGGACAGCCAGCGAACGAGACAGCATCGACTATCTGATCAACACCACCTACGAGCACGAGTACAGTGGCGCGGCAACCGACCTCTCAGGCCTGTGGTTCGACAGTGACAGCAGATTCGAGGGCGGCGAGCGGCTCTTCCTTGATGGCTATGGTGTCCTCATCGATTACCTGGCGAAAGGCATCGATGTCCGCCTGGAACATGTAGTAAGCGCTGTGAGCTATGGCGATGGCACCGTTACGATCACCACCAATAAGGGGCGATTCGTGGGCGCCGGCGCGGTGATCACATTGCCGCTCGGCGTGTTGCAGTCGGGCCAAGTGCAATTCGAGCCGCAGCTCCCTGCGCAAAAGCTGCAAGCGATTGCAAAGCTAGGCATGGGGGTGCTGAACAAATGCTTCCTGCACTTCCCCGCGCCATTCTGGGACACCGACTCCGACTGGATCAATTACATCCCAGCCGGCGCAAAGAATGGGCAATGGGCGGAATGGGTCAGCCTGAGCCGAACGACTGGAAAGCCAATTCTGCTCGGATTCAATGCTGCAAAGTTCGGTGCGCAGATCGAATCCTGGAGTGACCAGGAGATTGTCAGCGACGCCATGCGGACATTGACTATCATATTTGGAAAAAACATTCCGAATCCTCTCGGATGGCAGATTTCCAGGTGGGGTTCCGATCCGTACGCAAAGGGAGCCTATTCCTACAACAAGGTCGGCTCAACGCCGTCCATGCGGGATGACTTGGCAAGCAAAGTCGGACAACAGCTTTATTTCGCAGGCGAGGCCACTGAAAGGAAGTATTACCAGACAGTGCATGGCGCGTTTCTTTCCGGCCTGCGCGCCGCTGACGAAATACTTGCCGCAAAAGTCTAGCAGCAGATCGTTGGTGAAATGGTGGAACAGTTCATGAACTGCTCCGCCTTTGTTATTCAGCGCAGAGGAGTCAATGAAAGTGAAGCGACGCACCATTCTCAAGGCGGGGGCCTGCTTCGGGTCTTTACTGGGCGCTGGCATTGTGGGGGCCGCGGACCACCATGCTGGGCAGCGCAAAGTGGCCCGACGAGCGATCGTCGTCGGTGCCGGCATCGCCGGCTTAGCAGCTGCGAAGCGGCTTCGACAAGCTGGCATGGATGTGATTGTGCTGGAGGCGCGAGATCGCATTGGCGGCCGCATTCATACTTTTAACAATTGGAGCGGACCGGCCATTGACTTGGGCGCATCCTGGATACATGGCGCGGGCAGCAGGAACCCCATTGCAACGATGGCCAGGCAGATTGGCGCCCGGATGATGTCGACCAGCCTTGAGAATGCAGAAACGTTCAGTGGCGAAGGCTCTGTACTGAATGAGGCCGACAACCGCAAACTGGAATCGTTACGTTCCGCAATCGAGGAGGCCATCGCCGAACAGGATAGAAGTGAGCGCGATGGATCGCTGCGTAGTTTTGTGTATTCCGAACTGAACTACCAGGAGCGCAGCGAGTATGACAAACGAATGATCGACTTCCTGTTGAACTCAACGTACGAACATGAGTACGGCGCTGCTGCCAACAAGCTGTCCAGGCTATGGTTCGATAGCGGTTCCTCTTTTGACGGCGAAGAAATGCTGCTTCTTGATGGTTACAAGGTCATTACCGATCACCTGGCACATGGCATCGACATCAAGCTCAAGCATCAGGTGAAATCCGTCGCCTACCACGATTCGGGCGTCAGCCTCGACACCAGTCATGGCGCATTCCAGGCGGACTATGCTGTCATCACCCTGCCACTTGGCGTCCTACAGTCCGGCAGCGTCAGATTCTTTCCTTCCTTACCTGAACGAAAGCAGAATGCGATTGACCGCTTAGGGATGGGCATACTCAACAAATGTGTTTTGCTTTTCCCCCATGCCTTTTGGGACCGCAGCATCGATTGGCTTAACCAAATACCCCGTCCGGGACGTGCTGGCGAGTGGGCCGAATGGGTCAGTCTGTTGCGGCCGACAGGACGCCCCGTTCTGATGGGGTTCAATGCAGCAGAATCTGGCACCTCCATGGAACAATGGAGTAACGCAAGAATTATCCAAAGCGCCATGGACAACCTTCGCCATATGTTCGGTCGAGACATTCCAGCGCCAGTCGACGCGGCAATTACTCGCTGGGCCTCCGACCCCTTCTCGCGTGGAGCGTATTCCTGCCACATTATCGGCTCCACACCGTCGCACCGGGATGACTTGGCAAGCAGCGTCAATCATCGCCTGTATTTCGCCGGTGAAGCGACCAGCAAGAAACACTATCAGACGGTTCACGGCGCATATGAATCAGGGTTACGTGCCGCTGAGGAAGCCATACGAACTGGCTGATACCTGGTCGTTCAACGTTCTCATGCGCTCATGATTAATCACCAAGGAGGCAGATTGCTCCTTACGGCGCTCACAGCCGCTCCAACCCACACCAAGCAGTACCGAATAAATTGTTGCCTCCACCACACAGAGTATTAATCATTGACGATAATGTCGTCGCTGCGCAGGCGATCGCTGAACATCTTAATGAACAGGGAGTCTTTGCAATTTGCGTCAATAATGGCAATGCAGCATTGCGTCTTGCTCCCTTCTTCAAAGCACACGTCGTCCTGGTTGATATCGACATGGCCGCCAAAGACGGATTCTCAGTAATTCACGCCTTGAAGGCCCTTCCAGGTGGCAGTTCAGCCATTTATATTGCATTGACGCCTGAATACGCAGGTACTTCCTGCCATCGGGATGAACTGGTCTTCGAGCATTTTTTTCAGCGCCCCGACTCGCTAAAGGAAGTACTAGAATCAGTGATGGGTGGCCGCCTCGCGTTCGATTCTGCGCCGGGCGAAGGCACCACGGTCCGCATGGCGCTCCCGAGCAGCTCACCGCACAAGGTCTAACGCTGCACGCCCAGCAAGCCCTGCTCGCGAATGAAACCCACCACGTCCTGCACGCCCTGACCGCTGCGCAAATTGGTAAACACGAAAGGACGGTCGCCCCGCTGCCGTGCGGCGTCGCGCGCCATGACTTCCAGGTCGGCGCCCACATGCGGCGCCAGGTCGGTCTTGTTGATGATCAGCAGATCGGAGCGCGTGATGCCGGGCCCGCCCTTGCGCGGGATCTTTTCGCCGCCCGCCACATCGATGACATACAGCGTCAGGTCCGACAGCTCCGGGCTGAAGGTCGCGGCCAGGTTATCGCCGCCCGATTCGACCAGGATCAGGTCGAGCGCCGGGAAATCCGCCTGCAAGCGCGCGATCGCCTCCAGGTTGATCGAAGCATCCTCACGGATCGCGGTGTGCGGGCAGCCGCCCGTCTCCACACCCATCAGGCGCTCCGGCGGCAGCGCCTGGGCGCGCAGCAGGATCTCCATGTCTTCGCGGGTATAGATGTCGTTGGTGATCACGGCCATGTCGTAATCGTCGCGCATGGCTTTGCACAGCATTTCGCAGAGGGCGGTCTTGCCGGAGCCGACCGGGCCGCCGATACCGACGCGCAGGGGATTGGATGCCATAGTAATTCCTTTATGAACGGTAAAGCCTGCCGTGCTGCACTTCGTGCCGCATCGACAGCAAGGACAGCCCGGGCGCCCAGTTGGACATGTCCGCGTCGTCCAGCGATTGCGCGGTACCGGCAGCTGCTTCGATTTCCGGGCGCAGCGACAGCAGCAGCCGCTGCCCTGCCACCTGCCCTAGCGGGATGGACTTGACGCACACCAGTACCTGGTTCTCGGCCCAGCCGAACAGCATGGCCAGCAAGGCTGCCTCGTGCGGGATGCCCAGCGCATGCACGGCCCGCGCCAGCGCGGCCACGTAACTTTCCTCGCCTTCGGTGGCCGGCGCCAGCTCCAGCTCGGCCAGCAGGCGCGCCAGCGAAAATCCCATCTGCACCGATTCCGCGCGCAGTTCCGCTGTATCGCGCGAGGCCAGATAGCGCTCGGCCCAGCACGAAGCCGTCGCCGCATCGCCTGCCGCGTGGGCACGCAGCAGGCGCCAGAACAGCGGGGCGTCCCAGCGCGCCAGCACTTCGTGCAGCATGCTGCACATCCAGGCGCGCGCCGTCGCCGCATCGTGCACGCTGCCTTCTTCCAGCGCCGCCTCCAGGCCTTGCGAATAGCTGTAGGCGCCAATCGGCAGCGCCGGACTGGCGAATTGCAGCAGATGCAGCAGCGCCTGCGCTTCCATCGTTAGGCATCCGCCGGGCGATGGATCTTTTGCCGCAGCGGCACCGGTGCCAGCGGGTGACCGTGCCCATGGCCGCCGGAATAGGCGCCCGCCTCCGGCTCGAAAGCCGCCATGTCTTCCGTCACCACCGCGCCCAGGCCGGCCAGCATGTCGCGCAGCACCGGATCGACGCGGATGCGCAGGAAGCCGGCGCCCACCTCGACCTGGCTATGGCGGTTGCCGAGGTGGAAGGCGCAGCGCAGCAGGCCATGCGCATCGGCGGCGCGCACTGTGTAGACCGGCTCCGCAGCCGCGCGCACGCGCGCCACGAAGCCGTTTTCACCGGTCAGCAGGTCGCCGTCGCGCAGCACCGTGCCGCGCGCGGTGAACAGCGCGATCTCCTCGCCGGAAACCAGGCGCGCGCGCTGGCGGCACTTCTCGCGCTGGTCGTAAGTCAATACCAATTCGCCGTCGACGCGTTCGGCGGCGCTCAGTTTGGTGTGCAGGGTCAGCATCGTCATCGCTCACTCAGAACAGGAAATAGCGCTGCGCCATCGGCAGCACCGGCGCGGCTTCGCACACCAGCAACTGGCCATCGGCACGCACCTCATAGGTTTCGGGATCGACCTCCATGTGCGGCGTCGCGCCGTTGTGGAGCATATCGGTTTTGCGCAGCTGGCGGGTGGCGCGCACCGGCACCACGCGCTTGGCCAGGCCGAGGCGTTGCGCCACGCCAGCCTCGAACGCCGCCTGCGAGACAAATGTCAGCGACTTTTTCAAGCCTCCGCCGAAGGCGCCGAACATCGGCCGCGTGTACACCGGCTGTGGCGTGGGAATCGAAGCGTTCGGGTCGCCCATCTGGGCACAGGCGATCATGCCGCCCTTCAGGACCATGGACGGCTTGACGCCGAAGAAGGCCGGTCGCCACAGCACCAGGTCGGCCAGCTTGCCCACTTCCAGCGAGCCCACCACGTGTGAGATGCCATGCGCAATCGCCGGATTGATCGTGTACTTGGCCACGTAACGCTTGACGCGCGTGTTGTCGTTGCGGCTGTCGTCGCCCGGCAGCGGCCCGCGCTGCACCTTCATCTTGTGCGCGGTCTGCCAGGTGCGCATGATGACTTCTCCCACCCGTCCCATGGCCTGCGAGTCGGACGACATCATCGAGATCGCGCCCAGGTCGTGCAGGATGTCTTCGGCCGCGATGGTTTCGCGGCGGATGCGCGATTCGGCGAAAGCGACGTCCTCGGCGATGGCGGCGTCCAGGTGGTGGCACACCATCAGCATGTCCAGGTGCTCGTCCAGGGTGTTGACAGTGAACGGGCGGGTCGGGTTGGTCGACGAAGGCAGCACATTCGATTGCCCGACCGCCGCGATGATGTCCGGCGCGTGCCCGCCGCCCGCTCCTTCGGTATGGAAGGTATGGATGGTACGGTCCTTGAACGCTGCCAGGGTCGCTTCCAGGAAGCCGCCTTCATTCAGCGTATCGGTATGGATGGCGACCTGCACGTCCATGCGGTCAGCCACCGACAGGCAGTTGTCGATCGCGGCCGGCGTGCTGCCCCAGTCTTCGTGCAGCTTCAGCCCGATGGCGCCGGCTTCGATCTGCTCCTCCAACGGCAGCGGCAGGCTGACATTGCCCTTGCCCAGGAAGCCCAGGTTCATCGGGAAGGCGTCGGCCGCCGCCAGCATGGAGTGGATGTGCCACGGGCCGGGAGTGCAGGTGGTAGCCGCCGTGCCGACCGCTGGCCCGGTACCGCCGCCGATCATGGTGGTCACGCCCGATGCCAGCGCTTCCTCGATCTGCTGCGGGCAGATGAAATGGATGTGCGTGTCGACCCCGCCGGCGGTGACAATCATGCCTTCGCCCGCAATGATCTCGGTGGCGCCGCCGATGGCCATCGTGACGCCGGGCTGGATATCGGGGTTGCCGGCTTTGCCGATGGCGGCAATCTGGCCATCCTTCAAGCCGATATCGGCTTTCACGATGCCCCAGTGGTCCAGGATGACGGCATTGGTGATCACCGTATCCATCACGTCGCGGTGCGGCAGCTGGGATTGCCCCATGCCGTCTCGGATCACCTTGCCGCCGCCGAACTTCACTTCTTCGCCGGGAATGGCGTAGTCATGTTCGATCTCGATGAACAGTTCGGTGTCCGCCAGGCGGATGCGGTCGCCCTTGGTCGGCCCGAACATTTCCGCGTACGCGTGGCGCGAAATCCGGGCCATTATGCCTCCCCGTCCAATGCACCCATCACGCGCGCATTGAAACCATACACATGGCGCGTACCAGACAGCGCCACCAGCTGCACCGTGCGGCGCTGGCCAGGTTCGAAGCGCACCGCGGTGCCGGCCGCGATATCGAGCCGCATGCCGCGCGCCTGGGCGCGGTCGAATTGCAACGCATCATTGACTTCGAAAAAATGGAAATGCGACCCGACCTGTACCGGCCGGTCGCCGCTATTGGCCACCACCAGGGTGCAGCCGGCGCGGCCGGCATTGAGCGTGATGTCGCCTTCTTCAAGCAGGTATTCGCCAGGTATCATGCCGTCCCCTCAAATGATCGGGTGGTGGACGGTGACCAGCTTGGTCCCGTCGGGAAAGGTCGCTTCGACCTGAATGTCGGGGATCATTTCGGGTACGCCCTCCATCACATCGTCGCGCGCCAGCACCTGGGTGCCCTCGGCCATCAGCTGGGCCACGGTCTTGCCGTCGCGCGCGCCCTCCAGGATCGCCGCACTGATCAGGGCCACGGCTTCCGGATAATTGAGCTTGAGGCCGCGCGCGCGCCGGCGTTCCGCCAGCAGCGCGGCGGTAAACAGCAGTAGTTTGTCTTTTTCGCGTGGGGAGAGATCCATGTCAGGTATTCCAAATGCGGAGTTCGGTTGCGGGACGCTCCATCCAATGCGGGCGCAAGGTGTGCCAGGCCCGCGCCATCAGCTTGCGGGCCTGTTCGGCATCGTGCCCCAGGTAGCGCAGCAGCAGCACTGACTTGAACGAAGTCACGCCCATTGCCGGGTCAAGTGCGCGCAACTGCGCAATCAAGGCTGCGGCGGCCGGACGTCCCGCCGCCAGCAAGGTGGCGCAGACCAGCGCGCCACCCAGACCATGCGGACTTTGCATGGCGCTGCTGCCGCCGTGCAGCACGCCCTGGTCCCACCACAGCAGGCGCCCTTCCTGGCGCACCTGCAATTGCTGGCGTACCGTACCACTTGCAAAGCGCTCGCCGCTGGCGCTGCGGCCAAAGCACAGGATGTCGCAGCCAAGGTAGCGCGCGCCGGGCGCCAGTTCGATCTCTTGCAGCAGATGGGCGTCGGTGGCGTCGAAGAAAATCGTTTCCTGCGGCAGCCATTCCAGTCGGGCGTCTTGCCCAGCGTGGATACGGACCCGCTGCCAGGCCGGCTTGCCGTTGGCGCGGTACCATTTGGCGGCGCCCGGCGTGGTCAGCAGGGCATGCGCACCGGCGTCGGCCGTGATGTCGATGTGCAGTTCATCGCCGCCGGCAATGCCGGCCGGCGGATGCAGCAAGATGTTGTGGCAGACGGCCTCCCCTTCCGGATAGAACGCCTTTTGCACACGCAAGGGACCACTGTGCGCGCGCCGCACCAGCCGCGTTGCAGCGCCAGAGCGCGCATAGCCAAGCGCAAGGCTGGCGCACCATGAGGCGGGAGGCAAGGTTGCGGCAGGATGGTCAATGCGCATGACAGTCGCCTATCCCAGGGACGCGTCCGAGGGTGCCGTTGCGCGCGGGCGCGCCGCGACCTTGGCCAGCAGGAAACTGATTGCTAGCACCACTAACAGGGCTACACCGAAGGCCAGCTCCTTGCCATCGCTCCAGGCCCCAACGGCGGGCGATGACAGCTTCAGCATGCCGAAACCTGCCACCAGAAAACTCGTGCCGACCACTACCCAGCCCATGATGCGCGATGCCAGCACTGCCGCCTCGCCGCTGCGGCGCAGCAAGCGCGCAATCCAGCAGCCATGCACGCCATCAGCCACCAGCATCCCCAGCGTAAACAATGCGCCCAGCAGCAATGCATACTGCCAGCCGCCAAACTGGCTGGCAGCCATGGCAAACAGGCTGGCCTGGCTGACAGTATCGAACGACAAGGCGAACAGGGCGCCCAGCAGCGCCACCCCGCCTGGCCCTGAGGCGGCGGCGAAACGGCCCAGGAAGCGCCCCTTCAATCCGACCGGCGCGACTACCTGTCCGGCAGGCGCGCTGAGCAACGCCTGCACATTCAGCAGCCCCAAACCAAGCAGGCAGGCGACGGAGATCCAGGCGCCCCACAGCTCAAGCCAGGTAGGCGGCTGCCAGTAGCCGGCCAGCGTGCTGAGCGCCACGGCAATGGCCATTACCACGGCGCCGTGCCCCAGTGAGAACCAGGCGCCGCACTGGCGCGCCAGGCGTGGCCGGGACGGCATGTTCCAGCGCGCCAGGCCGTCAATCGTCGCCAGGTGGTCGGCGTCGAAGCCATGCTTCAGGCCCAGGCTGAGCACCAGCAGACAGAGTCCAATCAAATTGTCGGGAAGGGTATCGTCCATGCTCTTCAATAAGCAAGACGCATACCAGTCGATACAGGCGCTCTAATGGGCATAGTAATTGCATTGATGCAGTAGCCAGCAAGCACAACGCGACCCCATGAACGCCTCTGCACCAAACTTGGAAAGCCCACGCACCAAAACGGTTCAGCGCATCGTCAAGATTCGGCGCGACTACAACACCTGGGTCGCGAATGAAACCATTGAAGATTACGCGCTGCGCTTCACGCCGCGCGCGTTTCGCAAATGGTCCATTTTTCGCGTCGCCAATACCGCGTTTGGTGCGATTGCTTTCCTGGTGCTGGAAGCGATTGGCGGCACGCTGGCCGTACATTACGGCTTCATCAATGCTTTCTGGGCCATCCTGGCAGTCAGCCTGACCATATTCCTGACTGGCCTGCCCATCAGCTATTACGCGGCGCGCCACGGCGTTGACATGGACTTGCTGACCCGCGGTGCCGGCTTCGGCTATATCGGTTCCACCATTTCCTCGTTTATCTACGCGTCGTTTACCTTCATTCTGTTTGCACTGGAAGCGGCCATCATGGCCTATGCGCTGGAACTGTATTTCGGTCTGCCCCTCTGGCTCGGCTACTTGGCCAGCGCGCTGGCGGTGGTGCCCCTGGTGACGCACGGGGTGACCCTGATCAGCCGCATCCAGATGGTGAGCCAGCCGCTCTGGCTGCTGCTGATGGCGCTGCCCTTCATCGCCATTGCGTTCAAGCGCCCGGAGCTGCCCGGCCAGCTGCTCCAGTTCGCCGGCACCGAACGCGCCAACGCCCATTTCAACACCCTGGCCTTTGGCGCCGCCACCGCGGTTGGCGTCGCCCTGATCCCCCAGATTGGCGAGCAGGTCGATTTCCTGCGCTTCATGCCGCCACCCGGCAAGAAGCGCCTGCGCTGGCACCTCGGCGTGCTGGCCGCGGGACCGGGCTGGGCGGTGGTCGGCGCATTGAAAATGCTGGCCGGGGCACTGCTCGCCCTGCTCGCATTGCAGGGCGGCGCCAGCCTGGCGCAAGCGGTCAACCCGACCCACATGTATCTGGCCGGCTTCGACCTGGTAGGCGCCGGACCGGGCCTGGCGCTGCTGGCCACCGTCGTGTTTGTCGTGGTCTCGCAGATCAAGATCAATATGACCAATGCCTACGCCGGCTCGCTGGCCTGGTCGAATTTCTTTGCGCGCCTGACCCACAGCCATCCGGGACGCGTGGTATGGGCCTGCTTCAACGCCCTGATTGCCGTGCTGCTGATGGAACTGAACGTGTTCCAGGCGCTGGACCAGGTGCTCGGCCTGTTTTCCAATATCGCCATCGCCTGGATCGCCGCCGTGGTGGCCGACCTGGTCATCAACAAGCCGCTGGGACTGAGCCCGGCAGGCATTGAGTTCCGCCGCGCCTACCTGTACGACATCAATCCTGTCGGCGTGGGCGCGATGCTGCTGGCCTCGCTGCTCTCGGTGGCCGCCTTCACCGGCCTGTTCGGCCCCACGGCCAAAGCCTTGTCAGCCTTCGTCGCGCTAGCCACAGCCTTCGCTGCCGCGCCGGCGATTGCCTACCTCACCGGCGGCCGCTACTATATTGCGCGCCAGGCCACTGCAACGCACAGCAATACCTGCAGCATCTGCGAAAAATCGTATGAAATGGAGGACATGGCGCACTGCCCGGCCTACCAGGGGCCGATCTGCTCGCTATGCTGCTGTCTTGACGCACGTTGCGACGATGCATGCAAGCCGCATGCGCGCCTGGCCGTGCAATGGCAGGCCGCCATGCACTGGCTGCTGCCCAAGTCGGCCTGGCCTTACCTGGTCAGCGGCCTGGGCTACTATCTGCTGCTGATGATCTTGACCCTGCTCTTCCTCGGCGGCCTGCTGGGACTGCTGTACATGCATGAGGCGGCAGCCCTGCAGCAGGCCGGGCAGGCGCAGTTGCTGACGCCGTTGCGCCTGGCCTTTCTCAAGATTTTCGGCGCACTGCTGCTGGTCAGCGCCATCGTGGCGTGGTGGCTGGTGCTGAACCGCGAAGGCCGCCGCGTGGCGCAGGAAGAAGCGCAACAGGCCAGGAAACTGGCCGACCAGGCCAACCAGGCCAAGAGCCGCTACATCGCCGGCATCAGCCATGAAATCCGCACTCCCCTCAACAGCATCCTCGGCTATGCGCAGTTGCTGGAGAACGACCCGGCCATGCCGCCGCACCGGCAACAGGCCATCCGCGTCATCCGCGGCAGCGGCGAACACCTGCTGTCCCTGATCGACGGCACGCTCGACATCGCCCGCATCGAAGGCGGCCGCCTGAGCGTCGATTTGCGGCCCCTGGAGTTTGTCAGCTTCATCGCCCAGCTGGTGCAAATGTTCGAGCAGCAGGCCGCCAGCAAAGGCCTGGCTTTCCGCTACGAGGTGCAGGGCAGCCTGCCGGCACTGGTGCGGGCGGACCGCAAGCGGCTCAGCCAGATCCTGATCAATATCCTCGGCAACGCAGTCAAGTTCACCAGCCAGGGCAGCATTGCTTTCCGCCTGCGCTACCAGCGTGACATGGCGCATTTCGACGTGGAGGACAGCGGGCCGGGCATCCTGGACCACGAACTGGAACGCATCTTCGAGCCTTTCGCGCGCGGCAGCGCCGGCGATGCCGCCAACTGCGGCGGCACCGGGCTCGGCCTGCCGATCAGCAAACTGCTGACGGAGCTGATGGGCGGTGAACTGACGGTGCGCAGCACGCCCGGCGCAGGAAGTGTCTTCAGCGTGCGCCTGCTGCTGCCGCGCCTGCATGCCGAAGCGCCGCAGCCCGATGCCGCTCCGCTCCAGCGCAGCGGCTATGCGGGCGCGCGCCGCCGCATCCTGGTGGTCGACAATGACCGCAACGACCGCGAGCTGCTGGCGGCAATCCTGACGCCGCTCGGCTTCATCGTCGGCCAGGCCGCTTCCGGCCAGGAGTGCCTGCAATACCATGCCGGCTTCGCCCCCGACCTGATCCTGATGGACCTGGCCATGCCTGGCATCGATGGCTGGGAGGCCAGCCACCTGCTGCGCACCGAGCACGGCTGTGTAGTGCCGATCGGCATCGTCTCGGCCAATGCCTACGACAAAGGCTTGCCCAACCCGGCCGGCATCGGCGCCGACGATTTCTTCACCAAGCCAGTGCAGCTGGCTGAACTGCTGGACTGGATCGGGCGCCGCCTGCAGCTCGCCTGGATCGCGCCGGCGGCCGCCCCTGCCAGCGCCACGCCGCCCGGCTTGCCGCAGTTGCCGCCGCCCGCCCAGCTCGCGCCCTTGTGCGCCCAGGTCAAGGCCGGCTATATGCGCGGCATCAAGCAGCAGTTGGACGTCATCGCCACGCTCGGCGAACCGTACCTGCATTTTGTCGACATCATGCGAGCCCACGCGCAGCGCTTCGAACTGGAGGCGATGGCGCGCTTGCTCGAACAGGGAGTATCCCATGCAACAAACGATTGAACGTCCACCAGGCCAACTGGTGCTGGTGGTTGACGACATGCCCGAGAACCTGGCTGTGCTGCACGACGCGCTGGATGAGTCGGGCTACTCCGTGGTGGTCGCCAACAACGGCATCACCGCACTGGAACAGGCCCACGCCCTGGTGCCCGATGTCGTGCTGCTGGATGCCGTCATGCCCGGCATGGACGGCTTCGAAGTCTGCCGCCGACTGAAAGCGGACCTGCAGACCCGCGCCATCCCGGTAATCTTCATGACCGGCCTGACGGAAAGCGAACATGTGGTGGCGGCATTTCAGGTTGGCGGCAGCGACTATGTAACCAAGCCGGTGCGCCAGAACGAGATGCTGGCACGCATCCGCGCCCACACGCAGAATGCCCGCCTGGTGAGCCAGGCCCGCAGCGCGCTCGACGCCTTTGGCCATGCCGTGCTGGCGGTCGATCCGGATGAACGTATCATCTGGCAAACGCCGCTGGCGCGGCAATGGCTGGACATCTACTTTCCGGCCCACGCCAAGTCCACGCTGCCGCCGCAGGTATCGCCCTGGCTGCAACGCGCAGTGCTGGCTCGCTCCGCCGGCGAGGAAGCCGCAGCGCTGGTCATTACACAAGGCACGCGGCGCTTGATCTTCACGCTTGGCGAAGCCGACGAAGCGGTCCAGTGGAGCGTGGTGCTGCGCGAGGAAGCCGATGATGCCCTGGTGCAGTCGCTGATGGCGAAACACCGCCTGACCCAGCGCGAAGCCGAAGTGCTGCATTGGGTCAGCAAGGGCAAGACCAACCGCGATATCGGCGACATCCTCGGCACCAGCCCGCGCACCATCAACAAGCACCTGGAGCACGTGTTCGCGAAACTGGGCGTGGAGACGCGCACCGCCGCCGCCGCGCTGGCCGTGTCGTCTAGACCGACAAGTGGCGCGTGACGTCGTCGCTCGCCATCTGCGCCTGGCTGCCGGCCGCCACCACTTCGCCGCGCGACAGCACGACGAAATGGTCGGCCAGAGCGTGGGCGAAGTCGAAGTACTGCTCGCACAACAGGATGGCCATGTCGCCGCGCTGGCGCAGCAGACGGATTACGCGTTCGATATCCTTGATGATGGACGGCTGGATGCCCTCGGTTGGTTCATCCAGGATCAACACCTGCGGCCGTTGCAGCAGGGCGCGGGCGATGGCCAGCTGCTGTTGCTGGCCGCCGGACAGGTCGCCGCCGCGCCGCTGCAGCATTTCCTTCAGTACCGGAAACAGCTCGTAGACCTCGCCATTGATGCGCGCCGCCTCGCGGCCGGGCAACGTGGCCATGCCCATGCGCAGGTTTTCCTCCACCGTCAGGCGGGCAAAGATTTCCCGCCCTTGCGGCACGTAGGCGATGCCGGCCGCCGCGCGCGCATGGGGCGGCTGGCGCGTGATATCGCGCCCGCCGAGCCGCACCGCGCCGCCAGCCACCGGCAGCACGCCCATCAGGCATTTCAGCAGCGTGGTCTTGCCCACGCCATTCCGGCCCAGCAAGGCCAGGCACTGGCCGCGCGCCACTTGCAGCGAGACGCCGCGCAAGGTGTGGGAAGAGCCATGGTACTGGTTCAGGTTTTCGGCTTGCAGCATCATCATCCTAGCGTCCCAGATAGACTTCGATCACCCGTTCATCGGCCTGCACCTCGTGCATGCGGCCCTGCGCCAGCACCGCGCCTTCGTGCAGCACTGTCACCTTGCCGCCCTGCGCAATCTCGGCCACGAAACCCATATCGTGCTCCACCACCATGATGGAATGCTTGCCGCGCAATTCATTCAGCAGCTCCGCGGTGCGCGCCGTTTCGGCGTCGGACATGCCCGCCACCGGTTCGTCGAGCAGGATCAATTGCGGGTCCTGGATCAGCAGCATGCCGATTTCAAGCCATTGTTTCTGGCCATGCGAGAGCAGGCCCGCCAAGCGCTGCGCCTGCCCTTCCAGTCGGATCTGGTGCAGGATGGCGCTGATCTTATCGCGCTGTTCGCCGCTCAGGCGCGCGAACAGCGTGGGCCGTACGCGCTTGTCCATCTTCATGGACAGCTCCAGGTTTTCGAACACCGTGTGCGATTCGAACACCGTCGGCCGCTGGAATTTGCGGCCGATGCCGGCTTGCGCGATCTGGTATTCCGTCATCGCCGACAGATCGTAGCGCTGGCCGAACCAGGCACTGCCCGCACTGGGACGGGTCTTGCCGGTGATAACGTCCATCATTGTGGTCTTGCCGGCGCCATTGGGACCGATGATGCAGCGCAGTTCGCCCACCGAGATATCGAGACTGAGCTTATTCAGGGCGCGGAAGCCATCGAATTCGACCGTCACGTCTTCCAGGTAGAGGATGGCGCCGTGGCTGGTGTCCAACCCTTTGTCTTGTGCGACCTTCATGCGACTTCCTCCAGTTCCTGCTTGGGCTCGGGCACGCGTTGGATGCGCCGTGGCAGGCGCAAGCCCAGCAGGCCTTTCTGCATCAACAGCGTCACCAGGATGAACAGCAAGCCCAGGGCAAACAGCCACATGTCAGGGAAGGCAGCGGTGAACCAGCTCTTCAAGCCATTCACGGTGAAGGCGCCGAGGATGGCGCCCAGCAGCGTGCCGCGGCCGCCCACCGCCACCCAGACCACCATCTCGATCGAGTTGGCCGGCGACATCTCCGAAGGATTGATGATGCCTACTTGCGGCACATACAGCGCACCCGCAATCGCGCACAGAACGGCCGACAGGGTCCAGACAAAGAGTTTGAACCACAGCGGGTTGTAACCGATGAACATCAGGCGCGCCTCCGAGTCGCGCACCGCCTGCAGCACGCGCCCGAGGCGCGAAGTGACGATCCAGCGGCACAGCAGCAGCGCGCCCACCAGGCAAGCCAGGGTCGTCATGTAAAGCACCGCCTTGGTGGCTGGCGCCGTGATGCTGTAGCCGAGGATTCGCTTAAAGTCAGTGAAGCCGTTATTGCCGCCGAAGCCGGTGTCATTGCGGAAGAACAGCAGCATGCAGGCATAAGTCAGGGCTTGCGTGATGATGGAAAAATACACGCCCTTAATGCGCGAACGGAAAGCGAAATAGCCGAACACGAAGGCCAGCGCACCCGGCACCAGCACCACCAATGCCAGGCAATACCAGAAGCTGTCCGTCATGGCCCAGTACCAGGGGAACTCTTTCCAGTCCAGGAAGACCATGAAGTCGGGCAGCGCGTTCTGGTAGACCCCATCGCGCCCGATCGCACGCATCAGGTACATGCCGTGCGCGTAACCGCCCAAGGCAAAGAACAAGCCATGGCCCAGCGACAGGATGCCGGTGTAGCCCCACACCAGGTCCAGCGCCAGCGCTGCCAGGGCATAGCACATGAATTTTCCGGCCAGCGCGATCAGATAGTCCGGCACATGCAACGCATGGCCAGGCGGGAAGGCGAGATTACATGCCGGCAGCAAGGCCGCCAGCAGGGTCAGGCCCGCCACGACAAACCAGCTGCGAGGGGAAAACAGCTTAGTCATTCGACGTTCCTGCCTTTGACAGCGAACAGCCCTTGCGGCCGGCGCTGGATGAAAATGACGATGAAGGCGAGGATGGCAATCTTGGCCAGCACTGCGCCCGCCACAGGCTCCAGTAATTTGTTGGCTTCTCCCAGCCCCAGGGCGGCGATCACGGTACCGGCCAACTGGCCCACTCCGCCCAGCACCACCACCATGAACGAATCGATGATGTAGGACTGCCCGAGATCCGGCCCTACATTGCCCAGCTGCGACAGCGCCACCCCGCCCAGTCCCGCAATGCCGGAGCCCAGTCCGAATGTCAGCATGTCGATGCGGCCGGTCGGCACGCCGACGCAGCCGGCCATGCGCCGGTTCTGCATGACGGCACGCACGAACAGGCCAAGCCGCGTGCCGTTCAGCAGCAGCCAGACGCCAGCCGTCACCAGCACGGCAAACACGATGATGGCGATGCGGTTGTAGGGAAGGACCAGCGATCCGAGCACCGTCACGCCGCCCGACATCCAGGCCGGATTGGCCACCTCCACGTTCTGCGCGCCGAACAGGGTGCGCACGGCCTGCATCAGCACCAGGCTTATGCCCCAGGTTGCGAGCAAGGTTTCCAGCGGGCGCCCGTACAGCCAGCGGATCACCGTGCGCTCCAGCGCCATGCCCACCAGCGCCGTCACGGCGAAAGCGGCTGGCAGCGCCGCTAGCAAGTACAAGTCCACCGCCTGCGGCAAGTGTTGGCGGAACAGCGACTGCACCAGGTAAGTCGTATAGGCGCCGATCATCAGCAGTTCGCCGTGCGCCATATTGATGATGCCCATCAAGCCGAAGGTGATGGCCAGGCCGAGTGCCGCCAACAGCAGCACGCTGGCCAGCGACACGCCGTAAAACAGGTTGCCAACCAGCTCAGTGCGGGCTTGCCTGGCGTCGATAGCCTTCAAGGCGTCCGTGACCGCCAGACGGACGGCGGCGTCGGGCTCATTGGACGCCGGCTCCAGCATGGCCTGCAGCGGGGCGCGCTGCGCACTGCCGCCCAGTTGTCCCACCTGGCGCGCGGCGGCGGCGCGTTCGGCTGCCTGCGGCGCCTGCAAGCTGGCGAGCGCCAGCAGCAGTTGCAGCGCGGAGCGCACCCGCCCGTCCTGCTCGCCCTGCAGGACACGCCGCGCCAGCGCCACCTGCACGGGACTCGGTTCCTGGCCCAGCAACGCATGGGCGGCCGCCAAGCGCCGCGCCGGCTCGGGCGCCAGCAGATCCATGCCAGACAGGGCCGCCTCGATGGCAGCCCGCAGGCGGTTATTGACGACAATCGCGGCTGCGCCTGCGGGCGCTGGCGTCGACGGCGCAAGGCTGGCCACCTGACCGTTTGGCATCAGGTACAAGGCATCATCCTGTAAAGCGCGCAGCACAGCCGCCGCTTCCGGCGTACCGAGAGCGCCAATGGCAGCGACTGCCGCGACCCGCTCGTCGGGGTCGTCCCCGGCCAGCGACTGCAACAAGGCTGGCGCAATGGCCGCCTGCGCGGCGCCGGCCAGCAGGCAAAGCGCGATGCCGGCCAGTAGCCGGCGCACAGCAGAATACAGCATCGGGGAACTCTCCAGTAATCAAGGCCGGCGGGCGGCGCGCAGCTTCCGCCGGCGTACCGACTTACAGCTTTTGCTTGCCTTCGTTACCCGGAATGTACGGGCTCCAAGGCTGGGCGCGGATCGGTTCCTTGGTCTTCCATACGACGCTGAACTGACCGTCAGCCTTGATTTCGCCGATCATCACAGGCTTGTGCAGGTGGTGGTTGCTCGGGTCCATGGTCAGGGTGAAGCCGGACGGCGCCTTAAAGGACTGGCCGCCCATTGCCGCGATCACCTTGTCGGTATCGGTGGACTTGGCCTTCTCGACCGCCTGCGCCCACATATTGATGCCGACATAGGTCGCCTCCATCGGATCGTTGGTGACTGCGTTGGCGGCATTCGGCAGTTTCTTCGCCACGGCATAGGCCTTCCATTTCTTGATGAAAGCCTCGTTTACCGGATTTTTCACCGACTCGAAATAGTTCCAGGCCGCGAGATGGCCGACCAGCGGCTTGGCGTCCACGCCGCGCAGCTCCTCTTCACCAACGGAGAAGGCGACGACTGGCACCTGCGTCGCCTTCAGGCCGGCATTACCCAGTTCCTTATAGAAGGGCACGTTGGAGTCGCCGTTGATGGTGGAGATCACCGCGGTCTTGCCGCCGGCCGAGAACTTCTTGATATTGGCAACAATGGTCTGGTAGTCCGAATGGCCGAACGGCGTATACGTTTCCTCGATATCGCTGTCCTTGACGCCTTTACTCTTCAGGAAAGCTCGCAGGATCTTGTTGGTGGTGCGAGGGTACACATAGTCCGTGCCGAGCAGCACGAAGCGCTTGGCGCCGCCGCCCTCTTTGCTCATCAGGTATTCGACGGCAGGAATCGCCTGCTGGTTCGGCGCGGCGCCGGTGTAGAACACATTCTTCTCGAGTTCTTCGCCTTCATACTGCACCGGATAGAACAGCAGGCCATTCAATTCCTTGAAAACCGGCAGCACGGACTTGCGCGACACCGACGTCCAGCAGCCGAACACCGCGGCCACTTTGTCCTTCGCGACCAGCTGGCGCGCCTTCTCCGCGAACAGCGGCCAGTTCGAGGCCGGGTCGACCACCACCGGCTCCAGCTTCTTGCCCAGCACGCCGCCCTTGGCATTGATTTCGTCGATGGCCATCAAGGCCACATCCTTCAGCGACGTTTCGGAAATCGCCATGGTGCCGGACAGCGAGTGCAGGATGCCAACCTTGATGGTATCGGCCGCGTGGGCCGCGAAGCTACCGCCCAACATGGCGGCGGCCGCCGCGATGCGGGTCAGGGAATCGATGAAATGACGGCGAGTTTGCATAATGGTTACCCTCTTCTGATGGTGGAAGGATGGTGCTTAGTATTGGACTTGCAGCGCGACCACAAACTTCGACTGGTCGGCGGCGGCAACGGTCTCGGTCTTCGAATACTTGGCGCTCAACTGCGCGTTGTAGCTGTCGATGATGTAGTTGAGGCCCACATCCGACTGCTTGACGTCGATGTTGTTATCGGGCTTGAACTTCTGGTATTGGATGAAGGGCTGCAGCTTGCCCTGGCCCGGCGCGAGGTTGAATACATAGGCCAGTCCGGTCGACCAGGCCTTGCCCTGCTCCGCCAGGATGACATCGTCGTTGCGGTAGTTGTAGTAGGCCGCTTCCACCGACACCGCACCGGCGCCGATACGCTTCTCCAGCAGGAAATCCAGGTTCCAGGCCTGGTAATCGCCGTTCCCGCCTACGGTCAGCACGCCATCCTTCTGGTAGCGGCCAGCCAGGCCGATGGCCAGGATATCCTTGCTGCCCAGGTAGTTGCCGGTGCCGTAGTAGCCTGGTTCGGCTTCCCAGAAATCGTATTGCACGCGGCCTGCATACATCAGGCTATCGTCGGCCTTGATGCCCGCTGCCTTGGCTTCCTTCTGCGCCAGGCTGCCGATGCCAAAAGTGTGGCCTTCGAACGCACCGAAGGAATATCCGAGCTTGCCATCGGCCACATTCCCCCACACCACCACGCCATCGTCACGGCCACGGAAAATGCCGCCGTTATAGCCATAGCGCGAAGCCACGCCCGCCCAGTAGCCGCCGCCGAGCGAATAATAGGGACCGGCCATATTCGCGCGGTCGCTTGGCGACAGGAGACGGCCGGCCCAGATATTCAGCTCTGGCGAGAACGCGAACTGCGCGGCAGCATCCAGCACGCGGATCTGGTCACCATCCCACTCGGTGTTCAACATGCCCTTGATGGTCTTAGTCAGCGAAGCACCGAAGAACAGGCGCGCGCTGTCCAGGTTAAAATCGTTCGAACGCGAACTCCCGTCCGGCGCACCGTCTTTGGCGCTGGTAAAACTGCCACGTGCGCCAAAGCCTACGCTGATGGACTTGTCCTCGCCGATCGAAATGGTGGCGCCCGCGTGCGCCAGCGACGTCATGGCGGCGCTGAATAATATCGAGAGCTTGATCTTCTTTTGCATGCCAGTCCTCTTTTTCACAAGTTGGAGATGTTGCCGCTTGTGTCAGAGTAAAGAGGCTGGCCGCGCTGGCCCATACGTCAAGTGACGTAGTGGCAGATTGACGTCACCAAACAAAACGGCCCGGGCGCTTGCGCGGCCGGGCCGTTTTGTTTGGGACATTAAGGCTTATGCCAACCGGCCGTGGCAAGTCTTAAATATCCTCGATGTCTTTTTCACCATCGGCTCCTACCGGATGGCGGCACCATCGGGCGCATGATCATCCCGGCCTGATCGCCGCAGCGCGACATGAATCCTAGCCAAGCCGGGCAATACCCATCCATATAGAGAAGAACGCAAAAATGGTTGCCGTCAGCCCCAAGAATATAAACACCAAAAACATGAGCCAGAATTTGATGGGATCTTTGCCTCGATGTACCGGTTTATAGCGGCCCCCATCGATTGTGCCCAGCCCCACCCCCAAGATTGCCGCCATAAGACCGGAATATCCAACGGTGAAGCCGACTATCGACACTAAGAACGGCCGTGCCGGGCTTGGCACAAAGAATAGGCAAGGAAATGCAATTGTCGTGGCAATGCAGAGGGTGACGAATATTCGCCGGTGCAGTGCACGGTTCATAGGCAACTTAAAGTATCGGATCTCTTCGTGCTAGAAGCAAAAACGGCCCAGGCGCTTGCGCGGCCGGGCCGTCTTATTGGGGCGTTTTAGCTTATGCCAGCTTGCCGTGACAAGCTTTGAACTTCTTGCCGCTGCCGCATGGGCATGGATCATTGCGGCCCACCTTGTAACCCTGGCTGATCGCAGCTTCCAGGTCACCCGCCGGCATGGCGGTTGGGGCCAGCAATTCTTCCGGCGCCGCATTCGGGTTGAAGTCGGCATGCTGGTAGTGGACGTTCTCGACGTGCGACTGGTTCATGGCCGCTTCCGCTGCCTCGACCTCTTCGCGCGACTGGATGCGCACCATCATCACCATGCGGATCACGTCGTTCTTGATCATGTCCAGCATGGTGCCGAACAGCTCGAACGCTTCGCGCTTGTATTCCTGCTTAGGGTTCTTCTGCGCATAGCCGCGCAGGTGGATACCCTGGCGCAGGTGGTCCAGCGCAGCCAGGTGCTCGCGCCAGTGGGTGTCTACCGACTGCAGCATGACATTGCGCTCGAAGCCGCCGAAGGCTTCCTTCGTCACGATGTCGACTTTGGCCTGGTATACGGCATCTGCCGCCGCAACCACGCGTTCGACGATGTCTTCGTCGGTGATATTGCCTTCCTTCTCCATCATCTCGACCAGCGGCAACTCGATCATCCATTCTGCAGCCAGGGTCTTCTGCAAGGCCGGGATGTCCCACTGCTCTTCCACCGATTCTTCCGGCACATAGGTGCGCACCAGGTCGGTGAACACGCCGTGGCGCAGGTTCATGATGGTTTCCGAAATATCAGTCGCTTCCAGCAGCTCATTACGCTGCGAGTAGATCACCTTACGCTGGTCGTTGGCGACGTCATCGTATTCCAGCAGCTGCTTACGGATGTCGAAGTTGCGGGCTTCAACCTTGCGCTGCGCCGATTCGATGGAACGGGACACGATGCCCGCTTCGATCGGTTCACCTTCCGGCATCTTCAGGCGGTCCATGATCGCGCGCACGCGGTCGCCGGCGAAGATGCGCAGGAGCGGGTCGTCCAGCGACAGGTAGAAGCGCGAGGAGCCCGGGTCGCCCTGGCGGCCGGAACGGCCACGCAGCTGGTTGTCGACGCGGCGGGATTCGTGACGCTCGGTGCCGACGATGTGCAGGCCGCCGGCCGCCACCACCTGGTTGTGCAGCGACTGCCAGCCGGAGCGCAGGTGCTGCGCCTTGGCCGCCTTCTCTTCGTCGCTCAGGTCCGGATTGGCTTCGATGATCTGGATCTGCTTTTCGATATTGCCGCCCAAGACGATGTCGGTACCGCGGCCTGCCATATTGGTGGCGATGGTAATCGCTTTCGGGATACCTGCCTGAGCGATGATTTCCGCTTCGCGGGCGTGCTGTTTTGCATTCAGCACGTTGTGCGGCAGCTTGGCCTTGTCCAGGATGCCGGACAGCAGCTCGGAGTTTTCAATCGAGGTGGTACCCACCAGCACCGGCTGGCCGCGCTCGTAGCAGTCGCGGATGTCGAGCATCATCGCGTTGTACTTTTCGGCGTTGGACTTGTACACCTGGTCCTGGCGGTCCTTGCGCTGCGATGGACGGTTCGGCGGGATCACCACGGTTTCCAGGCCGTAGATTTCCTGGAATTCGTAAGCTTCCGTGTCGGCGGTACCGGTCATGCCGGCCAGCTTGCCGTACATGCGGAAGTAGTTCTGGAAGGTGATCGAGGCCAGGGTCTGGTTCTCGTTCTGGATCTTGACGCCTTCCTTGGCTTCGACTGCCTGGTGCAGGCCGTCGGACCAGCGGCGGCCGGTCATCAGGCGGCCGGTGAATTCGTCGACGATCACCACTTCATTGTTCTGCACCACGTAGTGCTGGTCCTTGAAGTACAGCACGTGGGCGCGCAGGGCGGCATACAGGTGGTGCACCAGGGTGATGTTGGCGGAATCGTACAGGGAAGCGCCTTCCGGCAGCAGGCCCATCTTGGTCAGGATGCGCTCGGCCTTTTCGTGGCCGGCTTCGGTCAGCAGCACCTGGTGCGCTTTTTCATCCTTGGTGTAATCGCCCGGGACTTCGATCTTGCCCTTGCCGTCCGCGGTTTCCTCGCCGATTTGCTGGGTCAGTTGCGGCGGGACCAGATTGATCTTGTGGTACAGGTCGGTATGGTTTTCCGCCTGGCCGGAAATGATCAGCGGGGTACGCGCTTCGTCGATCAGGATCGAGTCCACTTCGTCGACGATGCCGAAATTCAGGGTGCGCTGCACGCGCTCGCTGGCTTCGAACACCATATTGTCGCGCAGGTAGTCGAAGCCGAACTCGTTATTGGTGCCGTAGGTGATGTCCGACGCGTAAGCGGCTTGCTTGTCGTCGTGCGGCATTTGCGACAGGTTCACGCCGCAGGACAGGCCCAGCCAGCGGTACAGCTTACCCATGGTTTCGGCATCGCGCTGCGCCAGGTAATCGTTGACGGTCACGATGTGCACGCCCTTGCCGGACAGGGCATTCAGGTAGGCCGGCAGGGTTGCGGTCAGGGTCTTGCCTTCCCCGGTGCCCATTTCAGCAATTTTGCCGAAATGCAATACCATGCCGCCGATCAGCTGGACGTCGAAATGACGCATCTTGAACACGCGCTTGGACGCTTCACGGCAGACGGCGAAGGCTTCCGGCAGCAGGTTATCCAGCGATTCGCCATTGGCAACGCGTTCCTTGAGGGCAGGCGTTTTCGCTTGCAGCTCGGCATCCGACAGCTTTTCAAACTCCGGTTCCAGGGCGTTAATCGCCTTAACCGTTTTTTGGTATTGCTTAAGCAGACGCTGGTTGCGGCTGCCGAAAATCTGGGTCAGTAAGGACATTTCTTAAATTCTTCCTCGGGTCCGCCAATGGCAAAAGTGCGTGATTTTATCATGCGTTCGTAGCAAGGTTGGGATCTTGGCCTATATAACAATAGGCTAGCGATGAAAAATTCACCGGCTGGGGCCGCCACGGTAAAATGCCGGAATGGGATTTTCGTTCACCAATCGCAAGCACGCACCGCAGGAAGCCACCAATTTCCTGCAGGGCAACGCCACGCTGGCCAAATTGCTGCCAGCCGTGCAGCGCATGGCGAATTTACAACGCGACTGTTACGAAGTGCTGCCTTCGGCCTTCAAAAGTTGTGAAGTTTTCGCTTTTGACGGCGGCGATCTGACCTTGGCCGTGCCCAATACGGCGGTCGCGGCCAAGCTCAAGCAGCAAGTGCCGAAAATGCAAGAAACGTTGAATGGGAAGGGGTGGCAGATTAACAACATCCGTTTCCGGGTGCAGATGCCGAAAGGGATAGCGCACGTCGGCCCGAGCGGGGAAGGCTTGAAACTGCCCGATACGGCAGTCGATTCCTTCGACGAGCTAAGCCAAAAACTTGAACCAACCACTGCCAACGAGCCGCTGATTGAAGCTATGCGGCGCCTGGTCGCCCGCCGCCGCAGCTAAATGTCCACCTTGGGGTCAGGAACAAAAGTGGACATGCCTGAAAGAATGTCCACTTTTGTTCCTGACCCCAAGGTGGACATTTTTTACAGGTAAGCCCACTCGCGCGACATCTGCTTGGCGTAGGAAGGCGGGGCGGTGTCGAGGGAGTCGAAGGTGACCAGCTCGTAGGAGTCCGTGTCGGCCAGCATGGCCCGCAGCAGCTGGTTGTTCAGGGCGTGGCCGGATTTGTGGGCTTCGTAGCTGGCGATGATCGGGTGGCCGACCATATACAGGTCGCCGATCGCATCCAGGATCTTGTGGCGCACGAATTCGTCGTCGTAACGCAGTCCGTCCTGGTTCAGGATGCGGTACTCATCCATCACGATCGCGTTTTCCAGCGAGCCGCCGCGCGCCAGGCCAATCCCGCGCAGCATTTCCACATCCTGCATGAAGCCGAAGGTGCGGGCGCGGGCAATCGCCTGGATATATGAGACGTCGCCGAAATCCACGGTCGCGCGCTGCGCCGTGCCATCCACCGCAGGGTGGTTGAATTCGATGAAGAAGTCCAGCTTGAAGCCGTCGTGCGGCACCAGGCGCGCCCATTTCTCGGCGGCGCCCTTGCCCTCGCGGATTTCGATCGGCTTTTTCACCTTGATGAACTTCTTGGGCGCTTCCTGTTCCTGCACGCCGCCCTGCTGCAGCAGGTAGACAAACGACGATGCCGAACCATCCATGATCGGGATTTCTTCTGCCGTCACGTCGACGTACAGGTTATCGATGCCCAGCCCGGCGCAGGCCGACATCAGGTGCTCGACGGTCGAAACGCGGCCGCCGTCCTTCATCAGCACAGTTGCCATGCGGGTATCGCCCACGATGTCCGCCCTTGTCGGGAAGACAACCTGCGGGTCCAGGTCCACTCGGCGGAAGACGATGCCGGTATCCGGCTCGGCGGGGCGCAGGGTCAGCTCAACCTTGGTGCCGGAGTGCAGGCCGACACCGGTGGTGCGGACGATTTCTTTGATGGTTCGTTGTTTCAGCATGCAAGGATTATAGCGCCCTGCGCCCTTCCCCGCTTACGGGTGCTCGGCCTCGGCATGTTCGGTCTCCCGGCGCACCAGGTAGATGCCGGAAGCAATGATGATGCCGGCGCCCAGCAAGGTATATGCGTCCGGCAGCGTGTGCCACATCAGCCAGTCGATGCCGACGCCCCAGGCCAGCGCGGTGTATTCGAATGGCGCCACGATGGAAGCTTTGCCCATGCTGAAAGCGCGCGTCAGCGCGAGCTGGCCGAAAAAGCCGGTCACCGCCAGCGCGGCCATGGCCGGCCACAGCGACCAGTCGATCGGCACCCAGGCGTTGATCGCCAGCGGCGCGACACCAACGCCCATCAGGGTCAGCACCCAGAACATCACGTGCTCCGGGGCGTCGGTCTTGGCCAGCACGCGGCCGGCAATGGCGGAAATGCCATAGCAGACGGCCGAGGCCAGCACGGCCAGCCCCGCGATCGACACGAAATTGCTGCCATCCGGGCGCAGGACTACCAGCACGCCGCCCAGGCCGACCAAAATCGCCAGCCATTGGCCCAAGCTGACTTTCTCTCCCAAGATGAATACAGCCAGCGCCGTCACCAGCGCCGGTGCGATGAAGAAGATGGCGTAAGTATCGGCCAGCGGCAGCGATTTCAGCGCGAACGCAAAAAGCGACAGCATGGCAATGCCGACCGCGCCGCGCAACAGGTGCAGCGGCCAGCGCACCTTGAAGATCCCCGTGAACTTGCCGCGGTAAGCCATGAAGGCGCACACCAGCGGCATCGAAAGCATGCATCGCAACGCGGTCACCTGCACTGCCGGATAACGCGCGGCCAGCACTTTCATGGATGCGTCCATGAGGGAGAACATGGCGACCGCGGCCACCATGGCGTAAATAGCTTGCAGGTTTTCTTTTTGTTGTGGAGTCACAATGGAAGGCCCAAATCTTTTGCCGGGTCGTCCATTGTACTGAAAGAAATGGTTTGCTGCTGAGGCCGCTTTAGCCCAGGCGGTCCACGGTTTGTTCCTTCATGCTGAAAGAATTACGAGGAATTTTATAGCGGGTTATCATGGCGGGATGAATACAGAAGCGCTACCAGTCGAAGTGATCGCAGAGCTTGAGCCACTCTATGTGGTCCACGAGTCGCCAGTGCATGGGCGCGGTGTTTTTGCGCGTCGGATGATACCGGCCGGCACCCGCATCATCGAGTACACCGGCGAAATCGTCGACTGGGAGGAATGCTGCCGCCGCACCGAGCAGAAAGGGGGCCCGATCGGCCACACCTTCTTCTTCAGCCTGAACAACGGCATGCTGATCGACGGCGGCTCGGGCGGCAACGAAGCGCGCTATATCAACCACTCCTGCGAGCCCAACTGCGAAGCCGAGGAGGATGACGATGACCGCGTCTACATCTGCTCCCTGCGCGACATCGAGGAAGGCGAAGAGCTGAACTACAACTACGGCCTGATTTACGAGGCCCGCCACACTGCCAAGGTGAAAAAGGAATTCGCCTGCTACTGCGGTGCGCCTTCCTGCAGCGGCGTCATGCTGGCGCCCAAGAAGCGCAAGTCGCGCGCTAAAACGCAGCTTGAAACGCAAAACGGCGCCGAAGCGCCGTCTCTAGCAGAGTAAATCCGGCGCTTACACCTGGCCCAGCATGGTCTCGGCGTTCGATACTTCGAACTTGCCGCCTTGCTCGACGTTCAGTTGTTTGACCACGCCGTCTTCCACCAGCATCGAGTAACGCTGGGAGCGGGTGCCCATGCCGTATTTGGAAAAGTCCGCGTCCAGGCCCAGGGCCTTGGAGTAAGCAGCGTTGCCGTCAGCCATCATGCGCACGGTGCCGGTAGCTTTCTGGTCGCGGCCCCATGCGCCCATCACGAAGGCGTCGTTCACGGAGATGCACCAGATTTCATCCACGCCCTTGGCCTTCAGGTCGGCAGCGTGCTTGACGTAGCCTGGCACGTGCTGTGCGGAGCAGGTTGGGGTGTAGGCGCCTGGCAGGCCGAAGATCGCGATCTTCTTGCCCTTGGCGATGTCCTGCACATTGAAGGTGTTCGGGCCGAGCGAGCAGCCTTCGGTCTCGGTTTCGATGAATTCGGACAGTTGGCCTTCCGGCAGTTTGTCGCCGATCTTGATGGTCATTTCGGGTTCTCCTTCTTGTGAAAACCCAGAGTATAACTCCGCGCCGCCGGACGCGTGATCCGGCGGCGCGGCTGACCTTATTTAGTCAGCCTGCTTGCGCAGGAAGGCAGGAATGTCGTAGGTTTCCATGCCCGACTTGGCCAGTGCGTTCACCTGCTCGGTGGCCGATTCGCGGCGCCACACTGCTGGCTGCTTCTGCACGTCGGACGGCACACCGGAGAAGCCAGCGTTGCCGAAACCGCCCACTGCTGCAGTTGCCGCACCACCCAGGCCTGCGTTGACGTTCAGCGGGTTGCCGCCATGGGTGCCGGTGCGCAGTTGCTGTTGCGGTACCAGCTGCACATGCTTCTTGGCTTTGCCCAGGCCGGTCGCCACCACGGTCACGCGGATATCGTCGCCCATCGCGTCGTCGTAGGCGATGCCTTGTGCGATCGACGCATCCGGTGCGGCGAAGGCGCGCACGGCAGCCATGACTTCCTTGATTTCCTTACCTTTCAGGCCGCGCGATGCGGTGACGTTCACCAGCACGCCGCGTGCGCCCGCCAGGTCGACCCCGTCCAGCAGCGGCGATGCAACCGCCTGCTCGGCAGCCACGCGCGCGCGGTCCACGCCGGAAGCGGTGGCGGTACCCATCATCGCCTTGCCCTGCTCGCCCATGATGGTCTTGACGTCGTTGAAGTCGACGTTGATGTGGCCAGGCACGTTGATGATCTCGGCGATGCCGGCTACGGCATTGTTCAAGACGTCGTCGGCGTGCTGCAGCCACTCGATCAGGGACTCGTCTTCGTAGATCTCTTCCAGCTTCTCGTTGCAGATCACGATCAGCGAGTCGACGTTCTGCGACAGCGCTTCCAGGCCCGCTTCGGCGATGTCCAGGCATTTCTGGCCTTCGTGGGAGAACGGCTTGGAGACGACAGCCACGGTCAGCGCGCCCTGCTGCTTGGCGATTTCCGCCACGATCGGGGCTGCGCCGGTGCCGGTGCCGCCGCCCATGCCGGCAGCGATGAACACCATGTGCGCGCCGCGCAGCGCATCTTCGATGCGGCTACGGGATTCTTCCGCCAGCGCACGGCCGACGTCGGGCTTCATGCCTGCGCCCAGGCCGCTCGCGCCGATCTGGATGATGTTGCTTGCCTTCGAAGCGGCCAGCGCTTGTGCGTCGGTATTGGCGGCGATGAATTCCACGCCGCTCATGCCTTTGTTGATCATATGCTGGACGGCATTACCGCCCGCACCGCCAACGCCGACGACCTTGATGACCGTTCCCAGTGTTGCGTTATCAACCATATCAAACTCCATGATTTACTCCTATCTAGAATGCGGTTTTCAAGCGCCAGGCCTCATAAAATTAGGAGAACTGGAGATTGAAAACTGCGTAGTTTTTTAAAAATTTTGAATATTAAAAGTTACCCAGGAACCATTCCTTCATGCGCTGCCAAACTGCTTTTACCGATCCATCCTGGCGCGTCACGATGTGGCCGCGCAGATACTGCTTCTTAGCTTCCAACAACAGGCCCAACACGGTTGCATAGCGCGGGCTGCGTACCACGTCGGCCAGTTGGCCGCGGTAGTCCGGGGTGCCCAAGCGCGCAGGCTTGAGGAAGATGTCTTCCGCCATCTCCACCATGCCCGGCATGATCGAGGTGCCGCCGGTCAGCACGATGCCCGACGAGAGCACGCCCTCGTAGCCGGACTCGCGCACCACCTGGTGCACCATCGCAAACAGTTCTTCCACGCGCGGCTCGATCACGGCGGCCAGCGCCTGGCGCGACAGGTTGCGCGGGCCGCGGTCGCCCAGGCCCGGCACTTCCAGGTGCTCGCCCGGGTCGGCCAGCACCTGCTTGGCGACGCCGTAGCGGATCTTGATTTCTTCCGCTTCGCCGGTCGGGGTGCGCAGCGCCATCGCGATATCGTTGGTAATCTGGTCGCCGGCGATCGGGATCACGGCCGTATGGCGGATGGCGCCGTCGCTGAACACCGCCACGTCGGTGGTGCCGCCGCCGATGTCGATCAGCACCACGCCCAGTTCCTTTTCATCCGTGGTCAGCACGGCGTCGGCCGAAGCCATCGGCTGCAGGATCAGGTCCGACACTTCCAGGCCGCAGCGGCGCACGCACTTGACGATGTTCTGCACCGCGCTGACCGCGCCGGTCACGATATGCACCTTCACTTCCAGGCGGATGCCGCTCATGCCGATCGGCTCGCGCACGTCGTCCTGCGAGTCGACGATAAATTCCTGCGGCACCGTATGCAGCAGCTGCTGGTCGGTCGGGATGTTGACTGCCTTGGCCGTTTCGATCACGCGCGCCACGTCGGTGGCCGTGACTTCCTTGTCCTTGATCGCCACCATGCCGCTGGAGTTGAAGCTGCGGATATGGCTGCCCGCAATGCCCGCGTACACATTGCGGATCTTGCAGTCGGCCATCAGCTCCGCTTCTTCCAGCGCGCGCTGGATCGATTCGACGGTCGCTTCAATGTTCACCACTACGCCTTTTTTCAGGCCGCTCGATTCGTGCTGGCCCAGGCCAATCACTTCGTGGCGTCCATCGCCCATCACTTCGGCCACCACGGCCACCACTTTGGAGGTGCCGATGTCGAGGCCGACGATCAGGTTTTTAGCGTCTTTAGTCATCTCTATGCCCTGCTTTCAACGTTTCTTCGTATCTGACGGGATCTTCAATCCCGCTGCGCTCAAAGCCAGGCCGTTCTGGTAGCGCATATCAATCGTTTCAATATTCGGCACGCGGCTGGAAATCTGCGGCCAGATCCCGACCAGGCGCTGCACCCTTTGATGCAGGGTGTCATGCGTTGCCTCGCGTCCTAGCGCCACACTGGCGCCGTTGTCCAACTTTACCGTCCACGCATAGCGTCCCGACAGGGCCACGGCCTTCGGCACCAGGCTGGCCGGTGCAAACCAGCTTTTCAGCTCACCGTAGCGCGCCAGCACTTCCTTCTCGCTGCCATCCGGACCTGAAAAGGCCGGCAGCTCGTGGTCCTCCTCCGCCTCGGCCAGGTTGGCGGTAAACACATCGCCCTTCACCGACAGCAGGCGGCCATCCTCGCCCCAGGTGCCGAGCGCTTCATGCTCTTCCAGCGACACGATCAGCTGGTTCGGCCATTCGCGCCGCACGCTGGCACGACGCACCCACGGCACCGACTCGAACACCTTGCGCACCTGCTCCAGGTCGGCCGTGAAGAAATTTCCCGCCAGGCGGCCCTGGGTGCCATTGCGCAGCGTCAGGTGGTTCACATGCTTGAACTCGGACTTGTCCATGGTCTCAACGCGGATGGAGCGCAAATCGAATACAGGACGATTCGCCAGCCACCACACGCCGGCAACGGCGCAAGCCAGCACCGACAGCGCGAACAGGCCGCTGGCGGATGCATTCAAGGCTTTGACGTCGTGCCACATAGCGTTCTTCGGTCCTCTATTTCTTCAGCTTCAGGCGCGCCGTACGCAGGATTTCCACGCACAGTTCTTCGTAGCTCACGCCGGTCGCGCGGGCAGCCATCGGCACCAGCGAGTGGCTGGTCATGCCCGGCGAGGTGTTCACCTCCAGCAGGAAAGGCTTGTTGTCCCTGGCGCGCAGCAGCACGTCGACCCGTCCCCAGCCTTCGCAGCCGACCGCGCGGTAGGCGGCCACGGCGAGGCGCTGCATTTCGTCCTGCATCGCCTGGTCCAGTTGCGGCGGGCAGAAGTACTTGGTGTCGTCGGTGAAGTACTTGTTGTTGTAGTCGTAGTTGCCCTGCGGCGCGACGATCTCCACGATCGGCAGCGCGCGCGCGTCCTTGCCGGTACCCAGCACGGCGACGGTGAACTCGCGGCCTTCCACGAATTCCTCGGCCAGCACGCAATCGTCCAGCGCAGCGGCAGCGTCGTAGGCTGCCTGCAGGCCGGCCTTGTCGTTGACCTTGGTGATACCGATGGTCGAACCTTCATGCGGCGGCTTCATGATCAGCGGCAGGCCGAGGCGCGCAGCTTCCGCATCCAGGTCGGAATCTACGCCCAGCACCGCGTATTCCGGGGTCGGCAGGTTTTCGCGCAGCCACAGGATCTTGGTGGTGATCTTGTCCATGCCCACCGAGCTGGCCATCACACCGGAGCCGGTATAAGGAATGCCGAGCAGTTCCAGCGCGCCCTGGATGCTGCCGTCCTCACCGTAGCGGCCGTGCAGCGCGATGAACACGCGGTCGAATTTTTCAGCGGCCAGTTCGGCCAGCGAGCGTTGGCCCGGGTCGAAGGCATGGGCATCCACACCCTGCGATTGCAGGGCCGCCAGCACGCCGGTGCCGGACATGATGGAGACGTCGCGTTCGGCGGACAGTCCGCCCATCAGCACGCCCACTTTGCCAAATGCTTGCGCTTCCTGTGCAGTCAGTTTCGTCATCGCGTCAAGCCTTCCAGTTCGTAAGTTTTGCCGGGACGCCGCTGATCGAGCCTGCGCCCATCGTGAGCACGACGTCGCCGTCGCGCACCACGTTCATGATCGTTTCCGGCATGTCGGCGATGTTTTCGACGAATACCGGCTCGGTTTTGCCGCGCGCGCGGATCGCATGCGCCAGCGCGCGGCCGTCGGCAGCCACGATCGGCGCCTCGCCCGCTGCATACACATCCGACAGCACCAGCACGTCAACCGTGCTGAGAACCTTTGCGAAGTCCTCGAACAGGTCGCGTGTACGGCTGTAGCGGTGCGGCTGGAAGGCCAGCAGCAGGCGGCGGCCCGGATAGGCGGCGCGCGCAGCAGCGGTAGTCACTTCCATTTCGATCGGGTGGTGGCCGAAATCGTCCACCAGTGTGAAGGTTCCGCCCGACGGCACGGCGATGTCGCCGTACTTGGTGAAGCGGCGCCCGACGCCTGCAAAACCGGCCAGGCCGGCCTGGGTCGCCGTATCGGGCACGCCGATTTCGCGCGCAATGGCAACTGCCGAGCAGGCGTTCTGCACGTTGTGCATGCCGGGCTGGTTCAACACGATGTCCAGGTCCGGATAACCTTCCTGCAGGACGGTGAAGTGCATCTGGGTGCCGACGGCGCGCGCATTGACGGCGCGCACTTCGGCGTCTTCCGCGAAGCCGTAAGTCGTGACCGGCTTGGTCACCTGCGGGATGATGGAGCGCACGTGCGGATCGTCGATGCACAGCATGGCGCGGCCGTAGAACGGCAGGCGGTGCGTGAAGTGCACGAAGGCCTGTTTCAGCTTCTCGAAATCGTGCTCGTAGGTCTCCATGTGATCGGCATCGATGTTGGTGATGACTTCGATCATTGGGGTCAGGTTCAGGAACGAGGCATCCGATTCGTCCGCCTCGGCCACCAGATATTCGCCGGATCCCAGCTTGGCGTTAGCGCCGGCAGCTGTCAGGCGGCCGCCGATCACGAAAGTCGGATCCAGGCCGCCCTCAGCCAGCACGGACGCCACCAGGCTGGTGGTGGTGGTCTTGCCGTGGGTGCCGGCAATGGCGATGCCGCGCTTCAGGCGCATCAGCTCGCCGAGCATCACAGCGCGCGGCACGATGGGGATCTTGCGGGCGCGCGCGGCGACCACTTCCGGATTGTCGGCCTTGACGGCAGTCGAAGTGACGACCGCGTCGGCGTTGCCGATGAAGGCCGCATCGTGCCCCTGGTGCACCGTGGCGCCCATGTCGACGAGGCGCTGGGTCACCGCGTTCGAGCCGAGGTCAGAGCCGGAGACGTTATAGCCCAGCGTCACCAGCACTTCGGCGATGCCGCTCATGCCGCTGCCGCCGATGCCGACGAAGTGAATGTTTTTTACTTTGTGTTTCATGCTAGTGCTTCCAATTCTTGTGCGATGGCGTCATTCGCATCGCGCTTGCCCACTCCAAGCGCGGCAGCCGCCATCTTCTGGCAGGTGCTGCGGTTCAATGTCTGCAACAGCGCTGCCAGGCTTGCCGGATTCAATTCCGTCTGCGGCATGTGGATTGAGGCGCCCTGTCTGGCCATCCATTGCGCGTTGTCGCGCTGGTGGCTGGTGGTCGACACCACCAGGGGAACCAGCACGCTGGCAACGCCGGCTGCCGTCAGTTCCGACACGGTGATGGCGCCGGCGCGGCAGATCACCACGTCCGCCTGTGCGTACGCACTTGCCATGTCGTCGATGAAATCGACCACGTTTGCTTCCACATGCGCCTGCGCATAAGCCGTGCGCAGGGCTTCGATATTCTTCTTGCCCGACTGGTGGGTCACCAGCGGACGCTGTTCCGGCGCAATCAGCGCCAACGCCGCAGGCAGCGCATCGTTGAGCGCCTTGGCGCCCAGGCTGCCGCCCACCACCAGTATGCGCAGCACGCCTTCGCGGCCCGCGAAGCGCTGCTCTGGCGCCGGCAGCGCCAGGATTTCCTTGCGCACCGGGTTGCCGGTGACGACTGCCTTGCCGGCCACGGCGCCGAAATCGGCCGTGAAGCCGAAGAAGACTTTCTTCGCCATCGGCGCCAGCGTCTTGTTCGACAGCAGCAGGCCGGCATCGGCATTCACCAGGGCCAGCGGCACGCCGCGCAGTTTAGCCATGACGCCGCCCGGCACGCAGACATAGCCGCCCATGCCCAGCACCACGTCCGGCTTGCGCTTGCCGATGAAGCGGAAGCAATCAATGAAGGCGCCGACCATCTTGAACGCCCCCCCGATCGTGTGCGCCAGGCCCTTGCCGCGCATGCCGCTGAAGCGCACCAGGTCCATTTCGACACCGTGCCTGGGCACCAGGTCCGTTTCCATGCCATGCGAGGTACCGAGCCAGGAAACTTCCCAGCCACGCGCGCGCATGGCCTGGGCGATTGCCAGGCCAGGGAATATGTGGCCGCCGGTGCCGGCAGCCATGATCATCAGGCGCTTCGTCATATCCGCCCTCCCCGCATCAGGACCCTGTTTTCATAATCGATGCGCAGCAGGATCGCCAGGCCGACACAGTTGATGATGATGCCGGTGCCGCCGTAACTCATCAGCGGCAGCGTCAGCCCTTTGGTCGGCAGCAAGCCGAGATTTACGCCCATATTGATAAATGTCTGTATGCCGATCCAGATGCCGATGCCTTTCGCGGCCAGGCCGGCGAAGGTCTGGTCGATGGCAATGGCCTGGCGGCCGATATCGAAAGCTCGTTTCACAATCCAGTAGAACATGCCGATGGTGACCAGCACCCCGATCATGCCCAGCTCTTCGCCGATCACCGCCAGCAGGAAGTCGGTATGCGCTTCCGGCAGGTAATGCAGCTTTTCCACGCTGGCGCCAAGCCCCACGCCGCCGATCTCGCCGCGGCCGAAGGCGATCAGCGAGTGGGTCAACTGGTAGGACTTGTTCAGGGCGTTTTCCTCTTCCCACGGATTGAGGTAGGCAAACAGGCGCGCGCGGCGGAATGGCGAGAGCCAGATGATGGCCACGAAAATAGTCACCAGCAGGCCGGCAATGCCGCCGAACCAGACCGCGTTGACGCCACCCAGGAACAGGATGCCCATCGCGATGCAGACGATCACGCCGAAGGCGCCCAGGTCGGGCTCCAGCAGCAGCAACAGGCCGACGAAGGCCACCGCCAGCGCCATCGGCGCAAAACCTTTGGACAGGCGGTGCATGAATTCCTGCTTGCGCACGGTATAGTCGGCCGCGTACAGCACGATGAACAGTTTCATCAGCTCGGACGGCTGGAACTGGAACAGCTTGAGATTGAGCCAACGGGTTCCGCCGTTGACGTTGACGCCAAGGCCGGGCACCAGCACCAGCACCAGTGCCACCAGCGTAGCGATGAACAGGTAAGGCGCGGCCCTCTGCCAGTCTGCCACGCGCACGCGGAATGCCACGGCAGCGGCCACGATCGCGATGGCAATGAAGACCGCCTGGCGCTGCACGAAATAATGGTTCTTGTAGGCGGCGAACTTGGGCGAATCCGGCAGCGCAATCGAAGCCGAATACACCATCACCATCCCGAACAGCATGAGCAACAGCACCGACCATACCAGCGGCTGGTCGTAATCCATCATCTTCGAATGGCGTGCGCGTCCATCCAGCGGAGCTGGGGACTCGGAACCACCGAAGCGGAATGGAAGCTGGATTGCCATCAAATCTCCTGTCCCGCATCAAGTGCGATTTCGCGCACGGTGTCGATGAACACCTGCGCGCGGTGCGCGTAGTTCTTGAACATGTCCAGGCTGGCGCAGGCTGGCGACAGCAGCACGGCGTCGCCGGCATGGGCCAGCGCTGCGGCGCGTTTGGTCGCCTCTTCCAGCGTGGCGAAATCTTCCATCTTCACGCCGGTCGGTTCCAGCGCGGCACGGATGGCCGGCGCATCGCGGCCGATCAGGACCACGGCGCGCACGAATCGGCGCACCGGGCCGGCCAGCGGGTCGAACTCCTGCCCCTTGCCGTCGCCGCCGGCGATCACCACCAGCTTTTGCTCGCTGCCTGCAAAGGACTGGCCGAGTCCCACCAGCGCGGCGACAGTCGCGCCCACGTTGGTACCCTTGGAGTCGTCGTAATAGTCGACGCCATTGATCGATGCCACCAGTTCCACCCGGTGCGGCTGGCCTTTGTATTCGCGCAGGCCATGCAGGAGCGGCGCAAACGGCAGGCCGATGGCACGGCACAGCGCCAGTGCAGCCAGCGCGTTGGATGCGTTGTGGGTGCCGCGGATCTGCAGCGCGTCCGCCGGCATCAGCTTCTTGCTGTAGCACTCAACCGGCGGTGGCGGCGGGTCGTTCTTCTTGCGGCGTTTCGGCGGCTCGGCATCATCGCTCGGTTCGGCAGTAGCGAGCCAGTACACGCCGCGCTCGTTGACCAGGCCGAAGCTGTGCGCCAGTTCCGGCGCATCGGTGCCGAAGGTGACGTTTTCGCCAATCGGGTTGGCCATCGCCATGGTCCACTTGTCGTCGCGGTTGAGCACGCGCACGGTGTCGTCGCCGAAAATGCGTTTCTTGTCGTCGGCATAGGCCTGCATGCTGCCGTGCCAGTCCAGGTGGTCCTGGGTTACGTTCAGCACGGTGGCAGCGTCGGCCTTCAGGCTGTAAGTCGTGTGCAGCTGGAAGCTCGACAGCTCGAGCACCCAGGCCTGCGGCAGGGTATCGTTCTCCATCACCTCGCGCAGCACGTCCAGCGCGGCCGGACTGATATTGCCGGCCACGCGCACCGACAGGCCGGCGCGTTCGCACAGCTGGCCGGTCAGGCTGGTGACGGTGGTCTTGCCGTTGGTGCCGGTGATCGCGATGACCTTTGGCGCATAGGCGCGGTCGTCCTTCAGCCATTCCAGGGCCTGGGCGAACAGTTCGATCTCGCCCCAGACGGGAATGCCTTTCTCCGCGGCGGCCGGGATGATCTCGGCCAGCTCCTTGTTCGGGCCCAGGCCGGGGCTGGCGCAGACGAAGTCCACACCGTCCAGCAGCGCGGCGTTGAAAGGGCCGGAAATGAACTGGGTGCCGGGCAACTGCTCGCGCAGCAGCGGCAGGCGGTCCGGCACCGGGCGCGTGTCGGCCACGCGCAGCAGCGCGCCGCAGCGCGCCAGCCAGTGCGCCATCGCCAGGCCCGATTCGCCGAGCCCCAGCACCAGTGCAATTTTGCCGTTATAGATCATCAGCGCAGCTTCAAAGTGGACAGTCCGACCAGGACCAGCATCATCGTGATAATCCAGAAGCGCACGACAACCTGGGTTTCTTTCCAACCCTTCTGTTCAAAGTGGTGGTGCAAGGGCGCCATGAGGAAGACGCGGCGGCCAACGCCGTAGCGCTTCTTGGTGTACTTGAACCAGCCCACCTGGATGATCACCGACAGCGTCTCCGCCACGAAGATGCCGCCCATGATGAACAGGACGATTTCCTGGCGCACGATCACCGCAATGGTGCCGAGCGCGCCGCCCAGCGCCAGTGCGCCGACGTCGCCCATGAATACTTGCGCGGGGTGCGCGTTGTACCACAGGAAGGCCAGGCCGGCGCCCGCCATCGCACCGCAGAAGATGATCAGCTCACCCGCGCCAGGAATATGCGGGATGAACAGGTATTTCGAGTACGTCGCGGAACCGGTCAGGTAGGCGAACAGGCCCAGGGCCGAACCCACCATCACGGTCGGCATGATGGCCAGGCCATCCAGGCCGTCGGTGAAGTTCACCGCGTTCGACGTACCCACGATCACGCAGTAGGTCAGCGCAATGAAGCCCCAAACGCCCAGCGGATAGCTGATGGACTTCACGAACGGCACGATCAGGTCGGCCTTGGGAGGCAGGTCCATCGAGAAGCCGGACTGTACCCACTGGAAGAACAGTTCGAACACCTTGGCCGGCGTTGGCGCCGACACCGAGAAGGCCAGGTACAGCGCGGCGGCGATGCCCACCAGCGACTGCCAGAAGTACTTTTCCGCCGAACGCATGCCTTCAGGGTCCTGGCGCACCACCTTGCGGTAGTCGTCCACCCAGCCCACGGCGCCGAAGCCCATGGTCACGACGACCACCGGCCAGATCAGGCGGTTGGACCAGTCGCACCAAAGCACAGTGGCGATGCCGACGGCGATCAGCAGCAGCACGCCGCCCATGGTCGGGGTGCCGTGTTTCTTCAGGTGGGTCTGCGGGCCGTCGGTACGCACCGCCTGGCCGTACTTCATGACGGTCAGTTTGCGGATCACGGCGGGACCGGCGATCAGGCCGATCAGCAGGGCCGTGATGGTAGCCATCACGGCGCGGAAGGTGATGTAGTTAAAGAGGCGGAAGGCCCCGATATCGTCCTGCAGGATTTGTGCAAGCCAGAGCAGCATGATTAGTGTGTTTCCTTTGTAGCGTGTTGCGATCCAATCAAATGCTGCACGACCCGTTCCATCTTCATGAAACGGGAGCCCTTGATCAATACGGTTGCATCCGGCGTGACTGCGGCGCTTACAGCCTGCAGCAGCGCGTCGAATTCCTGGTGGTGCTCGGCATGCGGCGCCATGTGGGCGGCCAGCGTGCCGGTAGCGAAGAAGTGCTCGATGCCTTTCGTCGCCGCATAGGCGGCGACTTCTTCATGGAACTCCTTGCCTTGCGTGCCGACTTCACCCATGTCGCCCAGCACCAGCACGCGCGGCGCCCTGGCCCTGGCCAGCACGTCGATGGCCGCGCGCACCGAATCCGGGTTGGCGTTATAGCTGTCGTCGATCAGCAGGGCGCCGTTGGCGGCCTGCTTTTTCTGCAGCCGGCCGTTCACAGGCGCGAACCCTTCCAACCCTGTGCGGATGGTGGAAGTGTCGATGCCGGCGGCATAAGTGCAGGCAATCGCAGCCAGGGCATTGCGCACGTTATGTTCACCGGCCGCCTGCAGCGAGACGCTGAAATGCCGCGGCACAGCGTCGGGCGCGGAGAAGGATGCGGAGGCGCCATGGCCGGCCGCCTGCTCGGTGGCCGCTGGACGCACCGTCACCTCCATGTCGGCACCGAAGTCGCCGGCGGTATAGGTGCAGCTGACATTGGCGGCGGCATCCAGGCCGAAGGTCAGCACACGGCGGCCAACGGACAGCTCGCGCCAGAGCGGGGTGAATTCGTCGCCGTGCGGGAACACGGCCACGCCGTCGCCCGGCAAGGCGGCCAGCACGCTGCCGTTCTCGCGTGCCACCGCTTCCACCGTGTGCATGAATTCCTGGTGCTCGCGCTGGGCGTTGTTCACCATGCCGATGGTCGGTGCGGCGATGGCGCTCAGGCGACCGATCTCGCCCGGATGGTTCATACCCAGTTCCACCACGGCGGAGCGGTGCGAAGCATTCAGGCGGAACAGCGTCAACGGCACGCCGATCTCGTTATTCAGGTTGCCGCGCGTCGCCAGCCGCCCGTCTTCGCCATGGGCGGCAGCCAGGATGGAGGCGATCATTTCCTTGACGGTGGTCTTGCCGTTCGAGCCGGTCACGCCGATCACCGGCAGCGCAAACTGTTTGCGCCAGCAGTTGGCAATCTGGCCCAGCGCCACCAGGGTGTCCGGCACCACGATGGCCGGCAGGGTCCAGCCCTCAGGCAGCTTTTCAACGACCACAGCGACCACGCCCTTGTCGACCACCTGCTGCAGGAAGTCGTGGGCATCGAATACCTCGCCGCGCAGGGCGACGAACAACTGGCCGACGCCAACCGTACGGGTGTCGGTCGACACGCCTTCGAAGTCCAGCGCCAGCGCGGCCTCACGGGACAGCACCCCATGGTGCAGGTGCGCGCCGCTCAGGGCCGGCAGGATGTGGGCGATAGAGCTACGCATCAGTGCGGCCTCATCATGGTAAGGCGTGCAGACAATGCAAGCTGCGCATGCTCGGCGTCCGAGAACGGCATCTTGCGGCCCTTGATTTCCTGGTAGGGTTCATGGCCCTTCCCTGCCAGCAGGATCACATCCGTCTTGCCGGCGTTGCGCACGGCGGACAGGATCGCGGCGGCGCGGTCTTCCACCGTCATGAATTCGGAGTTCGGATGGCTCGGGTCCATTCCCGCCACGATCTGGCGGATGATCTCCACCGGATCTTCGCTGCGCGGATTGTCGCTGGTGACCAGCACATGATCCGCCATCTGCGAAATCCTGCCCATCTGCGGACGCTTGCCCGGATCACGGTCGCCGCCGCAGCCGAACACGCACCACAGGTGGCCGCCGCGGTCGGCCGCCACAAAGCGCAGCGCTTCCAGCGTCTTTTCCAGCGCATCGGGCGTGTGGGCGTAGTCGATCACGACCATCGGCGCTTCCTGGCCGCCGATCTGCTGCATGCGCCCCGGGGCCGGCTGCAGCGATTCGATGCCGTCGATGGCGGTGCGGAAGGCAATGCCTTTCGCCAGCAGCGCAGCCAGCACGGCCAGCGCGTTGCTTACGTTGAACGGGCCGACAAGCTGGGTACGCACGTGCGCGTGGCCGAAGGTCGAATCGAGATTGAATTCGGTACCCAGGTTGCGGCTGCGCAGGGAGCTGGCGCGCAACATCGAAATGCCCGGCACATTCGGCTGCGCCTTGATGTCTTTCAGCGTGTAACCGATGATGGCCGGCTTGCGCGCTGCCTTGGAAGCCTTGATGTGGGCAAGCAGGCGGTGGCCCATCGGGTCGTCCAGGTTCACCACGGCATGCTTCAGGCCCGGCCAGTCGAACAGGATGGTTTTGGCCGCTTCGTAGTTTGCCTCATCGCCATGGTAGTCAAGGTGGTCGCGCGTCAGGTTGGTGAAGATCGCCACGTCGAAATGCATGCCATCGGTACGGCCCTGGTGCAGCCCAATGGAGGAAGCCTCGATCGCCAGCGCATTGGCGCCGTCGGCGTGCACTTGCTTCAGCTTGCGGGCAAGCAGGACGGCGTCCGGCGTGGTGTAGCCGGTTTCGTCGAATTCGACTTCGCCGCGGGCGCGGAACATGCCGACGCCCAGCGTGCCGATGACGGCGGTCGTTTCGCCGACCTTGGCCAGCGCCTGCCCGGTCCACACCGCGCAGGAAGTTTTGCCGTTGGTGCCCGTGACGGCTACGGTAAACATGCCTGCGTCGGGCTGGCCGTACCAGGCGTGCGCGATCGGGCCGGCCTGCTTCTTCAAGCCCGGCACGGCAAGGCGCGGCACAGCGTGCGCGGCGTCCCAGGCGTAGTGCGTGTCGTCGTACACCACTGCGGCGGCGCCGTTGGCGATGGCGGCGGCGATAAAGCTGCGGCCATCCTTCGCGTCGCCGGGATAGGCAAAGAACACGTCGCCGGCCTTGATGCGGCGCGAATCGGATGCCAATTGCGCGTTTGGCGCAGTTTCTCGCATCCAGCTGATAATTTCTTGATGGGTCATCGTTGTCATTTACATGGCCTCCGGACCGGTATCCGCCGGCACCACGATTTCGGTGACATTGGAGTCAGGAGGCACATTGGAGGCGCGCAAGGCATTGATTGCGACAGCCGCGAAAGTGGGTGCTGCGACCGCTCCGCCGAAGTGGCCGTGCTGGGTCGGTTCATCGATCATGACGGCAATGATGAAGCGCGGCGCCGACATCGGCACCATGCCGACGAAGGTGCCGATGTACTTGCGCGGCATCGCATAGCGGCCGTTCTCCACCTTGTAGGCGGTTCCGGTCTTGCCGCCCACGCGGTAGCCTGGGATCTGGGCCTTCTTGGCGGTGCCTTCCTTGCCCGACACTACCGCTTCCAGCATCTCGCGCATCTGCGCGGCGGTTTGCGGCTTGATGATCTGCTGGCCGACAGGTTCCCTGTCGACCCTCTCGAACGACAAAGGAATGGTGTCACCATTCCGTGCAAACATCATATAAGAGCGGGCCAACTGGATCACTGAAACCGAAATGCCGTTGCCGTAGCTCATGGTGGCCTGCTCGATCGGCCGCCATGATTTATAGGGCCTCACCCTTCCCGCCACCGCGCCGGGGAAGCCCCATTTCGGCTGCTGGCCGAAGCCGACCTTGGTGAACATTTCCCACATTTCCTGGGCCGGCATGCTAAGGGCGATCTTGGAGGTACCGATATTCGACGACGTTTCAATAATATGCGCCACGTCGATCACGCCGTGCGGTTTGGTGTCGGAAATCGTGCGGTCGGCGATGGTGAGCCTGCCGTTACCGGTATCGATCAGGGTCGACGGCTTGACGCGGCCGGTGTCCAGTGCCAGCGCCACGGTGATCGGCTTCAGGGTGGAGCCCGGCTCGAAGGAGTCGGTCATCACGCGGTTGCGCAACTGGGCACCGGTCAGCTTGCGGCGGTCGTTCGGGTCGTAGCTCGGGTAGTTGGCCAGTGCCAGCACTTCCCCGGTATGCACGTCCAGCACCACCGCACCGCCGGCCTTGGCGCCGAAATGCTCGACCGCCTGCTTCAGCTGGGTGTAGGCAATGTACTGGATCTTGCTGTCGACCGACAGCACCACATCCTTGCCGTTGTGCGGTTCCACCTTGCCGCCGATGTCTTCGACGATGCGGCCCTGGCCATCCTTGATGACGCGGCGCGAACCGGGCTTGCCGACCAGGTTGGCCTGCTGCGCCAATTCGATCGACTCCTGCCCCTTGTCGTCCACATTGGTGAAGCCGACCAGGTGAGTCATCACCTCGCCTTGCGGGTAGAAGCGCTTGTATTCAGGGCGGATATCCATGCCGGCCAGATCCAGCGCCTTGATCTTGTCGGCCGTTTCCACTTCAACCTGCCGTTTCAGGTAAACCAGGCTGCGGTCGGAGTCGAGCTTTTTGCGCAGTTCGGCCTCGCTCATTTCCAGCAGGCCGGCCAGGGCACGGATCTTTTCTTTCGGCGCGGCCAGCAATTCCTCCGGCGCAGCCCAGATGGCGCGCACAGGAATGGACGAAGCCAGCACCTGGCCATTGCGGTCGGTGATCTTGCCGCGCACGGCCGGCAATTCCTGCGTGCGCTGGTAGCGATTGGCGCCCTGCTCCTGCAGGAATTGCTGCTGGCTGGATGTGCCCTGCAGCCAGACCGCGCGTGCAGCCAGCGCCCCAAAGGCAATGAACATCCCGAACAGCACGACGCGCGAGCGCCAGCTTGGCAGGCGCACTGCCAATACCGGGCTTTTGGAGAAGGCCACGCCCTGCGAGCGCGCCACGCGTGCCGTTCCGGTTCCGCCGCTGGAGCGCATCACTTTTCGCCCTCCGTCAGGTATTGGGTGCGGTTCGGCGTGAGCTGGGTCATGTTCAGTTCACGGCGTGCGATTTCTTCGATCCGGGCGTGCTTGCCCAGCGTCGACTGGTCGAGCTGGAGCTGCGCCCACTCGGTATCGAGCTGGCGCGCCTGCGCCTCGGCGCGCTCCTTGTCCACGAACAGGTGGCGCGCCTGGTACTGCGCGTTAACGGCAGAAAGGCCGCAAGCGACCAGTAATGCCGTCAGCACGATATTGACCTTGTTGCTCATGGCACGCCTCCGCTTGAAGGCAGGCGCATGGCGACCCGCATCACGGCCGAACGGGCGCGCGGGTTTTCATCGACCTCTTTGTCGGAAGGCTTGATGCGGGCCAGCAGTTTCAGCTCCGGCTGCGGCAGGTCGGCCGCCTTGATCGGCAGGCGCCGGTCCGGCTGTTCCACCTTGGCCTTGGAGGCGAGGAACTGCTTGACCATGCGGTCTTCCAGCGAGTGGAAGCTGATGATGGCGAGGATGCCGCCCGGCTTCAGGACCTTGAAGGCCTGGTTCAAGGCCGATTCGAGGTCCTCAAGCTCCTTATTGACGAAAATCCGGATAGCCTGAAAGGTGCGGGTGGCCGGATCTTTGCCCTTCTCGCGAGTCTTGACCGCGCCTGCCACGATACCGGCAAGCTGTCGTGTGCTTGAAATTGGCTCGACTGCCCGGCGAGCAACAATCGCCTTTGCAATCTGAAAAGCAAACCGTTCTTCCCCATAATCCCTTATCACCTTTTCCAGTGTTTTTTCTGATTCCGTGGCCAGCCACTCCGCAGCGGAGATACCGCGCGTGGTATCCATGCGCATGTCGAGCGGGCCATCGTTGCGGAAGCTGAAGCCGCGCGCAGCATCATCCACTTGTGGTGACGAGATGCCGAGGTCCAGCAAAATGCCGTCGACGGCGGGAATGCCGCGTTCGGCCAGCGCGTCCGCCATGGTGGCGAAGCTGTCATGCACGATGGTGAAACGCTTGTCGCCGATGGTTTCGGCGTTGGCGATAGCTTGCAGGTCTTTGTCGAAGGCGATCAGGCGCCCTTCCGGGCCCAGGCGGGACAGGATCAGGCGGCTATGGCCGCCGCGGCCGAAGGTGCCGTCTATATAGATGCCGTTGGCGCGCGCGCCCTCCAGGTCGAGCGCATCCACCGCTTCATCTAACAGCACCGTACGATGCTGGAATTCTGGCACCGAGGTCGTCGTCATCTTGAACCGGGCCTCAGAAGGAGAAATCGGACAGGGTATCGGGCATGCCCACCTCGATGGTGGCTTGCTCGTTTGCGGCGCGCTTGAGCGGATCCCAGATCTCGAAGTGGGTCAGCATGCCGGACAGCACGACTTCGCGGCCGAGGCCGACAGCGTCGCGCAGTTCAGGGGCAACCAGGATGCGGCCGGCCGAATCCATCTCGACGTCGGCGGCATTGCCCAGCAGAATGCGCTGCCAGCCACGGGCCGACATCGGCCACGCGGCAATCTGGTCGCGCTTGGCTTCCCAGACGTGGCGCGGATACATCAACAGGCAGCCGTCCGGGTGTTTGGTAAGCGTGAGCCGTCCTTCGCACTGGATCAGCAGTGCGTCACGATGCTTGGCCGGGATGGACATCCTGCCTTTCGCATCTAATGTGATCGCGGACGCGCCTTGGAACACGACTTAACCTTATCTAAAAAATCCCACAAAACTACACTTTTTCACACTATCGCCCACTTTAGAGGATGCTCACAAGGTGGTCAAGCGATTTTCCCAAGCGAAAACAGCGATTTGTCCAATGAAATTAAGGACTTAGCGGCATTCCTTGAGAAATGACCGAAGTAAAAACCATTGAGAAATTAGGGACTTATGAAAGATACTGAAAGTGCTACTTCACCTGCAGGGCTGGCCAAACGCTGAAAAAATGACTAGAAATAAATTTGGAAAACAGCATTTGGTTGCCTGAAGACAACGACACTTTATCAATTTAACAACAAGTGCCGCCGTCCCGGAATGGCGGGAGATGACTGCCTGCCGCGCTTTGCGCGCGATCCTTACCCTCAAAATAAAATGCCGCCCAGTGTGGACTGGGCGGCAACTTGTATAGACAAATGGCGCTGCCGCCGCTTGCCTACATTATACGGCTTGGCACACTTGTCAATCGTAAGTGACGCCTACCGTGACGCCGCTGAAGGGCTGTTTGGCTTCCAGTACGATGTAATACCACTGGTTGGCGACCGGGCTCGGGATGCTGATATTTTCAACGTTGCCGGCATTGGTGGAGGCGTAATCGTAGGAAGTGGTGCTCGGATAGCGGTTCAAGGCCACGTACATGTCCATATTGCCGCTGCCGCCCGCGCTCATGAGCTTCACGTTCCGGGCCCCGGCCGGCACCATCAGGTGCAGGTAGGTGCGCGAGCCGGACGACAGGTTGCGGATTGCGCAGTTCTTGCCAAGGTAGGTTGGCGAAGCCTGGCCGCTGCAGGTCGGCAGGTTGGACACGCTATCCGGCAGCGGCGGCTCGCCGGCCGTGGTGGCGGCGTCGGCCCAGGCCGCGAACTCGTTGTCGTAGCGGGTGCCGATGTCGCGCATGAAGTCGTTGTAGCGTGCATAGTCGCCGACGCGGAACTTGGCCAGCACCTGGTCCACATCGGAACGATGGCGCTCCATCATGAAGCGGGTCGCCATATAGCCCCAGCGGTAGGCGCGGTCCTGGTAGTCCGACATCGAGTAAGTGTTGCCGAAGATGTCGCTCAGGCGATACTTGCGGCTGCGCGCCATGTCGATCGCCGGCTGGTTGTTATTCTTCAGCGACAGGTACTCGCCGATGCCCTCGATCCACCACACGGTCGGCACCGAAGTGCTGTCGCCGAAGTCGCCGTACATATTGAAGCGGCCATCCAGGTAGTGCACGTATTCATGCTCGAGGTTCCAGACCTTGAAGGTCGGACGCAGCCACGAAGCCTCGTGGGCGATGAAGCGCGCCTGGTTGCCCACCACGGAAGGATCGCCTTCCAGGTACATGCCGCCGTTGTTGGTGTCGATGCCGTAGATCACGCCGGCATACTTGCTGTAGTTGGCGTAGTCGTCGAACACCACCAGTTCCAGCGCGCTGTTGTTGTCATGCGCCACCGGGGTGCGCTTGGTCTGCAGCATGGCGTGGGCGTAGTTCTCCCCCGCGGCCAGCGTGGCGCAGATTTCCTGCACCTGCGACTGCGTGACGTCCTGCGCGCGCAGGCGCAGCGTCGGGCTGCAGTTATAGGTGGTCTTCAGCACGGCGTTGGCCAGCTGCTGCTCGTAGTTGCATACGCCGTATTGCGCGCAATTGCCGTTGTCGTAGTACTTCACGGCCTGCGCTGCCGCCAGCCACATGCCGCTGTCGGCGCCCAGCATGGTGCTGGTGTTCAGCGTGTTCTGAACCATCGGTTTGACCTGCGGCTTGAGACCGGCGTACTGCATGAAGCGGAAGGTCTCGTTCGAGGCATCGGTCAGCTGGTAGCTGGCGTTGGAATTGAGCAGCGCTGCTTTATTGTTGGTGATGAAAGCGTACAGCGTGTTGGCATACGAGATGTCGTTCGACAGGGTGGTACCCACGTTAGGCGCGCCATGCGCGCGGAACAGCACGGTCAGCGCGCCGGTCATGCCGCCGCCGGCACTGTTCTGCTTCAGCGCTTCGGCCGCCGTTGGCTTGGCCGCGGTATTGGTGAAGCGCGCCACGGCAGCTTTCGCATCCGGCAGGAAGTGCACCTCGTCGTTCATATTGGTGACCAGTTTCCAGGTCTCACCCGCCGTGGTGGGCGCCACGGTGTTGTTGGCGTACAGGGCGCTGCCCTGCACCAGGCCATGGATGGCCGTGCGCAGCGGCGCGCGCACCGATTCGGTCAGCGCCGGGATGGTGCCGCCGCTGGCCTGGTAGTAGCCGGCGCGCAGGTAGAGCACCAGGTTCACCAGCTTCATATTGCTGCCGTTGTAGCTGGCCGCTTCGCTGGCCAGGCGGCTGGCGACGGCGCTCACGTTGGCACTGGAATAGATGCTGGTTGCCAGCGATGGGGCAACGGAGAACAGCGGATAGGTGCACTCGAAGTCCGGCAGCGTGGCCACATACTCGGCCAGTGCAGCGCCGCTGTAGCTGGCCAGGGTGTTCATGTCCTTGCACTGCGGCGTTGCGGCCATCGGCGCCATGCTGGTCTTCAGGTTGCGCGGCATCAGGTCGTTGCGCGGCTTGCGCGTCGGCGCCAGGTCGTACTTGCTTTGCTCCGCTGTCGGCGGCAGGGCTTGCCGCTGGTGCGGCGCGGGCGGCTGGTGCAGCTTGTTACCGCTATCCGCATGGGCTTGTGCGGCGAGCAGCAGGGCTGCTGCGCCAATTACTTTCAACATCATGTCTCCACCTCTTCTTTATATTAATGGGAGCGCCCATGCTAACGAGGAGGAGTGGCGCAGCTGCAATCGTGCGCGCCATTAGGGTGATTTCGCCGGTTCAGGCAACGTGAACTGCACAGGCGAGGGACGAAAAAGCCACAGGACGAGAGCCCGAACCGGTGCGGAACTGGCTTGGCGTATAGCCCGTCATCGCTTTGAACTGGCGGCTGAAGGCGCTGTGATCGGTGTAGCCGCATTCACGCGCGATGTCGGCGATACTGCGCGCCGGGAATGCTTCGATCAGCGCCAGCGCGCCTTCCAGCCGCGATTGCAGCAGGAGCTGGCGCGGGCTGTAGTGGAAGACCTTCTGGAACAGGCGCTCCACGCGAGCCAGCGACAGCCCTTCCTCGCGCGCCAGGTCGGCCAGGTTCAGCTGCATGTGGAAGTTCTCGCGGATACGCTGCGCAATGCGCGCTACCTGGCGGTACACCGGATGCTGCTCGTCGACCAGTCCCAGGTCGTGCGAGGTGCCGACCAGGCCAACGATATCGCCTTGCTCGTTGCGCAGCGGCGCCTTGTGGGTCAGGCACCAGCCGCGGCGGCGGTTTGGATACAGGTGCAGCTCCAGGTGCTTTTCAATGGTGGCGCCCATGTCGATCACCTGCCGGTCCTGCGCTTCATAAGCTGCAGCCAGCGGGCGCGGGTGCACGTCCATCACGGTCTTGCCGAGGATGTCGGACTTGCTGCGCAGGCCGCAGCGGCGTGCCAGCGTGTTGTTGACAGCCACATAGCGGCCATCGCGATCTTTCACGAAGAAGGCTACTTCGGTCATCGCGTCGAACAGTTTTTCGATCGCGTCCAGTTCCACGTTCCACGGACGGTCCATCATAAAGGTGTCTCCCATGCTTTGGCGCGCTCTGTGGCGCGATTCCATTTTGCCAGCAACTCGGCCCGCTGGTCACCCCCCATCGCTGGGGTGAAGCGGCGCTCGCAGGCCCACTGCGTGGCGATTTCTTCCTGCGACTCCCAGAAACCCACGGCCAGGCCGGCCAGGTAGGCTGCACCCAGCGCTGTCGTTTCCGTGACTTTTGGACGCAGCACGGGCACGCCCAGCAAGTCGGACTGGAACTGCATCAGCATATCGTTGCGGGCGGCGCCGCCGTCGGCGCGCACTTCGGTCACCGGCATGGACGCGTCCTTCTGCATCGCTGCCAGCAGTTCGGCACTCTGGTAGGCGATCGATTCGACTGCGGCGCGCGCGATGTGCGCCTTATTGCTGCCGCGCGTCAGACCGACGATGGTGCCGCGCGCATACGGGTCCCAGTGCGGCGCGCCCAGGCCGACAAAGGCAGGCACCAGGAATACGCCGCCGCTGTCGGGCACGCTGTTGGCCAGCGCTTCCACATCGCTTGATTGCTGGATGATGCCGAGCCCGTCGCGCAGCCATTGCACGGTGGCGCCGCCCATGAAGACCGAGCCTTCGAGCATGTAGTCGGTGGTGCCGTCGACGCGCCAGCCCACGGTTGACAGCAGGCGGTTGTGGGATGTGCGCGGATGGCGGCCGGCGTGCATCAGCATGAAGCATCCGGTGCCATAGGTATTTTTCACCATGCCCGGCTTGTGGCAGGCCTGGCCAAAGGTGGCAGCCTGCTGGTCGCCAGCGATGCCGGCGACCGGGATCCCATGTCCGAACAGCGCTTCGCGCGTGGTGCCGACCTCCTCGCTGGAAGACACCACTTGCGGCAGCATCTCTTCCGGGATGTCGAACAGCTGCAGCAGGTCAGAATCCCAGCGCATCAGGTGGATGTTGAACAGCATGGTGCGCGCGGCATTCGACACGTCGGTGACGTGCACGCCGCACAGCTTCCAGGCCAGCCAGGAGTCGATGGTGCCGAAGCACAGCGCGCCCTTGCGTGCCCGTTCGCGCGCGCCCGGCACGTGGTCCAGGATCCACTTGACCTTGGTGGCGGAGAAATAGGCGTCCAGCTCAAGGCCGGTCGCGTCGCAGATCAGTTTCGCCTTGCCGGCGGCGCGCAGCTCTTCGCAGTAACCGGCGGTGCGGCGGTCCTGCCAGACGATGGCCGGCGCGATCGGTTCGCCCGTCTTGCGGTCCCACACCACCGTGGTTTCGCGCTGGTTGGTGATGCCGATGGCGCGCACCTTCCTGACATCGAAGTCCTGCAGGACCTTGCGCGCCACGGTGATCTGGCTGTTCCAGATTTCGTTGGGGTCGTGTTCAACCCAGCCGGGCTGGGGGAAGTGCTGGGGAAACTCCTGCGCTGCGCATCCTGCGATTTTGCCTTCGTGGTCGAACAGGATGGCGCGTGAGCTGGTTGTGCCCTGGTCCAGGGCGAGGATGTATTGGGTCATCTCTCAAGAATTAGTTGAAGCAAGCCGATAGGCCGGATTTTGTTACGGCACCCGAAGGTGCTATGACAGCCATTCCTCTAGGCGACGGATTACTCCGCCGCTCAAGCTTTCTACCCGCACGCTCCGCGAGCAACATCATCGCGTGCCTATTTGAAATTGCACCAGGTGGAGGTTACCGCGTTTCACCGTAACTTAATACGCTCGTCTCTGTGGCCCTATTCCTCGCCTTATACCATTGCTGGCTTTCAGCGGACGGCCGTTAACCGTCACCCCGCTCTGTGGAGTCCGGACCTTCCTCCCGCCTCGGTATTGCTACCTCGGCCAGCGGCTGTCTGGCTTGCTTCGGGCGATATTCTACATCATTGCAGTCAGCGTCAAAAAATAGGGACGTACCCCATTTTCCGAAAAATGGGGTACGTCCCTATTTTTTAGCGCTGACACCAACCATAAAAAGGTGTCGCATTTCGGAAAGCTATTTCTCTAGAGCAGGCATAGAATGCCAAATCCATGTATAAGAAGGCAAGTACCATGACGCAAACTCCTCGTTCCGGCGGCCAGATCCTGGTCGATGCGCTGAAAGTCCACGGCACCGATACCGCCTTCGGCGTGCCCGGTGAAAGCTACCTGGACGTGCTGGACGCCCTGCACGAATCCGGCATCCGCTTCATCATCAACCGCCAGGAGGGCGGCGCTGCCTTCATGGCCGACGCCTACGGCAAGATGACCGGCAAGCCAGGCATCTGCTTCGTGACGCGCGGCCCGGGCGCCACCAATGCCTCGATCGGCGTGCATACCGCCTTCCAGGATTCGACCCCGATGATCCTGTTCATCGGCCAGGTCGGCAGCGATTTCATGGACCGCGAAGCCTTCCAGGAAGTCGACTACCGCCGAATGTTCGGCCAGATGGCGAAATGGGTAGCCCAGATCGACCGCGCCGACCGCATCCCCGAATACATTGCGCGTGCCTTCCAGGTCGCCACCAGCGGCCGCCCGGGTCCGGTCGTGCTGGCCCTGCCGGAGGACATGTTGACCACCAAGGCCACCGTGGCCGACACCCGCGCCTACGTGCCAACCCAGGGTGCGCCATCGGCGCCGCAGATCGCGCAACTGCGCCAGATGCTGTCCGAAGCCAGGCGCCCGATGCTGCTGCTGGGCGGCGGCGGCTGGAATGCGCAGGCAAGCGCCGACATCCGCCAGTTCGCCGAAGCCAACCGACTGCCGGTCGGCTGCGCCTTCCGTTTCCAGGACCTGCTGGACAACTCCCACCCGAACTACATCGGCGACGTCGGCATCGGCATCAACCCGAAGCTGGCCGCCCGCGTGAAAGAGGCCGACCTCTTGATCGCCATCGGCCCGCGCCTGGGCGAAATGACCACCAGCGGCTACTCGATCATTGCTTCGCCGGTCCCGCAACAACGCCTGGTGCACATCCATGCCAGCCCCGAAGAACTGGGCAGCGTGTACCAGGGCGAACTGATGATCGCCTCCGGCATGCCGCAGGCCGCGGCCATGCTGGCCGCAATGGAGCCGGTCGATTCAAGCGCGTGGCGCGATAGCGTCGAGCAGGCACGCGCCGAGTACAACGCCTGGCAGCAGCAGCCGACGATCTTCAAGGACAACAACGCGCCACTGAACCTGTGGCAAGTGGTACAAGAGTTGAAAGCCCAGTGCCCGGCAGACACCATTATCACCAACGGCGCCGGCAACTACGCCACCTGGGCGCATCGCTACTGGCCTTACGGCGGCATGCGCACCCAGCTCGCACCCACCAGCGGCGCCATGGGCTATTCGGTACCGTCCGGGGTGGCGGCCAAGATCATCGATCCGGCGCGTACCGTGCTCACGTTCGCGGGCGACGGTGAATACCTGATGAATGGCCAGGAACTGGCTACCGCCGTGCAGTACAAGGCGGGCGTGGTCATCATCGTGTTCAATAACCAGATGTTCGGCACCATCCGCATGCACCAGGAGCGCGAATATCCTGGCCGCGTATTCGGCACGACGCTGCACAACCCGGACTTCGCCGCCGTGGCACGCGCCTTCGGCGGCCATGGCGAATCCGTAGCAGCCACCGAGGAATTCGGGCCGGCCCTGCAGCGCGCCCTCGCCTTCACCCGCGAACAGAACCTGCCGGCCATCATTGAGCTGCGCTACGACGGCAACCTGATCACCCCAGGCGCCACGCTCGACACCATCCGCAAGCAGGCGGTTGCCGCCGGCAAGTAATCCCGACCTTTCCGGTTCAAGGGCTGGTCCCGCGCTTGCGCGGCCAGCCCTTTTGATTTTTCGGCTACCGCTTCGGCGCGGGGCAGGCCTTGCAGGCTTTGGCGGCGCGGCTGAAGTCGCGCACCTTGGACAGCACCATCGGCTGCGACTGGTCGTCGCAATAGCCGCCATCGAGCGTCAGTGTTTCGCCATTGGGCGAGAACTTGCCGCTGATGGTGCGCTCTTCCTCCCCTTCCTGCACGGTGAAGTACATCATCTTGCCGCGCGGGTCGACATTCACGTCGGTCGCCACCAGCGGCCAGCTCAGGCCGCCGGCCGTGTATTCGTAAATCACCGTATCAACTTCGGCAAAGCGCTGCAGCGTAATGCGCTGGCCGCCGTATTCGCCGCTACCTTCATGTACGCACAGGTCGGAGTAGACCACCATGCCATGGCGCGGCAGGCCGCCGGCCTTGTTGGCCGCCAGTGCGGCAGGCAAGACTGTGACTGAAGCGAGCAGCAGCGCGCTGCCGATGCGATGGGCAGTTTTCATGTAAGCATTGTAAAAAAAAACGGCTGCGCGAGGCAGCCGTTTTGACCTGGAACTGGCAGGGATTAGAAGGTGTGACGGATGCCTACGTTGTAAGCGGAGTCACCGGTGCCGGCTTCAGCGTTGTTGCCAACGGTGTAGGAAGCGCCGTTACGGTTCTTGATCTTGCCGTAGGACATGTAGGTGGTGGTGCGTGGCGACAGCTTGTGCAGGTAGCCGATTGCGAACTGGTTGGCATCGCGGTTGGCAACATCACGGTCATCCGCGCGGGCCACGGAAGCGACCAGGGAGCCAGCAGCCGACACAGGCACGGTTGCGCCCAGCAGGTAGTTGCGGCTGTCGGTCGATGGAGCCACTGCCACGGTGGTGTAGGCGGCGCCGTTCGGGTATGCAACGCTGTTCAAGCCTTTGTTGGCGCCGAACATGGCGAAGGCTTTAACTACTTTGAAGTCGTAGTTCACGGCCAGCAGGGTGTTGTGGCCAATGTCGCGACCGGTCACGATGCCGTTGGCAACGGTGTCGTTGTTACGGTTGTTGTAAGCCAGGCGGCCGTTGAAGTTGCCGTTCTGGTAGCCGATCGACGCGCCCAGTTGACGGCCGGTCGAGGATTCTTTCTGCTCGCCGGCAGCGTAGAACACTTCAGCGGTGATGCCCATCATGTCCGGGGACTTGTAGTACACCGAGTTGCTGTTACGTACGTTGATGCCGTTCGCTGGGAAGATGTTCTTGGCCGAACCGGACAGGCCAGCCTGGAACGGGTCGCCAACTTGCACGAAGGCGTTGTACCAAGGGGTGTACTGGCGGCCCAGGGTCAGGGTACCAGCCGATTTCGACACCAGGCCAACGTAAGCCTGGCGCTGGAATACGGAACCGGATACGTCGGATTCACCGGTATCGCCTTTGATGCCGCCTTCCAGCAGGAACACTGCGGACAGGCCGCCACCCAGGTCTTCGGTGCCTTTGAAGCCGATGCGCGATGCATTGGCGACGCCGGAGGACACTTTGGTCACGTTACCGTTCTTGCCACCGCGTTCGGACACGATGCCGGCATCCATGATACCGAAGATGGTTACGTTGGACTGGGCATAGGCGCTGCCCGATGCTGCTGCGAGAACCGCGAGGGAAATCAGGGTTTTTTTCATGATGTGCTTCTTCCTTTTCTTTGCTTTGTTATCGATCACCAGGGCTCTTCGGCACTGATCGCCCGCCATTCTATATGATCTCAATATTTCCTGCTATTCACGTAGTAATACGTATTGCAAGATGGCGGCTTTTGCCACTAGCGCCGAACAAAATTTAGGCAACTTTCAACTTGTTTGTTCAGGACACATTTCACACTTTCCGTTCATTTGCCGGCTAAACTGATGGCGCCGGGATTATGTCATGGACAAGCGGTTTGCGCCCCGTTTCATAGTGAAACTCCCCTGCACCGCAGGCAACTTTGCGCACGACTTCGGCGTTAGAATGCAGGTCGGTATCAATCTGGGGGGCGCTGTCGGCAAATGAAAACGAGTGCGGTTTCTGTAACAATTCCATCCACGATCAGCGACGTGGAACGGGATACCGGCCTTGCCAAGGAAACTTTGCGGGTCTGGGAACGTCGTTACGATTTCCCCCGCCCTGAACGCGACACGTTCGGAGAGCGAGTCTATCCAAGTGAACAAGTCGTCAAATTGAGATTGATCAAGAGATTGATTGATCTGGGGTATCGTCCCGGCAAGGTCATTGGCTGTTCGGCCGACGAACTGCAGGCACTGGCGCAAAAGACTACCGCCAGCCAGCGGGACGCGGCCGCCCTGCCTCACCCTGAATTGCTAGCCTACTTAGAACTCTGCAAAACCCATCAAATGGAGGGTTTCCGCCGCCAGCTGACGCAGGCGATGCTGGTGATGGGTTTGAAGAATTTCGTCATCAACCTGGTTGCGCCGCTTGCCACCCTGGTGGGCGAGGCGTGGGCTTGCGGACAGTTCGCGGTATTTGAAGAGCATTTGTTTGCAGAATCGGTGCAGATCGTGTTGCGCAGCGCCGTCTTTTCCGTCCCCCAGGTCAACCATAGCAGCGCGGCGCCACGTCCCCGCGTGCTGCTGACCACCCTGCCGCAGGAACGGCACGGCCTGGGCTTGCTGATGGCCGAAGCCATGTTCGCCGCCGAAGGAGCGCATTGCATTCCGCTAGGTGTCCAGACGCCGCTGCCCGACATCGTCGAAGGGGCGCGCGCCTTGCAGGCCGACATCGTTGCACTGTCTTTTTCGGCTACCGTGAACCCGCGCCACGTCCATGACAGCCTGCGCGAATTGCGGGTGCGCCTGCCGGAACAGGCCGAAATCTGGGCCGGCGGCAACAACCCGGCCTTGCGCAAGCGTCCGCCAAGCTCGGTACTGGTTTGCGAACTGGCCGAAATCGGCCCGGCAGTAACGGCATGGCGGCAACGCCAACGGCAAGCCCTCAGCTAGCCTCTGGTAGAATACGCGGTTCGATTGAAGGACCCTCTGCCAACCTGTCCATGTTCAGTTTTTTCAAGAAGAAACCGGTCGCGCCGGAAGCCGCGCCCGCAGCGCCGGCCGCAACTGCCGCGGCCCCTGCTCCTTCCCTGCCAGCCGGCGCCGAGCCGGCGGCCCCGCTGGCGTTTGAAGTCGAAACTGCCGCCAAGCCCGAACCCAGGCAAAGCTGGATGAGCCGCCTGAAGGCTGGCTTGTCGAAAACCTCCGCCAACCTGTCCATCCTGTTCGTCGGCGCCAAGATCGACGACGACCTGTATGACGAGCTGGAGGCGGCACTGCTGATGTCCGATGCCGGCGTCGACGCCACCCAATACCTGCTCGATGCACTAAAGCGCAAGGTCAAGGAAGAAAAGCTGCTGGATGCCGCCCAGGTCAAGGAAGCGCTCAAGCAATTGATGATCGCCCTGCTGCAACCGCTGCAAAAGCCATTCGAGCTGGGCCGCCACCAGCCGCTGGTGATGATGATTTCCGGCGTCAACGGCGCCGGCAAGACCACCACCATCGGCAAGCTGGCCAAGCATATGCAGGCGCACGGCCAGTCGGTACTGTTGGCTGCTGGCGACACTTTCCGCGCCGCAGCCCGTGAACAGCTGATGGTGTGGGGCCAGCGCAACAATGTCACCGTGATCTCCCAGGAGTCGGGCGACCCGGCCGCCGTTTCTTTTGACGCGGTGCAGTCCGGCAAGGCGCGCGGCACCAATGTGGTGATGATCGATACCGCCGGCCGCCTGCCGACCCAGCTCCACTTGATGGAAGAGTTGAAAAAGGTCAAGCGCGTGATCGGCAAAGGCCTGGAAGGTGCCCCGCACGAGACCCTGCTGGTGATCGACGGCAATACCGGGCAGAATGCCCTGGCCCAGGTCAAGGCTTTCGACGACGCGCTGCAATTGTCGGGCCTGATCATTACCAAGCTCGACGGCACTGCGAAAGGCGGCATCCTGGCCGCCATCGCCCGCGTCCGCCCGGTGCCGGTCTACTTCATCGGCATCGGCGAAAAGATTGAAGACCTGCAGCCGTTCAATGCGGCTGAATTTGTTGAAGCACTGCTCGCTTAATCGGCCTACATGATCGAATTCCAGCACGTCAGCAAACAGTATTCCCCGGACGGTGTCGCCTTGCGCGACATTTCCCTCACCATTGCCAAAGGCGAGCTGGTCTACCTCGCCGGCCCATCGGGCGCCGGCAAGTCGACCCTGCTGAAAATGATCGCCGCCATGGAGCGGCCCACTTCCGGCAAGGTCCTGGTGAATGGCCAGGACATCGGCGCCCTGAAGCGCGCCGGTATTCCCTTCCTGCGCCGCAACCTGGGCCTGATCTTTCAGGAACAGCGCCTGTTGAACGACCGCACCGTGCTGGCCAACGTGATGATGCCGCTGCTGGTGACCGGTGCGCCGCGCTCGGCAGCCGAGCAGCGTGCGCGCGCCGCGCTGGACAAGGTCGGCCTGCTCGACCGCGCCGACGGCCAGCCGCTGGCCCTGTCCGGCGGCGAGCAGCAGCGCGTCTCGATCGCGCGCGCCATCGTCAACCGCCCGCAAATCATCCTGGCCGACGAACCCACTGCCAACCTGGACCGCGCCAGCGCCAGCAAGGTGATCGATGCACTGCACGCCTTCCACTCGGTCGGCGTGACTTGCCTGATTTCTTCGCACGACGAGCAGATCCTGGACGCTGCCGCACGGGTGATCCACCTCGAGCGCGGCGAACTGATGCGGGAGGCCGCATGAGCGCCTGGCTGCGCCATCACCTGTTCGCCCTCGGCGCCGCCCTGGTGCATGTGCGCCGGGCACCGGGCTCCTTCCTGTTCAATATCCTGGTGGTCGCAATTGCGCTGGCCCTGCCCTTCATGGGCGTGACCCTGCTCGACAATGTGCGGCCGATGTCCGGCCACATGGGCGTGGAACCCGAACTCAGCGTCTTCATCCAGGCCGACACGCCACGCGAACAGGCCGCCGGCCTGGCATCTTCGCTGCGCAGCATCACGCCGCAAGCCCGGATCATCTTCAAGACGCGCGAAGCGGCACTGGAAGAACTGAACGCCAAGAACGGCTTGTCCGACGTGGTCGCCACGCTGGGCGAGAACCCGCTGCCCGATAGCTACGTGATCAAGTTGAATGCTTTCCAGAACGCGGCAGAAAGCGCCCAGATCGACACCATTGCAGAGCAGATGCGCGCCTTGCCTGGCGTAGAGTCGGTGCAGGTCGACTCGGCCTGGGTGATGCGTCTGGCCGCCATCCTGGGCGTAGTGCGCCAGGCCCTGCTGCTGCTGGCAGTCACGTTGGGCACGGTGGTGGTAGCAGTGGTATTCAATACCATCCGCCTGCAGGTGATGACCCAGCGTGAAGAAATTCTGGTTTCCCGCCTGATCGGGGCTTCCGACAGCTTCATCCACCGCCCCTTCTATTACACCGGCGCCCTGCTGGGCCTGTGTGCCGGCGGCGTGGCATTGGGCGGCGTAGCGCTGGCCCTGCAGCCGTTGAACCGTACCATTACCGACCTGGCAAGGCTGTACGCCTCCGAATTCCAGCTGGTGCCGCTCGACCCATGGGCGACTGCCGGCCTGCTGGCCCTGTCCGCCGGCCTCGGCCTGGTGGGCGCCCTGCTCAGCGTCCAACGCCACCTTTCCCGTCTAAATTAAAAGTCGGGGTCAGGTCCGGCAATCGGACATTCGCCCTTTGGAAGCGCAAGGCTGCTCGCGCAGCCAGGCCTGTCCCGACTTTCAATGCCTGCGTGCGTACCCGCACGGAGGCATAATCTTCGCGCCCTTATCCTGACTTTGATCCAGCGCAAGGAATAGGCCTGTGCCGATAGTGTTTTTGCTATCAGAGCCATAAAATCCCAGCAATTGGCACTCACTTGGGGAGAGTGCTAATATATGTTCAGAACGGCATGATAGAGGTTAAGAATCATTTAAGTTCTGTCGTGCATGCTGGTAACTCTGAAAAGCATTCCCTTCAAGCGAGGATAGACAAGATGACCGCAACAAACGCACTGGTACCTGCCGGCAGCAACGCGCTGGCCCTTGGCTTCAGCGGTAGCCTGGGCAACCTGGACGCTTATATCTCGGCTGTCAATCGCCTGCCTATGCTGACCCACGAGGAAGAAGTGGCGCTGGGCAAAAGCCTGAAGGAAAAGAACGATCTCAAGGCTGCGGAAATGCTGGTGACTTCCCACCTGCGCCTGGTGGTATCGATCGCGCGCGGCTACCTGGGCTATGGCCTGCCGCACGGCGACCTGATCCAGGAAGGCAATATCGGCCTGATGAAGGCAGTCAAGCGTTTCGACCCTGACCAGGGCGTGCGCCTGGTGTCGTACGCCATGCACTGGATCAAGGCTGAAATCCACGAATACATCCTGAAGAACTGGCGCCTGGTCAAAGTGGCCACCACCAAGGCCCAGCGCAAGCTGTTCTTCAACCTGCGCAGCCACAAGCAGGGCCTGGATGCGATGTCGCCGGCCCAGATCGACGAACTGGCCAGGACCCTCGACGTCAAGCGCGAAGATGTGATCGAGATGGAAACCCGCCTGAGCGGCCGCGATATCGCCCTGGAAGCGCCTTCCGACGACGAAGACGACAAGTTCTCGCCGATCGCCTACCTGTCGTCGGACAGCATGGAGCCGACCAAGGTGCTGGAAGCGGAACAGGTGGTGCGCCTGCATTCCGAAGGCCTGGAAACGGCCCTGTCCAAGCTGGACCCACGTTCGCGCCGCATCGTGGAAGCGCGCTGGCTGGCCAACGACGATGGCTCGGGTGCCACGCTGCACACGCTGGCTGAAGAGTTTGGCGTGTCGGCCGAGCGCATCCGGCAGATCGAGGCGGCTGCCTTGAAGAAAATGAAGGGCGCCCTGGCCGCTTATATGTAAGCCCGTAGTGCCCCAGCGAAAGCACCGGTTCCGCAAGGACCGGTGCTTTTTTTACATCAAAACACGGTTATTAATGTCGGGAATTTTTACATTCCATTGAGAAATATTTTGTAAGCCTTTGATATGGCTGAGTTTCGGTCACTGGCACAACGATTGCTTCGTATCTGTTGAGCACACCAACCGAGGAGCTACCATGTTCACGAAGCTTGCATTGACCGCGATGTTCGCCCTGGCTGCCGGCGCTGCCGCCGCCGGTCCCACCAAGCCTGGCCAGACCGCTGCCAACCCGCTGATGCTGACAATGGATAGTTCGATCAGTGCCGGCTGGAATCCGGACGGCGATTCAGTCTGGACTTTTGCCGACTGGATCCATATCAAGGACCTTGAGGTGCTCTACGTCAAAGTAACAACCGACACCACTTTCGACTTCGGCATTGCGCCGCCTAATGGCGGCAACGTGCACGATTTCGACTTCGATCTCATCGTGGACAACAACTCGGCCAACAAAACCAAGCCCGCCGGGTTCTCGGCCTACTGGGATGACGTGACACTGACAGGCGGCGGCGTGCATACCTTCAAGCTGAATTCCCTGAACCTTCACGACAACAACACCAACATCCACTTCCAGGTACTGGCCGGCAACGTCGACGATGCGCCGCCAAGTCCAGCCAGCGAGGTGCCGGAACCTGTTTCTCTGGCACTGCTGGGCGTCGGGCTGTTGGGCATGGGAGGGTTCCGCCGTCGCCGCAAAGCATAAGTGGTCAATTCCAATAAGAAGAACTGGCGCCCTGCGGGGCGCCCTTTTTTTGCCGGCCGCTTACTGTTGAGTGGACTCAACAGTGCAACACGAGGGTTTGCGATTTGCTAAGCTGTTCTCAGGCCAGAGGAGAACATCATGCAAGCTAGACTGATCTGTCTGGGCATGGCGGGCCTGGTCCTCGCCATCGCCGCCGCCTGCGGCTCGACCCGCAGTACTGCCGAGGACGCAGCCAGCCGTCCCGCACCGCGCACCAGCGCCAGCTATGTCCTGGCACAGGGGGAAGTCGTCAGGCTGGCCCCTAACGTTACGCTCAAGCTCGAGCGAGTCAACGACAGCCGTTGTAAGCAGGGCGCAGTTTGCGTCTGGGCTGGATATATCAGCTACAGTTTTGTGCTGGCCGACCAGCGGGGCAACACCGCTTTCGTCCTGGCGGACGCTATGCCGGGCGCCAGCAAGTCGGTGACCCGCAACGGGCTGACCTTCACCCTGCTGGGGATGGAACCGGCCGAGGCACCGCCGCTGAAGGCACCGGCGCCCGATTATCGGGTAAGCTTGCGGGTAAATATTTCCCAGCCAACGTAGCTGCCCATGACGCCAAACGCCCTGCCCCGACGACTGACTTCCACCATCATCATCGCGCTGGCGTTCAGCGCCCCGGCCTGGGCCAAGACTCCGGTTGCCAACGGCACCGGCGGCGCCGTGGCGACCATCAGCGAACCGGCCTCGCAAGCGGCGCTGGCGATCCTGAACAGGGGCGGCAACGCGGTCGATGCGGCCGTGGCGGCAGCGGCCACGCTGGGGGTGACCGACCCCTTTAGCTGCGGCGTGGGCGGCGGCGGTTTCATGATGATCTACTTGGCAAAGGAGAACCGCGTCATCACGCTCGACCATCGCGAGGTGGCGCCGGCATCTTTCACGTCCAACGCCTTCTCGGCAAACGGCAAGGCGACGGATTTCGACACCGCGGTTGCCAGCGGCATGGCAGTCGGTGTGCCAGGCACGGTGCGCGGCTGGCATGATGCGCTCGATCGCTACGGCACCATGTCGTTCAAACAGGTGCTGGCTCCGGCCATCAAGGTGGCGCAGGACGGCTTCAAGCTGAACGACAACTTCGTCGCGCTGGTCAAAGAGAACGAGAAAAAGTTCGCGCTGTTCCCCGACACCGCCGCGCGCTATATGCGGGACGGCAAGGCACTGCCGGCCGGCACCATGCTGCGCAATCCCGACCTGGCGAAGACTTACCGCCTGCTCTCCTCCGGCGGCGTCAAGGCCTTCTACTCGGGCAAGCTGGCGCAGGCCATCGTCGACTCGGTCAACCGTCCCCCTGTCGCCGCGGGGGTTTCGGTCCGTCCGGGCCAGATGGCGCTGGCCGACCTGGCCAACTACGAAACACGCTGGCGCCAGCCGGTGCGCAGCACTTACCGCGGCTATGAACTGGCCGGCATGCCGCTGCCGGGTAGCGGCGGCGTGACGATTGCGGCAGCGTTGAATATCCTGGAAGGCTTCGACCTGAAGGCAATGCCGCGCGAGAAAGCCGAACACCTCTACATGGAAGCGGCGCGCCTGGCGTTTGCCGACCGCAATGCCTACCTGGCCGATCCCGAATATGTCGATGCGCCGGTGGCGGGCCTGGTCAGCAAGGAGTATGCGGCGCGGCGCCGCGAACTGATCGACCCGACCCGGGCGCAGCACCACGCGCAGCCCGGCGATCCGTACCTGTTCCAGCAGGACCCGAGCGTGCCGCTGCGCCCGGCCGGCGCCGCCAAAGCCCGACTGCTGTCGGAAAGCGCGCACACCACGCACCTGGCCGTATCCGACAAGGACGGCAATATCGTGGCCTACACCTTCACCATCGAATCATGGGGCGGCAGCGGCATTACGGTGCCGGGCTATGGCTTTATCCTGAACAATGAGATGACGGACTTCGATTTCACCGGCCCGCACCCGAACGTGCCGGAAGCGGGCAAGCGCCCGCGCAGCAGCATGTCGCCCACCATCGCTTTCCGCAACGGCAAGCCGGCCTTCACCATCGGCAGCCCCGGCGGCGCGACCATCGTGACCACGGTGCTGCAGACCATTTTCAACCATATCGACCTGGGCATGGACATGCCGGCCGCGCTGAATGCGCCCCGTATCTCCGAACGCAATGGGCTGGCCACCTCCGTCGAACCCGGGTTTGCGGGCAGCGCACAGGCCAAAGCACTGGAACGCTTCGGCCAGCGCTGGGATGGCGCGGCGGAGGAAATCGGCGCCGCCAACGCCATTGTCTTCAACCCCGACGGCACCGTGACGGCAGTCAGCGAAGGCAAGCGCCATGGCGCAGGCAGCGCGCTGGTGCAACAGCGCGGGCACTGATCAGCCGTGCCGTTCGCGGCTGTCAGCCGGCGCCTGTTCCCGCTCATTGAGGCCGTAGTCGCGCACCACGCTGGCAATGCGCAGGCGGTAATCGGCAAACAGGCGTTCGCGCCCGGCCTGCTGGGCGCAGCGGTGCGCTTCGCTACGGCGCCATTGCTGCACGGCTCCCTCGTCGCGGAAGAACGATAGCGACAAGACCTTGCCTGGATCGGCCAGGCTCTGGAAGCGTTCGACGCTGATGAAGCCATCAATCTGTTCCAGCACCGGCTTCAGCCGGGCGGCAATGTCCAGGTATGCGTCCTTGCGGCCTTCGGCCGGCGTCACTTCAAATATCACTGCAATCATTGGTGGAACTCCGGTATGCGCGCATTGACCGATGCGCGGTAAGTCCAGGTGAGGCGTGGCAGCGCCGTGCTGCGCAGCGCTTCGATACAGCCGGCGGCAATTTGCTGCGCAAGCTGCCGGCCGGGGCAGGCGTGGCGGCCGTGGCCAAAGCCGCGTCCCGCCTCGCCGAGCATGACCAGTATCGCCTGCCCCACTTCGACGGTCACGCCGCCCACCTCGCAGCGCGCGGCGGCGAAGCGGCGGGTGTTGATGACGGGTGGGTCGCTTTCCATTACCTGCGCCACCAGCGCGTTGGCGTCGCCGCTCGCTGCGCCCTGCTGGATCGCGACCAGGCTGTTGCCGAGCAGGCCGGCAGTGGCTTCGTAGGTTTGCGACAACAGGCCGACCAGGTTGGCGAGGATGGCGTGGTCGTTTTGCCAACCTGCTGCCGCGGCTTCCTGCGCAACCGTCGCTGCCAACGATCCTTCGGGCGCGGCTTGCAGCAATTCACGCATCGCCGCCAGCAGGCGCAGGCTCGCTGCGTGCGCCAGGTCGACCTGCGCAGCGCTGCTGAAGGGCGACAGGCAGGCCACAAAATCCGCCATCCAGCGCGCCACTGCGGGCAACTGGGCATCGGCGAAGCCAAGCAGGCTGGCGACGGTACTGACCGGCGCCTCGAAGGCCCAGGCGCCGATCGGACGGCCCTCGGCCAGCAGGTGCGCCGCCAAGGCCCGGGCGCGCCGCTGCGCCAGGTCCCCGCTGGCTGCGAATGCCAGGGCGCGCTGCAAGGCCAGCCTGGGTGCGGCGTGGCGTTCGCCTTCGTTCATGCGTACCAGCGCGCCGAACACCTCGCCGGCGCTGCCGCCGGCAATGGCGGCCGGCACCGGCTCGGCCAGCGGCCGCACGCGCAGTAAAGGATGGCCCAGCACTTCTTCCACCAGTGCGGTACCTGCGGCAAGCCACAAGACCCGTCCCGCGTCCCATTCCAGCTTCTGCATTTCATTCCTCCGGCAATGTTCAGGAAATTGCAGTATGCTGAAAAGAGCGCAACGACAATTCGCCCGACATCGAAATATGGATTCCAAGCTTGCCAACATCGCCGGCGCCATCGCCGAACCCGCCCGTGCCCGCATGCTGTGCTCCCTGCTGGACGGTCACGCGCGTACCGCCACCGAGCTGTCGATCGTGGCGGAAGTAAGCCCTTCCACCGCCAGCGCCCATCTCGCGCGACTGAAGGACGAGCAATTGCTGGTGCAGCTCGCGCAGGGCAAGCACCGCTACTACCAGCTCGCCAACCAGGAAGTCGCGAGCGCGCTGGAAGCCTTGCTGGTCGTCGCGGGCTTGCCGCGCAATGAGTTCAAGCCCAATACGCCTGACCGGCTGCGCAACGCGCGCACCTGCTACGATCACATGGCTGGCACGGTTGCAGTCAGGCTGCATGACCATTTCGCCGCGCAGGGATGGCTGGCGGCAGCCAGCGACGGATATGAACTGAGCGCGGCGGGCGAGCAGCAGTTCGCGCAGCTTGGGCTGGATCTGCCGGCCCTGCGCAAGCTGCGGCGCCGCTTCGCCTGTCCCTGCCTGGACTGGAGCGAACGCAAGCCCCACCTGGGCGGTGCGCTTGGCGCGGCGCTGCTGCAACTGGCCCTGAAGCGCGGCTGGGTCGAGCAGGATCTCGACAGCCGCGCGCTGCAAGTTGCGCCAAAAGGCCAGCGCCAGATGCTGGCGGCCTTCGGTCTAAGCGGTGCTTAAGGTTTTGATAAGATGATGCGGTTTCCTGAACCAAGACGGAGACTCCGGTCGTGAAAAAACTCATTCGTGAAAACAAAGGCTTTATCGTCTTCCTGCTGATGCTGGGCGTGTTCCGCTCCGCCATCGCCGACTGGAACCCGATTCCTTCCGCCTCCATGCACCCCAACCTGCTGGAGGGCGATGTGGTCTTCGTCAACCGCATTGCATACGACCTGAAAGTACCGCTGACCGACATCTCCGTCAGCCACCTGGGCGAACCGCAGCGCGGCGACGTGGTCACCTTTTTCTCGCCCGAAGACCGCACCCGCCTGATCAAACGCATCGTCGCCTTGCCGGGCGACCGCGTGGAAATCCGCGAGGAGCGCCTGGTCATCAACGGCAAGACCTCCGACTACGCGGTGCTGGGCAAGGCTACCGAACAAATCGACAAGGTCGGCGAGCTGCAGGCCTTGCAACTGCGGGAACACAATGCCAGCGCCAGCTACAGCATCCAGGTGCTGCCCGAAGTCGATGCGCAGCGCGACTTCGGTCCCGTCACCGTACCTGCCGACAGCTACCTGATGCTGGGCGATAACCGCAACAACAGCCGCGACTCGCGCTTCATCGGTTTCGTGCCACGCAAGCTGCTGATCGGCCGCGCCGAGCGCGTGCTGGTTTCCGCCGACATCCTGGGCAACTGGGCGCCGCGCACGGAACGCATCGGCATGAGCTTGCGGCCATGATCGAATTCCAGGGGTTGGCCAAGCAGTACGGCGACTTCCCCGCCGTGCAGCCGCTCACGCTGACCGTACGGCGCGGCGAAGTGTTTGGCTTCCTTGGGCCGAACGGCGCGGGCAAGACCACGACCATCCGCATGATGATGGGCATCCTGGTGCCCAGCGCCGGCCGCGTGCTGGTCGACGGCCTCGATTGCCAGGCCGATGCCGCCGAAGTAAAACGCCACGTCGGCTACCTGCCGGACAACCCGATCTTCTACGATTTCCTGCGCGGACGGGAAATCCTGCAGTTTGTGGCGGAGATGCACGGCATGCAGCGCAAGGCCGCTATCGAACGCGCTGCGCAATTGCTGCAGGAATTCGGCCTGCAGGACGTGAGCGAGGAATTCGCCGTCAACTACTCGATGGGCATGAAAAAGAAGCTGGGCCTGGCCTGCGCCCTGGTGCACGATCCCGCCGTACTGATCCTGGACGAGCCGATCAACGGCCTCGATCCGCGCGCCGCACGCGAAGTGCAGGATCGCCTGGTTGCCAGCGCTGCGGCCGGTAAGACCATCTTCGTTTCCACCCACCTGCTCGACATGGCGCAGCGCATGTGCAACCGCGTCGGCATCATCAACCGCGGCGCCCTGGTTGCCACCGGCACGCTGGAACAACTACGCGGCGCCAGCAGCGAAAACAGCACACTGGAAGAGCTGTTCCTTAAACTCACCGACGAAGACAGCCTGGCCGCATGATGGAGCTGCCGAGCGCCCCGCGTGCATTCTGGCTGCTTGCACGCCTGCGCCTGTTGCGGCTCCTGAACATCGGCAATGCCGTGCGCTTGCGCAAGGGCCGGACCGGACCGAGCCGCGCGCCCACGCGCGGCAAGAAAAATGCCCGCTGGCTGGCCACCTTCGTGCTGTCGGCCTTCATGCTGCTCGCCTTCCTGAGTACCGCCAGCACCTCGCTGCTGAACATGCAATGCCGCCTGCCCACCGGCAGCCAGTGCGTTGCCGCAGAATCGGACGCCGCACCGCGCGCCGCCATGCGCAAGGCGCGCGCGGAACTGCAGGCGGCGCCGTTCCATCGCGTACTGATGCAGGCCACCGCGATGCAGGCCAGCCTGCTGTTCGCCATCGCCTTCCTGCTGCCGCTGGGCAGCAGGGAACTGGCGCAGCCCGACTGGGACCTGGAATGGCTGGTCACGCTGCCGCTGGAACGCCGCACCTTGCTGTTGGCACGCATTGCGGAACGCACGCTGGCCAATCCCTCCGGCATCCTCGCTTTATGGCCCATGTTCATGGCAGTGGCCTGGCATTCGGGCTACCGCTGGAGCACCCCATTCCTGGCAGCGGCATGCACCCTGCCCTTGCTGGCCAGCGCGGCGACCCTGCGTACGGTGGCCGATACCGGCCTGCGGCTGCGCCTCGCGCCTTCGCAGCTGCGCAACCTGCAAGCGATCGCCTCAGTCGCCAGCATGCCGCTGATGTACCTGGCCATGTCGCTTGCCATGCCGACCGCCACGCTGACAATGGGCTGGGCCGCGCAATTCCCGGCCTGGTCCCTGTGGACGCCGCCCGGCCTGGCGCTGCAGGCCTTGAATGCGCGCGACGCAATGCATGGCCTGGGCTATGGCGCCCTGCTGGCAGCCCAAACCGCGTTCGCGATCTGGTTCGGCCTGCGCCTGCTGCATGCCTTGCTGGCCGATGGCGTCGTCGCCACCAGTTCGCGCGAGACCGGCCGCGGCGCCGCCGTGCGGCCAGCTTTCGCTGGCTGGGCGCCCGGCACACCCTTGCAGCGGCGCGAGCTGCGCCTGCTTAGCCGCGACCGCAACTTCCTGGTGCAAAGCCTGCTGATCCCCCTGGTCATCTTCGGCAGCCAGCTGGTGCTGAACGGGCAGGTGCAGGATATGGGCCAGTTCATCGGCAATCCGGCACTGCTGTCTTCCGTCGCCTTCGGCCTCGGCGCATATGTGCTGATGCTGTCCGCCTTCCAGACCATCAATACCGAAGGCCACGCCCTGTGGCTGCTGTATACCTACCCGAGAAGCATTGGCGCCATGCTGGCCGAGAAGGCGCAGCTTTGGTCCGTATTGGCATTGATTTACCCGCTGGCCGTATTCGCCATGGGATTGTGGTTTGGCGTGCCGGCCGATGGGCGCCTGCTTGCGCAGCTCGTGCTGGTCATGGCCGGCATTCCCATCTTCGCAACCATCGCCGTCGCGCTGGGCGTATGGGCCTGCGATCCGCTGGCGCAGGACATGCACGCCCGCGTGCGCCCCACCTTTGCCTATGCCTACCTGATCCTGTCGTCGCTGTACACGTATGCGCTGAACACGCACGAATGGCATGTCCGGTTGGCCGCCATCGTACTTCTGGCGGCCCTCGCGCTGTCGCTGTGGCAGCGCGCCCGCGACTGCCTGCCCTACCTGCTCGATCCTGCCGCTTCGCCGCCGCCGCGCGTCTCGGCATCGGACGGCATCGTGGCGGCCATCCTGTTCTTCCTGCTGCAGTTGCTGGTCGCAGGTGCACTCTACCTGGCCGGCAAACCCCTGTCGATGACGACGGTAACGCTGTCGTTCGTCGTGGCCGGCGCCTTCGTCTACGGGCTGGCGCGCCTGCTGTACTGGCGTAGCGCCGCCGCCGGCGTGCCGCGCCTGTGGAACGGTCCATGGACGAAGGCTTGGCGCAGCGTCTTCGGATGGGGACTGCTGATGGCCCTGCCCGCACTGGCATGCGGTTTCCTGTGGCTGGCCATACTGCGCCACTTCGGGGCAATGCCGGGCGCGCCGAAGCAGCTTGCCCTGGCGTGGCTGGCACCACTGGCTATCCTGGCAGCGCCAGTTTTTGAAGAATTCATCTTCCGCGGCCAGCTTTTCGGCGGCCTGCGCCGGTCGTTGCCGGCCTGGCAGGCGATGGCCGCCAGCGCCGCGCTGTTCGCGGTCATCCATCCCCCGCCGGCCATGGCACCGGTGTTCGTGCTGGGACTTTGCACTGCAATCGCCGCGGAACGCAGCAAATCCCTGCTCGCCCCTATGCTGGTGCACGCCCTGTACAACGCCGGCATGCTCGCCCTCCAATAAAAAAAAACGGTGGCCTGTTTCCAGGGCCACCGCAAGGAAGAACGCCATGGGGGCGTCAACGGAGGTAATCGTATTGCTTAGCCTGCTGCCGTATCAGCACGCACGTCTCAGGCCCTCTTCAGTTCGAGCTTTTTGTGGCGGATCGAAGACCACAGCGATGCCACGATAAATGCCACGCCAATCAGGCCGGTGATCACTTCCGGAATATGGAACTTCATGCTCGCCAACATGATCACTGCCAGGATGCCGATCGCATAGTGCGCGCCGTGTTCCAGGTAGACGTATTCTTCCAGGGTGCCTTTGTGCACCAGGTAGACCGTCATCGAGCGTACGAACATCGCGCCGATGGCCAGGCCCAGCATGATGATCACGACGTCGCTGGTGATCGCAAACGCGCCGATCACGCCGTCGAAGGAGAACGAAGCATCCAGCACTTCCAGGTAGAGGAAGCCGCCGATACCGCCACGCTTGACCAGGTCGCCGGCATTCACGCCGCCTTCCTCTTCCTTTTCCAGCCAGTTGGACAGCGCATCGACGCCGATGTAGATCAGCAGGCCCCACATGCCGGCCACCAGCACGATGAACTTCTGCGACTCTTCAACGATGCTCAGGCTGCCCAGCAACACGCCCATCGAGATCATGATGGCGATCGAGGAAACCTTGCCCAGCGCACCCAGCTTGCGTTCCACATTGCCCAGCCAGTGCATCTGCTTTTCATGGTCGAAGATGAAGTTCAGGAACACCATCAGCAGGAACATGCCGCCAAATGCCGCCACTTCAGCGTGGTGGTTGGTCAGGTGGGTCGAGAAGGCTTTCGGATCGTTCAGCGCCAGCGTCCACACATCCGGGATGCTGAGGTCTGCCGCCACCGCCACGATCACCAGCGGGAATACCAGGCGCATGCCGAATACCGCGATGATGATGCCGACGCCAAGGAACAGCTTTTGCCAGAATTCATCCCAGTTCTTCAGGACGGAGGCGTTGACAACCGCGTTGTCAAAGGAGAGCGAGACTTCCATCACGCTCAGGATAAAGGCGATCCACAAGGCCGCCAGGGCGCCACTGACGCCTGTGTGTTGGTACCCCCACCAGCCTGCCGCAGCAAGGCAGATGAAGGAGACCAGGAATGAGATCCTGAAGTGCTTCATCGGTTGACCCTTTCTTGTTGATAAGTCGAGCCAGTGTAAGGGCAGGACGCCATTTATAAAATAGAAGATAATCGAAGTATTACTTCGAAAAAATGGAAACATGAAAAATCCCGGCCTGAATTTCCGCCACCTCTACTTCTTCCGCATGGTTGCTGCCGAGGGCAGCGTGACCCGGGCCGCCGACCGGCTGGGATTAGCCATCCAGACAGTCAGCACCCAGATCGCGGCGCTGGAACAATCAATCGGCAAGTCACTATTGACCCAGCAGGGCCGCCGCCTGGTGCCGACCGAAGCGGGCCGGGTCGCCCTGGCCTATGCCGAGCAGATTTTCCAGCTTGGCGACCGGATGCAGGAGGCACTCGAGGAAGTTGACGTCGGCAAGATCCGCCTGGCGGTGGGCATATCCGACTCCATGCCCAAACTGATTGCGGCGCACTACCTGCAGGCGGCGCTGCCGCCCGACACGCCGGTGCACCTGGTCTGCACCGAGGGCGAATTCGACACCCTGCTGGCGGAACTGGCACTGCACAAGCTGGACGTGGTGCTGACCGACCGCCCCGTGCGCGCCAGCGCATCGCTCAAGGTGTTCAGCCACCTGCTGGGGGAAAGTGAAATGCAGCTGTTCGGTGTGCGTGCGCTGGCCCGCAAATACGCCAGGGATTTCCCGCAAAGCCTGAACGGCGCCCCGATCCTGCTGCCGACCCGGAATACGGCGCTGCGCGGCCGCATCGACGCCTGGCTGCTTGAACAGGGCGTGCGGCCTGACGTGGCAGGCGAATTCGAAGACAGTGCGATGCTAAATACTTTCGGCCGCAGCGGCATGGGGCTGTTCTTCGCGCCGGCAGCACTGGCCGGCGATATGCTGGAACAGTTTGGCGCCGTGCCGGTGGGGCCGGCATCCGAGCTGCAGGAGCAGTTCTATGCCATTTCCAGCGAGCGGCGCATCAGCCACCCGGTGGTCGAGGCGATGCTGAATATTTCGCAGCAATAGCGTCAAGGCCGGCGCCCGCGTAAGTCATCATGTCTTCGACCAGGCCTGCCGTATCGCCCAGGGCGGGAAACAGCTTGGTGCGCATTTCGCGCGGGGCCACCAGCAGCGCCAGGCAGGGCGACATCAAAAGGAATAGCGCGCGCTGCAGGCCGGGCGTGGCCGGCGGCAGGCCGAGGATTTCGCACACCAGTCCCAGCATGACCATGGCTTTCGGCGCGATGGCTTTATGCACCAGTACCGGCGCGTGTTCCGTGGGCGACATCAGTTCGCGGATCACGACACGCGCGCCCCAATGTGCAGCGGGCCCGGTGGCGCGCAGCACGATGCCGTGCAGGATCGCGCGCAGCTTGTCGCGCGGCGCCATGTCGCGCGACGCAATTTCCTGCATTTCCTCAAGCTTGAGCAAATGGTGGTGCGCCTCCACCAGCACCGCTTCGTACAGCGCGCCGCGGCTGCCGAAGTGATAGTTGACGGCAGCGATATTGGTGCCGGCGCGGGCACAGATTTCCTTGCTGGTGGCGTCGGCAAAGCCGCGTTCGGCAAACACCTGGCCCGCCACGTCCAACAGGGCCTGGCGGGTGGCATCGCCGTCCTGGCGGCTGGCACGGGTTGCAGTCTTCTTTTGCATGGCTCGCATTGTACGTCGAAAATGAATTCAAATCCAAATTTGAATTTAATGTAGAATTTCTGCAGGAGGTTCTGCCATGAACAAAAAACTTGCTGGAATTACCCTACTTGCTGCGGCGGCCATCGCGGCCGGCGCCTGGTACTGGAGCCGCCCTGCGCCAGACGGCAGGGAACTGGTCCTGTACGGGAATGTCGACTTGCGGCAGGTGGCGCTGGCCTTCCCTGCCAGCGAAAGAGTGGCACGGGTGCTGGTGGAGGAGGGCCAGAAAGTGCAGGCCGGCCAGGTCCTGGCGGAACTCGACACGCGTGGCCTGCGCTTGCGCCTGGCCGAGGCCCAAGCCCAGGCCGGTGCCCAGCAGCAAGCGCTGACGCGCCTGAAGGCCGGCACCCGCCAGGAAGAAGTGGCGCAAGCACGGGCCCGCACGGTGGCGGCGCAAGCGGAGTCCGATCTGGCGCGCCAGCAGCTCGAGCGCATCCTGGCGGTCCAGCAGGACAGCAACGGCCGTGCTGTCAGCCAGCAGGATGCCGATGCGGCACGCGCCCGGGCCAGGTCGGCGCAGGCCGCGCTGGAACAGGCGCGCCAGGGCCAGCAGCTGGCCCTGCACGGCCCGCGCCGGGAAGATATCGCGCAAGCGCAGGCCCAGCTTGACGCCGCCAATGCGGCGCTCGCACTGTTGCAATACCAGCTTGGCGAGGCTGCACTGAAGGCGCCCGTCGATGCCGTGGTGCGGGCGCGCCTGATGGAAGCCGGCGACATGGCGTCGCCGCAGCGTCCCGTCTATACGCTGGCGATTGCCGATCCCAAGTGGGTCCGCGCCTATGTGCGCGAGGCCGACCTGGGGCGCATCAGGCCAGGCGCGCCTGCCAGCATTTCGATAGACAGCCAGCCGGGCAAGGCGCTGGCCGGCAAAGTGGGCTACATTTCCTCGGTGGCCGAGTTCACCCCGAAAACCGTGCAGACCGAAGAACTGCGCACTTCGCTCGTATATGAGGTACGCGTGCTGGCTGACGACCAGGCCGATGTGCTGCGCATGGGCATGCCGGCCACGGTGCGCATCGCTGCAGGGCGCTGATTATGGAAGCTGCAGTGCTCAGCGGACGTAGCCTGTCCCGCCATTTCGAGGTCAAGGGCGCTGTCGCGCCTGTGGAGGCGGTGCGCGGGGTGTCGCTGGACGTGCCGCGCGGCGCGCTGACGGCGCTGGTCGGGCCGGATGGCGCGGGCAAGACAACTTTGCTGCGCATGGCGGCGGGCTTGCTGGCACCGAGCGGCGGCAGTTTGTCGGTGCTGGGCGTCGATGTCGCGGCGCATCCCCAGCAGGTGCAGGACCGTATCAGTTATATGCCGCAGCGCTTTGGCCTGTACGAGGACTTGAGCGTACAGGAGAACATGGACCTGTACGCGGACCTGCATGGCGTGCCGCAGGACGTGCGGCGCGAACGATTCGCGCGCTTGCTGCATATGACCGACCTGGAACGGTTCACCTCGCGGCCGGCGGGCAAGCTGTCCGGCGGGATGAAGCAGAAGCTCGGGCTCGCTTGCACGCTGGTGCGCCTGCCGGAGCTGCTGCTGCTCGACGAGCCGACTGTCGGGGTCGACCCGCTGTCGCGGCGCGAGTTGTGGCAGATCGTGCAGCAGCTGGTGGATGAGGAAGGGCTGTCGGTGATCGTCAGCACGTCGTACATGGACGAGGCGGAGCGCTGCGGGCAGGTATTTGTCATGCATGAGGGGCGGCTGCTGGCCTCGGGCCCGCCTGCCGACTTGCGCTCGCACGCCGACGGCCTGTGTTTCACTGCCATGCCGCGCGCCGGCGAATCGGCGCGGATACTGCAGTCGCGCATGATTGATGCGCGGTCGGTGGTGGTCGACGCGGTGCCGCAGGGCGGGCAGGTGCGCTTTATCCGCCGGGCGGATGCTTCGGATCGCGCGGTGGCGCAGTTGCTTGACGGTTTGCCTGCCAAGCCCGTGCCAGCCCGCCTGGAAGATGGATTTATGATGCTGCTGCGTGCCGCATCGGCCGCCCCTGGCGCAGCTGTCGCGCCGGCTGCGGCGGCGCGTGGCCGGGGCGGCGATGCGGCTGCCGGGGCGGGAGCGGCGGTGCGCGGGGCGGCAATGATCGAGGTGCGCGACCTGGTGCGCAAGTTTGGCGATTTCACGGCCGTCGCAAGCACCAGCTTCAGCGTCACGCGCGGCGAAATATTCGGCCTGCTGGGTCCCAATGGCGCCGGCAAAACCACCACCTTCCGCATGCTATGCGGACTTCTTCCTGCAAGCTCCGGCTTCCTCCAGGTGGCGGGCGTCAACCTGCGCCACGCCCGCGCGCAGGCACGAGCCAGGATCGGTTATGTCTCGCAGAAGTTCGCCCTGTACGGCAACCTGACGGTACAGGAGAACCTCGACTTCTTTGGCGGCGCCTACGGCCTGTATGGCAAGCGCCTGGCACAGCGCACCAGCCAGGTGCTGGAGGAGTTCCAGCTGCGCGGACAAGAAGATATGCCAAGCGGCCAGTTGCCGGGCGGCTTCAAGCAGCGCCTCGCGATGGCCACTGGGTTGCTGCATGAACCTGAAGTGCTATTCCTGGACGAGCCAACCAGCGGCGCCGATCCGCTTGCGCGGCGTGAATTCTGGCGCCGCATCACCACGCTGTCGGAGCAAGGCGTCACCATCGTGGTAACCACGCACTTCATGGAAGAAGCCGAGTACTGCGACCGCATCGTGATCCAGGACGCGGGCAAGCTGCTCGCCATCGGTACGCCGCTCGAAGTGCGCACGCAAGCCGGCGATGCAGGCAATATGGAAGATGCCTTCATCGCCATCGTCGAAAAGAACCGCAGCGCAGGCGCACCATGAACAGCGGCTTCCGTTCCCGTCTGGCGGCATTGGTGCGCAAGGAATTCCGCCAGCTCCTGCGCGATGCATCGAACATGGCAATCGGCATCGCCCTGCCAATCGTGCTGATCCTGATTTTCGGCTACGGCCTGTCGCTGGACGTCAGGAACGCACCCATTGCCATCGTAATGGAAGACAGCTCGCCAACAGCACAGGAAGCGGTGGCCGGCTTCAGCCTCTCGCCAACTTTCGCCCCGATACCTGTCGCTTCGATGCGTGCCGCGGAAGCCCTGATGCGCGAGCGCCGGGTCGATGCCATCGTCCGCCTGCCCGCCAGCTTCACGCGCGACGCCGCGGCAGGGAACGCCGCAGTACAGGTCCTCGTGCACGGTGCGGAAGCCAACCGCGCCAACATCATCCTGAACTACGCCAGCGGCGCGTTACAGCAATGGAGCATCCGCCGCGCCGAACGCCTTGGCAGCGCCGCCTACTCCGCCAGCGTGCCCGCCAACGGCGCTGTGCGCATCGAACAGCGCATGTGGTACAACAGTGCCAACACCAGCACCTGGTACCTGGTGCCAGGGCTGATCGTGCTGATCATGACCCTGGTGGGCGCCTTCCTTACCGCCCTGGTCATGGCGCGCGAATGGGAGCGCGGTACGCTGGAAGCGCTGTTCGTGACACCGGTGCGGCCGGCCGAAATCCTGCTGGCCAAGGTCATCCCCTACTTCTGTGTCGGCATGATGGGGCTCTTCCTGTGCCTGGCCGCCGCGCACTTCCTGTTCAAGGTGCCGATGCAGGGTTCGCTGCCGGTCATCGTCTTAGCTTCCATGCTGTACCTGATAGTAGCGGTCGGCATGGGCCTGCTGATTTCAGCAGCGACCAGGAACCAGTTCCTCGCCAGCCAGCTCGCACTGGTCAGCAGCTTCATGCCGTCGCTGATGCTGTCCGGCTTCCTGTTCGACCTGCGCAATGTGCCGGTGGCGGTGCAGGTGGTTGGACGCATCCTGCCCGCCACCTACTTCATGGAGCTGGTCAAGACCCTGTTCCTGGCCGGGAATGTCTGGCCGCTCATACTGCGCAACTGCGCCATCCTCGCCGCCTATGCCGTGCTGCTACTGGGCATCGCCCGCGCCGTTACCCGCAAACGACTGGATTGAGGCAGACATGATCAACTTCTTTCGCCGCATTGCCGTCATCGTCCGCAAGGAATTCCTGGCGGTGCTCAAGGACCCGAAGAGCCGCTTCATCCTGGTGGTGCCCGCCATCGTGCAAAGCCTGCTGTTTGGCTATGCGGCGACCTATGACCTGGCCCATGTGCCCTATGCGCTCAATGATGCCAGCCACAGCGCCGCTTCCGACGAATTGCTGGCCAAGCTCGATGCCGGCGGCACCTTCCGCCGCACGCTCACCTTTGAGACGCAGGCGGCGCTGCGCGAAGCGATCGACAGCGAGAAGGCGCTGATCGCCATCAGCATACCCGTCGATTTCGAGCGCCGGCTGTATTCCGGCGAGGCGGCGCCCCTGCAGATAGTGCTGGATGGGCGCAACTCCAATACCGCCGGTTCGGCTGCCGCTTATATCGGCGCGGTGGTGGCCGACTTCAACCGCCAATGGCGGCTAAAGCACGGCGGCAGCGGGCCCGCACTGCGCATCGAATCGCGCGCCTGGTTCAACCCGAACCTGGAAACGCGCTGGTACCTGATGCCGGGCATGATCGCGGCCTTAAGCATGCTGCAAACCCTGTTGCTGACGGCGCTATCGGTGGCACGCGAACGTGAACAAGGCACCTTCGACCAGCTGCTGGTCACGCCATTGACGCCGATCGACATCATGCTCGGCAAGGCCCTGCCGCCCATCATGATCGGGCTGCTGCAGTCGACCCTGATCCTGCTGGTCACGCGGCTGTGGTTCGGCGTGCCGATGGCCGGCTCGCTGCTTTCCATTTACGCCGGGCTGACGCTGTTCACGATTGCCAGTGTTGGCATCGGACTGTCGATATCGGCCGTGTCGCTGAACATGCAGCAGGCCATGCTGTACACCTTCGTGCTGGTGATGCCGATGATGCTGCTTTCCGGGCTCACCACTCCGGTGCGCAACATGCCGCACATGCTGCAAGTGGCCACCATGGCAAATCCCCTGCGCTTTGCCATCGACATGGTGCAGCGCGTCTACCTCGAAGGCGTCGGCCTCGGCACCTTGTGGCCGAACATGGTGCCGCTCGTGCTGATTGCCCTCGTCACGCTGCCGCTGGCGGCATGGCTGTTCCGCCACCGCCTCGCCTGAACTGGAAACATCATGAAACAGCTCACACTCTCCCTTCTCTGCCTGTCGCTGGCCGCTTGCGCGGTCGGGCCGGAATACCGCCAGCCTGCCGTGCAGGCGCCCGCCGCTTATGGCGACTGGCACGGCGGCTCGCCGGCCTTGCGCGACACTGGCCTGGCAGCCGGCTCGGCGCAGGCGTTTGCCCGCTTCAACGATCCTGTTTTGCACAGTTTGCAACAGCAGGCCCTGGCCGCAAGCTTCGACCTGCAATCGGCAGCGTTGCGCCTTGCCCAGAGCCGGCTGGCACGCAATATTGCGGCCGGCGCACACGGGCCGCAGCTCACCGCCCATGCCGGCGCCGCGCGCCAGCGCCAATCGGAGTCCGGTGCAGGAACGCGCATGGTCGATGCGATCGGGCCGGCCAATCGGGATGCGCTGATCGAAAAACTCAGCGATCCCTTTGCGCTGTACCAGGCCGGCTTCGATGCCGCCTGGGAGCTCGACCTTTGGGGACGCGTGCGGCGCAGCGTGCAGGCGGCGCAGGCAGACATGGCGCAGGCCAGCGCGCTCCTGCGTGACGTGCAACTGGCCGTGCAACTTGAGGTGGCGCGCAATTACTACGAATTGCGCGCGGCCCGGCGCCAGCAGGAAGTGCTGCAGGCAGAGCTGGCAGGCGCACGCGACATGGCTGCGCTGGTGGCGGCACGCCAGCGCGGCGGGCTCGCCACCGGCCTGGAATCCGAGCAGCAGCGCCTGGCCCTCGCCGAACTGGAAGGGCGTGCGCCGGCGCTGCTCGAACAGGAGGCCGCCGCCAGCAACCGGCTGACCATGCTGCTCGCCAGGCCGCCAGGCGCACTTCAGGAGCAACTCCCGGCGCCGCACGCCGATGCGGCGCCGCACGGGCCCGACCTCGCGCTGGGCGTGCCGGCAGAAGTAATGCGCCAGCGCCCGGACGTCCAGGCAGCGGAGGCCCGCCTGCAAGCCGCCACCGCACGGATCGGCGTGGCGGCGGCCGACCTGTATCCCCGCATCACGCTGGGCCTGTCGCTGGGCTTCGAGTCGCTGGACGGCGGCAAATTCGGCGACTGGGGCAGCCGCCAATGGTCGCTCGGCCCAAGCCTGCAGCTGCCGCTGTTCGACAACGGCCGCCGCCGCGCGACGGTCGAATTGCGCAAGCTCGAAGAACAGGAAGCGGCTGTGAATTTCCATAAAACCGTGCTGCAAGCCTGGCACGAAATGGACGACGCACTTTCCGCCTATGCCGCCGCGCGCCAGCGCCGGCAGGCGCTCGCGGCACGCGAAGCGAGCGCCCGCTCCGCACTGGAGCTGGCTGCCATGCGCGCGCGCCGCGGCATGAGCGACGAGCTGCCCGTGCTGCAGGCGCAGCGCGCCCTGCTTGCCGTCCAGCGCGAGCGCGCCGCCAGCGACAGCGAACTGGCACTGCGCCTGCTGGCCATCTGCAAGGCGAGCGGCCTGGCGCCGCAGGCGTAGCTTTCCACTAAGAAATTGTCAGAAATGCGCGAGGCGTGCCCCGGGTCGGATAAGATAGAGGTTTTCGACTCCCCGCCTTAGGGCGCATATGGACAACCTTTTACTAGTATTTTTCGCACTCTTCCTCGTAGCACTGAACGGCTTCTACGTCGCCGCCGAATTCAGCATCGTCACCCTGCGCCGCACCCGCGTGCGTGCCATCGAAAAGACCCAGGGCCTGCGCGGCCGCATCCTGGCCAAGGTCCATGGCCACCTTGATGCCTACCTGTCCGCCTGCCAGTTGGGCATTACGCTTGCCTCGCTCGGCCTGGGCTGGATCGGCGAGCCTGCCTTTGCCCGCCTGCTGGAACCCTTGCTCACCTGGATCGGCATCAGCTCGCCGGACATCGTGCACGGCATTTCCTTCGTATTTGCCTTCGTCACCATCTCCTTCCTGCACATCGTGGTGGGCGAACTGGCGCCGAAATCGCTGGCCATCCGCCTTCCCGAAGCGGTCGCGCTGTGGAGCGCCATCCCGCTGTACGCTTTCTACTGGGCCATGTACCCGGCCATCTGGATGCTCAACCAGAGCGCCAATGCGGTGCTGCGCCTGGCCGGCCTGGGCGACGCCGGCGGCCACGAATCCCATTACTCGAACGAAGAGCTGAAGCTGATCCTGCGCACCAGCCAGCCGGGCGAATCCTTCAACAAGGATGAACGCAATATCCTGGCCAACTCGCTGGACTTTTCCCAATTGCGCGTGGCCGACCTGATGCGCCCGATCAATGAAGTGATCGGGCTGCACGCCGACCGCTCGATCGACGAAAACCTCGACACCGTAGTGCGCAACCGCTTCAGCCGCTATCCCTACTTCGATGAGGAAGGCGATACCGTGCTGGGAGTCGTGCACCTGAAGGACCTGTTCTTTGCCCTGCAGTCGCGCAAGGAGATCAAGAACCTGTCCGGCTACCTGCGCCCGGTGGAGACGATCTCGGCCCGTACCCCGGCGCTGGAACTGTTCCGCCGCTTCAAGGATGGCGCGCCGCACTTCGCCCTGATCGGCGAAAAAGGCAAGCGCCCGGTCGGTTTCCTCACGCTGGACAACCTGTTGGGCGCCATGGTCGGCGAGATCCACGACGAATTCCGCCTCAACGAAAACGACTGGCTCAGGCAGCCCGACGGTTCGCTGATCGGCAAGGCGAGCCTGCCGATCTTCTCGCTCGAGCGCATCCTCGGCGTCGACATCGAGAACGAAGAGCTGGGACTGGAGGAAGTGGAATCGGTCGGCGGCCTGATCATGCTCAAGCTCGGCGACATCCCGAAACAGGGCCAGCGCGTCGAATTCGACGCCTTCGACCTGGTGGTGAAAAAGATGAATGGCCCGCGTATACTGTTGGTAAAGGTAATCCCGCGCAACCTGCCGCCCGATTCCGACGAACAGGATTGACATGCACCTGCGCAGTGTCCTGCTTGCAGTGGCGGCCTGCTTTGCCGGCAGCGCCGCAGCGGCATCCTGCGGCCCCTACACGGTCGCCATGTACGAACATGGCGCCTTGTACTATCGCAGCGGCGAGCAATGGGCCGGCATCGACAAGGATATCGTCGACGAACTGGCGCGGCGCACCGGCTGCGAACTGCGCATGACGCGCGACTCGCGCATCCGCATCTGGACCATGCTACAGGAAGGCACGCTGGACATGACCATGTCCGGCATTGCCACGCCCGAGCGCGCACGCTTTGCACGCTTCACGCCCTACCTCCAGTCGCGCAATATGCTCCTGGTGCGCAGCGAGGCGGCGCGGCATGCCGCCACGCTCGAACAATTTTCAGCGCGGCCGGAACTCAAAGTCGCGGTCATCAGGGGCTTCAGGCATGGCGCCACCTACGATGCCTGGCTGGAGCGGCTGCGCAAGCAGGGCCGTGTCCACGACACGCCCGATTACGCCACGCTGCTGCGGCTATTCCAGTACGGGCGCGTGCAGGCCATCCTCCAGTTGAACAGCAATGTCGATGCCGTGTACCGCGATGCCCGCTTGCGCGGCCAGTTCCGCGTACTGGACCTGGTACCGCGCGAGAACGTACAGGGATCGCTGGTCATTTCCCACCGGGTTGCCGGCACCTCGGCCATCAGGCTCGAACAGGCACTGCGTGCCATGCGCGCAGACGGCGCCATCAAGACCATCATGGAACGGCATACCAGCCCGGAACGGGCGCTGGCCATGCTGGTGCACTAAACCCTTGCCGGCCTTCTAAACGACCGGTTTGACCTCGGTCCAGTTCCTGAGCAAGCCCAGCGCCACGGCCAACAGAGTCGGACCGATGAACAGGCCGACAAAGCCGAAGGCCAGCACACCGCCCATCACCCCCAGCAGCACCAGCGCAAACGGCAAGCTGGAACCGCGCGAAATCAGGATCGGCTTGACCACGTTATCCACGCCGCTGATGACGACCATGCCATAGACCAGCATGAAGATGCCCCAGCCGGTCATGCCCTGCGAGAACAGCCAGATGGCGGCGCCGCCCCAGATCAGCGGCGGCCCCACCGGCACCAGGGAGAAGACGAAGGTGGCCACCGACAGCAAAGCCACTGCCGGCACGCCGGCAATCAGGAAACCTATTGCCGCCACCGCAGCCTGTGCCAGCGCAGTGCCCAGCATGCCGTACATGACGCCGGTAACGGTGCGGCTGACGGTTTCGGCGACTTCGACCGCATGCTCGCCCATGATCTTGTCCATTCCCACTTCCAGCGCAGCCACGATGTTATGGCCGTCGCGGTACAGGAAGAACGAGACAAAGGCGGCCAGGCTGACCTGCGCCACGCCGGCACCGAGCACGATGCCGCTGTTCAGCAGGATGTTGCGGGCCGGTTCCACGTATTTCTTGGCCACGGCCAGCAGTTCTTCCTTGCTGCTCAAGATCTGGCGCAGGTACAAGTCGACCGACTCGCCCACCAGCGGCAACTGGCGCAGCCAGGCCGGCGGTTCGAAGCCGCCGGCATCGATCGCTTCGCGCGCGCCGTGGTAGAAGTGGCTCACGCTGTCGGCGATATTCCAGGTCACCAGCGACAGCGGCAGCACGATGACCAGCACCAGCGACACCGTCATCACCGCCGCAGCCAGGGTGCGGCGGCCTTGCAGGCGCCCCAGCAGGCGCTGGTAAAGGGGCCAGGAGGAAATTGCAATGGCGGCGGCAAACAGTATGCCGGCCAGGAAGGGACGCAGGACATACAGGCAGCCAATGACGAGAAAGACAATGGCTGCCAGGCGGCTATAGGGCTGAAATCGTTTTTCCATGCCCTAGCTTATCAGGAATCAGCTGGCGGCGAGAAGCTTCAGGTCGTGCACGATCGGCGCCGGCCCGCCGCCATGGCGCAGGAACAGGCGCAGCTTGCCGTTCTTGTCGAACACGTAGCTGCCGGCCGTGTGGTCGATGGTGTAGCTGCCGGCAGTCTTGCCCGCCACCTTCTGGTAGAACACCTTGAACTCCTTGGCAGTGGCGGCGGTCTGCTCCGGTGTTCCATACAGGCCCACGAAGCGCGGGTCGAAGCCCGGCACGTACTGCGACAGCAGCTCCCTGGTATCGCGCTCGGGGTCAAGGGTGGCGAACAGCACCTGCACCTTGTCGGCATCCGGGCCCAGCTCCTTCATCACGGCCGACATTTCGGCCATGGTGGTCGGGCACACGTCCGGGCAGTGGGTGAAGCCGAAGAACAGCACCACCACCTTGCCCTTGTAGGATTCCAGCGTTACCGGCTTGCCGCTGTGGTCGTTCAGCGAAAAGCCCTTGCCGTACTCCAGGCCGGTCAGGTCGGTGTTCTCAAACTTGAGCTGCTTCTCGCCGCAAGCGGCCAGGGCGAGCAGCATGCATAGCGCCGCAAACAGTTTTTTCATAGCACTCAGAACTTGAAGTAATGGTCGACCAGCAGCGCCGCGAACAGCAGCGACAGGTAAATGATGGACCAGGTGAAAGCCTTGCGCGCAACGACATCGCTGTAATGCTTGTAGATGCGCCAGCCGTAGTACAAGAATACCGCGTTCAGCACAATCGCGCTGGCGAGGTAAATCAGGCCGCTCATTTTCACCGCGAACGGCAGCAGCGTGGTGGCGGCCAGGATGATCGAATACAGCCACACGTGGAAGGCGGTAAAGCCCATGCCGTGGGTGACCGGCAGCATCGGCAAGCCGGAACGCTCGTAGTCGGCCTTGCGGTACATGGCCAGCGCCCAGAAGTGCGGCGGGGTCCAGACGAAGATGATCAGCACCAGCAGCCAGGCCTGCATTGGCACGTCGTTGGCAATGGCTGCCCAGCCCAGTGCCGGCGGCATCGCGCCGGACAGGCCGCCGATCACGATGTTCTGCGGCGTGGCCGGCTTCAGGATCATGGTGTAGATCACCGCGTAGCCGACGAAGGTGACAAAGGTCAGCCACATGGTCAGCGGGTTGACCAGCTGGTGCAGGATCCACATGCCGGCGCCGCCGATCACCAGCGCAAACACCACGGTCTGCGGCACGGTGATGTCGCCCATCGCCGTCGCGCGGCGCGCGGTACGCGCCATGCGGGCATCGATTTCGCGCTCGGCCAGGCAATTGACGGCAAACGCCGCGCCGGACAGCAGCCAGATGCCGGCCGTTGCCGCGATCACCACGCGCCAGTCGGGCATGCCGTCGCTCGCCAGGAACATGCCGATGACGGCGCAAAACACGGCCAGCTGCGTCACGCGCGGCTTGGTCAGGGCCCAGAACTGGGCCATGCGGGAAGTCGAGGATTTCATTGTTATTGGTAGGCGGGGGCAGCCAGGTACTTAGCCCTGTAGTTTATCATGGTCAGCAACAGCACCAGGGCTGCCGCCCCCGCGTTATGGGCCACCGCAATGGCCAGCGGGAAGTTGAAATAAATGGTCGCCACGCCGGTAAAGGCCTGCAATGCCAGCACCGCCGCCAACCAGCGCGCATGCTTGCCCAGGCCTTCGACGCGCCATGCCTGCCAGGCGGTCATGCCCAGAACGAGCAGCACCACGGCGGCGAAGTTGCGGTGCACCCAATGGATCGCCGTCAGCGCCTCGAACGGCAGGTAATGCCCGGCGGCAGTCTTGCCAAGGTCGCGCCACAGGTGGAAGCCATGTTCGAAGTCCATTGGCGGCACCCAGGTGCCGCCGCAGGTCGGGAACTCGGTGCAGGCCAGTGTCGCATAGTTCGAGCTGACCCAGGCGCCCAGCGCCAGCTGCACCAGCAGCACCACGCCGGACAGCGCCGCCAGCAGGCGGATGCGGCCCAGGCGCGCCGCCTGGGAACCGCCGGCGCGCGGCAGCGGCGCGTGCAACTGGTCCTCGCGGCCGCCGAACCAGGCCAGCAGCGCCAGCAGGGACATGCCCAGCACCAGGTGGCCGGTGACAAAGATCGGCTGCAATTTCTGGGTCACGGTCCAGGCGCCGAACGCCCCTTGCAGCAGGATGAAGAAGAACAGGAAGGTCGGGAAGCCCGGCGGGATGCGGCGCGCCATGCCGGCCCCAGCGCCGGCGCGGCCCCGTCCAGTCGAGCGCCACCACGCCACCCCCATCATGGCCACGATCAGTACGCCAATGCCCATGGCCAGGTAGCGGTGGATCATCTCGATCCAGGCTTTCACCATGGTGACCGGACCGGTCGGCATCAGCGCTTCGGCGGCGCGGATCTGTTCATGGGCGATGAATGGATTGGCTTCACCGTAGCAGCCCGGCCAGTCCGGGCAGCCCAGGCCGGAGTCGGTCAGGCGCGTGAAGGCGCCGAACACGATCAGATCGAAGGTCAGGAAAACAGCGATCCAGACCAGCTTGCGGTACTTATTGGTGTCCCTGGAGATCCAGACCACCGACAGCGGCAGCGACGCCACCAGCAGCGCCGTAATCGCCATATGGGCAAGGGAGTGATGGTCCATTGCGCCCGCCTCAACCGATGGCCGAAGCCTTGAGCACCTTGCCCAGGTCCTTTTTCACCCTGGCCGGGTCGGCATCTTTCGGGAAACGCATCATCAGGTGGCCCATCGGGTCGATCAGGTAGATGTGCTCCTCCACCTTGCCGCCCTGCTCCAGCGGCAGCCACTTGCCCACCACGTCGGCCGGCGCGCGCAGGAAGCGGGTGCCGTCGTTCACGCGCAGCATGAAGGTTTCCAGCGGCTCATTGTCGGTGATCAGCCACACGCGCTCGATGCGGTCGGCCTCCTTGCCCTGCATGGTGCGCAGCTGGCGCATCATGAACAGCATGTCCTGGCACTTCTGGTCGCAGGCCGAACCGCCCACCTTGACCATCAGCCATTTGCCCCTGAAATCCTGCAGCGTTTGCGGTTTGCCGTCGACCGTGGTGCTGGCCATGGCCGGGATCGGGTGCATGCGCGGGTCGAGCAGGTCGCCGTAATTGGTACGCCCTTCCGGCTTGATGAAGTAATAGGTGATATAGGAAGCAATGATCGGTGCGGCGCAGACCAGCAGCACCGCGAACATGCTCCAGCGGCCACGGCGGCGCTGGTTGTCGTCTAGTTTAGCGTTTTCCACTTTTTCTCAACCCGGTGAATACAAAGAAAAGACCTGCCATTGCCGCCAGTGCGTACCACTGGAAGGCGTAAGCTTTATGTTTGTCGGCGCCCAGTGCCGGCGCCGGCCAGTCGCGCACCAGCGCTTCGGCGGCCGCCGCGCCATCGGGCGTCGTCTGTTCGACCAGCAGCGGCTGGAATTTCCAGCCGGTCGCCGCGGCCAGCGCCGCCGCATCCGCATTCTGCACGATGGCGCCGGGTTCGAGCCTGGGCGCCTCGCCCAATTGCATCACATGCCCCGGCGCCAGGCGCGCAATGCCCTCGACCAGCACCGGTCCCGTTGGCGTCGCATACGCCGGCAACTTGCTGCGGTCGGCCATATCGCGCGGAAGCCAGCCGCGCGCCACCAGCACGTGCATATCGCTGCCGGCCAGGCGCAAAGGCATCAACAGGTAAAAGCCAGGCTTGCCGGCGTGGGGACGGTTATCCAGGTAGACCGGCCAGGCGCCGGCCCATTCGCCCTGCAGCCGCACGCGGCGAAATTCGACGGCGGCGGCGGCCACCGGCGCAGCGCCCAGCACCACTGGCGCGGCGGCATTACCGGCGGCCAGCTGCGCTTCCAGCGCCAGCTTGCCGGCGGCGCGGCCATCCTGCCAACGGCCGGCGGAGATGCCGATAGCCACCAGCGCCAGGGTGGCCAGGAAAGGGATCAACCGGAAGCGGAATGCCATACAATAAGTGTTCCTCTGAAACCGCCTAAATACCATGAAATACTTTGTCGCCGTCGCCTTCGTGCTGATCATCGGCAGCCTGGCCTCGGCCTTCATCAGCATGATGCGCAGCAAATCGGCCAACCCGAAAATGGTGCGCGCCTTTGCGCTGCGCGTCGGTTTTTCGATCGCGCTGTTCATCGCCATCCTGGTGCTGGCAAAACTGGGCTATATCAAGCCGACCGGGATCAGGTAGCCCCGTCCTGAATGCAAAAAAGCCACATCTGCACAGAGCGCGACCTGGGGCGCGTTCTGGCCGATGCGGCTTTTTTTGCGGGTAGATTATACCTGCGTCTTACAACCAGTACACGACCACGTACAGGCCGAGCCAGACCACGTCAACGAAGTGCCAGTACCAGGCCGCGCCTTCGAAGGCGAAGTGGTGTTCGGCGCTCATGTCGCCGCGGATCAGGCGGTACAGCACGACGGACAGCATGATCGCGCCCATGGTCACGTGGAAGCCGTGGAAGCCGGTCAGCATGAAGAAGGTCGAACCGTAGATGCCCGAGGTCAGCTTCAGGTTCAGTTCGCTGTATGCGTGGATGTACTCATATGCCTGGAAGCCCATGAAGACTGCACCCAGCAGCACGGTGGCAGCCAGCCAGAAGATCGCCTTGGAGCGGTTGGCCGCCTGCAGCGCGTGGTGCGAGATGGTCAGGGTCATGCCCGACGCCAGCAGCAGCGCAGTGTTGATGGTCGGGATCGGGAACGGGCCCATCGGGGTGTAGCTGTCCACCGTGCCGGCCGGACCGACGCTGGCGGTCCAGGCGCCGGAGAAGTCAGGCCAGATCAGCTTGTGGTCGAGGTCGGACAGCCACGGGAAGGTGATGGAACGGGCGTAGTACAGCGCGCCGAAAAAGGCGCCGAAGAACATCACTTCGGAGAAGATGAACCAGCCCATCGACCAGCGGTAGGACACGTCGATACGCTTGGAATACAGGCCTTTTTCCGATTCGGAAATGGCATCGCCGAACCAGCAGTAGAGCACGCCCAGGGTCATGACGATGCCGGCCAGGCAGGCCACCATGCCCCAGGAGGCGTCGTTGACCCAGGCGGAAGCACCGATCATGGTCACCAGCAGGGAAATACCTGCCAGCATCGGCCACTTGGAAGGACCAGGCACGAAGTAGTACGGTGCCGCGGCGTTATTAGAGCTCATCTTGTTCTCCCTAAAATCCTGCAAAATTTACTTTAAATTACTTTAAGACGACAAATTTAACAATCGACACCAGCAGGCCGATCAACATGGCCGCGCCCAGCAAGGCGGCAACGATGACATGGAAGATGCTCAGCTTCTGCTCATCCTGGTCAAAATCGCCTTTGCGGCGCAGGCCGACGAACGACCACAGCACTGCTTTCATCGAGTACAGGAACGACTTCACGATTTCCCTACCATCCCGGTTTCGAAGAAGGTATAAGACATCGTCATAACCTTGATATCCTTCGGCACCGCCGGATCGATGTAGAACATCACCGGCATCTGCCGCGCCTCGTTCGCCTTCAGGGTCTGCTCCTTGAAGCAGAAGCATTCCACTTTCCTGAAATGCGGCGTGACGCTTTGCGGCGTGTAGCTTGGAATCGCCTGGGCTTTCACCTCGCGCGGCAAGCTGTTTACCACCTCGTACACCACGGTCACCATTTCGCCCGGGTGCACGGTAATGCTGTTCTGCGTAGGGCGGAAGCGCAGCGTGCCCTGCACATTGCTGTCCAGCTCCACGGTGATGCTGCGGCTGGCGTCCACCTGCGTATTCTTCGCATCGTCGAGCGTGGTGCCGTCGGACTGGGTCAGCACGTTAATGCCGAGCACTTCACACAGGTGCTTATACACCGGAATCAGCGCATAACCGAAACCGAACATCATGACTGCGATGACCAGCAATTTGCCGAGCATCTTGCGGTTCGATTCGCGGGTACTCACGCCGTTGCTCATTTACGCACCAAGTATCCAGCGTTTCGCGATCACCGCCGCGAAGAACACCAGGGCGACCGACCCGAGGATCAGGGCCAGGCGCATATTCGATTGCTTCTTCGGATCAGGCATTTGCTGCTTTCTACAGGGACGGTGCGACCCGTCCCCGAAAAACTGATTACTTGACGGTCGGCGGCACTTCAAAGGTGTGGAACGGGGCCGGCGACGGCACGGTCCACTCCAGGCCTTCCGCGCCTTCCCATGGCTTGGCTTCCGCCTGCTTGCCGCCGCGGATGGTTGGCAGCACGACGCAGAACAGGAAGAACACCTGGCTCAGGCCGAAACCGAAAGCACCGATGGTGGCGATCGAGTTGAAGTCCGTGAACTGCGCCTGGTAGTCGGCGTAACGGCGCGGCATGCCCGCCAGTCCCAGGAAGTGCATCGGGAAGAAGGTGATGTTGAAGGTGATCAGCGACAGCCAGAAGTGGGCCTTGCCCATGGTCTCGTTGTACATGTGGCCGGTCCACTTCGGCGCCCAGTAGTAGAAGCCGGCGAACAGTGCGAACAGCGAGCCTGCCACCAGCACGTAGTGGAAGTGCGCCACCACGTAGTAGGTATCCTGCAGCTGGATGTCGACCGGGGTCACCGCCAGCATCAGGCCGGTGAAACCGCCCATGGTGAACACGAAGATGAAGCCGACCGAGAACAGCATCGGGGTTTCAAAGGTCATCGAGCCTTTCCACATGGTCGCGATCCAGTTGAAGACCTTCACGCCGGTCGGCACGGAGATCAGCATGGTGGCGTACATGAAGAACAGCTGCGAAGTCACCGGCATGCCGGTGGTGAACATGTGGTGGGCCCAGACGATGAACGACAGGATCGCGATGGACGCGGTAGCGTACACCATCGAAGCGTAGCCGAACAGCTGCTTGCGGGCGAAGGCCGGGATGATCTGCGACACGATGCCGAAGGCCGGCAGAATCATGATGTACACCTCCGGGTGGCCGAAGAACCAGAAGATGTGCTGGTACATCACCGGGTCACCGCCGCCGGCGGCGTTGAAGAACGAAGTACCGAAGTGGCGGTCGGTCAGGGTCATGGTGATGGCGCCTGCCAGCACCGGCATCACGGCGATCAGCAGGTAGGCGGTGATCAGCCAGGTCCAGCAGAACATCGGCATCTTCATCAAGGTCATGCCGGGAGCGCGCATGTTCAGGATGGTGACGATGATGTTGATGGAACCCATGATCGAGGACGCGCCCATGATGTGCATGGCGAAGATGCCCATGTCCATGCCGATACCCATCTGGGTCGACAGCGGAGCGTACAGGGTCCAGCCGGCAGCGGTCGCGCCGCCAGGCACGAAGAACGAACCGGCCAGCAGGATCGCCGCAGGCGGCAGCAGCCAGAACGAGAAGTTGTTCATGCGCGCGAACGCCATGTCGGATGCGCCGATCTGCAGCGGGATCATCCAGTTGGCGAAACCGACGAAGGCCGGCATGATGGCGCCGAACACCATCACCAGGCCGTGCATGGTGGTCAGCTGGTTGAAGAATTCAGGCTGGAAGAACTGCAGGCCAGGCTTGAACAGTTCGGTACGGATCATCAGCGCCAGCACGCCGCCGGAGAGCAGCATGATGAACGAGAACCACATGTACAGGGTACCGATGTCCTTGTGGTTGGTCGCGAACAGCCAACGGCTCAAGCCGTGCGGATGGTCGTGTGCGTGATCGTGGTCGCCGTGGGCGTGATCGTGTGCCTTATCGAGAGTGCTCATGTAATGCTCCTAATTACTTGGCGCGTGCAGCCACAATTTCGGCTGGCTGGACGATGTTTTCCGCTGGCTTGTTCGACCAGGTGTTGCGGGTGTAGGTGATGACAGCCGCGATATCGGTATCGGACAGCTGCTTCCATGCCGGCATCTCGGACGGGAACTTGCCGGTCTTCTGGCCATGCAGCAGGACCTTGACCTGCTCGGCTTTCGGGCCGTTCACGACTGCGGAGCCGTCCAGGGGGGCGAAGGCGTTCGGCACGCCCTTGCCGTTTGCCTGGTGGCAGACTGCGCAATTGGCGGTGTAGACTTTTTCACCCTTGGTCTTCAGTTCGTCGATGGTCCAGGTCTTGTTCGGATCGTCTGCCAGGGCAGCCATTTCCTTCTTCTTGCCGTCGACCCAGGCAGTGTACTCTTCGGCGGTCACTACCTTGACCACGATCGGCATGAAGGCGTGCTCTTTACCGCACAGCTCGGCGCAATTGCCGCGGAAGGTGCCGGTGTATTCGGCCTTGAACCAGGTGTCGCGCACGAAGCCGGGAATCGCATCCTGCTTGACGCCGAAGGCCGGGATCATCCAGGCGTGGATCACGTCGTTGGCGGTGGTGACGATGCGGATCTTTTTGCCCACTGGCACGACCACTTCGTTGTCCACTTCCATCAGGTAGTTTTCGTTGCGCTTGCCGGTGAATTCTTCGCCCGGGTTGCCCACCTGGGCGCGCGGGGTGGACAGGTTGGAAACGAAGGAAATGCCTTCGCCCTCGCCCTTCAGGTAGTCATAGCCCCATTTCCACTGCATGCCGGTGGCTTTGATGGTGATGTCGGCGTTGGAGGTGTCTTTCATCGCAACCACGGTCTTGGTTGCCGGCAGGGCCATGCCGATCACGATCAGGAAAGGCACGACGGTCCACGCGATTTCGACGGCGGTGGATTCATGGAAGGTGGCGGCTTTGTGGCCGACCGACTTGCGGTGCTTGAAAATCGAATAGAACATCACGCCGAACACGGCGACGAAGATGACCATGATGATGACCATCATCAAGGTGTGCAGGTCATAGATGTTTTCAGCGATCTTTGTTGCAGGAGCCTGCAGGTTCAACTGGTTGACCATCGGACCGCCGGTGCCACCGGTCTTGGCCGTGTAGTCGCCGGCCGCTGTCGCCGCAGGCTCGGCCCACGCCGGCATTGCCGCGGCGGTGACGGCCAAGCCGAGCATCAACGATTGAAGTCGCTTCGCAAGTTTCATGTTTTCCCCAACCACCCAAAAATAAAGAAAATTTTTGTGCGCCAGGCCGGCTTAGCCGGCATCCCGCCACACGCTAAACACCTAAAGGCTCCGAGCCTAGCCAGCGCGAAAAAATTCGCGGCCATACTGTGCTGGAACCTTGAAAAACACTCCCGATGACCACACATCACCAGTAGCTTTGCTGCCATGTTTGCCTGGCCTGGACCGCCTTGTTGCGCTCGGCTAGGCGAAGTGCTGGCAAAATTAGCTAATGATTATACTCAGTGAACATGTCCTGCATCAAGGGCAGCACACCCCTGGCTGTGGTATACGCAAGTTACTGCGCCCTTACCTGCCTATTTTTTAGGCTTCCTTGGTAAGTCAAAACGGATGATCGCTTCACCGCTGCTGGTTACCCTCGGGGCCGGGCGGAAGGCATGGCCGTAGATCACTTCAAACGTCAGCGCCAGCTTGCCGTCGGCACGGCGCTGCTGCTCCAGGCCTTGCAGCATGCGCTGGTAGGCCTGTTTTCCGAGCAGCCCCTTGCGGCGCGTCTGCAGCGGGTTGCCGCCCAGCGCGCGGGCGTCGGCCAGCAGCTTGTCGGCGCTGTCGTAGGTCACCGTGATCTTTTCCATATCCATCACCGGCTCGGCAAAGCCGGCTTCCACCAGCTGGTCGCCGAAGTCGTGCATGTCGACAAAGGGCAGCGTGTGCGGCGCCAGGTCGACATCGGCAAAGGCCGTGCGCAATTCCTGCAGCGTGTCCGGGCCGAAGCACGAGAACATCAGCAGGCCGCCCACCTTCAGCACCCGGTGCCATTCCGCGAACACGCGGTCCGGCTGCGGATGCCAGTGCAACGCAAGGTTAGACCAGACCAGGTCGACGTTGTTGCGTGCCAGCGGCAGGTCGGCCATATCGGCGCACAGGTAGTCAATGCCGGACTTTGCTGGTAACAATTTGCCAATGAGCTGGCTCAGGCCCGACTTGCCGGCCTGGCCGCGCGCAGCGGCAATCATGGCCGGGGAGGTGTCGACCCCCAGGATCTGGGCGGCCGGATAGCTCTTTTGCAAGGCCGGCAAATCCGGGCCGGTGCCGCAGCCGGCATCGACCACGCGCAGCGGGTTCACTTTGACCAGCTGCAGGCGTTCGTGCATGCGGCCGGCGATCTCGCGCCGCAGGAAATCGGCTTCCGCCACGCGCGCCGGGTCGGCAAACAGGGCGCGGACTCGATCCAGGTCAATAGGAGCGCTTAATTTCGGCGGTTTTGCTGGGACTTGCATATTTAATACGGCTCTTTAATGGGATAATCCGGGCAGTTTACTCGTTCGCGGGGATTTGCGATGGCTGGTGCGATTGCCGGCGGCCTGCTGGCCGCCCTGCTGCCCTGTAATTGCGTCCTGTGCGGCGCCAGTGGCCCTGCCCTGCTCTGCCCCGGATGCCACCGGCAATTCTTCGCCGCCGCCGTCGCCCGCTGCCCGATCTGCGCCAATCCGCTGCCGCCCGCCCCAGCAATCGCCCCGACCGCCGCCACACTGGCCGGCGCCGACCAGGCCCCGCCGCGCAGCGTGCCGTGCGGCCGCTGCCTGGCCGAGCATCCCGCCTTCGACGCGACGGTGGCGGCTGCAGACTACGCCCTTCCGGTAGACCGCCTCGTGCTTCAGTTAAAATTCGCCCGCCAGCTCGCGCTGGCGCGCCTGTTTGCCGGCCTGCTGGCGGATGCGGTGCAGCGTGCCGGCGCCGGCCGCCACCCGCGCCCCGCCCTGCTCTGTCCCGTGCCGCTTGGCCTGCAGCGCCTGTCCGAGCGCGGCTTCAACCAGGCGCTGGAGATCGCCCGCCCGCTAGGCAAGGCCCTCGGCATCGCCGTCCATGCCAGGCTGGCAGTACGCGTGCGCGATACGCAGGCCCAGAGCAGTACCCCGCACGGCGCGCGCCATGCCAATATAGCGAACGCCTTCGCCATCCCCGACCGGGCGCTGGTCGAAGGCCGGCATATCGCATTGGTGGACGATGTCATGAGCAGCGGCCAGACATTGCAGGAGCTAGCCGCGACGCTGAAGCGCCACGGCGCAGCGCGCGTAACGAACTACGTATTCGCCCGCACGCCCCCGAACACGAATTAGGAGAAGAACTTGTTTCATGTAGTGCTGGTCAACCCGGAAATCCCACCCAATACGGGCAATGTGATCCGCTTGTGCGCGAACACCGGCGCCCAATTGCACCTGATCGAGCCGCTTGGCTTCCCGCTGGACGACGCCAAGATGCGCCGCGCCGGGCTCGATTACCACGAGTACGCGCAGATGAAAGTGCACAAGGACTGGGCAGCCTTCCTGGCCCAGGTGCAGCCGGACACCAGCCGCATCTTCGCCATGACCACGCACGGCTCGCGCCCCTTCGCCGAACTGGCCTTCCAGCCGGGCGATGTATTCGTGTTCGGCAGCGAAACCCGCGGCCTGGCGCCCGAATTCCGCGAATCGTTCCCGGCCGGACAGCGCATTCGCCTGCCGATGATGCCGGGTAACCGCAGCCTCAACCTCTCCAACACCGTTGCGGTGGTGGTATTTGAAGCCTGGCGCCAGCACGGCTATGCCGGCGGCGCCTGAACGGGCGCTGGCTTACTGCTTGTAGCCGGCTGTGAACTTCATCAACTGCGGCACTACGGGCTCAATCGCTTTGCCTGCACGTGGGCCGTAGGCCATATTCGCCGCGCCAAACGCATCCTGGAGCGATTTGATGAAGCCCGGCCCCAGCTTGTTGATTTTGGCGCGCTGGTCTTTCGGCAGCAGGTTTGCCTGCACATCCGCCGCCATCATGCGCAAGTCCGCGTCGGTCTTCAGCGCACCTGCGCGATTTTTCTCCTCGCCCGGCGACAGCGGATGGGGCAGTCTCACGGTCACCGACTCGATCACCGCGGCGCAGAATGCACCGTCAATCAGCGAATCCCAATACAGGCGCCCACCCTTTTGCTTCAGGAAGGCAAGGTATTCTGCCCGCTCGGTCGGCGACCACTTGTCAGCTGCATCGCGCACCAGCTTGTGCAAGCCGAAGTCTACCAGCGGCCCATTGTTCAACTCCTCATCTTGCAGAGCCATTTCCACCACGTCGCGGGCCTGGCGATAGTCTTCGTTGCCGCCGCCCCAAGCCTTGTCAAGCTTGGCCCCCTCGCGGACACCGTCCAGCAGCAAATCCGGTACGATGCGCCGCAAGTGGTTCCCTGAAATAACGGCCGCCTCCGCGTAGCACGTCGATGGGGCGATCTTCAACAGCTTGTCGGTGAAGTCATCCAGTTCGTCGGACTGCGCCACGGCCGGCAGCAGGCAGCCACATAAACCCAGTACAGCAAGCGCTTTTTGCATTGTTTACTTTCCATGTATCAAGATTAGCTATTTTGCAACAACAATCAAAGCGCGTCAACAGCGGGATTGACAACAGGAAGCGTGTGGGCGGGCACCGGTGAATCGTCGTATAACCGGGCGGGAAGGAGGCGGCAATGTTCGATCTCGACCTGCCCTGGTGGGAATATATCGCGCGAGGCATCGCGATCTACGGCGTGCTGCTCATCATGATGCGCCTGAGCGGAAAGCGCACCATTGGCCAGTTCACGCCATTCGACCTGCTGGTCGTGATGCTGCTCAGCGAATCGGTATCGCCCGGCCTGACCGGCGGCGATGACTCGGTCGCTGGCGGCTTGATCGTGGTGCTAACCTTGGTCGCTCTCAACGTGGCGATCGCCTTCATCACCGCCCGCAGCAAGAAAGCCGCCGACCTGATGGAAGGCAGCGCCGTGCTGCTGGGGCGCGACGGGAAAGTTTTCAAGGCAGCACTGCGCCGGAATCATGTCGCGGAAAGCGATCTGGAGCAGTCGCTGCGCGAGGCGGACTGCCCGCTTGAGAAAATGAAATACGCTTTCCTGGAGGCGGACGGCAAGATCACGATCTTGCAGCACTAAAGCGCACAAAAATCAGAGGAAGCCGATGTGCTTGCGCTCCAGCCCCGACATCACCAGCTTGATGTAGCGGTTGGGGATGTACAACTCCACTTCCACCATCGCCCCCTCGGCATTGCGCGCCTCGGATATCAGGTGGAAGAAGCTGCGGTCGGGACTGGCCTCCTTGCAGGGCAGGAACTTGCCGGAAGGTCCGTCGGACAGGTAATCCTTCAGCGTGGCGCCCAGTTCCGCCACGCCTTCGTCGGTCAGCAGCACACCAAAAGCCATGACGGCCTCCTATTTTCCAAACATGCGCACTTTGGCCAGCAGCTTGGTGGTCGAGCGGTCGTGCTCGAAATCGATGGCCACCGCCTTGCCGCCGTAAGCCAGCACCGCCTGCCCTTCCGGGATGGCGGTCATATCGTAATCGCCGCCCTTGGCATAAATCTCGGGCCTGGCCTGCAGCACCGCTTCCAGCGCCGTGTCTTCGTCGAAGGGCACCACCAGGCTGACCGACTCCAGCGCCGCCAGCAGCGCCATGCGGTCTTCGCAATTGTTCAGGGGGCGGTCGTCGCCCTTGCCCAGGCGCTTGACCGAGGCGTCGGTATTGGCCGCCACCACCAGCGAGGCGCCCAGCGAGCGCGCCTGCGCCAGGTAGGTCACGTGGCCGCGGTGCAGGATGTCGAACACGCCATTGGTCATCACCACCGGTTTCGGCAGCGCCGCCACCCGCGCGGCCAGTTCCTCGCGCGCGCACATCTTCTTTTCAAACTCGATCATTCGCCTTCTTCTTCCTCTTCTTCATCCAGCTGCATGCTCAGGCCGCCCGAGGATTTCGGCGCGGCGACGCTCGGCGCGGCCGCATCCGGCGGTGGGCGGTTGCTGTGCAACTTGATCTGCAGGCGCAGGCCGTTGGTCGAGTCGGCGTTGCGCAGCGCCTCCTCGTAGGCGATGTAGCCCTTATTATAGAGTTCGAACAAGGCCTGGTCGAAGGTGCACATGCCCAGTTCGCGCGACTTGGCCATGATTTCCTTGATCGAGTGGAAATTGCCCTTGAAGATCATCTCCGAGATGGTCGGTGTGTTCAGCAGGATCTCGATGGCGGCCTTGCGGCCCTTGCCGTCTTCGGTGCGGATCAGGCGTTGCGAGACGATGGCGCGCAGGTTGGACGAGAGGTCCATCAGCAGCTGGTTGCGGCGCTCTTCCGGGAAGAAGTTGATGATGCGGTCCATGGTCTGGTTCGCATTGTTCGCGTGCAGGGTGCCCAGGCACAGGTGGCCGGTCTCGGCGAAAGCAATCGCATGTTCCATGGTTTCGGTGTCGCGGATCTCGCCGATCAGGATCACGTCCGGTGCCTGGCGCAGGGTGTTTTTCAGCGCATGGTGCCAGGACAGGGTGTCCACACCCACTTCGCGGTGGGTGATCAGGCAGTTCTTATTCTTGTGCACATACTCGACCGGGTCTTCCACGGTGATGATGTGGCCGGCCGAATTCTGGTTGCGGTAGTCGATCATGGCCGCCAGCGAGGTCGATTTGCCGGAGCCGGTCCCGCCCACCACCAGCACCAGGCCGCGCTTGGTCATCACCACTTCTTTCAGCACTTCCGGCAGGTCCAGCTTCTCGAAATTCGGGATCTCGGAAGCGATGGTGCGGCACACCATGCCCACCGCCTGCTGCTGCACAAAGACATTGACGCGGAAGCGGCAGACATTGGGCAGCGAGATCGCAAAATTGCACTCCAGTTCAGTTTCGAACTCGCGGCGCTGCTTCTCGTTCATGATGGCGTACGCCAGGGCCCGGGTCACGTCCGGAGTAAGGCGCTGCTGGCTCAGGGCGCGCATCGAGCCCTGCGACTTGATACTGGGCGGGAAATCCGCCGAAATGAACAAGTCGGAGCCGCCGACCTGGTGCATGGCCGTCAGCAATTTAAAAATATACGACTGGGCTTCTTCGTGGCCTAGTGTGGAAGACATATTCGCCTCGTTATAGGGTTTTGCAGGTCATTATAGCCAGTGCGCTCCCCCATTCACGGCATTGCAACAAGGCATTCAACTGTGTTCAAATGGGTTCATGACACTGACCGAGCTCAAATATATCGTAGCAGTTGCCAGAGCGAAACACTTCGGCCATGCCGCCGAGGCGTGTTTTGTTGCTCAACCTACCCTTTCTGTCGCAATTAAGAAACTGGAAGACGAGCTCGGCGTCGTCCTGTTCGAGCGCGGCGGGGCGGAAATCTCCGTCACTCCACTGGGCGCCCAGATCGTGGCCCAGGCCGAACGGGTGCTGGAGCAGACGGCAGCGATCAAGGAACTGGCAAAGCAGAACAAGGACCCGCTGGCCGGCCCGTTGCGGCTGGGCGTCATTTACACCATCGGTCCCTACCTGCTGCCGCCTTTGGTCAAGCGGATGATTGAAACCACGCCGCAGATGCCGCTGATCCTGCAAGAGAATTTCACCGTCAAGCTGCTGGAAATGCTGCGCCAGGGCGAGCTGGACGCGGCCATCATGGCGCTGCCGCTACCGGAACACGGCATGGCCGTGCAGCCCCTGTATGACGAACCGTTCGTGGTGGCGATGCCCAAAAACCACCCCTGGGCCGCGCGCGTGGCCATTCCGGCCGAAAACTTGAAAAGCGAAACCATGCTCCTGCTGGGCAATGGCCACTGCTTCCGCGACCAGGTGCTGGAAGTGTGCCCGGAGATGGCGCGCTTTTCCTCGCCCGGCAACGGCATGCAGCGCACCTTCGAGGGCTCCTCGCTGGAGACCATCCGCCACATGGTGGCCAGCGGCATTGGTTTGACCGTGCTGCCGCGCGCCTCGGTGCCGGACATGGAAGGCCGCGACGGCATGTTGGCATTCCGCTATTTCGAGAATCCCGAGCCGAACCGGCGCGTGGTGATCGTCTGGCGCAAGAGCTTTACGCGCAAGGCCGCCATCGATGCCATCGTGGCCGCGGTGGCCGACTGCCAACTGCCCGGCGTCCACATGCTGAATGGGCATGCAGAGTAAAATGCCGGGATGCATGCGACTACCCCACCCCTGAGCAAACTCGAACTCTATTTCCGCCTGGTGCGGCTGGACAAGCCGATCGGCACCGTGCTGCTGCTGTGGCCGACCCTGGCCGCCTTGTGGCTGGCTTCCGGCGGCGTGCCGGACTGGAAGCTGCTGCTGATCTTCTCGCTGGGCACTTTCCTGATGCGTTCGGCCGGCTGCGCCGTCAACGACTATGCCGACCAGGATTTCGACCGGCACGTCAAGCGCACTGCCGAGCGCCCCATCACCAGCGGCCGCGTCAGCGGCAAGGAAGCGCTGCTGATTGCCGCCGGCCTGTCGCTGCTGGCATTCCTCCTGATCCAGCCGCTCAATACGCTGGTCAAGCAACTGAGCGTGGCGGCACTGCTCATTGCCGGCACCTACCCCTACTTCAAGCGCTTCTTTGCCATCCCCCAGGCCTACCTCGGCATCGCCTTCGGCTTCGGCATGCCGATGGCCTTCGCCGCCGTGCAAAACACGGTGCCGCCGGTGGCTTGGTTGCTGCTGGTGGGCAATGTCTTCTGGGCCGTGGCCTACGATACCGAATACGCCATGGTCGACCGCGACGACGACCTGAAAATCGGCATCAAGACGTCCGCCATCACCTTTGGCCGCTTCGACGTGGCCGCCATCATGCTCTGCTATGGCGTGCACCTGGCCATCCTGCTGGCGGTGGGCCGGCACTTCGGCCTGGGCTGGCCCTTCCTGCTGGGCATGGCGGGCGCGGCTGGCTGCGCGATTTACCACTACTTCCTGATCCGCGGGCGCGAGCGTGCGCCTTGCTTTGCCGCCTTCCGCCACAATAACTACCTCGGCGCCGCTGTCTTCGCAGGTATTGCGCTCGACTACGCGCTGCGCTGACCTATACTGGAATTTACTCCGAGTGCTGTTCACTGAGACGAGGCGATCATGGACCAGACACCACAAACTAGCGCAAAACCAAACGGCGGCGGCGTTGCCAACGGCAAGAGCCACAGCCACAACGAAAGCGCGGAAGCACGCGAAAAGCTGATGGGCGACCTGAAACAGGCCGTGCAGGATGCGGAAACCTGGCTGCGCAATGCCGCCACGGCCAATTCCGAAGACCTGGGCATGGTCAAGGCCAAGTTCGAAGATACCCTGCGCACCGCCAAGCGCGACCTGCTGAAGCTGGAAGACAGCATGATCGCCCGCGGCAAGATGGCAGCCCAGGCCACCGACCACTATGTGCATGACCATCCGTGGAAGTCGGTCGCCACCGGCGCCGCCATCGGTGTGATTGTCGGCCTGCTGATCGCGCGCCGCTAGCGCCCGTTGCGCTTGGCGTCGCCAATGCCATAACTGGCACGCAGTTGCTGCAGCATGTCCTGCTCCCGTTGCCGGAAGCGGTCGGACTGCCGGACCACTTCCCTGCAGCGTAAGGTCGACAGGCGAAAGTCGGAAATGGCGGGCGGCAGGTCCGGATCGAACACCAGCCCGCCCGGCGTATGCAACGCGCCGGCCGGCATGCGCCTGGCGCCATCGACGCTGGCGTAGACGGCATTGCCAGCGCCTGGCGTTGGCCGGTTTGTCCGGCCAGCGCGCCCTCCTGGCGCGCGCCGATCCTGTCGCGAAAGCAAAACACTGTGCAGGCTTTGCATTGCATTGCGGCGCGCGCCGGGGTACAAAGTGGAATCCACTACTCCACCAAGGGGCGCTCGTGAACCGGCGCGATAAGCTTCCCGGCCTGGGCATTTGCAAGTCCGCTGCCGTGCTGGCGGTATGGATGCAGGCAGCCGTGGCCGCCGAAGTCAGCATGGCTTTTGGTGAAAAGATTCCCCCGTTCTGTTTCCCCGAGACGGATTCCGGGATCGAGCTCGACGTGATGCGGGAATCGCTGGCCTTCCGTGGCCACGTGCTGAAGCCACGCTATTACTCGTTTGCCCGCATTCCGGTCGCCTTCAAGGCCGGCGAAGTGGACGCCGCCATGACCGACCTGGGCGAGGACATGAGCAGCTGGGGCGCAAACTATGGCAATCCTGCCGTCATTTACGACAACGTCTTCATTACGCTGAAGGAGCGCCACCTCACGATCACGCGGCCGGAAGATTTGCAGGGCCTTACCGTGATCGCCTTCGTCGGCGCGTCCCGGCGCTATCCCGAGTGGCTCGATGCGGTGCGCAAGGCCGGCCGCTATTACGAGCAGAACGACCAGGCGCTGCAGGTGCTGACGCTCGATCGCGGACGATACGACGTGGTCCTGAGCGACCGGAACATCTTCAAATACTTCACGCTGCAGCTGAAACTAAACAGGTCTTTCAAGCCCAGGCCGGTGGCGGAGCACCCTTTCGTCAAGCTGAACCCGATGGATTACCGCCCCGTATTCCGCGATCCGGCTATCCGCGACGATTTCAACGCCGGCCTGAAGCATTTGAAGGAAAGCGGCCGATTCCAGGCGATCTACTACAGATACCTGGCCGGCGATTGAGCGGCACCGGCGCGATATGCGCTCGGCGTGAGGCCGAACAGCTGGGAAAAGGTGCGGCGCAGCATGGCTTCCGTGCGGAAGCCCGATTGCAGCGCCACCTGCAGCATCGACAGGCCAGGCCGGGCCAGTAATTCCTTCGCATACTCGCCGCGGCAGCGCGCGATGTAGATATGCGGCGGCATGCCCACCGCATGCTGGAAGCGGCGCGAGAAATTGCGCACGCTCATGGCCGTACGCTGCGCCGCGCCCTCCACCGTCAAATCCTGCTTGAAGCAACGCTCGATGTATTCCTGCGCCTGGCGTATGCGCTGGTCGCCATGCTGTTTCAGTCCGGCATTGCGCAGGGCGAGATGGCCCGCGCTCGGCTGGCTGGGCGGATTGGTGTAGCGCGAAAGCTTGTGCGCCACCGCGTCGCCATGGAAATGGCCGACCAGGTAGCTGCAGGCGTCCAGGCAGGGATTGACCGAACCGGCGCTGATGATGCTGCCGTCGATCACCAGGGGCACGTCAGGACTGAAGCGCACATCCGGATAGTGCTGGGCGAAAACGCGCTGATCGGACAGGTTGCCGGTGACCTCGCGGCCATTGAGCAGGCCGGTTTCGGCCAGGATGCGCACGCCGCCCGCCATGCCCACCAGCACCGCGCCGGCGGCATGGGCTTGCAGCAGCCAGGCGCGCAGCGCCGGTGCGATCGGCTGGCGCGCGGCCAGCGGCAGATAGTAGGGCGGCACGATCACGGCGTGCGGCACCGGCATGTCGGCCAGCGTGGCCTCCGGCTGCAATGGCGGGCCGGTGAAGGAGCGCACCGGCGCCGTGCCGATCGCCACCAGGCGCGCCCGGAACAGTTCCGCGGCCCGCAAGTCGGCATTGCGCGCATGCAGGGTGCCGGCAATGGCAAACGCTTCGCGCGCCAGCAGGGCAAGGCCCCCCCAGCAGTCGTCCCCCACATAAATGGCGATAGAAACTGGCGCTCTCATCCTGGCCGATACTAACAGCAGAATTGGCCGATCTTGCACATAACATTTCAACAATGGACAGATATACTGGCTGCGCTGCTGCATCCCTACAACAATAAATGGGAGACATGTATGTATAAAGCCATCGGCGCCCTCGCGCTGTGCGGCCTGCTTTCCGCCTGCTACAAGACGACGCCTTCACTGCCGGCGCCGGCTTCGGCTGCCGACATTGCCTTCCAGAAGCAACTCCAGGAACAACTGCTCGACGCCAAGCCCGGCTCGGTAATCGAGATCCCGGCCGGCAAGTACCAATTCACCAGCGGGCTGCAGCTGCGCGCCGATGGCGTGACCATACGCGGGGCCGGGATGGACAAGACCATCCTGTCCTTCAAGCCGCAAATAACCGGGCCGGAAGGCCTGCTCGTCTACGGCAACAACTTCACCATCGAAGGCTTGACCATTGAGGATTCCAAGGGTGACGGGCTGAAGATCAATGACGGCGACCACATCACGATCCGCAGCGTGAAGGTGCAGTGGACCGGCGGCTCCAAAGTGACCAATGGCGCCTACGGCATCTATCCGGTCAAGACCCAGAATGTGCTGATCGAACACTGCGTGGCCATCGCCGCGTCGGACGCCGGCATCTACGTCGGCCAGTCGCACAACGTGGTGGTGCGTAATTCGCGCGCCGAAGCCAATGTGGCCGGCATCGAAATCGAGAACACCATCAACGCCGACGTATACGACAACGTCGCCACCGGCAATACGGGCGGCATCCTGGTGTTCAATATGCCCAACCTGCAGCAGCCGGGCCACAGCACGCGCGTGTTCAGGAACAAGGTCGCCGAAAACAACCTGGGCAACTTTGCCGCCAAGGGCACGGCAGTGGCCAGCGTGCCGGCCGGTTCGGGCGTGGTGATCAACTCGAATTCGAAGGTCGAGATCTTCGACAACGACATCAGCAACAACCGGACCGCCAACATCATCATTTCCAGCTACCACTCGACCGGCTATTTCACCGAAAAGGGCGTGGCCAAGGATTACGACCCGTATCCGAAGGCGATCTATGTCTACGGCAACCGCTTCCAGGGCGGCGGCGATGCGCCCGACGGACTGGATTTGAAAGCGCTGAAAGTGGCACTGTACGGCCTGTCCGGCCACCTGCCCGACGTGCTATGGGACGGCTACGCCGACCATGCACTGGCCAGGAATGGCGTCATGCCGGCCGAAGCGCGCATCTGCGTACAGGATGGTGCCGAAGTGCTAAATGCCGATGGCCCCAACAAGTACAAGAATCCGAAAGCCGATTCGGCCCCGCACCGCTGCCAGCTGGACAAGCTGCCGCCGGTCACCATCCCTCAACTCAGCTCGCAATCCTGATGAAGCTTGCCGTTCCTGCTATCCGCCCGCTGTGGGCGGCCGGCATGGCGGCGTGCGCGTTCGCTCTCGCGTCCTGCGCCCGCAACCCTGCCCCGCCTGCCGAAGCCGTGAAGTTCATCGCCGAAGGCCGCCCTGAAAAGCTCAGCGAATGGCGGCTGATGGCCGCCAGCGCGGGCCGCCTGGTGCTGAACAAGGAAGTGCTGCCCTATACCCTGAATACGCCGCTGTTCAGCGATTATGCCCACAAGCTGCGCACGGTGTGGATGCCGAAGGGCGTGTCGGCCGCCTACCAGCCCGACACCGCCTTCGACTTTCCGGTCGGGACCATCATCAGCAAGACCTTCTACTACCCGCGCGATGGCCGCAGCAAGGCCGTGCTGGCGACCGACGACAACGGCACCGACGCCACGCTCGACCTGGCCAAGGTCCGGCTGATGGAAACGCGCCTGCTGGTGCGCCGCGAAGCCGGCTGGATCGCCCTGCCCTATGTGTGGAACGAGGCGCAGACCGAGGCCGAACTGAAACGTACCGGCGACCAGGTCCCGATGGAGCTGGTGTCGGCCCGGGGCCGCCAGAAGTTCACCTATGTGGTGCCAAACGTGAACCAGTGCGCCTCCTGCCACGTGGCGGACCTGAAAAGTAAGAAATTCGAGCCACTTGGCCTGAAGGCGCGCCACATCAACCTGGACGGCCAGCTGGAGAAGATGGCGCAGGCAGGCTACCTGAGCGGGGCCCCGGTCGCCGCCGATGTGCCACGCAACGTCGACTGGCGCGACAAGGCGCAGTCGATCGATGCCCGTGCCCGCGCCTACCTCGACATCAATTGCGCCCACTGCCACAACAACAAGGGCACCGCCAACACCACTGCCCTGCACCTGGAAATCGGCGCGCCGGCCGACCGGCACCTGGGCCTGTGCAAACCGCCGGTGGCGGCAGGCGCCGGCACCGGCGGCAACGCATTCGGCATCAATCCCGGCAAGCCCGATGATTCGATCTTCGTATTCCGCCTGCAGTCCAGCGAAACGGGCGTGATGATGCCGGAGCTGGGCCGCACGACTTCGCACAGCGAAGGCGTGGACCTGATCCGCCAATGGATTGCATCGATGAAGGAAAGCTGCAACTGACAATAACGAGGAGACCACATGAAGCTGCGCAAGAAAGTCCTGTCATCCAGCATTTCCAGCGCCCTGCTCGTCTGCAACGGCGCTGCCATGGCCGCCGATCCGGCGCCGAAGGAAGAAACCCATGTGGTGGTCGTCACTGCACAGAACCGCACGCAGCAGGCGCAGGATGTGCCGATCGCGCTGCAGATCATCGGCGCCGACCAGATCGACAAGCTGGCCGCTCCCAACCTGGCCGAGATGAACGGTTATATTCCCGGCCTGTCGGTCAGCGCCGAGCAGCCGACCCAGCCTTCGATGTCGCTGCGCGGCATCGGCACCGGCGATTTCGGCATCGGCACCGATGCCCCGGTCGGCATGTACATCGATGGCGTCTACGCCGGCAAGACCGGCGGCGCAGTGATGAACTTCAACGACGTGCAGCGCATCGAAGTATTGAAAGGGCCGCAAGGCACGCTGTTCGGCCGCAACAGCGCGGCCGGCGCCATCTCGGTCGTGACGCGCGAGCCGGGCCGCGACAAGGAACTGGAAGCGCGCCTGCGCTACGGCCGCTTCCACACACGCAACGTGGAGTTGCTGGCCAATACCCCGCTCGGCGACACGACGGCGCTGCGCATCACCGCCGTGCACCACGGCAGCGACGGCTGGCTGAAAGATGCGGCTACCGGCGCCAGGCTGCAGCACGGTACCGACAACGGCGTGCGCGCCACCCTGCGCTGGGATGCCCCGGCGCGCGCCAAGGTGCTGCTGGCGGTGGAAGCGGAAAAACTCGACCACATGGCGCGTCCCGCCATCGGCCTGGTGGCCGGCGTGCCGGTGGTGCCGTCCGATCCATCCACCTATCTCGATCCGCGCACGGCGCCGGTCTATAACGATGCCATGAACAATGGCGAAACGCGCGATTTCAGGGGCAGCACGCTGCGCATCGAAGTGCCACTGGGCTGGGCCACCTTGAACGCCACCACCGGCTACCGCCGCTTCGATTCGCGCAACCGGCAGGACAACGACGGCACCAGGCTGCCGACCCATTACGTCGATACGGAAAATTCGGAACGCAACCGAAGCTGGCAGCAGGAGTTCCGCCTGTCCGGCAATACCGGCCCGGCCGACTGGGTGACCGGCCTGAGTTTCTATCACGAGAAGGCGAAGCAGACCAGCCAGGTCAACACCAACACCAACACCCTGGACACCATTTTCGGCAACGTCGCCAGCTTCCCCGTTTTCAGCCTGCTGGAAGGGGCAGCCGCGGCCGTCGACATCCCTGCCGGCCTGCTGGGCAACCCGTGGCAGGAGAACATGCACGTCGAAGGCCGTTTCAAGGCGAGCGCAATCTACGGCGACGTCATCTGGCACCTGGCGCCGAAGCTGAACCTGACCACCGGCGTGCGCTACACGCGCGACGACAAGCGCTTTAGCTGGTACAGCCCGCCGCGCACCGCAGCTGGCCTGGACCAGGGCATCGACCGCCTGCAAAACCTCGGCTTCTTCGACGCACTGGTCGCCATGGGCGCCCTCACGCCGGAACAATTGATGATGGCGCTGGGCGCGATGACCCAGAACATCGAGTTCACCAGCGCCGGAGCCGGCACGGCCCCGCTCTCCAGGAAGAACAAGTGGAACGACACCAGCCCGCGTGCAGTGCTCGACTACAAGCTCAATGACGACATGATGGTCTACGGCTCGCTCGCCAAGGGCTACCAGGCGGGCGGCTTCAACGCGCTGCAGGTGAACGCCACCTACGAACCGGAAAAGGTGTGGAATGCCGAAATCGGGATGAAGAACTACTACCGCCAGTACAAGCTGCTGGTGAACGCCTCGCTGTACAAATACAAGTTCAGCAACCTGCAATCGCTGGCCCTGGTGAACAACGGCTCGGCCATTCCGACCTACCAGGTCACCAGCAGCGACCAGGAAGCCCACGGCCTGGACTTCGAGATGCGCTGGCAGCCGGTGCGCGACCTGCGTCTGAACATGAGCACCGCCTATATCGACCAGACCTACAAGACCTTCACCACCAGCGACGGCATCCGGCTCGATGGCCAGCCGGTCGGCACGCCGAAGTGGACCACCGCGCTCGGCGCCGATTACTGGGTGCGCAATGTGGCGGGCGGCGACCTGAACTTCACGCTGCAGCACGCCTACACCGGCGCCACCCGCTGCAATGCCGATGCGCTGCAGGGTGCCTGCCTCACCACGCCGCGCTTTCGCGTGGGCGGCGCCACCCAGCGCACCGACTTCCGCGCCGGCTATGAAGCGGCCAGCCACCAATGGGCGGTGGCGTTGTATGCCAACAACCTTTTCGACAAGCGCTACGTGACCAGTATTGGCAATATGACCACAGGCTTGCTGGGTACGCCCTATGCGATGGTCAATTCGCCGCGCCAGGTCGGGGTCGAACTTCGCTTGAACATGTGACGGTTATAGTAAAATCAACCCCTTATCTAAAACTTTTATGTTGCAATGTTCGTCCCCGCCAAGAGTTCTCCCGCCAACCCGGACCGGCCCGCGCAGTACGACGGGCCGGGGGATTTCATCTCGCGGCGGCTCGACGGCCTGAACGAACAGGCCGAATGCCTGCAGTCGTGGCGCGACAACCTGCTGAACGGCTTGTGCGCCGTAGCCTTCTTCCTTGGCCTGCTGGTAGCAGTGCCCAGTGTCGTCGGCAGCATGAAGATGAACCATTGGCCGCTGATCGTGAGCGATATCGTCGCCCTGCTGTGCGTCGGCGCCCTGTATTTCTGCCGCTCCCCCTCTTTCCGTTTCCGCGCCCTGGCATTCCTGGCCATCAGCTACCTGCTGGCAGTCGTCCAGCTGTTCTCGGTGGGCCCGCTGGTCCAGCCCTACCTGCTCGCCGTGCCGATCCTGTGCACCGTGCTGCTCGGCATGCGGCCCGCCATGGCCGCCCTGCTCTGGTGCAGCGCCACCCTGTTCGTGGTGGGCTACTTTGGCGGCATCGATCCGGGCTTGAGCAATGTTTTTGTCAGCATGCTGATGCACTGGTCGCTGGTATCGCTCAATTTCACCCTGGTGGCAGCAGTGCTGGTGGTGTCCTGCGCCTACCTGCTGCATGGCCTGGACGGGGCACTGGCGCGCCAGCGCACGGTACAGCAAGCGCTGGAGCAGCAGGTTACCGCCCTTCAGGCACGCGACCTGGAGCTGCGCGAATCGACGGCCGCGCGCAAGGCGGCCGAGGAATCGAACGAGCAGAAATCGGAATTCCTGGCCATGATCAGCCACGAGGTGCGCACCCCGCTGGGCGGCGTGATCGGCATGCTGCAGCTGGCCAAGAAAGACCGCAGCTTGTCGGCGGAAACGCGCAACAAGCTGCGCATCGGCCTGGGCAACGCCGAAGTGCTGCTGCACATTATTAACGACATCCTCGATTTCTCGCGCCTGGAGGCAGGCAAGATGCCGTTCGAGAGCATCGACTTCGATCTGCCTGCCCTGCTGCGCGACGTGGCGGCGCTGCTGGCCGATCGCGCCGAAACCAAGGGTATTTCGCTGGTGGCCGAGATCGACCCGGCCTTGCCGCGCTGGTGGCGCGGCGATCCGGTGCGGCTGCGGCAGGTAGTCATGAACCTGGTCGGCAATGGCGTCAAGTTCACCGAGCGCGGCGAAGTGCGGATGACTGCCGGGGTGGCGCAAGGCGGCGGCATCGCGCTGGCGGTCAGCGATACCGGCATCGGCATCGAGCCCGATGCTATTTCCCGCCTGTTCCGCAAATTCGAACAAGCCAATGCCGCCACGTCGCGCAAATACGGCGGCGCCGGCCTGGGCCTGGCAATCTGCAAGAACATCGTCGACGCCATGGGCGGCACGATCGAGGTGCGCAGCGAACGCGGCACCGGCAGCGTGTTCGAAGTGCGCCTGCCGCTTCAAGCGGGCCAGCCGGCAGCCGAGCGGGTGCTGGAAACGCGCGCGCCGCATGCGGCGCGCCTGCAGGTCCTGTGTGCGGAAGACGGCAGCACCAACCAGATCATCCTGCGCGAACTGCTGGGCGAAATGGGTCACGCCGTCACCATCGCGGAAGATGGCGCCGCCGCACTGGCGCGCCTGGCGGAGCGCGACTTCGACCTGGTGATCATGGATAGCCGCATGCCGCGCATGGACGGCATTGCCGCCCTGCGCCTGCTGCGCGCCGGTGCGGCCGGCGTGCGCCAGCCGTCGATACCGGTGATCGCGCTGACCGCCAATGCGGCAGCCGAAGAACGCGAGCGCTTCATGGAAGCCGGCGCCAATGGCTTCCTGCCCAAGCCGATCGACGAAGCGAACCTGCACGCCGAGATCGGCCGCCATGCCGGCTTGCTGCTGCACGCGCCGCGCCAGGCCGAGCTTGACGCCATGTTCGGCACCGCCGGCGCCAGCGCCGCGCCTGTCCCCGCCCGCGCCTTGAGCCCAGCCGCCTGCGCCGCCTTCATGCAGGAAGGGCCACGCCAGCTGGCCGCCATCCGGCAAGGCATCCAGTGTGCCGATATGGCGGCCATCAGCCTGAACGCGCACAGCCTGCAAGGCAGCGCCGGCCTGTTCGGTGCGCGCGAACTGAGCGCCCTGTGCGGCCTGGTCGAAATGCTGGCCGATGGCGGCAAGATCGAGCGCATCCCGCCGCTGCTCGCCGAGGTGGAAAGCGAACTGGCGGCACTGCTGGCCAGCCTGGCCCAAACTGCCGCCAAAGCCAGCCTGGCGCCGGCCTGACGCCCCTTAGCCGGCTGCGCCGAGCTGCTCGCCCAGCTCCTTGCCGCGCGCGGCGGCGGCCTTGACGGCAGTAATGATGGCAGCCTTGACGCCGCCCGCTTCCATGCTGGCCAGCGCAGCGTAGGTGGTGCCGCCCTTCGACGTCACTTTTTCGCGCAGCACCGGCACCGGGTCAGGCGACTGCAGCGCCAACTGGGCCGCGCCGCTGAAGGTGGCCAGGGCCAGCTCCTTGCCTTGTTGCGCAGTCAGTCCCAGTTCCTCGGCCGCCTGCTGCATTGCTTCGATAAAGTAAAACACATAAGCCGGCCCGCTACCGGAAACGGCCGTCACCGCATCGATGCTCGCTTCATCGTCCAGCCATACGGTGCTGCCGACGGCGCGCAGGATCTGGTCGGCCGCGTCGCGCTGCTGGGCGCTGACGCCGGAAGACGCCACCATGCCGGTCACACCCATGCCGATCAGGGCCGGGGTATTCGGCATGGTACGCACGATGGCCTGGTAGCCGCCCAGCCAGCGCGACAGGTCGGCAGCACGGATGCCGGCCGCGATCGACAGCACCAGCGGCGAACGGCCGGCCGCCTGCGCCGCCTGCAGCAGCGGCAGCAATTGCTGTGTCACTTCATGCATCACTTGCGGTTTGACCGCCAGCACCAGCACTTCGGCTGCCGCCACCGGCTCGCCCGCCGAGTCCGCCACGCTCACGCCGTATTCCTGGCGCAGCTTCTCGAGCGAGGCCGGGTTCGGGTCCACCACGTGGATATTCGCCCCAGGCGTCAGCTTGCCGGCCAGGCCGGCGATCAGCGCAGCGGCCATATTCCCGCCGCCGATAAATGCAATCTTCATCACCTTATCCTTTGTTGTAGTCGCGGGCGCCAAAAATGGCGCTGCCGACGCGCACAATGGTCGCCCCTTCATGGATGGCAGCGCGCATGTCGGCCGACATGCCCATCGACAGCGTGTCGAGCGCCATGCCTTCGGCGCGCAGTTGATCGTAGAGTTCACGCAGCACGCGGAAAGCCGCGCACTGCCTGTCGAAATCGTCTTCCGGCTCGGGGATGGCCATCAGGCCGCGCAAGACAAGACGCGGCAATGCGGCCACGGTACGGGCCAGCGCTGCCGCGTCGGCGGGCAGCACGCCGCTTTTGCTGGCCTCCCCGCTGGTATTGACCTGGATGCACACCTGCATGGGGTGCAGGCCTGCCGGCCGCTGCTCGCTCAGGCGCTGGGCGATCTTTTCGCGTTCAATCGTGTGCACCCAATCGAAGTTTTCGGCTATAAGACGCGTCTTATTGCTCTGGATTGGTCCTATGAAATGCCACTCCAACGGCGTGCAGCCGCGCATTCTGGCCAGCTGGTGGATCTTGTCCACACCTTCCTGCACATAGTTTTCACCGAAAGCACGCTGCCCCGCCAGCACCGCCTGGAAAACTGCCTGTGCCGGGAAGGTCTTGGAAACGGCCAGCAGCTGCACTTCGTTGGGCGCGCGCCGCGCTTCGCGTGCGGCAACGTTAATTGCTTCAGTAACAACTTGCAAGTTGTGGGCTATTGTGGACATAATCGAATGAGACAGGGCCAAGCTTTTTGGCTATTGAAAAAGCACAGGGATTATAAATGGACATTTCCGAACTTCTCGCATTCTCCGTTAAAAACAAGGCATCCGACTTGCACCTGTCAGCAGGCTTGCCGCCGATGATCCGCGTGCACGGCGACGTGCGCCGCATCAACCTGCCGCCGCTGGAGCACAAGGACGTGCACGGCATGATCTATGACATCATGAACGATGGCCAGCGCAAGGCATATGAAGAGATGCTGGAATGCGACTTCTCGTTCGCCATTCCTGGCCTGGCGCGTTTCCGCGTCAACGCCTACAACCAGGAGCGCGGCGCCGCAGCCGTGCTGCGTACCATTCCTTCCAAGATTCTCTCGCTGGAAGAGTTGAATGCGCCGAAGATCTTCGCCGACTTCGCACTGAAGCCGCGCGGCCTGGTGCTGGTGACCGGCCCGACCGGCTCCGGCAAGTCGACCACGCTGGCAGCGATGATCAACCACCTCAACGAAAACGAGTACGGCCACATCCTGACCATCGAGGACCCGATCGAATTCGTGCACGAATCGAAGAAGTGCCTGATCAACCAGCGCGAAGTGGGCCCGCACACGCTGTCGTTCAACAACGCGCTGCGCTCGGCGCTGCGGGAAGACCCGGACGCCATCCTGGTGGGCGAATTGCGCGACCTGGAAACCATCCGCCTGGCGCTGTCGGCGGCGGAAACCGGCCACCTGGTGTTCGGCACCCTGCACACCTCCTCGGCCGCGAAAACCATCGACCGTATCATCGACGTGTTCCCGGCGGAAGAAAAGGAAATGGTGCGCGCCATGCTGTCCGAATCGCTGCAGGCCGTCATTTCCCAGACCCTGCTCAAAACCAAGGACGGTTCGGGCCGTGTCGCCGCGCACGAGATCATGATTGGTACCCCGGCAATCCGCAACCTGATCCGCGAAGCCAAGATCGCACAGATGTATTCCTCGATCCAGACCGGCAACAGCGTCGGCATGCAGACGCTGGACCAGAACCTGACGGACCTGATCCGTCGCAATATGATCTCCCCGGCCGCGGCGCGCGCAGCGGCCAAGATCCCAGAAAACTTCCCAGGCTAATCATGGAACGCGACCAGGCTTCAAAATTCATGTTCGACTTGCTGCGCCTGATGGTCAGCAAGAAGGGCTCCGACTTATTCATCACCGCCGGCTTCCCGCCGGCCATCAAGATCGACGGCAAGATGACGCCCGTGTCGGCGCAGGCGCTGACACCGGCCCACACGGCCGACCTGGCCCGCTCGATCATGAACGACAAGCAAACCGCTTCCTTCGAGCAGACCAAGGAAGCCAACTTCGCGATCAGCCCGGGCGACCTGGGCCGCTTCCGTGTCTCGGCCTTCGTGCAAATGAGCTCCGTGGGCATGGTGCTGCGTACCATCAACAGCTCGATCCCGGAGTTCGACGAACTGGGCCTGCCGCCGGTGCTGAAGGATGTGATCATGTCCAAGCGCGGCCTGGTGATCATGGTCGGCGCGACCGGTTCCGGTAAATCGACCACGCTGGCGGCCATGGTGGGCCACCGCAATGCCAACAGCTACGGCCACATCATCACCATCGAAGACCCGGTGGAATTCGTGCACCCGCACCGCAACTGCATCATCACGCAGCGCGAAGTGGGCGTCGATACCGAGGACTGGGAAGTGGCGCTGAAGAACACCCTGCGCCAGGCGCCGGACGTGATCCAGATCGGCGAGATCCGCGACCGCCAGACCATGGACCACGCCATCGCCTTCGCCGAAACCGGCCACCTGGCGCTGGCCACCCTGCACGCCAACAGCTCCAACCAGGCGCTGGACCGTATCATCAACTTCTTCCCGGAAGAGCGCCGCCAGCAGCTGCTGATGGACTTGTCGCTCAACCTGAAGGGCATGATTTCGCAGCGCCTGATCCCGAAAAAAGACGCCAAGGGCCGTGCCGTGGCGGTGGAGATCATGCTGAACTCCCCGCTGATCGCCGACCTGATCTTCAAGGGTCAGGTGCACGAAATCAAGGAACTGATGAAGCGCTCGCGCGAGCTGGGCATGCAGACTTTCGACCAGGCCCTATTCGACCTGTACGAAGCCGGCCAGATCACCTACGAAGATGCGCTGCGCAACGCCGACTCGGTCAACGACCTGCGCCTGGCCATCAAGCTGGAATCGAAGGAAGCGAAAAACCGCGACCTGGCAGCCGGCACCGAGCACCTGGGGATCATCTGATGACCTCTGTTTACGACTTCAGCGCCGACAGCCTGTCAGGCCAGCACGTGGACCTGAAGCAGTACCAGGGCAAGGTGCTGCTGATCGTGAACACCGCCAGCAAATGCAGCTTCACGCCGCAGTACCAGGGGCTGGAAGAACTGCACAAGCAGTTCGCCGGCCAGTCCTTCGAGGTGCTGGGCTTCCCCTGCAACCAGTTCGGCCAGCAGGAGCCCGGCAACGCCGACGAGATCGGCGCCTTCTGCGAAAGGAATTTTGGCGTCACCTTCCCGCTGTTCGCCAGGATCGAGGTCAACGGCGACAACGCCCACCCGCTGTACCAGCACCTGAAAAAGAACGCGCCGGGCATCCTCGGCACGGAAAGCATCAAGTGGAACTTCACCAAGTTCCTGGTACGCAAGGACGGCAGCGTCCACGACCGCTATGCGCCGGCCACCAAGCCTGCCGACCTGGCAGACCAGATCAGGAAGCTGTTAGCGCAATAAGGAGGGCGCGCCGTCATGGGCGAGATCAAGCACTTCTTGATCCAGCTATTTTCCCCGCCTGCTGACCCGGCGCTACTCACTGACGGGATTTACGCCCCCTCGCTGGTCATCCTGTCGCTGCTGGTGGCGAGTTTTTCGTCCGCCATGGGCTTGCAGATGGCCGGCCAGGCGGCGCGCAGCAGCAAGCGCATGCTGCGCCTGGCCGCGCTGGTGACCGGCAGCCTGGCCCTCGGCAGCGGCGTGTGGGCCATGCACTTCATCGGCATGCTGGCCTTTAACCTGTGCACGCCGGTCTCCTACGATCCTTCCATCACCCTGCTGTCGATGCTGCCCAGCATCGCCGCCTCCACCGTCGCCCTGTCGCTGCTCAGCCGCCATCGTATCGGCCTGCGCAGCCTGCTGGTGGGCGGCGTCCTGGTCGGCGCCGGCATCGGCGCCATGCACTACACGGGGATGGCAGCCATGCGCTCGGCGCTGCAACTGCGCTATGACCCGTGGATGTTCGCCCTGTCCATCGTGGTCGCCGTCGCGCTGGCCACCCTGGCGCTGTGGGTGCGCTTTGGCTTGCAGGGCCTGCAGGGTGTGCGCCGGCGCCTGGGACAAAGCGGCACGACCGCGCTGGCGGGCCTGATCATGGGCTGCGCCATCTCCGGCATGCACTATACCGGCATGGCGGCCGCGCGCTTCGTCGGCCGCGTTCCGCTCGACCCGGCAAGCGGCATCGCCAACGCCGGCTTCCTGGCGCTCGCAGTGACCCTGACCACGGCGCTGCTGACGGCGCTGGTGGTGTTCGCCAACGGCATGCTGCGCTACCGCGCCCTGTTCCACCACGTCAGCGACCTGGAACAGGCGCTGCGTGCCAGCGAAGAACAATTGCGCTCGCTGGTCACCAATATTCCGGGCATTACTTTCCGCTGCCGCAACGCACCGGGCTGGCCGCTGGTATTTGTCAGCGACGCCATCGAAGCGATGACCGGCTATCCGCCATCCGACTTCCTGGGCGATCCGCCCAAGCGCCTGTTCGGCGAGCTGGTGCACCCGGACGACCTGCCGGGCGTGCTGCAGGGCGCGCGCAGCGCGGTCGAACAGCGCCGCGCCTTCACGCTGGAATACCGCATCATCCACCGCGACGGCAGCGTCCACTGGTTCTGGGGCAACGGCAACGTGGTGCTCGGCCCGAGCGGCGAGGTCGAACTGCTGGACGGCGTGGTGCTCGACATCAGCAACCGGCGCTTGATGGAACAGGACCTGCGCATTGCCAAGGAGCGCGCCGAGCAGGCCGCCGCCGCGCGCGCCGCCTTCCTGGCCAATATGAGCCATGAAATCCGCACGCCGATGAATTCCATCCTCGGCTTCACCGACGTGCTGCTGCACGGCGAACTGACCGCGGTGCAGCGGCGCCACCTCGACACGGTGCGCAATGCCGGCCGTTCGCTGCTGCGCCTGTTGAATGCCATCCTCGATACGGCCAAGCTGGATAAGGGCGCGGTGGAACTTGAGCTGCACGATTTCAGCCTGCTGGCATTGGCGGACGAACTGTCTTCCACCATGGGCAACGCTGCCAAGGCCAAGGGCCTGTCGATGTCGCTGCACTACGACCCCGCCCTGCCGAACTGGATCCACGGCGACGAACTGCGCGTGCGGCAGGTGCTGACCAATCTGCTGGACAACGCGATCAAGTTCACCAGCCAGGGCGGCGTGTCGCTGGCAGTAAATGCCGCGCGCGAAGGCGAGCGGCGCCTGCTGCATTTCGCCATCAGCGACACTGGCATCGGCATCGCGCCCGACCGCATGCCGGCCATCTTCGAGCCCTTCGTGCAGGCCGACGCCTCGATGAACCGCCGCTTTGGCGGCACCGGGCTGGGCACCACCATCTGCAAGCAGCTGGTGGAGCTGATGGGCGGCCGCCTGTGGGCCGAGAGCACCCCAGGACGAGGCAGCACCTTCCACCTCATGCTGCCCCTGCTGGCGGCGCGCGACGAGGCGGTGCGCAGCGCCGTAGCGCCAATCTTGCTGCCGCCGATGCATATCCTGGCTGCCGACGACGTGCCGCAGAACCTGGAAGTGCTGATGCTGCTGCTGGCAAAGCTTGGCCACACGGTCACCGGCGCCAGCGACGGCGCCATGGCAGCGCAGCTGGCCTCGGAGGCGCAGTTCGACGCCATCCTCATGGACGTCCAGATGCCCGGCATGGACGGCCTGGAAGCCACGCGCCGCATCCGCGCCGACGAAGCGGCCAGCGGCCGCAAGCGCACCCCGGTCATCGCCATGACGGCCAGCGTGCTGGAACGCGACCGCGACGCCACGCGCGAGGCAGGCATGGACGGTTTCACCACTAAGCCGGTGGAGGTGGCCGTGCTGACACAGGAACTGGCGCGCGTGCTGGGCATGCCCGCCGGCGCGCCGCAGCTGGCGCCGGCCGCCGTTGCGGCGCGCGGCATGGTGCTGAATGCCGAGAAAGGCCTGGCGCGCTGGGCCGGCCAGCGTGACGCCTACCAGCGTGCGCTGCGGCGTTTTGCGCACGACTACGAAAACGCGGAGCAGGAGCTCAGGTCCGCATTTGCGGCTGGCCGGCATGCAGCTTGCGCAGCCCTGGCGCACCGGCTGCGTGGCGCCGCGGCCAATCTTGGCATGGAACAATTGGCCGACGCACTGTGGCGGCTGGAGACCGGCTTGCAGGCGCAGGACGGCCGCGCGGCGCAGCCCGAGCTGCTGGAACAGGGGGTGCTGCGCTTGACGGATGCGCTGGCTGCCGTGTGGGCGCAGGACGATGCCGACGATGCCGGCGCCTTGGCTGCCGAAGGCCCTGCCGCACCGCTCGACCTGGAACGGGTGCAGGCGATGGGCAAGGCCATGCTGCATTCCCTCGAGCGCGGCAGCTTCAACCAGCAGGAACTGGCGCAACTGGCCGCCGTCCTGCGCGGCTGTGTTGCCGATGACCGCCTGCTGGACTTGCAGCGCGCGCTGGACGACTTCGATTTCGCTGCCGCACGCGACGCATTGCAAACGCTGCTTGACGATTGCCTGGACACGCAAAGGAAAACGCAATGACCCGACAAGCCACTGTGCTTGCCGTCGATGACGAATCGACCAACCTGCAGCTGCTGCGGCAGATCCTGCAGGAGCGGTACCGCCTGCTGTTTGCCAAGGATGGCGCGCGGGCCATCGAACTGGCCGTCAACGAGAAACCCGACCTGATCCTGCTGGATGTGATGATGCCCGAGATGACGGGCTACGACGTATGCCGGGTGTTGAAGGCCAATGCCGCCACCAGCAATATCCCGGTGATCTTCGTCACCGCGCTGAGCGATTCGACCGACGAGGTGGACGGCTTCGAGGCCGGTGCCGTGGACTTCATCAGCAAGCCTGTGAGCCCGGCCGTGGTCAAGGCCCGCGTCAAGCTGCACCTGTCCATGGTGCGCATGGAGGAATTGCGCGCCAGCCGCCTGGCCATCGTGCAGCGGCTTGGCTTGGCTGCCGAGTACAAGGACAACGAAACCGGCCTGCACGTGATCCGCATGAGCCACTACGCGCGCCTGCTCGGCGCCGCGGCCGGATTCGACGAGCAGGAAGCCGACGACCTGTTCATTTCGGCGCCGATGCACGATATCGGCAAGATCGGCATCCCCGACAACATCCTGCAAAAGCCGGGCCGCCTGACGCCGGAAGAATACGCGGTCATGCAAACCCACCCCGGCATCGGCGCCCACATCATCGGCCACCATGAAAGCGGCATGCTGGCCATGGCGCACGACGTCGCGCTGTCCCATCATGAAAAGTGGGACGGCACCGGCTATCCCAACCGCCTGGCTGGCGAAGACATCCCGCTGGCGGGCCGCATCGTCGCGGTAGCCGACGTATTCGATGCGCTGACCTCCGTGCGTCCCTATAAGGCAGCGTGGAAGCTGGAAGATGCCTGCGCCTGGATGCGGGACCAGCGCGGCCGGCATTTCGAGCCGCGCCTGGTGGACCTGTTCCTCGGCCAGTTGCCCGAGGTGACGCGCATCATGGACAAGTGGGCGGAGCGTTGAAGCTAGCCGTGCAAGGCGCGGTCGAGCAGTTCGATCCAGTGTTCAACCGGGGTGGGGGTGCCGGACTGCAGGTGGCCGATACAGCCGATGTTGGCAGAGACGATCCGTTCGGCGCCGGTCTCGGCCAGGCTGGCCAGCTTGCGGTCGCGCAGTTGCTGTGACAGTTCCGGCTGCAGCAGCGAGTAGGTTCCCGCTGAACCGCAGCACAGGTGCGCGTCGCGGCACATTTTCACATGCACGCCGATCGCACGCAGCAATCCCTCGACCTTGCCACGAATTTGCTGGCCGTGCTGCAACGTGCAAGGAGGGTGCCATGCGACTGCCGTGCCGGCCCCGGCCTCGCCGCCGGCCTGGCGCGCGCCTGCCTGGCGCACCAGCTCCGCTTCGAACTCCGGTATGATCTCACTGAGATCGCGCGTCATGCCGGAGATGCGCGCCGCCTTCGCCGCATAGGCGATGTCGTGCGCCAGCAGGTGGCCGTAGTCCTTGACCGTTACGCCGCAGCCGGAAGCGGTCATCACGATCGCCTCCACCTGCCTTTGCGCCACCAAGGGCCACCACGCATCGATATTGCGGCGCATGTCTGCAAGCGCCGCCTCCTGGGCGTTCAGGTGAAAGCGCAGCGCGCCGCAGCAGCCGGCGCCGGGCGCCGCCACCAGCTGCACGCCCAACGTATCGAGTACGCGCGCGGTGGCTGCGTTGATGTTGGGCGCCATGCCCGGCTGCACGCAGCCTTCCAGCACCAGCATCTTGCGCGCATGCCCGCGCGTCGGCCAGGCCGTGGCCAGCCTGCGCTGCGGCAGCTTGTCCTGCAATGGCTTGCTGAGCCAAGGCTTGAGCAACTGGCCTGCACGCAGGGCCGGTTCGAACAGCCAGCGGCGCGGCAAAACCTCCTTCAGCACATAGCGCTTGATGCGCTCGGGCAGCTTGCGCGGCACGCGCTGTTCCACGACCTTGCGGCCAATATCGGCCAGGCGGCCATATTGGACGCCCGAGGGGCAGGTGCTTTCGCAGTTGCGGCAGGTCAGGCAGCGGTCCAGGTGAAGCTGGGTACTGGCCGATACCGGCGCGCCCTCCAGCACCTGCTTGATCAGGTAGATACGGCCGCGCGGTCCATCCAGCTCGTCGCCCAGCAGCTGGTAGGTGGGGCAGGTGGCCGTGCAGAAGCCACAATGCACGCAGGCGCGCAGGATCGCTTCCGCCTCATCGCCTTCCGGCGTGCCCTTGATGAAATCGGCCAGGTTCGTTTGCATATCAGTACATGCGGCCGCGGTTGAAAATGCCCGCCGGGTCGAAGGCGGCCTTCAAGCGGTCATGAATACGTGCGATGGCCGGCGCCAAAGGATGGAAAGCCCCCACTCCCGCGCCAAGCTCTTCGCTCTCCACCCGGTAGCGCGTGGCGTGGCCATCCGCCGCCGCCGCGGCGCGCCGGATGTCGTCAGCCACGCCGTGGTCGGTGCGCAGCCAGCGCTGTGCGCCGCCCCACTCGATCATCTGCTCGCCGCGCATGACCAGCGCGCTGGCAGTACCCGGCACCGAAAGACGCCACAGTTCCGCCGCTCCCGCTTCCGCGCCTGCGAAGAAGTCGCCCCGCTGGTCGCGCAGGGCGGTCCAGAATACCTCGCCCTCAGCCAACGCATCGCCTCCCATGCCCGATTGCGCCGTCCTGACCGCCGCCTGCGCCCCTGACAAGCGCACAGTCAGCAGGCCAGCGTGCCAGCACGTCGCCGACACCGGCAGCGGGCGCCCCGCCCATTCGTTCATCATGCGCAGCGCCCTGGCCTGATCCACCTCGAAGCGGACAGTCGCCTCGCAGAAAGGCACCGGCAGCACTTTCAGCGATACCTGCGTAATCAGCCCCAGCGTCCCCAGCGAACCTGCCAGCAGCCGCGATACGTCATAGCCTGCCACGTTCTTCATCACCTGGCCGCCGAAGGACAGCAACTCGCCGCGGCCATCCATCAGTTGCGCGCCCAGTACAAAATCGCGCAGCGCCCCCGCCGTCGCACGGCGCGGTCCCGACAGGCCGCTGGCCACCACGCCGCCAATGGTCGAAGCGGCGCCAAAACGGGGTGGCTCGAACGCCAGCATTTGGCCATTTTGGGCCAGCAGGGCCTCGATCTCCGCCAGTGGCGTGCCGCAGCGCGCCGTGATCACCAGCTCGCTCGGTTCATATGCGACTACGCCAGCATAGGCGCGCGTATCGAAGACATCGCCCACCACGTTCTGTCCGTACCAGTCCTTGGTGCCGCCACCGCGCAACAGCAACCGCATGCCGCCGGCACTGGCGGCCTGGATGCGGGCGCAAAACTGTTCGAGGATCGCATCCATGTCAGAACCTCGGCAATCCGGCGTGCGGCAAGCGCCCCGCACGCACATGCATCTTGCCGAACTCCGCGCAGCGGTTCAGGGTGGGAATGGCCTTGTTCGGGTTCAGCAGCGACAAGGGATCGAAAGCGTGTTTCACCGCAAGGAAGGCCGCCAGTTCGGCATCGCTGAACTGGGCGCACATGGAGTCGATCTTCTCGATGCCCACGCCATGCTCGCCGGTGATGGTGCCGCCCACCTCCACGCACAAAGCGAGGATCTCGGCGCCGAAGGCTTCCGCACGCTGCAGTTCGTCTGGCTGGTTGGCGTCGAACAGGATCAGCGGATGCAGGTTGCCGTCGCCGGCATGGAACACGTTGGCGCAACGCAGTCCGTACTTTGCTTCCATCTGACCGATGCCCAGCAGCACGCGCGCCAGCTGCTTGCGCGGAATGGTGCCATCCATGCAGTAGTAGTCGGGGGAAATGCGGCCCGCGGCCGGGAAGGCGTTCTTGCGCCCCGACCAGAATTTCAGGCGTTCCGCCTCGCTCGCCGATACCAGTACCGCACTGGCGCCGGCCGTCTTCAGCACGGCCGTCATGCGGGCGATTTCCTCCTCGACTTCGTCGACCGTGCCATCGGCTTCGCACAGCAGGATCGCAGCCGCATCGGTATCGTAACCGGCACGCACAAAGGGTTCCACCATGCGCGAGGAGGTACGGTCCATCATCTCCAGCCCGGCCGGGATGATGCCGGCCGCGATCACGTCCGCCACGGCGCTGCAGCTTGCAGCAACTTCATTGAACGATGCCATGATGACACGCGCGCTGGCGGGCCTTGGCACCAGCCTGACGGTGACCTCGGTGACAATGCCCAGCATGCCTTCCGAACCGATGAAGGCAGCCAGCAGATCCAGCCCCGGCGCATCCAGCGCTTCGCTGCCCAGCTCCACCATGTCGCCCTCGATGGTGGCCACGCGCACGCGCAGCACGTTGTGCACGGTCAGGCCGTATTTCAGGCAGTGTACGCCGCCGGAATTTTCCGCCACATTGCCGCCGATGGTGCAGGCAATCTGCGACGAGGGATCAGGCGCGTAATACAGGCCGTATGGCTGCGCCGCCTCGGAAATGGCGAGGTTGCGCACGCCCGGCTGCACCACTGCCGTGCGCGCATTGGCGTCCACGCGTACGATCCGGTTCATGCGCGCGGTGGACAGCACCAGCCCCTGCGCGATCGGCATGGCGCCGCCGGACAGGCCGGTGCCGGCGCCGCGCGGCACGATCGGTACCTTGAATTCGCGGCAGATCTTCAGCACCGCCAATACCTGCGCTTCGTCGGCCGGCAAGGCAACGGCCAGCGGAAGCTGGCGATAGGCAGACAGGCCGTCGCATTCGTAGGGACGGGTATCCTCCTGTTCGGACAGCACGCTGGACGGCGGTAAGGCCGCGCGCAGGGCGGCAACGAAGGCTGTGCTGTTATTCATTGATCCATTGTAAGTTCAAATCCTGCAACCACGCGGAAATCCCCTCCCAAGCAATGGTAATTTGTCGTATCCTGCCACCGTTATCGACAAATTGAGGCTGCAATGGGCAATCGACTCTCGAAAATCGCCACCCGCACCGGCGACAAAGGCACCACCGGCCTGGGCGACGGCTCGCGCGTGGACAAGGACAATGTGCGCATCCAGGCCATTGGCGAAGTGGATGAACTGAACTCCAACCTTGGCGTGCTGCTGGCCGAGCCGCTGCCGGACGAGATGCGCGAGGAACTGGTCTCGATCCAGCACGACCTGTTCGACCTGGGCGGGGAGCTGTGCATTCCCGGCTACCAGATGATCAAGGAAGAACACGTCGAGCGCCTGGACGCGCTGCTGGCCAAGTACAACGCCACGCTGCCGGCGCTGACGGAATTCATCCTGCCGGCCGGGTCGCGCGCCGCGGCGGTGGCGCATGTCTGCCGCACCGTCTGCCGCCGCGCCGAGCGCGCCATTGTCACCCTGGGCAAGACGGAAACCATTCACGACTTCCCGCGCCAGTACGTAAACCGCCTGTCGGACCTGATGTTCGTGCTGGCGCGCGTGCTGAACCGCTTTGCCGGCGGCAGCGACGTGCTGTGGCACCACGACCGCAAACGCGGCTAAAAGCCCGCCTGCGCGGCCAAGCGCTGCTGCAGGAAATCGAGCATGAGCCGCACGCGGTGCGGCAAATAGCGGCGGCTGGGGTAGAGCAGGTTCAGTTCCTGCCCGGGCCCCTGCCAGCCGGGCAGCACGCGGCGCAGCCTGCGCTGGGCCAGCAGGTCGTGCACCAGCCATTCCGGGCACAGGCCGATGCCGCCGCCCGCGGCCAGCGTGTCGCGGATGGCCAGCGCGTTGTTAACGCGATAACGGCCATGCGTAGCGACTGTCACGCTGCGCTCCCCATCCGACAGTTCGAGTTTGTCGCCGCTGCTTAGCCATGCGAAACGGATGTACTCGTGTTCGGACAGTTGCGCGGGCACTTGCGGCGTGCCGCGCTCTTTCAGGTAAGACGGCGCAGCGACCAGCAAACGCGGCGACTCGCCAACGCGGCGCGCGATCACCTGCGGCGGCAAGTCGCTGCCAAGGCGCACCGCGATATCGACGCCCTCCTCCACCAGGTCCGCCATGCGGTCGTTCAGGATCAGCTCCACTTCGATGCCCGGGTATTGCTGCAGGAAGTCCTGCACATGGCCGTTGAGGCAGAACTGGCCCAGGGCCACCGGTGCGTTGAGCCGCAGCAGACCGCTGGCGGCGGCTGTTTCGCCGCGCACGTCGGCCACCGCGTCGGCATATTCCTCAAGTACGCCGCGGGCGCGTTCGTAGAAACGGCGGCCGGGCATGGTGGGCGACAGGCTGGCGGTACTGCGTTCGAGCAGGCGCACGCCAAGGTCGTCCTCCAGCGCCGCAACGATCTTGCTGATGTTCGACTGCGTGGTGTGCTGTTCGCGCGCGACTGCCGACAGGCTGCCCAGTTCGACGGCGCGCACGAAGCATTGGAGGGAGCGTAAGGTATCCATAGTCATTCCATTTTGGACTTAACTATAGTTCATTTTGCCAGCTACCAGTCAGACAAAGAATAACCGACGATGACTCCACCTGAACCCACCTGGAGCATCCTCATGAAACGCCTCGCCTTATCCCTGGCAGCCTTGCTGGCCGCCACCGCCGTCCACGCCGCCGAGTGGCACACCACCTGGTACGCCGCTCCCATGCCCGCCTGGGGCAGCGAATTCGCACTGCCCACCATGATGCCGCCGGCATTCGAAGCCCAGACCGTGCGCGAAGTCGTGCGCACCAGCGTCGGCGGCGAACAGGTGCGCGTCACCTATTCCAACCGCTATGGCAGCGCGCCGCTCGTGATCGGCGAAGCGCGCCTGGCCCCCACCCGCGACGAACCATCGCGTGCCTCGTCGTCGCAGCAGGATGGCGCAGGTGTGCAGCTGACCTTTGGCGGCCGGCGCGGCATAACCATCGCGCCGGGGCAATCCGCCACCAGCGACGCCGCCGCGCTGCCGGTAGCGGCCCGCCAGCGCCTGTCGGTTTCGACCTGGCTGCCACAGCGTTCTTCGCTCACGACCTTCCATTGGGGCGCCCAGCAGACGGCCTTTGCAGCACCCGGCAACCTGGCCGCCGCCGCCGCGCTGCCACACGCGCAAGCGCTGACAGGCCGCAGTTTCCTGAGCGCCGTGCAGGTCGCCGGTCCCGCACGCCGCACCGTTGTGGCTTTCGGCGATTCGATCACCGACGGTAACGGCTCCACGCCCGACCGCAACCTGCGCTGGCCCGACCAGTTGGCCGCCCGCAGCGACGGTGTCGCCATCGTCAATGCCGGCATCTCAGGTGCACGGCTGCTGTCGGACGGCATGGGAGAAAAGGCGGCGGCGCGCTTTGAACAGGATGTGCTGTCGCAGCCGGGCGTCGACACGGTGATCGTCCTGCTTGGCATCAACGACATCGGCTGGCCCGGCAGCGCCTTCGCCCCGAACGAGACGCCCGCCACGGCCGGCGCCATGATCGCCGGCTACCGCAAGCTGATCGCCGCAGCGCGCGCGAGGCAGGTCCGCATCATTGGCGGCACCCTGCTGCCCTTCGAGGGTGCCCTGCAAGGCACGCCCTACTCCGGCCATTACTCGCCGGCCAAAGACCTGGTACGCCGCGAGGTGAATGAATGGATCCGGCAAAGCGGCGAGTTCGACGCCACCATCGATTTCGACCGGCTGCTGCGCGACCCGGCACACCCTTCGCGCCTGCGCCCCGAGTACGATTCCGGCGACCACCTGCATCCTGGCGACGCCGGCTACGCGGAAATGGCGCGCGCCGCAGCGTTAGTCGCCCAGTAAGCGCGACATGGCTTTGGCGAGGCTGAGGCGGGTGGCGCCGCTGGGGTGGCTGGCAAGCAGGGCTGGGGCGGCGGCATCGGCGGCGAGCTTGCTGTAAAAGCCCAGCATGGCGGAACAAGGCCAGCCGGCGCGATAGGCGAGCAACATGCCAAGCTGGTCGGCCTCCCTCTCCTGGATGGCAGAGAGCTTCGACAGCCGGAATTGCAGCGAGGTGTCGGAAGCGAGCCGTTCTTCAACCACATCGAGCGGCAAGTGGCGCCGGCTGTCGAGCAATGCTTCCGACAAGGTCTCGCGCCCGTGTTCTGCAACGGCATGCGCAATTTCATGCGCCAACAGGATCGCCAGTTCGCCGTCGTCCAGCCGCAGGCGCCGGACAAACAGGCTGCCGAGCAGCAGCTTGCCGCCTGCCTCGCTTTCGGCTTCCACCAGCGGGTCGTCGGTCACGTGCACCTCCCACGGCCATCCCGCAGCCTCGGGCCTGAGTGCAACAGCGGCATGCACCAGTCCCTCGCTGATGCGCTTCGCGCGAAACAGCAGGTCCTTGTCGCGGTCAAGCCGGCCGGCGGCGGCAAGCGACACCGTCCGCTCGATATACCGGTCTTCTGCGCGCTGCCCGACTTCTTCCGTCGCGAATCGCAGCTCCTGCCAGCGGCCGGAGTCGGGCACTTGCGCATTCGCCCGCGAAGCCATTACCAGGAATACCAGCAGGAGATAGCGCATTTCACCACCCACGATTGGAATAAACTGTTTATACCAATTTAGGCCACACCCGGCATTGGCACAAGATATTTGCTAGACTGCCCAGATGAAGAAAATTCAACAATATGCTTTTGCCATCGCGCTCGCATCGGCGGCCGGTGGCGCAATCGCCCAGGACACCACGCCCAGCGTCGAGGTGCAAGGCGTGAAGAACCCGGACATGAAATCCTACCGCGCCGTGGTGGCCGGCCTGGACGCCTTCGAGGAACACCACGCCCTGGCGCCGGCGGTGCCGGAGCTGCGCTTCCGGCTGGCGGCACGCGAGGGCCAGGAGCAAACTGCCGGCGATGCGCTCTACCTGCGCATTGTCGGCAACGGCGATCCGGTCCCTGTGCCCATCGCCCGGGACGGCACCTTCTCCCTGCCGCGCGTGCAATCGGCGATCGACGACGATGCCGACCTGATACTGAACCGCAAGAAGGGCGTGCTGAAAGGCTATCCCGATATCCGCACGCCAGGCCTGCCGGAAAACGTCCGCCGCCTGGGCGACCTGCGCCTGGAATGCCAGGTGATGATCGCCATCGCCAAGAAGGAAATGGGATTGATGATGAAATTGTTCGTCAACACGGTCACCATGACGAGCAACTGGTGCGCCATGAGCTTCGACAAGAAGAAGGTCAGGTTCTCCTTCCGCAGTCTGCGACCATTGGAAGGCGCGGAGATCGTGGACGGTGGGCGCCGCGAAAGGATCGAGACCAGCGATTTCAGCTACCGCTCGCCGATCGGCGAAAGCGATTGGTCGAACGAAGCGCGCATCGAGCTGCGCTACGCCCCCGAACTGACCCCGGAAGAGAAAGCCGACCCCTGGCTGCAAACGCTGTTCGTGGTCGGTTCGATGAGCGATTGGGCTTCGCGCAACCCGCTGCGCAAGGTTGAAGAAGGCATCTATACGGCCGAAATGGCACTGGCTAGGGGCTCACATTCGTTCAAGGTGGGTACCCGCGGCCTGACGGCGATCGACCTTGGCGCGCCGGCGCCGGAACAGCAGGCCCAGGACGGGGTGGCCGTGCCACTGGCAAAACAGGGCAAGCGCCTGCGGCTCAAGGTGGAGCGCGCAGGCCGCTACGCGTTCACCCTCGATGCGCGCGACAAGGACGCGCCGACGCTGCGCGTGGCGCGCCTGCCGCAAGACAGCGCCGTGACGCCAGGGCCGGCACCAGCCACTGGCGCCACGGCGCACTGACGTCAATTGCCTCCGCGCAGTTCGCGCTCGCGCAGCCGGATGCTTTCCAGTACCGGCTGAATCACCTTGCGTTGCTGCAAAGCTTGCAGCAAGGTTGATTGGGCATCGGCAGCTTCATCCTGCCGCCCCTGTTCTTCCAGCGCATCGCTGAAGCGGTCGACGTAATAGTGGTAGTCGAAGTGCGACAGCGTTTCCGCCGCCAGCTGCGGCTTGGCCAGCAGCGCTTCCCGGAACAGGCGCGAGCCGGCGCCGATGTCGGCGCGCTGCACCAGCAGCGTGGCCTGGGCATCGCGCGCCGACAACAGCTGGCCGTCCGGCAGCCTGGACATGTCGAGCGATTTGCCTTCGCGTACCAGCGGCGAGGCCAGCGCCACTTTCGCATGCAGGGCCGCACGCGACTCCGGCAGGCGCTCCACCAGGGTATTCAGGGTATCCAGGCCGGACCCCAGCACGCGGCTGCCGTCGAAGCTGAGGATGCGCCCCACATCTTCGGTGAGCAAGTCCTGCGCAAGATACTCTTCGTCGTAACTGCGCGGCGGCGAAATGCGCAGGTGCAGCGGCGGCGAGACGATGTCTTCCGTCTCCAGGTGCAGGCAGAGCTGGATCGTATAGCGGCCTGGCTCGGAAATATCCCAGCCGTTGCGGCCAGCCGAGATAAACAGCGACTGGTAGGTGGCCTGGCCCGCCAGCAGCACGCGTTTCTTCTCCTCCCAGCAGCGGTTGGCGTAAGGATGGAAGCTGCGGGCTTCCTTGCCTTCCTTCTTGATGATGACGGTCATGTGCTCGAGCTCCTCCAGGATCTTGTCCTCGATGAGCTGCGGCTGGTCGCTGGTGTTGGTCAGCTTCAGGTCCAGCGTGATCGGTTCCAGGAAGTCGAAGCGGGCATCGGCCCGGTTGACGCGCGCCTCCAGCTTGAAGCTCGGTTCCGGCAATACGCGGGCCTGCTCGAAGCCGTGGTGGTCGAACCAGGCCGCATTGCCCATCTGGACAAACCGGGCCGGCGCATGGCGCAGGAACAGCAGTTCCTGGTCGCTGAAACGGAACTGGAAGTTGCTGAAGAATGCGGTCTGGCCACCGGCCACGTTATAGGGATAGTTCATGAAGCTGCGCGCTTCCGGCTCATTGCCCAGGCCGGGATGCCACGGCACGCCCATCGCCTTCTGCCAGGAGTGCGCCAGGTTGAAGGCGTGGCCCATTTCGTGGGCGGCGGTCCAGAACACCATGCGGTTGATCCAGGCTGCCGGGTTGGGGTCGCCGGCCGGCGGCACCGTAATGAAGGAGTTGGTGAAGATGGCCGTCCCTTGCCGGTGGTTGGGGCCGATATCGTCGAACATGATGCCGCCCAGGCTGCTTCCTTGTTCGTGCTGGGCGGCGAAGAAGGTCCACAAGGCCCACTGCGCCTTGCTGGCGAACTTCGACCAGTAGACTTGCATGGCATCGTGCATTTCCTGGTCGCTCCACTTGCCGTTGCCGCCGGCTCCTGCCAGCGGGACGATGCTGGGAGCGGGCGTGGTGGTGACGTCAAAGCCGGCACGCTGGTAAACCTTTTGCAGGGTCAGCGTTTCGCTCGGCAGGCTGGCCGGCCGGTTGGGATGGGCGTGGGTCTGGATCGCGAACACCGGCTTGGCATCGGCGGTGCAGTCGAACTCGAACTGGACCGGGTGGAAGTACGGCGATTCGTACTGAAAGCCGCGCACGCGCTTGGCCCCGCCGCCACCGGTGAAGATGGCCACGGCTTTGCGCAGGCCGGGGAAAATGCTGGTCGTGACCAGGAGTTCGACGTTGGTGTAGGGGAAGGCGGCCACATTGCCATCCTTGTACCAGATCGTCCCCAGGTACTGGTTGGGGTTGGGGCCTGGCTTCAGCTTGGCGATCCAGTGTGTCTGCTGGCTCAACAGGCGCGTGATGGTACCGCTGGCCGTCATTTGCGGATAGCGCCCGTCAATATCGAGGCACAGCCGCTCGGATGTCAGCGGGAAAACGATGTCCAGCTGGTCGGTCGGGCCGCTGTCCTCCAGCGCCAGCTTGCCGGCGACGGCCGGCAGCGGCACCGAGGTGTTCCACAAATACAGGCCGCTCGCCGTCACCAGCAGCGGCGGTACCGGCAAGATGGGCAAATCCAGCGCTTCGATACTGTCTTGCTCGACCGGTTCCGCCAGGCTGGCCGGCTGCATGACGCCGGCCGGGGTGTCTTGAACACGCATGATGTCTCCTTTCAGAAATTACTGGCCGCCGCGGGCCAGCGCGCACCCTACACGTAACCGAACGGTGCTTGCGAAATCCTGAATTGGATAGCCTTGCCCGGGCCGACATTGATGCCGGCCCATAAGGTTTGTATGAGGTCGATTTCGGTGCTGGCCTGTTGCCCTGAAGCGGGCAGCGCGACTTCCAGCACGGCCCTGCCATCGGCGGCTTGCGTGCTGCCAGCGGCGGCAAAGCCTGTTTGCATACGCGTGGTTACGTGGTCCAGGTTCAGGACTTCCACGCCATTCAGGCGCGCGACGACGCGATCGTCGTCGAAGCCTTCTTGCAATTCAAGGTGCAAGGTTTGCATGGCCTGGCTAGGTGGTTGGACCTGGAACTAAACCAGTATAGGCAGGCACGGCCGCCACAAATACGCACATAATCACATGATGCGCGTAAGCGACTCAGCCAGACGCGGCGGCCGCTCCAAATGACAACGGCGCCTTGCCGGGCGCCGTTGTCATCTCAGCCGTTGCCAAGTCAGCCGTTGTTGACGACCAGCCGTGGCTCGTCGCCGAAGCGGGCCTTGATCGAGGCCGCGATGCCGGCAGCATCCAGGCCCACCAGCGCCAGCAGCTTGGCCGGGTCGCCGTGGTCGATGAACTTGTCCGGCAGGCCGAGCATCTGGAGCGGCTTGGTGATGCCTTGCGCCGACAGCGCTTCCGCCACGGCTGCGCCGGCGCCGCCCATGATGCAGCCCTCTTCCACCGTCACCAGGAAATCGTGGTCGGCGGCGAGCTGCCTGACCAGTTCCACGTCCAGCGGCTTGACGAAGCGCATGTTCGCCACAGTAGCGTTCAGCAGGTCGGCCGCGCCCATGGCAGGCGCCACCATCGAGCCGAAGGCCAGGATGGCGATCTTCTGCCCTTTGCGGCGGATTTCGCCTTTACCGATCGGCAGCGTGCTCAGTTCCTGCGCAATAGGCGCGCCGATGCCGGCGCCGCGCGGATAACGTACGGCGGCGGGACCCGGATAGTGGTAGCCGGTCGACAGCATCTGGCGGCATTCGTCCTCGTCGGACGGCGCCATCACCACCATGTTCGGAATGCAGCGCAGGTAAGCCAGGTCGTAATTGCCGGCATGGGTTGCGCCGTCGGCGCCTACCAGGCCGGCACGGTCCAGCGCAAAGGTCACGTCCAGGTCTTGCAGCGCCACGTCGTGGATCAGCTGGTCGTAGGCGCGCTGCAGGAAGGTCGAGTAGATCGCCACGACAGGCTTGAGCCCTTCGCAGGCCAGGCCGGCGCCGAAAGTCACCGCGTGCTGCTCGGCGATGCCGACGTCGAAGTAGCGGTCGGGATGCTCCTTCTCGTAGCGCACCATACCAGAACCTTCGCGCATGGCAGGCGTAATCGCCACCAGGCGCTTGTCCGCCTTGGCCATGTCGCACAGCCAGTCGCCGAATACCTCGGTATAGGTTTTCTTGGAAGGCGCCAGCGCGGGCTTGATGCCTTCGGCCGGGTTGAACTTGCCGGTGCCGTGGTACAGGATAGGCTCGGCCTCGGCCAGCTTGTAGCCCTGGCCCTTGCGGGTAACCACGTGCAGGAATTGCGGGCCCTTGAGCTGCTTGATGTTCTGCAGGGTCGGGATCAGCGAATCGAGGTCGTGGCCATCGATCGGGCCGATGTAGTTGAAGCCCAGCTCTTCGAACATGGTGGCAGGCACCACCATGCCTTTGGCGTGTTCCTCCAGGCGCTTGGCCACTTCCAGCAGCGGGCCCGGCAGCACGGACTTGCCGACATTCTTGGCGGCGGCATAGAACTGGCCGGACATCAGGCGCGCCAGATAGCGGTTCAGTGCGCCGACCGGCGGCGAGATCGACATGTCGTTGTCGTTCAGGATCACCAGCAGGTTGCAGTCCTTTTCCACGCCGGCGTTGTTCAACGCTTCGAACGCCATGCCCGCGGTCATCGAGCCGTCGCCGATCACGGCGATCGAGTGGCGGTGCTCGCCCTTGATCTTGGCGCCCAGGGCCATGCCCAGCGCAGCGGAGATCGAGGTCGAAGAGTGCGCGGTGCCGAAGGTGTCGTATTCCGATTCCACGCGGCGCGGGAAGCCGGAAATGCCGTTCAACTGGCGCAGCGTATGGAACTGGTCGCGGCGGCCGGTCAGGATCTTGTGCGAATAGGTCTGGTGGCCCACGTCCCACACGATGCGGTCTTGCGGCGTGTTGAACACATAGTGCAGGGCGACGGTCAGTTCCACCGTGCCCAGGTTGGACGACAGGTGGCCGCCGGTCTTGGACACGGAATCGAGCAGGAAGCTGCGCAGTTCCTCTGCCAGTGGCGTGAGCTGGTTGCGGCCCAGCTTGCGCAGGTCGGCCGGGTTATTGATGGTTTCGAGCAGTTTCATTTATGCCTTTCTCTGCACGATCAGGTCTGCGAGTTCACGCAGGCGCAGAGCTTGTTCTCCGAACGGCGCCAGCGCAGCATGCGCATCCTGCCGCAGTTTTTCCGCCAGGGCGATCGACGGCTCCAGGCCGAGGATGGATACGTAAGTCGGCTTGTTGTCCGCCGCATCCTTGCCCGCCGTCTTGCCCAGCGTGGCCGAATCGGCCGTCGCGTCGAGCACATCGTCCACCACCTGGAATGCCAGGCCGATGGCGCGCGAATAAGCGTGCAGCGCCGCCAGCTCGGCTTGCGTCAAATCCTTGCCCGCCATGGCGCCCAGCACCACGGAGGCGCGCAGCAGCGCACCGGTCTTGAGCTGGTGCATGCGCTCCAGCTGTTCCAGGGTCAGGCTGATGCCGACGCTATCGAGGTCGATGGCCTGGCCGCCGCACATGCCGGCCGAACCGGCCGCCTCGGCCAGCAGTCGCAGCATGCCGACCAGGCGTTGCGGCGGCACCGAATCGACGCCGGCCAGCACGCTGAAGGCTTGCGCCTGCAGCGCATCGCCCACCAGCAGCGCGGTCGCTTCGTCATAGGCGACATGGACGGTCGGCTTGCCGCGGCGCAGCGCGTCGTCGTCCATGCAAGGCATGTCGTCGTGCACCAGCGAATAAGCGTGGATCATTTCCAAGGCGGCGGCGGCGCGGCTCAGGGCCTGCGCATCGGCGCCGGACAGCGCACCGGCAGCATGCACCAGCAGCGGGCGCACGCGCTTGCCGCCATCGAGCACGGCGTAGCGCATGGCGGCGTGCAGCTTGGCCGGGACGGCGTCTTCGGCCGGCAGGTAGGCGGACAAGTCCTGCTCCATGCCGGCCTGGATGGTTTTCATCCAGTCCTGGAACGATGCGGTCATTGGGCTGCCTCCTCGCCTTCGGCGAAGGGCTTGAGCATGTCGCCCTCCAGCACCTTGACCTGGGCCTCGACCTTGTCGAGCTGTCCGGCGCAGAACTTCACCAGTTCGGAACCGCGGGCATAGGCCGCGACCGAAGCTTCCAGCGGCAGTTGGCCGGCTTCCATCTGGCTGACCAGCTGGGCCAGTTCGGCCATCGCTTCCTCAAAGGTGGCGGGCGCATTCATTTTCTTGGTCATAAAGCTGTATAACACTAGTGTAGCCCGCTATTTTAGAACAAACTCCTGTATTCGGTCTAAAAAGCGGCCTCTAATCAGGGCGGGAACGTTGCAATTACATTCACGCCGCCAGCCGGGCGCCCGCCATCAGAAAGTTCAGCGAAGATAGCCTGTTTCGCGCTATAATCTCCGGTTCTGTCCGAAATACCGTTTTTATTCTCTGAATTCAGGTCTTTGCGGATCTTTCTCTTCTTGGTTTGATATTTAATTAAGGGGGGTTTGGATGTCCGATCTGGGTAGCCACGCCAAGCTGGCGCGTTCGAACGCGCAACTTCCGGTCAACGTCTATTTTGACGAAACGCTGCTGCAGCGTGAAATGCAGGAACTGTTCAAGAAAGGCCCGCGTTACGTCGGCCACGAGCTGATGGTGCCGAATATCGGCGACTTTGCCACGCTGGCGGCTGAAAATGAAGGCCGCATGCTGGTCCGCAATGCCAACGGCATCGAACTGCTATCCAATGTTTGCCGCCATCGCCAGGCGCTGATGTTCAATGGCCGCGGCAATGCCGACACCATCGTCTGCCCGCTGCACCGCTGGACCTACGACCTGAAGGGCGAGCTGATTGGCGCGCCGCACTTCCCCGACACCCCGTGCCTGAACCTGCCGAAAGCCAGGCTGCAAAACTGGAACGGGCTCCTGTTCGAGCAGAACGGCTACAACGTCATGGAGAAGCTGGGCACCCTGTCCGTCACCAAAGACCTGGATTTCAGCGGCTACATGCTGGACCACGTGGAAGTGCACCACTGCGACTACAACTGGAAGACCTTCATCGAGGTCTACCTGGAGGACTACCACGTCGAGCCATTCCACCCGGGCCTGGGCAGCTTCGTCACCTGCGACGACCTGCGCTGGGAGTTCGGCCAGGACTACAGCGTGCAGACCGTGGGCGTGAACCGCGGCCTGAAGAAATCCGGCTCCGACACCTACCAGAAATGGCACGAGCAGCTGCTCAAGTTCCGCAATGGCGAGCCGCCAAAGCACGGCGCCATCTGGCTCACGCTCTACCCGAACATCATGGTCGAGTGGTATCCGCACGTGCTGGTGGTATCGACTCTGTGGCCGGAAGGCCCGAACCGCACCCGCAACGTGGTGGAGTTCTACTATCCGGAAGAAATCGTGCTGTTCGAGCGGGAATTCATCGAAGCCGAACGCGCAGCCTATATGGAAACCTGCGTCGAGGACGATGAAATCGGCGCCCGCATGGACGCCGGCCGCAAGATCCTGATGGAGCGCGGCGAGAACGATGCCGGCCCGTATCAGTCGCCGATGGAAGACGGCATGCAGCACTTCCATGAATGGTACCGGAGCAAACTGGACATCTGATGCAATCGCTCTGGATGTTAGTTGCCAGTTTCCTGTTCGCCGCCATGGGGGTGTGCGTGAAACTGGCGTCCGGTGAATTCAGTGTTTCCGAAATGGTGATGTACCGCGGGATGATCGGCATGGTCATCCTGTTCACCATGCTGCGCCTGCAAGGGGGCAGCCTCAAGACCGCCATGCCGCTGGCCCACTTGTGGCGCGGCGTGGTCGGCGTCGTCTCCCTCTGGATGTGGTACTACACCATCGCCAAGCTCCCCCTGGCTACCGCCATGACGCTCAATTACATGGCGCCGATCTGGATCGCCGTGTGGCTGTTCGGCCATGGCTGGTGGCACCGGAAGAACCGCGTCGAATGGCCGCTGATCCTGGCCGTCGGCATGAGCTTTATCGGCGTCACCTGCCTGCTGCAGCCGGCTTTCGACGCCAACCAGCTGGGCCCCGCGCTGGTGGCACTGGGTTCGTCCGTGCTGTCGGCCATGGCCTATATGCAGGTGCGCAAGCTGGGCCTGGCCGGCGAGCCGGAATCGCGCGTGGTGTTCTTCTTCAGCGTGACCAACTTCGTGGCCGGTTTCGGCGGCCACGTACTGGAAAGCGGCTGGAACTGGCATCCGCTGGACAATGCGCACGGCGTGTTCCTGATGCTGGGCATTGGCCTGTGCGCCACCGCCGCGCAAGTGGCGATGACGCGCGCCTACCGCCTGGGCAAGACGCTGGTGGTGGCCAACCTGCAGTACACCGGCATCGTCTTTTCCAGCATCTGGGGCGTGCTGCTGTTCAGCGACAGCTTTGGCTGGCTTAGCTGGGTGGGGATGGCGATCATCCTGCTGTCCGGTGTGGCCGCAACGTTCTACAATACGCGCAGCACGGAACGTGGCAAAGCCATTTCCGAAACCGACCCGATTGCCAGCGAAGTATAAGGACCAAGCATGTTCACGACCCTGATCGACGCCAACACCCTTTCGCAGCACCTGACGGACCCGCAATGGGTCATCCTCGATTGCCGCCACGACCTGATGAACCCGGACCACGGCCGCAATGCCTTTGCCGAAGGCCACATCCGGAACGCGCAATTCGCCAATATCGACACCGACCTCTCGGGCCCGAAGACGGACGCCGACGGCGTATTCCGCGGCCGCCATCCGCTGCCGGAGCGCGCGGCGCTGCTGGAGACCCTGCGCCGCTGGGGCATCAATGACGACACGCAGGTTGTCGCCTACGACGCGCACGGCGGCATGTACGCAGCGCGCCTGTGGTGGCTGCTGCGCTGGGTTGGGCACGGCGCGGCAGCAGTGCTGGACGGCGGCCTGGCCGCCTGGAGCGCCGCCGGCCAGCCGCTGGTGATGCCGGTCGCCGAACGCCCGCGCGGCAAGCTCGCCGACAAGGCAGCGCTGGTGCGCACGGTATCGGCGGGCGCCCTGCTTGAAAACCTCGATACAAAGCGACTGCAAGTCATCGACGCCCGCGCCAGCGACCGCTTCCGCGGCGAGAACGAAACGATCGACCCGGTAGGCGGCCATATCCCCGGCGCGCGCAACCGCTTCTTCAAAGACAACCTGCAAGCCGACGGCCGCTTCAAGGACGCAGCGGCGCTGCAGCAGGAACTGGCCCCAGTGGTGGGTACGCCAGCGAACGCCGTCATGCAATGCGGCTCCGGCGTAACCGCCTGCCACAACCTGCTCGCGCTGGAAATTGCCGGCCTGCCAGGCGCCGCGCTGTATCCCGGCTCCTGGTCCGAATGGTGCGCCGACAGCAGCCGCCCCATCGCCACCGGCCCCATCTGATCGCCCGCCACCATACAGTCCAGCTCGTGTCACACCATGGGGTCACACCCCAAGTGTGACACGGGCTCGGCACTAATACGGACGAGGTCGTGTCACTATTAGGGTGTGACCCCAAGGGGTGACACGGGCTCGGGCGTTAGTCTCCGCCGCCGCAACCGCTGCCGCAGCTGCTGCCACAACTACTGCCTCCGCTGTCGCAGCTGGAACTGGAGGAATCGCTGCAGCTGAGCGAGCTGCCGCAGCCGGTGCCGCAACTGCTGCCGCCACCACCATCGCTGCTGTTGCCTGCTTGCTGGCGGGCGCGTTCTTCGAAGTCGTTGAACTGGGCAGTCGTGATCAGGCCGGCCGTCAGCAGGCCGGCCGCTGCCAGCTGCGGCGGGCAGTGGATGTTCGCGTCGAAGCCGCCCTGCGCATCGAGCTGGCTGTAGCCTGGCTGGCCGCGCTTGACCGCGTATCCGAAACCGAACGGCATCTTTAATTTCTTGTCCAGCAAGAAGAGCGATGGCATCCGCGGTCCTTCCGGGTTCAGGCCTTCAGCCTGCCGTGCCCGTACCAGGCAGACCGCCAGCGCGTCATCCACCCGGCCGTCCATGGCAGAAGCTTCCACATGCGGCACCACCCGGCCGAAATGCTTGCGGCAGAATGCTTCCAGTTTGAGCGGCGAGAAACGCAGCCAGGCGTGCCACACGGAGTCGGCCGCCTTCGATGGCAGCGCACATGGCTTCGTGTCCTGCGCGGCACACGCGAAGAAGTCGAGCAGCCCTATCGTGGCGCGGGCAAAAAAAACGGCATCCGTCGGGATGCCGTGGTATTCGAGGCGTGCGCTGCTTTTCCAGTAATGATAGAGGCCGGGTGGTAATTCCTTGAGGGCCTTGCCGTGCCGCGAACGCTGCGTGATGCGCCGCGCGTACCAGGTATTCAACATTGTCCAAATCATGATGCCAGCCTATAAAAAGATTGTGACAAGTGTATGACAACGTGGCGCGCTTGCCGCACCAGCTCGCTTTTCGTTGGAAATTTCGCGGTGAAAGTGTGACTATGTTCTTGGGAGTTCGTCGGGGATAACGGACTTGTTGCGAGAGCAAACATATGAAAATCAGAACAGAGCTGGCGGCCGCGGAATTCGAAACGCAGGACATCGTCCAGATTGCCATGCGCATCAACGTGGAAGCAGGCAGCATTCATGCCTGGATCTTCCTGAAGCAAAATGGCTTCCGGGACGAGGAGATCATGAACTTGCTGCGTCACACCCCGTCATTGCGCGTCGTTCACTAGCAGTTACTTTTTTTTTGCGGCTTCCTTGCGGGCCCGTTCGAACGAAGGGGTCCACAGCGGATGGCCCTTCTCGCCCGGGCTCAGGTTGAAAGACTTGTCCAGCTTGAAGGCCTTGACGAACTGCTGGCGGCACAGCGTGGTGCGGTTGGTGACGCAGTAGCTGAAGGCGGTATATTTCAGCGCTTCCAGTTGCAGCGGCTTCTCGGCATTGGCCAGTTCGGGCGCGCTGAGCTGCTTGATCGCACCGTTGAAATTGCCGGCCTTGTACATTTCAATGCCGGCATTCAGTGCCTTGCGCGCATCCGGCACTTCCGGCTCCGGCGGCGGGGCAGGAGGAGCAGCCTTCTTGACCGGCGGCGGTGCGGTTTCCTTTGCAGTCGCGGGAGCGGCCGACTTGTCTTGCAGCGGGCCGAAGGATTCACAGCCGGCCAGCAGCAGCGCGGCGGCGATCAGGAAAATCTTATTTTTCATTGTCCAAAGTCATGCTTGATGGTGACCGGCTTCCTTGCGTCCACAGTGACTTTCTGGACATAGGGCGGGAAATTGGGGTTCTCGAGGCGCACTTCATGCTCGCCCAGCGGCAGCGTCAGTTTCTTCAAAGGCGGTGTGATGCCTTTCTGGACGCCGTCAACGTAGATTGTAGCCCACGGCTGCACTGCGATGCTCAGTGACCCGGTCGTTGCAGCGGGAGCTTCGCTTGGCGCGGCTGCAGTGCCCGGCGCAGCTTGCGCTGCCGGTGCCGCACCGGCCGTCGCGGAGGCATTGGTGCTGCTGCCGGCAACGGCAAGCTGCGGCTCGGCCGCCGGCGTGCCGGCAGCAGCGACAGTGCCTGCCGGCGCTTCGCCTGCCGCTGCCGCACTGGCCGATGCTTCGCCGCTTGCGCTGGCCACCGCCTGGACTTGCGCGCCCGCTGCCTCGGGCGCGGCAGGCTTGACCGGGCTGCCGTCGGCAAACCAGGTAATGCCGGCGACCAGCAAGGCCAGCACGCAAAGGCCGCCGGCGATAATATTGTTCGATGGGCGCGCGCTGCGTGCCACAGGCGCTGTTTGCTTGCCCGATTTGCTGCTGGTCTTATTTCGGCTGGAGCGTTTTCCGGAATCGAACGGCGAGCTTGCGCTCGGGCTCGAACTGGCGCTGGCTTCAGCGGAGCCGGGCGCGCCCTTTTCGGCGTTGCGGGCCGCCCGCACACGATTGCGGCGCGCGGCACTTTCCGACGATGCCTTGGCGGCGCTGGCTTGCGCGGCTTCGGCAGTGCCTTCGGCGGCGGCTGCCGCAGGCGCATTATTGCTGTCGGCCGCCGGCGCAGCAGCCGGCGCGGCAGCGTCAAAGCCCAGCAGCGCGGAGAACTCCGCGATCGATTGCGGACGGATCTCGGGACGCACGGCCATGCCGCGGTCGATCGCTTCCAGGAATTGGTTGCTGTAGCCTTCGCGCCCGCTGATCGCCAGCGGCTCGATCGGATCGTTCAGCATGCGCGCCACGGCTGCCGGCGGCGCCTTGCCGGTGATCGCGGCGTACATCACGGCCGACAGCGAGTAGATGTCGGTCCAAGGGCCCTGGCGCATCGACTCGTCGTCGGCGTACTGCTCGACAGGGGCAAAGCCGGGCTTCAGGATTACGGTCAGCGACTGCGCCATGTCCTGCACGATCTGGCGCGCGGCGCCGAAGTCGAGCAGCACCGGTTGGCCATCCGGCTGGATCATGATGTTTTCCGGCGAAACGTCGCGGTGCAGGATCTTGGCCGCGTACAGCACGTCCAGCGCGCCCAGTACCGGCTGCAGCAGGCGCTTGAGCCACGCTTCGTTGACCAGTTCAGGATTGTCGCGGATCACCGATTTAAAGGTGCGCCCTTCGTAATAGCGCATGGCCATGTATGCCGTGCCGTGCGATTCCCAGAAACGGTACACCTTGACCAGTGCCGGGTGGTCGAATTGGGCCAGCAGGCGCGCTTCGTTGATGAAGCTGCGCAGGCCGGCGCCGAATGCTTCCGCATGGCGCTTGGAACGCACCGTCACCGTATTGTCGGTCGTGCGCGAGGCCAGTGCCGACGGCATGTATTCCTTGATCGCCACCGTGCGTTGCAGCGAGTGGTCGAAGGCGAGGTAGACGATGCCGAAACCGCCCTCCCCGATCACTTCGCGGATCTCGAATTCCGCGACGCGGGTGCCGATTGGCAGGCTGTTAGGCAGTTCGACTGCTTTGTTCATGGAGCTTCACCAATAAAGATAGCCTGCGCGCTGTAATTATCGCGGGCCTTGTGCACCAGGCCCGCGCGCTCGTCGGCCAGGGCGCAGAGGGCGGTCAGCCATTCCTGCGCGCTGCCTGCTTTTGCCAGCAGCAATTCCATCTGCGGCTCGGCCACCCATTCCCACAGGCCGTCGGTGCAGATCAGGATCGCATCGCCGGCGCGCAGAGACATCGGCGGCATCACGGACGGCGGTACTTCGTTGTCGGTGCCAATAGCAGCATACAGCACATTGCGCTTGGGATGGCTGCGCGGATCGGCGCCGGCGGCCAGGCCGGCATCGATCATCTGTTGCACCATGCTATGGTCGCGCGTGGCATGCAGCAGGCGCCCCCGGCGGAACAGATAGATGCGGGTGTCGCCCATGTGCGCCCAGGTTGCCTGGGCGCCGGCGCGGTCCACCAGCGCCAGCGCCACGGTGGCGCTCATGCCCTGCAGCGCAGGGCGCTGTTTCTTGCTGCGTGCAACCGCGATTGCCGCTTCGGCCACCATGGCCGGCGTGGCATCGGCGCTGAAGGCGGGGTGCGCGCCGAAATTGGTCAGCACCGTCTGCACCACCGTCTGGGAGGCGACTTCGCCGCCCTCATGGCCGCCCGCGCCGTCGGAAACGACAAAACACACCAGTTCACCGCGCTCGGCACGGCCAATGGCATCCTGGTTGGATGCACGTCCGCCGACGGAGCTGACCTCCGCGACATTGAGCGCAATGCGCTGGGGCATATCGGCCATGATCGATTCCCTTATTCCATCTCGTCCTGGCGGCGCTCATAGGCGTTCAGGAAAGCATCGCCCAGCGTACCGTTGAAGTCGGAAGCAGTCGCCTTAACCAGGGCGGCATGGCTGGCGCGGTAGCTGTCCCACAACGCTGCTTTGCGCGCCATCGGCAGGGCCGTGCCCAGCACGCTGCGCTTCTGTTTGTCCTCGAGCGCTTTCGGCGAGACGCGCGCCAGGGCTTCCGCGACGGTGCCCTCCATGCCGGCCTTCATGCACTTCTGGTGGGCGGCCAGGTCGGCAAAGGCATCTTCCAGCGCTTCCACCGGGCCCATAAAACCGGGCATTTTCTTGCGCAGCATCTGGGTTTTGGCAGCCTGGCTGTCCGGCAGGAATTTGAGGGGATTATTGTTGCGTACGACGACGACAGTTGCGTCTGCGTGAATGTTGCGCTTGAGTTCCGCGCGGCTCACCAGCAGGCCATGGGCGCCGCTGATCGAAGTTGCGACCAGTTTTCCCAGCATTTCCATGAATTCCGGCGTCAGTTGCCAGTTCGGTTGCACCCCTGCGCCGCGCTGGAAAGCGGCCATCAGGGCATCTGCAGTGTGGTTTTCGGTCGAGGTTTCAAGCATGAGGGATCTCCTATCCCCCGTAGCGTAGCAAAAATGATGCCAATGCGTAACAGTTCAATGCGTATCGTGCGCGCCGGCAGTGAAAAATAGCACAATTACAACACCAAGTGCAATTAAGAAAACTTGCGGAATGGTTTCGCGCATGGTGGCGCGGCGCTGCATTTGTGGCATCAAGTCGCTGACGGCAATGTAAATGAAGCCGGACGATGCAAACACCAGCACGTAGGGGATCAGGTTGCTGGCCTTGTCCAGCGTATAGTAGCCCAGCACGCCGCCAGCCACGGACAGCAGGCTGCACAGCAGGTTGTAGACATAGGCGCGGGTACGCGTGAAGCCGGCATTGAGCAGCACGATGAAGTCGCCGATTTCCTGTGGAATTTCGTGGGCAATGATGGCCACACCGGTAACGATGCCCAGTTGCGGGTTGGCCAGGAAGGCGGCCGCGATCAGGATGCCGTCGGTGAAATTGTGCATCCCGTCACCCAGCAGGATCATCCAGCCGGCGCGGCCGGCTTCCGCCTTGTCGTGGCCGTGGTGGTGGTGGTGGCCGTCATGCTCGTGGTGATGCGAGTGGCGCAGGATTGCCAGCTTTTCCAGCAGGAAGAAGGCCAGCAGGCCGGCCAGCAAGGCGCCGAACAGGTGGCGCGGGTCGGTGCCCGACTCGAACGCTTCCGGCAGAGCATGCAGCAGTGAGGTGGACAGCATGATGCCGACCGACAGGCTGACCATCTTCTCGACCACCTTGGACAGCAGGGCGAACGAAAACACCGCCGCTGCCGTAATACTGGCAACGCCGGCAATCGTAGTGGCCAGCAGGATGGAGGTCAGGACGGGGTCGATGGTGCTTCCTTCTTGTGCAAACCGGGCATTTTACCGCCCTGCCGCATTTTTCGCTAACTTAGACCACGCCGTGGGCGCGGAACCAGTCCAGGGCCCGCTGCCAGCCGTCTTGCGCGTCGTCCGCCCGGTATTCGGGGCGGTAGCCGGCATGAAAGCCATGGGAGGCGTCGGGATAGACGTGAAATTGCGATTGGCTGCTGCCCAGGGCCAGTGCGGCACGCATCTGTTCCACCGTTTCAGGCGGGATAAGCTCGTCCTTGCCGCCATACAGCCCGAGCACCGGCACCGTCAGGGACGGCGCAATATCGACCGGCAGCGCGGGCCACTTGGCCGTACGTTCTGTGACCAGGCGGCCATACCAGGCCACGCCGGCTTTGACGCGCGGGTTATGGTGGCTGTACAACCAGGTAATGCGGCCGCCGTAGCAGAAACCGGTGACTCCCAGCCGCTCGACGTCCGCGCCATAAGTGCGCGCCCACTCCACCACCGCATCCAGGTCCTTCATCACCTGCGCATCGGGGGTTTTGCGGACGATGTTTGCCATCAGCGCAGGAATCGGCTGCTCGCGGCGGGCATCGCCCTGGCGCACAAAGAGGTCGGGTGCCAGCGCCAGGTAGCCGGCTTGGGCAAAGCTGCGCGCCACATCTGCAATATATTCGTGCACGCCGAAGATTTCAGAAATGACAAGTATGACGGGCGGCCGGTTCGTGTGTTCCGGATAGGCGACGTAGACCGGCACGGCCTGACCATCCACTTCGAGATCGATGGTGGCGCCAACTTGCGAGTCTTTTATTGTTATCATTTCAAGTAAGTTGACAAGGTTTGTCGGAGCCGACTGCCAAAATTTGTCAGTACTGACAAATTTTGGCGCTCGAAGAAGCTGTTCAGTGGGCTTCTTCCCAGTTGCAGCCGACGCCAACTTCCGCCACCAGCGGCACCTTGAGTTCGGCCACGCCGGACATCAGCTTCGGCAGCATGTCCTTGACCAGCGCCAGTTCGGCATCCGGCACTTCCAGCACCAGTTCGTCGTGCACCTGCATGATCATCTTGCTCGCCAGGCCTTCGCGCTCGAGCCAGTCCTGCACCGCGATCATGGCCAGTTTGATCAGGTCGGCCGCCGTGCCTTGCATCGGCGCATTGATCGCCGCGCGCTCGGCGCCCTGACGGCGCGGGCCGTTTGGCGAATTGATCTCCGGCAGCCACAAACGGCGGCCGAACACTGTCTGCACATAGCCGCGCGCCTTGGCTTCGGCACGGGTTTCGTCCATATAGCGCTTGACGCCGGAGAAGCGGGCGAAATAGCGGTCGATATAGTTCTGCGCCGCAGTGCGGTCGATACCCAGGTTGGCCGCCAGGCCGAAGGCGCTCATGCCGTAGATCAGGCCGAAGTTGATCACCTTGGCGTAGCGGCGCTGCTCCGGCTGCACATCGGCCGGCGCCACGCCAAAGATTTCGGCAGCGGTGGCGCGGTGGATGTCCTCGCCGTCGGCGAAGGCGCGCAGCATTGCCTCATCGCCTGAGATGTGGGCCATGATGCGCAGCTCGATCTGCGAGTAGTCGGCCGAGACGATGTGCGAGCCAGGCGGCGCGATGAAGGCTTCGCGGATGCGGCGTCCTTCGGCGGTACGCACCGGGATGTTCTGCAGGTTCGGATCGTTCGACGCCAGGCGGCCGGTGATTGCCACCGCTTGCGCATAGTTGGTGTGCACGCGGCCGGTGAGCTTGTTGATCATCTTCGGCAGCTTGTCGGTATAAGTCGACTTGAGCTTGGCCATGCCGCGGTACTCCAGCAGCACCTTCGGCAACGGATAGTCCTCGGCCAGCTTTTGCAGCACCTCTTCGTCAGTGGACGGCGCCCCGCTTGGCGTCTTCTTCACCACCGGCAATTCCAGCTTGGTGAAGAAGATCTCGCCGATCTGCTTCGGCGAGCCGAGGTTGAACGGCTGTCCTGCCAGCTCGTAGGCTTTCTGCTCCAGTTCCAGGATGCGCGCGCCCAGTTCGTTGGACTGGGTGGCCAGCAGGCCGGCGTCAATCAGCACGCCGTTGCGCTCGATCTTCTGCAGCACGACGGCAGTCGGCAGCTCGATGGTGTTATAGATGCGGGTCAGCCCTTCGTCGCCGGAGACCTGGCCGTGCATTGCCAGGTGCAGGCGCAGCGTGATGTCTGCATCTTCCGCCGCGTACTCGGTAGCGCGGCCGATTTCAACCTGGTCGAAGCCGATCTGGCTGGCGCCCTTGCCGCACACTTCTTCGTAAGCGATGGTCTTGTGGTTCAGGTGGCGTAGCGCCAGGCTGTCCATATCGTGCGTGCGGTGCGATTCGAAGACATACGATTGCAGCAGCGTGTCGTGCACGATGCCGCGCAAGGTCACGCCATGGTTGGCGAAGACGTGCGCGTCGTACTTCAGGTTCTGGCCCAGTTTCGGCTTGCTGCCGTCTTCCAGCCAAGGCTTCAGCCTGGACAGCACCCAGTCGCGCTGCAATTGCTGCGGCGCGTCCGGATAGCGGTGCGCCAGCGGGATGTAGCAGGCGATGCCCGGCTCGGTGGACAAGGAAATGCCGACCATTTCAGCCAGCATCGGTTCCAGCGAGGTAGTTTCGGTATCGAGCGCGGTCAGCGGAGCGGCTTCGATGCGCGCCAGCCATGCCTCAAGCTGTTCCTCGGTCAGCACCGTTTCATAGCTGATGGTCGCCGGCGGCGCGGCAAACAGGTCCGCCGTGGCGCCAGGCGCCGGCGCTGCGGCGCCCGCACTGCCCGGCGCGGGTGCAGCCGGGGTCAGCCCGGACAGCTCGCGCAGCAAGGTCTTGAAACCGTACTTGGTAAAGAAGGCAACCAGCTGCTCGCGGTCCTCATCCTTCGCGCCCAGCGATTCGGAAATCGACATCATGTGCGCCGACAGGTCGCAGTCCGTCTTCACGGTAATCAGTTCGCGCCCCTTCGGCAGCCATTCCAGCGCAGAACGCAGGTTGCCGCCCACCACGCCGCCGATCTTGTCTGCGTTTTCCATGATGCCTGCCAGGCTGCCGTATTCCTGCAGCCATTTCAGCGCGGTTTTCGGGCCGCACTTGGCCACACCAGGCACGTTGTCGACTGTATCGCCGATCAGGGTCAGGTAATCGATGATGCGGTTCGGTGGAACGCCGAACTTGGCCAGCACGCCCGCCTCGTCCAGCTTCTCGTTGGTCATGGTGTTGATCAGCATGACTTTCGGCGTAACCAGCTGGGCCAGGTCCTTATCGCCAGTGGAAATCACCACCTCCATGCCTGCCTGCTCGGCCTGCACCGACAGCGTACCGATCACGTCGTCCGCTTCCACGCCCTCCACCATCAGGATCGGCCAGCCCATGGCGCGCACCGCCTCGTGGATAGGCTCGATCTGCAGGCGCAGGTCGTCCGGCATCGGCGCGCGGGTCGCCTTATAGTCGGGATACATATCATCCCGGAAGGTTTTGCCCTTGGCATCGAATACGCAGGCAATGTAGGCAGCCGGGAAATCGGCGCGCAGGCGGCGCAGCATATTGACCATGCCGTGCATGGCGCCGGTTGGATGGCCTTCGGCGCTGCGCAGGTCAGGCAAGGCATGGAAGGCACGGTACAGGTAGCTGGAACCATCGACCAGCAACAGGGTCTTTTGCATAGCGGGAGCGTGGTGTAAATCTCAATATTCCATTATCGCAGAGTTTTACAACGGGACAGGAGGGCATTTGATACAATGGTTAAACCAATAAATTGAACGAAATCCCATCATGCGCGCCCCAACTTCCTGGCTTGCCCTCCCCCTCGCCCTGCTGGCTACCGGCGCCCTGGCGCAATCGACCCCGCCCCAGCCGCCGCAACTGGAGCGCATCGAGGAAGTGGACAATCCCGTCACCGTGAGCTCCAAGCCGTCCACGGAAACAAAGATTGTCGAAAAGCGCGAAGGTGGCCGCGTGACCGAAGCCAAGGTCAAGAGCGGCAAGAGCACGTATACCGTCAAGCCGAATACCCCGGCTGGCAGCGCACTGCCCGGCGATGCCGCCGGTTCCGCCAACCGTGGCCCGCAGTGGACCGTGCTGGAGTTCGACCTCCTCGCCAAGAAGAAGAAACGCTCTGCCGAGGAAGCGGACAAGGAAGACGGCCCGCCGCCTCCACCGCCAGCCCAGCCGGCCGCGCCAACGAAGTAAGCGCGCGCTCCCGTTCGAACACTTAACCTGGTTTCTCATGGCAGTTTTTACCCCGGTCTCACTGGAAGATGTCGGCCATTGGATCAAGCAATTCCCCCTTGGCAAAGCCGTCGCGCTGAAAGGCATCGCTTCCGGCATCGAAAACAGCAATTTTTTCCTGACTACCGAGCGCGGCGAGTTCGTGCTCACGATTTTTGAAAACCTCAGCTTCGAGCAGCTGCCGTTCTACCTGCAGCTGATGCGCCACCTGGCCGACCACGGCGTGCTGGTGCCGGCGCCGGTCGCCAACGACCAGGGCGAGCTTTGCGTGCCGCTGCACGGCAAGCCCGCCGCCATCGTCTCCAAGCTCGAAGGCAAGCCGCAAATGGCGCCGCAGCCGGTGCATTGCGCTGCCGTTGGCGCCATGTTGGCGCGCATGCACCTGGCCGGCCAGGACTTCGCGCTGAAGCAGCCCAACCTGCGCGGCCTGCCGTGGTGGCGCGAAGCCACCGCCGCCGTGCTGCCGCACCTGGCGCTGGAACAAGCTCACCTGCTGCACGATGAAATGAAGTTCCAGGAAGCGCTGCATGCATCCGCCGACTACCACGCGCTGCAACACGGCCCGGTGCACGCCGACCTGTTCCGCGACAACGTGATGTTCGACGGCGAGCGCCTGACCGGCTTCTTCGACTTCTACTTCGCCGGCTGCGATAGCTGGCTGTTCGACGTTGCAGTGACGGTCAATGACTGGTGCATCGACCTGGCTACCGGTGCGCTCGACGAAGCACGCGTGCGCGCCATGCTGGGCGCCTACCACGCGGTGCGGCCATTCAACGCCACCGAGCACTCGCTGTGGCCGGCCTTGCTGCGTGCCGGCGCCTTGCGCTTCTGGCTCTCGCGCCTGTACGATTTCTATTTGCCGCGCGCCGCCGAAATGTTGACGCCGCACGACCCGACCCACTTTGAGCGCATCCTGCGCACACGCATTGCCGTTCCGGCCCCGGAGTTGTATTAAATGAGTAGCATACCCGCCAGCGCAGGCATCGCCTGGATCCGCGAAGGCTTCGCCATCTTCCGCAAACAGCCAGGAGGGCTGATGCTGTTGATGCTGGCCTACCTGGTGGCGGGCGTCGTACTTGGGATTATTCCCCTGCTGGGCCAATGGCTGCCAATGATCCTGGCGCCAGTGTTCACCGCAGTATTCGTGCAGGCTTGCTCGGCGGCCGACCGCAAACAAAGCCTGACGCCGGAAATGCTGCGACCGATCTTCCAGAAGCCGATCTTCCCGCGCCTGGCCGGCCTGGGCGCATTGTTCGTGCTGGTGCTTGCGCTGCTGGCCATGCTGTTTGCATCCGTGGTCGGCATGGACACCGTGCGCCAAATGGCAGAGCAACAGGCAAAGCCGGATGCTGCTGCGGCGGCTGCAGCCGCCAACGGCAACTTCGGCTGGGCGATGTTCGTCATCTTCCTGCTCTCGCTGCCGCTCAGCATGGCGATGCTGTTCGCCGCGCCGCTGATCTTCTGGCAGCAAATGCGCGTCGGCAAAGCGCTGTTCTATAGCTTCTTCGCCGTTTGGCGCGCGCTGCGCGCTTTCCTGCTCTACTTCCTGTGCTGGGTGGCGATCGTGATGCTGTTGACCAATGTGGTGCTGCTCCTGCTTGGTAAAACCCTGCTGGGCATGGCGGTGCTGCAATCGTCCTTGATGATCGTCGTCATGGTGATCCAGTGCTCGGTGTATGCGGCCTACAAGACAATTTTTGGCGAGCCAAAGCTGCCGGGCGCAGCTGCAAGCGAGTGATGCTCCGAAGTGCTCTGACCAGTATTGAAGCGGGGCTAAAGCTGGGTGAACTTCGTCGTCCACCCACGCAAATTACGGGGTGCACACGATATCAGGTGCCGATGGCATCGGTAAACGTAAGCCGATTGCCAAACGGATCCTGTATCGACATATCCCGACTGCCCCATGGCATTTCCTCGATCATCGGCCTCGCGTACCTGTACTCCTTGGCCGTCAGTTGCTTGTGAAAGGCCTCGAGAACCTTTGTCTCGATCCTCATTGCGGCTCCGGGACTGCAGTCACCGTGGTGTTCCGACAGGTGGAGCACGCAATTGTCCCGCGAAACCTGTAGATAAAGCGGAAGGCCAGCTTCAAAGCGATGTTCCCAGTCGATCTCGAATCCCAGGAAATCGACATAGAACTCCCGTGCTTTCGCTTCGTCGAATATGCGAAGGATCGGCGTAGTTTTCCCAAATTTCATTCAAAACCTTCCATGGTCAATTAAACCCTGACTTACTCAATTTGCCGCAACCGGCCCGCTTCGTCACCTTACGCAAAATGGCGAAGAAAAAGCTCCTTAACGATCGCATGATTGGGATTAGACGGATCAACAAGCGCACGAACCGGCTGGCCAACTTCAAATCCGAGGACTCGCTTCGTCCGATGCACCGGAATCCACGAGGAAGCCGCGAAACCTTCCGCCTGGTACGCAAATTCAAGGCGGCCGCGATCCCTCACCAGATAGATCGAGGTGATCGTGGCAGGCAGTTCCACGCCCTTTGCGAAAAGAGCGTAGACGCGCGACACGCGCCATACAAGCACTGCAAGCAGGAGCGCCGTAACGACGATTGCGAAACCGTCTAGCGTCAACTCCTCCGCGGCGGCACGCATCGACCAGCGGTATCCCGTATGAGCCAACCACACCATGACGATCCCAATACCGCTTGCCAGTGCTGGCCAGTCGTTCCAGACAATTGCGCGAATTGATGGCTTCATACAAGGGGATTGATTAATTGGCAATCACCACAGTCTGCCGCAAACAGCACGTTTCCGGCAAGCCCCAGCACATGCTAACGAGAGTCAGGAGGCATGTATTTCCGCGGTACGAAGCCATATGCGAGTGCCATAGTGAGGAAAATTCCCGCAAAGAGTACAACGGCAATGCTCGCGCCCCAGTGGCCGTCACGGTTATCGATTCGTGCGTCTTCCGGTGCGATTGGGTTGACGAGGAGTTCGATCTCCGAACCCAAGCCCGGCTTCAAGCCCAATCGGTCGCGTGATCGGAGTATGTGCGTAGTCCCGCCATTTAGGCTGTACTCGACGACCGGCTGCCAGCAGGTATGCTGCCCGTTCTTTCCGCACGATGTCGAGGAAACTTCAATGACCCGCCCTTTCACGGCCTGAAAGCCCGCAACTTCACGCCGCTGCCCTGCGACAAACAGAATGGCAATCGCGACGACAGGCACGGCGAAGATCAATGGAAGGAAGCGTGGAATTCTCATGGTGGGCAATTATCCCAAATATCAATACAAAGTACTGAGACCAATTGCAGCGAAACCTCCTCACCTGGCCAATAATCGGGGTTCCCGTCAACGTATGGCGCCGTTTCCAGCCGCAGGAGTGCGCCACGAGGGGCCGCACTAAACCAGGCGCAGGGATTTGGCCTCACTGCTTGTACAGCACGTCACCATTAACAGTCATCTGCCATGACCCGCCCTCTTGATGGGGTGGCGCTGTTATGTCGAGCCGTGCATCGCCTACATTGCCAATAATTTCGTTTTCAGAGAATTGTTTGATGTTAACGTTGAAATTTTCCTCTACGCGGGTTTCATTCGCGGAGCGGTGATATTGCATACGCCATGCTCTGGTGATGGTAAGCGTGGCATGTTGAGATTTCCAGGTGCCGATGTAAGAGGCTTTTTCATCCGGAATTTTGCTGCAGCCATTTAGTAAAAGAGCCGCTGCGATGACGGTCGCGAAAGTCGTTCGCATAAAGGTTTCCATAAAGTAGCGTGCTGCGAGTAAGTAGTCCTGTTGACCGCAAGGTTGGGCGATAACGTCATTGTCGCAGCACCTGCGAAGATAGCACGAGAAAACGTGACATACCCTCTGTAGATTCAACACAGCAAGGACGCTCGGTACTTACCTGCACAAGCATCCGGCCAGCGGCGTCAATCGACTCAGATTCGCCTTCGCACGCGATCGTCCCGGCCTGCGGATTGAACTATCCACCCAACGGTTTTCAGACGTCACAATGGGTCGCTTTTCAATGAACAGATGCGATCACGTTTTTAAGCAGCCCAACGGAACGTAACCGGACGCTGTAGCGCGCAGCGGTGCGTAGGTCCGGTTGACGGAATTGCCGGGCATTTATCTCGTCTCAAATTTGGAGATCGCCAGCTGCAGCTGGCGAATCAATTCTCTTGTCTGTGGCACGCTTAACTCAATCTCGGTTACGGCGGTGACATCTCCGTCGATCAAAGAGCGTTCGTCAGCGATCTTCGAGGCACGATCAGGATCAGTGTTCCAAATCTCCAAGTTGATGTGGTCGTTGTGAATCCCAGGATTCACTTCAACGAATCCAGATCTGTACGAGACGTCCTTGCAAAATATCTTAGAGAAGTCCATGGAGCAGCCCCCTTATAGCTTGCGATAACCGTCAGCTGGAGCGCGCAGCGCGTAAGCCGTCCGGTTGAGCGGGAAGTTGGACACGCGCGCGAACTCGCAGCGAATGACCAACCGATTGCGCATCCGCGAATGCGCCCGAATAGACGGCAGCATACCGCACCGGCATACCCTTGCCAAAGTCGGATGCGCTGCCAGCGGCCCAAACGCCACCGTTAGCCGCGAAGGGCGAGCAGTGGGCCTTGAAGCCAAGCGTAGCGGACGAAGCGTGCATCATGTTCACAGAGATGACTATCGTCGATGATCAGCGGCGCCGTTAGGCGTCCGCTGGATTGATTGGTTGGGCAAAGGCTCGATTCTTACGAACAGCTTTTGCCCTCTCTTTGTATCCCTCTTGTTCGAGCACCTTGGCCAGTACCGCTAGATAACGCGATTCTGGAACAAAAAATTCGTAACCAGGATCATTACCAGGAAAGTTGGCGCGGCCGAACATCCAAACGTAACCCGGTGGAATTTCAATCCCTTCAACTACTCGTTGGTACTCATCCAGTTCTTCAGGATATGCCACTCCATGACCTCCATCGCTGTTGCAGAAACCGCTCCGCTCCTCGGATAGCCGGACCAGATCGAAGCGGTCGATCGTGCAAAGGACAATCTCCTCCATTACCCATTCGATCGGCTCATTATTTTTGATATCAGCCATAGATCCACGATGCTCGCGCCCAACGTGATGCTAACCGGCGGCGGAGGCGCGCAGCGCTGTAGCCGTCCGGTTGAGCGGAATGTTGGACACGCGCGTGAACTTGCCACGAAGGCTTTGACGACAGCGTGTCCGCGAATGCGCCCGCACGAACGGCAGCATGCCGCGAGTGCAGACCCTTGCCCGCAAACTGCGAGCAGCCGGCGGCCCAGACGCCAGCGACGGCCGCACTGGCGGATTTGCCAGCGGCCCAAGTGCCGAACGAAGTGGCCGAAATTTGAAACATGTTCACAGCGATGCCCAACGTTCAAGGTAACTGGCTGCCGAAGCACGCAGCGTGGAGGCAGTCCAGTTGACCGTAAGGTTGGGCCAAAAGCCTTGCCACATTCCTGGCACTCACTTGCTTACGCAACGAAATTTCAACGTTGCTCGCGCCGGTCTCACAAATGGCACTCCCTTCTCAGGCATCGCTGAAATGGTCTCGGGAGTTTGACCAGACTTGGAACAGTGTGCATTAGCATCGATATACAAGTCAGCAAGGACCGCTTGCGGATCGCCGAATGCGCCGCCTGCGCTTGACTTCGAAGCCATGAACTCGCCTTTATCCATCGGAACCACACCTGTAGCGCAGCCGGTGACCAAAAGCGAAGCAAGTGGCAGTACGATCCAAATTTTCATTACAAGGAATTCCTAAAGTTAAAAGCCCAACGTTTCAAGCTAACCGGCACGCCAAGCGCGCAACGATTGGCGTGTCCAGCGAACGGAGTGAGCGAGGTTGAGCGCATGGTTGGGCATTAACCTCACAGTTCAGGAAATTGGTTCTGCCAGGCGGCACGCAATGCGGCACATTGCCCAAGCAAAATCGGAAAGCGTGCTTCGACTGAGCGAAGGATGGTATCCATCTCTTGACGCGTATTCCATAGCCAGACTTCCCGAAATGCCAATGCAATTTCAACTTTCGCGAGGTCTTCTTCGGCGAGCCAACGCCGTAACGAATTTGAGATTTCATGTCCATTGTCGTCGGTCAGCCAAACCAAGCGTGTCAATAATTCGGCGATCCACTCAGGTTTGGCCGAAGGCACCCTCTTCAAAAAAATGTGATCAGCGAGATCCATGCACTTACGCCCAACGTTGGCGATCAGCGGCACCGTCAGGCGTCCGTTGGATTAAATGGTTAGAGCCTATTCGGCAGGATCTTGAAGCCATGCTTCGAATGCTGCACGAAGAATTTCAGCTTGATCCAGTCGATAGCCAGGAACTGCCTCGAACGAATTGTTTTCCAAGAATGAGGCGACCTCGGAACGATCGAAGCTCGCATCGATTTCGCGAAAGTCCTTGTGCCATACCGCGAGCCGCGAATCGCTCCGCTCGAAAATGTACCACTCACAGGTTCCGGAATAGCGAAGATATGCCATGGCGCTAACGTTGGACGTAACCGGCCGCAGTAGCGCGCAGCGCTGCGGAGGTCCGGTTGACGTGAAGGTTAGACTTTTCGCGCAAAGTCATTGCGTCCTCTCCCAATGAATGCCGGGGAACTTCATTTCAGCATAAGCAATCGCAGCATCGAGCGTCACAAGGTTTGGAATGAGGTTGCAGAATACACCAGGAGCCCCCGCCATTTCGTATGCAAGAAAATAGCAAAGTTCCTCACGATCTTCTCGAACCTCTTCATCATCCTCGTAGTCGCCGGAGCCCCAAAATTCTGCACTTTCGAGAACGCGAACTTCGACAGGAACCGAGCCATCATAGAGCCAGGTGCCCTGTCGAAGAATTGGCCAAGTATCAGTATCGGGCATGGTCTAACGTGAGAAATCACCGGACCGCGCGGCTTTTTGCGCGGGTCCGGTGGATTGAAATGTTAGGGCTTTAGCTGCCACGGAAATTGGGGTTGGCTTGAAACTCACCGGTCAACTCGCCTTTTGCATCGACTTTAAAAGCGCCCACGATAGCTTCAGGCGGGACATGGTCGTTGGGGCCAAAATTCCCTTGAATTTGATACACCCAACCACCAGGGTTTTGTCGAGCTTCCTCAATCATCTGCGGAGTAGGAACAAAGGAAGCTTTGGGTTTCTGTTTGAATGGCCACATAAGAACTCTAACGTAAATTCGATGTCATATTGACGTTTTAATAAACCTCATTATGACGCCTAACGCCGAGTCAATCAATCACCAATGCCTCGGCGAACTCGGCCCAACTACCGCCCAAACCCGCTGCCCAAGCGCTCCGCCGGTATAATGGCAGGATGCAAAATCTCCTCCACAACCTCAACCCCGAACAACTCGCAGCAGTCACACTGCCACCGCAAAATGCCCTGATCCTGGCCGGCGCCGGATCGGGCAAAACGCGCGTGCTGACCACCCGTATCGCGTGGCTGATCCAGACCGGCCAGGTCTCCCCTGCCGGCGTGCTGGCGGTGACCTTTACCAATAAGGCAGCGAAGGAAATGCTCACCCGTCTGAGCGCGATGTTGCCAATCAATACACGCGGCATGTGGATCGGTACTTTCCACGGCCTGTGCAACCGCCTGCTGCGCACCCATTACAAGGATGCCGCGCTGCCGCAGACTTTCCAGATCCTCGACTCGCAGGACCAGCTCTCGATGATCAAGCGCCTGCTCAAAGCGAACAATATCGACGACGAGAAGTTCCCGCCGAAGCAGGTGATGTACTTCATCAACAACAACAAGGAACAGGGCTTGCGCGCCTCGCAGGTGGAGGCCTACGACGCGCTGGAGCGCAAGCTGGTCGAGTTGTACCAGCTGTACGACGACCAGTGCCAGCGTGAGGGCGTGGTGGATTTCGCCGAACTGTTGCTGCGCACCTACGAGCTGTTGTTACGCAACGAACCGCTGCGCCAGCACTACCAGCAGCGCTTCCGCCACATCCTGGTTGACGAGTTCCAGGATACGAATAACCTGCAATACGCCTGGCTGAAGCTGATGGCCGGCCACGCCTCGCCTTTCGGCGGTGCGCTGTTCGCCGTGGGCGACGATGACCAGAGTATCTACGCCTTCCGTGGCGCCAACGTGGGCAATATGCAGGCATTCGAGAGCGAGTTCCAGGTCAAGAACCTGATCAAGCTGGAGCAGAACTACCGCTCGCATGGCCACATCCTGGATTCGGCCAACCTGCTGATCTCGAACAACAGCCGCCGCCTGGGCAAGAACCTGCGCACCGACGCAGGTCACGGCGAGCAGGTACGCGTGTACGAAGCCAGTTCGGACCTGCAGGAAGCGCAGTGGATCATCGAGGAAGCCAAATCGCTGATCGCTGAAGGCGCCCTGCGCCGCGAGATCGCCATCCTGTACCGCTCCAATGCACAGTCGCGCGTGATCGAACATGCGCTGTTCTCGGCCGGCATGCCTTACCACGTGTACGGCGGCCTGCGCTACTTCCAGCGCGCTGAGGTCAAGCACGCTATCGCCTACCTGCAGTTGATGGACAATCCGCACAACGATTCGGCCTTCCTGCGTGTGGTGAATTTCCCGGCGCGCGGCATCGGTGCGCGCTCGATCGAGCAGTTGCAGAATGCAGCGGCCACTTACAACTGCTCGCTGTACGCCGCCGTGCCGTACATGGTCGGCAAGGCAGGCAGCTCGCTGGCTGCCTTCACCAAGCTGATTGAAGGCGTGCGTTTCGAAACGCAGCAACTGGCGCTGCCGGAGCTGGTGAAGATCACGCTGGATTCTTCTGGCCTGCTGCAGCATTACCAGAACGAGAAGGAAGGCGCCGATCGCGTCGAAAACCTGGAGCAGATGGTCAGCGCGGCAACGCAGTTCGTATCGGAGGAAGGCTTCGGCCAGGGTGCGCCTGCGCACCTCGGCCCGCAGGCCTCGGCTGCCGCCGGCGCACAGGTCGTGGTGGCCGAAGGCGTCGAGATCATCGATGCCGATGCTCCGCTGGCGACCGTGATGTCGCCCCTGTCCGCATTCCTGTCGCATGCCTCGCTGGAAGCCGGCGACAATCAGGCGCAGGAAGGCCAGGATGCGCTGCAGCTGATGACGGTGCACTCGGCCAAGGGCCTGGAGTTCGACAACGTCTTCATCACCGGCCTGGAGGAAGGCCTGTTCCCTCACGAGAGCAGTTCGAAGGAAGAAGGCGGCGTGGAAGAAGAACGTCGCCTCATGTACGTCGCGATTACGCGTGCCCGCAAGCGCTTGTACATGTCGTTCTGCCAGACCCGCATGCTGCACGGCCAGACGCGCTACAACATGAAGTCGCGCTTCTTCGACGAATTGCCGGAGGAATCGCTGAAGTGGCTGACAGCTCGCGTGCAGAACAATTGGTTCTCTAGTGGCTCGCGCAAGTCGGCGTGGGATGAAATGCCGTCGGTACCGAGCGCCGACAACCGCCTGGCTGCACGCATGAACGAACGCTCCGGTGCCTCAGGTGGCTGGCGTATCGGCGAGTCCGTCGCGCACGCCAAGTTCGGTGAAGGCGTGATCGTCAATCTCGAAGGCAGCGGCGCCAACTGCCGCGCGCAAATCAACTTCGGCTCGTTCGGCATGAAGGTGCTCGACCTCTCCGTCGCCAAGCTGGAACGGCTCTGATGCCATCATCCGGTGCGGAAATGCTCGCATTTCCGCACGTTGTTCCACCTCGCTGAAGACTTGAGCAAGATCTAATCCCCTCCTCCCCTGGCATGACACGATTGATGAATGCCAGAGAAGAAAACCACCGACAATACAGTACTATTTCCCGATAGAGGGGAAATGGAAAAGTGCGCCATGAAGTCTCGGAAGACGACCACGGCATGGGCAAGACTGAAGAAGTCGCTTATCGTGGCTTCGGCGACATCAGAGCCCGCTTCAACAGGGACTTGGCATCGCTCTTGAAAGGGGATTAATCATGATGCGGAAGATGATAATCAAAGTCGAGAGTTGGGAAGAAATGCTCAACTGGAGCGAAGAGCTTGCGCAAATGGTAGACCGCGGCGAGAGAATTCCTGAGGCGTGTATCCGAAGTTTTGAAGACTCGGAGGACATGCTGGCACTTTTCACGCCTTCGAGGAGGGAATTGCTGGCAGAGATACTGCGAGGCTCAAGTTCAATCGAGGCACTTTCCGTTCGCCTTCAGCGAAATCTCTCCGATGTCGAAGAGGATGTCCGTAAGCTCGTCGATGCCGATATTGTCACAATCGAACAATACATAGTGCATCCTATCGCTGAAACGGTTGAGTTCGAACCAATTCAGCTGCTCGCGTCCGAGGCCTGAGGCTCAGCTAGCTGACAGGTTCAGTTTGCGCCTCACTTGAAGATCAGCGCCTCGCCCTGGATTTCGCCATCGAGGAACTCTGCAAATTTGCGCACCAGCGCAGTCGGAATTTCCGGCCTCCCGCCTCCCCACCGATACGATAAATTCTCCAACACATCGTCAGTGCCGTTTTGATCCGAATTTTTGTTCTGCGTTTTTGCATAGCTCAAACGCGATAATTGGGAATACTCATGCAACGAAGCATAGCCTAGAGTGGGTGCCATCGTCACCCCATTCTCCCGGAGGCTACACATGGAATCCTTTCTGATCCCCGCTTCACTCTTTGCTGGCGGCCTGCTTTCTGTCCAGGCGGGCGCCAATGCACAACTTTCGAAGGCTACCGGCAGTCCCTTTGCGGCGACCACGCTGCAGCTCTCGGTCGGCACGCTTGCATTGCTGGTGCTTGCGCTGTTGACCGGGACGCTGACTGCGGCCGCAGCCCTGCCCCAGGTGCCCTGGTGGCACGCTGTCGGCGGCGTGGCAAGCGCCTTTTATGTCGTCTCCACGATCCTGTTGTTTCCGCGCCTTGGCGCAATCGTGTCGGTTGGCCTTTTCATTGCGGGCCAGATGCTGGCTTCATTTGCGCTCGATGTCAGCGGCCTGGCCGGCGGTGCGCCGCGCACCATTGATGCGCCGCTCGCCATCGGCATGCTGGCGATCCTGGCTGGCGCCGCGATCATCGTAAAAGGGCAGGCTGGCCAGCAATCGCAGCCGGTCGCGGGAAAGACGGGCTGGATCGTTCTCGCCTTGCTGGCCGGTGCAGTACTACCTGTGCAGGGTGTGGTGAACGGCTTGCTGCGGCACGACCTCGGGGCGCCGTTTGTAGTGGGCGCCGTAAGCTTCCTCGTCGCCACGTTGGCGATGGCCGTGGCGATGATGTTCTCCGCCACCTTCCTGCGCACGCCCGCGCCCACACTGCAAGGCTTGCCCGCTATGCCCTGGTGGGGCTGGCTGGGCGGCTTCGCCGGTGCGATCTACGTAACCACCGTGTTTACCGCGATTCCAGTCATTGGTGCGTCGGCGGCTGTCGGACTGACCGTAGCCGGGCAACAAGTGGCTTCCGTCTTCGTTGACCGGCATGGCTGGTTCCGGCTGCCAAAGCGGGACGTTTCGGCTTTGCGCTTGACTGGCGTAGTACTGCTGCTCGCTGGCGTGGCGATCATCAAGCTGCTGTGACGGAAGTCAGGCCTTCGATGCGAGTGCCCCCAGTTTGGCAGTATCGTGAAGCTTGATAATCGCGCATGCGCTCGACCAGATCCTGGCAGGGTCACCCGACAGGATCTCGCCTATCGGAGTGCTCATTCCTGGCGTTTCAGGACTTTGGTCATGGGGATTTCATCGTACGCCACGCCATCGACAATCAGTGCTGCTGGTTCGCAGCCCCAGGCCCGGAAGCCCAAAGATTCATATAGTTTCTGCGCCGGCTCATTGCCTGCAGTAACGGCAAGGCTGATGTGGGTTACACCTTCCAGCGCGGCCGCACGATCCAATGCATAGTCCATCAACTTGCGGGCGGCGCCTCTGCCGCGATGTATAGCAGCCACGTACACTCCTCGAATGTGCGCACGATGGCGCTGTTTAGCGCTACTGTCGCGATCCACGCGCGCAATCGCAATCAAGTCCGCGCCATCGAACACGCCAAGATAGTGGCGCCCCGAACCGGGCGACAGGCGCCGCTCAATTTCGCTCAGGGGTGTGGTGGACTCTTCTTCAAAGCTGGCCGTGAAGGCGGATGGTGTTTCGCGCAAGCCGGCCAGGCGCAAGGCGTGATAGGCGGAGGCATCGCCGGGTGTCAAAAGTCGTGTATGCATGGTGCCATGCATTTTACCGAATGATGGGTTTTCGCCACATGTTGTCGCGAATCCGCCAAGCTGCGGCCGGGGCCCTTGAAGGTTGGGCGGCAGATGCGAATATGCGCCTCACTCATACGAAAGGAGCAATGATGAATAATCCGAACGACCTCGCCGCCATCAACCGGAAGATCCTTGCCGACGGCGAGTCCCTGCCGCTGGTGCAACTGAAAGACGGCAGCAAGGTACAAACCGGGACTGTGGCCACCATGTTGCGCAATATCGAACTCTACAACGCCGGCGAGCGCGGCGACATAGAGCAGCAACTCGCAGCCGCCATCCCTACCGTCGCCAAGGTCGGCCTGTTCGACCTGTTCCCGCCGGAAGAGTGGATTGCCGGGAACAATCCAGGCCGGCGCCGGGTCGGCAGGCTGGCGGCACAGTATCTTGCTTTTAAGTAGTTAATTTCTGCCGGGATTTTTTTCTGCTAGATTGAGGAGAGCGCTGGCCACACTGCAATACATACCGATAAGGGTTGCAATGTTCGACTACCTGATCCTCGTTCTCGGCGCGCCCGACAGCAGTGTGCTTTACCTTGGCCATTACGATCCCGTACTGGTCATCCTGTCGGTGGCGGTTGCCATCTTCGCTTCCTATGCTGCGCTGCTGGTGGCGCAGTTGCTGCCATCCGCCGCCAGCCCCGCCCGCCGCGCCGGATGGCTGGCGGCGGGCGGCGGCTGCCTGGGCCTGGGCATCTGGGCCATGCACTTCGTGGGCATGCTTGCCTTCACCCTGCCCTGCACCAATAGCTACGACGCCGGACTGACACTGCTCTCCACCATCCCCGGCATGCTGGCAAGCGGCCTGGCCTTGCATGTGATCAGCCAGGGGCCGCCCAACACATTGAGGCTATGGGTGGCCGGAACTTTGCTGGGTGCGGGCATCGGCGCCATGCATTACACCGGGATGGCTGCCATGCAGTTCGACGGCATGATCCAGTACGACCTGCGCTTGTTCCTGCTGTCGATTGTGGTGGCGGTGGCGATGGCGACGCTGGCCTTGTGGCTCAAGTTCCGGCTGGCGCGCCTGAAAGGACGCTGGGCCTCCCCGCTGTGGAGCTCCGTTGTCATGGGCCTGGCCGTCGCATGCATGCACTACACGGCGATGGCCGCCGCTTACTTCGTTCGCGACAGGCGGGGCAGCGGAAGTGGGGCAGGCATCGCCGAAACTGCGCACATCAGCCCTAGCATGCTGGCCGCCTCGGTGCTGGTGTTTACCAGCCTGCTGATCGTGGTCACGATTGTTGCCACCTATGTCGGCAAGCGCCGCCTGTTCACCTTTGAGCGCTCCTACCGCCTGATTGTCTTGCTGATCCTGGGATGGAGCCTGATCGCCTGGCTGGGTGCCAGCTATTTCCAGCAGCGCATGGCCGACGAACTTTACCAGCACGAGCTGCAAGTGGCCCAGGAGCAGGCCGACAACCTGGCCAGCGGCATGGAGGAAAGAACGGCACGCCTGCGCGGTTTTGCATTGATGCTGGCGAGCGACGACGGCATCCGCAATATCGCCATGCACGGCACGGCGGACCAGCCCGCGAACGAACGGCTGGCACGTACCGCGCGCGCATTGAAGGTGGACAGCATGTTCGTGCTGGACGCCGAAGGCGTTTGCATCGCCACCAGCAACCTGTCGGAGGCCGGCTTCTATTTGGGACGCAATTTCGCCAGCCGCGACTACTTTATCCTGGCACGCGCCAACGAAGAAGGGCAGCAGTACGCCGTCGGCCGCGACGGCATGGCAGGTTCGGTGTATTACGCCCATGCGGTACGTGTCAGCGGAAAATTCCTTGGCGTCGCGGTGGTCAAGCTGAATGCCGGCGCGCTGGCGGCCATGGCCGGCCCATTCCAGGCCTGGGTCGCCGATGCCAACGGCGTGATCATCCACTCTGCCAACACCACCCTGCTCCATCTTGCCCTGCCCTCTGCGCGCGTGTACGGGCTGGATCAGGCGCAGCGCCGCCAGCGCTATGGGCGCGAGCGTTTCGACAGCATTACGCTGGAGCCATGGGATAGCGAGGCCATGCCGGCTGTGGCGCGCATTGCCGGTGCTGGCGTGCCCAGCGTGCTGGCAAACCGCCAACTCGCCGACGGCAGCCTGTCGGTCACGGTACCGCGTCCCTTGCCCGCCTTGCTGCACCAGGGAACCCGCCGCTTCTGGCTGTTCATACTGATCGAATTCGCCGGCAGCATGCTGGTAGCAGCAGCCACCGCCACCGCACTCTATTTGCGCGAGAAGCAGAAGGCCGATGCCGACTTGCGCGTCGCCGCCACCGCTTTCGAATCGCTGGAGGGCATGGCCATCACCGACGCCGACCACATGATCCTGCGCGTCAACCGCGCCTATACCGACATAACAGGCTTTTCCGAACGCGATGCGCTGGACCAGGAACTGCTCGTATGCGACGAGCCGGCGCTGCAGCAGCGCATCTGGGAGGGCGTAGCGGCGCACGGCGCCTGGCAGGGCGAAGTCTGGCAGCTGCGCAAGAGCGGAGGACGGTTCCCGTGCTGGCTGGTGGTAACGGCAGTGCGCGACGCGGCCGGCGAGATCACCCACCACGTCTGCGCACTGACCGACATCACCGAGCGCAAGGCCTCGGAGCAGGAAATCCGCAACCTGGCGCTATTCGACTTCCTGACCCAGTTGCCGAACCGGCGCTGCCTGATGGACCGCCTGCATCACGCGCTGGCCGCCAGCGCTCGCACCGGCCAGTGCGGCGCCCTGCTGTTCATCGACCTGGACAACTTCAAGGACCTGAACGACACGCTGGGCCACAATGTGGGCGACATGCTGCTGCAGCAGGCAGCACGCCGCTTCGTCGGTTGCGTACGCGAGAGCGATACCGTGGCGCGCCTGGGCGGCGACGAATTCGTGATCATGCTGGAAAACCTGCCTGACGATACCGAACTGGCAGCGGAACAGGCGCGCGCCATCGGTGCCAAGCTGCTGGCGCGGCAAAACGAGCCTTACATCATGGGCCCGCACCAGCATAGCTGCACCTCCAGCGTCGGCATCACGGTATTCCGCGGTGAGAGGGAAAGCGTGGAGGACCTGCTGAAGCAAACCGACCTCGCGATGTACCAGGCCAAGGCTGCCGGCCGCAACACCATGTGTTTCTTCGACCCGGCCATGCAGACGGTGGTCAGCGCGCGCGCCGCACTCGATGCGGATTTGCGCAACGGTCTCTCGCTGCAGCAGTTCGCGCTGCACTACCAGCCGCAAGTCGATGCCGAAGGCCGCATCACCGGGGCCGAGGCCCTGCTGCGCTGGCAGCATCCCACGCGCGGCCTGGTGCCGCCGATGCAGTTCATCGCAGCAGCCGAAGCTTCCGGCCTGATCCTGCCGCTCGGCGCCTGGGTGCTGGAGCATGCCTGCGCCCAGTTGGTCGCCTGGTCACGCGAACCCGCGACGGCCGCCCTGGAACTTGCGGTCAACGTCAGCCCACGCCAGTTCTACCAGGCCGATTTCGTCGAACAGGTCATGGGCGCGCTGGTGCGCAGCGGCGCTTCGCCGCGCCTGCTGAAACTGGAACTGACGGAAGGCCTGCTGCTGGACGACGTCGAATCATCGATCGCCAAGATGGCGCTGCTGAAAGCGGCAGGCATCAGCATATCGCTGGACGACTTCGGCACCGGCTATTCTTCGCTGGCTTACCTGAAGCGCCTGCCGCTATGCCAGTTGAAGATCGACCGCTCGTTCGTGCGCGACATCCTGCACAACGCCGACGATGCGGCCATCACCAAGACGATCCTTACACTGGCCGACAGCATGGGGCTATCCGCCATTGCCGAAGGCGTGGAATCGGTGGAGCAACAGAATTACCTGGCACGCCAGGGCTGCCGCGCCTTCCAGGGCTACCTGTTCGGCGCACCGCTGCCGATAGCCGAATTCGAAGCACTGCTGCTGCCCGCCCAGCTCGCCCGCGCCTAGAATGTTGAAAGTCGGGGTCAGCTCCTGACCCTTCCCCTCATATTTTTGTTGTAAACGTTGAAGGAAGCTGTTAACTTTCAATCCCAAAAACGGCGCATGCATGGCTGTGTCACCCCTTTCATTCGTAGCGTCCAAACTGCGAGGGAAAGGAATACGCCATGCATGCACATGCAATCATACAGGGGTTATTGGATCAGGAATGTCCGAACATGCATGCCAAGCGGCGGACATGCTTGGCCAAGGTGGCGACAGCGGCGTTGCATGGTGGCCTAAGTCTGGTGCGCATGGGGAAGAAGCTGGCTTCGGCGACGCAGTTGCGCCATCGCATCAAATGCTGTGATAGGCTGTTGAGTAACCCCCATCTGGCGCAGGAAAAGCATGCCGTGTACCGTGCGCTGGCTCGCCGTGTGATCCGCCAGCCTGGTGTGCAGATTGCTGTGGACTGGTCGGCGGTACGAGACGATAGCAGCATTCAGTTGCTACGGGCAGCAGCCATCGTCAAAGGGCGTGCGTTCACCCTTTATGAGGAAACCCACCCCTGCGCCAAGCTTGGCTCACCGATTGTGCATCAACACTTTCTACAATCGTTGCGCAGCATACTTCCACCGGGCAGCCGGGCCATCATCATCACCGATGCCGGCTTTCGCGCCAGTTGGTTCAAGCTGTTAAACCAGCTCGGATTTGCCTGGGTGGGGAGGATCCGCAATCGCGACATGGTGCGCTGGCACGACAGTCCTGGCTGGGTTGGCTGCAAGACGCTCTATGCGCAGGCCAGCGCCCATGCGCGCGACCTGGGCCAATACTTTTACACGCGCGCTAATCCTGTCCTGTGCCGGCTTGTGCTGCTGAAACGCCACCCAAAGGGGCGGCGCCGATTGACCAAGATAGGCAAGCCGGCACGCAGCTGCCACAGCAAGAAGAATAGTCGGGGACAACGCGAGCCATGGTTGCTCGCCGTTTCACCCAAGCTCGCCTCACTCAATGCCGAGCAAATCGCCAACATTTACGCTGGCCGCATGCAGATCGAACAAACCTTCCGCGACCTCAAGAACGCGCAGTGGGGAATGGGATTACGCCTTAGTCAGACCCACACATTGCGGCGCTTGGCTATTTTGCTCTTGCTGGGGACATTGCTCACCTACGCACTCTGGCTTATCGGACTCGCCGCTCGCAAAACAGGTTTCAGTGTCGCTTACGGCAGTCGCGCGAAGGCTGCCAGCACTCTGTCAATCCTGTCATTGGCGATGCATTGGATTAATGAGGCCCAACCGCCTTCGATCCATCTGACAGATATCAAACACGCACTTATCGAACTGATATCGATGGTGCGTGTCTGCAAAATATGAGGGGAAGGGTCAGGGTCAGCTCCGGCAATCGGACATTCGCCTTCGGCGAATGTCCGATTGCCGGAGCTGACCCCGACTTTCATTACATAACTGGCTTGGCGTTGCCGTTGCTGATCGCTTCGTCGACCAGGGCGCGCGAGGCTTTGTCGGCCTCCCGCGACAGGCGGCCTTGTTCGCGTCCCAATTCGCCCATCTTGCGGCCCATTTCGTGCAGCGGCCGGGAGACTTCGGCGATGCGGGCGTGCATGGCGGCGATCGGTGCCTGGCGGGCGGCCAGCACGGCGTGGCGGGCGGCAATCTCATGTCCCTTGCGCGCCATTTCCGCCGTCAGCGGTTCCATCTGCTTGCGCAAACTTTCCAGGTCGCGTTCCAGCTGAGCGCGGGTCTTGTCGTCGGCCATCTCCATCTTGCGGCTGGCTTTTTCCATGGCGCGGGCAATGCGTTCCTGCTGGCGCGCGGACTGTTCCATCTTGCGCTCCAGCTCGCGCTCGAGGGCCTGTTGCTGCTTGCTGCCCATTGCTGCTTCGGCCTCTTTCGCAATCTGCGCGCTCATGGCTTCCACTTGCTTGCCTTGGGCGTCCATCAGCTTACCTTGCTCTTCCATGATCTTGCCGTGCGCTTCGGCTGGCTTCCAGAGCTCGCGCACTTTGCCCAGCAGGGCCGGGTCCTGGATCACGTAGGACTTGCCATCCTTGCGCACGTAGATGAATTCACCCGTGGTGTCCTGGCGCAGGCGCTGCAACGTGCTCAGGTCGCGGGGCGCGCCCTGGAAGCCGTTGACCGACAGGTTCTTGTCGCTCTCGCGTACATAGGCATAGGCGCTGCGGCTGTTGTCATCGATCGAGAGGTAGCTGCTGCTTTCGATTTCCCTCAGCTTTTTCGGTGGCTTTGGCGGTTTTGGTGGCTTGGGCGGGGCCGGCACCGCGGCCATCGGTGCCGGCGGTGCGGCTGGCGCCAGTTCGGTCACCGGTGCCGGGATGGCTGGAGGGGCCGGCGGCGCAGCCGCGGCCGGTGGTGCGGGCGGGGCCGGTGGCGCGGGTTCGACATCGTGCTGGCCACCGACATCGGTAACGTGCACGACCATGGCGGACGCTGGTGCGGCCTCGGAGGCCGGTGCGGCTTCGGAGGCCGGTGCGGCTTCGGAGGCCGGTGCGGCTTCGGACGCTGGTGCTGCATCGGTCGCGGCTGCGGCATCAGGCACCGGTGCGGCCTCGGCTGCCGGCGCTACCGCGCCATCCTGGGCCGGCGCAGCCATCGACGCTGGTGCAATGACAGCACTGGCCGCCGGTAGCGACGCTGCTTGCGGCATCGCGTGGGCATACAGTGCGGCGCAGGCCGCAAAAATTCCTAACAACGGGGTCGCCATCTTCCAGCTCAGAGGCTGTGCATCGGGACGGATCAGGCGTTTGATTCGGGACATGAGGTCTCCTCCGTTTGCCGCGGGGGCAGCAAAGTGATGGGTGGTGAACTGGAACTTGTCCAGCTCGGAAAGTGCAAGTGCCAGGCGCCGCGGTTCGCCGAGCGTGCTTGCGGCTAAGTCGTCTGCTATCTGTTCTCGCTCGCGGCGGATGCATTGCGACAGCATCCACACGCTGGGGTGGTAGAACAGGAAAATCTCGATGCCGCTCTGGGCCAGGTTGACCAGGTAATCGTGGCGGCGTACATGCGCCAGCTCGTGGGCCAGCAGCGCTTCCAGCAAATCGGGCGGCAGGCCGCTGACCAGCGATGCTGGCAGCAGCACGATCGGGCGCAGAATGCCGGCCGTAATCGGGCCGTCCAGTGCCTCCTCCGACACGCCGAGGCGCACCGGGCGCCGGATGCCCATGCGCTGCGCCAGCGCCGTGGCGCGGGCTTGCCAGCCCGGGTCGGCGTGGTAATGGCCGGGCAAGGTGCGGCTGCGCACCCATTGCAGGCCGAGCGACAGGCGCAGCGTCATCAGGGCGGCGCCGGCGGCCCACAGCAGCACCAGCCACGGCATCTGGCGGCGCAGCAGGTATTCCCAGGAGGCCATGGCGTCGATGTCGACCAGGGCTGCTTCGGCGCCCTGGCCGTCGGCTGCGCCGGGAATGGCGGCGATGGCGGTGGCTTCCAGTGGCGCCGGCAGCACGTAGCCGGTGTCGTATGCGTCGGCCAGGCGCCAGGCGAAGTTGGCCAGCGGCAGCGCGGCGCACAGGAGCAAGGCGATGCAGGCCACCAGGTAGCGCGCGTGCGGCCGGGCGTTGCGCAGTCCGTGCAATGCCAGCGCCGCGCTGCAGCCGATCAGCAGGCCTTGCCACAGGAAGTGCAGCAGGGACCAGCCCAGGGCTGGGATGACGGCGTTCAGCAGGTTGCTCATGGCGGGCGGCTCCGGTTTGATGGTGTCCTGGCAAACTAGATTAAATGATCTAGAACTTTGTGTCTAGAACTTTTTGTCTAGTTCGGGATGCAAGCGCTCAGGAAGCAATGTAGCGGGGCGCGACGCCCCAGGCGCGGGAATTGCGATGGACGGCGGATTTCGCCGCCTGGACGGCTTAAAACCGGTAAACCGGCCGGATGGCCGTCCCGTCAGACCCACAGGGTCTGACAGGCCTGCGGTGCTGCCGCCTGGCTTAGTAGACGACGACGGAGCGGATCGATGCGCCGCGCTCCATCAGGTCGAAGCCTTCGTTGATGCGCTCGAGCGGCAGGGTGTGGGTGATCAGTTCGTCGATTTTGAGCTTGCCTTCCATATACCAGTCCACGATCTTCGGCACGTCGGTGCGGCCGCGCGCACCGCCGAAGGCGGAACCCAGCCAGTGGCGGCCGGTGACCAGCTGGAAGGGACGGGTGGAGATTTCCTGCCCCGCCGCCGCCACGCCGATCACGATCGACTTGCCCCAGCCTTTATGGCAGCACTCGAGCGCCTGGCGCATGAGCTGCGTATTGCCGACGCATTCGAAGCTGTAGTCGGCGCCGCCGTCGGTCAGCTGCACGATGGCGTCCACCACGTTCCCCACGTCACGCGGGTTGATGAAGTGGGTCATGCCGAACTGGCGCGCCATCGCTTCGCGCGCCGGGTTGATGTCGATGCCGATGATCTTGTCGGCACCCACCATCCTGGCTGCCTGGATCACGTTCAGGCCGATGCCGCCCAGGCCGAACACCACCACATTCGCGCCCGCCTCCACCTTGGCGGTGAACAGTACTGCGCCCACGCCGGTCGTCACGCCGCAGCCGATGTAGCACACCTTGTCGAACGGCGCGTCGGGACGGATCTTGGCCAGCGCGATCTCCGGCACCACGATGTAGTTGGAGAAGGTGGAGGTGCCCATGTAGTGGAACAGCGGTTTTCCGTCCAGCGAGAAGCGGCTGGAACCGTCCGGCATCAGGCCTTTGCCCTGGGTGGCGCGGATCGCCTGGCACAGGTTGGTCTTGCGCGACAGGCAGAATTTGCACTGGCGGCATTCCGGCGTATACAGCGGGATCACATGGTCGTCTTTCTTGAGCGAAGTGACGCCCGGCCCGACGTCGACCACCACGCCGGCGCCTTCGTGGCCGAGGATGGCCGGGAACAGCCCTTCCGGATCGGCGCCGGACAGGGTGTAGTGGTCGGTATGGCAAATGCCGGTGGCCTTGATCTCCACCAGCACCTCGCCCGCACGTGGACCGTCCAGCTCCACCTCTTCAATGGTCAGCGGTGCGCCAGCCTTCCATGCAACTGCTGCTCTCGTCTTCATCCCTGCACTCCGAATGTGATAAAGACGACAGCATAGCCTAACTCCTGATAGCCAGCATGGACTCCAGCCCCAGCATATGCGACACCGTGCGCCAGAGCTGGCGCGGCGACGTCCAGGGCTTGGGCAGGAAAGCGTGGGCCTGGTGGTGCAGCATCGGCTGGCTGGCCGAATACAGCAACACCGGGGTGGCCTGGTCGGTCTGGCGCATCGCGCGGATCAGGGCGTGGCCATCGCCGTCCGGCAGCTCGGGGTCGATCACCACCAGCGCAAACTCCCCCTGCTGCAGCTGGCTTTGCGCCTGGCTGTAGCTGGACGCGTGCACCACGTGGATCTCAGGCGCCAGCAAGGTCGCCAGCACCACGGCACTATCTTCGTCGTTGTCGACGTGCAGCACCCGGGGCGCCGGATGCAAATCAAATGACATGTTCATGAAGCGGTTCTCCGCACTGCAGGGATGGTCGGCGGAGCTGGGCCGAAGGATATTGCCGGGCCGCGAAGGAGGGGCGGCCGCTGAGGTATCTTGCGGTGGGCAAGTTGGGGCCCACCGCATTAGTCTAATGCAAGCACATGGCCTGCGAAAAGTTTTATTTTTTCAGGCGTGCGTTAAACGCCGCATGCAATCCGTTCAACATTTCCTCCGCAGCCAGCAGCTGGTCGGCCACTTCATTGATCTTGCGCCGGCTGGAGCGCGCATGGTCGCGGAGCACTTCGAAGGCCGTGTTGCGGTCGGTCTGGTACTTGCACATCAACAAGCCCACGGCCAGGCTGGTTTCGCGCCCGGCCGCCAGCGCTGCATTGAGGTTGATTTCAGTGCGGCGCAGCTGGCGGATTTCGTCGGCGCGCGCCAGTCCCGCCTCGAAAGCCGGCATCAGGTGCTGTTCGTCGACCGGTTTCACCACAAAGCCCACCGCGCCATAGGCGGCAGCCTGCTTGCCGGCGTCGGCGTCGCCGCGGCCGGAGAGGAACATGAAAGGCACCGTGGTGTTGCGGTTCAGCTGCTTGGCCAGCTCCAGCCCCGACATGCCGGGCATATGGATGTCGAGCAGGGCCAGGTCGGGCTCGCGCTCGGCAATCAGGGACAGGGCCTGGTCCGAGGAATGCGCCAGCATGGTGTCGTAGCCGGCGCGGGCTAGCAATTCGCCCAGGAACTCGGTCAGGATCTTGTCATCATCGACGATCAGGATCAGGCGCTTTGGCGGAGTCTGGGCGTTCATCGGCGTCAACCTTATGGTTATGCTAATGGGGAAATTATAGACTGAAATTCCCGCACTGCTGCTGCCACGTCATCGGCCAGGTAGACGCTGGTAATCGCTGCCACCAGGTGCGCGCCTTCGGCCACCAGCGGCGCGGCATTGTGCGGCGTCATGCCGCCAATCACGCACAGCGGCACCGCGATCACTTCACGCGCATGGCGCAGGATGGACGGCTGGGTGGTGACGGCGTACTGCTTCACCTTGGACGGATAGAAGCCGCCAAAAGCCACATAGCTGGCGCCGGCCGCCTGCGCCGCCTGCGCGCGCGCCAGCTCGCCATAGCAGGAGGCGCCAATCAGCTTGTTGGGGCCGAGCGAGGCACGTACCTCGGCCAGCGGCGCGTCGGTGCCGCCGAGGTGTACGCCATCGGCGCCCAGCTCGCGGCACAGCGCGACGTGGTCGTTGACCAGGAAGGGCACGCTGTACTTATGGCATAGCTCGCGCAGCGCCCCGCCCTGCTCGCGCCGCAGCGCCGGGCTGGCGTCCTTGTGGCGGTATTGCAGCAGCGCAACGCCGGCGCGCAGCGCCTGCTCGGTCACCTCGAGCAGCTTTTCGGTATCGTCCCAGTTGGGGGTGACCAGGTAAAGTCCTTGCATGATGTCTCCTTATCGCTGCGGGATGCGCTGGCCGGGCGCGATTGCGTACGAGGCGGCCAGTGCGCGCTGGGTATAGCCTTGCGCCTTGGTCAATGCCTGCGCCATCGTATTGCCGAGGGCGAGCAGGGCGGCCGTGGCGGCGGCCAGCGTGCATCCGCTGCCATGGAAGCCGCCGGGCAGGCGCGGCCAGCTCCAGTTCTGCTGGCGCTCCGGGCCGAGCCAGCGGTTGACCACCACGTCGCTGCCTTCATCGTGGCCGCCGGTCACCAGCACATGGATGCAGCCGAGGGCGCGCAGTGCCCGTGCGTGGGCCAGCGCGTCGCCATGCGCGGTGCCGTGCCAGGCCGGCGGCACGCCGGGCGTCGCCAGCGCCACCATCGGCGCCACGTCCCCCGGGGCAGCCTGGCCTGCCGCGCCACGCACCGTTGCGCCGCCCCTTGCGACGGATGCCGATGCGGCCATGGCCGCATCGGCCATCGCCCCCTCCTCCTCTGCGCCGGCAGCGGCGACCGGGCCGGCAAGCGAGCCGGTGCCGTAGGCCGCCGCGACGCCTACGCGGACCGGGGCACGGTAACGCGCTGCGCTGCCGGCCAGGGCGGCCGCTTCCGGCCCATTGGGCGTGATCAGGGTGGCCAGCGGCAGCAAGGGTGCCAGCGCCTGCACCGCATCGTCGCGGCCCAGCGCATCGCCGTGGCCGCTGCGCAGCACCGGATCGAGCACCACCGGCGGATCGCTGTACAGGCGCTGCGCCCAGCCCGGCGCCGCGCCGGCCGCTGCGCGATGCGTTGCGCGCAGCTCGCCGATCAGCGTGGCGATGGCCTGCGCATTTTCCGCGCTGCCGGGAATACCGATCTTGACCGCCGCCACCGGCACCTGCGCCAGCAGCGCGCGCGCCTGCTGCAGCACCACCTCCGGCGCCACCGGCATCACCGCATGCACGCGGTTATTGTCCTGCACCGTGATGGCAGTCAGCACCGGCAGCGCATGCGCGCCCATCGCCGTGATGGCCTGGATATCGGCCGCCATGCCGGCGCCGCCCGAAGGATCGGCGCCGGAGAACACCAGCACGCAGGGCCGGTCGCTCATGCCAGCCTCCCCGCCATCGGCGAAGACGGCGAGGCGGCGAAACGGCGCGGCATGCGGCCGGCCAGGAAGGCTTCGCGGCCGGCCTGCACGCCCAGCTTCATGGCGCGCGCCATGCGCACCGGATCACCGGCGGCGGCGATGGCGGTGTTCATCAGCACGCCGTCGCAGCCAAGCTCCATGGCGATGGCCGCGTCGGACGCCGTGCCGACGCCGGCATCGACCAGCACCGGCACCTGCGATTGCTCGATGATCAGCGACAGGTTCCAGGGATTGAGGATGCCCATGCCCGAGCCGATCAGCGAGGCCAGCGGCATCACCGCGCAGCAGCCGATATCTTCCAGCATGCGCGCCTGGATCGGGTCGTCGCTGCAGTAGACCATCACGTCAAAGCCGTCCTTCACCAGTGCGCGCGCGGCGACCAGTGTTTCCGGCATGTTGGGGAACAGGGTTTTCTCGTCGCCCAGCACTTCCAGCTTGACCAGCTTGTGGCCATTCAGCAGTTCGCGCGCCATCTGCAGCGTGTACACCGCATCCTGCGCCGTGTAGCAGCCGGCCGTATTGGGCAGGATGGTGAATTCATGCGGCGGCACATAGTCCAGCAGGCTTGGCGCGTGCGGGTCCTGGCCGATATTGACGCGGCGGATCGCCACCGTGATGATTTCCGCGCCCGCCGCCAGCGTGGCTTCGCGGGTTTGCGGCAAGTCCTTGTACTTGCCGCTGCCGACCAGCAGGCGCGAGCTGTATTCCTTACCTGCGATGACCAACGGTTTGTCTTGCATTTGCAGTCTCCCCTGTTATTCAGCCCCCGCCGATGGCGCGGACGATGTCTACTTTATCGTTATGCTTCAGCGCCACCTGCGGCCAGCGCTGGCGCGGCACGACCTGGCGGTTGACCGCCAGCGCCAGCGCCTGGCCGGCCAGCGCGAGCGAATCGACCAGTTGGTCCAGCGTCTGCTGCGGCGGCACCGCATGCGCGGCGCCGTTCAGTTCGATCTCGATCATGCTTGCTCGCGGTAGATGTTGGCTCCGCCCTTGACGAATTCGATCGACTTTTCCTGCATGCCCTTGGCCGCGAAGTCGCGCACCTCCTGCGTGATCTTCATCGAGCAGAAATGCGGGCCGCACATGGAGCAGAAGTGCGCCACCTTGGCCGAATCCTTCGGCAACGTCTCGTCGTGGAACTCCCGCGCGCGGTCCGGGTCCAGGCCCAGGTTGAACTGGTCTTCCCAGCGGAACTCGAAGCGCGCCAGCGACAGCGCGTTGTCGCGGATCTGCGCGCCGGGATGGCCTTTGGCCAGGTCGGCGGCGTGGGCGGCGATCTTGTAGGTGATGATGCCTTCCTTGACGTCGGCCTTGTTCGGCAGGCCCAGGTGCTCCTTCGGCGTCACGTAGCACAGCATGGCGGTGCCGTACCAGCCGATCTGCGCCGCGCCGATGCCCGAAGTGATGTGGTCGTAGCCGGGGGCGATATCGGTGGTCAGCGGGCCCAGGGTGTAGAACGGCGCTTCGCTGCACTGCTCCAGCTGCAGGTCCATATTCTCCTTAATGAGCTGCATCGGCACGTGACCCGGGCCTTCGATCATCACCTGCACGTCGTGCTTCCAGGCGATCCGGGTCAGTTCGCCCAGGGTCTTCAGTTCACCCAGCTGCGCGTCGTCGTTGGCATCCCACACCGAGCCGGGACGCAGGCCGTCGCCCAGCGAGAAGCTGACGTCGTAGGCCTTCATGATGTCGCAGATCTCTTCGAAGTGCGTGTACAGGAAGTTTTCCTTGTGGTGCGCCAGGCACCACTTGGCCATGATCGAGCCGCCGCGCGAGACGATGCCGGTCATGCGCTTGGCCGTCAGCGGCACGTAGCGCAGCAGCACGCCGGCGTGGATGGTGAAGTAGTCGACACCCTGCTCCGCCTGCTCGATCAGGGTGTCGCGGAAGATTTCCCAAGTCAGCTCTTCGGCCTTGCCGTTGACCTTTTCCAGCGCCTGGTAGATCGGCACGGTGCCGATCGGCACCGGCGAATTGCGCACGATCCATTCGCGCGTTTCGTGGATGTGCTTGCCGGTCGACAGGTCCATCACGGTATCGCCGCCCCAGCGGATGGCCCAGGTCATCTTCTCCACTTCCTCGCCGATGGAGGAGGTCACCGCGGAATTGCCGATATTGGCATTGATCTTGACCAGGAAGTTGCGGCCGATGATCATCGGCTCCAGTTCCGGGTGGTTGATGTTGGCCGGGATGATGGCGCGGCCGCGGGCGATCTCGTCGCGGACGAATTCCGGCGTGATTTCTTCCGGGATGGCGGCGCCGAACGATTCGCCGCGGTGCTGGCGGCCCAGCAGGTCGGCCATGCGCGCGCCCTTTTCGCCCTGGCCACGCAGGCCGGCCAGGTATTCCTTGCGGCGCAGGTTCTCGCGGATCGCCACGTATTCCATTTCCGGCGTGACGATGCCCTGGCGCGCATAGTGCATCTGCGTCACGTTGCGGCCGGCCAGGGCGCGGCGCGGCTGGCGGTGCAGTTCGAAGCGCAGCGCATCGAGCTTTGCGTCGGCCAGGCGCTGGCGGCCGTAGTCGGAGCTCGGGCCGTCCAGCAGCCCGGTGTCGTTACGCTCGGCGATCCAGGCGGCGCGCGGGGTGGACAGGCCCTTGCGGATATCGATCGTCGCGTCCGGGTCGCTGTACGGGCCGGAGCAGTCGTACACGGTCACCGGCGCATTGTCGCCGGACAGGCTGATTTCGCGCATCGGCACGCGCAGGTCAGCGCGGCTGCCGGTGACATAGATTTTGCGGGAATTCGGCAGCGGGGTGACTGCTGCGGAGTCGACCTCGGCCTGGGCGGCGAGGAAGGTTGGATTGGCGTTCATTTTGGCTCCTTTGTTGGCGCAGGAGCCAGCAAAGGAGGTTAGGTTGCGCCTGCGCTTGCGCCTGTCGTGGCGCAGCCGTGCGTATCCTGAAGCTTCCCTTCGCTGGCATTATCCAGATCAGGTTCGGAGGGTATTTCTCACCCGCGCACTCAATATGGAATTGAGCGCACAGGACCCCTAGCGTGTGCCACCTTTCGGCAGCGAGCGGATTATATCTATAATCGATGCGCATTGAAAGGAGACCGGATGCGATATGTAGTATTCCTGGCGGCGATGGCCGCGCAGGCTGCGGCGGCCGCGGCGCCTGTAGCGGCAACGCCTGGCGCTGCTGCGCGCGAGCCCACGCTGGCCGAGCAGCGCTCGTTCGAACAGTTCATGCAGCGCACCGCGCCGGGCACGCCGGTGCCCCCGCTGCGCGCTGAACGCGGGCGCGACGGGCGCAAGTGGATTGCCAGCGCCAGCAGCGACGCGCCGCCGGTGCGCCTGGTGCTGCCGCTGTGCCGCGTCACCCGCACCCGCTATGCGCAGCAGGCCGACGACAGCTGGCGCGCCGACAGCAGCGAGCACGTCTGGATCCACCACACCACCAGTTGCGGCACGCCGCCGGCGGCGATGGTCGAACTGCGCGCCCCGCTGGCCGAGATCGACATGCTGCGCCTGATCCAGGCACAGGGCGAACTGCTGCAGCGCGCGCGCCTGCTCATGGCCGGCAACACCAGTTGCGCCCCGACCCGGGCGCGCAACTTCCAGTTGCGCACGCTGGGCCGCAGCGCGGACGGCATGTTCCTGCTTGGCTATGCGAGCGACATCGGCAGCAAGCTTGAGATCACGGTCCGCACCGCGCGCGCCGAACTCACTGCCTGGAACGTCAATTGCCCGTGACCAGGGTAGCTAGCGACATTGAAGCGTTGCCAGACAGCAACACTCCACCGCGCTGCCCAGTGGCTTTCCATCTGCAAGTGTAACAAATCGTTACTATGTGCGTAATCGCACGTAGCGGTTTTCCTCTTGATTCCGATAATGGAAGAGCACCAATAACTACTACGAGAGGCACCACCATGCACACCAAAGTCTCCCTGCTCCCACTCGCGCTGACCTCCCTCCTGCTCGCTGCCTGCGGCGGCGGCGGCGGCGGCGATACGCCGCCGACCCAGACCATGGGTACCCTGGGCGTCTCGATCACCGACGCCCCGGCCTGCGGCTTTGATGCCGTCAATGTGACGGTCAACAAAGTGCGCGTCAACACCAGCGCCACCGCCAGCGATACCGATAGCGGCTGGACCGACGTCACCCTGTCGCCCGGCAAGAAGATCAACCTGCTGAACCTGACCAACGGCACCCTGGAAGCACTGGGCCAGACCTCGCTGGCAGCCGGCCGCTACAACCAGGTGCGCCTGGTGCTGGACCCGAACACCGGCAACGCGACTGCCAACTCCGTGGTCCTGAGCGGCACGACCACCGAGATCTCGCTCGATACCCCGAGCGCGGTACAGAGCGGCATCAAGATGAATGCCGACTTCACCGTGGAAGCGGGCCAGCGCTACGATCTGGTGATGGACTTCGACGCCTGCAAATCCATCGTCACCAAGGGCAATGGCAAGTACGCGCTGAAACCGGTAGTGAAAGTGATCCCGACTGCCCTGAACGGCATCAGCGGTTTCGTCAGCGTGCCGCTGCTGTCCGATGGCATTACCGTCAGCGCCCAGCAAAATGGTGCCGTGGTGGCCGCGACGGTGCCAAGCGCCACCGGCGAATTCGTGCTGCCACGCCTGCCTCTCGGTAACTACGACGTGGTGATCACCTCCAACACCCATGCCGCCTACGTGGTGGGCGGCGTGCCGGTGACTTCCACCACTGCCATGGTGCCGATCAGCACCACGGGCGCGCCCTTCACCCTGGCCACCACCAGCCTGATGGGTTCGATCAGCGGCACTGCCACCCTGACCCCGGCCAGCGCCACCGAATCGGCCCTGGTCTCGGCCAAGCAAGCCATTACCGGCGGCCCGACCGTGACCCTGCGCTACGCCAACGCCGACCTGGCCAGCGGCGCCTACAGCATCGCCAAGCTGCCGCTGGCCGCGCCGCAGTACGCTGCCTACAGCGCCACCCTGCCGCTGACCTTCTCCAGCGCGGGCACCATCCCGGCCACCGGCATGTACAAGGTCGACGCCTCGGCCACCGGCTACAGCACGCTGTCCAACGCCGCGGTCGACATCAACGTCGCCAACGCCGTCAACGTCAACTTCAACCTGGTGCCGTAAGCACCTGCGCCGGCTCCGCTGGTGCCACAGCCCCGGCGCCGCCTCCAGGCGGCAGCCGGGGTTTTCTTTTGCGCGTCGCCAGGCTGCAACGCGCGCCGCTTGCGCGCCTGCGCTTTTCCGCGGTATCCTGAATTATTCAATCGAATGATTTAATAAAAGGAGCCAGGGTGCGCGCAGGCAGGAACCATGTCCGGATTGGCGGTGCGGCAGGCTTCTGGGGCGACAGCGCCCTCGGCCCGCGCCAGTTGCTCGATGGCGGCGAACTCGATTACCTGGTTTTCGATTACCTGGCCGAACTGACCATGTCGCTGCTGGCGGCCGCGCGCCGCAAGCAGCCGGAGCTGGGCTACGCCACCGACTTCATCGACGTCATGCGCGATGTGCTGGGCGACGCGCTCGCGCGCGGCGTGCGCATCGTGGCCAATGCCGGCGGCATCAACCCGCAAGGCTGCGCTGCGGCGCTGCGCGCGCTGGCGGCGCAGCAGGGGCTGGCGCCGCGCATCGCCGTGGTCGAAGGCGACGACGTATCGGGCCTGCTGCCGCAGCTGCGCGCCGAAGGCGTAGCCCTGCCGGCCACGGTACTGAGTGCCAACGCCTACCTTGGCGCGTTCCCGGTCAAGGCCGCACTCGACGCCGGCGCCGACGTGGTGATTACCGGCCGCTGCGTCGACAGCGCCGTCACGCTGGGCGCCCTGCTGCACGAATTCGGCTGGGCGCCCGGCGACTACGACCTGCTTGCTGCCGGCAGCCTGGCCGGGCACCTGATCGAGTGCGGCTGCCAGGGCAGCGGCGGCCTGTTCACCGACTGGGAACAGGTGCCGGACTGGGCCAACAGCGGCTACCCGGTGGTCGAATGCCGCGCCGACGGCAGTTTCGTGCTGGGCAAGCCGGAGGGCACGGGCGGCCTGGTCACGCCGGCCGTGGCGGCCGAGCAGCTGCTGTACGAAATCGGCGACCCGGCACGCTACGTTTTGCCGGACGTGGTGTGCGACTTCAGCGGCGTCACGCTGGAGCAGGCAGGCCCGCAGCGCGTGCTGGTACAGGGCGCACGCGGCCAGGCACCCACGCCGGCCTACAAAGTCAGCGCCACCTACGCCGACGGTTTCCGCAGCGCCGCGCAGCTGACCATCGTCGGCCATGACGCCGGCCGCAAGGCGCGCCGCAGCGCCGAAGCCATCCTGGCCCGCACGCGCGCCATGTTCGCACGCGCCGGCCTGGGCGACTACGCGGCCACCCATACCGACGTCCTTGGCGCAGCCGAAGGCTTCGGCCAGGCAGTCATGTGGCTGGCGGTGTCGCACCCGCAGCGCGCCGCGCTGGAGATCTTTGCCCGCGAGATCGCCCCCGCCGGCACCGCGTGGGCGCCCGGCACCACCGGCTTTGGCGGCCGCCCTTCGGTCTCGCCCGCCATCAAGCAATTTTCCTTCCTGCTCGACAAAAGCCGACTGCAGCCCGTCGTCCACCTGCCCGGCGGCGGGCAAATCCGCCCCGCGATTGCGCCCGGCGCCGCCACCACAGCCCAGCCCGTGTCACACCCTGGGGTCTGGCCCCAGGGTGTGACACGGGCTGGGCCGCGAGAGGGCTGGCGCTGCGTGCCGCTGATCGAACTGGCCTGGGCGCGCAGCGGCGATAAGGGCGACACGTCGAATATCGGCGTCATCGCGCGCCATGCCGACGACTTGCCGTTGCTGCGCGATCAGCTGACGCCGCAAGCGGTGGCTGCGCACCTGGCGGACAAGGTGCTCGGTCCGGTCACCCGCTACGAACTGCCCGGCATCCACGCCTTTAACTTTGTCTGCGAGCAGGCACTGGGCGGCGGCGGCATGGCTTCCCTGCGCCACGATCCGCTCGGCAAGGGCATGGCGCAGTGGCTGTTGGCGATGCCCGTTGCGGTGCCGCCCGACTTCACCAGCCGCAGAACATGATGGAACAGGACTTGCGCGCCACCGTGCGCCGCTTCGTCGAGCAGGAGCTGCGGCCGCACGTGGCCGACTGGGAGGAGGCCGGCACCTTCCCGCGCGCCCTGTACCGCCAGGCCGGCGAGCTGGGACTGCTGGCCCTGGGCTTCCCGGCGGCGGAGGGCGGCATTGCCGCCAGCTACCGCCAGCTGCAGGTGCTCAATGAAGAGCTGTGCCGCGCCGGCTGCGGCGGCCTGCTGGCTTCCCTGTTCAGCCACCGCATCGGCGCGCCGCCAATCGTGCATGGCGGCGCGCCGGAACTGCGCGCGCGCGTGCTGCCCGCCATCCTGTCGGGCCGGAAGATCAGCGCGCTGGCCGTGACGGAGCCGGGCGGCGGCTCGGACGTGGCCAGCCTGGCCACCAGCGCGGTGCGCGAGGGCGACCATTACATCGTCAACGGCAGCAAGACCTTCATCACCTCCGGCATGCGCGCCGACTGGATCACCGTGGCCGTGCGCACCGGCGGCAGCGGCGCGGCCGGCATCAGCGCCCTGCTGGTGGCCGGCGATACGCCCGGCCTGGCGCGCACGCCGCTGAAGAAGATGGGCTGGTGGTGCTCCGACACGGCGCAACTGCATTTCGACCAGTGCCGGGTGCCTGCCGCCCACCTGCTGGGCGCGGAGAACGCCGGCTTTGCGCTCCTGATGCGCAACTTCAACGACGAACGCCTGATGCTGGCCATGCACGCCTGCTACCTGGCGCAAGCCTGCCTGGACGAGGCGCTGCAGTGGGCGCGGCAGCGCAGGACCTTCGGCCAGGCGCTGCTGCAGCACCAGGCGGTGCGCCACAAGCTGGTGGCGATGGCGACGCGGATCGAAGCGACGCGCGCCTTCATCGACAGCATCGTGGCGCGCCTGGATGGCGCGCCGGACGCCGACGCGGCGGCCGTGGCGCAAGTGTGCATGCTGAAGAACTTCGCCGCGCAAACCATGCAGGCCTGCGCCGGCGAAGCGGTGCAGATCCTGGGCGGCATGGGCTTCATGCGCGGTACGGTGGCTGAACGGGTGTACCGCGACGCCAAGGTGTATATGATCGGCGGCGGCGCCGAAGAAATCCTCAACGACCTGGCCGCGCGCCAGCTCGGCTGGTCCTGAAAGGAAGCGCAATGTACCGATCGATCTTCAAACCCGGCCTGTTCGACGGCCGCACCATCGTGGTCACGGGCGGCGGCAGCGGCATCGGGCGCTGCACGGCGCACGAACTGGCGGCGCTGGGCGCGCACGTGCTGCTGGTGGGGCGCGACCCGGCCAGGCTGGACGCCGTAGGCGCCGAGATCGCGCGTGCCGGCGGCGCCGCCCACGGCTACAGCTGCAATATCCGCAGCGAGGAAGCGGTGCGCGCGCTGGTGGCGCGCCTGGCGGCCGAGCATGGGCCGCTCTACGGCCTGGTCAACAACGCGGGCGGGCAATTCCCGGCGCCGCTGCGCGAGATTTCGCACAAGGGCTGGGAGGCGGTGCTGCAGACCAACCTGACCGGCGGCTTCCTGCTGGCGCGCGAATGCCTGAACCAGAGCATGGCCGAGCATGGCGGCGCCATCGTCAACATCGTGGCGGACATGTTCGGCAGCATGCCCAATATGGGCCACTCCGGCGCCGCGCGCGCCGGCATGGTGAGCCTGACCGAGACCGCCGCCTTCGAGTGGGCGCAGTACGGGGTGCGGGTGAACGCGGTGGCGCCGGGCTATATCGCCTCATCCGGCATGGACCAGTATCCGCCCGCCATGCGCGAGACCATCCGCGCCTTCCCGCGCACGGTACCGCTGCACCGCTTCGGCACCGAATCGGAAGTGGCGGCGGCGATTGCCTTCCTGCTGTCCGACGCGGCGGCCTTCATTACCGGCACCACGGTGCGCGTCGACGGCGGCCGGCCGAACGTGCGGCCGGGCATGCCGATGCCGGGGCCGCGCCAGGCCGGCGCCACGGCCGCCTTCAACGGCTTTCACCTGGCGGCCACGCCGCGCGTGCTGGAGGGCGAGTGATGCCGGCGCTGGAGAGCCGCATCGTGCCGCAGGCGGAAGCCTTCCAGGCCAACCGCGCGGCGCTGGAGGCGCAGCTGGCGCGCCTGCGCCAACTGGAAGCGCGCACGCGCGACAAGTCGGCCGCCTCGGCGCCGCTGTTCGCCAAGCGCGGCCAGTTGCTGCCGCGCGAGCGCCTGGGCGCCCTGCTCGACCCCGGCGCTCCCTTCCTGGAGATGGCGACATTGGCCGGCTACTTGCTGGACCATCCCGATCCCGAACGCTCGGTGCCGGGCGGCGGGCTGGTGGGCGGCATCGGCTTTGTCAGCGGGGTGCGCTGCATGGTGGTGGCCGACGATTCGGGCATCGATGCCGGCGCCGTACAGCCGATGGGGATCGAGAAGTTCCAGCGCCTGCAGCAGGTGGCGCTGGCGCAAAAGCTGCCCTTCATCCACCTGGTCGAGTGCGCGGGCGCCAACCTGCTGGACTACAAGGTCGAGACCTTCATCCACGGCGGCAGCGGCTTTTACTGGCTGGCACGCCTGTCGGCGGCCGGGCTGCCGGTGATCAGCGTGGTGCACGGCTCGAGCACGGCGGGCGGCGCCTACATGCCGGGGCTGTCCGATTACGTGGTGATGGTGCGCGAACGCGCCAAGGCCTTCCTGGCCGGCCCGCCGCTGCTCAAGGCGGCCACCGGCGAGCTCGCCAGCGAGGAAGAACTGGGCGGCGCGCAAATGCACGCGGCGATTTCCGGGCTGGCCGAATACCTGGCCGAGGACGACGCCGACGCGCTGCGCATCACGCGCGAACTGGTGGCAAGCCTGGCCTGGAACGCCGCGCCGGCGGCGTCCGGCGCGCCGCACCAAGCGCCGCACCAAGCGCCATACGAAGCGCCGCGCTACGACGCCGGCGAACTGCCAGGCATCGCCCCTTGCGACCAGCGCAAGCCGCTCGACATGCGCGAGGTGATCGCGCGCATCGTGGACGGCTCGGCCTTGCTCGAGTTCAAGCCCGGCTACGGCGCCGCCACGGTGGCCGGCCATGCGGCCATCTGCGGCATGGCGGTGGGCATCGTCACCAACAACGGCCCGCTCGACCCGGCCGGCGCCACCAAGGCGGCCCACTTCATCCAGCTGTGCTGCCAGTCCGGCACCCCGCTCGTTTTTCTGCAGAACACCACCGGCTTCATGGTCGGCAAGGCCTACGAGCAGGCGGGCATGATCAAGCACGGCGCGAAGATGATCCAGGCGCTGGCCAATGCCAACGTGCCGCGCATCACGGTGCATTGCGGCGCATCGTACGGCGCCGGCAATTACGGCATGTGCGGGCGCGGCTTCATGCCGGACTTCTGCTTCAGTTGGCCCAATGCGCGCACCGCCGTGATGGGCGCCGAGCAGGCCGCCACGACCATGGCCATCGTGATGGAGGGCAGCATGCGGCGCAAGGGCCAGGAAGTCGACCAGGCGGCCATTGCCGCCATGCGCGCGAAAGTGATCGACACCTTCGAGCGCCAGACCGACGCTTTCACCACATCCGGACGCCTGCTGGACGACGGCGTCATCGATCCGCGCGACACGCGCAAGGTGCTGGCCTGCGTGCTGGCAGTGTGCGAAGAAGCGCGCCGGCGCGAGCTGCGCCCGGTGCAATTCGGCGTCGCCCGCCCATAACACTGGAGACCCCATGGAATACAGCCATGAACACCTGGAACTGCAGCGCAACCTGAAACGCTTCATCGACACCGATATCAACCCCTTGGTCGACGAATGGGAAGCGGCGGAGATTTTCCCGGCCAGCGAGGTATTCCGCAAGCTGGGCAAGCTGGGCATGCTGGGCGTGTCCAAGCCGGTGGCATTCGGCGGCCTGGGCCTGGACTACTCGTACTCGATGGCGATGGCCGAAGCGCTGGGCCACATCCGCTGCGGCGGCGTGCCGATGGCGATCGGGGTGCAGACCGACATGGCCACGCCGGCGCTGGCGCGCTTCGGCTCGGACGCGCTGCGGCGCGAATTCCTGGCGCCCGCCATCAGCGGCGAGGCGGTGGCCTGCATCGGCGTGTCTGAGCCGGGCGCCGGATCGGACGTGGCGGCCATCCGCACCACTGCGCGCAAGGACGGCGGCGACTACATCATCAACGGCAGCAAGATGTGGATCACCAACAGCCTGCAGGCGGACTGGATGTGCCTGCTCGCCATCACCGGCGACGGCCCGGCCCACCGCAACAAGTCGCTGATCATCGTGCCGATGGATACGCCCGGCATCAGCGTCGGCAGGAAGATCCGCAAGATCGGCATGCACTCCTCCGACACGGGCCTGATCCACTTCGACGAAGTCCGGGTGCCGCAGCGCTACCTGGTGGGCGAGGAAGACAAGGGCTTCACTTACCAGATGCTGCAGTTCCAGGAAGAGCGCCTGTGGTGCGCGGCCAACATCGTGCAGCAGATGCAGAACTGCATCGACGCCACCATCGAATACACGCGCGAGCGCAAAATCTTCGGCGCCAGCGTGCTGGATAACCAGTGGGTGCACTTCAAGCTGGCCGAAATGCAGACCGAACTCGAATCGCTGCGCGCCCTGGCCCACCGCGCCTGCGGCCTGTATATCGGCGGCGCCGACGTCACCGAACTGGCTTCCATGGCCAAGCTGAAGGCGGGCCGCCTGGCGCGCCAAGTCACCGACGGCTGCATGCAGTTCTGGGGCGGCATGGGCTTCACGCTGGAGAACCCGGTATCGCAGTTCTACCGCGACGCCCGCCTGACGTCGATCGGCGGCGGCGCCGACGAAGTCATGCTGGGCATCATCTGCAAATACATGGACATCCTGCCGGGCCGCAAAGCGTGAGCGCCTTCGACACCATCCTGGTCGCCAACCGCGGCGAAATCGCGCTGCGCGTGATGCGCACGGCACGGCGCATGGGCTACCGCTGCCTGGCCGTGTATTCCGACGCCGATGCCGACGCCCCGCACTGCAGCGGCGCCGCCGGCGCGGCCGGCCCGCATGCCGCGCTGCGCATCGGCGGCCCGGCGCCGGCCGACTCCTACCTGAACATCCCGGCCCTGATCGCCGCCGCCCGGGCCGGCGGCGCCGGCGCCGTGCATCCCGGCTACGGTTTCCTGGCCGAGCGCGCCGACTTCGCGCAAGCCTGCGCCGAGGCGGGACTGGTCTTCATCGGTCCGCCGCCCGCCGCCATCGCGGCCATGGGCAACAAGGCCGGCGCCAAGCGCCTGATGCTGGAAGCTGGCGTGCCCTGCGTGCCGGGCTACCAGGGCGACGACCAGTCGGATGAGCGGCTGGCGGCCGAGGCGCGCGGCATCGGCTACCCGCTGATGATCAAGGCTGCTGCCGGCGGCGGCGGGCGCGGCATGCGGCGGGTGGACGACGCCGGCGCGTTCGGCGCCGCGCTGGCGGCGGCGCGCTCCGAAGCGCTGCACGCCTTCGGCAGCGCGCAGGTGATCTTAGAGCGCGCCGTGATCGAGCCGCGCCACATCGAAATCCAGGTCTTTGCCGACAGCCACGGCAACGTCGTGCACATGGGCGAACGCGATTGTTCGGTGCAGCGGCGGCACCAGAAGCTGATCGAAGAGGCGCCCTCGCCCGCCGTGCCGCCGGCGCTGCGCGAAAGAATGGGCGCCGTGGCGCTGGCGGCGGCGCGCGCCATCGGCTATGTCGGCGCCGGCACGCTGGAATTCCTGCTCGACGGCGATGGCGGCTTCTATTTCATGGAGATGAATACGCGCCTGCAGGTCGAGCATGCGGTGACGGAAGCCATCACCGGCATCGACCTGGTGGAGTGGCAGCTGCTGGTGGCGGCCGGCGCGCCGCTGCCGCTGACGCAATCCGAGCTGGACGCGCGGCGCGCCACCGGCGGGCATGCCATCGAAGTGCGCCTGTGCGCGGAAGACCCGCAACAGGACTTCCTGCCGCAAAGCGGCAAGCTCTTGCGCTGGCAAGCGCCGGACGGCGTGCGCTGCGAGCACGCACTGGCCGACGGCGCGCAGGTGCAGCCGTACTACGATTCCATGCTGGCCAAGCTGGTGGCCCACGGCCGCGACCGCACCGAGGCCTTGCGCCGCTTGCAGCGCGCGCTGGGCCAATGCGTGCTGCTCGGCCTGCCCAGCAACCGCGCCTTCCTGGCGCAATGCCTGGCCCACCCCGTCTTTGCCGCCGGCCGGGCCAGCACCGGCTTTATCGGCCAGCACCTGCCGCCCGGCCAGCGCGGCAGCGCCGCCGCGACAAGCCGCACCTTGGCGGCAGCAGCCACGCTGCTGGCCTGGCACGGCACCCAGCGCCAAGCGCGCCGCTACCCGGCCGAGCTGGCTGGCTGGAGCTCGAGCCACGCCCATGCCCGGCCTTTGCGCTTCATGCTGGACGGCGCCGCGCACCAGGCCCGTGCCAGCGCCGACGGGCCCGGCGCCTGGCGCATCGGCATTGACGGCGCGGCGGCGCCGTTGCGCGCCAGCGTGGCCGGCGCCGGCGCGGGCAGCCTGCAACTGTGCCTCGACGGCCAGCCGGCGGCACTGCATTTCGCCGCCGAACGCGCGCGCCTGTACTTCCTACTGGACGGCATCGAACATGCGCTGGAGGACCTGGGCGAGGCGCCGCCGCGCGTGGCGGGCAACGCTGGCGCCGACGGCCGCATTGCAGCGCCCATGAACGGGCGCGTGGTCGCGCTCCATGTGCGCGAAGGCGAAAGAGTCAGCATCGGCCAGCCGCTGCTGGCCCTGGAAGCGATGAAAATGGAGCACAGTATGCTCGCCACGCGCGACGGCAAGGTGTCCGCGCTCGCCATTGCACTGGGTACGCAAGTGGCGACCGGGCAGCTGCTGCTGGAAATCACCCCCTGACGGAGAGCCCATGACTACGCTGCAAGGCAAGACCCTGTTCATCACCGGCGCGAGCCGGGGCATAGGCAAGGCGATCGCCTTGCGCGCGGCGCGCGATGGCGCCAATGTGATCATCGCCGCCAAGACCACCGAACCCGATCCGCGCCTGCCGGGCACCATCCATTCGGCTGCCGAGGAGATCCGCGCCGCCGGCGGCAATGCGCTGCCGCTGGCGGTCGACATCCGCCAGGAGGAGCAGGTCATCGCCGCCATCGAACAGGGCGCCGCGCAGTTTGGCGGCATTGACATACTGGTCAACAATGCCAGCGCCATCAGCCTCACCAACGCGCAAAGCACGTCGATGAAGCGCTACGACCTGATGATGGACATCAACGTCCGCGGCAGCTTTACCTGCGCCAAGCATTGCATCCCCCACCTTCAGAACGCCAGCAATCCGCACATCCTGACGCTGTCGCCGCCGATCGACCTGAATCCGAAATGGTTCGCCCGCCACACGGCCTACACCACGTCGAAGTACGCGATGAGCATGATCGTGCATGGCCTTGCCGCCCAGCTTGCGGAGGACGGGATCGGCGTGAATGCCTTGTGGCCGCGCACGATTATCGCAACAGCCGCCCTCAACGTCGCGCTGCCCGGCGGCGCCCGGTACGGCCGCACGCCGGACATCATGGCCGATGCCGCCCACCTGATATTGACAAGGGAAAGCCGCGCAACGAACGGCAACTTCTTCATCGACGAGCAGGTCCTGCGCGGCAGCGGCGTCACCGACTTTTCCCGGTACCAGGTGACGCCGGGCGTGGAGCCGATGATCGACCTGTTCGTGGAGGCCGGCCATGACTGAGCGCATGCACGATAGTTTGGGCAATCTCCTTTCCCGCAGCGCACGCCGCAACGGCGCCGCGACGGCGCTGCTGGAGAACGGCCGCAGCATGCCGTACGCCCGGCTGGAGGAGGACAGCAACCGCTTCGCGCACCACCTGCTGGCCAGCGGCCTGCAGCCCGGCGACAAGGTTGCCATGCTGAGCCCCAATTCGATGGACTTTGTGGTGGCCGCATTCGGTATCCTGAAAGCCGGCATGGTATGGGTGCCGGTGAACGCCATGCTGTCGCCGGCGGAAGTTGCCTATATCGTGCAGCATGCGGAGGCGCGCCTGCTGGTGGTGGATGGACAGCTTGCCAGCCATCCGGCCTGGAGCGCGGCATTGCCGGCGCTTGGCATGGCGCTCTTGCGCTGTGGCCCGGGCGCCGACGGCGCGGGCACGCTGGTCCAGGCCCTTGCCGGGCAGCCGGCAACGCCGCCCGCGCTGGAGATCGACGAACACGCGCTGGCCCTGATCATGTACACCAGCGGCACTACCGGCAACCCGAAAGGCGCAATGCACTCGCACCGCTCGGTGCTGTCGGCCGTGATGTCGAACGCGGTGACTGTGTCGATCGTGCCGCAGGACGTGCTGTCTGCCATCCTGCCGCGGCAGCGGGGCTGGCCTGCGGCGCTGCCATCTCGCTCTCGCGCGGTTTCGACCCGGCCACCGTGCTGGCCGCGCTGGCGCGCGACCGCGTCACGCTGGTGGCCGCCCTGCCGGCGATGTACGGCGCCATGCTGGCGTACCCGGCGCGCGCGGAACATGACTTGTCTGCGCTGCGCCTGGCCATCTACGCCATGGCCCCGATGGCGCCGGAACTGCTGCGCCGCCTGACGCAGGAATTCTGTCCGCGCTTTGCCCTGGGCAGCGGGCAGACCGAGATGTTCCCGATGACGGTCTATTTCCCTCCAGAGCAGCAGCACCGCAGCGGCAACTGCTGGGGCCAGGCGACGCCGGTCAACGACACCGCCATCATGGATGCCGACGGGCGCCTGCTGGACCAAGGAGCAGTCGGCGAAATCGTGCATCGCGGCCCGAATGCCATGCTGGGCTACTTCAAGGATCCGGAGGCGACGGCGGCCGTGCGCCGTTTCGGCTGGCACCATACCGGCGACCTGGGCGCCTGGGACGAGGACGGCTACCTGCACTTTAAGGGCCGGCTGAAAGACATGATCAAGACCGGTGGCGAGAATGTACCCGCCATCCGCGTGGAACAGGCGCTGCTCGGCCATCCCGCCGTGGCTGCAGCGGCCGTGGTCGGCCTGCCGCACAGCCAATGGATTGAGGCGGTGACCGCCTTCGTCTGCCTCAAGCCCGGCCAAACCGCGGATGCCGGCGCGCTGCAGGAACATTGCCGCGGCACGCTGGCCGGCTTCGAAATCCCCAAGCACATTGCCATCGCGGATGCCTTGCCGATGACCTCCACCGGCAAGATCCAGAAACACGTTCTGCGCGCCAAGCACCTGGCGCTGTACGGCTAAGCGGAACCCGGCACCGCCGGTGGCGCGGTGCGTTCAGCCTTGCGTTTGGCCGTGCGGAAGGCGTGCGCCTTCGCCGCGTGGCGCAGGCGCAGCGCCGGCGTCCAATCGCAATCGCCGGGAAGCTGCACGTGGATCACCTTCCACGCGTTGCCGACATTGCCAAGGCTGGCCGTCACAAACTGGTTTGGCGAGAGTGGCCGCTCCTGATAGACAAGCTCGCCACAGACCACCTGCGCGAAATGCGGGCCCGCGCGGCTGCAAATGCGCAAGCGTGTTCCATTTGGCAGGAAGATGGTTTTCCAGAACAAGCCACTTGGATCGACAGGCTTGTTGGCGGCGCGCTGCCTTTGCAGCCACTCGCCGATGGCCATGTCGGCCAGGTCCGCAAGGGCGATACCTGTCGCCTGTTCAGCATGGTAATCGAGCAGTGCGCGCAGGGTTGGGAGGCTTACCTCCAAGATGACTCGCGTATTCATACTGAATGCTCCTGAAATTTTTCCCCTTAGAGCGTTATCAGGGCCCAAAAATTCAAGTTTTCAGTAGTTTCAGTGAAAATTTCAGTAGCGTTCAGTAGCAGCCTGCGACAGCGGTGCAAAGGACTACCGAAGCAGGAACCGGATGGCGGACTCGGCCAGTTCATCGATGCTGACGCCAGCCTCGCGCCGGTACCATTGCGCCGACCAGTTCAGCGCCCCGAACAGCCACAGCCGATCAAGCTTGCCCGGCGCCGGCCACTCGCCGGAAGCCTGCAGCTCGCGCAGCACGGCATCCCACAGCGCCTCATAGCGGTCCTTGGCCGCGACGATGCGCAATTGCCCCTCCGGCGACAGCGCGCGCCACTCATACAGCATGACGTAGACAAAATCCTGCCCCGGCGACAGCAAGGTTTCCAGGTGCGTATGCACCAGCCGCCGCAACGCCTCGCGCGGCGGCAAGCCGAGCGCGGCCACCTCCTCGATGCGGGCCAAGGCCTGCTGCATGCCCTCCTCGATCACCGCCTGCAAGATGTCCTGCTTGGACTTGAAGTGATAAAACCACGACCCCGCCTGCACGCCCGCGGCAGCGGCAATATCGCGCACCGTCGTATTGTCAAACCCCTGCGCGCGGAATAACCTTGCCGAAACGGCAATAAGCAGCGGTTTGAGGCTGTCGGAAGCGGCCTGCGCAGGGCGGCCGCGCTTGCGGGGCGGGGGGGAATTGCTGGCGTCCATGTCCCCAGCAATCTACCTTATAATGAAAGTTTTCGCCAAATTTACAGCCCAAATCATGGAATTAGCCAAGTCTTTCGAGCCTGCCGACATTGAACAGTTCTGGCGCAGCGAGTGGGAAAAGCGCGGTTACTACGCAGCCTCCCTCGACCTGAGCAAGCCGTCCTTCAGCATCCAGCTGCCGCCGCCGAACGTCACTGGCACGCTGCACATGGGCCACGCCTTCAACCAGACCATCATGGACGGCCTGACCCGCTACCACCGCATGCTGGGCCACAACACCGCCTGGATCCCGGGCACCGACCACGCCGGCATCGCCACCCAGATCGTGGTGGAGCGCCAGCTGGACGCGCAAAAGGTGTCGCGCCATGACCTGGGCCGCGAAAAATTCGTCGAAAAAGTATGGGAGTGGAAGGAAAAATCCGGCTCCACCATCACCGGCCAGATGCGCCGCATGGGCACCTCCCCCGACTGGCAGCGCGAATACTTCACCATGGACGCCGAGCGCTCCAAAGTGGTGAGCGAAGTATTCGTGCGCCTGTTCGAACAAGGCCTGATCTACCGCGGCAAGCGCCTGGTCAACTGGGACCCGGTGCTGGGCACCGCCGTCTCCGACCTGGAAGTGGTATCGGAAGAAGAAGACGGCTCGATGTGGCACATCAAGTACCCGCTGGCCGACGGCAGCGGCCACCTGGTCGTCGCCACCACCCGTCCTGAAACCATGCTGGGCGACGTCGCCGTGGCAGTCGACCCGACCGACGAGCGCTACACCGCGCTGGTGGGCAAGATGCTCAAGCTGCCGCTGGTCGGCCGCGAGATCCCGGTCATCGCCGACAGCTACGTCGACAAGGAGTTCGGCACCGGCTGCGTGAAAATCACCCCGGCGCACGACTTCAACGACTACGCCGTCGGCCAGCGCCACAACCTGGACATGCCGTCGATCCTGACCCTGGACGCCAAGGTCAACGAGAACGCGCCGGCCGCCTACCAGGGCCTGGACCGCTTCGCCGCCCGCAAGCAGATCGTGGCCGACCTGGACGCGCAAGGCTTCCTGGTCGAAGTCAAGCCGCACAAGCTGATGGTGCCGCGCGGCGACCGCACCGGCGTCGTGATCGAGCCGATGCTGACCGACCAGTGGTTCGTCGCCATGAGCAAGCCCGCTCCTGAAGGCACCTTCAACCCGGGCAAATCCATCACCGAAGTGGCGCTGGAAAAAGTCGCCAGCGGCGAGATCAAGTTCGTCCCTGAAAACTGGAGCACCACCTACAACCAGTGGCTGAACAACATCCAAGACTGGTGCATCTCGCGCCAACTGTGGTGGGGCCACCAGATCCCGGCCTGGTACGACGAGCAAGGCAATATCTACGTCGCCCGCAGCGAAGAAGACGCGCAAGCGCAAGCCGCCGCCAAAGGCGTGACCGGCGCCCTGAGCCGCGACAACGACGTGCTCGACACCTGGTTCTCGTCCGCGCTGGTACCGTTCTCCACCCTCGGCTGGCCGAACGAAACGCCTGAACTGCAGGCCTTCCTGCCAAGCTCCGTGCTGGTGACCGGCTTCGACATCATCTTCTTCTGGGTGGCGCGCATGGTCATCATGACCAGCCACTTCACCAACAAGGTGCCGTTCGAAACCGTGTACGTGCATGGCCTGGTGCGCGACTCGCAAGGCCAGAAGATGTCCAAGTCCAAGGGCAACACCCTGGACCCGATCGACCTGATCGACGGCATCGGGCTGGAAGAGCTGGTAGCCAAGCGCACCACCGGCCTGATGAACCCGAAAGACGCGGCCAAGATCGAAAAAGCCACCCGCAAGGAATTCCCGGAAGGCATTCCCGCCTACGGCACCGACGCCGTGCGCTTCACCATGGCCTCCTACGCCTCGCTGGGCCGCAACATCAACTTCGACCTGGGCCGCTGCGAAGGCTACCGCAACTTCGGCAACAAGCTGTGGAACGCCACCCGCTTCGTGCTGATGAACACCGAAGGCCACGACTGCAGCGCCAATGAAGCCGAGCTGTCGGCCGCCGACAAGTGGATCATCTCGGCCCTGAACCGCGCCGAGCAGGAAGTGCATAAAGGCTTTGCCGACTACCGCTTCGACAATATCGCCTCCACCATCTACCAGTTCGTGTGGTACGAGTACTGCGACTGGTACCTGGAACTGGCGAAAGTCCAGGTCCAGCAAGGCACGCCGGGTCAGCAGCAAGCCACCCGCCACACCCTGCTGCGCGTACTGGAAGTGATCCTGCGCATGGCGCACCCGATCATCCCGTTCGTCACCGAGCAGCTGTGGCAGAGCGTGGCGCCGCTGGCCGGCAAAGGCGGCGACGGCCAGTCGATCATGACCCAGGCCTACCCGCTGCCGAACGAAGCGGCGATCGACGCCGCCGCCGAAGCCTGGATGGGCGAGCTGAAAGGCCTGACCGACGCCGCCCGCAATCTGCGCGGCGAAATGAAGCTGGCGCCATCGGTGCGGGTGCCGCTGATCGTGGAAGCCTCCGGCGACGACAAGGCAAAGATGGCCGCTTTCGCGCCCTACATCCAGATGCTGGGCAAGCTGTCGGAAGTGCAGATCGTCGACGCGCTGCCGGAATCGCCGGCCGCCGTCTCCGTGGTCGGCACCACCAAACTGATGCTGAAAGTGGAAATCGACGTCAAGGCCGAACGCGAGCGCCTGTCGAAAGAAATCGCCCGCCTGCAAGGCGAGATCGCCAAAGCCAACGGCAAGCTGTCGTCGGACAGCTTCGTCGCGCGCGCCCCGGCAGCTGTGGTGGCGCAGGAAAAAGAGCGCGTCGCCACCTTCGGCGCCACCCTGGCCAAGATGCAGGAACAACTGGCCAAGCTGCCAGCGGCATAAAAAATAGGGACGTACCCCATTTTTTGAGCAATGCCCGGTTCCGGCCGGGCATTTTTTACGCCCGATGCGTAGCTAAACTACATCAATCGCGTTGACATGTAGTCAAATCGCCCGTAGTTTACCCCTCTCTACCCCTGCAAACCCGCAGCCAGCGGTAGTAATAGTACATCCGCACCCAAGCAGTCCCGCACAGGGCATCACGCATTGAGACGGTCCAACCGATAGCTGCTATCGCCCCGCTGGCGAGGCGCCCTTGCGCACCCGTTTTTGCAGTTCCCACCTGTGAAAGGAGATGTGCATGCAATCGCGTCTGAAACCGCTGGCCGCCTTCGTAGCGGCCTTGTTTGCCGCCAGCCCGGCCGGCGCCGGCGCCATCCCGGCGGCCCACGTGTACCACAACCACATGCCGAACTTCTGGCCCTTCTACGCCGTCGATCCACTGGCCAAATACAACGCCACGCCAATCGGCGCGCCGGTGCGCTACGCCTACGATGGCGAAGTGATCAAGCTGAAAAACAACCCGCCGGCCGGCTACAGCTACTATCTGCCCGCCGCGCTGGGCGGTGCCATCATGCCGCACGACGACCTCGTCGCCTACTACACGCCGGACGCCAAGACCGGCGCCTACCAGTACTGGCCGATGCAGGTGGCCAACGAGATGCAAAGCTGGTCCGGCGCCAAAGGCCAGGTCCACGTCACCATGTCCGGCGCCGTCATCAACAACGTGCAAAGCCTGGCCACCTTGCAAAACGTGCCCGGCTACAGCAACACCGGCTGGGGCGCCTCATGGCTCAATAGCTGGAACACGCTGAAGACCGCCAATCAGCACCGCACGCTCGACACCGTGCACTTCACCGGCCACCACAGCATGGGTCCCCTGGTCGGTCCCGACTACTTCCTGAAAGACCTGGTCTACCAGAACGTCACGCTGGCCCAGCCCTACTTCCTGGGCAACAGCTTTGTCGCCTCCAGGGGCTTCTTCCCCACCGAACTGGGATTCTCCGAGCGCCTGATCCCAACCCTGGTCAAGCTGGGTGTGCAGTGGTCGGTGATCGGCAACAACCATTTTTCACGCACGCTGAAGGACTACCCCTACCAGAGCTTCGACGCCGCGGGCGACACCCTGACCTCCCCGCCCAACCGCGCCGACCTGCGCAACACCTCCGCCAGCGGCAGCTGGGTCGCCGCCAATATGGCGCACGAACAGCAGGTGGTGGTCAACAAATTCCCCTTTGCCTCCACCCCGCACTGGGTGCGCCACGTCGACCCGGCCAGCGGCGCCGTCACGCGCCTGGCCGGCATCCCTGTCAGCCAGAACGGCTCCTGGCTGGAAGGCTGGGAAGGCGCGGTCACGGTCGACGAGCTGGCGCCCTACGCCGGCCTGGAAGCGCGCCAGTTCTTCGTGGTGGCGCACGATGGCGACAACTCCGGCGGCCGCGCCGGCGCCCTCAGCACCTGGCAGGCCGGCCATGCCAGCACCTGCAGCGGCAACGGCTACTGCCTCGGCATCGACGAATACCTGCGCGCCCAGCCGATTCCCGAAGCCGACGTGCAGCACGTGCAGGATGGTTCCTGGATCGACACCCGCGATTCCTCATCCGATCCCACCTGGTACCACTGGCACTTGCCCTTCCTGATCTGGAAAGGCCAGTTCGCCGACTTCAACCGCGTCACCGGCAGCAACCTGGCGCCCAAGACCAACCTGAAAGGGCAGCAGGAAGGCGCCACCGTGTCCTTCGAATACGGCTGGCACTACCTGGAGCGCAATTTCGCCCTGCTGCAGGCCGCCCTCAACTACGCCAAGACCGCCGAGCAAATCTGGCTGGACAGCCACCCCAGCCACTGGTCGCCCGGCAGCGCGCTCGATCGCCAGGTCACGCACCCCGGCAACCAGCTCAACCCGTGGATGCTGTCCTACCCGGTCAAGGGCGACGCCGCCAACGACTATGCCGGCGGCGCCAACCCGGCCGAACTGGCCTGGTACTTCCTGCTGCCGGCGATGGACTCGGGCTTCGGCTACTACGACGAAAACAAGGACGATTCGGTCAAGCCCACGCTCGCCTTCAACAATTCGCTGGCCTTCTCGCGGCCCTATGTGCAGGCGCGCCTGGCCAGCGACCGCACCGGCCCTTCCGTCTGGTGGCCCCAGCGCTACCCCTACAATCCCGGCTCGGTCAACGCTTCCAAGGCCGAAGGCTGGATCGTGCAGCATTACAGCAATGCCTTCGCCATCTACACCTACGGCCACGACGTGTCGGGCATCGCCAGCGCCACGGTGAAGGTGCGCGTCCACGCCAGCAACGACATCAACGCCGCCGACGACAGCTACAAGGTGTACGATCCGGCGGCGCTGGCCGGCCAGCCCGGCCTGTCGATCAACCCGGCCAACGTCGGGCCCTGGCAGGAAGTGCCGATGCAGGTGCGCGATCTGCAGCCGGACATGAACGGCGTGGCATGGATCCCCACCACGCGCGACACCATCGCCGCACTGCCGGCGCAAGACAGCGGCGACCTGTATTACGCCTACCTCTCCGGCTACCGCAACCAGCTGCTGGACTACTACGTCGAAATGACCGACACCCTGGGCAACGTCACGCGCTCGGAAATCCAGCAAGTGTTCGTGGGCGCCGGCCGCTACCGCGCGGTGGCCGGCGGCTCCGGCTTCACCGAAGACATCAACGGCAGCATCAATGGCGTCCACCCCTTCCTGACGGTAGACAGCACGGCGCCCAGCGCGCCCGGCCAGCCGGCCGGCAGCCAGCTGACCGACCGCTCGCTGGCCCTCGCCTGGACCGCGGCCAGCGACAATATCGGCGTCACCGGCTACAAGGTGTTCCGCAACGGCGTGCTGGCCGGATCGCCCGCCGGCACCAGCTTCACCGACAGCGGCCTGGCGCCCGCCACCGCCTACAGCTACACAGTGAGCGCCTACGACGCTGCCGGCAACCAGTCCGCCGCCAGCCCCGCCCTGGCCATCACCACCCTGGCGGCCGACACCCAGCCCCCCAGCGCGCCCGGCCAGCCCGCCGCCTCCGGCATCACAGCCGTTGCCGCCACCCTGTCCTGGACCGCCGCCAGCGACAACTACGGCGTCGCGCAATACCTGGTGCTGCGCAACGGCAGCCACCAGCTACACCGACAACGCCCTGACGCCCTCGACCAGCTACAGTTATACGGTCAAGGCACGCGATGCGGCCGGCAATACCGGCCCCGCATCGGCCGCCCGCACGCTCACCACCGCCGCCGGCAACCTCGCCACCGTCTACTACCGCCTGCCCGGCGGCTGGAGCCGCGCCAATGTCCACTACAGCCCTGCCGGCGGCACCTGGACCACGGTGCCCGGCGTGCCGATGGCACCGGCCTGCAGCGGCTGGATGTCCTACCGCGCCAGCCTCGGCGCTGCCAACAGCTGGCAGGCCGTATTCAACAACGGCAGCGGCAACTGGGACAACAACGGCGGCAAGAACTATGCGCTGGGCAGCGGCATCTCCGCCGTCAGCGCCGGCACCGTCACCAGCGCCAATCCCTGCGCCGGCGCCGACACGACGCCGCCCAGCGCGCCCGCCGGCCTGGCCGGCAGCAACGTCGGCAGCCAGTCCGCCACCCTGTCCTGGGCCGCCGCCAGCGACAACATCGGCGTCGCCGGCTACAACATCCTGCGCAACAACGCGCAGATCGCCGCCACCAGCGCCACCACTTACAGCGACACAGGCCTGGCCCCCGCCACCAGCTACAGCTATATGGTCCAGGCCTACGACGCCGCCGGCAACACCTCGCCGGCCAGCGCCGCACTGGCGGTAACGACCACGGCGGCAGCGGCTTGCCAGGTCAGCTTCACGATTGCCAACGCCAACACGCTCATGGGGCAGAACCTGTACGTCGTGGGCAACGGCGCAGCCCTTGGCAACTGGAGTCCGGCCAACGGCTTCGCGCTGGCAATCCAGGGCAGCGGCGCCAACGTGCCATGGAGCGGCACCCTCACCCTGCCCGCCGCCACAGCCATCGAATACAAATACGTGAAATGGAATGGCAGCACGGCAGCATGGGAAGGCAGCCAGGGCACCGCCTCCGGCAACCGCGAGTTCAGCACCCCGGCCGCATGCAGCAGCCCCCTGCAGCGCAACGACGGCACCTTCAAGTCCTAAAATAAAAGTCGGGGTCAGCTCCGGCAATCGGACAAAATGTCCGATTGCCGGAGCTGACCCCGACTTTCAAATCTAGAGGCTTCCCTCCAAAAAAAATAGCATGACCGTACGGTGCCGTGCCGGGTCATACGCTACACTAATTTTCCCCAAATCTAAAAAAGAGACACTCCCATGCGCCTTACCCGCACAGCGGCGCTGGCGGCTGCAGCCTTGCTGGCTGCCGCTCCGGCATTCGCCCAAGATCCCTCCCCTGTCGGCCTGTGGAAGAACATCGATGACGTCAGCGGCAAGCCCAAAGCCCTGATCCGCATCACCGAGGAAAACGGCGCCTTGCAGGGCAAGATCGAAAAGCTGTACCGCGGCCCGAACGAAGAACAGAACCCGGTGTGCGACAAGTGCACCGACGCGCGCAAGGACAAGCCGATCGTCGGCATGGTGATCGTGTCCGGCCTGAAGAAGGACGGCGGCGAATACAACGGCGGCGAGATCCTCGACCCGAACAACGGCAAGGTGTACAAGAGCAAGCTGGAAGTGGCCGACGGCGGCAAGAAGCTCAAGGTGCGCGGCTATGTCGGCGTTTCCTGGCTGGGCCGGTCGCAGACCTGGGAACGGCAGGAGTAAAACCGGTAAACCCGCGGTACCGTTGGGGGTCAGACCCTTGGGTCTGCCCCCCGCTTCACCGGTTTTAACGCTTCGGCAGCAGCAACGACGCCAGCGCCGGAATCATCACGATCGCCCCCACCATATTCCACAGGAACATGAACATCAGGAGCAGGCCCATGTCGGCCTGGAACTTGATGTCCGACCAGACCCAGGTCAGCACGCCCAGCGCCAGAGTCACGCCGGTCAGCGCGACCGCCACGCCGGTGCTCTTCAGCGTTTCGAAGTAAGCCTCCTTCAGCTCCATGCCGCGCTCCAGGAAATGCTGCAGGCGGTTGTAGATGTAGATGCCGTAGTCCACGCCGATACCGATGCCCAGCGCGATCACCGGCAGGGTCGCCACCTTCACCCCCAGTCCCAGGCGCGCCATGATGGCTTCGCACAGCGCCGACGTGATATACAGCGGCACCATGATGCAGATGGTCACGCGCAGCGAACGGAATTCCCACCATACCAGCAGCGCCACGATAGCGTACACCAGCACCAGCATGGTGATTTCGGCCTGCTTGATCACGATATTGGTGGCAGCCTCGATGCCCGAATTGCCCGCCGCCAGGATGAACTGCGCCTGCGGCGTGTTGTTCTCCTTCGCAAAGGCCTGCGCCGCCTGCACCACCCGCGCCAGCGTGTCGGCCTTGTGGTCGGCCAGGAACACCAGCACCGGCAGCATCGAGCAATCGTTGCTGTACAACTCGGACGGAATCATGCGCTGCGCCGAGTTGGACACGAAGCGGTTGCGCGAGAGCGCCTGCCATTTCAGGCTGCCGCCGTTGACGTTGGAGATGATCCGCTTCTGCACCGTAAACAGCGACGTGGTGGACTCCACGCCCGGCACGTTCTCCATCTCCCACTGGAAGCGGTCCACCACTTGGGCGGTCGGATAGGCGCCGCACTCGCCGGCCGGCGTCTTCACCATCACCACGAACACGTCCGAGCTGGTCGAGTAGTGGCTGGTGATGTAGGCGTTGTCGCGGTTGTAGCGCGAGTCGGCCCGCAGTTCCGGAGCGCCCGGATCGAGGTCGCCGATCTTCAGGTCGCGGTTGAGCACGAACGCGGTGGCAAACACGGCCAACGCGCCCAGCACCGCCAGCTTGGCAAACTTCGGCTCCGCAATGCGCGACAGCTTATGCATGAAGCGGTGCTTGCGCTGCGCCTTCCTTTCCTGGTTGCGCAGGCAGGCCTGCGTCACGCCGACATAGGACATCAGCACCGGCAGCAGGAACATCTTGGTCAGTACGATCACCGCCACACCCACCGAAGCCGAAATGGCCAGCTCGCGGATCACGCCGATCTCGATCACCAGCAGGGTCGAGAAGCCCACCGCGTCGCACAGGAGTGCAATGGTGCCCGGGATGAACAACTGGCGGAAGGTCTGCTTGGCAGCCTCGGTGTCGCTCTTGCCGGACAGCCGTTCGGCCGCCATGGTGTTGATGTTCTGCACCGCATGCGATACGCCGATGGCAAAAGTCAGGAACGGCACCAGGATCGAATAGGGATCGAGCCCGAAGCCCAACAGCCGCACGATGCCAAGCTGCCAGATCACCGCCAGCGAACAGCAGAACACCGTCACCAGGGTCGACTTCCAGCAGCGCGAATACCACAGCAGGAGCGCCACCGTCATGGCAAAGGTGATCGCGAAGAACATGCCGATCGCCTTGGCGCCGTGAATCAGGTCGCCCACCACCTTGGCAAAGCCGACGATATGGATCTTCACGCCCTGCGCCTCGTACTTCTCGCGCACCAGTTTTTCCAGCCGCTCCGAGAACAGGCCGTAATCGAGCTTGGTACCCTTGTCCGGGTCGATTTCCAGCAACGGCACCTGCACGATGGTGGACTTCTGGTCCGCCGCCACCAGGCTGCCGATGCGCCCGGAACGCGCCACGTTGGCGCGCACCTCGTCCAGCATGGCCGGCGAGCCGTCAAAACCCTGCGGGATGATCTGGCCGCTGTTCAGGCCAGTTTCGGTGACCTCCATCCACTGCACGTTGGGCGTCCACAGCGACTTCAGGTTGCCGCGGTCCACGCCGGGGATGTAGAACACCTCGTCGGTCACCGCCTTCAGCGTGTCGAGGTACTCCTTGGAGTAGATGTCGCCGTTCTTCGCCTCCACCGCGATACGGATGTTGTTGCCCAGCGGGCGCAACTCGTTCTCGTACTTCAGGTAGTTGGCGATGAAGGGATGGGTGGCGGGCACCATCTTCTGCAAACTGGCGTCCGGCTTGAGCAGCGCCGCCTGCCAGGCAAACAGCACTGAGGCCAGCAAAAAGGCCAGCATGATGACGAAGCGGTGCCGGAACAGGCGCGGCTCAAGCCAGTGCTCGAAGGATGCGAAGCGCTGGTGGTCTTGCTGCTCCGCCGCGCCGGCTTTTTGGTCTTCGCGGATCATTTGGCGCCCTCCCCGGCGGCATCGCCGGCCGCTCGCACGCCGCCCACGCCAGCCAGCAGCACCATGCCATTTAGCGCCAGCATGCCGGCCGTTGGCACCGCGTCGCCCTGGCGCACCACGCGGAAGCTGGCGCCGTCGTCATCGCTGCGCAGCAGCGCGCCGTCCTGGGCCGCCAGCACGATGCTGCCGCCCTGCATGGCGCCGCCCACCAAGCTCTTTTTCGTCACAGAAGGCGTTTCGCGCCAGGTGGCGCCGCCGTCCTCGCTGCGGAACACATGGCCGCCGAAGCCGTAGGCCAGCATGCTGCGGCCGGTGAACATCACGCCATACAGCTGGCCGCCGTAGCCGGTCTCGATGCGCTGCCAGCTCGCGCCGCCATCGAGCGAGCGATACACGTAGCCGCCCTCGCCGGCGATGGCCAGCATATTGCCAGGCCCGCCCGCAATCGCGTTGTAATGCAAGCCTTCGGGATTGGGCAGGCCTGCGCCCATGGAAGTCCAGTTTGCCCCGCCGTCCGTGGTACGGAAGGCCTGGCCGTATGCGCCCACCGCGTAGCCCGTCCTGGCATCGCGGAACCATACGCCCAGCAAAGGGCGCGACGGGCCGAACTTGGCCGCCGCTTCGATATCGCCCAGCGCGTTCTCGGCGTCGGCCAGCGCATTGCCCCCGGTCGCCTGCGCCTTTTCGACTGCAGCTTTGGCATCGGCCAGCATCAAGGCGTTGGCCTGGTTACCGTCAAAGCGGCTGCGCCACTGCGCCCCGCCGTCATTGGTGGAAAGAATCACGCCGTCGTGCCCGACGGCCCAGCCGTTGGACGCATCGGCAAACGCCACGTCGGTCAGCGTGACCGACACCGGTACTTTGGCCTGCTGCCACGGCGCATTGGCGCCGCCATCGCGCACCAGGATGATGCCGCGTTCACCCACTGCCACCGTGCGCTGGCCCGCCAGCGCCATGGCCGTCAGCATGGCTTTGGGCGCCCGTACCGACATGCGCGCCGGCGTTTGCAGCGGGTCGCGCGCCACGGCCGGCAGCACCGCCAATGCGCCCAGCAGCGCAGCAGCGGCCTGAAACAAGACTTTATTCATGCTCTACCTGCGAAAAAATGGGCGCAGCGCTCCCTGAGAACGCAAGCGCCCGAAGAGACACCCCCAAACCCGCTACGCCCTCTTAGTTGGAAGAGCGGCGCAGCGTATCTGGCGTGAAGTTCGACGGATCGAGCTTGACGCCAAATTTGATCGGCTTCTCCTGGTTGGAAATGCCGGACAGCAGGTAGCGGCGTGCCTGCAGGTCGTAGAACACTTCGTAGGCGAAGTAGTGGGTCATCGCATCGTAGTACTGGATGCCGCCGATTTCGTGCACGCGCCACAGTTCACCGCGGCCGTCGTACGAATCGGTGTGCACCACCTGCCAGCTATCCTCGTCCACGTAGAACACGCGCTTGGCGTAGATGTGGCGCTTGTCCTTCTTCAGGGTCGCCTCCACCACCCACACGCGATGCGGCTCGTAGCGCACGAAGTCCTGGTTGATATGGCCGGCACGCACGATGTCGGCATACTTGACCGACTTGTTGGTGATCTTGTAGTTGTTGTAGGAGACCAGCATTTCCTTCTTGCCCACCAGTTTCCAGTCGTAGCGGTCGGGCGCGCCGTTGAAGCCGTCGTAGTCGTCGGTGGTGCGCAGGCCGTCCGCGCCCTGTCCCGGCGAGTCATAGGCCACGTTCGGCGCGCGCAGCACGCGGCGCTGGCCCGGGTTGTAGGTCCAGGCCAGGCGCGATTCCTTCACCTGGTCCAGCGGGTCGACCACCAGCAGCGCGTCGCCGGCCACCGAGGACGGTCCGGTCAGGGTCGCCATGTAGTACAGCAGGCGGTTCGGCTCGGGATTGGCCATGCCCTGCGCGAAGGCCACTTTCTCGGTGCGGGTCACCGGCGTGAAGGCGCCGTTGGTCTGCACCGGGAATTCGGCGGTATAGCGCTCGATGGTGCCGCCGCGGTAGCGCATCAGGTGGTTCCAGATCACTTCCACCCCGCTTTTCGGGATCGGGAACGGCACCGTGGTCCGGGCGATGCCGGTCACGCCGTTGCCGCCGCCGGCCAGTTCGGCCTTGGATGCCTCGGCCTTGACGGTGTCGTACACGGCCTGCGGATAGCCGGCGGTGCGGTAGCTCTTGTAGACATTCATCTTGTAGCTCGGGTAGCGCTTCAGCATTTCCATCTGGCCCGGCGCCAGCACGTCCTTGTACTTGTCCATATTGGCCGCCGTGATGGTGTACTGCGGCGCCTCGTTGGGCAGCGGGTCGGCATAGCCGTTCTTGCTGTCGAAGCCGGCCGGCGCCTTGGTGATGCCGCCGCCCCAGGCCGGGATGGTGCCGGCCTTGTTGCCTTCCTTTTCCGCCCCGACCGGGGTCAGGTCCTTGCCCAGGCGCTCCACTTCGGCCTGCGACAGGCCGGCCAGGGCGCTGCCGGCGATGCACGCCAGCGCAGCGGCCAGCAAGCTTTGCTTCATCATCTTCATCTACGTGTCTCCTGTGTCTCTATTAGAAGTTGGCGCCAATCACGAACTGCATGTTGTCGCGGTCGTGGAACTGGTCGTACTTGGCGCTCTTGTTATAGCTGGTGTAGCTGATGTCGGCGTAGTAGCGGTTGTTGTAGTCCGCGCGCAGGCCGACCGAGCGGGTCTGGCGGTCTTCGACAAACAGGTTGTCCGCCGCATAGCCCTTCACGTCATGCGCGAAGTAGACGCGCGGCTTGAAGTTGATGCCGGCCACCACGTTCGGGAACAGCATCTCGGCCGACAGGCGGTAGCCCCAGGCACTGCTGGTGGCATAGCCTTCGTTCTCGCAGTAGGAGGCGTTGGGCTGGATGCCGGCCGGGCCGCAGGTGCCGCCCAGCGCCGCGGTCGGGCCGAAGTTGTACATGAAGCCGCGCACATAGCGGGTGCTGGTGTTCGGGTTGCCGATGCCGCTCCACTTCTGGCCCGCCACCTCGCCCAGCAGGGTGAGCGAGTCGGCCCCCAGCACTTGCGGGAACTGGCGGATGAAGGAGACCTGGGCCTGGGTCTTGTCCTTGCGGTCGTAGCCGTGGATCACGGTGCCGTTCGGCACCGCCGGGTTGCGCGCGATCACGGCCAGGCCGGCTTGCGGCCCGATGCCCAGCGCCGTGCCCACCAGCAGGTCGATGGCGTTGATCTGCACCGGGATGTCCTTGGTGCGCGACACTTCGCCAAACAGCGAGAAGCCGCCCACTTCGGTGGCCGCCGACAGGCCCAGGATCTTCACGTTTTCGCCGCTGTAGTCCCACACGATATTCCCGGCCGGCAGCACGCCCAGCGTGCCCAGGGCCGGCGCCAGCGACGGCACGGCTTTCACCAGCTGCGCCAGGCGGCCCGACCATACCGACGGCAGCGGCGAGGGCTGCTTGACCACCGACACGATCGGCGAGTGGCTGTGGTAGCGCGCGAAATAGACGCCGAAGTCGGTGGAGATGGCGTCGGCAAAGTAGTGGCTCGAGATGCCGAACTGGCCCGATTTTTTCGGCTTGATCTTTTCCGCCGTGGTCATGCGGAAGTTCAGCGGCATGCTGCGCGACAGGCCGAGCGAGGCCAGCACCGGATTGAGCGCCGCCGGCAGCGCGGCCAGGAACGGCGCGCCGTTGTACTGGCCCTGGTCATTCAGCTTGGTGCCGTCGCCAAACAGCACGGTGCCGTTGTTGCAGTTGAGCGAATCGGCCGCCGACCAGTAGGTGCCGCAGCCGTCCACCACGTTCTGGCGCCAGCCCAGGTTGTAGAACGCTTCCACCGACAGGCCGTTGCCCAGGCCCAGGTTGGCCATCAGGGCCGGCTGCGGGCGCAGGATTTCCTTGACCTGGGCGCCGGGGCGGCGCGCGGCGCTGGTGTCGAAGGCGCCCATCGCGTTAATGCCCGGCACGAACAGCGATTCGCCCCAGTTGATCACCTGGTTGCCCAGCTTGGCGCTCAGCGCCTTGCCGCCCAGGTCCCAGTTGGCGAAGACGTAGGCGTCGGCCAGCGCCGCGCCGTCGAAGGTGGAGAGCTGGTCGAAACCATTGTCGTTCAGCTCACCGTTGGTCTTGTAGCCGTTGTTGAAGTGCCCGTGCGACATCTCCTCGCCCTTCAGCGTCTTGTCGTACCAGGCGAAGCCGCGCATGAACAGGCCGTAGGTGCTGCCTTTCAGTTCCAGCTCTCCGGTCAGCTTGCCGACGGTGGAATAGGCATCGTGCTTCTTGAAGTTCAGGTTGCCGTCGTCGGCGCCGGCGCCTGCCGTGCCGCCGTTGGGGACGGAGATCAGGTTCTTGTCTGCATCCTTCATCCGGATGCTGGTGCCGACCGAAGCATTGAGGGACCAGCGTCCTTCCAGTCCATTGCCGGTGGTGAAGGTATCTGCGTGCGCCAGTGGGGTTGCCAGCGCCGCGGCCACGGCGAGCGCCATGGTACGGTTGTACTTCCTCGTCATCCTTGTGTCTCCTAATGGTTTTACAGCTTCTTATAAAGGCTTATTCAACTGCGTGAACTGCTCGCGCAACTTGGTCTTCTGCACACTGCCTTTGGCTGCGACGCCGCCGGCAAGCTAGCCTAACACTTCATCGCGCGGGGGGGAACTGCCCAGCTTGCATGCACTAATGCGCTACATGCGGCGTTTCAGGAAGTCGGCCAGCGTGTCGAACAGGCGGCCATACGGTGGACGGAACAGGCCGAAGCCATTCAGGCGCGCCTGGCGGTAGATCGGCTTTTGCTTGGAGAAGGCCAGGAAGCCATGCTCGCCGTGGTAGGCGCCGGTGCCGCTGGCGCCCACACCGCCAAAGGGCAGGTTCTCCTGCGCCGCATGCCACAGCGCGTCGTTGACGGTCACGCCGCCGGAGATGGTCGAGCGCAGCACCTTGCTGCAGTTGCGCCGCTCCTTGCCGAACCAGTACAACGCCAGCGGGCGCTCGCGTTGGTTGATGAAGGCGATCGCTTGCGCCAGCGTGTCATACGGCACCACCGGCAGCAGCGGGCCGAAGATCTCTTCGCGCATCACGGCCATTTCGGGCGTCACGTCCAGCAGCAGCGCCGGCACCATGCGCCGCTCGGCGCCGGCGGCGCGCCCGCTGGCCGGCTCCGCCGCGCCGGCGCCCAGGCGCACCACGCGCGCGCCCTGCTCCTGCGCTTCGCGCAGCAGCCGCTCCAGGCGCTGGTAATGACGCTCGCTGACGATGCTGGTGTACTGTTCGTTGCCGGCAAACTGCGGGTACATGGCCGTCGCCGCCGCGCTGACTGCGCGCACGAACTCCTCGACGCGTGCACGCGGCACCAGCGCATAGTCCGGTGCGACGCAGGTCTGCCCGGCGTTGAACAGCTTGCCGAAGGCCAGGCGCGGCGCCGCTTCCGCCAGGTCGCAGCTTTCATCGATGATGGCGGGCGACTTGCCGCCCAGTTCCAGGGTCACCGGCGTCAGGTTGTGCGCCGCGGCGACAGCGACCTGGCGCCCCACTGCCGTGGAGCCGGTGAAGATCAGGTGGTCGAACGGCAGCGCGGCAAATTCGCGGCTGACCTCCACGCCGCCTTCCACCACGGCCAGTTCGTCCGGGCTGAAATACTGGGCCGCCAGCTGCGCCAGCAGGCGCGCAAAGGCCGGCGTCAGTTCGCTGGGCTTGATCATCACGCGGTTGCCGGCCGCCAGCGCTGCAGCCGCCGGCACCAGCGCCAGCTGGCAAGGGTAGTTCCACGGCACGATGTTGCCGATCACGCCCAGCGGCTGCGGCATGATGGCGCTGGAACCGGGCAGCATGTGCAGCGGCGTCGCCACCCGGCGCGGCCGCATCCAGCGCGCCAGCTGGCGCCGCTGCTGGCGGATGGCCGAGCGCACGACAAACAGTTCCGTCAGCACCATCTCCTGCCGCGCGCGCCCGCCGAAGTCGGCATCGATCGCTGCCAGCAGGGCCGCCTCGTTGTCGGCCACCAGCGCCTGCAGGCGGTCGAGCCGGGCGCGCCGCACGGCGGCCGCCGGCAGCATGTCGGCATTGAACGCCGCCCGCTGCACTTGCAGCACCTCAAGCAGCGGCGCGCCGCATCCTACGACGGCCGGGTCGAATTCCTGAACTTTCATCACAGTGTCTCCAGTTGCGCCGCGCTTTATTAACGCTGTCGTTGAAATGAGTATGTGTTTGACACTACTATTCGTCCAATGCATTGTATTTATCCGCACAATGCATATTTCGCATACAAGAGGTATTTCATGGATTTCAAGCGCTTGCGTTACGCCCTGGCCGTGGCCGACGAAGGCAATTTCGTGCGCGCCGCAGAGAAGATTAATCTCAGCCAGCCCGCCCTGTCGCGCGCCGTGCAAACCCTGGAGGAAGAGCTGGGCTTCCTGCTGTTTGACCGCGGCAACCGCAACGTGGCCGTGACGGTGGCCGGCGCCGCCTTCTTCAACCACGCGCGGCGCCTGCTGTTTGATGTACGCAACATGGAGCACGATTTGTCCTTGTTGCGAAATGGCGACAGCGGCCACGTGGCCTTCGGCATCGGCCCCCTGCATTCGGGCGCCCTGCTGCCGCGCATGCTGCGCCAGGTGCGCGCCGACCAGCCGGGCATCAGCCTGTCGGTCACCATCAATACCTCGACCTACCTGGTGGACCACCTGCGCGGCGAGGAAATGGAGTTTTTCATGTCCGACGTGCGCCTGATCGAACCGGCCGAAGACCTGATCATCACCCACGAATGCCGGCAGTACGGCGGCATCTACTGCCGCCCCGGCCATCCGCTGCTGGGACGCGCCGACGTCACCCCGCCCGAGCTGCTGCCCTACGGCATGGCGGCGCCCACCATCCCGGAAGTGCTGATGACGCAGATGAACAAGCTGTTCCGCCTGCCGCCCGGACGCGACCTGCCCATCATGCTCAGTTGCGACAGCGTGCACACCCTGGTCGACGTGGTGGCCGAAAGCGATCTGCTGCTGATCTCAAGCCATGCGGCGCTGGCCGAGGCGGCTGCCGAGGGCAGGCTGGCGCAGGTGCAGGTGCCGCTGCCGCCGCTGTGGGCCGACATTGCCACCATCCGCCTGCGCGGCCGCACCCTGTCGCCCGGCGCGCAGCGCGTGCTGCAGGCGGCGCGCGAAATCCTGGCGCAGCTGGCCGGCACCGAAATGCCGCGGCAGTGACGCCCCTCAGGCCGCGGCAGCGCGCAATGCCTGCAGGTCGCGCAGCTCGATCTGCCCGTAACGCAGGGCGATCGCGCCCGAGCGCGCCAGCGCCTGCAATTCCCGGTTCAGGGTGGTGCGCCCGACACCCAGCATCATGGCGATCTGGTCCTGCGAAGCGCTGATGCTGGCGCGCGTGCTGGCAGCCTGGGTCAGGTCGCCGCGCGCCATCATCAGCAGGCGCCGCGCCAGGCGGGTACGGGTGCTGTGCAGCGCCATGTCGGCCACCAGGCCAAAGGCCGCGTGCAGCCGCTCCGCTTCCAGCCGCGCCATGGCATTGGCAAACACCACGTCCTGCATCAGGAGGATAAAGCGGTCGGCGCTGACCGCCAGCAGTTCGCTCTCTTCCTGCGCCGTAGCCGTGGCGCTGCGCGGCAAGTCCGCCAGCAGCGCCGTTTCGCCGAACCAGTTGCCCGCTTCGGCCATGGTGACGATGGCTTCGTTGCCGTCCGCATGCACGACCGACAGGCGCACCGCGCCGCGCAGCACGCCCCACAGCCCGTCCTGCGCCCCGCCCGCCCGCTCTCCCTGCAGGTAGAGCACCTCGCCCTGCGCCAGGCGCACCCTGCGCGTGACGGCCAGCAAGGCGCCGGCCTGCGCCGCCGGCAAGCGCGCAAACCAGGGGTTGTTGAAGAATATCTGCATGCAAAAAAAGATCCCGAATTGCCCGCAATTGAACAATCTTCGCCGGCGCGCCCCTGCATCATGGATGCCAAAGGAGACCCGCATATGGACAACTACACGATGTACGCGCTGCTCGCACTGGTGATCGCGGGCCTTGCCATGGCGGAAATCGCCAGCCGCCGCTACCGCGACACGGTGCACGCCAGCGCCAATGATACCGCGCTGGAAGCGGGGATGACTGTCAGCCTGCTGGCGCTCACCCAGCCGCTGATCCTGCTGGCCACCGGCGCGCTGGGCCAATGGCTGGCGCCCGGCATGCGCGGTGCCTGGGCCGGATTGCCCGGGTGGGCCTGGGCCGGCCTGCTGCTGGTGGGCGACGACATGACGCAGTACTGGTGGCACCGCATCTCGCATTCGCCGAAGCTGTGGCCGCTGCACCGGGCCCACCATTCGGCGTCCTATATGAGCATTCGCATCACCTACCGCAACAACTTCTTTTACTACCTGATGATGCCGGGCATCTGGTTTGCCGGCGCCATGCTCTACCTGGGTTGCGGCTGGATGTATTTCGCCTATATCGTCGTCAAGCAGACCGTGATCCTGGGCGCGCACTGCGCCTGGGCCTGGGACGAACCGCTATACAAGATCCGCGCGCTGCGCCCCTTGATGTGGGTGGTGGAGCGCACCATTTCCACCCCGGCCACCCACCGTGCCCACCACGCCCTCACCAATGCCGACGGCATCGGCCATTACAAGGGCAACTTCGGCAACCTGCTGTTCTTCTGGGACGTGCTGTTCGGCACCGCCCACATCACGCGCCGCTACCCCGCCGAAGTCGGCCTGCGCGACGACCAGCTGTTCGGCGCGGAGCGTTGGGACAGGCAGATGTTCTACCCCTTGCTCCAGTCGCAGCGCGAGTGCAGCGCCCTCAAATCCGGCGGCAAGATCTACAGCGACGAATAGGGCCGGTTGCGGGAAAGGGTCAGCCGGCCGCCAGCGGCAACCTGAATTCAAACCGCACGCCATGGCCCGGTGCACTGGCCAGGCTGACGCTGCCCTGCAACGCGCCGCATACCAGGTTATTCACGATGTACATGCCAAGGCCGGAGCCGCCGGCGCCGACCTTGGTCGAGAAGAAGGGTTCGAAGATTTTCTGCTGCAGTTCCGGCGCGATGCCGGCGCCGTCGTCGCTGTAGACCAGCAGCACATGGTCGCCGGCCACGCTGGCGGCGATCGACACCTTGCCGCAGCCGCGCCCTTCAAAGCCGTGCAAAATGGAGTTGACGATCAGGTTGTTGAGGATCTGTTCCAGGTGGCCGGGATAGGAATCCATCAGCACACCGGGCGGCACCTGCAGCTCGGCCGTCACATTCGCCTGGCGCATCATGCGTCCCAGCGTGACCAGGATGTCGTGCAGGCAGGCATGCAGGTCGAACTGGCGCCGGCGCTGGCTGGTCTGGTCCACCGCCACGTTCTTGAAACTCTCGATCAGCTCGCGCGCCCGGTCGGCGCTGCGGATCAGCACTTCGCTCGCCTGGCGGCATTCGCCTGCCGACTGGACCAGGCAGGAGCGCGTCAGCTTGCCGGCCAGCGCGTTGTCGGCCAGCTCACCGACACGGTCGCGCAAGGTCGATGCCAGCAGCACCAGGTTACCGACCGGCGTGTTCAGTTCGTGCGCCACGCCGGCCACGATGCCGCCCAGCGCCACCATCTTTTCCTGTTCGACGATCTGCTGCAAGGCCTGGCGCAGCTCGCAACTGCGCGCCTCCTCGGCCTGCTTGCGCTGCGTGACGTCGCGCACCAGCGCCGCAAAAGCGGGCGGCTGCGATTGCGGCACCTGCCACTGCGACACTTCGACATCGAATTCGCGCCCCGTACGGTGGCGTGCACGCTGGCTGCACTCCTGCGCCGGCAGCAGGACCTTGCTTGCCGGCTGGCCCAGCATCTCGTCGCGGCGCCAGCCAAACAGGTCTTCCGCAGCGTTATTCCAGTCGGTGACAACACCCTGGCTGTCGGTGGCGATGAAGGCTTCGCAGGCGCTGTCGATCACCATGCGCAGGCGCCGCTCCGATTCGTGCAGGGCTTGCGTGCGCTCCTGCACCTTGGCATACAGCTCGCACAGCACGGCCACCTTGTTGCGCAGCACGGCCGGCTCGATCGGCTTGTTGAGGAAGTCCACCGCCCCCATCTCATAGCCCTTGAACTGGCGTACCCGGTCATGCAGGCCGGCCGTGACAAAGATGATGGGCAGGTGGCGGGTGCGCGGATTGGCGCGCAGCAGTTCGGCCGTCTCCAGGCCGTCCATCTCCGGCATCTGCACGTCCAGCAGCACCAGCGCGAAGTCCTGCCGGAGCGACTGGCGCAAGGCTTCGTTGCCGGACATGGCCTTGACCAGGTGCAGCGGCAGCGGCATATCTTCCAGCAATGCTTCCAGTGCCGTCAGGTTCTCCGCTCGGTCGTCGACCAGCAGCACCGGGATGTTCAGTTCCATGCGCTCCCCTAGCGTCTTATCCAGACCCGCAGCAGCGACAGCAGCTGCGCGGTATCGATCGGCTTGGCGAGGTAATCGCTGGCTCCCGCCTCCAGGCAATGCTGATGGTCGCCCGGCATCGCCTTGGCGGTCATCGCGATGATGGGCAAGTCCCTGAAGCGGGCATCGGCACGGATGCGGCGCATCGCTTCGTAGCCATCCATCTGCGGCATCATTATATCCATCAGCACCGCGTCGACCTTGCTTTCCGCCTCCAGCCGGGCCAGCGCCTCAAGGCCGTTTTCCGCTTCCAGCACCTGCACCCCGCGGTCGCCGAGCAGGCTGGCCAGCGAGAACAGGTTGCGCATATCGTCATCCACCACCAGCACCTTGCTGCCTGCAAGGGCAAAGGCTTCCGGCTGCGCGTCATGGCCGCCCTGCTCCACGCTGTGCAGGAACAGCTGCACTTCGCCCAGCAGCCGCTCGGGGCTGTGCGCGCCCTTGACGATCACGCTGCGCGCGTAATGGTTCAGCATGCGCAGCTGATCGCGCGTCAGGTCCTGGCCGGAGTGGATGACCACCGGCAGGTGGCGCAGCCCAGGTGTGGCCTGCATTGCCTCCAGCACTTCGTAGCCGGACATGTCCTGCAGGCCCAGGTCCAGCACCATGCCGTCGAAGTGGCCGTGCACCAGCAAATCCAGTGCCTCATGGCCGGACTTGCTGCGCACCACTTCCACGTCCCGCCCCGCCAGCAGCGCGGCCAGACTGCTCGACTGGCTCTCGTCGTCCTCCACCACCAGCACCCGTTTCAGCGCGCTGGCCCAGGCCTGTTCGATGGTGTCGAAGACCTGCGCCAGCTGCTCCGGGCTGACCGGCTTGGTCACCAAGCCAAGCGCCCCCAGGTCACGTGCACGTTGGATTTCGCCCAGGCATGAGATGAAGTGCACCGGCAGGTGGCTGGTGCGCGGATCGGCGCGCAGCTCGCGCATCACCTCCCAGCCGTCCATGCGCGCCATCATCACGTCCAGCAGCACGGCATGCGGCGCTTCATGCCGCGCCAGGTGCAAGCCCTGCTCTCCATCCGGCGCCACCAGCGGCGTATAGCCGCGGTCACGCACGAAGTCTGCCAACAGGCTGGCGAAGAAGGGATCGTCTTCCACGATCAGGATGCGGCGCGCGCCGTCGTCCCCGGCCGGGACGGGCCGCGCGGCGGCCGCCGGTGCCGGCTCCGCCGCGCCGCCCCGCTCCTCGCCGGCGCCGGGCTGCAGCGGCAGCATGAACGTGAAGGTACTGCCTTCCCCTTCCACGCTGTGCAGGTGCAGGGCACCGCCCATGGTGCGCGCCAGCTGGAGCGAAATCGACAGGCCCAGTCCCGTGCCGCCGTAATGCCGGCTGATGCTGCCGTCTGCCTGGCGGAACGCTTCGAAGATGGCCACCTGCTTATCGGCCGGCACGCCGATGCCCGTGTCGCTGACCGCAAACGACAGCTGCTCGCCCGCCACCGACACGCGCAGCGCCACGCTGCCCTGGTGCGTGAACTTGAGGGCATTGGCCAGCAGGTTGCGCAGCACCTGCTGCACGCGCTGCCCATCCATCATCGCCGCCGCCGGCGTACCGGGCAGGCGTTCGACCTGCAATGCCAGCCCCTTCTGCTGCGCCTGCGGCTGGAATTGCGCCAGCAGGTCGTCGCACAGGCCGGCCAGCTCCACCGGCTCGATGTTCAGCTCCACCTTGCCGGCCTCCATCTTGGCCAGGTCCAGGATATCGTTGATCAGGTTCAGCAGGTCGCGCCCGGCATGGTGGATGGTGCCGGCATACTCCAGCTGCCGCTCGTTCAGGTTTTGCGCCTTGTTCTCTTTCAGCAGCGCCGACAGGATCAGCATGGAATTCAAAGGCGTGCGCAGCTCATGCGACATATTGGCCATGAACTCGCTCTTGTAGGCGCTCACGCGCTGGATCTCCTCGCGCTGCCGTTCCAGCAGGTCGGCGCGCTCTTCCAGTTCCGCATTGCTTTGCTGGAGCTCCTCCTGCTGCACCCGCAATTCCTCCGCCTGCTGCGCCGTCTCCGCCAGCAAGGCGCGCGTGCGGTGGCGCGTGATGTTCACTTCCAGCCCGATCGCGATGGCCTCCGCGCCCAGGTCGAGAAAAGCCAGCTCTTTGTCGCTGAAGCGGCGGAAGGCGCCCAGTTCCAGCACCCCCACCATGCTGCGCCCGTGTTGCAGCGGCAGCACCAGCACGCAGCAAGGCTGCGCGCGGCCCAGGGCGGAACCGATTTCCAGGTAGCCCGGCGGCGCCTCGCTGACCAGCATGCGCCTGCCGTCGCGGATGGCCTGCCCGGCCAATCCCTCGCCCGGCACCACGCGCGCCGCATGCCGCTCCTGCGCCAGGCCGTAGCCGGCCAGCAGGCACATGCCCGCCCCCAGCCCTTCGTCGACATACAACGCCCCCACCCGCGCCTCCAGGCGCTGCGCCAGGAAGTCCAGGATGCGCTGCCCGAACACGGCCAGCTCCTGCTCGCCGCGCATTACCGTATTGAGCTCGTTCTGGCTGGACTTGAGCCAATCGCGCGCGCGCTCGGCGATGTTGCTGGCGCGCAGCGCCTCGGTCATCCTGGCGAAGGCCTGGTCAAAGCTGCGCTGCGATTCGGCCAGCGCCGCCACCGACAGCAGCAGGTCGCCCGCCTCGTCATGCGCCACGCCCGCCAGGTCCAGCTGCGGCAGCGGCCCCGGCGCGAAATCATGACCAAGGTCGCCGCTTGCCACGGCCTGCACCGCCGCCACATGGCCGGCGCGTGAATCGGCCAGCGCGCGCGCCGATGCCAGTGCCCGGTGCAGCGGCTGCGCCACATTGCGCTGGTAAAACACGCGCAGCGCCACCGCCACCAATACCAGCACGGCGCAGAAAGCGGCCAGCACCCAGCTGACGATGCGTGTGGCGCTGGCCACCTCGCGCGTGGAATTGACCTCCAGTACGCCGCGCACGTCGCCCAGCTGCCAGTCGGTCTTCGGGCTTTGCGGGTGGCTGTTGTGGCAGGACACGCAAGCTTGCGCGCTCATGCGGTCGGCCAGCGCCACGCGCACCGTGCTGCGGCCATGCACGGTCTCGGTGCGGGAGAAGACGCCGTCCGGGGCCTTCTGCAGGTAGTTCCAGGCATCCTGCGCGAACTGGTCGCTGGCGCGCTCGCGCCGCTGCGGGAAGGGAAATGGGCTGTACAGCTTGACCGTGGTGCCGCCGCCCTGCATCAAGGCGCTCAGGTCGTGGATCATGGTGGCCGGCAGCGGGATGGCGTTTGCCTTGCTGCGGTAGTCGGGGTCCACCTGCATCTCCGACTGCGCCAGCACGCGCGCGGCCACGTTTTCGGTGTAGTACTTGCGCAGCAGGAGGAATTGCCGCACCGTGGCCTGCGCCGCATCCACGGCATCGCGCTCCGCATTCTCGCTGACCAGGATTGGCAATAATGCCGAAATGACCAGACCGCAGCCGGCCAGCAGCAAGGCGATTGGCAGGAACAGCTTCCAGAACAAGCTGCTGGAACGTGCGAGCACGGCGAGCCTCCGCAAGGCTGGGTTTTCACCCTATTCTTGCGCGGAAAACTCCATGAAGCAAGCCTACCGACAATTACTATTTCTTGTGCGGCCGCAGGACGATTTCGAACAGCTTGGGCCAGCGCTTGCCGGTCACGAACAGGCGGCGCGATTTGGCGTCGTAGGCGATGCCGTTCAGGACATTGTCGACATCATTGCCCGCCCTGGCAGTGGCGGCCAGCCCGGACAAGTCGATCCACCCCACGACGCGGCCGCTGGACGGGTCGATGCGGGCAATGCGGTCGGACTGCCAGACGTTGGCAAAAATCTGCCCATCCACCCATTCCAGCTCATTGATCTGCGCCAGCGGCTGGCCGTCGGCAGTGACCTTGATGCGGCGCTGCTCGGCGAAGTTCTTCGGGTCGAGCACGCGGATTTCCGGCGTGCCGTCGCTCATGTACAGCCGCTCGCCATCGCTGGTCAGGCCCCAGCCCTCGCCCAGGTAATTGAAAGTGCCCTTGATCGCCAGGCTGCCCTGGTCCATGACATAGCCGGCCTGGTTCATCCAGGTGATGCCGACGATACTGTCGCCGTGCGGCGCAATGCCCTCGCCGAACACCTTTTCCGGCAGGTCGCGCTTCTGCAACACCTTGCCGGTGGCCAGCTCCACCTTGCGCACCGAAGACGCGCCGTACTGGCCGGTGCTCTCCCACAGGAAGCCGTCCTTGAAGAACAGCCCCTGGGTGAACGCTTGCGGATCGTGCGGGTAAGCCGCCTTGATCGAGTAGCCCTGCACCGGCACGGCCGCCGATGCGATTTGCGCGGCCAGCGCCGCCGCGCCCAGCGCCGCCAGCTTACGCATCCCACAAGTCTCCGGTGGCGCTGCTGCGCGGCGGGGTCACGCCAAAATGCTGGTAGGCCTGCGCCGTGGCGACACGGCCGCGCGGCGTGCGCTGCAGGAAGCCCTGCTGGATCAGGTAGGGTTCCAGCACGTCCTCGATCGTGTCGGCCGCCTCGCCGATGGCCGCCGCCAGGTTGCCGATGCCGACCGGACCGCCGCCGAATTTGTACAGCACCGCTTCCAGCAGCTTGCGGTCCATCACGTCAAAGCCTACATGGTCGACGTCGAGCATGCGCAGCGCCGCGTCGGCCAGCTCGCGCGTGATGTCGCCGTTGCCCTTCACTTCCGCGTAATCGCGCACGCGGCGCAGCAGGCGGTTGGCGATGCGCGGCGTGCCGCGCGCGCGGCGCGCGATTTCCAGCGCGCCGCCATCGTCGATATTCGCCTTCAGCAGGGCGGCGCTGCGGGCGACGATCTTCGCCAGTTCATCGGTGCTGTAGAACTCCAGCCGCGCCACGATGCCGAAGCGGTCGCGCAGCGGGTTGGTCAGCATGCCGGCGCGGGTAGTGGCGCCGACCAGGGTGAAGGGCTGCAGGTCCAGCTTGACGCTGCGCGCCGCCGGGCCCTCGCCGATCATGATGTCGATCTGGTAGTCCTCCAGCGCCGGGTACAGGATTTCCTCGACCACAGGAGACAGGCGATGGATCTCGTCGATGAACAGGACATCGTTCGCCTCCAGGTTGGTCAGGATCGCCGCCAGGTCGCCCGGGCGCTCCAGCACCGGGCCGGAAGTCTGGCGCAGGTTGACCCCCATTTCGCGCGCGATGATATTGGCCAGGGTGGTCTTGCCCAGGCCGGGAGGCCCGAACAGCAAGGTATGGTCCAGCGCCTCGCTGCGCTTGCGGGCCGCCGAAATGAAGATTTCGAGCTGGTCGCGGATCTTGGACTGCCCGACATATTCATCGAGGTGCTTGGGGCGCAGCGCGCGCTCGATGGCCTCCTCGTTCGGGGACGATGGCGCCGCATCGATGATGCGCTGCTCGGTGAAATTGTCGGTTTGGATACTCATGCCGGGTCGGAATTAGGTTCAGGGCATGATTTTATCAAGGCCGGGCGGCCCGGGCCTTACTTCATGTTGGAAGCGGCCGTGTTCGCCGTTTCGCTGCATTTCGTCTGCAGGCCCAGCGGTGCCGCCCACAGTTGTCGAATAGTCATGCCCAGTGCTCGTCGAAGGTTCGCCAAAGTCTAGCATGCCCGGCCTTGCAGGCTTGCGCCTACACCGGCACGGCGCGCGCGCCGCTTGGCGCGCAGGCTGTGGTGTCGATACTGGCGCAATGCAAACCCAAGGAGCTTGTCATGCGCGCCCTCACCTACCATTCCGCACATGATGTCCAGGTGGACACGGTGCCCGATCCCATCCTGCAGGAACCGGACGACGTCATCCTGCGCATTACCGCCACCGCCATCTGCGGCTCGGACCTGCACCTCTACCGCGGTAAGGTGCCGGCCATGCATGAAGGCGATATTCTCGGCCACGAGTTCATGGGCATCGTCGAAGATGCGGGGCCCGGCGTCAGCGCGCTGGCCAGGGGCGACCGGGTGGTGGTGCCTTTCGTGATTGCCTGCGGCAATTGCTTTTTCTGCGAGCGCCAATTGTTCTCCGCCTGCGAGACCACCAATCCCGACCGCGGCGCCATCTTGAACAGGAAAGGCCTGCGCCCGGGCGCAGCCATGTTCGGCTACACCCACCTGTACGGCGGCATGCCCGGCGGACAGGCCGAATACGTGCGGGTGCCGAAAGCCAACGTCGGCCCGATCCGCATCCCCGACGCACTCGACGACGAACAGGTGCTGTTCCTGAGCGATATCCTGCCGACCGGCTACCAGGCCGTGTTGAACGCCAGCGTCGGGCCGGGCGACAGCCTGGCAATCTACGGCGCCGGCCCGGTAGGCCTGATGGCGGCGGCCTGCGCCCGCATGCTGGGCGTGGACACCATCTTCATGGTCGACCATAACGGCTACCGGCTCGACTTTGCACGCCAGGCCTATGGCGCGATTCCGATCAATTTCGATGAAGTGGACGCCGCCGAATACATCATCGACAACACCGCCTCGCGCGGCGTGGATGCGGTGATCGACGCCGTCGGCTTTGAAGCCAAGGGCAGCGCGCTGGAGACGGCCCTGACGGCCATCAAGCTCGAAGGCAGCAGCGGCGCCGCGCTACGCCAGTGCATTGCTGCCGTCCGGCGCGGCGGCACGGTCAGCGTGCCAGGCGTGTACTCGGGGTTCATCCACGGCTTCCTGTTTGGCGACGCCTTCGACAAAGGCATCAGCTTCAAGATGGGCCAGACACACGTACAGCGCTTCATGCCGGAACTGCTGGAATTCATCGGCGAAGGCAAGCTGCATCCCGAAACCATCATCACCCACCGCCTGCCGCTTGAACAGGCGGCGCAGGGCTATCGCATCTTCGACAAGAAGGAGGAGGAATGCCGCAAGGTGATCCTGCGGCCTGGCTAGCGCACGACAAGCTGTTCAGCTTGGCTTCCTGCCTGCTGGTTGCGGTTCCCCGCGCTGCCATGATCGTCGCGAATCGCCTGTCAATTCGAATAATGGAGAACATGCGCTGTCGCGGCGAATTGCTCATTGCCTGCCAGCTTGCCGCTGATCGTGTCGATAATCCTGAAACCTGCGCTTTGGTAAAGTGACAGCGCTGCCGTGTTCCCAACCAGCACATCGAGCGACAAGGACTTGCCGGCTGCGCGCAACACCGCGTCCAGCAGCGCGCGGCCAATGCCCTGGCGATAACGCGCAGGATCGACGTACAGCCAAGTGACTTCGTCATCGGTAAAACCTGCAAAGCCGGCCACTTCGCCGTCGACTTCCGCCACCAGCAAGGTGGCATCGAACAGGCCCTCCTCCTCGCCGGTTTCCTCCAGCGTCAGAAAGGCGTCGGCCAAGCCGCTGGCCGCCAGCTCGAATTTGCGTGCCGCGTCGTGCACCAGGCAGATTCCCTGCCAATCGGATGTTTGATAAGGACGGATTAGCATATGTTCAATGTTTTTGCACCAGGTAGCGTAATTCCACGAGGCCGGAGCCGATCTTGCGCGCCGACTGCAACGACAACGGCGGGTTCGTCAGGCGGCGCGGGAACAGCGGTTTACCCTGCCCCAGCGTGACCGAACCGACCTGCACGATCATCTCATCCAACAGCCCGGCGTCATGGAATTGACCTGCAAGGTCGCCGCCGCCCACGATCCAGAGGTTCTTGCTACCCGCGGCCTCGCGCATGGCATCGTGAACCGGCCGCACATCGCCTTTCACGAAACGCAGGTCGGCGCCGGGAATGGCCGGCAGCTCGCGCGAAGAGAATACCCAGGTCGGTTGCGTATAGGGCCAGGGCGCGCCCACCTCTGCCGCCACCGTATCGGCATTGCGCAGCATCCACTCGTAAGTGGTGGCGCCCATGGCAATGGCCCCCACCTGGGCAATGAATTCCGGATAGCTGCTGTCGTTGACATCACCGAGCGGGAACAGCCAGTCGAGCGAGTCGTCCTCGGTTGCGATGAAGCCGTCAAGGCTGGTGGCTGTAAAAAATTGAGTCTTCATTTAGCTTTTGACGCCGATGCGTTTGCAGGGATGGGCGCAGGATTGTACGCGCCCGCAATGCGTCAAATTCTCTCAAAAAATTACACGGCCTGCTTTAGCGAGCCATCTTCCGGAATCGGGCGCACCACCAGGAACAGGTAGGACATGGCGCCAAGGAAGGCGATGGCTGCGCCGGTCAGCAATGCGGGCACAAAGGACCAGTTCTGTGCGATATAGCCGGTCAGCACAGGCGCCAGCGCGCCGCCAAGGAAGCCGCCGAAATTCTGGATCGCGCCGAGCGAAGCGATGCGGCTGCGGGGCGCCGCCACCGTGGCCAACGACCAGGCACAGGCCGACGAAGCGTTGGCGAGGAAAATCACGATGGAAATGCACGCCACCGCCACGACATTGCTCTCCACCAGCGCGGCAGGAATCGTGAACGCCACCATCCCCAGCGTGGCCAGCACTACCGCATTACGGCGCCCGGATATCGGCGTGCTGGAAAAGCGCACGATGCGGTCGGACGCCCAACCTGCGATCAGCGCGCCGGCAAAGCCGCACAGGAAAGGAATTGCAGACGCAAAGCCCGCACTCGTCAGTTCCATATGCCGTTCAGTGCGCAGGTAGCCGGGCAGCCAGGTGAGGTACACCCAGTTCAGATACACGGAACCGAAAAAGCCGAACATCATGCCCCAGGTCACGCGATGGCGGAACAGGGCACGCCAGGCGGCAAAACTGGTTTTCGGCGCAGCTTCAACCGTCTCGCCCGCCTCCAGGTAAGCACGTTCTTCCGCGCTCAGTTCCTCGCGCACGGGATCGCGATACAAGCTCACCCAGACGACCGCCGCCACCAGCCCGAGCGCGCCCGTGATGTAAAACGCCCAATGCCAGCTTGTCGCCGCAATCAATGGCGGCAGCAGCAGCGGCGCCAGGGCGACGCCCAGCGGCGATGCCGAATTGTAGATGCCCGTCGGGGTGCCGCGCGATCGCAGCGGGAACCAGTTGCTGACCACCCGCGCCGCGGAAGGAAACTGCGGCGCCTCCCCGATCCCGAGTGCGATACGCGCCAGTACAAAATAGCCAAAGGTCGACGCCAGCCCGCCCGCCGCCTGCGCCACCGACCAGACCACCAGGCCGATGCCAAGCAGCCAGCGCGGGCCGATCTTGTCGACCAGGGCCCCAACCGGAAGCTGGCACAAGGCGTAGCTCCACGAGAATGCCGACAGCAGCAAGCCCATTTCACCCAGCGACAGGCCGAGGTCCGCGCGGATATACTCGTTCGCCACGGCCAGTGTAGCGCGGTCCAGGTAGTTAATGACGCCAGTTGCCACCAGCAGCACCAGCGCCAGGGTTTGCCTTCGAAGGATTCTTGGAGGGACTTGATTAGCAGTGAGGTTGGTCATTTGAGATGCTCTATACGCGGCGCGGAATGGAAACCGTGGCGAGTATAGTGCACTGCGCTATCGACTAACCAGTTTTTCCATGGCGCCTGCTTCAACACCGTCGATGAACAGGCGCCCGTTCGGTGCCAAAGCCTTCCGGATCTGCTTGAGTGCGATCCGGCCTTGCTCGGGGTAGCGCCCATCCAGCGCACCAACCCGCACGGCAAATGCCAGGTCATAAGGGCGCTCGCCTTGGCCGAGCTCCAACTGCTCGACCGCTACTTGTCGAAATTCCAGCCGGCCGGTCGCCAGCTCGCTCGCGGAACCTGCTACCGCCTGCGCAATGGCCTTGGCCGAGCGGTCGATAGCGAGCACGTAGCCGTCTCCGATATGCGACAAAACGGCGCGGGCAGCAGCCCCGGGACCACAGCCTATTTCCAGCACGCGCATGCCTGGCTGCAGTGGCAGCGCTTCAACCATTTCAGCCAGTCGCCGTGAGATCATATTGAAACGTCACACCTGTTCGAGTTCCTGCGCCAGCCCGATAAGGATTCCTTCCGGCCCTCGAATGTAGCAGAGCCGGTACGCGTTTTCATACCGCACCACTTCGCCCACCAGCCGCGCCCCCAGCTTTCCCAGCCGGGCCAGCGTGTCATCGATATCATCCACAGTGAACATGACGCGCAGGTAGCCAAGCGCATTGACGGGTGCGCCACGGTGATCGTCAACGACCGCCGGCGCGGAGAAACGGGACAGTTCGAGGCGGCTATGACCATCCGGCGTACGCATCATCGCTATTTCGACACGCATGCCGTACAACCCGGTGACGCCATCCGCCCAGTCGCCCTCAATTGGCGCGCGCCCTTCGAGATTGAGCCCAAGTTCGATAAAAAACTCGATAGCGGCATCGATGTTCTCAACCACGATGCCCACGTTGTCCATGCGCTTGACTGTCACCATGCCTCCTGCGATCGTACTTCGGCGGAGCGCAGGAGCCGTGGGACTGCGACGGATTGAAACCACTCGATCTGAGATTCCGTATCAGGCATCGGCAGGCGACGCGCCCGCGACAACATTGTAAACACCTCCGATGCGGGTACACCAAGTTTTAGCAACACACAGGCCACAGTGAGGCCAGGCCGAGGCATCATCGCTAGCCTTAAAGGCTCGATATCGCGAATCCAGTAAACTTCCGATGTCATAGTTGTTCTTTGATATGCAGGATAAGCAAGCTCTTACGGGACTGTTTGTCGCCACAGCAACGCAGGGACCTGCTTACCTTCGGCATCCAATGCCCGCGCAATGGGTCATCGCTTGCTGATCGATTGCTCAACTACACCAACGATATCGGCCACGCCAATGGTGAAGATCCCCGCCTCCCCTTTGTCAAAAGCGGCTTTCCAAGTCTGGTAACCCTCGCGGTAATCGGGGTTGGATTTCTTGTTACTGTCGAGCTTAGTAAGGCTCTTCTTCAACGTTTCTTCCGAAACGGGAAAATGGGGAAGATCCGTTGAGATGCCGCCCGCGATATGAGGATTCTTTACTTTAACGCCCCATACGCTGATGTGAAAAATCTTCCCAAGCTTGGGATCGGTTTCGATCTTGTTGATGAGGACTCGCGATTCTTCTTCACCTTTGCGAGCTTTATAGCTCCACACCTGCCCTTCTGCAAAGTCTTGGGCTGAGGCGATCCCGAAGTATGAGAAGAGGGACATGATGATAAGCAGTCGTTTGTTCAGCGGCATTTTAATGAATCTTTGAGTTAAGTGGTCGGGAAGTCGCGCTGCGCAACAATCGTTTATTGCTCAAGAACGCGCCGGTAGTGCATGGCAACCGCGCCGTTACTGAGCGGCTTCGCAGAGACCAGCTCAAGCCGTCGCGTGTTGGGCAGGCCGCTTTGGTACAAGGTCATGCCTCAGTCAGCAGAACACGATGGCGGCGCCAGAATCAATCGAAGCCTCGGCAGCCCTGATGAGGCGAATGCAGGCAAAGGACTCCTTGCCATATCGTTTCCATTTGGGGCCGTGTGTTTCAGGCGAATTCGCAGCGTCCCACACCTCCTCGCTTTCAGGATCAAGATCCAGCGGCAATTCCAGCCATGCAGCAAGGCGCTTACACTCGGACAGCAGGCGCACGGAGGAACCGACAATGCCTCCAGCGACGCCAAGTTCTTCGCTCGGATATATAACATCCTCGAAGTCCAGTGGCACGTAAAAGCCTTCCGCGTCGCTGTGCATGACCAGGTGCTCAAAGCCTGGAGCGAGATGATCGTAATATTCCTCCAAGACCGGATCACTCGCCGGGTTATCGCCGCCCGGGCCTGGGACTTCCTTGCCAAGCCCGACGTAGGCGGCGATCCGCCTCAGGTAATGCACGCCGGAATAGCCCCACATCTGGCATGAAAAGAACTCTTCCGCCCCCTCCGAATCCGGTTCCGTGTGGGGCGGCAGGCCGGCCTCCACCAAGGCCTTTGACAAGGGCTCATACATTTCCGCCTCTTCAAGGCCGCCAACTTGAATACTTAGTCCCACAAGAATCTCCCTTACTGCTTTGAACGTAAATCGAGATAGCTGCCTTTCCGCGGTTCGACAGGGCTGCCATCTTTGAAAATTTCGAACTTCGTGCGGCTTGAAACGACGACTGAGAACTGCTCCGGCAATGCCAGGAAGTCCATGATATCCGGCCGCTGGAGCATGGCTTCGTAGACAGAAATGACCTCCAAATCATCCTTTGTCCTGTTCTTGTTCTCCAAATCCGTCAGAACCCAGCCGGTGATACCGTCTTGCTTCTTCGCCCTGATCATAATGATCGCAGGCGCCTTCAATGCACCGGGAGTCACCATGAGAGGATGATGCAACGGCGCGAATCGCATTGCGCTCGCAGCTCCCAGGCTGTCGGCTGCATAGCGCTGCCTCCGTACGATCCTGAGTGTCCTGGCAACGCTTGGCACGAACTTAAACGGAATCGACTTCATGTCAGGTTCCAGGACGCGAAGCTTGCCGCCATCCGCCGATTCAAGTTTCAGAGGCACAGGGCCGACGAGAAGTGTTTCGCCTGCCTTGAACTTTTCTCCATCTGCGACCATCCCTTCCAAGGTCGCACGGAACCACTGCGCGTCCTTTTCACCTAGCGATCCGTCATCGACAGAGAAAACAAACTCCGGCTGGCCATATTTTGCGCACTGGGTAGTCGAATAGTCTTGAGCGGCAACAGCATTTCCGAAGAAGGCTGCGATGAGAAACAGGCCTGTAAGTTTTTTAAGCATACGAGTATTGATTTGAAATGTAGGAGGGCGTCCCGAAAACAGGGGCCGCGTTAATATCCCGACCGCCGTAACGCTCGCCCTTGCACATCCTATGGCGTAAGCGCACCACCTTCGATGGTTGCCCTCATGCCCGCATTATTGCAGTCGCTGCCCGCCTTCATCGCGCAGCGACCGCCCGACTGTGTCGTTAGCCCGGGACAGCAAACCGAGCGACGGCCCATACCCGACCTTCCGATCGGCAACTTCCCAGCACGCCGCAATTGACGCGACGATAGCCGGTGTAGATCCAGCGTATGTCGTCTCAATTCAGCCGCGACGAAGGCATCGGCTGGAATGCGTTGTTCGGCGCCATCAGCTGCGAGACCCAAGGTAAATCTGAAAATTGCAGTTCAAAAACGCGAAGTATTTCATCAAGGACATTCGCCAGCGCAAAATTCCGGTCTACCCGTGCAATTGTACCGACAGGGCCAGGGCGTTCAACGTATTCGATGAGTTCGACAACAACGCCGGATGGCAACTGAATCCCAACAGCTGTCCAAGGTCCAAGCCCGGTTTCGACACCTGCTATCGCCGTCGAACCAACTGAAGCGGCCACCTCCCTTGGAGTTATGGGCAATAGCGCTAGATCTACACAGTCCCCACTCGGCCACGTGTATGCATTTGGAGCGGGTAGAACATTAAGCTTTCTAGTATCCATTGTTACACCGGCGAACGTTCACGCTAACCGGCACGGACTAAGCGCAGCTTTGGCGTGTCCAGCGAACGAAGTGAGCGAGATTCAGCATGAAGTTAGGTCTTGGGTGCGAATTCAATCAATGCTGCCTTGAGTGCTTTGACCACTTTGGTACGCCTGGCTTCTGATTTTATTCCAGGGGGAAGACGGCAGTACCATGGTTGCCAAAAATGTTCGAGCCCGTTGTTGTATTCTCTAGTGCTTGGATGGACCTTTTCTTCAAAGTAGCGCAATGCTTCATGAATTTGATCAGTTGAAGCGAACTGAAATGTGAAGCCGGCGACATCGACAAAGTAAATCCACGCAGACAGGAGGTTGTCCCGTGGCGGTTCCACGGGTAATCCGCCGGCGTTTTGATGACCGTGCATGAAGTCTCGGTGCTTGCCCGGGTCCAGCTCTTCTTTCCAATGTCTTGCCATCGGCGTGTGCAAAATTGAATCTAACGTGCGTGAATTAACCGGCGCCCTTTAGCACGTCCATGTTGAATGAACGGTTGATTTTTTCTCTGCCCATATGGATCTTCGATTGCCATAGTTCGTACCGACTTCGCAGAATGCGGCATGTCACCGGCGCAGCATCGTCGAGCTGCCCTTCTTTTTCTCGAAGGGACGCTGCAAAGAGCTTGAGATCGGTGTCATCAATCAACTCGGGCGACGAGTAGCCATCTCCAAGAATCCTCAGCCCCTGGCGGTAGGCATCCAATGCCTTCAAAAACTCGCTCGAAGCCAAAAGTGACTCCCCTTCCGCAGGCAGTCGAGTGATGCCGCACCGTCAAGCGCAAGGACTTCAAGGTGAACGGACACGAGCAAGAGCATGAGAAGTTGCTTCATTCGAATTGGTCCCAACGTTGTCGATCAACGCCACCTTCAGGCGACCGCTGGCTTGGATTGTTGGGCTTTTTCAAAGAGAACGTGAATATCTTCGAGAAGAATTTCATATCCATGCTCGGTCTTCTTAAACTCAAATAGTGCAGTAAAGTCCGAGCGCTCGTTGTTCATAGCCAGATCGTGATCGACTGCGAACCCCGGTTCATCATTGTAGCGGTATGCGTCAACGCGCAAATCGTCAAACGCGTCCGGGTCTGAGATGACGCAAGCGTGTCCGTCGTCGAAATGGTCTTCTGAGATCCGTCGAACAAGTTCTTCGCTCCAAGGAGGACCATTAGGTTTGCAGTTGATTAGCTTCATCGCTTCATCCAGGCCGTGTTCGGCAATGGGCTAACGTTCCGGTTCAGCCGCGCCAAAGGCGTCGGCTGGAGCATAAGGTTAGGATTATTTCCACTTCTTGTGTGCGATGAGGCGACCAGCGGCCCCGCAAACAACCGCGGCAGCAAGGGCGCCGCCATAAATTTCACGAGTATCAAAGTACATATCCTCAAGAACGAATTTGAGAACGACGAAGGTGAGCGCAAAACCAACGAATGCGCCGATACCACCATACATTCGAGCATCTACGGCCCGGGCCGCGGCACGGTAGGCATCAGTAGTTTCAGTAGTTTCAGTAGTTTCAGTAGTTTCGTTGACAAGTCCTGTACCGCATTGAATGCAGCGCATGCTTGTCGGTAGATTTTGTGTGCTGCAGCTTCGACAGATCATGTAATTCCTAACGTTTTGAATTCAGCGGCGCCGCAGGCGTCCGATGGAATGATTGGTTGGGCATAGCGTCATTATCTTTGCAACTGGGCGCGCAGTCGAGTTGCAGCAGGGTGGTCGGGAACCATGCGAATGGTAGCTTCAAGGGCTTCGAGTGCGCCTTCCCGCTCTCCAACTAAGCTGAATTTGTCGGCCGCCTTGAAGTACCAGTCCGCAGCCACGTACCTGGATTTAGGAACGCCCCACCCGTTCTCGTACATAAGGCCCACGTTGAGGGAAGCACGGAGAATTCCACCTTCGTTCGCGATCTTGAAGCTTTCCAACGTGTCGCTCCAACATTGTGCGGAAGGCGCCCCTGAGATCTTGCTAGCATCCAGGGCTCCACAAATGCGTGCGTTGTAGATTCCCCAGTAATAGGACGCCGCAGGATCTCGCAATTTCCGTTTTGTTTCCAACGCCATAGCGTAAGCAGTAGCTTTAAGCGTATCGTCATCTGTGAGGTCAGGCCAGGCATGGTCTTGTCTCTTGAGCGCAATGATAGTGCGCAAGCGCTCCAATTCGTTGAATATGCTCTGCGGATCCAGTTTCTTGGACTCTTGCTGATATTGTTCGATCCTGCCTGATGCATCCCCTACTGCTTGGCTTGAAGATGAGTTTTGCGCGCTGAGAGGACTGATCGTCGCAAGAAAAAGCGAAATACTGAATACTAATCGAGTGTTCATTTTTTTCCTTGAGGATTTTGGCAGGAGCAAGCGCTTTAGATACTAGAGCGTTGCGTCAACGTCTCTGTACCCGACGCCCAACGTGGCCGATAACCGGCGGCTGGAGCGCGCAGCGCGGAAGACGTCCGGTTGATTGAGAGGTTAGGCAAATAGTTCATTGATCCATCACTTTACTTTCCCAGCGACTTGTCGCTGGATCGTAAATAATTCGGCCATCACGTCGCAAAGCTTGCAATCGCTCATTCACGGTCGCGTCGGCACTTTCACTCGGAGAGACGCCGGCTCGCCGAATATTAAGGCGTAGTGCTTCCTCACGAATAGAAACCACCGCCAAAAGTTCGTTTCGGCGCAACGGGCGCTCGGTAAGCGTCTCGAGAATCGAAGAGTCAAGGGCGGCGAAATTTTTCTTCATTGGGTGTCATCGGCGACCAACGCACAATTACGGTCAAAGTCCTAACGTTTGACGTGAGCGGCCGCCTGCGGGCGAAGCCCGTTGGCAGTCCGCTCGACGGAATAGTTAAGCTTTAACAGCATAGTTGTATCCCAACTCTCGCCAACGTACGTACGGTGGCATTGGCTGGCCATTCGAAAATGCCTCAAAGATTTCCACGACCTGCCTTAGCAAGAACCATTCATCTTGTGCCAGATTAAAATTGCCGGCGCTGGACTGAAGGAGTGTTCCGTCAGGGTGAATTGCAACCGGATGATCCTGATAGGCGCGGCTATGTGACCCCGAGTGCTCCTTGCGTTCCAACAGGAATAATCCTGGGCCGCCCGCCACTTGCATAAAGGAGCCATCTTCGGCAGCTAAATTTGCAAATGATTGCTTTGTCCGCGACAGGTCAAGAGCAAGCTTTCTTGCGCCAGGAGCGAAGACGGGTTTGCAGTTTTCTCGGGTGAAGATCATTGAGGCTTAACGTCTCAATTCAGCGGCGCCGAAGGCGTCCGCTGGAATGCATGGTTGGGCAAAGAAGTTCACGTCGGAGGACCTCATTGCGGCTCGTCCAAAAAAAGGCGTCGAACAGCCGGAGCTGCCAACCTTGCGGTTAGCTCAATCTGTTCCGTCACTCGATCGTAGTACTCAGATCCAACGCCCTTGTACCTTTCACTCAACTTTTTTTGGTCGACGACGCCGACGCTTCTAAATTCGCTAAGAGAGCGATTGAAGCCGTCGCTAAGGATGTTTATCAACAGGCCTTCGATTTCTTCGTTTGTAGGATTTTTCATCGGAGTTCGGCAGCCCAACGTTGCGTTAAGCGGCGCGCTTTAGCGCGTCCGCTTGAATGGAATGTTGGACACCGCGCGTGAACTCGCAGCGAATGCCCACCGATTGCGTGTCCGCGTCAGCGCCCACACGGACAGCAGCATACCGCACCTGAAAGTGCATGCCAAAGATGGTGGCGCCGCCAGCGGCCCATGCGCCGGCATAAGCCGCACTGGCTGATTTGCCAGCGGCCAAAGAGCCAAGCGGAGAGGACGATGCATGCATGAAGTTCAAAGCGGGGCCCAACGTGACAATAACTGGCGCGCTCTAGCGCGTCCAGTTGATTTAAGTGTTAGGCGCAGTACGTTTTTCATACTCAGTTATGTAGTGTTCTACCGGATAAGCGGTGCCAAGGACAACAATTTCTCCGCTATCTCTTTTGACCAGAAGAGGAGCATTTCCAGCCTGCGCAAATTGCAAATCCCCAGTCTCAAGGAACTTGCGAGAATTATAGAAGAACACCCAACCGAAGTTACGTTCGACCGTGCTCTCGGGGATCAAGACCCAGGCATCGTCATCGGGCAACGCCTCGTACGTAAAAAGGCGTTGCTCCACCAAGGCGCGAGCTTCAGCTAAGGAGATCATGGATTGAGCCTAACGTGTTGAATTCAGCGGCGCCGTAGGCGTCCGCTGGAATGAGTTGTTATGCAATTGCGTCATTTCGATTCCAGGAGATCCGCCGCTAATTTATCAAGTTCTTCAGCGCGCTCCCCAGGCGTAGCTTGGCTAGCGAGGCGTTCGAGGTCACTCCGAAGGAGCGCAACCAGTTCAGATGATTTTGCGACCACACCAACAAGAATGCTGTACTTCCAAGTATCGTCGCTCGAAGCGAACACCTGGCGAATACCTGGAACAACAGTGCGTCCACCGCAAGCAAGAAACGGAGCCAATACAGTGGCAACAGGCCAATTCAAGTCCTGAACCCACTGGAGCAAAGCCGGATCAGCTGCGTCGCCGGCGGCGACGGCTGCTGCGGCAGCAGCGGTATCGAATTTGTCAGCGATCATCGGGGCTCGGAAGCATAACGTAAAGTCGACGTCATATTGACGTTTTAATAAATTTCATTATGACGCCTAATGTCTCATTGATCAATGTCTATATCCGCGTGCCAAAAGTCGGTGAACATAATTCTTCCTAACACCGGAGAACTACGTCATGCCGACAAATGAGCCAAAGCTACTGGATCAGGCGCGAGCATTGATCCGAACCATGCATTACAGCATTCGAACCGAGGAAGCTTATGTTGATTGGATGCGGCGCTTCATCCTCTTTCATAATAAGCGCCATCCCTCTCAGATGGGTAAAGCTGAGATCGAGGCCTTCTTGACCCATCTCGCGGTCGACCGCAAAGTCGCGGCGTCCACACAATCGCAGGCCAAGGCCGCTTTGCTCTTCCTGTACCAGAAGGTACTGAAACTGGAGGTCGAATGGTTGAAAGATGTCGTCGCAGCGAAGCAGCCTCAGCGCCTGCCAACTGTATTGACGATCGACGAAACTCGAACGCTGCTCTCGCACATGAAAAGTGAAACCTGGCTGGTCGCATCGCTATTATATGGCAGCGGTCTGCGCCTCATGGAAGCCTGCCGCTTGCGCGTGCTCGATATCGATTTCAATATGCGGCAGATCACTATCCGCAACGGAAAAGGCGCGAAAGACCGCGTGACGATGTTGCCAGGCTCTCTCGTTGTTCCACTCAAATCCCATTTGGAGTTGATCATGCTGCAGCATCAGCGCGACTGCGATCAAGGCGGTGGAGAAGTCTATTTGCCGTTTGCCCTGGATCGAAAGTATCCGGCGGCGGCACGAGAGTGGAAATGGCAGTACATCCTTCCAGCCGACGGTCTGTCGGAGGACCCGCGCTCTGGTGTCCTCCGGCGGCACCATATTGACGAACAGCGTGTGCAGCGCGCTGTAAGGCAAGCGGCGCAGGACGCGAACATTCAGAAGAAGGTCTCGCCTCATACGCTACGGCATAGTTTTGCGACGCATTTGCTGCAAAGCGGGTACGACATTCGGACCGTCCAGGAATTACTCGGTCACAAAGATGTTCGTACAACCCAGATCTATACGCATGTTCTCAACCGCGGTGGCAATGCAGTTCTCAGCCCATTGGACCGCTAATCACGAGCCTGCGGTTCAATCCATCGCCTTGCCAGCCTCGCACAGGCGCTTGGAAAAGGTGCTATTGGCGATCGGCTTGCCGTCCTCCGGAATGCTGACGGAGGCCGACGACGTTACTGCGATCGTCTGGTAGCCCAAGCCATATATGGTGGCGTATTCCCCGGAGGGATCGGGGACAAACGCATAGGCTCCATTAAGCCTCGCATTGCTAAGCTGCTGGCGAAATTGTTCTGCCGCAGCCGCGTCGCCGCGCACTGCTCGCAGCAGCAGATCGCCTTGGAGACTCGCTGGCGGTCTTTCAATATAGGCGGTGTCAATCCCATTGATTTCTACGAAACTCTCACGCCAGCACTGGTGCTCGTAACCGCTCGCGCGCAGCGCCTTGAAGGACTTTTTGCCGATGCCGTTCGAGTAATCGAAGAAGGCGACCGTCAGGGTTTTGGAACCCGCGCTCGCGAACATTGGACTACACAACACCAAGGCGAAGAGGCTCTTGCGGACAATCGATTTCACGTGACGTACAGTTGATTTCAGAGAACCGAAGCATACTACTTTTCTTACAACTTCTACCGCTCGGGAAACCAGTACATATACAGTGCGGTCTCATTGGCCACATGCTCTTGCGTGCGGTAGACGAACCGATCGAAGCCACCTACCTTGAAGCCGTTGCGCAAATAGAGTTTGCAGGCCGCGACGTTGTTGGTCTGCGTTTCCAGTCGCAGTCCCTTAAGCTGCGCATTCTGCGCCCACGATTTGGCGAAGTCGATCAGCGCAGTTGCAATGCCGCGTTGACGAAAATTGCGGGCGACGAGAATGTGTTCGATAGAAGCAAGCTCGTTCCAGGTTGATGTGAGCTCGATCTTGCCTGCCAGCGCTCCATCCACAAATGCTCCGTAAGCTTCAATGTCGTCGTCGCATTCGCCATCCGTGTCGTAGCGTTTGGAGAACCGTTCAACGGTACGAGTGCTAAGCCGGAATTCGTCCTCGACAAAGCTGATGTCGAATACTTCGCTGGACGTGAACGTGTTCTCTTCGCGATCGAGAGCCGCTACCAGTGGACCGTGGATTCTCTCGATCTTCATGGGACCTCATTGTCGTAGGCTTCGTGTACGAGCAACAGGCTGGCCCAATCTTGCCAGATTGCTCGCATGGAAGTGTTGTCTGAACGGCTACCACAACCGTCAGACAGGTTCAAACGATGCGGGTAGTTAGCAGTTGCCCTTCTTGGCTTGACCAGGCGGGCAGAACTTCCCTTTGCCGGACTCCTGACGCGCAGAAGGATCAACCACGACGGAGCCGGACGGTGTGTAAACTGCGCAACCGACCATGGTCGACGCAAGGATAGCCAATACGATAAGTGTTCTCATAATTACAGCTTGTTGTTGGTGGGGTACCGTTCAGTTTATGCGGAAGTAACCTGCCGTGGCAAGTCATCGCCATCAGGAGCATCCAGCGTTATTAACTGCACGACAAGCTTTGCTGCTTAGCGTTGTTCGAAGGCGAGGAGACCTCAATTGTCAGCCTTTGGACAAGGCTTTCAGGGCTTGCTTGATGCCGTCGGAGACCGACGACCCGGCAGGCACGGTCTTCAATGCCTGCAACGCTTCCTTGTCCGAGTAGCCCAGCGCCAGCAGCGCGTTCAGGATGTCGGCTTGCGAATCGTGGACCGGGTGTGCGCCGGCGGCGCCAATATCGGCGCCAAGCTTGCCCTTCAGTTCCAGCAGCAGGCGTTCGGCGGTCTTCTTGCCGATGCCCGGGATCTTCACCAGGCGGCCGGCTTCCTGCAGCGTGACGGCTTGCGCCAAGTCCGCGATCGAGAGCCCGGACAGGATTGATAGCGCGGTGCGGGCGCCAATGCCGCTGATCTTGATCAATTGCCGGAACACGGCGCGTTCTTCCGCATTGCCAAAGCCGAACAGCAGGTGCGCGTCTTCGCGGATCGTCAGGTGAGTGAACAGGCTGACCTTCTCGCCCACGCCGGGCAGGTTGTAAAAGGTGGACATCGGTACGTCGACTTCATAGCCGACGCCTTGTACGTCTACCAGCAGTTGCGGGGGGTTCTTTTCGAGCAGGATGCCGGTGAGACGTCCGATCATATTTTTCCTTTGGGTGCAGTTAGCCCACCAGGCGGCCGCGCTTCATACGCAGGCCGGACAGGGCGGGATGGGCGTTGGTGACGACAGACAGCGTGGCCTGGCTGTTGGCGTGGCAGATGGCGATGCCGAGGGCGTCGGCGGCGTCGGTGCCGGGCAGGCCGGGCAGCGCCAGCAGGCGTGCGACCATGTCTTGCACTTGCGCCTTGGTGGCGCGGCCGGTACCGACGACCGCTTGCTTCAGTTGCGTTGGGGAGTATTCGGCAACTTTGAGCTCGTGCGTTACCAGGGCGCAGATCGCGGCGCCGCGGGCTTGACCGAGCAGCAAGGTCGATTGCGGGTTGACGTTGACGAAAACTTTTTCGATTGCGGCGCAATCGGGCTTGTAGGTGGCGGCGACTTCGGCCACGCCGTCGAGGATGACTTTCAGGCGTTGCGGCAGGTCGCCCTCGCCGCTCTTGATGGTGCCGGAGGCGATGTAGCGCAGCTTGTTGCCCACTTTTTGGATGACGCCAAAGCCAGTGGTACGTAAGCCGGGGTCGATGCCGAGAATTATCATTCCCGGATTTTACGGTAGAAACCGGTAAACCGGTGTCAGACCCTCAGGGTCTGACACCAATACGCGACGGTAGCCGGCCATCCGGCTGGTTTACCGGTTTAGTGACGGAAGTGGCGAGTGCCGGTGTACAGCATTACCACGCCGCGCTCGTCGGCAGCATCGATCACTTCCTGGTCACGCATCGAGCCGCCCGGCTGGATCACGCAGGTCGCACCTGCATCAACCACCACGTCCAGGCCGTCGCGGAACGGGAAGAATGCATCCGAAGCCACCACGGAGCCAGCCAGCGACAGGCCGGCATTCTGCGCCTTGATCGAAGCAATGCGCGCGGAGTCGATACGGGACATCTGGCCCGCACCCACACCCAGGGTCATATTGCCGCCGCAGAAGACGATGGCGTTCGACTTCACGTACTTGGCGACGCGCCAAGCGAACATCAGGTCAGCCAGCTGCTGCTGGGTAGGCTGCAGCTTGGTCACAACGCGCAGTTCCGACTGCAGCACATTCTTCGAGTCAGCCGACTGCACCAGCAGGCCGCCGCCCACGCGCTTGAAGTCCATCGCGTTCACGCCTTCGCCCAGTGGAATCTCCAGCAGGCGCACGTTCTGCTTGGCGGACATGATCTGACGTGCCTCGGCGGTGAAGGAAGGTGCAATCAGCACTTCCACGAACAGCTTGGCCAGTTCGGTTGCGGCCGCGCCATCCACTTCCACGTTGAAGGCAATGATGCCGCCGAAAGCGGAGGTCGGGTCGGTCTTCAGCGCGCGCTGGTAGGCTTCCAGGGCGGTCGCGCCCAAGGCTACGCCGCATGGGTTGGCGTGCTTGATGATCACGCAAGCGGTGGAGCCCATGGACTTCACGCATTCCCACGCTGCGTCAGCGTCGGCGATGTTGTTGAATGACAGTTCCTTGCCCTGCAGCTGGCGGTAGTTGGCCAGCGCGCCGGCTACCGGAGCCAGGTCGCGGTAGAAAGCCGCCGACTGGTGCGGGTTTTCACCGTAGCGCATGTCCTGCACCTTCTCGAAGGCCACGTTCAGGGTTGCCGGGTAAGCGGAACGGGTCTCGTGCTTGCGGTCCGGGCCCAGGCTGGAGAAGTAGTTGGTAATGGCGCCGTCGTACTGCGCGGTGTGCGCGTAGACCTTCTTGGCCAGGTTGAAGCGGGTGTCGTACGACACGTAGCCAGGGGCGTTGTCGGTGCCCTTCATCTCCGCCAGCACCACGCCGTAGTCGGTCGGGTCGCAGATCACCACCACGTCCTTGTGGTTCTTGGCTGCGGAACGCAGCATGGCCGGGCCGCCGATGTCGATGTTCTCGATCGCGTCTTCCAGCGAGCACTCGGCCTTGGCCACGGTCGCCTGGAACGGGTACAGGTTCACCACCACCATGTCGATGGTCGGAATGCTGTGCTCTTCCAGCTTGGCGACATGCTCAGGGAAGTCGCGGCGGGCCAGAATGCCGCCGTGGACTTTCGGGTGCAGCGTCTTCACGCGGCCATCGAGCATTTCCGGGAAACCGGTGTAGTCGGCCACTTCGGTGACCGGCACGCCGTTATCGGCCAGCAGTTTCGCGGTACCGCCGGTGGACAGGATGTTGACGCCCATGGCCGACAGGGCCTTGGCGAAATCCAGCACGCCGGTCTTGTCGGATACGGAGATGAGAGCTTGTTTGATCATAGCTGTGGGGGAAGGTTACGGAAATCTGTACAAAACCACCTGGCCCCACGGCCCGTCGCGGCCAATAGGGACCGGGACGCGGAATCAGCCTTACAGCAGGCCGTGTTCCTGTAATTTCTTGCGCAAAGTATTGCGGTTAATACCCAGCATCTGGGCTGCGTGCGACTGGTTGCCGTCGGCGCGGCCCATCACCACTTCGAGGATCGGACGTTCAACAGTCATCACTACCATGTCATATACGTTCGATGCCTGCTGCTCGCCCAGGTCATTGAAGTAGTCTTCCAGGCTCTTCTGGACCACTTCCTGAATGCTTTCTTTGCTCATTTTCTTATCGATCTTGCTAAATATTTGCCAATGCAGGCGCGGTTCACGCAGCCAGCGGTTCTTCGGCGAGGCGGTATTGTAACCGCTCGCCGTACTTCCATTGGGATTCGAAGAAACTGTCGACTGCGCGCAGTTGTTCTGCGGTCGACTCGAGGCGGTTCATCTCCTGACGGAACTCCTCCCCGCCCGGGAGGTCGCGCACATACCAGCCAATATGCTTGCGCGCAGTGCGCACGCCCAGGAATTCGCCGTAAAAGGCGTAGTGGGCCTGCAGGTGTTCGTCCATCAGCTTGCGCACCTCGGCCACCAGCGGCGCCGGCAGGTGTTCGCCGGTGCGCAGGAAATGGTCGATTTCGCGGAAGATCCATGGTCGCCCCTGGGCGGCACGGCCGATCATCACGGCGTCGGCGCCGGTCTTGTCGAGCACATAACGCGCTTTTTCAGGGGTGGTGATGTCGCCGTTGGCAACCACCGGGATTTTTACTGCTGCCTTGACGGCGGCAATGGTGTCGTATTCGGCGTCGCCAGTGTAGCCGTCGGCACGGGTGCGGCCGTGCAGCGTCAGCATCTGGATACCGGCTTGCTCGGCGATGCGGGCAATGCGCAGGGCGTTCTTGTTCTCTCGGTTCCAGCCGGTGCGGAATTTCAGCGTCACCGGCACGTTCACTGCCGGCACGACCGCTTCCAGGATGCGCTGGACCAGGTCTTCATGCTGCAACAGGGCGGAGCCGCACCAGTTGTTGCACACTTTTTTCACCGGGCAGCCCATATTGATATCGATGATCTGGGCGCCGCGGTCCACGTTGAACTTGGCGCATTCGGCCAGTTCTTCCGGCACCGCGCCGGCGATCTGCACTGCCTTCGGCTCCATCTCGCCGGTGTGGTCGGTGCGGCGCGACGACTTTTCGCTGGCCCACAGGCGCGGGTTGGAAGCGGCCATCTCGGACACGGCGTAACCCGCGCCCAGTTCCTTGCACAATTGGCGGAACGGGCGGTCCGTCACACCTGCCATAGGCGCGACAAAGACGTTATTGCGGAGCTCGTGAGGTCCGATATTCACTTAGTAAATCCGTAAGACAGTGCGGGAAAGGGGGCTATTTTAACCGATCCACTGCCCAAAAACTAATCACTTTTTTAAACAATGTCGTCCAGGCTTGCGGACAGGTGGGCCACCTCGCCCCATTGCTCGAGCGACAACGCCCCTTTATCAAAGATAAAGCGATTGATGCTCGCGTTCTTGACCTGGAAATCGCGCGGGCCGTCGATCGACAGGCCGCGGGCGGCGCGATAGGCGCATTCCAGCACGCCGCCGTGGGCGACGATCAGGATGGATTGCTGCGGGTAGCGCTCGGCCCAGCGCGCGATACCTTCCTGGCAGCGCTGGAAGAACTGCCGGAAGCTTTCGGCCACCCGGTCGCCGGCCGGCATCACGGCATCCACGTCCCGCGCTTGCCATTCCGCAAATTCGACCGGGTAGCGTTCGGCGATCTCTGTATATAAGAGGCCTTCGAAGGCGCCGTAGCCGCGTTCGCGCAAGTTTGGGTCGGTGTGCAGCGGCAGACCGGGGTGGTGGGCAGCCACCGCCTGCGCGGTTTGCAGGGCGCGTCCCAGGTCGCTGGCGACGATGGCGTCCAATGGCTCGGACGCCAGCGCGCGCGCCAGGGCTTCAGCCTGGCGCTCGCCGGTGGGACTCAAGGGAATGTCGGTGTGGCCTTGCAGGCGCCGCACGGCGTTCCACGCGGTTTCGCCATGGCGTATCAGGAGGATTCTTGTCATTCGAATAGCGAATAGCTGCCGATTACCTGTGCCTCGTCGAGGATATGGCCGTGGATCGCTCCCAGCACGTCCTGGCAGGTGAAGCGGCCTTCCAGCTCCAGGCGTGGGGTGTCCAGCGCGTACAGGCGGAAAATGTAGTGGTGGGTGCGCTCGTCGTTCCAGGGCGGGCATGGGCCGTCGTAGCCGTAGTAATCCCCCGCCATGTCTTTGTCGCTGGCGAACCAGCCGGTGTAGTCGTTGATGCCGTGGCGTAGCGGCGGCGGCAGGCTGGCCGGTTTGCCTTTGGGCGTGACTTCGTTCGAGAATTCACCGGCGGCGATGCTGGTACGGGTGGCGGGGATGTCGACCAGCGACCAGTGGTAGAAGTCGGCGCGCGGCATTGATGCCGGCAGCGTATGGCCTTCCTGGTTGACGTGGGTACCGTCGGTTGGGGCGTCGCCGTCGATGCAGAGCAGGACCAGGGATTCGGTGCCGGGAGGGACTTCGGACCAGGCCAGGTGCGGGTTCTTGTTGGCGGACAGGCGCACTTTCGTCGCCTTGTCGCGCACCGCGAAGGCAAACTCGCCGGGGATGGCGGCGCCATCCTTGAAGGAATCGCTCCAGATTTTCATCTTCATCTCCCAGCTGCTTTTTAAACCGGCAAACCGGTGTCAGACCCGCAGGGTCTGACACCCGGTACGCGGCTGCCGCATGACTGGTGTCTGACCCTGCGGGTCAGACACCGCCCTCCCGGTTTTATGTTTTAGGATTCACCTGCAACCAAAACGTCACCGGCCCATCATTGGTCAGCGACACCTTCATATCCGCCCCGAAAACGCCAGTACCTACGACAGCATGCCTGACCCGCGCCTGCGAAACAAAATACTCAAACAACCGCTTCCCATCAGCCGGCGCCGCCGCCGGGCTGAATGAAGGCCGCGTGCCCGAATTGGTATCCGCCGCCAGCGTAAACTGCGGCACCAGCAGCAATCCACCCGCCACATCGGTCACCGATTTGTTCATTTTGCCGGCGTCATCGGAAAACACGCGATACGACAGCAGCTTGGCCAGCAACTGGTCCGCCTCCTTCTCCGTATCGCCCTTCTCCGCGCACACCAGCACCATCAGGCCGCCGTCGATAGCGCCGGTCGTCTCGCCATCAACAACAACCTTGGCCGAAGTAACCCGCTGCAGCAGCCCGATCATGCCGACAAGGTCACTTTGGCGAACTTGCGCTTGCCAACCTGCAGCACGAACACGCCCGGCTCGATCTTCAGCGCCTTATCGCTGATCACGGTACCGTCGATCCGCACGCCACCCTGGTCGATCATACGCAGCGCCTCGGAAGTCGAAGCGCACAGGTTAGCCTGCTTCAGCAGCTGGCCAATGCCAACTGGAGCGCCGGACAAGGCAACTTCCGGCACGTCGTCCGGAATGCCACCCTTGGAACGGTTGACGAAGTCCGCCAGCGCATCCTCCGCCGCCTGACGGGAGTGGAAGCGCTCCACGATTTCCTGCGCCAGCGCCACCTTGGCATCGCGCGGGTTCGCGCCGCCTTCGATCGCCTTCTTCAGGCCAGCGATGTGCTCTATCGACTGCCAAGACAGCAGGTCGTAGTAACGCCACATCATCACGTCCGAAATCGACATCACCTTGGCAAACATGGTGTTGGCCGGCTCGGTGATACCAATATAGTTGTTCTTGGACTTGGACATCTTCTCGACGCCATCCAGGCCTTCCAGCAGCGGCATGGTCAGGATGCACTGCTGCTCCTGGCCATAATCCTTTTGCAACTCGCGGCCCACCAGCAGGTTGAACTTCTGGTCGGTGCCGCCCAGTTCCAGGTCAGCCTTCAGCGCCACCGAGTCGTAACCCTGCATCAGCGGGTATAGGAACTCGTGCACCGAGATCGGGGTACCGTTCTTGAAGCGCTTGGAAAAGTCGTCGCGTTCCATCATGCGCGCCACGGTGTAGCGCGAGGACAACTGGATCATGCCGCGTGCGCCCAGCGGATCGCACCACTCCGAGTTGTAGCGGATTTCGGTCTTGCCAGCATCCAGCACCAGCGATGCCTGCTTGAAATATGTCTGGGCGTTCAGCTCGATCTGCTCGCGGGTCAGCGGCGGACGGGTCACGTTGCGGCCCGAAGGGTCGCCGATCATGGAAGTAAAATCGCCGATCAGGAAGATCACCTGGTGGCCCAGGTTCTGCAGCTGGCGCATCTTGTTCAGCACCACAGTGTGTCCCAGGTGCAAGTCCGGAGCGGTCGGGTCCAGGCCCAGCTTGATGCGCAGCGGCACGCCGGTCTTTTCCGAGCGCGCCAGTTTTTGAGCGAATTCGCTTTCGATGATGAGCTCGTCCACACCACGCTTGGTGATGGCGAGGGCTTCCTGGACGCTATCGGTCAGCGGCAGGATTTTGTTGTCTGTATCCATTTTTGCGAAATTCTCTCAAATTGTTGGCACGGCCCAGGACTTTGTTATAATGCCCGATCCCATCAATCTTGCCCGATGAAAACGAATTAAATCAACAACTTAGAACAAAATACCAAGAATCCTAAAAGTTCAAGCGGCAAATTTTAACTGATTGCATGAACCCTATAAACAAGTTCGCAAGCTCGCGCTTGCACAATCTGCTAGGTTCGACGCGTAAGTCGCGAATCATCAGCGCATCGGCGATCTTCCTTGCCGTGTGCGCTTTTGGCGCTGCTGGCGTGGCCCCGCTCGCCCCTGATGCGAGCGACCTGCCCGTGAAGACCATTGCCCAGGATATCCAGCTACCTGACCTGTCCTCGCAGATCACCGCCCTGCAGCAGCAAGAAGCTTCCCAGAAATACGTCCACGAAGAAAAGATCCGCGCCGGCGACACGCTCGCCACGCTGCTCAATCGTTTGGGCGTGGAAGACGACGCCGCAGAAAACTTCATCAAGAAAGACAAGACCGCGCGCGCCATCATGCAGCTGCGCAGCGGCAAACGCGTGCAGGCGCAGACCGACGATAACGGCAACCTGCTGTGGCTGAAGGCCACCGTTGTGGACGGCAAGGACAATCCCGTCAAGAATATTATGGTCACCCGTTCGGGCGACGCAGAATTCACGGCCGAAGAGACGGCCGCGAAGCTGGAACGTCGCGTTGAAATGCGCGCGCGTGAAATTACCACCACCCTGTATGCCGCGACCGACTCGAGCTCCGACGGCAGCAGCCTGCCCGACTCCATCGTCGCGCAGATCATTGAAATGTTCTCCACCAACATCGACTTCCGCTCCGACCTGAAGCGCGGCGACCGTTTCAATGTGGTGTACGAAACCTTCTGGCAGGACGGCGAGTTCGTGCGTGCCGGCCGCATCCTCGCTGGCGAATTCACCAACAAGGGCACCACCTACCAGAGCGTGTGGTTTGAAGATCCGCTGACCAAATCGGGCGGCGGCTACTTCAGCTTCGACGGCAAATCGCTGAAGAAAGCCTTCCTGAAATCGCCGCTGGAGTTCTCGCGTATTTCGTCCGGCTTCGGCATGCGCTCGCACCCGATTTCCGGCAACTGGAAGCAGCACAAAGGCACCGACTTCGCCGCAGCGACCGGCACCCCGATCCGCGCAGCGGGCGACGGCGTGATCGACTTCGCCGGCGTGCAGGGCGGCTACGGCAACGTGATCGTGATCAAGCACTGGGCCAACTACTCCACCGCGTATGCGCACATGAGCCGCTTTGGCGCCGGTATGAAGAAGGGCGCCAAGGTCAGCCAGGGTGACATCATCGGCTACGTCGGCTCGACCGGCTGGTCGACCGGCGCCCACTTGCACTACGAATTCCGCGTAGCCGGCGAAGCCAAGGACCCGAATAAGCTGAACATTACAGCGCAAGCCCCGCTGACCGCGGCCGAACTGGCCCGCTTCAAATCGGTGGCCGGCGACATGATCCACCGCTTCGCCCTGCTGCGCCCGAACAACAACACCAACAACCTCGCTGCCAAGTAGAAAGTCGGTGCCGGGTCTGTCAAATGGACAAAAGGCGCACATTTGTGCGCCTTTTGTCCATTTGACAGACCCGGCACCGCACTACAATAAGACCATGAGCCTATATATCGGAATGATGTCGGGTACCAGCCTGGACGGCGTCGATGGCGTCCTCGTGGACTTCTGGGCTGGGGCTGCGCGCACCATGTCCGCAGCCTATGTGGAATTCCCGCAATCGCTGCGTGACGAACTGATGGCGCTGCAGGCAGCATCGCCAAACGAGATCGAACGCGAAGCGCTGGCCGCCAACAAGCTGGCCGAGCTTTACGCGGACTGCGTGGCCGAACTCCTGGCCAAGGCCGAGATGAAATCGGCCGACGTGCGCGCCATTGGCGCCCATGGGCAAACCATCCGCCACCGCCCCGAGCTGGGCTTCACCCGCCAGATCATCAACGCCGCCCTGCTGGCCGAGCTGAGCGACATCGACGTGATTGCCGATTTCCGCTCGCGCGACGTGGCGGCAGGCGGCCAGGGCGCACCGCTGGTGCCGGCCGGCCACAAGGCACTGTTCGGCAAGGAAGGCAAGATGCGCGTGCTGGCCAATATCGGCGGCATCGCCAACATCTCCTTGCTGCATAAGGACGGTACCGTCGGTGGCTACGACACCGGGCCCGGCAATGTGTTGATGAATGCCTGGATCTCGCGCCACAAAGGCGTGGAATTCGACGATAACGGCGCCTGGGCAGCCAGTGGCCAGGAAGTTCCCGGCCTGCTGGCCGCGCTGCTGGCAGAACCCTATTTCACCCTGCCCGCGCCGAAAAGCACAGGCCGCGACCTGTTCCACGCAGACTGGCTTGATGCCCGCCTGGCGCCCTTCGCCAGCGCCAAACCGGAAGACGTGATGTTCACCCTGCTTCGCCTGACAGCGGTCAGTCTGGCGCGCGACATCGCCCCGCACGGCGCGGACGCGCTCTACGTATGCGGCGGAGGCGCCTACAACGCCACACTGATGCGTGAACTGCAGGCAGAACTGGGGGAATCGACCAAAGTACAGTCAACAGATGCGCTGGGCGTGCCGCCCAACCGCGTGGAAGCGATGGTATTCGCCTGGCTCGCCTACCGCTTCGGCGAGCGTCAATCCGGCAACCTGCCCACGGTCACCGGCGCCCGTGGCGAGCGCATCCTCGGCGCATTGTATCCCCGTTAACGGCCGAGCCCGTGTCACACCATGGGGTCACACCCGAAGTGTGACACGGGCTCGACCGTGTCATAGCTGAGGCCGTGTCACAGTTGGGGTGTGACCCCATGGTGTGACACGGGCTGAGCCGTGAGGAAAAGCTTAGACGGAGAAGGAGGAGCCGCAGCCGCAGGTCGACGTTGCGGATGGGTTCTTGATCACGAATTGCGCGCCTTCCAGGTCGTCCTTGTAGTCGATCTCAGCGCCGACCAGGTATTGGTAGCTCATCGAGTCGATCAACAGCTGGACGCCGTTCTTCACCATGGTGGTGTCGTCTTCGTTGACGATTTCGTCAAAGGTGAAGCCGTATTGGAAGCCGGAGCAACCGCCACCCTGCACGAATACGCGCAGCTTCAGGTCCGGATTGCCTTCTTCTTCGATCAGTTGCGCTACTTTCTCGGCCGCGGCGTCGGTGAAAACGATCGGTGCCGGAATCACGTCTTCGGCTACTGCAGTCATGTGTTACTCCTACTTAAAATCAGTTGTCCCATTATAGTCCATGCCGGACTTGGCCGCTTTAGAGGCTGCGCACTGTCATTGTTTCATCGGCAATAATTTTGCCATTTTCCGACAGGCTGGCCCTGACCGCCACAATTTTGGCGCCTTCCGGCAGCTCCAGCGTGCCGTCGACCCGCTGGTAGCGGTCCACTGTCAGGTCGTAGCGCTCGGCGCCTTCCTTGGGGTATTCGAGTACCGCCTTTTTGCCATCTTGAATGACGGCGACTGCCAGCTTGAGCCGGCCATCGAAGGCGGAGGGGCCCTTCTTCTTCGCACCATATTGCAGCAAAACCGTGTAATGCAAGAGCTTTGGCGCCGCCATGCGGGCTTGCATGCCGAGGATGGCCAGGCCGGAACCGGCCTTGGCCGGCGGTAGCACTGCTTCCAGTAGCGCCAGGTCGGCATTCAGTTTTGCCAATTCGGCATTCGAGGCAGCAGAGGCAGTGGGCGCTGCCTTCAACTGCTCGGCCATTGCATCGCGCTCGGCCGACACCCGCGCCAACTCCAGCTCAGCCGCGGCAAGCTGTTTGGCAAGCGCAGGGCCGGATTCGCCCTTCGACAGGCCAACCACGCGCTTGCCCAGGTCGACGCCCCACACCGCCAGCGCGCCGCCGGCGACCAGGACGGCAGCCAGGCCCAGCACGCGCACCAGCATTGGCGCGCGCGCCTGCTCCGTACCGGCTTCCACTTAAGGCATCAGGGCGATGGTTTGCAGGCCCAGTCCTTCGTCCAGGCCGAACATCAGGTTCATGCACTGCACGGCCTGGCCGGACGCGCCTTTGACCAGGTTGTCCTGCACCACCAGCACGATCAGGGTATCGCCGTTGTTCGGGCGGTGCAGCGCCAGGCGCAGCATGTTGGCGCCACGGGTGCTGCGGGTTTCCGGGTGCGAGCCCCAGGGCATCACGTCGACGAAGGGCTGGCCGGCGTAGGCGTCTTCGAACAGCTTTTGCAGCTCTTCGTTCGACACTTCCCTGGTCAGGCGCGCATACAAGGTCGAGTGCATGCCGCGGATCATCGGGGTCAGGTGCGGGGTGAAGATCAGGTTGACCTTCTCGCTGGTGTAGCGCTGCAACTGGGCTGCGGTTTCCGGCGTGTGGCGGTGGCCGCTCACGCCGTAGGCTTTGAAGTTGTCGGACGATTCGGAGAACAGGGTGCCGATTTCCGCCTTGCGGCCCGCGCCCGATACGCCGGATTTGCAGTCGGCGATCAGGTGGCCGGCATCGATCAGGCCGGCCTTCAGCAGCGGCACGAAACCGAGTTGCATGGTGGTCGGGTAGCAGCCCGGATTGGCGATCAGGTTTGCTTTTTTGATGTCTTCGCGGTTCAGCTCTGGCAGGCCGTATACGGCTTGCTCCAGCAGTTCCGGCGCGCTGTGGTCGATCTTGTAGGTCTTCTCGAACACGGCGCGGTCCTTGATGCGGAAGTCCGCCGCCAGGTCGATCACTTTCACGCCCTTGGCCAGCAGTTCAGGCGCCTGCGCCATCGCGACGCCGTGCGGGGTGGCGAAGAACACCACGTCGCACTGGGTCAGGTCGACCTTGTCCGGGGAGGAGAAGGCGATGTTCACGCGGCCACGCAGGGAGGGATACATCTCAGCCACCGGTAAGCCGTCCTCTTTGCGCGACGTGATCGCGGTCAGTTCGGCTTCAGGGTGTGCGGCTAACAGTCGCAGCAGTTCCACACCCGTGTAACCTGTGCCGCCGACGATGCCTACTTTGATCATGATCTCTTCCTTGCGAGGTAATTTTGAATGAGGGGTCATTTTATCAAAACCGGTAAATCGGTGTCTGACCCACAGGGTCAGACACCTGGTTTGCCGGTTCCAGAAAACAAAAAAGCCGCTGGAAACCAGCGGCTTTCTGTACGAGAGCGTAAAGATTAACGCTTCGAGAATTGCTTTGCGCGACGTGCTTTGCGCAGACCAACTTTTTTACGTTCAACTTCACGCGCATCGCGAGTGACGAAGCCGGCACGTGCCAGGTCGCCCTTCAGGCCTGCATCGTAGTCGATCAGTGCGCGGGTGATGCCGTGACGCACTGCACCTGCCTGGCCGGACTCGCCGCCGCCGTGCACGTTGACTTTGATGTCGAAACGTTCAACGTTGCCGGTCAGTTCCAGCGGCTGACGGATCACCATCAGGCCGGTTTCACGGGAGAAGTACTCAGCTGCTGGCTTGCCGTTCACGATGATCTGGCCGGTGCCAGCTTTGATGAACACGCGAGCTACTGCACTCTTGCGACGGCCGGTGCCGTAGTTGTAGTTACCGATCATGTCAGTTCCTTAGAATTCGAGTGCTTTAGGTTGCTGGGCAGCGTGTGGGTGGGAACCCTCAGCGTACACTTTCAGCTTCTTGATCATGGCGTAGCCCAGAGGACCCTTCGGCAGCATGCCTTTCACTGCCTTTTCCAGGGCGCGGCCTGGGAAGCGCTGTTGCATCTTCAGGAAGTTGGTCTCGTAGATGCCGCCTGGGTAACCGGAGTGACGGTAGTAGGTCTTCTCGGTTGCTTTGGTACCGGTCACGCGCAGTTTGCCTGCGTTCACGACAACGATGAAGTCGCCGGTGTCAACGTGAGGGGTGAATTCTGGCTTATGCTTGCCGCGCAGTCGGCGTGCCACTTCGCTGGCAACACGGCCGAGGACTTTGTCCGTCGCGTCAATCACGAACCAATCGCGCTGGACTTCATGGCCCTTAGCGGAAAAAGTTTTCATGTTTGAACTTTCTGTGAAAGATTAAAAACGCTCAATCGGTGGTTCCGCCCGGTTACTTCAGCGGACGCATCCTTCTTATATGCTTTTCCTGAGCGAACGGAAAGCTGGCGATTATAGCCCGGCCCGGCCCGCTGGGTCAACCCCGCCCCGTACCGGGTTGCCGTTGCTAAGCAGATATTGCCGGGATACTATGGAACCCCAGAATCACGAGAGGAGACGGCCATGCGATTGCCCCTGCTGGCCACATTGCTTGCCCTGTGCCTCGGGCCGGCCATGGCACAGGCCCAACCCGGCAAAAGTTGCCATCTGCCCGGTGCCGAAGAAGCCCTGCGTTGCATCCGCCTTGCGGTGCCGCTCGACCATCATGCGCCCGGCGCCACCCTCAACCTGCACGTCGCTGTCGCCCCTGCCCTGCGCGAATCGGCGCGGCGCGATCCGCTGTTCCTGCTGGCCGGTGGCCCGGGCGAGGCGGGTTCCGACCTGGTGCCCCTGCTGAACACCACCTTCCGCAAGGTGCGCGCCACGCGCGACATCGTGCTGATCGACCAGCGCGGCACCGGGTTATCCGGCAAGCTCGATTGCAAACCCGGCAAGAATGCCGAAACGGCTACGGAAGACGAGCTGCTGGCCGAGACCCGCGCCTGCATCAAGGGCTTGAACAAGCGCTTCAACCTGTACACAACCGAGCAGGCGGCGCGCGATATCGAAGCGGTGCGCGGCGCCCTGGGCTACGGCCGCATCAATCTTTGGGGCGGCTCCTACGGCAGCCGCCTGGCCCAGGCCTACGCCCGCCTTTTCCCCGGCAGCGTGCGCACCCTGGTGCTGGATGGCGTGGCGGCGCCCGACCAGGTGGTGCCGGCCGGCGCGCGCGACGCGCAAGCGGCGCTCGACGCCCTGTTCAAGCAATGCGCCGACGATACCGTCTGCGCCACCGCCTTCCCCAGCCTGCGCTCCGAATTCGACTCGCTGGCGGCACGCCTGGCGAGGTCGCCGCAGACCTTGACCTTGCCCGATCCGCGAACGGCGGAAACCACCAAGGTCGAAATGACCAGCATGCGCTTCATCGGCACCGTGCATAACATCCTGTATTCGCAGGCGGACAGCCGGCGCCTGCCCTTCCTGATCCACAGCGCCTACCAGGACCGCTGGCAGCCCTTCATCGCGCGCAGCAACGTGTCGCGCGATTTCTCCTCCGAAGGCGGGCCGGCCATGCCGCTGCACCTGGCCGTGGTTTGCGCCGAAGACTTTCCGCGCCTGACGCCGCAGCTGCTGGAGGAAGACACGAAGGGTTCTTTCCTCGGCGCGCCGCAGATCATGCGCATTGGGAAGATGTGCGAAACCATGGCGGTACCCCCCGTGCCATACAAGGAGCCGGCCATGATCGAAGCGCCGGTGCTGCTGATGTCCGGCGCACTCGACCCGGTCACCCCGCCCCGCCGCGCTGAAGCCGCGCGCAAGTACATGAAGAACGCCCAGCACCTGATCGTCAGGAACGGCGGCCACATCGTGTCGCCGCTTGGATGCATGCCGCGCCTGCTGCGCGGCTTCCTCGACCAGCCTGGAGCGCCGGTGAAGGCGCAATGCCTCAACGAGATCCCCGCTCCCACTTTCCAGCTCAATAGCGCAGGGCCACAACCATGATCGAAGTCCAGAACCTCTGCAAGCGCTTCGGCAAGGTGCAAGCACTGGCCGGCGCCAGCTTCACCGCGCGCGACGGCATCATCACCGCACTACTCGGCCCGAACGGCGCCGGCAAGACCACCTTGTTGCGCACATTGGTCGGGCTGCTGCAGCGCGACCACGGCACCATCTCCATCGACGGCGTCGATCCCGCCGTCGACCCGATGGCGGTGCGGCGCAATGTCGGCGTGCTGACCGACCAGTTTGGCCTGTACGAACGCCTGACCACGCGCGAATACCTGCGCTATTTCGGCGAGTTGAACGACATGCAAGACACTGCGATCGAGCAGCGCACGAAGGAAGTGACTGAACTGCTGTCGCTGGAAGACATCATCGACCGCCGCGCCAAAGGTTTTTCGCAAGGCCAGCGCATCAAGGTCGCCCTGGCGCGCACCCTGCTGCACCGTCCGCGCCACCTGCTGCTTGACGAACCAAGCCGCGGCCTGGACGTGATGAGCACACGGGCCCTGCGCCGTGCCCTGGCTGCACTGAAGGCGGACGGCTGCTGCGTCATCATGGCAACCCACGTGATGCAGGAAGTGATCCACTCCTGCGACGACGTGATCGTGATCGCCAACGGCACCACCGTCACCCAGGGCACGCCGCAACAGCTTTGCGAACAGGCGGGCCTGCCAAGCCTGGAGGACGCTTTCGTGCGCCTGGTCGGCACCGAGGAGGGCATCGAGCTATGAAGCTGAAATTCCCCATCGTGCTGCGCAAGGAACTGGTGGAAACCTTGCGCGACCGCCGCGCCCTCAGCCTGCTGCTGCTGTTCGTGCTGATGTACCCCATCCTGGTCGGCTTCATGCTGCACCGGCAGATCGACCGCGCCACCAAGCCGGAGCGCGAAGGCGTGGAGATCGCGGTGATAGGCAGCGACCAGGCGCCAACGCTGATGAACCAGCTGCGCCAGCGCAATGTGAACATCACGGAACTGGAACCGATGGGGGAGGAAGAAATCAACGCCCTGCTGCGGCGCCAGACCGTCACTGCCGTGCTGCGCCTGGCGCCGGAGTTCGCGGAGAACTATCACGCCATGCGTCCGGCGCGCGTCGAACTGTGGTTCGATTCCGCCTCCGACAGTTCACGCAAGATCGATGAGGTGGAGTATGTGCTGCGCGATTACAGCCGCAACATCGCCAGTGCGCGCCTGCTGGCCCACGGCGTCTCGCCCGTCAACCTGAACCCGGTGCTGGTGCAGCGCTACGACGCCGGCACCAGCGCCTCGCGTTCGGCCAATACCATCAGCACCATGCTCGGTATCTTCTTCATTCCGGCCTTCATGTTCTGCATGAGCACTGCGGTCGACAGCACGGCCGGCGAGCGCGAACGGCGGTCGCTGGAGGTGCTGATGGCACAGCCGGTGCGCCCGGCCGACCTGATCGTCGGCAAATGGCTGGCCGCTTCGCTGCTGTCGATTGTGGGCATCACGCTGGAACTGGCAATCGCGCACGGCATCCTGAAATGGCTGCCGCTGGAGGAAATCGGCCTGTCCTGGCGCCTGGGCTGGCGCGACCTGGCGATGGTCTGCCTGGCGTCCGCCACCTTGTCGCTGTTCGCGGCGGCGCTGGAGATCGCGCTGGCCATCAACGCCCGCTCCTTCAAGGAGGCGCAGACCCTGGTCAGCTTCACCATGATCGTGCCGCTGGTGCCGGTAATCCTGGTGCCGATGATGAACCTGACCAACAGCTGGTGGATGTACATGGTGCCCGTGCTGTCCAACCAGACCTTGCTGCGCGAGCTGGCCAAGGGCGGCAGCATCGGCATGCTGCCTTTCCTGCAAACCTTCTTCAGCAGCCTGCTGCTGGCCATGCTATGCGTCTGGTATACCGAGCGGCGCATGAAGAGCGAGAAATACATGATGACCGTATAATGCCCGGACGCATTTAACGGAGAGTTCAGATGGAAGTTAAAGTTAGCTGGAATGGCCCGTCGGGCATGAGTTTCCGCGCCCAGACGGGTTCTGGCCACATGGTCGCCATGGACGGCGCACCGGAAGGCGGCGGCCATAACCTGGCGCCGCGGCCGATGGAAATGGTGTTGCTGGGCACCGGCGGCTGCACCGCGTACGACGTCGTCCTGATCCTGAAGAAGGGCCGTGCCGACGTGCGCGGCTGCGAAGTCGTACTGCAAGCCGAACGCGCGCATACCGAACCGAAAGTCTTCACCAGCATTAACTTCCACTTTGTCGTCACCGGCAAAGACCTCAAGCCGGAAGTGGTTGACCGCGCCATCACCCTGTCCCACGACAAGTACTGCTCCGCCAGCATCATGCTGGCCAAGACGGCGCAGATCACCCACAGCTTCGAAATTATCGAAGCCTGAGCAAGGTCTCGGCAAAGCCCTGCCCGAACATGCGGGCAGTCTTGGTATCCCCGGCGGGGAATTCATGCGCCGCCGTGCCGTGCCCGGCCTGCGCCATCAGGCCCGACCATGACCCCAGGCGGTTGGCCGCTTCCTCATAAGGCACACCGGCATGCTGCTCCGGCAGGATAGGATTGCCGGCCCAGATCATCCCGTGCTGCATGCAGAACGTGAACATCGACACCAGCGTGGACTGCTTGTCGCCCGACGGCAGCGACGACACGGTAAAGCCGCCCGCCAGCTTGCCCTTGAGTTGCTGCGTGCGCCACATCTTGCCGGTGGCATCCATGAAGGTCTTGAACACGCCCGACACGCCGCCAAGGTAGGTTGGGGAACCGAGCAGAACGCCATCGTACTGCAGGAGCGCGTCCGGCGCCCCTGCCAGCGCCGAAGCTTTGAGCACATGTACTTCCGTTCCCGCCACGCTGGCGGCACCGTGGGCGATGTGCGAGGCGATATGCTCCGTGTGGCCGTTGACGCTGTGGTAAATGACGGCGAGTTTCTTCATTGCGCAATTCCTTTGATGAGTAAGGCGGAAAAGTAGAGGCCGAGGCCGAAGACGGTATGGTTGGCCAGGCTGCGCAGGCAATTCTTCAGCGGCGCCGGCGTTTTGCTCGATGCCACGCCAAGGCCCATCGATGGCTGCATGACGAACAGCGGTGCGCCGACGGTTGCAATGCCGACCGCCAGCGCCGGACCGATGCTCGGCGCATGCAGCCAGCCCTGGCCCGCCACGGCTACCAGCGCCGCGGCAAACGCCACGCCGGTCGCGTAATGCACCAGCCATCCCAGCGCGTGTTCGCCGCTGACGGCCGGCGAGGCCGCAATTGATTCATGGGCAAAGCGGCCTTGTGCCAGATGCCCGGCCCAGCGGCCGATAAAGGCCATGTTCATGGTCTTCACACCCATGTGCTTGAGCAGCAGCAGCCATAAGTCGAACACGATGGTGGCGCCGATGCCGATAACGATGATTTCCATTGCAATCTCCCTGGTTGGTGTGCACACTGTAGAAGTTGAAGTCAACTTCAAGTCAAGGGATTTTTGATGGATATCGCCGAAGTCGCGCAGCGTTCGGGCATGGCCGCCTCCACGCTGCGCTATTACGAGAAAAAAGGCCTGATCAGGCCCACAGGCCGCAATGGCTTGCGCCGCACCTATGCGCCAGGCGTGCTCGATACGCTGGCCATCATTTCGCTCGGCCAGTCAGCCGGCTTGTCGCTGGATGAAATCGGTTCCATGTTCACGCCTGACGGCGGCACCTCGATCGACCGCGGTTTCCTGCTGGCCAAAGCGGAAGAAATCGATGCCCTGGCCAAGCGCCTGAAGGCCATGAGCGAGGGCCTGCGGCACGCAGCCGCCTGCCCCGCGCCCAGCCATGCGGAATGCCCGAAATTCCAGCGCCTGTTGAAAGCAGCCGCTTCCGGCGCCATCGAGCGCAGCTTGCGGATGTGAGAAAGCGCGCATTTTGAAAGGGGTCGCGGCTGCTATCCTCTTGGGTTTATCACAAAAATTAACTCAACGGGGAAATTAAAATGAAGATTCGTCACTGGGTGGTTGCGCTTGCACTGGTGCCGTTAATGGCTATCGCGGAACCGATGACTCCCGAGCAGCGCAAGGCGGAATTCGACAAGCTTGACTGGCATGCCGGCCCGCGCGCCGAAGCCATTGCCTCCAAGGCAACTCTAAAGACGCCCAACGACAAGGTGTTGTTCCTGGATGAGAAGAACTCGCGCCGCTTCCTGGAATTGACCGGCAACCTGCCGGAAAACGGCAACTTCATCGTGCTGGATTCCGAAAGCGACTGGTGGGCTGCGTTCTCCTTTGACCAGAGCGGTTATGTCAAGGAAGGCGAGAAGATCGACGCCGACGCGCTGCTGAAAACCCTGAAAGAGAACGATGGGCCGGCCAACGAAGAGCGCAAGCGCCTCGGCATGGGCACGCTGACTACCGAAGGCTGGTATGTTCCGCCGCACTACGACGAAAAGACCAAGCGCCTGGAATGGGGCCTGAAACTGCGCTCTGAAGACGGCGTTTCGCTGAACTACACGATCCGGCTGCTGGGCCGCAGCGGTGTGATGAGCGCGACCCTGGTGTCGTCGCCGGAAACGCTGGACGCTGACGTGGCAAGCTTCCGCAAGGTCCTGACCGGCTTCGATTACAACGATGGCGAACGCTACTCCGAGTTCAAGGCCGGCGACCACGTGGCCGAATTCGGCCTGGCCGCACTGGTCACCGGCGGCGCAGCTGCCATCGCCACCAAAAAAGGTTTCTGGGCTGCCGCGGCACTCTTCCTGGCCAAGATGTGGAAGCTAGTTGCGATCGGCGGCATTGCGGTGATCGCGGGCCTGAGGTCGCTGTTCAAGAAGAAAGATAGCAGCAATTGATCGCACTCCACGCCGAAATCCTGCTGGTAGCGGCCATGCTTGGCCTCTATCTGTACGACTCGGCGCGCCTGCTGCATTCGAACGAAGGCGTGCTGGCGGCCACCCTGGGTGGCCGCTGGTCGCTGCATTTCGGCGCCGGCAACTACACCTTGCGCGGCAAGGAACCGTTCCTGCCCCATCCCCTGCTGCCGCACCGCCCGGTATTTCCCCTGCGCTGGAAGCTCCAGGTCGGTGCTGGCGTGCCTGCCTCGCAACGCTGGGCGCCGCCCTCCTTCGCTCCTTACAAAGTGCTGGCGCCGTTTGTATGGCTGATGGCGCTGTCCCTGTTCGGCCTGATTCCTGCTGGCCTGTTTTCCCGCTACGGCAACGTGGCCATCGCCGCCGGCATCCTGCTGTTCTACGCCACCGCGCTGTTTGCGCTGGCCTATATCTGGTTCCAACGCAGCACCTTGCTGCTGACAGGCCGCCAAGTCGGCACACTCGCCTTTGAATCCCTGACCTGCCCACCTTTCGCCCTGAACCTGGTGCGCCACATCAGCTGGCGCGTAGCGCCATCCGAAGAGCTGGTGTCCGCCGGCCGCCGCCTGCTGCGCAAGGACGACTGGACCGCGGCCCTGCCTGTCGTGATCAAGCGCGTCGACAACGCCATCGCATGGGAAAACGAGGGCACGCCGCGTGCCCAGGCGCTGGCCGACTACCAGGCCTCACTCAAGGACGAACTCGCGTCAAATGTAGTAGGTGGTTGAGGTCATGACCTTGGACATGGCCTTCATTGCCAACTGAATCGGCAACGGGGTCTTCTCGGCGCCCATCTCTTCGGCTGCCTTGCCGTGCGCGATTTCATCGACACGCATTTGTTCGACGATGGCGCGGGACTTGGCGTCCTGCGGCGGCAAGCGGTCCAGGTGGCTGGCCAGGTGGGCTTCAACCTGGCGTTCGGTCTCCACCACGAAACCCAGGCTTTGCTTATCGCCCGCCAATGCGGCGGCGGTGCCCAGCGCATAAGCACCGGCATAGAACAAGGGATTCAGGAAGCTCGGTTGCGAGCCCAGTTCCGACAAGCGCTGCGCGCACCAGGCCAGGTGATCCTCTTCCTCACGGCTGGCCTTATCGAAAGCCGCACGCGCCTCGTCGCTCTTGGCGAAGCGCGACTGGGAGTTATACAGCGCCTGCGCCATTACCTCTCCCACATGGTTCACCCGCATCAGGCCGGCGCTGCGGCGGTGCTCCTGCTCCGTCATTTCCGCATCGGCCGCATGCACCGCCGGGTTCGGGCGCGACGCCGAATGCACGCCAGCCAGCACGCGCAAGGCCTTGTCGGCACCAGTGATGAAACGGTCGAGGGGGTTATGGTAGCGGTTCATGATGGTTCGTCCAGCTTGTTCGGAAAACCACATTATATGCCCGGTACTGCGGATAACTCACCACCGCGCATAGCCGGGACACGCATCCGCTGTCCTTCTTTTACCCTATCCGCGGGAATTCAAGATTGATCAGAAAAAGGTAGGGCGCGACGCAACCAATGAGGCCGGCCACAGCGCCGAACACAGCCCCGCGCTGGCGACCGATAGATCGCTCCGGTTCATCATCGGACCGATTCGCAAGAAGCCCAGCGCCAACGCCGGCGCCCAGCACCAGCAGTACCAGCACTGCCGCCACTTCCGTATTGGCGGGCTTGAAAACAAAGTCCCACAAAAGCATCCACACCATGATCACCGCGGCGCCGAACGAGAACGCTCGCCACCACGTCAATTTGTATTTGCCTGCCCCCCCAGGCTACCGCCTTGGCCAACAGCGTCAACACCACTACCAAACCGCCAATCAACATCTCCACCAAATGCTCCTCTCTATCGCTATTGAACCTCATAGCAACCAGCGTTAATCAGGTATCTTAAAACGCCCAGGCCCAGCTCCGTGACTGGCGACTTCAAACACCAGTGCCGGCTGCCGCTCCGCCGGCGTAGCAGCCAACCAAGCCATACGAACAGGGCCAGCGCAACCCAGGCAAGCGTCAGCTCCCCTCCCGCAGGATGCGCTGCTTTTCCAGCCAGTCCGCCACCGGGCCGCGGGCGTCGATCTTGGAGATGTCCTTTGCCACGCCCAGGTTCAGGCCAAGCAGGAAGGGAATGGAATCCACCGGCACCTCCGGCAGGTAGTCCGCCATCGCCCGCATGAAGCGCGGCGACTCCAGCACCTCTACCACTTTTCCCCCGCTCATGAACTGCAGGATGCTGGTCATGCTGTGGCCACCGCCGATGGTGCGGTAGACGAAACGGTTGAAGGCCTTGTCCAGCGCCTTGAAGTCCAGCTGTTCCTTGGTCATCAGGCTGGCCAGGTAATACAAGCCGATCGCGGTGCGGAAAAAACCGGTGGACTCGCCGGCAGTCAGCCCGCAACGGGTGACGGTCAGGATTTTCTCCTGCACTGCAGCGTCAAGTTTTGGATGGTTTGCTTGCATGGCTAGGGACTATATAGCACTTTGATCCGGAATTGTTCCTTGCGCGGGGGTATCAACCTTGTTACCCTTGAAACTTTAATGCTAAACCAAGGCCGGAAGCGCACTTTTCGTTCCCAATAAAGTGCATCCTGGGGCGCGGATTGTGCGGGCTATCGCATACGGGCAACCGGTATGTCGCGCATTCAATACAATGCCATCATGTAAAAAGGGGTTAGCGGAGCCACCATGCAATTGCGCATCAAGAATTTATCGAAGACCTATGCCAATGGGGTCGTCGCGCTCGACAACGTGTCGCTGACCATCCCTTCCGGCATGTTTGGCTTGCTGGGCCCGAATGGCGCCGGCAAGTCGACCCTGATGCGCACCCTGGCCACCTTGCAGGAATGCGACTCCGGTTCGGTCTTCTTCGGCGACCTTGATGTGCTGGATGAGAAGGACGAAATCCGCCGTTTGCTCGGCTACCTGCCGCAGGACTTCGGTGTCTACCCGAAAGTCACCGCATACGAGATGCTGGATCACTTCGCGATCCTGAAAGGCCTGTCGAACCGTTCCCGCCGCCGCGAAGTAGTCGATGGCCTGCTGCAGCAAACCAACCTGTTCGAAGTGCGCAACCAGCGCCTGGGCGGCTTTTCCGGCGGCATGCGCCAGCGCTTCGGTATCGCGCAAGCCCTGCTGGGCGACCCGAAGCTGATCATCGTCGACGAACCGACCGCCGGCCTGGATCCGCAGGAGCGCGTGCGCTTCCACAACCTGCTGTCCGACATCGGCGAAGACCGCACCGTGATCCTGTCGACCCACATTGTGTCCGATGTGGCCGACCTGTGCGCCAACATGGCCATCATCAACAAGGGCAAGCTGCTGGTGGCGGGCGCCACCCAGCAACTGATCGATGACGTGAGCTGCAAGATCTGGGCGCGCTTCATCGACAAGAAGGAACTGTCGTACTTCCAGCAGCGCCATGCCGTGATTTCGACCCGCCTGATGTCCGGCCGCACCCTGATCCACGTCTACAACGACGACGATCCGGGCGATGGCTTCGAGGAAGCACTGGGCGACCTGGAAGACCTGTACTTCGCGACCATCCTCGGCCGCCACGACGTCAGCAAAGCCTGCGACTGACCGGGGCCGCCATGTTTGCCATCGCCCTTTTTGAAGCAAAGCAGCGCCTAAAGCTGTTCTCGACCTGGGTCTACTTCGGCATGTTCCTGTTGCTGGCCATCCTGTGGATGGCGGCCGCCGGCGGCGTGTTCAAGGAAGCCATCGTCAGTTTCGGCGGCCGCGTATTCATCAATGCGCCGCGCTCGATCATGCTGACCTCCTCCTTCCTCGGCTGCATGGGCGTGATCATCATCGCTGCCATGATGGGACGCTCGGTGCAGCAGGACTTCGAGTACGAGACGCAGCACTTCTTCTTCTCCGCCCCCATCCGCAAGTTCCAGTACATGCTGGGCCGCTTTCTCGGCGCCTGGCTGGTGCTGTGCGTGGTGTTTGCTTCGATCCCGCTTGGCGTATGGCTTGGCACGCAGGTGCCAGGCATCGATCCCGAGCGCCTCGGACCGTTCAACCTGCTGCATTACCTGCTGCCTTACGCACTGTCGCTGCTGCCCAACCTGTTCATCTTCGGCGCCATCTTCTTCGTGCTGGCGGCACTGACGCGGCGCATGCTGCCGGTGTACGTGTCCAGCGTGGTCATGCTGGTCGGCTATATCGTGGCGCCAGGCCTGGCACGCGACCTGGACTACAAGACGCTGGCCGCGCTGATCGATCCCTTCGGCACCACCGCCGTGATCCGGCTCACCGAATACTGGCCCATCGCCGAACGCAATGTGCGCCTGGTGCTGCCCGAGGGCGTGTTCCTGCTGAATCGCGCGATCTGGTCGTCCTTCGCCCTGGTGGCGCTGCTGCTTGGCTACTGGCGCTTCCATTTCGTCAGCACGGTCGACAGCGGCGCCGCGGCGCGCACCGATAGCGACGTCCCGGCCAGCCTGACCCAGGCCGCCGCTTCGACCAGCGAGAAGCCGGACTTCAAGGCCCGCAATCTTGGCCTGTTGCTGCTGCGCTTCAGCTACCTGAACCTGCGCGAAACCACCAAAAACATCTACTTCTTCGTGATCGTGCTGGCCGGTGTGCTGACCATGTATGCCGGCTCGCTGGACATGGGTTCGATGTACGGCACCGGCACCTATCCGGTCACCTACCTGGTGCTGGAAATGGTGACCAACACCTTCTCCTTGTTCATGCTGGTGGTGACCACCTTCTACGCCGGCGAAATGGTGTGGCGCGAGCGCGAACACCGCATGTCGCAGATGCTCGATGCGCTGCCGGTGCCAAGCTGGCTGCCCATCCTGTCAAAGCTGTTTGGGCTGATCGGCGTGCAGGCGCTCTTGCTGTTCATCGTCATGCTGGTCGGCATGTCGATCCAGCTGTTCCGGGGCTACTTCCACCTGCAGCCCGGCCTGTACTTCGAATGGCTGTTCACCGTGCAACTGCCCGCCTGCGCACTGATCGCCGTGCTGGCGATTGCCACCCAGGTACTGGTGAACCACAAATACGTGGCCTACTTCGTGATGATCGTCTACTACGTGGCGACGATCACCTTTGCCACCCTGGGGCTCGACCATCCGCTCCTGATGTACGGCGTCACGCCGGAACTGCCCTACTCCGACATGAACGGCTTCGGCCATTTCATGGCGCGCGAGCGCTGGTTCGACCTTTACTGGGCCGGCGCCGCCGTCATCCTGATGGTGCTGGCCGTGGTGTTCTGGCCGCGCGGCACCAACGAGGAATGGAAACAGCGCGTCAGCCTGGCACGCCACGCCTTGACGCTGCCGGTGCTGGGCGCCTTCGGCTTTGGCCTGGCGCTGTTCCTCGGCGCCGGCGCCGTGCTGTCCTATAACCTTTGCGTCAGCAACTTCAAGACCCAGTTCGGCCGCGACGCGCTGCGCGCCGATTATGAGCGCAAATACAAGCAGGTGCTGGAAGCGGCGCAGCCGCGCATCACCGATGTGCGCCTGGGTCTGGACATGTACCCGGAGCAGCGCACGCTGAAAGTAAAGGGCTGGTACCAGCTCGAGAACAAGACACAGCAGCCAATCAGCACCATTTACGTGCAGCAGGATACCGATGCCGACCTGCAGCCCTTGCAGTTCGGGCGCAAGGCCTTCCGCGTGCTGAACGATACGGAACTCGGTTTCTACAGCTATCGCCTGGAACAGCCGCTGCAGCCGGGCGAAAAAATCACGCTGGACTTTGTTCTGGGCTACGAGCCTAAAGGCATCTTCAACCTCGGCAAGACGACGCCGGTGATGAACAACGGCACCTTCTTCAACAACACGGTGCTGCCGCACATCGGCTACCAGCGCCACGCCGAACTGACCGATCCGCGCGACCGCAAGAAGCATGGTTTGCCGGCACAGGAGCGCAAGCTGCCGCGCGACGATCCGAAGGGCCTGTCCAGCAACTACATTGGCGGCGATGCCGACTGGGTCAGTTTCGAGGCGACGCTGGGCACCGCCGGCGACCAGACCGCCGTGGCACCGGGCGCCCTGGTGAAGGAATGGCGCAAGAACGGTCGCCGCTACTTCCATTACAAGATGGAGCGGCCGATCCTGAACTTCTTCGCTTTCCAGTCGGCGCGCTATGCGGTCAGGCACGACTGGTGGCAGGACATCGGCATCGAGATCTACTACCACCCGGGCCACGAATACAACCTGGACCGCATGGTCAAGGGCGTCAAGGATTCGCTCGACTACTACACGCGCAACTTCAGCCCTTACCAGCACAAGATCGTGCGCATCGTGGAATTCCCGCGCTATGCGCGCTATGCGCAGTCGTTCCCGAATACCATCCCGTACTCGGAAGCAGTGGGCTTCATCGCCAGGGTCGACGACAAGAACCCGAAGGACATCGACTACCCGACCTACGTCACCGCACACGAGGTAGCCCACCAGTGGTGGGCGCACCAGCTCGTAGGCGGCAATACGCGCGGCGCCACGGTCCTGAGTGAAACCCTGGCCGAGTACTCGGCGCTGATGGTGATGAAGAAAAGCTTCGGCCCGCAGCGCATGCGCCGCTTCCTGCGCTATGACCTGAACAAATACCTGTTCGGCCGCGCCACGGAGAACAAGAAGGAGTTACCGCTGGCAGACAACGAAGACCAGGGCTACATCCATTACCACAAGGGCAGCCTGGCCATGTACCTGCTGGCCGATATCGTGGGCGAAGCCAAGGTCAACGAACTGCTGGCTGAACTGCTGCGCAAGTACTCCTACCACGGCGATCCCTACCCGAGCGTGACGGTGCTGGTGGATGGCCTGCGCCGCATCGTGCCGCCGGAGCAGGCTTACCTGGTGGATGACCTGTTCAACTCGATCGTGCTGTTCGACAACCGCATGGTTGCCGCCACCGCCGAGAAGCGGGCGGACGGCAGGTACGACGTGACACTGACCGTACATGCCGCCAAGCTGCGCTCCGACGAACTGGGCGCGGAAAAGGAAGTTCCGCTGCATGACCTGATCGAAATCGGCGTCGACGACAAGGACGGCAATGCCCTGCTGCGTGAACGCAAGCTGGTCGAGCGCAACGCATCGACCTTCAAGCTGGTCGTCAACGGCCGCCCGGCCAAGGCCGGCATTGACCCCGACAATAAACTGATCGACCGAAAGCCGGACGATAACCTGGGGAATGTGGAAATCACGGCGCGCTAAGCGTTAGGCAACGCACTTTGCGCCCGGCCCATGCTTGTTAAGCTGTCCCGCAAATGAAAGCGAGGCAAACATGGGCATTCTAAGCAAGATTTTCCACAAGATTTTCCCGTCGTCGCATCAAGAGGCCGCCCCAACGCCGGCCTCTGGTGCGCCCTCTACCGCCCCAAGCGGCCCCGCCGCAACGCCGGCCCCCATCCCGACCCAGCCTGCGCCGGCACCAGCGGCCGCGGCCCCGGTCGACGTCGAAGCCATCCTCAATGCCAAGGCCGCGCAGGCGGGCCAGCCGCTGAACTGGCGCACCTCGATTGTCGACCTGCTCAAGCTGCTGGACATCGATTCCAGCCTGCAGGCGCGCAAGGAGCTGGCGCAGGAACTGCACTACACCGGCGACACCGGCGATTCCGCTGCCATGAACATCTGGCTGCACAAGCAAGTGATGCACAAGCTGGAGGAAAACGGCGGCAAGGTGCCCGCCGAGCTGAAGGGTTAAAATGGATGGATGAACCCCATCCGACGCGCGCTTGCCGGCGCCTTACTGGCATCCTGCATCCTGCCGCTCGTACACGCGGCGGACAAGACCTACGGCACCCATGGCATGGCCCTGTTCGGCGGGCCGGAGGGCTTGTTTGCCTCCCACCTGCCGATGTTCCATGCCCCGCACGATTTCCAGGTCATCCTGCAGGTCCATATCGCCGACCCGGCCACTGACGCCGCCCTGCGCAAGCGCCTCGACGGCAAGGATGCCTTGTGGACCATCGACCCGGAAAAATTCGAGCTGAGTGCACTGGCGCCGCATGCCAGCGCGCCGCGCAAGCAATTCAGGGCCGACCTGGTCCAGGGCCATTTCGAGCGCGGCGGCAGCACGCAGTACAAGGGCGCCACGGTAGTCATCGACAAGGTACTGGTATTCCGCCAACTGGATGACAAGCCGCACCAAGCCGGCACGGCGCGCTACCTGCAGGTCGGTAGCGGCACGCAGCGCTTCCTCGTCAAGGAAATCGACAGCCGCCCCGACTTCGACCATATCGTGTCTTACCGTGCCGCGCCCGGCGCACCGACCACCCCGGTCCAGGTGCGCAAATGGGGTATCAAGGCACCCGGCAACGACGCGCTGGCCATGGCGCTGAAAGCCAATATGGCAGCCATTGGCGGCACCATCTACTTCGAAACCGGCGACCTGAAATGAGCGTTCCGCAGGCATATGAAGGGCTGTGGCGCCGCAAAGGCATCTGGCGCACCGACGGCAGCAGCGACCTGGTGACGCCGGCCTGGTGGTTCCAGGCCGCCGACTTCCATATCGACCTGCGCATTCCGGTCGACCGCAAGGCCACGACCGGCTTTGCAGGAACGACCGTGGTGGAGGGCGAGCGCTGCGAGTGGCGCCCCGAAATCGCCTATCCTTTCCTCAGTCCCGAACTGGACGCGGGCTTGATGCGCTTCGACAGCGAGCATGCGCTGCACGAGGCAGGCGTGGATGGCAGCTACGAGGAAGACTGGTGGCGCGAAGCCGGCGGGCCCGTGACCGCCAGCCGCGTCACGCTGGACGATGGCCGCATCCAGTACGAGATCGCCTGCGGCGAGTTCCTCGCCCGCGCAACGGGCAAGCCGCACAAGGCGGCCGACATCACGGTCTGGCGCTGCACGCCGGCCGGACTGTGGCGCGTGATCGCATCCACCACGCCCGCACGCGAAAACGTGATTGTCGCAGCGCCTTAAAGGCTCAGCAGGCTGCCGCTGCGGAACGGCTTGTTGCCGGCGATCTTGGCCACGTTCATGCCGCGGATGATGTAACGGTGTGAAAGGCGGGTAAACAGCACGCCGTCGACCTCCGCCGTCAAATGCGTGGTGTCGCCGCTGACCGGATCGACCAGGTCGGCGATCACATCGCCGGCGCGCACCGTATCGCCAACTTCCTTCAGGTAGACCAGCATGCCGGCATGCGGTGCGTCGAGGCGCTGAGTGCCTTCCAGCGGCGTCGCTGCGCAGCCCTGCTCCGGCACCGTGACCTTGCCCGCGTCGACGATGCCGCGCACGTGGAGGTAGCCGACAATGGCTTCCGCATCGCGCGCCGCCAGCTCGTAGCTGACCGACACTTCACCGCGCAGTTCGACCGTGGCGGCCATGCAGGCGGATGGAATCGGATAGTCCGGGCCAAAGTGTTCTGCCAGGTCCCACCACAGCCGGCTGCAAGCCTCATCGAACGGCTCGCCGCCGGCGCCGGTCGTGTGCAGCACGGCACAGGCGCCCATCAGGTTGGCCAGGGGCTGGGCAATCTCGCATAAGGAAGTGCCGACGTACAAGTGCAGTTCGCCCTCGTTCTCGCAATGCAGGTCGAGCACGATATCGGCGTCGATTGCCATTTCAAGCAGGGACTTCTTGAGCGTGGTGGCGTCCGAATTCGGCTGCCACTGCGCGACCAGTTCACGCAGCTGGCGGCGGATGGTGCGCACGTTGGCGTCCGCATCGCTGCCCAGTTGGCCCGCCAGCCTGGATTTGAGCTGTTCGAAATAATGCGGATAGCCGCGGTTGAAATTGATCCCGTTGCTCAGGTCAAAGCGCCCGAACGGCCGCTCGTTGATCACTTGCGCCAGGCCGATCGGATTGGCCGCCGGCACCAGGATCACTTCACCCTTCACCTTGCCCGCCGCTTCCAGCGCCTGCAAGCGCTTGCGCAGCTCGTGCGCCACCAGCATGGCTGGCACCTCATCGGCATGGAGCGCGGCCTGGATATAGGCCTTGGTGCCGCCTGGCTTGCCGAAGTGATAGCTGGTCAGTTCGTAATACGCCGTGCCATACGGCGCGGACAGTGGGTGCTTGATGGTTTCCATGTCTGCCATCCTACCAGTTCATGAGGCAGGGCGGCACCAGCAAGACCAGTGCCAGGACGAGGTAAATCAGCTGCAGCGGCACCATCCAGCGCGCCCAGGTCAGCCACGGGATGCGCGCCAGCGCCAGCACCCCGACCGTGATGCCCGAGGTCGGGATCATCGGCGTGGTGAATTCGCCGAACTGGAAGGCCAGGATGGCGGTCTGGCGCGACACCCCGACCAGGTCGGCCAGCGGCGCCATGATGGGCATGGTCAGCGCCGCCTGGCCGCTGCCGGAGTGGATGAAGAAGTTGATCACCGTCTGGATCAGGAACATCTTCTGCGCAGAGAAGATCGGAGACGACGACGCCACCAGCGGCATCAGGCCGTGCAGCATGGTGTCGATGATGTTGGCGTCGCGCGCCAGCACCATGGTGGCACGTGCCAGCGCCACGACCAGGGCAGTGCCGACCAGGTCCCTGGCGCCCTGCACGAACGCTGCCACCGCCTCATCGGAATCCAGGCGGCCGACCAGCGCCACCACCACGGTCATGGCCAGGAACAGGGCTCCGATCTCTTCGATGAACCAGCCGTACTTGACTACGCCGAACACCATGCCGCCCAGCGTGCCGGCAAAAATCCACAGCACCAGCCGGTGGCGCCGCGTCATGCCTGCGAAGCCGCTGAAATCGACGACGCCTTCGGCGCGCTTTTCGATGTCCAGCAAATGGGTTGGGCTCTTTTCGGGATGGCGCTTGATGCGGGCGGCATACCACATCAGGAAGGCGATGGTGACGGCGGTGGCGATGAACCAGACGATCATGCGGTAGCCAATGCCGGAAAACAGCGGCACGCCGGCGATGCCTTGCGCGATGCCGACGTTAAAGGGGTTCAGGAAGGCGGCGCAAAACCCTACCTGCGAGCCCAGGAAGGGGATCGACACGCCGGTGATGGTGTCGTAGCCGAGCGCCAGCGCCAGCGGCACGAAGATCAGGATGAAGGGGATCGCTTCCTCGTTCATGCCGAAGGTCGCGCCGCCGATGGAGAACAGCGTCACGAACACCGGGATCAGGGCCACGCGTACCAGCTTCGAGCGCGAATGCGCCTTGGCGATGGACTTGATCATGGCGTCGATCGCCTGGGTCTTGTGCAGCACGTTGAAGGCGCCGCCTGTCAGCAGGATGAAGCCGATGATCAGCCCCGCTTCGGCGAAACCCTTGATCGGCGCCATCAGCAGCGCGGTCAATCCCTGCGGCTTGCTTTCGATGTAGTGGAAGCTGGCCGGGTCGACCAGCTGTTTGCCGTTGACCAGGTGGGTGTCGTACTTGCCGCCCGGGACCAGCCAGGTCGCCAGCGCGATCAGCGCCAGGATGATGAACAGCAGGACAAAGGTGTTCGGGAGCTTGAGCTTCATCATTGATGAGGATACAGGTAGTTGCAGCCTCGGTCGGCAGGATCGCGGGCCATGATGCGGTCGTACAGGCCGGCGCGCTCGGTGACGGTACGCTCGACGTCTTCCTGCAGCAGGAGGCGGGCGGCGACCTGACGCGATGCGGCGGCGCGGGTGGCGGCGATGAAGGCGTCGCGCGTGGCGTAGCGCGCCTGCAGGCTGGGACGCGGGTCGTTGGCGGCCTTGCGCTCGGCCTCCGTACGGGCGAACGGGACGAAGCTGCCGTCGTAGCGCGAGGTGGCCCAGGCGAAGCCGGTTTCCGGAGCGCGCAGGTTCCAGCCGGTGTGGGTGCCGAGCGGGGCTTGCAGCTCCACCAGGCGCACGCCACCGCGGTCGTTGCCATCGGCGTCCGGCGCCGGGACGCGGGTCTCGAAAGCCATCTTCTGCGCCGGCGGCACCAGGTCGGCAATGCCTTGCGACAGGAAGCGCGCGCCGTGGTCCAGGCGCGGCTCGCGCAGGTTCTGTTCCGGCGGGGTCAGTCCCGGCACGGCGGGAAAAGCCTTGCGGTAAGCCTCGACCGAAACCAGGGTGCCGTCCTCCAGGCGCGGGTAGGCGCTGGCGGGCGGTGGCGTGCCTTTGCTGGTCCAGCCGTCCAGCGCCAGCATCAGGGCGCGCAACGGCAGGTAGTAGTTGGTGGTAGAGACGCAGGCAGTGAACGGGGCGCGCGTGTGCGAGCGGCCAACGTAATGCTGCGCACCCATCAGGCCATACACGCGCACATTGGCGGCCGGGGCAACGTCGCCAACGCCATCCGGGGCGGTGGTCAGCAGCGAGGCGCCGCGGTTCCAGAATTCCGCCGAGGTGTTGGCGATCAGGAGCTTGGGCACGCGGCCGTGCTTGTCCTTCGCGCGGTCCAGGGTGGAAGCCACGCGGCCGGTCACCGGATCGCGCGTCGGCGTGCTGGTGAACGGGAAGGAATCGGTCGGGTAGTCATGCTCTTCCAGCATCGACGGGTGGCGCGTGACCTGGACGAAACGGCTGTTGAAGCCGCCCGAACCGCCGGCGCCAGGCACTTCCAGCAGGGCGCCATCGAACACCATGCGGCCCTGCTCATCGAGATTCAGGCCATCGTGCAGCATGCGTCCGATCAGCCGAGCCGACTGGCTGTAGCCGAACATCAGCACAGATTTTGGCAGGGAGCCGCCTTCCACCTGGTTATCGCGGAAGTAGGCCAGCAGGTCGCGGATGCCGGCCAGTCCGGCCCCGCTCACGCGCGGGTCTTTCGCTTCGTAGCGCACTTCATAGATGGTGCCGGGCTGGAAACCGCCCTGCAGCTTGATACGGCCCGGGCCGCCCGGCTGCTCCGGCGCCACGAACTCCCAGCGGCTGCGCTCGATGGGGCGGCGGATATCGCCCTGGCGCGTACGTTCGGTGAGCACGGCTTCAGGGTCGTTCGGCGTGGCGGGCTCGTAGCCAATGCCGCGCAGGCCGGCGTAGCTTGCCACCTCCAGCGGGGCTTCGACGATGAATTCATTGGCCGTCATGCCGCGCGGGCCTTTCACCACAGGCGCCTTGAACACCAGCGTCCGCACGCCGGCGGGCGATGGCGCCACATCCCAGGTCCATGCCGAGAACAGCATGCTGAAGCCGTGCCGCATCATGAAGCCGTCGCCGGCATCTTCCGCCGTCGCCGGGTCGTTGTTCTTCGGCACCTTGCCATTGAGCTGGCCCAGCACGACGATGTTGCCGCGGTTGTTGACGTCATACACCAGGGTGCCGGTCTTGCCGCTCACGGGGCGCAGCAGCACGAATTCGCTGGAGAAGCGCACCATGCCGCGCTTGTCGCGCGGAGCGCGTTTCAGGTCGACGATGGGCAGGTTGGCAGTGGCCTTGGGATTGAGCGAGAAATGAGCAATGCCGCGCAGCTTTTCATACTCGCCCGCCTCGCCGAACTTGACGCCCGGCGCGAATGGCACGCGCTCGGTGATTTCGATGCGCTCGACGGCGGCCTGCGATGCGCCGGCTACAAGCATGGTGGCAGCAATCGCCGCCCGGCGGGATTTCTTCATGTATCCGAACAAAGTAAAACGGGACCGCGCGGGTCCCGTTGGTTTATTCCGCTGCCGCGGTTTTCTTGGCGGCTGCCTTTTTCGCTGCCGGCTTCTTGGCTGCAGCTTTTTTGGCTGGAGCCTTTTTCGCGGCGGCTTTCTTGGCGGCAGGCTTGGCGGCTGGTGCCGCCTCGGCGGCCCCTTCCGCGCCGTCGCCCTTGGCTGCCGTCTTCTTGGCCGCTGCCGGCTTGCCCTTGCGCTCTTCGAACTCGAAGCTGATCTTGCCGTCCTTGCCGCGTACCAGGAAGGCCTTGAACGGCCGGCGGGTACGCTGCGAGATAAAGCCCGGCAGCAGGTCGGTCTTGCCGTCGTTGAGCAGCTTGGCCATCTGCTCCGGCAGGATCTCCTGTTGCAAGATGATGCGGCTGGAACGGAAGTCGCAGGTCTTTGGCTTTGCTACCTGGTTTTCGCAGGTATAGGCCAGGCCCATCTCGTACACGCCGGCGGCGCATTTCGGGCAAGGGCCAAGCGGCGTCTGGCCGCTGAAGTCGACACCCTCGCCGTCTTCGCCTTCTTCATCATTCTGGCCAAAGTCGAACTCCAGCTTGAAGTTCTTGATCTCTTCGTCGCGCACGATGCGCAGGATTGCCGCGAACGGACGGCCCATCTTGGAGCGGAAGCCTTGCAGCGGGCCGATGGTGCGGTCGCGCAGCAGCTGTTCCACTTCCTCGATTTCGAACTGGCGCCCGCCAGGCACCTTGGTCATGGAGAATTCACACTTGGTGCAGGCGAAACGGCGGTAGTTTTCCTTGACCACGCCGCTGCAGTTCGGGCATGGCGTCTTCAGCGTCGCATAATCGCCCGGGATGGTGTCGTTGTCGTATTCCTTGGCGCGCTTGACGATGATCTGGGTCATCTGGGCGATCTCGCGCATGAATTCTTCACGCGAGATCTTGCCCTTCTCCATCTGCGACAGCTTGTATTCCCACTCGCCGGTCAGCTCCGGCGCGGTCAGCTCGCTCACGCCCAGGCCGCGCAGCAGCGTCATGAGCTGGAAAGCTTTCGCAGTCGGCATCAGCTCGCGGCCTTCGCGCAGCAGGTACTTCTCGCCCAGCAAGCCCTCGATAATGGCAGCACGCGTGGCTGGCGTACCCAGTCCCTTGCCGGCCATGGCATCGCGCAGTTCGTCGGAGTCGACCAGCTTGCCCGCGCCTTCCATTGCCGATAACAGCGTCGCTTCGGTATAGCGTGCAGGCGGTTTGGTGACCAGGCCGTTCGGCGTGACTTTCTCGGTCAGCACTTTCTCGCCCTTCGCCACCGGCACCAGGTTGCCGCCGCTGCCTTCCTTGTCGTCGTCGCCGGCAGCATCCTTGCCGTAGATTGCCATCCAGCCAGGGTTGGTCATCACCTTGCCTTCGGTCTTGAACTGGTGTCCGGCCACTTCGGTGAAGCGGGTGGTGACCAGGAACTCCGCGGCCGGGAAGAACACCGCCATGAAGCGGCGGGTGACCAGGTCGTACAGCTTCTGCTCCGGCTCCGACAGGCCCTTGGGCTGGATGCCGGTCGGGATGATCGCGAAGTGGTCGCTGATCTTGGTGTTGTCGAAGATGCGCTTGTTCGGCTTGACCCAGCCCTTGTCCAGGATCTGCTTGGCGAACTGGTTGTAGTTGTGGTTGTCCTTCAGGACTTCCAGCGTGTCCTTGACGGTCGGCAGATAGTCTTCCGGCAGGTGGCGCGAATCGGTACGCGGGTAGGTCAGCACCTTGTGCTTCTCGTACAGGGCCTGCGCCAGGCCCAGGGTGTTCTTGGCCGAGAAACCGAAGCGCGAGTTGGCTTCACGCTGCAGCGAGGTCAGGTCGAACAGGCCGGGCGACATCGAGGTGGTCGGTTTCGACTCCTCGGTGACGTTGCCCTGCTTGCCCTTGCAAGCCAGCGCGATCGAATCGGCGGCTGCCTTGCTCCACAGGCGTTCGGCCTTCTTTTCCGGATCGTTTTCGTCCTTTTTGAAGCCGGTGTCGAGCCAGCGGCCTTCATAGATGCCGGCGGCGCACACGAATTCGGCGCGCACTTCCCAATAGTCGCGCGAGACGAAATTCTTGATCTTCTCTTCGCGCTCGACCACGATCGACAGGGTCGGCGTTTGCACGCGGCCTACCGTGGTCAGGTAAAAGCCGCCCTCCTTCGAGTTGAAGGCGGTCATGGCGCGGGTGCCGTTGATGCCGATCAGCCAGTCCGCTTCCGAGCGGCAGCGCGCGGCGTCGGCCAGCGGCAGCATTTCGTCGTCGCTGCGCAGGTGGGTGAAGCCGTCGCGGATCGCGGTCGGCGTCATCGACTGCAGCCACAGGCGCTTGACCGGTTGCTTGGCTTTTGCATTCTGCGCGATCAGGCGGAAGATCAGTTCACCTTCGCGTCCCGCGTCGCATGCATTAATCAGTGTGGTGACATCCTTGCGCTTGATCAGCTTGTTCAGCACCTTAAGGCGCGATTCGGTCTTGGCGATCGGGTTCAGCGCGAAGTACGGCGGGATCATCGGCAAATGGGTGAAAGTCCATTTGCCGCGCTTGACGTCGTGCTCTTCAGGCACGGCGATTTCCAGCAAGTGACCCACTGCGGAAGACAGCACGTAGTCGTCGGATTCGAAATACTCATCGTGCTTGCTGAAGCCGCCAAGGGCTTTCGCGATGTCGTTCGCGACAGAAGGTTTCTCAGCGATGATGAGGGCTTTACTCATATTTATAGTTCTCGTCGGTGTATGCGGCAGCGCGCATAATACAACATTCGCAAGTAAGCGCTGGCTTGCGGCTGCGTATGAAAGCCACAATGCTGCAAATATTATTACGGAAACGGCCGGCATTGGGCAACGCCGGCAAGAGTGCGCGTCGAGACTCTTAGTGCAACAGGCGCGGCGCCTGGTCCTCTTCGGCGCCGAACAGGTCGTCGAACATCAAGGCGTCCGGTTCCTTGCCCTGGCTCCACAGCAGCATCAGCACAATGATCTTCAGCTTGCCCAGCGACACCGGGGCCTCGTCCAGCGCCAGGGCGCGTTCGATGACGATTTCACGTTGCAGCGGGGACAGCAGGCCGGCGCTTTCCAGGAACTGGATAAAGCCGACGGCGGGAGCGCCCAGTACATCCAGCTCCTGGCGCACGTAGAAGCGCGTGCCAGAAGATGCGGCCGTCAGCGACTGCTCGACGCCAGCCATGGCGGCGAGGTCATTCAGCCAGACCAGCGCCTCGGAAATCTCTACGTCGTCGAAACCGACTGCGGAGAGTTTCTTTGCCAATGCTGCGGGTTCAGGGCAGGCATCAGGGCGGTAATAGGTCTCGTACAGGTAAACCAGGATGTCAAACATGGCGCTACTTTAGCAGCATCTGTGAGGCGGGCACAAGCATAACGGCGGTTCAGGGACCTTTCAGGCGCTGGAAAGCGCCGCCCGGCAGCCTTTCCACCACACCCGCAAGTTCCAGGGCAAGCAAGCTTGCCTGCATATCACTGGGCGGAAGTTGCAACCTTGTTGCAAGCTCATCGGCGCCCACCGGATCATGGCCAAGAGCCGCCAACAGCCAGCCGGCGGCCTGATCCATCTGCACCGCCTGGCTGCCGGGCGCCGGCAGGCCGAGGTCTTCCAGCAGGTGCTCCGGCGTGGCGACCAGCCGCGCGCCCTCCCTGATCAGCGCGTGGCAGCCGACCGACTGCGGCGACAGCACGGAACCGGGCAGCACGAACACTTCCCGGCCGGCGGTCGCTGCGGCATGCGCCGTGATCAGCGAGCCGGAGCGCGCAGCCGCTTCGATCACCAGCGTGGCACGGGTCATGCCGGCAATGATGCGGTTGCGGATCGGGAAATGTTCCGCTTGCGCCGGCGTGCCCAGCGCAAATTCGCTGAGCAGGCAACCCTCCTCCGCAATGCGGCGCGCCAGCGCGGCGTTGCGGCGCGGGTAGATGCGGTCGATACCGGTGCCGATGACCGCCAGCGTGCCGCCGGGTCCGCCCAGGCCGCCCTCGTGGGCTGCGGCATCGATGCCAAGCGCCAGCCCGGACACCACCAGCATGCCGGCGTCGGAAAGCACCTTGGCAAAGCGGCGCGCATTGGCCTTGCCTTGCACGGTGGCGTTGCGAGCGCCCACTACCGCCACGGCCTCGCGCTGGAGCAGTGCCAGGTTCCCTTTGGCGTACAGCAGCAGCGGTGGATCGGCGATATGCCGCAAGGTCGGCGGATATTCCGCGTCGCCAAACAGGACCAGGTGGTTGCCGGCCTGACCGGCCCACTCCAGCGAGGCATGCGCCAGGGCGCAGATCCGCTCCGGCATGGGACCGGCAAGGCAACGGGCTGCCTCCAGCGAGATCCGGTCTTCGCCGTCGCCCGGCCCGGCCTGCCGGCGCCCTGGCCGCACGATGCCGGCATCGGCACGCGTCAGCATGCGCAATGGCGGCGGCGCGGCATCGTCCTGTGCCGGTGGCGCAGCGAGACGGGCATTGGCGGCGTTGAAAACAGCTTGGGGAGAGAGGTAATGCTGGAGCAGCTTGCTGGCTCCGTGGCGGCCGACGCCTGGCGTGTTTGCCAGGCGCAGCCACATCGCCAGGCACTCGAAGTCCTGGCGCGCGGGGTTGGGGCTATCCGTGACTTGCACGGCCATGGGATTTACTCCGCTGTCTTGGCGACATCCCCCACAACGATTGGTTCAGTCACCTGCATGATCAAGCCATACGACACATGCTTGAACACACGGAAGATAAACAAACTGCCCACGCGTTCATCCGGCAGCTTGACCGTCGGCTTGCGCAGATTGAGCATGCCTTTCGACGCGCCCGGATCGCTCACCACTTCACCCTTATGGTATAGCTGCAGCACGGATCCGATATCGAGTCCGTCAAGCTTTCCGCGATTAATGCTGACAACCTGGTTCTGGCCGGCGTGCGTGACGCCGTTGTAGACAGCCAGCACGTGGGCATTGATTTCGACATCCGGCGGATGCGGAACATAGTTCTGCATCGGCATCGGCGGCATTGCCATCAGCAGGTCGCCCTTGCCCATTTCTTCCTTGGCGCTGGCAACGACGAAGGTATGCACGTCGCTGCCCGCTTCGGCCTGGGCTTCCAGCTTCAGGGTGCCAAGGTAGAACGCTTCCAGCGCCACGGTCTTCTTGGTGACCGGGTCTTTCAGCGGTTTGCCTGGACGGAATACCTGGAACGAGGTATTGCCTTTCAGGTCGCCACGTACATAGGCCTTGTCGTCCTTGCCGATGAATACGCGGGCGCCACGCGTCGCAATGATGCGCGGCGCGTTCTTGAGCTCATCTTCTTCGATGATCAGCGGTTGGGTCAGGAACGGTTCGATCACGCCGGACGGGATCGACTGGACGGCGTCCTTGCCCAGGCCTTCGGTCCGCAATTGCGGACCGAGACGCATATCGCCGGCGCCGCCGTTGCCGCCCACCTTGGTACCAAGGCGCAGGCGCCCGGCCTCGCGGTCGAACCAGACGATCTGCCCTGGATAGATCCAGTGCGGATTGGCGATTTCTTCTTTATTCATGCCCCAAACCTGCGGCCAGCACCAGGGCTTGTCGAGGAAGGTTCCGGAGATATCCCACAGGGTATCTCCCTTGACAACGGTATGGCTATCCGGTGCGTTCGGCTTGAATTCACAGACGATGGTCTTGGCGTGGGCCGGAACGGCCGTCACACCGCAAAACAGTGCTGCGGCCAACAGGCGGCTGCTGCTTGTGCTAAAATTTTTCATTGATATATCCGTTAGGTGCGGCAATGACGGAAGGCCACAAAGGCTTGCCTCACTGAAATCAAATTCTGCCCATATTACCCTGATCAAGCAAGGAATTCGTGTCACAGAAGCAATCGTGCACGCATAATATGCGCCGTTTACCGCACATTCATTGTCGTTTAACTAAGATTCTCCCGTGAAACTGAATATTCTGCGCTATCCAGACCCTCGTCTGCACAAAATTGCAAAACCCGTTGCCGTGTTCGACGAGCGCCTGGCCAAACTGGTGGAAGACATGGCGGAAACCATGTACGACGCACCGGGCATCGGCCTGGCTGCCACCCAGGTCGACGTGCACGAGCAGGTAATCGTCATCGACATCACGGAAGACAAAACCGGCCTGACCGCCTTCATCAACCCGGAAATCCTGTGGTCGAGCGAAGAAAAACAGGTTTACGACGAAGGCTGCCTGTCCGTGCCCGGCATCTATGACGGCGTGGAACGCCCTTCCGCAGTGAAGGTGCGCGCCTTCAACGTCAAAGGCGAAGCTTTCGAAGTGGAAGCCGACGGCCTGCTGGCGGTCTGCATCCAGCACGAGATGGATCACCTGAAAGGCAAGGTATTCGTCGAATACCTGTCCCCCTTGAAACGCAATCGTATCAAGACCAAACTGCAAAAAGAAGAGCGTGGCATGCAGCGCGAAGAAGCGCTGCGCGCCTCGGGTCGCCGTTACTGACAGCAGCGGGGGGAGCATGAAAGTGATCTTCGCGGGCACGCCTGAATTTGCGGCCGTAGCCCTCCAGGCCCTGCACGAAGCAGGTTTCGAGATTCCCCTGGTGCTGACCCAGCCCGACCGGCCGGCCGGCCGCGGCATGCAGCTGCAGCCGTCGGCAGTCAAGCAATACGCAGTCAGGCATGGCATCGAAGTGCTGCAACCATTGTCGCTGCGCATGGATGCGAAAGATCCGCAGCGCGCGGCGGAAGCCAAAGCCGCCCATGAACGCCTGCTGGCTACCGACTACGATGTGATGGTGGTGGCCGCCTATGGGCTGATCCTGCCGCGCTCCACCCTCGACATCAAGCCTTGCCTGAACATCCACGGTTCCCTGCTGCCGCGCTGGCGCGGCGCCGCGCCGATCCACCGCGCGATCGAAGCGGGCGATGCGGAGACCGGCGTCACCATCATGCAAATGGAAGAAGGCCTGGACACCGGCCCGATGCTGCTGATCGAGCGCACCCCGATCACCCCGCAGGACACCACCGCCACCCTGCACGACAAGCTGGCGGCCATGGGCGCCCAGATGATGGTCAAGGTACTGCGCAAGATGGAACAGGGCGTCATGGAAGCCGTGCCCCAGCCGGAGCAAGGCGTCACTTACGCCAACAAGATCCTGAAAGAAGAAGCGGCGCTCGACTTTACCCAGCCCGCGCGCGAAATCGGCCGCAAGATCCGCGCCTTCAACCCCTTCCCCGGCGCCCATGGCGAAGTCAATGGCACGGTGATCAAGCTGTGGGGCGCGGAAGCGCTGGACGAAGACAGCAGCGCCGCCCCGGGGCAGGTGATTGCAGCCGACGCCCAGCATGGCATCGTGGTCGCATGCGGCGAAGGGACGCTGCGGCTGACGCAGTTGCAAAAACCGGGCGGCAAGCGCTTGCCGGCCGCTGAATTCATCAAAGGCTTCCCGCTCGACGGGCAGCGCTTCCAGTAAATGGATCAACTCGCGGCGCTGCGTGCGCTCCGCCGCGTTGTTGAACTGGGCAGCTTTACGGCTGCCGCCGATGCCCTTGGCATTTCCCACACCATCGTTTCGCGCCAGGTGCGCCAGCTTGAGGAACACCTCGGCGCCCAGCTCCTGAACCGCACCACGCGCCGCTTCGCCCTGACCGACGCCGGCCGCGATTACTACGAATCCACCTGTGAAGTGCTCGACCTGCTGGACGACGCCGACCGCAACGCCGGCCGCCACCAGGCCGAACCGACCGGCACCCTGCGCATCAACGCACCGATGGCGTTCGGCACCATCGAGGTGGCGCAATGGCTGCCCGGCTTCATGGCCCGCTACCCCAGGCTGCAGCTCGACCTGGTCTGCAACGACCGCATGGTAGACCTGATCGAGGACGGGTTCGATGTCGCGCTGCGCCTGGCGCGCGAACTGCCGGATTCGACGCTGGTGGCGCGCCGCCTCGCCACCAGCAAAGTGCTGCTGGTAGCCAGTCCCGATTACCTGCGCGCGCACGGCGCACCTGCCGTGCCGGACGACCTGGCACGGCACAACTGCCTGGTCTACTCAGCAGCGGCGCGCGCCAACGAATGGCTGCTGCTTGCAAAAGACGGTTCGGAACATTCCGTCTCCGTGCGCGGCACGCTGCAGGCCAACACCAATGTCGCACTGCGCGCAGCGGCGGTGGCCGGCGTCGGCATTGCCAACGCCGCCGCCTTCATCGTGCGCGAAGAGCTGGAACGCGGCGCGCTGGTGGAAGTCCTGCCCGGCTACACGCCCAGGCCGCGCGAGCTGTACGCGCTCTACCCGCAGAACCGCCACCTGTCGCCCAAAGTGCGCGCCTTTGTCGACTATGCGGCCAGCGTTTACATCAACATCTTCTGAACTGCGCGGAACTGCTGCGTAAGGCCGCCCCAGCCCCAGGCTGCCGGGCGCGCATCGTCGATGTGGATATAGCTCACCTCGTGCAGCTCGCCGAGCAGCGCCTGCAAGTCCCGGTATACCGCGGCGATATAGGCGGCCTTCTCGTTGGCGGTATTGGTCTCGTCGGTCACCTTGATATCGAAGAAAAAGCTCGACTTGCCCAACTCCACCAGCGACTCGCCGCCGACAAACCAATGTTCGCGCGGCGTGTAGTGCACCGCGATGGCAGTCAGCGCCGGTGCCTTATGCAGGATCTCGCTGGTGTGCTTCATCAGGATACTGGTGACTTTTTTAGCTGGCACTTGCTCCGCAGTGGCGCTGACGGTGATATTCAGGATGGGCATTTGAGGCTCCTTCAAGTTGGTTGGTTGATGAAGCCATCTTAGGCGGATGGCCGGCGCATTGGTAGCACTCTGGCAACACATGATTTGTTCATTTCCAGCACAAATGTCCACTTTGGGGTCAGGAACCAAAGTGGACATTCCGAATAAGCAAATGCCGAATATGTATCGGCCGGCGCAGGTGGTGGCCGGGGAGAAATGCTGCTTTGCCGTATAATTTCAGGTTCACGTTGCCCAATCCGCGATCCCAAAATGACCAACACGACCCGTCCAACCTCCAAGACCGAAGCCCAGCTGCGCGAGATCCTTGCGCAGCGCATCATGTTCCTGGATGGCGCGATGGGCACCATCATCCAGCAATACAAGCTGGACGAAAAAGCATATCGCGGCGAGCGTTTCGCCGATTTCGCTGCGCCGGAAGGAAGTGGCCATCGCGAGCTGTTCGTCAAAGGCAATAACGAGCTGCTGACGCTGACCCAGCCCCACGTCATTCAGGAAATCCACGAGCGTTACCTGGCTGCGGGCGCCGACCTGATCGAAACCAATACCTTCGGCGCCACTTCCATCGCGCAGGACGACTATTTCATGGCTCACCTGGCCTATGAAATGAACGTGGAAGCGGCCAGGCTGGCCAAAGCTGCCACTGCCAAGTACTCCACCGCCGACAAGCCGCGCTTTGTCTGCGGCGCCCTCGGCCCGACGCCGAAGACCGCTTCGATTTCGCCCGACGTGAACGATCCTGCGGCGCGCAACGTGACCTTCGACCAACTGGTCGCCGCCTACTATGAGCAGGTGCGCGGCCTGGTCGATGGCGGCGCCGACGTGCTGCTGGTTGAGACCATCTTCGACACCCTGAACTGCAAGGCGGCACTGTTCGCGATCGACCAATACTTCGACGAGCGTCCTGAAATCGAGCGCCTGCCGCTGATGATTTCCGGTACCGTGACCGACGCCTCCGGCCGCATCCTGTCCGGCCAGACCGTGCCGGCTTTCTGGAACTCGGTGCGCCACGCCAGGCCGCTGACCATTGGCCTGAACTGCGCGCTGGGCGCGACACTGATGCGCCCATACGCCGAAGAGCTGTCGCAGATCGCCGATACCTTCGTCTGCATCTACCCGAACGCCGGGCTGCCCAACCCGATGAGCGACACCGGCTTTGACGAACTGCCGGAAGACACTTCGCGCCTGCTGCGCGAGTTCGCCGATGCCGGCTTCATCAACGTAGCCGGCGGCTGCTGCGGCACCACGCCCGACCATATTGCCGCTGTTGCCAGGCTGCTGTCGAGCGCCACGCCGCGCAAGCTGCCGCATGTGCCGGTGGCGCAGCGCCTGTCCGGCCTGGAGCCGTTCACCATCGACGACGACTCCCTGTTCGTCAACGTCGGCGAGCGCACCAACGTGACCGGCTCCAAGGCCTTCGCGCGCATGATCCTGAACGAACAGTACGACGAGGCGCTGTCCGTCGCTCGCCAGCAGGTGGAAAACGGCGCCCAGGTCATCGACATCAACATGGACGAGGCGATGCTCGATTCCCAGGCCGCCATGACCCGCTTCCTGAACCTGATCGCTTCCGAACCGGACATCTCGCGCGTACCGATCATGATCGACTCCTCCAAGTGGTCGGTCATTGAAGCAGGCCTGAAGTGCGTGCAGGGCAAGGCCGTGGTAAATTCGATCTCGCTCAAGGAAGGCGAGGAGGAATTTGTCCGCCAGGCGAAATTGTGCCGCCGCTACGGCGCCGCCGTGATCGTGATGGCCTTCGACGAGACCGGCCAGGCCGACACCTACGCACGCAAGATCGAGATCTGCGCCCGCGCCTACAAGGTGCTGACCGAGAAGGTCGGCTTCCCACCGGAAGACATCATCTTCGACCCGAACATCTTCGCGGTAGCCACGGGCATCGAAGAGCACAACAACTACGCGGTGGACTTCATCGAAGCAACGCGCTGGATCAAGAACAACCTGCCGCACGCGAAGATTTCCGGCGGCGTGTCGAACGTGTCGTTCTCCTTCCGTGGCAACGACCCGGCGCGTGAAGCGATCCACACCGTATTCCTTTACCACGCCATCAAGGCCGGCATGACCATGGGCATCGTCAACGCCGGCATGATCGGCGTCTACGACGACCTGCCGGCCGAACTGCGCGAGCGCGTCGAAGACGTGGTGCTGAACCGCCGCGAAGACGCCACTGAGCGCATGATCGAGTTCGCTGCGACGCTGAAAGGCGGCGCCAAGCAGGAAGCGGCCAACCTGGAATGGCGCAACGCGCCGGTCGAGAAGCGCTTGGCGCACGCGCTGGTGCATGGCATCACCCAGTTCATCACTGAAGACACGGAAGAAATGCGCCAGCAGGTGTTCAACTCCGGCGGCCGTCCGATCAATGTGATCGAAGGCCCGCTGATGGACGGCATGAACATCGTTGGCGACCTGTTCGGCCAGGGCAAGATGTTCCTGCCGCAGGTGGTCAAGTCTGCACGCGTGATGAAGCAGGCCGTGGCCCACCTGATTCCTTACATCGAGGAAGAGAAGAAAGCGGAAGAAGCCCGCACCGGCATCGTCGCCAAGCCGAAAGGCAAGATCGTGATCGCGACCGTGAAGGGCGATGTGCACGATATCGGCAAGAACATCGTGTCCGTTGTCCTGCAGTGCAACAACTTTGAAGTGGTGAACATGGGCGTGATGGTGCCTGCTTCCGAGATCCTGGCAAAAGCCAAGGCCGAGAACGCGGACATCATCGGCCTGTCCGGCCTGATCACGCCATCATTGGAAGAAATGGCCCACGTCGCGAAAGAGATGCAGCGCGACGAGCACTTCCGCATGCTGAAGATCCCGCTGCTGATCGGCGGCGCCACCACCAGCCGCGCTCACACCGCCGTGAAAATCGCCCACAACTACGAGGGTCCGGTGGTGTACGTGCCGGATGCTTCGCGTTCAGTTTCGGTGGCGCAGTCGCTGCTGACCGACGAGCAGCGCGGCAAGTTCGTAGAAGAGCTGGACCACGACTATGCCCGCATCCGCGAACAGCACGCCAACAAGAAGGCGCTGCCGACCGTGTCGCTGGAAGCGGCACGCGTCAACAAGGCCAAGCTTGAATTTGCACCGGTGCGCCCGAAATTCGTCGGCCGCCGCGTGTTCAAGAATGTCGACCTGGCGGCGATTGCCGAGTACATCGACTGGGGCCCGTTCTTCCAGACCTGGGACCTGGCCGGCCCCTTCCCTGCCATCCTGACCGATGAAGTAGTTGGCGAGGCAGCTTCCAAGGTGTTCGAGGAAGGCAAGGCGCTGCTGAAGAAGATCATCGAAGGCCGCTGGCTGACTGCCAACGGCGTGATCGCGCTGCTGCCTGCAAATACGGTCAACGAAGACGACATCGAAATCTACACCGACGAGTCGCGCTCGGAAGTGGCGTTCACTTACTACGGCCTGCGCCAGCAGGGCCTGAAGCCGGTGATCGATGGCGTGCAGCGTCCGAACCAGTGCCTGTCGGACTTTATCGCACCGAAGGATTCGGGCAAGCAGGATTACATCGGCATGTTTGCGGTGACTGCGGGCCTGGGCATCGAGAAGTATGAGAAGCGCTTTGAAGATGCGCATGACGATTATTCGTCGATCATGCTGAAGGCGCTGGCGGACCGCCTGGCGGAGGCGTTCGCGGAATACCTGCACGAGCGTGTGCGCAAGGACCTGTGGGGCTATGCTGCCGACGAGGTCCTGAGCAACGAGCAACTGATCAAGGAAGAGTACAAGGGTATTCGCCCGGCGCCGGGCTACCCGGCCTGCCCTGAACATACTGTGAAGGCGGATGTGTTCCGTGTGCTGAATGCGAATGAGATCGGGATGGAGCTGACCGAATCGTTTGCGATGTTCCCGGGCGCTGCGGTGTCTGGCTTCTACTTTGCGCACCCGGAGTCGAAGTACTTCACCGTCGGGAAAATCAATGAGGACCAGGTAGTCGATATGGCGGCTCGCCGTGGCGTGGCCAAGGACCAGCTTGAGCGCTGGCTGGCGCCGAACCTTTAAATGCCAAAGCTCAGGCGTGGCGCGACGACGGCTGCCAGTCGGGGCCAGCTTTCGCCCGTGAACGGACCTCCACTAAATCTCACGAAGAGAGAACGGGGGCATTCCATGATCATTCAACGCCTTGTCGAAGTCGTCTCTGCATGCGGCAATCGTCCCATACGTCTGAGTTTCAGCAAGACGAAGTTCGTCGTCAATGGCATCGAAAATATAGTAGAGGCCAGAATCTCCTGCCGCGTGAGCGATTCCTCTTGCTTGCCGGACCGCCAAATATTTTTTCGGGGTAGTGAGCCACAATTTGCAAGGCCATCGTAGCGGCGAGACGTGTCGCCTGCTCCTCACCCCGTCGCTGATCCCAACGGGCGACCGCATCTGCAAAGCAATCGCATGCATTCGCTAGGCTGTATCCTTCGGCCCAAACATGGGCGTCAATGGGGTTTCTCGGGTAGCCATTCGCGCTATCGCCAAGAATGTGTAATTGACCAAGCAAAAATGAAAACGCCGTTTCTGCTGCGGCAATGGCGGCATCGAGATTTTGTGCCTGAACGACAAGGTCGACGAGGCGTCGAGCCTCCTGAGAGTTCAACTTCTTGTCAGTCCGGGTAACGCCAAAGAATCGTTCAAAAAAAGGGAGTTTCGACATCGCGCAATGAAATAGTGGCCGACCGCTCGTCCGCTCCCTTGGCCGTTACTGACATTAATCATCCAACCCCTGTAGTGCCGAGTGCATGTCGCTGCGTCCTTCGCGATCTGATTCAGTCAATCCACGTTCGAGCTCACGCAGCTTGGTGGCCGCAATTGATAGAGCGACTATAGACGCGACTGAAACAGTGCCACAAGCAAGCATGTTTGTCATGTCGCCCCAGTAGACGTACACCAGGATAAGCGCGACTATCAGCGACGCTCCGGACACAAGCATCATGCGGGTCCACAGGCGCTCATACGCATCCATTTGTTCAGCAGTCATCTGCTCAAGACTCATACCTCATCCGATTAACGTTGTTGGCAAAGGCCACTTATGGCCGAAAACACCCGGAGCAGCAGTATAAGCACTGACAGTGCCAGGTGAGTCTAGTCTACCAGCCTAGTATGCCCCAAGTATCCAACCCATTGGGCGCAAATCACTGGGCTGCTGCTTCTGGGGCAGATCCTGCTTTACCGGGTTTGGGCGCGGAAGCGCCAGATCGCCAGCGCTCCAAACACCAAAGCAAAGGCAAGCTGCGCACCGGCAGTCTGCAGCGCCACATCCATCCCCAAGCCCCGCCAGGTCATGGCATCCAGTCCATCCACCGCCCAGCGCGTCGGCACCACGACGGTCAGCTGCTGCATCCACGCCGGGAAAACAAAGGTCGGCACCCAAGCCCCGCCCAGCATCACCAGAATCAAGGTAGCAAACACCGCCAGCCCCCGCGCCGCATCCGGCGTCTTCCCAAACGCCGCGATCAGCAAGCCGAACGAGGCTGTCATCAGCGCAAACGCCACCACGACCAATACGAAACCCGCTACATTGGTGATTTCCACCTTAAACATCAGCATCGCAGCAAAGAAAATCGCCACCATCAGCCCCGCCGCGATCATCGCGCCGGACAGTGCACGCGACAGCAGCAGCTGCGACATCGTAATCGGCGCCGCCAGCAAGCGACTCCAGATCCCCATGCGGCGCGCCAGCAAAATGCCGATGCCCAGGTCGATCCCCATGAACAGGATGAACTGGACGCCCATGCCCGCAAACGAATGCGCATAGCCGTTGTACTTCGGCCCCGAGCTGAGGGCTTCATCCTTGGTGGTGAACGGCACGCTCATGCCAACGCCACCGCTCGACTCTTTCGACGGCTTCGCAGCCTCGTGTTCCTGGAACTTCTTCAAGCTGCCAAGCAAGCCGACCAAAGTCTCCTTATCCTCGCTGGCAGGGGAATCCTCCAGTTTTTTCAGGCTGTCGTCAGTGAACTTGGCGCCCGAAGCCCCGCCGCCCATCACCTCGCCCGTCACGCCCTGCATGACATGCTGCGTCAGCAAGCCCTTCACCATCGCCAGCACGGTCGACTGCGAAGGATCGTAGTAAACCGGCAGCTCCGGCTTACTGCCAGGTTCGAACAACGACTTGCCGGCCGCATCGCCAAAACCTGGCGGGATGACCACGGCCACCATGAGTTTGCCTGCCCGGACCTTTTCCTGCGCTTCCTGCAGGCTTAGTTCCACGACCGCCAAATTGGCATCGGCCTTCAAGGCATCGCCGACCTTGCGGCCGATCGCGCTGCTGTCCTGCTGCACCAGCCCGATCTCGATCTTGCTGGTATTGCTGCTGCCGGCGCCGCCGAACAGCGAGCCAAAGAACGCCGCCAGCACGATCGGCATCAGCAGGTTAAGCATCAACGCGCGCTTGTCGTTCAGGTACAGGATCAGGTCCTTGCGGATCAGTGCAATAATCGCTGTCATTGGGTTTCCTTAGTCGCGCAAGGTACGGCCGGTCAGGGAAAGGAAGATATCTTCCAGCTTGGTGCGGGCGGTGGCGAAGTGGGCCAATGTGTGCCCCTGCTCGTCGAGCCAGCGCAGGACGGGCGCAGCGTGTGCCGCGCCGTGCAGCCTGATGTCCAGCGATACGCCATCTCGGCGCACGCCCGCCACACCCGGCAGGCCAGCGAGCGAAGCGACCAGCATTTCCGCCGGCAGGATATCGGTCCCCGCCAGTTCCACCTGCAAGGCAGCCTGCGCGGGCAGGCGGCGGTACAGCTCCGCCGGCGGCGCATCCGCCAGCACCTTGCCGTGATCAATAATCACGATATGGTCCGCCAGCCGTTCAACTTCTTCCATATAGTGGCTGGTATAGATCAGGGCGCGCCCCTGCGCCTTCAATGCTTCCAGCGTATCGAAGATGGCGTTGCGGCTTTGCGGGTCAACGCCCACTGTCGGCTCGTCCAGGACCAGCAGTTGGGGATCATGCAGGAGCGCCGCGGCGATATTCAGCCGGCGCTTCATGCCGCCCGAGAAAGTGGAAGGTTTCTCTTTCGCCCGGTCGGACAGGCCCACCAGCGCCAGCACTTCCTCCGCGCGCATGGCCAAGGCCGCGCCTTTCATGCCGTACAGCGCGCCGAACAGCTTGAGGTTTTCAATCGCCGGCAGTTCTTCATACAAGGCCAGGTCTTGCGGCACCAGGCCCAGTTTCCGTTTGGCCGCGCTGGCGCCCTGCCGCACCGGCTCGCCATCCAGGATGACGCTGCCCGCATCCGCCCGGATCAAGCCGCAAATCATGCTGACCGTTGTCGACTTTCCAGCACCATTCGGCCCCAATAATCCCACGGTCTGCCCGCGCTGCACCTGGAACGAAACGCCATCGACCGCACGCCGCTCGCCGAAAGACTTGCTCAACCCGCTGACACTTAACACGCTTCGTCCTCCAGTAAAAAAAACGGCGCCGCTTTTGCGGCGCCGTTATCGGTGCGTACATCTCTACAGGGCGTATCGCACCACGTTGTCACTCCATTCGAATGCCGACATTTCCAGCTCCACCAGTTCCTCGGTCGAAATGGCAAGGTCGGCCAGCGCCGGCAGGATGCGCGTGTCCATGTCTTCCAGCCGTTCGATGCACTCGGCCAGCTTGAGCAGGTCGCCGAAGAAGCCGCCGCGGAACATCAAGGCTTCGCCGACTTCATCGCCCAACGGGATCTGGGCCAGGATTTCCTGCATCGGAATGCCGAACAGCGTATCCATCAGCGACATGATGCCGACGGTAAATGCGATATCGGCCACGTGGCGGTGCGCCGGACGCAATTTCGTGGCCAGCAGCTCCAGCAGGCGGCCGCGTGTGGTGGCCAGCATCAGCAAAGGCGTCATTGAATGACCACGCTTGCCCGGCTCGGCATACAGCATGATCTGCAGCCAGCGCTGAAGCTGGCGGCGGCCCAGGATATGCACTGCCTGGCTCAGCGAATCGATGCGCTGGCGCGCGCCCACGGCCGGCGTGTTCACCAGGCGCAGCAGGTTCAGCGCCAGCGACACATCCTTCTTGATGGCACGTTCGATCTCGGCGTTGTCCGCTTCCGAGGTCACGAGCGTCATCAGTTCCATCACCGCCATTTGCGACGGCGACAGCTTCTTGCCGCTCATGATCACCGGCTTGGCGAAGTAATACCCCTGGAAGTAATCGCAACCCAGGTCCAGGCAATTCTTGAATTCGTCGCGGCTTTCGACCTTGCAGGCCACCAGCTTCTTGCCATCCTGCTTGATGCGCGGCGCCAGCCTGGCCAGGCCATCGAGCGGCGTATCGCGCATCGACAGCTTGACGTACTCCACCATGGGCATCAGCGCCGGCAACTGCGGCGAATCGGGATTGATGTCGTCCAGAGAGAAACGGAAACCCTGGCCGACCAGCTCCGACATGCGCGACAGCACGGCAGGCGCCAGGGAATTGGCAGCGCTAACTTCCAGCACCAGTTTTTCGCGCGGCAGGAAGCCGAAGATATCGCTCAGGATCGCGTCCGCATCGACGTTGACAAAGCCGATGGCGTCGCCAATTGTGCGTTCCATGCCCAGCTGTGCGGCGTGCGCGATGACCGCGGCAGTGGCGGACAGGGCTGACGTATTGATATTGGCTGGCCCAACCGGAGCGTTGCGAAAAAGCAACTCGTAACCGAACAGGGCCTGGTTCCGGTCCAAGATCGGCTGCCGGCCCAGATAAAATTCGCGAACTTTCAGGCTCTGGGAGGCCGCATCGTTGCTGGAAAGGTCGATCATAGGGAAATTCCTGACGTGTCCTGCCATTTTGGCATCAAATCCTGCCGGTGTCTGTTAAATTTTCTCGAAGTCCCGCTTCTGCGGCAGGCCATCCACAAAGCATTTCATCTCGCCCGGCATGAAGGCGGTCCATTGCTCATTAGTAGTTAGTGGCTGGGTGACGATCACCGCCACCCGGTCGTTCGGCGTGGTGACCTGCGAAAAGTCCACACTCACATCTTCGTCCGACAGCTTGGCCGTATCGAAAGGGTACTGTCGCACGATGTAATGCAGGTGGGTCGAGCAATGCGCGAACATCGCGCGGCCGTCGGAAAGCATCATGTTGAAAGTGCCATGGGCAGCAATGCCGCGCACAGTCCTCTCGATCTGCGCACGCAGCATCGGCAGCGGCGGGCAGGTATCGCCGAATCGCTCGCTCAACTCTTGCAGGATCAGGCAAAAGGCCCGTTCGCTGTCGGTAGTGCCGACCGGGCGGAAAGGACCGTGCAGTACTGGAGTGAATTCCTTCAGGTCACCGTTGTGGGCGAACACCCAGTAGCGGCCCCACAACTCGCGCACAAAGGGATGGCAGTTCTCCAACATGACCTCGCCTTGCGTAGCCTTGCGGATATGCGCGATCACGTTCTTCGACTTGATCGGATAATTTTTGATCAGTTCCGCAATCGGCGAATGGATCGCGGCCTGGTGGTCAACGAAATGGCGCACGCCGGCGCCTTCGAAAAAGGCGATGCCCCAGCCGTCATGGTGGGTATCGGTCTGCCCGCCGCGCAGGGCAAAGCCGGTAAAACTGAACACAATGTCCGTCGGGACATTGCAATTCATTGCTAGTAATTGGCACATCCCTCAACTTTAACAGGTTGCCGGGGCGAAGCAATGGCCTAGGATTCCGCGAATACTTCCCAGTCAAAGGTCTTCTAGCTGCGGTTTCCTTCATGGAGCCCAAGCTGGAGCAGCGCCAGCACGGCGTCATCAATCTTGTCGTTACTGGTCTTCATCTTACCTCCGCGTCGCAATGCGCGAGTATGGTTTGGACGGCGCGCCATGAAACCGACCAGTCCAATCTTCGCTGCGGCATATCGTTGACCTTCATCATAATCCTGGTCAAGCCCGCATCGCCCTGCCATCCATCGTACTCAATCATGCGCCGATAGATGTGAACCAAGTCATTCATGGAGCCCAAGCTACTACGGCTATCGGTCTTTGCGATTACCCCATGACTGTAGCGTGCGAGCGCCTTATCGACAACTTCCATTGGAAAGCCGCGCATTGCAAGCAAATGCTCAAGACCCGATTGAAAAGCGTCCTGCAGCGAATCGCGCGCAATTGGTTTCTTCCCCTTATGCAGGACGAATGAAAGCAATGTCGATTCGCTCATGAAAATGAATAACTTCCGTCGATCCGCAACGAACTGGTTGACATACCAGTGACCGAGCGGGAGATCGCTATCTTCGACATCGATTAGTTGCTCGGCATTTGCTCGAAGAGCTTTTTGAACTTCCGATGTGCACTTAAACAAAAACATTGATTAGCGGCCAACAAAATAGTAGCCAGCAGTACTCCTATCCAGTAAGAGGACAGCCTGCTGAACCATATTATTAATAATCTCTGCAGCCGGCGGCGCATCCTGGATGATGCCTGAGACCTCCCCCATCAGCACTCCGCAGTTATCCGCGTCACCCGCCTTGAACGCGTTCCAGAAACGCTCGTATTCGACTTCGATCGACTTTTCCAGTTCGTTCTCTCGCCCATGCCAAGCGGCGACAAAGTCGTTCTTCAGCACCCGCACGACGAATTCGGCGTTCGGCCAATAGCGCTTGCGCACCACGTCGACGGAATTGGATTTCACGGTGGCGTCGCCGTCGGCGTTGATGATCGCTTGCCGGAAGCCTTCCGGCGCTTCCGATTCGGCCGCCGCGATAAAGCGTGTTCCGACCAGCACGCCGTCCGCGCCCAGCATCAGTGCCGCCGCAAGCCCGCGGCCGTCGCCCACTCCGCCAGCCGCAACCAGCACGGTACCGGGTGCATGCTTCGCCAGGTAATCGGCCGCTTCCGGCACCAGCGTGAACAGGCCGCGATGGCCGCTATGGCCGCCTGCCTCGCAACCTTCGGCGACGATGATATCGGCACCGGCATCGACTGCTTCGCGCAGGTACTGCATGCCCTGCACCTGGCAGATCAGCGGAATGCCTTGCGCCTTGATGACCGACGCATGCGGCTCCAGCTCGCCGAAGGAAAGCATCAACGCGGCCGGCCGTTTGGCAAGCACCTGCTCGAGCAGCCGTGGATCACGCGCCATCGACCAGGTAATAAAGCCACAGCCAACGCGTGCCTGGCCCGCCGCAGCGAACTGTTTTTCGATCCACTCGGCATCGCCGTAGCCGGCGCCGATGATGCCCAAGCCGCCGGCCTCGCTCACCGCAGCCGCAAGCCTGCCGCCGGCCATGACGCCCATCGGCGCAAGAAGAATCGGATGCTCGATCCCGAGCTTTTCTGTCAGCCTTGTTTTCAGTCCCATGCGCTCACCATGACGTAGTTGCCATCCGGGTCGCGAAGCGCGAACTCCCTGGTGCCGGTGCCGGGGTTCACACCTGGCTCTTCCTCAAGCTTTTCCACGAGGCTGCGCGCCCTTGCGCCGATGATAGTCCAGGTTCGCTTCATCGTTCCTCCTTACCCTCCTGACGTCCCCGTCCGGCAAAACCAGGGGGGGGAATTTGCCTCATCCCATTTTTCCCGCCCACGCTTTCGCGGGCGGCCTCGGACGACCAGGTTTCTCCCTCGATCAACTGGAACGGAATGCCAGCAGCGTAAGCACCGCCTCGACGGCGACGGAGCCGGAGCAGCCGCGCCAATTAGAATGATTTCCGGGTTGTTGGCCATTTCGACGAGAAGATCAGGTTTCCTGATTGGCGAAATTCATTTCGACACCGTTCCCCGCTGGGTCGGTGAGAAAAATCTGAAGCTGCTGCGTTGCCGGAACAATGGCGACGCGGTACTGGATACCTTGCGAGGTGAGCTTGCGTTCATACGCCGCGCGGTCCGTACAGCGAAAGGCTGCATGGTCAAACGTTCCTGCTGGTTGCGCTGGCCGATCTTCCTCCGGTCCTGCCTCGGACAGGTGCAGCACTGCGTTCTCACCTGCGTAGAGCCAATAGCCAAAGCTGCGAAAGGGCGGCCGATCGCCGACAGTCAACCCGACCACGTCGCAATAGAAATCACGCAGCTCATCGAGCAATGCGCGCGACGCGCGTAGATTGTAATGACCAAAGCCTATAACTGGCATTTGACCTCCCGACCAGGACTCTTGCGAGTTTATGCAGAATAGATGCGCGTAACAAGCTCGCCCTCGGAGCCGAACGTCTCAAGGTCTCCGTCAATATCCAGCCAGACTTGCCGGCGCCTGTTGGCCGGATCATCGAGGCTGAAGCCGGCCCAGGTGAATACGCCATTGAGCTCATGCGTCCGGCCATTGCCATCAACTGATAGCTCAAATTCAAAGGCAACACCTACCCTGACCAGGATCACCTTGCTACCACCGTCCTCGGGTTTGCGCGCACCGGTAAGCCACTGCGGATCGGACACAACACGGAAGGAGTTGAGCGCTGACCCCGCAACCTGTTGCTGCAACATGTCTTCCACTTCGCTGCGGATGGACTCATAGGGTTCGTCATCGAGCCATTTGAGCATGTGCTCTGTCTGGTGCAGCTTGTCGAAATTATCCATAGTTTTAATGTTTTTTACGCGAGCACATGGTCTGGCGCGTAGCGTCCCAGCCAGGGGCCGCGTCGTCGTGGCTGGAAGATCGATTCCTGTGTTCGGTCGGATCCAATGGCGACTCGCATTAGCGTTCTGCCAAATTCTATCACCGGCGGGGCAGGGGAAACGGGCAGCGCTGGCATGGCTGCCCATGGCGGAGCAAGGGAACGCTCCACGGAAGGATGCAAAGAACTTAATGCAGCAGCACTGGTTGGCTCATCAGTGCTTCATAATTGCCCAGGAAATCATCGATCTCCTCCATCGTGGGCTCACTGGCAATCAATTCGTTAACGTCGCGGCGGAAGTTCTGCGCCATGACCCCGGCAATGAAGATTTCGCGCTTGCCGCCTTTATCCACGATCTCGTAGCCGCCGAAGCGCAAGGCTTCCAGGCTGCGGTCCGCGCCAAATTCGACAACACTGTATTGCTCGCTGTTGTAAATGAGGTTCATATGGCTTCCTTCACGTTTCGTTTCCAAACCGAGATGGGGCTGTCCTGGCCATTTTCAAGCGTTCAGTACCGGCTCCAGGCGCAGCAAGGCGTCGTAAGGGGCCGTGACAAGCATGGCGCGCAGGCTGTCCACATGGGTGGCATCAGCCAGGCTGATAAAGAGCTGCGCCGGGGGACGGCGCAAGAGTCGATTCAATGTAACACGTAAGACAAGATTACCGGCGCAGCATAGGCAGCCGGGGGCAATACGGTGTACCTGCGGCTGCCATACCGTCGGGTCACTTTCATCATACACCAAAGGAGAATTACCGTCGGCCAAACCTTCGAGGAGGATGGCCGTTGGTGTGCCAGGCAACAAAACGGCCGCAATCGCGTTCTCACGCGCTGCGGCCGTCGGGCCTGTGACGAGGGTCGTCGGAATCAAGCCTGGTTCTTTTTGGACAGCTTGCCGGGCTCGACGCCCAGTTGCTTCAGCTTGCGGTACAGGTGGGTACGTTCCAGCCCGGTCTTCTCGGCCACGCGGGTCATGCTGCCGCCTTCGCGGCCCAGGTGGTGTTCGAAGTACATGCGTTCGAAGGCGTCGCGTGCTTCGCGCAGCGGCAGGTCGAACGACAGGTTGAAGATCGGGTTGTCGCCATTGACGGCACGCGCCATGCCCATATTGTGGGTCACCGGCTGCTGCGTCACCTGCGCCTGGCCAAAGCTGGTTTCCTCGACGGGCGCCGGCATCACCGGGCGGCTCGCCATGACCGGCGCCCGCACGGCTTCCTGCGCCCGGCTCAGGCCAGCCTGCACGGCCTTGAGCAGCTTTTGCATCGCAATCGGCTTTTCCAGGAAGTTCATGGCGCCGATGCGTGTTGCCTCCACCGCGGTATCAATGGTCGCGTGACCGGACATCATGATGACCGGCATGGTCAGCAAGCCATCGCGCTGCCACTCCTTGAGCAGCGTGACGCCATCCGTGTCCGGCATCCAGATGTCGAGCAAGACCAGGTCGGGCGCCCCGGCAGCGCGGGCCTGGCGCGCCTGCTGGGCGTTCTCCGCCAGCGTGACCGCATGACCTTCGTCGCCCAGGATTTCCGAGAGCAGCTCCCGAATGCCCATTTCATCATCAACTACGAGAATGTTTGCCATGTATCCCTTGCCCCTTCCCTCATTTTTATCGCTCTCTACGCAGGCATTCTATACCTGTCGGCGCGACAATGATTTTATTAGTCCAACAATATTATGCCAACTACACCGACGCCAACTTTAACAGCAAAATCAGCACCGACGCACCACTACTATCGTCACGGTTCTGGATATCGATCCGCCCGCCGTGTTCCTCGATAATTTTTTTCACCATCGCCAGCCCCAAACCGGTGCCCTTGGCCTTCGACGTCACGTATGGTTCGAAGGCGTTGGCCAGGATCTTCGGCATGAAGCCGGGGCCATTGTCCGAGATTGAGAGGCGCACTGCAATACGCGTGCCGCCGTCCGCACTCTGGTAGATGATGCCCTCCGTGACCACGTCGATGCGCGGCGCGGCGTCCGCAGGTGGATGCTCCTGCAGCGCGTCCTGCGCATTTTGCAGCAGGTTGTGGATCACCTGGCGCAACTGTGTGTCGTCGCCCAGGATCATGGGCAGGGCCGGCGCCAGGTTGGCGTGGATGATGTCGTTGCCCTCGCCGCTCACGTACAGGTGCAGGATGTCTTCGACCAGGGTATTCAGGTCGAGCGGCTCCAGCACGGCAGGCGGAGTGCGGGCGTAATCGCGGAAGTCGTCGACCATGCGTTTCATGGCTGCGACCTGGTTGACGATGGTGGTGGAGGCTTTGTTGAGCAACTCCACATCGGGGCCCGCCAGCTTCGATTCCAGCTTCATCTGCAGGCGTTCGGCCGACAACTGGATAGGCGTCAGCGGATTCTTGATTTCGTGCGCCAGGCGGCGCGCCACTTCGCCCCAGGCGATCGAGCGCTGTGCCGAGATCACGTCGGTGATATCGTCGAACACGACGATATAGCCGCTGCCGGTTTCCAGCGGCAGGCGCGAGCCGCGCGTCAGCAGGATCAGTTCATGTTCTTCAGCGCTGCCGGGCGGGCGCGGGATCTCGATCTGGCGCTGCCAGTGCAGGCGCTGCAGGTTGCGCCCGGCGGCGGTCTGCGCCGACTGCGCCGAGAAGGCGTTGATGATGGCGGCGGCGAATTCCTGCATGCCGTCGACCTCGGCCAGCGGCTGGCCGATCAGGGTCACGCCTGCATGCTGCAGGATGCGTTCGACCGAATCGTTGCAGGTGACCAGGCGGAACTCGGAGTCCAGCACCATCACCCCTGCCGACATATTGGCCAGCACCGATTCCAGGTGGGCCTTGGCGTTCTGCAGCGCGATCCGGTTGCGTTCGACGGCGCTGCGCGCTTCGGACAATTGGCGCGTCATGGTGTTGAAGGACTGGGTCAGCGTGCCCAGTTCGTCCGAGCTGGCCACGATCGGTCGCGGCGACAGGTCGCCCTCGGCCACGGCGCGAGTGCCTTCGGCCAGCAGCAGCAATGGCTGCGCCAGGTCGTTCGCGATCAGGAAGGCGGCGGCGATGGCGCCGAACACCGCCAGCAGCAGCGTCAGGGTCAGCGTCTCGATATACATCTTGCGCAGGCCGACACGGGCGACGAAGCGCTCTTTGTACTCGGAGAAGGCGGTACGCAGCATTTCGCCGTTGCTGGCCAGCTTCTGCGGTACCGCCTGGATGATCTGCAGGTAGCGCGGCGCCAGGTGGGCGCCGGACGGCTGCACCGGATCGGGAATGGCCATCAGCACGCGCAGGCGCAGCACGCTGTTGGCGTCCAGCGGCGCCGGCTGGGGCGCGCCGATGCGGTCGTCGCGCAGTTCGCCGCCGCCTTCATAGGCGGCATAGGACGGCTCTTCCTTGGCCTTGTTCAGCATGAGCGCGCTCGGCAGGTCGGCCGACAGGTTGATGCGGCGCTCGCCCATGGCGGACACGATCAGGCCGCCGTCGGCGTCGACAATGATGGCGCTCTGGGTGCCGGGGTGGCGGCGCACGAAGCGCGCCAGCGTGGCCGGCGCCGCGTGGAACGGGTCTTCGGCCAGTTGGCGCACAGTGCCGCGCGCCTGCGCCTCCAGTTCGGCCAGCGATTCGTCCAGGGCGGAGCGGCCCAGGTCCAGGCCCGCGTCCAGCGCTTCTTCCACGCGCACGTTGAACCAGGAATCGATGGAGTGCGACACGAACTGCACCGATACCAGGAAGATCACCAGCCCGGGCAATACCCCGATGGCGGCAAACAGCACCACCAGCCTGGTCATCAGGCGCGAGCCGAACTTGCCGCTCTTGTAGCGCGAATAGAGGCGGAACAGGGATACGCCGACCAGCAGCACCAGCGCCACCGCGACGGAGGCGTTCAGGCCCAGCAGCCAGCCGTAATAACGGTCAAAGAAGCCGGAGTTGTCGGAGGCAGATGCGAGCAGGAACAGCAATATGCTGCAGATCGCTCCCGCGACGACGAACAAATACCTGAGGGCCGATGTCACTTACTCAGCCCTGTATTGGAAGGTTTTCTTGTTGGACGAGAGTCGCCACTCGCTGTTGTTGAAGGCGTTGACCTGGATCGGCTTGGGCAGGTAATCCTTGTCCATGCCCATGCGCAGGGTCACGTTATACGTTTCGCCCACCTTCAGGGCGCCGCGCGGAGCGACTACCCAGCGGGTAGGCCGGCGGATGAAAAACAGGGCCTCGTCCAGCGACTGGAATGGCTGGGCGACGGAGCCGATGATCTTGACGTGGTACTGGCGCGTCAGCACGTCGTACCACAGCTTGTGGGTGCGCTTGGCGGTGACGGCTTTCTCGTCGAACCAGTACCAGCGCGGGCGGGTGAAGCTGATTTCGGTGGTGAAGTGCAGCGATACGCCCGATTGCACGGCGTCTTCCAGGCCGTGGCTCAACTCGAAGGCATAGTCGGCACGCAGGCGATAGCCCTCTTCCGCCGCCTCGATATAGGCGCGCGTGATCTCCACCGTCTCATCGGAGGCGTGGGCAGCGTGCGGTAACGCACACGCAAGCGTCAACAGCAACTGCCAGCAAAGGAGTCGAAGAAATCTTTGGATCACTTGCCTGGTGCTCGTTAAAAGGTTACGCATCTTTCTGGAACAATGCGTAGAACAAACCATCGTGATCCTGCTCGGCGCCGCCCAGGGGCAGCAACTGGCCGGGCGCATCGAGGCGTGTGGCGCGGTTGCGCACCGCGAAAGCGGCCGCCTGCGCCTCGGACTCCTGCGGCCACAACGAACATGTCACGAACAGCAATTTACCATTGGGGGCGAGCATTTTCCAAAGGTTGTCGAGAATTTGCGACGAAAGTGTTGCAAGTTGACGGGTGTCGCTCTTGCGGCGCAACCAGCGGATATCCGGGTGGCGGCGCACGATGCCGGAGGCGGTGCACGGCACGTCGGCCAGGATGCGGTCGAACTGCCGGCCATCCCACCAGGCGTCGGTCTGGGCCTCGGCCGGCTGCAGTTGCGCTGCCAGTTGCAGGCGGTCGAGGTTCTCCTGCACGCGCTGCAGGCGCTTCGGATCGGCGTCCAATGCTGTCAAATTGACATCAGCCAGTTCGAGGATGTGGCAAGTCTTGCCGCCCGGGGCCGCGCAGGCGTCCAGCACGCGCATGCCGGGTTGCACATCCAGCAATGGCGCGGCCAGTTGGGCACCGGCGTCCTGCACCGAAACGTCGCCCTGGTCGAAGCCCGGGATCTGGTGCACCGGCACCGGTCTGCCCAGGCGCACGGCGAAGTCGCCGACCGGCGTAGCTTCGATGCCTTCCGCCGCCAGGCGCGACAGGTACTCTGTCAGCGTGGTGCGGCGGGCGTTCACGCGCAGCGTCAGCGGCGGGGCCTTGTTACCGGCGGCCAGCACCTGTTCCCAGTTTTTCGGGTAGGCGGTAATGACCGCGTCGATCCACCATTGCGGGTAGTTATATTTGGCTTCCGGCTGCTGCAGGGCTTCTTCCAGCAGCTCCTCCTTCTCGCGCAGGAAGCGGCGCAACAGGGCGTTGACCATGTTTTTCGCGCGCGCGGTGTCCGGATGGGAGCCGGCGGCCGTAACGGCCTGGTCGACAACCGTGAAGGCTTCGTACGGGGCCGGGCTGCCGTCGGCCGGGTGCATCAGCGGCAGGGCGACGGAAAGCAGGGCCTGGACCAGCGGATCGGGGGCTTTCGGCGCCATCAGGCCGATCAGGATTTCACTCAGGGCCAGCTGGCGCATGGCGCGGTAGGCGATGTCCTGAATTGCGCCGCGGGCTTGCGGGCTGGCGTTATTGCTTGCAAATACCGCTGCCAGCGCCTGGGGCAATGCCGTGCCCTGCTGCACTTGCACTGCGGCCGTTGCGGCGCCCAGGATCGCGAAGGCCAGCGAATCCTGTTTCAGTTCGGACTGGAAGTCGGTCTGTACGCGCGGCTTCAGGTCGCGGTGGTGGCTTTCGCGGATGGCTGGCTTACTGGGGGTGTGCGGCGCCTGCGTGTCGGCGCCGCGGGCCGCAGGCTTGCGGGCCGCCCAGGGCGAGCCGGAATCAGCGCCCGCCCCGCCCCCGGCACGGGCGAAACCGCGCTGGTTGCCCTCGGCACGCGAATCGTTGCGGAAGTCGGCGCCTTCGCGCCGGCCGAAACCGCGCTGGCCGTCGTCGCGTCCTTCGCCACGGTTTTCGCGCTCCGGACGAGGACCGAAGCCGCGCTGGGTTCCCTGGCCACGTCCTTCGCTGCGGTTTTCGCCGCCGGCACGCGGGGCTGAGCTGCGCTGGCCGCGGTCGTCGCGTCCTTCGCCGCGGGTTTCGCGGTCCGGACGCGGGCCGAAGGGGCGCTGGGCGCCCGCGCCGCCCGGGCGCGGCGCGTTGGCGCGTGGGGCGGATTCAGCACGGGATTGGCCGGCTGGGCGCGAACCGGCGGCGCGAGGGCGGTCCGATCCAGCGGAGCGCTGTCCGCCATCCCCCTGCGCGCGAGGCGCCTTGGCCGCCGGCGCAGCCGGTTTTGCCTGTGGTTTGAGGGATAAGGTTGGGCGCTCTTTCTTAGTCATTGCAATCCTGTCATCGCGCCCGCCAGCCGGCGGCACGGCCCGGGAGGCCGTATTCATCGCGGTAAATCTGTGAAAACCAGGATTGTACCCGGGATAAGGCTCGTAACCCCTTGTTTCCCCCGGATTTACCCGTTCTTGCAAACAAGTATAATGTCCCTCTTTCAGACGTTCCCGGCTATTCACATGCTCGCCCAACAAAAGCAAGAGATCATTTCCCTGTTCCAGGCCGCCCTCGCGCCGATCCTGGAAGGTTCCGACGTTACAGCCAACGTGGTACTGGAGCGCCCGCGCGACGCTTCGCACGGCGATGTCGCCTGCAATATCGCCATGCAGTTGGCCAAGCAGCTCAAGATGAACCCGCGCGAACTGGCGCAAAAGATCGTCACCGCGCTGCAGGAAGACGCGGCCGGCAAACAGTTGGTCGCTTCGGCCGAAATCGCCGGCCCAGGCTTCATCAACCTGCGCGTGACCGACGCCGCCAAGCAGTCCGTGGTCAAAACCGTGCTGCAGCAAGGCGCAGCCTTCGGCCAGAGCGAAGCGCTGGCAGGCAAGAACGTCATCATCGAATTCGTCTCCGCCAACCCGACCGGCCCGCTGCACGTGGGCCACGGCCGCCAGGCGGCCCTGGGCGACGCCCTGTCCTCGCTGTTTGAAGCGCAAGGCGCCAAGGTCACCCGCGAGTTCTATTACAACGACGCCGGCGTGCAGATCCAGACCCTGGCCACTTCGGTCCAGTGCCGCGCCAAGGGCTTCAAGCCGGGCGACGCGGCATGGCCTGAATCGGCATACAACGGCGACTATATCGCCGACATCGCCGCCGACTTCCTGGCAAAAAAGACCGTTTCCGCCTCCGACGGCCAGCCGGTGACCGGCTCGGGCGACGTGGAAGACATCGAAAACATCCGCGCCTTTGCGGTCACCTACCTGCGCAACGAGCAGGACATCGACCTGCAAGCCTTCGGCGTGAAGTTCGACAACTACTACCTGGAATCGTCGCTGTACTCCGACGGCAAGGTGGAAAAGGCTGTTGAAGCCCTGGTCGCCAACGGCCACACTTACGAAGACGGCGGCGCGCTGTGGCTGCGCACCACCGACTACGGCGACGACAAGGACCGCGTGATGCGCAAGACCGACGGCGGCTACACCTATTTCGTGCCGGACGTCGCCTACCACATCGTCAAGTTCCAGCGCGGCTTCACCCAGGCCATCAACGTGCAGGGCTCCGACCACCACGGCACCATCGCCCGCGTGCGCGCCGGCCTGCAGGCGGTAGGCCTGGGCATCCCGCAAGGCTTCCCTGACTACGTGCTGCACAAGATGGTCACCGTGATGAAGGACGGTGCCGAGGTGAAAATCTCCAAGCGCGCCGGCTCCTACGTGACCGTGCGCGACCTGATCGAATGGTCCGGCGGCGGCGATATCACCAAGGGCCGCGATGCCGTGCGCTTCTTCCTGATCTCGCGTAAAGCCGACACCGAATTCGTGTTCGACGTCGACGTCGCGCTGAAGACTTCCGACGAGAACCCGGTCTACTACGTGCAATACGCCCATGCGCGTATCTGCCGCATGCTGGAAAACTGGGGCGGCGACCAAGCCTCCGTGGCCAACGTCGACCTGTCGCCGCTGACTGCGCCGACCGAAGCAACCCTGCTGGCCGCACTGGCCCAGTACCCCGAGGTGCTGGCGCGCGCCCAGGCAGAGTTGGGCCCGCACCAGGTAGCGTTCTACCTGCGCGACCTCGCTGCCGCCCTGCACTCGTTCTACTTCGCCGAAAAAGTGCTGGTGGAAGACGAAGCAACCAAGCTGGCCCGCGTGGCCCTGATGGTTGCCACCCGCCAGGTGCTGCGCAATGGTCTGGCACTGATTGGCGTTTCCGCTCCTAACCAAATGTAAGGTCCACATGGCTTTTCGTTCCCTGCGCTTCTCTCCGCGTCAGCAAGAAGGTAATACCTTAGTTGGCTTCATCATCGGCCTGGTCATCGGCCTGGTCATCGCCGTCGTCGTGGCACTGAGCATCACCAAGGGCCAGTCGCCGTTTACCGACAAGGGGGCGAAAAACGGCAAGCCGACGGATGAGGCATCCGGCCAGATCGCCGATCCGAACAAGCCGATGTACGGCAGCAAGGACGCCGTGAAGAAGGCCAACAGCGAGTTCGAGCGCGAAGCGCCGAAAAAAGCGCCGGCCGACGAACTGCAAAAGGTAGTGGACAACATCCAGGCGCAGGGCCAGGCCCCGGCCAAGGCTCCTGCCGCTCCCGCCCCGGCGCCTGCGCCAGCAGCCACCTCGCCTGCAGCCCCGCCGCCGGTCAACAGCGCAGCGCCGCCGGCACAGGCAGCGGCCCCGGCGCCTGCCCTGCCAGGCGAAGACAAGTTCGTGTACTACCTGCAGGCTGGCGCCTTCCGCGAAGCCGGCGACGCCGAGAACACCCGCGCCAAGCTGGCCCTGCTGGGCTTCGAGGCCACGGTTTCCGACCGTGCCACCGATGCCGGGGTCCTGCACCGCGTGCGCATGGGTCCTTTCACCCAGGTGGAAGCCATGAACAAGGTGCGCGCCAAACTGTCTGAAAACGGCATCGATGTTGCCGTCGTCCGTAATCAAAAATAAGGGAAACCTGAGCGATGAAACTGTTCAAGCAGATCCTGGCCGTGGTCCTGTGCGGCTTAGCCTTTGGCGCCGTTGCTTCGCCGGCCGCCCCGCTTGCCGGTACCGATTACGTGGTGCTGCCCGAACCCCAAACGGTCGATACCGGCAAGAAGGTTGAAGTCATTGAATTCTTCGCCTATTACTGCCCCCACTGCAACGCACTCGAACCGGCCATGGCGGCCTGGGTCAAGAAACAGGGCGACAACGTGGCCTTCAAACGCGTGCACGTGAGCCGCGGCCCGTCCGTTCTGCCGCAGCAGAAGCTGTACTACGCGCTGGAAGCCATGGGCCTGCTCGAACAGAACCACACGAAAGTGTTCAACGCCATGCACGAGCAGGGAAATTCCCTGCGCAACGATGCTGCGGTGATCGACTGGGCTGCCAGCAACGGCATCGACAGGACCAAATTCACGGAAGCGTATAACAGCTTCGGCGTCTCGGCCAAAGTGCGCCGTACCGAGCGCATGATGGGCGATTACCGCGTCGATTACTGGCCAATGATCGTGGTCGATGGCAAGTACATGACCTCCCCTGCCGAGGCAAACAAGAACATCAAGCCGGTACCGAACGAGGCCCAGCAGCACGCCAACGCACTGACTGTGCTGGACTTCCTGGTATCCAAGGCGAAGGCGGAGAAGAAGTAAAGCCTTGAAGCGCGTTTTCATCACCGGCGCCTCCAGCGGCATCGGCGCAGCACTGGCGGCGCATTACGCCGCCCAAGGCTGCACCATCGGCCTGCTGGGACGCCGCGCGAGCGCGCTGCAGGCGCTTGCCGCCAAGCTGCCCAATCCGGAACGCCACCGCTGCTATGCGGCCGACGTAACCGACCATGCGGCGCTGCGCAGCGCTGCCGAAGCATTCCTCGCCCATGCCGGCGGCTGCGATATCGTCATCGCCAGCGCGGGAATTTCGCACGGCACCATCACCGAACTGCCGGAAGACTTGCCGGTTTTCGAATCGATCGTCGCCACCAACGTTACGGCCACCGTGGCGACGTTCTCTCCTTTCATTGCAGCGATGCGCGCGCAGGGATCGCCGGCGCGCCTGGTCGGCATCGGCAGCGTTGCCGGCGTGCGCGGCCTGCCGGGCGGGGGCGCCTACAGCGCCTCCAAGGCTGCGGTGCGGGTGTATTGCGAAGCGCTGCGGGTTGAATTGCGCGGCAGCGGGATCAAGGTGGTCACCATTGCGCCGGGCTATATCGATACGCCTATGACGCAGCAGAACAAATACCCGATGCCGTTCCTGATGCAGCCTGCCGACTTCGCGGCTGCAGCAGCGCGCAGCATCGCGCGGGGCGACAGCTACCGCGTCATCCCATTCGGTGCAAGCATGATTGCACGCTTGCTGCGTGCGCTGCCGGACTGGCTGTTCGACCGGGCTTTCGCCAAGGCGCCGCACAAGGCGCGCAAGGGCTCAATATGAACGCAACCCCTCTCGCCGCAGCGGCAATCCGCGCGCTGGTTGCCGACAGCGCATCGCACGTCGCCATTGAAGTGGTGGGCGAAACCGGTTCCACCAATGCCGACTTGCTGGCGCGCGTGCCTGCCCCGGCCCAGGCGCCCGAGCCCCTGCGCGGCCCCGTGCTGCGCGTGGCCGAACGCCAGACCGCCGGCCGCGGCCGCGCCGGCCGCAGCTGGCTCTCCGCGCCTGGCGCATCGCTGACTTTCTCGGTCGCCTGGCCGTTCCGCGCGCCGCTGCACCGCATGGTGGGCCTGCCGCTGGCCGTCGGCGTGGCGCTGGCCGAAACCGTCAACGGGCTGGGCGTGCCGGTCCAGCTCAAGTGGCCGAACGATATGCTGAAGGATGGCGCCAAGCTGGCCGGCATCCTGGTTGAAACCCAGGCGGCGCCGGACGGCACCATCTGGGCCGTCATCGGCTGCGGCATGAACCTGCTGATGCCGGACGAAATGGAAGCGGCCATCGGCCGCGAAGTCTCCTGCGCGCCGTGGCTGGCGCAGATGGACCGCAATGCCCTGCTGGCGCAATTGCTCAGCCGCTTGTGCGCGGTGCTGGCCGAATTCGACGATACCGGCTTTGCCGCATTCACCGAGCGCTGGAACGCGCTGCAGGCCTGGCGCGGGCAGCCGGTGCGCCTGCTCGACCAGGGCGAAGTCCAGCAGGAAGGCCTGGCTGCCGGCGTGGATGACCAGGGCCGCCTGCTGCTCGACACCCCTTGCGGCCGCGTCGCCGTGCTCTCGGGCGATGTTTCGCTGAGGCTCGCGCAATGACTTACGACCTGCTGATCGACGCCGGCAATACCCGCATCAAGTGGGCGCTCGCCGCGCCCGGTGCAGCGCCTGGCGACTGGCTGGCACAAGGGGCGCACATGCACGCGGACGCCGCCGGCTTCCCGCTTGCCCTGGCCGCCGCCCTCGCTGCGGCGGCGCCGGTGAACGCCGGCCTGCCGCCCGCCGGTGCGGGCCGCGCGCCCGGCATTGGCCGGGTGCTGGTCGCCAACGTCGCCGGCCAGGCCGTGCGCGACATGCTGGCAAGCTGGCTGGCAGCACCGCAGTTAGGGGTCCCGCCGCAAGCCATCGAATGGTTCGCCTCCCGCCCTGAGCGCGCGGGCGTGCGCAATGCCTACCGCAATCCTGCTCAACTGGGCTGCGACCGTTTTGCCGCCGCCATCGGCGCCCATGCACTGTGCCCTGGCAAGGCGGTCGTGGTGGCCAACTGCGGCACCGCGACCACCATCGACGCGCTCACGGCGGACGGCACGTTCCTGGGCGGCATGATCCTGCCTGGCCTGGGCCTGATGGCCACCTCGCTGGCCAAAAACACCGCCCAGCTGCCACAGATCAAACCAGGCAAACTGCCCGAAGGCTTTGCCGACAACACCGACGACGCCATCCTGTCCGGCTGCCTGGCCGCACAGGCCGGTGCGATTGAACGCGCATTTGAGCTGCACCAGGCCGTAGAATGTATTATTTCCGGCGGCGCCGCGCCGTATGTCGCGCCTGCGGTCCCCGTGCCGCACCGCCATGTCGAGAACATCGTGATGATAGGACTGCACGCTGCCCTGCGCAGCGCCTGACCGTATGGAGTGCCCGTGCTGAAACTGATATTTGCCTTGCTGCTAGTCGCCAACGCCGCGCTGTATGCGTACGGCCAAGGCTACCTCGGCCAGTTCAGCGGCAACGAGCACGAACCCGGTCGCCTGCAGAAGCAGCAGAACGCCGACAAGCTCCACTTGATCAGCGCCACCGAGGCCGAGAGTGCCGTCGCGGCAGTCGCCCCGCCGCCGCCGGAGCCCGTGACGCGCGACGAGCCAGCCACCGTCGCCTGCCTGGAAGTGGGCAACTTCGTGCTGGACGACGCGCGCAAGTTTGAAAACCGCCTGGCGCCGCTGGAACTGGGCGACCGCCAGCAGCGCCGCAACGTGTCCGAGCAGGAAGTCTCGAGCTACATCGTGCACATCCCGCCGCAAGCGAGCCGCGCCGCCGCGGAAAAGAAGGCCGACGAATTGCGCGAGCTAGGTGTCACCAATTTCTTCATCCTGAACGACAGCTCGCCGCTGAAATGGGGGATTTCGCTGGGCGTGTTCCGCACCGAAGCGGCCGCGCAGGCGCAACTGGCTGCCCTGGTCAAGCAAGGCGTGCAAACTGCCCGTGTGACACCGCGCTACACCAGCAGCAAGCAGGTGTATTTCCAGTTCCGCGGCATCAGCGAAGACGCCAAGGCGCGCATCGCCAAGGTCGCAGCCAGGTTCCCGGAACAGGAAACCCGTTCCTGCTCTAGCGCTCGATAACGATAGGCCGTAGCTTCAGGCTTGGGGGCAGCGCTTTGCCGGCCGCCAGGGCGTCTTCACGGCTGGCATAAGGGCCGGCAAACAGGCGATAGAACTTTCCCGCCTGCTCCACGTCCAGTTTCAGGCCGGTGTCGCTCGCCTCCAGGCGCTTGCGCAGGCCATCCGCGCCATCGGCCCGCGCATAGGAACCCAGTTGCAGGTAGAAGCCCTGCTCGCCCGCCCCGCCCAGCAAGACCGGCCTGGCCTCGCTGCCATCGGAGGATGCCAGCATGGGCGCAGCCTTCGGCATGCTTTGCGGAGCCTGGGGCGGCGCCACGGATGCCACCTCTGGCGCGCTGTCCCCGGCTTTGCGGGCCGCGATCATGCGCTCGATTTCGGCCGGCGGCAGGTGCTCCACCTCAAGCTGGGTGGTGCCATTGACCAGCAGGCCAAGCTTCAGCGCCGCCGTGTATGAAACGTCGATGATGCGCTTCGAATGGAACGGACCGCGGTCATTGATGCGCACGACGACGGACTTGCCGTTCGCAATATTGGTCACGCGCGCATAGGAAGGAATCGGCAGCGTCGGGTGCGCCGCCGTCATCTTGTACATATCGTAGATCTCGCCGGACGAGGTGCGCTGCCCATGGAACTTCTTGCCGTACCAGGTGCCCTGCCCGCGCTGCCTGTATTCGGTACCAAGCGGGAGCGGCTTGTAGGTCTTGCCGAACACAACATACGGACGGTTGGAGTACTTCACCAGCGGATCGTTGCGCACTTCCGCATCCGGCGTCTCGAGCAGGCCTGCCGGCGGATTGGCGCCCGGGCCATCGTCCTGGTAATAGCCGCCGCGTCCGGAGCCGGCTGCCGGCAGCACCGGAATGCCCGGCTGCGGCTTGGCCGTTACCGGCGCAGGCGGTTTGCGCGAGGGGGATTCGGTCTGCGTGGTACCGCAAGCGGCCAGCAGTGCGGCTGCCGCAAGCGGCAAGAGTCGAATTGCGTGCTTCTTCAAGTTTGCACCAGCTTTCTATGTCGCTGGATCGACATCAGGATGCCCGATGCCAATCCGAGTGTCAGCAGCGCAGTGCCGCCATAGCTCATGAACGGCAGTGGCACGCCCACTACCGGAAGGATACCGCTCACCATGCCCATGTTGACGAAGGCATAGGTAAAGAAAATCATCGTGATTGCGCCCGCCAGCAGGCGCGTGAACAGGTTCGGCGCGCCCGACGCGATCATTAGCCCGCGGCCGATCAGCAGCAGGTAAAGGAACATCAGGAACAGGTTGCCGATCAGTCCGAACTCCTCCGAATACACGGCGAAAATGAAGTCGGTGGTGCGCTCGGGGATGAACTCCAGGTGCGCCTGGGTGCCCTGCGTCCAGCCTTTGCCGGTCAGGCCGCCGGAGCCGATCGCAATGGTCGACTGCAGGATGTGGAAGCCTTTGCCCAGCGGATCGGAAGTCGGGTCGATCAGCGTCATGACCCGTTCGCGCTGGTAGTCGTGCATCATCGACCATGCCACCGGCAGGCAGGCCGCGCCCATGACGGCCAGCGCAACAATTGCCTTCCATGCCAGGCCGGCCAGGAAGATCACGCAGGCGCCGGCCGCCACCACCAGCAAGGCCGTGCCCAGGTCGGGCTGGCGTGCGATCAGGAACACCGGCACCAGCAACAGCAGCGCGCCCAGCGCATAGGCATGCCAGCGCAAATGCCCGTGGCGCTGCTGGAAATACCAGGCCAGCATCAGCGGCACCGCGATCTTGGCGAATTCCGAAGGCTGGATCTGCGCGAAACCGAGGTTGAGCCAGCGCCGGGCGCCCAGCTTGATGGTGCCGAACAGCGCCACCGCCACCAGCAGCGACACCGTCACCACATAGACCGGCAGCGCAATGCGCATCATGTTCTGCGGCGAGATATTCGCCACGAACCACATCACCAGGAAGGACATGGTGATGTTGCGCAACTGGTCTTCGATCTTGCCGGGAATGCCGATACTGGCCGAATACAGTGCGACCAGACTGGTCGCCAGCAACAGCACGATCACCGTCATCAGCGGACCGTCGAACACCGTAACGTAGGGGCGCATGCGCCGCCAAAGTGAACGCCTCTCATTGATAGGCATGCTGCCTCCTTAATCTCTCTTGCGCGGCGGGCCGGCCGGCGGCTTCTGCTCCGCCGGGGCCGGCACAGGCGCCTGCGGCGCAGGAACTGCCGCCTGTCCGCCCGCCTCGCCTTGCAGCTGTTGCTGCTGCGCGCGGCGCTCCGCAGCCGCATCCACGTCCGCCGCCGGCAGGTCTTCCACCGGAACGGTCACCGCGTCCTCTTTCGGCACCGGCGTCGTGTCTTTTTCCTTGGGCCGCTTGCCGAGCAGCCAGTAGTCGAGCACCTTGCGCGCGATCGGGGCCGCCTCGGCGCCGCCAAAGCCGGCGTTTTCCACGATCAGCGCCAGCGCGATCTTCGGTTTTTCGGCCGGGGCGAAGGCGGTAAACCATGCATTATCGCGCAGCCGTTCGTCCAGGCGCGCCGCGTTGTATTTCTCGTTGGCCTTGATGGCCACCACCTGCGCCGTACCGGTCTTGCCGCCTACGGCATATTCGGCGCCGGCAAAGGCGCGCGTGGCGGTGCCGCCGCCTTCGCTGGTCACGCCCACCATCGCATTCTTGATGAAGTCGATGTTCGCCTGCTTGAGCGGAATGCGGTAGCTTTCCTTGGGCACCGTCAGCGTGCGCTTGCGCGTGCCGCCGTCTTCGATGATCTTGACCAGGTGCGGCTTCATCACAACGCCGTTGTTGGTCAGGTTGGCCACCGCGTGCGCCACCTGCAGCGGCGTGTAGTTGTTATAGCCGGAACCGTTGGACACCGAGATCGTATCGCCGCCCACCCACTTGCCGGCCTGCGGGTTCTTCTTGTAGCGGCTGCGTTTCCATTCCTGCGAGGGCAGCACGCCCTTCTTTTCATTCTCCAGGTCGATGCCGGTCAACTGGCCGAAACCGAAGGGCTTCATGAAATCGTGGATCAGGTCGATCCCCATGTCGCGGCCCAGGATGTAATAGTAGGTGTTGCAGGACACGATGATGGACTTGCGCATGTCGACCATGCCATGCCCGCCCACCACGTCGTCGCGGAACTTGTGCGTGCCGAGATAGAAGTAGCCCGGGTCGGCGATGGCCTGGCTGGTGGTGCGCTTGCCCGTCTCCAGCGCGGCCAGGGCCATGAACGGCTTGAAGGTGGAGCCGGGAGCGTACGTGCCCGACAGCGGACGGTTCATCAGCGGCCGGTCGAGCGAGGTATTGAGCTCGTTCCAGCTTTGCGAATCGATGCCGTCCACGAACAGGTTGGGGTCGTAGCCGGGGCGCGACACGAAGGCCAGCACATCGCCGGTGCTTGGCTCGATCGCCACCAGGGCGCCGCGGCGCTGGCCGAAAGCCTCCTCGGCGATCTTCTGCAGCTCGATATCGATCGACAGGATCAGGTTGGAGCCCGCCGTGGCCGGCGTGCGCGACAGGGTGCGGATGGCACGGCCGCCGGCCGTCACTTCCACCTCCTCGTAGCCGGTGACGCCGTGCAGCTGGCGCTCGTAGCTCTTTTCCAGGCCTTCCTTGCCGATATGCTCGGTGCCGTTGTAATTGGCGGCGTACTCGGTTCCCTCCAGCGCCTTCGATTCGGCCTGGTTGATGCGGCCGATATAGCCCACCACGTGGGACGCGACTTCGCCCAGCGGATACTGGCGGAACAGGCGCGCCTGGATCTCCACGCCGGGATAACGGAAACGGTTGGCCGTGAAGCGGGCCACTTCTTCCTCACTCAGGCGGGTGCGCAGCGGCACGCTGGCGAAGTTCTTCGATTCTTCCAGCAGCTTTCGGAAGCGGCGGCGGTCCTTCGGCGTCACTTCGACCACCTTGGCCAGTTCGTCGATCATCTCTTCCAGCGGCACGCGCAGCTTGGACGGCGTGATCTCCAGCGTGAAGGCCGAGTAATTACGCGCCAGCACCACCCCGTTGCGGTCCAGGATCAGGCCGCGGTTCGGCACGATCGGCACCACCGCAATACGGTTGTCCTCGGCCTTGGCGATATAGTCGCTATGCTTGATGACCTGCAGCCAGATGAAGCGTGCCAGCAGCAGCGAGAAGCAGACGAACACCAGGCCGCCTAATACGGATAGCCGCACCCGGAAGCGGTGAAGGTCTTGCTCTGTATTCTTAAACTCGGTCATGCTCAGATCGGACGGGTATGGTCTTTATCCACTGCGCGGCGCTGCGGCGCGAGCAGCAGCATGGTGGCCAGTGGCCACAACAGCGCCGCCACCACGCTTTCGATGAAGAAGAACCAGCCGGGGAACTTGCCGGCAACGATGAAGCGCACCACCATCTGCACCGTCTGCGCCACCAGCAGCAGCGGCAGCACGTGCAGGATCTGCGTCGTCACGCGGAACCACAGTATGCGACGATGCAGCATGATGGCGAAGTAGGACAGCAAGGTATAGGCCAGCGCGTTTTCGCCCAGCAGCGAAGCGTCGTGCACGTCCATCAGCAGGCCGAGGCAGAACGCGGTGCCGATGCCGACCTTGCGCGGCTGGTGCACGCCCCAGAACACCAGGGTCAGCGCCACGAAGTCCGGCGCCGCGAAGAAGCGGCCCCAGGGCAGCATATTGAGCAGCACCGCGCAGAACAGGCTGAAGAAAATGAACAGCGGGCTGACCGGCAGCAGGATGTATTGTGGACGGTTCATCGGGTCGCCTCTTTCGGTGCTTGCGCAGCAGCTGGAGCCGGCGTTGCGGCGGGTTCCGCCCGGGCCTTCTCCTTCTCCTTATCCTTCTTCTTCGATGGCTTGGTGACCGGCTCTTCCTCCGGCGGGCGCGGCGGCAGTTCCGGCAGCGACATCAGGATCAGCAGCGCGGTATTGCGCTCGGTCCCGGCCAGCGGTGCGCACACCACGCGGCCAAAGGCGCCGCTGGCATTGCTCTCCACCTGCACCACCCGCGCCACGGCCAGTCCGGCCGGGTAGACGCCGTCGATACCGGACGTAATGAGGATGTCCCCGACCACCACGTCGGCGGTGGGCGCCATGAAGCGCAAGTCCAGGTTGCCCGACTGGCCGCGGCCCACCGCCACCGAGCGCAGGCCATTGCGCAGGATCTGCACCGGAATCGCCTGCTCCTTGTCGGTCAGCAGCGTGACTTCGGAAGTGAACGGGAACACCCGCGTCACCTGCCCCACCACGCCCTGGTTGTCGATCACCGGCAGCCCGGCCGACACGCCATGCTGGGTGCCGCGGTTCAGGATCACCTTGCGCGTGAACACATCGCGCGCTTCGTAAAGGATTTCAGCCAGCTGCGATTTGCCCGGCACGCGCTGCTGCGCGTCGAGCAGCTTGCGCAGCTGGTTGTTCTCGGCCTGGTAGAGCTGCGCCTGCTGCAGGGCCTGCGAGGCGGCGATCTGCTGCTGCTGCAATACACTGACCTGTTTCTCCAGCTTCGACAGCGTGGAGAAGTAGTCGCCCATGCCGTAAACGGCATCGCGCGGCAGCAATGCGATCTTCTGCAAGGGATAGAGGACAAAGCCGACGCCCTGCCGGACTGCCGTCAGCGCATTCACGCGCGAATCGGCCAGCAGCAGCGCAATCGAAATGCACGCGAACACCATCATCTTGAAACGGGCGGACGCGCCTTGCTTGAACAGTGGCGGTGGACTGTATTCCATGTCTTCCAATTAAGAAGGGCAGCTTCCGCTGCCCTTTTTACTCACTCTTACTCGTAGGAGAAGATGGATCCCAGCTGGTCCATGCGCTCCAGCGCCAGGCCGGAGCCGCGCACCACGCAGGTCAGCGGGTCTTCCGCCACCAGTACCGGCAGGCCGGTTTCTTCCATCAGCAGGCGGTCCAGGTCGCGCAGCAGCGCGCCGCCGCCGGTCAGCATCATGCCTTTTTCGGCGATGTCGGCGCCCAGTTCCGGCGGGGTCTGTTCCAGCGCGTTCTTGACGGCGGAGACGATATTGTTCAGCGGGTCGGTCAGGGCTTCCAGGATCTCGTTGGACGAGATGGTGAAGGAGCGCGGGATGCCTTCCGACAGGTTGCGGCCCTTGACTTCCATTTCCTTGACTTCGGAACCCGGGAAAGCGGAGCCGATGGCCTTCTTGATCGCTTCCGCGGTCTGTTCGCCGATCAGCATGCCGTAGTTGCGGCGGATGTAGTTGACGATCGCTTCGTCGAACTTGTCGCCGCCCACGCGCACCGAGCCCTTGTACACCATGCCGCCCAGCGAGATGATGCCGACCTCGGTGGTGCCGCCGCCAATGTCGACCACCATGGAGCCGGTCGCGTCGGACACCGGCAGGCCGGCGCCGATTGCCGCTGCCATTGGTTCTTCGATCAGGTACACCTGCGATGCACCGGCGCCCAGCGCCGATTCACGGATCGCACGGCGCTCCACCTGGGTCGAGCCGCAGGGCACGCAAATGATGATGCGCGGCGACGGGCGGAAGAATTTGGAGTCGTGCACCATGCGGATGAACTGCTTCAGCATCTGCTCGGTGACGGTGAAGTCGGCAATCACGCCGTCCTTCATCGGGCGGATCGCCTCGATGTTGCCAGGTACCTTGCCCAGCATCTGTTTTGCTTCTTTACCAACGGCCTGGATCGTTTTCTTGCCGTTTGGGCCACCTTCCTGGCGGATCGCCACGACCGAAGGCTCGTCCAGCACGATGCCGGAACCGCGTACGTAGATCAGGGTGTTCGCCGTACCCAGGTCGATGGCCAGGTCAGACGAAATATAGCGACGTAAAAAACCAAACATGAGTGTCCTGTAGGGCGCAATGCGCAAAATTCGTTATATGAGGTATCCGGTCCAATGCGGCCAGGCGGGTGTTCAGCACCAGCAGCGCATTAACCCGCGATTGTACCTTATAATCTACAGGTTATTTGCCCTAAATCCACTCTATTGTGCGAGCACGCAACCGTTGATTTATGCGGCGATCGCCGCGATTTAACTGGTAATAGGCAACCGATCCAATAAATTACATTCTGACAATTTTCCATGTCCCTGACACTGAACGACGTTAAACGCATCGCCAATCTGGCCCAGTTGGAGATGGATGAAGCCCATTCGGCCAATATGCTGGACAAGCTGAATGGCATTTTCGCGCTGGCCGAGCAGATGCAGGCCGTCGACACCGAGGGCGTTGCCCCGCTGTCCCACCCGCTGGCCAATGCCATGCAGGTCGCGCTGCGCCTTCGCGAAGACGTGGCAACCGAGCCCAATCGCCGCGAGGACTACCAGCAAGTGGCGCCGAAGACCGAAGATGGCCTGTATCTGGTGCCGAAGGTGATCGAATAAGACCGGTAAAGCGGTGTCAGACCCACAGGGTCTGACACCATTACGCGGCTGCCGCGTGTCGAGGTGTCTGACCCTGCGGGTCGGACACCGGTTTACCGGTTTAAAAAGGAAAACGAATGCACACCAAAACAATCAAAGAGCTCTCCGAGCTCCTGCAAAAAAAGGAAGTCAGCGCCGTCCAACTGGCAACCCACTTCCTGGACCGAATTGAGAAAAGCGACCTGAACGCCTTCCTGCACGTGGACCGCGCGCTGACGCTGGCCCAGGCCGAAGAAGCGGACAAGCGCATCGCCAACGGCACCGCCACCCCGCTGACCGGGGTGCCGATCGCGCACAAGGACATTTTCGTGACCAGGGGCTGGCGCTCGACCGCCGGCTCGAAGATGCTGGCCAACTACGTCAGCCCGTTCGACGCCACCGTGGTGCAGAAGATGCTGGACGCCGGCATGGTCACCCTGGGCAAGCTGAATTGCGACGAATTCGCCATGGGTTCCTCCAACGAGAACTCGGCTTTCGGCGCCGTGAAAAACCCATGGGACAAGGCTGCCGTTCCGGGCGGCTCCTCCGGCGGCTCGGCGGCGGCAGTCGCCGCCCGCCTGGCCCCGGGCGTGACCGGCACCGACACCGGCGGCTCGATCCGCCAGCCGGCTGCCTTCTGCGGCATCACCGGCATCAAGCCAACTTACGGCCGCGCCTCGCGCTTCGGCATGATCGCCTTCGCCTCCTCGCTGGACCAGGCTGGCCCGATGGCGCAAACCGCGGAAGACTGCGCACTGCTGCTGTCCACCATGACCGGTTTCGACGAACGCGATTCGACCAGCCTGAGCGCCGAACAAGGCAACGCAGCCGAAGACTACACGCGCGAGCTGAACAAGCCGCTGACCGGCCTGCGCATCGGCGTGCCAAAGGAATACTTCGGCGAAGGCCTGGCTGCCGACGTGGAAAAAGCCGTGCGCGCCGCACTGGCCAAATTCGTGGAACTGGGCGCGACCCTGGTCGACATCTCGCTGCCGAACACCGCGCTGTCGATTCCCGCCTACTACATGATCGCCCCGGCCGAAGCTTCGTCCAACCTGTCGCGCTTTGACGGCGTGCGCTACGGCCACCGCGCCGAGGGCTACCAGGACCTGCAAGACATGTACAAGAAGAGCCGCGCCGAAGGCTTCGGTCCTGAGGTACAGCGCCGCATCATGGTCGGCACCTACATCCTGTGCCACGGCTACTACGACGCCTACTACCTGAAAGCGCAGAAGATCCGCCGCAAGATCACGCAGGATTTCGCCAATGTGCTGGGCAGCCAGTGCGACGTGATCATGGGCCCTGTGGCGCCGACCGTGGCCTGGGACCTGGGCTCGAAGGCAGATGATCCGGTAGCGAACTACCTGGCCGACATCTTCACCCTGTCCACCAGCCTGGCCGGCTTGCCTGGCATGTCCATCCCTTGCGGTTTCGGCGAAGGCGAAAAGAACGCCAACCGCCCGGTGGGCCTGCAAATCATCGGCAACTACTTCGCTGAGGCGAAGCTGCTGAATGTGGCACACCAGTTCCAGCAGGCGACCGACTGGCACAAGCGCAGCCCTTCGGGAATTTAATCCGGGACAGTTCCGCAAATGTCCACCTTGGGGTCAGGCCTCAAAGTGGACAGAGAACTACCCTGTCCACTTTGAGGTCTGACCCCAAGGTGGACATTTGCAAAGTGAGAACATTATGGAATGGGAAGTCGTCATTGGTATTGAGAACCACGTGCAGCTCACTACCGACTCCAAAATTTTCAGCGGCTCGCCGACCAGATTCGGCGCCGAACCAAACACCCAGGCCAGCCCGGTCGACCTGGCGCTGCCGGGCGTGCTTCCGGTAATGAACAAGGCTGCCGTCGACCGCGCGATCCGCTTCGGCCTGGCCGTCGGCGGCAAGGTCGCGCCACAGTCTATCTTCGCCCGCAAGAACTACTTCTACCCCGACCTGCCGAAGGGCTACCAGATTTCGCAGTTCGAAGATCCGGTGGTGCAAGGCGGCCAGCTGACCTTCGGCTACGAGAAGGACGGCAAGTTCGTCACCAAGACCGTGAACCTGACCCGCGCCCACCTCGAGGAGGACGCAGGCAAGTCGCTGCACGAGGACTACCACGGCATGTCTGGCATCGACCTGAACCGCGCCGGCACGCCCCTGCTGGAAATCGTGTCCGAGCCTGAGATGCGCAGCGCCGCCGAGGCAGTGGCCTACTGCAAGGCCCTGCACGGCCTGGTGATGTGGCTGGGCATTTGCGACGGTAATATGCAGGAAGGCTCCTTCCGCTGCGATATCAACGTGTCGGTGCGCCCGAAAGGCCAGAAGGAATTCGGCACCCGCTGCGAGCTCAAAAACCTTAATTCGTTCCGCTTCATCGAGGAAGCCGTGCATGTCGAAGTGGCGCGCCAGATCGAGCTGCTCGAAGACGGTGGCAGCGTGGTGCAGGCGACCCGCCTGTACGATCCTGACAAGAAGGAGACCCGCCTGATGCGCGAGAAGGAAGACGCGCAGGATTACCGCTACTTCCCTGACCCGGACCTGCCGCCGCTGACCATCGGCGCCGATTGGATCGAGCGCGTGAAGGCATCGATGCCGGAGCTGCCGGCTGTGATGCGCGAGCGCTTCGTCAACGAATACAAGCTGCCGGAATACGATTCGCTGATCCTGACCGCCTCCAAGGGCATGGCCACCTACTTCGAAGCCGTGGTTGCCGCAGCGGGCAAGGAAAACGCCAAGGCCGCCGCCAACTGGCTGATGGGTGACGTGTCGTCGACCCTGAACCGCGAAGGTGTGGAAATCACCGCATCGCCAGTATCGGCCGCACAACTGGCCTTTATGCTGAAGCGCATCGCTGACGGCACCATCTCGAACAAGATGGCGAAGGAAGTGTTTGCCGATATGTGGGCAGCTAAATCCGATGACGAGAAAATCGCCGATGCCATCATCGCGAAAAAAGGTGGCGGCCAGATCTCCGACACTGGCGCACTGGAAGCGATCGTCAACGAGGTCATCGCCAACAACGAGAAGTCTGTTGAGCAGTACCGCGCCGGCAAGGAAGCGGCTATCAACGCCCTGATCGGCCAGGCGATGAAGGCTTCGAAAGGTAAGGCTAATCCGGCACAGTTGACCGAACTGCTGAAGAAGAAGCTGGCTGCTTAAAACCGGTAAACCCGGGTCTGACCCATAGGGTCAGACCCGCCTGTGCCAGGCACTGGGGTTGCGGTTGTGCGCCGCCGCGAGATCATACTGGGTCAGGTACTTGTGCCTGACCCTGGCTTACCGGTTTCGAGAGCCGCCCGCACATCCACCGCAATATATCCGCGAAGATCTCCTCACGGTTCACCTCATTGAAGTTCTCGTGATAATTCTCATGCTGCACATGGCACTCCAGCAGCTTGGGATCGATCATCGCCAGCAGGTCCAAAGTAGCCTTCGGATCGGCCAGCTTATCATCCCCCGCGACCACCGCATATAAAGGCCAGCGCCAGGTCGGCATCTTCTCCGCCAACCCTTTTTGCGCGCCCTGCAGCGCAACACCAAACCGCACCGTGCATTCACTCGCTCGGACATTGTCAGCCTCGTCGGCATGATGGCGCGCGGTGATCTTGGGATCGTGCGTCAGCACATCGGTCAGCGACGCCATCGGCACCTTCATGGTCGGCGCCAGCGCCGCCAGCACGCCGGACAACTTCTCCAGCACCACCGGCACCTTGATCGCATTCACGTAATACGGCGAGGACAACACAAAACCCTTCACCAGCGGATCGCGCTCGAGCACCTCAAGCCCGAAGCGGGTCGCAATCAGCGCCCCCATCGAATGCCCCATGATGAACACCGGCACACCCGGAAAGTGCTGCTTGGTCCAATGCAGGAACAGCTCCACCTCTTCAAGGAAAACGCCGAAATCCGGAATGTCCACGCGGCGCGCATTCTCATGTCCGCACAGGTCAAACGCCACCGTAGCAAAGCGATGCTGCCTGAAATACAGCGCCGGCGTCACATAGTCGCCCGCATGGGCCAGCCCGCCATGGATGGCCAGCAGCACACCGGCCGCAGGCTTCTCAGGCTCCCAGATGTGGATCTTGCGCTCGGCGCCATTGCGCCCCTTGAAAGTGGCGAAGCGGTCTTCGGAGAATCGGTTCATGCGGTCACGAGGAAATGCTCAGCGCAATGCCCATCTCCAGCAACAGCGAGAGATCGGCCAGCGTGAAATCGAGGGTGGATGCGCCCTGGTTGGGCGCGGCAGGAGCGAAAGCAAGGCGCAATTCAGCCTGGATCGGCGCCACATCGAAAGTGATGCCGCGCGCCTGGCACTCATGAAGGTAGGCCCTTACCTGGCGCATCAAGGCGTCCGGATCGGGGGCCGTGCCCAGCGAAGCGTAGAAGCCGTGATCAAGGCGGGTGCGCCCGGTCGGGCTGGTGTCGCCCTTCTTCCAGTCGCTATCGGGCTCGCTGGGGAGCCCGTCCCGCACATCCGCAACTGCGGATTCGTCGCCGTACACCTTGAGCGTTGCGATGTTCATTACTTTCCTCGATTTTAATGTTGTAAGGAAGCAATCACAGTCTAGCACAACGCCCAGCCGGCGCCAGCGCGGCTTATTCCACGCCGTATTTGCTGCGGTAAGCGGCCACCGCGTCCTTGTACCGTGCAAGCGACGGGTCGGCCGACAGGAAGGTGAACAGGTCGGACAGGTTGCCGATCGAGATCACCGGAATGCCGTAGTTCTTGCTCACTTCCTGCACTGCCGACAGCTCGGACATCTGGCCATCCTTGCCGCCGCGTTCCATGCGGTCCAGCGCGATCAGCACGGCGCAAGGCTCGGCGCCGGCGTTGCGGATCATTTCCACCGATTCGCGCACCGAAGTGCCGGCCGAGATCACGTCGTCAATAATGACAACTTTGCCAGCGAGCTTGGCGCCTACCAGGGTGCCGCCTTCGCCGTGGTCCTTGGCTTCCTTGCGGTTGTAGGCGAAGGAGGTATTGCGGCCTTTGCCGGCCAGCGCCATCGAGGTCGCGGAGGCCAGCGTGATGCCCTTGTAGGCCGGGCCAAACAGCATGTCGAATTCGACACCGGAGTCCAGCAGGGTCTGGGCATAAAAGTCCGCAAGCCGGGCCAACGTCGCGCCATCATGGAACAGGCCGGCGTTGAAGAAATAGGGCGATTGGCGCCCTGCTTTGGTCGTAAACTCGCCGAATTTCAGCACTCCCGCCTGTACGGAAAACGCGATAAACTCTTGCCTCAAATTGCTCATAGTGCACCCATCTCTGTTCAAAGTGCCGATATTTTAACCGGAACACCTATGCCAAAAATCATTTCCGCAAACCTGAACGGTATCCGCTCCGCCGCCAAGAAGGGCTTTTTCAACTGGATGGGGACCATCGACGCCGACATCATCTGCGTACAGGAACTGAAGGCGCAGGCACCGGACATGACCGAGGAATTCCTCAATCCGCACGGCTATCACGGCCACTTCCACTACGCGGAGAAGAAAGGCTATTCCGGCACCGGCATCTACAGCAAGGTGGCGCCTGACCGCGTGCTGATCGGCTTTGGCAGCCCCGAATTCGACGCCGAAGGCCGCTACGTGCGCGCCGATTTCGGCAACCTGACCGTGATCTCCGTGTACTGCCCTTCCGGCTCCTCCTCGGAAGAACGCCAGCTCGCCAAATTCCGCTTCATGGAATTGTTCCTGCCGCACCTGCAGCAACTGCGCGCCGAAGGCCGCGAGTTCGTCATCTGCGGCGACTGGAACATTGCCCACAAAGAGATCGACCTGAAAAACTGGAAGGGCAACCTGAAGAACTCCGGATTCCTGCCGGAAGAACGCGCCTGGATGACCAGACTGTTCGACGAAGTCGGCTACGTGGACGTGCACCGCGGCCTGGACCAGCGCCCGGAGCAGTACACCTGGTGGTCGAACCGCGGCCAGGCCTACGCCAAGAACGTGGGCTGGCGCATCGACTACCACGTCGCCACCCCAGGCATCGCATCCAAGGCGCATACCGTGTCGGTCTACAAGGACGAGAAGTTCTCCGACCACGCTCCCCTGATCATCGAGTACCACGCCTGATGCGGCGCGCACTCGCAGCCTTGCTGCTCGCCACCGCCGGTGTCGCCTGCGCCGCCGACACCGCCGTCATCATCGACAGCTCGCGCCAGCTGATGCCGAACTCCATGCCGCGCAACGCGGCCTGGCTCGGCCTGTTCTGCCAGAAGCTGGACTGCGAATTGCGCCCGGTCGCCGTCGATATTTCCATCGATACCGCCAAGGACATCATGGATTCGGAGGTGGAGCTGGACAGCGTCTTTATCGATGGCAAGCCGCGCGCCGTCTTTGCCAACCTGCCGCTCAAACCCGGCAAAGTCGTCACCTGGCACGCCATGAACGACGCCCAGTACTTTGGCAGCCCGCAATTCGAGAAGCTGCGCAAGCTGGGCAAATGGAATATGCCGTGGGGGCCCCAGCCGCTGACGCTTTCCTGGGTCAAGACAGCGGAAGAACGCAAACGTTACCATCTCACCGACGGCACCATCAAACAGTTCCTGTTCGCAGTCAGCGCAACGGGCGAATACGGCGGCGAAACCACGCCAGTGGTCTATTGGGCGGGCGACATGGACGGCGATGGCAAGCTCGATCTGCTGCTGGGAATTCCCGACGAAAGCTGCGCCTACGACGAACGGCTGTACCTTTCTTCCGGCGCGGCCGAAGGCACGTTACTGCGCAAGGTCGCTCACACCCACGGCAGCCAGCCCGCCTGCGGCTGCTGAGCAACGCGCGGCTTGCTGGCCGCCGGTGCTTATGCCATCCTGCGTGTTCTTTTCAAAAAAACAAGGAAAGAACATGCAACAGAGTACGCCCACCAAGCGCCTCGCGCGCACTGCAGGCCTGTTGTACCTGGTCGTCGTCGTCACCGGCATCTTTGCCTTGATGTATGTGCCGGCCCAGCTCAAGATCGGCAACGATCCCGCCGTAGCCTTCGCCAGCATCCGCTCACACGAGGGCCTGTTCCGCAGCGGAATCGCCGCGAGCTTGGTGTGCTACCTTGCCTTCCTGCTGCTGCCATTAGCGCTCTACAAACTTCTCAGCCCTTATGGCCGCACCTCCGCCGCAGTGATGGTGACATTGGCCGTCGCCAGCGTGCCGCTATCCTTCGCCAATGTCGGCCACAGCCTGGAAGTACTGAACCTGATCAGCGGCGCCGGGTACCTGCGCGGAATTGCGCCAGATGTCCTGGCGCAGCAAGCGATGTTGTCGCTCAAGGCTTACAGCAGGGGTATGGTCCTGAACCAGGTGCTCTGGAGCCTATGGCTAGCGCCATTCGGCTACCTGGTCTACAAATCGGCCATCCTGCCCAAGTTGCTTGGCATCCTGCTGATGGCCGGTAGCGCCGGCTATGCAATCGAAGCCTTTGGCTACATCCTGCTGCCCGAATTCAATTCTCTGCCGGGTGCCGACCTGTTGTCGATTCCGGCCTCGCTTGGCGAGATCAGCATCTGCCTATGGCTCTGCATCATGGGTGCGAGCCAGCCGGTGCAGGGCGTCGACGCCTATAATAGCGGGATAAAAATCGCCCGGAAATGAAAATGAAATCTGTACTAGTGCTTTTCCTGCTGACCATCAAGAGCAGCTTTATCAACGACGAAGAATCCGAAGCCAGCGACGAGCAGTTCGACACGATCCAGTTCGTACAGACCGAAAAAGGCACCTGGCGCTTCAAGACCTTCGCCGAAGACGAGGATGTGCACCTGTGGAGTATTGAAGCCGACGGCGACCTGGTCGAGCTGGCGATCGAAACCACCAACCGCCACTACGGCGACGTGATCGACGAGGCCTTCATCATCGAGAGCGACGACGGTGTGGAAGGCCTGCGGCGCGAACTGAAAAAACAGGGCTTGAGCGACAACCTGCAGATCTCCCCGAAAGGCCCGCTGTTCTGGGCGCCTCCAGGCTCGAGCTACAGTCCCAAGTCCGCCCCGGCGCACTGAAGCAATTAAAAACGCCCATTCATGCGCTAGTTGTTTAAAATGCCAAAGTTTAAACAACTATTGCGCTGGCCATGAATCAAGCCCTGACACCGTCAAACGAAGAAAACAGCAGCATCGACAAGATCGCCCTCGCCAAACAGCTGGCAAGCGATGTCACCCGCGGCGCCGGTGCCGGCATCGTGCGCACCGTACTGGCGGTGCTGGCAGCGATAGTTGTCAATGCACTGGGCGTTACGTTCCTGTTCCACAGCGACCTGGGGGGCGGACACGGCTCGGCCATGATTTACGCGGCCTTTGTCGCCGCCCCCTTCATCATTGGCGTCGGCCTGACAGGCATGATGGCCTATAAACTTGGCCTGCAGGGCATCCTGGCGCGCGTGGTGGAAAGCCAGTCGGGCCTGATCACCAAACTGGGAGCCGGCATCCTGGAAACCTTCCTGCGCAGCGTGAAGTACGAACCGGGCAGCCCGATGGCGGAAAAATTCCTCGGCAGCTGGCGCACCTTCCTGAACGTGCAATCCGGCTTGCCCAAGCCACTGCCATGGCTGCTCGGCACCCTGACCTCCCGCATCCCGCTGGCCGAAACCATCACCGAGGTCGCAACCACCGGCATGACACTGCGCGAAGTGGCGCATGAGGCGATGACGCGCACGATTTCGGAAGCCGCCGATGGCGGCCTGCGTCCGGAGAACCAGGCCTTGTACATCGCTCTCGCAGTCCAGTTCGGCATGTGGTTCCCCATCGGCATGCTGGTCCGCTACATGTTCGGCTGACACCTGCATGCAAAGTTTGGCTGCCCTGGCCCTCGCTGTCGCCGGCACCGCTCATGCGGGCGACATCCAGGCCATCCATGGCACCTGGACCGGCAAGATCGGCAACAGCCGTATCAACGCCTGCTTTACCGCGACCGATTCGCACTACTTCTACCTGAAGCACCTGCACGGCATCCCCCTCGAACATGTTGAAGGCGAGCCAGGCTCCTGGAACGAGGAAGCGAAAGGCAAGGCCACCGGCAAATGGCAGATAGCCGGCGTCACGGATACGCAGTTGACAGGCGAGTGGATCGGCCCCGGCAACGCCAACAGGCTAGCCATCCGGTTGACCCGGCTTTCCGGACTGGCACAGGGCGGAGACTGCGGCCCGGCTTTTTACGCACCGATCGCCGCGGCCGACAAACCCCGCTACAGCAAGGCGAAAATCGGCAACCTGACGCTGCGCATCGCCCGGTCGCCGCTGGGAGCAAGCTTTGTGCTGGTGGGCAGCAGCGATGCGCTTCGCAAAATCAACGACTATGTGGGGCGCTGGGAGGCGGAGCGCGTTGCCCAGGCCAATTTCTGTGAGCGCAATGGCGGCGGGGGATGGGAAAGCAGCTTGACCGCCAACGCAGTGCTGGCCGGTTACCTGCTGGTGAGCGACGACGTGCCTGACGTTTATTGCGGGGGGCCGCACACCACGTCCGCGCACTCTGCACTGGTCTTTGACCTGCGCACCGGTGAAAAAGTCGAACCGGCCAATTGGCTGGCCGAGAGCGCAATCGAAGAACCGCTGCGTAAGCTGATCATGAAAAAGGCCACCGCATGCGACAGGCTGGAGCCGTCCATTTCTCCATCGCTGCCAACCGCCAAGGGGATGAGATTCGATCTCGATTATCCGCACTTCCACCGCGACTGCAACGAAAGCATAGAGATCGGCTACGCCAGCCTATCCCCCTTCCTGTCGAAGGAAGGCAAGGAACTGGCTCAAAGAGTGCGCCTGCTCTCGAAGTAGCGCCACTCACCCGTCAGCGGATCGGGGAAGCCGATGGACTTGGCCAGCAGCTTGAGTGGCGACGATACGTCGTCCTGCTTGCACGGCAGAGCAACAGGGTAGAACACGTCGTTGACGATCGGGATGCCGAGCGACGACAGGTGCACGCGCAACTGGTGCTGGCGGCCGGTGTGCGGCCATAAGCGGTACAGCACATGCTCGCCGCGCGGCCCGATCACGTCGATCATGGTTTCCGAATTCGGCTCGCCCGGTTCTTCCTTCATGGTGAAGAACTTGTCGCCCTCCACCATGCGGCTGCGATAGACGAAGGGGAAGTCGCGCCCCGGCAGCGGGCCGGCCAGCGCCTCATACTCCTTTTGCACCAGCCGCTTCTGGAACAGCGACTGGTAATCGCCGCGGCTGGCCGCATTGCAGGAAAAGATCACCAGCCCTGCCGTCTCGCGGTCGAGGCGGTGGATCGGCACCAGGTCTTCGATGCCCAGCTTGCGGCGCACGCGCACCAGCAAGGTCTCCTTGACGAAGCGCCCTGACGGAATCGTCGGCAGGAAGTGCGGCTTGTCGACCACCACGATATGCTCGTCCTGGTGCAGCACCTCTTCTTCAAACGGAATCGGAAACTCGTATTCCAGCTCGCGGTAGTACCAGATGCGGGCGCCGCGCACATAGCGCGATCCGGGCTGCACCGGCACGCCTTTGCCGTCCACCACGTCGCCGCGCGCCATGCGCTCACGCCACTGGGCTTCCGATACGGCGGGATAGTTGGCGGACATGAAGGTGATCATGTCCGGCCAGTTGCCCTCCGGCAGCCACAGGTAGCTGGGCGTGACGCCATCGCGCATCGGCAATGGCGGTGCGCCCGGGGCTTGCTTCGGGCGCGACATTTCAGGACTTGGGCAGCGGCGAAGTCTGGTAAGGCGGCAGCTTGTTCACGTCCAGCCCGCGCACGCGGGCATACACCGGCAACACCAGCGGCATCTGCTTCTGCATGTCCTGGATGCGCGAATTGCCGCTCGGGTGGGTGGACAGGAATTCCATCGGCTGCTGCGCATTGACGGCGCTCATCTTCTGCCACAACGCGATGCCGGCACGCGGATCAAAGCCGGCGCGGGCCGCCAGGTCGATGCCAACCAGGTCGGATTCCGTTTCATCGCCGCGCGAGAACTTCATCACGGTCAGTTGGCCGGCCACATTGGCGCCGGCATCGGTGATGCGCGGATCAATGCCGAGGTAAGACGACAGTACAGCGCCACCCAGCTTGCTGGCCAGCGACACGGCGGTCGATTGCACGGCGCGCTTGCGGGCATGTTCCCGCAAGGCGTGGGCGATTTCATGCCCCATCACCATCGCCACTTCATCGTCGGTCAGGTTCAGCTTCGTCAGGATGCCGGTAAAGAAGGCGATGCGGCCGCCCGGCATGCAGAAAGCATTGACCTGGTCGGAATTGAGCAGGTTGACCTCCCATTGCCAGTTGGCGGCGGACGGGTTCCAGCGCTGGGCATACGGCACGATGCGGGACGCAATGGCGCGCAGGCGCTTGACCTGCGGGTCGGATTCCGGCACCAGCGCTTCCTTCTGCCTGGCTTCATTCAGCAGTTGGGTGTACTGCAGCTTGGACTGCTGGTCCATTTGCTGCTCATCGGCAAAGACGCGCAGGCGCGACAGCTTGGTGACGGGAATGCCGTCAGCTTTGGGATTCATCGGCGCAGCTGGCTGCGCCGACACGGTGCCGGCGGCCAGCGCCAGCGCAATAAGGGTGAGCTTGAACTTCTTCATGGCTTTAAGATAACACAGCTTAACTGGATTGCTTTTTCCGTAGGCGGAACACGGCGAGGTCGCCGCGCAGGTTAGGCAGCACGGAGACGGTCTTGCCCTCCGCCAGCGCCACGCATTCGATCACTTCCAGCCCCACCTCTTCCGCCAGTTCCTGGAAGTCGTAGATGGTGGCGCAGCGCACGTTCGGCGTGTCGTGCCATTGGTATGGCAGCGACTTGGAGACCGGCATGCGCCCTTTGAGCAGCGCTACGCGGTGCGGCCAGTAAGCGAAATTAGGGAAAGACACGATGGCTTCGCGGCCCACGCGCACGATGTCGCGCAGCAGGTCTTCCACGTGTTTCATCATCTGCAGCGAGGACAGGCACAACACGGTATCGAAAGAGTTGTCGCCGAAAATGCCCAGGCCGTTCTCGAAGTCCTGCTGGATCACGCGCACGCCGCGCTGGGTCGAGGCCAGCACCTGCTCGTCCGCCAGCTCCAGGCCGTAGCCGGTGCAGCCCTTGCCGGTCTGCAGGTAATCCATCATCACGCCGTCGCCGCAGCCCACGTCGAGCACGTGGGCGCCTTCGCGCACCCAGTGCGCGATGAAGGCCAGATCGGGACGCGCGCTGCTCAGGTCATCGAAAGTCATGCTGCTTGTTCCTTGTTCGTTTCTTTCCATACTTGCCCGTAGTACGCGCGCACCATGTTCATGTAGCGCGAATCCTCGAGCAGAAAGGCGTCGTGGCCGTGCGGCGCGTCGATCTCGGCGTAAGTCACCTCACGGCGGTTGGCCAGCAGCGCTTGCACGATCTCGCGGCTGCGCTCCGGCGAGAAGCGCCAGTCCGTGGTGAAGGAAGCAAGGAAGAACTTGGCCTTGGTGCCGGCCAGGGTCCGGGTCAGGTCGCCGTCGAACTTGCGCGCCGGGTCGAAGTAGTCGAGCGCCTTGGTGATCAGGAGGTAGGTGTTGGCATCGAAGTACTCCGCGAACTTGTCGCCCTGGTAGCGCAGGTAGGATTCGATCTCGAAATCGATGCCGAAGCCGAATTTGTAGTCGCCACTGGCTGCCATATCACGCAGCTTGCGGCCGAACTTTTCGGCCATGTCGTCGTCCGACAGGTAGGTGATGTGGCCAATCATGCGCGCCACTTTCAGGCCGTTTTTCGGCACCACGCTGTGTTCGTAGAAGTCGCCGCCGTGGTAATCCGGGTCGGACAGGATGGCCTGGCGCGCCACGTCGTTGAAGGCGATATTCTGCGCCGACAGTTTCGGCGTGGAAGCGATCACCAGGCAATGGCGCAGGCGCTCGGGATACATGATGGACCAGGCCAGGGCTTGCATGCCGCCCAGCGAACCGCCCATGACGGCGGCAAATTGGCGGATGCCCAACTGGTCGGCCAGGCGCGCCTGCGCGGTCACCCAGTCCTCCACCGTCACTACGGGGAATGCGGCGCCATACGGCTTGCCGGTTTCCGGATTGACGTGCATCGGGCCGGTCGAGCCGAAGCAGGATCCCAGGTTGTTGATCCCGATGACGAAGAACTTGTCGGTATCGAGCGCCTTGCCCGGCCCGACCATATTGTCCCACCAGCCCACGTTCTTCGGATTGTCGGCGTAGTAGCCCGCCACGTGGTGCGAGGCGTTCAGCGCGTGGCACACCAGCACCGCATTGGACTTGTCCGCATTCAGCGTGCCATAGGTCTCGTACATCAGCATGTAGTCGCGCAGGGATGCTCCGCTCTGCAGCTGAAGGGGTTCCGCAAAGTGCATTGTCTGCGGCGAGACGATTCCAATCGAAGGCATGTGAATAATCTGAAGAAAAAGTGTTACAGGGCTTGCAGGGCGTTGACAGCGTCGGCAATGGTCTCAGGGTCCATGCTGCGCATGATCTTGCGCATCTGCGGCGCAATCTGTTCCAGGTCGCTGTTCAGGATTTCCTGCTTGACCGCCAGCAGCTGCGACGGATGCATCGAGAATTCGCGCAGGCCCATGCCCAGCAGCAGGCGAGTCATCTTGGCATCGCCCGCCATTTCGCCGCATACGGCGACTTCGATACCGGCTTTGCGGCCGGCGGCGATGGTCATCGTAATCAGCTGCAGGATGGCCGGGTGCAGCGGGTCGTACAGGTGCGCCACTTCGTAATCGACGCGGTCGATCGCCAGCGTGTACTGGATCAGGTCATTGGTGCCGATGGAAAGAAAGTCCATCTTCTTGACGAACATCGGCAGCGCCAACGCGGCGGCCGGGATCTCGATCATGGCGCCGACCGGCACCTCGGGGGCGTACTTCTCCCCTCTTTCGTCGAGCTGCGCCTTGGCGCGCTTGATCATGGCCAGTGACTGCTCGATCTCGAAGGCGTGCGCCATCATCGGGATCAGGATGCGCACCTTGCCGTGCACCGAGGCGCGCAGGATGGCGCGCAACTGGGTCAGGAAGATCTGCGGCTCCGCCAGGCAATAGCGGATAGCGCGCAAGCCCAGTGCCGGATTGAGCGCGGTGTGCTCCATCTGGTCCAGCGGCTTGTCGGCACCGATATCGAGGGTGCGGATCGTCACCGGACGGCCCTTCATGGCCATCACGGCCTTGGTGTACTGCTCGTACTGTTCGTCCTCGGAGGGCATGTCGCCGTCGCGGCCCATGAACAGGAATTCGGAGCGGAACAGGCCGACGCCATTGGCGCCCGACTCCATCGCATGCTCGCAATCTTCCGGCAGTTCGATGTTCGCCATCAGGGCGATCTGCGTGCCGTCCCTGGTGATGGCCGGCGTCTTTCTCAGTTTTCCCAGCTTCTTGCGGGCGCGCATTGCCGCCAGTTGGCGTTCGCGGTACTGCTCCAGTACCTGCGCACTTGGGGTGACGATGACGACGCCGGCATCGCCGTCGATGATCACCCAGTCGTCCTGCTGGATCAGGGTCGAGGCTTGCGACATGCCGACTGCTGCCGGAATGTCGAGCGAACGCGCCACAATGGCGGTGTGCGAGTTCTGGCCGCCCACATCGGTCACGAAACCGATGAAGGAACGGTCGCGGAACTTCAGCATGTCGGCCGGCGAGATATCGTGGGCCACCACGATCATCTGGGCCAGGAATTCATCGCCTTCGAGTTCGGCCTGTTTCGGCAGCAGCGGTTCGCTGCCCATCAGCACTTTCAGCACCCGCTCGGCGACCTGCTGGATATCGGCCTTGCGCTCGCGCAGGTAAGGATCTTCGATTTCGTCGAACTGCGCCGACAGCTCGTCGATCTGGGTCAGCAACGCCCACTCGGCGTTGTAATGGCGGCTGCGGATGATATCCAGCGGCGCCTCGGAAATCATGGGGTCCGACAGGATCAGCGCATGCACGTCGATGAAGGCGCCCAGCTCTGTCGGGGCATCCTTCGGCAGCTCATTCCACAACGTCTGCAGCTCGCGGTGCACGGCAGCCAGCGCCTGTTGCAGGCGCTTCACTTCCGCTTCCACGTTTTCCTCGGAGATCAGGTAGTGCTTCACATCGAGCGCCGCCGGCGCAAGGATATGCGCGCGGCCGATCGCGATGCCACGCGAAACCGGAATTCCGTGGAGGGAGAACGATGCCATCGGGCTGCCGTCCCGCATTTACTCGCCTTCGCCGAACTTGTCGTTGACCAGTGCGGTCAGGGCGTTGATGCAATCCTGTTCATCGGCACCGTCCGCTTCCAGCAGGACTTTGGCGCCCTTGCCAGCAGCCAGCATCATCACGCCCATGATGGACTTGGCGTTGATGCGGCGGCCATTACGCGACAGCCAGACGTCGCTCTGGAACTTGGCTGCCAGTTGGGTGAATTTTGCAGAAGCACGTGCATGCAATCCGAGCTTGTTGATGATTTCAAGTTCTTGCTGAATCATGTTTTAGTTTTGCTTGGTTGACTCGTTAATTGACTCGGATGCGGTTATCGACCTTGACCGCGCCATTCTGCGCGCCGGCCAGGGCCATTTCCACTACTACGTCCAGCGTATCGGTACGGTAGGTGATGGCGCGCAGCAGCATGGGAAGGCTGATGCCCGCGACCACCTCGACCTGGCCGGCATTGGCCAGCTTGTTACAACAATTGGCGGGCGTGCCGCCTTTGATATCGGTCATGACCAGCACGCCGGAACCGGTATCAAGGCGCTTGATGGCTTCGCGCGCCAACTGCTGCACTTCGTTCAGGTCCTGGTCTGCCACCACGTCGATCGCCTCCAGTTTTTCCACCGGGGCGCGGAACACATGGGCCGCGGCAGCCAGGAAAGCCTGGCCCAGCGGCGCATGTGTCATCAATAAAATCCCTACCATGTCTATCCTTGCTTGCCTGCCCGGGCTTCCACCGCGTCGATGAACATGGACGCAACCTGGAAGCCAGTCTGCTGGGTGATCTCCTGGAAGCAGGTCGGGCTGGTGACGTTTACCTCGGTGAGGTAATCGCCGATCACGTCTAATCCTACCAGCAAGAGGCCGCGCGCAGCCAATTCCGGACCCAGGGCCTCGGCGATTTCGCGGTCGCGCTGGGACAGCGGCTGGGCCACACCGGTACCGCCGGCGGCCAGGTTGCCGCGCACTTCGCCCGCCTGCGGGATGCGCGCCAGGCAGTAAGGCACCGGTTTGCCGTCGATCAGCAGGATGCGCTTGTCGCCTTTCACGATGTCGGGAATGTAGCGCTGCGCCATGATGGTGCGGCTGCCGAGCTGGGTCAGGGTCTCGATGATGGAACCCAGGTTCAATCCATCGGCCTTGACGCGGAAGATGCCGGCGCCGCCCATGCCGTCCAGCGGTTTCAGGATCACCTCGCCGTGTTCGGCCTGGAAATCGCGCAGGCGGGTTTCGTCGCTGGTCACCAGGGTTGGCGCGGTGAACTGCGAGAACTGCGCGATCGACAGCTTTTCATTATGGTCGCGGATGGCGGAAGGCTTGTTGAAGACCTTCGCGCCCTGTTGCTCCGCCAGTTGCAGCAGGTAAGTGCCGTAGACGTACTCCATGTCGAACGGCGGGTCCTTGCGCTGGATCACCGCGTCAAAGGCAGCCAGGCTGGAATCCTCCGACGGCGCGGCCTTGTACCACGCGTGGGCATCGCCGGTCAGCTCGATGCGCGAAACATGGGCCGTGACCTTGCCTTCCCTGAGCGCCATGTGGCGCTGCTGGAAGGCATACACCTCATGCCCCCGGCGCGCCGCCTCGGCCATCATGGCAAAGGTGGAGTCCTTGTAGATCTTGAAGCTGGACAGCGGGTCGGCGAGGAAGGCGATTTTCATGGATTAGTCCAAAAATGTAACGACTGATTCTAGCCGAAAACCGATAAACCCGTGCCCGCAGCCGCCGCGTCATCAGTGTCAGCCCCTGCGGGTCTGACACTGGTTTACCGGTTTTAGTAGACCTCCGGATCCGGATCCGTGCGCTCCATCTCCAGCGAAGCCGCCAGCAGCGCCAACCGCGCCACCACCCCATACACATAAAACCGGTTCGGCACCGCAGTCCCCGGCTTGGCCTTCACATCCGGCACCGCATGCTGCTGCGCAAACGCCAGCGGCACGAACTGCGAGCCCGGCGCGTTCAAATTCTGGTCCGGCCCCTTTTCGCCATGCACGCGGTAGAAGCCGCCCACCACATAGCGGTCGATCATATACACCACCGGCTCGGCAAACGCCTCCTTGATGCTCTCAAAAGTCGGCACGCCTTCCTGAATGTTCAGGTCGGTCACCGCCTTGCCATCCTTGATCACCGTCATGCGCTTGCGCTGCTCTTCCGACAACTCTTTCAGCTCGGCCGCATCGCGGATCGTGATGACGCCCTTGCCGTAAGTACCGGCATCGGGCTTGATGATGACGAAAGGTTTCTCCTTGATGCCGTACTCCTTGTACTTCTTACGAATCTTGGCCAGTACCGCATCGACCGACGCCGCCAGGCTTTCCTGGCCCTCGCCGGTCGCCAGGTCCACCGCACCGCATTTGGCATGGAAAGGATTGACCATCCAAGGATCGACACCGATCAGCTTGCCGAACTTCTTGGCTACCTCGTCATAGGCATTGAAATGGTTGGACTTGCGGCGAATTGCCCAGCCGGCATGCAAAGGCGGCAACAAACTCTGCTCATGCAGATTGGTCAGGACGTCCGGAATGCCGGCCGACAGGTCGTTATTCAACAAGATGGTGCAAGGATCGAAATCCTTCAGCCCCAGGCGGCGGCCGTTCGGCGAGCGCACCAGCGGTTCCACCACCAGCATATTGCCGTCAGGCAGCGCCAGCGGCGTAGGTTGGGTGATGGCAGGGTCCAGCGTTCCAAAGCGCACGCTCAGGCCGGTCTGGCGGAAGATCTGCATCAGGCGCGCCACGCCCTGGAAATAGGTCGGATGGCGCGGTTTGATTTCCGGGATCAGCAGCAGGTTGCGCGCATCCGGGCAATACTTGTCGATCGCCGCCATGGCCGCCTGCACCGAAAGGGGGAGCATTTCGTTGGCCAGGAAGTGGAAGCCGCCCGGGAACAGGTTGGTATCCACCGGGGCCAGTTTGTAGCCGGCATTGCGCAAATCCACCGAAGCATAGAACGGCGGCGTATGCTCCTGCCATTCGAGGCGGAACCACCGTTCAATGGCTGGGGTCGCGGCAATGATCTTTTCTTCAAGATCCAGTAACGGCCCGGTCAGGGCCGTGACGAGATGGGGAACCATGTGACTTCCTTGCGGGTTGGTATTTGCAGACTCTCCATTTTGGGGCAAAAACCCCAATTAAAAGATACTTTGGAACAAAAAAAAGCCCCCGGATGGGGGCGTCAGGGGGCAGGCACCTGACAAGACATGGCGCAGCATGTTTTGTTGGGTGCCTGAGCCGGACTTGCAAACTCAAGCGTGGTAAGCCGATTCGCCGTGGCTGGTGATATCCAGGCCTTCGCGCTCTTCCTCTTCCGGCACACGCAGGCCAATCACGATGTCAACCAGCTTGAATGCCACGAAGGCAACAACAGCCGACCACACAATGGTCACGCCCACGGCAGTTGCCTGGGTGATCACCTGGCCGCCAATCGAGTAATCCGCGCTTGCCTTGTTGGCAACGTAGTCAAATACACCCTGGCCGCCCAAAGATGGGGCAGCGAACACGCCGGTCAGAATCGCCCCCAGGATACCGCCCACGCCGTGCACGCCGAACACATCCAGCGAGTCATCCGCGCCAATCAAGCGCTTCAGGCCATTCACACCCCACAGGCAGATGATGCCGGCCAGCAGGCCGATCGCCAGTGCGCCCATCGGGCCGACGAAGCCGCAAGCCGGGGTGATCGCCACCAGGCCGGCCACCGCACCGGACGCGCCGCCCAGCATGGAAGGCTTGCCCTTGAAGACCCACTCACCGAACACCCACGACACGGTTGCGCAGGCGGTTGCCAGCAAGGTGTTGACGAAGGCCAGTGCAGCGATGTCGCCCGCCTCCAGCGCCGAGCCGGCGTTGAAGCCGAACCAGCCCACCCACAGCAGCGAAGCGCCAATCATGGTCATGGTCAGCGAATGCGGCGCCATGGAATCGCGGCCGTAGCCAACGCGCTTGCCGATCAGGATCGCGCCCACCAGGCCGGCGATAGCGGCATTGATGTGCACCACGGTGCCGCCGGCGAAGTCCAGCGCGCCCTGCTGGAAGATCCAGCCCGCCTTGGCGGTTTCGGTCGCCAGGGTCTCGGCGCTGGTGATCGCGTCAGGGCCGGTCCAGAACCAGACCATGTGGGCGATCGGCAGGTAGCTGAAAGTGAACCACAGCACCATGAAGGCCAGCACAGCGGAGAAACGCACGCGCTCCGCAAACGCGCCGACGATCAGGCCGCAGGTAATCGCTGCGAAGGTACCCTGGAATGCAACGAAGATGAATTCAGGAATTACGACGCCCTTGCTGAAGGTCGCAGCCATGGCGAAGCCCTTGGCCGGATCGTAAATATCGTCAAGCAGCGTGCGGCCAAAGCCACCGAAGAAAGCATTCCCTTCAGTGAAAGCAATCGAATAGCCATACAGGCACCACAGCACGATGATCATGGCGAACACGAAGAACACCTGCAACAGCACGGACAGCATGTTCTTCGAACGCACCAGGCCACCGTAGAACAGGGCCAGGCCCGGGATGGTCATCATGATCACGAGCAGGGTCGCCACAAACATCCAGGCGGTATCGCCCTTTTGCGCTACCGGCGCGGCCGGCGCAGCAGCCGGATCGGCTGGAGCAGCCGCGGCCGCCGGTGCAGCAGCAGCATCAGCGGCGACAGGCGCGGCCGGAGCAGCGGCAGGCGCGGCGGCAGTTGCTGCGGCAGCCGGCGCTTCGACCGGCTTGGCATCTTGGGCCAGCACAGGCAGTGCTGCGCTGAAGGCCAACAGGACAGTCACCCCCGCCAGCCATTTTTTAATGGTCTTGTGCATCACGGTTCCCCTTACAGTGCTTCGTTGCCGGTTTCGCCGGTACGGATACGGATTACTTGCTCCAGCGACGAGACGAAAATCTTGCCGTCGCCGATCTTGCCGGTGCGGGCGGCATTCTCGATCGCCTCGATAGCCTGGTCAACGATGGCATCGTCAACCGCGGCCTCGATCTTGGTCTTTGGCAGGAAATCGACCACATATTCCGCGCCGCGATACAGCTCGGTATGGCCTTTCTGGCGGCCAAAGCCTTTGACTTCGGTCACCGTAATACCTTGCACGTTGATCGCCGACAGGGCTTCACGCACCTCGTCGAGCTTGAACGGCTTGATAATGGCGGTAATCATTTTCATACGATGCCTCTTCAGAAGGTTTTGGACACGGTCAGCACCAGGCCGCCCTTGCCCAGGTTTTTGCCATTGGTCGGCGCGATATAAGCGTCGCTATTGGTCTTGATATAAGCCAACGCGACGGAAGCCACGCCGAAGTCCTTGGTCGCGCCGACCTTCCAGTCGGTATAGCTGAAGAAGCCATTGTTCTTCACTTTCTGGCGGCCAACGTGCAGGTTCAGGATGATGCCCTCATACACTTCCTGGTTGAAGGAAGCGTCGATGTAGGTGCTGTGCTTGCTGTCCGCAAAGCCGAACAGGTTGCTCAGCGAATGCGAATATTTGAGGGTTGCCGGGCCATAGCCAAGCTGGGCGTACAATTCGCGGGTGTTCGGGCTTGGATGCAGGTCGTTGGAAGGATAAATGTAGGCCAGGAAGCCCACGTCGTAGCTGACGCCAGGCGCGATTTCACCGCGCTTGCCGCCGTACAGGTCCAGTTCAACGTCAGCATCACCGCCGGCATCCTTGATCCACTTGATGGTGGAGCCCCAGGCACCTGCATAGAAACCGGTCGGATTGTTGACCCAGTCAGCGCCGCCTTGCAGCGCCGGTTTCAGGCGGGTTTGCGAGATACCACGGTAGCGGTAGTCGCTGGTCAGGGCCGCGTTATAGCTGAACTCATTATCAGGCTTCGCCCCGGGTGCGGCATCGGCCGCGTGGGCCTGGCCGGCTCCCATCGTTGCCATTGCCAGTGCGACTGCAGCGGTGAGTCCCAGCTTCTTGCTCTTATGAATCATGGCGATTTCCTTTTGAGTGAACTTTTATTGCGGTTTAAAATTCAGTCTGAAATAACAGCTTTCTTGCTTATTAGCAGATTGCGTGCCAGGCAAAATTCGTGCGCTAGTTGATTTAAGGACAGCTTTCCGCACCATTTAAAGCCAAAGCCGCACCGTTGTGGTGCACAAACTCACACAACAGGAATGAAAAACATGGACATGAACGCCTTCTTCAATGACTTGCAACAGAAGGTCAACCAGGTCATCGAAAACTCGCCGGCGAAAGATATTGAAAAGAACGTCAAGGCGATGATGACCCAGGGCTTTGCCAAGCTGGACCTGGTAACCCGCGAGGAATTCGACATCCAGGCCCAGATGTTGGCCAAAGCCCGCGCCAAGCTGGAGCTGATGGAATCGCGCCTGGCCGAGCTGGAAGCCAAGCTGGCCGACAAGTAATCCCCTTGCGCTAGCTTGAACGGGCGGTGGCGCCCGCGGTCTACGAAGGTTCGGCTGGGGACCCGGGAAGCCACCATGGGCATTGCCGTCATCAAAAGCCGTGCCCTGGCCGGCATGCTGGCGCCGGAAGTCAATCTTCAAGTTCACTGGCCAACGACTTGCCCGCCTTCGCGATCGTTGGCCTGGCCGACACCGAAGTAAAAGGGGCGCGCGACCGCAGGCGCGCCGCCATCACCGATGCCGGTTTCGAACTGCTGCAGCACCGTACATGCAAGTTTGTTGTGGATACCACTAACAGCTAAGTTTCCCCAAGATGGACTGGGTCGTCGAGTGAAGACCACTCAGATGAAGCGATGCAACGCCACTCCCTGATTCCTATGCAGCGCAAGATAAAACTGCGTTACAGTATTGCAGAGGGCTCATTTCTAATTGGGGAGCAAGCGCTAAATGAAAGAGGACGAGTCAAAACACAAAGTTCTCCTACCTGCATTTCAGCTTTCGGAGCTTACCGTCCACGACGATTAAAGTGGACCCGTCAGTCAAGACACTTAGCCGGTTAATTTAAGCTGTGCCCGTTTCCACTTCTGCAGCTGCCCGGCGCTGCCCCGTATTGCTCACTTCTTCCTGCCCCTGATCTGCGTCGCCGAATTTGTCAACGATCATCGCACCGCCGCCGATGCCCGCGCTGTAGACCCGATCTGGCGTCTCGTAGCCCAATGCCTGATGTGGGCGCCCGGCGTTGTAGAACGCGAAGTATTGCGCCAGCCCCACCGTCAACTCGGCCATGTTGGCATAGCCCTTCAAATACACGTCCTCGTACTTCACGTTGCGCCACAGGCGCTCCACGAAGATGTTGTCCAAAGCTCGTCCGCGCCCATCCATGCTGATCGCCACGCCTTCGCGTTTGAGTACACCGGTGAAGGCGCTGCTGGTGAACTGCGAGCCTTGGTCGCTATTGAAAACCTCGGGCTTGCCATGGTGACGTATAGCGTCTTCCAGGCAGTCCACGCAGAACGCGGCGTCCATGCTGTTGCTGAGGCGCCAGGCCAGCACCTTGCGGCTGTACCAGTCGATGATCGCCACCAGATAGGCGAAACCCTTCGCCAGTCGGATGTAGGTGAGATCCGTCGACCACACCTGGTTTGGCCGCGTTACCGCCACACCGCGCAGCAGGTAAGGATAGACCTTGTGCCCTGGCTGCGCCTTGCTCGTGTTGGGTCCCGGCGCCATGCCGGCCAGGCCCATCTCCCGCATCAGGCGCTGCACGCGCTTACGGTTGACGCAATGGCCTCGCCCGCGCAGAAACACCACCATACGCCGACTACCGTAGAACGGCCGATTGGTGTACTCCTCGTCGATCAGCGCCCGCAGCTGGCCATCCTCCTCGTCCACCAATGGCTGGCGCGCTGCCGCTTCCAGTCGCCGGTAGACCGTGGAGCGCGGCACGGCTGCCAGCTCGCACTGCATCGCCAACGGCACCTCATCGCCGCGATCAATCCACTGCGCCCGTTCGGCTGCGAGTTGAGCGAGAACATGCGTATCTTCTGGCGAGTTCGCGAACATTATTTCGAGATCACCAATTGTTCGCTGCATCAGAGGTCGGCTAGCGGCGGTCATATCAGCTCCTGCAACTCAGCGTCGGCGACACCATAAGGGTCCACTTCTTTCGAATGAACCCAAATTGTATTGTCTACGGACTCGGCTCCGAGCGGCTCAATACCTAATTCACCAAGAGTCGTCACCAGATCGGCCAGTACCTCCTGTCGGCGCCGAACGAACGTCGATGCAAAGCAGCGCCAAAATGTCCAGCCGGCCCGTTCCAATACTCGTTGACGAGCCATATCATCTTGCCATTGGCCTGGATCGTGGAATCTATCGCCATCACACTCTATCGCTAACCGGCGACCCTCAGCCCCCTCGACGACGAAGTCAATGCGATACCCTCCACATGGGACTTGTGGTTCGATCCGGTATCCGCGCTTCACCAGCTCATCAAACATCTCCAGCTCAAATCCAGATTCGCATCGCTCACGAAGCACTTCGACCCTTTTAGCATCTTGCGTGAAGGGCTGGCGGAAATGCCGCAATACACGGCCATTCAGCGAGTCTTCCTTCATTTCGGCTTCTGTCTTCGACCTGAACAAATACATTCGGTCACGTGCGCGGGACAAGGCCACGTTAAAGCGCTGGTGCATGTCAGCTCGATTAGCAATGTCACGGTCACCAGGACCGGAGACCATCGATATCAACATGATGTCACGCTCGCGTCCCTGGAACACTGGCGGAGGACCTACCGCAATTTTGCGCGCAACGATGTCGGCCGGCGAAATCTGCTTGTGAACCAGGTCGTGGATTAGCGCTGCTTGGGCGTTGCCAAGCAAAGTCACCACGCCGATGCTTCGCCCCTTCAATAAGTCATCGTCGAGAATCGATTTCAGCTCTTCCACGATGGCTTTAGCTTCAGGATCATTGACATCGCCTTTACGGAAGCCTCCCTTGACCATCACATCCACCAGAGGTGGGTCCAAACGTTCGTTAGCCTTGGGCACGCGCAGCGGCTTGATATCTCCTTCATAGAATTCGCGGTTCGAGAACTCGATGATTGCAGGGACACATCGGAAATGCTCTCGCAACATAACTGAGTTGCCAGCAAAAACGACGCGTGCTAAGTCGTAGATCGACTTGTCGGGAGTCATCTCCGAACCGTGCGGTTGATCCCGCAGGAATCTGGCAGAGAGCTCCTGAATTTTTGTTTCGGCCGTACCAACAGCAGATGGGGATACCTGCTTGTGATCGCCTACCACAAGAAGCTTCTTACCGCGCAATAGCGCGGGCAATGCCCAAATGTCGGACTGAGACGCTTCGTCGATGACGACCAGGTCAAATAGCCCGACCTCCGCGGGAATCGTCTCCGAGACTCGCCATTGCGGTAGCACCCAGCATGGAACAGCTTGATACGCCCGCAGCATGGCGTCTCGTGCATTTTTTCTATGACGAACCGCGCGCACACCAGTACCCGCACCCATCGCTTGAATGGCATTGAGGTACGCCTGCAATGCTTGGCGTACGCTTGTTGGTGAATTATTGAAGACACCTAACCAGGTCTTCTCGGCAACCAGTTCTTGGTATGTGCGACTCAACTTACTCGTCAAGACACGACGTTCATCGAATAGTTGCCGCAGGCGTGCGTGTCCGTCAATCGTGTCGAGAAACTGCACCGCAAGGCGCCAGTTCCAAGCGTCCCGCCAGTTAGCCGGAATTTGTGCGTCGTAGTCCTCTTTGGCCGGCACAGTTCGCAGGCGGAGAGCCCACTGAGGCGCGCCGGCGGCGGACAATTGATCAGTAACGGCACCGATGGTGCGCAAGGCTGGCTCAAGTTTGTTTAGGCGCGCCAACTCCGCCTGCAGTGCGAGATATGTGGTCTTCAGGACGCCTTCGTCTGCGGATGCGCGTCCAAGCCTGCAATTCCAATATGAAAGGTCGTCATTTACAACAAGGCGAGCCTCTCGCAAAGCGTTGATGTCTTCATCGTTAAACCCGAGAGAGCCATCTTGCGATGGCGGCGGCATGTCGTCAAACCACGAATGCAGCTCCATCTGCTCCAAGACAGTCTTCGCCATCTCCTCTGGCGAAACATCGCGGCCCTGGAAGGAATAGCTTCGCATATGTTTGCTTGCATATGCAGCAGCCGATTGGTCAGCCATTGTGCACGCCTTGCAGCGGATGGAACTAATGCGCCGTCGGTGTAACTCACCAAGACACCTTCCACTTGTCCTGGGACCCTATGAACATCCAACCTCCAACACATAGCACCCCAATCAGACCGGCGCATAATGACTCGGCCACCGTGCCACCGTCGGTCTCATCTTCTAGTCAACCGCCTCCGCGTTCGACGTCGCCCACCGTCGTCCGCGGCGCGAACTCCACGGTAGAATCCTCACTGAGAAGGCAACTATCTTCGACCCAAGGGCCTGAGACGACTAGCGCTGCAAATGCCAGCAAGGAGGTGGCGCCGGCACACGCCAAGGAAGTCAAAGGCTTTGAAGATGTTTACGCGAAGGCACCCGCGGCAAAAGCAGAAATTGATAAGATTGCTGACGAGATTGCGCAACAGTTCGGGGGGTCTGTCGCTAAGGCTCCGATCAAGTCAAGGGAGCGCGCCCTGGAGAAAATCAATAATGATTACGGCGGCGATCCTACGCGTATCAAAGATCTGGCGAGAAATACGATCATCGTTGACGAGAAGAATATTAAATCGGTCACTGAGCAATTACGGGCAAAGGGCGCCAATGTGAAAGTGGTCGACGGTACGAAAGATCCGCTGGGTTATAGCGGCGTTAATTCAGTCTTGACGACTAAGGCTGGCATTAGTGGAGAAATTCAAGTCAATTCGCCGGCGATGATCTATGCAAAAGAGCCGGAAACGCTGGCGCGAACGCTATTGGGCGACAGCCTCTATGATGAGATATCCAAGCAGTCAGGCGAAGTTGGCGGCGGCGGCCATAGTTTGTACGAAAAATGGCGTGCATTGCCGCCGGACAGTAGCGAAGCATCGACAATAGCGGGTCAAAGTCGTGCCTACTATGACAAAATCAGGAGCGCAAATGGGAATTAATAAAGGTCAGGTCTTTGCGGAAAATGATGTCTTCATCGACTATTCATTTGAGAAAGTGATGTATCGCTGGGATCACGTGGCGAAGAAGGTATACGTTCGATTTTACGGCGAAGACGAGCGTCCCGAACCCGTACCTCATGATAATCGCTTGTACAACGAAGCCATTTTGTCCGGCGATCAAATCGATCGTGAAAAATATGAAATGGGGCGGATGAACGATGGGCAATCTTGACGCTGCGATTGCCTTGGCCTTGAGAGTGCATGCAAGTTGAGAAGATAAGTCTGGGCGGCCGCGTTTCTTGCATCCGCTCAGATTGATGCTCAAGTTCGAAGATGAAGTCGAACAAATTGTTAGCGTATGACATGACGTCGTTTGAAACCAACGTCACATAACTTGCCCCCTTGCGCTAGCTCAAACGGGTGGCGGCGCCCCAGGCCTACGATGTTCAGTTGTAGACCGGGAGGCCACCATGAGCATCGCAGTCATCAAGAGCCGCGCACTGGCGGGCATGCAGGCGCCGGAAGTCAGTGTCGAAGTCCACCTGGGCAATGGCTTGCCCGCCTTCGCGATCGTCGGCTTGGCCGATACCGAAGTCAAAGAATCGCGCGACCGGGTACGCGCCGCCATCACCAACGCGGGCTTCGAACTTCCCCAGCACCGCATCACGGTTAACCTGGCGCCTGCCGACCTGCCCAAGGAATCCGGTCGATTCGATCTTCCGATTGCGATCGGCATCCTGGCCGCGTCCAGCCAAATTCCTTCCTCCTCGCTTGATCGATTCGAATTCGCCGGCGAACTGTCGCTGACCGGCGAGCTGCGCCCGATCCGCGGCGCCCTGGCGATGACATACGCTATGCAGCGCTCCGCTGGCGGATCCGGCCGCGGCTTCATCCTGCCCATGGCCAACGCCGACGAAGCCGCGCTGGTTGCCGGCGCCCGCATATACCCTGCCGCCACGCTGCTGCAGGTTTGCGCCCACTTTGGCCTGGATCCCGATGGCAGTTTCGCCCTTCCCCGCCACGTAGCCCAGCCTCTGCCCCTGCCACCTTCGATTCCCGATTTCGCCGATGTCAAAGGCCAGGTCTTCGCCAAGCGGGCAATGGAAGTCGCAGCCGCCGGGCGGCACTCAGTATTGCTGGTTGGCCCGCCCGGCGCCGGCAAGACGATGCTGGCAACGCGCTTCGCCGGCCTGCTGCCTTTAATGACGGACGACGAAGCGCTCGAGGCAGCCGCCGTGCAGTCCCTGATCAGCGGCTTCACCGTTGACGGCTGGAAGGTGCGGCCTTTTCGCGCACCGCATCACACTTCGTCCGGCGCCGCACTGGTCGGCGGCGGCAGTGTGCCACGCCCTGGCGAAATCTCCCTCGCGCACTGCGGCGTGCTGTTCCTCGACGAGCTGCCCGAGTTCGACCGCCGCGTGCTGGAAGTCCTGCGCGAACCGCTCGAGTCGGGCCGGGTAACCATCGCCCGCGCCACACGGCATGCCGACTTCCCGGCCCGCTTCCAGCTGATCGCGGCAATGAATCCATGTCCCTGCGGCTACCTTGGCCACCCGGCAGGCCTCTGCCAGTGCACGCCCGACCAGATCCTGCGCTACCAGAGCCGCGTATCGGGCCCGCTGCTCGATCGCATCGACATGCAAATCGAGGTCGGCCCGGTACCACCCGACATTCTGCAAGCGGATGCGGTAGGAGAACCATCCGAGACGATTGCCGCCCGCGTGCACACAGCCTTCGAACGCCAGATCGCCCGCCAGGGCAAAACCAACCAGCAGCTCACACCACGCGAAATCGACCGGTTCTGCAAGCCGGATGCCAGCGGCCAGGACGTGCTGCGGGCGGCCATGCATAAGCTGCACTGGTCGGCACGCGCCTATCACCGCGTGCTGCGGGTGGCCCGCACCGTGGCCGACCTGGACGGCCAGAAGCAGATCGGTGGCAAACACGTATCCGAAGCGATCAACTTGCGCCGCGCCCTTCGGCAACTCTAAGTTTCAAATGTAAGTCCACGTAAATCCACCATCCCGGGGGCGCTTTCTTCGCTAGAATTGCCGCCACCATGACTACCCATTACCGTTACTCGCGCTACTGCGCCGGCCCTTTCCTGATTCTTCTGTGCTGCGGCAGCGCCGCCGCCCAAACCCAGACCGCCCAGCCAGCCAAGGCCGACTCCACGCCAGCAACCGTAAAAAAGGAAGTCCCGCCTGAAACCGGCACTATCACCAGCGTAACGGTGGCCGCCGAGCGCCCTACCAACCGTATCGACCGCCAGGTCTACGATGTGAAATCCGACACTTCCAGCAGCAACGGCTCCGCCGCCGATGCGCTGAACAACGTCCCTTCCGTGAACGTCGATCCGGACGGCTCGCTGACCCTGCGCGGCAGCAGCAATGTCCAGGTCTATGTCGACGGCAAGCCGTCGGCCATGCTGCAGGGCGATAACCGCGGCCCGGCGCTGCAGTCGATTCCGGCCGAAGACCTGGAATCGGTGGAAGTGATCAACAATCCCGGCGCGCAGTTCGGCAATGAAGGGGGCGGGGGGCCGATCATCAACCTGGTGATGAAGCGTTCGCGCAAGCCGGGCGGCTTTGGCGTCGCCAATGCCAATTACGGAACGGCGGGCCGCTACAACAGCGCGCTGTCCGGCACGTACAACGAAGGACTGTGGGGTTTTCAGGGCGGCGTCAACGTGCGCCATGACGGCCGCAACTCCGTTGGCGAAACAGTGCGCGACCGCATCGATCCTCGCAGCGGCGCGCTGTCGCACAGCGAACAGCAATCGCAATCGAACGGCCTGAACGACAATGCGGGCCTGAACGGCGGCGTTACCTACAACCTGGGCGTCAACGATACGCTGGGCGCGCAAGTCGCCTACTCACAGCGCAGCAACGATGCGCGGGCGACCGACAACTACTTGTCGACCGCCCCTGACGGCGTCGTCACCGATAACTACCTGCGCAGCACCGTGCGCGAAGGCGAAAGCAAGAACTACTCGTGGAACGCCCGCTGGGACCACAAGGGCGATGCGCAGGGCGAAAGCTTCAAGATGGATTTGCGCGTTTCCACCGCCACCAATGATTCCGACAGCAACTACCGCAACAGCTATGTGGTGCGTCCGCCGGTCGGCAGCCAGACCGACAGCGCGCAGAAGAACCGCAACAAGAACGAGGTCATCGATTTCACCGGCGATTACGAGGCCAACCTGTTCGGCGGCGTGACCAAGCTTGGCTACAAGATCGTCCAGAACCGCAACGATTCGAGCATCGATTACACCAACATCGATCCAGTCACGCTGGAGGGCTCGCCCAACGCCTTGCGCAGCAATGCCTTCGACATGAAGGAAACCATTTACGCAGCCTATGGTTCCTACCAGATGCGCCTCAACGAGCAATGGGGCCTGATGGCCGGCCTGCGCGCCGAACATACCGAAATGGAGATCGACCAGCTCACCAGCCAGGTCAGCGCCGGCAACAGCTACACCAACCTGATTCCGAGCTTCTTCGCCACTTACAAAATGAGCGAGAACTCGCAGATGCGTTTCGCCTACGCGCATCGCCTGCGCCGCCCGAATGCACAGGACCTGAATCCTTTCGTGGTCTATCGCGATGAGCTCAATGTCTCTTCCGGCAACCCGAAGTTGAAGCCAGCGCAGACCGACTCCTTCGAAGTCGGTTACGAAACGCGCCTGTTCGGCCTGGAGACCAACCTGCGCGGCTACTACCGCGACGAGACCGACTCCATCCTCGACCGCAAATACTTCCTCAGCGACACCGTGCTGCTGACCACACGCGAGAATGCCGGCAGCACGCGTTCCGGCGGTATGGAGTTCTCTCTGACCGGCAAGCTGCTGCCGACGCTATCACTGAACCTGAGCGGAAACGTCGCCCGCTTCGAGCAGAGCGTGCTCGAAATGAATGGCGACCGGACCAGGCGCACAGCTTCCTCCCTGAGCGGCCGCCTGCGCCTGAACTGGCAAGCCACCAGCACCGACATGCTGCAGGCCGCCATCCAGGCGCAAGGCAAGATGCTGACCGGCCAGGGTTACCGCGAACCGAATACGACGCTGAACCTGACCTGGCGCCATGCCATCACGCCGCAACTGGCCCTGATGGTTAACGCCACCGACGTTTTCAACAGCAACAAGATGTCGACTATTACCGACACCTATGCCCTGCGCGAACGTTCGCTGCGCGAGTTCGACGGCCGCATTATTTATGTCGGCCTGTCCTACCGCTTCGGCAGCGCGACCGGCACACGCCGCGAAGGCGGCGAGGAACGCGGTCCTGGCGGCATGCGTGGCCCCGGTATGGGCCCGCCGCCGGGTGGCGGCATGGGCCCTGGCATGGGGCCGGGCGGCTATTGAGCATGCCCAAGGTGCTACCATGCGGGATATGAAAAAACTTTCCCTGAAATCAGCCTGCGCTGTGCTCGCCACGGCCGGCGCACTGGCTGGCTGCAGCCCCAAATTCGACTGGCGCGATTTCCGCAGCAGCGACGCCCCCTACACCGTCATGTTGCCCGGCAAAGCCGCCACCCACACCCGCACCGTCAACCTCGATGGCCAGGAAGTGAAGATGACCATGTCCGCGGCGGAAGTGGACGGCACCATGTTTGCCGTCGGTACTGCTGAGCTACCGGACGCGGCCAAGGCTGCCCTGGCCCTGCAAGCGATGAAGCTTGCCATGGTGCGCAATATCGGCGGTACTATTACCAAGGAAAGCACCAAAGACGGTGCGTTTGAGGTGGAAGCACGCGGCGCCGCGCCAAATGGCGCCCCGCTGGCCATGCATGGCCGCTTCCTGGCGAAGGATAAGCGCGTGTATCAGGTCGTCATTCTGGGTAACCAGAAACATTTTGATGCGGATACGGTTGATACATTCTTGAGTTCGTTTAAATTGTATTAAGAAGCACGGTTCGCGCGACTGCAGTCGTGCTATCGTGAGCACATCAACAAACTACGGGAAGCGCGCCATGTTGATCAAATTTAAATCCATTTCGTCGCCGGAAGTCATGATGGCTCACGAGCACGTCGAACGCATCATGGACCTGCTGAAGAAAAGCCCCACCCGCGGCGTCATTACGGCAGCGGAAGCTTCCCAGGCGCTGCAACTGCTGGAAAAGGAAGTTGCTTTAAGCAAACTCCATCCGGAAGTCGATTCCGAGCATGCCGCCCATATGCCCAGCCATGGGCTGCCGGACGATGACGGCGACACCGATTTCGCCGAGACCCAGAAGGTAGGATTTGCCCAGCGCGCCTTCCCGCTCCTGGAAATGCTGCGTGCCGCCCAGACCGGCGGCCACGACATCGTGTGGGGCGTCTAGCCTAACCGCCCGCGCCGGCCTGGCGCGCCGCCTGTACCCGGGCCCAGTCGATCGGCAGCGGTTCATACTGCCTGGCCGGCTGGCCGGCCAGCTGCTCGCGCAGCGCGCGTGCGCGCTCTTTCGATGCCGGGTGGCTGGAGAGGATGGCCGCCGCCGCCGACCCCTTGTCCTTGTCCGAAAGCTTGTCGAAGAAAGCCGCCATGCTGGCCGGGTCGATCCCGGCGGCGATCATGCGCTGCATGCCGTAGCTGTCCGCATCCAGCTCCGCATTGCGCGAGTATTTCAGGCTCAGTAACTGGGTCGCCATGCTGCCGGCAATGGTGTCGCTCCAGTCGCCGAGCAGCATGCCGAGCGCGGCGACTGTGCCCACGTTCTCGATCATCTGCGACAGGCTGTGGCGGCGTTCCACGTGGGCCACTTCATGCGCGAGCACTCCAGCCAGTTCCTCAGGCGTCGATGCCAGCGCAATCAGGCCGGTATTCACCACCACCACGCCGCCAGGCGCCGCGAAGGCGTTGACTTGCTTGTTATCGGCCACGAACCAGCGGTACTGGAAGCGGCTGCCGGTGGTCAGGCGCGCGCCGATGGCTCTCACGGCTTCGTAGGCCGGGCCTTTCTCGATCAGGGTGGACTCGGCCCGGCTGCGCGCCAGCACCAGTTCGCCGATCTGCGTTTCGTAGTGCAGGGGCACTTGCGCGGCCAGCCAGCCGGACAGGTTACCGATATTCAGCAGGAAAACCAGCAGCAGGAGCACCGGCAGCACCAGCAGGAAGCCGGCTCCCACCACCACGGCGCGGATCAGCCGCCCGTTGGCGCGCTCCTTGCGCTGCAAGGCTTCGGCCTGGCTGCGGATGTGGGCGGGCGCATCGGCCAGCATCGCCAGCCTGGCGGCGGCGTTTTCGACGAAGACGGAAAACTCGGCCTCCCGTCCTTTCACAGTGAGCCATGCCTGTTGGGCGGTAAAACCGGCTGGCGAGACCTGGGCCTCGCCTTGCGCGATCAGATCGGGGCCGCCCGCTTCCAGGATGAGCAGGCCGCCGGCCTGCCAGCGGCAGGTGGCCTGCTTGCCGTCGCTGCCGATGCCGGGGCCGAACACGCGCGCCGGAAAAGGGGTGGCCAGGGCGCTCATTGCCGCTCTCAGGCTTCCTGCCAGGTCCGGCGGTGCGAGCGCAGCAAGTCCATCACGCTGACGTTGTTCATGCGCCCCGCCATATAGCCCTGGATCAGCACCTGCATATCGGGACCGTGCGGGTAGTCGTAACGGTCGGCAGAGAACTGGTCGTCCTTGACGATCTCCTCCAGCCCTTTGGCGCGCTGGTATTCGCTACGCGCGCGCGCGCATTCTTCCTGCAGCAGCGGCAGCGAGTCCTCGACCACCTTCAGCTCGTGGCGCAGGTTGTTGACGCGGTGCGCCACTTCATCGTCTTCGCCGGTCGCGGTGCGGCGGGTGCGCGCCAGCAATTCTTCCGCGCTTTGCTTGTCGAGGAATTCATGCATCGATTCCCGGATGCGCTTGTAGCGCAGGTCGCGGTTCTCATCGAATTCGGCAAGGCGTTCGGTGATCGCATCCTCGCGCTCCTGGGCCTTGGCGATGCTTGCTTCGATCTGTTCCTGCGCCGCGCGCAGCCTCGGCAGGCCGGCCTGGTGGTTGGCCGCCTTCAGCATCGGCTCCATATCGCGCTTCAGGCGCGCCAGTTTCTCTTCCCGCGCTTGCGCGCCTTCGTCCATTTCCTTCTGCATGGCGCGCAAGGTCAGTTCGTTCTGCCGGTTCATGCGGTAGTTGCAGCGCACCGCCAGCCAATTGTCCACGGCGCGCGCCATGCCCTTCAGCTGGTAGGCGTCCGTACCGTATTGGCGGGCACGCAACGCCAGGTACACAGGGTGCTGTTCGAACTGGGGAAGCTTGCGCGCGACTTCCGCACGTACGTCTTCGTGGTTGGCTTCCATCGCGCGATGCGCCATCAACAGCTCGGCGTGCTCCGCGCGTGTCGCCTGGTACACGCGGTCTGCCTGCAGGAACTGCTGTTCCTTGTATTCGGCGCGGAAGATTTCCGCCAGGTTCACCTGCGACTGCTGCGTCAGTGTGGCGATCTCCTGTTCGATGGCGGTGCGCTGCCCTTGCAACTGCTTCAGCTCATCGCGGCGCAACTCCATCTGGCGGATCGCGCTTTCGCCCAGGTCGGGATGGTGGGCAATCTGGATGTCGGCCAGGCGCGCCAGGTTCTGCACCAGTTCGTGCCCGACCTGCAGGGCCTCGCTGCTGGCCTGCGCGCTGCGCATTTCCGCTTCGCGCAAAGCCTGCTCGTACTTGCGCGTGTTTTCCTTGACCGTTTCGAAAATCAGACTGCCGCGCATGACTGCCAGCTCTCCCTGCAAATACTCATCATATGCCGCCCCGTGCTAGAGCAGGATCAGGAACACCAGCCCGGCCAGCACCGTGGCCGCACCGGCCATCACCGGCAGCACCAGCTTGCGCCGTTCGACGTAGGCCAGCGCCAGCCTGGCCTGCCAGCCGACGACAGCCGGCGCTTCGAACGTCAGGCGTTTGTCGAAATGTTCGCGCACTGCCCACTCCACCGCCTCGTCGTCGACCACCACATTCTGCTGCAGGTAGTAGTCGCGCACCCGCTGCGCGACTTCGTTGCGGCGCGCAGGCAGGTCGAGGTGGTCCTTCACCATCAGCTGGCGATGGCGCAATTCGTCAATCAGGCGGATCGCGCCCAACTGGTCGGTGAGGGCCACGCGCGTCATCTTATACGCCCTTGTTGACCAGCGCCACGAAGCGGCGCTTGCTGTCTTCGCTGGCGGCCTCGATTTCCTGGGCGCTGCGGGTCGATTCCTGGCGCAGCTCTTCCACCAGTTTCAGGCTGCTGGCCTGGAACTCCACCACTGCATCGGCCAGGGCCTTGACCGAGCTGACCTGCAGGGTCGAGCCGTAACCGGCACGCATGCCGGCCTGCAGCGCCTGGGTGCCGGACTGCGCCAGATATTCCAGGCTCTTGTTCATGCCTTCCTTCATCGCTTCCATGGTGTTGGTGGCTTCGGACAGGCCGGCCATGGACGTGAAGGACGCCGCCAGGCCTGTGAACACGGTTTCGTTGGTGGCAAAGAAGGTCACCGCGCGCTGGTACAGGCGCTCCTTGACGGTATGGGTCTGCTGCAGGCGGGCGAACACCAGTTCGGCGGTGTTGTACGAAGTCTTGATGTCGTCGGCCAGGTCCTTGACGATCTGGTAGGCCTTGTCCTCATCCTGCACCGCACGCAGGTGCTCGTCGCGCGCCAGTTCAATGCGGCTGCGTTCCGCCTGGTCGTCGCCGGTATAGGCTTCCACGATCGCGTTCGACTTCTCCAGGTCAGCCTTGCGCGCGGCCAGCTCGCCGGTTGCAGTTTTCAGCACTTCCTGCGCTTCGCTTTCGGCAGCTTTCAGGGCCATGCGGAAGTCGCGGTAGGCTTCCAGGATGGTGTTCTCGCGCTGGATCTGGTCGTTGGCCGACTCGGCCACCTTCAGGTAGGTCTTGCGGATATCGTTGAAGCGGTCGGGAATCGAACCGCGGCGCAGCTTCATCCAGCCGGCCTGGATACGCTCGCCCATATCCAGCTTGCCGTCCTCCATCCACTTGGCCATCGACTGGGCGTCGTCGCGGATGGAGTTGAAGCTGTTGGTGATATCGGCGTAGCGCGTCGAAATTTCCATGCCCTGGATCTGGTCGCGCACGGCAGCGTTGAAGGTGGACGACTGCTGCAACGTGTTGGCGATCACCGCGATGCGCGCGTTGTCGTATTTGGCGACCTTTTCCAGCAGCGGCAGTACGGGAGCTTGCGCGTCGGCCTGGAAGGAGATGCCGATGCTGCGCAGTTTGGTGGTTGCTTTGTCGAGATAGGTGGTCACTTGCATGGTTCGCTCCTCTGTTAATGTAGTGGCGTCAAAACGGCGGATTCAGGCCATCTGGCCGCCGGCATGGCGTTGTCCGAAAATACTGGCTTGCTCAATCGTACGCTGCGCCCAGGCGCGGTGCGTGGCTATTTCACACATCGAATCGTGCAACCGGAACACTGCCGGGCTGCTGGCGTCGAGGATAGCGCGCGCCGCTTCGATATCGTGCGGCTTGACCTGGTAGTGCCGCTCGATCAGGGTCACCTGCTCCGGATGGATGGCGGTCTTGCCGACCATGCCGTGCGCCAGGTCTTCGGCGACTTCCTCGTCCAGCAGCTCAGGCGCGTCGAGATGTTCGAATACCGGCGCCGTCAGCATGAAACCGTAGGGACGGAAACAGGTCACCAGGCGCGAGATCACGGCGCCCAGCGGCGTCTTGTAGATCGTCATATTGCGCGGGCGGCGCAGGCCGAGCAGCGCCAGCAGGTCGTTGCCGCCGATGCGCAGCGCCAGGATGCGCGCACGCACGCCCGGCGCTTCCAGCACCTTGCGCAATTTGCGCATCTCGGTCTCGTCGAACACTTCGGCCGTTTCCAGCGTCGGCATCAGCAGATGCGAGGTGTGCTTGACCAGCTTGAAATACTGGTTGAAGTTATGCCGCGTGACCTTCGGGATCACGAAGCCGGCCAGCTTGTCGGCGCCCGGCATGGCCAATACCTTCTGCAGCACCTCCGGGTCGCGCACGCGCACGAAACGCAGTGCCTTGACCTCGTCGACCATGTTCTGCAAGGTGATCGACAGGTTGAACAGTGCGTAGTGCAGGTCGCGGTCGGCCACCGCATCTTCCGTGCAGAAGATCAGCGAGCGGGTTCCGGCCAGCTTCTCGCCGTTGGCAATCGCCAGCAAGTCCTTATGGTTCGCCGGGACATACAGCGATGCGCCCATTGCCATGTGGTTAGCCATCCAGTCCGCTCCTAATCAGGGATACAGCTTGATACGGTAAATCGCCCTTCACGACCGTCGGCACGCCCTTTTCCCGGGCCAGCAGCACCAGGTGCTGCACGTCCGCCGCAGCCGGGTCGCGCAGCACCAGCAGGCGCGGCACGCGCCGCAGCAGCACGCGTGTCGCCTCGCCAATGCCAGGCTTGACCAGGTTGACGTCGCCGATGCCGTATTCGTCCATCGCTTGCGCGAGGTAGTCAGCCGATACCCGGGCCGCAAGCTCGCGGTCCACCGGCAGCGCCGCCGGCAGGCCTTGTTCGCGCACCTGTTCGGCGGCGGTGGCCACGATGCCTTCGACGAAGTCGCGCGACTGGTCGTGCGCCTCGAACTGGCCGTAGTACACGCAGCCATGGAAATCGTCGGCGCCGATCGCCTCGTTCAGCACCGAGCGGCTGACCAGGCCGGACACCGTCGCATTCAGGATGCTCGACGGGATCAGGTAGTCGGCGCAGGAGGCGGCGCAGGCAGCCGTGCCGGCCAGGTCGGCCAGCACGAACAGGCCGCGGTCGATGCTGCTGCCGTGCAGCGCGTTGAATTCGCCGACAAACTTGTCCAGTTCGCGCGAAATAACGCCCTTGCCGGTCCAGCCGTCGACAAACACGATGCTTTCAGGGGCGTGGCCGCGTGCCAGGATATGGCGCAGCGCCACGGCATCGATGCCGCGGTCGCGCACGATCGATACCGAATAGTGGTGCACGGTGCGCCCGAACTGCCCGGCCAGCAGGCGTTTCAGGATCACCCCGACCGGCGTGCCGGCGCGTGCCAGCGACACCAGTGTGATATCGCCGCTGCGCCGTTCTGCGATCAGTCCGGCCAGCACCAGGCAGTCGCGCGCCATCTGAACGCGGTTGGCGGCGTAAGCCTGCTGGTAGACCTGCAGGTAGCGTTCCGACGGCAGCGCCTCCGGCGACAGCATTTCGCTGTAGTGGCGCTGGCCCGACTGGATCAGGCGCTCCTTTTCCGAGACCTGCACAAAACCCTGCAGCGGCAGGGGCTTGAGCAGGAAGCGGACGTCGTCCGGGTGGTAGCTGCCGCTGAAATTCACAGCGCCTCCAGCGTCATCGATGAGAGCTGGGTGCCGCGCGGCACGATCGCATAGTCGCAGGCCGACATGAAGCGCGCATCGCTCTTGCTGTCGCCCATGCCGAAGCTGACCAGCGGCCCGAATTCCTCCTGCAGGCGGGCCAGCACATGGTGCACCCCGTGCGCCTTGTTCAACGTGTGCGGCAGCACCGCCAGGTTGTTGCCGTTGCGGTGCACATAATAATCGCGGCCGTCCGTCGCCAGCCATGGCAGCAGCACGTCCTGCTCCATCTGCGCCAGGCGGCTGCCGTCCTTGTTGGGGTCCTTGATGACGACATAGAACGGCACCGAGAAGTCTTCCACGATGCGGGCGCTGCCGCCTGCATTGCGTGCCGCATACTCGTCCAGCAGCGCGACGGCCTGCTGCAGCCCGGGCAGCGCCGCATGCGCGTCGCTGCGGCGCTGTTCCAGCCAGCCCCGGTCGAGCGCGCCACCAGGCTCCAGCACCACGCCGCCGTAATTCAGGATCGCATAGCTGGTCCAGTCGATCGCCACCCGGCGCAACGCGTCGTGGTTGCGCGCCGTGGTCGGCACCATCAGCATGCCGGACTGCGCATAGGACAGGAAAGCGCGCTGGCGCGGCGAGGTAAACGAGATCGGCGAGCCGTCCTTCAGGTAGGCGGCCGGCTCCAGCGCCACGCCCGGCTCGCACTTCTCGCGCGAGTTGAACAGCGTGTCGTCCAGGTCAACAAATAGGATGTTCTTCAACGTGGTGTTCCGACTTAAAGTGCAGCAGTTGCGCCCCCAGCAGGGCGGCCGTTTCGGTCAATGCCGGGTTGGCAGGCGTTTCGTGGCAGATGAACACGTGGTCGTACATGCCGGGCGCAACGTTATAAACAAAATTGGCGATGCCTTCCCCGTAATTGTCGGGGAAGGTCAGGGCATGGCCGATAGCGCCCCAGGTCAGGATGGGCGAACGGGTCGTCGACTGCACCACCACATCGATGCCCTGCTCCTGCAAGGCCCGGCCAAGCATAAAGGCCGGGTGCATGAATTCTCCGGTGCCCAGCACCAGCACCTTCTGCGTCGGCGCCACGCGTGCCGCCAGGCGCGCCACCAGGCCGGCCGGCAGGTCAAGCGCGGAGCTCAGGCCCAGGCGGCCAAAGCCGGCGGCCGCGCCGCGCTCGGCTTGCGGCTGGAACCGCTGCGCGGGAGTGCCGGCGTCGCGCAACTGGCCTACGGCAAACTGGAAGCCGCCTTCCAGGATGGCGCCATGGCTGACGGCGCAGCCAAAGCGGCCGGGCAGCGCCGCGCTGGCGGCGTCGCCCATGAAATTGGTGATGGTTGCCAGGTGGATGGCCTGGATGGCCGGGTTGAGCGCACGGACCGCCGCTGCCAGGTTGACGAAGGTGTTGCCGGTACTCGCTTCGTCGTCCACCAGCACCAGCGAACGCGCGGCAAGGAACAAGCGGCGCGCCTGCTCGCCTTGCGGCAAATGCAGGAACTGGCGCGGCGCGTGGCTGTGGGCTTCTTCGAACTCGATCAGCGGCAGCTCGCCGACCTGGTAGCGTGTGGTGTGCAGGAACAGCACTTCGCGCCCGGGATGCTGGCGCAGGTAGGCTTCGAACATGCCCTGCCCCAGCCCGATCGCGGTCTCCGCCATGGCGATGAACACAATCGGCCCGTCCGGCATGGCCGGCACCTGGCGCGCCATGCGCTGGTGGATATCGGCCATCAGCGAGGGCTTGACCGGCCAATGCTTGCCCAGCACCTTGCTGACGAACAGGAAGCCGCGCTTGGCGTTGGCGCGCGCGGCAAACCCCACCAGCTCGTCGACCGGCAACTGGCTGCGCTTGACGTCCAGCGTCAGGCTGCCGGTCGGCAGCTCGACGCCAATCACGGTGCCGTGGCCGCCGTCCATATACGGTGTGTTCATACGATTTCCACGGCCCGGTTCAATTCCGCTACGCGGATATTGGCGCGTACCGGCGGCACGCTGACCGCCTCGAAGCCGCGGTGGAAACCGCGCAGGGCCAGGTATGGCAGGTTGGGGCCGGCCACGCACGCCATGCCGATGCCGCCCGACATGCGCGGGTTGATCTCCAGCAGGCGCAGCTTACCTTGGTGCTCGCGGTACTGCACGTTGAAGACGCCGTTCAAGCCATAGGCGGCGGCCAGCTGGCGCGTCGCCTCCAGGATGGCGGCGGAGGTGTCGATGACCTGGCCATGGCCGGCCTGCTGCGCCTTGCGGCGCGGCACGGCGCACACCAGGCGGCCGTTGTCGCCGACGCAGTCGACGCTGTATTCGACGCCGTCCAGGTATTCCATCAGCAGCATGGGACGGAAGTCCTCGAGCTGCGCCAGCCCTTGCCGCAGTTCGGCCAGGCTGACATGATACTGGGCGCCAGCCATCAGCAGCTGGGCGCCGTTGCGCTGTTCATCCAGCACGCTGAAGCCGATGCCGTACACGCCCTTGGCCGGCTTGATGCACAGCTTGTCGAAGCGTGGCCGCAGACTGGCGTGGGCAGCGTCGAATTCGGCGCTGTCGCGGAAGGCAATGGTGACCGGCGGCGGCGCGTCCGGCAATTGCACCGTGTTGTAGAACGCTTCCTTGTCGTGCAGCAGTTCCAGCATGTCCTGGCTGGCAGCGCTCAATACGCGCGTGCCCTGCGCCAGGAAGCGCTGGCGCGCACCGCTGATTTCCGCGGCGGCGCGGCCGGGAATGAAAATGTCGACCGCATGCTCGCGGCAGAAGGCCAGGCACCAGGCCAGGTATTCCTCGCCATCGAGCCCGGTAGGCTCGACGAAAAAGCTGTGCGCTGCGCGGCCGGCAGCGGCGTGCGGATTGGGATTGCTGTAGATGATGTGATACTCGTCCGCCGCATCGGCCTCGCGAATGAGGCTGATGGCGGCGTGCACTGACGAATACGTCCTGTTGAACCAGACGCGCATAAAAGCCGGCAGGATTACAGGTGCGGAACGATTTGCGGCAGCAGTTCCTGGAAAGTACGGCCACGGCCTACTTCGCCGATCGCGTGCATCTTCCATTCGCCGCTGTGGCGGTACAGCTTGGCCATGATCTGCGCCGAGTGGTTGCCCAGCGTGGTCAGGTTGAAGCGGGCGATTTCCTGGCCATTGCTGCCGTTCAGCAGGCGGCAGGTCGCGTTGTCCACTTGCGAGAAGTCCTGGCCGGTGAAGCTGTTGACGGTGAAGACCAGGCTCTTGACGGTGGCCGGAACGCGGCTCAGGTCGACGATGATCTGTTCGTCGTCGCCGTCGCCTTCGCCGGTGCGGTTATCGCCGGTATGGTTGATCGAACCGTCGCGCGACTGCAGCTGGCGGAACCAGACCACGTCGACCGGCTGGCCCTGTTCATCGAACAGCAGGCAGGATGCATCCAGGTCGACTTCGACACTGCCGCCGCCGAAGCCGAACAGGCCTTTCTTCTTCACCGGGTCCCAGCCCAGGCCCATGACGACCTTGCTCAGCGAGGTACCAGCTTCTTTTTCCAGCGAGATTTTCTGGCCCTTGGTCAGATTAACACCCATTATCAACTCCTTGATTTTTAAAAGATTGGACTACTAAGGCCGCTTAGCGGTTTGGCGCCAGTTTCTGGCGCAGGTAATTCAGGTAGGCGTCGCGGTTGCGCGAGCAGATGTACACCTTGCCGGCGCCGGAAAAGCGCAGCACGATGCCTTCGCCGCTGGTCACGCTGTTGACGATGTTGCCGAAGAAGCCGCCGATGCCGCCGCCACCGCCACTGCCGCCGCCGGTGGTGACGGAGACTTCATAGCGCAGGGTGTTGTCCCAGCATACGACGTGCGAGTTATCGATGACCACGTCCTTGCCGGGCGCCACCTCCAGTTCGAACATCGAACCGAAGCCCGACACCACGATGCGGCCCTGGCCGGAAGTCTCCATCAGGAAGAAGCCACCGGACTGGGCGAACAGGGCATTGCCCAGGTTCTGGGTTACGGTCTTCATTTCGATGCCGGACGTGCCGGCGACGAAGGCGCCGTCGTTCAGCTTGTACTGGCGCGGACCGACGTCGATGATCTGCATCGCGCCCGGCAGGGTCGGCGACAACAGGCAGTCGCCGTCGCCGCGCACGGCTTCGATGTTTTGCTGGAAGAACGATTCGCCATTGGCCATGCGGCGCATGATCGATTGCATGACCCCGCCCTGCATCTTGCCGCGCAGGTCGAGGTTCTGTTCCATCATCACCATGGCATCGGATTCGCAGAAAATCTTCTCGCCCTTGCTCAGGCTAACGTGCAGGAAAGGGTCGATCTCGCCCGTGACTGTGAAATTCGGCATAAGTCTGTATATGGGTTAGGGAACGGCTTAATTCAAGAGGCCATTCTGGCGCGCCAGTTTCAGCCAGCCTGGATACTCCGCCATCAACATATCGTAAAGGGCGGTATCGTCGTGCTCGTCCGGCGAGCTGACGCAGAAAAAGTCGGCATTATCCACCAGGCGTCCATCGAGGTCGTCCAGTTTCTCCAGGAAGGGGAAATCGGAGTCGGCAAATGCCGCCAGCAGCTTGCTCCTGGACTTGCGGCCCTTGCCGATGCCCATGAACTGCCAGAAGATCGGCTCGCGGCTGGCCCAGCGCAACTGTTTTTCCGTCAGCGGTTTGTCGCTGGTCGAACCATCGGTGACGAACATGACGTAGACCGGCAGGTCGCGCTTGAGCGGAACGCTGCGTTCCCTGCCGTTGGAATCGGGGAAGTAATGGCGGCGCACAGCCTCCATCGCCACGCCGTAGCGGGTGTCGCCCTCCAGCGGGTGGGCGGCCAGGGCCTGGGCGATGTAGCTGGCGCAATTGGACAGCCCCATCGGCTGCGGCTGGTGCACCTCGCGCCCGAACAGGAAAACGTCGATTTCGCCGTCGTCGTCGAACTTGCAGCCCAGCGCCAGGATGCGTTCGGCAAAGCGCTGCACCAGGCCCTTGGCATACAAGGCGCTCATCGAGCCGGAGATGTCGAGCACCAGGCAGACCTTGGCGCGGTGCGTGGACAGGCCGGCCTTTTCCAGCGAAACGCCGGCCTTCTTGACCAGCGAAACCAGTTGCGGCGCCTCGCGCTCGATGCGCTTTTCCAGGTTGACGCGGGCTGCGCTGGGAGCAGCCTGCGGCGCGCCCGCCGGCTCGGCGACAGCGCCGCCGAAATGGCGCACCAGGGCATCCAGGCCGCCGTTGAAACCCTGGCCCACGGCCATGAAGCGCCATTGGCCATCCTTGCGGTACAACTCGCCCAGCATGACCGCCTTTTCCGACGCGAAATCGGCGCCGGTGTAGGCGAAGCGGGCAAACTCGCGGCCATCATGCAGCAGGCGCAGGTGGCCCGCCGCGGCCTGCGACATCACGCCTTCGCCGTCGACGCTGGCCGTGATCACCACGCGCTCGATCGACTGCGGGATGCGGTTGACGTCGAAGCCGAAACCGGCCACGTCGCCGGCCACCGGACTGACGGCGATGCCGCCGCACGGCGACTGCGGCTGGTTGAAGAACGTCATGTAACGTTCATCGGACAGCTTGCCATTGGCGTCCAGCCCGAAGCTGGCAAAGTCCAGCGCCAGGCCCTGGACCGACAGGCCAAGCTGGAAACTTCCGCCCGGCACTTCGCCGGCCAGGGGCAAACGCTGCCCCTTTGCTAGTTGCTGCATGTGTTCCTCCGACCGGGAATGTGCTGGGCGGTCAATCAGGCGTTGATGCCGAACGAGCGTGCCAGGGGGCCGAGGCCGCCCTTGAAGCCTTCGCCGCGCGCCTTGAACTTCCACTCCGCGCCATGGCGGTACAGCTCGCCGAAGATCATCGCGGTTTCGGTCGAACCGTCTTCCGACAGGTCGTAACGGGCGATCTCGGCGCCGCCGTCGCCATTCATGCAACGGATATAGGCCTTGCCGACCATGCCGAAGTTCTGGCGGCGCGACTCGGCTTCGTGGATGGTGGCGCAGAACGAAACCTTGTCGATTTCGGCTGGAACCAGGGTCAGGTCGATCGTGATCTTCTCGTCGTCGCCATCGCCGGCGCCGGTGGTGTTGTCGCCGGCGTGCACGACCGAACCCTCGGGCGATTTCAGCTGGTTATAGAAGATGAAGTCGCTGTCGTTGCGCGCCTTGCCATCGGCTTTCAGGAGGAAAGCGCTGCCGTCCAGGTCGAATGCCGAGCCGTCGGTCACGCGTGGATCCCAGCCCAGGCCGATGATGACCTTCTTCAGGCCGGGAGCTTCTTTGCTCAGGTTGACGTTGCCGCCTTTTTGCAGACTGATTGCCATCTATGACTCCTTAAATGTTTATTTCACTACAAGTGGTGGGGGTGCCGGCACTTAGCCGACGTTCACACCGTGGGTCGTTGCCAGCGCACCCAGGCCGCCGGCATAACCCTGGCCGACTGCCTTGAATTTCCATTCGCCGTTATGGCGGTAGATCTCGCCGAACACCATCGCCGTTTCGGTCGAATAGTCTTCCGACAGGTCGAAGCGGGCGATCTCGGCGCCGGTATCGCTGTTGACGATGCGCATGAAAGCGTCCTTCACCATGCCGAAATTCTGCTTGCGGTCGACCGCGTCATGGATCGTCACGGCCACCACCAGGCGCTGCACCTCTTCCGGCACCGCCGCCAGCTTGACCTTCAGCGCTTCATCGTCGCCATCGCCGGCGCCGGTCTTGTTGTCGCCGGTGTGCTCGACCGAGCCGCAGCTCGACTTCAGTTGATTATAGAAAATGAAGTCGTGATCGCCACGCACTTTACCATCCTGCTTCAGCATGAACAGGCTCGCGTCCAGGTCAAAGGCGGCGCCGTCGGTGCTGCGCACGTCCCAACCCAGGCCGATCAGCACATTCTGCAGCGCGGGGTCGGTCTTCGACAAGCTGATGTTGCCGCCTTTGGTCAAACTCAATGCCATCTTAATTCTCCTTAGTGTGCAGCCGGCGCATCGCCAGCCTCATTGCTTGCCATAACCTTCTTGTGCTTGATCGACGACCACAGCGATGCCACGATGAAGGCAACGCCGACCAGGCCGGTGAAGATCTCCGGAATATGGAACTTCATGCTCGCGAACATGATCAGCGCCAGGATGCCGATCGCGTAATGGGCGCCATGTTCGAGGTAGACGAATTCTTCCAGCGTGCCCTGGCGCACCAGGTAGACCGTCATCGAGCGCACGAACATGGCGCCGATGGCCAGGCCCAACATGATGATGACCACGTCGTTGGTGATGGCGAAGGCGCCGATCACGCCGTCAAAGGAGAAGGAGGCGTCCAGCACTTCCAGGTACAGGAAGCCGCCGATGCCGCCGCTCTTCACGGCCGCGCCGATATTGACGTCGGTCTCTTCCTCTTTTTCCAGCAGGCTGCTGATGAAGTCGACGCCGACATAGGTCAGCACGCCCCACACGCCGGCAATCAGCACGGCGAATTTTTTCGATTCATCCACCAGCGACAGGCTGGCCACGATCACGCCCAGCGCCACCATCACGGAAATCGAGCCGACCTTGCCGAAGGTCGCCAGCTTCTCTTCCACATGGCCCAGCCAGTGCAATTCCTTGTCTTCGTCCAGCAGGAAGTCCAGGAACACCAGCAGCAGGAACACGCCGCCAAAGGCTGCCACTTCCGCGTGGTGGGCGGTCAGGTGGCCAGAGAATTCCTTCGGATTGTCCAGCGCCAGGTTCCAGACCTCGGCCACGCCCAGGTCGGCGGCAGCCGCCACGATCACCAGGGGGAAGACCAGGCGCATGCCGAACACGGCAATCAGGATACCGACGGTCAGGAAGATGCGCTGCCAGAACGCGTCCCAGGTCTTCAGGACGGAGGCGTTGACCACCGCATTGTCAAACGAGAGCGAGACTTCCATGACGCCCAGGATCGCAGCGATGCTGCCGGCGGTCAGTGCGCCGGCGATGCCGCCATGCATATAGCCCCACCAGGCGGCCAGGCCCAGGCACAATGCTGTGACCAGGAAGGAAAAACGGAAATGCTTCATATAGCGTCCTTTAAGGGTTTGCGACCCGAGATCGAGTACTCAACGTTGCAATATTACTATATGATGTTGGCCAAAGAAACTAGCATTCCGCCATGCATAAAATGCAAGAAGGACAATTATGACGTCTTCCCGCCTTAACGTATATATCGCGCTCGACACTTCAGGCTCCATGCGCGGCGAACCGATCCAGGCTGTCAACGTGGGTCTGCAATCGATGCTGGCCTCGATGCGGCAAAACCCGATCGCGCTTGAGAGCGTACACCTGTCCATTATCACCTTCGACGCGAAAATCAACGAAGTGCTGCCGCTGACGCCCCTGCCCCAGGTGGCGCTGCCCCAGATCACCTGCCCCGAATCCGGTCCGACCTTCCTCGGCGAGGCCCTGATGTACGTTTGCGAGAAGGCGCAGCGCGAAGTGCGCACGGCCGAGGCGGCACAGACGGCCGACTGGCGGCCGCTGCTGTTCATCATGACTGACGGCAAGCCATCCGACACCATGGTGTTCAACGAGAGCATCGCCGTGGTCAAGGCCACGCATTTCGCCTCGGTGGTGGCCTGCGCTGCCGGCCCGAAGGCGGTGCCGGACCAGCTCAAGCAGCTGACCGACAAGGTGGTGAGCCTCGACACCATGGACAGCGCCAGTTTCTCCAGCTTCTTCCAGTGGGTCGGCGCCGCGGTTGCCGCCAATGGCGGCGGCAATGCCGCTCCCGACTTGCCGCCGCCGCCGGCGGAAGTCCACGTGGTATTCTGAATTCATTCCGTTCGAGGTCATCATGCGCCGCCTGCCTGTCTTTTTCCTGCTGGACGTTTCTGAATCGATGGTTGGCGACAACCTGCGGCAACTGCAGGAGGGCCTCGACCGCCTGGTCACCAAGCTGCGCACCGACCCGCACGCACTGGAAACCGTTTACCTGTCGACCATTGTATTCGCCGGCAAAGCGCGCACGCTGACGCCGCTGACCGAACTGGCGATGTTCTACCCGCCGCGCCTGCCCGCCGGTTCCGGCACTTCGCTGGGCGTCGCGCTGGACCACCTGATGAACGAAATCGACCGCGGCGTGACCAAGACCACGCCGCAGCGCAAGGGCGACTGGCGGCCGGTGGTGTACCTGATGACCGACGGCAAGCCGACCGACGATGTCTCCGAGGCGCTGCAGCGTTGGCGCGAGCACTACGCCAACCGCGTCACGCTGGTGGCCATCGGCATCGGCCAGCATGCCTCGCTGGACACGCTGCAGCAACTGACCAGCAATGTACTGCAACTGGACGTCCACACGGAAGAGGACTACCGCAAGTTCGTCGACTGGGTCACGCAGTCGGTGGTGGCGCAAAGCCGCAGCGTGGCCGACACCGGCAAGGGCGCGGTGAACCTGGCCAAGCTCGACGACTCCATCATGAAAAAGATCACCGACATCAGCAAGGCGGCGGTGGTCGATGAAGACCTGGTGGTGCTGACCGGACGCTGCCAAAACAACCGGCTGCCCTACATCCTGAAATACGAGCGGCTGCCGGAATTCGTCAACCCGGGCATCGGCATGAAGGTCGGCCTGTACAACCTGGTCGGCGTGCACGCGCTGGAAAAGGATTACTTCGAACTGTCCGACGAGCGCGCCCTGGCCCGCACCGTCAACACCGACTCCCTGATCGGCTCGCCCGGCTGCCCGCATTGCGGCAATCCGTACGGCTTTGCCATGTGCCGCTGCGGCCAGGTCATGTGCGTGCGCGGCGACGGTCCCGCCATTTGCCCGAGCTGCCAGCACGAGGGCTATTTCGGCAGTTCGGACGGCGATGGCTTCGAAGTTTCACGCTCACGCGGCTGAACGCGCCGTGCCGCACAGCACGACGCGCCTCCCGGGCGGCATCGGCTTCCGGCTGCAGAACGCACGCAGCGGCGAGACCTATGCCCAGTGCCTGCAGGCGGAACCGGACGCCGGCCGCGCCGTCGTCTTCGAGCGGATCGACATCGATCCGGGACTCGGCCTGGCTGCTGACCCGGCGAGCGGGCTGATCCATGGCACGCCCGGCGCACCCGGCCAGTACCAGCTCACCGTCCACTATCATTTCGCCGCCCAGGCCGCAGTCCGCCACCGCGCCAGCGTCGCCCTGGTCGTCGTGGCCAATCCGAAGGCAATGTGGAAGAACCTGCCATCCGATACCAGCGCCCCGTTCTGGAAGCCGGACGAACAAGGCAGCGCCGTGCACGGCGCCGGCCTGCGCACCATCGGGGCCAGCAAACGCGGCCGCTCACATGCGCATGCCGGACAATTCCGCGACGACGATTTCCGGACGGTACACCTGGAGCAGGCTGGCTGGCACATCGCCGTCGTGGCCGATGGCGCCGGCAGCGCCCGCTACTCACGGCGCGGCGCGGAGCTCATCTGCACATCAGCCGCGGCCGCCCTGCAACAATCGCTGGCCGGCGCTATCGGCCGGCGCATCGAGCAAGGCGTGTCCAGCCTGTACGGCGGGCAATCCGACAGCCCTGCCTTGCGGCAGGCGCTGCTCGAGGCGCTCGGCGATGCTGCGCGGCAGGCTTATTCAGCCATCCAGGATGAATGCAGCCACGGGCCGCTGCCGGCCGAGAACAAGGACTTCGCCAGCACGGCAATGATCGCACTGTGCCGGCGCTTCCCGTCCGGCACCCTGTGCGCCGCTTTCCAGGTGGGCGACGGCGCCGTCGCCGCCTATAGCGCGGCCGGGGGCGTTACCTTGCTGGGCGCGGCCGATGCGGGCGAGTATGCCGGGGAAACGCGCTTCCTGGGTGAAGATGCGCTCAGCCCGCCGGCCCTCGCAGCGCGCGTCAGGTTCACGCTGGCGGAAGACTTTACCGCCCTGCTGCTCATGACCGACGGCGTCTCGGAACCGCTGTTCGACAGCGACTCCGCCCTGGCCAGCAATGAATCCTGGCATGCCTTCTGGCACACGCTGGAACAGGAAGCCGGACTGTCCGATGCCGATGCCAGCGAACGGAAGCTGCTGTCCTGGCTGGACTTCTGGTCGACCGGACATCACGACGACCGCACCATTGTCATCATCTACTAGCTGTCATGCCGATTAACAAGCTCATTTTCCTCACTGCCTCGGACGGTTCGAATATCCAGTTCGAGGAAGAAGTCAAAGCGTCGGGCGGTATGAAAGACGTCTACTTTTCGCCCGACCGGACTTATGTCGTCGCATTCTTCCGGGCCGATGCCGACCCGGCCACGCGTGAACGCCTGGCCGACATTACCGGCCTGTACCGCGAACGCATCTTCAGCCAGGCCGGTGGCGATTACTGGCGCAAGCTGTTCTGCTGGCCGACCGCCACGGTCGAACATCGCGGCCGTATCGGCGTGGTCGTGCCCTTCTACGACCCGGCTTTCTTCTTCCAGTTCGGCTCGCGCGATAACGACCAACTGGGCATCAAGGGAAAGGAAAAGGAAGGCAAATGGTTCGCCTCGCCATCCAACCGCAACCGCTTCCTGGACAGGCGGGAGCTGGGCGACTGGCTGATGTACCTGAAGATCTGCCTGATGGTGGCGCGCGCCGTGCGGCGCATGCATGCGGCCGGCCTGGCGCACTCGGACCTTAGCTACAAGAACGTGCTGATCGACCCGACGACGGGCCGCGCCTGCCTGATCGACCTCGACGGCCTGGTGGTGCCGGGCAAATACCCGCCCGATGTGGTGGGCACGCCCGACTTCATTGCACCGGAATGCGTCGCCACGCTCAACCTGCCCAAAGGCGATCCGCAACGCAAGCTGCCATCGATCGCCACCGACCGGCACGCCCTCGCGGTCCTGATCTATATGTACCTGCTGTGCCGCCACCCGCTGCGCGGCGACAAGGTGCACGACAGCGAAGATTCGCAACGCGACGAAGAACTGGGAATGGGGGAGCAGGCCCTCTTCATCGAGCATGCCAGCGATGCCTCCAACCGCATCGGGCTGGAGAATGTGAGGCCAAGCGAATTGCCGTGGAAAGACACGGCCCGGCTTCCCTACCAGATCACCGGTCCATACCTCAGCGAATTGTTCAGCCGCAGCTTTACCGAGGGCTTGCACAATCCTGCCGCGCGGCCTACTGCCGACGAATGGGAGCGCGCCTTGGTCCAGACCATCGACCTGGTGCAGCCCTGCGCCAATCCCTCGTGCGAACAGAAATGGTATGTGTTCGACAACAAGAGCCGGCCATGCTGCCCGTTTTGCACGACACCGTTTTCCGGGCCGCTGCCGGTTTTCAATTTCTACTCAGCGCGGATGGATGGCAGCTTCAAGCCGGATAACCAGCGCCTCATGGTGTACAGCAACCAGTCGCTGTTCCAATGGCATATTAATCGCGACCTGTTCCCGAACGAACGCCTGACCGACGAGCAGAAGCGGCGCGTCGGCTACTTCGTCTTTCACAACGGCGTCTGGTACCTGGTCAATGAGCGGATGCCGGATTTGACCGATGTGAAGCAGAAAGCGGCCATTCCCGTCGGCACCCACGTCGCGCTGGAAGACGGCAAGCAATTGCTGCTGTCGAAAGAACCCGGCGGGCGCCTGGCCGTCATCCAGCTGGCGAATCAATAAGGAAGCATGGCCCGCCGCACCTGCCGGCAGGCCATGCGGCATGCTTAGCGCTGCCCTCCCACAAACTCCTCCATGACCGCCTTGCGCAGCAGCGCAGGCGGCAGCATGCCTTGTGCCAGCACGAAGTCATTGAAGGCTTTGCGGTTGAACTTCTGGCGCAAGGCCACTTCCGCTGCCTGGCGGGTTTCCATCAGGCGCTGGTAGCCGTAGAAGTAGGAAGTCGCTTGGCCTGGTGCGCGGAAGGTGTAGCGCTGCATTTCCTGGGTTGCCATGCCCTCGGACAGACCAACTTCGTCCATCAGGAAGGATTTCACGCCTTCCGGGCTGATCTCACCCAGGTTCACCATCGGGTCGAGGAAAGCGCGGGCGGCGCGCTGCATACGTGCCTGCAAAGCGAACAACTGGCCATCGAGCGGCTCGAATGGCTGCATTTCCGCTTCAGCATACAGGGCCCAGCCTTCGACATTGACGCTGTTGAACGCAAATACCCCGCGCGCAGTCGACACGCCCATCTCGATCATCTTCGCAAACTGCAGCTCGTGCCCCGGACGTGCGTCGTGCGCAGTCAGGGTCCAGCTGCCGGCCTGGTGAGTAAAGTCGTCGAAGACCAGCTTCTTGCCGCTCGCATCGGGCGGCATGCCGGTGGTCAGCACGAATTCGCCGTACTCGCCGGTGTTGCCGATCAGTCGCGGAGGGCTCATGTGCGGCGCAGGCTGCTGCGCGTTCTCGGCCTCGCTTGCCAGGCGGATGACAGCCTTGCGGTCCGGCAGGGTAACAATGCCTTGCTGGCGCACCGCGGATTCGATTTGCGCCAGGCGCTCGCCGTACAGCGGCATGACCTGGTCAGCCGGAATCTGCTGCTTCTTCAGCTCGCGCATCACGGCGCGATAATCCGGATCCGGCAGCTTGCGCTCCTTGGCAATCAGGCTGGCGGTGATGGCCATCTGGTTGCGGATTTCCGCAAACGAGGTCAATGCCTTCGCAATCAACTCTTTCGGAGTGATATCCACGCCGAACTGGCGCAGGTTATCGGCATAGACTTCCGCCGGCAAACGATGGTCGGCACGCGCCTTGGGCAGGATCTGGTCCTTGATCTTGGCGGTATATGCGGTCAGTTGGGTTTCGATCGCGGCAAATGCCGGTTCCCAGCCTTTCAGCTCACTCTTGCTGAGCAAGTCCTTCATGCCCTTGATCATGGCTGGAGCCGCACTCAATGCCTGTTCCACTTCCCCCTTGTAAGGGCCGAGCAGGTTCTTGTCGGCTTTCTGGCGTTCCAGATAGCGCTCATAGGCCAGCTCGGTAATCGGGCGGTAGCCTTTGGTGATGCCGGCGTATTTTTCCATGCGCACCAGCAGCGTTTTTTGCCGCTCTTTCGGGATGCGCGGGTCCAGCGTCTGGCGCATCACGCCAAACATGAGCTGGGTCAGGTCGAGGAAGGGCAGCATATGCTTGCGGTTGACGCTTGCCGAACGCAACTGGTCCTCTGCCGCGCCAATCAGGATCTCCAGGTCTTGCCTGACCTTCTGGTCCTTCTCCGCCTTCAGCCGCTTCTGCAGCTCGGCGATGACGGCGCGCGTGTCCTTCGCGGTTGCGTCGAACAGATCGCGCGACATGTCGGTGATCTGCTCGTCATAGCCATCGACGCCCAGGCTGCTCGCACTTTCAGGCGAGTACTTGGCTTGCAGGTTCAGCAGCAGCTTGGCGTTCTCATTGCTCTTGGTGACCCAGGCCGGCTCGGTCGCCGCGGAGACATGCAGGGACAGCAGGGCCAGGGTAAGGCCACTGAGGAGTTTCGTGATCGGCATCGTTATTCCTTTATAAAGAAATGCGTGCCGTATCATAATGCAAAAAGCCCGCTGGCACATGCCTAGCGGGCTTTTCTAATAAGAGCCTGACGATAACCTACTTTCACACTGGTTGCAGCACTATCATCGGCGCAGAGTCGTTTCACGGTCCTGTTCGGGATGGGAAGGGGTGGGACCGACTTGCTATGGTCATCAGGCATGACTTGTCAACAATCGGGAAGAAGTAAAGTGGGTAGTGTTCTCAAACACGGTAAGTGCTATATAACCGTCAAGGTTATAGGGACAAGCCGTACGGGCAATTAGTATCAGTTAGCTTAATGCATTACTGCACTTCCACACCTGACCTATCAACGTCCTGGTCTCGAACGACCCTTCAAGGAGCTCAAGGCTCCGGGAAATCTCATCTTAAGGCAAGTTTCCCGCTTAGATGCTTTCAGCGGTTATCTCTTCCGAACTTAGCTACCCGGCAATGCCACTGGCGTGACAACCGGTACACCAGAGGTTCGTCCACTCCGGTCCTCTCGTACTAGGAGCAGCCCCCTTCAAATTTCCAACGCCCACGGCAGATAGGGACCAAACTGTCTCACGACGTTTTAAACCCAGCTCACGTACCACTTTAAATGGCGAACAGCCATACCCTTGGGACCGGCTACAGCCCCAGGATGTGATGAGCCGACATCGAGGTGCCAAACTCCCCCGTCGATATGAACTCTTGGGAGGAATCAGCCTGTTATCCCCAGAGTACCTTTTATCCGTTGAGCGATGGCCCTTCCATACAGAACCACCGGATCACTATGTCCTACTTTCGTACCTGCTCGACTTGTCGGTCTCGCAGTTAAGCACGCTTATGCCATTGCACTATTAGCACGATGTCCGACCGTACCTAGCGTACCTTCGAACTCCTCCGTTACCGTTTGGGAGGAGACCGCCCCAGTCAAACTGCCTACCATGCACTGTCCCCGATCCGGATCACGGACCAAGGTTAGAACCTCAAACAAACCAGGGTGGTATTTCAAGGATGGCTCCATGAGAACTGGCGTCCTCACTTCAAAGCCTCCCACCTATCCTACACAGATTGGTTCAAAGTCCAATGCAAAGCTACAGTAAAGGTTCATGGGGTCTTTCCGTCTAGCCGCGGGTAGATTGCATCATCACAAACACTTCAACTTCGCTGAGTCTCGGGAGGAGACAGTGTGGCCATCGTTACGCCATTCGTGCAGGTCGGAACTTACCCGACAAGGAATTTCGCTACCTTAGGACCGTTATAGTTACGGCCGCCGTTTACTGGGACTTCAATCAAGAGCTTGCACCCCATCATTTAATCTTCCAGCACCGGGCAGGCGTCACACCCTATACGTCCACTTTCGTGTTTGCAGAGTGCTGTGTTTTTATTAAACAGTCGCAGCCACCAGTTTATTGCAACCTTTTCGCCCTTCCACAGTAAAGTGGTCAAGCTACCGAGGCGTACCTTATCCCGAAGTTACGGTACCAATTTGCCGAGTTCCTTCTCCCGAGTTCTCTCAAGCGCCTTAGAATACTCATCTCGCCCACCTGTGTCGGTTTGCGGTACGGTCTCGTATGACTGAAGCTTAGAGGCTTTTCTTGGAACCACTTCCGATTGCTTCACGGGCAAGCCCGCTCGTCCCAGTCCCTTGAATTACGCGCCCGGATTTGCCTAAGCGCCTTCTATGAACCAGGAACTGCCTATTCCAACAGGCAGACAACCTTCCGCGATCCGTCCCCCCATCGCATCATACGACGGTGCAGGAATATTAACCTGCTTCCCATCAGCTACGCATCTCTGCCTCGCCTTAGGGGCCGACTCACCCTGCTCCGATGAACGTTGAACAGGAAACCTTGGGCTTACGGCGTGCGGGCTTTTCACCCGCATTATCGCTACTCATGTCAGCATTCGCACTTCTGATACCTCCAGCATCCTTTACAAGACACCTTCGCAGGCTTACAGAACGCTCTCCTACCATATCCTTGCGGATATCCGCAGCTTCGGTGACTGGCTTAGCCCCGTTACATCTTCCGCGCAGGACGACTCGATCAGTGAGCTATTACGCTTTCTTTAAATGATGGCTGCTTCTAAGCCAACATCCTGACTGTTTTAGCCTTCCCACTTCGTTTTCCACTTAGCCAATCTTTGGGACCTTAGCTGGCGGTCTGGGTTGTTTCCCTCTTGACACCGGACGTTAGCACCCGATGTCTGTCTCCCAAGCTCGCACTCAACGGTATTCGGAGTTTGCAATGGTTTGGTAAGTCGCGATGACCCCCTAGCCATAACAGTGCTCTACCCCCGTCGGTGATACTTGAGGCACTACCTAAATAGTTTTCGGAGAGAACCAGCTATTTCCAAGTTTGTTTAGCCTTTCACCCCTATCCACAGCTCATCCCCTAATTTTTCAACATTAGTGGGTTCGGTCCTCCAGTGCGTGTTACCGCACCTTCAACCTGGCCATGGATAGATCACTTGGTTTCGGGTCTACACCCAGCGACTGGCGCCCTGTTCGGACTCGATTTCTCTACGGCTCCCCTATCTGGTTAACCTCGCCACTGAATGTAAGTCGCTGACCCATTATACAAAAGGTACGCCGTCACCCCTTACGAGGCTCCGACTGTTTGTATGCACACGGTTTCAGGATCTATTTCACTCCCCTCCCGGGGTTCTTTTCGCCTTTCCCTCACGGTACTGGTTCACTATCGGTCGATTACGAGTATTTAGCCTTGGAGGATGGTCCCCCCATGTTCAGACAGGATTTCTCGTGTCCCGCCCTACTTGTCGTACGCTTAGTACCACCGCTTGGATTTCGTGTACGGGGCTATCACCCGCTATGGCGCCTATTTCCAGAGGCTTCCACTATCCAAACGACTATCACGTACAGGCTCTTCCCATTTCGCTCGCCACTACTTTGGGAATCTCGGTTGATTTCTTTTCCTGCAGCTACTTAGATGTTTCAGTTCGCCGCGTTCGCTTCACACACCTATGTATTCAGTGAGTGATGACCTAAAAGGCCGGGTTTCCCCATTCGGAAATCTTCGGATCAAAGCTTGTTTGTCAGCTCCCCGAAGCTTATCGCAGACTTCTACGTCCTTCATCGCCTGTAATCGCCAAGGCATCCGCCATGTGCACTTATTCACTTGTCCCTATAACCTTGACGGCTATAAGTTCAAGCACTTACTACTGTGTTTGATGAGTTTTACTACTACCCTAAGTAATATCTTTCGATATCGCTTAATAAAACTTTTACTTCTTCCAGATTGTTAAAGAACGGTACTACTCAAACCTAAACGTCTATTCGCTTACGTTTGAACAGTAATTGGTGGAGGATGACGGGATCGAACCGACGACCCCCTGCTTGCAAAGCAGGTGCTCTCCCAGCTGAGCTAATCCCCCATTTGGTAGGGCTGGTTGGGCTCGAACCAACGACCCCCGCGTTATCAACACGGTGCTCTAACCAGCTGAGCTACAGCCCCAACATTGCTGTTCTTTATATGCCAACAGCCGATAAGTGTGAACGTTTGAGTCTGATGCCGACTCTAGAAAGGAGGTGATCCAGCCGCACCTTCCGATACGGCTACCTTGTTACGACTTCACCCCAGTCACGAATCCTACCGTGGTAAGCGCCCTCCTTACGGTTAAGCTACCTACTTCTGGTAAAACCCGCTCCCATGGTGTGACGGGCGGTGTGTACAAGACCCGGGAACGTATTCACCGCGACATGCTGATCCGCGATTACTAGCGATTCCAACTTCATGTAGTCGAGTTGCAGACTACAATCCGGACTACGATACACTTTCTGGGATTAGCTCCCCCTCGCGGGTTGGCGGCCCTCTGTATGTACCATTGTATGACGTGTGAAGCCCTACCCATAAGGGCCATGAGGACTTGACGTCATCCCCACCTTCCTCCGGTTTGTCACCGGCAGTCTCATTAGAGTGCTCTTGCGTAGCAACTAATGACAAGGGTTGCGCTCGTTGCGGGACTTAACCCAACATCTCACGACACGAGCTGACGACAGCCATGCAGCACCTGTGTGCAGGTTCTCTTTCGAGCACTCCCAGATCTCTCCAGGATTCCTGCCATGTCAAGGGTAGGTAAGGTTTTTCGCGTTGCATCGAATTAATCCACATCATCCACCGCTTGTGCGGGTCCCCGTCAATTCCTTTGAGTTTTAATCTTGCGACCGTACTCCCCAGGCGGTCTACTTCACGCGTTAGCTGCGTTACTAAGTCAATTAAGACCCAACAACTAGTAGACATCGTTTAGGGCGTGGACTACCAGGGTATCTAATCCTGTTTGCTCCCCACGCTTTCGTGCATGAGCGTCAGTTTTGACCCAGGGGGCTGCCTTCGCCATCGGTGTTCCTCCACATCTCTACGCATTTCACTGCTACACGTGGAATTCTACCCCCCTCTGCCAAACTCTAGCCTCGCAGTCTCCATCGCCATTCCCAGGTTAAGCCCGGGGATTTCACGACAGACTTACGAAACCGCCTGCGCACGCTTTACGCCCAGTAATTCCGATTAACGCTTGCACCCTACGTATTACCGCGGCTGCTGGCACGTAGTTAGCCGGTGCTTATTCTTCAGGTACCGTCAGCAGTCGTGGATATTAGCCACGACCTTTTCTTCCCTGACAAAAGAGCTTTACAACCCGAAGGCCTTCTTCACTCACGCGGCATTGCTGGATCAGGGTTGCCCCCATTGTCCAAAATTCCCCACTGCTGCCTCCCGTAGGAGTCTGGACCGTGTCTCAGTTCCAGTGTGGCTGGTCGTCCTCTCAGACCAGCTACTGATCGTTGCCTTGGTGAGCCTTTACCTCACCAACTAGCTAATCAGATATCGGCCGCTCCAGGAGCACAAGGTCTTGCGATCCCCTGCTTTCATCCTTAGATCGTATGCGGTATTAGCGTAACTTTCGCTACGTTATCCCCCACTCTTGGGTACGTTCCGATATATTACTCACCCGTTCGCCACTCGCCGCCAGGCCGAAGCCCGCGCTGCCGTTCGACTTGCATGTGTAAAGCATGCCGCCAGCGTTCAATCTGAGCCAGGATCAAACTCTTCAGTTCAATCTCTGTTTTTCGGCATTACTGCCGAGGTCACTCACTCAAAATACTGACGAAATCTCTTTCGAGATTTACGTTTATTTTGTGCGAGCGTTATAACGTATATTTTGAGCATCGGACCCGAAGGTCCTGGCATATCGTCAAACGCCCACACTTATCGACTGTTGATTTTTAAAGATCGCTGCCTTATCGTTGACAAAGCGTTGTGTTTGTCAGCAGCAGAGAAGCGAGATTATGCGGTACAGCGTGCGACTCGTCAACCCCATCTTTTTCTCGTTTCGCTTCGCTGATTTGTCAGCGCTGCGTTGCGAGGGACAGAACTATAGCAAGCCAGATTCACTCTGACAAGGGCCACACGTGAAAAAGGTTTGGAATGCCATCTAAACAAGTTCAAGCACGCCCGCCGACTGTCCTGGTCGTCGACGATTCGCCGACCTTGCTGCTTGCCCTGCTCGATCACCTGAGTCACCACGGCTTCCTGGTCGTGCTGGCACACGATGCGCGGGAGGGCATGATGCGCGCGGCACTGGCCGAGCCGGACCTGATCCTCCTGGATATTGTGATGCCCGGCCTGGATGGTTTCGAGGCTTGCCGCCGCCTGAAGGCCGATGCCGATACCCGCGATGTGCCGGTCATATTCATGACAGGCCTGAGCGACGCCAAACAGATCGTCAGCGGTTTTGCCGTTGGCGGCGTCGATTACATCACCAAGCCGTTCCAGGTCGAGGAAGTACTGGCCCGCATTAATACCCACATCGCCCTGCGCCGGGCGAACAATGAGCTGAAACAGGCCTACCAGTCGCTGGCCCGTGCCCAGGAAGACCTGGTTCACCAGGAGAAGCTGGCAGCTCTCGGCTCGCTGGTGGCCGGCATTGCCCACGAACTGAATACGCCGATCGGCAATAGCCTGATGGTGGCGAGCACCTTCGAGGCGCAAACCGGCGAGATTCGCGAACACTTCACCAGCGGCGAGAATATGCGCCGCTCGGAACTGGTCGGCTACCTGGATAATGCCTGCACGACGACCGAAATCCTGATGCGCAACCTGCAGCGGGCCGCCGACCTCGTCACCAACTTCAAACAGGTAGCGGTGGACCAGACCAGCACCCAGCGCCGCACCTTCCTGCTGGCGGAGGTCGTATCGGGCAATGTATTGACCCTGCTGCCTTCGATCAGGCGTACGCCCTACGAGGTGGTGCAATCGGTGCCGGACGAGCTGATGATGGACAGCTACCCCGGCCCGCTTGGCCAGGTCATCGCCAACCTGGTCAACAACGCCATCATGCATGCCTTTGACGGCCGCAGCGAAGGCAAGGTGGAACTGGTGGCGGAGTACGAGAAGCCTGACTGGATCGTGCTGCATGTGCGCGACAACGGCAATGGGATCAGCGCCAGCAACCAGGAACGCATCTTCGATCCCTTCTTTACCACCAAGATGGGCGTGGGCGGTTCAGGGCTCGGCCTGCATATCGTGCATAGCATCGTGTCCGACATCCTGGGTGGCCGCATTACGGTGCGCAGCGAGGAGGGCAGCGGGACCTGCTTTACACTGTCCCTGCCGCTGGAGGCGCCGCGTCACTGAGGCGGTGGCCAGCACAATTGCGCAGGCGCTGGCGGCTGTCCTTATACCACTCGACGAATCCCGCCCCCTCCATGGGGGCGGCAACCAGCGGCCCCTGACCTGTGCTGCATCCCATTTCGCGCATCAGTGCCCAGTCTTCGACATTTTCCAGCCCATCGGCGCAAACCGGCACGCCAAGCCTGCCGGCCATGGCCAGCAGGCCTTCGAGCAGCGGCCTGCGATGGCTGCGCTGCGACGCCTCGTGCACGAACAGGGGATCGATCGAAATGTCCGCCAGGGGGAAACAGGCGAAATCGCGCGTCTTTGCCTCGTAACGCCCGCAGTTGACTGCGCTGATGCCGTAGCCACGCAAGCTAAGCCGGCCGATATTGTGCAGCGACTCCGGTTCGCAGGCGGCAACCACCGCTTCGCTTATTTCCCAGCACACGCTGCCTGGCTTAACGTCCTGCGCCTGGATGCCTGCTACCAGGCCACCCAGCTCCCCCAGGTCCCCCAGCAATTCCGCCGGCAGCGGGAGCGACAGCTTGAGCGCCGACAGCCCCATTTCCTGCCAAGCGTGAAGGTCGGACGCAGCCTGGCTTGCAAGCTCCAGCAAAATACTGCCTACTACTTCACTGTCGCCGGCCAGGGAAGGCAGCAGGCTGGCGACGTCTATTGGGTTGCGGCCCGGGCGGCGCCATCTGCCCTGCACCGCGATGCCCACCATCCGGCCGCTATCAAGGGCGACGCGCGGCGCATACAGGGGTATGAACTCGCGGGCTGCCAGTCCAGCCTCAATCTCGAAAATGCTGGGCGTTTCCGGCGCAGCGTCGCGTCCGAGTTCGGCCAGCGCCAGCATCGATGCATCGTGCAACAGGCCTTGCAGCGCTTCCAGCCGTACCGGCTTGGGCATGGTCGACAGCAAGCGCATCGCACTACCCTGCGGCAGGCTGCCGGCCGCTTCCTGCAAGCGCGGCTGGTTGGCGGATGCGGCAATCAGGTTGGCCGCCCAGCGCCGCTTGGCCAGTTGCTGGATCAGCTCCACACCATCCATACCCGGCATATCAAGGTCGGTCAACACCAGGTCCACCGGCGCGGCGCGCTGCTCGAGCGTGCGCAGCGCGTTGATCCCATCGTTCGCGATCAGGACGGTGCCGAAGCCTATCTGGCGCAGCAACGCCGCAACGTGCTCGCGCTGCACGGCGCTGTCTTCAACGATCAAGGCTGTACTCGCGCTAAAGTCCTTCATTCGCCCTCCGTTCCACACCGCCATATTGCAGGATTTCGCGGCTGATTGCATCCAGTGCCACGCTGCGCTCCGCGGCTCCCCGTTTGACAGCTTCCCGAGGCATGCCGTACACCACGCAACTCTGCTCGTCCTGTGCCAGCGTGCGGGCCCCGGCCTGTCGCATTTCCAGGAGACCGGCTGCGCCGTCGTCGCCCATGCCGGTCATGATAATGCCGAGCGCACTGGCGCCGGCACATTTGGCAACCGACCGGAACAGGACGTCGACCGAAGGGCGGTGCCGGTTGACCAGCGGCCCATCGACCACTTCCACGAAATACTGGGACGGCCCACGCCGCAACAGCATATGGCGGCCGCCGGGAGCAATCAGGGCTTGCCCCGGCCGCACCGGATCGCTATTGCGCGCCTCCCTGACTTCGATCTGGCACAGGCTATTCAAGCGTTCCGCGAAAGCCGCGGTGAACTGCCCCGGCATGTGCTGCACGATGACAATGCCTGGCGAAGCCGGCGTCAGCTCGGTCAATACCCGCTCCAGCGCTTGCGTGCCGCCGGTCGATGTACCCAGGGCCACGATGCGGCCGTTTCCGCGCGCGGGCAGCGCGCCTTCCCCCATCGGCGCCAGGATGGCGTCCGCGCTCAGCTTGGCCGACGGCAACACGGGCGGCGCCGGCGGGCGGCCGCCCGTGAGCGGCTGCAAGCGTGCCTGGGCCGCGCTGCGTACGGCGGCCACCAGCTCGTCGCAGCCATCGTGCAGCGATTGACGCAGGTCCAGCCTGGGCTTGCCGACCACGGCAACGGCACCTGCGGCCAATGCCTCCATCGAGGTACGGGTGCTTCTTTCCGTCAGCGAGGTGCAGATCACCACGGGAGTGGGCCGTTCGGCCATGATCTTGCGCAGGAAAGTAATGCCATCCATGCGCGGCATCTCGACATCCAGCACCAACACGTCCGGCCATTGCAGGCGCATGCGCTCGCCTGCCAGGATCGGGTCGGCCACGGCATAGGTGACTTGCATATCCGGCTCACGTCCGAGCAGGCCGCTCAGCACTTGCCGCACCACGGCCGAATCGTCCACCACCATGACTTTGATCCGCTTCATGTGCCGCCCTTCTCCGCCAGCTCGCCCTGGCGCACCCAGACGTCACCGCTCGCCACATCAAACAGGATATGCCGGTGACCGGTGCCAAACAGGCTTTCCGACACTATGGGGATGCCGTAGTCCGCCAACAGCTTTTCCGCCGCCATGCCGTTGCGATGCCCGATGCCCGGGTGGCGCCCGGCTTCGATCGAAGGAAACATGGTGCCGCCCCCAAACACCTTCGCTTCACAATCACGCAGCGGCACCCCGCGTTCGCGCAGTTGCGCCACCATCAATTCCATCGCATCCTTGCCATAGCGGCCGCTCAGCTCCGCTGCCGGTTCTGCATCCGAGCCCGGTTCGCGCTCCGACAGCAGGAAGTGCGACATGGCCCCGATGCGCATGCGCCGATGCCACAGCGTGATCGAAACGCAGGAACCCAATACAGTACGGATGCGATAGCGCGCGTCGCCGACAAAGTATTCACCGGGCAGCAGGTAGACTTCGAAAGCAGCGCCGGACTCCATGTCACTCCTTGCGATAGATTGCCGGCGCAAGGCTGCGCAGCGGCAGTCCCATATCGTGCAAGCTTTCCGAATGGCCGATATACAGGTAGCCTCCCGGCCGCAGGTAGTCCAGTACCCGCCGCGCCACACGGCGTTTGGTTTCGGCGTCGAAGTAGATCAGGACATTGCGCAGGAAAATCACGTCAAACTTTCCCAGCGGCGGCAGGCGCGCAGCATTCAGGTTGAGCTGGGCAAACTCCACCCACTCGCGCAACACGCGCGACATCAGGAGCGTGCCGTCTTCGACATCGATGCCCTTCAGGCAAAAGCGGCGCAGGTATTCCGGCGGCACATGGGCGGCGCGCGCCATCGGGTAGTGGCCCTGGCGCGCCGTTTCCAGCACGCGCGCACTGATGTCTGAGGCCAGCACCTCCCAGCCTTGGGGCGGCAGCAGGTCCGCCAGCACCATGGCGACCGAGTACGCTTCCTCCCCTGTGGAGCAGGCCGCGCTCCAGACCCGGAACGGCACGCCAGCCTGCCTGCGCTCTTTCAGCACTGAGCGTAGATCTTCGAAATGGCGGGCTTCGCGGAAGAAGTATGTTTCGTTGGTAGTCAACAGGTCGATGGCGATCTGGGTCTCTTCCGGCGCAGTGCCGCTGGCGATCAGCTGGAAATAGCTGCCGTAGTTTTTGAACTGCAGCTGGTGCAGGCGCCTGGCCAGTCGTCCCGACACCAGGGGCTTCTTGGCGTCCGACAGCGATATCCCTGCCGCCTCGTGAATAAAGCGCTGGAATTGCACGAACTCGCAGTCCGTCAGGGGCGCAACTGGCTGCATCAATTCAATTCTCCCGCCATGGCGGCGATTTCCGGCACGTTCAATACTGCCGCAAGGTTGACCAGGATGACGAATTTTCCGTTGACCTTGCCGATGCCGGTAATGAAGTCATTGCGCAGCCCGGCACCGAAGCCAGGCGGCGGCTCGATCTTTCCTGCGTCGATGTCGAGCACCGCATTCACCGCATCGACCAGCAAGCCCAGCACTTGCTGCTCCGGTGCAACCCCGCTTTCCACGATGATAATGCAGCTGCGCCGCCCTATCGTACCGGGCGCGCGCCCGAAGCGTGCGGCCAGGTCCAGCACCGGCACCACCGCGCCGCGCAGGTTGATCACGCCGCGCACGCAGGGCGGCATCATCGGCACATCGGTCACGCCACCGTACTCGATGATCTCGCGCACGGCAAGGATGCCCAGCCCGAACGTTTCCTGGTCAAGGCGGAAACTCAGGTACTGGTGTTCTGCTTCCATGTTCTTCCTCAGAACCGCGTGAAGTTGTTTTCATCCAGCGGCGGCATCCGCGACAGGCGGCGCGGCGCGGCACGCTGGCCGGCCGCAGGCCTGGTCTCCGCATTGCGGCGCGGCGCTTCGTCCTGGGCGACGCGGAAGAAGCGTAGCAGTTGCTGCAGCTCCTCCGCCTGGCTGCTCATTTCCTCGGCAGTGGATGCCAGCTCCTCCGCGCCGGCGGCATTCTGCTGCGTGGTCTGGCTCAACTGTCCCATTGCCAAATTGATCTGGCTCACGCCGGACGCCTGTTCCGACGAGGCAGCAGCAATTTCCTGCACCAGGCGCGAAGTCTGCTGGATCGCAGGCACCATGGCCTCGAGCAAGCTGCCCGCCCGTTCCGCCACCTGTACGCTGCCGCCGGCCAGGTCGCCGATCTCCTGCGCTGCCACCTGGCTGCGCTCTGCCAGCTTGCGCACCTCCGCCGCCACCACGGCAAAGCCGCGCCCATGTTCGCCCGCGCGCGCCGCTTCAATGGCGGCATTCAGCGCCAGCAAATTGGTCTGGTAGGCGATGTCGTCGATAATCACGATGCGTTTGGCGATATCGCGCATGGCGCTCACAGTGCTGCGCACCGCCTCGCCGCTCTCCCCCGCCTCGCCCGCCGCCCTGGAGGCGGTGGTGTCGGTCAAGCGAGCGTTATCCGTGTTCTGGGCGATCGAGGCGCTCATCTCTTCCACCGAAGCGCTGGTTTCCTCGACGCTGGCCGCCTGCTGGCTGGCCGCCTGCGACAGCGATTGCGCTGTGGCGCTGACCTCCTCCGAGGCAGCCGCCAGCGCCAGCGCGCCGTTGCTGACCTCCGAAGCGACGCCGGATAGCTTATCCACCATCTGTTTCATCGATGCCAGCAGGCTGCGCTGGTCCCCTTTCCTCAGCTTGATTTGCACGGCCAGGTTGCCCTGCGCGACCTCCTGCACGACGTGGGCAGCGTAATCCGGTTCGCCACCCAGTTGGCGCAACAGCCCACGTATCATCCACACCGACAGCACGATGCCAGCCGCCAGGCCGCCGCCCAGCAGCATGGCATTGGTGCGCATGGTGGCCGCGGTCTGGGCCACGGCCGACTCGTACTCCTCGCGCGCCACCCGCTCCTGCAATTCGATCAGCTTGCCCATGGCCGCCAGGACGATCCGGAACTGTACATCGGCGGAGCGCGCATCTTCCAGCGCTTCCTTGTGCTTGCCGGCACGCGCCTTCCGGATAATGGCACTGCGTACATCCTGCCAGCCATTCCACGCCACCGTGTATTGCGCGGCCAGCTGCTGTTCTTCCTGGGTCAGGGCAGTCGCCATGTAGGCGTTCCAGTTCTTGCGGATCAGCTCCTGGTGCGAGGCATCGCCTTGCTGGGCCGCCTCGACCTCCGCCAGGCTGGCGGCAGCGGCGGTCATCACCATGCGGTGCCGGGTGCGCAGCGTGTACTCGTTGGCCTTGCCGAGGTAGATCAAGGCGAGCGTCCTGTCTTCGTAGGTGGTTTCCAGGCGCGCATTGCTGAATTCCATGCCGCGCATGCCGGCATAGCCGATGCCGGCCATCATCAGCACCAGCACGCCGACCAGCAGGCCAAGGCGCATTCCAACCGTCAGTCTTCGCCCCATCGTTTCGCTCCTATGCTGCCAGGTTTCCGGCCTGCCTTGCCTGGAGTTGCTTGAGCAGGGCCGGTACGTCCAGGATCAATGCCACGTCGCCGCTGCCCAGCACAGTCGAGCCGCTCAGGCAGGAAATGCCGCTGAAGACGGGGCTGAGCGGCTTGATCACCGCCTGGCATTGCCCCTGCAGGCTATCCACCACCAGGCCGGCGCGCTGGCCGGCATGCCGGACCACCAGCACGCTCTCGCGGCGCGGCGCGGCGCCGTGCAGGCGGAACAGCTCGCGCAGGGCCGCCGTTGGCAGCACTTCGCCGCGCAAGTCGACAAACCCTCTCGGCCCTTCGCGCACGTACTCCACGCATTCTTCAATCGTGCCGAGCGGAATGGCGAAGCGCGAGCTGCCGGCGGTCACCAGCATGCAATCCATGATGGCCAGCGTCAGCGGCAGGCGCACACGCACCGTGGTGCCGCGCCCTGCCTCGCTATCGATGGTGATGCTGCCGCGCAGCGCCTCGATATTGCGCTTGACCACGTCCATGCCGACGCCGCGCCCCGACAGGCTGGTCACCTCGCGGGCGGTGGAAAACCCCGGCGCGAATAGCAGCGCGAACACTTCGCCGTCGCTCGGCTTGTACTCCGGCTCCAGCAGGCCGCGCTCGATGGCCCTGGCAATGATGCGCTCGCGCTGCAGGCCGCCGCCGTCGTCACCGACTTCAATCACGATGCTGCCCGAGTCGTGGAAGGCATTCAGGGACACGGTGCCCTGCACGGGCTTGCCGCGCTGGCGCCGCACTTCGGGGGCTTCGATACCATGGTCGATGGCATTGCGCACCAGGTGGGTCAGGGGGTCGCCGATGCGTTCCACCAAGGTCTTGTCCAGCTCCACCTCTTCGCCGCTCAGGACCAGGCGGATGTCCTTGCCGATTTCGCGTGCCACATCGTGCACCACGCGCTGGAAGCGCTTGAACGTGGCGCCGATCTTCACCATGCGCAGTTGCAGGGCGCTGTCGCGCACTTGCTCCACCAGGCCGGCCAGGGCGGACGTGCTGTCCTGCAGCTCGGCATCCTTGAAGCGGCCGCCGATCATCTGGGTGCGTGCGCTGGCGATGATCAGCTCACCCACCAGCGCAATCAGCTGGCCCAGCCGTTCGGCGTCGACGCGAACGGTGCGGCTTTCCGGCGGTCGCGCCGCTGCCGGGTGCTTGCCGGCCGGCTCCGCCGGCGGCGTTGCGGCAGACGGCGGCGCCACCGTCGCGAGTGCACTGGCCTGCAGGACTTCTGCGATGGCCGCGCCATGCAGCGGCAATGCATTGGCCAGGCGCTGGAAGTCCTCATCGCTGCTGCCCGGCGGCAGCAGGCGCAAAGTACATTCCTCGTGCAGGAATTCGAATACCTTGCTGATTTCCTCGGCATTGGCCACGGTCTCCAGGACGATCTCGAAGCCGAGGTAGCAGCTTTGCGGGTCCATCTGCCCGGGCGGCGGCAAGCCGTCCTCCACCGTGGCCAGCGCCACAATCCGGCCCAGCCGGCCAAGGTAGGCGATGAACGATGCCGGGTCCATGCCCTGCCGGAAGACCTCGCGGCCAAATTCCAGCGAGACCAGCCAGCGACCGGCGGCATCGGCTTCGGCATCGCTAGCACGTGCCGCAGGCAGCGGCGCCAGCGCTGGCGCCGGGACCAGGTAGGCGTGCAGCGCATCCAGTTGCGGGCGGCACCGTTCGCCCAGGTCGCCCCGGCCGCCGCGCTCGACATCGCGCACCATCGCATTTACCTGGTCTGCGCATTCCAGCAGCAGCGCCACCAGCGTCTCATCGAGCGGCTGCGCTCCGTTGCGCACCTCTTCCAGCACGCTTTCTACAGCGTGGGTGAACAGCACAATGTAATCCAGGCCGAACAGGCCAGCCGTGCCCTTGATGGTGTGGGCCGCGCGGAAGACGGCGTTGAGCGCTTCCGCGCGCGCGGCGGGATCGCCAAGGTTCAACAAACCGGCCTCCATCTCGGCCAGCAATTCCCCGGCCTCGGTGACAAACGCCTGCAAGCCTTCGTCCAGGTCCATGGGCAATGCCTTCCTAGTGGATGCGCAGCAGCTCGAACAGCGCCGCAACGGCCGGGCTGTACGCGACCAGCCGCAACTCCTTGCGGCTCGCCTGCGCCGCGCGGCGCGCCATCAGCAGGAGCTGGGCGCCGGCGGTATCGATCTCGGTGACGCCCGCCAGGTCCACTTCCAGCGCCTGCGCCTGGGCCAGACGCGCCAGGAGCACGTCTTTCAGTTCCTGCACGCGCCGGATCGTCAGGTCGCCTTCAATGAAGAGCAGCGCCGGCGGCTGGGTGCGCTGTGAGCTCATGCGCCAATCGTATGCCCATGCCCGGTGACTGGCAAGCCCGGCGTACGGAGTTGCACTACGTCATTATTCGCGCAAGTGCCGGGTGCGGCGCGCGGGGTCGGCTGCGATGGCCGCTGCGTTGAACGGCAGTTCCGGCAGGCGTTTTTCGGCGTACAGCGGCAGCTGGTCGGCATAATGCGCCGAGCGCGGATCGGTGGACTGGCCGTAGACCAGCAGGCCGCGCGCCCGCGGTCCCTTGTCGTCGAAGCTGACCAGGTGGATATAGCTGGTGCCCCAGGTAACCCGCTCGTAGCCCGCGGATCCCAGTACGCCCGCCATATGGATGGAATTGTAGCTGCCATCGATATCGCCGATTGCGCCATGGATGGGGAAGCGCTGGCCGTTGCGCGGCTCCACCTGGAAATCGGCCAGGCGCCCGTCGAACGGTACGTCCAGCTGCTGCAGCCGCAGCGCCGCCTCCTTCAGTGCCGCCAGCATGGCCGGCAGCGCCGCCGGCGCCACCCCGCGCGGCGAATGCAGGGGATCGGCGGCATCGAATACCAGCGACCATATTCCGGGCAGCTTGGCGGCGCTGTTCCAGAATTCGCGGAACAACACGGCGCCACGGCTATCCAGCTCCGCCTTGCGGTCCCAATCCGCCAGCGCCGTGCAAGCCTTCAGCAGCAAGGCATCGCTACTGGCCATGCAGGCCGGAAGCAGCTCCGGCAGCACCAGTTCGGCGGCCAGCACGCGATTGGCGAACATCAGCGCCTGCAAGTCCTGTGGCCCCACCCGGCCGCGCTGCGCCAGCATGTCTTCGATCCCGATAAAGCCGCTGCGCGTGCGCAGGTGCTGCGCCACGCCCACCGGACCATACAGGGGCGAATAGCCGAGCGGCGCTGGTCCAACCAGCAGTTGCCGCGCATTGGTAACCCAGTAGCCGTCGTTGGAATTTGCCACGTAGTCCGTGCGCAGCATGCTGGGAGCATTGGCGCCGCCGAAAATGCCATCCGGCGTGCCGTCGTCATCGCGGCCCCAGGCGCAGGACGAGCGCGCGCCATCGAACATCAGCAGTGCCGCCAGCAGCAGGCAGTCGCCGCCGAACTTATCGGCGCCCTGGTGCGGTACGACACTGGAATCGGCGTAGAACGCCCCGCCGTTGCGGTCCGCCGCCACCGTATTCACCCAGGGCAGGCCGACCAGGCGCCCCAGCTCCTTCTTCAGTTCCTGCACGCTGCCCGAACGTCCGATGGCAAGCCATTGCTCCATCGACCGCGTATTGTTGCGATTGGGGTCGCCCAGCACCAGCAGGCCGCCAGGTCCTTGCGGGCTGCCCGGGATTGCCATGACCGCGCCAAGCTTGCTGAAGTAGAAGGCTTTGCTCTTTTGCCGCAGGCTGCCATCCGGCTGCAGCACATCGATCGTCGCCGTACGGGTTTCCAGCCATAGCGGTTCGCCGTCGACCATATAGCACATCGGATCGGCTGCGTCGCGCTGCAGGCGGAAGGTGGTGAAGTGCACCGCCTTGGTCACCGTGTGGGTCCAGGCCAGGTCTTTATTGAAGCCGATCACCACCAGCGGCAAGCCGCCCAGGCTGACGCCCATGGCATCGTAGCTGCCCGGTACCGTGATGTGCAGCTGGTAAAAGCGGTCGGTGCTGGTCCAGGGATAATGCGGATTGCCCAGCAGGATGCCGCGGCCATTGCTGCTGGCTTCCTTGCCGATTGCCAGTGCGTTGCTGGCCATCGCCCCCTGGGCCGGCATGACGAACGGTGTGCTGGACGGCGGCGCGGCGACCGGTCCTTCCCGCAGGGCCAGGCTAACGTTGCCGCTCACCTCGCGCGCGGCCGCCACGATTTCAGCGGCAAACACTTCGCCGGTGGCATGCAGCATCTTCTCCGCGATCAGCAGCATCACGTCGTCGAAGCTGATCGGCTTGACCCAGGCCGCGTTCCGGCACGCCTCGGGCAGGCGCGCGCCATGGTCGCGCAGGTAGCGGTTATAGCCGGCAGCATAGCCGCGCAGCAGTTGCCGGATCTCGCTGGAGCCGGCGGCATAGCCGGCGCGCAGCTTCTCGATGTCCAGGTAACCTTTGAAAAAGAAGTCGCTATCCTCGTTGCGCAAATCCATGAAGTCGAGGGCGGCGCCATATTCGCCGTTGCGGGGGCGGGTGGCGCGGGCATCCGGGCCAAAGTAGCGCGAGCGTTCGCCGCGCACCGTCAGGAAGCTGTCGGCCAGCATGCAGATATTGTCTTCGGCGAAGGAATAGGCCAGGCCGTAGCCGACCCCGGCAAAGTCCCTGGCCTGGATATGCGCCACACCGTAGCTGGTGCGGGTGAGCTCGGCGGCAAATTGCGGAGCTGGCGTGCCGCCATTACTGCCCTTGCCGCTGCAGGCAGTGAGGAATATGGCCGCACATGCGGCCAGCAGTTGCGCTTTCATGGTCTACCTCCCCGTAACAAAAGTGCACACTTCCATGATGGGCGCGGCATTTCCGCGACAGTTGAGACAAATCAAATCGGTACACAATCGTGCGAAACCAATAATCTGCTAAGATTTTTGACAAATGCACCCGCCCCGGGTGCATTTTTTTTTGCGCAAAGGAGCAGACATGAAGAGATTCACCCCAGTCGTACTGGCCGCAGGACTCTTTGCAGCCAGCGCAACAAATGCCGCCCCCACCACCTGGATCACACTCGGCGACGCCGCTTACGCCAAGTTGCAAGCCGCCGCCCCGCATGCCGTCGCAAAGGCCAGCAAGCAAGGCCAGGGCAAGGAGAAAGTCCACCTCGTGCAGGTCGACGAAGCAACCATGCTGAAGCTGTCGGCCGCCATCCATAAGGAACTGAAACGCTGCGGCGGCTTCATCGCGCATGCAAGCGAAGAGGAAGGCCGGCAGGCGCTGGCCAAGGCCAATGCCGTGCAGCCGCAGGCCCTGGCCGCAGTCCGTCCCAGCTACACGATCGACAACCAGTCGACCGTCAACGGCATCTTGCCGACCTTGCAGTCGTCCAATATCGCGCAGACCATAACCGACCTGTCGAACTTCGCGAACCGTTACTACCGCACCACCAATGGCGCCAATGCAGCCAACTGGCTGGCGCAGAAGTGGACCGCCATGGCGGCCGGCCGCAGCGACATCAGCGTGACCCAGTTCACGCACTCGGGCTACAACCAGAAGTCCGTCATCATGACCATCAACGGCACCGACAATGGTTCTGAAGTGGTGGTCATGGGCGGCCACCTGGACTCGATCAATATGAGCGGCAACGGCGAGACTTCGCGTTCGCCAGGCGCCGACGACGACGCATCCGGCGTTGCCAGCCTGACCGAAGCGGCACGGGCCATGATCGCCTCCGGCTACAAGCCGCGCCGCACCATCAAGATCATTGGCTATGCGGCGGAGGAGGCCGGCCTGCTCGGTTCGAAGGATATCGCGTCCAATTTCAAGGCTAACAACGTCAAGGTCGTCGGCGTGCTGCAGCTGGACATGACCAACTATCGCGGCTCCTCCAAGGACGTCTGGATCTACACCGACTATACGGACAACCAGCAGAACACCTTCCTGACTTCCCTGCTGTCAGCCTATATGCCTTCGGCCACCGTGGGCTACAGTTCTTGCGGCTACGGGTGCTCGGACCACGCGCCCTGGCATAACCAGGGCTTCTTCGCGTCGTTCCCGTTCGAAGCACAGATGGGCCAGGACAACCCGTACATCCATACCGCCAACGATACGTTGGCCAACTCCGACACCCAGGCCAACCACGCGCTGAAATTTGCGCAACTGGCCGCCGCGTACGCGTTGGAGCTGGGGAGCGACGGTCCGGTCATCGTCAAGCCGGATACCGTGGAAACCTTCAGCGGCAGCCTGACCCTGAACCAGAAGAGAACCTTCGGCCCGTTCAAGGCCGGCGTCGGTACCTTCAAGGCAGAAACCACCGGCACCGGCGACATCGACCTGTACGTCCGCAAGGGCGCGATTCCGACCACCAGCAGCTATAGCTGCAAGTCGGACGGCTCCACCGCAACCGAGACCTGCAGCACCAGTGTCACGGCCAACGGAGATGTCTACGTCATGCTGAACGGTTATAGCGCCGGGAGCTATAACCTGAAGGTGACCTACAAGCCGCAGTGATCAGCGCAAGCTGACCGTCTGCCGCTTCCAGGCCGGGTCCTGCCACTTGTAAAAGGCGGACAGCGATTCCGGCCTGTCGGCGCCGCGTTCGGTCGCCAGCGTGGCCATGTCCAGCAATTCGAAGCTGCGCCGGAACCTGCCGTCGGCGCGCACTTCCCGGGCCGCCAGCATCCTGGCGCTACCGGGCACCCAGCCGGCAAACTCCGCATAGCCGATGTCCGGATCGCTGGACGCCGGCGGCAGCACGTCCACCGTCCAGCCCTCCCCCTCGCGCCGGAACAGCCACATTTCACGCCAGCCGTCCAGCGGCTGCACCGCCAGCGTCAGCGCCGTCCCTTGCGGATGCACGCGCGCCGAGGCCAGCCAAGCCACGCCCCAGGTACAGCGGCTAATGAGCTGCTTGCCGCCGCCCAGCAGGCTGACGCAGGTTTCGCCCGGCCGGCCCGCTGCCGCGGCGACCGCCAGTTGCGGCGCCGCCTGGCCCTGCACCGGCGCTGCAGCCGGCAGCGGCTCCAGCGCCCAGCGCACCGCGCCGAAGCGCACGCCGGCTTCCGCATAGGCAGCCTTGTCCTCGTCGGCCAGCTCCGCCTTGTTGACCGCCGCCAGCGCCTGCTCGGCGCGGCCGGCTGCCTGCGCCGCATCCTCCCCCTTGCGCGCACGCTGGAAGGCCACGCTGGACCACACTGCCGCGCGCCGCATGTGGATGCGGTTCTTCATATGCTCAGGCAGGCGCGCCATGTCCACGCTGTCGAGCAGTTCGGCGCGCCAGCGGTCATGCTCGGCACGCTGGACCACGCCCAGCGCAGGATCGATGCAGGCGCCGTTGCTCAAGGCCAGCGCGGCGCGGGAGCGCTGCTCGGCGCTTGCAGCTACGGCCAGCACGCGGCGGAAGGCGTCGCCGTCGTAGCAAACCCGCATCTTGCCTTCATTTTCATAGCTGCGCATCGCCACGCCGTAGCTGGCCACCACTTCCAGGTGCGCAGCCAGCGCGGTCTCGGCTTGCGGCGCCAGTTTCGAAGAAGCCCGTGCCGCCAGCCGTTCCGCCATGCTGCCGATCGCGTCGAACGGCTCGGCATCGATCGCTTGCGCAGCTGCGGCCTTCAGGTAGGCCGCGCCGTAGCCGATGCCCAGCGCCTCGGCGCCCGGCGTGTCGCGCAGGAAACGCACCACCGCCAGCAGCTCCGGCGCGGCGGCCGGCTGCAAATCGACCTGGCGCACGCGCGCCGCGCGCACATAGCCGGCCCGCTCGCGGCGATGGTCGTACACTTGAAGGAAGTCGCCGCGCGTTCCGCGCACTTCCAGCGCGTCGCCCTGCCAGAGTACGGCCTGGGCCTGGGCCGATTCGCGCGGCGCTGCGCGCAGCGGCAACTGGTCCTGGGTGACGATGGCCAAGGCTACGCTGGCGGCAAGCATCGAGATGGCCATGCTTACTCTCCTGGAGTGACGGCGATGCGCTCGGTGTGCACGGCCTTCGGGCCGCCCACCAGGGTCGAGCCGATGAAACCGCCGTCCGCCGGCGGCGGCGCGATGATGACCGACACCTTGTCCGACAGCTTGTCGGCCATGGTCTTCTGGATCAGCAGTGGGTGCTTGCTCAACAGCTCGCCGTCGCGCTCCATCTGGGCGCTGGCGATCTTGCCCACCAGCTCCTGGCGATAGGCTTCGGCGTCGGCCAGTTTGCGGCGCGAATCCGCCTCGCCGGCGGCCTCGATGATCCGGGCCTGGGCATTGCCTTCCGAATTCTTGATGCGGGCGGTCTTTTCGGCCTCCGCTTCCAGTTCGCGCTGCTTCACCTGTTTCTCCTTGAATGGCAACACATGGCGCATGGCTTCCTCCTGCGCTTTGGCGGCAATCACCTGCTCGGAGGCAGCCGCTTCGGCAGCCTTCTCGCGCGCCACTTTCTCGGCCTCGGCTTCCAGCGCAGTCTGGCGCACCTGTTTCTCCTTCAGTTCCAGCGTGTAGCGCATCTTCTCCGACGCCAGCTCTTCGGCCAGCAGTTTTTCCATGCCGGCCTTGAAGTCGTCCGGCAACAGCACCTTGCCGATGGTGACGTTGCGCAGCACGATGCCGTCCACCGCCAGCTTGGGTTTCAGCTCGGCCTCGATGGCCTGCTGTATCTCAGCGCGCTTGGAGGAGAAGATTTCGCGTACCGTGTAACGTGCCAGCACCTTGTAGATCACGCCTTCCACGGCCGGCGCCACGACATCGCGGGAAATATCGGCCGGCAGCCTGGGCGCCACCTGGGCCAGGCGCGACTGGTCGAGGCCGAAGCGTATCGACATATCCAGGCCCAGCGACAGCCCCTCGCCGGACTGGAATGGCGTTTCGCCTGGAGCAGCCGGGCGGTAGGTCTGATCGCGCAGCGACAGCAGGCGCAGTTCATGGATGCCCGGCAGGTCCAGGGCCAGGCCTTCCCGTACGATCGAAGTGTCCCCGGTCAGGTGGTTGGTGCGCACTGCCACTTCGCCACGGCCAACCGTACGCATTGGAGTGAACTGGTACAAGCCGTAAGCGACGGCGCCGGTCACGGCGAGCAGCACGGCGCCTTGACGGGCGCCGGAAGGAAGATGAATGCTGCTGGCAGCACGGCCGAGCGTCGAGCGAATCGCCTGCAGCATCGTACTGATCCGGTTGTTCATGATGATTGCCTTTCTGGTCTGGTTGGCCCGGCACAGCGCCGGTACAGCAATCTTCGCGCCACCTGCCGCGAGCATTCAATGCTGCCCCCAGCCCACTCCCTTCCGGCCTGTGAAGAAAAATTCACGCCGGCGACTGGGCTTTTGGGTAATACTTCACGCATGACCCGCGTAGCCATCATTGAAGACGACCTTCCCACCAGCAACCAGCTCGCCGGCTGGATCGCCGCGGCCCGCCCCGGCATCCAGGTCGACCAGTGGTTCAACCGCGATGAAGCCGAGGCAGCCATCGCCCGCGAACGCTACGACCTGGTGGTGCTGGACATTGAACTGGGCCGCGAACGCCATGCCGGCGTCGCCATCATCAACGCCATCAACAAGCGCCATGCGACGCCGGTGCTGGTGGTATCGGCCATGCCGGCAGCCATCTACCGCTCGATCATGAAAGCGCTGGATGCCTGGGATTACCTGCAAAAGACCACTTTCGAGGAAGCGGACTTCATCGACACCTTCCTGGAGATCCTGCGGGCGGCCAAGGACAGCAAGCCGACCGCCCCGGCCAGCGAACTGACCATGGACCCGCTGCGCCAGCGCACGCCGACCTGGCGCGGCCAGCGCATCAACCTGCCGCTGACGGCGCAACGCATCCTGGCGGCCCTGTTCGAGCGGCGCGGACACGTGGTCTCCTATGAAGACCTGTTCGAAGTGGTAAAGAGCGGCCGCAACCGCGACAACATCCGCAAGCATGTGAGCACCATCCGCGACGCTTTCCGCGAAATCGATCCAGGCTTCGAGTGCATCGAGAACATCCCGATGCGCGGCTTCCGCTGGACCGACCAGGAATGAACCCATTCGCGCTGCTGACGCCTTACCGCCTGCGCATCGTTTTGCGCATGGCCTTTCCGCTGCTGGGCGTGGCCACGATAGGCCTGGCAGTATCCGTGCTGCAGCAGGAGAAGCAGCTCAGCTACCAGGCCTACGAACATTCGTTCTACAAGACGCGCGAGCAAATAGCAGCCACCTTGCGCCACCCGACCGGCCAGCTGGCGCTGTTGAATCCCGCCGCCGGGCGGAGTCCCGGGCTGCATCCGGTCCTGCTGCCGTACCCCGCGCTGGACTTCGATGACCAGGCCAAGGTGCAGCAAGCCGTTGCCATGGCCGGCTGCGCCGCGCAATACGGCGACAAGGGCACGCTGTGCGCCGGCATCGGCAGCAATCCCTGGGCCGGCGGTTTTATCTACGTGGCGGGGACTTTCAACGGCCCGCCCCTCGCTGCACATCCGTTGCGCGAAGTGTCGATCGACCAGGCGCACCGCGTTGCGGTGAAGGTCAGCCTGCGCGGCCAGGAATACCACTGGATCGCCCCCTTCGAGCAGACCGGCGACCCGGCCCACGGCGGTATTCGCGGGCGCCTGACCGGCTACACCGCCGCCGATGCAGGCCAGCCGCGCGCCCGGCCGGTCAGGGATTTCCGCGGCTGGATCTGGCAAAGCCCCGTATGTGCGCCGGAAGGTGTGCCAGGCTGCTCGCACAGCGCCTTTTTCTCCGTGCGCCTGCCGGTGGGCGTGCTGCAGGACGCCCTGTTCTCGAAAACGCGGCCGGCCTGGCCGCCGCAAGACCTGTCCAGCATCGAGGTCAGCGTGGCGGTATTGCCACCGGGCGATGGTCCCGCCCTGCTGGACAGCGCACGCGACCAGGCCACGCCCCTGTTTTCGTTGCGCGACCTGCAGTCGCTGCTGCTGCCGGGCGAAACCCTGCGCATCCGCACAGCCCAAGGCAAGGAAGTGCTGTCGCTCTCCGGGCCAAGCAGCGACAGCCAACGAAGCTGGCATGCCCTGCTTACCCTGGTGCGCCACTTGCCGGTCGACACCACCGTCAAGGCGCTGCAGACCCGGACCAGTGTGCCCACGCCACTCGGCAACTTTGATATCGAGTTGAGCGGCGATGCGCGCAGCGTCAGCGACACACTGAGCGTGGTAGCCACTCGCGTGTCATGGTTCGTGGGGGCCATCCTGGGCGCGCTGCTGGTCGCATGGCTGGTGGTGGAGGCTGGCATCATCCGCCCGATCAGCATCCTGACCAGGCGCGCCGACAAGGTGGCAAAGTCAGTCAAGACGGCTGGTGCACTCGATGAATTCGACCTGTCGGACCTGCGCGGGCGGGACGAACTGGGCGTGCTGGCGAACTGCCTGCACGACCTGCTGCGCCGGGTGCGCGAAGATGTGGAAAAGGAAGCAATCCGCGCGGAACAGGAACGCGATATGTGGCACGCGGTCGGCCACGAAATCATGTCGCCGCTGCAGTCGCTGATGGCGCTGCACGGCGGCGAACACGACCCAAGCGCGCGCTATATCCACCGCATGCAGCAAGCGGTGCGCGTACTGTACGGCCAGGCCTCGCCGAGCGAAGCCTTCCAGTCCACCACACTGCAGCTGGAAACGCTGGACCTGGATGCCTTCCTGCGCGACGTGGCGGCCAATGCTCCCTGCGTCGGTATCGCAGACGTGCGCTACGAAGGCGGTACACCGGCCATGGTGCGCGCCGATCCCTACTCGCTGGAAGACGTCGTGACCCATATCCTGAACAACGCCAACCGGCACCGCACGCCCGGCACGCCGATCGTGATGGCGCTCGCGTCGGACGGGCGGACCGCCAGCCTCGCAATCCGCAACCAGGGCGAATCCATTGCGGCGGAGCTGCTCGACAAGGTGTTCGAGTACGGTGTATCAGGCCAGGACGAAGGAGCCAACCGCGGCCAGGGCTTGTTCGTTGTGAAAACCTATATGGCCAAGATGGGCGGTACCGTGGCGGTACGCAACGTGGCCGGCGGTGTCGAGTTCACGCTGACGCTGCATGCAGGCGCGTAAGGCCTAGCCGCCTGCCGCCGCCGCCACCGCGCCAAGCAACGACCTCCTGACAGACTGCGCCTTGCCGGTCAGCGGAAGCGCCTCGAGGGAAGCGAGTGCCGCCGCCGCTGGCCGCAAACTGTACTGCAGCGCCAGTTCCTGCATCAGTTGCAGAAGCTTCGCCATGTCGCGCGGCACTTGCGCTGCCGGCACGGCGCACAGCCGCCCCAGCACGGATAGCACCACGGGCGGCATGCCGGGATCGGCCGCCGCGGCCATCGCCAGGCTGGTAGCAAGCCGCGCTCCCATGAAGTATTCCAGCGCTATCAGCTCGAGCAGGGCTTGTCCCAGCGCATCCGCGTCCAGGCGTCCATCCAGGCTGGCCGCGACGAAGGCATCGACCGCCCGCGCGAGGCGGCCGGGATCCTTGCCCATCAGGGCCAGTGCCAGCGTCTTGGTCGCTGCGGGCGTCATGTCCGTTACCGGCTCCCCAAGCAGGCGCACCCAGGCGCCATGGTGCCATTGCGCGTCGGCGTACTGCAGGTTTTGCGCCAGCCCTGGCAAGGCCTCCGCATACACGGCTTCGTGGCTGGACGGGAAGAGCGAGGCGCCAAACAGGATCAGCGCCTCCGAATCGTTCCAGAAACCCTGGTAGCGGTATGGTGCGAGCAAGATGCCCTCCACCGGCGGCTGGGGTTCTGGTACGGTTGCACGGGGCTGGAAAAAATCACCGTGCTCCCATTTCACCAACTCATTGCATAGGTCAACTTGCGCCGCCACCGCACCATCGGGCAGCCCTGCCCCGAACGCCAGTAAAGCCAATGGATCGTCCGAACCTGGGTGGCGGATGCGGGCGGCCGCGAGGCATAACGCCTCGTCCGGCTGCACCGGCCATTCCCCGCCCAGCGCGTAACACAAGGCCTGGCTGAAAGGCGTTGCATGCAAACCTTTTGCGGCCGCCAGGATCGCCGCGTCGCTCGATGGCGCCAGGCGCAGCAACGCCCGTACCTGCACACGCAGCGGCAACTGCACGATGCCGGGCCCGAGCTCTCTCGCGCGCTCCACCAGCACCGCAGGATCGATGAAACCACCACGATGCGTCGCCAGGTCGAACGTGCTGGCATCCTCGACGCGCTCGGCCAGCACGCCCAGCACACCTGCGCGATTATGCGCACGTTCCCGCTGCTCGCCCGCTACAAGGCGCAATAACAGGCGCGCGAATTCAGCCGAGACGCAAGCCTTCATTTCGTAGGCATCCATCTTCACTTTGCGCGCACGCTTGATCACCGGTGCGAAGCGTGCGCGATCATCGTCCGAAAATGGCGCCGCGCGCAACAGGGCGCCAAAGGCCGCCTCGAACATATCGAGATCGCTCTCGTCTTCGACCAGCCGCGCGCACATGGCTACCAGATCATCCAATGTCGCCGGAACGTGCAAGGTGCGGGACGGGTCGAGTGGCGACATCGGCCGGGCACGCGGAGGCAGGACTATGTCCCGCCAGCCTGCAGCCGCAGGAGCTGGCTGCTGGTTCACGAGCAACGCATCCAGCTTCGGCTTGATGCTTGCCGCGATGTAGGGCGCCATACCTTGCAGCGCTTCGCTTGCATCGGCGCCCATGCCCCATTTCGCAATGCGCTCCACGATTGCTTGCTGCACATCCGGGTCCGTATGCTGCAGGCCGCCGATGGCCACCAGCGCCGCTGCGTGCGCACTTGCGGGATCGCGCTTGACCATGGAGTCAAGCATCTTGAGGGCCGCAGTGATCTGGGCTTTCACTGCAGACAACAGCACAGGCGGCAATGCCTCCAGCAACGCTGCTTGCGTCAACAGCTTCTTGTCGAACAGCCTGGCACAGGCCTTCAGGGCCAGGGTGACAGTGGGTGGAATACGGCTATGCAGCATGCCGAGGTAGCGCGCCGCATGGGGTGTCATTTCCTCCAGTGTCGGCGCGAGCTGCTCGTGAAAGCGCGAGAACCATCCTGCGCGGAACTGCGGCCAATCACGCTCCAGCGTGCCGAGGCAACACGCCAGCAGCTCGGCGCGGGAATACCATCCATCCTCACAAAGCTGCAACAGGTGCCAGGCCCAGGTCCGGTCGGACTTGCAGTACTTGTCGATTCCGGCCAGGTTATCTTCGCTGTTGCCTTCCACCTCAAGTATCTTCAGCAAGACTGGACGCAGCGCTTCCCGGTTCTCCACCAGGTATTCGCGCGTATAGTGGTTCCAGCGTGGCATTGCGATCAGCCGCGTCACGTCCTCTTCACTGATCGCGTATGGGGACAGCCCTTCCGCAGCGAGCTGCAATGCCGCTGCAATGTGGCCATTCGCAGCAAAGTCGCGGGCAAGGCTGGCGATTCCTGCCAGGGGAATGCGTTGCACTACCTCCACCACGCGCTTTGCCGGCAGGCGGAAGCGGCACGCCTGCCCCGCAGGCATGCAGGCCAGCGCCGCGACAGCGATGGCATCGCGCTGTCCGTCCGTAGCGCGCATGCCCCAGGTGTCGTGGACGACTTCGCGATTCCACCACTGGTAGCGCATTAAGTCGGCTACCACCGCGAGCGGATCCGCCAGCGCTGAACGCTCGGCCGCTGCCATGCTTTCCAGGTGGGCCAGCACTGCGTCGCCATCGCCGGCGTAAATCAACGCTTCCAGTTCGTTGGCAGGTTTGAAGCTCATCGCGTCGCCTCCACCGCCAATACATGTTTGCATGGCCCGCGTGCGCCCTGGTATTTGGCAAACCATGGACAGGTACACTGCATTTCCTGCCCGGCTTCGCGCACGCGATGATCTCCCACTTGCGCCTCAATCGGATTGTCACCGACGATTTTCACTGCCTGTTGTTCCACCAGTTCACGTGCCGCCGCAAGGCGGGGATTCAAATCGTCCACCAATGCCAGGTCGAATGGCAGCACTCGATGGAAATAGCTGTTTGCAGCCACGTCGAAGCCAACCAGCCCGGTCGCGCCAAGCACACGCAGCGCATCGGAAACCTCGCCCTCCGGCAGTGCCAGCGCCGACGCGATCGTAGACGGATCCAGTGCTGCCTGCCAGTTGAGCTGCGCCCGGACAGATGACAATGCAGGCGAACCGGAAGCGCGCAATAACGCGCGCAGGGACTGGCCCTCCCCGGAGAACCCGCGCCATGTCTCTGCACTCAGGGCCAATGTCAGCCGCGCTGGTCCGAAATCCAGCACCCAGGCACTGGATTGCTGGGCGTCGTCCGCGTAGAGCGCGACGGTTTTTGCCTTGGGCGCCAGCGTTTCCAATACCCGCAGGCGCGAACTGTCGGTCATGCGCACACCCTCCTGAGATGGCTGCGCCGTGACGCGCAGGCCCATCGGCCCGGCGACAATCCACAAAGGTGTGCGGCCATTGGCATTGCGTGGCAAGGCACGCAGGAATCGAAACGCTTCCATGCCATTCATGGTGTGCCGCAAGTGCATGCCGGCCTGGTAGGCCTGCACTTCCAGCATGCCGCGCAGCCAACGCAGCGGCAGTTCCACTTTGGATTCCGTCACGGAATTGATGGTCACGCCGTCCGCCCCCACCGACAGGTCCATTCCGTCGCTATCGCGCACGCGCGCCAATGCAGCGCGCATCGGCGCGTTGAAGTCTACATTGGTGGTGCCTTTGCCGAGTATGTCGCCTTCATATGCACCAGGCAGGAAGTCGGCGCGGATATAGGTGCTGCAGCATCCAGAGAATCCCTCAAACCTGAGTGCCCCCTCGCCGCATGTCACCACCGGGTCGGCCAGGCGCAGCACCTTCGCCAGCGAGTTCGCGGGCAGGAAGAAGCGCGAGCCGACTATCAGGTGCACGGCTGTCAGCAATTCTGAAGCGAGGCGCGGTTGCAGCAAACGGCCTTCGAAGAAATGCGGCCTTTGGCCGGCATTCGAAGTCGCGAGAGTCAGGTGGGGACGGCCTGCGTCCGTTAATTCGGACGCGAAGGCGTAGTGGTAGGCATGGGCTAATGTCGGCATGCCAGAAATATAAAGCAAAAAGCCCGCCGGCATTCATGCCTGGCGGGCTTTTCTAATAAGAGCCTGACGATAACCTACTTTCACACTGGTTGCAGCACTATCATCGGCGCAGAGTCGTTTCACGGTCCTGTTCGGGATGGGAAGGGGTGGGACCGACTTGCTATGGTCATCAGGCATGACTTGTCAACAATCGGGAAGAAGTAAAGTGGGTAGTGTTCTCAAACACGGTAAGTGCTATATAACCGTCAAGGTTATAGGGACAAGCCGTACGGGCAATTAGTATCAGTTAGCTTAATGCATTACTGCACTTCCACACCTGACCTATCAACGTCCTGGTCTCGAACGACCCTTCAAGGAGCTCAAGGCTCCGGGAAATCTCATCTTAAGGCAAGTTTCCCGCTTAGATGCTTTCAGCGGTTATCTCTTCCGAACTTAGCTACCCGGCAATGCCACTGGCGTGACAACCGGTACACCAGAGGTTCGTCCACTCCGGTCCTCTCGTACTAGGAGCAGCCCCCTTCAAATTTCCAACGCCCACGGCAGATAGGGACCAAACTGTCTCACGACGTTTTAAACCCAGCTCACGTACCACTTTAAATGGCGAACAGCCATACCCTTGGGACCGGCTACAGCCCCAGGATGTGATGAGCCGACATCGAGGTGCCAAACTCCCCCGTCGATATGAACTCTTGGGAGGAATCAGCCTGTTATCCCCAGAGTACCTTTTATCCGTTGAGCGATGGCCCTTCCATACAGAACCACCGGATCACTATGTCCTACTTTCGTACCTGCTCGACTTGTCGGTCTCGCAGTTAAGCACGCTTATGCCATTGCACTATTAGCACGATGTCCGACCGTACCTAGCGTACCTTCGAACTCCTCCGTTACCGTTTGGGAGGAGACCGCCCCAGTCAAACTGCCTACCATGCACTGTCCCCGATCCGGATCACGGACCAAGGTTAGAACCTCAAACAAACCAGGGTGGTATTTCAAGGATGGCTCCATGAGAACTGGCGTCCTCACTTCAAAGCCTCCCACCTATCCTACACAGATTGGTTCAAAGTCCAATGCAAAGCTACAGTAAAGGTTCATGGGGTCTTTCCGTCTAGCCGCGGGTAGATTGCATCATCACAAACACTTCAACTTCGCTGAGTCTCGGGAGGAGACAGTGTGGCCATCGTTACGCCATTCGTGCAGGTCGGAACTTACCCGACAAGGAATTTCGCTACCTTAGGACCGTTATAGTTACGGCCGCCGTTTACTGGGACTTCAATCAAGAGCTTGCACCCCATCATTTAATCTTCCAGCACCGGGCAGGCGTCACACCCTATACGTCCACTTTCGTGTTTGCAGAGTGCTGTGTTTTTATTAAACAGTCGCAGCCACCAGTTTATTGCAACCTTTTCGCCCTTCCACAGTAAAGTGGTCAAGCTACCGAGGCGTACCTTATCCCGAAGTTACGGTACCAATTTGCCGAGTTCCTTCTCCCGAGTTCTCTCAAGCGCCTTAGAATACTCATCTCGCCCACCTGTGTCGGTTTGCGGTACGGTCTCGTATGACTGAAGCTTAGAGGCTTTTCTTGGAACCACTTCCGATTGCTTCACGGGCAAGCCCGCTCGTCCCAGTCCCTTGAATTACGCGCCCGGATTTGCCTAAGCGCCTTCTATGAACCAGGAACTGCCTATTCCAACAGGCAGACAACCTTCCGCGATCCGTCCCCCCATCGCATCATACGACGGTGCAGGAATATTAACCTGCTTCCCATCAGCTACGCATCTCTGCCTCGCCTTAGGGGCCGACTCACCCTGCTCCGATGAACGTTGAACAGGAAACCTTGGGCTTACGGCGTGCGGGCTTTTCACCCGCATTATCGCTACTCATGTCAGCATTCGCACTTCTGATACCTCCAGCATCCTTTACAAGACACCTTCGCAGGCTTACAGAACGCTCTCCTACCATATCCTTGCGGATATCCGCAGCTTCGGTGACTGGCTTAGCCCCGTTACATCTTCCGCGCAGGACGACTCGATCAGTGAGCTATTACGCTTTCTTTAAATGATGGCTGCTTCTAAGCCAACATCCTGACTGTTTTAGCCTTCCCACTTCGTTTTCCACTTAGCCAATCTTTGGGACCTTAGCTGGCGGTCTGGGTTGTTTCCCTCTTGACACCGGACGTTAGCACCCGATGTCTGTCTCCCAAGCTCGCACTCAACGGTATTCGGAGTTTGCAATGGTTTGGTAAGTCGCGATGACCCCCTAGCCATAACAGTGCTCTACCCCCGTCGGTGATACTTGAGGCACTACCTAAATAGTTTTCGGAGAGAACCAGCTATTTCCAAGTTTGTTTAGCCTTTCACCCCTATCCACAGCTCATCCCCTAATTTTTCAACATTAGTGGGTTCGGTCCTCCAGTGCGTGTTACCGCACCTTCAACCTGGCCATGGATAGATCACTTGGTTTCGGGTCTACACCCAGCGACTGGCGCCCTGTTCGGACTCGATTTCTCTACGGCTCCCCTATCTGGTTAACCTCGCCACTGAATGTAAGTCGCTGACCCATTATACAAAAGGTACGCCGTCACCCCTTACGAGGCTCCGACTGTTTGTATGCACACGGTTTCAGGATCTATTTCACTCCCCTCCCGGGGTTCTTTTCGCCTTTCCCTCACGGTACTGGTTCACTATCGGTCGATTACGAGTATTTAGCCTTGGAGGATGGTCCCCCCATGTTCAGACAGGATTTCTCGTGTCCCGCCCTACTTGTCGTACGCTTAGTACCACCGCTTGGATTTCGTGTACGGGGCTATCACCCGCTATGGCGCCTATTTCCAGAGGCTTCCACTATCCAAACGACTATCACGTACAGGCTCTTCCCATTTCGCTCGCCACTACTTTGGGAATCTCGGTTGATTTCTTTTCCTGCAGCTACTTAGATGTTTCAGTTCGCCGCGTTCGCTTCACACACCTATGTATTCAGTGAGTGATGACCTAAAAGGCCGGGTTTCCCCATTCGGAAATCTTCGGATCAAAGCTTGTTTGTCAGCTCCCCGAAGCTTATCGCAGACTTCTACGTCCTTCATCGCCTGTAATCGCCAAGGCATCCGCCATGTGCACTTATTCACTTGTCCCTATAACCTTGACGGCTATAAGTTCAAGCACTTACTACTGTGTTTGATGAGTTTTACTACTACCCTAAGTAATATCTTTCGATATCGCTTAATAAAACTTTTACTTCTTCCAGATTGTTAAAGAACGATGAACATAAAGTTCAAACCTAAGCGCGGCCGCTTACGTTTGAAATCTTGTTCCAACAGCCGATAAGTGTGAACGTTTGAGTCTGATGCCGACTCTAGAAAGGAGGTGATCCAGCCGCACCTTCCGATACGGCTACCTTGTTACGACTTCACCCCAGTCACGAATCCTACCGTGGTAAGCGCCCTCCTTACGGTTAAGCTACCTACTTCTGGTAAAACCCGCTCCCATGGTGTGACGGGCGGTGTGTACAAGACCCGGGAACGTATTCACCGCGACATGCTGATCCGCGATTACTAGCGATTCCAACTTCATGTAGTCGAGTTGCAGACTACAATCCGGACTACGATACACTTTCTGGGATTAGCTCCCCCTCGCGGGTTGGCGGCCCTCTGTATGTACCATTGTATGACGTGTGAAGCCCTACCCATAAGGGCCATGAGGACTTGACGTCATCCCCACCTTCCTCCGGTTTGTCACCGGCAGTCTCATTAGAGTGCTCTTGCGTAGCAACTAATGACAAGGGTTGCGCTCGTTGCGGGACTTAACCCAACATCTCACGACACGAGCTGACGACAGCCATGCAGCACCTGTGTGCAGGTTCTCTTTCGAGCACTCCCAGATCTCTCCAGGATTCCTGCCATGTCAAGGGTAGGTAAGGTTTTTCGCGTTGCATCGAATTAATCCACATCATCCACCGCTTGTGCGGGTCCCCGTCAATTCCTTTGAGTTTTAATCTTGCGACCGTACTCCCCAGGCGGTCTACTTCACGCGTTAGCTGCGTTACTAAGTCAATTAAGACCCAACAACTAGTAGACATCGTTTAGGGCGTGGACTACCAGGGTATCTAATCCTGTTTGCTCCCCACGCTTTCGTGCATGAGCGTCAGTTTTGACCCAGGGGGCTGCCTTCGCCATCGGTGTTCCTCCACATCTCTACGCATTTCACTGCTACACGTGGAATTCTACCCCCCTCTGCCAAACTCTAGCCTCGCAGTCTCCATCGCCATTCCCAGGTTAAGCCCGGGGATTTCACGACAGACTTACGAAACCGCCTGCGCACGCTTTACGCCCAGTAATTCCGATTAACGCTTGCACCCTACGTATTACCGCGGCTGCTGGCACGTAGTTAGCCGGTGCTTATTCTTCAGGTACCGTCAGCAGTCGTGGATATTAGCCACGACCTTTTCTTCCCTGACAAAAGAGCTTTACAACCCGAAGGCCTTCTTCACTCACGCGGCATTGCTGGATCAGGGTTGCCCCCATTGTCCAAAATTCCCCACTGCTGCCTCCCGTAGGAGTCTGGACCGTGTCTCAGTTCCAGTGTGGCTGGTCGTCCTCTCAGACCAGCTACTGATCGTTGCCTTGGTGAGCCTTTACCTCACCAACTAGCTAATCAGATATCGGCCGCTCCAGGAGCACAAGGTCTTGCGATCCCCTGCTTTCATCCTTAGATCGTATGCGGTATTAGCGTAACTTTCGCTACGTTATCCCCCACTCTTGGGTACGTTCCGATATATTACTCACCCGTTCGCCACTCGCCGCCAGGCCGAAGCCCGCGCTGCCGTTCGACTTGCATGTGTAAAGCATGCCGCCAGCGTTCAATCTGAGCCAGGATCAAACTCTTCAGTTCAATCTCTGTTTTTCGGTATTACTACCGAGGTCACTCACTCAAAATACTGACGAAATCTCTTTCGAGATTTACGTTTAATTTTGTGCGAGCGTTATAACGTATATTTTGAGCATCGGACCCGAAGGTCCGGGCATATCGTCAAACGCCCACACTTATCGACTGTTGATTTTTAAAGATCGCTGCTTGTTTGTTCGACGAAGCGTTGTGTTCGTCAGCAGCAGAGAAGCGAGATTATGCGGTACAGCGTGCAACTCGTCAACCCCTTCTTTTTCTTCCCTCGCTTCGTTGCGTTATGCACGCTGCGTTGCGAGGGACAGAACTATATCAAAGACCCTCGAAGTTTGGCAAGCGTTTTTCGAGGAAGGCATACATGCCTTCGCGCTGGGCCGGCGTGCCAAAGCCTGCGTGGAACAGGCGGCGCTCGTAATTTACGCCTTCCGAAAGCGTCGTTTCGAAAGCGCGGTTCACGCAATCCTTGATCTGCATGGCGACGGAAACCGGCATCTGTGCGATACCTTGCGCAATCTCCAGGACGGATTCAATCAGCTTGTCAGCCGGGACGATACGCGACACCAGGCCAATACGCTCGGCTTCGGCCGCGTCAATCATTCGGGTGGTCAGCAGCATATCCATCGCCTTGGCCTTGCCGATGGTGCGCGGCAGGCGCTGGGTGCCGCCGGCGCCCGGGGTTACGCCTACCTTGATCTCCGGCTGGCCGAACTTGGCTGTATCCGCAGCGACAAGGAAATCGCACATCATCGCCAGTTCACAGCCGCCGCCCAACGCGAAACCGGCCACGGCACCGATCACCGGCTTGCGAACTTTCAGGATGTGCTCCCAGTTGCGGCCAATATAGTTGTCGCGGTGGGTGTCCTGGTAGGTGTAATCCTTCATTGCAGCGATGTCGGCGCCGGCCGCAAACGCTTTTTCGCTGCCGGTCAGCACGATAACGTGGATTGCAGGGTCTTTCTCGAACTTGGCGAACGCTTCGCCCAGTTCATTCATCATATTGTCGTTCAGGGCATTCAACGCCTTAGGGCGGTTCAGGCGGATCAGCGCCACTTTGCCGTGCACCTCTACGAGCAGGTCCTGGTATTCCATTTGTTCTCCTCCAGTCGGTTAACTATCGGGCAATTGTAGCTGTTGTGCACAAGCGCGCGCCAATGAATCAGGGGCGGACCTACACTGGACTGGAGAAATTGTCAGGAGAACTGCCATGTTCAAATCGATTTTGCTGCCCACCGACGGCTCGCAACTTTCCGAACGGGCTACCCAGACTGCGATCGAGTTTGCCAGGATCCACGGTGCCCGCATTACTGCGGTGTCAGTAGTACAGCCCCTGCCCTTCGTGCCGCTGGCGGATGCGGCGGTGCTGCCTGATGCCGGCGCGTTCGACCGCGAAGTGCGGCGCAATGTGCAGGCCGGCCTGGATAAGGTGCTGGCCGCCGCCAGCGCGGCAGGCGTCGAATGCGAGGCGGTACTGGGCGAAGCAATGAGTCCATACGAAGTGATCGTCAAGACGGCGGAAGAACGCCATTGCGACATCATCCTGATGGCCTCCCATGGCCGCACGGGATTGAATAAGCTCTTCCTTGGTAGCGAAACGCAGAAAGTCCTCGCGCATACACATCTGCCGGTACTCGTGCTGCGCTAGCGGACCTTGGTTGTGAATTTGGTAATATTTATCGAATTCACAACTTGGCCGAGGAAGCTTATGCAGCGTTTTACCCTGCTGGCCGGATTGGCGCTCGCAATGTCGAGCGCCGCCGCCGAGAAAGTCCATGTCACCGTTCGCCTGGCGGCGCCCGATGCGCTGGAGGTCAGCTACGCCCTGCCACCCACTTGCACCCGGATCGCTTTCCTCAAGAACGGCGCCGGCCCAGCCGAGATTCGTTCGCACTGGCGCCCCGTCGACGCCTGCGGCAAAGCCAGCGGCGAGGCGCTGGTGCGCGGCGCAAAAAGCTGCAAAGTGCTCGCCTTCCGCGTGCCGGCTACCAGCAATAAGGTCGAGGGTTACCCAGGCTCCTTCCCGACTGGCCAAGGCATTTACGCGCATATGTCGAACTATGCGGTAGGCGAAGATTGCGGCCCAACCAGTTACAAATTTGCAGGCCCGGGCAGCATCCTGACCGGCTTGGCACGGCATGAAGACACTGCGCCCGCCCATGCGGACGCTCCGGCCTTGCTGTTCCCCGCCCGCTTGCCGAAAGGCGGCACCAGCCTCGATTACTACGATCCGGCGCTGCCGCCTGCCACGGTAGCCCAGTTGCGGGAACGCGCCGAACGCACCGCCAGCTGGCTGCAAAACCGCATGCCTGGTGCACAGTTCAAAAGACCGATCATCGCTGCCACCATGGCAAAAGAATCCGGTGGTCCGAATATTGGCGGCAGCGCCGGCGATATGCTCCACCTCGCACTTTTCAACTGGCCCGCCGAACCATCGCCGGAAGTGTCCCGCCTCGCCAACAAGCTGGTGGCGCACGAAATGAGCCACCGGTTCCAGATCCGCGACGCGGTGGACATCTACGACGATTCGCGCCTGATAAACGAAGGTATCGGAGAGTTCCTGCGCTGGCTGGTATCCCTGCATGAAGGCTGGCTGACGCCGCAGGATGCAGCGGGCGAGTTGGACGATGCGCTTGCCGCCTGCATGCTCATCACCGACGACCGGCGCTGGCGCGCCATCCCGGCGGCGGAGATTGGCGGCAACCGCCTGGAATATGAATGCGGACTTCCCGCGTTCGTTTACGCCATGGCTGCACGCCAGGGAAAAGGGGATTCCGTTGCACGCATCGACGACTTCTATCGCCAGCTTCGCAAGGGAGGCAAGCCCGATCTTGCGCAGGCGATGGAATGCGGCGGCCAGCCGTGCAAACCGAAGGTACTGCCAGCGGTGCTGGAGGGAGGCCGGCCCATGCGCGAGGAGTGGGCAAGTGCATTGGAAGACACCGCACTGGCGAAACCAATCGCGCCGACGCAGCGCCATACAGATGCAATGATGCTGCGCGCGCTGACCAAGCTGGTACGCGCAGACTGCCAGGGCAGGCGCAGCATGACGCCAGCCGGCGCCAGCGTGCTGGTCGATACGCTGCCTTCCTGCGCGACGCTGCGCAAGGACGTGGAGGTGGTGCAGGTGGAAGGCTTGCCGTTGTTTGGCGGCAGGCAGGCGCTGCCTGCCATGACACAGGCATGCACGGCGCGGCGGGAAGTGGTTCTGGGCCTCAAGGATGGTTCAGTGCTGGCAGTGCCATGCCGTGAGGTTTACCAGCCCGGTACGCGCATGTATGCCGCGGATATCGGCAAGATCATGCGCGCGCTGGGCGTGCCCGACGGGCAAGGCAAGCGCTAACGGGCCAGTTTAGGCAGCAGCACCCAGATATTGCCGCGCTGCTTCATGCGGCCGGCAAAATCTGCCGCTTCCGAGCCGAAACCGAAGAACAGGTCGAGGCGGATGGCGCCCTTGATGGCGCCGCCGGTATCCTGCGCCAGCATCAGCCTATGCAGAGGCATCCCGTCAGCGCCAGGCAGAGTGGTATCCAGGTAGATCGGCGCACCCAGTGGAAGCTGGCTGCGGTCGATCGCCACGGAGCGTTGCGGCGTCAATGGCACGTTCAATGTGCCTTTCGGCCCGACTTTTGGGTCCGGCAGCTTTTCTTCCTTGAAGAAGACATAGCTCGGATTGACGTTGAACAGTTCCTGCTGGCGCGTCGGGTGGCCATCGATCCAGGCCTTGATGCCTTGCGCGGTGGCCTGTTCCAGGGTCAGTTCGCCTTTCTGCACCAGCCATTTCCCGATCGACTGGTAAGGACGGCCATTCTGGTCGGCGTAGGCGACCCTGACAGTGTCCCCGTCTGGCAGTTGCACGCGGCCGGAACCCTGCACTTCCAGGAAGAAGGCCTCAACCGAGTCGTCAACCCACAGCAGCTCATTGCCCGGCAAGCCATTGCGGGCAATTTCTTCGCGCGCCGGATAAGGCACAACGCGCTTGCCTTTCAGGCGGCCGCGCACGCGTTTGTTGGCCAACTCGGGGTAGACGGAGCCGACGTCGATGATGACCATATCGTCCGGCACCTTGTACAAGGGCGTCTGGTAAGGTCCGCCCTTCTTGCGGGCGCCGCGCAGCAGCGGCTCGTAATACCCGGTAATCAGGCCGGTGGTGCTGCCGTCCGGCGCGACCACCTGGTGCGGGTCGAAGAAGGACTCGAAGAACAGGCGGATCGCAGCCTGGCTGTTGGCATCCACCGTCCTGGCAATGGCGCAGGGTTCTTTCCAGTCCGCCCCTGTCAGCTTGGAGCATGACAGCATGAAGGCTGGCCATGCGGCGCGCAGGTCGTCGCGCTCCCAACCCGGCAAGTCGGAGAAGCGGGCTGGGATGAATTCGGCCTTGGCAGGCGGCGTCGGAGCTGCCGGAACAGCGGGCTGCGCCGGCGGCTGGACCGGCGTGGCGGGCACGGTTGGCGTGACTGGCGCGGGCTGCGCCGGTTTTGCGGGCGGCGGTGGCGGGGTGACGCAACCTGACAGCGCCAACGCGACGGCGGCAGCGCAAACGGGTAAACTACGGCGTGTCAAAAACATGAGGTGTTATCTATGTGGTATCTGATGCTTGAAGCGCTGGTGGCGCTCTTCCTTCTGGTATTCATCGTCTGGTGGACACTGCCATCCAAGAAAAAGAAGAAGGACGGCGATCGGTAATCAGTGCAGGGTTCGCGGCAGCGACAGCACGAATTCCGGGATTTTAGTCTCAAACTGGTGGCCGTCCTCGGCGACGCAGAAATATTCGCCATACATCGAGCCCTGCGGCGTGCGCAGTTGTGTGCCGCTGGTGTACTCGAAGACTTCACCTGGCGCCAGCAATGGCTGGTGGCCGACGACGCCCAGGCCGCGCACTTCTTCGATATGGTTGTTCGCATCGGTGATCACCCAGTGGCGGGAAATCAGCTGGGCCGGCACCGTGCCGGTGTTCTTGATGGTGATCGTGTAAGTAAACACGAAATTGGTGCGGTCCGGATTGGACTGTTCCGGCAGGTACTGGGTGCGTACCTCGACCGCAAACTCATACTGGGCCATAAGGGTTTCCTTCGTAACAATTGGGCAATTCTAGTCCAAGCAATCGGACAGCGTCCGCACGGCAGCGTAAAATAACGCATCTTTTTTACAGCCGACCAGCCATGACCACTTTCCGTATCGCTCCGAGCATCCTGTCCGCCGACTTCGCCCGCCTGGGTGAAGAGGTTCGCAACGTTGTTGCCGCAGGCGCAGACATCATCCACTTCGATGTCATGGACAACCACTATGTGCCGAACCTGACCGTCGGCCCGCTGGTATGCCAGGCGATCCGCCCGCACGTGCAGGTACCGATCGACGTGCACCTGATGGTCAAGCCGGTCGACCGCATCATCCCCGATTTCGCCAAGGCGGGCGCCAATATCATCACCTTCCACCCGGAAGCATCCGACCACGTCGACCGTTCGCTGCAACTGATCCGCGACAACGGCTGCAAGGCCGGCCTGGTATTCAATCCTGCCACGCCACTGAGCTACCTGGATCACGTGATGGACAAGATCGACATGATCCTGATCATGTCGGTGAACCCGGGCTTCGGTGGCCAGTCCTTCATCCCGCAGGCGCTGAAAAAGATTGCCGAAGCGCGCCGCCGCATCGACGAATCCGGCCGCGACATCATGCTGGAGGTCGATGGCGGCATCAAGATCGACAACATCAAGGCGGCAGCGGAAGCCGGCGCCGACACCTTTGTCGCAGGTTCCGCGATCTTCGGCCAGCCTGACTACAAGGCCGTGATCGACGCCATGCGCGCTCAACTGGCTTCGCTGTAAGAATGGCGGCGGTCCTGCGCGGCGTAAGGGCCGCCATCATTGACCTTGACGGCACCATGCTCGACACGATGCCGGATTTCGAGGTGGCCATCAACCTGATGCGCGAGGAACTGGGCCTGGCCCCTATCGGGGTGGCACAGATCGAGCTGATGGTTGGCAAAGGCTCCGAGAATCTGGTGCGGCGTGTGCTCGCACTGGACTACGATGAAGAAGGCGTTGAACGCCTGTTCGCCCAGGCGATGGAAGCCTACCAGCGCCATTACCTGGCCATCAACGGCCGCCACAGCGAAGTGTATGCCGACGTGGTGGCGGGACTGCAGGCAATGAAGTCCAATGGCTTGCGCCTGGCTTGCGTCACCAACAAGCCGGTCGCTTTCGCCAGACCGCTGCTCGCACTGAAAGGCCTGGACGGCTATTTTGAGGTGCTGTTCGGCGGCGACTCTTTCGAGAAGAAGAAACCCCACCCCATGCCGCTGCAGAAGGCCTGCGAATTTTTCGCCCTGCCTCCCGCGCAGGTAGTGGCGATAGGCGATTCTTCAAACGATGCGGAAGCTGCCCGCGCGGCCGGCTGCCCTGTGCTCACCGTGCCATATGGATATAACCACGGAGTGGGTATACACGAAACAGATTCCGATGGTATAGTTGACACGCTTCTTCATGCAGCTGAACTAATTTCAGGCGCAAACTAGACAAATGTTTCTCAACAAAAGACACAATGTAACCCACCGGGGCTCGATTGAGGCCTGGCTGTGGCGACGCTGGCAATCCTGACCTAGTCCTGATTGCTGTCGGCTCACGCACATGTGTTCCGGCAGGTTTTTTGTAACCTACCCGCCACCACCACATCCACGGCGGAACGGAGAGACACATGACCGAACTCGAATTCAAATCCCTGGCCGCGGAAGGCTACAACCGTATCCCCCTGATCGCGGAAGCTTTCGCCGACCTGGAAACCCCGCTCACCCTGTACCTCAAGCTGGCCCAGACCCAGAACTACGGCAAGAACACTTTCCTGCTGGAGTCGGTGGTGGGCGGCGAGCGCTTCGGACGCTACTCCTTCATCGGCCTGCCGGCCAATACCATCCTGCGCAGCACCGGCAAGCTGACCGAGATCGTCAGGAACGGCGAGGTGATCGAGACCCACGAAGGCAATCCCCTCGAATTCATCGAGCAATACCAGGCGCGCTTCAAGGTAGCCGTGCGTCCCGGCATGCCGCGTTTCTGCGGCGGCCTGGCCGGCTACTTCGGCTACGACGCCGTACGCCATATTGAAAAGACCCTGGCCAGGACGCAGCCGAAGGACGACCTTGGCTTGCCTGAAATCCAGCTGATGGTGACCGAAGAACTGGCCGTGATCGACAACCTGTCCGGCAAGTTGTACCTGATCGTCTACACCGATCCGACACAGGCGGAAGCGTACTCCAAAGCGCGCCAGCGCCTGAAAGACCTGCGCGCCCTGTTGCGCCGCGGCGTCGATGCGCCCGTGACCACGCCTTCCGTACGCACTGAAACCATCCGCGACTTCGCCAAAGAGGATTACCTGAAGGCGGTCGCCAAAGCGCACGAATACATCCTGGCCGGGGACCTGATGCAGGTCCAGATCGGCCAGCGCATCCGCAAGCCTTACGTGGATTCGCCGCTCATGCTGTATCGTTCCCTGCGCTCGCTGAATCCTTCGCCGTACATGTACTTCTACAATTTCGGCGACATGCAGATCGTAGGCGCGTCGCCGGAAATCCTGGTGCGCAACGAGACCCTGCCGGACGGCGAGAAAAAAGTCACGCTGCGCCCGATCGCCGGCACCCGTCCGCGCGGCAATACGCCTGAACGCGATGCGGCACTGGCCGAAGAACTGCTGAACGATCCGAAAGAGATCGCCGAACACGTGATGCTGATCGACCTGGCGCGCAATGACCTGGGCCGCATTTCCGAGACCGGCAGCGTGAAGCTGACCGACAAGATGGTGATCGAGAAATACTCGCACGTACAGCATATCGTCTCCAACGTGGAGGGCAAGCTGAAGAAAGGCATGTCCAACCTGGACGTGCTGCGGGCCACCTTCCCTGCCGGCACACTGACCGGGGCACCGAAAGTGCGCGCCATGGAAATCATCGACGAACTGGAAATCAGCAAGCGCGGCATCTACGGCGGCGCCTGCGGCTACCTGTCGTTCGGCGGCGAAATGGACGTCGCTATTGCGATTCGCACCGGCGTGATCAAGAACGGCATGCTGTACGTGCAGGCCGCCGCCGGCATCGTCGCCGACTCGATACCGGAAATGGAATGGCAGGAAACTGAAAACAAGGCGCGCGCCGTGCTGCGCGCGGCCGAGCAAGTGCAAGATGGCCTGGATGGGGAGTTCTGAAATGCTGCTGATGATCGACAACTACGACTCCTTCACCTACAACATCGTGCAGTATTTCGGTGAACTGGGCGAAGACGTGCGCGTGCACCGCAACGATGAAATCACCATCGCCGAAATCGAAGCATTGAATCCTGACCGCATCTGCATCTCGCCGGGCCCGAAAGACCCGTCGCAGGCGGGCATCTCACTGGAAGTGCTGAAGCACTTCGCGGGCAGGAAGCCTATCCTGGGCGTCTGCCTGGGACACCAGGCCATCGGCGAAGCCTTTGGCGGCAAAGTTATCCGAGCCAAGCAAGTCATGCATGGCAAAACTTCTCTTATCGCGCATACGGGTGTCGGCGTGTTCCTGGGCTTACCCAGCCCGTTCACGGTAATCCGCTACCACTCTTTGGCAATCGAGCGATCCTCGCTGCCTTCCTGCCTGGAAGTCACAGCCTGGACCGACGACGGCGAAATCATGGGCGTGCGGCACAAGGAATACGACATCGAGGGTGTGCAGTTCCACCCTGAGTCCATCCTGTCCGAGCACGGCCACGCCTTGCTGAAGAATTTCCTCGATCGCAAATAAGAGAAGGAAGCATCATGCCTATCACGCATCAAGAAGCACTGGTTCGCTGCATCGAACACCGCGAGATTTTCCACGACGAGATGCTGCACCTGTTCCGCCAGATCATGTCCGGCGAAATGTCGCCTGTGATGATGGCGGCCCTGACCATGGGCCTGCGCGTCAAAAAGGAAACCATCGGCGAGATCACCGCGGCGGCACAAGTCATGCGCGAATTCTCGACCAAGGTACCGATGGCCGACACCACCAACCTGGTGGATATCGTCGGCACCGGCGGCGATGGCGCCCACACCTTCAATATTTCTTCGGCCTCGATGTTTGTCGCCGCCGCCGCTGGTGCGCGCGTAGCCAAGCATGGCGGACGTTCCGTGTCCTCTTCTTCGGGCAGCGCGGACCTGATCGAATCGCTGGGCGCCAATATCAACCTGAAGCCTGAACAAATCGCGCAATCGATCGCGCAGACCGGCATCGGCTTCATGTTCGCACCGAACCATCACGCTGCGATGAAGCACGTGGCGCCGGTGCGCCGTGAGCTGGGCGTGCGTTCGATCTTCAATATCCTTGGCCCGCTGACCAATCCGGCCGGCGCGCCGAATATCCTGATGGGCGTATTCCACCAGGACCTGGTCGGTATCCAGGTGCGCGTGCTGCAGCGCCTGGGCGCGCAGCATGCGGTGGTGGTCTATGGCCGCGACAATATGGATGAAGTGTCGCTGGGCGCGGGCACCATGGTAGGTGAACTGGTCAACGGCGAGATCCGCGAGTACGAGATCCACCCGGAAGATTTCGGCCTGTCGATGATCGCTTCGCGCAACCTCAAGGTGGCCGATGCGGTGGAATCGAAGGCGCGCGTGATGGAATCGCTGCGCGGCGAGCCGGGACCGGCGTCTGACATCGTGGCACTGAACGCGGGCACCGCCCTGTATGCGGCCGGCGTGGCATCGTCCATCGAGGACGGGCTGGCGCGGGCACGGGCGGCTGTGGCGTCCGGCGCTGCCGTCGCCAAGCTGGAACAATTCGTACGCGTGACCCAGGAACTCGGCCGGGAGGGCTAAGCGATGTTCGGCATCCATGACCTGACGCTGTTTGTGATCTCCGGTCTGCTGCTGAACATCATGCCGGGACCGGACTCGTTGCTGATCATGGCGCGTAGCGCCACCCAGGGCTGGCGCGCCGGTTGCGCGGCGGCGCTCGGGATTGGCGCCGGGACCATGCTGCATATCGGCGCGGCTGCCCTTGGCCTGTCGGCGGTACTGGCCACCTCCGCCACCGCTTTCACGGTGGTGAAATGGGTCGGCGCGGCATATATCGTCTGGTGCGGCATCGGCATGCTGCGAGCGCGGCTTACGGCCAGTGAAACCGGCAAACCCGTGCCTGACCCAATGGGGCAGACACTTCCCTACCGGTTTGCGCCGCAGGCGAAACTGCACCACCGCAAAATTTTCGCCCAAGGCTTCCTGACCAATGTGCTGAACCCGAAAGTCGCGCTGTTCTTCCTGGCTTTCGTGCCGCAGTTCATCGACGCCGACGCGGTCAACAAGCCGCTGGCCTTCCTGATCCTTGGCTGCATTTTCAATTTCAACGGCATGCTGTGGTGTAACGGCCTTGCCATCTTCACTGCCTTCGCGAGTGCAAAGCTGAAGGTCAAACCGCTGGTGGCGCTTTGGCTGAACCGCGTGACCGGCGGCCTGTTCATCGCGCTCGGCGCACGCCTGGCCCTGGCCGAACAACATTAAGCATCGCAAAAACTATTCATCATGTCCGACATCCTGAACAAAATCCTGGCCGTGAAGGCCGATGAAGTCGCCGCTGCCAGGAAGCACCGCAGCCTGCAATCCCTGCGCGACGAAGTGGAAGGCGACAAGGAGCTGCGCGCCGGCCTGCGCGGCTTTGAAGCAAGCCTGCGCAAGAAGATCGAGGCCGGCCATGCCGGCGTGATCGCCGAAGTGAAGAAAGCCTCGCCATCGAAAGGCGTGCTGCGTGCTGACTTCCGCCCGGCTGAAATCGCCGAGAGCTACGCCGAAGCCGGCGCCGCCTGCCTGTCGGTGCTGACCGATGTGAACTTCTTCCAGGGTTGCAACGAATACCTGCAGCAGGCGCGCGCCGCATGCGACATACCCGTGCTGCGCAAGGACTTCATGATCGACATCTACCAGATCTACGAAGCCCGCGCGATGGGCGCCGACTGCATCCTGCTGATCGTGTCCGCCCTGGACCACGGCCTGATGGCGGAAATGGAAGCCTGCGCCCACGAACTGGGCATGGACGTGCTGATCGAATCGCATGATGGCGACGAGCTGGGCGCCGCGCTGAAGCTGAAGAGCCGCCTGATCGGCATCAACAACCGCAACCTGCGCACCTTCGACGTCACACTGGACACCACGCTGGACCTGCTGTCGCGCATTCCGCCGGAGCGCATGGTGATCACCGAGTCCGGCATCATGGGCCCGGCCGACGTGCAGCGCATGCGCGAACGCGACGTAAACGCCTTCCTCGTCGGCGAAGCCTTCATGCGCGCCCCCGACCCGGGGGCCGAGCTGCGCAAGCTGTTTAGTTGATCCGGCAACGGTCCGACTTCAGGTTGCCGACCCGGCGCCATTCGGTAAACAGACCCGCCGCCCGCCGGTCAAACATGGTGATGCTTCGGCCGTCGAGACTAAGCTTGAAGGTCTCGATGTGTTCAGCCATGATCCATGGCCGGTCTGGCAGCGGCACCTGCCAGACGAAGTTGCTGTTGCGCACCGCCCATTCGCCCTGCTCCTGCTTCACCTTGTCCTCCTTGCCTTCCAGTGGCACGACAAAGTAAGTGCCGTCATCTTGCATCAGCACCTTGCCATCCGGGCCGAGTTTGCTGGATGACCAGACGCCGACAATGGCGCAAGGCTGCGGGTGGCCGCCGAGCACAGCGTCGATGGTTTGATCCCCCATCCGCTTGCCAGCGCTGAAAAGCCCAAACACGCTGAGCGCCGCAACCCAGCCGATGATGGTCGACGGAAGCAGGCCGGTTTTGCCGCCGCGCAGCCGGACAATATCGTCCTCCGACGGGCCGAACCAGCCGGCACCTACTGCATTCTCGCGCAGCGCCACCTTGCCGCGGCGGATCATGAGGAACAGCACCACGACATTGATCAGCGGGATGATGATGCAGGCCATCGCCAGGATACGCATCACGATGTTGGAACCCGCCCCCTTCGCTACGCGGTAGACGGCTGCCATGGCCAATGCGGTAACGCCCAATGCGAGGATGCCCTTCGGCCAACCCGCCATCTGGCGGAACACGTAGGCTGTGACCAGGTAAAGCACGGTCGCATACACCGCCAGGCGCAGGCTGTCGGCCAGCATGAAGAGCCGCGGGTCGGCGCCGGGGTCCACCGTCGCGGCGTCCGGCTCACGGCGGGAAAATGGCGCCATGGCCGGACTGGCGGCGGCACTGCCGGCAGCCGGCGCGGCAGCAACTGGTTCCAGCGCCAAACCGGCGGCGGCGGGCGCGGCTTTCGCGGCGGCCGGCTTTTGCAGCGACAAGGGGGCAGGTGCAGCGGCCGGCGTGGGCGGCGGCGGCGCGGGGCGCTCGGCCTGTCCCGCTTCCAGCGCCAGCGTAGCGTGGCAGCCAGCGTGCTCTTTCAGTGCCGCGACATACTGCCGGGCCTGCGCGCGCAGCACGCCTTTCTTGACCACCGTCCGGCGGCCGCCAGACAACAGCGCCAGCATTTCGGTCACCGGCTTGCGCATCAGGGCCGCCAGGCGGCTGGCGGCATCACCCAGCTCCACACCGGGCGCCGGGCCTTCCAGCACAACCTGGTAGCGCGGCGGGCGATGTACTTCGCCGGACTGGTTATCCACCACGGTCAGCCCAAGTTCGCTGGCCAGAAACAGCACATGCGGTACGACTTCCTTGCTGCGCCGGGCCAATGTCAGGCGGCCGGCATCGCCGCAGTAATGGCTTTCAGACCAGGGAGAATCGGGGAACAGCGTGGCAAGCGCCTGGTGGAAGCGCTGCAGCAGGGCAGAAGGCGGCTTGTCGCCGGCCTCCTGCCGCAGCTTGTTCATGAAGGGAAAAACGTCGAGATCGGACTCGGGAGCGGCCACTGCGGCCAGTTGAAGCTGGTAGGTCATCCCATCATTCTAATTGAAACCATGCAAATAATTAAACTTAGATTGCATGATTACAACAAAAATTACCTGAGCAGCCCCATTGGGGGCAGCAAGTAACCGCCGATTGCCCCGAGAACCAGCAGCGCCAGCACGATTATGGTCGACGGCAGCATCCCCGCCCGGCCACCCAGTTCCCGCACTTCGTCGGCGTCCAGCAAGGCGTTGCCCGTGGTAAGGCCGTTCGCCCGCAAGACGCCGGCTGCGCGGAAATAGGTCCAGGCCACAAGCAGGTTGCCCAGCCACGGAATCACGGCCAGCAGCGCAAACATCAAGGTGTGCAGCCGGCCGGACCCCATGGCCTGGCCAAAGCGGATGACAGCTACAGCGCCCAGCAGGTTCGCAGCAAGCGCGATCGACACCATGAACGGCGACTTGATCCGAAGCACCACCAGCAGCAAAAGCAGTGCAAAGCTGACCGCGCTCGCAGCGAAAGCCATGCGCTGCGCCTCGGCAGCCTTGAACATCCGCTCGTCAGCCACGATGCCAACAATTTCCGGCTGGTCGAAGCCGGTTGCGGCCTGCGCCTGCGCCATGCGAACCGGCGCCGGCGCCGGCGCGCCCGGCGCCTTCGGCTGGTTCTTGCCGGTCGCTTTGCGCGGTTCGGGCGAGACCGAGGCACGGCAGCTGGCGCGGTCGCGCAAGGCCGTGACATAGACTTCAGCCTGTGCGCGCGTCAGGCCCTTCTTGACCAGGGTGCGGCGGCGCGAATGCAGCAACAGCACCATCTGCGGCAGCGGCTGGTTCATCAGTTCCGCCAGCTGCGTCGCGGCGACATCGACTTGCACGCCTTCCAGCGGCCCCTCCAGCACCACCTGGTATGCCTGCGGGCGATGCACAGCGCCATTTTGCTCATCCACCACCGTCACCCCAAGGTCGCTGGCGATGCGCAGTACGTGAGGAATCACTTCGTCGTGGCGGCGCGCGATTGCTACACTGCCGTAACCGCCCTTGAAGTTCTCGGCCAGGGGGCCATCCGCCCACGGGCAGTGATCAATGCCACGATCCCCGGCGGCATAACTGCTCAGGCAGGGGAACAGCTGCAGGATGGCATCGCGAAAACTCTTCAACTGCTGGGATGGCGCAATGCTGATGGTGGCGCCGGCAATCTGTTCCAGGAATGGGAGCACTTCCGCATCGTTGGCGGGAACTTCGCGCGCGACGATGTGCAGTAGATAAGTCATAAATTAAACGTAGCCAAACTCGTAATGGCTGATGGTAAATTACCGGCGGGCAAATTAATAGTCTTTGCAGCATGAAAACGACAGCCACCAACGCGGCGCCATCCCGCTCGCGAAAGGTGTAGGGCTGCAACGTCGGCGGGCGGGAGCCGGCCCCGTCATTGCCATTCACACAATAGCGGGGGCGCTTCTCAAGCAGTCGGGCGGCGCAAGCTGGTCTTCTGCTGTTCCACTGCGATGCTGATCCCCGGCACGCGGTCGCCTTGCAGGACCACGTCGAAGGCCATCAGCTCGTCGCGCCGGAAGGCATGCACCTGCACCGTGTCGCCAACCTTGTAGCGCGACAGCAGGGCTTCCACATTGGACGGGTTGCCGCTGACGCGCAGGCCGTCGATTGCCACCAGCAGGTCGTTGGCCGACAAGCCGGCCTTTTGCGCGGCCCCGCCATCATGCACGGCGCCCAGCTTGCAATCGGCGCCGTCGCGGCCAAGGTTGACGTCCAGGCCAGGCTTGGATGATTTGCGTTCGTCCTTGTAGCTCACGCCGAACTGCGGCAGCAGCTTGGCCAGTGGCACATCGTCGGTGCCGCGGATGTATTTGTCGAAGAAGGGTTTCAGCGTGAAGCCGGCCACGCTGTCGAACAGCGCTTCCACTTCCTCCGGCGTCACGCCGCGCGGCTTGCCGTTGTAGAAATCGCGGCCGAATTTTTGCCACAGCGCGCGCATGATGTCGTCCAGCGAGCGCTTGCCGCCGGTCTTGGCGCGAATGCTCAAGTCCAGGCCCAGGCCGATCAGCGAGCCCTTGGCGTAATAGCTGACGATGGCGTTCGGCGAGTTCTCGTCCTGGCGGTAGTACTTGCCCCAGGCGTCGAAGCTGGAGTCGGCCACACTCTGCTTGGTGCGGCCGCTGCCGCGCAATACGGCGCCGACGGTCTTGCCCAGCATCTTGAAGTAGCCCTCTTCCGACAGCAGGCCGGCGCGCACCAGCATCAGGTCGTCGTAATAGCTGGTGAAGCCTTCGAACAGCCACAGCAGCGGGGTGTAGTTCTCCACCTGGTAGTCATACGGCGCGAACACCGCCGGCTTGATGCGTTTGACGTTCCAGGTATGGAAGTACTCATGGCTGCACAGCCCGAGGAACTTCATATAGCCTTCGCTCGCTTCCTTGCCTTTGTGCGCGGTGGTCGGCAAGTCGGCGCGGGAGCAGAACAGGGCCGTGGAGGCGCGGTGTTCCAGGCCGCCGTAGCCGTCGCCCACCACCATCGTCATGAACACGTAGCGCTCCATCGGGGCTTTTTTCGTGCGCGGCTCGAAGAAGGCGATTTGCGCCTCACAGATCTGTTTCAGGTCGGCGCAAACGCGGGCGATATCGAGGTTGGGCACGCGGCCGGTGAACACCACGTCGTGCTGCACGCCAAGCGCCTTGAAGCTGGCCATTTCGAACGTGCCCATTTCGACCGGGCTGTCGATCAGCTCATCGTAATCCTGCGCGATATAGGTGCCGAAGCCGTAGCGCCTGGCCTTCAGTTCCTTCAGGGACGTGGCGACGCGCCACCTGGCCGCTGCCTCAAGCGCCGGGCGCTGGATATCGACCACGTGCGGCTCGTCTTCCAGGCCGACGGCGCGCAGGAAGACGCTGGTACCGTTGAAGAAGCCGTGGGTCTGGTCGAGGTGGGCAGCGCGCACCGACAGGTCCCAGGCATAGACTTCGTAGTGCACGGTAAGCTTGCCTTTGCACGGAGCGGCTTGCCAGGAGTGCTTGTCGAGCTTGGCCAGTTCGACCGCCTGGCCGCCCGACTCGGCGCGGATCTGCACGATGTTGCGCGAGAATTCGCGGATCATGTAGCTGCCCGGGATCCAGGCCGGCAGCACCAGGACCTGGCCTTCCGGGGCCGGCGCTTCAATGGTCATCGTGACCTGGAACATATGGGTTGCCGGGTCCTGGGCGGCGATGGTGTAGCTGATTTTCCTGTTTTTCATTGGATGTCAGACGGCGTGTCGATGTCCAGCAGGATGCCGGGATCGTCCACCGTCAGTTCGTTAACCGGGTTGTTCTTCAAAATGCTGCGGGCGCCCTGGTCGCCGACCAGCGCCAGCAGGGCATGCAGGTGAACGCGGCCAAAGGCGACCGGGTTGCCGCGCTGGCCCTCGTGCACCGGCGCCGCGATCGCCGCGCCGGGCGCGCCACCGTCGCCCGGCCGCACCGCACGCGCCAACGCGGCCATGGTGGCCGGACGTACATAGGGCATATCGGCCAGCGATATAAGCCAGCCGCCCGCATCCTGCGCATGCTGTACGCCGCACACCAGCGAGGCGGCCATGCCCTCCCCTGCATTTGCGCAGACGACAACGTCGCAGCCCAGGCCGCGCAACAGGCTCGCCGTGGCCGCGTCTTCCGCGCGAACCACCGCAACGACGCGCGGCACGGCGGCCAGCAAGGCGCGGGCACTGGCCACGGCGACCGGCTCGCCATGCGGCAGCGCCTGCAGCAGCTTATAGCGCTCGCCGGTCGGGTCGAAGCGGCTGCCGCGCCCCGCAGCCAGCAAGACGCCCACGACGACGCCATCAGCAGCGCCTGCGCCCATGGCGGCGGCGGATGCGAGGACAGCGGCAGAGGCGGCCACGTGCGAAGCCCGCCTTACGCCTTGGCCAGGTCGAACGGCAGCTTGCGCATACGCTTGCCGGTCAGTCTGAACACTGCGTTGGCAAGGGCCGGCGCCAGCGGCGGCAAGCCAGGCTCGCCCATGCCGGTCGGATTGTCGGTCGAGGCCACGGTAAACACCTCCACCACAGGCATGTCCGTCATGCGCGCCACCGTGTAGTCGCTGAAGTTCGACTGCTCGACCACGCCGTCCTTGAGCGTGATCGCAGCGCCGGGCAAGGTCGTGCCCAGACCCATCAACGCAGCGCCCTGCACCTGCGCTTCGATGGTCATCGGGTTCACCGCCAGGTTGCAGTGCACGCCGGCAGTCACCCTATGCAGCTTGGGCTGGCCATTCTTCATGGATGCCACCACCACGTACGCTACCGAAGTTTCAAACGATTCGTGCAGCGCCACGCCCCAAGCCTGGCCTTTGGGCAGCCTGGTCTTGCCATAGCCCGACTTTTCCACCGCCAGGTTCAGCGCCGCCAACTGGCGTGCATGCTTTGGATCGATCAGCTTGCGGCGGTATTCCACCGGATCCATTTTGGCGACATGCGCCGCTTCATCGATCAGGGTCTCCATTACGAAGGCGGTGTGGGTCGAGCCCACCGAGCGCCACCACAGCACCGGCACATTGGCCTTCACGTTATGCACGCTCAGGTTCATCGGCACCGAATACGGATCGCCCATGCCCTCGACCATGGTCGCGTCCACGCCTTCCTTCACCATCATTGGCTCGAACGGCGTACCGGTGATGATGGACTGGCCAACGATCACGTGGTTCCAGCCAACGATATTGCCCTTGGCATCGAAGCCGATATCGGCCTGGTGCACATGGGACGGACGGTAGTAGCCGCCCCTGATATCGTCTTCGCGGCTCCAGACCAGCTTGAGCGGGCCCTTGCCCCATGCCCTGGCCACGTTCACCGCTTCCACAATGTAGTCGGAAGTCGGCACCGCGCGGCGGCCGAAACCGCCGCCTGCCATCATGGTGTGCAGGGTGACCTTGTCCGGCGTCAGGCCGGCCGCCTTGGCGGCAGCGGCGGCATCCAGGGTCTGGAACTGGCTGCCCGCCCAGATGGTGCAGGAATCGCCCTTCAAATCCACCACGCAGTTCAGCGGCTCCATCGGCGCATGCGCCAGGTAAGGAAATTCATAGGTGGCGCTGATCTTCTTCGGCGCCTTGGCGATGGCCGCGATTTCGGCCTTCTTCACCGGCCTGCCGGCCTTTTTCGCCAATGTCTTATACTCGGCGATCTGCTTCTTGCTGCTGATCTTTTCCAGGCCGTCGGTATCCCACTCGACCGCCAGCGCCTCGCGGCCCTGTTTGGCGGGCCAGTAGCCGTTCGCCACCACGGCCAGGCCGCTGCCGCCACGGTCGGTATCGACCTTGATGACATCGATCACGCCCGGAATCGCCTTGGCCCTTGAGGCATCGAACTTCTTCACCTTGCCACCGAAAACAGGCGGGCGCGCCACCAGCGCCACCTTGGTGCCTTCCGGCTTGAAGTCCATGCCGAACTGCTGGGCGCCGGTCGACTTGGCACGCGCGTCAAGGCGCGGCGTCGGCTTGCCGATTATGGTGAAGTCCTTCTGGTCTTTCAGTTTGACTTCCTTCGGCACCGGCTGCTTCATCGCCGCATCGGCCATGGCGCCGTAAGTCGCGCTCTGGCCGGACGGGCCGCTCAGCATGCCCTTGGAAGCACGCACCTGCGAGACTGGCACCTTCCACTGCTCCGCCGCGGCGGCGACAAGCATGGCGCGCGCACGGGCGCCGATTTCGCGGTGCTGCTGCCAGGAGTGCTTGACGGCGGTCGAGCCGCCCGTCATCTGGATGCCGAAGTTGGGGTCTTTGTATGCTTCGCCGGCGGGCGCCAGCGAGGAGCGCACCTGCGACCAGTCCGCATCGAGCTCCTCTGCAATCAGCATCGGCAGGGCGGTGTGCACGCCCTGGCCGAATTCGAGGCGGTTGACCTGGATGGTCACAGTGTTGTCGGGTGCGATATGCAGGAAGGCGTTGGGCGCCACCGGCGGCCTGGCCGGCGCGTCGGCAGCCAGCGCGCGGGCAAAGCGTCCGCCGCTGGCCACATAGAAGCCGAGAATCAGGCCGCTGCCGGCCTTCAGGAAAGTACGGCGCGACACCCCTTCGCTTGCCACGCCGTCCGCTTGAGCTGCCATGAACCATTCTTTGCGCATGGCGGCCTCCCCTAAGCGATGGATTTCGCGGCGTCCTTGATGGCGGCGCGGATCCGTTGATAGGTACCACAGCGGCAGATATTGCCCGACATGGCGTTATCAATATCGGCGTCGGTCGGCGCCTTGTTGGTGCGCAGCAGGGCCGTGGCGCTCATCACCTGGCCACTCTGGCAGTAGCCACATTGCGGAACATCATGCTTGACCCAGGCATCCTGCACCGCCTTGCCCACCTTGTCCGAGGACATGGCTTCGATGGTGGTGATCTTCTGGCCCACCGCCGCCGAAATCGGCGTCACGCAGGAACGGATTGCCTGCCCTTCCATGTGTACCGTGCACGCACCGCACATCGCCATGCCGCAGCCAAACTTGGTGCCGGTCATATTGAGGTTGTCGCGCAAGGCCCACAGTATGGGCGTAGAAGGGTCGGCGTCGACTTGCACGTCGCGCCCGTTGATGTTCAATGTGACCATGCCAGCTCCCTAGTTATGACGACTATTTGATGGTGGCGAACTTTGCTTCCAGCGTACGCTGGTCGACGGCTCCTGCAATGCGGCTGCCGTCGGCGAAGAAGATCGCCGGCGTGCCATTGATGCTCATCTTCTGGCCCAGGGCCAGTACCTTTTCGTTCGGCGAAGTGCAACCGTTCGGCGCGGCCGGTGCGGCCTTGCCGTTCAACATCCAGTCGTCCCAGGCCTTGTTGCGGTCGGCCGAGCACCAGATATTCTGCGACTTGCTGAACGAATCCTGCGACAGGATGTTGTACATGAAGGTGTACACGGTAACGTTGTCAATGCCGGCCAGCGTGGTCTGGCGGAAGCGCTTGCAGTAGCCGCAATTCGGATCTTCGAAAATGGCCATTACGCGCTTGCCGTTGCCCTTGACGGTCTTCAGCGCCAGTTCAAGCGGCAGGTCGTCGAACTTGATCTTGTTCAGGTCATCGATGCGGGCCTGGGTCAGGTCGGTCCTGGTCTGCAGGTCCAGGATATGGCCTTCCACCAGGTAGCGGCCGGTCGGGTCGGCGTAGCGCACCTCGTTGCCGATGGCGACTTCATACATCCCGGGGATCGGGGACTTCCTGACGGAGTCGATCTTGACGCCGTTCAGGCGTTCCGCCAGGGCTTTGCGCAGTTGCGCTTCTTCTTTTGCAGTCTGCGCATCCGCACAGGACATCAGCATGACCGAAGCCATTGCCAATACCAGCTTACTCATCTTCATAGGGTCTCCGCTTTACAGCTTTCCGAGGGCATGTGAAATCAGCCGGCGCTTTACGCCCGGCAATTTGTCCAGCAAGTTTAGCCCGAAATTACGCACTGCGCGCACCGGTTCGAGATCGGTGCCGAACAGGCGCTCCAGTCCATCCGTAGCAGCCAGCATCAGGCTCACTTCTTCCTTGCGTGCGCGGGCATAGCGCGCCAGCACGCGGTCATCGCCGATGGAGCGGTGCTCTTCCCGCTCCGCCACGGCTTTCACCAGTTCCTGCACATCGCCAAAGCCAAGGTTCATGCCATGGCCGGCCAGTGGGTGCACCACATGGGCGGCATCACCCACCAGGGCCACGCGCGGCGCCACCATCGAATGGGGACGCATCAGCCGCAGCGGGAAAGCCTTGACCACTTCCGGCTGCAGCGGGCTCAGCTTGCCCAGCTTTTCCTGGGCGAAGGCGGCCAGCCGCCCGGCCAGCGCAGCGGCGCCTTCGCGGCACAGGGCATCGGCCAGCATGTCCGGCGCCGACCACACCAGCGAAACCTGGTCGCCCGGCAGCGGCAGCAGGGCCACGATGCCCTGCTCGCCGGTGAACCACTGGTGCGCGACACCATGGTGCGGCAACTCGCAGGCAAAATTGGACACCACTCCGCTCTGGTTATAAGGGCGGTAATCGAGCCCGATATCGCACTGGCCGCGTACCCAGGACTGGGCGCCATCGGCGCCCACCACCAGCGCTGCGCCGAGATGGGAACCGTCGTCCATGGTGATCACGGCGCCTTGTTCGTCATGCTTCAGGGCGACTGCCTTGCCGTGCACGAAATGCACGTTCTGGGCAAAGCGCAGCGCGGCATCCAGGGCCTGGTTCAGGTTGCGGTCTTCCACGATCCAGCACAAGCTGCCTGTGTGGGCGCCGTAAGCATCGAAGTTCAGCGCACCGGCCCTGGCGCCATCGCCGTTGACCAGCATGGCATCGACCGGGGCAATGCGCGATTGGTCCATGGCCCCCCAGACCTTCAGGGAATCGAGCAAGCGGTGGGCAGTGTGGTTGAGGGCGAACACGCGGACGTCCCAGCTGGCCTCGTCCGGGCGCGCGGCTGCCGGCGGCGGGCCCAGCAAGGTCACACTCAATCCGGACTGGGCAAACGCGAGGGCTGCCGTCTTGGCAATGGCGCCATTGCCAACGATGCAGACCGCAGTCTGCATATGGTGATGCGTGGGCTTGTTCATCCGCGCATTATAGCTTTCCCCCAATGAAAAAAGGCTATTGCAAACCAAGGATTCCCTGCTATAATGCTGCCTCTTGGCCTGGTAGCTCAGTTGGTAGAGCAGAGGACTGAAAATCCTTGTGTCGGTGGTTCGATTCCGCCCCGGGCCACCAAGAATAAAAAGTGAAAACGCCGATCTTTGTGGTCGGCGTTTTTCGTTTGTGCGCTGGTCTTTGGATTGTGAGAATTAGCGCATTTTCAGTAAGTATCAACATGCTACTATCGCGCTTCCCCCTTCCCTGCCGCAGCTGCGGCCCCCGCAGCCTCCGAAGTGAAGTCCTTTTCAATACTTTCTAAACAAGAAGTTATTAGCATGAAAAAAGCTGTATTCGCCCTCGCGGCACTGGCGATCGCCTCTTCCTCCTATGCCCAGAACGCTGCCGAACCGGCAAGAACCGTGCATGGCTTTGTCGGCCTGGGCATCACCGCCGGCGGCGACAAGCTGGCCACCGCCGAGTACACCAATGGCGACTCCGCCAACATCCGTGCCGGCGGCGGCGTGTACTTCACCGGCGGCGTGGATTTCCGCATCGATGAACAGTTTTCCGTACAAACCAGCGTGAATTTCCATGTGGACGACCAGTCCGCGCGCAATGGCAGCATGAAGTTCCAGCGCTTCCCGATCGAAGCCCTGGCCTTCTACCACATCAACCAGAACTGGAAGATCGGCACCGGCCTGCGCTATGTCACCGGCGCCAAGCTGAGCGGTAGCGGCGCTGGCGAAATCGACGATGTGAAGTTCGACAATACCCTGAGCGGCGTCGTGGAAGCGGAGTACCTGTTCACGCCGCAACTGAGCGTCAAAGTGCGCTACGTGAACGAAAAGCTCGAAGTCAAGCGTGGATACGGCTGGGGCGAAGTGAAAGCCGACCACGTCGGCGTCTCGGGCAACTTCTACTTCTAAGCGCGCCCCGCTTGCGAGAACGCCGATCCTTGCGATCGGCGTTCTTGTTTTTGTCGGGAATTTTTACACATTGCCATTCAGTCAATTAATTTCACTAGTAAAACAATACATAACTACTTGTAACTACAAGTAAAACCGGCAATATTATTTCTATGGCATGATTTGTGCTAACGCTGCTGAGTCTCTTTTTCTTTAGGACTCAATATGAAAACCGTTCGTCAGCTCCTGGCCGCCGTTGCCCTGCTTGCCCCGCTGTCCGCCTTGGCCTTCCCGATCGCTACTGCCGGCACCGAGGGCAACCCGGTGCTGGTCGGCAGCACCGCCAATATCGTCGCGCGCTATGAGGGCAATTCCGCTGCCTACAGCAACGATCTTTACCTGGTTACCAACGATGGCATCGCGGGTAACGATATCTTCCTGTTCAATAACCACAGCTCCGCCATTGGCGCGACCGTGGACCTCGGCAGCTTTGCCCTTGGTACCGAACTCGTCTTCCGCCTGCACGTCAACAACACCAATACGGACTACTTCACGGGCTTGGCCGGCCGCAACCCGGACGGCTCGTTCCACGCGCGAGTACAGGGCAACTGGCTTCCCGACACCACCTTGGTAAGCTTTGAAGACTTGTACAACGGTCCCTTCGAATTTAACGACCTGAGCTTCTCTTTCACCAATACCACCACGCCTTCCGACGTACCGGAACCGGCCAGCATGCTGCTGCTGTCCCTGGGCCTGGCCGGCATCGCGGTTGCGCGCCGCAAGCCACGCAAGTCTTAAGCTGGGCCTGAACTGAAAACGCCGATCCTTGCGATCGGCGTTTTTTTTCGGGCCGGGACCCGCGGAGAAGCCCCGCCGCGCCAGGCGGCGGGGAGGCCTCGCTTACGGCCTCGAGGCCGGCGCCGCACCGGCAGCGCCGGCAGCGGACTTGGCGAAGTCACCGGCCTTGATCACCGAAACCGCTTCCGGCTTCAGGTTGGCCCGCAATGCTTCGTTGACCTGGGCCACCGTCAGGGCGCTGACTTTGGCTTCCAGCTCCTTGTCGAAGGCCATGGTGCGGTCAAAGCTCAGGTAGCCCGCCAGGCGGCCGGCCAGGCCCGCGTCGCCGGTACGGCCCACCTCCTGCGATTGCAGCCAGGCTTTCTTGGCATCGGCCAGTTCAGCGTCGGTAAAGCCATCCTTGAGCGCCTTACCCAGCTCTTCGCGCAGCGCAGCTTCCACCTTGGCAGTGTTTTGCGGCGCGCTGATCGCAAAGGCCAGCCACAAGCCGGCCGGGTCGCGCGCTGGCACCGACAGTTGCGAACCCACGCCGTAGGACAAGCCTTCTTTCTGGCGGATGCGGTCGGCCAACCGGCTGCGTAATGCACCGCCGCCGAGCATGTAGTTGCCCATCAACAGGGCCGGGTAGACGGCCGCATCATCCTTCATCGGCACCGGCTGGATCGCGAACAGGACCGAGTTGGCCTTGTCCGGTGTTTCCAGCGCAATGCTCTGGCCGGCGACCGGCTTCAGGACGCTGGCGATACGGGCGTAGGGCTGCTGCGCCTTCCAGTTGCCGAACAGCCTGGCCGCTTGCGCCTGCACGGCGGCGGCGTCGAAGTCGCCCACCACGGACAGGGTGGCATCGCCGGCGCCATAGTAGGCCTGGTGGAAGGCCTTGACTTGTTCCACGGTCGCAGCTTTCTGTTCCGCCAGGAGCTCCGGCAAGGTCATGGTGTAGCGCACATGGCCGGCCGGGAAAGTATTGGTCAGGCGCTGCATCGCATTGCTGGCCAGGGGTTGCGGCTCGGTCAGTTGCTGCTCGGTACCCGAGATCATGTCGCGTTGCTGCTCGGAGAAGTCCTTTGCCGTGAAGGCCGGTTTGGTCAGCGATTCGCCCAGCAAGTCCAGCACTGCCGCCAGGTTGTCGCGCGTGGTGGTGACGTTGACCGTCACGCCTTCGGCGCCACCGTTGATGTTAACACTTGCCTTCAGCTTGTCGAGTGCATCCTTGACTTCCTGGCGCGACAGGCGCTCCGTGCCGCTCAACAGCAACGAGGCGGTCAGGTCGCCAATGACGGCCTTGCCCGCCAGGTTCTCGGCAGTGCCCATGCGCAGTTGAATCGACGCGCTGACCGTGTTGCCCTTGGTGCTCTTTGACAGCAGCGCGAGCTTCATGCCGTTGGCCAGGACCGAACGCTGGGTGCGCTTTTCGATATTGTCGGGGCTCGGGTCGAACACTTCGCCCTGGGCGATGGCTGCGCGGCCCTTATAGTCCTTGACCATTGCCGCGACATCCGGCGTTTTCGGCACTTCGGTACGGTCGGCTGCATCGGTCGGGATGAAGCGCGCCAGCGTGCGGTTCGACGGCTTCAGGTACTTCAGCGCCACGGCCTGCACTGCTGCCGCATCGACTTTCTCGACCTGGTCGCGGCGCTGGTAGAACAGGCGCCAGTCGCCGGCGGCTTGCGCCGATGTCAGGGCGATGGTGAAACGGGCGGTGTCATTGACGGTCTGGTCAATGTCCTTGGCGATCGAAGCCTTGGCGCGCTCCACTTCAGCTTCGGTGACCGGGTGGGACTTGATGTCTTCCAGCGCCTTCAGCATCGCCTCTTCCACGGCTGCGGTCTGGCCGTCTTTCGGCACTACTGCAGCGAACAGGTGGTAGCCCGGTTCCATCTGGTTGAAATTCAGGTCCATCACGGAAGACGCCAGCTTGGCATCGACCAGGGTCTTGTGCAGGCGGCCACCCGGTGCTTCGGACAGGATACGGCCCAGCACCTGCAAGGCTGACGCATCGATATGGCTGGCCGGCGCCACGTGGTAGCCGGCGGCCACGATCTGGGTGCCGCCGGTGCGGCGGATGGTGACCGAACGTTCGCCGTCCTGGGTCGGTTCCGCGGTATAGGTCGGGGCCAGTACGCGGGCCGGCTTTGGAATCTTGCCGAACAGTTCGTTGATCTGGGCCAGCACCCTGGCTTCGTCGAAACGGCCGGCGACCATCAGGATCGCGTTGTCCGGCTGGTAGTAGCGCTGGTAGAACGCGCGCAGGCGCTCGATGCTCACGCCTTCAATGTCGGAGCGGGCGCCGATGGTCGATTTGCCGTAATTGTGCCAGTCGAAGGCGACCGACATCGTGCGCTCGAGGGTAACGCGGAAAGGATCGCTCTCGCCCCGCTCGAACTCGTTGCGCACGACCGTCATTTCCCCTTTCTGGGTCTGGTTGTTCCACAGGTCGTCCTGGCTGATCGGCGAATTGACCATGCGGTCCGCTTCCAGCTCCAGCATCAGCTTCAGGTTGTCGTCGTTGGCCGGGAAGGTCGAGAAGTAATTGGTGCGGTCATACCAGGTGGTGCCGTTGAAGCGGCCGCCGGTCTGGTTCAGCACCTCCACCGGCGTCTTGCTGCCCTTCTTGATGCCGAAATTGGCGGTCGGCTTGAACAGCAAGTGTTCCAGCAAGTGGGCCATGCCGGTCTCGCCATAGTTTTCGTGGCGCGAACCGACCATGTAGACGATGTTGGTGGTCAGGGTCGGCTTGCTCGCGTCCGGGAACAGCAGCACGCGCAGGCCGTTGGCCAGGCGGTATTCGGTAATTCCTTCAACCGAGGCAACTTTGACTGCGGCAGCCTTGGTAGCCGGGGCCTTGCTAGGGGCGGTCTTGGCCGGCACGGCTGGCGCGGCGGCAAATGCTGGCGACAGGATCCCTGCGCTGAGCATGATGGCGGTAATTAGCTTCACTCTTGGTAGTTCCTATAAAGAGATAGAGGTTATCAAGTATATAACCAGGAACTTGCCACAGTGAAAATTCTTTGTTGCAATCCCCGGCTTACCAGAGGTGCTTTCCATCGATCACGGTGACGGCCGCCGTGGCGGCATCGAAACCGTCGAACAGGCGCGCGTTCACCACGATGCGCCGGCTGTGCCCGTCCCAGCTTCCGTCGGTCTGGTAGGCCGGCGAATCGGTAAAGGTAGCGCAGCCGCACATGGGGCAAAAATGATGTGCCACCTGACGGGTCTGCCAGCGATAAATGCTGTCGCCGCTGGGCGGCGGCACCAGGCGGAATCGTTCCGGGGCGAAGGCGGCGGTGACGGCGCCGCGCTTGGCGCAGAACGAGCAAGTACAGCGCGTGAGCTGGGCGGGAATTTCGCCATCGATCTCGAATGCGACGGCGCCGCAGTGGCAACTTCCTTTGATAGTCATGGCCGCTCTCCCTGTCGAAATCCCCAATCTAGCGCCATCGCCAAGCACGGGGCGCGCAGCAATGCCATTGTTGGCAATATAATTCTGGCCATGAAGAAACTCCTGCAGCTCGCCATCGCGGCGCTCGCCCTCCCCACCACTGCCCTGGCCAACGACGGTATTGCCGCAGTTGGCGTCGGCGGCATTGTATTTGGCAAGACCGACGCCATTGCCATGAAAAAGGAAGTGCTGAACATCAGCCACAACCTGATCAGCGTCGATTATGAATTCCTGAATGAGTCAGCCAACGAGGTCGAGGAAACCATCGTGTTCCCGCTGCCACCCTACCCGGCCGCGCAACAGGACAGTGACACCTACTATGGCCAGCCTGACGGCTTTTCCATTCGGGTAGACGGCAAGCCGGTTGCATTCCAGAGCAGGCTGGTGGCCCGCTCGCCTGAAGGCAAGGACGTCACTGCGCAACTGCGAAAGCTCGGCTTCAGCAACCGGGAGATCGCCTACACGCCCACCTTCGCCAGCAAATCCGGCAAGGTCGCCGCCTTCAAGGAACAGCAAGCCCGGCAGATGATCGAACTGGGCTTGCTGGATCAGGAAACCCGTGAGCCGACCTGGATGGTGGAAGTCAATTACGTCTGGCGCCAGAAATTCCCCGCCAACAAGGTGGTCCGCGTTCACCATGATTACCGCCCCTTCGTCGCCGGCGGTCCTGGCGAATCGGGCATGCACGAAGATTTCGCGAAAATCTACTGCACCGACCAAAGCTACCTGAACGCACGCGCCAAGGTTGCAGCGCGCAACAACGGTTACGTCAACACGCACAACGTGTCGTATATCCTCACCACGGGGAACACCTGGAAGCGCGGCATCGAAGACTTCACGCTCAACATCATCAAACGCAAGCCGGACGAGCTGATCAGCCTGTGCTTCCCTGGCACGTTCAGGAAAATCGACGCGCGCACTTACCAAGTGCGCCTGCAGAACTTCCGTCCGACACAGGACCTTGAAATCCACTTCGGCAACGTCGACAGCGAGGACGGCCAAAGCGGCGTCATGCCAGTCCTGCCACAATAAGCCTAGCCAGGCGCGCCGCGTCAATTGGCCGCGGCCTTGCTGTCAACGACCAGCTCCTTCTGCGGCTTATCCAGGGCGCCCCGCATCGGGATCGCACGCCTCTTGCGGTAAAGCCCTTAGTCCCGCGCATGGTTTCAAAGGCGGCCATGGCGGGCTGCTCCGTTATTTTTGCCTACACCACTTTTCGCGCTATTCCACATTGCGGAAATTCGATTCCACATCGCAGGAAATCGCTTGGCGCCGCACCATACCGAACAGTTCATTTCGCGAAAAGACATTTTATATCATGGAAAGCGCAAATTAACACATTGAATTTAAAGAATAAAATATAGCTTATATGTCTTATATAAGACATGGTGCATCGCAAAAGAACGGCCTATCATTATTCCAGTGCTTCGCCTTTTTTAATCCGCTTTTTTGCTAGGAATAGACCATGTCCCACTATCAAGACGACATCCAAGCCATTGCAGCCTTGAAGGAACGCAACGGCAGCGCCTGGAACGCCATCAGCCCTGAAGCGGCCGCCCGCATGCGCGCCCAGAACAAGTTCAAGACCGGCCTGGACATTGCCCGCTACACCGCCAAGATCATGCGCGCCGACATGGCCCGCTACGATGCCGACCCGTCCCAGTACACCCAGTCCCTGGGCTGCTGGCACGGTTTCATCGGCCAGCAAAAAATGATTTCGATCAAGAAGCACTTCAACAGCACCGATCGCCGCTACCTTTACCTGTCGGGCTGGATGGTCGCTGCGCTGCGCTCCGAGTTCGGCCCGCTGCCTGACCAGTCCATGCACGAAAAGACTGCCGTGTCGGCCCTGATCAAGGAGCTGTACACCTTCCTGCGCCAGGCCGATGCACGCGAGCTGGGCGGCCTGTTCCGCCAACTGGATGCCGCCAGCGGCGACGCCAAGAAAGCCATCCAGGAAAAGATCGACAACCACGTGACCCATGTGGTGCCGATCATCGCCGACATCGACGCCGGTTTCGGCAATGCGGAAGCAACCTACCTGCTGGCCAAGCAGTTCATCGAAGCCGGCGCCTGCTGCATCCAGATCGAGAACCAGGTATCCGACGAGAAGCAGTGCGGCCACCAGGATGGCAAGGTCACCGTGCCGCATGAAGACTTCCTGGCCAAGATCCGCGCTGTGCGCTACGCCTTCCTGGAACTGGGCGTGGATGACGGCATCATCGTGGCCCGTACCGACTCGCTGGGCGCCGGCCTGACCAAGCAGATCGCCGTCACCAGCAAGCCAGGCGACCTGGGCGACCAGTACAACTCTTTCCTCGATTGCGACGAAGTGTCGGCCGACGCACTGGGCAACGGCGACGTGATCATCAAGCGCGACGGCAAGCTGCTGCGTCCCAAGCGCCTGCCTTCCAACCTGTTCCAGTTCCGTTCCGGCACCGGCGAAGCGCGCTGCGTCCTGGACTGCATCACCTCGCTGCAGAACGGCGCCGACCTGCTGTGGATCGAAACCGAGAAGCCGCACATCGGCCAGATCGGCGGCATGGTCAAGGAAATCCGCAAGGTCATCCCGAACGCCAAGCTGGTGTACAACAACAGCCCATCGTTCAACTGGACCCTGAACTTCCGCCAGCAAGCTTACGACCGCATGAAGGAAGCCGGCCAGGACGTGTCGGCCTACGACCGCGCCGCACTGATGAGCGCAGAGTACGACAATACCGCGCTGGCGATCGAGGCCGACGAGAAGATCCGCACCTTCCAGGCTGATGCAGCCCGCGAAGCCGGCATCTTCCACCACCTGATCACCCTGCCGACCTACCACACCGCGGCCCTGTCGACCGACAACCTGGCCAAGGAATACTTCGGCGACCAGGGCATGCTGGGCTACGTGGCCGGTGTGCAGCGCAAGGAAATCCGCCAGGGCATCGCCTGCGTCAAGCACCAGAACATGTCCGGCTCCGATATCGGCGACGACCACAAGGAATACTTCAGCGGCGAAGCTGCGCTGAAGGCGGCCGGCAAAGACAACACCATGAACCAGTTCTAAGCCAGCCCCGCGGCCACAAGGAACGCCACCTGCGGGTGGCGTTTTTTATTGCACCTCGGAACATGTGTGGTTTCCTGGTCGCTCGTATCAGCTTAACTAAGCGTCACGATTGACCAAAATGACAGAAGCCCTCTAGCATCGGTTTTGATAGCTGCTACGCGCGGCTGTCGCGCTTCTGGTGTCCAAGGCCTTTCATCCACACACGATTCCCAGGACTAATCATGTTCAAAAAACATACCGGAAATACCCGCATCACATTCGCCATGACCGTGCTGGCCGCTGCCGTCAGCAGCCACTTTCCCATCGCCAGTGCCGCAGACGGCACCGTACGCGTGATTGTCGGCTTCAAGGCCGGCGGCGCAGCCAACGGCAAGGCTGCGCTCGCAGCAGCGCGCGGTAAAGTGGTGCAGGAGATGCCCGATATTAACGCCACTGCCGCCGAAGTCCCGGCCGATGCCGTGGCCTCCCTGCGCGGCAACGCACAAATCGACTTCGTGGAAGAGGACCGCAAGCGCGTTCCCTTCGCCAGCAGCACCCCGTCCACCGGCGCGCCCTACCTGCTGGGCCAGCAAGTACCCTATGGCATTCCGATGGTGCAGGCCGACCAGCTGCCGGACAGCTATGCCAGCAACCGCACGCTCTGCATCATCGACTCCGGCATCGACCTGGCGCATGAAGATTTGCAGGGCAACCGCGTCACCGGCAACACCAATCCCGGCACCGGCGACTGGTTCACCGACGAGAACCACCACGGCACCCACGTGGCAGGCACGGTTGCCGCCATCAACAATGCCGGCACCGGCGTGGTCGGCGTCAATCCGGGCCGCCAGCTGAAGCTGCACATCGTCAAGGTGTTCGGCGTCGATGGCTGGGCCTACACCTCGACCCTGATCGCGGCAGCCAACAAGTGCGGCGCTGCGGGCGCCAACGTCATCAGCATGTCGCTCGGCGGCGCGGACCCCAGCATTGCGGAAGAGCGCGCCTTCGCCGGCCTGGCCAAACGCGGCGTGCTGTCGATTGCGGCGGCCGGCAATGACGGCAACAATACGCAGTCCTATCCTGCCGGCTATAGCAGCGTGATGTCGATCGGCGCCCTGGACCAGGACATGAAGATTGCCGGCTTCTCGCAATTCACGCCGAAAGTCGAGCTGTCGGCGCCGGGTGTCAGCGTGCTGTCGACCGTACCCATGGGCGGCGGCCGCGAAACCGAATTGAAGGTGGGCGCAACGCGCTACGCTTCGCGCGTGATGGATGGATCGCCGGCCGGCGCCGTCACCGCGCCAGTGGCCGACTTCGGCCTTGGCACGGCAACCGACAACGCCATGGCCGGCAAGATCTGCCTGATCCAGCGCGGCACGATATCGTTCGGCGCCAAGGTCGCCAACTGCCAGGCCAGCGGCGGCGTGGGTGCCGTGGTCTACAACAATGTGGCGGGCGGCTTGAACGGCACGCTGGGCGGCATGGTGACGAATATCCCGTCGGTCGGCGTCTCCGATACCGATGGCGCCAGCCTGGTGGCGCAACTTGGCCAGCAAGCCAGCCTGAAGGTGATCGCCACCAACTACGCCCTGTACGACGGCACCTCGATGGCGACGCCGCACGTATCGGCGGTGGCAGCGCTGGTGTGGAGCTACTTCCCGAAATGCAGCGCGAGCCAGATCCGCAGCTCGCTCAACAAGTCTGCGCTTGACCTGGGTGCGCCAGGCCGCGACCCGTACTACGGTTACGGCCTGGTGCAGGCCAGGGCGGCGTATGAGCGCATCCGCAATCTTGGCTGCGGCAACTAAACGCGGCTGACCGCGCCCGGGCTTATCCCTCGACGTCTTTCAGCGCGAGGGATGCCATGGCCCGGATTCCCGCATACGACGTGGCGGAGGCAATGAACCTGCCGTTGTGGCAAAAGCCGGCGTCCGGCACGCCGGTCACTGCCGCCAGTTCGGCATCGCGCAAGCCGGCCCAGGCCGCAGGCAAATCGGCCCGCGCATCGAAACTGTCGGGGCTGGCCGGGACGGCGTGCAGCAGGTGGCGCTGCTCGGCAATGCTGTAGCTGATCACGAACAGCACTTTCGGCATTTCCTTGCGCACCACCTGGCTCCACGGCAACGCGCCGTTTTTCAGGAATAGCAGCTTGCCGCCCTCCAGCACTTCGGCCTGGCGTACTTGCTCCACCGCCAGCAAGGCGCCGACCCGGTATTTGACGGCATTCACCATGACATCGGTCAGCACGGCCATCGCGCGGCGGAACTGCGATAGCCGGAACGCGTCCGCCGCCTCGCCGTAACCCAGCCTTTGCTCATCGAGCCAGTTGGTGTTGTAGCCGGAAATCACCGCCGACAGGCCATAGCCGCCCGGTGCGCTCTTTGCCGCGCCAACGTCCGACAGGTCGAGATATTGCACCACGTCGGCATCGATGCCGTAGGCGATCTCGCGCGCCTGGCCTTCCGCGAGCTGGTGCCCGGTGTGCGCCAGTGCCAGGGCACTCACGCAGCGCGCGCCATACTCGCGCCAGACCAGTCCCGCGCTGGCGTATGGCACGCCGCTCTGGCGTGCAACGTCGAAGCCCTTCTGATGATGGTCGAAGCGGCCGGCGGCCGGATCCCACACGCCACCCACATCGACGGCAAAGTCGGCCGTGTCGATGATGGCCTGGTCGCGCGTGCGGACGATCCCGGCACCGGGATACAAAATATTCAGGACAGCGACTGCCCACGCATCGTCCGCGTGGAACTTGCCGCTGTGAGTCACGATAAGCATGCGAAGTCCAATTCTTGAAACTACAGACATGATATACCGTGACACAATCCAGATACGTTTCCTTCCTATACTGAGCCCAACTACAACACAGCGGAGGAAGCTTTGGACAAAACGATCGATACGCAACGCCGTTCCCTGCTGGGTGGATTGCTTGCAATGGCCGGCCTGGCCACGCTGGCACCCATGGCGCAGGCAGCCGCTTTGCCCGCCAGTGCCGGCCGTTCGCTCGGCACGATCCGTACTGTCCGCACGGCCGAGCTGGAAATCGGCTACGCAGAACTGGGGCCGGCAAGCGGCCAGCCAGTCATCCTGCTGCACGGCTGGCCTTACGACATCCACAGCTTCGAAGAGGTTGCCCCGCTGCTGGCCGGCGCCGGCTACCGGGTGCTCATGCCTTACCTGCGCGGCCACGGCAACACGCGCTTCCTGTCGAAAGACAGCTTCCGCAACGCCCAGCAGACCGCCGTGGCGCTCGACATCGTCGGCATGATGGATGCGTTGAACATCGAGAACGCCATCCTCGGCGCCTTCGACTGGGGAGCACGCACGGCCTGCATCATCGCCGCCCTGTTCCCGGAACGCTGCAAGGGACTGGTCTCGGTCAGCGGCTACCTGATCGGCACGCCGGCCGGCAACAGGAAACCGCTGCCGCCGCAGGCCGAATACGAGTGGTGGTACCAGTACTACTTCGCCACCGAGCGTGGCCGGCTGGGATATGAAGCCAACCGCAAGGATTTCAATCGCCTGATCTGGAAGACCGCTTCGCCGAAATGGGCCTTCGACGAAGCGACCTTCGCCCGCAGCGCCGCGGCCTTCGACAACCCGGACCACGTCGACATCGTGATCCACAACTACCGTTGGCGCCTCGGCCTGGCCGATGGCGAACGCAGATACGACGCATTGGAAGCGAAGCTGGCTGGCGCCCCCGCGATCGGGGTGCCTTCGATCACCATGGAAGGCGACGCCAACGGCGCCCCGCACGCGCCGCCTGCAGCCTACGCCAGGAAGTTCACCGGCAAGTACCGGCATCGCACGCTCACGGGCGGTATTGGGCATAACCTGCCGCAAGAGGCACCGCGCGAGTTCGCGCAGGCCGTCTTTGATGTGACGGCGCTTTAGTCCCTGCCCTTAACCGGCTGCCTGCTCAGGGGAGCGCGGCAAGGAATTTTGCCGGGGCCGCGTCGAACATCTGTTTGTGCCCGGCCATGCAGAAGTAGTAGGTGCGCTTACGGTAGACAGACGATGCAGCGCTGGCCTTGTCGACGTCCATGTCGCATACAGGGCAGAGCGGCTGTTTTTCGGTTGAGACGCGGCGCTTCGCATAGACATTGTTGGACATCGGGTCGAGCCAGCCCTGGCCTTGGTATTCCAGCGCGTTGGCCGTGTTGAGCGCCACCGTGCGGCCGAAATAGCGCTCCACCACGCGCAGCGCCAGGTCGATGCCGGAGGACAGCCCGCCTGCGCTGGCCAGATTGCCCTCCTCCACGAAGCGCGCGCCGCGCTTCAGCTTCACTTCCGGGAATTCCATGGCGAACTGGTTGAAGCTGCCATGGTGGGTGGTGGCCGATTTCCCGGCAAGGAGGCCGGTGCTCGCCAGCAGGGTTGCGCCGGTACAAACGGACATGGTCAGGTCGGCATTGCGTGAGGCCTGGCGGATCCAGTCCAGCACCGCCGGGTCGCGCGTACTCTGTGCCGGGATCACGATCACTTTCGGTGCAGGTGCATTGGCGATCGTATAGTTCGGCACAATGGTCATGCCGCCACTGGCCGTGATCGGCGCCGCGCTCGCGGCGACGGTGTAGAGCTCAAACGCCGGATCGCAATTGCAGCCGGCGATCGAGGCATTGGAAAACACTTCCCAAGGGCCGGCAAAGTCGATCACGACTGCATTGTCGGACAACAGGAAAGCGACCGGAATCTTACCTGCGGCGGGTGGCCGCAGCGGGCCGGCCAGCGCGGCTTGCGCCTTGGCCTGGCTCAAAGCCGGCAGCGCCGCAGCCAGTCCCATGGCGGCGGAAATACGGAACAGCTCTCTTCTCTTCATGATTTCTCCCAGTGGTTAGCCACGCTGGTGGCGCTGCTTGCAGTCTCCCACTGCCATTCCTGCCACGCGATGCGACTGGCTGCAGCCTGGCGTGGTTTCGCTGCAAAGCGTCGCCGGCCGCCCTGAAATCCCCTATGATTGCCACCCATGAGAGCAGACACTACACACCCCTGGCGCTATATTGCGGGCGCATGGCTGGCCATCGGCTTGTTCGAGGCGACGCAGGTAGTCGTCTCCATGAAGGCAATGGGCATGCAGCATGCCTGGTGGACGCTTTTCTTCGTCACCCTTGCCGGCTGGGCCGTATGGGCAGGCGCCACGCCTTTCGCGCTCTCCCTGCTGCAGCGCTTTCCGCTGCCGGCTCGGAAAGCCACCCCATGGCTGGTGCACGGCGCGGCATGCATGGCAATCAGCGCGGTGTGGGCACTCTGGGCCGCGCTGCTTGAACACGCGACCAATCCCTTCGCCTACGCCCACGGCCCGGATCCCTTCCTGCAATTGTGGAAGAACAGGCAGGTGAACAACCTGGTGGGCAGCGTCATCCTGTACAGCACCATGGCCTCATTCGGCATCGCCCTGGACAGCCATCGCCGCCTGTCGCAGCAGCGGGAATTGCTGGCGCAAGCGCAACTGGCGGCGCTGCGGCTGCAGATCGAGCCGCATTTCATTTTCAACGCCCTCAATGCAGTCACCGGCCTGATCCGGGAGCAAAGGGATGAGGAAGCCATTGCCGCCGTTGCATCGCTGGGCGACCTGCTGCGGCGCGTGACTAACCGCTCGGAGCGCCAGTACGTGACGCTTGAGGAAGAAATGGACTTCCTGCGCAAGTACTTGGAAATCCAGCAACTGCGCTTCGCCGAACGCCTGCGCTGCCGCCTCGACATCCCGGCCGCCCTGCTGCGCGCCCAAGTGCCGGACTTCGTCCTGCAGCCACTGGTGGAAAACGCGGTCAAGCACGGCATCGCCAGGCGCACCAAGGGCGGCGAATTGCGCATCGGTGCCACGCGCGAAGGCGAGCTGCTGACGTTCAGCATTTTCAACGAGGGTCCCGCGCTGGCGGACGGCGCCCAGGACGGCGTCGGATTGGCCAACACCCGCCAGCGCCTGCAGGCACTGTACGGCGAGGCCCAGTCGCTGGTGTTGCGCGACGTGCCGCACGGCGTGCTGGCCACGGTCACCCTGCCGTACCGGGAGCAGTGATGCTGCGCGCGCTGATTGTCGACGATGAACCGCTGGCGCGCAGTAATATCGCCCTGCTGCTGGCACGCGACCCGGCAATGTCCGTGGTCGGCCAATGCGGCTCGGCGGAAGAAGCGCTGACGCTGCTGCCGGGAGCCCGGCCCGACCTGGTCTTCCTTGACGTTGAAATGCCGGAATGCGACGGCTTCGAGCTGCTCGATCGCATCGGTCCCGCGCCGCGTTTTGCCATTGTCTTCGTCACTGCCCACCACCAGTTCGCCCTGCGCGCCTTCGAAGTCGGCGCCCTCGACTACCTGCTCAAGCCCTTCGACGGCCAGCGTTTCGAGCGTGTGCTGGAACGCGTGAAAGAACGCCTGCGCCTGCCGGAAGAAACGCGCCGCTTCATCATCAGGAATGGCAGCGCGCTCGAGGTGGTGAAGTTTGCGGACATCGACTGGGTCGAGGCCAGCGACTACTACGCCACCCTGCATGCAGCCGGCCGGGCGCATATGCTGCGCCGCAGCCTGTCCGACCTTGAAGGGGAATTGACACCGCATGGTTTCCAGCGCATCCACCGCTCGGCCATCGTCAACCTGGAACGGGTGCGCGCGCTCGCATTGCGCGAGGACGGCGAGTATGAAGTCGTGCTGCAGGCAGGCCAGCGCCTGCGCATGAGCCGGCGCTACCGCAAAACAATTCTGGATCGATTGTCGCCAGCTTAGTTATACTTGCATTTTTCTTAAGCACAAGAACTATGCAACGACTGACACTTGCCATTGCCGCGCTGGCCCTGAGCGCGTGCGCCACCAAGGACCAAAACCGCATCCAGGAGATCGGCGCCACGCCGCTGCGGGACCTGAATATCGCCAAAATTGAAATCCCCCAGGTCCTGCGCGACGCCATCGGCAATCCCTACAAGGCGCCGTCCGACAGGAGCTGCCCGGCCTTGCTGGCACAGGTGGCGGACCTCGACGAGGAGCTGGGCCCGGACCTGGACGTTCCCGAGGAAAAGCTCAGTCATATGGACGCTTCGAAAGAGGCCTTGGGCAACGCGGCCACCGGCGCCCTGGCACGTACGGTGGAAGGCGCCATCCCATTCCGCGGCTGGCTGCGCAAGTTGAGCGGCGCAGAGCGCCAGTCGAAGAAAGCCCAAACCGCGATCCTGGCAGGCAAGGTCCGCCGCGGCTACCTGCGCGGCCTGATGGATTCGAATTCCTGCATGAAGGCATAAAGACATAAACGCTTGCTTTTGCTGCGCCGCATCATGCTAGAATCGTTGCAATCTTAGCCACAGCGGGGGCCAGCAAATGAAGCGCGTAATCTTCAACCAGAAGGGCGGCGTCGGTAAATCGACCATTGCGGTAAACCTGGCGGCCATCGCGGCGCACCATGGCAAACGCACGCTGTTGATCGATATCGACCCGCAGTGCAACAGCAGCCGTTACCTGCTCGGGGCGGCGACAACGGGACTGGCGCCCACCCTCGGCGCCTATTTCGAGCAAATGCTTAGTTACGGCATATTCGCCAGGCCGGCCGGCGAATACGTGCACGCCACGCCGTTCGACAACCTGTCCATCATGATCGCCCATCCCGAACTCGGCGACCTGCAATCGAAACTGGAATCGCGCCACAAAATCTACAAGCTGCGCGACACGCTGAACGAGCTGGAAAAGGAGTACGACGAAATCTACGTCGACACGCCGCCGGCCTATAACTTCTTCACCCAGTCGGCCCTGATCGCGGCCGATAGCTGCCTGATCCCCTTCGACTGCGACGACTTCTCGCGCCAGGCCCTGTACACCCTGGTCAACAACGTCAAGGAGATCAAGGCCGACCATAATCCAGGCCTACAGATCGAAGGCATCGTGGTCAACCAGTTCCAGCCGCGCGCCCTGCTGCCGCAGCGCATGGTGGACCAGTTGAAGGAAGAAGGCTTGCCGGTATTCGAGAACAAGCTCTCAAGTTCGATCCGCATCCGCGAATCCCATGAGCGCAACCTGCCGATGATCCACCTCGACCGCAGCCACAAGCTAAGCCAGGAATTCCTGGCACTGTACGGCGAACTGCAGCCGGCTTGATGCGCCAGACTTGATCCAGGTCATGGCCAGGCATCGGCGGCAGCGCTACGCTGGCGAATTTTGCCTGCCATGCTGACCGCCCCCGAACTCCTCCTGCCCGCCGGCTCCCTGGCCAAGATGAATGCCGCTTTCGACTACGGCGCCGACGCCGTCTATGCCGGCCAGCCGCGTTACAGCCTGCGCGTGCGCAACAACGACTTTTCCACTCTGCAGGCGCTGCAGGAAGGTATCGACGGCGCCCACGCACGCGGCAAGCAGTTCTTCGTCGCCAGCAATATCTTCGCCCACAACGCCAAGCTCAAGACTTACCTGCGCGACATGGCGCCCGTCATCGCCATGCAGCCCGACGCGCTGATCATGGCCGACCCGGGCCTGATCATGATGGTGCGCGAAGAATGGCCGGACATGCCGGTCCACCTTTCGGTGCAGGCCAACGCCGTCAACTGGGCCGATGTGAAATTCTGGCAGCGCATGGGACTCACGCGTGTGATCCTGTCGCGCGAACTGTCGCTCGACGAAATCGAGGAAATCCGCCAGCGCTGCCCGGATATGGAGCTGGAAGTCTTCGTGCACGGCGCGCTGTGCATGGCCTATTCGGGCCGCTGCCTCCTGTCAGGCTACTTCAACCACCGCGACGCCAACCAGGGCACCTGCACCAATGCCTGCCGCTGGGACTACAAGGTGGGCGAAGGCTGCCAGGACGCCACCGGCGACATCTCGGTGCTGCACCAGCAGCCGCGCCACCCGCTGGCCAACCAGACCTACCTGTTGGAAGAAGCCGGCCGGCCGGGCCAGCTGATGCCGATCTTCGAAGATGAACACGGCACCTACATCATGAATTCGAAAGACTTGCGTGCGGTGGAGCACGTCGAGCGCCTGGTGAAGATTGGCGTCACTTCGCTGAAGGTGGAAGGCCGCACCAAGTCCGCTTATTACGCGGCACGCACGGCCCAGGTGTACCGCAAGGCCATCGACGATGCGGTGGCCGGCCGTCCGTTCGACGAAAGCCTGCTCGGCCAGCTCCAAGGTCTGGCCAACCGCGGCTACACGGACGGCTTCTACCAGCGCCACCACACGCAGGCGCACCAGAACTATATGCGCGGCGCCTCGGAAACCGATCGCAGCCAGTACGTGGGGGATGTATTGGGGATCGACGGCGGCTGGGCGCGCGTCGACGTGAAAAACCATTTCGCGGTGGGCGACAGGATCGAAGTCATGCACCCCGGCGGCAACCGTGACATCACCATCGCCCGTATGCTGGCGGACGATGGCAGCGAAATCACGATTGCCCCAGGCAGCGGTCACATCGTGCGCATCCAGCTCGATGAAGGGCTGGACGGCGCATTGCTGTCGCGCTACCTGTAGCAGGATAAAAGTCGGGGTCAGCTCCTGACCCTTCCCCTCATATTTTTGTTGTAAACGTCTAAGGAAGCTGTTAACTTTCAATCCCAAAAACGGCGCATGCATGGCTGTGTCACCCCTTTCATTCGTAGCGTCCAAACTGCGAGGGAAAGGAATAAGCCATGCATGCACATGCAATCATACAGGGGTTATTGGAGCAGGAATGTCCGAACATGCATGCCAAGCGGCGAGCATGCCTGGCCAAGGTGGCAATCGCGGCGTTGCATGGTGGCCTGAGCCTGGTGCGCATGGGCAAGAAATTGGCCTCGGCGACGCAATTGCGTCATCGCATCAAATGCTGCGATCGACTTTTGAGCAATCCCCATCTGGCGCAGGAAAAGCATGCGGTGTACCGCGCGATGGCGCGTCGCGTGATTCGCCGCCCTGGCGTGCAGATTGCTGTGGACTGGTCGGCGGTACGCGACGATAGCAGTATTCAGTTGCTGCGGGCAGCGGCCATCATCAAGGGCCGCGCTTTCACGTTATATGAAGAAGTCCATCCCTGTGCCAAGCTCGGTTCACCGATTGTGCACCGAAACTTCATGCAATCGTTGCGTAGCATACTGCCGCCTGGCAGCCGAGCTATCATCATCACCGATGCCGGCTTTCGCGCCAGTTGGTTCAAGCTGCTTAACCAGCTCGGATTTGCCTGGGTAGGGAGAATCCGAAATCGGGACATGGTGCGCCCACACGACAGTTCTGACTGGGCTGGCTGCAAAACACTCTATGCGCAGGCATGCGCCCACGCGCGCGACCTGGGTCAATACTTCTATACGCGGGCCAATCCTGCCCTGTGTCGGCTCGTCCTATTGAAACGCCAGGCCAAGGGGCGGCACCGGCTGACCAAGATCGGCAAGCTGGCGCGCAGCTGCCGCAGCAAGAAGAATAGTAAGGGACAACGCGAGCCATGGTTGCTCGCCGTTTCACCCAAGCTCGCCTCCCTCAATGCCGAGCAAGTGGCAAACATCTATGCCGGCCGCATGCAGATTGAACAGACTTTCCGCGATCTCAAGAACGCGCAGTGGGGTATGGGGCTACGCTTTAGCCAAACCTACACATTGCGACGCCTGGCTGTATTGCTTTTACTGGGAGCGTTGCTCGCGTACGCACTCTGGCTTATCGGACTCGCCGCTCGCAAGATAGGTTTCAATGTCGCCTACGGCAGTCGCGCGAAGGCCGCCAGCACCCTGTCAATCCTGTCATTGGCGATGCATTGGATTAGTGAGGCCCAGCCGCCTTCGATCCACCTGACAGATCTCAAACACGCACTTGTCGAACTGATATCGATGGTGCGTGTCAGTGAAATATGAGGGGAAGGGTCAGGGTCAGCTCCGGCAATCGGACACGGGCTCAGCCGCTAGCGGCTGAGCCCGTGTCCGATTGCCGGAGCTGACCCCGACTTTTCAATTGCGAGGGGCGCAACGGGCAACATTAAGTTACATATGGGCCGGGCATTTGACCTGGGGGCCGGCAACCCCGATACTTGCCGGGTTTGAGATCCATTCACCCCAACCAGGAGGTAAGCAGTGAAACATTCCATGCTGGCCACCGTGCTGCTGGCTGCAGCCGCAGCGCAAGCGCAGGACGTGCCGAAGATCGACCCGCAACGACTGTCGCAGGACGTCAAGACTCTGGCATCCGACGAATTCGAAGGCCGCGGCCCGAACACCGCCGGCGAAGTAAAGACCGTTGAATTCATCGCCAAGCAGTTCGAAGCAGCCGGCCTGAAGCCGGGCGGTGACCTGGTGAAGGGCAAGCGTAGCTGGTACCAGGAAGTGCCGCTGGGCCGCTTCGAGATCAAAGGCCCGGTGGTGCTGAACGCGCACGCCGGCAAGGACAATATTCCGTTCGCACAAGGCGAGCAGATGGCCGTGCGCGCCGCGATGAATGGCGCCAAGCGCGTCGACTTCGACAAGGTTCCGCTGGTCTTTGTCGGTTACGGCGTGACCGCTCCGGAGCGCAAGTGGAGCGACTTCAAGGGCGTCAACCTGAAGGGCAAGCTGGCCGTGGTACTGATCAACGATCCGGACTTCGAAACCGGCCAGGGTGAGTTCGGCGGCAAGGCCATGACCTACTACGGCCGCTGGACCTACAAGTACGAAGAGATGGCACGCCAGGGCGCAATCGGCACCTTGATCGTGCACGAGACCGCACCGGCCTCCTACGGCTGGGCGACGGTGAAGAATTCCAACACCAACGTGATGTACGACATCGTGCGCAAGGACCCAGGCAAGTCGCACGCGCCGATGGAAGCGTGGATCCAGCGCGACGTGGCAGCTGACCTGTTCAAGCGCGCCGGCCTCGACTTCGACGCACTCAAGAAGCAGGCGCAAGCGCGCGAGTTCAAGCCGGTGGAACTGAAAGGCGTGAGCCTGTCGGCACACTACGCGGTGGACGCGCAAGTGATCAAGTCGAAGAATGTGGTGGCCGTGCGCGAAGGCAGTGCGGCGCCGAACGAAACCGTGATCTACAGCGGCCACTGGGACCACCTCGGCGTCGGCCTGCCTGACGCCAAAGGCGACAAGATCTACAACGGCGCCATCGACAACGGCACCGGCATCGCCGCCTTGCTGGAGCTGGGCCGCGCCTACGCAAAGGCGCCTGCGCCTAGGCGCAGCGTGGTATTCCTGGCCGTAACGGCGGAAGAAAAGGGCCTGCTCGGTTCCGAGTTCTACGCAGCCAACCCGGTGTACCCGCTGGCCACCACGGTCGGCATGATCAACATGGACGCCCTGAGCCCATATGGTCCGGCACGCAATTTCACCATCTCCGGCAGCGCCAAGCTGGACCTGCTGGATATGCTGGTGGCCAAGTACAAGGCCATCAACGTGAGCTTCACGCCGGACCCGCACACCGAAGCCGGTTACTTCTTCCGCTCCGACCACTTCCCGATGGCCAAGCGTGGCGTACCTGCCTTCTCCCTCAACTCCGGCGAAGACTGGGAGGAAGGCGGCGTGGCTGCAGGCAAAGCGGCGATGCAAGCCTACAACACCAACAACTACCATCAGCCTTCGGACGAGTGGGATGCCAAATGGCCCTTCACCGGCATGGCGCGCGACCTTGGCATTCTGTACAGCCTGGGCCGCGACCTGGCTGAATTGAAGGATTGGCCGAACTGGTCGAGCGACTCCGAGTTCCGCACGATTCGTGACCAAAGCGCAGCGAAACGTTCGAAATAAAAACACAAGTCCAGTTCAAGGCCCTCCACAGAGGGCCTTTTCTTTTTTTGCGAGGCATGCCATGCTGGGTTCACAAAAAGGATCGTTTCAGCTGGAGACAAACCATGAACTTCACGCAGTCGATGAGCATTGCCAAGAAACTCGCGGTGCTGAATGCCGGCGCCATCCTCGGCATCATCATCCTTACCGCCATCTTCCTTATCTCGGAACGCACCCTCATCCTTGAGGAAAGAACCAGCAATGTGCGGCAGGCCGTTGAAACGGCGTATGGCGTGCTTGACTACTACCAGAAGCAGGAAGCCAGCGGCGCCCTGCCGCGCCCGGAAGCCCAGAAGAAAGCAATGGATGCGATCAAGGTGTTGCGATATGGCAACAACGAATATTTCTGGCTGAACGACATGCAGCCGAAGATGATCATGCATCCGATCAAGCCCGAACTCGACAACAAAGACCTCAGCACCAACAAGGACCCGACCGGCAAGTTCCTGTTTGTCGAATTCGTCAACATGGTCAAGAAAGCAGGCGCCGGCCCGGTCGATTACATGTGGCCAAAACCGGGCAGCGACAAGCCGGTGCAAAAAGTTTCTTACGTCAAAGGCTTTGAGCCATGGGGCTGGATCCTCGGCTCCGGCGTCTACGTCGACACCGTCGATGCCACCGTGCGCGGCCGCGCTGTCACCTTTGCCGCCGGCGCAGTCCTGCTGGCTGCGGTGCTGCTTGGCATCGGCGTGTTCATCGCACGCGGGATGCTGCGCCAACTGGGCGGCGAGCCGGATTACGCGTCCTCGATTGCGCGCAGCATTGCCGGCGGCGACCTGACCGTGCCGATCGACGTCAAGCGCGACGACAATAACAGCATGGTCAATGCCCTGAAGGGCATGCGCGACGACCTGGCGCGCATCGTCAGCTCGGTGCGCACTGCCACCGATACCATCGCCACCGCATCGAGCGAAATTGCAGCAGGCAATAGCGACCTGTCGGCACGCACCGAAAGCCAGGCCAGCTCGCTCGAAGAAACAGCGGCATCGATGGAAGAACTGACTTCCACCGTACGCCAGAACGCCGACAACGCACGTACCGCCAACGAGCTGGCAGCCAACGCCTCGGAAGTGGCGCAGAAAGGCGGCGCCGTGGTGTCGCAAGTGGTCGAGACCATGGCCTCGATCGACAGCTCTTCGCGCAAGATTGTCGACATCATCAGCGTGATTGACGGCATTGCGTTCCAAACCAATATCCTGGCGCTGAATGCGGCAGTGGAAGCGGCGCGTGCCGGTGAACAGGGGCGCGGCTTCGCGGTGGTGGCGTCCGAAGTGCGCAACCTGGCACAGCGCAGCGCGGCGGCGGCCAAGGAGATCAAGGACCTGATCGGCGCTTCGGTGGAAACCGTGGGCATCGGCAATTCGCTGGTGGCGCAGGCCGGCAGCACCATGCAGGAAGTGGTGGAGAGCGTGCATCGCGTGCGCCAGGTCATCAACGAGATCAGCACGGCTTCCAACGAACAAAGCGCTGGCATCGCGCAGGTCAACGAGGCGATTTCGCAAATGGATGCGGTAACGCAGCAGAATGCCGCGCTGGTCGAACAGGCCGCCGCCGCCGCGGCCAGCATGCAGCAGCAGTCGGCGGCGCTATTGCAGGCGGTCGGCGTGTTCCGCGTCGATGCCGACAATTCATCCTCCGCGCCGGGGCGCCGCACGCCACGGCTTGGCCGCGGCTGATGCCGTGCTGAACCGGTCCTGTCGGGAACCAGGGCCGGTTCAGTCTTGCGTGCCCTCGATCACTTGACGCGGGTGTAGTTCATTTCCATCCACTTCATATCCTTGCCGTTCGGTCCCGGCCCCCACATTTCCAGCTTGTGGTGATCGTTGTCGGTGATGGCCATGCTCATCGTATAAGGGACTTCCTTGCCCATCATCGGGTCGGACATCATGCCCTTGTATTTGATGGTGTTGCCGTTCATGGTGCCGCGCGCCAGCGTCATGCCGGTGCTGAAGGAATCGATCCAGCTGCCGAAGTACTTCTTCGTGACGTTGTCGTATCCCTGGACGCCCATGCCGTCGAAAGGCTGGCCCATGAACTTACCCTGGTAGCTTTCTTGCAGGTAGCGGTTGCCCATGATCCATTTGCGCTCGGCGGAACCATCGCTTTCTTCAGGCGGCTTGGACGGGTCCATCCACATCTTCGACTTGACCGTGAACTTGCCAGCCAGCGCTTCGAGTTTCTTATGCGCCTCGTTGGGCGTGGCGGCCTTGTTCATCGCCTCCATTGCCGCCTTCTCGTCAGGCGGCGCGGCGGCCTTCTTCTTCTCCGGCGCGGCACTTACGGCAGCGCCGGCCACGGTAAATCCGGCAACAACAACCAGGTACTGCGCGACACGACGAAGCTTCATGGCGTCCTCCTATCCAGCAGGGTTGTGAAGAAGCCATTCTCCGCGCCGCCGCGCGGCCCTGTCAACCGCGCCGCTTGGATTCGCGCAACTTGCGGCGCAAACGCAGGTTGTCAGCAACAGCCGATACCAGCGCCAGCATCATCAGCGCGACTACCGCATCAGTATCCAGATACCGCCAGAACGCCCACGCGCCAAGCGCACATGCAGTGGCAGACAGGAGAAGAAGAATCTGGTCTTTCATCATCGAATCATCCGTGCCTGATAGAGGCTGCGACCTATCATCCTTTTATCATAGATCACCGGGTGGCGACGCATCGTGTCGGCCAGCCATGGCCGGTATAAGCCATTGCACCGGATGTCCCACATCACGTCGGCCAGGGAAACGCCAGCGCTCAGTGTCCGCCCCGCCGCAACAGCAATACTCCCGACCACTGCGCCCACATAAAATGCAGCAGCCATTGTCGCTACTGTGCCGAGTTTTTCCGCGCGCAGCCCCGCTCCGATCATTTCACCTACCGTAATTCGTTGCCCGAATTTATCGACATGTGCAATGAATACCGCCGCGTTCGCCAACGCCATTTGCAGGTTCCCAAATAGGGACGCTGGAGCCGGCAGGCCAAGCGATTCCATATTTTCTCGGAAGTACTGGTAGAAGTTGGACATATTCACTCCCTGGCAGGCTGCGTTACAGGGAGAATAGCGCCGCACGGGGCGGCGCGTTTTGCGGTGGTGCAAACGAATTGTTCAGGCGGCGTAGACGCTGACGGCTTCGACCATGAAAGGCGCGAGGCCGGGGTGGATATTGTCGAAGGTGGCGCGGAAGCGCGGGTCGTCGCGGTAGGTGGCGGCAAGGCGCGGCAGGTGCTCGCGCTCGGCAGGCCAGAAGTGCCGCATATGTTCATGCCAGCGCGCGACCATGGCCTGCACGGCGGCGCTGCTGGCGCCCTGTCCCATCGCTGCTGCCAGTTCGGCGTAAAGCGCGTTGCCTTCGTCGATCAAGCCTTGCTGCTTGTCTGCGCTGTAGCCCTGCCATTGCCGGGCCGATGCCTGCACGACTTCCTTGCCGTACTTCCGTTCCGCGTCCCGCTGGTATTGGTGCTGGCGCTCGCGCAGGCCGTCGAAGAGTTGAACTGCTTTCATGGTCTGGTTTCCTTTCAGGTGGAGTATGGTTTTGTCCACCGTGGAAATCAGTCCCTGCAGCTCCCGCAGCCGCCCGGCCAGTGCCTGCATATGGCTTTGCAGCGCCGCCAGCACGTCGAAGCCGGGGCGCGACATGATGTCGCAGATAGCGGCCAGCGGCACGTCCATCTCCCGGTAGAACAGGACTTGCTGCAACCGCAGCAGGTCCGCTTCGTTGTAATAGCGGTAGCCGTTGCCGCCAATGCGCGAAGGCTTGAGCAGGCCGATGCCGTCGTAGTAGCGCAGCGTGCGGCCGGTGACGCCGGTCATGTCGGAGAGCTGTTTCACGGTGTACATGCAGCCATCCTCAAGGTTGACGCAGCGTCAAGGTCAAGCACTATTTTTCAGCCCAGTTCAAAAGTTGTGATGCCGTACTGCCGCGCCAGCGGCAAGCCAGGGTCCGCGCCAGTGTACATGCGCGCCGTTTCGAAGCAGGCACGCATGCCGTGCCGCCCGGCCAGCGCCAGCGCAACGGCATTCGGTTCCGGCACGTCGAGGTACACCGGTACTTCGGCCGGCACGCGGCCAAGCAAGGCCTGCAACAATTCTTCGGCCACCTCGGGCAACTCGGCGCAGAGCGGGCCAATCTTGAAGCCCGAGCGGCACGGACGCAACACCGCATAGCCAAGCAGCACGCCACTGGTATCGCGCACACCGAGTGCCACGCTGCCATCCTGCTGCAACCAGCAGCGCATGAATTGCCCGCGGTCGTCAGGGAAGAAGGCGCGATCATACTGCAGTACCTCGCCGATATCCTGCGGGCCTAAGGGCAGCACGCGGTCGGCAGCCGGGACGTCGCTGCCCCGCCCTTCGAAGCGCACGTTGCGGTGCGCCAGCAGGAAACCCGAGCGGGCGTAATTTGCCTGCTGGGCCGGCACCCCATCCAGTCCCACGTTGCGTCCTTCCAGCCGCGCCATGCCAGCGCGCCAGATTGCCATGCCGTGGCCTTTCCCGCGGAACTCGCGCCGCACGATATAGCCGCCGATGAAGCCGAAGCCGGTGCCGTACCGCACCGCGAAGATGCTGGCCACCGGCTCGCCATCGATCGTGCCGAGCAGGAAGCCGCCCGGGTCGGCAGCGTGAAAACTGGCGGCATCCTGCAGGCCCGGATTCCATCCTTCCGCAGCAGCCCAATCGAGCACCGTTTCGAGCTCGGGCAGTGTCATCGCACGAATTTCCATGTCAGGTTCCAATAGATGAATCATAGGCAGTGAATGCCGCACGTACGGAAGATTCCCAGGCAGCGCTATCCGGCTCGTAAAGAGCGCTGGCCGCAGGCGGCGTAGCCGCCTGCGGAGCGCTGCGCCGGCGATACAGGAAAACCGTCGTCCAGGCCACGCTGGGCGGCGCGAACTGCCTCACCAGTTCGAAGGCCGGATGCGGCAGGGGAAAGGTGACGGTTGTTACCAAGGCGCCCTCCGGCAGCTCCCTTGCCAGCTTCTCGGCCAGCCGGTCCATCATCGGCGCAAAACAGGTGCTGTAGATATAGACCATGCTGGCATCGGAGACATCGGCGGCAAACATGTCCTGGTGCAGCAGGCGTACCCGGTCAGCGACGCTAGCTGCAACGGCAGGCTCTTCCGCCGCGCCGGCCGCCAGCATCTGCTCCAGCCGCAGCTGCGCCATCTCGTTGCGATAGCCAAGCAGCTCAACGCCTGTGCAGCGCATGCCGGGCAAGGCTATTGCCGCGCTCAATACAACCTTGCCCAGGCCACTGCCAAGATCAATGAAATGGCCGCGCAAGGGCAGCCACGGCATCACCGCTTCGAAGTAGTTATCGAGTTCCTGCTGCGTGAATTCGCCGTAGATCAGGCGGCCATCGTCGGCCAGCCATTGCGCCAGCTCCGCATCGGAGATCTCGGCCAATCCACGCGAAGGAGCCTGCTCCGGCAGCATGCCATGCTGCTGGATGCCGGCCGGTACGCTGCCTGCAATCAGGCGCCTGTGCGGTTTCAGGCGTTCGATAAAGACTTCGCGCTGCTCCGGCCTACGGAACGCCTCGCGCACCGCCAGGCCGATGTCGACGTAGCGGGCAAGTACTGCATCGTCAATAACGGGCCGTACATGCTGTGCGCCACTGGTGATGGCCCGCCGCATCGAGAGCATGGTTTCCCCCTGATCGGTTGATGATGCACTTTACAATAAAAAACCGCCCCAAGGGGGCGGTTTTCGCGGCATCCGGGTACCGGTTCAGAAGCGGTAGTTCAGCGACGCTGCGTAGGTGCGGCCAAGCTGGCTGAAATGGGAGCCGTCGTAGGTCACCATGTCGTAGCGGCCGTTGAAGGTGATCAGGTTGCGCTGGATGGCCTTCAGGTTTGGATCGTCGATGATCGCCTGGCCGTCGGCATTCAGAGCCTTGAACTCCCACTTGGGCGTGGTGTTGAACACGTTGTTGACGTTGAACGACAGGGTCATGTTCGGCATCAGGTTGTAGTTGATGGCGAAATCGGTGACGTTCTTGGTCTTGAACTTGGTCTCCAGGTTGCTGTCCAGGCCAGCCTGGCGGAAGCGGGTCGGGCCGAATACGGTGTTGTTGACCGACAGGTTCAGCTTCTTATAATCCCAGTCCGCGCCGAGGATGGTCTTGAACTTCGGACGCGACGTGAACATCAGCGCTTCCTGGGTGGCATCCATTACGGACTGGCCAGCATTGGCCACCAGGGGTGGATTGCTCACCGCGCCATCGCGCTCGTTCTTGTGGGTATAGTTACCGGACAGGTTCAGGGTCAGCTTGCCGTCAGCCAGCGGGATGTTCTTGCGCGACAGGACGTAATCCAAGCCTTCGGTGCGGCTGGTGATCGCGTTGATGAAGAAGCTCACCGAAACGATCTTGGCCTTCGCCAGTTCCTGGTCCAGCTGGCTGGCGCTGAAGCAAGTGTTATACGCGGCCAACTGGTCCGGATAAGCAGGATCGGTCGGCTCAACGGTCGGCTGTACGCAGATCGGCTTGATTTCTTTGCCCAGTACGATACGGTCCTTGACCTTGATATTGTAGTAGTCCAGCGTAATGCTGGTGTTTTCATCCGGCTTCAGGCCCAGGCCCAGGGTGATATTGTTGGATTTCTCAGCCTTGAGCTTTGGCACGCCCAGGGCAGCCGCCTGTGGCGACACGTTGTTCACCAAGCCCGAGACCTGGATGCCGGAACCCGGCACAAAGGAATACTGCGCCTTTTGCGTGTAAATCTGCGCCAGCGAAGGCGCGCGGAAACCCTTCGACGCGGACGCGCGCAACGTTAGCCAGTCATTGGCCTTCCAACGGGTGGAGAGCTTCCATACGAACGCTGAGCCGAAGTCGGTATATTTTTCCCAGCGGCCAGTGCCATCGACCAGCCATTCCTTGCTGATGTCCCAGGTAGCCCCGGCGTACAGGCCGTAGTTGGAGCGCGACGATGGGAAGGAATTGTCCGGATGGTTGCCGGCGAAAGAGTCGGCGCCGGTGCCCTGCCAGGAGAAGCGGTCGCCTGCAATTACTTCATATTTCTCGTGGCGCAGTTCGGTGCCGGCATAGAAGTTGACGGTGTCGGTAAGCTGTTTGGAGATATCGCCATTGAACACATAATGTTCGAACTTCACACCACCGGCATTGAAATGCGTAGGCGAACGCTCGGTGCTGATCCCAGCCAGCACATCGTCTTCCATGCTTCGGTTGACGGAGTGATCCACATCGTACTTCTGCTTGTTGCCGCCGTAGGTCAAGCTGAAGTCGGTGGTCCAGCCGGCCAGGTCCATCTTCACGCCACCGGTGGCATTGTAGTCATCCAGCGTGCCGTCGAAGGTCGGCTGGTAGCCTTCATATGGCGTGCCGGCCGGGTGCAGCAGGCCGTAGTCGGTCGGGCGCCAGTACGGGGTACGGTAATTGGCGTAGGAGTTGATCTTCTTGTTCACGTAAGCCGCGTTGGCGTAGAGCGCAACGCCTTCGCCGACCTCGTAGCGGGTATTGAACAGTCCCTTGTAAGCCTTGGTCTTGGGCGAGCCGTTGATGTTGCGCGCGTCAGGATATTTGGACAGGAAGGCCTGCACGTCCGCCAGCGACGCGCCGAAGTCGCTCGCTTCGCCAGCGGCGCTGACCACGCCGGAACGGCTGGACAGGTTTACGCGCGAAGCATCGATGGTGTAGTTGAAGAAGCCGCGGTCGCCGCCCAGCGTGAAGCCCTGGTTGACACTTAGGCCGCCCATGCCGCCATCGTGCTTGTGGGTGATGCCGGTGCGCGCGGTCACGGAACCGCCTTCGGCATTGTCCTTCAGGATGATGTTGACCACGCCGGCAATCGCGTCGGAACCGTACTGCGCCGAAGCGCCGTCGCGCAGCACTTCGATGCGCTTGATCGCATCGGAAGGGATGGCGGAAATGTCGGAACCGGATTCACCGCGGCCAGGCGAGGTCTGGGTATAGACCAGCGAGCTCATGTTCTTGCGCTTGCCGTTGATCAGGATCAGCACCCGGCTCGGGCCCATATTGCGGATTTCGTATGGGTCGAGCAGCGAGGTGGCGTCGTTGACCGGGGTCTGCACGGTGTTGAAGGATGGGACGCGGAACTGCATCGACTTGTCCAGGGTGGCCTGGCCGGTCTTGGTCAGTTCGCGCGAGCTCAGCACGTCAACCGGGACCGGGGTATCGACCATGGTGCGCTGCGACCCACGGCTACCGGTCGACACGATGACCACCTTCTGGATCTCGTCTGTGGTGCTCTCGGCAGGCTGCTGGGCCTGGATAGGAGCCGCATCCTGTGCGTGGGCCTGGCCCAGCAGCACGAAGGGGCTGGCGGACAACATTAATGCTGCAATCGGAAAATGTTTATTCATGTATTTCTCTCTTCCATACAGATTTTTAAAAGACTAAGCAGAATTTATATGCAACATTTTCATCCGTCTATTATTTCCAGTTATACATGCGTAAATACAACATGCATGGATCTTTTTTATGAAGTCGCCCGGCAGATAAAATGCCTCGTGATAATCTTTATGCCATGAGCTATAAAAGCCTCTGCGTGCTGCTGGCCCTGTTCACCGGCATGGCTGCCCATGCCGCGAAAGAACCCCCGTTGCGCCTGTGCTTTGAAGATGTGGACCAGCGACCGTGGAGCACGCCGGATGGAAAAGGCCTCAATTTTGAATTATTGAAGAGAGTTGAATTACTCCTCAATGAACAATTTATTTATTCCCCGAAACCCTGGAAGCGTTGCTTAAGTGAATTAAAACTTGGCCAGGTGGATGGAATAGTGGGTGCGGCAGATGCAATTGACCGCCGCGCCTGGTCGCGCATTCCCCAATTGCCAGATGGGCGCGAAGACCCCGGCCGCGCCTTATTTGAAGATGCGGCCCTGGTATTCCTGCGCGTGGGCGGCAACGGCAGCTGGGACGGCCACGAATTGCGGGCGCCCGGCAAGGTGGTGGTGGTGCAGACCGGCTACCTGGTGGGCCAGCAATTGCGCGAGAAGGGCTATATCCCCCATGACACCGTGAAGTCGGCGGCCGATGCGCTGCGCATGCTGACCAAGGGCAGCTTCGACGTCGCCGTCCTGCAGGGACTGGAAGCGAGCAAGCTGGCGCACGAAGATCCCCGCTTCAAGGGGAAAGTCCGCGAGGCCGAGCGGCCCTATTCCACCGTCCACCTGCACCTGATGGTGGCGCGCGGCGTCTACCAGCGCGATCCGCAGCGGATCGAAGCCATCTGGCAAGCCATCGGCAGCGTGCGCCAGTCGCGCGATTACCGGCAAATCGAGGAGGCGGCAGGCATAAAACATTTCCATTAATATTTCCTTTGAGGAAATTTTATGGTTAAATAAATGGCATGAATTCCCTTCTCGATGGACGCCTGTCCCTGACCACCCCCGAAGGCGTGCGTTTGCAGCTTGTTCCTGCCGGTCCGGTGGTGCGCGCTTACGCATGGGCCATCGATTTCGCCGCCTGGGGCATGGGCGCCAGCGTCCTCATCTCGCTCCTTGGCGCAATCATCCCTTCCCAAAAGCTGTTCAACGGCATGACGGCGCTGCTGTTCTTCTTCGCCTACTGGGCCTATCCGGTGTTGTGCGAGGTTTACGCAGGCGGGCGTACGCTGGGCAAGCATATTGTCGGCCTGCAAGTGCTGCGCGCCGACGGCCTGCCGCTGCGCTGGCGCGAATCGATGCTGCGCAACCTGCTGATGGTGGCCGACTTCCTGCCGCTGTGTTATGCCTCCGGCCTGCTGGCCATGCTGTGCGACCGCCACTTCCGCCGCCTGGGCGATATCGTGGCCGGCACCCAGGTGGTGTACCGCGACAAGCCGCCCAAGCGCGTCGACGTCCCCACTGCGGCGCCCTTGCCATTGCCCTTCCCGCTGACGCCGGAGCAGCAGCGCGCCCTGGCCGACCTGTTCGCGCGGGAAAGCCGGCTGCCGCACGGGCGCATGCTGGAACTGGCCGATATCGCCGAACCATTGACCGGCCGCGCCGGCGACGCCTCGCTCGAGCGCTTGCGCGGCATGGCCGCAGGACTGGTGCGATGAAGCAGGCGCAATTCGAAGCGACATACGGGGCGCTGTGGAACGAGATCGACACCCTGCTGGCCAAGCGCGCCGAAGGCCGCGAAGCCCTGCCCGAACAGTACCGCCGCCTGTGCCAATGCCTGGCCCTGGCCAGCCAGCGCGGTTACTCGCCGCAACTGGTGTCCTACCTGCACAGCCTGGTGGCGCGCTGCCACCACGCCCTGTACGGCGTGGCGGCCGAACGCCCGACCGTGCTGCTGCAGTGGTTGCGCCTGGACCTGCCGCGCCGCGTGCGCGCCGAATGGAAGTTGTTGCTGCTGGTGCTGCTTTGCCTGCTGGGGCCGGCCGTTGCCATCGGCGCGCTGGTCTGGCACGACTCGCACAATGCTTTCATGTTCGCCTCGCCGGAAGAGCTGACGCGCATGCACCAGATGTATTCGCCCTCGAGCATCAAGACTGGCCGCGGCGGCAGCGAAGGCGACTTGCAGATGTTCGGCCACTATATCTGGAACAACGTCTCGATCGGCTTCCGTACCTTTGCCAGCGGCATCTTCGGCGGCGTGCCGGCCTTGCTGAGCGTACTGTTCAACGGCATGAAGATGGGCGTGGTGGCCGCCTGGCTCAGCCTCGACCCGGCGACCCGCACGAATTTCTGGTCCTTCGTCGTGACCCACTCCAGCTTTGAGCTGACCGGCCTGGTGCTGTCCGGTGTAGCCGGCGTGCGCCTCGGCCTGGCCCTGGTCAAGCCGGGCCGCCTGCGCCGCCGGCGTGCGCTGCAGGAGGCCAGCGTCCAGATGTACCCGGTGGTGGCAGGCGCCGCCCTGCTGACGGTGCTGGCCGCATTCTTCGAAGCCTTCTGGTCGGCCAGCGGCTTTGCGCCGGCCGTCAAGTACGGCGTGGGCGCCGTATGCTGGGCCATCGTGCTCCTGTTCTTTGGTTTCGCCGGGCGCGGGAAAGGCGAGCATGCAACTCGATAAGCTGCGCCTTGACTTGCGCCCGCGCAGCAATGCGCAAGGCCTGGACCTTGGTTTCGCCCTGCTGCATGCGGGCGGGGCCGACGTATGGCGGGCCTGGCTGGCCTTGTGGCTGCCGCTGTCGGCGCTGGCCGTCCTGATCAGCTGGTACAACCCCGACCTGGCACTGGGCTGGCTGCTGCCCTGGTGGCTGCGTCCTTTGCTGGAGCGCGCACCGCTGCACGTCCTGGCGCGCCAGGTGTTCGGCGATCAGGCCAGCTGGCGCGATGCCTTGCGCGCCTGGCCGCGCGAGCTGGGTGGCGGCTGGTTCCGCATGCTGACCTGGTGGCGTCCCTTCATGGCCGGGCGCGGCCTGCACCAGCCGGTATGGGTACTGGAACGCGCTCGAGGCAAGATCGCCACGGCGCGCCGCGCAACCATCGCCCGCAACGGCACCGGCGGCGCGGCCCTGCTGTTTGGCTACACCTGCGCCGCTTTCGAAGCCGTGCTGATGTTCGGCATGCTGGCCCTGGCCGGCCTGTTCATGCCGGGAGAATCGCCCAATCCCTTTGCGCTGCTCGGCCTGACCGGCCAGGATGCCTTGCAGGCGGCGCTGTGCACCGCCGCATGGTGCCTGGCCTGCGCCGTCATCGGTCCGGTCTACACTGCCTGCACCTTCACCCTCTACCTGAACCGCCGCGCCACGCTGGAAGCGTGGGACATCGAAATCGTGCTGCGCCAGCTGCGTCCACCGGCGCGGCCGGCGGCAGCACGCCACGTTGCCGCCGTGCTGATGGCTGCGCCGCTGCTGGCCATGGCCTTGCTAGGCATGCCGCAACCGGTGCAGGCCGCCACGCAGGCGGCCGGCGCCAAGCCCGCAGTCACCGAGTGCGAGCCGCCGGAAGGACTCAAGAAAGAGGACACGGGCCGCGGACCTGCCCGTTCGGCCGAACAGGCCGCACTGCGCCAGCAGCTTGACCAGGTGTTCGCGCACGAAGATTTGCGCGGCTATCGCTGCGGCGAGCAGTGGGAGCTGCGCATTCCGCCGGAAAAGGAAAAGGAAAAGGAAAAACCGAAAGCCACGCCGCTGCTGCCACGCTGGATGGCGGCTATCCTGGCCGGCGTCTTCAAGGTGGCCCTGATCGGCGGCGCCATCGCGCTGGTGGCCTGGCTGCTGTGGCGCTACGCCGCGCCGCTGCGCTTCAATTTTGCGGCAGCGCCTGAACCGCGGCTGGCCACCGAAGTCGGCGGCCTCGATATCCGCGAGGAGAGCTTGCCGGCCGACGTCGCTGCCGCCGTGCGCGCACTGTGGCAGCAAGGGCAGCAGCGTGCCGCCCTTGCGCTGCTGTATCGCGCCACGCTGTCGCGCCTGGTCAGCCGCCAGTCGCTCAAGCTGCACCACGGGGCCACGGAAGGCGAATGCCTGGCCCAGGCGCGCAGCGCCAATGCCGCCGGCACGCTCGATGGCAATAGCCTGGCGCTGGCCGACCAGGCCACCACGCTTTGGCTGAATGCCGCCTATGGCGCACGCTGGCCGGCCGGCGAAGACGTGGCAGCGCTGTGCACGCGCTGGCAAGCCCATTTCGACCGCGAGGCAGCATGAAGCGCAACTCCCTTACCCTCGCCGTGATCGCCATCGTTGCCGTGCTGCTGGCCGGCGCCGGCTATGAACTGTGGCACCTGTACTTCCACAAGGTGTGGCGCGGCCAGCACCACGTCTCCGAAGCACAGACAAAGAACCCGATGCTGGCGGCAACGAGGCTGCTGGAAGCGCGCGGCCACCAGGTGCGCGTCGAGCCGGTGCTCAGCTACCAGCTGCTGAACCAACTGCCGGACGGCGTCATGCTGCTGTCGCGCTATGCGCGCCCGCCGGACGAACGCCAGGCCAGGCTGCTGCTGGACTGGGTCCGGCGCGGCAACACCCTGATCATGACGCCGGACTGGGTCGACGACAGCGACGGCGAAGAAGCCGTCCTCGAACAATCGACCGATCCCCTGGGCAAGCACTTTGGCGTGGCCATGTCGGGCAGCACCCGCGTGGACGACACCTGCCGCATTGACCCGCTGGAATCGAAGCGCCGCGAAAAGCGCGCGTCCGGGCAGGAACAACAGGACGAGGAGGAAGACGAAGGAGATGGCAACGTGCCCGATGGCCCGCCCCGCCTGGTCTGCCTGAATGCGCCCGGCGCCGCCAATACCATCGAGCTGGCCCGCCCTTCCGACACCCTGCAACGCATCGAGGGCAAGGGCGCGGCACCGCTGTGGGGCGACACCTATGGACTGGCCGTGCTGGTGTATGGCGAAGGCCGCGGCAAGGTAGCGATGGTGGCGGTCGACGCCGGCGACAGCTATTTCGACAACGAGGCGCTGCGCCAGTTCGACCACGGCGAACTGCTGCTGTTGCTGGCCGGCCAGAGCGGCCCGAAAGCGCCGGTGATGCTGGTGCAGCACAGCGAACCGGTGAGCTGGGCCGCCTGGCTGTGGCAGCATGGCCGCCTGGTAGTGATCGGCCTGGCCGCCCTGCTGCTGCTGTGGACCTGGAGCGCCTCGCGCCGCTTCGGCCCCATGCTGCCCGAAGCCGCCACCGCGCGCCGCGCCCTGATCGAGCATATCGAGGCCAGCGGCCGCTGGCTGTGGCGCTTGCCGCAGGGCCGCGCCTTGCTGCTGGACGCCGTGCGCAAGAGCACGGAGAAACAGCTGCTGCGCCGCCTGCCGGAATTGCATGCCCTGGACCCCGCCCAGCGCGCGCGCCGCCTGGCGCGCCTGGCCGGGCTGCCGGAAGCGCAAGTGAGCGACGCCCTGCTTGGGGCGCCGGCCCGGCGCGCCGCTGATTTCACACGACAGATTTCAATACTCCAACAATTGCGGACCCATCATGAGCGATAGCATGCCCATCCCAACCAACAACGCCATTCCGGCCGACCGCCTGGCGCAGGCGATCGACATCGTGCAGCGCCTGCGCGAGGAAATCGGCCGCGCCATCGTCGGCCAGCAAGCCGTGGTAGAACAGGTGCTGGCCTGCTGCCTGGCCGGCGGCCACGTGCTGCTGGAAGGCGTACCCGGCCTGGGCAAGACGCTCCTGGTCAAGGCGCTGGCCAAGACCTTTGCCGGCGAATTCTCGCGCATCCAGTTCACGCCGGACCTGATGCCGGCCGACGTGATGGGCCACGCCGTGTTCGACCAGCGCCAGCAAACCTTCAGCATCCGCAAAGGCCCGGTATTCACCCACCTGCTGCTGGCCGATGAAATCAACCGCGCTCCAGCCAAGACCCAGTCCGCCCTGCTGGAAGCCATGCAGGAGCGCCAGGTCACCATCGAAGGCGAAGCGCACACGCTGGAAGCGCCCTTCATGGTGCTGGCCACACAGAATCCGCTGGAAAGCGAAGGCACCTACCCGCTGCCGGAAGCGCAGCTTGACCGCTTCCTGATCAAGGCGCGCATTGCCTATCCAAGCGAGAAGGAAGAAACCGAGATGCTGCTGGCCGTGACACAGGACCGCGTCGGCGACGCGCTGGAAGTGGCGCAGGTGCGCACCCTCATCAAGCCGGAAGTCCTGGTCACGCTGCAACAGCTGGTGGCCCGCATCCGCGTCGACGAGGCCGTCGCCAACTATGCCGTGCGCATGGTGCGCGCAACGCGCCAATGGCCCGGCGTGGCGGTCGGCGCAGGCCCGCGCGGCAGCATCGCCCTGATCCGCCTGGCGCGCGCCATGGCCTTGATGGCAGGCCGCGACTACGCCACCCCGGACGACATCAAGCGGGCCAGCCTGCCGGTGCTGCGCCACCGCATCGCCCTGTCGCCGGAAAGCGAACTCGATGGCCTGGGCGCCGACGATGTGCTGGCCGCCCTGATCGACTCCGTCGCCGCGCCGCGCAACTGATGAAGCCAACCCGCCGCATGTTCCAGGCCCTGCTGGGCCTGACCGCGCTGGGGGTGCCGGCCAGCGTGTGGCCGGTGCTGCAGGCGCCCTGGCAGGTGCTGGGCGGCGCCCTGCTGCTGGCCGCGGGCGCCGACGCCCTGCTGGCGCGCCGCCGCCCTGCCCTGCGCGCGGAACGCAGCATGGCCGGCGTGCTGCCGGTCGGCGCCTGGCACGAGGTGCGCCTGGTCCTGCACAACGAAGGCAAGGCCGCGCTGCGGCTCGATGTGTTCGACGATTACCCCACGGCCTGGGAGCTGGAAGGCATGCCGCACGCAACGCGGCTGGCGCCGGGCGCATTTGCCAGCGTAACTTACCGCGTGCGGCCGCTGGAACGGGGCGACGGCAACTTCGGTACGCCATGGTTGCGCGTGGCCGGTCCGCTCGGCCTGTGGCAGGCGACGCACCGCGTCGGCCCGCAACAGACGGCAAAGGTCTTCCCCGACGTGGCGCGCCTGCTGGGCCAGGCCCTGCGCGCGACCGATCGCCAGGCACCGACTGCCGGCTCCCTGGTCAAGCGCCAGCGCGGCGAAGGCACGGATTTCCGTCAGTTGCGCGAATACCGCCGCGGCGACAGCCTGCGCTCGATCGACTGGAAGGCCACCGCGCGCCACCGCAAGCCGATCAGCCGCGAGTACCAGCTCGAACGCGACCAGCAGGTGGTATTCCTGCTCGATACCGGCCGCCGCATGCTGGCGCGCGACGACGATACCAGCCACTTCGACCATGCGCTGTACGCCGTGCTGACGCTGGCCTTCGTGGCGGGCAAGCAGGGCGATGCGGTTGGCTTGATGAGTTTTGGCGTGGACAACCGCTGGCTGCAGCCGGCCAAGGGCCGCATTGGCCTGGACCGCATGCTGGCCGGGGTGTACGACCTGCAGCCGGGCGAAGCTGCCCCCGACTACCTGCGCGCAGCCAACGACCTGCTGAATCGCCTGAACCGGCGCGCCTTCGTGGTGCTGGTGACGAACGTGCGCGATGAAGATGATGTGGCCTTGCGCCAGGCTGTCGACCTGCTGTCCTCACGCCACCTGGTGATGTGCGCCAGCCTGCGCGAACGCGCGCTGGATGCTGCCAGCACGGCGCCGGTGCAAAGCTTCGACGATGCCTTGCGGCTGGCCTCCAGCGAGCACTACCTGCAGCAGCGCCAGGAAGCCATCCGCCGCCTCGGCCTGCGCTCCGGCCACCTGGTCGATGTGGCGCCGGACCAGCTGGCCGGCGCCCTGCTCAACCGCTACCTCGATATCAAAGAAAGCGGAGCGCTGTAAGAGCGGACAGCAAGGCGCAGCCTGATGCGGCGCCAAGCTTCACGCCAAGGCCGGCCGGCGCCGGCAATGCGCCGAACCGGTTGGCTTCCGGCGTGCCGGGGGCAACGAGCAGGTAGATCAGGAAGATGAGCTGGAAGATGGGGAACAGCAGCAATAGCGCCCACCAGCTGCTGACATCGATATCGTGCAGCCGCCGGCGCGTCGCAAGCACGATCGCCAGCACGCAAACCAGGGGGATGGAAAAGATCACCGTATCGCTGGCCGTGGATTCGGCAGGAATATACTGGCGCACCCTCGGTATCCCGAAGGCCATGGCCACGGCGAAGGCGTACAGGATTGCCGCGGGAATGCCCAGCATGCTGTACGCGACGAAATGCAGGCGCCCGATGCGCCCATTCCAGCAAAACAGCCGCACCGCTTCAGCAGGGGAAAACGGCAGTTCCAGTCCTGCCTGCGGCGCGGCGTAGGGGTTGTGCATCCGTTACTGGCTGTCCTGCATCTGCGCTGCGCGCGCCCGCTCGGTGTAATCCTTGTATGCAGGGATCGAAATCGCCGCCAGGATACCGCCCACGACAATGATCACCGGCATGGACCAGGCCAGGATCAGCACGCCCGTGGTGTTTTTGGCCGGTGCCGGACCGTATTCGTTGGCGCCCTCGTCGCCAGGGCCAAACAGCAGCCACAGGCCAACGATAATCTGGACCAGCGGAATGATCGCCAGGATGCTCAGCCAGCCCGACTTGCCCATGTCATGCAAGCGGCGGCGCGCGAGGATAATGGTGACTGCAAAGTACAGGCCATAACCGATCACCATGCCCAGCATGCCGCCACCAGCCCCGGCGTCGGCCATCATGCCCGACAAGGCGCCCATGCCGATGGTCAGGAACATTACCGGCAACATCAGCAAGCCGGCCAGGAAGCCGTAGGCAAAATAGCGGACACGGCCAATTCGGCCGTTGAGGGAAAGGAACTTCGGCATATAGGTATCGTCGCTGACCCGTTCGGTCAGCTTGGATTGCGGCATGGAATATGGATTACTCACGGTTGCTCCTGAAAAGGTATTGATTCGTTATTAAAGTTACCACCAAGAAAATCTTACATTATTTTTTTACTAAGGCACAAGGCCGATTTCGATACAACACCCGGCTTGCGGCTGGGCCCCGCGCCTGCGATACTTTCTTTAAAGACTGGACGGTTGCACAATAGACAAGACACCTCCATGCATCCCTCACTCAAGTGCCAGGGCAAGTTTTCCCTGAACTGGACCTATCTGAATGCCATCGCCTCCGGCGTGTCGGCAATCGACCTTGGCGGACTGGCGCTGCGCAACAAGCACGATGCCCACCAGTTCGTGCGTGAGTACGGCTTCGACATCGACAACCCGCACGCCCGCGACGTGATCGCGCGCGCCCACGGCGAAGCGCTCGACTTCATCTGCAGCAGCTTCCTGACGCCGGGCCAGGCAGCCCTGATCCCGCCCGAAGTACGCCTGCCCGACGATCCGCTGGACTTGCTGGTCTTCGCTTCGCTGCACGGCAATGAGCAGGTCGAATTGCGCCGCATGTGGTCGTGCGCCGTGCTCAAAGTCATGCATGGCATCTTCTACATCGATAACAACCTCAAACTGCGCTATTTCAACACCATCCGCCAGCAAGTGTTTGCCAGCCTGGATGAAGTGATCCGCGAGGAGGATGGCCAGTACTATTTGAGCGATGGCGAAGTTTGCCTGCCCTTGCTGCACTTTGACCGCAAGAACAATAAAAGCCGAGGCAGTATCCTGCTCAAGCTGTTGCAAAAGGCGGCCTACCTGGCAGCCGACATCTTCGACCACCTCGGCGTGCGCCTGGTCTTCAACACCCGCTTCGAATGCCTGCTTGCCTTGCGCACCCTGCAGCGCGCCCACCTCATCTCCGTCACCAATGTCGACTCGCAGCGCACGCGCAATACCCTGCTCGACATGGAGGCGGCAAAGGAAGTGTTCACCCAGTACCGCTGCATGCTGGAAGCCGCCGACGGCTATCCGGCCGCCTTGCTGGAAAAGATGGACGCCCAGCTGATGGAGATTGCAGCGCCGCAGACGCGGGCCGACAACCCGCACAGCGGTACCGGCTTCAACAGCATCCAGGTCACGGTGCGCAAGATGATCCACCTGCCGCCGGACGACCCGGCAGCCAGCGGTCCCGACTACGACGTCGGCTTTTTCTTCGAGTACGAAATCCAGCTGATGGACAAGGCCAGCCATGGCCGGACGCTGGAAGGTCCGGCCAGCCACGACGCCTACAAGAAACGCCAGGTCGACACGGCGCGCCTGCGCGTGCTGGGGCGTGACCTGCTGCGCTACCTGGAAACCCGGCCCGCTGCGCAAGCGGCCTAATGCGGCCTGATGCCCTCGGCTGCGCCGGTGCTGGCGCCTGGCGGCATGGCATGTTCAGGCGGCATGCCCTCATGGATCAGGCCGCGAATGGCACTGCGCAGTTCAGGGCTATCCGTGTGCTTGTGGACCGAGACGGCGTGCTGGACGGCGACTTCCAGCAGCTCGTCTTCGCTGTCTGCCGAAATGGCGACGCTGCATTGCGCATCGCTGGGAAATTCGCGGCAGTCGATATATTTGCGGGTCATGGCGACCTCCCTTCCGAAGAGCTACTTACACTATAGGCCGTTTGGCCGGCAATTCCATGCTACATTGCCTGCCTGTTAAACAAGCATGGAGGCGCGATGCTGTTACGCTCAACGGTCCTGGCCTGTGTCCTGTTCGCAAGCAATCTCCAGGCGGCGCCGCTCGAGCGCGCGCTGGAACAAAAGATGGCCGCCAATGCCCAGCGCTATGTGATCGCCAGCCAGGCGGTGCTGGTGGCGCGCAACGGCGAGACCGTTTTCCGCAACGTCGCCGGCGCCCGGCGCGACGAGCTGTTTCCCGTGTACTCGATCAGCAAGCTGCTGGCCAGCGTGCTGGTGATGCAATTGGTGGAAACAGGCCAGCTGGACCTGGACAAGCCCGCCGGCGCCTACCTTCCCACCCTGCCCCTGCGCTGGCAGCAGATTCCACTGCGCCACTTCCTGAACCATAGCTCGGGTCTGCCGGAATACTTCGACCTCAGCAGCCCATCCGGGCCGGCCTTCGCGCCCACCCTGCAGGCGGCCTTTGCCGCAATTGCCGACCAGCCGCTGGCATTCGAGCCCGGCAGCAACATGCGTTACACCCAGACCAATTTCCTGCTCCTTGCCGCCCTGCTGGAAGCGCGCTACGGCAAGCCGTACACGCAAATCGCCAACGAACGCATCATCGGCAAGCTGGGTTTGCAGCACACTTATCTTGGCCGCGCCAGCGCCGTCGCCAGCGGCCATCGCATCGTGCGCAGCTTTATCGGCAAGGGCGGCACGTTGCAGCCCGAAGCTATGGTCCAGTGGCCGGACTATGCCCATGTCCATGCCGAGCTGTTCACCACGGTGGACGACCTGGCGGCCTTCCTCCAGGCCGTGGCAGGCGGCGGACTGGTCGGCAAGGAAGCGCTGCGCAAGCTGTGGCAGCCGCAGAAACTGGCCAACGGGCAAGATGGCAGGTTCGCCTCAGGCTGGGAATTCGGCCGCAGCGGCGGCCATGAATTCGTCGGGCACGACGGCGGCGCCAAGACGCGCGTGCGTTTGCTTTGGCCCGACCGCAACGGCGGCCAAGGTGGCGACAGCTATACCATCATCTACCTCACCAATGGCAGCGCGCACAACGTCTGGTCGCGCACCCTGGTCGAGAGCCTGATGGCGGCAACCGACCCGGCCCGCTTTGCCATGGAGGCGGTATCGGAGCAGTTGATCGATTACGCCAGCCGGCCGGCGGCAACGCCGGCCCAGGCCCAGGCGCTGCAGCAGCAGTGGCAAGCGCTGGCGGCGCGCGATGGCGCAAGCCTGGAACGGCGTATCGATGAAACCGCTTATGCGATGCTGGAAACGCGCGGCAACAGCGCAGCCGTCAAGCTCTTCGAACTGAACACGCGCCTGTTCCCGCAATCGGACAGCGCGCGCGACAGCCTGGCGCAGGCCCGGGCAGCCGCCCGGACGCCGTAGCGGGAAGCCCCGCCGGCGCTTCCCTGCGCTGCCATGGATCAGTTTTTCTTCTTGGCCGGCTTCTTCTCGAGCTCTTTGGAGGCCGGCGTCGAACCACCCTGCACGCCCAGCGCGCCGCCGGTGCCCATGCCGCCGGCTACCTCCTGCGCCTTGTAATTCCGCACCGCCTTCACCAGCTGGTTATACGAATCCATGAAGGAGGCAATCAGGATCTTGCCTTCCGGCGTATTGGAATAACCGCCCGCCGCGCCGAAGCCGCCACCGCCGAACAATGCACCGCCAACATTGAAGTCATAATTCTTGGCGCTGCCTTCCGCGGCAGCCAACTGAATGCCGGAGCGGTTATCCACCATCAGCAAGGTGGTGGAAGCCTCATTCGCCTTCAGCCCGCCGGCAACAACCCCGGCCACACTGCCCAGCAAGCCCAAGCCACCCAGGGCACCGCCCACGCCTTGCGTCCCTTTCTGGCTGAACGTAATGCTCGGGCTCATGGTGTAATCGGCAGCCACCATCTGGCCCTTGCCGTAATTGCTGCCGGATCGCATTTCGCCTGACGCAGCCAGGGCACGCTCCTGCATCAGCTTGCCCATTGCCGCACCACGCTCAACCACGACAAAGCAATTCGATTGCTGGATCATCATGCGCAGCACAGGTACAGTCGAGCCGAGCTTGTATTGCGACAGACGGTGGTACCACGGTGCGGCCGTATCTTCCACCACACCGAGCGTGCCTAGCGGCTTGTCACATTTTTCCAACTGCGTGTTGGCATTCGATGCCGTGGCACCGCCCGCGGAACCGGTAGCCATGGTCGGCGCACCACCCAGTTTGGGATCCGTGCCCGCACAGGCGGTCAAGAGCAACAGCGCCAGGCCGGCATAGGCAGTCCCGGATCTGAAAACCATCTTATTGTCCATGTTCACCCCCAGTAGAAACCACCGTTTGAACTCATCGGCGTCCTTTGAGAATAGGCCACATCGACAAAAAATCTATGTATAGTTATTACCGCAAGACCAACTCAACTGTTAGAAGGAAGCCCCATGAAAAAACTGATCATTGCCGCCCTGGCCCTGTCTTGTTCCGCCGCATTCGCCGCGGACCCGGCGCCGGCAAAGAACGCCCAACAATCCAAAATGACGACCTGCAACAAGGAAGCCGAGGGCAAGAAGGGCGACGAACGCAAGGCCTTCATGAAGGAATGCCTGAGCGCGAAGCCTGCCGCGCCGGTAACGCAGCAGGACAAGATGAAGGCCTGCAACGCGGACGCAGCCGGCAAGAAAGGCGACGAGCGCAAGGCATTCATGAAAGAATGCCTGAGCTCGAAAAAGGCTGCCTGATCAGCGCAGGCCGCTGGCCAGGCGTGGCGACGAGAGCAATGTCTTGAACGCTTCCCAGCGCTGTTTGCGGGCGGCGAGCGGATCGGTGGCCGTCACGTGCTTTTCCACCCAGGCTTTGACCATGTCCTTGCCCAGGTTGTAGTTGATGACGTAGCCGCGGTTGGCGTCATAGAAGGCCAGGCGCTGCGCCGATTTCTCCGGCGGGTACAGGGCCACATTCACCAGCCACTCAATGGTCTGCTCGCGCGTCCACTTCCCTTCCAGGTAAGCCTGGGCTGCATCGTTGTCGGCGTAGCTCAGCTTGCCCAGCAGCTTCATCAGTTTGGCGTATTGCGGCGCTAATGCCGGCTCCAGGCCCGCCAATGGGTAGAGCACCTTCTGCTCGAACGCCAGGCGCTCTTCATCGGTGAACGCCATTTCGATGCCGTAGTTGGCGCTGCCCTCGGCAATCAGCGACATCGGCGAATACAGCGGATAGACGCTGAACTCGACCCAGTTGCGCTGCTTGACCAGCGACTGCTCCAGCATGGCGTTGTAGACGTGGTGGCCCGGGTAACCTTCATGGCAGCCCAGGTCGACAGCGCGCTCGATGTAGATCGGGAATTCGGTATTAATCTGGATCAGGCTATGCGCATTGCCCTTGTACCAGTTATAGCCGGACCAGGGCTTGTTGCTGACGAATTCCAGCACAAAGCTTTCCTTTTGCGGCAACGCCATGAAGGCGGCGGTGCGCTCGCGGCAGGCGGCAATGGCAGCATCGAACACGGGCTTGAGCTTGTCCTTCGGGATCGCGAACCTGGCGCGGAAGGCTTTCAGGCGTTCCGGCAGGGTGCCTTCGCCCGGCAGCAGCTTGTCGACCTGGGCCACCAGTGCCATGTAGTAAGCGCGCTCGTGATGCGGGGTCACGGCGTCGTACAGTAGCGCGGTCTCTTCGTCGAACGTGAACTTGCGGCCTTCCATCATTTCAACGCGGGCCTGCATGGCCCTGAGCTGCTTGGACAGGAATTCAATGCGCAGCGCCTCGTCGGCGCCGCCGGCCTTCTGCTGCGCGATGTCGCGCTGGGCGGCCACCACGCCGGCCTTGATCGATGCCAGACTTTGCTTTTCCCTGGCGGCCTGCTGCTCCAGCTCCGGCGGGCCGTAGTAGGCATCCACATAACTGGCGTCATGCTGGCCGATGGCCAGCACCAGCTTGCGGTAACGCTCCGCCACGTCCTGCACCGACGCCGCCATGGCGCTGCCTGCCATCAGCATGGCCAGTCCTCCTAGTACGATTTTTTTCATCATCTCCTCTACGGCTTGTGCCAAAGTCGTAGAGTGTAACTCAGCCCGTGCGCAGCTGGCGGGCCAGGTCGGCCAGGCGGTATGGCTTGCCGATGATGGAAAACTCCTGGTCCGACTGCGGGAAACCGGACGCCAGGATGATCTTGACGCGCGGGTAGCGCTGGCGTACCTCGCGCGCCAGTTCGAGACCTGTCATCCCGTTCGGCATCATCACGTCGCTGAACAGGACATCGACTTCGCTATCGCGCTGCAGCGCGCGCAAGGCGGCCGCCGCATCGCTGGCATGCAAGGTGGCATAGCCCATGGCCTGGAACAGCTCGCGCGCCGATTCCATTACCAGCGGATCGTCTTCCACGATGAGCACGCGTTCCTCGCGCGCCGGGCGCGTTGGCGGCTCCTCCGGCACCGATTCCTCCAGGGCTGGCAGGAAGAGGTTGATGGCGGTGCCTTTTCCTTCTTCGGTATCGATGGACACGCCGCCGCCCGATTGCACGATAAAGCCGTACACCTGGCTCAAGCCCAGGCCGGAACCCTTGCCGACCTCCTTGGTGGTGTAGAACGGTTCGAAGGCGCGCCGGCGCACTTCTTCGCTCATGCCGGTGCCGGTGTCGGCAACGCTCACGCGCACATAGTCGCCGGCAGGCAGCGCGCCGGCCTGATTGGCTTCGAGCCTGACGTTGCGCGTGGTGACTTCCAGTGTGCCTCCTTCCGGCATGGCATCGCGCGCGTTCACCACCAGGTTGAGCAAGGCAGCCTCGAAGCGCGCCTCATCGATCGAGGCCTGGCGCAATTTTGGATCGAGGTCCATCTCGAAACGCATCAGCGGTCCGGCGGCACGCCGCAGCACCCCTTCAAAGCCAAGCACCAGCCGGTTCAATTGCTGCACGCTGGGCTCCAGCGGCTGCTGGCGTGCAAAGGCCAGCAATTGCTGCGTCAGCGCGGCGCCACGGTCGACGGCACGGCGCATGCTGTCCAGCACGCGCACGCTGGCGCCTTCCGGCGGCGCCGTACGCAGGATGTCGATGCCGTTCGAGACCACGGCCAGCAGGTTGTTGAAGTCGTGCGCCACGCCGCCGGTCAGTTGCCCGATCGATTCCATTTTCTGCGCCTGGAACAGGGCTGCCTGCGCCTGTTCCAGCGATTCCTGCGCCTGGCGCTGCTCGGTGTTGTCGCGCGTGACTTTGGCAAAACCCAGCAGTTCGCCATCGTCGTCATACAGCGCATCGATGACAGCGTGGGCCCAGAATCGCGTGCCATCCTTGCGTACCCGCCAGCCCTCGCTTTCATAGCGTCCCTCGCGCGCAGCAACTTCCAGCGCCCGTTCCGGTACGCCGGCTGCTTTGTCGTCTTCCGTGAAGAAGCGGCGGTAGTGGGTGCCGAGCACCTCCTCTGGCGCATAGCCCTTGATGCGCTGGCCGCCCTGGTTCCAGTTGGTGATCAGGCCTTGCGGCGACAGCATGTAAATCGCATAGTCGATCACCCCTTGCACCAGCAGGCGGAAACTCTGCTCGCTCTCGCGCAGCGCTTCCATGACGCGCTTGCGCTCCGTGATGTCGCGCGTGACGTTGGCGAAGCCGACATGCTCGCCTTCCGGCGTGTAGATCGGATCGATCACGACACTGGCCCAGAACAGCGAGCCGTCCTTGCGCATGCGCCAGCCCTCGCATTCGAAGCGCCCGTCTTTCAGGGCCGTGGAAAGCGCACGCTTGGCCAACCCGGCCTGCTGGTCTTCGGCCGTATGAAACCGCGAGAAGTGCGTGCCCAATATCTCCTTTTCGCTGAAACCGTTGAAGCGCTGCGCGCCCGCGTTCCAGCTGCTGACGCGGCCCTCGGTATCCATCATGTAGATCGCGTAGTCGCTGATGCTGGAAACCAGAAGTTGATACCTGGTTGACAGACTCTCAAGCGCTGGGGCTTCATTGATCATTAGTAGCTGGGGCGCACTGCTGCGCGCATTCATTGTGCGAGGATCTCAGGAGAATGCCACAATCTGCAATTATGTGGAAAACGACTTTGTTGCTGGCCCTGGCCTTGTCGGTGCCCACGGTGGAAGTTCCCAATATCCGCTCGCCGGTGGACAAATCCTACCGCAAGATGCTGCAGGGCGCGGAACGCTTCAAGCGCGAGCACGCGCTGGCGCCGCAGGCCTCCTTGCGCTTTCGCCTCTTGCCGCGCCAGCCGGGCACCAAGATGCAAGGCATCAAGCTGAAGGTGGTGGGCGATACCAGCAGCATGGCGGTAGCGACCGGCCCCGACAACAGCTTCACGCTGGATTACAACGAACTGCTGTGGCGCGAAGATGCCGCCGTGCTGGCCAACCGCAAGACCTTGTCCATGACATGGCGCGCCGAGGTGCGCAGCCCCGGCGTGCCGGAGGGCATGCGGCGCCTGGGCGACCTGCGCCTGGAATGCCTGGTCGGGATGGAGGCCGGGCTGGTATCGAACAATGCCCACCTGTTCGCCTGGCTCGACGAATTCCTGCGCAGTCCGGATAAGGTATGCAACGACCCGCACGGCAATTATTTGTTCTTCACCGAAAAGCCGTTGTTCGCCATCACGCTCCAGTCCGGCGAACGGCGCGCTACCCTGCCCTTCCACGCGCTGTATGCCGGCAACCCGCCAGCGGCCGAAATGCCCTATTGCGATTGCCAGGTGTTATTGGACCGCAGCTACTTTGCGCCGGTGTGGGACCGCTCGTGGCCGGACGACACCCTGCTGAGCTTCGAATACATGGACGACCCGCCGCCGGCCAGCCCGGCCGCACCGCGCGACCGCTCGGCGGCACTGGCAACACTCGGGCCGCCCCAGCTCAGCAGGCGCTTCGACAGCGGACCTGAGGTCTGGCTGTACCAGTCGACAGCGCCAGCCCATCTGGCACCCGGCGCCGACGGCCGCCCGCGCATGGGCGAGCATGTGCTGCTGTTCGACGCCAGCGGCACCACGCTGAAGTCGCGCCAGCGCGCGCCGTGATGACCCTACCAGCCCAGCCGCAAGCGAAGTCCGCTTGACGCCATCCACACCCGGGCGGGCGATTGCACCTTATGCAATTAATTGTTATTATTGGCAATTTTCCCTCCGAAAATGCGCCAATTTCAACACGCTGCTGCACTCTGTGCAATCCTGGCCCTGAGCGCTTGTGGCGGCGGTGGCGGTACCACCCCGGTGCCACCATCCCCGCCACCGGCGCCGGCAGTTCCCGCACCGGTGGTCAGCGCGGTTTCGCCTGCAAGTGCCTTCATCGGCAAGGCAAGCACCTTCAGCGTTACCGGCAAGAACCTGGTGAGCGGTATGAGGTTCGCGCTACCCGACTGCGCCGACATCACCGAACTTTCGAACGGCGACGGCACGCAGCGGCAATTCAGTTGCACCCCTTCCGGCAAGCCTGGATTGCGGCAGGGAGCGGTGTACGCGCCTGCTGGCAGCCAGTCCCCACTTCTCAGCTTCCCGGTTGACTACCAGGAGGCAGTTGTAACGTTTGTCGCCAATGTCTCCTGGCGCTACGTTGCCATCAAATCGGATGGTTCGCTCTGGACCTGGAACCCGCAGCAACCCGCGCCGGTCAAGGTGGGCGATGACTTCATGGATGTTGCCGTGAGCACGTTTGCCACCCTGGCCATCAAGAAGGACGGCACGCTGTGGAGCTGGGGCGTGTTGAACTCCGAAGGCATCCTGGGTAGCAGCAACTTCGTTCCGAATACCGAACCCAAACAGATCGGCACCGGCTTCGCCAAAGTGGTCGTCAAAGGAGAGTACACAACCGGCGGCGAAAGCGCGGAAGCACTGAAGAAGGACGGCAGCATATGGGTCTGGGGCGCGCGCAGCCAATTGCAGCCAAACGCCTATGGCCCCGAAGCGACGCCGCACTGGATCAGCACCGGGTTTTCCGATATTGCGCGCGGCTCGGGAGGGTCTTCCTTTGGACTCAAGAGCGACGGCTCGCTGTGGACCTGGAACCGCAATATCTCGGATCATCCCTTTGAACCGGTCAAGATCGCAGAAGGCTATGTCGCGATCGCCACCAGTTACGATGCCGCGTATGGACTGAAGTCAGACGGCTCTCTTTGGAACTGGGGGCGGAATGCACCCCAATGGTCAGGAAACGTCGCCCCGACTGCCAGTGCGCCCGCCAAGGTCGGGGACGGCTTTGTCAGTATTTCGGCAGGCATGTATCACGCAATGGCCCTGAAGTCCGACGGCACTTTATGGGCAGGCGGCAGCAACAGCCAAGGCCAGTTCGGGGATGGCAGTTCCAGCGGAGGTTCCTTCCGCCAGGTCGCTACCGGAATTGCCGGCGCCTGGGCCGGCAGCTCCTGCTCATTTATCAAGAAGCTTGATGGCAGCTTGTGGGCTGCAGGCGTATGTGACCTGGGAGACGGCAAATACACCCGCTATATTTATACGCCGGAACAGCTCAAGCTGTAAGCTCGGCCGAGGGCTTGGCAAAAGGAAATCCGGTCTGCTATAATTGCGCGCCTTGGCCTGGTAGCTCAGTTGGTAGAGCAGAGGACTGAAAATCCTTGTGTCGGTGGTTCGATTCCGCCCCGGGCCACCAAGAATAAGAAGTGAAAACGCCACCCTCGGGTGGCGTTTTTGTTTCTGCGCTAGGCAGCCGCCTTACGCGAGGAAATGAGCAGGCACATGGCGCCAATCGCCATGCCCAGCCAGAGCGTCACCAGGCGAATGGCAATCGCAATCGACACGGCAACACTGCCGTCTACGCTGTGCTCGGTCAATTGAATCACCAGGGCCGCCTCCATAGCGCCTAGCCCGCCCGGCGACATGCTGGCTGCGCCGAACAAGGTCGCCTGCACAAAGATCAGGACGCAGGCGGCTACCGGCACCCCGGTCCCTGCCGCATCGCAGAACCAGGCAAACACCAGCGCCTGCGTCCCATACGCCACCGTCGCCAAGGTGGAATACGCCGTAACGCGCGGCAACTTCCACACGCTGGCCCAGTGCTCCAGGATCGCCTGCCCGCCCTTGACCGGCAGGCGTTGCCAGGCGCGGCCCAGCCAGCCCCACCATGCACCGGCGCGGGGATGCCGCAGGAACCAGGCGAATACGCAGCTGCCCGACAGCAGCACTGCAAACGCCAGCAGCCATGCCCAGGCCAGCGCATGTCCCAGCACCCCGGCGGCCACGAAGCCCAGCAAACACATCCCCAGGACATCGCTGGCGCGGTCAACGATAAAGGCGGCAAGGCTGTGTGCAATCCTTACGCCCTGCTGCAGCAACAGGGCGGAACGGAAAGTCTCCCCCGTCTTGCCCGGCGTTGCGGTCAACCCGAGTCCCGACAGGTAGATGGCGAGGTGGCGCCATGCAGGCACCCGGTAGCCGAAGCAACGCAGCGCAGATTCCCAGCGCCCAAAACGCCACAGGTAAGAAGACGACGACAGCACTGCACCCAGCAGCAAGACGTTCAGGCCCAGGGATGCCAGTGCCGTGGCAGTATCTTGCCAGCCGAACCAGAATATCGCGCTCAGGTAGAGCAGCACCCCGGCGCTGACAAACAGCACGACAGCCCGGATGATGCGGGGATCACCCAGGGCGGAGCGGATGCGCGCTACAGCCCCGCTCATCGGAAAGTCAGGAACTTATGGCCAAAATAGCTGGTCACCACTGGCACGAGCACGCCAGCCAGGTGCGCCAGCGCCTCCGCATGCGCGATGATGCCAAGCGAAGGCAGCAGCCAGCGGGCCAGCAACAAACTGATGGCCAGCGTCTGGAGCACTGCCAGCACGTTCACGCCGACGAACTTGCCGGCCTGGGAAGCGAGCGCTCCGCCCTGCGCGTTGAACACATGGCCGCGCATCAGGATAAAGGCGACCAGCATGCCGACCAGGTAGGCAAAGAAAACCGCCGGCGCGTAGTCCAGGAAGGTGCTGAACACAAAACGCGAGCCAAAATTGGCTCCGGCAGCGATGCCGCCGGCCATGAGAAAGCGCAGGAATTCCTTATTCAGCATGGGCCGCCATTTTCGCCATATTCCGGCCAAAGTCGATACTTTCGGAGATGCCGCGATCCTCGGGGTAGTAGTAAGAGGTGTCGGCTACCCACAAGCCCTTCACCGGCAGCGCCACGGGTGGCAGCTTGTCCAGGTAGCCCGGGTCGCAGATCGGCTGTGCGTAGCGGTAGCGGCTGGCGCGCATGTCGAGGAAGTCTTCGTCACGCAGCGCAGGATTGATCTTCTTCAGGTAGCCGCGCACCTTGTCGAGGAATACCTGGTCCGGGTCGGCAAACTTCGGATGTTCGCCCGGCATGTAAAACGGCACATAGGTGATGTGCTCGTCGAGCGGGCGCAGGTTGGAGTATTCGACCAGGCCCGGGATATCCATGTCCGGGTCGTTGGTATTGAGCCAGAAGTTCTCCGTGACGGCCTTGCGCAGCTTGGCGATCACGCATACGACGGCGATGTTCTTGACCGCCTTGAACTTTTCCAGCAGCGCAGGCGGCAAGTCAGGCATCACGCGCGGCACGTAAGGCAACGGGATCGTGCTGACCACCTTGTCGAAGGCTTCGAACCGGCCGCCGGCTTCAATGCCGCGCACCTGGTCCTGTTCCATGACGACCCTGCTGGCCGGAGTACCCAGGCGCACTTCGCCGCCGTGCTTGACGATATCGTCGCGCATGGCGTTGAGCAGGGTTTCGGATCCGCCATCGAGATAGCCCAGCTTTTCCTCGAACAGGCTGGCGCGCGAAGTGCCGATGCGGCGGATGCGGCTCCAGATCCAGGCTGCCGACAGGTTGCTGCTGTAATCGTAGAATTTGTAGTCGAACAGGCGGCGCCACAGCACTTCCCAGGCTTCTTCCCCGACCCAGCGGCGAATCCATCCGGTCGCTTCCACGTGATCGAGCGGCCGCCAGTCCTCACGCTTGCGCCTGGTGGACAGGAAGGCGTGCAGGCCATAACGGAATTTGGCGGTCAAGCTCAGGCCGCGGAACTTCAGCAGCGCGACCGGATTGCCCCATGGCTGCAGGCGATTCTGGTACCAGTAGCCCATCCTGGTGGCGACCCAGTGCATTTTCGACTGCAGGCCCAGCTCGTCCAGCACCCGCAGGAACGCGGTATCGGAAATACAGTGGAAATGGTAGTAGCGCTCAATCGACAGCCCGGAGAAATCGAAGGCGGCGGCCATGCCGCCGACCCGGTCGTCGGCCTCGAACACGACTGGATGGTGGCCGTCGCGCGCCAGCTGGTAGGCGACCGCCAATCCCATTGGCCCGGCGCCCAGCACTGCAATGCGTTGTCCCATGTGTTAAAACTCCAGAATCACTTTGCTGTATTGCGGATGATTGAACGTCTCGTCGATGGCCTTCGCAAACGGCGTGCACGGCACACCGAACATGCCCGGCCAGTCGATCACCTCGAACGAATCCTTGGCGCTCAGGGCCGCCAGCTGCTGCGTGGTAAACGGTGGATTCTTGTCGAACAGGCTCCAGGTCCAGATCAGGGCGTAGAACAGCTTGTACGGGATCTTGGCGATGATGGCGCGCGCGCCGGTGGTGCGTTTGATCTGGCGGATGATATCGATGTAATCGACTTCCTCGTGGCCGGAAATATTGTAGATACCGTGGTCGATCTTGTTCTCGATGCAGCTGATGATCACATTGCAGAAGTCGCCCACATACAGCGGCTGGCGCATGTAGCGGCCATGGCCCGGGATCGGGAACACCGGCACTTTCTTCATGAAGCGCGACAGCCAGCCCAGGTGCTTGCGGTCGAACCAGCCGAACATCAGGGTCGGGCGCAGGATTGGGCATGGAATGCCGCTTTCCAGCACCATCTTCTCCTGCTCCTTCTTGGAGTTGGTGTAGAAATCGTCGGCCACCGACATCACCACCGAGGAACTGATATGCACCAGCTGCGGCACATTGTTGGCCTTGACCGCGTCCAGGATCAGGCGCGTGGTGGTGACGTTGTTGTCGACGAATTCCTGGTAATCGATGCCGCCGATCTGGGCTTGCAGCATCACCACCACGTCGGCACCGGCGAAGTGGCGCTGCCACTCGCCCGGCCTGGCCAGGTCGGCATATTCGACCGTGATGTCCGGTTGCACCTGCTTCAGCACTTCCAGGTTGGGACGGTGCTTGTCCAGCACCACGATATCCGTGTAGCCCTTCGCCTTCAGGCGTGCCACCAGGTTCTGGCCAACCAGCCCGGCCCCGCCCGGGAGCAGAATTTTCTTGGTCATGTCTTGTCTTTCTCAATAATCTTGCCCGGCCGCGTCGCCGGCGCACTTACGTGTAATTCACAGGCCGCTCCGGCCGGCCCCTCGCCGCGCAAGGTCAGGCGTCCCGCCTGGCCGGCCGACAGGTAGCCGCGGTAGCCGGACTGGCGCGCCGCCTTGTGCAGCGCAGCCGCCGCGTCATTCCAGGCCCAGCCGCCCAAGGCATAGCCAACCTGCCTGCCATCGGCATCCAGGAAGCGGACCACCTGGGGCACCGTATCGCCAAGGGGCTCGTACAGCCAGCCGCTCACGCGCAGGAAGCCTTCGTCGCCCTTGACCGTTTCAGCCAGTTCGATGCCACCCCTGCATGCCGGCAGCGCCATCGGCGCAAATTGCTTGCCCATGCTGGCCCGTGCACCACGATAAGGATACAGTCCGAACACCGAGCGCTGCCTGTCAGCCGCCAGCGCGGAGGAAGCAACGATATCGGTATTCGGCGCTACCCGGCCGATTTCCGCCTGGTCCTTGATGCGCAATTCAACGGCCAGTGCGGCAACCGTGCGGCCAAACAGTTCGTCGGCATCGGGCCGCAGCGCGCGCACCTGGTACACCATCATCAGCAAGGCCAGCACGACCAGCCCGCCCCAGGCGCGGCGACGGCGCCGCTCTTGCAGCGCCAGCAGCGCAGGCGCATACAATACCAGCAAGGCGGCCCAGGCCATCAAAGCTGGCGTGGTGTAACGCTGCGACAGCGCCTGGCTCAGGCCGAAAATCAGGCGCCCGCCGGCCGTGCCGCATGCCGTGCCAACGATGTAGGCGATGAAGAACAGCAGCGCCAGCGGCAGGGCGAATTGGCGCGGCTGGCGCCAGGATTGGCAGGCGAAGCGGAGCGCGCTGGCAATCAGGAACAGCCCGCCCAGCGTGGCCGCAACGCGGCCCAAGCCTTTGTTGCCGAACGCAAAATGGAAAGGACTGCCCAGGTAATAGAGCACGTAACGGGTAAGTTGCAGCGGATGCTCGCGCAGCGACTGCAACGGGGAGCTATGCCCGGCCGGCGTTGAATAATCGTGGAAGTAGGCAAACAGCACCAGCGCAGTGAGCAGCGCGAGGCTCCCGGCACGCCGCCAGCCTTGGCGCGTCAGCACGGCGTAGCCAGTCATCAGCGGCAGGGCCAGCACGCCGTTCGCCATCGTGCCGGCGCTCAGGATGCCCAGCAGGCAGGCCAGGACGAATGTCCCTGCCCCGTCCTGGATCGAGCGGTATAGCGCGTACAGGGCGGCGAGCGGCACCAGCTGGGCGAGGATGAACTGGCTCTGGAAGCCCCAGGTCAGGTTCTCCTGCTGGCTCCAGAAGCACAGCGCGCCGGCAATGAACAGGGCCAGCGCCTGCTTGTCGGCGGCCCGCTCGGGCGCCACCTCGACCTCGCACAGGATACGCCAGAACAGCAGACCGGCCATCAGCACCAAGGTGCAATTGGCTGCGATCAGGAACCAGCCGGCGCCGTCGAACCAGCGCAGGTCGGCCCAGAACAGCAGGCGTGCCAGCACGATGCGGTGTTCATTGTGCTGCGCCCACCAGACATGCCAATCGCCGCCGGCTGCCATGTCCAGCAGCTGCAGGTAGGGCCCCCACATGTCCCAGAACGGCACCGGCGAGTAATTGCGGGACGCCCCGAACAGCGCCAGCGCGACCATCAGCGCCGCCACGCATGCGAAGAACTGGCGCGGCGCGGTGGTGCGCAGCGGCGCGGCGCTGCTGCTCATATATCCATCCGGTTGAAAATAGCGCGCGGCAAATTGGCAATCACCAGCATGATCAGTGCCCATTTTCCTGGCGTATACAGGACCGGCTGGCCCTTGGCCGTGGCCGCAACGATCTGCGCCGCAACCGATTCCACGCTGGCCATGCCCCGTTGCGGCATGTGCGCCGTCATCGGCGTGGCGGTCGGCCCAGGCTTGACCAGCACCACCTTGACCCCGCTGCCCGCCAGGCGGTGCTGCAAGCCTTCCGCGTAGCGCGTCACCAGCCCCTTGGCGGCGCCGTAGACGTAGTTCGATTTGCGCCCGCGTTCCCCCGCCACCGAACCGATGATGGTCAGGGTGCCGCGCTTGGCGCGCTGCATGTGACCGGCGAATGCTTCGGCAAACAGGGCCGGCGAAATACCGTTCACTTGCATCGCCTCAGCTGCCAGCGCCAGGTCGTCCTGGCAGGCCTGCTGGTCAGGCAGCGAGCCGTGCGCAATCAGCACAATGTCCGGCAGGCCGCCCGCTGCGATGCTATCCACCGTGGCGCGAATCTGTTGCGGATCGCTGAAGTTCGCTTCCACGACCTTGATGGCGGATTGCGGGCTGCGTACGCGCAGGTCGGCCGCCACGGCTTCCGTTTTCTCACGGTTGCGGCCAACCAGGGTCAGGTCAAGCGCCTGGCCAGCCAGCCACAGGCGGGCGCAATGCTCGGCCATCGCCGAGGTGGCGCCAACGATTACGATGCTCTTTCTATTTTCAGACACTTAATTCCCCATCAAGCGGCGCGACATCGCGGAACTGATGCCCGGGTCGCGGAATTGCAAAAATTCGGCGAGGCGCGGATAACCGGCCTCGAACAGTGCGCGCGGCATGCGGGCATCCTTGGCCATGTAAATGCGGCCGCCGGCTTCGGCGACGATGGCATCGAGCCGCTCAAACAGGCGCAGCGTACGCTCGCCGCGGTTCGGGAAATCCAGCGCCAGGGTCACGCCCGGCTGCGGAAAGCTCAACATGCCAAGCGCCTGGCGTTCGCCAAAGGTCTTCAGCACGGCCAGGAAGGAGCCCTCGCCGCTGTCGCCGATCGCCTGCAGCATGGCCTGCACCGCAGCCCGTCCGGCAGCGCGCGGCACCACGCTCTGGTATTGGTAAAAGCCCTTAGGGCCATACATGCGGTTCCACTCCTGCAAATTATCGAGAGGATAGAAATAGCTCTCGTAATGCGCCACGCCTTTGCCAGCGCGGCTCTTTTGCAGGTTGAAATAGGCAAAGTTGAACGGTGCCAGCGACAGACCGTTGACCAGCGACACCGGCGGCACGAACGGCATGGTGCGGGTACGCGCACGCGGCGCAGCGCGGTCTTCGATGGCGCAGTGGTTAGCGCGCAGGAAGATGCCGCGTCCGTTGCCGGACAGGCAGTCGATCCACGACACCGTGTGCTCCCAGCCGGCCTCGGAAGCATCGGCCAGCCGGAAGAATTCGTCGAGGCTGGAATACGGCAGGGTTTCCGTTTCCAGCCAGGGGCCGGCTACCCGGCGCAACTGGATCTCGGCAGTGCCGATCACGCCGGTCAGGCCGAGGCCGCCGACCGTGGCGGCAAACCAGGACTGGTTTTCGTCCGGCCCGCACGCAATGCGGCTGCCATCGGTGCGCCATAATTCGATACGGCGCACATGGTCGCCGAAGGAGCCCAGCGCGTGATGGTTTTTGCCGTGCACGTCGTTGGCGATGGCGCCGCCAACCGTCACCATCTGGGTACCGGGTGTGACCGGCAACATCCAGCCGCGCGGAATCGCCAGGCGCTGGATATCGCGCAGGAGGACGCCGGCTTCGCAATGCAGCAAGCCGCTATCGTGGTCAAAGCTGATGAAGTGGTCGAGGCCGCTGGTGCGCCACAGCACGCCGCCGGGATTGAGGCAGACGTCGCCGTAGCTGCGCCCCATGCCGTGCGCCAGCCCTGGCACCGCGCACTGCAGCTGGCGCCCCAGCTGCGCGCGCCCGGCCAGGGCCCGCACCTGGTGCTCCCACTGGCCCAGCCGTCCCCAGGAGGACACCATTACCACGGCCATCCCGCCGAGCCTGCCGCCAGCACCAGCGCGAAGCAGGCACCGGCAAACAAACTGGCCTTATCCTTCACCGCATACACCAGCGGGTCGTCGTGCATATTGCCGCGGTGCGCCTGCATCCACATCCAGCTGACCCAGAACAGCATGACTGGCACGGCGCCCCACATGAACTCCGGCGAGCTGTACAACATCAGCACGGACTCACTGTTCAGGTACAAGGCCAGCACCACCACCGCCGCATAGCCCGAACTGATGCCCAGCATCTGGATCAGCGGTGCGTCCGTCGTGTAATAGCCGCGGCCATGCGCCTTTTTCTTGCCGTTCAGGATTTGCACCTGCAATTCGGCGTAGCGTTTGACGAAGGCCAGCGAGAGGAACAGGAAGACCGAGAACGCCAGCAGCCAGAACGACAGCGGCATGGCCAGCGCTGCCGCGCCAGCCACAATGCGCAGCGTGTACAGCATCGCCAGCGCCAGGCAGTCGACCAGCATCAGGCGTTTAAGGAGCCAGGAGTAGGCACAGGTCACCAGGAAATATCCTGCCAGCCAGAAGAAGAAACTGCCGCCCACCTGCCAGGCGACGAGCGCGCTCGCTAGCAGCAGCAATGGGGCACAAAGCACGCCCTGCCAGGCCGGCACCTGCCCGCTGGCAAACGGGCGGTGGCGCTTGCGCGGATGCTGGCGGTCGCTTTCCAGATCCAGCAGGTCGTTGGCGATATACACCGAGGAGGCGCACAGGCTGAACGCAATAAAGGCCAGCACCAGCGGCAACCAGTGCGCCGGGTCGGTGAACTCATGCGCCGCTAACAAGGGCACGAACAGCAGCAGGTTCTTCAGCCACTGGTGCACGCGCAGCACACGGCGCCAGGCACTGAAGCCGGCGCCGGGCGCCGCGAAGGAACGCTCCACCTCGCAGCAGTCCGCTGCGCGCCGGGCAAGGTCGGGCGGCGCGTTGACCACCACGGCGCGGCGCGCGCTGCGCCACACCGGCAGGTCAGCCTGCGAATTGCCCGCATAGTCGTAACCGGCCTGGCCAAAGCGCTCGACCAGCGCGGCGGCCTTATTCTTCCCGGCCAGGTTAACCACGCCGTCGCTGGCCATTACCTCGTCGAACACGCCCAGGTGGGCAGCAATGGCGTTGGCGATGGACTGGTCGGAAGCGGTGCACAGGATCAGCTTGCGGCCATCGCTGCGCTGCTGGCGCAGCCAGTCCAGCAGTGCCGTGTTGTAGGGCAACGAGGTAGCGTCAAATCCACCATGCTGGGCCAGGCGGCGCTTCAGCACCGCTTTCCCACGGGCAAGCAAGAACGGAATGCGCAATACTTCCGCGGGCTTGTCGCGGAAAGTCCTGATCGCTGACTCGTGCAGCATGTCGGTGTGAATCAGGGTGCCATCGAGATCGATAATCAGCGGCAACGAATTCATGGTCGCGGCATCCAATATGGCGTGGACATGCGCTCTCCAGCTTACAAAGAATTGGTTTGGGACTGCCTTTATTCCGTAACACCGCGCGGGAGCAGAATCAGGGGCGTCGGAACCGCCGGGCAATTCGCATGTGCGGGCCCCGCTCAACGCAGGGGCGCCGACCGTGAATTATCCATGCGGCCAGCACCATCAGGCAGACGGACTTTTGCTTGCAATTAAATGAACATTCTAACATACCAATATGCGCAGCCGGACCTCCGGCACAGGCCGCCGGCCGGCGCGGCGGGCGCTTCCGCCCGCTGGAAAATGTTGTAAACTCCGCAGCTTAGTCTTCAACCGAGAACGATTAGCATGAAAATTTATCCGATCATCTTGTCCGGCGGCGCCGGTACCCGCTTATGGCCCTTGTCGCGCGCGGCATTGCCCAAGCAATTGCTGCCCTTGGTGACGGATAAGACAATGTTGCAGGAGACCGCACTGCGCCTGACGGGCCGCGACGGCATGATGGCGCCGCTGGTGGTTTGCGGCAATGAGCACCGTTTCCTGGTTGCCGAGCAGTTGCGCGAAATCGGCGTTAATCCGCTGGGCATCCTGCTGGAACCGGTCGGACGCAACACGGCGCCCGCCGTGGCGGCGGCCGCCCATTACCTGGCAGCGATCGACCCCGAAGCGGTCATGCTGGTACTGCCGGCCGACCACGTGATCAAGGATGTGGATGCCTTTCATGCCGCAGTCCAGCGCGCCGCCACCCAGGTCGCAAGCGGCGCATTGGCCACCTTCGGCATCGTGCCAAACGCGCCTGAAACCGGCTACGGCTATATCCAGAGCGGCGAGCCCTTGATGACGGATGGATGCTTCAAGGTCGCCCGCTTCGTCGAAAAGCCGAACCGCGAAACCGCGCAGGGCTTTGTCGATGCCGGCAACTTCTTCTGGAATAGCGGCATGTTCCTGTTCCGCGCCGACGCCTACCTGAAGGAGCTGGCGCACTTCCAGCCTGCCATGGCCGAGTCCAGCGAACAGGCAGTGGCCAAGGGCTACCGCGACCTGGACTTCTGCCGCCTGGATGAAGCGGCCTTTACCGCCTGCCCTTCCGATTCGATCGACTATGCCGTCATGGAGCGGACTACGCGCGCCGTGGTGGTACCGGCGTCCATCGGCTGGGACGATGTCGGTTCATGGACTGCCCTAGCCGACGTGCAGCAGTCCGATGCCAACCGCAACGTCACGCGTGGCGACGTCTACCTCGACGATGTCAGCAACTGCCTGGTGCGCGCCGAAGGGCGCATCGTTGCGGCTATCGGCGTCCAGGATCTCGTCATCGTGGAAACGGCCGACGCAGTGCTGGTGGCGCACAAGGACCAAGTCCAGCGCGTGAAGCAGGTTGTCGATCACCTGAAAACCAAGGGCCGCACCGAACACCTGCACCATACCAAGATGTACCGCCCATGGGGCTACTACGAAGGCATCGATATCGGCGAGCGCTTCCAGGTCAAACGCATTACCGTCAACCCTGGCGGCAAGCTGTCCCTGCAGATGCACCACCACCGCGCCGAGCACTGGGTGGTGGTATCCGGTACCGCACTGGTGACCTGCGGCGATAAGGAGATTCTGCTGACTGAAAACGAATCGACTTACATCCCGATTGGCATGGTCCATCGCCTCGAGAATCCTGGCAAGCTGCCTTTGCACCTGATTGAGGTTCAATCCGGCAGCTATCTTGGCGAGGACGATATCGTCCGCCTTGAAGACGTCTACAGCCGCAGTTAAATAACACCCTCTACGATGCACCAGGTTCGTGAACGAACCCGGTGCCCAATTGGCCGCTCGGCATCAGGTCAACGCCGGCTAGTCAAGCCCGCCACTGCACGCAGGCCTTGGGCTTTGCGCCCACGCTCAGCGTCGACATCCGCGTTTGAATCGGCGTGTCCTTCGGAAGGCTGGGGGCCTTCCCGATAAATGAAAGCCGCACCTAAAAGCATAATCAGGAAAATGGCGGCGCTCATATCAATAGTCAATGCGTGCTGCAGTGGAGAAATAATCCAGACTGTTCCCGCGTAAGTAAGCAATACCAGCAATAAAGCTTTGTAAAACTTCGGGAAACGATATTGGGTTATTACGCTGCCCCCCAATGCCAGCCCGAACACGGCGGCCTGTGGCCAGTGATGCAGGATTGTAGGTGCAATGAACAGCATTACGATTACCAGCCAGGTCAGTATCGATGTAAGCAGTAATGCAGAAAATGGTTTCAGGTGTTCCACAGCGTCATCCCGGCCACGCCGAGTCCTGCTGATTACCAGCCAAATAACAGACGCGGCACAACAGACCAGAATTCCAGAATTGCCCACCGACAGAAACATGAAATCCAATGCCCTTAGTTTGTCGATCGAATTTGCGCCATAATCAGCATTCACAAGGACGTTGGTGATCATATGATCGACCGGATAAAACGCTTGTGCAAACATGATCTTTTTAACTTCAAGCCATTGCTGAATATTAATTGCTCGATAACAATTGAGCAACATGTCCCAGGTAGAAGACTGGCTTCCGAACCCGAAACTCCCCGTCAAGGCGTATTTCGTCACCGGGTCAGAGCTTGGCAGTATGAGGTATTTGTAAATACTCCAGCTTGCCAGTAATGACAGTGCAATGCTGCCGCCGATGGCGATTTTCTTGAGATTTTCGCCCCGGATACACCATAGCAAATAGAGAACGCCTAAAGGCGCGATGAATATGGCACCAGACATATGTGCCAGCATCGACAGTGCACAGACAATCGGGAACAGGATCAGGGCTGAATCCTTAGTCATTTTGATTGATGTGGCTGGACGCAATTGCCAAACCAAACCGAATGCCACCATTGCAAATGCAGCACCAAACGCCTTTGGCCAGCCGTAGACAGAATTGAACAGGACAAATGGAGTACACGCAATAAACAACAATACTCCAGCAAATTGCTTCTTATTCAAGAAGGCTGCCAACTTGCTCAGCAACCACCAGATGGCCGGTGCCCACAAAGTGTTGAGCGCTACTGAGGCCACGTTGAAGGCAGTGCCTCGAAGGTAGTTGCCGTCATTATTGAGCTGAAGCTGCCCAAAGACATCAGCCAACAACAACAACGCTCCGGTCATAAGTGGCGGCCTGTCGGTAGGCATCCATTGCCCGCCAAAAAGCTCACGCAAATTCCACTCATTTCGAATTGCTTCGGCAAACAGCCAAGGCAGTTCCGCATCAGATGACCATGCTGCAGGCCAAAAGCGATAATTTGGCTCCCAATGTCCGAGTCCATTATAAGCAAGGCATAAAATTGCAAAACAAACCAAGCTAATCAATGACCAGACTTTAAAGTAAGGCAGAAGCCTTTCAGCGGCCGCTTTCCTGGCTTGAGCGCCGGCGACCATAAACAGGAAAATGAAGAAGGAAATGACCAGAATCGGACTGAACCGCCGCAATTCCTCACTGAGAATCATTGGCAGGTAAAACACCCCCAATGATGCAATACCCAACGAAACAAATGCTACGGGCAATGGGTCATCCCCCCCACGATAACGAAGGGCAGCGGCGGCACCCGCAAACATCAAAAATGAAAGAACAAGCAGTGTGGTAAAATAATACGGAAACTGCCCCAGAAAACTCAATTTCCAGTAAGAAATTGGGGAAATCTTATAAACACTTCCAATCCCTACATACGACAGCGTTTCAGAAGTTTCCAATATTAACCGGGCACCTTCGGAACACCAGCTTTTGGGAGTCGAAACAATCGCTTCCGAGATATTCGAGTTCACGCTGCCATTGAAAACCTCTAAGCGAGCCCCATTTCTTTCACACTGGATATAGGTTCGCACAAGTCCTTGTACCGTTCGTGTCGAGCCTGTGACAATCACAGACATGTACTTGGATGGAATGAAAACACTGGACTGTATCTTCAACGGCCCCATTCCTGCTTCCGGCGTCCAATTGCGGTAGAAATACGCTTCGGGACCCGTTACGGATTGCCGGAGCTGTCGAAGCTGATGCGCTACATCTGTAACAGCAACTTTGCTTTTTTCGCTGCCCAGCAAGGTGGTCGGGTCAAGTTTGGTGAGCAGTCGCGCTGGATTCTCAGGATAAAGGCAGATCCCAAATGAAATAGATAAAAGGATTAGAAACAGAAATGTTAGCTTACTTCTAAATAAATTCATTTGGTGATTTATAGTAATTTGGTATTGAAACACTCGTGATATCGCAACCTTGCAGCATCACTCGACGATTGATGCCATAAACGAAACTATTGTATCGTCTAAGAGACAGCAGGTAAACGCTGCCCCCAGGTTTGGCAGCTCGCCGCCTTCGTTTCGCATTTTTCACAACACCGGCATTGAGCGCAACGTTTGCGGCGAGGGGCTGGCTTGTCCGGATGTCACCGCCCACCTGGCGTTTCAGTTACAGGTACCTTGAATAATTGGAAATTGTCCTCCACGAGCTTCCGGCCAACCAAAGTAGATCCAATAATATTGAGATGATTGTGATCGCGATATAAAACAGAGTCGTCTTTTGTCATGCTGCAATTCGCCTCATCGCAAATGTATTTGGCTAGCGGCAAAATCTTTACAGCGGGTCGAGCGCCGACGACCTTCCTCAGGGCAGCGTAATATACGTCTTCTTGGGATTTTGCAGTCGCCCGCGGCATCTTACAGATACTGTTATTCGAGAAACGACGGCTTCCTTTACACTTTTCCGGATCAAATGGGAATACCGGCACATCGTCCGTAATATAGACAGTCTTACCTGCAGCCGAGAGTGCGTCCACCGCCTTGATCAGTTCCACGTCCAATGCTGATTCTTTAGGAACCTCTGAATATCTGGCCACCCAGTGCATCGTCAGTATGACAGTCTTGATGCTGGGGCTTTCAATAACGGTCCGATAAATGTTCTTGAACTCCGGATTCCCCAGGAAAGGAAGGCTGCCCTTGATATAAAAGACGACATTCTTCTCGGGCAAAGCCTCAGCCATACCGATGAAGAGATGTTCCGCATGACTGTCGCCGATAAGAGCAACATCAATCTTATCGGCAGGTTTGGATTGCATGCAGCGGGTATAAATATCCCATTTGAGGGCTTCAGCCGCAACCTCGCCGGGAGTGCACAGGAAGTACTTTTCCGCAATATATTTGTGGTACTCCAGGTGTCCGGTATCTCCGTCCCGACTGTTCTGGAATTGGGCGTCCCTCCTGAAAGTTAAGCCATCTTTCAGGTAAGTCCCGTAACCGATTAATCCCAGTACAAGCGCAAGCATTAACAGCACAGCGGTCTTCGCCCTGCGCTGCCCGCCAAATCTGAGGGGACGTTCGATGATCTGGTAGGTCAACCATGACAGCAGTATCGATAAAGCGACCGCTGCCAGGCGTGCCGCCTGACTCGCCTCCTCGCCCTGGATAATGCGAAGAAACGCGAGCAGAACCCAGTGCCACAGATAGAGGGGATAACTGATCAGCCCAACCCAGACCAGGACGCGGGACGATAATACATTGCGATTCAGCCAGGCTTGTGGGCCAGCAAAGATGAGAAGTGCGGCGCCAAACACTGGAGCGAGGGCATGCACACCTGGATATGGCACCGTTCGGTCATAGGCAGCAATGGAAACGCCCACCAGTAACAGTCCGGCGGCGGCCAACACGTCGGCCACTAATGGCCGGTTGGCAAATGACCGCCATTGCACCTTGAAGCCATTTACATAGGCAATCGCCGCACCCACCATCAGTTCCCAGAAGCGCATGTGTGGCGCGAAGAATGTCTTTACTGCATCTTCATGCACCCCTTTGGCATTCAGGCCAAAAGAGACAATTCCAAGCAACACAATGCTGACCAGCACGTTAAACCTGATCTTCCATAAGATCCAGACCAGAAAAGGATAAATAAGGTAAAACTGCTCCTCAACTGCCAGCGACCACAAATGCATGAGCGGCTTCAGTTCAGTTTTAACGTCGAAATAGCCAGCTTCTTTCCACAGTATGAGGTTCTCGGCAAACCCCATGCCTGCCGCAATATGTTTTCCGAGCTGCTTGAATTCTTCAGACAATAAGATAAACCAGCCGGCGGCATAGGCCGTACTCACAACCAGCACGAGCGCCGGAAAAATCCGCCTTACCCGGTGCGAGTAAAATTCGGCAAGCGAGAACTCATTGTTTTCCAGACTCTTAAAAACGATCAACGATATAAGATATCCGGAGATAACAAAGAAAACATCCACCCCGACAAAGCCCCCTGACGCCCAGCCTGGCACTGCATGGAATACAACTACGGAAATAATCGCAAGAGCGCGTAGCCCATCAATATCAGGCCGATATTTAGGGTGAACATTTGGTGCTGTCATTTTTTATGTGAGTTCGAGGCCGGAAGCGGAATTGCAAGCGGGGCACCAGCCCTTCATGGACAGCCGCCGAGCCTCGGCTGCCCCGTATTTTCAGTATCAGCGCCTCAGCCTTCGTACATCCAGCGCAAAGTCTCTGCCAGTGGCCGTTGCGCCAGTGGTCCAATCGCCGCCTGCAATTTGAGATTGCTCCCCACCAGCCGGGTGACTTCGTTGCTGCGTACGAAGGCCGGATTGACAGAAACATTGATTCGATAGCCGGCTATCTCCGCCATCATATCGAGCACTTCGCCTAGCGAATGTCCAACTCCAGAACAAACGTTATAGGTCTCGCCAGCAATCTGGCTGCCTGCTTCCACCAGCTTGGAGTAACTGTCCACCACCATGCGCACGTCCGAGAAATCGCGCCACACATGCAGGTTGCCAAGTTCGATATCGCGCGCGCCACGCCTGAAGTGCGAGACGATTTTCGGCAACAGGAAATTCTCATGCTGCCCAACACCGGTATAGTTGAACGGCCGCACGATCGTAATCGGTAAGCGATCCATCCACAGGCGTGCCATGTATTCCATCGACAATTTGCTGACCGCGTAATCATTCGCGGGCGCCGGCGCCACCGCTTCGCTGATCGGCTCCACATCGGTATTGCCGTAGATATTGGCGCTCGAAGCCAGCAGCACGGCTGAAGGCTTGTTGGCCAGCCCAGCCAATGCCTCCAGCAAGTTGCGGGTACCCATCAGGTTGACGCGATACATCGCCTCGATGTCCGAATGCGCGACAAACGCAATCGCTGCCAGGTGCAGCACGACATCCGGCTGTACATTTTCGACCATGCGCAGCACCGCCTCGCGGTCGCCGAGATCGACCGCAATCACGTCCTGCTCTTCAGGGCTTGGCGACAAGGCGGTACCGAACACGCGGTAGCCTGCGGCGCGCAATGATTGCGCGAGATAGTGGCCGGTAAATCCGTGAATGCCCGTAATCAGTGCGCGTTTCATGCCGTTCAACTCAGAACGAGAAGCCAGTGGCGTTGCGGCGCAGGTCTGCCTCGACCATCATCTGGCACAGCTCTTCCAGCGTAGTCTGCGGTTTCCAGCCCAGTTCGCGGGTCGCCTTGGCAGGGTCGCCGATCAGCAGCTCGACTTCGGCGGGACGGTAGAAGCGCGGGTTGACGCGCACCAGTTCTTTGCCGGTGGCGGAGCAACGACCAACTTCGTTCTCGGCCTCGCCCTTCCATTCGATCTGCACATCGATCGCCTTGAACGCCAGAGAAACGAAATCGCGTACGGTTTCGGTGCGGTTGGTCGCCAGCACGAAGGTGTCTGGCTGGCTGGCCTGCAACATGCGCCACATGCCTTCCACGTATTCCTTGGCGAAGCCCCAGTCGCGCTTGGCGTCCATATTGCCCAGCTCGAGCACATTCAGCTGGCCCAGCTTGATCTTGGCGACCGAGTCGGTGATCTTGCGGGTGACAAACTCACGGCCGCGCAGCGGCGACTCGTGGTTGAACAGGATGCCGCTGGAACCGAAGATGCCATACGACTCGCGATAGTTCACGGTCATCCAGTGCGCGTACAGCTTGGCAACGCCGTATGGGCTGCGCGGGTAAAACGGGGTGTCTTCAACCTGCGGGATAGCCTGCACCTTGCCGAACATTTCCGAAGTCGACGCCTGGTAGAAGCGGATTTTCGGGTTCACGATGCGGATCGCTTCCAGCAGGTGCACTGGGCCAATGCCGGTGATGCCGGCAGTCGTGACCGGCTGGTCGAAGGACACGCCCACGAAGCTTTGCGCCGCCAGGTTGTAGATCTCGTCGAAATTGCCGGCTTGCAGCAGGCGGATGCTGGAACCCAGGTCGGTCAGATCGTATTCAACCAGCTTCAGTTTCGGATGGCTTTCGATGCCCAGTTCCGCGATACGCCAGAAATTCACCGAGCTGGTACGGCGGTAGGTGCCGGTTACTTCATAGCCTTTTTCCAGCAGCAGCTGCGCCAGATAGGCGCCGTCCTGGCCGGTAATTCCAGTGATCAAGGCCTTCTTATCAACGTTGTTCATCTTAATATATCCAATAAATACTATAAAAATTATCCGCCTTAGCTCGCCTTAGTCTGAAAATATTCTGGCACCGATCCGGTCCACAAAATATTCAGAACTCGGCTTGGTAAGGTGTCCCGAATCAACAGCCGTCAGGTCATTCGTAGTAGGGCCGACCTGCGTCAAGCATCCTTGCGTATTGCACATGACATCCAGCGCCGAAATGTAGCTGACTCCAATCTTGGGCATCTCAGTCTTGAAATGCTCATCCCATTTGGGCGTTTCAGTGCGTAAACCAAAACTCATATATTCAGGCGCCAGCGCATGCATTGGCGCCGTTTGGGAGTAGCCGATCATGCTGTTAAGCAGGGTCCTGTTCCATTCGGGAAGAGGGCCCACTACCACGATGCGTGACTTCGGTGTGGCGCTGCGAATCCTGCGAACGGTTTCACCCAATCCAGCCATAGATTTTTGTGGCGTGTCGTAGGCGTTCATGCCGCCAGTCATCCAGCTGATGACGATGACTTCGGGTTGCAGAATCCTTGCTGCCTCGAGTGCTTCGGAGTTCGCCGCTTCCAGGCTCTTATTGTTCGCCGCAATCTTGTCGCTCAAGAAGAACGGCGGTGCGTTGCCCGCAGTAAATTGTGCAATGCCGAACGGCTTGGTCGCTGCCAGTTTGGCCAAGCCTGGGTACAGGGAGGCCGCGTAGGAGTCGCCCCAGATAAAGACCAATGGTCGCGCCGCGCCCCCACAATTCTTGATCCTCGTCTCGATCGATACTTCCACCGGATTACTATGGCATTGCCCGTCCCGAATGATTTCTGCGAAGTGGAAGTGTTCATAAACGTTCCGCACTTGAAGCAGATCAGAAACTTGAGCAGGGAAGCGAGAAACAAAACCGCCTTTGTACAAGGTGGTTGCGCCAACCACGCCCAGCACGCACATCGCAGAGAGCAAGATCCAAAACTTCAGTACTTCCCGCGTGAAACCCTTCAGCTTCTTTTCGATAGCGCTGTAGCTCAACCACGCCAAGGCGATGCTGGCCCCTATGATTCCCACTCGGATCATGAGATCACTTGCTGGCGAAACGGACGGATGAACAATGTTGTAATACGAGATGATTGGCCAATGCCAGAGATACAGGGGGTAACTGATCAGGCCGACCAACACAAACGGTCGGCTGGCGAAAATCTTACTGTTGATTAGTGTATTTTCGCCGCCAATGATGATGCATGCCGCGCCAGCTGTCGGCAATAAGGCCCAATAACCAGGGAATCTTTTCCCCGGGTCGGTCAGGAAAATCGCGCACAGGATCAAAGTCAGGCCGGCCGCCGCAGTCAGCTGCAAGATAGTCGTCTTATGTTTCCTGATCACGCTACCGATGCCAATGTTGTCACTGAAAACGGCAAACCGATTCCCCGACGATGCGAAAGCAATCAAGCTGCCCAAGCCCAGCTCCCAGAAGCGGGGCAGCGGAAGGAAGAATGCGGTCACCGGGTTATTCTTGACAAGATAGACGTTATAGGCAAACGATGCTGTAACCAGCAGCAGCAGGGAGACTAATACGAAATTCTTCTTGCGCCAAAACATCCACAATAGCAGCGGCCAGACCAGATAGAATTGCTCTTCAATCCCAAGCGACCACAAATGCAGTAATGGTTTAAATTCGGACGCAGTGCTGAAATAGCCGGCCTCAGTCCAAAGAACAACGTTTGATGCAAACAATGATCCGCCAGCAATATGCTTGCCAAGCGTGGCGAATTCCACTGGCAGCAGCACTTGCCAACCCGCGAGATAGGTGCAGGCCAGAACGATGATCAACACCGGAAAGATGCGGCGGACCCGGCGTGAATAAAAGTCGAAGAAGCTGAAATTACCGCGTTCGAGCTTGTCAAAGATGATCTTCCCGATCAAAAAGCCGGAAATGACGAAGAAAATATCGACCCCTACAAAGCCTCCGCGCAAATATTTGGGGAAGATATGTGAAATCAATACCGCTACTACAGCAACCGCCCGCAAACCATCTATCGATGGCCGGTACACTAAGTGCTCAATGGCGGTTATTGAATTATTTCTCATCGTTATAGCCTACAATACCATTATGATTCTCAAGCAACGGTGGGAATCATCGGCAGCCTGAACACAATTTACTTCCTTCATCGGTGACCGGAATTCCCCCATTCCGGCCGGCGCAATCATTTGAAAACCCAATATTTACTGAGAAGGAAGCCGTTGACGGCAATCAGTGGCAGGGAAAAAATCTTACCCCAAATCACGCCAAACCCCATGATGTTATCCGAAACATAGATGCAGGCCATGGTGAACAGGTAATTAATGGCTACCACAATCAGGAAACGACTCATCTTCCACAGCGATGGCGTCGATCTGAACGTCAGGTTCTGATGGAATAGGTAGTTCACCATCAGGCCTGCCATGAAGCCGCCCGCAACAGCCAGCGCCGCAGTACAGCCAGCCACCAGCAAGGCTTTCAGCACGCCAATGTCGACCACCGCCGACAGCACGCCGCCACCGACGTAGACGGAGAAATGGCGCAGGCGCGCCATGGTCATATTCATGTCTTGTCTCGTTTCAGCGCAGCGCCGCGGCCGCGACGGTGCCACGGCGTTTTCGGCACCGAGCTGATGTCAAAGGCCAGGAAGGCCAGGATCAGTTGCACGCCCATCAGGACCGGCAAGGCCGACAGCATGACGGTGCCGGCCGGGGTCAGCGTGCCTTCGCGCGCCGAGGACAGCCAGTGGCTCAAGCCATATATGGAGCCAAAGCCCAGCAGCAACAAACCGAGCGGCAACTCGACCGAAGCGATCGACAGGTCGCGCAAATAGTAATTGTAGAAAATGCGTTTGCTGAAGTTGCGGATATGCTTGGCCAGGAACTCGCCAACGATCTTGGAGATCTTCAGGTTGCTGACCTCATCGCCATAGCTGGCATCCATTGGCACGTCCTGCACCACCGCACGCAAGGTATTCAGGCGGAACAGGATGTCGGTCTCGAAGAAATAGCGTTTGCTGATCTTCTCGAATGGCAGGTGGCTGGCCACATCCACGTGGATTGCGGTATAGCCGTTGGTCGGATCGAACAGATCCCAATAACCCGACGAAATCTTGGTCATGAACGACAGCACGGCATTGCCGAACAGCCGGATCGCCGGCATCGAGCGGATTTCCTCGAGATCGTAGAAGCGATTGCCCTTGGTGTAGTCGGCTTCGCCGCGCAGGATCGGACCCACGAAATCCGGGACCAGGGACGGATCCATCTGGCCATCACCGTCGATCTTGACGATCACGCCAGCGCCATCGGCAATCGCCTGGCGGTAGCCGTGCATCACCGCGCCGCCCACGCCCTGGTTGACTTCATTGCGCAGCACCACGACGCGCGGATCGACATTGTTCTTCTCGATGAAGTCGCCCGAGCCGTCAGGGCATTTGTCGTCCACCGCATATATACGCCATACCTCGGGACCGATCGCGGCGATCACTCCCAAGACGTGATTGGTCACCTTGTAGCAAGGGATCACCACTGCGATTTGTTTGGACTCGCTAAACATTCGTTTCATAGTTTTCTTCGACAAAAGTCACTTCTTCAGCCGTTCGATATTGATCCTGCCAATTGCTACGCCGAGGGTGCGGGCCGAATTGGCTGGCTTGAACACACCGGATTCAAAGGCCAAACGATCAGTTGGCTTGGCTAGGCTGACCTCCAGGACGATGTCCTGGGGGGCGCCTGTCAGGGCCAAGGGGTAGGTCTTGTCGCCAGCCTTCAATTGCATTGGCGCGCCCAGGTTTTCCGGGAGGCTCCAGCCGAACAGGGTGAGGCGCAGTTTACCTTCGAGCAGGCGCGGCAAGACAACCTCCGCCTTGGGCTCGCTGGTCCACGCGCCCCAATCCTCCTGTTCGTTAAAGCCAGTCAGCAGCACGCCATTATCAGGGGACTGGGTTAGTGTCAGGCTCAATGCCTCGCCTTCGGCCATGACCGTCTTCGGTGCAGCGAGACGCGCTGCTTCGACAGCGTGCGGCACGACCGCCACCGGAGAGCCGCGCAGCGTAATCAGGCGCAGCTGCTTGAACGTCATCGACGCCTTGTAGTCAAACTGAAGCTTGTAGTTGCCGTCGATGATGACCCAATTGGCACCGGCAACATCCTGCGAAGTCACGACCTCCCCCGCGGGACGCGCAATGACTTTAGGCGCATTAGCCAGCCCAAACAACAGATAGGAAGCACGGCCATAACGCTCTTCGGTCACCAGCACGCCGCGGCCCATTTGCTTATCGCCCAACAGCATGCCCAGGGTCTGACCGCCCTGGCTGGCTTCCCGGGTACCGGACAGGTGGACCCACAGCCAGGAGTAATTCTGCAGGAGGCCCGCCCCCAGGATCAGCAGCAGCTGCGCGATCAGGATCCGGGATTGCCACTCGCGCTTATAGACCGACAACAGCAAACCGGCGATCACGGCGGCAGTCACTACCATGCCGAGATATGGCAGCGCGCCACCGTGCGTCCATTGATACCAGTTCTTCGGATTGAAGAACGCCATCAGCAAGGGGTGATCCCAGGGGTAGATCTTGAATTTTGGCACCACCAGCAACAACAGCAGCAATACTGCTCCGGCCAGCACAGCGTTGCACAGTTTCCGCAAGCGCGGCGACCATTGCGTCAGCGCGAAGAGATACACGGGCGGCAGCCAGATCAGCGCGGCGCTGAGGTAGCGGCCGTGCAAGCGCATGGCCTCGCCCTCGTTGATTGCGGCGGCGCCGGCAGTAAACCAGGCGGTCATGGCAAGGTGGGAAGCCAGCATGGCGAGGACGAAGCTCGCCAATGCCGTTTCCAGCGGCGCATCGCTGTGCCTTTCACGCAGGTGTCGCAGCAAATGGCCGGCGGACCATGCCAGCGCCGGCGCGAAAACCAGGGCGACCACGACCAGGTTAGCGAGCAAATAGTGCAAGGCGCTGATGACTTTGCTAAGCAGCGAGACTTGGACTGCCGAATTATCCAGGTACTTGCCATAGAATTTCAAGCCCAGCGCCACGGTCGGGTCGAGCGACCAGTTTCCGGTGGCTGCAAAGGCAAGGACAATCAGCGTGACATAGGTCGAAGCCAGCATGAGCAGGCAGTTGCCCACCACGGCCGACAGCCGGCGCGGTCCGACACCGGTCATCCACATCAGGCCTTGCGCCGCCACAGCAGCGAGCAACAGTGCTATCGCATGCGGTTTGATCAGGATGGCCGCACCGAGCGCCGCGCCGGCGAACGCGCTGGCGCAAAGCGATCGTGCGGGATAGATGCGCACCAGGCTAAAGCCCAGGATGGCAGCCAGCAGCATCAGGTCCACTTCCGGCATGACCGCGTAGAGATAGATGTGCGCGGGGAACATCAGGCAGCAAACCACGCTCAACAGCATGCGCCGCTGACCCAGCAGCGGACGCACCGCGCTGCACACCAGGCATACCGCAGCCACGAATTCAATGGCGTGGACGATGCGGTAGACAGTCAGGAAATGCTCGCCAACCAGCGCGGTGCAAGCATGCACCAGCGAGAAGTACAGGAAGTTCGAAACCCGCTGCAAGCCCGGATCGAGCTGGTACAAGGTTTCGAGCTGGTGATTGAATTTACCGCTGATGAAATACACGTATTCATCGGACCCGAAAATCGGTCCACCCACACCGGCGGCGAATATCACGAAGCAGGCGAATGCAACGAGTATTACAGTTGGTATCGACAGGGTGAATCGACTGTAGCTGATCATCTTTTCTTCTTTTATTGGGATGTCGGCCAGCGGCCTGGTGTGGCCGCCGGAGGCATTCATTTGCCCAGGCTGCGGCGAATGGCGTCTAAACGATTAACGTAATTCAGTCCGGTCGGACGATAAGCGAAACGGTTCTGCATATGCCGGCGCGCCACCGCTCCCAGCGCACGGCCCTTCTCCGGCGAGTCCAGCATGTCGATCATGAAGCTGACCGCCTGGTCGTAATCGGGATCGGCCCAGACCTGGTTTTCGTGGTGCGGATATTCGCCTTCCAGCACCGGAATCAGCTTGTAATCCACGCCGAGCGATGCGTCCGGCGCCATGAAATCCATATTGCCGGAGTAAGCGGTGGCGATGACTGGCCGGCCCAGCGCCATCGCCTCGGCACAGCCGAAGCCATAGCCTTCGGAGCGATGCAGCGACAGGAAGCAATCGCAGCAGCGCACCAGGTTCTTGATTTCATTGCCGGTCATCACGCGCTGGATCAGGGTGACACCGTTATGCAGGTTGGCCACTTCCTTCTGCAACGCGGCAAACGCGGCCGGGTTGGTCTCGACGCCGTTTACCTTGATGACCAGGTGCGCCTTGGAGTACGGGCGCTTGGCCAGCAGGCTGCGGAAGGCGCGCAGTACGCCGGCCGGATTCTTGCGCGTCGAGAAAGAGCGCAAATCATAGAAGAACAGGAAGGTGTAGTCTGCTTCGGGAATGCCGAAGTAGCGCCGCCCCATGAAGCCGCTCAGGGAAACCTGGCACGACAAAGGCATGTGGTAGATCGGCTTGGAACACACCTTCTCCAGGCTCTCCATGATGAAGCGCGATGGCGCCCAGATTTCGTCAAAGCGATCGAGCTGGCTTGCCCATTCTTCCGGATAGCGTGGCAGTTCCCACAACGGGTAAATGACGTTATACCCAGGCACTTGTTCGGCGTGGCCCAGGTGTTTCCACGCCTGCTTGATCTCGTCGCCGTTAATGTGGAAGACGTTGATCGGCCCCAATGAATTCTGCATCGACGGCCCAAACTCCGCCTTGTCGGCCTCCGATGGCGGCGTCAACTTATAGACGTCGAGCAGGCGCGGCGCTTCCCCCGCTGCGCGGAAGGAACGGAAACTGGCGCGCAAATGCTCGCCCATGCCGATCGGCGTGTAAGGGTGCCCGACCAGGCATACCTCGTTTTGTTTGGATGTAGTCATATTCATTGCTTATTATTTCGACAGCAAACGGCCGGCATCGAGCGCGTTGCGCACTGCCTCGAGGTAGGTATGGCCGAAGCGGCGGTCCGGTTCCAGGTAGGCGCCCTCGGCCCACTCGTTCCAGGCGTTGACGAAGACCAGGCGCTCGTCGCCGTAATTCTGCTTGCGGGTTTCCTCGATCGACTCTTCCAGCCAGGCCTGGAATGCGCCTGGCGTGGCATGTTCGAAGCAGAAACTGTTGCCGCCGCGGCGGGCGGTGTTGTCCCAGCCTGGCATCACGCCCTTGAAACGCGTGTAGCCGGGCGCTTCGCGGGTAGCATAGTGCACCGCGATCTCGCGGTAATCGGCAACGCCGCCGGCAAAGTCGGGACGCAGGATTTCCCCGCTCGGTGGTTTGGGTACCGCCATGCCTTGCGGCGGGAATTCGACGCTGGCATCGCAGCCAAACTCCGATGGATGCGAGTCCGAATGCACCAGCTCGAACGATTCGACCATGGCAATGTAGATTTCGCCAATGCCCTGTTCGCGGCAGACGGCACGCCAGCGCGCCGCGGTTTCCGCAAAGTTCGGGAACAGCGTGACGCGGTAGACCACCAGCAGCGGCTTGCCGTCGATACGGATGTATCGCTCATCCTTGAAGTACCGGATCAGGTCGTTGATGACCGCAATATCGTCCTCGATGGAGTGCGATTGCGCCATCAGTACTTCGTGTTCCTGGCCATCCCAGCGGCGGCTCCAGTTTTCGTTCGCCCAGCACAGACAGAACGGCTGCTTGGGTTCGTCGGACAGCAGCAGCTGCTCGATCGGGCGTTCCAGCAGGCGATGGCCGTCGAACCAGTAATAGTAATAGCAGAAGCCGTGCACACCGTATCGCTGGGCGAGTTCGGCCTGCTGCTGCATCACTTCCATCAGCCGCAGATCGTAATAACCCAGGTCGGCGGGAAGGCGCGGCTGGTAATGGCCGACGAAGTTAGGCTGCGCCTTGCTGACGTTGGTCCATTCCGTGAAGCCCTTGCCCCACCACTGGTCGTTTTCCGGGACCGGGTGGAACTGCGGGAGGAAGAAGCAGATCAGGCGCGGATCCATCCTGCTTTCCAGCGTCGCCGTCCATTTCCTTTGCAGCGTAGTCAGGTTGTTGTGGATGGCACGCATCTTGAAAGAATCATCGCCTTGCGCCGTCGTTTTGGACAAGTGATGGATGATGGTGGCGTCCGGATTGTAGTAAATGTCATAGCCGGCATTGCGGATGCTCAGGCACAAGTCGGCATCTTCGCAATAGCAGGGCAGGAATTCTTCCGAGAAGCCGCCGACCTTTTTCACCATCTCGCTCGACAGCAGCAGGCAGGCGCCCGAGACATAGTCGACCCGGCGCAGGTAGGAATAGCGCGGCTTGAGCGGATCGTCGTTCAGGCCCACCATGGTGGCGGCGCCATCCGGCGTGAAGGCGACACCGGCTTCCTGCAGGAAGCCGTTCGGGTAGACGAAGCGTGGACCGACCGCGCCGACGTTCGGCTGCTGGTCGAAGGTTTTGAGCAGTGCGCCGAGCCAGCCGGCAGTCACCTGGACATCATTATTCAGGTAGAGCACATAGCGGCCCTTGACCTCGTCCAGCACGCGGTTGCAGTTGCGCAGGAAGCCCAGGTTGCGCTCGCCGCGGCTGTAGCGGATGTTCTGCACCTGGGACAGCACTTGCTCGGTCTCATCGGTCGAACCGTCATCGGCCACGATGATTTCGAACGTATGGCCAGGTTCGACATGCTGGGCGATGGAGGCCAGGCACTCGAGGGTCAGGACAATATTATTGAACACCGGCAGGATGATCGACACGTCCGGCGCCGCCACCAGGGGGGGAAACGCCAGCGACGCCGCAACACGGTGCAGGTCGCTGTGCTCGATCTTGACCATGTCATACGGCTTGACTTCGAGGTTCTCGAAGCGCTTCGCTTTTACCTGGGCAATCCCGGCCTTGATGGTGGCGTGGTCTTGCCACTCCCAGATACCGTCGGCCACCGGCAGCGCTTGCTGCAGGATGAGTCCCGAGCTGGTCCGCATGGCAGGCGCCTGGGCAGCCGCTGGCGGCAGCGTGAAGCGCTGGTACTCGCGCCAACGCTGGTAAGCGCCGCTACTCTTCAGGGCGAAGCCGAAGAAGGTGAAAATGCCGCTCTTCAATTTCTGCTTGCTGGCGTGGGACAGCGGCAAGGCGCGGTACGAAGCCAAGGCGGCGGCGGCCACGAATTTGCGTCCTTTGCGCGGCAAGGAGCCGAGCGGCGCCTTGACGTGGTCCGCGGTTTCCGGGTCGGCGACCGCCGTCACTGGGGCCGGCGCGGCCGCGGCCGGAAGGGCCAGGGTGTACGACACCTCCAGGCCGCAATGGCTGAATACTTCGCGCCAGAATGGCAGCAAGGGGACCATCTGCGGCGCCGGCATGCCAAGCACGCCTGCTGTGCCGGCCTTGCCCTTGATCAGCTCCGCGGCGCGCAGGAAATACCCTTGCTCTTGCAGCTGGGCGATTGCAGCGGTGCCGACAGGCGCCGAACCGGCGCTCTTTTGGCCCAGTGCGGCAAGAATCTCGTCGTTGAACGCTGCCAGCTCCTTATCTTCCTCGAAGCCGTGCCCGCCTTTGATGCCGGAACTGGCACCGCTTTCCAAAGCAACGCCGGAAGCGCGAAGGCCGCGCATGACCGCGTCCGTATCGCCCTGATGCCCACCCAATGCAATCCGCAATTTCATTTTCTGAACTTCCAACATCTATTCTTGCCTTCCTTCATGCCGCCATCCCATCGCCGTGCCGAATCACTTCGCCTTCTTGGACGATGCGGCAAGCAATGCTTCCTGCTCCCGGCGCCCGATTTCCTGCTCCAGGTGCTGGACGTGCGCATCGCGCTGCGAAATCACATCCTGCAGGCCCTTGATCTGTTCCATCAAGGTCTGCGCATTCTGGAGGGATGCGGCTTTCGCGCCAGCCAGATCGGCGCGCGCCTTCATCAGGTCGGCGCGCTCGACCTGCCGCGTGCCCAAGGCCGAAAAGTAATTGCGCATCAATTGTTGTTCTGGGGCGCCGGCCTGCAGCCACGGCATTGCGGCTGCCTCGCTGGCGCCGCCAATCCGCAACACGCCCAGCCCGTGCGAATGCACGAACTCAAGATGCTCGCCGTAGCCTTCCTTCAATTCCTCCCACAGCTGCCAGACCCCAAAGCCACGCTCGCGCACATTGATATCGTGGAACAGGACAATCGCACCCGGTGCCAGTTTTGGCAGCCAGGTGTCGAAGTCGTGCTTGACCGCTTCGTAAGTATGCAGGCCATCGATATGCAGCAGGTCGATCGAGCCGTCGGCGAAGTAGTTGGCCGCATCGTCGAAAGTCATGCGCAGCAGTCGCGAGAAACCGGAGTAAAAGTCCTGGTTGTGCACATGCACCTGCTCGAACACCTCTTGCCCGTAAATCCCGGCGTGCTCGTCGCCCTGCCAGGTATCGACCGCGTAGCATTTGACCGCGATGTCCTCTTCCTGTGCCGCCTGGCAGAAGGAGAAATAGGAGTTACCCGTATGCGTGCCCAACTCGACCAGCAAGGCAGGGCGCAGCTGCTTGACCAGCCATGCCGCGAACGGCAGGTGGCCGCACCAGGAATTGGGGGCTTGCAGGGAGATGGGGGTGAAGTTCGCAGCTTGCAGCAAGCTGTCTTTGAAGTCATTCATGGGAAGCTACAGTTCTAAGATTTATACTTTGCATCGGAATGCCGATCAGGCCGCCAGCCACGCTGGTGGATTCGGACTTGAAGCTGACCGCATCGTGCACCCAATGGTGCTGGACGTGATCGTGTTGCGAGCCGTTGGCGATCGCCACGGTGATCGAATATTGTCCGGCAGCCAGGCGCGGCATCTGGAATTCGAAATCCGCCACCAGGAACTGGCCGTTCCCGCAGGCGACCGGCTTCTCCATATAATCGAGCCAGGTGTTGTCGCCAAACAGGTTCTGCCCCGTCTTGTCCTTGATGTAGAAGCCGATAATCGGCGAATCCAGCAGACCGTGGGCCTGCGCCTCGACCCGCAGGGTCACGTTCTCGCCGCCGACGATCCAGGCCAGCGGCTGCTTCGCGGCGTCCAGGAAGCGCACGGCCGTGATCTGGGCCTCGCCCTTGCCGAACGAAGGCGCATCGGGATTGAAGTCGAACAGCTCGAGGTCGTTGCGCAAATTGCTCGCGTTGATGAACTCGCGGCGCTGGTCTTGCGCCGCCGCGGCCACCCGCTCGACGGTGGAAGCCTTGATGCGGGTCGACGTGCTCTTGCCTTGCTGGGCCTCGTAAAACGCTTCCAGGTAATGCTCGCACACTTCCTTGGGCGTGCCCCGCTCCAGCATATTGCCTTTTTCGATCCAGATCGCGTCGCTGCACAGGCTGCGCACGGAAGCCGTGTCATGGCTGACGAACAACACGGTGCCGGTCTTCATGAACTGGCGCAGGAAGCGCATGCACTTCTGGGTAAAGAAGGCATCGCCCACGGCCAGCGCTTCGTCCACCACCAGGATATCGGCATCGACGTGGGCAATGACGGCAAATGCCAGGCGCACCAGCATGCCGCTGGAATACGTCTTGACCGGCTGCTCGATGAAGTCGCCGATATCGGCGAAGGCTTCGATCTCGGCAAAGCGGGCCGCGGTTTCGGCGCGTGGCAAGCCCAGCACGGCAGCGTACATGTATACGTTTTCGCGCCCGGTGAATTCAGGATTGAAGCCGGAACCCAGTTCCAGCAGCGCGGCGATACGGCCATGCGTCTCGATGCTGCCGCTGGTCGGGTTCAGGGTGCCGCAAATCATTTGCAGCAAGGTCGACTTGCCACTGCCGTTGCGGCCAATGATGCCAACCGTTTCGCCCTTCCGGATCTCGAAAGAGACGTCATGCACAGCCTGGAATTCGCGGAAATACTGCCTGGGACTGGCGCCCAGCAGCTTTTGCATGCGCGGCAAGACCGACTGCTTCAGGCGGTCATGCGGCTGGTTGTAGATCTGGTAGCTCTTGCTTAAATTGCTGACCTTGATCGCGATTTCAGAGGACATCGGCAAAACCTTTCCGTGTCTTCTGGAACCAGGCGAAGCCGAGCCAGGCGATCAGCATGGAGCCGCCCAGCGTGGCAGCCAGCACGGCCAGGTCCGGCACCCGGCCCCAGAACAGCACTTCGCGCGCCTGCTCGATGACCGGTGCCAGCGGATTGAAGGCGATCAGGTGGCGGTATTCCGGCGGCAGCGTTTCGGCCGAATAGAAGATCGGCGACAGGAACATCAGTGTGGTGGTCAGGATGCCAATGAACTGCGTGGCATCGCGCAGGTAGACGCCAAGCGCGGCCAGCACCCAGCTCAGGCCCAGGATGAAGAAGGGCAGCGGCAGCACCACCAGCGGCAGCAGCAGCACGGTGGCATGCGGCACGCCAATCAGCAGCACATAGGCCAGCAGCCAGACCAGCAGGCTGATGCAGGCGTGGAACAGTGCCGAACCCAGCGCCACCCACGGCAGGATCTCCAGCGGGAACACCACCTTCTTAACGTAGTTCACGTTCAACAGGATCAGGGTCGGCGCCCGGTTGACGCATTCGGCAAACAGGTTAAAGATGATCAGGCCGGCAAACAGCACCAGCGCGAATTCCGTTTTCGAGTCGCTGCCGCCGCTCCAGCGCGATTTGAAGATCACGCTGAAGACGAAGGTGTACACCGTCAGCATGAACAGCGGATGGAAGAACGACCACAGGATGCCGAATACCGAACCGCGGTAGCGCCCGATCACTTCACGCTCGACCAGGGCTTTGATCAGGCCGCGGTTGTGCCAGGAACTGGCCAGCATCTGGCGCGGCGCAATGGAAAACTGCTGCATCAGGCAAACACCTCCGCCTGGCTCAGCGGCGTGCCGTTGGCGTCCTTGGCCGACAGCGATGGCGTGCCCTGGTACTGCCAGTCGATGGCCAGCTCGGGGTCATTCCAGGCGATGCTGCGCTCGTACTGCGGCGCGTAGTAGTCGGTGGTCTTGTACAGGAATTCGGCGCTGTCGCTGAGCACCACGAAACCATGGCCGAAGCCTTCCGGCACCCACAGCTGGCGCTTGTTCTCGCCGCTCAGGATTTCGCCGACCCATTGGCCGAAGGTTGGCGAGCTCTTGCGCAGGTCGACGGCGACGTCGAACACGGTGCCGGCCACCACGCGCACCAGCTTGCCCTGCGCCTGCTGGATCTGGTAGTGCAAGCCGCGCAGCACGCCCTTGGCCGAGCGCGAGTGGTTGTCCTGCACGAAATTGGCGCTGCGGCCAATCGCTTCTTCGAAGCGGGCCTGGTTGAAACTCTCGTAAAAAAATCCACGCTCGTCGCCGAAAACCTTGGGTTCCAGCAGGACGACGTCGGGAATGCGCAATCGGGTGGCGTTCATCAGTACACTTTCTCTTCCAGGATGCGCAGCAGGTATTGGCCGTAGCCGTTCTTGGCCAGCGGGCGGGCCAGCTTTTCCAGCTGCGCGGCGCCGATCCACTGCTGGCGGAAGGCGATTTCTTCCGGACAGGCCACTTTCAGGCCCTGGCGGTTTTCCAGGGTGGCAATGAACTGCCCTGCTTCCAGCAAGGACTCGTGGGTGCCGGTGTCGAGCCAGGCATAGCCGCGGCCCATGATTTCGACATTGAGCTTGCCCTGCTCGAGGTACAGGCGGTTCAGGTCGGTGATTTCCAGTTCGCCGCGCGCCGACGGCTTCAGGCTCTTGGCCAGCGCGGCCACCTGCTGGTCGTAGAAGTACAGGCCGGTCACGGCATAATTCGATTTTGGCTTGGCCGGTTTTTCTTCCAGCGACAGCACGCGGCGCTGCTCGTCGAATTCGGCCACGCCATAGCGCTCGGGGTCGTGCACGTGATAGGCGAACACGCTGGCGCCTTCGGTGCGGTCCATGGCGTTGCCCAGCAGGTCCTGGAATTCGTGGCCGTAGAAGATGTTATCTCCCAGCACCAGCGCCGAAGGCGCGTCGCCGATGAACTGCTCGCCGATAATGAAGGCCTGGGCCAGGCCATCGGGCGACTCCTGCACCGCGTATTGCAGGTTCAGGCCCCATTGCTCGCCATCGCCCAGCAGTTGCTGGAAGCGCGGCGTGTCTTGCGGGGTCGAAATGACCAGGATGTCGCGGATGCCGGCCAGCATCAGGGTGCTGAGCGGGTAGTAGATCATCGGCTTGTCGAACACCGGCAGCAATTGCTTGCTGATTGCCAGGGTGGCCGGGTGCAGCCGCGTGCCGGAGCCGCCGGCGAGAATAATGCCTTTGCGTTTCATGCGGTTTTCCGTTCAGGAGAGTTGATCAATAAGGCGGTCGACGTGCACTTTCCAGTCCGGCATTTGCAGGTCGAGGGCGCCGCACAGTTTGCTCGTATCCAGCCGCGAATTCCTGGGCCGCCTGGCCGGCAGCGGGTAAGCCTCGGTCGGGATCGGCTTGATCTGCGTCGGATCGACCTTGAGGCTGGCGCCGCGCGCAATGGCGCGTTCGATGGCGTAGCTGGCCAGGCCGTGCCAGCTGGTGGCGCCGGAAGCGGTCAGGTGGTAAATCCCGCCGGCCAGCGCGCCGCGGCGATAGGCCGCGATCGCCAGGGCGGTGACGTCGGCAATGAGCTCGGCCGAAGTTGGCGCGCCGAACTGGTCGGCTACCACGCTCAGGCTGTCGCGCTCGCCAGCCAGGCGCAGCATGGTCTTGATGAAGTTACCGCCATGGCAAGAGAACACCCAGCTGGTGCGGAACACCAGGGCCTGGCAGCCGCTGGCCAGGATGGCCTGCTCGCCGGCCCGCTTGCTGCGGCCGTAGGCGCTTTGCGGCGCGGTGGCGTCGTCTTCCCGGTAAGGCGCATCCTGGGCGCCGTCAAAGACGTAATCGGTCGAATAGTGCACCAGCAGCGCGCCGTGCTCGCGCGCGTAGGCGGCCAGCGCGCCAACGGCGGCGGCATTGACGGCCATGGCGCCGGCCTCGTCCGACTCGGCGCGGTCGACCGCCGTGTAGGCGGAGGCGTTGACGATGAGGTCCGGCGCCTGGCCGGCCAGCACGCGCTGGAGCGCGTCCAGGTCGCCCAGGTCCAGCCCGTCGCGCCCGAGCGCCACCAGCTCGCCCAGCGGCAGCAGGGTGCGCTGCAACTCCTGGCCGACCTGGCCATTCTTACCGATCAGCAGGATCTTCATGCGTACTGCTTCTCCACCCAGTTGCGGTAGTTGCCACTGGTGACGTTCTGCACCCAGCCCGGGTTGGCCAGGTACCACTGCACGGTCTTGCGGATGCCGGTCTCGAAGGTTTCGGCCGGCTTCCAGCCCAGCTCGCGTTCCAGCTTGCTGGCGTCGATCGCGTAGCGCTTGTCGTGGCCGGGGCGGTCCTTGACAAAGGTGATCTGGGTCTTATATGACTGCGCATCGGCGCGCGGCTGCAGTTCATCCAGGATCTGGCACAGGGTATGCACCACGTCGAGGTTGGCTTTTTCATTCCAGCCGCCAACGTTATAGGTCTCGCCCAGTACGCCGGACTCGAGCACGCGGCGAATGGCGCTGCAGTGGTCCTTGACGTACAGCCAGTCGCGGATCTGCTGGCCATCGCCATAGATCGGCAGTGCCTTGCCGGACAGTGCATTGTGAATCACCAGCGGAATCAGTTTTTCCGGGAAGTGGTAGGGGCCGTAGTTGTTCGAGCAATTGGTGGTCAGCACCGGCATGCCATAGGTGTGATGGTAGGCACGCACCAGGTGGTCGCTGGCAGCCTTGCTGGCAGAATAAGGGCTGTTCGGCTCGTAACGATGCTGCTCGGTGAAGGCCGGCGCCTGCGGCTCCAGCGAGCCGTAGACTTCATCGGTGGACACGTGCAGGAAGCGGAAGGCTTCCCTGGCCGGGCCATCCAGGCCGCCCCAGTAGGCGCGCGCCGCCTCCAGCAGATTGAAGGTACCGACGATATTGGTCTGGATGAATTCGCCGGGACCCAGGATCGAGCGGTCCACATGGCTTTCCGCCGCGAAGTTCAGGATGGCGCGCGGCTGGTGCTCGGCCAGCAGCGCCGCCACCCGCTCCTTGTCGCCGATGTCGGCGCGCACGAACAGGTGGCGCGGGTTGCCTTCCAGTTCGCGCAGGTTGTCCAGGTTGCCCGCGTAGGTCAGCTTGTCCAGGTTGATGACGGTTTCATCGGACTGGGCCAGCCAGTCGAGGACGAAATTGCTGCCAATAAATCCGGCGCCACCGGTTACCAAAATTGTCATGATATTGTTAGATTTTATTAAAATTTGCCGTCTTTTATACCATTCCAGGCATTTCGGACGGCCACCATCAGATTGGCCAATATTCTAACATTTGGCCGGATAGGCCACCAAACTGCAGCCAGGCGGAGCGGTCACGCGTAGCCAGCCGGGTTGCGCTTTTGCCAGTTCCAGTGGTCGCGGCACATCGTGGCCAGGTCGCGCTGCGCTTTCCAGTCCAGGTAGCTGGCGGCATACGCTGGGTCAGCGTAGCAGGCGGCCACATCGCCGGCGCGGCGCGCACAGATGCTATAGGGAATTTTTTTCCCGCTAGCAACCTCAAACGCCCTGACCACGTCCAGCACGCTGTAGCCGGCGCCCGTGCCCAGGTTGATTTCGGTGCATTGCGGGGCCGCCAGCCGCTCCAGGGCTTTCAAGTGGCCCTGCGCCAGGTCCACCACATGGATATAGTCGCGCACGCCCGTGCCGTCATGGGTCGGGTAATCGTTACCCCAGACGTTCAGGCAGTCGCGCCGGCCCACTGCCACCTGCGCCACGTAGGGCATCAGGTTGTTGGGAATGCCCTGCGGATTCTCGCCGATCAAGCCACTCTCATGGGCGCCGACCGGGTTAAAGTAACGCAATATCGCAATGCGCCAGGCAGGCTGCGCGCGATGCATGTCGCGCAGCATGTCTTCAATGAACAACTTGCTGCGGCCATACGGGTTGGTGGCGGAGAGCGGGTGGTCTTCCGCCAGCGGCAGGCGCTGGGGCTCGCCGTACACCGTTGCCGAAGAACTGAACACCAGGGTGCGCACGCCGCAATTTTGCATTGCAGATAACAATCGGTGAGTGCCGATCACATTGCAGTCATAGTAGGCCAACGGTTGCTCGACCGACTCGCCGACTGCCTTCAAGCCGGCAAAATGGATGACGGCATCGCACTGGTGGCTGCGCAGGGCCGCCTCGATGGCAGGCTGGTCGCGGATGTCGCCCTCCACCAGGATTGGCTGGCGTCCGGTGATGCGCCCGATGCGCGCCACCGCTTGCGGGTGACTGTTGCTGAAGTTATCGAAGATCACAATCCGATGCCCCGCTGCCAGCAGCTCAACGCATGTGTGGGATCCTATATAGCCGGCGCCGCCTGTCACGAAGATGTTCATCGGTCCTGTCACCTCAGATTTTCCTGAAAATCGCCGCGACTGCCAGGCTGATATTTCCAAGCCGGGTCTGGCGGTACACCCCACTACGGCAAACATTCACCAGGCGCGGGACCAGACTCATTTCCCGGGCTTGCGCAAAACGCTGGAAAATGGCGCGGCTTTCCGGCGTGAGCCGGTCCTCCAGCTTGCGCAGGGCAGCCATATAGGCGCTGTTCCACTCCCTGTGCTGCCCCTGCCATACCTTCAGCAGGCGTTGCCAGCGTGCCTGCCAGCTGACATCGACCCCCACCAGGTTGCCGCCATGCTGGCGGTAACGCAGCGTCGGCACCGGGTCGCAGAACACCTGCCCGCCACAGCCGGTAACTGCCATATACGCCCACCAGTCGTGATACACGATCGGCACCTGCGCAGCCGCCCGCAACAAAGTCCGGGCGGCCTGGTTGAACACCATGGTATTGCCGCCTGCTATGTTCTGCACCAGCGCATTCGCGAAACACGGCTTGCCAAACCAGGGCGACAAGCCGATGTCCCTGTTGGCCGCATCGACCAGCATGGTGCGCGAGCAATACAGGGCCGGCGTGCCGGCGGGCACGCCCTGCAGCCATTGCACGGCGCGTTCCAGCTTGTCCGGGTGCCAGATATCGTCCTGGTCCGAATAGGCATAATAGTCGGCCTGGATGCGGTCATTGCACGTCAGCGCCAGGAAGTTCGCCGCAAACCCTTGCGCCGGCCCGGCACAGACCGCCAGCCTGCCCGCAGGCCACTGCTGCCGATATGCAGCGAGAATCCCCGGCGTGCCGTCTGCCGAGCCGTCATCCGAAGCCCATACTTCCCAGTCGGAATGTGTCTGTGCAGAAAAAGAGTCCAGCTGTTCCGCGAGATAATGCTGGCCATGGTATGTGCTCAGCAGGATAGCCACTTTAGGCAACATACCTCCTCATTGACAAGCGCAGAGTATAGCAGCCGTCGATCCGGACCGGCGCACCCGCTCAGGCGCGGCGGCCAAACCGGCGCCACGCCAGGTGGGCCAGCGCGCGCAGGAAGAGGACGCGGCTTCTGAGCTTGCGCCACAGCGGCCGGCGCGAACTGGTGACGTTGCCGCCATGGATGCGGCGATACAGCAGCACCTCGCCCAGGTGCAGGTTGCGGCCCGCCAGATTGGCCGCCATGGCAAGCCACAGGTCGTGCGACTCCACATAGCCGGGAATCGGCAAGGCCAGCCGCGCGAGTTCCTGGCTGAAGGCCATATTGCAGCCGTAATAAAAGGCCCGGCCGGTAAAGATGCGCAGGATATTGAGCGCATGGCGCCCTGAATCGGCCGCTTCGAGGTCGCGGTACGCCGGAGGGATCGCGGTGCCTGCGGCATCGATGAAGCGCGCATTGCCGGTTGCGAGCCAGACGCCGGGGCGGGCCAGTGCCGCGCGCAAGCTGGCCAGCCGGCCTTCGGCCCAGATATCGTCCTGGTCGGCCAGCACCATCCAGGGGCGGCCGGCCAACTGCAGGGCGCGGGAAAAAGTCCTGACGTGGCCCAGGTTCACTGCATTGGCATATACCCTGATGCGGGGGTCGCCATACGCACGCACGATGTCCAGCGTATCGTCCTGCGAGGCGTCGTCGACAACGATCAGCTCATCGCCCTCTTCCATCTGCTGCAGTATGGACGCGAGCTGGGGCCGGAGATAGCGCGCGCCGTTATAGGTCGCCATGCAGATGCTGACCTGCTGCCGGCCGCTCATGCTGCGTCCCGCGCCAGCGCGCCGGTGATTTGCCGCACTGCATGCCCGACTGAAAACTCACGCTCGAACAGCGCCTGGCAACGTGCCGGCAGCTCCCGGTCGGCGGCTACCTGCTCCAGCAAGCGCTTGGCCAGCGCGACCAGCTCGTCAAGCTGGTTGCTTTCGCAGATCTGCCCCACCCGTTCGGTCCGGATGATGCCGGCCAGGTCATTGCCGCGATTGACGTTTGCCAGCACCGGCAGGCCGCACTGCATATAGGTCAGGAACTTGCCCGGAATATTGTGCGACTTGTGGCGGGGGTCGAGGGCAACGATGCCGGCCTGGCACTGGGCATAAAGATCGGGAATCTGGTCCGGGTGAATCTCATCGAAGAAGAGCACGTTCTGCAGGCCGCGCGCCCGGGCGATGCCGCGCAAGCGTGCGGCATCGCTGCCGCGCCCGACAAACAGGAAGCCGACGTCGCTGCGGCCGGCCAGCGCGCCAGCCAGGTCGAGCACGATGTCCATGCCCTGCGCCACGCCCATATTGCCGGCATAGACAAAAATCTTGCGTCCGGCCAGCGGGCTTTCGCTGACGCGGATCGGGCAGCGCGCGCTGGCCGGTTTGTCCAGCCAGTTCTGCAGCACTTCCAGCCGGCGCCCGGGCCGCTGCTGCCATTCGCTGAAATAAGAAAGATTGCCCGGCGTCTGCACGCCAATCACGTCCGCCACGGAATACTGATAGCGCGCCACGGCGGAAAAGCAGCGATAGGGTAAGCCGCGCCCCATCAGCCCCATGTCCACCGCCCACTCGGGGAAGATGTCGCGGACGATCAGGTAGCCCTTGCAGCGGCTTGCTTTCTTAAGGGCGTGGGCAAGCGGCCCGTGGAAAATCGACGGGGCGTACCACAGCACGCCATCCCATCTCTCATGTGCCAAGGGGCTGCGGCGCAGCTGACGCCGCATGGCAAACGGCATCAGGAACTCGCCAATGGTACGCCGGACGTAGCCGATGTCCTTGGTGCGCGGCGCTTTCAGGCGCAACACGCGCACGCCCTCGCTCTCTTCCAGCGTCCAGGGTCCGGCCAGGTCGGCCGCCGGCAGCATGACGGTCAGTTCGTGGCCTTGGCGGGCGAATTCGCGCGCCAGGTCCCGCAGCTGCACGGCCCCTGAGGTTCGAAACGGAGGAAAAGTATCGGCAATCAGTGCAAAGCGAAGCGGTCGTGTCATCAGTATTGTTTCCAGACCACGCGTCTTACGTAATCCGTATAGCTGTGAAGGATGCGCACCACCTTGTCGCTGACATTGGGCATGCTGTAGTCGGCTGCCAGGCGCAGGCTGCGCTCGGCACCGCGCGGTTGGCTGGCCAGGATCGCCAGGCCCTGGCGCACGCGCTCCGGCGCCAGGCCCACCAGCATCACAGCCGCCTCTTCCATCGCTTCCGGGCGTTCATGCGCCTCGCGCAGGTTGAGGGCGGGGAAGTTCAGGATCGAGGCTTCCTCGCTGATCGTCCCGCTGTCCGACAGCACCGCCTTGGCATGCATTTGCAGGTGTACATAGTCGTGGAAACCGAGCGGCTTCATCAAGCGCACCAGCGGATGGAACCGGGCGCTGGTGGCATCCACGCGCTTTTGCGTGCGCGGGTGGGTCGACACGACGACAGGCAGGCCGTGTTCCTCAGCAACCATGTTCAGCACCTGCACCAGCCTGGTGAAGCTGCGCTCGGACTCGATGTTCTCTTCCCGGTGGGCACTGACGACGAAATACTGCCCGGCGGCCAGGTTCAGGCGCGCCAGCACGTCCGAGGCCTGGATCTGCGGCAGGAAATGCTGCAGCACCTCGTACATCGGGCTGCCGGTCTTGATCACCTGGTCCGGCGGCAAGCCTTCGCGCAGCAGGTACTCGCGTGCGATGCTGCTGTAGGTCAGGTTGATGTCCGAGGTGTGGTCGACAATGCGGCGGTTGGTCTCTTCCGGCACGCGCTGGTCGAAGCAGCGGTTGCCCGCTTCCATGTGGAAGATCGGCACCTTGCGGCGCTTGGCAGGGATCACCGACAGGCAGCTGTTGGTATCGCCCAGCACCAGCATGGCCTCCGGCTGCACCTGCTCCAGCACCTGGTCCACCGCCGTGATCAGGTTGCCGATGGTGTTGGCCGCGCTCTGGCTGCCCTCGGCGCTCGCCAGGAAGAAATCGGGCTTGCGCAGGCCCAGGTCGTCGAAGAACACCTGGTTCAATTCATAGTCGTAGTTCTGGCCGGTGTGCACCAGCACGTGGTCGCAGTGGCGGTCCAGCGCGTCCAGTACCCGCGACAGGCGGATGATTTCCGGACGCGTACCGACCACCGTCATCACTTTGAGTTTTTTCATTCTTTGGCTTTCACAGCGGGCACGCGAAGGTGTCTGGCCTGGCGCGGTCGAAGATTTCATTGGCCCATAGCATCACCACCATTTCCTCGGCGCCGATATTGGTGATGTCATGGGTCCAGCCCGGAACGGTTTCAACAATCTCGGCCTTTTCGCCGCTGGCCAGCAGCTCATAGGTTTCGCCGGTTTGCATATGGCGGAACTTGAAGCGCGCCCGGCCCCTGATCACCAGGAACTTTTCAGTCTTGCTGTGGTGGTAGTGGCCGCCGCGCGTGACGCCCGGATGGGCGGTGAAATACGAGAACTGGCCGCAGTCCGGGGTTTTCAGCATCTCGACAAAAACGCCGCGCGCATCGCCATACTGCGGCACCGGGTAGGAGAACTCAGCGGTCGGCAAGTAGCTGACGTAGGTGGAATACAGCGCCCGCACCAGGCCAGTACCGACACGCTCGGTCACCAGGCTTGCCCGGCTGTCCCGGAATGCACTGATCTGCCCGGCAAGCTGGCCGACCGTCGTGCTGTACTGGGGCGCCACCAGCGCGAAACCATCCGCGTCCAGACTGGCGTCCGCGCCATCCATCAGCTCGATGAAACGGCCGACGAGGTCGTCCACGTAGACCAGGGTCAGCGCGGCAGCCGGATCGTTGACCTGGATCGGCAGTCCGCGCGCCAGCTGATGGCAGAAGGTCGCTACCGCCGAGTTGTAGTGCGGCTTGCACCATTTGCCGAACACATTCGGCAAGCGGAACACATGGACCGGCACACCGTGGCTTTCACGCAGTTCGAACAGCGCCAATTCCGCCGCGCGCTTGCTGGCTCCATAAGGATTGTCGCGGCCGGCCTGGATCGAGGAGGCATACACCAGCGGGATGCGGCGCCCGCTGCCGGCGACAGCCTGGCACAGGGCCCGGGTCAGGTCCTGGTTGCCGGTCACGAACTCCTGCGGGTCTTGCGGGCGATTGACGCCAGCCAGGTGGAACACGAAGGCAACGCCGTCCAGCAGTGCCGGCAACTGCGCGGCCGTGTGCTCGCGGGTAAAGCAAACCACTTCAACATCACTGCGTTCCGCCAGGTGCAGCTGCAGGTTCTTGCCGACGAAGCCATTGGCGCCTGTGATCAACACCTTCATGGCTCAGTCCTCGGGTTCTGCCTGCTGGCCGCTGACGATCGCCTGGATGAAGCCCAGCTTCATCAGCAATTCCTGCATGCCCGGCACCTCGAGACGGGTGGTGTTGTGGGAGTTGTATTCCACCGCCTCCGAAATCTTGATCTCGCCCTGCTCAACGAACTTGCCGTAGTTCAGGTCGCGCAAATCCGGCGGCACGCGGAAGTAATTGCCCAGATCCTCGGCCGCGACCATCTCTTCACGGCTCAACAGGACTTCGAACAGTTTTTCGCCGTGGCGGGTCCCGATGATATTGATCGGATGGGCCGGCACGCCAAGCAGGCCGGTCAGTGCCTTGGCCAGGGTCTCGATGGTGGCAGCGGGCGCCTTCTGGACAAAGATCTCGCCCGGCGAGGCGTGCTCAAAGGCATACAGCACCAGGTCGACCGCGTCGTCCAGGGTCATCATGAAGCGCGTCATGTGCGGGTCGGTGATGGTGATCGGCCGCCCGGCCTGGATCTGCTGGGTGAACAAGGGGATCACCGAGCCGCGCGATGCCATCACATTGCCATAGCGAACGGCGCAAATCGTGGTGTCGCACGTGGTGCGGGATTTCGCCACGATCACTTTTTCCATCATGGCCTTGCTGATGCCCATCGCGTTGATGGGGTACACCGCCTTGTCGGTGCTCAGGCACACCACGCGCCTGACGCCGCAATTGATGGCCGCCTCGAGCACGTTTTCGGTACCGATGACATTGGTCTTGACGGCTTCCATCGGATGGAATTCGCAGGATGGCACCTGCTTCAGCGCCGCCGCGTGATAGATAAAGTCAGCGCCGCGCACCGCGTTCAGCACGGACTGGTAATCGCGCACGTCGCCGATATAGAACTTCAGCTTGGGATCGTTGTACTTCTTGCGCATGTCATCCTGCTTCTTTTCGTCGCGGCTGAAAATGCGGATTTCTTTCAGCTCCGATCGAAGGAAACGGCGCAGCACGGCATTACCAAAAGAACCAGTGCCTCCGGTAATCAACAGCACTTTGTCTTTGAACATGTGAATTCCTTATTTGTGTGACAGCAAGGATTTCATCAAGTCAAAACCCTGCAAAATTGGGAAATTTTACCAAAAAGCCCAATTAGAGCCGCAATTGGTAACATTGCATCAAAAACCAGCGCTGCCAGCCGGCCAGTATGACGCCCTATCCAGGCCGCCAAGACGCGGCCCGGCCCTGCTTGGCCTGGCCGCGGGCGATGCCACTGGCCGCGCCCCGACGGCCAGCTGTCGCCGGTATGCGTGCTGGAAGTGCTGTACCAGCCCGAGCGGGACGGCGAACATTTCCGCTGAGCCCACGCACGGGCGTCAGGCCGCGGCTGCCTTGCGCGCGGCTTTCGCCGCGTACATGGCCTGGTCGGCGTGCCGCATCAGCTGGTCGATGACTTCCCCATGCTCGGGATAGAGGGCGATGCCGATACTGGCATGCGGTTGCAGGGTGTGGCCGGCCAGCGCCAGCGGGGTGGCAATCACTTGCCCGATCTTGCTGGCCAGGGCATCGGCCTGCGCCTGCTCGGCCACGTTCTCCAGCAAGGCGACAAACTCGTCGCCGCCGATGCGCGCCACCGTGTCGGCCTCGCGCACGCAGGACGTGATGCGGCGGGCCATCACTTGCAACAGCTGGTCGCCCACCACATGGCCATGCTCGTCATTGACCTGCTTGAAGTCGTCCAGGTCGATGAACAGCAGGGCGCCGCGCGACTGGCCGCGCCGGCAGCGCGCAATGGCCGACAGGATGCGGTCCTGGAACAGGCGCCGGTTCGGCAAGCCGGTCAGCTCGTCGTAGCGTGCCGCATGGGCCAGGTCGGCATGCAGCGCCAGCCTTTCGATGACGGCGCCGGCCTGGCCGGCGGCAAATTCCAGCAAACCGATTTCCTTGGCCGACAGCGCGCCGTGACGCCCCAGGTCCAGCCGCATGTCGCCGAACGCGATGCCGGAAGCCATCAGGCTGACGTGGTGCCAGCCCGCCACGTCCGGCGCCGCCGTGCAGGTCGGCGTGCTGGAATACGCCAGGCGTTCGCCCGGCTGCAGCACCACGGCCATGCCGCACAGCGGCAGCAAGCCTTGCAGGATCTGGTCGAAAGCGCGGAACAGCTCGGGCAGCGTTCCAGCACTGTGGGCGGCGGTGGCCAGCGCCAGCATGCCGGCCTGGCGCTGCTCGGCGAGTTTGCGCTCACTGATATCGCGCGCGACGCCGATGCGCAAACGGTCTTGCGGCGACCAGCGCGCAGTCCACATGATGTGTGCCACGCTGCCGTCCTTGCGCAGGTAGCGGTTTTCAAAACCGAGCCCGGGACGGCCGTTCAGCACATGGCCCATTTCCGCCACAGTGCGTGCCTTGTCGTCGGGATGGATGAAGTCGAGGATGACGCGGCCGATCATTTCTTCCGGCGCATAGCCGAAAATCGCCCGGCAGGCCGGGTTGACGAATACGATGCGACCGCCCTCCTCCACCATGAAGACGGCATCCAGTAACAGCTCCGGCAGGCGCGCTAATGCATCGGTCATGCGCCGAGGATACCGCAAAACCCGCCGCCGCAAAATTTAGTGCCGGTCAGGCAAGGGGAAAAGGCTGGCGGGCCCTGCAGCAGCGCACGGTCGTGGCGGCGCATGGGCAGGTGTTGCCAGGCTGCGACAAGGCAGCCACGCTTGCTCCTGCGGGGCCCGGTTTTCGTTTCCATTCGTCCATTGCTCTGTGGCAAATCCTTCGCTATCGTGACTGGATTGTGGAAACCTCACCGGAGCCTGACATGGCAGAGCAAGACATTCCCCAACTGGACATTCCTGCATCGGTCGCGGCAGCGCTCAGCAGCTGGGTGCAGCAGGCCGCCCACGACGTCGGCAGCCCCCTGCGCAGCGAGATTGAAGCGCTGCGCGCGCAACTGGCTTTAGCCCAGGCCACCCTGGAAGAAAACGAAGACCAGATCACGCGCCTGAACGGGGAATTGCGCAACGCGCGCAATATCGCCGCCGACGCCCTGGTCGGCAAGGCCAAGGACCAGTTGGCGATCGAGGGCAAGGATGCCCAGATCGCCGACCTGCGCGGCCAGCTCGAACGCAGCGTGGCCATTGCTGCCACGCTGTCCGACGCCAAGCTGGCGGCCGAAATGGAACTGGTCGGCGCCACCACGGCGCGCGACAACTACCTGGCCGAAGCCTCCGAGCTACGCACCCAGCTCGAAGCCTGCCGCGCCGCGCGCCGCGCCGGGTAAGCTACTCCGAAATCTCGACCAGCTTGTAGCCCGGGTCGGCGGTGATCTGGGCTTCGGTATAGGGCAGCTTGATCCACCGGCCTTGGGCGTACAGCCTGGTCTGGTCGTTGAAGTGCGGGCTGTCCGGGTTCGAAGACTGGCCATAGGTCAGGATGCCTTCGGCCACCGGCCCGCTATCGTCCCATGTCACGAACTGGACATAGCTGTTGCCGTATGCGCCGGCGTTGGTTTTCGGATCCGCCGTGTAAATCCAGATGCCGGGATAAATCTGGTTCTTCACGCCGCGCCAGTTCATGAAGGTATAGCGCCCGCCGGGCACCGCCAGGCTGCCGTCGGGGCGCGAAATGGATTGCACTTCTTCCGGCCGGGTACGCCGCTTGGCCGCGGTATCGAACTGGCTGCCGGCGACCAGGGCTTCCAGCTTGGCCATGGCGGCAGGAATGCCGGCGGCGCCGCGCGGCGTTTCCAGCGGGTCGGCCGGGTTGTATGGCACGCTCCACCACGACGCCGCATTCAATTCGCCCAGCGCGGCGTACAGCTCGTAAAACAGGATGGCGCCCGCGCTGCCCGACGCATGGGTCTTGTCCCACGACTGCAGCACCGCGCAGGCATCCTTGGCTGCCGCCGTCGCGCTGCCGGAGGCCAGGCAGGCAGCGGTGAATTCCGGCAGCCATTTCTGCGCCTTGAAGAAGCGCGCCTGCAGGTAGAGCTGCTGCAGGTTGGCCATGCTGAAGCGGTTGCCCGGCAGACCATCCGCGCTGGCCAGGCGGTCGCGCACGATGGCGTGGCCGGTGCGGGTGCGGTTGTTCTGCGGCATGCCTTCGGCATTCGGGCCGGTCGCAATGATCTTCGGATAACCGGCCAGGAAACTGCCGGCAGTCGGCCACCAGTGGCTGTCGTTCGCGTTCAGGATATAGTCGCTGCGCTTGATCCATGGCCGCTGGGCGGCGCCGACGGCGCCCGTCCAGTCGCAGGCCGACGACGTGCCGGCCATCACCACCACGCCGCTTGAGGCCATGATGTCCTGGAATGGCGCCCCCTGTGCGGCGCCGGGAACGCAGCCGGCCAGTTGTGCATCCTGCACATTGGCCGCGACCGAGAAATTCCCGTACAGCGTGTCGCCGGCGCGGTCGGCTGCCATGGTATTCACCCACGGCAGCGCGACGTGGGTGGCAGCCGCGGTGCGCAAGCCATCGACGCTGCTTGCCTTGCCATTCAGGATCACCTGGTCGATCAGTTTGTAGTTGGCCAGGTTGGCATCCTGGATCGCAAACGCCGACGCGGAGCCCCAGGCGAAGGAGCTGTCCATCAGCATGGGGCCGAACTCGGTGGTGTACAGGGTGCGCGACAGGGAGCTGAGGGCGCCATCGGCGCCCTTGACGCTGATCGTCAAGGGCACTGCCGTCATCGCCACCGGTTTGCCGTCCTTGATGTAGCGGGTCGGATTGGCAGGATCGAGCGCCAGGTAGCGCAGTGTGAAGCGATTGTCGGTCGAGAAGGTGTGGGTCCAGGCCACCTTGTCGTTAAAGCCGATCAGCGGCAGCGGTACACCCAGCAGCGTGGCGCCGTACACGTCATAGCCCTTGCCGGTCACGGTCAGGTGCAGCTGGTTCAGGCGCAGTGCGCCCCACCATGGGAAGTGCGGGTTGCCGAATACGATGCCCTTGCCCGATTGCGTCACGTCCTTGCCCAGGCCGAAACCGTTGGAACCGATGCTGTGTTCCTGGATGGCCTGCAGGCCCCTGGCAATCGAGGAGTTGGCGTAATCGGAAGCCGCCAGCAGGCGCGGTTTGCTGCGCTTGAGCAGGGAGGCGGTGGCCGTCTTGGGCGGCTGGGCGGAGCCGATCTGCCTGATGAAGGCCAGCGAGCTGCCGGCCATCGCGGCCTGGGCGAAGCGCAGATAGGCATCGTCCTCCGTCATCGGCTGCACCCAGGCAGCATTGTTGCAGGCCGTCGGCAAGCTCGCCAGCGGCGTCTCCTTCAGGTAGCGGTTATAGCCGGCCACGAAGCCGGAGGTGAGCTCTTGCGCGTCCTGGCTGGAAGCCGCCTTGATCCTGGCCGCCAGCGCCGGCGTGAACAGGAGCTTATAAAAGAAATCGGAATCGATATTGCCGAAGGTGTCGCCCAGCTGGCCAAGGTAGCCGCCGGCGCCGCCGAAATATTTGGCGCGCTCCCCGTGCAGGGTCACCAGTTCTTCCGCATACAGGCAGATGTTCTCCTTGGCGAAGGCATAGCCGTAACCATAGCCGGCGCCCTTGAAGTCCGCCGCCTTCACGTGCGGCACGCCATGGGAGGTGTAGCGGATCGAGGCGACAAAATTGGTGCCGGTGATGGGCGCGGCAGCGGGCGGCGCCTGGGCGTCATCGCTGCTGCCGCAAGCGGCCAGCAGCGCGAAGGGGATCAACGTCAGAATACGGGATAGCACATGCTGTCTCATCTTGTCTCCTCGTTTTAGATATTGGCAAAGTTAATTGCTTGGCAATAATAACCCGGCCCGGGCATGAAAAACCGGAATGCCCCATAATCGCGATTCATCGTCCAACCGAGAGAGCTTGAGCATGACTGGCATGACCGACTTCCCCATCAACGCCAAATGGCCCGCGCAACATCCTGAACGCCTGCAGCTGTACTCCCTGCCTACGCCGAACGGCGTCAAGGTGTCGATCATGCTGGAAGAGATCGGTCTTGCTTACGAGCCGCACCTGGTCAGCTTCGACAGCAACGACCAGATGTCGCCGGAGTTCCTGTCGCTGAACCCGAACAACAAGATCCCGGCCATCATCGATCCTGACGGCCCGGGCGGCCAGCCGCTGCCGCTGTTCGAATCGGGCGCGATCCTGCTCTACCTGGCCGAGAAGACCGGCAAGCTGATTCCGCAGGACGCGGCGGCACGCTATGAAACCATCCAGTGGCTGATGTTCCAGATGGGCGGCATCGGCCCGATGTTCGGCCAGGTCGGCTTTTTCCACAAATTCGCCGGCAGGGATTACCAAGACAAGCGCCCGCGCGACCGCTACATCAACGAATCGGCGCGTCTGCTCGGCGTGCTGGAGCAGCGACTGGAAGGCCGCAAGTGGGTCATGGGCGACGAGTTCACCATTGCCGATATCGCGATCTTCCCCTGGGTGCGTAACCTGGTGGAATACTATGGCGCGGGCGAGCTGGTGGGCTTCGAGAAATTCACCAATGTGCGCCGCGTGCTGGGCGCCTTCCTGGACCGGCCGGCTGTGGCGCGCGGACTGAATATTCCAGCGCGCGGGTAAATTTCTGCAAGTGACGGGCGTACAATGGCCGGGCAGGATCCACCCAGCCCGGGAGCATCGCCATGCTACGCCTCCACCGCTTGTTCGCCGTCTTCCTGCTGCTGGCCGCCACGCTGGCAGCACCCGCCTACGCTGGCAAACCTTACCAGTATTACGCGGTAGGCGATCCCACCAACGCGGTCCTGCCGCAGCCGAAAAAATCCAGCCTGGTGCTGATGGGCGGCGGGCCGGACGTCGATGCGGCATTTGCCTGGATGATCCAGAAAGGCGGCGGCGGTAATTTCGTCGTGATCCGCAGCCGCGGCACCGACGCCTACAATCCCTATATCTACGCCATGGGCGGCGCACAGTCGGTGGAAACGCTGGTGATTCCGAGCCGCGAAGCGGCCAGCGATCCCTTCGTGATCGAGCGCATCCGCAATGCGGAAGAACTGTTCATCGCCGGCGGCGACCAGTCCGATTACGTCAATTACTGGCAAGGCACGCCGGTGCAAGCGGCAATCCAGGAACTGGCCGGCCGCAGGATTCCGATCGGCGGCACCAGCGCCGGGCTGGCCTTGATGGGGCGTTTCGGCTTTGCGGCGCTAAATGGCAGCATTACCTCGTCTGAGGCGCTGGCCGATCCCTTCGACAAGCGCATGACGCTGGCGCGCGACTTCCTGTTGCTGCCGGACCTGGGCAGCGTGATCACCGATGCCCACTTCGACACGCGCGAGCGCCTGGGCCGCCTGGTGGCCTTCATCGCCCGCATCGTCAACGATGGCTGGGCCGGCATGGCGCGCGGCATCGGGGTGGACGTGGAAACGGCGCTGCTGGTGGAAGACGGCAGGGGCACGCGCGTTGGCGCGGGCTCGGTGACCTTCCTGCAATCGGTCGGCCAGCCGCAGGTATGCCGGCCGAAGCAGCCATTGACCTACCTGAACCTGCAAGGCCAGCGCATGGCGGGCGGCGGCAGCTTCGACCTGCGCAACTGGGCCGGCTATGGCGGCGCGACGGTGCCGTTCACCGTGTCCGCCGAGGCCGGGATGCTGCTTACCAGGTAAAGTCGTCCGGGATCTTGTAGTCGGCGTAAGGATCGTCCTCCGCCGGCTGCTCGCTGGCAGCTTTCCTGACCGCCACCACCACTTCCGGCATGCGCTCGGCAATCTTCTCGCCCACGACTTTCGGCACCAGCTCGGCCACGCCGTCCAGCACCACGATCGCCAGGCGGCCGTTGACCAGGTGCTGCTGCACCTTCTCCGATACGTAGATGCGCTCGATCTTGCTGCCGATGGTGAAGTTATACGCCAGGTCGCCATTGCCTTTGGGCTGGCGGTGCTGTTGCACCATCTGCACCACCTGCGCCAGGATCGCCTTCTGCCCGGCGGCCGCATCGCGCTGCGCGTTCAGTTCGCGCGCCCGTTCGGCATTCTTGCGCTGCAGCTCCAGCGCCGCCTCGCGCGACTCATCGACGGCCTTGGTGCCGCTGCGCAGCTCTTCCTTGTGCTGCCTGGATTTTTCCTGCTGCACCTTGTTGACCTTTTTCTTGTCGACCAGGCCAGCCTTCATCAATTGTTCTTGCAACGAAACCATGTCTACGCTCCTTTGTTGCCCGCAGTTTAACAGAGCAGGTATAGTGGTCCAATGAAGAGGCTTATTATTTTCGCACTCGCCTGCGCGGCCCGGCTTCCTGCGGCCCATGCCGGCGACGCCGACCAGCTGGCAGCCATGGTCAACGCCTGGCGTGCGGCTCCGGCCACCTGCCAGGGCAAGCTGCGTCCCGCGGTGCCGGTGCTGACGCCAAGGCCCGTGCTGTCGCGCATTGCGCTGCGGCCCGGCACCATCCTGCTGGCGGCCCTGGACAGCGCCGGCTACGATCCCGAAGTGGCGGACGCGCTCAATGTCGAAGGCCCCGCCGATGCGCGCAGCGCCTTCGACGCCTTGCGCGAATCGTATTGCGTCACGCTGGGCAGCAAGCGCTATCGCGACATCGGGACCCACCGCAGCGGCAATGAATGGACCATCGTGCTGGCGGCACCGACGCCGAACCCACTGCTGCTGCTGCCCGATACCGGCGCAGCAGCGCAGCAGGTCCTCAACGCCACCAATGCCGCCCGCGCCCAGGCGCGCCAATGCGGCGACACCTGGATGGAAGCGGCGCCGCCGCTGGCCTGGAACCGGCTGCTGGCCGAGGCGGCGCAGGCGCACAGCGAGGACATGGCGCAGCAAGGCTACTTCGCCCACAAGAACAGGCAAGGCAACGAAGTGCCGCAGCGCGCCGAGGCGCGCGGCTACCGCTGGCGCCATGTGGGCGAAAACATCTCGCGCGGCCAGACCAGCGCACAGGAAGCGGTGGCGGGCTGGATCGAGAGTCCGGGCCATTGCCGCAACCTGATGAATCCCAGGTTCAGCGAGCTCGGCGCCGGCGTCGGCATCCGCCAGGGCAGGCGTCCCGCAGCCTACTGGACCCAGGTGTTCGGCGCCCCGCGCTGAGCTTGACATCCGTCCCCTGCGTACTAGGCTTATCTGATCGGCAGCCTGCGGCATGCCGCTGCAGGTGCCGGTGTTTGGGGGATGTCATGGATACCAAAAAATTCATCAATGAATGCTACCAGCTGTATGCGGCAGGCGACCTGAAAGGCCTGCTTGCACACTTCAACAACGATGCGGACCTGATCAGTCCAGAGTCCGACTACCTGCCCATAGGCGGCACCTATCACGGCCAGCAGCAAATAGCCGAGTACTTCATCAAGATGAATGAAACGGTCCAGTGCACCAGCCTGGAACCCAAGACCATCGTGCAGGAAGGTGACACGGTGGTGGTCACCGGCGATTCGAGCTGGATTGCCCTCAGTACCGGCATTTCCTATGACAATCCATTCGTCCATGTCTTCAAGATGCGCGACGACAAGATCGGATCCGTGCGCAGCTATTGGGATACCAGCAAGCTGGAACATGCCTTGCACCCTGCCACCACCGGCCAGGCTGCCGGAAAACCGCTACATCACTGACAAGGAGAGCTGACATGCCGACCGCCCGTGCCCTGCCCCTGATGCTGTGCCTTGCGGCCGGCGCCCTGCCGACCGGTTCGCAGGCGCTGCGCGAACCGGTCTTCGACCCGCTGCTGGACGGCGCGCTGTGCGCCAGTCCGGCCGGCGGGCGGCCCGTCATGCTGGCGCTGCTGGCACAAGCGGAAACGGCACCGTTCAAGCCGGTGCAACAGGCGCGCACGCCCCAACAGGCCAGTGCGCCGCCGCTGTACAAGGACCTGGGCAAGCTGCATTTTTCGGTCACCACGCGCAGCCCGCGCGCCCAGGCCTATTTCGACCAGGGTTTGCGCCTGCTGTTCGCCTTCAACCACGCCGAAGCCGCACGCGCCTTCCACGCCGCGCAGCAAGCCGACCCGCAATGCGCCATGTGCCATTGGGGCGAAGCCCTGGTGCTGGGGCCGAACATCAACGCACCGATGTTCCCGGAAATGGCGGCGCCCGCGTTCGCGGCAGCCGAGCGCGCAGCGGCGGCGGCCAACAGCGCCAGCCCGGTGGAACAGGCGCTGGTGCGCGCCGTCGGCAAGCGCTACGCCGCGCAGCCGCCGGCCGACCGCGCAGCGCTGGACCAGGCCTATGCCGCCGCCATGACCGAGGCGGCGCGCAGCTTCCCCAACGACGATACGGTGCAGGTGCTGTTTGCCGAATCGCTGATGGACCTGTCACCTTGGAATTACTGGGAAGCCGGCGGCGCCAGCCCGAAAGGCCGCACGCAGGAGATGGTCGATGCGCTGGAACGGGTCCTGGAGCGCAACCCCGGCCATCCCGGCGCCATCCACTACTACATCCACGCGGTGGAAGCCTCGACCCATCCCGAAAAGGCCCTGCCCTATGCCCGCCAGCTGGCCAGGCAGATCCCCGGTGCCGGCCATATCGTGCACATGCCGTCGCACATTTACTACCGCTTGGGCATGTACAAGGACGCGCTGCAATCGAATCTCGATGCCATTGCCATCGACGAGAAGTACTTCCGCGGCGCCGCCAGCGACGCGGTGTACAAGGGCGCCTATTATCCGCACAACATCCACTTCGCGATGGTATCGGCACTGATGGGCGGCGATGGCAAGGCCACGCTGCACGCCACGCAAAGGCTGGAGCAGTCGATCAGCCCCGAACAGCTGCGTGCGATTCCGCCGATGCAGCCGGTGCGCGCCGCGCCTTATTTCGCCCATGTGCAGTTCAGCGGCCCGGAGACGCTGCTGGCGCTGCCGGCGCCGGCCGAGGAATTCGTGCTGCTGCGCGCGATGTGGCATTATGCGCGCTCGGTCGGCTTCGCCCGCAAGGGCATGTGGCACGACAGCCAGCGCGAGATCGACAGCATTGCCGCCATCGAGCAGAAGGCCGACTTCAAGCCGCTGATGGATTGGGGCGTGCCGGGCCCCGATATCGTGCGCACCGCGCGGCTGGTCGCGGCCGGCAAGCTGGCCGAAGCGAAGGGCGAGCTGCCCGGCGCCATCGCCCTGTTCACGCAAGCGGTGGCGGCGCAGGATGTCCTGCCTTATACCGAGCCGCCCTACTGGTACTATCCGGTGCGCCAGTCGCTGGGCGCGGCCCTGCTGAAGGCCGGCCGGCTGGATGAGGCGGAAGCGGCCTTCCGCGCCTCGTTCGCCAAGACGCCTGGCAACGGCTGGGCCTTGCGCGGCCTGCTGGCAGTGTACGAGAAGCGCGGCGACAAGGCCGCGGCAGCGGCCACGCGCAAGCGCTTCGCCGCCACCTGGCTGGGGCCGGAGGGCGGGCCTGAGCTTGCGCGTTTATAGCCTGGCCGATAATCACCTACACTAGCGGAATGTTCTTCCGCCCGATGATCGCTGCGCTCCTGTTCGCGGCGGGCCTGGCCGCGCATGCGGCGCCGCCACGCCTGCTGTCCGACTACACCCATACCGCCTGGACCCGCCTGCAAGGTGCTCCCAGCGACGTCGTCAAGTTCGCCCAGACGCGCGACGGCTGGCTGTGGATCGCCTCGCCGGGCGGCTTGCACCGCTTCGACGGCGCCCAATTCGAGCGCATCGACAGCCTGGCCGGGCACCGGCTGCAGTCGGCCGGCACCATGGGCTTGCTGGCCACCCGCGACGGCGGCTTGTGGATTGGGCACCGCTTCGGCGGCGTCACCGCCTTGGTGGAGGGCAAGGTGCGCGCGTTCTCGCCGGCCGAGGGCTTGCCCGCATCGGCGGTGCTGAGCCTGACGGAAGGCCCGGACGGCACCATCTGGGCCGCTGCCGGCGGCGGGCTGGCCCAGCTCAGGCCCGGCGCCGGACGCTTCGAACGAGTCGCAGCCGAAAGCGGTCTGCCGCAAACCGGCGCGCGCCAGATCTTTTTCAGCCGCAGCGGGCGCCAATGGGTCTCGATGCAGGGCGGCGTCTACTGGCGCGACCCGGGCCGGCAGCAGTTCCAGCGCGCCTGGCCCTACCTCGACCTGATGTCGATCGCCGAAGGGCCGGACGGCACCATGTGGGCCACGGACGGCAAGGACCGCGGCTACCGCTTGCAGGAGCGGGCGCCGGCCAGCGGTGCCGCGCCGCGCGCCGAAGTGGCGGCCAACGGCATCTTCTTCGACCGCAAGGGCAGCATGTGGCTGCTCAAGGCGCATGCGCTGGAGCGCTTGGCCGAAGGCACGGCCGAAGGCGACGCCGCGCAGCAGCTGACGCGCGAGAGCGGCATCAGCGGCGGCCTGCCGCAGACCTGGTTCGAAGACCGCGAAGGCAATCTCTGGATCGGCACCTCGGCCGGCCTGGACCGGCTGCGCCGCAACCGCCTGCGCCTGCTGGCCACGCCCGATGAACTGGACCATCCGGGCATGCTGGCCGACAGCGACGGCCGCATCCTGGTCAGCAATATGGCAGGCGCCACCTACAGCTACAGCAGTGAAGGCTTGCGCCTGCGGCGCGAAGTGGCCGGCATGACCGCCGGCTACCGCGCCGCGGACGGCGCACTCTGGTTCGGCACCGGCAACGAGCGCTGGCGCCGGGCACCGTCCGGCCTGCTGACCCGCTTGCCGCATCCGCCGCAACACGCGCAGCACGACGTGCAGGCCATGACCTTGGACCGCGGCGGCCGCATGTGGCTGTCGCTCGCGCGCAAGGGGCTGTTCATGGCCGAGGGCAACAGCTGGCGCAAGGATGGCGGCGTGGCCGGGCTGCCGCAGGGGCTGGCGCCGGCCGTGGCCACGGACGAGCTGGGACGCATCTGGGTCGGCTACCTGGGCAGCCGCATTGCCGTCATCGAGCATGGCCGGGCGCGCGTCTTCGGTCCCGAACAGGGTGTGCACACCGGCCACGTGCTGGCGCTGCACGTGGATGGCCCGCGCGTATGGGCCGGCGGCGAATTCGGGCTGGGCTGGTTCGACAGCGCCGGCTACCATGCGGTGGAGGGCGAACTGCGCGGCATTTCCGGCATCGTGCGCACGGCGCAGGGCGAGCTATGGCTGCACGGCATCGACGGCATCTGGCGCCTGCCGGCCGCGCAGCTCGCGCAGCTGCTGACCGATCCGGCCCATGTGCCGCGCTTCGAGCGCTTCGATGCCCAGGACGGCCTGCCGGGCAGCGCGGAGCAGTTCCGTCCCTTGCCCTCCCTGGTGCAGGGCAGCGACGGCAAGCTGTGGTTTTCGACCGCCAACCATATCGCCAGCATCGATCCCGCCAACATCCCCCGCAACACGCAGGCGCCGGCGGTGCAGATCCGCGCCCTGCGTTCGGGTGGCGCCTCCTACCTGCCGCTGCCCTCCCTGCAACTACCCAAGGGCAGCAAGGACCTGGCGATCGCCTTCACGGCACTCAGCCTGTCGATGCCGGAACGGGTGCGCTTCCGCTACCGCCTGGATGGCGTGGACCCGGAATGGCAGGAAGTACAAGGCCGGCGCGAGGCGTTCTACACCAACCTGCAGCCGGGCAGCTATCGCTTCAACGTGACAGCGGCCAACGAGCATGGCGTGTGGAACCAGGACGGCGCCACCATGCAGCTGGAGATCCTGCCTTCCTTCACCCAGACCGGCTGGTTCGACGCCATGCTGCTGGCGGCAGCCGCCCTGGCACTGCTTGCGCTGTATGCCTTGCGCGTGCGCCAGCTGACCGACCGCATGCGCGACCTGCGGCAGGAGCGCCTGGCCGAGCGGGCCCGCATCGCGCGCGGACTGCACGACACGCTGCTGCAAAGCGTGCAGGGCCTGATCATGTTCTTCGACCGCCAGGCAGCCTTGCTGCCGCATGGCAGCGAGGAGAAAGCCAGGATCGAACAGACGCTGGAACTGGCCGACCAGCTCATGGCCGAAGGACGCAACTACATCATGGACTTGCGCGGCGACGGCGATGCCGAAAACCTGGCGCAGGTAGTGCGCCAGTACGGCACGGTACTGCTGAACGAACGCTTCCACTTGTCGCTGGCGCAGCCACCGCGCCCGCTGCTCGACCCGGTGCACTGCGAGGTCCTGGTCATTGCGCGCGAAGCGCTGTTCAACGCGGCGCGCCATTCCCATGCGACACGGGTCGAGGTGCTGATCGACTACGGGGCCACCGTGTTCCTGCTCGAAGTCAGGGACAACGGGCACGGCATCGGCGCCCATCCCGGCCTGCCCGGCCATTTCGGCCTGGTCGGCATGCAAGAGCGCGCCGCTGCTGTTGGCGCAGCCTGCACCATTGTCTCGCCACCGCAGGGCGGCACCACGATCCGCCTGCTGGTGCCGGCGCAACTGGCCTATGCCGAACGGCGCACCGGCAGCCTGCTGCGCCGCCTGTGGCGCTGGCTGCCCGGCACGGCGGGCGCCGCCACGGCATGCGCCATGCGGGAGGGCGGTTCCTCATCGTAAGGCGGCGTGCCGGGCCGGGCCAGTGCCGCCTGCCCTCCCTCAAAAGAGGTAGGCGGCACGCCCCCGGATGGGCGATTCGCGGCGCGTGCCGCGTGGCTATTCTTTCAAGTGGATATCAACCACTTAAAGAAGGAAGAACCTCACCATGCCATCCCCTATCAGCAACCGCCGCCGCAACGTCCTGCTGGGCGCAGCCACCGCCGTCGCCGCCGCCGGCGCATCGCTCTCCGCTTCCGCCGCAGCCGCTGCGCCGGCCGCCAAGGGCTCCGCCGCCGTTGGCCGCACCTCCGGTACCTTCATCACCCGCGATGGCGTCGAGATCTATTACAAGGACTGGGGCCCGCGCAACGGCCCGGTGGTGGTATTCAGCCACGGCTGGCCGCTGAACTCCGACAGCTGGGAATCGCAGATGCTGTTCCTGGCCGACCATGGCTACCGCACCATCGCGCACGACCGCCGCGGCCACGGCCGCTCCAGCCAGCCGTGGGACGGCAACGACATGGACCACTACGCCGACGACCTGGCGCAACTGCTGGACCTGCTGGACGTGAAGAACGCGGCGCTGTTCGGCTTCTCCACCGGCGGCGGCGAAGTGGCGCGCTACCTGAGCCGCCATGGCAGCAAGCGCATCGCCAAGGCCGGCCTGATCTCCGCCGTGCCGCCGCAAATGCTGAAGACCGCCACCAATCCGGGCGGCCTGCCGATGGAAGTGTTCGACGGCATCCGCGCCGGTTCGCTGAAGGACCGCTCGCAGCTCTACCTGGACATCGCTTCCGGCCCGTTCTTCAACTTCAACCGCCCGGGCGCCAAACCGTCGCAAGGCATGATCAACGCCTGGTGGATGGCGGGCATGATGGCCGGCCACAAAAACACCTACGACTGCATCAAGGCCTTCTCGGAAACCGACTTCACCGCCGACCTGAAGAAGATCGACATCCCGATGCTGGTGCTGCACGGCGACGACGACCAGATCGTGCCGATCGACGCTTCCGCCAAGGCTGCAGCCAAGCTGCTGAAAAAAGCCAAGCTGGTGGTGTACCCAGGCGCGCCGCACGGCCTGACCGATACCCACAAGGACAAGCTGAACGCCGACCTGCTGGCCTTCATCAAGGGCTAATCCATGGATCGCAAACTGACTACCGCAGCCGGCGCGCCGGTCGCGGATAACCAGAACGTGGAAACGGCGGGCCCGCGCGGGCCCATGCTGCTGCAGGACGTGTGGCACCTGGAGAAGCTGGCCCACTTCCACCGCGAGGTGATTCCTGAGCGGCGCATGCACGCCAAGGGCTCCGGCGCCTTCGGCACCTTCACCGTCACGCACGACATCGCGCGCTACAGCAAGGCTGCGCTGTTTGGCGCTGTCGGCAAGAAGACCGAAGTGTTCGCGCGCTTCTCCACCGTGGCCGGCGAGCGCGGCGCGGCCGACGCGGAACGCGATATCCGCGGCTTCGCCGTCAAGTTCTACACCGAGCAAGGCAACTGGGACGTGGTGGGCAACAACACGCCGGTGTTCTTCATGCGCGATCCGCTGAAGTTCCCGGACCTGAACCACGCCGTCAAGCGCGACCCGCGCAGCAACCTGCGCAGCGCCGAGAACAACTGGGACTACTGGACCCTGCTGCCGGAGGCGCTGCACCAGGTGACCATCGTGATGAGCGAACGCGGCATCCCGGCCTCGTACCGCCATATGCACGGCTTCGGCAGCCACACCTTCAGCTTCATCAACGCGCAAGGCGAACGGCACTGGGTCAAGTTTCACTTCGTGAGCCAGCAGGGCATCGTCAACCTGAGCGACGAGGAGGCGGCGGCATTGATCGCCAAGGACCGCGAATCGTCGCAGCGCGACCTGTTCGAAGCGATCGAGCGCGGCGAGTACCCGCGCTGGACGCTGAAGGTACAGCTGATGACGGAGCAGCAGGCGGCGCAGGCAGCCTTCAACCCGTTCGACCTGACCAAAGTGTGGCCGCACAAGGACTACCCGCTGCATGAAGTGGGCGTGCTGGAGCTGAACCGCAATCCGGACAACTACCACGCCGACGTCGAGCAGGCCGCCTTCACGCCGGCCAATGTGGTGCCGGGCATCGGCTTCTCGCCCGACCGCATGCTGCAATCGCGCCTGTTCGCCTACGGCGACGCGCAGCGCTACCGCCTGGGCGTCAATCATCACGCCATTCCCGTCAACACGCCGCGCTGCCCGTTGCACAGCTACCACCGCGACGGCGCCATGCGCGTCGACGGCAACCAGGGCGGCACCATCGGCTACCAGCCGAACTCGAAAGGCGAATGGCAGGAGCAGGCTGCCTACGCCGAGCCGCCGCTGGCGCTGGACGGCGCCGCCGCGCGCTGGAACCACCGCACCGACGACGACTACTACAGCCAGCCGCGCGCCCTGTTCCGCCTGATGGACGAGCAGCAGCGCCAGGCCCTGTTCGACAACACCGCGCGATCGCTCTCCGGCGTGCCGCTGCATATCCAGCAGCGCCACATCGAGAACTGCAACAAGGCCGACGAGGCCTACGGCGCCGGCGTGTCCGCCGCGCTCGACAAGTTACGACCACTTTGGTAACCACGAAAGGAAATACACATGACCATCACCGCTAAAGCTACCCCGGGCGCCCTGCTGCTGACCCCTCGCGACCACACCCTGGTCATGATCGACCACCAGTCGCAGATGGCCTTCGCCACCCACTCGATCGACGCCGTCACCCTGCGCAGCAATGCCGCCCTGGTTGCGCATGCCGCCGCCGGCTTCGACGTGTCGACCATCATCACCAGCGTGGCCGAGAAGAGCTTCTCCGGACCGGTGTTCGACGAGATCAAGGAAGCCTTCCCTGGCGCCGAAATCACCGATCGTACTTCGATGAACACCTGGGAAGACGAGAACGTAATCCGCCGCATCAACGCCATCGGCAAGAAGCGCATCGTACTGGCAGGCTTGTGGACCGGCGTCTGCATCGTCGGCCCTGCACTGTCGGCGCTGGACCAGGGCTTCGAGGTGTACGTGATCGCCGACGCCTGCGGCGACGTCTCGGCCGAAGCGCACGAACGCGCCATGGAGCGCATGGTGCAGGCAGGCGCGCGTCCAATGACCTCGCTGCAGTACCTGCTGGAACTGCAGCGCGACTGGGCGCGTACCGACAGCTACGAGCTGACCACCGGCATCGCCAAGAAATTCGGCGGCGCCTACGGCTTGGGTATCATCTACGCACAGACCATGTTCCACGCCAAGGAAGGCCAGTGAAGATTTATCTTCTCTCGCTGGGTGCCGGCCTGCTGGCCGGCATCCTGTACGGCATGCTGAACGTGCGCTCGCCGGCGCCGCCCGTGGTGGCGCTGGTCGGGCTGCTCGGCATCCTGCTGGGAGAACAGGTGCCGCCGCTGGTTCGCCAGTGGCTGGCGCCGAAGCAGCAGCAGGTATCCTGGCTGCATGAGCAAGTGAAGCCGCATTGTTTCGGCCAACTGCCATGCGCCGGCACCAAGGAGGACAAGCAATGACTGCTGCACCGGAGCTGATACTCCATAACGGCCGCTTCACGACACTGGACAAGAGCCAGCCCGAGGCCGCTGCGGTCGCTGTGACCGGCGGCCGCTTTTCCCATGTCGGCGAGGCGCGCGAGATCCTGCCGCTGGCAGGGCCGCAAACCCGCGTGATCGACCTGCAAGGCCGGCGCGTGCTGCCCGGCCTGATCGACAACCACTTGCACCTGATCCGCGGTGGCCTGAACTTCAACATGGAATTGCGCTGGGACGGCGTGCGCTCGCTGGCCGACGCCATGGCCATGCTGCGCGCCCAAGTGGCAATCACCCCGGCGCCGCAATGGGTGCGTGTGGTGGGCGGCTTCACCGAACACCAGTTCGCGGAAAAGCGCCTGCCGACCATCGGCGAGCTGAATGCCGTGGCGCCGGACACGCCGGTATTCATCCTGCACCTGTACGACCGCGCCTTGCTGAACGGCGCCGCGCTGCGTGCCGTGGGCTACGACCGCGACACGCCGGAGCCGCCGGGCGGCCAGATCCTGCGCGACAGCGCCGGCAATCCGACCGGACTGCTGCTGGCAAAACCGAACGCGTCGATCCTGTACGCCACGCTGGCCAAGGGACCCAAGCTGCCGCCGGAATACCAGCTCAACTCGACCCGTCACTTCATGCGCGAACTCAATCGCCTGGGCGTGACCGGTGCGCTGGATGCGGGCGGCGGCAACCAGAACTACCCCGAGGATTACCAGGTGATCCAGCAGCTGGCCGATGCCGGCCAACTGACCATCCGTCTGGCATACAACCTGTTCACGCAAAAGCCCAAGCAGGAAAAGGACGACTTCCTGAACTGGGCTGCCGGCAGCAAGTATCAGCAGGGCGACGATTACTTCCGCCACAACGGCGCCGGCGAGATGCTGACCTTCTCGGCCGCCGACTTCGAGGACTTCCGCCAGCCGCGCCCGGACATGCCGGCCAGCATGGAGGACGACCTGGAAGGCGTGATCCGCATCCTGGTGCAGAACCGCTGGCCGTGGCGCATGCATGCAACCTATGACGAGACCATTTCGCGCGCGCTGGACGTGTTCGAAAAGGTCAACCGCGACATGCCGCTGGACGGCCTGCACTGGTTCTTCGACCATGCGGAAACCATCTCGCCGCAGTCCATCGACCGCATCGCGGCGCTGGGCGGCGGCGTGGCGGTGCAGCACCGCATGGCTTACCAGGGCGAGTACTTCGTCGAGCGCTACGGCGCGGCGGCGGCCGAGGCGACGCCGCCGGTGAAGTACCTGTTGGAGTCGGGCGTCAAGGTCTCGGCCGGCACGGATGCCACGCGCGTGGCGTCATACAACCCTTGGGTCTCGCTGTCCTGGCTGACCACCGGGCGCACGGTCGGCGGCATGCGCCTCTACCCGCAGCGCAACCTGCTGGACCGCGAGGCGGCGCTGCGCATGTGGACCGAGAACGTGACCTGGTTCTCCAACGAGGAAGGCAGGAAAGGCCGCATCGCGGTCGGCCAACTGGCCGACCTGATGGTGCCGGACCGCGACTTCCTGCGCTGCCCGGAGGACGAGATTGCCGATACCACTTCGCTGCTGACCGTGGTGGGCGGCAAGGTGGTGTACGGCGCAGGGCCGTTCGGCGCCTACGATCCGCCCATCCCGCCGGCGATGCCGGACTGGTCGCCGGTCAGCCGCTACGGCGGCTATGGCGCCTGGGGCAGGATGCCAGGCGCCCTGGCGACAGGCAGTGCGGGACATGGCGCCAACGCGGGGCACGCCCGCACGGCCGCCATGGCCGCGGCGGCAGCCTGCGGCTGCTCCAGCAAGTGCGGCATGCACGGCCACCAGCACGCGACTGCATGGACCCGTTCCCTGCCGATCGCAGACCTGAAGTCGTTCTGGGGCGCGCTGGGCTGCTCCTGCTGGGCGGTGTGACATGGCGCCGCACACACCCGGCGCCGCGCGCCTGCGCACCAGCCGCGCCAGCGCGGGCATTCGCGCCCTGCACTGGCTGGCCCTGCTCCTGCTGTGCGCGGCCTACCTGCAGGGCGGCTTGAACAAGCTGCTGGACTTTGGCAGCGCGGTCGGCGAAATGCAGCACTTCGGGCTGCAGCCGGCGGCGCCGCTGGCGGTCCTGGTGATCGGCGGCGAGCTGGGGGCGGCGGTCATGGTCCTGAGCGGCCGCCTGCGCTGGCTGGGCGCCGCCTGGCTGTCCCTGTTCACGGTGGCGGCCAGCTTCATCGCCAACCGCTATTGGGAAATGACGGGCATGGAACGCTTCATGGCCGCCAACAGCTTTTACGAACATCTGGGCCTGGCCGGCGGCTTCCTGCTGGTGGCCTGGCACGATCTGACGCGCAAAGGAGGCATATGGCACGCGGAGCGACCCTGAGTTTCTTGGCCGGGTATGTCGACACCCTTGGCTTCATCGCCCTGCACGGGCTGTTCACCGCCCATGTAACGGGCAACTTCGTGCTGCTGGGGCGGGAAGTGGTGGCACCGGGTAACGACGTGCTGCTCAAGCTGCTTGCCTTTCCTGCCTTCGTGGCCGGCGTGGTGGCGGTGCGCGCCCTGGTGCGGCGCCGAGAGCGCGCCGGCGGCGGCGCGCTGCGCTCGTCGCACCTGCTGCAGGCGGCATTGCTGCTGGCCGCTGCCGCCACGGCGCGCTGGGACATGGCGGCCGGCTTGCTGTGCGCCGCCGGCATGGGCGCGCAGAACGGTTACGGCAAGCTGCTGCTGGCGAAGCTGCCCGCCAGCACGGTCATGACCGGCAATGTCACGCAGCTGGTGATCGACTGCCTGGACCGCGCCGGCGGCGCGCAGCGCCCGGCCCTGGCTGCCCTGGGCAGCGGCGTGCTGGCGTTTGCAGCCGGCTGCGTGACGGGTGCGCTGGCCTCGCGCTGGGGCATGGGCTGCGGACTGCTGCCGGCGGTGGCGCTGCTGGCGCTCATGGCGGCGCTGTCGCCGCGGCCGGGGTCACAGCCCGATAATGCCGCGCTTTAGGGCAATGGTGACGGCGTGCGTGCGGTCGTTGGCGTCGAGCTTGGTGAGGATGCTGCGCATGTGCGCCTTCACTGTTTCCTCCGAAATCGCCAGCAGGCTGGCGATGCGCTTGTTGGCGTTGCCGGCCGCCGCGCACTGCAGCACTTCCACCTCGCGCTCGCTGAGCAGGGAAGCACCGAGGTGGCTGGCCAGCTGCTGCGCGATCTCCGGCGAGATATAGCGCTGGCCGCCGTGCACGGCGCGGATCATGCCCACCAGTTCCTTGCGCATACTGCTCTTGAGCAGGAAGCCGCTGGCGCCGGCCTCCAGCGCGCGCCGCACTTGGGCGTCGCCGCCGAAGGTGGTCAGCATCACGATGCGCGCGGCCGGGAACTGGGCGCGGATCGCCTGCAGCGCCGCCAGCCCGCACATGCCGGGCATGGCAAGGTCCATGATGGCCAGGTCCGGGCGTACGGCGGCCCAGGCGGCAAGCGCCTGGTGGCCGTCGCCCGCTTCGGCCACCACCTGCATGTCGGGCTCGCTGGCAATGGCGTCGGCCAGGCCGGCGCGCAGCATGGGATGGTCGTCCACCAGCAGCACCCGGATCGGCGCGGCGGTGTCTGGAGTTGTGTGGGTGTTCAAGGAAAAGCTCCGCGCTGGACTGCAACGGAGCACTATAGCAAGGCAAGGCGATGCTGGCAATTTGCCGGGCGTGCGGTACGCCCGGCAAACGGGGGACATTACTTCTTCTTGGCCTTGGCTTTAGGCGTTTGCGACTGGGCGGCGACAGGCTGCTGCGAAGCAGCGGTGGTGCCGCCCTGCACGCCCAGCGCGCCGCCGGTGCCCAGGCCGCCGGCTACTTCCTGCTGCTTGTAGTTGCGCACCGCCCGCACCACGTTGTTGTACGAGTCCATGAAGGCGGCGACCAGGATCTTGCCTTCCGGGGTATTGGTGTAGCCGCCGGCGCCGCCGGCAGCGCTGCCGCCAAACATGGCGCCGAACATGCCGAAATCGGTGTTCTTGGCGCTGCCTTCGGCGGCCGCCAGCTGCACGCCGGAACGGTTGTCGATCATGATCAGCATGGTCGACGCTTCATTGGTTTTCATATTGCCCGCCACCACGCCGGCCACGCTGCCGATCAGGCCCAGGCCGCCCAACGCGCCGCCCATGCCCGAGGTGCCCTTCTGGCTGAAGGTGATGGTCGGGCTCATGGTGTAGTCGGCAGCGGCGATCTGGCCTTTGCCGTAATTGCTGTTGGCGCGCATTTCGCCGGATTTTTCCAGCGCGCGCTCGCCCATCATATGGTCCATGGCGGCGCCGCGTTCCACCACCACGAAGCAGTTCGACTGCTGGATCATCATGCGCAGCACCGGGGTGGTCGAGCCCAGCTTGTACTGGCTCAACTGCTGGAACCACGGCATGCTGCGGTCTTCGACCACGGACAGGGTGCCCAGCGGCCGGTCGCATTTTTCCAGCTGGGTGCTGGCGTTGGCCGCGGTGGCGCCGCCGGCGCCGCCGGTGGCTACGGTACTGCCGCCACCCAGGGTTGGTTGGGTGCCGGCACAACCTGCCAGCGCCAGGGCCGCCACGGCCGCAAACAGTTTGGTTTTCATACGTGAATCCCCTAGTTATTGGATGAAACAGCCGATTTTATAAGAAAGGCATGCCTGAAAAACTATCAAATAGTCACGTGCCGGCTGCGCCCCCAGCGGTGACACGGCGCCGCATTGGGCGTAACATCAGGGTTCCTAAGAGCAAGGAAGCAAGCGCATGGCTGCCCCCGACCAGATCACCCACTGGCGCGAAAAGATCTTTGCCCGCCTGGTCCAGATCGTGCTGGTACTGGGCATTGCCACGGCCATTCCCAGCATCGCGCAATCGCAGCGCGAAGGGCTGTGGGGCGTGGTGGTGGTGGACCTGGTGGCGCTGTCCTGGCTGACGGCACTGTGGCGTCTGCAGGAGGCCGTGTCCTATCCGCTGCGCGCCATGCAATTCCTGCTGATTACCTTTGCCGTGGGCGTGGCCCTGATGCTGCAGGTCGGGCCTGTGGCGCACACCTACCTGCTGGCGGTGCCCTGCCTGGCCGCGCTGCTGGTGGGGCTGAAGCCGGCCATCTGGCTGCTGTTGGCCGGTGCGGTGGCCATCGTGCTGACCGGCTTTGCGCCGGCGCCCGATCCGGCGGTCATGGGGCTGTCCGACGATGCCGCCATGCGCGCCGCCATCGTGGCGCTCAATTACCTGTTCATCGCCGGCGTGCTGACCATGAGCTGCGGGGTGCTGCTGCGCCACCTGGCGCGCTCGCTGGCCGAGGGCGAGCAACTGGCCTTCTATGACCCGCTGACGGGACTGCCGAACCGGCGATTGCTACTGGACCGCCTGGCCGGCCTGCTGGCCAGTTCCGAACGCCAGCAGGCCTTCAGCGCCGTGATGTTTGTCGACCTCGATCGCTTCAAGACCATCAACGATGCGCGCGGCCATGCCACCGGCGACCATTTGCTGCGGCTGGCCGCGCGGCGCCTGGAGCAAGTGGTGCGCAAAAGCGACACCGTGGCGCGCATCGGCGGCGACGAATTCGTGGTGCTCCTGGCGCACCTGGCGCCGGACCTGGCGGCGGCCGGCAATGCCGCGCAAGGGGTGGCGGAGAAGATCCGCGCATCGCTGGCGCAGCAATTCGAGATCGGCGGCCAGGACTACGGCTGCTCGGCCAGCATCGGCGTCACGCTGCTGCCCAAATTTGGCCGGCAGGCCGAAGACCTGCTGCGCGAAGCCGATACCGCCATGTACCGCGCCAAGGCCGCGGGGCGCAACAGCATCGCCTTCTTCGAAGCAGCCATGCAGGCCGAAGTCGAGCGGCGCCTGACGCTGGAACGCGAACTGGGCCAGGCCGTCGAGCAGGAGCGGCTGCACATGGTGTACCAGCCGCAGTTCGATTGCCTGGGGCGGCTGCACGGGGCCGAACTGCTGATGCGCTGGGAGCGCGACGAAGGCGGCATGGTGGCGCCGGCCATCTTCATCCCGCTGGCCGAAGAAGCGGGGCTGATCGTGCCGCTCGGCTTGTGGGCGCTGCGGCAGGCCTGCCTGGCGCAGCAGCGCATGGCGGCGCTCGGCCTGTCGTTGCCGCTGTCGGTCAACGTCAGCCCGCAGCAATTCCGCCACGCCGACTTCGTGCCGCAGGTGCGCAACATCCTGCAGGAGCACGGCATGGAGCCGGCGCTGCTGATCCTGGAAGTGACGGAAGGCCTGCTGGTGGAGAAGATGGATGAAATCGTGGCGCGCATGAACGAGCTGGCCGAGCTCGGGGTGCGTTTTTCCATCGACGATTTCGGCACCGGCTATTCCAGCCTGGCGTACCTGAAACGCATGCCGCTGTATGAGCTGAAGATCGACCGCAGCTTCATCATGGACATGCCGGACGATGCCAGCGACGTGGTGATCGTGCAGACCATCCTGGCCATGGCCGGCCAGATGGGCTTGCGGGTGGTGGCGGAAGGGGTGGAGACGCAGGCCCAGGCCGACTTCCTGGCGGCCCACGGCTGCCATGCACTGCAAGGCTACCTGCTGGGCCGCCCGGCGCCGCTGCCGGCATTGCTCGACCTGCTGGCGGCGCAGGCCGCGCTCTCCACCAAGGCCGACGTTTAGTTCAGCCTCACCGTCAGCGCCTTGCGGATCGCCACGCAGCGCTGGTCCTCCTGATGCGCCACCAGCAGCGAACGGCGGGTGCCGGCACTCAGGCCCGGATTGGCCGCAGCCGTATCGGCCAGCCGCTGTACGCTGGCAGCCGTGCAGGTGGCCGGGATCATGGCGCCGGCATAATCGCGCATGAAGACCGGGCCGGCCGATTTGTCCAGCAGCGGCAACTGCGCCAGGCGCGCCGCTGCGCTTTGCTCATTGAGCGCCACCTGCGAGGAAGGATACAGCGCGTGCATGGCAGTACGGATGCGCGAGAACGGCAGCTTGGTCTGGGTGTCGCCGATCTTTGCCAGCCATTCCTGCTTCAGTTTCGCATCGGGACGCGCCGCCTGCGCTGCCACGGCAGCCAGTTCGCCGCTGTCGGACTTGTCCCTGGCCTGCTCGGCGGCGATGCGTGCCTCGGCTCCCGGATAATCCTTTCGGTTCAGGACCGCGATCATGTCCCAGCGTACGTCCTGGCTCAGGGTCAGCCCGGCCAGCTTCTCGCGGCCATCGAGCATGGCGGCGATGCGCTGCAGCGATTCCTTGCTGCCTGCGGTGCCCAGGTAGGCGTTGAACCAGCGGCGCTGGAAGTCGCCCGTGCTGGCCCGGGCCTGCGCCCACGTCATCTTTTCCAGGCGGCCGACCACGGTGCGGGTGTAGGCGCTGTCGGCCGACATGGTGCGCAGGTAGCGGATCGACTGGCCCATCTTGCCCAGCACGTCGCCCAGCAGAACGTAGTCCTTTTCCTGCGGCGCATTAACCAGCACCGTGTCGAGGAATTCGTTGAGCGGCAATACGCCGTCGCGCACGTTGTCCCACATGCTGTGCCAGAGCATGGTGCGCAGCAGCTTGTCCTCCACCTTGCTGATGTCCTGGCGCGCGGTAGCAAAGGAGCGCGTGTCGAGCTTGGCCTTGACGAAGCCCCAGTCCTGGTAGTTCGGATAGACCAGGTCCGGGCAGGCGGCGCCTTGCAGTTCCGCCACCTCGGTGCGGGCGCCCTTGTAGGTCACCGGCAGCACCTTGGCGATGGCGAGCTGCTTGCCCTTCTTCTGCATCAGCGCCAGCTGCACGCGCTGCTCGCGCAAGGTCGGGAACTGTTCGACCGCCGTCTGCAAGAGGCTGAAGGTCTCGATCTTGCCGGCCTGGCAGCTGTAGCTGGCGGTGATGGTGTTCACGCCCGGCTGGTACAGCCAGTCCTGGGTCCACTGTCCCAGGTCGCGGCCGGCGGCCTGGCCCAGGCTGCCGATGAAGTCGTCCAGCCTGGCGTTCTTCCACTGGTACTTGACCAGGTAGTTATGCACGCCCTTGCGGAAGGCTTCTTCGCCCAGCAGGTGGCGCAGCTGCTTCAGCGTCGATGCGCCCTTGGAATAAGTGATGGCGTCGATATTGTCGAAGGCGTTGGCGGTCGACGGTACCGGGGTTTCGATCGGATGGGTGGTGACGCGCTGGTCCATCACATAGGCGGCCGACTTGCCCTGGGAGTAGAAGTACTGCCAGGCGGCGTCCTTGAATTCGGTGGCTTCGGCAGTGGCCAGGGTGCCCATGAAAGAAGCAAAGCTCTCGTTTAGCCACAGGCCGTTCCACCACTCCATGGTGACCAGGTCGCCGAACCACTGGTGCGCCATCTCGTGCATGATGACGCTGGCCAGGTCGTGCTTCTGGGCGCTGGACATCTTGTCCTTGTGCAGGAAGGAGTGTTCGGCAAAGGTGATGGCGCCGGCATTTTCCATCGCGCCGTACAGGAAGTCCGGCACCAGCAGCTGGTCGTATTTGCCGTACTGGTAAGGGATGCCGAAGTAGTCGTCGAACCAGGCCAGGCCTTGCCTGGTGTATTCGAACCATGGCGCCGGGTCGACCTGGCCGGCCACGGACTGGCGCGCGAACAGGCGCATCGGGTATTTGGCGCTGGTGGCGTCTTCCCACACCTTGTACGGACCGGCGTGCAGCGAGAAGTTGTACGGGCTGAGGATCTTGGAGACCGGGAAAGTCCAGCGCCTGGTGTTTGGCGAGCCGGCTACGTCATCCACTTTGGATTCGCGCGCGGTGGACACCACGATCCAGTCGGCAGGGGCGTTGACATTGACCTGGTAAGTGGCCTTCAGGTCCGGCTGGTCAAACAGTGCGAACATCTGGTGCGCGGCGGCCGGCTCGAAGTGCGAGTAGGTGTAGACGCGGCCATCGACCGGATCGACCATGCGGTGCAGGCCTTCGCCATTGGTGCTGTGCTTGCGCTCGAATTCCACGCTCACGCTGTTGCGGCCCGCCTTCAGGTCGGCGGCGGCCAGCGTAATAAACCAGTTGTTGTACTGGGGCGCGGCGACCGGCTTGCCGTTGACCACCAGGCGCTTGATGGTGGCCTTGTCCAGGTCCAGCGTCAGCGGCTGCGCGTTGTCCTTCAGGTCAAACGTGACGGTGGTGACGTTGCTGAAGGTTTCCTGGCCGGTCAGCGTGAAATCGAGGACATAGGCGACGTTCGACACGCGCGCCGAGCGGGCGGCGGCATCGACCTGGCTCAGGTAGGGGTTTTCGGCGCGCGGGGTAGTGGCGCTGTTGTCGGCGGCGTAGCCGCTGGTGGCGACAAGTGCACTGACTGCCAGTGTAATGGCATGAGGAACTAGCGATTTCATGATTATCCTTATACATGTCTCGCCCCGGACCGGCCCCGGTCAGGTGGCGCAGGGATGATACCATTGGCTGATGGACATCAAACTCGAGACCCCCAACCAGCCGGAAGTCGTGGCCCTGATCGACCTGCTCGATGCCTACCAGCTGTCGCTGTACCCTCCGGAGAGCGTGTACGCGCTCGACATGAATTCGCTGCTGCAGCCGAATGTGCTGTTTGCCGTGGCGCGCAACCTGGACGGCGTGGCGGTGGGCTGCGGCGCCATCGTGGTGACGCCGGAATATGGCGAAGTGAAGCGCATGTTCGTGCATCCTTCGGCGCGCGGCCAGGGCGTGGCGCAACGCCTGCTCGGCATGCTGGAGGCGGAAGCGCTGGCGCGCGGCTGCCGCCAGTTCATGCTGGAGACCGGGCCGTCGCAGCCGGAAGCGATCGGTTTGTATGAGCGCCTGGGCTACCGCGTGCGCGGGCCATACGGCGATTACCGCGACGATCCTTTGAGCGTGTTCATGGAGAAGCCGGCATGACCGATTCGCTGCACGACCTGCGCCAGCGCACCCGCGCTTTCGCCGCTGCGCGCGACTGGGAGCAGTACCACACGCCCAAGAACCTGGCGATGGCGCTGTCGGTGGAAGTAGCCGAACTGGCCGAGCATTTCCAGTGGCTGCCAACCGGCCGCGCCGGCGAACTGGCGCCGGGCCAGCACGAGGCGCTCCGCCATGAGCTGGCCGACGTGCTGCTCTACCTGGTGCAGATCGCCGACAAGCTCGATGTCGACCTGCACGCGGCGGCGCTGGAAAAGATCGCACTCAATGCCATCAAGTACCCGCCGCCGATTGGGTGACCCTGGCGGGGGCTAAGCGTTTTCCAGCAGATTTTCGACGAAGGTGCTGTACTCGTCGCGCATCGGCAACTCCAGGTCCGTCACGATGGCCCGGCGCTGCGATACGACCGGCATATTGTCTTTGGGGTTGAAGCCCGCTTTCTCTTCGACGCCCCAGTAAAGGCCCACGCCGCGCTTCTGCCAATTCGGCAGTTCGTTGAAGTTGATGCCGCGGCTGAAAAGCAGTTCGTTCTTGTCGGCCAGCGATTTGCCGGCGATCGTCGCGGCGGCGCTGTTCGGGTCCACGCCTTCCTTGCGCAGCATCCAGTAGCAGTGGGCGTTCAGTGCGTTGCGGTGCGCGTCTTCATTACGCCAGCGGAAATAGTCGACCACCAGCCGCCTGGTGGGCAGTTCCGAGATGCGGCAGTCGAAGGCGCCCAGTTGTCCCAGCATCAGGCTGAATTTGGCGGAGGCTTCGCCAGCCAGGATGGAGTTGTATTTCCTCGTCTTGCGGCCGAACACATTGATGTCCGGGTCGAACAACAGCGAGATTTCGTCACTCTCCGTGTAGCCGTAAATGACTTTGAAGCCGCAATTCATCAGGTGTTTCGTGGTCTCGATCATCAAGTCCCGGAAGCGGACGTCAAACGGCGCCTCGAATTTCGCAACCTCCTTGGTCAGCCGCGTGAAACTGCGGCCATCGATGCGCGCGACCATATAGATGCCGGGCAGGACGCACTGGTCATGCGCGGTCTCATAAACGCGCATCGATTCGTCAAGTTCATCAAACTTCACTATTCCATTCCTTCACAACGCATTGACCTGCGCTCCAGTCAACGTAATACATTTCATCAAAGCCTTCGTCCTGACTCGGGATTTCCAGCCGTTTGTGGGTGCTGAAGATGCCGACCTGGGGAATGCATTCGCCCCCCTGGCGCCGGCCGTTCCATTCCAGCGAGCGGTCCAGGTCACTCTTGAAGTAATAGCACTTGATGCGGTAGCCATGCTCCTTCAGCAGCGCGATGTAGCGCGCCCTGACCGCTTTACTGACATTGGTGTTGTCGACCACCAGCGGCATTCCTGTATCGAAGCACAGCGCGAACATCAGCTTTTCCCGGTTCTTCGTTTTCAACAGATCGTTGCTGATGCGAACGTGGGAATTGAAGAAGTGCTCTTTGTAGAACGTCGATTTTCCGGATGCCTGGATACCGACCAACATGATTGCTTCCATCAAAGACCCAGCGCCTTGCGGATCTGGCCGTTGACGATTGCCCAGGATTTCGAGTCGGCCGAGACTTCATCGTAGTGGCTGCCGCCGGGCAGGAGCAGCACTTCAGCGGTGTCGCCGGCTGCGCGCGCGCGGCGGGCGTAGTGTTCGCCGGTGGCGATGGGCGAGATGTCGTCGTGCTCGCCGTGAATCAGGACCGTGCGCACGCCTGCCGGCAGCATTTCGGCCGGCGAGGTGTCGGCAAAGACGTCGGGGCGCTGGGCGCTTGGGGTGCCGGCGATTTGCGCGGTTTCGCGCTCGCAGGTGCGGCGGATCAGGGCTGCTTCGTTGCGCAGGTCGGCCAGGCCGCCAAGGCTGATGACCGTGCTGATTTTCAGCGGCTGCGTGGTCCAGGCGGGACTCCATCCGGGCAGCTTGTGGCGCGAAACCGCCCACTGCGCGAGGTGGCCGCCGGCGGAGTGGCCGACTGCGACGATGCGGCTCAGGTCGATGGCGCTGGCTCCGGCTTCGTGCTTCAGCAAGTCCACCGCAGTGGCGACGTCCTGGTACATGCCGGGGTAGCCGCCGCCTTCCTCGTCGTAGCGGCGGTATTCGACGTTCCAGACCGCGATACCCTGCCGGGTCAGCGCGCCGGCCATATTGCGCATCTGCTCGATGCCGCCAAAGTGCACGCTCCAGCAGCCGCCGTGGATCAGCACGACCACCGGGTGCGGACCGGGGCCGGCGGGCTTGAACAATTCGACGAACTGGCTGGCTGCGGTGCCGTACATGATCCGCTTGTCTGGCGCAGGGCCACTCAGCGCGAGGTAATCCTGCAAGTCCATCGGCTGGGTGACCTTCGCATCGGCTGCTGCGGCAGTGGCGCCGACAGCGGCAGCGCCGACGGCGGCGCACAGGGAATGACGGATCAGTTTGCGCATGGTTTTCTCGGCGAAGTCCGGAACAGCCAGCAGCATAGCGTGGCGATGGCTAATTCGGCAACAACACTTGCAGACGCCGCCAGTCGGGGCGCCGCTTGGGGTGCCCCTCGGAGGACTGTCGGGGACTACTACTGAAAACTGCTGAAACGACCACTGAAACGAACTGAAACCTGCCGGGTTTTGCCCGTGATAGCGCGATAGCCCGAAAAATTTCAGTAGCTTTCAGTAGCAGCTGCAGAGGGGGCGGCAGGGCCGGGGGTGTTGTCCGGCCCCAGGGTTTCCGCGCCGATCAGCGCTTTGGCTTGGCGGCCGGCTTCTTCGGCGGCGTATGCTTGCCGGACATCGGCGGCATGGCGTCGGCCAGCGACATTTTCAGTTGCTTGCCGCCGACCCAGACCTTGCGCAAGTGCTTGAAGATATCATCCGGCATGCCGTCCGGCATCTCGACAAAGGCGTGGTCTTCCAGGATCTCGATGCGGCCGATGAAACGCGATTCGAGGCCGCTCTCGTTGGCGATGGCGCCGACCAGGTTGCCGGCATTGACGCCGTCGCCCGAGCCGACTTCAACGCGGTAGGCGCGCATCGGCATCGGGGCTGGACCGCCCTCGCCTGCCGCGGCCTTGTCCTTCTTCTTGCGTTTCGGCGCCTCTTCGAACATCGGCTCGTCGTCATCGGCGCGCGAGGACAGCGGCGGGGCCGAACGTTCCACGCGTTCTGCGCGCTCCGGGCGCTCGGCACGCTCAGGCTTGGCCGCGCGCGGCGCCTTGGCCGCTGGCGCCGGTGGCGGCGTTTCGCCGTCGCGGTGCAGGCGCAGCGGCTGGCCGGCGACGCGCAGCACTTGCAGCGCGTCGATATCGCCCGGCAGCAGGTCGGCCGGCATGTCCAGCAGCGAGTAGTCGTCGTAGATTTCGATGCGGCCGATGAACTTGGAGTCGATGCCGCCTTCGTTGGCGATGGCGCCGACGATATTGCCCGGCTTGACGCCGTGCTGGTAGCCCACTTCCACGCGGTAGGTGGCCATGCCCTGCTCCGGCTCGCGCTCGATGCGTTCCTTCTTCGGACGCGGCTCGCGTGGCTCGCGTGGCTCGCGCGGCTCACGCTGTTCGCGGCCCGGCCCTTCCTGGCGCGGCGCGCCGTCCTCATGCCAGCCTTTTTCGCGCGATTTGTCCAGCAGCAGCGGCTTGCCGCCGCAGGCCATCATCGCCAGCGCGGCGGCGACTTCGACGGCAGGAATATTGTGCTCGGCTTCGTACTCGCGCACCAGGTTTTCGAAGAAGGACAGGCCTTCCTGCGCCAGGGTGTCGGTGATCTGGTCCTTGAACTTGCCGATGCGGACGTCGTTGACCGCCTGCAGCGTCGGCAGCGTCATCGGCGTGACCGGCTGGCGCGTGGTGCGCTCGATCAGCTTCAGCAGGTTGCGCTCGCGCGGAGTGATGAACAGGATCGCTTCGCCGCTGCGGCCGGCGCGGCCGGTGCGGCCGATGCGGTGGGTGTAGCTTTCCGGGTCGTACGGCACGTCGTAGTTGACCACGTGGCTGATGCGCTCCACGTCCAGGCCGCGCGCCGCGACGTCGGTGGCCACCAGGATGTCGATTTTGCCGTCCTTGAGCTGGCCGATGATGCGTTCGCGCGCCGCCTGCTGCATGTCGCCGTTGATGGCGCCGGCCGAGAAGCCGCGCGCCTGCAATCGTTCCGCCAGTTCCTCGGTGCCGATCTTGGTGCGCGAGAAGATGATCATGCCGTCGAACGGCTCCGCTTCCAGGATGCGGGTCAGCGCGTCCAGCTTGTGCATGCCGGACACCAGCCAGTAGCGCTGGCGGATGTTGGTATTGGTGGTGGTCTTGGCCGCCACCATCACTTCCGCCGGGTCGTTCAGGTAGGTGGTGGCGATGCGCTTCACTTGCGCCGGCATGGTGGCCGAGAACAGCGCGGTCTGGCGCGATTCCGGGGTTTCCTGCAGGATGCGCTCGACGTCTTCGATGAAGCCCATGCGCAGCATTTCGTCCGCTTCGTCCAGCACCAGGGTTTTCAGCTGCGACAGGTCGAGCGAGCCTTTTTCCAGGTGGTCGATGACGCGGCCCGGGGTGCCGACCACCACATGCACGCCGCGGCGCAGCGCTTGCAGCTGCGGGCCGTAGGACTGGCCGCCGTAGATCGGCAACACGTGGAATTTCGGAATGTGGGTGGCGTAGCGCTGGAAGGCTTCGGCCACCTGGATCGCCAGCTCGCGCGTCGGCGCCAGCACCAGCGCCTGCGGCGCTGCCTGCTTGATGTCGATGCGCGACAGGATAGGCAGCGCGAAGGCGGCGGTCTTGCCGGTGCCGGTTTGCGCGGTGCCCAGCACGTCGCGGTTTTCCAGCAGGTGGGGAATGGTGGAGGCCTGGATCGGAGACGGGGTCTCGTAGCCTACTTCTTTCAGCGCCTTCAAAATGGGGGCGCTGAGGTTCAAATCGGTAAACAGGGTGTCAGACATGGCGGCACTCGTGAGGTTATTGTTGTATCGCCTGATGCGACGGGAAAGCGCTATTTTACCCTTTAGCGCGCTCTAAACCGGTAACCCGGTGTCAGGCACAAGTGCCTGACACCAATCCGCGCCGGCCGCGTGCCGGGCATCTGACCCTGCGGCTCAGACACCGGTTTACCGGTTTCAGGTGTGCGGCTTGACGTCATCCTTCAGCGCGTTCAAAGCCATTTTCTCAATCAGCCCCGGCGCCAGCAGCTTGAGCCAGCGTCCCAGCTTGCCCTTGGCCGTCATCACCACCTCGCGCCGGCGCCCCGCCATGCCATCGATAATCAGCTTCGCGCATTCGGCCACCGGCATCGCCGCATCCTCGCGCAAGCTGCTCTGGCCCAGTTCCCCGCCCGCGGCGTTATAACCCCGATAACGGATCTGGGTATCGACCACTCCCGGGTAGGCCGTGGTGACACTGACGCCGTACGGCTTCATCTCCGCCCGCAGTGCCTCGAAGAAGCCCGCCATGGCGAACTTGGTGGCGCCGTAGGCAGTGCGCCCCGGCACGCCGACCAGGCCCGCCAGCGACGACACGGCCACGATCCGGCCCTGCGCCTCCTTCAAGTAAGGCAGCGCCGCATGGGTGCACCAGATGGCGCCCCACAGGTTCACCCTCATCAGGTCCTCGTACCAGCCCAGGTCCGCCACTTCCTCGAACAGCGCGTGGGCCGAACGGCCGGCGTTGTTGACCAGGACGTCGATGCGGCCGAAGCGCTCCACCGCCGCCGCAACCAGGTGGCGGCACTGCGCCTGCTGGGCCACGTCGGTGGCCACTACCAGGGTGTGGGCGCCGGCGCTATTGCAGTCGGCAGCCACTGCCTGCAATGCAGCTTCGTTGCGCGCGGCCAGCACCAGCGCCACGTCCTTGCCGCGTGCCCTGGCCAGCTGGCGCGCCATCTCTGCTCCGATACCGTCGGATGCGCCGGTGATGATAATGACTTCCATGTATCTCCTTTGTTTCGCCGCCGGGAATCCGTTCCATTATGGGGTAATATCCCCGCCATGAAAACCAAGTACCTGATCCCTGCCAGTCTGCTGCTGGCGGCCGCTTCTGCCGCAGCGCAGCAAGCGCCCACCGTCAAGGAAGCGCCGCTGCGCGCCCACCTTTCCTTCCTCGCCGACGACCTGCTCGAAGGCCGCGGCACCGGCCAGCGCGGCGGCGACCTCGCCGTGCGCTACCTGGAAACCCAGGCCGCCGCCATCGGCCTGAAACCGCTGGCCAACGGCCTGTACCGCCAGCCGGTGAGATTCCAGGGCAGCCGGCTGCAGCCTGGCAGCTCGATCAGGTTCGCGGCCGGCGCCAGCACCCTCACGCCGCGCCTGGGCCAGGACGTCCTGATCGGCACCGGCAGCGGCCGCGCCGAAGTGGTGTTTGACGCGCCGCTGGTGTTCGTCGGCTACGGCGCCATCGCGCCGGAAGAAAACTGGAACGATTACAAGGACGTCGACGTCAAGGGCAAGATCCTCGTCATGATGGTCAACGACCCGCAGCCGAGCGCTGAAGAACCGAACCGCTTTGCCGGCAAAGGCTACACCTGGTACGGCCGCTGGATGTACAAGTACGAGGAAGCGGTACGCCGCGGCGCCGCCGGTGCCTTGCTGATCCACACCACGCCCTCGGCCGCCTACGGCTGGAACGTGCCCGCCACCAGCTTCTCGCTGGAACGCTTCCACGCGCCCGGCGGCGGCAATCTGATCGAAGGCTGGCTGTCCGAAGACTACACGCGCACCCTGTTCCAAGCGGCCGGCTTCGACCTCGACGCCCTGCGCGCGGCCGCCGAACGGCGCGACTTCCGCCCGGTCGTCCTGAACATCAGCGCCCACAGCGAGATCCGCTCCAGCGTGCGCCAGGTCGAACAGTTCAACGTGGTCGGCATTGTGCCCGGCAGCGATCCGATTCTGAAGCACGAAGCCGTGGTCTACTCGGCGCACTGGGACCACCTGGGCAAGGCCGACGGTGCGGCCGACGGCACCGACCGCATCTATAACGGCGCCATCGACAACGGCTCCGGCGCCGCCGCCCTGCTGGCCATGGCCGCCGCCGCCGTGCAGAAGCCGGCCAAACGCTCGCAGGTGTTCCTGTGGCCGGCCGCCGAGGAAGTCGGCATGCACGGCGCCCAGGCCTACGTCGCGGAACCCGCCTTCCCGCTCCAGCGCACCCTGGCCGACCTGAACCTCGATTCCATGAACTTTGCCGGCCGCACCAGGGACATCGGCGTGGCCGGCGCCGAGCGCAGCTCGCTGTACGACAGCGCCGCCAAAGTCGCGCGGCAGATGGGCCTGAAACTGGCGCCGCCAATTCCCGACCTGTCGGGCGCCTACTTCCGCGCCGACCACTTCCAGTTCGCCAAGGCTGGCGTGCCGGCGTTTAACGTCGGTTCCGCCGTGTTCTCCGGCGACGGCCACTTCGAGTTCGAGCACGCGCACGACGCCTCGGCCGCCAGCATCGTCGCCTTCAAGCACGACTACCACAGCGTCAAGGACGAATACCACGCCGGCTGGGACTTGTCGGGCATGGTGCAGCAAGCCCAGTTCACGCTGAACCTGGGCTATGAAGTGGCCAACGGCAAGTCCAAGCCAACCTGGAAGAAGGGCGATCCGTTCAGCTTTGTGAAGCGCTAGCCGACGCCTCGTCCTGCTCCAGCAGGGCGAGGAAGCCTGCGGCCGGCACTGGCCGGCCGAAGAAGTAGCCCTGCATGTGGCGGCAGCCATGGGCGCGCAGGAAGTCCAGTTGCTCCTGCGTCTCCACCCCTTCCGAAATCACTTCCAGCCCCAGGTTGTCGGCCAGCGCGATGATGGTGGTGACGATGGCCGCATCGTCCGGATCGACCGTCAGGTCGCGCACGAAGGTCTGGTCGATCTTCAGCACGTCGATCTCGAAGCGCTTCAGGTGCGCCAGCGAGGAATAGCCGGTGCCGAAATCGTCGATCGCCAGCTTCACGCCCAGCTTTTTCAGCTCGTGCATGACGGCGGTGGCGTGCGCCACGTCGTCCATCACCGCGCTCTCGGTCAGCTCCAGCTCCAGGCAGCGCGGCGCCAGGCCGGTATCGGCCAGCACTTCCGCCACCCCCTGCACGAAGTCCGGCTCGGCCAGTTGGCGCGCCGAGACGTTGACCGCGATGCGCAGCTCGCGCCGTCCGTCGCGCTGCCAGTCGCGCAGCTGGCGGCAGGCGCTGCGCAGCACCCAATGGCCCACAGCCAGGATCTGGCCCGTCTCCTCGGCCAGGGCAATGAAGCGGTTGGGCGCCACCATGCCCATCTCGGGATGGCGCCAGCGGATCAGCGCTTCCATGCCCATGATGCGGCCCGTGGTGCAGTCGACCTGCGGCTGGTAGTGCAGCTCGAATTCGCGCCGCTCCAGCGCCGTGCGCAGCGCGCTTTCGATACGCAGCCGTTCGGCCAGGCGCTCGTTCATGGCAGCGGTGTAGAACTGGTACTGGTTGCCGCCCATTTCCTTGGCGCGGAACATGGCCATGTCGGCGCGTTCGGCCAGCACGCCGGGCTCCTTGCTGTCGGTCGGGAAGGCGGCAATGCCGGCGCTGGCAGTCAGGAACAGCTCCGTGCCGTCGAGCACCAGCGGCGCCGCCAGGCCGTCCAGCACGCGCTGCAGCTGTTCGGCGCGCGGCGCCGTGCCGCCCCGCTCGGGCAACAGCAGCAGCGCAAATTCGTCGCCGCCCAGGCGCGCCACCGTATCCACCGGCCGCACCGCCGCCTGCAGCCGCGCCGCTACGATCTGCAGCAGGCGGTCGCCGCCCTTGTGGCCCAGGCGGCTGTTGGTGAACTTGAAGCGGTCCAGGTCGATCGACACCAGCCACAGTTCGTGCCCCTTGCGCCCCGAATGCTGGATGGTCTGCGCCAGCCGGTCCTGCAGCAGCACGCGGTTCGGCAAGCCGGTCAGCGCATCGTGGGTCGACTTGTGCTCCAGCTCCGACTCATAAGCCTTGATGGCGGAGATGTCATGCTGGATCGAGATGAAGTTGACCACCACGCCATGCTCGTCGCGCACCGGCGACATCACCACGTCGTTCCAGAACAGGGTGCCGTCCTTGCGGTAGCAGCGCAGCACCGCGTGGCCGTCGCGCTGTTCGCGGATTGCCGCCCGCAATTCGTCGATGCCGGGCTGGTCGACGTCGTCGCCAAACAGCACGCGCGGGCTGCTGCCCAGCGCCTCCTGCGCGCGGTAGCCGGTGATGCGTTCATAGGCCGGGTTCACGTAGACGATCGGGTTGTGCGCTTCGGCCGCGGTGATCATCACCGCATTGGTGCTCGACTCGATGGCGCGCTGGCGCAGCAGCAAGGCCTGGTTGGCGGCCTTCAGTTCCGCCGTGCGCGTGGCCACGCGCTGCTGGATCAAGCGCTTGCGGCGTTTGAGCGAATCGATGAAGGCCGAGCCGATCAGGGTGGTCAGCACGCCCAGCACCAGCGTAAACAGCGACGCCAGGTGCTCGCCGGCCAGGATGCGCTTGGCGGGGGTGGCCACCATCAGCCAGCGCGTGCCCGCCACGTCGATCGCCTGTTCCAGCGGCGCCGTGCGCGCCGGGTACAGCCAGGCCGGCAAAGCCAGCCCGCCGTGGGACGGCGGCGGCGGCGTGGCGTAGACCAGGGCGGCCGGGTCGGCGCTGGCACTGGCATACACCTGCATGTCGGGCACAGTGGCGGCCGGCCCGGCGCTGGCGAAAATTTTCTCGACCATCTCGCCCGGCTGCAGGGTCAATGCCGTTTCGCCGACCACCTGGCCGCCTGCCGCGCCGCCGGCGTACAGCGGCATCGACACCACCACCCCCAGCCGGGTGCGCGTGCCCGCGCGCTGCACCAGTTGCACCAGCGGCCCGGCGGCCGCAGCGCCGCTGGCATAAGCGCGCGCACGCGCCGCTTCGCCGTGGTCGGGGAACAGGGTATCGAGGCCCAGCGCGGCCTCGTTGCCGGCCAGTGGCTCGATGTAATCGATCACCCGGTAGCGCGGCCGCACGCCTGCCGGCACTGCCGCGCCTGCGCGCATTTCCCGCACCGTGGCGCCCGGCTGCAGCGCTTGCAGGGACGCTTCGAAAGCAGGCCGCTCAGCGTGCTCGATGAAGCGCAGGTAGCTGGTGCCCAGCACATAGGGGTGGCGCGCCAGCAGTGGCGTGACGAAACGGTGGAATTCTGCGCGGCTGGCATCGGGGCGGGCCAGGAACAACTGGTTGACCGCGTGCAGGCTGGCCAGGGCGCCGCCGATGCCCTCGCGCAGCACGAAGGCGCGCGCCTGCACGCGCTGTTCGAACGCCAGCTGGGCGCGCTGCGCCTCGAGCCGGCTGACGCCGGCAAACAGGGCACCGGTCAGGCCAAAGCCGCACAGCAGCGCCAGCGCCGCAGTGCGGCTGCGGAAAGCTTGCTGTGGTGCTGCGTTGCGCGGATCGTCCATCGGGCCCCCTGCCGGTGCGAGCTTACCATTTTCGCACGGCCGGCCCTTTAATGCCATAGGGCAACATTTTCCGCCCGCCTCGCGCGCGCCGGGCGCCGCGGCAGCGGCCTATACTGGGCTGCCCACACCACGAGGAGGCGACCATGGAAAAAACCTGGATCGTCGTGGCTGACAGCAGCCACGCCCGCATCTTCCAGTTGCGCGACGGCCAACTGCCGGCCGAGGAAATCGAAGACCTGGCCAACCCGCTGGGGCGCGCCGACAACCGCCAGCTGGCTTCCGACGGCCATGGCCAGTATTTCGGCCCGGAAGGCCGCGGCCACACTGCGCCGCGGGTGGAAGAACCGGTACAGCACGAGGTGCGCCAGTTCGCGCGCGAGATCGGCCACCGGCTCGACACGGCGGCCGCGCAACAGCGCTTCCAGCAGCTGGCCCTGGTGGCGGCGCCGCGTTTCCTGGGCCTGCTGCGCGACAGCCTGGACAAGCAGACCCGCAAGCTGGTGACGGCCGAAGTGGCCAAGAACGTCTCGGCCTTCGCGCGCCAGGACCTGGAGGCTTGCCTGCAATCGCTGGCCCGGCCGCCGCAAGCGGGCTGAGGCCATGGACCTGAGTAGCCAATGGACCACGGTGGCCGGGCCGGACGGCGCCTTCGACGCCTTCCTGGCCCTGCCGCGCAGCGGCCACGGCCCCGCCCTGCTCTTGCTGCAGGAAATCTTCGGCGTCAACGCCCATATCCGTGCGGTGGCCGAGCAGTACGCCGCCGACGGCTATGTGGTGCTGGCGCCCGACCTGTTCTGGCGCCAGGGCCGGCGCCTCGAGTTCGCCTATGACGAAGCGGACTGGGGCCGCGCCGCCCAGTGCATGCAGCGCGCCGACGTGGCCCAGGCCCAGGCCGATATCGGCGCCGCCGCCGCCGCCCTGCGCGCCACGCCCGGCGCCGAAGGCAGGCTGGCCGCGCTGGGCTACTGCTGGGGCGGCCGCATGGCTTACCTGGCGCTGGCCAACGGCCATGCCGAACATGCGGTGGCCTACTACGGCGGCGGCATCCAGGATTGCCTGGCGCGCGCCGACGCCATCGACGGCCCGCTGCTGCTGCACTTCGGCGCGCGCGACAGCCACATCCCGCACGCGGCAGTGCGCCGGATTGCCGAACGTTTTGACGCGCGCGAAGAGGTCGAAATCCACCTCTACCCGGACGCCGAACACGGCTTCAATTGCAACCACCGCAACAGCTATCACCAGCGCAGTGCGGCCGAGGCCCACGGCCACAGCTTGCTGTTCCTGAGCGAAAACCAGTAAGTGCGTTCCCGCACAGATGGCGCAGTTGGGCAGTTCTACAGTGGACTGCTAACCCAACCGGAGGAAATGATGGCTGATGACCTGAATTCCCGGCCCGCAACTGCGGTCCCCGCTTTGTCCCCGGCCTGCACACTGGCCGCAACCTTGATGGCCGCCGCGCTGGCCGCTTGCGGTGGCGGTGGCGGCGGCAGTTCCCCGCCCGTGACCCAACCCGATCCGCCGCCGCCCGAGCCGCCCAAGCCGGCCTTCGCCCTGACCGTGAAGGAAGTGGCCAGCGGCCTCAGCATGCCTTTGCTCCTGACGGCACCGGCCGGCGACACGCGCCGCTTCATTGTCGAACGCGCCGGCCGCATCCGCATCCTGGCCAGCGACGGCAGCCTGCGCGCAACGCCCTTCTTCGACCTGACCGGCCTGATCGGTACCGATGGCGAAGGCGGCTTGCTGTCGATGGCCTTCCACCCCGCCTACGCGCAAAACGGCCGCCTCTACGTCTACTACACGGACAAGTTCAGCAATATCGCCATCGACGAAGTGAAGGTCGCGGCCGGCAATCCCGACCTGGCCGACATGACCACCCTGAAGCGCATCATCACCATCCCGCACCCGACTTACAACAACCATTACGGCGGCATGCTGGCCTTCGGCGCCGACGGCTACCTGTATGCCGGCACCGGCGATGGCGGCGGCGCCGGCGATCCGAACGGCAATGCGCAAAACCTCGACTCGCTGCTGGGCAAGCTGCTGCGCCTGAAAGTGGACGATGTGGTGCCGCCGCTGTATAACGTGCCGGCCGACAATCCCTTTGTCGGGCAGGCCGGCAAACGCGGCGAGATTTGGGCTTACGGCTTGCGCAACCCGTGGCGCTTCGCTTTCGACAACAGCGCCTCCACGCTGTACATTGCCGACGTCGGGCAGGACTTGAAGGAGGAGGTCAACGTGGTGTCGACCGGCCTCAAGCCGGCCAATTACGGCTGGAACATCATGGAAGGCACGAGTTGCTTCAACGCCGCCAGTTGCTCCCAACAAGGACTGACCCTGCCCGCGTTCGAATACGACCAGGGCGCCAACAACGTCAACGGTTGCTCGATCACCGGCGGCTTTGTCTACCGCGGCACGGCCTTGCCGGAGCTGGCCGGGCGCTACCTTTATTCGGACTACTGCAAGGGCTTCCTGAAGAGCTTCCTGTACGCCAATGGCGGCGTCAGCGAAGCCAAAGACTGGGCCGTGGGCGACATCGGCCAAGTGCCCGGCTTCGGCCAGGATGCGGCAGGCGAGCTGTACATGCTGAGCGCATCGGGCAAGGTGTACCAGATCATCCGCAAACCGTAGCGGCGCCGATCCAAGTGGCGAAGGCGCGCTACAATGGACGCTTTCCCACTTGCCCACGAAAGACATGGCCAGACTGACGCTTGCGTTCCCGGAAGACCAATTCTGTTTCTCGACCCAGCTCACGGTGCGCGTCACCGACATCAACGGTGCCAAGCACCTCGGCAACGATTCGATGATCTCCATGATCTCGGAAGCGCGGGCGCGCTTCCTGTTCGAGTTTGGCGTGCAGGAAACGGAAGCCGACGGCACCGGCATCATCGTCACCGACCTGGCCACCACCTACCGCGCCGAAGCGCATGCGCGCGACCAGTTGCTGTTTGAAGTAGGCGTGATGGATTTCAACAAATACGGCGGCGATGTCATCTTCCGCATCACCCGCCCGGCCGACGGCACGCTGGTGGCCATGGCCAAGCAAGGCTTCGTGTTCTACAACTACACGCACAGCCAGGTGGTACCGATGCCGGACGACTTCCGCGCCAAGTTCAGCCGCGTCAACTGGATCGACTGAGCGGGACCGCTACTTGCTGCTGAGCTGAGTTGGCGCGCCGAAGTTCTTCTTGAACCACTCATCGACCATCGGCTTTTCATAGCGCAGCGAATCGCCGCTGGCGTAGCGGTTCAGCCGTTCCAGGTACATCATGTTGCTGAGGCGGTCGGTGCCGCTGGCCAGCACCTTGCCATCCTGCTCCAGCGTATAGTGCAATTCCATGGTCGGCCAGTCGGCCCCGCCGCGCAGGATACGGATATCGCGCATGGAACGGCGGCGCGGCTCGACGCGCCCGGCCAGGTCGATATCGGTCACCGTGATCGACAGTTGCTGATTGGCCGGCAACTGACGGGCCAAGTGGTCGAAGTGGGTGGTCAGCTCTTTCAGCACCTGATCGCGGTCCTGTTCCCAGAACGGCACGTCCGCGAACTTGTCCGGGTCCTGGTACTTGACCGTCACCCCGCCGGCCGAGGCGGCGCCGGCAGCCGCCAGCAGCAGGGCGGCGGCAATCCAGAAGCGAGTTTGGCGTTTCATGATCGGTTTCCTTTCGTAGCTCACCTTCAATATACTCCTGCGCCGCCGCCCCGCCGCAAATGAAACAATTCCTGACAAAAAAAATGGGCCCGCAACCCAGGGCCCATTTGCACCGACAACTGCAGACAACTGCTTACATTTAGCTACCGATATGAAAGTCGGGGTCAGCTCCGGCAATCGGACAAAATGTCCGATTGCCGGAGCTGACCCCGACTTTTAATTAACTACCGATACGGCCGCCGTCGTTCTTGGTGATGGCGATGGTGGCCGAACGCGGGCGCTTGCCGGCGCCGTAGCCGGCATTGGCCGGCCATTGGCTGGTGTACTTGGTCGGGTCGGCGAGATTGGCGTGGGCCGTGCCTTCGCCCGGGTGCTGGATGTTGACGAACAGTGTCTTGCCGTCCGGCGTCTCGGCAATGCCAGTCAGTTCGCAATCGACCGGGCCGACCAGGAAGCGCTTGAGTGTGTCGGCGGTCGGGGTCTTGCCGACGAAGGTGTCGATATTGCCGCTGCCGTAAGCCAGCGTGACTTTCTTGCCGTCACCTACGGCGCCAGGCAGGCCGGCCAGCATCATGCAGTTGGTGGCGTCGGTGTAGGCGCCGTCGTCGGTCTGGATCCAGCAGATGCCAGTGGCGCGCGAGAAGGCCAGGCCGTCCGGGCTGGAGAAGTCCTGGTCGGCAGTCAGGCTGGACAGGTTGACCATGCCCGGGTTGGCATCGGACTGGGCGCCGAACAGGTAGACGTCCCAGCTGAAGGCGGCGGAAGCGTTGCCATCCTTTTCCTTGACGCGCAGGATGTGGCCGTTGACGTTGCCGGTCTGCTTGCTCGCGCCTTTCATGTCTTCATAGGTGCGCGGGTTCGGCCCGTCCGGCACGCTGCGGCCGCTGTTATTGGTCAGCGTGAAGTAGACCTCGCCGTTGGCCGGGTTGACCGAGCACCATTCCGGGCGGTCCATCTTGGTGGCGCCCACGGCGTCCGCCGCCAGGCGGGCGTTGACCAGCACGTCGGCCTGGTCGGCGAACTTGTAGGCCGCATAGGTGGCAATGGCGGCGTTGCTGATGCTCAGCTCGATCCAGGTGCCGCTGCCGTCGGCAGCGAACTTGGCCACGAACAGCTTGCCCGCGTCCAGGTATTTGTCGCCGGTGGCCAGCAGGTCGGCCGGGTTGGCGTCAGCATCGCTCCAGGTGGCGGTGGAAACGAATTTGTAGATGTACTCGTTGCGCGAATCGTCGCCCATGTAGACGGCCAGCGGCTGGCCGGCCACGGTCTTGCCGAAGGCAGCGCTTTCGTGGGCGTAGCGGCCCAGCGCGGTGCGCTTGCGCAGCGGCTTGGACTTGTTGTATGGATCGGCTTCCACGATATAGCCCATGCCGTTCATCTCGTTGCGGTAATCATCGCTGCCATCCACCGAAGCGCCCAGCCTGGAGTTGTTCCAGCGCTGGTACTTGTCGTCCAGGCCGCCGGTTTCCCAGCCGTGGCGCGAGGCTGCGCCCTGGCTGCGGCCATAGCGCTTGAGCGCGGCGACACTCTTGTCGTTGCCGCGCGCCGCATCGTCCGCCGCGCCGCGGGTGAAGTAGCCGCTCCAGTTTTCTTCGCCGGAGACGAAGGAGCCCCACGGGGTACGGCCGGTGCCGCAATTGTTCAAGGTGCCGCGCGTCTTGCTGCCGTCCGGCGAATACTTGGTCTTCATCAGCGCATTGCCTTTGGCCGGGCCGTTGATATCGCATTCGGTCAGGCAGGTGACGCGGCGGTTGAACGCCGAGTCCTTGACGTATTCCCACTTGCCGGCGTTCTTGCGCACTTCCACCACCGAAATGCCGTGCAGCGCGGTTTCCCGGTCGATTTCCGCGGCCGGGCGCGGCAGGGTATTGCTGCCGCCATTGGCGTGGATGAAGAAGGACGACAGTTTGTCGTTGGTGGTCGCTTCGTGGTTGACGGCCAGCAAGCCGCGCTCATTGCCACTGGCCGACGGTTTGCCGGCGCTGTCCAGGCCGAAGAATTCCATGCCGTCGTGGTGGTCGCCGGCGCGGTTTTCGAAGTCGGCATCGCTGCCATCATTCTTGTAGGCAGTGGCGGAAGCGGTCAGCGGATCGCCCAGCGCGTAAATGACGGTGGCGGTATAACCAGCCGGCACGGTGACCACGTCCGCCAGGCTCTTGCCGACGGCCGTAAAGCCCAGCAGCTTCTCCACCGGCGCCGGCGTTTCCGGCTTGGTCACGACCGGGGCATCGTCGCCGCCGCCGCCGCAGGCGGTCAGGGTGGCCGAGCCCATCATCACGGAGATGGCCGATGCGACCGAACCGCGCAGCAGGTTGCGGCGGCTGATGCGCTTGTCGAGGACTTCGCTGAAATGTTCGTTCGGGGTATCGTTGTAGCCGATGTCGTCGTGATCGATCTTGTGTTCCATGCCGCTTTCCAAGGGGTGGGTTGAGGATGCCCGCCATTCTAGAAAGCGAAAATGACAACATTGTGACCAAGCGCGCTAGCGGCACCACTCCATTTTCTGGACCTGGATGTGCGGATGGCTTTCCAGCGCTTCCCAATGCGGCAGGAAGCGGAAGCCGCGCTTCAGGTAGAAGGCTGCCGCCCGTTCGTTGGCTGGGGAAACATCGAGTACCATCCGCGTGTGGCCGCGCGCTTGCGCATATACCTGCATTGCCTCGACCAGTGCGGCAGCGGCGCCACTGCCGCGTTGCCCGGGCTGCACCCACATCGCAATCAGGTTGAACTCCTGCGTCTCGCTGACCACGCCGCCGACCATGCCGACCGGCGTGTCGCCGTGGAAGGCCAACAGATAGGTCGCCGGGCCGCGCGCAGCGGCGCGCTCGCGCCATTGTTCATCGGTGTTGGCGGCGGCGCTGGCGTGGCTTACGCCAAAGGCGGTGGGGGAATCGAGCAGCGCGGCAAGACGCAGGGCTTTGAGGAGTGGCCAGTCCTGTTCGGTGGTGTGTCGTATCAGCATGCAGGCGAGTATAGCAACTGTGCGTGCGCGCACGGCGCGGCCGGCGCGCGGGCGGGAGACTGGGCTGCAAGGAGGCCAGCATGCCCGAAGGCCCATCGATCGTCATCCTCACCGAACAAGTGCGCGCGTTTGAAGGCCGCACCATTGGCGCCGCCAGCGGCAACAGCAAACTGCTGCCGCTGGACGAGCTGCCCGGCCAGCCCATCCTGTCGTTGCGCAGCTGGGGCAAGCATTTCCTGATCGAGCTGCCCCTGTATACGCTGCGCGTGCACTTCCTGATGTTCGGCAGTTACCGCATCGACGAGCGCAAGGAAGGCGCCTCGCCGCGGCTCTCGCTGCAATTTGAAGAAGGCGGGGCGCTGAACTTTTACAGCTGCTCGGTCAAGTTGGTGGAAGGCGAGCTGGCGCAGGCCTACGACTGGCGCACCGATGTGATGTCGGAGCAATGGAGCCCGCGCCTGGCATTGAAAAAGCTGCGCGCACATCCCGAGCGCCTGGCATGCGACGTCCTGCTCGACCAGGACATCTTTGCCGGCGTTGGCAATATCATCAAGAACGAAGTATTGTTTCGCTTGCACATACACCCTCTCTCCACGGTAAATCATCTACCCCAAGGCAAGCTGCGCGCGCTGGTCCAGCAGGCGCGCCAGTACAGTTTCGAATTCAAGGCCTGGAAGCTGGCGTTCGAACTGAAAAAACATTGGCAGGTGCATAACCGTAGCGTCTGTCCGCGTTGTAATATCAAGCTGCACCGGGCCCACCTGGGGCTGACCCAGCGCCGGACTTTCTGGTGCGAGCGCTGTCAAAAGCGTTACGGCGACACAGCGATGTTGTAAAGATTTAGCTCATCCAGTATTGCTTATTGTTAATAACAATGGGTAGGACTACAATCATTTTGATGCGCCCGGGAATTGCGCATCATCCAGGACTGTATGTCACATTTGGAACTTGCCAATATGTCTTTCTTGTCTTCTGCTACGCCCAAACTTGCGCCGTGGCGAATCCTGCTGGTGGATGACGAACCCGATATCCACGACATCACCAAGCTCACACTGAGCCGATTCCGCCTGGAGGGACGCGGCCTGGCTTTCCTGCACGCTTACAGCGGCGCCGAAGCGAAAGAAGTGCTGGCCAGGGAAAAAGACATTGCCCTGGTCTTCCTCGACGTGGTGATGGAACGCGAAGACTCCGGCCTGGAAGTGGCGCGCTGGATGCGCGAAGACCTGGACAACCAGTTCACCCGCATCGTGCTGCGCACCGGCCAGCCGGGCCAGGCGCCGGAAGAACGCGTGATCGTCAATTACGACATCAACGATTACAAGGAAAAGACCGAGCTCGATCGCACCAAGCTATTCACCACCACCTTCGCTGCCCTGCGCGCCTACCGTGACATCATGAAGGTGGAAGAAGCGCGCCAGCAGCAGATGCATTATCGCGAAGGTCTGGAACGCGTGATTGCCGCTTCGGCCCACATCTTCCAGGCACGCAACCTGAAGGACTTCGCCAACGGCCTGCTGCAGCAGGTGGTCGCGCTGCTGCGCCTGGAGCAAAGCATGCTGGTGCGCCTGCGCGGCGCCAGCGCTGTCAGCGGCGAAAACGATTATGAAGTGCTGGCCCAGATCGGGCAGGACGAAGACAGCCTGCTGACGCCGGAGCTGCTGGCCCAGCTCAAGGACGCCGAGCGCAACCGCATCTCGCGCATGGCCGGCGACACCTTCGTCGGCTACTTCCCGAACAGCAGCGGCAAGGCGTCGCTGCTGGTGCTGAAAGGCGTGGACGAGATTTCCGAGATCGACCAGAAGCTGCTGGAGATTTTCTGCAGCGGCGTGGCGATCGCCTTCGACAATATTCTGCTCACGCAGGAAATCACCGACACCCAGGCCGAGCTGATCATGCGCCTGGGCGACGTGGTTGAATCGCGCTCCAACGAAGCGGGCAACCACGTGCGCCGGATGGCCGAATTCTGCCACCTGCTGGCCACTGCGGCCGGCATGCCGGAAGAGGAAACCGCCGTGCTGAAGCACGCCGCGCCGATGCACGACATCGGCAAGATCGCCACCCCGGATTCGGTGCTGCTGAAACCCGGCAAGCTCGATCCGGCGGAGTGGGAAATCATGAAACAGCATCCCTCGGTCGGCCTGTCGATCCTGGACGGCTCGCAGCGCCCGATCCTGAAGGCGGCCGCCGTGATCGCCCACCAGCACCACGAGAAGTTCGACGGCAGTGGCTACCCGCAAGGCCTGAAAGGCCACGACATCCACGAATACGCCCGCATCGTGGCCGTATCCGACGTATTCGACGCCCTGATGCACAAGCGCTGCTACAAGGATGCCTGGCCGGTAGAGCAGGTGGTGGAGCACATGCGCGAAGTGGCCGGCAAGCACCTCGACCCGAAATACGTCGAACTGCTGATCGCCAATATGGGCAAGGCGCTCGCCATCAACGAACGCTTCCCGGATTAAAGTCGGGGTCAGCTCCTGACCCTTCCCCTCATATTTTGCAGACACGCACCATCGATATCAGTTCGATAAGTGCGTGTTTGATATCTGTCAGATGGATCGAAGGCGGTTGGGCCTCATTAATCCAATGCATCGCCAATGACAGAATTGACAGAGTGCTGGCAGCCTTCGCGCGACTGCCGTAAGCGACACTGAAACCTGTTTTGCGAGCGGCGAGTCCGATAAGCCAGAGTGCGTAGGTGAGCAATGTCCCCAGCAAGAGCAAAATAGCCAAGCGCCGCAATGTGTGGGTCTGACTAAGGCGTAATCCCATTCCCCACTGCGCGTTCTTGAGGTCGCGGAAGGTTTGTTCGATCTGCATGCGGCCAGCGTAAATGTTGGCGATTTGCTCGGCATTGAGTGAGGCGAGCTTGGGTGAAACGGCGAGCAACCATGGCTCGCGTTGTCCCCGACTATTCTTCTTGCTGTGGCAGCTGCGTGCCGGCTTGCCTATCTTGGTCAATCGGCGCCGCCCCTTTGGGTGGCGTTTCAGCAGCACAAGCCGGCACAGGACAGGATTAGCGCGCGTGTAAAAGTATTGGCCCAGGTCGCGCGCATGGGCGCTGGCCTGTGCATAGAGCGTCTTGCAGCCAACCCAGCCAGGACTGTCGTGCCAGCGCACCATGTCGCGATTGCGGATCCTCCCCACCCAGGCAAATCCGAGCTGGTTTAACAGCTTGAACCAACTGGCGCGAAAGCCGGCATCGGTGATGATGATGGCCCGGCTGCCCGGTGGAAGTATGCTGCGCAACGATTGTAGAAAGTGTTGATGCACAATCGGTGAGCCAAGCTTGGCGCAGGGGTGGGTTTCCTCATAGAGGGTGAACGCACGCCCTTTGACGATGGCTGCTGCCCGTAGCAACTGAATGCTGCTATCGTCTCGTACCGCCGACCAGTCCACAGCAATCTGCACACCAGGCTGGCGGATCACACGGCGAGCCAGCGCACGGTACACGGCATGCTTTTCCTGCGCCAGATGGGGGTTACTCAACAGCCGATCACAGCATTTGATGCGATGGCGCAACTGCGTCGCCGAAGCCAGCTTCTTCCCCATGCGCACCAGACTTAGGCCACCATGCAACGCCGCTGTCGCCACCTTGGCCAAGCATGTCCGCCGCTTGGCATGCATGTTCGGACATTCCTGATCCAATAACCCCTGTATGATTGCATGTGCATGCATGGCTTATTCCTTTCCCTCGCAGTTTGGACGCTACGAATGAAAGGGGTGACACAGCCATGCATGCGCCGTTTTTGGGATTGAAAGTTAACAGCTTCCTTCAACGTTTACAACAAAAATATGAGGGGAAGGGTCAGGGTCAGCTCCGGCAATCGGACACGGGCTCAGCCGCGAGCGGCTGAGCCCGTGTCCGATTGCCGGAGCTGACCCCGACTTTCTATTTGCTACGCTGGGCGCGGGGGAAGCGCAGGTGGTAGTGCAGGCCCATGCCGGGCGAGCTGACCACTTTCACGGTGCCGCCCAGCGGGCCGGTCACCAAGTTGTACAGGATGTGCGCGCCCAGGCCGCTGCCGCCGGAGCCGCGCTTGGTGGTGAAGAAGGGGTCGAACAACTGCTGCAAGGTGGTGGAATCCATGCCGACGCCGTCGTCGCTGTAGTCGAACAGCACGTGGTCGCCATCGAGCTTGCCTGTGATACGGATGATGCCCTGCTGCCCTTCTTCGAAGCCGTGCACCAGCGAGTTCACCACCATATTGGTGACGATCTGGGAAACGGCGCCGGGGAAGCTTTCGCAGTGGATGTCCGGCGGGCATTCGACGTTGACGGCAATCGGCTTGCCTTTCAGCTTGGGCTGCAGCGACAGCAGTACTTCGTCGAGATACTTGCGCAGGTTGAAGTGGCGGATATTGTCGGAGGACTGGTCCACCGCCACCTGCTTGAAGCTGCGCACCAGGGCCGCGGCGCGCTGGGTGTTGGTGGTCATGATCTTGAGCGACTGGTCGACAGTGTCGAAGAATTGGTTCAAGCCGTCTTCGTCGAGCGTTCCTTCGGCCAGGTCCAGGCGGCACAGGCGCAGTTCCTCCACCAGGTGGCTGGTGGCGGTGACGCAGATGCCGAGCGGGGTGTTGATCTCGTGCGCGACGCCGGCCACCAGGCGGCCCAGGGAGGCGAGCTTCTCTTGCCGCACCAGCTCCGATTGCGCGGCCTGCAGTTGCGCCAGCGCAGTGGCCAGCGCGCTGTTCTGTTCTTCCAGTTCGGCCTTGGCGCGGCGGATCGCGAGGTCAGAGCGGGTGCGCGCGATGGCGGCGGCAGTATGGTTGGCAACATAGGCCAGGATATCCAGTTCGGCCTGCGTGTACATCACCGATTCGTCGTAGCTTTGCACGATGATCACGCCCAGCGCCTGCTCGCCTACCATCATCGGGCAGCCCATCCAGCTGGCAATGCCCTGGTTGCCGAGCGGCTCATTGATCTCGCCGCCGGCCATCAGTGCTGCGAAAGCGGGGCCGTCAAGCAGCATGGGTTGGCGCTTTTTCAGCACGAAGGAACTCATGCCGATCCCGTATTCGAAGCGCTGGACCGGCGCGACCAGGTCCTTCTCGTCGACGAAGTAGGGAATCGAGATTTCATCGCGCTTGGGGTGGTGCAGCGCGATCAGGAAATTGCGGGAGGTGATCAGGCTGCCGACGATCTCGTGCAGGCGGGCGTACAGCAGCTTGGCATCCGATTCGGCGGAGGCGGAGGCGGACAGGCTGGCAATTTCATACAGCGCGCGCTGCAGGCGTTCGGCCTTGCTGCGCTCGGCCACTTCACGCTCCAGTTCCAGCGTGCGCTCACGCACGGCGCGTTCCAGCCGGTCCATGCTTTGCAAGCCTTGCAGGGCGCTTGAGACATGGTTGGCAATCTGCGCGAACAGGGCCTGGTCTTCCTCGCTATAGGTATGCTCCTTGTCGTAACTCTGGATCACCATGGCGCCGATCACGTCGTGGCTCTGGTCCAGCAGCGGGCAGCCGACCCAGTGTTCGGCGATGGTGCCGACGCCAAATACCTCGTTCTCTTCGCGCGCGCGGTGTTCGTCGCCGGTCATCACCAGGCGCTGCTTGTTCAGGATGACCCAGGCGGTGGGCGACTGGTCGGGCGTGGCCAGCTGCACCAACTGGTCCTTATAGGGGTGGTCGTCCACCTCATCGACGAAGTAGACGAAACGCACGGCATTGCCGGGCGCGTCGCGGTCGCTCAGGGCCACATAAAAGTTCGAGGCGTACATGATGCGGCCCAGCGCCGCATGCACGGATTGCAGGAAAACCGTGATATCGGTGCAGCTGTTGGACAGCTTGCCAATTTCCAGCAGGATTTCCTGGACGGCCTCCAGGCGGCGCAGACGGCTTTCCATCTCGTTCCCAAAGTTAGATGCGTCTGGGAAATATAGCAGGAGGCGCCCATGCTAGCCAGCGGAAAACAAAGCCCGCGTGGCGTGCGGGCGGTCCGGTTTGTGCCAGATCAATGCAAGGACATTGCCGGCCGTCGCGGCGGCAGGATGGGCGGGCCGATCGGCGTAATGCGCGGATCGATCGCCGGGTCGGGCGTCTGGTATTTGAAGGGATTGATGATGATTGGTGGAATCGTCGGTGGTGCCGAGGGCGGGCCTTTGGGGCCAAATCCGATAGTCGCGCTGCGCTGGCGCGGTTCGCTGTCGATTCCCAGGAGCAACGATTGGCTCCCATCTCTTACTCGCCAAGCCATATTCCCCTCCATCTCAGAGATCGGATATTCAGTATAGGCAAACAGTTAATGAATTCAAGCAGCGATTGAGGCTGGTCGCGGGACTTTTCCGTTCATCATCCAGATTCCGCCGTTCGTCGCAATCCGATGGCTGGCGCGCGGCGCAAGGCCTACAGTGACACCATGTTCAACGCCAAGAGGCCCATCATGAAAAAGGTATTTGCCCTGTCCCTGGTCTTGCTGTTCTTCTGCATGCTTGCAGCCTGGATGTCCATCGACACCACCGACCTGGTCGTCACGGTCGGCGACGCCGACTATGACGGGCCGCTGGGCGCCTTGCTGGGTACCGTGCTGGCCGGCGGCGCGTTTGCCGTGGTGGCGGTCGTGATGGTGTTCGTCGCTGCCATGGTCGCGCTGGTCATGGCCGGCGTCGGCGTGCTCGTGATCCTGGCGCTGGCCCTGGCAGCCGTCCTGACCATGGCCGCCGTGTCGCCCCTGCTGTTGCCGCTGATGCTTCCCTTCTTCATCTACTGGCTGGTGAAACGCCGCAACCGCAAGCCGGCCGCGCCAGCCCTGGAACATGCGCCGGCCTGATCGCAGAGTCGGGTGCTAGAATGCAATTTTAGCAACCTATGCGGAATTGCATCCATGCGCCCGACCATCTTGCTGCTGTCCCTCGCCTTCTCTGCTCCCGCCTTCGCTGACAAACTCGACGACGCCATCCAGGCGGAAATGAAGCGCAGCCATATTCCCGGCGTCGCCATCGCTGTCGTCAAAGACGGCAAGATCATCCGTGAACAGGGCTATGGTTTGGCCGACCTGGAGCACAACGTCAAGGTCACGCCCGCCACCGTGTTCCAGTCCGGATCGATCGGCAAGACCTTCACTGCGGCGCTGGTGCTGCTGCTGGCGCAGGACGGCAAGCTGTCGCTGGACGATCCGGTGTCAAAACACCTGGCCAACACGCCCAAGTCCTGGGAAGGCATCACCATCCGCCACCTGCTGACGCATACCTCCGGACTGGGCGATCCCTACGCCAGGCTGGACCTGACCCGAGACTACAGCGAAGCGGAGCTGATCGCGCTGGAAGCCGGCATTCCCGTGCTGTTTGCGCCGGGCGAGAAATGGTCGTACTCGAACATGGGTTACCACCTGCTCGGCTTCATCTGCAACAAGGCAGGCGGCAAATTCTACGGCGACCAGCTGCGCGAGCGCATCTTCGCGCCGCTGGAGATGGGCAGCCGCATCATCAGCGAAGCCGACATCGTTCCGCACCGCGCCCGCGGCTACGAGCGCAAAGGCGGCACGCTGGTGAACCAGTCATGGGTGGCGCCGCGCCTGAATACCACGGCAGACGGCAGCCTGTACCTGACAGCGCGCGACCTGGCGAAATGGGACTTGGCGCTGTACGGCGACCAGGTGCTGCCGGCCAGCGTGCGCCAGGCCAGCTGGACGCCGGCCAAGCTGAACGACGGCACGGCCACCGGCTACGGCTACGGCTGGCAGCTGTTCGAACGTAACGGCCACCGCGCCATCGGCCACGGCGGCGCCTGGCAAGGCTTCCGCTCGCAGCTGTACCGCTTCGTGGACGACCAGCTGTCGGTGGTGGTGCTGGCCAACTCAGCCAGCGCGCGCGCCGGCAAGCTGGGCGACATCGTCGCCGCGCATTACCTGCCGGCGCTGGCGCTCAAGCCGCAAGCGGCGATCGCCGATACCGAACCGGCCGTGGCCGAACGCGTGCGCGCCATGTTCGCCAGCATCGCCGAGAGCAAGCTGCCGGAAGGCCTGAGCGAAAAGGTGGCCGGCAACCTGTCGCCGGAATTCCTGGCCACCTTGTCGCAAGACCTGCGCGACTGGGGGCCGCTGCGCAAGGTGGAAGCGCTGGCGCGCAGCACCGATGGCGAGATGCGCAGGTACAGCTATCGCCTCAACTACACCGACGGCGCCCTGCTGGTCGAGCTGAGCCTGGGCAAGGGCGACAAGGTCGAACAGCTGCGCATGCGCCCGGACTGATCAGCCTTCCACGCGGTTGCGCCCGCCGCGCTTGGCACGGTACAGCGCATGGTCGGCCCGCACCAGGGCCGCATCGCCGCTGCGGTCGGCCGGCGCCATGCTGGCGATGCCGATGCTGACCGTGATCGCGATGCTGCTGCCATTACGTCCCATCGGCGTGTCGGCAATGCGCTGGCGCAGGCGCTCGGCGAACGTACGGGCCGCCTCCAGGTCGGCGCCCGGCAGCAGGATGGCGAATTCCTCGCCGCCGACGCGGCCCAGCATGTCGATCTTGCGCTGCGAATCGCGCATCAGGCCGGCCAGGTGGCGCAGCACCGCATCGCCCCAGTCGTGGCCGTGGGCATCGTTGATGTCCTTGAAGTGGTCGATGTCCAGCATCAGCACGGCGGCGCGGCCGCCGACATCGCGCTGCAGGCGGGCTTGTTCGTCATCCAGCCGCGCCATGAATTCGCGCCGGTTCGGCAGGCCGGTCAGGAAGTCGGTGGCGGCAAGCTGCACCAGTTCCTCGTTCAGGCGCTTGCGCTCGGTGATATCGATGGTGGAAACGATCACGAAGTCCAGCGCGTGCTCGTGGCCCGGCATCACCAGCAGCGTCAGCTCATTCTGGCGTTCCACACCATCCAGCCGCAGGTAGCTGGCCTCGCACTGGAACAAGTGCGAGCCGCGCTCCAGCGCCAGCAGGGCGCGTCCGAATTCCGCCATGGACGATGGCGCGAAATTCTGCGCCAGGCTCAGGCGCCCCGCCTGCTTGCAGGCCGGGCCCGCGCCGACCTGGGCCAGCCCGGCGGCATTGACATCGGTAATGCGCACCAGCCCGGCTAAGCGCTGGAACTGGCTGGGATTGACCTGCAGCCATTGCGCCACGTCTTCCACGCCCGACGCCACCAGCTCCTGCAAGGCTGCGCGCACGGCCGACCAGTCCTGCTGCCACAAGGCGACCGGCGCGTGGTCGTACAGGCTGCGGAAGCGTGCCTCCCCCACGCGCAAGGCTTCGGCGGCGCGCGCCTGTTCCACCGCGATGCCGGCCAGGCTGGCCGCCTGGTCGATCAAGGCCAGTTGCGCCACGCTGGGACGCTGCGGTTCGCGGTGGTAGATGGCGAAGGCGCCCAGCACCTTGCCGTTGGCGCCATGCACCGGCTCCGACCAGCAGGCGCCCAGGCCGGCACGCAGCGCCATTTCGCGGTACGGCGCCCACAGCGGATCGCTGCCAATGTCTTCCACGATCACCCGGCTGTTGCTGGTGACGGCCTTGCCGCAGGAGCCATTGCCGAAGCCGACCGGTAAGCCATCGATGGCTTGCCTGAAAAATGCCGGCAGGCTGGGCGCGGCAGACAGGTGCAGGTGCTTGCCCTCCTCATCCAGCAGCATCACGCTGCAGATCATGCCGGGGGTGACCGTTTCGATGCCGCGCATCAGGTTGTCCAGCACTTCCTGCTGCGGGGCACCGGCGGCCAGCAGTTCCAGCACCTGGTGCCGCCCTTCCTCGCGCCGTTCGTTCAGGGTGCGTTCGGTGATGTCGCGGAAAGACCAGAGCCGCGCCGGCTCGCTGCCCAGGCGCAGCGGGCGCGTGGTCACTTCCAGCACGCGCCCGTCGCGCATCTGCAGCTGGCTGTGGCTGTCCTCATCGTCGATCTGCGGGCGGGCGCAGGCATGCAGGAAGGCGTCCGGCTGTTCCAGCTGGCTGGCCATATGGGCCAGCAGGATGGCGCCGTCCTTCTCCCAGTCGAGCTGCTCCGGCACGTTCCATAACTGGCGGAAGCGGCGGTTGGAATTGAGCACGGTGCCACTGTAATCGTCGACCAGGATGCCGTCCACCGTGGAATCGAGGATGCAGCGCAGCACCGCCTGGCTGCCCTGCGCGTGTTCGGCCATGGCCAGCAGGGTTTCCTGCCCTTCGCGCAATTCGTCGCCCATGCGGCTGCTGTGGTCGAGCGCGATGCGCAGCCGCTGCCGGCTTTCCGCCAGCACGTAGGCCAGCAGTGCCAGCAAGGCGCTGATCAGCAGGCCGCCGATGGCGATGGCGCGCGGCTTGTCCGACAGCACGCCGTTCGGCTTGGGCAGCGCGCTGATCTTCAGGGTCCAGCGCCGCCCGGCCAGGCTGACGCGCTTGAGCGCATGGTGCCGCCCCGCGCTGGCGGAAGTTGCCGGGGCGCTGTCGAACATGCGTGTCATGGCGTTGGGCTCTTCGCCGTCATAGATTTCCACGTCGAGGCCGCGCAAGGTATCGTAGCCCAGCGCGCTCATCACGTCGCCCATGCGGAACGCTGCATAGACCCAGCCCTTCAGGGCGCTGCGGCGCTGGATCAGTGTGTAGCGCCCGACGCCGTTCTGGTAGATCGGCAGTGCGATGATGAAGCCGGCCTGCACCGGGTCGGCGATCTCCTGCTTCAGCAGGAGCTTGCCCGTCATGCTCGGCAAGCCCGAGTCGCGCGCCTGTTCCAGCGCGGCGCGGCGCACCGGTTCGGACAGGGCGTCGTAGCCGAAAGCGTGCAGGTTGGTACCGGAGAACGGCTCGAGATAGACCACCGGGCCATACTGGCTGCGCTGGCCGGGCGGCGTCACCGCATAGTCCGGGAAGCCCTCGGCCTGGACGATGGCCACGTGCGATGCGAGCTGGGGGCCGGACACCAGGCGCATGAAGCCGATGCCGTGTATGCCGGGGAAGTTCTGGCCCAGCTCAAGGCGTTCGATATAGGTGCGGAATTCCTGGCGGGCGACAAAATCGGAACTGGCGAACAGGCCCTGGACGCCGTACAGCACCTGGACATAGGCCTGCATGTGCGCCGCAATATTGTTGACCAGCTCGCGCGCGCGGTAGTCGAAGCCGGTGCGGGCATCGCGCTCGGCATCGAGGCGCGCGCCCCACCAGACGCTGCCGGTTGCCGTCAGGCAGAGCGCGGCCACCAGCCCCGCCAGCAGGCGGGGTTGGAGCAGGCGTTGGAGCGGCGGGCTGGCAGGTGGCCTCTGCATACCAGCATCATAATTTGTTCAGGGCAAAATAATTGCCCTATAGAAAAAGTCAATCGGCGCTAGTGCCATGATTGCCACTCAGGGCCGCCTGGTACAGCCGGTAGCCGCGCGCGCGCAATTCGCAGGCCGGGCAGGTGCCGCAGCCGTAACCCCAATCGTGCAGTTCGCCGCGTTCGCCCTTGTAGCAGGTATGGGTGGCGGCGCGGATCAGGTCCACCAGCGTCTGGCCGCCGAGACGTTCGGCCAGCTGCCAGGTTTGCGCCTTGTCCAGCCACATCAGCGGGGTCTCCAGCTTGTTGCGGGTGTCCATGCCCAGGTTCAGGGCCACTTGCAGCGCCTTCATGGTGTCGTCGCGGCAGTCCGGGTAGCCGGAAAAGTCGGTTTCGCACATGCCGCCCACCAGCACGGTCAGGCCGCGGCGATAGGCCAGGGTGGCGGCCACGGTCATGAACAGCAGGTTGCGGCCAGGGACGAAGGTGTTCGGCAGGCCGTTTTCCTGCATCACGATCTCGATGTCCTCGGTCATCGCCGTCTTCGACAGTTGCGAGATCAGGCCCAGGTCGACCATGTGGTCTTCGCCCAGGCGCTCGGCCCACTCCGGCTTGACGCTGCGCATCTGTTGCAGCACGCGGGGGCGCACGGTGAGCTCGATCGCGTGGCGCTGGCCATAGTCGAAGCCGATGGTTTCGACGCGCGGATAGCGCTCCAGGGCCCAGGCCAGGCAGGTTGTCGAGTCCTGTCCACCGCTGAACAGGACCAGTGCGGCGTCGTTAGTCAGCATCGCAGTCTTTCTTTGAGGTCTATTTGTAATGAATCATTAAGTGGCCGACAAGAGTGCGGCTGATCCGGTAACATTCGGTTTCGACTTTCCAGATCACAGACCACGAATTTTGGCACAAACCGGGATAAATGTATTGAAGGGCCTTGTACTGGGCTGCGCGGCCCTGCTGCTGCCCTTGCTGGCGGCTGCCCAGGGCTGGACATACCAGGTCCGCATCAACGCGCCGCGTGCGCTGGAATCCCTGCTCGAAGACAACCTGGACCTGGTGCGCTACCGTACGAACGAGCGCATGGACCGCGACCAGCTGCAGCGCATGCTGCGCGCCGCGCCGGAGCAGATCAAGACGCTGGTAGCGACTGCCGGCTACTACACGCCGGCGGTCAATATCAGCCTGGACGAAAGCGGCACGCCAACCGTCACCGTCGATGTGCAGCCCGGCGATCCGGTGTTGGTGGGCGAGGTGGCGATCGTGCTGGAAGGTTTCCAGTCGTCGGGCGCACCGTTCGACAAGGATGCGCTGAAGGCCGGCTGGGGCTTGCCGACCGGCGCCGTGTTCCGCCAGGACGAGTGGGAAAGGGCCAAGCGCGATATCCTGCGCGCCGTGGTGCAGACGCGCTACCCGCGCGCGCAAATGATTTCCAGCGAGGCGGTGGTCGATCCGGAAACCCGGCGTGCGCTGCTGCATGTGGCGCTCGATAGCGGGCCGGAGATGCGCTTCGGCGAATTGAAGATCGAAGGCTTGCGGCGCTATCCCGAATCGGTGGTGCGCAACCTGAACCCGATCAAGCCGGGCGATGTCTACAGCGAAGCGGCGCTGCAGGCTTACCAGGGCAAGCTGCAGGAGACCGGCTATTTCGCCAATGTCGAGGTCAGCGCCGACCTGTCGTCCGTGCTGGGCGAACAGATCGAAGCGGCCGAGGAGAAGGCGGAAGGCGTGCCGCAGCCGGCGTCCATGGCGCCGCTGCCCTTGCTGGTGCGGGTGGTGGAAAACAAGCGCAAGAACGCCAGCGTGGGTATCGGTTTCAGCACCAATACCGGCTCGCGCATGTCCGGCACCTACGATGACTTGAACGTGTTCGGCCTGAAGATGAAGAGCGCGCTGACGCTGGAAACCAAGCGCCAGCAGGCGCGCAGCGACTTCTACTTCCCGACCACGGCGGACGGCTACAACGACAGCTTCGGCGCGACGGTGGAGCGCAAGGACATCGAGGGCGAAATCACGCGCACCGCTTCCGTCGCGGCCAAGCGGGCCTGGGGCACGCCACTGCTGGAGCGCAGCATCTCCATCGAGTACCTGAACGAAAGCAAGACCGTGAACCGGGTGCTGTCGTCGCACAGCCAATCGTTGCCGATCACCTATGCCGCCACCTGGCGCAAGGTGGACAACCTGGTGTTCCCGACCAAGGGCCATGTACTGAACGCTACCCTGGGCGGCGCCCTGCTGCCGGTGCTGACGGACGAAAAATTCATCCGCGCCACGGCGCGCGGCATCACTTACCGGCCGCTCAGCCCGAAGTCCACCGTCATCCTGCGCGCCGAATTCGGGGCACTGGGTTCGAAGCACCAGGAAGGCGTGCCGACCACCTACCTGTTCCGCGCCGGCGGCGACAACTCGGTGCGCGGCTACGCCTACCAGGAGCTGGGGGTGCAGCAGGGCGAAGCGACCGTTGGCGGCCGCTACCTGATCACCGGCAGTGCGGAATACCAGCACTGGTTCAAGCCCAGCTGGGGTGCGGCGGTTTTCTATGACGCCGGCAATGCTTCCAATTCGCTGGGCGGCCTGCGGCCGAAATCCGGCTACGGCGTCGGTGCGCGCTATAAGAGCCCTGTCGGGCCGATCAATGTCGACGTCGCCTACGGCCACGCCACGAAAAAGGCGCGGCTGCATTTCTCGCTGGGGTTCACGTTCTGATGGATACGCCAAACACCCCTCCGGCCCCCGACGCGCCGCCACAAGCGCCTGGCCGCAAATGGCTGCGCCGCACCCTGATCGGCGGCGGCGTGACGCTGGCCGTGCTGGGCGGCGCCGTTTGGCTGCTGGGGCGCGAAACCACGCTGCAGCAGATCGTCGCCCAGGTCGCCCGCGCCAGCGGCGGCCAGATTGTGGTCACCGGCGTCAGCGGCTCGCTGTATGGGCGCATGCATATCGGGCGCATCGTCTACCGCGACGAGTCCAGCATGCTCACGCTCGACAGCATCGACATCAACTGGTCGCCCCTGCAGTACTTCAGCGAGGGCGTGGCGATCAGCGAGCTGCACGTGGCGCGGGCAGAGTCGCGCAGCACCGGTCCGTCCAAGCCGGCTGAAATGCCGGCATCGATCACGCCGCCCTTCCGCCTGGGCATTGCAGATGGCCGCGTCAGCACGCTGGCCCTGGTCGGCGAAGACGGCAGCCGCACCGAACTGCGCGCCATCAAGCTGCAGCTGCAAGGCGACGGCCGGCGCTGGCAGCTGAAGGACGCCAGCGCCGAAACGCCCGTTGGCGCGCTCGCTGCCAGTGCCGAGATCTCCACCACGCACCCGTACAAACTGAGCGCCACCGCTGCGCTGGCGCCGATGCCATCCGCGCCAGCGCCGGCCGCCCGCCGCAGCGGCGCTCCCGCGACGCCGCCTGGCGCGCCGGCAGCAACGCCGCCGGACCCGGGCCTGGTCCAACGCAGCGCCACGCGCCTGGAAGTGCTGGCCAGCGGCGACCTCGCGCAACTCAAGCTCGACGTCAAAGGCAGATCGCACTACGCCAATGGCGACGGCACAGTGGTGCTGGCGCCGTTCGACGCCCTGCCCCTGCGCAGCATCCGCCTGCAGGCGCGCGACGTCGACCCGGCCCGCTTCGACCCGGCCTGGCCGAAGGCGGCAATCGACCTGGCGCTGGAAGCCGCCATCAGCGGCGACCAGCTGTCCGGCAAACTGGCGGCAACGAACCGCAGCGCCCCCGGTCCGCTGGACCAGCAAAAACTGCCCCTGCATAGCGCCGCCGCACAATTGGGCGGCACGCTGAACAACGCCAGCCTGAGCGGCCTGCTGATCGATCTTGGCGCAGCGGGCAAGTTCACCGGCAGCGGCAACCTGCGCCGCCTGCCCAAGGACGGCAGCATCGACGCCGCCAGCGTGCGCCTGCACACCGACCGCCTCGACTTGCGCAGCCTGCACGGCGCCGCCATCGGCACCGCCATCGCAGGCGACATCAGCGCTGAAAGCAAGGGCAAACAGCACACGCTGCGCGCCGCTCTAGGCGAAGGCAAGCTGCGCCTCGATGTCCACGCCACGCTGCAAGACCTGCTTCTGACCCTGCACCAGGCACGCGTCACTGCCGGCCAGGGCAGCATCACCGCGAGCGGGCAAGCCAGCCTGAAAGACGACAAATCCTTCAAGGCCGGCGCCGTGGTCAGGCGATTCGACCCGGCCGCACTGGGCGCTTTCCCATCGGCCGACCTGAACGCGGAGCTGCAGGCAAACGGCAAGCTGGCGCCTGACTGGCGCGCGGACGCCGATATCGCCCTGCAGCCAAGCAAGCTGATGGGACAACCGCTGTCCGGCAGCATCAAGCTGGCCGCCGATGCCCGGCACATCGCCAGCGTCGACGCCCGTCTCGCCTACGCCCGCAATACCGCCACGGCGCGCGGTGCATTCGGCGCAGCGGGCGACCAGCTGGAATGGCAGCTCGACGCTGCCCAGCTCTCCGTGCTCGAGCCGCAGCTGCAAGGCAGCGCCACTGCCAGCGGCACCCTGAGCGGCGGCTACCAGGCGCCGCGCACCAGTTTTACCGCCGAGGCGCGCGGCCTGGGCTACCTGCCGCCGCCCGCCGGCCAGCGCCCAGGCGCGGCAATGCCGGCGCTGCCGCGTGCCGACAGCGTGATCCGCGCCAGCGGCGAGGCAGCGCTGTCCGGCGCCATGGACGTCAAGCTGGCCGGCAGCGCCAGCCGCCTCAATCCGGCCAGCTTTGCTGCCCCAGTCGGCGGCAACCTCAACGCCGACTTCGATGCCACGCTGCGCGCTTCCGCGGACTGGCTGCTCCATGCCGACATCCGGCTGCAAGCGGCATCCACGCTAGGCACCGCAGCGCTGAGCGGCCACGCCAGGTTGGCCGCCGGCCCCGGCCGCGTGCAGGACAGCGACATCGACCTGCGCCTCGGCCCCAATACGCTGCAGGCGAAAGGCTCTTTCGGCAAGCCGCAAGACCGCATCGACTGGAAGCTCGACGCGCCGCAGCTGGCGGTGCTGGGCCGCGAATGGTCCGGCAACCTGCGCGGCAGCGGCTACGCCAGCGGCGGCAACGTTGCAGGCCGCGGCCCCAACACCATGCCAACGCTCAGCGCCACGCTGGACGGCGCCCACCTGCGCCTGCCCGGCCAGCGCGAAATCTCGTCGATCAAGGGCAGCGCCACCATCGGCACCGCCTTCGGCGCGGACGACCCGCTGCAAGCCGACCTGGCAGTCGCCGGCCTGAACCTGCCCGGCCTCCTGCTGGACCGCCTGCGCCTGCAAGCCGGCGGCAGCGCCGGCAACCATGCGGTGCAGGTCGCCGCCGCCAATCCGGACTTCGACGCCAGCGCAAAGCTACGCGGCAGCTTCGCCACCGACAGCTGGAGCGGCAGCATCGACGCCCTGCAGAACAAGGGCCGCTTCGCCCTCAGCCTGCAGGCCCCGGCCACGCTGCGCATCACCGGCCGCCAAGGCGAAGGCGTTGCCGGCCTGGCCTCACCGGAGCAGCTCGCAATAAGCAGCGCCACCATCGCCATGCCGGAAGGCAGCCTGCGCATCGACACCCTGGAAAAGAACGGCCTGCACTGGCGCAGCAAAGGCAGCGCCGCCGGTGTCAACGCCAGCTATCTCGCCCAGTTGTCCGACACCTGGCGCAGCAATGTCGCCAGCACCATGACGCTGGGCGGCGACTGGTCGCTCGAACTTGCCGCGCCTGCGGCAAAAGGCGCCGCCCCGGCCCTGGACGGCTACCTGCACGTCTTCCGCGAAAAAGGCGATATCACGATTACCGGCGGCGAACGGCCGATCCCGCTCGACCTGAAGGTGCTGGACGCCCGCGTCACCGTCTCCGGCGACCAGTTGCGCGCCCAGGCCGAACTGGCAGGCGACCGCGCCGGCAACGCGCGGCTGGAAGCCACGGCGCAGCTGCGCGACGGCCGCATTCCTGCCGACAGCCCGCTGACCTTCGGCGCCAGCGCCAGCCTGCCATCCATTGCCTGGTTGTCGCCGCTGCTCGGCGTGCAAGGCATGGAGCTGGGCGGCTCCTTGCGCGCGCACGCCGGCGGCCACGGCACCGTCGCCAACCCGCTGCTGGATGGTGAAGTGGTGGGCGAACAGCTGGTGATCAACTGGGCCGAACAAGGTATCCGCCTGCGCAACGGCGCCCTGCAAGCAAAGGTGAGCGGCGACCAGCTGCAGCTGCAACGCCTGCGCTTCGACGGCGCCGACGGCAATGTGCAAGCCGATGGCTGGATGCGGCTGGCCGGCGGCGACATGTCGCTGGACCTCAAGCTGGCCGCCAGCAAGCTTGAAGTATTCAACCGCCCCGACCGCACCCTGGTGCTGAGCGGCAGCAGTACCCTGGTGCGCGATGCCAGGCGCTTCGAGTTCGAGGGCAAGTTCAAGGCTAACCGCGCCGTCATTGAACTGCCTTCGCTCGACACGCCGACCATCAGCGAAGACGTGGTGATCCTCGGACGCGACAAGCCGAAAGCTGCCACGAGCGCCGGGCTGCCCCTGAGCATCGACCTGGAAGCCGACCTGGGCGACGATTTCACCCTGCGCGGCAAAGGCCTGGACGCACAACTGGCCGGCACCGTGCGCGTGCGCATGGCCGACCGCCGCGCACCGCGCGTCAACGGCAGCATCCGCGTCGTCAGCGGCACCTATGCCGCCTACGGCCAGCGCCTGGCGATCGAACGCGGCGTGCTGAACTTCACCGGGGCCTACGACAACCCCGGCCTGAACATCCGCGCCGTGCGCAAGCGCCCGGAAGGCGATGAGCTGAGCGAAACCAATGTGGAAGCAGGCGTCGAAGTGCGCGGCACGGCGCTGGCGCCGTCCGCCAAGCTGGTCTCCACGCCGTCGGTACCGGACAGTGAAAAGCTGGCCTGGTTGGTGCTCGGCCACGGCACGGCCGACATGGCAGGCAATGAAATGAGCCTGCTTGGCACCGCAGCCGGAGCCCTGCTGGGCGGCTCCGGCGGCCCCAGCCTGGCCAACCGCGTCGGGCTCGACGAACTGGGCGTGAGCCAGGCCAAGGGGCTGGAAAGCACGGTGGTCACGGTCGGCAAAAAGCTGTCCTCGCGCGCCTACATCAGCTTCGAACAGGGCGCGGGCACGGCGACCAGCCTGGTCAAGCTGCGCTACAAGGTCAACAACCGCGTGACGCTGCAGGTGCAAACCGGCACCAACAACGCACTGGACGTGCTTTACAACTGGGCTTTCGACTGACCGGGCGGATGCAGCTCGGGGTTATGGTCGGGCACCGGCTCGTCCTGCGGGACGGGGTTGTGCGGGCTGTGGGGATGCACCGGCTCGGGGTGCGGCTGCGTCTCATCGACTGGCACCGGCAAGTCCGGTGCGCGGTGGGCGTGGATACGGTGTTTTTCCATGGCTGGAACTCCCGAAAGCGAGATCACGAAGGGGTATTTTACGCCTGCGGTTAAAATTCTTCTTTTTTCACGAATCCGGCGCGCCATATGCAACTGACTGTCACCACCGTAGTCCTGCTCATCCTCGTTCCGACGCTGATCTGGCGCATCTATTCGCGCCTGAAGCTGGTGTTCCGCCGCCAGGAATCGGTCGCGTGGCGGCACTGGGTCGGCGCGGCCGGCTTGCCGGTGCTGCTGCTGGCTGCCGCCCAGTCCATGCTCGGCAATGCGCCGGCGCTGTCGATGATGGCTGGCGGCGTGATAGCCGGTGCCTGGCTGGCCTTCTTCTCGCTGAAGAAGACCCGCTTCGAGAACACGGGCAGCACGCTGTATTTCACCCCGCCCAGCCGCACCGCCATCCTGATCTGCATGCTGTTCGTCGCCCGCGTGCTGCAGATCGGCGTCGAGTTCTACATCAACCGGCAATCCGCGGCCCCGCGCGTGATCAACCGGGTCGAAGTCCTGCAGCATCCGCTGACGGTGCTGCCCTTCGGTCTGATGCTCGGCTACCTCGCCGCCTATTCGATCGGCTTGCTGCGCTGGAGCATGGCGCAGAAAAAGCGCGATTAAACCAGATCAGCCAGCGCTTGCCGCACTGTCGGGAAGCGGAAGCGGTAGCCGCTGGCCAGCAGGCGTGTTGGCGCGACAGCCGCGCCTTCCAACAGCAGCGCGGATTGCTCGCCCAGCAGTAGGCGCAGCGGCCAGGCGGGCGTCGGAATCGCGCTGGGGCGATGCAGCTCGGCAGCGGCGGCCTTGGCAAATTCCTGTTGCGTCGGGTGCTCGGGGGCGGTGAAATTCCAGGCGCCGTCGGCATTGGCGCCGAGGCGCCAGACGTGGGTCATGGCGCCCAGCAGATCGGCGATGTGTATCCACGCAGTGCGCTGGCGGCCCGTCCCCATGCGGCCGCCGAAGCCCAGCCTGAAGGGCATCAGCATGGATGGCAAAGCGCCGCCGCGGCCGAACACGAGGCCGAAGCGGGCCAGCGCCACCGGCACGCCATACTCTCGTGCACGGCTCGCGACAGCCTCCCACTCCTGGCACAGCTGCGACATGAAGATCGCTTGCGGCGGGCTGGCCTCATTCAGCACCTGCCCGCTGCCTTGCGGCTGGATGCCGTAGTAGCCCACGGCGGAAGCATTGATCATCAGGCGCGGCTTGCGCGCAGCCCGCGCGATCCAGTCCACCACGCCCTCAGTGAGCCCGGCACGGCTGGCGCGCAGCACGGCCTTGCGGCGCGCGCTCCAGCGCCAGCCGAGGATGCGGGCACCGGCCAGGTTGACGATCACGTCGATGGCTTCCTGCGGTGGCAGGTCGCTCATGCTGGCCACGGCGCGCACCGCGCCGCCGAACTCCCAGGCCGCCTTGCGCGGTTCGCGCGACAGCACGATCACGCGATGGCCGCTGGCGAGCAAAGCCGGCACCAGCGCATGGCCGATGAACCCGGTGCCACCCGTGACCAGCACCGTCTGCGGCGGGCCGTCGAAGCGCACGGCCGCATCAGCGGCAGAGTGCAAGGCGCGGGCCGCCAGCGCATCGCGGAAGCCGGACACAAACACGCCGACACCGCATAAGGCGAGGAAAACGCTGAGCCAGCCTTGCGGCGCGTAAGCCAAAGCTGTCGGGGCGCCGGCAGCTGCCGGCATTCCCAGTACCAGCAGGGCAATGAAGGCGCCGCCGTTAATCGCCAGCACCGTATGCGTTACGCGCTCGGTTGCCGGCAGCAGGCGGGTCCGGTCTTCCACCACGAAGTCCCACAAGGTGAGGACAATCTCGACACCGAACAGCGCCAGCAGCACCCAGGCCCAAGCGCCCTGCCAGATCCAGGCCGAGAGCCCGACAAACAGCACGCCGTAGATGGTGGCACGCACGGCGTGGATGGCGAGTTCGCGCTTGGCCGTGGCGCGCTGCGGCAAGGCTTCCGTGAGCTCGTGGTGGTAGATCGTGTCGAATGCGCCAAGGCAGCCTTGCACGGCCATGAGCTGCAGTGCGAGCAGGTGCGTGTTCATGCTGCTTCCTTTTCTGCTGCGCGCCGTTGGCGGAAGACGCCGGCCTGCACGAATGTCGTGCCGAACAGGGCGTGGCGGATCTCGATGCGGATGTTGAAACGGTTTGGCGCCTCGTTGCAATGGCGCAGGAAAGTCTTGCCCGGGGTGAGCACGCCCGGCAGCGGAATGCGCCAGCCCAGGATGTCCCAGAAATAGCCGTCGCTGGTGAAATGCAGGTTGCCGTCGGCGACGTGCAGCCTGAGTTTCATGCCAAGGCCCAGGCCCACGTATTCCAGCACTTCACCGCGCTCGCTCTCCGCCATGTAGGAGGTGAACCGGATCGGCTTGCGGCCATTTAGCATGTAGATGCGCTGTTTGTAGATGTTTTGCGAACCCGGCTTGCCGTAGACCTGGATGTCGACCGGGAAATCGCTGTCGCAGTAGGGAATCAACGCGCCCTGGATGAAGGGCTTGCTGGCCAAGCCAAGCAGCTTGCCAAAGCGCGAAGCACGCAGTTCGGACAAGGTGCCGTGGTACAGCAGCGGCTTGCCTGGCGCGGGATTGCTGGCGAAACGCTGCTGGATATCGGGGTGCAGCTTGTTCCATTCGCTGCCGAGGATTTTGCGGAACAGCTCCCCCTCGCCCACCAGCGGGGCCGCGCCCGCGGCGTCACGGGTGCTGGCGTCGATGCGGTACAGGCGCCACGCCGCAGGCAGCAGCAACGCCAGCGTGGCGGCGTCGAGCCATACATTCGGCCATACCCCGGCGCGCAGCGACACCATGATGTCCTGCGGCCCCCACAGCAGCAAGCCTGCCGCCATCCAAAGCCAGGCCGCCGGTTCGCGGCGCTGGTCGCCGAACCACACCAGCGCCAGCATCCACAGCCCGACGCACTGGACGGTCGGTCCGAACAGCGCCAGCCACCAGGCGTGCTGCGGGCGCGTCGCGGCCGGGCCAAGCCAGGCGAGGTACCAGTCCAGCGCCGCAGCGTTGCCGATCCACGGCAGCGCCAGGCCGACCAGCAGGTGTGCGGCTGCGCTGGCATACATCCAGCGCACCAGCCATTTACGTTCCATTCTTACCTCCGCAGTTGATCTGGCACTGGCCGCCGTCGCACTTGGGGCGGGCGCCACCCATCCCGAGCCAGCGCGAAATGCGATAGCGGTTGCGGGCGAAGCTGCGGTAGGCCACGGCCAGCACCGGCCGCAGCGCCGGCACGCGCAGCGGCCAGACCAGCCAGGCGCGTCCCGCCAGCGTGTACGCCTCCAGGATGGCGTCGGTACCCCGCAGCATGGCGCCGTCGGCGCGCAGTCCGTGCAGTTCGGTGTTCATGGCGGCCAGGCTGGCCCCCAGCGGGAGCGGGTCGAAACCCGGGGCGGTTATATCGACGAAGGCCAGTTGGCCGGTCCGGTCCCAGCGCCGCAGGCAGCTCATTTCGCACCGGCAGAACGGACAGGCATTGTCAAAATACAGGGTCAGTGCGGCCATGGGCCAACTCCTTTTGTGACATAAAAACTACAAACGTGAAATTTAATTAAAGTACGTTTAACATGCCGAAACTCACGGATTTCCACTGGTTCCAGAATGAATAGTCGTTGAATTTTGTTATTTTTCATTTATTTCTGTCGTTACAGAAATTAAAGACCATATTTCGGCCGATGTCAAATCCTTAAAGGTCGTGTATTCTAAAATCACACAAAAATGATTGCTGCGAGGAAATATTCCTATGACGACTTACAATAAGACCAACAAGGGCCGGGAGGAAATCTCGGCGCGCACCTATGGGTTGCAATCCCGTATGCGTACTCTGCTGGTGATGATTGATGGCCGCCATCCAATGGAAGAATTGCTGCCGAAAGTGACCGGGCTCGGGCTGGACGCCAGCGCTGTCAACGAACTGCTGGCACAGGGTTTCATCGAAGAAGGCGAAGCACCGCCGATCACCGTCATGCCGGTCCTGCCTACCGAAGAAGAACTCGCTGCGCAGTACAAGCAAGCGCGCGACTTCTATGCGCGCACCATCGAGCCGACCCTCGGCCTGCGCGGCCAGGTCCTGCAAACCAAGCTGGAAGCGGCGCAGACGCTGGAAGACCTGAAGGCGATGCGCATCACCTTCTTCGAAATGGTGAACCGCATACGCGGCCGGCCCGTGGCACTGGCACTGAAGAAGGAACTGGACACCATCCTGGGCGCCTGTTCCAAGGAAGCCGCCTGAGGCCACGCTTTAATTGATCCAGGTCATTCCCGGCCATGCCGGGCTTTCCCATACTGGTTGCCAGTAACAGGAGAAAGCCATGACCATGATTGAAAATATCGGCACGGTGGACCGTGCCCTGCGTGTTGCTGTCGGCCTGGGACTGATCGCGGCCAACCTGCTTGGCCTGATCGGCCTATGGGGCTGGATCGGCGTGCTGCCGCTCCTGACGGGCACGGTTAAGTTCTGTCCGATGTACCGTGCCGTCGGGATTACCACGAACGATTGAGCCGGCGCGACGTGGCGCCGGCCGCCATCAGGCGGCTACGGCCTGGCGGCGCTGCAGCACGAAGATCGGCTGCGCCCACTGGGTGTCCTTCTTTTTCTTGCTCGTAATAAGCGTCAGGTCGGAAGGATCGTAGACGTCGGTGTTATGGGTCAGCGGCGTCGTCATCAGGTACTGGGCGTCGGTGTTCTTCAGGAACTCGCCGACCAGTTGGATGTTGCGGATGTCCAGGTGGGCGAACGGTTCGTCGATGAACACGAAGCCGCCGGAGCCGTCTTCCGACTTCAGCAAGCCAATTAGCAGCACCAGCGATTTCATCACCTGCTGGCCGCCCGACGCTTCGCCGTCGTTCAGGCCGATCGGGCCCTTGCCGTCGAACTTGAAGCGTACCTGCAGGCCTGCTTGCGCCAGCAGCAAGTCATCGTTCTCCAGCTTGACCGGCTCGACGTGCACGTCGATATTGGCCAGCGCACCCAATTCCTTGATGTTCGACGAATAAGTCTTGATCGTATAACGCAGGCGTTCGATGTAGGCGCCGCGCGCATTAGCAGTCGCTTCGATCGCACGGTTGTTCTGGTAGCGGCGTTCTTCGGTTTCCGTCTTGCGGTTCGACAGCTGCTCGTTCAGGCGTGCGTACTGGTCGATCACGGTGGCATCGAGTTCCCAGTCGTCGCGTGCCAGCGACGACTGCAGGCTGGCGATACGCAGGTCGACCTGGTGCGCGTTCTGGTGCTGCTGCACCAGTGCCAGGCGGCGCGCAGGACGGCGCCATGCGCCCGGCAGGTGGCGCCACTGGCGGCGCAGCGCCAGCATGGCGCGGGCGTGGTCGGAACGCTGTTCCATCTGGCGCTTGAAGTTCAGGCGCATGCCCGCTTCCGCTTCGGACAGCGACATGCGGGCGCTTTGCCACGCGGTGTCGGCCTTGGTGCGCGTCACGGTGGCGTTCTTCATCAGGCCTTGCAGCTCGCCCAGGCGCGAACCGACTTCCAGGCGTTCCGCGCGCAGCGGCACGGCGGAGCGTGCGGCTTCGTCGAATTCTTCGGTCCGGGCGCTCAATTCCTTCACCGCATCCACGCCGGCCAGGCGGGCTTTCAGGGCGGAGGTTTCCGAGGCCAGCTTGGAAATCTGCAGGGTGTACTTGTCTTCTTCGGCTTCCAGGTTCGGCAGGTTCTTCTGGATTGCATCCATACGCGATGTCTTGCCGGCGGAACCGAAGCGGTAGCGCGACGCTTCCACGAACAGCGAGCGGCCGCCGCGGCGTTCCTTGTGGTAGGCCTCCGGCGTGATCCATTCCTCGATATTGCCAAGCTTTGCGCCCTCTTCCACCGACTCCACGCGGGTGATGCGCGAGAGCTGGTCGATCAGCCATTCCGGCGCCAGGCCGCTGAACTTCACGACCGACAGCAGGCTCTGGTTCTTCGGCTCGTGCGCCTTCACGCAATCTGGCACGATGAAGTGGCGATAGCGCTCCTTCTCCGCCAGGCGGTAAGCCGACGACGCATCGGACGAGCGCTCCAACAGCACCACGGAGGCGTAGCCGCCCAGCACGCCCTCGACGGCGCCCTGCCACTTCGGATCGGTCACTTCGACGATATCGGACAGCATGGCGTGCGGAATACCCGCATCGTTCAGGGCGCGGCGCATGGCGCGCACATTGTCCGGTTCCGGCATGGCGGTCTTGCCCGACAGCGCGTTGATGGTGGCCTTGTCCTGCGCGATGCGGTTGGTCACGGCATCGCGCTGCGAGCGCAGCTTCAGCAGCTCGGCTTCCTTGGCTTCCAGCTGCGCGGCGGCATCGGCCACATCGGCGCCTGATTCGGCGGCCAGCTTTTGCAGGCGGGACTTCTGCTCGGCCAGCGATTCGAGCGGCTTCAGCTTGCCGTTGATGTGGTTCAGGCGCGAAGTCAGCGCGGTCTGTTCCTGCTCCAGCAGGGTTTCCTGCTGCTGCGCGTCCTGCAGCGCCTTGGCCTGCTTGGCAACTTCATTGCGCTTGTCGGCCAGCACCTGGTCGGCCTGCGCCAGCGGCTTGCGCGCTTCGCGCAGCTGGCGGCTGACGTTGGCGGCCTTCTCGCGCGCCTCGTGGTATTCCAGCGACGGCAGCACTTCCTCCTGCAGGTTGCGGCGTTCCTTGTGCAGCGTTTCCCACTGGTGGTAATTGGCCACGCGCAGGCGCAGGCCTTCCAGGTTGGTCTTGGAACCTTCCAGTTCGGCTTCGAAGCGCTTCAGCTCTTCCTCGGTGTCGCGCTGGTGGCGCTTGGCCTCGTCGTAAGCGTCCAGCACTTCCTTGTCGCCGAACACCTGGAACACCAGGTCCAGCAGCTGGCGCGGCGCATATTCGCACAGCTTGTCGGTTTCGCCCTGCTCCAGCGCCAGCACTTTGGACATGGCTTGCGACAGGCCGGCATTGGCCAGGCGCTTGCGGTAGTTCTCCACGCCGAGCCAGTCGTTCGCTTCGGTGACTTCTTCGATTTCCACATTACCGGGGCGCATCAGGTACTGGCGCTTCCAGTCGCCGCCATTCTTCTGCACCTGGCAGAACAGGGTCACCTCGTCTTCGGCGAAGAAACCGCTGCTGCGGAACGGGCGGTTGGACAGCTGCTTGCCCTGCGGCTTGTTGTCCACCACGGCGCGCAGCCAGGCCGTCTGCTGGCCGCTGTGGCGGGCGTAGTGCTTGTAGGTGCGGCCCATCGAGCAATCGAGGCCGAACAGCGTGCGCAGCGCGTCCAGCAAGGTGGTCTTGCCGGAGCCGTTCTGGCCCGCGATGGTGATGATCTTTGCATCCAGCGGAATGTTCTTGATGCGCTGCCAGTAGTCCCAGTGGACCAGCTCAAGGGATTTAATTTGGAACATCGCTTATTCTTCCGTCGGGGTTTCTTCATTGGCCGCCGGTTGCGGCTCGGCGTCGTTGGCCGCGGCCAGCACTTCGCGCGGGATGTGCACGATCTGGGCCGGGGCGCGCTTGAACACGTCGGCCAGGGCGCCGTTGATGATGCGTTCTTTCAGCAGGTCGGTATCCATCAGCAGGTCCAGCAGCGGGCCTTCGACGATGATGTCGCCACGGCGCTCGATGAAACCGAGCTTGCCCAGGATGCCGAGGTTCATGTCCATGCGGGTTTTCTTGCCAAGCTTGTCGCCGAAGTCGGCCAGCAGCGCCTTGTACGGGATGCCGATCGAGGTGTCTTCCGCACGCGGCACCGGCTTGTCGGTGCCGAACATATCGTTCTGGTCGTCGTCCGCGTGCTGGTGGGTTTCCTGGCGCTCGCGCTTGGGCAGGATGATCAGCGCCCACAGCACCACCAGCAAGGCTACGCCGTCGCGCGCCAAGCCGAAATTATTGTTCTGCCAGGTATCACGCGCACCGAACACCTTCGGTTCGATATTGCGCTGCAGGGCCAGCGTGACATGGTCGGCATAGACGTTATCCAGCAGCTTCATACCGCAGGCGGCCAGGCGCGCATCGACTTCGGCGCGGAACAGCTCGTCCGACAGGGCGCGCTTGACCATTTTGTCGTCGCGGCGCAAGGTCTGGTGCGCCACCAGGCGCGCGATCAGGATTTGGGTATCGTCACTCATCGGACTTCGGGCTTTCTTTGTCTAATTCGAGGGTCAGCGCGGCCAGGGACATGGCGGCGACCTCCAGGTCGGGCAACTGCACCATCTCGTCCTGCGGCGAGAAGCGCACCGGCAGGCGCGCCAGGTCCGCAGTGGTGCCCTGCATCGAAGCCTCGGCCTCGTCGCCCAGCAGCGGCAGCATCGAGGCGCGGTAGGAGGCCAGGGCGAAGGACGCCGGCAGCAGCGCTTCGTGCACCTTCACTTCGCGCGGCGACTCCTCGGCCACGGACGGGAAATTGTTCAACTGCGCGAAGTCGGACAAGCGGGCCAGCCAGTCGTCCAGTTCCTTCTGCATCGCAGGGCTGTCGTTGATCGTGGTCGGCGCATCCTGGCCGGCAGGCAGGCCGTTCAGCCCATTGTTATTGGCACGTTCTGTCATTAATTCAGTCTCGGCGACGTCGATCATCTCGGCAGGCGTGATGAACAGCGGTTTCACCGGTTGGTCGATTGCATCGACCGCCAGCGAGGACAGGTCCTCATGCGCCAGCAGCCAGCGTTTGATATCGGTAGTGGAGAGGCCGGACTGGCCCAGGTGCACGCGCTGGCGCTCGATCTGGTTCAGCGCGCGCGAGAACATGCCCTGCATGTTCAGCAGCTGCGACTGGGCACGGCCGATCGCTTGCGCGGCGCGGTGCGTGGCGCTGTCCGCGTTTTCGTCAGTGGTGATGGCACGCAGGATCTCGGAGCCCTTCTCGACCCAGTCACAGGCCTGGTGCCACTTGGCCTGCGACTCGCGCAGGCGGAATTCGGAACCGGACGCGATGGCGTCGCGGAATTCTTCGGTCAGGTCGACCAGGCGGCCCAGCAGGTGCTGCAGCTGCTCGCTGGTGACGCCGCCCACCGCCTGGGCGCCGGCTACCTGCGACAGCAGGAAGCCCATTTCGGCATCGTCGTCCGGGGCGGCCAGCACCAGCAGGCTGTCGATCGAGGCCAGCACATTGCGCGCCATCGGCGTCACGCGGTAGACCGATTGCTGCGCATCCCAGGCCAGCAGGCCGTTGGAGCGCAGGCGGTTGAGCACCGTTTCCAGGCTTTCCGGCAGCAGGTAGGCCAGGCGGGTATTGATATCGGCACGGGAAAATGCCGACGAAGTTGTGTCATTGGCAAGTTCGCGCAAGACGAGCAGGCGCACCAGCACCCCCTCGAAGCCGCCGTGGAACAATGCGGTAAACACCTGCAACAGCGGCTGGGCGCGCTTCAGGTGGTAGACCTGCTCGATCTCGTCGGCGGAAATGTGGGGCTGGAAATGGGCCTGCAGGGCATCCTGCTGCTCTTGCTCAGTCGGGTTGGTGTCGGCCAGGGCCGCACTTGCCATCAAATCAATCATTGCGCTCCAGTAATTAAAACCGGGGAGCTACCAATTGGAAAGTCGGGGTCAGCTCCGGCAATCGGACATTTTGCGATGCAAAATGTCCGATTGCCGGAGCTGACCCCGACTTTCAAGTTGGCAGCCAGTCCCGACTTTGAGGGTGCAAGTATAACAGGCCGGGTGTGGCTATTTTCGGTTGACTTTCTCTAGGACTTGCTCGAAGGAATCACCGTCTTCTTCCGTGTAAAGGATGCGTGCCGGGTACCAGTCGAGGTTGGGGGCCAGCCACAGGTCGACCTGCTGCCCGTGGCTGCCAACCTGCTTGCGGCTGAAGTGCAGCACTTTTTGCTCGCCCAGGGCGGGGTTTTCCAGGGTTTCCGTGCCGACCACGCGGAAAGTCCAGGGCTCGCCATCGCGCCGGCCGGCCACGAAGAAGGTCCATTCGCTGCCGGGCGTGAACTTTTCCGGCGTAGCGCGCGCCAGCAGCGCCAGCTGGAAGGTCACGCTGCTGCGGTCCTGCTCGCCGCCGCGGATGGCGTAACTCGCCTTGCCGTCTTCGAACTCGATCTTTTGCGTGCCGCGGTCGAAACGGGTGGTGGTCGGGTCCTTGCGGAAGCGCTTCTCGTAAAAAGTGGCGGGCGCCAGGCCATAGCCGTCCAGCGTGCCTTCGCTGCGCTGCTCGAGCACTTTGCCGAACAGGTTGGAACGCGCTTCGGTATGCAGGGAGTAGCTGCCGTCGCCCTGGCGCCAGGCGACGGTGCCCGTGCCCAACAGCGGAATGCCGCGGTTGCTGCCCTTGACAGCATAGCTCAGGTCGGCCGACGGCGGCAGGCTGGTGGCCCGCCTGGCGACCGGGTAGTCGGATGTGGCGGCGCTGGCCGTGGCGGCGGCGAGGGCGAGGGTCAGGGTGATCAGGGTACTGCGCATGGCTTGGTCCTTATTTGATGATGCGTGTGACGGTTTGGGTGGTGACGGCGCCATTGGCTTCCGTATTGCGGATCTGCACCGGGTACCAGTCCAGGCTGGGCGCCAGCCAGATATCGAGCCGGGCGCTGTAGCTGCCCGGCTTGGGCGGGCGCGCCAGGTGCCAGGTAATCAGCTTGCCCATTTTGGTGTCCAGTTCATCCTCGCCGACCAGCACGAAGCTGTAGACCTGGGCATTGCGGTCTTCGCCGACCAGGATGTCCATCGGCTTGCCGAACTGGTTGACGTCGGCGCGCCCGATGCCGGCCAGCTGGAACAGCACCGTGGCGCGGTCCTGCGCGCCCGCCGTCAGCGGCACGCTGCGCTCGCTGGCGGAGAAGGTGATCTTCTGTTCCTGCTGGTTGAAGTGGGTCGCGGTGGCCGAGCGGTTGCGCCGCTTCTCGCTGAACTTGGCCGGGGCGATGCCGAAGTCGTTGATCGTGCCTTCGCTGCTCACTTCAAGCAGGTTGACGCGCGCAATCAGCAGGCTGATGCCGACCTCCTGCGTGGCCCTGTAACTGGCGCCGTCAGATTGCCAGCCAATGCTGGCCGAACCGCTCCAGTTGGTGCCGTCCGCATCCTTGCGCGCGACGTCCAGTTCGAAGCGGGCCGAGGGCGGCAGCGCGACCTGCCAGCGTTTGGCATCGGCTGGCGGCTCGGCCTGGGCCGCAACTTCGGCCTGGGGCTGCGCGGATTCTACGGCAGGCGCGGCCGGCGCAGCGCCCGTTTGCCCGGCTTGCGCCGCAGCTTCCGACTCCGGCGGCGCAACCGGCGCGGCATCCGCCGGCGCGCTGCCGGCCTCCGCTGCCGTTTCTTCCGGCGGCGGCGCGGGCTTGGGCGGTTTCGGTTTCGCTTTTGGCTTCGGCGGCGGCGCCGCTTCCACCGGCGCCGGTGCTGCCGGTTCCGGCGGCGGTGGCGCCAGGCGCAATGCCGCGCTGATGATGTTTTGCTCAGCATCGGGGGCGCGACCGGCCGCGCCGATGCGGCCGCTGACCCAGTTGATCGTTACGAAATGCAGTGCCGCGGTGGCTGCGCAAATGGCAATGATGCGGCGGCGGTGGCGGGGGCGAGTAACGATCGTCATGGTCGCTAGTTTAACGTGCCGCTCCCCGATTCCGCTGACAGCACGCTCAATGGCATAATTTGCTGGATATTCTGACAAGGAGCCCCGATGTCCCTTTTGCGCCAGCGCGGCCAGGCCGATTCCGGCAAGGTCGGCATGGTCGAGCTGTTCTTCGATCTTGTATTCGTGTTTGCTGTCACCCAGCTATCCCATACCCTGCTGAAAAAGCTCGATGCTGCCGGCGCCGTGCAGGTCGGCCTGCTGTTCATGGCTACCTGGTGGGTGTGGATCTACACGGTGTGGGCCACCAACTGGTTCGATCCGGAGAAGAAGACCGTGCGCGCCGCCCTGTTCGCGCTGCTGGTGGCAGGACTGCTGATGTCGGTTTCGATTCCGCGCGCCTTCACCGACCTGGGCTGGCTGTTTGGCGCCTCGATCCTGGCGCAGCAAGTGGGCCGCACGCTGGCCATGCTGGCGGCCAGCCGCGGCGACGATGGGGCACTGCGCTGCAACTTCGTGCGCATTACATTGTGGCTCAGCGCCAGCGGCGCGTTATGGCTTGCCGGTGGCCTGGCCGCCCCCGAATCGCGCATGGCATGGTGGCTCGCGGCATTGGCGGTGGACATGCTGGGCCCGATCCTGTTCTACTTCGTGCCGGGTCTGGGCCGCTCCACCCTGGCCGACTGGAACGTGGACGGCAGCCACATGGCCGAACGCTGCGCCCTGTTCGTCATCATCGCCCTCGGGGAATCGCTGCTGGTGACCGGCGCCACGTTTGCCGACCTGGCATTCGATCCCGCAACCGTCGCTGCCTTCCTGCTGGCGGTACTAGGCGCGATCCTGATGTGGTGGCTGTATTTCGACCACGGCCTGGAACAGGGCCACCACCGCATCGTGCACTCCGAGAATCCGGGCCGCCATGCGCGCAACAACTACACCTACCTGCACATTCCCATCGTGGCCGGCATCATCGTCGGCGCAGTGGGCGATGAGCTGGTGCTGAGCCATCCCCACCATGGCGGCCCGGCCGCGATGGCAGCCATCATCGGCGGCCCGCTGCTGTTCCTGTGCGGGACCGCCCTGTTCAAGTGGCTGGCGCAGACGCGCGCCTGGCCGCCGTTCTCCCATTTGCTCGGCATCGCTCTGCTGCTGGTGCTGGGCGCCCTGTCGCTCGTGCTGCATCTTTCCCCGCTGCTGGCTGCCGGCGCTTGCGTCGCCGTTCTGCTGCTCGTTGCTGTCTGGGAGAGCTGTGTGCTACGCTAAAACAACCTACCCTCGGAGACCCGATATGAGCAATCCACAAATGCCCCACATCCCCGGCGCTGCAGTAATGACGGATACGCTGGACTTCGTTAAATCCCTGTGGGGGAGCATGGGCGTGCCCGGCATCAGCATTCCGGGCATCGCCGCGCCGACGCTGTCGGTGGATGACCTGGACAAGAAAATCAGCGAGCTGAAAGCGGTCGAGTCATGGCTCAACCTGAACGCCACCATGCTGCGCTCGAGCATCCAGGCGCTGGAAGTCCAGCGCGGTACCATCGCGGCATTGAAATCGATGGGGCAATCGCTGGCCGCCGCCGTACAGCAGGCGCCGCACAGCGATCCGTTTGCCAAGCCGGCAGCGCCCGCGGCAGCCAAGCCAGCGGACAAGCCGGCTGCCGACACCGGCAAGCCGGGCGACAAACCGGCCGCCGACGCCAAACCTGCCGCGCTCGATACGGCCAGCACTGCCGCCAACCAGATGGCCAATCCCGCCGCCTGGTGGAACCTGCTGCAGGAACAGTTCGCGCAAGCGGTCAACACGGCGATGGCCGCCGACCCGGCCGCCAAACCGGCAGCCGTCAAGAACGGCGCCGCGCATGACGCCAGCAAGCCTGTCGCCAAACCGGCAACGCGCAAGCCTGCGGCCAAGCGTGCGCCGAAGGCTGCCAAGCCCTAATTCAGCTTCTGGATGCGGATGGCCTCGATCAGGCCGTCCTCATCGCGCTGGACCTTCATGATATTGATCAAACCTTCGTCTTCCAGGGCCTTGGCCGCATCGTGTGCGCTCTGGAAGGATTCGAGGGTGTCTCCCTTCGCGCTGACCGGACGAATCCAGGCAGCAGCCCCCACCTTCATCTTGTTATAGACCTCTTTGGCGATATCGCGCATGGATCACTCCTTGTCGTGGTCGTCTTTCATGGCGGCCGTCAGTTCGGCTTCGATTTCCTGCGCCGACATCCGGCCGGGGATCAACTTCTGCAACTGTTCAATAAGCTGCGCAAAGCGCTGCTGGCCCGGCGCAATCCGGTCAACGTGCATCAATACATCATTCGCTTCGGACATCAGGGCATCGTTATAGCCCCTGGCCTGCATATGGGAGATCAGGATCTGGGCGGAATTGAACAGTATCCGCATATTGTCCGGCAGGCTGCGGCGCGCTTCGCGCATCCATTCCACCGCTTCATCCAGCTTGCCGGTTTTCCATAGCAGCACGCCCTTGTTCATCATCTCCGACGCCTCCTTGCGCGCCGTGTTGATCAGGGCGGCGCCTTCATCGCCCATGCGGGCCTTGTCGAAGATGCGCTGCACCTCGTCATGGATGACGGTGTTCTCGTCGTTGTTGCGCACCACGTAGCAAAGCAGCTCCACCGGGGCGTCTTTCACGCCAACGGCAAAGAGCAAGGTGGCCATTTCCAGGCAGGTCGCAGTGTCGGGCCGCTCACTGTCTTCCTTCAGCATGGTCTCCAGTTCGTCGCCGGACTTGCGTGCACGGCGGTAATCGCCGCTTTCGTGGTAGACCAGTCCTTCGGTGATTTTCGAGCGCAGCTCCACCATGCTGCCGGAGAAGTCGCGCTGCGCGGCCGCCAGCAGCTGCATGGCTTCCTTGGCATCGTTCTTCTGGCCCAGCACGCGCGCCAGGCCGAAGTAGGCATCGACGGTTTTCATGATCGAGTATTCGCCAATCTGCAGGCATTTGCGGAAGGCGCGTTCGGCCAGCGGGATATTCCCCAGCTTGAGCGCAGTCGTGCCCAGCGCCCGCTGGCGCGGCACCGAGTTGGGCGACATCCTGGCGGCGCGCTCCAGCACGTCGCAGCTTTCCTCGATGCGGCCCATGTTCTGCAAAGACCTGGCCAATTGGTCGTAGGCGTCGAGGTAGAAGCGGTTTTCGGCAATCACGCCCTGGAACATCTGGCGCGCGGCCTCGTTCTCGCCGTTGGCCATGCGGATCTTGCCGACGCCGGTGCGGGCCCAGTTGAAGTCGCGCTCCTGCAGCACCTTTTCGTACACCAGGCGCGCCTGCTCCGTTTCGCCGGCCTTGAGCAGCAAGCTGGCGCGCATGCGCATCAGGTCGATCTCATGCACCTTGTTGCGGCCGGCCGCCTCGGCGCACAGTTTGGCGGCGCGCAGGTAGTCTTTTTCCAGGTAAGCCTGGTCGATGTCCTGGAAGATCTGCTTCTTCTGCCAGGCGCGGTTCAGCCGTGTCAGCAGCACGCCTTCGGTGATCGGCTTGATCAGGTAGGCGTCGGGCTGGTGTTCGGCGGCGCCCATCACCGCCTCCACGCTCTTTTCGGCGGAAACCATCATCCAGACGCAGCTTGGCAACAGCAGGCCGCGGATGCGGGCTTCTTCCAGCACGTGCTGGCCGCTCTTGCCCTCGCCAAGGTTGAAGTCGCACAGGATCACGTCGTACTGGATGCGCGCCAGCAGGCCGATCGCCTCGCCGCCGCTCGATGCCTGGTCGATGTGGCGTGCACCCAGGCTGCGCAAGGCTTCACGCAGCAGCTGGCGCACGCCGACAAAATCGTCCACGATCAGGTAACGCTTGTCGGCCCAGTTGGTGCCGGGTTCCTTTTCCGGCGCCGCTGCGGCTGGCGTGGAAACGGCTGTTGCGTTCATGGCAAGCGCAGGATGAAGCAGCCGCCGCCCAGCGTGCCGCCGTTTTCCAGCGCGATGCTGCCCTGGCGCTGGCGGTGTTTATGGGACTTGGCGACTTCACTGGCGAAGTAGAGGCCAAGGCCGCTGCTATTGGTCAGGAAGTTGATGCCCAGCCCTGTGACCTGGCCCGCTTCCAGCATATTGGGCGGGAAGCCGCAGCCGTTGTCCTCCACCCTCACCTCCATGAAGCCATCGTGCTCGCAAATGGCAAGCGAAATACGGTCGCGCGTATAGCGCACGGCGTTGTTGATTGCGTGCGCCAGCAGGCCCAGCACCAGGTCTTCGTCGAGGGTCCAGATCAGGGCAGGCGGGAAGCTGGTGTCGAGCCGGATGCCTTTCGATTGCAGCAGGACGCGCTGCTGGGCCACCAGCTGGTCGACCAGCTCACTGACCTGCACCGGGGTCGGGTCGAAAGGATAATTGGGGCGGCCAACTTCCTTGTACAGTGCTAGTAGCTGGATCAGGTGGTCATTCAGGCGCTTCGACTGGTACAGCATTTGCGCCATCTGCGGATAGGCTGGATTGTCCTGCGCGGAATCGCCTGCCTGCACAAGCAGGTTCTCCAGCGTACCGGTCAGCACGCTGATGGAATTCTTCATGTCGTGCACAGTGGAGGCAAGGAACATGAACAGCTCTGGCGAGCCGGCGCGCTCTTCCATGGATTCTCCAGCCGTTGGATAGGAAACCATTATAGCTTGCGGCGCTGCTTGAGCAGGAAGCGTCCGGGGTCCAGTGCGGCGGCTAGTGTTGCTTCGATGGGAAGGGGTTCATCTTCCAGTTGACAGGCCAGGATTTCGGCCGCGAGCGGGGCCCAGATCAGGCCCCGGCTTGCGTAGCCGAGCAAGGTGTACAGGCCCGGGTGGCGCGGCAGGTCGCGCAAGCGTTCCGTGCGGGCGTCGACCGTGCTATCGGGCAGGGGGCCAACCAGGGGCAGGCGGTCGGGGGCCATGGTGCGGAAGCCGACGCGGCCCTGCAGCGGGGCGCCGGCGCCATGCGGGTGGCCGAGGATTTCTTCCGCGCGCAGCAGGTTTTCGTCCTGGCTTGATTGCCACAGCTGGCGGTCATTGGATCTGTCGTAGGTGGCGCCCACGCAAACAATGCCGTCGACCGGCGGCGTCATATAGGCTTCGCGGCAAACCACCAGCTTGAGGCCGGGGAAGCCGTCTTGCTGCAGGTGGGTGACCTGGCCGCGCAGGGTGTACAGCGGCAGTTCGCGCGCCTGCTCGAGCGCTGTGGCGCCGGCGCCGTTAGCCAGCACCACGGTCGGCGCCGCGGCGAGCAACTGGCCCTGGGCGTCGAACACGCGCCATTCTTCTCCCGCACGCTCAATACGCAGGGCCTCGGTGTGAAAGATGCGGCGCAGCTTGTCGCCACAGGCTTGCAGCATGGCGCGGCAGGCGGTGGCCGGCGTGGCCCAGCCGCCTTCGGGGAAGTGCCAGGCGCCGTAGGGTGTCGGTGCACCGAGCATCTCGCCTGCCTGGTCCGCGTCGAGCCAGCGGACAAATCGCTCGGGGTAGTGCCAGGTGTCGACGACTTCCTTCTGCAGCAGTGCGTGTTCGGCATCGCGCGCGAGCTGCAGCACACCGCATTGCTTGCCGCGGATGGGAGCGGCGCCCTGTTCGGCTTCGGGACCCGGCGCATTGGGGTCCAGCCCGCCCAGCTGCTGCCAGGCGCGCTGCGCATACAGGTAGGCGGCGCGCGCCAGGCGGGTCGGGATGTTGTCGTCTTTCGACAGCAGCGGCATGAAGATGCCGGCGCGGTTGCCGGAGGCTTCCTGCGCCGGGGCGCCATGGCGCTCGATCAGGGTGACGTGCCAGCCGCGTGCTGCGAGACGTTCGCACGCGGCGCTGCCTGCCACGCCTGCGCCGACGACAATGGCGCGGCGGACGGGCGCCGGGGCCCGCGGCGGCTGTGGCTTGCGGCTGGTGTAGCTGGCGCGGTACCACTCCCCTTCCGGCTCGCCGGCGATGGTGAAGCCGGCCGCGCGCAGGGAGCGCAGCGCCTGCTCGTCGGGCTGGCGGATGCGGAGCGTGGAGGCCGGCGTTGCCAGGCGTTGCAGGGCGCGGATGTGCTCCAGCGGATCGGCGATGATGAATTCATCGACGCGGGCCACGATCTCGGGCAGCCAGCCTTCGACCGGGCCGGCGAGCAGGTCGAGGGTCAGGCGCTCGGATGGCAGGTGCAGGCGATGCAGGCCGGGGACATCGACCGGCCATTGCACGGCCAGGGCGGGCACGGCCTCGGCCAGCGCGGCCTGGGTGGACGCACTGGGCACGCTCGGGACGATCGCGAGGTAGTGCAGATGGCAAGCGTCTGCTGCGGCGCAGTGGCGCGCAAGGGCGGCGAGGAACTGGTCACCGCTGCCGAATGCGGCATCGAGCACGACGTGGCGGTGATCAACCACCGTGCTGGCACTCCTTGTGGCGGAAGCACGCGAGGTCATGGTCATTCACCATCCCGATTCCCTGCATGTATGCATAAACAATCGTCGACCCGACAAACTTGAACCCGCGCCTGGCGAGATCCCTGGAGATGCGGTCGGACAGTTCGGTGCGCGCCGGCCGCTCGCCCTGCGCTGCAATGCGGTTCACGATCGGCTTGCCGCCCACGTAATCCCACAACAGCGAGGACAGGCTGCTCCCCTCTTCCAGCAAGCGCAGGTAAGCGCGCGCATTGGTGATGGCGGCATTCACCTTGAGACGGTTGCGCACAATGCCGGGATCGGCCAGCAGCTGCGCCACCTTCGCCTCGTCATACGCGGCAATCTTGCGCGCATCCCAGCCATCGAAGGCCGCGCGATAGTTGTCGCGCTTGTTGAGGATAGTTTCCCAGCTCAGGCCCGCCTGCGCGCCTTCGAGGTTCAGCATCTCGAACAGGCGCAGTTCGTCGCGGCATGGAACGCCCCACTCCTGGTCGTGGTAGGCGATATAGCGAGGATTGTTTGGGTTGGCCCAGGAACAGCGATGTATGCTCATGGGCAGATTATAGTGCGCTCTCCAAGGCTGGTCACGATGCGTGCTTCGCCACGCTCTACGCACTTTCCCGGCTGATGCACCAGGCGCGCGAACAGCCCTTCCGGCTGCGCCGCCGCGGTCGCATGCACGGCCGTCCACGCATCGCGTCCCGAGTGCTTGGAAATGTACAGACCCAGATCGGCCAGTTCCACCACCTGCGACCACGACATCAGGCGCGGATGCGACGGCAGGAAGGGATAACAGGCAAAACCGATCGAGCAGGTGCGTGCCAGCGGCGTGCCATCGGGCAGAACGAACTCGCGCGAGGACACGGCGTCACGAATGCGCTCGGCCACGACATGGGCACCGCTGCGGTCGGTGGCGCGGGCCAGCACCAGGAATTCTTCGCCGCCCCAGCGCACCAGGTAGTCCGACTCGCGAAACACTTCGCGCAGGCGATCCTTCATTTGCACCAGCACCGAGTCGCCTGCGGCGTGGCCATGGCGGTCGTTGACTTCCTTGAAATGGTCCAGGTCGACCATGTAGAACACCAGGTCGTTGTCAGGCCCGGCTTCCCCGCCGTCATAGCCGCGCAGGCTGAGCGCCACGTCCGACTCGACGTGCTGCAGGAAGAAGCGGCGGTTGCGCAAGCCGGTCAACTGGTCGGTCAGGCTGACTTCTTCCAGCGCCTTGTATGCGCGCTCCAGTTCCAGGTTCTTCTCCAGCAGTTGCGCCTGCGCCGCGGCATTGTCCAGCGCAATGGCGCCATAGGCACACAAGGTGCGGAAGATCAGCCGTTCCCTTTCGCCGTAGGCGCGCGGCAGCATCGACTGCACCGTCATCACGCCCAGTACGCGCTCGCCGATCATCAACGGCGCAAACAGCAGCGTGAGGGTGGGCAAGGTGCCGGGAATCAGGTTGGGCGTATCGGACTTGTCTTCGATCTCGATCAGGATTTCATCGCGCTCGCGCACGCAGCGCGCCGTGTTGAAGCGCGGATCGGACATGGCAATGCGCGTCGGCGGCAGCGGCAAACCCATTTCCACGCCAAAAGCGCAATGCAGGAAATCGCCGTCCGGCTCCAGCAGGAAGATCGAGAAATGGGTCGAATCGAGCAAGCCATGCACATGCCGGTCCAGCGCACGGAACACGGCCGACGCATCGAGCTGCGCGGTAATCTCCTGGCCGATCGCTGACAGGTGGCTCAGCGTAGCGCTGGTCTGGGCCAGCACTTCCGCACGCTGCGCCTCGGCGGCAGCCAGCTGGCGATCGCGCTCGGTCTGGTGCTGTACCTGCATCGCAATCGCGCGGTTGGTGGCTTCCTGGCTGTTGGTGCGGTCGCGCGCCGCATTGGCCTGCACCGAAAATTCGTAAGCGCGTGCAAAGTCGCCAACGGCGGCATACTCGCGCGCCACCGCATCAAGCAGTTCGCCAGGCACGATATAGCCCTCTATGGTGGCGGCAATCATCAAGGCCTCGCGCAGGTACTGCAGCACGGACATCGCATTGCCCGCATGGATATCAGCCAGCACCCTCAACGCTGCGATCTGGCTGAAAGGATCGCTCAGTTCGCGCGCCAGCGCCAGCGCCGACATGGCGGCAGCCTGCGCCTCGCCGGTCCGGCCCAGCCCCGCCAGTGCGTGGGCCTGGCCGCGCCGCGCGCAACTGTGGAAATCGCTTTGCGCCAGGGCGTGGCCGCGCTGTTCCAGCTCGCGGAAACTGGCCAGCGCCGCTTCATAATCGCCCAGGTCCAGCGCCAGGTCGCCCTGGTATTCGAGCGCCATGACAAACGCGCGCGAACCGGACAAGGGCGCCAGCATCTGCAGCGCGTCGCGCAGCAGCGTTTTGGCCGCCGGCCGCTGGCCAAGGTGGCGCAGCGTTTCAGCCGATTGCATCTGGGCCAGGCCGATGCACATCGGCCAGCCGGTCGGCCGCGCCAGCGCCAGCCCGCGCTGCATCCATTCCAGCGCGGCGTCGTGGGCGTTCAGGCGGGTGAAGGCGTTGCCGATATTGGTGGCGAGGATCACGGCGCGCCGGACTTGGCCGGAAACCATGGCCGCTTCGAAAGCGGCAATCAGGTAGCTGATGGCGCGGCCGAACTCCGCAGCCTGGAAGGCTGCGGTGCCGAGGTAGTCGGAAATCCAGCCCGCAACTACCGGATGCTGGCCGGCCAGGTCGATGGCAAAGTGCTTGCTCCAGCGCTCATTGGCGGCAGGCGCGTTGCGAAATACGCTGAACAGGGCAGCCAGGCTCTCGAACATCCCGATGCGCATGGCGTCGCCGGAAGCGCGGGCATCGGCGATGGCCAGCGCCAGTTCGTTGTCGCAGCCGGCGGAATCGCCGCGGTCGAAGGCGATCCAGGCCAGCAGGCTGTGGGTGTCGGCCGCGCCCGGCCGGTCATTGTTTCGGGCAAATTCCAGCATGGCGCGTTCGGCGGTGATGCCGGCGGCGTCCAGGTCGCCGCCCAGCCAGCAGGCTTCCGCTTTGAGCAGCTCCCAGCGCGCTGCCAGCACACGTCTTTCCGCCGCTGGCAAAAGAAAGGCCAACGAAGTTGCCTCTTCAACAAGTTGCGCCGATCGCACACCATCGCGCTGGCGCAGATGCCAGGCCAGCAGTGAGAGCAGTTGCAGGCGCGGTTGGCCCTCAGAAAACGGCAATGCAGCTTCCCACTGGGCCAGCTCTTCGTCGAGCGCGAACAAATCCACTACTTGATATCCTTGAAATAGGTGTTGCAGCGAAGAATCATACCGCACGACCGGACTTTTTGGTGTTCAAGTAGCTTAAGCTCTGCTGGCCAAACAACGGCGCGGCCCGCCGGCCGCTCGGTTCAGCGCCGGTCCGGCTTGTTCGTGCGGGTGCTGGAATCGGGTTTGTTGCCGCCGCTGGTACCATGATCGTGGCCGCCAGCCTCGGCTTGCGCCGTGGTGCCGGAACCGCTGCTGCCCTGAGTAGCGCTGCTGCCGACCGTCGCGCTGCCCCTGATGGCGGCGTTCAACTGCTCGGCATTGTTCAGGTGCTGGTGGATGGTGGGCTGCAGGCGGGTAGCAAGCGACCTCAGCTCGGTATCCTTGGCGGTCGCTTCCGCCTTGGTGACCAGCTGGTGGGCCTCCTTGTGTGCCTGCACGCCGGCCTGCTCCATATAGCTGCGGTCGAATTTGTCGCCGGACAGTTTCTCCAGCTTGGCGGCCATGGCTTTATGCTTGGCATCGAGCTCGTTCGGCAGGGTCACGCTGCGCGCGGCCGCGACCTTGCGCACTTCCTCCAGCCCCTTGGTGTGGTCATCGACCATTTGCTGGGCGAAGCTCTTGACCCGGTCGCTCTGGGTCTTTTGCAAGGCCAGCTTGGCGGTCTCGATTTCCGCCATATTGGCCATGGCCAGGTCGGTCAGCATTTTCTGGTCCGCTTTGGCCAGACCTTCGGCCCAGGCGCTTCCTGCACCAAGCAGGGCCGACAACACAGCTACACGCATGAAATTGTTCATCGCATCCTCCGTGACAGAATTAGCAAGAAAACATTTTAGGCAGGATGGAATAAGCTGGCCACACGCTACGTATACGCAATACTCATCACACACGGAGGTAAACATGAAAGCTATCGTACTCACCCTGGCCGCCCTCATGAGCACTGCCGCTGTCGCCGCCGAACCGCTGAAGAAGGCCGGTGGCGTCTATGTCGACGGCGCTGGCATGACCGTCTACACCTTCGACAAGGATGTTGCCGGCAGCGGCAAAAGCGCCTGCGTCGAAGGCTGCCTGAAAAACTGGCCGGCCGTTCCGGCCACCGGCGAACTGGCTGCGCCGTGGTCTGCCATCACCCGCGATGACGGCAGCAAGCAGCTCGCCTACAAGGGCAAGCCGCTTTACCTGTTCGTCGGCGACAAGAAGGCCGGCGACCGCGCGGGCGACAACGTCAAGGATATCTGGCACGTGGTCAAGGATTGAGCGCATGCAGGAGGTGCATGAACGCTTGCTGGCCTGCCTGCCGCGCCTGCGCCGTTATGCGCGGGCGCTCACTGGCGACAGTGCCAGCGCGGACGACCTGGTGCAGGACACCGTGGAACGCGGCTGGGCGCGCATCGCCCAGTGGCGGCCGGACGGCGACCTGCGCGCCTGGCTGTTCGGCATCATGCACAACCTGCACGTGGACCAGCTGCGGCGCGCGCCGCCGCCGGCCGTGGAACTCGGTGACGCGGACTTGCCGGCCGCGCCACCGCCCGCGGCACTGGAGCTGCACGATCTGGAACGCGCCCTGCAGCAATTGCCGACGGCCCAGCGCGAAGTCCTGCTGCTGGTGGCACTGGAAGAAATGCGCTACGAAGACGTGGCGGCCACGCTCGATATCCCGCTTGGCACCGTGATGTCGCGCCTGAGCCGTGCACGCGAGCATTTGCGGCGGCTGATGGCGGGGCAGCCGCCAGCCGCCAACCTGAAGGTAGTGAAATGAACGAAGCCGAATTGCAAGCCTGGGTCGATGGCCGCCTGCCGCCGGATCGGCAGGCGGCGGTCGATCGCTACCTGGCCGGCCATCGCGCCGAAGCGGCGCGACTGCTAGCCTATCGCGAGCAGAATGCCGCCCTGCACGCGCTGTTCGACCCGGTGCTCGACGCCGGCGTTCCGGAGCTGATGCAAACGCCGCGCACCGGCGCCCGGCCCGGGGATGCACCCCGCCCCGCCCCCGGCGCAGGTAATGCCGGCGCGCACAGTGCCGGCCCGGCATGGACCATCCCCGCCTGGCGCCGCATGGCCGCCATGCTGGCGGTGGCGGTCGGCGCCGGCGTGCTCGGCGGCGCCGCCGGCTGGACGCTGCGTGGCGCCGGAATTGGCGGCGGGGCGGGACGCGCGGCCAGCGGCGCGGGACAGTCCCTGGCCGCCCTGCCGCGCCAGGCCGCCCTCGCCCACGCCGTCTACACCCCCGAAGTCCGGCATCCGGTGGAAGTCGGCGCCGACCAGCAGCAGCACCTGGTGGCCTGGCTGTCGAAACGCCTGGGCAAGCCGCTACGTCCGCCGCAACTGGCAAAACAGGGATATGAGCTGGTAGGCGGCCGCCTGCTGCCGGGCGACAACGGTCCGGTCGCCCAATTCATGTATGGCGACGCCAGCGGCCAGCGCCTGACGCTTTACGTCAGCTCCGGCCAGAAGCAGAACCGCGACACCGGGTTCCGGTTCGCGCAAGAAGGAAATGTGGGGGTGTTTTACTGGATCGACGGCAGCTTCGGCTATGCGCTGTCGGCTGCCGTCGGAAAGAAAGAGCTGTCGCAGCTCGCCAACGCGGTCTACGAACAGCTTCAGCCTAATTAGGCATGCGGCGGCCCGCTTCGGTGATGCGGTTGCGCATCACTTCCGGCGCGGCAGGGCCTGGCGCAAACATATAGTCCTCGTCATTGATGGCCAGGCCGCTATTGGCATCGACCAGGACCTGGTCGGCAGGCTTGCCGGTTTCGCGGCTCACCACCAGCAAGCTGGCACCTTCCGGCGACAGGTGCTCGTTACCCCAGGCGATGAAGGCCAGCAGCACCGGTTTGAAGTCGCGGCCCGCCTTGGTCAGGATGTATTCGTAGCGCGGCGGGCGGGTGCTGTACTGGCGGCGCTCCATCAGGCCGCCCTCGACCAGGCCGGCCAGGCGACGGGTCAGCATGTTCGGTGCGATCTTCAGGCTCTTCTCGAATTCATCGAAGCGGGTCAGGCCATAGAATGCATCGCGCAGAATCAAGATGCTCCACCACTCGCCTACCTTGCCGAGGCTACGCGCGATCGGGCAGGGCATTTGGCCAAAGTCGGTATGTTTCATGTTGCCTCCTAGTCAGTTGGTTTAATTTAACCAGTTGAATGCTTCAGACTCAATTGAACCGCGAAAACACCCCTAAAAGACTCACCAAAAATCACTCTTGCAAGGAACGTCGCTATCTTCTTTCCATTCGGCGTTGTTGCGGCGCACTGTACTTTTGCCAGAGGAGAGAATGCCTTTGCCCGATGTGAAATGCGCAACATTTTTTCAAACATGGGCATAATAAGCAACACAGCCCCACCCTGAACAACCATGTACCTGACCAGCGACGCACAAGTGCGAAATATCCTGATCGTGGATGATTCCGCGTTCGAACAGCGCATGCTCGTCGACTTGTTAAGCGAGATGCCGTACCGGGTGTCGGTCGCCTTCAATGGCGAGCAGGGCTATCAACTGGCGCTGTCCGGCCAGCCCGACCTGATCCTGCTGGACGTGCGGATGCCGAATATGGACGGCTATACCTGCTGCCGCCTGCTCAAGGCCAACCCCGCCACGCGCGATATCCCGATTATTTTCCTGAGCGGCACCGAGGCGGTGGAAGACCGCATCATGGGCCTTCAGCTGGGCGGCGTCGACTTTGTCAGCAAGCCGTTTACGCCGGGGGAACTGGCGGCACGCATCCACGTGCACCTGAATCTGATGAAGCGGCCTCCCGCCGAGGCGGCGGAAAGCGGTCCGATCGACACCGACTCGGTGATCGTCAACGCAGCCAAGCGCCTGATCTACGACAACCTGGCCGCCCTGCCCGGCCTGGCGGAAATCGCCGCCAGCGTGGGCACTTACCGCGAAAAGCTGAACCAGCTGTTCCGCACCCACACCGGCATGACCGTGTTTGCCTACATCCGCGAAGCGCGCATCCAGCGCGGCATGCATTTGCTGCGCGATACCGACATGGACGTGCAGGATATTGCGCTGCTGCTGGGCTTTGCCAATGCCGGCAATTTCGCCACTGCCTTCCGCGAACGGATGGGCACGACGCCCAGCAGCTATCGCGCCTCCATCATTAAAACTTGTGATTGACCTTGACTGACAGGAAGCGGCCGCGCGGGTCGCCCTGGGTGTAGTCGAAGAAATTGAACGAGCTGTCCCACGAAGGCTTGCGGTCGAATGCATTGGCCAGGAGCAGGCTCACGCTGGTGGCGGCGCTGATCTTGTAACCCACGTTCAGGTCCACGGTGGCGAATGGCTTCACGCGCTCGCCCTGGCGGGTGGTCTGCTGATAGCCGTCGACATAATTCCAGGCAGCGTTGGTGGTCCACTGTCCCAGTTCCCAGGTGGCGCCGGTCGTGCCACGCCATTTCGGAATGGAGCCGAAGTGGTTGGTGCCGGCGCCGTTGGTCAACGGCTCGCCGGGCGCCAGCGGCTGCTCGTACCTGAACACGCGGCTCAGCTGCGCATTCAAGGTCAGGTTGCCGTAGGCAGTCTTCGGCAACCTGTAGCGCAGGTCGACATCGATGCCGCTCACCACGCGCTCGCCCTGGTTGGCGTATTGGCGGTACAGGGTCAGGATGCGGCCCTGGCCGTCGCGCACCACTTTTTCGGGGTGGATGCTTTCATTGGCCAGGATGGTGTCGGTGCTTTCGGTGTCGATCACGCCCTTGGTGCGGATGCGGTAATAGTCCACGCCCACGCTGCTATTGGCCGATGGCGAGAGCACGAAGCCCAGGTTCACGTTCTTCGAGCGTTCCGGCGACAGCTCGGTATTGGCGATCGTAATGTTGGTGATGCCGCGCGCCTGGCCCGGCGTGACCGGGTCCAGCTTGTCGATCACGGAGCCATAGCTGACCGAGGTCGAACTGGTGATCTCCGGCAGCGACGGTGCGCGGAAGCCGCGCGACACGGTACCGCGCAGCAGCAGCCACGGGGCAGCCTGGTAGCGTACGCTGGCTTTTGGCGAGAAGGCGGAGCCGAAGTCGCTGTACTTGTCGGCACGGCCGGCCAGGTTGACGGTCAGGTCTTTCAGCACCGGTACGTTGAACTCGGCGAAGGCTGCGCTCACCTGGCGCCTGCCCTTGATGATGTTGATGGCGGGACGCAGCTCGGCCCCCGACAAGACCGCGGTCGAGGTGTTGGAGTCCATTTCTTCCTGGCGCCACTGGCCGCCGAAAGCGAAGCCCAGCGCACCGGCCGGCAGTTCCAGCAGGTCTTTCGACGCGTTGAAGTCGGCCACGGTCAGCTTCGACTGGGCTGGACGCAGGGTCGACAGGCGCAAGCGGTTGCGCACTTCTTCGCTGTTCTTCGACTGGTCGGCAAAATTGTAGCTGCCGTCCGCCAGTACTTTTTCGAACTCGTAGCGATTGACGAAGTTCTGCACGGTTTCCTTCAGCTTGCTGCCGGAGCGGGCGATGGATGCGTCATATTCCCATCCGTTCCAGCTGCCCTTGATGCCGGTCAGCGCACGGTAGAAGTCCACCTTGTCCTGCTTCAGGCGCGGCCCCAGGTCGAACAGCGTGGCCGTGAATGGCAGCGCGGCCGTCCCAGGATTGTTCGGGTGGCCCGCCGGCAGCGCCACTTGAATGTTGTCCAGTGCCTGCCTGCTGTTGTTCCATGCACGCAGGCCGCTGCCCACGGTCAAGGGCGCGCCAAAGGTCTGCTCTGCCCAGGAGTAGCCGTACAGCCCTTCCGCATAGGCTTCGGTCTCCTCGTTCAGCTTCAGGGTGCCGCGCAAGGACGTGTGCACGCGCTCCACGCCCGGGACCAGGGTGCGGAATTCGGCCGGGTTATAAGCCAGCACCTGGCCGCTCTTGCCGGGTGTGATGTCGCCGTAGTTCTGCGCCTGCAGCGGCCCCTGCACGCCGCCCAGTTGCCTGGTGGCGTCGGACGTGCCGTAGTAATTGGTCGGGGTCCACGCCAGCGTGCCGTTGGCATAACTGCGGAAATCGCTGCCGCGCAGGTAGGACACGTCGGTTTGCTGCAGCTTGTCGCGCTTCAGCGCGTCGAGCGAGAACACCACGCTCCAGCCCTTTTCATCCAGGCTGCCAAAGCCCGTCTGCAGCGACGCGCTGCGTTCAAGCTGGCCGGTGCCCTCGGTGGAAGAACCGACTTGCGCGCTCACTTCGGTCCCCTTGAATTCCTTGTACAGGATGATATTGACCACGCCCGCCACCGCGTCCGAACCGTAGACGGAAGAGGCGCCATCCTTCAGCACTTCGATGCGCTGCACCGCGGCCATCGGCAGCGAGTTCAGGTCGACAAACACTTCCTGCAGGTCTTGCGCCGTCGCATAAGAAGACACGCGCTTGCCGTTTACCAGGATCAGGGTGTTCTTCTGGCCCAGGCCGCGCAGCGACAGGCCTGCGGTGCCGGCCGAGAAGCTGCCGGTGTACTGCTCGTTGTAGCTGTTGCCGCTGTTGGCGGAAATCGTGCGCAGGATATCGGCGACGGTGGTCTTGCCGGTGGCGGCCAGTTCTTTGGCGCTCAGCACCTGCACGGCGCTGGCGCCCTCTTTCTGCGCGGTGCGGATATTCGAACCGGTCACGACGACGCGCGCCAGTGCTTCTTGCGCATAAGACAGTTGCGGGAAAGCGGCCGCAATGGCCAGGGTGATGCTGAGTGGCTTGATCATGTTCTTCCTTTTGGGTAAGCAGGGGCCTGCCTGCCTCGTGGGCGGGATCGGCGAAACGGTGTGTTGCGTGGGATTCGGCTGGGTGCGCTTAGCAGCGGCCCATGCACTGCGCCATGCAGGGCAGGTAGATGGTGTGGCGGCGCTGGTGCGGGACTGGCGTTTTCATGAGGCAACTATAACGCCGGCCTTTCATTTCTGAAACTAATTAAAACTCAGACCTATATGCAATTTGGATCTATAGACATCTTTGTCTACATTCCACCACAGCGAGCAATGAGAAGTATACAACTCTGTCTAGACAGGCTAATCTAGGCAAAACATTAAAAGGAAATAAACATGGCAGCCATTCCGAAACCGACGCCAGCCGAGCTGGAACTGCTGCAGGCGATCTGGCCGCTGGGTCCGGCCACCGCAAAACAGGTGCACGAAGCCATGCAGGCCGGGAAGCCCGACCTGGCTTATGGCACGGTCCTGCGGCTGATGCAGATCATGCACGGCAAGGGCTTGCTGATCCGCGACGAGCGCCAGCGCTCCCATATCTACGCCGCCGCCGTGGCGCGCGAGGCGATGCAGGGCAATATGCTGCAAGACTTGCTGCAGCGCGCCTTCGCCGGTTCCGCCAAGGCGCTGGTGCTCGCAGCCCTGCGCAGCGGCATCTCGAAGAAGGAACGCGAGGAAATCGAAGCGTTGCTGAAACAGGAGGACAAGCCGAATGAATGACATGATCCACGCCGCCGGCTGGGCCCTGATTCACTTTCTCTGGCAAGGTGCGCTGGCGGGCGTCGCCGGCGCCGCCCTGCTGGCGCTGATGCGCGGCGCCAGCCCCGGCGCGCGTTACGCCGTCGCCTGCGTTGCGCTGCTGGCCTGCCTGCTGTGGCCCGCTTACGAATTCGCCAGCGCGCTGCAGGCGACCCCGCGCTCGCTGCAAGCGCTGGTGCTGGCGGGCGGCGACGCCGCCTCCGGGCAAAGCGAACTGCTGGCCAGCATCGACAGCCGCCTGCCTTTGCTGGTTGCCGCGTGGCTCGCTTGTGCCGGCGCACTGGCGCTGCGCAGCGCCTTCGGCCTGGCCTGGATTGCGCGCGCGCGCCGTACCGGCGGCCGCAATGACCATTGGCAGCAGCGCCTGTCGCTCCTTGCAACACGCCTCGGCATCGGCCGCAACGTCGGGCTGCGCATCGTCGAAACGCTGGCCAGCCCGATTGCTGCGGGCTGGTGGCGTCCGGTGGTGCTGGTTCCCGCCGCCCTGGTGGCGCGCATGCCTGCCGAATTGCTGGAAGCGCTGCTGGCGCATGAACTGGCCCACGTGCGCCGCCATGACTACCTGGTCAACCTGGTGCAGAACGTGGCCGAAACCCTGCTGTTCTACCACCCGGCCGTGTGGTGGCTGTCGCGCCGCATCCGCCATGAGCGCGAACTGGTGGCCGACAGCATCGCCGCGCAGTTGACGGGCGAGCCGCGCCGGCTTGCCTTGGCGCTGTCCGAGCTGGAAAAGATGCAGTTCGCTGCGCAGCGCCTGGCGCTGGCAGCCGATGGTGGCGACCTGCTGCTGCGCATCCGGCACCTGATGCTGCCGCAGCAGCAGCGCAGCAACTGGAAAGGACTGCTGGCGGCGTTCGGCATCACGGCGGCTTGCCTGGCCGGCTACGCCAACGCCCGCGTCGATGCCGCCAGCGTCCCGGCTGCGCGCACGCCGGCCGTGGTCGATTTCACATCCTGTTCCAAGCCGCTGTGGCCGGAAGAAGACCTCGCAGCGGGGCATACCGGCGCCGTCACGCTGCGATTCAAGATCAGCGAGAACGGCGATGTCACCGACTCCGGAATCATCAAGTCCAGTGGACATCCTGGCCTGGACAAGGCAGCACAAGCCGGCATTGAGAAATGCCATTTCATCCCTGCCAAGGTGCGCGGCAAGCCGATCGCTTCCTGGCAGCCAATGCAGTACGTTTGGCTACTCGATTAAGGAGACCTGGAGTTGAGCAATTCCGTTGCAGCTTTTGCGCTGTGCGCCACTTTGGCAACGTGCAGCGCGCAGGCAGCGCCTGTTTCGCTGCCCTCCCATCCTTTTGTCAGCACCAGCGGCAAGGCGCAGCTGTGGATGCGGCCTGATATCGGCGAAGTCAAATTCGAAGCCGGCACGCAGGATGCCAACGCTGACACCGCCGCCAGCCAACTGCAGGAGCTGAGCGCAAGCGCAATGCAGCTACTGGCCGAACACGGCGTGCAGGAAGCGGACATCGCGGCGTATGAGCTCGAGAAGAAGACCGTTCCGGTGGGCGAACATCAGCCCCCAGCCTACTCGATGGGCCGGCTGTTCCATGCCCGCGTGCGCGACCTGGCGCAATGGCCTGCGCTGATTGCGAAGCTGGCCGCGATGGATCACATCACCAACATCAGCTCAACCTTCGACCGTACCGACGGCGATGACATCAATACCCAGCTGATGTCCGCTGCCGCCGACGACGCGCGCAGCAAGGGGACGTCGCTGGCCAGGGCTTTCGGCCGCAAGCTTGGCCCGGTCGTTGCCATCGCACGCGGCCCGCTCGACCAGGTCGGCGCTCCCTACATCGAACAGCAGCCAGGGCGCGAAGCGCGCGGCACTGCGCCGCAAACCGGCAGCTACGCGGTGCCCGATTCGATCCCGTATTCACAGACCGTGAATGCCATCTTCGTGCTGAAATAAGCGAACTTCAGGCGCCGGCTCCGCGCTGGCGGCGCCAATGCCGCCAGGCGAGCAGCGCGTTGATCCAATACGCAGCATACAGGGCAGCCGTCAGGTAGAGTCCGCGGCTGGCATACAAGGGCACCGAAATGGTGTTCACCAGCAGCCATACCGGCCAGGTCTCGATGCGGCGCCCCATCAGCAGCACTTGCGCGATGATGGAGAACATCAGCACCGCCGAATCGACGAAGGGGGCGAAGGCATCGGTGTAATGTTTCAACATCAGCCCATAGGCTGCCGTGGCGGCAATGCCGGCCAGCACCATCTTGAGCAAGGTGCGCGGACGCGTGGTCCGGATGTGCAGCGCATGTCCATGGTCGCCACGCAGCCATTGGCGCCAGCCGATCATGCAGGTGGCGATGAAGAACAGCTGCAGCGCCACATCGGCATACAGTTGCGTGCGGTAGAACAGCACGGAAAACAGTGCGCAGCCGGCAATGCCGATCCACCAGGAGTGGATATTGTTGCGCCCCGCCAGGAAGATGGAGACGGCCATCACCGCATTCGCGGCTACTTCAAGGACGCTACTCTGCATGGGTTCCCAGCACGGCCAGCAAACCCCGCATGTCTGTGCCGCTTTCCTGGCGCAGCGTGCTCGGGGTAATTTCATGGATGGCGAAACCGTGGCTGCGTGCCAGCGCTTCGATGCCGGCGCGCGAATGCGCGTAACGGCCGGATGCGCGCAGCACGAAATCTTCAGCGCCCTCGTGCTCTTCCACCGAGAAGGCGAAGCGCCCGCCGCCGCGCAGTGCCAGCCTCGCAACAGAGAACACCGGCTTCAGGTCGCCCAGGTAGACAAACACGTCGGCCGCGACAATGACGTCGACGCTGGCCGGGTGCACGCGCAAATAGCCCACCATCTCGCCGCAATACAACCCGTCGTATAGGCCGGTATCGCGCGCGCGGTCCAGCATGTGCGGCGACAGGTCGACGCCTTCCAGCAGGCAGGCCAGGGGCCGCAGCAGTGGTCCGCACAGGCCGGTGCCGCAGCCGGCGTCCAGCACATCCAGTTCGCCCGGCGGCAGGTGGCGGCGCAGGGCTTCCACCAGCAGGGATGGCGTGCGGTAGCGCAGCACGTCGACCAGGTGACGGTCGAAGTTGCCGGCGTACTGGTCGAACAAGGCCTTCACGTAGGCAGTTGGTGATGCCCCGGGCGCCTGCTCGGCGCCCATAATGGCCAGCATGTAGCCGACTGTTGCGGCATCGGCGCCAAAGGAGAGTGCTGCCTGGTAGGCCTCGACAGCCTTCTCGCGCCGGCCCATGGCGCGCAACGTGTTCGCCAGCCCAAGCTGGGCGCGCGCGTAGCGCGGTCGCACCGTCAGCGCGTCCTGGAAGCTCGCCAGCGCTTCCTCATGGTCCTGCGCTCGCAGCAGCATGGCGCCGCGCGAACACCAGGCTTCCGCGTATTCCGGCTGCAGGTGCAGCGCGCGCTCAAAACCTTCCAGCGCATCGGCCGGCCTGCCCAGTGCCAACAGCGAAACGGCAGCACCATGCAAGGCCTGCGGATACTCGGGCCGCGCTGCCAGGGCCGCGCCGAAACTGTCCAGGGCCGCCTCGTGGCGCGCCAGCGATTGCAGCGCCAGTGCGCGGTTGCACAGCGCATCAGCGTATTCTGGCGCCAGGCGCAGGGCAGCAGCGTAGCTTTCCAGTGCGCGGTCAAGATGCCCCAGGTGGCGCAAGGCGTTGCCGCGGTTGCTCAGGGCAATGGCGTAATCCGGCTGCAAGGACAGCGCGCGCTCGAAACTCTCCAGCGCCTCGCCAAAGCGGCCCAGATCCTGCAATGCCACACCACGGTTGCAGTGGGCGATGGCGCGGCGGCCGTCGATGGCCAGGGCGCCATCGATCAAGTCCAACGCACGTTGCGCTTCGCCCTGCTGGCGCGCCAGGGCGCCGCTCAGATGCAGCGCATCGAAGTTCAGCGGCTGGGCGCGCAAGACCTGGTCGTAGATGACTTGGGCGCGGGCCAGCTCGCCTTTCTGGTGCAGCGAAACGGCTTGTTGCAATAGTGCATGTATTTCTTTCATGGGGGTATTACACCAAGCCGTCACACGGGCGTCAAACGGGCGTCACATTCGGCCAGCAAAATGCGTGCACCTGGCGCTGCGACGCCACTACCGGGGCCGGCGGTCGGGAAATATACCGGCACCACAGTCACTAGCTTTTCTCTTTACAGCGACGCTGCCATCTGAAACACTGTCCTGGTGGATACTTTCGGATGCCCTCGGCCATGAGGCTGTTGCTCGCCGCACTGCTGCTCCAACTTGCCAGCCTTGCCGGGGCATGCACGTTGCGCCTGGCGCCGGAAGAATGGCCGCCCTACTTTTATCACAATGACAAGCAAGTGCTGGGCGGGGTCGATTTCGAATTGCTGCAGGCCATCATGAAACACGCGGGCTGTCGCTTGCAACTGGAAAAGGAAATGCCGCCGGCGCGGCGCAACGTCCTGTTCCAGCAAGGCAAACTGGACCTGCTGATGGCTGCCTCCGCCACGGAAGAGCGGCGCGGCTATGCGCGGTTCAGCCTGCCCTACCGGCAAGAGACCGTCGGCCTGTTCACCATACCGGAAAAACTGGACAAGCTGCGCCGCATCGATAGCTTCCAGGACATCGTCAGCCAGCGCGCCAGCCTGCTGGCGCCGCGCCTCGGCTACTACGGCGACGACTATGAACACGCCATGCCGCTGCTGAACGCGGAAGGACGGCGCAGCACCTTCGGCACCTTCGAGCAGGGCGTCAAGATGCTGGAGGCCGGCCGCGGGGACCTGATCATGGGCGATGCGCATGCCTTGCGCCATATCGCGCGCCTGCAGAACGTCCGGATCGTGCAGTTGCCCTATATGCCCTACCGCGCCCCGGTGCACCTGATGCTGAACGCGGCCAGCACTACGCAAGCGCAGCTCGCGCGCATCAACCAGGCGATTGCCCAGCTTGAGCAGAACGGCGCCCTGGCAGCCATCCGGGCGCGATACGGCATCAACTGATCACTTCCTGAATTCCGCATAGGCGGCAGGAATATTGATGCCTTTGTGGACCCAGTCGTAAATGGCATAGCCTTTGAACGCCGGCAGGTCCGCGTGCGATTGCGCCTGCTCCAGCGTCATCCCCCTGGCGTGGGCATCCTGCACGGCGGACTTCAGCGCGGCCAGGTAATCCAGGTGCCATTTCATCGCTTCCTTGCCGATCACAGGGCCGTGTCCCGGTACGATGCGCGCATCGGCAGGCAGGAAGTTATAGAGGCGGGTCAGCGTGTCCAGCGTTTCCTGGACATGGCCATCCAGCAGCCATGGCAGCGAAGGCTTGCCGGCGATCACCGGGTTCCCGGTAAAGGCCACCTTGGCCTGGGGATCCCAGACTACCAGGTCGCCACCGGTCTGCCCGAAGCCAAAGTCGATGATATCGATTACCTTGCCGCCCAGGTCCAGTTGCACGCGGCCGTCCTTGGCCAGCAGCACGTCGCCGGTGCGCGGCTTGATCTTGTCGATGCCGCGTCCCTTGCCGAAGGCCCCCTCCATGAACTGGACGTCCTTGGCAAAATTGGCGTCCACGTATGCCTTGGCCGCAGCGTGCTGGATCACGGTGGCCGACTTCGGCAGGTAGTAGTTGCCGTAAGAGTGATCGCCGTGGTAGCTGGTATTGACAGCGTAGCGCAGCGCGCCGTGGCGCTTTGCTTCCGCCATCACTTGCTTGTGCAGGCGCTCATTGATCATGGTGTCGACCACGAGGACACCCTTGCTGCCGGCCAGGATGCCGGAAGTGGTGGCGATCGGCACGCCGTCCGCAGCCCTGGCCGCATCGGACGGCAGCATGGCGTACACGCCGTCGGCCAGCTTCCGGGCCTTCAATTCAACCTTGTTGGCATCCCAGACCGGCTCCCCTGCCTGCGCGGCACCGGCCGCCAGCAGCAAGCCGGCGACAGTCATCCCGATTTTCATACTTCTCTCCTGTTAAGGTTTTATACTGGCCCCCATCATAGGCGCATGCCGTGCGCCTGCGGACCTCGCGCTGAGCACACAGAATCCACCGGAGAAGAACAATGCAGGACCGCTATGAGGACTTGAAGACGTTTGTGGCGGTCGTGGAGGCGGAAGGATTTTCGGGCGCGGCGGCCCGCCTTGGCGTAGTCAAGTCGGCGGTGAGCCGCCGCATCAGCGAACTGGAAGACCGCCTCGGAACGCAGCTCCTGGTGCGCTCCACCCGCAGCATGAGCGTGACCGATGCCGGCGCCCTGCTCTACGAACGCGCCTTGCGCCTGCTGGACGACCTTCACGATGCAGAGGCCGAGGTTTCCTCCGGCAGCACCGCCCTGCGCGGCAAGCTGCGCGTGGCGGGCCCCATGTCTTTTGGCGTGATGTGCCTGGCGCCGCTGGCGGCGGAATTCGCAGCACGGCATCCCGACCTGGCTGTGGAGCTGGACTTGAATGACCGCATCGTCAACATCGTCAACGAGGGTTTCGACCTGGCAATCCGCATTTCACGCCTGAAGGATTCCAGCCTGGTGGCGCGCAGCATCGCCTCGATCGAACATACCGTATGCGCCAGCCCGGCCTACCTGGCAGAGCATGGAATGCCAGGCACGCCGCACAACCTCGCCTCGCACCGCGGCCTGGCCTACAGCAACCTCGACGAGACTGCGTACTGGTCTTTCCGCGATCCTTCCAACGGAGCTTCTTTCAGCGTCGATGTGCGTTCAGCTTTCCGCGTCAACAACGGTGCCGCGCTGCGCGAGGCCGCCGTGCAAGGACACGGTATCGCCTATCTGCCCCATTTCATCGTTGCGCAGGCGATTGCGCGCGGCGAGCTGCGGCCATTGCTGGAGGGCTGGCGCAAGGCTCCGGTCGAGGTTTATGCCGTCTACCCAACCCGGCGCAACCTGCCCTTGCGCGTGCGCGCCTTCATCGACTTCCTGGTGGCCCGTTACGCAGGAAATCCAGCACTTCTTCATACAGTTTGAAGCGCGCAGCCTCGAGGTGCATCACGTGCGTTCCGCGCGGGATGACCGCATAGCGTGCGCCCCCGATCGCCGCCGCCAGCATGCGATAGTCGGCGTCGCCCGGCCACGCGTCCCATTCCCCGCGTACCAGCAGCACCGGCATGTCCAGGCGCGCGGCATCGTAGTAGCTGCGGCCCTGCTGCAAGTCCGCCAGGTCGGCGCCGGGGCCGGCTGGAAATCGTACCGCCCCCTCGCGGCGTCCGTCGGATGCCAGCCATTGTGCGCCCCAGCGGGTAAAAACATCGGTGTGCAGCAGCGGCGGCTCTTGCGGCGGCCGCAGGCTGTCCATGGCGGCGATGCGCTGGGCTGGCGTCAGCGCCTCATAGGAGGCGTTGCCCGGCTTTGCCGGCGCCGCGGCCGGGGTGGGCGCGCCGCGCGGCGTGACTGCCGCAAACAGCACCAGCTTTGCCACCTTTGCCGCGTGATCCTGCGTATAGCGGGCGGCCACGGAGCCGCCCCAGGAATGCCCGACCAGCAGGATCTGCTGCCTGCCCGTCCGGCGCAGGATGGCATCGACCGCGTTGGCCACATCCTGCACGACTTCGCGCGCGCGGCCCGGCGGCGACGGCGCATTAGCCGGATAACGGTCAGACAGCCCGTAGCCGGGAAAATCCAGCGCGTACACGTCGTAGCCGCGCGCCGCCATCCAGTCCATCCAGGACTGGCCGTCCATGCGGAAGTCGAATGACAATCCCGAGGGGAACGAAGAACCGTGCACGAACAGCACGGGCAATGCGCCGTTGCCCCGGTCTGGCGCGGTGTGGCGCATGCGCGCCACCAGTGCGGGCTGGTGGCTGGAGATATCGATCGCTTCGCAGGCTGGCATGGCTGGCTCCGGTAAAAGCCATCATGCTAGCGGCCGCGCCTGCGCAACGATTCGCCCGGCGACGAAAGATGGATGCGTCAACAGACCCTGAAAACACGCAGCCAGTCGCAAGTCCACATGCTGACGCGGTGCAGCAGCCCGGCAGGATCGCCCCAGACCAAGAAGGCAGCTGCAGCCAACACCAGCACGAAGACAAACCGCTTCATTTCAGCACATAGCTCGCGAGCACCGCCTGCACTTCATAGATGCTCAGGCGCTTGTTGAATTTTTGCGTGAACGGTTCCGCCGTGCTGGAAATCCAGATCTTCAGGTCCGCGTCGAGGTCCAGCGTGCCGCCGGTCTCGATGCTGAAACGCGTCACGCTCTTGTAAGGGATCGAGTGATACTCCTTCTTGCTGCCCGTGACACCCTGGATATTTACCACCACCAGGCGCTTGTCGGTAAACACGAAATAGTCTCGTATCAGTTGGTAAGCATGCTCCACTCGCTCATTCGGTGCAAGGATTTTCGCGAAATCCTCCCGCAAGTCGGCAATGTCGATCTTGGACGCGTTGCCCAGCATTCCGTCAAGGATTCCCACTTCAAACCTCCTTCTCTGTGTCCAAAGTGGGAATCTACCACGTTACAGGCGGCAGGCCGCTACCGGGGTGGGCTCGACGACGAAGCTGTAATGCGCGGTGTAATCGCCCTGGATCGCTTGCGTGCCGGAGGCGCCGGCATTGGGGCCGATGATATAGGTTTGCGCCTTCGGAATGCCGCCATCGGCATAGGCTGCGATGTCGGTGGTGGCATTGCCGTAGGCACGCACGATGTTCAGGCCGACCGTGTTGCGCAGGTAGCGCACGTAATCGGTCTTGAACTGCTGCGTATTCGGCGGAATGGGGCCATCGCCGTACGGATTGGAATGGTAGTGCCATTGTCCCATGTTCTGGATTTTCAGCCATTCCAGACCGTCCTTCGTTACCCAGTAAGGTCGTGCCGTAAGGAAGAGGACCTGGTAGCCCTTCTGGCGGTAGGCATTCACGACCTGCGGCGCGTACGAATATGCCGTCGCGGTCTTGACGCCGACGTAGTCGGCGTAAGCCTCGAAATCGTTGATCGTCAGGGTGCCGTCGATATCGAACAGCACCGCATCGCGGCGCGGATCGACCACGCTCAGGTAGCCATTGGTGCTGCTCAAGTCGCCTTCCACCACAAAGCGCACCACATAGTCGCCGACCGGGCGCACGCCCAGCCCTACATTGACCTTGCCGTCGCTGTCGGTGATGGAACTGCCGAGATACTGCCACTGCTGCATGCCGCTGCCATACAGGTAGGCGTGTACCCGTTCGCCTTCCAGGTCCTTGTGCAACACGGCGTCGTAATCGAACTTGCCGGTGATGGTCGCCGGCTGGCCTGCCTTCACGATGACGTCGTGGGCCATATGCCAGGGCTTGTACAAGCCGGCGAGAATCGTGTTGCCGAAGTTGGAAAAGGCTTTGCGCGCAGGGCCTGATAGTGCGGGCGGATTGGCCGGCGTCACGTAATCCGGGCAAGCTGCCATTGCAGGCAAGGCGGAAAAGGCGCACGCGATTACGACCGCGCAGCTAACGGTTTTCAGCATCTATCGCTCCTGTAAATAGTCTATCGGTGAATGGAATAATCGAGACTGCGAACCGGCCAAACTAGCAGGACTTTGCTACAAGTAAATGACCGCACGAGCCAAAATCTTAGAGGCAGTCCTCCATCGTGCGGACGCCGGTCCTGGGGTAAGTTAGCCGGTTCAGGACACTCACTTTCGGAGGCAGAATGAAGCTGGCAGGCGTCATCGTTTCTCTCCTGTTCGGGATGCAGGCATTGCACGCTGCGGACCTGGGCCTGGGCATGCGCACACAGTACGACGTGGCGCTGGATACCCCGCTCAACCGCATCCAGGTACTGGGCGCGCACAATGCGTGGAACGACAGCGGCGCAACCTGGGCCAACCAGCGCTGGCCGATGAACCAGCTGCTCAATTCCGGCGTCCGCAACGTCGACCTCGACCTCCATATGAACAATGGCCAGGTGCAGCTCTGCCACCAGGACTGCTCGGCGATTTACGGAGCACCGGACAACTATCCCAACGAGCTGTGGAAGATCCGCAACTGGCTGGACGCCAATCCAAAGGCAATCGTCTTCGTCGACCTGGAAGACCGCGCCAATAACAAGGCCGGGGTGGTGGGACCGTTGACGACGGTCTTCGGCTCCCTGCTGTACAAGCCAACCGACAAGCCAGCCGGCCGCTGGGAGTCGCCGCGCGAGATGATCGCCCGCGGCAAGCGCGTGATCGTCAAATCGGCCAACAACACATACGATGGCGCCGTGGTCTGGCACGGCCCGATGTTTGCGACCGGCGCCGCTGGCGGCTGGAACAGCCGGCAGGTCAAGTTCGTCAACACCGCCAACTGCACCGTGGACGGCGCGCCGGTCGACCAGGAAAAGATCTATGCGGTTTCCGACTCCAAGCTTGGCAAGGATGTGCTGCCCGATTCCTGGGTCGACGAAACCGGCACCATCGACGCCTCCAACATCCCTGCCCTGATGCGCTGCGGCGTGGACAACGTCGATGCCGATCGCTGGGACGAAGGCATGATCGGCGCCGCCATCTGGTCCTGGGCCGAAGGCGAGCCGAACGACTACAACAACGAAGACTGCGCGCAGATGCGCGGCGACGGACGGTGGAACGATGCGGCCTGCACTGCCGCGCTGCGCTTCGCCTGCCAGAACAAGGCGCAGCTTGACGACTGGCGCGTCACGCCGGCGGCTGGCGCCTGGCGAGGCGGCAAGCAGGCTTGCGCGGCGGCTTTCGGCAGCGGCTTTGCCTTTTCGGTTCCCGCCAACGCGTACATGAATGAGCGCCTGCGCCTGGCGGCCGGCGCCAACCCTGTCTGGCTCAATTACTCGGACCTGGCGGAAGAGGGAAAATGGGAGAAGTATGACGATGCGCCAGCACGCTGGGATTCCGGCGCCTACGCCAACAACGAAGACCGTGCGCAAACCCTGCGCCTACCGGGCGCCGGTGCGGTACGGGTCAATGTCGGCGGCTCGCTCGGTGCCGGCGACGTGCTGCGCATCCACGACAGCAACCGCCGTTTGCTGCAAAGCTTCAGCGGGGCGCTGGCCCATTCCCTGGTCGTGGCCGACAATGCGGTCATCGCGCAGCTCGTATCCGACGGCGCGGGTACTTCCAGCGGCGCCAGCGTCGCCATCGAAGCGCTTGCCACAACCTGGAACAGCGGCGCCTATGGCAATAACGAAGACCGTTCCCAGTGGCTGACCGTTCCCGGCGCAGCGGCCCTGAAGGTCTATGTCAACGGCAGCACCGACGCGAACCGGGACTTCATTCATGTATATGACCGCAATGGCACGCTGGTGAAATCGCTGTCCGGCGCCATCGCAAGCAGCTTCATGGTCAGCGGCGACAGCGCGCGCATCCGGCTGGTGTCGGATGGTTCGGTCACTGCTGCGGGCGTCACCGCAAGCGTCAAGCCAGGCGGCGCTTATGCGTTCCGCAAGCTGGTCGATGGCCGCGGCAAGTGCATGGACATCGAGGGCAACAACATGGCCAACGGCACACCGGTGCATCACTGGAGCTGCCAGGGCCAGGTCACGCAACTGTGGTACCACGACCCGGATGGCCTGCTGCGCAGCAAAAACAATCCCGACAAATGCGTCGACGTCCAGGCCTTTGGTTCGGGCAACGGCTCCAGGCTCGCGGTCTGGGACTGCAACGACAAGGCCAACCAGCGCTTCTCCTGGTCCGGCCAGACCTTGCGCCCGGCCCACGCCCCGGGAAAGGCGATCGACGTCAAGGATGCCTGGTGGGGCTCATTCGATGGCCAGGACCTGCACCTCTGGGACTACCAGGAAAGCTGGGGCCAGAGCTGGCACTGGGAGTGACTGATAGGTGAACCTGGAGAGTTCGCGCCCGCGCTCGGGATCAACGTGCCTGCTTTAGCGGAAAGGCCGCAGCGAACGCGCCTCCAGGACGATTGCCGGGCCTTTTCCCAAGACCGTTAGCCCTGGTGCTTGCGTTGCGGTTGCTCCGCGTCGGTTTGGAGCCCGGTCTCATGCCACCCTCTTCTCGTTTGCAAGGAAATCCGTCGCTGCGCAGGCGGGCAGCGGACGGGCGAAGCAATAGCCTTGCAGCAGGTGGCATCCAAGCTTGCCCAGTTGCGCGGCCTGCAGCGAGTCCTCCACGCCTTCCGCCACAAGTTCGAGGCCCAGGTTACGCGCAAGGCCCACAGCGGTGGCGCAGATTTCCAGGTCCTTGGCGGACCTGCCGATATCGCGCACAAAGCTGCGGTCAAGCTTGAAAGCATGCACCGGCAGCAGCTTCAGGTAACCGAGCGAGGAATAGCCGGTGCCGAAATCGTCGATCGACAACCGCACGCCCAGCCTGCGCAAGGCTTCCAGCCTTTCGATGGAGCGCTGCGGGTCCTGCATCAGCACGGACTCCGTGATTTCAAGTTCGAGGTCGGCCCCATGCAAGCCGGCACGCTGCAATGCAGATTGCACTGTATCGCCAAGGTCGGAAACCAGCAACTGCTGCGCCGACAGGTTGACCGCCACGCGGACATCGGTGAAACCGTTTTCACGCCAGCTTGCCAATTGCCGGCAGGCGGCATCGATCACCCACGAACCGATCGCGGCAATAGCGCCGGTCGCTTCCGCCAGCGGAATGAATTTGTCCGGCATCACCATCCCCAGCGCCGGATGATGCCAGCGGATCAGCGCCTCAATGCATACCACGCGGCCGGTCGCCGCACTAACCTGCGGCTGGTAATGAAGGATGAACTGCCCCTTTTCGAGCGCATCCTTCAATTCCGTTTCAAGTCCGATGCGTTCGCTTAGCGACTGCTGCAGCGAAGGATGGAACACGCGCAGGTTGCCCGGCCCGGCGTCGCGCGCCTGGTGCAGCGCCAGGGCCGCCGATGCCAGCAAGTCTTCCGCCGACGAGGCGTGGTCGGGATAGAGCGCCACGCCGGCGCTGAAGCTCATGTTCAGCACCGTTCCCGGAATGGCGAAAGGCGCCTTGACCGCGGCCAGTATTCCCTCCACCTCGCCTTCGATGCCGGCCCAGGTCTTGTGGCCCGCAATGCCTACCACGAAACGCGCGCTGCCAAGACGCGCCACCAGCATGCGCCTGCCGCAGTGCTGGCGCAGGCGCTGCGCCACTTCAACCAGCAACTGGTTGCCTGCCTCGTAGCCGCGCGTGCCGTTGATGATTGCCAGGCGGTCCAGGTCGAGCAGCAGTACGCCCATCCGGGTCAGGCTCGACTCGCTCCTGAGGAACATCTTGTGCAGCAGCTCCAGTGCGCCGGTGCGATTGGGCAGGCGCGTCAACGCATCGTTGGTCAGCGCGTGTTCGAAACGCAGGCTGGCGCGCTTATGGCTCTCGACTTCGCGTTCCAGCGCCGCGCTGATGCGGATCTTCTCGCTCATGCGCTGGGTAGCCTCGCGCCGTACCAGCAACAGGTAGGACGCAGCCAGGAACAGGAAGGCGAAGCCGCTCAGGTACGGCAGTTGCAGCTGGCCGGCATCGGTAGCGCCGCCCAGCGCAGTGGTAACGATAATCAGCGCCACCGAGACCCATACCAGGCGGTTGGAAAAGCGCACGCGCTGGCTGCGCGAGCGGATGCAGAAGATGGCGGCGTACACCCCGGCACCAAGTGACAGCAGGCGATTGATGGCATAGGCAGGTGTGGTCTCCCCGGCCAGCAGGAAAGCGCGTTCTCCCCACATCAGTTCGCCCGGGGTGCTGACGGTCAGCGCGGAGAAACGGTAGCCGTACGAAGCAGTGAAGTTGTCCGCCGCCAGCACGGCCGTCGCCAGGGCCACAGCATAGGACAGGCGGAAAGCCCATGCGCGCGCTTCGAGTGCGGCAAGCAGGTACCAGATCTGCGGTATCAGCACCAGCGAGAAGAAGTTCACCCATTTATGCGCGGCAATGGCAGCCGCCAGGTCGGGCGCCACTTGCTGCCGCACGTTGGAAAACTGGAACAACGCAAACGTCAGGCAGATGGCGGCAAAGGTCCAGCAAGCCCGCACGTAGGAGCTGCTGCGTGCCAGCAAGGCCGCCTGGAAAGCACACATTGCTAGCGCTCCCACGGAGACAAGGTAGAGCGAAGCAATGGGAGTATCCATACCGTCCTCGGTTTTCTTTTTGGCAATTCGCGTTATTTTATTACAAACATGGATGCCGGCCGCTGTTCTTTGGCAGGAACGCAGTCGGCAGAATTTGCGCCTTTCATGGAAGCGCCGGTTGGACCATACTGAATTGGTAGTTATACCAAGACCGGCATCGGAGTTCTTTATGAAAAGTGTCATCGGCGTCTATAGCGCCCCGCGCCAGCACTGGGTCGGCAACGGCTTTCCCGTGCGTTCGCTGTTCTCCTACCACGGCATGGGCCCGGAGCTCAGCCCCTTCCTCTTGCTGGACCGTGCCGGTCCGATGACCTTCGAGCCCACCAGCACCATACGCGGCGTCGGCCCGCACCCGCACCGCGGTTTCGAAACGGTGACCATTGTCTATCACGGACAAGTTGCGCACCGCGATTCGACCGGCCAGGGCGGCACCATCGGCGACGGCGACGTGCAGTGGATGACGGCTGCCTCCGGCATCCTGCACGAGGAATTCCATGCCGAAGAATTTTCCCGCAAGGGCGGGGAACTGGATATGGTGCAGCTCTGGGTCAACCTGCCGGCGAAGAACAAGATGTCCGCCCCCGGCTACCAGGCTATCGAGAACAGGCACATCCCCCGCGTGGCGCTGCCGGGCGGCAGCGGCGAACTGCGCGTGATTGCCGGTGAATACGCGGGCTGTAAAGGGCCGGCCCGCACGTCCTCCCCCATGCATGTGTGGGACCTGCACCTGAAGGCGGGCGGGCCGGTTCAGCTGCCGGCGCCGCAGGGCTGGAACACCGCCGTCGCCGTATTGCACGGGGCCGTGCTGGCAAATGAAGGAACGCTGGCGAAAGAAGCCGAACTGGTGGTCTTCGAGCGCAGCGGCGAAGGCCTCTCGCTTCAGGCCAGCAGCGACGCCGTCGTGCTGTTCCTGAGCGGTGAGCCAATCGACGAGCCGGTTGTCGGCCACGGCCCTTTCGTCATGAATACCCAGGCCGAGATCGAGCAGGCATTCCAGGATTTCACGCGCGGTAGATTCGGCCGGCTCCCCGAGCACTGAGCGGGGCGGGCAGCTACGCGGCGGCTGCCTTTTGCTCCATCAGGAAATTGGTCGCCGCATGCGCCGCAAGCGGGCGCGCGAAGTAATAGCCCTGCAACAGGTTGCAGCCCAAATGGCGCAACTGGGTTGCCTGCACCGTATCCTCCACGCCTTCGGCGACGATCTCCAGGCCGAGCTTGCGCGCCAGCCCCACTGCGGTGGCGCAGATCTCGAGATCCTTTTCGCTGGTGCCGATATCGCGCACAAAGCTGCGATCGAGCTTGAAGGAATGCACCGGCAGCATTTTCAGGTAGCCGAGCGAGGAATAGCCGGTGCCGAAGTCGTCGATCGAAAGCCGCACGCCCAGGCTGCGCAGCGTCTCCAGCCTTTCGATGGAGCGTTGCGGATCCTGCATCAGAACCGATTCCGTGATTTCGAGCTCCAGGTCGGCGCCCATCAGGCCGGCGCGCCGCAAGGCCGATTGCACGCTATCGTCAAGGTCGTCCAGCAAAAGCTGCTGCGCCGACAGGTTGACCGCCATCCGCACCTCGCTAAAGCCCAGGGCCCGCCAGTCCTGCAGCTGGCGGCAGGCGCTTTCGATCACCCACGCGCCGATTGCCGCGATGGTGCCGGTTGATTCGGCCAGTGGAATGAATCTGTCGGGCATCACCAGGCCCAGTTCCGGATGCTGCCAGCGAATCAGCGCCTCCATGCCCAGCACGCGCTCGGTGACCGCACAGACCTGCGGCTGGTAATGCAGGAACAGCTCACCGTTCTCGAGCGCTTCCTTCAGTTCGTTTTCCAGGCCAATGCGCTCGCTCAGCGACTTTTGCAGCGATGGGTGGAAAGTCCGGATACTGCCCGGTCCTGCGTCACGCGCCTCGTGCAATGCCAGGCCTGCCGATGCCAGCAAGTCTTCCGCCGATTCGGCATGGTCCGGATAGATTGCCACGCCGGCGCTGAAAGTCATGTTCAGGATATTGCCGGCGACCGCGAAAGGCGGCTTGATCGCAGCCAGCACGCCTTCCACTTCGCGCTCGATGCCGCCCAGCGTCTTGTGGCCGGCAATGCCGACCACAAAGCGCGCACTGCCAAGGCGTGCCACCAGGCGGCGCTTGCCGCAATGCTCGCGCAGGCGCTGTGCCACCTCGATCAGCACCTGGTTGCCGGCCTCGTAGCCGCGCGTGCCGTTGATGATTGCCAGCCGGTCCAGGTCGAGCAGCAGCACCGCCATGCGGGTCATGCTCGATTCGCTCCAGGCGGACATGGTGCGCAGCTTCTCCAGCGCGCCTTCCCGGTTCGGCAGCCGGGTCAGCTCATCATTGGTCAGGGCGCGCTCGATACGCCTGCTGGACAACTTGTGGCTCGCCAGTTCGCGCTCCAGTGCGGCGCTGATGCGGATTTTCTCGGTCAGGCGCTGGGTCGCCTCACGCTTGACCAGCAACAGGTAGGATGCAGCGAGGAACAGGAATCCGAAACCGCTCAGGTAAGGCATGCGCAGCATGCCGGTATCGGTTGCGCCGCCCAGGGCCGTGGTCACCACGACCAGGGCGGCGGAACTCCACACCAGCCGGTTCGAAAAGCGCGCCTTCTGGCGCTGGACACGGATGCAGTAAATGACGGCGAATATCGCAGCACCCAGCGATAGCAGGCGGCTGACCGAATACGCGGCGGTTGTTTCGCCAAAAAGCAGGAAGGCGTGGCCGCCCCATATCAGCTCGGTCGGCGCATCGGTGGCCAGTGAGGAAAAGCGGTAGCCGTAAGGCTCCATGAAATTGTCCACCGCCAGCACGGCCGAGATGAAGGCAATGCCGTAGGTAAGGCGGAACGCGGCCCGGCTCGGATCGAGCGAGGCGACCAGGTAGCAGAACTGCGGCGCCAGCAGCAGCGAGAAGAAATTGACCCATTTGTGCGCGGCGATGGCCGCCGCCAGCCCCGGCGCCAGCTGCTGCTGCACGTTCGCGTACTGGAAGCAGGCAAATGTCAGGCAGATGACTGCAAACGCCCAGCACGCCCGCACGTAGGAGCTGTTGCGTGCCACCAGCGTTGACTGGAATGCCGACATTGCCAGCGCGCCTGCGGAGATCAGGTAAAGCGAAGCAATGGAAGTATCCATATGACCTTGTTAGTTTCTGTTTTCAAAGGCGATAACCTCGTCGCCAGCCTGTGCTTCGCAGCCCGCGCCCATCGCTTCCCAGCCACGCCGGATCACGATATGGTTCGCGTTGTAGCAAAGCTCGATGCGGTGCGCTTGTGGCGCTTCGCGGCGAACAAAATGCTCAATTGACGAAGGCATGCTGACGCGCATTGTTTGCGCGCGCAAGTCCTCGTCGGGATGGTCGGTCACATGCACCAGCGGCACGAAATGCGCCGCGATCACCAGGGTACGGCCGACATTGACCGGCTGCGCCTGGTAGCTGCGTTCCCGCAGCCAGCGCTGCGCTTCGGCGCGCTGCGGCGCTGATGCGCCCCAGGCGCTGGCAATCAGCTCCACCAGCCACTGGTTGCAGTTCTGGTAGCGCGTGCTGTAGGCATAGGCATTGGCGCTGTATTCGCCGGCCAGCAGCGACAACGGGGTTTGCGCGTCCAGCGCAGCCGCCTGCAATGCGCGCGCCTGCGCTTCCGGCAACAGGACCATCGACAGGTGGCCTTGTGCGGGTTCTTCCGCGCCGAGCACGAATCCGGCCATGCCCTGGTCGAAGATGCGCGGGCGCTTCTCATCGCAAGCAAAGTAAAGCTGGCGCACCGACCATGGGCTGTTTGGATTGTCTTTCAGCGCCAGGCCGGCATGCGAATAGCGCAGGCCGATGCGCGCCAGGTCCATGCCTGCGCGCGACACCACGGCGGCCGTGGCGCCAGAGCGTTCCAGCTCGTCTTTCACCACGGCGGCGAAACGCAGCACGTGGTCCTGCGCCGCCGCCGTGACTTTCGCCGGACGGTCGCAGAACATCATTCCACCTGCCTGCGCTGGGGCATTCCAGCCGAGCGCGAGGCAGGCGGCAATCAGATGGCGTGCGAGCGCAGTTCGCGTTGCCATGCTTCGTCTAGGGCCAGGAAGAAGGCCTGACGGGTGTCAGCGTAGGCGAATTCATAGCCGTACGGACGCTCGCTCACCTGCACCAATGCGCCGGCAGGCAGCGCGCGATCGGCCAGGGCGGCTTTCGGCACAGTGAGGAAGAATTCATTGCCCTGGCCTTGCAGCTTCAGGCGGGTGGCGCCCGGCTTGCCCGGCGCTTCGGCTACGTCGATGACGCGGTACTGGCCTGCGGCCACCTTCTTGTCGTCGCCGCTGGAGCTCTTGCTGGAGGCGCCGATCGAATCGGACACGCTGCCCGAAGACTCGGAACCAGCGCTCGATGCGGAAGAAGCGGAACTCCCGGCCTGGGCCGGGATGGCGATAGCGGCAGCCAGCACGGACAGGACGGCGGCGCGGCGCAGGAATTGCATGGACATTACAGGATTCTCCGGTTGAAAAACGTCGCGTGGATTATACGCGCACTCTTGAACGCCGCGACCGCGCACTTGCTGCCATAATGACTGCTTTGCATTTTTGGCAATTTTGAAGCGCCATGAAGAAACCTGTATCGCCTGTCGCCATCGATCTGCTCACCAGGGAGCTGGCCCACGAGGCCAAGGAGCAGCGCGAGAGCATCGTCCTGCGCCTGCACAGTGCCTTCCTGCACCTGACGCAAGCGCTGCAACCCTTCCGCGAGCTGTGGCAAGGAGGCGGCGCCGCCGCCTACCAGGCCGCAGCGGAATGCGGCTGTAATCCTCCACAAGCCAAATGGCTGCGGGCCAGGCGCAGCGTTTTCGATGCCGGGCTTTGGGGCGGCATATCGGATGCGATGCGGCAGGCCGCCCTGGCCGGCGACGATGCGCAATCCACCGAAGCCGATGAATGGGTATGGTGGAAAGAGCGCCTGGGCGGCCTGCCCGCCATAACCGGCATCCAGTTGGTGCCCGGCCGCCGGCCCGATCCCCCGCACGACTTCACGCATGGCGCGTTCGGTGGCGGCGTCACCTTCGCCGCAAGGCTGCACGAGCACCGGGCCGAAATTTTCGCCCTGCCCGGGCTTATCGCCAACGGCGACAGGCAAGGCATCGACGACTTCCTTGAGCGCGTGCTGCCGGCTATCCGGCCGAAACTGGCGCGCGAGGTCCGTGCTTCGCATGACCGTCGGTTGATCGACGAACTGCTGGCCGAACATGACAGCATGTCGACCTGGCTGGCGTACATGGAGATGGTTTTCGAGGCCGTTCCGCCGGCGCTGTACGCGCACCTGGCCGGTTCAGGGGGCTCCACCCTGATGCTCGAACTGCGCCTGATGCTGCCGCTTGCCTTGCTCTGCACCGGAGCGGCGATCGAGCACGCCATCCATGAACTGGCCGAAAACCTGCAATGCTTCGTGGACGACGGCGAAGACGAGGCCCCGCTTGACGCTGCCGTACAAGAGTTTGCGCTCTTGCTCATTGACTTCACGCGCGCAGCGGCCAAAGTACACGAGCTGGAGGAAGTATTGGCCGAGGCACGGATCGAGGAGCTCGAGTTCCCTTTCCTGCCGCGTACGGACCTTCGCACGCGCAAGGCAGCTATCCGTCGGGACAAATCATGCCGCAACTGCGGCAGCATGGAACACCGCGGGCACGGCATTCGCATGGGCACTGTGGCATATGAATGAAAGCAGGACGATGACCAGCTTCGAAAAACAGTACTACTTCCTCAAGCGCGGCGACCATGAGACCTTGCCCTATCCCACTGCATTCCATGAAACGTGCGAGCGCGAATACTGGAAAGCGCCATTGCTGACAGGCTCCGCACCGCTTGCCTTTTACAACGGCGAAAAGCGTGACAACCGCAATGAAGGCATCGAACCCCTGCCTGCTCCACCAGACGTGATGTTCGAACGCGGCAACATCATCGTGCGCAATCATGTACGGGACGCGCTCCTGGAACGCAAGGTGGCTGGCCTCTTCATGCACCCCGTGTGGTGGGTGCATGAGGATAAGTCCTTGCATGACGACTTTTGCTACATTGGCTTCCGCGAAAAATTCGATTGCTGGGACAGGGAACTGTCCGAACATTCCGGCCAGGATGAAGATGCAGATCCCGACGATCTCGAGCCAAGCGTCTGGTCCTTCCGCCTGAATGCGAAGCTGCTGGAACAGACGCCCTTGAACGAGCGCCTGCTGTTCGTGATGGGCGGCTGTTTTACACGCCATCTGGTATGCCACGAAAGCATTCTGCCGCTGTTCAATGGAGGCGAAAACAGCGGCACGCACGCAACACTCGTCGCGGATTACTGAAATAGCCCAAATGCGCCTGCTGATTCTGTCCGACCTGCACCGCGAGTTCTGGGAGAAGCGCCAAGTTTCGTTTGATCTCGCCTGCTTGTCGCCCGACGTCGTCGTTCTGGCTGGCGATATCGATACCGGCGATGCTCGCTCTATTCAATGGGCTCAAGCTGCCGGTTGTGCTGTCCAACTGTCGGCATTCAGCCAGCACGCGGATAAGTGAACGCCATGAAATGCAGGAGGTTGAGCAGGAAGTGGGCGACGATCGGAATTTCGATGCGCTGCGTCTTCGAATACAGCAGCGCGTAGCCCAGGCCGGCCAGACTGGCGAGGGCACCGAATTGCCAGCCGCCGCCCAGATGCGCAGCCCCGAACAGCAGGCCTGACACCGCGACTGCCATGGTCTCGCCGTAGCGTGCGAGCTGGCCCTGGATGATGCCGCGGAAGAAAGCTTCCTCCGCCACGCAAACAAACAGCAGGTTGACAGCGGCGAACAACGGCAGGTATGGCGAAAGCTTGAAATCAGGATGAATGAATCCGATCGCCCACGCAATGCCCAGCACACCGCACAACAGCGCTGCAACCACGGCCGCTTGCGACCTAAACGCTGCCGCAAAATCACGCCAGGAGCCGGCGCGGCGGCAGAAGAATACCAGCAGCACAAGTCCGATCACGCCCTTGTCGAAGTTCGCATACATGGTGTAAGGCGCCGATTCGGCCGATAGCCGGACATCCTTCAGCAGCAGGGGATTGTCGTAGCCCGGCAGGGCGTGCAGTGCAAGCGCAAGCGCCAGCAGCAGCGTCAACAGCGTCAACAGCGTTCGCACGGCAGCCTTGCCGTGGCGTGTGGCCAGCCATGAGAATGCCAGCAAGGCCACGATGCCGACGATGGCGACGGGGCGCAGCACGCCCGCCGCCAGGCCGGCAGTGATCGCAAGGCCGAGCAAGACCAGCCAGAGGTGGCGCAGGAAGTCCTGTCGTTCACTATGTGCGGCCACCAGGCCGGTGCTGGCAATCGAAAGGCCTAGCAAGCCGAATGGCAGCCAGACGGGTGCGGAGATGAATTGCATTTTTTGCTGTCAGGAGTGCTGAGGGATGTGGGCTATGCGCCAATCAATCGAATTGATGCGTTCCGATGGTAGCCCATTATCGGGTTGCCGTCACGCTGGCGGGCGGGCAACCTGGTCCTGGCCGACCAGGCAGGCTGGCGCGCAAATGGTCGGTGAATCCTGCCAGCATACGCTTGGCGCGCGCTGGATCGTAATCGATCAGGCTTTGGACATTGGCCAGGGTATTGAACAGGAAATGTGGCTCAATCTGGGCCTGCAGCATGCGCAGCCGGGACTCCATGACCTGGTATTGGAGCAGCCGCTGTTTTTTGCGCACCCTGCCACCAATCCAGCTGGCTGCAAGCATGAGTGCGACGAAGGCCAGGAACCGCGTCACGGCAAGTGGATAGGACGCCTTCATCCATGAGGGATAGGCAAACCACCATCCGATCAGCTGCAGCGCGACAAGATAGCCGCCCAGGATGCCGGCAACGAGCACGAAATTGAGGAACAGGGCGGCACGCCAGTCCCGCGCCGGCGAAAGCTGATGAATGACCGCCGCGGGCAGCAGCAATTCCAGGGCACGGCACAAGGCCAGGATCGCGTAGGCGACCGACAGGCAAATCAGGAAGAGGTACTTCGGCCACCAGCGCCACCAGTTGGCATCGCCGACACTGCCCGTCAGTATCCCCGCCAGCAGCAGCAGCACTAAAGCGCCGCCAATGGCGATGGCGCCGGCGATCAGCAGGCGCGCCCAGGCAGGCTCGGTCCGGCGCTTTTGCAGCGTCCAGAACGAGCGCCAGGCTTGCTGCAGGGACGCTACCAGCAAGGACGCTACGTCGAGATTAGGCGAACTTGCTGAAGTCCGGCTTGCGCTTTTCAAAGAACGCGGTAAACGCTTCCTTGGCTTCGGCACCCGTCAGCATGGCGCCGAACTGGGCGCTTTCCACGTCGATGTGCGCTTTCAGCGCTTCGCGGCCGGCCTTCATCAGGCGCTTGGTCTGGCGGATCGATTCGGCCGGCAGTGCGACCAGCTTGGCTGCTTGCGCCTGGGCGTGGGACAGCACCTGCTCGGCGGGCAGCAGCTTGGAGATCAGGCCCATGTCGTAGGCTTCCTGTGCGCTGAAGGGCTCGCCCAGCATCAGCTTTTCCGCCGCGCGCGCATGGCCGCCGTTTGCGGGCAGCAACATGCTGGAACCGAATTCAGGACACAGGCCCAGCGCCGCGAACGGTACCGAGAACTTGGCGTTGTCGGCGGCGTACACCAGGTCGCAGTGCATCAGCATGGTGGTGCCGATGCCGATGGCGGCGCCGTTCACTGCGGCCACCACTGGCTTGGTGCTGTTGAACAGTGCCTTCATGAACTGGATCACGGGACGATCGGAGAAGGCTACGCCGTCGTTGGCGGTGGTGGTCATTGCGAAGTCGACCAGGTCGTTACCGGCGGTGAAGATCTCTGGCTTGCCGGTGAACAGGATGGCGCGCACTTCGGCGTCGGTTTCGGCGGCGTTGATGGTGTCGGCCATGGTCTGGTACATGGCGGAGGTGATCGCGTTCTTGCGGTCCAGGCGGTCGAATTCGATGGTCAGGATGCCATTGGCTTTGCTGGTCAGGATTGCCATTGCTTGTTGTCTCCGTTTTCAAAACCGGTAAACCGGTGTCAGACCCGCAGGGTCTGACACTTGCTGCTCGCCGGACTGTGGATGTAAAAAAGGCGGGCTTGTGACCCGCCTTCCTAGCTACGTCGTTGCGCGAGGATTATACGCGCTCGATGATGCCTGCTGCGCCCATGCCGGCGCCCACGCACATGGTGACCATGCCGTACTTCAGCTGGTTGCGGCGCAGTGCGTGCACGACGGTCGCTGCGCGGATCGCGCCGGTTGCGCCCAGCGGGTGGCCCAGGGCGATGGCGCCGCCCATCGGGTTCACCTTGCTGGTGTCCAGGTTCAGGTCGCGGATCACGGCCAGTGCCTGTGCCGCGAACGCTTCGTTCAGTTCGATCCAGTCCAGCTGGTCCTGGGTGATGCCGGCAGCGGCGCAGGCAGCTGGGATGGCGACCTTAGGACCGATGCCCATGATTTCCGGCGGCACGCCGCGTACGGCGAACGAGGAGAACTTGGCCAGCGGGGTCAGGTTGTGTTCTTTCAGGATCTTCTCGGAGACCACGATCAGCGCGCCTGCGCCGTCGGACATCTGCGAGGAGGTCGCAGCGGTCACGGTGCCCTTGGCGGCGAACACTGGCTTCAGTTTGGCCATGCCTTCCATGGAGGCGTCGGCGCGGGCGCCTTCGTCGGTATCCACGGTACGCTTGCCAACCTTGATCTCGCCGGTGCGCAGGTCAGGGGTACGGGTGATGATTTCGACCGGAGTAGTCTCGTCCTTGAAGAAACCGGCTTGCTGGGCGGCGATCGCCTTGCGGTGCGATTCCAGGCCGAAGGCGTCCTGGTCTTCGCGCGAGATCTTCCATTGGGTCGCCACTTTCTCGGCGGTCAGGCCCATGCCGTAGGCCAGGCCCACGTTCTCGTCCTTGAAGGTGTCCATGTTGATCGATGGGTGGTGGCCCATCATCGGCACCATCGACATCGATTCCACGCCGCCGGCGATCATCACGTCGGCTTCGCCAACGCGGATGCGGTCGGCAGCCATGGCCAGGGCGGTAATGCCCGATGCGCAGTAACGGTTGATGGTTACGCCGCCCACGGTGTTCGGCAGGCCTGCCAGCACCACGGAGTTACGGGCGATGTTGAAGCCCTGCTCTGCCTCAGGGAAGGAGCAGCCGATGATCGCGTCGACGATCAGGGCCGGGTCCAGGTTAGGCACGGCAGCCATGGCGCCCTTGATGGCGGCGACCAGCAGGTCGTCCGGACGGGTCTTGCTGAACATACCGCGCGGTGCTTTGCCGATCGGGGTGCGGGTAGCGGCGACGATGTATGCGTCTTGGAGTTGTTTGCTCATTTTTAAGCTTTCCAGTATCTGTGTTCGTTAGCGTTTGGCGGAGAGGTACCAGTCCACCTGTACTTGTGCTGCCAGCGTGCCGTGTTCGTCGAAAATGTCGACATTGACCGGAAACGCGATCTTTCCTTCATCCTTCAGTTGCGCTTTCAGCGCGGCCAGGTCGCCCGGTACCTTGCCGGAGGCGCGCGTCGCGCCTTTGGCTACTTTCTGGTACTGGATGCGCGACTCCTTGGCGACCGGGCGCATGTCCATGATCAGGTCGGCGAAGCCGCCTGCCATGGCCGCGCCGGACGCCGTTTCGGCCAGCGTGAAAATCGCACCCGCGTGCGGCGTGCCGAGGTGGTTGTGCAGCTTGCCGTCGTCCGGCATCGACACTTCGGCCGTTCCCGGACCGATGCTGTCGATGCGGATGCCGAGCAGGCGCACGAACGGCAGCGACTCCGTCATGTGCTTTTTGATTTGCTCATAGACCATGCTAGGTTTCACTCGCAACAGGATTTTGAAGGCCAGCGACAGGATGGACATTTGCTCTTAGTTGCGAACCGGCTTACCGGTCTGCAGCATGCCCATGATGCGCTCTTGCGACTTAGGATGGTTCAGCAATTCCAGGAAGGCCTTGCGTTCCATATCCAACAGCCACTGCTCGCTCACTACGCTGCCCTGGTCGATGTCGCCACCGGACACGATCTCGGCGATCATGTCGCCCAGCTTGTAGTCGTGTGCGGAGATGAAGCCGCCATCGCGCATGTTGACCAGTTGGCCGCGGATGGTGCCCCAGCCGTAACGGCCGGTCACTGGCACTGGGCGCTGGATCGGCGCGCGGTAGCCGGAATCGGCCATCGCACGTGCAGTGGTCTTGGCCACGTGCAGCAGCTCGTAGGCGTTGAATACGATCACGTCGTCTTCCTTCAGGTAGCCCATGGCCTTCGCTTCCAGCGCGGACTTCGAAACGTTCGCGGTTGCAGCATTGGTGAAGCCGGTCTTCAGGAATTGCAGGATGTCGTTGCCCTTGGCTTCGCGGGCAGCACGTACAGCCGCTTCCTTCAGGCCGCCGCCGCCAGGGATCAGGCCAACGCCCACTTCCACCAGGCCGATGTACGATTCCAGTGCAGCCACGCGCTTGGATGCGTGCAGCATCATTTCGCAGCCGCCGCCCAGGGCGATACCGGCAACAGCCGCTACCACTGGCACGTTGGAGTACTTCATTTTCATGAAGGTGTCCTGCAGTTCCTTGATGATCGGGTCGACTGCTTTCGCGCCGCCGGCCATGAAGGCTGGCAGGGCTTCCTGCAGGTCGGCGCCGGCCGAGAAGGCGCCGCCTTCGGCTGCGTCGGTGTTCCAGATCACCAGGCCCTTGAAGTTCTTCTCAGCTTCGGCCAGGCCGCGCTGGATACCGCCGATCACACCTTTGCCGATCACGTGCATCTTGGTCTTGAGCGACAGGATCAGGACGTCGTCGCCGGTGTGCCACAGGCGTACGGATTCGTCTTCGAACACGGTGGTGCCGGCAGTCTTGGGATCGGCGCCGCCGCCGCCCACTACCGGAGCGCGGAATTCCTGGCGCTTGTACACTGCCAGGTCGGAGCGTGGCGTGTAGGACTTGGTCGCTGGCGAGAACGAACCTTCGGCGGTATGCACGCCCTGCTCGCCCACTTTGCCTTCGAAGACCCATGCTGGCAGCGGTGCATTGCACAGCGCCTTGCCGGCTTCGATGTCTTCCTTGACCCACTGGGCAACCTGGCCCCAGCCAGCGGCTTGCCAGGTTTCGAACGGGCCGACGTTCCAGCCGAAGCCCCAGCGCATGGCGAAGTCGATGTCGCGTGCGTTGTCGGCGATCGATTCCAGGTGGATCGCGATGTAGTGGAAAGCGTCGCGGAAGATCGCCCACAGGAACTGGCCTTGCGGGTTGGTCGATTCGCGCAGTGCCTTCATCTTCTTGACCGGATCCTTTTCTTTCAGGATGCGGGCGATGATGTCGTCTGCCTTCTTGCCGCCGGCGACGTATTCACCGGTTGCTGCGTCCAGGCGCATGATGTCCTTGCCGACCTTCTTGTAGAAGCCGGCGCCGGATTTCTGGCCCAGGGCGCCCTTGGCGACCAGGCCGGACAGCACGGCAGGAGTCTTGTACAGCGCGGCGAACGGATCGTTCGGCAGGTTGTCTTCCATGGTCTTGATCACATGGCCCATGGTGTCCAGGCCAACCACGTCGGCGGTACGGAAGGTGCCGGACTTGGCGCGGCCCAGCTTGGCGCCGGTCAGGTCGTCGACCACGTCGACGGACAGGCCGAACTTCTCCGCTTCGTGAATGATGGCCAGGATGCCGAATACGCCAACGCGGTTGGCGATGAAGTTCGGGGTGTCCTTGGCACGAACCACGCCCTTGCCCAGGGTCGAGGTCATGAAGGTTTCCAGCTGGTCCAGGATTTCCGGCTTGGTGTCGGTGGTCGGGATCAGTTCCACCAGGTGCATGTAGCGTGGTGGATTGAAGAAGTGCACGCCGCAGAAGCGCGCCTTCAGGTCGGCGTCGAAGCCTTCGGCCAGCTTGTTGATCGACAGGCCGGAAGTATTCGAGGCGAAGATCGCGTTCTGGGCGATGTGCGGAGCAACCTTCTTGTACAGGTCATGCTTCCAGTCCATGCGCTCGGCAATCGCTTCGATGATCAGGTCGCAGCCGGCCAGCAGGTCCAGGTTGTCTTCGTAGTTGGCGATCTGCACCAGTTCCGCGTCGGCCTTGTCGCCGAAAGGAGCTGGGGACAGTTTTTTCAGGCCTTCGATGGCCTTGATGCCGATGCCGTTCTTGTTGCCTTCTTTGGCTGGCAGGTCAAACAGGACGACTGGAACCTTGGCGTTGACGCAGTGGGCCGCGATCTGCGCGCCCATCACGCCGGCGCCCAGCACCGCTACTTTTTTCACGTTGAAGTTGCTCATATATATCCTTTAGTTGGTATTTCCGTTGCTATGCGTGGGCGTCGGCTGTCTTAGCTAAAACCGGTAATCCGGTGTCAGACCCACTGGGTCTGACACCTGCCCTACCGGTTTAGTGCGCGAATGGCCAGCGCCATCAACTTCAGAACAGGTCAGCGTCCAGGGCCATCAGGTTGGCGGCGCCGGAACGAGCCTGGCGGATCAGGGTTGCGGTTTCCGGGTACAGGCGGCCGAAGTAGAAGCGGATGGTTGCCAGCTTCGAGGTGTAGAACTTGTCGCCCGATGCTTCTTTTTCCAGTGCGATCTTCGCCATCTGCGCGAAGAAGTAGGAGTACACCAGGTGGCCGGCTACGCGCAGGTAAGGAACCGCGGCGGCGCCCACTTCGTCCTGGTTCTGGAAGGCCTTCATGCCGATTTCCATGGTCAGCTTGGTCAGCTTCTCGCCCAGGTCGCCCAGCGGGGTGATGAACTCGGACATCGCTTCGTCGGTGCCGTTTTCTTCCACGAAGGCGCGCACTTTTTCGCCGAACTTGCGCAGCTTGGCGCCGTTGTCCATCAGGATCTTACGGCCCAGCAGGTCGAGCGACTGCACGGTGTTGGTGCCTTCGTAAATCAGGTTGATACGCGCGTCGCGCACGTACTGCTCCATGCCCCACTCGGAGATGTAGCCGTGGCCGCCGTACACCTGCATTGCGTCGGAGGTGGCGATCCAAGCGTTGTCGGTGATGAAGGCCTTGATGATCGGGGTCAGCAGTGCAACTTCGTCGCCGGCTTCCTTGCGCACTTCTTCGTCAGGGTGGTGCAGTTCGCGGTCGATCTGCAGCGCCACGTAGGAAGCGAAAGCGCGCGCGCCTTCAGCGTAGGCTTTACCGGTCAGCAGCATGCGGCGCACGTCAGGGTGCACGATGATCGGATCGGCCGGGCCTTCAGGATTCTTCACGCCGGACAGCGAGCGCATTTGCAGGCGGTCTTTTGCGTACACCAGCGCGTTCTGGTAAGCCACTTCGGTCAGGCCCAGGGACTGTACGCCCACGCCCAGGCGGGCGGCGTTCATGAACACGAACATCGCCTGCAGGCCTTTGTTCGGCTGGCCGATGATCCAGCCCTTGGCGCCGTCCAGGTTCATCTGGCAGGTCGAGTTGCCGTGGATGCCCATCTTCTCTTCGATCGCGCCGCAGAAGATCGGGTTGCGCTCGCCGATCGAACCGTCGGCGTTAGGGATGAACTTCGGCACCAGGAACAGGGAGATGCCCTTCGAACCTTCCGGAGCGTCCGGCACGCGGGCCAGCACCAGGTGCAGGATGTTTTCCGCCATATCGTGTTCGCCGGCCGAGATGAAGATCTTGGCGCCGGTGATGTTCCAGGAACCGTCGGCGTTAGGGATGGCTTTCGAACGCAGCATGCCCAGGTCGGTGCCGCAGTGCGGCTCGGTCAGGCACATGGTGCCGGTCCATTCGCCGGAAACCAGCTTAGGCAGGTAGGTGGACTTTTGCTCAGGAGTGCCGTGGGCCAGCAGGCACTCGTAAGCGCCGTGCGACAGGCCTGGATACATGGTCCATGCCTGGTTGGCCGAGTTCAGCATCTCGTAGAACGAGTTGTTCAGGACGATCGGCAGGCCCTGGCCGCCGAATTCAGGATCGCAGGCCAGCGCAGCCCAGCCGCCTTCAACGTATTGGGCGTAGGCTTCCTTGAAGCCTTTTGGAGTGGTCACGGTCTTGGCCGCGGCATCGTGGTGGCAGCCTTCGCGGTCGCCCGAGTGATTCAGCGGGAACAGCACTTCGGAAGTGAACTTGGCGCCTTCTTCCAGCACCTGGTTGATGATGTCCGCGTCGGTTTCGGCGTGAGGAGGCAGCTCTTTCAGCTTCTCTTCCACCTTCAACAGTTCGTGCAGCACGAACTGCATATCACGGATTGGCGCGACGTATTGACCCATTTTATTCTCCAGAAAGCTAAAAGGTTATGTTTGCTCGGCTGCGGCGAATTGCAGCCTTAGGATGGTTGATAGTTTTCGATCAGTCGGTTGAAGCCCGTGCCTGCCCGGTCCACGCTGCCAGGAGTGCGCATGAAGCGCGCCTCATGGTGCAGGGCCAATATCAGGCCATACATCTCGTATACAAGCTGGGAAGCATCGGTATCGCCGCGCAGGTCGCCGTTGTCGATGGCCTGGCGTACGCAACGCAGCAAGGCTGCCTGCCACGCGCCGACCATGGCCAGCAGCTCTTCGCGGATCGGGCCAGGACGGTCGTCATATTCGACGGCGCCGCTGATATAGATGCAGCCCGAGGCGATTTCCACGCTCACACGTTTGATCCAGTTGGCAAACATGGCGCGCAGGCGAGGCAGGCCGCGGGCCTCCTTCATCGCCGGGTAAAACACTTCCTGCTCGAAACGATGGTGGTACAGCTTCAGGACTTCAATCTGCAAATCTTCTCGCGAACCAAAGTGCGCGAATACACCGGACTTACTCATGTTCATTTTGTCGGCGAGCAAACCAATGGTGAGGCCTTCCAGGCCGTCACGGCTTGCCAGGTCGAGGGCCACATCCAGGATGGCCGCACGGGTCATTTCGCCTTTGCGCATGAATTTTGTTGGTGTATTTACAAGAATTCCACTCACTTTTGAACCCATCCAGAAAGAAGGAAAAACCTTATTCTCGCTCTAACAGATCGGCCGCTGGTGAAAAGTTTTGCGAACGTTCGTACTATTATCCAGCGTGTGGCGAAAGTCAAACGACACCACTAGAAGTGCACCTCTATTGTTGCACCGCAACAAAATAAATGGGGACGGGGCCGCAAAATAAATAGGGACGTACCCCATGTTTTCGCCGAAGGCGAAAAATGGGGTACGTCCCTATTTATTTTGCGGCCCCATTTATTTTGTCGTGGCGCGTTCCCACTGGCGGCGGTCGCGCTTGGTGGGGCGGCCTTTGTTGTCGGCGAAGGGTTCGGGGAACAGCTTCCTGCGCTCGATCAGGGCGGCGCGGCGGGCCAGCGATTCTTCGCTCTCTTCATATAGAAGGCGGGCGATCGGTGCTCCTTCCCGTTTGCCGGAAATCCCGACCACCAGCACGTCCCATTCGTCAGCACCATTATCGATATGCAGGCGCTCGCCCAGCTTCGCATTGCGCGAAGGCTTGATGCGCTCGCCACTCGACAGTTTGACCTTGCCCTTGTCGATGGCGTCGATGGCCAGCTGGCGCGTCTTGAAAAAGCGCGCCGCCCACAGCCATTTGTCGATTCTTACGTCACTCATGTGTACTTCCCCACTGCAAAAATGCGCATCAGCGTGCGGTAGAAGAAATACGCGACTTCATACCCTACCCGCCGGAAGCGCCCGACATGTTCGAAATCCTGCTGGTGGATCACCACGCCATCGGCAATGGCATCCTCGATCTTTGCCCGCAGGGAACGCGCAAACTCGGCGTCCTTGATCACCACATTGGCTTCCTGGTTGAGGAACAGGCTCAGCCCGTCCACATTGGAGGAGCCAACAGTCGCCCAGTCGTCGTCGATGACCGCGACTTTGGCGTGCAACTGGGTCTTGCGGTACTCCACCACCTTGACGCCCGCTTCCAGCAGCTTGGGGTAGAAGGAATGCGCCACCGCATCCTGCATCCAGAATTCGCCGACGCCGATCAGCAGCACCACTTCCACCCCGCGCTGCGCGGTCGCGGCCAGGGCGCGGCGGAATTTGCGGCCCGGTGCGAAATAGGGGTTGGCCAGCAGCACGCTTTTCCTGGCCCGCCCCAGTGCTTGCAGGTAGGCACGCTGGATGGTGCGGCGGTTGCGCAGGTTGTCGCGCACCACAAAGCCGGCCTGCATGGTGCTCTGGCGCGCGATCTTGTTCAGCTTGCGCATTTCGTTGAACAGGGTCAGGCGCCTGACGATGGTCATATGGCCCAGGCGCTTCCACTGCGTTTCCGCCTCGGTGTGGATGGATTCGACCAGCGGCCCGCGCACGGCGACCGCAAAATCCCAGCGTGGCGCTTGCAGCGCCTTGCTGTGGTCATAGTCGGTGAACATATCGTCGTTGATATTGATGCCGCCGACAAAAGCCACCTCGGCATCCACCACACAGATCTTGCGGTGGGTGCGCGTCACGCCGCGCCGGAACCAGGGATTGAAGATGCGGTGCTCGACACCGGCCGCCGTGACTTCGGCATGCAGGCGGGAGACCGGCTTGTGGCCGGTACCGAACCAGTCGGTAATCATGCGCACCGTCACTCCGCGCTGGGCGGCAGATTTGAGCGCGGCCATGACGCGCTTGCCGGTTTCATCCTCGGCAAAGATATAGGTCTCGAAATAGATCTCAAACTGCGCGGCCCCGATGGCCTCGACCAGGGCCGGAAAATAGTCGGTACCGCAGTGGAGGAGTTTGACTTCGTTATCGGCTAGAAAATCAACGTGACGCATGTGTCAGGAAACCAGTTTCAGGTTCGCCACGATGGGCGCATGATCCGACAGCCTGGCCCACAGCGGGCCGTGCAGGACTTCCGCGGATTCTACCTTGAAGCCCCGCACATAGATGCGGTCCAACCTGAAAAATGGCAAGGCGGCCGGGAAGGTGCGGGCCGGGCGCTGGGCGGCCTTGCGCCGCGCCAAAGTACGCACCAGGTCGCCGACCGGATGGCCGTGCTTGATTTCGTCGAACACTTCGCGCACGCCGAGTGCGCTTTGCAGCTTGTCGGTCAGGGTATTGCGCCAGTCGTTGAAGTCGCCGGCGATGATCACCGGCTCGCCGTCCGGCGCCGAGCTGCGCACCGCTTCGATCAGCAATTCAGCCTGCCGCACGCGGCTGCGCTCGAACAGGCCAAGGTGGATCACGTAGCAGTGCACCAGCTGGCCTTCCGTTTCCACCACCGAATGCAGGATGCCGCGCGATTCATAAGCATGGTCGGAGATATCGGTATTGGTCCAGCGCGCGATCGGGTATTTGCTGAGCAGCGCATTGCCGTGGTGGCCGTGATCGTATTGTGCATTCAGGCCGTACACGGACTGGTGCGACTCGCCTGCGAAAAATTCATGCTGGGCCTTCTTCGGCCAGTGCCGGTGGCCTGCACTTTCTTCGCCGTAACGCGCCTCGATCCTGTCGTGCTGGCCCTGCACTTCCTGCAGGAATACCAGGTCGGCGTGGAAGGCCTCAATCGCATGGCGCAAGGCATGCACCCGTGGCTGGCTACGGTACGACACGCCTTTGTGGATATTGTATGTGGCAACGCGGATCTTCATGGAACCATTCTAACTCCAACTGCCCGGCTTGCTCCCGGTCAAAAGTGTTGGGAATTGCTTTATAGTCATGCCCATGAATGAACAACACGCCACATTCCCGTCTGCCCTGGAAGCCTTTTTCCTCGTCTTATGCCTGTGGGCCGTCGATTACCTGGTCAGCTGTGCCCTGTTCGATGCGCACCGTTGGCTGGGCCTTGGCAATCCTTTCAGCCTGCTCACGCTCTCCCGCCTCCTGGCCAACGGCGTCCTGTTCACGGTGCTGCTGCATTGGAAGAACCTGGCTTATCGCGACCTGTTCAATTCCTCACGCTCGGCAGCAGCGGCAACCATGGTCGTCATCGTGCCGCTGGTGCTGCTGGCGACGCCGTGCCTGTTCCTGCTCATGGGATTCGTAAATGACCTGTTGCTGGCCGAGTTTCCCCTGCGCGCCGGGATGGAGAACCATCTCGGCAACTGGATGGCGGCGGGGCTGCCGCAAATCATGCTGATTTGCATCATCGCCCCTGTTGTGGAAGAGATGCTGTTTCGCGGCATCATCCTGCGCAGTTTCCTGCAGCAATATGAGCGCAGCTACGCCATTCTCGGCTCGGCCGTCGTGTTCGGCTTCTACCACATGAATATTTACCAGTTGGTCGGCGCCAGCCTGTTCGGCATCTTTGCCGGCTGGCTTTATGAGCGCACGCGCTCGCTGATCCCGGGCATTGCCATGCACGCGGCAGTCAACACGACAGTCATGCTGATGGCGGCGAATGCCGGCGCCGGCGCTTCAGGCAGCGCGCCGGCCATCGTATGGCTCCTGCTGCTGCCAGGGTTGCCCGCTTGCTATATGCTGCGCCGGGTCCTTTCGGGCGCTGCGCGATGAGGGGGACGCACATCGCTGCCGCGGCGCTATTGGCGGCTTGCGCGGCCGGCGCCCATGCCGCCGCCAGCCGCTGCCACGGCACGGTCAGCCGCGGCAGTATCGAAGGCAGCATCCAGCTGCCGCCACAGGGCGCCAATTTCGCGGCCTACAGCACGCTGGCCATCGCCATGGGCCGCAACCATGTGCATAGCGAAGTGTCGGCCATCATGCTGGATGCCTTCGCAAGGCTCGAGCACGCCGCGCCTGGTTCGCAATACGTGTATGGCGAAACAGGGAACGAGCATGGCGGCCGCTTCCGCCCCCACCGCACGCACCAGAATGGCCTGTCGGTCGACTTCTTCGTGCCGGTGCGCGACAGGCATGGCCGGCCGGCGCGCCTGCCGACGCCAGCCGCCCTGCGCTTCGGCTACGACATCGAATTCGACCGCGATGCGCGCTACGACGGGTACAGCATCGACTTCGCCGCGCTGGCGGAACACTTGTACCAGCTGGACCAGGCCGCCCGCGCGCGCGGGCATGGCATTGCACTGGTGATCTTCGACACTGCCTACCTGCCGCGCCTGTTCGCCACCGCGCGCGGCGCCCAGCTGAAGCGGCTTAAGTTCATGCAGGGCAAGCCATGGGTGCGGCATGATGAGCATTACCACGTCGACTTTGCCATTCCCTGCGGCCGCTAAGTCATGACATCGTCTTCCTCCGTGCTCGGCGCCATCTGGCGCGGCAGGATGACGCGGAAGGTGGTGCCGCGGCCGATTTCGCTGTCGACCTCGATGCGGCCGCCGTGCTTTTGCACGATGCTGTAGGACAGCGACAAGCCCAGCCCCGTGCCCTTCCCCACCGGCTTGGTGGTGAAGAAGGGTTCGAAGATGCGGCCCAGGTTTTCCGCCGCGATGCCGCTGCCGGTATCGCTCACCGACACCGTCACCATCTCATTTTCGTAACTGGTGCGCAGCGTGATGCGGCCGCGGTTTTCGATGGCATGGGCGGCATTGACCAGCAGGTTCATGAACACCTGGTTCAGCTGCGAGGGGATGCATTCGATTTCCGGTACGCCGCCATATTCCTTCACCACTTCGGCCTTGTATTTCAACTCGTTCCAGACCACGTTCAGCGTGCTGTCCAGGCCAGTCTCCAGGTTGGCCACCAGCACGTCGCCGCCGCCCGCGTGCGAGAAGTCCTTCATGTCCTGCACGATGCGCTTGATGCGGTCCAGGCCGTCCATCGATTCGGACAGCAGGCTGCCCAGGTCTTCGCGCAGGTAGTCGGCGTCGATTTCCTTGCGCAGGGCATTCAGTTCGCCGCGGTCGGACTGCGGCAGGTGCTCTTCGCGCGCCTCATACGCATCGAGCAGCCGCATCAGGGACTGCATATAGCGCTGCAGGCTGCTCAGATTGGAATTGACGAAGCCCACCGGGTTGTTGATCTCATGCGCGACGCCCGCCGCCAGCACGCCGATGGAAGCCATCTTTTCCGACTGCAGGAGCTGGTTCTGCGCCTCGCCCAGCTTGCGGATCAAGTCGGCCTGGCGCGACTTCTCGCTCTCCAGCGTGATGTTCGCCATCTGCAGCGCCAGGGTGCGTTCGTGCACGCGGGTTTCCAGCTGGTCGCGTGATTCGCGCAGCGCCTGTTCGGCATGCACGCGCTCCGTGTTGTCGAGAAAGCCGTACACCCGGCCGATGATCCGCTCGCCGAGGAATTGCGGGCGCGAGCTGCATTCGAACACGCGGCCGTCATGCAGGTGGAACTGGTCCAGCGCCTCGTGCGGATCACTCACTTGCTGCAACCGCTCGCGGCACAGTTCCTGTTCGACCACATTGGCGGTCAGGAATTCCAGGATGGCCGAGTCATTGCCGTTCTTCAGGAAGGCGTCCGGGATATGCCACATCTCGCTGAACTGGCGATTCATGCTGGCGATATTGTTGTGCCAATCGATCACCAGGATGCCATTGCCGGTCGCCTCCAGCGTAGTGCGTAACTGCGACAGGGTTTGTTCCAGCACATCCTCCACCTTGCGTTCCTGCCGCGCGTCGCGCGCCATGATCAGGATCAGCCAGCGGTCATCGTGGCGCAGCACACGCAGCGATTTCATGACCATGAGCTGGGTGCCGTCGGCGCGCAGGTATTCGCCCTCTTGCGCATCGATATCCTGGAAATGGCCGCCGCGCACGTCTTCCCAATAGAACACATCCTGCAGCGAACTCTCGATATCGGTAATCTGCATATCGGCCAGCTGTGCTCCGGAATAGCCAAGCACCTGCTCGGCCACCCGGTTGGCGACAATGATGCGCAAGTCGCTCGGGTCCACCAGCAGCATCATGTGCGGGCTATGATCGAGCATGAGCTGGCGCAGTTCGGAGATCACCCGGTCGCTCCCTGGCCCGGCTTGGTGGCATCGAAGTAATAGCTGACCCGCTTGCGCGGGCTGAGGTAGGCGTAGATTTCCTTCGGCACCTGCGCCGGCTTGATGGCGCGGACGATATTCAGGTCGCTCTCCAGCGCCATGTCAACCATGATCGCGTCTTCGCGCGGGATGCCCGGTTCATACACGACGAGTTCCGGCTTGTTCGGCTTTTCGGTATTGATGGTGGCGACCATGCCGGTAGCGCCGTTCGACAGTTGCACAATGGTGCCCGGCGGGTACACCCCCAGGCAGCGGATGAACACCTGCAACAGCTTCGGGTCGAACTTGTTGCGGTTCTTGGCGAACATCAGCGACAACGCTTCGTGCGGGGTCAGGCCGGGCGTACCGTTGATCGGGTTGCACAGACGGTCATAGTAATTGGCGATCCCCACGATGCGCGCCAGTACACCGATCTCTTCGCCTTTCAAATGGCGCGGGTAGCCGCTGCCATCGAACATTTCGTGGTGATCGCGCACGATCGCCACGGCGGCGGCGGGAAACTTGAGCTGCTGTCCCATTTCCGTTCCGACCGCGCAGTGGGTTTCGTACAGGTGCTGCTCGGAGTGGGTCCACGCCTCGGTCTTGGTCAGCACCTTGTCCGGAACGTTGCGCACGCCAAGATCGTGGAACATGGAACCGACGCCCATCGCGCCCGCCACTTCGCGCGGCAGCTTGATATCGCGCGCAATCATCATCGACAGCATGGTGACGTTGAGCGAATGCAGGTAGATTTCCTCGCCGCCGGTGCGGTCGCCCATGACGTGGATGGCCAGCTCCGGCGCGCTCAGAATGGAGTCGGCAATCTTGCCGATCATCTCGCTGGCCCTTTGCAGGTTCTCGGCCGGACGGGCGAAGATGTTCTTTTCCATGTCCTTCATCGCGCGCGCCGTGTCGACAAAGGCATGCTCGATGCGCGCCGCGTTCTCGCGCTGCTGGCGCATGCGCTCCATCATGGCGCGCTTGGCAGCCAGCTCGGGCGATTCGGGCGCCGGCGCCTGTGCCTTGGCAAGAGATTCAGGAGCGGCGGCCGGCGTGTCGACCGGCAACGAGGCCGGCTGCACATCGCTCAAGGCCGGGTCGAAGCGGATCTTGTGCAAGCCGAGGCTGCGCAACTGGTGGATCTGCTCCTGCGACTTGATCTTGAAATGGCTGAATGCAAAAGGATGCTCGAACCATTTCAGGTCGAGGTGGACATATAAGCCGACCTGCAACTGCTCCAGAAGGATATCCTGAGTCTCCGGCATGGCGTGCGCCCCCAGCGTGACAGTCGATGTCCGATTATAGCCACAACGCGCGGTGCGCGATTTACAAGCAAGCTGCAAGTTACATGTGTTGCGGTAACTGGAGGATGGCTTCGGCGTTGGACGGGGAAAAGCAGCGGTCGGCAGCTTCGAGATAGGGCAGCCAGACGTGGGCGGTGTGTTCGCGCGGGCTCAGCATGACCGGTACGTTGCGCGGCACCTGCACGCTGAAGATGTGTTCGCGGTTGTGGGTGACGCCGGGTTCGTAGCGATGGCGCCAGACCGGATAGATTTCGTAGATGTTCTGCAGGTCCCAGTCGCGCAACACGATGTCTTTGCCGTCGGCAACGATACCGGTTTCTTCGAACAGTTCGCGGGTAGCGGTGGTGAGCAGGGGTTCGTCAATGGCGTCTTTCGAGCCGGTGACGGATTGCCAGTAGCCGGGGTTGCCGGCGCGCTCGATCAGGAGCACTTCCAGGTCGGCGGTGTGAATCACCACCAGGACGGATTCCGGGATCTTATAGGGCTTCATTTGCTTTGAAACCAGGCACCGGCGGCTGCGGGTCGGGGTGCCTGACCCTGCGGGTCAGGCACCGCCTAGCCGGTTTTAGCCGGCCACTTTCGGCTCCGCCGAACGCAGGCGGATATGCAGTTCACGCAGCTGCTTCTCGTCGACCGGCGAAGGGGCCTGGGTCAGCAGGCACTGCGCGCGCTGGGTTTTCGGGAAGGCGATCACGTCGCGGATCGAATCGGACTTGGTCATCAGGGTCACGATACGATCCAGACCGAAGGCCAGGCCGCCGTGCGGAGGCGCGCCGTACTGCAGCGCGTCCAGCAGGAAGCCGAACTTCTCGCGGGCTTCTTCGGCACCGATCTTCAGCGCGCGGAACACTTTCGACTGCACTTCTTCGCGGTGGATACGGATCGAGCCGCCGCCCAGTTCCCAGCCGTTCAGCACCATATCGTAGGCCTTGGCGATACAGGCGCCTGGATTGGTTTCCAGCATGTCTTCGTGGCCGTCCTTTGGCGAAGTGAACGGGTGGTGGGTCGCGGTCCAGCGGTCTTCTTCTTCGTCGTATTCGAACATCGGGAAGTCGATCACCCACAGCGGCGCCCACACGTCGTTGAACAGGCCGTTGGCCTTGCCGAACTCGGAGTGGCCGATCTTCACGCGCAGCGCGCCGATCGCGTCGTTCACCACCTTCGCCTTGTCGGCGCCGAAGAAGATCAGGTCGCCGTCTTGTGCACCGGTCAGTTCCAGGATCTTGTTCAGTGCTTGGTCGTGGATGTTCTTCACGATCGGCGACTGCAGGCCGTCACGGCCCTTGGCCTTCTCGTTGACCTTGATGTATGCCAGGCCTTTGGCGCCGTAGATGGCGACGAACTGGGTGTAGGCGTCGATTTCCGAACGCGGCATGTCGGCGCCCTTAGGCACGCGCATGCCGACCACGCGGCCGTTCTTCATGTTGGCGGCGCCGGAGAAGACTTTGAACTCAACATCCTTCATTACGTCGGTCAGTTCGGTGAATTCCAGCTTGACGCGCATGTCAGGCTTGTCCGAACCATACTTGCCCATGGCTTCAGCGAAGTCCATTACCGGGAATGGGTTAGGCAGTTCCACGTCCATGGTGTTCTTGAACACTTTGCGGATCATGGTTTCGAACAGGTCGCGGATTTCCTGTTCCGTCAGGAACGAGGTTTCGCAGTCGATCTGGGTGAATTCAGGCTGGCGGTCGGCGCGCAGGTCTTCGTCGCGGAAGCACTTGGTGATCTGGTAGTAGCGGTCGAAGTTGGCGACCATCAGCAGCTGCTTGAACAGCTGCGGCGACTGCGGCAGCGCGAAGAATTCGTGCGCATTCACGCGCGACGGCACCAGGTAGTCGCGTGCGCCTTCCGGGGTCGACTTGGTCAGCACCGGGGTCTCGATATCGATGAAGCCCAGGTCGTCCAGGTACTTGCGCACTTCCATCGACACCTTGTAGCGCAGGCGCAGGTTGTTCTGCATCTGTGGACGGCGCAGGTCCAGCACGCGGTGGGTCAGGCGGGTGGTTTCGGACAGGTTGTCGTCGTCCAGCTGGAACGGAACAGGCACGGAGGCGTTCAGCACTTCCACCTTGGCGGCAACGACTTCGATCTTGCCCGACTTCAGGTTGTTGTTGACGGTGCCGGCCAGGCGGTCTTTCACGGTGCCGGTGATGCGCAGGCAGTACTCGTTACGCACGGATTCGGCGACGGCGAACACTTCCGCCTGTTCCGGGTTGCAGACCACCTGCACCAGGCCTTCGCGGTCGCGCAGGTCGATGAAGATCACGCCGCCGTGGTCGCGGCGACGGTGCACCCAGCCGCACAGGCTGACGGTTTGGCCTACGAGGGCTTCGGTTACGAGGCCGCAGTATTCAGTACGCATGGACATATTGATTCTCAGTTTCAGGTTAAGTTTTATTCAGGGACGACAACGCCCATCGAAACGATGTACTTCAGTGCGGCATCGACGCTCATATCGAGCTCGACTACATCTTTTTTCGGCATCATCAGGAAGAAGCCGGAAGTCGGGTTCGGCGTGGTTGGCACGTAGACGCTGATGTATTCATCGTCCAGGTGCTTCTGCACTTCCGTGGCTGGCGCACCGGTCAGGAAGGCGATCGTGCGCGAGCCGGCATGCGGGTAAGGTACCAGCACGGCCTTGCGGAAAGCATTGCCGGAATCGGAGAACAAGGTATCCGAGACCTGCTTCACGCTGCCATACAGGGAACTGACCACAGGAATGCGATGCAGCAGCTTTTCCCATTGGCGGACCAGGAAATTGCCGACCAGGTTATTGGTCAGCAGGCCGGTCAGGAACACGACCGCGACAGTCAGGATCGTGCCCAGGCCAGACGGCCGGCGGTCATCCGGCAGCCATTTTTCCGGGATCAGCAACAGGGACTGATCCATGGTGGAAATCACCAGGTTCAGCACCCATGCCGTAATTGCCAGAGGTACCAGGACCAGCAAGCCGGTAATGAAATATTTACGCATCGTGTTCCTTGTGCGGGCTGGTTACGCCTCGCTGGTAGACTTTGCCGGTGCAGGCGCCGGGGCAGCTGTCGCCGGGGCTTCGGTCTTGGCCGCGCTGGCAACGCCGGTCGCCGGGGCGGTGCCGCCACGGAAATCGGTAACATACCAGCCGGTGCCTTTCAGTTGGAAGCCGGCTGCGGTCAGTTGCTTCTTAAAGGTGGACTTGCCGCAGGTAGGGCAATCCGTGAGCTGCGGATCGGAGATCTTTTGCAGCACATCCTTGGCAAAGCCACATTCCTCGCAGCGGTAAGCGTAGATCGGCATCTATTACTCCGCAAAAAACATCAAAACCCTGAATTATAAAGCTTTTTTCCGGCGCCATGCCATCCAGCGCTCCTTGCCCTGGAATACTGCAACCGAGTCTTCGACCGGCTCGTCCTGCTCGAGACTGAAGTGGGCGCTCATTAACTGCGCCAGCGCCTCCCGGTCGGCACCGAAGGGCGGACCTTTCGGGTTGCTATCGAAGAAGAAGTAGCCTAGAAGCAAGGCGCCTTCCGGCAGCAGTTCGGCCCAGCGCTGCACCACGCGCGGCCACATATCGCGCGGCATGGCGCACAGGAAGGCCCGTTCGTAGATCAGGTCCAACGCCTGCGGTGGCGTGAATGCGAAGAAGTCGGCTTCGACAACGTGTTCGCGCCAGGGGCCGAGGGCTTGTTGCGCCGCAACAACAGCGGCCGGGGAGAAATCGATGGCGGTGGCGTTCCAGCCGGCTTCGCAGAACGCTTGCAGTTCGTAGCCGCTGCCGCAGCCAGGGATCAGTACCGACAACCGGCCGGGGTCAGGCACCGGGCCTGCGGCAGCCGCGTGTCGAGGTGTCTGACCCTGCGGGTCAGACACCGGTTTGCCGGTTTGCAGCCAAGCCGCCAACTGCGCCGGCACCCCACCCCGGTCCCAGGGCATGAACGCCGCCGCAAACCGCTGGTCCCAGAACTCCGCCGTGCGCGGATCGCGGTTAGTAAAGTCGGGCATAAGCCAGGTACGCCACCGAGCCCACCACGAAGGACCCGACAAAGAATGCAAAGAACGACAGCAGGCGGTTCGTATGCCGTTGTTCGGCCACAAGATGCGCCAGCAAGAGCCTGGTCTCGACGTCGCGCTCGGCAGCGATGCTCAGCGCCTGGTGCGCCAGGCGTGGCAGCTGCGGGAAAATATGCGAATAGCGCGGCGCCTCCGCCTTCAAGCGATCCACCAGCCCGCGCCAGCCCACCTGCTCCGCCATCCAGCGCTCCAGGTATGGCTTGGCCGTCTTCCACAGGTCCAGGTCGGGGTCCAGTTGGCGGCCCAGGCCTTCGATATTGAGCAGCGTTTTCTGCAGCAGTACCAGTTGCGGCTGCACTTCCACATTGAAGCGGCGCGACGTCTGGAACAGGCGCAGCAGGACCTGGCCAAATGAAATGTCCTTCAGCGGACGGTCGAAAATCGGTTCACAGCAGGCGCGCACTGCAGCTTCCAGCTCGTCGACACGGGTTTCCTTGGGCGCCCAGCCCGATTCGATATGCGCTTCCGCCACGCGCTTGTAATCGCGGCGGAAGAAGGCCAGGAAGTTCTGCGACAGGTAATCCTTGTCGTAATCGTTCAACGTGCCGACGATGCCGAAGTCGAGCGCGATATAGCGGCCAAACGATTCCGGCTCGATCGACACCAGAATATTCCCCGGATGCATATCGGCGTGGAAGAAGCCATCGCGGAACACCTGCGTGAAAAAGATTTCCACCCCATCCGACGACAGCTTCTTCAGATCGACGCCCGCTTCGATCAGGCGGTCGATCTGCGACACCGGTATGCCGTGCATGCGCTCCATCACGATCACATTGCTGGAACAGTAATCCCAGAACATTTCCGGCACCAGCAAGAGCTTCGAATCGGCGAAATTGCGGCGCAACTGGCTGGCATTGGCTGCCTCGCGCATCAGGTCCAGCTCATCGTGCAGGTACTTGTCGAATTCCTGCACCACTTCCTGGATCTTCAGGCGCTTGGAATCGGCCCACAGCCGGTTGATGAAGTTGGCCGCGATATGCATCAGCGCCACGTCTTCATCGATCAGTTTCTTCATGCCCGGCCGCAGTACCTTGACCGCGACCTGGGTGCCATCCTTCAGCGCGGCGAAATGCACCTGCGCGATGGAAGCCGAGGCTACCGGGACGCGTTCGAAGCGCGCAAACAACGCGTCAGGGTGGGCGCCCAGCGACTCTTCGATCATCCTGATCGCCAGGTCCGAGTCGAAGGGCGGCACGCGGTCCTGCAGCTTGGACAGCTCGGCCACGATATCGAGCGGGAACAGGTCGCTGCGGGTCGACAGGACCTGGCCGAACTTCACGAAGATCGGGCCCAGCTCCTCCAGCGCGCGGCGCAGGCGCACGGCACGCGGCGTCGACAGGTCGCGCCAGAAGAAGACGGTATCGAGGAATTTGCTGATGCGCGGCTTGTCGAAGCCGGAAATGGCGATTTCGTCCAGTCCATACTGGACGGAGACACGGACGATCTTGAACAGCCGGAGGAATTTGCGAATCATTTAGCCAGTTTTTGTTCGAGTTTTTCCAGCCGCTTGCTGGCGCGTTCCACGTCATCGCGGAAGCGGGTCACATCGGCCGCAAAGCTTTCCGCCGTCACCGGGCGGATCAACAGCGGGTTCTCGTCGAGGAAATACTCCGCGACATTCTCGGCCACTTTGCGCTGGCCGTTGCGCGCACCCTGCACTACCGCTTTCGCCCCCTGCACCAGGCGTACCGCGGCAATCGGCCCGACCAGTTGTTCCAGGTCGTATTCAGCCTCCCAGCGCAGCGATTGCGACAGCCGCGAGATGGCGTTGGCAAATTCCGCGTCGCCTTCAATCTGCACGTAAGAGAAGGCACGCGCGCGGTTCTGCGCTATCAGCGGCAGATCGCTGAGTTTCAGGCGAATCGTCACTGCTGCTCCGGCCGCGCTGCCGGCTGCCTCCACCATGCCGTCCGGCGCCAGGCGCAGGCGCAGCACAGCTGGGCTGGCGTCGATCACGGCAACCTTGCCGGCATGCAGCTTGAGCTCGGTGCGCGCCCACGGCTCCTGCGCCAGCAGGTGGTTGATGGTAGCTGCCGCCGGCGTGCTCAGGCCAGGCAGCTTGGGAGGGAATGAGAACATTGTCGTCGTCTTTTCAACCGCAAGAACCGGCAAACCGGTGTCTGGCCCAGGGGGCCGGACACCCGCTCTACCGGTTTGCACAAAACAAAACCGCCCCGGAAAGCCAGGGCGGTCTCGATCTTACCAGTTACAGCGCGATGTCACGCAAGCTGCTGGATGCCTGCCAGCACCCAGCCGGTGTTGCCGTTATGCGGCTTGCTCAGGTTCCACACTTCCTGGAACGGTTCCGGCAGCGCATCGGGAGCAGGTTTCATCTTGCCCCAGAACTTCACGCTGGCCATGTAGTCATTGCCATTGTTCTCCATGCCCAGCAGTTCAGCCTCGATTGCCACCACATCGGTGTACTCGACTTGCGTGCCGCGCTCCTGGATCTGCATGCGCAGTTCGGCAAAGACTTCAGGCGTGGTGAAGTTGCGGATATCCTCCACATCCGCCTTGTCCCATGCCGCCTGCAGGCGGATGTAATTGGACTTGGCAGCGCGCAGGAAGCCCGCGCTGTCGAAATCGGCCGGCACGCCCCAAGGGGTGTGCGCTGCCGCCGGCGCAGCAGGTGCTGCCAGGCCGGAGCCGCCAGCAGGCATCACCGGCTCGAACGCCGCTGGCTGCATCTGGTGCGCATTGCCGCCGCTATAGCCGCCGCTGAACGCCGGCTGGGCCGCCGGCTGCGACTTGCGGCGCAGCATGCGGACGATGAAGTAGATCACGCCGCCGATCAGGGCGATCATCAGGATGGTGCTGATGGCCGACGCCATGGCGCCGCCCAGGCCGAAGTGCGACAGCAGCGCGCCCAGGCCAAGGCCCAGCAGTGCGCCGCCGAGGATGCCCTTCCACATGCTGGGCTTGGCTGCCGGTGCCGGCGCGGCAGGCGCCGGTGCCGCAGCAGGACGGCTCGCGCTCGGCGCCGCGGTGGGCGCGGTTGGCGCCGGCGCAGGGCTGGCCTGCCTTGGCATGCTGCTCACGCTCGAGGACTGGCGGCCGATCGATTTGCTGCCGCCCATCGGGCGCGCGGCCAATTCGCTCATCATGCTCAGCGCGGACAGCGCAACCATTGCGCCGGCCAGGAATTTCTTCATTTTCATCGTCGGATGTCTCACATTTTGATGCCGGTATGTAAAGCGGCCACACCTGCCGTCAGGTTGTAGTACTGCACGCGCTCAAGACCCGCAGCCTGCATCATGGTCTTCAGCGTTTCCTGGTCCGGGTGCATGCGGATGGATTCGGCCAGGTAACGATAACTCTCCGAATCGTTGGCCACTTTCCGGCCCATCCACGGCAGCACCGTGAAGGAATAAAAGTCATATGGTTTTTGCAAGACTGGATCCACTTTCGAGAATTCCAGCACCAGCAATTTGCCGCCCGGCTTCAGCACGCGACGCATTTCAGAAAGAGCAACATCCTTGTGCGTCATATTGCGCAGGCCGAACGCCACGCTGACGCGGTCAAAATAGTTGTCCGGGAAAGGCAGCTTCTCCGCATCACAAATCAACGTGGGGGTCACCAGGCCCTTATTCAAGAGACGGTCGCGGCCCACGCGCAGCATCGACTCGTTGATGTCGGTCAGCCAGACCTCGCCGGTCGCACCCGCCGCCTTGGCAAATGCCTTGGCCAGGTCGCCGGTACCACCCGCGATGTCGAGCACCTTCATGCCCGGGCGCACGGCCGCGTTAGCAATAGTGAACGCCTTCCAGATGCGGTGCAGGCCGCCGGACAGCAGGTCGTTCATGATGTCGTACTTGGCGGCGACGGAGTGGAAGACCTTGGCGACTTCCTTGACTTTATCGTCTTCGTTGACGGTTTTATAACCGAAATGGGTGGTATTGGTCATGTTGAGGGTGCCTTGTAATTGCCGCATTATACATTTGTGGGGTGACGCACAGATTTTGCAGATGCTTGTCAACCAGAATGCTCAACGAGTCGTTTTATGGCTCAGACGATTTGTCTTACTAGGAGATTTTCAGATGGAGCTTCAGCAAAAATTGCCCGCGGACATTTTTTTCCCGGATATCGACGAAGCCACCAAGCAGTTCATCGATGCCACCCGCGCCCAATCGCGCGCCCTGGTGTCCGCAGAGCCGCACCCGATGACCTTCAACGTTGAGGCCATCCGTCGCCTGACTCCGGAAGCCCGCGCCGCATTCCGCTACATCTGGGAACGCGAGCAGCAGCGCTATGAGGAGTTCCAGCGCCGCAAAATGATGGTCAACTAAGCAATCCTTCTTTGGCGGCAACACGCCGTCAATCCTAGGTGTACCCGAAAGCAGGCAGCTGGGCCAGTCGCAAGCCGGCCCAATGCCCTGCAATATCCAGCGCGACACTTCCATCCTCCTGGCCATGCGCGAGCATGAGAAACACCTGCGCCGGCACCCAGTGCTGGAGCGGGACTGGCTCAGTGATGGTGGCCGCAGCCCTGGGCTTTGGCGGCGGCGCCTGGCAGCACCGTGCCGGGTTCGCGGCCGGAGTCGCCAGGGAAGCCGGCGGCTTCCAGGCGCTTCAGGTAATCGGCCCAGTGCTGCGCCATGCGGGCGCCAAGGTCGTACAGGTAATCCCAGGTGTACAGGCCGGAATTGTGCCCGTCGTCAAAGGTTGGCTTGACGGCGTAGTTGCCAACCGGCTCGAGGTTGGTCATGGCCACCTCGCGCTTGCCCACTTGCAGCACTTCCTGGCCCGGCCCGTGGCCCTTTACTTCCGCCGATGGCGAATACACCCGCAGCAATTCAAATGGAATATTGAAGCTCGCGCCATCGTCGAAGGAAATTTCAAGGTAGCGCGATTTGCTGTGGACGGTCAGGCCGGTTGGATTGTTCATTATTTCAAGTTCCCGATGATCGCCGCCCGCAAGGCCGGCAGCAAAGCCGCACGCGCCGCGATAGCTGCGTTTTCGTGCTCGCGCTGCTTCGCGCCCCAGGTCGGGTTCGGGAAGTGCGCGTCGTCAGTGTAGCGCGGGATCACGTGCCAGTGCACGTGCGGCGTCATATTGCCAAAGCTGGCGACGTTAACCTTGTGCGGCGACATGGTGGCGCGCTGCGCCTGCTCGACCGCCCACACGGTCTGCATGACATGGTCGCGGTCCGCAGGCGACAGGTCGGTCATCTCGCGCACGTGGTCGTGCCACACCACGCGGGCGTAGCCGGGATATCCCGGCTCGTCGACCAGGATTACCGCCAGGCGCTGGTCGCGCCAGACCAGCGGCCCTGCCGCGCCGGCGGGCGCAGCGTCGAAGCCGGCCAGCAGCTTGCACAGGTCGCAGTTGATCGTCATACCAGCACCCTTTCGATACCGCCGTCATTGGCGCGCGCCACATAATCCACCAGCCAGTTGTCGCCCAGCTTGTGCTTGGCGATCTCGATCACGATGTAATCGGCGGTGGTGCCCGAATCGTCGTTGTAGCGGCTCAGGCCCTGCATGCAGGACGGGCAGGAAGTGAGGATCTTGACGTCGCCCTTGAAGCCGTCTGCACGCAGCTTGTCGGCGCCCGACACCATCTCCTGCTCCTTGCGGAAGCGGACCTGGGTCGAGATATCCGGACGCGCGGCCGCGAAAGTGCCCGACTCGCCGCAGCAGCGGTCGTTCTTCTCGATCTTCACGTTGTCGACCGTCGATACCAGCGCATTCACTGTCTTCAGCGGATCCTGCTGCTTCATCGGCGTGTGGCAAGGATCGTGGTACATGTAGCGCGTACCTTCGACGCCTTCCAGCTTGACGCCTTTCTCCAGCAGGAACTCATGGATGTCCATGATGCGGCAGCCCGGGAAGATCTTCTCGAATTCATAGGTCGCCAGCTGGTCGTAGCAGGTGCCGCAGGACACCACCACGGTCTTGATATCCAGGTAGTTCAGCGTATTGGCCATGCGGTGGAAGAGGACACGGTTGTCCGTCATCATCTTCTCGGCCTTGTCGTATTCGCCCGCGCCGCGCTGTGGATAGCCGCAGCACAGGTAGCCCGGTGGCAGCACAGTCTGCACGCCAACCTCCCACAGCATGGCCTGCGTTGCCAGGCCCACTTGCGAGAACAGGCGCTCCGAACCGCAGCCCGGGAAGTAAAACACCGCCTCGGTATTGGCATTGGTCTTCTTCGGGTCGCGGATGATCGGGATCATCTTGTTGTCTTCGATGTCCAGCAGGGCACGCGCAGTCTTCTTCGGCAGGTTGCCCGGCATCTTCTTGTTCACGAAGTGGATCACCTGCTCGCGCACGGCCGGCTTGCCGACGGTCGGCGGCGGGGCCTTGGTCTGCTTGCGTGCCACGGCCTTGAACACTTCATGGCCCAGCCGCTGCGCCTTGTAGCCCCAGCCGATCATGGTCTGGCGCGTGGCCTGGATCGTCGCCGGATCGGACGCGTTCAGGAAGAACATCGCCGCTTTCTTGCCCGGATTGAACGAACGCTTGTTCATCTTGCGCAGCAGGTTACGCATATTCATCGACACGTCGCCGAAGTCGATATTGACCGGGCACGGCGTCGCGCACTTGTGACACACGGTGCAATGGTCGCTGACGTCTTCGAATTCTTCCCAGTGGCGGATCGAAATGCCGCGGCGGGTCTGCTCTTCGTAGAGGAAAGCTTCGATCAGCGCCGAGGTGGCCAGGATCTTGTCGCGCGGCGAGTACAGCAGGTTGGCGCGCGGCACATGGGTCGAGCACACCGGTTTGCACTTGCCGCAGCGCAGGCAGTCCTTCACGCTGTTGGCGATGTCGCCGATATCGCTTTGCTGCATGATCAGCGATTCGTGGCCCATCAGGCCGAACGAAGGCGTGTAGGCATTCAGCAGCGTCGCTTCCATGCCCGGCAGGTTGAGCAGCTTGCCCTTGTTGAATCGGCCCTCCGGGTCGACACGCTTCTTGTATTCGCGGAACTCGCCGATTTCGTCTTCGGTCAGGAATTCGAGCTTGGTGATGCCGATACCGTGTTCGCCCGAGATCACCCCGTTCAGCGACCGGGCCAGCTTCATGATGCGCGCCACTGCCTTGTGCGCGTCCTGCAGCATTTCGTAATGGTCCGAGTTGACCGGCAGGTTGGTGTGTACGTTGCCGTCGCCGGCGTGCATGTGCAGCGCAACGAAGACGCGGCCATGCAGCACGCGCTTGTGGATTGCAGTGGCCTCATCGAGGATCTGCTTGTAGGCGCCGCCGTTGAAGATCTGGCGCAGGTGCGCGCGGATTTCCTGCTTCCAGCTGATACGTACGGTGCGGTCCTGCGCCACGTCGAACAGGGTCGCTTGCGGCTGGTGCTGCAGGCGGTCGTCCAGTGCACCGGCCAGCTGTTCGAGTCCCAGCGCCAGCAAGTCGGCGCGCACTTCGGCCAGCGGCTTGTCCAGGTTGGCGAGGATGAAGGTCCAGCGTGCGTGCACCTGGTCCACCAGCGCCAGCGCCAGCGCCTGGCGGTCGCCCAGCATTTCCGCGTAGCCGACCTTGTCGTCGGTCGCGTCGTCGCTCTTGCCGATCGGGAGCTTGTCCGCAGCGAGGAACTCGCGCAGTTCTTCCGCCAGTTGCAGTTTGTTCTTGATCGACAGCTCGATATTGATGCGCTCGATGCCGTCGGTATATTCGCCCATGCGGTTCAGCGGAATCACCACGTCTTCATTGATCTTGAAGGCATTGGTGTGCTTTGCAATCGCCGCGGTGCGGGCGCGGTCCAGCCAGAACTTTTTGCGCGCTTCCGGGCTCACGGCCACGAAGCCTTCGCCGACGCGGGTGTTCGCCAGGCGCACCACTTCGGAGGCGGCCAGCGCCACGGCGTCTTCATCGTCGCCGACGATGTCGCCGAACAGCGCCATCTTGGGCAGCACGCCGCGCTTGGACTTGGTGGCGTAGCCGACTGCGCGCAGGTAGCGCTCGTCCAGGTGCTCCAGGCCGGCCAGGCGGATGGTCTTGAACTGTTCGCCCTGCGCCGGCAAGGCGTCCAGGTAATCCTTGATCTCCACAATCGACGGGATCGCATCGCGCGCCTGGCCGAAGAACTCCAGGCAGACGGTGCGCGTGAACTTTGGCATCTTGTGCAGGATCCAGCGCGCCGACGTGATCAGGCCGTCGGTGCCCTCTTTCTGCACGCCCGGCAGGCCGGCCAGGAACTTGTCGGTGACGTCCTTGCCCAGGCCTTCCTTGCGGAACTTGCGGCCCTCGATTTCCAGGATTTCGGTCCTGAACGGCTCGCCCTTGGCTTCGCCGCGGCCGTTAGGATGCGTCCATTCCAGCTTGAAGCGCGCCAGCGGCGTATCGTGGATCTTGGACAAGTTGTGGTCCAGGCGCGTGACTTCCAGCCAGTCGCCGTTCGGGTCCACCATGCGCCACGAGGCCAGGTTGTCCAGCGCGGTGCCCCACAGCACGGCCTTCTTGCCGCCCGCGTTCATGGCGATATTGCCGCCGATGCAGGAGGCGTGGGCCGAGGTCGGGTCGACCGCGAACACGAAGCCCGCCTTCTCGGCCGCTTCACTGACCTTGTTGGTGATGACGCCCGCTTCCGAATGCACGGTCGCGTATTCGCGGTCCAGGCCCGGCAGCACCTTCATTTCGACGGCGCCCAGCTTGAGCAGCTTTTCCGTGTTGATCACGGCCGACAGCGGCGTCAGCGGAATCGCGCCGCCGGTGTAGCCGGTGCCGCCGCCGCGCGGGATGATGGTCAGGCCAAGTTCGATGCAGCCTTTCACCAGCCCGGCCATTTCCTCTTCGCTGTCCGGCGTCAGCACCACGAACGGATATTCGACGCGCCAGTCGGTCGCATCGGTCACGTGGGTGATGCGCTTCATGCCGTCGAAACAGATATTGTGCTTCTCGGTGTACTTGCCCAAGACCTTCTGGGTGCGCTTGCGCAGGTCGTACATCTGGCGGAACTCTTCGCCGAAGTCGGCCACTGCCTTGCTGGCGGCGCGCAGCAGTTTCTCCACATTGCCGCTGCGCTTCTGCGATTCCGCATCGGCAGCCGCGTCGACAGTGTTGCGGCGCTTGTCCACTTCCGACAGGCGGTGGTGCAGCGCATCGATCAGGGCCTGGCGGCGCTTCGGATTGTCCAGCAGGTCGTCCTGCAGGTATGGGTTGCGGCGCACGACCCAGATATCGCCCAGCACTTCGTACAGCATGCGCGCCGAACGGCCGGTCTGGCGCGAGGCCCTCAGTTCATCCAGCAACGCCCAGGACTCTTCGCCCAGCAGGCGGATCACGATTTCGCGATCGGAGAACGAGGTGTAGTTGTATGGAATTTCCCGCAGGCGGGTGTGGGCGTGACCATCTGGCGATTCGGCAAGCAGTGCCTGGATTTGTGCTGGTGCGTTCATATTGCGAGGACGGGGGCTGACGCTGGGACAGGCCATTCTATCTTATTGCGGCGCACAAGAGAGGAACAGCCTTAGACGCCAGCGGGGTTCCGTTAACGTCAATTGGCGAAATATTATACTGTTGAATAATCGAAATTCCGTCATTCGTTCGCATCGCAAGTCACTGCCTGCGCCGAAATTCTGCAACCGTGCTGCTATGCGGAATGTTTATCCGCCCAAAACCTGGGCAGCCGAGCGCCAGAAGCCATCCGGCACGTACAGCAGCAAGGTGGTCATCGTAAGGTAGCGCGCCAGTTTGCCGATCGCCATATACAGGACGGAGGGCCAGAACGGCAGCTTGAGCCAGCCGCCCAGCGTGCACAGCGGGTCGCCGATACCCGGCACCCAGGACAGCAGCATGGTCTTGGCGCCATAGTGCGCCAGCCAGCCGAACCAGCGGCTCGAACGTTCTTTGGCGAAGGCTTTCTTGGCGTAATAACCGATCCAGTAATCGACGATCCCGCCCAGCGTGTTGCCGACCGTGGCGACGGCAATGGCCGGCCAGAACATTTGGGGGTTGGCTTTACAAACGGCAAAGACAGCAGGCTCCGAGCCCAAGGGCAGCAGCGTGGCAGAAACGAAACTGATGATAAAGACGGATGTCAGCCCCACTTCCGGCGCTGCAATGAGGTCCAGCAGCCAGCGAATAGCGTTTTCAATCATGGCTCAATTATAATCATCCGTACCAAGCTCAAAGCACGTTAGACATCCTGCCACCCGCATACCCGCATGGCAGGCGTGCGCCCCCTTCGGTTACCCGCCGTTGTCAGTCTTTGCACCACACCTTTACCTTTGCAAATCATGACTATCGACTACCTGAAGAAAATCCTGACCTCCCGCGTCTACGACGTGGCCCATGAAACTCCGCTCGAACTGGCACCGATTCTCTCGCAACGAGTTGGCAACCAGATTTACTTCAAGCGCGAGGACGTGCAGGACGTCTTTAGCTTCAAGGTACGCGGCGCTTACAACAAGATGGCGAATCTGAGCGACGCGCAATTGAAGCGCGGCGTCATTTGCGCCTCCGCAGGCAACCATGCGCAAGGTGTTGCCCTGTCCGCAGCCAAACTCGGTTGCCGCGCCCTGATCGTCATGCCCGCCACCACGCCGCTCCTTAAAGTCGAATCCGTGCGCCGCCGCGGCGGCCAGAGCGTGGAAGTGGTGCTGCATGGCGAGTCCTATACGGACGCCTACAACCACGCCCTGCAACTTGAAAAGGAGCAGAAGCTGACCTTCGTGCATCCGTTCGACGATCCTGAAGTGATCGCCGGCCAGGGCACGATCGCCATGGAAATCCTGCGCCAGCATTCCGGCCCGATCCACGCGATCTTCGTGCCGATCGGCGGCGGCGGCCTGATTGCCGGTGTCGCAGCGTATGTGAAGCAACTGCGCCCGGATATCAAGGTCATTGGCGTGCAAACCATGGATTCGGATGCAATGGGGCGCTCGATCAAGGCCGGAGAGCGCGTGACCTTGTCCGATGTTGGCCTGTTTGCCGACGGTACCGCGGTGCGCCTGGTGGGAGAGGAAACGTTCCGCCTCGCGCAGCAGTTTGTCGATGAAGTGATCGTGGTCGATACCGATGCGATCTGCGCGGCGATCAAGGACGTGTTCACCGATACGCGCTCGATCCTGGAGCCTTCCGGCGCGCTGGCCGTTGCCGGAGCCAAGGCTTATGTCGAACGCGCGGAGATGGGCAAGTATCCGGTGCAGGGTGAAACGCTGGTGACCATCTGCAGCGGCGCCAATATGAACTTTGACCGCTTGCGCTTTGTGGCGGAGCGCGCAGAGCTGGGCGAGTCGCGCGAAGCGGTATTTGCGGTGACCATGCCGGAACAGCGCGGTTCGTTCAAGCGCTTCTGCAGCCTGGTGGGTCCGCGCAATGTGACGGAGTTCAACTACCGTATCAGCGACCAGGAGCAGGCGCACGTGTTTGTCGGCGTGCAGATTGCCGATCGCAGCGAATCGTCGACGATTGCCCGGCGCTTTGAAGAGAATAACTTCAAGACGCTGGACCTGACGCATGACGAACTGGCCAAGTCGCACCTGCGCCACCTGGTTGGCGGCAAGAGCGTGCTGGCGAAGGATGAATTGCTGTATCGCTTTGAGTTCCCGGAGCGTCCCGGGGCGCTGATGCGCTTCCTCGATTCGATGGCGCCGGAGTGGAACATCTCCTTGTGCCATTACCGCTCGCAGGGCGGCGATGTGGGGCGGATTCTGATCGGCTTGCAGGTGCCGGCGCAGGATGCGGAGAAGTTTGCGCAGTTCCTGGCGACGCTGGGGTATCGCTATTGGGATGAGACGCAGAATCCGGTTTACAAGCTGTTCCTGTAAAACCGGTAAACCTGGGTCTGACCCGCAGGGTCGGACCCAGCCTGCGGCGCCGCCACCGGTTCATCCCGCGGCTTCAAGACCGTAGGGTGTCTGGCCCTGCGGGTCAGACACCGAATTACCGGTTTTTGGTAAACTGGCAGACTGTCCCGCAAAACGAAGTCCGCCATGTCCAACCTCCCAGAACACTCCCCCCTCGGCAAAACCTCCGCCTACCGCACCGATTACGCGCCGGAACTGCTGTTCCCCATCCCGCGCCAGGCCAAGCGTGACGAGTTGGGCCTGAAAGGCACCCTGCCCTTCTTCGGCGTGGATATCTGGAACGGCTATGAGCTGTCCTGGCTGAACATGCGCGGCAAGCCGCAAGTGGCAGTGGCGCGCTTCACCATCCCGGCCGACTCGCCAAACTTGATCGAATCTAAATCTTTCAAGCTTTACCTCAATTCCTTCAACCAGACCAGGCTGGCCGGGCCCGACGCTCTGAAAATCCTGCTGCAGCAAGACCTGTCCTCCGCCGCCGGCGCGAATGTGCACGTCACCCTGACCATGCAGGAAGACTTCGAAAAGCTCGGAATGGGCGAGCTGGAAGGGCAGTTGCTGGACCGCCTCGACATCGATGTCGACAGCTATTCCCCGCAGCCGGAAACCCTGAAAGCCAACTTCGACGAACTGCCAGTAGAGGAAACCCTCGTTTCGCACCTGCTGAAGTCGAATTGCCTGGTCACCGGCCAGCCGGACTGGGGCACCGTGCAGATCAGCTACTACGGCCCGCAGATCGACCAGGAGAGCTTGCTCAAATACCTGATCGGCTTCCGCGAGCATAATGAATTCCACGAGCAATGCGTGGAACGCATCTTCACCGACATCCTGCGCCAGTGCAAACCTCAGCATTTGACGGTGTATGCGCGGTATACCCGCCGAGGCGGCCTTGATATCAACCCTTGGCGCACCAACTTTAGTAGTGCCCAGCGGCCGTCCAACTTGCGCAACGCCCGCCAGTAAGGGTTTTTTCCACGTGGAAACATTGCGTGAATTTCGAGTTACACGGCTGAGAAACAAGCCTATAATGCGCTCGCTACTGCACATAATGTCGCGTCATGAATAACCTGAGCAAAATCCTTTCGCTAGAGAACGTCCAGCTCGACCTGGAAGTCTCCAGCAAAAAGCGCGCTTTCGAGCAAGCCGGCCTGATCTTTGAGAACAACTGCGGCATCGCTCGCTCCACCGTGTCGGACAACCTGTTCGCGCGTGAACGCCTGGGCTCCACTGGCCTCGGCCACGGCGTCGCGGTACCGCACGGGCGCATCAAGGGTTCCAAGAGCCTGAAGTCGCCGTTGGCCGCCTTCGTGCGCCTGGCCGAGCCGATTCCATTCGAATCGCCGGATGGCAAGCCTGTGAACCTGCTGTTCTTCCTGCTTATTCCAGACCACGTGACGCAGCAGCACCTCGAGATCCTGTCCGAGATCGCGGAAATGTTCTCCGACGACGCCTTCCGCCAGGCCCTGACGGAAGACCCGGACCCGAAGTCGGTCTACAGCCGCATCGTCAACTGGCAGCCTAGCCTGCAAGCGGCAGGTTGAACATGCTGCAAACGCCGCTGACGATCCAGAGACTGTACGACGACAATCGCGAAACCCTGCAGCTGGGCTGGTTCGCCGGCTTTCCCGGCGGCGAACGCCTGATCTCCGGCGACGTTGCTTCGGCGGCCGACCAGGTCGGCCACCTGAATACCATTCACCCTGGCCGCATCCAGGTGTTCGGCCATCAGGAAATCAATTATTACCAGCGCCTCAAATCGCTGACGCGCGCCCACGTGATCGGTGAACTGATCGCGGGCGGCCCACCGGCGCTGATCATCGCGCAGGGCCTGGAGACGCCGCCGGACATCCTGGCGATCTGCGACGAGAAGAATATTCCGCTGTTCTCCACGCCGCTGCCTGCCGCACAGGTCATCGACTTCCTGCGCGTCTACCTGTCGAAGAAGCTGGCGCAACGCATCATCATGCATGGCGTTTTCATGGACGTGCTGGGCGTGGGCGTGCTGATTACCGGCGACTCCGGCCTCGGCAAATCCGAGCTGGGACTTGAATTGATTTCACGTTCGCACGGCCTGGTGGCCGACGATGCAGTTGAATTCGCCCGCATCGCGCCGAACATGATCGAAGGACGCTGCCCGCCGCTGCTGCAAAACCTGCTGGAAGTACGCGGCCTGGGCCTGCTCGATATCAAGGCGATCTTCGGCGAGACCGCCGTGCGCCGCAAGATGCGCCTGAAGCTGATCGTGCACCTGGTGCGCCGCTCCGCGCTGGAAGAAGAAGTGGAACGCCTGCCATTCCAGTTCCCGACCGAAGACGTGCTGGGACTCCCGATCCGCAAAGTTGTGATTCCGGTCGCAGCCGGCCGCAACATCGCGGTACTGCTGGAAGCTGCGGTACGCAACACCATCCTGCAATTGCGCGGCATCGATACGCTGCAGGAATTCATGGAGCGCCAACGCCAGGCCATGTCAGGTGACTGAGCCGACTTAATGGTACTATCGGTCGCATGCGAATCGTCCTACTCACCGGGATCTCCGGCTCCGGCAAATCCGTTGCGCTGAATGTTCTCGAAGACATCGGCTACTACTGCGTCGACAACCTGCCGCCTGCCCTGCTGCCGGACCTGATCAACCGCCTTGCTATTGAGGGAACGGATGCATTGGCCGTCGCAGTCGATGCACGCAGCGCCTCCAGCCTTGCCAGCCTGCCCGGCGAATACCGTAAGCTGAAAGAAGACGGCCACGAAGTAAAGGTGATCTTCCTCACCGCGAACACGCATTCGCTGGTGGCGCGCTTCTCCGAAACCCGGCGCAGCCACCCGCTGTCACACGAACTGGCGCCGGGCCAGAACCCTGCGGCGCGCCGTACCCTGATCGAATGTATTGCCGAAGAACGTGAACGCCTGTCGGCAATCCAGCAGCTTGGCATCGTGATCGACACGTCGGAGATGAACGCCAACAAGCTGCGCGCCTGGGTCAAGGACCTGGTGCACAGCGAGAATGCGCCGCTGACTCTCTTCTTCGAATCCTTCGCCTTCAAGGTCGGCGTACCGCTCGACGCCGATTTCGTGTTCGACGTGCGCGCCATTCCCAATCCGTACTACGACCTCACATTGCGCCCATTGAACGGCCGCGACGCGCCGGTGATCGCCTTCCTCGATGCCCAGGAAAGTGCGGAAGAAATGTTCCAGGATATCAAAGGCTTCGTCAGCAAATGGCTGCCGCACTTCAAGCGCGACAACCGCTCCTACCTGACGGTGGCCGTCGGCTGCACCGGCGGCCAGCACCGCTCAGTCTACATGGCCGAGCGCCTGGCGCGCCACTTCGCGCCGACCGAGACGGTGGTTCTGCGCCACCGCGAGCAATCGTAGAGCCGATCACTCCAGCCGCAGCTGCCAGTAGCTGACGTCGATCCAGCGGCCGAACTTGCGGCCCACTTCCTTGAAGGCGCCGACGGGCTGGAAGCCCATCTTCTCGTGCAGGCCGACGCTGGCTTCATTGGGCAGCGCGACGCCGCCGATCACCAGGTGCACGCCGCTCTGGCGCAGCAGGTTGAACAAGTGCTGGTACAGCCTGCGCGCGAAGCCTTTGCCGCGCACTTCCTGCTGCAGGTAGATTGAGCTTTCGACCGAAAAGCGATAGGCCGACCGCTCCTTCCATTTGCTGGCGTAGGCGTAACCGAGGACTTTGCCGTCCTGCTCCAGCACCAGCCAGGGCAGCTTGGACGAAATCACTCTGGTAATGCGGTTGGTCATATCGTCGACGCTGACTTCGGCCTCTTCGAACGTGATGGTGGTGGTTGCGACGTAGTGGTTGTAGATCGCAGCGATGGCAGCGGCATCGGCCGGGTGGGCTGAGCGTATGGTGGTCATGAGCGCTTGGGTAAAGTGGATGACCCAGGCAATACAGCAAGATGCGGGCCAGCCGTCAGCCGGCCCCGTGCACCAAATTAATCCAGCCAGTGCACTACTTCGATCGTATGCTGGTCCGGATCGGTGATCATCGTCCCAAAATAGCGCTCGTTGACATCAGGACGCAAGCCCGGCGTGCGCAATGAAGCGGCGCCCTGCGCCATGGCGTTGGCGTGGAAGGCGTGCGTCGCCAGCTGCGATGGCGACTTGATGGCGATGTGGCCGCGCTGGCCCACCAGCGGCGCGTCGCCCTGCGCCGGATAGATGGCGAAGGCCCAGTGGCCGTCGGCACCGAAGATGGCCTGCTTGTCGTCCTGGTGCTGGACGCTGTAGCCGAGCGGCTCCAGGCAGGCTTTATAGAATTCCACCGCGCGCGGCAGGTCGCGGGTGGCAATGGATACGTGGTCAATCATGATGCTCTCCTTTCAAACAACGAGCCATCATCTTAGGCAGTCGGTGCGATACGATTTCTCGATTTCGCGCAAGGCGGCGGGAAAATTTCCCATGCCGTGTTAGCATTTCGCCATGAATCAACTGTCCATCATCGCCATCGCAGCTTTACTGACGCTTCAACCGGCACACGCAGCAGGCCAGCACACAAAGTTTGAGCTGGACTGGAAGCGTGACGGCGAAGTCTTGACCTACCAATCCTGCGGCTGTGCCGACTCGTGCTGGATTGCTGAACTCAGGAAGGCCAAAAAGATCAAGGCCCGCCTGCGCTGCGACTGCGAGGGGCTGTACTTCGCGAAAGGCCAGGAAGCCGAACAGCTGGTGTCGGCCACCTGTAACGAATTCAACGGTGACGGCAAGATGGACCTGATACCCCAACGCATGAAAGAACTGGAGGCAAAATGAGCCTGGCCGTATGGTTGGCGGCAGCCGCAATCGGTTCCACCCCTTTCGATCCGGATCCGGCGTGGAGCTGCACTGCGCGGCACTATTCCGCTTTCGTTTCTCCTTCCGGGACTTCCGCCCCATGGCCGGTCCTGAAAGCCCTGCCGGTCCATTTGCGTGGCAGGAAGGCCAAGCTGCTGAACACCTCGGGCGCCATCGCCGGCGGTCGAACGCATGTCATGTACGTTGATCCAGCGTCCGGCAGCGCCTACATCGAGCAATCCGCCGGCACGGCGGATACCGTGGTGATATTCGGGCCGTTGCCCAAAATCGCCTGCAAGGATCCATCAGCCGTTGATGTCCTCGATCTCGCGCACTATTTCATGGACACCTACGCGGAAGAGGTCTCCTCCGGCGACCGCAAAGCCCTCGCCAATCGCTATTCACGTCGCGGCACCATCTTGATTGGCGGCGAATGGAAGGAGGAGCTAAGCCATGAGAGGCTGTCCAGCGAATTCGCGACGAGCTGGAAACCGCCGGCGACTTTCCGCTGGCAGAACCTGGCATTCGAGAAGCTGAGCGATCAATCGGTAATGATCACAGGCGGCGTCGCTCGCAGCGACAAGGCCGGCGGCGAGACTGCCTCCCAGTCGTATGCCGTGCTGCTGGTCAAGGAAGACGGAGAACTGCGCATCCGCATGGAGAGCGGCGCGCCGCCAATCAGGCCGCAGCTCGGCCGCCGGTAACAATGAATTTTGCTGCGGCACCGGATTTTTGATCTATTATCTGCCTATGGCGATCTCTTTACTGCTTGCAGCGGCGCTGGGCGCTGCACCCATCGAACCGGAACCAATCTGGCGTTGCACGGCTGCGCACTACGCCAGCTTCGTGTCGCCATCCGGCACCCGTGAAAAGTGGCCAACGGTGCCCAAGTTGCCCGAGCAATTGCGCGAAACCCGTCACATGACGCTAAACTCGCCTGGCATGGTGCCCGGCGGGCGGGCGCACATGATGTACGTCGACACCTCCGCCAAAGTGGTCTACATCCTGCAGACTTCCGGACCGGCCGATTCCGAAGTCGTGTTCGGCCCGTTGCCGCCAGTGGACTGCCCGAAAGAGTAATGCAGGCCAATTCGTCGTTTTACCTCGCGGCCAGGGAGCGTTTCCCTGCCCTGGCCCAGAGCAGCGACCGCAATTTCCTTTCCTGCTGGGCAGAGCAGCCTTCGCCGGAGAGCGCTTATAGCTGGTTCGAATGCGTCGCCAATGTCCTGAATGAAGAAATGAAGCGGGAAAATGACCTCGCCGAGTGTTCCGGATTCTTCGAATTTACCGCCAACGTTTTCGTGTCCGCCAGCCAGGAAGTCAGGCAGTGCATCGACGTTGCGTTGGTGGAGAACCTGTTCTGGCAAGTGCCGCCTGCCAAGGCTGCCGCATACTGGAAGAAATTGCCGCCGCAACTCCAGGCCCTGTACGTCAACTTCCACCGCAAGCCTCCGCTTTAAGATCCCCTGAACCATGCCAACCATCTTCACCCATCCCGCAATTCCGCTGGCGCTCGGCGTCGCACTCGGTCCGAACCGTATTTCACGCCGCCTTCTGTTGGCAGGCATGGTTGCATCCATCGTGCCCGACATGGATGTCATCGCCTTCAAGTTTGGAATCGCGTATGCGGACCAGTTTGGCCATCGCGGCGCATCGCATTCCATTGCCTTCGCACTGGCGCTGGGCGCATTGGCGGCACTGCTTGCGCCCCTGTTGCGCGCAAAGCGCTGGATTGCATGGGCCTTTGTATCGTTTGCCTGCGTTTCCCATCCTTTGCTGGATATGTGCACGACAGGAGGCTTGGGTGCCGCACTGCTATGGCCATTGTCTGATCAGCGCCTGTTTTTCCCGACCCAGGTGATCCGCGTGTCGCCATTAACGCTTGAGCGGTTGCTCGGGCCTGCTGGAATGACGGTGGTCAGGTCTGAGTTGCTATGGGTCTGGCTTCCATGCCTCGCCGTGATGCTCGCCGCATTTGCCGTGCGTACGCGGCTTCCCAAGTTCCATGTTACGCAAAATGGCGTTTTCAGACCTGTCGCCATGGCCCGTGAACTGGGCATTTCCGGCGCCATGCTCGCGCTAGCTGTGGCCTGGCATTTCGCTGGTGATCGCAGGCTGCTTGAAACGATTGTTGTGATCTCGGTCATGACCCTGGTCAGATGTTTCCAACTGCGCGCGATGGACCCGGATGGCGCTCCAGTGGCAGCAACCAAAAATGACATGCTGCTGTTCACCAAACCTGGCCTCCTTCGCTCAGTGGAACAAATACCGATAGCGAGCATCGAACAAGTCAAAGTCTACGGGCCGAACGGCAACCGATACTACCGCTTCGAGCTCACTGGAAAGGAGGCAAAAGTATTTGCAACTTTAATGGGCCTTGAGGCGGAGCAGGCTGTGATCTCCTTCCTGCGGAAAGCTTTGCCGTCAAAGGTAGTGATCGCAAACGCCCCGCAAACCTTCGTTGAAAAGGTAAGGGGCAAGCAGGCTTAAAGCGTCAGCTTAGTCTCGAACTTGGAGCAGTTCATCGCGAACAGGCTCTTCACGTTGATCACGTTGTGGTGGGAGGTGAAGACGCGGCGCGTGAAGGCGCTGTATTCCTCCATCGACTCCACCGTAACGATCAGGTGGAAGTCGAACTCGCCCGCCACCTCGTAGCACGACATCACCTCCGGCTCGGAGCGCATGCGGTGTTCGAACTGCTTCAAGATGTCGGTATTCTGCTTCTCCAGTTCGACCGAGACGAACACTGTCAGCGGCCGCCCGGCCAGCGCACGGTCGACCAGCGCCACCGCCTTCACCAGCACGCCATCGGCACGCAGTCTTTCGATGCGGCGCTGGCAGGTCGCGACCGATGAATGCACGCGCTCTGCGATCTCGCGCAGGGGCGTGCTGGCATCCTCTTGCAGGATATTGAGGATGCTGCGGTCGATCCGGTCCAACTCCCTCATGCGAGGTGCCGCAGTGGATGCGCCCAGGCCGGCCAGCATGGTTCGAAGAACCGCTCCACCATTGCGGGCGTGACTTCGGCCAGGGTCGCGGGATTCCACTTCGGCTGGTTGTCCTTGTCGATCACCAGCGCACGCACGCCTTCGAAAATTTCGCCGTGTTCGAAGTTGCGGCGCACCAGGTTGCGCTCCATGCGCAGGCAATCCGACACGCCCAGCGCGGCGCCGCGCTTCAGCAGTTCGTGGGTCACGCTCATCATCAAGGGCGAGCGTAATTCCATCGCCTTGAGCGACTTCTGCGCGAAAGGCGTGCTGTCGCCGCGCAGCGAATCCATGATGGCCGGCACCGAACCGGCGGAGAAATGCTTGTCGATCAGGGCGCGCTGCGCCTCCAGTTCGCTGTCGCCGGCGAACGCATTGTGCGGGCCGGCAAAGACGGCAATCGCATCGCGCAGCGACTCGCCGGGAGTGGACTCGAACAGCGCTGCCAGACCGGCCAGTTCCGTTTCCGGCACGAAGTAGTCTGCCAGGTCCAGGTAGAGCGCGTCGGCCGCGCCGACCGTCAAGCCGGTCAGCCCGAGCCACATGCCGAGCCGCCCCGGCGCATGCGACAGGAAATGGCTGCCGCCCACGTCAGGGAACAGGCCGATATTCACTTCCGGCATCGCCATCTTGGTACGGCCGGTGACGATGCGCACGCCGCAGTCAGGCCCACCCTGTGCGATCCCCATGCCGCCGCCCATCACCACGCCATCCATCAGCGCCACATAAGGCTTGGGGTAGAAATGGATCAAATGGTTAAGCGCATATTCTTCGGTGAAGAAGTCTTCCAGCAGGGCGCTGCCGCCTTGTGTATTGGCGCGGCCGACGTCATGGAAAAAACGGATATCGCCGCCGGCACACAGCGCGCGTTCACTGCTGCTGCGCACGACAACCGCCGCCACGGACGCATCGTCGCGCCACGCCAGCAGCGCTTGCGTCATCGCGCGCACCATGTCGAGGGACAGTGAATTGAGGGCTTTGGGCCGGTCCAGCGTGATGAAGCCGGTGCCGTTGGAGATGTGGGTTTGGACGTGTTCGCTCATGCAAATATTTTAACGCACCCTGGCCGCAAAAAAGGGCGCCAATTGCGCCCTTTGGTGTGCTACACGGCCAGTCCTTTACATGGCGGTGGGTGGTGCTTCGTACGTATCCGGGAAATGCTTGATGGCCGCATGATTGTGGTTCTGCACACGGTCTTTGTATTTCATGACCTGGCGATCCAGTTTGTCAATCAGGGTGTCGATGGCGGCGTAGAGGTCTTGCGACAGGCTTTCGACGTACACGGTTTTGCCAGACATGCGCAGGTTGATTTCGGCTTTCTGGCGTTTCTCTTTCTCGGTGAGGTTATCTACAGTCAGGATGACAGCAATATCGATTACTTGATCGAAATGGCGCTTGACTCGTTCCAGCTTGTTCTGCACGTATTCGCGAATGGCCGGGGTCACTTCGACATGATGTCCACTGATGGTGAGATTCATACACACTCCTAAAGATGATGTCGCTCTCGAGTTCGTGCGCGCCGAAACGCACAGAGGAACCCATGCACTACAAAGATTTGCGGAGGCTTACCGGAGGGATTTTCAACGCTTCTCGATATTTGGCAACAGTCCGTCGCGCAATCACCATGCCTTGTTCTCCCAGCATGTCCGCAATCTTACTGTCGGATAAAGGATTTTTCGGGTCTTCTGCTCCTGTCAATTGCACGATCAGTGCCCGTATCGCAGTCGAGGAAGCTTCACCCCCAGCTTCGGTCGCGACGTGGCTACCAAAGAAATATTTCAACTCAAACATGCCATGTGGGGTGAGCATGTATTTTTGAGTTGTTACGCGAGAAATAGTGCTCTCGTGTAGTCCCAGTGTATCAGCAATTTCACGCAACACAAGGGGTCTCATGGCCACCGCGCCATGACTGAAAAAGTTCTTTTGTCGTTCTACTATCGCCTCCGCCACGCGTAGGATCGTGTCGAAACGCTGGCGCATATTCTTGATCAGCCACTTGGCTTCCTGCAGCTGGCCATTCATCTGCGACTCGCTCTTGCCTTGCTTGAGCAGGTTGGCGTACAGCGCGTTCACGCGCAGGCGCGGCACCACGTCGTTATTCAGCGTGACCAGCCAGCCGCCGCGGCCCTTCTTCACGATCACGTCCGGCACCACATAGTCTGACTCGCCTGACGCAAATTCGGCGCCCGGATGCGGGTTGCACTGGCGGATCACGCACTGCGCTTCGCGCAAGTCTTCGTCGTCGCAGTCGAGGGCTTTCTTCAGCTTGGTGAATTCGCGCTGGGCAAACCAGGTCAGGTGCTTTTCGACGATGGTCAGCGCCATGCGGCGCGTCACCAGCGGCACGCCCGGCATGCGCTTGATCTGCAGCGCCAGGCATTCGGCGGCATTGCGCGCGGCAACGCCGGGCGGGTCGAAACTTTGCAGCAGCACCAGGCTGCAACGCAGGTCGTCCAGCTCGATCTCCAGCTCGGGCGGCAGGCGCTCGTGGATTTCTTCCAGCGGCTCCTCCAGGTAGCCGTTATCGTCCAGCGCATCGATGATCAGCTCCATCAGCGCGCGGTCGCGCGGCTCCTGCACGGTGACGCGCATCTGCTCCAGCAGGTGTTCGCGCAGCGTGCAGCCGGAAGCTTCCAGTTGCGGGCGGCTGTCTTCGTCGTCGGCGGATTTGCTGCCGGAGCTGGCGCTCCAGTCGGTGTCGTCGCTGCCGTTGCCGGCGCTTTCGCTGTCGCCGCCTTCATAGCCTTCGCCATCGGCAGCGGCGGGGGCGTCGCCGCCCTCGCCTGGCGCGCCATCAGGTGTGGGCGCGGCGGGGCCTTCCGAGCCATTGCCGTTGCCCTGGCTGATGGCGCCATCGGCCAGCAGGCGCACCGAGTGGTCGAGCGGATCGTCAAGGCGCTCCAGCATGGGATTGTCGCCAAGCAGCTGTTCCAACTCCTGGTGCAGTTCCAGCGTGGACAGCTGCAACAGGCGGATGGATTGTTGCAGCTGCGGCGTCAGCGCCAGGTGTTGCGAGGTTCGCAGTTGCAGTGTTTGTTTCATGGCCTTCGCTTACATGCGGAAGTGTTCGCCGAGGTAGACACGGCGTACGGATTCGTTGGCAATGATGTCGTCCGGGCGGCCCGAAGCCAGCACGGCGCCCTGGTTGATGATGTAGGCGCGGTCGCAGATGCCGAGGGTCTCACGCACATTATGGTCGGTGATCAGGACACCGATATTGCGCTCCTTCAGGAAACGCACAATACGTTGGATTTCGATCACGGCGATCGGGTCCACGCCGGCGAACGGTTCGTCCAGCAGCACGAAACGCGGATTGGTGGCCAGGGCGCGTGCAATTTCCACGCGGCGGCGCTCGCCACCGGACAGCGACAGGGCCGGATTCTCGCGCAGCTTCTCGATTTGCAAGTCGGCCAGCAGCGCTTCCAGGCGCTGGTTGATCTCGGCCTTGGCCAGCGGCTTGCCGTCGACCCTCTGCAGTTCCAGCACCGCGCGGATATTTTCCTCCACGGTCAGCTTGCGGAACACCGAAGCTTCCTGCGGCAGGTAGGACAGGCCCAGCGCGGCGCGCTTGTGGATCGGCAGGCTCGATACGTCGGCGCCGCCGATATCGATGGTGCCCGCATCGGAGGCCACCAGGCCGACGATCATGTAGAAGGAAGTGGTCTTGCCGGCGCCGTTAGGGCCCAGCAGGCCGACCACTTCGCCGCAGTCGACTTGCAGCGAAACGTCGTGCACCACCTGGCGTTTGCCATAGGTTTTCTGGAGGCCGCGCACGACCAGCGTGCTGGCGCAGGTATTTGCTTGCATGCTTACTTCTTCTCCGTGGTGGCGGCAGGCGTGGTTGGCTGGGCCGCAGGCGTGGTTGGCTGGGCCGCAGGCGGTTCGGTGCGGGCCGGCTGGATCACCATGGTGCCGCGGCCGCCGCCCGGCTTGCTCTCGCCGCTTGCGGTATTGCGCACGCTGAAGAATTCCTTGCGGCTGTCGTAGGAGATGAACTCGCCCTGCACTTCATCGTTCTGCTTGCCGCCTTCCAGGCGGCGGATGGTGGCTTTGTTGAACATTTTCACCAGCTCAACCTGTTCCTCATATTCGATACGCTCGGCGTCGCCTTCCACCCACTGATCGCCGGCGCCGTCGCGCTTCTGGCGGAAGGTGGCTTTCTTGCCGTCGCCGAACAGGGTTACCTGCTGGTAGCCTTCCGGCGTCAGCTTGACGAAGGCGCGCTCGGCCGTCATGGTCAGCGTGCCGCGGGTCAGCCTGACGCCTCCCTGCAGCACGGTGATCTGCTTGACATCGTCAATGTCCATCGAGCCGTAGCTGATGTTGGTCGGCTTGTAGGAGTCGGCTTTCTCGGCCAGCGCCGGAGCCGCGACTCCCAGCAGCAAGGCTGCCGACAAGAGTAGTCGTTTCATAGTCATTCCTCAGTTATTGGTCCGCGGCCTTGGGCGGAATCTGCAGCGTGCCATTGCCGGCAAGGTGCATTTCGCGCGTCGCGTTATTGGCGCGCATGCTGTTGGCCGAAGCGGTCGTATTGCCTAGCCGCAGCTTCACCGGGCGGTCGGTTTCCATGCGGTCTTCGTCCGGGAAGATCACCAGCTTGTCCGATTCCAGGTGCAGCAGTTGCGAGTCCGGCGCCGCGGCGCGGTCGATCGTGACATGGCCGCTCAGGGTGACGCGGCTGTTGACGTCGTCCACCCGCGCCGTGTCCGCCACGATTTCCATCGGCGGCTTGTCGGCGGACAGGCTGCGCACGCGCGGCTGGTCGATCTCGGATGAATCGTCGATCGGGCGGTGGGTCAGCCGGTTGCCGGCAATAATATAGCTCGGTTTGCCTTCCCGCGTCATGCGCACGAAGGAGAAGTTGTCGATGATGTAGTCCGGCTCGTTCATGCGCAGGTCGGCCTGCATCTGTTCATCGGCCCGGTTCAGCAGTTCGAGCAGGTAAAAGCTGCCGAGCGCCGCCAGCAGCACGACGATCATGCCGATGGAAAGGCGGAAGCGGTGGGCGGTCCTCTGGTTACGCATTGCCGGCTCCCTTACGCCAGGAACTGGGCCATGACGCGCTCATAGCTGCCCGTTGCGTGCAGGACGAATTCACAGGCTTCGCGCACGGCGCCGCGGCCGCCTGCGGCCTCGGTGATGTAATGGGAGCGCTCATGCGCCTCCTTGCGGCCGTTCGGCACGCTGACGGCAAAGCCCACGCGGCTCAGCAGCGGCAAGTCCACCACGTCGTCGCCGATAAAGGCGACCTGCTCTTCGGCCAGCCCGAGCTCGGCCAGCAAGGCCTTGAACGGGGTCAGCTTGTCGTGGCCGCCCTGGTGCACGTACTCGATGCCCAGGTCGCGGGCACGCGCCAGCACGATCGGCGTGCGCCGCGCGCTGATGATCGCGGTCTTGATGCCGGCTTCCTGCAGCAGCTTGATGCCCAGGCCGTCGTGCACATTGAAGGTCTTGATCATTTCGCCCTCGGGGCCATAGCTCAGGCTGCCGTCCGTCAGCACGCCGTCCACGTCAAAGATGAACAGGCGCACCTTGGCGGCGCGGGCGACCAGCTCTTCACGGTTCAGCATCATCAGATCACCTTGGCGCGCGTCAGGTCGTGGATGTGCAGCGCGCCGACCAGCGTGCCGTCCGGGTCCACCACCAGCATCTGGTTGATGCGGAATTCTTCCATGACCGCCACCGCATCCACCGCCAGCTGGTCGGGGCCGACGGTGCGCGGGTTCAGGTGCATCACATCCTTGATGACGACCTTGTTGAAGTCCTGCACATTCTCGATCATGCGGCGCAGGTCGCCGTCGGTGAACACGCCGACCGGCTTGTTGGCGGCATCGACGATGGCCGTCATGCCCATGCCCTTCTGGGTAATTTCCAGCAGGGCGTCCGGCAGGCGCGTTTCCGGCCCCACGGCAGGGATGGCGCCATCCTTGCGCATCACGTCGCGCACGTGTGTCAGCAGGCGGCGGCCGAGGGCGCCGCCAGGGTGGGAGCGGGCGAAATCTTCTTCCTTGAAGCCGCGCAGCTCCAGCAGCGCGACCGCGACCGCGTCGCCCAGCGCCAGCGTGACGGTGGTGGAGGCGGTCGGCGCCAGGTTCATCGGGCACGCTTCCTTCGCCACCGACACGTCCAGGTGCACGTCGGCCAGCCTGGCCAGGCTCGATTGCGGCTTGCCGGTCATGGCGATCACGTGGCCGCCCATGCGCTTGACCACCGGCAGGATGGCCATCAGCTCGGCCGCTTCGCCGGAATACGAAATGGCAATCACCACATCTTCCGGGGTCACCATGCCCAGGTCGCCGTGCGCCGCTTCGGCCGGGTGCACGAACAGGGCCGGGGTGCCGGTGGAGGCCAGGGTGGCGGCAATCTTCTTGCCGATATGGCCGGACTTGCCGATGCCGGAGACGACAACGCGGCCTTTGCATTGAAGCAACAAGGACACGGCCTGGCCCACCGTCTCGTCGTTGGCCAGGCGCGCATTCAGCGCTGCCAGGGCATCCGTTTCGACTTGCAGGGCCGCGCGCGCCAGTTCCAGGGCACGCGTTGCGGTCTTGGCATCAAAAGATTTCAGCATTGATTTTTCATGGGTTACACTCATGCCCGAAGTATAGCCGAATTAGATAAGCAAAAAACTTGCCAGACAAAACAAACAACGGATGTTCTCCCCCCTCGAACTGACCCTTCTCCTCCTCGGCAGCGCCGTCCTCGGCGTAGTAGCCTTCCGTATGATGCACCTGCCGCCGATGCTGGGTTACCTGGCCGTCGGCATCCTGCTCGGCCCGCATGCCATGGGGCTGGCCGAACAAAGCCACGCGACCGAGTTGCTGGGGGAATTCGGGGTCGTGTTCCTGATGTTTTCCATCGGCCTGGAATTCTCCCTGCCCAAGCTGATGGCCATGCGCTCGATCGTGTTCGGGCTGGGCATGGCGCAGGTGGGGCTGACCATTGGCGTCACCATGCTGTTCGGCTGGCTCATCCACTTCCTGCTGCCGCCCTCGATCCAGCTGGGCTGGCAGGCCTCGTTCGCGCTGGGCGGCGCGCTGGCCATGTCGTCCACCGCCATCGTGGTCAAACTGCTGACGGAACGGCTGGAGCTGGAAAGCGAGCACGGGCGCAAGATCATCGGCATCCTGCTGTTCCAGGACCTGGCGGTGGTGCCGCTGCTGATCCTGATCCCGGCCCTGGCGCAGAACCCGGCCGACCTGCCCAAGACCCTGGGCCTGGCCGGCCTCAAGGCGGCCGTGGTACTGCTGTTGCTGCTCGTTGTCGGCCAGAAAGTGATGCGCAAGTGGTTCACCATCGTCGTGCTGCGCCGCTCGCAGGAACTGTTCATGCTCAACCTGCTGCTGGTGACGCTGGGCGCGGCCTGGATTACCGAGCAGGCCGGCTTGTCCATGGCACTGGGCGCCTTCGTGGCCGGCATGCTGATTTCCGAGACCGAGTACAAGCACCAGGTGGAAGAGGACATCAAGCCTTTCCGCGACGTGCTGCTGGGCCTGTTCTTCATCACGGTCGGCATGCTGCTCAACGCGCGCGTGGTGCTGGAGAACTGGTGGCTGGTGCTGCTGCTGCTGGCCGGCCCGGTGCTGCTCAAGTTTGCCCTGATCGCCGGCCTGGCGCGCCTGTTCGGCGCCTCCACCTCGACTGCCATGCGTACCGGACTGGCGCTGGCCCAGGCCGGTGAATTCGGCTTCGTGCTGCTGAACGTGGTGGGCGGCATGAAGCTGGTCGACCCTTTCGTGGTGCAGGTGGTGCTGGCCTCGATGGTGCTGTCGATGCTGCTGGCGCCTTTCCTGATCGCGCAGTCGGACAAGATCGTGCTGAAGTTCTCGGCCAACGAATGGATGATGCAGTCGCTGAACCTGACCAATATCGCAGCGCGCACGATGGCGGCGCAAAAGCATGTGATCGTGGCCGGGTTCGGCCGCTCGGGCCAGTCGCTGGCTACCCTGCTCACCGAAGAGAAGATTCCATACCAGGCGCTGGACCTGGACCCGCTCCGGGTCCAGGAAGCCCAGGCTGGCGGCGCCAACGTCTCCTATGGCGACGCGGCGCGGCGCGAGTCGCTGGTGGCAGCGGGCATCAAGCGCGCTTCGGCGGTGGTGATCACTTATGCCTCCACGCCGTCTGCGCTGCGGGTACTGCAGCTGGTACACGAACTGGCGCCGGAGCTGCCGGTGATCGTGCGCTCGCATGACGATTCGGACCTGGACCGCCTGAAGGAAGCCGGGGCCGCCGAAGTGGTGCCGGAGCTGATGGAAGGCTCGCTGATGCTGGCCTCCCACGCGCTGGTGATGCTGGGCGTGCCGCTGCGGCGCGTGGTGCACCGCGTGCAGCGGGCGCGCGAGGAGCGCTATGCTTCGCTGCGCGGCTACTTCCACGGCGCCAGCGACAGTGGCGAGGAGTCGGAAATGGTGCGCCTGCATTCGGTGCCGCTGGGCGAGCAGGCCTCGTGCATCGGCAAATGCGTGAAGGACCTGGGGCTGGATGAAACCGGCGCCGAAATCTCCGCCATCCGCCGCGGCAAGGTGCGGCTCGAGGCCGACGCTGGCACCACGCTGGAGGCGGGCGATGTGGTGGTATTGCGCGGCACCGCCGAGGAAGTGGCGCGCGCGGAAAACGACCTGCTGGCCTGAAACCGGTAAACCAGTGTCAGACCCTTAGGGTCTGACACTTGCCTGCTGCCGTCGCGGGCCGGTTTTCAGGCCGCGTAGCGGATCACCCGATTACGCCCGCTTTCCTTGGCCTGGTAAAGCGCCTCGTCGGCCTGTTCGATCAACTGCATCGCCTGCTCTTCCGGCGACGCATCGTCTGGTACCTGCGCCAGGCTGGACACGCCCACCGAGGCCGTGATCGACACCTTCACACCGTGCGACAGCTCGATCATGGTCGCCGCAATGCCGGCGCGGATACGCTCGCCGACATAGGTCGCGCTTTCCAGGTCGGCATCGATCAGCAGCACCACGAACTCCTCGCCGCCAAAGCGCGCCAGCGCGTCCGACAGGCGCAGTTCCGCCTTGATGCGGTTGGCCACTTCGCGCAGCACTTCGTCGCCGCCGCCGTGGCCGACCGTGTCGTTGACGCGCTTGAAGTGGTCGATGTCGATGTACATGAACGACACCGGATACGCTTGCCGGCGCGCGCGCGCAATCTCTTCGAGCAGGCGGCGGTCCACATAGCGGCGGTTGAACACCCCGGTCAGCGCGTCGGTCAGGCCCATGTACTTCAGCATTTCATTGGAGATGACGTTCTCCAGGCAGATGGCAATAATGGATGCCATGTGCTCGACGAAATCGGTGCCCAGGCTGGGCGAAAAACGCGTCGGATCGGCGCTGCCCAGGTTCAGCGAGCCAATCAGCCGCTTGTTGCGCAGCAGCGGCACCACGCCCACGCTTTGCAAGCGCATGCCCGGCTGCGGGAACTGGCGGCCGTGCTTGTGCGGGTCGAACATGCCGAGGTATGGCCTGGGCGCCTGGCCCGGTTCGGTGTCGACGGCCAACGTTTCGGCATTGGGCACGAACACCAGGTTCGGGAAGTCGGCGAAATCGACGCCCAGCTTTTCCATCACGGTGCGGATATCGTCATCCACGTCGACCAGGGCCAGGGTCACCGCATCCAGGTCGGAAATCACCGGCAGGGAGCGGAAAATCGTGCCAATCAGCTCAGGAAAGCTGGCTGCGCCGACGATTTCCAGGTCGAACGCCTGGTGCCGCGTCATGATGGAATGATTGCGTTCGGCCTGCTCGATCAGATAGGCAAGGCGGGCGCGCAGGGACTGGTTCTCTGCTGCCAGTTCCGCCTGGGTGGGCTGCTTGCCCGTGATTTTCTGCGTAATCTCCATCGCCCTGCCGCCATCCACTACTAAAACGACAGTGTAACCTCGATTGGGTCGCCCACCGATAGTTTTATGCCATCACCTGTTGCTACGATTGCATTCATGCCGAAGCAGATGCCGCCGTCGACTTCGGGCTTGGCACGGTAGCTTTGCAGGATGTCCAGTGGATCGGGGCCGAATTCGCCGGTGGCCTGGTCGACCGAGGGCATCGGGCAGCGCGCGCAAGGCTTGACCGGCTTCAGGGCCGCTTCGCCGATACGGAATTCCTCGGTGTAGTCCTCTTCGAAGGCATCCAAGTCGCCCACCACCAGGTTGGGACGGAAGCGGTTCATCGGCAGGGGCTGGCGGCCCTGTTGCTGCAGCTTGTCGTTGAGGTCCTGCAGCGAGCCGGTGCCGATCACCAGAATGGGGTAGCCATCTGAGAACAGGGTCGGGTGCCGCTCGCCATTGGTCCATTTGCCGCTGGTCAGGCGCTTGGCGTTGGCGTGGAAGCGCGCCAGGCGGCATTCGATGCCGAGAAATTTGCTGAACCAGGTGGCGGTGGTTTCGTCGCAATCGTAAGCCAGCACGGTGTCGTCCCAGACTTGCACCTGCAGCGTCGGGGCGCCATCCGGATCGGGCAGGCCAAGCGGGATTTCCAGTTGCAGCATGCCGGGGGCGCGCAGCTCCATGGTTTCGGTCTTCAGGCGCGGCACAATCAGCGCCATGCGCGGATGTTCGCGCTGGGTCAGCGCTACGCCGCTGGCGTCGACCAGCATCCACTCGCGGTCGTAAATCTGCTCGGTCATCAGGCCGGCGCGGGTCAGGATCGCCTGTTTCAGCGACAGCCCCGCGCAGGACTTGATCGGGTAAAGGGTCAGTTCGGAGATGAAGGGCATAGTGCCCGTGAGTATGGCAGAAAAAATATCGCCGCGCGGTGCGCGGCGAATAATCAACGTTAAGCTTCCGCTTTCGGTTTTTTCGGCAGCTTGCTGCGCGCAGAAGGCTTATGCATGCCTGGCTTCTTGGCACGCTTGGGCGCAGCCGGCTTGGCATCGGCCGGCGCCTCCGGTGCCGGCGCCTCTACCGCCGCCGCGGTTTCGGCAGCGACAGCCAGCGCCGCTTCCGCCTGCTGCACCGCTTCCGCCGCATCGGCCGCAGCCTGCGCTACCTTGCTGCCGCGCGAGCTGGCTTTCTTCGCGGCCGGCTTCTTGGCCGCGGCGCGGGTGCGCTTGGCCGGCGCTGCCGCGACAACTTCCGCGGCGCTTTCGACGGCAACCTCAGCGGCAACCTCGGCAGGCGCGTCGGCTGGCGCCTGCACCACTGGCGCAACCTCCTCCACCACCGCCACGGCGGCGACTTCGGCATCGGCCGGCACTTCCACCGCACCGGCGGGGGCTGCATCGCCTTCGCCACGGCGGCCACGGCCACCACGGTTGCCACGATTGCGGCGGCCATCGCGGCCTTCGCGTTCGCGGCGGCCCTCGCCTGCTTCGCCGGTGGCTGCAGCAGCTTCCTCGGCGCCTTCGTGCGCTTCGGCAGCGGCATCGGCTACAACGCCAGTATCCTGTTCCGCCGGCGCCTCGACAACGGGCAGCACAACCGGCTGGTTGCTGCGGTACACATACGCACCCGATTTCTCGTCGCGGCCGAATTCAAGCAGGCCGCGCGCCTTCATTTCCTCCAGCAGGTTGCCGAAGGTGCGGAAACCGTAATACGACTCGCTGAAGTCCGGCTTGCGGCGCTTGATCGCTTCCTTCAGTACGGAGGCCCAGATCTTGCCTTCGCCACGTTCGGCAGCCAGTGCGTCGAAGGTGGTGTAGGCGATTTCCACGCACTGGTTGCGGCGCTTGTCCATCTCTTCGCGGCGGCGCTTTTCCTCTTCCGGCGAGCGCTTTGGCTGCTGCTCGCGGTCATTGCGCGTTGCCTGGCGCTGGCGGCGCGACTCGCGCACCAGGTCGTCGTAGAAAATGAACTCGTCGCAATTGGCCACCAGCAGGTCGGAAGTGGAATCCTTCACGCCTACGCCGATTACGCGCTTGGCGTTCTCGCGCAGCTTGGATACCAGCGGCGAGAAATCGGAGTCGCCGGAAATGATGACGAAGGTGTTGACGTGGGACTTGGTGTAGCACAGGTCCAGCGCATCGACCACCATGCGGATGTCGGCCGAATTCTTGCCGGACAGGCGCACGTGCGGGATTTCGATCAGCTCGAAGTTCGCCTCATGCATCGGCCCCTTGAAGCCCTTGTAGCGGTCCCAGTCGCAATAGGCTTTCTTGACCACGATGCTGCCTTTCAGCAGCAGACGCTCCAGCACGGGTTTGATGTCGAATTTCTCGTAGTTGGCGTCGCGGACGCCCAGTGCGACGTTTTCGAAGTCGCAGAACAATGCCATGCTGGCGTTATCGTTGGGTGATGCCATGTTTTTTATGAGAAGCTGTGCACAATCCGGCGATTATACTATTTCACCAACATTGACCCGGGAGACAACCGAATGAAACGCCTGCTGATCGCCGCCGCCACCGCCCTCATGATGCACAACGCCCTGGCGGCCGGCCCGGACACCGAATTCCGCCAGCAGGTCAACGCCTTTGTCGACAGCTGGCACGACGACGCGGCCAATACCCGGCCCGACTACTGGGACAAGTTCACGCCGGACGCCGTCTTCATCGGTACCGACAAGAGCGAAGTGTGGAGCTACAAGGAATTCAAAGCCTGGGCCAAGCGCTTCTGGGACCGCAAGAAGGCCTGGAGCTTTACCGCGCAAAAGCGCAATATCTACTTCTCGCCGGATAAGAAATACGTGTGGTTCGACGAGCAGCTCAACACGCAGATGGGGACTTGCCAGGCCAGCGGAGTGCTGGTCAATACCGGCAAGGGATTCAAGATCGAACACTACCAGCTGTCGCTGGCAGTGCCCAATCCGCTCATGGACAGCTTCACCAAAGCCATCCGCGAGCACGAAGCAAAACAGCCTTAGACGTTGAACAGGAAGTTCAGCACGTCGCCATCCTTGACCACGTACTCCTTGCCTTCGGCGCGCATCTTGCCCGCTTCCTTGGCGCCGGTTTCGCCCTTGTACGCGATGTAGTCATCGAAGGCGATGGTCTGGGCGCGGATGAAGCCGCGTTCGAAGTCGGTGTGGATCACGCCAGCCGCTTGCGGCGCGGTGTCGCCCACGTGGATGGTCCAGGCGCGCACTTCCTTCACGCCGGCGGTGAAGTAGGTTTGCAGGCCGAGCAGTTTGAAGCCGGCGCGGATCAGGCGGTCCAGGCCCGGTTCGGCCATGCCCATGTCGGCCAGGAAGGCTTCCTTGTCGGCGTCGTCCAGTTCGGCGATTTCCGCTTCAATGGCGGCGCAGATGGCCACGATTGGCGCGTTCTGGGCTTCAGCGTACTTGGTCAGCTGGTCCAGCAGCGGGTTGTTGGTGAAGCCGCTGTCGGACACATTGGCCACGTACATGGCTGGCTTGGCCGTGATCAGGCACAGTGGCTTGATCAGGGCCATGTCTTCGGCGCCCAGGCCCATGGCGCGCACCGGCTTGGCTTCGTTCAGGTGCGGCACCAGGGTTTCCAGCAGGGCGACCAGCTTGGCCGAATCCTTGTCGCCGGAGCGGGCTTTCTTCTGCTCGCGCGCGATGGTTTTTTCCACGGTCGACAGGTCGGCCAGCGCCAGCTCGGTCTGGATCACTTCGATGTCGTCCAGCGGCGATACGCGGCCGGCCACGTGCACCACATTGTCGTCTTCAAAGCAGCGCACCACGTTGACGATCGCGTCGGTTTCGCGGATGTGGGACAGGAACTGGTTGCCCAGGCCTTCCCCCTTGGAAGCGCCGGCCACCAGGCCGGCGATGTCGACGAACTCCACGATGGCAGGAAGAATGCGTTCCGGCTTGACGATTTCAGCCAGCTGCTTCAGGCGCGGATCAGGCACTTCCACCACGCCGACGTTCGGCTCGATGGTGCAGAACGGGTAGTTCTCGGCCGCGATACCGGCCTTGGTCAGTGCATTGAAAAGGGTGGACTTGCCGACGTTTGGCAGGCCGACGATGCCGCATTTGAGACTCATGAAAAACCTTTAAATGATATTGTTCTGCTACGGAATTTTCCGCAAATAGACCGAGATTGTACCCCAGAACATGCCCGGAACCGCCCATATCGCCCTGCTGGCCCGTTACAACGAATGGATGAACAACAAGCTGTACGAGGCGGCGGCCAGCCTGCCGGCGGAAGCGCTGGCGGCGGAGCGCGGGGCCTTCTTTGGTTCGCTGCTGGCGACCCTCAACCATGTCGCGGTGGGAGACACCATCTGGCTGCAGCGCATCGCCAGCCATCCGCGCTTTGCCGCGGCGCTGGCGCCTGTGGCGGCGCTGCCGGCGCCGGCCGCGTTGGACCAGCCGCTGTTCGACTCCTTTTCCGCGCTGCGCGAGCGGCGCGCCTGGCTCGACCGCCTGATCCTGGGCTGGAGCGCCGGCCTGGCCGAGGCCGACCTGGATGCCGTCATCACCTACCGCCGCCTGAATGGCGCAGCCAATAACCGTCAGCTCGGACTGTTGCTGCTGCATTTCTTCAACCACCAGACGCATCATCGTGGCCAGGCGACGACCTTGCTGTCGCAGGCGGGCGTGGACGTGGGCGTGACCGACCTGCTGCTACTGATACCGGAGGCGGAACGTTGAGCAGGATCAGTTGCTGATACGCCTGTGGGCAAACGGCGATACGGGTATCACTAGTGCTTGCAATATTGTTACCGATGGAAAACAATGCCATTAGAACAATATAGGGAGCATCCATGGATTTGCTTTGGTTTATCGTGCTGGCGGTGGTATCGCGCTGGGCCTGGCTGGCCCGCCGCGATGCGCGCCAGGCACGCCAGCATGCCCTCCAGTTGCAGCGCGACTTTGCTGCACTGGAGGCCACGCTCGCCGGTTTCCGGCGCAGCGCCGCCAGCCAGCCCGCGGCTGGCGCACCCGAACCGCCAGCCGCACCGTCGCCTTCCGCCACAGCGGCCACAGCGGCCGCACCGGCCGAGCGTGAACCGCTGGCGGCGCGTACGGCAATTTCTCCACCGCAGCCGGTGCCGCCAGCACCGGCACCTGGGCCGGCAACCTCGCCTGAACCTGCACTCCAGCCAGCGGCCGCGGCAACGCCTGCCGAGCCGGCCGGGCCCGCTGTCGCGCAACGCCCTGAAGCCCCCGCCAAGACCAGCGAGGCGGCCGACCTGGCTTGGGCTGCCGCCAAGGACGCCGCCCGCGACGACGCCGCGCCCGCGCGCCCGGCACCACGGCCTAGCCTGCCGCCGCGCGAACCGCCAGCCTGGGTTACCGCCGCCCGCAACTGGCTGTTCGAGGGCAACCTGGTGGCGAAAATCGGCCTGCTCATTCTCTTCATCGGTGTCAGCTTCCTGCTGAAATACGCGGCCGCCCGTGTCACGGTGCCGATCGAACTGCGCCTGGCCGGCATCGTGCTCGCCGACCTGGCCGCGCTGGCCTGGGCCTGGCGCATCCGCACCGGCAACCGGGGCGTCAGCCTGCCGCTGCAGGGCACCTGCATGGCCGTGCTGATGCTGGTGGTGTTCGGCGCCTTCCGCATTTACCACCTGATCCCCGGCGGCCTGGCCTTCGCCATGCTGTTCCTGCTGACACTCGGCACCTGTCTCCTGGCCGTGCTGCAGAACGCCCAATGGCTGGCCATCTTCGGCATCACCGGCGGCTTCGCCGCGCCGATCATGACCTCCACCGGCCAGGGCAGCCACGTCGCCCTGTTCAGCTACTACGCCCTGCTCAACGCCGGTATCCTGGCCATCGCCCTCAAGCGCTCCTGGCGCGTCCTGAACCTGCTTGGTTTTGCGTTCACCTTTACCATCGGCACCGCCTGGGGCGTGCTGCGCTATGAGCCGCAGTTCTACCTGTCGGTGCAAGGCTTCCTCGCGCTGTTCTTCCTGTACTACGTCGGTATCGCCGTCGCCTACGCCCACCTGGAAGCGCCCAAGCTGAAAAGCTATGTGGACGGCACCCTGGTATTCGGCACCCCGATGCTGGCGGCCAGCCTGCAATTCAGCCTGGTAAAAGGCTTTGAATTCGGCATGGCCTACTCCGCCCTCGTGCTCGGCCTGTTCTATGCCGTGCTGGCGGTCGCGCTGGCGCGCCGCCGGGCCACCTACGGCTTGCTGGTGGATGCGTTCACCGCCCTTGCCGTGGTGTTCGGCACGCTTGCCATTCCGATGGCGCTCGATGGCCGCTGGACTTCCGCCGCGTGGGCACTGGAAGGCGCCGGCATCGTCTGGATCGGCCTGCGCCAGCGCCAGCCGCTGGCCTGGGGCTTCGGCCTGCTGGTGCAACTGGGTGCGTGGGTCAGCTTCATCGGCTCCGTGTCCGGCCTGGACCAGGAGGCGGCAATGAACTCCAACCTGTGGCTGGGCTTCCTGTTGCTGGCGGTCAGCGCCTGCATCATGGCCATGCGCTTCCGCAGCCATTCCAGCGAAGAGGGGCTGGGCGGCCTGCAGTTGCTGGGCGCGCTGTTCCTCGCCGGCGCCGCCATCTGGCTGGTCGGCGGCGCCTGGACCGAAGTCATCCTGCGCACCAGCGGCAAGCTGCAAGCCAACCTGCTGGTTGCCAGTGCACTCGGCGCTGCAGTCGTGATGGCCCTGATCGGGCGCCGCCTGGCATGGCCGCTGGCGCGCGGCCTGGCCATGGCGGCGCAACTGCTGGCCGGCCTGGTGCTGGCTGTCCTGCTGGCCCTGAACTGGCATGTCGCACCGGTTTCGACCGACTTGTTCGCCACGCCGTTCCTCGGCAGCGTCATGCTGCTGGCCGGCGCCGTGTTCAGCGCGTGGACGATGAAACGCCACGGTTCGCAATATCCGGCGGCCTGGTCAAATGCGGTGCTGGCGTATTCCGGCGTCTGGTGGCTGCTGGTGATCGTGCCCACTGTCGCCAACTGGCTGCTGGCCCATTACGAAATCGCCACTACCGGCAACTTCGAACCGCACAGCCCATTGCGTGCCAGCGCCTACAACCTGGTGATCGTCGCCACGACGCCGTTGTTCGTCAAGCTGGCGCAACGCCTGTCCTGGCCGGCATTGCGTGCCGCGGTGCTGCCGGCATGGCTGCTGTTCGGCATCACCACGCTCGGCATGCTTGGCGCACTGTATAGCAGCATTACCGTGCCCGCCGGCGAAGTATGGTTCGCCTATGCCGCACTGTGGCTGTTGTCCGAATGGCTGATGCGCGGCGCCACGCTGGGCGAAACACCACTGGTGCTCCTGCACACCTTGCGCAGCACCGGTCCGTGGCTGATGATCTGGCCGGTGGGCGCCTACTGGATTTCGCGCGGCCTGGAAGGCAGTGGCGCCGATCCGGCCTGGGCCAACTTCCTGCCGGCCTGGCTGATGATGGGCGGCCTGGCCTGGGTGATGCGCCGGGTGCGTGCCGATGCCTGGCCGGTGACACCGGTCGCTGCCTGGTACCGCGATGTGCTGTTGCCGCTGGGCTGCGGCTGGTCGATCTTGCTGGTGGCGGTCTGGAACCTGACGCAGGACGGTGCGATGGCGCCCCTGCCCTATGTCCCGCTGGCCAACCCGCTGGACCTGACCAGCATCTTTGCATTGCTGCTGTCGGTTGCCGGCTACCGCCTATTGCAGGACAAGCTCTCGCCATACCGCCCGCAGCTGTTTGCCGGCGCAGCCCTGGCCGCATATGCCTGGTTCAACCTGGCACTGCTGCGCACCGTGTCGCATTACGTCGGCGTGCCCTACCAGTTCGATGCTCTGTTTGCATCGCAATTCGTGCAAGCCATGCTGTCGCTGGTGTGGAGCGTGACTGCGCTGCTGCTGATGCGCTTCGCAACGCGCAAGCACGAGCGCAAGCTGTGGATCGCCGGCGCTGTGCTGCTTGGCGTCGTGGTGGCCAAGCTGTTCCTGGTCGACCTGTCCAATGTCGGCGGTGTAGAACGCATCGTGTCCTTCCTCGGCGTTGGCGCGCTGATGGTGGGCATCGGCTACCTCGCCCCTTACCCGTCCGCAAGCGGCGGGCAAACTGAAAAGGAAGCCGCATGAACGCGCTGCTCCTGGCGGCGGCTGCCGCCACCGCTGCGGCAAGCGACTTGCCGCAGGATTACACCCACGTGATCCCGCTCTCGGTCAGCGGCAAGCCAGGCGTGGTCCAGCTGCAGCTGCCACGCGACGCCTACCTGAAAGCGCGCTCGGCCTCGCTCAGCGACTTGCGCGTATTCGATGCGCACGGCACGCCGCAGCCCTTTGCACTGCGCCAGCCGGACGCCGCCGCCAGCACCACCCATCGCGCCCTGCCGGTGCGCATTTTTCCGCTGCTGGCGGAACGCGCCGATGCCCCGCTGGCGGGGCTGGAGGTCAGCACGGCAACCGACGGCCGCGTGCTGTCCGTGCGCCTGCCTGCGCAGCAAGGCAGCGCGGCGCCCGGCCATGCGCAGGAGCGCCTGGCCGGGCTGGTGCTCGACTTGCGGCAGGAAGGTTCGCAAGCGCCGCCGCAGGTAGACGCCCTGCACTTCACGCTGCCGCCCGGCCGCACGACCTATACCGGCCAGGTCTGGCTGGAGGCCAGCGACGACCTGAAGCATTGGGATGCCATTGGCGTGGCGGAGTTGAGCTGGCTCGCCAATGCCAGCGACGAAACCCTGGCCAACGACAGGCTGGAGTTCCCGGCACGCTCGATGCGCTACGCCCGCCTGAGCTGGCGCAGCGGCGAGCCGGTCCCGTTTGCCGCCATCAGCGCACAAGTGCCCGTGCACAGGGTGGCGGCGGTCCCGGCCGAATCGCTGCTGTTGCCAGCGCAACCGGGCCGCGACCCGCGCGACCTGCAATACAGCAAACCGGCTGGCGTCACGCCACGGAGCATCGGCCTGCAAGTCGACAGCGGCAATATGGTGCTGCCCGCCATGCTGGGCAGCTACGTCGAGGTGCGCCGCACGGGCCAGTTCCGCTTCGAGCCCGCCGTGCGCACCACCTTTTATCGCCTGGAACAGGATGGCAAAACGCGCCTGTCGGGCGACATTGCAGTCCCGCCCTGGCTCGGCGATCGCTGGGTGCTGCGTTTCGACCAACCGCCGCCAGTCAAGCCGGCGCTGCGCATCAGCTGGGAGCCGGCCACGCTGGTCTTCGTGGCGGGCGGCACGCCGCCGTACACGCTGGCGGTCGGGCGCGACAAGGCCGCGCCGGCAGCGCGCGATATCACCGAGGTGGCGCCCGGCTTTACGCCGGCCGAATTAGGTACGCTGGAGCGTGCGAGGGCGGGCGCCGCGCAAGAGCAGGTTGAGGCGCTGGCCAACGCCGCCAAGCGCGCGAGCGCCGACCACAGCGCCGCCCGCAATCGCCTCCTGATCCTGTGGGGCGTACTGCTGCTGGGCGTGGCTGCGGTGGCGGGGATGGTATGGCGCCTGCTGCGGCAGGCGGGCGCCAGCAGCACTTAGTTGGTGTGCAGTTCCATCGTCGCCTTGGTGAAGTCGCCGGCGACGGCAGTCGGGATGATGCGCAGGGCTTTTTCGATCGCTTCGTCGATCAGCAACTGCTCTTCACGGCGCGGGCGATGCAGTACGAAGTCGGCCACCGGCTGGTTCAGGTTCAGGGTGCGCGGGTGGCCGATACCGATGCGCAGGCGCCAGTAGTCCTGGGTGCCCAGTGCGGCGGTGATGTCCTTCAGGCCGTTATGGCCGCCCGACGAGCCGCCCTTCTTCAGCTTGGCCGCGCCGGGCGGCAGGTCCAGTTCATCGTGCACCACCAGCACTTCGTCCGGCTGGATCTTGTAGAAGCGCGCAATGGCGCCGACCGACTGGCCGGAGCGGTTCATATAGGTTTGCGGTTCCAGCAGCCAGAGCTGGTTGCCGCCGATGATGGTCTTGGCCACCAGCGCATTGAAGCCCGATTCACGCTGCAAGCGGGCATTGGGCAGCGAGTCGGCCAGATTGTCCACCAGCCAGAAGCCGGCATTGTGGCGGGTTTGTTCGTAATCGGCGCCGGGATTGCCGAGGCCAACGATCAGGCGGATGGGCATGGTCTTGCGGTTGCGAGTGCAAAACCGCAGATTATACGGAACTATTGGGCTGGCGCGCTGCCAGCATTTCAGGTATCGCGCTGGGACAGCCATTGACCGCGCCCCCGCCGTGCTACAGCGAGATTTCTGCTTAGACCACTTGACAACAGGATACACATGTAAGATATTTATGACACGTGTCTTCAACCTAAAACAGAAAGGACGTGCCATGAACTACCTGACTACCCTGCTGCTTGCCGCCAGCCTGGCCGCGCCGGCCTTGGCCGCCGAGCCGCCAATGACGGACAAGGAGCGCATCGACCAGCTGATCGAGCAAAACAGGCTGCTGATCGCCCAGAACACCTTGCTGGCCGAACAATGCGAACGGCCAAAAACCAAAGAAGAAGCCTTCGCACAATGCATGCAAGCGGCGCGCGGCGAAAAGGGCGCGATGGCGACCGAATCGGTCAGCGCCAACTGCCGCCTGCTGCTGAAGTGAGCGGCATGCAAAAGCTGCTGCCAGTGCTCGAAGCGCTCGCCAATCCGCACCGCCTGCGCATCATCGCTGCCTTGAAAACGGACGGCCGCAACTACGTCAGCCAACTGGCGCGCGACGTAGGCATCAGCCGCCCGCTGCTGCACCTGCACCTTGCCAAGCTGGAGACTGCTGGCCTCGTCACCAGCAAGCACGAATTATCCAGCGACGGCAAGGCCCTGAATTACTTCGAAGTGGCCGATTTCTGCCTGACGCTGGATCCCGCAGCGATCGTTGAAGCCGCCAAACATCTCAACCCGGAAGAGGAATAACTGTATGTCCGAGCACATTTACCTGCTGACCCTGGGCCTGCCGCTGGCCACCGTACTGGTCGTCTTTGGCATGAAATACTGGTCCGCTGCGCACCAGGCCGGCGCCGAAGCCGCCAGCGCCGAGGCTTACCGCGAGCTGGCTGCCCGCGCCGCCGCCGCCCAGGCGGAACATGCCGCCGCCCTGGCGGCCATGCAAGCCACGCTGGCCAATATGAACGGCCGCCTGGCCGAAGTGGAAACCATGCTGAAAGAGGTGGGCTGATGCTGGCCCGCCTGTGGCAGCGCGATCCGCGGCATGAAGGCGTCATGCGCATCAACATCTATTTGCTGCGCCTGCTGTATGGGCTGATGTTCTTCATGCTGGGAAAAACCACCTGGACCGAGATCCTGACCCACCAGGGCCAATGGGCGCCGAACGAGGCGGTGGCCTGGACCGTATGGACCGCCTTTGCCACGCTGGCCGGTCTGGGCCTGCTGCGGCCGGTGAAAATGCTGCCGATCATCCTGCTCGAGATCCTCTACAAGGTGATGTGGCTGGTGATCGTCGCCTACCCGCTGTGGTCGCGCGGCGAGCTGGTGGGCTCGCCGGCGGAAAGCACGACCTACGCTTTCCTCGGGGTCGTGCTGGCAATCATTGCCGTCCCCTGGGGTTATATCGCAAGGTCGTACTTCACCTGGCCATCCGGCGCCAAAGCAGCCCGAGTATGAGCTTGCTTGCCAGCGTAGCACTGGCCGCCGCGCTCACCGCGGCGGCGGGACCGAAACAGATCTACCAGATGTCGCCGCAGGAAGCCGGCGCCTTTATCGCCGACATGCGGCATGCCGAACCCGACCTGCGCAAGCGCATCGCCGCCATCGGCCGCCGCAATATCGGCCAGCCTTACAAGCTGAACCTGCTGGGCGAATTTCCCTATGAGCTGCATGACACGCTGCCGATGTACAGCCTGTCCGCCAGCGACTGCCTGGTGTTCGCCGAGCATACCTATGCCATGGCGCTCAGCGCTTCGTGGGAAGAATTCTTCTGGACGCTGCAGCGCATCCGCTACAAGGATGGCGTAATCGGCGTGGCCAGCCGCAACCACTACATGGAAGTGGACTGGAACATCAACAACCGCTGGCTGCTCTCCGATGCCAGCGCCGGCGCGCGCTATACGATGCGGGTCGACCGTGCCCGGTTTCTACTGACTCAGCACCACGTGCAGCGCGACATCCCGGTGCAGGACACGGAGCAAGCCTACCTGCCGCTGGACCGCGCATTGCAGGAATTCGCTACCCTGGACGAAGGCGATATGGTGGAAGTGGTGTCCGTCCGCAAGGGCCAGCATATGGTGACCCATGTGGGGCTGGTGGTGCTCGATGCGCAGGGAACGCGCCGTTTCCTGCATTCGGCAGAACCGGAAGTGCGCGAGGAATCCTTCGCATCCTTCATCGCCCGCACCCGGGCAAGGGCCGGGAACGGCCTGGCGGGCTTCAAGTTCATGCGGCTGAACGAGGGAATTGAGGTGCTGCCTGCCGCAGCGCAGCCACGCCCGGGAAGCTGAAAATAAAAAACCCCGCCAAAGCGGGGTTCTTCATGCGATGCGAAAGAGGATTACTCTTTGGCAGCAGCGGCTTCAGCAGCAACAGCGCCAGCTGGCACGGATGCGGTAGCGATGGTGGCATCGGCACCGTGGGTCACGATGGTCACGCCTTTTGGCAGCTTCAGTTCGGAAGCGTGGATCGACTGGCCGACATCCATCTTCGACAGGTCAACGGTCAGGAACTCTGGCAGGTCAGCTGGCAGGCAGGAGATTTCGATCTCGTTGGCCACGTGGCTGATGGTTGCGGAGTGCAGCTTGACAGCTGGGGACACGTCAGCGTTTTCGAAGTGCAGGGCCACTTTCACGTGCAGTGGCTTGTTGGCGTCAACGCGCTGGAAGTCAGCGTGCAGAACCAGTTGCTTGAACGCGTGCATCTGGAAGTCGCGCAGCAGCACTTTTTCCACTTTGCCGTCGATTTCCATGTCCAGGATGGACGAGTGGAAAGCTTCTTTTTTCAGCGCGTGGAACAGGGCGTTGTGGTCCAGGGCGATGGTCACAGGGGCTTCGGTGCCACCGTAGATGATGCCAGGGGTCTGGCCGGAATTGCGCAGGCGGCGGCTCGCACCCGTACCTTGCAGATCACGTTTGAATGCTACAACTTTCATGGAATACTCCAAAAAATAAAACAAGGCTCGCGCCTTGTCGATAAACGAAGTGCCCCGCGACCAGGGCACTTCAACAAACCGGCTGCGGCGTGCGCCGCAGCCGGCAAATTCTTAGTCGACGAACAGGGAAATAACCGAATCGCCCTTGATGATGCGCTTGAAGGTCTCGGCCAGCAGCGGAGCGCAGGTCAGTTGGCGGATCTTGCCGCATGCCTTGGCAGCTTCGGACAGCGGGATGGTGTCGGTCACCACCAGCTCGTCTAGCGAAGAGCCGGAGATGCGTTCGATGGCCGGACCGGACAGCACCGGGTGCGTGCAGTAAGCGGTTACTTTCTTGGCGCCGCGCTCTTTCAGCACTTCGGCCGCCTTGACCAGGGTGCCTGCGGTGTCGACCATATCGTCCATGATCACGCAGTTGCGGCCTTCCACGTCGCCGATGATGTTCATCACTTCGGACACGTTGGCTTTTGGACGGCGCTTGTCGATGATGGCCAGGTCGCAGCCGAGGCGCTTGGCCAGCGCACGGGCACGCACCACGCCGCCGACGTCAGGCGAGACGACCAGCAGGTCTTGCTCGGCCTTCTTCTGCAGGTCGCCCAGCAGGATTGGCGAAGCGTAAATATTGTCAACCGGGATATCGAAGAAGCCCTGGATCTGGTCAGCGTGCAAGTCCATGATCAGGACGCGCTCGACGCCGGCTTCTTCCAGCATATTGGCAACCACTTTGGCCGAAATGGCGACACGGGCGGAACGCGGGCGGCGATCCTGGCGCGCATAGCCAAAGTAAGGAATTGCAGCAGTGATACGGCCAGCGGACGCACGTTTCAGGGCATCGACCATCAGGATCAGTTCCATCAGGTTGTCGTTGGTCGGTGCGCAGGTCGATTGCAGCACGAACACGTCTTTACCGCGGACGTTTTCGTTGATTTCGACCATGACTTCGCCGTCCGAGAACTTCGAAACGACTGCTTTGCCGAGTGGGATGCCGAGATTTTTTGCGACCCCTTCTGCTAAGGCTGGATTAGCGTTGCCGGTAAAAACCATCAGGTTTTCGTAAGCCATTGGGAGTCCCGAGAGGTAGTGTTGAATTCTTGAGGCACTCCTGCACCGCAGGAGCTTTTGTCTTAACCCTGGCTGGAGACTGCTGCCTCGACAGACCCAGGGAAAACGGTGGCAGGGGAACAAGGATTCGAACCTTGGTATGCCGGAATCAAAATCCGGTGCCTTAACCAGCTTGGCGATTCCCCTACTCTTAACTGACTGTCTTTCGTCAGTAGGCCGACATTATATAGCCTATTTTACGAAAAACCAAATCTTTTTACGATTCACAACTTTTCGATGATCGGATGCTGTTTCAGCGCCTTCGCTTTCCATCCGGTCCAGGCGGCTGGCACTTTCGCAAGCACCGCATCGGCCTGTTCCTCGCTTTGGATTGCGACGAACACACAAGCTCCGGAGCCAGTCATCCTGGCATCGCCGTAAGCGCCCAGCCATTCTACCGCTTCTGCTACTTGCGGGAATAAGCGGCACGCCACCTGTTGCAAATCGTTCTTTCCAAACTGGCGCAGATCTTGGCGATTTGCGTGGTAGCTGGAAAAGTCCGACATCTTAACGGGCGGCGTATCCCTTGTCAAATGCTCGGAGGTAAAAATTTGCGCGGTCGGGCAAGCCACGCCGGGCTCGATCACCACATACCAGCAATCCGGCGCATCGACCGGCCGCAACGCTTCGCCCACGCCCTCGGCAAAGCCGGTCTGGCCAAAGATGAAGAAAGGCACGTCGGCGCCCAGCGGCAGGGCCAGCGCCATCAGCTCTTCGCGCTTCAGGCCCGCGCCCCACAGCTTGTTCAGCGCCATGAACGTGGTGGCGGCATCGGACGAGCCGCCGCCCAGGCCGCCGCCCATGGGCAGGATCTTGTCGATGGTGATATTGACGCCGGGCGGCAGTGCGCCGGTGCGGCGCAGCACGTCCCGCTGCAGGATGCGGGCGGCGCGGATCACCAGGTCCTGCTCGGCGGGAACGCCGGGGATCTCGTTGCTGCGGTGCAGTTCGGCATCGCCGCGCAGCGAGAAATGCAGGGTGTCGCTGCGATCGATGATCTGGAATACCGACTGCAGCAGATGGTAGCCGTCGGCGCGGCGGCCATTCACATGCAGGAAAAGGTTCAGCTTGGCCGGGGCCGGGCAATTCAACAGGCTTTTCATGGTCAGTCGGAAATCACGATACGCAGGGCCATTTGCTGTACCTCGCCACCGCCCGGATGTTCTGCATTGATGAGCTTGGGGCGCGGCGGCGAGCTGTCCGGCTGCCAATCGGTGTAGTGCAGGCGCCAGCCTTCGCGTGTCGTCACTTCGCTATGGGCGGGACTGGCCGACCACGGCTTGCCATCGGCCGCGGTGGCATGGCCTTGCAGCCAGCCGCGCAGGCCGGCCACCGGCAGGGCCCAGCCCAGCGCGCGGGCGCTCAGCGCGTCGACACTGGGTGCGGTCAGTGGCGCTTTGTTGCCGCCTTCGCGCAGCGTGGCGCCCTGCGGCGTGACATGGATCGTGGCGACCTTGGTGCCAAAGGGATCGAACAGCGCGACATCCGTGCTGTGCGCGTCCTGCTGCCAGTCGAATTTGACGGTGGTCGATTCCTGGCTGCCGTTTTTGAGGTAGCGCACGTTCAGGCGGCCCGACAATGCCAGCTTGTCGGCAAAAGGCGCGACCGTGGCGGCGGAGGGCGGCGCGGACGGCCTGCTGGCGCAGCCGCACAGGATGGCGGCCGCGCCGGCGATGGCGGCGAGTGTCTTGAAGCTCATTAAATTCCAGCGTTGAGGCGCGCCAGCGTGCTGCGCAGCGCGTCGTTTTTCGGATCCTTGTCGCGCGCCTCGCGCCACAGCTTGGCGGCGCCGGCCTTATCGCCCTGCTTCCACAGCACTTCGCCCAGGTGCACGGCGATTTCCGCGTCGCCGCGCAAGGCGTAAGCCTGGCGCAGCGATTGCTCGGCTTCCTTCAGTTTGCCCATGCGGAACAGGACCCAGCCCATGCTGTCCATGATGTAGGGGTCGCCCGGCGCCATCTTCAGCGCCTTGTCGATCAGCTCATAGGCTTCGTCCAGCCGCACATTGCGGTCGGCCAGCGAGTAGCCCAGCGCATTGTAGGCGTGGTGGTTGTCCGGCACCGATTCGATCACCTTGCGCAGCGCCGTTTCCATCGCCTCCACCTTGCCCAGCTTTTCGGCGGCCAGCGCGTAGTCGTACATCAGGTCCGGGCTGTTGGGGAAGCGCAGCACGCCATCCTGCAGGGTTTTGAAAGCCTCCAGCGCGCGGCCGGCGTCGCGCAGCAGCTGGCCTTCGGTCTGCAGGATCTGCACTTGCTCGGCCTGGTCAGCCGGGGTGATGTCCTTCAACTGGGCGCGTGCGCCGTCGACGTCGCCTTTGCGTGCCGTGATGTGGGCGCGCTTCAGGCGGGCCGCCAGGGCACTGCGCGCATCGTCGCCGTCGATCTTGTCCAGCCATGCCAGCGCGCCGTCGAGGTCGCCCTTTTCTTCGGCGATCTGGGCCAGCAGCATCAATGCCTTGTTCGGGTCGCGCTCCGGGTCGGGCTGTGCTTCCAGCACTGCCACATAGCGCTTGAAGTAGCCTTCGGCCGCCTTGCTGTCCTGGCCCTGCAGCGAAATCACGCCCAGCGCGTACAAGGTGCCCGGGTTGTCCGGCTGCTCTTTCAGCAGCAGCAGGAATTGCTCGCGCGCCTGGTCGTACTGCTTCTGCTCCACCAGCAGGCGGGCATAGGCCGAACGCACTTCGCGCGCCGCCGGATATTTCTGCAGGAAGTCGGCGAACAGTTTCTGCGCGCCATCAAGCTCGCCCAGCATTTGCGCCATGGTCAGCGTGGCCAGTTCGGAGTCGGGCTTGATCTCCACGGCTTTTTTGGCCTCGGCACGGGCGCGTTCGGCCTCATTGGCGGCGTGGGCGCCCTGCGCCAGCACCAGGTGGGCTTCCTGCGTATGCAGGTAGGGTTGCAGCACGCGCTCCATCAGCGCCAAGGCGGCAGCCTTGTCTTTGGCGCGCAGCAGGAACTGCTGCATCTGGAACATCAGCAAGGGGCGGCCATTCGGCGCCGCCGCTTGCAGCCGCTGCGCGAACAACGCTTCGGCCTCCTTCAGGTCGTCGCCCAGCACGGCAAAGCCCAGGAAATACTGGGCCGCCTCGTCGGACTCGGGCGCCAGTTCGCGCCACAGGCGGATCGCCGCCAGCGCCTCATTGCCCTGCTTGGCCGACAGTGCCATTTCGGAAGCGCGGCGCGCCAGGCGCGGGTCGCGCGTCTGCTGCGCCAGCGCCATCATCGTCACATAAGCGCTTTGCCACTGGCCGCGCTTGAAATCGAGCTCGGCCTTGGTCAGCTTGTAGAACAAGTCGCTGGTCAGCTCGATATTGGGCAGCGTTTCGCCGGGCGGCGCGGCCTTGGCAAGGGCAGCGGCAGCTGCCGCCGGCGGTACGACGGAGGGCGCCGCCGGCCCGGGCGCCGCCTGTTCCGGCGGCACGACTGCACAGGCGGACACCAGGGCCGACAGGGTTACAATGGCGAATGCGTTTTTCAAAGGAAGATCCTGCAAATCGGGCTCAAGACTTGATTCTACGCCAACCTGCAAGAAACCACCCTCATGCCTGAATTACCAGAAGTAGAAGTCACCCGGCGCGGCGTCGCTCCCCATATCGAAGGCCGTATCGTGCGCGACGTCGTGCTGCGCCGCGACGGCTTGCGCTGGCCCTTCCCGGACGACCTGCCGGCGCTGCTGGCCGGGCGCCGCATCCTGGCGACCGGCCGCCGCGGCAAGTACCTGCTGCTGCAATTCGAGCATGGCACGCTGATCGTCCACCTGGGCATGAGCGGCCATCTGCGCGTGCTGCCTACCGGTATCCCGCCGGAAAAACATGATCATTTCGACATGACGGTGGAAGGCGCCGATGGCCGCCATGTGCTGCGCCTGACCGACCCGCGCCGCTTTGGCGCCGTGCTGTGGCACCCGGTGGCAGAGGGTGACCTGGACGGGCATCTGCTGCTGCGCGGCCTGGGCGTGGAACCGCTGGGCCCGGCATTTACCGGCCGGCTGCTGTTCGAGCAGACGCGCACCCGCAGCGCCGCCATCAAGCAGGTGCTGATGGCCGGCGACATCGTGGTCGGCGTCGGCAATATCTACTGCTCTGAAAGCCTGTTCCGTGCCGGGATCAACCCGAAAACCGCCGCCAACCGCATCAGTGCCGCGCGTTATGACCGCCTGGCACAGGCCATCCGCGACGTGCTGGCCGAGGCAATTGTGCAAGGAGGCAGCACTTTGCGCGATTTTATCGGTGTAAATGGGCAATCGGGGTATTTCCAACAGACATATTTCGTCTATGATCGTGCTGGTGTGCCCTGCCGCTTGTGCGGTGCGCCTGTGCGCCAGATCAAGCAGGGCCAAAGATCAACTTTTTATTGTGTAAATTGCCAGAAATAACGAGAGCAGAATGGTAAGGGACCTGGAACAATACAGCCAATGGCGCCAAGGCGTCATGGGCGCCGTCGCAAACTACCGGGACTGGGTCGTGCAGGCCGACCTGTCCGATGCCGCGACCGAGCAGCGCCTGGCGCAAACGCTGTCCAAACTGGCCGACGACAAGCTGTCGGTGGCCTTTGTGGCGGAGTTTTCGCGCGGCAAATCTGAACTGATCAACTCGATCTTCTTTGCCGATTTCGGCCAGCGCATCCTGCCGTCCGCGGCCGGCCGCACCACCATGTGCCCGACCGAGCTGATGTACGACCCGGCCTACCCTGCCTGCATCCGCCTGCTGCCGATCGAGACGCGGGCCGAGAACCTGTCGACCAGCGACTACCGCGATGAGCCGCACGCCTGGACCGTGCTGCCGCTGCAGCTCGATGCGCCGGAGCAGATGCAGGAAGTGTTCAAGCAGGTCAGCCTGACCCGCCATGTGCCGGTGGAAGAAGCCAAGCGCTATGGCCTGTACGACGAGAACGATCCCGACATGGGTGCCACGCTGGACAATAACGGCCTGGTCGAAATTTCGCAGTGGCGCCACGCCATCATCAATTTCCCGCACCCGCTGCTGAAGCAGGGCCTGGTGATCCTCGATACGCCGGGCTTGAACGCCATCGGTACCGAACCGGAACTGACGCTGAACATGATCCCGCATGCCCATGCGGTACTGTTCATCCTGGCCGCCGATACCGGCGTCACCAAGAGCGATATCGAAGTGTGGCGCACCCACATCGGCAATGGCGCCGGGCGCATGGTGGTGCTCAACAAGATCGACTCCATGTGGGACCCCTTGCGCACCGAGGAGGAAATCGAAGCGGCCATCGCGCGCCAGCGCGAGCACGCGGCCCATATGCTGGGCCTCGACGCGCGCCAGGTGTTTCCGGTCTCGGCGCAAAAGGCGCTGCTGGGCAAGATCACCGGCGACCATGAACTGGTGCACAAGAGCCGCATGAAGCAGCTCGAGAGCGCCCTGTTCAACGAGCTGATCCCGGCGCGCAAGGACATCATCCGGCGCCGCCTGGGCGACGAGCTGGCGGCGCTGAGCGGCGCCCAGTACGCGGCGCTGTCGGCCCGCACGCGCGGCATCGTCGAGCAACTGCACGAGCTGAAAGGCTTGCGCGGCAAGAACCAGTCGGTGATCGCCCACATGGCGCGCCGGGTCGAGGCCGAGAAGAAGGAATTCGACGAAAGCCTGTTCAAGCTGCAGGCCACGCGCGCCGTGTTCACCCGCCTGTCCACCGAACTGTATTCCAGCCTGGGCATGGGTATCCTGCGCGACAACCTGATCAAGGCGCGCGCGGAAATGCAGAACAGCCGCTTCACCACCGGCCTGCGCGATGCGATCAAGGTCTATTTCGACAGCATCCATGACAACCTGGATGAATCGGAGCGCAAGATCGAAGAGATCCGCAGCATGATGGAAACCATGTACAAGAAGTTCTCGGCAGAGCACGGCCTGACCTTGCCGATGCCGATGGCCTTCTCGCTGGCCAAGTACCGCGATGAGATCAACGAAGCGCACGGCATCTACGAGAAGCAGTTCGGCACCGCGGTCATGCTGACCACCTCGCGCGTGGTGCTGATGGAGCGCTTCTTCGATTCCGTGGCGTCGGCAGTCAAGCGCTGCTTCAAGGCGGCCAATGCCGATACCGATGCCTGGCTGAAGGTGATCATGGCGCCGCTGGAAGCGCAGATCCGCCAGCACAAGGAGCAGTTGAAGCACCGCCAGCAATCGATCGCGCGCATCCACGATGCGACCGATACGCTGGAGCAGAAGATCGAAGCCTTCGAAACCACCCAGGCCGAGCTGGAAGCGCAGAAGGCCAAGCTGGCCGCGCTGGCTGCGGCGATCAGCGACGCCATTTCGGCCGAGCATGTCGTGCTGGAGGCAGCGGCGTAATTGCAGTACGAAGACCCGAGCTTTTCTGCCGCGCTGATTGCGTGGCAGAAGCAACATGGCCGCCACGACCTGCCGTGGCAGAACACCCGCGATGCCTACCTGGTGTGGCTGTCCGAGATCATGCTGCAGCAGACGCAGGTGTCGGCGGTGCTGGCATATTACGCGCGCTTCCTGGAACGCTTCCCCACCCTCGCTGCGCTGGCTGCCGCTCCCGTTGAAGACGTGATGGCGCAGTGGGCCGGCCTGGGTTACTACAGCCGCGCGCGCAACCTGCACAAATGCGCGCAACGCGTGGTGGCCGAATATGGCGGCGTGTTCCCTGCCGACCCGGCCTTGCTGGCCGAGCTGCCCGGCATCGGCCGCTCCACGGCGGCCGCCATTGCGGCATTCTCCGCCGGCCGGCGCGCCGCCATCATGGACGGCAATGTGAAGCGCGTGTTCGCTCGCGTCTTCGGCATCGATACCTTTCCCGGCGAACGCAAGACCGAAGAAGCGATGTGGGCCCGCGCGGAAGCGCTGGCGCCCGCGGAAGACATCGAGGCTTACACCCAGGGCCTGATGGACATGGGGGCAACGTTGTGCACGCGCAGCAGCCCGTCTTGCGAACGCTGCCCGATGCAGGCGCGCTGCGTGGCTTACGCCACCGGACGCACGGCGGAACTGCCGGTACGCAAGCCGAAGAAGGCGACGCCGGAAAAGTCGGCGCACATGCTGCTGCTGGTCGACCGCGGCCAGGTGCTGGTCGAGCAGCGTGCGGCGACGGGCATCTGGGGCGGCCTGCTGTCCCTGCCCGAGCTGGCGGGGCACACGGCGCTGCCATCTGCCGGCCGTGCAGCCGGTGGCGGCGCCGCTGCCGCGGCGGATGCTGCGGTGGCTGCCGCCGTGCAGCCCTTCGGCACGATGGAGTCGCTCGAGCGCCTGCTGCCGGTCGTGCACATCTTCACCCACTATAAGCTGCACATCCACCCGCTGCTGGTCACGCTGTCGGCGCGCGCGGCGCTGGCCGGCGAAGGCCGCTACAGCTGGCTGGACGCCGCCGCCATCCCTGGCGCCGCCCTGCCGGCCCCCGTCAAGAAGCTGCTGCTCGATCTGCTCGGCGAACGCAGCCAGGCACGCATGTTCTGAGCACGCTCAAACAAGCCCGAACGCTAACGGGGCTTGCGGAAGGTCAGAGGTTCTCCAGCGAATAGATGCGTCGATGTTCGGCGATGGCGTAGCGGTCGGTCATGCCGGCAATGTAGTCGGCAATGCGGCGCGCCTGTGCGGTGGTGTCGCCGCGTGCCGTGCGGTAGTCGGGCGGCAGCAGCGAAGGGTCGGCGGAGAAGGCCTGGTACAGCTCGCGCACCATGCGGCTGGCCTTGAGGCGCATGCGGTTCACCTTGTAGTGGCGGTACAGGTTCTCGTGCAGGAAGCGTTTGAGTTCCGTGGCATCCTTGCGCATCTGGTCGGAGAAGCGGATCAGCGGCGGCGCGGCGCGCACCTCATCCAGGCTTTGCGGCTGGTGCGCGGCGATGCGCTCCTGCGACGTGGCGATCAGGTTGTCGGCCAGGGCGGTGATCAGGCGGCGCAGGGTTTCGTAAATGGCGCGGCGGCCGGCCAGTCCGGGGTGGGCGGCCTGCACCTCGCGCCACAGGCGGCCGAAGAACGCCACTTCCTCCAGCTGCGCGATGGAGATCAGGCCGGAACGCAGGCCGTCGTCGATATCGTGGCTGTTGTAGGCGATTTCGTCGGCCAGGTTGGTCAGCTGCGCTTCCAGCGAGGGCTGGGTCTTGTCGAGAAAGCGCTGCGCCACGTCGCCCAGCAGGCGGGCATTGTTGACCGAGCAGTGCTTCAGGATGCCCTCGCGCGTTTCGAACATCAGGTTCAGGCCATCGAAGGCGCCGTACTGTTCTTCCAGCAGGTCGACCACGCGCAGGCTTTGCAGGTTGTGCTCGAAGCCGCCGTGCTCCTTCATGCATTCGTGCAGCACGTCCTGCCCCACGTGGCCGAACGGGGTGTGGCCCAGGTCATGCGCCAGGGCGATGGCTTCCACCAGGTCTTCGTTCAGGCGCAGGTTGCGCGCCAGCGAGCGGCCGATCTGGGCCACTTCCAGGCTGTGCGTCAGGCGGGTGCGGAACAGGTCTCCTTCGTGGTTGAGGAAAACCTGGGTCTTGTATTCAAGCCGGCGGAAAGCGGTCGAATGGATGATGCGGTCGCGGTCGCGCTGGAACTGCGAGCGCGAGGCGTGCGGCGTTTCCGGGAAGCGGCGGCCGCGCCCCTTGTCGGAGTGTGCTGCGTAGGGCGCCAGCGTCTCTTCCATATTACTCCGTGCAGGCGGCCAGGGTTTGCAGCAGCAGCTCTTGCGGCGCCGTCGTGATGCGCGCCTTGCCCAGCGGATCGAGCAGGATGAACTTGATCGCGCCGCCCTCGTTTTTCTTGTCCACTTCCATCAGCTCCAGCCAGCGCCCGGCACCCAGGTCCGGCGCCGCGATCGGCAGGCCGGCAGCGGCCACCAGGTCGCGGATGCGTTCCACCGTGGCCTGGTCGATGAAGCCCAGGCGCTGCGACAGATCGGCCGCCATCACCATGCCGCAGCCGACCGCTTCGCCGTGCAGCCATGCGCCATAGCCCATGCCGGCCTCGATGGCGTGGCCGAAAGTGTGGCCGAAATTGAGGATGGCGCGCAGGCCGCCCTCGCGTTCGTCCTGGCGCACCACGTCGGCCTTGATTTCGCAGGAGCGGGCGATGGCATAGGCCAGCGCGCCCTTGTCGCGCGCCATCAGCAGGCCCATGTTCGCCTCGATCCATTCGAAGAACGGCACGTCGATGATGCAGCCGTACTTGATCACTTCCGCCAGGCCGGCCGACAGTTCGCGCACCGGCAGCGTTTCCAGCGTCGTGGTGTCGGCAATCACCGCCTTGGGCTGGTAGAAGGCGCCGATCATGTTCTTGCCCAGCGGGTGGTTGATGCCGGTCTTGCCGCCCACCGAGGAGTCGACCTGGGACAGCAGGGTGGTCGGCACCTGCACGAAATCGACGCCGCGCATGTAGGAAGCCGCCGCGTAGCCGGTCATGTCGCCGATCACGCCGCCGCCCAGCGCCACCAGGGTGGTCTTGCGGTCGGCCTTATTGGCCAGCAGCGCATCGAACACCTTCATCAGCGATTCCCAGTGCTTGTGCTCTTCACCGTCAGGCAGCACCACTTCGATCACCTCCTTGCCGGCAGCGGCCAGCGGCGCGCGCACGCGCTCCATGTACAGCGGCGCCACCGTGTCGTTGGAAACGATGGCGACCTTCTTGCCGCCCACGTACCTGGCCAGCAGGCTGGCGTCCTCCAGCAGGGCCGGGCCGATGGCGATCGGGTAGCTGCGCTCGGCCAGGTCGACGTTGAGCAGGATATTGGTCTGTTCATTCATGGCGGGTTGTGCCTTGGTCACGCAGTTGGGCGCGGCCTGGCAGGCCAGCGCGTCGAGCTGGTTGATGATGTTCTGCACCATCGATTGTACGTTGGGGCGGCCGGTGTCGATGACCAGGTCGGCCATGTCCATGTACAGCGGCTCGCGCTGTGCCAGCAATTCTTCGAGTTTCTTGCGGGGGTCGGCCGTTTGCAGCAGGGGCCGGTTCTTGTCGTGCGCGGTACGGGCCAGGATCGAATTGATCGACGCGCGCAGGTAGATGACGGTGCCGCGTTCCTGCAGCAGGGTGCGGCTGGCTTCGTTGAGAATGGCGCCGCCGCCGGTGGCCAGCACGATGCCCTGCTGGCAGGTCAGCTCGCGGATCACTTCCGCTTCGCGCCGGCGAAAGGCAGGCTCGCCTTCGATCTCGAAAATCCAGGGGATCGAGGCGCCGGTGCGGCTTTCGATTTCATGATCGGAATCGACGAACCGCAAGCCCAGCTTGCGGGCGAGCTGGCGACCAATGGTCGTCTTGCCCGCCCCCATCAATCCAACTAAGTAAACATTTTGCATTCACGCATGATAGCGCAAATTGCGCAGCAGCAGCCTGCCGCCGGGCAGGCGCTGCACTGGTCTCTGCTTATTTCGTCGTGACGGTGATGGTGTTGGAGGTCACGTTTTCGACCCCTTTGACGCCGGCCGAGATCTTGATTTCCAGGTTAACCGGCTGCGGAACGCCGTTCACGGTCACGCCTTTCACGCTCAGCTTTTCGCTGACGGTGCCGGTGCTGTCGGTGACTGCGCCGCTGTTGCTGATGGTGCCGGCGGTGGTCTTGAACAGCACGGTTGCGCCAGGCACAGCCTGGTTGCCGCTGTCCTTGACGATCGCGGTAATCGTCACTTCGGTGCCATCGACGCCGGAGGCGGCAATGGTGTTGGAGCTGGAACTCACCACCACGCTGGCTGCTTTGGGCGTCAGCGGGTCAGGGTCGGTGGTGCTGGTGCCCGGATTGCCGCCGCCGCCGCCGCAAGCTGCCAGCAGGCCGGCACAAGCCAGCGCGCCAAGCAAGCCGGACAGTTTTCGGAATACTACGTTTGCCATGTTCTTTCCTTTATTCTGATGACACTAATGTTTCGTCTCAACGCGCGGAGAGGCGGTCGGTAACAATTTTCGGCGTAATGAAGACCAGCAGTTCGGTCTTGTCGTTGGTACGCGAATTCTGCTTGAACAGGTTGCCCAGGATCGGTACATCGCCCAGCAGCGGCACCTTGTTGGTGGTGTTGCGCTCGACCTGCTGGTAGATACCGCCCAGCACTACCGTGCCGCCATTCTCCACCATCACCTGGGTCTTCACGTGCTTGGTATCGATCGCGAAACCGGCACGGGTTTCCTGGCCCACGGAGTCCTTGTTGACATCGACGTCCAGCACCACATTGCCGTCCGGGGTAATCTGCGGCACCACGTCCAGCTTCAGGTTCGCCTTACGGAACACAATCGAGGTCGCGCCGGACGAAGTCGCCACCTGGTATGGCAGTTCCACGCCCTGTTCGATCACGGCCGGCGCCTTGTCGGCGGTCACCACGCGCGGGCTGGAAATGATCTTGCCGGTGCCGTCAGCTTCCAGGGCCGACAGTTCCAGGTTCAGGAAGCGGTTGGCGGCCTGGTTGAACAGGCTGACCGCCAGGCTGCCGGCCTGGGCGCCGTTGATCGATGCCGCCGGCAGGTTGATGAACTGCATATTGCCGTAATCGTCGATGCCGTTGTTGATCTTGACCACGCCCTGGGCCTGGCCCATGCCGGTCTGGCTGCCGCTCAGGCCGACGCGGTTGTTGCCGTTGCCAATACCCCAGCCGGCGTCGCCGCCACGGATGGCGCGCATGTCGGCGAAGCCCAGCTTGGCACCCAGGTTACGGGTGAAGGTGTCGGACGCTTCCACGATGCGCGCCTCGATCAGCACTTGCCTGGTGGCGACGTCGGTCTTCTGGATCAGCTTGCGCACTTCTTCCAGTTTGGACGCGATATCGGTCACGAACAGCTGGTTGGTACGCGGCTCGATGATGGCGCTGCCGCGCTTGGACAGGATGCGGTTCTTGGAGTCGCCGCTGCCTTCAATGCCAAACACGGTCTTGAACGCTTCCGCTTTCTGGTAGTTCAGCTGGAAGATCTCGGACTTGAGTGGTTCCAGGTCGGCGATCTGGGCTTTCTGCTCCAGTTCCAGCTTTTCCTTGGTCAGCAGTTCTTCCTTGGGCGCGATCCACAGCACGCTGCCATTCTTGCGCATGTCCAGGCCCTTGGCCTGCAGCACCACGTCCAGCGCCTGGTCCCACGGCACTTCCTTCAGGCGCAGGGTCAGGTTGCCCTGCACGCTGTCGCTGGTGATGATGTTCAGGCCGGAGATGTCGGCAATCGCCTGCAGCGCTGCGCGCACTTCCACGTTCTGGAAGTTGAACGACAGTTTTTCGCCGCGGTAGCCCTGGGTGCCCTGCACCAGCTTGTTCGGGTCTTCCTTGATCGGCTTGACGTCCACCACCAGCTGGGTTTCACTCTGGTACACGCTTTGTTCCCACAGGCCATGCGCTTCCACGGTCATGCGCACGTTCTCGCCTTGCGGCACGGTGGTGATACGGTTGACCGGGGTGCCGAAATCGGTCACGTCCAGGCGGCGGCGCAGGGTTTCCGGCAGGGTGGTCTTGAGGAAGTCCACCACCACCCCGGTCGGGGTCTGGCGCACGTCGACCGCGACCTGGTTGTTCGGCAGGTCGATGACGACGCGGCCTTCGCCGTTGTTACCACGGCGGAAGTCGATATCGCGCAGCGCTTGCTTGCCGGCAGGCGCCGGCACGGCCGGCTTGGCCGCTGCCACGGGCAGGCCGCGGGCATCGACTGCCTGCGCCACGCCGCCGGAAGCGTCGATGGTCAGGATCACGTTCTTGCCGTCCAGCGCGGTGGCGTAGTTCAGCGTGCGCTTCAGGTTGAACACCAGGCGCGAGCGGTCACCGGCCTGCACCACGTTGACGCTGGCCAGGTCACCCATGTTCAGGTCCTGGCTGGTCTTGCCGGTGGCATTGGCAGTCTGGCCGAAATCGAGCGCGATACGGGCCGGGTTGGTAATGGCAAAGCCGACTGGCAGCTTTTGCGGCGTATCCTTCATTGCGATCTTCACGATCACATTGCTGCCCTGCTGATTGGCCGTGATCGATTCGATCGCGTTGCCTTGCTGGGCCTGCGCAACGGCTGCGCTGCCGGCCAGTGCCAGCATTACGCCAGCCTGGCGGCACAAGCGCTTCAGGGTTCTGATGGCGATCATTTGGAGCTCTCCTTACTTTCCTGCAGTTCCAGCTTCGACATGCGCTCGACCCAGTCGCCGGCCGCATCCTGAACAATTTCACGCACCGTGATCGCGTCATCGGCGACCGCGGTGATCAAACCATAATTCTGTCCCACGTACTGTCCCTTCTTGACCTGGTAGACGGTGCGGTCGATCTGCACCAGGCCATTCACCACATTATTCTTTTCCATGGTGCCGACCATCTTCATGGCATCCAGCGGGAAGCTCTCGAGGAATTCCTTGCGTCGGTTCTGGTCCGGCGCCTGGGCGCCGCCCGGGCGGCTCTTGGCCAGTTCGGTCAGCAGCTTGCTGGCATTGAACGGATCCAGCACGTCACCGGCTACGTAAGCAAAGGGGAAGAAAGTCTTCGGCTCCGCCAGCGGTTTCACCGTTGGCTGGGTCTGGCTTTCGACTTCCTTCATCCAGGTACGCACCTGCTGCACATCGCTCTCACCGCAAGCGCTCAGCAGCAAGACGAAGGCGAGGGGGGTAAGCTTCTTCATTTCTTCTTATCTCCCTTTTTCTTCTCATTTGCTACCCTGCGCTGCTCGGCCACTTCCTCCGGATCGAGATAACGGAAGGTTTTTGCGGTGGCATTCAGTTGTAACGTGCCGGCTGGCAATTCCTTGCCTTCCTTGGGTTTGATATCCAGCGAAATATTGTTGAGCGTAACGATACGTGCCATGCCCGCCAAGTCGCCAGCAAAAGCACCCAGGTCGTGGTAGCTGCCGTTGACGCGCAGTTCGATCGGCTGTTCGGCGTAGTAATCCTTGACGTCGACGCGGTTCGGCTTGAACAACTCAAAGGTCAGGCCGCGGCCAGTTCCTGCATTGTTAATGTCCGACAGCAGTGCAGCCATTTCAGCCTTGCCCGGCAGTTGCTTTTCCATCTGCACCACGTACTGGTCGACCTTTTCCTTCTGGCGCTTGAGCTCTTCCAGGTTGACCGCCTGGGCGACCTTCTGTTTGAACTCGTCGCGCAATTGGACTTCCTTTTGCGCACCGGCTTCCAGTTCCTCGTACTGCGACTGCCAGTACAGGAAATAGCCCGCCCCTACCGCCAGCACCGCCATGCCCAGCGCCAGCAGCACGCGCGGCAGGATCGGCCACAGGCCAGGATGCACCCCGCTCAGGTTCCGGAACTGGCCCTTGAGCACCTCATCTAATTGTTTCAAATCAGTTGCCATGGTTATGTTCTCAGGACTGGGCTTCGGCATTTGGCTTGGCGCCAGGTTTGGCACCCGCCTTACCGTCCGGGTTTTCGTCCTTGTCGCGTGGACGCTTGATCATGACGGAAAGCTGGAACTCGACAATGGCGCGGCCGCTGGACTTGTCCTTGCCGCTGCCGCCAATCGTGCCGGCCTTCACTTCCTGCAGGTCGGGACGTTCCAGCCATGGCGAATTGCCGGACAGGTTGCGCAGCAGTTCGGACACCCGTTCCTGCGACTGGGCGCTGCCGGTCAGCGTGACCTTTTGCGCTTCCTGCTTGACCGTCTTCAGGAATACCCCTGGCGGCGTCTGCTTGACCAGTTCATCCATCAGGTACACCGGCTGGTTACGGTCGGCCTGCAAGTCTTCCACCGCTTGCTGGCGCGCTTTCAGCGCATCGATTTCCTGGCGCAGCGTGGAAATTTCCACGATTTTCTTGTCCAGTTCAGCGATGGCACTGGTCAGTTCGCCATTGCGCAATGCCTGGATCGAGATCTCCCTGGCGTTATAGCCGCCCACCATCGCAACAATGGTGGCGCCGGCGCCGAAGCCGATGCCAAGCAGGGCGTAAAAGGCTTTTTTGCGCAGTGCGCGTTTTTCCTCCCGGTGCGGGAGAAGGTTAATGCGTATCATCAGCCGAACCTCCGCATGGCTAGGCCGCAGGCCACCAGGTATGCCGGCGCATCGCTGCGCAGCGCCTGTTCACGCACGCCCGATGCAAGCTGCATGCCCTTGAACGGCGAAATGACGGCGCTGGAAATACGGGTGCGGCTGGCAATTATGTCCAGCAAGCCCGGCAACACGGCGCAGCCGCCTGCCAGGAAGATCTGGTCGATCTTGGTAAATGGCGTCGACGTGAAGAAGAACTGGATGGCGCGCGTCACTTCCAGCGCGGCGCCTTCCAGCCACGGTGCAAGCACGTCGGATTGGTAGTTCTCCGGCAGGTCGCCCGCCTTCTTGCGCGCCTCGGCTTCTTCGAACGCCAGGCCGTAGGAACGCACGATATCCTGGGTCAGCGAATTGCCGCCGAACGGCTGCTCGCGCTCATAGACCGTGGCACCGTCGAGCATCACCGAAATCTGGGTCGACACGGCGCCGATCTGGAACAGTGCGATCACCTGGCCGACCCCGGCATTCGGCAGCTGGGAGGTGACGTAGTCCAGCGCAGCACGCGCGGCGTAGGATTCGACATCCACCACCGTCGCCTTCATGCCGGCCTCTTCGGCGATCGCCACGCGGTCGACGACTTTTTCGCGGCGTGCTGCTGCCAGCATCACCTCGATGTCTTCGGTCGAATTGGCAACCGGCCCGATCACGTCGAAGTCCAGGCTCACCTCGTCCAGCGCGAACGGGATGTACTGGGCAGCTTCGGACTCGACCTGCAGTTCCAGCTGCTGCTCCGACAATCCGGCAGGCAGCACGATTTTCTTGGTAATCACGGAAGCAGGCGGCATGCCCAGCGCGACATTCCTGGCGCGCGTGCCGCTTTTCTTGACCAGGCGGCGCACCGCCTCGACCACTTGCTCCATATTTTCAATATTGCCGTCGGCAACTGCGCCGCGCGGCAGTGGCTCCGAGGCGCACCGCTCGAGACGCATGCCGTCCTTGCCCCCTTCGGACAATTCCACCAAACGCACACTCGAGGTGCTGATATCTAAGCCAACCAGCGGGCCCTGGGCGCCGCCAAACAGGGCTTTCAGGTCCAATGACATGGATGCACTCCTGACAACTCCATAGACATTTACATATCCAAATTCGTTTAAAAACCCGTGTTTAGACCGCAAACATGAGACAGTACATTAGATGCTAGCAACATTGACTGCGCCATGTAAAGGTATTTCTCCAGTGCACCATTAATGTTTTGTGAGGGATTTGCCACACAAAAGTTGCAATTAATGGCATATCAATAAACTAAGTTGCCTTGTTGCTCACAATCAATATTTCCGAATATCACGTGCGCTCAGGGCGTGGGGCCCTCATTTATAATGCCTTGCATAAAACTTACTGAAGCTGCGTATGACTGCAAACAACCACGAGACCACGGCAAAAAAATCGCCGAAGGGTTTTCTGCTGATGGCCCTGATTTCTTTGCTGGGCCTGATCCTGGCCGGCGTGCTGCTGGTGGTGTTCGGCCTGGCCCTGGCCTACCCCAACCTGCCGTCGCTGGACACCATTACCGACTACCGGCCGAAAATGCCGCTGCGTATTTACTCGGCCGACAATGTGCTGATCGGCGAGTTCGGCGAAGAGCGCCGCAACCTGGTGCATATCAAGGACATCCCCGATGTCATGAAGCAGGCGGTGCTGGCCATTGAAGACAGCAACTTCTATGAACACGGCGGCGTCGACTACTGGGGCATCCTGCGTGCCGCCGTGCATAATGCAACCGGCGGCGCCCGCCAGGGGGCATCCACCATTACGCAGCAGGTAGCGCGCAACTTCTTCCTCTCCAGCGAGCAGACGTTCAAGCGCAAGGCCTATGAAGCGCTGCTGGCCTGGAAGATCGAGCAGAACCTGACCAAGGACCAGATCCTGGAGGTCTACATGAACCAGATCTACCTGGGGCAGCGGGCCTACGGTTTTGCATCGGCCGCCCAAATCTATTTCGGCAAGAACCTGAAAGACATTAGCGTGGCGGAAGCGGCCATGCTGGCCGGCCTGCCTAAAGCGCCTTCGGCCTACAACCCGGTGGTCAACCCGAAGCGCGCCAAGGTGCGCCAGCAGTACATCCTGCAACGCATGGCCCAGCTTGGCTATATTACGCCCGCACAGTATGAGGCGGCGAAGATTGAGCAGTTAAAAGTGAAAACAGACAGCAGCGCGTTTGGTGTTCATGCCGAATATGTTGCGGAAATGGCGCGCCAGCTGGTGTACGAGCAGTTCAAGGAAGAGACTTATACGCGCGGCCTGAATGTTTTCACCACGATTACCAAGGCCGACCAGGATGCGGCTTACCTGGCGTTGCGCAGCGGCGTGATGGAATACGAGAAGCGCCATGCCTACCGCGGGCCGGAATCCTATGTCGACCTGCCGGCCAATAAGGCGGAAGCCGACGAGATCATCGAGACCGAGCTGGCCGAGCATCCGGACAGCGACAATATCGTGGCCGCCATGGTGCTGGGCGCCGCGGCCGACAAGGTGACGGCAGTCACCGCCTCGGGCGAGGAGATCACCATCAAGGGCGCCGGCCTGGCCATGGGCAAGAGCTGGCTTTCGGACAAGAACCCGCCCAACAAGCGCATCCGCCGCGGCGCCGTGATCCGCGTCATGCAGGACGACAAGGACTGGCAGATCACCCAGATGCCGGAAGTGGAATCTGCCTTCGTTTCGGCCAGCACCGAAGACGGCGCGATCAAGGCCATGGTGGGCGGCTTCGACTACAACCGCAACAAGTTCAACCACGTGACCCAGGCCTGGCGCCAGCCGGGTTCCTCGTTCAAGCCCTTCATCTATTCCGCATCGCTCGAGCGCGGCCTGTCGCCGGCCACCATGATCAACGACGCCCCGATCTCCTTCGACGCCGGCCAGACCGGCGGCCAGGCCTGGGAGCCGAAGAACTACGACGGCAAGTATGAAGGCCCGATGACCATGCGCCGCGGCCTGACCAAGTCGAAGAACATGGTCTCGATCCGCATCCTGCACCGCATCGGCGCCAAGTACGGCCAGGAATACACCACCCGTTTCGGCTTTGATGCCGAGCGCAACCCGCCATACCTGACGCTGGCCCTGGGCGCGGGCGGCGTCACCCCGATGCAGATGGCCGGCGCCTACGCGGTGTTTGCCAACGGTGGCTACAAGGTCTCGCCATACCTGATCGCCAAGGTCACCGACTCCACCGGCAAGGTGCTGTCGCAGGCCAACCCGGACAAGGCCGGTGACGAAAAGAACCGCGTGATCGATGAACGCAACGCCTTCCTGATGGATTCGATGCTGAAGGACGTGGTGCGTTTCGGCACCGCGACCCGCGCCCTGTCGCTGAAGCGTCCAGACATCGCGGGCAAGACCGGCACCACCAATGATTCGATCGACGCCTGGTTCGCCGGTTACCAGTCCAAGCTGGTGGGCATTGCCTGGATCGGCTTCGACCAGCCGAAGAACCTGGGCAACAGGGAAACCGGCGGCGGCCTGGCCCTGCCGATCTGGATCAGCTATATGGGCAAGGCGCTGAAGAGTATTCCGGTTGAGGAAAGGACGATTCCGCAGGGCATCATTGCCCAGGATGGCGAGTACTATTATGCGGAGAATCCGCCGGGCGTGGGGATCGACAGCCTGGAAGGGGCGACGCGCGGTACGCCGGCGGAGGAGAAGCAGAAGGACGCGGTCAAGAACGAACTGTTCTAAAACCGGCAGTGCAGTGTCTGACCCGCAGGGTCAGACACCGATACGCGGCGGCCGCAGGCCTGGTGTCTGACCCTGCGGGTCAGACACCGCACGACCGGTTTTATGGCGCCACCACCACCGGCGCCCCGCCCTGCTCCGTCACAATCTCCGACAGCGCCGTAAACAGCTCCGTACCGCGGCGGGTATCGACCCACTTGCCCTCCACCTGGCGATAGTGGAAGCCCCCCGACCGCGCCGCCACCCACAGCTCCTGCATCGGCGCCTGCGAGTTGATGATCACCTTCGACCCGTTCCCGACGAACTCGATCTCCAGCACATTGCCGCTGCGGCTGCACTCCACGTCCACCATATCCTGCTCGCACAGGCGGTCCAGGGAAGCCTCGATCGCGTCCAGGGTTGCCTCGGCCAGGTCCAAAAATTCCGATTCGGTCATGCTACACTCCAAGATTCCTATCAAGCCCCTATTTTAATCGTGAAGTCCCCAATCGCACTTGCTGTCCTTACAATGGCAGCCCTGCTGGCCGGATGCGGCCAAACCGGCCCACTCTACATGCCAAAGCGACCCGCCAAGCCCGCCACCGAGGCGAAACCAGGCGTGGCGCCAGCGGCGGCTCCGGTTCCGTCCACACCACCAGCATCCCAACAGTAAGCTTATGTCCCACTTCGACTACCAGAATGGCGTGCTGCACGCCGAAGGCGTTGCGCTCAATAGCATTGCAGAACAGTACGGCACCCCGGCCTACGTCTACTCCAAATCCCAGCTGACCGAGAACTTCGATTCCTACGCCAATGCCTGCACCGGCCGCGATGCCCTGGTGTGCTATGCGATGAAGGCGAACTCCAACCTCGCCATCCTCGACCTGCTGGCCCGCCGCGGCGCCGGCTTCGACATCGTGTCGGGCGGCGAACTGCTGCGCGTGATCGCCGCCGGCGGCGATCCGAAGAAAGTGATCTTCTCCGGCGTCGGCAAGAGCGTGGAAGAAATGCGCCTGGCGCTCGAACACGACATCCTGTGCTTCAACGTCGAATCGATTCCTGAACTGCACCGCCTGAACGAAGTGGCAGGCAGCATGGGCAAGAAAGCGCGCATCTCGCTGCGCGTGAACCCGAACGTGGACGCCAAGACCCACCCTTACATCGCCACCGGCCTGAAAGCCAACAAGTTCGGCGTCGCCTTCGACGACGCGCTGGAGACCTACCGCACCGCCGCCACGCTGCCGCACCTGGACGTGTCGGGTATCGACTGCCACATCGGCTCGCAGTTGCTGGACGACGCGCCGCTGCTGGAAGCGCTGGACAAGCTGATTGAACTGATCGACGCGCTGGGCGCCGAAGGCATCCGCCTGCACCACCTGGATATCGGCGGCGGCCTGGGCATCGACTACGGTGACGGCGCACCGGTACCGGTGGGCGACTACCTGGCGCGCCTGTTCAAACGCATCGACGCCTGGCGCGCCGAGAAGCACGGCGGTACACCGATCAAGGTGATCTTCGAGCCCGGCCGCTCCATCGTCGGCAACGCCGGTGTGCTGCTGACCCGCGTGGAGTTCATCAAGCACGGTGAAGAGAAGAATTTCTGCATCGTCGACGCAGCCATGAACGATATGGCGCGCCCGGCGATGTACCAGGCCTGGATGGACATGCAGCCGGTGGTGCGCAGCGAAGCCGCTGCCGCCATGTTCGACGTGGTCGGCCCGATCTGCGAATCGGGCGACTGGCTGGCCCGCGACCGCGAACTCGGCGTCAAAGCCGGCGACCTGCTGGTAATGAAGACCGCCGGCGCCTACGGCATGACCATGGCCTCCAACTACAATACCCGCGGCCGCGCCGTGGAGCTGATCGTCGACGGCGGCAAAGTCCACGTCGTGCGCCAGCGCGAGAATCCAGCCGACCTGTTCGCGCTGGAATCCGTTATCCGCTAAGCCATCGGAAACGCACAACCATCCCCGCTAGCCGCAAGATCATCGTGGGTCAGACCCTTGGGTCTGACCCAGGGTTACCGGTCTTTTAGCAGCACGCGCCCACCAGACACGCATCCCGAGCAGCACCAGCACGATCAAACCGAACAGGATAGGTTTGTTGAAGTCGTGCTTACCCGCCCGCATCCACCAGAAGTGCAGGATGCCCAGCGGCGCGATCAGGTACACAAGTTTGTGCAGCAGCTGCCAGCGCTTGCCGCCAAGGCGGCGCACCATGCCGTTGGTGCTGGTCACAGCCAGCGGCAGCAGCAGCACGAAGGCGATGAAGCCGACCGTGATGAAGGGCCGCTTGACGACATCCTTCAGCATCTCCTGCACGTCGAAGAAATGGTCGAACCACAGGAAGGTGGTGAAGTGCAGCAGCGCGTAGAAGAAAGCGTACAAGCCCATCATGCGGCGCAGCTTGAGCAGCCAGTTCCAGCCCGACAAACGGCGCAGCGGTGTAACCGCCAGCGTGATGCACAGGAAGTACAAGGTCCACGAGCCGGTATTGCGCGTGATGTATTGCAGCGGTTCGACCAGCTGGTCGGTAGCCACCAGGTAGACCAGGGCAAAGAAAGGCACCAGCGCCAGCACGAAGGCGATGCACTTGATTGCCGTCAGCTGGCGCGGTGTGGGAGTAAAGGCCATCAGTAGAACTTCTTCAGGTCCATGCCGGTGTATAGCGATGCGACTTCCGGGTAGCCGTTGAACATCAGCGTCTTGCGCTTCTTGGTGAAGAACCCGTCTTCGCCGATGCGGCGTTCGGACGCCTGCGACCAGCGCGGGTGGTCCACTTCCGGATTCACGTTCGAATAGAAGCCGTATTCATTGGGCGCCGACTTGTTCCAGGAAGTGCGCGGCATGTCGCGCACGAAGCGGATCTTGACGATCGACTTGGCGGATTTGAAGCCGTACTTCCACGGCACCACCATGCGCACCGGCGCGCCGTTCTGGTTCGGCAGCACGTCGCCGTACATGCCCAGCGTAAGCAAGGCCAGCGGATGGTTGGCTTCGTCGATGCGCAAGCCCTCGACATAGGGCCAATCGAGCACGCGGCTGCGCACACCCGGCATCTGCTTGTGGTCAGCCAGGGTGATGAACTCGACGAACTTGGCATTGCCAGTCGGTTCGACCTTCTTGATCAATTCCGAGAAGGAGTAGCCGATCCACGGAATCACCATCGACCAGCCTTCCACGCAGCGCAGGCGATAGATGCGCTCTTCCAGCGGCGCCAGCTTGAGCAGGCTGTCGATGTCGAGCGTCATCGGCCTTTTCACCTCGCCTTCGATCTGCACCGTCCACGGGCGCGTGCGCAGCGTGTGCGCATTCTCGGCCGGGTCGGATTTGTCGGTGCCGAATTCGTAGAAGTTGTTGTAGGTGGTGGCGTCCTTGCGCGATGTCTGCTTTTCCATCACGGCGTAGGCAGGATTGAGCTTGGACGGCAGGTTGGCCGCTTGCACCAGTTCAGGACCGAGGATGGCGCCTGCCGCAGCCAGCTTAATGAACTTGCGGCGCGATTCGAAGACTTCGCGCGGCGTGATTTCGGAAGGGAGAATCAACATGGTCGGCTCCAACTGGTGCAAGGTAATAGCTAAACCTTACACCAGTTTGCTCAAGCCGATATTAAAGCTTGCCGTAGGAATGCAGGCCGGAGAGGAACATGTTCACGCCCAGGAAGGCGAAGGTGGTGATCAGCAGGCCGACCAGGGCCCACCACGCCGCAGGGCGGCCGCGCAGGCCCGACATGAGGCGCATATGCAGCCAGGCCGCATAGTTCAGCCAGACGATCAGCGCCCAGGTTTCTTTCGGGTCCCAGGACCAGTAGCCGCCCCAGGCTTCCGCCGCCCACAGGGCCCCGAGGATGGTGGCGATGGTGAAGAAGGCAAAACCGATCGAGATTGCCTTGTACATGACGTCGTCCAGCACATCCAGCGACGGCAGGCGGTCCACCAGCATGCCGTGCGACTTCAAGAGGTAGGCCGAGGCTACCATGGCAGCCAAGGCGAACGTGCCGTAGCCGATGAAGTTGGCCGGCACGTGGATCTTCATCCACCAGCTCTGCAGGGCCGGCACCAGCGGCTGGATCTCCGCCGCGCCGCGCGCCACGGTGTACCACAGCAGGAAGGCGACGGCGGCCGAGATCACCAGCAGCACGAAGGGCCCCAGGGTGCGGGTTTTATAGTGTTCTTCGTAGTACAGGTAGAACATCGCGGTGATCAGCGAGAACAGGATGAACACTTCATACAGGTTCGAGATCGGGATATGGCCGACGTCCGTGCCAATCAGGTAGGACTCGTACCAGCGCACCAGCATGCCGGTCAGGCCCAGCACGATGCCGGCCCAGCACAGCCGGGAACCGATGGCGCCGCCGACATCGGAACGGGCCACCAGGCCGACCCAGTAGAACAGGGTGGACAGGACGAACATCGTGCTCATCCACAGGATGGCCGACTGGCTCGACAGCATGTACTTGAGGAAGAAGCGCTTGTCCGCCGCCGCCAGGTCGCCGCCGTACAGGCTGACCGCCAACAGCGCCAGCGCAAACGACAGCGGCATCAGCCAGCGCAGCGGCTTCCAGTACCAGCCCAGCGCGGCAAACACGGGGGCGGACGCCAGCAGGATGACCTTTTCATAGACATCCATGTAGGCGCCGAAGCGGTTGAAGGCATACAGCGCGCCCGTGCACAGGGCCAGGGCAAACAGCCAGTCGAACGCGTTTAGGCGCTTGAAATAGCCGGGTTGCTGGGTATACGTTTGAGTTGCTTCCATTTGCGATTCTCCAAAACTTGGCAACAGCTTACGCCGATTGCGGAAGTTTTTCCTTGAGTTCCTTAAATTCCTTTTCGAAGTCCAGCGTCTTGCGCTGGGTGCTCATGGCCATCAGGGCCTCGGCACCAGCTTCGCCGTCTTTGATCCAGACCCAGACGCGGCGCTCGCGAATGTAGAACATCGCGAACACGCCCAGCACCAGCAGCAGGCAGCCGAGGTACACGATGGTCTTGCCCGGCGAACGGGTGACCTGGAACACCGAAGCCTTGATTTGGGTGAATTCATCGAGCTGCAGATAGACCGGGGCGCCGTAGAAGAAGCTGTCCGAGAGGGCATTGGTGGCCAACTGCAGGAAGCGGCCGTGGGCCTCGTCCAGCGCGGCGGCCGGCTTGCCGTCCTGGGCACGGGCAGCCTGCCACAGTTCCCACATCGAGCCATTCAGGATCTTCAGGAAGATTTCCGCAGCCTTGGTCTGCTCGGCTGGTGGAACCTTCTCCAGGAAACGGCTGATGGCGAAGAAGCCGGCGCCGTTGGTGTCGCCGGCGAAGATTTCCAGGCCTTTCAGGGCGGAGGCTTCCAGCTGGCCACGCAGGACATCGCCAGCTTTCGACTGCGGCATGGCGCGGGCCGCATAGCTGGCGGCGGCCTTCTGGCGCAGCGCCGGGTCCTGCAGGGCTGCCCGCAGGCGCATCCAGTCGCGCACGCTGTGCTCGTCGTCGGCCGGAATGCGCAGGTAGCTGAACGGGTCGGACGGATTGGCGCGCACGCCGGCCAGGAAGACGGTATCGCCCTCAATGGTCACCGGCTGCATATAGTTCTGGTATTCGCGCGCCTGGCCGGTCTTGTCGCGCAGCTTGTACTGCACTGACGGGCCGACGTTCTTCAAGTCCTTGTTGTGGGCGGTCTTGGCGGCCGAACCGAGTTGCTTGTCGAGGCTGCGCGCAAAGGATTCATTCAGGCTCTCGCCCTTGGTGACGGCGCGTGCATCCTGGCCGGCGATGTTTTCCACGTTGAAGGGACGGAAATCGCTCCACTCCACGGTGTACTCGTCGTTCAGCCTGGTGGTGCCGTTGACTTCGCCATTCAGGCCGAAGGTGGCGGTGCCGGTGCCCTGCATCGGGTGGCCGAGCAGCTTCAGCTTGCTGCCGCCGTCTTCGAAGGACGACTGGTAGATCGCCACGCCTTCAAAGATCAGCGGCTTGTTGACTTCGACCACGGCATCGACCGTCTTGCCGGTCGCGTTGGAACGTACCGTCACATGGCTGGCAAACAGCTTCGGCATGCCGGTGCTGTAGAAATCGATATCGAATTTCTTGAGCTGGATGGTGAACGGCAAATCCTGCAGCAGCACGCCGTCTGGACGCGGCAGGATGGCGGTATTGCCGGCCGTGCCTTCCGGCAGCGCGATATTGCCGCGGTATGTAGGGTTGTGCACGCCGAGCCGGTGCTGGGCCGGGATGTCGGCAATCAGGCCGGTACCGCCGAACGCGGTCTTGCCGAACACCCATTGCTGTAAACGGATCGGCAAGTCGGAATCGAGCATGCCGCCGACCAGGATAATCACAATCGAACTATGGGCGAAGATGTAGCCGAACTTGTTGCCCGCGCCGCGCTTGGCCGACACCAGGATGGCGCCGTCTTTTTCGATGACCTTGGTGCCATAGCCGGCATGGCCCAGACGCTGGGCGGTCTGATCTGCAAGCTGAGCACGCGACAGCGGCGATTGCCAATGCGTCTTGTGGTGGAAGTTGTTGAGCGAAGCTTCGCGCACCTTTTCACGCCAGCTTTGCATATCCTTCAGCATCTTCGGCGTATTGTGCACGATGCACAGCGTGGTCGACACCACCAGCAAGGCGCACATGGAAACAAACCACCACGACGAGTAAATCGCGTACAGGCCCAGCTTATTGAACACTTCGAACCAGAACGGGCCGAACTGGTTGATGTAGTTCGGCATCGGCTGGCTTTGCTGTACGATGGTGCCGATGATCGCGGCGAAGATGATCACCACGAACAGTGCGATCGCAAAGCGCATCGAGGACAGCAATTCGACCGTCTCTGCCAGTGGGCCGCGCCGGTTGCGAAGCTGGATGCCGGAAGTGCTTGGGGTGTCGCTCATTGCTGCTCAGGGAAAAAGTCAGGAGGATACGCAAAAAAAGGGCAGCCTGCTTGCGCGGCCGCCCTTTTCATGTCCAGAACCGCCCTGCATCAGGCGGTGCATTGCAATTACTTCAAGCCGGCCATGTAGTCGGCAACCGCTTCGATTTCCTTGTCGGACATACGGGAAGCGATGGTTTGCATTTCCGGGCTGGACTTGCGGGTGCCGGCCTTGAAGGCTTTCAGGGTGGCAGCGGAATAGTCCTGGTGTTGGCCGCCCACGCGCGGGTACATGGCTGGCATGCCGCCGCCGGCAGGGCCGTGACAGGAAGCGCAGGCAGGTACGCGGTTTTCAGCGATGCCGCCGCGGTAGATCTTCTTGCCCAGTTCCACGGTGTCCTTGTTCTTGGCAGCACCGGCCTTGCCTGGTTCGGTTGCCAGGTAGGCGGCGATATTCTTCTTCTCTTCGTCGGTCAGGGCCTTGGAAAATGCGGTCATCACGGTGCCTGGGCGAGCGTCGCCACTGAAGGCCACCAATTGCTTATACACATAGGCTTCACCCTGGCCGCCCAGTTTCGGGTTGATGGTGATGGTCGATGCCCCCTTGGCGCCGTGGCAGGATACGCAGGCCGGGATGCCACGCGCGTTGTCGCCTTCCGCGTACAGGGTAGCGCCTTTGGCAGGGTCAACCTTTGCTGCTGCCGGGGCTTTCGCTTCGCTGGCGGAGGCCACACCGCTTACGGCCAGCATTGCGACGAACAAGGATTTTACAAATGGCGAAAACGCACGATTCATTCAGACACCTTGGGACAGAAGTAAATAATGAGTAGTATAAGAATTGGGCAAATATAGCATGGCAACAATTCGTAACCCCTTATTGTACAATAGCTTTCCTGCATTTTTGCCCTCTTTTTGTTGCTTTCCCCATGTCCAAACTCTGGCAAGCCCGTTTTTTCACTACCGTTAACCATCTGCGCGACCTGCCGCGTACGACGGTGCCAGAGATCGCCTTTGCGGGCCGTTCCAATGCTGGCAAATCGACCGCGATCAATATCCTGTGCAACCAGAAAGGGCTGGCTTTCGCCTCCAAGACCCCGGGCCGCACCCAGCACATCAACTTCTTCTCGGTCGGCGGCGCCCACGTCGCGATGCACCGCCACGACCCGGTCAAGATGGATGAAATCCAGTGCCTGATCGCCGATCTGCCGGGCTACGGCTATGCGGAAGTGTCGGGTGACGCCAAGAACCACTGGCAGCGCCTGCTGGGCGACTATGTGCAGCAGCGCGAACAACTGGCAGCCCTGGTGCTGATGATGGATGCGCGCCGCCCGTTCACCGAGCTCGACGTGCAAATGATCGAATGGTTCGGCCCGACCGGCAAGCCGATCCACTGCATCCTGACCAAGGCCGACAAGCTCAACCGCAATGAATCCATCAATGTGCTGCGCCAGGCAAAAGCCAAGCTCGACAGCTACGTCGATGAAGACGGCGAAGGGTTCCCCTTCACCGTGCAACTGTTTTCCGCGCTGAAGCGCATCGGCATCGAGGAAGCGACCGCCAAGATCGAAGAGCTGGCCGGCCTCGCCGAAGGCAGCCAAGCGCCCAATCCTGATGAAAGCGAAGAATGATCACTCCTGATTTTCCAGCCATCCGCATGCGCCGCATGCGCCGCGACCCGTTTTCGCGCGCCCTGATGCGCGAGAACACCGTCACCGTTGACGACCTGATCTACCCGGTCTTCGTGGTGGAAGGCGCCAACCGCCGCGATGCGGTGAGCACCATGCCGGGCGTGGACCGCATCTCGATCGACAACCTGCTGAAGGTGGCCGAAGAATGCGTGAAGCTGGGCATCCCTGTACTGTCGCTGTTCCCGAATATCGATCCGTCGCTGAAGACCAATGATGGCGTGGAAGCCACCAATCCGGAAGGCCTGATCCCGCGCGCGGTGCGCGAGCTGAAAAAGAATTTCCCTGAGCTGGGCATCATGACCGACGTGGCGCTGGACCCGTACACCAGCCACGGCCAGGACGGCACCGTCGATGAAAAGGGCTCGATCCTGAACGACGAGACCACCGAGATGCTGGTGCGCCAGGCATTGACACAGGCCGAGGCCGGCGTCGACATCGTCGGCCCGTCCGACATGATGGACGGCCGCATCGGCGTGATGCGCAAGGCACTGGAAGAGCAGGGCCTGATCCACACCCGTATCATGGCTTACTCGGCGAAGTACGCTTCCGCCTTCTACGGCCCGTTCCGCGATGCGGTCGGCTCCGCGGCAGCCCTGGGCAAGGCCGACAAGTTCACCTACCAGATGGACCCGGCCAACACCGACGAAGCCCTGCGCGAAGTCGCGCTGGATATCGCCGAAGGCGCCGACATGGTGATGGTCAAGCCAGGCATGCCCTACCTGGACATCGTGCGCCGCGTGAAAGACGAGTTCAAGGTGCCGACCTACGCCTACCAGGTGTCGGGCGAATACGCCATGCTGAAGGCTGCTGCGCTGAACGGCTGGCTCGATCACGACAAGGTGATGATGGAATCGATGATGGCGTTCAAGCGCGCCGGCGCCGACGGTGTGCTGACCTACTTCGCGCTCGATATTGCCCGCAAGCTCAAGGGGCTGTAACAGCAAGGGCCGCTCACAGCGGCCCTTTTCAATTAAATGGGGTACGTCCCCATTTTTCAGGCGGGCATGTGGTGTGCGCTGTCGTGGCGGTTCTTCAGCACTTGCGGTGCCAGCGAGCCGGCGATCATGCCGACGAAAGCCGCCAGCAAGCCGGCCAGCTGGCCAGGGAAGCTGGCCGCCAGCTCTTCGCCGCCGATCTGCGGGAAGAAGATGACCCAGGTGGCAATGCCGAAAGCGACCGACAGGATGGCGCCCTGCGTGGTTGCACGTTTCCAGTACAGGCCCATCAGCAGCGGCACGAAGGCGGCCACCAGGGTCACCTGGTAGGCGGTCGACACCAGCTCGTAGATCGAGGTACCCTTCATGGCGATTGCGTACGCCAAGACGGTCGCCGCGAACACCACGATGGTGGCGCGCATCGCGAACAGCTGCTGCTTGTCGGACATGCCGGGACGCAGGTTCTTCAGGATGTTCTCGGTAAAGCTGGTCGACGGCGCCAGCAAGGTCGCCGACGAAGTCGACTTGATCGCCGACAGCAGCGCGCCGAAGAACAGGATCTGCATTAGCAGCGGCATCTTGGTCAGCACGAAGGTAGGCAACAGACGCTGGTAATCGTTCTTGGCCATTTCCAGGCCGCCCTCCCCCATCACGATCACGGCGCAGGCCACGGTGAACATCGGCACGGCGGCGAACACGATATAGCTGGCGCCGCCGATCACGGCGCCGGTACGGGCAGTCGGCGCATCCTTGGCCGACATCACGCGCTGGAACACGTCCTGCTGCGGAATCGAGCCCAGCATCATGGTCACGGCCGCGCCGACAAAGAAGGCGATATCGGTGAAGCTGGCTGGCGGCAGGAAGTTCCACAAGTCCTTTTCGGTCGCCATCGCAAACACCTTGCCGGTGCCGCCGGCCAGGTCGGCCGAGAAGATGGCGATGATGGACAGACCCACGACCAGCACGATCATCTGGATGAAGTCGGTCCAGGCCACGGCCAGGAAGCCGCCGATCACCACATAGACCAGTACGGCCAGGGTGCCGACAATCATGCCGGCCGTTTCCGACATGGCGCCGTTGGTCAGCACGGTAAATACCAGGCCCAGGGCGGTAATCTGCGCCGCTACCCAGCCGAGGTAGGAAATGATGATGGCAATCGAGCAGAACACTTCAATGCCCTTGCCGTAGCGCTGGCGGTAGAAATCGCCGATGGTCAGCAGGTTGAGCTTGTAGAGGCGGGCCGCGAAGAACATGCCGACCAGGATCAGGCAGGTGCCCGCGCCGAACGGGTCTTCCACGATGGCGTTCAGGCCGCCCTGCACGAACTTGGCAGGGATGCCCATCACGGTTTCCGCGCCAAACCAGGTCGCGAATGTTGTCGTGATCACCATGATCAGGGGCAGGCTGCGGCCGGCCACCGCGAAGTCGGTCGTATTCTTGATGCGGGTACCAGCCCATGCGCCGAGGGCCAGGGTGCCCAGCAGGTACAGCACAACAAAGGAAATCAGGGTGATGTTCATCGCGGCGAAAACTCCGGCTCCAATCGGCAAATTTCGCGATTATAGCTGCAAGAACTTCGGCTGAATCAAGAAATTGGCGCTTTTTACATATCGCCCTGACAATCTACAACACCTTGGCGGCCAGCAGTCCGCCGCGCCCCGGCGGCACGCGCTTGCGCCAGTTCCCGCTCAAAAGCGATGGCGCTGGCCACGATCGGCAACACCGCCATTGCCTAGCGCAGCTTGCCGTAATTTGGCCAGAACTCGAGCAGCAGGAAAGCCTGCAGTTCCTTTTCGTCTTCCTTGCGTGCGCTCATTGGCACGTTGCGGCCGAGGCGGTGCGATTCCCAGATGAAGTCGCCCGGCTTTTCCTTGCGGATCATCTCGATCATCTTCTTGACGATGGCCGTCTCGATATCCTTTTCCGCGCCCTGGTCAACGTGGACCTGTTGCTGCCACTGGCGCTTGAAGTTGCTGCTGAAGCCGCGGAACTTGATGTCGGCGCCATTGAAGGTCTGGTTGACGATCTGGAACACGCCGCCGGTATCGTTGCGTTCGCCATTCGCGTTGCGTCCCTGGGCGCCCATGATGTTGGCCAGGGCGCGCGCCTTGCCGGTAGCGCCGGCATCTTCTTCCTGGGCCGGCTGCGGCGCGTCGCCCTGGCGCGCACGGCGGCGCTGTTCGATCAGGGCGGCCATGTCGGGCGCGGTATCGGGCACCGGCGTCAGCTTGGCCTGTTCGGGCGGCACGATTTTTTCCTGCGGCTTGATCACTTCGGTGATCGCGTTCTTGTTCGGCGGCAGGTAGGCGCGCGCCGCGCGCGGGGTTTCCTTGGCCGGTTTCGGCTTTGCCTTCGGCTGCGGCTTGGGCTGCGGGGCCGGTTTGCCCGGGGTGATATAGACCATTTCGCCCGCCTTGGGCGGTGGGGTCAGGTCGACCTTTTCCTTGGGCTTGATGAAATAGATGAGCACCACCAGCACATGCAGCCCGATGGTAAAGGCGATCCCCCAGCGGTTAGGCTTGCTTGCACCATATTCGGGCACCTTATCCTGCGGCCACGGCTGGCCACAGGTCGGGCAGGTATGCCCGTCGTGGGCCGCAAGTTCGGCATGGGAATGGGTGTATTGGTGCAAGATAATGGCTTTTTACTGAAGGTGCTGGGGTGGCAGCTTACCGACTTTCGCCCTTGACGAATGTTACAGGTTGTAAGCGCCGCCCCGCATATTATCAGTGTTTGGCCGCTTTGAAGGCCCTGAGCTCGAGCGGCTGCGCGGCTTCCGTTGCAGAACCGTCATCCAGGTCCGCATCTTTCATGGGACCGCTGCCGGAATACTTGTCCAGGAACAGGTAGATTACCGGTGTTATATAAAGGGTAATGACCTGCGAGAAGACCAGGCCGCCGATCACCGCCAGGCCCAGCGGCTGGCGCAGCTCGGCGCCGGCGCCCAGGCCAAGGGCGATCGGCAAGGCGCCCATCAGGGCCGCCAAGGTGGTCATCATGATCGGGCGGAAGCGCAGGATGCAGGCTTCGCGGATCGCATCCTGCGGCGCCTTGCCCTCCTCCCGCTGCGCCACCAGGGCGAAGTCGATCATCATGATGGCGTTCTTCTTCACGATACCGATCAGCATCAGAATGCCGATGATGGCGATCATGGTCAGGTCCATCTTGAACATCCACAGCGTGAGCAGCGCCCCCACGGCGGCCGAGGGCAGGCCGGCCAGGATGGTCAGCGGGTGGATATAACTTTCATACAGCACACCCAGCAGCACGTAGATCACGCCCAATGCCGCCACGATCAGGATCAGCTGGCTGCTCTGCGAATCCTGGAACACCGCCGCATCGCCGCCATAACTGGTAATGATCGAGGCCGGCAAGCCCATCTGCAGGCCCATCTTTTCGATCTTGGCAGTGGCATTGCCGAGAGGCACGTCCGGCGCCAGGTTGAAGGAAATCGTGATGGCTTGCAGCTGGCCCTGGTGGTTGACCGAGGTCGGCCCCACGGTACGTTCGACGCTGGCAAAGCTGGCGAGCTGCACCAGCTGGCCGCTGCTGTTGCGCACCGACAGCTTGGTCAGCGCGTCGTCGAACTGGCGGTCTTCGGTGGCGGCCTCCAGGATCACGAAGTAGCTGGCCGCCGAGGAGTAGATGGTCGATACCTGGCGCTCGCCGAAAGCCAGGTAGAGCGCGGTGCGCACATCGGCCAGCTTGACGCCCAGCATATTGGCCTTGTCGCGGTCGATCTTCAGTTGCGCCTGCAGGCCCCGGTTCTGCGAATCGCTGGTCACATCGCGGAAATCGGTATCGGCGCGCATCTGGTCGAGGAACTTGCCGGCCCAGTCATTCAGCGCATCCGGGCTGACCGATTGCAGCGTGTACTGGTAGCGGCTCTTCGACGGCCGGCCGCCGAGCTGCAGGTTCTGCACCGGGCTCAGGTAGACCTGGATGCCGGCGATCTGCTTCGTCGCCTTGCGCAGGCTATCCAGCACTTCGGGCATTTTCTTGCGTTCCGAGCGCGGTTTCAGCACCAGGAACATGCGGCCGGTATTGCCGCCGCCGGTGAATGAGGTCACGTCCTTGACGTTCGGGTCGGCCTGGATGGCTGCGGCCACTTTTTCCTGCAGCTCCAGCATGGCGGAGGTGGAAATATCTTCCGACGCCTCGGTATTCACGCGGATCTGGCCCAGGTCCTCCTCAGGGAAGAAGCCCTTCGGGATCGCGATGTAGAGCCAGGCGGTCAGCGCGAAGGTGCCAAAGGCGATGCCCAGCACCACGAAGCGGTGGTGCAAGGCCAGGTCCAGCGTGCGCGCATACGCATCGCGCGTGGCATGGAAGGCGCGCTCGAAGTGGCGGCCGATGAAGGTATCGTCGCCCGACGTTTCGTGCGCATCGGCCGGCATGAAGCGCGAAGCGAGCATTGGCACCAGGGTCAGCGAAACGATCGCCGACACCAGCACCGACAGGCCGACCACCACCGCGAACTCGTGGAACATCAGGCCCATCACGCCCGGCATGAAGAAGATCGGGATGAACACCGCCACCAGCGAAATCGAAATCGACACGATGGTGAAGCCCATCTCTTTCGAGCCAACCAGGGCCGCCTGCAAGGGCTTCTTGCCCAGCTCGATATGGCGCACGATGTTCTCCAGCACCACGATCGCATCGTCGACCACCAGGCCGACCGCCAGCGTGATGCCGAGCAGGGAGACGTTGTCCAGGCTGTAGCCCAGCGCATACAGCAGCGACAATGCGCCAAGCAGCGAGATCGGCATCGTAACGGCCGGGATGAAGGTGGCAGCGAGGCGGCGCAGGAACAGGAAGATCACCAGCACCACCAGCACCACGGTCAGCGCCAGCGTCAGGTTCACGTCGTGGATCGCTTCGCGGATCGAAACCGAACGGTCGTTGACCAGGTTGATCGAGACCGATTCCGGCAACTGGGCGCGGAAGCGCGGCAGCAGCTTGCGCACCGCATCGACCACCTGCACGGTGTTGGCGTCCGGCTGGCGTTGCACCAGCAGCACGATGGCGCGTTCGCCGTTATAGCTGCCGGCCGCCTTGATCGACTGGTAGCTGTCTTCCACCGTTGCCACTTCCTTCAGGCGCACCGGCTGGCCGTTGCGGGTGGCGATGATCAGGTCGGCAAAATCGGCCGCGCGCATCAGCTGCGCATTGCCCTGGATGGTCAGGGTCTGGCTTGGGCCATCGATGGTGCCGAGCGGGGTGTTGGCGTTGGCGGCCTTGATGGCAGCCTGCAGCTCGTCCAGCGTCAGGTTGCGCGAGTTCATCAGGTCCGGCTTGGCGCGCACGCGTACGGCAAAGCGTTTCTGGCCATTGACCGAGACCTGGGCCACGCCGGGCAAGGTGGACAAGTTGGGCGCCACCAGGTTTTCCGCGTAATCGTTGAGCTCCGACAGGCTCAGCGACGGCGAGGTCATGGTGGCGAACAGCACCGGCGCGTCGGCCGGATTGACCTTGCGGTAAGACGGCAGGTCCGTCATTTCCTGCGGCAGCGAGCGTTGGGCGCGCAGCAGCGCCGCCTGCACGTCGACCGCCGCTTCATTGACGTTGATCGACGGATCGAATTCCAGCGTCAGCGAGGTATTGCCGAGCGTGCTGGTGGAAGTGATCATCGACAGGCCGCCGATGGTCGAGAACTGTTTTTCCAGCGGCAGCGCGACCGACGATGCCATGGTTTCCGGCGATGCGCCCGGCAGGTCGGCGCTGACATTGATGACCGGGGTGTTGTAGCTCGGCAGTGCTGCGACGGGGATGTGGACATAGGCCAGCACGCCGGCCAGGATCAGGCTCAGCGAGAGCAGCACCACCATGACGGGGCGCCGGATACTCAGCTCGGAAAGGTTCATTCTGCCTTACCCTTCTTGTGGGCCTTGCCGGTGTGGGCGACTGCAGGTTCGGCGAGGCGCACTTTGCCGCCCGGGCGCAGGTTCTGCTTGCCTTCGACGATGATCTTTTCATCGCCGTTCAGGCCGCTGACAGCGGCCAGGGCGCCGAAGCCGTGGATGCGTTGTACATTGACCACCCTGGCCGTCTGGTCAGGTGCAACGGTGTACACAAAGGTGCCTTTGGTATTGGTAATAATAGCGTTCTGCGGGACAACCAGGGCGTCTTTCAGCGTGGCCACCGTCAGCCGCGTGTTGACGTACTGGCCCGGCCACAGGCGGGTGTCGGCATTGTCGAACACGGCCTTGACGCGGATCACGCCGGCCACCGGGTCGACGGTATTGTCGACAAAGCTGAGCTGGCCGTTGATCGGCTTGTCCGAATTGTTCTGGAAGGCTTGCACCGCCACCTTGCCGGCGCGCTGGGCATCGAGCAGGGCCGCCAGGCTCGATTCCGGCACGGTGAAGGCGACGTTGATCGGGTTGAGCTGGGTCACCGTGGTCAGCGACGTGCTGAGCTGCACCAGGCTGCCCGGGTAGACATTGATGGCGCCGACACGGCCGCTCAGCGGCGAGCGGATCTGGGTGAAGCTCTGGTCGACCTTGCTGGCGCGGGCCACGGCGATATCGGCTTGCAGCGTGGCGCGGCTCGATTCCACCTGGCTCTTCAGGGTATCGACCGCGCTCTGGGCCAGGAAGTTCTGGGCGCGCAGTTCCTGCGCCCGCTTGTACTGGCGCTCCAGGTCGGCCAGGGTGGCGCGGTCTTTCGCCACCTGCGCATCGGCCTTCTCGACATTGGCGGCCTCGGTGCGGGCGTCGAGCGAGAACATCAGCTCGTCCTGCTTCACGAACTGGCCTTCTTTCACATGCACCTTGACGATGGTGCTGGTGGTTTGCGGGTGCAGGTCGACAGTAGAAATCGGGCTCACGGTGCCGTTGGCCGACAGCGCGACCGGCACGTCCTGGCGCTGCGGCGCCACCACATTGACCGTGGTCGGCCCCTGTTCGCCCCGTCCCTTGCCGCCACTGCCTTGCACTTGCGCGGCGCCCTGCCCGGCCGGGTCCTTGCTCGCATACCAGGCGCCGCCGCCCATCGCCACGGCCAGGCCCACCACTACTGCCAAAGTTTTCTTCTTCATGTGAGGTCTAACTACTTTCCTGCATAAAATTCCGGGAACACGAGGGTGGCTTCCAGGCCGCCGCTCGCGTGGTTGGCCAGGCTCAGGCTGGCGCCATGCTGTTCAGCGATATTGCGCGCAATCGTCAGGCCGAGGCCGGTGCCGCCGGAGGACCGGTTGCGCGAGGTTTCCAGGCGGTAGAACGGTTCGAACACCTGGGCCAGTTGGCCGGCCGGGATGCCCGGGCCTTCGTCGCGGATGCGCACGCGCGCGGCGCCGGCTTCCCGTTCCACCGTGACATGGGCGCGCTGGCCGTACTTGACGGCGTTGTCGATCAGGTTCACCAGGCAGCGCCGGATGTCGAGCGGGCGCCCCATCAAGTCCATGGCTGCGCGGCCCTTCAGGTCCACTTCCTGGCCGGCATCGACGGCATCGGCGCAAACGCTGTCCAGCAGGGCGTCGAGGTCGACGCGCTGCATCGCTTCGGTGGTGTCCATGCTGCGCGCCAGGTCCAGCCCTTCCTTCACCATTTGCTGCATGGCCGACAGGTCTTCCAGCAGCTTGCCCTGCAGTTCAGGGTCTTGCACTTTTTCCAGGCGCAGGCGCATGCGGGTCAGCGGGGTCTGCAGGTCGTGCGTGATGGCGGCCAGCATTTCGGTGCGCTGGGCGATGTGCTGGCGGATGCGCGCCTGCATGGCGTTGAAGGCGGCCGAGGCGGTGCGGATTTCCGTCGCGCCGCCCAGCTTGATCGGCGCATGGTTGATGTCGTTACCGAGGTTCTTGGCGGCCACGGCCAGTTTTTTCAGCGGACCCATCGTCATGCGGGCCACCAGGTAGGCCAGCACGGCAATGCTGAGCAGGAAGGGAGCAAAAGCGGCATATTCATTGGTGCCTGTCGGCGCCGGCTGGCGCGGCGGCAGGATGGACAATTTCAGGTGCTGGCCGTCGGGCATGGTCACAGCCAGCGATTCACAGGTGCCGCGCCAGGTGCCGGTGCCGGCGCCGAACACGGAGAAAGCGGTATAGGCGGGCGTTGGGCGCTCGCAGGCATCCGGACGCTCGAGCAGCGATTGCAGGACGTAGTCCTTGCCGAGGCGGTTGGCCAGGGTGGCGCCGAACTCGCTCATTTCGCGATTGATGCCGCTCAGGTCGCCCAGTACCTCGAGCTTGATCGCTCCCATGCTGGCCACGCGCAGGTATTGGTTGCGCGATTCGGGCAGCACCACGACGGCGGTTGAAATGATTTGCTCGGCACGCTCGAGGGCAAAGAAATCGCGGTAGCGCTGCAGGGTGCGCTGGCGTTCATTGACGGCAAGGTACTGGGTCAGCGCGGCAGAGGCAAGGATGCCCAGCATCAGGACCAGGAAGACCCGGCCCGTCATGCCCCTGAAAAACGCTTTCATCAGTCAGGCTCCACGGCCACCGTACCTGCCAGCACGTAACCGCCATTGCGCACCGTTTTGATGATTTGCGGCAGGCGCGCATCTTCGCCCAGCTTCTGGCGCAGGCGGCTGATCTGGATATCGATCGAGCGGTCAAACGGATCGGCATCGCGGCCCTGGGTCAGGTTCAGCAACTGGTCGCGGTTCAGCACGCGGTTCGGGTGCTCGAGGAAGACCTTGAGCAAGCGGAATTCGGCGCCGGACAGCATGATGACCGTGCCCTGCGGGTTGACCAGGTGGCGCGCGGTCAGGTCCAGCACCCAGTTTGAAAAGCGGATGCGGCTGGCTTTCTCGACGCCGCTGGCAGCCGTGCTGGTGCTTCGGCGCAGCACGCTGCGGATGCGGGCCAGCAGCTCGCGCGGTTCGAAGGGTTTCGGCAGGTAATCGTCAGCGCCCATCTCCAGGCCGAGAATGCGGTCGAGCGGCTCGCTGCGGGCCGTCAGCATGATGACTGGCAGGGTCGAGTGGGCGCGCAGCTTGCGGCACAGGGTCAGGCCATCTTCACCCGGCAGGTTCAGGTCCAGCACGATCAGGTCGGGCTTGGTGTTGTCGAGCAGCTTCCACATGGCAGCGCCGTCGCCGGCGCCATGGGTGCGGTAACCGTTGGTCTCCAGGTAATCCTGCAGCAGGGTGCGGATATCGCGGTCGTCATCGACGATGAGGATAGTGGCGGCATTTTCCATGCATCCAATTATCCCTTGCAATGCCGACTGCGGGTAGACAGTTTGTATCGCCATGTTTAGATATTGCTTGTCGAAACATGACGTTACAAAACTCCGCCATCAGTCCTGGATGATGGTCCAGGTGCCCTTACCGACAGCCGAAACGCTCCAGGTACCACGCATCTGCTGCAGGCTATCAAGCTTACCGGTGAACCACGGGAGGTCATTGCCGGCACTTGCCGCCGTGATCCACAGCCCGCCGTAAGCGTTTACTTTGCCAGTGACGTTGAATGCCACGTTGTTGCCGAAGCAGCCGCCACTGATGTCGCCCTCCCAGTCGATCGCCAAGGTGCAAGTACCCGCCACGTTCTGGCCAAGCGCAGTGCCTTCAAGACGGCCTTTCCAGTTGCCGATGAAGCGCAGCACGGTGTCCGATTATCGTGCCAGCTTTTGCTTGGAATAGCTCCCCAGCACTTCGGTCTGCACCACGGACCGCTTGCTACCGCTGGCCTTGTTGGTCACTGTCGCGCTAGTGACGCATTTGACATCGATCCCCAGTTCAGGCTCCCACCAGCAAGTGCGGTCGGAGACCTTGTGGAAGTTCCCATCTTCAAGCGTTTCGTTGCGGCTCATTTTGTGGGTCGTAAAGCTTCCTGCCGGCACGGTGACCTGCTCAATGGCGAAAACATTGCCCTGCAATGTGATCGCAGTTTGCGTCGCAGGGTGAAGCGAACATTTGTCCTCCACGACGCCGGTGTGCTGCCAACTCATGCCGACTGCCATGGTAGATTGGCGCCGCCATATGGAAAGGCCGATCCGCTGTCTGGGCGCACGCGCCGAAGCTGGAGCGGAGCCAACGGCCAAGGCTGTCAAAATCCGCCGAAGACGTGCTCGATCCACAGACCAGGGCGTCATCCGGGCCATTGGCGTAATCGTTCAAGTAGTCGGCCGTTGCTGCGCCATCGGCTCCCACGCTGCGGAAATATTTGGTGTTGTAATCGTAGGACTCGGCGCCGGAATCCTGCTCACGCGTCGAACGCTCCCAAGTGAAATAGCCGCCCACAGTTGCGCTGGCTGCCACATAGGTCTTGGAGCCGACTGGCAACTGGGCCGAATCGTTTCCGCTGCCCGAGCCGCCCCGCCGCCACATCCGGCGATCATCCCGGCTACTGCCATTCCCAGCCAACCATTACGCATGCAATCCTCACGGCCACCGTTAAACGAAAAACCAACAACATTGCCGTAATGCAATCAAAGTGCAACAACTGGATACAAAGTGCTTGCTCCGGGACACTTCGCCGAAACAGGAAAAATGGAAGATGCTTCCATGTGCAGTGCGAGTGCACATTTTCATAAATTTATTTCTGAAGGGATTAATGATGAAAACCTTGCATAAAGCATTCGTCATCGGCGCAGCGGTTCTGGGCCTTGGCGCGGCGTCTTTGCCGGCCATCGCGCAAGAGGCTGCGCAGCATCACTATGCGGCTACCAAGTTCGATCCGGTAAAGATGCAGGAGCGTATGGATGCGCGCGCCAAGCGCATGCATGAAACGCTGAAGATTACCCCGGCCCAGGAAGGGGCATGGCAGGCTTATTTGTCGGCGCTGAAGTCGAATATGCCGCAGCGCGGCCAGTTCGATCGCGCCTCGTTCAAGAATATGCCGGCGCCGGAACGCATGGAAAAGCGGATTGAAATGGCGAAGGCCCGCGTGGCCCGCATGGAAAGCAACCTGGCAGCGACGAAAACTTTTTACGCGGCGCTGACGCCGGAGCAGCAAAAAATCTTTGACGAGAAAGGCGGCCGTTTCGGCCATCGCCATCATCGGCGCATGATGCACCATCACGGCTAAAGAAAATGGGCGCACACGGCGCCCATTTCTTTAGTTCAGCTTTTGCAGCGACCGCAGGAATTTCTCGGTATTCTGGAACCCAATGACCCGCGAATCGGGAATTTCCTGCCCTGCGGCGTTGAACATGATAATGCCGGGCGGGCCGAATAAGGTGAAGCGCTGCAGCATGGCTTTATCGGCCTCATTATTTTCCGTCACGTCCACTTGCAGCAGGATCGTGTTGGCCAGTTTCTGCTGGACCACCGGGTCGACAAAGGTCAGCTTCTCCATTTCCTTGCACGACACGCACCAGTCGGCGTAGAAGTCCAGCAGCACGGTCTTGCCACCGGTCTGCGCCAGCACAGCATCCAGCTCGGCCACCGTCTTGATGCGGGTGAATTGCAGGTGGCGGTCAGCGCGGCCGGCCAGCCTTTCGATCGGGTGCAGCGGATCGGCGCTGCCGGTCGCCAGTCCGGCAACCTGGACCAGGCCGAAGACCGCAAAGAAGGCTGCGATCACCTTGGGCAGCCAGCTGCCGCGCTCATGGGTCAGCAGGAAAAAGGCGTAACCCACGCCCAGGATGGCCCAGCCGATCATCTGCAGCTTGCCCGGCAATACGGGCGCAACCAGCCACAGGGCCATTGCCAGCATCAGCACACCGAAGAAGCGTTTCACGGCCTGCATCCAGATCCCGGCGCGTGGCACCAGAGCGCCGGCCGAGATGCCGACCAGCAACAGAGGAATGCTCATGCCAACTGCCATCGAGAACAGCGCGCTGCCGCCGACCACCACGTCGCGGGTCTGGCTGATGTACACCAGGGCACCGGCCAGCGGAGCTGCGACGCAGGGGCCGACAATCAGGGCCGAGATGGCGCCCATGGCGAACACGCCGGCCAGCTTGCCGCCCGACTGGCGGTTTGAGGCTCCGGCCAGCCGCGATTGCATCGAGGCTGGCATCTGCAGGTCATAGACGCCGAACATGGAAAGGGCCATGCCCGCCATCAGCAGGCCAAAGGCGCCCAGCACCCAGGGGTTTTGCAACGCTGCCGAAAGGCCCTGGCCGATCAGGCCGGCCGCAACGCCAAGCGCGGTGTACACGATCGCCATGCCAAGCGAGTAGCTGACCGACAGCACCAAGCCGCGCGAGCGATTGCCGGAAGAGCCGTCGCCAACGATGATCGAGGACAGGATCGGGACCATCGGCAGCACACAGGGCGTGAATGACAGGCCCAGGCCCAGCAGGATGAACAGCGGCGCGATGACCAGCAGGCTGCCGCCCTTCAAGGCCGATTCGATCTTGCCCATTTCGCTTTCGCCTGCCGCCGCGCCGACCGGCATGGCGCCGCCGTCGCCAGCCGCGGCCGGGCCGCCCACGACCGCGCCCGCCGGCGCTAGGTCAACACCCGCCAGCGAGACGGCGCCCGGCACGCTTTGCGCACCCGTTGCGGCCTCCTGCCTTGCGCCGATACCGAACACGCCGCCGCTGTTCGAGACGCTGCCGCCAACCACCATCAGGCGCGCCGACGACTCCATCGGCGAATAGCACAGGCCCTTGTCCGAGCAGCCCTGGCTGGTGGCCTTGAGGGTAAACGGCCCGGGTGCCTGCACCGGGATCACGATCGTCACCTGGTGGCGGTAGGTCTCCACGTTCTTGGCAAAGGTTTCATCGTATTTCACCTTGCCCGGCGGGATTTGCGGCTCGCCCAATGTGGCGCCATCGGCAACGAACTTGAAGCGTTCGCGGTACATGTAGTAGCCGTCGGCGATCTCATAGGTCACCGCGATGGCTTTGCCCTCCACCACCTTGGCGGAAAATTTGAAGGCAACTTGCGGATCGAGGAATTCTTCGCTGGCCCGCGCCGCGCCGGCAAACAGGAGAACAAGGAGCGAGAGCGCGGCAAACAGCCACGCCTTGAATGAGGACGCTGGTCGGTGCATGGTCTTGAACGGTGAATCGATCGGGCACGCCCATGGTACACCGGGCGGCTTAACGCTGCTTTAAGCTGCTTTCAGCGGGGCAGAAAAAAAGCCGGGCAATGCCCGGCTTTTCAATAAACCTGACTGAGATTACTCAGCGGTTGGTGCCTCGTCAGCGGAGCTGACTTCTGGACGGTCCACCAGCTCAATGAAAGCCATTGGCGCGTTGTCGCCATGACGGAAACCCATTTTCAGGATACGCAGGTAGCCGCCGTTGCGGTTGGCGTAGCGTGGGCCCAGTTCAGCGAACAGCTTCAGAACCATCTCGCGGTCGCGCAGACGGGAGAAAGCCAGACGCTTGTTGGCCAGGGTGTCGGTCTTGCCCAGGGTCAGGATTGGTTCCACAACGCGACGCAGTTCCTTGGCCTTTGGCAAGGTGGTCTTGATCGCTTCGTGACGCAGCAGCGAAACAGTCATGTTGCGCAGCATTGCCAGACGGTGGGACGAGGTACGGTTCAGTTTACGGAGGCCGTGACGGTGACGCATGGTACTTCCTTTCGATAATGTTTAAATCCGAGATCTTCGATCGCCTTGGCAAGCCGTGGCGCGGTCCGGTTATCAAGTTAAAACGTCTACTGCACAACGCAGCGGACGGGTACTGCAAATCAGTTGGTGACAGGGCAGAACATCGCTGCGCGATGTCCAGCACTGTCACCCAATCTGTCAGTTATTACTTCTCCAGGCCGGCAGGCGGCCAGTTTTCCAGCTTCATGCCCAAGGTCAGGCCGCGCGATGCCAGCACTTCCTTGATTTCGTTCAGCGACTTGCGGCCCAGGTTCGGGGTCTTCAGCAGCTCGTTTTCGGTGCGCTGGATCAGGTCGCCGATGTAGTAGATGTTTTCTGCCTTCAGGCAGTTGGCCGAACGCACGGTCAGTTCCAGGTCGTCCACTGGACGCAGCAGGATCGGATCGACCATTGGCGCGCGGGATGGCGCTTCAGCGGTGGTTTCGGTGCCTTCCAGGGCAGCAAACACGTTCAGCTGGTCGACCAGCACGCGGGCCGACTGGCGGATCGCTTCTTCCGGGGTGATCACGCCATTGGTTTCAATGTTGATGATCAGCTTGTCCAGGTCGGTACGCTGTTCCACACGTGCCGATTCGACAGCGTAGGAAACGCGGCGCACTGGCGAGAACGAAGCGTCCAGGATGATGCGGCCGATGGTCTTGTTGGCGTCTTCCGACAGGCGGCGCACGTTGCCAGGAACGTAGCCGCGGCCTTTTTCGACCTTGATCTGCATGTCCAGCTTGCCGCCAGCGGTCAGGTTGGCGATCACGTGGTCCGGGTTGATCAGTTCCACGTCGTGTGGCAGGTCGATGTCCGACGCCATCACTGGGCCTTCGCCTTCCTTCTTCAGGGTCAGGGTCACGGAGTCACGGTTGTGCACCTTGAACACGACGCCCTTCAGGTTCAGCAGCAGGTCCACCACGTCTTCCTGCACGCCGTCCAGCGAGGAGTACTCGTGAACGACACCGGCGATGGTGACTTCGGTCGGCGCAAAGCCGGTCATCGAAGACAGCAGCACGCGGCGCAGCGCGTTGCCCAGAGTGTGGCCGTAGCCGCGCTCGAATGGCTCCATCACGACTTTGGCGTGACCGTGGCCCAGGGCTTCAACATCGATAATACGTGGTTTCAACAAGCTATTTTGCATGTAAATGTCCTTTTCATTACCCTCGGCTCGTTACACCGATAAGGCTGATGGCATTAAATGGAAAAGGCGGGACCGCGTCCCGCCTTGGTACAGCACCCGAGATTAACGGGAATACAGTTCGACGATCAGCGATTCGTTGACGTCGGCAGCGATTTCGTTGCGCTCTGGCAGGGACTTGAAGGTACCTTCCATTTTCTTGGAGTCGACCGACACCCAAGCCGGCATGCCGACTTGTTCAGCCAGCGACAGGGCTTCAACGATACGGGTCTGCTTCTTCGACTTTTCGCGCACGGCGATCACGTCGCCGGTCTTCACGTTGTACGAAGGAATGTTCACCACGTTGCCGTTCACGGTGAAGGCTTTGTGGGAAACCAGCTGACGCGCTTCAGCGCGGGTCGAGCCGAAGCCCATGCGGTAAGCAACGTTGTCCAGGCGGGATTCCAGCAGGGACAGCAGGGTTTCGCCGGTTGGGCCCTTGCGGCGCTCAGCTTCAGCGAAATAGCGGCGGAACTGGCGTTCCAGCACGCCGTACATACGCTTGACCTTCTGCTTTTCGCGCAGCTGGTTGCCGTAGTCGGAGGTGCGGGCGCCGGATTTCACGCCGTGCTGGCCTGGCTTGACGTCCAGTTTGCACTTGGAATCCAGGGAGCGGCGTGCGCTCTTCAGGAACAGGTCGGTGCCTTCACGGCGGGACAGTTTTGCTTTTGGTCCGATATAACGTGCCACGGTAATTTCCTTTGAATGATAAATGACGCCCCAGCCGCATCGGAATGCGGTTAGGCGCTAGCCTGGCTCACTTTCAGCGCAGGCGGTGGCTCAACATTGCCAGTCCAGCCACAAAAAGCGGCGCGGAAAGGCAAAAATAGCCGGACAGTATAACCGTTTCCGGTTCACTGTTCCAGCGATTTTGACTTCAGAAGACGGTGGCCGGCCCACACCGAACCGGCCAATGTCAGACTGATATTAGATACGACGACGCTTTGGAGGACGGCAGCCGTTGTGCGGCACTGGGGTCACGTCCTGGATCTCGGTGATCTTGATGCCCAGGTTGTTCAGTGCGCGAACAGCGGATTCGCGGCCAGGACCAGGGCCCTTGATGCGCACTTCCAGGTTCTTCACGCCGCATTCCTGCGCCACTTTACCAGCGGCTTCAGCAGCAACCTGCGCTGCGAACGGGGTCGACTTGCGCGAACCCTTGAAGCCGGCACCACCGGAGGTCGCCCACGACAGAGCGTTGCCCTGGCGGTCGGTGATGGTGATGATGGTGTTGTTGAAGGAAGCGTGAACGTGTGCGATACCTTCAGCGACGTTCTTCTTGACTTTCTTGCGTACGCGAGCGGCTGCTGCGGAGCTTTGTTGCTTAGCCATAGTAGTTCCCTAGATTATTTCTTCAGCGATTGAGCGGCTTTGCGCGGGCCCTTGCGGGTACGTGCATTGGTGCGGGTGCGCTGACCGCGGACCGGCAGGCCCTTACGGTGACGCAGACCACGGTAGCAGCCCAGGTCCATCAGACGCTTGATGTTCATCGACAGTTCGCGGCGCAGGTCGCCTTCCACGATGAACTTGCCGATTTCTTCACGCAGCTTTTCCAGTTCGCTGTCGTCCAGGTCCTTGACCTTCTTGTTGGTTGCAACGCCGGCTTGTGCGCAGATGAACTGCGAACGAGGACGGCCGATACCGTAGATCTCGGTCAGGCCGATAACGGTGTGCTTATGATTTGGGATGTTAACCCCTGCAATACGTGCCATTCGTTATTCCCTCGAATTAACCTTGACGCTGCTTGTGACGAGCTTCCACGCAGATTACGCGGACCACGCCCTTGCGCTTGATGATCTTGCAGTTGCGGCAGATGCGCTTAACTGAAGCGTTAACTTTCATGATTGCACTCTCTTATGTTCGAAATTGCTTAATTAATTACTTTGTCCGGAACACAATACGGGCCCGGCTCAGGTCGTACGGCGTCAATTCAACCGTGACCTTGTCGCCAGGGAGAATGCGGATGTAGTTCATGCGCATTTTACCCGAAATGTGGCCGAGTACCACGTGGCCGTTTTCCAGCTTTACTCGAAAAGTTGCGTTGGGCAAGTTCTCCAGGATCTCGCCCTGCATCTGAATTACGTCGTCTTTTGCCATTTATCGTGTCGGAAGTCCGCCCTTGAAGTTAGCTTTGCGCAGCAGCGATTCATATTGCTGCGACATCACATAGTTTTGCACTTGAGCCATGAAGTCCATGGTCACAACCACAATAATCAACAGCGAAGTACCACCAAAATAGAACGACACCTTCCACTGCGCTTGCATGAATTCCGGCAACAAGCACACGGCGGTAATGTACACGGCGCCCGCCAGGGTCAATCGCATCAGGATCTTGTCGATGTAACGGGCTGTCTGCTCACCGGGACGAATCCCTGGCACAAAGGCCCCGCTCTTCTTCAAGTTGTCCGCAGTCTCCTTGCTGTTGAACACCAGTGCGGTGTAGAAGAAGCAGAAGAATACGATTGCCACAGCGTACAGCAGTGCATGGATTGGCTCACCAGGAGCCATCGACGCAGCCAGATCTTTCAGGAACGCGACCACAGGATTGCTGTTGTCGGCACCTTTCGAAAACCAGTCCACGATGGTAGCCGGGAACAAGATAATCGACGAAGCGAAGATCGGCGGGATTACGCCTGCCATGTTGAGCTTGAGCGGCAGGTGGCTGGTCTGCCCACCGTAGATCTTGTTACCGACCTGACGTTTGGCGTAGTTGACCAGGATCTTGCGCTGCCCACGTTCGACGAACACCACGGCATAGGTGACGGCTGCCACCAGGACCACGATGAGGATCCCCGAGAAAGCGTTGATCTGGTTGTTGCTGACCTGGGTGAACAAACCACCCAAGGCGCTTGGCAGACCTGCCGCAATACCGGCGAAGATGATGATCGAGATGCCGTTACCAAGGCCACGCTCGGTAATCTGCTCGCCCAACCACATCACGAACATGGTGCCGGTCAGCAGCGTCACCACGGTGACGAAGCGGAAGCCCATGCCAGGGTCGATCACCAGGCCTTGCTGGGATTCCAGCGCGACCGCGATGCCGAACGCCTGGAACAGTGCCAGACCGACAGTTGCATAACGGGTGTACTGGGTAATCTTGCGACGCCCCGCTTCCCCTTCTTTTTTCAGCGCCTCCATGGTCGGCGACACGATCGACACCAGCTGCATGATGATCGAGGCCGAAATGTATGGAGTAATGCCCAGGGCAAAGATCGTGAAGCGCGACAGCGCGCCACCCGAGAACATGTTGAACATGCCCAGGATGCCGTTCTGCTGCCCTTCAAACAACCGTGCCAGCTCTACCGGGTTGACACCCGGCACAGGGATGTGTGCACCGATACGGTACACCACCAGAGCGCCCAGCAAAAACCACAGCCGGTTCCATGGGAAGCCGGCGGCGGCGGATTTAGCAAGCTGTTGGTTCGTTGCCAATTTTCGCTCCGATTAAGCTAGCTGACTCAGGCTACCGAGCCGCCAGCTGCTTCGATGGCTGCTTTCGCGCCAGCGGTCACCTTCAGGCCTTTTACGGTCACTGCTTTGGTGATTTCGCCGGAAGCGATCACACGTACGTCGCGTGCCAGAACATTCAGCACGCCGGCCTGTTTCAGCACCAGGATGTCGACTTCACCGACAGCCAGGGCGTTCAGGTCGGACAGACGCACTTCAGCCTTGAAAGTGGCATTCAGGGATTTGAAGCCACGCTTAGGCAGACGACGCTGCAGAGGCATTTGACCGCCTTCGAAGCCGACTTTGTGGAAGCCGCCCGAACGCGATTTCTGACCTTTGTGGCCGCGGCCTGCGGTTTTACCCAGGCCGGAGCCGATACCGCGGCCAACGCGGCGCTTAGCGTGCTTCGCGCCTTCTGCTGGTTGAATGGTATTCAGTTGCATTGTTTTCTCCAGTTCCTAAGGGTCGCTTAGGAAACGACTTTAACGAGGTAGGCGACCTTGTTGATCATGCCGCGCACAGCAGGAGTGTCCTGCAGTTCGCTGACAGAGTTCACACGACGCAGGCCCAGGCCACGCACGGTTGCGCGGTGGTCTTGACGGGTGCCGATCAGGCCCTTCACCAGTTTGACTTTGATAGTGCTCATTGAAGTGCTCCCTATTAACCCAGGATCTCTTCAACCGACTTGCCGCGCTTGGCAGCGATGTCAGCTGGAGTGCTCATTTTGGCCAGGCCGTCCAGGGTGGCGCGCACCAGGTTGTACGGGTTGTTCGAACCGGTGGATTTCGCCACCACGTCGGTCACGCCCATCACCTCGAAGATCGCGCGCATGGCGCCACCAGCGATCACGCCGGTACCTGGCTTGGCTGGCGACATCATCACTTTCGACGCGCCGTGGCGGCCGGTGACGGTGTGCTGCAGGGTGCCGTTCTTCAGAGGAACCTTGATCAGGTTGCGGCGGGCTTCTTCCATTGCCTTCTGCACACCGACTGGAACTTCCTTCGACTTGCCCTTGCCCATGCCGATGCGGCCATCGCCGTCACCCACCACGGTCAGCGCTGCGAAGCCCATGATGCGACCACCCTTGACCACTTTGGTCACGCGGTTGATCGCGATCATTTTTTCGCGCATGCCATCATCCGGCTTATCGGATGCCATTTTTGCTTGCATTTTTGCCATGATCGTACCCTTAGAACTTCAGGCCAGCTTCACGCGCGGCTTCAGCCAGCGCCTTGATGCGGCCGTGGTAACGGAAACCGGAGCGGTCGAAGGCGACTTCGGTGATGCCCGCTTTCAGTGCTTTTTCTGCGACACGCTTGCCAACCAGTGCGGCAGCGGCGGCGTTGCCACCCTTGCCAGACTTGCCAGCCAGCTCGGCGCGCACTTCCGCTTCCACGGTCGAGGCCGAAACCAGAACTTTGGCGTCCGGGCTGATCAGGTTCGCGTAAATGTGCAGGTTGGTGCGGTACACCGACAGGCGGTTCACTTTCAGTTGCGCGATCTTGATGCGAGTTTGACGTCCGCGGCGCAGACGAGATTCTTTTTTGTCCATCGTCAGCCCCTAATTACTTCTTCTTGGTTTCTTTGAGCTTAACCACTTCGTCCACATAGCGGACACCCTTGCCCTTGTAAGGCTCAGGGGAGCGGTAAGCACGCACTTCGGCAGCCACCTGGCCAACCTTTTGGCGATCGACGCCAGAGATGATGATCTCGGTTGGGGTTGGGGTTGCGCACTTCACGCCGGCAGGCATGTCGTGAACGACTGGGTGCGAGAAGCCCAGGGACAGGTTCAGCTTGTCGCCTTGAGCCTGGGCCTTGTAGCCCACGCCGACCAGGGACAGCTTCTTCTCGAAGCCCTTGGTAACGCCCACGACCATGTTGTTGACCAGGGCACGCAGGGTGCCGGACATGGCGTTCGATTCACGGCTGTCATTCACCACGTCGAAGGACAGGGTGCCAGCGTTGTTTTCAACTTTTACCAGGCCGTTCAGGCTCTGGGTCAGGGTGCCCAGCGGGCCCTTGACGGTGATCGCTTGTGCGGAGATGGCAACTTCGGCGCCAGCAGGCACAACGATCGGCATTTTAGCTACACGAGACATTGTGTTACTCCTTAAGCCACGAAGCAGATGACTTCGCCACCAACACCGGTAGCGCGCGCCTTGCGATCGGTCATGACGCCTTTCGGGGTCGACACGATTGCCACGCCCAGGCCGTTCATCACGGTTGGGATCTCATCTTTGCCTTTGTAGATACGCAGGCCTGGACGCGAAACACGTTCCAGACGCTCGATCACAGGACGGCCTACATAATATTTCAAACCGATTTTCAGTTCCGACTTGCCCTCGTTGGTGGACACGGCGAAATCTTCAATGTAACCCTCGTCTTTCAGGACGTTGGCAATCGCAACTTTCACCTTCGACGATGGCATAGCCACGGAGGTCTTTTGCACGGTCTGTGCGTTGCGAATACGGGTCAGCATATCGGCGATAGGATCGCTCATACTCATTGCTTATTCTCCTATTACCAGCTGGCTTTGGTCATACCCGGGATTTCGCCACGCATAGCGAATTCACGGAGCTTGATACGACCCAGGCCGAATTTACGGAAGGTGCCACGTGGGCGACCGGTGACCTGGCAGCGGTTGCGCTGACGGGTTGGAGCCGAGTTACGCGGCAGGGCCTGCAGTTTCAGGCGCGCTTCGTAACGCTCTTCTTCCGACTTGGTCTGGTCATCAATGATGGCCTTCAGAGCGGCGCGCTTGGCAGCAAACTTGGCTACCAGGTCAGCACGCTTCTGTTCACGGTTAATCAGTGCGAGTTTTGCCATGATCGTTTAGTTCCTGAACGGGAATTTAAAGGCGGCGAGCAGCGCTTTGGCTTCGTCGTCGGTCTTCGCGGTGGTGGTGATCGAAATGTTCATACCACGCAGTGCGTCGATCTTGTCGTACTCGATTTCCGGGAAGATGATCTGTTCTTTCACGCCGATGTTGTAGTTACCACGGCCATCGAAGGATTTGCCAGACACACCACGGAAGTCACGCACGCGCGGCAGGGCCACGGTGATCAGACGGTCCAGGAATTCGTACATGCGGGCGCCGCGCAGGGTCACCATGGTACCGATCGGGTAGCCTTCGCGGATCTTGAAACCTGCGATTGCCTTACGGGCCTTGGTCACGACTGGCTTCTGGCCGGCGATCTTGGTCAGGTCGCCAACAGCGTGCTCGATGATTTTCTTGTCAGCCACGGCTTCCGAGAGACCCATGTTCAGGGTGATCTTGGTCAGGCGCGGCACTTCCATCACGGAGGTGTAACCGAATTTACCGGTCAGCTCAGCGACGATCTTGTCTTTGTACAGTTGTTGCAGACGGGCCATTTCTGATTACCCTTTCACTACTTCGCCGTTCGACTTGAAGACGCGGACTTTTTTACCGTCCACTTCCTTGAAGCCTACGCGATCTGCCTTACCGGTCGCAGCGTTGAACAGAGCAACGTTGGACACGTGGATTGGCATGGTCTTGTCAACGATGCCACCTTGAACACCAGTCATCGGGTTCGGCTTAACGGCTTTTTTAGCCACGTTAACGCCGTCTACCACGACGTGCTCAGCGTCTACACGCTGGGTCACTACGCCGCGCTTGCCCTTGTCCTTACCAGTCAGGACGATGACTTCGTCGTTTTTGCGAATCTTATCCATTGTCTGACTCCTTACAGGACTTCCGGTGCCAGGGACACGATCTTCATGAACTTCTCAGTGCGCAGTTCACGCGTCACTGGGCCAAAGATACGGGTACCGATTGGTTCCAGCTTGTTGTTCAGCAGGACAGCGGCATTGCCGTCGAACTTCACCAGCGAACCATCCTGGCGGCGCACACCCTTAGCGGTGCGCACAACCACGGCGTTATAAATTTCACCTTTTTTGACACGGCCGCGAGGCTGAGCCACCTTAACGGTGACCTTGATCACGTCGCCGATGCCAGCGTAACGGCGCTTGGAACCGCCCAACACCTTGATGCACATGACTTCTTTCGCACCGGTGTTGTCGGCTACTTCGAGCCGGCTTTCAGTTTGAATCATAGTTATCTCTTTCCCAACTTAAGCCGAAGAATCCACACAATGCGGACATCGGTCAGTCTTGGTCCCGCCAGCCAACATGGCTGATTGGGTGCTTGATCTTCATACAAGTACTGACCGCTATCGCGTCTACGGAGAGAAACTTTGCGGCGGATACATGGACGAAGCCCGCAAGTATCACACAAAACCTGCGGGCCTGCAAGAACTAATTAAATTGTGGCCGGGAACTCACGCTCCCGGCTTGCAACTTACTTAGACGATTTGTGCAGCTTGCACTACACGGGTCACCGTCCACGCCTTCGTTTTGGAGATCGGACGACCTTCCATGATCTCTACCGTATCACCGGCTTTGACCTGGTTGGTCTCGTCGTGCGCATGGTACTTGGCGCTACGAACGATGATCTTGCCATACAGAGGGTGCTTGACGTGACGTTCGATCAGAACGGTAACGGTCTTGTCCATCTTGTCGGACACGACTTTACCGATCAGAGTACGCTTCAGCTTAACTTGTTCGGTCATTTCGCTTCCTTCGAGTTCATTACCGTTTTCACGCGGGCGATGTCGCGGCGGACCTTCTTCAGCTGCGAGCTGTTGCCCAGCTGCTGGGTAGCAGCTTGCATACGCAGACCGAACTGCGCCTTCAGCAGGTCGTTCAGTTCTTTCTGCAGTGCAGCCTGGTCTTTGCCACGGAGTTCAGATGCTTTCATATTTCACTCCAATTATTGGCCAACCTGGCGCACCACGAAGGTGGTAGCCAGAGGCAGTTTAGCAGCAGCCAGACGGAACGCTTCGCGTGCCAGTTCTTCGCCAACGCCATCCATTTCGTACAGGACTTTGCCTGGACGGATTTCGGCAACGTAGTACTCCGGGTTACCTTTACCGTTACCCATACGGACTTCGGCAGGCTTGTTGGAGATCGGCTTGTCTGGGAAAACACGGATCCAGATACGGCCACCACGCTTGATGTGACGGGTCATTGCACGACGAGCGGACTCGATCTGGCGTGCAGTGATACGGCCACGAGCCACGGCCTTCAGGCCGAACTCACCGAACGACACGTTAGTGCCGGTGGAGTGCGAAATGCCGGTGTTGCGGCCTTTCTGCTCTTTACGATATTTCCTGCGGCTTGGTTGCAGCATGCTTATTCTCCTGCTTTGTCAGCTGCAGCCGGCTTGGCAGCGCGGCGGGCGGCTGGGGCTTTGGCGCCTGGAGCTGGACGGCGGCCAGCTGGCTTACCGTCTTCGCGGCGCGGGCCACGTGGCTTCTTCTCTTCAGCCGGGGTGTCGATGACTGGTGCTTCGCCGGTGGCGGAGCGGTCGCCCTTGTACACCCACACCTTGACACCGATGATGCCGTAGGTGGTGGAAGCTTCGGAGGTACCGTAGTCGATGTCCGCCTTCAGGGTATGCAGAGGCACGCGGCCTTCACGATACCATTCGGTACGGGCGATCTCGATGCCGTTCAGACGGCCGGAGGACATGATCTTGATGCCCTGGGCGCCCAGGCGCATTGCGTTCTGCATGGCGCGCTTCATGGCGCGGCGGAACATAATACGCTTTTCCAGCTGCTGGGAGATCGAGTCAGCGATCAGCTGCGCGTCGATTTCCGGCTTACGGATTTCTTCGATGTTCACGTGCACTGGCACGCCCATGATCTTGGTCAGGGCGGACTTCAGGACTTCGATGTCCTCGCCCTTCTTGCCGATCACGACACCAGGACGCGAGCTGTACACGGTGAAGCGTGCGTTCTTGGCAGGACGCTCGATGACGATGCGGCCTACGGAAGCGTTTTTCAGCTTCTTCTTCAGGAAAGCACGTGCCTTCAGGTCTTCGTTCAGCATCGAAGCGAAGTTACCGTTGGTTGCGTACCAGCGAGATGCCCAGTTACGGGTGACCGCCAGACGGAAACCGGTTGGATGAATTTTCTGACCCATCGCAGCTCCTTAGTTACCGACAGTCACGTAAATGTGACAGGATTGTTTCGAGATACGGTCGCCACGACCTTTAGCGCGTGCAGTGAAGCGCTTCAGGATTGGACCCTTTTCGACGTAGATGGTCTTTACGAACAGTTCGTCGATGTCGGCACCGTCGTTGTGCTCGGCGTTCGCAATGGCGGACTCCAGCACTTTCTTGACGATGAACGCGCCTTTTTTCGGGCTGAACTGCAGGATGTTCAGCGCGGCGTCAACCTTCTTGCCGCGAATCAGGTCAGCGATCAGGCGACCTTTTTGATCCGACAGGCGCACGCCTTTGAGGATAGCTTTAGTTTCCATTATTTCTTAGCCTTTTTGTCAGCAGCGTGGCCCTTGAAGGTACGGGTCAGCGCGAATTCGCCGAGCTTGTGACCAACCATGTTCTCGGAAACGTACACAGGCACGTGCACCTTGCCGTTGTGCACGGCAATGGTCAGACCGATGAAGTCAGGCATGATCGTCGAACGACGGGACCAGGTTTTGATTGGCTTCTTGTCTTTCGACGCTTGCGCGGCTTCGACTTTCTTCACCAGGTGGGCGTCGCAGAACGGCCCTTTTTTCAATGAACGAGTCATGGTTTATCCTTATTTCTTGCCGCGGCGAGAGACGATCATCGAAGAAGTACGCTTGTTCGAGCGAGTCTTCTTACCCTTGGTCTGCTGGCCCCATGGCGATACTGGATGACGACCAGCTGCGGTACGGCCTTCACCACCACCGTGCGGGTGGTCGATCGGGTTCATCACCACACCGCGGACGGTTGGGCGAACACCGCGCCAGCGCATCGCACCAGCTTTACCGATCTTGCGCAGGCTGTGCTCAGCATTGCCGACTTCGCCGATGGTGGCGCGGCACTCGATGTGCACGCGGCGCACTTCGCCGGAGCGCAGGCGAACCTGGGCGTAGGTACCTTCACGGGCCATCAGGACCACAACGGCACCAGCGGTACGGGCCATCTGGGCGCCTTTACCTGGCAGCATTTCCACGCAGTGGATGTTGGTGCCGACTGGGATGTTGCGGATTGGCAGGCAGTTACCGGCCTTGATCGGCGCTTCCGAACCGTTCAGCAGGGTGTCGCCAACAGCAACGCCTTTCGGGGCGATGATGTACTTGCGCTCGCCGTCGGCGTAGCACAGCAGGGCGATGTGTGCGGTACGGTTTGGATCGTATTCGATACGTTCCACTTTCGCAGGGATGCCGTCCTTGGTGCGCTTGAAGTCCACAACACGGTAGTGGTGCTTGTGGCCACCGCCGATGTGGCGGGTGGTGATGTGACCGTTGTTGTTACGGCCAGCAGTCTTGGACTTCTTTTCCAGCAGGGCGGCGAACGGACGACCTTTGTACAGGTCGCTGTTCACAACCTTCACCATGCCGCGACGGCCTGGGGAGGTTGGCTTCATCTTAACGAGTGCCATTATTTAGCCTCCTCGGTGAAATTGATTTCCTGGCCTGGCTTCAGGCACACGAAAGCACGCTTGGTGTGGTTGCGGCGACCGATGAAACGGCCGGAACGCTTGACCTTACCTTCGCGGTTCACGGTCTGCACCGATTCCACTTCAACCTTGAACAGCAGTTCAACGGCGGCCTTGATTTCTGGCTTGGTCGCATCCTTGGAAACCAGGAACACGATCTGTTCGTTCTTTTCCGCAACCATGGTGGCTTTTTCGGAAATGACCGGAGCCAGCAGCACCTTCATCAGGCGCTCTTCGCTGTGTTTGATAACTGCGCTCATGCCAGCATCTCCTCAATCTGTGCCAGAGCTGCCTTGGTGACCAGGACCTTCTTGTAGAAGACCAGGGACATTGGGTCAGCGTGACGCGGCTCGACAACCAGCACGTTCGGCAGGTTGCGGGAAGCCAGTTCCAGGTTTTCCTGGATGGTGTCGGTAACGATCAGGACCGAATCCAGACCCATGCCGGTCAGCTTTTGCGACAGCAGCTTGGTCTTAGGGGCTTCGATCGACAGGTCTTCGATCACAACCAGACGCTCTTCGCGGGCCAGCTGGGACAGGATCGAGCAGATACCTGCGCGATACATCTTCTTGTTGACCTTGTGCGAGAAGTTCTCGTCAGGGGAGTTCGGGAAGATGCGACCACCACCGCGCCACAGCGGGGAGGAGGACATACCAGCACGAGCACGGCCGGTGCCTTTTTGGCGCCATGGCTTCTTGGTCGTGTGGTGGACTTCTTCACGGTCTTTTTGCTTGCGGTTACCGCTACGTGCGTTAGCAGCGTAAGCAACGACGACTTGGTGGATCAGTGCTTCGTTGTAGTCACGGCCGAAGACGGTGTCAGCGGCGGCTACGTTCGACGCAACTTGACCTTGCGCGTTCAAGAGCTTCAGTTCCATCGATTAAGCTCCCTTCTTTGCTTTAACTTTAACAGCTGGCGATACAACAACCTGGCCGTTTTTCGCGCCTGGTACTGCACCCTTCACCAGCAGCAGCTGGCGATCAGCGTCGATACGAGCGATTTCCAGATTCTGGGTGGTGACGGTGACGTCGCCCATGTGACCGGTCATGCGCTTACCTGGGAACACACGGCCTGGATCCTGCGCCATACCGATGGAACCTGGTACGTTGTGCGAACGGGAGTTACCGTGGGTTTGACGACCCGATGCGAAGTTGTGACGCTTGATGGTACCGGCATAGCCCTTACCAATCGACACACCTTGCACGTCGATCTTCTGACCGACTTCGAACAGGGAAGCGGCGATAACTTCACCGGCTTTCAGTTCGTTTGCTTTAGCTGCGTCAACGCGGAATTCCTTGATGAAGGAACCAGCTTCAACACCTGCTTTAGCGTAGTGACCGGCAGCAGCTTTAGTCACGCGGGATGCGCGACGCTGACCGAAGACAACCTGAACAGCGGAATAACCATCCACTTCAGGAGTTTTGATTTGCGCAACACGGTTGTTCGATACGTCCAACACGGTGACTGGGATCGAGTCCCCGTCATCGGTGAAGATGCGCATCATACCAACCTTGCGACCGAGGAGGCCAAGGCTCATTTTTTCTCCATTCCCACCTACGATTGGGCGGGGCTTTGTTTAACTACAAAAAATGATACGGGCAAAAAAGACGAACCCATACCGAAGCCGGCTAGTGTACCGATATTTCCCCCTTGACGCAACAGCTTTGTACGAGGTATGTCAAATGTTTTGACCGCCGGCAAGCGAGCGCCGCCGCAAATTAACTACCCGTTAAGATTGCCACCTTCGCGCAAGGAGGTAAGCATGGTTAAACTGGCAATTCCTGCTGTCCTGGCCGCCCTGATGGCCATTTCCCCTGCCCGCGCCGGCACTGTCGGCGCCACCCTGAGCCTGGACCAGCTGCAAATCCAGACCAGCGGCAATGTCGCTTTCCAGCCCGGTAACTGGGAAATGGAATCGCGCATTATCAATGTCAGCAACGATCACTCCGTTTCCGACAACGACAGCCACACCGCGAGCTGGGAACCGTTGGCCAGCTCGGCCAGCCACGGCGGTTCCCTGACCCGCGGCAGCTGGGACGCCCTGGGCGGCGGCGGCAGCCTGTCTGTCTCCATGGTCGACAGCGACGCGCCCTGGCGCTGGGGCAATACCGACCTGTGGACCAGCACCTTCATTTACCTGGCACCGGGCGCCAGCTTCACCGTCAGCGGCCAGCTTGCGCTGGAATTCGAGAACAGCACCAGCGGCCAAGCCTTCAGCACCGGGGCAGTCGGCATTTGCCTCGACCTGACGCCAGGCGAATGCCGCAACGATTATGGGCGCACCACCCACCTGGCCGACGATCCCGATGGCTATACCGACCACTTTTCGGTGAGTTGGACCAACAGCACCGACAGCAACCAGCAACTGCTGTGGCACACGCAACTGTCGGTGAGCGCCATCCCGCCCTCGCCGGTACCGGAACCGGCCGGCTGGGGCATGCTGTTTGGCGGACTCGGCCTGTTGGGAGCATGCCGGAAACGGTATCGCAGCGCCTGAAAAACTCATTGGTAGCCGACAGCAAGTACTCCTAATGTGGTGATGGGCCAGAGCGCCCTATAACCATAAGGAGACTTCATGAAGAAATTGCTGGCAATACTCTGCCTGTGCCTGCCCGCCCTGGCGGCGCAGGCCATCACCCTCGCCGGACTGCAAAATGCCCACGACCCGGGCACCATCACCAAGGACGGCGACACGTATTTCAACTTCACCACCGGCACCGGGATCTGGTATTCCACCTCGACCGACCTGATTACCTGGCAGGGCGGCCCGGGACCGGTGTTCAGCACCTATCCGGGTTGGATCGCCAACAAGATCCCCAATTTCAGCGGCTCGTTCTGGGCGCCCGACGTGATCCACATGAACGGGTACTACTATATTTACTACTCGGTCTCGACCTTCGGCACTTCCAGCTCGGCGATCGGGGTCGCACGCACACCCTCGCTGAAGAACCCGGCCTGGACCGACCTCGGCATCGTGGTCGAGTCGTTTGGCGGCGCCAGCGAGATCAACGCCATCGACCCCGCCCTGTACCGCGACCACGACGGCAAGGTGTACATGAGCTACGGCTCCTTCTTCGGTGGCATCGGCGTGGCGGAGATCAACCAGTCGACCGGCAAGCTGGCCGGCAACGTCAGCAGGATCTGGGGCGGCAGCGGCCAGGACATCGAAGCGCCCTACATCACGCGCGACGGTGGCTATTATTACCTGTTCGTCAACCGCGGCGCCTGCTGCAAGGGTTCTAACAGCAGCTATTACGTTGAAGTGCAGCGCGCCACCAGCATTACCGGCCCCTACTCCGGCACCCGCACCGTACTGCCGAACGTGGACGGCAAATACAAAGGTCCCGGCCATATCGGCGTACTGAAGCAGGATGGCTGCAATTTCACCTCGGTCCACTACTACGACCTGAACGACGGCGGCAATGCCAAGCTCGACATCCTGCGCATGAGCTACAGCGGCGGCTGGCCAGCGCTGACGCGCAACTTCAGCAACTTTGCCGGCTGCGGCGGCATGAGCGACGGTCCCTACGTGATCAAGTCGCGCCTGAGCGGCAAGGCGCTTGCGGTCGCCAATGCCTCCGGCAGCAACGGCGCCATGGTGCAGCAGCAAAGCTACAGTGGCGCCAAGCACCAGCAATGGTATGTGATCGGGCATGGCGACGGCCAATACAGCATCATCAACGCCGGCAGCCTGCGCAGCCTGGACAACTGGGAAAACTCCACCACAGCCGGCACCAATATCGCGCAATGGTCCTACTGGGCCGGCAACGGCCAGCACTGGAGTTTCGCCAGCCCCGCCAGCGGCTGGTACACGGTCAAGAACCTGCTGAGCGGCTACGTGATGGATGTGCAAAACAAGAGCACGGCCGAAAACGCGCAAATCATCCAATGGCCGCTGACGAATGGCAGCAACCAGCAATGGAGCTTCACCCGCCCATAACGACAGCCGCGCCCGTGGCAACCTTGGGGTCAGACCCCAAGGTTGCCACGGGCTCGTCCGGAGCGCGGGCGTAGAATGCAGTCATGCTATTTCGCCTCGCTGCCGATGCAGTCCTGCTGCTGCATCTCGCCTTCATCCTGTTCGCGCTGTTAGGTGCGGTCCTGGCGTTGCGCTGGCCGCGTCTGGTGCGCATCCATTTGCCGGCGGCGCTGTGGGCCATCGGCATCGAACTGATGGGCGCGATCTGCCCGCTCACCTACCTGGAAAACGATTTACGCGTGCGCGCAGGCCAGCAAGGCTATGCGGACGGATTCATCGAGCATTACCTGCTGCCTGTGCTCTACCCTGCCGGCCTGACGCCCACCTTGCAGTACATATTGGCGGGCATCGTACTGGGCGTGAACCTTTTGCTGTATGCCTGGCTGTGGTTGCGCCACCGTCGCGCCTGCCGCTAACGCGCACGAAGCGAATGCCACCTGCTCCGGCAGGCGGACATAGCCACGGAAGGCATCGGGCCGGCTGCGCCCCAGCCTCGCTTGCAGGACTTGCATCAGGTCCATGTAGGCGGCACTGCCAGCCGTCGGGGCGCACGGCAGCGCCAACCGGTAGGCCGGCGACGTCCCGTGGCCAGCTATGGCGACCTCGCGGTATGCGCTAACGATCACGCCAAGCAGTTCCGTGCCGGGGCGCACGTCGAGCTGCCACGCCACCGTTTCGTAGCTGGCCAGCACCAGCACTACCCGTGCACCACGCTGGTCCAGCACCACGCGCACCGGGCCCGCGGGCTGGCCGGCCGTGTAGCCGGACAACACCATCAGTTGCGCGCCCTCGGCGAGGGAGGGCGCCAGCAAGCCGCCCGGCAGCATCACGCTTGCTCCACCGGCACAGGTGCCGGGCTATTCAGGTTGTACCAGTCCACCTTGCGGGTGGCGACCATGATGGCTGCCAGCACGGCAAACAGCAGGATGGCGCCCAGCATCAGGGCATTGTTCTCCGAATTGAGCAGGCCGAACAGGATGCCGTACAAGGCACACAGTGCGGCGCCGAAGCCCAGGCCGCGCTTCCAGTCATGCAGTACGTGCATCAGGTAGTAAGCGATCAGCACGATGCAGGCGGCGCTGGCGGCAAGGTAGGACGCGACGAAGTTGTAGTGCTCAGACAGGCTGACCAGCAGCAGGAAGAACAGCGCCAGGGCCAAGCCCACCAGCAGGTACTGCACCGGGTGGATCGGCAAGCGCTTCATCACTTCAAACAGGAAGAAGGCGGCGAAGGTCAGTGCCACGAACAGCAGGCCGTACTTGGTGGCGCGGTCTGCCATCGAGTACACGTTGACCGGCTCGATGAACGCGGCCTGGATGGTGTCCAGTGCAGGCTGGGCATGTTCGCCCTGCCCGGCCGACTGTTCGCGCTGGCGGAGCTGCGCCTGGGCTTCGCTGGCCAGCGAGGAAATGCGCCACACAGCCTGGAAACCCTTCTCGTCAAGATTGTACTGCTCCGGCAGGAAGCGTCCGCTGAACTGCGGGTGCGGCCAGGACGAAGACATGACGAAGCGGTTATTGCGCGCCAGCGGCACAAAGGCCTGGCTATCCATCCCCGCCAGATTCAGGTTGAAGCTGAACTTGACCTGGCCTGGCACCGCATCCTCCATCGGCAGCTTGGCGTGCAAGCCTTGGCGCGAGGAACGCAGGCCGGAGCCCTGTTCGAATTCAAAGCTGCGGGTGCCCCAAACCAGGCGCGGGATGTCACGCACGCCGCGCACGTCGGCCACGGCCAGCGCAATGTAGGGGCGTTCCGGCGTGATCTGCGAGCCGCTCTCCGTGTGCGGCAGCTCGGCCACTTCAGGCACGATGAAATCGCCGTTGATCTTGTGCGCGCCGTTGAACATCAACACCTGATGGATGCCGCGGTGGCGGCGCTCGGTGCCGAGGTTCGACAGGACTTCGAGCTGGTTGGGAAATACCAGGTGCTGCGATTGCTTGCGGTAACGCTTTGTCTCCGGCTTGCCGTCCTTATCCTTTTCTTCGACGGCATATACCTCACTATATGGCATGACCAGCACCGGCCCATAGATATGCTGCTCGCCCACCGAATCGGCAGCGATGCTGCGCGCAGCTTCGTCGCGGTAGGAGATGCGGTCGCTGATAGTGGACTGGATCATGGCCAGCGGCACGCCGAGCAGCAGCATCAGGATGCCGACGAGCAGGGCTTTGAAAAGAAGTTTCTTTTGCATGGTGGGTGCTTCCTGTTGTTATGGTTGCGCCAGTGTAGAAAACCGATGTGCAGGGACGATGCGCCCTATGTGAAGCCATCGCGTTTTTTCAGGGCGCGCGCTCGACCGTCAGCACGACTGGCATGGCCCAGGTGGCTTGCGAAACCCGGTTCGAACTCGCGCCAATAGAACTGGCCCGCGGAAACTGCCGGCACCATATCTTTGAGTGCTTGGCGCATCGATGGTGGCAGCCTCGCATCGTCGGTGCCCATCTGTGTCCAGTAGGTTCCGCCACGCCGCTTCAGGACATTGAAGCCGTAGGCGCCATTGCGTTCCCATACCCAGATGCTGGCAGCGAGGAGCGCCAGTACCAACAGCCCCAGTACAAGGTAGATAGATCTTCGTTTCACAAGAGCTCCGTCAATTGCGCAAATTGCGCCAGTGTAGGGAGCGTTCATGTGTTGGCAATGCGTTCTGCGTGAAGCGCGATCACCGGCTTGGTATGCAAGCTCCTTTGACCGCGTGCTCCTGGAAGTCTGGCGGCGCCATAGCGGTGCTAACGTCTGCCAGCGATACCTCGCAACCATCCGGAGCGCCATCCACCAGCAAGTCATACGACTTCCCCGCCTCGGGCTCAAAGCTCACCACCCGGACACATTCCCTGGTAGTCACCTGCATTTCGAGTATTGGCTTTCCCGGGGTTTTCAGCACAGCATTCAACGCATTCTGCGGACCGTTCAATGTCTTGAAGTCGGTTTCATTCCGATAGATCTGCAGGTACAGGCGTCGCCCGGCAGCAAGTCTTGCGTTCTTGATTTCGCCCCACGTGGTGGCCAAGACAAGCACCCGGCCATTACCGGTGCCAGGAGTACATTTCGCGTCGGCGAAACCGGAAATCTCTACTAATGCTGTACTTGTCCTTGCCAGAAAGTCCCTTGTCTCTGCCGGCATGCGCGCCGCCAGCTGCGCCGACTTTTCGCCTGCGGCAGGCTGCTGATAAAACGATACACAACCCGGCAACAGCGCCGATGCAAGCAATAGACCGACTCCCGACCGCTTCATTAAATGACTTCCATGCACCAAGTTTGTCAAAATAATGTCCGTTTGACTGGGCGGCAATAACTTGCGCATGCATCCTACAATTTTTGTGGCAGACGCACGATGGCGCGGCATCCGGTGTTGGACTCATTGACAACCTGCGCCGTGCCGCCATGCAGCGTTACCACTTCTCGTACAAAAGGCAGCCCGAGGCCGGTGCTCTTCGGTGCATCCGGACGCGGCAGCGAGTAGAAGCGTTCGAATACGCGTTCCAGCGCGTAGCCCGGTATGCCGGGGCCGTTATCGGCGACCACGATCTCCAACATGCCGCCCTCGCCGCGCGCGGACATCGTGATGCGGCTGCCGCGCGGCGCGAAGCTGATGGCATTGTCAAGCAGGTTGCCAAGCGCCTGACGCAGCAGCAGGCGGTCGCCCAGTAGCTGCAGTTGCGGCGGAGCGTCTATATCGAGCTGAAGCGAGCACGCGGCCAGACGGCCCTGAAAATCGCCTGCCACGTCTTGCAACAGGCCTGCAATGTCAAGCGGCGCAGCGTCGTCGATGCGCTGCTGCTTTTCCACGCGCACCAGTGCCAGCAGCTTGTCGATCAGGTCGCGCTGGCGGGCGTTCTGGGCCTGGATGGTCGACAGGAACTGGCGGCGCTGTTCAGGCGGCATGTCCTCCTCCAGCAGCTCGGCCGTGGCCTGGATGGCGGCGATCGGGCTTTTCAACTCATGGGTCAGCGTGTGCATCAGCGTTTCGACATAGTCCTTGCCTTCCAGCTTGGCGCGCATGGCTTCCAGCGCGTGGCCGAGGGTGCTGATCTCGCTGCTGCCCAGCTTGGGCATGACTGCCTTGCGACCGGCCTGCACGTCTTCCACGAAGACCATCAGTTTGTTGACGGTGCTGGCCATGCGCCAGGTGATCGCAACGCCGATCAGCAGCGACAGGCCAAGCAGCACAATGCCCCATTTCAGGATCTTGCGCTGGCTGCGCTCGATGAAGCCTTGCACGCTGGAGATCGGCTTGGAGATCGTCAGCACGCCAATGGTTCGGTCGCCGTCGCGCACCGGCGCGGCGACGTACATGCCCAGGGAGCTATAGTCGCGCGGCACTTCGCTTGTCATGCGCGCGCCATATTGGCCGCGCAAGGTAAGGTAGACGTCGTTCCAGCGCGAATAGTCCTTGCCCACGGCTTTGCCGGCGGAGTCGAAGCGCACGATGCCTTGAGCGTCGGTGATGGTGATGCGGTAGTCGGTATTGCGGCTGGCGGCAGCGATCCTTGCCAGCAAAGCGGCATCGGAAGCCCCCTCCTTCACATCGTCGGCGACCAGCCGGGCCAGCAACTGCGCAGTGTCATTCATGGCCGCTTCCAGCGTGGAGCGGGCGCCGGGTTTGACTTCCTGCACGAAGACGTTGAGCAGGAACCAGGCTGCCAGGCCGACGATCAGGAAGTAGCCAAGCAGGATGCGCAGGCCAATCTTCATGCGCCGGTCTGCAGGCTGTAGCCCATGCCGCGATGGGTCTGGATCGGGTCGGCGCTGTCGTCGATGGCGCGCAGCTTGGCGCGCAGGGATTTCACGTGGGCGTCCACCGTGCGGTCCAGGGTTTCGGGGGCGTCACACCAGACGCGGTCCATCAGCTGGGCGCGCGACATCACGTGGCCGGGATGCTCGACCAGGGTCTTCAGCAGCAGGTACTCGTAGCGGGTCAGGTCGAGCGGCTGGCCGGCAAACAGGATGCGCGCTTCGGCGGCGCGCAGTTCGAAAGCCGGTGTGCGCGGCGCGGGCGGCGCAGGCGGTGCAACAGGCACGGTGGCCGGCGCGCCAGGCGTGGCGCCGTTGCCGGCACGGCGCAGGATCACACGCACGCGCGCCACCAGTTCGCGCGGCGAGAAAGGCTTGGTGACGTAGTCGTCGGCGCCGATCTCGAGGCCGACGATGCGGTCGATCTCATCGCTGCGGGCAGTGAGGAAAATCACCGGCGTCTCGCTGAACTGGCGCAAGCGGCGGCACACATCCAGGCCGCTGATATCGGGCAGGCCGACATCGAGGATCACCAGCGCCGGCGCCAGCTCGCGCGCCGCAAGCAGCGCCGTCTCGCCCAGCATTACATGGTGCGGGGTGAAGCCCTCCTTGCCGAGGGCGAAGGCAATACTGTCGGCAATGGCTTGTTCGTCTTCGACGATCAGGATGGTCTTGTCGCTCATGCGCGGCAGTATAACGCGCCTAGCTTCGGTTTTGCCGGCCCTCGTCGCCTGTAGCCTTGTCGGCGGCTTCTTTCGCCTTTTTTCCGGCTGTCTTCCAGCGCCTTGACCGCATCTTGCACCTTGTCGCGCTGTTGCTCGCTTGGCAGCTCCGAAATGTATCAGGCCATCTTCGCTGGAGCCTGCCTTTCCGAAGCCTTGACGTCCTGCACGATCTTACCTTGCTGCAGAATCACGACGCGATCAGCCATGGAAATGGTCTCCGGCCTGTGTGCGACCATCACGCGCGTCAAGGCCAGTTGTTTGATCGCCTTATTGACGACGCCTTCGTTCCACACATCAAGGTGGCTGGTCGCCTCGTCCAAGACCAAGATGCGCGGGTTCTTGTACAAGGCGCGCGCCAGAAGGATACGCTGCTTCTGCCCACCCGACAGACCACTGCCAATGTCCCCAATCAAGGTGTGATAAGCCATTGGCATGGCCGCGATTTCGGGATGAATGGCCGCCAGTTGAGCGCAATGCTGGATGCGCTCCTGGTTAGGGTTGGGGTCGAAGAAGGCGATATTATCCTGGATCGAGCCAGCAAACAGGCTATCGTCCTGCATCACCGTGCCCAGCATTTCGCGGTAGTTGGCCAGACCAAGGCTATTCAGCTTGACGCCGCCCACTAGAATGTGGCCTTCGGTCGGCTCCAACAATCCAAGCATCAGCTTCATCAAGGTGGTCTTGCCACAGCCCGATGGGCCTGTGATGGCAATGCATTCGCCGGCTGGGATGGTCAGGTTCAAGTTGGCAAGTACCAAGGGTTCGCTGTCGGAATAGCGGAAGCTGATGTCGCGGAATTCAATGCTCGGCATGATCTGCGTAACATCGATTTCGGTATCGTTGCGAACCACCTCCGTCTCGGCCAGGATGATGTCGGCCACGCGCTCGCCATGCAGCCGCAGCATCCGGAATTCAAACAGCTTGTCGACCAGGCTGGCAATGCGCTGGCTGAACTGGTCCTTGTAGGAAATGAACGCGAACAGCATGCCGACCGAGAATTCGCCGGCCAACACCAGCAGCGCCGCTAGCCAAACCACAATAACCCTCTCAGCGCTAAACAAGAAAGTGTTGGCTGTCTGGTATGACACCGACAACTTCGCGATGCGCAAATCGGCATTGAACTGATCGGCCAGCGCATTGAGCCATCCTGCACGGCGCTCATCGTTACGCCCGAACAGTCGGATACTCTGGATGCCACGCACCGATTCCATGAAGTGCGTCGACTGCTTGGAGGCATGGATGATTTGCTCGGCCGTCGCTTCGCGCAGTGCGCGGAAAATTACCCAGCGCATCAGCACATACAGCAGGGTAGCGATGCATGTCACGCCCGCCAGCTTTGCGCTGTACAGCAGCATCATGATGAAGGTGGTGAGCACGAGCACGCCATCAATCATGCCTTCAACGAATTGCGTCGTCAGGCTGCGCTGTATAGTCTGGATTGAGCCAAAGCGAGAAACGATGTCGCCGGTATGGCGCTTTTCGAAGTATGGCAGGGGCAGCTTCATCAAATGGGAGAAGGTATTGCCCAGCCACTGAATGTTCAGGTTGGTCGCGATGACGGTGGTGATCCAGGAGCGCACACCGCCTATGCTCGTCTGCAGCAGCACCAGCAGCAGAAAACCTACGCCCAGCACCGTGATCAAGTCGCGGTCGGCCGCCAGTAGTGCTTCATCGACCAGCCATTGCATATAGAACGGCGCCACCAACGCACACACTTGCAGCGCCAGGCCCAACAACAGGATTTGCGCCAAACCCCGCTTCAAGCCAATCACGCGCCCCATCAGCGAGACCAGCGAGAATTGCTGCAGTTCCTCGCCTTTCTTGAACTCCGAACCCGGCGTTAGCTCCAGGGCAACACCGGTGAAATGCTTGGAAAACTCTTCCAACGGTACGCGCCGCTCACCTACCGCCGGGTCGTGGATGACGACGTGGCTGCGCGTCAGCGATTTGAGCACGACGAAATGATTCATATCCCAGTGCAGGATGCACGGCAGCTTTAGTTCGTGCACATGCTCCAGGCCCAGCTTGAGTGGGCGAGGCGTCAGGCCGACGCCGGTCGCCATCGCCATCAAGCTTTTTAGAGTGACGCCCTTGAGCGAGACGGAAAAGCGGCGCCGCATACTCGCGATGTCGGTCTTATGACCCCAGTAGCTGCACACCATAGACAGGCAAGCCAGGCCGCATTCGGCCGACTCAGTCTGCAGCACGACTGGCAGGTGGCGTGAACGCCAAAATTGGATATTGGTCAGGAATGGTACTTGCATGGCAATGGAATTCAAAGACGGCCGGAAATGCTGAACAAGGGTTCCAACACCCATTCATATAGTTTGCGATGCTCGAGCACGATGCTGGCATCGACCAGCATGCCGGACTTGAGCGGGATCGGCTGCCCATACGCGCGCACGGACTGCTGGCTTAGCTTGAGGCGGATGCGGTACATCGGCTCGGCGGTGCGGCTGTTCGCGCCCGGCATGTCTAGTTCCTGCGGCGTTAATGCCGCACTGGCCACTTCGCTGACGACGGCTGAATGCTGACCGAACTTCTGGTACGGATACGCCTGATAACGGAGTAGCACTGGCATGCCCGGCTTGATGAAACCGATTGCGCGTGATGGCGCGTAAACCTCAGCCTCCAGCAGCGAGCCCGATGGCAGCAGCGAAGCCAGCGTGGCACCGGCAGTCACAGCCTGACCGCTGACGGCCGCGATGGCGGCCACCGTGCCATCGGCCGGAGCGCGGATCAGGATTTCCCGGCGCGCCTCGTTTTCAACGATATCTTGCTTAACGGCATCGGAATTGCGCTGCAGCGCCTCGGCTTCGCGCCCGGCCTGGATTTCCAGGTCGCGGATTGCGGCTTTGGCTTCGGTCGAGTTGCGCTTGGCCGATGCTTGCGCACGTAGGATATCGGCCAGTCGCTGACGCTGGTCCAGCAGCTCAGCCTGCCTTTCTTGCAGTTGGGCGGCCGAAATATAGTTCTGCGCCTGCAGATCGGCATAGCGCTTGAGCGATTGCTCAGAGAGCGCGACGCGGTTTTGCTGCAGCCGGTATTGCTCCTCCAGGTGCGCGCCCTCGTTGGCGAAATCGGCCTCCTTGTCGCGGGCGGCAGCCAGTCGCTGCTGCGCCTGCAGGCGCGATTGCTTGAGCTCAGTGGCGTAGCTGTCGCGCCGGCTTTCGAGCAGTTTGGTGATGACTTCCTGGGCTTGGTCAGCCTTGGTGCTGCTGCGCTCACTGGACAAGACGAACAGCACATCGCCGGCCTTGACTTGCTGGCCCTCCTTTACCTTGGCTTGCACGATAGTGCCGGCCTGAATCGGGACGATACGCAGCGCGCCGGCACTTGGCAACAATACGCCTTGACATTCGGCTTTGCGCGTTGTGCTGAACAAGATGAAGAAAATCACGATGCCGGCGGCCAACAAGGCAAACCACGCGGTCAGTAGCTTATGGCTGACCGGATGAGTCAGCAGCACCGTACCATACTGGCGCACGTTCAAATATTCGATCGCCTGGGTGCGGAATAGTGGTGTGGCGCTGGCAGAAGGTGCTACGGATTCTTGGGTGTTTGAAAGATCGTCACGCACGGCGAAGGAAAAATGAAATAAGCATGGAAGCCACCGAAGATGGGGCAGTTTGAATCGGGAAGTAGAATGACGAACAAATGCAGCTAAGCCGGCGTGGACATTCCAGCTAAGGAGTAGGGCACATCTGGGTGATCGATATGCCAGCCAAAGTAGCCCAATCACCCGACCCTTCTTCGACTACCATTACGTTCAGATTCTGTTTATCGGAAACGGTCAAGGCCGCACACGCTCCTGATATTGGTCTGTGCTGCTGGACATAGCAAGCAAATGCCCAACTTGCATCTCCGTTGCGCCGGACGTTGCGACTATTGCATTCAGCTCGGTCCAAGTATGCAGCGACAACGCCTGCTCTAAAGCTGCGGCATGCGCCGGCGGCACGCGGAATTGCAGGAATGCTTTGCAGCTAGGGCGTAGCAGTAGTAGTGCATAAAGGGCGAAGCAGACTGCTGCGGCCTGCAGCCCGCCGATAAGCAACTGCATGCCGTGCCCATTCACCAGGCCGCCCCCAAACCGCAGTGCCAAAGTCACTGCGCCAATAATTGCCAAACTGAGTTTGACCTTACCCAGAAACTCCATTCTTACTGCTTTGATTCGAGCGTGCAGAATTTCCAAATCAGGATGCATATTTGCCATAGAAAAATTTGATATGGGCTGTTAGTTCTGATAGCCGAATACTGAACCCTGAATAATGCAATCTTTTGGCATTTTTACGATCACTGAAACTGCTACAAATAGATCCGTTCCTGCCCCAGCCATGTTAAATATGGAACACCATGCCAGTTCCGGTATGTAGACTGGATAAAATATCGCCACGCCAAAAGGCAGCAATGTCAGCAATATTATCGGCATCATGGCCATGACTATATATCGCCATTTTGATTGCGCGCCATGGCACCCTACAAAAAAGACAAAAAACTTTCGGTCAAAGCCGATGAACGAATTGGGACTGAAGCCCATCGCTGGATGGGCAAGCAAATGCGCCAATTCATGGGCCAGCAAGATACCGATTGTCGCGCCAATGAACACCCAGCTTGGTCGGTCGAATATTCCCAATATCTGGTTTGGCCCAAAGGCGAGGCGCCATGCCAAGTAAACCGCCGGCACCGTTAGCAATCCAACGGCAAGAGTATACAGTTGGACCTGGCGCGAATTTAGCCGGATGCTGCCTTGTGGTCGTGCTGGGGGAAGGTCAGGCGGGGGAATTTTCGATAAGAATTTCATATATTTGCAACTACTGAATATCATGGATGCGGGAGTAATCGCACCCATGATACCTTCTGCTGCCAATTGGCAGCGAATCACATGCTTAGAGCTTGCTGATCAGGTAGGCGTCGTATGCAATAATCGCCACATCAAACGCCAGCAGGGCTACAAACAACACACCACCGGATACTTCTTCAACTTCAACTGCATTCAGCTCTTGCATAATTTCCTCAAAAAATAAATAACGTCACATTATTGTGACGTGACAACATTTTTACAGGGCATTACACAAACGTCAATAACTCTTGGGATTATCGAAATAGTGTTGACAAAACACAACATGACACTATTGACAATGTCGATGCATTACCGCCAATTCCCCTCATGCATCGCTCTCAGAAAACTGCTCTGGAACAGGCTCAGGCGCGAACAATACCTCCTGGGCCGCCACCATCCAACCGGTTTTCGTGCGACCGATCGAGTAGGGGGCGGAGTTACTCCCGCCGCCCTCTCACACCACCGTACGTGCGGTTCCGCATACGGCGGTTCATTCAATAAACTGGAAGCGCTGCCGTGTAGCGAGCAGCGAAACCAACCCTAGTGCATCGAAGTGCTTCTTCGGGTAGGCGGCGTTCATATGGCTCGCGCCGGCGTTCCACCAGGGGCCACGTCCGTTGTTTGCCGACTTCCACGCACGCTTCGCGTCCAGCCCCTTCGCTTGCAGCTTTCTGATACGGGTCGCCGGACGCTTCCACTGCCTCCATAAAATGCAGCGCAGCCTGCGCCTTATCCACCCGTCCAGGTCCTCCAGCACGCCCTTTACCTCAGTCAGTCGGAAGTACGATATCCAGCCTCGCAGCACCGGGTTCAGCTCGTGGATCGTCGTAGCCAGGTTGCGAGATACGTTCCCGACCACGATTTCCCTCACCTTGTCTTTCAATCGCTTCAGGCTTGCCGCCGCGATTTTCAGACGCCCCTGTTTGTGCCATGTAAAGCTGTAGCCGAGGAACTTCCTTTCCCAAGGCCGTGCAACGGCGCTCTTGTCCTTGTTTACCTTGAGCTTGAGCTTATGCTCGAGGTAGCCAGTCATCGCATCCATCACACGCTGCCCTGCCAACTCGCTTCCGACATAGATATTGCAGTCGTCGGCATAGCGGCAGAACCGGTGGCCCCGGCGCTCCAGTTCACGGTCCAGATCGGTCAGCAGGATGTTCGACAGCAGCGGCGACAGTGGTCCGCCCTGCGGCGTCCCCTCAGTTCTCGCGCTGACGACACCGCCTTCCATCAGTCCCGCTTCGAGGTAGCGCCGGATCAGTTTCAGAACCCGTTCGTCCTTGACCTTGCGTGCAACGCGCGACATCAGGATGTCGTGGTTCACACGGTCGAAGAACTTCTCCAAGTCAACGTCGACCACCCAGCGGCGGCCCTCCCTGACATAGCTTTGCGCTTGCATTACTGCTTGCCACGCATTACGGCCAGGACGAAAGCCATAGCTGTGTTCGGAGAATCCAGGTTCAAACTGCGGCTGCAGAACTTGCAGCAGCGCCTGCTGAATCAAGCGGTCCATTACCGTGGGGATGCCCAGCAGTCGTACCCCGCCGTTTGGCTTCGGTATTTCTACTTTGCGAACCGCCATCGGCATGTACTCGCCCTTGAGCAGCGCTGTCCTGACAGCTGGCCAGTGCTGTCGCAGCCATGCCTTGAAGTCGGCAAGCACGAGTCCATCGACTCCCGCCGCTCCCTTGTTTCGCATGACCCGCTCATACGCTCGCCAGAGGTTGTTACGTTCGACCACGGCGTCCATCTGCCGCAGTCCTTCCGCTTTCGTTCGCCTATTCGCCGCCGTGCATTCCTCGACTCCAGGGACGGCCCCCAGCGACATCCGGCCGCTTTCCCCCGTCACTGGCGCAGTTGCCTGCCTTGCTGTTTCATCGGTTCGCATCGAGGTCGAATGTCCTACTCGCGTTGTTGAATGTTCAGGCCTTCGGCCAAGCTCTGCGGACTCCTCGTCCTTGTCTCGACCTACTATGCCCTCGGCTGACTTCTGCACATGCATCCCGTCACCTCACGATGCCGGTAGCACAGTGGCACATGTGCAGATCTCCCCGGGTATTGCGCACCTACCTTCACGCTTATGCCTGTCGGATCTACGTCGCCGCCTTCCGTACAAGTTTTGGGCTTTGGTGATTATGGACACCTCACCCGGCTGCGCCGCCTCGTATCCGCTTCCTGTTCGTCAGGCCAGCGCTTTGCTTCCGGCTTCCTCCAGATTCGCAGTCGCCCGCGACACCCTTGCCTTCCGCTAGCTCTTCCCCTTGTCGGGCGAGCAGAGGACTTTCACCTCCAAGTAGGTGCGCCCTGCCGGGCGCACCATAAAAAAGGCCCGCAGATGCGGGCCTTTTCGATGTCTTGCGACGAAATCGATTACTGCAGTTTGATTTCGACGTCCACGCCAGCTGGCAGGTCCAGCTTCATCAGGGCGTCAACAGTCTTGTCGGTTGGGTCCACGATGTCCATCAGGCGCTGGTGGGTACGGATTTCGAACTGGTCACGGGAAGTCTTGTTCACGTGCGGGGAACGCAGCACGTCGTAACGCTGGATACGGGTTGGCAGAGGAACTGGGCCTTTTACCACGGCGCCGGTGCGCTTGGCGGTGTCAACGATTTCCAGGGCGGACTGGTCGATCAGCTTGTAGTCGAAAGCCTTCAGGCGGATACGGATCTTTTGGTTTGGAGCGGACATGCTTATTCCTTAAAAGAACGAACCGGCAACAATATGTTTCCGGCAATGTATGTAAATACTACGACGGGCCGACATGATAGCACATGCCGGCCCGCTAGATTCAGATCAGGGGACTAATAAATTAGTCGATGATCTTGGCAACCACGCCGGCGCCGACGGTACGGCCGCCTTCACGGATTGCGAAACGCAGGCCTTCTTCCATAGCGATCGGGGAGATCAGCTTCACGGTGATGGAGACGTTGTCGCCTGGCATAACCATTTCTTTGTCCGCTGGCAGCTCGATGGAGCCGGTCACGTCGGTGGTACGGAAGTAGAACTGTGGACGGTAGTTGTTGAAGAACGGGGTGTGACGGCCGCCTTCATCTTTCGACAGAACGTAGATCTCGCCGGTGAAGTGAGCGTGCGGCTTGATCGAGCCTGGCTTGGCCAGAACCTGACCACGCTGAACGTCTTCACGCTTGGTGCCGCGCAGCAGCAGACCAACGTTGTCGCCTGCCTGACCCTGGTCCAGCAGCTTGCGGAACATTTCCACGCCGGTGCAGGTGGTCTTGACGGTGTCGGTGATACCAACGATTTCGATTTCTTCGCCGACTTTGATGATGCCGCGCTCAACACGACCGGTCACCACGGTACCACGGCCGGAGATCGAGAACACGTCTTCCACTGGCATCAGGAAGGTGCCGTCAACAGCGCGCTCTGGGGTTGGGATGTAGGAATCCAGCGCATCGGCCAGACGCATGATGCAGTCTTCGCCCATTTCGCCAGCCTGGCCTTCCAGCGCCATACGTGCCGAACCCTTGATGATTGGCAGGTCGTCGCCTGGGAACTCGTACTTGGACAGCAGCTCGCGCACTTCCATTTCGACCAGTTCCAGCAGTTCTGCGTCGTCCACCAGGTCGCACTTGTTCAGGAACACGATGATGTATGGAACGCCAACCTGACGTGCCAGCAGGATGTGTTCGCGGGTCTGTGGCATTGGGCCGTCAGCTGCGGAGCAAACCAGGATCGCGCCGTCCATCTGCGCAGCACCGGTAATCATGTTCTTGATGTAGTCGGCGTGGCCTGGGCAGTCAACGTGAGCGTAGTGACGGGTTGCGGTCTCGTACTCGACGTGAGCGGTGTTGATGGTAATGCCGCGTGCTTTTTCTTCTGGAGCAGCGTCGATCTGGTCGTAAGCTTTCGCTTCGCCGCCGAATTTCTTCGACAGGACGGTCGCGATCGCAGCGGTCAGGGTGGTTTTGCCGTGGTCAACGTGACCGATGGTGCCAACGTTCACGTGCGGTTTAGTCCGCTCGAACTTTTCTTTTGCCATTTTAATTCTTCCTCAGAACTTTAGATTTAAGGTCAAACCAGGCGGGAGGATCTCCCCCGCCCGGGTAATTATTTATTTTACTTCGCTTTAGCGGTGACGATTGCGTCGATCACGTGCTTAGGAGCTTCAGCGTAGTGCTTGAACTCCATGGTGTAGGTCGCGCGGCCCTGGGTCGCGGAACGCAGGATGGTCGAGTAGCCGAACATCTCCGACAGAGGTACCTCTGCCTTGATGATCTTGCCGCCGCCGCCTGGGATCTCGTCCATGCCCTGCACCATACCGCGGCGGGACGACAGGTCGCCCATCACGGTACCGGCGTAGTCTTCCGGAGTCTCGACTTCCACAGCCATCATTGGTTCCAGGATGACTGGGTTCGCGCGTTTGCACGCTTCCTTGAACGCCATCGAACCGGCCATGCGGAATGCATTTTCGTTCGAGTCAACGTCGTGGTAGGAACCGAAGGTCAGGGTGACTTTAACGTCAACCACTGGGTAGCCTGCCAGAACACCGTTGTTCAGGGTTTCGCGCACGCCTTTTTCCACCGCAGGGATGAATTCGCGAGGAATCACACCGCCCTTGATCGCATCGACGAATTCGAAGCCCTTGCCTTGTTCCTGTGGTTCCAGGGTAACAACAGCGTGACCGTACTGGCCGCGGCCGCCGGACTGCTTGACGAACTTGCCTTCTGCGCCTTCAACGGTCTTACGCACGGTTTCGCGGTATGCAACCTGTGGCTTGCCAACGGTTGCTTCCACGCCGAATTCGCGCTTCATACGGTCAACGATAATTTCCAGGTGCAGCTCGCCCATACCACCGATGATGGTCTGGCCGGATTCTTCGTCGGTTTTCACGCGGAACGAAGGGTCTTCCTGTGCCAGGCGGTTCAGGGCCAGGCCCATCTTTTCCTGGTCAGCCTTGGTCTTAGGCTCAACTGCCTGCTGGATCACCGGCTCTGGGAACACCATCTTTTCCAGGGTGATGATCGAGGATGGATCGCACAGGGTTTCGCCGGTGGTCACGTCCTTCAGGCCCACGGCAGCGGCGATGTCGCCGGCGCGGACTTCCTTGATCTCTTCACGCTGGTTAGCGTGCATCTGCAGAATACGACCCAGACGCTCTTTACGCTGCTTGACCGAGTTGTACACGGTGTCGCCTGCGTTCACCACGCCGGAGTAGACGCGGAAGAAGGCCAGTTGGCCCACGAACGGGTCGGTCATGATCTTGAATGCCAGGGCAGCGAACTTCTCTTCGTCCGAAGCCTTACGGGTAGCTGGCTGTTCGTCTTCGTCGGTACCGGCAACGTCAGCGATGTCCACTGGCGATGGCAGGTATTCGATCACGGCGTCCAGCATGGCCTGCACGCCCTTGTTCTTGAAGGCGGTGCCGCACATCATCGGAACGATTTCCGAAGCGATGGTACGCTGGCGCAGGGCGGTCTTGATCTCTTCTTCCGACAGCTCGCCTTCTTCCAGGTACTTGTTCATCAGGTCTTCCGACGCTTCAGCAGCGGCTTCAACCATCTTCTCGCGCCACTCGGTCGCGGAATCCTGCAGTTCTGCAGGGATGTCGACGTAGTCGAACTTCATGCCCTGGGACGCGTCGTCCCAGATGATGGCCTTCATCTTGACCAGGTCGATCACGCCTTTGAAGTTGTCTTCGGCGCCGATCGGGATCTGGATCAGGATTGGGTTGGCCTTCAGGCGCGAACGCATCTGCTCGTAGACCTTGAAGAAGTTGGCGCCGGTACGGTCCATCTTGTTCACGAAGGCCAGACGAGGCACCTTGTACTTGTTAGCCTGGCGCCATACGGTTTCAGACTGTGGCTGCACGCCGCCCACTGCACAGTAAACCATGCAAGCGCCGTCCAGAACGCGCATCGAACGCTCCACCTCGATGGTGAAGTCAACGTGCCCTGGGGTGTCGATGATGTTGATGTGGTGTGGCTTGAAGTTGTTCGCCATACCATTCCAGAAGCAGGTAGTCGCTGCCGAGGTAATGGTAATGCCGCGCTCTTGCTCCTGCTCCATCCAGTCCATGGTGGCGGCGCCGTCGTGCACTTCACCAATCTTGTGGTTCACGCCGGTGTAGAACAGGACGCGCTCGGTGGTGGTGGTCTTACCAGCGTCGATGTGAGCGGAGATACCGATATTACGGTAGCGCTCAATGGGGGTCTTGCGGGCCATAATTGATCCTAAATCTTTGAATGGACAAAACCGAGCAGCATTTTTTCAAGAAAAATGTGCCCGGCTTGAACAAGGCCAGCCAGTACAGGCCGGCCAAACGTATTAGAAGCGGAAGTGCGAGAACGCTTTGTTCGCTTCAGCCATACGGTGGACTTCGTCACGGCGCTTCATTGCACCGCCACGGCCTTCCGCGGCTTCCAGCAGCTCACCACCCAGGCGCTGTGGCATGGACTTTTCGGAGCGCTTGTTAGCGGCTTCACGCAGCCAACGCATGGACAGGGCCAGGCGGCGCACTGGGCGCACTTCGACTGGAACCTGGTAGTTGGCGCCGCCAACGCGGCGGGACTTCACTTCAACCAGTGGCTTGGCGTTGTTGATCGCTGCGGTGAACACTTCCAGCGGGTCCTTGCCGGACTTGGACTGGATATGGTCGAAGGCGCCGTAGATGATGTTTTCTGCAACCGACTTCTTGCCGGACAGCATCAGGACGTTTACGAATTTAGCGACTTCGGTGCTACCGAATTTTGGATCCGGCAGAATTTCGCGCTTGGGTACTTCACGACGACGTGGCATGTCATTTCCTTTTCTTCAGTTGAGCGCCTCTGATTTGGCACTCGCGGTGGCCATCATAGCCATCCACTTACTCGGTCTCGCGACCGCCTCAACTCATTTAAATTGCAAGAATTACTTCTTAGCGGCTTTAGCGCGCTTCGCACCGTACTTGGAGCGAGCTTGCTTACGGTCTTTAACGCCCTGGGTATCCAGAGAGCCACGGACCATGTGGTAACGCACACCTGGCAAGTCTTTTACACGACCGCCGCGCAGCAGGACAACCGAGTGTTCCTGCAGGTTGTGGCCTTCACCGCCGATGTACGAAATCACTTCGAAGCCGTTGGTCAGGCGCACTTTTGCAACTTTACGCAGTGCCGAGTTAGGCTTCTTAGGAGTGGTGGTGTACACACGGGTGCACACGCCACGCTTTTGCGGGCAGTTTTCAAGTGCCGGCGATTTGCTCTTCACGACCAGCTTGGTACGTGGTTGGCGAATCAATTGATTGATGGTTGGCATCGTTTTAAATCCAACAAAATTACAGCATTGACAACCCGGGCAGCCTTGCCCGGGGGCTAAAACGGTATCTCTCAGAGTGCGCTGAACGTCGCTCAAACAAACGCGTATACGATGCGCAGACTAAATTGAGAACTCGCGAGTATATACTTGGTTAACCGCTCAGTCAACCGGAATGCTGAATAAAGTGGCAGTATTTGGACGCCCCACGGCCCGCTATTGGCCGCATAATAGCGATCATTTCGCACTTTCCTGTAAGCAATGCTGCCGCGCCCTTCACACCTGTTCATCCTGTTTAGCTACCTGGCGCTATCCGCGGTGCCCTTTGTACCTTTGCTCCTGGGCAAGCCGGTGGAACAGCCGTGGCAGCTGCTGGGCATCGAGTTCGTGGCCTGGGTCACGGTGTGGGCGCTGTTCAAGCGACCCGCCTATTTCCACTGGCTGCTGATCCCGGCCTTCCTGGCGCTGCCGACCGAGATTTACCTGTTCGTCTTTTACGGCCAGGGCATCTCTACCCACCACCTCGGCATCCTGGCCGAGACCAGCCCGCAGGAGGCGATGGAATTCCTCGGCCGCAAAGTGTGGACCATGCTGGCCGTGATGGTGGGGGTGGCGCTGTGGTGGGTGCTCACCTTCCGCGCCGCGCGCCAGACGCGCGAGCTGGACTGGCATGGCGGCTCGCGCTGGTTGGCGCTGCTGACGCTGGCCGTGCTGGCGGGGACGGCCGCCTGGGGCTATGAATTCGGCATCGATGCGGCACCGGCATCGCGCCCGGCAGCCAGCGCTGCTGCGGGCGGCGCAAACGGCAGCGAGAGCGCGTCCGAGAACGACGGCGACCACGGCAGCGAGAGTGCCTCGGCACGCGCCGCGCTGGCCGGCGCCCACACGCTGCACCTGCCCGGCCCGGCCCTGCCCTACTGGGCTCGCCTGCCGTTCGAACCGGACGCCTTCATCGAATCCTGGCCTTTCGGCCTGGCGGCGCGCGGCTATGACTTCTACAAGGAGCGGCGCTACCTGTCGGAATTGCATGAGCGCAGCGCCAGCTTCGAATTCGGCGCGCGGCAGGTCGACGGCGGCGCGCAACCGGAAGTCGTGGTGATGGTGCTGGGCGAATCTTCACGCTACGACCGCTGGAGCCTGAACGGCTACAAGCGCGAAACCAATCCCTTGCTGGGCAAGGAGAGCAACCTGGTGGCGCTGTCGGACGTGATCACTTCCGTGTCGGCCACCCGCCTGTCGGTGCCGGTGATCATTTCGCGCAAGCCGGCCACGCAAAGCCTGAAGGATGGCTTCAGCGAAAAATCCTTCCTGACCGCCTACAAGGAGGCGGGCTTCAAGACCTGGTGGCTGTCGAACCAGATCTCGTTCGGCCAGTACGACACGCCGGTATCGGTCTTCGCCAGGGAAGCCGACGTGATCCAGTTCCTCAACCTGGGCAGCTTCACCAACCATTCCAATTACGATGAAGTGCTGTTCGAGCCGCTCAGGCGCGCGCTGGCCGATCCGGCGCCCAAAAAGCTGATCGTGCTGCACTCGCTGGGCAGCCACTGGAACTACAGCCAGCGCCACCCGAAGGCATTCGACAAATGGCAGCCATCGCTGTTCGGCATCGACAAGCCGGTGTACACCGACCGCAAGATCAAGCCGCTCCTGAATAACAGCTACGACAACTCGATCCTGTATACCGACTGGTTCCTGGCGCAGGTGATCGGCGACCTGAAAGGCACGGGCCAACTGGCATCGATGCTGTACGTTGCCGACCATGGCCAGACCTTGTACGACGGCTCATGCCGCCTGGCCTTCCACGGCCACAACACGGATTATGAGTTCCATGTGCCGGCCTTCATGTGGTACTCGGACCAGTATCTCGTGCGCTATCCGGACAAGGTTTTCGCCCTGTACCGCAACCGCAAGGCCAAGCTGGCGACAGAGAACATCTTCCACACCATGCTCGACGTGGCAAACATCCGCTACCCGGACGACAAACCGGCCTGGAGCTTCCTTAGCAAGGACTTCAAGGTGCACAAGCGGGTGGTGGACAGCTACGGCTGGACCAACTACGACAACGCGAAATTCAAGGGCGACTGCCGCGAGGTGATCGACAAGGGCAAGCCGCAGGTGCAGGACAAATAAAGCCTATACCGGCTTGTGCACCATCAGCCAGTACACCGCCAGCATGGCGATGAATGCCGGATAGCCAAGCAGTTCCCAGCGGCGCGCATAGCGCCAGTATTGTTCCGGCAGTACGGTGTTGGCGGCATGCGCCGCCAGCGCCATCTTGCCCATCCGGACCTGGTACCACACCACCGGCAGCCAGCATGCGCCCGCCAGGGCATACAGCGCCAGCGAAGCCCTGATCCAGAATGCGTCCAGCGGGTAACCGGCCAGGTGGATCATCCATGCGCCGGACAAGGGTTGCACGATCACGGCTGGCGTGGTGAACCACCAGTCGGCGCGCACCACCAGCCGCGAGACCACGGCAATCGCCTCCACCGAGCGTGAGCGGTTCGCGAAAAACAGATAGAACGCCGTGCCGAATCCGGTGCCCACCAGCAGCACCGAGGACAGGATATGAATGGTCTTGATGGTCAGGTAGTCCACGCTTTTTCCTCAGCAAATAAAATGACCAGGATGGCCAGGATCGGCAGGTTCTTCAGCACCGGGCCAAAGGGGTGCCACAGGTATTCCGGCAGGCAGGCCGCGATCACCGCGCTGTAGCCGAATATCAGCGCGCCTTGCACCAGCCAGAGCGCGCGGCCTGGGCGCATGATGCTGGCGATGCCGCAAGCGGCGTCCAGCCCCGCCGCGCCGTACAGCGCCAGCGTTGCCGCCCACCCGTCCAGGCCAACGCGCGCCAGCATGGCCAGGCTTGCGGCAGCCGGGTAGAGGAAGGCGCTCACCACGGCAGTGGCCAGCCAGACGATGGCCAGGGTCCAGCGCAGCATGACGCTGCGCCAGCTGGCTAACGCACGCAGGCGCAGCAATTCGCGCTCGGACTGTGCGATGAAATCGCCGATGGCACGCGGCGCGCGGCCAAGCAGTTTGCATGCCGCGGCAGCGCCGTCCGCATCGCAGGCCGCCGGGGCGCTCCCTGCCTGCAGCATGCGCCAGTTGTCCGGTGTCAATGGCAAGCCGGGAAGTCTACCGCCCAGCCTGGCAACACAGGCCATCACCGGCGCCGGGATGCGCAGCGTTGGCGCAGGCGGCAAACCTATGGCGCAGCGGTAAGCGCGCAGCATGCCGTCGAAAGTGACGGAATTGCCGCCGGCCAGATCGACTGCGCGCCGCGCGGGTGTCGCGGCATCGACGGCAGCCACCACTGCACGCGCAAGGTCGTCGACATGGACCGGCTGGAAACGCGCCTCTCCCAGGGCCGGCGAAGCAATGACAGGCATGCTGGCCATCTTGCAAAACATCGCCGCCGATTCGCCATCCTGGCCGAATACCAGCGACGGGCGCAGGATGATCCAATCCAGTGGCGATGCCATCAATGCCTCGTCCGCCGCGCGCTTGCTGGCGAAATAGGCGGTGCGGCCCTGCCCGGCGCCGAGCGCCGAAATTTGCACCACGCGCCGCACGCCTGCCGCGGCGCAGGCGGCAAACAAGGCGCGCGGGGCGGCGCTGTGCAGCGCCTCGAAACTTTCGCCCTCGCGTTCGCTGATGATGCCAACCGCATTCACCACTGCGTCGAGCCCGCGCACGCGTACGATCCAGGCGGACGGCTGAACGTCAACGTTGTAATCGATTGCGACATCGCCGGGCAGCACGGCAGCGCGCACGCCGCGCAGCACTTCATGCCCGGCCGCCGCCAGTGCGGAGCAGACCGCGCTGCCAATGAATCCTGATGCGCCGCAAACCAGGATCTTCATTTTCCGGGTTTCGGGATCGACTTTGCGATGTTCCAGCCCATGACCGCAACGCCGGCGACGACACCGGTAACGGACATGATCAGCGCGGTGCGCAGGACAAGAACGGGCGTGGCGCCCTCCACGTCGCTACGCCCGAACCAGAGTGTCAGCAGGATGGGGAATGCGGTGATCAGGAGTGTGCTGGTGCGCACCCAGAATTCGGCCCGCGGCGCCGTGCCGCACAGGTCCAGCAACAGGTTGCGCAGCGCATTGCGCAGGTAAAAGCTGGTAGCCAGGCCGGCCAGCACGGGCACCAGGATTTCGTATGCGATCAACACTTGAAATCTCATTAAACAGTAATTTCTGTAAACACAGAAATTAAGACCCCAAAAAAACGGGCATTGCTGCCCGCCGCCTGTGGCCCGGTCACTGCTTGCCGCGAATGGCCCGGCTGATTTTTGCACTGACGCCCAGGGTCTTCATCAGCGTTTCCGGCTTGTAGCGCAACAATTCATCCGACAACGTTGCCATCACTTCGATGAACTTCAGCGTTTCCTCGATCCGTTCGCGCGTGCCTTCATCCTCATCGGCCATGGCGGGATTGGCCAGGCATTCGGCCAGCGCAGTGGCGGTGGGATCGATTTCGCGCTGGCGGCGTCCGGCCACGATCAGCTTGAACAGCTCCCACACATCGGTTGATGTTTCAAAATGGTCGCGGCGGTCGCCTTTCAGGTGCACTACTTTCACCAGGTTCCACGACTGCAGTTCCTTCAGGCTGTTGCTGACGTTGGAGCGGGCCACGCCCAGCGTATGCTGGATTTCTTCCGCGTCCATCGGGCGCGCGGCCAGGTACAGCAGCGCGTGGATTTGCGCCACGGTACGGTTGACGCCCCAGCGCGAACCCATCTCGCCCCAGTGCAGCACAAAACGTTCGGCTATCGGTTTCAGTTCCATGCCTGCCATTCTATGCTTACACTAATTTCTGTCAAGACAGAAATTAAAAATTTGCCTCGAACGCCAATTCGCGCCCACAATGCATAGCAAATAAATAACGGAGACAAGCATGCCGACTACGAAGCGTCTAGCCAGCATCGATATGCTGCGCGGCCTGGTGATTGTGCTGATGGCGCTGGACCATACGCGCGATTTTTTCGGGCCCGCGCTGTTTGATCCGGAAGACCTGGCAAAGACCACGCCATGGTGGTTCGGCACGCGCTGGATCACGCACTTGTGCGCATCCACTTTCGTACTCCTGGCCGGTACCTCAGCCTTCCTGCGCGGGGCCAGGAGTGGAATTCCTGCCCTATCGCGCTACCTTGTGACGCGCGGCTTGCTGCTGCTGGTGCTTGAAGCGACGTGGATCAGTTTCAGCTGGCAGCTCGGGTATAACGTCACCATACTGCAGGTGCTGTGGGCGCTGGGGATGGGAATGATCTTCCTCGCCGGGCTGGCGTGGCTGCCCTTGCCCGCCATCGCCGTCGTCGCGGCGCTGCTGATCCTGCCGCATAACCTGCTCGACGCTATCCAGTCCAGCCATCCGCTGTGGCTGGCCTGGCACCAGCGCGGATTCTGGCCGGTGGCCGGCAATTATGGGGTGTACCTTGCCTATCCTTTGATGCCGTGGCTTGGACTGATTGCGGCCGGCTACGCGCTGGGGCCGGTATTCCAGTGGCAGCCGGCGCGCCGGCAGCGCTTCCTGCTGGCAGCCGGCGCAGTATTGCTGCTGGCCTTTGTCGTGCTGCGCAGCGGGAATTTCTATGGCGATCCGGATCCATGGTCGCCGCAGGGACGTGGCTTTGTATGGGACCTCATGTCCTTCGTCCGCGTGCACAAATACCCGCCGTCGCTGCTTTACCTGTGCGTGACGGTCGGCATTGCGCTGCCGGTGCTGGCGTGGTTCGAGCGCCTGCGTCCCGTGCCGCTGTTGCTGCTGTTCGGCGGCACGCCGATGTTCTTCTACGTGATCCACATCGCCATGATCCACGTCCTCTCCGGCCCCTACTTCATGCTGCGCTTCGGGGCGACGCCGCAAGGCGGTCCTGCCGGATTTACCCTGCCGAAAGGCTACGAGCCTTCGCTGGGCGTGGTCTACCTTGCGTGGCTGGCGGTGATTGCGATCATGTACGGCCTGACCAAACTCTGGCTGCGCCGCAGGACTCCACGCCCTATGCCGGCAGCAGCCGGCCAGTGAGGCGTTTATAGACGTCGCGGGCGCGCTCCTCGATGGAGGCGTCGAAGCCGGACTGGGCCAGCAGGGTCAGGCCGTTGGTTTCGGCCAGCACGCCAGGCGTCAGCACCAGGCGGCCGGCGCGCTTTTGCACCAGCAGGGGCACGCAGCATTGCTCCAGCAGCTGCGCCAGCACGACGTTGTGCGAGGACACCAGTACCGTGCCGCGGCCGGCCAGTTGTTCCAGCACCGCGGCGGAGGCGGACACCGACTCGAAGTGGTTTGTGCCGCGGAAGATTTCGTCGATGATGAAGACAGCGCGCTGCGGCTCCCTGGCCAGCGCCAGCAGTTCATGCGCGCGGCGCAGTTCTGATTGGTAGAGGCTTTCGCCGCCATCCAGCGCATCCTCGTTCTGCATGCTGGCATACACGGGCAGGTTCGGCACACGTGCAGCCTCGGCATAGCAGAAGCCGAAAGCGCGCGCTGCCAGCAGGTTCAGACCGATCGCGCGCAGCAGCGTGCTTTTACCAATGCCGTTCTGGCCGCTGATGAAGGCACTCTTGCCATCCAGTGCCAGGTCCAGCGACTGCGCATCGGGCAGCAATGGATGGCGCACCGCTTGCAGCTGGATTTCCTGTTCCCATCCTTCCTCAACCCAGCACCAGCAGGTTTGCGCGGACAAGTGGCGCGCCAGGGCGAGGTCGGCATCCAGGCTGGCCACCAGTTCATAGCTCTCGCGCAGGAAGGCAGCGTGTTCGCGCACCAAGCGGCGCGTGAAGAAATAGTGCTTCAGGTTGGAGAGCAACACCCAGTCGGCATATTCGGCCACGCCGGGCGCTGTGGAAAAGGCATTGCGGGCAAGCTTGCCGCGCAACTGGGCGGCTTGCGCGGCGCCGCTCACGTCCTGCTGGCTATGCGCATACAGCTGCAGCTGCAGCGCTTCGGCGACGTCCGTCCACTGCTGCATGCGCGCGTGAAAGGCGATCTGGATCGCCATCAATACCAGCGACAGCACGACAGCGGGAACCAGTGCGCTCAGCCAGAAAAAGCTGGCGGCGGCGCAGGCCAGGAAGGCCAGCGGAACCAGCCGGAGCCAGGCCGACCAGCGTGGCACCGGCGGCAATGGCGACCCGGCCGGCGGCGATTCGGGCCGCGCCGCGGCATCCACGGCGGCCACAAACAGCGACTCGCTGACTTCGGCGCTGGCATTGCGCAAGGGCGCGAGCTGGGTGGCAAGCCGTTCGCGCGCTGCGCTGTCCGCCAGCATCGCGCGGACACCTCCGGACGGCCCGGCTGCCATACCGCGCCGCAAACGCCGATACAGCATCTGGCGGCCGAAAATGCTGGCGCCTTCAGCGACTGCCAGGAGATATGGCGCCAGCAGCAAATCCTGCCAGGTCTGTCCATCCACCGCGCCGTTGCCGCTGGCTCCGGCCAATTCGTCGTAGCGCGCGACCGCGCCTTCGGAGAACGGATACTCCACAGAACCACTCCTTGCCATAAAGTTAAGCGAACAAGTATAGCCGCTTACCAAAAAATCAAGTAGTCCGTTTGCTGCCCGGGGCGGACAGGCGGACACCGTGGACGCTGGCGGACGGCAGCCGCGGCATGGCGGACAACATATAAATCAATGAGTTAGCTGCTGGCACACTTCATGCAACAGCAAGATTGACCAAACCACCAACACCAGGAACAAGCACATGATTCGCGACACCTCACACCAGGACCAAGTGATCGCAGCCCCCGCCAGCCGCTTCCCGCGCCGCAAAGTACTGCTGCTGGTGGCCGGCGTGGCGCTGGCCGCTGCCGGCTACGGCCTGCTGCAAAACTGGAGCGGCAGCGAGCAGTCGATCAGCGCCGCCCGCCTGCGCATCGGCGAAGTCACGCGCGGCACCCTGATCCGCGACGCTGCAGTCAACGGCCGCATCGTCGCTGCCGTCAGCCCGACCCTGTATTCGACCTCCACCTCCACGGTCGAACTGAAGGTGCACGCCGGCGACACGGTCAGGAAGGGCCAGGTGCTGGCCGTGCTGGAATCGCCCGACCTGACCGATGAACTGAAAAAGGAACAGACCCTGTTCAACGAGCTGCAGGCCGAAGTCTCGCGCCAGCAGATCCTGGCCCGCAAGCAGAAGCTGGCCGCCCAGCGCGAAGCCGACACCGCCGAGATCGAGCGCGTGTCCGCCATGCGCACCCTGCAGCGCTACGAAAGCGTAGCGACCGAAGGCATCATCGCCAAGATCGATCTGCAGAAAGCCAAGGACGCGGTGGCTGCCGCCGACATCCGCGCCAGGCACACCAAGCAGGCGGCCGAACTGGAAGGCGACAACGTGTCGCTGGAGCTGAAAACCAAGACCGCGCAGATGGAGCGCCAGAAGCTGTCCCTGGCCAACGCCCAGCGCCGCGTCGACGAGCTGACCGTGCGCGCGCCGGTGGACGGCTTTATCGGCACGCTGTCGGTCGCCAACCGCAGCGTGGTGCAGGCCAATACCCCGCTCATGACGCTGGTCGACCTGTCCCAGCTCGAAGTGGAACTGGAAGTGCCGGAATCCTACGCCAACGACCTGGGTCTTGGCATGACCGCCGAAATCGAAGTGGCCGGCGTGAAGAGCAAGGGCAAGCTGTCGGCGCTGTCGCCGGAAGTGGTGAAGAACCAGGTGCTGGCGCGCGTGCGCTTCGACCGGCAGCCGGAGGGCCTGCGCCAGAGCCAGCGCGTGTCCGCGCGACTGCTGATCGACGAGAAGCCGAACGTGCTGATGGTCCAGCGCGGCCCGTTCGTCGAAGCGGAAGGCGGCCGCTATGTCTACCTGCTGCAGGACGGCATCGCCGTGCGCACCCCGGTGCAGCTGGGCGCCACCAGCGTGGCCGCCGTGGAAATCGTCAACGGATTGAAACAAGGCGACAAGATCGTGGTCGCCGGTACCGAAAGCTTCGAGAATGCCAAGCGCGTCTCGGTCAACAAATAACCCCTACGGAGAGGCAAACCATGCTGCGCATGAATAACCTGAGCAAAGTCTATCGCACCCACATGATCGAAACCCACGCGCTGCGCGGCTTCGAGATCGAAGTCAAGCAGGGCGAATTCGTCACTGTCACCGGCCCTTCCGGTTCCGGCAAGACCAGCTTCCTGAACATCGCCGGCCTGCTGGAAGACTTCACCAGCGGCGACTACGTCCTGGACGGCATCAACGTCAAGGGCATGGACGACAACGCCCGCTCGCGCCTGCGCAACGAGAAGCTGGGCTTCATCTTCCAGGGTTTCAACCTGATCCCCGACCTGAGCCTGTTCGACAATGTCGACGTGCCGCTGCGCTACCGCGGCTTCAACGCCGCCGAACGCAAGGAGCGTATCGAAGGCGCGCTGGCCAAGGTCGGACTGGCCTCGCGCATGCGCCACTACCCGGCCGAGCTGTCGGGCGGCCAGCAGCAGCGCGTGGCGATCGCCCGTGCCCTGGCCGGTTCGCCCAAGCTGCTGCTGGCCGACGAACCGACCGGCAACCTGGATACCCAGATGGCGCGCGGCGTGATGGAGCTGCTGGAGGAAATCAACGCCGAGGGCACCACCATCCTGATGGTGACCCACGACCCGGAACTGGCGCAGCGCACCCAGCGCAACGTCCACATCATCGACGGCCAGGTGTCCGACCTGGTGCGCAAGTCGCCGTCGCTGGTGGTCGCCAAGGAGGCATGAGATGTTCCAATACTATTTCCTGCTGGGCGTGCGCAGCCTGCGCCGCAACCCGGTGCTGACCGCGCTGATGGTGCTGATCCTGGCGGTCGGCGTGGCCGCCAGCGTATCGACGCTGACCATCCTGCACGTGATGTCGGGCGACCCGATCCCGCACAAGAGCGAGCGCCTGATCGTGCCGCGCCTCGACAACGGCCCGCTCAAGGGCTATACGCCGGGCGAGCGCGAAGGTGACGAGATGTCCTACCGCGACGCCGTCAACCTGCTCGCTTCGGGCCAGGGCGAACGCCGCACCGCCGTGCGCGGCGTGGCCGGTTCGATCGAGCCGGCGCGCAAGGACCTGCCGGTCTTCACTGCGGAGGGCCTGTCGCCGACGCGCGATTTCTTCGCCATGTTCGAGGTGCCGTTCGTGCAAGGCGGCCCATGGAGCGAGGCAGAGGACAAGGCGGGCGCCGACGTGGTGGTGCTGAGCCGCAAGCTGGCCGAGCGCCTGTTCGGCAACGCCAATCCGGTCGGCCAGCGCGTGCGCATGTTCGGCGCCGATTTCGCCGTGGTCGGCGTGTACGGCGACTGGAAGCCGGTGCCGCGCTACCACCGCGTCATCGGCGGCAGCGGCGCCTTCGGCGACGAAGACGAGTACTACATCCCCTTCCACAGCGCCATCCGCCACGAGCTGCCGCAAAACGGCAACACCAGCTGCAGCAGCGAGCGCGGCCCCGGCTACCAGGCGCTGCTCGATTCGGAATGCATCTGGATCCAGTTCTGGTTCGAACTGCACTCGGCATCGGACCGTCCGCAACTGCAAGCCTGGCTGGACGCCTACGCCGCCGAGCAGCGCAAGCTGGGCCGCCTGCAGCGCAATGCGCCGAACGACCTGTTCAACGTGATGGAATGGCTGGAAGAACAGAAGGTGGTCGGCAAGGACAGCCGCCTGTCGGCCATGCTGGCCTTCGGCTTCCTGCTGCTTTGCCTGGTCAATACCATCGGCCTGCTGCTGGCCAAATTCTCGGTGCGCGCACCGGAAGTGGGCGTGCGCCGCGCCCTGGGCGCCTCGCGCCGGGAAATCTTCACCCAGTTCCTGATCGAGAGCGCGGTGGTCGGCCTGGCCGGCGGCATCCTCGGCCTGCTGCTGGCACTCGGCGCACTGGCACTGATCGGCAGCATCTCGGCGCAGATCGCCGTCACCACGAAAATGGACTGGGTGATGCTGGCCGTGACCTTTGTCATGTCTGTCAGCGCCGCCATGCTGGCCGGCCTGCTGCCGACCTGGCGCGCATGCCAGGTAACCCCGGCCCTGCAACTGAAATCGCAGTGAGGACATCATGGAAATCAAACCAATCTTTTCCGCGCTGATGCGCAACAAAACCGGTCCGGTCCTGGTGGCCGTTCAAGTGGCGCTCAGCCTGGCCATCCTTGCCAATGCCCTGCACATCGTCAGTGTGCGCCAGGAAGTCGCCGCGCGCCCGATCGGCATGGCCAACGAGGAACAGGTGTTCAACCTCAACGTGCGCCCGCTCACCCTGGGCGGCCATGAGGAGCAACTGGCCATGCAAAGGGCGCAGGCAGCCGCGCTGCGCGCCGTGCCCGGCATCGTCTCGGTGGCGGACACCAACCAGATCCCCCTGTCGGGCTCGGGCAACTACAGCGGCGTGGCCGCCAGCCGCGAGCAGGTGCGCAGCGTCGCCAGCCCGGCGATGTACGTGACGCCCGATTCGCTGGTCAAAACCTGGGGCCTGAAGCTCATCGAAGGGCGCGACTTCAATGCACAGGACGTCATGGAGACCGACCGCAAGGTCAGCAAGGCCTTCCCCAGCGTGGTCATCGTCAGCAAGGCGATCGGCCAGAAGGTCTGGCCCGACGCCGCCAGCTACGTCGGCAAGAAGCTGTACTACGGCACCGGCGCCGAAGCCCGCGAAGTGAGCGTAGTGGGCGTGGTGGAAACGCTGCAAACCCCGAGCGCCGCCATGGGCGCCCAAGGCGAGTATTCGACCATGGTGCCGGCACGCCTGACCAATGGTGTGCGGCCGCCGCTGTACACCCTGCGCGCCGAACCGGGCCAGCTCGATCGCGCCATGAAAGATGCCGAGCAGGCAATCCGCAAGCTGCATAACGGCCAGGTGGTGGTGCGCGCGACGCCCCAGACCGAAGAACGCGTGAAGCGCTATCGCGCCGACAATGCGCTGTGCTGGATGCTGATCACAGTCAGCGTGCTGCTGATGGTGGTGACGGCCAGCGGCATCGTCGGCATGGCCAGCCTGTGGGTGACGCAGCGGCGCAAGCAGATCGGCGTACGGCGGGCACTGGGCGCGCGCAAGATCGACATCCTGCGCTACTTCGTGACCGAAAACCTGATGATCACCACCACCGGGATCGTCGGCGGCCTGCTGGGGGCCCTGGCCCTGAACCAGTTGCTGGTATCGAAGCTGGAGCTGGCGCGCCTGCCGGTCGAATATATGCTGGCCGGCGCCGCCGCATCCTGGGCGCTGGGTATCGCCGCCGTGTACGGCCCCGCGTGGCGCGCCGCCTCCATTTCCCCGGCGCTGGCAACCCGCTCGGCCTGACCCAAGGGCCGGGCTCGGGCTGCGGCGCTCGTGGGCTGAGCCGGCGCCCCCAAACCGCAGGGGGGCAGACCTTCGGGCCTGCCCCGGATTTAGTGGTTTTAATGTATCCTGCCAAGATGCCAACCATCCTCATCATCGACGACAACGCCGCAGTGGCAGTCGCGCTCGAAGTCCTGTTCTCCTTGCACGACATCGAATCGCTGCACGCCGCCGCGCCTGAAGCGGGCCTCGCCCTGCTCGACCAGCGCAGCGCCAGCATCGACCTGGTCGTGCAGGACATGAACTTCACCGCCGACACCACCTCCGGCGAAGAAGGCGTGGAACTGTTCCGCGCCATCCGCAAGCGTCACCCCGACCTGCCGGTGATCCTGCTGACTGCCTGGACCCACCTCGACGCCGCAGTCGACCTGATCAAGGCCGGCGCCGCCGACTACCTGTCCAAGCCGTGGGACGACAAGCGCCTGATCGCCACCGTGCGCAACCTCCTGGAACTGGGCCAGGCCAACCGCGCCCTCAACCAACACCGCAGCGACGAACTGCGCCAGCGCCGCGAACTGGAACGCTACAAGCTGCGCGATATAGTGTGGAACGACCCCGCCACCGAACGCGTGATCGCGCTGGCCTGCCAGGTCGCCCGCGCCGACGTGCCGGTCCTGATCACGGGTCCGAACGGCACCGGCAAGGAACGCATCGCCGACATCATCCAGGCCAACTCCTCGGTGTGCGCAGGCCCCTTCGTGGTGCTCAACTGCGGCGCCCTGCCGGCCGAACTGATTGAAGCCGAGTTGTTCGGCGCCGACGCCGGCGCCTACACCGGCGCCTCCAGGGCGCGCGAAGGCAAGTTCGAAGCCGCCGACGGCGGCACCCTGTTCCTCGACGAAATCGGCAACCTGCCGCTGGCAGGCCAGATGAAGCTGCTACGCGTACTGGAAACCGGCCGCTTCGAACGGCTCGGCTCCAACCGCGAACGCCAGGTGCAGGTACGCGTGATCAGCGCAACGAATGCCGACCTGCCCGCCATGATCCGCGCCGGCACCTTCCGCGAAGACCTGTACTACCGCCTCAACGTGATCGAACTGCGCCTGCCGCCGCTGGCCGAACGCCGCGGCGACATCCTGCCGCTGGCCCGCCACTTTCTCGGCAAGCAACGCCAGCTGCGCGCCGACGCCGAGGCCGCCCTGCTGGCGCACGGCTGGCCCGGCAATGTACGCGAACTGAAGAACGTCATGGCCCGCGCCAGCCTGCTGGCACAAGGCGACACCATCACCGTTCCCGACCTCGGCCTGCCAGCGGCCAGCGCAATGAACGGCCACGTCGCCATCGCCGCCGGCCCCGACCAGGAACCCGACCGCGACGCCATCGTCGCCGCCCTGCAGCGCGCCAGCGGCGTCGTGGCCCAGGCCGCCGCCGAGCTCGGTCTCTCGCGCCAGGCCCTCTACCGCCGCATGGAACGCCTCGGCATCGCCCGCCCATGACCAGCCTCCCGCTCCGGCCCAGCCCGTGTCACACCCTGGGGTCACACCCCAGGTGTGACACGGCCTCTGCTGTGCACCTGCTGGGGCCGTGTCACCATTGGGGTGTGACCCCAAGGTGTGACACGAGCCCGACCGTATAAGATGATGCGGCTCTCGCTTCTTACCCTGTGGTCGGCGTTGGTGGGGACGCTGACGGCGACCGGGATCTTGATCGCGCTCGGGCTGGACCAGCTCTTGCCCCAGCATCCGACCAGCGTGGTCGCCATTTCGCTGCTGTGCCTGGTGCCGCTGGCGGTGATCACCATCCGCGCCCAGTTGCAACGCCAGCTTTCGCTGTACCGGGCCCTGACCGGCACCGTGGCCAGCTACCGCGACGGCGATTTTTCCTTCAGCCTGCACTGGCCGCATAACGATGAATTGAGCGACCTGGTCGCGGCCCACAACGAACTGGGACAGGTGCTGCGCGAACAGCGCCTGGGCCTGGTGCAGCGTGAATTGTTGCTCGATACCATGGTCCAGCATACGCCCGTTGCCATGCTGCTGGTCACGGACAACGATGCCATCGTCTTCGGCAACCTGGCCGCGCGCCAGCTGGTCAATGAGGGCCGCAAGCTGGAAGGCCTGCACCTGCCGGACTTGCTCTCCCGCGTGCAGCCGGCCCTGCGCGATGCCGTAGGCCGCGGCGGCGACGGCCTGTTTACCATCGGCGACAGCGAGGAGGAGGAAGTCTTCCACCTGGCGCGCCGCAGCTTCAGCCTGAATGGCCGTCCGCATGAACTGTTGCTGCTGCGCCAGCTCACGCAGGAGCTGCGCCGCCAGGAGGTGCAGACGTGGAAAAAAGTGATCCGCGTGATCAGCCATGAATTGAACAATTCGCTGGCGCCACTGACTTCGCTGGCCCATTCCGGCGCCGAGCTGGTTCGGCGTGGCCAGACCGGGCGCCTGCCGCAAATCCTGGCCACGATCGAGGAACGTACGCGCCACCTGGAAAGCTTCATCCTCGGCTACGCGCGCTTTGCCAAGCTGCCTGCGCCGCGCCTTGAGCAGCAAGACTGGGGCAGCTTCCTGGCCGCCCTGTCCGATCAGGTGCAGTTCAAGCTGCAGGGCGATGTGCCTGCCGAACCGCACGCCTTCGATGCCGCGCAAATGGAGCAGGCCTTGCTCAACCTCCTGAAGAACGCCCATGAATCCGGTTCGCCTGCCGCGGAAGTAAGCCTGGAGCTGCGCCGCCAGCAAGGCATGCTGCGCATCGAGGTACAGGACCGCGGCCCCGGCATGAGCGAGGCGGTGCTGGCCAACGCCCTGGTGCCTTTCTATTCCACCAAGCGCAGCGGCACCGGCCTCGGCCTGGCCCTGGCACGCGAGATCGCCGAAGCCCATGGCGGCCGCATCGCGCTGGCCAACCGCGATGGCGGCGGCCTGGCGGTGGCAATCATCTTGCCCCTTTGATCCAGATCAAACGCCAGCCCAGACCCTCGGCCTAACTTGGAAAGTGCAGGCGCCTCGCCTGCGCTTCCAGGAGAACGCCATGAAGACAGCCATGGGTTTGCTGCTTGCAGTCGCCGCCGCGGCAGTGCAGGCCGACAATGTCGTCACCAATGTCAACCTCGGCGGCAGTGCCACCGAACAATCCGCCGCTTTTGGCGTGACCCATCTCGAAAAGGGCGCCTTCGCCGACACCTTCAATTTTTCGCCGAGCGCCGGGACTTATTTTGTCGATGCCAGCCTGGTCACCTTGGGCTTCACCCCGCCGACCGACGTGACCTTCACTGCCGCCTACATCAACGGCAACGAGCTGACACTGAGCGGCCCCGGGCTTTTCGAGTATGGCTACCTGCTGCCCACGGCGATCGCCGGGCCGCTGGTGCTGACGGTCTACGGCTATGTGGATTTTGAGGATACCGGCCTCACGCCTGCTTCCGCCAGCTATTCGGGCACACTGAACGTCAGCGCGGTGCCGGAGCCCGCTGGATACGCCCTGCTGCTAGCAGGCCTCGGCGTGACCGGGGCGGCAGGCCTCAAGCGCCGCCGCCGGCAGGCTTGAGCGCCGGGCTGGTAAACTGTCGGCCATGACTTCCCGCAGATTTGACCAGCCTGGTTTTCCTCCCGCCACCATCACCGAATTCGAAGGTGTCCGTTCACTGCACCTGGGTACTTCATGGGTGCAGGGCGCCATGCGCCTGTCCAAGCCCGACATGATCGAGCTGGAGTACGTGCGCATGATGATGATGTGGACCCTGTTCATTCCCGCGCCGCGCCATATAGTCCAGCTCGGCCTAGGCAGCGCGGCCTTGACCAAATTCAGCTACCGCCAGTTCCCCAAGGCGCGCGTGACCGCCATCGAGCTCAATCCCAACGTGATTGCAATCTGCGAAGAGAAATTCGGCCTGCCGCCGAACGACGAGCGGCTCGACGTGCGCCAGATGAATGCGATGGACTTCGTGCTCGACCCGCGCAATCACGGCACGGTGGACGTGCTGCAAGTCGACCTGTATGACGAAGAGGCGCGCGGTCCGGTGCTCGATACGCCGGAGTTCTATCAGGCTTGCTTTGACTGCCTGGGGCCGGACGGCATCATGACCACCAATGTGTTCGGCGACTTTGACAATTACGGCAAGAATCTGCAGCACATGGAACTGGTGTTCGACGCCGTCGTCTGGCTGCCCGAGGTGCACGACGCCAACATCGTGGTGATCGCGTTCAAGCGCGCGCCATCGATCGATTTTGCCGTGCTGTACGAGCGTGCCACCCAGATCAGGAAATCGCTTAACCTGCAGGCCCGCTCCTGGGTAGACGGCATGCGCGACTGGATGGCCAACGCGTAGTATAGCTACACCAGGGAGCGTGCTCCCTTTAAATAGTTGAAGATTATCAAGTAGTTACTAAAATTAATTGGTATTGCGCAACAGTCGTGACGACGGGATTGCCGGGCTTCTTGCAGTGGTTTATATTGCGGGGCCTGTGGTTTCAGGCAAGAAACAATATTGTCAGAAAGACCAAGAGCTACCGCAATGTCCGAAGCATTCCTAAAGCAGCGAGAAGAATTCAGCGACTACTCGATGAGCCGCATCGGCGTCTCGCGTGCAATGTTTGATGAATTCAACCGCATCCTGGCGCCGCATGTCGTCGAGGTACATTTCCGCAAAGGCGACTACCTGCAGCGCGCGGGCGAGCCGGCCAGCGTGGCGTACTGGCTGTACCGCGGCGTGGCGCGGCGCGGCATGCTGACCAAGGACGGCACCGACGTGACGATGGCGTTTTCCGCGGAAGGGGACGCTTGCGGTTCGCACCACGACTTGCTGGCGGCCCAGGACGGCCAGCCGGCGCAGGAATTCATCGTTGCGGAAACGCCGGTGACGGCAATCCGCGTCGAGTGGGCCACCCTGGCACGCCTGCGCGAAGAACACAGCCTGATGCGCGAGTACTACCTGAAGGTGTCGGAGCACTCGATCCGCCGCTATTCGCAAAGCTGCCTGGTGCGCAGCATGACCTCGGCCAATTGCCGGCTGGCGGCATTCCGCGAACAATACCCGGGGCTCGAGCAGCGCATCTCGCAAAAATCGCTGGCCTCCTTCCTGGGTATTACGCCGCAATACATGTCGACGCTCCTGCGGCAAGAACAAAAATGAAAGCCGGGGTCAGGCTGACCCCGACTTTCAGGCCGCTTCCTGTTCGCGGCGCATGAGCTGCGACAGATAGGCTGGCGTGATCTGCAGGTAGGACGCCAGCACCTTCTGCGAAATCCGGCGTTCCAGGTTCGGATATTCTTCCCTGAAATTGGCCAGGCGCTCTTCGGCGCTCGACGCGGTGTGCGTGATGAAGCGGCGCGCCTGGCTGCACACGGCAAACTCCAGCAGCCGCGTCATATAGGCCGTCAGCACCGGGTGCTCGCCGCGTGCGGCACTCATCTGCTCCCAGTCGAAACGGAAGCCCTGTACCGAAGTCTCGGCCACGATGAAGGAGCGCGCCGGCTGCTCGCCGCGAAACTCCAGCAAGTCTTCATAGGCGTTCGCGATATGCCCTTCGGTGGCAAACCGCATCGTGACCTCGTTGCCGCCTTCGCTGACATAACCGACGCGGGCGACGCCGCCGGTCAGCCAGAACACATCGCGCGAGGCCTGGCCGACGCGTTGCAGCAGCTCGCCGCGGCGCACCGCGAACGGCACGGCCAGCGGCGCGATGCACTGGCTGGTTTCGTCAAACAGTTGTTCATCGACGGCGTAGCGCGCCATCATGTCGGCCTTGAAATTCTGCCGCAGTTTCAGGAAATGTTGGTTCATTGCGTCCCAGTATTCGTCTTTTGTTTTTGACTACATCTGGTCAGGCCAGATTTACTTCATTCTAAAAACAATGGGCGCAGGGTTCCGATCAACTATTTGAACTTTCGATAAAAATTTTCATAAGCCGTTAAATGAATGACAGCAGCCAGGCGCTTGACCAGGGTCTCCACCTGGCCGGGGTCGACCTGGCCATAGCCCAGCGCCAGTCCCTGCCAGTTGCATTGGCCGGCAACGGCGTGCACGCTGAGGGCGTTGGCGATCATCCCTTCCTGCTCCAGCGCACGGCGGCTGATCTGCGCGTCGGACAGGCGCGGGTCTTCCCAGCGCAGCGCGAGGTGCATGCCGGCCGACGCGCCCTGCACGCTGGCGATGCTGCCCAGGTGCTTGTCCAGCGCCGCCACCAGGGCGTCGCGCCGTTCGCGATACACGCGACGCATGCGGCGCAGGTGCAGGGCGAACTGGCCGCTGCGCAGGAATTCGGCCAGCGCAATCTGGTCGGCGGCACGGCCACGCGAGGCCGATTGCTGGCGCATGGTGGCCAGCGGCTGCACCAGCCAGGGCGGCACCACCAGGTAGCCGATGCGCAGACCGGGGAACATGGTCTTGCTGAAAGTGCCGCAGTACAGCACCGGGGCGTCGGGCTGCAGGCCCTGCATCGATGCCAGCGGCGGGCCGTCGTGACGGAATTCGCTGTCGTAATCGTCTTCGATGATCAGCGCCGCGCAGGAACGTGCGCCGTCGATCAGGGCCATGCGGCGCGCCAGCGATAACACGGTGCCGGTCGGGTACTGGTGCGAGGGCGTGGTGTAGATCAGGCGCGGCGGGCGCTGTATCCAGTCTTCGGGGCGCGGCGCGATCCCCTCGTCGTCGACGTCGATCGGTTCCAGTTTCAGGCTGGCGGCGCGGAAGGCCGCCATGGCGCCGCCATAGCCGGGGTTTTCCATCCACAGCGTTTCGCCGGCGTCGGCACAGGCGCGCCCGCACAGGTCCAGGCTGCTCTGGCTGCCGTCGGTGATGAATACCTGCGCCGCTTCGCAGATCACGCCGCGCGAGGCGCGCAGGTAGTCGGCGATGGCTTCGCGCAGCGCCGGTTCGCCGCACGGGTCGCCGTAGTTCAGTTTTTCGGTCGGCAGCGAACGCCAGGCGCGCTCCAGCAGGCGGCGCCACAGCCCGATCGGGAAGCTTGCCAGGTCGGGAACGCCAGGCACGAAAGGCGTGCCGCTGGCAGCCGATGCGCTGCTGTGGCGCAGGTTCTGCGCACGTTGCGACAAGCCCCGGTACGGCACGACCACGCTGGCCTCGCGCTGCCGCGCCGGTGCCACGGCGGCCACGATGGTACCGCTGCGGTCCGTCGTCACGTAGCCTTCGCTGGTGAGCTGCTCGTAGGCGTACAGCACGGTGTTGCGTGCCACCCCCAGTTCCAACGCCAGGGCGCGCGTGGCGACCAGGCGCGTGCCCGGTGCCAGCGTGCCGTCGCGGATAGCGGCGCGCAGGCATTCGTGCAGCAGGCGTTGGCGCGGCCAGCCATGGTGGCCGTGACTGGCGGTGAAGTTCGAGATCAGCAGCGAATAATCCAAGCGTGGCTCCATGGTTTTACATACCCCTGGACCTGTTGCAGGGGCCAGCAGGACATTATAGTCCGATGCCATGAATACAACACCTCCCCCATCCGACCGCACCCGCGTGCGACGTGGCGCCGTCAACGCCGCCTATGAACCTGAACTGGTGCGTGCCATCGTCGACGCCGCCTATATCTGCCATATCGCCTTCAGCGACGGGCAAGGCGCGCATTGCATCCCGACCGCCTGCTGGCGCGAGGGCGAGCACCTCTACATCCACGGCTCCAACGGCAGCCGCATGCTGAAGCAGCTGATGGCGCAGGATGCCTGCGTCACCATCACCCACCTGGACGGCCTGGTGCTGGCGCGTTCGGCCTTCAACCATACGATGAACTATCGCTCGGTAATGATCTACGGCCGCTTCGAGGCGGTGGACGAAATCGAACAGCGCCGCACGCTGGATGCTTTCATGGATCACCTGGCGCCTGGCCGCCGGTTCGAAGTGCGCGGCGGCAACGACAAGGAACATGCAGCCACCACGGTGCTGCGCATTTCCCTGGCCGAAGCGGCGTGCAAGGTGCGCAGCGGCGGGCCGAATGACGACGAGGAGGACATGGGCATCGCTGCCTGGGTGGGCGAGCTGCCATTCGTCCAGCTGCGCACTGCGCCGGTGGCCGATCCGGCGTGCGAAATTGCGGCACCGGACTATGTGCGCGAGTGGGCTAGCGCACCTTAAGCTTCAGCAGCCGTTTGTCCGGCGGCGGCCAGTCGAGCCCCATGCCGCGCAGGGTTTCCAGCAAGAGGCGGGCGACCGCCTCGTTGCGATACCGTTTTGAGTTCGCGGGGACGACGTACCAGGGCGCATGGTCGGCGTCGGTTTCCGCGATCGCGTCTTCGTAGGCCTTCTGGTAATTGTTCCAGAGCTCGCGCTGTTTCAGGTCTTCCGGGTCGAACTTCCAGTGCTTGTGCGGGTCGTCGACCCGTTCTTGCAGGCGCGCCTTCTGCTCGTTCTTCGAGATGTGCAGGAACAGCTTGACGATGGTGGTGCCGCTTTCCGCCAGCATGCGCTCGAAGTCGCGGATCTGGGCGTAGCGGCGCTTGCATTCCTGCGGCGTGATCATTCCGAGCACGCGCGTCACCAGCACGTCCTCGTAATGGCTGCGATTGAAAACTGCGATCTCGCCCGCTTTCGGCACCTCGCGGTGGATACGCCACAGGAAATCATGCGCCGCTTCGATCCCGGTCGGCGCCCGGAAACCGACGGCGCGCAAACCCATGGGATTGATCTTGCCGAACAGGTGGCGCACGGTGCCGTCCTTGCCGGAGGTGTCCTTGCCCTGCAACACGATCAGCAGCTTGCGTTGGCGCTCGGCGTACAGCATCTCCTGCAGGTCGGAGATGTCGTCCAGCATTTTATCCAGCAGCTCCCGATCGGGTTTGCTGTCCGCTTTCGCATCCTTGTCGCGCAGCCGGAAGCCCGGCTTGACCCTGAATTCGTCGATCGCTTTCATGCCAAGACATTAGCACAGCCGAGCACTCAACGGCGCTCGCGCCACCACAGTAGCAACACGCTGACGGCAAAGGCAAGGCCCAGCAACCAGCGCGGCACGGCGCTGGCCCACCGTTGCGGCTCGCCAGCGCGTGGCATCGCGCGGGCGGCAGCATCGGCTGCATTGGCCGCAAGCCCGGCGACCGGCTGGGCGCTGCGGCTGGCGTAGCGGGCCGTCGCATCATGGCGCAGCGCGGCCTGCCATGCCGGCCAGTCTTGTGCGCTGTACACGTAAACGGCATGCTCCGCCTCGCCGCTGCGTAGCGGCAGCCAGCCGCTGGCGCGCGGCCACAGCGCCACGCATGCGGCGTCTGCGCGCTCGCTGCGCGCCTGCCACCTTGCCTCTTCCTGGCCGACGCTGACCGCAGCGCCGCTTGCCACGCCTTGCGCGCATAGCTCGGTGCGCAAGCCGGCAAGCGGCATCGGTTCCGCGTCGACCCAGCGCACATTCTGTTCACTACCTAGTGCTGCCAGGTCCATGACTTGCTGCCACCATTGGCCGAGGGCCGCCGGCTCGTTGATGGCGTAGCGATGCCAGTCGCGAACGCCCAGCCACAAGATGCGGCCTTTCTGCCATTCGCGCTGCCACAGCCACGGCTTGCCGTCCTTGTCGCGCGCAATGGCCTGCCACGCGCCGCCGGACACGGGAACATGGGCGCCCGGAGCGAACGCCAGGGTGGCGCCTGCCAGGGCCAGGCGGCGCATATCCTCCTGCTCGGTGGTGGCCGATTGCGGCACCAGCTTCAATCCGAGTTCACGCTGCCACAGCGCGGCGTCGTCGGCATTGCCGCCCAGGACCAGCAGCGGCAGGCCTTGCCCGACCTGCGACAATGCCCCTCGCAAGCCGCCGCGTTCAAGCCAGGCGGCATCGGCCACCAGCGCATGAAGATGCGTCAGCGGCGCCCGCGCCTGCTCGCTGCGCACCAGCGATTTGCCCAGCGTGGTTTGCCAGTCGACGATGGCGTTCGAATCGGTCAACAACTGGTTCAGCACGCGCGTGTCGAAGGATGGCGCGCCAAAACGGCCTTGCACCTGCAGCGGCACAGCGTCAAGAACGCGCAGCGGCACCGGACCTTGCGCAATGGCCTTGCCGTCCTTGTCCAGCAGGCGCGCTTGCAGCACCATCGACTCCGCCATTGGCGGCTGCCATTGCACGCGCAAGGCGTCGGCCGCTGTTGCAGCGCGCGACTCGGATAGCACTTGGCCGTTTTCGGCCAGCAATTGCAGGCGCCAGCCGGCTTGCGGAGCGCCGCGCCGCACGCTCAGTGCGAAGTTGCGCCCCAGTGGCAACGTTCGCGGAAACTCCAGCCGCAGCAGGCCGTCCGTTTCTGGCTGCCATCGGATCGGCCGAACGGGAAGATCGCGCCATTGTGCCTCGTGCAGGCCCTGGCCCTGCACTTCCACCGCGACAGTGCGCGGCGCCGACGGCAGGCGTGCCAGCGCTGCCGCCAGGCGATCGTCGGGTGCCGTTGGCGATGCCGCGGCAGTTGCGAGCACGATGGGCTGGGCGTCGCCCGCGGGAGCCGCCGGTGCGGCGAGCAGGGTGGCCAACGATGCCCCTGCCGCCAGCGCCAGGGCCGCGTCTACCCAGCGCTTCTTGCGCATGTAGAGCATGGCGCTTGCCGTCCCGGCCAGCACGGCGCCGCCGTACAGCAGGTTGATATCCACGTTCACGATGCGCCCTTCCCTTGCAATACCTGGCCAAATTTCGTCTGGGCTTGCGGTCGCGCCTGAAGCGGCACTGCCGGCTGCCGCACTGTCGCGCGCAGCCAGGCACGCAACTGGGCGCGGCATGGCAGGCAACCGTCGGCCACGTCCTGCACCGAGGCCTGGGCGGACAGGCGCTGCTCGTCATCTGCGATGCGTGCCACGGCCTCGCGCGCTGTCCTGCTCCACAAGGCAGGCAGTGCGCCATCGCCGCCAAGGGCTTGCACCAGCGCCCGCACGTCGGCCGGGACCGGTTCATTGGCCGCGCCTTGCGCGCGGCGGTAACTGGCGGTACCGGCCAGCTCACCGCTCATCCGTTTTTCTTCCTTGATGGCTGGCGGCACGAAGGCTGTGCGGTGCAGGTAGACGCGTTCTGCCTGCTGCAGTTCCTTGATGGCGCCAAGTGCCTTGTATTCAGGCGGCAGGGCCGTCTTCGGCGCGATGGCACGAAGCTGTTTTTCGGCGTCCCACATGGCCCGCAAGGCGCGGCGCAGGACCTCCTTGGTGGCCGGGTCGAAAATGGTGGCGTTGCCTTCCTGGTCGTGGGCATGGCCGAACTGGGCTGCGATATTGCCGGTGCCAAAGCCGCCCTGCCCCTGGGTATCCGCGGCGCCGTGCTCATGGCCATCGCCTTCGGCATGCTCTTCATCGCCGAACAGGGAAGATTCCTCGCCGAGGAACTGGCCATAGCGCAGGCGCAGCTTTGCCTGGTCCCCTGCGATCTTTTCGCTGCGGGCACGCAGCTCTGCTGCGCCAATGCGCGGCGCGTCGGCGAGCAGTTGTTCGGTATCGATGATGATCTGGCGCTGGCTGCGCAGGTTCTCCGGTTTGACCAGCGACGGCAACGCTGCCGATTCCAGCGCCTCGCCCTGCTGGCCGGGCAGGCGCAATGTGTAGGTGGGCGATTGCGCGGTCTGCGGGACCGGCGCGTTATCGCTGGCGCGCACGAAGAAATACAGTTCGTCGCCGGGCTCCATGCCGAGCTCGTTCAGCATCCATTGCTTGTTCCAGCTGCGCTTGCGTGGATCGGCCGATGCCGGAAGCGGGGTTTCCTTGTCGGTAAAGCGGATGTTTTCGCCGCTGCCGCGTGCCAGGGTCATATGCAAGGTGGCCTTGGCGATCGAATAGTCGTCGCTGACGCTGACGTTGATTTGCGCGCTTTGCGCGTCGGGTTTAAGAACGGTGACCGGTTCAATCGGCACGGCGATGGCAACTTGCGGGGCCTGGTCGGGAGCCACCCGGATCGTGTAGCGCTGGCCGGCGTTGCGGCGGCTGCGCCAGAAGATGGAATCGCCGGCGCTCCATTCGGCGCACTTTCCCGCATCGGCCTGCAGGGTCTGGCCATCGCCAAGTTCGATGCTGGCGCCGGCGTTGACTGCGCACCAGCGCACTTTGCTGTGCTGTGGGATTTGCAGGTCGCGCGGAGCGCCTTCGCTGGCTTTCACGCCGGTGTATGACGGCGGCTCGGCATGCAGCCTGATGCCGGCGGCGGCAATGGCGGCCTGCGCTGCCGGGGCTGCGCTGCCGGGCGCCGCGAATTGCCGGCTATGCGCTGCGGCGTAGGCCCAGGCGCAGCCGGCGGCACCGACCGCCAACGCCAGTGGAACCGCGTTGAAGCGGGCTTTCCGGATCGCGATGCCGCGCAGGCGCTCTTCGCTGAGGGCCTGGTCGATACGGGCCAGCAGGCGGTTGCGCTGCAAGGCGCCGAGCGGTGTGCCGGGCGCGGCGGCCAGCATCGCGCTACTGTCTTCCAGCTCGGGAACCGCGTCGTTCAACCAGGATGGCAATTGATCATCGATTCGCTTGCGCCAGAGCGCAAAGTCGATTGCGGCCCAGAGCATGACAGCGGCGGCCAGCGCGAGAGGCACCGTGAGCGTGATCGGGCTGGCGCTGCCGAAGGCACCTGAGAGTATCGCCGCGGCCAGTGCGGCCGGGGCCAGCAACGGCAGAAGCCAGCTCGGACTGCGGCGGCGGATCAGGGCCTGCAGCATGCGCTGGCGCACGCCGCCCAGGAGGTCAGCGGCGGCGGGCATGGGCGAGCATCCTTTCAAGTGCGAACAGGGCCAGCAAGGCTAGTGCCAGCCAATCGGGTGAGCGGGCCGGCTCCGTGGCCAGCGGCTGCGCGCGCCCGGCCTTCAGCGTTTGCGCCGGCATCGGGTAGGGGGCCGCCTGCGAGGTCGCCGCCTGCCACCGCTCATAGAGGGCGCGCGCCGCATCGACGTCCCGCAGCGGCCATTGCGGGGCAGTCCAGGCGAGGCCCTGCGGGGTGCGCGATTGCCCGCTGGAGCCGGCGGTGCGCCACCAGAGCGGGGCTTTCCACGCGGCGGGGGGCGCAATGTCGGCGCGATCCCAGACTATCAGCTCTGTCGTGGCTGTCGGCGTGTCTGCGATCACGTAGCGGTTGGCGCCATCGGCTGCTGTGCTGAAGGCGGCGAACAGGGCTTGCCAGCCGGGCAGTCGCTCGGCCGGCGCGGAGACGACGATGTGCCGCTCGCGCGGCGGCGCCAGCGCCCCCGAGTCGGACGGATGCGCGGCCGAGGCGCCATTGGCGCTTGACGGTGCGAGGCGCAAGTCGGTGGCGTGGGCCAGGCGCGGGGGGAGCGCAGGCATGGGGGCGCGGGGGGCGAGGATGAGGAAGCGTGCCCCGGGGCGCCATTCGTGCTCGTTGCGGGCCAGCCAGTTCCACGGGTCGGCGGGCAGCGGCTCGCGGGCGGCGCCGTCCATGCCTGCCGAGCGCAGCTGCTGCGCAGCCCAAGGCGAATTTTCAAGCGACGCATCGATGAACACCGTATCGCCCTTCCACGGCAGGGCAAGCACCGCCAGCCATGCAATCAGCGCGGCCAGCAGCGCCATGCGCACCAGCAGAAGCAGCACGTCCGACCAGCGCAAGACGCGCTGCTGCTGCGGCGCGGCGGGGGGCAGGAAGCGTGCAGTAGCAAGCAGGTCGGTACGGGTGCGTTCGCGCTTTCGCATATGCCACCACAGCGGCAGCAGCAGCACCGGCAAGGCAAACCACCATAAGGGCTGCATGCTGGTCATGGCCTGCGCGCCTCTGGATTCCGCAACCAGGTGCGCAACACTTCGCCCAGCGGCTGCTCTATCCGCGCCTCGCACAAAGGCAGGTCATGCTGCCGGCAAGCGGTGCGCACGGCTGCAAAGTGTGTTTCAAGCGCTGCACGGTAAGCGTCACGGCCGGCGCGGATAAAGCTGTGCAGGCCGGCGCCCTCCTCCGGGTCCCGGTAGGCATGGCCGGTAGCGAAGTCCGCCTCAACTTCAGCTTCGGTGCGCAAGGCCAGCAGCCGCACGTCGTGGCGCATATGGCGCAGGCGCACCAGCGCTTCGCCCAAAGGAGAGGGCCAGTCCAGGGCGTCCGTTGCGGCAAACACCATGCCCTGCGAGCGCGCGAAATGCAGGCTTGCGCGCAGGATATCCGCATCCGGCAGTTCGCCCGATGGCGTAGCCCGCTGCAAGGCCGCCAGCACGCGCTGCAGATGGCGCGGCCCGCGCGACGCTTGCGTAAAGTCGACCTTGCCGCTGGAGATCACCAGCAGCCCGAAGGCGTCCCCCTGGCGCTGCGCGATCGCGGCCACGCACGCCAGCGCGGTGCGTGCGTACCAATGCTTGCTCAAGCCATCCACGCGCCGGCTTGGCTCCGCCATCGAGGCGGTGGCATCCAGCACCAGCCAGGTTGCGACGTGGCTGTCGCGCTCCGCTTCGCGCACGTAGTAGCGGTCGGCGCGCGCCAGCAGCTTCCAGTCGACACGGCGCCACTCGTCGCCGGGTGCGTACGCGCGGTATTCCGAGAATTCCACGCCGGCACCGCGTTCGCGGCCCGCGTGGATACCATGGCCCAGCCCCGCCAGCACATGGCGGATCACAAGCTCAAGGTCGGCGGAATGCGCCAGCAGCGCAGGTGTTTCCAGCATCGCTTATTCGGGTTTGATTGCGCCGCGCAGCGCGGCCAGGATATCGGCGATCGCGATGCCGTCCGCCTCCGCTTCGAAGTTACGCAGCACGCGGTGCGCCAGCACCGGCAGCAGCATGTGGCCGATGTCTTCCCGCGTCACCGCCAGGCGGCCCTGCATCAGTGCACGGGCCTTGGAGGCCAGCACCAGCGCCTGGCCAGCGCGCGGGCCGGCGCCCCAGCCGACATGCTTCCTCACCGCATCGACATTCGTTTCGCGTGGACGGGTGGCGCGTACCAGGCGCGTGGCGTAACGCAGCAAGTGCTCGCCGATCTCGATATCGCGCACCAGCGCCTGCAGGCGCAGCAAGGTCTCCACATCCATCACGGGCTCGGCATCCTTCAGGCCGGCGTGGGTGGTGGCGGAAACCATCGCGATCTCTTCGTCTTCCGTCGGATAGCCGACATCGATATGCAGCAGGAAGCGGTCCAGCTGCGCTTCCGGCAGCGGATAAGTGCCAGCCTGCTCGATCGGGTTCTGCGTCGCCAGCACGAAGAACGGGCGCGGCAGCTTGTGGGTCTGGCCGGCGAAGGTCACGCAACGCTCCTGCATCGCTTCCAGCAGCGCCGACTGCGTCTTCGGCGGCGCGCGGTTGATCTCGTCCGCCAGCAGCACTTGCGTGAAGACAGGGCCTTGCTGGAAGCGGAACTCACGCTTCCTGGTCGCGTGGTCTTCCTCCAGGATCTCGGTACCGACGATATCGGACGGCATCAGGTCCGGCGTAAACTGCACGCGGCGGAACTGCATGTCCGTGGCCTGCGCCAGCGACTTGACCAGCAGCGTCTTGCCCAGGCCCGGCACGCCTTCCACCAGCGCATGGCCGCCTGCCAGCAGGCAGATGACCAGCGAATCGATCACTTCTTCCTGGCCGATGATGACGCGGCCCATGCTCGCCTTCAGTGCCTTTACCCTGGCGTGCAATACGCCGATCTCGTTCTCGCTCCAGCCGCTTTCAGCCACGGTCATGCTCCCAACGCGTATTGAATGATGTTGACTGCGAAGCGCGTGTTGTCGATTGCCAGCCAGCGCTTGTTGCGGAAATCATAGTCCCACTCGCAGCCATAGTCCTTGTTGCTATACAAAAGCCTGATGCGGCCGCCGAGCTCCACGGCCTTCAGGTAGTCGTGCACCAGGTCGTCGCCCCAGCCATTCAGCTCCATTCCGGTGTTCGGCGGCCCGTCGAACTTGAAGAAGGCCGAGTACAAAGGATGGCTGTTGGGGATCTTGTGCAGTGCTTTCGGGCCGAAGATTTTCGCTACTTCCGCCTCGAACGATTTCGCAAACAGGCCGTCGATATCGTGGTTGCAGTCGTCCACAAAGACGAAGCCGCCGCCGCGCACATAGCGCTCGAAGTTCCTGCGCTCAGCCGCCGTGAACTGCACCAGCTTGTGGCCGGCCAGGTAGCAGAACGGCGCCTCCAGCATCTTCGGATCGGACAGCGCCACGATGCGTTCAACGGGATCAACTTTCAGGGTCGTGTATTCGACCAGCGAGTTGAGCACATTGCTCGGCATGCGGATATCGACATCCCAATCGCCCGACTCGTAAGTCAGGCGGGTGAAGTAGAAATCGTAGACGGGCATTCCTTAAACCGCGTCGGACAGCGACGTGAAGTTGAAGTCGCGCACCTTCATGGCCGGAATCATCAGCTTGCGCGCATCGGTGTCGCCGATCAGCACCGGACGGCCCAGTTCATCGATGTTGTTCAACATCGATACCGGGCTGTCGTTGAAGCGGAAGTTCTTAACCGGGTGCTTGATCTTGCCGTTCTCGATGTAGAAAGTGCCGTCGCGGGTCAGGCCGGTCAGCGCCACCGATTGCGGGTCGACCATGCGGATATACCAGGTCCGTGTCACCAGGATGCCCTTCTTGGTCGAGGCGATCAGTTCCTCGGTTGAACGGGAGCCCCCCGCCATGATGATATTGCCGGCTGGCGGGGTCGCCTCCTTGCGCTGCTTTTGCGCCCAGTAACGGTTGTAATCGAGCGAGGTGATGACGCCACCCTTGATCAGGTCGCGGCGGGCGCGCGCCTGCATCGAGGCCTGGTCCCAGGGCAGCACCGGCGCACTGGCATCCCACGGGTCGGTCCAGACATTCACCTGCTCGTCGAACAACTTGTCGCCCAGACGGTTGGCGCCGCCCTTCTTCGACAGGAAGCTGCGGCCTTCATCGGCAGAACGCGCATCGAAAGCGTTGAACATGAAGTTCAGCAGGTCGTTGGTGGCGGCAGGCTCCATCACCACCGTGTAGCGGCCCGGCTCCAGCGCCTTGGCATCCACGGAGCGCAAGGCCTTCTCGATCGCGATCTCGGAAGCCGCGCGCGGATCGAATGCCTTCGGATCGTAGGCAGCGCGATTGACCCAGCCCGAACCGCGGCCGTCGTTGGTGCGCGTGGTCACGGTGAAATTCAGGCCGCCCAGCTCCTGGAAGCCGAACACGCCGTTCGAATTGGCGATGCAGTCGAAGCCAATGCTGTCGTTGAAGAATCCAGCCGCCTGCAAACCGGCCTTCTTCGCCGCCTCGATGCTGGCGAACGCCACGTCGGCGCGATAATCGGGATTGAACGCCTCGGCATTGCGGCTGAAGGTATTGCTGGCCTTGAAGTCCTGCTTGCCCACGGCCGGCATGAATTCCGGATTCTCCGGCGCCAGGCGCGCGATCTCCTCGGCGCGGCGCACCGCAGCTTCCAGGGACTTGGCGTCGAACTGGTTGCAGGTGGCGGAACCTTGCTTCTTGCCGAATGCAACGCTGACCACCAGGGTCGTGTCCTCGATCTGGCCGGCGGTGGAAACGCTGTTGTTCGCGTAGCGCACATTGCCCTTGCGGCTGCCGTTCAGGTTGATGCGGCACTCGTCGGCCCTGGACATGGCCATCACTTTGTCGCAGATGCTTTTTGCTTCGTCTTTGCTCAGGAGTTTCATCTATCGCGTCCTTAGTCAATCTTGCGGGCAGTGTTGATCACATTGATGCCATTGAAGCGGGTGGTCGACGAGCCGTGCGAAACGGCGCTGACCTGGCTTGGCTGGCCTTTACCGTCGAAGAACGAGCCGCCCATGCGCCAGTCGCGCTGGTCGCAGGTGGCCGTGCAGGAGTTCCAGAACTCCTGGGTATTCGACTGGTACGCCACGTCGTTCAGCATCTGGCCGACCTTGCCGTCCTTGATCTCGTAGAACAGCTGGCCGCCGAACTGGAAGTTGTAGCGCTGCTGGTCGATGGAATAGGAACCGCGGCCCAGGATGTAGATGCCCTTCTTGACGTCCTTGACCATCTCGTCCACCGACAGCGGCTTCTTGCCCGCTTCCAGCGAGATATTCGGCATGCGCTGGAACTGCACGCTGCTCCAGGAGTCGGCATACGAGCAGCCATGCGACTCCTTCTCGCCGATGATGTGCGCCTGGTCGCGCGTGGCCTGGTAGTTCACCAGGATGCCGTTGCGGATCAGGTCCCACTTCTTCGACGCCACCCCTTCGTCGTCATAGGCCACATTGCCCAGCGATCCCGGCGTGGTCTTGTCGGCCACGATGTTGACGATGTCCGAGCCGTACTTGAAATTCCTGCTCTTCCATTTATCCAGCGTGGCGAAGGAAGTGCCGGCGTAGTTGGCCTCGTAGCCCAGCACGCGGTCCAGTTCCGTGGCATGGCCGACGTTCTCGTGGATGGTCAGGAACAGGTGTTCAGGACTCAGCACCAGGTCGTACTTGCCCGGCTCGACCGACCTGGCCGACAGCTTTTCGCGTGCCTGCTTGCCGGCCGCCCTGGCATCTTCGACGATGTCGTAGCCGCCGTTATACAACTGGGTGACGCCGCCTGCCGCACGCACCTTGTGCTCCGGCCTGGCGTCGAAGAATTCATAGCCCATGCCTGCCGGTGAAGACAGGCCATCGCGGGTACGGAATTTCCCGCTTGCCTTGTCCACCGCGGTGGCGGTGAACGGCGCCCACAGGCGGTGCACATCCTGGTCGATGTAGGAGCCGTCGGTCGAGGCAAAGTATTTCTGCTGGTTGACCTGGAACAGGTTGGCGGTCATGAAGGACGCGCCTGACTCCAGGCCGGCCTTGTTCGCGGCCAGCAGCATGTCGGCCTTTTCCTTGATCGGCACCTCGCGCCAGTCCTTCTTGAAAGGCGTCTGCCATGCCACTTCTCCTACGCCCTTGACCGGCGCCAGTTGCACCGGCGAGGTTTGCAATCGCGCGTTGGCGCGGGCGATGGCGACCGCCTGGCGCGCGGCGTCGGCTACGGCATCCACAGTCATGGCATTGGTAGCGGCGAAGCCATAGGCGCCGTTGGCGATCACGCGTACGCCGACGCCGGTCGATTCGGTGTTGACGATATTCTCGACGCGGGTGTCGCGGGTGGTGATGAACTGGTTCAGGTAGCGGCCGATGCGCACGTCGCAGTAGCTGGCGCCGGCCTTGGTGGCGGCGTTCAGGGCGGCGTCCGCCAGTTCTTTCTTGAACTTGCGGGCCATCGGGTTCATCAGGTCTTCAGCGGCGATGGCGTTGCCAAAGACGGGGACCAGCATGCTGCCGCCGGCGGCAGCGGCGACTTTCAGGAAGGATCTACGTTCCAATGTGTTGCTCCATTCTTAAAACCGGTAAAGCAGTGTCAGACCCGCAGGGTCCGACACTTTGCGACGCAGCGGTTCTAGACTGCGTCGGACAAAGAGGTGAAGTTGAAGTCGCGCACCTTCATGGCCGGGATCAGCAACTGGAACTGCGACTCGTCGCCGGCCAGCACTTCGGGACGCCCCAGTTCTTCAATGTTGTTCAGCATCGTCACCGGGCTTTCGTTGAAGCGGAAGTTCTTCACCGGGTGCTTGATCTTGCCGTTCTCGATGTAGAAGGTGCCATCGCGGGTCAGGCCGGTCAGCAGCACGGTTTGCGGGTCGACCATGCGGATGTACCAGGTGCGGGTGACCAGGATGCCCTTCTTGGTCGAAGCAATCAGCTCCTCGGTCGGCTTGGAACCGCCGGCCATGATGATATTGCCCGGTTGGCCGACAGCACGCTTGCCCTGCTTCTTGCCCCAGAACGGCGAATAATTCAGCGAAGCGATCTTGCCGTTCTTGATGATGTCCATGCGCTCGCGCGCCAGCAAGGTCTGGTTATCCCAGGGCAGCACAGGAATATCCTTGTCCCACGGGTCGGCCCACACATTCACCTGTTCGTCGAACAGCTTGTCGCCCATGCGGTTGCCGCCTCCCTTCTTGGCCAGGAAGCTGCGGCCTTCATCGGCCGAACGCGCGTCGAAACCGTTGAACATGAATGCCAGCAGGTCTGAGGTGGCGGCAGGCTCCAGGATCACGGTGTAGCGGCCCGGCTCCAGCGCCTTGGCTTGCGCCGATCGGATCGCCTTTTCCATTGCCACTTCGGCCGCTGCGCGCGGATCGAAGCGCGCCACGTCCTGCGCATCGCGGCGCACCCAGCCCGAACCGCGGCCGTCTTCGGTGCGCACGGTGCAGGTGAAGTCAATGCCGGTCTGCCACTGGTGGCCGAACACGCCGCGGGAATTGGCGACGGTCTCGAACGAGGACTGGTCGGTAAAGAAGCCCGCAGCCACCAAGCCTTTCTTCCTGCAGGCCTCAATGCTGTAAGCAGCTACCTGTGCACGATACTCGGGGTCGATCGCGTCGGTCGACTTGCTGAAGGTATTGGAAGCTTTGAACGCCTGCTTGTCCGGGGTAGGCATGAACTCCGGATTTTCCGGCGCCAGCCTGGCCAGTTCTTCGGCGCGCTGCACGGCTTTCGCCAGCGACTTGTCGTCGAACTCGTTGACGACGGCCGTGCCCTGCTTCTTGCCGAAAGCAACGGACACGGACAACTGGGTATTCTCCACCAGCCCGGCAGTCGACACGGCATTGCGCGCATAGCGGATATTGCCGGTACGGCTGCCGTTGATGGTAACGATGCACTCATCGGCTTTGCTCAGCGCCATGACCTTGTCGGAGATGCGCTTGGTCTCTTCCTGATTCAGGATCTTCATGGTTGTCCTTTACGCTCAGCCGATCTTGCGGGCAGTGTTGATCACATTGATGCCGTTGAAGCGGGTGGTCGAAGACCCGTGCGACACCGCGCTCACCTGCATCGGCTGGCCTTTGCCGTCAAAGAAGGAGCCGCCCATGCGCCAGTCGCGCTCATCGCACATGGCGGTGCAGGCATTCCAGAACTCCTGGGTGTTCGACTGGTAAGCCACGTCTTCCAGCATCTGGCCGATCTTGCCGTCCTTGATCTCGTAGAACATCTGGCCGCCGAACTGGAAATTGTAGCGCTGCTGGTCGATCGAGAAGGAACCGGCGCCCACGATGTAAATGCCCTTCTTCACGTCCTTCACCAGCTCGTCCGGGGTCAGCTTCTTCTTGCCGGCCTTGAGCGAAACGTTAGGCATGCGCTGGAATTGCACATTGCTCCAGGAGTCCGCGTAGGAGCAGCCGTGCGATTCCTGCTCGCCGATCACTGCCGCCTGGTCGCGCGTGGCTTGGTAGTTGACCAGGATGCCGTCCTTGATGATGTCCCACTTCTTGCACTTGACGCCTTCGTCGTCGTAGCCAACTGCGCCCAGCGAACCCTGGATGGTCTTGTCCGCTTCGATGTTGACCAGGTCGGAGCCGTACTTGAATTTCTTCGACTGCTGCTTGTCCAGCGTGGCGAAGGACGTGCCGGCGAAGTTGGCTTCGTAGCCCAGCACGCGATCGAGCTCGGTCGGGTGGCCGACGGATTCATGGATGGTCAGCCACATATGTTCCGGCGACAGTACGAGGTCGTACTTGCCCGGTTCGACTGACTTGGCGCTCAGCTTTTCCCTGGCCTGGCGGCCGGCGGCTTTCGCGTCCTCCACCAGGTCGTAGGAGCGGTTGTACAGCGTGGCGACGCCGCCGGCTGCCTTGATCTTGTCTTCCTTGCGGCCATCCAGGTATTCATAGCCCATGCCGACCGGAGTACCCAGGTCGGAGCGGCTGCGGAACTTGCCGGTCGCCTTGTCGACGGCGGTGGCAAAGAACGGCACCCACAGGCGGTGCAGGTCCTGGTCGATATAGGAACCGTCGGTGGAAGCGAAATACTTCTGCTGGTTGACCTGGAACAGCAAGGACTGGATGAAGGACGCGCCGGCTTCCAGCGCGCCCTTGTTGGCGGTGATCAGCAGGTCGGCCTTTTCCTTGATCGGCACCGTACGCCAATCCTTCCTGATTGGGGTCGCCCACGACACTTCGCCCACGCCCGGCGTCGGCGCCAGTTGCACGCCGGCGGCCTGCAGCTTGGCATTGGCCTTGGCAATGGCGACCGCCTGGCGCGCCGCGCCGGCTACCCCGTCCGGCGACATATCGCTGGTGGCGGCAAAGCCGTAGGCGCCGTTGGCGATCACGCGCACGCCGACGCCCGCCGACTCGGTATTGGTGACGTTCTCGATATTCAGGTCGCGGGTGGTGATGAACTGGTTCAGGTAGCGGCCGATGCGCACGTCGCAGTAGCTGGCGCCGGCCTGGGTGGCCGCGGTCAGCGCGGTATCTGCCAGCATCTTCTTGAACTTTACTTCCACGGGCTTGATCAGCTCGTCGGCCGCAATGGCGCGGCCAAAAGGCATCATCATGGCAGCCATTGCACCGCCGCTCATGTTGAGGAATGCACGTCGTTCCATAGTCTCTCCAGGGTTATCGTTATTACCTAAGACAGCTTGCAGGAGTCAAATCGTACGCAATTTTTATGCCATTGTGTAAAGCTTGTACAAAGCTGAAACATATCCGCTGAAAGTGTCCGGCGAGTGTCCGCACACCGTCCGCGCGGACACTTGACCAGCCGGCCAGCTTGCACGATCATCAAGTCCCGGGCGACCGGAGCCGCTGTGTCGCCTGCCCAACCCAAAAGGAGACTCCTGAATGAAACAGTACGTCCTGGCCGGCCTGCTGGCCGTCGGCTTCACCAGTTTTTCCGGCGTGGCCCTGGCCGATCCTGCCTTGAAAGCCGCCATTGCCAGCCCGACCCGCAACGCGGACAATGTGAAACGCGACCAGTTCCGCCACCCTTACGAGACCCTGACCTTCTTCGGCATCAAGCCGAACATGACGGTGGTTGAACTGTCGCCAGGCGGCGGCTGGTATACCGAAATCCTGGCGCCCTACCTGCGCGACCAGGGCAAGCTGATTACCGCCGGCTCCAGCCCGCAATCGGCGGATGAACGCGTGCGCAAGTCGGCCGAGCGCTTCCAGGAATTCCTGGCCCGGCAGCCGGGCCGCGACAAGGTGGTCGTGGGCGCCTTCGAGCCAGGCAATGGCGTGTACACCTACGCGCCGAAAGGCAGCGCCGACATGGTGCTCACCTTCCGCAACATCCACAACTGGATCGGCACCGGCGACGAGAACATGAAGAAGCTGATGGCCAGCATTTACGACACCCTGAAACCGGGCGGCATCTTCGGCGTGGAAGAGCACCGCCTGCCGGCTTCGATGCCCCAGGATGCCAAGGCCAGCACCGGCTATATGCACGAGGCCTACGTGATCAAGATGGCCGAGCAGGCCGGCTTCAAGCTGGTGGCCAAGTCCGAAATCAATGCCAACGCCAAGGACAACGCCAACCATGAAAACGGCGTGTGGGCGCTGCCGCCAACCCTGACCAACAAGGACAAGGACCGCGCCAAGTACGCCGCTATCGGCGAGAGCGACCGCATGACGCTGAAGTTCGTCAAGCCACAGTAATCAGTGCTGAAAAAGCTGCAATGCGCTGCCGCCGGCCTGCTGCTGGCGGCAGCATCCCTGGCCAACGCAGGCGGCGCGGCTAACGCGCCGTTGATGCGCTTTATCCTGCCGTCGGTTACGCCGGGTTCCGAAGTCCAGGTCACCTACTTCCACCTGCTGCTGCGCCTGGCGCTGGAAAAGACCGAAGGTCCGTTCTCCATCGAGTTCTATCCCCACGAGCTGACCAGCCCGCGCCGCGCGCTGGAAATCAAGCGCAACGGCGTGATCAACATCATGTGGGACGGCACCAACGAACAGCGCGAGCGCGACCTGCTGCCGATCCGCATATCGCTGGTGCGCGACCTGAACGATTACCGCGTCTTCATGATCCGCAAGGAAGATGAAGCCCGCTTTCGCGAGGTGCGCACGCTGGATGACCTGCGCAAGCTCACCGCGGGCGCTGGCCTCAACTGGCCTTCAGTGGACGTGCTGCGCCACAACGGCCTGCCGGTTGAAACAACAATCAGCTACAGTTCCCTGTTCCCGATGCTCAAAGCGAGGCGCTTCGACTACATGCCGCGCGGCGTGCACGAAGCCTGGGCGGAGGAACAGGTGTATGGCAAGGATGGATTGATGGTCGAGCCGACCATCTTCCTGCATTACCGCGTGCCGTTCTACTTCTTTGTCAGCAAGGACAACAAGGCGATGGCGGAAAGAGTGGAGAGGGGCCTGAAACGCGCACAAGCGGATGGCAGTTTCGATAAGCTGTTGAATAACTACCCGGCGTTCCGGCGCGCCCTGGGGGAAATCGCGGCGCGCAAGCGCAAGGTATTCGAGCTGGAACTTCCTAACGGGACTGCAGGCGGCTCATCAAGGTGACAAAACCATAGCCGGCAACGAATAGACCGGCCAGGACGACGGCAATTGAAACGATCAGGCTAGTCATTCATTCTCCCAGGTGCATGAACCAGTCGCTATTATGCTGCATACGCACATGAAAGAATCTCACACTTCGTTTCAATTTTGTCCGAATTTTGTCACTTCTTCACCGGAGTAAAGGACAAATCGGCAAAGTCGTAACTGAAATCGGTTTCTGAGGACACCGGCGCCATCTTCATCTGGTCGATCGAACCGTCCGGATTCAGCGCGAACGTGACGTAGGCGTCCGCGTTGAAATTGCGCTCCTTCCAGCGCACGATGAAGGTGTCGTGCTGGAAGTGCTCCAGCGTGCCGGTCAGATCCGGGGTACGGCTGAAGGACATCAGTTGCCGGCCGCCTTCCTGCTTGATGCTCACCGTGCCATACCAGGCATCCTTGTAGTCGCCGTTGTAGGAAGCGAGCGGCAGCGAAGGCCTGGAAGCCGTAGCGCGCGCCGCCGTCAACTTGCCCTGGCGCGCCAATTCCTCCTGATGCGTTTCCGCCTCATGCGCGGCATAGACCTTGATCCAGTCGGTCGGGGCCGCGCCCAGGTAGTTGTCCAGGATGCGCCACTGCAGCGCAGTCATGGCCGGGCCGTTCTCCGCATTGGTGAAGATGGCCACGCCCAGCTTCTCTTCCGGCACCATCACGATACGCGAATAGAAGCCCTGCAATGCGCCGCCGTGCATGGCGATCTTGCGGCCACGGTAGTCGCGCAGCTGGAAGCCCAGCCCATACGCCGCGAAATTGGGCTTGGTGGCTGCCAGCGCCGGTTTCGGTTCGCTGATCTTCATCGGCGTCTGCTGGGTCCACATCTCGCGGGCCTGCTTGGCGCTGAAAAGCTGCTTGCCGTTTTCCATCCTGCCTTCATTGAGCAGCACCTGCATCCACTTGGCGATGTCTTCCGCATTGGTCTGGATGCCGATGGCGCCAACCGCGTTCTGCACCGGCATCGGCTTGACCACGGCGGCCTTGCCATTGATCTTGCTGTGCGGGGCCGAGTAGTCGGGCGCCTTCAGCATCTCGTCGACATTGGTGGTGGTGCCATGCATGCCCAGCGGCGCCAGGATGCGCTCGTGCATCGCCTGCTCCCAGCTCTTGCCGGCCTTTTGCGCGATGATCTTGCCTGCCACGATGTACAGCAGGTTGTCGTAGGCGTAGTTGTTGCGGAAGCTGGTCGCCAGCTTCACATTGCGCAGGCGATCGATGATTTCATCGGTGCTGAAGGTGGTCGTTGGCCACCACAGCAGGTCGCCCGCGCCCAAACCGAGGCCGCTGCGATGCACCAGCAGGTCGCGCACGGTCATGGTATGCGTCACGTAGGCATCCGCCATCTGGAAGCTTGGCAGGTGCCTGGTGACGGGGTCGTCCCAGCCAAGCTGGCCATCGTCCACCAGCTGCGCCAGTCCTGCCGCGGTAAATGCTTTCGAATTGGAGGCGATTTCGAACAGGGTTTTGCCCGTCACCGGCGCCGGGTTGCCCAGCTTGCGCACGCCGAAACCTTTGGTGGCTAGCACCTTGCCGTCCTTGACGATGGCAATCGCCATGCCCGGCACATCGAAGGTTTTCAGCGCCAGGTTGACGTCGCGATCGAGGTCGAAAGCCGGCGCACTGGCGGCTGCTGCAGCGGCCGTTCCTTCAGGCGTGGCGCCGGCAGGGACACTGACGGCGGCGCCGGCAGCGAAAGCCAGCATGAGCAGGGTGGCGAATGGTTTCTTCAGCAGCATGGTCACTTCTTCAGCAGTTTATCGACGGAGCCCTGGGTCTCAGGGTGGTAGCGCGAACGGGCCTTGGCATAGACGCCTTTGGCCCATGCCGCCTCGTTCGGGTTGTTCAGCAGCGCCTTGTACAGCGGGACCACGAACTTCTGGCGGCCCACGCTCATGAGGAAGGCATGCAGCGGCTCGCGCACGCCATAGCCGGCGTGCACGGACGCCAGCAGGAAGCGGAAGCCGATCTCATTATTCTTCGTGTCGCGCAGCTTGAAGGCTTCATCCAGCTCCTTCATCTGCGCGGCATTGGCCCTGGTGTCGATGCCGTTCAGGAAATGCATCCACTCCAGCGCGATCCATTGCTGCGTCTCCAGCAGGCTGGTGGCCAGCTCTCCCTTCAGCCAGGCCTCGCGCTTGGCGTCCAGCGCTGCCAGGCGGGTCGAATTCACGTACTGCGCGCTGGCCGGGATGCCGCTGCCGTGCAGCCATTCCTCCAACTCCGCCTCGCTCATGATGGCCGGATGCTTCGCCAGCAGGTTCTTGCGCAGGTAGTTGACGAATTCATCGGTGGTCGCCGACTGGAAGGCATGCTGGTCGAACCAGCCCCGCAGGAATGGGTCGAATACTTCGCGGCCGGCGCGCTGCTCCAGCGTGTGCAGCAGCCAGGCGCCTTTCGGATAGGCCAGCCCTTCGTCGGTGTAGGTATCCGGGTTCGTGTCGGGATCCTTGGTCAGCAAGGCTTGCTTGGCTGGCGGGATGTCTTTCAGCGAAGCGATCGCCTCCGACTGCTCCACCTGCAAGTTCATGTCCGCCACGTCCTTGCCATACAGGCTTTCCACGATGCGGGTGGTGACGTAGGTGGTAAAGCCCTCGTTCAGCCACCAGTGCTTCCACGACGCGTTGGTGACCAGGTTGCCGGACCAGCTATGCGCCAGTTCGTGCGCGATCAGGTCGTTCAGGCTGCGGTCGCCCGCGATCATGGTCGGGGTCAGGAAGGTCATGCGCGGGTTTTCCATGCCGCCGATCGGGAACGATGGCGGCAGCACCAGCATGTCGTATCGTCCCCAGCGATAAGGACCGAACAGCGCTTCGGCCGCGTTGACCATCTTCTCGGTATCGGCCAGCTCATAGGCCGCAGCGTCGATGCGGCCAGGCTCCGCGTACACGGCAGTGCGCGGACCGAGGTTACGCAACTCGATTTCGCCGATCGCGATGGCCAGCAGGTAGGCTGGTACCGGCTGCGGCATCCTGAAGTTCCAGCCACCCTTGCCGGTGGCATGCTGGTCGCCCTCCGCGCTCATCACAACGCGCATGCCGGCAGGCGCATCGATGTGGGCGCTGTAGGTGAAGCGCACGGCTGGCGTATCCTGCACCGGCGCCCAGGAACGGGCCTCGATCGGCTGCGACTGGCTGAACATGAAGGGACGCTTGCCGGACAGCGTCTGTTCCGGATTCATCCACTGCAATGCATTGGCAGTCGGCGCGGTGCGGTAATAGATGCGGACCTTTTCGGGTTGCGATTGCAGGGCAATGCGCAGCGCGCGGCCCTTCTTCGGGTCTTGCCTGTCGAGCATGAAGGAAGCTGGCGCCCAGCTGCCGTCGGGGCGCTTGACCTGCACCCGCGCGATCCTGAGCTGGCGGGTGTCGAGCACCAGGGTGCGCGCCGACTTGTCGATCCAGTTGAGCGAGAGTTCCGCGTAACCGTCGAGCGTCTTGCGCGCAAAATCGGCCTTCAGGGCCAGGTGCAAGTCGGTCGTGCGCACCTGGTCATAACGCGCAAAGCTCAGCGGATCTTGCGCCCACGCGGGCAACGCAAATACAGCCGCCACCGCGGCAGCAGGCAAAGACAGTCGGAACATGGCACCTCTCTGTTGTTACAAGCGCGCAGAGGATAGCACACCTAAAGTCGGGGTCAGCTCCGGCAATCGGACATCGATGTCCGATTGCCGGAGCTGACCCCGACTTTCAAATTACACCTTGACGTCTATTTCATAGGTGGTGCCATCGTCGACCAGGGCGATCTCCGTCGGCGAGGCGGGGGCTTCGCCGCGGGTGATGCGCAGGATGTAGGTGCTGCTGCCGTAGCGGTAGTGCAGCGTGAAGCCTGGCCAGGCGGCAGGCAGGCGCGGGGCCAGCAGCAGCTTGTCGGCCTGGCGCGTCAGGCCGAGCAGGGATTCCAGCAGCAGGCGGTACATCCAGCCGGAAGAGCCGGTGTACCAGCTCCAGCCGCCGCGGCCCACATGCGGTTCGACGGCGTACACGTCGGCCGTCACCACGTACGGTTCGACCTTGTAGCGCGCGCAGGTTTCGGCACTGGCGCCGTGCCGTACCGGGTTGATCATGCGCATCAGCTCCCAGGCCCGTTCGACGTCGCCCAGCCGCGCAAAGGCCATCACGGTCCAGATCGCTGCGTGGGTGTACTGCCCGCCGTTTTCCCGCACCCCCGGCACGTAGCCGCGGATGTAGCCGGGATTCAGGTCGGCCTTGTCGAACGGCGGGTCGAGCAGCTGGATCAGGCCGAAGTCGCGCCGCACCAGCCGCGCCTGTACCTGCTGCATCGCCCCTGCCACGCGCGCTTGGTCGGCGGCGCCGGTCAGCACGCCCCAGCTTTGCGAGATCGAGTCGATCTGGCACTCTTCGTTCTGGGCGGAGCCGAGCGGTGTGCCGTCGTCGAAGTAGGCGCGGCGGTACCACTGGCCATCCCAGGCGTTGGCTTCGATATTGGCGGCCAGCGTCCTGGCTTGCTCGCGGCATTCGCCGGCGAACGATGCGTCGTCGCGCTTTTCCGCCACTTCGGCAAAGCGCTGCAGCACTTCGATCAGGAACCAGGCCAGCCATACGCTCTCGCCCTTGCCATGCTCGCCTACCTTGTCCATGCCGTCGTTCCAGTCGCAGGAACCGATCAGCGGCAAGCCGTGCCCGCCAAACCGCAGGCCGTTGCGGATGGCCCGCACGCAGTGTTCGTACAGGTCGCCGGCATGCGCCGAGCGGCTCGGCATGTCGTAATAGGAGTCCTCTTCCGGCTGCACCGGCCGGCCTTCCAGGTAATGCGCCTGCTCGTCCAGCACCGACATGTCGCCCGTACTCGATACGTAGCGCCATGCTGCGAGCGGCAGCCACAGGTAGTCGTCCGAGCAGTGCGTGCGCACGCCGCGGTCGGAGGGCGGGTGCCACCAGTGCTGCACGTCGCCTTCGACGAACTGGTGCGCCGCACACAGGATCAAATGCTCGCGCAGGATATCGGGCCGCGTGTGCACCATTGCCATGGCATCCTGCAGCTGGTCGCGGAAGCCAAACGCCCCGCCGCTCTGATAGTAGCCGCTGCGCGCCCACATGCGGCAGGCGATGGTCTGGTACATCAGCCAGCCATTGGCCAGCACGTCGAGCTCCGGCTCCGGTGTCTGTACCTGCACCGCGCCCAGCACCTTGTCCCAGTGCGCATGGACTTCGCCCAGCGCCTGCAGGGCCGCACCGCGCCCGCCATGCCGCTGCACGACATTGGCGGCGTCGGCATTGCGGCGCCCACCCATGCCCAGCACGAAGACGATCTCGCGTTCCTGGCCTGGCTGCAGCTCGAACGGCGCCTGGATGGCGGCGCAGGCATCCAGCCCCGCGCCGGCCTTGCCGGACAGCCGCACCCGGCGCAGCGCGGCCGGCCGCGCCAGGCTGCCGTTGCGGCCGACGAACTCGGTGCGGTCGCACGTCACCGTACGCACTGACGCGTCGGCATTGAAGAAGGCCACGCGGCCGGAGAATTCGGTGTTGTAGGCATTGCGCGCGAACAGCGCACCGGTCACCGGATCGATCTCGGTCACGATATGCATGCCCGACTTGGAACGCATGTCGCCCAACACCCATTCCACATACCCGGTCACCGACAGCTTGCGCGCCACGTCGGAATCGTTGCGCACGCGGATCACCGTGTAGCGCACTGGCGCATCCAGCGCCACGAAGGTGGTCATGCGGCTGTTGATGCCGGTTTCGGCATATTCGAAGGAGGAGTAGCCAAAGCCGTGCCGCGTCAGGTAGCTGCCCGCGCCCGGCGCCGGCAAGGCGCATGGCGACCAGAAGCGGCCGGTCTGCTCGTCGCGCAGGTAGAACGCCTCGCCGCTCAGGTCCGACACTGGATCGTTATGCCACGGCGTCAGGCGGAATTCATGCGCGTTCTCCTGCCAGGTATAGGCCTGGCCGCTTTCCGACACCACGCTGCCGAACTGGGCGTTGGCGATCACATTCGACCAAGGCAGCGGCGTGCGCTTGCCGGCGCCGGTGGCAATCACATATTCCTTGCCGTCCGGGGTGAAGCCGCCCAGGCCGTTCACCAGGATCAGGTCATCGGGCAGGGGCACCCCTGCCGTGGCCTGGTGTTCCCGCACCGCCGGCTCGGCGCGCCCCTCCGCCATCAGCGGCGGCATGCGCAGTGTCGGCGCCACGCCGCGTTTCAACTGATCGGCCAGCGTGCCGCGCTCATCGCTCAGCACGGCGCGCGCCACCGTCTGCAGCAGCACGCGGTCTTCTGGCGCAATGCTCTCGGTCGGGCGCACGAAGATGCCGCCCGGCCGGTCGATGGTATGCGCGTCCAGGCCGGATGCGATCAACCCCATGATCTGGTCGTGCAGCGCCTGGCGGTAGCCGGATCGGTCCTCGTACCAGATCACCAGATCCACCACCAGTCCTTTCAGGCGCCAGTAGGCATGCGCCTGCACCAGCTGCCGCGCCAGTTCGATATTGGCGGCGTCGCGGATTTCCATCAGCACGATCGGCAAGTCGCCGGATATTGCATAGGCCCACAGGCCGGACTGGCCACGCTGGTTGCGCACCAGGATGCCGGGGTCGGCGCGCAGGGCGGCATTCGGGTAGATCACGTGGTTGGCCAGGCGTGCGTAGAGCTGGGCCTCGGCCTCGCTGGCGTTCAACTGGCGCAGCACCACCTGGCTGTGCGTCCACGCCAGTTCGAACACGCGGTCCGCCATGTGGCGGTCCTGGTATTTGTCGATCAGGTACTGGGCTGCATCGCGCGTATCGGTCATGCCGGTCACGACGTCGATCACCGACACCTGTCCCGGTTCAAGCGCGATGCGGTAGCGGATCGCCACCACCGGATCGAGCACCGATCCCTCGCTGCCGGACAGCGGCCCCGGCTCTTTCAATGCCAGCGGCAGTTGCGCAGTGTTGCCGCGGCCGATGAAGCGCGCACGGTCGGTTTCATACGATACATGCTGCACCTGTGCGTCATGCACCGTCATCACATGCAGCAGATAAGGCGTCTTCTCGTCCTTGCCGCGCGGGCGGCGCGTGCACAGGATGGCGCTTTCGTCCTCCACGATCTCGGTCTGCACGAACAGCTTGCTGAACGCCTGGTGCGCGTTGTCGGCCGGCGCCGGCGCCATTACCACTTCCCCGAAGCTGGTGATCTCGATGATGCGGCGCCGCTCGGAATGGTTGGAGATGCGCGTGCGGCGCATCTCGATATCGTCTTCCGGCGACACCACGATTTCCGTGTACAGCTCGATCTCGTTGTCGCTGCGGCGGAATTCGGCACGGCCTTCGGAGAAGATCACTTCCAGCCGCTTGGGCTCGGCCTGGGTCGGCTGGTAGGTGGTGGACCAGAACGCACCGTCCTCCACGTCCTGCACGTAGCAGAACTGGCCCCAGTTGTCGCGCGTGCTGTCTTCGCGCCAGCGCGTCACGGCCAGGTTGTTCCAGCGGCTGTAGCTGCCGCCCGCGCTGCTCACCATGACGTGATAGCGTCCGTTCGACAGCAGCTGGGTTTCCGGCACCGGCGGCGTGTGCTGGCTCAGAATACGCATCGGCGCCGCCTGGTCAGGCACCGTGCTGCGCACCGAAGCCTGCTCCGCGCTGGCCGAATGGAAGGCCCCGATGCGCGGGCTGCGCTCCTGCAGCACCAGCAGGGTCGATTGCAGCAGCGGGTCGGATTCGAAGCGGCGCTGCATCGGCCGGTCGTTCAGCACATAGCTCAGCGCCAGTAAGCCCATGCCCTGGTGGTGCACCATGAAGGATTTGATGATGGCAAATTGCTGGCCGCGCGGCAGGCGCGCCGCCGTGTAATCGATCGCCTCATAGAAGCCGTAGCGGCCCATGAAGCCCAGCGCCGCCATTTTCTGCAGGTTCTGGCAGGAGCTATCCGGATCGACCATCAGGCCCAGCATGGTGGCGTACGGCGCCACCACCAGGTCTTCCGCCAAACCGCGCTTCAGGCCAATGCCCGGCACGCCGAAGGCTCGGTACTGGTAGTTCAGCGCCGCGTCAGTCGTGTTGTAGCCCGACTCGGAAATGCCCCAGGGCACATTGCGCTGGCGGGCGTATTCCACTTGCGCCGCCACCACCGACTGGTAAGTCTGGTCCAGCAAAGTGCTCGGGTAGGTCGGCATCACCAGCAGCGGCATCAGGTATTCGAACATCGAGCCGCTCCACGACAGCAGCACGGGCTGTCCGTGCACGATGCAAAGCTGGCGCCCCATGGCGAACCAGTGCTCCTGCGGCAACTGCCCCTGCGCGATGGCGACGAAGCTGGCCAGCCGCACTTCGGAGGCCAGCAGGTCGTAGCAGCTTGCATCGAGCCGCCGTTCGCTCAGGTTATAGCCGATGGCCAGCAGCTTGGTGGTCGGGTTGAACAGGAAGCCGTACTCGCACTGGGCAAATTCATTGGCTTGGTGCGACAGGCGGTTCAGCATGTCGAGCCGTTCGCGCGCGCGCGCCGCACCCTGCTCCACCAGCGCGGCCAGTTGCTGCTGGCGTTCGCGCTCGTCCGGCGCCAGGTCGCTCAGCGCCGCGCCGGGCAATGGCCAGCTTGCCAGTTCGCGCAGGGTCGGCACGCGATCGAGCGTGGTGTCGTATTGCGCCTCGGTTTGCGCCGTGATCCAGGGCGCGAAGCCATCCAGTTCGTCCAGCATGCTGCGGCACTGTGCATGCAGCGCTTCTGCCCATGCCGCAACTTGCGGGTCGAGCGGGACCGAGGCCTGGCGCAGGAATCGCTCGGAGCCTTCGCATGCGCGCACCAGCCAGGCGCGCTGCTGCCGCAAGCTGGGCGGATAGGCGGCCGGCGGGGCCGCAATGGCCGCCTCCAGCACCGCCAGCGCTTCTGCCGCCACGCTGCCGGCCGAAGCGGCGGCTTCACGCACCAGGGCGCAGGTGGTGGCCAGGCCCTGCGCCAGGTTCGGGTGCACGATCGGCTGTTCGGCGATGCCCACCAGGCCCGCCTGCAGCGTGAGCAGGTGTCCCGCCAGGTTGCCGCTGTCCACGGTGGAGATATAGATCGGATGCAGCGGCTTCATCGACTGGGTGTCGTACCAGTTGTAGAAGTGCCCCTGGTGGCGCTCGAGCTGGGACATGCTGTCCAGCGTGCTGGCCGTGCGGGCGGCAAGCTGGCCGCCAGTGATATAGCCGAAATCGTAGGCGGTCAGGTTGGCCAGCAGCGCCATGCCCATATTGGTGGGCGAGGTGCGGTGCGCCACTACCTGGGTCGGATGCTCCTGCATATTATCCGGCGGCAGCCAGTTGTCTTCCGGACCGACGAAGGTTTCGAACCACAACCAGGTCTTGCGCGACAGCTTGTGCAGGAACAGGTTCTGGTCTTCCTTCAACGCGCGCTGCACGCGCGCAATGGGAAGGCTGATCCACCAGGCCACCAGCGGCGAGGCGAACCAGGCCGCGACGAAGATCAGCGCCGCCTGGAATGCCTGCGGACGCAGCACGGCCAGGCCGGCGCCCACGGCCAGCGCCAGCAACGGGGCGACCCACATGGTGCGCCAGTTGCTGGCCAGGCTGGTGCCGGAGCGCGACAGGCCCGACGCGCGCCACTCCAACAGGCGGCGCCGCGACACCAGAAGACGCCAGCCGGTGCGCACGATGGCATCCAGGCTGACATAAGCTTCATAAGGCAGGAATATCAGCGTCAGCAAGGCATGCGCAAACTGCATGCCGCTGCGGCGCAGCGAAGCCGGCACATGCTGGCTCCACAGGGTATCGTCCGGCTTGCGCAGCACGTCGTAGACGGCGCTCACCAGCGGCGGCAGGAAAATGATTGCCAGCACGGCCAGCGCCCAAAACCACGGGTGCGGCAATGCCGCAAAGGCCATCAGCAGCGACAGCGTCAGCACCGGCGCCACCAGGCTGCGGCGCAAGTTGTCGAACAGCTTCCAGCGCGACAGCGCGGACAGCGGATTGCTTTCATGCTTGCCGCCAGCCAGCGGCACGCGCCGCATCAGCCACGGCAGCAGTTGCCAGTCGCCGCGTATCCAGCGCTGGCGCCGGCTGACGTCATCGCGATAGCGCGCCGGGTAATGTTCATAAAGCTGCGCGTCGCTCAGCAGGCCGGCGCGCAGGTAGCAACCTTCCAGCAGGTCGTGGCTCAGGATGCGGTTGTCGGGGAAGCGCTGGCCCAGCACTTCTTCGAACACGTCGACATCATAGATGCCCTTGCCGATGAACGAACCTTCGGCGAAGACATCCTGGTAGACGTCGCTGACGGTGCGGGTATACGGGTCGATGCCAGGCTCGCCGCCGCACAGCTTTTCGTAACGCGACGCGTCTTCGCTCGGCAGGCTCACGGCCACGCGCGGTTGCAGGATGCCATAGCCGGCCACCACCCGCCGCAGGCGCTGGTCGATGCGCGGCAGGTTGAGCGGGTGGCGCATCGTTGCGACAAACTGGCGCGCCGCATCGCGCGGCAACTGCGTATCGCTATCGAGCGTGATCACGTACTTAAAGGACGGCAGGTCTTCGATATCGCCGACGATCAACGAGAACGCATCCTGCGCACCGCCGCGCATGAAGCGGTTCAGGTCCGACAGCTTGCCGCGCTTGCGCTCCTCGCCCATCCAGGCCCGCTGCGCAGCGTTCCAGCGGCGCGCGCGATGCAGCAGCAGGAATGGCGCAGGCGCGCCCTGCTCCGTGTATTTCAGGTTCAGGCGCGCGATGTTGGCGGCAACGCGTTCGGTCAGGGCGGCGTCGGCCGGCAGCGTCTGCTCCTGCGCGTCGGCGAAGTCGGTCAACAGGCAAAAGCGCAGGTTGGGATCGCGGTTGGCAAGGAAGCGCACCTCCAGCTGCTCGCACAGTTCATCGACGTTTTCCCGGCTGAACAGCAAGGCCGGCACCACCACCATGCTGCGCGCATCCGGCGGAATGCCATTGCGGAAATCCATACGCGGCAAGGGCTTCGGTTCGACGAACAGGGTGGCAACCCAATTGACCAGGGCCAGCGCGAGCTGGCTGCTGCCCATCAGGCCGAGGAGGCCCAATGCCAGCAGCGCCCATGGCTGCACGCCATCGCGCCAGGCGCGCTCCAGCATCAGTGCGGTAGCAATCACGGACAAGGCGCCAATCGCCCCGAGATAGGACAGCAGCGGCGCGGTGCGCATGGTGCGCTTCAGTGAGCGCAGCGGTGGCAAGCGCACGCCGACCTGGCGCTCCATCAGCAGCATGCCGTCACCCACCAGGTAATAGCCGACATGATGCAAGCGCGCGTCATGGTCGGCGGCGCGCGTGCGCGCCAGTTCGAGTGCCTGCTGCGCCACTTCCGCTTCCGTCGCGCGCGAATAGCGCGCCATGCGCTCAACGCTGTGGCGGTACTGGTCACGCGTGGAAAAGTCCATATCTGGATAGGTACCGGCGGGGTCCTGGCGCAAAGCCTGTTCCACCACGCTCATGGTCTCGACGAATTCTTGCCAGTCCATGGTGCCGAGGAAGCGCAGGCTGCCGATGCTGTTGGCGATCGACACCTGCTCCGCCGCCTGCAGCTGGATTTCCGCCTGGATCTGCTGCTCGATGGTCTGGCCCGATTCGGCCAGGCGATAGGTGATCCAGTTGAGTGCCAGCGTCAGGACCGGGCTCTGGCCCTGCAAGCGGCGCGCCAGTTCGGCCACGAAGCCGCTGGTGATGGGCGGTTCGGAGCGCGCCATGTCGGCCACCAGCAGGATCAGGCCACTCGGATTCTTGTCGGCGATTTCCACCATCTGGTCGGCCCAACTGTTCGCCAGGTCGCGCTGGAAGCGGTTCTCCGCCACGCGCGCCGCCACGCGGCGCAGGTTCTCGATCAGCGCCAGGCGCAGCATGATCGGGATGGCCCACAGCTCGCCCAGCTTCAGCGTTGCCACTTCCTGGTAGGCTTCGACGAAGCGGCTCAGGCTTTCCGGATCAACGCGGCCGTCGCCATGGGCGATGATCTCCAGCGCGATCTGATAGACGCGCGGCGTGCCTTCCGGCGCGCCTTTGGCCAGGCGCGGCAGCTCCTTGCTGTAGTCCTTGGGCAGGTGGCGCCGCGCGGTGCGGATCTGGTCTTCAATCAGGTAGAAATTATCGAGCAGCCACTCGGAAGCGGGCGTGATCTGGCGGCCCTCCTTGACCGCCTCGGTCAAGCCTTCGCAGGTGGAGCCGATCAGTGCTTCGTTCTCGCTCAGCCGTGCCAGCAGGCGGTCGCCGCCGCCGCGCTTGCTGAGCTCATGGCTCGCAGCCAGCGCTCGGCCATGCTGCTCCATCTGTTGCGCGCTGAACAGCTCACCGCGCAGTGGCAAATCATCTTCCTCACCGGTCCCCTTGGGCAGGGACCCCGATTCAGATTCCTTGAACCCGGCACTTGCGGCCGGCCATAAAAAAGGGTTCTCTTTCAAGGGTGGGCCTCACACTTATTCTTAGAACTGCCGCGCAGACCGGCAGTATGTTCCAAGCAATGTTAGGCGGGCGCACGACATGCGACTGTTCGCTAGCGTACATATGGGTCCGTTACAGATCAGCGCATTTCACACCCGCTATTTCGCACCAGAAAGAGCGCGAGTTTTTTTGCTAACCCTACCACTGAAAATCCGCATTTCCTGCCGGTCGGAGGCCGGCAGTGTATGCTGCTGTGTTTCTCAAAAGCCATCGCCATTTGCATGAAGAAAATCGCATTCCCTCTCATCCTGATCGCGCAAGCCTTGAACGCTGCTTACGCCCAGGATCAAGCCGCCGCCGACAAAGCGACGCCCACAGTGGAAATCAAGGGCAGCGCGGCCATGGATATCCGCCGCAACGATACCGCCACCAAGATCGTCGTGACGCAAGAAGAGATCCTGAAGAACGGCGACACCAGCATCGGCGAAGTACTCAAGCGCCTGCCCGGCATCACCCTGGACGGCGTGCAAGGCCGCGGCGGCAATATCCGCATGCGTGGCCTGGGCAGCGGCTACACCTCGATCATGTTGAACGGCGAACCGGCGCCACCGGGCTTCTCGCTCGATTCGCTGACGCCGGACATGATCGAGCGCATCGAGGTCATGCGCGCCGCCACCGCCGAGTTCAGCACCCAGGCGATTGCCGGCGGCATCAACATCGTGCTCAAGAAAGCCATTTCCACCGCGCAGGCCGAAATCAAGGCCGGCCTGCAATCGGACAACGGCCAACCCGGCGCCAGCGCCAACCTGCAAATGTCGGGCCGCAAAGGGCCATGGTCGTACTCGATCGGCGGCGGCTTCCTGCACGGCGACTTCGATCGTCCAAGCCGTTCGATCACCGAAGCCGCCGGAAGCACGCCCCTGCTGCGCCGGGGCGAAACCAGCAGCGACGGCTATTTCCGCAACATCAACCTGGCACCGCGCATCAACTATGCGATCAAGCCCGGCGACGTGATCACCTCGCAGAGCTTTCTCGCGCTCAACCGCTTCCGTGCCGCCAACAAGGAACGCATCAGCACCGGGTACGGCGAGCAGCCGATGTTCAGCGCCCTGGACCAGGCTATCAAGGCCGATATGGAATTGTTGCGCACGGACCTGAGCTGGGCGCGCCCGCTGGCCGATGGCGCGAGGCTGGATATGAAGGCGGGCCTGAACTACAACCACCGCAACGTAAGGGCGCCGAACCTGCAAACCGGCGCGCTGTTCGAGCGTGCCCGCAGCGTGACTTCCGAGTCCACCGACAAGGGGTTCACCAGCACCGGCAAATATTCCAGCCCGCTGATCCCTGGCCACGCGCTGGCGACCGGCTGGGATATCGGCTACAGCAAGCGCGATGAGGACCGTATCCAGCGCGAGCAATTCCTGCGCGCACCAACCGGCACCGCGCCGCAGAACCTTGATGAAGTCTATTCCGCCAACGTGACCCGCCTTGCCGCCTACGCACAGGACGAATGGAATGTGACCGACCGCTGGTCCGTCTACTTTGGCCTGCGCTGGGAAGGCGTGAACATCCAGAACACCGGCACCGACTACGGCAGCATCGACAACAACTCCAGCGTATTGAGTCCTCTGTTCCAGACCCTGTACAAACTGGGCGACAAGAAGAAGGACCAGCTGCGTTTCGGGCTGAGCCGCACCTACAAGGCGCCGGCCGTAGGCGACCTGGTCCCGCGCCGCTTCACCTCCAACAACAACAGCTCGACTTCGCCGGATTCCATGGGCAACCCGGACCTGAAGCCGGAGCTGGCCTGGGGCCTGGATCTGGCGTTCGAGCATTATCTCGGCGAAGGCGGCGGCCTGCTGTCGGCCAGCACTTACGCGCGCCGCATCGAAGACATCACGCGCCGCCGCGTCGACCTGGTCGACGGCGTATGGGTCGCGCGCCCGGTCAATGCCGGCAGCGCCAACACTTACGGCATCGAGCTGGAAGCCAAGCTGCCGCTGCGCTCGATCATGAAGGAAGCGCCGGGCGTCGAGCTACGCGCCAATCTGACGCGCAGCTGGTCGAAGCTGGACACCGTGCCAGGCCCGAACAACCGCCTGGACCAGCAAGTGCCGGTCAGCGGTACGGTCGGCGCGGACTGGAAGCTGGACAAGCTGCCGCTGACACTCGGCGGCTCGTACAGCTACCAGGGCGGCGGCGCAGTACGCATCTCGGAGCGGCAGTACGCCTATTCGGTGCCAAAGCGCGCGCTGGACCTGTATGGCTTGTGGAAGTTCACTCCGAAGACGCAACTGCGCCTTTCTGCCTCAAACATGCTGCACCAGGACAACCTGGCGCAGTCCTCCTACATTGAGGCCACCGGAAGACGTAGCGACACCACCATCACGCCGACCAGCGTCCTGTTCCGCGCGATGCTGGAGATGAAGCTGTAAGGAAGTCGGCGGCCGGCTGGTCGCCGTTCTTTTTCGTGCCACGGGTCAAGACAAACTCATGGCGCCGCCCGCATGCAAATGCGGCGACAATCCGGCATGGCGCCGACTTCTCCGAAAAAAACGGCGGCCAACGGCCGCCGCAAGCAGGATACAACCTCACAAAATCATGCAGCCAGGGCCAGGGCTGGCGATGCCAGGGCAATTCCTCCACCCAGGCTGAAAGCGTTTCGATAGCCGAGCCGGCGCAGGCATTGCGCCGCTTTGGCGCTACGGTTTCCGCTGCGGCAGAAGAACACCAGCGGCGGCCGTTCTGCGGCATCGAGCCAGCCTGGCACGAACGCCGCCAGCCGGCTCAGTGGGACGCTCTGCGTCGCGCGGCCGCCAGGAATGCAGGCGGCCTGCTCGTACACCTCACGCACGTCCACCAGCACTGCCTGCGGCTGCGTTTCCAGCAGGCGCGCCAGGGTAATGCTGTCCATGTTCAGGTCTGTGCCGGCAGCGCCGCTTTGCGCCTCCGCGCGCAAGCTGGTGCAACAGGCGTTCAATTCTTCTCGGCCGGCGCACAGCAACGCATCGTCCGGGAACTTGCCTTCCAGTGCGGAAAACGGCACTAACCCGGTAAAGGCATAGTGGACTTTGTCGCCGCTGCAAAGCAGGTAGGCGTGTCGGCCGGAACCCAGCGCCACGCGGCGCAACTTGTGCGCACCGAACGCCAGGCTCTCGCTGTCGGCCGGCCACGCGGCGCCGCCTTGCGTGCTGAAGCGCGCGGCGATCCGGTAACCGTGGCTGAGTAGCAAGCTGTCGATGCGTTCGGCCAGTTCGTCCTGGTGGTCGATTACGATGCATTGGCGGGTAGGAGCATCGAGCAGCAGCCAGGTATGGCTGCCGCCCAGGCTCAGTTGCAGCACGCCTTCCGGGGCGTTTGCCGTGGCACCCGGCGCATCCAGCAAGCCGGCGGCGCGCAGGGCCATGCCGCAGCGCTCGATGCGCGCGCAAGCTTCGCTGATGATGTCTTGGCTGGCCAGCGGGCCGAAGGACATGCGCACCGCGCTGCTGCTGCGCCAGGCCGGCAAGCCCATCGCGTCCAGCACATAGCTCGGTGCTGCCTTGGCGGCGGAGCATGCGCTGCCGGCGCTGACGCGCACGTTGGCGGCGTCGAACACATCCAGCAGTTCCTTGCTCGACAAACCGGGCACGGAGAAATTCAGGGTGGTCGGCAGCGCCTTGTCGAACGGTGCATTGAAGACGATGCCGGGGAAGGCCACGCGCAGGCTGGCGGCCAGCTGTTCGCGGAAGCCATGCAACTCGGTCGGCGAGCGGAAGGTGCCGCCCTCTTCCAGCGCGGCCAATACGGCGCCCAGCGCTGCAATTCCGGCCATGTTTTCAGTACCGGAGCGCAGGCCTGCTTCCTGGCCGCCGCCCATCACCAGCGGGGTATAGGGCGCGCCATCGCGTACATACAACATGCCGATGCCTTTTGGCGCATACAGCTTGTGGCCGGAGAACGGCGCGTAATCGATGCGGGTGTTGCCCAGGTCCAGCGGCAGCTTGCCGAGGCCTTGCACGCAGTCGACCATCCACAGCGCCTTGCTGCCTGTTAGCGTCGCGCCAATGCCGGCCAGGTCGGATACCACGCCGGTTTCATTATTGGCCGCCATGGTGCAGACGAATGCCGCTTGCGGCGCCAGCGCGCGCAGCGCGGCCAGGTCGTGGCGGCCATCGCCGTCGACCGGCAGCTTTTTCAATTCGAGGCCCAGGCCCAGCAAACGGTTCCAGTGCGCCAGTGCTTCCGGCACCGCCTTGTGCTCGGTGGCGCCGTAGAGCAGCAGGCTGCCGATCAATTCACCGCGCGCGCGCCGTTCGCGCAGCGCACACAGGGCCGACAGCACGGCAGTCTGGATGCCTTCCGTGGCGCCGCTGTTGAACATGATGCGGCCGCTGCCCACGCCCAGCAGGCGTTTGGCGCGCTGGCGCACGGTGTCCATCATGGCCTTGGCCTTGAGGCCGGTGGCGTGAGTGCTGCTGGGATTACCGAAACACTCGCGCATGGTTTGCACTGCCGCGTCGATGGCGGCCGGCAGCACGCAGGTGGTGGCATTCCCGTCGAGGTAGATTTCTTTGCTCATACTCAATAGTTTACGAACTGCTTGTGAATCAGCCATTCCAAAATTACCTCAAACAGGCCTTAATGTAGAATAAGCATTCCAAATATCGATATAAATAAAAATGAATGATCTCGACCGCTACGACTACGCGATTCTTGGAGCATTGCAGGTCGACGGCACGCTCTCAGTGGCCGAGCTGGCGGAGAAAGTTGGACTTTCGACCACGCCATGCTGGAAGCGCCTGAAACGGCTGGAGGAAGATGGATATTTCGACCGCCGGGTGGCGATCGTCAACCGCCGCAAGGCGGGCTTGCCGGTGACCGTGTTCGTCAGCGTGCGCACCAGCCAGCACGATGAGAAGTGGCTGGCGAAGTTCGCAGCCGCCGTGGTGGCGTTGCCGGAAGTGCAAGAGTTCCACCGCATGAGCGGCGATATCGACTACCTCTTGAAAGTAGTCACCACCGATATCGAAGGGTATGACCGTTTTTACAAGAAGCTGATCAAGGCCGCGCAGCTGACCGGCGTTTCATCGGCCTTTTCGATGGAGCAGATCAAGTACACCACCAGCCTGCCGCTTGACCTGGTGTCGCACGGGGCGGGTGGCTGAGAGTAGCTGGCAAGCGTGGGATAATGGCCGGATGCTGAAATCCGCGCTTCTTTCCCTGCTTCCCGCCCGCAGCAATACCAGCCAGCGCCAGCGCTTGCGTGCCAGTGCCGGCGCCTTGCTTGGCCTTTTGATAACCAGCTTTGCCGCCCACTACCTGTTGGGCGACAATGCGATGTGGCTGGTGGCGCCGATCGGCGCTTCTTCCGTGCTGCTGTTCTGTCTTCCGGCCAGCCCGATGGCGCAGCCGTGGGCGGTCATTGGCGGCAATGTGGTGTCCGGCTTGATGGGCGTGGCCTGCGTGCAGTTCCTCGGCCCCGGCCCGATGGCGGCGGCCCTGGCCACTCCGCTGGCAATTGCCGCCATGTTCGCGCTGCGCTGCCTGCATCCGCCCGGCGGCGCCACGGCGCTGATGATGGTGATCGGCGGCCCGGCAGTCCATGCCATGGGTTACCGCCTGCCTTTGGGACCGGTGCTGCTGGACTGCGTGCTGATCGTGCTCGCGGCGATCGTCTACAACAACCTGACCGGGCGCCGCTACCCACACAGCCAGCAACTGGCGCACCCGAACCCGCATGCGACGAAAGACGAGGTACCGACCGTGCGTTTCGGCTTCCAGCCGGAAGACCTGGACGCCGTGCTGCGCCAGTACAACCAGGAGCTCGATATCAGCCGCGACGACCTGGAAGAACTGTTCCTGAAAACGCAGATGCGCGCCTACCAGCGCCGTTTGGGCATCATCACTTGCGGCGACATCATGTCCAAGGATGCCGTGACGGCGGAATTTGCAACGCCCCTGGCCGATGCCTGGCGCGAAATGCGCAAGCACCGCATTGCAGCAGTGCCGGTATTGAATCGCGTGCGGCGCGTGATCGGCATCGTCACCACCAGCGATTTCATGACCCATGGCGGACTGGATGATTACCACGGCATGCGCCGCCAGTTGCGCGACTTCCTGCGTCCCTCCGGCACGACGCATTCGGAAAAGCCCGAAGTGGTCGGCCAGATCATGGTCAGACATCCGCGCACGGCCAGCGTCGACACGCCGATTACCGAACTGGTGCCGCTAATGGCCGATTCCGGCTTCCACCACATTCCCGTCCTCGATCACGAAGACCGCTTTGCCGGCATCGTGACCCAGTCGGACGTGGTGGCGGCGCTGTATGCTAGAAACGCTTTGTCAGCGTCAGAAGGCCGGACTCCGTCTTCATATCAAGCCGCTTGAGCACGGAGTTGCCAAGCAGGATGACACCCAGGCCGGCTTCGTTGATCGAGCCATCGACGTTGGAAAATTCGAACTCGCCGACCCTCACCTTGTCCAGCTTCACGATCCAGACCGGCGCCGTGCCGGCTGCCGTCTGGGTGAAGGCGCGGCGCCCCTTGTTCTTGTAGTCGATGCCCATTTTGCCTGCCAGTGCGGCCGGAATCGACACCAGCGTGGCGCCGGTATCGAGCATCATGTTGACAGGAAAGCCATTGATTTCGCCGGTGACGGAATAGTGGCCATTGGGATCGGGCGACAGCACCATCGAATTGCCGCCACTATTTGATTTGGACGCCGCGAATTCGCCGAGACGTATCGTGTAGCGCTTGCCGCCTTCTTCAATGGTGGCTTCGCCGGACGTCACGCCCACCAGTCTGCTACCATCAGGCAGCGTGGCGCCAACCGGATAAGTGCGTGGGGCGCCGCCGTTGACCGACAACAGGGCCCGCTCTTTCAGGGTGCCCACCAGGCTCACATCGGCCTGGGCCGACACTGCGGTTAACATTAAAGCAGCAACTAGCGCGATACGCATTGCAGGAAACTCCGGTCAAAATTGCATTTTGACACACTTTCGACCGTTAAATTGTTGACTCTTCGGTGCAACATTTCGATAGAATCTAGGCATATGCAAACGTTGAAAAGGGTGCTTGCACTCGCCCTCGAAGAAGCGCAAACCGGTTTTGCGACATTGTGCAAACGGATGACCGACCAGGCCGACGCAGTTCTGGGGGAAGCCCTGCGCACAGCGCCGCCGACGGAACAGCGCCTTGCCGGGGCATGCCGCGTCTTCCTGCGCGAGCAGGGGGCCGCCATGCGCGCGCGCATGGAACGCTCTTATGCCGGCCTGCTGGCGCGCGCCATGCAGACCATGCACACCGACCTGCGTACCGGCCTGCACAACTTCCGCGCCGACACCCTGACCCTGATCGACGATGAAGTGGTGACGCGCCAGATCGAAGTCGAGCGCCTGCTGCTGAAGCTGCGCGACGCCGACGAACTGAGCCTGGGTCACCTGAACCTGATCATCGCCCAGATGCACGGCGACAGCGAGGTGCGCGAGCGGGAGAACCCGTTCCGCCCTTACCTGCTGGCGCGCTCCCTGTACGACGCGCTGCATGCCATGGTGGCAGACGAAGCGCAAAGCAAGCTGCTGTTCGACACCCTGTCGCAAGCCATGACGGCGGAGCTGGGCGACTTCTACACCCGCCTGCGCGAAGTGTTCGAGTCGCGCGGCATCCGTTCGCGCCTGGTGGCGCGCCCCTCGGCGCTGAACCGGCTGGAGCAGGAGCGCCTGGCCTGGCAGCGTGCCGCGACCGGCCAGGCGGACGTCGACGCCGCCATGCGCCAGCGCGTAGCGCGCCTGGGCGCGGTGCAGCAGGAGATCCGGCAGGATTCACCGCCGAGCATCCTGCAAGGACAAGCAAACACGCCGTCCAAGCCGGAACTGCAGGAGCTGGTCTTCAGCATCTTCAATCCGTCCGGCGCACGGCGCAGCGCCCCGCAGCAGCAAAACACGCTGCGCGCGCAACTCGATAGCGCCTTGCGCCAGCTCCAGCGCGAACATGCCGGCAGCGGGCCGCAGCCGCCCCTGGCCCTGCTCGAGCGGATGGCCAACCTGCCGCACGGTTCGGAGCGCATCGTGGTGGAACTGGTCGGCTTGCTGTTCGAATTCATCCTGAATGACGACCAGCTGCCGAAAGGCATCCGCGTACAACTGAGCCGGCTGCACGCCCCCTTCCTGCGCGCGGCACTGAAAGATTTGGCTGTACTGCAAGGCGCCCACCTGCCGGCGCGCCACCTGCTGGACCGCATTGGCAGTGCCGCCGCCGGCATCGGCGCCGATTCGCCGCTGATGCAGCCGTTGCAGGGCGAGGTGGAGCGACTGGTCAACCAGGTATTGCAGCTGTACGAACATGACCCTTCCGTGTTCGCCGATGCCTGCCTGGAACTGGACAGTTTCCTGGCAGCCCAGCTGCGCGAACACGACCCGGTCGTGCAGCGTGCGATGCCGGCTTTCGAACGCGCGGTGAAGGTGGCGCCGTTCGTGGCTGCCCTGGCCGACACCTTGCGCGGCCAGCTCGAATCGGTCAACGTCGACCGCCGCATGATGGACTTCATCACCGGCACCTGGGCCCAGGTCATGGTGCATACTTACGGCCGCCAGCCGGACTACGGCAAGCTGCTGCCGGAGCTGGTGTGGAGTGCCCAGGAAAAGATCCTGCCGGAAGAACGCGCGGTGCTGATGAAGATGCTGCCGGCCCTTGGCCGCGAACTGCGTGCCGGCCTGGCAACGATCGGCATGAAGGAAGCGGATGCGCAGGCAGCGCTGGACCAGCTGGTGTCGCTGCACATGGATGTACTGTCCAACAATATGCCGATGCCTACCACGCCGCGCCTGAACGTGGCGGGACTGCGCGAGCGCTTCGCTGCCATCGATCCGGGCCAGCCAGGCCTGATGGCTGCAACGCATGCGGATGCCTTGCCGGCCCAGGCCCAGTTCAGTGCCGAATTCGCGCTGCATGGCATCCTGGCCACGGTGCAGCCCGACCCGGCACTGGCCCCGGTAACGAGCTACGAAGACGAATGGCTGCAGTGGGCGCAGGCGGGCAATGGTTTCGAACTGCTGTCTGGCGACAAGTATGTGCCGCTGCGCCTCGGCGCCGTCGCTGCCCGCAATGCAGGCTTCCTGTTCACGGCGCCGGACCATGCCACGCCGCTGGTGTACTCGCGCGCTGCCATGCTCGCCGCCATGCGCGATGGCAGCCTGCGGCCGGTGGAATACTCGCCGCTGTTCGAGCGCGCGGTGGAATCGCTGATGACGGGCGCGGAGTCGCTCGACGCTGCGTAGCGATCACGACTCGGCCTGCCACAGCTCCCAGCAACCGCCCTGCAGGCGGAAACGGTAGGTGACGGGACCGGCTTCAACCTCCATGTTGCCGGCCTCCTGCCTTACGGCCATGCCGTGCTTCTTCACCATATCGCCCAGCAGCTCCTGGCTGCGGTATTCGGTGCGCGGCACCTTGCTCATGGCCGGGCCGTCAAGGCCGTTAAGTACTTTCTCCAGCGGGTCTGTGGTGCGCGCGTTGGCGAACATGCGGTCCGACTGGTAGCGCGCCAGGAAGGCGTCGAACGATTCAGGCGCTTTGGCCGCGCAGCCCTTGCGCATGGTTTGCACGCCCTTGGCGAGCGACGGCAGCAACCGCGTCGAATACCACATGCCGCCTAACACGGCGCCCGCCAACAACATATAGAACATTGCGCGCTTGCTCAGCATATTTTCACAGTGATGAATCTTCGAATTGCCACAGGTACCAGCAGCCGTCCTGCTGGCGGAAGCGGTAGAAATAGATCAGCGAATCGGAGTCGGGCCGGAAGACGTTCAGTTCCATTCCGCCCGGCGTTGCAAGCTGCCTGCGCGAGAGGTGGTCGGCCTTGATCGTATCGGCGATCAGGGATGAGGCGGCAAACTCCTCGCGCGTTACCAGGGTTTTCTTTTGATCCAGCGTCGCCAGGGATTCAAGCGGAAACACCGTGCGCGCCGTGGCGAACTGGCGATCGCTCATATAGCGCGGCAGGAAGCTTTCGAATTTCTCAGCCACGCAGCCGTGCTGCACCGGCGGTGCTGCGCATCCGGCCAATGTTGCCACGATAGCCATCAGTGCCAGGATTCTTCTCATTTTTTCTTCGCTCCCAGGAAGATCCTACCGGTCACAAGCACCAGTAGCAATGCCGGGGCACTGGCGAGGGAGAAGCAGCAATAAGCCAGCAGCCCGATGGACAGCAGCTTGCTCGCCATCACGCGGTACCGTGGGACCAGGCGCGGCGCGGAGAGCAGTACTGCCAACAACAGTGTGGAAAACATTACCGGCCAGCCGATGCCAAGCGAATAGCGCTCTGGGGCGGCCAGGTGCCGGCTTTCCGGCCACGCCATGGCTAGCGCCATCATCAACACGGCGAACCAGGCCATGAATGCCGCATCGGCAAGCGGGTTGCGCGGCTGCGCTTCGCTGGCTGCCTGCAGTTCGTCAGGGATGGGCATCCGCTTGAACATGCCGATATCGCTGCCGCCCGTATTCCCGGTCGGGACCAGGCCGAGCGCGGACCCCAGCGCGCCCAATACGATGCGCAGCAACTGGCCGAATGCCGCAGCCGCACGGCCACGCTGCAGCTCCACCCTCAGCATCAGCCAATGTGTCAGGACATGCGGCCACACCTGCTGTTGGCCGATCACGTGGGCGCGTTCAAGGTGCGCCATAGCCGCATTCAGTTTGCCCCCCGCCATATGGCTGCGCGCTGCTGCGATCTCCCAATCGAAGCTCATAGCGGACCGAAGTCTTTGCCTTCCGACAGTTTGTAGACCTTGATCTTGTCGCCGGTGCGCACCATGCGGCGGTCGAGCGCCGGGAAGTCCGCCACTTCGCTTGCCAGGTTCTCCCCGCCCATCAGGTAGACCAGGTCCTCAGTGCCGCGGTTGATCATCTGGTGCGCCTTGGATGGCGCGGGGAAGCCGACAAAGTCGCCCGGCTCCAGTTCATAGTCCTCGCCGTCGATATGGGCAATACCGCGCCCCGAGAGGATATAGACCCACTCCTCCTCGTTATGGTGCAGGTGGTAGGCGAACGACTCCTTGCCGGGCTTGAGGCGGCCGATGCTGACGCCCGTGCGCTTCAAGCCCGCCATGCGCGACAGTTGCGCGCCGCTGATCTCGGAATCGGGATTCCACGGATGCGAGAACGTGCCTTCCGCTTCCTGTGCGGCGGCCTTACGAACGATGTGCGGATACGACATGCGGCTTTCCCCCTCGTGTTTAGCGATCTTGCAACATTGTAGCAGCGGCCTTGCTCGGCTATGCTTGTCGCTCCTTCATTTACCCGGACCAAGACAAATGAAACATCGTATTACCCTCGGCGCCCTGGCGGCTGCCGTTCTGCTGGCTTATGCCCCTGTCCACGCCAACGCTGCCGCCGCCACACCGGCTGCGCTGGAAAAAGCTCCGGCCAAGAGCAATGAGGCAGCCAGGAAGCAGTTCTGGGCACTGGCCGACGAGTACTACGATGCGATCGCCAAATTCGACCCGGTAGGCGCGACGCAGAACGGCGACAACCGCTTCGACGACCAGATCGGCACGGCCATCTGGCCGGCCTCGCGCGCCAGGCAGTTCGACCTGTACCGCAACTTCAGCAAGCGCCTGCAGGCGATCCCCCGTGCGCAGCTCAATCGCGGCGACCGGATCAGCTACGACGTGATGGCCTTCGAGCTGAAGACCTACCTGGCGTACGAACCTTTCCCCGAACACCTGCTGCCGATCGAGCATATGAGCAGCATGCCGGTCACCCTGGCCAACTTCTCCAGCGGCGACGCGTCGCAGCCGCTGACCACGGTCAAGGAATACGAGGCCTACCTGAACCGCCTGAACCAGCTTCCAGCCTGGATCGACCAGGCCATCGCCAATATGAAGGAAGGCATGGCCAAGGGCATTACGCAGCCAAAGCCCATCATGGTTGCCGCGCTGCCGCAATTCCAGAAGCTGGTCAGCGAAACGCCTGAAAAGAACATCTACTTCACGCCGGTGACCAAGTTCCCGGCCAGCTTCAGCGACGCCGACAAGCAGCGCCTGGCGGCCGCTTACCGCGCCACGGTGGCCGACAAGCTGAACCCGGCCCTGAGCAAGCTGTCCGCCTTCGTGGAGAAGGAATACATCCCGGCCTGCCGTACCAGCACTGGCTGGAACGCCCTGCCGAACGGGGCAGCCTGGTACAAGGTGCGCATCGCCGATTCCACCACGACCAGCAAGGGCGCCGAAGAGATCCACCAGACCGGCCTGCGCGAAGTGGCGCGCATCCAGTCCGAATACGCCAAGCTGGGACCGAAACTGGGCTACGACGGCCCGGCGGCCGGCCTGCCGACCTGGGTATCGCAACAGCCGAAGTTCTTCCCGTTCAAAACGGAAGACGAAGTGCAGGCCGTGTACCACAAGCTGAACGACCTGCTCGACACCAAGCTGCCTTCCATGTTCACCCTGATCCCGAAGGCCAAGCTGGACCTGCGGCTGGAGCCTGAACTGAGCCGCGACACCGCGTCCGACCATTACACGGCGCCTGCGCTGGATGGCTCGCGTCCGGGCGTGTTCTGGTCCGTGGTGACCGACCCGACCAAGTACGGCAGCACCGGCATGAACACCCTGTTCCTGCACGAAGGCAAACCCGGCCACCACTTCCACATCGCCCTGATGCAGGAGCTGGACATGCCGAAGTTCCGCAAGTTCGGCGGCAATACCGCCTTCACCGAAGGCTGGGCGCTGTATGCGGAAACCCTGGGCAAGGAAATGGGCATGTACGAAGACCCGGCGCAGTACTTCGGCCACCTGAACGACGAGATGCTGCGCGCCGTGCGCCTGGTGGTCGACACCGGCATGCACGCCAAAGGCTGGACCCGCGAGCAGTCGATCAAGTACATGACCGAAACCCTGGGCGACGAAAGCGTGGCGCGCAACCAGACCGAACGCTACATGGTATGGCCGGCGCAAGCCCTGGCCTACAAGACCGGCGCCCTGAAGATCCAGGAACTGCGCGCCAAGGCCGAGAAGGCGCTGGGCAGCAAGTTCACGCTGTCCAAGTTCCACGCCATCGTGCTGGGCGACGGCACCGTGCCGCTTGCCCTGCTGGAATCGAAAGTCGACGCCTGGATCGCCGCTTCGCGCTAACGGACGAGCCCGTGTCACACCTTGGGGTCACACCCCAAGTGTGACACGGCCTCAAGCGCACAATGGCCGCGCTCGTGTCACCTTCAGGGTGTGACCCCAGGGTGTGACACGGGCTGGGCAGCTATTTCCTGAGGGCGTAGCGCTTGATGCGCTTGAGCACCAGCTCTGGCAACGGTGAAATCTGTTTCGCGTGGTTGGCGAACACGATCTGCTGCCGGCCCACCGATACCGGGTGCCCTTCGGCATAGAAGCGGAACTCGAGCCAGAACGAGCACTTGCGCACATCGTAGGTATTTACTTCGCAAGAAACTTCCTGGAATGGGAAAGTCTCTTGCAGGTAATCATTCTGCGCATGCTTCGTAATAAATACGCCCTCCTCCTGCAGCATGTCGCGGGAAATACATTCGTAAAACCACTTTTCCCGGCAAATGCCCTGCCATTCAAAATATCGCGCGAAGTAGGTATTGCCGTAGGCATTGGAGTCTTTTAGGAAGATCGAAAGCTTGTGGTGGAAGGTCATTTCGGCTGCGGCAGGGGCGTCGGGGGCTGGGACGTGCATGTACATAGGACTATTTCTCCATAAAAGTAAAACGGCTTAATGCCAGCCCTTACTTTTTCCGATTGGCGCGCCGAACTATTGACATTCCTCAATACTTGTCCAATTTCTTGACAATAAGCTGTTAACAATCCGATTTTCAGCTGAGGAAACTCAATGTATGCGCTAATACCGGCATTGGTCTCAGCCCTATTTATTTGCTATGGGCTGTATGTGTTGCGCTCGCGCGGCCCGAACCGGGTCGGCCTGACCTTTTTTTCCGTCTGCGCCACCACCTTTTTCTGGCAGGCGAGCTGGGCGCTGCTATTCCTGACCCATAACGACAGCACAGCCATGGCTCTGGCCCGTCTGGGCTACCTGCCCATCCTGTTCCTGCCGACCACGCTGTACCACTTCATCATTGAACTCACCGGCAGCAAGAACGAGCGCCCCGGCCTCTATCTCAGCTACCTGTTCGCCTGCGGGCTGGGCCTGCTGCTGCCGACCACGGACTGGATGTTGTCCGGCCTGCAGCACTACTTCTATGGCGCCTACCCGAAGGCAGGCTGGCTGCATCCGCTGCACCTGGCGCAGACCGTACTGGTGATCGGACGCGCCTTGTGGCTGCTGTACCACCGCCAGCAGCGCGCCGTCTCGACCGAGCGTACGCGCTTGCGCTATGTGCTGGTCAGCATCCTGATCTACTTCGGCGCGGCCAGCGATTACCTGTGCAACTATGGGATCGAGATCTACCCGCCGGGCGTGGTGTTCATCCTGGCCTCGCTGGGCCTGATTGCCCAGGCCATGGTGCGGCACAACCTGCTGGCCGACCCGCTGGCAGCAGCCGCCACCATCGCCCATGAAATGCGCACGCCGCTGGCCAGCATCCGCAGCCAGACCCGCATCCTGGCGCGCAGCCTGCCCGAGCTGATTGCCGGCTACCGGCCCGAGCACCAGGGTGCGTTAGGCACGCGCCAGCTGGAACACCTGGGCGAAATTGCCCGCAGCATCGATGCCGAAGTGTCGCGCTCCAATTTTATCGTGGATATGCTGCTGGCCTCTGCCCGCGACGGCGTCATGCAGCGCGAGAGCTTCGCCGTGCATTCCGTCAGCGTCTGCGTGGATGAAGCGATGGCCTGCTATCCCTTCTCGGGCGCCGAGAAGTCGCAAGTGCGCGTCACCATCCGCAACGAGTACAGCTTCCACGGTTCGGATGTGCTGCTGATGTTCGTGCTGTATAACCTGCTGAAGAATGCGCTGCAGGCAGTGAAGGTCAATAACAGCGGCGCGGTGGAGGTGGAATGCTATTCGCGCGGCACGTACAACTGGCTGGTGGTGACCGACAACGGCCACGGCATCGCGCCCGATGTGCTGCCGCATGTGTTCGAGCCGTTCTACACCACCCACCACAATGGCGGCGGCACCGGCATGGGCCTGGCCTTCTGCAAACGCGTGGTGACGGCCTTCGGCGGCGAGATTGGCTGCGAATCGGAGGCGGGGCGCTACACCCGCGTGGCCATCAGCCTGCCGCGCACGGTAGCTTCACCACGCAACCCGGCCCGTAAGCATATCGCGGAACATTACCCAGTCGCCCATTAGGCTGAACAGCGGATACTTGAAGGTTGCCGGCCGGTTGTGTTCAAAGAAGAAATGGCCGACCCAGGCGAAGCCGTAGCCAACCACGGGCAGCAGCCATAGCAGCACCAGTTCGCCCGTGACGATGACTACGGCCAGCAGCAGCAGGACGATGCTGGAGCCGGCGAAGTGCAGGCGGCGGCAGGTGCTGTTGGCGTGCTCCTTCAGGTAGAAGGGGTAGAACTCCTTAAACGTCCGGTAACGCGTCTCCATGCTCATCCTCCGGGTGGACCGCTTTGATGATGTTATCGAGGTCGGTATCGTCGCCCAGTACGAACACCTTGCGGTCGCCCAGCATCTTGAGGATGAAAGGCTGCTGCTCGCGCAAGCGGCGCTGGAAGTCGTCGACAGAATACAGGTTGGGGTTGATCTTACGGCGCAGCAGGCGCTCGGCCACCGGAAGCCGGCTCAGCAACTCGCCGTAGGTGGTGTTTTCGCCGATCAACAGTAGCTCGACCGGCGCGGTCGAGTCTTCCGCTTGCTTGACCGTGGTGCCGTAGACGAACGCCACGCTGAGCTGCTTGCGCATCGGCGCCAGTGCCGAATTCAGCACGCTGACCAAGCCAAAAGTCTTCTTGACCAGGCTGGCCAGCTCGGGATACACCAGGTTTTCTTTATTGGGGCGGAACTGGCGCACGTTGCCGATGCGTTCGGAGACGATCAGCCCCGATTCATGCAGGCGCTTGAGCTCACGTTGCGCGGAAGCGCTGCCCAGCCCCGTCAGGCGCATGATTTCGTTGAGGTGGAAACCCTCATTCACGCGCACAAACAGCAAACCCAGCAGCTTTTGCTGGGCAGGAGTAAACAGGGCCGAGGCGATCATAGACTAAATGTTAGCATGACGTACCATGCCTATCCACCACCTGACCGTACCTAAGCTGAAAGCCCACTGCGCCGGCCTGCCGGGCGCAGAGAGCCTGCTGCACGCGCCGCCTGTCAATGTACTGAGCTACAAGATCGGCGGCAAGACTTTCGCCTACTTCAAGACCAGCGAGCCGGAACGGTGGCGCTTCAGCTTCCGCGCCACGCCCGACCGTTTTCTCGAACTCACCGGCATGCCGGGAGTGAAACCGGCCCGCTACATGGGCCGGTTTCACTGGGTCACCATTGTCGACGTGCGCAGCTTCCCACAGGACTACCTTGTCGAGCTGGTGCAATGGTCCTATGACAAGGCATTCTCCGCCCTGCCGAAAGCGCGCCAGCGCGAGCTTAAGGCTTAGGGAAGGCGTAGGTCAGCGAGTAATTGCCGCTGCCGGAATACGACTTCACCTGCGCGTAGTAATAGCCCGCCGTGCCGTTGTAGCTGATCGACTCACTGGAGGTGTTGCCTTCGCTGGCCGCCACTTTGGTCCACGCGCTGCCCGACCACTTGTACAGGAACAGGTCGAAGTCCGCGCCGGAAGGACCACTCAGCTGCAGGGAGAAGGTGCCGGCACCGGCCTGCACCCAGCCTGGCGAAGCGCTTGGCGCGATGGCGCTGCCGCCGTTGGCCAGCGTACCGGTCTGGGTCACCGAGCCGGCGCCGGTGTACTTGGCGAAGACCTTCTTCACCGCTCCTTCGTTCACGGCGTGCCACGGATAGCCCAGGGTGCGCATGCGCGAGTTCTCAGTCGGGCGGTACTTGCCCGAACCGCAGTACTGCGCGCCCACGAAAGTGCCGACAGTGCCGTTCGGATAAACACCCAGCCCGGTCGGGACAGCGGTGCTGCCGGAGATCAGGCTGCCCCATTTGACCGAACGCGTGCCGTTCAGCGACACATTGACCTCGGTCGGCTCGCTGCTCGTGTTGCAGGTGCCGTATTCATATTCATCTGCCAGCGCGAAAGCGGTATGGCCAATTTCATGCAGCGCCACCTCGATCGACGAAGCGTGCATGGACAGTGTCGCCACCGCGCCGCCTGAACCGCCGTAACGGGTAGAGTTGGCGATCACCACGATCACATCGCGCGCATCGGGCGCCAGCACGGAGCCCGCGATATTGGTCGCCTTGCTATTGTTCACGCACAGCAGGCGCTCGATGTTGTAGCAGGCGAATTCGCCGTCCATGGCGGTATCGCGGTAGATCCCCTTGTCGAGCTCGTCCACGCCGGACTGGTTGCTGGCCACGTCGACGCGATGGATGTTCATGGAGTTGCGGTTGGCGTTAAACAACGGGTCGGCCAGGAAGCCGTTGATCACCTTTTGCGCATCGGCGCGCCACTTGTCCATTTCAGCGGCGGTATAACCGTCGCCGATAAAGACGTAATCCATGCGGGTCGCCGCACTGCCGGTGTTCAGGATCGTGGTTGCCGTGGCGGACGGGGTCGCGGCCAGCATGGCGGAACGGGCAGTCTTGCCGCTCGCGGCCGCCTGCTCCAGCGTGCTGCGGTCAAAGCGCGCCAGCGGCCCTGCCGCGGCGACGGCCGAGCGGGCGCCGCTCGCAGCGCCCTGCTTCGGCAACACCTCGACACTGGCGGTCGCCTTATCGAATGGCAGCGACACCTCGAAACTGCCCTCACGCTGCTGCACCGTGGTCGACAGGTCGATGGCGCCTGAGCGCGGGTTGAAGGTCTCGACGTGACGGCGCAAGCCGTTATTGACGGTCACCTCGTGCAGCACGCGGCCCTGGGCATCCTTGGCTACCACGACCCACTGCTCGCCTTCCGCACCCTGGCGCACATTCGGCGTTACAGCGAACTTGCCCACTTCCGCATGCAGGGGTTTGAATTCCGCCCCGCTGCGGCCCTCGGCGAAACCGATGCGCAGCGAAATATTATCGGCCTGCGCAGCGCCGGCCGCCGCCAGCGCAAGCAGCGCCAGGGAATTACGTAGTAAAGCCATAGGTCTCTCCATTTTTTGTGGTTTGGGACTGGAGATTCTGTGGCCGGTCCATCGGCGACGCGTGCACAAACACGCGCAAATTGCACAATCCTGCTATTAACAATTGTTACAGCGGCTGGCGCGCCACGCAGCGGGCGACAGGCCGTAATGCGCCGAAAAAGCGCGCGTGAAGTGACTGGCGCTATGAAAACCGAACTGCTCCGCGATGTCGACGATACGCGCCTCCCCGCCAGCCAATGCCACGCAGGCCAGCTCCAGGCGGCGCGTCAGCACATAGCGGTGCGGCGGCAGCCCCACGGCGCGGTGGAACTCGCGCGAGAAATGCGCCCCACTCATGCCGCACAACGCAGCCAGTTCCGCATTGGCCAGCGGCGCATCGAGGTGCTCAGTGATATGGCGCAGGACCCGGCGCAGGCGGGTTCCGCCGAGCGTGCTCTCCTCCGCCTGCGCCGGCCGCGAATAATGCTCGATCAGGTAGCAGGCCAGCGCCATGGCGAGGTGGTCGCACATCTCCGCCGCCAGCGGACCGGCCAGCGCCTGCGCATCGAGCATCTTGCGCACCAGGTCGAACACCATGCGGTCGGAAGTAAACTGGTTGGCTGTCAGGGTCGCATCGATTCCCTCCCCGCGCTGGGCCGCCAGGCGATCCACCAATTGCACCGGCAGGAAGACGTTGACGATATCGCAGCTGCTAAGCTGGCTCCACCTGCCCTGCTCCCCCGGCGGGCAAAGCCGGAAACGGTTGGCGCCGATGGTACCGCCCCAGACCGGCGTATTGCCCTGCCAGATACGCGCATCGAGCGGCTCCATCATCAGCGCCAGGCGATAGGTGCCCGGATGCGGGCTGACGGAGCGAATGGCGTGTTCCGGCCCATCGCTGGTCCACCGTCCCAACGCAGCCCGCGACCCGGGAAGCGGTCCGATGCAGGCATGCAGCGAACTGACGCCCGCCATCCTGAACCACCGCTCAAGTTCTTCGACGCTTTCCATCGAAGCAATATACCCCAGCTACAGCCGAGCCCGTGTCACACCATGGGGTCAGACCCCAAGGGGGACACGGGCTCGGCCGCAATCCGCGCTCGGTGTGCCGATTTACGCACAGCTTTGTCGCTGGAGGCCAACTTGGAATCTACGATGGATGGGCTATAAAGATAAGTGGACGCCAGTTTTCCGCCAACCACAACAAGAAGGAGTGCCGCCATGAAAACAATGGCATCTGCGGTACTAGCGGTTTCCGCCCTGCTGAGCGCCAATGCGCCAGCCAAAGACAAGCCCATGGAAGACGTGCTCTGGCCTGCCGAATCGGTGAAGTGGGAACCGGGCCCGGTCCCCGGCACCAAGGTCGCCAAACTTTGGGGCGACTGGACGAAAGGCAAGCCCTACGGCGTGCTGGTGAAATTCGATGCCGGCCAGATCAACGCCTTGCATCACCATACCCATGCGCTGAAAATCGTGGTCCTGTCCGGCACCTTTGTACACAAATCCGATGGCGCTCCCGAGACCAAACTGGGGCCGGGCTCCTACCTGATGCAATCGGCCGGCAAGAAGCACGTCAGCGGCTGCGCGACCGGCGCCGACTGCACGTTCTTCATGACATCCGACGGAAAATTCGACTTGATCGATGATTCGAAGGCCGCTGCCAGCGACAAGAAATAGCAGCCAGCCTGGAGATCAGGTCACCCTTTGTGACCTCAATCCTTGCCGTAAGTAAGCAGGAACTGCAGGATGGCGCGAATTTCCGCCTCAGTCGCGGATGGCAGGTGGAACACATCGCGGTCATCCCAGGTCATCTTCGACGCGGTCAGTTTGGTCATGCAGGCGCCAAAGTGGTCCATATTGAAGGCCGCACCCAGCGCATGTGCACGCGGCGGCATGGTATTGAAAAGGATCCGGAAGCTGCGGTCGGGCATCTGGCGAATCACCGGCTCACAATTCGCGTCAAAGCCGCGCGCCTGCACTTCGCCGTAGGTACGGGCATGTTTCGCAATAATGGATGCGTAACTGAAGCGGCGCACGCCGCCATAGCGCTGGTTCACGTGCACTGTGATGTCGTTGTCCAGCGGGACCTTGACCAGCACCCCCTGGGGGTCCTTGGCCTCGGCCTCAATTCGCTCCCCCGCCACCAGCGCATCGAATAGCTTGCGCTTTGCCGGATGGAGGCGTGCCACGATTTCCGCATGATTGTTTGGCAAGTCGAACAGGCCGCTGAACATTGACTCGTGCAGGTACATTTTTCCATCGTCACCCACAATCGTCGCGTCACAGGTGATTTGCAGGGGTTCGGCCATATCGTTCTCAAACAATTTCAGAAATACTGATTGTAGTATGCAATTGGCGCCTGGCAATCTTTCCAGCCTCAACGCATGCAAATTGCCTCACAACGGTGGCATTTTTGTCACGGAAAATGTCCACTTTGGTTCCTGACCCCAAGGTGGACATTTGATCTGAGCAAAAAAAACGCCACCCGAGGGTGGCGTTTTTGCTGGCGTTGAAGCGGATTACGCTTCGTCGCTGTGGTGCGGTTCGTCCGCTGGCAGTTCGGCCACGATCGCGGCGCGTTCTGCTTCCAGCAGCGCTTTGCGCTCTTCGGCTTCCCACACTTCCTTCTCTTTGCGGGCGCGGTGGAAGGCCAGGCCGGTACCGCCTGGGATTAGGCGGCCAACGATGACGTTTTCCTTCAGGCCGCGCAGACCGTCGCGCTTGCCCATGATCGCAGCTTCGGTCAGGACACGGGTGGTTTCCTGGAACGATGCAGCCGAGATGAAGGAGTCGGTCGACAGCGATGCCTTGGTAATACCCAGCAGTACGTTTTCGTAGGTTGCAGGGATCTTGTTCAGCGCATTGACGCGATCGTTTTCTTCCAGCAGCTCCGAACGTTCCACCTGCTCGCCGACGATGTAGTCGGTGTCGCCGGCGTTGGTGATCTGCACGCGGCGCAGCATCTGGCGAACGATCACCTCGATGTGCTTGTCGTTGATCTTCACGCCCTGCAGTCGGTACACGTCCTGCACTTCGTCAACGATGTAGCGGGCCAGCGCTTCGATACCCAGCAGGCGCAGGATGTCTTGCGGATCGGCTGGGCCGTCCACAATCATCTCGCCCTTGTTCACCACCTGGCCGTCGTGCACCAGCACTTGCTTGTCCTTGGTAATCAGGAACTCGTGCTTGTTGCCGTCCATGTCGGTGATTTCCAGACGCTGCTTGCCCTTGGTTTCCTTACCGAAGGCCACGGTACCGGTGACTTCCGCCAGCATGCCCGCGTCTTTCGGCGAACGTGCTTCGAACAGTTCCGCAACGCGTGGCAGACCACCGGTAATGTCTCGGGTCTTCTGCGATTCGGTCGGGATACGCGCCAGAACCTCACCCACGGACACTTGCTGGCCGTCTTTCACCATGATCAGCGCGCCGACCTGGAAGCCGATCGCCACTGCGTGTTCGGTGCCGGCGATCTTCACTTCGCCGCCGTCTTCGTTCAGCAGTTTCACCTGTGGACGCAGGGCCTTGCCTGGGGAACCACGACGCTTGGCGTCGATCACCACCAGGGTGGCCAGGCCGGTCACTTCGTCGACCTGGCGAGCCACGGTCACGCCTTCTTCGATGTTCTCGAAGCGGATGGTACCGGCGTACTCGGTAATGATCGGACGGGTCAGCGGGTCCCAGGTTGCCAGAGGAGCGCCGGCCTTCACAGCCATGCCGTCCTTGACGATCAGGGTCGCACCGTACGGTACCTTGTGACGCTCGCGCTCACGGCCGTGGTCGTCGGTGATCAGCACTTCGCCGGAACGGGAAATGACGATCTGGGCGCCCTTGCCGTTGGTGACGTAACGCATGGTGGCGGTGAAGCGCACGGTGCCGTTCGACTTGGCTTCGACGGACGATGCCACTGCTGCACGCGATGCCGCACCACCGATGTGGAAGGTACGCATGGTCAGCTGGGTACCAGGTTCACCGATAGACTGCGCTGCCACCACACCGACTGCTTCGCCGGCGTTGACCAGCAGGCCGCGGCCCAGGTCGCGGCCGTAGCACTTGGCGCACAGGCCGTAGCGGGTGTCGCAGGTCAGCGGGGTACGGACCTTCACTTCGTCGATGCCGACGCGTTCGATCTCTTCCACCATGTCTTCGTCCAGCAGGGTGCCGGCTTCGTACAGGGTAGCCTGGGTTTCAGGGTTGACGATGTCGGTGCCTGCCACGCGGCCGAGGATACGGTCGCGCAGGGCTTCGATCACTTCACCACCTTCGACCATCGCCTTCATCAGGGTGCCGTTGGAAGTGCCGCAATCGTCTTCGATCACCACCAGATCCTGGGTCACGTCGACCAGACGACGGGTCAGGTAACCGGAGTTCGCGGTCTTCAGCGCGGTGTCGGCCAGACCTTTACGAGCGCCGTGGGTCGAGATGAAGTACTGCAGAACGTTCAGGCCTTCGCGGAAGTTCGCGGTAATCGGGGTTTCGATAATCGAGCCGTCAGGTTTAGCCATCAGACCACGCATACCGGCCAGCTGGCGGATCTGTGCTGCGGAACCACGCGCACCGGAGTCGGCCATCATGTAAATCGCGTTGAACGATTCCTGGGTCGACTGGGTACCGTCGCGGCGCACCACGTCTTCCACCTTCAGGTGGTCCATCATCGCCTTGCCGACTTCGTCGGAGGTCTTGCCCCAGATGTCGACGACCTTGTTGTAACGTTCGCCGGCGGTGACCAGACCGGAAGCGTACTGCTGCTCGATCTGCTTCACTTCCGCTTCGGCGGTCGCGATCAGGGTCTTCTTCACTTCCGGCACCAGCATGTCGTCCACGCAGATGGAGATACCGGCGCGGGTCGCCAGGCGGAAGCCCGACTGCATCAGCTGGTCGGCGAACACCACGGTCGCGCGCAGGCCGCACTTGCGGAAGGAAGTGTTGATCAGCTTGGAGATCTCTTTCTTCTTCAGCGGACGGTTCAGCACGCTGAATGGCAGGCCTTTCGGCAGGATCTCGGACAGGATGGCGCGGCCAACGGTGGTCTCGTAACGGGTCACGGTACGGACGAACTCGCCGGTTGCAGGATCCTTTGGATTCTCAACGATACGCACGGTGATGCGGGTCGCCAGTTCCACTTCCTTGTTGTCGTACGCGCGGATCACTTCCGACACGTCCGGGAACATCATGCCTTCGCCCTTGGCGTTGATCGCTTCGCGGGTCGCGTAGTACAGACCCAGCACGATATCCTGGGAAGGAACGATCGATGGTTCGCCGTTCGATGGGAACAGGATGTTGTTCGAAGCCAGCATCAGGGTGCGGGCTTCCATCTGTGCTTCGATCGACAGCGGCACGTGGACTGCCATCTGGTCACCGTCGAAGTCCGCGTTGAACGCGGCGCAGACCAGCGGGTGCAGCTGGATCGCTTTACCTTCGATCAGCACAGGCTCGAAAGCCTGGATACCGAGACGGTGCAGGGTTGGTGCACGGTTCAGCATGATCGGATGTTCGCGGATCACTTCTTCCAGGATGTCCCACACCACTGGCTCTTGCACTTCGACCAGCTTCTTGGCGGCCTTGATGGTGGTCGCCAGACCCATCAGTTCCAGCTTGTTGAAGATGAATGGCTTGAACAGTTCCAGGGCCATCAGCTTTGGCAGACCGCACTGGTGCAGTTTCAGCTGTGGACCCACCACGATCACGGAACGGCCGGAGTAGTCGACGCGCTTACCCAGCAGGTTCTGACGGAAGCGGCCGCCCTTACCTTTGATCATTTCAGCCAGCGACTTCAGCGGACGCTTGTTGGCGCCGGTCATCGCTTTGCCGCGACGGCCGTTGTCCAGCAGCGAGTCGACCGCTTCCTGCAGCATGCGCTTTTCGTTACGCGTGATGATCTCTGGAGCACGCAGCTCCATCAGGCGCTTCAGACGGTTGTTACGGTTGATGACGCGGCGGTACAGGTCGTTCAGGTCGGAGGTCGCGAAGCGGCCGCCATCCAGCGGGACCAGTGGGCGCAGTTCCGGCGGCAGCACCGGCAGCACTTCCATGATCATCCAGTCTGGCTTGATGCCGGAACGCTGGAACGCTTCCAGCACTTTCAGGCGCTTGGCGTACTTCTTGATCTTGGCTTCGGACTTGGATTCCTTCAGTTCCACGCGCAGGGCTTCGGCATCGCGGTGGATGTCGATCGAGCGCAGCAGTTCGCGGATACCTTCAGCGCCCATGAAGGCGGTGAAGTCGTCGCCGTACTCTTCGTACTTGGCGGCGTAGTCGTCTTCCGACATGATCTGGCACTTCTTCAGCGGGGTCATGCCTGGATCGGTCACGACGTATGCTTCGAAGTACAGTACGCGTTCGATATCGCGCAGGGTCATGTCCAGGACCATGCCCAGACGCGACGGCAGCGATTTCAGGAACCAGATGTGCGCAACCGGCGATGCCAGTTCGATGTGGCCCATGCGCTCACGGCGCACCTTGGCCAGGGTCACTTCAACGCCGCACTTTTCGCAGATGACACCGCGGTGCTTCAGGCGCTTGTACTTGCCGCACAGGCATTCGTAGTCCTTGATCGGGCCAAAGATCTTGGCGCAGAACAGGCCGTCGCGCTCTGGCTTGAAGGTACGGTAGTTGATGGTCTCAGGCTTCTTGACTTCGCCGTACGACCACGAACGGATTTTCTCAGGAGAGGCCAGACCGATCTTGATCGCGTCGAACGACTCGTTTTGCTGTACTTGCTTGAATAAATCGAGCAGGGCTTTCATGTATCACTCCAGATAGTGACGAATTCTTTACTTACTTAAACCGGTAAACCGGTGTCAGACCCACAGGGTCTGACACCCGATACGCGGCAGCCGCGGGGCGGGGAATAAATGGGGACGTACCCTATTTTTCCCTTCGGGGAAAAATGGGGTACGTCCCCATTTATTCCCCCTTTACCGGTTTTAGTTGCGTTCCAGGTCGATATCGATACCCAGGGAACGAATCTCTTTCACCAGCACGTTGAACGATTCCGGCATGCCGGCGTCGATCACGTGGTCGCCCTTGACGAGGTTCTCGTACACTTTGGTACGGCCGTTCACGTCGTCGGACTTCACGGTCAGCATCTCTTGCAGCACGTAGGACGCGCCGTACGCTTCCAGTGCCCACACCTCCATCTCACCGAAGCGCTGGCCGCCGAACTGGGCTTTACCGCCCAGAGGCTGCTGCGTCACCAGCGAGTAAGGACCGGTGGAACGGGCGTGCATCTTGTCGTCGACCAGGTGGTGCAGCTTCAGCATGTGCATCACGCCCACGGTGACCTTGCGCTCGAACGCTTCGCCGGTACGGCCGTCGTACATGGTGACCTGGTTCTTGGACGGGGTCATGCCCAGGTGCGAGGCGATGTGATCCGGGTACGCCAGGTCCAGCATGCGGCGGATTTCCGATTCGTGCGCGCCGTCGAACACCGGAGTCGCGAACGGCACACCCTTCTTCAGGTTGGCCGCCAGCTTCATGATCTCGTCGTCGGACAGGGAAGCGATATCTTCCTTGGCGCCGGACTCGTTGTACACGGTGGTCAGGTACTTGCGCATCTCTTCGACTTTGATCTGCGCTTGCAGCATTTCGCCGATACGGATGCCCAGGCCCTTCGCTGCCCAACCCAGGTGGGTTTCAAGGATCTGGCCAACGTTCATACGGGACGGAACGCCCAGTGGGTTCAGCACCACGTCTGCCGGGGTACCGTCAGCCATGTATGGCATGTCTTCCACCGGAACGATACGGGACACAACACCCTTGTTACCGTGGCGGCCTGCCATCTTGTCGCCGGACTGCAGGCGGCGCTTAACGGCCAGGTACACCTTGACCATCTTCTGCACACCAGGCTGCAGTTCGTCGCCCTGGGTCAGCTTCTTGCGCTTCTCTTCGAAGGCCAGGTCGAACTGGTGGCGCTTCTCGGCGATGGATTCCTTGATGGCTTCCAGGGCCTTGGCCATGTCTTCGTCGGCAGGACGGATGTCGAACCAGTGGAACTTGTCCAGATCGTCCAGGTATTCCTTGGTGATCTTGGCGCCTTTGGCCAGCTTCTTCGGACCGCCATTCACAACCTGGCCGATCATCATCTTTTCCAGACGCTGGAAGGCGTCGCCTTCCACGATACGCATCTGGTCGTTCAGGTCCAGGCGGTAGCGCTTCAGTTCATCGTCGATGATCTGCTGGGCGCGCTTGTCGCGTGGGATGCCTTCGCGGGTGAACACTTGCACGTCGATGACGGTACCAACCATGCCGGATGGAACGCGCAGCGAGGTGTCTTTCACGTCGGATGCTTTTTCGCCGAAGATCGCGCGCAGCAGCTTTTCTTCTGGAGTCAGCTGGGTTTCGCCCTTCGGGGTCACCTTACCGACCAGCACGTCGCCGGCTTGCACTTCAGCGCCAATGTACACGATGCCGGATTCGTCCAGGCGAGCCAGTTGGTTCTCGGCCAGGTTCGAAATATCGCGGGTGATTTCTTCCGCGCCCAGCTTGGTGTCACGGGCAACAACGGACAGTTCTTCGATGTGGATCGAGGTGTAACGGTCGTCTTTAACAACGTTTTCCGAGATCAGGATCGAGTCTTCGAAGTTCAGACCATTCCATGGCATGAAGGCCACGGTCATGTTCTGGCCCAGTGCCAGTTCGCCCAGGTCGGTCGATGCGCCGTCGGCGATCACGTCGCCCTTGGCCACACGGTCGCCCACTTTGACGATAGGACGCTGGTTGATGTTGGTGTTCTGGTTGGAACGGGTGTACTTGATCAGGTTGTAGATGTCCACACCGACTTCACCAGCCTGTGCTTCTTCATCGTTCACGCGGATCACGACGCGGCCCGCGTCGATGTAGTCCACCACGCCGCCGCGCAGTGCCTGCACGGTGGTGCCGGAGTCGACTGCCACGGTACGTTCGATACCGGTACCGACCAGCGCCTTTTCAGGACGCAGGCAAGGCACAGCCTGACGCTGCATGTTGGCACCCATCAGTGCACGGTTCGCGTCATCGTGCTCCAGGAATGGAATCAGCGATGCTGCCACGGAAACGATCTGGCCTGGCGCAACGTCCATGTACTGCACGCGCTCTGGGGAGACCAGGATGGTTTCACCAGCTTCACGGGACGACACCAGTTCGTCGACCAGTTGGCCTTCATCGTTCACTTTGGCGTTTGCCTGGGCGATGATGTAGCGGCCTTCTTCGATCGCGGACAGGTAGTCGATCTTGTCGGTGACCTTGCTGTTTTCAACTTTACGGTACGGGGTTTCCAGGAAACCGTACTCGTTCAGGCGGGCGTACAGTGCCAGCGAGTTGATCAGACCAATGTTCGGGCCTTCAGGCGTTTCGATCGGGCACACGCGGCCGTAGTGGGTCGGGTGCACGTCGCGCACCTCGAAGCCGGCGCGTTCGCGGGTCAGACCGCCAGGGCCCAGAGCGGATACACGGCGCTTGTGGGTGATTTCCGACAGCGGGTTGGTCTGGTCCATGAACTGCGACAGCTGGGACGAACCGAAGAACTCGCGAATCGCAGCCGAGATCGGCTTGGAGTTGATCAGGTCGTGCGGCATCAGGTTGTCGGCTTCGGCCTGGCCCAGGCGTTCCTTGACGGCGCGCTCAACGCGCACCAAGCCGGCGCGGAACTGGTTCTCGGCCAGTTCGCCCACGCAACGTACGCGGCGGTTACCCAGGTGGTCGATATCGTCGACTTCGCCGCGGCCATTGCGCAGCTCAACCAGGATCTTGATCACGGCCAGCACGTCGTCGTTCGACAGGGTCATGGCGCCGGTCAGTTCATCACGGCCGATACGGCGGTTGAACTTCATGCGGCCCACGGCGGACAGGTCGTAGCGGTCGGCGCTGTAGAACAGGCCGTTGAACAGGGCTTCCACCGACTCTTCGGTTGGCGGTTCGCCAGGACGCATCATGCGGTAGATCGCGATACGGGCCGCGGTCTGGTCGGCGGTGTCGTCGATACGCAGGGTCTGGGAGATGTAGCCGCCCTGGTCCAGGTCGTTGGTGTACAGGGTCTGGATCGCGGAGATGTTGGCTTCGCGCAGCTTGCCCAGGGTGTCTTCGGTCAGCTCGTCGTTGGCATTGGCCACGATTTCGCCGGTTTCCGGATCGACGATGTTCTTCGCCAGTACGCGGCCCAGCAGGTAGTCTTCCGGCACGGAGATGTGCTGGATGCCGGCTGCTTCGATTTCGCGCACGTGCTTGGCGTTGATACGCTTGTCCTTGGTGACGATGGTCTTGCCCGACTTCGGATCGACGATGTCGAAGCGCGCGACTTCACCGCGCAGGCGTTCGGACACGAACTCCATCTCTGCGCCTTCCGAACGCAGGTTGAAGTTGTCGAAGACGAAGAAGTTCGCCAGGATCTGTTCCGGGGTCATGCCGATCGCCTTCAGCAGGATCGATACCGGCATCTTGCGGCGGCGGTCGACGCGGAAGTACAGGATGTCTTTCGGGTCGAACTCGAAGTCCAGCCAGGAACCGCGGTAAGGGATGATACGTGCCGAGAACAGCAGCTTGCCGGACGAATGGGTCTTGCCGCGGTCGTGCTCGAAGAACACGCCTGGCGAACGGTGCAGCTGCGAGACGATGACACGCTCGGTACCGTTGATTACGAACGAGCCGGTGGTCGTCATCAGGGGCAGTTCGCCCATGTAGACTTCCTGCTCCTTCATTTCCTTCACGACCGGCTTGGTTGGCGATTCCTTGTCCAGGATCACCAGACGCACCTTGGCGCGCAGCGGGGAAGCGAAGGTCAGGCCGCGCAGTTGGCATTCCTTGACGTCGAACGCCGGGTCACCCAGGACGTAGGACAGGAATTCCAGGCGTGCGAAGCCATTGTGGGAAACGATTGGGAAGATCGACGTGAAAGCCGATTGCAGGCCTTCGTTCTTGCGGTTTGCAACGGGAGTGTGCTCTTGCAAGAAGTTCTCGTAAGACTCGAGCTGGGTAGCCAGCAGGAACGGAACGTTGTGGACGTTGGCGCGTTTCGCAAAGGACTTGCGAATGCGTTTCTTCTCAGTAAATGAGTAGTGCATGGACACTCCGTGTGAGACAGGAAAAGGTAGAGAATTCAGCGTTGCGGGCGCGCTTCGCAAAGCTCAATTCACTATAAAACAACAACTTCTACTTCAGAGACGACAAAGGAGCCAAGGGCGGACCCACCCTTTCGGATGAGATCCGCCGCATTGGCTTCCTAAACTAAGGCAGTTACCCGCCTTGGTTCAATTACTTCAGGTCAGCTTTCGCGCCGGCTTCTTCCAGCTTCTTCTTAGCTGCTTCTGCGTCGGCCTTAGCCATTGCTTCTTTCACGGTCTTCGGTGCGCCGTCAACCAGGTCTTTGGCTTCTTTCAGGCCCAGACCGGTGATTTCGCGAACAGCCTTAATCACGCCAACTTTGTTAGCGCCGACTTCGGACAGAACCAGGTTGAATTCGGTTTGCTCTTCAGCAGCAGCTGCACCAGCAGCGGCGCCGCCAGCGGCTGGAGCAGCCATTGCTGCTGCGGACACGCCGAACTTTTCTTCGAATGCCTTAACCAGTTCGTTCAGGTCCATTACGGACATTTCGGACACTGCGTTCAGGATGTCGTCTTTGGAAATTGCCATTTGAAACTCCTAATTTGTTTGTAGTACTACAGAATTGGTATTGACTAAGAAACCAGGCCAGCGATTAAGCGGCTTCGGTTTCTTTCTTGGCTGCCAGAGCAGCCAGGCCACGTGCAAAGCCCGACACCGGAGCCAGCATAACGCCCAACAGCTGCGAGATGAGGACTTCACGGCTAGGAATGCTCGCCAGTGCGGTAACGCCAGCTACGTCGAGCTGCTTACCTGCAAAGTTACCGGCCTTCACAACCAGCTTGTCGTTGGTTTTTGCGAAGTCAGCAACGACTTTCGCAGCAGCAACAGCATCATCCGAGATCGAGTAGATCAGCGGACCGGTCATGGAGTCAGCCAGAGCGGCGAACTGCGTGCCTTCTACTGCACGACGTGCCAGGGTGTTCTTCAGAACACGGATGTACACGCCTTGCGCACGCGCTTTAGCACGGAGTTGAGTCAAGTGACCAACCTGGATGCCACGGTACTCGGCCACGACGATAGTTTGCGCAGTTGCTACTTTTGCGGAAACTTCGGCGACGACGGCCTTTTTGTCATTCAGATTGAGACCCACGGTCTTCTCCTTAAATAATGCTCGGCTTGCGCCTCGCATCGGTTCGAACAACGGCGTCCGAGGTTTAGGAGTCTAAAGGGACTACATAAACTTGTTCGGGATCACCATCTGCGTTGGGACGCCCCGGGGCGTATTAACCGGATGCCTACCTGATGCCTCCAGCCCAACGGTCTTTGAAGGCGCGGCCGGGTTACCCCGGCCAGCCCAAAGATCCGCCCCACCTTCCGGTGAGGACTTAATTTTTTACTTAGCCGTTCAGGCCAGCGTGGTCTACGCGTACGCCAGCGCCCATGGTGGACGACAGGGATACTTTACGCAGGTACACGCCTTTGGACGAAGCTGGCTTAGCCTTGTTCAGTGCGTCGATCAGAGCAACCAGGTTGGTCTTCAGATCTGCGTCGCTGAACGACTTGCGGCCGATGGTCGCGTGGATGATACCTGCCTTGTCGGTACGGTACTGAACCTGACCGGCCTTGGCGTTCTTCACGGCGCCAGCCACGTCTGGGGTTACGGTGCCGACTTTCGGGTTAGGCATCAGGCCGCGTGGGCCCAGGATCTGGCCCAGGGTACCAACGATACGCATGGTGTCTGGGGAAGCGATCACGATGTCGAAAGGCATGTCGCCGGCTTTGACGCGCTCAGCCAGGTCTTCCATACCAACAACATCAGCGCCGGCAGCTTTAGCTTGCTCAGCCTTGTCGCCGGTTGCGAACACAGCAACGCGAACGGTCTTGCCGGTGCCAGCTGGCAGAACCACGGAACCGCGAACAACCTGGTCGGACTTCTTAGGGTCCACGCCCAGTTGAACGGACACGTCGATGGATTCGTTGAACTTGGCGGTAGCCAGTTCTTTAACCAGGGCGACAGCGTTGTCGAAAGCGTACACTTTGGTACGGTCTACTTTAGCCTTGATGGCTTGAGCGCGCTTGGACAGTTTTGCCATGATTAGATGCCCTCTACGGTGATGCCCATGGAACGTGCGGAACCAGCGATGGTGCGAACAGCAGCATCCAGGTCGGCAGCGGTCAGGTCCGGGGTCTTCAGTTTAGCGATTTCTTCAGCTTGAGCGCGGGTCAGCTTGCCTACCTTGTCGGTATGTGGCTTGGACGAACCTTTTTGCACGCCGGAGTGCTTCTTGATCAGGAAGGTCGCTGGAGGGGTCTTCATCACGAAGGTGAAGGACTTGTCCGCGAACGCAGTGATCACGACTGGGATTGGCATGCCTGGTTCCATACCTTGGGTCTGCGCGTTGAACGCTTTGCAGAATTCCATGATGTTCAGACCGCGCTGGCCCAGTGCTGGACCGATTGGAGGGGATGGGTTTGCCTTACCAGCTGGAACTTGCAGCTTGATAAAGCCAATGATTTTCTTTGCCATTTGGGCACTTCCTATCGTTGGATTGAGTAGTAGCGCCCCGCACGCGGCGGGGCTCCTCTTGTTTGCCTGATTGAACGCTCAGGCCGGCGATTACTGCAAAACCGGCAAACCGGTGTCAGACCCATTGGGTCTGACACCGCACTACTGGTTTAAATCTTTTCGACCTGGCCGAATTCGAGTTCGACTGGCGTCGCGCGGCCGAAGATGGTGACCGACACACGCACCTTGGATTTCTCGTAGTTGACTTCTTCCACGTTGCCGTTGAAGTCGGTGAACGGACCATCCTTGATGCGGACTTGCTCGCCCACTTCGTACAGCACTTTTGGACGTGGCTTTTCCACGCCTTCCTGCATTTGCGTCATGATCTTTTCGATCTCGCGCGCAGGGATCGGGGTCGGCTTGTTCGACTTGCCGCCGATGAAACCGGTCACTTTGCTGGTGTTCTTCACCAGGTGCCAGGTTTCGTCGGTCATTTCCATTTCCACCAGCACGTAGCCAGGGAAGAATCGGCGCTCGGTCACAGATTTCTGGCCGTTGCGCACTTCAACCACTTCTTCGGTCGGCACCAGGATCTGGCCGAACTGGTCCTGCATGCCAGCGCGCTCGACACGCTCCATCAGGGCGCGCTGAACACTCTTCTCCATGCCGGAGTAGGCGTGTACGACATACCAGCGTTTGTTGCTGACTGGCGTGGACACCGCCTGCGCCGGGTCCTTGCCCGGCTGCTCGTCTTGCACAATTTCGCTCATTATTTCTTCCAGCCCAGGATCAGGTCGTACAACACAATTTCGAGGATCTTATCCGTGCCCCAGAGGAAAATTGCCATCACGGTCACGAACGCGAACACGATCAGGGTAATCTGAGTGGCTTCCTTGCGAGTCGGCCACACGACCTTTTTGGTCTCGCGAACGGCTTCCTTGGCAAAATTCAGGAAATCACGGCCTGCAGCAGAGGTGTACGCGATGCCGGCGGAAATGAGCAAACCAACCACAAGCGCGGCTGTCCGCACCAGGGTTGGTTTACCGGTCAGGACGAAGAATCCGACCACGCCTGCAATCAACGCCACAACTGCCAACACGACTTTGAACTTATCGTTCGTCGTGCTAACGGTTTGCACGGATTGATTAGACATTTACTTTTACTTTCGGTGCCCTGCACCAGATTCGGTGGCAGGGGCGGAGGGCATCGAACCCCCAACCTTCGGTTTTGGAGACCGACGCTCTGCCAATTGAGCTACGCCCCTACGTAAAACTTTACAGTGGAATCCGTAATTCTAGCACCCATCAGCGACGGGCGCTAGTCTTGGCTGGACTCTTTTCGACTTATTAGTCGATGATCTTGGCAACCACGCCGGCGCCGACGGTACGACCACCTTCACGGATTGCGAAGCGCAGGCCTTCTTCCATAGCGATCGGGGAGATCAGCTTCACGGTGATGGAGACGTTGTCGCCTGGCATAACCATTTCTTTGTCCGCTGGCAGCTCGATGGAGCCGGTCACGTCGGTGGTACGGAAGTAGAACTGTGGACGGTAGTTGTTGAAGAACGGGGTGTGACGGCCGCCTTCATCTTTCGACAGAACGTAGATCTCGCCGGTGAAGTGAGCGTGCGGCTTGATCGAGCCTGGCTTGGCCAGAACCTGACCACGCTGAACGTCTTCACGCTTGGTGCCGCGCAGCAGCAGACCAACGTTGTCGCCTGCCTGACCCTGGTCCAGCAGCTTGCGGAACATTTCCACGCCGGTGCAGGTGGTCTTGACGGTGTCGGTGATACCAACGATTTCGATTTCTTCGCCGACTTTGATGATGCCGCGCTCAACACGACCGGTCACCACGGTACCACGGCCGGAGATCGAGAACACGTCTTCCACTGGCATCAGGAAGGTGCCGTCAACAGCGCGCTCTGGGGTTGGGATGTAGGAATCCAGCGCATCGGCCAGACGCATGATGCAGTCTTCGCCCATTTCGCCAGCCTGGCCTTCCAGCGCCATACGTGCCGAACCCTTGATGATTGGCAGGTCGTCGCCTGGGAACTCGTACTTGGACAGCAGCTCGCGCACTTCCATTTCGACCAGTTCCAGCAGTTCTGCGTCGTCCACCAGGTCGCACTTGTTCAGGAACACGATGATGTATGGAACACCAACCTGACGTGCCAGCAGGATGTGCTCGCGGGTCTGTGGCATTGGGCCGTCAGCTGCGGAGCAAACCAGGATCGCGCCGTCCATCTGCGCAGCACCGGTAATCATGTTCTTGATGTAGTCGGCGTGGCCTGGGCAGTCAACGTGAGCGTAGTGACGGGTTGCGGTCTCGTACTCGACGTGGGCGGTGTTGATGGTAATGCCGCGTGCTTTTTCTTCTGGAGCAGCGTCGATCTGGTCGTAAGCTTTCGCTTCGCCGCCGAACTTCTTCGACAGAACGGTTGCAATCGCGGCGGTCAGGGTGGTCTTACCATGGTCAACGTGACCGATGGTGCCAACGTTCACGTGCGGCTTAGTCCGCTCGAACTTTTCTTTTGCCATTTTAGACTCCTAACAAATGTTGAGTTGCAGGGCACGCGCCCGACTAACAGATAGATACTGCAGAATTCTGGTGCCCTTGACGTGGATTGAACACGTGGCCTCTCCCTTACCAAGGGAGTGCTCTACCACTGAGCTACAAGGGCTTATTTTTACTACTGTGCTGCTTGGAGCGGGTGAAGGGAATCGAACCCTCGTCTTAAGCTTGGAAGGCTTCAGCTCTACCATTGAGCTACACCCGCGAGGTCCGACTTCTTTCGACTACAACTTCACTCAGCTTCCTGCATTTGGTGGAGGGGACTGGATTCGAACCAGTGTACTCATAAGAGGGCAGATTTACAGTCTGCTGCCTTTAACCACTCGGCCACCCCTCCGCGAAGGAACCGCAGAGTATGAAGCAACTTTCCAACACTGTCAATACCGTTATTTGCTTATTTCGCAAACGCTGCATGACCGTGCGCTTCGGGGCGAGATTGTAATGGCTACTCCTGCAAATTTGCAAGTGTTGTTTTTGCGTTGCACCGTTTGCTATAAAATTGGTCAACTTATCCCGTGCCCCCGAGCGCCCATTCTGTGAAGAATCCCTCCCCTGGCTGGCAGCGCACGCTGGCCGCCAACCTGTTGATGCTGGCGGCCTACGCGGTCATTGGCCGCTTCTGCCTCTACCTGTCGCTGGCGCCCGCTTATGCCAGCCCGCTTTTCCTGCCGGCCGGGATTGCCCTGGCCGCTGTCGTCACGTATGGGCCGCGCCTGTTGCCCGGGGTTGCCATCGGCGCCCTGCTGATCAATTTCCTGCCCCTGCCGGGCGCGCCCAATCCCCTGACCCTGCCGCCCTTGCCGCAGGGGCTGGCGGCGCTTGCGGCCGCCGCCGGCTCGGTGCTGCAGGCGTGGCTGGGCATGCTGTATTTCCGTCGGGCGATCCGCCCGGAGATTGGCGCCGGCCGCGATGTGCTGCGCTTCCTGCTGCTGGCAGTCAGCGGTACCCTGGTGAGCAGCACGCTGTCCAATGGCGTGGCGGCCGGCGTCGGCGCCATGGCGCCGGGCAATTTGACGACGAGCTGGCTGACCTGGTGGATAGGCGATGCGATTGGCGTGTTGCTGGCTGCGCCGCTGTGTTGGGTACTGTTCGGCCAGCCGCGTGCACTGTGGCAGCGCCGCCGCTTGCTGGTTGGCGTGCCGCAGCTCTTCCTGGTGAGCCTGTGCGTGATGCTGTACGTGCTGGTGGCGCGCTGGGAAACCCGGCAGCACCTCGAGGGCTTCCGCCTCAAAGCGCAGCAGGTGGGCGACTCCCTGCAATCGCGCTTCAGCGAACATGAGCGCTATGTGTTCGCGATGGCGCGCGCCATCAACCGCTACGGCCGCGTGATGTCGGCCCAAGGTTTTGACAAGATTGCACACGGTTACCTCGACCAGCGGCCCGAGCTGCTGTCGATGGCGTGGCTGCGTCCCGTGTCCGAAGCGGAACGCGCGGATTTCGAAGCCTGGGCGCGCGACACCATTGGTGCCGATTTCCGCATGATCGCCCCCTCCGGCGGCCCGGGACACACGCACCGCCATGCGGCGCAAGAGCAAGCCGGGGTACCACCCGGCGATCACATGGTGACATTGTTCATCGAACCTGCCGCGCGCCGCCACTACCAGGGCCTGGACTGGCTGGCAGAACCGGTGCGCGCCCAAGCCGTGCGCGATGCACTGCGCACCGGCAGGCCGGTTGCCAGCGCGCCGGTGATGCTGTCCCTGCCTGGCGAAGGCAGCGGCGTGGTGCTGCTGCAGGCGGTTGATCCGGGCGACGGCCAGCCGGCAGTCGGCATGCTGCTGCTGGCCATGCAGATCGATTCCTATGTCAACGGGGCACTGGCAACGGCCGATTTCCCACACATCCAGGCCCGCCTGGTGGACCGCAGCAAGCCTGGCCCGACAACACTGATCGACCAATTGTCGCGCACACCGAACGAGGATGACTACTGGCGCAAGCTCAGCCTTGGCGGCCGCGACTACGAACTGGTGCTGCTGCCCACCGCCGCATACATGGTGCACCAGCACGGCTGGCAAAGCTGGCTGGTCTTGAGTGCCGGATTGATGCTGACCGGCCTGCTGGGCGCCCTGATGCTGCTGACCAGCGGCGAGCGCGCCCAGATCCAGCAGCAGGTCAAGGAAAGCACGATCCGCCTGCGCGAACGCGAAGCGCGGCTGCAAGCCATCCTCGACAAGGCGGCCGATGCCATCCTCACCATCGATGCCGGTGGCTTGCTGGTGTCGGCCAACGCGGCCGCCTGCCGCCTGTTCGGCTATCCGACCGAAGCGCTGGCCGGCATGCCGCTGGCGATCCTGCTGCCGGAAGCGGAAAGCGACAGCGCGGCGCGCCTGCTGCGCAATATTGCCAGCGGTGCCACCCACGAGCACGAATCGAGCGGCCGCCGCCACGATGGCAGCATTTTCCCGATCGCGATTTCGGTAAGCGAGGTGGAGCTCCCGGACGGCAATGTGTTCGTCGCCATCCTGCACGACCTGACCGAACAGCAGCGCGCCCAGGAACGGATCTACAAGCTGGCCCACCACGACCCGCTGACCGGACTGGATAACCGCCTGTCGCTCAACCTGCGCCTCGACCAGCTGCTGGCGCAGACCCGCCGCGCCCAGGGTACGGCTGCGGTCATGTTCCTCGACCTGGACCACTTCAAGAAGATCAACGACACCCACGGCCACGCTACCGGCGACCAGTTGCTGGTGGCTGTGGCCGACCGCCTGCGCGACCTGCTGCGCGAAGTCGATACCATCGCCCGCCTGGGCGGCGATGAATTCATTGTGGTCACCGGCGGCAATGTGACGCCGGCGGAAGCGAGCCAGATCGCGGTGCGCATCGTCGCCGCACTGGCCGAGCCCTTCCATCTGGCGGGCAAGACCATCCACACCGGGACCAGCGTCGGCGTCGCCATGTTCCCGCCCGATGGCCATGACAGCGCCACCCTGCTGCGCCACGCGGATACGGCGATGTACGCGGCCAAGAGCCAGGGGCGCGGTAATTTCCAGTTTTTTGAAGCGGCCATGAATGCCGCCACCCACGACCGGCTGATGATGGAGAATCGCCTGTGGCAGGCGCTCGAGCGTAAGGAATTCGAACTGTACCTGCAGCCGCAGGTGGAGCTGGCCTCCCGCCGCGTGATCGGCGCGGAAGTGCTGCTGCGCTGGCATCATCCTGAACTGGGCATGGTAGGGCCGGACCGCTTTATTCCGATCGCGGAAGAATCGGGACTGATCCTGCCGCTGGGAGATTGGGTGCTGCAGCAGACGGTGGGCTTGCTGCGCCGCTGGGCGGGTACGCTGCGGCTGGCGGTCAACCTGTCGGCGCGCCAGTGCCACGGCGGCGCCTTGCTGCCGCTGCTGGACCAGTTGCTGCGCGAGAGCGGAATCGATCCGTCGCTGCTGGAGCTGGAGATTACCGAGTCGGCGGCGATGCAGGATCCGGAACGCAGCCGCGACCTGCTGCGCGAGCTGCGGGCACGCGGCATCAAGGTGGCAATCGATGATTTTGGGACGGGATATTCGTCGCTCAGCTACCTGAAGTTGTTCGAGATCGACCGGATCAAGATTGACCGGGGCTTTGTGAAGGATATTGAGAGCGATCCGAATGATGCGGTGATTGTGGCCGCCACGATCGGGCTGGCGCATGCGCTGGGGCTGGGGGTGGTGGCGGAAGGGGTGGAGACGGAGGCGCAGGTGGAATTCTTGCGCAGCAAATGCTGCAATGAGGCGCAGGGGTATCTGTTTGCGCGGCCGATGAAAGTTGCTGAATTTGAGGCGCTGGCGGGGCGTCTTCCTGAACCGGCCTAAAACCGGTGAACCTGGGTCTGACCCGCAGGGTCGGACCCCGCCAGATCAACCGTCAGGGGGCTCCGGGCCTTTGACGTTTTGAGAAGAGCTACGGCGCACAACCCTCCCCCCGCGGTTTACCGGTTTTAAGGCGACAAAGCCGCCAGCACCTGTGCCTTCAGCGCCCGGATCAGCGAAGTCTCATCGGGCGGTACACCCTCCGGCGCCGGCTGTGCGCGATCCGCATAAAACAAACCAAGCTGCACTCCCTGCACCACCAGCGGCAGCACAATAAAGCTGCGCGCATCTGGCAACAGATCCAGGTGCCATTTCGGCAGCAGGTCGCGGATCTTGGCCACGCTCGCATCCGCGATCATCAGGTCCGCATCGTTCTCCAGCGCCAGATGGAACAAGTCCTTTCCCTGCAGCGGAAACACAAACCCCTCCAGCCGCAAGGCCCGCTTATCGCCCAAGGCAATGCGCGCCCGGAACTGCCCAGTCTTCGCATCCTTCAGGCAAACCGTCGCAAAGCGGAACCCCATGCTGCGGTACAAGGTCTCCAGCACCGCCTGCACCAGCTCATTGACGCGCGCCTTGCCTTCCACCCGCATCGTGGTCAGCTCCTGTACGCCGGCCAGCAACTGCTCGCGCGCGTCATACGGCTTGCCACTCGGGTAAGCGCCCTCCCTGGCGCCGGAATCCATGCTGGCCAGCGCCAGCACGCTCGGCAAGGTCCCGGCCGTGCCGGGCGCTTCGTTCGCTTCCGCATACGGATCGCCCGGCTCGCCCGACGCACCGCCCGAAGCGCCATCCAGCTGCATGCTGTTCAACAGCGCATCCATGCTGCTGCGCGCACGCGTCAGCACCGTGGTGATCTGCTCGCGCTCCAGTCCCAGCGAACTGCCAAAGCGCTGGTGCAGGAGCCGCACGTCATCGGACGCGGCGCCGCCCAGGCGCGTCAAGGCGCGTGCCGCATCCATGCTGAAGTGCACCACCTGGCGTATCCATTCCGTGCGGTCCGCGGGCGGCCGCATGGTGCTGCCGTACAGTGGCGTCAGCGAACGGATGATCACATCGGGGATCTTCCATTCGCGCAGTACGGTCGCTGTCAAGGTGTCATAAGTACTGCCCAGTATCATCTGCGAAGCCTGGGCCTGCGAATGCTCGCCGGCCACCACCAGCGCATTGATTTCGCGGAAGCGATCGTGTTCGCGCGAGGCGATCAGCAGCGGGCCCAGGTTCTTGAACAAGGCGCCGATGGCTGCTTCTTCCGCCTTCTGGTAGGGGCTGTAGCGCGCCAGCTCGCGGCCCACCAGGCTGGCGCACAGCGCGGCCTCCAGTTCCACGCGCACGCTTTGCGCATGCTTGCTGTTGGCCATGGTGTCGACCAGCAGCATCGCCAGTGCCGTGGTTTTCACATTATCGAAACCAAGCAGCGAGATTGCATGGGAAATTGTGGTGACCGGCGCGCCCGAGGCCTGGCGGTATTGCGGCGTGTTGGCCAGGCGCAGGATCTTCTGTGTCAGCGCGACGTCGGACAGCACGTGATAGGCCAGGCTCTGCGTGCCCTGGTCGTCCGAGTCGGCCATCTGCACCACGCGCGCGATCGACACGCCAAGCGCAAACAATCCCTCGTCATCGCTGCATAGCTTTTTCAGCAGGTAGGCGCGGACCGGGCGTTCTTCTGGTGGATGGGAGCTCATAGCCCATTGTAGCCCCGGCAGCTATCAAATCGCGACGCGCACTCCAGCTTCGCGCCGCCCAGCCGGCCGGATGTTGTATTTCTTCAATATGTCCTGGTGCAGGCCTGCCAGCGCGTTCAACTTGTCGTTGGCCGGGTCGAGGCGCCGCACCGTGGCCACCAGCGCCAGCGCATGGCGCCCGAGGGCATCGTCCCAGCCCTCGTTTTCCAGGCATTTCAGGATCGCCACCGCCGCGTTGAAGGCCACCTGGGCATTGTCCGGCAGCTTGGCCACCGCTTCCAGCATCAGGTCGACCGCGCCACGGAAATCGCCCTTCTTTGCCAGCGCCGCACCGGCTGCCACCATCTCGCCGACTTCATTGCGGCTTTCGTCGGCCAGGCGCTGGCCCAGTTCGGCGTGGCCGCTCTTTTCCATCATGCGCATGGCGCGCTCCATGGCGCCCGGCGTGGCGCTGTTGCGCATGACGTCGCGCATCACTTCCGTCGCCTGCTCCTCCTTGCCTACTTCCAGGCAGGTGCGCGCCAGTTCCATCTTCATTTCATTCGACAGGCCGGTGGCGGTGCGCGCCCCGCTCACCGCATAGTCCAGCGAAGCATTCATGCGCGCCACATTGCCGGTGAATTCATGCAGCGCGGCCGAAGCGATGGCGCTGCAGACGCCGGTGTTCGGGCTGCCCGACAGCGATTTGTCCAGGTCGCGGATCACCGCAGCCGCCTGCACCGGATCGCCCTTCTTGACCAGGGTCTGCGCCAGCTTGGCATGGTCTTCCGGCGTGCGGAACTCGGAGTAACGCGTCTTACTGACCACCTGCTTGAAGGCGCGCTCGGCGCCATCGACGTCGCCCGCTTCCAGCGCCACTTCGCCCAGCCGGCGCAGGCGGCGCACCGCATGCGGCGACAGTTCGACCGCTTCGGCCAGCACGGCCTGCGCCGCCGCCGGGTTGCCATTCGCTTCATGCGTGCGCGCCAGCCAGTCGTAGGCGTCAAGGAAGCGGCTGTTCTTGCCCAGCAGGTCTTCCAGCATGTCGCGCGCCTCATCGTAGCGGCCGCGCAGGTAGAGGGTCTTGGCCTGGCCCAGCCGGGCCCAGTGCACCTGGCGGCTGGACCACAGCTCGGCGTACAGCGGTTCCGCCAGTTCCGGCTCGCCGGCCTGGATATGCATCTCGGCGCGCAGGCGCCGGAAGTCCAGGGCAAAGCGCGGCTGCGCCGCCTCGCCTTCCTCGCAGGCGTCGATTGCGGCGCGCAGGTCGCCCATGTCGACCAGCTGGTACACCGGCAGCAAGGCATTGCGGCGCTCGAGCGCGCGCCAGATACGTTCCAGCATGGCATCGGCCGCGAAAGGCTTGAGGATGTAATCGTTGGGCATCAGCTCGGCGGCGCTGACCACCTTGCTGAACTGGCCTTCGCCGGTGACCATGAAGAACATGGTGGCAGCATTGACCAGGCGGTGATGCCGCAGGTCTTCCAGCATTTGCTGGCCGTCCTGGCCGCCTTCCAGGGCGTATTCGCACAGCACCAGGTCGTAGGTCCGGGTTTCAAGCGCGCGGATCGCCTGGTTGGAACTGGCGGCATCGTCGATACGCACCAGGCCGCACAAGCTCAGCATATTGTGCAAGCTGGCGCGCATGCTGGGATTGGGCTCGATGACCAGCGCTGTCAGGCCCTTCAGTTCATTCATGGCTTAGGCGGAGGACAAGGGCTGTCCTTATTTTAGCGCTTGCACGCTGCACGCCGTGAACTTTGGTGAGAATGCTGCCGGCAGCGCGGCGCGGCTGCCACAGTCGGGCTTGCTCAGCTGCCCTGCCCCAGCCCCGGGTTGCGTTCGACCACTTCGTTCAGGGCTGCCACCACTGCGGGATCGAACTGGGTGCCGGCGCGGTCGCGGATATAGGTCATGACTTCCGGATACGGCCACGGTTCCTTGTAGGGACGCTCATGCAGCAGGGAATCGAAGACATCGACCACCGCCACGATGCGCGCCGACAATGGTATCTGTTTGCCCTTGAGCTGGCTCGGGTAGCCGCCGCCATCCCAGTGCTCGTGGTGGCCGCCGGCGATTTCCGCGCCGTACGTCAGGTAGCTGACGCCATCGACCATATTGGCCGCACGCTCCAGCACGCTGCGCCCGACAGCAGCGTGGGTTTGCATCAGGGCGCGCTCATCCTCGGTATGCGGGCCCGGCTTCAGCAGGATATGGTCCGGCGTGGCGACCTTGCCCACGTCATGCAGGATGGAGGCGAGGCCGATCATGTCGACCAGTTGCGGCGTCAGCTCGTCGTCATAAACGCCGCGCTCCTTCATGCGCGCTGCAATGGCCGAGGACAGTTGCTGCACGCGCCGCACATGGCCGCCGGTGCAGCCGTCGCGGAATTCCGCCAGGTCGGCCAGCGCCACCACGGTGGCTTCCTGCGCCTTGCGCAACTGGCCGAACATGTACAGGTTGTCGAAGGCGGCAGCAATGCGCTCGCAGAACACTTCCAGCAGGTCGCGCTGGATCTGGGCCAGCGGCCAGGGCGGCGTCACCGAAATCAGCACGTCGCGGTTTTCCTGGGTATGGATGAACAGCACATTGGCCGGATGTTCGAACTGGCTCTTCTTTTCCTTGAAGGCTTTCCGGATGGTCGGCCACAGCGGGTGGCTTTCCGGCATCCGCTCATTCTCGGCCAGTGGCGCGTAACCGCCGGTGGCTGCCACCACGGTGGTATCGCCGGTGTCGACCTGCATCAGGCACAGCACGCCATCGGCCCCCACGTCGAGTATCGCGGACACCTGGTTCAGCACGCCGGAGGCGAATTCCCGCAGCGAATGGATCTGGTACAGGTTGGTCGCGCCGGCCAGGATCTTGCCCAGGCCAATGCGCGAACGCTCCAGCATGTTCAGGCTCTCGTACGCGCGCAGGGCCGAGATCACGGTGGTGAACAGCTTCTGCGTGGTGAGTTCGGTCTTGGCCTTGTAATCGTTGATGTCGTATTCGATGATGACGCGCTGCTCCGGCGCCTGGCCCGGCTGGCCGGTCCGCAGCACGACGCGCACGATGGAGTTGTGCAATTCTTCACGGATGCGGCGCGCCAGCAGCAGGCCGGCATCGTCGGTTTCCATCACGACGTCAAGCAGCACCAGGGCGATGTCCGGCGTATCGCGCAGGATCTCGAAGGCTTCGCGGCCACTGTAGGCTGAGAACAACTCCAGCTCGCGTCCCTTGAAACTGACATTGCGCAGCGCCAGGCGGGTCACCGCGTGCACGTCCTGGTCGTCGTCCACAATCAGCACGCGCCACAGCCGCTGTTCTGGGGATCCTGTCGATGTTGGCTGCTTCTCTTCTTCGTCTTCTTCGAGCAGCCAGTTGTCATCGACGGCTTGAGGGTCCGCCATGAAGTCTCCTTGATCAAAATGCGCTAATCTTTACATCCAGCATAATCAGATTTGACTTAGCTAGCAATTAAAAATTGCCCGCTCGTAAATCGCTTTGCACTCTGATACGCTTTGACAACACAGATTTTGCTGAAGGAAAAAAACCATGCAAGTTACTGCGCAAGAAGACGCTAGCCAAGGCAAGGAATTCCTGGCATTCAAGCTCGGTGCCGAAGAGTACGGCATCGATATCCTGAAGGTGCAGGAAATCCGCGGATACGAGGCGGTGACCCGCATTGCCAACGCGCCCGAGTTCATCAAGGGCGTGATCAACCTGCGCGGCATCATCATCCCGGTGGTGGACATGCGCATCAAATTCAAGCTGGGCGAGCCGGTGTACGACCAGTTCACGGTGGTCATCATCCTGAACATCAATGGCCGCGTGGTCGGCATGGTGGTCGATTCGGTATCCGACGTGACCACCCTGACACCGGAGCAGATCAAGCCGGCGCCCGACATGGGCACGGCCTTCAGCTCGGAATACATGATCGGCCTAGGCACCATCGACGAGCGGATGCTGATCCTGGTGGATATCTACCGCCTGATGGCCAGCCCCGAGATGGGACTGAGCGAGACGCTCACCGCCGGCACGGCTTAACCGCTCTTGGGCGTGCAGCCGTTCTGGCCGGCGCCCAGGTTCAGGTTCTGGTAACGGATTTCGTATTTGCCGTTCGATAGCTGGTCGACCACCAGCTTGTCGTGCGGCTGCACATAGGCGTAGCGCACGTTCGAGCGGCGCTCGAGGTCGTACACCTTGATGAAGACCGGCGAAGCGTTGGCGCTGTTGTCCAGCGTGAGCTGCATATCTTCGCCCTTGTTACCAACCGGGAAACCTTCCACATAACCGGACTGCGCCGGCCACGGCTCACCGTTCGGCGCGACAGACGGGGCAACCTCGGCTTCGCAGTCGACTGCGGCGCCAGGCAGCACCACTTGCGACAGGGCCAGCACCTTGATCGGCGGTGCCGCGGCGGCAGACAGCGCGGGTTCCGGCGAATACGGTTTGGCAACGGCCCAGCCATCGTCGGGCGTCACTTTTTCCACGCGCGGCGGGTGGATCTTCGGGGTGGCGGCCGCCGTGGCTGTCAGCTCGGCCGGAGGCTTGCCGCCCCAGGCCCCCGCCAGCACGCTCGACATGGCGCGCGGCTCGGTCACCGTCAGCACCCCGCCCAGCCAGCCGGCGGCGGCGGCGCCGCTCACCGTGCCCCAGAAGCGCCAGGACTTGAGCACCCGGCGCCGGCGCGGCAGGTCGAGCTGGTCGGACCAGCCCGGCTCATGCGCCGGCTCGTGCTTGGTGCTTTCCAGCCACTCGATTTCCCATTCTTCCTGGGTGATCCATTCATCGTGCTCCTTGCGGCGTTGCGGATCGGACAGCGTGCCATAGGCCGTGTTGACGATTGCCATGATGCGCGCCGCCTTTTCATCGCCAGGATTCTTATCAGGATGATATTTCTGGCTCAGCGCCTTGTAAGCAGCACGTATGACTTCCTGTGGCGCGCCGCGCGCTACCTTCAGGTTGTCATAGTGAGTATGTATCTTTCCCATCTCTCAATCATATTACAAACGGTGGCTGCGGTCGCTGCGCAGCAATTGAGCAGGCAACGCAATGCCATGGCCGATCACCAGCACCTTGAACAATTCTCCCATTTCGGCCGGGGAAAGCAATTTCTGCAATGCGTTGGCGTGCGGCAGGTAATTCATGGCGTCGGCCGGATCATAGCGCTGGATCAGCTCGCCGATGCCGGCGCCGATCAGGAAGCCGGCCTGGCTGTTGTACGCCATCACTTCGGCGCCCGCGTCCTGCGCCGCCAGCGCCATTGCCGTGAAGTCGACGTGGGCGGTAATGTCCTGCAGGCCGGGCAGGTAGAACGGTTCCGCGTGGGCATGGTGGCGATAGTGGCACATCAGGGTGCCGCTGGCGCGGTCGCCCAGGTAATACTCGCGCGCCGGGAAACCATAGTCGAACAGGAAGGCAGCGCCTTTGCCTTTGGCCAGCATGCTGGCCAGCGTGGCCATGAAGCCGCAACCGGCGCCGTGCACTTCGGTGACATAGCCCACCGGCAGTTGTCCGGCGTCCGGCACCTGGCGCTCGACCTGGGCCAGCAACGCCGCACCGGCAGCCGTCGGGCGCCAGGCGAAGCCCGTTTCCGTGATGGCAACATGCAGCGACTGCCAGCCTTGTTCGGTCAGGGTGACCACGTCAACCGGCATCGCGTCCAGCACCTCGTTGCCGAATACGGCGCCTGCAAACGATGGCGGCAGCGCGTCGAGCCAGCGCACTTGCTGGAAATCGCGCAACAGCTCCTGCTGGCGGGCGCGCAACTCGCCGGACAACTCGACGATGGAATAGCTCTCGACCGTGATGCCGGCCGCCGCCGCCTCGGTCAGGATATCCTTCGCCAGCTTGCCCGTTCCTGCGCCGAATTCAAGGATGTGCGGCGCGCTTTGGTCCATAATAGCGGCTGCGACATGCGCCAGCGACTGCCCGAACAAGGCGCTCAGCTCGGGCGCAGTTGTAAAATCGCCATCCTTGCCCAGCTTGGCGGCGCCGCCGCTGTAATAGCCCAGGCCGGGCGCATACAGCGCCAGCTCCATGAAGCGGGAGAACGGGATGGCGCCGCCTTGCCGCGCGATGTCGTCGGCAATCAGGCGCTGCAAGGCTTGGGACGCGGCCAGCGCGTCGGGAGAAGGAGCTGGTAAAGACATGCCGGCATTGTAGCGGTTCAGCGCCGCCCGGCGCCATTTTGCTTGATTTGACTATGACTACAACAATTCCGACGCCCGCGGCGCCGCCGCGCGTGGCCCTGGTGACTGGCGCCGGCCGCCGCCTGGGGCGCGAAATCGCGCTCGGCCTGGCGCGTGCCGGCTGGGACATCGCCGTCCACTACCGCACGTCGCACGACGCAGCGCGCGAAGTGGCGCAAGCTGTTGCCGCCCTCGGCCGCCGCGCCATCACGCTGCAATGCGACCTGTCCGATGAGGAAGCCGTGCGCGGCTTGCTGCCGGCGGCAGTGAAGGCGCTGGAGCGCGTCGACTGCGTGGTGAACAACGCCTCCCTGTTCGATTACGACTCCGACCTGAATATCAGCCACGCCCGGCTCGACGCCCATATGCACGCCAATGTGGCGGCGCCGATCCAGCTTGCGCGCGCCCTGTACGACGCCACGCCGGAAGGCGGCCAGGCGGTGGTTGTGAACCTGCTGGACCAGAAGCTTTATAATCTCAACCCTGATTTCCTGTCCTACACCCTGTCCAAGGCGGCGCTGCAAGCGGCCAACACCATGCTGGCCCAGTCGCTGGCGCCAAAGGTCCGGGTGGTAGGCGTGGCGCCCGGCATCACCATGGTGTCCGGGGACCAGAGCGAGGAAGGTTTCGCCAAGGCGCACACCCAGACGCCATTGGGCCGTTCCAGTACTCCCGAGGACATTGCTGCCGCCGTGGTCTACGCGGCAGGCGCGCGTGCGGTGACCGGCACTACCCTGCTGGTCGATGGCGGCCAGCATTTGCTGCCGTCGCCGCGCGATGTGATGTTCCTTGCCAAATAAATTCTGATTGAAGGTTTAAGCACCATGCTGTCCGCCCTGATTCACCCGCAACTGCAGGACTGCCGCCGGCTGTTCCTGCGCAACTATGAAGTGCTGATCAACATCGGCGTGCACGATTTCGAGAAGAAAGGCGAGCAGCGCGTACTGATCAACGTTGACCTGTACATCCCGCTGGCCGTGTCGACCCCAAAGGCCGACGAGCTGCACGAAGTGGTCGACTATGACTTCATGCGCGAGACCATTGCGCGCCGCATGGCCGAGGGCCACGTGCACCTGCAGGAAACCCTGGTGGACGACGTTGTAATAGCGATGCTGGCGCATCCAAGCGTGCGCGCCGCGCGCGTGTCGACCATGAAGCCTGACGTGTATCCGGACTGCGAAGGCGTGGGCGTGGAAGTATTCAAGATCAAGGACGCAGAATGAACGCGGTAGTGGACACCAAGGCGGAAGACAAGATCGCCTACGAAAACAATAAACTGCACAAGCGCCTGTGCCGCCTGGTCGGACAGGCCATCGGCGACTTCAACATGATTGAAGACGGCGACAAGGTGATGGTATGCCTGTCGGGCGGCAAGGACTCGTATGCATTGCTGGACATCCTGATGACGCTGCGCGAACGCGCGCCGATCAATTTCGAGATCGTGGCCGTCAACCTGGACCAGAAGCAGCCGAACTTCCCGGCCGATGTGCTGCCGGCCTACCTGGAAAAACTGGGCGTGCCGTTCCACATCGAGAACCAGGACACCTACTCCATCGTCAAGCGCCTGATCCCGGAAGGCAAAACCACCTGCTCCCTGTGCTCGCGCCTGCGCCGTGGCATCCTGTACCGCGTGGCCGATGAACTGGGCTGCAACAAGATCGCCCTGGGTCACCACCGCGACGACATCCTCGAGACCTTCTTCCTGAATATGTTCTTCGGCGGGAAGATCAAGGGCATGCCGGCCAAGCTGGTGTCCGATGACGGCAAGCACATGGTGATCCGCCCGCTGGCTTATGTGAAGGAAGAAGACACCGAGCGCTACGCGGCGGTGAAGAATTTCCCCATCATCCCGTGCGACTTGTGCGGCTCGCAGGAAAACCTGCAGCGCAAACAGATCAAGGCCATGCTGCGCGAATGGGAGAAGAAGAACCCGGGCCGGGTGGAAAACACCTTCTCCGCCCTGTCCACCGTGGTGCCATCGCACCTGATGGACCGCGACCTGTTCGGCTTCAAGGACCTGAAAACCGACGGCATCGCCAATCCGCTGGGCGATATCGCCTTCGACGAGGAGCCCTGCGCCACGCCGGCAAGCATGCCGGGCGTGATTCCACTGCAGGCGGAGTAAGGCGCCGCCCGCCGATCAGCGCTGCCCTTCGCGCGAGAAGGAATACGGCGCGTCGGCTGGCGCAATACCGCGCTGCCGGTTCGGTTGCGCCGACATCTCGACATCGAAGGTGGCGCCGCGCAGCAACTCGTCATGCCCCAGCCAGTTGCGCTGCAGCGCGCGGCCATTCAGTTGCGCGGCGCGGATATAGCGTGCTTCGGCGCTATTGGCTGGCGCGTTGATGCGAATCTGCTTGCCGTTTTCCAGATGGACGGTGGCACGCTGGAACAGCGGTGCGCCGACCACATATTGCCCGACTGCCGGCGTTACCGGGTAGAAGCCGAGCGCCGAAAACACATACCAGGCCGAGGTCTGGCCGTTGTCTTCGTCGCCGCAATAGCCATCCGGCGTCGGCTTGTACATGCGGTTCAGCGTCTCGCGGATCCAGTACTGCGACTTCCACGGCGCCCCGGCATAGTTGTACAGGTAGAGCATATGCTGGATCGGCTGGTTGCCGTGCGCGTACTGCCCCATGTTCGCCACCTGCATTTCCCGGATCTCGTGGATCACGGAACCGTAATAGCTTTCGTCATACACGGGCGGCATGCTCATCACGGTATCCAGCTTGTCGATGAAGGCGGTGCGCCCGCCCATCAGGTTCACCAGCCCGTCGATATCGTGGAACACCGACCAGGTGTAATGCCAGCTATTGCCTTCGGTGAAAGCATCGCCCCATTTGACCGGATTAAATGGCGACTGGAAGCTCCCATCCTTGTTCCGTCCGCGCATCAAGCCCGTCTCCGGATCGAACAGCTTCTTGTAGTTCATGGCGCGCCGTGCGTAGATGGCGATTTCCGATTCCGGCTTGCCGAGCGCCTTGCCCAACTGGTAGATCGCAAAGTCGTCGTAGGCATATTCCAGCGTGCGCGCGGCATTCTCGTTGATCCTGACATCGTAAGGAACGTAGCCAAGCTCGTTGTAGTACTTCACGCCGGCGCGGCCGACGGCGCTTACCGGACCTTCGTTTTCCGCGCCATGCTTGAGCGCTTGCCACAAGGTGTCGATATCGGGGCTGCGGCTGCCCTTGATCCAGGCATCGGCCACCACCGAGGCGGAGTTATTGCCGACCATGATGTCGGCGTAGCCGGGGCTGGACCACTCGGGCAGCCAGCCGCCTTCGCGGTAGGCATTGGCCAGGCCGGCCTGCATTTCGCGGTTGACCGATGGGTAGACCAGGTTCAGGAAGGGATACAGGGCGCGGAAAGTGTCCCAGAAGCCGGTGCCGGCGAACAGGTAGCCGGGCAGCACCTTGCCATTGTAGGGACTCCAGTGCACCGGCTGGCCGGCGGCATCGATCTCATACATCTTGTTCGGAAACTGCACCATGCGGTACAGGCTTGAGTAGAAGGTGCGCATCTGGTCGATGCTGCCGCCCTCCACTTCCACCTTCGACAGCACGCGGTTCCAGGCCGCCTTGGCGCGGGCGCGCGTGGCGTCGAAGCCGTCGCTGGCCAGTTCGCGCTGCAGGTTCAATTCGGCCTGCTCGGGGCTGATGAAGGACGAAGCGACCTTCATGTGCACCTGCTCGCCGCGCCGGGTCTTGAAGCCGACGATCGCGCCGCTATGCTGGCTTTCCATTTCAAGCGCGCCTTCCACCAGCTCCTTGCCGCGCCACACATCGGTGGAGGTGAACGGCTTGTCGAACAGCATGACGAAGTACATGCGGAAGCTCGACGGCAACGGACCGCGCGCATAGCGCGTGCTGTAGCCGATCACCTTGCGCTGTTCGGGGATGATCCTGACGTAGGAGCCTTGGTCGAAGGCGTCCACCACCACATAGCTCTTGTCCGATTCGGGGAAGGTAAAGCGGAACTGGGCGGCGCGCTCGGTCGGCGTCAGTTCCGCAGTGACGTTGGCGTCCGCCAGGTAGACGCTGTAGTAATAAGGCTTGGACGTTTCGGCCTTGTGCGAGAACACGCTGGCGCGCTCGTCTTCCGTGAAGCGCTTGGCGCCGGTCACCGGCATGACGGAGAACTGGCCGTAGTCGTTCATCCAGGGCGATGGCTGGTGCGTCTGTTTCAGGCCGCGCAGCTTGTCGGCTTCGTACTGGTAGGTCCAGCCGTTGCCCATCTTGCCGCTCTGCGGGGTCCACAGGTTCATGCCCCAGGGGACGGCGATGGCGGGATAGGTGTTCCCGTTCGACATTTCCGGCTTGCTGGAAGTGCCCATCAGGGGATTGACCCATTCGACCGGGTCGCTGATCTTGCCGACGAACTGTGCGGCCGCCAACGGCGCGCCAGCGGCCAGCACAAGCGCCAGGCCGGCGCGGAAGATGGTAACGCTCATCATTGATACCTCGTCTGGCTGTATGGACGGGCGCTGCTTGCGCGGCCCCACTCCTTGTTGGGCTCGGCCTGCATGCGGAACACCAGCTCGCCGCCGGCCACGATCTCTGCATGGCGCAGGAAGCTGCGCGCCAGCGGCTTGCCGTTCAGCGTGACGCTGCCGACATAGGCATTGGCGGGCGTCAGCTGCTCGGCGCGGATGGTGAAACGCTTGCCGTTCGGCAGGTTCAGCGTGGCCTTGTCGACGAAAGGGCGGCCGATCACATACTCATTGCTGGCCGGCGCCACCGGGTAGAAACCCAGCGCGGTGAAGGCCAGCCAGGCCGACATCTGCCCCAGGTCGTCGTTGCCGGCCAGGCCGTCCGGCTTGTTGTGGTACTGGCTGGCGACGATCTGCGCCAGGCGCGCCTGCGTCTTCCACGGAGCGCCGGCAAAGTTGTACAGGTAGGCCACGTGGTGCGACGGTTCGTTCCCGTGCGCATAGTGGCCGATCAGGCCGGAGATGTCTTCCATGTGGGCGTACACGTTTTCATCGACCCTGGCGTCGAAGACCTGGTCGATCTTCGCCTGCAGGCTTGCATCCCCGCCCAGCAGGCCGGCCAGGCCCGCGTTATCGTGCGGCATATACCAGGAATACTGCCAGGCGCTGCCTTCCGTGTAGTCGCTGCCGAAATTGGACTGCACCGGGTTGAAGGGTTCGCGGAACTCACCGGTCGATTTGCGGGCGCGGACGAAGCCGGTCCTGGTGTCGAAAACATTGCGGTAGTTCTGCGCGCGCTGGTAGAAGCGTGCTGCCACGTCCTTCCTGCCCATTTTCTCGGCCATACGCGCGATGGTCCAGTCGTCGAAGGCATACTCCACAGTCTTGGACGCGGCTTCCGGCTCGAGGTCGATCGGCACATAACCCAGCTTTTTGTAGTGCTCAAGGCCGCCATAGGGGCCGTAATCGGCGCTGGCCACCATCGCGGCCAGGGCTTCGTCGGCAGGGATGCCCTTGATGCCCTTCATGTAGGCGTCGGCAATAACCGGCACCGCGTGGTAGCCGATCATGCACCAGGTTTCCAGGCCGTGGAAAGCCCATACCGGCAGGATGCCGTGCGGGCTATGCCGGCGCGAAGCCAGCAGCGAGTTCACGAAATCGGCATTGCGCTGCTCCGGCTGCACCAGAGTGAGCAAAGGGTGCAGCGCGCGGTAGGTATCCCACAGGGAGAATGTCGAATGGTAGCGGAAGCCTTGGGCCTGGTGCACCTGGTTGTCCGGGCCGCGATACTTGCCGTCGCGGTCCATGAACAGGCTGGGAGCCAGCATGGCGTGGTAGAGGCTGGTGTAGACCATGCTGCGCATCTCGGCCGGCGCCTCGATGGCCACTGCCGACAGGGCGTCGTTCCAGGCAGTGCCGGCGCGCTGGCGTTCGGCGTCGAAATCCCAGCCCGGCATTTCTTCCAGGTTGGCCAGCGCACCGTCCTCGCTGACACCGGAAATCGCGACTTTCACCAGCAGGGTGCCATCCTCAGGCGTGCCGAAATCGAAGGCGGCCACCAGCGCCTTGCCTTGCACCTGCACCTTGCCGGCCGGCGTCTTGCCCGGGCCGGCGAAACCCTTGTATTCCACACCCTCCTCGCGGTTGAGCAGGGTGTGGCCGGCAATAGGGCGCGAAAGCTTGATGGCGAAATAAAGCTGGCGTCCGGGCGCCCAGCCGCGCGTGATGCGCATGCCGGTCATGGTGTGGCTGTCGCGCAGGCGCAGCGAGGACCACAGGTTCTTGTCGGCGTGGTCGTAGATGCTCTGGCGCAGGTCCAGGACCAGCTTCGCCTGCGCGCCTTTTGCATAGCGGTAGCGGTGCAGGCCGACCCGCTCGCTGGCAGTCAGCTCCACCTCAATGTCGTGGTCCTGCAGGCGCACCGCGTAGTAACCGGGTTGCGCGCGTTCATCCTCGTGGCGGAAGCGGGAGCGGTAGCCGCTGAACGGGCGTTCCGGGTAGCCCGGCTCCAGTTTGGTGTCGCCGCTGTACGGCATCAGCAGGATGTCGCCCAGGTCGGCGTGGCCGCTGCCTGAGAAATGGGTATGGGAAAAGCCGAGGATGGAGTTGTCCTCGTAGCGGTAGCCTGCCGCCCAGGGGTAGCTCTGGCGGAAATGCCGCACCTGGGTATCCGGGCTCAATTGCACCATGCCGAAGGGGCGGCTGGCGCCGGGAAAGGTGTGGCCGTCGCCACCGGTGCCGATAAACACGTTGACGGCAGCAGCCGGACTGCCCGCCGGCGCCGCTTGCGCAGCGGCGGCCAGCATCGTTGCAGTAAACAGCGCCATGAAAGGCCGGATACCCATGGTGTCTCCTTTTATGATGCTGCTTTTATACCTTTACCCGATATTTCCTCGCAATCGAAAGTGGCGCAAACGGCGATGTTTCAGAGAGTTTAGTAAACAACGGCCGTGCGGTACACCGGATACAGGTTGTGGCGCTCGTCCCAGGTGGCGTGGCGGCGCGCGAAGAAATCCAGGCGCGCGCGCGGGCTCTTTGCGAAAGCCGGGTCGCCTTCCAGCCTGGCCTTGAAGGCTGGCGCCAGGGCGGTGTCGGCAGCCAGCATATCGCGCGCCGCCTCCTCGGCTACGTACTCCTCCATGTACTCCTTGCGCTCAAGGTAGTTGTTGAAGAAGCCCCAGGCCGCCAGGGAATCGGCGCCGGCCGGCTCCAGCATGGTCATCAGCAGGCGCGACTTGGGCTGGGCGATCGGCACGAACAGGGCGCCCTTGCCGACTTCGCGTTGCTCCGGCTTCCATGCGCCCTTCCAGCTGGCCAACTGGTGGCCTTCGAAGGAGGTCGCGGTCAGCTTCGCTTCATCGGCGCGGAAAGTTTCCACCGTTATCCTGCCCGGCGCCTGCGCCAGGCGCCTGTAGCTGATGCCGTGCACCTTCAGCTTCGGTTCGACCAGCGCCGCCTGCGCGGCCGGCACCAGGTAGCCGCCGGCCGGCGCCTTGGCCATGACGTCCGGCACTACCTCGTCGCGTAGCGGCACGGTCCATTTCTGCGGTCTGGACTCGTCGTACTTGGTCCACACGCCGCCTGAGATGTCGGACGGAGTGCGGCTGTATTCGTAGCCCGGGAAGTCGATCATCTCGGTGCGTTCGGTAGTCTTGTAGCTAAGCGGCATGTCGGCCAGTTTGGCGGCGCGCACATCGGCTTCCGCCGCAACCTTCGACCAGGCCGCGCCGTTCTGTGCGAACTGCTCCATCATCGACACGATGGTATTGCGGGTCACTCTTACGCGATGCGGGTAGTCGCGCCACGCATGCGTTTCCACCAGCATCGCGAAGCGGTTACGCAGCGGGAAGTAGCCGGTCGAGAAGCGCGGCGTTGGCATGCTGTCGACGAAACCGGAATCCGGCTGGTCGGTCTTGTCGAAGGAGATGTAGAAGTGGCGCGGGTCGGAGCCCTGCTTGCGCAGGTCGGCCATGACGTTCTCGCGCATCTGCTTGCCGAGCGGGAGCAGTGCCGCATCGCCGCCGTGGACCGGTTCCACCTGGATCGATACGTCCGGCTGGAACTTGGCGCCGTTGGTGACATGCAGGTCGACGTAGGCCAGCGGATCCCATTCGTTGACCAGCCTGAGCATGGCCTGCATTTCAGGCGCATCGGCTTTCACATAGTCGCGGTTGAGATTGTAGTTCTGCGCCGTGACGCGCCAGCCCATTTCCGCCGGGCCGCGCTGGTTGGGCCGGTTGTTCTTGCCGAAGCGCTCATGGCCATCGACGTTGAAGACGGGGACAAACAGCACCACCTGCTTGTCCAGGGCGCCGGCGGCAGCCTTGCCGTCCAATGCTTCGCGCATGGCCCAAAAGCCCGCATCCTTGCCGTCGATCTCGCCGGCATGGATGCCGCCCTGCACCAGCAGCACCGGCAGCTTGCGCTGTCTGGCCGCGGCGGCAGTCAGCGCGCCGCTACGCGATATGGCCAGCGCCAGCATCGGCCGTCCCTCGGGCGTTTCGCCGAACGCGAAACAGCGCACCGCTTTCGGGTACGCCTTCTGGTAATCGGCGCACAGGCGCTGCACTTCATCGTAACGCCCCGTGGCCTGGTAGCCGGAGCGTTCAGCGAACGTGGCAAGGTCGGGCGCGCCTTGGGCCAGCGGGAAGGCGGCGAACAGGGAAAGCATTACTGCGGTACGAATCATCTCGATGCTCCGGCGGCTGGTTGGAAACGCCGAAGCATTATAGTGCGCTTCGCTTGAACAAGTGCGGCGTAGCCGGGATAGAATGGGCTCCTCCCGCCACCTTGAAGAGGACCTGCCCCATGCATCGATTCGCCCGCTTGTGCGCCGCCTTGCTGCTGTCCTGTGCCACGCAGGTGGTGCCAGCCGAAGAACAGCCCCGCCTCGATGTCACGGTCGATGTGCGTCACGTGGCAAAGGACTTATGGCGGGTCGACTACCGTTTCGCGCGCCCCGTCACGGCCATCAGGCTGGGTGCGGTCGACGACTACCGTGCGAAGGCGTGGAAGGTGCTGGGCGCAGGCATGCGCATGCGGGCCGGGCCGGAGTTCGACATCCTGTCGTCGGACGGCAAGCCTTTCAGCACGGCCAGCATCGAGATCCGTACCTTCGACGGCGTGCCTGGCAAGAACTATGCTCCATTCAACCGTTTCACCGATGGCGGCACGGCGATTTTCCTCGGTCATTTGCAGGGCGACGCCGAACTGGGCAAACAAGCCTGGCCGATGCGGGCCGATATCCGCCTCTCAGGCTGGCAACAGGAGAACGTCATCGCACCGCCCAAGAACCGCATGATTGCCGGCGGGCCGCGCGGCTACGCCTATTTCGGCCCGGCGCATGCGGCCCAGGCGGGCGCCGCGCATATCCTGCTTGATCCGAAAACGCCAGACTGGCTGCGCGACACCGTCCTGGACGCCGGCGCGAAACTCTCCGGCTATTACGAGAAGGCTTACCAGCGCCCCTTGCGCGACGAGCTGTTCATCATGCTGTCGGTGGCAGGCTTCGAAGCGCCCGGCCTCTCGATCAAGGGCGGCGCCGTCATGGGCCAGCTGTCCTACCGGGTCGAAGGCGCCCAGCTCGCCGGTGACCACCCGAAAAAGCGCGACTACGTCGCGCGCCTGGTCGCGCATGAAATGGCCCACCTGTGGCAACTGAATATTGCGCGCGGCGGAATCGGCGAAGACGAGCCTTGGATCCACGAAGGCGGCGCCGAAGCCATGGCCCTTGACGGTCTGCTGCAGACCGGCATCAGCAGCGCAGACAGCGTCAAGGCGTACCGCGCCGCCCAGTCGGCCGCGTGCGACAGGCTGGGCCAATCGGTCGCGTCTTACGATGGCATCTATGCTTGCGGTCTGCAGCGGTTCGAGCAGCTGGGGGTGGGCATCGTGCCGCTCTGGCGTTCGCTGATGCAGGCCAGCGAGGAACACGGCGCGGTCTATTCCAAGGCCATGCTCGATGGCATCGTGCGCCAGGGCTTGCGCGACTAATCGAGCAGGCCCAGTTCGGCAGCCCGGCCGATCGCATGGCGGGTCGAATACACCTCCAGCTTGGCCGCCACATTATGCAGGTGGAAGTAGGCGGTGCGCCGCCCTATGCCCAGGATGAGGCCGATTTCGGCGCAGGTCTTGCCTGCCGCGCTCCACTTGATGCATTCGAGCTCGCGCTTGGAGAGCTGCGGCGCCGGCGCGCGGCTCTGCTGGCTGAGCAGGTCGTCGGCGCGGCAATGCAGATGGGCGCCCAGCAGCACAAAGCTGGCCCGCAGCGCCGGCGAGGCCGCCAGCCGCGATTCCGCTTTGCCGTAGAAGTCGATGCGGCTGGCCGTGTGGGGGCCGCGCATGCTCAAGCTCAGCCCATGCTTGATGCCGGCCTTGCTCAATAGCTGGTAGACCGTCGGCGCCGCCACTTGCGACAGTTGCGCCGGTTGCCATTCGTGCGGCATCGCCGTCGAGCGCAAGTGCCGGTTGACCGGATCGGCCACTGCGCACTCGCGGTCGCCGAACATCTGCAGCACCGTCTCCTCGAGTGTGCCGGTCAGGTGGTAGCTGGCGCCCAGCGGCCGCCCGTGCTCCAGCTTGAGCATGAAGTCGGTGGCGCCCAATGGGGCCAGGCAGGCGCTCGCGCGGGCACGCAGGCTGGTCCAGTCGCCGGCGCGGACGATGGTGTCGTAAGCGTCATCCGGCAAGTAAGCATCTGTATCGCAGTGCACTCGGGGTTCCTCGCTTCTGGGTCGGGTTATGCGGCTGACGGCCGCCTCCAGGGACAGTAGAACAAACTTATTTTTTTCGCAACAATAATCAATATGTAACTTCCTCGGTGCAAGGCACCTGGACCGCGTGCTCGAGCATGCAGGCATACCAGTATTCGATTTCGGGCGACAAGCCGAGGCGGTTGTTCATCATGTGGATGTGCGCATCGAGCAGCGCCGCGATCGCGCGCGCCTGGCCCGGCGCATCAATGGCCGCCTGGCCGCTGAGCGGGCACTGCAACAAGCCGCGCCTTGCCAGCGCGCGCCAGCCGGCGATGGCCTGCTGTATGTGCGCCCACCATTCGCCGGCAATCCCCGGCGGCGCCGGTCTTCCGGCCTGCAAGTGCTCGATCAGCGCCAGGTAGCGCGCCCGTTGTATCGGCGAGACAAGTTGCGCCGCCGCCCGCAGGCTGCCGACCTCGCCCAGGATGGCTTGCCAAGTGGCCTGCATCTGCCGCAGGAAGCGCAGCAGGCTGGCGCGCTCGCCGCTTGCCGCCGCCAGCGCCACGCTGGTCAACAGCAAGCCCCGGCTGCGCCGCGCATTGGGGTCCGGGCTGGCCGCGACGACGCGCAGCGCCAGCGCGCTGGACAACGCAAACAGGCGCTCGCTGATTGCCAGCGCCTGCGCCCCGCCATAGCGCTGCAGTTCCGGCACATAGGCGATTTCCCTGACCGTGCCTTGCGGCAGCCAGCGGCGCGCCACGGCATCGACGTCGGGGCGCTCGAATACCATGTCGTCGGGATAGGCGAGCGGCCACGCCTGGCTTGCGGCCACATAGTGCGCGAGCTGGGCGCGCAAGCGGCTCAGCAGCTGCGCATAGGGCGCGGCCGGCATGTCCCGCACGCGCAGCCGGAGGTGCGGCCCCTGTTCCCAGTAGCGGATGTAGAACCAGCTTGCTGCCTGGCCGCAGGCGCACAGCTCGTCCATGCAGGGCGCGATCACCTCCAGCAGGAAGGCGTCGGCCCGGGCCGGATCGGCCAGGAACAGGTGGATGGAGCGCCAGCCCATGGTGTTGTCTCCTTGCTTCATATGCCGGGAAGCGTCATTTCAATCTGCATTTCCGCGACATGGTCACGGCCCTGCCAGCGCAGCGTGCCCACGCCCGGCGCCGGCAGCGCTTCCTGGATGCAGGCCGCCGCGCCGCTGCTGCTGCGGATGGCGGCCGCCAGCTGGCGCAGATGCAGCGGGCTGTCGAGGTGCAGGTAAAACGGCTTGCCGTCGAAGCGGGCGAACACTTCATCGGGCAGCCCATGCTGGCGGCGCAGCGCGTGCAGCGCGCGCGCGAACGCAGGCAGGGCGCCATGCGGGTCGGGCCAGCAAGCGCGCGGCACCACCCAGCTCCGGCGCGCGACAAGCACGCTGCCGACCTGCACGCGCGGCAGCGCCAGCAGCCGGCTGTCCGCTGCGCCCAGGCGCTGGTGCAGCAGTTGCCACAATTCCGGCAGCGGGCTGGCATTGCGCGCCAGCCAGCGGAAAGGCGCCGCCAGGTTACGCGCCTGCAGGAAGCCAAAGTAGTACAGCTCGTGCGGCACACCGCCCGCGTCCAGCACATCGAGGCGGTCGGTGGCAGCGTTGTAGACCAGACGCAGCGTCTCCAGGCTGTGGCGCGCGACCCCGGCGCGGCCGGGCTGCGCGCCGGGCAGCAGCACTTCGCCATCGGCCAGGCGCGGGTGCAGGTTGCCGTTGAAGCCGAACACGCCCGGCAATTCCAGGTAATTGCCCTGCGCCGCGCGGCTGCCGATATAGCGCCGCACCAGCGCCAGTTCCTGCTGCGGCAGCTCGCCCAGGAAACGCGACAGCAGCATGGAGCTGCCGCCGTACACGCGGTTCACCACGAAACCATGCGGCGCCGCCTCGTTATCGGTGCGCTGGCCGAAGAAGACCTGCGACGCCCCGCGCCGCCGCACCGTGCCCGGCAGGCGGACGGCCAGTTCCCGGCACCAGGCCGCGTCGGCCCGGCCGCCGCCCGCCAGCATGGCGTCCAATGCTGCGTCGCGCAGCGCCGCCATGGCCGGCGTGGGCGGCACCGGCCCGGACTCCAGGCTGTGCAGGAAGCCTGCGATATCGCAGCACACGCCGGCGGCGCCGTAGCGCTCGACGAAACGGGCGGCCAGCCACGATTGCGCCGCCGTGTCCGGATCGAACAATGGCTGCAGGGCCAGCCAGGCCTGCAAATCGTCCAGCACGCCAGACCAGCGCTGCGGACAGGCGTGCAAGGGCGGCCCGCCGATGCTGCAGTCTTCGAAAAATACCGGGGCCCGCGGCAGGCTGGCGCCGACGGCGGCCGCCATGCCGGCGGCGGCGCTATCGATGTCGCGGCGCAGCGCGACCCGCTGCGCCAGGCTGGCCTGCGGGTATGACTGGGCCAGCGCCCGCAGCCGCACGGCGCCCTGGCGCAGTGCGCCGCCGGCCTGCGGCGCCAGCGCGGGCGCCAGGCGCAGCATGTCGTCCAGCAGGTCGTCCTGCTGGTAGCGCGGCCAGTACGGATGCAGCAGGTTGAGCGACAGCATGCTGTCGACGAACTGGCGCGCCTCCGCCGCGTGCTGGGCCGGCAGCGCACGCGCCAGCGCCTGCGCCGCCGAGGCCAGGGTGAGCGGCTCGTCCAGCGCTGCCATCGTTGCCAGGAAGACCTGCAAGGGAGCGCTCAGCGCCGCGCTGCGCTGGGGGTGGGCCGCGCCCCAGAACTTGCCGTGGCGCGCCTCCGTACAAGCGAGCTGCTGCCAATGCAGGCGGCCGCCTTCACGACGGATGGTCGGGTTCAGCTGCAGCGGGAAGGCATCGCCCAGATGTTGCGGCGTGCGCCAGAGCGCTTCCAGCACATGCAGCAGCTGGCTATGGTTGAAGCGCAGCGCCAGGCGCGCCGCGCGCGCGCCAAGGTCGCCGCCATCGCCGGCCCCGTCGCGCCAGCTGGCCACGGCGACCAGGGTGAACGAGGACAGCGGGCTGGTCTTGAAGGCGGCGCGCATGGCAAACTCGAGCAACGTGGCCTGCAGGCGGCGCGCCGATTTGCTGTCGGGCGGCTCAGCGTCGTGCAGCCAGCGTTCAAGCAGGCCAAACAAAGCCGGGTTGCTGTAATGGATGCCCGCCATCAGGGCCGGCGCCTGCCGCGCTGCCGTGCGCAGGCGCTGCAGCGCACGGGCCGCCTCCTGCTCGAAGACGGCAGCAAACTCCCGTTCGGCCGCATGCAGCTGGCCGGCCAGGTCCGCCAGCCCGGCCAGCAGCGCGCGCTGGGGCGGCGCGAACCAGGCTTGCAGCAAATCGTCGCCAAGCCGCAGGGCTTGGCCGTTGAACGCGGCACGCTTGGCGGCCAGCAGTTCGCGCCGCGCCGCACGCGCCGCGCCGGCGCGGCACACCGCCTGTTCGATGGCGGCGCAGGCGGGCGCCGCCAGCTGCGCCATGCGCTGGCGCAAGGCGTGCATATGCTCCAGGCTGGCTGCTGCTGCGCCATCGTGCAACTGTTGCCAGTGCGCGCAGGGCTCGCCCGCCACCCGCAGCACGATATGCGGATGCAGCAGGCGGGCGCCGGCATGCCCGGGGGCGCCGGCCGGCGGCTGCGGCAAATGCTGGTCCTTCGGCATGCGGCTGCTCCTTGCTTACGGCCGGTAGCTGACCGGCGGCCGCGCCGCAAACGATTCGAACTTGCCGTTGTTGACCACCACCTTGGCCAGTTGCTTGGCGATCAGGTCGCCCTTGGCGTCGAAGGTGTGCACGCCGGTGACGCCGCGCCAGTCGCGCGTGGCGCGCAGCGCCGCTGCCACCGCGGCCGGCGCCGTGCTGTTGGCCGCCTGCATCGCCTGGGCCAGCAGCTTCAGCGTATCGTAGCCCTGCGCCGCGGTGGCGTCGGGCAGGCTGCCGTAGCGCGCCTGGTAGCGCTGGCCGAACGCCAGCACTTCCGGCCGCGGATCGTTCTGGTTGAACAGCGAAAAGACCACCGTGCCGTTGACGCTCGGGCCGCCCAGCTTGATCAAATCGGGCGAATCCAGGCCGGCGCCGCCAAACACCGGCATCTGCAGCCCCGCCGCGCGCATGTCGCGCAGGATTTGCCCCCCTTCCGGCAAGGAGCCGACAAAGAAGATGGCATCGATCTTCAGGAATGCGGCCCAGTTGCGCAGGGTGATGCTGCGGTCGCCGCCGCCCATGTCGTACGACTGGCGGTCGACCACGGTCAAGCCCAGCTCGTGGGCGCGCTGCTCGAAGCAGTTGGCCAGGTCGACGCCGTAATCGTTCTTGATGTAGTAGATGGCCACCCGCTTGTAGCCCTGGGCCGCCGCGTAGTCGCCGATCTGACGCCCCTGGTCGCGGTTGCCAGGCAGGCTGCGGAACACCAGCTTGCCGCCCTGTTCGGTGACCTTTTGCCCGCTGGCGCCCGGCGTGATCATCAGCAGCCCGGCCCGTTCGTAGATCAGCGAGGCGGGCGCCGTGATATAGCTGTTCAGGTGGCCGATCACGGCCGCCACCCCGGGGTCGTTGGCGATTTCCTGCGCCACCTGGCGCCCGGTATTCAGCGAGCCGGCGTCGTCCTTGAACAGCAGCCTGAGCTTGCGGCCGCCCAGGATGCCGCCGCTGCCATTGATTTCGTCGGCCGCCAGCTGCACGCCCTTGGCCAGCGTCGCCTTGCTCGACGTCAGGGGCCAGGCCACCGCCAGCGTGATGTCGCCGGTTTGCGCGGCCAACTGCTCGCTGCGCTGCTGCGCCAGCGATGCCTTCTCGCAGGCGCTCAGGGTCAACACGGTCAACAACAGCACAAACACAGTCTTCATGGCATTCCTCATGCTAGCTGGCGTTTGGCCAGTTCGGCAAACAAGCCGTCCTGGGCCATCAGTTCTTCATACGTGCCCGACTGCACCAGCCTGCCCTTGTCGAGCACGTAGATGCGGTCGGCGTTCATGATCGTGCTCAGGCGGTGGGCAATCACCACGCGCGTCGCTTTCAGCTGCTCCAGGCTGGCGCTGACGATGGCCTGGCTCTGGTTGTCGAGCGCGCTGGTGGCTTCGTCGAAGAACACGATCTTGGGCTGGGTGACGATGGCGCGCGCGATGAGCAGGCGCTGCCGCTGCCCGCCCGACAGCGTGGCGCCGCCTTCGCTGACCAGGGTGTGCATGCCCATCGGCATGGCTTCGATATCGCGGTCCAGGCCGCAGGCCCGCGCCGCCGCCCATGCATCGTCCAGGGTCAGGTTGTTGGCGCCGATGATGTTGGTGAAGATATCCCCGCTCATCAGGCGGCCGCCCTGCAGCACCACGCCCATCTGGCGCCGCACGGCGCCGATATCGATTTCGTTGAGGTTTTGCCCGTCCACGTAGAGCCCGCCGTTGCCGGGCTGCTCGAAGCCGAGCATCAGGCGCAGCAGGGTCGATTTGCCGGAACCGGAAGAGCCGACCAGGGCCACGAACTGGCCCGGCGCGATCGACAGCGAAACGTCGTCGATCACCGGCGGCGCATCCGGCGCGTAGGCGAAGCGCACCTTGCTCAACTCGATCGCGCCGCTCAAGGCGCCGGGGTAAGGCTTGCTGGCATCGACTTCCGGCAAGGCTTGCAGGATCGGCTTGGTGCGCTCGTAGGTGGCCGCCAGCGGCAGCAGGTCGATGCCGGTCTTGACCAGCGCCAGCGCGGCGTTGAGGAAGATGGTCCAGGCCACGCTGAAGGCGATGAAGTCGCCGGTCGACAGGCGCGCCATGTCGGCGCCGGCACCGGCCAGCCCGATGCTGGCGAACAGCAGGGCATTCGACAGCAGCGGGAAGGCGGCATTGAACACGGCCGAGCAGTTGGCCAGGGTGCCGGCGCGCAGCGCCAGCCATTTCTGGCGGCCGAAGCTGGCCGCCCAGTTGGCAAAGGCGCGCGCCTCGGCGCCCGTGATGCGCAGCTTGGCCACGCCGCCCAGATACTCGAACACCAGCCCGGCCACCTTGCCGTGCGCATCGGCCGCCTGGCGGCTGACGCCCGCGCTGGCATAGCCGATCAGCAGGTTGACGCCGACCGCCGCCAGCAGCAGGGCCAACGCCACCAGGGCCAGCTTGCCGCTGTAATAGAACAGCAGGAAGATGTTGAGCACGGCAAAGGCGCTGTTGATGGCAGTGGCAATCACCGTGCCCGATATGGCTTGGCGGATTTCATTGATGCCGTTGATGCGCGTCGCCAGGTCGCCCGCGCTGTAGCCGCGGAAGAAAGGCACCGGCAAGCTCAGCACACGGTCCCAGACGGCGGCCTGCAAGTCGCTGCTGGCCTTGCCCTCGATGCGCAGCATGGTCAGCGCGCGCGTCGCCTCCAGCAGCAGCGTGGCCAGGCTGGCCACGAACAGCATCAGCACCACCTGCAGCATGCCGCGCCCGTCGGCTGCCGGGAAGACGCTGTCGAACAGGTAGCCGCTGGCCAGCGGCAACGCCATGCCCAGCACGGCGCTGGCCAGGGCGATGGCGGCCACCACGGCCAGCTCGGGGCGCACGCTGCGCAGCAGGAAGCGCAGGATGTCGCGCAGCGCCAGCGCCTGCGGCGGCAGTCCGCGGTAGAACACGAAGGCAAAGGGCTTGAGCGCTTGCGCAAACGTGGCGCTGACCGGCTGCTCGGCGCCGCTGTCGGGATCGATCCAGGTATAGCGGCCGCCGCGCGTGGGCAGCAGCGCATGCGGGATGCAGCTGGCGTCGTGGAAGGCCAGCAGCGGGCCATTGTCCTGCAGCCACCAGTCGCCCTTCAGCGTGACCTTGCGGCTGCGCACGCCCGAGGCCTGGGCAATGGCCTTGATCGGGTCGCTGAAGCGGGGATCCAGCGGCGCCGCGCCCGGCTTGAATTCAATGCCCTGGCGCTGGCCGATCAGCTTGCACTGGGCCAGGATCAGGTTGCGCCCTTCCAACGGCGCCATGCCCGGCGCCTGCTGGTAAAACAGCGTGACCAGGGCGCCCAGCGCATCGCTCATGGCGCGGCTGCTGCGCGCGCGCTTGGCGTGCAGGCGGTCCAGTTCGGCGGCGTCGGCTTGCTCGGCCTGCGCGATGGCGCTGCGGTGCAGGTGGCGGAACAGGATGTCCACCCCGTCCAGCAGGGCGCTGCAGGGCAGCCCGGGCTGCAGCGCGTCGATCGGCCCGGCCGCCAGCGCGCTGCCGGCCGCCATGGCGAGGCGGCAATGGGGCGGCAGCGGCACCGCTGGCGCCGGCGCCAGCACCTCGCCGCCGCAGTAGCGCAATTCGCCCGCTTGCGGCGCCAGCCATAGGCCCGGCTGCGCCGGCGCCACTTCCTGCGCCTGCGCGGCGCTGCACGGGCCCGCTTCGAGCGGCACGGCCGGGGCCGCGCCGCGCGCCGCCAGCCCGCTGGCGATGCTGGCGGCCAGCCAGTCGAGCTGGGCAATCGCAGCGGCGCGCAGCGCTGGCTCGGCCAGCAGGGCCTGCACCTCGTGCCGGCCGATGCAACGGTAGCGGGCGGCTGCGGCCGGCAGCAGGGCCAGCGGCAGGCTGGCGTGGCCGCAATCGGCCGGCAGCCACAGCAGTTGCCCCGCTTCCAGCGAGAACAGCAGGGTGCGCGCACCGGCGCCACCGTGGTCGCCGGTGCGCACCAGGAATACATCGACCCGGCCGTACTCGATGAACCAGGCCGGGAAGTCCGGCCCGACCACCTGCAGGCCGCGTTCGCTGCCTGCGCAGCCGCACTGCAGCAGCTGCTGGTCCAGGCTGGGATCGTGTCGTTTATTCATTTGCCATCAGCCTCGCATAATGGCCGTCCAGGGCCAGCAATGTGTCATGGGTGCCGCGCTCGACCACCTGGCCGCGCTCGAGCACGATGATCTCGTCGCAGTCGCGGATCGAACTCAGGCGGTGCGCCACGATCAGGCAGGCGCAGCCGCGCCGGCGCAGGTTGGCATCGACCAGCTGCTCGGTCAGCGGATCGAGGGCACTGGTGGCCTCGTCCAGGATCACCAGGCGCGGGTTGGCGGTCAGGGCGCGCGCTATTTCCAGGCGCTGCCGCTGGCCGCCGCTGAAATTGGCGCCGCCTTCGCTGACCACGCCGTCATAGCCGCCGGCGCGCGCCGAGATGACGTCGTGGATGCAGGCATCCTTGGCCGCCTGCACCATGACGGCGTGCGCCACCGTGCTATCCCACATGGTCAGGTTGTCGCGCACGCTGCCCGAGAACAGGGCGATATCCTGGTCCACGGCCGCCATCGAATTGAGCAGCTGCCAGCGCGGCCAAGCCTGGCGCGGCTTGCCGTCAAACAGCACCGCGCCGTCCCACAACTCGTAGAGGCCCAGCACCAGCTTGGCGACGGTCGACTTGCCGCAGCCCGAGCCGCCCACCAGCGCCACACGCTGGCCCGGCTTGACCAGCAGGTTGAAGTCCTTCAGCAGCGGCGGGCCGAGGCGGCTGTAGCCGAAGGTGACGTTGCGCAGTTCCAGGCAGCCTTCCAGCTTGGCGCCGGCCACCGTCTGCTCGGTGCGGTCCAGGGCGGCGATGTCTTCGCAGGGATAGCGCATCACATCGTCAAGCCGGCCCATGTCGCCCTGGAAGGACTGGATCTTGCCGCCCAGCGCCACCAGGTTGTTGACCGGCACGGTGAAGCTGGCCACCAGCGCCTGGAAGGCCACCAGGGTGCCGATGGTCATCACGCCATCCATCACGCGCATGCCGCCCATGCCCAGCAGCAGGGCGCCGTTGACGGCAGTTAAGAATTTGGGCAGCAAGTCGAGCGCGATCGAGCTGCGGAACATGGCCTGGGTCGAGTTCATCAGCCGCGCCTGGTAACCGGCCCAGCGGCTGAAGAAGTCCGATTCGGCGCCCGAGGCCTTGAGCGACTCGATCAGCGCCAGGCCGTTCAGCGAGGTGCCGGACACCTTGCCCTGGTCGATGGCCAGCTTTTGCGTCAGTTCGACGCGGCGCTGCGAGACATAGCGCAGCACCAGCATATTGACGATCACGATGGCCATGGTCAGCAGGCTCATCGTCACGTCGTAGAACAGCATGATGGCGGCGAAGAACAGCGCGGTCAGCACGCTCAGCACGCCGCCGGCCAGGTCGGCCGAGAGGATCTTGGCCACCTCGTCGTTGATGCCGACCCGGGCCCCGATGTCGCCGGCCGAACGCTGGTTGTAGAACGACAGCGGCAGGCGCAGCACGTGCCAGAAGAAGGTTGCGGCCGTGCTCAGCCCGATGCGCATTTCCAGCTTCAGCAGGTAGTAGCGCTGCAGCCAGGTCAGCGCCGCCAGCACCGCCGCCGTGGCCAGCATGCCGGCGATCAGCGGCAGCGCCCAGCTGTCGAGCCCGCCCACCAGCACCTGGTCGATGAAGACCGAGGTGAAGGCGGGGATCACCAGGCCGGGCAGCACCAGCGCCAGGCCCACCAGCACCAGGTAGCTGACGGCCGCGCGGGCCCCGGCCAGACGCCGGCGCAGCCCGTCGAACAGGCTGGGCGGCTGGCCCGATGGCTGGAATTGCGGGCCGGGCTCGAAGGTCAGCACGACGCCGGTAAACGATTGGTCGAATTCTTCGGCCGACACGGTGCGCCGCCCGTAGCCGGGGTCGTTGATGTAGACCTGGTCGCCGGCGAAGCCGTCCAGCACCACATAGTGGTTGAAGTTCCAGAAGATGATCGCGGGCAGCTTCACCTGGCGCAAGCCCTGCGGTTCAGCGCGGAAGCCCTGGGCTTGCAGGCCGAACTGGCGGGCCGCCGCCAGAATATTGTTGGCCTTGCTGCCGTCGCGCGACACGCCGCAGGCGATGCGCAGCTGTTCCAGCGCGATGTATTTCTTGTAGTAGCTGAGCACCATGGACAGCGAGGCGGCGCCGCATTCCACCGCTTCCATCTGCAATACCGATGGCGTGTGCACGCCGCGCTTGCCGGCCCGGGCCAGGCGCTGCCAGGCGCGCTGCAGGATCGCGAGCAGCGCCTTCATTCGAGCCCGGCCACTTTCTTCAGGAAGGGAATCACCAGCGCCACCGGCCTTTGCTCGGCCAGCGTGATCGAGGCCGAGCAGGCGGTATTGCTCTGCAAGGCGAACGGCGGCCCGCTGCGGGTCGACCATTCATAGCGGCTGACGTTGGCTGCCGCCGGCTTGAGCGCCGCCATGATCTGGATCGGTGCCTGCGTGCCCGACAGCTGCTGCACCAGCTTGTCGTTGCCGAACACGCGCATCAGGCCCTGCTGGGTCGACGGGTAGCTGGCCACGGCCGTCACGAAGGCGGGCAGGTAGCCAAACTCCTCGCGTTTGGCGGTGCTGGGGCTGATCTCCACCTTCATGCCGCCGCGCACCTTCTTGCCCTCGGCGGCCGGCAGGTAGACATAGGCTTCCAGTTCGTTGACGTCGAGGCCGGACGATTCGATGGTCAGGATGTCGGTGCCGCGCTCGACCAGTTGGCCCTCGTTGGCCTTGACTTCCAGCACGCGCCCGGAATACGGGCTGACGATGGCCGTCAGGTGCTCGGCGTCGCGCACCAGGAGCCCGGTGGCGCGCCGCGCATCCTCCAGCGCATTGGCCGCCTGCGCCACCTCGTTGTCGCTCTGGCGCTGGGCGTCCAGGCGCGACACTTCCAGCTGCTTGAGCTGGCCGCGCAGGGTCTGCGCTTCGACTTCGATGGCGGCCGCTTCCAGCTGCGATGCCAGCAGAGTCTGCTTGGTGATCAAGCCCTGCTGGAACAGGCTGGCCTGCGATTCGATGCGCTCCTTGACCAGGGCCAGGCGCTGCGCCACCGACTGCAGCTGCTGCTCCAGGTTGCGCGCCTGCTGCAGCGTGCTCGCCTGGCGCAGCAGCGCCGCCTGCGCCGCCACAGCCCGCACCTGGGCGTGGCGCTCGCCCGCTTCCTTCAGGCGCGCCTCGCTGGCCAGGATTTTCGGCAGCAGGTCCGGCAGCTCGATGCGGCCGATGATCTGGCCGCGCGCCACCTGGTCGCCGACCGCCACCGACAGGTCGGACAGGCGGCCGCTGGCAGCGGTGGTCAGCAGGTTGACGCCGCCGCTCTTGAGCAGAATGCATTGCTGCGCGCTCAACTTGGTGGGCAGGCGGCCGAACACGCTCCACACGCTCACCGTCACCAGCAGCAAGCCGATGCCGGCCAGCGCCAGCCAGCCCTTGGCCGAGGTCACCTGCAGCAGGCAGTCGAGTTCTTCGGGGGATGACAGGCGGTTCAGCGCTACCTGGCGGAAGATGGTCTTGTTGGTCATGGTCGGCTCCGTGCAATCAAGGGGGCGGCGCGAGCTGGCCGGCCAGCGGGCCCAGCCCGGCCAGCTCGGCCGGGTCAAGCTCGAAACGGGTGGCCGCGCCGCTGCCGCCCGCCGGCGGCAGCAGGGTGCCGCTCTCGTAGCGCAGCCGTGCCAGCGCTTGCGCATAGGCCAGGTAGGTCTGCAGGTAGCTGGTGCGGGCGTTGATGAAGCGCGCTTCCACGTTGATCACGTCGATCAGGGTGGCGATGCCGTTTTTCTGCTTGACGATTTCCTGCCCGACGGCGCGTTCGTACAGGGCCAGCGCCTGCTGCGCCACCTGCAGCTGGGCGGAGCGGCTGGCCAGGCTGGCAACCGCGCTGTCGATGCCGGCCGCCACCGCCGCTGCCAGGTCGCGCCGCTGCACGACCGCCTGGTCGAGCTGGGCGGCACGCTCGCGCAACTGGCCGCGCGCCGTGTTGTTTTGCAGCGGGAATTCATACACCAGGCGCGCCGATACCGACGGCCCCTGCTGCACCCGGCCCGGGTCGCTCCACCAGGGATAGCGCTGGCTGCCGTCGTGCGCCTTGGCATAGGCCACGCCCAGTTCCAGGTTCAGCCCGGGCAGCAGGCGGTGGCGTGCCGCCTCGGCCTGGCGCGTGGCGGCCGCCACCTGGGCGCCCAGCGCCGCCAGGTCGGGCCGGCGTTGCTGGGCGGCCAGGCGCAGCTCGACCAGCTGGGCCTGGCCCGGCATGCCGATGGCCAGGATGGCCGGCAGGGCATCGGCCGGGGCCGCCAGGCCGGCGCTGGCGGCACCATCCATGCCCAGCACGCGGCCCAGTGCGATGCGCGCCTCGCTCAGCGCCAGCGCCGCCGCCTGCCGGCTGGCCACGCGGTCGGCCAGGTCGGCCTGCAGCAGCACCAGGTCGCCGCGCGGCTTTTCCGCCGCGTCCACCAGCTTTTGCGTGGAAGCGAGCAGTTCGCGGCTGCGCTGCTCGCTGTCGCGCGCCACCTGCTCCAGCGAAAATTGCACCGCATAAGCCCAGTAGGCCGACAGCGTGCGGTACAGCGCCTGCGCGGCGCTGTCGCGCAGCGCCAGTTCGCTGGCCTGCACCTGCAGGCTGGCGGCATCTTCCACCGCCGCCACCTCGCGCCCGCCGCGCCCGCGCAGCAGCGGCAAGTTCAAGGTCACGCCCAGCGTCACCGTGCCCGGTGCCTGCGCGCCCTGCACGGCGCTGTCTTGGTAAGACTTGGCGTCAAGCGAGGCGCCCAGCGTGAGGCCGCTGCGCAACTGCTGGCGCGCGCCGACCCGGTAGCCGGCGCTGTAGGTGGTGCCTTGCACGGCGCCGGGCAGCGGGCTGGGCACGTGCTGGCGCGCATAGTCGGCGCCGGCCGCCAGCACCGTGTCGAACTGGCCGCTGGCCTGCTGCAGCTGGCCGCGCGCCGCTGCCGTCGCGCTCTGCTGCACCTGCAGGTCCGGGTTGGCCGACAAGGCCAGGCGCAGCGCATCGGCCAGGCGCAGCGGCGGCGCCGCCAAGGCCGCCTGGCTGCAAACCAGCGCCAGTGCCAGCGCGGTGCCGCGCCGCTGGATATCACGTCGTTCCATGGATCAGCTCAATCGGGGAGGAAGGGCGGGCGCCATGGGCGTCCCGCTGCCTGCGCTATTCGCGCGCGTCAATGGTGGCTGCCGGCGTGATCAGCTCGGCAAACTTCATGACCGACAGCGGCGGATAGATGCCGAGCGACTTGGCCGCGTTCATGTTCACCAGGTAGGTGAAGCGTTTGAGCGAGTCGATCGGGATCCGGGCCGGCGGCAGCTTCCTCGACAGGATCTGGTCGGCCTTGTAGGCCGCCAGTTCGCCGACATTGGCATAGGTGCTGACCAGGCCGAACAGCGCGCCTTCCTCGCGGATCGGCGCCTCGGTGGCGGCGAACACCGGGATGCCGGCGCCGTGCGCTGCGCGCACGGCCACCCCGGCATGCTTGATCAGGAAAGAGTCCGACGGCAGGTAGATGAATTCCGGCTTACGCGCCACCAGCGCGCGCACCGCCACCCCGATGTCGTCGACCGTGGGCTGCTTGGTTCCGTCCACCTTGAGCGGCATCAGTTGCAGCGACAGCGACAAGGATGGCGCCGTCTTCTCCAGCTCGCGCACCGCCAACACCGAGTTGCGCTCGTTGGGGTTGTAGATCACGCCCAGCGTGCGCGTGCGGCGCATCGCTTCCAGCGCCTGCAGCTGGGCGCGCAGCGGCACCATGTGCGAGGCCCCGGTCAGGTTGCGGCCCGAGGATTGCAGGTTGCTGACCAGGCCGGCACCTACCGGATCGGCCACGATGTCGAACACGATCGGGATGTCGGTGATGTGGCGCGCCGCATCGGTGGCGCCTTCCAGCCCCGCCACCGCCGCCGTCACCGTGGTGCCGAAGGTATAGATCAAGTCCGGCTTCGCGTGCCGCGCCTCGCGCACGAACTCGGCAATCCGGGCCGGGTCGGCCTGGGCGTCGCGGATGATGAACTCAGCCGGTATCTTGCGCCGCTTGAAGTAATCCATGAAGCCTTTTTCGGCATCGGTCTCGCCGCGGTACAGCATCATCATGATGCGATAGGGCCGGGCGGCAGGGGCTTCCGGTTCGGGCGCGGCCTTGACGGCCGCTGTCGCACACAGCAGGGCCAGCAACAACAGTTGACACAAACGCATTACAGTCCTCTTCACACATTATCCGGCGACGCTGGCGGCGCGGGACGGGTTACGGTCAAACCAAAAGAACATGGCAGTAAAGCTGGTGATGCAGGCAAAGCACAGCAAGCCGATGCCGAGGAAGGCGCCGCGATAGCCGTAATGGGAAATCAACAGCGCGGCAATGACCGGCCCCAGCACATTGCCCAGGCGCTCGACCAGGCGGAAGATGCCGGTCGCCGTACCGGCCCCCACTTCCGCCACCACTTCCTTGCAAAAATCGTTGATCAGCGCCAGCTGCGGCGACACCCCGATCGCATGCGCGATGCCCAGCAGGGTGATGCTGAGCAGCAAGCCCGGCGTGCTGTCGTTGACATAGATGACCAGCATGGCCAGCGCCGCCGCATAGCCGCCGACCGTGACGAACCAGCGCAGGTGGCCGATGCGGTCGGCCAGCTTGGCGGCCAGCGGCGACAGCACGATGATGGCCAGACCGTAGGCCATCATCACGCGCCCGGTGGTGGACTGGCTGTTGCCAAGCAAGCTCAGATAGAGGGGCACGGTGTAGTACAAGAAGCCGGTCAACGCGATCTTGGCCGGCACCGCAGCCAGGAAGGTGATGGCGGCAAATTTCCTGTTGCGCAGCAGGCGCTGCACGTCGGCCAGCGCCAGCGAGCGGCGCGCCGCCCCGGACGGCTTGGCCGGCGACAGGAAGCGCAGCACGAACAGCGCGGCTGCCGCGCTCAACAGGGCCGACAGCAGGATGGTGGCGCCGTGCCCGAGGCGGTCGGACAGGATGCCGCCGATGGCCGAGCCGGACAGCGAGCCGGCAAAGAAGCTCGACAGGAATACCGCCATGCCGCGCGTGCGCTGGGCCGGCGGCGTATTGTTGGCCACATAGCCTTGCGCCGTGATGAACACCAACCCATAGCCGAGGGCAGTCAGGCAGCGCCACAGCAGCAAGTCGTACAGGGTCTGGGCCAACGCGGTCAGCACCAGGCCGGCGGTGGTGACCGCCGCACCCACCACGAAGGCCTTGCGGTGGCCGACGCGGTCGCTCCACATGCCGGCCCACGGCATCGACAGGGCCCAGGTAAACATGAAGATGGAGATCGGCAAGCCCACCACCACGCTCTTCGACAAGCCCATGCCCGGCGCATAGAACTGCCCGACAAACACCGGGAAGAACGATAGCGACAGCGAGTCGGCAAAGATCAGCAGGAAGAAAGGCCAGCGGATATGCGCCAGGGCCGAGGCATGCAGGGTGTGGCGCGCGCCCGGCTCATGCAGCTTGAGCGCCGCCAGCCGGGCGCGCGCCGCAGCCGGCAAGCGCTGGCAGCGCGCATTGACCTCGGCCACGATGCGGTTGAAATGGGCATTGAGCTGGCCGATGCCGCCCAGGCGGTCGGCCGGCAGGTAGTGCGAGTAGTCGCCTTCGCGCACGCGGGCCACGAAGACGCGGATCACGTCGGCCGGGGTGGCGATGGCAAACGTCAGCACGAAGCGCATCAGCTCGAGGGCGATCAGCCCCGCCACCACCAGCGTGGTCAGCACGTCGTAGCTCACCTCGCGCATCTGCTGCTCGACGAAGCTGGCGCGCTGCCCCAGGTGCAGGGTGCCGACCCGCACGTGGCCGAACACCAGCGGCACTGCGGTATTGAAGTAGGGGCCGATGCGTTGGGTGGCGGCGCCGGTGGCGCCGGCTGCCGCAGCCTGCAGCGCGGGCTGCTCGGCCAGCGCAGCGAAGCCGCTGCGGTACAGCGGCTGGCCGGCCTGGCCGCTGACCTGCAGGTAGACGATGCTGGGGTTGTTGTCGCGCACCTGGCCCAGGTATTCCTCGACGCCGCTCATGGCCTGGAACGGCACGCCGCTGTCATACGCCTTCTTCATCACATGCGCCACCGAATGGCTGACGGTGGTGACGGTGCGCGCCATCTCGGGCGGCAAGCCCTGCGAAAAATCGCGCCAGGCGAACCAGGACAGCAGCAGGGCTGACAGCACCAGCAGGGTGGCCGACAGGATCACCAGGCGCAACTGCAGTTGCTTCATGCCTCCTCCTTGCCGCCCAAGGCGGCCAGTTCGCGCCGCGCCGCCAGTTCGTGTTCCAGCACGGCGATGCCGCCCACCACGCGCTGGCTCAATTCGGTGAACTCGTTGATTTCCTGGGCCGCCTCGGCGCCCAGCACGTCGCCCGCCAGCGGGGCCGGCTTGCCGTGCGCCGTTGCCGCGTCAATGGCGGTGGCGGCGCCGGCCAGGGCACTGGCCAGCTTGCGGGTGGCCAGGTACACGCCGCCAAAGGTCAGCAGCACCACGCACAGCAGGGTGATGGCGACGTTGACCACCAGCTTGCGTCGCATATCGCTGGCGGCAGCCTCGATGGCCAGCCGGTCGTAACCGATCACCACGGCGCCGGACTTGATGTGGAAGTTGTTTTCGAAAGGGATGCCGACTTCCATGCTGTCGGCATCGCTGGCCTGCCAGTAGGCGTCGGCCGCGGTGCCGGCCAGCCGCTTGCGCCACTGGGCGGCGCGGCCAATGATGTCGCCATCGCCGATCACGGCGCCGGCATCGTCAAGCACGCCGATGTAGCGAATGCCGCTGCCGTCGCGCGCCGCATCGCGGATGGCCGGCAGCAGCCGCATATTGGCGCCCGGCTCCAGACCTATATTGAGCCCGCCCAGCACCGTCTGGCGCACGTCCTTGGCCACGATCAGGTTGCGCGTCAGGTTCTGCTCCAGGAAGGCCTTGCGGTAGTTCGAGTAATTCAGGTAGGAGATCAGGACCAGCACCAGGGCGATCACCATGACCAGCAGGAAGCTGATGCGCAGCCACAGCACGTGGCGGCTGCCGGCTTCGTCTGGACCGCGCTGGCGATTGGCTGCGGGCTTGGTCATGGCGTGCGCTCCTAGGCCGCCCGGGCTTCGGCGCCGTCGCCGTATACCCGCACGGCGGCGCGGTAATCGCGCAGGTGCTCGCTGGTCCAGTTTTCCAGGCCGAGCAGGAGCTGCGCGCCCTGGTCGCTGGTTTGCGCGCCGTCGCGGATGGCGTTCCAGCAGTCGTCCAGCCGTTCGGACCATTTGCGGACATAGCGCATATAGGACGCGGCACGGCCCGCATCGTACGGCACCAGCTTGAGCGTGGCCGCGGCGGCGGACAGGAAGGAGGCGTAGCCGTGGATGCAGGCCAGCATCGGCCGCCCGATCGGGCCCGGCATGTATGGCTGCATAGTGTCGGCGTAGCTGTTGACAATGGAGCGGTGCAGTTGCTCCTTGTCGTTCAGGATGAAGGCTGCGCCGCCGTCCAGGAAGGAACGGTGCGAACCCAGGCCGAGCGCGATGAGCTTCTGGTGCATCATTTCATGGATGATGCCGCGCAGGGCCACGGCCGGGTCGGCGCTGATCGAGGTCAGCACGATCCAGGCGCCGGGATAGCGCGCGGTCGGGCACAGGGTGGACACCTCGGTGTTGTTGCGCAGTTCGACACCGGTCAGGACGTCGAGCAGCCCGCTGATCGAGGTATGCATGGCCGGCGCGGCCTGCCGCGTCGCCGCATCCAGCAGCGCGTAATGGGCGGCCGTTTCGCACGGCACTTCGTGTTCGAATTGCCTGGGGCGCCAGCGCCCCGCTACCACCTGCTGGCCGAACACGCGGAACATGCCGGGCACGTCCTGGCGGGCGAAGCCTGCGGCCTGCTTCAACGCGCGGAAGACCTCGACGTCGTAGCCGTCTTCCTGCGGCTGCATGACGCGGCTATAGTCCACGGTGCTGCGATCCATACGCGACTCCAGTAGGCAGAGATATTCCGTTAAGGGGCGTGCAAACAGGTCTGGCGGTTGGCAGGCAGCGGCTGGGACGCCGGCGTGCCGGCCATCCACCAGAGGTCGAGCGCTTAGGTCACTACCACGTTGCCGTGGCCGTTCAGGTGCACGGAGCCGCCGTTGACGTCTTCCAGCAGGTCATCGGACAGGCGAGCCAGGAAACCTTCCTTCTGCTTTTCCAGGTCTTTGATGGCGCCGGAGATTTCCAGCTCAGCCTTGACAACTTCTTCAGATTTGATCTTGTCAGTCATTTCAAGTCCTTAGTGAAAAATTGGGTGTTTGAATACCGGCCGGCTTACCACCCAAGAAGAATATGCCGGCCCTACAGCATTGCGCAGCGCCTTGCGGCGTCACGCCATGTGGATGGGTATCGTCTTGCGCCCGCCGAACGATGCATTGGCGCTGCGGATGGCGGCAGGCGCGTGCTGCTGGCGCGTGCCGGAATATTCCAGCGAGGCGACCACCCGCTCATAATCGACGCCGGACTCGATCAGGCGCTTTGCCGCATGGGCGTACAGCTGCTTCAGCGCGCCACAGAAAATGGTCGGGTTGTCGAAGCCGTTGCGGCTGCTGAAGCGGTTGGCGAAGCGGCCGTAGTGGCCGCCCCCCTTGCAATAGGTCTGCCAGGCGCACTCGGTGCAGGCGGCCGGCAAGGCCATTTCGGCCGCGCGCAAATCCTGCATCAGCGGCGACAGCACGAATTGCTTCAGGCTCACCTCGCGCACGTTCTGGGCAAACAGGCCGCCGTTCAGCGGCTTTAGCGCATCGTCCGGGCCGATCCCGCCGTTGCTGTCGATCGTCATCAGGATCCAGCGGTTGAAGATATAGTGGTTTTCGCGCGCGGCGTACTCCTTGCCGCGCGTGAAGTACGACAGCATATTGGTAAACATCCGGATACGGATGCCGGTATCGCCGTCGGCAACCCATTCGTCGAAGGCGTCGCACAGGTACTTGGCATACAGCGGCAGGGTCGATTCATCGAAAGTGTCGTGCGTTTCGATCGGCAGCAGGAAGTCGAACTTCCTGATGCCCAGCACGTCGACCATGTGGCGGTAGATTTTCTTCGCGTCGACATGGGGGTCGATCACCGCCAGGCCGCCTACGCCGGCGCGCAGGTGGCTGCCCTCCCCTTGCAGCTTGCGGATGCCGCGCACGGTGCCGTCGTAGGTGCTCCGGCCCTGGTGGTCGAGCCGGGCGCGGTCGTTGTATTCGCGCGGACCGTCGATGCTGACGCCGATCTGGATCTTGTATTTCTTGAAGATCTGCATCCATTCGTCGTCCACCAGGACGGCGTTGGTCTGCATCGTGAAATCCACCTTGGCCACCGGCGCGATGATGCGGATGAAGGTTTCGCAGATTTCGACGTAGCGCTCCTTCTTGATCATCAGCGGTTCGCCGCCGTGCAAGCCGATGCTCACGTCCTTGCAATTGAGTTCGCGCGCGCCGTTGGCGAGGAAGTGCGCGATCTCTTCCACCGTCGACTGCCGGATATAGGCGGGCAGATCGGAATATTCCTCGTTACCCTTGTTGAACATGTAGCAGTACGAGCAATTGATATTGCAACGCTCGGCTACTTTCAGCACGACTTCGATTTTGCGCACATCATCCAGGGTCTGCAACATGTTCGATTCCGGCATTTCCACAATAAGTTCATTAAGCGGCAAGACGGCGGCACACGCTCCTGGCATGTCGTTGGGATTGCCAACTAAGCCAAGGGAAGGAACAGTAGACCTGAAGGGATGGGATTGACCAACTGCCATTGTTAACAGTTGGCCAAAATTGGGAAATGTGTTATAGAAATAGCATCAGAAATGAAGTTTTCTATTCTGCACTTTTTATTACTGGCAAAGCACTACGAACCGAAGTGGTAGTTCAGCTCGAGCCAGACCTGGCGGCCGGCCGGGCTGTAATTGCCGACCGGGTAATAGGGCCAGCCACCGCTGTCGTCATGCTTGACGCGGTTGAACAGGTTGTTGGCGGCCAGCGACACGGTACTGCGCTGGTTCAGCTTGACCACCGCGCTGGCGTTGACCAGGGTGGTCCGCGTCAGCCAGGCGTCGCCGGCGCCGTTGGGTACCTTGCCGTAGCGCTGCAGGAACAGGGTGTTGGACCAGGCGCCCGCATTCCAGGTCAGGCTGGCATTGAGCTTGTCGCGCCAGTCGTAATTGCCAAGGTCGTCCTTGTCGTTGTTCAGCGGATCACCGGCGAACTGGCGCGATGCCTGTTTCAGCGTTTTCGAATAGTTCACCTTGGTGATAAAGCTGCCGTAGGCGGCGCTGCGCAGGGCGTACTTGGCCGACAGGTCGATGCCGCTGACCTTGCTGGTCGACGCGTTGATCGGGTTGACCAGGATTTGCCTGATCTCGCCCGGCTTGTTCAACGCATTGTCGGCATAGCGGACGATCCGGCGGATCGCATCGGCGCAGGTCGGCGAAGCGAGGTCGCCCCTGATGCGGCATTCCGCCTCGTCGCGCAGCAGCTTGTCGGCGCTCAGGTTGGTGACCAGGTCGTCGATGCGGATCTTCCAGTAGTCCAGCGTAACGTCGAAGTCGGCGCTGGGCGACCATACGGCGCCCACCCCGGCCGAGCGGCCCTGCTCCGAACGCAAGTCCTTGCTGCCGGTCTGCACGTAATCGGCGCCCGGCGAATAGTTGGCGAAATCGCAGTCGGCCACCGGCTGGCCGGCTTTGGCGCAGCGGTAGTAATCCGTGGTCGATGCGTAGTAGCCCGTACCGCGCGCCTTGTAAATGTAGTTCATGTCCGGCGCGCGGAAGCTGGTGGCGTAGTTCCCGCGCAGCAGCACTTGCGTGGCAGGCCGCCATTCCAGGCCGCCGTTATAGGTGAACTTGCCGTCGCCCCGAGCGGCGAACGAGTAATGGTCGTAGCGCCCGGCCAGCGTGCCGACCAGGCTCTTGACGAGGGGGATGCTGGCCTCGGCGCCCAGCGCGTAGCGCTTGCGCGTGCCGGAGGTGACGTCGGATCGCGCCAGTGTGTTGAAGTAGCCCTGGTTGATGCGCGGGTCAGGAACATTGGAGAAGCCCTGCTTGCCCAGTTCGGCCACCGTGGCCACCTTCACCGCTCCGGCGGGCAGGTTGAAGGCTTCGCCGTTGGCGGTCAGGCTCAGGGTATTGGTCCAGGCTTTATCGTCGCTGACCGATTCGCCGGTAATGGAGTTGAATTCGCCTGGTGTCAGGCGCGTGGCCAGGCGCGCCGGGTCAGGTGCGAAGATGGCGACGCCGCTGGCATTCACGCCCAGTTGCGGCCCGAGGAAGAAGCCGTCAATGTTGGCCAACGCGCGCGGCGCGTGGTTCTGGCTCTTGTACTGCGAAGCGGTGTAGCCGGCTTCGTAGTTCCACGTGGTGTTCGGAATCTGGCCGCGCAAGCCGAGCGACAGCGAGGCTGCCTGGTCGTCCCAGCGCCGGTTGTAGCGCTCCACGCCGCCCATTTCTTCCGGTGCGATGTAGCGGCTCCAGGCCTCGTAGCGGCTGGTGTTCTGGTTCCAGAAATAGCTGTCGGTGGCCGAACGCGACGTCCACGACGGGCCGCGCGTGTTGTTGCTGCTGCGGTTCTTGCCGTACAGCGCTTCGGCAAACAGGGTAGTGGTGTCGGACAGCTCGTAGTTGGCGCTGCCGAACAGGTTCCGGCTGCTGTTTTTGGTCTGGGTGGTCCAGTAGGTTGGGCCGACCTTCGGACTGGCGCAGAAGCTGCCTGCCTTGGCCGTGTATTTGACGGTGCTGCCGCCGAACAGGTCGCCGATGCCGGCGCAGGTATTGCCCAGGTCTATATATTTCCCGGTGCTGACGTTCCTGCGCGCCAGCACCGATGTCGGCGCCACACCGGTCTTGCTGGCCATGAAGTCACGGTCGGCGCTCCACAGCGGGTCGCGTTCCAGCAGTTCAACGCTGAACAGGGTATTCAGCTTGCCGACGCTCTGGCCGCCGGTCAATTGCAGGCGCTTGTCGCTACCGCCGCCGCGCGTGGTGGTACCGGCTTTGAGGTTGATGTCATAGCCGTTGGCCTGCTTCTTCAGGATGATGTTGACCACGCCCGCGATCGCGTCCGAGCCGTAGATGGACGAGGCGCCGCCGCTCAGGATCTCGATGCGCTCCACCACGCTCGACGGAATATTGGCCAGGTTGGTGAAGTTGACCGTGCCCTCGTATGCGATCGGGAAGTCGGCCAGGCGGCGGCCGTTCAGCAGCACCAGCGTGTGATTGGGCCCCAGGCCGCGCAGGCTGATGGCATTGGCCGATGGCGTGAAGGTATTGCCGAAATCCGCGCCCTGCACGAAGCCGCTGTTCTGCGACTGGTTGGTCAGCGCGTCAAAGACATTCTTGTAGCCTTGCCTGGTGATGTCGTCGCCGGTGATGACGGTGACGGCCGAAGGGCCTTCCAGGCTGGCGCGCGGGATGCGCGAGCCGGTGATCACGACTGCTGCCGGCGCGGCTGCTTCCTGGGCCTGCGCGACGCCTGCCAGCAAAACGAAAGCGCCTGCTGCCAATGGTTTCATTCTGAATTTTGTCTGCATTGAACTGATCCTCTTGTGACGAGGCGCCACATTAACAAGCGCGCCCCTGTTACTGAACGAATGATTTTGCAGATGCTTATAAAAAAAGCCGGGGACTTGCCCCGGCTTTTCTCATGCGCCAAATATCAGGCCGCGTGCGTCGCCACAGCCGGTTTGTTGAAGTCCGCCAGCAGCGATGCTTCCTTCTGCTTGGCTGCCTTCAGGTGGCGCTCCTTGACGTGGCCATAGCCGCGGATATCTTCAGGAATGCGCGCGATGGCCACGGCGGTTGCCAGGTTGTCGGCGTTCAGCTTGCCCAGCAAGCCTTCCACGGTCTTGCGGTATTCGCCGATCAGGGCGCGTTCCATCTTGCGCTCCGCGGTGTAGCCGAAGATGTCGAGGGCGGAGCCGCGCAGGCCTTTGAACCTGGCCAGCACGCCGAAGGCTTTCAGCATCCATGGACCGAATTCCTGCTTGACCAGGTGGCCTTCCTTGTCCTTCTTGGCAAACAGCGGCGGCGCCAGGTGGAACTTCACCTTGTAGTCGCCCTCGAACATATTGGCGATCTTCTCGCGGAAGGCCGGGTCGCTGTGCAGGCGTGCCACTTCGTATTCGTCCTTATAGGCCATCAGCTTGTAGAAGTAACGGGCCACCGCTTCGGTCAGCTTCTTCGAACCGAAGGCGCCTTCCGCTGCCTGTACCTGCGCCACGAAGTCGCTGTACTGTTTGGCGTATGCGGCGTCCTGGTAGGCGGTCAGCAGTTCCACGCGCTTGGCGATGATCTCTTCCAGCGTCTGGGTGCGCTTGAATTCGATCACGGTTGCCGGTGTGGCCAGCCTGGTCACGGCGGCGGTGTCGTGCGCGCAGTAGCGCCCCCAGTTGAAGGCCGCCTTGTTGAACGGCACGGACACGGCATTTAGCTCGATCGCCTTCATCAGCGCCGCTTCCGACAGCGGCACGTGGCCTTTCTGGAAGGAGTAGCCCAGCATGAACATATTGGTGGCGATCGAGTCGCCCATCAGCGCGGTCGCGATCTTGCCGGCGTCGACGAAGTCCACATTGGCTTCGCCGCAGGCGCGCTTGATCTCGGCCTGCGAGGAAGTGCCCGGGAATTGCCAGTCAGGGTTCTTGACGAAGGCCGCGGTGGTGGCCCCGGTCGAGTTGATGGCGGCATATGTGCGGCCTTCGCCCATGCGCGACAGGGCGTCTTTCGATGCGGTCACGATCTGGTCGCAGCCGATCACCAGGTTGGCGCTGCCGGTACCCACGCGGGTCGAGTGCAGGTCCGATTGCCTGTCGGCCAGGCGCACGTGCGACATCACCGGGCCGCCCTTCTGGGCCAGGCCGGACATGTCCAGCACGATCGCGCCCTTGCCTTCCACGTGCGCCGCCACCGCCAGGATCTGGCCGACCGTCACCACGCCGGTGCCGCCGATACCGGTGATCAGGATGCCGTACGGGCTGGCGGTCGACGGCAGCACCGGCGATGGCAGGGCCGGCACTTCGCCGCCGCCGGCTGCCGCAGCTTTCTTCGGCTTTTTCAGGCCGCCGCCTTCGACCGTCACGAAGGACGGGCAGAAGCCGTTCACGCAGGAGAAGTCCTTGTTGCAGCTGGACTGGTTGATCTGGCGCTTGCGGCCCAGTTCGGTTTCCAGCGGCTCCACAGACAGGCAGTTGGACTGCACGGAGCAGTCACCGCAGCCTTCGCAGACGGCTTCATTGATCACGGCGCGCTTGGCCGGGTCCGGGTATTCGCCCTTTTTGCGGCGGCGGCGCTTTTCCGAGGCGCAGGTCTGGTCGTAGATCATGGCCGACACGCCCGGCTTGTCGCGCAGCTCCTTCTGCACGTCCATCAGCTCGGAGCGGTGGCGCACGGTCACGCCCGGCGCCCAGTTGTAGTCGTCCGGATATTTTTCAGGATCGTCGGTGACCACGATGATCGGCGTCACGCCTTCTGCCGCGATCTGGCGCGAAATCATGCCAGGGTCCAGCGGGCCGTCCACGTTCTGGCCGCCGGTCATTGCCACGGCGTCGTTGTACAGGATCTTGTAGGTGATGTTCACCTTGGCCGCAACGGCAGCGCGGATCGCCAGGATGCCCGAATGGAAATAGGTGCCGTCGCCCAGGTTGGTGAAGACGTGCTTCTCGTTGGTGAACGGCGCCTGGCCGACCCAGGTTACGCCTTCCGCGCCCATATGGGTGAAGGTGGACGTTTCGCGGTCCATCCACAGCACCATGTAATGGCAGCCGATACCGGCCATGGCGCGCGATCCTTCCGGCACTTTGGTCGAGGAATTGTGCGGGCAACCGGAGCAGAAATAAGGAATACGGTCGGTCTCGGGATTAGCCTTGGCGGGCAGGTTCTTCAGCGCCGCTTCCTTGGCTTCCAGGAAGGCGATACGCTCTTTCACGCGTGCCGCGACAGGATGGTCCTTGCAGTAATGCTCGATGCGCGAAGCGATGGCGCGTGCGATCTGGGCCGGGTTCAGCTCATAGGTCGCAGGCAGCAGCCAGTCGCCGTGGCCGGTCTTGCCCTTGTTGCTCCACTCGCCGGTGTCGTCGAACTTGCCGACCACGCGCGGACGCTCGCCGTCCGGCAGGTTGTACAGCTCTTCCTTCAGCGCGTATTCCAGGATCTGGCGCTTTTCTTCCACCACCAGGATCTCGTCCAGGCCCTTGGCGAATTCGTGCACGCCGTCCGCTTCCAGCGGCCAGGTCATGCCGATCTTGTACAGGCGGATGCCGATATCGGCGGCGGCTTGCTCGTCGATGCCCAGGTCGGCCAGCGCCTGGCGGGTATCGAGGTAGGACTTGCCGGCGGTGATGATGCCGATCTTCGGCTTGGGCGCATCCCAGATGATCTTGTTCAGTTTATTGGCGCGGCAGTAGGCCAGCGCGGCGTACCACTTGTAGCTGTTCATGCGCACTTCCATGTCCAGCACGGTGTCCGGCCAGCGGATATTCAGGCCGCCCGGCGGCAGCTCGAAGTCTTCCGGCATTTGGATCTGGACGCGGTCCGGGTCGAAATCGACCACGGCACCCGACTCGATAATATCGGTCACGCATTTCATCGACACCCACAGGCCGGTATAGCGGCTCATGGCCCAGGCATGCAGGCCGTAGTCGATGTATTCCTGCACCGACGATGGGTACAGCACCGGAATGCCGCAGGCATTGAGGATGTGGTCCGACTGGTGGGCGGTGGAGGACGACTTTGCCGCGTGGTCGTCGCCGGCCAGCACCAGCACGCCGCCGTGTTTCGAGGAGCCGGCGTTATTGGCATGTTTGAACACGTCGCCACAGCGGTCGACGCCCGGGCCCTTGCCGTACCACATGGAGAATACGCCGTCGTATTTGGCGTCTTCGAACAGGTTGGTCTGCTGGGTGCCCCAGACGGCGGTCGCCGCCAGGTCTTCGTTCATCCCGGGGTGGAATTTGACGTGGTGCACGTCGAGGTGCTTCTTGGCCTTCATCGCGGTCTGGTCGACCGAGGTGACCGGCGAACCGCGGTAGCCGGTGATGTAGCCGGCGGTGTTCAGGCCGGCTTTCAGGTCGCGTTCACGCTGCAGCATCGGCAGGCGGATCAGGGCTTGCGTGCCGGTCATGAAGGCGCGGCCGCGCTCCAGGGTCCACTTGTCGTCGAGGGTAATGTCGTGCGCAGGCGATAGCTCGCCGCTCTTGACGGGTGCGTTCATCAGGTGTGTCTCCAATAACTTCTTCAAAATTGGAACGGCGTCCCGTCTTAGGTGCGGGACTGCCGGGAATTCTTTAAACCGGTACCCCGGTGTCAGGCGGCCGACTTCGCAGGGTCGTCCAGCACGCCGCGGCGAATCTGGTCCAGCTCAATCGATTCAAACAGCGCGCGGAAGTTGCCTTCACCGAAGCCCTGGTCGCCCTTGCGCTGGATGATCTCGAAGAAAATCGGACCAATCACGTTCTGGGTGAAGATCTGCAGCAGCAGTTCACGCTCGTTCGAATCGGCCGACGAATGGCCGTCGATCAGGATGCGCAGGCGGCGCAGCTCTTCCACGTTCTCGCCGTGGTTGGGCAGGCGGCGGTTGACCAGTTCATAGTAGGTTTCGATCGTGTCCTGGAACACGATGCCCTGGTTGCGCAGCCGCTCCACCGAGCCGTAAATCTGGTCGGTGCCCAAAGCGATATGCTGGATGCCTTCGCCGTGGTATTCGTTCAGGTATTCGGCAATCTGCGACTTGTCGTCCGACGATTCGTTGATCGGGATACGGATCTTGCCGCATGGGGAAGTCATGGCCTTCGACTTCAGGCCGGTCAGCTTGCCTTCGATGTCGAAATAGCGCACTTCGCGGAAATTGAACAGGCGCTCGTAGAAGTCAGCCCACTCCTTCATGCGGCCCCGGTGCACATTGTGGGTCAGGTGGTCGATATAGGTCAGGCCATTGCCGACCGGGTTCGCTTGGGCGCCTGGGATGGCCACGAAGTCCGCGTCGTAAATCGAGATGTCGCCAATGGCGCCGGTCGGCTTGCCGTCGGCCGCATTCTTGCCGCGCCAGCGGTCCACCAGGTACAGGAGGGAGTCGCCCACGCCCTTGATGGCGGGGATATTCAGTTCCATCGGGCCGGTTTTGTTGTCAAAACCCCACGCGCCCAGTTCCAGCGCGCGCTTGTACGCGAAAGCGGCATCGTCCACGCGGATCGCGATGGCGCACACGGACGGGCCATGCTGGCGGGCGAAGCGCTGGGCAAAGGAATCCTGCTCGGCGTTGATGATGAAGTTGATTTCGCCCTGGCGGTACAGGGTTACGTCCTTGTGGCGGTGGCGGGCGATCGCGGTGAAGCCCATGTTTTCGAACAGCTTGCCCAGGGCTTTTGGATCGGGTGCCGCGAACTCGACGAACTCGAAGCCGTCGGTGCGCATGGGGTTTTCCCAGGGGGTGAATTTCATGGTGCGTCTCCCTATTAGAATTGCGCACAGTATAGTCCCCTGCATGCGACATTTAATTGCAAACATTTCCCAACATTGCTTTGATTGAGCAATAATATTGCGAGAACTTCGATTGAAAGAGGAATTTATGACCAAGATTGCGCTGGATAAAACGGATCGCAAGATATTGTCCATCTTGCAAACGGATGGCCGGCTGTCGAATCAGGATGTCGCAGAGCAAGTCAACCTCTCCCCTTCCCCCTGCCTGCGCCGCATCAAGCGCCTGGAAGAGGAAGGCGTGATCCGCCAGTACGTGGCGCTGCTGGACCCCGACAAGATCGGCCTCGGCCTGCTGGCCTATGTCAATGTGCGCCTGGAAAAGCACAGCGACGCCGCCGCCCACAGCAACGCCCGCGCCCTCGGCGTGAACCCGACCGGCACCTCGCCGCGCGCCGACTTCGCGGTGGCGGTCGAACAATGGCCGGAAGTGGTGGCCTGTTACGCCATGACCGGCGAAATGGACTACCTGCTGCGCGTGCACGTGGAAGACATGGACCACTTCTCGCGCTTCATGATGGCGACCCTGCTGCGCCACCCGGCCGTGCTGGACGTGAAATCGTCCTTCGCCCTGCAGCGTATCAAGGACACCACCGCCCTGCCGCTGGTGTAAGCCTAGTTTTTGTTGGGCGTCAGGGTAAAGCCGATCAGGCGCGCCACCACCGCGGCCAGGTACATCAGGCCAACCAGCATCTCGACGCTGGCGATGGCGCGGGCATGGGACGTCAGCGGGATGACGTCGCCGATACCGGTACTCGAAAGCAGCGCAAAGCTCAGGTAATTCAGTTCGCTCCAGGTGCGCGGGTCCGCCGCATTGACGGCCGCGCCGAAAGTCCCCGGCTGCAGCGTCTGCACCAGCACAAAGACGTGGGTGAAAGCCCATGCCAGCAAGGTGAAGGCGGCACCGGCGGCAAACAGTTCGTCGGTCGTCGCTTCCCTGTCGCCCATCATGTAGGCCACCAGGCTGGCAGCCGCATAAAAATAGAACGCCGCCTCCAGCGCGGAGGACCAGGGCAGCAGCTGCGGCATATCGAACATCATCTGGAGCGCCAGCAGGACAACCACCGGTCCCGCGATACTGGCGCTGATCCAGGCGTGGCCCGGGGTGCGCCGCACCATGCGCGTCGCCACCACCAGCACGACGATGCCGAAAGCATTAAAGATTATCTGGCCTCCGCGCATGGTTTCGAGGAAGGGGTAGATCAGCATGCCGGCCAGCTGCACCAGCAGCAGCACGGCGGAAGGGTGGAACGACTTCATATCGGCGGCGCACGTTGTGATGGAAAACGCAAGACTACTACAGTACTATCGGTACGGTCCGCACACGAACCATCAAGACCAGGAGACCCCGCCATGCAAGGAGACATCGTCTCGACCGTGCTGCTGCCCGCGGCACTCGCTTTCATCATGTTTGCGCTCGGCCTGGGCCTGACGCCGGCCGATTTCAGGCGCATCGTCACGCAGCCGCGCGCCCTGCTGGTGGGCGTGCTGTGCCACTTTGTGCTGCTGCCGCTGGCCTGCTTCGGCATGCTGCAGGCCGCGGGCATCGGCGGCGCTTTCGCGGTCGGCTTCATGATCCTGGCAGCCTGCCCGACCGGCACCACCTCCAACCTGCTGACTTACATCGCGCGCGGCGACGTGGCGCTGGCATTGAGCTTCACCGCCGTAGCCAGCGTGCTGACCATCTTCACGCTGCCGCTGATCGTATCCTTCGCGCTGGAGTACTTTGCCAGCAGCGGACAGCGGGTGGAGGCGCCGGTCGGCCCGATGATGAAGCAGATGGTGCTGATGCTTGGCCTGCCGGTCGCCGTCGGCATGCTGCTGCGCCACCTGAAGCCGGCCATGGGCCAGCGCATCGAGGGCACCTGCACCAGGATTGCCTCGGTCCTGTTCATCTTGATCGTGGCCGCCGCCGTTGCCAAGAACTGGGCGATGCTGCGCGATAACTTCCATACCCTGGCGCCGTTCGCGGTGGCGCTCAACGTTACCATGCTTGCCTGCGGCTTCGGCGTGGCATGGCTGGCCCGCCTTTCGCGCCAGCAGTCCGTGACGCTCGGGATCGAAACCGCTATCCAGAATGGCACGCTGGCGATGGTGATCGGCAGCAGCGTCCTGAAACAGGATGCTTATGCCATGCCGGGCGCCTTGTACGGCGTGCTGATGTACGCCAGCGGCCTGCTGTTCGCCTACGCCATGCGGGCAACGGTCAATCGTGCTCGTGCTGGCGAACCAGCGACTGTTCCAGGCGCTGGTAGTCAGGGGTAGCGCGCACCTTGGCGATCGCGTTCCAGATCGCCTCGAAGCGCCTGGGCTCCTTGTTGTAGGCTTTGCGCCCGACCATCAGGTGGAAATCGAAGGTGGCGAAGGGCTGCCGGGCCAGTATCACGCGGCCCTGGAAGCGTGGATCTTCCTTTAACAGGTTTTCCGCATCGCGCCCCATCAACACGGCAACGTCGGCGCTGCCGGCGGCCAGCAGGCGCAAGCCTTCTTCCGCCGTCTTGGGCGTGTCGATCACGGTCTGGCCGCGCGCCTGCAGCATGTCCACGATGTAATAGCCGCGCTGCGCCACCACCAGCTTGCGCGGATTGACCAGGGTCTTGCCGTCCCAGCTTGCGCCGCTGTCGACGCGCAGGTACAGGTCGACGTGGTCGCGGTACATGGCGCGCTCGGGGTCCTGGGAACCGTCGGCCTTGGTCGGCGGCAGGCTGTAGACGCGCCGGCGCGGATTGTCGGAGGGGCCGACCATGGCGTCGATCACGCCGGTACGGGTTTCCTCCTCACAGCGCTTCCATGGGCGGGGAACAAAGTTGAACTGGTCGCCGGTCAGCCTGGCGACGCGCTTCAGCAGCTCGATATTCAGGCCGGTGCCGTCGGGCATGGTCCACGGCGCCTGCGGGATGTCCTCGTAGCAGAGGTTCAACGGCGCACCCGCAGCCGGCGCCAGCGGTGCGGCCATGGTGACGGCTAAAGCAATGCTGCGCAGGGCGAACGGCATGAAGCCTCCTCTACTTTTCCTCCGATTTTACCCCAGGGATCTTGTCGAGCAGTTTGCTGGCAGCGCGGACGTTGGCTTTCAGGGCGTAATCGAACGATGCGAACTGCTCTTCCATCGCTTCCTGCAGCACGCTGGCCGGGTCGGCCGGGCCAAGCTTGAGGTAGGCGTCGGCCTCGCCGTAGTCGCGGTGGATTTCCATGCCGGCCTTCTTGGCGATGTGGATCATCGTGGCGTTCGAGGACAGGCAATGCATGTACAGGGTGTCGACATCGTTGTTGCGGCAGGCGATGCTGGCGCGTTCGAACAGCCTGGAGCCGATGCCCAGGCCGCGCGCGGACTTGGAAACCGACACGCCGAACTCCGCCACCTGGTCCTTCTCGGTGACTTTGTGCTTGTCCGCATCGCGCTCGGCAAAGGCCAGGTGGCCCACTGCCACCAGCTTGAAGACGCGGTTGTACACGCCGAACACCAGGTCGCGGTCGAAGTCGATACTGCCCACATAGCGCGTGATCTGCTCGTCGTTGACGGGCGTGCCGAAGCGCAGCAGGCGGTCGTGGCGTTCCAGCGAGAGGAAATGCTTGAGCATGCGGCGGCGGTCGCGCTCGCGCAATTCCTTGACCGGCACGGTCGGCCTGTCCTTGCCGCCAAACAGGCCGCGCAGGGGATTGCGGAAGAAGTTAAGGCTGGTCATCCTGGTCCTCCTGCGCACCGATTGCGGCGCGCACGGCTTGCACGCGGGCCGCGCGCACCAGCTCGGGAATCCGCTGCGGCGCACCCGCCGAGCCTTGCGCAATCTCTCCGGCATTGACCGCACGCGCGGCATCGAGCGCCTTGGCCAGCAGCGCGCGCTGCGCCGATGGCGCCGTGCATGCGCCGGAGCGGACATCCGCGCATTCGGCTGCGGCCACCATCTGCACGAAGCGCGCCGGCTTGCGGAACCCGTCGCAGCGTTCGAACAGGCTGACCAGCGCAGCGGCGTCCAGTGCCAGCGCCTTGTCCACGCTGGCGCGGTCGCGCGCTGCCATCACCGCCAGGTCGCGGCATTCGGTCGGCACCTTCAGTCGCTTGCAGGCCTGCTCGACCTGCGCAACGTCGAGCGCCAGAGCGAGTGCGGCAAAACGCACCGGCAGCTCCAGGTCCTGTTCAGCGGCACGGTCGATCACCGGCGCCACCGCATGGCCGTCGCCGATCTCTGGAAGGATGTGCGAGAGGGCGCCGCAATCGCGCAGCGCTTCCAGCATGCGCGATGGCTTCCGCTCCATCAGGCCGCGGGCGATCTCCTGCCATACGCGCTCGGGCACCAGTGCGTCGACCTCCCCCTCCTCCACCATGCGTGTCATCAGCGCATTGGTCTCGGGCGCGACGCGGAAATCCGGATAGCGCGAGGCAAAGCGCGCCAGGCGCAGGATGCGCACCGGGTCCTCGGCAAAAGCGTCGGACACGTGGCGGAAAATGCGGTCCTTGATGTCCTGCTGGCCATGGTAGGGGTCGACCAGCACGCCATCGTCGCCACGGGCGATGGCGTTGATGGTCAGGTCGCGCCGCACCAGGTCTTCTTCCAGCGTCACGTCGCTGGAAGTGTGGAATACGAAGCCTTTGTATCCGGGCGCGGTCTTGCGCTCGGTGCGCGCCAGCGCATATTCTTCCTGCGTTTTCGGGTGCAGGAACACGGGAAAATCCTTGCCAACGGGGCGGAAGCCGGCCTTCACCATGTCTTCCGGCGTGGCGCCTACCACGACGTGGTCATGGTCCTTGACGGGCAATCCAAGCAATTCATCGCGCACCGCGCCGCCGACCACGTAAGTCTTCATCGCCATCAATCGTCCGGCATCTCCGCGTCGTGCAGTGGCGCGGTTTCGGTTTCAGCCAGGGCGCCGGCGATCCAGGCGTCGACTGCAGGATGGCTGCGCATGCGCTCGCAATAAGCGGCCAGCGCCGGCGGCAGCACCACGCCATAGGTTTTGAAGCGGCACACGACCGGCGCGAAAAAGGCGTCGGCAATCGAAAACTCGCCGAACAGGAATTCGTTGTGGCCGAAGCGGCTCAGGCACTCCTCCCACATCTCGCTGATGCGGCCGATGTCGGCCTGGGTGGCCGGCGTGCGGCCCTTGCCCGGGTAGCTGCCCTTGATGTTCATCGACATCGTGGTGCGCAGGCTGCCGAAGGAGCTGTGCATCTCGGCGCACACCGAGCGCGCCAGGGCGCGCGCAGCGACGTCGCGCGGCCACATCGGCTTGTCGGGGAATTGCTCGGCCAGGTATTCACAGATCGCCATGCTGTCCCAGATCGCCATGTCGCCGGCCAGCAGCACCGGCACGCGGCCGCTGGCGCTGTACCTGGCGATATTGTTGGAAGTGTCGGGCTGGTCGAGCAGGACGCGCACTTCGGTAAACGGGATATTGAAGGCTTTCATCGCCACCCACGGGCGCATCGACCATGAGGAATAGTTCTTGTTGCCGATAACCAGGGTCAAGCCAGGCTCGCGCGCCGCGGCGAGGGTTTCGGCAAGTTTCGGGTCGAGTTCTGTGGTCTGCATGTTTCCTCTGTTCTCCCAGTACTGGTTAACGGCCGCCGTAGGCGGCCTCCTGTTGTTCCTGATCGCTGTAGCCTTTCGGCGTAACGGTACTGCCCAGGCGCGCCTTGAGCGATTGCGGACGGCCATCGAACAGCGCCGCATAGTAAGTGGCATTGACCATCACGTTTTTCACGTAGCCGCGCGTTTCCGAGAACGGAATCGATTCAATGAAGATGGTGCTGTCCATCGGCTTGGTCAGCTGCGTGCGCCAGGAACGCAGGCGCCCCGGCCCGGCATTGTAGGCTGCGGTGGCCAACACCTGCGAGCCGTCCATGCTGCCCAGGACCATGTTCATATAGTTCGCGCCCAACAGGATATTGGTCTTCACGTCGGTCAGCATGCCCTGCACGAAGTCGGTCAAGCCGATCTTGCGCGCCACCCAGCGTCCGGTGGACGGCATCACCTGCATCAGGCCCGAGGCGCCGGCCGACGATTGCGCGTCCATGATGAAACGCGACTCCTGGCGGATCAGGCCATACACCCAGGCGCGATCCAGCCCCAGGGTGCTGGTGGTCGGCTGCATGATGTCGTCATGCGGCACAGGGTAGCGGTGCGTGTAGTCTGCCTGCACGCGCGTCTTCTCGGAGGTGTACACCATGCGGTCCAGCACATGCTTCTCGCGCGCGAACTCGGCGGCGGCGATCAGCTCGCGTTCGTTCAGGCGGCGCGTCTCCCAGTTCCATTCGCGCGTGCCTTCGAAGCGCAAGCGCATTTCAAAGAATTTGAGCGCGCGCTGCAGGCCGGGATTGGCGGCGATGGCGGCCATTTCGGCCGCTGTCGGCGCCGGGCCCGGCAGCGGGATGGTGACCAGCTGGCCGAGTTCTTCAGCGGCCAGGATGCCATAGTAGTTTGGCTGGTCGGCAATGCTGCGGTAGGCCGCCAGCACCTCCGGCGTATTGCTGCCTGCTTCGGCGGCGATGGCGCGCGCGTTCCAGTAGATCCAGGTCGGGTCCTTGCGCAACTGCGGCGGCATGGCAGCGATGGTGGCCTTGACCGTTTTCCAGTCGCGCTCGCGCAGGGCGATGCGGGTTTTCCATTGCATCTGGTCCATGGACAGCGGGGCGCCAGCCGCCTTGGCCCAGTAGCCTGCCGTGTCGGGCGAGAACGAATAGGACGACACCAGCGCCAGGTTGGCCCAGCCGATAGCGCGCTCTTGCGGCGTCAGGAGCGGCAGATTCCTTTCCAGCGCCATGCGGGCCAGGTTCATGCTGGTGCGGGCGCCACGGCCGACAGCCACCAGGAAGGTCTCGTGGTCGGCGCGCGTGCTGCCGGCGCCTTTGGCCAGCGCCAGCGTAGGCAGATCGATTGCCTGGCCCATCTTCTTGTCCGAACCGTTCAGCAGTATCACGGTGCGCTTGGCCGGACCGGTGGCGTTGGTTTCGCCAGCCAGGCGCACTTGCGTCCACAAGTCGTCCTCGGTGAACTGGCCGGTCTGCGCCAGCGCCGCGATCAGTGCGCCGCAACCTTCGCCGTAGTAAGGCGGGTAAACCAGCAGCGTGCGCGCATCGGCGGCAACATGCTGGCCCTTGGAAAGGCGCGACAACAGGTTATAGCACTTGACCTGGGTATCGTCCTGCAGCACGAACTGCGGGAACTGTTCGTCGAAGGTGGCCCACTCGCGCTTGCGACCCAGCTCCAGCAGCCAGTCATTGCGCATGCGGTCGGCGATGGCGCTGCCCTGGTACTTGCTCAGGAAGGCACGCACTTCCGGGTCGGCCGCTTCCTTGAAGCGGGCCTTCAGACGGTAATAATCGACGTAGGACGGAATCGAATAATCGGTAAGGCGGGCGGCGTAAAACTCCGCCTTGGCGGCGTCGTCGCGCCGTACCGAATCGCGCAGCAGGAGGAAGGCATCATCTTCCTTGCGGCTGTCGCTTGCGTTATCCTGCGCCAGGGCCAGCGGCGAGGCGGCGCATGCTGCGACCATCAGTGCGCCGGCTATCCATTTCGAGGTGGAAATCAATGTACGACTCTCAAGGTAATTCACGATATGACCAGCCCAACTAGGATACCACGCAACCGCGACGGCCAACCAGCACCCGGCAAGGCGGAACTGCGCAAGACGATGCTCGCGGCGCGCCGTGCGCTGGCGCCGGAAACGCGGGCGCAGTGGGACAAGGAAATTGGTGCGAAAGTGGTCCAGTGGTGGCGTGAATCCGGTGTCGGCACGCTCGGGGTGTACTGGCCCTTGCGCGACGAGCCGAACTTGCACGCCTGTTATGCGGAGCTGGCGGAACTGGGCGTGAAGCTGCTGCTGCCGGTGGTGCTGGAAAAGCATGCGCCACTGGCGTTCTCGGAGTGGACTATCGGCGAACCAATGGTGAAGGATCCGATGGGAGTGGCGGTGCCGGCCATGCAGCGCCTGGTGCAGGAATATCCGCCGGCTTTACTGATACCCTGCCTGGGCTATAACCCGCAGGGCTACCGGCTCGGATATGGCGGCGGCTTCTACGACCGCACGCTGGCGCGCGAACCGCGCCCGGCCACCGTGGGGGTGGCGTATCGTTGCCTGGCTGCCGATTTCGGCAGCGATGGGCACGATGTGGCGCTGGACCGCATAATTACCGAAGACTAGAACCGGAAGTCCGGTGTCTGACCCGCAGGGTCAGACACCGGGCACGCGGCGGCCGCGTGCCAGGGGCAGGCACTTGTGCCTGACCCTGGTCTACCGGTTTCAGACCAATCGATTCCACAGGGCCGTGGTAGCGACAGCCTGGTTCATGGAATAGAAGTGCAGGCCCGGCGCGCCGCCGGCCAGCAGGCGTTCACACAGGTCCGAAACCACGTCGAGACCGAAAGCCTTGATCGAGGCCGAATCGTCGCCGAATGACGCCAGTTTCAGGCGCACCCAGCGCGGGATCTCGGCGCCGCACATATCCGAGAAGCGCATCAGCTGCGTGTAGTTCGTGATCGGCATGATACCCGCCACGATAGGCACGTTCACCCCCGCCTTCTGCGCCGCGTCAACGAAATGGAAATACGCGTCGGCGTTATAAAAGTACTGGGTGATCGCCGCGTTGGCGCCGGCATTCACCTTGCGCACGAAGGCCTGCATATCATCCTGCGGCGAGCGCGCCTGCGGGTGCACCTCGGGGTACGCCGCCACTTCGATATGGAACCAGTCGCCCGTTTCCGCACGCACGAATTCCACCAGCTCGTTGGCGTAACGGAACTCGCCCGCCATGCCGTAACCGGATGGCAGGTCGCCACGCAGCGCCACCAGGCGCTTGATGCCGTGCGACTTGTACTGCTGCAAGATGGCGCGGATCGATTCGCGCGTGCCGCCGATGCAGGACAGGTGCGGCGCGGCGTCTTCGCCGGCCGCCATGATCTCGAGCACGGTGTCCAGGGTGCCCTGCTGGGTGGAACCGCCGGCGCCGAAGGTCACGGAAAAATACTTGGGATGCAGCTCGGACAGTTTGGCGCGCACGAGGCGCAGCTTTTCCGTCCCTTCCGCCGTCTTGGGCGGGAAGAACTCGATACTGAAATTATGGTTAGCCATCATTGTCTTTCAACAGGAGGGTAGACAAGGCCCAGGAAATCACGCTGTACAAGAGCGCGCCACCAATGGCTGACCAGAAGCTGTCCACGTGGAAGCCGTCCACCACTTTCGCCACCAGCCAGAACATGAAGCCATTGATGACGAAGATGAACAGGCCAAGCGACAGCACCGTAACGGGCAATGTCAGCAGCAGCAGCAATGGGCGCACCAGGGTGTTGACCAGGCCAAGCAGGAGGGCAGCAACCAAAGCGGCGCCAATGTTTGTGACACTGACGGAATGCATCAGGTAAGGCAGCGCGAAGAGCGCGGCGGCATTGATTATCCAGGTGAGGACCAAACGCATGATTTTGCTCGATTGTGAGGACCGGTAAACCCGGGTCTGAGCCAAGGGCCAGACCCGACCGGTATAAGCCGGGTGATTTGCAGTGCGGGACGGCAGCCGGACCCAGGGCCAGGTCCCGCCGCCCTGCCGGTTTTAGTAGCGGTAGTGCTCAGGCTTGTAAGGGCCTTCGACTTTCACGTTGATGTACGCCGCCTGCTCTTCGGTCAGGGTGGTCAGCTGCGCGTTCAGCTTCTTCAGCTGCAGGCGCGCGACCTTCTCGTCCAGGTGCTTGGGCAGGGTGTACACGCCGACCGGGTAGGCCTTGGTGTTGGCGAACAGCTCGATCTGGGCGATGGTCTGGTTGGCGAACGAGGACGACATCACATACGATGGGTGGCCGGTGCCGCAGCCCAGGTTCACCAGGCGGCCTTCCGCCAGCAGGATGATGCGCTTGCCGTCCGGGAAGATCACGTGGTCCACCTGCGGCTTGATGTTCTCCCACTGGTATTTCTTCAGGGAGGCGACATCGATCTCATTGTCGAAGTGGCCGATGTTGCAGACGATCGCCTGGTCCTTCATCTTCAGCATGTGCTGTTCGGTCAGGATGTGGTAGTTGCCGGTGCAGGTCACGAAGATGTCGCCGTGTTCAGCGGCGTAATCCATGGTCACCACGCGGTAGCCTTCCATCGCAGCCTGCAGCGCGCAAATCGGGTCGATTTCGGTCACCCACACCTGCGCCGACAGGGCGCGCATCGCTTGCGCAGAACCCTTGCCGACGTCACCGTAGCCGGCGATCACGGCGATCTTGCCGGCCACCATGACGTCGGTGGCGCGCTTGATGCCGTCCACCAGGGACTCGCGGCAGCCGTACAGGTTGTCGAACTTGGACTTGGTGACGGAGTCGTTCACATTGATGGCAGGGAAAGCCAGCTTGCCTTCCTTGTGCATCTGGTACAGGCGGTGCACGCCGGTGGTGGTTTCTTCGGTCACGCCCAGGATGTGCGGCAGGCGCTTGGAGTACCAGGTCGCGTCCTTGGCCAGGTGGGCCTTGATGGAATTGAACAGGCAGATTTCTTCTTCCGAACCCGGGTTGTTCAGGACCGAGATGTCTTTCTCGGCACGGGCGCCCAGGTGCAGCAGCAGGGTTGCATCGCCGCCGTCGTCCAGGATCATGTTGGAGTACACGCCTTCACCCGGCCACTCGAAGATGCGGTGGGTGTAGTCCCAGTAGTCGGCCAGGGTTTCGCCCTTGACCGCGAACACAGGGGTACCGACGGCGGCAATGGCTGCGGCAGCGTGGTCCTGGGTCGAGTAGATATTGCAGGAGGCCCAGCGCACTTGCGCGCCCAGTGCTTCCAGGGTGCGGATCAGCACTGCGGTCTGGATGGTCATGTGCAGCGAACCGGTGATGCGCGCGCCTTTCAGCGGCTGAGCAGCGGCGAATTCTTCGCGGATTGCCATCAGGCCTGGCATTTCCGTTTCCGCGATCTTGATCTCTTTTTCGCCCCAGGCGGCCAGGCCGATGTCAGCGATGATGTAGTCTTCGGAGTCTTTGAGTACGGCGTTCATCACGCCCTCCTTTCATAGGTTGAAAAAAGTAACGTGAGCGCGGTGTTGAAGTTCCGAGCCTGGCCAGGCTTGCTGGTCGCAGCGCTCCTCGGAGAGGGGAAATTGTAGCACTACTGGCCGAGTTCGTGTCCCACCATGGGGTCAGACCCCAGGGGGGACACGGGCTCGGCTGTCAAGCTTAGAGGCCGGCGGCGGCGCGCAGGATCGCCGCCTTGTCGGTGCGCTCCCAGCTGAATTCCGGCTCTTCACGGCCGAAGTGGCCGTAGGCTGCGGTCTTGGTATAAATCGGGCGCAGCAGGTCCAGCATCTGCACGATGCCTTTCGGGCGCAGGTCGAAGTGTTCCTGCACCAGCTGGGCGATCTTCTCGTCGGAGATCACGCCGGTGCCTTCGGTGTACACGGTGATGTTGATCGGGCGTGCCACGCCGATTGCGTACGACACCTGCACCTGGCATTGGCGCGCCAGGCCTGCGGCCACCACGTTCTTGGCCACGTAGCGGGCAGCGTAAGCCGCGGAACGGTCAACCTTGGAAGGGTCCTTGCCGGAGAATGCGCCGCCGCCGTGCGGGGCTGCGCCGCCGTAGGTGTCGACAATGATCTTGCGGCCGGTCAGGCCGCAGTCGCCTTGCGGGCCGCCAATGACGAAACGGCCGGTCGGGTTGACCAGGAACTTGGTGTCCTTGATCCATCCGGTCGGCAGCACCGGGCGGATGATCTCTTCGATCACCGCTTCTTCGATCTGGCTGTGGCTCAGTTCGGGCGCGTGCTGGGTCGACAGCACCACGGTGTCCACGGAAACCGGGCGGCCATCGACGTAGCGCAGGGTGACTTGCGACTTGGCGTCAGGACGCAGCCATGGCAGGCGGCCATCCTTGCGCAGCTGCGACTGACGTTCGACCAGGCGGTGCGAGTAGTAAATTGGCGCCGGCATCAGTTCCGGGGTTTCGTCGCAGGCGTAGCCGAACATCAGGCCCTGGTCGCCGGCCCCCTGGTCGAGGTCGATGCCAGCACCTTCGTCGACGCCCTGGGCGATGTCCGGCGATTGCTTGTCGTATGCAACCAGCACGGCGCAGCCCTTGTAGTCGATACCGTATTCGGTATTGTCGTAGCCGATGCGCTTGATGGTGTCGCGGGCGACTTGAATATAATCCACGTTGGCGTGGGTGGTGATTTCACCTGCCAGCACCACCAGGCCGGTATTGCACAGCGTTTCCGCGGCAACGCGGGCACGTGGGTCCTGGGCGAGGATGGCATCCAGGATCGCATCGGAAATCTGGTCGGCGACCTTGTCCGGGTGGCCTTCAGAGACGGATTCAGAGGTAAACAGGAAATCGTTGGACATCGCAAGCTCCTAGCTTTGGTCAAAGTAACATTGTCGCAAAACCAATTAAGCTTGCGACGCTTTAGCGAAGTTTGTATCCCGCCTCGCAAGTTGTCTGTTAACTCAGCGGCTACTGCAACGTGGTATTTTACGCTTCTTAAAAAATTTTTGTGCAGAGCAACGTTAAAAAGCTCTTATAAATTAAGAAATGTTGTTGAGAATATTCCGCTTCTTCTCCGTCTTCCCTCTACCGGTACTGCATCTGCTCGGCGTCGGGCTGGGCTGGCTGGTCTATCTGCTTTCCCCCGCTTACCGGCGCCGCATGCGCGCCAATATGGCCCAGGCCGGCTTTTCGGCCCATCTCGGCAGCGCCGTCGGCGAAGCCGGCAAGGCCATTGCCGAGCTGCCCTTCATCTGGTGCGCCGACCCGCAGCGCGTGACCAGCCGTGCCACTGTGGAGAACTGGGACCTGGTGCAGCAATACCTCGACGCCGGCAAGGGCATTGTGTTCCTGACCCCGCACCTGGGCTGCTTTGAAATTACCGCCCAGGAAATCGCCCACCGCACCGAACTGATGGTGATGTACCGCCCGCCGCGCAAGGAAGCGATGAAGCCGCTGATCGAAGGCGCCCGTGCCCGCAAGAACCTTCTGTTGGCGCCGGCCAATATGGGCGGCGTGCGCATGCTGGCCAAATTCCTCAAGAAGGGCCAGCCGATCGGCTTGCTGCCCGACCAGGTGCCGCAGGAAGGCGAAGGGGTGTGGGCCGATTTCTTTGGCCGCACCGCCTACACCATGACCTTGCCGGCCAAGATGGCGCAACTGGGCGATGCCGTGCTCCTGATCGTCTATGCCGAACGCCTGCCGGGCGGCAAGGGCTATGTGGTGCGCTTCGTGCCGTTCGAAGGTGCGCTGGAGGGCGACTCCGCGGCCCAGGCGCGCGCCATCAACGCTGAAATGGAAAAGCTGATCGCACGCTGCCCGGCCCAGTACTACTGGAGCTATAACCGCTACAAGGTACCGGCCGGGGTGGCCGGTCCGGGCGCCACAGCGCAGGAGGCCTCGGCATGAGGCTCCTGCTTGGGATGATGTGGCTGCTGCACTGGCTGCCGCTGCCGCTGCTGGGCCGAATCGGCAAGGCCGTGGGCAGCCTGCTGTTTGTCGTCATGGGCCCGCGCCGCGAAATCGCGCTCACCAACCTGCGCCTGACCATGCCGCAGTTGACGGAACAGCAGCGCCGCGCCATCGCGCGCCAGCACTTCCAGGCTTACTCGCGCAGCGTGCTGGAACGCTCCATCCTGTGGTGGGCATCGGAAGAGCGCCTGCGCAAGCTGATCAAGGTAGAAACCAGTGCCGGCATGCCGCCCGGCCAGGTCCCGGTGGCCGAAATGACGGAAAAGTCGACCATCCTGCTGTGCCCGCACTTCGTCTGCCTGGACGTGGGCGGCGCCGCCATCGCCATGGAAGCGTCAGCATCGTCCATGTACGTCGCACAAAAGAACAAGGCCTTCGATGAAGTGCTGCGTGCCGGCCGCGCCCGTTTCAAGCCGGTCAGGCTGTTTACCCGCCAGGACGGCATCAAGCCCATCTTGCGCGCGCTGAAGGAAAAGCTGCCCTACTTCATGCTGCCGGACATGGACTTCGGCGACAAGGATGCCGAGTTCGTCCCCTTCTTCGGCGTGCCTGCCGCCACCCTGACTGCCACCGCGCGCATCGCCGCGGCGACCGGTGGCCAGGTGATGCCGGTGATCGCCACCTTCCTGCCCGGTTACGCCGGCTACCGTGTGAAGTTCTATCCGGTGTGGGAGAATTACCCCGGGCCCGATATGGTCGCGGCAACGCGCCGTATGAATGAATTTATTGAAGAACGCGTAAAAGAAGCGCCAGCCGAATACTTCTGGACCCACAAGCGCTTCAAGACCCGCCCGGAAGGCCAGCCTTCCTTCTATTCGAAAAAGCGATGAAACTCAAATTCACCAAGATGCACGGCGCCGGCAATGATTTCGTGGTCATTGACGCCATTAACCAGAAGATCGATTTCAGCCCGGCCCAGTGGCAAGCGCTGGCGGACCGCCGTTTCGGCGTGGGCGCGGACCAGATGCTGGTGGTGGAAAAATCGGCCGTGCCGGGTTGCGATTTCCGTTATCGCATCTTCAACAACGATGGCGGCGAGGTGGAACAATGCGGCAATGGTTCGCGCGCCTTCGTCAAGTTCGTGGTCGAGAAGGGCCTGACAGCGGCGCGCAAGATCAGGGTGGAAACCCTGGCCGGCATCATCGAGCCGCGCCTGGAAGACGACGGCAGCATTACCGTCGACATGGGCGCACCGGTGCTGGACCCGGCGCAAGTGCCGTTCGATACGGAAGGCTTGCAGGGCCAGCCGGAAGGGCGTGAAACCCTGTGGCCGCTGGTGTTGGAGCTGGCCGGCCAGCGCGAGGCGGTGCAGGTGTCGGTAGTCTCGATGGGCAACCCGCATGCGGTGCAGGTAGTGGCCGACGTCGATAGCGCACCGGTAGAGCTGGTGGGACCGCTGATCGAGCATCATCTGCGCTTCCCCAAGCGGGTGAACGCCGGCTTCATGCAACTGCTCGACCGCCAGCACGTGAAACTGCGCGTGTTCGAACGCGGCGCCGGCGAGACGCTGGCCTGCGGCACGGGCGCTTGCGCGGCTGTCGTGGCGGGCATCCGCCGCGGCTTGCTGGATTCGCCGGTGCGCGTGGATGCGCGCGGCGGGCAGTTGTCGATCGCCTGGGCCGGCGAGGGGCAGCCGGTTTACCTGACCGGGCCGGCCGTGACTGTGTTTGAAGGCGAGATCACGCTCTGACACCGGTAAACCGGGGTCTGACCCATCGGGTCAGACCCCGTCTGTGCCACTGCCGCAGGTTGCGGTTGTGCGCGGGTCGGCCCCTGGGGTCTGGCCCGGGCTTACCGGTTCAAGCAGCCGCCATCATATCCGCCCCAAGCCAGCTCTTGAGGCGGTACAGGCGCTGCCGGTAATTCCCCTCCATTTCCGCATCGACCTGCTCGAACAGGCGCCCGATGCGGTCCAGCTTCTGCCGCTCCGCCGCGGTGCGCACCAGCACCAGGCGGCGTTTGCTGCGGCCATAGCTGGCGCGGATATCGACCACCACGCAATGCCCCTGATCGGCCGCCTTCACATCCAATAGCAAGGCCTCGGCGCGCGTCAGGCGGAACAAGGCCGCCAGCTCGATGCGCGCCGCAAGCAGGGGCTGGCTGCTGAGGAATTCGCGCGTCAGCAGCGGCAGCAAGGGATCGGCCCAGCTGGCCGGCGGCGGCGGTGGGGAAATCCGGTCCAGCGCCTGCTGCGCCTCGGCGCTGCCCTGGGCCGCCGCTTTCTGCAGCCAGTACACTGCCCGCACGTCATTGTCTTCGGCGCCGCGGCGCGCGCGCCAGGCGTGGATGCCGCATTCCAGCTGCGCCCCGCTATGCCCCATGCCGGCCGCACGCTCCAGGCAGGCATGCGCTTCGCTCGCGCTGCGCTGGGAAAATTCGGGACGGATATAAATGCGCGACATGGCAAACCAGGCGTCAGCCAGTCCCTGTTCGCCGGCCTGGGCCAGCCAGCGCAGGGCGCGCTTGAAGTTGACCGTGCCGCTGCTCGATTCCACCCGGTCGCCTTCGCTGTTCATGCGCGCCAGGTGCAGGCCCAGCGCCAACTGGGCATCGCGGTCGCCGCCCTGGGCGGCCAGGGTGCGCAAGCGCAGCAGCTCGTCCTGGTCGGCATGTGGCGCGGCTTCCATTGCGCGCCAGGCTTGGGGCACACTGGCCGGCACCTCCGGGCCGGGCGCCGGCGCCGCGCGCTGTAGCGCTACCGGCACCGCGGCCGCGCGCGCCAGGCTGGCGGCGGCAGGCGGCGACAAGTCGACGCGCCGCAACTGCGCCAGCACGCGCACCGCTGCCGGAATGCCTTCCTGCGCGGCGCGCACGAACCACTGCAAGGCCTGCGTGCGCGCCGGCTGCGCCACTTCAAACGGGATGTTCGCACCGATCAGCCGCCAAGCTTCCTCCACGCCCTGGGTCGCGGCGCGGCATAGCCAATGCAAGGCTGTCGGCATGTTTTGTGGCAGGCTGGCCCCGCCGAAAAGGTAGAGCTTGCCCAACGCTAGCTGGGCTGCGGCGTCTCCTGACCGCGCTCCCCTGATAATCACCAGCTCGTCTCGATTTGCCATCGATGTATCCGGTTCCAAGGAATAAGCTGCATGCCCAGTGTAGCCGCACCACTAGGCGGTGGCGCATGACTCCCGGACTTTTTGATGTGTGACAAATGTGACAGCCCTGGCTTTCGCCTTCCTTACAGGTCTTTCACCAAATGAGCAGGCTGGCAAGCGTTTCAAAAATACAACAGCGGCGCCCGTTTTTGACCCTGTTTCGCGCAGGTAAATGACCATTCGGCGCGGATGCCGCGCTATCTGCACTTATCGTATAACCATCCCCGGACCCGGTTTGACTCATAAAAAGGAAGAACACATGAAGAAATCGTTATTGGCCCTGGCCTTGATGGGCGCCTTCAGCAGTGCTGCCTTTGCGCAATCCTCCGTCACCATTTATGGCACGCTGGATGCCGGCGTTACCAAGACCACCAATTCGGCGAATACCGCCATTCAGGAAGCCAAGCGCGACAACAACAAACTGGGCTTTCGTGGCGTCGAAGACCTGGGCAGCGGCCTGAAGGCCCTGTTCCACCTGGAGATCCGCTTCGAGCCGGACACCGGCACCATCGAAGGCGTAAGCCGTCCGCTGTTCCAGGGCCAGAGCCGGGTCGGCCTGCAAGGCGGCTTCGGTACCATCCGCGCCGGCCGCGCACTGACCTCGCTGCAGGAAACCAGCACCCAGTTCGAGCCCTGGTCCGGCATGCCGAACCAGGCCGGCTTCCAGACCGACATCATGGTGGCCGGCTACCGCACCGCGGTGCCGGGCAGCGGCTCCGATCCGCTGGGCCAGGCCGGCAATTCCGGCAACCGTTTCTCCAACGCGATCTGGTACAACACGCCGGTGTGGAACGGCTTCCAGTTCAATGTGACCGTCGGCAGCAAGGAAAACAATGGCCTGGCAAGCGCGATCGTTGGCCGCGGCACGGTGGCTGCGCCACAGTATCCGGTCGGCTCGCAGGCCGGGGCCTACCCGTACTCGGTCAGCGCCACGTATATGGCGCCGGGCACGGCGCCGCAGTGGGCCATCTATGCCGGTTCCGAACGCAATGCGACCGAGGTCAAGTGGCATTCGGTCGGCGCCTACTTCCGTCCGATGCCGCAACTGAAGCTGATGGCCAACTACGGCAGGCAGGACCTGGGCCACGTGCTGGCCTCCAACGACGGCATCAGCGCCTGGATGCTGGGCGCCAACTACACCTACGGCCCTGGCATGTTCCGCCTGGGCTATGGGCAAAAGGACCCGGATGGCCAGCTCAAGACCAAGCAGCTCTCGGTCGGCTATGAATACAACCTGTCGCCGCGTACCTACCTGTACCTGGACCTGTCGCAGAAGAAGACCCCGCTCACCGCGGCGTCGACTTCGGACGTCAACCAGAACCATTACGCGCTGGGCATACACCACAACTTCTAAGCCGGAAAACCCGGGTCAGGCCTGGGGGTCTGACCCAGGCAGCCCCCGCCCCAAGGGCGTCCCCCTTCGGTTAAAATGTCCACGCCTGCAACATTCGATGTGACATCACCAATGACCGACTCCCTGGATTCCGCAATCGTCGCGCAGTACCTGGCCGACCATCCCCACTTCTTCGAAGAACACGCCAACCTGCTCGGCGACGTCAGGCTGTCCAGTCCCCTGACCGGGCGGGCGGTCTCGTTGCAGGAACGCCAGATGGAAGTCATGCGCGACAAATATAAGGCGCTGGAATTGCGCATGGCCGAACTGACGCGCCATGCCGAAGCCAACGCTGCCATCGCCAACCGTTTCCACAGCTGGAACCAGGCCATCCTGCAAACCCGCGACGATGCCGAGGTTCCGCGCGCGGTGGCGCAAGGCCTGGTCGACAGCTTCCAGGTGCCGGCCGCCACCCTGCGCCTGTTCAACGTGGCCGACGAATTTGCCGGTGCATGGTTTGCCAGCGGCGTATCGGAAGACGCCCGCCTGTTCGCCAACAGCCTGCTGACGCCCTACTGCGGCAGCAACAACGATTTCGAAGCGGTGCGCTGGCTGGACGATGCCGGGCAGATCAAGTCGGTGGTGATCTTGCCGCTGCGCAAGCCCGGCGCCAGGGGCGCGGCTTTCGGCCTGCTGATCATGGGCTCGCCGGACCCGGAACGTTTCACCTCCCTGATGGCGACCGACTTCCTGGTCCACATCGGCGAAACCGCCAGCGTAGCGCTGGCTCCCCTGCTGGCCTGAGCCAATGAGCGGCGCCGGTAAGCAGGAACAGGCCGGCGCCTACCTGGCCCACCTGGCCACCCAGCGCAAGCTGTCCGCGCACACGGTGGCCGCCTACGGCCGCGACCTGCGCGAGCTGGCCGCCCTGTCCGACGGCAAAGCCTGGGCCGCCCTGACCCACTTCGATATCCGCCGCTACGCGGCCCAGCTCCATGGCCGCGGCCTGGATGCGCGCAGCATTGCGCGCAAGCTGTCGGGCTGGCGCGGCTTTTTCGCCTGGCTGGGCCGGCACGGCACGCTGGCGGCCAACCCGGTGGAAGGCGTGCGCGCGCCCAAGCGGGCCAAGACCCTGCCCAAGGCCCTGTCGGTCGACGATGCGGTGCAGCTGGTGGCGCCAACGGCGCCAAGCGCCGGCGCCGGCGCGCCGGCCCGGCTGTGCGACCGCGCCATGTTCGAGCTGCTGTATTCGAGCGGCCTGCGGGTGTCCGAATTGGCCAGCCTGGACCGCGCCTTCCGCAAGGCGGGGGACGGCCAGCCCGCCTCGCTGGGCTGGCTGGAACTGGACAACGCCGAAGTCGTGGTGACCGGCAAGGGCAACAAGATGCGCCGCGTGCCGGTCGGCAGCGCCGCCCTCGATGCGCTGCAGGCCTGGCTGGCCGTGCGCCCCGCCCCAACCGACGGCAGCAGCGCCCTGTTCCTCAACGAGCGCGGCAAGCGCATCACGCCGCGCGTGGTGCAGCTGCGGCTGAAGGCGCACGGCATCCGGGCCGGCGCGCCGGTGGCCGTGCACCCGCACATGCTGCGCCACTCGTTTGCCTCGCACGTGCTGCAGTCCTCGGGCGACCTGCGCGCGGTGCAGGAGATGCTGGGCCACGCCAGCATCACTTCGACCCAGGTGTACACCGCCCTTGATTTCCAGCACCTGGCGCTGGTCTATGACAAGGCCCACCCAAGGGCTAAAATTAAATAGCCGGGAACTTGATCCTGCTCAAGTTTGCCCATTTGCCAGCATTTCCAGAATTCCGGCATAATCGACCGATTCCCAATGCTTCTCGTACGACTATGGCAATGATCCCAACCACCATCCTGACCGGATTTCTTGGCGCCGGCAAAACCACGCTGCTGAACCGCATCCTGCGCGAGGAGCACGGCATGAAGATCGCCGTGATCGAAAACGAGTTCGGCCAGGAAAATATCGACAACGAAATCCTGGTCCAGGAATCGCGCGAGCAAATCGTGGAAATGAATAACGGCTGCATTTGCTGCACCGTACGCGGCGACCTGATCGTCGGCCTCAGCGATCTGGCCAAGCGCCGCGCCGCCGGCGAAATCCAGTTCGAGCGCGTGGTGATTGAAACCACGGGCCTGGCCAATCCCGGCCCGGTAGCCCAGACTTTCTTCATCGACGAGGAAGTGGGCGCTAACTACCTGCTTGACGCCGTGGTCACGGTGGTCGACGCGCGCCACGCCATGCAGCAGCTCGACGAGCATGAAGAAGCGCAGCGCCAGGTCGGCTTTGCCGACAAGATCCTGCTGTCCAAGACCGACCTGGTGGATGCGGCCACCGTCGACGCGCTGAGCGCGCGCCTGAAGCGCATCAACCCGCGCGCGCCGATCAGCCGCTCCGATTTCGGCAAGGCGCCGCTGACCGAGGTGCTGGACCTGCGCGGCTTCAACCTGAATGAAAAGCTGGAAATCGATCCCGATTTCCTGGCCGAGGATGAGCACGAGCACGACCATGCCGATTGCGATCACGACCACGCACATGGCGAACACTGCGGCCACGAGCACCATCATCACGACCATCACCACGCCCACCACAGCGACGATATCGCCGCTTTCGTGTTCAAGAGCGAACGCCCGTTTGACCCGGCCAAACTTGATGAATTCCTGGGCGGTCTCGTTGATGTGTACGGTCCTCGCATGTTGCGTTACAAAGGCGTATTGTTGATGCAGGGCGCAGAAAGGAAAGTCGTGTTCCAGGGCGTGCACCAGCTGATGGGCAGCGACCTGGGCGCCAAATGGGGCGAAAACGAGACACGGGCCAGCAAAATGGTGTTTATTGGCAAAAATCTCCCAAAAGACATCTTTATTACTGGCCTTGAACAATGTTTGGTATAAACTAAGGCGTTTTTTTTGACGCCACCCAAGCAGAAATCTGAAAACTCTGTCGTATCGAAGGTAAGCGAAGTCATGACAAAAGCAAATAAATCGACCCCCGCCGCGGAAGTCCTGCTCACCGAAGAAGAAATTCTGAAGATGAGCGACAAGGACTACATGAACCCGGCCCAGATGGCGTTTTTCAAGAACAAGCTGCAAAACCTTGAAAAAGAACTGCTGAAAAACGCTGGCGAAACCACCGAACACCTGCGCGAAACCGTGCTGGTGCCCGATCCCGCCGACCGCGCCACCATCGAAGAAGAGCACGCACTGGAACTGCGTACCCGCGACCGCGAGCGCAAGCTGCTGAAGAAGGTCCAGCAATCGATCGCGGCCATCGACAATAACGACTATGGTTATTGCGAGGAAACCGGCGAACCGATCGGCATTCCACGCCTGATCGCACGTCCAACGGCTACCCTGTCGCTGGAAGCACAGCAGCGCCGCGAACTGAAACAGAAGCTGTACGGCGACTGATCCGCCACAAATTGAGAAAAAGCACGCTTAGGCGTGCTTTTTTCTTTTCTTTACACGTACGGTACGCCCTTATAATTTTCCGTTGGGCTACACTAGTGATCCTATGGGACTGTTCTCCATTTTCAAAAAAGGCAAGGTCGAGGAAAGCGTCGTCGAAACAGACGATGCGGACGCCGCACGCCTGGCCGCGAACAGCGAACTGGAGCGCCAGCGCGCGCAACAGTCGGACCTGCAACGCGAAATCGCCCGCGCCACCGCCATGAAGATCGACGCCATCGAGGCGGCGATGGCAGCGGACATCTTTAATGAACCGGAACCCGCCTGGGCCCGCAAGCCGCGCACGCTGCAGCCAGCCGCGGCCGCAGCCGCCAATGATGGCGCCACCTTGCCCCTGCTGGACCAGTACACCACCGAGCTGCTGGGCGATGAGGATATGCCGCTCGAAGCGGCGGCCGCGGAAAGCGCGCCGATCGTGGAAGAGATCGCGATCCTGTATTCCAATGGCCAGGCCGAGGTGGCCGAACAAATGCTGCTGGGCAGCCTGCCCGACTCGGCGCAGGACCGCACAGTGTGGTGGATGCTGTTCGACCTGTACCAGGTCCTGGGCCGCCAGGAATCGTTCGAAAACGTGTCGATCGACTACGCCAGCCAGTATGAAACGTCGCCGCCGTCCTGGGTCCCGCCCGCCAGCGCGGACAGCAAGGCGCCGGAAGTGACACGCGGCTATTCCGGCGTGACGCCGACCCTGGGCTTGGCCGGCATGCTGAACGCCTCCGTGGCACCGCAGCTGGAACGGCTGGACAGCATGGACCAGAAACAGCCGCTGCGCCTGGACTTCTCACGGGTCAACGGCGTCGATCCGGAAGGCTGCGCCCTGCTGCTGGAGGCCCTGAAAAAGGTCCAGGCGGCCGACCGCGAACTGATCGTGGTGGGCGCCGCCGAACTGGCCGAGCAGGTACGCAACATCCTCACCATCGGCAACCGCGACGTCGGCGAAGCGCCGTGGCTGCTCTACCTCGAACTGCTGCGCCTGCTGAACCAGGAAAAGGAATTCGAAGAAGCGTCGATGGACTACTGCGTCACTTTCGAGGTATCGCCGCCGCCGTTCGTGGCGCCGAAGAAGGTGGCCAATGCTCCGCGCCAGGCCACTGCCGCCGCTTCCGACCGCTTCATGCTGCCCGCCGTGATCGAAGGCGACATCGGCACCCTGCTGGGTGCGATCGATGCCTATGCCAGCGAGAACCAGGTGGTGGTATTCGATTGCGGCCGCCTGGCGCGCATGGAGTTTGGCGCGGCCAGCGCCTTGCAGGCCAAAGTGGCCGAATTGGCAAGCGGCGAGCACCGCGTCGAGTTCCGCGACCTGAACCACCTGGTCGCCGCGCTGATGCGCCTGCTGGGTTATGCTGACATAGCGCGGCTCTTCCCCCACAAGTACTGAGCTGTTGAATTTTGGGGCTGCGGCCCCAAAATACCGCGTTAATCCCAATACAAAGGCATTAACATGGAACAATTTCACGGCACCACCATCCTGTGCGTGCGTCGCGGCAACGATGTCGCGATCGGCGGCGATGGTCAGGTCACGCTGGGCAATATCGTCATGAAGGGCACGGCACGCAAGGTGCGCAAACTGTACCAGAACAAGGTCCTGTGCGGCTTTGCCGGTGGCACGGCCGATGCCTTCACCCTGCTCGACCGCTTCGAAGCCAAGCTGGAAAAGCACCAGGGCAACTTGCTGCGCGCCTCGGTCGAGATGGCCAAGGACTGGCGCACCGACCGCGTGCTGCGCCGCCTGGAAGCGATGCTGCTGGTGGCCGACAAGGATGCCACCCTGGTGATCACCGGCAACGGCGACGTGCTCGAGCCGGAAGGCGGCATCGGCGCCATCGGCTCCGGCGGCAGCTATGCCCAGTCGGCCGCCAAGGCCCTGATCGAGAACACCGACCTGTCCCCCTCCGAAGTGGTGAAGAAGTCGCTCACCATTGCCGGCGAGCTGTGCATCTACACCAACCTGAACCACATCATCGAAACTCTGGACCCAGCATGAACATGACCCCTCAAGAAATCGTCGGCGAACTCGACAAACATGTGGTGGGCCAGGGCAAGGCCAAGAAGGCCGTTGCCATTGCGCTGCGCAACCGCTGGCGCCGCCAGCAGGTGGAAGAGCCGCTGCGCCATGAAATCACGCCGAAAAACATCCTGATGATCGGCCCCACCGGCGTCGGCAAGACCGAGATCGCGCGCCGCCTGGCCAAACTGGCCGACGCCCCCTTCATCAAGGTGGAAGCGACCAAGTTCACCGAAGTGGGCTACGTCGGCCGCGACGTCGACACCATCATCCGCGACCTGATCGATATTGGCGTGAAACAGACCCGCCAGTCGGAAATGGCCAAGGTGCGTGCGCGCGCCGAAGACGCGGCGGAAGACCGCGTCCTCGACATCCTGCTGCCGCCGCCGCGCGACTTCGGCTTTGCCAATGCATCGGCCGAGCCGCGCAGCGACGACAGCACGCGCCAGACTTTCCGCAAGCGCCTGCGCCAGGGCGAGCTCGACGACAAGGAAATCGAGATCGAGCTGGCCGAGCAGAGCCCGACCATGGAAATCATGGCGCCGCCCGGCATGGAAGAAATGACGGAGCAGATCAAGTCGATGTTCTCCGGCATGGGCGGCGGCCGCAAGAAGGCGCGCAAGGTCAAGATCAAGGAAGCCATGCAATTCCTGCTCGAGGAGGAAGCGGCCAAGCTGGTCAACGAAGACGAGATGAAAAAGAAAGCGCTCGCCAACGTGGAGCAGAACGGCATCGTCTTCCTGGACGAAGTGGACAAGATCGCTTCGCGCTCGGAAGTGGGCGGCGCCGACGTCTCGCGCGCCGGCGTGCAGCGCGACCTGCTGCCGCTGGTGGAAGGCACCACCGTCAACACCAAGTACGGCATGGTACGCACCGACCATATCCTGTTCATCGCCTCGGGCGCCTTCCACCTGGCCAAGCCGTCGGACCTGATCCCCGAGCTGCAGGGCCGCTTCCCGATCCGCGTCGAACTGGAGTCGTTGTCGATCGCCGACTTCGAGCGTATCCTGACCAGTACCGACGCCTGCCTGACCAAGCAGTACCAGGCCTTGCTGGCGACCGAAGGGGTGCACCTGGAGTTTGCCGCGGACGGCATCAACCGCCTGGCGGAGATTGCCTTCCAGGTCAACGAACGCACCGAGAATATCGGCGCGCGCCGCCTGTACACGGTGATGGAAAAGCTGCTGGAAGAGATCTCCTACACGGCGACCGAAAGCGGCGCCAAGTCCGTCACGATTGATGCATCCTATGTGAACCAGCGCCTGGATGCGCTGGCCGTCAACGAAGACCTGTCACGCTACGTACTGTAATGGCTAACAAGCAGCTGGCGACACGGCAGAAGATGCGGATCCGCGTCGAGCCCTCGCAACACTTTGGCAAACCCCGCAATCCGATTGCGGCGCTGGCCAAGGCACGGGCAGCGGGGCCGCACGACAAGAACCGCACCACTGCCGAGCGCCAAGCTGCCAGGAAGCTGATCGACAAGAAACTTACCGGCTCCGAGGACGAATAGCCCGGCCGCCAGCGGTCCAATCGCCCTCGCATTCCACCCCCGCCGTACGCGCCGAGACCGATTGCAGGATGGGGATCGGATCGCAAGCAACCATCATCCAGAGTGACGGCAGTATTTCCGTTGACGACTCCCTGATTCCCGCTTCGGCTGGCGTGAAAGCAGCTTTGCCGTGGAGGCGACATCGAAAGCCGCTTCAGCGGGCGAAACGGCTTTGCCAATAAATCTCTCTGCTGCGACGCCTTGAAAATGCTCTTCAGATGTTTCCAATAATTCGATTCGCCGGCGCAGGTCTTGCCCTGTTGCTAGGCGCTCCGTCCATGGCGGCCCCCGCACCGGTGCAAGTGACCTTGGGCATGAAGGACGCTAGTGCGATTGTCGTCAACTATGACTTTCCAACGCCGGTCACGCAGGTCCAGTTTAAACAGCGCCAGCTCGAAACGCGCATTAGCCATTGGAAGCTCAGTAATCCCGACTTGCTTCTCGACGACATCGGCTTGCGCAGCAAGTCGGAACAAGCGTTTAGCCATGTATCAATCGAAATTCCGGTGCTTCAGGCAGCTAAGCTCCGCCATTATGAAACGACAATCCCGGTGGGCAGCAGTGGCGCAGCCATCCTGTCAGAGCATCTTGCACTGTCCCCTGAAACCTGGTCCACAAGCTTCCGCTTCAATGCCGGCGGCGTTGTCCGGGGACGCAATATTGCGCCCGGCACGGCCTGGCACGACGACTTGGCAACAGCTGCCATCGCAGGTGCGTATCTTTATGTCGGACCATTGCATGCAATGCAGGGGGAAAGGGCCAGTTTCTTGTTCGATCCAGCTACGCCACCGTGGATCAAGCAAGAGGTCAAGGGCACTGTCGACGCTGTAACGCAAGCCTACCGGACCAGGTTCGGCGTTCCCAAGGAGCGCATCAGGCCAGCCATCATATTGTCCATGCTCGCCAAGACCGGCCCATCCGACAGCTACCGGGGCGATACGCTACCGGGCCAATCCGTGCGTCTGGCCCTGTATGGCGAGGAGTGGGCAGTGCGCACCGAAGACAGGCAGCGCCAGCTCCGGCGCTTCCTGGCGCACGAATTGGCGCATATCTTCAACGCTGAACTCAGCAGACCGGCCAATTATGGGCACGCCTGGATACACGAGGGGATGGCTGAATATGCCGCGCTCAACACGCTTACGGAGCTGCAGCTGATCAGCCGGCAATACGCCTTGGATACGATGAACGCCAGTATCAATAACTGCCAGCTGGGCATTGCGTCGCGTTCACTCCTCGACATCCAGGCCACTTCCCCCGAACAAAAGCTGTTCTATGATTGCGGCGTTGCCCTTTTTTTTACAGCTACGACCGGCTCGCACGCCATGGCAGTCAGGGTAAGCGGGACTTCTTTGCCGCCATGCGCTCCGCGTTCAAGCAGCCGCAATATTCGGCCGCGTCACTGCTCGCGCTCACCGACAGTCGACGCGACTTGCCGGCCTATCGGTTTATCGAGACCCTGATGACGCAAGGCCGGCTCGACCCCGCGCTTAGCTGGCGCAGCATTCTTCCACCCCTTGGCGTCCGATTGCAGCCAGCATCCCCGCCGCATAATGATGCCGTCTATCTGAAGCCCTTGATGGACTATCTGATCCGCCAGGACTGCAAGACTGGTTCCGGGTACTGGACATTGCCGAATGGCTTGAAAGTCGATGGCCGCTTTGGCTGCACTGCCTTCGCGGACTCGCCGACCATCACGCACATTGAAAATCACGTGCTCCCGGGCAATGCCAGGGTCGCGTTGAACCTGCTGCAGCAGGCCTGCCGGGAAGCTGGCGCAAGCTTATCCATCCTGGCCAATGATGGTCAGCAATTCCTGCTCCAATGCAAGGGCTCTCCGCCAGTTGTGCCGGAGAGCATCTACCTGGATCGACTTTAATCGCGCCTGAGCAATTTTCGATCTGAGCGCCGAGCTCGACGACCTCGAGCAGGTGCGCACGCCATGCATCCTGCAATGGACAAGGCAGAGGGAACTCAAGCTTGCTGGCTACCAGATCGGGCCGAGGAAAAGATATAAGGTTTCTTCCCCGCTGCGGGTGGCACCGGCGCCAAGGAACAAGGGGCCAAAGCGGGTTTCCACCGACAGGAAAGCGCTGCCTGCCTGCTTCAAGGCGCGCCCGGTTGCCGACGCACGGCGGTCGAATCCGCCACCAGTCTCGAGAGAGAAACCGGCCCGCATGGTGCCGCCGAATGCGCTCGGCAGCGCAGCGATGCGGCGCGCCAGCACGAGGCGTCCCAGCACGATTACCGGCTCCTGGATCGAATCGGTCGGCGTGCCCGACAGGCGCAGGAAGCCGCCCAGCGTGACCGGCGAAGCACCGGCCTGCGCCTTGGCCCACTCCAGCGACACGTGGCCGGCCCAGTCCTTCCACTGGAAAGCCTGCAGCGCGGTCGCGCCCCAGTTCACGCCGCCGCTGCCGACACTCTTGCCGCTGCCCGGCGTCTGCTCGCGGCCAATGGTGATCAAAGTGCCGCGCGTCGGGAAGGCCAGCGAATCGAGCGTATCGACGCGGAAGCGGGCAAAGGTCTTGTTGTCGTAGACGCGATCCACCGGCAAAGTCGGGTCTTGCGGAATCAGGCGCCGCACGGAATTGGCCTGGCGCGTCACGCCCACCGACAACTCGCCCCAGTTGCCGAACTGCCGTCCGAGCGCAAACGAAGCGGCACGCGTGCTGTAGGCCACGCGCGCCATGCGCTGCTCTTTCTGGAAGATGTCGCCGGCAATCCTGCCGACCTGCGCCGACGGCATCACGAACCATTGCGAGCCTGGCCCCAGCGGCTGCCACCACTGGATGCCGAGGCCGCGCTCATTGCCCAGGCGTCCTTCGGTGCGCAGTTCCCCGCCCCAGCTATTGAGCGCCGACAGCACGTGCATGACCTTGATGGCGAAGTTGTTCGAGTCGCGGAAATCGCTGGCCAGCTCGAGGCCGACGCGCATGCGGCTGCGCGCCCATTCCGCTTCCGTGGTGCGGATGGTGACGGTACGTTCGCCGTCGACGTCGTCGATGTCGGTTTCCACGCGGGCCATGTCGCCGCGGCCATACAGCGCCACGGCGGCCTGCCGCACCTGTTCGCGCGTGGTCGGCTGGCCGGGTTCCAGGCCGGACTGCTTTTCCAGCACTTGCGGATTCACTTCCTGCGTCCCCTGGATCTGCACCTTGGCCAGCTTGACGGGCCGGTCGGAATCGGCCGGCGTGGCCAGGCGCAGGCTCTCCATGCTGATGTAGTCGCGCTCAGGCAGCGCCAGCGCGGCCAGGCGGGGCGCCAGTTCGCGCGCGGCAGCTTCCCCTGCGGCCATGGCTTTCTGCCAGGTCGAGAAGTCGAGGAAGGTGATACCGTCCAGCTTTGGCGCGATCAGGATGTCGTCCTTGCGCAATTCGCTGAGCGAACGCTGCACATTCTGTTCGGTCAGGATCTGCAGCATCTGGTTGGCCACGCCCAGCGCGCTGCCCAGCTCCTTTTCCGGCGCCAGCGTGGTGCCGACATTGACCGCGATGACGATGTCGGCGCCCATTGCGCGCGCCATGTCGACCGGCAGGTTGCGCACCAGGCCACCGTCCACCACCAGGTGGTCCTTGATGCGCACCGGCGCGAACACGCCCGGCACGGCCAGCGAGGCGCGGATGGTCTGGAACAGCGGCGTGTTGTCAAGCACGACCAGTTCGCCGGTCAGCAGGTCGGAGGCAACCGAGCGGAATGGCAGCGGCAACTGGCTGACCGGCAGGTCGCGCGTGCCGCGCGGCAGCAGGCGTTGCAGGGCCATTTCCAGCGCGGCGTTGCTGGCGGCGCCGGGCGGGCCCTGTACGCCCTTGCGCGTGATGCCGAACTCGATGCGGGAGGGGATCAGGATGTCTTCGTCGCGGCGGCGGAAATGCAGCTCGTCGCGCGCCGGGCGGTCGGCGACCACGCTGTCCCAGTCGGTGCTGGCGGCCATGTTTTCCAGGTCTTTCAGCGAGGCGCCGGCGGCCCAGGCGCCGCCGATCACGCTGCCCATCGAGGTGCCGACCACGATGTCGATCGGGATGCGCATTTCCTGCAGGGCGCGCAGGACGCCGACATGGGCGAAGCCGCGGGCGCCGCCGCCGGAGAGGACCAGGGCGACTCGCGGGCGCTGCAAAACCGGTAACCCGGTGTCAGACCCACCGGGTCTGACACCGGCCTGCGGCAGCCGCGTATCGGGGTGCGGGTTTTCAGCAGCGCAGGCGAATCCCGTGCACAAGGCGAGGAGAAGGACTAAGCGCCTCATCGCGCCTGCGGCGCCCCACCAGTCGGCTGCGCGGAAGTGGAAGTCGGCTGCGCCGGCGCCATCTGCACCGGCGGCGGCGCCATCGGCGTGGCCGGCGGCGGCGGCAGCGGCACTGGCGGCGGCTCCTGCGGCCCGCCCATGTTCATCGGCCCGACGATGCCGCCGGTCGAACTCACGCCCTGGTCGCTCATCAGGTCAAGGCGCTTCTGCACGCCGCCTTCCATCAGGATCACGTGGCGCGGCTGCACTTCCTTCACGCTGACGCCGGGCGACAATTCCGAACCGACCGGGAAGGCCTTGGCCGGCTGCCCGTCGGCCGAAATGATGGCCACGCTGCCGTGGCCGCGGGTATCGGCCACCACGCCGCGCAACTGGTAGTTGCTGACGGCTGCCAGCGCGGTATTGCCGCCAAACAGCCCGCGCGCCGCGTCCATGTTCGCTTCCAGCACCTGCGCCACCGGCACCGCCGCGATCGGGCGCTGCTTCGGCTTGAACAGCTGCATGCCCCAGTAGGCCAGCGAGGCAGACAGCACCGCGACGGCGGCCACACTGCAGATCAAAGGCAAACGTTTCAATTCAATTCTCCAGGTTCAGCGCACGAGCTGATTGATTTCGATGATCGGCATCAGCACGGCCAGCACGATCAGCAGCACCACCACGCCCATGGCCAGGATCAGCATCGGTTCCAGCAGGCCGGCGATGGTCAGCGTGCGGCGTTCCAGGTCCGATTCCTGCGCGCTGGCGGCGCGGTCCAGCATGGCGGGCAGTTCGCCGGTGATTTCGCCGGCGCGGATCATGTGGATCAGCATTGGCGGGAAGTGTTTTTGCGCCGACAGCGAACGGGCCAGGCTGGCGCCTTCGCGCACCGAGTCGCTGGCCTGCTCGACCAGCTGACGCATGGCCACGTTGGACAGCGTGTCGCGGCTGGTTTCCAGCGCGCGCAGGATCGGCACGCCGGAGCCGGTGGTGATCGCCAGCGTGCTGGCAAAGCGCGAGGTGTTCAGGCTGCGCTCGAACTTGCCGTACAGCGGCGCGGTCAGCAGCCAGGTGTGCCAGCGCAGCTTGATGTCGGGGTTTTGCAGCATGCGCCGCACCACGAAACCGCCGGCCACCAGAATGCCCAGCACGGCGAAGCCGTAGCTGCGCACGAAGTCGGAGATCGCCAGCATGATCACCGTCAGCAGCGGCAGCTTCTGCTTGGTATTGGCAAATACCGACACGATCTGCGGCACCACGTAGGTGAGCAGGAAGATCACGATCAGGAACGCCACCACGGTTACGATGGCCGGGTAGGTAAAGGCCAGCTTGACCTTCTGCACCAGCGCATTGCGCCGTTCGATATAGTCGGCAAGGCGCGACAGCACGCGCGACAACTGGCCGATCTGCTCGCCGGAAGCGACCAGCGCGCGGTAGATTTCCTGGAAGTCGCGCGGGTGGCGCGACAGCGCATCGGACAGCGAGGAGCCGCCCATCACTTCCGAGCGGATCGAGGCCACCAGGTCGCGCACGTACTGCCGTTCGGCCTGTTCCAGCAACGCGGTGAAGGCCTGCTCCAGCGGCAGCCCCGCTTCCAGCAGGCTGGCCAGCTGGCGCGTGAACAGCGCCAGTTCCGTGGTGCTGAGCTTTTCACCGAAGCCGCGCCGCGACGTGGCGCCGCTGGCGTCGACCTGCGCTGAAATGGCGTCGACCTTGATCGGCACCAGGCCTTGCGAGCGCAGGTCGGCGCGCGCGGAGCGGGCGCTGTCGGCATTGACCACGCCCTTCTTGCTGGCGCCTGCGGCATCGACGGCTTCATAGCGGAAGGCGGGCATCGCTTAGTCCTTCGTCACGCGCAGCAGTTCGGCCGGCGTGGTGATGCCCTGCTGCAGCCAGCGCTCGCCGTCCTCGCGCATGGTGGTCATGCCGCCATGCTGCTGCGCGGTGACGCGTATCTCGGCTTCCGAGGTGCGGTCGTGGATCTGGGCCCGGATATGTTCGTCCGTCTGCAGCAGCTCGTAGATGCCGACGCGGCCCTGGTAGCCGGTGTTGCCGCAATGCTCGCAGCCCACGGCCTTCCACTGCGTGCCGTCGAAAGTCTTGCAGCTCGGGCACAGCTTGCGCACCAGGCGCTGGGCCAGCACGCCAAGCAGGGACGAGGACAGCAGGAAGGGCTCGATGCCCATGTCCAGCAAACGGGTCACGGCGGCGGCGGCATCGTTGGTGTGCAGGGTAGCCAGCACCAGGTGGCCGGTCAGCGAAGCCTGCACCGCGATCTGCGCGGTTTCCAGGTCGCGGATCTCGCCGATCATGATCACGTCCGGGTCCTGGCGCAGGATGGCGCGCAGGGCCTTGGCGAAAGTCATGTCGATGCGGGCGTTGACCTGGGTCTGGCCCACGCCGTGCAGGTCGTATTCGACCGGGTCTTCCACCGTCATGATGTTGGTGGAAGTGTTGTTCAGCATGGACAGGGCGGCGTACAGCGTGGTGGTCTTGCCCGAGCCGGTCGGGCCGGTGACCAGCACGATGCCGTGCGGCTGGTTGATCAGGCTGTTGAACTGCCCCATCATCTTCTCGCTCATGCCCAGGTGCGACAGGTCGAGCCGGCCCGCTTCCTTGTCCAGCAGGCGCAATACGGCGCGTTCGCCGTGGCCGGTCGGCAGCGTGGAGACGCGCACGTCCACCGGCTTGCCGCCCACGCGCAGCGTGATGCGGCCATCCTGCGGCAGGCGCTTTTCGGCGATGTCGAGCTGCGCCATGATCTTGATACGCGAAATCAGCGAGCCGTGGATGGCCTTGCGCGGGCGCACGATGTCGCGCAGCGCGCCGTCGACGCGGAAGCGCACCACCGAGGTCTGCTCGAACGGTTCGATATGGATATCCGATGCGCCATCGCGCAGGGCTTGCGTCAGCAGCGCATTGATCATGCGGATCACCGGCGCGTCGTCGGACGATTCCAGCAAGTCTTCGATGGCCGGCACGTCCTGTAGCAGCTTGGTCAGGTCGAGGTCGGCGTCGAATTCTTCCGCCACCTGCGAGGCGTCGCCGCTGGCACTGGCATAGGCGGCGGCAATCGCCGCCTCCAGGTCGGCGCGCGACAGGTGTTTCAGGTTGATGCGGCCGAAGCGGCGCGACACCTCCGCAATGGCGGAAGCGGGCGTGGCGGCCGACATCATCACATCGACCGCATGTTCGGCTTCCGCGCTGGGCTGGGCCAGCACCAGGAAGTCGCGCGCGAAGGCGTAGGGCAGGAGGTTGGTCATCGCTTGCTTTTACTGTTGCTTCGGTTCAGGCACGGCAGGTGCGGCCGGGGCAATCGGGCGCGCCAGCTGGCCGCTGCCGGTCGGCTGGCCGTTCTGCAGCTCGGGCAGCATCGGCGAGCCCAGGTTCTTGACCGTGATGCTCGGCTCCGGCGTTGCCGCACGCTGGGTCGCCCGCATGAAGTCGTAGCGGTCGGCAGTCAGGCTCATGCCCTGCTCGCGGTTGCGCACCACCACCGGCCGCAGGAAGACCATGAGGTTGGTCTTCTTGCGTTCGCGCTTCTGGTACTTGAACAAATGGCCGATCAGCGGAATGTCGCCCAGGCCCGGCACCTTGTCGACGCCGTCGTTGGAATCGTCCTGGATCAGGCCGCCGAGCACCAGGATCTGGCCGTCGTCGGCGATGATATTGGTTTCGATGACGCGGTTCTTGAGGATCAGGCCGGCGTTATTGGTGACGTCGTCGATGCTCGAGCTTTCGTTGTAGATCGCCAGCTTGATGGTGCCCCCTTCGGAAATCTGCGGCCGCACCTTCAAGGTGATGCCGATATCCTTGCGGTCGACGGTCTGGAACGGATTATTGTTGGTGCCGGATGTGGTGGTGAACGAGCCGGTCACGATCGGCACATTCTGCCCGACCTTGATGGTGGCCACTTCATTGTCCAGCGTGAGCATGTTCGGCGTCGACAGGATATTGCTGTCGCCATCGGTGCCCAGCGCATGCGCCACGGCGCCCAGGCCCAGCCTGCCGTTTGCCAGCTGCTTGAAAATGCCCAGCGTCAGGCCGCCACCGGGCGGCTTCGCACCGTCGGTGCCGTCGATCAGCGCAGCCAGGTTGACCATGCTGTTGTTGCCGGCCCTGTCGTACGTGGTGCCGCCACCGACGCGGTAGGTGCTGCCGTCGTTGCCGCTCAGGCCGGCCCATTGCACGCCGAATTCGGACAGCTTGTTGGCATTGACCTCGACGATCATCGATTCGATATAAACCTGGGCACGGCGCACGTCGAGCTGGTCGATCACGGCGCGCAGGTTGCGGTAGACGGTCTCCGGCGCGGTGATGATCAGGGTATTGGTGGTGGCGTCGGCCTGGATGAAGCCGGCCGAACCGCCGGCACCGGAAGCCTGCGAGCCGCTGCGGCTGCCGCTTTGCAGCGCCGGGTTGCTCGGGCCGCCCTGGCCGGTGCCCGATTGCGAGGACGAGCCCAGGCCGGACTGGCCCATCTGGCTGTTGCCGCTGCCGGCGCCGCCCAGCGCATTCAGGCCGCCGCTATTGCTGCCGGACTGGCTGCTGCCGCCGTCGCCCGACACCACGGAGCGCAGCGTTTCCGCCAGCTTGGTCGCTTCGGCGTTTTTCAGGTAGACCACGTGCACATTGCCGGCCTGCGCGGTTGGCTGGTCCAGTTTCGAGATCAGGGACTTGGCCAGGTTGGCGCGTGCCGCCGACGGCGCGCGCACCACCAGCGAATTGGTGCGCGGGTCGGGTACCAGGGTCACGCGGCCGGAGTCGCCGCCGGCGCCCGGCTCCATCAGCTTGTTGATCATGGCCGCCAGGTCGCTGGCGATGGCGTAGCGCACCGGCACCACATCCAGGTCGGCCGACGACGGCGCGTCGAGCGAGGCCACGATCTTGGCCAGGCGCTTCAGGTTGTCCGAGTAGTCGGTGATGACCAGGGTGTTGTTGCCGGGGTTGGCATTGATGGTGTTGTTGGGCGTGATCAGGGGACGCAGCACGGTCACCAGGTTGGCCGAGTTCTCGTGGTTCAGGTGGAACACCTGGGTCACGATCTGGTCGCCCTGCGGGCTTTTCTGGCCGCCGACGATGGTCGGCGAGGCCTGCAGCTTGGCTTCCGCTTCCGGCACCACCTTGGCGTAGCCGTCGCCGCTGACGATGGCATAGCCCTGCAGGCGCAGCGCGGAGGCCAGCAGCTGGAAGGCCTGCGACTTGGTGATGGATTTTTCCGAGACCAGGGTCAGCGTGCCTTTGACACGCGGATCGATCAGGAAGGTGATGTTGGTGTAATGGCCGACGGCCTTGATCACCGATTCGATGTCGGCGCCGACGAAATTCAGCGCCGCTTCGTCATTGGGCTGGGCCCAGGCCGGCACCGGAGCGGCGGCAGGCGCCAGCGCACAGCACAGCAGCGCGGCAGCGCTCAGTCGGCGCAGTGCCGGGAAAGGGTTTGGGCTAGCAGTGTGTGTTTTCATTATCGGAACTCTAGTGCAATGACGTTTTTAACGCTGTTTGGCTTGCGCTGGCCCAGCATGCTTAAAAGGCCGACCAGCTGGTCTTCAAATCCTGTTGCCGCTTCCGCCTGGCCGGAAAACTGCAGGCGGCCATGCTCGAACTTCCCGGTGCCGCTTAGCAGCAGCGGCCCGCGCTGCGAATGCAGCGCCAGCGCGGCTTGCTGGCCCTTCCAGTCGAAGGCCAGCTGGTAGCTGCCCAGAGGCTTGACCGGCGTCAGGCGCGACGACATGTCCTGCATTTCCAGCGTGGTGCGCCCGTTCAGCGCCACCGCCTGCCCTGCACGCGCCAGCTGCAGCGAAGACCAGGACAGTTTCATGCGGCCGCTCGGGGCCAGCGTATTCAGCGGCGCGCCCAGCCCTGCCAGGCCGTCGGCCGGCAGCATCAGGGCTGCCGGGCTGACTTCCCAGCTGTTCCAGCCGCCGCGCAGCGATACCGGCTGCGTCAGTGCATCCGGGTTTTGCAGCTCCAGGTCGACGCTGCCGAACAGCACCAGCGGCGACAGGCGCCAGCTGAAGCGTCCCGGCAACAGCGGCGTGACTGCGCCATCCCTGCTGGCGGCGCCGCCAATGAAGGCGGAACCGCGCCACAGCGTACCTTGCGCGTCGCCCAGGGTCAAACGGCCGCCGCTCTGGCTTTCCACCACCTGCCCCATCCAGCTCGCAGGCAGAAAAACCAGCACGGTCAGGCCGGCACTGAGCACAATCGCCAACAACCACAATACTGCGCGCTTCATTGTGCGGAAGACTCCTGGCGCAGGGTCAGGTTGGCATCCACCTGACCGGCCGGTCCTTGCTGCGTGACGGTGCCTTCCTGCACGAGCACACGCTGCTCGCGGCGCATCGCATCGAGCCAGGTCACCAAACCAGGGAACGGCACCCCCTTGAATTCCACTTTAATGTAATCGCCCGTGACCGCCAGGTTTTGCGTGGCCAGGCCGGCAGCCTGCAGCCGCGCCGCCACACCTTCCTTGCTCAGGGGCTGTGGCTGGACCGGCGGCTGGGCGGCCAACTGGGCCGCCTCGCCGGACAGCGCCTGCAATTCGGCCACCTGCTGGTTCAGCAGCGGCAGCTCTTTCTGCAGTTTGGCGCGGCCGCTCAGTGCCGGGTCGACCAGCACGCCCCACACCAGGCCGAGGGCGACCACGATCGCGCCGATGGTCAGCATGCGCTGCTCTTGTTCGTTGCGCGCGCCCCACCAGGTGGCGGCGGCAGCACGATAGCCGTTGATGGTGTCGTTCAGCTTAGCCATCACTTGCCCCCTGCCTTCACCAGCCACACGCCCGGGCCGCTTTCGGTGGCGCTCATCTTGCGCTGTGCCAGCGCGGCCTGCACCTGCGCCAGCGCGCTGGCGTCGACGCTGTTCGGCTTGAATTTGACCGTCATGCTGCGTTCCTTGTATTCGATGCCCGCCACCGCCTCGCGGTTGGGCAGCACGGCCAGCGCCTCGCCCAGGAGCGCGCTCATGTTGGTGAATTCGTCGGCCGTGCCGCCGCCGCTGCTGGCGCGCGCGACGGCAATATTGCGGCGCATTTGCGCCGCCGGGTCGCCGGTGACAGGCTGGTTCGGGTAGGCGGCGCGGAATACCTGCACCATGTTCTGCTTCACAGCGTCGGCTTCGCGCTTGAGGCGCAGCCATTCCCAGTTCATGCCGACGATGTTGACCAGCACCGCCGCCACGGCGATGCGGAGCGGCCATTTCCAGCGCGCCCAGGCGCGGGCGGTGGCGCCGCTGACGGCGCCCAGGCCGGCGGCCAGGTCGAACGGCACCGCTTTGGCGGCAGCGATGCGGTGCGCCCAGTTGTCTTCCTCCAGCGTGATGCCCGGCACATTGGCCGCCGCCGCGGCATACTCGGCGCGCTGGGCCGGGGCCAGGTACAGCGTGACCGGGGCTTCGCCGGCCAGTGCGCGCAGGGTCTGCAGCGCAGGTTCGGCGGCATTGGGCAGGGTCAGGCCCAGGCCTTCGTTGGGGGCGCTGCGCAGGGTCAGCTCCAGGCCGGCATCGTCCACGCCCAGGGCGGCCGACACGCTGCCCGGCGCCAGCGGCAAACTCAGTTGCACCGGCAGCGCCGCGACGCCGTGCGCGCCTTGCGCCACCAGCGCCTTGACCAGCACTTCCAGCCAGGCGCGGTTGGCCACGGCCACCACGCGTTCGTCGCTGTCGCCGCTGGCGGGCGCCAGGGCCAGCACACAGTCGGCCGGATCGCCCAGCACCTGTTCTTCCACCAGGTTGGGCAGGGCGGCCTTCAAGCGGGCGCCCGACAGCGGCGGCATTTTGACTTTCAGCAGCGAGACATCGGCGGCGGCCAGCAGCAGCACGACGCGGCGCGCGCTCGATACCAGTTCGCCGAGGTTGCCCAGCGCGCCGGCGCCCTGCTGCATCACGTTGCCGCCATCGCCCACCAGCGCAAACTGGCAGCTCGCCGGCACGCCGTTGTCGGCGGCTGCGGCGCGGGCCGGATACCGAATGTAGAGTGTTGTCAAAGCTGGCCTTCCCTATTCCTTAAATTTCCCGTATCCACACCACGTTTGTGCCGTACTGGTCGCGATGGATCAGCGACCACGACACCAGTTCCGCCCGATCCAGCTTCACCCGGCTCATCACCAGGAAGTAGTCGCTGCGGCAATCGATATCGTTGTCCTGCAGCAGCGGCGCCTTGCCCGCGTTCTGCTTGAAGTTGACGACATTGAGGAAGGGCGCGCGCTTGCGCGCCAGCACCAGGTTCTGCCCCTCCGACAGCGACCCGTTGATCAGGGCCGCCAGCACTTCCGCCGGCGCCGTGTTGACGTTGATTGGCGTCGCAGCCGGCAGGACAACGACCAGATCACGCAGCTTGTCGATCGCCTTCTGGTCGAAGCCCGATACCGACAGCAAATCCTCCGCCCGCAGCATCTTCATCGGCTGGCCGCTGCCCGGCGGCACCGCTTCGACCTCCGGCGACGGCGGGGTTCCCGATGGCTGCTGCAGCAGGCCGGCGCCCTCGCTGCGCGCCACCTGGAGCGCCACGGCCTTGGCCAGCGCCGGATCGAGCTGCAGGATCTGCAGCAGGCGCGCAAACACCGCCACCTGCCGCTTGTTGATGCCGCCCGCCCCGGTCGTGCTGGCCAGATTCGCAAGATTGTAGCGCGATTGGGCGTCGTAATTCTGCCCGGAAATGGTCGCGTCGAAAGTTTCGCCTTCGATCTTTTCGCGTTTGACGAAATCGTCGAGCCGGGTTTCCGCCAGCGGCGTGGCCCACAGGCCGTCGGCGCGCGTCATGGTACGGCTGTCCAGCATGTCCTGGCGCAGGATAAGCCTGGCCAGATCAAGGCCCGAGCGCACGATCCAGCGCGTCTGCGAATGCAGGCGCTGGTTTTCGATCGAGCGCACCTGCACCTGCTGCTGCCAGAACAGGCTGGCCACGATGGTCACGGCCAGGGTGGTTAACAGTAGCGCCGTAACAACAGCGACACCGCGCTGGCGGGACTGGAAGCGCCGTTTCATACGGACCCCAGCAGGAAGACTTTGACCAGGGGCGCCGGCTGGCCCTGGATCTGCAAGGAGATTTCCAGCCCGGTCGGGCCTTCCGCCTTGCTTGCCAGCGCGGCCTTGATCTCCTTGCATTTCGGGTCGGCATCGTCGCACTTCGGTTCGGCAGGCGCGCTCGTGGCATTGCCCGGCTGCCGCCAGCCGCCGCCCTCCCACAGCCGGAACTCCATCCTGCTGACACCGGCCTGCAAGCCCACCATGGCCTGCTGCCCCGACTGTTCCAGGGCGGCCGTCCACAGGGCGTCCAGTTCGATCAGGTCGCGCGCACCGCGCGACTCGGTACGCGACAGCAAGCCGTCGCGGATGGTGTAGCTGACCACCTGCAGCTGCGACGCCGCATTCTCGACCAGCACGGTGCGGACAAAGACCAGGCGGTTGGCTTCGGCCAGCAGGTTCTGGCGCTCGCGCAGCAGCGGCTTGTCGGCGATCTGTTCCAGGTCGCTCTGCATCTGGGCGAAGGTGAGCTGGATGCCGCGCGTCTGTTCCATGTTCCGCGTCAGCTGCTCGCGCGAGCGCACGATGCCATCCAGCCCGCGCCAGCCCAGCACGGCCACGATGGCCAGCACGGTGATCGCCACCAGCAGTTCAATCAGGGTAAAGCCGCGCGTGTTCTTCATTCCTGCAGCACCAGTTGGTTCAGCGATGTGATGCGGCGTTGCGGTGCGCTCGCTTCGAAGACGCTCACCTCGATCCGGCGCATGCGCGGGTTCGGCAGCGTGAACACCGCTTCTTCACAAATGAAATTGAAATCGGCTTGCGGGCACTCGAAGGTGGTTTTGCCCGGCGCCGGCCACACCTTGGCCAGGCGCACCTGCACCATGCGGTTCTCGGCCGACCAGATGGCCATCATATTGGTGCGCAGGCCTTCGCTGTTCTGGGTCAGGCTGCCCATGGCGCGCAAGGCGGCGCCCAGCGCGGTGCAGACTATCAGCAGCGCCACCAGCACTTCCAGCAGGGTAAAGCCTCGTTGCCGCATTCTTCAGTCCACCGTGAAATGGCCGATGCCGTCGGCGCGGATGATGGCGCGCAAATCGCCGCTGGCCATGGTCAGCGTGAATGGGCGGTCGACCGGCTCACGGCCGAACACGATGCGCATGCTGCCCGGCACATTGGTCGGCGGGTCCAGCAGCAGCGTGATCGGGGTGAACTGGAACGGGCGTTCGCGCAGCAGGTCGTCCTGCGGCAGCGTTTCCCAGGTTTTGTCGTTACGCACCAGGAAGCGGTAACTGTCCGGCCCCGCCTCGAAGGCGATCGGCCGGTTGCGCACGATGGCTTCATCGCGCGCCAGCTGCATCAAAAGCGCGATGCGCTGCGCTTCCTTCTGCATGGCTTGCGCCTGGGACGGCGCGACATTCATCACGGTCAGGCCGAGCGTGATGCCGATGATGACCAGCACCACCAGCAGCTCGATCAGCGTGAACCCTGCCGAATGCGCAGGCGCGCGCTCAGATTTCCCAGGAACCGATATCAGCATCGTCGCCGCTGCCGCCTGGCTGGCCGTCGGCGCCATACGAGAACACATCGATTTCCCCCTTTACGCCCGGGGACAGGAACTGGTACGGGTTGCCCCAAGGGTCCTTCGGCATTTTTTCCAGGTACGGCGCCTTCCAGCCGTTGGCCGCAGGGCCGGCTGTCGGCTTGGCCATCAGGGCCTGCAGGCCCTGCTCCGTGGTCGGGTAGCGCTGGTTATCCAGCTTGTACATCTTCAGCGACTGCATGATGGTGGAGATTTCGACCTTGGCAGCGGCAGTCTTGGACTGGCCCACGCGGTCCAGCACCTTAGGCAGCACCAGTGCCGCCAGCACGCCCATGATCACGACGACCACCATGATCTCGATCAGCGTAAAACCGCCGGAGCGGCGTTTGCTTGGTTTTTGCATAAGATTCACTAAAAATTAAACTGGCAGTATAAGTGATTCAATCGTGCTTGCGGCCAATTGCGCCTGCGCGGCGCAACACTCCGTCGTTCGAACCTGCGATATTGGACGGCACGGCCGCCAGCGGCTTCACCGCCGGCGCGTCGGCGACGAAAGGCTTGATGCCCAGCGCCTCGTCCACTTCCTTAGGATAGACCACATGGCCGCGAGTGATCACGGCGGCTACCTTGCGCAGGTCTTCGATATTCCTGGTCGGGTCGCCGTCGACCAGCACCAGGTCGGCCAGCTTGCCGGTCTCGATGCTGCCCCGGTCGGCGCTGGTGCGGGTGTAGCGGGCGCCGTTGCGGGTCGCCACCTGGATCGCCTCGGCCGGGGTCAGGCCGGCTTTCACCAGCAGCGCCAGCTCCGAGTGCAGGGTGAAACCCGCCAGGTCGTCGGTGCCGGCCACGATCGGCACCCCTGCCTTGTGCAGGATGCCGACGAACTGCACCATCTTGGCGAAGGACTTCTCGTAGCGCGCCTGGGTCGCCGCATCCGGGATTTTCATGGTGCCGACGTGGAAGCCGCGCGCCACGTCGGGCGGCATATTGCCTTCCACCGCCGCCCACGGCTCGTTGACGTCGCCGTCCTTCTGCTTCAGGAAGGCGAAGGTGGCCAGGGTCGGGTCGATCACAACCTGCTTTTTCTTCAGCGTCGCGACAAAGTCTTTCACCGTCTTCGAATTGAAGTCCAGGCCCGCCACCTTTTCCGCCGGCAGGTAGAAGCGTTCCAGGCTGCGCGTCTCCACGCCGGGCTTGAACAGGAAGTTCAGCATGACCTGGTTGATGTGCTGCAGCTCGTCGTAGCCGGCGTCGAGCGCCTGCTGGGCGCGCAGGCCGGCCGGCACGTGGCCGGAGACGCGCATGCCGCGCGAGTGGGCGTACGCCACGGTATCCTTCAGGATCTCCTTCGGGAAGGAGTTGTAGATCTTGAGCTGCGGGTAGCCATGCCCGGCGTACCAGTCGATGGCGCGCCTGGATTGCTCCAGGGTTTTCACCACGAAGCCGCCGTTGGAGGAATACGAGCTTTCGCCCTCCAGGAAGCCGGTCGGCACGATCTGCGGCGCCAGCAGCTCGCCGTCGGCGACTTCGTCGATCATCATCTGCAGCTGGGCATTGTCGTTGCCCATGTCGCGCAGTGTGGTCACGCCGGCCGCCACATGCAGCGCGCCCTCCCAGCGGCCGATGTGGCCGTGCATGTCGAACAGGCCTGGCAGCATGATGCGGCCACCGGCATCGATCTCGTTGACGGCGCCGCGCAACGGCGAGCCGGCCGGCATGATGGCGGCGATGCGGCCGCGCAGCACGTACACGTCGGACGGTGCGCCGACGGTGGCCTTGTTGCTGTCGAAGATGCGGGCATTCTTCACCACGGTCAGGCCCTGCAGCGGGTGCTGCAGCTTGGCGGCCATGTCGTTCAGCATCTTCGCTTCGGCGACTTTCTGGCGCTCGGCCAGCAGCTTGCCGTTGTCCTGCCATCCCTCGACGGCGAACACATAGGTGCCCGGCTCGACGACTGCGAACAGGGAGGGATTGGCGCCCTTGGTGATCCACAGGAATTTCGGGCTCAGTCCGAGGCCGGTCTGGGCCACCAGCTGCACTTGCTGCGACTGCCCCTTGGGGCCGGTCACCTGCGCCTCATCGAGCACCACTTGCTTCAGGGTGCCGGAGGGCAGCAGCGGGATGCTGGCCGAAGGCGTCCGGGCCAGCGCGGCTATCGCGCGCGAATCCACTTCGAAGCTGCCGTTCAGCGCCACGTACACGGCCGGGCCGCTGACGTCTTTTGCGCCCTGCTCGGTAGTGGATTTCCATTGCGCCTTGCCGCCCTTGCGCTCGAATTTCTCGTCCACCACGGCGCCAAAGGTCGAATTGCCCCGGGAGTGGTAGTACGACATGGTGCCGTCCTCGGCCAGGCGGAATTCCTCCGTCAGCTCGGGGCCGCGGCCATTGTCCTTGTAAATGTAGCGGACCCTGGTCAAGCCGTCGTCGTGGCTTTCCACCACCTGCTCGCCCATCTGCTTGCCGTTGTTCTCGGAAATGATGACGTAGCGCGTGGTTTGGGTGACGGCTGCCTGCGCGCTGAACGCAGTTGCGATCGCCAGTGCCAGGACGGCGGAAACTCGCTTCATTGGTGGATCTCCTGATTATTGATGTTGTGTCCCGCACACAGGACAGGCCTCGTTGCGGGTGATGCTAATGCTGTTCCATTCCATGCGCAATCCATCGAGCAGCAGCAGGCGGCCGGACAGCGATTCGCCGATTCCCATCACCAGCTTGAGCGCTTCGGCAGCCTGCATGGCGCCGACCACGCCCACCAGCGGCGCAAACACACCCATGGTGGAACAGGCCACATCCTCGAACGGCTGGTCCTGCGGGAACAGGCAGGAGTAGCACGGCCCGGACACACGGGTATCGAACACGCTGACCTGGCCATCGAAACGGATCACGGCGCCGGATACCAGGGGCACGCGGTGCGCGACGCAGGCGCGGTTGACGGCATGGCGGGTCTTGAAGTTGTCGGTGCAATCGAGCACCACGTCGTGCTGCGCCACCAGCGCCGCCAGGCGCGCATCGTCGGCGCGTTCGACCAGGGCGTTCACCTGGCATTCAGGGTTGATGGCGTGCAGCGTGGCGCGCGCCGATTCGGCCTTGGGCTGTCCGACACGCTCCGTGGTGTGCGCAATCTGGCGCTGCAGGTTGGTCAGGTCGACGCAGTCGTGGTCGACGATGGTCAGCTGGCCGATGCCGGCCGATGCCAGGTAGAGCGCCGCCGGCGAGCCGAGCCCGCCCGCACCGATCACCAGCGCCCTGCCCTGCAAAATCGCCTGCTGCCCCTCGATGCCGATTTCGTCGAGCAGGATATGGCGCGAATAACGCAGCAGCTGCTGGTCGTTCATCTACTTCGCTGCCAGCTCAGGCCTGGCGGCCGTCTTCACCGGCAGGCCCTTGAAATGGCGCAGCGCCTGCTCCAGCTGGAAATCGTCCTTGCCGCCCAACTCGAAAGGCTTCTGCTTTTTCGCCGCGGCCAGCAGGCGCTGTTCTTCTTCCAGCTCGTCGCGGCGGATGCGGCCTTGCTTGTCCTCCCCGCCTTCGCTGTTGGCCAGGTGCTTCTGCAGGTCGGCTTCGCGCAGGCGCAGGCTGTTGATCGCATCGCCCTCCGCCGTTTCGTCCACCAGCACGTCGGGCACGATGCCCTTGGCCTGGATGCCGCGGCCGTTCGGCGTAAAGTAGCGCGCCGTGGTCAGTTTGACGGCCGAATCGGCGGTGATCTGGCGCAGCGTCTGCACCGAGCCCTTGCCGAAAGTCTGGCTGCCCATGACGATGGCGCGCTTGTAGTCCTGCAGGGCGCCGGCCACGATCTCGGAAGCGGAGGCGGAGCCGCCGTTGACCAGCACCACCATGGGCACCGTCTTCAGCGCCGCCGGCAGCTTGGCCAGCGGGTCGCCGCCGCTGCGGCTGGAATAGTTGGCCGAGGTGGCATGGAAGGCCTGCTTGGAATCGGCCAGCTGGCCGTCGGTGGACACCACCAGTGCATCCTTCGGCAGGAAAGCGGCCGATACGCCGACGGCGCCCTGCACCACGCCGCCCGGGTCGTTGCGCAGGTCCAGCACCAGGCCCTTGATGTTCGGGTGCTTGGCATACAGGGCGCTAAGCTTCTTCGCCATGTCTTCCACCGTCGGCTCCTGGAATTGCGAGATGCGCAGCCAGGCGTAGTCCGGCTCCACCATCTTCACCTTCACGCTTTGCACGCGGATCTCTTCGCGCACGATGGGAACGAGCAACGGCTTTTCTTCATCCTTGCGCGAAACCGTCAGCACCACCTTGGTGCGGGGCTCGCCGCGCATTTTCTTGATTGCCTCGTCCAGCGACAGGCCTTTCAGCGGCTGGTTGTCCAGGCGGGTAATCAGGTCGCCCGCCTTGATGCCGGCGCGCCAGGCCGGCGAATCCTCGATCGGCGCCACGACCTTGATGTTGCCGTCTTCCACGCCCACTTCGATGCCGATGCCGACAAACTTGCCGTGGATGGATTCGCGCATTTCCCTGAATGCGGTCTTATCGAGATAGGTGGAATGCGGGTCGAGGGAAGAGACCATGCCGGCGATGGCGTCCTGCAGCAGCTTCTTCTCGTCGACCTGTTCGACGTAGTCGGATTTGATCAGGCTGAAAACTTCGGACAGGGTGCGCAGTTCTTCCAGCGGCAAAGGCGTGGCAGCCTTTTGCGCCAGGGCGGAAAACTGCATCGAGACGGCTATGCCAGCCACCATACCAAGGCCGACCAGGCCCAGACTCTTCGTTTTGTTGCCCATTGATTGCTTTCCGCCGCTAGAACTTGACCCACCCGGCCGGATCTATCGGCTTGCCCTGGTGGCGCATCTCAAAGTATAAACCCGATTCTTCGTAGCCGCCGGTATTTCCGACGGTGGCGATCACCTCGCCCGCTTTCACCACGTCGCCGGCACGTTTCAGCACAGACTCGTTGTAGCCGTAGCCGCTCCAGTACTGGCCGCCGTGGTCGATGATAATGAAATTGCCGTAGCCGCGCAGCGAGGTTGCGTACACCACGCGGCCGGCAGCAACGGCGCGCACGTCGGCACCGGCGGCCGCCTTCACCACCATGCCTTTCCAGGCCACGCCGTCGGCATTCTTGCTGCCGAAGCGCTTGTCGACCTTGCCCGAAACCGGCGCCGGCAGCGCGCCTTTGAGCCTGGCAAACACCCCGTCCGGCACCACGGGCGCCAGCGCCACCTCGGATGGCCGCGGCGACTTCTCGTCGCGCTGCTCGGCAGGTTCCGGCTTGGCGGCGACCTTCGGTTCGTCTTCGGCCGGTGGCGTCCTGGGAGCCGGCTTGCCGGCTTTTTTCGCTTCCTGCGCCAGCCGCTCGCGCTCGGCCTGCGCCTTGGCGCGGGCCAGGGCGCGCGCTTCCGCCTCCGCCTTGGCCTTGGCGGCCCGTTCGGCGGCCAGCTTTTCCTGGCGCGCTTTTTCGGCGGCGGCGATGCGCGCCTGTTCTTCAATGAGCTTATTCAGCCGGTCGACCAGCGCATCGAGACGCTGGGCATCCTGCTCCATGCGGCCGGCTTGCTTGCGCTGTGCCAGCAGTTTCTTGGACAGGCTGGCCAGGGCTGCGGCGCGGCGGCCTTTTTCCTGTTCCAGCTTGGCTTTCTGCTGGCGTTCCTCCTCGGCGATTTCGTCCAGTTCCTGCTTGGCGTTCTGGGCCTCGGCCTGGTTTTCCTCGACTTTTTTCAGGTTGGCGCGCAGCGATTCGAGCAGGCGCGCCTGCGACTGCGACACATAGGCCATTAACTGCAGTTCGCGGTTGATGCGGTTGGGATTATCGCCCGACAGCAGCAGCTTGATGCGGTCCTCATTGCCGGCCACGTACTGCTCGCGCAGCAGCTTGGCCAGCTGCTGCTTCTGGGCTGCCACGGTGGCGGACAGGCGCAACTGCTCGGCAGCCAGTTCGGCCACCTTGCTGTTGAGCTGGGATTGCTCCGCCGCCAGATCGCGCAGGGTGCGGTTGGCGTCGGAAATGGCTTCCTCCGACTCGGCCAGCGTATCGGCCGCGTCTTCCTTGGCGCTTTCGGTCTTGCCGATTTCCGCCTTCAGGGTGGCCAACTTGCGCGCCAGCGCCGCCCGCTCCGTCTCGGCGGCAGCCTTTTGCTTGCTGCGCTCGCTGGGCTTGTTGGCGGCCCGGGCGGCATGGGCGCCCTGCACGGCGCCCAGCGCCAGCAGCAGGGCCAGCGCGGCGCCGCGGCAGGCGCGGCGAGTCGGATACCACGCCACGGGAATTACTTGGCCTTGCCCTGGTTGGCCACGGCAGCCTGCGCGGCAGCGATGGCGGCCGGGTCGCCCAGGTAGTAATGCTTGATCGGCTTCAGGTCGGCATCGAGTTCGTACACCAGGGGCTGGCCGTTCGGGATGTTGAGGCCGACGATGGCCTCGTCACTGATGCCGTCCAGCATCTTGATCAGGGCGCGCAGGCTGTTGCCGTGGGCCGAGATCAGGATTTGCTTGCCGGACTTGATGGCCGGGGCGATTTCCTCGTCCCAGGCCGGCATGACGCGCGCCACGGTGTCTTTCAGGCATTCGGTGAGCGGGATGGCATCCTTGGGCAAGCCGGCGTAGCGCGGGTCATGGAAGGACGTGCGGTCATCGCCGGCTTCCAGCGCTGGCGGCGGGATATCGTAGCTGCGGCGCCAGACCAGCACCTGGGCGTCGCCGAACTTGGCGGCGGTTTCGCCCTTGTCCAGGCCTTGCAAGGCACCGTAATGCCGTTCGTTCAGGCGCCAGTCATGCTTGATCGGCACGTACATCTCATCCATCTCGTCAAGCGTCAGCCACAGGGTGCGGATGGCGCGCTTGAGCACGGAGGTGTAGCACAGGTCGAAGGAGAAGCCGGCATCTTTCAGGATTTTGCCGGCAGATTTGGCTTCGTTGACGCCTTTTTCGGTCAGGTCGACATCGGTCCAGCCGGTGAAGCGATTTTCCAGGTTCCAGGTGGACTCGCCGTGACGCATGAATACGATTTTATACATAGAGCTATAACAATAGAGTTGGAAATGGGTGAAAATCGCCGCCGAAGCCACGAACAAGCATCTATTTTATAATGCGCAGATTAAGTTCAACCATTGGATTACCGTGAAATTCATCATCGACAATATTTTCCTGATCGCCATCGTCCTCCTGTCCGGCGGCGCCCTGCTGTTCCCGGTCCTGACCCAGCGCGGCAAGAAAGCCTCGCCTGCCGCCGTCACCTTGCTGATCAACCGCGGCAAGGCCGGCATCCTCGATGTGCGCGCCAAGGACAAGGCGGAAAGCCGTATCATCGATTCCAAACATATCCCGCTGGCCGAACTGGGCAACCGCATGGGTGAACTGGACAAGTTCAAAAACAAGACCCTGGTGGTGGTATGCGATAAAGGGATCAGCGCCTTCAGCGCCGCCCGCATGCTGGAAAAGTCCGGTTTCTCCGACGTGGTCGTGATGGAAGGCGGGATCGAAGCCTGGAAGTCGCAAAACCTGCCGCTGACAAAGTAAAGGAGCTGCCATGACTGCCAACGTTACCATGTACAGCACCCTGGTGTGCCCGTATTGCGTGCGCGCCGAACGTTTGCTGGAAAGCAAGGGTGTCACCGCCATCAACAAGATCCGCGTCGACCTCGACCCGGCCCAGCGCCAGCTGATGATGGAAAAGACCGGCCGCCGCACTGTCCCGCAGATCTATATCGGCGACACCCATGTTGGCGGTTTTGACGACTTGTATGCCCTGGACCAGGCGGGCGGCCTCGACCCCTTGTTAAAAGGTTAAACGCCCCCAAATACAACGGACAAGCGGGCAAAACGTTGGAAAATAAGCTAGTTTTGCTACAATTGCCGTCGCGTTTGACTTGGGCTGACCCCGTGGCCTGGACAAGCATTAACTATATAACTGATACGAAAGCGTTCCATGTCTGAAGAAAACCTGCAACCCGTGTTCCAAATCCAACGCGTCTACCTGAAAGACATGTCGCTGGAACAGCCTAACTCCCCAGCTATTTTCCTGGAACAGGAAGCCCCTTCGATCGAAGTGGCACTGGACGTTGGCGCTGAGCCGCTGTCCGAAGGCATCTTCGAGTCGACCGTGACCGTGACCGTGACTGCCAAGGTCAAGGACAAAGTCGCTTTCCTGGTTGAAGGCAAGCAAGCCGGCATCTTCGAAGCCCGCAACATTCCAGCCGAACAGCTCGATCCACTGCTGGGCATCGGCTGCCCGAACATCGTGTACCCATACCTGCGTTCGAACATCGCCGACATGATCACCCGCGCCGGTTTCCCTCCGATCCACCTGGCCGAGATCAACTTCGAAGTGTTCTACCAGCAGCGCCTGGCAGCCATCGCCCAGCAGCAAGCTGCCGAAGCCGGCGCGACCCAGGTCGAAGGCTCGGCAACCGTACAGTAATACTTCTGCGATATCATGGGGAACCACGGTTCCCCCGCATGCAAAGGCCCCAGTGGGCCTTTGCGCATTTTTAAGGTTCTGATCGATGAATTTATGCCGAATTGTCGCCCTCGCCGCCTCGCTGCTGGCCTGCGCCAGCGCCCAGGCTATCGACTACCGGTCGGTAGGCGCCAATCCTGCCGTACTGTACGGCGCCCCGTCGACCCGGGCCGCCAAGCAGTACATTGTCCCGCCCGGCGCGCCGCTGGAAATCGTGCTGACCTATGGCGAATGGGTCAAGGTGCGCGACATGGCCGGCGACCTGGCCTGGACTGAAGCCAAAGGCTTAAGCATCAAGCAACGCAATGTGATCGTGCGCGCCGCCAATACCAAGGTGCGCGGTGCGGCCGACGATACTGCGCCCGTGGTCTTCATCGCCGACAAGGGCGTGCTGCTGGAACTGGCCGAACCCGCCGCCAATGGCTGGACCAGGGTGAAACACCGCGACGGCCTGGCCGGCTACGTGCGCAGCAACGATATCTGGGGTAATTGAGCAAGATGCTGCAAGAAGGAAAACGCAAGATCAGCGTGCTGGGCGCCGGCGCCTGGGGCACCGCTGTTGCCATTGCCGTCGCCGCCCGCCACGACGTGGTGCTATGGGGCCGCAATGCCGCCGCGATGGCCGACATGGCCGCCGCCCGCGACAATACGCATTACCTGAAAGGCTATCCTTTCCCGCCGGCGCTGCAGGTGAGCGCCGACTTCGACGCGGCCGTTGCCCACGTGGGCCAGGACGGCCTGCTGATCGCCGCCTGTCCGGTAGCCGGCCTGCGCCCGCTGCTGCAGGCGCTGAAAGGCAAGCCCATCCCGAACATCGTCTGGCTGTGCAAAGGCTTCGAATACGACACCGGCATGCTGCCGCACCAGATCGCGCGCGAAGTGCTGGGGGAAGGCGTGCCGGCCGGCGCGCTGTCCGGTCCCTCGTTCGCGCAGGAAGTCGCCAAGGGCTTGCCGTGCGCGCTGACCATCGCTTCCAGCGATGCTGCGCTGTGCGAACTGGTGGTGGGCGCCGTGCATGGCGGCACCATGCGCGTCTACTGCAGTGAAGACATTGTCGGCGTGGAAGTGGGCGGCGCCGTGAAGAATGTGCTGGCCATCGCCACGGGCGTGGCCGACGGCATGGGCCTGGGCCTGAATGCCCGCGCCGCGCTGATTACGCGCGGCCTGGCCGAGATCACCCGCCTTGGCACCGCGCTGGGCGGCAATGTCGAGACGTTCATGGGCCTGACCGGCATGGGCGACCTGATCCTGACCTGCACCGGCGACCTGTCGCGCAACCGCCGCGTCGGCTTGGGCCTGGCGCAGGGCAAGACGCTGGCAACCGTCGTCAAGGAACTGGGCCATGTCGCCGAAGGCGTGCCTTGCGCCAAAGCGGTACGCGAACTGGCGCGCCGCCTCGGCGTGGAAATGCCGATCACCAACGCCGTCGCCAGCGTGCTGTTCGACGGCCTGCAGCCAGCCGACCTGGTGCAGGGCCTGCTGGCGCGCGACCCGCGCTACGAGAGCTTCAATCCGGCAGCAAAATAGTCAGCAGCAACAGGGAGTCGGCGTTCGCCTGCAAGGAATGGGGCGCGCCGCCTTCCAGGTACAGCAGTTCGCCCCCGCGCAGGATGGTCGTGCGGCCATGCGCATTGAACGACACCTCCCCTTCCAGGCATTGCAGCGTAATCTGGCCGTGCACCGCGTGTTCCGGCAAGGCGCGGCCGGCCGGCACCGTCATGCGGATCAATTCGAGCTGCTCCGTCTTGGCCAATGCGATGGAAGAAAACTGCGACAAGCTTTCACCGGCCTCGCGGCCAATCCGGACCACTTGCCCGGACGATGCATGTGGTAGCGCCATATGCCCTCCCTGGATAGCCCCCATCATAGCAGCACGGCTTAAATGGGGACGTACCCCATTTATCCTTTCTGTTCGTCGCCAATGAAGCGGTAGATGCCGGCGCCGATGCCGGCGCCGATGATCGGTGCGATCCAGAACAGCCACAGCTGCGCCACCGCCCAGCCCCCGACGTACAGCGCCACGCCGGTGCTGCGGGCCGGGTTGACCGAGGTGTTGGTGACTGGAATCGAGATCAGGTGGATCAGTGTCAGGCACAGGCCGATGGCGATCGGGGCGAAGCCGGCCGGTGCGCGCTTGTCGGTGGCGCCCAGGATCACCACCAGGAAGAAGGCGGTCATCACCACTTCCGTCACCAGGGCCGCCAGCAGGCTGTAGCCCCCTGGCGAGTGCTCGCCGTAGCCGTTGGAAGCGAAGCCGGCGCCCACGTCAAAGCCGGCCTTGCCGCTGGCGATCAGGTACAGCACGCCGCCTGCGGCAATGCCGCCCAGCACTTGCGCCACGATATAGCCCGGCAAGTCCTTGGCCGGGAAGCGGCCACCCAGCCACAGGCCGACCGACACCGCCGGATTCAAATGGCAGCCCGAAATATGCCCGATGGCGAAAGCCATGGTCAGCACCGTCAGGCCAAACGCCAGCGACACTCCGTGCAGGCCAATCCCGACGCCGGGGAAGGCCGCCGCCAGCACCGCGCTGCCGCAACCGCCCAGGACCAGCCAGAACGTCCCAAAGAATTCCGCACCCAGTTTTTGCATCTTGCGCCTCCGTTGACGATTGGTAATTGTGCAAACAGACTAACTATAACTGGCGGAAATGACAACAGTGTGATGTGTTGCACTGCGGAACACATGCGTTATCCGGCGTGCTACATTCCTAAACTTTCACAACGATAGGAATGCCATGCCCTCCTGCCTTTCCCTGCGTGCCGCCGTCGCTGCGGCATTCGCTTTCGCTTGCGGCGCCGCTGCCGCTGCGCCGACCCTGATCCAGGCTGGCACGCTGCTGGACAAACCAGGCCAAGCGCCGCGCGGCAACTCGACCCTGGTGGTGGAAGACGGCAAGATCCAGGCCGTGCTCGATGGCTTTGTCGGCGCCGAGCGCTATCCGGGCGCCAGGGTGATCGACCTGCGCCAGCGCTTCGTGCTGCCGGGCCTGATCGACAGCCATGTACACCTGGTGTCCGACCGCGCCGGGCTGGAAGGGGCGCTGGCCGGCGTGACCACCAGCGCTGCCGCCTGGGCGTATGAAGCGGAAATGAACGCCGGCAAAACGCTCAATGCCGGCTTCACCACCGTGCGCAACCTGGGCGACAGCGACCAGGGCATTACCCTGGCGCTGCGCGACGCGATCAACAAGGGCTGGGCCAGGGGCCCGCGCATCATCGATGCCGGCACGCCCATCTCCACCACTTCCGGCCATATGGACGGCCGCCTCGGCTACGCCGACTGGGTGCAGGAAGCCATCCACACCGATAACGTCTGCGACAGCGCGGAAGAATGCCGCAAGGCCATCCGCCGGCAAATCGGCCGCGGCGTGGACGTGATCAAGATCGCCACCACGGGCGGCGTAAACAGCAAGATCGGCGCCGGCGTCAACAAGCAGATGTTCGATGACGAAGCCCGGGCCCTGATCGATACCGCCCACCTGTACGGCAAGAAGGTGGCGGTGCACGCGCACGGCAAGGATGGCGTGGACCTGGCGCTGGCCATGGGCGCCGATTCGATCGAACACGGCACCTTGCTGGACGACGGCAGCGTCAAGCTGTTCCTGAAATCGGGCGCCTATTACGTCTCCACCATGTCGACCGTGAACGGCTACAAGGAGCGCCTGGCGGCCAATCCGAATGCCTACGAACCGGCCGTTCTGGAAAAGATCAAGTGGCGCATCGGCATTACCGGCAAATCCTTCAAGCTGGCGCATAAGAGCGGCGTGAAGATCGCGTTCGGCACCGATGCCGGCGTGTCCAGGCACGGCCGCAATGCCGACGAATTCGAGTACATGGTGGAATTCGGCATGACGCCGGCCGAAGCGATCAAAGCCGCCACGGTCAATGCCGCCGACCTGCTGGGCGTATCCGCCGTGGCCGGGACGCTGGAAGCGGGCAAGGCAGCCGACATCATCGCCGTCGACGGCGACCCGCTGAAGGACGTCAATGTCCTGAAGCAGGTGCCGTTCGTCATGGCGGCGGGCAAAGTCTTCAAGCAGGAATGAGGTACACGCAAATTTCGCTTGCGTTACCGAAGTAATTGCAATAAATTCAATCCATGAGCAAGAATTCGTTCGTGGAGATGAACTGCCCCATCGCCCAGACCCTTGAACAGGTGGGCGAATGGTGGACTTTTGTCATCTTGCGCAACGCGTTCTGCGGCATGAGCCGCTTCCAGGATTTCCAGCGCCACCTCGGCATCAGCACCAGCATCCTGGCGCGGCGGCTGGAGAAGCTGGTCGGGAACGGCATCCTGCTGCGCCAACCCTCCGCCGAAGACGCGCGCATCGTCCATTACCGCCTGACGGAAAAGGGCCGCGCCCTCGCCCCCGTCCTGGCGGCCATGACCCTGTGGGGCGAGCAATGGGCGCCGCATCCGGACGGCGCGCGCCTGACCATGGTGGAAAAGGCCACCGGCCTGCCGGTGGCCGGCGTCGGCATCCGCGCGGCCGATGGACGCGAGCTGCAACCCGAGCAAATCGAGACGGTGGCCGGCCCCGGCGCCGATGACAAGACGCACGCCCTGATGCGCATGAGAGAGGAGACTGCATGAGCGCTGAACAAGCCTGGCTGAAGTCCTACCCCGATGGCATTCCCGCCACCATCGATCCCGAGCTGTATGGCTCCCTGCCGCACCTGCTGGAGGAATCGTTCTCCCGCTACTCCGAACGCAAGGCTTATGCCTGCATGGGCAGCACCATGGGTTATCGCGAGTGGGACCGCCATTCGCGCAACCTGGCTGCCTGGCTGCAACAGCGCGGCCTGCACAAAGGTGCGCGTGTCGCGGTGATGATGCCCAACGTGTTGCAGTATCCGATCGCGGTGGCGGCCGTGCTGAGGGCGGGCTACACGGTGGTCAACGTTAATCCGCTCTATACCGCGCGCGAGCTCGAACACCAGCTGGCCGACTCCGGCGCGCAAGCGATCTTCATCCTCGAGAACTTCGCCACCACGCTGGAGAAGGTGCTGCCGCACACCCAGATCAAGCATATCGTCGTGGCCAGCATGGGCGACATGCTGGGTTTCGGCAAAGGCGCGCTGGTCAACTTTGTCGTGCGCAGCGTGAAGAAACTGGTGCCCGCATTCAGCCTGCCGGATGCGCTGCCGTTCCGCGCGGCCTTGCGCGCCGGCGCCGCTCAGGAGCTGCGCAAGCCCGACCTGGCTCACGACGACATCGCCTTCCTGCAATACACAGGAGGCACCACCGGCCTGTCGAAAGGCGCCATGCTGACTCACCGCAATGTGATTGCCAATATGCTGCAAAACGATGCCTGGGCCGGGCCGGCATTGCTCAAGGAGCGCGATGGCAAGCAGGTCGTGACGGTGTGCGCGCTGCCGCTGTATCACATCCTCGCGCTGAATGCCTGCATGCTGATGGGCGCGCGCTGGGGCGCGATGAACCTGCTGGTGCCGAACCCGCGCGACATGGCGGGCTTTGCGAAGGAACTGGCCAAGTACCGCGTCAACTTCTTCCCGGGCGTGAACACCTTGTTCAATGCCTTGCTGAACCAGCCCGAACTGGCCAAGGTCGATTTTTCCGGATTGCGCATTACGCTCGGCGGCGGCATGGCGGTGCAGCAGGTGGTCAGCGAGCGCTGGCTGAAGCTGACCGGCAGCCCGATCCTGGAAGGCTACGGCCTGTCCGAAACCTCGCCCACGGCCACGCTGTGCCGCCCGGACCAGCAAGGCTTCAGCGGCACCATCGGCCTGCCTGTGCCGTCCACCGAGGTGGCGATCCTCGACGACGACGGCAAGCCGCTGCCGTTCGGCCAGCCGGGCGAAATCGCAATCCGCGGCCCGCAAGTGATGGCCGGCTACTGGCGGCGGCCGAGTGAAACCGCGAGCGTCATGACCCCTTCCGGATATTTCAAGTCGGGCGACATCGGCATCATGGATGAGCAGGGCTATGTGCGCATTGTCGACCGCAAGAAGGACATGATCCTGGTCTCCGGCTTCAACGTCTACCCGACCGAAGTGGAGTGCGTCGTGGCAGCCCATCCGATGGTCATGGAATGCGCCTGCATCGGCGTACCCGATGCCAACTCGGGCGAGGCCGTCAAGCTGTTCGTCGTGCGCAGGGACTCTTCGCTCACCGGCGAGCAGCTGATGGACTACTGCAAGCAGCAGCTCACCGCGTATAAGAAGCCGAAGCACATCGAGTTCCGCGACAGCCTGCCCAAGTCCAACGTCGGCAAGATCTTGCGTCGTGAATTGCGCGATGCTCCGCACGAAGAGAAAGCGGTCGCATAATGATCGCCGCCGCTTGATGGCTTCCTTCAGGGTTTGTCCTTATGGAAAATCTCCGCTAACGGCGCCTATAATGGCCGGGCGAACCGGCACGCCATTGCCGCCCCCGGAGATAACACATGAAATTCCTGATCGTCGCCAGCGCGGCCGCCGCCCTGCCGGCCTTTGCCAGCGCCAACCGCCATAGGCACACATGATCTTCGTCTGGGGCAGGAAGGCCGTCCACACCCACGCCGGCTACGTCGCCGATTTCTGCCCGGTATGCCGGGCAGCCCGCGCATTCTCGGTGCAGCGAATCGGCATGGCCTGGCACGTGTACTACATCACCCTGACCAAAGGCGAGCTGGCTGGATACCAGCGCACCTGCTGCGATTGCGGCATGGTGCTGCCAATGGAAGTCGGGCACTACACCAAGTTAAGCGCCGAGCAGCTGCCACTGGTGCAGTTGGAGCAAACGACCAATCCCCATCTGTCGATCCGCCACGCCGATGCACTTGCCGCCGCTGCGCGCCTGCGCGAGGCGCCGTTGCTGATCGATGCGTCGGAACGTCGCCGCCAGCTCGATGCCGCACTGCGCCTGCAGGCCGATGCGCTCGACGAGTTCGAGGCGGCCACGCGCCTCGACCGCGAAGTGTGGTGGACGATCGGCGGGGCATTTGCGTTTTGCGGACTGGTGCTGGCAGCGCTGCGCCAGCAGGCGCCGGAAAACATGGACACCGGTTTCATCATCGCCTTTTTCCTCAGCCTGGGCGCCGTCGCCTGGCAATTGAGCCAGATGGGAGAACGCTTCCTGCGCCGCGCCATCCTGCCCAAGCTGGCCCGTTCGCTGGCGCCACTGCAGCCAAGCACGACCGAACTCGACGAAGCGTTCGAACGCATGCGCGAGCAAGGCCGCAAGCTGGCCAAACGCTTGGACAGCGCAAGCATCGAGCAAGCCATTTCCGCCCTGCGCCGCTAAGAGGCCGTTTCAAGATGGGCGTGGCTAGGCGCGGCGACGAAGACAGTGCGCCTGCACGGCAAGGAGCCGCAACAACGCCACGGCCATTTTGAAACTGCCTCTAAGCCTGCGCCAGCGCCGCCAGCAGCAATTCAAGCTGCTGCTGGCGCGCTTCCATTTCTTCCATTTGCGGCGCGCTGCCGCCCATGCCGTGGAATGCCGTGTCGTGCAGCAGCGCATTGCGGAACTCCGCCAAGCCGCGCGCTTCGCGCAGCAGCGCCAGCATGGCTTCGCTGGCCCGCGGTGATTGCTGTTTCAGGCTGGCCTTGATGCGGTCCAGGCGCTTGCCAAAGGTAAGCTTGCGGGTCTGGTCGGTACCGATGCTGCGCGCGCACAGGATGAATACGTGCGCCTCCAGCCGCGAGAACTCGTGGATGAAACTCCCCAGCATCAGTTTCCATTGCTGGTCGGGTGGCAGGTCTGGCCTCATGCCGTCCATTCTACGCCGCGATCTCGCTTGCGTTGGCTCGGCATAGCCGGCGTCACACAACAACGGCCTGGCCCACTGGCGCAACGCAGGCGGCTTGCAGGGCGCCAGCTTCTATCGCCCGGCAAGCGGGCGGCCCCAACGGTCGATGCCAGCCCCCTGCCGTAGACATTTTTGTATCCCAGTGTATCTGGCGCCATGCCAGATACACAACTTGCCAAAACCTCCCACGCCACCGACACAAGCGATACACACTCCCCCCTTAATCTGGTCACACCTTAACCAAGGAGACCAAGATTATGAAAACCACCTACGCAGGACTCGCAGCCACCCTGGCTATTGCACTGTGCACCTCCGCCGCCCACGCCGCGGAACCCAAGAAGGAAATGGAGAAGTGCTACGGCGTGGCGAAAGCCGGCCAGAACGACTGCGCCGCAGGCCCTGGCACCTCGTGCGCCGCCACGTCCAAAGTCGATTACCAGGGTGACGCCTGGGTGCTGGTAGAGAAAGGCACCTGCACCTCCATCAAGACGCCCAAGGGCTACGGCTCGCTGAAGGCGAAGTGATGAAGCGTGCAATTGCCACCGCGGTCGCGCTGGCTGCAGGCCTGGCGGGCGCAGCACATGCCGCTGCGCCCGCGACGTCGACAGCTCCGGTGCCGATCGCAAAGAACATCGTGATCGTGCCGGGTGCATTCATCGACGCTTCGAGCTGGCGCGTGGTGCACGACATCCTGTCGCTGAAAGGCTACAAGGTCAGCGTCGCCCAGTTGCCGCATACCTCGCTCGACGACGACATTGCCATCACCCGCAAGGCGATCTTCCAGCAGTTCGGTGATGTGCTCCTGGTCGGCAATGGGATCGGCGGCACGGTGATGTCCAACGTGGCGACCGGCAGCAAGGTCAAAGGCCTGGTGTATGTCGCTGGCCTGATGCCGGAAGTCGGCGAAACCTCGCAGCAGCTGCTGTCGTCGATGCCCGGCGCCAGCGGCGATCCGAAGCCGGACCGCGGCGGCTTCCAGTATTTCGATGCCGCACGCTTCCGCGCCGACCTGGCCGCCGACCTGACGCCGAACCGCGTCAATTTCATGGCGGCCTCGCAAGTCCCGGTCAGTAATGTGCTGATGGGGACACCAAGCTGGTTGGCCATGTGGCACCAGAAGCCGAGCTTCGGCATCGTCACCACCCAGGACCGCCTGGTGAACCCGGAGTTGCAGCGCTGGATGTACAAGCGTGCCGGCGCCAAGGTTACTGAAATCGCAGCAAGCCATGCAGTACAAGTTTCGCAGCCGGAAGCGGTCGCGAAAGTCATCGAAGACGCTGCCCTCAGCGTCCTGTAAGTCCCAACCCAACCAAAGGAGATTCATCATGAGCATCGCTACCAAAACCCGTGCTGGCCTGGCCGGCGCCGCCGCCCTGATCGCCCTGGCTTCCCTGTCGGCACCATCCTTCGCCGCAGAAAAAGCGAAGGAAGAACCGGCCCGCTGCTACGGCATCAATACCTGCAAGGGCACCAGCCTGTGCGCCACTGCCAAGAACGACTGCAAAGGCCTGAACCAGTGCAAAGGCCACGGCGTGCTGGTGAAAACCCCGTCCGAGTGCAAGGCACTGGGCGGCACGCTGACCGAGCAGAAATAAGCAAGGGACGGAGGCACACCATGTATGCACATCGCTTCGGCCTCGGCCTGCGGCGCGAACACTACCGCGATTTCCTCGACGGCGACGTCGAGGTGGATTTCGTCGAAGTGATCTCGGAGAACTTCATGGTCGCCGGCGGCCAGCCGCGCGATATCCTGCGCCGCGTGCGCGAGCGATATCCCGTGGTGCTGCATGGTGTGTCGATGTCGCTCGGTTCTGCCGACGGCGTGCGGCCGGACTACCTTGCCCGCCTGTGCGCCCTGGTCGGGGAGGTCGAACCGATGTTCGTCTCTGACCACCTGAGCTGGTCGCGCATCGGCCGCTTCAATTCGCACGACCTGTTGCCTCTGCCTTATACGCAGGAGGCGCTCAACATCATCTGCAACAACATTGATCAGGCACAGGAAGCCCTGGGGCGTACCATGCTGGTCGAAAATCCTTCGAGCTACCTGACTTACGCTGAATCGACCATGACGGAGTGGGAATTCATTTCCGCCATGGCCAAGCGCACCGGCTGCGGCCTGCTGCTGGACGTGAACAATGTCTTCGTCAGCGCCAGCAACCACGGCTTCGATCCGCTCGAATTCCTGCGCGGCGTGCCGATGAACCGCGTGTGCCAGATCCACCTGGCCGGCCACAGCCAAGGCGATGGCCTACTGATCGACACGCACGACAGCGCCGTCAACGACGCCGTGTGGTCGCTATACCAGCAGACGATCGCCCGCTGCGGGCCTGTCGCCACCATGATCGAGCGCGATGGCGATATTCCACCGCTGGCCGAGCTGTTGGCCGAACTGCATATCGCCCGCAACCTCGCCAACCACAGGGAGGCAGCATGAACCTCGTTGACCTCCAAGGCGACTTCCAGACCATGCTGGCCACCTCAACGCCGGTTCCTGGTGTGCCGGCTGGCCCAGGCCGTGCCGTCTACCAGAACAACTACCGCGCACAGCTTGTCGGCTGCCTGGAAGAGAGCTACCCGCAACTGCGCGCCTTCATCGGCGAGGAAGCTTTCCTTCACGCCGCCGCCGCCCACATCAAGCGCCGCCCGCCCCATGCCTGGACATTGGACGCCTACGCCGACGATTTCTGCGACACGCTGCAAGCCCTCTTCCCCGACAATCCCGACCTGCACGAACTGGCCTGGATCGAACACGCACTGGACCAGGCATTCATCGGCCCGGACGCCGCACCAGTCGCCGCCGACGCATTGGCAGCCATCGACTGGGATCAGGCCCGCCTGCAACTGACGCCTACGCTGCACCTGCGCACCGCCACCACCAATTCTGCCGACCTGTGGTTCGCCTTGCGCGACGGCGGCTCGCCCGAAAGTGAAATGCTGCCCGCGCCCAGCGGCCTGCTGGTCTGGCGGCGCGGCTTCGTCTCCTGCCTGCGCGCCCTCGACGCAATCGAGTACGCCGCGCTGACGCAGCTTCAGCGCGACGGCAGCTTTGTCGGCCTGTGCACATTGCTGGTGGAACGTGTCGGCGAAGAGCAAGGCATCGCCAGCGCCGGCGCCATGCTGGCCGACTGGCTTGGCAGTGAACTCATTACCGGAGTTGACAATGAATGAAACCCGCCGCCTGTTCCTGCTCTCCGCCCTCAGCGGTCTGGCGGGAACAGTAAGCCTCGCATTCGCGCCAGCACTCGCTGGCGCCGCGCTGCCGGGCCGCAGCGCCACTGAAGTGCTGCGCGCCGTCGCAGCCGCAAAACAAGCCCTCAGCTACCACGCCGCCGGACCTGACGCCGGCCGCCCCATCCTGCTCGCCCGCGGCCCCGCCGACAGCATCGAAAACCACGCCGAAACCGCGTCGCTGCTGGCTTCCCACGGCTACCGGGTTCTGCTCCCGACACTGCGCCAAGCCGATGCCGCTACGCTCGGCCAGGACCTGCTCGCCTTTATCGACAGCCTGCACATCCCGGAAGCAGTCTTTATCGGTATCGGCCAAGGCGCCCAGGCGGCACGCGCTGCCGCGCAGCTGCGCCGCAGCCGCGTGGTCGGCCTGGTACTGGCAGACGGCGTTGCCGCGCCAATGAATGTCCCGACGATCGGCCTCGCCGGCGGCGCATCCCCGCAGCAAATTGCCGATGCCGCCGCCACGCTCGCGCGCCAGGGCAAATGGCGCACCTGACACCTGACAAAACGGAGACCACCATGAACACCAACTTTGCCCAATCCCCAGCCGCCGCAGCCGCCTCGGCAGGCGCCATCTCGACACGCATCGCAGCGCTGCAAGCGCTTGCCGCGCGCCTGCTGCCCGCATCGGTGCAACTGCTCGCCGCGCGCCTCGCCATTGCCGCCATCTTCTTCCTCTCCGGCCGCACCAAGGTAGAAGGCTGGTTCACGCTGAAGGATTCGACGATCGACCTGTTCCGCTACGAGTACATGCTGCCGCTGCTGCCCCCCGAATTCGCGGCGCCGCTGGCCACCTTTGCCGAACACGCCCTGCCGATGCTGCTGGTGGCCGGCCTGTTCACGCGCTTCGCCGCCCTCGGCCTGCTTGCCATGACCGCAGTCATCGAAATTTTCGTCTACCCGCAAGCCTGGCCCACCCACCTGAGTTGGGCCGCCTTGCTGCTGCCCCTGATCGCGCAAGGCGGCGGCAAGCTCTCCTTAGATCACATCATTTGGCGCCATGCCGCTGCTCCCGTTCCCCGGGCCGCTTAGCAAAGCGCAACGCGAAAAGAAAAAGCCCAGCCGGTGAGGGCTGGGCTTCTGGGATGCTGGTGCCGGCTGCAGGACTCGAACCCGCCACCTGATGATTACAAATCAACTGCTCTACCTGATGAGCTAAGCCGGCTGTAAAACTGTCGCCGCGATTATACGCTATTTAATGCGAGTGAGGGTCGGACGGCCACCTTTCTTTGGCGGTTCGCCGCCATCATCCGGTCCATTGTCGTCTTCGCTGCGCGGCGCCGGGACGCTGGGCACGGAAGACAGGGTCGGAACCGGCGCGATTTCCTCGACCGGCGCTGGCGCTTTCGCTGCCGGCGCCTGGCCCAGCAACGGCTCGAACGCCATGCCCTGTCCGTTTTCGTTGGCGTAGATTGCCATCACATTATTGACCGGTACGTAGATTTCGCGCGACACGCCGCCGAAGCGGGCGTGGAAGTGGATTGCGTCATTATCCATCTTCAGGCCGGAAGTGGCGCCGAAGCTGATATTGAGGACGATTTCGCCCTTCCGCACGTATTCCATCGGTACCTGGGTTGCTGCGTCGACCTTGACCGCCAGGTAGGGGGTATAGCCGCAATCGGTGCACCATTCGTAGATGGCGCGCAGCATATAGGGCTTGGTGGAGATTTCTGACATGTTCAAACTATATGGCGCGGCGCGCTCATTGCAAGCAAAGGCGCGCCGCCGGGGCCGCAATTAACGGCGCATTACTTTCTCGGACGGAGTCAGCGCTTCGATGTAGGCAGGGCGCGAGAAGATGCGCTCGGCGTACTTCATCAGCGGCGCTGCGGTCTTCGACAGCTCGATGCCGTAGTGGTCCAGGCGCCACAGCAGCGGTGCCACGGCCACGTCCAGCATGGAGAACTCGTCGCCCAGCATGTACTTGTTCTTCAGGAACAGCGGAGCCAGCGTGGTCAGGCGGTCGCGGATTTCTGCGCGGGCCTTGTCGTGGCTCTTGTCGTTCGTCTTGTTGCGCTCGCTTTCCAGCGTGTGCACGTGGACGAACAGCTCCTTCTCGAAGTTGAACAGCATCAGACGGGCACGGGCGCGCATCAGCGGGTCGGCCGGCATCAGCTGCGGGTGCGGGAAGCGCTCGTCGATGTACTCATTGATGATATTCGATTCGTACAGGATCAGTTCGCGCTCGACCAGGATCGGTACCTGGCCATACGGGTTCATGGTCGAAATGTCTTCCGGCTTGTTGAACAGGTCAACATCGCGCACTTCAAAGTCCATGCCCTTTTCGAACAGGACCAGGCGGCAGCGCTGGGAGAATGGGCAGGTAGTGCCCGAGTAGAGAACCATCATTTTCCTAGTTCCTTAGAAACAAAGGGGGCGAGACCGCGAACGGTTCACCCCAGTTGGGCCGCCCGACGTGTCAGGCGGCGCAAACACGCGCCGGCAATCCGGCGCACGCAAATTATTTAACTTCTTTCCAGTACGACGCGTTCAGGCGCCATGCCAGGGTGGCGAAGATCGTCATGAAGATCAGGACCCATACGCCCAGTTGCTTGCGCTTCTGTGCGGCTGGCTCGGCCATCCATTCCATGTAGCCAACGATGTCGGCCACGGCGGTGTCATATTCCAGCTTGCTCATGGTGCCCTTCGTGACTTGCTGGAAACCGACGAACTTGTGCATCTTCTTGCCCGGTTCGTGCGGGTCGGCCACTTCTTCAAACTTGGCAGCCTGCACGCCCTGCAGGTCCCACAGCACGTGTGGCATGGCCGCGTTCGGCAGCACCATGTTGTTGAAGCCGGTCGGGCGGTTGTCGTCCTTGTAGAAGGTGCGCAGGTAGGTGTACAGGTAATCGCTGCCGGTATTGGACGGCGTCGCCTTGGCGCGGGAGATCACGGACAGGTCAGGCGGCACGGTGCCGAACCAGACCTTGGCGTCCTTGGCCGGCATGGCCGTGGTCATCATCTCGCCCACTTTTTCGCCGGTGAACAACAGGTTGTTTTTGATCTGCTCTTCGCTCAGGCCCAGGTCGCGCAGGCGGTTATAGCGCATGGACGAGGCATTGTGGCAGTTCAGGCAGTAGTTCACGAACAGCTTGGCACCGTTTTGCAGGGCAGCCATATTGTGCGAGCGGTCCGGTGCCTTCTCCAGCGGGAAGCCGCCTTCGCTTGCGAAAGCCAGAGCTGGTACCAGGGCCAGGAGGGCCAGCAGTTTCTTAGGAAAATTCATGTATTAGTCCTTTGCTTAGCGTTCCGGTCGTTCGATTAGTGCGCGTGGAAGACGACGCGGTCCGGCACTTTTTTGAACGTACCCATTACGCTCCACCATGGCATCAGCAGGAAGAAGCCGAAGTAGTACAGGGTTGCAATCTGGGAGACGACGGTGCCGACCGGGCTTGGCGCCTGCGTGCCCAGGTAGCCCAGGGCAACGAAGGCAATCGCCAGGCCTGCATACACATACTTGTGCCAGTCAGGACGATAACGGATCGATTTCACCGGCGAGTGGTCCAGCCAAGGCAGGAAAGCCAGGATCACTACGGAACCGCCGAAGAACACTACGCCCCAGAATTTCGCATCCAGCGCGCCTGGCAGCATGCCGATGATCATCAGCAGCGCAATCACGCTGACAGCGATCTTGACCATGCTCGACAGCTTGGACTTCACCCACAGGAAGGCGGTGTAAGCGGCGATGCCAACCATCAGCACCCACAGGAAGTCGGAAGTGGTCGCACGCAGCACCGAGTAGAAGGCGGTGAAGTACCAGGTTGGCGCAATGTGCGGCGGGGTCTTCATCGAATCGCCCGGCAGGAAGTTGTTGTACTCCAGGAAGTAGCCGCCCATTTCAGGCGCGAAGAACACCACGGCGCTGAAGAGGGTCAGGAACACGGACACGCCGAACAGGTCGTGCACGGTGTAGTACGGGTGCGAAGGGATGGAATCGACCGGGTGGCCGTCCGGGCCCAGGTTTTCTTTCACTTCGATGCCGTCCGGGTTGGATGAGCCCACTTCGTGCAGCGCGATCAGGTGCGCAGCCACCAGGCCCAGCAGGACCAGCGGGATGGCGATCACGTGGAAGGCGAAGAAGCGGTTCAGGGTGGCGTCGGACACCACGTAGTCGCCACGGATCCACAGCGACAGGTCAGGGCCGATCAGGGGGATTGCACCAAACAGGTTCACAATCACCTGGGCGCCCCAGTACGACATCTGGCCCCATGGCAGCAGGTAGCCGAAGAAGGCCTCGGCCATCAGGCACAGGAAGATGGCGAAACCGAACAGCCAGATCAGTTCACGTGGCTTGCGGTAGGAACCGTACATCAGGCCGCGGGTCATGTGCAGGTACACGATGATGAAGAAGGCCGAAGCGCCGGTCGAGTGCATATAACGCACCAGCCAGCCCCACGGCACTTCGCGCATGATGTATTCGACCGATGCGAAGGCCAGGCCGGCGTCCGGCTTGTAGTGCATGGTCAGGAAGATGCCGGTAACGATCTGCAGCACCAGGACCAGCATGGCCAGGGAACCGAAGATGTACCAGAAGTTGAAGTTCTTGGGCGCGTAGTATTTGCCCCATTGGTCGTTCCACAGCTTGGTGGCAGGGAAGCGGTCGTCGACCCAGCCCATCAGCTTTTTGGCGGCTGGTGCGTCGGCTGGGAATTTGGTTTCCTTGAATGCGGCCATGGATTATGCCTCGCCTTTCTCGTCTTTACCGATGATCAGCTTGCTGTCGCCCAGGTACATATGGCGCGGCACTTGCAGGTTGTCCGGAGCAGGCTTGTTCTTGAATACGCGGCCAGCCAGGTCGAAGGTCGAACCGTGGCATGGGCACAGGAAGCCGCCGGCCCAGTCGTCAGGCAGGGAAGGCTGTGCGCCAGGGGTGAATTTGTTCGATGGGGAGCAGCCCAGGTGGGAGCAGATGCCCACGGCGACCAGGATTTCAGGCTTGATGGAACGGTTCTGGTTGCGGGCGTAATCCGGCGTCAGCTCGTCAGGGGTACGTTCGGATTTCGGATCGGCCAGCTCGCCTTCGGTCTTCTGCAGCGAGGCCACCATTTCTGGCGTGCGCTTCAGGATCCATACCGGCTTACCGCGCCATTCAACGGTTTTCATTTCGCCCGGCTGCAGCGTAGAGATATCCACTTCCACCGGTGCACCTGCTGCCTTCGCGCGCTCGGAGGGCTGGAACGTGCTTACCAGGGCGCCAGTTGCACCCAAACCGACCACACCACCTGCCGCACACGTTGCGACGAGGAGACCGCGACGGCTCGAATCGACCTGCTTCTCGTTACTCATACAAACCCCAATCAGTCAAAAATCCAAAATCTTTATTGTTAACAAAGCTTCTAGCAACCTTAAATTATAAAGGAGTGAAGATGCGATTTAAAGCAAAACCTTGCAATTTGCTAATCCATCCCAATGTTGCGCCTCTTGCGTGTTCCATGAATTTGCAGCAAAGTTGATACAAATCCATACTTTTTTTGGGAGAGTGTGTTATGGGAATGATGCAGGAATTTAAGGAATTTGCCATGAAGGGCAATGTCATCGACCTGGCGGTCGGTGTCATCATCGGTGCCGCCTTCGGCAAAATCGTCGATTCCCTGGTCACCGACGTCATCATGCCGCCGATCGGCATGCTGCTGGGCGGCCTTGATTTCGCCAACTATTACATTCCTCTCAACGGGCAGGCGCACAATCTGGCCCTGGCCGAGGCAAAGAAACTGGGGGCGGTCATCGCCTACGGCAATTTCTTCACCATCTTGCTGAACTTCATCATCCTGGCCTTCGTGATCTTCCAGATGGTCCGCCTGGTGACCAAGCTGCGCCGCGCCGAAGCGCCGGCCGCGGCGGCGGCGGAACCTGCACCACCTTCGGAAGATATCGTGCTCCTGCGCGAAATTCGCGATTCTTTGCGAAAATAGGAGTTAACGCCCATTTTGTAGCAAGACCGCCATGCGAAGACTCTGGTTATTGTTTGCACAAACGGTGACCATCGCATTGGCACTGTTCCTTGTCTACACGGCCGTGCAGCGGCCGGCCGTGCTGCCCAAGCCCGTGCCGACAGCGGCCCACACGGCGGTGCTGGCCGATGCCGGCGCCCCGCCCTCCCCCGGCTCCTACCGCGCAGCAGCCAGCCGCGCCATGCCGGCCGTTGTCAATATCCTGACCACCAAGGCGGTGCGCAAGCGCCATCCGCTGTCGCGCGACCCGTTCTTCAAGCGCTTTTTCGGCGACCGCGACGAGGAAGATGACCAGAACAGCCTCGGTTCCGGCGTCATCGTCAGCCCGCAAGGCTATATCCTGACCAACTACCACGTGGTGGAAGCGGCCGACGAAATCCAGGTCGTGCTGCCGGATGGACGCAAGGCGTCGGCCAGGATGGTCGGCACCGATCCGGAAACCGACCTGGCCGTGATCCGCATCGCGCTGGACAAGCTGCCGGTGGTGGCCCTGGGCCAGGTGGAACAGGCCAAGGTGGGCGACGTGGTGCTGGCCATCGGCAATCCGTTTGGCGTCGGCCAGACCGTCACCATGGGCATCATCTCCGCCCTCGGCCGCAACAACCTGCACATCAACCATTTCGAGAATTTCATCCAGACCGATGCCGCCATCAACTTCGGCAACTCGGGCGGGGCCCTGATCGACACCCAGGGCAACCTGCTGGGGATCAATTCGGCCATCTACTCCCAGACCGGCGGCTCGGTCGGCATCGGCTTCGCGATCCCGGTCAGCACGGCGCGCAATGTGCTGGACGCCATCATCAAAGATGGCCATGTGGTGCGCGGCTGGATCGGCGTCGAATCGCAGGAAATCACGCCGGAGCTGGCGCACAGCTTCGGCCTGGAGCGCGATTCGGGCGCCATCATCGCCGGCGTGGTGCGCAACGGCCCGGCCGACAAGGCCGGCATGAGGCCGGGCGATATCCTGCTGTCGGTGGACGGCAAGCCGGTCAAGGACACCAATGAAATGCTGAACCTGATCGCCCAGCTCTCGCCCGGCGGCCAGTCGACCATGCGCATCCTGCGCAAGAGCCGCGAAAGCGATCTCCAACTCACTGTGGGCAAACGCCCCCTCGCTAAAAAATAAAATGCACCTGCGCGACCTGACCCGCTACCTGACGGAACTGTCCGACAATAACAACCGCCCCTGGTTTGTGATGAACAAGCCGCGCTACGACATCCTGCGCGAAGAATTCCTGGATCTGGTGACGCAGGTAATCGCGGAGCTGGGCAAGTTCGATGCCCAGGTCAAGTTCTGCAACCCGAAGAAGGCCATGTTCCGCATTAACCGCGACGTGCGCTTTGCCCACGACAAGAGCCCCTACAAGACCCACTTCTCGGCTGCCATTGCGCCCAACGATATGCGCCGCCCCAGCATGGCCGGCGGCCCGACCTGGTATTTCCAGATCAGTCCTGATGGCGTGCTGGGCATCGGCGCCGGGGAATACATCCCGCCGCCGCACCGCCTGAAGGCCTTGCGCAACCACATGGTCAACGACGCTGCGGGCTTCAAGAAGGCCCTGAACAACAAGGCGCTGAAAGCGCGCTACGGCTCGATCACCGAAGAACACAAGCTGCAGCGCCCGCCGAAAGGCTTCGATCCCGCGCATGAGCACATTGAATTCATCAAGCTGAAAAGCTTCTTCGTCTACCAGGAAGTGAAGCTGCCGCTGAACAAGCCGGACGAGCTGCTGGGCATGATCGCCGGCGCCTTCAAGGACGCCTGGCCGCTGGTGCAGTGGATGCGCTCAGCCCCGGTCGAGGAACAGGAGGCAGCGTGAGCCAGCATCGCATCGCAGTCATCGCCGGCGACGGCATCGGCAAGGAAGTGATGCCGGAAGGCCTGCGCACCCTGCAGGCCGCGGCGGCGCGCTTTGGCTTGCCGCTCGAATTCACCACCTTCGAATGGGCCAACTGCGACTACTACATGCAGCACGGCCAGATGATGCCGGCCGACTGGTTCGACCAGTTGAAAGGCTTCGATGCGATCTACTTCGGCGCCGTCGGCTGGCCGGATGCTGTGCCCGACCATATTTCCCTGTGGGGCTCGCTGATCAGGTTCCGCCGCGAGTTCGACCAGTATGTGAACCTGCGCCCCGTGCGCCTGATGCCGGGCGTGCCTTGCCCACTGGCGGGGAAGCAACCCGGCGATATCGATTTCTATGTGGTGCGCGAAAACACCGAGGGCGAGTATTCCTCCGTCGGCGGCCGCCTGTTCGAGCATACCGAGCGCGAGGTCGTGCTGCAGGAAGCCGTGTTCACCCGCAAGGGCGTCGACCGCATCCTGCAGTTCGCCTTCGACCTGGCGCAATCGCGCCCGAAGAAGCACCTGACTTCCGCTACCAAGTCGAACGGCATTGCCATCAGCATGCCGTACTGGGATGAGCGCGTGAAAGCCATGGCGGCCAATTTCCCGGAAGTGCGCTGGGACCAGTACCACGTCGACATCCTGGCGGCGCGCTTCGTGCTGAGCCCTGAGCGCTTCGACGTGGTGGTGGCGTCCAACCTGTTCGGCGACATCCTGAGCGACCTTGGCCCGGCCTGCGCCGGCACCATCGGCATCGCCCCGTCGGCCAACCTGAATCCGGAACGCACCCTGCCGTCCCTGTTCGAGCCGGTACACGGCTCGGCGCCGGACATCTACGGCAAGAACATCGCCAACCCGGTCGCCATGATCTGGTCCGGCGCCATGATGCTGGACTTCCTCGGCAATGGCGACGCCCGCTACACGCAGGCGCACGACACCATCATGCGCGCGATCGAGACGGTGCTGGTACAGGGCCCACGCACGCCGGACATGGGCGGCAACGCCTCCACCACCGACATGGGCAAGGCCATCGCGGCCCTGGTTTAAGCGCCCAGCAGGGCCTTCACCGCCGGCAGGTGGCGCTCGCTGACCGGCACGCGGTCGCCGCAGCGCAGGACCAGCTGGCTGGCGCCCTCGGCGTCGCGCTGCAGCGAGGCCACCTCGGAAACCCGCACCAGTGCGCGCCGGTGCACGCGCAGGAAGCCGGCCGGGTCCAGGTGCTGCTCCAGGCGCGCCAGCGGCACCCGGTGCAGCACGCGCCGCTGCGCCAGGCGCAGCTCGACGTAATTGCCGGCCGCCTCGATCCACAGCACCTCGTCCACCTGCACGCATTCGATGCGGCCGACCGAGCGCACGTTCAGCTGCTGCAAGTAAGGCGGCCCTGCCGGCTCCGCGAAGGCGCGCATGGCCTGGGCATAGGCCGCGCGCTGGCGTTGCTGCAGCATGGCGGCAGCACGCTCCAGCGCCTGCGCCAGGCGCTGGTCGTCGAAGGGTTTGAGCAGGTAGTCCAGTGCGTGCACTTCAAACGCCTCAATCGCGTGCTCGTTGTACGCCGTGGCGAAAATCACCAGCGGCGGCTCTTCGCGCCGGGCCAGCTCGCGTGCCAGTGCCAGGCCGGTCTCCTGCGGCATCTGGATATCGAGAAAGACGACATCCACTTCCTGCCCGGCCAGGATTGCGCGCGCCGCCGCGGCGCTGGCACATTCACCGACCAGTTGCCAGTCCGGGTGGGGTGCAAGGCCGTAGCGCAGGTTGATACGGCCAGGCTCTTCGTCGTCAACGATCAGGGCACGGATCTTCATGAGGCGAAATACATCGGCATGTCGATTTCAGCGACAAAGCGTCCGCCTGCACGCTCGGTGCGCAGAACGGCGCCCCTGCCACAGGCAATGCGCAGGCGGGCCTCGATATTGCGCAAGCCCATTCCCATGCCGGGATTGGGCGATACCTCGCGCACCGGATTGCTGACGTGGATACGCAGCAGGCTGCCCTGTTCCGAGAAGCGCAGCAAGATGTCGCTGTCGCCGTCGTGGCAATCAAGATCGTGGCGCAGCGCGTTCTCCACCAGCGGCTGCAGCAGCAGGGGTGGGCAATCGGCCGCCAGCACTGCGCCGCTGTCGCCTTCGATCGACACGCGCAGGCGGTCGCCGTAGCGCATCGACTGCAGCGACAAGTAATCGCGCACGAATTGCAATTCTTCCGCCAGCGTGACCCAGTCGCGCGAGCCGGCCGCCTGGGCGTAGCGCAGCAGGCCGCTCAGGCGGCTGATCGCGCTCAGGGTGGCGCCCTTGTCATCCATGCGTACCAGCGCGCTGACCGCGTTCAGCGCGTTGAACAGGAAGTGCGGCTCCAGCTGCCCGCGCAGCGCAGCCAGGCGTTGCTGCTCCAGCTCCAGGCGCAAGGTCAGGTTGTCGGTCTCGCGCGCCCGCTGGATTTGCCAGATGCGGATGCCGGCCACCGTGACGAAAGTGAAGGTGGTCCAGGTCAGCTCGAGGAAAATGGCGAACAAGCTTCTCTCCTGCTGCAGCGAAACGAACAGGCACTCCAGCGGCAGGAACAGGAGCAGCACCATCAGGTAAGCGCGTACTATTGCGCGCGGGCTGGCCAGGGACTGCGGCCAGCGTTCCAGTGCCAAGTACAGCACGGCGCTGAACACAACCATCAGCGCGTGGGCGGCGCTCCATTCGCCGATCAGCTCCCAATAGGAGGGGTTGGCGCCCCGCTGCAGCAGCGCGCCATAGGAGGACGCGGCGCCGATAACGCAGATGACGCTCCATGCCAGCAAACTGGTGCCAAGGGTACGCAGGAAATGCAAGGTTCTCATGGCTGGACAGTATACCGGCCCTTTCCACCGGGGCCGACAGGCCCCGTCACGCAGGCGCCCGGCTTCGTCACACCGGCTTTCCTGCATTTCAGGTCGCCATTTCTGCATTTCGTCGCACGCCGGTAGTGCTGGACACCGCATATATCTATAGTTCAATCAACAAAACGCGAAATGAACTTAACCCAACCGAATGGAGAGCAAAATGAACATCGCCAAAAACATGGAATACATCTTCCTCGCAGCAGTCGCCGTCATCGGCGCCACCGGCTTCGCCACCGCCTCCACGCCGCTGAAACACAGCGCACCGGCAGCCGTAGTCGCCAAGGCGGCAGTGCCGGCCATGCCAGTGGTGACCGTCACCGCCAAGCGCCTGACCGCCGCTGAAAAAGCCGCACTGTAATTCGAACGAGATCGAACCTTCACGGAGCCCGTCATGAAAAAATTCTTCACCGCCACGATGATGACCGCAGTACTGTTCGCCGCAGGCGGCGCCGCCTGCGCGGACGACATCATCACCGAAGCGCGCACTGTTGACGGCCGGCCTGTGAAAGTAGTGCTCGATGGCGTGGTAGACCTGAAGCTGAAGCAAGGCGCACCGGCACTGGTGCTGTCCGGCGACAAGCGCTACCTGCAAAAGATCACGGTGACCCAGAACGGCGACACCATCCGCATCGGCACCGAGAATATGCGCGGCATCCACATCGGTCCGCGCAACCTGAAAGCGGAACTGACGCTGCCGCAATTGCGCGAACTGGTCTCCGCCGGCGTGGGTTCGGCCGAAGTAAAGGGATTCGACGGCGATGAAGTCCGGCTCTCCCTGGAAGGCGCCGGCGCCGTCAACATGGCATCGCGCTTCAGGAAAGTCGATGCACGCCTGAGCGGCGTGGGCAGCATGACCGTCAGCGATACCCAGGCTGAGGTGGTGGACCTGAACCTGAAAGGCGCCGGCCAGATTGCGATCTCCGGCCAGAGCAAGCAACTGAACGCCAAGCTGGGCGGCATCGGCAGCCTCGATGCCAAACAGCTGCAAAGCGAAAGCGTGGATGCCGACATGACCGGCCTTGGCAGCGCCACCTTCAATGCAAAAACTTCCGCCAACCTGCGCCTCTCCGGCATGGGTTCGGCCACGGTGTACGGCAAGCCTGCCAACCGCCAGTCCACCGCACGCGGCCTTGGCAGCGTGTCCTGGAACTGAAGCCAACGTCTCCCTACCAACTCGTGAGTTGTTTCACGGTGCTTGCCGCCCGCTAAACCCGGGCGGCTTTTTTATTCCCGCGTCCTTGCCCAGAACGATGCGCAGTTGCGGTGCGCCGCTGCCGCGTATTTCGACCCGCGTCACTGCCACGTTGAAGGGAATCGTGTTGGTCAGGCGCACCACTTGCAGGCCTTCCGCGCGCAGGCGCTGCGCCACTGCAGCAGCCATGCCGCGCACGCCATTGCCGTTGCTGACCTCGATCGGTAGCGGCGCCGCACTGGCAGGCGGCGCCGCCTCCGCCCCATGTGGGGCCCGTGCGCCACGCTCCACCCGTGCGACTTCGACCAGGCCGGCGCTGAGCTGCCGCACCTCGACCCGCGCCATGCCGGCCGGCCAAAAGCCGGTCCCGGCCGTGGCGCCGGATGTGGCCTGGGCCTCGGAGTCCGGCGCCGCCTCGCGCAGCAGGCGCGCATGGCGCATGGCTTCCAGCGCGCGGCCGCTGTCGCCGATGGTTTCCAGCAGCGCCGCCAGGCGCTCCCATGCAACGGCGCTGGAGGGCGCCAGCAGACAGGCGCGCTCCAGTGCGGCCCGCGCCTGCTCCAGGTGTCCGCCGAGGTAGTATGCGTAAGCAAGGTCGCCGAGCAGGGCCGCGCCCGGGGCGCGCCGCGCGCGTTCCTCCAGCAGCGCGATAGCTTCCTCGTAGCGCCCCTCCCTGGCCAGCGCAGCGGGAGCCGGCGGCATGGCGGCGGCGGACGCCTGCAGCGTGGCGGGAGCCGGCGGCTGCACAGGCATGCTGCACGCCGCCGCCGTTCCCATGCAGGCTGCGATGATCGTCTTACGCATGACAAACTCCTAACGCGCGCTTTGCGCAACAGGGTGGAATACGGTTTTCATCTGGATCGAGGCCGGACCCAGCAAGACGATCATCAGGGCCGGGAAAATGCAGAAAATCAGCGGGAAGAGCAGTTTCAGCGCCACCTTGGCCGCCGTCTCCTGCGCCACCACCGCCCGCTTGCGCCGCAGGTTGTCCGCATGCACGCGCAAGGAGTCGCCCATGCTGGTGCCGAAGCGCTCCGCTTGCACCAGCATCGCCACCAGCGCGTCCACGTCTTCCACGCCGCTGCGCAGGGCCAGGTTGCGCAGCGCCCGCTCCTTGGAAAAACCGGAGCGCATCTCCATCAGCACGAGCTGCAGTTCCTGCGCCAGCGCCAGGCTCTTGATGTGGATTTCCCCCGCGACCTTGGCCAGGGCGCGCTCCATGCTCAGGCCGGCCTCGACGCAAATGGTCAGCAAGTCCAGCGCATCGGGCAGGCTTTCGAAGATATCGCGCTGGCGCAATCCGGCGCGGCGCGCCAGCACCCCGTTCGGCAGGTAGTAGCCGAAGGCGGCGCTGGCAAACAATAGCAGCAGCAGCTTGCCGTTGCGCCCTGCCAGCGTTGCCACCAGCGCGGGCAGGGCCAGGGCCAGCAAGGTCTTGGCCGCAAAGTACAGCTTTGGCGCGGCAGGATGGCGCCAGCCGGCATTCATGAAGCGCGTGCGCAAGGCCGACTGCTCCCAGCCCTCCTCAGGCAGGGAAAGACGGCTGAATGGCTCCGCCACCCGGGCCACCTTTTCGATCCACTCGCCTTGTCCGGGAGCAGGCGTTGCCTCGGCGGCGCCGCTGAAGGACTTCAGGCGCTCGCGCAGCGGCCCGCCCGATAGCGCCAGCATGGCCCACAGCGCCAGGCCGGCAACCAGCGCAAACACCAGCACCAGGAACAGGATACTGTGAAGGTCGGCGTTCATACGCGTACCTTGATCACCTGGCGCATCCACAACATGCCGACCACGATGGCGCAGCCGCCATACCACAGCATGCGCTGTCCGTTGGGGTCCTGCCACAGGACTGCGCTGTATTTCGGGTTGGTCACCTGCATCGCAGCCATCAGCCCGAGCGGCATCAGGGTCAGCACCCAGGCCGACATGCGCCCCTCCGCCGACATCACCCGCACCTGCGCCAGCAGCTGCAGGCGGGCACGCGTCATGCGCGACACGTTGTCCAGCAGTTCGGCCAGGTTGCCGCCCGATTCGCGCTGGATCAGCACGGCGATCACCAGGTAGCGCAAATCCGTCAGCGGCACGCGCGCCGCCAGGTTGTGCAGCGCGTCCTGCATGGTGACGCCGAAGTTGACCTCCTCGTATGTCGCGCGGAATTCGCTGCCCAGCGGATCGGCCACCTCGTCGCCCGCCATCTGCATCACATTGGCAAAGGAGTGGCCGGCGCGCAGGCCGCGCGCCAGGAAGTCGGCCATTTCGGGCAATTGCGCCTCGATGCGGCGCACGCGGGCCGCGCGCGCCCGCAGCAGCACCAGGGCCGGCGCCGCCAGCGACAGCACGCACACCAGCACCGACGGCAGCGGCGGCAGATGCAGGGCGGCCGGCGCCAGCACACCCGCCAGCGCGGCGCCTCCCTGCACTTGCAGGAAGCGCGCCACCTGCCAGCGCAAGCCCGATTGCAGCAACAGCCGGTCCAGCGCACCGATGTACGGCATGCGCCGCAACAGCGCGTCCAGCGCCGGCGCCCTGGCGTAGCGGCGCTCCTTGAGTATGCTGATGCTGTCGCCTGCGCTGTCGGTGCGTCCCGACATCAGGCGCAGGCGGCGCGCGATGCGCTGCGCGCTGTTGCCATGGCTGCTGCTCCACCACAGCCACACAGCTTCGCACAGGCAGATCACGGCGGCGAACAGCAGCACCGAAAATGCGGTCCAGGCCAAGTCCATAGCTCCTCCTTACTCGTATACCTTGCCGGGATCGAAGACGCTGTCCGGCACCGGCGCCCCGAACATGCGCAGGCGTTCGGCAAAACGCGGCCGCACACCGGTAGCGTAGTAATGCCCCTGTACCTTGCCTTGCGCGTCCACCCCGGTCTGCTCGAAGTGGAAGATCTCGTGCATGGCAACGGTGTCGCCCTCCATGCCGGTAACTTCCTGCAGGCTGACCAGCTTGCGCGTGCCGTCGGTCAGGCGCGACAGCTGCATCACCACCGTGATGGCGGAGCAGATCTGCTGGCGTGCGGTGCGCGGTGTCAGGTTGGCGCCGGCCATGCCGACCATGCTCTCCAGGCGCGACAGCGCATCGCGCGGCGAGTTGGCGTGGATGGTGGCAAACGAGCCCTCGTGGCCGGTGTTCATGGCCTGTAGCATGTCGATCGCTTCGGCGCCGCGCACTTCGCCTAGGATGATGCGGTCGGGCCGCATGCGCAGCGCATTGCGCACCAGCGCGCGCTGCGTCACTTCGCCCTTGCCCTCCACATTGGGCAAGCGCGTTTCCAGGCGCACGATGTGCGGCTGGCGCAGCTGCAACTCCGCCGCGTCCTCGATGGTGACGATGCGCTCGCTGGCCGGGATGAAACCGGACAGCACATTGAGCAGCGTGGTCTTGCCGCTGCCGGTGCCGCCGGAAATGAGTACGTTCAGGCGCGCCTGGCCCAGCGCCTTCAGCACTTCCGCCATCGGCGGCGTCAGGCTCTTGAACTCCAGCAGCTTTTCTATCGACAGCGGCTGCGCCGAGAAGCGGCGGATCGACAGGATCGGCCCATCCACGGCCAGCGGCGGAATGATGGCATTGACGCGCGACCCGTCCGGCAGGCGCGCGTCGACCATCGGGCTCGACTCATCGACGCGCCGGCCCACGCGCGAGACGATCTTCTCGATGATCTTCATCAGGTGCGTATTGTCGTGGAAGCTGATGCCGGTCAGCTCCAGCCGGCCGGTGCGCTCGACGTAGACCTGGGCGTGGGTATTGACCAGGATGTCCGACACGCCGGGATCGGCCAGCAGCGGCTCCAGCGGGCCGAAGCCCAGCATCTCGTTCTGGATGTCCAGCACCAGCTTGTGGCGCTCCCCCTGGTTCAGCACGATGCGCTCGTCGTCGACGATGCGCGCCACCAGCAGCGCCAGTTCGTGCTTGAACTGTTCGGGCGTCAGGCGCTTCAGGCGCTCCAGGTCGATGCGCTCCAGGATCATCTGGTGCATCGACTTCTTCAGCTCCTGGTAGGCGCCGTCGGCCATGGCCGGGGCGCTCGGCGCCTGCTGCCCTTCGTCGCCCAGCGCCAGGCGTTCTCGCAAGCTCATGTCAATCTCCCATCGAAGTTTCGGCGCGGCCGAACAGCCGGTCGAACAAGCCCTTGCTCTCGGGCAGGCGGCGCTCGGTCACTGCCTCCACCAGCTCCGCCAGGCTGCGCGCCACCGGGCTGCTGCGCGCCAGCTGCAGCAGCGGGATGCCCTGGTTGACCGAATCGGTGGCCGACAGGTAATCGTTGGGCACTGTGTGCAGCACGTCGGCGCCCAGGGCCTGTTCCAGGTCGGCCAGGCGCAGCTTGCCGCCTTTCTCGTAGCGGTTGACGATCAGGCGCGTGCGCTCCTGCGGGTAGCCCAGCGAGCGGAAGATGTCGAGCAGGCGGCGCCCGTCGCGGATATCGGGCAGCGCCAGCTGCAGCACCGGATAGATGGCGTCGGCCTGGTCCAGTGCGCGCAGCGACAGCGCATCGATCTGGCGCCCCACATCCAGCAGCACGTAGTCGTAATGCTGGCGCGCCACGCGCAGGATGGCATCGATGTGGTCCGGCTTCATCTGCGTCGCCAGCGCCGGGTCGTCGGCTGCCGCCAGCACGCCGTAGCCGGGCGCCACATGCACCAGGCACGATTCCAGGAAGGCCGGGTCGAGCCGGCCGATCTGGCTGCAGATGTCGGACAGGGTCATGGCCGGCTTCTGGTCCGACACGTACAGCGTGGCATCGCCGAACTGGCCGTGCAGGTCGAGCAGCAGCACCTTGCGCCCGGCCAGCGCCGCCAGCGCATAGCCGAAATTGGTGGCCAGGAAGGTGGCGCCGCTGCCGCCCTTGCAGGAGATGAAGGCCAGCGCCTTGCCCTCGCGTACCGCTGTCACGCCGCGCTCGATCTCGATCCGGTCCAGCGCCTCGTGCAGGGCGCGATGCACCAGCGGCAGCTGCAGCACTTCGCGCATGCCGACGCGCATGGCGCGGATCAGCAGCTCGTGCTGCGGCGCGCGCGTGAGCAGGATGAACGAGGCGTCGGGATAGTGCCGCGCCAGCGGTTCCAGCTGTTCGGCCTGCGCCGGCTCCACCTCGCTGGCATCGAACAGCACCAGCTCCGGCGGCTGCGGCAGCAGGCGCTCGACCGCATCGCGCAGGTTGCGCCGGGTGGCCGTCAGCACCAGCGCCGGCAGGCGCGCCGAGCCCTGGGCCGCCAGCTCCGCCTGCAGCCGCTCGTCATTGCTGATCAACAGCGCTTTCATGGGACCTCCTTTGCTTGCAGGTTCAGGGGCAAGGCGCCTGGCCCGGCGTGTAGCCAAGCGATTCGGCGGCGACCAGCGCGCTGGCCGGCGGCATCGTTTCCGGCACCGGCACCATCGGCAGCAGTGCCGTGTATGCCAGCGCCGGGCAGTCGGCGCCGCTGCCGCACAAACGCACGCGCACGAAGCTGATGCAGCCCGGGCCGTGCGAATCGCGCGCGCAGTTGATGCGGTTGGCCAGCGGGCAGGCCGGCAGCAGGGGCAACGGAGCCAGCTCGCCGGCGGCGCTTTGCCACAGGTAGTCGATGCGGATATTGGCGCTGCTGACGTTGGGCGCCAGCGGCAGCGCGCCATCATCGCCGCCAAACAGCGCCGCTTGGCGCAGCGCCTGCATGGCCGCCGGGTCGCTGAAGTCCGTGATCGCCGCGGCACGCGCCGCGCGCTGGGTCACTTCTGGCAGCGTGTTCCACAGGAAGAGCAAGCGGCCGTATTCGAACATGGCGAACAGCAAGGGCATGAACACCAGGCAGACCATCCCGAATTCGATGGTGGCGTTGCCGCACTGGCGGGCTGGCTTAGTCGTCACGGCCGACCTCCGCATACACCGACAGCAGCACCGGCTCGGTGCCAAGATCCACGATGGCCTGGTTGTCCACGCTCACCAGCACGCCGATCTTGGTCGGCGTGTAGTTCGCCGGCAGCGTGCTGCAATTGCCAGGATCGCACAGGAACTCCACGTTCAGCGTCTGCACGTCGACCGCGGCAGCGGCCAGCGTCTGGTCGACCAGGGAACGCGCGCTATCGAGCACCACGCCGCGCCGGCTGGCATCGCGCAGGATCTCGAGCGGCACGGTGGACAGGAAGCGCGCGGCATTGCTGGCGGCGCGGTCCACGGCGGCGCCATTGATGGCCAGCCGTCCGATATTCAGGGCCAGGACCAGCAATGGCGCCAGTACGGCCATGACCAGGGCGGCCTCGATGGCGGCAACGCCGCGGCAGCGCAGGCGCTTCATCGCAGCAGCTCCACGTCGGTCGCCAGCGCCGCCAGCTCTCTCTCGCTGAGGATGCCGGCGAACTCGCCCGGCACTTCGGCGGCCGAGGCCTGCGCCGCCAGGAAGAAGCGCGCCACTGCCAGCACCGTGCCATCGACATGGACGCCGGCCGGCAGCGGGCAGGCCAGCAGGGGTACATACAGCAGGCGCCGGTCCTTGCGGCCCAGGTAGCCGGCGGGCGGCGTCTTGAAGCCGTTATTGCTGTAGGGCCCCGAGGCGGGCCAGCTGGTGCCGGTGGCGCTGAAGACCGGCGCTGCCGGGTACAGGCTGTTCCAATGGTTGAACAGGAAGACACTGTTGTTGCTGCGCCTGGCGGGGCCGTATGCCCACAGCGTGCCGTACTGCGCCGGCGGCACGGGCGGCAGGGGATAGGCGCCGTCGGCAACCGTCATCAGGGGCCGGCCGGCGGCCGGGGTGCTGGAGGCGGCCGAGGCCTGCGGCGGATTGCTGCTCATCCAGCTTGCCAGGGCGGCGCGGTACTCGCGCACGTTGCTGTCCGGCGGCGCCGTGTAGGGGTCGCAGGCATCGCTGCCGCTGTAGTTGCCAAAGCGCGAATTGAGCTGCTGCCACAGGCCGAAGCTGCCGTTGCGGCGCAGGTGCAGCGCGCCGGCCAGCGAGGGGTATGCCAGCTTGCCGACGCACATGAACGGCGCCACCTGGCTGTCGCTGGTGCTGGCCGCTGCCGCGACGCCGCCCGGCGGGCTGGCCGGGTCGACCAGGAAGAATTCGCCGCTGGCGGCGCCCGCCGCCGGATTCAGCGCCAGCAGATTGTAGGTGACGCCAAAGCGCAGGCCGTACTCGATGCGCTCGTCCAGGCCGGCGCCGTTGAAGCGCGTGGCGACGGGCACGCTGCTCGGCGCACACACGGCCAGGGGCAGCACGCGCACACCGTTCGGACCGGCCACGGCGCGCGCGCCCACCGTGGTGGCGTCGCTGCCGCCCAGCAGGCGGCCAAAAGCCACCGGCAACACCGTGAACGCTTCGCCTTGCCCGGCCATGTCGGCGCGCGCATAACGCAGTCCGCCGGGAGCTCCCTGCGCTGCAGCGGCGTCCAGCCAGGGGCCGGCCGCATCGGCGGCAAACGACAGCACGGCGGCATTCAAGTCGACCAGGCCGACGCTGCGCACACGGCGGCCCTGCACCGCGGTGCGTGCGGCCGAGACCGCGCTGGCGACCCCGCTTGCCGTGCCATCGAGCTTGTGCGCGGCGCTCAGCGCCGCCGAATCGGCCACCTGCTGCAGCTGGCCCTGGCGCTGGAAGGCCATCGACAGCTCCAGCGCCAGCCCGCACACGCCGAGCGCCAGCGGCAGCACCAGGGCGGTCAGCATCAGCACCGAGCCGCGCTCGCGCTGGCGGTTCATTTGCGCTCTCCGCCGTCCGCTGCCGGCGCGCTGAAGGACTTGCGGTATTGCGCCTGGGCCGCCGCCGCCGCCGCGCCATCGAGGCCGGCGCCCTCGCCTTCCGGCTTGACCAGGCGGGCCGTGATCACGAACAGCAGTTCGCTGCGGTCGTTCTGGAAATCGCTGCTGCGAAACAGCGCGCCCAGCACCGGTATCTCGCTGAGCAAGGGAACGCCCTTGATGTTGTTGACCTGCGTGTGGCGGATCAGGCCGCCGATCGCAAAGCTCTGGCCGTCCTGCAGCTGTACCGTGGTGCTGGCGCGGCGCGTGGTAATCAGCGGGAAGATGGCGCGCCCGCTGAAGCTGCCGTTGCTGACCCCGATGCCGTCGCGCGACAGCTCCGATACTTCCGGCGCCACTTTCAGGTTGATGCGGCCGCCCGCCAGCACGGTGGGGGTGAATTTCAGGCCGACGCCGAACTCCTTCTCCTCCAGCGTGATGCGGTTGTTTTCCTGCGCCACCGGCACCATGACCTTGCCGCCGGCGAGGAAGTTGCCTTCCTGCCCGCTCAGGGCCATCACCGTCGGCTCGGCCAGGATGCGCACCTGGCCATCCTGCCGTTCCGCATCGAGCCGCACGCTGCTGCCGTTCGACTTCGTCAGCGCCAGGCCGCTGCCCAGCGTGCCGCTCAGGAAATCGGCCAGCACCATGGCGGTCCAGCTGCCGCTGGCGTGGCGCAGCGACAGGCCCGCTTCCAGCTTGTCGAGCAGGGTCTTGGACACTTCCGCCACTTTCACTTCCAGCTTCACCTGCTGCGGCGCGCTGACCGACAGCAGGTTCACCAGCCGCGGCCCCGCTGGTGAGGCTGGCGCCGGAGCGCCTTCCCGGCGCGCCAGCGGCTGCGGGGCCTGGCGTACGAAGGCTTGCGCCAGGTCCAGCACTTGCGCCAGCGTGGCGCCGTCGCTCACGCTGCCGCTCAGGACGATGGCATCGGCCGCGGCGCTGACCTTGATGGCGCGTTCCAGCGGCAGCAGCTCCGCCAGGCTGGCACGCAGCGGCGCGACGTCCAGCCCGACCGCCACCTCCACTACGCTGCAGGCGCCCGACCTGCCCTGCACGATCAGGTTGGTGCTGCCGATCTCCGCGCCCACCAGGTACAGCGTATCGGGCGCCACCAGGGTTGCCTGCAGCACGTGCGGATTGCCAATACTGCGGCCGCTCACCGGGTCGGCCAGGCGCATCAGGGTGGACTTGCCGAGTTCCAGCGCCAGTTTGCCGGGAACGGCAGGGGAACCGGCGCAGCGCAGCTGGTCGCTATGCGCCGGCGCGGCAGGAAGGAGCAACAGGGCCAGCGCGGCCGGCAGACGGATAAGGGTCGATCGCATGGCGCCTCCTCACAGGCATTCCTTGCTGCTGCGGTTGCCATCGATGACGCCGATGCAGTAGCGCACCGGCTCGGCCGAAGGCGGCAGGGCGGCCCGCGCCAGGCGCGGCGCGGCGGCCGGCATTGCTGCGGCGACTGCCGTTGCCGGCGCCGGGGCGGCGCCCGCGCCCAGCACGCTGTGGCGGGTCGCCCCCGGCGTGGCGCCGGGCTGCGGGTCGACCTGGTTGCGCAGCACCAGCGACAGCGTGCCGACGCTGCGCGCCAGGTCGAGCTGCTCGGCCTGGCCGGGCGTGACTTCCAGCGTGACGGCGTTCACCACGCGCGGCTTGGTGTCGTCGCGCGCCACTTCCTGCGCCACGGCCAGTACCAGGATGCGCTCCAGCACGATCTTCGACAGCCCGGTTTCGCTGCCGTTGCTGCCGTTGTTCTGTGCCGGCGCATACACCAGGATGTCGACGAAGTTGCCCGGCAAGGCAAAGCCGGCCACCCCTACCACGTCGTTGACGCGCACCGTGATGGCGCGCTTGCCTTCGGCAATCAGGGCCGACAAGCCGCCCAGCGTCCCGGCCGGCGCCAGCTTGGCTGCCGTCACCGGCTCGCCGCGCTGCACGCTGGCCTTGAGCACGCGGCCTGCCAGCGCCGCCGGTTCGTGCTGGGCGCCGGCCGGCAGGCTGCTGGCCGGCCATTCGGCCAGCGCCACCATCTCCGGCGCCAGGCGCTGGCCCAGGCCGACATCGGCAGCCGCCACCGCGATGCGCACGGTGGACGCAGCGGGCTGGCGCAGCCAGCGCGACGCCAGCAGCACGGCGGCCAGTCCCAGCACCATCGCCAGGCCCAGCATCAACAGGGCGCGCCGGCTTTTCATACGGCACCATCGGCAAACATGCTGGACCAAGCCTGGTCCAGCGTGGCCGGGCTCAGGCTCGGCACGGTGCCGGCGAAGCCGGCAAATTCGGCGACGCGCGCCACGATTTCACGCGGCAGGCTGGCCAGCAAGGGCTGGCCGCTGCCGCGGTGCAGCTCGCCGACCAGGTAGGCCAGGGCCGCTTCATCGGCCTCGATGCCGCGCGCCCGGCATTGCTGGCGCAGCAGGCTGCGGTAGCTGGCTTCGGGCAGCGGCCCCAGGGCGACCTTGTAGCCGATGCGGCGCAGCGCGGCACCGTCCAGCAGCGTTTGCGGCGCCAGGTTGGTGGCAAAGGCCAGCACGGCCTGGCAGGGCACGCTGAAGGCATGGCCGCCAGGCAGCGCAAGCTGGTCGGTACCGGTATCGAGCAGTTGCGCCAGGCGGTTCAGCAGCGCAGTCGCGGGCATGCGCTGGCGCCCCAGGTCATCGATGATCAGCAAGCCGTGGCAAGCCTTGACCTGGGGCGGCGCCAGATAGCAACCGCCAGCCGGATCATGGCGCAAGTCCAGCATGGCGCCATCGAGCTCGGCGCCCAGCTGCACCACGGGGCGCTGGCACAACTGCCAGCGCATGTCGCCGCCGCGGGCGCCGGATGGCCGGCCGGGCAAGGGCGGCGGCGCCAGGTGCACCGCCGCGTCATGCAGCTGGATGATGGCATTGCCCACCGCCACCGCATACGGCACCGCCACCACGCCTTGCAGCAGGCGGCCCAGCTTGCGCGCCAGCGTGCTCTTGCCGCTGCCGGACGGCCCGTACAGGCACAGCGAGCGCCCCGCATGCATGGCCGCGCCCACCAATTCGTGGATGCGCGGCGGCAGGCAATCGTCGCCGAACACGCCGGCTACGTCGGCGGCCAGCACCGGCGGCAGCTGCAGGGCCTGGCGCTGCAGCTGGGCACGCCAGGCTTCGAGCGGCACCGGCGCCGGGCCAACGTAGGGCGCGCGGTCCAGCCACTCCGCCGCGCGCTGGCGGCCGATGCCGGTCAGCTGGTATTGCACGTCGATATCGGAATCGCCACGCCAGGCTACTTCCACCAGCTGTTCACCCTGCAGGCCGTCCAGCACCTCGCGCAGCACATTGATCGACAGCCGCAGGCGGCCGGTCAGCACCGACAAATGGCATTTGCCCGCGCCCAGCAAGGCCTTGCCCGCCAGTTCGGCCAGCATGGCCGCTTCCAGGCCGGTGTCGCGCACCGTGCGCGGCGGGGCTGGCAACAGCGGCTGCTCATCGTCTGCAAAATCGATCATGGTGACCTCCTGTTGGAAACGATGATAGCCATGGGTTTCCCGGTGGATATTGAGGCGGAACAAAGGTCAGCGATGCGCCAATGCAACGGTGGCCAGGGTGCCGGCCGCGATCGCCACGGCATAGGGCATGCCCTGTGCCTTGCCGCCGCGCCAGCGGGCCAGTTGCAGGCAGCACAGGGCCAGCACCCCGCCGGCCAGCGCGCTCAGCACGGAAAGCTGCAGCGCCTGCCAGGGGCCGAGAAAGCTGGCTGCCATGGCCGCCAGCTTGACGTCGCCGGCCGCCATCCCGCCCAGGGCATACAAGGGCAGGAACAGCAGCAAGCCGACCGCCGCGCCGCCCAGTCCCTGCGCCAGCAGCGCGCCGGCGCCGCCCAGGCGCCAGTGGAGGGCCAGCGCCAGCAGCAAGCCCGCCGCCACCAGCACATTGGGGATCCGGCGCCAGGCCAGGTCCGTCACTGCCGCCTGGAGCACCAGGCACAGCAGGATGATTTCGAGTCCGCTCATGGCGAAAAGGCTGGCAACCCGGCCGCCGCCGGGCGCCAGCCACCCCATCAAGGCGACAGTGCCGTGACCACGCGGCCAAAGACGTCTTGCAGCTCGGTCGAGACGCTGGTCATTGCCGTGGCGACTGCAATTGCAATGAGCGAAGCGATCAGGCCATACTCGATTGCCGTCACGCCCCGCTCATCCCTGATGAAACGCCTCACTGCGGAAAGTGCTTTCATGATGAACTCCTTCGCTAGGAAAACTCTGACACCTGGACTGCGCATCATTGGCTTTACTATAGGAGCCATTCCTACGAGCAAGTTGATATTGCGCAAGCTTTCCGCACAGAACTTTTTCTCGCTGTGCGGTGTTCTATGTCAAACTGGAGCTGCGGGAAGTGTGTTGCAATGAGGTCGCGTTTTGCATGAAATTGCGCAAAGTTAATTGCCGAGAATACAAAAAAGATTTATCCTGATCAGCTATTCTTTAGAAAGCCCCTTGCTTTGCCGCTGAGCGCCTAGTTACCGGACACTCACATGGATTCCCTTCTGAAACATATGGTGGACATGACCGGCCACCGCGATCACGCGATGCTCGACATCTCGGTGATCTCGGCGGTGGCGGAACTGGCGTCCGCCACGCAGGCACGCGTGCTGAGCATCGTCAATGTACGGGGCCAGCTTTACGTGCGTGCGCGCGCCGTGATCGAACAAGGCCGCCCGGCGCGCATGGAGGAGTACCTGGACCCGGCCATCCCGGGCGATCCGGTCAGCAATTTTCCCGCCCTGGCGCGCTGCCTGGCCCACCATGAATCGAGTGCCGACTACATGTCACCCGAGGGTGAGCACACACTCTGGCTGCCGATCTGGATGGGCGACAAGGCTGATACTTGCCTGGAAATCATCAATCCGACGCCTTACACCAGCGACACCATCCACATCATCGGTGGCATTGTCAGCGTCTACCGCAATTTCCAGAACCTGCTCGATTACAGCGAACGCGATTCGCTGACCGGCCTGCTCAACCGCAAGACCTTCGACGACCAGCTGGCCAAGATGCTGCAGGCGTCGGCCGAGCACGACGTGCTGGCGGTGCCGCCGGACGGGCTGGAGCGCCGCAACCCGCAGGAACAGGAAAAGCAGTGGCTGGCCGTGGTCGATGTCGACCATTTCAAGGCCGTCAACGACAAATTCGGGCATTTGTACGGCGACGAAGTGCTGATCCTGATCGCCAACCTGCTGCAATCGTCCTTCCGCGCCCAGGACCGCGTGTTCCGTTTCGGCGGCGAGGAGTTCGTCGTGCTGCTGCGCTCCTCGACGCTGGATAACGCCAAGAAGATCATCGAACGCTTCCGCATGAACGTGGAACAGCACGAATTCCCGCAAGTCGGGCAGGTGACGGTGAGCGTCGGCTTCGTCAGCATCAGCGCCTATGAAGCGCCGGTGATCATCCTTGGCCGCGCCGACCAGGCCCTGTACTACGCCAAGAGCCATGGCCGCAACATGGCCTGCCACTACGACGAGCTGGTCAGCGGCGGCCAGCTGCAGACCGTCGAATCCAACGACACCGCCGAATTCTTTTGACGCTCTGGCTCAGGCCAGGGTCAGGAAGCGCATCGGGTCCACCTGCCATTTCGCTGGCGATTCATGGCCGACGATCTTGTCGCCGCCGCCAAAGCCCAGGCCGCGCGACAGGTCGACCGTTTCCGGCTTGATGTATACATTATTCTTCGTATTGAAGAAGACGTTCACCTTGGGCGCCAGCAGGTTGCTCTCGTGCGGCTCGACCACCACGCCGAGGCGGCCCGACTCCAGCATCACCAGCGTGCCCACCGGGTAGATGCCGACGCAGCGCATGAATTCCTGCACCAGCTTCGGGTTGAAATGGTGCTTGCTCCACTCGTAGATCTTGCGCAGGGCGGCGGCGGCCGGCAACCCCTTGTGATAGACGCGGTCTGCGGTGATGGCATCGTAAACGTCGACAATTGCCGCCATCTGCGCGATCTCGCTGATATCGTCGCCGGCCAGCTTGTCCGGGTAGCCGGTGCCGTCGCGCCGCTCGTGGTGGTGCAGCGTAATGTCCAGCGCCAGGGCCGGCACCTCGGGCGATTGCTTCAGGATATTGAAGCCATCCATCGGGTGCTTCTTGATGATGGCGAATTCTTCATCGGTCAGCGGGCCCGGCTTGTTCAGGATCGCATCCGGCACCAGGGCCTTGCCGGTATCGTGCAGCAGGCCACCGAGGCCGGCTTCGCGGATGACGTCCTGGTCCATGCCGCGCGCATTGGCGAAAGCCACCAGCAGCGCGCACACGCTGACCGAATGCAGGAAGGTGTAATCGTCCTTGGACTTGATGCGCAGCAGGCCGAGCAAGGCGCCCGGGTTGCGCAGGATGGATTCCGTAATGTTCTGCACCACCGGCTGGACGGAGCCGATTTCGATCGCCTTGCCGAGACGGGCATCGGCCATCACATTGCGCACCACGCCGGCCGCCTGGCTGCGGATCTGCGCCGCGCGCTGCAACTCCTCGCCCAGGGAGGTGCGGATGATGCGCGACGGCTCTTTGGCGATCGCTTCGACTTCACGCTCGGTGGCGGCCTGGGCCTCGGCCAGCGAGGGCGCGTCTTCCACGTCCAGCCCTTTGGACGCATCGATGACCACGTCATGGATGCCGGCCTGGATGATTTTCTGGATCTGCTCCTGGCTGGAAATCTCGAAGCGGTTGCGCACGAACGGGTGGGTCATCCAGTCACAGCTCAGGTCGTGGATATACATGCCGACCTTTAACTGCGCCGAATCGACTTTCTTTAACATGGTGGGACTCGCGAAGTAAATGCGTGAAGAACGTTAGAATAAGTATACACAATGTTATCCTACGGGAATATGGAACTTCGCCAACTGCGTTACTTTGTAGCCATCGTCGACCACGGATCGTTGTCGCGCGCCGCACTGGTATTGCATGTTGCACAACCCGCCCTGACCCAGCAGCTGCGCCAGCTCGAAGAAGAACTGGGGGCCCAGCTGCTGCACCGCAGTGCCCAGGGCGTGCTCAGCACCGATGCCGGCAAAGTGTTTTATGACCATGCCCAGGCGATCCTGAAACAGGTGGCCGATGCCCGCTCCGCCGTCACCCAATCGGCGCGCCCTTCCGGCAGCGTTACCATGGGCCTGCCGCACAGCATCTCCGGCGCCCTGGCCCTGCCGCTGCTGACCGCCGCACGCGAGCAATATCCCGACATTACGCTGCAGTTGACCGAAGAATTGACCGGAAACCTGGCAGAACAGCTCAAAAGCGGGCGGGTTAACCTGGCCGTGCTGTTTGACGACGGCCAGCTGACGCCGTTTGCCGCCACCCCCCTGGCGGAAGAAGAGCTGCGTTTCATCTGCCGCCACGACGCGGTATGGTTCACCGACCGCGACACGGTCACCTTGCAACAAGCCTTGAACACCACGCTGATCTTGCCAGGCTTGCAACATGGCGTGCGGCCCCGCATCGAAGCCATGGCGCGCGCCGCCGGGCTGGTAATTGGCAATGTCATCGAAATCAACTCGATCGCCATCCTGAAGTCGGCCATCATGGCCGGCATGGGCGCCACCATCCTGCCCGTGGCCCCGGTACTGCCCGAAATCGAACACGGCCGGATGCGCAGCGTGCGCATCGACAGTCCGGCCATCAGCCGCACCGTAGTGCTGTGTGCTTCCCGCAACATCCCCCTGACCAACGCCGCCAACGCCATCGCCGCGCTGACCCAGCAAGTCGCCGCCGACCTCTGCCAACGCAAAGCCTGGCCCGGCGCCCGCCTACTCGGCTGAGCCCGTGTCAACCCTGGGGTCTGACCCCAAGGTTGACACGGGCTCAGCGGAGCATGCAGGCTTTCAGCTTAGCACCAGCGTGCGGGTATTGCTGGTATTCAGGTCGATGTCGATCAGCCGGCCATTCTGGTCGAAGGCCAGCAGGTGCCCATCCTGCAGGGCTATGCCGCCGGCCTGGGCACGCGGGAGCATGATTTCCAGCACGCGCTTGTTTTGGCTGAGCGCCACGGCGGTGCAGCGCCAGTCGCCGTTTGCTTCCTGCGCGTGCAGCAGAAGCAGGCCTTGGCCTTGGCAAACGCTGGCGGTGGCCGGAATCGTCTCGGAGTCCAGCAGTTTTCCCGCCTGCAGCACGGAACCCGGTGCGCCGCGTGTCATGAACAATGGCGTATCGCCCGCCGCATTCGGCAGGATGTAACTCGCGTCTGCCGGAACATCGAACAGGTCGCGTTGGAACAGGCGCCTTGCCGGCAGGGCGTAACGCCATTGCTGTATCCCGTCGGCGCCCTGCAGCAGCAGGGCCTGGATATTGCCTTCTTCCTGCAACCCGATGATTTCGCCCGGCAGGTCGGCGACCTGCCACAAGGCCGTGAATCCGGCGCTGGCGGTATCGCACGCGATCAGGCGCTCGCCGGCAACCACGCTCCAGCTGGCGCCGTCATAAGCGCTCGCCCAGTGGCGCAGCGCTTGCGAAAACCAGTCGGCGGTGCGGCGTTGCAGCAAGTCGAGGCGGCTGACGCGGACCTTGCTGTCGCGCCGCACCAGGGCCAGCGCCTTTTCACCGCTGGCGGCCAGCACCAGGTGGCTGGCCGGAGCCGGGAAGTGCGCCAGCCGCCTGCCGTCGGCGCGCACGCGCAGCACGCCTGCTTCGCCCAGCGCCAGCAGGTAACCGCCGTCCGGCAGCCGGCGCGCATCGTGGATGCGCAGCAATCCGCGCTCATCGAGCGTCTTCTGCAGCGGCCCACCGCGTTGGCAGACCGCCTGGCCGACCGCGTCCCGCGGCAGTTTCAGGGGCGGCATGTCCGCCTTCAGGCTGGTATGTTCCGCCAGCGCCAGCAGGCCCTGGATGACATCCTGGCGCAGGGCATTGCGGTTCGCCATGCGTTCCGCCAGCACGACGCGCAGCAATTCCTGCCCAAGGCGGCGCGTGGCCTGCGAATGCGGCTTGAGCATGGCCAGGTTTTCGGCAGCCAGCACGCGCCGGGCCTGGGCGTCCTCGCCCTGCTCGCGCAACAAGGACTGGATGGCTGGCATACTGCCGGCCAGGCTGTCCGGATCGAGGGCCAGGCGCCGCACCAGCATCAGTACGCCCAGGTGGCCATCGGCTGCTTCCGCCATGCGAATCCACTCCAGTGCCCTTTCACGCTGGTCCGGCAAGGGCCAGATTGCCTCGACAGCCTGCGCCAGCAAGCCGCGCGCGGCCAGGTCTTCCGCCCATTGCAGGCGCAGTTCCGCCGCGCGCGGATGGCCGGACTGCTCCAGCCTGGCCAAGGCCTCGGCATACGCGTTGTGCAGCCGTGCCAGGGCCAGCGCACGTTCGACATTGCCGGCCTTGAGCCACAGGCGCACGGCGACCGCGGCCTCAAGCTCCATCGACTCGGCCATCTGCGCGGCTTGCCTGAAGCGCTCCTTGCGCTCCAGGTAGTCTGCCGCTTCCTGCCCCTGCTGCAACAACTCGGCCAGAACGAAGGCTGCTTCGTCGATTTTTCCTTCCCGGTCCAGGTTAGCAAAGGCGCGGCGATACATCTCGCGCAGATGATTCTGCGTCTGGTCGTCCAGCCCGATTCCGGCCCCGCCATGGCTTGGGCCGGTGATATCCAGGCTACCGCGCCGGCGCGGCGTGCCGAATGCATGGCGTGTCAGCGGATTTTTCGCGTCAAGCGGGATGGCGTGGCGCAGGGCCTCATGCAGGTCGCCCTTTTCGAACATGTCCATCGTCTTGCGCAAGTAGGCGGCCTGGCGCATGCCCATCAGTTCCGAGACCTTGGTCAGCATGGCCAGCTTGTCCAGCACCTGGCGCATGAGGCCGGGCCGGTCGGGCGCCTGCGGGCCCGGCCCGGCGCCCGCTTTGGCCGCGCGGCCATTCGAAGCTCCGCTGCCCTGGCCGCCGCCGGACCTGCGCCCCAGCAACCCGCCCAGCAAGCCGCCCAGCAGCCCCAGGGTCCCGCCGGGCAAAGCCAGGGCTGCGAGCGCAATACCGGATGCCGCCGCCTTCGCGGCGGTCCCCATGCCCTGGCCGCCTCTCCGTATGCTGCTGCCCTTCCCCTGCCTGGCGGCGCGGGCTTGTTCCAGGAAGCGCTCGCGCGCCGCACTTGGCGGCGCAACGCCGTCCAGGATATCGCGCACTTCTGCCGGTCTTTCCGGCCTCCCGGGCATCTGGCTCGCCGCTGCGCGCAGCGGCATGCGCAAGGGCTCGCGCATGACCAGTCCATCCAGTGCCAACCAGCGCCATGCTTCAAGGCGCATGCCGGGCGCCAGGACGAAGGAGAACAGGCGGGCATCCTGCACGATCACGGCACTGCCCGGTGCAATGCCGGCACGTTCGTCTATAGCCAGCGGGGCGCTGGCCAGCAGGCCACCCTCCTCGCACAAGGGCAGGCCGGAAAGCCGGCGGCAATCGGTGCGGCGCGCCTGCGGCAGGACAAGCAGGTAGCCGTCGTGCAGGCTGTACACGTGGGCGCCGGTCTCCCAGTGTGCCAGCACGCGCTGGCGGGCCATGCCGTCGCCCAGCATGGCGCAGTCGAACCAGATGGCCCGCACCAACTGGCTGCCCTCGAAGACGGGACGGCGGACTTTATTCGTCATCGCCCTCTCCCAATGGCACCACGGTCAACAGCGGCACATCGTCATCGATGCATTGCACAGTCAGGGTATTCGATTTGGCACCAATCCAGGCCACACGCCGGCTGATCGGGTCGAAGCTGACCTTGGCGGCAGGCTCGCGCAGCGTGATCAGCACGTGATGCGCGTTACGCGCGCAGAAGTCGATCCGGAAGCGGTTCTTGCTCAAGACCAGCAGGCCGGGGAAAGTCTCCAGCTTCGTATCGGTACATCCCAGCACTTCACCCTGGTTTTCAATCACGGTCTGCGCCCATTCCCCGTCCACTCCGACGCGCCAGATTCCTTCACCGTTCGCTTCCTGGAAAGCATACAGATGGAGGGCGAAACAGGCCCGCAATACCGCCTCCCCCCAGACATCGTAAACAACGCGTTGATCGCTGGACGGGGTGAGGTCGACAACCGTCGTGTCCAGGGACTTCCTGTCCACATAGGCATACCGCAGCGTCTTTCCGAACTGCCAGGCGCCGACCACGTTCTCGGACACCACTTCGAACTGCGTCTCGATATTCGGCCCCGCGCTCCTTTGCCAGCGCACCAGCCTGCCGCCATAGTCCAGAACATAGACCCATTCGCGATGGCCTCGCTCCGTCAAAAAGTGGAACGCCTCGAGCAGACGGCCGGCACCTGGCGGCGCAGAGAATTGCCGCATATCCGGACGCTCCACCGGCGCGGTTTTCCGGCTGAACAAAGGCCCCGGAAAATCGCGGAAGGCCAGCTTGCCCTGCTCCAGCACCACCATTCCCTGGCAGTTCTTGTAGACCCCGGCGGCCAGGATTTCTCCTCTGGTCTTGTTCACCACGCGTGCCTTCCCGGCCGCCTCACCCGGACGCTGCGGCACCCGGTAAAAAGTCGTGCGGCCATCGATCATGGTCACCGCCAGCCAACCTGGATGGGAGCTGAACCGCGGCGGGTATTTCAATGACGGTTTCAAATGCGAGCCGCGCGTCGTTGCCTTGGCCACGGCGCGCTCGAAAGGATGGCGCAGCAGGCGGATGCAGGCATCCTGCGCAGGCAAGTTGAGCCTGGCCTCGCGGCGCGTCCCCTTCTGCACCACGCTGACTTGCAGGCCTTCTTCCAGCAGCATGCGTTCGATGCTGACGCGATGACGTGCCTGCGGCGGGCAATTGCTGGCATGCGCCCCAACCAGCCAGCAGTCGTCCTGCTGTACGCCCAGCGCCTGCGACCATTGTCCCAGCATCGTTTCATCGGCAGCCAGCAACGTACGGCCACGCAGCAGCGCAGTCATGCCTGCTTCGCCGCCCGTAGCATGCAGCTCGCCGGGCTTATGCAGCCAGCCCCAAAGGAACTCCGCGCCCGCCGCTTCGGCGCGCCGGGCAAGCAAGACGAACATGGCGATATGCACCAGGCGCGCCTCACCCAGTTGCAAGGGGCCCGCATCGAACAAGGCGACACTGCGCAACGGACGCTGGCTGGTCGACGGCTCCGGCCCGGTGAACAGCAGCTCATTATTGGCGGCGCGCCGGATGAATTCCTCCGGTGCCACGTCGGCATAAGCCCACTCCGTCAACAGCAGGCGTTCGTAGCTGCCGCGTTGAACGATATCGCCCACGCCGCCCGGCTCGACCTGTTGGCGTGCCGAGACCCGGGTCAGGGGACCCAGCATGGGCGCCAGGCGCAGCAGCAGCTCGCCCACCGGCTGCACCAACTCGGCATCGAACAGGGTTAGCCACGGCGCCCATGGCATCAGTTGCGGGTGCAGTTTCATGGCGAAAGTACTCCCGCCAGCCACTGCAGCGCGGCCTCGTCGAGCGGGGCGGCCGCATCGAGCGGCATGAAGCAGGATGGTTCTGGCCACAGCAACACCGGGCCGCGTCCCGCCTCATGCAGCAGCCGGTGCTGCAGCAGGTCGACCGGCAGGCCTGGGCGCAGCAGGGTCGGCAGCCACAGCATCGGTGCCTCGGGCGACGCCGCGCAGTAGCGGATGCCGTCGACCCATGGCAGTTGGCCGGCGTCGCCAAGCAGCACCAGCATGTCGGCCGTCGCGACGAAGCGCAGGCCTTGGCGTTGTGCATCCGAACGCAGCTGCAACTGCCGCAGCAGGGCATGCGCCGCCCTGCCGCATGCCACGGCGCCGGCCGGCGCCAGTGCCGCCTCCTGCGCAAGCCATTGCATCGCCATCAGGCCCAGCTCATGGTGCCAACCAGCTGGGCACGGCACTGCGCCAGGTCGGCCGGCATATTGCGGGCGTCAAAGTTTGCATCAATCTCGCGTAGCAGGGCTTCCACCTGCCCGCGCTCCGGCGCTGGTTTACCCTCGTCCAGCAAGGCCTGCGCGCTCTCCAACAGGCGCGCCACGCGCGCTCCGGGATGTTGCGCCGCGCTTTCCGTGACCGACAGCAGCAGCGGATGGCGCGCTTGCGCCAACACTTCGCGCAGTACTTCGCGCGCGCTCTTCTGGCCCGCGTCGGTCGGGATCGCGTACAGCAGCGGCCACAAGTCGGCGACGCTGGCAGCGCTGCGGCCGGCCAGGGCGGCGGCGGCGGCAATCAGGCTTTGCGATTTGACGATGCGCCGATCCGACAGCGGGATATTGGCTTCGCGCAGCAGGCGGATGGCGTGGGCCAGGGCCGGCCGCGCCGGCGCCATGTCGACTTGCGGCACGGCGCGGTTCAGCAAGTCCAGCGAAGCCAGTTCGGCGCGCGGCACGACGCTGCGGCGGTTGACTTGCCAGCCCCCGGCCAGCAAATCTTCCAGGCGGTTGTCCGGCACCGGGTCAACGAAGGTATGCAGCAGGAAGCGGTCGGCGAATGCCGACAGGCCTTCGTCCTCCGGCAGGCCGTTGGCGGCGCCCACGCACAGGCGCAGCGGGCACTTGATCTGTGTGTGGCCGCGCCGGAACTGGCGCTCGTTGAGCAGGCCAAGCAAGGTGTTCAGGATGGCAGTCGATCCCAGGAAGACTTCGTCCAGGAAGGCGATTTCCGCTTCCGGCAGCATGCCTGCCGTTTCGGTTTCGACCACGCCCTCGCGCAAACGCGCCAGGTTGACCGGGCCAAACAGCTCGGATGGCTCCGTGAATCGGCCCAGCAGGTATTCGAAATACTTGCCGCCCAGGCTATGGGCGACGCGGCGCACCACGGCGCTTTTTCCCGTGCCCGGCGGGCCGACCACCAGCAAGTGCTCCTGCGCAACGGCGGCCAGGATCATCAGTTCGGCCAACTGGTCGCGCTCGACCAGGCCATCGGTTGCTTCGCGGATGGCATCGCGCAGGCGCAGGGAGGCTTCGGAAAGGGAGTTACTCATCATTCAACGGCATGGCAAATTTGCTAAATCATGCCTGCGTCATTTCCCACCGTCAACTTCAGCCTTGCCTTCCCAGCGCGGCGAACATGCTCCTGGCCATCATTTTTTCTTATACCCCCATCCCCAAACCGTATTTCCGTATACGTAAAGTAAACCGTAGACTCCCCCGCTGAAAAGGCCTGCACACCCGCAGGCGTTGTGACTTAGGCAAGGACGCGCTTACCCGGCGCCGACCAGTGCCAGGCACGCACCCGAATCATGATTTTGGAGACAGCCACCATGCCAGACGGCAGCAACTCGCCCGTACTACACGACGTCAGCCTCGACGACAAATTCACTTCCACCACCGGTAAAGTTTTCCTGTCCGGCATCCAGGCGCTGGTGCGCTTGCCAATGATGCAACAACTGCGCGACGCGCGCGACGGCCTGCACACCGGCGGTTTCATCTCCGGCTACCGCGGTTCGCCGTTGGGCGGCCTGGACGAGACCCTGTGGAAAGCCCAGAAGCACCTGGAACAGCACAATGTGCAATTTGTGCCGGGCGTGAACGAGGACCTGGCGGCGACTGCCGTCTGGGGCTCGCAGCAGGTTGACCTGATCGGCCCGGCCAAGTACGACGGCGTATTCGCCATGTGGTACGGCAAGGGCCCGGGCGTGGACCGCTGCGGCGACGTCTTCAAACACATGAACCATGCCGGCACGTCGAAAAACGGCGGCATCCTGCTGGTGGCCGGCGACGACCATGGCGCCTACTCCTCCACCCTGCCGCACCAGTCGGACCACATCTTCTCCGCCTGCATGATTCCGGTGCTGTATCCATGCAATGTGCAGGAGTACATCGACCTTGGCATCCATGGCTGGGCCATGTCGCGCTTCTCCGGTTGCGCCGTTGCCTTTAAGGCGCTGGCCGACACCGTGGAGTCGAGCGCTTCGATCGATGCCGACCCGTTCCGCGTTGAGGTGAAGCTCCCGCAAGACTTCGTGATGCCGGAAGGCGGCCTGAATGCCCGCCTGTCTTCCATCCCGCTGGGCCAGCAGGCGCGCAACCAGGAAGCGCTGATGCAGGACTACAAAATCTACGCGGCCCTGGCTTACGCCCGCGAGAACAAGCTGAATCACACCACCATCGACTCCAAGGACGCCAAGCTGGGCATCATCGCCTCCGGCAAGTCCTACCTGGATGTGCTGGAAGCGCTGGAAGAGCTGGGCATCGATGAAGCGATGGCGGCCACGGTTGGCCTGCGCCTGTTCAAGGTCTCGATGCCATGGCCGCTGGAGCCGGATTCGGTGCGCGAGTTCGCCCAGGGCCTGGACGAGATCCTGGTGGTGGAGGAAAAGCGCCAGTTCGTCGAGTACCAGTTGAAGGAGCAGCTGTACAACTGGCGCGACGACGTGCGTCCGCACATCATCGGCAAGTTCGACGACAAGGGCGAGTGGGTGGCCCCGCGCGGCGAATGGCTGCTGCCGCCGAAAGCTGACTTCTCCGTGTCGCAGGTGGCGCGCGTGATCGCCGGCCGCATCGCCCGCTACATCGCCGACGCCAGCATCCAGGAACAGATCAAGGCGCGCCTGAGCTTCCTGGAAGCCAAGGACGCGGTACTGAAGAAGGCCATCGAGACCCCGTTCCGCCCGGCCTTCTACTGCTCCGGCTGCCCGCACAACACCTCGACCAAGGTGCCGGAAGGTTCGTTCGCGCTCGCAGGCATCGGCTGCCACGTGATGGCGACTTCGATCTACCCCGAGATGAACAAGCTGACCACCCATATGGGCGGCGAAGGCACGCCCTGGATCGGCCAGGCTGCATTCAGCAAGGTGCCGCACGTGTTCCAGAACCTGGGCGACGGCACCTACTTCCATTCCGGCTACCTGGCGATCCGCGCCGCCGTGGCGGCCAAGGTCAACATCACCTACAAGATCCTGTACAACGACGCCGTGGCAATGACCGGCGGCCAGCCGGTGGACGGCACCGTCTCGGTACCGATGATCGCGCAGCAAATGGCGGCCGAAGGCATCAAGCGCATCGCCCTGGTCACCGAAGACCTGTCGCGCTACACCGACCGTTCGGCTCTGCCTTCCATCGTTTCCCTGCACGACCGCAAGGAGATGGACGCCGTGCAGCGCGAAATGCGCGAGCTGCCGGGCTGCACCGTCATCATCTACGACCAGACCTGCGCCGCCGAAAAACGCCGCCGCCGCAAGAAAGGCGAGTTCCCTGACCCGAACAAGCGCATGGTCATCAACGAAGCCGTGTGCGAAGGCTGCGGCGACTGCGGTATCCAGTCCAACTGCGTCTCGATCCTGCCGAAGGAAACTGAATTCGGCCGCAAGCGCACCATCGACCAGTCGAGCTGCAACAAGGACTATTCCTGCACCAAGGGCTTCTGCCCCTCCTTCGTCACCGTCGAAGGCGGCACGCTGAAGAAAACCCGGACCGGCACCGCCAAGAACGACGACTGGGGCGATATCCCGGCACCGGTACTGCCAGGCATCGAGCAGCCCTACAACATCCTGATCAACGGTATCGGCGGCACCGGCGTGATTACCGTCGGCGCGCTGATGGGCATGGCCGCGCACCTGGAAGGCAAAGGCGCGTCCGTGCTGGACATGACCGGCATGTCGCAGAAGAACGGTTCCGTGACTTCCCACGTCAAAGTGGCGAAGACCCCGGCCCACCTGCGCGCGCAGCGTATTGCCACCGGCGAGGCTGACCTGATCCTGGGCTGCGACATGCTGACCTCCGGCGCCTACGACGCCGTCTCGAAAATGCGCCCAGGCCGCACCTTCGCCATCGTCAACCAGCACGAGCAGCCGCCCGGCACTTTCGCGCAGAACGCCGATTGGCAGTACCCGGCCGAAAGCGTGGAAGCGCTGATCACCGAATCGGTCGGCGGCGCACAGTCCGTGGACTTCATCAACGCCACCAGGCTGGCGACCGCGCTGATGGGCGATTCGATTGCCTCCAACCTGTTCATGATGGGTTACGCCTTCCAGAAGGGCCGCATCCCGCTGAGCGAAGCAGCCCTGCTGCGCGCCATCGAACTGAATGGCGTGGCGGTGGAATCGAACAAGCGCTCCTTCCTGTGGGGCCGCCGCGCCGCCGTGGATTTCAAGCGCGTGGAAAAGACTGCGACCCCGACCCAGGCGGTCGTGGTGCAGATGCCACAGTCGCTGGAGACCATCATCAGGAAGCGCGTCGAGTTCCTGACCGCTTACCAGGATGCTGCGTATGCCGCCACCTATGAAGACCTGGTGCAGCAAGTGCGCTCGAAAGAGACCCTGCTGGGCCTGGGCAACAAGCTGTCGACCGCGGTCGCCAAGTCGCTGTTCAAGCTGATGTCCTATAAAGATGAATATGAAGTGGCGCGCCTGTACACCGATGGACGCTTCGTGGAGCAACTCAAGTCCCAATTCGAAGGCGATTTCTCGCTGAAGTTCAACCTGGCGCCGCCGCTGTTCGCGAAAAAGGACGCCAAGGGCCACCTGGTGAAGGCGGAATATGGCTCGTGGATGTGGAAGGCGTTCCAGCTGCTGGCCAAGTTCAAGGGCTTGCGCGGTGGGGCATTCGATATCTTCGGCTATACCGAGGAGCGTAAGATGGAACGCGCGCTGATCACCGAGTTCCGCGGCGTTATTGCTGAGCTTCTGGACGGGCTGTCGGCGGCAAACCATGAACAGGCGGTGGCGATTGCTGCGCTGCCGGAGAAGATCCGTGGCTTCGGCCATGTGAAGGAAAAGGCTGTGGCGGAGTACAAGATGGCTAAGGCGAAGATGATGGCTGCTTTCAAGAGCGGCGGTCAGGCGCATGCTGCTTGAACCGCTACCCCGGTGTCTGACCCGCAGGGTCAGACACCGATGACGCGACGGCCGCTGGACCGGTGTCTGACCCTGCGGGTCGGACACCGGTTTACCGGTTTTGCTTGACTTGACGTTAACGTAAACGTCATATAATCAAAATTCCCCCGTTCCAAGGAACACAAAACATGAACGACCTCGCCAACGCCAAGAAACTCTCCGCTGAGCCAGAGCAGGCCAAGACCGCGAACAAAGTGCGCTTTGTTACCGCCGCGTCCCTGTTCGACGGCCACGACGCCTCGATCAACATCATGCGCCGCATCCTGCAATCGCAGGGCGCCGAAGTGATCCACCTGGGCCACAACCGCTCGGTGGACGAAGTCGTCACCGCGGCCCTGACCGAAGATGTGCAAGGCATCGCCATCTCCTCCTACCAGGGCGGCCACGTCGAATACTTCAAGTACATGATCGACCTGCTGCGCCAGCGCGGCGGCTCGCACATCAAGGTGTTCGGCGGCGGCGGCGGCGTGATCGTACCGAGCGAAATCAAGGACCTGCACGACTACGGCGTGACCCGCATCTTCTCCCCCGAAGACGGCCAGCGTATGGGCCTGGTCGGCATGATCCAGTGGATGGTGCAGCAATGCGACGTCGACCTGTCCACCTACTCGCCGACCCAGCTGGATGCCATCCGCGACGGCGACATCGAACAGCGCCACCGTCCGCTGGCCCAGCTGATCACCGCGCTGGAAAACGGCAAGGCTTCCGACAAGCTGCGCGCCGAACTGGCGGCAGCGTCGAAGGCGGCCACCGCCCCCACCCTGGGCATCACCGGCACCGGCGGTGCGGGCAAATCCTCGCTGACCGATGAACTGATCCGCCGCATCCGCCTGGACCAGGGCGACGCGCTGAACATCGCCGTGATCTCCATCGACCCGTCGCGCCGCAAATCCGGCGGCGCGCTGCTGGGCGACCGTATCCGCATGAACGCGATCAATCCCTGGAACGGCAAGACCCGCGTCTTCATGCGTTCCCTGGCAACCCGCGAAGCCGGTTCCGAAATTTCCCAGGCACTGCCTGACGTGATCGCAGCCTGCAAGGTGGCGGGCTTCGACCTGGTGATCGTGGAAACCTCCGGCATTGGCCAGGGCGATGCCGCGATCGTGCCGCACGTTGACGTGTCCATGTACGTGATGACGCCGGAATTCGGCGCCGCCTCGCAGCTGGAAAAGATCGACATGCTGGACTTCGCCGACTTCATCGCGATCAACAAATTCGACCGCAAGGGCGCGCAGGATGCACTGCGCGACGTGGCCAAGCAATACCAGCGCAACCGCGAAATGTGGAGCAAGCGTCCGGAAGAAATGCCGGTATTCGGCACCCAGGCATCCCGCTTCAATGACGATGGCGTGACCGCCCTGTACCAGGGCTTGCTGCCAGTGTTGGCAGGCAAAGGCCTGAAGACCACCAAGGGCGTGCTGGCCCCGATGGACGTGCGCTTCAGCTCCGGCAAGAACGTGATTGTGCCGCCGGCGCGCGCACGCTACCTGGCCGAAATCTCCGACACCGTGCGCGGTTACCACAAGAAGACCCAGGCGCAAGCCAAACTGGCGCGCGAGCGCCAGCAGCTGCAGGAGTCAAAACGCATGATGGCGGTGGCCGGCAAGTCCGTGGCGGACTTCGACGACCTGATTATCGAGCGCGACCACGCCATGGACGGCGGCGCCAAGAAGCTGCTGGCCCAATGGCCGGACATGCAGGCAGCCTACGCCGGCGACGAATACGTGGTGAAGATCCGCGACAAGGAAATCCGCACCGGCCTGGTGCAGCACACCCTGTCCGGCACCAAGATCCGCAAGGTTTCGCTGCCGAAGTACGAAGACCACGGCGAGCTGCTGCGCTGGCTCATGCTGGAAAATGTGCCGGGCTCCTACCCCTTCACCGCCGGCGTGTTTGCCTTCAAACGTGAAGGCGAAGACCCGACCCGCATGTTCGCGGGCGAAGGGGATGCATTCCGCACCAATCGCCGCTTCAAGCTGGTGTCGACCGGCATGGACGCCAAGCGCCTGTCGACCGCCTTCGACTCCGTCACCCTGTACGGCGCCGACCCTGCGATCCGTCCGGACATCTACGGCAAGATCGGTAACTCCGGCGTGTCCATCGCGACCCTGGACGACATGAAGGTGCTGTACGACGGATTCGACCTGTGCAACCCAAGCACTTCCGTGTCGATGACCATCAACGGCCCTGCCCCTGCGATCCTGGCGATGTTCATGAACACCGCCATCGACCAGCAGGTGGAGAAGTTCGTCACCGAGAACAAGCGCCAGCCGTCCGAAGACGAATACCAGAAGATCAAGGACTGGGTGCTGATGAACGTGCGCGGCACCGTACAGGCCGACATCCTGAAGGAAGACCAGGGCCAGAACACCTGCATCTTCTCGACCGAGTTCTCGCTGAAGGTGATGGGCGACATCCAGGAGTACTTCGTACACCACCAGGTCCGCAACTTCTACTCGGTGTCGATCTCCGGCTACCACATTGCGGAAGCGGGCGCGAACCCGATCTCGCAGCTGGCCTTCACGCTGTCCAACGGCTTCACGTTCGTGGAAGCCTACCTGGCGCGCGGCATGCACATCGACGATTTCGCGCCGAACCTGTCGTTCTTCTTCTCCAACGGCATGGATCCGGAATATACGGTGCTGGGCCGCGTGGCGCGCCGCATCTGGGCCGTGACGATGAAGGAGAAGTACGGCGCCAACGACCGCTCGCAGAAGTTGAAGTACCACATCCAGACTTCCGGCCGCTCGCTGCACGCGCAGGAAATCGACTTCAACGACATCCGCACCACGCTGCAGGCGCTGATCGCGATCTACGACAACTGCAACTCGCTGCACACCAACGCCTATGATGAAGCGATCACCACGCCGACCGACGAATCCGTCCGCCGCGCACTGGCGATCCAGCTGATCATCAACCGCGAATGGGGCCTGGCAAAGAACGAGAACCCGAACCAGGGCGCCTTCATCATCGAAGAGCTGACCGACCTGGTGGAAGAGGCCGTGCTGCAGGAATTCGAACGCATTGCCGAACGCGGCGGCGTGCTGGGCGCGATGGAAACCGGCTACCAGCGCGGCAAGATCCAGGAGGAATCGCTGCTGTACGAGCACAAGAAGCACGACGGCTCGCTGCCGATCATCGGCGTGAACACCTTCCGCAACCCGAAAGGTTCCGAAGCCCCGGCCACCATCGAGCTGGCCCGTTCCACCGACGATGAAAAGCAATCGCAGCTGTCCCGCCTGGCGGACTTCCACGCCCGCAACGCGGACGTCGCACCGGCCGCCCTGGCTGCGCTGCAAAAAGCGGCCATCGACAACGAAAACGTGTTCGCCAAGCTGATGGACGCAGCCCGCGTCTGCTCGCTGGGACAGATCACGACCGCGCTGTTCGAAGTCGGCGGCCAGTACCGCCGCAATATGTAAGGCGCGCGAGCGCCGCGTCAATGGGGTCAGGCCCTTGGGTCTGACCCCGCTATTCCGGTTCTAGTTGAAAAACAGCCAGACCAGCAGCAGCACAATCCCCGGCACCCCCAACAGCCAAGCCAAGAAATACTTCCCCATGACAGCCTCCCTGAAAAGAGTATGTCATCAGGCTAAAGCCCGCACCGCAGGCCGTCAGTTAGCTGGAGCACGTCCAGGCTCCGCCAGCAGGAAGGCCACCAGTTTCCGCCTGACACCCGTCTGCACATTCACCGCATCAAATGCAAGGCGCGCGTGGTAATGCTGTGGAACCGGATAGTCCCATACCCCGCTGGAGAGCAGCTCGCGCAGCCCGCCTTCCTCGTCCGATTGTGGCACCCGCCAAGGAGGGAACTCGCAGTCGCGCTGCACCGCAGGCAGCAGATCGATATTCAGCTGAACAACCTCACCCGGCGCCAGCATGGTCCCCGCTGCAGTACTGTTGCTCCATTCCGCCACCCTGCCACTAAGCATCCGGCCCTCCTGGCAGCTCGCCAATGGCCGTTTCAGGGCATCGAACAATACCGCCAGGTCAGTGTGCAGCAGGTAGCGATGTTCGCGCCCAAGATTGCTTAACGCCACGGTATATCGTGGCGCTTGCCCCGGCGTTGCCGAAGCATGCAGCAATGCCACTGTCAGGACGGGCTTTTCAAGTTCCGGCTTGATTGCGTTCGCCGCAAGCGGAAAGGCCAGCAAAGGCACCGTACCGACAATGGCCCCATTCCACACCAACATCAACAAGAATGCACCGATGCCCATCGGGCCGCTGACATGCCAGCGCCGCGGCTTGCCCGGCACCCGCGACGCGCGCATGGCGGTTATCGCCATCAGCAAGGCACCCCAAACCAGGACCACGCCAAAACTGAAGAAAGGCACCAGCTCCAGTAAGCTGTTCCTGTTAGCGCGCGTATGGAATGGCAGCGAACCTGCCAGCGCCAACGCCACTACAAGGTATTCGAATCCCGCTATATACACGGCCACATTGAAGAAGCGCCGCGCCGCCTCGACGGGCATCGCCAGGCGCAACAAGGCCCGCAGCATGACCAGCAAGCCCAGTATCAGCAATGCCGACGGCAGGCCGATCAGCAAGATGTCCTGCAGGCTCGGAATATTCAGGTGCTGCGTCACGTCCGGCATATCGAGCGCCTGCTGCGTCACGGGATCGCATCCCCGCATCCACACCAGGTTGGCCAGGATGAAGAGCATCAACAAATACTTGCAAGCCTTGACTGCACTGAAAATGCAAACGGTCAGGAAGGAGAACTTTGGCAGCGAACGCTCGATGCCGGTTGCACCATTGATTTTTTCGTCCAGCCGGTGCGGCATGAACAGCATGGCCGCCAGGATGTGCACCACCGCCGCGCCCATTGCCAGCAGCTTTTCCACCGGAGTTGCATCGGACGTTTCCAGCCGCGGCGCCCCGGGCCTGGCTCGACCGCGACGCAGGCTGCTACGAGGCGATTTCAATTGATACCCCTTGCGTTAAGTTATTATTTAATTATTTATCAATGATGCGGGGATTGCAATGGCAGTAGTGTTGGGACCTATCTTGAAGTTCTGTGGCTGTGACGACGGCATGTGGACAGTCAGCGCACTGGTAGTCTGGACGGGCGAATTGGCGCCGGCAGTAACGGCAGCCGTGCTGCCCGGCGCCGCGGCCGAAGTGCGTCCCCTGGCAGCAGCATCCCGCCGTTTGCGCAGCCGTTTGCACAAGCGCGCCGTGCATACCGTTGAAAGTTGGCGCTTCACCATCGAGCAGCATGCCACGCGCGAGCAACAGGTCCAATACATCGTCGACGGCCAAGCCTTTACGTTCACCGTTCCGGCGCGCGACGGCGCCCCCACCTGCGCCTACACCTCCTGCAACGGCTTCTCCGATTACAAGAAGATGAAGGACATCCCACAGGACCCGGTATGGAATAAGATGCATGGCAACCACCTGCAGCGCCCTTACCACCTGCTGCTGATGGGAGGCGACCAGATTTACAGCGATGCGATGTGGACTACCACAGCCCTGCACGACTGGGCCGCCGCGCCAAACGACAAGAAGCTCGCCAACAAACCCGTCACCAAAACGCTGCAAACCGAAATCGACGATTTCTTTTTCGGGAACTACCTGAAGGTCTGGGCCTATCCGCATGTGGCGCGCATGTTTGCCAGCGTTCCCACGGTAATGATGTGGGACGACCATGACATCATCGATGGCTGGGGCTCATACCCGGACAAGTTCCAGCAATCGCCCGTTTTCAAGGCGATCTACCATATTGCGCGCGACTACTTTCTGCTGTTCCAGCAGCACTGCGTTGCGGATGATGAACTCCCGATGCGGTTGCCCGCGCAGCCCGGCTTCAGCAAGGCCGTGCGCATCGGCGATTACGGCCTGCTGGTGCTCGACCTGCGCAGCGAACGTACGCCCGACGTGGTCATGGGCCAGCAGTCGTGGGACGCTGCCTATGCCTGGCTGGAGCGGCAGCAGGACTGCAAGCACCTGCTGATCATGTCCAGCATCCCCGTCGTGCACCCCGACTTCAGCACGCTGGAGATGCTGCTGTGCGCCCTGCCCGGCCAGCAGGAACTGGAAGACGACCTGAAGGACCACTGGCTTAGCCGCCCCCACCAATGGGAGCGCCTGCGCATGATCCACCGCCTGCAGGAATGGTCCCAGCAAACTGGTGGCCGCGTAACCATTCTTTCCGGCGACGTGCACGTGGGCGCCATCGGCGCCATCGAGTCAAACCAGAAGCAATACCAGGGCAAGCCGATCACGATCCACCAGCTGACTTCGTCCGGCGTGGTGCATCCGCCGCCACCGGCGATGGCGCTGTTCTACCTCGAGCATGTCGGCGACAAGGTTGAACAACTGGAAGGCGGTATCACAACCGCGATGTACAAATTCCCGGGCACATCGCACCGCTATATCGGCGCCCGCAACTACCTGAGCCTCGAACCCGACCGCATCGTGGACGGCCGCTCGCGCAACCGCCTATGGGCCAACTGGTATGTGGAGAACGAGGCGCAGCCTTACCGCCAGGCGATCCTGCCGCTGGCAGATTAAGTCCAAACTTGAGCACACCCGAGATCGAAGTCGAGTATCCGGTGCCGATATTCAGCAATTAACAGGTCAAGCCAGGCACCTAGCCTGGCCACCTGGTCATGCTCGCCGCGCCGACGCGCATTTCCTATTCCCCGCCGAATCTCTCCTGCTATCTGGGGACATATGTAGAGATCGCTTCTCTGCCAACATTCGGCATGCTGACTAATACTTCAGCCAAAGACTTGCGGGCAGGCTGTAGCAAAACGTTTCGCAAAATTTCAAAGCGCTCTTCTTCCTCCGTCCTGCCATTCAAGGCCGCTCGCTTTGTCAACGCCCGAGCAATGTCCCCATCAATACTGATTACAACAAGTTTGGCCGTCATTTGAACCTCGCAAACCATGGCATTTACGCCCATCATACGCTCATGCCGCATATGGCTGGTTTGAGCTGTGTCAGATCATGAAGTACCAACAGTTGCACCGGCAGTCAGAACTGGCTGCCACAGCTCCTGCAAATCGGCCGCAGGCTTGCCATTGATGAGGGCCAGGAGCATATCGGCCATTCTTGCGCCGGCGGCGCGGGCGTTGGGCTGGTCAATGGTGGTGACGTCGATGTCGGCCAGCGTGTCGGCCATGCTGCCCCACACGATCAGGGAAATATCCTTGCCGATCTTGGCGCCTGCGTCGAGCAGCGCGCGCACTGCGCCCACACCGGCGAGGTGATTGTCGACGACGATGGCGGTAGGGCGTGGCGTCGTGGCCAGCAGTGCCTGCACGGCGGCGTGGCCGGCGCGGCGGTCGATGCAGTCGTCTACCAGATGGCGCGGATCGGCTGCCAGGCCGGCGCCGGCCAGCGTCGCCAGGAAGCTGGCCCGGCGCTGGGCGGAGAAGTTCATCGCCAGCGGCGCGCTGATCATGGCGATGCGCTGGTGGCCCAGCGAGAGCAAACGCTCCAGCGCCATGCGGATGCCGGCCTTGTTGTCGTAGTCGAACCAGGCATACGGCGCGTCGAGCTGGGTGCGTCCGTGGGCAATGAAGGGGAATCCGGCCCGCACCAGATAGGCTATGCGTTCGTCATGCACCAGCGTGCGGCTGACTACCAGGCCGTCGACGCGGCGGCCGCGCACCATTTGCTCATAAGACGGCATCTCGTTCGCTGGCGACACCGGCGCGATGATAAAGTTCATGCGCTTTTGCTCAAGCGCCTCCGACATGCCGCCCACCACTTCGAGGAACATGGCATCGCCAAGATCGGCCGGCAGCAAGGGATAGATGGTGCCGAGCACATTGCTGCGCCCAACAGCCAGGCTGCGTGCCATGGGGTTGGCCTCGTAGCCCGACTCGCGCGCGGCGCGCAGCACGCGCTCGCGCGTCAGCTCGCTGACTTCGGGATAGCCGTTCAGTGCGCGGCTGACGGTAGTCTTGGACATGCCGAGTTTGTCGGCGAGGCTCTTCAAGTTCATTGCGAAATTATAGCGGGTGCATCCGGCCCGCCGTCCGTCCCGTCCACCGCACGTTTGAAAAAGTACAGCGTCACCAGCACGATCGCAATCGGCACCAGCGTCAGGTAGAACGCGAAATGGCCGCTGAAGGCGCCAAACACATAACCGGTGATCAGCGAACCGGTGGTGCCCCCGAGTGCGGAGAAGATCACCAGCAGGCCAGTCATTGCCGAATGCTGGTGCTTGGGCAGGGAGCTGAGCATCACGGAATTGATGCCGGGGTAGACCGGGGCCATGAACAGCCCAATCAGTGGGAACACGAAGGCCGCCGGGGGCGCATCCAGCCATCCCGCGCCCGGCGCGACCACCACGTCGTGTGTCATCGGCAGCGCGATCAGCACCACGGCCCCCATGCCGAGCAGGCAGCCGTTCATCACCGGATACCAGTTCACCCGGCGCATCAGCACCCCGGCGGAAAGCCGGCCAACGGCAAGACACGCGGCAAAGATGCTGGTGACTTGCACGCTCATGGCGGCCGGCAAGTGCAGGATCTCATTGTTGAAGGTCGGCAGCCAGGTGCCGACACTCTGTTCGATCAGCACATACAGGAACGCTGTCAGCACGAATACGCACACGAGCGGCTTGAAAAACAGCTTGAGCATCGCCGCAAACTCCTGCGGCAGGCTGCGTGCTTCCGGTGGCGCGGCCAGGCGTTCGTCGAATGGTGTGACGAACAGCAGTGCAAAGGTCAGCGCGCACAGGGCGGCCAGGACCCAGTACACATGCAGCCAGCTTTGAGAGCGCGGGTTGTCGGAGTCGATGAAGAAGCTGAATATCCAATAGGCACACAGCACGCCAACCATGAAGAAGCCTTCCAGCGTATTCATGATGCCTGCGTGCTGGCGGCGGTCGGCTGCCACCAGGCCCAGCGTAGAGTAGACCGACACCTTGACCAGGGCGAAGGAAACGCCGACGCACAGGAACAGCATCTTGGTGGTGAGGAAGGAAGGCAGCATTGGCATCGTCAGGCAGGCCGCCGTGACAATGGCAAGCCCTGCCAGCATCGCCTTCTTGTACCCGATGCGCGGCAGGAAGCTCGCCACCAGGAAGGACACCACGGCAATCGGCAAATCCTTGAAGCCTTCCAGCACGCTGGCGGCGGACTTGCTGACGCCGTAGTTGTTGATGACCTGAAGGATCACCGTGCCAACGCTGTTGAGCAGGATGGCAAACGTGAAATAGATCAGGAACAGGACCCAGATGATGCGCCGGTTTTGCATAGTGTCTCCATTGTATTTTTGAATTGCTGCAGTCCCGGGATCACCGTGTCCGCCTGCCACAGCGTGGCCGCCTGGCCTACGCCGATGGCAACCATGCCGGCCGCCTTAATGGCGGTCACGCCGGCGACGGCGTCCTCCACGCCAACACAATCGGCCGGGTCTACGCCCAGTTCCGACGCGGCGCGCAGGAAGATTTCGGGATCGGGTTTGCCGCGCGCGATCGTCGCCGCGTCTACGACATAGTCGAACTTCTCAGTGATGCCGAGGCTTTCCAGCACCGTGAAGGCGTTCCTGCTGACCGATGCAAGGCCCACCTTCAAGCCTTGCGCGCGGCACCAGTCCAGCGCCTCCACCGCGCCTGGCAGCAGGTCGGCGGGCGACATTTCGGCGATCAGGGTCTTGTAATGCTCGTTCTTGGTGTCTGCCAGCGCCAGCTTCTCCGCGTCGCTATAGCTGCGTGGCGCGCCAGCCAGTATCAGCTCCAGGGAGCCCATGCGGTCAATGCCCTTCAGGTGTTCATTGAAGGCTTCGTCGAAATGCACCTGCTGCGACTGCGCCAGCTTTTGCCAGGCCAGGAAATGGTAGTGGGCGGTATCGGTGATCACGCCATCAAGGTCGAAGATAACGGCTTTCATGCAAGCTCCTGAACCGGCGCGGCCGGGGTAACGGTGACGGGCACGCCGCGGTGCTGGAAGGCCAGGCCCTCGCCGCGCAGCAGCGTGTATTGCGTGCCGCCGGGGCTGACGCGAATCTGCAACAGGCTGCCGCGCAGGTGGATGCGGAACTGGTAGTGCTGCCACTGCTTCGGCAGTGTCGGCGCGAACCGTACCTCGCCATCCGCCACGCGCATGCCGCCGAAGCCGTATGCCACGCCGAGCCAGGTGCCGGCCATGGCGGCGGTGTGCACGCCGTAGTGGGTATTGCCGTGCGTGTTATCCAGGTCGAGGCGGGCGGTCTCCATGAAGTAGTCGTAAGCCTTGCCCTCGTACCCGACTTCCGAGGCGATGATGCTGAAGATGCAGGACGACAGCGATGAATCGTGCGTCGTCACCGCTTCGTAGTAGTCGAAGTCGCGTTTTTTGTCTTCCAGGGTGAACTGCTCACTCAGTAGCAGCAGCGCCAGCACCACGTCGGCCTGTTTGCAGACCTGGTGGCGGTAGATCACCATCGGGTGGTAATTCAGCAGCAGCGGGTACTTGTCGGCTGGCGTTCCGGCGAAGTCCCACACCTTCTTGTCGAGGAAGCTGTCGTCCTGCGGGTGAACGCCGAGTGCCGCGTCGTATGGCAGCAACATCGCAGCAGCGGCGCGGCGGAATTCCTCCAACTCGCCTTCGCCCAGCGCAACAGCGGCCGCGATGCGCGCCCAGTCTTGCGGGTATTCACCCGCGATGCGCTCGGCCACCGAAGCGGCGAACTGCATATGCAGCTTTGCCATCGCGTTGGTGTAGTAGTTGTTGTTTACCAGCGCGGTGTATTCGTCCGGCCCTGTCACCTCATTGATCACAAACGCGCCGGCTCGGTTGTAGCTGCCGATGCCGAGCCAGATGCGCGCGGTCTCAAGCAGAATCTCGGCGCCGTACTGCAGCAGGTAGGCGTCGTCGCCGGTGGCGTCCATGTACTGCTTGATCGAGTAGGCCACGTCGGCGTTGATGTGGTATTGCGCGGTGCCGGCTGGGAAATAGGCCGAGCATTCCTCGCCGGCGATCGTGCGCCACGGGTACAGCGCACCTTTGGCATGCGACATCTGGCGGGCGCGTTCGCGGGCGGCTGGCAGGCCTGCATAGCGGTATTCCAGCAGCTTGCGCGCGATCTCGGGTTTGTTGTACAGGAAGAAGGGGAAGATGTAGATCTCCGTATCCCAGAAGTAGTGGCCTTCGTAGCCCTCGCCCGTCACGCCCTTGGCGGAGATATTGGTCTTGCCGTCGCGGCCTACCGACTGCAGCAGGTGGAACTGGTTGAAACGGATGCCTTGCTGCAGCGCGTCGTCGCCCGCCACCTCGACGTCTGCCTGGGCCCAGAAGTCGGCCAGGTAGGCTTCCTGCTGCGCGGCGAGCTTGTCAAAGCCCAGGCCGCGCGCGGCCTCCAGTTCGGCGCGCGAACGCGCCAGCAGTTCATCCGCGGCATAATCGCGCGAGCTGTAATAGCAGCCGTACTTCACCAGCCGCACGGCCTGCCCATCGCGCGCATCGACCGCATACGACTGCACCAGCCGCGATCCTTCGGCACGCTGCGCGAAGATATGCTGTGCGTCGATCACCTGTGCGGCGGCCGTCACCAGCGTGAAGCCGCTGTTGTGGGTGCGCTGCAGCAGGGCGGCGAAGTGCGGCGCCAGTTCGGTGCCGGCCAGCGCCAGCGCCGGGCCGGTCGTGGCGGATCCGACACGCGGGTCGTCGCCAGCTTCCAGGTTGCGCACCACGCCATCCACCGTGCACTCCAGCCGTAAAGCGCCGTCAAAGCCAAGCGGCGTCACCATGAACTCAATCGCAAACAGGTGCTTGCTGGCGAAGCTGACCAGGCGGCGGCTGCGCAGCTGCAGGCGGCGGCCGGACGGCGCTTGCCAGACGATGTCGCGCTCGAGCAAGCCGGTGCGGAAGTCGAGGCGGCGCTCATAGCTCTCCACACGGCCTTGCAGCAGGTCGAAACGCTCCTCGCCAAGCCACAGTGCGATGCCTTTGGCGTTCGGCACATTCAGCATGAACTGGTTGTTGCGCGCCAGTCCGTATGCATTTTCGGGATACTGGATCGGCTCCGATTCGTAGAAGCCGTTCAGGTAGCTGCCATCGAGGGAGGTGCCCGCCGGGCCGCCATAACCTTCTTCCGGCGTGCCGCGCAGCCCGATATAGCCGTTGCCCAAAGCGAACAGGGTCTCATCCAGGAAATTCGACTCCGCGTCGCAGGACGTTTCGCGGATACACCAGGCATCGAGGGGGTAAGTGTGCTGCATCTTCTTCCTTCTGGTTCATTCAAACCGGTTTGGATTCGGTATAAAAAATTTTCAGGTGGCGCGGACGATCAGTGCGGTGGGCAAGGTTTCGGAAGTCACCGGACGCCCCTCCAGCAAGTCCAGCATCTTCTTCGCCAACAATACGCCGCCATCGCGCAGGTACTGGTGCACGCTGGACAGCGGCGGCACGAAGCTTACGGCGCCCGGTGTGTCGTCATACCCGATGACGGATACCTGCTCCGGCACACGCACATCGCGCTCGGCCAGCGCACGGATCGCGCCCATCGCCAGCAAGTCGCTGGCGGCAAACACGCCGTCGAACGACAAGCCTTTCTTCTTCAGCAGGGAGTCCAGGCAATCAAAGCCGGCTTCGAACGTAAATGCCTTCGGCCGCATGATGTGCACGCTCCCCTGCCCTCCCAGCGCGTCGATAAAGCCGGCGCAGCGTTCCTGCACCTCGGCGTGGTCCACGTCGCCAAGGAACAACAGCTTCTTGCGGCCCAGTTCGATGAAGCGCTGGGCGACGCTGACACCGCCCTTGCGGTTGTCACTGCCGACCACCACGGTGTCGGAACCCGCGCCGGGGGCACCCCACACCACCAGCGGCTGGCTGCGCTTTTTGAGCGCGGTCACCGCTTCGCCATGCGAACCCTGGCCCAGCAGGATCAAGCCGTCGGCGCCTTGCACCGGGGCGGTATCCAGCAACTGGCGCGAGGTCAGCACCACGCTGTAGCCGGCGGTGGTCAGCTCCTGCGTGATCCCGCCCAGCAGTTCCAGCGGGTAAGGGTCGGACATCGGCCGCCCCTTTTCGGGTGTCATTTCCACCACCACTGCCACCGAGTACGAACGCCCCATGCGCAGGTTGCGCGCGCTCACGTTCAGGCGGTAGCCCTGGGCTGCCGCGATCTGGCGCACTTTCTCCCGCGTTTCTGCCGTGACGAGGGGACTGCCACGCAGGGCGCGCGACACGGTAATTTTCGAAACCCCTGCCAGTTTGGCGAGGTCTTCCATAGTTTTATTGACAGCCATGCGGGGCATTATGACAGATTTCCAAACCCTGCAACAACAAAATGACATCGATAACATTTAGATTGACATCGATATCATTTCTTGATTCAATGGTCAGGCCTTGGAGCCGAATCACATAAAACGAAAGAAGAGACACGTATGAAAAACCATCGGAAATTCCTGTTGTCGTCCATTTCCATCGCTGTACTGACCTTGATCGGCCAGGCCCAGGCCGCGGAACAGGAAGGCCAGCAAGCCACGGCGGAAGCTGCACCGGCTGCGGCAGATGCCGCCGTCCAGAAAGAAATCCAGCAAGTGGTCGTGACCGGCGTGGCATCGGCCCGCGGCGTGCGCAAACTCGATTCCGCCTTCTCCATCACCACCGCGTCGGAAGAACAGCTCAAACAAGCCGCCCCGATCAGCACCGCCGACGTCATGAAGCTGGTGCCGGGCGCGTTTGCCGAATCGACCGGCGGCCAGTCCGGCGCCAATATCCAGGTGCGCGGCTTCCCTTCCGGCTCCGACTCTCCTTTCGTGTCGGTGCAAATGCAGGGCAACCCGCTGTATCCGGTCTCCACCCTGTCGTTCTTCGAAGGCTCCTCGGCCTTCCGCCTGGATGACACCATCGAGCGCGTGGAAGTGCTGCGCGGCGGTCCAAGCACCATCTTTTCCAGTGGCCAGCCGGGCGCGACGATGAACTTCATCCTGAAAAAAGGCACCGACACGCCGGAAGGCTCGGTACGCTTCACCACCGGCACCGGAGAACTGCGCCGCGTCGATGTCTTCTACGGCGGCAAGATCTCCGATGGCTGGTACGGCACCATCGGCGGCTTCTACCGCAACACCCACGGTGTGCGCGATGCCGGCTTCCCTTCCGATGACGGCGCTCAGGTCACCGCTACCCTGACCCGCAAGCTGGACCAGGGCGAAGCTACTTTCTACCTGCGCCGCACCGACGACAAGAACGCCTTCTACACCGGCGTGCCGCTGATCTCCAGCGACGAGGGCCGCACCATCTCGGAATTCCCTGGCTTCGACCCGCTCAAGGGCACTTTGATGAGCAATGAAATGCGCCGCTTCACTGTCGAAGCCGCACCCGGCAAGACCCTCAATTACGACCTGGGCGATGGCCGCGGCCTGAAATCCACCGTGCTCGGCATGGAATTCGAACAGAGCTTCAATGGCTGGAACGTCTCCAACAAGTTCAACCACTTGGACGGCGACCTGAACACCATCGCCATGTTCACCGGTAACAATCCGCTGTCCATGTCGGCTTACAACACTGCCGCGCTGGCGGCCAACGGCGGCAGCAGCGCCACCGCAACTTACCTCGATGGCACAGCGGTCGCAGGCGACCAGCAAGTCGTGCAGGCCGGCCTCTGGGCAGTCGAGAAAAAACTGAAATCGTTCACGGACGAAATCCGCGTCAGCAAGGAATGGATCAAGGACAACACCCTGACCGTGGGCGGCTACTTCGCCAACTACTCTTCGGATGACGTGTGGTATCTGGGCAGCAGCCACCTGATGACGGCCGTTCCGAATGCGCGCCTGATCAACGTCAGGCTGGACAACGGTGTCATCGTGTCCAACAACGGCAAGGACGGCAGCGTGTTTTACGCGCCGGTCGCTTCCTACGACGGCAGCAATACCGCGCTGTTCATCGCCAACGAATGGAAGGTCAACGATAGGGTCAAGATCGACGGCGGCATTCGCCGCGAGCGCCAGAAGCTCGATGCGACGATCGCCAACCTGGCCACGGGCGACACCGACAACAACCCGCTGACCGTCTACAACAACAATACCTCGATGCCGACCGGCGCCAACACGGCGCTCAGCCGCACCGACTCGGCCAACAGCTTCACCATTGGCGGCAACTACAAGCTGGCAAAGGATATGAGCGTGTTCGCCCGTGCCAATATGGGCCGCACCTTCATCGCCTTCGACGACTTGCGCAATGCCGGCACCCAGGCCAAGGTCAATGACCGCAGCTTCCTGCCGACCCCGAAGATCAAGCAGTACGAACTGGGCTTCAAGACCGCAGGCCAGCTGTACAGCGCCTACATCAACTACTTCCATACCGACTTCGAAGGCATCGCCTTCCAGCAGATCCTGTCCAACGGCACCATCCTGAACTCGGTGTCCGGCTCCAAAGGCGACGGCGTGGAAGTGGAACTGGCAGTGCGCCCGATCCGCGACCTGTCGCTCAGCCTGTCCGGCAACTGGCAGGATTCCAAGTACAAGGACAACCCGCTCACTGAAGGCAAGCTGGTACAGCGCCAGCCTAAGCTGCAGTACCGCTTCACACCGACTTACCGGATCCCGATGGGCGAGAACAATTCGCTCAAGCTGTACGGCACCTACACCTACGTGGGCGACCGCTGGGCCGACCAGGCCAACCTGCAATACCTGCCTTCGTACAAGACGGTGGACCTGGGCGCGCTGTTCACCATCGGCGACAAGATCGAAATCCGCCTGAGCGGCAACAACATGAGCAACGAACTTGGCCTGACTGAAGGTAACTCGCGTCTGACCACCGGTGGCAGCGGCCCGATCAATGCCCGCCCACTGTTCGGCCGCAGCTGGGAGCTCTCGCTGGCCTACCGCTTTTAAGCAGCACCCTCCCTCGTAAGCAGTTCCCCTCCGGGCGTCGCAGGATTTTCCAAGGCTGCGGCGCCCTTTTTTTCGCTTGCAAACGAAGCTCTAGCATTCGCCCTGGATTTCGCCTAAGCTGACGATGGTGCCTGAGTGAAAGGTTGCGACGAAGGGTAGATGCGTGGTCTCGCCAATTTCCATCAATGCGCTGCAGACTGCCGCGGCATTTGCTGAACGCAAGGTGCAGCAAGATCGCGACCGGGTCGCGCAAGATGAAGATCGCCTCGACCAAAGCCGCGCAACGCTTGAGCGCGACAGCCAGGACCTTTCCCGTGCTCAGCTCGCAAGCCGGCGCGCCGAAGCCGCCGCCACACCGGCGCTCGCCGCACCGCGCCTCGACAATGCCATCGAAGAACGCATCCCATCGGGCATACTGCCGGCGCCGCCGTCGATCAATACCCTGGGCCAGGCGATCGGCAAGCTGATCAGTATCGCGGTCTGATCAATTTTTTGCCGGCAGCTGCAGGCGGGCCAAGGCGCGCGCTGCCGGCGGGTAGCCGCCTGCCGCCGACCGCTTGTAGAGCTCCTGCGCGCGGGCATTATCCTGCGGCAGCAGTTCTCCCTTTTCCAGCGCCTCGCCGAGAACGAACTGCGCCATAGGGTCTTATTTCCCGGCCCCCTCCTCGAGCAGCTTCAAGCCCTGCTGCGGCGCGCCGCCTGCGCCCAGCAGCCACACCCCCAGCAGCCCCAAGGCCTTGGTGTTTCCCTCCGCAATAAACTTCTCCAGCAGGACTCGCCCGCGCGCCGGGTTGGGGGCCCTGCCCTGCCCGCTCAGCAGCGACATGGCCACCGCTATTTGGGCTTGGTGGCGGCCTTGGGCAGCCGCTTTTTCCGTCCAGGCCCAGCCTTCCTCGGCATTCATTGGCGTGTTCTTACCCCGAATCAACATGTAGCCCAAAGTCTCCTGGGCGATGGGATGACCCAGCTCGGCAGACTTGCGCAGCCAGCGCATGGATTCGTCGACATTGCGTTCGGTGCCGAGGCGGCTCGCATAGGCCACGCTCAGGCGGTACATGGCATCGGCATCGCCTTGCGTTGCCAGCGCCTGATCCTTTTCCAAGTCGGCTTGCAATGGTGCCGGCGTCTTTTTCGCCTCGATGGCCCAGACATATTGCATCGTGGTCCAGGTCGGTTCCGTGCGGCCCACGCTTTCCGGCGGCGTGAACTGGCACTTGGCCAGGCCGTCCTGCGCGGCCAGGTCCAGCTGGACGTGTCCGCTCGACTTTGCAACGCGCGATTCCAGCACCTTGCCCTCCAGGCCGACCAGGAAGGCCAACGTGACCGTGCCGGCGTGCTCCTTACCCAGCGCCTCCTTCGGCCATGCCGGCTTGGCGCAAGTCTTCAGGTCAGCGGTAATCTGCTTCGCGGCACTCCGGTCGATAGGTCCGACGCTGTCTGCCTGGGCTGGCAGGGCCGCCAGACTTGCCAACAGGACGGGCAGGATTTTCAGCAAGGGCATTGGCAGTCACTTAGCAGGAAGTTAACATTAACTCACTGTAACACGACTCTGCCTGCCTTGGGCATGCTCAATATTGGCCCGGTCACGCGCCTTTCTGCGGCATGGGTTCGCCCAGTCGCTGCAGCGCCAGGCGCGCCTTGGCTTGCCCGCCTCTGGCTGCCAATTGGTACAGCTCCCTGGCCCGCGCCGTGTCTTGCGGCACGCCGCGGCCATTTTCATAGCATTCGGCCAGCAGGTACTGCGCGCGCGGGTGGCTTTGTTTTCGCAGCAACTCGACGGCACGCGCCACCGCGGCTTGTTCAGTGGAATTCAACATCATTTCCGATATGGCGAGGTCAGCTTGCGGGAGGCCGCCTCGCCCGGCCTTTTCATACCATGCGATCGCCTCGCGTTCATTACGCTGTACGCCGTCGCCCGCCTGCAGCAGGCGGGCCAGCGAAAACTGCGCAGCTGTCGCATTCTGCTCGGCAGCCTTGCGCAACCATTTGGCCGCCTGGGCCGCGTCGCGCGGAACGCCATGCCCCAAATAGGCGATACCCAGCAGTTCCTGCGCTTGTGCCATGCCGGCGTCGGCCAGGGCGGCAAGCGTCGCCAGCGCCGCCGCAGCATTCCTGGCAATCAGGGTATTGCCGCCCTTTAACTGGTGCAGCGCCATCCGGTAGCGCGCATCGGCATCGCCCAGCTCGATAGCCTGCTGCCATTTGGCTAGGGCGGGTCCGTCATCTTTCGGATCGCCTTCCAGCGTCCACACATACTGCATCCGCTGCCATCCCGCTTGCGGCACACCATTGACCGTGGCCGCCTTGAAGCGGCAGCGCTCAATTCCTTCCAGGGCAGCAAAATCCAGCAGCGGATAGCCACTGGTGAGTTCAAGCTGCGAGTTCTCCACAAAACCGTCCGCGCCGATCAGGAAACGCAGTGTAGCCGTGCCAGTCTGCTCCTCGCGCAAGGCTTGCCTTGGCCAGACAGGCTTGCTGCAGGACCTAAAGTCCACCACGGCAGGAGTACGCTTGCCGGGCGGCGCCGGCGGCTGCATAACAGTTATCGGCGCAATGGCGTTCTGGCCGGCTGCGCCGCTGGCCCGCTGCACGGCTGGCTCGGCAGCACCGTCCGCCAACCGCTGTTCCTGGTCTGCGCGCGCGGTCAATGCCGCCAAGCCCAGCAGTACTCCCACCAACCCCTTCAGTTTCATTATCGGCTTTTAGCAAATTATTAACAGCCGACTTTACCATACGGTATCAATGCTTTCAATCAACAAACTTTGCCTTGCGCCGTGGCGCCTGCAGGGGGAACAGTTGGCGTCCGGGGCACTGGCGGCGGGCCACTAGTACGCCGCCACATCGCCAGGAATTGCTGGTACGGGTGCATGGTCTTTTCCTTCAGAAGGGCGCCACCAGGCGCCGGTCGGCTGCGGGGCAGCGATGGACAAAGGGGCGCCGATCATCGGCGTTGCCAGGGTCTGGCCGCGGGCGGCAGCCAGGGCGGTGATCTGTTCGAACGGGTCGTCCCAGCGATGCATGGCCAGGTCGAAGGTGCCGTTGTGGATCGGCAGCATCACCTTGCCGCGCAGGTCGATATGGGCCTGCATCGTTTCCTTCGGCTGCATATGGATGTCCGGCCATTGCGGGTCATAGGCGCCGGTCTCCATCAGGGTCAGGTCGAATGGGCCGAAGCGTTCGCCGATTTCCTTGAACCCCTTGAAGTAGCCGGTGTCGCCACTGAAGAACACTTTCAGGCCGCCGCTGTCGATCACCCACGAGGCCCACAGCGTCTTGTTGCTGTCCCACAGGGTGCGGCCGGAGAAGTGCTGGGCCGGGGTGGCCGTCAGCTGCAGGCTGCCGGCCGACACCGATTCCCACCATCCAAGCTGGCGCACTTTCTCTGCCGGCACGCCCCAGGAGAGCAGGGTGTCGCCCACGCCCAACGGTGCCAGGAACAATTCGGTCTTGGCTTCCAGTTCGCGGATGGCGGCGTAATCGAGGTGGTCGTAGTGGTTGTGCGACAGGATCACGCCCTTGATCGCCGGCAGCTCGGCAATGCTGAGCGGTGGCGCGTGGAAACGCGCCGGGCCGGCCCACTGCACGGGCGAGGCGCGCCTGGAGAACACCGGATCGGTCAGCCAGAATTCGCCATTGAGCTTCAGCAGGATTGTCGAATGCCCCAGGCGGAACAGGGTATTGTCCGGCGCCGCCAGCAATTGCTCGCGAGTGAGCGCTTGCACCGGCAATGCATGGCCGGGCACGGTGTGGGCCGGCTTGTGGAAGGTGAAGTCCCAGAAAATCTTCAGGGTCTTGAGCAAACCCGGCTGCTGGCGCGGCGCGTCGTTCTGATACGCAGGACGGGAATCGGCGGCCTTATAGGTCAGGCAAGTCATGATGAAAAGCGCTCCAATCAGCAAGGTTGGTTTCATGTCCGGTCGCCAAAGCGGCAAATGAATTACACTACACAGTGTAGTTTCGCCTTTGGGAAAAGTAAACTACCCGGTGTAAAATATTTTTTATGAACCAACCCGACAAACTCACAGACCGCAAGCGTGCCGCCATCATCACGGCCGCCATCGCAGAATTCCGCGCGCGGGGCTTTGAAGCCACCAGCATGGACCGCATCGCCGCCGCGGCAAATGTTTCCAAACGCACGGTGTACAACCACTTCGCCAGCAAGGACGAGCTGTTCGAGCAGATCCTGCAGGAGCTGTGGGATTGCAGTGCCGCCCTGAACGCCATCGCTTACCGGCAAGGCCAGCCGCTCAAACCGCAGTTGCTGGAACTGATGCGGCAGAAAATGGCCATGCTGCGCGACGCTTACTTCCTCGACCTGGTGCGCGTCGCCATCGCGGAAGCGATCCATGCGCCGCAGCGCGCCGGCGACATGATGACCAGGCTGGGCAAGAAGGAAGAAGGCGTGGCCAGCTTCCTGCGTGCGGCACAGGAAGACAAGGTGCTGAAGGCGGGCGACCCGGCCTTCATGTCGCACATGCTGCAGGGACAGCTGAAATCGTTTGCGCTATGGCCCCAGGTGGCGATGGGCAAGAAGCCGCTGACACCGCAGGAACAGGAGGCGGTCATCACCGCCACCGTCGAGATGTTCCTGTCCTACTACGGCGTCAATTGAAGCGCACCGCGTACACCGGCGGCAGCGTGGTGGAAATGGTTTGCCAGTGTTCGCCACCGTTGGTGGACAGCCAGGCACCGCCGGTGGTCGATGCCATCAGCAAGGTCTTGCCGTCGTCGGCCACCGCCAGCCCGTGGCGGTACACCAAGTCGTAGCAATGCTCCTGCGGCAGCCCGCCGCGCAGGGTGCTGAAGCTGGCGCCGCCATCGGCGGTGCGGTTGAGCGCCAGCGCCGCTTCCACCGGCACGCGCTGCTGGTCGGCCACGGCCGGCGCGAACCAGGCTGTGTTGCCATCGCGCGGATGCACCGCCACCGCGAAACCAAAGCTCGACAGCGGCGCCGTGATCTCTTCCCAGCTGTCACCGTTATTGCGCGAGTGCCAGATGCCGTTATGGTGCTGGCACCACAGCACATCCGGCTCGGCGGCACAGCGCACGATGCGGTGCGGGTCCTGCACCGCGCCGGCATCCTGCATCTCAGGCGGCATGTAGCGCGCCGCCATGCCCTTGGTGCGCAGCTGCCAGCTGGCGCCGCCATCGCGCGTCAGCCAGGCGCCGCCGCAGGACACGCCGACCAGGACCGAGTTGCTGTCGCGCGGGTCGACGCAGATGCTGTGGATGCCAGGCACGTCGTAACCGCCGCCAAACCATTGCGCGCGCTCAGGGACGTTCCACAGCGATTCCACCAGTTGCCAGCTTTCGCCGCGGTCGTCGGAACGGAACAGGCCACCCGGCAGGGTGCCGGCCCACAGCACGCCGGGCTGGTCCTGCCCGCCCGTTTCCAGCGACCAGATCTGCTTGAGTGTCCAGTCAAGCTTGTCGCTGCTGTCCTGCGGCTTGGGTGGATAGGCCGGCACCGCGATTTCCTTCCACTCGGCACTGCCGGCATCGCGCCGGTGCAGCTTGGCGCCGAAGTGGCCCAGGTTAAGGCAGGCATAGGTGGCGCCGTCGCGTGCGTCATGCAGCACCATCGACACCGGGTCGCCGAAGAAGGACTTGTCGCCCTCCAGCCGCCATTCGCCATTGCGGTAAGCCAGTTCGAACAAGCCCTTGCGGCTTGCTAGGTAAGCGCGGTCTGCCATGTCATCCTCCGGATAAGGCTTGCAGCACGTAGATCTTGGAATCACTGCGCAGCGGCTCATCGAGTTCACTGCGCCTGCCATCGATGAATACCACGACGTTGGCACGCAGGCGGCCCTGTTCGTCCAGGACGTAGGCCCCCAGGCGCGGGTTTGCAGCAAAGGCCCCGTCCAGCGCGGCGCGTAAAGTGGCCGCCTGCGTCGCCAAGGTCGGAACTGGCAGGAAGCGCGCCAACTGCTGGGTGAAGATGATCTGGGCCATGGGAAAGCTATTCTAGCGCGCTTTGGCCTACAATTATTCCGTGTGCATAACCGGAGCCACACATGGGCATCACCCCGCAGGAACTCGAACTGCTGATGCACGAGGTTGAGCAGGAGGACCCGATCGATTTTGCCGACCTGCCCTTCGATGAGCAGGAATTGCGCGAGCTGGTCGCCAACCATTTGTGCGAAATGGCCGACGCCATGGAAAGCTTCAGCGAAGAAGACCGCCGCCTGACCTTGCTGGCGGTGGCGGCCAAGCTGGTGCTGGAGAACCTGGTCCTGCACGTGCAGCTGTTGCGGCGCCACGGCCTGCCGCTCAATGACCAGACTGCCACCCTGCTGGCGCGCCTGCGCAAGGGCGGCAGCGACGGCGCTTAAACGCGCTCGGCCGGCTGGAGCATATTGCGCGCCAGGCGCAAGCCGAACTTGCCGATGCCCTGGTCCCAGGGCGTGAAGCGCGGCAGCTGGTACCAGTCCGTGTCGCCGCGGCTGGCGCCCCACGCGGTCGACACGGCTGCCTCAAAGCCCAGCTCGCGCACCATGGCGACGTGCTCGGGCAGGTAATCCTGGCCCGGCTTGCCGTTCGGGTAGGCAAACACCCGCACCGGGGCCTCAAGCGTCGCCTCCAGCGCTGCCCTGCCCTGGGCGATTTCCTGCCGCGCTTCTGCCGCCGGCAAGCGCGCCAGGATGGGATGATTGACAGTGTGGCCGCCGATGCCCATGCCGGCCGCGTGCAGCTGGCGCAACTGCTCGCTGCTCATCATCAGGTCGCGTGGCAACTCCGCGCGGGCCAGGCTGGCCAGCTTGCCGACCTCCTGCAGCCGCTGTTCCAGCGGCAGGTATTTGAGCTGGCCGATCAGGGCGCCGATCGTGTTGCGGCGCGCATCCCAGCTATCGATGGCGTGCCGTCCGAGGCCGAGCGCGCTCGCATCGAATTGCTCGCCCGGCGCGCGGCGCACCGACTCGATCACGGTATCGTTCCACATGCGGCCGCCATCGAGGAAACCGGTGGCGATGAAAAAGGTGGCGTGCAAGCCATGCTGCTGCAGCACCGGCAGCGCGACTTCCGCGTTGTCCGCGTAGCCGTCATCGAAGGTGATGCAGGCGCTGCGCGGCGGCAGGCGCCCCTGTTCCGCCAGGCGCACCGCCTCCAGCAGAGGCAGCACATTGAAGCGCGATTTGAGCCAGCCAAGCTGGCGGCTGAACTGCTCGCGATGCACCTCGCCGGGAAATAGCGGATCCGCCACCGGCAATACGCGATGGTAGATCAGGATCGCCGGGGCCCGCCGCCCGCCGCCCGACAGCAGCGACAGCGCGCCTTGCTCAAGCTGCTGCTTAAGCCACACCTTGCGCCTCCTCCAGCTGCCGCACAGGCGGATTGGCGGCGCGTTCCTTCAGCATCCGCTCGACCGCCAGGCGGGTCGCCATCATGAGCACCATGATGTAGTAAGGCACGTCGAAATAGGCCAGGCTGAGGAAGGCTCCGCCGACCATGAAGCCGACCAGGCTGACCTGCAGCATGCGCACCAGGCGCGTCGCCCATTCCAGTTCCGGAATCTTGTCGGCCTGCCTGATCACCCACGCCCCGTTGCGCCACACCACCAGGTACATCAGCAGGAACAGCAGCAGGCCGACGTAGCCATGTTCGCCGAGCACCTGGAAGTAAATGCTGTGCGCAGCGTGTATGTCGTCCGGCACGGGAGCATAGAGCTGGAATATGAACTTGTTGTAGATCTGGAAGCCGCCTCCGAACAGGGGGTGGTCGGCCGCCAGGTTGATGGCCATCCGCCAGGCGTTGATGCGCCCCATCGCCGAACCATCCTGCTCATAGGTATTGATGGTATCGATGCGGGCATGCCATTGCTCCGGCATGAATATCAGCGCCAGCGGCGCCAGCACCAGCAGCAGCACGCCCAGTTTCATTTTTTCATGGCTCTTGAGCCACAGGAAGGCCAGCATGGCGGCCAGCGCCAGGGCTGCGCCGCGCGAATAGGAGCCCAGGGAAGCGAGCGCACACAGGCCTGCCGCCATCCACATCGCCCGCTTGCCCCAGCGGTTGGCGATCAGCGGCACCAGGAACATCATCAGCGGCACGACCATGATCAGCGCCAGCGCGATCTCGTTATTGCCTTCGATGAAGGTACCCATCGGGCCCCATACGCGGTAGGCGCCGGCGCTGCGGATGGTAAACAAGCCGCCCTTGACGCCGTAAAAGCCGAGCGAAATCACGATCGCCCAGACCGTCATTTCGATGTCCTTGCGGGTGCGCACCAGCATGGACACCACCACCGTCATGCCCATGATCTTCAGCACCTTGACCAGCGCCGGCCACGGGTCTTCGGGACCGATCGCAAACAGCGTCGACAGGCACATCCAGGCTGTAAAGGCCAGCAGCAGCCAGGTCAATCCCGTGTTCGGCAGCGCCACCTCCTTCGGCTTGGCCATCATGGCCAGCATCGTCGTCCCCGCGATGATGGCCGCAAACGGCATGCTCTGCGCAAAGCCCCAGCTCTGGGTGTGCGGGTTCATCACGCTGATCCAGATCCACAGCAGGGCGCCGTTGAACGGGCGCTTGAAGATGAACGGCAGCGATCCGAAAACAATCAGGGTGATGATTATGTCGCGCATGGCGCCTCCCGGCTTACTTCGTCAAGGCGTTCCATGGGGTCTCCAGCTTGGTCACGCAATAGCGGTATTTGCCGCTTTTCTCCGGCAGGATTTCCGGCACCAGTTCCACCTCGATCTTCACCTGCTTGCCCATGCGTGCATGGAAGCCCGCTTCGACGGTTTGCCGCGCCTGGTCGTCGAACCGGCCATCGTACACGATCTGCACGCGCGTCCAGTCCAGGGTCTCCTGGATCACCTTGAAGGCGCGCACCGCCGGCAGGTCGCGCATGATATAGGCCAGCGCGGCGCTGTGGATCAGGGTGCCGTCCTGGTTGATCAGGAAGTCGGTGGTGCGGCCGTGGATCTCCTTCAGCACCGGCAGGGTGCGCCCGCAGCTGCATGGTTCGGTATCCAACGCGCCGACGTCGCCGGTGCGGTAGCGGATGAAGGGAAAATCGCCCGACTGCAAATGGGTCACCACGATTTCGCCCGACTCGCCCGCCGGCAGCTGCCGGCCTTCCGGGTCCAGCACTTCGATCACGATGTCTTCGCTCGTGATGTGCAGCTTGCCGGCCGGGCACTGGTGGGCAATGAAGCCCGAGTCGCGGCCCCCGTAGCCATTGGCCACCGGACAGCCGAACACGCGCTCGATCTGTTCGCGCTGCGACTGGTACAGGCATTCGGATGTGACAAAGGCGACGCGGATGCCCAGCTTGTCGAGGCGGATACCCTTGTCTTCGGCATGCGCTGCGATGCGCGCCAGCACGGTCGGGTAGCCGAACAGCATCTTCGGCTTGCGCTGGCGGATGCGCTGTACGTGGCCATCCAGCCCGGCTTCGGTGGTGGCAAAGGCCGACATCAGTTCGGTGCGCATCAGGGTGTCGCGCACCATGCGCACGCGGTCCTGCGCGCTCAACTCGATCGATGAGCCCCAGATCACGATCTCACGGTCGCCTATATCGACATTCCACCAGCGCGTAGCGCGCCATTTGGCCGCCACGTCGTGGCTGACGCGGTGGCGTCCGACGAAGAAAGTCAGCGGCGTCCCGGTCGAGCCGCCGGTGTTGTAGCGCACCAGGTTCCGGGCATCGTCGGCTTTCAGCGCTTCGATATTCGCGCGGATGGCCGCCTTGTCCAGCAACGGCAGGCGCACCAGGTCGGGCACGCCCTTGAAGTCGCGTGCGGCGTCGAAGCCGATGCGGGCAAACGCCTCGCGGTAATAGGGGACGTGCTGCTGGGCGCGCAGCAGCAGGGCACGCAGGCGTTCCAGCTGCAGCGCCTGCAGCCTGGCGGCAGGCCAGTACTGGGTCTGCTCCATATGGCGGCGCACGGCCACGCTGCTGTGCTTCTTGAGCTTTTCATGCAGCGGGAACAGGACGCCGGAAACCAGGGCGGTATACATCATGGGTGGCACCCTCCTTTGCTTGCCAGGGCCTGGCGGTACACTTCGAGCAGGCGCGGTTTGACGCTGGACCAGGCGTATTGCGCCACGCTGGCGCGCCCGGCGCTGCGCAGCGCCTCGGCCAGCGCCGGCTGCTCGGCCAGGCGCAGCACGGCTTGCGCCATCGCTGCCGGATTGGCCGGCGGCACCAGCAGCGCGGTCTTGCCGTCCTCCACCACGTAGGGCACGCCGCCGACATTGGTACTGACCACCAGGGCGCCGCTGGCCAGCGCTTCCAGCACGGAATTGGGCATATTGTCGACCAGGCTGGGGTTCAGCATGATGTCGGCGTTGCGGTACAGGGCTGGCATGTCGGCGGTGTCCACGCGGCCGGTGAAGTGCACCGCATGCGCCACGCCCAGCCCCTGCGCCAGGTGCTCCAGCTCTTCGCGCAGCGGGCCGGAGCCGGCCACCGTGAGCTGGGCTTCGGGGTGGGTTTGCCGGACAATCGCGAAAGCACGCAGGGCGCTGGCATTGTCGTAGATATCTTCCAGGTTGCGCGCCACCAGCAGGCGCAGGGCGCCGCGGGCGCGCGGCGCCGCGTCGGCGGCAAAGCGCTCCAGATTGACGATATTGGGCACGATGACGGAGTCGATGCCGTGCTGGCCGAAGACATGGGCCAGGAAGCCTGAAGGCACGGCCAGCGCAGCGCAGCGGCGCAGGCTGGGGCGCATCCACGCGGCGGCCTGCCTGAGGAAATTGGCGGCTTCGCCGCCCCGGTAGTTGACCACCACCGGCGTGCCGCGCAGGTGCGCGATCCAGATCGCCGGCGCGGCAAACAGGTGCCAGGACCAGCCCGAATTGGCCATCACATGGAATACCTGCACGCGGCCCGCGGCCCGCCACAGGCTCGCCGCATACGGCAGCATGCGGAACAGCGCGCGCACGCCGCGCAGCTTGCCGGCCCAGGCCGGGCGGTACGGTGCATTGGTCTGCACGAAGTCGACCGTGATGCCGGCGTCGCGCAGCAGGCCTGCCAGCTGCAAGGCCTGGTTGGCCATGCCGCCGGAGGGCGGCGGCAGCGGGCCCACCAGGGCAATGCGCTGCACCTGCGGCGCGTCCACGGCGCGCGCTGCGGCGGCGAAGGCTTGCTGCGGCGCGTTCATGCCAGTGCCTTCTCCGTGATGCTGCCGTACACATTGCGGTAGCGCGCCACGCTGGCGGTCCAGTTACGCTCTTCTTCGACAAAGCGGCGGCCCGACTGGCGGAACTCCTGCCATTTCTGCGGCGCCTGCAGCAGCGCCAGCACCTGTTTCGACAACGCTGCGGCGTCGCCGGCGGCAAACAGCACGCCGGTGCGGCCGTCGTCGATCAGCTCCTTGTGGCCGCCCACGTCGGAAGCCACCATCAGGCGGCCCTGGGCCATCGCTTCCAGCGGCTTCAGTGGCGTGACCAGGTCGGTCAGGCGCATCTTGTGGCGCGGGTAGCACAGCACGTCGACCAGGTTGTAGTAGCGCTGCACTTCGCTGTGCGGCACGCGGCCGGTAAACACCACCTTGTCCTCAATGCCAAGCGCCCTGGCCTGCGCGCGCAGCGCCGCATCCTGCGGTCCGCCGCCGACCAGCAGCACGCGGATCTCGGCACGCTGCGCCAGCATGGCCGGCAGCGCATTGAGCAGGATGTCCAGCCCTTCATAGGCATAGAACGAGCCGATGAAGCCCAGCACGGTTTTGCCCTCGAGGCCCAGTTGCTGCGCCAGCGCTTCATCGCGCGCGCCGCCCACGGAGAAGTCGCCGATGTCGACCGCGTTCGGGATCACTTCGATCTTCCCGGCCGGGATGCCGCGCCCGATGATCTCGCTGCGCAAGCCTTCGCAAATGGTGGTGGCGGCGTCGACGCGCTGCAGCGCCCAGGTTTCCATGGCGCGCGTGAGCCGGTAGCGCAGGCCCCATTCCTTGCTGGTGCCGTGATCGACCGCGGCGTCTTCCCAGAAGGCGCGGATTTCGTACACCACAGGGATGCCCAGCTTGCGGCCCACACGCAGCGCGGCCACGGCGTTCAGGGCCGGCGAATGGGCGTGCAGCACGTCCGGTTTCACTTCCTTCGCCACTTCCAGCAGGCGCGCCGCCAGCGCATTGATCACCGCCACCTGGTTCAGCACCGGCAGCTGCGCCAGCGGCCCGCCGGCCGGCGGCGTGCGGTAGAACTCCAGTCCGTCGACCGTTTCGCGCGCCGCGCCGGATGCGCCCTGTTTCGGGCTGGTGATATGGAAGGTCTGCCAGCCGCGCGCACGCTGGGCCTGCAGGATGGAGCGCGTGCGGAAGGTATAGCCGCTGTGCAGCGGGATCGAATGGTCCAGCACGTGCAGGATACGGATACTCATGCCTGCATCTCTTTTTTCAGGAAGGCTTCAAACATCAGCAGCGACCAGATCGGCGCGCTGTAATCGCGCCGGCCGGACAGGTGCTGCTCCACCAGTTCGCGCAGGAAGTCCTGGTTGAACATGCCGGTATCGGCCAGGGTCGGCCCCAGCAAGGCCTGCTGCACGCGCTGGCGCAGCGGGCCGCGGAACCAGGCCGCCAGCGGCACGGCAAAGCCCTGCTTGCGGCGGTAAAGGATATCGTGCGGCAGGTACTTTTCCATCGACTTCTTGAAGATGTACTTGCCCTCGCTGCCCTTCAGCTTCATCTCCGGCGGCAGGCCGGAGATCCATTCGACCAGCTTGTGGTCCAGCAGCGGCACCCGCACTTCCAGCGCATGCGCCATCGAGGCGCGGTCGACCTTGGTCAGGATGTCGCCCGGCAGGTAGGTTTTCATGTCCAGGTACTGGATCATCGACAGCGGGTCGTCGGTCGGCGACTTCGCTGCGTGCGCGCGCATCACGTCGATCGCGCCGTAGCCCTGCAGGCCGGCGCGGAATTTGGGCGAGAACAGCCGCGCGCGCATCGCGTCCGACATGATCGAGACGCCGTGGAAATAGCCTTCCACCAGGTCGCGCGACAGCGCTTCGAAGGTGGTCTTGGCGCGGAACACGCGCGGCGCCCAGTCGGCCTTGGGATAGACGCGGCCCAGGGTACCGAATACCGGTTTGCGCAGCGCTTGCGGGATGCGCCCGCGCACGCTCTGCTCGGCCATCGCATAGCGGTAGCGGCGGTAGCCGGCCAGGTTCTCGTCGCCGCCGTCGCCCGACAGCGCCACCGTGACGCGCTGGCGCGCCAGCTGGCATACCCGGTAGGTCGGGATGGCCGAGCTGTCGGCATACGGCTCGTCGTAAAGGTGGGCCAGGGTGTCGAGCAGGCCGTAGTCGTCGGTGTCGACGGTTTCCACGAAGTGGTCGGTCTTGTACAGCTGCGCCACCTGCTGCGCGTACTCCGATTCGTCGAACGCCTTGTCCTTGAAGGCGATCGAGCAGGTATGCACCGCGCCTTCGTCCAGCCCGGCCATCATCGCCACCACGGCGGAAGAATCGACCCCGCCCGACAGGAAGGCGCCCAGCGGCACTTCCGCCACCAGGCGGATCCTGACCGCTTCGCGCAGGCGCTCCACCAGCTCGCCCTGGGCGTCGCTCTCGGTCATCTTCTCGTGCAGCTTGAACGGCACATCCCAGAACTGCTCCGGCGTGGCCAGCGGCGCGCCGACTTTCTGGGTCAGGCGGAAGCCGGGCGACAGCTTGAGCGCGCCCTTGTAGATGGTCTTCGGCTCCGGCACATAGCCGTAGGCGAAGTAGTCTTCCACCGCCTGCGGGTCGATCTCGCGCGGCAGCGAAGGATGCATGCGCAGCGCTTTCAGTTCCGAGCTGAAGGCGAACCAGCCGTCCGGCGTCATGGCGTAGTACAGCGGCTTGACGCCCAGGCGGTCGCGCGCCAGGAACATCACCTGCTTGTTGCGGTCCCACAGGCCGATGGCGAACATGCCGCGGAAGCGGTGCACGCAATCCTCGCCCCATTCTTCCCAGGCGTGCACGATCACTTCCGTGTCGCTCCTGGTCTTGAAGGTGTGGCCGAGCGCCTTGAGCTCCGCGGTCAGTTCGCGGTAGTTGTAGATCTCGCCGTTGTAGCAGACCATCACGCTGCCGTCCTCGTTGCCAAGCGGCTGCTGGCCCATGGCGATATCGATCACCGACAGGCGGCGGTGGCCGAAGCCCACCCCCGGTTCGATGTAGACATCGCCTTCGTCGGGCCCGCGATGGTGCTGGGTGTCGTTCATGCGGCGCAGCAGCGCCTCGTCCACCGCGCGCGCGCCGCGCGCATCCATGATCCCTGTTATTCCGCACATGATGTTACTGGCCTTCTTATTTTGAGCTTGCGTTCGCACAAGCTGTCGTACATGTCCTGGTAGCCGGCCACCATGGCCGGCATGCTGTACTTGCGCAGCACCCGCTCCCGCCCTGCCTGGCCGTGGCGGCGCGCAAGCGCCGGCGCCTCCACATAGTGTTTCAAGGCGGTGGCCATGGCCGCCGCATTCGAGGGCGGCACCAGCTGGCCGGTGATGCCGTTTTCGATGACTTCCGGGATGCCGCCGACGCGCGTGCCCACTACCGGCAGGCCGCTGGCCATCGCTTCCAGCGCCGAGCCGGGCGTGCCCTCGGCGATGGAGGACATCACGAACACATCGAAACTGCGCAGGATGTCCGGCACGTCGTTGCGTGCGCCGGGCAGCCATACGGCGCCGCTTATGCCGGCGGCGGCGGCCTTCTCGCGCAATTTTTGCAGCAGCGGGCCATCGCCGACAACCGCCAGGCGCAGGCGCTCGCGCTGCTGCGGCAGCAATTCGCGCAGCAGCAGGAAGGCATCCATCAGGGTGGCGTGGTCTTTGACGTCCTGCACGCGGCCGACTGCGCCGATCACGATCTCGCCATCGTTGAAGAAGGGGCGCGCCTCGCCTTCGCCGCGCATGCGGAAGCGCTCGGCGTCGATGCCGTTGGCCAGCATGCGGCTCTTGGCGGGCGGCACACCGATCACGTCGCGGTTCCACTGCTCCATGGCCGCCGAATTGGCATAGCACACATCGTAGAACGGCAGCATCAGGCGGCGCAGGAAATTGTGCTTGCGGTTGGTGCCGTCCGGATCGGTGTGGTCGCGGCCGTGGGCGCCGTTGACGCGCACCGGCACCCCGGCCAGCAGCGCCGTGGGCGCGTATTCGATGGCCGAGAAGTTATACGTGTGCAGCACGGCCGGCTGCAGCGCGCGCAACAGGCGCCACAGTACGCCATGGGTGGCGGGCGACAGGCCGGGCTGCTTGCCCAGCGTGTGGATGGCAACGCCCGGCTTGCTGATGCGTTTGACGAAGTCCGGGTTGACGCGCGTCAGGCAGACGATGGCGTGGCGGTAGCGCTCGGCCGGCATGCGGTTGATGCGTTCGACCATGAGGTTTTCCATGCCGCCGAAATCGAGCGCATACGTCAGGTGGACGATGAGGGGTATGTCATGCATGGCAGAGCTCACGGCCGGCGCGCGCCGGCCAGGGCCTGGTCCAGCGGCGCGAGGTTGCGATCCAGGAAGGCACGCATGGCGGCACGCGCCACGGCCGGGTCGTCGTCGTAGGCGGCAAACACCATCACGGCAGCGCCATCGCCGTTGCCGGACAGGAGTTTCCCCTTGATCTGTAATAGTTTGCCGACATAGTTACTGCTGGTCATGCTGCCGTTGACCCAGTACCACTGCCACACCAGCAGGCGCCGCCCTTCGTGGCCGAGCATGGCTTCGCGCACGGCCATGTGGCGGCCGCCGAAACTCTCGTCGCGCAGGTCGGCACTGTTTTCACGGTAGGCGGCCTTTTGCTGGCCGATGCGGTTGGTCGAGCTGACCAGCTTGGCGCTGCCCGGGGCATCGCGGTAGAACAGCAGCGTCAGGCCGACCGGCGGCGTGCCGCTGAAGAACTGGCGCAGCGTGCCGCTGGCGGGCGCGTAATCGGGCTGCCAGGCGGTGAATTCCGCCGCGGCCGGCGTCGGCGAGGCCAGCGCCAGCGTGACTGCCGGCGCGACCGGCGCGCTCTGCCCGGCGCGCGAGGCCAGCGCCGGCCAGGCCAGCAGCACGGCCAGCACGGCGGCGGCCCCGCCCAGCAGCGGCCGCACGGCAAGGGCGGCCGCCGGCTGGCCGGCCGGCTGGGCGCTGGCAGCGGCCTGGCCGTCTTCGCGCCAGAAGCTGCCGATCCAGAACAGCAGCAGCATCACGATGCCGAAGAACAGCCAGCCGTAGATCAGGTGGTCGACGCCGACCGCCACGGTCATGCCGCTCAGGTGGCCCATCATCACGATCAGGTAGGCGCGCACGCCGTTGGCCGCAATCGGCACCAGGATCGATGCCAGCACAAAGGCGGCGCGGCGCCACGCCGTACGGTAGCTCAGGTAGGCGAACAGGCAGCCGAGGGTGACCGAAGAGATCAGGTAACGCAGGCCGCTGCAGGCATCCACCACCGACCAGTTGCCGCTGGGGATGGAGAAGTTGTTGCCGTCGCGCAGGACCGGAATGCCGGTCAGGCGCAGCGCATCGACGGTGAAGTTGGCGGTCAGGTCGATCAGCGGCGGCACCAGGCTTTCGCCCACCGGCACCGCGAACAGGATGAAGGCCAGCGGGAACAGCAGCGCGCCGGCAATGCGCCGGCCCAGCACCGCCAGCACCGTCAGCGGCAGCATGGCTGCCAGCGCATACTGGCGCACGATGCCCACTTCGGCCAGGTCGGCCAGCAGCCAGGCCGCGCCGCAAGCGGCCAGCAGCAGCAAGGCCGGCCAGCACGGCTGCAGCGGCAGCTGCTGCAGCGCTGCGCGCTCGCGCCATACCAGCCACAGGCTGATCGGCAGGATCAGGAAGCCATGCGCAAAGGTTTCCGAGCGCTCCCAGATTTCGGCCACGCTCAATGCCGTCTCGTGGAACACCAGCAGCGGCAGCAGCATGACCAGCGCCACCAGCAGCGCATTGCGCGCGCCGGCCAGCAGGCCTTGCGGTTTGGCCGCGCCGGGCGCCGCCGCCGGTCCGGTGGAAGGTAGGGTGTTCATGCCGGGGTCCATAGGGCTTGGGCTGCGCCAGCATCCTGCGCAGCAGGGGTTTCGATCATGCGGTCCAGCGGGGCCAGCCGGGCGTCCCAGCTGTAGTCCGCCACCACGCGCGCGCGCGCTGCCGCGCCTATCGTTTCCAGCGCGGCTGGCGGGCCGGCCAGCGCATCGCAGGCAGCAGCCAGCCATTGCTGCGCGCCCTCTGCCAGCAACAGCTCGCGCCCGATGCCTGCTTCGATTCCTTCCAGGGCCTGGGGCGTGACCAGCACGGCCCTGGCCATCGCCATCGCTTCCAGAACCTTGTTCTGGATGCCGCGCGCCACGCGCAGCGGCGCCACCGACAGCGCGGCATGCGCCACATACGGCCGTACATCGGGCACGGTGCCCGTCACCGTGACGCCCGGCTGCGACGCCAGCGCCTGTACTTCAGCCGACGGGCGGGCGCCGACAATCACGAAGCGCACTGCCGGGTTGCGTGCACGCAGCGGCGGCAGCACTTCCGACGCGAACCACTGCACGGCATCGACGTTCGGCCAGTAATCCATGGCACCGCAGAACACCAGCGCCCGGTCGCCGGCCGCATAGGGATCGGCGAAGCCGCCCGGGGCAAAATAGGCAGTGTCGACACCGTTGCTGATCCAGCCGGTGCGCGCTGCGCTTTCCGGCGCCAGTTTGCGGAACAGCTCCGCTTCCGGCGCCGAAACGAATAGCGACGCGTGGGATGCTGCGGCAATTTCGCGCTCATAACGCAGCAGGCGATTCGCTTCGTAGCCGAACAGTGCACTGGCAGGCCAGGGCTTGCGCTCGGCGTACTGGCGCCACTTGTCGGAGTCGACGTCGCAAAAGTCGACAATGCGGCGCGCCTGCGGCCAGGCTTCCGCATATTGCGCCATGGGCGACGAAAACACCACGATGCGGCCGATGCCGTGCTGGCGCATGGTGTTGTCTACCCAGCGCCGCATGCCGGCATCGCGGTAGTAGTCATAGGAGAGCGAGCGGTTGCGCAGCAGAGCGCCCAGGCTGCGCACCCGCGCCGCGCGCGGCGCCAGCGGCAGGAAATGCGATGAGGCGCAGATCTCCTGCAGCACCGGCACATGCTGCCAGTCGTCGGGATCGTCGACGAAGGTGGCCAGGTGCACGCGATAGCGTTGCGCCAGATGCCTGAGCAGATGCCAGGAGCGGATCTTGTCGCCCTTGTTCGGCGGATAGGGCATGCGATGCACCAGCAGCAGCAGGTCTTCCACGATTTACCCCAGGTGTTTGACGATGAAAGGACCGAGCGCATTGGCCAGCGGCAGCGGCATCGCCTTCCACAGCTTGATGAAGAGCTGGTATTTCGGGTTCAGCGGGTTCACGTCCGGCAGCGCGCCGGCCGCGAACAGCTGGTATTCGTAAGGCAGCGGCTGCGCCGTGAAGCCCCAGTTCTTCTTGAAGTCGAAGGCGCCGGTGCCCTTCTTGCTGCGGCCGAAGTCGAACATGCGGCAGCCCCTGGCGGCCGCGGCCTGCATCAGGTTCCAGTACATGAAGTCGTTGCCGCCCACCTCGCGCGCGAGGTCCATGCCGCCGCCGTAATACGGCAGCACTTCGTCGCGGAAGAAGAAGCTCAGGACGCCGGCCACCAGCTTGCCGTCCTGCGTGATGACGCGCACTTCACAATCGTCCCGGAAGGTTTCCTTGAGCAGGGCGAAGTACTTCTTCGGGAATACCGGGGTGCCGAGGCGGTGCACGCTGTGGGCATAGGCGGCGAACATGCGCTCGACGTTGTCGTCCACCTCGCCCTGCAGGTTGAGCTTGATGCCCTTGCGCACCATCGCGCGCTGCTTGCGCGGGATGGCGTTCATGTTCTCTTCGTCGTTGCCGCTGATCGCCTTGCGGAAGGTGTAGTACAGGTCCTTGCCCTGCCATTTCGCATCGGCGGGATGGGCCGGTGCGTAGTTGCGGTACTCGAGGTGGCCCACGCCAAGCGCGGCGGCCAGTTCCTCGGCGGCCTTGTCCAGCAGGCTGCGCGCGGTATCGGTGGTGGCAGCCACGCCGCCGTAGACGCAGAACGGCAGCGACGCCAGGTAGTGGCCGAACATGCGGCTTTTCATGCGCGCCAGCGGCAGCACGCCGGTGATCACGCCGCCCTCCTCCACATAGAAGAACCAGGTCTGCTTGCCGTAGCATTGCTCGACGACGGTTTGCCAGCCGGCGCGGTGGAAGAAGGTCGCTTCGGGACAGGACTGGACAAAGGCGTCCCAGCGCGCGCGTTCGTCGGCGCCGCTGCCAAGCAACTGCACTAGCGCCGGCAAACCGGGGCCGGCCCCGGGGGCCGACCCCGCAACGCCCCCGTCTCCGACCGGGTCCGGCCCTGGGGTGTGGCCCGGATTGACCGGTTTTCCGGCAGCGACCGCCAGCGCTGTCGCCGCTTCCGCTTCCGCCTTGGCTCTTGCCGCGCGGCGCTCGGCCGCTGCTTCGATGATCGAGGTCATTGCTGCCCCAGGAAAATGCGGTCCATGCGATCCCACGCGAAATCGCGCGTCAGGGCCCTGATGCGCGACTCCATGCGGTGCAGGTTGACGTAATGGCGGAAGCGCGTCTTCAGGCCCAGGCCAGCCGGGCGCGGCTGGCCGGGGTCGAGCTCCCATGGATGGCAATAGAAGATGGCAGGCTGGCCGTCCTGCCGGTTCACGCGGCGCATCATGCCGCGCGACAGGGCATAGGGCAGCAGGCGGAAATAGCCGCCGCCGCCGGCCGGCAGGTTGCGCTGGCCGATGCGCACCGTGGTAATCGGCACCTCCAGCAAGCCTTGCTCGCCGTTCGGGCGGAAGGCGAAGCGCGGCGCGTCCGGCATGCCGTAATGGTCGTGCGCGATCGGATAAATCGAGGAGCTGTAGCGGTAGCCGGCCTCCTGCAATGCGTCCAGCGCCCACAGGTTGCCCGGGCCGATCGAGAAGCTCGGGGCGCGGTAACCCAGCACCGGCTGGCCGCCAATGTCTTCCAGGATCTTCTTGCTGCTGGCGATATCGTCCATGAACTGCGCGCGCGACTGGTCCGAAGCGCGCAGGTGGCCATAGCCGTGGCTGGCCAGCTCGTGGCCGCCGGCCACGATGCGGCGCACCATGTCCGGATAGCGTTCGGCAATCCAGCCCAGCGTGAAGAAGGTGCCCTTGGCGCCGCCGTCGTCCAGGATGCCCAGCACGCGGTCGATGTTGGCTTCGACCCGGCACTCGCGCTGCGGCCAGCTGTCGCGGCTGATATGCGGCGCGAACGCCGACACCTGGAAGTAGTCTTCCACGTCGATGGTCATCGCATTGCGTACGGCCGCGCCCATGGTCAGCCCCGCGCCTTCAGCCAGTCCAGCACGATGGCGGCAATGCGCTCGGCGGCGCGGCCGTCCCAAAAGTGCGGGATGCGGCCGGCCTTGCCGGCGCCGGCCAGTTGCGCCTCGTACGCAGCCAGGATGTGCGCCGGGTCGTTGCCGGCGATGGTGTTGGTGCCCTCGTCGACCGTGATCGGGCGCTCGGTGTTGTGGCGCAGCGTGATGCACGGCGTGCCCAGCGCGGTCGTCTCTTCCTGGATGCCGCCGGAATCGGTCAGCACCACGCGCGCGTCCTGCATCAGGCCCAGCATCTCGAGGTAGCCCATGGGCGGCAGCAGCAGCACTTGCGGGCGGTCCAGCAGGTGGCTCAGGCCGAACTTCTCGATGGTGGCACGGGTGCGCGGATGCACCGGGAAGATCACCGGCGTGCGTTCGGAAATCGTCGCGGCGGTTTCCAGCAAGCCTTGCAGCACCGCCTTGTCGTCCACGTTCGACGGGCGGTGCAGGGTCAGCACGGCGTACTCGCCCTTGACGGCCTTGAAGTCCGCGCGTCCGGCATCGGCGGCAATCTGCGGCGCCGGGATGGCGCGCGCCAGGTTGGCGCGCAGGGTATCGATCATTACATTGCCGACGAAGTGCACGCGCCCGCCGCCGATGCCCTCTTTCGCCAGGTTGTCGGCGCCGCTTTCCTCGGTGGTGAACAGCAGGTCGGACAACTGGTCGGTCAGCACGCGGTTGATTTCTTCCGGCATGGCGCGGTCGAAGCTGCGCAGGCCCGCTTCCACGTGGATCACCGGCACGCCCTTCTTGGCCGCCACCAGGGCGCAGGCGATGGTGGAGTTGACGTCGCCCACCACCAGCACGGCAGCCGGCTGCACTTCGTCCATGGCCGGCTCGAAGCGCTTCATCACTTCGGCTGTCTGCTGGGCGTGGCTGCCGGACCCGACCTCCAGGTTGATGTCCGGGCTGGGAATGCCCAGCGCATCGAAATACTGCTGGTTCATGGCCACGTCATAGTGCTGGCCGGTGTGCACCAGCAGCGCTTCGACTTGCGGCTTGAGTTGGGCGAAGGCTGCCATGATGGGCGCCATCTTCATGAAATTCGGCCGGGCGCCGACGACGCACAGGATACGGAAGGCACTCATTCGTTGCTGTCCTGGTGGATGTTGTAAGACGATGGCGAGCGCACGATCTTCTTCAGGATCGACAGCACTGAGGCCAGCGATTTTTCGACGCGCATCATGCGCTCGTCCAGCACGGCCGGGTACTGGCTGCCGATCAGTATTCCCGCTTCCAGCTGGTGCGCAGCGGCACCATTGCTGGCGGCAGCGTCATCGCTTGCCGCAACGGCCGGCGGGGCTTGGAACTCTTGCTGGATGTCGCGCACCACCGTCTCGACGTCGGCCTCGGTGAACTCCTGCATCTCTTCCAGGAAGCCCATCAGCAGCAAGCGGTCCATCAAGTGGTTGGTCTTGCGCGGGATGCCGCCGGTGTACTGGAACACGGCAGCGTAGGCGGCCGGCGTCAGGTGCGGGTTGCCGCTCCAGCCGACGGTGCGCATGCGGTGCTCGATATAGGCATTGCTTTCGCTGCCATCCATCGGCCCCAGGTGATAGGTCGCAATGACGCGCTGGCGCAACTGCGACATGCCGGGGCTGTGCAGGGTGGCGCGGAATTCCGGCTGGCCCAGCAGGAAAGTCTGCAGCAGCGATTTTTCATCGGTCTGGAAATTGGACAGCATGCGCAATTCTTCCACCACTTTCGGCGTCAGGTTCTGCGCTTCGTCAACCACCAGCAGCGCGCGCTTGCCATCCTGCTCACACTGGCGCAGGAACAGTTCCAGGCGGCCCAGCAGGGTGGTCTTGCTGGCCGTGTCCTCGCACGGCAGGCCGAAACCGCCCACCACGCCGCGCAGCACATCGTTGGAATCGAGGTGGGTGTTGACCAGGTGGCAGGTGACGATCTTGTCCGACTCGATGTGGTTGAACAGGTTGCGCACCAGGGTGGTCTTGCCGGCGCCGACTTCACCGGTGATCACGATGAATCCCTCGCCCTGCGACAGGCCGTACTCCAGGTAAGCCATGGCCCGCTTGTGGCCTTTGCTACCGAAGAAGAAATGCGGGTCGGGCCGCAGGCGGAAGGGCTTGTCGCTTAGCCCGTAATAGCTTTCATACATGGCGAACCTTGCTGCTTAAAATTTGGTTGACAGCGTGGCGGAGACGGCGTTTTCCGTGTACCGCGCGCCGCCCACGCCGGAGGAGCCGCGCACGCGGCGCAATTCCACGGCGCCGGTGGTGCGCGAGCTGTAATGGCGCGACAGGTTGAACCGCAGGTCGCGGTGGTTGCTGCTGCGCGCATCGCTCAGCGATTTGACATTCATGGCGTTGGCAATCAGGGAGGCCACGGTCTGCGCCCCGGGCCGGTAGCTGAGGCTGGCCATGGCGCCCACCTGCTCGGTATTGTCGTTCAGCGACAGCAGCGAGCTGCCCAGCAGGGCGCTGTCGACCTGCTGGCTGGACAGCATTTCGCGCCGGTTCTTGAACACGCTGAAGGTGCTGGTGGTGCGCGCCAGCTGCCAGGCCACCGACGCGTTCAACTGCTTCTGCAGCGAATAGCGGTTGCTGAGGAAGTTGACGCTGGTCGCCAGCGACGGCGGCAGGCCGGCCGCCTGGATATAGGCCTGGACGGCGGCGGCGCGCATCAGCGGGTCGGGAATCTGGGCGCGGAACAAGTTGTCCAGCATGGCGGCCGTGCTGATCGCCTGCGGCAGCAGGAACTGGCTGCGGGTGCTGCTCACCGCATCGCTGTAGACGATATTCCAGACGGTGCCGCGGCTGCGGTGCTGCAGCGCCAGGCTGTAGCTGGGGCCATAGAAGCGGTGCCCGGCCGATGCCTGCAGCGAGGTGCGCGCCGTCGGGGTCCACTGCACATTGGCGCCGTAGGCGGCGCCGGACTGGGCGCCGCCCAGGCCGCTGTAATCGTAGTCGTCGTAGCCGCCAAACAGGCCGAGATTGAGCTGCGGCGAGGCGGCATAGCGCAAGTTGAGGTTGGCCGCCTTGGAACTGGTGGTCTGCTCCCGGTGGCCGCCGCCGGCGACCGGCAGTTCCTCGTCGATGACCGCGCGCATCAGGCTGGCATCCCAGCCGAAGCGGCGGAAGGTCGGCCCGCTGCTCAGGCGGCCGCTGATGGTATTGCCCTCGCTGTTGCGCATGCCGGTGTGATCGGTGCTCACCGCATCGTGGGCGTAGCGCAGCTCGCCATTGGCAAAGGCGCCAAAACGGTGCACCAGATAGGGGCTGACGCGGTAGCTGCGCACTTCATTGCGGTTGCTGCGCGCGTAGTCGTTGTCGGCCTGCAAGGGACCGAAAGCCGAGGTGGCTTGCTGGCGGATGCCGGCCTGCGCATCCAGGTACAGCAGATCCTCGACCAGGCGCGCCTTGAGCCGGCTGTTCAAGTCCTGGCTGTGGCGCTGGGCGCCGCTGCGCCGCCCGCCCGAGTATTCGTACAGGTTCAGCGCGTAATCGATACTGAAGTCGAAGCGCTGTGAACGGTTGAGCAAGTGGAAGCCGGGCGTGAGCTGCAGCACGAAGCCGCTGTGGGCGCGGTCGCCGGCCTGCAGCGTGACATTGTCGGAATAGGTGGCGCGCGCGGCAGCGGTGGGCGTGAAATCCCATGCGGCGTGCACCGGGAAGGCTGCCGCCAGGCCCGCTGCCAGCGGCAGCAGGGCCAGGCGGCTGCGCTTAGCCATAGTGATAGTCATAGGTTTCGGTGCCCGGGAATTCACGCGACTTGTTGTAGATCAGGTTGACGTTGCTCAAGCCTTCCAGCTGGCGCAACGACTCCTTGACCGCGTGCTGGGTGGTGCGTTCCGACTCCACCACCATCACGATCTGGCCCATGTTGGAGGCCAGCACATGCGATTCGGAAGTCAGCAGCAGCGGCGGCGAATCGAAGATCACGATACGGTCCGGGTAGCGGTTCGCGATCTCGTTCACCAGGTTTTTCATCATGTGCGAGGCCAGCAGCTCGGTCGCGCGCGGCGAGCTGGTGCCGGCCGGCAAGATCGACAAGGTGTTGACATTGGTGCGCAGCATGACATCGGCCATGTCGACGCTATCGTCCAGCAGGATATCCATCAGGCCGCGCTGGGCCGGCAAGCCCAGGGTGCGCAGCACCGACGGGCGCGCCACGTCGGCGTCGACCAGCAGCACGGTGTGGTCCAGTTCCATGGCAATGCTCATGGCCAGGTTGATGGCGCAGAAAGTCTTGCCTTCGCCGGGCAGCGAGCTGGTGATCATGATCAGGTTGCCCGGGTTCTCGCCCGGCTTGCGGGCGGCAAAGGCGCGCTTGATCAGCGGGCGCTTGATGATGCGGAAGTCTTCCACCAGCGAGGTGCGGCCGCCGGCGGCCGTCACCAGGCCGGACTCGTGCATGCGCATCAGGTCCAGTTCCACGGTATGGGTGGTGCGGCGGCCGTGCTCGCCTTGCGGCTGCAGGGTGGCCAGGGTCGGCACCACGGGCGCGGCCACGGGGGCGGCCGGCGGCGGGACAGCAGCCGGCGCAGCAGCGGCCGGGGCCGCGTGCACTGCTTCAGCTACCGGAGCCGCGGCCGGTGGCGCAGGGATGGTGGCCTCGGCGGCGGCGTCGGCGGGACGCGCTTGCCCGAGGCGGTTGGCGGCTTTTTCAATAATGCTCACGTGAAGACTCCCTGGGTGTTGCGCAGCTCAAGCGGCGCGCAGCAAGGTAACGGTCATGACACCGCCGAAAGCGGTCAGCAGCGAAGCCACGGCCAGGCCGAAGGCATACAGCCGGCGCCGGCGCGACGAGCGCTGCTGCTCGGTCCAGTTCATGCCAATGGTGCCGAGGATCGGCACGCCGGTCACTTCGCGCAGGCTGTGCTGGCTGAGGAAGGTAGGACGCACTTGGCTCATCAGGAAAGCGCCGCCCAGGCCGGCCAGCAGGGCCGCGACAAACACCAGCGAATAAAAGCGGGCGCGGTTGGGGCCGACCGGGGTCTGCGGCACGATCGGCGGGTCGATCACGCGGAAGCTCATCATGTCGGTCGCCGAGCTGAGGTCGCCGGACAGCTTGGCCGCTTCGCGGCGCTGCACCAGCTTTTCATAGTTCTCCTTGTTGATCGAATAGTCGCGGTTGAGCTGTGCCAGCTGCGCTTCCACTTCCGGCGCCGCCGTGCTCTGCGAGCGCATGCGCTCCATGCGCGACGCGTATTCGCCGACGCGCGCCTTGAGCGACGCCACGCGCGCTTCCTCGGCCGACAGCGCCACGTTCATCTGCTGCAGCATCGGGCTGTAGCCCATCCCCGGGTCGCCGTTCCTGGCCGCCTTCTTCGCCTCGTCCTTCTTGCGCTGCTGCAGGTTGGCAATCAGGCGCTTGGCCGAAATGATGTCCGGGTGCTCTTCGGTGTACTGCATGCGCAGGCTGTCGAGCTGCTTTTCCAGGGTCGCGATGCGGCCGTCGATTTCCGGGTTGGCGATATTGGTGGCATCGGCGGCCGGCGCCATGTCTTCGCCGGCAATCTGGCGCTTGATGGCATTGCGCGCCTGTTCGGCTTCCAGCAATTCCAGGCGCGCCTGGTTCAGCTTTTCCGCCAGGTCGCCCAGGTTGCTCGAGTAATCGGTGCCCTGGCGCGGCAGCAGGCCCATGTGGCGGATCTTGAATTCCTTCAGCGCATTCTCGCCGGCCGCCAGGCGCTCCTCGTACATCTTGATCTGGTCGTCGATGAACTGCACCGCCTTTTCCGAATCCTGCTTCTTGCCGCCGAAGGAGCCCTCGACGAAGATGGTCAGCAGGGCTTGCACCACTTCCTTGCCCAGCTTGGGATTCTCATTGTTATAGGAAATGGTGTAAATGTCGTCGCGCTCGGTACCGATCACCTTGATCGCGCTCATCAGCTCATCGACCTGGCGTTCCTGCTGCTTGCTGTCCTTGGCCTTGATGTCCAGGTCCACCATGCGCAGCACGCGCTCGACGTTGGGGCGGCTGATCAGGGTACGGCGCATGAACATCACTTGCTGCTCGACGTTGGGCGTGGTGGTCATGCCCGACATCAGCGGCTTCAGGATGCTCTGGGTATCGACGTAGACCCGGGCCGAGGCCTGGTAATCATTGGGCAGGCGGTACACCACGGCCCAGCCGACCAGCGCCACCAGCCAGGCGATGGCGACTGCATACCAGCGGTATTTCCCGATTGCCTTCAGAAAGGTCAACAGCAATGCCAAAATCTCTGCCATCTCGATCACTCATCCCTTGTTAGGCAGGCAAACTGTCGCAATGCCCACATCTAATATTGCCTAAATAACATCTAATCTCTATCATACAGCAGAACGCGCTGCCTGTTACTATTAATTTATGCCTGTTGCGCTCTGCTGACGAAAAGAATTTAACATTTCCACTAGGCAATTCACCACTCTGGAGGCGGCATGCTCAAGCTGATTTCACTATTCCTGGCGGCCTGCCTGGGCTGGGCCGGCGCGCCGGCCGCGGCCGCGCCGCTGCCGCGCACCATTGCCGCGGTCAAGCCCAGCGTGGTCGGGATTGGCACGTTCAACCGCAGCCGCAGTCCCGCCATCGTATTCCATGCCACCGGCTTTGTGGTGGGCGATGGGCTGTCGGTGATCACGAATGCCCATGCGGTGACCGCGCTCGACTCGGAAAAGATGGAAACCCTGGGCATCGTCACCGGCAAGGGCGACCAGCTGCAGTTCCGCGAAGCGAGCGTGCTGGGCATCGACCGCGCACACGACCTGGTGCACCTGCGCCTGAAGGGCGCGCCGCTGCCGGCGCTGGCCCTGGGCAGCAGCGACATGCTGGACGAAGGCAGCGACCTGGCATTTACCGGCTACCCGCTCGGCATCCTGCTGGGCCTGAACCCGGTCACCCACCGCGCCCTGCTGGCGGCGCAAACCCCGGCCATCCTGCCGACCCCGACTTCGCGCGGCCTCAATCCGCGCGCCGTGCTGCAGCTGCAGCGTGGCGCGCCGTTCACGATTTACCAGCTCGACGGTACAGCCTACCCCAGCAATAGCGGCAGCCCCGTGTATGATCCCGAAACCGGCGCCGTGGTGGCCGTCATCAATATGACCCTGGTCAAGGGCATGAAGGAAAGCGCGATCACCGCCCCCAGCGGCATCAGCTACGCCATCCCGGTGCGCCACGTGCATGAGCTGCTGCAACAGGGCGGCGCGCCGAGGTAAAATGGCAAGACTCGTGGTATAACAGGCAATGCTAAAATGCAAACAAGGAGAATAATGTGAATATGCAAACCAAGCTGGCCCGCGTGCTCGCCGCGAGCGCCGTCGTGTTCGGCGCACTGGGCCTGGGCGGCTGCGCCACGTCCCACAGCACGGCGCCGGCCGACGCCGGCGCCGTGCCGCAAACCGATTACCTGATCGGCCCGGGCGACAACCTGAGCATCATTGTCTGGCGCAATCCGGAAGTGTCGCAAGTGGTGCCGGTGCGTCCGGACGGCAAGATCACCACGCCGCTGGTGGAAGACTTGCCGGCCAGCGGCAAGACCTCGACCGAACTGGCGCGCGATATCGAGAAAGCGCTGGCCAAGTTCATCCAGCAGCCGGTGGTCACCGTCATCGTGACCGGCTTCGTCGGCACCTATGGCGAACAGATCCGTGTCATCGGCCAGGCCGCCAAGCCGCAATCGCTGCCCTACCGCCGCGACATGTCGATCCTGGATGTGATGATCGCCGTGGGCGGCGTCACCGAGTTCGCTGCCGGCAACAAGGCCAGCATCATCCGCACCGTCGAAGGCAAGCAGCAGCAATTCACCGTGCGCCTAAACGACCTGATCAAGGACGGCGATATTTCGGCCAATGTGCCGATGCGCCCGGGCGATATCCTGGTGATTCCGGAAAGCTTCTTCTAAACTGGAAGTACCAATTCGATAGTTTCCTGTAGGTGTCGAGAATTCTTACAGTTCAAGATATCATAGGCGTCCGGGGCGCCCTAGCGGCGCCCCTGGCGCAGCTAAGCGCCTGATTTTCCAGCTGTTCCATAGTGAAACTCGTATCTGGAACGGTACTTGCTTTAAAACTAAGGAAAGCGGGCAGCCGAGCTGCCTTTCTCAATTCGCAAGGACGACGACGTGGCCAACGAACAACAGCCAGACCAGCAACTGAGCGCCAAAGGCGCTGCGCGCCGCCGCTTTACCCGCGCCGGTGCCGCCGCCTCCGGCGTTCTGCTGACCCTGCACAGCCAGCCAGGCATGGCAGCGGTGGTCTGCGCCGGCCCTTCGGGCTTCCAGTCCGGGCTGGTCAGCGCACGCCCCAACGATCCGGGCGCCTGCGCCGGCAAGTCGCCGGGCGCGTGGAAAAACACCGAGCCGGCGGAAGGCGGCGGCAGCAACGGCAGCGGCAATGGTAATGGCAAGGGCGGCGGCAAGAACCCTACGCCGGCACCGCTGCCGGACAAGGTGTGGCCGGCAGGCGCCCTGCCGACCGATAAGTTCCGCAGCGTGTTCAGCTGCACGCTGGAAATGAGCAACACCTACGGTGCGGACAAGTGCACGCTGGACTACATCATGGGCAACGGGCCCGACTTCGACACGCACAAGCTGGGGGCCCACCTGGTGGCCTGCTACCTGAACGTGCTGGCCGGCCTGTCCGGCTTCCAGACGGTGCCGATGCTGCAGAATATCTGGAATGAACTGCGCGATACCGGTTCCTTCAGCCCGACTGCCGGCGTGAAGTGGGATGCCAAGCAAGTGGTCGACTACCTGTCCGGTACGATGGGTTGATGCCGGTGCAGTGGCAACTGGTGCCGGGCCAGTCCCTGCTGCACCGTAGCTGGGACGGCCAGGTCGTACTGTACAACGAAGTGTCGGGCGCCACCCACCTGCTGGACCAGGCCACCCTCGACCTGCTGCAAGCCTTGCGCGATGGCGCCCTCGGGCCCGACGACTGGGCCGACCGCGAGCTCCAGCTGGCCTTGGCCGGTTTGCGCAAACTCTACCTGGTGGAACCATGCTGACGGTGGCCTCGCTGGCGCCTGGCGCGCTGCAGGCGCGCCTGGCCGGCGACGGCCTGCGCCTGCGCACCGGCCGCTTCAGCGTGCGGCTGCAGGCCGACATGCCCAGCGTGGCGGCCGGCATCGGCCAGCTGTACGGCGACTATCCGCTGCTGCAGGACAGCGATTTTGCCGACTTCCACCTGCAGCTGCGGCGCCCGCGCTCGGTGCGCCGCTGGCTGCGCCCGCAGGTGCGCCTGCATTGCGACGGCTACGAGATGTTCCAGCCGATGCCCCTGCAGCATGCCTTCCCCATGTTCGAATGGGGCTTGAACTGGTGCGTGTCAAGCCGCGCCCACCGCTACCTGATCGTGCATGCGGCCGTGCTGGAGCGCCATGGCCGCGCCGTGATCCTGCCGGCCCCGCCCGGTTCGGGCAAGAGCACCTTGACCGCCGCCTTGTGCGGCAAGGGCGGCTGGCGCCTGCTGTCCGACGAACTGACCCTGCTGGAACTCGATAGCGGCCTGCTGGTGCCCAACCCGCGCCCCATCAGCCTGAAAAACGCCTCGATCGGCATCATCCGCGCCTATGTGCCCGATGCGGTGCTGAGCACGCCGGTGCACGACACCAGCAAGGGCACGGTGGCCCATATGCGGGCGCCGGGCGCTGCGGTGGCGCGCGCGGCCGACTGCGCGCAGCCGGCCTGGATCGTGTTCCCGCACTATAGCGCCGGCGCGGCCACCACGCTGGAACCGCTGGCGCGCGCCGCCACCTTCATGGAACTGGCGGGCAACAGCTTCAACTACAGCGTGCTGGGCGCGGCCGGCTTTGCTGCCCTGGGCCGCCTGATCGAACAGGCAGCCGGCTTCCGCTTCCGCTATAGTGCGCTGGATGAAGCCCTGGACACCTTTGCCCGCCTCCATGAAAGCTGACGTGCCGTTGCTGCTGCGCGCCCTGCGCGCGCCGCAGGGGCTTGCCGCGCTGACGCCGGCCGGCTGGGACTTGCTGCTGCGCCAGGCGGCCCATGCCAACCTCAGCGCCACCCTGCACGACTGGCTGGCGCAGCACGGCGTGCTGGCGCAAGCCTTGCCGCAAGCGCGCGAGCAGCTGTCGTGGGCGGCGGTGATGGCGCGCCGCCACCGCCAGGCCACTTACTGGGAAATCCGCCTGATCGGCAAGGCGCTGGCCGGCCTCGGCCTGCCGCTGCTGCTGCTGAAAGGCGGCGCCTATGCCGCTGCCGGCCTGCCGCCTGCCGCCGGCCGCCTGTTTTCCGACATCGACATCCTGGTGCCGGAAGAAAGCCTGCCGCAAGTGGAAGCGGCCCTGATGCGCCACGGCTGGGTCGGCACCCACCACGACCACTATGACCAGCGCTATTACCGCGAATGGATGCACGAGCTGCCGCCCATGATGCATGTGCTGCGCCAGACTGCCATCGACGTGCACCACACCATCCTGCCGCGCACGGCGGCCCAGCGCCCCGACGCGCAGCTGCTGCGCGCCGCCGCGCGGCCGCTGGCCGGCGCGCCGGGCGCCGCTGTCCTGGCGCCGCTCGACATGGTGCTGCACAGCGCCACCCACCTGTTTGCGGACGGCCAATTCGACAAGGGCTTGCGCGACCTGTGGGACCTGCACTGCCTGCTCACCCATTTCAGCGAGCACGAAGCAGGCTTCTGGGAAGCGCTGCCGGCGCGCGCGCGCCAGCACCAGTTGCAGCGCTTCCTGTTCTACGGCCTGCGCTACAGCGCCATGCTGCTTGGCACCCGGGTGCCGCCGGCCACGCTGGCCGCCCTGGCGCCCGACGGCCCGCCGCCGGCGCTGCTGGCCGTGATGGATGCGCTGTTTACGCGCGCACTGCTGCCGCACCATCCAAGCTGCCGCGGCGCCGGCGCCGCCCTGGCCGACTTCCTGCTGTATGTGCGCGGCAACTGGCTGCGCATGCCGCCGCTGCGCCTGGCGCGCCACCTGTTCCACAAGGCATTTTTGACCCCCAAAAACTCGCCGGGCGCGGCCGCATAACGGCAGCACCTGCCAGCACTGTCCCGCTACAATTGCCGGGTATCCGTTTGCACGGAGCATGCATGCGACTCCTTGCCATCGTGGCGGCCAGCCTGCTGGCCCACGCAGCCTGCGCGCAGAATGCCGCCACCCTGTTTGAACAAGCCCAGCGCCTGGAGCACGGCGAAGGCGTGGCGCGCGACCCCGGCCAGGCAGCCGCGCTGTACTGCCGCGCCGCCCGGCTCGGCGCGCCCGATGCGCAATACGCCCTGGGCTGGATGTATGCCAATGGGCGCGGCGTGCCGCGCGACGATGGCGTGGCATGGCGCCTGTTCACGCTGGCAGCCGAACAAGGCCACCCGGCCGGCGCGCGCATGCAGGCGCTGCTGCCCGCCGCACCGGCCAGCGCCCTGCCGGCCTGCATGGCGCCCGATCCCGCGCTCGAACTCGACCTCGCATTTCCCGTCCCCGACTACCACGCTGCCACGCCGCAGTTACTGGCCCTGGTCGACCGGCTGGCGCCCGAATATGACATCGAGCCAGCCCTGGCGCTGGCCGTCATTGCAGTCGAGTCCGGTTTCCGGCGCACCGCCGTCTCGCCCCGCGATGCGCGCGGGCTGATGCAGCTGATTCCCGCCACGGCGTCGCGCTTTTGCGTGCTCGATGCTTTCAATCCGGAGCAGAACCTGCGCGGCGGCCTGGCTTACCTGCGCTGGCTGCTGGCGCGCTATAGCGGCGACGTCAGGCTGGCGACCGCGGCCTACAACGCCGGCGAACAGGCGGTCGACCAGCATGGCGGCGTGCCGCCCTACGATGAAACGCGCGCCTATGTGCGGCGGATCGGCAAGCTGTACGGCAAATCCAGCCATCCCTATGCGGCAGCGGCGCCGGGCCGCTGCGCGCAGCCGATGGCAATTCGCGCACGCCGATGATATGCTTGCCCGATGGAATGGGACGCGATCATCATCGGCACCGGCATGGGCGGCGCGCCACTTGGCTACGCCCTGGCGAAGGCCGGGCAGCGCGTGCTGTTCCTGGAAAGAGGCAAGTCCCATTTGCAGCCCGGCGCGCTGACCAACAGCTACGCCGAAACGCATTTCGCCAGCGCGGCAGCGCCGGGCCCGCAGCACCGCGCCACCTTGCAGCGCGCCGGCCGCTACAGCGACACCATCCGCACCAACGCCGGCCCGCGCACCCAGCATTTCGTGCCCTTCATCGGCTGCGGCACCGGCGGCTCGAGCGCGCTGTACGGCATGGTGCTGGAACGTTTTTTCCCTGCGGATTTCGCGCCGCGCGCGCAACATCCGCAGGCGGCCGATGCCGACTTGCCGCAAGCCTGGCCGATCGGCTACGACCAGCTGCTGCCGCATTACGAAGAAGCGGAACAACTGTTCCGCGTGCGCGGCACGCCGGACCCGCTGCGCGCCGACCGCACTGGCGGCTGGGCTGCGCATTTCCGCGCGCCGCCGCCGCTGACGCCCGCTTCCGGCGAACTGTTTGAGTTCTTCCGCCGGCGCGCATTGCATCCTTACCGCTTGCCGCTGGCCTGTGAATTTGTCGAAGGCTGCGGCGCCTGCCAGGGCTACCTGTGCGACCGCCAGTGCAAGAACGACGCCAGCCGCGTCTGCCTGCAACCGGCCCTGGCGCGGCATGGCGCAACGCTGATGGATGAATGCGAAGTGGTGCAGCTGGAAGCCACGCGCCAGGCGGTCACCGGCGTGGTGTGCGAGCAGCGCGGCCAGCGCCTGATCTTGCGCGGCAAGCAGGTCTTCCTGGCCGCCGGCGCGCTGGAAACGCCGCGCCTGCTGCTGCAATCGGCTTCCGCGCACTGGCCGCACGGCCTGGCCAACGATTCCGGCCTGGTGGGGCGCAACCTGATGCGCCACCACATCGACCTGTACCTGATCAAGCCGCAGACGCCGGCCGGTTTCGACAACCGGCAAAAGGAATTCGGCTTCAACGATTTCTACCAGCGCGACGGCATGAAGCTGGGCTCGGTGCAATCGTTCGGCCGCCTGCCGCCGGTGCCGGTGCTGGCCGCTTCGATGGCAGACGATATCCGGCAAGGCGCCCTGCCCTGGCTGGCGCCCTTGTTCAAGCTGGCGCAACCGGTCATGAAACCCATCCTCAGGCAGTTCGTGCACGAGCGCCTGGTGCTGGCCAGCACGCTGGAAGACTTGCCGTATGCCGACAACCGCGTCACGCCGGCCAGCGCCGATGCGCGCCTGGCGCTCGACTACCGGGTACGCCCGCACGATGCGGCGCGCATCGCGGCCATGCGCCGCCTGATGCAGGATGCGCTTAAGCCCTACGCCTTCGACCTGGTGAAACAGGCCGACAACAACCAGCGCATCGCCCACGTCTGCGGCACCTGCCGCTTCGGCAGCGACCCGCGCAGCAGCGTGCTCGATGCCAACAATCGCGCCCACGGCCTGTCCAACCTGTACGTGGTGGACGGCTCCTTCTTCCCGTCCAGCGGCGGGACCAATCCCAGCCTGACCATCGCGGCCAATGCCTTGCGCGTGGCGCGCCACCTGACGGGAAAAGGAATCTACGATGATCAAGCTTGAAGACTTGCGCGGCCACTGGGCGCTGGTGACCGGCGCCTCGGGCGGCATCGGCGCCGAATTCGCGCGCCAACTGGCGCGCAATGGCGTCCATGTGGTGTTGGTCGGGCGCCGCGCAGAACGCCTGCAGGAATTGGCGCAACGGGTAGTGCAGGAACAGGGCGGTCAGGCCGAGGTGGTGCGCGTCGACCTCGCCAAGCCAGGCGCGGTGGCCCATGTCAAGGAACGGCTCGACGCGGTGGGCATCCGCATCCGCCTGCTGTGCAATATCGCCGGCATGGGCCGCTGGAACCGCCTCGAGCACTGGGAGCTCAAGGACTACCGCGACATGATCGAGGTCAACAACAGCGCCATGGTGGAAATGTGCTACCACTTCCTGCCCGACCTGGCCGCGCATCCGAGCAGTGCGGTGATCAATGTCTCGTCGCAAGCCAGCTACCAGCCGGTGCCCTATATGGCGGTCTATGCGGCCTCGAAAGCCTTTGTGCAAAGCTTCAGCCAAGCCCTGCATGGGGAGTGGAAGGAGCGCGGCATCCTGGTGCAAACCCTGGTGCCGGGCCCGACCGACACCGAATTCGACGCCAAGGCCGGCGCCTATGCCAGCGCCCTGGCCACGCGCGGCAGCACGGCCGACGTGGTCAAGGCTTCGCTGGCCGGCCTGGCCAAGGGCGACCCGGTGGTGGCCTCGATCAAGGGCACTTACAAGCAGCGCTTCTTCGCCGGCCTGTTCCCGCACAGCATGGTGATCCGGGAAGTGGCCAAGATGTTCAAGCCGCCGCAGTCATAAAAAAAGGGACGTCCCCTGAGGGGACGTCCCCATTCCTTCAAGGCCGCGGCTTAGGCGCGGCGGCGCAGGCGCGCCAGGCCCAGCAGGCCAACGCCCATCAGCAGCATGGTGCCTGGTTCCGGCACGCGGGTGAAGCGGTTGGAGCCGTCAACCTTGAACAGGATGTCGCGGCCAGTCACTTCATCGGTAGCGAAGGGGTCGCCGTTGTTGCTCGAACCATTGCGGTGGAAGCCGGTGGTGGTCGAGGTGTCAGCCGGGTAGTTCAGGCTCGACTGGAAGTCGATGCCGAACAGCAGGCTGGAGACGCCTTCCAGGTAGTCGGGATTGATGAAGTCTCCCGGCGCCAGCATGCCGGCGTGCAGGCGCGCCGAACCCTGGCCATTGTTCGGTGCCAAGAGCTGGAACACGGACGAGTTGGAATCGATGGTCAGCAGGGCGATCATGATGCCGTCGTCGAAGCCTTCGCCAGTCGCGGTGTTGGCGTTCTGGTTGGTATCGAAGTAGATCGCCACCTGGTTCTGGCCCGGTGCCAGGTTGAAGTTGGCAGTGGCCGTGCCGCCTGGGCCCGGCACCACGCTGGACACCACTTCGGTCATGCGGGCGGCGATGGTGATCTCGAACATGCCGTCAGCCGAGCCGTTCGCTTCGCCGTCCAAGCGGCCGCCCAGGGATGGGCTGTTGGTGCCGCCGGCCTTGCCCACCAGGGTGGCCTGGTACAGGAACTCGAAGGTCGAGCCGACCGCCAGCGGCGCACCGAACGGGCCGATGCCTTTGGCCAGGCCGCTGCCGGTTTCGGCCCAGTCCAGCGAATTGACGTTGGTCGCCAGGACATTGGTGCCATCCTTGATGGTGAATGGGGTGATCACGTCTGCCTGTGCAACACCGGCAGCGAACAGCATGGTGGCTGCCGTAGCGAGCGGGAGCAGTTTGCGGAAAATCTTCATTGTTATGACTCCTGGGTTAAAAAGGGCTGTCTGGACCTTTTGCTGCTATCCGGCCTTGCAGCGGGCACACACTCCTATGAGCAATAGTTGTGCCAACCTTTCCATTTCCTTAGAAATCAATACTTTGCAACCTTTCCGTTAGTACCATATTGATATTAACTTATGGCGTTGTAAGGATTTTCGACAGTAACTTGCTAAAAGATTCTGACGCTTGATAGCTGTTGAATATGGACTGCACGCGGCGCGCCGCCGCCGTCGCGGTCGGCGTCCCCAGCAAGTCTTGCACCGCCTGCCGCAAGGCTTGCTCATCGAAGCGGTCGGCACGCAGCAGCGCGCCGGCGCCGGCCGTGACGATGCCCGCCATATTGAGGAACTGGTCAAGGTTGCCGGCAATGCCGACCACCGGCACCCCGGCCGCTAATGCCTGGTGGCTGGTCGGGCTGCCACCATTGCAGATCACCAGGGCGGCGCGGCGCGCCGCTTCCTCGCCAGGCAGGAAGTCGGCCACGCGGGCATTGTCCGGCACGGCATCGAGCTTGACCATGCCGACGGTGGCGGCCAGCACCGTCAGCGGCAGGCCGGCCAGCGCGCGCAGCACGGCCGGCAGCAAGGCGCCGTGGCCCGAGCTGCCCACGGTCACGTACACCAGCGGGCGATCGGCCGGCAGCTGGTCCCACCAGGGCGGCACCGGCAGCGGCGGCGACCACAGCACGGGGCCGATGAAGGCATGGTTGGACGGCAGGTCATGCGGCGGGAACAGGTCGGGCACGTCGGCATACAAGGTGTAGTCGGCATCGGTGTACACCCGGTTCAGGTCCCAGCCCAGGGCAGGCAGGCCATGCCGGCGCCGCACCTGGTTGAGGGGGATGGTGTGCAGGGCAAACGCCAGCGGACGCGCCAGGTTGAACAGCACGTTGGCCAGGGCGATGGGCAGGCAACGCGTGAGCGGCAGGCTGGGCACGATGTACTGCTGGCTGACAAACGGACTCCAGTAGGCATTGATCAGCGAGACATAGGGCACGCCGGCCAGGCGCGCGCTGACCGACAGCGACAGGCGGAAGTCGCCCACCACGACGTCGGGCTGCACCTGGCGCAGCAGCTGCAGGTCCTGCTCCACGTAGGCGGCCAGCGTGGCCGCGTCGTACACCGGCTTGCCGTCCGCCAGCGCTTGCAGGAATTGCTGGTTGGCGATGCTGTGGATCGGCCAGCGCACCAGGTCCGCGCCTTCGAAGCAGAATTCGTAGCGCTCGGCGCAGGCAAAGTGCACCTCGTATTGCGCGCGGTCGAGGGCGGCGGACAACGCCAGCGGGCGGCCGACGTGGGCCAGGGTCACGGCTTCGGCGACGAACAGGATTTTCTTGCGGGCCATCTTGGGAAGCCGGCCTACTTCATCAGTTCGGCCAGAGGCTTGCGCAGCGAGCGTGCCGTGGGCGCCTTGCCGGCGCCCAGGCGGCCCATGAACACAGCCGTCTCCGGCGCGGCGCCGATCAGCGCGGTGAGCTGGGCATACAGCTTGCGCGCCGCCTCCTGCAACGGCGCGAGGCGGCTGAAGCGCACCGCGTTGCGCACATAGCGGCCGAAAATCAGCGGCGTCATTTCCGGCTGCATGTGCAGGCCAAGGGCCGTCAGCGTCAGCCAGAAGCGCTGGGTGGCGCGGCCGGCGGCCACGTAGTCGTCGATGCCGGCCGGCGCGCGCTGGGCGCGGATCACGAAGTGGGCGGCGCAAGCCATGCCGGGCAGCAGGTCCATCTGCAGGCGCGGCGCCCAGGTGCCCATCAGGGTATTCATGGTATTGACCCGCTGCCAGCTGGCCATGGCCCACTTCATCAGCGCCAGGGTGCCGTTGTCGACGCCGAGGGCCTGGTCCGGCACCTTGTCCGGGCTATGCGTCTTGCCCCAGTCGATGATGCTGCGATGTACTTCATACGCTTCCGGCATGGTCAGGCGCAGCTTGGCGTTCCTGAACATCAGCCGCGCCGCCGCCCAGCGCCCGGCGAAGCCTTCGATCCACTGCACCCGGTGCGCCGGGCCGACCGCCGCTTCCAGCGCCTGCTTTTCCTGCGCCGTCAGCGGCCGCGTGCTCAGCGGGCGGCGCTGCACGCTGCGCGTGGTGATCACCGGCAGCAGCGCGCTGGGCGCAATGGCCGCATCCGGCGTGAAGCGCACGTCGAACACGGGATGGGTGTCCGGGCTGCCGCTGCGGCGCACGGCGTCGGCGCGCAGGCCGTGGGCGCTGGCGGCAATGGCCATGGTTTCCAGCATGGCGCCGACGGCCACCTGGCTGGGATGGCCGTCCAGGTCGTACACCACATGGTCGCGCGTGTCGTAGCAATGCACGGCCACCTGGTCCGGCGCCAGGATTTCGAAGCGCCACACCTGGGTGTTGTCGCCGCTGGGCGCCCAGCGCGCCAGGTCGAGGATCTGTTCGATGGTGTTCATGGTTGGGCCATTTTCGCAAAGGCGCGCTGGCCGATCAGGATCGCCAGGCGCTGGATCGGGTTGTTGTTGCCGCCGGGACGCCAGGTGCGCACCAGCTTGTTGCGGTAGGCGTCGAACTGCATGCCGTGCGGCGCCGCACGCACGCTGCCGCGCCCGAGCAGGATCTTCAGCGCTTCGGTGGCGGCAATGCCGGCGCACAGCTGGCAGGCCATGATGGTGGAAGGGCCGCGCCGTTCGGCGAAGTTGACGGCCGACGGCAGCACCAGGTAGGGCCGGTGCAGGCCGGCCGGCGCCAGCCCGACCACGAAGCGGATCGCCTTCTCGCCTTCCGGCAGGTCGCCCCAGCCGAAATATTCTTCAAACGTCATGCGCCCCGGCAGGAAGTTCAGCAGCGCCGCTCCCATGCCCAGCGGCGCCACCGTGGTGGCCGGGATGCCGCGCGCGGCGCACAGGGCAAAGGTCTGCTGGCGGATGTCGAAAGCGAAGAAGTCGAGGCTGTCGATGTAGATGTCGACGCCGTCGAAAAAGGCCTCGAGGTTGCCGGCGTTGATGCCATCGGGGAAGGTCCTGATCTCGAGTTCGGGATTGACGTCGCGCGCCATGCGCGCCATCACTTCAATTTTGGGCAAGCCGCGCGTCGACTGCATGGCGCCCACCTGGCGGTTGAAGTTGGGCAGGTCGAATTTGTCGAAGTCGGCAATGTGGAAGGAACCGATCCCCAGGCGCACCAGGGTCATCAGGTGCACCCCGCCCACCCCGCCGGCACCGGCAATGGCCACCCGCTTGCCGCGCAGGCTGGCCTGTTCGGCTTCGGTGACCCAGCCGATATTGCGGGCGAACGCTTGCTGGTAGATGAAGGGGTCGCTCATCGCGCTCAGCTGCCCTTCAGGCCCTTGAGCAGGGCGATCGCATCGTCCAGGTGCGGGAACGGGGTGCCAGCCGCCACCAGCTTTTCCAGTTCCAGCCGGGCCGACTTCTTGTCGCCCGACTGGCTGAGCGCGACGGCCAGGTGGTAGCGCAGGGTGGCATTGGCCGGCTGCAGCGCACTGGCACGCTTGAGCAGCGGCAGCGCGCGCCCGGCGTCGCCCTTGCCCACCAGCAGCCAGCCGGTGGTATCGAGCACGGCCGGGCTGTCCGGCGCCGCCTGCAGCGCCTTTTCGGCCGTGGTCAAGGCGCGCGGGTCTTTCAGCTGGCTGTAAGCCCAGGCCAGGTTGTTCAGGGCCACCGGGCTGTCGGGCGCCGCCTTCAGCACCAGTTCCAGGTCGGCCGCGGCGGCGCCGTACTGCTGGCGCGACAGGGCCAGCTCGGCGGCATACATGGCAGCGGCCAGGTCGCCCGGCTGCTCCTTGCGGTGCTGCGCCAGGCGCTGGTCGGCGTCGCGCGGCAGGCCGGCCGCCAGCAGGGTGCGGTGCAGGGCCAGCAGGATGCGGCCGTCCTGCTCATAGCCGTAGGCCTTTTCATACAGGGCTGCCGCTTCGCGGTATTTCTGCTGGCGCGCCAGCAGGTCGCCCTCGAGCACGTAGCCGGCCGGCTGCTGCCCGTCTTCCTTTTGCATCTGGCGCGCGATGGCCAGCACCTCGGCCGGACGGTTTTGCTGCTGCGCGATTTCGGCCAGCGCCAGGCGCGCCGGGCGGTGCTTCGGCTCGAGCGCCAGCACCTTCTTCAGGTCGCTGCTGGCGGCCGTGGCGTTTTTCAGCATCAGGTGGGCGGTCGCCATGCCGAACCAGGCACGCGCCGATCGGGGCTCCAGCTGCACCATCTTGCCGAAGCTTTCCAGGGCGCCGCTGGCATCGCTGTTGGCCAGTTGCACCTGGCCCAGCAATTCAGCCAGGTAGGGGCTGGCCGGATCTGCCAGCTGCAGCTTGCGCGCCAGCGTGGTGGCCTTGGCATGCTGCCGGGCCTGCAGGTAGGCATGGGCCAGGCGCACGCCAAGCTCGCTGGCCTTGGGTTTTTCCGCCACCGCCTGCTCCAGCCAGCCGATGGCTTCCTGCTGCCGGCCTTGCTGGAGCGCGAGATCGGCCAGGGCCGTCATGGCGCCGACGTTGTGCTTGTCGTGCTGCAGCACGGTCTCGAAGCGCTTGCGGGCGGCGCCCGGCTGCTTGTCCTGCAGGTCGAGCTGGGCCAGGTTCATGTTGGCGGCCAGGTGGTTCGGCTGCAGCGCCAGCGCTTGTTCGAAGGCGGCACGGGCGGCCGGCGCGTTTTTCTGCGCCAGGTAAATGCCGCCTTCCAGGTTGCGCACCACCGCGCTGTCCTGCTGGCTGGCCTGGTAAGCCTTGACCGCTGCCAGCGCCTGGTCGTAGCGGCGCAGGCTGATTTCCGTGTGGATCAGGTAGAGCGCCGCCTGCGCCGATTTGGGGTCGAGCTCGGTAGCCCGCTGCAGCTGCTCGACGGCCCGGGCATACTGCTGCTGGCCCAGCAGGGACAGGCCGATCGACAGTTGCAAGGTGGCTTCATTGGGCAGCGCCTGCGCCGCCTGTTCGAAGTACTGCTGGGCCGACCCGTAATCTTTCTTGCGCAAGTTCGATTCGCCGGCCAGCACCAGCAATTGCGGATCCTTGGCGCCGCTGCGCAACAGCGGCGCCAGCGCCGCCGCTGCTTCGGCCGCCTGGTTGGTGCCCAGCAGCGACTGCGCCAGCAGCTTGCGCGCGAACAGGTCGTCCGGGAATTTCTCCAGGTAGGCGTTGAGGTAGCCTTGCGCCGCCGTGGCATTGCCCAGCTTGAGTTCGTTGGCCCCGGCCAGCAGCACGGTCGGCATATGGCCGGGCGCCGCCTTCAGCAGCTTGAGCAGGTTGCCTTGCGCTTCAGTCAGCTTGCCCTGGTGATGGTCGAGCAAGGCTTGCAGGTAGAGCGCATGCAGGGTGTCCGGCCGCAGCTTGTTCAATTCGCCGATGTCGGCCTTGGCCGCATCGAATTGCTTGAGGGCGATTGCAAGGTCGGTGCGCTCGACCCGGGCGGCCAGGTGGTCGGGCTGCACGCCCAGCGCCTGGCCCAGGGCCGCCAGCGCCGCCTCGTTCTTGCCCAGGCGGCGCAGCAGCGCGGCCTGGTAGCGCAGCACGTTGAGGTCTTGCGGGTGGGCCTGCAAGGCTTGTGCGGCCAGCGCCAGGGCGGCAGCGCTATCGCCAGCCTGCTGCGCCAGGCGCGCCTGGCCCAGCAGGGCGTTGGCCTGGCCCGGTTCGCCGGCCAGCGCTTGCGCATAAGCGTCCCTGGCCTTGGCCGTGTCGCCCAGGGCCAGCCAGGCATCGCCGCGTGCCGCCAGCAGGGCCGGGCCGGCCTGGGCGGCATCGGCCTCGCTTTCCTCCAGCGCCTGCTGCGCCTTGTCCTGCGCCAGCAGCGCGCGCACCAGCTGCGGCATGGCGCGGGCCCGTTCGATCTGCAGGCTGAGCGCCTTGCGCACTTCCTTTTCGGCCAGGGCCGGCTCATTGTTATCGTTGTAGACCCGCGCCAGCAGCAGGCGGATTTCGCCATCCTGCGGGCTCTGGTCGGCTGCATTCTTGAGCTGGATCAGGGCCGCCTTGCTATCGCCCTGCTGCAGGTACTGCCGGGCTTGCGCCATCAGCGTGGCGCTGCTTTCGGACTTGAGGCAGCCGGACAGGCCGGCAGCCAGCATCAGGCTGCCGAAGATGGCGAGGGCGCGCTGCGCCCCCCGGTTCTCGCGACGTGGCATGGAAACCCCTGCTTGGTGGTCAGGATATTGACAATACCACAATAATTGTCAATCGACTATCAAATCTCAATAGACTATTGGATGTTCTTCAGGCGCTGGACAATACCCCGTTCTTCGCGCGGCGAGTAGAACAGCGGATAGAACGAGCGCGCCGACATGGCCACCTCCGCGCCCTGGCCGCCAAATTTTTCAATCTGTTCGCTGACGTAGGCCAGCTCCACCACCAGCAGGTAGGCCGGGGCGTCGACGCGCGGGTTGGTCTTCAGTTCGCCCATCCGTTTGAAGCCAAGCATGGCTTCGTAAAAGCGGCGGTGGCGCGGGTTGATTTCGATGAAGATATGGGTGCAGTGGTGCAGGTCGCGCGCATAAATCACCGACAGGTGGAACAGCGACGCCATCTGCGACTTGCTGCCGCCATTGTCGAAGGCCAGCTTGGTGATTTCGCAGACGCGGGCGCCCGGGATCATGCGCACCGAATCGACCTCTTCCTTGAAAATTTCATCGGCCATGATGCCGATCGGCGAATCCAGCCCCAGGGTCAGCGTGCCCACCACCTCGCCCTTGTCGCTGGCCGTCAGCGTGATCCGGTTCGGATCGTCGCTCAGCTTATGGGTCCCGGCATAGCCGCGCCAGGAGTACATTTTGTTGATTAGCAGGCTGGCCTTGCTGCGGCCTTCGACCGTATCGATCATGCGAATACCAAAAGATTTTTCGTCGGTGACCAGGTCTTCCATATTTTCCGGAAGCAAGTCCTCGAGCGTGGCGCGCGCATGGGAGTCGGCTCGAGCCTGCCGGACCGGCTCGGCTTCCAGCACTGGGTCAGCGGTTCCATTCATGGCTCTATCCTCCTTTGGCACCCGCAAGCCTTACGGCCAGCCATTGCCAATGAGCCCGGCGAGCGGCGCGGACGCCGGGCTCAACGGCAAAATATAGTTGATTACACTTGCGGGGGCGCGCACGATTGATGCCAGAACGAAAATGTAGCGGGTTGCAAGTGAGTTATGTAAAAATTACTAACTTTCTACATGTTGGCATGGCAGCGCCCGCCACACAATACCCATGAAGTAAATGTTGTGAAAAAGACTCTATTGTTTTCAACTGCACAATAGACGTAGAGGGAGGAAGCCCGCAGGCGGCGGCGCGCATGCGGGCTGGACTGCGCAGAAGTTGCTACTTATTCAAATTGCTTTTGCAAGTTACGTGCTTCGTCGGTCTGGGCGAAGCGCGCGTCGCTCATGGCTGCCTGCAATTGCTTGCGGGCGCCGGCCTTGTCGCCCTTCTTCCACAGCGCGGCCGCATAGTGGCCGCGGATGTCGGCCGCCTTGGGCGCCAGCTCGCTGGCCTTCTGCAGGATCGGCAAGGCGCGCTCGAGCTGGTTCTGTTCGGCCAGGATCCAGCCCAGGGTATCCATGATGGTCGGGTTGTCGCCGGCCAACTGCTGGGCTTTCTCGGCGGTAGCGAGGGCGCGCTTGTCCTTGACCTGCTGGTAAGACCAGGCCAGGTTGTTGAGCGCCAGCGCATTGTCCGGCAGCTTGGCCAGCACGGTTTCCAGCTGGCCGATGGCAGCCTTGTACTGTTTGGCCGCAATATTCTGTTCGGCTGCATACATCAGGCCCATGGGTTCGTCCGGATGGGCCTTGCGCCAGGCGGCCACCTGGGCATCGGCCTCGGCGGCACGGTTGGCAGCGCGCAGCGCGCCGGCCAGCTTGAGCATCAGCTCCGGCCGCGCCGCCAGCGTGAAGGCTTGCTGGTAAGGCGCCACGGCTTGCACCGGCTTGCCGGCCTGCATCTGCAAGTCGCCCTCAAGCAGGAAGCCGGCCGGCAGCTTGGCCTGGGATTTTTGCAGCTTGCGCGCGACCGCCAGCGCCTCGTCCGGCTTGCCCTGCATCACAGCCAGGTCGGCCTCCATCAGATGGGCCTGCACCGAAGCCGGGTCCAGCCCCAGCGCCTTTTTCACGCTGGCCTGGGCCGCCGGCAAATCTTTCTTTTGCACTTGCACGCTGGCCAGGTAGAGCTGGGCTTCCGCCGCCTTGGGTGCCGCCCCGGCCAGCTTGCTATAGGTTTCATAGGCGCCCGCCAGGTCGCCGGACATCTGCTGGGCCCGGCCCAGGAGCTCCAGCACCACCGGCGCCGCAGGATGCGCCACCTGCACCTTGCGCAATTGCGCGACTGCCTTGGCCGGCTGGCGCGTCTGCAGGTAGTAGCCGCCCAGGCGCACAGCCGGCGCCAGGGCTGCGGGGTCGGCATTGGCGGCCTTTTCCAGCCACTGCGCCGCTTCGTCGCGCTTCCTGGCCCGCTCGGCCATCTGTGCCAGCGCCGTCATGGCAGCGATATTGTCCTGATCCTTTTCCAGCAGTTTCAGCATATGCTGGCGCGCCGCCTCGGGCTTTTGCTCCATCATTTCGAGCTGGGCCAGGTTGGCCACCGTGCCATAGCTGGCCGGCGCCAGCTCCACCGCCTTGCTGAAGGCGGCGCGGGCGCCAGCCTTGTCCTGCCGGGCCAGCAGCACATGGCCGCGCAGCACGTGCAGCTCGGGCTCCTTGCCATGCTTGGCTTCCTGCTTGGCCAGCACGGCCAGCGCCTGCTCGTATTGGCCCAGGGCAAGCTGGCTGCGCGCCAGCGCCGTGGCGGCCGGCAGCGAGTCCGGTTCCAGTTCCAGCGCCTTGTTCAGCATGGCCAAGCCTTTGTCGCGCTCGCCCAGCATCAGGCGGGCGCCGCCCAGGGCGATGTAGCTGCCGGTGCGTTTCGGGTTCAGCGCGATGGCTTGCTCGAGCAGGGCGGCCGCCTTGACCGGCTGGCGCAGCATCATATTGCCCTGGGCCGCCAGTTCCAGCAGGCTGCTGTCGCTGACCTTGTCCTGCAGGGCCGGTTCCAGCGCCTTCAGCGCCTCGGCCGGGTTATTGCTGCGCAACAGCGTGGCCGCCAGCATTTTGCGGGCAAACGCATTGTCCGCCTGCACGCCGAGGTAGGTGCGCAGCTTGGCTTCGGCCTGCTTCAGCGAGCCGAGCTGGAAATCCACCGCGCCCGACAGCAATACGCTGGGCGGGTGGTTGGGCGCGCCCTTGGCGATCGCTTGCAGATTGTCGCGCGCCGCCGTGTAATTGCCGCGCGAGTAGTCGAGCAAGGCTTGGGTGTACAGCGTGGTCAGGCTGCGCGGCGCCGTCTTCTTGGCCGCGTTGATGGCGGCCTGGGCCGAATCGAGTTTGCCGGCCACGATGTCCAGGTAAGCCTGCTCCAGGTTGGCGCTGCTGTTGGTCGGGTCCAGCTTGAGCACCTCGGCAAAGGCCGCCCGCGCCTCTTCCGGCTTGGCCTGGGCGCGCAGCAACTCGCCCTTGAAGGTCAGCGCATTGATATTGCCGCCATCCTTGGCGATCGCCTGCTCGGTCAGCGCGCGCGCGCCCTCCAGGTCGTTGCCGATGGCCGCCAGGCGCGCCATGCCGGTCAGCGCGTCGGCGCTGTTGGGCTCGGCCGCCAGGGCCGACTGGAATTGCTGTTTCGCCTCGTCCAGCTTGCGCAGGCCGATCAGGGCCTCGCCGCGCAAGGCCAGCAGGGCCGGGCTGTGCTGGAATTTTTCGGTTTCGTCGAGCATCTTCTGCAAGTCGCCCAGGCGCAGCAGTGCCTCGGCCAGCAATAGTTCGCTCTGTTGCGGCTGGTATTTCAGTTCGAGGGCGCGGCGCGCTTCCTTTTCCGCCGAAACCGGGTCGCCCATCTGCAGCGACAGCTTGCCCAGCTGGTAGCGCGCCTCGCCGTTGTTGGGGTCCTTGGCCAGCGCGTTCTTGAGCTGGATCTGGGCGCCCTTGCGGTCGCCCTTTTGCTGCAGCTGCTTGGCATCGGCCAGCAGGCTTTCCGGAGTATCCGATTTGCAGCCGGCCAGCAATGCGCTGGCGGCCAGGGTGGCGGCGACGGCCAGCCGGGTTACGCGATGTGCCATGTTGTCCTTTGCTGATGTCGTTGTCATACGTTGCGGTGGGCGCGGAACCACTGCTCCAGCATCATCAGCACCCAGACCATGGTGCCGTGGTAGCCGGCATGTTCTTTCAGATGGGTACCGACCAGTTGCTCGATGAATTCGCCGCGCACCACCTTGCGTGCCTTGAGGTCGCTCAGGCTGTCCGCCGCCAGCTGCTGCAAGGCCTGGTGCTGCTGCAGCCAGACGCCGAACGGCAAGCCGAACCCGTGCTTCTGTTTGGTGATGATGGCATCGGGCAAGAAGCCGCGCAATGCTTCCTTGAAGAACCAGCGCAGCTGGGTGCCATTCAGCTTCTGCTGCGGGGTCAGGCCGGCCGAAAACGCCACCACCGCGTCGTGCAGGAAGGGGAAGGCCACTTCCACCCCGGCCAGTTCGCAGGCTTTCATCACTTTCGGCAAGTCGTTGTCGGCCAGGGTGACTTGCAGGTCCAGCGCCAGCATGCGGTTGATCAGGGAACGCGCTTCGCTGCGGCCGTAGTTGCGCTCCAGCGTGGCGATCGGGTTGCCGATGTCGGCCGCCGCCAGGAAGTCGTCGGTGAACACTTGCTGCGGGCCGTAGCGGCCCAGCAGGTTGTAGGTTTCCAGCCGCGCCGGCATGCCGAGCGAGGCTTGCTCGATATAGCTGCGCGCCTTGCGCAGCAGGCGAACCCGCTCGCCGCCGGGGAAATTGAACACGGCCGGTTCCAGCAGGGCCTTGCGCACCAGGCGCGGCACCCGCTCGTACAGCTCGAACACATGCTGCTTGGCGTAGCGCTCGTTGCCGCCGAACAGCTCGTCGCCGCCGTCGCCGCCGAACATGCGCTCGACGCCGTCGGCTTTGGCCATGCGCGCGCAATAGAAGGCCGGCACCGCCGAGGCATTGCCGAAGGGCTGGTCGAACACGGCCGCCACTTGCGGGATGGCATTGGCCACGTCGTCCGGCGTCACATAGTATTCGTGGTGGCGGGTGCCGAAATGGCGCGAGGCGATGCGCGCGTATTCCATTTCATCGTAGCCCTGGGCTTCGAAGCCGATCGAATAGGTGTCGGCCGCCACGCCGCCGACCTCGGTCAGCATGCCGGCGATGGTGGAACTGTCGGTGCCGCCGGACAAAAAAGCGCCGACCTTGCGCCCGCCCGCCGCTTCCTGGACGCTGCGGCGCAGCACCGACAGGAATTGTTCCTTCAGCTCGCCGAACGAGCGCTTGCCGTCTTCCTCGAACTGCATGCGCCAGTAGCTGTGCTCTTCGACGCGGCCTTGGCGGTAGTGCAGGTAGCGCCCGGGCAGCAGGCGCTGCTGGCCCTGGTACACGGTGCCGGGCGACGGCACCATATGGAAGTAGACGTAGTTGTACAGGCCCTGGTGGTCCAGCACGCCGGGCGTGCGCGGATGGCGCACCAGGGCATCGGCCGAACTGGCAAACACCAGGGTTTCGCCGGCCAACTGCCAGTGCAGCGGCTGGATGCCCATGCGGTCGGTGGCCAGCAGGGCTTCGCCGCTGCGCTCATCGAGGATGGCCAGGGTGAAGCAGCCATGAAGCTGCGCGCAGGTGCGCTGCGCGCCTTGCGGCCACAGCGTGGCTACGGTGGCGGCCACGCCCTGGCTGGCAGCCTGCGCTGCCAGCGCCGGGTCGACCAGGCGCGGCTGGCCCCACAGGGCGACCAGCAAGCCATCGCGCTGGCAGACGTCGGCGCTGCCGGCCTGCGCCGCCACCGCCACGCCGCTGCGCTGGCCGGAGCGGGCCTGCAGCACGCCCTGGTCGAAGCGCGACAGCGGCGCTGCCATCTGCTCCAGCAATTCCGGCGCGGCGGCCAGCCCAATCCATCCACAGATCCCGCTCATACGCTTCCCTTCCGCTTACACGAAGACTTCGACCGCGGCCGGGTGGCTGAGGAAAGCCGCCGGACTGGCCGTGGCGCCATAGGCGCCCGATTGCAAGACCACCACCAGGTCGCCGGCCTGCGCCCGGCCCAGTTCCATCTGGTCGGCCAGCAGGTCGAGCGGGGTGCACAGCGGGCCGACCACCGAGGCCAGCTCGCGCGGGCCGCCGGCCACCCTGGTGCCGACCAGCACCGGATAATTCTTGCGGATCACCTGGCCGAAATTGCCGGAGGCCGACAGGTGGTGGTGCAGGCCGCCATCGGTCACCAGGAACACCTGGCCGCGCGATTCCTTGCGCTCCACCACGCGGCACACATAGGCGCCGGCCTCGCCCACCAGGTAGCGGCCCAGTTCGATCACCACGTCGGCGCCCTGCAGGCGCGGCCGCACTTCATCCAGGATGCGCGCCAGGTTGGCCCCGACCGCGGCCAGGTCCAGCCGCGCTTCGCCCGGGAAATAGGGAATGCCGAAGCCGCCGCCGATATTCAGGATGCGCGGCGCGCGCGGCGCCGCTTCGGCCAGGCGCAGCGCCAGCGCGAAGGTCTTTTCGTGGGCTTCCTGCAGCGCGGCAGCCTTCAGGTTCTGCGAGCCGCTGAAGATGTGGAAGCCATGAAAATCCAGGCCCAGTTCGCCGATCCGCGCCAGCATGGCCGGCACCCGCTCGGCATCGACGCCGAACTGCTTGGGGCCGCCGCCCATCTTCATGCCGGACGACTTCAGCTCGAAGTCCGGGTTGACCCGCACATTCACTTTCGGCACGAGGCCCAGGCGCCGGCCGGCAGCGGCAGCACGCTCCAGCTCGCCTTCCGACTCCAGGTTCAGCACGATGCCGGCGGCAATCGCGCAGGACAGCTCGGCCTCGCCCTTGCCGGGGCCGGCAAAACTGATCCTGGCCGGGTCCATCACGGTATCGAGCGCTACCCGCAGTTCGCCGCCGGAAGCGACGTCGATGCCGTCCACCAGGGTGGCCATATGCTGCACCACGGCCGGCATCGGGTTGGCCTTCATGGCGTAGTGCAGGTGCACGTCGGCCGGCAGCGCGGTACGCAGTTCGGCCACGCGCTGCGTCATGGCGGCGCGCGAGTAGGCATAGAACGGGGTCTGGCCGACGCGGGCGGCCAGGCGCGGCAGCGGGATGCCGCCAATCAGCAGGCAGTCGTCTTCGACGGCAAACTGCAGCAGCGGCGCGTGCTGCGGACGGCGCGGTGCCTCCATGCTCATGCGCCTTCTCCAAAGACGTTCTCGTACTGGGCCGACAGCAGCTTGCGGTCGATCTTGCCGTTCGGGTTGCGCGGCAGGCTGGCCTCGGCAATCACCACCTTCTGCGGCAGCATATAGGCCGGCAGGTGCGGCTTGAGCGCGGCCAGCAGGTCGGCAGCGGTCAGCGCCACGCCTTCGCGCGGCCAGGCCACCACCACGATGGCCTGGCCCAGCGCCGGGTGCCGCACGCCCAGCGCGGCCGCTTCGGCCACCTGCTCGCGCGCATACACCACTTCCTCGACTTCGGTGGGCGAGACGCGGTAGCCGGAAGTCTTGATCATTTCATCGTTGCGGCTGATGAAGTAGAGGAAACCGTCCTCGTCCTTGCGCACCGTGTCGCCCGACCATACCGCCAGCTCGGTGAGCGGCAAGCCGTAATGGCGCGGCGCGATCGGCTTGAAGCGTTCGGCCGTCTTGGCCGGGTCGTTCCAGTAGCCGAGCGAAACCAGGGCGCCGCGGTGCACCAGCTCGCCCGGCTCGCCCGGCGCGCATTCGGAACCGTCCGGACGCAGCACGGCCACTTCCGCATTCGGGATCGCCTTGCCCATCGAATCGGGCCGGCGCTCCAGTTCTTCCGGCGGCAGGTAGGTCGAGCGGAAGGCTTCGGTCAGGCCGTACATCAGGAAGGGCCGCGCCTTGGGCAGCGCGGCGCGCAGCGCCGCGAGCGTCGGGCGCTGCATGGCGCCGCCCGAATTGGTCAGGTAGCGCAAGCTGCAGTCGGCCGGCCAGGGCAGCGGCGCCAGCTGGATCCACAGCGGCGGCACGGCAGCCAGGCCGGTAATCTTTTCCGCCACCACGGCGTTCAGCACGTCGCGCGGCAGCAGGTGGTTGATCAGCACGGCCGTGGCGCCGGCGTGGAAGGCGGTGGTGAGCTGGCTCAGGCCATAGTCAAAGCTCAGCGGCAACACTGCCAGCAGGCGGTCGGCCGCGGTGTTCTCCAGGTAGCTGGCGACGCTCCTGGCGCCGGCCACCAGGTTGCGGTGCGACAGCACCACGCCCTTCGGCTTGCCGGTGCTGCCCGAGGTGTACAGGATGGCAGCCAAGTCGCCGTCGATCACCCGGTGCGGCGCCGGGGCAGCCTGGCTGCCGGCCAGGGCGGCGTCCCAACCCAGCACGTCCACCCCCGGCAACGCGGCCGGGGCGCCGGCGCCGACCGCGAGCACCAGCTTGAGGTCGCGGCAATGGGCCAGCGCATCGCCCAGCAGGCGCAGGCGGTCGACCGACGTCACCAGCACGCGCACATTGCAGTCGGCCAGGATATAGGCCACCTGCTCCGGTTTCAGCAGCGGGTTGACGGGCACGAAGGCGCCGCCGGCAGCCGCGGCGCCAAACATGGCAGCCACGTTCTCGACATTCTTTTCCATGTAGACCGCCACCCGCTCGCCCAGGCCCAGCCCTTGCGCCAGCAAGGCGTCGCGCGTGCTGCGCACCAGGCCGGCCAGGGCGGCGTAGTCGAGGCGGCGCGCGCCATACACCAGCGCCTCAGCCTGGGGGCTGCGTGTTGCGCTGTCGAAAATGAACTCGTGTACCAGGTCGCTCATGCGGCGGCCCTCCTGAAATCTGGATCAAATGACAATTGTATGTGCAACTCATTGCTCCGGCAACGCGCGCCGCCAGCCGGCCTGCCCCGGCGCCGGCGCGCGTTCGCGCTGGCGCAGGCGGCGCGTGGCGCGGCCGATGGTTTCATGCAAGGCACCGGCCAGGCCGGCCAGGGTGCGTGGCTGGTACGCAACAATACCCCAGCGTTCGCGCCGCTCGCTCATCCAGAGTTGCTTGTAAGGATCGTCGCCCTGCAGGTAATCGACTTCCTGCACCCGCTCGACGTCCATCACATGCTGCATCAGGTGCGCGCTCAGCAGGGTGCCCGGCGCATACGGCTTGGCTGACTCATCATAGGCCAGCTTGTAGATCATGGCCTTGCCATTACGCACAATCCAGAACTGGGCGGCGACAGCCTTGCCGTCGAGCCAGGCCAGGCCCAGGCGCAGGCTGCCCTGGGCCGCGCACAGGCGCATCAGGCCGGGCAGGAAGGCCGGATACGGTTCCGGCACTTTCCAGCTATGGGCGTACACCGCCTCGTAGGCGGCGATGGCGTCCGGCAGCTGGGCGCCGCCGGTGACGATTTCCAGCCTGCCGCCGGCCTGCGCGAATTTGCGGCCCATGCGCTTCAGGGTGCTGCGCACGGCGCCGGGCCGGGCCGCCAGGTAGGCCGGCCAGTTGCTGTCGGTGGTCAGGAACCAGTTGCCGAAGGAGAAATACTCGAACGGCAGCCAGCCCAGCCTGCGCAGCGCATCGAGCAGCACCTGGTAGGCATGGCTGGCGGGGTCCATCGGGCTCATGGTCAGGTGGCTGGCGCCTGGGAAGTCGCGCTGCACGGCAGCCAGCAGCACCAGCAGGTCGGCCGCCTTCAGGCAGGGGTGGAAGGCCGGCTGGTACAGGGAGGTGTAGAAATTGCTCAGCGCGTGCAGCTGCCAGCCACCGCTGTGCTGCACCGCATGCAGCGGCAGCACGGCCTGCACCTGGCCATCGCGCCGCAGCACGTAGAAACGCACCACGTCGTCGCAGTCCATGACGGTTTCGATCAGGTTGCGGTACCAGTCGCAACCGGCGTCGCTGCTGCCCTGCCCGGCTTGCTCGATGCAGGCGCGCACATCGTCCGGCAAGGCTTCGACGCTGCCGATGGCGTCGACCGTGTAGCGGCCGTTGGCCAGGGCCTGGCGCTGGCGCTGCTGGCCGCCCATCACCTGGCGCAGCTTGGCCAGCGCTTCCACCGCGCTGTAGCGGTACAGGGTGTCGTGCTGGATCCAGCGCTGGGCGGTGCCCCATTCCAGCAGGTTCTGGTCGGCATCGGTGTAGAACTCGATCACCTGGCCGGCAAACTGGGTGAAGGCGCGCCGCAGCAGCTCGTGCAGCAGCAGCCGGCCCGGCGCATAGCGCGCAAATTCGGCATCGTAAGCGGTCTTCATCATGACCAGCATGGCGCCGCGCGCCAGCACCAGGCGCGAAGCGACCAGGCGCTCGCCGAACCACAATTCGTACACCAGGCCGCGCCCTTGCTGCGCCGCCCCGGCCAGCACGCTCTGGTAGAAAGGCAGCTGGCCGCCGTGGCTGATGGCCGTGCCTTCGCGCCCTTTCCAGCTGGCCCCTTCCAGCGCGGCATAGCGCGCCACCGCCTCCAGCACGGCGGCCGGCGCGCTGACCTCGGTGTAGCGCGGCGCCAGGCCGTCGCTCACCACCCGCTTCTGGTAGCGCCGCATATTCGATTGCAGGCCGCGCGAGCGCGACGACCAGTAAGCGTCGAAGCTGCCCTGCAAGGTCACCTGCATGGTCAGGGCGTGGTTGCTGTGCAGCTGGAAGGGCCGGCTGACGGCGTTCACGCCGCCCACCAGCGGGTCGTTGCACAGCAGGTCGAGCTGCACGGCGCCGGCCGGCAAGCTGCGGCACAGCCCGTCGAGCTGGCCGCGCTCGGCCACCAGGGTCGGGCCCAGCTGCAGCTGCGGCGGCAGGAAACTGGCCCAGCGCATGCGGCTGTGCGGGCGCAAGATGCACATGCCTTGCACCTGGCCTTGCTGCTCGAGCCAGAACAGTTGTTCGTCGCCGCGGCCGAAATGCTGCAGCAGGGCATCGACAAAGCCGCTGTCAAGCAAGGGATGGTTGCCGCCCACGCGCTGGTTCAGTGCATCCCAGCGCGCGGCATGGCTGCCCAGGCCGCCGCGCAGCGGCGCCGCTTGCCAGCGCTTCATGCGAGCACCCGCCGCAGCTGGCGCCCCATCCACTCGAGCTGGTCCGCTTCCAGGCCCTGGTGGCACGGCAGGTGCAGCAGGCACAGGCGATAACGCCGGGCCACCGCGCAGTCGCTGCTGGCCAGTTCATCCCAGCGCCAGATCGGCAGGCCGGCATGTTTCAGGGCCGCGAACCGGCTGTCGTCGGCCAGCAGCAGCGGGAACATATAGGGCGCGCAGCCGTCCGGCAGGCCGGGCCACAGCGGCTGCGCCTGCGCCAGGCCGGCCACCTGGGCCGCCCAGGTGGCGTAGTGCTGGCGGCGCCGGTGGGCCAGCCGTTCGGGCCGGCTATGCCGCATGATCCAGCGCGAGCCGGCCAGGCCGCTGCTGGCGGCCAGGGCCGCCTGGTACTGGCGCGAAGGCGCGCCTTCGCTGCTGCGCACGTCGACGCCGCAGGGCGCCTGGGCGGCAGGCGGCGCCGGGACGCGCGCCGGGCGCCCGCGCCGCCAGGCATCGCGCCAGCCGCGCGCCTCCTGCAGCCAGCCGCGCGGCGCCAGCGCTTGCGGCGCCGCGCCCCACAGCAGGCCGCCGTCGGCGCAGCCAAAGAATTTCGAAGGGCTGGCCACCACATAGTGGCCGCTGCCCGGCTGGCAGAGCGGGGCGCGCTGCAGCGCCACGGGCCAGGCGTGGGCGCAGTCTTCGACCAGGGCCACGCCGTGGCGGCGGCACAGCGCGTGCACCGCCGCCACCGTGGCGGGGGCCTGCGGCAGGCCGAAATAATGGGTCAGCAGCAGCGCCGCCACGCCCCCTTCGGCCAGGCGCGCCGCCAGCGCGTCCAGCGCAGGACTGAGGTCGCCCGCCAGGGGATAAAAGCGCACGGCGCCGCCCAGCGCCAGCGCCGGGTCGAGCATGGTGCGGCAATGGTAGGCCGGCGCCAGCAAGGCGCCGCGCGCGCCGACCCCGGCCGCCGCATAGGCGGCCGCCAGCGCGTAGCGCCCGCGCACGAAGTGCTGGCCATGCGCAGGCCAGGCCGGACCGGCCAGCAGGCGCAAGTCGCCCAGGCGCAAGCCGGGCAGCACCGGCACGGCCGGCGGCGGGAAATGGCAGGCAGACGGATCGAAACGCAAGAACTCCAGCATCGGGGTGCCCACCGGGCTAGTTGAATCAGCTAAGCTTACCACTCGGCCTTCTTCCTCAGCAAAGAATAGTATTGGCGTGTTATTTTATTCCAAAAACAACAATAAACATGCGAAATCGGCAATAATTTATTTTTTGCCCGGAATGGCACAGCGGCGCTCCCGGGGGCAGGTATACTGCGCACTGACCGCAATCCTGGAGCATCACATGTATTTGGAAGAAGTAAAAGCCATCCTGATCGACGTCCTGGCACTGGGCCCTGCCGGCCAGGCGCTGGAGCAACACTCGGCCCTGCTGGGCAGCCTGCCGGAACTCGATTCCATGGCAGTCGTGCAACTGATCGGCGCGCTGGAAGAGCAGTTCGGCTTCAGCATCGACGACGACGAGATCAGCGCCACCACCTTTGCCACCCTGGGCAGCCTGGCCGCCTTCGTGCAGCACAAGCTGACCGCGTAAGGCCATGGCCACGGCGCCCCAAGCCTTGTTCCTGGCGCATGGCGCGGCAGCGCGCTTTGCGCTGTACCATGCGCCGGCGGCGCCGTGCCGCGGCGCCTGGCTCTACCTGCATCCGTGGGCCGAGGAAATGAACAAGGCGCGCCGCATGGCCGCGCTGCAGGCGCGCGCCCTGGCCGCCGCGGGCTGGGCCGTGCTGCAGCTCGATCTGCATGGCTGCGGCGACAGCGCCGGCGACTTTGCCGACGCCAGCTGGGACAGCTGGCGCGCCGACGTCGCGCTCGGCCTGGACTGGCTGCAGGCGGCCGTGGGCGCGCAGCTGCCGCAGGCGCCCGGTCTGTGGGGCTTGCGCCTGGGCGCGCTGCTGGCGCTCGACTATGCAGCCCGCCCCGCCGGCCGCGCGCCGTCGCAACTGCTGCTGTGGCAGCCGGTGCTGCAGGGCACCAGCCACCTGACCCAGTTCCTGCGCCTGCGCGTGGCGGCGCAGATGCTGGGCGAGGGCAACGGCGAGGGCGGCACCGACGCGCTGCGCGCCACGCTGGCCGGCGGCACTGCGCTGGAAGTGGCCGGCTACACCGTGGCCCCGGCCATGGCCGGGGCGCTCGACCAGCTCGACGCGGCCCGCCTGGCGCCGCCCTGCCCCGTCAACTGGCTGGAAGTGGCGCCGGCCGCAGGCCGCCCGCTGTCGCCGGTGGCGCAGCGCGTGCTGCAAGGCTGGCAGGCGGCCGGCGTCGATGGCCGCGCCCAGTCCGTGGCCGGGCCGCCCTTCTGGGCGACCCAGGAAATCGCCGAAGCGCCGGCCCTGCTGGCCGCCACCTGCGCCATGCTGCAGGAGGCTTGCCATGCTTGACGAGCGCGCGCTGGCTTTCGCCTGCGAGGGCGAGACCCTGGTCGGCATCCTCAGTCCGGCCGCCACGGCGGCGCGGCGCGGCGTGCTGGTGATTGTCGGCGGCCCGCAATACCGTGCCGGCAGCCACCGCCAGTTTGCCCTGCTGGCGCGCCAGCTGGCGGCGCGCGGCATCCCGGCGCTGCGCTTCGATTACCGCGGCCTGGGCGACAGCAGCGGCGCCGCCCGCACCTTTGAAGACGTGGCCGCCGACATCCGCAGCGCCATCGACGCGTTCCAGGCCGCCGTGCCCGGCCTGCAGGAAGTGGTGCTGTGGGGCTTGTGCGATGCCGCCGCCGCCGCCCTGTTCTATGGCCAGCGCGACCCGCGCGTGACCGGCCTGGTGCTGCTCAACCCCTGGGCGCGCAGCGCGGCCGGCCTGGCGCGCAGCACGCTCAAGCATTACTACTGGGCGCGCCTGCGCGACCCGGCCCTGTGGCGCAAGCTGGCGCGCGGCCAGTTCGCGCTGGGCGCATCGCTGCGCTCCCTGCTCGGCCTGGTGGGCGCGGCACGGCGCCAGCCCGCCCCTGCCATCGCCCCGGCGGCGCCGGCCTTGCCGCGCGACGGCAGCGCGCCGCCGCTGACGCCCGACCTGCATGCCCGCCTGCTGGACGGCATGCAAGCGTTCCGCGGCCGGGTCCTGTTCATCTTCAGCAGCGCCGACCTGACGGCGCAGGAGTTCCTCGACATGTGCAAGGCTTCGCCAGGCTGGCAACGCCTGCTGGCCAAACCGTCCGTCCAGCAGCATACGCTGGACGGCGCCGACCATACCTTCTCGCGCCGCGCCTGGCGCGACCAGGTTGCCGACTGGACCGGCGCATGGGTGGCGGCATGGTGAAGCGCGTCCTGATGGTGGCCTTCCACTTCCCGCCGCTGCGCGGCAGCAGCGGCATCCAGCGCGCGCTGAAGTTCGCGCAATACCTGCCGGCGCTGGGCTGGCAACCGCTGGTGCTGTCGGCCCACCCGCGCGCCTATGCCAACCAGGGCCCGGACCAGATGGCGGAAATCGCGCCGCAAGCCGTGGTCAGGCGCGCCTTTGCCCTCGATGCCGGACGCCACCTGGCGTGGCGCGGCCGCTATTTCGGATTCACCGCCTGGCCCGACCGCTTTGTCAGCTGGTGCCTGGGCGCGGTGCCGGCCGGCCTGTCGCTGGTGCGCAAGTACCGCCCGCAAGTGATCTGGAGCACTTACCCGATTGCCAGCGCGACCCTGATCGGCTACCTGCTGCACAAGCTGAGCGGCTTGCCCTGGGTGGTCGACTTCCGCGACCCTATGACCGACGAGTTTTATCCGCGCGACCCGAAAGTGCGCGCGATCCAGCGCTGGATCGAGCGCAAGGCGGTGCACAATGCGGCCCTGGTGGTGTGCACCACGCCCAGCGCCATCGTCACCTATACCACGCGCTACCCGCACCTGCCGCGCCAGCGCTTTACGGTGCTGGAAAACGGCTATGACGAGGAAAACTTCCGCAGCGCCGGCGCGCTGGCGGCGCCGGTGCCGGCCGCGCGCCCGTTTACACTGGTGCACAGCGGCATCATCTACCCGTCCGAGCGCGACCCGCTACCGCTGTTCCGCGCCCTGTCCGAGCTGAAGGCGGCCGGCGCGCTCGATGCCAGCCAGCTGCACATCGTGCTGCGCGCCACCGCCCACGATGACTACGTTGGCGCCCTGCTGGCGCAACACGGCATTACCGACCTGGTCAGCCTGGCGCCGCCGGTGCCCTACCAGGCTGCGCTGGCGGAAATGCTGACGGTAGACGGCTTGCTGTTACTGCAGGCAAGCAATTGCAACCACCAGATCCCGGCCAAGCTGTATGAATACCTGCGCGCGCGCCGCCCGATCATGGCCCTGACCGACGCCGCCGGCGATACCGCCGCCACCTTGCGCGCGGCCGGTGTCGATACCATCGCGCCGCTGGACGACAGCGCCGGCATCAAGCAGGGCTTGCTGCATTTCCTGCAGCTGGCGCGCGCCGGCCAGGCGCCATTGCCCACGCCCGCGGCCGTGGCCGCCGCCTCGCGCCAGGCCCGCACTGCCGAACTGGCACGCTTGCTCGATAGCCTGCTGCCGCAATCTCGCGCCTTGCCCGCCACGGCAAGCTCAACGGAGGAAGTATGAAGACTCGCATGCTGCTGCTGGCCGCCTGGTGCGCCAGCGCGATTCCCGCCAGCGCCCGCAACTACTGCGGCGAGCCGACCGGCCAGGAATGGGATTACCGGACCGCCACGCCGCAGATGATGAGCGTGCTGGAGGGCCGCCACTTTACCCAGGATATCGAGATGGGTATCGCCGGCTATACCGGCAAGCAGGGCGATCTCGGCACCGAGTATGACTATACGCTGACCAAGATGCCCAACCATCCGCGCGCCCTGAATTCCGTGGTGCGCCTGGCGCCGCGCTATTCGAGCGGCAAGATGCCGGGGGCGCGCATGCTGATCGAATGCTATTTCGAGCGCGCCGTGCGCATCTTTCCGGATGATCCCGCCACCTGGTTCGCGTATGCGCGCTACCAGTTCCTGAAGGGCAAGGATGCCCAGGCACTGAGCATGATGGAAAAGGCCCATGCGATGTCGCCGGACGATGCCGCCATCAATTACAACATGGGCCTGGTCTACGCCAAGCAGAAGAAGTACGAGCAGGCCCTGCCCTACGCGCAAAAGGCTTATGCGCTGAAATTCCCCTTGCCGGCCCTGAAACAGATGCTGGTCAAGGCCGGCAAGTGGGTGGAACCGCCGCCGGAAATGGCCAGCGAGGCGGAGCAGGAAGCGCCGGCGGCCGCAGGCGAGGTGCCGGCCGCTGCGGCAGGCGCGGCAGCTTCTGCGGCAGCGGCCGCTCCTGTCCCGGCCGTCCAGCCGGCTGCGCCCGCCCCTGCCACCAAGCCATGATGCGCCTGCTGTGGCGGCGCGGCGCGGCGCTGGCCTGCTTTGGCCTGCTGCTGGCAGCGGCCGGCGTCTATCCGGCGCCCAAGCTGTTGCTGGCCGTGCTGCTGGGCGGCTACATGGCCGTGCTGCTGTGGCGCCCGCACGCCTGGCTGCTGGCCGTGCCGGCCCTGCTGCCGGTACTGGACTTTGCCCCCTGGACCGGCTGGTTCTTCCTGGAAGAACTGGACCTGCTGCTGCTGGCCACCTGCGCCGCCGGCTACTGGGCCCTGGGCCGCACGCCGGCACCCACCAGGCTGCCCGGCCCGGCGCGCTTCGCGCTGGGCTTGTTCGTCCTGTGCTACGCCATTGCCGCCTGGCGCGGCATGACGCCGCTGGCCCCGCTCGACGCCAATTCCTTCGCCAACTACACCAGTCCCTATAACGGCTTGCGCGTGCTGAAAGGCGTGCTGTGGCCGCTGCTGCTGCTGCCGCTGCTGCGCGCCACCGCCGGCGAGCAGGGCAGCAACCTGCAGCGCCTGCTGGTGCCCGGCATGATCCTGGGCCTGGTGGCCTGCAGCCTGGCCGTGGTGTGGGAGCGCCTGGCCTTTCCCGGCCTGTTCAATTTCTCCAGCGATTACCGCCCCACCGCGCCGTTTTCCGCCATGCATACGGGCGGCGCCGCGCTGGACGCCTACCTGGCGATGGCCTTCCCCTTCGTCACGCTGTGGCTGGTCAACCACCCGCCGCCGCGCCGCCTCGCTTGCGGCCTGGCGGCCCTGGCCCTGGGCCTGTTTGCCGGCCTGACCACCTTCTCGCGCGATATCTACCTGGCCTATGCCGCCGCCGGCGGCGTCATTGCCGTGCTCGGTTCAGCCCACCATTTGCGCAACGGCACGCTGAGCGGGCCCAGCATGGCGGCATCGGCGCTGATGCTGGTCCTGACCTACTGGGTGCTGAGCCAGGTATTCGCCTTCGGCGGTTACCGCGGCCTGGGCGCGGCGCTGGGCATGCTGGCCACGGCGCTGCTGCTGGCTGGCGCCGCGCCGCGCATACCGAAACCGCTGGCGGCCGGCGGGCTGGCCCTGCTGTTGCTGCTGGTGGTCGGCGCCATCGGCTTGTTTGCTCCGGCCGGCGCCACCGCCAAGGGCGCCTATGTCGCCTATGCCCTGCCGCTGCTGTGCGCCGCCGGCGGCACCGTCCTGCTGGCACTGGGGCCGCAGCCGCAACGGCCGTGGGGCGTGCTGCTGCTGGCGGCCGCATTGCCGGCGCAGACGCTGGCCGCGGCCCTGGTGGCGCGCCATTACGGCGGCAACGATGCGCTGCCGGGCATTGCGCTGGCCGTGGCGCTGGCCCTGGCCATGGGCGCCAGCCGCCTGCTGCCGCAGCCGCCCTGGAAGCTGGAGCGGGGCACGCTGACCGTAAGCTTCTTCAGCGCCATCGTGTTTGCTGCCCTGATCCCGATTTCCAGCAGTTACCACACCGGCACGCGCTTCGCCACGGTCGGCAACGATATCAACGTGCGCCTGGCGCATTGGAGCGAAGCACTCGGCATGATGGACGACGATGCCATGACGGTGGCCTTCGGCCAGGGCCTGGGCCGCTACCCGGAGGCTTTCACCTGGCGCAACACCCACGGCGAGGTGCCCGGCACCTTCAGCTATGCCGAGGAGCCGAACAACCGTTTCCTGCACCTGGGCGCAGCCCAGTATGCAAAAGGGTTTGGCGAGGTGCTGCGCATGCTGCAGCATGTCGACGTGCAGCCGGGCAAGCGCTACCAGCTCAAGCTCGACATTCGCCGCAAGAGCGCCGATGCCTCGCCGGTGGCGATGGTGTGCCTGCGCTGGCTGATCTATCCGCTCGATTGCAGCGTCGCCAAATTCGGCAAGCTGACGCTGGCCGATGGCTGGCAAACCATCACGGGCGAACTGCCGCTGCGCAGCGCGCGCGGCGCGTGGGGCGCGCCGCTGGTGCTGGAGCTGTACAACCGCTCGCACAAGGCGCCGCTGGAAATCGACAATGTCAGCCTGGTCGAACTGGAAACCGGCCGTGAACTGCTGCGCAACGGCAGCTTCACCGACGCCAACGATTTCTGGTTCTTCAGCAGCGACCGCAACCACATGCCCTGGCACGTCAAGAATTTCGCCATCAACCAGGTGTTCGAGCTGGGCTGGGTGGGCCTGGTGGCGACGGCCTTCCTGCTGCTGGCGGTTGGCGGGCGCATGGCGGGGCGCGGCCTGGCGGGCGACAGCTACGCCGCGGTATGCCTGGCTTCGCTGACCGGCTGCATGATGGTCGGGCTGTTCGATTCCATCACCGACGTGCCGCGCCTGACGATCGTGTTCCTGCTGATTGCCCTGGCGGGCAGCCTGAAGGCGGCGCGCAAGCGCGTCAAGGTGCGCCGCCAGCCCGCCGGCGCCGATCTCGATACCGATGCCGTGACGTAGCAAGCGGGGCTGGCGCCGCAGTCAGGAGGTCGAAGCCTTGATGGCGTGGCGCTCGAGCAGGTCGTACAGGGTCGGGCGCGATACGCCCAGCAGTTCGGAAGCCTTGACGATATTGCCTTCGACGCGGGCCAGCGCGCGCACGATGGCGCGATACTCGGCTTCGTCGCGCACCTGGCGCAGGTTGAACGGTTCTTCTTCCACCGGCGCGCCGGACAGGCCCAGGTCGTCGGCCGTGATGGCGGGGCCGTCGGCCATGATGATGGCGCGCTTGATGCAGTTTTCCATTTCCCGCACATTGCCCGGCCAGTCGTGGTGGGCGATCTGGGCCAGCGCGTCCGGGCTGAAGTGCAGGTTGGCGCGGCCTTCCTGGGCGCAGAAACGGTTCTTGAAGTGCTGTGCCAGCAGCACCGCGTCGCCGTCGCGCTCGCGCAGCGGCGGGATGGTCAGCACGATTTCCGACAGGCGGTAGTACAAGTCTTCGCGGAAGCGGCCGGCCTTCACCAGCTCTTTCAGGTTCTGGTGGGTGGCGCAGACGATGCGCACGTCGACCGGGATTTCCTCGTGGCCGCCGACGCGCTCGATCACGCGCTCCTGCAGGAAGCGCAGCAGCTTGGCTTGCAGCGGCATCGGCAGGTCGCCCACCTCGTCGAGGAAGAAGGTGCCGCCGTTGGCCGCTTCCACCTTGCCCTTGGTCTGCTTGACGGCGCCGGTGAAGGCGCCCTTTTCGTAGCCGAACAGCTCCGATTCCAGCAGCGTCTCCGGAATCGCGGCGCAGTTGATGGCCATGAAGCGTTCCTTGGCGCGCGGGCTGCCCTGGTGCAGGGCGCGCGCGATGACTTCCTTGCCGGTGCCCGATTCGCCCAGCACCATGGTGGTGGCCGAGCTGGGCGCCACTTTCTCCACCTGGCGGCAGACCTTCAGCATGCCGGGGTCGCGCGAGATGATGCCGGCCAGCGGCGAATCGGCGCTGCCTTGCTGCATGCGGCGGTTTTCCTGCTGCAAACCGTGCAGGAAGAAGGCGCGCCTGATCACCAGCGCCAGCAGTTCCGGCTCGCAGGGCTTCTGGTGGAAGTCGTAGGCGCCCATGGCGATCGCCTGCACCGCGTGCGAGCGGTCCTGGTTGCCGGTCAGGACGATGACCTTGGTGTCCGGCGCCAGCGCCAGGATCTGCTGCAGCGTGGCCAAGCCTTCGGTGGCGCCATCCGGGTCGGGCGGCAGGCCGAGGTCCATGGTGCAGACGGCAGGCTCGTGGCGGCGCAACTGGGCCAGCGCCGCTTCGCGGTCGCCCGCCACCACCACGTCATAGTCGTCGAAACTCCATTTGAGCTGCTTTTGCAGGCCGGGGTCGTCTTCGATAATCAACAGCTTGGGTTTGCTCTGGCTCACAACAGGTCCTTGTGCCTTCAGGCGGCTTGTTCGATGGTTTGCTGGCGGTACAGCGGCAGGCTGACCGTGAATGTGGTGCCTTGCTCCGGCGCGCTGCGCACCTGCAGCGTTCCACCCAGTTGGTGGATGTATTCCCGGCTTTCAAAGGCGCCGATGCCCATGCCGGCCGACTTGGTCGAGTCGAACGGCTTGAACAGGCGCTCGCGGATGAACTCTTCGCTCATGCCGGTGCCGGTGTCGGCCACTTCCACCAGCACGCGTTCGCCGTCGCGCGCCAATCGCACGCACACCTTGCCGTCGCGCGGGGTGGCTTCAATCGCGTTCTGGATCAGGTGGCCCAGCACGCGCTCGAGGCGCTCGCCTTCGGCCAGCACTTTCAGGCCGGCGTCGTCCAGCTGCAGCGTGGGCTTGGGCTCGAACGCCGCCTTCAGCGCCACCGCCTGCGCCAGCAAAGGCCCCAGGTCTTGCGGGGTGGCGCGCTCGGGCGACGCAGTACGGCTGAGCTTTTGCAGCATCAGTTTCATTTTTTGCACCGACAGGGTCACGGTTTCCATCATATCGCGTTGGAACTCGGGATTGTCGGCGTGTTTTTCCGCATTGGCCGTCATCAGCGACAACTGGGCCACCAGGTTCTTCAGGTCGTGCACCACGAAAGTCGACAGGCGGTTGAAGGAATCGAACTGGCGCGCCAGCATCAAGGCATTGTCGGCTTCCTGCTGGGCCAGGTAGGAAGCGGCCTGGGTGCCGGCGATTTTCAGCAAGTCCAGCACTTCCCAGTTGAGCTTGACCTCGCTGCGCGATGCCATCAGCACCACGAAGCCGGCCAGCCGCCCCTGCAACAGCAGCGGCAGCACCAGCCAAGCCTTGGGAAAGGCCTTCAGCCAGGCCGGCAGCGGCACTTCCGGATCATGCGCGGTGTGAGCGGCCACTTCCACCAGCCACTGCTTACTTTCCATCAATTGGCAAAATGCCGAATCGGCCGGCTCGCTCGCGTGCTGGGCTTGCACATGCCAGGAGGCCAGCGGTTCGAAGCGCTGCTCGCGCCGGATCCAGAGCGCGCCGCCCTGGCTTTCCACCAGCTCGGCCAGGGCCGAAATGGTGCGCTCGCCCAGGTTGGGACCGGTGGCCGACAGGGTGCGGGTAAACGCCAGCCACTCTTCGCGGTAGTCGTAGTTGTAGCGGTAGAAATGCTTGCTGATGAAAACTTTCAGCCAGGCGCGGAAGGAGCCCGAGAACAGCACGCCCGCCAGCAGGAAGGTGGCGCCGAACAGGAAGGCCAGTTGCATCAGGCCGCCCCACGAGCCGCCGACAAAGCGCAGATAGTAGGCCGCCATGCTCATGGCCAGCAGGTAGACGGCCGAACCAAGCAGGGCTGCCGAGTGGAAGGCGATACGGCGCGATACCGCCAGCTGGGCCGGCCAGGAAGCGCGGCGCAACAGCGACACCGCCAGCAGCGGCACAATCAGCGCATTGACCAGGCCGCGCGCGGCCCACAGTTCGGGATCGAGTTCGCGCAGCAGCAGCATATCGCTGTACAGGTAAAAATCGTAGGCAAACAGCGCGCCCAGGCCGAGGCAGATGAATTTCATGGCCCAGCGCACCTGCACGCTGCGGTCGCGGTAGAGCTGCTCGACCAGCAGCATGCCCAGCACGGCCATGCCGAGGCGGCCGATGGCCAGCAGGTGGAAGGCCAGGCCGGGCGGCAGCTGCTGCGCCAGCAGGCTGGCCAGCAGCATGGCGCCGTACACGGCGACACTGGCCTGGCAGGTGCGGGCAGTGCGCTGCCACAGGCCCAGCATGGCCAGCAGCACGGCGGTCCAGGCCGCATTGCGCAACCATTCGGCGCCGTGCAGCACCCACGGCGCCCACGGCACCACCGTGGCGCTGGCCATCACGGCGCCCCACAGCACGGTGAGCAGGGACGCCGTGGCCAGCACGCGCTGGTGCGGACGCTGGTCGGGGCGCTGGCGCCAGCCGGTCAGGACCAGCACGCTAAACAACAGAAACGCCAGCGCAGCGCTGGCGTAACTGAAGGCGGTGATACTGGTCGGCATCAGGCCCCCATGTCCTTAACGGCCTCCCCTGAACATGACCACCTTGATGGTATCGATCAGGACCAGCACATCGAGCAGCAGGCTGTTGTTCTTGACGTAGTACAGGTCGTACTGCAGTTTCTGCAGCGCGTCTTCCACCGTATCGCCATAGCCATAGCGCACCTGGGCCCAGCCGGTGATGCCCGGCTTGATACTGTGACGCACATTGTAATAAGGCACGCGCTCCGTCAGTTGCTCGACGAAGTAGGGACGCTCGGGGCGCGGGCCGACAAAGGACATTTCGCCCTTCAGCACATTGAGGATTTGCGGCAGTTCGTCGATGCGCAGCTTGCGGATGATATTGCCCACGCGCGTGATGCGCGGGTCGTTCTTCGAGGCCCATTGCGGCGTGCCGTTCTTTTCCGCGTTCTTGAACATGCTGCGGAATTTCAGGACGCGGAACACGCGGCCATCCATGCCGACCCGCTCCTGCGAGTAGAAGATCGGCGCCCCGTCCTCGATCACGATGGCAATCGCGGTGAGGATCATCACCGGCAGCGACACCACCAGCAGCGACAGGCTGGCCACCACATCGACCGACCGCTTCATGAAGGTGCGCATGAAGCTCTGGTCGAAGCCGCCGCCGAACACCAGCCAGGATGGCTGTACCGACTCGACGCGGATCTGGTAGGTTTCGCGCTCGAAGAAGGTGGCGGCGTCGGTGACCTGGATGCCGTACAGCTTGCATTCGAGCAGTTCCTTGATCGGGAAGGCGCCGCCGCGGCGGTTCTGCACCGAGACCACGATTTCCGATACGCGCTGGGCGTTTGCCAGCGCTACCAGCGAACCGCCTTCCGGCAGGCGCAGGAGCTGGTTCTGCGGCACGCAGATTTCTTCCGACGGCACCGCCACATAGCCGGCCACATCGTAGCGGCGGTAATTGGTCTCGCGCGTGGCCAGTTCGCCGCATTCCTTGGCCATGGCGCCGCTGCCGAGGAAGATGATGCGGGTGGCAAGGAAATGGGTGCGCGACGTTTTCATGAACATGGCGCGCGCCAGCAGGATGCCGGCGCCGGAGATCAGGAACACCAGCACCAGGATGCCGCGCCCGAAATACAGGTCGGGCGCCAGGTAGAACACCAGGGTCAGGATGCAAAAGCCCATGGCAAACGAAGGCATCAATTGCAGGAAGAAGGGATTGCGCAAGCCTTCCTGGAAATTGATCTGGTACATGCCCAGCGCGGACATGCTGAACACGATCGCGGCCGCAAAAATGCAGGCCGACATGAAGAAGTGGTCGAGCTTCGGTATGGCGAACTGCTCACCGTCGAAAAAACGCAGACCAGCGCCAGCGTAGAACGAGCCAATCAGGATCAACACCTCCAGGAAGAGCAGGCTGAAGACAACCTTGGAAATGTAGTGATTGGAAATTCTTAGCATTTTTATTCCCTCCCGCTTTACTGCTCGTGCTGGCCGTGAAAGCGCGCGGAGCCTTGCGGCCATGTCTCGTTAATTATTCTTGCGGGGCCAGGTGGCGGACGTACCAATCCATGGCTTCCTTCAACCCTTCACCGATACGGTGCGAAGGATCAAAACCCAACAGCTCGCGCGCCTTGCTGATATCGGCCTGCGAATGGCGCACGTCGCCGGCCCGGAATCCCTGGTATTGCGCCTGGTGCTGGCGCAGGTGCGGGAAGCGCTCCTGCAGCAGCTCGCGCATCATCAGGTACAGTTGGTTGAGACTGGTGCGCTCATTGAGCGCCACGTTGTACACCTGGTTGGCGGCACCCGGCTTGTCGGCCATGGCTGCCAGCAGGTTGGCTTGCACCACGTTGTCGATGAAGCAGAAATCGCGGCTGGTTTCGCCGTCGCCGTTGATGAACAGGGGACGGTTGCGGATCAGGGCCGACACCCACTGCGGTATCACCGCCGCATAGGCGCCTTCCGGATCCTGGCGCGGACCGAACACATTGAAATAGCGCAGGCCGATGGTTTCCATGCCATAGGTGCGGGCGAAAACGTCGGCGTACAGCTCGTCGGCATACTTGGTGACGGCATACGGCGACAGCGGCCGGCCGATGGTGTCTTCCACTTTCGGCAGGGCAGGATGGTCGCCGTAGGTGGAGCTCGATGCCGCGTAGACGAAGCGCTTCACTTTCGCGTCGCGCGCCGCCACCAGCATGTGCAGGAAGCCGGTCACATTGGTGCCGTGGGTCAGCAGCGGATCGTCGATCGAGCGGCTGACCGAGCCGAGTGCGGCCTGGTGCAGGATGTAGTCCTTGCCGGCGCAGGCTTGCTGGCAGGTGGCCAGGTCGCGGATGTCGCCGTGGACGAAGCTGAAGGAGGCCCAGGCTGCGGAGCCGACGGCTTCGCGCACCTGGTCCAGGTTGTGCTGGTGTCCGGTGGCGAAATTATCCAGGCCCGTGACCTGCTGGCCGAGCCTGAGCAGCGCCTCCACCAGGTTGGAACCGATAAATCCGGCAGCACCCGTCACCAGCCAATGGTATCGCTGGCCACGCAGGTGCAGCCGCACGTCGTCAAACTTGCCCACAACAGCCCTCCCAGGCTTCCCTAATCTTCTTTTTTACAGGCGCCAGACGCTGTAGCCAGCTTCTTCCAGGCCTGCCATATTAAATGCCGATTTCACATCGATGAACACGCCGCCCGGATTCAGCTTGGCCGACAGCTCGCCCAGCGACAGCGCCAGCAGCTCCTTGTGCGACACGGCCGCCACCACCGCATCGGCTTGCGGCAGGCTGTCCCAGCTTTCCAGGCGGATGCCGTATTCGTGCACCGATTCCTCGGAATCGGCCACCGGGTCGTGCACATGCACGTCCAGGCCGTACGACTTCAGTTCAAACACCACGTCCGCCACTTTCGAATTGCGCAGGTCAGGGCAGTTTTCCTTGAAGGTCAGGCCCAGCACATTCACTTTCGCGCCCTTGATGTGGCAGCCCGCCGCAATCATCTGCTTGACGGTTTTCTCGGCCACGAACTTGGCCATGCCGTCATTGATGCGGCGCCCCGCCAGGATCACTTGCGGGTGGTAGCCGATCATGTCGGCCTTGTGGGTCAGGTAGTAGGGATCGACGCCGATGCAGTGGCCGCCAACCAGGCCGGGGCGGAAAGGCAGGAAATTCCACTTGGTGCCTGCCGCCTGCAGCACTTCCAGCGTATCGATGCCGATCTTGTCGAAGATGATTGCCAGCTCGTTCATCAGCGCGATATTCAGGTCGCGCTGGGTATTTTCGATGACCTTGGCCGCTTCCGCAACTTTCACGCTGGAAGCGCGGTATACCCCAGCAGTCACTATCGATTCATATAGTTTAGCAACCTCTTCGAGCGTTGCTGGATTATCTCCGGACACCACCTTCAGGATCGTGGTCAGGCGGTGCTGCTTGTCGCCCGGATTGATGCGCTCCGGCGAATAACCGACGTTGAAATCTTGCGGCCATTTCATGCCGGAATGCTTTTCCAGCACGGGGATGCAGACTTCTTCGGTGGCGCCGGGATAGACCGTCGATTCGTACACGACGATGGCGCCCCTTTTCATGTACTTGCCCACCGTGGTCGAGGCGCCGACCAGCGGACTGAAGTCCGGTGAATGAGCATTGTCGACCGGGGTCGGCACCGCCACCACGATGTAGTCGGCCTCAGCCAGGGCGGCCGGGTCATAGGTGACGTGCAACTGGGTCGCTTCGCGCAGTTCCGCCTCCGACACTTCGCCGGTCGGATCGCAGAATTTGCGGTAATTCTCAATCTTGGACTGCGACAGGTCGAAGCCGATGGTCTTGCGCTTCTTGCCAAACTCTACCGCCAGAGGCAGGCCCACATAGCCCAAACCTACCACTGCTACAACCTTGTTGTGATCCATATCGGTTCCCGTGAGAATTACCAATTACTATTATGCTAAGAATATATGCTAGAAGCCCGGCAACGACAATGTACGGTTCACAATTTCCGCCCGGTGGGCAGCAAAAAAAATGCGTCCGGCACTATGAAGCGCGTAACAATTCAGCAGGCTTTCCGTTGGCCAAATGCGACAGCAATGTATAGAATGTTTGCCAATTAACTTGTCCATTTGATACGGCTTGTCAATTTTACACGGAAGCCGGACAGCTGTCACAGCCTTTCGGAAGCCCTGCACCACAAAGCAACGCGGCGGCCCGCAGGCCGCCAGATTGTCGAAATGATAAACGATTATTGCGACAATGCGATGACCGGGCGCCTGCCAGGGACCAAGGGCGCCACACTGCGCGCCGGCAACGCACTGCGCGCCGCGATCTCCTTCAGCTTGAACACGGCCATCGCCTGCGCCACCCATTCGGCCTGGCGCGCCAGGCTGCTGGCGGCCGCGGCAGCCTGCTCCACCAGCGCGGCATTTTGCTGTGTGATGCCGTCGATATGCACCACCGCCTGGTTGACCTGGCCGATGCCGCGGCTCTGCTCCTGGGTGGCGTGGTGGATCTCATCCATGACGCGGGTGACGCGGCCCACCGATTCGATCACTTCGCTCATGGTGGCGCCGGCGTTGTTGGTCAGCCGGGCGCCGGCATCGACCTTGGCAAGCGAGCTGTCGATCAGTTGCTTGACTTCCTTGGCGGCAGTGGCCGAGCGCTGGGCCAGGCTGCGCACCTCGGTGGCCACCACGGCAAAGCCCTTGCCGTGCTCGCCGGCCCGCGCCGCTTCCACTGCCGCATTCAGGGCCAGGATATTGGTCTGGAACGCAATGCCGTCGATCATGCCGATGATGTCGAGGATCTTGCGCGACGACTGGCTGATATCGTCCATGGTCTGCACCACCTGCGACACGATGGCGCCGCCTTCCGCCGCCACGCTGGAAGCCTGGCCGGCCAGCTCGTTGGCGCTGTGCACGCTCGCTGCGCTCTGCTGCACATTGCTGGTGAGCTGTTCCATGCTGGCCGCCGTCTGCTGCAGGCTCGAGGCCTGCGACTCGGTACGGCCCGACAGGTCGAGGTTGCCGCTGGCGATCTCGCTGGTGGCAGTCTGGATTTCATCGAAGTTGCTGCGCACGTCGCCGATGATGCTGTGCAGGTTGACATTGGTCTGGCGCAGGGCCGCCAGCAACTGGCCCATTTCATTGTCGGCGCCGATCTCGAGGGCGCCGGTCAGGTCGCCGCCCGCCATCTTGCGTGCAAAGCCGGTGGCCATGCGCAGCGGCTGCACGATGGCGCGGTGCAGCGCGCCCCAGAAGCACAGCGCCAGCGCGATAAAGCCGGCATTGGCCAGCGTCATCCACAGCGGGGCCTGGTTCGCGGCGCCGGAAATGGCGAGGAAGGTCAGGAAGCCGGTCAGCGCCCCCATGCCGAGGCCGATCAGCCTGGCCAGCGACATCTCGCGCAGCCGGCCGGCCCAGTGCCGCCAGCCCGGCAGGCGCAGGCGGCCGCGCTCGAGGCGCAGGCGGCGCGGGTTGCCGTCGCGGATCTCACGGTACAGCTTGTCAGCCTGCGCCACCTGATCGCGGCTGGGCTTGCTGCGCACCGACATATAGCCGACCGGGCGCCCGGCTTCGATCACCGGCGTGACATTGGCATACACCCAGTAGAGGTCGCCATTCTTGCAGCGGTTCTTGACCATCCCGCTCCAGGGCATGCCGGCCTTGATGGTGGCCCACAGGTCGGCAAACGCTTCCACCGGCATGTCGGGGTGGCGCAGGATGTTTTGCGGCGCGCCGATCAGCTCATCTTCGGTAAAGCCGCTGACTTCGATGAAGTAGGGGTTGGCGTAGGTGATCTTGCCCTTGAGGTCCGTGGTCGAGACAATGGTCTTGCCGTCCTCCAGGATGAATTCCTGGCTGGTGACAGGGGTGTTGAGGCGCATGGCGGTGCTCCTTGTCGGCTATCTGCAGGGGGAGTTCTGGCACGAACCGGGAGCTGGGGTCCGCATGGCCGGGGTGGGGCGCAAGCGGGCGCCCCTGCCATGTCATGCGCTCAAGTATAGGAAGATGCTGCGCAGTGGAAACTCACGGAAAGTTGCAATAGAAAAATTCAATGGCCTTGTGTTGCGAATTGGCAATCAAGCCGGCGCCTGGCGCCGGAGCATGCCGCGCACCTCGCTGACCATGGCGCGGTTGAAGAGCAGGCTTACCGCCGCATAAGCCAGCATGCCGGTCAGTACTTCCGCCACCAGCGCCCAGGCACGCGGCTGCGCCGCCAGCGGCGCCCGCACCAGGCTCACGGCGCCGAACATCAGGCCGGCGCACAGCACAGCCGGGCCGGCCCGCCCTGCCACCGCCCGAGCGCTGATGCCGATGGCGGCCAGCATGCGGCGCATATTGAAGAACAGGACCACCGGATAAGCCAGCAGCCAGGCATAAGCCACGCCCTGGATGCCCCAGCGCGTGCCGATATAGAAGGCGGGCGGCATCACCAGGCAGGACAGCAGCACATTGCGGAAGTTGATGCCCGGCTGGCCCAGGGCATCGGTGACGGTCGGCAGCATCTGGGCCAGGGTGCGGAACGGCATCACCAGGCACAGCACCTGCAGCGGCAGCACGGCGCCCTCCCAGCCCTTGCCCAGCACCACGACCACGATCTCCGGCGCCACGCTGGCCATGCCCCACAGCAAGGGAAAGGATAGCAAGCCGATATAGCCGAGCATTTTCAGCACGCCGGCGCGGATGGCCGGCAAATCATGCTGGTTGCGCGACAGGATGGGGAACAGGACCTGGTTCAGGATGCCGGCCATGCGCTGCACCGGCAGCGAGGCCAGGTGCATCGCCACCGAATACCAGCCCAGCGCATGGTCGCCCAGCACGCGGCCGACAATCGCCACGTCCGCTTGCGTGAAGCTGTACCACAGCAGGCGGGTAGCGGTCAGGCTGCCGCCAAAGCCCAGCAGCTTGCCCATGCCCCTGGGTGACCAGTCCGGCCGCGGCTGGCCCGGCGCGCACCAGTTCAGCGCGGCAATGCGCCAGGCCACGGTGGCCAGCATGCCCGCCACCAGCGACCAGACGCCGGCGCCGAACAGCGCCATGAACAGGGTCACTTGCGAACCGGCCAGCGCCGCAGTCAGCTCGACCAGCGAACGCTGCTTGTATTCCAGGCGGCGCTGCAGGCGCACATCGGGCACGGTGGCCAGCGGCAGCAGCACGAATTGCAGCGACAGCACGTGCAGCAAGGCCTGCAGGCGCGGCTCGCCGTAAAAGGCGGCCACCAGCGGCGCCAGCGCGTTGGCCAGCAGGCACAGGCCCAGGTTGACCAGCCACAGCACCCCCATCGCTTGCCGCAAATCCTGTTCGCTGATTTCCTTGCGCTGGATCAGCGCCGGCCCCAGCCCCACCTCGGCAAACATGCCAAGCAAGCCCAGGACGACGGTGCACATGGCCAGCAAGCCGTAATCGGACGGCGCCAGCAGGCGCATCACATAGATCGTGACGCCCCAGGTGATCACCTGGGAAGCCAGCTTGGCCCCCGCCACCCATTTCACGCCGCGCGCCAGCTCGGAATGCATTTTCATTTAACGGTGCTCCGCGCCGGGAAATCGAACTTGGCCGGCTTGCCGGCCGGAATCAGCTGCGCCAGCCAGCGCCGCAAGCGGTCCTTCTGCTGCTCGGTCACGCTGCCCAGCAGCACCACCGCCAGCAAGGTTGCCGCCAGCACGGCCGCCAGGTAGGCATAGCCTTTGCCCATGCCGGCCAACAGGATTTCAAACAGCAGCACCAGCGGCAAATGGAACAGGTAGATGGAAAAGGTATAGCTGGCCGCCTTGCGGATCGCCGCCGCGCAAGCGTTGAACACAGGGTCAAAGCGCGCGGCAATCCGGCGGAACCCCAGGAAATTGAGGGCGATCAGCAGCGCCAACACGTAATCGCCCAGGAAATGCTTGGAAAAATGCAGCAGCCGGTGCAGTTCGGCGCCCAGCAGCTGGGCGCTCCAGTGCGCCAGCTGCTCGCCGAGGTCGTAGTACTGGAAGCCCGCCAGGCCCGCCAGCGACGCCATCCAGCAAGCCCAGCCCATGGCAGCGGAAAGCTGGTAGCCGCCCTGCCAGCGATAGACCAGCACGCCCAGCGCCCATACCGGCCCCAGCAGCAGGATCTTGGGGCCGATCGCCAGCGCGGCCAGGCCCAGCCACAACCAGCGGCGGCGGCCGCTGCCGAAGCACCACAGCGAGAACAGCAGGTAGTACGACATTTCATAACACAGCGACCAGTATGCCGAATTGGAGAACGGCATGATGGACACCAGCCACAGCTCATTGGCAAACAGCAGGCTGGCGGCCATGCGCAGCGCGGGATAGTCGTGGGTGGTCAGGCCGCCCGCATAATGCTGCGGGTTGAGCGCCAGGCCGACCTGGTCGGCCAGCGGCGCCAGCAGCATGGCCGGCAGCGCCACCGAATAGATGCGCGCCAGGCGGCTGATCCAGAATTCGCGCGCCGTGCCTTCCTTGCCGTCGGCGACAAAGGCAATCACATAACCCGACAGCAGGAAGAACACCACGACCGCATTGTGGCCGACCGAATTGGGCAGCAGCGGCATGGCCAGGGTCTTGGTGCTAGCCGCGTGCGCCAGCATCACCGTCAGGGCCGCAAGCAGGCGCAGCAAGTCGAGGTACAGCGAAAAGCTGCGTGCCATGCCCTGCTTTTCAGCCATTGCGGCGGGCCTCGAAATGTTCCGAGGCCAGCGCGGTAGCGTGCTGCATGGCCGCCTCGATATGGCGGCCCCAGGCTTTAAGCGAGAACGGATTGCTGACCTTGCGTGCCGCCAGCTGGCGTGGCAGCAGGCGCATCGCATACAGCTTTTCCGGAATTTTGCGCTTGAGCAGCACCAGGCCGCGGAAATTGGTCATCCACCAGTCGTCCTGCTGCAGGCGCTCGCCCAGGCGCGGCACCGTGAAGCTGGGGTGGTACAGGTTGAAGGCAATGGTGATGCGCTGCTGGCTGCCGCCATAGGTTTCCACCGAATGCATCAGGCTGGCGGGAAAGAGCAGCATGCGGCCATTGCGCGGGGTCATGAAGTAGTCGCGCCGCAACGCGTCCGCATTGCGGTCGATATCGATCGCCACGAAACTGCAATCCTCGAAACGGGTGCGGCCGCCGGCGGCCTGGCCGGCTTCGATGTCGCCGACATTGACGTAGTACACGCCGGAAAAGAAGGAATGCACGCCGAGATGGTCATGGCGCCGGTTGTAATGGCCCTGCTCGTTGACATTGGCCCAGGCCCGGACCTTCCAGCCGGTGGCGAATTCCGCGGCGTCGCGCCCGGTCTGGCGCGCCACGTATTCGGCCGCCAGGCCGGTCATGCGCTGCAGCAGGCTGCGCGCCGGCGCTTCCTGCCAATCCTGCAGGTCGGCGTCGGACTGCCAGCCGCCGCGGTTGGTCTTGACGGTGCCACAACTGGTTGTGCGTCGCGCCAGCACCACATCGCGCAATTCCCGGTTCAGTTGTTCACTGTCGGGCCAATCGAAATACATGACGGGCGAAGGGAACAGCAGGTCCAGTTTGGCGCCATGCAGCGACGCCTGCTGCGGGGACGAGGGATTCATGACGGTCCAGGGAGAGAGATTGCAATCAGGATAAGGGAGTTGGCTTGCGGTCGCAAGCGCCAACGCCCCACAGCGCGCTTATCAAAACGTCCAGCATATTAGCTGAATGACATTCTTCCAGCAATCCTGAAATTGACACCAGCCAGGCCGGCTGGCATCATCTTGATGGTCAATTGACAACATTTAACGGAAATAAAATGCTCCAGCTCCTGAGGTCGATCAAGAACAAATTCACGCCGGAGGCTCCGCTGCCGCTGGGCGCCGTGTCCGAACGCGATGCCGACCAGCGCGGCTTGCCGGCGCAGGATCCGGGCATCGAAGCAGTGCTTGCCGCCTGCACCGACTGGCTGCGCGCAGCCCAGGACCATTCGGCCTCGTCCGACGGCGGCGTGGCGCGCGACTTCAGCCTGGTCAAGGGCTGGGCCACCTCCTATCCCGAAACCACCGGCTATATCATTCCGACCGTGATCGAACTGGCGCGCCGCCAGCAAAGCGAGGAACTGCACCAGCGCGCGCGCCGCATGCTGGACTGGTTCGTGGCCATCCAGTTCCCGGAAGGCGGCTTCCAGGGCGGCCGCATCGATTCCACCCCGCGCGTGCCGGTCACCTTCAACACCGGGCAGATCCTGCTGGGCCTGGCTGCCGGTGCCCAGGAATACGGCGAGCAGAAATACCTGGACGCCATGCACCGCGCTGCCGCCTGGCTGCGCGATTCGCTCGATGCCGACGGCTGCTGGCGCAAACATCCCACGCCGTTTGCCCAGCCCGGCGAAAAAGCCTATGAGACCCATGTCTCCTGGGGCCTGTTTGCCGCCGAGCGCGTGGCGCCCGGCCACGGTTACGGCGCAGCCGGCCTGCGCCAAGTGGCGTGGGCGCTCACCAAGCAGCAGCCCAATGGCTGGTTTGCGTCGAACTGCCTGAACGACCCGATCCATCCGCTCAGCCACACCATCGGCTACGTGCTGCGCGGCGTATTGGAAGGCTACCTGCTGTCGCAACGCCCCGAACTGCTGGCGGCCGCCGTGCGTACCGGCGATGCCCTGGCCAGGGTCGTCGGCGCCGACGGCTTCCTGCCCGGGCGCATGGACAGCCAGTGGCGTCCTTCGGTCGAATACGCCTGCCTGACCGGCTCGGTACAAAATGCCCATTGCCTGTTCCTGCTGTTCCAACTCACCGGCGAACAGCGCTACTTCGACGCCGCCCAGCGCCTGAACCAGTACGTACGGCGCAGCGTCAAGGTCGAGGGCCCGAAAGAAACCCGCGGCGGCGTCAAAGGTTCGTTCCCGGTCAATGGCGACTACGGCCGTTACGAGTTCCTCAACTGGGCCGTCAAATTCTGCATCGACGCCAACCTGCTGGAACAGGACCTGCTGAAAGCCCGCCATGCTTAGTCAGGCCAAGCGCCTGGCCAAGGCCGTGCTGGAAAAGCTGCGCAGGCGCAACAGCGCCAGGGAGATCAAGCAGACGCAACGCCATATCAGCCACGCAGAGCTGGTAGCAGGGCTGGCCCGGCTCGGCATTGCCAAGGGCGATGCCGTGTTCATCCACTCCTCGCTGAAAAGCCTGGGCTATGTGGAAGGCGGCGCCGCCACCGTGGTGCAGGCGCTGCAAGAGGCTGTCGGCCCGGAGGGCACGCTGGTGCTGCCGACCTATTACATGCCGGGCGGCTCGATCCGCGGCACCTGCGAGATGAAGGACTATGTGTTCGACGTACGCAGGCACGGCACCAATATGGGCCGCCTGCCGGAAGCCTTCCTGGCCAGCAGCGGGATCTCGCGCAGCGTGCACCCGACGCACTCGGTTTCCGCCTGGGGCCGTCACGCAGCCTACCTGACCGAAGCCCACCACCGCGCGCCATCGGTCTTCGGCGAAGGCTCGCCGTGGCAGCGCTTCGTCGGCCTGGACAATGCCAAGGTGCTGGGCCTGGGCATTTCGATGGGCCCGGTCACCTTTTACCATGTGCTGGAAGACGCCATGGGCGACGCCTTCCCGGTCCCCGTGTGGGGTGAAGAAACCTTCCGCCTGCCATGCATCGACCAGGCCGGCCAGCGCAGCGAAGTGCCGCTGCGCCCGTTCGACCCGGTGCTGGCAAAACAGCGCATCGACCATGGCTCGCGCGAAGATTTGCGCGCGTATTTCATGGCGGAGTTCAAGCGGGCCGGCCTGCTGCATGCCGGCCAGGTGGGCGAAGCCCCATCGTGGTGGATTCCCGCCCGCGGCTTCTTCGACCACCTGCAGCACTTGGCCGGCGAAAACCTGACCATCTACTCCACGCCCGAGCAACTGGCGGCGCGGCCGCTGGCTTAGGCGGCCGGCGCAGTCATCGCACCGCCCGCCTGGCGTGCACTCCAGCGCGCGCCGAGCCGTATCATCGGCAATTCAACCCAGTGGTAGCCCAGACCGGTCAGCGCCACCAAGAGCGACAGGAAAAGGCTCCATTGCCAGAATGGATGAAGCGCCTCCAGTGTGCGAAACGCCAGCCCCATCAGCGGCGGATGGAACAGGTAGATTCCATAGCTGTACTTGGCGATGAAGTTGCTGGCGCGGTTCAGGCGCGGCGCCGCCATCTCGCGCAGCCAGGGAATCGCCAGCCCCACCGCCAGGCATACGAGCCAGCGCCCATAGTTGTTGGCGCGCGGCTCCGCATAAGCGACAAAGCCGGCGCTCGCCAATGCCAGCAAGAGCGGCCACAGCCAGCCCGGCAAGCGCTCCCTTCCCTGCAGCCGCCAAGCCAGCACGCCGGCCAGGAAACAGGGTGCGAACTCCAACACATTAAGGCGGGCACTGACCAGCGGCTGCAGCAAGGCCAACGGCACCGACAGCGCCCACAGCGCCAAGGGCCAGCGCAGCGGCCGCCGCCGCAACAGCAGGAACAGCATCGGCAGCAGCAGGTACATCTGCACTTCCAGGCATAGCGTCCACAGGACCGAAGACATATAGCGCGCATACACCAGGTTTTGCACCAGCAAGAGGTTGGCAAGCAGTTCAAACGGCGTCCATTGCTCGTCCATGAACAGGTAAATCCCCAGCAGCATCACGGCAGCCAGGGGATAGATGCGGCAGGCACGCTGCAGGTAGAAAGCGCGGAACAGGGCAGCCCCGGCCAATTGCTGGCGCTCCAGCGACTGCATCAGCACCAGGCTGGTATGCACGAAGAACAGCATCACACCCAGCTGGCCCATTGCGAACGAAACCGCATTGGTGCGGATGGTGTAGCCTGCCACATGCGCCGCCAGCACCAGCAACACGGCCACCGCACGCAGGAAATCGAGATTCGGCTTGAGCATTGTGGCTCCGGTCGCGTGGTGCAGAATCTTCAGTCTGCACCACGAACGGTGCCTAAGCTTTGCGCTGCATCATGCGCCGGTGAGCTGGCTCGCGGCGACAGTCTTGCGCTCGCGCCATGCCGCACCGACCTTGATCATCGGGTGTTCGATCAGGTGATAGCCCAGGTAAGGCAGTGCCACCATCAAGACCCAGAACAAACTCCACTGCAGGGCAGGATGCAAGCCCGACAGCGTGTCGAAACACAAGGCAATCAACGGATAGTTGAACAGGTAAATGCCATAGCTGTACTTGGCCACGATCTTGCTGGCATAGTTCAAGAGCGGAGCGCTGAGTTGTTGCACCCAGGGGATGACCAGCCCCAGAACCAGGCAAACCAACCAGCGCGCAAAGTAATTGGTGCGCGTATCGGCGAACAGAATGTAGGCCAGGCTGGCAAGGCCCAGGGCAAGCGGCCACACCCATGCGGGCAAGCGCTCCCTGCCCTGCAAGCGCCAGGCGATCACGCCGCCGAGGAAGCAAGGCAGATATGACAGCACGCCCAGGCGCGGCGACAGCACGTTCGGCAGCATTGCCACCGGCAGCGACAGCACCCAGAACGCCAGCAGCCATTTGACCGGGCGGTGGCGGAAAAACACGAACAGGAAAGGCAGCATGAAGTACATCTGCACTTCCAGGGGCAGCGACCACAGCGGGTCACTCATCAGCCTGGAATAGGTCAGGTTCTGGATCAGGGCCAGGTTGGTGAACAGCTCGAAGTACGTCCACTGCTGGTCCGTCAGGAAGAAGATCCCGAGCACCAGGGTCATCGACAAGGGGTAGATGCGGCAGATGCGCTGGATATAAAAGCGTTTGAACAGTGCAGACCCACTAGCCTGCTGCCGCTCAAGGGATTGCATGAGCACCAGGCTGGTGTGCACGAAGAAAATCATGACGCCCAGCTGGCCCATCGCATACAAGGCCGGCGATTGGGAGGGCTGACCAATACGCAGTACATGCGAGAACAGCACGAACAGCACCGCCACCGCGCGCAGCAGGTCAAGGTTCGGTTTGTTCGTCATATTGCTGCACCCGGAAAGTCGAGTACCTATTTTGCATCAGAATTGCAAGTTATACAACTTCGAAATGGCGCTTGATGGAAGGATGCAACGCCCGTCCGGCGCCGATGGCAATCGGCGAAGTGATTGTTCCCGTGTCAGACAGGGAAAACAGGAGGGGGAGTGGCGCGGCTGGCGGGGATCGAACCCACGACCCTCGGCTTCGGAGGCCGTTTTCGCGTTTGGGAAAAGTAGCTCGTTTTACCGTAACTCTTTGAATTCCCATCATATTCGATACCGGCAGTGTTAGGCAAGGAGAGGAAGGTTTGGGAAGAAAATCAGAGGAAATTTTCCCCAAGATTTTCCCCAAGATTTTCTAGCGCGAACACGGAAAGATGACCTCCTAGAATATAGCTCCAAACACACAGCATGCGGCGTAATACCGCATTATCTGCGGCTGGCATATCGTGCCAGACTTTTGGTCTAACTGTAGCAGCTCGCTCTGATATGCATGGTCACCGAAAATGGTCATTTCTGCCATCGGGTGCTCTTGCATGTCCCCCGCTGCACCCAATGTTAGCGACCAGTGGGAGAGCATGTTTGCATAGAAATTATGCGATATACTTCACAAGATAATTCTTGCAGCTTCCTTTACATAAGTTTTCCTGCGATTTCCGAGTGTGACAACACCATGAAAAAAATATTGACCGGAGTCTTTCTGAGCGTAGCCGCGGTGCATGCAATGGCTCAAGCAATGTCCCCTGCTGCAAAAGAGGCCCATACCCGAACCTTGCAGTGCCTGAATAAGTACAGTGTGCAATTGGACGACGGCGTATCGAACGTTGAAACCATTGCAAAAGTCGCCGCAAATAGCTGTAGGGAAGAGAGCGTTCGTTTCGTCGACCTATGGACTGCCGGCGTTCAGCCAATAGATAAGCAAGCAATCTTGGCTAAAGTTGTTAGCAACAACGTTGAATCGGCACAATTCTATATTCTGAGCAACCGGGCATCTAAGAAATGAATACCGTATTGCATTCCAAATGTTCGAAATGCGGGAAGGTTCAACATGTATCGAGTTTGATGGAGGACTCTCCGACTACGCGGCTGGTTTGTAAGGAAATTGCTTTTTGCAAAGAAAGACAAAAGAAGCACGACCAAGCCGAACGACTAGTTCTGGACTGAAATTTCATGAATGGCACAATCAAGTACTTTAATGCCAATCGCGGTTTCGGTTTTATAGTTGTCCCTGGCGAATCCGACATATTTTTTCATATTTCTGCACTGAACGGCGACGATACGCCAAATACTGGGGACTTAGCCTCGTTCAAAATTGGAACGGGAAAAGACGGCCGAAAAAGTGCAATCGATGTGAAAATCACCGCACGAAAAAGCGTGCGCCCAAATTCGCCGTACTATGGAAAACCAACGTTTCGCGCAGTAGCCGCCGAAACGCCGGTCGCGCAAACCCTCACTGGGGCAGGGATTTTTGGTGCGATAGGCCTACTGATTGGGGGGCCAATCGGAGGCGTATTGGGTGCTGGCGTAGGAAGCATACTTGCCGAGAACAAAAAGCAGGAGGAAATTACAAGTCCATGCATCAAGTGCGGTGGTGTTGGTTCTACTACCGCAACAGTTGGAACTCAGACAGGTTTTCAATGTAAGAACTGCCATCATTTTTGGAGAGTGCGGACTGCAAAATGATGGCCAAGCTGTGATTAAACTTGCCTCCCTTGTGTCCCTTATCTGTGGCTTGAATCCAAAGTCGGACGTAGAATGCGATTCGACTTCTTTCGCGGCATTCCAACTGCCGCCTTTTCTGTGCCCTATTAGGACACTCTCACGCGGGTGGCAGTACTGATTCTTTAGTTAGCTTCGGTTCTTTCAGCAACTGGGCTTTGTATTCAAGCAGCTTGCCATCATCGATATCAAAGCGCTGAAGCCATTCTTCTGCAGCCAGGCCGATGAGCCGGAATTCGCTTCCCGCAGAAGCGAAATGAAGGCGGTAATGCGGGGCTCGTATCGGCTTGAACAGCATGTTGGGAAGCACAAGTAGGGCCGGTTTTGCGCCAGATTCGTCAAGTGGAGCAGCTTCCGGCTTCGGACCGCTCTGAATCACTACGCCATCACCATAGTCGTAAGTCGCAAACCAGTCCATCGGCAACTCCGAACGAAGCGTGTCCATGCCCCCTACTTTTTCAAGCAGCTGGTAATTGACGGCGGTCAGCCACGACACTGTTTTGATGCCGGTGTGTGCCTTTACCGCCCCGCTTACTAAAATTCCGGCGTCGAACCCGAGCATTTTGGAGGCGATGACCGATTCGAATGCTTGGTTCTCATCATATTTTATGGCCGACAGATTCAGACTATATCCACCGTAGCCGTGAACTGCGCGAAGGCGCTTCGCAAAACTCACGAACATCGCCTGGAATGCTCTTGGGTTATCTTCCACAAATAGCAATGGGAAGCTGAAACGCAATCCGCTCAAACCCCGGTCGCCGGCCTTCGCGCACCAATCCTGAAGCCCGAATGCCTGAAACTCCCATGGACCGGCATCATTTACTCGCTTGCCGCTCGTATAGTGGAAGCTAACCGCATCATCCGGCTCCAAAGCGGCCATCATGGTGCGCATTGGCTTTGTATTCTCATAGGCTAGCTTACTCGCACTGCGTCCTTCAGGAGGGTCTTCGCGAAATAGCCAGGTCAAATGCTTCCCAGCCAGGTCCTTGAATTCATCAAAGCATTTGCAGATGGCCTCCCGAACTTCTGGAAGATGTGCATCGCCAAAGAACAGCGTACCTGCAATGGCCGGCACGCTTCCGACATAAGATTGCGCGCCTTTCTTGGTAAGAAGGCCGCCTGGGAATTCAAGCTCTTCGGGATGCTCGCGCATCAACTGAATAGGGTCAAAAGGCAATTCGCTCATATTCGATTCTTAGTAGGCCAATCCACGAGGAGGCGGTCGTTTAGTCATAATCATGTAAAGCAGGGCTAGGATTGCACCGACCTTCCCCGCGTCTTCAACAGGCACTTTGGGTCCGTCTGGCTCTGACTTGTCACAGTCGCAGTCATCCGGAGACAGCGTCACCAACTTCTTTTCGTCGCCTGCGATGGTTGCATACGCTTCACGCTGCTGACTACCATATTCGTCTGGCGGAAATTTTACCTCGACGACTTTCTTGATGTTGTCTTGTGTTGGGGGCTTCGTCGGGTCATTAACGATGACCACATCTGGTCGCCGAACGTACCCTTTGCCTGGTTTGTAGGGCACGGGTCGAGTCGGGTCCTTTGGCCATAGGGTCTTCGTCCAACCAGGCCAGAGGTCGCGGCTTTTAGTCTCGACCTCCTTGTCCATGAAGGGTTCCGGCGGACTCTTTGTCATGTCATAGCTAATCTCTGGCTTGTATGGGCTTCGGTGTTGCAGTGTTTCGTCGAGTCCCTTCAACTGGTTGGACACGCAGACTTGCTTCAAGGACCGACCGTCCTTGCCAATTCCAGGCGTGTTCTTGCAATGACATACTGCACTGCAAAGCACCTTTTTGTCGGCGGTATCCAACTGCGGAGTATTGAGCTTTACGACGGTCGTTGAGCCTTGCGGGCTGGTCGGCCCAGTTGCGAGCGGCGGTTGAGGTGGTGTGGTCATGTAGCCGAGTCCTGAATCAAATCGAATGCCAACGATTCCTGTGCGTCGCGTTCCACCCATTGCGTGTAGCCATCAGCATCAGTGCTTCCGGTGATGTACTGGCCGCTGGTGGAGCGCAAACGCACCGCCTGGTCGCGAATAGGTTCACCAGTCGCGGCGTCCACAACTTGGAACCTGCCGCGGAATTTGGGGTTGTCGCTCCCTGCAACGGCTTCATCCTGGTATGCGCTCAGGACCGTCGGACCGATTAAGCCAAATCCTTGTGACAAGGCCGGTGTCGTGGCTATGCTCTCTGACTTTGGCGCAGAGCCGGCGGAGGGTTTTGTAGATGTGACGACCTGGCCGGAAATGAGGGTGGCACCGCAAGCAGTCTTGCAGCCATGGTAGGCCACTGCTTTACCCTCATCGACGAGACTTTGGTCGCCCTGGGTGATGGGGAACACGCCCTTACAGCGCGGGCACGAAACCATATCGCCCACACGCGCCCAGCCCTTCCCGTTGGTGTCGGAAACCATGGAGCTGTTGGCGCCGACTGAATTTTGACCCACCCTGCCGATTGAATTTTGACCCAGGGCGGGACGCTGCTTTGGGAGCCGGCGTCTGTGGATAAGTGTACCAAAGACAGGGGGGATTCGCGGTGGGCGCAGCCCGCCGTGAATCCCCCCTTAGTCAGTTCAATAGTTAATTAACGGAGTAAACGATTTATATCGTTATACATCCTGTCTTCAAAGCTACACCGGAAAGTCCGCCTTCCCGGCCTTCTGTTTTTGCTCCCGCGCCTTGATCCGCCCCTTGGCCGCCATACTGCTGTGCTGGAAGCGGTAGGAGTCGTTGCCAGTCTCCACGATGTGGCAGTGGTGCGTCAGCCGGTCTAGCAGCGCCGTGGTCATCTTAGCGTCGCCGAACACGGCGGACCATTCAGCAAAGCTCAGATTCGTCGTGATGGCCACGCTGGTATGTTCGTACAGCTTCGAGAGCAGGTGGAACAGCAGCGCGCCGCCGGCCTGGCTGAACGGCAGATACCCCAGTTCGTCGAGGATGACCAGGTCGATCCGCATCAACGACTGTGTCAGCCGACCGGCCTTGCCTTCCCGCTTCTCGCGCTCCAACGCATTGACCAGATCGACCGTCGAGTAGAAGCGCACCCGCTTGCCCATTGAGGCAATGCCCGCCACCGCGATGGCCGTCGCCAAATGCGTCTTGCCGGTGCCGGGGCCACCGATGAACACTGCGTTCTGCGCCGTATCGGTGAAGGCCAGCGTGGCCAGTTGCCGCACCAGGGCCTCATCGACCCTGGATGCCGCGAAGTCGAAGCCGGCCAAGTCGCGGTGCACGGGGAATTTGGCGGCGTTCATCTGATGGTTCACCGAACGCATGGCGCGGTCCGTGTGCTCGGCGCGCAGCAGGTGCTCAATCAGCCATTTGGACGACGACACGGCGTGCTCTCCTTGCGCCACCAGATCGGTCCAAGCGTCGGCCATGCCGTGCAGGCGCAGGCCCTTCAATTCCTTGATCAGGTCACGCATGGTTCACCTCCGCGCTGCTGCCAGCCGTCTCGCGCAGGCTGTCATAGCGGCTGGTGTTGGCTACCGGCGCCTCCTTCAATACCAGGCTGGTCTCGGCATGTGCCGGCGGCGGGGCGGCACTCAGGCGGGCCAGCACATTCTCGACGTGCTCGACACTGAGCACGCCGGACTCGATCACCAGCTCCACCGCCACCAGCACTGCCGGCAGGCCGGCGCCGGGCACGGCCGCCAGCACCTGCGCCATGAGCCGGTCGCCGCCGGCGTGGCGCAGCAAGCCTTGCCGCAGCCGCTGCAGCGGCGCGGGCATGTCGGCAAAGGGGGCGCCGTTGCGCAACGCACCGGGCTTGCGCTGCACTAGCGGGATGTAGTGCTGCCAGTCGTAGCACACCTGCTTGCGATCGACGATGCGTTCATGGGTGGCGACCAGCGCATCGCCGGCCACCACGCACACGCGGGTCGGGTACAGCCTTGTGCTCACCATCTGCCCGGCCAGCTCGCACGGCACTGAATAACGGTTGCGGTGCACGGTGACCAGGCAGGTGGACGACACCCGCGCCGCCTTTTCCACGTAGCCGTCGAACGGCGTGGGCATGGGCATCAGGTGGGCCTGCTCCTGTTCCAGCATGTCGGCCACGCTCAGCGCCTCGTACTCCGGGTGCTGCAATTCTCCCCACAGCGTCCGGCAGCGCTCTCCGAGCCAAGCGTTCAATTCAGCGAGGGAAGCGAACTGGCGGTCTTGGGCTTCGATCCAGATCCGGCGCCGGCTATCCTGCACGTTCTTCTCCACTACGCCCTTTTCCCAGCCTGAGGCCACGTTGCAGAAATCGGGCTCAAACAGGTAGTGCGCGCACATGACGGTGAAGCGCGTGTTGACCACGCGGCCCTTGCCTTTCTGGACCTTGTCGACCGCCGTCTTCATGTTGTCGTAGATGCCGCGCCGGGCCACGCCGCCCAGCGCTGTGAACGAGCGGGTGTGGGCGTCGAAGAGCATCTCGTGTCCCTGACTGGGGTAGGCCACCAGCCAGAAGGCGCGGCTGGCGCACAGCTTCATGTGCGACACCTGCAGACGCCGGTAGATGCCGCCGACCACCATGCCTTCCTCGCTCCAGTCGAACTGAAACGCTTCGCCCAGCTCGAAGCTGAGCGGGACGAAAGCCTCTGCCGCCTTGCCTTCGCGGCCACGCCATTCCCGGATGAAGTCGGTAACCCGGCTGTAACTGCCGACGTAGCCTTCGGCCCTGAGTTGGGCGAACAGCGCTTTCCCGGTACGCCGGTTCTGCTTGTTGCGGTGGGTGTCAGCTTTGAGCGCCTGCTCCAGTGTGGCGTGGAACTCGCTCAGCTTGGTGGGTGCCGATTCTCGCCGATAGCGCGGCGGTGGCGCGTCTTCCGGCTTGCGTAGCCATTTGCGCAGCGTGTTGCGGGACAGGCCCGTGCGCTTCGCGATCTCGTGCAGCGACAGCTTGTCGCGCAGGTACATCCGTCGAACTTTACCTAACATTTCCATGGTGATCACCTTATTATCTCCTGCCCAAAAAATAGGCGGGAGTAGTAGAACACCTGGGTCAATTTTCAGTCGGCATCAGCCCTCAAAGTGGGTCAATTTTCGGTCGGCGGCAACACAAAGCCAACGCCGACCTGCAACCGTTACCATGTTACCCCTATAGTTGGCGCTGTTGAGGTAGCTGATCTTCGCCACAGCTTTAGCGGATGCGCTGATCCACTGCGCAGCGTATGCTCCATAGGATGTAGTGCTGGCGGTGTCCAGATTGATGTGCCGGATGGTGGCGGGAAGTGTTGGCGGCTTCCTGTTCGGAAGCCCTCCCCCGACCAGGCTTACCGCCGCACTTGAATTGGAATCTGGATGACAGGCTGCAGCATCTCCAACTGCGTCCTATAACGACGCACAATGCTGTCGTAAAGGTCCGGAATATCGGGCGCATGCACTGTTACGACCAACGCATAGGGCATTGGGTTAGGCGCCTTCGCAATACCTCCGCCCTCCCGAGCATTGTAGTGAATGTCAAACATTGGATTTTTGAGTTTTCCACCGTCAATGCTGATGGATTTATGCAAGGTCGTCTCCCACTTTGCAACATCGTCGCGCAGCTCTAATTCGTCCGCAAACCGATAGATGTCGCTCTTGAAGAAAGGAGCCGTATCTGGATTCTGCTGGTTCGGATCAGTTTTTGCTGTGTCATGTGGCCTAAATGTGACCTCAAGTCCACTTCGTGTGTAGTTCACTGGGTCTTGAGCATCGGTTTCCGACGCAAAGCAGAAAGTCGCTTTCAAGTTTAACTTTCCGGCGAGTGCGCCCGCCGGCACTGGAATCGATGCACGGAGATACTTAGATGGCTCAAGATACCCCTGGTAGATAATGTGGGCAGTATTATCGTCGCATGTAATGAGGTCTTCGATACTTTCTGGAATCCGCCCCCACCCAACTTCCTGATGTGGATGATGCTTAATGCGTTCACAGTGATGAACAAGTAAGGCCTTAGCAGCGAGCGGCGAAATTGGCGTTCCCAAGACAGCACGCATACTTACCCCTAGGCGCAGTGCTGCAGGCGAGGAGAAGCTAGTCCCAGTCGTCCCTTCAAGCGTACCCGACTCGTTCAAGACGACGAACGGCTTATCATCGACCCCTCCAAAACACACCGCGTCAGGTTTGATTACGCCTGGATTGCGCCCGGGTCCCATCGCGCTATAAGGCGCACGTCCCCACTTTCCAGTTACCGAATCGCACGCGCCAACCCCCATAGCGTTCACGCAATCTGATGGTGGCTGGATGCGTGCAAGACCCGATGCGGGATCGCCCTCCCCATTATTTCCGACAGCAATCGTAGCCAGTGTCTCCCCTGTTGCAAGGTAGCTGTCGAGAACCGCTGTCCAGACGTGCACATCATCATCTTCGATGGCCATGTCAGGACCAAGACTCAGATTTATGAAGTCATACTTATTCGTCGAAAGCACATTATGGATGCGTTGAATCACATCAAAGAGCTGCACGTGCGGGTCATTGACACCAGATTGCTCGTCAAGCACTCGCCAATGGTCTACGCGGCATGGTGGCTTCGTAACCAACTTCCCGTCTCCTAGATGCCCAAACAACAAGGCTGACGTGACGTGCTGACCGTGCTTCAGATAGTGTGGAACGGCCTTACCGATACCACGCGGCTCCTTGCTGGTGACCCAGGTAGATAAAACCGAATTAGGTGGCAATCCGCCATCAAAAATCGCCACGCGGACGTTTGGATCAAGTACAGAACTATCAGAGAGTCCTAACAACGGCGCATTATGACTGTCTGTTGATACACCCACGGAGTTCTCGACAACCCGAAGTTTTGGCATCTCGCGCGCGACACGCAGGAATGAGAACTTCGCCAATTGATTCAGCTTGGCTTCTGAAGTCCGTACCGGGATAAAGCACAGCCCGCCAACATGAATACGGCGGTCCATATCAGCTTTGATTCCCAGTTTGTGAAGGTAGTTTGCAAAGCCGGAAATAATGAACTGTGACTCAGGCAATGCATTGGCATGCAGCACAATCTCGAAAAGGGGCAGCTCGCTGGTGCTTGCAACTGGCTTTACGCGGTCTTCTGGCGCCATCAAATAGACGTCTTCCAACTCGATCAGTTCGTCTGCTCCCCTTGTTTGCTCAGACCAGCTGGAAAGATAGTTTGCCCAGTCGGCAAAATATCGGCGCGGTCCCGAAACGAACAGTTCTGTTGTGAGCGCGTTTTCTTTGTGACGTTTCTTTCCCCATTTTTCCGGACGCACCGTGCGACGGCGGCTACCGACGTGACGCAGCCCTACTGCGCTTAGCAGCTCGTCAGGGAAGTAAGACTTCGCCATGTAAGACGGGTGCAGCGTGAGAACGGCCACAACCTGTTCGTTTGGACAAGCATCAGCCGGTAGCTTCCCGATTTCTTGAACTAGATGATCAAGTTTCGGCTTGAGACGTTCACGCGCCTCCGCGAAAGTGTATGGATGCGACTTCGGGCCACCACTACGGGGAGCTGGAATCTTCGCCGTCAATCGCTCGCCATATCCAAGTAGGAAATTCTTCCGCTCCGCCATTTTGGCTCCTTCGATTAAGAAACTACCTCACAGTGCTTTCTAATAGTGTCTCTGCTAAGCCCGGTCAACGAGTTTACCGTTCGCTGACTCATTCCCGCATTCAACAAATTCTGTGCCACACGGAACTTTTCCGCCTTAGGCAATGCATCTATGCGTTGTCCGATCAGTGCACCCAACCCTTCTGCCAACGGTACGCCTGCAACAATTTCGTTTCTTTTAAGCTGCGAAATAATGCGTTTAAGGTCACTGAACGAGACACCTGAAAGTACAACTGGCACGGCATCTAGAATTGCCTCAGGCACTTCACTGTCGTCGCCGATCCAGCTGGCAAGCGCAGTGCGAATGCTTTCGCTATTCGGCAATGGAAACTCAACGATCATGTCAAAGCGACGCCATACGGCAGGGTCAAGTAAGTCCGGATGGTTCGTCGCGGCCAGCATCAAGCCATGCGCTGGCCAAGAATCTATCTCCTGCAATAGCACCGTCACCAATCGCTTGAGTTCGCCAACTTCAGTTGCATCGTCGCGCCTCTTGGCGAGCGCATCCAGCTCATCCAAGAATAGGACACAGTCAACGGATTTAGCGTAGTCGAGCACATTGCGAATGTTGTTCCCTGTTCGGCCCAAGAAACTGCTCATTACTGCCGCCAGGTCAACCGTGAGCAATGGGAGGCCCAACGATTTTGCCAGCCATTTCGCAGCTAAAGACTTGCCCACTCCTGGCAAACCAGTAAATAGCATGCTCCTAGTCGGCGCCAAATTTGCCAGCGCGAGTTCCTTGAACTTTGAACGCTCGACGAGAACTTGCTGGAGCCGCTCCTTTACTGCGCCCTGCCAGATCGGTTCTACGTCCAAACTGACCCCGTCCTCCAGTCGCGCAAGCTGCAACCTGGAATCCATGTCCACAGGAAGACGTTCAACTTCGCTTCCCCTCAACATTGCTGTACGAGGAGCATTTGAACTCTGCGCCATGGTTGCGAGTTGATCGCCGACAGCAGGATCGAACCGAGCGACCCGTCTCGCTATTTTTCGCACATAGGCGACGACGTCCGAATGGTTACCCTCCAGCGCCAATCGCGCGAAGTGGACCAAACTTTCTGCATCGATGTAATTATTGTCCATATCTCTCTCCATGCATTCTATCCATGCGGGAAAAAATGTGGAACATTTTTTTCGCACCACCTAAATTTTAGTCCACATACTACAATAAAAGACCTGTGTAAACAATCAGTATTTACACAATTCCGCGAAGCAATGTGAGCAAAGTAGGCGGAGGACTGCGGCTTTGGGAAGAAAGGTGGGACCACAAAGGGCGGCGAAGTTAAGGATCGGCACGTCAGGCACTACTCAACTTGTGCAGCGGAGCCACGCTCGCGGAGCGGAGCAGCTAGTGGCCCCGAAGCGGGCATTCACAATACTTCTTGTCATTTGCGGGGCGATTACCATTCCCCCGGGGGCGCTGCGGCGCCCCCTTATATATCCCCTTGAGCACTCGGAGCACATGGAGTACGCGGAGCACTCCGAGCACTCGGAGCACACAGCGACGCTATAAATTATTGTTTTTTAACACATAATTTAAATTTTATGTGCGGAATCGCGCAATACATTACATTGTATCGTATGATTTTACGAAATCTTGGCCTGTTGAAAATTCGTTTCGATAGGCCCTAATGATAGGGTTACGCGCGCGCCAATACTGGTTGCTCCATTTCGTATAGAAGTGGACACTGACGCCATCCCAATGCACAACGGAAAGTAGACATTATGGCAAATGGAAAACAGGCGTCAGCACGGCGCGTAAAAATGGCTGAGCGCGCTCAGCAACAAATGGATTTGCATTTCCCTGGCATGCCTGATGCGTGGCTCTGGACGCGCAAGAAGAATGACGGCTTCACAACCATGCCTCGAACCATGCCCTTGGTTATGCAAGCAATTGATGAGCAGAGCAAAGGACAACCTGCTGGACACGCACTCTTCTGCCTTTGGGCGCGGTCACCAGATCACCCGATGTTGGTGATCGAGAACCCTGCCACCTTTGCAAGTGAAGCTGGCTTTGTTGGGATACGGGCCGTGGATACTTGGCGCAGGCGCATGAAGGTATTGCGTGATCTGCTTTTCATCCGTGCTGAACCGGGGCCGAGTGGTGACTTTCATTACGTATTGCTCACCAACCCCAATGCGGCAATGGAAAACCTGAAAGTGGCTGGAAAGATCCAGACAGGATTGTATTCGCGCTTCCTTGATCGCCTGGCAGAAGTTGGTGCCATGGGGGAGCTAGACGAGTTACGGCAGTTTTGGGCTACGGCCGCAGCAGCCAGTGCGGCGACGACTCCCAGCCCACCAGCAACACCGGATTCGACTCCAGCTACATCGCCCACGCCCGCCGCACAAACAACTTCGCAGTCTGGTGACTAACGTGGCATAGCAGCTAGCCTTACTCCGCCTTATTCATTAAAACAAAAACAACTATGCCACTGTCTCCGAATGCGCTCGATCTAGTACGAGCAAATCTAGAATTGCTCAAAGAAGGAGAGCGTCCAAGGGTAATATCCGTTGGATTCTTAACAGCGCAGCAACATGCTGAGATAAATGCACTGCGCGAAAAAGAAGGTAAGCCGCCGTTGGAAGATCCCGAGATTCTGTTCCTGGGAAGGCACTTTTATGAAAGCCGAAGCCGCGACGGGTACACGATTGATGACATGCTGCAAATGGTTTCCGGCGCACTGGCAGAGCACTCAATTGCGGTAGCTCACCCCAAAATGACTGGCTTGCTCAATGAGACACGACGCAACGATGCATACGGGGGCAGCGTCCAAGATCTTGCGGTACTTGAGCTGTATGCCAAGCGCCCAAAAGCCGAGCTATTCTCGGTAATCCCTAAAGGCGACCGCAAACCGAACACGATCCAAAAATGAAAACGGCCATCAAGGATGGCCGAATAACTACGGAGATGCAGTCCAGGGTAACGTAATTCTGTCCTGCGCCCCTGCACCTCTGCTCGAAATTATACATCAAACCTGGGGGAATTTCGCAACTGCGAAATAGTCCCAGCGTCTGTTGAAATCAGATTCATGTAACCCCGATGTAACCCAGCGGAGAAACCGCAGAGTAAGGGGATACCTATCCGATTGATTTATATGGCGCGGCTGGCGGGGATCGAACCCACGACCCTCGGCTTCGGAGGCCGATACTCTATCCACTGAGCTACAGCCGCAGGTGATACTGAAGAGACACGAAGGATAGCCGGAATTCCATTCCATAGCTAGGGGTTTCCGACTATAATCGCAGGTTTGACGAGGGCGCGGCATAAAAAATGCCAAAAAGATAACCCTCTAGCAGCTTTTTGAAAAACTGTCCTAAGGAAATCATGAGCCACGAATCCGCTATCAGAACGCCTAAGCAGCTGGTCGCTGCCGTTGTAGGTTTCTTCGCTGTTACCATCATTGGCATTGTTTTGCTGGTGCAGTTTGTGACCCAGGAAAAACTGACTGGCGCGGGTTCGGAAAGCCAAAGTGAGGAAGCTATCGCTGCCCGCCTGAAGCCTGTTGCGGATAATGGCTTCACCCTGAAAGACGTGAACGCTCCTAAAGTACTGCAGACCGGCGAAGCGGTTTACGCCGCGACCTGCGCGGCTTGCCATACCTCCGGCGCTGCTGGTGCTCCTAAAGTCGGCGATAACGGCGCCTGGGGTGCTCGTATTGCTCAGGGTTACGACACTGTCGTGAAGCATGCTGTCGAAGGTTTGAAGGCAATGCCTGCCAAGGGCGGCAATCCGGACCTGGATGATGTGGAAGTGGCGCGCGCTGTTGTGTTTATGGTGAATCAGTCCGGTGGCAAGTTCAAGGAGCCTGAAGTCAAGCAGGCTGCTCCGGCTGCTGAGGCGCCGGCTGCGGAGCCTAATAAGGGCTGAGCTTCTCGCCAGGTATAAAAAAACCGCTCGGATTGGAGCGGTTTTTTTTTGCCTGTTTAAACCGCAAACCGGGGTCTGACCCGCAGGGTCAGTGCCCCCGTATATGCGGCGGACGGCTTACCAGATGATTACGCGGTCTTTCGGTGCGAGGTACATCTTGTCGCCCTTTTTCACGCCAAACGCGTCGTAGAAGCCGGGCTGGTTGCGCAGGGTGCCGTTGGCGCGGAATTCTTCCGGCGAGTGCGGGTCGGTGGTGACTTGGCGGATCAGCGCCGCTTCACGCGACTTGGCGCGCCATGCTTGCGCCCAGCCCTGGTAGAAGCGCTGTTCACCGGTAAAGCCGTCGATCACCGGTGCGGGCTTGCCGCCCAGCGACAGCTTGTAGGCCTTGTACGCGATTGCCAAGCCCGAGTTATCGGCAATGTTCTCTCCCAGAGTCAGCTCACCATTTACCTTGTAGCCTTTGACGGGGCTGAAGGCGCCGTACTGCCTGACCAGCATCTGCGTCTTGGCCTTGAAGTTGGCGTGATCACGCTTGCTCCACCAGTCGCGCAAGTTGCCGTCGCCGTCGTACTGGGCGCCCTGGTCGTCGAAGCCGTGCGAGATTTCGTGGCCGATCACGGCGCCAATAGCACCGTAGTTCACGGCGTCGTCGGCGTTGGCATCGAAGAACGGCGGCTGCAGGATGGCGGCCGGGAATACGATCTCGTTCAGCTCCGGGTTGTAGTAGGCGTTGACGGTTTGCGGCGTCATGCCCCATTCGTCGCGGTCGATTGGCTTGCCCAGCTTGTCCAGCTCTTTCTGTACCGCGAACTCGGTGGCGCGATTCACGTTGCCTATCAGGTCATTACGGTCGATGGTCAGCGCGCTGTAGTCGCGCCATTTGTTCGGGTAGCCGATTTTCGGCGTGAACTTGGCCAGCTTGGTTTGCGCTTCTTTCTTGGTCTTTGCGCTCATCCAGGGAAGCTTGTCGATGCTGTCCTTGTAGGCCACCAGCAGGTTCTTTACCAGTTCTTCCATGCGGGCCTTGTTGGCCGCCGGGAAGTGCTGCTCGACATACACTTTGCCAATGCTTTCGCCCAGCGCGTCTTCCGTGGCGGAGACGCCGCGCTTCCAGCGTGGGCGCATTTCGGTGGCGCCACCCAATTGCTTGCCGTAGAACTCAAAGTTAGCTTCCACAAAAGCACTGGGCAGGAATGGCGCGTTGGCGCGAATGACGTTCCAGGCGAAGTAAGGCTTGAGTGTGTCGAGCGGGGTTTCAGCCAGCAGCTTGTCCAGCGCTTTCAGGTAGCTTGGCTGGCTGACGATCACGTAATCGACTTTGCCGGCGATGCCCAGGCCCTTCAGGTAGGCGTTCCAGTCATAACCCGGCATCAGTTCGCGCAGCTTGGCGACTGGCACTTTGTTGTAGGCTTTGACCGGGTCGCGCAGCTCGACCTTGTCCCAATGCAGCTGTGCGATTCTGGTTTCGAAGGCGACGATGGCTTTGGCGTTGGCGGCAGCATTGGCGTCGCCGGCCAGCGCCAGCATTTTCTCGACCGTGGCCTGGTATTTGGCCAGCGTTTCGGCCATCTTGGCGTCGTCTTTTTTCAGGTAGTAGTCGCGGTCTGGCATACCGAGGCCGGACTGCACGAAGTCCACCACGTATTTGGTGGAGTCCTTGTTGTCCTGGTGGATGGCCAAGTCCATTGGCGCCGCGAAGTTGTGGCGGTTGTGGTACGCGAACAGGGCCGGCAGTTGCTTCTTGTCGGTCAGCGCGGCGATACGGGCCAGTTCGGGCTGGATTGGTGCTACGCCAAGTTGCTCCAGCCGCGCTTCGTCCATGAAGGAGGCGTAGAAATCGCCGATGCGTTTCTTGTCGGCGGTGTCTGCGTTTTGCGCGGAGTCTTCGATGATTTTGCGCAGTTGCGGCTGGATATCTTCGAACAGTTTTTCGAATACGCCCCAGCTGGACATTTCGGCCGGGATTTCGGCTGTGGCGAGCCATTTGCCGTTCAGGTGCTTGAAGAAATCGTCCTGGGCGCGGATGGCGGGGTCGATGTATTGCAGTTCGATGCCGGACTTTTCGGCGGCGGTGGCCATTGTGGCCAATAGCGCGGCGGCGGCGGCGAGGAGGTGCTTTTTCATTTTCGGGGTCCTTCCAAAAACCGGTAAACCGGTGTCAGACCCGCAGGGTCTGACACCTGATACACGGGGGCGCGGGGCGCTTTTTACCAGATGATTGCGCGCTCTTTTGGTGCGAGGTACAGCTTGTCGCCGTCTTTCACGCCGAAGGCTTCGTAGAAGCCCGGCTGGTTGCGCAACGTGCCGTTGGTGCGGAACGGACCTGGCGAATGCGGGTCGGCCTTGATGCGCGAGATCAGCGCGGCATCGCGATACTTGGTGCGCCATACCTGGGCCCAGCCCATGTAGAAGCGCTGGTCGCCGGTGAAGCCGTCGATCACTGGCGCCTTCTTGCCTTTGAGCGACAGCTTGTAGGCCTTGTAGGCCACGGCCAAGCCGGAGTTGTCGCCGATGTTCTCGCCCAGCGTCAGCTCGCCATTGACCTTGTAGCCTGGCAGCGCTTCGAATTCGCCGTACTGCTGGACCAGGATGCCGGTGCGCTCCTTGAAGCGCTTGCCGTCCTCTTCGGTCCACCAGTTGCGCAGGTTGCCGTCGCCGTCGAACTGCGAACCCTGGTCGTCGAAGCCGTGCGAGATTTCATGGCCGATCACGGCACCGATGCCACCATAGTTGACCGCGTCGTCAGCCTTCATGTCGAAGAATGGCGGCTGCAGGATGGCGGCCGGGAATACGATCTCGTTCATCTCCGGGTTGTAGTAGGCGTTGATCTGCTGCGGTGGCATGAGCCATTCTTCGCGGTCGATCGGCTTGCCCAGTTTGTTCACGTTACGTTCGTGTTCGAACTGGCTGGCGCGGATCACGTTGCCAACCAGGTCGTCGCGCTTGATCACCAGCGCGCTGTAGTCGCGCCATTTGTTCGGGTAGCCGATCTTGGTGGTGAACTTGGCCAGCTTGGCGTGGGCTTCCTTGCGGGTCGCAGGGCTCATCCACTCCAGGGTGTCGATGCTTTGCTTGAAGGCTAGCTTCAGGTTTTTCACCAGGAGCTCCATGCGTTCCTTGGCCTCCGCCGGGAAGTGCTTGGCCACATACAGCTTGCCGACCGCCTCGCCCATCGCGCTTTCGGTCAGGGACACGGCGCGCTTCCAGCGTGGGCGCAGCTCGGTGGCGCCGCTCAGGGTGGTGCCGTAGAACGAGAAGTTCTCGTCAACGAAGGCTTTGGACAGCTCCGGCGAGAGGGTTGCCAGCAGACGGTAGTCCATATAGGCCTTCCAGTCTTCCATCGGCACTTCGGCGATGACCTTGTCCAGTGCCTGCAGGTAGGTCGGCTGGCTGACGATCACATCCTTCACCTTGCCTTTGATATGCACGCCTTCCAGCCAGGTGTCGAAGTCGAAGCCGGGCATCAGCTCTTTCAGCTTGGCGATCTCGAATTTGTTATAGGCCTTGACCGGGTCGCGCAGCTCGACCTTGGTCCACTGGATCTGTGCGATGCGGGTTTCGACGTTGACCACGGCTTTGGCGGTGGCGGCGGCATTCTTGTCGCCGGCCAGGGCCATCATCCTGGCAACGTGGGCTTCAAACTTGGCCAGGGTGTCGGCCAGCTTGGCATCGTCTTTTTTCAGGTAGTAGTCGCGATCAGGCATCGACAGGCCGGATTGGGCCAGGTCGGCCACGTAGCGGGTCGAGTCCTTGTTGTCCTGGTGAATGCCGACGTCGAACGGGCTGCTTACGCCCATGCGCGAGAAGTGCGCGAACTGGGCGGCCAGCTGCTTCTTGTCGTTCAGGGCTGCGATGCGGGCGCGCTCGCCGGCCAGCGGGGTCAGGCCCAGTTGCTCGGCGCGGGCTTCGTCCATCATGGCGGCGTACATGTCGCCTACGCGCTTGGCGTCGGCGTTGCCGCCTTTGGCTGCGGCTTCTTCGATCAGGGTGCGCAGTTGCGCCTGCACGGTGTCGGACAGCTGGACGAAGGTGCCCCAGGTGGAGCGCTCGGCCGGGATCTCGGTGTTCTTCAGCCAGGTGCCATTCTGGTGCTGGTAGAAGTCGTCCTGGGCACGGACGGCTTTGTCCATGTTGGCGGTTTCAATGCCGGATTTTTGTGCAGGCTTGCCGGCCGCGATAGCGGCATTGGCTGCGAAGAGGCCGATGATGACGGCGCTCAGGATCTTGCGTTTCAAGGTTACCCTCCCAGGTAGATTGACGGTATCGCGCGACTCTAGCACGTTGGAGGGAAACGTTGAAAGAAAAGCCACGCTTGGGCGTGGCTTTTTTCCAAAACCGGATGGTTGAGGGTTTTACCAGATGATGATGCGGTCTTCCGGCTTGACGAACATCTTGTCGCCTTCCTTCACGCCGAAGGCTTCGTAGAAGGCGGGCTGGTTAACCACGGTGCCGTTGGCGCGGAAGCGGCCGGCAGAGTGCGGGTCGGTCTTGATCTGCACGATGGCCTGCTGCTCGCGCATCTTGGTGCGCCATACCTGGCCGAAGCCCATGAACACGCGCTGCTCGCCGGTCAGGCCGTCGATCACCGGCGAAGTCTTGCCGCCCAGGGAGATCTTGTACGCCTTGTAGGCAATCGCCAGCCCCGAGTTGTCGGCGATGTTTTCGCCCAGGGTCAGCTTGCCGTTGATGTTATAGCCAGGCACCGGCTCGTAGGAGCTGTACTGCTTGACCATGGCGTCCGCCTTGACCTTGAAGGCTGCGCGGTCTTCCGCGGTCCACCAGTCGCGCAGGTTGCCGTCGCCGTCGTACTGCGAGCCGGAATCGTCGAAGCCGTGCGAGATCTCGTGGCCGATCACGGCGCCGATGGCGCCGTAGTTCACGGCGTCGTCGGCCTTCATGTCGAAGAACGGCGGCTGCAGGATGGCGGCCGGGAACACGATCTCGTTGGCGGTTGGACGATAGTAGGCATTGATCGTCTGTGGAGTCATGCCCCATTCTTCCTTGTCGATCGGCTTGCCCAGCTTGTCCAGGTTGCGGTTGTAGGCGAATTCGGCAGCACGGTCCATATTGCCGATCAGGTCACCTTCCTTGAACTGCAGCTTGCTGTAGTCGCGCCATTTGTTCGGGTAGCCGATTTTCGGGGTGAACTTGGCCAGTTTGTCCTGCGCCTGCTTCTTGGTTTCAGGGCCCATCCAGTCGATGCTGTCGATGCTCTGCTTGTAGGCCACCAGCAGGTTCTTCACCAGTTCTTCCATGCGCGCCTTGCGTTCAGCCGGGAAGTAACTGGCCACGTACAGCTTGCCCATGCCTTCGCCGATCGCGCCTTCCACCACGCCCACGCCGCGCTTCCAGCGTGGCTGCTGCTCGGTCACGCCGGTCAGCACCGTGCCGTAGAACGCGAAGTTGGCCTGGTCGAAGTCCTTCGACAGGTAAGGCGAGGCATCGCGCAGCAGGTGCCATTCGAAGTAGGACTTCCAGGTTTCCAGCGGCGTGCTGTCCACCAGCTTGGCGAATTCGGTCATATAGCTTGGCTGGGCCACGATCACGCTGTCGGTCTTGGCGGCGATGCCGGCAGCACCCAGGGCTGCCTTCCAGTCGTAGCCTGGCGCGGCTTCGGCCAGCTTGCTGATTTCCATCTTGTTGTAGCGCTTGACCGGGTCGCGGTTGTCGACGCGCGACCACTGCACTTTCGCCAGTTCGGTTTCCAGTGCGACGATGGCCTTGGCTTTTGCGGCGCCGTCCTTGTTGCCGGCCAGGCCGAGCACCTTGGCCACGTGCAGTTCGTACTTGGCCAGCGCGTCGGCCATCTTGGCGTCTTCTTTCTTCAGGTAGTACTCGCGGTCAGGCAGGCCCAGGCCGGACTGGCCCAAGTGGGCGGCGTACTGCGTCGAATTGCGCGCGTCCTGGCCGACATAAATACCGTACGGTGCAGGGATGCCGCTCTTGTTGAAGTGGGCGACCAGTGCAGGAATGCCCTTCTTGTCTTTCAGGCCGCGGATCCTGGACAACTCGCCGGCCAGCGGCTTGACGCCCAGCTTTTCCAGCTTGGCCTCGTTCATGAAGGATGCGTAGAGCGCGGCGATCTTGGCGTCGTCGCCTTTCAGGCCTTGCTGGCCCTGCAGGCCCTGAATCAGGTCGCGCAGTTGGAACAGGGTGTCGTCGCGCAGCTTGGCAAAGGAACCCCAGCTCGACTTGTCCGCCGGGATCTCCGTGGTGCGCAGCCATTCGCCGTTCAGGTGCTGGAAGAAGTCGTCCTGGGCACGCACGCTCTTGTCGATGTAATGCGTGTCGATGCCGGAAGTCGGAGCCGGCTTGTGGTCGTGGCCCTCGTGGCCGCCTGCATAGGCGAATGCCGCCATCAGGCTCAGGGTAATGGTGCTCAGGATATGTCGTTTCACTCTCTTTGTCCCTTTAGAATTTGGTTTCAAGTCGAACGCTCCACTGGGTATAGGTGGGGTTCAGCGTGGCTCCTTGTATTGCGAGCCCGTTTGCGTTGACCAGGTTGTACCCGGTAGCATCATCCGCCAAGAGGTTGTTGGCGCTGATTCGGATTTGCGTGCAGCCGTCGAAACGCCACAGCGCATACATGTCCAGCACGCGTTTGCGGCTGGTTTCCACTACCTGCTTGTCGCTGGTCCGGGTGCGGATGGCGGGCGTCCAGTTGTAGCTGGCGCCAAGCGTGAGTGGGATGTCTTTCAGGCGGTAGTCCACGCCCAGGTTGGCCGTCTGCTTCGCCTGCTGGTCAAGGCGGTTGTCGGGGCCGGGAATGCCGTCGACCCTGGACCAGAAGCGGCTGTAATTGCTGCGCAAGTCGACCTGCGGCGCGTTGTCCATCAACTCCGACAAGGCGAACTTGGCTTCCAGTTCGATGCCGCTGGTGCGGGCCCGGCCGATATTGGCCGGCGAGGAGACCCAGCGCAGGCCAAGCTCGGTTTGCTGCTGCGTCAGGTCGCGCCGAATCAGGTTGTCGATATTGCGCACGAAACCGCTGACGCTGACGATGCCGCTGCGGCCCAGGTAGTGCTCATAGGCGAGATCGAGGCCGGTGGCCAGCTCCGGCCTCAGGTTCGGGTTGCCGCTGCGGTCGGGACTGGTGGCGCTGTTCAGGCGCGACAGGGATGGCGCCGCGATCAGGTCCTGCACATTGGGCGTCTTGTAGCTTCTGGTCAGGCTGGCGCGCAGCTGGTCCTTTTCGAAGCCGGGGATTTTCCACACCGCGTGCAGCAGCGGGCTGAATACCTTGCTGGTGTTGCTGGCGGTGCCGCTGCTGCGGTCCGCCGTGGTGCGTATGCCTTCCCAGCGCGCGCCGACATAGGCCGACCATTGCGGCGTGATGTCCCATTCATCCTGCGCAAACAGGGCGACGCGGCGGGTGTCGGCGGCCAGGTTGTCGCCGGAGTCGGCGAATTGCGCGTTGCCGTTCTTGTCCAGCGATACGCGCACCTGCTCGCGGCGGCTCGCTTCCAGGTCCCAGCCGGCGGCCAGCAAATGGCCGGCGCCGATCGGTGTGGTGTACTTGCCGCCGGTGTTAAGGCTCTTGTCGCGCGTATTGTCGCTATCGGTGAAGCGGTCCAGCAGCGTGCCCTGCGTATCGTACTGGTAGCGCAGCGAATCGCTGCCACGCTTGCCGAGGCCCAAGCCGAATTTCACATCGAGCTTGCCGGCACCCTGCAGGCGGTGCACCCAGTTGCCGAAACCGCGCAGGAAGGTGACGTCGCCGTCATTGGTTTGCTGCGCCAGGTTGTACTCGGGCGGCTCGCTGCCGACCGGCTGCGACAGCGTCGTTTGCGCTGCGCTGTGCGACTGCTGGTGCATCAGGAAGGTCTGGAAGTTCAGCGTATCGCCGTTCTCGAACTTGTAGGAGAAGCGCGGCGTCAGGTGCAGGCCCTTGCTGCTGCCGGCGCTTTCGCCCTCGAGGAACTGTTCCCGCGCCAGGCCGCCGCCGGCGTCGACTTCCGTGTTGTGGGTGCTGGTGCTGTCGTGCTGGCGGTTGTAGTTGACGGAGGCCGACAGGGTATACGCCAGCGCGCCCGACTTGCCCGGCACGGTCACCGACAGTTCCGGCGAATGGCGCCCCTGCTCGATGCGGTCGCTTGCCTTCACCTGGATGTCGCGCATCTGGTAGCCGTCGCGCAGCACGATGTTGATGGTGCCGGCGATGGCGCGTGTGCTGTGTTCCGCGACCGGGCCACGCATTACCTCGATGCGCTCGACCTGGTCGGGCGCCAGCGATTCCATCGAAAATCCGGCCGGCGGACGCTCGCCGTTCACCAGCACCTGGGTATAGCCGCTGCCAAGGCCGCGCATGCGCACTTCGCCGCCACGTCCGGCGCGGCCGCCGAGGGTAATGCCGGGCAGGCGCTTCAGCACTTCTCCGATATTGCTGTCGCCATTGCGGTCCAGCTCTTCACGGCCGATGACTTGCTTGCCTGCCGTGGAGTTGCGGCGCTCGGTCATGTCGTCCTGGCGGCCGCCGCTGATGGTTACCTGGGGAATGGTGTGATCGGCGGGCTTGGCGGGTTCCTGCTGGGCGGCGGCGCCGGAGGCCGCGCCCAGGGACAGCAGGGCGAAAGGGATCAGCTTCTTCATGAATGGACAATGTTGCGCGCAGCGGGCCGGTTGGCGCCGCGCTGGCATTGTAAGCCCCACCCCGGCGGCTGGCACAGGCCCGCCGCCAATGTTACTTTACGATACTTACATGCCGCGGCCGCCGCCGGCGCCACCGGGTCCACCCATGCCTGCGCGTCCGCCGTGGCCGCCGCGTGGGCCGCCCTCCTCGCCCGACGGCCTCGCCCCCCGGCCTCCGTCGGGCCCATCTACCATACGAATCAGTTGATCGACAAGAAACTTTGCCGCGGCCTGGCGCTGCGTATCGTCCAGCGCATCGTTAATGCCCAGCCACCACTCGCGCAACTGGCGCTCTTCGGCCGCGGTCGCCGCCTGCTCCGCCTCCAGCCCAGCCTGCAAGTCGCGCAATTCGACATTCTGCGCCTGCAAGCCCTGGCGGGTCGCTTCCTGCAGGCGCTCGCGGCGCGCCTTGCGCTCGCGCAGCAATGCTTTGCTCTGGCTCTCCACTTTGGCCCACAAGATTTGCTGGTTGGCGTTCAGGTTGAGGGACTTGCGGAATTCGGAGGCCATGGGCACCAGGTCTTCGGCGCGCAGGTCCATCACCGGTAGGGCAAAGGCTGGCGCGACAGCCATGGCCAATACCAGCCAGGCCGCACGGGCGGTGCGTATCAGTTTCATATTCATACTCCGGAAAAAAAAGATGCCCGCGGGGGTGCCGCAGGCATAAACCACTTTAGGGTAGAGAGAAATAGCGAACCCAGTGTAGGGCGGGTACGCTGGCCGATCTGCCTTTCTTACAATTACTTACTCCGGTAAACACATTGGTAAACACCTACAAAGTTATGAATTTATCGTGGCTTTTAAAGGGATTTATTCCATGCTGGCAGCTACGATTGCTGGAAATCAGGTTTATACTGAAATCCGATGGCGGACGAGTTAACCGCTGTATTTGGAACAGGTGACGCATGGGCAAGAAACTCAAGAACGCTGGCCTGATTGGCCTCGGCGTAGTTGCGGGAGTAGCGGTATCGCTGCAGTTTTCCGCGATGGCACAAAGGCAGGTCGACCCCGTCTTGCCGCTGGATGAACTCAAGCAGCTTGCCGATGTGTACGGCCTGATCAAATCGGATTATGTGGAAGCGGTAGAAGACAAGAAGCTGCTGACCGAAGCCATTGCCGGCATGGTCGCCTCGCTCGACCCCCACTCCGCCTACCTGGACAAGAAAGCCTATGCCGAGCTGCGTGAAGGCTCGCAGGGCAAGTTCGTCGGCCTCGGCATCGAGATCGCCCAGGGCGACGAAGGCTATATCAAGATCGTGGCCCCGATCGAGGATTCGCCGGCCTACCGCGCCGGCATCAAGCCGGGCGACATGATCACCCGCCTCGATACCACGTCGCTGAAGGGCCTGAGCCTGGATGAGTCCGTGAAGAAGATGCGCGGCGAGCCGGGCACCAAGGTGATGCTGACCATCATGCGCAAGGACGAGCCGCAGCCGCTGGAATTCACCCTGAACCGTGAAGAAATCCACCAGAAAAGCGTGAAGGCCAAGATGGTGTCGCCGGGCTATGCTTGGGTGCGCATTTCGCAATTCCAGGAACCGACGGTGGATGACCTGGCGGCCAAGATCACCGAACTGTACCGCCAGGATCCGCACCTGAAAGGCCTGGTACTGGACCTGCGCAACGACCCGGGCGGCGTGCTGCAAGGGGCGATCGGCGTGGCGGCAGCCTTCCTGCCGAAGGACACCCCGATCGTTTCGACCAACGGCCAGCTGCCGGATTCCAAGCAGATTTTCTACGGCCGCGCCGAGTACTACTCGCTGCGCGGCGATGGCGACCCGCTGGCCAAGCTGCCGGAAGCGGTCAAGCGCGTTCCAATGGCCGTGCTGGTGAATACCGGCTCCGCCTCGGCCTCCGAAATCGTGGCCGGCGCCCTGCAGGATTACAAGCGCGCCACCATTATCGGTTCGCAAACCTTTGGCAAGGGCTCGGTCCAGACCATTCGCCAGCTGACCGCCGATACCGCCGTCAAGCTGACCACCGCGCGCTACTACACGCCGCATGGCCGCTCGATCCAGGCCAAGGGCATATCGCCCGACCTGGCGGTGGACGAGAACGAGGACGGCGACGGCCTGAACAGCTTGCGCATGCGCGAGGCCGACCTGGCCAAGCACCTGAGCAACGACCGTGAGCAGGAAGCGGCCAAGGGCGAGCGCGACGAGCTGGAAGAGCAGATTCGCATCCTGGCCGCAGAGAAGAAGCGCAAGCCGCTGGAATATGGCAGCGGCGACGACTTCCAGCTCAAGCAGGCGCTGAACCACCTGCAAGGCATGCCGGTGCAGCTGGCCAAGGCGGAATCCAAGCTGGTCAAGCTGGACCCGCCACCCAAGAAATAAAGCTAGCAAAGATTAAGGCGGCGCCCCCAGGGGCGCCGTTTTTCGTTGCAGATGCGGTAAAATCGGCCATCTTACCGGTCACCTGACCCATTCTAAGAAAGAAATATTGATCATGAAACAAGCCGTCATCAGCGGAACCGGCCTCTTTACTCCAGCGAACTCGATCAGCAACGAAGAGCTGGTCACCGCCTTCAACGCCTACGTCGAACTGTTCAACGCGGAAAACGCCGCCGCCATCGCGGCCGGCACTGTGGCGGCGCTGGAACCATCCAGCGCCGCCTTCATCGAAAAGGCGTCCGGCATCAAATCGCGCTACGTGATGGAAAAGAGCGGCATCCTGGACCCGAAGCGCATGACCCCGCGCATTCCGGAGCGCAGCAACGAGGAACTGTCGCTGCAGGCTGAGATCTGCGTGGCCGCCGCGCGCCAGGCGCTGGACCGCGCCGGCCGCACGCCGGCCGACATCGACATGGTGCTGGTGGCTTGCTCGAACATGCAGCGCGCCTACCCGGCCATGGCCGTGGAAGTGCAGCAGGCGCTGGGCATCGACGGCTTCGGCTTTGACATGAACGTGGCGTGCTCGTCGGCCACTTTCGGCATCCAGACCGCCGTGGGCGCGGTGCAGAGCGGCCAGGCGCGCGCGGTGCTGATCCTGAATCCGGAAATCACTTCCGGCCACCTCGACTACCGCGACCGCGACAGCCACTTCATCTTCGGCGATGCCTGCACCGCGATCATCGTGGAAGCCAAGGAAGGCGCTGTATCGAAACACCAGTGGGATATCCTGGACACCAAGCTCAAAACCAGCTTCTCCAACAACATCCGCAACAACTTCGGCTTCATGAACCGCTTTGACGAAAGCGGCATCGGCGCGCCGGACAAGCTGTTCAAGCAGCAAGGTCGCAAGGTATTCAAGGACGTGTGCCCGATGGCAGCGCAGATGATCAAGGAATCGATCGACCGCTCCGGCCTGAAGGTCGAACAGATGAGCCGCTTCTGGCTGCACCAGGCCAACCTGAGCATGAACCAGCTGATCTCGCGTACCATCCTCGGCCGCGACGCCGAGCCGATGGAAGCGCCGGTGATCCTCGACACTTACGCCAACACCTCGTCGGCCGGCTCGATCATCGCCTTCCACAAGCACCAGGACGACCTGCCGTCCGGCGCGTATGGCGTGATTTGCAGCTTCGGCGCTGGCTACTCGATCGGCTCCGTCGTCGTCCGTAAAGCCTAAGATAAAAGTCGGGGTCAGCTCCTGACCCTTCCCCTCATATTTTTGTTGTAAACGTTGAAGGAAGCTGTTAACTTTCAATCCCAAAAACGGCGCATGCATGGCTGTGTCACCCCTTTCATTCGTAGCGTCCAAACTGCGAGGGAAAGGAATAAGCCATGCATGCACATGCAATCATACAGGGGTTATTGGATCAGGAATGTCCGAACATGCATGCCAAGCGGCGGACATGCTTGGCCAAGGTGGCGACAGCGGCGTTGCATGGTGGCCTAAGTCTGGTGCGCATGGGGAAGAAGCTGGCTTCGGCGACGCAGTTGCGCCATCGCATCAAATGCTGTGATCGGCTGTTGAGTAATCCCCATCTGGCGCAGGAAAAGCATGCCGTGTACCGTGCGCTGGCTCGCCGTGTGATCCGCCAGCCTGGTGTGCAGATTGCTGTGGACTGGTCGGCGGTACGAGACGATAGCAGCATTCAGTTGCTTCGGGCAGCAGCCATCGTCAAAGGGCGTGCGTTCACCCTCTATGAGGAAACCCACCCCTGCGCCAAGCTTGGCTCACCGATTGTGCATCAACACTTTCTACAATCGTTGCGCAGCATACTTCCACCGGGCAGCCGGGCCATCATCATCACCGATGCCGGCTTTCGCGCCAGTTGGTTCAAGCTGTTAAACCAGCTCGGATTTGCCTGGGTGGGGAGGATCCGCAATCGCGACATGGTGCGCTGGCACGACAGTCCTGGCTGGGTTGGCTGCAAGACGCTCTATGCGCAGGCCAGCGCCCATGCGCGCGACCTGGGCCAATACTTTTACACGCGCGCTAATCCTGTCCTGTGCCGGCTTGTGCTGCTGAAACGCCACCCAAAGGGGCGGCGCCGATTGACCAAGATAGGCAAGCCGGCACGCAGCTGCCACAGCAAGAAGAATAGTCGGGGACAACGCGAGCCATGGTTGCTCGCCGTTTCACCCAAGCTCGCCTCACTCAATGCCGAGCAAATCGCCAACATTTACGCTGGCCGCATGCAGATCGAACAAACCTTCCGCGACCTCAAGAACGCGCAGTGGGGAATGGGATTACGCCTTAGTCAGACCCACACATTGCGGCGCTTGGCTATTTTGCTCTTGCTGGGGACATTGCTCACCTACGCACTCTGGCTTATCGGACTCGCCGCTCGCAAAACAGGTTTCAGTGTCGCTTACGGCAGTCGCGCGAAGGCTGCCAGCACTCTGTCAATTCTGTCATTGGCGATGCATTGGATTAATGAGGCCCAACCGCCTTCGATCCACCTGACAGATATCAAACACGCACTTATCGAACTGATATCGATGGTGCGTGTCTGCAAAATATGAGGGGAAGGGTCAGGGTCAGCTCCGGCAATCGGACATTGCGCTGCGCGCAATGTCCGATTGCCGGAGCTGACCCCGACTTTTCATTTGCTTCCTACAGGCGGGCGGCGACCAGGCGGCCGTCCGGGGTAACGCGCTTGAAGCGGATTACCTGGCTGCCGTCGGCTGCGGTTTCCTGCACCACAAAAGCAGAACCGGGCAGGATGTCTTCGTTGGCCACCAGCGGCAGGCCGTCGACTATGGCCAGCAACTGGCTACCCTGCCCCAACTCCAGCCGGCTGCCGGCCGGTACCCGTTCCAGGGTGTCGATATCGTACGCATCCAGTACTCCCGGCTCGCCATTGCGGCTGGCGAGGAAGGTGCGTGTTGCGCCAATCCGCGGCGTGGCCATGAACAGCGCCAAGCGGTCGCTGGAGACACCCAGGTCTTCCGGCAGGCGGTCCAGTGTCCGGAAGCTGAGCAGCACCGGCTGGCGGCCCTGTTCAAACTCGCCCGGAACGCCATTGGCGAGCGTCATGGGCAGCAGGGCGCGGGCGAACTGGTCATAACGCAAGACTTGCAGCCTTCCATTGGCGTACGGTTGCTGCGCCGCCAGCCCGCCCCAGGCAATGATGCGAGCCGGGCCGTTCGCGGATTTCAGCACATCCAGGGCCACCGCGCCGGCAAAGGGGGCATTCAGTTTGTTGGCGCCGGTCACCGCGTCGAGCAGCTGGATGGCGGGCGTGGCGGCCGGCACCGCTGTCGGCGGCGCATCGCTCACCACCATCGATACCGGGCCGTCGCCCAGGTCTTCAATGCCGGCCGGCGGGGTGCCTCCCAGCAGCAGCGCGCCATTCGCGAACGTCAGGCGTTTCAGTTCGGGCGAGCGGTCGTCCGGTTTCTTGGTCGCGTCGCGGAAGAAGCGGTAGCGCCGTTCGCTGTTGCCGGCGGCCCCAAACGGTCCCCAGATCGGCTGGATGAAGCCGGCGGAGCCGGGCTGGATAGTGGGCAGCGTGGTGTACATGCCGTGCAGTCCCTCCGGGAAGCTGTTGTTCGGCTTGGGCAGGCTGTGCGCTGCGATCAGGATCTCCTGCCCGGCGCCTCCGCGGATGTCGGCCAGGCGGAACTGGCCATAGCGGCGTCCGCCTGGCGTGGATTGCACGGTGTTGCCAGGTGGGTTGGGCACGTCGGTGGCATCGGGATTATTCAAGTCCACATCCACCGTGCGTTGCGCGACCCGCTGGCCGCTCACCGGATCCATGACCAGCAGCAGGTTTTTGGAGAACACGAGGAAACTCTTGGCACCGGTGCCCCCCAGCGTGCCGGCCGCCAGCATTGCGCGCTGCACTGTAGCGCCGCCCGGCTGTTCGCCGAGGGTGAAGTCGGCCCGCTGCACGCTGCCGTTTGCAAAGCGGAAAAAGTATAGCGTGGTCGAGGTGACCACCTGGCCGATAGTGGCGAAACTGTTTTGCGGGATCACGGCCATGTACTCCTGGCTGCCGATGCGCAGCGTCGCCATGCCGCCAAAGTCGGGGTTGATGGTGCTGACCTGGGTCGAGCCGAACGGCCGTACGGTGGTGGCCAGGACCACGCCCTGCACGACCGCCCCTTGCTGCGGTTCCCGGATCTGCACTTGCGAGACCAGGTCGGCGCTATCGTCGTCCTGGCTCTTCTCCGAGGCGCAGGCCAGGTAGGCATCACCGTTGCCGGCGAAGTCGACGAAGCGGAAGTCCGTATACCGGTTCGCGCCCATGCGCTGGATTTGCAGGACCGGGGCATCGCTGCCCTCAACGAAGGTGCGTAACAGGCTGAAGCGCATGCCATTGGCCGTGATGCCTTGGGTCAGCACGCCCGCTTGCTGCTGCAGCTGGCCGGTGGCCGGATTGCGCCGTGTCGCGAACCGCGTCGCCAGCAGCGTCTGGCCCGCCGGGATGGGAATGCCCGGTACCGGCTGCGCGCTCCCCGCCGCGACAGTCAGGGACAGGTTGATGCCGGCAATGCTGATGCCGGTGGCAAAGCCGTCCACCCGCAGCGCGGCCATGCCAGCCTGGGCGTCGGCTGCGGCCTGCAAGGTGAGCGTGGTGCTGTTGCCCAGGACCGGGTTGGGGCTGAAGGTGGCGCTGACGCCGGGCGGCAAGCCGCTCAGCGCCAGCTGCACCGCTGCGCCGAAGTTGCTGCGCACCACAGTGATATTGCTGCTGGCGGACTGGCCGCGCGGCACAGTCACGGCGGCCGGATCGGCCGCCAGCGTGCAGCTTGGCACTACGCCCGCTTGCACGGTGAGGCCGATGGTTGCCGGGGCGATTTGCCCCCCTGGCGCACTGGCACTGACGGTCAACTGGCGCGTCCCTTGCGTGGTGTCGAGCGCGGTCGCGATGTTCAGCGTGGCGGCATTGCTGCCAGTCGGATTCGGCGTGAATGTGGCAGTGGCGCCCGCGGGAAGGCCACCGACGGCCAGGCTGACGCTGCCGCTCACGGGTGGCGAAATATTGACCTGGAAACTGGCGTTTCCGCCTGCGGTTACGCTTTGGTTGGCCGGCGTGACCGCCAGCGCTGGCTGTGCTGCCTGCGCACTGATCGCCAGCGGCGCCATCACGGGCCCACCCGGACTTTGCATGCGCAGCTGATAGTTGCCGGCTACCGTACCGGCCGCTACGTCGACCAACAAGGACACACTGGTGCTGGAACCGGAAGCGCCCAGCACCAGCACGCCGGGCACGCTGAAGCCGGCGGACGTCACTACCTGGTAGGCCGTCGCGTCGAGCGCCAGGCCGCTTCCGGCCACGGTAAGCTGCGTCGCTTCGCCCGCACGCAAGGTGGCAGGCTGCAGCGAGGAAATGCTGGCACCGGCGCTGCCGCCAATGGTGAAGTTGGCGTTGCTGCGGTCGCGTCCGCTACGCCCAAGCTCATCGTAGGCAACTACTTCGATGCGGCCCTGGCCGGTGGGGGCCGCCGGCACAGTCCAGCTATAGCTCTGGACTTCACCGAACAGGCCGGTCACGATATTGCTGAAGGTCAGGCCGCCATCGGCTGAAAAGCGCACATCGTGCCGCAGTACGCTGCCGTCGGCGTCGAAACTGTCCCAGCGGATCAACACCGGTTGGCCAGGCTGGAATACTTCGCCGCCATTGGGCGCCGTCACCAGCACGGTGGGCGGCAGGTTGATAATGATGCGCCCGGCTTCTGCCGCCGGTTCGCCTGCGACTGCATTGATATCGATAGCCATGATCCTTCTCCTTTGACAGTGAACAAGGTCGCGCGCTGGCGACAGGACTACATACGCAGGTCAGGTCGAATCGGATTCAGGGCACGCAGTTATACTCCTTGGGAAAGGAGAGCCCGCATGCCCCATGACGTCAGCCTGATTACCACTATCGCCGCAGCCCTTGGCTTCGGCCTCGTGTTCGGCTTCATCGCCGTTCGCCTCAAACTCCCCGCACTTGTCGGCTATCTCGCAGCCGGCATCCTGATTGGCCCTGCTACCCCTGGCTTTGTCGCCGACAGCGCCATCGCCGGCCAACTGGCTGAAATCGGCGTGATGCTGATGATGTTCGGCGTCGGCCTGCATTTCTCACTGGATGACCTGTGGGAAGTACGCAAGGTGGCCCTGCCCGGCGCCATCCTGCAGATCGCGGCGGCGACCGGCATGGGCATGGCGCTGGCGCATTGGTGGGGCTGGAGCCTAGGCGGCGGCCTGGTGTTCGGCCTGGCACTGTCGGTGGCGAGCACGGTGGTGCTGCTGCGGGCGCTGGAGGAGCGCGGCACGCTGGATTCCTTCAATGGCCGCATCGCTGTCGGGTGGCTGGTGGTCGAAGACCTGGTGACTGTCCTTGTGCTGGTATTGTTGCCTGCATTGGCAGGCGCCTTGGGCGGTAATGCAGGCGATGCTGCCCACGGCCGCGGCGCGGCCGAAGGCGGCATACTCAAGGCACTGGCCGTCACACTGGGCCAAGTGGCGCTATTCGTCGGCTTCATGCTTCTGGTGGGCCGCAAGCTGTTCCCCTGGATCCTGTGGCAGGTGGCGCGCACCAATTCGCGCGAGCTGTTCACGCTGTGCGTGATCGCCGCCGCAGTCGGCATTGCATATGCCGCGACCATATTGTTCGGCATCTCCTTCGCGCTGGGCGCCTTCTTCGCCGGCATGGTGCTGCGCGAGTCGGAGCTGAGCCACCGCGCTGCGCATGAGTCACTGCCTCTACGTGATGCCTTCGCGGTGCTGTTCTTCGTCTCGGTCGGCATGCTGTTCGAGCCGGCGATCCTGGTCGAACAGCCGTTGCGCGTGCTGGCTGTTGTGGCGATCATCCTGTTCGGCAAATCGATTGCCGCTTTCGTGCTGGTGGTGCTGCTGCGCTACCCTGCCAGTACCGCGCTTATGGTGTCGGCCAGCCTGGCACAGATCGGCGAGTTTTCCTTCATCCTGGCGGCACTGGGCATTTCGCTCGGTCTGCTGCCGCATGAGGGCCAGAGCCTGATCCTGGCGGGCGCCATCCTGTCGATCGCGCTCAACCCGCTGATGTTCATGCTGGCCGCCCCGCTGGAGCGCATGATGGGCAAGAACAAGGCGCTGGCGGCGCAATACGCCCGCAGCGCCGACCCGCTGGCGGAGTTGCCGACGACAACCGCGCAATCCAAGCTGGAGGGCCAGGTGGTGCTGGTGGGCTATGGCCGAGTGGGGCGCAATATTGCGGAGGCCCTGGCGGCGCAGGGAATTAATTATGTGGTGGCGGAGCAGAACCGCGAGCTGGTCGACAAGTTGCGCCAAGATGGCATCGCCGCCGTGGCGGGCAATGCCGGCGAGCCCTCAGTGCTGATCCAGGCCCATATCCACAAGGCGCGCATGCTGGTGGTGGCAACGCCGGATACCTTCCACGTGCGCGCCATGATCGAGACAGCGCGCGCGCTGAATCCGGATATCAGGATTGCCGTGCGCACGCACAGCGAGGAAGAGGCGGCCCTGCTGCGCAGCGAACGCGCCGGCGTCATCTTCATCGGCGAGCAGGAGCTGGCCAAGTCCATGGCCGCCCACATCGGCAAGGAAATTGGCAACCTTGGGGTCTGACCCCAAGGTTGCCATTTACAGGCGCGCGGCCAGTTCAGCGCCTTCTTTGATGGCGCGCTTGGCGTCGAGTTCGGCCGCCAGTGCGGCGCCGCCGATTTTGTGGAAGCGTGGGGTGCCTGCTGCGGCGGCTTCGCCTTCCGGCGGCATCAGTTCGGTCAGGCTCTCCTGGCCGGCGCAGATCACCACGTTATCCACTGCCAGCAGGCGTTCTTCTTCGCCAACCTGGATGTGCAGGCCATGGTCGTCGATCAGCTTGTACTGCACGCCGGGAATCATCACTACGCCATTGCGCGCCAGCACCGCACGGTGCACCCAGCCCGAGGTCTTGCCCAGGCCGGCGCCCAGCTTGCTGGTTTTGCGCTGCAGCAGGTAAAGCTGGCGCACCGGTTCCGCCGCCTTAGCGGGAACCAGGCCGCCGCCGGTCTTGGCGTGCAGGTCGACGCCCCATTCGGCCGTCCAGTGTTCTTTTGCCAGCGGCAGCGAGTGTTCCGGGTTGTGCAGCAGGTATTCGCCGACGTCGAAGCCGATGCCGCCCGCGCCAATGATGGCCACGCGCTTGCCGACCGGCTTCTTGTCGCGCAGCACATCAAGGTAGGACAGCACTTTCGGGTGGTCGATGCCGTCGATCTTCGGCTTGCGCACGCGGATGCCGGTGGCGACGATCACGTCGTCATAGCCGCCCGCCAGCAGTTCTTCGCGCGTGACGCGGTGGTTCAGTTGCAGTTTGACGCCGGTCAACTCGATCTTGCGGCCAAAGTAGCGCAGGGTCTCGTTGAATTCTTCCTTGCCCGGAATCTGCCTGGCGATATTGAACTGGCCGCCAATGCGGTCGCTGGAGTCGAACAGGGTGACATCGTGGCCGCATTCCGCCGCTACGGTCGCTGCCGACAGGCCTGCGGGGCCGGCACCCACCACCGCCACCTTGCGGCGGGCTGCAGCGGGTTTGTACACCAGCTCCGTTTCGTGGCAGGCGCGCGGGTTGACCAGGCAGCTTGCGCGCTTGTTCTGGAAAGTATGGTCGAGGCAGGCCTGGTTGCATCCGATGCAAGTATTGATTTCGTCGGCGCGTCCGGCTGCCGCCTTGTTGACGAACTCGGCGTCAGCGAGGAAGGGGCGCGCCATCGACACCATGTCGGCATCGCCGCGGCGGATGATGTCTTCCGCTTCCGCCGGCATGTTGATACGGTTCGAAGCCACGACGGGAATGGTCACCTCCTTGCGCAGGCGCCCTGCCACTTCGGCAAAGGCGGCGCGCGGCACCGAGGTGACGATGGTCGGCACGCGGGCTTCATGCCAGCCGATGCCGGTGTTCAGGATGGTGACGCCGGCCTGCTGCAAGGCCTTGGCGACAGTCACCACCTCTTCCCAGGTATTGCCGCCGTCCACCAGGTCCAGCAGCGAATGGCGGTACATGATGATGAAGTCGCGGCCGACGGCTTCGCGCATGCGGCGTACGATTTCCACCGGCAGGCGCATGCGGTTTTCGATGCTGCCGCCCCAGCGGTCGGTGCGCAGGTTGGTGCGGGCGCACAGGAACTGGTTCAGCAGGTAGCCTTCGCTGCCCATCACCTCGACGCCGTCGTAGCCGGCCTTTTGCGCCAGCCTGGCGGCGCGCACGTAGGCCTTGATGGTCGATTCGATGCCGCTTTCCGTCAACGCCTTCGGCTTGAAGGGCGAGATCGGGGATTTCTTGTCGGAGGCGGACACGGCAAACGGCTGGTAGCCATAGCGTCCCGCGTGCAGGATCTGCATCAGGATCTTGCCGCCCTCTTCGTGCACGGCGCCGGTCAGCTTGCGGTGGTTGAACACGTCACCGAAGAAGTTCATAGTGCCGCCGAAAGGCAGCAGCCAGCCTTGGCGGTTCGGCGAGATGCCGCCGGTGACGATCATGCCCACGCCACCCCTGGCGCGTTCGCGGTAGAAGGCGGCCAGCTTGTCATAATTGAAGAAGCGGTCTTCCAGCCCGGTGTGCATGGAACCCATGATGACGCGGTTGCGCAAGGTGGTAAAACCCAGGTCGAGGGGCGAGAGGAGGTGAGGGAAATTCATGGTCTATGGCGGTCTGGCGGGGGTTCTGTGCGCCGTCTAACGATGGAAGCGCGCGGCGCTTGTATTCTGCCACCAGTTACCTTACGCTGGTAGCATGAAGCGACTGTTATTAGTACTGTTCCTCGGTTTTACCGCGCCTGCCTTTGGCGCGGGACAGGCGGCCCGTTTGGAAGTTCCGAAGCTGGAAGTGTCCGTCAGCCGGGTGAAGACAGACGCGCAACAACTCTACGAAGTGAATGCCAGCGGCACTGTTCATGCTTCGCTGCCAACAGTCTGGCGCACCCTCACCACTTACGACCGCATGGAGGAATTCGTGCCCGACATGGCGTCGTGCCGGGTGCTTTCGCGGAATGGCAATGAAGTCATCATTGAACAATTTGGCACGGCCCGCTTCCTGTTCATGTCGCGTTCCATCCATCTTGTCGTACGGGCAACGGAGCAGCCGATGTCGTCGATCGACATCGCCCTGGTCTCCGGGGACATGAAACATTACGAAGCGCGCTGGGAATTGATTCCCATTCCGGAAACCGGCGGCACCCGCGTGGTCTACAGCGGGCGCCTGATGCCGAATTTCTACGTGCCGGGACTTTTGGGCACCAACATCATCCGCGGCGATATCGAGCGCATGATGAATGCGGTGCTGGCCCACCTGGAGCGCCAGCCGGCGCTGCCTAAGCAGTCCGAACTGGCACGCGGCCTGGGCGGAGTGCCCAGCGTTCCTTAAGCTGCGGCCTTAAGCCGTGTAGTGGTCGCGGTCGCGTACTTCCGCAAAATTCTCAAGGCTGCCGATGCGGATCACCACCGGATTCATGGTGGACGCCGTCTGCATGGAGCGCCAGGCGAATTGCCATTCTTTCTCCATCGCATCTTCACGCGTCTTGGTAAACGCGGCGCCCAGGGCGGCGCGGCCGCCGTACTCGACGGCGCCATCGATGCCGGCCCAATTCGGCAGGGTACGCTGTACGGCGCGGTGGATACGTTCACCGAATTCCTCGGTGTTGTGGATTACCAGGCAGCTGTCGGCGCCGAAATGGTCGAACAGGTCGCGGTTCCAGGCTTGCGAGAAGCTCAGGGTCAGGAAGCTGCCCACAGGGCGCAGCACGAACTGGCCCTCTTTCAGGGCTTGTTCAAGTTCGCTGCGCGGGCCGTAGCGGTGCAGCGTAGGTGGGCGTTTGTAGTCGTGCATGATGATTCTTAGTGTGAATTTCTTTCGATGTGCCGCACGTGGCGGTGGGCACGCATAAATGTCGAGGCGATGAAGATTTCGCGCAGCAGGTAGCCGAAATTGCCGATCAGGCAGATCATCGCTGCGATGAACAGGCCGGCGATGTATTTGTCCAGCGCTACGTTGGTGGCGTCCCCCACAAATAGCAGGGCCACTACCAGGCAAACAAACAGGCCGCAAGCGGTGCTCAGCGCGATCGCAACATTGATCAGGTGCGATCGCCGGTATAGCACGTCCAGCTCATTGATGTAGGTGTCGTTATAGGCGACGTCCAGCCGCTCTTCGAGCACGCGCGAACGGTCGATGATGCGCGCCAGGCGGTTCAGCAGCACCAGCAGGTTGGTGCAGACCGTCGACAGCATGAACACCGGGGCAATCGCGAGCTGGATGATGTGGGCGATGTCGCCGAGTTGGAGATTCATTATGCAAAGCGTCCTTGCTGGCGGAATTGTTCGGTGGCGTTGACCAGGGCGCGGCTGACGCCCTGCTCCATGGCGCCATGGCCGGCATCAGGAATCATCTTCATCACTGCGTTGGCGCCCCAGGCCTGCTGCAGTCGCCAGGCCGAAACCGGCGGGCAGATCACGTCATAACGGCCCTGGACGATCACGGCCGGCAGGTGGGCGATGCGCGGAACGTTGGCCAGGAGCTGGCCGTCGCTGAAGAAGCCCAGGTTCGCCATATAGTGCGATTCCATGCGGCCGACACCCAGGTCAAGGGTGTCCGATGGCGGTTCGTCCGGCTGCGGCAGGAGGAAAACGCGACGGCCTTCGAACTTGCTCCAGGCGCGCACGGCAGGCCAGTGCACATCCGGGTTCGGGTCCATGATGCGCTTGACGTAGGCTTGCAGCAGGTTGCCGCGTTCCTCGGCCGGGATGGGGGCGATGAACTCATCGTACACCTCCGGGTGGAACCATTCGGAGCCTTGCAGGAACCAGTCGATCTCCTTCTGTGTGCAGAGGAAGATGCCGCGCAGGACGAAGCCCAAGCAGCGTTCCGGGTGGGCCTGGCCGTACGCAAGCGCCAGGGTGGAACCCCAGGAGCCGCCAAAGACCAGCCATTTTTCGATGTCGAACAGGATGCGCAGGCGCTCGATGTCCTGGATCAGGAGCTGGGTGGTGTTGTTGCGCACTTCGCCCAGCGGGGTCGACTTGCCGGCGCCGCGCTGGTCGAACAGGATGACCCGGTAGTGCTCTGGATTAAAGAAGCGGCGGTGCTGCGGCGACATGCCGGCGCCCGGGCCGCCATGGAAGAAGACGACCGGGATACCGTTCGGGTTGCCCACCTCTTCCCAATAAATTGTATGGATGTCATCGACAGCCAGCATGCCGCTGTTGCGGGGCTGGATTGGCGGGAACAGGTGTGGCAGGGCGTCGGGCATGGCTATCCTCTGTGCGTGAAGCCAAGATTGTAACCGCTCAGAAGAAGGTATTGATGGCTTGCAGGACGTTGTACGTGTCATCCACAACCAGCATCAGGGGCCATTTGTCGAAGGTGGTGCAGGGGTGGGAGATGCCGCAGCCGACCAGGTCGCCCACTTGCAGGCCGGCTTCGACGCCCTCCGGCCAGCGCAGGTAGGCGTGCTGGTCATTCATCTTGTCGATCACGGCGCCCTCAGGCAGTTCCAGCCGCTGGCCCCCGCCGCTTGGCCGATGCGCGGCGAGCACGCGTGGCAGGCCCAAGTCGTGCGAAGCGTCCCGTTTACCCAGGGCCAGTATCGCCAGGTTCGGCTCGGGGAGCGACAGCACCGTAGTCCAGAGCTCCAGCGCCGGTTGCAAGCCCTCTCCTGCCGCCTTGCCTTCGCGGCTGGCCAGCTCACTCGTCAAACCGCCGTAGTAGCCGTGATCATTGGTCAGGTAGCATCCGCTGCGCAGGATCGGCAGCACTTTCTTGCCCTGTACCGCAAGCCCGGAAAATTCCCGCGCCACGCGGTCGAAATAGGCTGAGCCACCAGCGGAGATGATCACCTGTTCGCCACCGAACAAGCCCTCCGCCGCTGCAGCCTTCAGCATTTCCGCCATGCGCTGCAGGAAGGCGTCGACCACTTCCACATCCGCCGCGCGGTTATCGGTGACCACCAGGCCTTCATAGCCTTCGATGCCAGCCAGCTGCAGGCCCGGCGCGCCGGCGATGGCACGCGCCACGGCCATCACCTCGTCCGGGTCGCGGCAGCCGGCACGCTTGCCCTTCATACCCAGCTCCACCAGCAGCGGCAAGGGCCGCGTGAGACCCACATCCTGCACGGCGCGCGACAGGCGTGCGACGCCTTGCAACGAATCGGCCAGGGCGAAGAATTCGAAACTATGGTCTTCCTGCATCAGGTGCAGCACGGCGCGGACATCGGCAGGCGCCACCAGCTCATTCGCCAGGATCACGCGCCGCACGCCAAAGCGCGCCGCAATCTGCACCTGAGGAATGGTCGCCAGCGTAATGCCCCAGGCGCCGTTCTCGATCTGCGCCGCAAATAGTTGCGGGCTCATGGTGGTCTTGCCGTGCGGCGCCAGCAGCACCCCGTGGCGCTCGCAAAAATCGCGCATCCAGGCCAGGTTGTGCTGAAGGGCCGAAGCCTTGAGCACGGCAACCGGCAGGCTGGTATCCGCCGCCAGCACGTTCCAGTGCTGGGCGCCGATCATATGCTGGCGCAAGGGCTCCACAATCGGCAGGCCTTTTACGCCTGGCTGCAGGATTTGTTCGTCGAGTTCGGGCAAGGCGTACATAAGTGTTCCAATCTCTCTTCAAGAATAGCACCGTCAACCAGCGGATGGCTCTGCGGTGTTGAACTGCCCTTATCAGGAAAGACGACCAGAGTTTGACTGGATTTCTTCTGCCAGTTCGTTCTCCTGGAAATCCTTTTCATTGATTGATGAGCAGTAGTTTTCCGAGTTGCCTTACAACCGTGCCTCGGGCTTTTCCGACTTTGAACACGGTCGGAACATAAAGCAGGAAATAGCCCCAGCGATAACGCGACCGGTTTCGCTCCTTGGACTGCAAGTACTGCATCAAATCGATTGCGGATTCACGATGAAATGTCCAGAGTACGTGATTGCGATACGCGACCGAAAAATAGGCCTCGTCTGGCCACCGCAGGACGTGCCTGGCACGGGTATGGCACGAGCTACATCGGATTGAGCCAACCGGCCAGCCGCTTCGATTTTTGAGATACCTTGAATGGTCCCAATCGCCTGCGGCATACCCTTCCGGAAGTTCGTGAATTGCCTGCTGCGGGCGCCCATGAAGCCCCTGGAAATAGAGCGCCGCATGCCACTTGTGGCCGCATGAATCCTGGAACTGCTGGTACTCAAACAGGCTGCTCTTCTGGAAAAACTCGACGTCCGCTTTCAGCCCGATACGGACGACTTCGGCAAACTCAAATTCGGCGCGGCCCCGGCATGCTGGGCATACGATATCCAGTTGATGCGGGATCGGCCGCCATTCATAAAGCCTGGTCATCAGTGCCAGAGAGCGAGGATCAGGCCAAAGACCAGGAATTGCGCGGTGTGGTAGCCGCCATCTATCAGCAACAGCTTGAAGCTGCGTTGGGCAAACTGGTAATTGATGCCGAAGCAGGCTGCCACCATGCCGCCACCGGCCAGCAAAGCATGCTTGATGGCGTACTCCAGCGAGGGCGCCGGGCCAACCCAGCGGGCGAAGGCGATGGCGGCCAGCAGGGAGAAGAGGAAGGCTACGCCGAAGACCCTGGCCGGATGGCCGTTCTGCTTGACGCCGCCATTTTCGTCATTCCACATCTTGCCGAACAGGGCCGGCGAGTACCACAGGCCGCCCAACATAAAGCTCGAAACGGCCGCGAGCAGCACGGCCCAGTAGTTCATCGCCCAGAGTTGCATCGTTGTCTCCCCAGTTAATTATTGTTGAGAAAGAACGATATGTGAGCAGGCAGGCAGCGTCAATCACTTGTTGTTGCAATGCGCCGAAAGCATTTCACCCATCTTGCCGCTGGCGGCCTGGCGCTCGTCGGCCCAAGTCAGGGCGGATTCGGTGCCGCCCGGTTCTTCCCGGCGCAGGAAACTGACGTAGGTGGAGCCTTTCTTGCCGGTGACGTGCATCAGGCGGACTTCGCAACTACGGCCGTTGGCGGAGGCCTTGGCTGTGCTCAGCACGCTGACTTTGGTCACCGGGCCGATGTGCGCCACCAGCGGCGCGCGCTGGTTCAGCATGTTCAGCAGCTTGTCCTGCGGGATCTCGCTGCTACAGGCTGCCAGCAGCAGCAGGGGCAGCATTTTCTTCATAGTGCCTCCGGAAGGACAAACGCCGACCGGCGCGAGGGCCGGACGGCGTTTGGGTGTTGCGTTGCTCTTTGCTTCGCTCAGGACATGTGCTGGCCGCCGTTGATCGCGATGTTAGCGCCGGTGACGAAGGCCGCTTCCTCCGACGCCAGGTAGGCCACCAGGCCTGCGACTTCTTCCGGCTTGCCCAGGCGGGCCATCGGGATTTGCGGGATGATCTTCGAATCCAGCACGTCTTTCGGGATCTCCATCACCATCTTGGTGCCGATATACCCAGGCGAGATGGTGTTGACCGTCACGCCCTTGCGTGCCACTTCCAGCGCCAACGCCTTGGTGAAACCGTGCACGCCGGCCTTGGCCGCGGAGTAGTTGGTCTGGCCGAAAGCGCCCTTCTGGCCGTTCACCGAGGAGATGTTGATGATGCGGCCCCAGCCACGGTCCACCATGCCATCCGCTACCGGCTTGGTCATGTTGAACACGGAGTCAAGGTTGGTCTTCATCACTGCATCCCAATTGACCTTGTCCATCTTCTTGAAGGTCATGTCGCGGGTGATACCGGCGTTATTCACCAGCACGTCAACCGGGCCGATGTCGCGCTCTACCGCTGCGATGCAGGTCTGTGCCGAATCGTAGTCCGACACATCGCAAGGATAAGCGGTGAAGTTATAGCCCTGGTCCTTCATCGTGGCCAGCCACGATTCATGCGTCTTGTTACTTGGGGAATACGTGGTTACCACTTTGTAGCCCAGTGCGACCATCTTGATGCAGATCGCTTCGCCCAGACCACCCATGCCGCCCGTTACTAATGCAACTCGTGCCATTTAATGTTCCCCTATTTATTTAAACAAAAGCTCATTCCCTCTCAACTGCCAATGCCACGCCCATGCCGCCGCCAATGCACAGCGAGGCCAGGCCCTTCTTAGCGTCACGGCGAACCATTTCATGCAGCAGGGTCACCAGGATGCGGGCGCCGGAAGCGCCGATCGGGTGGCCGATCGCAATTGCGCCGCCGTTGACGTTGATCTTGCTGGTGTCCCAGCCCATTTCCTTGTTCACGGCGCAGGCTTGCGCGGCGAACGCTTCGTTGATTTCCATCAGGTCCAGGTCCTGCGGCGACCAGCCGGCCTTTTTCAGGCACAGCTGCGAAGCGGTGACCGGGCCCATGCCCATGTAGGCCGGGTCCAGGCCGGACGAAGCGTAAGCCTTGATGCGGGCCAGCGGGGTCAGGCCCAGTTCCTTGGCCTGCTTGGCGGACATCATGATCACGGCTGCCGCGCCATCGTTGATGCCGGAGGCATTGCCGGCAGTGACGGAGCCTGCCTTGTCGAAGGCTGGGCGCAGGCCGGACAGCGCTTCCAGCGTGGAGCCAGGCTTCACGTACTCATCCTGGTCGAAGAAGATGCTGCCTTTCTTCTGCACGATTTCCAGCGGCAGGATTTCGTCCTTGAACTTGCCGGCCTTTTGCGCGGCTTCCGCTTTCAGTTGCGACTGCAGCGCGAATTCATCTTGCTGGCTGCGCGAGATATCGTATTTCTTCGCGACGTTCTCGGCGGTGATGCCCATGTGGTACTGGTTGTACACGTCCCACAGGCCGTCGACGATCATGGTATCGACCATCTTGGCGTCGCCCATGCGGAAGCCGTCGCGCGAGCCGTTCAGCACGTGCGGCGAGGCGCTCATGTTTTCCTGGCCGCCGGCGATGATGATGTTGGCGTCGCCGCACTTGATCGCTTGCGCTGCCAGGTGGGTGGCCTTAAGGCCGCTGCCGCAGACTTTGTTGATGGTGTAGCCCGGGATGGCGCTTGGCAGGCCGGACTTGATGAGGGCCTGGCGGGCCGGGTTCTGGCCGACGCCAGCGGTCAGCACCTGGCCCATGATCACTTCGCTGACCAGGTTCGGGTCAATGCCAGTCTTGGCCAACAGGCCCTTGATGACATGGGCGCCCAGCTCTGCTGCCGGGGTCTTGGCCAGGGAACCGCCGAACTTGCCTACTGCGGTACGGCCTGCTGCAACAATTACTACATCATCCATTCTGCTTCTCCGGGAGTGGTATGAAAATCATTCAATGCATTCTAGCTAAGTGCCCTGCCTGCGGCCAGCTATGGCCTACCGGAACAATGGCTTATTCAAAGCCACGTCTGTTGCCTCGCGTCCATATGCTTGTGCACGGTCGATGGCGTGCTTGCCCTGGTCGGTAGCCATTTGCAGCAGGTCTTGTGGATGCTGGATGGCCAGGAATTCGTTGGAGGCTGCGGTCATGGCAGCCAGAGAAGCCCATGCGGTATCACGATGCCAGTCACAGATGTTGGCGAAGCTGGCAAGTTGCGTGTCGAAAGCCGCTTGTGCGGCGCGGGAAAATTCGTCGGTAAACGCGTACATGCCCATGCTCCTTCAATTGTTCGGTGGCTGAGATACCGCAAGACTTCTCATGTTAGTGCGCGATTCCTGACAAACGTTTGATAAACATCAAGGCTGCTTTCATTTTGCATAAAACCTATGTCGATGTCACGACAATAACTTGATACCGTCCAAGGTAGCTGCGCACTGCTCGCGTATCACGTTGACGAAGTCGGCCACGTAGGCCTTGTGCTGCAAGGGCGGCGGCACCGAGACAAACAGGTCGCTCCACAATCCGGTCTCGCCAATCGGGCGCGCGATGACGTAGTCGTAGTCGACATAATTCTTGATGGCCCAGTTCGGCAAAGCCGCGACACCGCGCCGGCTTGCAACCAGTTGCAGTATCGCCACCGTGAGTTCGGCGGTGCGGCGCTGGAACTCGACGCCGGCGGGGCGCAGCACCTCGCGGATCAGGTCGATGCGTGTTTCGGGCACCGGATAGGTGATCAGGGTTTCGCCCGAGAAATCCTGGGCCGACAGGCGGCGCTGTCCGGCGAGGCGGTGCTTTTGCGCCATCACGGTGAGGATTTCGAAGCGGAATAGCGGGAAGGTGGAATACTCGGCGCTGTAGTCGGAACCGATCACCAGGTCGGCCGCACCATTGCGCAGCAGGTCGGCCGGTTCGCTGTGGAAGCCGGAAACCAGGTCGATTTCCACGTCCGGCCAGCGGGTGCGGAAGGCATCCATCACCGGCATCAGCCAATCGAAACATGTATGGCATTCCAGCGCCACGCGCAACTGGCCGGTGTCGCCTTGCGACAGGCGCAGCACGTCGCGCTCGGCACGCTCCACTTCCGGCAACAGCGTATCGGCCAGTTTCAGTAAGCGTTCGCCGGTAGCGGTGAAGCCGATTGGTATCGATTTACGCTCAAACAGCGGCGTACCGTAGCGATCTTCCAGCAATTTGATTTGATGCGACAGGGCTGACTGCGTCAGGTTCAGCAACTGTGCTGCCTTGACCAGGCTACCCGAGGAGCGAAGCGCCGACAGCGTGCGCAAGTGACGAATCTCAAGCATGTATGAAAAGTTTTCAAGTGGATGCATAAAAAGTTTCGTTTTTATTATATGCCGTCATGCCGCAAACTGTACTTCATCAATATTTCTTAAGCATGACAAAAATGAAACTCATACAAACTCATATTCCTGGCTTTCCACGCATCGGCGCAGCGCGTGAATTGAAGTTCGCCTTGGAGCGCTTTTGGCGCGGCGACCTGTCCGAAGCAGCGCTGCAAGACACTGCCAGCAATCTCCGTGCCCGGCACTGGGAAACCCAGCGCCAGCACGGACTGGATGTCGTGACGGTGGGTGATTTCGCCTTCTACGACCATGTGGCCAACCATATCCAGCTGTTTGGATGCGAGCCGGCACGCTTTGGCTTCGAGGATGGCGAGCCGGAACTGGCACGCTACTTCGCCATGGCACGCGGAGATAGCGCACATGAATCGTGCGGCTGCGGCCACAATGGTGCGGCGCTGGAAATGACGAAATGGTTCGACACCAACTACCACTACCTGGTGCCGGAGTTCAGCGAGTCGACTGGGTTCGCACTGCATGCCCAGCGGCTGCTGGATGAAGTCGCCGAAGCGCGCGCCGCCGGTCACCAGGTGAAAGCGATGCTGCTCGGTCCATTGACTTTCCTTTGGCTCGGCAAGGAGCGCGACGCAGTCGCCGGCTTCAATCGCCTCGACCTGCTCGACACCCTGCTGCCGCAATACAGCAAGCTCCTGATGCAGTTGCGCGCAGCAGGCGCCGACTGGGTGCAACTGGACGAACCTATCCTGGGCCTCGACCTGCCCAACGCCTGGCGTAATGCGTTCGAGCCAGCATATTGGCTGCTCAACCAATCAGGTGCGCAACTGATGGTCGCCACATACTTCTCGCCCCTGGAAGAAAACGTCAGCCTGGCCTGCCGCTTGCCTGTCGCCGGCCTGCACGTGGACGCCGTGCGCGCCGCCAGCGAGCTGGCCAGCGTGGCCGACTGGCTGCCGGCACATAAGGTGCTGTCGATTGGCATCATTGATGGCCGCAACATCTGGCGCACCGATATGGATGCCGCCCTCGCGACGCTCCTGCCGGTGATCGGCAAGCGCAGCGGGCCGGTCTGGCTTTCCACTTCCTGCTCCTTGCTGCACGTGCCATACAGCCTGGCGGCCGAGCCCTCCCTTGACGCCGAGGTGCAGCCATGGCTGGCCTTTGCCGAGGAGAAGCTGGCCGAACTCGCATTGCTCAAAGCCGCGCTGTCCGCAGATGAGCGCGTTTCCGGCCAGGTCGCGCGGGGCTTTGCCGAAGCGCGCGCAGCACTGGCCAGCCGCCGCGCCAGCACCCGTGTTCACAAGCAGGAAGTCGCTGCGCGGATTGCGGCATTCTCCGCAGATGCGGCCAGTTCGCGCCGCAATTCGCCGTTCGCCAAACGCCAGCAACTGCAACGCGAGCGCCTGGCACTGCCTGCGTTTCCAACCACGACCATCGGTTCGTTCCCGCAAACTCCGCGAATTCGTGCCTCCCGTGCGGCCTTCAAACGCGGTGAGCTTGCTGCGCTGGACTACCAGCAAGCAATGCGTGAAGAAATTGAGCACGCCATCCGCCGGCAAGAAGAACTCGGACTGGACGTGCTGGTCCACGGCGAGGCTGAACGTAACGACATGGTCGAATACTTCGGCGAGCAGTTGGAAGGGTTCGCCTTTACGGCTAACGGTTGGGTGCAGTCCTACGGCTCGCGTTGCGTGAAGCCGCCGATCATTTTCGGCGACGTGCAGCGTCCGCAAGCGATGACGGTGCAATGGGCCGGGTATGCGCAGAGCCTGACCGCCAAGCCGGTGAAAGGCATGCTGACCGGACCGGTCACGATCCTGCAATGGTCTTTTGTCCGCGACGATCAGCCGCGCTCCGACACAGCGCAGCAAATTGCCGCGGCGATCCGCGATGAGGTGCATGACCTGGAGAACGCTGGCATCGCCATCATCCAGATTGACGAGCCTGCGCTGCGCGAAGGCTTGCCGCTACGCCGCAGCCGCTGGGATGCTTACCTGGCGTGGGCGACCAAGGCCTTCCGTCTCAGCGCGGCCGTGGCTGACGACGCTACGCAGATCCATACCCACATGTGCTACGCCGAGTTCAACGACATCCTGCCGGCGATCGCTGCGCTGGATGCCGACGTGATCACCATCGAATCGAGCCGCTCGGCCATGGAGCTGCTGGGCGGCTTCGCCAGCTTCCGCTACCCGAACGAGATCGGTCCCGGCGTGTATGACATCCACTCGCCGCGCGTGCCCGGCAGCGATGAAATGGCCGCGCTGCTGCGCAAGGCGGCGAAGGTAGTGCCGCCCGCGCAGCTCTGGGTCAATCCCGACTGCGGCCTGAAAACGCGCGCCTGGCCGGAAACTGCCGCGGCCCTGCAAAACATGGTCGCGGCCGCCCGAAATCTGCGTACTGAACTGGAACTTTCCTAAGCCTTCCCTATTTGGACTCCATTAGGGGAAACAGAATAGATCCAGCGCACAACTGTTTCCCCGTCGGAGTCGACCAGAGTCGCGCGCGCCGTGAAGCCCAGGCGCGATACAACTTTCGACGAGCCGATGTTTGACGGAAGGATCTCTGCGACGACTTGCTGCACCGAACGATCCGCTGCTGCCAACTTCAGGAGCTGGGCCACGGCAGCACTTGCAATGCCGCGGCCCCGCATCGGCTTGGCAACCCCATACGCTATTTCAACATCGCCATTGGACGGCATGCCTTTAAAGGTGCAGCCTCCAAGGATGGTGCCTTCGGGCCGGGCCACGATCAGGAACGGCGCGCACCAGAAAGCAGGCACGCCTGCCTCCAGCTGCTTCAACGCGCGGTCGGCAACGTGCGGCGGTGGAAGCGCTCCTTCCAGCGCGCCAGCGAAATTGTCGGCAGGCTCCGTTCTCGCCAAGCCAAGCAATTCTTCGCTTGTGAGCTGAAGCAGTTCGATCTCAGGCATTATTGGGCACCACCCACGCAGTGCAGGGCCTCGCGTGCCAGATCAGGCCAGCGGCTGACCGCGTTCGCGCCGACCGCCAGCCATTCCTTCATCAAACGCCCATGGCCTGGGTCAAACTTGTGGCCGATGCCGGAAGCCTCGAGCTCTGCGACCCGCGTGCGTGGCAGCTTGACGACAAATTCGTCAGCCGCCGACACCATGGCAAATATCTTTCCGTTGACCTTCAAAGCCGACGTACCAAAGCCTTTCCTGGCGCCTTGTCCAGACTCGACACCTGGTTCGCCGGCCAAATTTTCGGCCAACGCTGCAAAGCGTGCCCTGTTATCCATGCTTGGCCATTCCTTGTTGAAACGGCAAATACTAACCGGTTCGCGGCGACAAGGCATGACAACTTCCAGCCAGTCGCGTTTGCAACGGTATCGCACTATGCACTGCTCTATAGCGACAGGGATTTCCAGCCGTTCGTCGACCATTTAGGCCTGCAGGCCGCATAAACACTGGGCTCCCCTCCCCAAGCAAGCTTAAGCAAAGTACAATGCACCCAGCCTGGGCCCAGCCCGTTACTTTGCGATTGTTATGCCGAAGAGCACGTTCCAGAAGCCTATCGAGATCAGGATTTCCACCGTCGTCGCCGTGTCCGCCATCATGTACACGAGCGATCTCGTCGCCCTCGACGCCGCCATGCATGAGATGACTGGCGGCGTTTCCGATTTCTTCGAAGGGGACCTTGCCGTCATCGACGTCGGCGACCTGGCGCCGGGCTGCGAACGCATTGACTGGGCGGCAACTATCGCCCTCCTGAAAAAATACCGCCTGAATCCGGTGGCCGTGCGCAACGCCAAACCGGACATGGTGGAAGAAATCCAGCAACACGGCCTGCAACTGGACAGCGGCAAGCGCGAAGAAGCGCCCGTCGCAGCCCCGAAACCAGTGCCAGCTCCGGCCCCTGCGCCGGCCCCGGCTCCTGCCAAAACGGCGGCGCCGGCGGCACCAGCTTTCAGCGGTACCATGATCATCGACACCCCGGTCCGGGCCGGCCAGCGCATCTATGCGCGCGGCGGCGACCTGATCGTGATGGCCGTCGTCAACAACGGCGCCGAGATCATCGCGGATGGCAGTATCCACGTTTACAACACTTTGAACGGCCGTGCCCTGGCAGGCGCCTCCGGCGACGCTTCGGCCCGTATTTTCGCTATGTCGATGAGCCCGGAACTGGTCTCGATCGCAGGTGTTTATCGTACTTTTGAAGATGGTTTCCCGACTGAAAACGCACGCAAACCGGTACAAATCCGGTTAAAGGGCGAGAGTCTGGATATACAATCTGTCAATTCCGCAAAATAACAGTTCAGTAAAGGATTCTTTGTGGCACGAATTATTGTAGTTACGTCCGGCAAGGGCGGTGTCGGCAAAACGACTTCCAGCGCCAGCTTCTCCACCGGCCTCGCCATGCGCGGCCACAAAACCGTCGTCATCGATTTTGACGTCGGCCTGCGCAACCTGGACCTGATCATGGGTTGCGAACGACGCGTTGTGTATGACCTGATCAACGTGGTGCACAAAGAAGCTACCCTGAACCAGGCCCTGATCAAGGACAAGCACTGCGAGAACCTGTACATCCTGCCGGCGTCCCAGACGCGCGACAAGGATGCCCTGACGGAAGACGGCGTGGAAGCCGTGCTGGCCGAGCTGATCAAGATGGACTTCGAGTTCATCGTCTGCGACTCGCCGGCCGGTATCGAACACGGCGCCCTGATGGCGCTGACCTTTGCCGATGAAGCCCTGATCGTGACCAATCCGGAAGTGTCGTCGGTACGTGACTCCGACCGCATCCTCGGCATTATCCAGGCCAAGTCGCGCCGCGCCCTGTCCGGCGGCGAGCCGGTCAAGGAACACCTGTTGATCACCCGTTACTCGCCGAAGCGCGTGGAAGCGGGCGAGATGCTGTCATTTGAAGACGTGCAAGAGATCCTGCGCATTCCTTTGATCGGCATCATCCCCGAGTCGGAGCAGGTGTTGCATGCTTCCAACCAGGGTAACCCGGCAATCCACTTCAAGGGAACCGATGTGGCCGAAGCCTACACCGACGTGGTGTCGCGCTTCCTGGGCGAAGAAGTTGAGCTGAAGTTTACCGACTATGAAAAGCCAGGTTTCCTGAAGCGTATCTTTGGAGCTAAATAATGGCCCTGCTTTCTTTCCTGTTCCAGAACAAGCCCAAGACGGCGGTGGCGGCAAAGGAGCGCTTGCAGATCATCATTGCCCGCGAGCGCAACGGCCGCGCCGGGCCGGACTTCATGCCGGCGCTGCACAAAGAGCTGGTTGATGTGATTTCGAAGTACACCAAGGTGTCGGCGGACGATATCAAGATCTCGCTGGATCGCCAGGGCAACCTGGAAGTGCTCGACGTGAACGTGGTTCTACCGGACGCTTAGAACCGCTAAACCGGCCTGTGGCAGCCGCATACGCGGGTCAGACCCTTGGGTCTGACCCTGCCTTACCGGTTTTGGCCCGCCACCAGCACCTGCCGCGCCACCTTGGCGCAAGCCTCCACATGCTGGTAGCCAATCTGCCGGAAGGCAAAGAAACCAATAGTAGCGGAAGCGATTTGACCTGCAATAGGCACCAGTTTGCCCGCCTGCTTGGCCGCGATCTTGCCGGCACTACGTTTTAACACCGTCCCGACCAGCTCGCGCGTCACAACTTTCCCCACTAACATCCCGCCCAGGCTGACGACCGCCTCGTAAGCGATCAGCTTCAATTTCGGCTGCATACGGTCGATCTGATCCGCAGACAAGCCGAATTCGTGGTTCACATCATCGATGAGCTGCGTGAACAGGCGAAGATCGGACACCACGTCGATGCCGGGAATCGGCACCGCCGCCACGCCGGCCGAAACCGCCGCGCGGCGCCGCACCAGGCGCCGGCAGCGTTCGCGCACGGCATCGATGTCCGCCTCAGTGGAGGGCAACACAGTCCAGTCATTTTTCATGTTTTCACTCCCCCAATCGACTTGCAAAATAACACCTGATCCATTGTGCTACCCGCCCAAGCAGTGTACCGTGTGATAGAGAGACAGCTTCGCACGGGACCAGATAAAATAGTGCCACATAGAAATCTTTGATCAAATTGGTAACTATTTCTTGTAAAACTCTGTTATATTCGTGTGACTGCTTCTTAACATTTTGCTGTAAAGAACCATGAGAATCGTTGTCCTTGATGCTGACCGAAGCCAGGCGGACCTGATCTGCCAGGTCCTGACTTCTGCTGGTCATGCCTGCCATGGCTACCAGATGGCCAAGGACTTGCTGGCCAATATGCGCAAGGACAGCGTCGACATGCTGATCCTTGACTGGCAGGTTAACGATATGGACCCGGCCGAGGTCATTCGCAAGGCCCGCGAAAAGCTGCCGGAAAACGGCCCTGTGATGTTCCTCACCACCAGTGCCGGCGAAGACGATATCGTGGCCGGCCTGTCGCTCGGCGCCGAAGACTACCTGGTCAAGCCGCTGCGCCGGGCCGAGCTGGTGGCGCGCGTCCAGGCCCAGTTGCGGCGCGCCTACCCGAGCCAGAACGGCGCCGAACAATTGCAATTCGGCCAATACGTGTTCGAAACCCGTCCCGGCCGCTTGTTGATGGATGGGCAAGTACTGGATGTCACCCACAAAGAGTTCTACCTGGCTTTGCTGTTTTTCCGCAACATTGGCCGCCCACTGTCGCGTGCCTACATCCACGAGGCGGTCTGGATCCGCGAAACCGAAGTCCCGTCGCGCACGATGGATACCCACGTTTCCCGCGTCCGCAATAAATTGCAACTGAAACCAGAAAACGGCTTCCGCCTGGTGCCGGTTTACAGCTACGGCTACCGGCTCGAAAAGCTGGGCTCCTGAGGGCGAAAGCAGCACAAGGTATAATGGCGTCTGGAATCTTCCGTCTGGACCAAGATGCAACTTCTCGCCGTCGGCCTCAACCACACCACTGCACCCGTCGCACTGCGCGAACGGCTGGCGTTCGCGCCTGAGCAGCTTGGCACGGCAGTGGCGGCGGCACGCAACTGGTTTGCGCGCGCCGATTCGAAAGGCGGCGACGAAGCGGCCATCCTGTCCACCTGCAATCGCACCGAGTTGTACGCGGCCAGCAATGCCGCCAGCCCGCTCGACGCCGGCGCGCAATTCCTGGCCGATTTCCACAAGCTGAATTACGCCGAACTGCGCCCGCACCTGTACATGCTGCCGCAGCACGATGCCGTGCGCCATACCTTCCGCGTCGCTTCCGGCCTGGATTCCATGGTGCTGGGCGAGACCCAGATCCTGGGCCAGATCAAGGACGCGATCCGCACCGCCGATGAAGCGGGCGGCCTCGGCACCTACCTGCACCAGCTATTCCAGCGCAGCTTCTCCGTTGCCAAGGAAGTGCGCAGCACCACCGAGATCGGCGCGCACAGCGTGTCGATGGCTGCTGCGGCCGTGCGCCTGTCGCAGCGCATCTTCGACAAGATCTCCGAACAGAACGTGCTGTTCATCGGCGCCGGCGAAATGATCGAACTGTGCGCCACGCACTTCGCGGCGCAAAACCCGAAATCGATCACCGTAGCCAACCGCACCATGGAACGCGGCGAAGCGCTGGCGCACCGCTTCAACGGCAAGGCCATGCGCCTGGCCGAACTGGGCAACCAGCTGCACCAGTACGATATCGTCGTTTCCTGCACCGCTTCGTCGCTGCCGCTGATCGGACTGGGCATGGTGGAACGCGCCATCAAGGCCCGCCGCCACAAGCCGATGTTCATGGTCGACCTGGCCGTGCCGCGCGATATCGAGCCGGAAGTGGGCCGCCTGAACGACGCCTTCCTCTACACCGTGGACGACCTGGGCAAGGTGGTGCAGACCGGCATGGAAAATCGCCAGGCCGCCGTAGCGCAGGCCGAAGCGATTATCGAAACCCGCGTGCAATCGTTCATGCACTGGATCGACGACCGCGCCGTGGTGCCGGTGATCCAGGGCCTGCAGGAGAACGGCGAAGCGATTCGCCTGCTGGAGCTGGAGCGCGCACGCAAGCTGCTGGCCAGGGGCGAATCGGTCGACGCGGTGCTGGAAGCCTTGTCCAAAGGCCTGACCGCAAAGTTCATGCACGGCCCGCAGCAGGCGCTGCACCGCGCCCAGGGCGACGAGCGCGCCCAACTGGCCGAACTGCTGCCACAATTGTTCCGCGGCCGCCGTTAGCGGCGCTTCCCGCTGCCTGCCGCAGATGCGGCAACCTCCCGTTTTGATCGCGCCGCCTGGCGCCCCCCTTCCGCATAGGACCCGAATGAAACCATCAATGCTGGCCAAGCTGGACCAACTCGCCAACCGCCTGGTCGAACTGGACGAACTGCTGATGTCCGAAGGCGCCACGTCGAACATGGACAGCTACCGCAAGATGACGCGCGAACACAGCGAACTGCAGCCACTGGTGGCGCTGTACAAGGATTACCAGCAGGTGCTGGGCGATATCGACGACGCGCAAGCGATGCTGTCCGATCCGGACATGAAGGAATTCGCGCAGGAAGAAATCGAAGCGGGCAAGGCGCGCCTTGGGGGACTGGAACTGGACCTGCAGAAGATGCTGCTGCCGAAGGATGAAAACGACGAGCGCAATATCTTCCTCGAAATCCGCGCCGGCACCGGCGGCGACGAATCGGCGCTGTTTGCGGGCGACCTGCTGCGCATGTACACCCGCTTTGCCGAGCGCTCGCGCTGGCAGGTGGAGATTGTGTCGGCATCCGAGAGCGACCTGGGCGGCTACCGCGAAGTCATTGCGCGCATCATCGGCAACGGCGCCTATTCCAAGCTGAAGTTCGAATCCGGCGGCCACCGCGTGCAGCGCGTGCCCGCCACCGAGACCCAGGGCCGCATTCACACCTCGGCCTGCACCGTGGCGGTGATGCCGGAAGCGGATGAAGTGGAAGACGTCCATATCAACCCGGCCGACCTGCGCATCGACACCTTCCGCGCATCGGGCGCCGGCGGCCAGCACATCAACAAGACCGATTCGGCGGTACGCATCACCCACCTGCCCTCGGGCATCGTGGTGGAATGCCAGGACGACCGCTCGCAGCACAAGAACAAGGCATCCGCAATGAAGGTGCTGGCAGCGCGCATCAAGGACGTGCAACTGCGCGAGCAGCAATCGAAGGAAGCGGCCACGCGCAAGAGCCTGATCGGCTCCGGCGACCGCAGCGAGCGCATCCGCACCTACAACTTCCCGCAGGGCCGCATGACGGACCACCGCATCAACCTCACGCTGTACAAGCTGGACATGATCATGGACGGCGACCTGAACGAACTGACCACCGCCCTGACCACCGAGCACCAGGCCGAGCAACTTGCCGCCCTCGGCGATTAAGGTGTTGGTCAGGGGTCGGCCCGTGGCAACCTTGGGGTCAGACCCCAAGGTTGCCACGGGCCGGGCTGGAATAATGGCGGCTTAAGGATTGTGCCGGCGCTTTGTGCGAGAATTGGTCGGATTTTTAACCTTGATAACTTGATGACGATGAGCAACCGTAATGTCCTGCTGGCGATCGCCTTTGTAAGCTTTGGCATGATCGGCGCGGCAATGTATCTCCAGCATGTGCTGTACCTGATGCCTTGCCCGCTGTGCGTGATCCAGCGCTACCTGTTCATCGCGATCGGCATTGCGGCGTTGATCGGCGCCTTTGCCTCCAGGCCGAAAATCGCGGCCGGCGTCGGGCTGCTGGCGGCTCTGGGCGGCATGGGCGTGGCCATCAAGCAGTTGTGGGTCCTGGCCCACCCCGGCCTGTCCTGCGGCATCGATCCCATGGAAACGCTGCTGAACAAAATCCCCACTTCCGAATACCTGCCATGGCTGTTCTACGCGGAAGGCTTGTGCCAGGATGCGAATGAAAAGTTCCTGGGCCTGGTGGTTCCGATGTGGTCCTGCATCTGGTTCGGTATCCTGGCGATCGTCAGCGCGTGGCTGGTGCTGCGCAAGCGCGCATGAAAGACCAGGTCACGGCCGGGATCACGCTTGGCGCCTTGCAGCGCAAGCCGCTGCTCGATCCGGTCGACCAGCGCATCCTGGTCTGCCACGCGCTGGGCATCGGCCGCACGGCGTTGATTACCCAGTCCGACCGCGTGCTGAACGCGGAGGAGGCGGCGCGCGTGGCGGCCTTGCTGCAGCGCCGCCATGATGGCGAGCCGGTGGCTTATATCGTCGGCCAGCGCGAATTCTTCGGTCTCGCATTCGAGACCACCCCGGCGGTGTTGATCCCGCGCCCCGATACGGAACTGCTGGTGGAACTGGCGCTGGTGCGCCTGCCGCCGCGCGGCAAGGTGCTGGACATGGGCACCGGCAGCGGTGCCATCGCCGTGGCCATCGCCCATAGCCGGCCGGATGCCGGCGTGACGGCACTGGACGTGAGCCAGGAAGCCCTGGCTGTGGCCAGGCGCAATGCGCAGCGTAACGGCGCCAATGTACGCTTCCTGCACAGCGACTGGTACGCTGCGGTGGAAGGCGAGCAGTTTGACCTGATCGTCTCCAACCCGCCCTATATCGCGGATGGCGACCGCCACCTGTCGGAGGGCGACCTGCGCTTCGAACCAAGCGGTGCGCTGACCGATTTTGCCGATGGACTGAGCGCACTGCGCACCATCATTTCCGGTGCCCAGGCCAAACTGGCGCCGGGTAGCTGGCTGCTGATGGAACATGGCTACGACCAGCCGGCCGCGGTGCGCGAGCTTTTATTGTCATCCGGTTACACTGAAGTGCAAAGCTGGCAAGACCTGGCCGGCATCGAGCGGGTCAGCGGCGGCCGCCGCCCCGGGTAAAATACGGCAACATGCGGCTTCCCGGCCGTTTTTGGGGGGCATCGTACGCGCTTTTCGGTTTTCGGTTAATCTCGCACCAATTTGATTTGCTGCATCGGAAAGGAAGCAAATTGTCCAATCTATTGACACGCCGCCTGGCCTTGTTGGCCGACGATAAGCACCGTGCGGTGCTGGGCGGCGGCCTGCGCGGCATTGAGCGAGAAACCTTACGTGTACAAGCGGATGGCCACCTGGCGCATACGCCCCATCCCCGGCCCCTGGGCTCTGCCCTGACCCACCCGCACATCACCACCGATTACGCAGAGACGCTGCTGGAGTTCATCACCCCGGCGGAACACGATATTGCAACCACGCTGGAAAAACTCGATGCAATCCACCGTTTCAGCTATACCAAGTTGGGCGATGAACTGATCTGGAGCCAGTCCATGCCTTGCGAGCTGCCGGCCGAAGAGGACATCGAGATCGCGTGGTACGGCAAGTCCAACCTGGGCATGCTGAAGCACGTTTACCGCCGCGGCTTGGCGCTGCGCTATGGCAAGGCGATGCAGTGCATCGCCGGCATCCACTACAACTATTCGCTGGACGAGCGCCTGTGGCGCATCCTGGCCGAGAACGAAGGCGCGACCAACGTCACGCCCAAGGCTTACCAGTCGGAAGCCTACCTGGCGACCATCCGCAACTTCCGCCGCTATAGCTGGCTGCTGATGTACCTGTTCGGTGCTTCGCCGGCGCTGGCCGAGGGTTTCCTGCGCGGCCGGCCGCACAAGCTGGAAAAGCTGTCCGGCGACACGCTCTACCTGCCGTATGCGACCAGCCTGCGCATGAGCGACCTGGGTTACCAGAACGAAGCGCAATCGGGCCTGCATCCGCACGAGAACAGCCTGGATTCCTACGTGGCCACGCTGACCAAGGCGGTCAACCAGCCTTACGAGCCGTATGCAAAGATCGGCACCAAGGTCAATGGCGAGTGGGTCCAGCTGTCGACCAACGTGATCCAGATCGAGAACGAGTATTACTCGACGATCCGGCCGAAGCGCGTGATCAATACCGGCGAGCGTCCGATCCAGGCGCTGTGCAACCGCGGCGTGCAGTACATCGAGGTGCGCTGCATGGACGTGGACCCGTTCGAGCCGGTCGGCATCAACGTGCAGACGGGCCGCTTCCTCGACGTGTTCCTGCTGTTCTCCGCGCTGGAGGAAAGCCCGCTGATCACGCCCGAACATGGCGCACTGCTGGCGCGCAATTTCGCACGCACGGTGAAGGAAGGCCGCCGTCCCGGCCTGAACCTGACCCGCGGCGGCGAGGAAGTCACGCTGAAGCAGTGGGGCCTGGACCTGCTGGAGCGCTTCAAGCCGGTGGCGGAGCTGCTGGACCGCGAGCACGGCAGCCGCGAACACATGGCGGCACTGGAAGCGCAGGCGGCCAAGCTGCACGATCCGGAACTCACGCCGTCAGCCCGCGTGCTGCAGGCGCTGCGCGCGAACGGCAAGTCGTTCACCGCCTTCGGCCTGCAGCAGAGCGAGAAGCATGCGGCCTACTTCCGCAGCCATCCGCCGAGCGCGCAAGATGTGGCGCGCTTCGACGACATGGCGCGCGTTTCCATCGCCGAGCAGGAACATCTGGAGCGCACCCAGACCGGGAGCTTCGACGATTACGTCAAGGCCTACCGGGCCAGCAACCTGTGCCCGAACCACTGCACCTGACCCTTGCTCACCTTCTTTAACGAACAGCACGCACAACAACTCGGCGGGACGGCCCATCTGGTCGGGTCCGTGCAGGCCGAGCTGGAGCGCCGCGGGCTGGGACAGATCGTGACCCCGCAAAGCGTGCCGCTGACTGCGCTGGAGCGCACGCACAGCCCGCGCTATCTGGCCTTCCTGCGCAACGCCTGGAGCGAGTCGCAGTCGCACAAGGAATTCATCGGCTATCCGGGCATTGTTCCGCAACAGCTTGCGATACGCACCATGCGTACCGATATCGAGCCGGAGGATTTCCGCGCCCGGCTTGGGCTGTATGCGATGGATACCTTCACTGCAATCGGCGCCGGCACCTGGAGCGCGGCCAAAGGCGGCGCCGACTGCGCGGTCAACGCGGCGCATGCCTTGCGGGTTGGCGAGCGCGGCAGCTTTGTGCTGACCCAGCCGCAAGGCCATCACGCGGGGGCCGATTTTTGCGGCGGCTACAGCTACCTGAATAATGCGGCACTGGCCGCCCAGCACCTGCTCGATGACGGCATGTCCAGGGTGGCGATCCTCGACCTCGATTACCAGCATGGCAACGGCGCGCAGGGCATCTTCTATGAACGGGCCGATGTGCTTTGCCTGTCGATCCATGCCGACCCGCGCCATGCCTACCCTTACTTCTGCGGCCACGCCGATGAAACAGGCGGGGGCGCCGGCCTGGGCTACAACGTCAACATCCCCCTGGTTCCGGGCGCCAATGCGCAGGCCTGGTTTGCCGCGCTGGAAACGGCTTGCGTGCGCCTGTCCATGTACCGTCCGGAGGCGCTGGTGGTGGCGCTGGGCGGTAATATCTTCCATGGCGAGCAGCATGGCGGCTTCGGGCTGGCGCCTGCCGACTTCCTGCGCCTGGGCGAACGCCTGGCATGGCTCGGCGTTCCGACCACCTTCCAGCTGGAAGGCGGCACCGTCCGGCGCGAGCTGGGCATCAATATCGTCAACGTGCTGGAAGGCTTTGACTGCGCGATGGTCTAGGATTAGCCGGGCAGCGCCAGCCGCGCTTCCAGGCCGCCGCCCTCACGCTGGTGCAGCGTCAGGTTCCCGCCCATTGCAGTTGCCAGCTGGCGGGCGATAGCCAGGCCCAGGCCCGTGCCGCCGGTCTCGCGGCTGCGGGAAGACTCCAGCCGCACGAACGGCTCGAAAACCGCTTGCAGCGATTCAGCCGGGATGCCCGGGCCCCGATCCAGCACCTGGATGACGATGCCGCGCTGCTCCCGGGCGCCGTCCGTACGCGCAACGTGCACCTCGGCGCGGCCGCCGAACTTGAGCGCGTTGTCGATCAGGTTGCCCAGCACGCGGCGCAGCGCCTGCGGCCGCAGTTCCATCGCGTGGCCGACCGTGCCGTGCAGCGTCACGTCCTGCCCGGCGTCGGTGTAATCGTGCACCATGCTCTCGAGCAGCGCGTCAGGGTCGATGCGCGTGGGAGCTTCCGAGGTGCCGTGCAGGGTGCGCGCGTAAGCTACGCCTTCTTTCACCAGCTGCTCCATTGCCTTCAGGTCCTGCCGCAGTTTCGACTGCTGCGCCTCGTCATCCATCATATCGACCCGCAAGCGCATGCGCGTAATCGGCGTCTGCAGATCATGCGAGATCGAAGCAAGGATCTGGATGCGCTCCGCCATATAGCCGGCAATGCGCTGCTGCATGGCGTTGAACGCGCGCGCTGCACGCGCGACTTCCGACGGTCCGCTTTCCGGCAGGTGGGCCCCCTGCATGTCGGGGCCCAGCGCATCGGCAGCCAGCGCAAGCTGTTCCAGCGGCCGTGTGGCCAGGCGTACGGCCAGCCAGCAGCACAAGGCAAACACCGCCAGCTGCGCCGCCATCAGGGCGCCAAACCAGGGCGACATGGGCACGTCGCGCATCGGGCGGAAATCAATCGTCAACGGCATGCCGTCGCTCAACTCCAGGTGCACCTGATAGCGTTCGCGCTCGCCGGGGATCTGGTGCACGGTGAGCTTGTACTTTTTGCCGATGCCCTCTTCGAAGGAGCGCACTGCATTGGCCTCGATCACTTCCAGGTGCGGCAGCGACTCGTCGCACGCCTCGAGGCGGAACTCATAGCTGCGCCGCGCCAGGCGCGGCAGCCATTCCAGGCGCTGGACGGGAGGAAGCGCATCGAGCAGGGCAACCGAAGTGGCAACCTCGCGTTCGATATAGCCCTTCATCATATTGGTGGTAGCCTCGTTCCGCTCGCGCATGGTGAGCCAGAACGACAAGCCTTGTGCCACGGCCACGCCAAGGCATAGCAGCAGGGCGAGGCGCGCGAACAGCGAACGCGGCCAGTGCAGGCGCATCATGGCTCGCCTGCCGCCAGCGTGACGGCGGCCGAGAAGACATAGCCTTCGCTGCGCAAGGTCTTGATGTAGCGCGGTTCGCGCGCCGTATCGCGCAGGCGCTGGCGCACGCGGCTCACCAGCAGGTCGATCGAGCGGTCGAACTGGTCGGCATTGCGGCCCTGGGTCAGGTTCAGCAGTTGGTCGCGCGTCAATACGCGCTGCGGGTGGTCGAGGAAGACGCGCAGCAGGCGGTATTCGGCACCGCTCAGCGCGACTTGCGTGCCGTCGGCATCGAGCAGGTGGCGCGCCACCGTGTCAAGCCGCCAGTCGCCGAACGCCAGCATCGGCACCGATTCGTTGACTTGCATATTCGGCGGCAGCATGCGCGTGCGGCGCAGCACGGCGTTGATGCGCGCCAGCAGTTCGCGTACGGCGAAAGGCTTGGGCAGGTAATCGTCCGCCCCCATTTCCAGGCCGATGATGCGGTCGGTCTCGTCGTTGCGCGCGGTCAGCATCAGCACCGGAATGGCCTTGTGCTTGCCGGCGCGCAGGTCGCGGCATAGCGCCAGGCCGTCTTCTCCCGGCAGCATCAGGTCCAGCACGATCAGGTCCGGCGTGTCTTCCTCGATCACGCCGCGCATCTGGCGGCCGTTGGCTGCCAGCGAGGTGCGCAGGCCGTTCTTGTGCAAATAGGCGCCGATCAACTCGCGGATATCACGGTCGTCGTCAACGATCAGGATGTGGTCTTGGTTTTCCATAAGGCCATGATACCCAATGCCCGGGGGAGATTTGTATCCCAGTGTGTACAGCCGGACCAGGTACACAATACATTGCACAGGAGGGGGGGCGGCGAAATATGCCGGATACCTGCAGGCGGTCCAATGGAGTCATTCCAAAACACGGAGCCGACCATGACCAACCCGCTCGACACTCCCCTGGCCTTCCTGGCAGGGCTGCTGACCATCGCCTCGCCCTGCGTGCTGCCGATGCTGCCCATCCTGCTGGGCTCCGGCGTCAACCAGCGCAAGCGCAGCCGGCCGCTGTTCATCGTGGCCGGCTTCATCCTGAGCTTTGCCAGCTTCGCCATGCTGCTGGGCGTGGTCTCGGCCACCGTTGACGTGGCGCAGGAAGCGCTGCGCAATACCGCTATCGCCCTGCTTGCCCTGTCCGGCCTGTTCCGCGTGTGGCCGGCGCCATATGCGTGGCTGATCGCACGCCTGCCGGGCCGCGGAGGCAGCGCCGCCGCCCCGCGCCAGGACGATGGCAGCAACGGCGGTGCCTTCCTGCTCGGCGTCTCGCTGGGTGCGGTCTGGACACCGTGCGCCGGGCCGGTGCTCGCTTCCATCCTGGTGCTGGTGGTGAAGGCGCAAGACCCGGCCTGGTCCGCCCTGCTGCTCACGCTGTATGCCATCGGCGCTGCGTTGCCAATGCTCGGCATTATTTACGGCGGCCAGTACGCCACCCAGCGCGTGCGTTCGGTGGCGCGCCATGCCCAACGCCTGCAGCAAGTGTTCGGCGTGCTGGTGCTGGCCACCGCCATCGCGATTTATCTGCAATACGACGTCCTGGCCTATTCCTGGGCCGCCCAACACCTCCCAACCCTGAAAGGACTGTGAATATGAAGAACTACCTGAAATTCCTGGCTGCCGCGGCTACCCTGGTCGGCGCCAGCGCCAGTGCGGCAACGGCCCCGTTCGAAGCCCCCGAATTCAGCGGCATCACCCAATGGCTGAACAGCGAGCCGCTCACGATGAAGCAACTGCGTGGCAAGGTGATACTGGTTGATTTCTGGACCTACGACTGCATAAACTGTATCAACACCCTGTCGCATGTCGTGAAGTGGCACGACAAGTACAAGGACAAGGGCTTGGTCGTGGTCGGCGTCCATACGCCGGAATACGCTTTCGAGCGCAAGACCGAGAATGTACGCACCGCGTTGAAGCGTTTCGATATACGCTATCCAGTCGCCCAGGACAACCGCTACGCCACCTGGAACGCGTACAACAACCGCTACTGGCCGGCTTTCTATCTTGTCAACAAGAAGGGCCAGGTAGTGTACACCCACTTCGGTGAAGGCCGGTACGAGCAAACCGAAGCGCGGATCCAGCAACTGCTGGCACAAACCGAGTGAGTCGACGATGAGCGAAAAATTTTTCAAAAATAGCTTGCAATTAAATCGCACACTATCTATAGTGTGCACATGGGCAGCAAACCAGGCCCCGGAAACTGGAAACAAATAGCACGCTAGTTAATCGCTCACTACTCACGAAAAGGAAAACCATCATGGCAAAGATCTCCAACATCCTGTACCGCGCAAACGCAACTTCCACCGGCGGCCGCGAGGGCAAATCCACCTCCAGCGACAGCGCCCTGGACGTCAAGCTGACCACGCCAAAAGAACTGGGCGGCAATGGCGTCTTCGGTACCAATCCGGAGCAGCTTTTTGCCGCCGGCTACTCGGCCTGCTTCATTGGCGCCCTGAAGTTCGTTGGCGGCCGCGACAAGATCGCCGTACCGGCTGACGCGTCGATCAACGCCACCGTCGGTATCGGCCCGATCGAGACCGGCTTCGGCATCGAAGTGGAGTTGAAGATCTCGCTGCCAGGCGTGGACCGCGCCACCGCAGAAAAACTGGTGAACGCCGCCCACATCGTCTGCCCGTACTCGAACGCGACACGCGGCAACATCGACGTCACCCTGACCATCGTATAAGCAAGCAAGTGCCCGGCGGCAACGGCAGCCGGGCCCACCTAAGAGGAGAAATATCATGAAAGCATTTGCCACCATCATCGCTTCCGCCGCCCTGGCTCTCTCCACTGCCGCCCAGGCAACGCCGCCCGCTACCGGCAGCGGCGAAGGCTACCAGGCCGACACCAATTTCGTCTCGACCAAGACCCGCGCGGAAGTCAAGGCGGAGACCATCGCCGCCCTGCGCCGCGGCGAGATCCTGAACGGCGAGCTGTATCCGCTGGACTTTGCCTCCCCGACCCGCGGCAAAACCCGCGCCCAGGTGAAGGCCGAGCTGGCCGCTGCCCTCCGGAATGGCGAGATACGCATCGAGCAGTAAGCTGGCATAAAATGGTCGCCTCCCTATCAAGCGAGGCGACCAATGATTGAATGGCAGTGGCTGGACTTCAACAGCATTCCCAACGCAGACCTGTACGAGCTGCTGCGGCAGCGGCAAGAGGTCTTCGTGATCGAACAGCAGTGTTTTTACTCCGATATGGACGGCTACGATGAAGCGGCTCACCACCTGCTCGGTTGGCAAACCGTGGAAGGTAAGCGCACGCTGGCCGCTTACCTGCGCTGCATCGCGCCGGGCATCAAATATCCTGAAATGTCGCTGGGCCGCGTGCTGACGACGCAGGCTGCACGCGGCAGCGGCGCGGGCCGCCAGTTGATCGCCGAAGGGATCCGCTACGCCGAAGCGCTGCATCCCGGTCATCGTATACGCATCGGCGCCCAGGCCCACCTGGAGAAGTTCTACGGCAGTTTCGGCTTCCGGGCGGTGGGCGAACCCTATGACGAGGACGGCATTCCACACCTGGAGATGCTGCGCTGAGCAAAAAAAAACGGCCCGCAGGCCGTTTCTTTTTAGGGCTCCCGCCTGCTCAAGGAGCAGTGACGGAAATCACTTCGATCTCGAAGATCAAGGGGGCGTTTGCCGGAATGCTGCCCTGCGAACTGTTGCCATAGGCCTGGTCGGCCGGGATGATCAGGGTGCGTTTGCCGCCCGCTTTGACGCCAATCAGGCCCGTCTCCCAACCCTGGATGACTTTATTGTCGCCCAGCTTGACCGAGAGCGGAGTGCCGGTGATGCGCGAGGTATCGAATCGCAGCCCCTTTTTGTCGGTCACGCTATCGTTGTACAGGTAGCCGCTGTATTGCACGGACAGGGTGTGGCCTTTGGCGGCGGCCAGGGTGCCTGTGCCCGTCACATCGTCGGTGATCTTGAATGCAGGCTGGGTGGTCTGGGCAGGTGGCGAAGCATTGACCGCAGTCAGTTCGATGTCGTAAACCACGGCGGTATTTGGCGGCACAATGACATTCCCGGCGTTGTCTTTGCGGCCATCCTTGCCCCATGCCATATTGGCAGGAACGAGCAGCGTGCGCTTGCCGCCCACCTTCATGCCAAGAATGCCCAGGTCCCATCCCTGGATGCGGCTATCGACATTCAGCAGGAATGAAAACGGCGCCGTGGAGGTTTCGAATTGTGCGCCTTTTTTATCGGTCTTGCTCTCGTCGTGCAGGTAGCCGGTATAGTTGATCGTCACCAGGTTCCTGGTCGCGGCGATGGCGCCGGTGCCGATTACGGTGTCAATCTTGGGAACCAGCGACAGCGTGGTAAACGCCACCACCTCGAGCTCGTAAACCACGGCGGTATTGGCTGGCACTTGCACTTTCCCGCTCGCGTCGGTAAAACCCGCAGGACCGAACGCCATGTTTGCAGGAATCAGCCAGGTGCGTTTGCCGTTCACTTTCATGCCGACCAGGCCCTGGTCAACGCCGGGGATCAGCGCACCGACGCCAACGGTGGCCACTTGCGGCGCTCCGGCGCGCGCAAACAAGAACTGGTCGCCTTTCTTACCAGGCTTGGTCTCGTCGTACAGGAAGCCCGCAGCATAAAAAGACACGAGGTCACCGTTTGCCACGGATGCCTCGCCAGTCCCGACGACTTCAGTTGTCGCCAAGCTATAGGAAGGCTGCGGCGGCAGGGGAGTGGTCGGTTCGTTATTGGAACCACCGCCGCAGGCCGTCAGCGCCGCGGCGCAAGCCAGGATGGCGATTGCCTTGAACATCGAGTTCTTCATTTCAATCTTGCCTATTCGTCAAATGAGTCGGGGATAACGGAGCAGAAGTTTAGCAGACCGTTAATTCCCCCTCCATACGACGCAACTTCCGTTACAAATTAAATTTCCACTTGTGTGCCGAGCTCGATGACACGGTTTGGCGGGATCTGGTAGTAGTCGGCTGCGGCGCGCGCATTGCGCGACATGGCCACGAACAGGTGCTCGCGCCAGGGCGCCATGCCGGCGCCCGGCGACGAAATCACGGTCTGGCGCGCGATGAAGAAGGACGTTTCCATCATCTCGAACTTGAGGCCTTTTTCCTCGCACAGGGCCATGATGGCCGGCACATCCGGCTCATCCTTGAAGCCGTAACTGATATTCAACTGGTAGCACTCGTGGCCCAGCGCTGTGACGCGCACCTGCTCCTCGGCCGGCACATAGGGTTCTTCCACAATGTGCACGGTGAAGAACACCACGCGCTCATGCAGCACCTTGTTGTGCGACAGGTTGTGCAGCAGCGCGTGCGGTACGCCATCGCTTTCGCCGCGCAGGAACACTGCCGTACCCGGCACGCGCGTCGGCGGCGCCATGAACAGGGAGTTCAGGAAATCTTCCAGCGGGATGGCGTGCTTTTCCAGGTTCTTGAACACCAGCTCACGGCCGGTGCGCCAGGTCAGCATGGTCGTAAACAGCGCGGTACCGAGCAGCAGCGGGAACCAGCCGCCGTGGAACAGCTTCAGGGCCGACGACGAGAACAGCATGATGTCGATCACGATGAAGAAGCCGGTCGCGGCAAAGCACAGCAGCAGCGGCAGGTGCCAGCGGTAGCGGATCACGAAGAAGGTCAGGATGGTCGTCGCCAGCATGGTCGCGGTCACGGCGATACCGTAGGCGCCTGCCAGGTCGTCCGAGTTCTGGAAACCGATGACAGCGATCAGCACCACGATCAGCTGCAGCCAGTTCACCACTGGAATGTAAATCTGGCCGATCTCGCTTTCCGAAGTGTGCTGCACGCGCATGCGCGGCAGCATGCCCAGCGCAATAGCTTGCTTGGTCATCGAGAAGGTGCCGGAAATGGTTGCCTGCGATGCGATCACTGCCGCGGCAGTGGACAGCACCACCAGCGGGTAGACGCTCCAGGCGCCCAGCTGGTTATAGAACGGGTTGGCGATCGCCTCCGGGTTGCGGATCAGCAGCGCACCCTGGCCGAAGTAGTTCAGCACCAGGGCCGGGAAGGCGACCCAGAACCATGCCATGCGGATCGGGCGCTTGCCGAAATGGCCCATATCGGCGTACAGCGCCTCGGCACCGGTGATCGCCAGCACCACGGCGCCCAGCGCGACGAAGGCGATGAAGCCATTGTCGCGCATGAAGATGATGGCATGGTAAGGATTCAGCGCCGCGAGGATGGCCGGGGTTTCGACGATATTCACGACCCCCATGGCCGCCAGCACGGCAAACCAGATCGTCATGACCGGCCCGAAGAAACGGCCGATGCCGGCCGTGCCGTGGCGCTGCACGGAGTACAACGTGACCAGCACCACAATCGTCAGCGGCACGACGTAATGCGCCAGGCCTGGGGCGGCGACTTCCAGGCCCTCGATCGCGCCCAGCACGGAAATGGCCGGGGTGATGACGGAGTCGCCATAGAACATGGTGGCGCCAAAGGTGCCGATCAGCAGCAGCGGAAAGTGCGCTTTCGGGGCAGCCTTGTGCACGGAATTCAGCGCCAAGGCCATCAGGGCCATGATGCCGCCCTCGCCGCGGTTGTCGGCGCGCAGCACCAGGCTGACGTACTTCAGCGACACGATCAGCGTCAGGCTCCAGAAGATCAGGGAAATGATGCCCAGCAAATTGGCTTGGTTGAGCACTAACCCGTGGGTGGGGTGGAAGACGGTTTTGAGGGTATAGAGGGGGCTGGTACCGATATCGCCGTATACGATGCCGATCGCGGCCAGCGTCAGCGCAGCAACGCTGCTTTTCTTATGTAGTGACAAGATTTCACCCAAATTGGTTTTGGTGCATCGCACAATAGGCCAACTATAGGCCTTTTGCAAGTTTTTCAGCCGCCGGTGAAAACTTGGCGGATGTGCTATTTTCCATCTTTACGCAAAGAAAATCATCGCTCTCATGAATACCGGCATGCTGTACGCCGCAGGCGCTTTCCTGTCCTGGGGATTGTTCCCGCTGTATTTTCACGCAATTAAGAATGTGCCGGCGTCCGAGATCCTGGCGCATCGCATGGCTTGGTCGCTGCTGTTCCTGATGCTGGTGCTGCTGGTGCGCAGGCAATGGAAATGGCTGCCGCAAGTGCTGCGCCAGCCCAGGGTGGTGGCCAGTTTCGTGGCCAGCGCTTTCCTGCTGAGCGCAAACTGGTTTGTCTATATCTGGGCCGTGAACAACGGCCATGTGGTGGATGCCAGCCTGGGTTACTTCATCAACCCGCTGGTGAACGTACTGCTGGGCATGCTGGTGCTGAAGGAAAAACTGCGCCGCGGCCAGTGGATCGCCATCGGCGTCGCCGCCACCGGCGTGGCCTGGCTGACCTGGCAGGCTGGGCAGGTGCCCTATATCGCGCTGGTGCTGGCCCTGAGCTTTGGCGCGTATGGCTTGCTGCGCAAGACGGCGGCGCTGGCGGCGCTGGAAGGCTTGTCTTTCGAGACCCTGATCCTGTTCCCGCTGGCGGTGGCCTACCTCGGCTGGCTGGTATACAACGGCCAGAGCGTATTCCTGAATGCGGAATCGGACAGTACGCGCTGGTTGCTGGCGGCGGCCGGCCCAACCACCGCTATCCCGTTGCTGCTGTTTGCGGCAGGCGCGCGCCGTATACCGATGTCGGTGCTGGGCATGCTGCAATACATGTCGCCATCGCTGCAAATGCTGCTGGGCGTGTGGGTATTCCATGAAGCATTTTCCTCGACCAGGCTGGTGGGCTTCCTGCTTATCTGGAGCGCCTTGGCCATCTATATGCTCGAAGGGTGGTTAACCAGCAGAAAGGCGAGTTGAGTGTCGGAAAATTTTACATGGTTATCTCTTTGATAACTTAATTTTCCTACATCCAATAGAAATTACCCTTTAAAAATCAAGGACCTGGAAAGCAGCGGCAAGTGCTAGGCACAATGCTTGCTTTATCAGCGTGGATTAACTCGGGAGAATTCCACATGGTAAGCAAAAAGTTATTGGCAGGTATCGCCGCATTGCTCTGCGCTGCTAACGTCCACGCCCTGCCAATGTCGCTAAGCAAGACTGTCAATGCGGGCAACCATCTGGTATCGGGCGCCGGCAAGGCGTTCGAAGTCAATATCAACGACCTGCTGGCAAGCAATGGCCTGAGCAGCAACGCCATCGCCCTGGGCCAGTTGACTGTGCTCGGGCACTCGGCCGCAGAATACAAATTCAACTACAGCGATTTGGGCCGCTACGCATATTCGGGCACCAGCTCCCACTACAACTCGGGCGCCTGCAAGCACGGCGGCTGCAGCGTAACCGACTACGTGTATAACCGGACCGGCCACCGGTATCACTACGACTTCGTTGCCGACACGATGAGGGTGTCGGTCGGCGATGCCGACGGCAGCGACACGACCGCGTGGCAGCAAAGCTATACCGGCTACAAGACCACCGAAGATGACAGGGATGGCAGCGCGCGCTGGGGCTGGGATATCTACAACACTACCGCAGATGACTATTATGGTTCCTACAGCGGCGCCCTGAGCGTCACCCTGAACCTGGACAGCAAAGCACTGGCCGATATCATGAAGGATGGCGTCCTGGGCCTGTCGATCTGGGGCAGCCGCGGACAGTTCAACGTCGACAGCCTGCGCCTGGATTTGCTGGCCAACGTACCGGTCCCTCCAACCGACGTGCCACTGCCAACCAGCCTGCTGCTGACCGGCCTGGGCCTGGCGGCGCTGGCCACGGTGCGCCGCCGCAAAGCATAAGCAGCTGCACTTGCGCGCAAAAGGACCCGGCACTTGCCGGGTCTTTTTTTATGCGCCACCACAATGCGCTAAACTAGCGCCTTTACGAACCGACAAGAACACATACCGTGGCCAATTACGTCTATACCATGAACCGCGTGGGCAAAATCGTCCCACCGAAACGCCAGATTCTGAAGGATATTTCGCTCTCCTTCTTCCCGGGCGCCAAGATCGGCGTGCTGGGCCTGAACGGCTCCGGCAAATCGTCCCTGCTGAAGATCATGGCGGGCATCGACACCGACATCCAGGGCGAAGCACGCCCGATGCCGGGCCTGAACATCGGTTACCTGCCACAGGAACCGCAACTCGATCCTGAAAAAACCGTCCGCCAGGAAGTGGAATCCGGCCTGGGCGAAGCCTTCAACGCGCAAGCCCTGCTGGAAGCGGTATACGCCGCCTACGCTGAACCGGACGCCGACTTCGACGCCCTGGCCAAGGAACAGGAGCGCCTGGAATCGATCATCGCTGCTGCCGACGGCGGCAACCTGAACCTGCAGCTGGAGATGGCAGCCGACGCGCTGCGCCTGCCGCCTTGGGAACAGAAGATCGGCGTGCTGTCCGGTGGTGAGAAGCGCCGCGTGGCGCTGTGCAAACTGCTGCTGTCGAAGCCAGACATGCTGCTGCTCGACGAACCGACCAACCACCTGGATGCAGAATCGGTGGAATGGCTGGAACAGTTCCTGGTGCGCTTCCCGGGCACCGTGGTGGGCATTACCCACGACCGCTACTTCCTCGATAACGCCGCCGAATGGATCCTGGAACTGGACCGCGGCCACGGCATCCCATGGAAAGGCAATTACTCTTCCTGGCTGGACCAGAAGCAGGCCCGCCTGAAACAGGAGGAAGCCACCGAGTCCGCGCGCCAGAAGGCGCTGCAGAAGGAACTGGAATGGTCGCGCCAGAACCCGAAGGCGCGCCAGGCCAAGTCCAAGGCCCGTATGGCGCGCTTCAATGAACTGAGCGAATACGAATACCAGAAGCGCAACGAGACCCAGGAGATCTTCATCCCTGTGGCCGAACGCCTGGGCAACGATGTGATCGAGTTCAAGAACGTCAGCAAATCGTTTGGCGACCGCCTGCTGATCGACAACCTGTCCTTCATCATTCCACCGGGTGCGATCGTCGGCATCATCGGCCCGAACGGCGCCGGCAAGTCGACCCTGTTCAAGATGATCGCGGGGATCGAACAGCCTGACAGCGGCGAAGTAGCAATCGGCAAGACCGCCAAGATTTCGCTGGTGGACCAGAGCCGCGACAAACTGGATAACGAAAAGACCGTGTTCGAGGCAGTGTCCGGCGGTGCCGACATCCTGAGCGTGGGCCGTTTCGAGATGCCGTCGCGCGCTTATGTGGGCCGTTTCAACTTCAAGGGCTCTGACCAGCAGAAAATCGTTGGCAACCTGTCCGGCGGTGAACGTGGCCGACTGCATTTGGCCAAGACCCTGCTGATGGGCGGTAACGTCCTGCTGCTGGACGAACCGTCCAACGACCTGGACGTGGAAACCCTGCGTGCGCTGGAAGATGCCTTGCTGGAATTCGCCGGCTCCGTGATGGTGATTTCCCACGACCGCTGGTTCCTGGACCGTATTGCGACCCACATCCTGGCCTTCGAGGGCGATTCCCAGGTGACCTTCTTTGCGGGTAACTACCAGGAATACGAAGCCGACAAGAAGAAGCGTCTGGGTGAAGAGGGCGCGAAGCCGAAGCGTATTCGTTATAAGCCGCTGCACGGCTAAACCCGGCAACGCAGGGTCAGACCCAAGGGTCTGGCCCGAGTATGCCAACGCCGCGTAGCTGGTTGTGCGCCTGTTATCGGTTTAAGAAGGAGCCAAAATGCGTAAGCAATTCCTATGTGGACTGGTGTTAGCCAGCGCAGGTGCCGTTGCGCACGAGGCCCCGATCGACAAACTGAGCTGGCTGGCCGGCTGCTGGTCGCACACCGGCGCCGAGCAGGGTTCCATGGAAATGTGGACCCTGCCCGCCGGCGGCACCATGCTGGGCGTCGCCCGCACGGTGAAAAACGGCAAGACAGTCGAGTGGGAACACACGATGATCCGGGAAACCGAGCCGGGCATCTGGGCCTATGTGGCCAAGCCGAGCCGGCAAGCGGAAGCGGCCTTCCCGATCAAATCGGTCGGTGACGGAGAAGTGGTGTTTGAAAACCCGCAGCACGACTTCCCGCAGCGGATCGTTTACAAGCGCGATGGCGCCGATGGCATCAAGGCGCGCATCGAAGGCGTCTCAAAAGGCAAGGACAAGACCTTTGACTACCCCATGCGGCGGACGCAATGTCCAAATGGAGGGTGAGGCGGGCACAAGGACATTGGCAGCGCAAAGCTGCCGTTGTCGCGCCCGGCCTCGATCGGGACTTTGCGGGGGGAAGCAGCTGAACTGCCCTCCCCCTCGGCTCAGAAGCTGGCCTTCACGCCCAGGTTGACCGCGCCTTTGCGGCGGCCCTGGTCGATATCGTTCTTGCCGAAGTGTTCGTACTCCAGCACGCCCGACACCTTCTCGGTGAAGGCGTATTCAGCGCCAACCGAGGCGTACAGCGCGTTACGGCTGCTATCGCCGTTATACGCGGCAGCCAGGCCGGTGGCATTCACGTCATTCTTGTTGTGGGCCAGGCCCAGCTTGCCGGTCAGCGAAACCTGCTGGTTGATCGGGAAGGTGCCCTTGCCGGCCAGGTAGAAGGACTTGGCCTTGCTTTCGATGCTGCCGGCGCCGGCGCCAGTGGTGTAGTTGTACGACTGCTTACCGAAATCTACATAACCGGCTTCCACACCCCAGGTCTTGTCGATCTGCACGCCACCGAAGATCTTGCCACCGTACTCGGTGGTTTTCTTGTCACCGTCAGTGGTGTCGTTCGGCAGGGTGTATTTGTTCGAGTTCGCCACAACGCCGGCGCCGATGTACGGCTTCAGTTCCTGGGCCTGGACGGACGCCGCGCTCAGGGCAACGGCGGAAGTGATGAGTGCGAGTGCGATTTTTTTCATGTTCGTGATCTTTCAGCAAAAGTAAGTCGGACTTGCCTGGGATCGCGCTTCGGCTGTGGAAGTGCGATGGAAAGCACGATAACACTGCCAAAAGTTCAAGGGGGAGACGAACTGGTAAGAATTGTGTGAATTTGTAAGCAACCTTGAATTACCAATGTTCAACCCAAAATGACCGAATTTGGACTCAGATAAGCCTAAATGTCAGGTTGATGCGCGGACCGCAGGGTTTGCGCTCTTTATTGATGCCATGCCGCCAGCAGTGCTGGAGTTTTCCAGCCATCAACAACAGGCTGCCGTCGCTCAGGTCGATCTTGACGGTTTTGGGCTGCTTCTTATGTTTGAGGATGAAGGTGCGCGTCGCACCGAAGCTGACGGATGCGATAGCCGGTAGCGGCCCCAATTCCGGCTCATCGTCGCTGTGGAAGCCCATGCTGTCCTGCTCATTGCGGTAGTAGTTCAGCAGCACGCTGTTGAAGCGCTTGCCGCTCACCGCCTCGACGGCGCGCTTGATGTCAAGCTGCAGCGGGGTGAAAGGCAGCGGCTTGAAGGTACGGCCGGAATAGGTATAGTTTTTCTCGCCATACCAGGCACTCAGGCGCGGTTGCGCCACTTCGCGCCCAAACAGGAAAATGGTCTCTGCCTTCCACGCCGTTTCGCCGAGCAAGCGCTGCATAACTTGCGCGTTATTCACAGCCAGCGGGAGCTGTTGCATGAAATACAGCTCGCCGTCTTCGATCGGGATGGGCAATAACTCGGCTTGAGCGGAAAACAGGTCCATAGGCGTTATCATATAGCAATGGACAAACGTCAATTCCTCGGCGCCGTGGCAGCGGCCGGCGCCCTTCCTTCACTGGGCGCCGCTGCTCCCAAGGCCGAGCGGGGTCCCACGCTGCTGACCGTGACCGGCGCCATTGCCAAGCCGAACCGTGGCAGCTTCGACCGCGTTGCGGACCAGATGATGCACCGCCAGCGCCTGACTTTCGATAAGGCTTTCACTTTCGATTTCGCTGCGCTGGCGGCCCTGCCGGCGATCACGATCAAGCCGACGCTGGAGTACGACAGCCGGCCGCACACCCTGTCCGGCCCGCTGCTGGTGGAGGTCCTGAAGGCCGCTGGTGCCCAGACAGGCAATAACAGCAACCTGATCCTGCGGGCAGTGGATGGCTATGCGGTGGCGGTGACCCTGGCCCGCGCCCGGGCACAGCGCTTTATCGTTGCCACCCATCTGGATGGCGCGCCGATGGCGCTGGGCGGTCTCGGCCCCCTCTGGGCACTCTACGATGCGGATCGGGTACCGGAGATGGCAAGCAGGCCCGTCGGCGAGCGCTTCAGCACCTGCCCCTGGGCCCTGTACCACATTGAGGTTCAGGCGTAAGCTTCAGCCAGCGACATCACGCGCGGGGTGATCGCCACCCCGATGTCGCTGAAGATCTTGTTGATGATGGCCATATTGGCTTCGGCTTCTTCCGCCTTCCAGCCGTTGAACAAGTCCGTGCCATCCTTCTGGAAATGCAGGTCCAGCACCTTGCCGCGGTCCTTGTGCGTGTAGCCGGAACTGTGCACTTGCTTGAAGCCGCCCGCAGCGAGTGCTTCGAGCACGGACGTCGGCGGATTATCCGGGTCGGTTGCCATGTACACGCCGAAAGTCTTGCCAGGCGGTTTGGCGGCAATATCCACTTCGTAGATGCCAGGCGCCTTGGTGACCGACGTGGATTTCAAAAATAACATAGCGTTCCCCTAGAACTGTGTGTGGCTTAGTTGGACAAGCTTATTGCTAACGGCCAATTTTGTCACTCGCCGGGTCTATCTTTTTGCTCCACCACAACAGAAGCCTGGGCAAAAAGCATTACCTGCTCTTCAACTATACTTTTGCACTGCTGATTTACAAGACCGAAGATTAGTTAGGAGTCCTTGACATCTTGCATTTTGCCCATATACTTGGCGCATGGACACGACTTCAACCCGCATTATTTCCGCCATTTCCCGTATCGGCAGCGTGCTGCGCTCGGGCATGTGGGAATTTGCGACCAGCGAAAACCTGAACCCGGCACAGGCTGAGATCCTGCAATTGCTGCACAGCCGCGCGCAGGGCGTACGCTTGTCCTGGCTTGCACGGCAACTCTCGATTTCAGCCGCCAGCGCCAGCGATTCGGTGACGGCATTGGTTGCAAAAGGCCTGGTCCGCAAGGCACGTGCACTGGACGATGGCCGTGCCACTGACCTGCATCTTACCGAGGACGGCCGGCAGGTGGCGCAACGCATCGCGGGCGCCACCGGCTTTGCCGATGAGGCCGTTGCGCAACTGTCGCTCCAGGCCCAGGAACAGTTGCTGGGCGGCTTGCTACAGCTAATCGGACAGTTGCAGAAGACGGAACGCTTCCCTGAATTGCGCGCCTGCCTGTCGTGTACACATTTCCAGCCCGACCGGCACCAGGACGCCACCGCCCCGCACCATTGCGGCCTGGTCGACGCGCCGCTGTCGGTGGCGATGCTGCGCATCGATTGTCCGGACCACCAGCCGGCCAATCCAGCGCAGCAGGTAAAGAATTGGCAGGCCCTCGCATGAGGCCGGCCTTTTTTTGTCCTAAATAGTTAGGACTCCTATTTTATTGAGAGGAGCATCACCATGTCGCGCATCCCATTGAATACCCACGATTCCACCGGCCTGCTGGCGCAGATCCACCAGGCGTTTGGCGCTACCCCGAATATGTTCAAGGCGGTGTCCAATTCGCCGGCCGCTTTAACGAGCATGTGGGGCAGCTTCGGCGCCCTCGGCAACGGCAAGCTCGGCGCCAAGCTGGGCGAGCAGATTGCCGTGGCAATTGCCGACCGCAACGATTGCGAATATTGCCTGGCGGCGCACACTGCACTGGGCCGCAAGGCTGGCGCCTCAGCCGAAGAAATGAGCGCGGCGCAGGCCGGCCAATCGCATGACCCGAAAACCGCTGCCGCGCTACGCTTCGCTGTAGCGGTGGTCAGCAACCGCGCCCGGATCGAGGATGAGCAGGTGGAAGAGCTGCGTGCGGTTGGATTCGGAGATGAGGAAATCGTGGAAATCATGGCCCATGTGGCACTGAACCTGTTCACCAATTATGTGAACGTGGCGTTCAAGGTGCCCGTCGATTTCCCTGGCGTGAAGCTGCGCGCAAAATGAAGCTGCTCGATGCTTTGGCGTGGCTCAACGGGGCTGCACCCGCCATCGAAGGCAAAGTGGTGGCGGTGCACGCCTTCCAGATGCTGTGTCCCGGCTGTGTGGCGCATGGCATCCCGCAGGCGGTGAAGATGCACCAGGCTTTTCCTGAGCTGGAAGTGATCGGACTGCATAGCGTCTTCGAACACCATGACGTGATGACGCCGCGCGCCCTGGAGGTGTTTATCCACGAGTACCGGCTGCCGTTCCCGGTGGCGCTCGACAGGCCCCTTCCGGACTCGCCAGTGCCCGCCACCATGCAGCGCTATGCGTTGCGCGGCACGCCAAGCCTGTTGTTGTTCGACCGCGAAGGACGCTTGCGGCTGAACCATTTCGGGAACATCGACGACATGGTGCTGGGAGGAGTGATCGGGCGCATGCTGGCCGAGCTGCCGGGCAGCACGGCAACGGCAGCCGCCCCGGGCGCCGCGCGGCACGGCGATGGCCAGGCCTGCGACGCGGAGGGATGCGCCATGCCCCGATAGCAGCCAAGCCTTCTGGCGGTGCGCGGCGCTCCGTGCGTTGCGCCCGTCAGGGCTTCCCTTCCCGCTTGCGCGCGGCCAGCGCGATGGTTGGCGGGACAAGCGCGCGGTAGAGCTGGCCAGTTTCCGCGTCCCATGCCATCACGGCATCCTGCTGGCGCAGCACTGTCGCCATGTCGCCGCGCGCTACGGGGCCGGTGAGCGCGGGCGCAGCGCCCAGGCGGAAGGCATTCTCCATCGACTCCAGCGCCAGCGGTCGCGCCAGCTCGCGCGCCACGGCTTCCGGAATGCCGGCCGCCTGGTAGGCGCGCAAGGCCGCATCGATCACGGTAACCAGGTAATTGCTCGCAAAGACTGCCGCCGCGTGGTACACCGTCTTGGCGGCGGGGTCGATCTGCACCGCCCTGGCCCCGATCGCGGCCAGCGCCGGCAGCAGCACATCCAGCGCCGGCTGGTCGCCTTCCACGCCGCAGAATGTGCCGGCAAATCCCGCCGCCACCGCATCAACGTCGGCAAAGCTGCGGATCGGATGCACGCTGGCGACGTAAGCGCCCGCCGCGCGCGCCGCTTGCAGCCGGTCGGATGCCAGCGCACCGCTGCAGTGGAACACCACCGCGCCCTGCAACGGCACGGCAGCCGCCAGCGCCTCGCAAGCCGGCACGATCTGGTCGTCGGTGACGGTCAGCATGTAGACATCGGCCGGCCGCACGGCGCTCACGTCGGCGAGCGCCCTTCCGGCGCCGATGAATGCCGCCGCCTGTGCCGCGCTGCCGGCCGAACGTGCCAGCACATCCTGCACAAGGAAAACGCCGGCCGCGGAAAACAGGCGGCCTAGAACGCGGCCAACATGGCCGCCGCCAACGACAGTCAATCCGCGCATCAGAAACTTGACCCCGGTTGCTTGAGGAATTCGATCTCCTCCGGCGTCGATTCGCGGCCGAGGATGGCGTTGCGATGAGGGAAGCGCCCGAAGCGGCGAATCACCTCGTAATGCTTCTTCGCGTAATCCAGCATGCCCGCATAGCCCGGCGAATCCGCAGCCAGCATTTCGAAAAGGTCCACGCAACGCATCTGCATCGACAAATTCTCCGAATGCTCAAGCGGCATGTACGAAAACGCCCGCTGTGCCGGCGGCAAGGTCTGGTTGGCGCCGGAATCATCCAGCGCCTTGGCCGCCTCCAGCGCCAGGGCATCGCCGGCAAAGGCTTTCGGCGTGCCGCGATAAACATTGCGCGTGAACTGGTCCAGCACGATGATGCGCGCCAGGGTACCCTGCGTGCCCTCGTCGTCCCATTGCCGCAGCCCGCCCAGCAATCCCTGTTCGATCACGTCGCCAAACTGCTGGAAAATTGCCCGGTCAAATGCATCGTCCTTGCGCCACCACTCGGGGCGTTGCAAGTTGTGCCCCTTTGCGCCAATCGGCAGGAACCAGAAATCGAGAACGTCTTGTGAATGAATGACCAAACCTGCCTCCTAATTGCGTGCGTGGGTGACCTGGAAGCTATCGATGCCTTCGTAGTGGGTCATCTCTTCCGCGATACGCGACAGCGGCGAGCCGCTGCGCTTGCTCAATGCCAGCGCGACAAAGCGCCATTCCAGCTTACCCTGGTCCATGCCGATGGTCAGCGAGCCGCCGGCAATCTGGTAGCCGCGCTCCAGTGCCATGGCGCGCAGCTGGTCTTCCTTCGGCTCAAAGCCCGGCTTGAAGCGCATGGTGATTGCAATCGCATGGCGCGACGGCAGCCACGCCTCGACCTTGGACAAGAAGATCATCGACATCGCGCACAGGAAAGCCAGCCCCATGGCGCCGAGATAGAAACCCAGCCCAACGGCCACGCCGATGACCGATGACGCCCAGATCGATGCCGCCGTCGTCAGACCGGAAATATTGAACCCTTCGCGCATGATGACGCCGGCGCCAAGGAAGCCGATACCGGTCACAATGCCTTGCACCACGCGCGTTGGATCGGTACCCACCAGGTCCGACATATGGCCGCCGAACCACAGCGAGGGATAGCCGCACACCACCGTCAGCGCGGCCGACGCCATGCACACCAGCCCATAGGTACGCATGCCCGCCGCTCGCCCGTGATAAGAGCGCTCATAGCCGACCAGCAGGCCAAGCAAGAGCGCACCAACGATATTCATCAGGATCACGAGATTGGTCGCCAGTTCGCCGGACGACCAGTAGGCACGCAGGAAATCTATGCTGGGCATAGCTGCCTCACTTTATGGTTTTGGTGTTTTCTTGGCTGTGAGCTGCTTTTCGAATGCTACATCGAGTTTGCTGACGCGTTTTACCTTTTGCGGACCCTGGGCATTGACGAAGGCCACAAAGTCGTCCAGCTCCATCGGCGAACAGAGCGGCGGCTGGCCTGGTCCTTCCGTCAGGAAGAAATGGCCGCTGCCGGTCATCGTCATTGAATAAGACTGGTTGCCGGAGCGCTCTTTCAGACGGGCCAGCGCGTTGGATGCTTTGGTGGAGCGGCTCATATCGCCTCCGTCCTTTCTTCCAGCCAGCGCAGCGCGTCGCCACTGACATGCGTGGACAGCCGCCGGCGCACGATGGCGTGGTATTCGTTCAGCCAGCGCACCTCGTCTTCGCGCAGCAGGGACCTGTCAATGCAGCGCGTATCGATCGGGCACAGGGTCAAGGTTTCAAAGCGCAGGAACTCACCGAACTCCGAATCCGCAGCAGGCACGTTCAGCACCAGGTTTTCGATGCGTATGCCCCATTTTCCGGGACGATAGATGCCTGGCTCGTTGGAGGTGATCATGCCGGGTTCCATTGCCGTATGCGCATCGGGCGGCGTTGACGGCGAAATCGACTGCGGGCCTTCGTGCACATTGAGGAAGAAGCCGACGCCGTGGCCGGTGCCGTGGCCGAAGTCGATACCGGCCGCCCACAGCGGCGCACGTGCGATCGCATCCAGCATCGGCGACTTCACACCGCGCGGGAACTGGGCGACAGACAGCGCCATCATGCCTTTCAGTACCAGGGTAAAGTCGCGCCTGTGCTCCTGGCTGATGGCGCCAACCGGCACCACACGGGTGATGTCGGTGGTGCCGCCGGTGTACTGGCCGCCTGAATCGAGCAACAGCAGGCCGTCGCCCTCCACCACGGCGCTGCCTTTCGCCGGAGCGCGGTAATGCATGATCGCGCCGTTGGCGTTGAAGCCTGCGATGGTGCCGAAGCTAGGGCTGACGAAGCCCGGACGGCGGCGGCGCGCTTCCAGCAGGTGCTGGCCGATGGCGTATTCGGTCAGCGGTTCACGCTTCGGATCTGCCAAGGTTTGTTCGAGCCAGCAGAAGAACTCACACAGGGCGGCGCCATCCTGCTCCATCGTTGCGCGCACATGGTCGGCTTCCTGCATGGTCTTGCGCGACTTGGCGAAAGTGGTCGGGTTGACCGCCTCGATAACTTTCACGCTGTCGGGCACCGACTGCCGCGTCCCGAACGTAATGCGGCGCGGGTCCAGCAGCAGCGTGCTGCCGGCAGGAATCGCAGCCAGCGCCTGCGCCGCCTCTGCATAAGGCTCGACGAAAACACTGTCGGCCGCCAGCTGGCCTGCCAGACCCGGCTCGATCTTTCCCGCACCGACAAACAGCATGGCGCGCTCCTGGTCCACCAGTGCGTGCGACAGGAATATCGGGTTGTAACTGACATCCGAACCGCGCAGATTGAACAGGTAGGCGATATCGTCCAGCGTCGAGATGATATGGTGGGTCGCACCCTGCCGCTCCATTTCGGCCCGCAGTGCAGCCAGCTTGGCCGCGCGCGTCTTGTCCGCGTAGGGGCGCTGGTGCTCATAGACTGGCGCATCCGGCAGGTCGGGACGGTCGGTCCACACCTCTTCCAGCAGATCGATGCCGGTGCGCATGGCTATGCCGCGTGCCTGCAGCAGGCGGGCTATCGACAGGCCGAGAACGGCGCCATCTACCGCCAGCACCTGGCCTGGCTTCAGTGTTTCGGCCAGCCAGTCCACATACTGCACGCTGGCGCCCGATGAAATTTTCATCAGCTTGATGCCGGTTCCGGCCAGTTCGGCTTCCGCCTGCGTCCAATAACGGCCGTCAGTCCAGACGCCCGCGAAATCCTGCGTGACGATAAAAGTACCGACCGAGCCGGTAAAGCCCGACAGCCATTCCCGCCCTTGCCAGCGCGCCGGCAAATATTCGGACAAATGGGGATCGGAGGAAGGGACCATGCAGGCATCAACCTGATGGCGGCGCATGGCCGCGCGCATGGATTCAAGTCTGGTGCGGATCGAGTCTTTCATAGCGCAATCATACCCCGATTGCGTCATAATGCCTGGCTGCCGCTGCTTTCAGGCGGCAATGGAGAGAGAATTGATACCTGACGATGTACGCGAAGAGATCATGCGCCGGCTCGCGGCTGCGGAAGCCGAACATAATGTGCGTGTTTTACTGGCAGTAGAATCGGGCAGCCGCGCCTGGGGTTTTGCCTCGCCGAATAGCGATTACGACGTGCGCTTTATTTACGCGCATCCACGCGACTGGTACGTTGCGGTCGACCTGGAAGAGAAACGCGACGTCATCGAATACAGGATTGTCGATGAGATCGACATCAACGGCTGGGATCTCCGCAAAGCGCTACGCTTGTTCCGCCGTTCGAATCCAGCATTCGTGGAGTGGATCCAGTCGCCGATCCTGTACCGTTCGCATGGCGGTTTCGCTGACGGGGCGCGGGCGCTGCTGCCGAACCTACCACTACCGCAGCATGGCGAAAACCAACTATCGCGGCTATTTGCGCGCCGATATGGTGCCCCTGAAGAAGTACTTTTACGTGCTGCGCCCACTGTTGGCTGTGCGCTGGCTTGAACGGTATGGCACACCGGCGCCGATTGAGTTTGACAAACTACTGCATTTGCTGGAGGGCGAGGCGCAACTCCTGGACGCCATTGCGACGCTGCTGGAGAAAAAGAAAGCCGCGCCGGAAATGGGACTGTCCGAGCCCGTCCCATGCCTGAACCGCTTTATTGAAGCGGAACTCATCCGCCTTGAACGGCCGGACGTGGTCCGCTTCCGAAGCAACGATGTCAATGCCGAACTGAACCAGCTATTCCACGCCACGCTGGCCGAGCAGCGCTAGTTCCGCTACATCCGCGGCACGCCGTCACGGTTAACCGTGATGGTGCGGCCCGGCTCCGACGAGAGCTGGGCACGGTGTTCGGTACCGCGGAAATCATAGGTCACGTCCCAATACTGCGGGGTACGGCTCGGAATCGACTCGCAGCGCTGGACGTTCTGGGCGTACTGGTTGCCGGTATTGCGCCCAACGTTGGAACCGACAGCCGCACCGGCAATCGCGCCCCCAACAGTCGCAAGATCGCGGCCGGAACCGCTGCCTACCTGGTGCCCCAGCACGCCACCGATCAATGCACCGGCAATAGCGCCGGCCGTGCCGCTGCCGCCCGAGGCATCAACCTGCTGCCGTTCAACCCAGCAGCGCTGTTCGGGCGGACCGACCACAGCGCGGGCGGAAGTAATCGGGGCTTCGTATACTCGCTCGCTCGGCCGCATGCGGTATTCGTAGCTTGGCCGGGGCACCGGATCAGGTGCATATGCCATTTCATCCACACGCCGGCGTGGCGGCACCGCGCGGATCGAGGAGATATTGTCGTCCAGTCCCATGCCTTCCAGCGATTCATAGCTGCCCCGCCGCAAAATCCTGCATTCGCCCTGGAAGTTGGGCAATGGGCAAACCTCCCAGCGGCCGCGCTCAACCACAGCGGACGATGCGCGGTTGTCGAAACCGGCATTACGCAGGTCGTTGATCGAGCGCGTGACATTCACTGGGCGGCCACGCCAGCCTTCGCGTGGATAAAGCGTGATTTGGGCAAAGGCTTGCGCGCTGAAGAGGGCGATAAGAGTCGCCAGCGCAGTTCTGATTGGAAAGTTCATGATGTCCTCCGATACAGATCAGGTACGTCCAGCATGCCCCCGGCTGCGGGGGCTGGTCTGTTCGGGAACGCGCGTTACTTAGTAAGCTGAACCTCCTGGCTGGGTCGAGCTCAACACGCCGTTAATGGCTGAGATACGGTAGTTGACTGTAGCGTTGTTGTAGCTGGCCCAATTGGTCAGGCTGAAGCTGCCGGCACCGGACAGGCGTTGCACACCAACATTGCGATAGGTGAGCGGGGTCTTCGGCTTGCAGACTTCCGGCACCCCGACGGTGTTAAGGAAGTATGCGGATCCGCTGCCGACACGCGTGGCGTTGCCGCTTTCCACCAGCAATGCGGTTTCGACATCGATGCCGATGCCGTGCGTCATGGGTGTCCAGCCATCGTTCACGATGCGCGCCATGAAGGTCACCAGGCGGCCCATACGGTCCCGCGAGTCCAGGTGCATATCGGAGATCATATTGCCCATGCCGGACAGGGCCAGGAAGTCGCGCCCGAGCGAGACCGACCTGTCGTATGGGTTGGCCAGCGCCTGCGGCGAAGTGATCGACCCGTTCAAGGCATTGAACACATACTGGCTCATCACAGCCAAGCCGGCGCTGGTGCCGCCGATCGGGATATTCTTGTTGGCCAGTCCCTGGATTGCGGCTTGCAGCGGGGTGTCCTTCCAGTCTTCCCAATAATTGGCCTGGTCGCCACCTGCTATCCACAGCGCCTCGGCATTGCGGACCCGCTCCAGCACGAAGGGGTCGTTGGCTGCCGCGCGGCTGGGAATGACCAGGGTCTCCACCGAAGTTACCCCATTGCCGAAGGCGTAAATGTAGGGGTTGTAAGCATCCGTACCGCTGGCGCGGATCACCACGAAATTGCCGCCGCCAGCCTTTTGGATCATCCAGCGGAAGGCGTCATCGACATCGGTTCCTCCCCCCATCAGCACCAGCGCAGGCTGGGCCGGTTGCGGCCGCGTCACATTGGCCGGATCGCCCACCACATAGAACTCGTATTGTTTTGCGGACTGCGCCGAAGCGGCGGCGCACAGGAACATCACAAACAGGAAGAGGGCAGGCAGTGAACGCATGGCAAACTCCGCTGAAGTTGTAAATATGCAAACTTATTATACTCATCGGTGGCGGGGAATGCTGCACTACTTCAGCGTCCGTGCGCAAATGGCGACGGGCGATATTCTGCTTAGGCCTCGAAACGGCGCAGCCCTTCCAGGTCAAGGATACGAATGCCGCCGTAGTCCACACGCAACAGGCCCTGCTTTTCGAGGACTTGCAGGGCCTGGTTGGCGCGCTGGCGCGAGGCGCCCGACAGCAGGCCAACTTCCTCCTGCGAAATCTGGACCAGCCGTTCAATACCGGGATACAGGTGAGAATTAAATAGTGACGCCAGGCACCGTGCAACGCGCGTGTCCGGGTCCAGCAAGCGCTCGTTTTCCACCATGCCGATGAATTGACCCAAACGTTCGTTGAGCTGCATCAAGAGGAAGCGGGTGAAGGGTAGGCTATTCTCGAGCAGGTAGTGGAAGGTGACGGCAGGCATGCGTGCAATGCGGCTGTCGCGCAGGGTCATGGCGTCATACCGGCGGCGTTCATCCTTGAGTAATGAACCTTCGCCAAACCAGCCGCCAGGCGGCACTCCAGTAAATGTGACGCTTTTTCCGTTTGGCGAAAAATTATTCATTTTCACCATGCCCGAAATAATGCCGATCCAATTATCGACAATTTCGCCTTTATGGCAAACATAGCCGCCCTTGGGGATAAATTCCTCGTAGCAGGTGGCCTCCACGCGTGCCCGTTGCTCCTCTGTGAGCACGGGCGCCCAGGTGGAACTGCGTATGGCTTCGATCAGGCTGGGTTCTGGTTTCATTGTTGCGTCGCACCATCAAAAGTCGACGAATTGTCTTTGAAATGACAACTTTGCGACATAGCTCACGCTAATATCATCACACAAAAAGCCATAGGCACCTAAAAATCCAAGGAGACACCGTGCAGGAAAATCTGACGACCTTCCCTCGCAGGCTGCTTCAGCATGGCAAGGAGCGGCCGCACAAGCCTGCGTTCCGTGAAAAGGACCTGGGCATCTGGCAGACCTGGGACTGGCAGCAAGTGAATGCCGAAGTGCGCGCGCTGGCGTGCGGGCTGGCCGCGATCGGCTTCCAGCGCGGCATGAACCTGGCCATCATCGGCGATAACCGCCCTCGCCTGTATTGGTCGATGCTGGCGGCGCAGTGCCTGGGCGGCGTGCCCGTGCCGATGTACCAGGATGCTCCGGCTGCCGACCTGGCCTTCGTGCTGGAGAACGCCGAGATCCAGTACGCCATCGTCGAGGACCAGGAGCAGGTCGACAAGCTGCTCGACCTGTGCGAACAATGCCCGGGGATCGCGCATATCGCTTACGAAGACGAGCGGGGCATGCGCAATTACACGCACCAGCAGTTGATGTCGTATGCGCGCCTGCAGCAACTGGGGCGTGAATACGACAAGGCACATCCCGGTTTCTACGAAGCGTCGATCGCAGAAGGCAAGGAAAGCGATAACGCGATCATCCTGTACACATCCGGCACGACCGGCAAGCCGAAGGGCGTGTGCCAGACCCATAAGGCTCTGCTATCGGCGGCGATTGGCGGCATCAGCTTCGACAAGCTGACCGACCAAGAAAACGTCCTGTCTTACCTGCCGATGGCGTGGGTGGGCGATTGCCTGTTCTCCTTTGCGCAGGCGCTGACCGCCGGCTTTACCGTCAACTGCCCGGAATCGTCGGACACTGTCACCACCGACTTGCGCGAGATCGGACCTTCCTACTACTTTGCGCCGCCGCGCATTTTCGAGAACATGCTGACGCAGGTGATGATCCGCATGGAAGATGCGGGTGCCATCAAGCGCAGGATGTTCCATCACTTCATGGACGTGGCGCGCCGGGTGGGCTCAGACATCCTCGACGGCAGGCAGGTGCCGCTGGGCGACCGTATCAGCTATGCCATCGGCAATGTGCTGGTGTATGGACCGCTGCGCAATGTGCTGGGCATGTCGCGCATCCGCGTGGCTTATACGGCCGGCGCCGCAATCGGGCCCGACCTGTTCCGCTTCTATCGCTCCATCGGCGTCAACCTGAAGCAGTTCTACGGTTCGACGGAAACCTGCGCTTACATCTGCCTCCAGCCGGATGGCGAAATCAAATTTGACTCGGTCGGCAAACCGGCGCCTGGTGTGGAGGTGAAGCTGGCGCAGAACGGCGAGGTGCTGGTCAAGTCGCCGACGTTGATGCACTGCTATTACAAGCGTCCCGATGCCACGGCTGAGGCGATTGACGGCGAAGGCTATTTCCACACGGGCGACGCCGGCATTTTCGACAACGACGGCCACCTGCGCATCATCGACCGCGCGGCAGACGTGGGCAAGATGAACAATGGCGCCATCTTCGCGCCAAACTACATCGAGAACAAACTGAAGTTCTTCCCCTTCATTAAGGAAGCCGTGGCCTTTGGCCATGAGCGCGACAAGGTGACAGCCTTCATTAACATCGACATGGAGGCAGTGGGCAACTGGGCCGAACGGCGCGGCATTGCCTACTCCGGCTATACCGACCTGGCGGCGCATGAACAGACCTATGCGCTGGTTAAGGAATGCGTGGAAAAGGTCAATGCCGACCTGGCACAGGAGGCATTGATGGCGGAAACCCAGGTCCACCGTTTCCTGGTGCTGCACAAGGAGCTCGACCCTGACGATGATGAACTGACCCGTACCCGCAAGGTGCGCCGCAAGTTCATCGCCGAGAAGTATGCAGTGCTGATCGAGGCGCTGTACGGCGGCAAGGCTTCGCAATATATCGAAACCCAGGTCAAATTCGAGGACGGGCGCACCGGTATGGTGGCAGCTGACCTGCGGATCGTGGACCTCAAGGCAGCATAAGCGGGGAAGCCACCATGCAAATGAATGAACCGGAAGCCATCACCGCTGGCCGCAAGATCGGCGACGTGATCCTGGACCTGCGCAATATCTCGCTGTCGTTCGGCGGGGTGAAGGCGCTGACCAATATCTCTTTCGATGTGCGCGAGCATGAGATCCGCGCCATCATCGGCCCGAACGGCGCGGGCAAAAGCTCGATGCTGAACGTGATCAACGGCGTTTACCGGCCGCAGCAGGGCGAAATCATTTATCGCGGCGAGCATCGCAAGAATATGGATTGCTACGCTGCTGCCAAGTCGGGCATCGCGCGCACTTTCCAGAATATCGCGCTGTTCAAGGGCATGACTGTGCTCGACAACATCATGACCGGCCGTAACCTGAAGATGAAATCGAACTTCCTGCTGCAGGCGCTGTACTGGGGGCCGGCGCGGCGCGAAGAGATCGAACATCGCCGCAAATGCGAGGAGGTCATCGACTTTCTCGAGATCCAGCATATCCGCAAGACGCCGGTGGGCCGCCTGCCATATGGCCTGCAGAAGCGTGTGGAGCTGGGCCGCGCGCTGGCTGCCGAACCGCAAATCCTGCTGCTGGACGAGCCGATGGCCGGCATGAACGTGGAAGAAAAGCAGGACATGTGCCGCTTCATCCTCGACGTGAACGAACAGTTCGGCACCACCATCGTGCTGATCGAGCACGATATGGGCGTGGTGATGGATATTTCCGACCGCGTCGTGGTGCTCGATTACGGCAAGAAGATCGGCGACGGCACGCCGGATGAAGTCCGCACCAACCAGGATGTGATCGACGCTTACCTCGGAGTGGCCCACTAAATGGATATCACTTTTTTTGCAGAAGTGCTGATCGGCGGGCTGCTGTCGGGCGTGATGTACGCGCTGGTGGCGATCGGCTTCGTGTTGATCTACAAGGCTTCCGGTGTGTTCAATTTTGCGCAGGGCGCGATGGTGTTCTTTGCCGCGCTGACCACTGTCGGCTTCATGGACAAGTTCGGGCTCTCGCTCTGGCTGGCGATTCCGGCCACGATACTGGCGATGATCATCCTCGGCCTGGCAATCGAACGCGTGGTGCTGCGGCCGCTGGTCAACCAGCCTGAAATCACGCTCTTCATGGCCACCATCGGCCTGGCCTTCTTCATCGAGGGACTGGCGCAACTGATCTGGGGCTCGCAGGTGCACAAGCTGGAAATTCCCATCGAGGATGTGCCTAGCGAGTACCTGATGCAAAAGTTCAACATCATCGTCTCGAAGTTCGACCTCACCGCGGCCGCTATCTGCGCCGTGATGGTCGCCGCGCTGGCCCTGATGTTCGCCAAGACCAAGGTGGGCCGTGCGCTGCGCGCTGTGGCAGACGACCACCAGGCAGCGCAGGCGGTAGGCATTCCCCTGCAGCGCATCTGGGGCATCCTGTGGGCGGTGGCTGGCATGGTGGCACTGGTGGCAGGCTTGCTGTGGGGCGCACGCAATGGCGTCCAGTTCGCGCTGACCTTCATCGCGCTGAAGGCACTGCCGGTGCTGATCCTGGGCGGCTTCACCTCGGTTCCGGGCGCCATCGTCGGCGGCCTGATCATCGGCGCCTCGGAAAAACTGGCCGAAGTCTATATCGGCCCGCATGTCGGCGGCGGTATCGAAGGCTGGTTCCCTTATGTGCTGGCCCTGTTGTTCCTGCTGGTGCGCCCGGAAGGGCTGTTCGGCGAAAAAATCATCCGGAGGATCTGAGCGATGTTCTACCGCGAAGCAGGACAATTCAAAACCAGCTACGAGGCGGACGGCCAGATCCTGCCGATCCGCCAGGACCGTATCGCGCTGCTCGCCACGCTGGCCATCGCACTGCTGGTGTTGCCGCTGGTGTCGTCGCCTTACATGCTGTCGGCCATTTTCATTCCCTTCCTGATCTTTGCGCTGGCGGCATTGGGGCTGAACATCCTGACCGGCTATGCCGGCCAGCTTTCGCTCGGCACCGCCGCCTTCATGGCGGTCGGTGCATTCGCGGCTTATAACTTCATGCTGCGTATCCCCGGCATTCCGGTGCTGCTGGCGTTTGTGCTGGGCGGACTGTGCGCCGCCATGGTCGGCATGGCTTTTGGCCTGCCCTCTCTGCGCATACGCGGCTTCTACCTGGCCGCCTCTACGCTGGCGACGCAGTTCTTCGTCGTCTGGTGCCTGACCAAGATCGGCTGGCTGACGAATTCCAGCTCCTCCGGCGTGATCACCGCGCAAAAGATGGAAATCTTCGGCTATGCGTTTGACACCCCGGCACGCAAATACCTCCTGGTGCTGGCCGTGGTAGCCATCATGGCCCTGCTGGCGAAGAACATGATCCGCTCCAACGTCGGCCGCTCCTGGATGGCGGTGCGCGACATGGACGTGGCGGCGGAGGTGATCGGCATCCGCCTGATGCGCACCAAGCTGCTGGCGTTTGCGGTCAGCTCCTTCTATTGCGGCGTCGCCGGCGCGCTGTACGCCTTCGCCTACCTCGGCACCGTGGAGCCGGAAGCCTACAACCTGGACCTGTCCTTCCGCATCCTGTTCATGATCATCATCGGCGGCGTCGGCTCGGTGCTCGGCTCCTTCCTCGGCTCCGCCTTCATCGTGCTGCTGCCGGTATTCCTGAACATCGTCGCGCACGGCCTGGCGCTGCCAACCACCGTGGCATCGAACCTCGAGCTGATGGTTTTCGGCGCCCTGATCATTTTCTTCCTGATCGTGGAACCCCACGGTCTGGCGCGTTTGTGGCAAATCGGTAAAGAGAAACTCCGCCTGTGGCCTTTCCCCCACTGAGCGGCAACTACAAAACTGGAGACATCACATGAAATCGTTCGTACTTGGCATTGCCGCAGCTAGCAGCATCGTCGCCGGCAGCGCTTGGGCACAACCAGCCGACCAATTCGTCGCCCTGCCCTCCTATCGCGTCGGTCCCTATGCGGCGGGCGGCTCCGGCTTTTATGGCGGTATCATCGACTACTTCAACCTGGTCAATGCCAATGGCGGCGTCAATGGCGTCAAAATCAGCTGGGAAGAATGCGAGACCGAATACAACCCATCGCGCGGCGTCGAATGCTATGAGCGCCTGAAAACCAAGAACGGCGGCGCTACCGTGGTCGAACCCCTGTCCACCGGCATCGCCTACGGCATCCTGGACCGCATCCCGCAGGACAAGATCCCGATGACCACCCTGGGCTATGGCCGCTCCGACGCCGCCAACGGCAAGGTCTTCCCCTATGTCTTCCCGCTGATTACCAATTACTGGAGCCAGGCGGCCGGCATGATCAAGTACCTGGGCGACAAGAGCGGCGGCATGGACAAGCTGAAAGGCAAGAAGATCGTGCACCTCTATCACGACTCGGCTTTCGGCAAGGAACCGCTGCCGGTCCTGGAGGCAATGTCCGGCCAGTATGGCTTTGAACTGATCAAGATCCCGGTGGCACCGCCAGGCAGCGAGCAGCAATCGCAATGGCTGCAAATCCGCCAGGCCAGGCCTGATTACGTGATCCTGTGGGGCTGGGGCGTGATGAACTCCGTCGCCATCAAGACCGCGCAGCGCAACGGCTTCCCGCGCGAGAAGATGCTGGGCGTATGGTGGGCCGGCTCCGAGGAGGATACCGTGCCTTCGGGCGAAGCGGCCAAGGGCTATACCTCGATGACCTTCAATACCCCTGGCAACTACCCGCTGCTGGACGAGCTGCGCAAGAAGGTCTACGCCGGCGGCAAGGGCAACCTGGCCGACCAGGGCCGCATCGGCTCCGTCTACCACATGCGCGGCCTGACGGCCGGCGTCATGTATGTGGAAGCCATGCGTGCCGCCCAGGAGAAGTTTGGCAAGGGCAAGCCGGTCAACGGCGAACAACTGCGCTGGGGCCTGGAGAACCTGAATATCGACGAAGCGCGGCAAAAGGTGCTGGGCGTCCACAATATGTTCCCGACCGTGAAGACGTCCTGCGAAGACCATGAGGGCTCGGGCGCCGTCAAGGTCCAGCAATGGGACGGCAAGGCCTGGAAGGCTGTCACCCCGAACTGGGTGATAGGGGATAAAGCCTTGCTGCGCAAGCTGGTAGACGAATCTTCGACCAAGTACGCTGCCGAGAAGAAGATCACGCCTGCTTGCGCGAAGTGATGGCCAATGCGGAGAAGCTAATGAGCTACCTGTCGGTAAACAACATCGAGGTCATTTATGACCACGTGATCCTGGTGCTGAAAGGCGTGTCGCTGCAGGTCCCTCAGGGCAAGATCGTTGCCCTGCTGGGCGCCAACGGCGCCGGCAAGTCGACCACGCTGAAGACCATCTCCACCCTGCTGCGCGGTGAGCGCGGCGACGTCACCAAGGGCGAGGTGCAATTCAAGGGTGAACGCATCGACCAGCTCACGCCCAACGAGCTGGTCAAGCGCGGGTTGTCGCAAGTGATGGAAGGCCGTCACTGCTTCGGCCACCTGACCATCGAGGAGAATTTGCTGACAGGGGCTTATACGCGCAGCGCATCGCGCGGCGAAATGAAGGAATCGCTGGACAAGGTCTACCACTACTTCCCTCGCCTGCGCGAACGTCGCAACAGCCAGGCGGGCTACACCTCCGGCGGCGAACAGCAGATGTGCGCCATTGGCCGCGCGCTGATGGCCAAACCCTCCATGATTCTGCTGGACGAGCCTTCGATGGGCATAGCGCCGCAAATCGTGGAGGAGATCTTCGGCATCGTCAAAGACCTGAACGCCAAGGAGAACGTGTCTTTCCTGCTGGCGGAACAGAACACCAACGTGGCACTGCGCTACGCGGACTTCGGCTATATCCTCGAGAACGGCCGGGTGGTGATGGAAGGCGAGGCCAGCGAACTGGCCAACAATGAAGACGTCAAGGAGTTCTACCTCGGCATGTCCGGCGCCGGCCGCAAGAGCTTCCGCGACATGAAATTCTACCGCCGGCGCAAACGCTGGTTAGCCTAAACAGAAAATGAACCTGAACAAAGCAAAAGAATTCTGCCGCGCGCTTCCCGGCACCACCGAAGACATCAAGTGGGAATGCAACCTGGTGTTCTCGGTCGGCGAAAAGATGTTTGCCGTGATGGATGCCAAGGAAAAGGAAAAGTCGATCAGCTTCAAGGTGGACGACGAGCGCTTCCTGGAGTTGACGGACCGCGAAGGCATCATCCCCGCGCCCTACCTGGCCCGCGCCAAATGGGTCATGGTGCAGGACCTGTCCAAGCTGGCGGATGCGGAAGCCAAAGCGCTGATCAGGCGCTCGCACGAGCTGGTGTTCGAAAAGCTGACCAAGAAGCTGCAACGCGAGATTGAAGGAGCGGCATGATGGCCGAGACCCTGGACCGCCTCGAGACGCGCCCGCACGCCGAGCGCGAACGCGATCTGATGGAACGCCTGCCGCTGTTGGTGGCCCAGGCGCAATCGGCGCCGGGCTGGGCGCGCATCCTGTCCGGCATCGACGCTGCGCGCATCAACAGCCGCGAGGCGCTGGCGCAACTGCCGGTTACGCGCAAGTCCGACCTGAAGGCATTGCAAGCGCAGCAACGTCCTTTTGGTGGCCTGAACAGCACCCCGGCAGGCGGGCTGGGACGCATTTTCATGTCCCCCGGCCCGATTTTCGACCCGGAAGGCCGATCGATCGACTGGTGGCGCTTCTCGCGTCCCATGTTCGCCACCGGCGTGCGCCCCGGCTGCCTGGTGCAAAACTGCTTCTCCTACCACTTCACGCCTGCGGCCTTCATGGTGGAGGGCGGCGCCGCACGCATTGGCTGCACAGTGATCCCGGCCGGCGCCGGCCAGACCGAGTTGCAGGTGCAGGCCATGACGGAACTGCGCCCGGATACCTATATCGGCACGCCCTCCTTCCTGAAGATCATCATCGAGAAGGCCGCGGAGATGGGCGCTGACATCAGCAGCGTCAAACGCGCGATGATGGGCGCCGAAGCGCTGCCTGAATCGCTGCGCCAATGGTTCGCCGAGCATGGTGTACCGGAAGTGATTTCCACTTATGCCTCCGCCGACATCGGCAGCATCGCTTACGAAACACGCGCCAACGGCAAGCTTAATCCCGGCATGGTGCTGGACGAAGACGTGTTGCTGGAAATCGTGCGCCCCGGATCCGGCGAGCCTGTGGTGCCGGGCGAAGTCGGCGAAGTTGTTGTCACGTTATTCAACCCTGACTATCCCCTGATCCGTTTTGCCACCGGCGACCTGTCGGCCGTACTGACGGATGCCGCTCCATCGGCCTGCGGCCGTACCAACACCCGTATCAAGGGCTGGCTGGGCCGCGCCGACCAGACCACCAAGGTGCGCGCCATGTTCGTCCACCCATCGCAGGTGCATGAGATCGCGCGCCGCCATCCCGGCATGGGCAAGGCGCGCCTGGTCGTTTCCGGCAAGATCGCGGACGAAGTCATGACGCTGCACTGCGAGACCGACGACCCCGCCCTGCCGGCTCAGGCCACCGAAATCGTCGCCACCATCCGCGACATCACCAAACTGCGCGGCGAAGTGTGTTTTGCGCCGCGCGGCAGTTTGCCAAATGACGGCAAGATCATCGACGATGTGCGCGATTACAGTTGAGATGCCGCAGCATGTGGCATAAATCCAACTGTTCCTAGGGCAGGCAGCGGATTGGCGGGATAATTGAACCATTCTTGACCTGCCTCAGAAACATCATGCAAGACTTTCACCACAACCGCGCACGCGCCCTTCTCCAGAACGCAGAAGAGCTCTTCGACAAAAATTCGGTGCAGGTGGCGGTCAGCCGCATGGCCGACACGCTGAACGACCGCTTTGGCGATCCGTCCAAACAGGAGTTTCCCCTGGTGCTCGGCGTGATGGGCGGCGCCGTCGTCTTCACCGGCAACATCCTGCCGCAACTGACCTTCCCGCTCGAATTCGACTACATCCACGTCAGCCGTTACGGCGACGAAGACCAGGGCGGCAAGGTAGTGTGGAAAGTTGTTCCGCGCCCGACCGTTTCCGGTCGCACCGTGATCGTGCTCGATGACATTCTCGACGAAGGCGAAACCCTGGCCCACGTCAAGGAACGCCTGCTGGAGATGGGCGCCAAGGAGGTGATCATCGCCGTCTTCTGCGACAAGGATATCGGCAAAACCAAGCCGGTGAAGGCCGACCTGGTCGGCCTGACCATTCCGAACCGCTTCGTGGTCGGCTTTGGCATGGATGCTTATGGTTACTGGCGCAACCTGCCAGGCTTGTGGGCGATCAATCCGGCGGACCTGAGCAAAGGCTGAATTCAGGCCGGGAGCCGGATCACGGCATTCAGGCCCCCCTCAGGGTGATTGGCCAGCTTCAGCTGGCCACCATGGCTTTCCACAATTCCCCGGGCGATACCAAGTCCAAGTCCCATGCCCGCATCGTTGCGCTCGCGGCCATGGGACAGGCGCACATAAGGCTCGAGCAAGCTTGGTATCGCTTCCTCCGGCACGCCGGGACCGTGGTCGCGCACCGCGATTTCGGTCCATCCTTGCAGCGCATACACGCTGACCTGCGCACGTTCGCCGTAGAACAAGGCGTTGTCCAGCAGATTCCCGATCGCGCGTTTGAGCGCCAGGGGCTTGCCGCGCACCGCGGCGCCGCTTTCATGGTATTCAACGCTATGTCCCGCCAGTTCTGCGCTGCGCACCAGGCGGCGGATCAGTGGATCCAGCTTTACTTCGGTTGGGTTTTCATGGATGTCGCTGTCCTTCACACATTGCAGCGCGCCCTTGACCATCATGTCCAGTTCATCCAGGTCTTCTTCGAACTCGCCACGCAGCGCATCGTCGTCGAGCAGTTCGGCGCGCAGCTTCAGGCGCGTAATCGGCGTGCGCAGGTCGTGCGAAATGGAGATGAACAAGCGCTCGCGGTCCTTGATGTATTTGGCGATGCGCTCGCGCATGGCGCTGAACGCACGCGCTGTGTTGACGAACTCGCGGCTGCCCGATTCCGGCAAGGCAGGCGCGTGTTCGTCCTTGCCGAATGCTTCGGCCGCGTCGGACAGCGCGGCCAGCGGCCGTGTGATCGAGCGCACTACCAGGAACGACAACAGCAACAGCACGGCCAGCGATACGCCCTGCACCACCAGCTTGTCCGGCGACAGGGGATCATTGCTGTTCAGGAAATAAGGATTGGGCATCAAGGTGGCGAGGTATAACCAATTGCCCGGTTCGAGTTCGGTCTGGATGACGAGGATCGGGGCCGGGTCGGGCTTAGGCAAGAGGATGTGGCGCACCCACGCTTCCGGCAGGTCGCCTAGGCGCACCCCGCCGGGCGATACGGTCAGCTGGTCGGGCCAGGCAAAGTCCAGCCGCAAGCGGTTGTCCCCCGCCAGGTCCTTGCGCAGCGTGGCCTCCAGCGAGCCGAGCGCCGTTTGCGCCAGTGCATTCGATTCGATCTGCTGTACCTCGACCTCGCCGCGATTCAGGGCTACGTAGAATCGCGTTCCCCCCATCTCCCGGAACTGCTGGATCAACAGGCTGCGGTAGCTTGGCGGCAGGCTGCGAAAGAAGCGGATAGAGCTGGCAGCGCCCTGCCCCAGGTATTGCGCGGCCGATTTCACGTCCGCCTGTGTCTTATCGCGTAGCTGCAAGGCCCACAGTGAGCTGACCGCCACCTGCGTCAGGAGCAGTCCCGCCACCATCACCAGCGACAGGCGCGCCAGCAGCGATTGCGGCCAAAGCTTACGCATGCGTCACCGCCACCGTGGCGGAGAACACATAACCGGCGCCGCGCACAGTCTTGATCAGCATGGGCTGCTTGCCATCATCGTTGAGACGCAGCCGCAGGCGGCTGATTTGCACGTCCAGTGAACGGTCGAGCGGGCCCGAGTCGCGGCCGCGCGTTTCCTCGCACAACAGGCTGCGGTCCAGGACCGCGCCGGGATGCTCGACAAAATACTTGAGTAGCTGGAAATCGAGTCCGGTCAAAGCCAGGGGCACGCCATCGCTATCGACGACGGTGCGTTCCGCCAGGTCCAGCGTGAAGCCGTTGAAGTGGTAGGCGCGCACCGTCGGGGCCGGATCGGCGCCAGCGCGGCGCAGGATCGCCTTGATGCGCGCCAGCAGTTCGCGTGGGCTGTACGGCTTGGCGATATAGTCGTCGGCGCCTAGCTCAAGGCCCACGACGCGGTCGGTTTCGTCCGAACTGGCGGTCAGCATGATGATCGGCAGGTTGGAGCGCTGGCGCACAATGCGGCACAGGGCGAACCCGTCGGTATCCGGCAGCATCACGTCGAGGATCACCAGCGACAGTTGATCGGCTTGCGCGTGCAGTTCGGCCAGGAAGCTCTCGCCATTATGGGCAAGGATCACCTCGTACTGGTTCTTCTCCAGGTAGGTCTTGAGCAGCAGCCGGGTCTTTTGGTCGTCATCGACGATCAGTATCTTGCGTGGCATGTTGGCTTCCTTGCTGTTTGTGCGAGCGCAGGTTCAGGGTGCGAAGGAGACTGGCCAGCCGGCGCTGCGTTTCCGCAGCCGTTACGCCATCATCCATATAGAAGCGGTGCAGTTCGGCGATGATGGCGTCGCGGCTTTCCTCGTCGGCCGCCATGCGATGCACCAGGCTGGGCGCCTGCGCTGCCGCGCCTTTGGCGAAGCTGCGCCAGGAGGAACGGGCGCAGCTGTCCATCACGGCAGGATTGGCATCGCGGCGCACCGGCACGGAGCCCTTGGCGGCGCTGTACTGCTGTTGTGCGAGCGGCGACATCACGGCCTTCGCCAGCTTTTCCTGGGCAGCCTGGCGGCTGTAATCGTTGACGAACATGGCCAGCGTATCCACGCTGTAGAGGTGATGGTTGTCCGTTCCGGGCAGCGGCACGCAGGAAAAGTCCGTGTCGATCGACTGGCCAAGCTCATTCAATTCCGCCTTCGCCCAATCGCCCATCACGAACATTGCGGCTTCGCCGCGCGAGAAACGTTTGACGGCCTCGGTCCATGGCTGCTCATCCGACGGGTTGAGCATCCAGGCCTTCATGGCGCGCAGGCGCTGCAAGGCCTGCGCCAGGCGCTGGTCAGCGGCCGCGTGCGGGCTTTGGCGCACGAACAGCTCGCGATAGTACTCCGGTCCGCCGCTCGCCAACAGCAGGTTTTCGAACAAGGTGGCAACCTGCCACGGTTCGCTGCTCTGGACCAGCGGGGCCACGCCTGCAGCGCGCAGCTGGCGCGCCGCCTTCTCGAATTCAGGCCAGGTTGCGGGCGGCGCCAAATTGAGCCGCTCGAACAGCTTGCGGTTGTAGAACAGGGTATTGATGCGATGGATGCCGAGCGGCGCAGCGACCACGTGGCCGCGATGGCGAACCAGTTCACGCACAGTGGGGAATAACGCCTTGTTCCAGTTGCCGGCATTGGCGACGCTATCGAGTTCAAGCAGCAGGCCAAGTTCCGCCCACTCACCGATGGAAACACCGATGATCTGCGTGGCATCCGGCGCGTTGCCGGCCAGCACCCGGCTGCGCAACACTTTGCCGGCGCCGAGGCCGGCGCCCCCGGGAATCGCCGCATCCTGCCAGGTGATCCCGTCATCCCCCAGACGCGCCGCCAGTACATTGGCGGCGTGGCGCTCCCCGGCCGAAGTCCACCAGTGCAGCACCTGTAAGGAAGGCGCCGCCGCGTGGACTGGCAATGACATCAGCATCAGGGGAAGTGAGAACACGCGCGCCAGGCGCGCGATCTGCAAACGCCGGTGGGACTTGTGCACCTACTACTCCAGCAGATAACGATCCGGCAATTCTATCTCCATGAAGTCATTTTGTGTCCTTTTATGGCATAGAACAGGATCAGGGCGTAGCAAGGCAGCAGCAGCCAGTATGCTGCCTGAGAACCTGAAACGTCGGACAAGTGCCCATACAACATGGGCAAAAGTGCACCGCCTGCGATGCCCATGATCAGCAGGGCCGAGCCACTGGCGGTATAGCGTCCCAGGCCTTCCAGCGCCAGCGGCCAGATTGCCGGCCACACGAGCGCATTGGCGAAGCCCAGCATGGCAAGGAACATCACGGTGTCCGGTACCGCGGGAACGCCAAATGCGCCCAGCATCGCCTGCGACAGGCTGCTACTGGTGGCGGAACCCTGGATCACGCCCAGCGAGAACGCGATACCGAACACCGCAGACAGCAGCAGCGCGTGCTTTTGCGACAGCCAGCGCGGAATTGCGACGATGCCGACGATATAGCCAGCCACCATGAAGCCCATGGTGTAGGAGGTGAGAATGCCGAAATTGTCGACATGCAGGCTATGCCCGTACAAACCGATGGTATCGCCAGCGATCACTTCTACGCCGACATAGACGAACAGCGCCAGCGCCCCCAGCACCAACTGCGGGAATTGAAGCACGCCCCAGCGCGAGGCACTTGCGCCGCTGCCGGCCTGCTGCCCCGGAATCTCACGCAGCGGAGCAAAGCGCACGATGGCCGCCATCGCCAGCAAGCCGGCGGCCATCAGGCCATAGGGCAGCACCAGGCGTTGCGCGAGCTGGCTGCGCAGCAGCGTACTGTCGGCCGGACTCATGGCGGCCAGCGTCGCGTCCGAATAGCTGCCAAAATCGGACAGCATCATGCCGCTGAACGCCAGCGGCACCAGTACGCCCGCTGTCTTGTTGAACAAACCCATGATGCTGATCCGGGTAGCGGCACTCTCGCGCGCCCCGATGCAGACGATGTAGGGGTTGATTGCCGTCTGCATCAACGTCATGCCGCTGGCCAGCGTGAAAAGCGCGAGCAGGAATAGCGGGTACGACGCCGCCCGTGCAGCTGGAATGAACAGGACTGCACCGAACGCCATCACGGCCAATCCGATGGACATGCCGGCCCGGTAGCCGGTACGGCGCAGCACGGCGGCGGAAGGCAGTGCCATCAAGGTGTAGGCGATATAGAAAGCAAATGTAACCCAAAGGGACTGGAAGTTGTTAAGGTCGCAGGCGATCTTCAGAAAGGGGATCAGCGATCCATTCAGCCAGGTGGCGCAGCCAAGGATGAAGAACATCAGGCCAATGAAAGTCATGGCGACCGCCACGTTGCCGGCGCCAGGGGCGGCATGCGCGCCGCTCATCTCGAAGGTCTGTTCTTTGTGCATGTGAATCCAAAGGGCGAAGAAGGGGAAGCCCCCTCCCGGCGGGAAGAGGCGGTGCGGCAGATCAGAACTTGCCGCGCAGGCCGACGCTGTAACGCGCGCCGTTTTCGTACACGCCAACCGGCAGGCCGTCGGTAGTGTTGGTGCGGATCAGCTCATTGCCGATGTTGACGGCGCTGGCGAAGACGCTCAACTGAGGAGTGATATCCCAGTTGGCGGTGGCATCCCACTGGCCGTAGGCGCTGGTCACGTCCTGGCCGCCCTGGTTCAGGCCACCGTAGGATTTCGAGCGGTAGTTGTACGAGAGGCGTACGCTGTAGCTGTTCTTCTCGTAGAACACGCTGGCATTCATCTGGTTTTTCGAGTTGCCGATCACATTCAGCTTGCGGCCCCCTGCCAGCGCACCGGTCTTGGCGTCGGTGTAGGTGTAGTTGACCACCGTGCCGAATCCGCTGCTGCCGAACGCTTGCTGCCACTGGATTTCCAGGCCATTCACTTTGGCGCCGTTGTCGGCATTGTGCGGACGGGTTACCGGGCGCTGTACACCGGCTACGTTCTCCATTGCCGTCGAGGTGTAGATGAAGGTGTCGAGCCGCTTGGCAAAAGCGGTCGCGGACAGCAGTGATGCATCCGCGAAGTACCATTCCGCGCCGATTTCGAACTGGTTGGCGTGGTATGGCTTGAGCAGCGGATTGCCTGCGGTGGCGGCATTGGTGGTGCCGCTGACCTCCGTGCTGGCACTGAGGTCGCTGAAGGTATTGCGGGCCATTACGCGCGAGGCAGCGGCGCGCAGCAGCAAATCCTTGCGCAAGTCGTACACTACGTTGATGTTCGGCAGCGCGTCGGTATAGCTGCGGCCAACGCTGCCCAGCATATAATTGCCGGTCCCATCCAGGTCCTGGTAAGCATCCGAAGTCTGCCTGGTGCGCACCAGGCGCACGCCGAAATCGCCTCGCCATTTGTCGAATGCATAGTCGGCACGCACATAGGCCGCTGAAATCTTTTCCTGGATGCGGTAGTACTCGCCTTTGGCCTCCTTGTAGACCATGGCTTTGTCGTACATGGCGAATCCCTTGCTTGCGGCCAGCGCGTCATCCACCCAGGCAAACTGTGTCAACGAGCCCGCGGTTGCAGCTTCCTGGCTGATCATCGGCGATGCACCGGTCGAGAGGTCGGCCAGCGTGTACGGAATCCAGCCAACGCTGCCCGGGCCGGCGGTACCGATGGTGCGGCGGTTCTGCACCTTGTTGTCACGGTATTTCAGGCCGGCTTTGACAGACTTGATGTAGGAGTTTTCCAGCTCGAAGGTCAGGTCGGCCTGACCATAGTTTTCCTTGCTCTCCATGCGGCGGATCCAGTCGCGCGCACTTTGCAGCGTCAGTTTGCTTGGATCGAGGGGGCTCATGTCGAGGTATTTCACCTCGTAGGTATCCGGTGCGATATTGATCGTGGCGCGGGTATTCCCTGTGAACCAGAAATTGCGGTCATGCTTGCTGCCACCTGAACCGGAAGTCGTGCCCGCCTGCGCATGCAGCCTCCAGGTATCGCCGTCGTAGCTGCCTTCCAGGTCCAGCACCTTCGATTTCACATAGGCTTCGCGGTAGATCGGTTCGAACGACACGCCGTTCACCGGCCCCACGGTACCGCCCACCACGGACTTTCCGCCGTCCGAGTTGTTGATAAAGCGCGGGTTGTCCACACGAATATTATTGTTCGCATCGGCCAGTCCACCAATCTGCCACAGGTAGTTCTGGTTGCTGTTATCCATGCTCATATCGGAATTGAGGTAATTCAGCGATATGTCGGATTGCGGCGTCGGACGCAGTTGCAGGGTGATGTTGCCGGTGGTGCGCTCCCTGTCCTGGCGGAAGATCGGCGTACCGCCGCCCCAGGAAGCGTAGGCATTCGGGGTGACCGCGCCATTCTGGTCGATGATGTTGTACCTGGTCGCGTCCGTGAAGTTTTCCAGGCCGTCGCGGCGCATCGTGCGCTCCTGGCGGCTCAGGGCAACCAGAACGCCGAAGGTCTTGGCTTCGTTCACCCAGTTCACCAGGCCGGAGAACTGCGGGTCGGTTTTTTTCGGCAGGTCACTGTAGGTCGCTTCCGCCGAAACCTGCGCGGTGAAGGGCTTCTTGAACTGCAGCGGCTTGCGGGTGCGTACGATCACCAGGCCGCCGATGCTGCCTTCATCGAGATCGGCGGAAGGGCTCTTGAATACATCCAGGCTGCCGACCAGCTCGGACGGCAGGATATCGTAGTTGAAACCGCGGCTTTGCGCATCGTTCTTCCACCAATAGGCGGAAGCCACCGATTGGCCGTTCAACTGCGTCATGTTCAGGTTCTTGTCGGTGCCGCGCACGAAGATATCGCGGCCTTCACCCCAGGTACGGTCGACCGAAATACCCGGGATGCGCTGCAGGGAATCGGCCACGTTCTTGTCCGGGAACTTGCCCAGGTCCTCCGCCGTGACGGAATCCACCACATTCAGCGCGTCGCGCTTTTCGGCCAGGTTGCGTTTCAGCGTTTCGCGGATGCCGCGAACCTCTACTGACTGCAGCGCGCCATTGCCGTCCGCAGTTTGTGCCTGCACGTTATGCAGTGCCAGCGTGCCGAACATCAGCGCGATCAACTGCGGTAGTTTCTTCCTTCCTAGCGGTGCTCCGTTCATTTCTTTTTCCTTATCGTCTCTAAAGCGCTGCAAAAAATTCCCCGGCATACTCCCCATGCCGGGGCCAACACACTGCTTGGGGGAGTGTGATCATTGCTGCTGTGGCAAATACCACTTCGCAAAACCGTTCTGTATCCGCGCCGCCGCTTCGCGCGCTCCCAGCTTCCCGTTCAGGACCTGCGCATTTACCGACCACAGTTCGCTCTCCATATTCGGCAAGCCGCGGTTCATGATCAGCGCGTTGAGACGGAAGTTCGAATCGCACGTCGTTCGCCAGGCAGCCATCTGCTTGGCCAGCGGATCGCGCACCGCGATCAGGTGGTTCGAAAGCGTGAAGAAACCGATCACGCGATTGGTGTACAGGTCGGCGAACTCCTGGGAGCCCAGCCAGGCCAGGAACTTGTAGGCGTCGGCCTTGTTGCGCGATTTGCGGTTGATGCCGATGCCGATATCCATGTGGTCGGAAATCTGGCAGCGGTCGCCCGCCTGCTGCACCGGGGGTGCGAACACGCCCAGTTCGAGGTCCGGAAACTGGTTGAAGTAGGAGATATCCCAGGAGCCGGCAGGGTAGATCGCCGCGCCACCCTGGGCGAACAGCAGCTGGGCGTCACGGTAAGTCTGGACCGGGGCGGACTTGGCCAGGTAGGCAGCCAGGCGCGCCTCGAATTCGAAGGCCGCAACGAAAGGCGCATCGGTGAACTTGGCCTTGCCGGCGATGAGCGCACGCCGTCCCTGCTCGCCGCCCCAGTAGTTAGGGCCGATATTGGTGAAGACAGTCTGGCTCGACAGCCATTCGTCGGCCGTTCCCAGCGCCAGTGGCGCGTACTGGCTCTTGCGGACCGCATCCAGTACGCCGAAGAATTCGGTCTCTGTCGCGGGCGGCACCAATCCCAGCTTCCTGAAGATCTTCTTGTTGTACAGGAAGCCGTGGATTACCGAAGCGACAGGCATGCAGAAGATCTCCTTGCCATCGTCGGTTTGCCAGGCCACCAGGGAGCCAGGCGCAAAGTTCTCCATGCCGGCTTTGCCGTTCAGCTTCTGCAGGTAGCCGCGGCGGTACAGCAGCAGCGAAGTATCGAACGGGCGGCACGCCAGCATGTCGCCGGCGGTGCCATTGCCAAGGCGCGCGGCCAGGCTGGTATCGTATTCGGTCGGAGCGGTAGGCGAGAACTTTACCGTGATGCCCGGATGCTTGCGCTCGAACGCAGGCAGCAGCACGGTTTCCCACAAAGCCTTGTCGTCAACCCGCCAGCTCTCCAGCACCAGGGTCCCGGCGCGTGCGGCGCCGGTGCAAATCAGCGCCAGGAATAATGCGGCTCGCAGGATACGGCTGGTTGGCACGGCGGCTTCTCCACGGGGTGTTGTCGATCAGTAAATTCATGCTAACACCGTGAAAAATGTGACACCAGCGCCGCCAACTCGGGCGATGCGGCGGCGCAAATCCTTGATTCCTATGAGGATTTTCCAGAAGGGCTGCGCTGCCGCTTACAAAACTTTACAGAGCTGCGGCGGCAGCCCGGCGATTGCGTTCGCGCCTCGCAAGGAGCGCTTACAAAACATTACGAAACGCGCGCATTTATTACGTGCGGAGCTGCAGGCGGGCGCGCGCAGCGTTGTATTCCGACTTCAAGCGCTCCACCAGTTCGGCGGTAGTTGGCACATCGTGCATCAAGCCGACGCCCTGTCCCGCGCCCCAGATATCGCGCCAGGCCTTGGCCGTACCGCTGTTGAAGCTCATTTTGGTCTTGTCCGATTCCGGCAGGTTCTCAGGATCGAGGCCGGCCGCCACGATCGACTTCTTCAGGTAGTTGCCGTGCACACCCGTGAACAGGTTGGTGTAGACAACATCGGCCGCCGAAGATTCGATGATCGCTTCGCGATAGTCCTCGGTAACGTTGGACTCCCGTGTCGCCAGGAAGCGTGAGCCGATATAGGCAAAATCGGCGCCCATCGCCTGTGCGGCCAGCACGGCATCGCCGGTGGCGATAGAACCGGACAGCGCAAGCGGACCGTCAAAGAAGCGCCGCACTTCGCCCACCAGCGCGAATGGCGACAGCGTGCCGGCATGGCCGCCCGCGCCGCTGGCGACCAGGATCAGGCCATCGACGCCCGATTCGAGCGCCTTCTGCGCATGGCGGATATTGATTACGTCATGCAGCACGATGCCGCCATAGCTGTGGATAGCATCCAACATTTCCACAGGCGGTGCACGCAGCGAGGAAATAATGATCGGCACCTTGTGGCGCACGCATACTTCCACATCGTGCTCCAGCCGTTCATTGGAATGGTGGACGATCTGGTTGACCGCAATCGGGCCCACGCGCACACCGGGATTCTCGGCCTGGTAGTCGGCAAGTTCCTTCTGCAGGTCGGTCAGCCAGGTATCAAGCAGCTCTTTCGGCCGCGCATTGAGCGCCGGGAAGGAGCCGACAATGCCCGCCTTGCACTGGGCTGCCACCAACGCGGGACCGCTGGCGATGAACATCGGCGAAGCAATGACAGGGAGCGTCAGGTTTTGCAATACGGCGGGTAGTGTCATGGATCTGTCCTCAGAAATTGTGCATGCCGCCTACTGTACCTTCTTTGGGATAGCTGATGGTGTAGCCGACGTTGATCTTCACGGTCTCATTCGGCGCCAGGGTCTTTTCCCAACCGACGACGCCCTGGCGCTGCTCCCACGCCGCAATACCGGGCTGCGGCGAGAACGTCTGCTTCACTTTGATTTCTTCCGAGGTGCTGACCGGCGTGGATTCCAGCACCAGCAATTCGACCGGCGTCTTGTGGAAGCTGCTGATCGTGAACACATCGGCCACCTGCTGCTCGCCGCGCTGCGACAGGAAACCGCGGCTGCCCGACTGCTGGTCGGCGCGGTCCACCGTGACGCGCACCAGGTCATCGCGGCCGAAGGAAAGCGCCAGCTTGTCCGAGGACTGGGTATTCCAGTGGCTGGCGCCAACGTAGCCGCCATCGCGGAACAACTGGACATTCCCGCTCAACCAGACGCCGGCCGGGCGCTCGGCTTCCGCCGTGATCACGGCGAACTTCGCCTGGCGCGGAACGACGCGCACGCGCTGCTTGGCGGCGACCTTCAAGGTTGACAGCGGCAAGGTGATTTCGCGGCCGTCGGACGCCAGGGTGACGCGGTTGGGTACAGCGAATTCGGTATCGAAGGTGCCTTGCGTCTCCAGCACCGGGGGGATGAAATTGTCCGTGGCAATGCGTGCCCCGGTAACGGCCACCGGGGCGGCAGCCGGTGGCGGCGCATACTCCGGTGCCTCCGCCATGCGCGGCGCCTGAGGCGGGCGTGGCGGGTAATAGATCAAACGCTGCGGCACCGGCTCCGGCGCCTGCGGCGACAAGCGCGGCTGGCCAGTGGACAGGCGCATCTCGACGCCGCTCCAGTCTTCGCCGGACTTCTGCGCCACCACTGCCATGCGCTCCAGCTCAATGGTGGAGGTGGCCGAGTTGAGCGAGGCCCGGTAGGCCGGCTTCCAGCCCGCGCGGTTCACCTGATAGGACAACTGGATGCTGCCAAGCTGCTGTGCCGCGACGGCAATGGTAATGCTGCGCTGGTCGCGCGCACCGCTGCGGACCTTCTCCAGTTCGCGCTGCACTGTCTTGATCTTTTTGTCGACCTCGCGCAACTGAACCTGGGTGCGCTGGATCTGCGCCAATGCTTCGCGGCCGCCGCGCTTGATGGTGTCGACGGCGGCAGCAAGCGACTTACCGTCAACCGGCACCGGTGCGCTCTCGCCGCCATTCAGCTTCGAGAGGTAATTCTTCACCAGGACCGACGACTCGATCTCCACATTCAGCAGGTCGCGGCTGTCTTCCAATGCCTGCAACTTCGCTTCCAACTCCGCTTCGCGCGGGCTGACCGCTTCCGCCTGGCCCACGTCGCGCGTCACGACCTGGCCGACCTGCACACCTGGCGAAGCCTGGATGCGCAGCGTCTGCGTATCGAAATTGGCCGGCAGGCCGGTAATTTCCAGCTCCCTCATGCCGGGTGCAACCTGGGCGCTGCGCTCCACGGTGGCCGTTCCGGAATACAGTGTCACGCGCGCGATCGGCGCGTTGCCGGCGCAGGCGAATCCCTGCAGGGATAAACAAAGTGCTACTGCGGTGGCGATGCGGCTTGGTTTCATGACGGCTTCACAGGCGATGGAAAGCCTGATCTTGCAGCGCGCCCGAAGTATTGTCAATTTAGGAACGCCACACTGCAACCAGGGCCTTCACTTTGGTCCAGATGGACAAGCGCTCGTCCGATAGGGCATCGAGGAAATCGGACAGGCGCTTGGACTTGGCCATCGTGTACACGGTCAGTGCGGAAGTAATCACGAACACCGAGCCGAAAATCCATGCACGGCGCGAGATAGGCGCATCCGCTTCGGCCAGCAGGTTCATGCCAAGGAAACCTGTGGTGATGGTGCCGATCATGCCGAAGATGGTGACTACTGTCAGGCGCACCACGGTGTTGGCCTGGCGCCGCAGGCTATCCGCTTCCAGGTAGCCGTTCATATCGGCCACCCGGGTTTTCACTTCAGCGTAAGCGCGTTCGATGTCGAGGTGCTGGCCGCACATGCGGAACAGGGCGCGGATTTGCTGCTGGTCCGAGATTTCCGTGAACCAGTAGCGGTGGGTAAAGCGCAGGAAGCTCTCGAAAGCGTAGCGGATGCGGCGCTTGAAAGAACGCACGCTATCGGCATCGGTCACCTGCAGTTGCGTCAGCGCCTCCGCCAAGCGATCGGAGAACATCAGCAGCGACGCTTTCTGCAAGTGCGCGATCATGAACAAAAGGAAGTGCTGGTGGCGAAACTGCGACAGCACGCCGCGCTCCTTGCAGCAGAAGAACTGCGAAGCCGCATCGCCGATCACGACCAGCGCGTAGCCGCTGCAGATATAGCGCGTGTAAGGTGCCGCGCCGCCATTGCACCAGAAGCGATCGTAGAAATAGCGGCGGTCGACCCCGTCCGCCTGCGTACGCTGGGCATCCGCCGGCGCGGAGGAAGTGCCGGCCATCGTACCCAGGGCGGCGAAATCGGCCGGCGACAGCTCGCTTGGACGCTCGACCGCAAGGTAGGCCATCATCGGCATACGGTAGTACTCGACCTGGCGATAGCGCAATGCCCCCGTGGCGCCGGGACCGTCGGGCTCCATCGGCTCGAGCAGGTAGCGCCAGTGCGAAGCGATGCGCGGCGCCTGGTGGCGCACCACGTGGTCGATGAAGGCTTGCCGCTCCTGGGCATCGGATTGCACCAGCAGGCGGCCATCGGCATCGAGCCACTCGACACCGTGCATGCAATGCAGCGCATTGCCCGCGTCATCCCAGCCTGCGGGGTAGGCGCGGCCGAAGCGGTAGAGCAGGTCCTGCGCCGCATCGAACGGCAAGTCGCTGGCGCCGACTTCCATCACCAGCAGCACGATGTCGACATCGAAGAAGAAATGCAGGCAGAGGTTGTGCACATCGAGAACACGAGCCTGGGCGCCTGGCTGGGTTGTCACACGCACCCGGGCGATATCCTTGCGGCGGAAGATGCGGCGCTGGCCGGCGCCGAACAGGAAACGCTGCACATAGGGCAGGAAGCTGACGAATTCGGTGTAATAGCGCTCCTGGAAAGCAGTGCTGGCATCCTGCGCGGAAGTGACCTCGCGCCAAGGCGAATCAACGCCCAGCAACTCCCAGGGCCGCGCATGCGCGCGCTCAGCCCCATCGGGCGGCATCAACCGCAATGGCCATAAAAGAACTTGCCTTACATGCTGGACATGCGGGGTGTGGGCGCTCATGCCCCCAGTATAGCCGAGCCCGTGTCACACCTTGGGGTCACACCCCAAGTGTGACACGAAGTCAGCCGTCGTTGAGGAGGACGTCGTTTTCGACCCGGGCGCTGCAGGCGCGGACCAGCTGTTTGACGGCCCAGGCGGCCAGCTGCTCGGTGCTCATGCCGAGGTGGCGGCTGGCGATCGCTTGCATCAGGGGGATCGAGGCGAACAGCGGCGCCACCTCGGCTACCGGCATGCTCTGGCGCTCGAGCAGCAGGAATTTGAGCAGGACTTTGACGGCATATTCGGCATTGCGCTTCGGGTCCGCCGACAGGAAGTCCAGGCGGCGGCGGGCGCGCGACAGGGCGGCTGCCACGTCGTCGAACACGGCGCCGTGGCCGGGGATCACCACTTTCACATCCAGGCTGGCAATGACGTCGAGGGTGGCGGCCGCTTCGGCGAAGCCTTCGTCGCCTTCCAGTTCGGGGAAGATCACGCCGAATCCGTTTTGCCACAGCGCGTCGGCCGACACCAGCACTTTCTCCGATGGGCAATAGAAGATCACGGAGTGGGCATGGTGGCCCGGTGCGCCCAGCACCTGCCATTCCAGGTCGCCCAGCGTGAGCGTTTCGCCGGCGGTGATCACGCCGTCGATGGAAAACCGTTCACATTGCTGGCCGGTGGCCTTGAAGCTGAGCGCGTCTTCGTCCCAGCGCCGCACTTTGCCGGCTTCCGGTTCGGGGATATAGGTGTCGCAGCCGAAATGCGCCTGCAGCGCAGCATTGCCGCCGCAGTGGTCGGAATGCAGGTGCGTGGTGTACAGGCGGTCCAGGCGCCGGCCGTGCAGGGCGTGCCGCACCAGCTCGAGCGTCTGCTGCTTGTGCGCGACGTAGCCGCTGTCGATCATGGCCGCGTCGTGGCGGCCCAACAGCAGCACATTATTGGAAGAGAGCCAGCCGCGTTCGAAAACGTGGATGGATGGGTGTAGCTTCATTGCGTCAGTCAAAGTCGATCAGTTGCTCGCGGCGGCGCAGCTCAGCCCACACGGCGCGCTTGTAAGCATCGTCGGCACGCGACCAGGCGACGATTTCGTCAATCGTGCGCAAGCAGCCTTCGCAGAAGCCGGTGTCCTGGTTCATCTTGCACAGGCTGATGCAGGGGGATGGCACGGGCGTGGCCAGTTCCGGCGCGCCTGGCGGCAGTTCAGTACTCATGGCCGACATTTTACCGCAGTGCGGCAAAAATGCCCGGAATGGCCATATACTGATGGGGCACCAGAACAATAGGTAGTGGCGAGGAGACAACCCGACCAACCAGCCTCCGAGGTGCTTATGAAGCTCGATCGCCATTGGTTTTCCCGCGCGCTGGGACAGCTCGCGCGCCGCCGCCCGGGCCGCCCCGATCCCGGCCAGCCGCAATTCATCGCCGGCGACTTCCATTGCCGCGCCGGCGTCCGCAGTTACAAGCTGTATGTTCCTTCCCGTTTCGAAGGGCAGCCGATGCCGCTGCTGGTGATGCTGCACGGCTGCCAGCAGGACCCCGACGATTTCGCCGCCGGCACGCAAATGAATACGGTGGCCGAGGAGCGCGGCTGCCTGGTGCTGTACCCGGCGCAGACGCCGGATGCCAACCACACACGATGTTGGAACTGGTTCAGTGCCCTCGACCAGGAGCGCGGCCAGGGCGAACCCGCCATCATCGCCGCCATGGCGCGTGACGTGATGGCGCGCTACCCCGTGCTGCAAAGCCAGGTCTATATCGCCGGCCTGTCAGCGGGAGGGGCGATGGCGGTGATCGTTGGCACACTGTATCCGGACCTGTTTGCCGCCGTCGGCGTGCATTCCGGGCTGCCTTTCGCCGCTGCGCGCAACTTGCCTTCGGCCTTGCTGGCGATGCGGCGCGGCGCGGCCCGTGCGCAGGCCGCATTGACTGCGGGCCAGCCAGTGATCGTGTTCCATGGCGACCAGGATCGCACCGTCCACCCGGCCAATGGCGAGCAAGTGCTGGCGCAGGGCCTGCGCAGCCACCCGCTGGGCGACCAGGCCAATCCGGCCACGCTGGCGGGCCAAGTGCCGGACGGCCACGCCTTCACGCTGAAGGCGCACTGGCTGGAAGATGGCTCACCGCTGGGCGAGCACTGGGTGATCCACGGCGCCGGCCATGCTTGGTCCGGCGGCAGCACGGAAGGCAGCTATACCGACCCGCGCGGTCCCAATGCCAGCCGGGAGATGATGCGCTTTTTCAGCGCCGCGAAAAGTGCAGTTTCATCGCCAGCACACACAGGGCCAGCACCAGGGTGATGCCGTTGGCGATGATCACCGGCCAGGCCTTGGTCATCAGGCCGTACACGAGCCACAGGAGCACGCCGAAGCTGAAGATCAGGTACATGCCGGTGGATATGCCGTCGGCGTGACGCTGGCGCCAGACCAGCAGGACTTGGGGTACAAAGGCGAAAGTGGTGCAGAAGGCGGCGATAAAGCCCAGCAGGTCGGGTTCAAGCAACATCGGGAGGCGTTTCAAGGGAGGCGATATGGGTACGCAGGCATGCCGGGCACCAGCATCCGACCGCTTCGGCCCCTGGCACCGGAATGGCCGGCGGCAGGAATGTGCACCAGCACGGCGTCTCGCCCGGCGCCCCGGTCGGCTTCCCGCCGGGCGGCGCATCGGCCATCGCGCAGTGGAATTCGGCGCCGCAACGCTCACAGGTGCTCATATCATCAGTGCAATCATGCGTAAGGAAGAAGGCCAGACTAGCGGATCAAACCGTAAATTACAACTCGATTGGCCCTATAATGCGCACCATTGACCTTAAATCTAATTTTCTGGAACCCCCGCCATGACCAACCTGCCTGCCCGCGACCCGGATATGTCCACTGACCTGAGCGGCGTTACGCCCCAAGTCAAGGCTCAGATCCTGGCCGAGGCGCTGCCGTACATCCGTAATTACCACGGCAAAACCATCGTCATCAAGTACGGTGGCAACGCCATGACCGAAGAGCGCCTGAAGCACGGCTTTGCGCGCGACCTGATCTTGCTGAAACTGGTGGGCATGAACCCGGTCGTGGTGCACGGCGGCGGCCCGCAGATCGACAATGCGCTGAAGAAGATCGGCAAGCAAGGCACCTTCGTGCAGGGTATGCGCATCACCGACGAAGAAACCATGGAAGTGGTGGAATGGGTGCTGGGCGGCGAAGTGCAGCAGGACATCGTCATGCTGATCAACCACTACGGCGGCCAGGCGGTTGGCCTGACCGGCAAGGACGGTGGCCTGATCCGCGCCCGCAAGATGGCCATGCCGGACAAGGAAAAACCAGGCGAATTCCTGGACATCGGCTTCGTCGGCGAGATCGAGGCAATCAACCCGGCGGTGGTGAAAGCCCTGCAGGACGATGCCTTTATTCCAATTATTTCCCCGATCGGCTTCGGTAAAGATGGCCAGGCTTACAACATCAACGCCGACGTCGTAGCCGGCAAGATCGCCGAGATCCTGAAAGCCGAAAAGCTGATCATGATGACCAATATCGCCGGCGTGCAGGACAAGAACGGCAAGCTGGTGACCGACCTGTCGGCGCGCGAAATCGACGAAATGTTCGCAGACGGCACCATTTCGGGCGGCATGCTGCCGAAAATCTCTTCCGCACTGGACGCGGCCAAGTCGGGCGTGAACACCGTGCACATCATCGACGGGCGAATTGAACACAGCCTGTTGCTGGAAGTCTTGACCGAACAGGCTTTTGGCACTATGATCCGGTCTCACTAAAATTTTTGGCGGTTTTCAACAGCCGCCGAAAACGTGAATGCCCTTGTAGCTCAGTGGTAGAGCACTCCCTTGGTAAGGGAGAGGCCACGTGTTCAATCCACGTCAAGGGCACCATTCTCCTTAGTAGATCCGCTCTACTTTCACGCCGCGCTGGCGCAGCAGTTCCGCAACATTCCCCGATCCGACCAGATGCAGAGTGCCGATGGCGGCAAAACTGTGCTGTTCTTTTTTCATCATTTCCACGATGCCGTCGGCCAGCACGGGATTGCGCTCGTCCAGCAACACCTGCTTCATGAATTTGCCGGAGAAGGTCTTGTCCTCCTCCACTTCGCGCGCCAGGGCTTCGAATTTGGCGGCGTCGGCGGAAGCCCAGGCTTCGACCAGGTCGCGCGGCTGCACGCCCTGTTTGCTGTCCTCAAAGGTGTCCAGGCTGTCTTCCAGGAAGCGCGCCTGCTCATGTGGCGACAGGCGCCCAAAGAGTGCGGCCTGGCCGCCCACCGATTCCAGTTCCACCACGCGTTGTTTGCGGCCGTGGGCCGTGCGCGCCAGTTGCAGGTCGACGCCAAGCTCCGGACGGTAGCCCAGGGCGCGGTATTCGCCAATGGTGATCATCATGACGATCAGCCATGGTTTCATCGACGCCGCAATTTCCGGCGCGATGCCGTGTTTCTTCAACATGCTTTGCAGCCGCGGGCGGTATTCGGGGCGGATATCGGTCATGGCGCTGCCGGTGCCGGGGGCATACAGGCCGTGTTCGCGCATCACGGCCATCGTCTTGGCGGGGTCGGCGGCAGGATCGACTTCCAGCGCTACCGCCGTGGCGCGTTCCATCGCCTGCATGACGCGCGGCTCCAGCGGATAAAAATCGGGGGTGCCGACGTGGATCGTGCCGAACAGCCAGGACGTATTGCCCGCGAATTCCAGCTTGTAGAGCGCTCCGCGCGCAGGCGGGGCGGCCGTGGCCGAAAAGCTCAATCCAAGCAGCAGGCAAAACATCACTATAATCGTGCGTCGCATAGTCTCTCCATGTAGAACGTGAATATTAAACCTTTGGCACCGGTCTGGCTGTTCGACCTGGACAACACGCTGCACAATGCCTCGCATGCCATCTTCCCCGCCATGGTGGAGAAGATGAACGCGTATATGGCGCGCGTGCTGGGCGATGGCGAAACGCCGGCCAGTGCCGAGGAAATCAGCGCCACCCGCGCCCTGTATTGGCAGCGCTACGGCGCCACCCTGCTCGGACTGGTGCGCCACCATGGCGTCGATGCGGCCCACTTCCTGCGCGAGACGCACGACCTGCCGGACATCGAGGAGATGATCCGCTATGAGCGCGGCCTGGGCCAGCTGCTGCGGCGCCTGCCCGGCCGCAAGATCCTGCTGACCAATGCGCCGCGCGACTACGCGCGCAAAGTGGTCGGGCACATGGGCATCGGGCGCCATTTCAGCGGCCAGGTGACCATCGAATCGATGCGTGTGCATCGCCAGTTGCGTCCCAAGCCATCGCGTATCATGTTGCGGCGGCTGATGCGCCGGGAGAGGCTTGACCCGCGCCGGTGTATCCTTGTCGAAGACACGCTGGAAAACCTGCGCTCGGCACATGCGCTGGGCATGCGCACGGTGTGGGTGACGCAATACCTGCTCAAGCCGGGGAAAAAACCGGCATGGCTCGATGTCAAAGTAAAATCAGTTAAAAAGCTGCAGAAATTTAAATAAACAGGTCCAAAACCTATGGCAAGTACACAGCCCGGACAGCGCAAGCTGCAAATCCTCCAGGCACTGGCTGAAATGCTGGAGCATCCAAAAGGAGAAAAGATCACCACGGCTGCGCTGGCGCGCAAGCTGGATGTATCCGAGGCGGCGTTGTACCGCCATTTCGCCAGCAAGGCCCAGATGTTTGAAGGCCTGATCGAGTTCATCGAGTCCACCGTGTTCGGCCTGATCAACCAGATCGCCGACAAGCAGGCGGACGGCCTGGCCCAGGCGCGCGACATCCTGGGCATGCTGCTGCATTTCGCCAGCAGCAACCCGGGCATGACGCGGGTGCTGATCGGCGATGCGCTGGTCAATGAGGACGAGCGCCTGCAGCAGCGCATGAACCAGTTCTACGACCGCGTGGAGCTGGCACTGAAACAGGCGCTGCGTGCCGCAGCGGCCGAAGGCCAGGCCCATGAGGCTGACGTGGCTGCCCGCGCCGGGCTGCTGGTCAGCTTTGTGCTGGGCCGCTGGCACCGATACGCCAAGAGCGGCTTCAAGTCAAATCCTTCGCAGGACGCCGCCGTACAGATTGCATTGCTGCTGAATTGAACTGCTTGTCCTTTGCCCTGCTGGACGACGCTAGCGTCGATCCAGCCACCGGCGTTGGCCGCCCTTCCCGTCTCTACACGGGCCATAGCGCCACCCTCGCCTGCAGCGACTTCGCCGCCTGGCCGGGCGTGCTGGCAGCGATGGAGCAGGCACTCGCGCGCGGCTTGCACGCGGTGCCGGTGCTGAGCTACGAACTGGGCCAGCATATCGTGGGCGTGGAGCCGCGCGCCGCCACGCCCGATGCGCCGCCGCTGGCGCAGGTGCTGTTGTTCGAGCGCTGCGACGAGCTTTCGCAATCCGAGGTAGCGGAATGGCTGGCTGCGCAGGCCGCATCCGACGCCGTCCCTGCCGGCGTGGCCGATATTCGCGCCAACGTGAGCGAAGCGCAGTTCGTCGAAGCCATCGAGCGTATCCGCGACTACATCGCGGCCGGCGACACCTACCAGGTCAACTACACCTACCGCCTGCACTTCGACGCCTTCGGCTCCCTGTTCGCGCTCTACCAGCGCCTGCGCGCCCGCCAGCCCGTGCCTTACGGCGCCCTCATCGGCTTCGACGACGGCAGCGCCGTACTGTCGCTGTCGCCGGAACTGTTCGTGCGCAAGGAAGGCGGCATGCTCACCGCGCGCCCGATGAAAGGCACGGCCCCCGCCGCAGCCGACGAAACGGAGAATGCGCGCCGCGCCGACGCCCTGGCCGCGGACCCGAAGAACCGCGCCGAAAACCTGATGATCGTCGACCTGCTGCGCAACGACATCGGCCGGGTCGCCGCGACGGGCAGCGTCGAAGTTCCCAGGCTGTTCGAAGTCAGCCGTTTCAGCAGCGTGCTGCAGATGACGTCCACCGTGCAGGCCCGCTTGCGCGAAGGCGTCACGCTGCAGGAAATCTTCACCGCGCTCTATCCCTGCGGCTCCATCACCGGTGCACCCAAGAAGCGCACCATGGAGATCATCGCAGAACTGGAACCTGAAGCGCGCGGCATCTACACCGGCGCCATTGGCTGGTTCTCCCCTGAGGGCGATTTCTGCCTGAATGTCCCCATCCGCACGCTCACGCTGCAAGCACCTGCGAACGGCGTTCGCAAAGGCGTGATGGGCGTCGGCGCAGGCATCGTCTACGACAGCGAGCCGCACGACGAATTCGCGGAATGCCGGTTGAAGGCCCGTTTCCTGACCGGCCTGCAGAACGATTTCGAGCTGTTCGAAACCATGTACGCCACGCGCGAAGCCGGCGCGCGCCATGTGGAGCGCCACCTGCGGCGCCTTGAATCGTCAGCGCGCTATTTCGGCTTCGCCTGGGACGGGGCAGCCGCGCGCGCCTATCTTACGCTGGCTTGCCAGGCCTTGCCCGCCGGCCAAGCGCATCGCCTGCGGCTCGCCATGAACAGTGCCGGCGCCTTTGCCGTGCAGACCGGCGCGCTGGCGCCATTGCAGGAGCCGGTGCGCGTCCTGCTGGCCGGCGAAGCAAGCGACAGCGGCGACCTGTTCCTGCGCCACAAATCGACTATCCGCGAGCGCTACGACGCGGCCTGGAAAGCCGCCGACGCCCAGGGCGCGTTCGACAAGCTGTTCTTCAATGAACGCGGGGAATTGACGGAAGGGGGACGCAGCAATGTCTTCATCCGCACGGGCGGCCTGTGGATAACGCCGCCCTTATCCAGCGGCATGCTGCCGGGCGTGATGCGCGCCGTGATCCTGGAAGCCTGGGGCGCCCAGGAACGCGTCATCACGCGCCAAATGCTGCTGGCCGCGGAAGAGATCGTGGTGTGCAATTCCCTGCGCGGCGCGATGCGGGCACGTCTCTGACTACAGGTCCACGCGCATTTCGAAACCGCCGAAGATCATGCGCTTGCCGTCGAAGGGCATCTTGGCCGGGTCCATCATGTCCTTCAGTCGCGGGTCGGCCATCACCGCCTCGTTGATGCGGTCGCGCTCCGCGCGCGATTCGTAGACGATCCACGAAAACGCCACCAGCTCGCCATCTTCCTGCTTGATCGCTTGCGGGAAGGAAGTATGAACGCCCATCTTCACGTCATCCGAGATCGTTTCGCGGAACTCCAGCGCGCCATGCTCGCGCCAGACGGCGCCTGCAGTGCGCGACATTTCCAGGTAAGCATCCAGCTTGTCCTTGGGGACAGGTACTACAAAGCCATCTACGTAAGCCATTGCAACCTCCTGTTGGAAAAGAGCCCCTAGCTTATGCCGCTTGCCTGCCGGTGACAAGGAAAGCACGACGATAAGCGCCCGGCGTGGTCGCTGCAATGCGGCGGAAGTGGTGGCGCAAGGACTCTTCCGAGCCGAAACCCGCGCGCTCGGCTACCTGTGCCAGTGCGATATCCGGCGACTCCAGTAAATCCTTCGCGATTGCTACCCGCTCGCGCGCCAGCCATTCGACGGGGCCCATGCCGGTCGCATCCTGGAATTGGCGCTGCAAGGTGCGCGGGCTCATGGCCGCACGCTCGGCCATGCTGGCAACCGTATGCGGTTCGGCCGGATGGCTGCGCAGCCAGTCCATCAGCCGCGACAGGCGGCCTGGTTGATCATGCGCCATGGGCCGCGGCAGGAATTGGGCCTGTCCTCCTTCACGGTGCGGCGCCACCACCAGCCGCTGCGCCACCATATTGCCGACCCGCGCGCCGTAATCGCGGCGCACCAGGTGCAACAGCATGTCCAGTCCCGCCGCCGACCCGGCCGAGGTGATGATTTGTCCCTCGTCCACGTACAGGTCGTCTGCCAGCACCCGGACCCGCGGATAGCGGCGCTCCAGCCGTTCGGCATAGCGCCAATGGGTCGTCGCGCGCCGGCCATCGAGCACGCCGGCTGCGGCCAGGATGAACACGCCGGAACAGATGCTGCACAGCCGGACGCCGCGCGCGTGCGCGGCGCGGACCTGCGCCAGCAGGGCTTCCGGCGGCGGCTCGTCGGCATCGCGCCAACCGGGGATCACGATGGTGTCGGCCCGCTCGAGCAAGGCGGGGTCGTAAGGCGCCTGCACCAGGATGCCGCCCGCCGCGCGGATCGGCCCCGGCTCGACTGCGCAGACGGCAAAGCCGTACCAGTCCACGCCCAGCTCCGGGCGCTCCAGGGCGAACAGTTCGACTGTGCAGCCGAATTCGAAAGTGCACAGGCCGTCGTAGGCCAGCGCAACGACCAGGTGTTTTTTTGCGCTCATGGCGCAATCTTAACGCAATATGGCATTCGCGCCACTGCCGCACCTGACAGCGGCGGCCGACAATGGAGCCACTTGCAACCGCTACAGGAGAATTCAGATGCCATCCATCGTCACCGAAGTCGCCGCCGCCCCGAGCGCCGAAGCACTGGCCCACTTTGAAGATGCGCTGCGTTTCGAAACGGATTGCTGGGATGTCCACAGCGTGATGGGCACCGCGCAGCAGGATTTCGTGCTGCTCGACGTGCGGGGAACGGAAAAGTATGCTGCCGGCCACGTGCCGGGCGCGGTGGACCTGGCACACCGCAAGATCATCGGTTCCAAACTGGCCGGGTACCCGCCCGAGACCGTGTTTGTGACCTATTGCGCCGGCCCGCATTGCAACGGCGCCGCGCGTGCGGCGATCCGGCTGGCGAAGCTGGGGCGGCCGGTGAAAATCATGACCGGCGGGATCACCGGCTGGCTGGACGAAGGCTTCGCCCTCGCCACTTCGCCGGTGGCCGCCGCCGCGTAATCAGCCTGCGAGCGCTTTCTCGAGCGCGTTGACCAGGGCCTTGTCGTCCGGCTTGACCTTGCTCGGGAAGCTCTCCACCACATTGCCGTGGCGATCAATCAGGTATTTGTGGAAGTTCCAGGCCGGCGCCTTGCCGGTCGCCTTGATCAGCTTCGCGTAGAACGGGTTGGGCGCAGCGCCCGACACCACGGACTTGGCGAACATCGGGAATTTCACGCCGTAGGTGTTGTAGCAGAGGTCGGCGATCTCCTTGCTGCTGCCCGGCTCCTGCTTGCCGAAATCATTCGATGGGAAGCCCAGCACGACCAGACCTTTTCCCGAGTATTTCGCATACACTTCCTCCAGTCCTTTGTACTGCGGGGTATAGCCGCAATAGCTGGCCGTGTTGACGACCAGGATCACCTTGCCGGCGTATTGGCACAGGTCCTGCGGCGCATCGTCCTGCAGGCGGTTGAAGGACTGTTTCAGGATGGCGGGGCAGCTCGCGGCTGGCGCATTGGCGGCGGCGGCTGCAGGTTGCGCGGCAGGTGCCTGTGCGAGGGCAGCAGCGGCGCTCAGGCTCAGCGCGGACAGCGCTGCAAACTTGATGAGGATAGATGGCATGGGTAGTCTCTTCCGGTTCATTCGGATTTCCGATTGTATGACAATTGCCGGCTGCACGTTGGCCCTGGCCGCCACGGCCGCGCCGGCGCCCCTGCCAGCAATGAAAGCGCAGCAGGTATCGATTTCCGGCCTGTCGTCGGGCGCTTTCATGGCGGTGCAATACCAGGTCGCCTATTCCGGCAGCGTGGTTGGCGCGGGCATCATCGCCGGCGGCAGCTACTACTGCGCGCAAGGCAGCATGATGAACGCCATCGGAAGCTGTAAAGGCGCCGACGTGGCTGAACTGGCGGCAGTGACCCGCAAGCGCGCCGGCGCAGGCCAGGTCGACCCGGTAGCGAAGCTGGCTGCCCATCGCGTATGGATGTTCTCCGGCACGCTCGACAAGCTGGTGCCTTCGGCCTCCATGGACGACCTGGCGAAATACTACGCAGCCTTCATCCCGGCTGCCCAAGTCCAGTACAAGAACGACCTGGCCGCCGGCCATGCCATGCCGACCGACAGCTACGGCAATAAATGCGATGCCCTTGCCGCGCCTTTTATCAGTAATTGCGGCTTCGATGCAGCCGGCAGCCTGCTGCAATGGATTTACGGCCCGCTGAAAGCACGCGGCGGCCAGGCCGCGCCAGAAGGCAAGCTGCAGGAATTCGACCAGTCCGAATTCCTTTCCGCGCCGGCTACGCACGGCATGGCCAATACCGGCTATGTCTACATTCCGCCGGGCTGCGAAGCCGGCGCTACGGGCTGCAAACTGCATATTGCGCTGCACGGTTGCATGCAGGACATCGGCACGCTCAAGGACACCTATGCCCGCAATGCCGGCTACAACGCCTGGGCCGACACCAACCGCATCGTGGTGCTCTACCCTCAAGCGGCGGCGATTACCCCCATGCCGAATCCGAAAGCATGCTGGGACTGGTGGGGCTACGACGACCCGGACTACTCGGTGCAGGGCGGCCGCCAGCTGCGCGCCATCAAACGGATGGCCGACCGCCTGACGGGAGCGTGACGCGGAAGCAGGCGCCATGCCCGCCGTTCGGCAGGCATTCGACCTCGCCGCCGTGGCGGCGGGCGATCTGGCGCACCAGCGACAGGCCCAGGCCAACGCCACCGGCCTTTTCCGACGCGCCGGGCAAGCGATAGAACGGCTCAAAGATCCGCTCCCGTTCCGGCTCCGGCACGCCGGGGCCGCCGTCGCATACATCAAGACGCACTACCTGCCAGGTGCCGGGGGCGGAGCCCCCGCCCTCCAGCACCACCACTACCTGTCCGCCGCCGCCATGGCGCGCCGCATTCTCGAGCAGGTTGCGCACCATGCGCCGCAGCAGCGTCGCGTCGCCGTGCAGCATCGCGGCCACGCCCTTCAGCACGGCGCCGACGCGCGCACATTCCTCGGCTACGATGCCGGTGAAATCCATCTCATCCCTGGCAGCATCGCCCGGCGGCACGGCGTCGAGCCGGCTGGCCAGCAGCAACTCGTCGATCAGTTGATCCAGCTCCGCGATATTGCGCGCCAGCTCCCGGCGCATGACGGGTTCGGCTGCGTCCTCAATCAACTCCACGGCCATGCGGATGCGCGCCAGCGGGGAGCGCAGCTCATGCGAGGCATTGGCCAGCAACGACTTCTGCGCCGCAACCAGGGCTTCGATGCGCGCCGCCGATTCATTGAAGCTGGCAGCAAGCTGCGCCACCTCCCCCTTGCCCTGCACAGCCACGCGCGCACCCAGGTCGCCCTGTCCCCAGGCCAGCACACTGCGCTGCAATTGTTCCAGGCCGCGCGTTATACGGCGTACGACAGGGTAAGCCCCGACCGCCACCGTCACTGCGATCATGAACAGCAATACCATCATGGCCATGGTGGCGCTGTTACGGTACATCTTCTGCGCCATCAGCCAGCGTCCATCCGGCAGCCTGAATGCGAACACCGACGGATAGGCGGTCATGACGCCGCTCCTGCGCATTTCCAGGTCGGGACCGGGCAAGGGCCTGCCGATCGTTGCCAACTGGCGTCCTGCGTCGCTGTACAGGGCCAGGTCGGCGCCCAATTCCTTGCGCCAGCGCACCAGGAGAAGCTGCAGGGTCTCCGGCTTGGCGTCGACCGGCAGCATGGCGCCAAGGACTTCCGGTTTGACTGCGACGAAACCGTGCACATGCCGTGCCGGTTCGATCCACAAGTGCATGAATGCGAACAAGCCGGCGGCGGCGACCAGGCAGGCCAGCAGCGTGGCGTAGATCCGCACGTACATGCGCGATGCAAACTCAGGCATCCTGCACTTTCGCGAAAACATAGCCTGCGCCACGGACGGTAATGATACGGCGCGGCTGCCTCGGGTCGTCTTCGATGGCGGCGCGCAAGCGCCCGATATGGACATCGATCGAACGGTCAAACGGTTCCAACTGCCTTCCCTTCAGCGCATCGGTCAACTGATCGCGCGACAGCACGCGGCCTGCGCGCAGGGCCATCGCCAGGAGCAGATCGAACTGGTAGGCGGTCAGCAATCGCTCGGCGCCCTCAACGCGCACCATGCGCGCGCCGGGATCGATTTCGAGGCGGCCGAAGCGCAGCAGCGGTTCGGCCGCCGGCGCCGACGCGCCGGCAAGGCAGGGCCTTCGCAGCAATGCGCGCAGGCGGGCCAGCAACTCGCGTGGCTCAAAAGGCTTGGGCAGGTAATCGTCCGCCCCCAGCTCGAGTCAGACGACCCGGTCCAGCGGATCGCCCTTGGCCGTCAACATCAGGATCGGCAGTCCGCGCAGTGGCGTGGGCAGCGCGCGCAGCCGGCGGCAGACCTCCAGGCCGTCGAGGTCAGGCAGCATCAGGTCCAGCAGCACGGCGGCAAACTGGCCGTGCGCCGCCGCCGCCAGCCGGTCCAGGCCCTCGCCGGCAGTGCAGGCGTGCTCCACAGCAAAGCCGTTTTGCACCAGATAGGTCTCGACCATGGCGGCAAGGCGCTGGTCGTCATCGATCAACAGGATCAGGGGACGGGTCATCGGCAAATTGTAAGACAACATGGTCCGGCCCGCGACTTCGGGCCGGACCGCTTCCGCCTAGTGCTGCCGCATATGGCTCATCGCCATCAGGTGCAGGCCATGGTTGAACATCCCGCGCTGTTCGACTGTGAGGAGATCGGCTGCATCCATCGCTGCCTGCAGCACGCGGCGCGACATCTGGTCCATCGACTGCATATTCCTGCTGCGCAGTACATCGAGCGAGGCGCGATCGATGGTCGGCACGAGCAGCATCCTGCTGATTTGCGCGTGACCATCGGTCATCTGCTGTTGGATCGGCTGGATATCATTGAAGCAGGACTGTGCGATTTCCGTGAGGCGCGCTTTCTGCTCCGGAGTTCCGTCTTCCAGTACGTGCGATACCAACCTGGCTATCTGTTTATCCGCCTTTGCCGGATCGAACTGCCATTTGCTGTGGCCGTGGCCTAGGTCGTGGCCAATGCCGGCGCCGCCGGCGATGGCGGCGGTGGCGCCAACGGCCGCGACGGCGGCAAAGGCCAGGGCGCTCCAGCCGCGACGCATTTTGGGCAGGTCTTTCATCTCTCATCTCCTCAAGGGTTGGTGGGCATGGCCACTTTAAGGAGCCCGGGTTTCGCTTCGATGCGTCCTGCGTAAAGTTTTGTAAATCTGCGACAAATGTAAGGGTTTGTAATGTCCGTCAACACACTGCTGAGTGAGCCCGTTTTCAGCTCAGTGACACAGGAAACAGTGCGCTACACAAGATCAACTAATAGTGAGGATTTAAAAATGAAAAAAGTCATCGCAACCATGATCGCCGGCCTGTTCGCAAGCGCCGCATTCGCACAACAAACTCCTGCCCCCGCCACCCCGGCGGTCCCGGAAGTAAAGGCTGAATTGAAGGCTGAGGTCAAAGCCGAAGTCAAACAGGAAGTGAAGCAGGAAGTCCAGAAACCTGCCGCTGAAAAGAAGTAATCATTAATTAGATAAACGATTTATACAATTTACTCCAAAGGACACGCACCATGAAAAATACCATCGCCACCCTGATCGCCGGCCTGTTCGCTACCGCTGCTTTCGCTACCACCCCGGTTGCCCCAGCCACCCCAGCGCCAGCAGCGGCGCCTGCGGCAGCCGTCGCAGCGACCGGCGCCAAGGCTGAAGCCAAAGCCGAAGCCAAGACCGAGGCAAAAGTCGAAAAGAAACCCGTGCACAAGGCAGCACACAAGAAGGCGGAAAAGCCTGTTGAAACCAAGTCTGAAGTGAAGGCGAGCACGGCTGCGACCACGGCCGCGGCGCCTGCACCGGCTGCATCCCCGGCCCCTGCCGCAGCTCCAGCAGCCAAGTAATCTTTACCAATCACGCAGCCCCTCATTCGACTTAAAGGACACATATCATGAAGAAGACCATCGCTACCCTGATCGCCGGCCTGTTCGCTACCGCTGCTTTCGCCACCACCCCGGTTGCCCCGGCCACTCCGGTGCCTGCAGCAGCCCCTGCGGCTGAAGCCAAGGCAGAAGCGAAAGCGGAAGTCAAATCCGAAGCGAAAGTCGAAAAAAAGACCACACAAAAGAGCACCAAGAAGGCTGAAAAGCCTGCTGAAACCAAGTCCGAAGTGAAGGCGAGCCCGGCCCCAGCCACGGCCGCGGCGCCTGCACCGGCAGCAGCTCCCGCAGCTGCCAAGTAATTCCCTCGTCCCCGGAAGGCCTCTTCGAGCACGAAGAGGCTTTTTTCATTCGCCCGTCATATCCCGAAAATACATTGATGAACCGTCCAACATCAATGAGGTTCCAATATGACGAATCCCGGCTATACCCGCAGGCGCTTTCTTACCCACACGGGAGCATTCACGGTCGGCACTGCAGCATTCGGCTTGACCGGATGCGGTTCTGGCTCATCTGCCGCGGCTCCCGCCATCATTGCGTCTGAATCGGAACGTCCCAAGCTGCCGTACGGCTTTCAGATCGGCGACATCGCCGATGGCCGTGCCATGGTGTGGGCCCGATCCGACCGCCCGGCACGCATGCGTGTGGAGTTCGATACGACTGAAAGCTTCCTCAATCCGCGGCAGGTGATTGGCCCGACAGCGACGGAAGCGAGCGATTTCACGAGCCGTATCGAGTTGGCCGGCCTGCCCTCCGGCGAACGGATCTTCCTGCGCGTGGCCTATGACAGTGCGACCGACCGCAAAATCGGTAGCGAACTCGTGACGGGCAGCTTCCGCACACTGCCGGCACCGGACAGCAAGCGTCCTGTGCGGTTTGTCTGGAGCGGCGACACCGCCGGCCAGGGCTGGGGCATCAACCCTGAGTTTGGCGGCATGAGGATCTACGAAGCAATGCGCAAGCGCCAGCCGGACTTCTTTGTCCACAGCGGAGACAATATCTACGCCGACGGCCCGATCAGCGCTGAGGTGAAGGCGGAGAATGGCCGCATCTGGAAGAACATTGTTATCCCGGAAGTCGCGAAGGTAGCCGAAACGCTCGACGAGTTCCGCGGCCGCTATCGTTACAACCTGATGGACGAGAATGTCCGCCGCTTCAACGCCGAAGTACCGCAGATCTGGCAGTGGGACGATCACGAGGTCACCAACAACTGGTCTGCCTCCAAGGACCTGGGCGGCGATACCCGCTACAACGAAAAGAATATCCAGACCCTGATCGCGCGCGGCAGGCAGGCTTTCCTGGAGTATGCCCCGATGCGCTGGGGCGACCAGCCCGAATCGCAGCGCGTCTACCGCCGCATTCCCTACGGCCCTTTGCTCGACGTATTTGTCCTCGACATGCGTTCCTACCGCGGCCCGAACAGCCACAACCTGCAAGCTGTGGAAAGCGACGCCAACGCCTTCCTGGGCGCGGCGCAGGTCAAGTGGCTCAAGGATTCGCTCTCGCAATCGACCGCAACGTGGAAGGTGATCGCCGCCGACATGCCGATCGGCCTGCACGTACCTGACGGCAAGGATGCCAGCGGCACGCCGCGCTGGGAAGCAATTGCCAACGGCAACGATGGCGTACCCTTGGGCCGAGAACTTGAAATGGCCGGCCTGCTGCGCGATATCAAGCCGATCAAGAATGTGGTGTGGATAACGGCCGACGTTCACTACTGCGCCGCGCACTATTACGATCCGGCGCTGGCCCGGTTCACCGACTTCGCGCCATTCTGGGAATTCGTGGCGGGGCCCCTGAATGCGGGCACTTTCGGCCCGAACGCCCTGGACGCCACATTTGGCCCGCAGGTCAAATTCCAGAAAGCCCCGCCCGCCGGGCAGGTCAATCTTTCGCCATTCGCCGGTTTCCAGTTCTTCGGTGAAGTCAATATTGACCCGCAAACGAAAGCGTTCACCATCGACCTCAGGGACCTCGAAGGCGTGTCGGTCTACTCCAACACCTTGCCTGCCGCTGCCTGAGGCAGCAGCTAACCGCGCAGTACGCGCTGCGCTGCGCGGTATCCCCACCAGGAGGCTTCCTCGAACACCGAAAAGCCGCTCAGATCCGAGTGCGCAAACAGCACCGGGCCGTCCGTCTCCCGCAGGGCCTTCAAGCCCGCATCGCTGCGGAAGCCCGGCACGGGCACCGCCATCGCATGTCCGCGCAGCGTGATATCCACACGCTCCACGCAGCGCTCGAACTGCGCACCATAGGCTGCTTTCAGGTCGACGCTCGCCAGCGCCAGCAGCTCCTCGCCATTCGCCGCAGTCATCCATTTACGGGCTTCGCGCGGATCGCGGTCCGCCAGCGCAACGTAGGTGGTGAAGACTGTTTTCTCCGGCGGCGCCACGCGGATGTCCTGGTGTGTCGAAACCACATAGCCCAGGCCTTTGGTGCCATGCACCACGTTATCCCAGGACAGCGGCACCGCCGGCAGCTCCTGTGGAAAACGCTTCATCAGGAAGTTCGCCACCATCCACGGCGCGTGGATTTGCCTGTGGACATCCGGCATGTTTTCCACAACCCGCGCCGCAACGTGCAGCGGCATGGCGCAAATGACACGCCGCGCGCGGATGGTGAACGTGCGCGCAACGCCGCCCTCCAGCGCAAAGCAAAGGGTCTCCACACCCCGGCCTGTTCCGCCGGCGCCATCCACGCGTACCCGCACCGCGCTTCCCGCCAGCCGCTTCGGCTGCGCCAGCCGCTCCATTCCGCTTGCCAGCGCCTGCAGCCCCTCCGGCCAGGTCAGCCAGGAGCCCTGGTCCGCGTTTTCCGCCTCGCCGCCGCGCCCACAGAAGTAATGCAGACCGGCCCAGGCAGACACCGCATCGACACCCGCACCATAATCGTCCCGGCAGCAGTAATCCATATACCAAAGCAGGGAAGGCGCCCGATAGCCATGCTGCGCAAGCCAGGCACCAAAGCTCATGCCATCGAGTTGCGCGGCCTGCGCATCCATCGACGAATGCTCGCTGGGGAAGGTGAACCTGCGCCGCCCGTCCGCCCCCACGGCACCGCGTAAGGCCTCGACCTGCGCAAAGAAGCGCTTATGCTCCGCCAGCTCGGCATCCGGCACGCCCTCATGCGGCACAACGCCTTCCTGCCAGGCGCCGTTGAACAGCAAGCGGTCCTCCGGCGCATGCAGCACAAAGCGCTCGTCGTAATAAGGTTTGCGCGAAGCCGCACCGCGCTGGATCACGCCCAGGTCCGCCAGCAATTCCCGCACGTGGGCGCATTCCTCGGTCGGCAGCGGCAGGTAGTGCGCCCCCGTCGGGTAGCCCAGCGTGCCGAATCGCCCACCGGCCGCATTGCCGTACGGTTCGGGCCCGTCGAGCATCAGGAAATCGCCGTGCCCCTGCTTTCGCAACTTCCAGGCCGCTGTCAGGGCAGCGACGCCGGAGCCAAGGATCAGCACGTCCGTCGACAAGGACTGCGAAGGAGCCGGCAAGGGTTTGCGGTCGCGCAGGAAATGCCCCTCCTCCCGCCCCGGTGCGTGCACGGCCGGTGTGATCTCCTGCCAGCGCAAATAGCCTGCCACGCTGGCAGCGGCAGTGGCGCCGCCGGCCGCGACCCAGGCCAGGAACGAACGGCGCAGCATCAGCGAATCACCCGGCGCCAGTCCTGCTCGAACTCATGCACCAGCGATTGGGTGTTGAGGCGGTTCGGCTCCATCGGCAGCGCTTTCATGTCGGGCGGGAAGGAAAACATCGCCTTCGTGGTATCCGCATTCAGGAATCGCATCGGCAGGCTGTACGACTCCGGCGGCCTGTAATCGAGCTGCGGCGAGGCCATGATGAAGCCCCATTCACCGAAGGAAGGCACGTACAGGTGATACGGCCAGGTGCGCATGCCTACTTCGCGCAGCGTCGCATTTACCGTCCAATAGGCATGCGGTGCAAAAAACGGTGAAGTCGCCTGTACCGACATGAGGCCATTGGCCGCAATATGCTTTTTCAGCACGCCGTAAAACGGCACCGAATACAGCTTGCCCAGCGCGAAGCTGGAAGGGTCGGGGAAATCGACGATCGCCGCATCGAACATTTCCTGGCTTTGCTGCAGCCAGATCGCCGCATCGGCGTTCACCACGGTCACGCGCTTGTCGCGCAAGGCGCCCTTGTTCAGCGCCACCAGCTCATCGCGCTGGGTGAAGGCCGCCGTCATGGCCGGGTCAAGGTCCACCAGCGTGACATGTTCCACCTGTGGATAACGCAAGACTTCACGCAGCGCCAGCCCATCCCCGCCGCCCAGGATCAGGACCCGCCTGGCCCAGGGCAGGGCCTGCATCACCGGATGCACCAGCGCTTCGTGGTAGCGGTACTCATCGCGCGAGGAGAACTGCAGGTTGCCGTTGATGTACAACCGCAGGTCGTCCTTCCACTTGGTGATGACCAGGCGCTGGTAGGGCGTGCTGGTCGAATACACGATCTCGTCGCCAAACAGCCCATGCTCACCCCAGCCGGTCAGCCGGTCAGCGCCGGCGAAGCCAACCACCAGCGCCAGCATCACCGCGCTGGCGCGCAGCAAACGGCCGGCTACGTTCGCAAGCTCTGTGCGGAAAACGTAGATTGTCCACAGGGCCACGGCGATATTCAGCATCCCGAACAGGAACCCGGTGCGCACCAGCCCAAGCTGCGGCGCCAGCACCAGCGGGAACAGCAGCGACACCGCCAGCGCCCCAAGGTAATCGAAGGTCAGCACCCGGCTGACCAGTTCACTGAATTCCGTCTGGCGCGAGTTCAGCGCGCGCATCACGAGCGGAATCTCCATGCCCACCATGAATCCCACCAGGAAAACCGTCGTATACAGCAATGTGCGGAAGGGCGCGGATGCCCACGCAAAAGTCATGAACAGCACAGCAGCCGACACGCCGCCGATCAGGCCCACCGCCAGTTCGATGTCGACGAAGCGCGCCAGCACGTCTTCATCCTTCACATACTTGGAAAAGTGCGCACCCACGCCCATCGCGAACAGGTAGCAGCCGATAATGGTGGAGAACTGCAGCACGGAATCGCCGAGCAGGTAGCTGGAAAGCGCCCCGGCGATTAATTCATAGGCAAGTCCGCAAGAAGCGACGACGAACACTGAAACAATGAGAATCTTTTTGGTCATTTGCGTGCTTTTGTTCTAATATGTTTCTTTTGGTACAAGCTTGTAACTTTAACCGGGGATCGACGTGAACGCCATCCTAAATTATTTGGTCCACTTGGCACTGGCCGCAGTATTGTTGGTTGTCTTCTTCAAAGCCTATACATGGATGACGCCATATAACGAAGTAAAACTTATCCGGCAGGGCAACCACGCCGCAGCCCTGTCGCTGGGCGGCGCCATGCTGGGCTTTTCGATGACTGTCGCATCGAGCATCCTGCATACCAACAACTGGCAGCAGTTCCTGGCCTGGGCCTTCGGCGCGATGATCGTGCAGGCGCTGGGCTATGCGGTCACCACGCGCTGCCTGAAAATGGCGCAAGACCAGATTGAAGCCGACAACAGCGCCTTCGGCGGCCTGCTCGGCACTATTTCGCTTTCCATCGGCGGCATCAATGCCGCCTGCATTTCCTAAGAGGTCACATCATGGGTATCGGCAGCTTTATCAAAAAGCAGTTTATCGACGTACTGCAGTGGAATGAAGACGCGGAAGGCGTACTGGCCTGGCGCTACCCGATGCAGGACTTCGAGATCCAGAACGGCGGCACGCTGGTTGTCCGTGAGTCGCAAATCGCGATTTTCGTCAACGAAGGCCAGATCGCCGACGTCTTCGGCCCAGGCACCCACAAGCTCACCACGCAGACCCTGCCGGTGCTGACCAACCTGAAGAACTGGGACAAGTTTTTCGACTCCCCGTTCAAGTCGGACGTCTATTTCTTCAGCACCCGCGTGCAAACCGGCCGCAAATGGGGCACGCCGCAGCCAATCACCATCCGCGACAAGGATTTCGACATGATCCGCGTGCGCGCCTTCGGCATGTATTCCTACCGCGTGACCGATCCGCGCAGGTTCTTCACCGAATTGAGCGGCACCCGCAGTATCTACACCCGCGACGACGTGGAAGACCAGTTGCGCGGCATCCTGCTGGCCTCCATGGCCAGCTCGCTGGGCGCTTCGCAGATCGCCTTCCTCGACATGGCCGCCAACCAGGCCCTGATGGCGCAGGAAGTCAAAGGCGGCCTGGCCGACGCGTTCGCGCGCTACGGCATCGGCCTGGATGAATTCAACGTGGCCAGCGTCAGCCTGCCGGAAGAACTGCAAGCGGCGCTGGACGAGCGTATCTCCGCCGGCATGAAGGGCGGCATGGGCGCCGACAAGATGGCCGGCTACACCAAGTTCCAGGTGGCGCAATCGATCCCGCTGGCAGCCGGCAACGAAGGCGGCCTGGCCGGCATTGGCGCGGGTCTCGGCGCCGGACTGACCGTCGGCCAGGTGATGGGCCAGGCCATGGGCCAGGCGCTGAATCCTGGCGCCGCCCCGGCTACGGCGGCAGCGCCGGCCGCCCCCGCCGCACCAGCGCAGGAATCGATCGAAGACCGCCTCGGCAAGCTGAAAGCCCTGCTGGACAAGGGCCTGATCTCGCCAGCCGATTACGACGCCACCAAGGCTGAACTGCTCAAGAAACTGATCGGATAAGCCAGGCCGCATGCAAACTGTTTCCTGCCCTAGCTGCGGCGCAGAGGTACACTTCCGCTCGCATGCCTCCGTCATGGCGGTGTGCGAGTACTGCAACACGCGCGTACTGAAGGAAGCCGGCGCGGTCAAAGACCTGGGCAAGATTTCCTCTGTACTGGAGGATTATTCCCCGATCCAGATCGGCACCAGCGGCATGCTGGGCGGCCGCAATTTCAATGTGGTCGGCCGCATCCAGCTCAAGTACGACGCCGGCATCTGGAACGAGTGGTATATCGTCTTCGAAGACGCCGCCAGCGGCTGGCTGGGCGATGCCTCTGGCCAGTACACGGTAACCACCCTGCGCAAACCCGACACGCAGCTACCTGCCTTCGAGGACATCGTCCCCGGCAAACCTTACCAGCTTGTTGGCGCGCGCTATATGTCGGCCGACGTCAGGACCGCGCAATGCATCGGCGGCCAGGGCGAACTGCCGTTCAAGGTAGGCGACGGCTGGGAGGCGAAAGTTGCCGACTTCCGGCGCGGCGACCATTTCATCACCCTCGATTATTCCGAGGGAGGGACGCCGCAGATGTACACCGGCGTCTCGGTCACGCTGCAAGGCATGCAATGCCAGTTGCTGCGCGATGTGGACGAAATCCAGCGTACCACCGGGCGTTACCGCGGCAAGCTCGATGCGCTGGACTGCCCGAATTGCGGCACCCAGATCAAATACCTGCCCGGCCTGACGGCAAGCCTGGTCTGCCAGTCCTGCCGCACCGAAATCGACGCCGCCAGCCCGAAGGCCCAGGTCGTCGCCATCGGCCAACGGCACGAGAAGGAGTATTTCACCTTGCCGCTGGGCGCCAGCGGCAAGCTGGGTAACCAGGACTTCACCGTCATCGGCGTGATGCGGCGGGCCGACGACGAAGGCAACGGCTGGACCGAATACCTGCTGTACGGCAGCCGAAACGGCTTTACCTGGCTGGTCGAAACCGAGGATGGCTGGTCGCGCGCCAACGTCATGGACCAATGGCCGGAAGCCCAGGTGCTCGATTCGCAGACGGTCACTTTCGACAAGGCCCAATACAGCAAGCTGTATGACTATAACTCCGTCGTTACCTATGCGGCAGGCGCCTTCAACTGGCGCGTATCAGTGGGCGACCATACCCACGTCTACGAATACAAGCGCCAGCAGGTAACGCTTTCTGCCGAACTTACGAGCACCGAGCTTGGCTGGTCGCGCTCCACCCCGGTCGCCTGGGACCAGCTCAAGGCCTGGTTCGGCGATGCGGTCAAGGGAGAAGTAAAAGCCAGCGCCGCCGTTGGCCAGGATTTCAGCAAGAACCGCTATACGCGCTCGGCCAAGAACTGGATCATCGGCATCCTGGCGCTGAATGCAATTCCGATGCTGTTCAACTTCGGCAGTACCTTCAGCATCACTTTCATCGCCGCCCTTGCGCTCTACCTGCCGGCGCTGGTACTGGACGCACTCGACGACCAAAATAAAAAATGAACAAATTCTTCGGCTACGCCCTGATGGTGGCCATATTCAGCGTCATCACAAGCTGGGCTAACTTTGTCAGCGGGCCTTCATCGAGCAGCGGCTACCGCGGCAGCAGCTGGTCTTCCAGCTCCGGCAGCTGGGGCAGCGGCGGTGGCGGCGGAGGCCATAAGTGAGCATTCACCAACCTAGCGGCACGCACCTGCTGGCCGATATGTCCGGCATCGAACCGGGGCTGCTGGCCGATTGCACAAGAATCGAGCAACTGCTGCGCGGCGCGGCGGCGGCAGCCGGCGCCCAGGTGCTGCACAGCCACTTCCACAGCTTCGGCACCGGGCTGGGCGTGACCGGCGTGGTACTGCTGGCGGAATCCCATATCTCGGTCCACACCTGGCCGGAAAACGGCTTTGCGGCCGCCGACATCTTCATGTGCGGCGCGGCCCAGCCGCATCTGGCGCTGGACGTGATCGAGGAAGCGCTGCAGCCCGAGTATTCCGAAGTCCGCACCGTCGACCGCCAGCCACCGCATTGACTTGCCACGCCGCCGGTGCGACACTGGCGGCTTTCCCACCAACCTGACAGGAGATTTGCCATGCGTTCGTTTGATCTTGCCCTCCTGTCGGCTGCCTGACCTTCAGCGTTTGAGCTAGAGCGCCCGGCCGGGCGCCGACTTTTCCAGACCATTCCTGCTTGCCACGCCATGCGTGGCTGGCCGTGTTCACCCATGGAAAACGCTCATCATGATCGACTTCGACTACGAAGCTTTACGCAGCATCGGACTTAACAACACCATCATCTCGCGCCTGGCCGAAGCAGGCGCCGCAACGCCCGGCGGCCGCCTGTGCCGCATTACCGAGTACCAGCGCGACCGCATCACCCTGCATGACGGCAGTGCAGAATTCCACGCACGCGCCCTGCCGCGCCTGCTGGCCGAAACGGCGCTTTGCGTTGGCGACTGGGTCATCGCCGAAACCAACCCGCTAAACGAGGTGTGGATAAACCGCCGCTTATCCCCAATGAACCAGTTTGCCCGCGCCGATGCGCCGCCAATCGCCAGCAACATCGATACGGCACTGCTGGTCATGGGCCTGGACGGCGACTTCAACCTGCGCCGTCTCGAACGCTACCTGGCGCTGGCCGCGGCCGCCGAAGTCACGCCCCTGGTCGTCCTCAGCAAGCCGGATCTCTGCACCGACAAGGACAAGCTGGTGGCCGCCCTGATGGAACGCCTCCCTTCGCGCACCCAGTTCCTGCTGGTGAACGGTACCGACCCGGAATCCGTGGCGCAACTGGAACCCTGGCTGGGTGCCGGACAAACCATCTGCCTGCTGGGTTCTTCGGGTACGGGCAAATCCACCTTGACCAACGCCCTGGCCGGCGCGGCACAGGAAACCGGCGGCGTGCGGCGCTCTGATCATCGCGGCAGGCATACGACCACCGCGCGCTCGATGCACTTATGCCCGTCCGGCGCCTGCATCATCGACACGCCGGGTTTGCGCTGCCTGAGTCCGGAATCCTTGTCTTCGGCCTTCGACGATATCGAATCGCTGGCGGCAGGCTGCCAGTTTCGGGATTGCCGGCACGAAGGAGAACCCGGCTGCGCGGTGCTTGGCCATGTCGACCCCGACCGCCTGCACAACTTTCACAAGCTGCAGCGCGAAGTACGGCGCAACCAGCAAACCGCGCTGGAACGCATTGCCGAACGGCAGAAATGGAAATCCCTGATGAAGTCGGCCGCGGCACGCAGCCGGCAGAAGCGGAGCTAGGTTTCCCGAACGGTGGCCTCGATGTTATTGCCATCGAGGTCAATAATGAAGGCGCTGTAGAAGTTCGCATCGCTGACGCGTGGACCTGGCGGGCCGTTGTCTTCGGCCCCCAGGTCGATCGCCGCATAATAGAAAGCATTCACCGCCGCCCGGTCCGGCGCGGTAAAGGCCAAATGGATGGGACTGCGCGCAGGCTCGTGCCCGTTTTCCCAATAGCTGGGAATCTCGGCCCCTACCCACAGGAAGGGATGGCCGGAAGCCGCGGCATAAATGGCCCAGTCCAGGTCGGTCGCCGTGCGTCGGATCCCCAGCGGCGCCAGGCACGCATCATACAGCGCCGCGCTTCGCACGAAATCCGATACAACGATGCCCAGATGGTGGATCATATCTGCCTCCCATCGCTACTTGTAGATCAAGACTAACACTGCATCAGGCCGGGTGGCGCACCACTCAGCCAGCCGGTCGGGTAAACTGTCGGGACGAAAAACAAGAGGTTTTACACCATGCGCAAAGCCGCGCCACTCGCCCTGCTGCTCGCCCTTTCCGGCTGCGGCGATACCTATACGCCCGGGCCGCTGTACCAGGCCACCTCCCCCGACTGCAGCACCCCGGTTGACGCCGATACCTTTGAACTTCCGCGCGGGATTACCGTCGCCGCCACGACGGTCCTGCCGCAAGCAGCTGAAGGCGGAATGGAAATCGGCGTCAACTACATGCTTCCCCGCACGACCCAGGTGCACTTTGCCACGGCCCACTTCCAGGTCAGCCAGCCAAAGGGCCCACTGATTGAAAACGCGACTGTGCTGAGCGTGTACCAGCGCCCGACCAATGGCAAACCCGAGTTAGTGGAAATCGTCAACGGCGTGCCACTGGCCCTGTTTGCAGTTGGCACCAGCGACCACACCCAGTTCCGCTACCGCCTGATCATCAAGGGCAAGATGCCAAAGCGCTTCGACCTGACCCCGCCCGATGTCATCATCGGCCAGAAGCGCTACGTTTCCCGTACCTTCACCTACCGCTGGTTCGAGGACAAGCAAGCCTTCGGCATGTGCCGCTGACAGCACCCCGCGCACGATTGAAATCTCTCTTGCGTGCAACTTATTTCTGAGATGTAATGGCGATCCGTATGCTTATTGAAAATGCAACGCCATGCTGGATCGCCTTTCACAAGACACGCGGCTGCTGCGGCTGACCGCGCCGTCCGACTTATTGCCTGAATGCGTACGCGGTGAAGAGGCCATCGGCAAGCCCTACTCTTTCGAGATTTCGGCCCTCTCTACCGACGCATCAATTCCACTCAAGTCCTTGATTGGGCAGCCAATTTTGCTGGAACTGCTCACCGCGGCCGGCACCCAGGCCTTGCGCCCCTTCCACGGCCACGTGACCGCCGCCGAACTCTGCGGGTCAAACGGTGGACTCGCACGCTACAAGCTCCGCCTGGAGCCATGGACCGCCTTCCTCGCACAAAACCGCGACAGCCGCGTGTTCCAGGACCTCTCCGTCTGCGACATCCTCGACGCCGTACTGGGCAGCTGGCAGGGCCAGGGCAAGCTGGTGCCGGAGTGGCGCTTCGAGCTGGCCGACCGCAGCATCTACCCCAAGCGCAGCCTGTGCACCCAATACCAGGAAAGCGACTGGGCCTTCGCCGAACGCCTGATGGCCGAAGAAGGCCTGTTTTATTATTACGAACATCGTAGCGATGGCCACGTGCTGGTGATTGCCGACCACAATTCCGCTTTCCGCCCTAACGAACAAGCGAGCGTGCGGTTTACCCAGGCCGGCGCCGTCATGCGAGAAGACAGCATGGACCGCTGGCGCATGCAGGCCAGCCTGCTGACCAGCGAGGTATCCCTGCAAAGCTGGGACTATCGCACGCTGGACCAGCGCAAGGTCAGCGCCAGCGGCAAGGCAACTGGCGATATCTCGTTAACGGCCCATGACATACCTGGCGCCTACAGCTACGCCAACCGTGAACATGGACAGCGCCTGGCCGACCGCCGGCTGGAAGCACTCGATGTCGCACGCAGATCCATGACTGGCGCCGGCACCGTGCGCACGATGTCGCCAGCCACCACCTTCACGCTGCAAGGCGAACCGGCCAGCGGCGGCAGCGGCGAATACATCGTCACCCGTGTGCTGCACCTGATGCACAACAACCTGGCGGCGGAGACCCGCTCGTCGATCCAGCAGAGGATTGGCATCGCACCACTGCAGCTGCTGAACGACACCGAAATGGCCGACAGCCTGCATGCCGTCGGCAAAGCCATCGCCGAGCGCCCGCTCTACCGCAACCGCATCGACGCCATCGACGCCGCGCTGCCCTACCGCAGCAACGCCGAATGGAAGCGCCCCCTCGTGCAAGGCCAGCAGACCGCCATCGTGGTCGGCGCGGCCGGCACACCAGTCCATACGGACCGCGACCACCGGGTAAAAGTGCAGTTCCACTGGCAGCGCGGCCAAAACAGCCATAGCCGCCTGTCCCCCGCCCTGCAAGCCGGCGACACCGGCGCCCCGGCCGACGACAGCGCCGGTACCTGGGTGCGCGTCGCCACCCCGCTGGCCCCGATTGCTGGCGCCAACTGGGGCAGCAACACCCTGCCGCGCGTAGGCCAGGAAGTGCTGGTGGATTTCCTGGAAGGCGACATCGACCGCCCAGTCATCATCGGCGCCTTGTATAACGGCGACGGCCAGGCCGACGCCCAGCACAACAAAGTGGCTAGCGGAACAGGCGCCGCCACCGGCAACGCACCCGCCTGGTTCCCCGGCGAAGCGGGCGGCCACGCCCATCCCGCCGCCCTGTCCGGCCTGAAAAGCCAGGCCATGCAAAGCAGCCAGTCCGGTACCGGCGCCTACAGCCAACTGGTATTCGACGACTCGCCAGGCCAATCCCGCATTGGCCTGCAGCGCCACGCCAAACCGCACCAGGGCACAGCCGAGCTGAACCTGGGCCACCTGCGCCACCAGAGCGACAACCAGCGCCTGCATACCGCCGGCTTTGGCGCGGAGCTGAAGACCGAGCATGCGTTGGCGCTACGCGCCGGCCGCGGCCTGCTGCTAACCAGCCATGCTGCCCGGGGCGCAAGTGGCCAGACGCTGGACTCCCGCCAGGCGAATTCCCAGGTCGACGCCGCACACCAACAGCAGCAGGCACTCGCCGAACAGGCAAAGACCCACAAGGCCGACTTACCGAAAGAACTCGCGGCCGAGCAAATGCCTGCAATCGCCGGCATGAACCAGACATCGGAAGTGCTTCAAGCGCGCAGCGGTGATGGCGTGACCGCCTTCGCCAGGCCGCTGCTGCAGGTGGACAGCCCATCCGGCATCGTCACGGCGACGCCTGCCAACAGCATACTGGCCGCCAGCGCGACCAGCAGCATCTCCGCCGGCCAGGATATCAACCAAGCCGCGCAAGCCAACTTGATGCACGCAGCGGGTGCCGGCATCAGCCTGTTCACCTATGGCAAAGCAAACGCCAAGGAAAAGCCAAACCAGGAAACCGGACTGCACCTGCATGCAGCCAGCGGCAAGTACAGCAGCCAAAGCCAGGACGGCACAACCTTGCTGACCGCCGATAAAGCGGTAACCGTTGCCAGCACCAGCGCCGAAGTAAACATCGCCGCCAAGCAGCACGTCCTGCTCACCACGCAAGGCGCAGCGATCCGCATTGAAGGCGGAAATATCACGCTGAATGCTCCCGGCAAGGTGGAATTCAAGGCCAGCACGAAGGAGCTGAGCGGCCCTGGCAACAGCGAGGCTTCACTGCCAGCGCTGCCCAAGGCAGACCAGGCCAACAATTTCCTGGAGCTGAATTACCGCTGGGACGATATGCAACCGATGGTTGGCGCCCCGTACAAGGTGACATTCGCCGACGGCACCAGCCGCGAAGGCAAACTCGATTCGAAAGGTTTTGCGCGCCTCGAGGGCATCCCGAACAGCATGGCCACCGTGGTCTATGGTGAAGACGAACGCGATGCGAAGCCGCGTAAGCAACGCAAGCCGAACGCAGTGTACGGTATGAAGGCAACCACGCAAGAGGAAGCCGAAGCCATCCTCGCCAAGTACATCGAGCAAGAAGAAGCCTATCTAAAGGATAACTACTTCCCCGACGAGATCGAAGCGATGATCGCCGCGGCCGAAGGTGACGGCGAGATGGACGCTGAATTCCACTACGACGATTACCGCTACGAGAACGAGGATGCGGAAGATGCGCCTCTCGAACTGAGTTATCGGGATCTGCACGATAACGAACAAGGCAACGAAGAAGGAGAAGAAGCATGAGCGCGGCAACCCAAGTCTCCCATGCGAATGTCGCCCGCGTCGTCCGCAAGGTCGACGACGACATGGGTACATGGCTGAAGGACCTGGTTACCGGCACCGGCTCATCGCCATCGCACATCATCGTCACCGGCATACTGGGCGTGGTGCCTGGCGTTGGACAGGCGATGGACGCGCGCGACATGATCCTCGCCATTATCCAGATCGCCAAGACGCCGGCTGCCGTTGGCGGCTGGGTCGAGCTGGTGATCACGCTGGTTGGCTGTGTACCGGCAGTGGGCGACTCGCTCAAGGTCGGCTTCAAGCTGATGACCAAAGGGCACAACTTCGGCCGCGTGCTGGAGAGGGTATCCCCTACGCTGCGCGGCAACGTCGAAAAATACATGCGCAAGATCGACTGGGCCGACCTCGCGAAGGATAGCAAAGGCCTGTTCGGCAAAACCATTGCGGCATTTATCGACGGTCTGGATAGCTGGGTAGTCAAAACCATCGGCGGCCGCAAAGAAGTACAAATGGTGATCGACGAGCTGAACGCTCTGAAGAAGAACGGCGACAAGATGATCGACGCCGCCTTCAAGGAACTGCGGGAAATGCATTCCAAAATGATGGGGCATCAGCTGGCGGGCAGTACCGCAGCCGTGAGCGCAACCACCAGCCGCGCCGTCAAGCATGAAGTTCCGGCTGCAGCAGCGTCAACGGCAGCCAAAAAAACCGCCGCCCAGGGACAGAAGAAAGAGGCGAAGGTCGTCGCGAAGAAAAGCCAGGACGTCAAAAACAACTCCACGCCGCCGAACACCACCAAAGTGGACAAGAAAAAGGCTGCTAAACCTAAGAAGCAGAAATGGAGCACTGGTGTACCTGCTGAGCACATCACCGATTACTTCGTGAAACACAAGCACGTCACGTTCGAAAAGGTGAACAATAACGGCAAGCTAACCGAAGAATACACCTTGCCGCACAATGGCCTGGACCATCTGTGGTCGAACCGGCCCAATTTACTTAAGCCATTCGTTGTCGGCGAGACTAAATCAAGCATTTTTGATTCGTTGACGCTGATTGCAGCGCTCCCTGCCGACCTTAAAGAAAAGTTCAATACACTACGTGCTTCCGAGGCGAAGGTCCGTACCGACAACGACAAGCCCAACATCTTCCACAACGAAGGTCGAGATGCGCACGCGAATCAAAGCGTCGCAATTGGCGAAACAAAGGAAGATGAAGATGCAGTTAAGAGAGGCGTAAATAAACCCGGCGTCGATAAAGACGGTAAGCCAACTGGATTAGCCACCCAAATGAGTCACAAGTGGATAGCACGGTCGCTTCAAAGTGAACAATTAACAGGATCCGGGCGACGAATTAAGCCACTTGTTGAGCAATTTCAGCTTGGCTTTGAGGACTGTCCATATCAACGCTGGATCTCACTAGTCACGGGCAGACAGCTGCACAAACACCAGCAGTCTAAAGGTGCCAACCATGAGGTGCAGTTAGTACTGCACTTACCTGACAATATCCTTGATGCATAAAATGATAAGAGTACTGACACCAAATGAATTTCAAGACCAGCGGCGAGAGAAGCTTATAGGATATGACTTCTATTGCGAACGAGCTAGCGATCTTGCCTCGATGATCCCCCGCGCCCAACAGAACCTTGCTGATCCCGAATGGATTGCGGCGAAGACTGAAGGGCGAGTCATGCTAGCGGCATCCGGATGCGCTGACCTTTCCGTAGATTTGCTTACGCTAAGCTATTCAGCGGGAGCAAATCTTGCGGACCTTCGCGCATTTTATCCATTCGTCTTCGATACTTGGCTGGTGAATGAAAAGTTTCATTTGGCCTATCGCGAAAGCGCAGCGGGTGCGTCGTCGACAACCGCGACATATGCACTTATTGGCGACGACTTTGAGATTGTAAACCGCATGGTTTGCTTCACAATCTTGCTTGGATGGGGACATCTTTTGCCAGATTTGGCACGCATCATTGATTTCAACAATCCGAGAATGGACGGCATGCTTGAACGGTTGCTGTCTTATTACGTTTCTGACCGAGATACATCTATTTCTGAATGTACGCGCCATCTGCCTTACTTTAAAACTCTAAAGATATTCAATGGATCCGAAGCGGAACGTTCCCAATTAATGGCTGAGTACCTCGAAGATTGGTACGTCGCCAGCCGACGCGAACCCTATTTCGACTCGCATACCCGTGACACATCCTTCAAGGGCTATTGGTCATGGGAAGCTGCAGCTATCACTTTCCTACTGGACATCGATGACAGCAGTTATCGAACTGCCGAGTTCTATCCTGCCGATTTGGTCGATTTTGCACGTCGCGCGAAACTCGACAACGCATCCGGCGACAAGCTAAGTGCTCAAGCAAACGAGCTCCGTATGAAGGCAGGCGTCGCCTGTCCAAAAGCCGGCACGTGGCAGTCGATCGATGTTCCTTCTACGACCAAAGTGTTTAGTGAAGGCGAGATCGCTCCAGACCTGGGCTCCCGCTATGGCCTAACCGTTTGGCGCTACACAGGCTGAGATTGATGATTCGAGTATTGACAGCGGAGGATTTCCAACTCCGCAAACGCGAGAAGTTGTTGGAGTATGAGATTTATGAGGAAGAAGCGTCAGATCTTGCTTCGCTAATTCCGGACAGCCGGCGCAATCTTTCAGACCCGAAGTGGCTTGCGAGTAAAGACGATGGGATGAAGTTGCTTGCGGGCTCTGGGCTCGCAAGATTTTCACTTGATCTTTTGACGTTGAGTTATTCCGCCGGGTCAAGCTTGGCCGAACTTCAAGTGTGCTATCCCGCTGTTGTAGACGCATGGCTCATACACGAAAAGTATCACCTGGACTATGGGCTTAGCGATCAAGGCGCCAGTTCAACGGCCGCCACCTACGCACTACTCGGAGACGCCTTTCACTCCGTGAATCGGATGGTCTGTTTTGGCCTCTTGCTGGGTTGGGGCGAACACCTGTTTCACGTGGCTCGCATAATCGAGTACAAAAACCCACGCATGGATGCCTTGATCGAGCACTTGCTCTCTTACTACGTTCCCAATCGCGACACTTCACTTGCCAAGTGCACTCGAAATCAACCCTACTCGAAGGCGCTCAAGATCTTCAACGCGCAGCCAGATGCCCGACCTGATTTAATGGCCGAGTATCTCAAAGACTGGTACGTTGCCAGTCGTCGTGAACCGTACTACGACTCACATAATCGATACACATCATTCAGAGGGTACTGGTCGTGGGAAGCTGCCGCTATCACCTTCCTATTGGACATCGACGACAGCAGTTATCGAACCTCAGAGTTCTACCCGGCAGACCTGGTCGACTTTGCGCGCCTCAGCAGAACTGAGGCGCGGGTACAGGACGAGTGATTCAAGTGCAGGGAATCGCCGCACCGTGAATGGCTCGGGCTGATGGGCTGCACAGGTACAGGATCACATCGGCCAATGCTTCTGGCGTGACCCATTTGCTGCGGTCGGCATTGGGCATTGAGGCACGGTTATCCGGGGTATCGATGGTGCCGGGAAGGACGCAGTTCACGTTGACGCCCTGTCCGCGAAGCTCGGCAGACATCGATTCGGTCAGGCGTATCACCACGTCCTTGCTGGCGCAGTAGGCACCCATATTCGCGAGGCCCTGCCGCGCGGAGCCGGAGGCGATGTTGACGATCTTGCCGCCCTGCCCGTCCAGCATGCCAGGCACCACAGCGGCGATCGCATTGCGCAGGCTGCGCACATTCAGGTCAAACAGTTCATCCCATTGGGCATCGGTGGTCGCATGCACCGGTGTTCCCATTGCGAAGCCGCCGGCGATATTGCAGAGGGCATCGATGCGGCCGAAGCGCTCGGCGCCAGCGCGTGCGGCTGCGGCGACTGATGATGCATCGCGCAGGTCGGCAACGGCCAGCATACGGCGCTCGCTGGCCGGCCCGCAAGCCGCTTCCAGCCGCGCTGTATCCCGGCCTATCAGGACGGTGTTGGCGCCTGCGGCGTCGAAGGCTCGCGCAACAGCGCTGCCAAGGGCGCCCGCAGCGCCGGTGATGAAGATGGTGGTCATTGCGTTTCCCTCTTTCGACAGTTTCTTGATTCTACATTTGCCTGAAATGGTGCAGGTAGCTGCGGCTTACTGGTAGCGATTCGCTACGGCCATGCAGGTGGAGTTCGGCCGTTTCGTTCATGCCGCGCACCATCTCACGAACGTACTTCAGGTTGACGATCACCGAGCGGTGGGTTTGCACAAACCGCGCAGGGTCCAATTCCTCGGTCAGTTCCCGGATGCTTTTCCTTATCAGCGCTTCACCTTCGTCCCAGGCGACGAGGGTATATTTTTCTTCTGCGCGAATGTAGGCTACCTGGTCGACAGGGATAAGGCGAACGCTGGAGCCGACGGAAGCCTTGATCCATTGCAGCCACGCACGTGCTGGCTGTTTGCCCATTGCTTGCGCAACGCGGCCGAGCGCCAATTCCAATGCGGCGTGGTCGATCTGGCTATGCGCCACCCTCTGCTTCAAACGTCCGACAGTGTCGGCCAGGCGTTCCGGGTCGAGCGGCTTGACCAGGTAGTCAATGGCGCCCTGTTCGAACGCCTGGACTGCGTACTGCTCGAATGCCGTGACAAAAACCAGGTGGGCGCGGCGCGCCAGACCCCGCGCTGCCTCGATTCCGTTCAAGCCAGGCATCTGGATGTCGAGGAACACCACATCCGGTTGGTGGACTTCGAACAGCTCGAGCACCTCGTGTCCGTTGCGTGCCTCGTCGAGGATGTTCAACTCGGGCCAGATGCGCTGCAGTTGCGCGCGCAGGTGTTGGCGCAGCAATGGTTCATCGTCGGCGATCAGGGCGGTGATGGCATGCATTCGGTTTCCCTTGCGGTGAAATGGCATTCGGCGCGCAGGCCGTGCGGCGCGACCTCATGCAGGTCAAGCCGCGCCGTGTCGCCAAAGGTGGCCCTCAGGCGCGTGCGTACATTGGCGAGGCCAGCCCCCGGCGCGGCCGATTCCGGCATGCCGGCGCCGGTGTCTGCCACCCAGACTTTAACGGTGCCAGTGGCGCTGTCGCGCGCGGCGCCGATGTCGATCCGTCCGCCGTCGGTGGTGGGGTCGATTCCGTGGCGCACGGCGTTCTCAACCAGCGTCAGCAAGGCCATCGCGGGGAAGCGCAGTTCGGCCAGTCCTGGTGCGACCGATAGCGCGTATTCGAGCCTGTCGGGCATGCGCATTCGCATCAGCGCCAGGTAGGCCTCGACCAGCTGCAGCTCTCGGCCCAGGGTAGCGTCTGCGTCGGCCAGATGCTGGCCTGCCGCGCGCAAGTAATTGATCAAGTGGCGCAGCACTGGTGCTGCATTGGGTGAACCTGTTTCGACCAGGGCCTGGATATTTGCCAGCGTATTGAACAGGAAGTGCGGCTCGATCTGCGCCTGCAAGAGGCGCAGGCGCGCATCGAGCAGGCTGCGTTCCAAGGCGTCTTTCTCGCTCGCAGCCCGCGCGCGTTCGGCCCGTTCGCGAGCCACGCGCTCGAAGCGCAGTGCAATCGACGCAGAAGTGAGGCCACAGATCCAGGAGACGAGCGTCAGGACGACGAAGGCACCCGCGCCCTCCACCTTTTCCAGGTATCTCCCGACGTTCGGCCATTCCGCGACGATGAAAGTGATCATCGAAGCTACTGGCGCCAGCAGCGCAATGGCCAGCAGGCGCACTGCCGCGTGGCGCCGCACAGTGCCATAAAACACGAACAGGAATACAGCGCCAATAAAGCCGATGCGTGCGAACACCGGCAGGAAGGCTGTGGAAAACAGTGCCTTTAATCCCCAGGACAATTGCAGCGCGATAAACAGGGCAACGGCTGCCTGCCGAAGTGTCGGGAGTCGGCGCGGCAGGATACTTGCCGAGATGGCGGGGCTATTGGGCATGCAAGCAAGATAATCGCTTCGCGTTCGTGATTCAACCCCTGCAAACCGTCATTCGTCGCAGGATTCCCCCTTCGCGGTTTCACAGCCGCACGCGCGCGTCTAAGGTGGAGCAGTCAACTTAACCCGAAAAGGACCCACCATGACAACTGCTGCATCCACAACCGTCCCGTCCCTGCGCCGAGCCAGTCCCGAACAGGCATTGAAGCTTGCGACTGCCTTCTGGTTCGCCGTGACCACGATTGGCCAATTGCTGTTCGTGCTGTACATCCTGGGCTTTCATGGCCGCGCGATAGTGCAAGGCCACCCGGAAGCCGTGAACAAGGTACTGCCAAAGGGCTTCGTGCCGGGCGATTCGCTGGGGAACGCTGCGCTGTTCATGCACCTTGCGTTTGCGGTAGTGATTATCGGCGGCGGATTGCTGCAACTGGTGCCGCAACTGCGCAGCGCAGCGCCTCGTCTGCACCGCTGGAACGGGCGCGTTTACGTGACGCTTGCTGTTGTTTCGAGCCTTGCTGGGATGCTGATGATGGTCACGCGCGGAACGGTCGGCGGCGCCGCCATGCATGCCGGAATGACTATCGACGCGCTGCTGGTGCTGGCGTTTGCGTTCATGACGGTGCGCGAGGCGCGTGCGAGGCGCTTCGACAGCCATCGCCGCTGGGCACTGCGGCTGTTCATGGCCGTCAGCGCGGTGTGGTTCTTTCGTATCGGCCTGATGGGATGGCTGGTCATCAACGGCGGGCCGGTTGGATTTGATCCGGTTGCTTTCCGCGGCTCTTTCCTCGACGTGCTGGCGTTTGCGCAATACCTGCTGCCGCTGGCGGTGCTCGAGCTCTACTTCCGCACACAAGCCAGCCGCATCAGCCTGGCCAGACCCGCCATGGCGGCGACGCTGTTGGTGGCGACAGTAGCGATGGGCGTCGGAATCTTTGGTGCGGCGATGGGAATGTGGCTGCCGCACATGCAATAAAAAAAGGCAGCCGAAGCTGCCTTTCCATTGCTGCGGGAAAAAGGGATTAGCCCTTAACCTTGCGCAGTTTTGCGATTGCTGCCAGCTGGCCGATAGCCGCTGCCAGTTCCGCTTGTGCTTTCGCGTAGTCGATGCCGGTCTTGTTGTTGGCCATGGATTCTTCCGCCAGTTTCTTGGCGGCTTCTGCCTTGGCTTCATCCAGGTCATGACCACGGATCGCGGTGTCAGCCAGGACCGTCACAGCGTTTGGCTGCACTTCCAGCAGGCCGCCGGCGACGAAGACGAACTCTTCTTCTGCCTGGCCTGGAACCTGGATGCGCACCGCGCCCGGACGGATACGGGTGATCAGCGGGGTGTGCTTAGGGTAGATACCCAGCTCGCCCTGCTCGCCCGGCAACGCCACGAAAGTCGCTTCGCCCGAGAAGATCTGCTCTTCGGCCGAAACCACATCAACGTGAATAGTGTTTGCCATGTTTATCCTCTGTAGCTATAGCGGCCCCGTTACGAGGCCGCTACGACAATCGAATTAGCCCAGTTTCTTGGCTTTTTCGATGGCTTCTTCGATGGTACCAACCATGTAGAAGGCCTGTTCTGGCAGGTGGTCCAGTTCGCCGGAAGCGATCATCTTGAAGCCCTTGATCGTGTCTTTCAGCGAAACGTACTTACCTGGGGAACCGGTAAACACTTCAGCAACGTGGAACGGCTGGGACAGGAAACGCTGCATCTTACGTGCGCGAGCAACGACCAGCTTGTCTTCCGGAGCCAGTTCGTCCATACCCAGAATCGCGATGATGTCACGCAGTTCTTTGTAGCGCTGCAGGGTGCCCTGTACGGCACGTGCGGTGTTGTAGTGCTCTTCGCCCACAACCAGCGGGTCCAGCTGGCGGGAGGTCGAATCCAGTGGGTCAACTGCAGGGTAGATACCCAGGGCAGCGATGTCACGGGACAGAACGACGGTCGAGTCCAGGTGGCCGAAGGTGGTTGCTGGGGATGGGTCGGTCAAGTCGTCCGCTGGAACGTAGACGGCCTGGATCGAGGTGATCGAACCGGTCTTGGTGGAGGTAATACGCTCCTGCAGACGGCCCATCTCTTCAGCCAGGGTAGGCTGGTAACCCACTGCGGAAGGCATACGGCCCAGCAGTGCGGAAACTTCGGTACCGGCCAGGGTGAAGCGGTAGATGTTGTCCACGAAGAACAGAACGTCACGGCCTTCGTCACGGAAGGACTCAGCGATGGTCAGGCCGGTCAGCGCCACGCGCAGACGGTTGCCAGGAGGTTCGTTCATCTGGCCGTAAACCATCGCCACTTTGGAATTGGCTGGGTTTTCCAGGTCAACCACTTTGGCGTCAGCCATTTCGTGGTAGAAGTCGTTACCTTCACGGGTACGCTCACCAACACCGGCGAACACGGACAGACCCGAGTGCGCTTTAGCGATGTTGTTGATCAGTTCCATCATGTTCACGGTCTTGCCCACACCTGCACCGCCGAACAGACCAACCTTACCACCCTTAGCGAATGGGCAGACCAGGTCAATCACCTTGATGCCGGTTTCCAGCAGGTCTTGGGATGGGGACAGTTCGTCGTAAGCAGGAGCCACGCGGTGGATCGAAGCGGTTTGCTCGTGGGAGACAGGGCCGCATTCGTCGATCGGGTTGCCCAGCACGTCCATAATACGGCCCAGGGTAGCTTTACCCACTGGTACCATGATTGGTTTGCCGGTGTTCTGGATGGTCATGCCGCGACGCAGACCGTCGGAAGAGCCCAGTGCAATGGTACGGACCACGCCGTCACCCAACTGCTGTTGCACTTCCAGGGTCAGCTCGGAGCCTTCCATTTTCAGCGCGTCAAAAACCTTAGGCATCGCGTTGCGTGGGAACTCAACGTCCACCACAGCGCCGATACACTGAACGATTTTGCCATCAGCCATGTTCGTTCCTTCAAATATAGTTAAATTCGTTTAAACCGCTGCCGCACCGGCGACGATTTCAGACAGTTCTTTGGTAATTGCAGCCTGGCGGGTCTTGTTGTAGACCAGCTTCAGCTCGCCGATCACATTACCGGCGTTATCCGATGCGGCTTTCATCGCCACCATACGGGCCGATTGCTCGGACGCCAGGTTTTCTGCAACGGCCTGGTACACCAGCGCTTCAATGTAGCGCTCCAGCAGTTCGTCGATGACGGAAGCAGCGTCCGGCTCGTAGATGTAGTCCCAGTTGTGGGAATGCTCATCGGCCTTCATCTTGTCCGCGGTCAGCGGCAGCAGCTGCTCGACCATCGGCTCTTGCTTCATCGTGTTGATGAACTTGGTGTAGCACAGGTAAACGGCGTCCAGTTTGCCTTCCTGGAATTTCTCCAGCATCACTTGCACTGGGCCGATCAGCTTTTCCAGGTGCGGCGTATCGCCGATCTGGGTAGCTTGTGCGACCACCGGTACACCGATGCGGTTCAGGAAGCCCAAACCTTTGTTACCAATTGCGACTGCTTCAATCTTGTTGCCCGCAGCTTCCAGCTCTTTGGTCTTGTTGGTCACCATACGCAGAACGTTGGTGTTCATACCACCGCACAGACCCTTGTCGGTCGTCACGATGATAAAGCCCACAGCCTTGGCTTCCGTACCGGCTTCAGCCAGGAACGGGTGCGTGTACTCGGGGTTGGCATTCGCCAGGTTCGCAGCGATATTACGAATCTTGTCACTGTAGGGACGGGCGGCGCGCATACGATCCTGCGCTTTACGCATTTTCGATGCGGCGACCATTTCCATCGCCTTGGTGATCTTCTTCGTATTCTCTACGCTCTTGATCTTGCCACGTATCTCTTTTCCTACTGCCATGATCCTTCTCCTTTGCGGGGTGGCCCGTTACCGGGCCACCAGGTATTAGTTTGCGAAGGATTTCTTGAAATCAGCAATGGCGGCCGACAGCGCAGCTTCGCCGTCTTTGTCCAGTTGCTTGGTTTCTTCGATCTTGGCCAGCAGTGCGGAGTGCTTGGTCTTCAGGAACGAGTGCAGTTCGGCTTCGAAAGCCAGCACGCGCTTGACAGCGACGTCGTCCAGGAAGCCCTTGTTCACTGCGAACAGCGAAGCGCCCATCAGGGAAATCGACAGCGGCGAGTACTGTTGCTGCTTCAGCAGTTCGGTCACGCGTGCGCCGCGGTCCAGCTGCTTACGGGTCGATTCGTCCAGGTCGGAAGCGAACTGCGCGAACGCAGCCAGTTCACGGTACTGTGCCAGGTCGGTACGGATACCGCCGGACAGGTTCTTGATGACCTTGGTCTGCGCAGCGCCACCAACGCGGGACACCGAGATACCTGCGTTAATCGCAGGACGGATACCGGAGTTGAACAGCGAGGTTTCCAGGAAGATCTGGCCGTCGGTAATCGAAATCACGTTGGTTGGAACGAACGCGGAAACGTCGCCAGCCTGGGTTTCGATGATCGGCAGCGCGGTCAGGGAACCGGTCTTGCCCTTGACTTCACCCTTGGTGAAGGCTTCGACGTAGTCGGCGTTCACGCGAGCAGCGCGTTCCAGCAGACGGGAGTGCAGGTAGAACACGTCGCCTGGGTATGCTTCGCGGCCAGGTGGGCGGCGCAGCAGCAGGGAGATCTGACGGTAAGCAACTGCTTGCTTGGACAGGTCGTCGTACACGATCAGGGCGTCTTCACCGCGGTCGCGGAAGTATTCGCCCATGGTGCAACCGGAGTAAGCCGAGATGTACTGCATTGCTGCCGATTCCGAAGCGGAAGCTGCCACAACAATGGTGTACTCCATCGCGCCGTGCTGTTCCAGGGAACGCACGATGTTCTTGATGGTCGATGCTTTCTGGCCGATAGCAACGTAGATACAGGTCATGCCCTGGCCTTTTTGGTTGATGATCGCATCAACCGCAACGGCGGACTTACCGGTTTGACGGTCGCCAATGATCAGCTCACGCTGGCCACGGCCGATTGGTACCATCGCGTCGATCGACTTCAGGCCGGTCTGCATAGGCTGGCCGACGGACTCACGGGCGATAACGCCTGGAGCGATCTTCTCGATTGGGGAGGTCATCTTGGCGTTGACAGGACCTTTGCCGTCGATCGGCTGGCCCAGCGCGTTGACAACGCGGCCGCGCAGTTCAGGACCGACTGGAACTTCCAGGATGCGGCCGGTGCACTTCACGGTGTCGCCTTCGGAGATGTGCTCGTAGGCGCCCAGAATAACGGCACCAACGGAGTCACGCTCCAGGTTCATTGCCAGGCCGAAGGTGTTGCCTGGGAATTCCAGCATCTCACCTTGCATCACGTCCGACAGGCCGTGGATGCGGCAGATACCGTCTGCTACGGAAATTACGGTGCCTTGATTGCGCACTTCAGCGCCGCCGTCAATGCCTTGGATCCGGCTCTTGATCAGCTCGCTGATTTCGGATGGGTTGAGTTGCATACTAACTCCTAAATGTTTTCTCTCTAGCTGTCGCGAAAGGCGGCCTGATTAGGCGACCAGCGCGGAACGCAGCTGCTGCAGCTTGGCGTTGACCGAAGTGTCCAGCACTTCGTCGCCAACCACGACGCGAACGCCACCGATCAGCGAAGGATCGACGGTCACGACTGGTTTGAGCTTGCGGCTGAATTTCTTTTCCAGCGTCTTGATCAGCTCGGCCACTTGGGCTTCGCTCATGTCGAATGCGCTCGTGATTTCGGCGTCTGCCGCACCTTCGGCTGCATTCTTCAGCAGCGCGAATTGGGCACCGATTTCCGGCAGCAGTGCGATACGACCGTTTTCGATCAGCATCGAGAGGAAGTTGTTCGCTTCCGCGTTGAGCGGCGATTTCAGCAAGGCCTTGATGGCTGCGATGACATCGCTATCCAGAACTTTTGGATTGCGGGCATATGCCAGCACCTCTTCATGCGAACCGATCTGGGCCAGTTCGGACACCAGATCGGACCACTGCGCGAGGTTGCCAGCCTGGGCTACGCGGAAGAGGGCTTCCGCGTAAGGACGGGCGACGGTTGCGAGCTCTGCCATAATCAGAGCTCGGTAGCCAGGCGAGACAGCAGGTCAGCGTGAGCCGACGCGTTGACTTCGCGCTTCAGGATTTGCTCGGCGCCCTTCACAGCCAGGTCTGCCACTTGGCCACGCAGAGCTTCGCGGGCCTGGGTTACTTGCTGCTCGGCTTCAGCTTTAGCTTGTGCCACGATACGGGCAGCTTCGGCTTGTGCGTTTGCTTTGATTTCTTCTGCGACCAGCTGGGCACGCTTTTCAGCGTCCGCAACGAGCGACGAGGCTTCATTACGGGCAGTGGTCATGGCTTCTGCAGCAGCTTTTTCAGCGCGCTGCATGGAAGCCTGACCTTGGTCGGCGGCAGCCAGACCGTCTGCGATTCGCTTGGCACGCTCATCCAGCGCAGAATTCAGCGCCGGGAATACGAACTTCATCGAGAACCAAACGAGCACCGCGAAGGTGATCATTTGGCCGAGAAGCGACATATTGATGTTCATACCTTGCTCCTAGAAAGAGTTTCCCCGGTTGGAGCGTTAATTACTGAGCAGCAGCGGTCAGAACGGCGTTCAGGAATGGGTTGTTGAAGGTGAACAGCAGAGCAACACCAACGCCGATCATGGAGATCGCGTCCAGCAGACCAGCGATAACGAACAGTTTGGTTTGCAGTTGTGGCATCAGTTCTGGCTGACGTGCCGAAGCTTCCAGGAACTTGCCGCCCAGGATAGCGAAGCCGAGTGCGGTACCGATGGCGCCCAGGCCAACGATGATTGCTACGGCCAGAACGGTCATGCTTTGTACTTGTGCGATCAGAGCTTGCATTAGATTTCTCCTAATTTAAAAAAAACGAAAATACCAAAAAACTAAAACCAAATACTACGAATAAGTTGCTGATTAGTGCTTCTCAACCGCGAGGGCCAGGTACACAACCGTCAACGCCATAAACACAAACGCTTGCAGGGTAACAATCAGAATGTGGAAGATTGCCCATGGACCGCCCAGCAGCCACTGTGCCCACCATGGCAGCAGCGCGATCAGGATGAAGATCAGTTCGCCGGCGTACATATTGCCGAACAGTCGCAGCGACAGGGAGATCGGCTTGGCGAACAGTTCCAGCATCTGGAAGATGAAGTTCACAGGGGCCAGCAGGATGGTGCCGACGGTGCCGTGAGCGTGGAACGGTGCGGTGAACAATTCTTTGGTCCAGCCGCCAGCGCCTTTGGCCTTGATCGAGAAGCCGATGATGCAGATCAGCACGCCGATGGACATACCGAAGGTGTGGTTCACGTCAGCGGTAGGCACAACGCGCAGATAGTTGACGCCAGCGTAGCTCAGCAGCTTCGGCAGCAGGTCGACCGGCAGGAAGTCCATCGCGTTCATCAGCCAGACCCATACGAAGATGGTGATGGCCAGCGGAGCGATGACAGCGGACTTGGCGTGGAATGCGGAATTGACCGTATCGTTGACGAGTTCCATGACCCATTCAACGAAGTTTTGCAGCTTGCCTGGCACGCCGGCGGTGGCGCGCTTGGAAGCCATATAGAAGATACCCAGGAACACGAAGCCCAGGACCAGGGAGATCCAGAAGGTGTCCAGGTTGATATCGCTTGGGGTTACACCAGTGCTGTTGTGGGTCAGGTGGTGTTGGATATACTCGGTGGCATTTGCCGGGGCCGCGTGGCCGCCATGTTCAGTAGTCATAGGTCCGAATTTTTAATTGATTAAATCTTGAGCAGCGACAGCCAATAAGCCAGGGTTGCCACTACGAATCCCAGGATCAGCCATAACCAGGCGGCTGACTTAAACAGCACCAGTGCGCAAATAAACAGCACTGCCGTTACAAATACCTTCAGCATCTCGGCGCGGAAGTGCGCACGAAATGCTTTCTTTGCATCATCGGAGCCGTGCGCCACCATCAGCGCATAGACAAAGCTACCGATCACTGCCATACCGCCGCCCACGGCTGCGGACCAGCCTTTATCCACCCCGGCGAAAAGCGCCACGGTAGCGGAAAAGAGGACGGCGATTGTTAATTGCAGGGCAACTACGCGGAAAACTGGCCAGGCGATACTTCTTGAAGAATCCCTCACTTGCCACCATTCCTTTAGACCCAAAGACACGGGATTATAGTTTGTTTATGTCGTCAAGGTCAAACGTGGTGCATTGCAAAAAGTCGCTCTAACAACAACTTATTCTGCTGAAAAGGTAGGCATTTGGCGATTACTTCGCAGGTAATCAGAACCGGTAAACCGCTGTCTGACCCGCAACGCGCGACAGCCGCAGACCGGTGTCTGACCCTGCGGGTCAGACACCGCTTTACCGGTTTTAGCCGCGCAGGCGCGCAATCACGCCATCGAGGATATCGAGGTCCGCAAAGTCGATGATCATCTGACCCCGACCTTTAGCCCCCATCTTGAACACCACCGAGGTGGCCAAGGCATCTGACAACTCTTCCTCAAGCCGCTTGATATCGCCCGACTTCTCCTTGGCCCGAGGAGCCGGCTTGGACTTGGCCTCCTCCATATGGTTGTGGACAAGTTTTTCCGTCTCACGCACCGACAGTCGTTTCGCTACAACAACATTCGCCAAAGCAATTTGCGATGCCGCGTCGACCGCCAACAGGGCACGGGCATGCCCCATATCAATATCCCCCGCCATCAGCATGGTCTGCACCGGCTCCGCCAGGTTCAGCAAGCGCAGCAAATTGGAAACTGCCGAACGCGACCGGCCGACAGCCTGCGCCGCCTGCTCATGGGTAAACGAAAAATCGGTGATTAGCCGGTGAATACCTTGCGCTTCTTCCAAAGGATTCAGGTCTTCACGCTGGATGTTCTCGATCAGGGCCATGGCGGCCGCAGTCGTGTCATCCACATCCTTCACCAAGACCGGCACAGTTTCCAAACCAGCAAGTCGTGCTGCACGGAAACGACGCTCGCCCGCGATGATTTCATATTTGACATGACCGGTCGCCTTGTCGATCCCCACCGGACGAACCAGCAGCGGCTGGATGATGCCCTGCGTCTTGATCGACGAAGCGAGCTCCGCCAAACCACCCTCGTCCATCTGGGTACGCGGCTGGTATTTACCGGCTTGCAAGAACTGCACCGCCATCTCAGAAGGAGTCGGATGCGAAGTTGGATTGGACGGATCTTCGTCGCCGCCGAGCAGGGCGTCCAGGCCGCGGCCGAGGCCTTTCATTTTTTTAGTAGCCATTGTGGATAAGCTCGCTTACATTTTCTTGATACGTTTAACCATCTCGGCGCCGAAGGCGATGTATGCCTGCGCGCCCTTCGAAGTTGGATCGAAGGTCACGCCCGGCATGCCGTAGGATGGAGCCTCGGCCAGCCGCACATTGCGCGGAATGATGGTTTTGAATACTTTGTCGCCGAAGTGCTGCTCGAGCTGGGCCGAGACTTGCTGCGATAGCGTCATGCGCGGGTCGAACATCACGCGCAGCAGGCCGATGATCTTCAGGTCCGGGTTCAGGTTGGCATGCACCTTCTTGATGGTATTGACGAGATCGGACAAGCCTTCCAGCGCGTAGTATTCGCACTGCATAGGAATGATCACGCCGTGCGCCGCGCATAAACCGTTCAGGGTCAGCATCGACAACGCCGGTGGGCAATCGATCAGCATGAAGTCATAGTCTTTAGCTGCTGCTCCCAGCGCATCGCGCAGACGGCGCTCGCGATTCTCGAGCTGCACCATCTCGACTTCAGCACCAGCCAGCTCACGGTTGGCCGGCAGCACATCAAAGCCCCCTGCTTCCGAACGCACGCGCGCCGTCGCTACATCGGCAGTACCGAGCAAGACTTCATAAGTGGAAGCTTGGAGCGTTGCCTTGTTGATCCCGGCGCCCATTGTCGCGTTACCCTGGGGATCGAGGTCAACGAGCAACACTCGTTGATTTAGTTTGGCCAGGCCGGCGGCCAGGTTCACGGTCGTGGTAGTCTTACCTACGCCACCCTTTTGATTTGCTACACAGAAAATTTTGGCCATCGAGTTTTCTTATATGGTCTAAATCGTTTATTCGGTATAAACCGTTTATACTATTTGTTTCGTATAAACGATTAAAATTATTTATACTGTTTAGCCAGTTACACCCTGCCGATGAAAACCAGGTGGCGCTGTGCATCCAGTCCTGGTACTTGCAAAGGCTGTAGCTCGTTCACTTTCCATGGGTCTGGCAGTCGCTCCCGCTCCTCTGCCGGCGCCGTACCTTTCAGGGCTATGAATCGCCCGCCCTCTGCCAGCAGGTGCCCGGACCAGCTCACAAAATCGCTGAGGTCCGCAAAGGCCCGCGAGGTGATGACGTCGTAGGGTGTCTTAACCTGCAGCTCCTGCACCTTCTTCGTGTACACCGTCACATTGCCCAATTCAAGCTCTGCTTTCACTTGGTTCAGGAAGGCGGTTTTCTTGTGGACGATGTCGATCATCGACACTTTCATGTCCGGCCTTGCGATCGCCAGGACCACGCCCGGCAATCCGCCCCCTGCCCCGACATCCAGCACGTTCTGGGCATCCTTGAAGGCAGGCACTGCTGCCAGCGAGTCGAGGACGTGCAGGGTCATCATTTCCATCGGGTCGCGCACGGCCGTCAGGTTGTACACCTTGTTCCACTTGTTCAGCAGGGCCAGGTAGTCCAGCAGTTTTTCCTGCTGTGCTTCGCTCAGGCCCAGGTCCAGCTTTTCGACACCATTCTTCAGTACGTGCGCCAGTGCGGCGCGATCAAACACCGCCATCAAGCCGCCTCATCTTTCAGCGTCACGAAACCGCCGTAGCCGGCTTTCTTCAGGTGCACCAGCAGCAGCGAGATCGCGGCCGGGGTCACTCCCGAAATGCGCGAAGCCTGGCCCAGGGTTTCCGGGCGATGCTTTTGCAGCTTCTGGCGCACTTCCATCGACAATGCCGTAATCTCGGCATAGTTGAAGCCTTCCGGCAGCTTCAGGTTTTCGTAATGCTCGTGACGCTCCACTTCGCGCAGCTGGCGATCGATATAGCCCGAGTATTTCAGGGTGATCTCGATCTGTTCCATGACAGCCTCGTCGGTCACGCCCGGCCCCGCCAACGGCTGGCCTTCATTGCCGGTCATGGTCATCAGCTTTTCGTAGCCGACGCCCGGACGGCGCAGCAGGTCGGCCAGCGAATATTCACGTTCGATAGCCTGGCCGATCACACGCTCGGACTCGGCTGCCGCGATGATGCGCGGGTTGACCCAGGTCGATTTCAGGCGTTCAAGTTCCTGCGCTACTGCCTCGCGTTTGCGATCGAAGGCTTCCCACTGCGCATCGCCGACCACGCCCAGCTTACGCCCGATTTCTGTCAGGCGCATGTCAGCGTTGTCTTCACGCAAGCTCAGGCGGTACTCCGCACGGCTGGTGAACATGCGGTATGGTTCCTGCACGCCCTGAGTAACCAGGTCGTCGACCAGCACCCCAAGGTAGGCTTCGGAACGCGCCGGAGTCCAGGCTTCCTTGCCCTGGGTTTGCAACGCTGCATTGATACCCGCGAGCATCCCCTGCGCCGCCGCCTCTTCGTAGCCGGTGGTACCGTTGATCTGGCCGGCGAAGAACAGGCCGTTGATAGCCTTGGTTTCCAGCGAGGCTTTCAGGCCGCGCGGGTCGAAATAGTCGTACTCGATAGCGTAGCCCGGACGCAGGATGTGGGCGTTTTCCAGGCCCTTCATCGAACGTACCAGCTCGATCTGCACGTCGAATGGCAGGCTGGTCGAGATGCCGTTCGGGTAGAACTCATGGGTAGTCAAGCCTTCCGGCTCCAGGAAGATCTGATGCGATTCCTTGGCCGAGAAGCGGTGGATTTTGTCCTCAATCGACGGGCAATAGCGCGGGCCGACACCTTCGATCACGCCGGTGTACATCGGGCTGCGGTCCAGTCCGCCACGGATAATGTCGTGGGTTTTCTGGTTGGTGTGGGTGATCCAGCACGGCAATTGCTGCGGGTGCATGGAGGTGTTACCCATTACGGAGAACACTGGCACCGGATCCAAGTCGCCCGGCTGTTCGGTCATTTGCGAAAAATCGATGCTGCGGCCATCGATGCGCGGCGGGGTTCCGGTCTTCAGGCGGCCCTGCGGCAGCTTCAATTCTTTCAGGCGCGCCGACAGCGAGATCGCGGGCGGATCGCCGGCGCGGCCGGCCGAGAAGTTTTGCAGGCCGACGTGGATCTTACCGTCCAGGAAAGTGCCGGCAGTCAGCACAACGGCACGGCCGAGGAACTTCAAGCCAATCTGGGTGACCGCACCCACCACACGGTCGCCTTCAACCATCAGGTCATCCACAGCCTGCTGGAACAGCCACAAGTTCGGCTGGTTTTCCAGGCGATGGCGGATGGCGGCCTTGTACAGGATGCGGTCGGCCTGGGCACGCGTCGCACGCACAGCGGGACCTTTGGACGAATTCAGGATACGGAACTGGATGCCCGACTCATCGGTTGCGATGGCCATGGCGCCGCCCATTGCGTCGACCTCTTTAACGAGATGGCCTTTGCCAATGCCGCCAATGGATGGGTTGCACGACATCTGGCCCAGGGTCTCAATGTTATGGGTCAACAGGAGAGTCTTCTGGCCCATGCGGGCCGAAGCGAGGGCCGCCTCGGTACCGGCGTGACCACCGCCGACAACGATAACGTCGAATTCAGTAGGAAATAACATGGTAAAAATGGGGAAAAGCTGGGGATCGAACTGAATTATAAAGTTTTTTCGACCGTGCGAATTTTTTGGGCAGGATTTTTTTGCTGGCAATGTTTCACGTGAAACAAAAAAGGGCACCGTTTGGCGCCCTCTTCAACATTGTTTCACGTGAAACACTATCACTTAAACCATGCGTCATAGCCGGTTTTGATGATCAGCAGGGTCACCACAACCAGGAACAGGCGACGGACAAACTCGCTGCCGTGCTTCAGCGCCAGCTTCGTGCCAAGTACCGAACCAACTACCTGACAGACCGCCATCATCAACCCCAGCAACCAAATCACGTGCCCGGTGAATCCGAACAGCAAGATGGCCGCGACATTGCACGCCACATTCACCACCTTGGCTGCGGCGGAAGCACCAAGGAAATCGAAACCGAAACTGCGCACGAAAAGGAAGACCAGGAAGCTGCCGGTACCCGGACCGAAGAAGCCGTCATAGAATCCGATCCCCGCCCCCACCAGTATCGCCAGCACCCTCTCCCTGGTGCCGGTATGCAGCGGAGCGTGTACGCTGCCAAGGTCCTTCCGGTAGAAGGTATAAATCGCCACCGCCAACAACACAAAGGGCAAAAGACCGCGCAGGAAGTCCGGCGGGATCCTGGTGACGGTATACGCGCCGAGGAAGGCAAACAGGAAAGCGGAAATCGCCGCCGGTGCAACAGTGGTCCAGGCGATCCGGGTGCGCCGGGCATAATTCACCGCCGCCGCGCCCGTTCCGAACACACTGGCTACCTTATTCGTCCCCAAGAGGGTGGCCGGGGAAGTCCCGCTCATTGCCGAGAAGAGAGCTGGTATCTGGATCAGGCCGCCGCCGCCAACCACTGCATCCACAAATCCTGCTGCGAATGCAGCCCCCGCCAACAAACCATACTCGACCATCACCCGCCCCAGATTAATTCGGAAACGTAATATTGTAAATCTGAATCACATGGGGCGCCGACGGCTGTGTAGGCCCTTCCAATCCTGCGCACGGCAATGTTTCACGTGAAACAATCTGCCCCCGCAAGCCCAGGTACAGATACCCTCGCCGAGACCCGTGGCAACCTTGGGGTCAGACCCCTTGGTTGCCACCGGCCCAACCATATTCATGAGCCGAATCAAAGGGATTTGTGCAGCTTGGATTAAGGTGATCCTATGAGCCGACCTTCACGCATCCAATTTCAAGGCGCCCTTTACCACGTTACTTCGCGGGGAAACCGTCGCGCCAACATCTTTCTGGATCACCGCGATTTCCTCATCTGGCTTGATATCCTGGCCCAGGTCGTGAAGAAGCACCATATCAAGATCCACGGATACTGCTTGATGCCCAACCACTTCCACATCATTATCCAGACACCGGAAGCCAACCTTTCGCAAGCAATGCAAATGCTGAATGCACGGTACTGCCAGCATTTCAACAAGAGACATGGGACCTCCGGCCACGTCATCCAAGGCAGATTTCATTCAATCCTTATCGAATTCAATCTACAGCTACTAGCAGTCTCACGATACGTCAGCCTGAATCCAGTACGCGCGCGCCTCGTCGCGAATCCATCAGACTGGCCTTGGAGCAATCATCGATATTTCCTCACGCCAGAATCAGCACCGGAATGGCTGGAGACAGACTGGATACTCGGCCAGTTCGCACAGAAAGGCATAGCAAGCAACAAATCAAAATATGAAGATTTCGTACTAGCAGGCATTGGCATGCCAAATCCGATCCAGTTCCACGGCCAGATCCCTAATACCAGAAGAGAACATGCACTGTCCTTGCAAGAATACGCAGACAAATATCCAAATCGAACCGAAGCCATCGCACGAGCACACCAATCGACGGCCTACACCCGCCAACAGATCGGGGAATTTTTCGGTGTATCACCAAGAACAATCAGCCGTTCCATCATCGCTTTCCCTGAGCGTAATACCTGAGATCGTGACAACCAAAGGGTCTGACCCCAAGGTTGCCACGGGCTCAGCTGTGGGAGCTGCGGGAGATGATCTCGCCAACGATTCCTTTGCGGAACAACAGGACGCAGGCAACAAAGATAAAGCCGATCACCAGGCTGACAGCTTCGCCGAGCGTGGAGAACCATTCGATACCAGTGGCGCCAGCCATCATGGTGCCGAAGTCGCCGAGCTTGTTCTCCAATGAGATGATCAGGATAGCGCCGATGATGGGGCCCACCATCGTCCCCATGCCGCCCACCAGCGTCATCAGGATCACCAGCCCGGACATCGCCCAGTGCACGTCGGTCAGGGTTTCAAAACCCAACACGACCGCTTTTGTCGCACCGGCGAGGGCTGCCAGGGAAGCTGAAAGTATGAACGCCGCTAGCTTGTACTTGTCCACGTCGTAGCCTAGCGAAACCGCCCGCGGCTCGTTCTCCTTGATCGCTTTCAGCACCTGGCCAAATGGCGAATGCACCGTCCGAACAATCAGCGCAAAGCCGGCGACGCATATCCCCAGCACCACGTAGTACATGGCCAAGTCGCTGCCCAGATCCAGCAAGCCAAGCAGCCTTCCGCGCGGGACACCCTGCAAACCGTCTTCGCCGCCAGTAAAATCGGTGAAGCGCAGCGCAGCGAAGTACACCATCTGCGCCAGCGCCAGCGTAATCATCGAGAAGTAAATCCCCTGCCGGCGAATCGCCAGGCCGCCCATCACCAGTCCAATCAGGGCACCGGCAGCCACGCCCACCAACAAGCTCAGTTCGAACGGCAGCCCCCAGTTCTTCAACGCGTTGCCGGCGAAGTAGCCCGCCGCTCCGAAGAAAGCCGCATGGCCAAACGACAGCAATCCGGTAAAGCCGATCAGCAGGTTAAACGCACAGGCAAACAGTGCGAAGCACAAGAGCTTCATCAAGAGCACGGGGTAGCCGACGAACGGCGCACCCAGCGCCAGCACGAATGCGATGGAGTAGCCCAGCTTCCTGTTCATTTATCGTTCCTTCCCGAACAAGCCGGCAGGGCGCAGCAATAGGATGATGACCATCACCAAAAAAACAACCGTGTTGGCGAATTCGGGATAGAAGACTTTCGTCAGCCCTTCGATCACGCCGAGCGCCAGGCCAGTTACGATCGAACCGAGAATCGAACCCATGCCTCCGATCACCACAACGGCGAATACGACGATAATCAGATTGGAGCCCATCAAGGGTGTCACTTGCTGGATTGGGGCCGCCAGGACGCCTGCAAAGCCCGCCAAAGCGACGCCAAAGCCATAAGTCAGCGTCACCATCAAGGGAACGTTGATGCCGAAGGCTTCCACCAGCTTCGGATTCTCGGTCCCGGCGCGCAGGTAAGCACCCAGCTTGGTCTTCTCGATCACGAACCAGGTTGCCAGGCAAACCACCAAAGAAGCCAGCACCACCCAGGCGCGGTAATTCGGCATCACCATGAAGCCGAGGTCCGTTGCCCCCTGCAGCACCTCAGGCGTTTCGAACGGCTGACCGGAGACCCCGTAAAACGAACGGAAACCGCCTTCGATCAGCAGGGTCAGCCCGAACGTAAGCAGCAGCCCGTAAAGATGGTCCAGCTTGTACAGGCGGCGCAGCATGGTCCTTTCTATCACCACGCCAAGTACGCCGACAATCAACGGCGCCAGCACCAGCATGCTCCAATAACTCATACCGAAATAAGTCATGCCGATCCACGCGAGGAAGGCGCCCATCATGTACATGGCGCCGTGCGCGAAGTTGATCACATTCAGCAGGCCGAAAATCACGGCAAGGCCGAGGGACAGCATGGCGTAAAAGGAGCCGTTGACGAGCCCCAGCAAAAGCTGGGACATCATCATCGGTAGCGGGCGGCCGAAGATTTCCATCTAGCCTACTTCCACAAGGCGCACTTGGACTCAGCCTTGGACATGTACGCCTGGTCACCCGGAATGGTCGCTACGACCTTGTAGTAGTCCCACGGATATTTGGACTCCGATTGCTTCTTCACCTCCATCAGGTACATATCGTGCACCATGCGGCCGTCCGGGCGGATCACGCCGTTGCTGGTGAATACGTCCTTGATGGTGGTGGATTTCAGCTTCGCCATCACCTTGTCGGCATTATCGGTCCCTACGGCCTTCACCGCAGCGAGGTATTGCGCGGCGGCCGAGTAGTCGCCCGCCTGCAGCATCGATGGCTCCTTCTTCATCTTCGCAAAGTAGCGCTTGGACCAGGCACGCGTGGCGTCGTTCATATCCCAATACCAGCCGTCGGTCAGGTACATGCCGGCGGTGGCGTTCAGGCCCAGCGAATGGATGTCGTTGATGAATACCAGCAGGCCGGCCATCTTCATCTTCTTCGCCACGCCGAATTCATTGGCCGCCTTGACCGAATTGATGAAGTCTCCGCCCGCATTTGCAAGGCCGAGCACCTGCGCGCCGGACGAAGAAGCCTGCATCAGGAAGGACGAAAAGTCAGTTCCGGGGAAGGGGTGGCGCACATTGCCCATTACCTTGCCGCCTGACTTGTTGACGACGTCGCTCGTGTCCTTTTCCAGCGAGTGGCCGAAGGCGTAATCGGCAGTCAGGAAATACCAGTTCTTGCCGCCCTGCTTGACCATGGCGCTGCCGGTGCCGCGCGCCAAAGCCACGGTGTCGTAAGCATAGTGCACGGTGTACGGCGTGCACTCCTCGTTGGTCAAGCGCGACGAGCCGGCGCCTACGACCATGAAGACCTTCTTCTTATCCGCTGCCACTTTCGCCATCGCTAGATTGGCGCCAGAGTTCGTGCCGCCAACCAACATGTCCACGCCCTGCTGGTCGAACCATTCGCGCGCCTTGGAGGCGGCGATATCGGCCTTGTTCTGGTGATCAGCAAAAACGAACTCGATCTTCTTGCCGTTGATCGCGCCTCCCGCATCGGCAATCGCCATCCTGATCGCTTCAGCGCCGCCCTGCCCGTCGATGTCTGAATAGACGCCCGACATATCGGTCATGAAGCCGATCTTGATGGTGTCGCCGGAAATCTGGGCATGTGCGCCACTAAAGGCGCAAAGGGCTGCTGCAAATGCAATGGCGTTGCGTTTCATAGTGTCTCCGTTTTCAGTTTTGATGTTTCAAACGCCCAGCAGCTCGGTCAATACCGGCATGCGGGCATCCAGGTCCGATGACGCAAAACTCTCAACAATCCGACCGTGTTCCATGACATAAAACCGGTCCGCCAGCGGCGCCGCGAACCGGAAGTTCTGTTCGACCATCACAATCGTGTAGCCCTTGGCTTTCAGCGTCCGGATCATGCGCGCCAGGCCTTGCACGATCACAGGCGCCAGCCCTTCCGAGATCTCGTCCAGCAAAAGCAAGCGCGCCCCGGTGCGCAGGATGCGCGCCACCGCCAGCATCTGCTGCTCGCCGCCGGACAGGCGCGTGCCCTGGCTCATGCGGCGCTCCTTGAGGTTCGGGAACATCTCGTAGATTTCTTCGACCGACATGCCCTGCCCCGTTTTCAATGCGGGCGGCAGCAGCAGGTTCTCTTCGGCGGTGAGCGAAGAAAAAATGCCGCGCTCTTCGGGACAATAGCCGACTCCCAGGTGGGCGATTTTGTGCGTGGACAAACCAATCGCTTCCTGGCCGTTGATGCGGATCGAACCCTTGCGCGTTCCCGTCAGGCCCATGATCGCGCGCAGTGTCGTGGTACGCCCCGCACCGTTGCGGCCGAGGAGCGTCACCACTTCGCCATGGTTCACGTTCAGGTTCACATCATGCAGGATGTGCGACTCGCCGTACCAGGCCTGGAGCCGGCTGATCTCCAGCGCGGCCGTCATGAGACCACCCCGGATTCAGTCCCCATATAGGCTTCCATCACTTGCGGGTTCTTCGAAACTTCCGCATACGGCCCTTCTGCCAGCACCGCCCCGCGCTGCAGTACGGAGATGCGGTCGCAAATGCCGGAGACCACGCTCATATTGTGTTCAACCATCAGGATAGTGCGGCCGGCGGCGACTTTCCTGATCAATTCAGTCACACGGTGGACATCTTCGTGACCCATACCCTGGGTCGGCTCATCCAGCAGCATCAGCTCGGGTTCCATCGCCAGCGTGGTGGCGATTTCCAAAGCTCGCTTGCGGCCGTAGGGCATATCGACCGTCAGCGTGTCCGCAAACGAAGCCAGGTCGACCTCGCCAAGCAAATCCATCGCGCGACCATTCAGCTGGTCCAGCGTGCGTTCGCTGCGCCAGAAGTGGAAGGTGGTACCCAGCTTGCGCTGCAAGCCGATACGGACATTTTCGAGCACCGTCAGGTGGGGAAAGACAGCGGAAATCTGGAAAGAACGGATCACGCCCATGCGCGCAATCTGCGCCGGCTTGTGCGAGGTAATGTCCTTGCCGTTAAAGAGGATCTGACCCGAAGTAGGCACCAGGAATTTGGTCAGCAGGTTAAAGCAGGTCGTCTTGCCGGCGCCGTTCGGGCCGATCAGGGCGTGGATATGCCCACGCTGGACCTGCAGGTCCACGTTGGCGACAGCGGTGAATCCCTTGAACTCCTTGGTCAAACTCTTTGTTTCCAAGATGAAGTCGGACATTGCGTCTCTCCGGTTTTGCTAGATCATACACAAAAGTGCTGCCTTTTCCGCAATCATGATTACCGGGGAATTCGTGTTACCGGAAGTAATAGTGGGCATGACCGAAGCGTCCGCAATGCGCAAGCCGCGCACACCGCGAACCCGCAATTCGCTGTCAACCACGGCCGAAACGTCGTCTGCACGGCCCATTTTGCAGGTGCCAACCGGGTGAAAAATCGTCGTGCCGATCGCCCCCGCGGCCTCAGCCAACTCCTCGTCGGTGCGAAAATGCACACCGGGTCTGCATTCTTCCGGCCTGTATTTCGCCAATGCAGGCGCCGAAACAATCTTTCGCGTGAGGTTCAGGGCAGCCGCCGCGACGCGCCGGTCCTCGTCGGTGCTCAGGTACATCGGCGTGATCTTCGGCGGCGCATAAGAGTCGGCACAAGCGATCCGCACATGCCCGCGCGAAGTCGGACGCAGGTTGCAAACGCTGGCGGTGAAGGCAGGGAAGTTGTGCAGCGGTTCACCAAAGCGCTCGAGCGAAAGCGGCTGTACGTGGTATTCCAGGTTCGGCGTCGCCTGTTCCGGGCCCGAACGGGCAAAGGCGCCCATCTGCGACGGCGCCATCGACATCGGTCCGCTCTGGAACAGCGCATATTCAAGGCCGATGCGCGCCTTGCCAAACCAGCTCGCGGCCAGCGTATTCAAGGTACGCGCCCCTTGCACTTTGAAGACCATGCGCAGTTGCAGGTGATCCTGCAGGTTGGCGCCGACGCCGGGTAAATCGTGCACTGGCCGCACGCCCGCCTGCGACAGCATTTCCGCAGGCCCGATGCCGGACAACTGGAGAATCTGCGGCGTGCCGATCGCGCCTGCCGCCAGCAAGGTCTCGCTGGCCCCCGCATTCCAACGTGTACCGCCGCCGGTGAAGACTACGCCTTTGCAGACGCCCTCCTCCAGCACCAGCTTTTCTACATGACAGCCGGTCATCAAGGTGAGGTTGGGGCGCCCGGTCGCGGCACGAAGAAAAGCCTTCGCCGTATTCCAGCGGATGCCCCGCTTCTGGTTCACCTCGAAATACGAACAGCCAAAATTATCGCCGCGGTTGAAGTCCTCGATCTTTGGAATGCCCGTCTGTTCCGCCGCATCGCGGAAGGCATCGAGGATATCCCAGCGCAGGCGCTGCTTTTCGACGCGCCATTCGCCGCCGACACCGTGGAAATCCGAGGCACCGCCGTGATGATCCTCGCTCTTGCGAAACAGCGGCAAGACTTCCGACCAGCGCCAGCCCGGATCGCCGCACATCTCGGCCCACTTGTCGTAATCATTGGCCTGGCCACGCATATAGATCATGCCATTGATCGAAGAACTGCCCCCGAGGACCTTCCCGCGAGGATAAATCAGGCTTCGGCCGCCCAATCCCACGTCCGGTTCGGTGCGAAACAGCCAGTCCGTGCGCGGGTTATTGATGCAATGAAGGTAACCGACCGGGATATGGATCCAGACATAATCGTCTTTCCCTCCCGCTTCAATCAATAGAACCTGTCTTGTTGAATTTTGCGTCAGGCGATTTGCGAGAACACAGCCCGCCGTCCCTGCGCCCACGATGATGTAGTCAAACTGGCCCGCAGATTCCAAGCTTTCTCCTGATCCGAAGCTGTGGATAACGCTATGAATATCCACAGGCACCGTTTGTGAGTAAACAAGACTTCCCGAAAACCGCCCAAAATTGTCCAAAAACAGTTCGCAGCTCACGCAAGGTTTACTCGCCAGCTTATACAGCCCGTAAACCCCTGATTTTTCTGCGCAAGGTGCACTTATCCACAGAAAGTGAGGGTTGTTAACAACCACTACTACTTTGTATACACACTAATCTAACGTAAACAAAACTCTCCACCTATACTGAACGAGCAAGTTGTTCCATGCAATTCGCCTGGAGGGGCTCTTGTCGACCACCGACGCCTATCGACGCTTTCGCAGGCGATTGCTCGTCACCATGACGATGCTCGCCCTGCTTTCCACGGCAGTCGTAGCCTGGCAACTGGCATCTTCGGCACGCGATCGCGAGCAAGCTATCCGCCAGCAAACCCAACACTACGCACGGGCTATCGAAGCCCAGGTGCTTAGCACAATCCAGCTTTCCGACATCGCCTTGCTTGGTTTTGCCAATGCAATCAAAGTCGCGCCTTATACGCCACAGACCATTGACGGATTGCTTTCTTCAAGGGGAGCCACTTTTGGAAGCAATTTCTGGATAACTTTCCTGGATCCAGACGGCTTTGCCATCGCCAGTTCGCGCGACATCGCCGTCAAGGGAATCAGCTATGCGGACCGAGACTATTTCCAGGCCCAGCTAAAGCCTGGAAACGGCCTGTTTGTCGGAGAACCAACGCGTGGTCGCATTTCAAAATCGCGATTGTTCTTCCTCAGTCGCAGGATTGAAGATGCTGACGGCAAATTCCTTGGGGTGATAGTGGCTCCGATTGATGCCAGCCGCCTTGCAGAGACCTTCGAAAACTCACGCCTCAGCGAAGACGTCACCATCACTCTGTTCCACACCAACGGCCATATCGTTGCCCGCGCTCCGCTCTTCGACCAGACTTTCAACCGCGACATTCGAGACTCAAACGTCTACCAGGCTTTCAGCACCAACCCCATCGGCACAATCGATACCGTCAGCCCTATCGACAAGAAGTCCCGAATTGCCAGCTACCGAAAGCTGCCAAACCTGCCCCTGGTGGTTACAGTCGGCAGTTCGAATGTTGGCCTGGCGCTCATCTCGCAACGGCAATTCCTGATCGCTGGCCTCGCACTGCTCCTGATCTTCACTCTGATTGTTGCCGCGATCCTTTATGCCATGCGGACCTTTGCCGCTGCAGAAGAACGCGAACGCCGCTACCGCGCCCTCTACGCCACATCGGTTGAAACCGAGAAAAAACTTGCCAGCAGCGAGCAACGCCTGCGCCTGATCGCCGACAACCTGCCGATCGTGATTGCCTACATGGACCGCAATGAACACTACTCCTTCAAAAATCGTCGCTTTGCCGAAATTTACGGCAGCGGTGAAAGCCTGCAGCAAGCCCTGCCGCCACACCTTTACGCCGAAACCAAACCTCACCTTGAACGTGCATTTGCCGGAGAAACCGTGCATTTCGAACGTGGCATGCAACGCAAAAACCAGGAGTGCTGTGACGCCATTACCTACGTTCCAGACCGTGACGAACAGGGAAGAGTAATTGGCCTGTTCGTCATGGCGGAAGACATCAGCGAGCGAAAGCGCCACGAAGAGTCCAGCAAACTGGCCACCCTGATGTATGAGAATGCCAGCGAGGGGATGATGGTGACCGATGCGGAAGGCCGTATCCTCTCCGTGAATCCTGCATTCTCCCAAATCAGCGGCTACGCGCCCGACGAAGTCATCGGCCACCTGGCCTACGAGCTGACTTCCAGCCACCAGGACATCAAGTTCTACAGCCGCATGCGCCAAACCATCACGCATACAGGATATTGGGAAGGCGAAATCTGGCACCAGCATAAAAGCGGTGACCATTACCTGGTTTCACTGCGCTTCAACACGGTCTTCGATGACAGGGGCAACGCATTGCGCCACGTCGCCCTGTTTACCGACATTACGAAGAAAAAAGCGACAGAAGAAGCGATCTGGAAGCAGGCCAACTTCGACACCCTGACCGGCCTGCCCAACCGGCGCATGTTCAACGACCGCCTGCGCCAGGACATCAAGAAAGCAGCACGGGACCAGCTCCCGATGGCACTGATCTTTATCGACCTCGACGGATTCAAAGCCGTCAACGATACGCTCGGCCACGACTTTGGCGACATCCTGCTAAAGCAAGTGGCAGAACGATTGCTGCAATGCGTACGGAATACCGATACCGTGGCCCGCCTTGGAGGCGATGAATTCACAGTCATTCTCAGCGAACTCAAAGAACCCGGCGACGTTGTCAGGATCGTCCAGGAAATCCTCCATAGCCTGGCCCGGCCCTTCCAGCTCAAACACGAGACCGCGCATATATCGGGCAGCATTGGCATTTCCCTGTTTCCCGATGATGGCGCCGATGCCGAAGTGCTGATCAAGAACGCAGACCAGGCGATGTACACCGCCAAGCAGCAAGGCCGCAACCGCTTCAACTACTTCGCTCCCTTCATGCAGGAAGCCAGCCAGATGCGCATCGAACTCGCCAACGAGTTGCATAGCGCCTTGAAAAACAATGAGCTAAGACTGCTGTTCCAGCCAATCTGCAACCTGGCCACGGGCAAAGTTGAAATGGCCGAAGCCCTGATTCGATGGGAGCACCCACAGCGTGGCCTGCTCAAGCCGGCAGAATTCATAGGCGTTGCCGAAAACACAGGCATCATCGCCGCCATCGGTGAATGGGTGTTCCAGGAAGCTGCAGCCCTGGCGGCCAGTTTCGGCAATAGCTTCAAAGTATGCGTGAACAAGTCCGCATGGCAGTTCCGCCATGAGGCGGTAGGCGTTGACCATTGGCTCGAGCTGTTACGAGAACATGCGCTCTCGCCAAGATCGATGGTGATCGAAGTTACGGAAGGGTTGCTGTTGGAGGCAAACAGGGAAGTCGTACAGCGCGTGCAATCGCTCAGGGACGCCGGCCTGCAGATCTCCCTGGACGATTTTGGCCACGGCTACTCATCCCTCAATTTCCTGAAGCGTTTCAAGATCGATTTCCTCAAGCTGGACACCAGTTTCAGCGACAACCAGCTCCTGTGCGAAGCGATTGTCATGATGGCACACAGGCTCGACATCAAAGTCATCGCCGAAAAGGTCGAAAACGAGGCCCAACTGGAAATTTTGATCGCCGCAGGCTGCGATTTTGGCCAAGGATTCCTGTTCGGAATGCCCATTTCTGCTGAAAAACTGCACCACCTGTTGATAACGCAATGAATATCCACAGGATCGAATGTGCGTAAACGCCATTTTTGAGTTCACGCACAAAATTTGTTCAGAACTCGTCCGATTCAGACACAGTTCTTGTCCAGCCAGTTCTACAATTCGTAAACTTCTGATTCTGTGGATGTTAACAGGTTTATCCACAGACAGGGTCGCGTTTACTATCTACTACTATCCTTTCGTATACAACTTTAAATAAATAGAGGACAACTCGCGCATGCGTCTCGGGATCATCTCAGCCTTAGCAGAAGAACAACACGGTCTACTGGAGGCCATGGAAAGCCCCTACAAGCTCATCCACGGTAAGCGTGAGTACACGGCTGGAAAACTCTGGAAAATCGATTCTGTGGCCGTTTTATCGCGAATTGGGAAGGTAGCTGCAGCAGTGACAGCTGCGACACTTGTGGAGAAGTTCAACGTTACCCACATAATTTTTACCGGCGTCGCCGGTTCTGCAGACCTTGGGGTCAGAATTGGAGACGTGGTCGTCGCGGATTCCCTGGCCCAACACGATTTTGATGCCAGCCCGTTGTTCCCGCGTTTTGAAATCCCGCTGACCGGGCTCACGCGCATGCCTACAGATCGCGAACTAAGCCTGAAACTCAGCCTGGCTACACGAGAATTCCTGCAAAACGACGCACAGGTACATCGCGGCCTGATCGGCAGTGGAGATCAATTCATCAAGGATAGGGCCCATCTGGAAACCCTGAAGGACGCACTGCCTGATTTATTGGCAGTGGAAATGGAAGGCGCAGCAGTGGCCCAGGTCTGTCACGAGCTGGGAATCCCGTTTGCCATCATGAGGACAATTTCCGACAACGCCAATGAAGAAGCGGCGACGGATTTCATGCACTTCGTGCAAACCGTCGCCGCTCGCTACGCCTATGGCGTCATCCAGAACTTCTGCAAATCTTTTACTTGATCGGCAGTTTTGTGGTGTTTTTGACTTCTTCCATTACCGCATAAGTGTGGGTCTCCCGCACACCTTTTTGCAGCAAAGTTTTGCCAAGGAACTCGCGGTAAGCTGCCATATCCTTGACGCGAGCCTTGACCAGGTAGTCAAAACCGCCTGCCACCATATGGCATTCCAGGACCTCTGGAATCAGCTGCACACTATGCTTGAAAGCATCAAACACCTCCGGCGTCGTGCGGTCCAGCACAACTTCGATGAACACTAGCAGCGAAACATCCAGTAGCTGCGGGTTCAACTGCGCCGTATAACCCATGATGTAGCCAGCTTCGTGCAGCTTACGCACTCGCTCCAGGCACGCGGCAGGCGAGAGATTCACTCGCGCAGCCAGTTCAACGTTACTGATCCTGCCATCGTTCTGCAACTCGGCCAGAATCTTCTTACTGATCTTGTCCAGCATTACATCCCCACTATTAATTTTATTCGGTCAAATTCTCTCACCAAAAACTATCTATTGCTAGTAGTAAGTAATACCAGAATTAATCCGAGCGATTCCGCCGTACAATCGAATCATTAGTTGCACTGCACAACACGCTCGCGCAAACGGGGTTTGCCGAGCGTGTTTTCTTGTCAGCGCCCCGGTTTTTTAAATCCTAGCCAATAGAGACATTCATGCATCTGAACACCACACCGTTCGCCGCCCTTCAAGCAGAGATCCTGCGAGATCCAAGCCCGCTGCGCAGCGCCATCACTGCTGCGTATCGCCGCGACGAACAAACTGCCGTGCAATGGCTTCTGTCGCAAATTAACGTCGGTTCGCCGGAAACTACGCAGGACGCCCAAACCCTTGCCAAGCGCCTGGTGACTGCTGTTCGTGAAAAACGCACCCGTTCTTCGGGCGTGGATGCGCTGATGCATCAATTCTCCCTGTCGTCTGAAGAAGGCGTCGCCCTGATGTGCCTGGCTGAAGCCTTGCTGCGCATCCCCGACTCCGCAACCGCCGACCGCCTGATCGCGGACAAGATTTCCAAAGGCGACTGGCGCAAGCACCTGGGCGAATCGCCATCCCTGTTCGTGAATGCTGCAACCTGGGGCCTGCTGATTACCGGCAAGCTGGTCAGCTCCTCCAGCGAAGAAGGCCTGGGTTCGGCCATTACCAGCCTGATCGCCAAAGGCGGCGAGCCTTTGATCCGCAAAGGCGTTGACTTGGCAATGCGCATGTTGGGCAACCAGTTCGTCACCGGCCAGACCATCGACGAAGCGATCAAGAACGGCAAAGACAACGAATCCCGCGGCTATCGCTACTCCTACGATATGCTGGGCGAAGCAGCACTGACTGAAGCCGACGCAGCCAACTACTATGCCGCGTACGAAAAGGCCATTCACGCCATCGGCAAAGCCTCAAATGGCCGCGGCATTCGCAATGGCCCAGGCATTTCCGTGAAACTGTCCGCCCTGCACCCACGCTATAGCCGCGCCCAGCGCGAACGCGTGATGTCCGAGCTGCTGCCGCGCCTGACTGCATTGGTCAAGCTGGCCAAGGGCTACAACATCGGCTTGAATATCGACGCCGAAGAAGCCGACCGCCTGGAACTGTCGCTCGACCTGATGGAGGCGCTGGCCTTCAATAAGGAACTGGAAGGATTCGACGGCATCGGCTTTGTCGTCCAGGCTTACCAGAAGCGCTGCCCATTCGTGATCGACTACCTGGTCGACCTGGCCAAGCGCAGCGGCCGCAAATTCATGGTGCGACTGGTGAAAGGCGCTTACTGGGATGCGGAAATCAAGCGCGCCCAGGTTGACGGCATGCCTGGCTACCCGGTGTACACCCGAAAGGTCTACACCGACGTGTCCTACCTGGCCTGCGCGCAGCGCCTGCTGGCAGCGGCCGACATGATCTTCCCGCAATTCGCCACCCACAACGCGCAAACCCTCTCCACCATCTACACCTGGGCCAAGCGCGATGGCATCAATGGCTACGAATTCCAATGCCTGCACGGCATGGGCGAAACCCTGTACGACCAGGTTGTCGGCGCGGAAAACCTCGACAAGGCCTGCCGCATCTACGCCCCTGTTGGCTCGCACGAAACCCTGTTGGCCTATCTGGTACGCCGCCTGCTGGAGAACGGTGCCAACTCCTCGTTCGTGAACCAGATCGTGGACGAAAGCATTCCAGTTGACTCCCTAATCACCAATCCGATCGAAGCCGCACGCAGCCTGAACGGCGTGCCACACACCGGCATCGCCCTTCCGCTCGACATGTTCGGGACCGAGCGCAAAAACTCCACTGGTATCGACTTGAACAATGAAGACGTGCTGCGCGAAGTCTCGCTGGCGCTGGCACAACCGCGCAGCTGGACTGGCGGTCCGTTGCTGGCTGTGGAAGCAAGTGCCGGCCAGGCTGCACAAGCGGTCGTCAACCCAGCCCGCAAGGACGATGTCGTCGGCTCCGTCACCGAAGCCACCGCCGAAGACGTCAACAACGCCCTGAACGCCGCCAGCCAGTTCGCCATGGACTGGCAAACCACCGAGCCATCGCAACGCGCCGCCTGCCTGGATCGCGCCGCCGACCTGTTCGAAACCCACAAACTTGAGCTGATGGCACTGGCCGTGCGCGAAGCCGGCAAATCGCTGCCGAACGCCATTGCCGAAGTCCGCGAAGCAGTTGACTTCCTGCGCTACTACGCCGTGCAGGTACGCGGTTCCACCAACACGCTGGCGCTAGGCCCCGTAACGTGCATCAGCCCATGGAACTTCCCGCTGGCGATCTTCACTGGCCAGGCCGCCGCAGCGCTGGCCGCCGGCAACGTAGTACTGGCAAAACCGGCAGAACAAACCCCCCTGATCGCCCAGCGCGCAGTAGAACTGTTGCACGAAGCAGGCGTACCGCGCGCAGCACTGCAGTTCCTGCCTGGCCGCGGCGAAGTGGTCGGTGCAGGCCTGTGCAACGACGCGCGCGTCAAAGGCGTGATCTTCACCGGCTCCACCGAAGTAGCGCAACTGATCAACCGCACACTGGCCAAGCGCGCCGCCGCAGAAAACGTGGACATCCCCCTGATCGCCGAAACCGGCGGACAGAACGCCATGATCGTGGACTCCTCCTCGCTGCCGGAGCAAGTCGTAAGCGACGCGATATCGTCCGCCTTTGACAGCGCCGGCCAGCGTTGCTCCGCACTGCGCGTACTGTTCCTGCAAGAAGACATCGCCGACAAGACCATCAAGATGCTCAAAGGCGCGATGAAGGAGCTGCGTATCGGCTCGCCGGACCGCCTGGCAACCGACATCGGCCCCGTAATCGACAAGGAAGCACAGCAAAACCTCCTGTCGCACATCGAAAAAGTACGCGCCCAGGCCAAGGCCAGCTTCTCGCTGGAAGTGCCTGGGGCAGACGCAGGCACATTCGTACCGCCGACCGTGCTGGAAATCCGCTCCCTGTCCGAACTGACCAAGGAAGTATTTGGCCCGGTGATGCATGTGATCCGCTACAAGCGCTCGGAACTGCCGAAAGTGATCGAGCAAATCAACGGCAGCGGCTTTGGCCTGACCCTGGGCGTGCATTCCCGGATCGACGAAACGATCGACTACATCACCTCCAGCGCGCACGTCGGCAACATCTACGTGAATCGCAACATCGTTGGCGCGGTAGTTGGAGTGCAGCCGTTCGGCGGCGAAGGCAAGTCTGGCACCGGCCCGAAAGCTGGCGGCCCGCTGTACCTGAAGCGCCTGCAGCGCGCAGCCGTCACCCTCGACCGCCACGAGCGCCAAAGCAACCCGGTAATCGACTCGCTGGCTGCATGGGCCAAGGCACAAGACAAGAGCCGCCTGGCAGCGCATATCGAAAGCTATGCTCGCACCACGCCTGTAGGCAGCCTGATCGCCTTGCCAGGTCCCACCGGCGAGCGCAATACCCTGGCTTACGTCCCACGCGGCAATATCGCCTGCTTCGCAACGCACACCGACGTACTGCTGAACCAGGTAGCAGCCGCCCTGTCGACCGGCAACCGCGCCCTGGTAGTCGAAGGCACGCTCCCGGCAGACCTGCCAAGCGACGTCAAAGCCGCGATCCAGACAGTAGCTGCGACCGACCTGTCCAAGGCCGACTTCCAGATCGCGCTGGTGGAATCCAGCCTTGGCGCCAAGCTGCGTCCAGAGTTGGCCGCCCGCGACGGCGCGATTGTCTCGGTCATCGACACCACGGAAGAAGCTGAAATCCCATTGTGGCGCCTGGTAGCCGAACGCGCCCTGTGCGTCAACACCACCGCCGCCGGCGGCAACGCCAGCCTGATGACCCTCGAAGCCTAACTACGGTTCACCTCGTGTCACACCATGGGGTCACACCCCAAGTGTGACACGGGCCCGGCTGTTTGATTTTCGTCAGAATGTGAGGCTCTTGCAGGTGCTAGCGTTGCTGGTATGAGCCGAGCCCCCCGTGTCGTATTTCCTGGAGCGATCTACCACGTAACTTCGCGTGGAAACCGTCGCGCCGCGATTTACCACGACCAGCGCGACCACATGATCTGGCTCGACACGTTGTCCGAAACTGTGGACAACCACAAGCTGAAGATACATGCCTATTGTCTGATGCCGAACCACTATCACCTGTTGATGGAAACGGTTCACGCCAACTTGTCGGTAGCCATGCATCAGCTCAACGCCCTGTATTGCCAGCATTTCAACCATCGGCACGGATTGACCGGCCACGTCATTCAAGGCCGCTTTCACGCAGTAAATGTGGCGAGGAGTGAACAGATGCTCGCGGTGGCCCGCTATATCAGCCTCAATCCCGTACGGGCAAAGCTTGTAAATGACGCCGCCGACTGGTCTTGGAGCAGCCACCGATACTATCTCGCGCCCGATGAGGCGCCGGCATGGCTCGAAATGAACTGGATACTTTCCCAATTTGGATCGGGCAACCAAAGCCAAAGAATCGCCGCCTACAAGGAATTCGTTGCGAACGGAATCGATCTGCCTAATCCCCTGCAATTTCATAAAGAACGCTCCAACCCGCAATCGGAAGCTGCGCATCCCTTAAGCACCTACGCTGCACTTTACCCAAACCGCGATGAAGCCATGGCGCGAGCGTTTCGAACCAGCGCCTATACGCGGCAGCAAATTGCACAGCATTTCGGCGTGTCAATCCGGACCGTCGCCAGGGCAATCGATCATTTTAAGTCAGACAGCGGATGAGGCCGTGTCACACTTGGGGTGTGACCCCATGGTGTGACACGAGCCCGGCCGTGAACTTAGTAGGTGTCGTTCTTGGGATTGGTGCCCGGTGCGGTTTTTTGGGCGACGGCGTTCATGCCTTCGAGGTGGCTGCGCAGCCATTTGTGGGCTGGGCTGCGGGCGTCGCGTTCGTGCCAGAGCATGTCGAGGTGCACGGCAGGGAGCTGGAATGGCAGCTCTTTGTAGATCAGCGCGTCGGTCATGCCGGTGGAGGCGATCAGGTGCTTTGGCAGCACCGTGATCAGGTCGCTATTGGCCACGACGCGGCCGGCGGTGAAGAACTGGTTTACCGTCAGCAGGATGCGGCGTTCGCGCTGGATTTGCGCCAGCGCTTCGTCCACCAGGCCATGCGCCCGGCCGGAAAAACTGACCAGCAGGTGGTTGGCTGAGCAGTAATTGTCCAGGGTCAGGTCTTGCTTGGCCAGCGGATGCCCGCGCCGCATCACGGCGACGTAAATCCCCGAATACAGGCGCTCGTGGCGAATCGGTGAGCTCGGTTCGCTCATCAACTGCGCTGCGACGCCCGGGAAGAAGCCCACCGCCAGGTCGATATCGCCGCGCAACAGCATCGGCCGCGGTTCGCGCGTTGTCAAAGGAACCATGCGGATGTTCACGCCCGGCGCCTCGCGTTCGATCGAGCGCATCAGGGCCGGCAACCAGAACGCGGCCGTGGCGTCAGCCATCGCCATGCGGAAGGTGGCATGGGTCTTGGAGACGTCAAACGTACCCGGCGTCACGGCAGCTTCCAGCGATGCCAGGGCGCTGCGTACCTGCGGCCACAGCGCCTCCGCCCGCGGCGTCGGCTTCACGCCGTATGCCGTGCGGATCAGCAAATCGTCGCCCAGGCTTTCGCGCAGGCGTTTGATGGCGTTCGACACCGCCGGCTGCGTCATGGCCAGGTGGCCGGCAGCGCGCGTCAGGTTCTGCTCAGTCATTACCGCGTCGAACACGCGCAGCAGATTCAGGTCCAGGGTCAGAAAGCTCATCGGTCATTCACACCAATAATAATTGTTATGGGGAAACGAAATTGGCGTTATATGTTGCGGCGCACTATAGTACCAATAGATTCTAAAGGTATAGAAACGGCCATGTCTACTTACATTAACATCATCGAATTTGCACAGTACCTGCCGCTGGTGATCCTGGCGCTGGCGCTGGCTGTCGTGTTCAAGCCGCTGCTGCGTGGTATCGCGCGCGCTGCAGTGCTTGTCGTTAAGCCAAAGTTGAGCAAAGAGGAACGCTTGCAGCGCCGCCTGATGCGCGACACCATGATGTTCAAGCGTATGCTGAATTCGATGGAAGGCTCGCCGAGCCACGTCGCAGAACTGCGAGCAATGGCCTGCCGCGCATAAGCCTTCCGCAGCGCAGCAATCAGTTCGTTTCCGGCACCGGCGCTGGCTTCTCCGCGCCCGACAGCAGTTTCGGTTTCAGCGTTAAATCAACCGGCTTGTTGCCGATCCAGATACGCATGATGGCGTTGAAGAACGCCTGGTCCGGCAGCGATTCGCCAACCTTCTTACCGTTCAGGAATGCCTGGGAGCCGCCGCCCGGGGTCCAGTCGACGAGCAATTCGTCACCCTTCTTCAGCCCTGGGAACTGGGCAAAAATCTCACCAAAAGCCTTAGTCTGCGGCAGCAGCTTGGTGCGTTCTTCCGCGCTGACGTTATCGTTCAGGCCCTTCATGAAGGCCATGCCGAAGTCGTCCGAAGTGAGGTCGCGCATCGCGACGATGCGAATGCGGCGCGGGCCGCCCACGGCCAGCACATCCTGCACGGTGGACTTCTTTTCCTGCAGGTAAAAGCCTACCGCGTAGACCTTGAACACCAGCTTGGTGCGCACGCCGGCGCCGTTCAGCTTGAGATCATGCCCGGCGACGTTGACGTTTTCTGGGAATTTGACGCCCCCCACTTCGGCAGCAAAGGCGGGCAGGCTGCTGGCGACCAGGAATGCGGCGGCAGCAGCAGTGTGTAAAAGTTTACGGCGAGTAATACTCATTTTGTCTCCGTTTGTATCAGGTAGCAATATAACGCAGAGCTACCCTTTTTGGGAGGCATCAGCTCTTATCAGCCTGCAATTTCTCGAATTTTGCCAACAGTTGGTCCTTGCTTTCCCGCCAATCTGGATTAAATGGAATGCAAGAGACCGGGCAGACTTGCTGGCACTGCGGTTCGTCGAAGTGGCCGACACACTCGGTGCACTTGTTGGGATCAATTTCGTAGATCTCCGGACCCATGTAGATCGCGTCGTTCGGGCACTCCGGCTCGCACACGTCGCAATTGATGCAGTCGTCGGTAATCATTAATGCCATGGCAATACTCTCTTATTCGCCTTTGCGCGCTGCGATTTTTTTACGCAGCCAGCGGTCGACGGACGGGAAAACAAACTTGGATACGTCACCGCCAAGCTCGGCAATCTCGCGCACGATGGTGCCCGAGATGAACTGGTACTGGTCGGACGGGGTCAGGAACAGCGTTTCCACATCCGGCAGCATGTAGCGGTTCATGCCCGCCATCTGGAACTCAAACTCGAAGTCCGACACGGCGCGTAGGCCGCGCACGATCACGCGTGCATCGTGTTCGCGCACAAAGTCTTTCAGCAGGCCGGAAAAACTCTCGACTTTGACATTTGGATAATGGCCCAGCACTTCGTTGGCAATTTCCAGCCGTTCTTCTAGGGTGAAGAACGGATGCTTGTTCTGGCTATCGGCCACGCCGACGATCAGCGTGTCGAACAGGCCCGATGCGCGGCGCACCAGGTCTTCGTGACCCCGGGTCAGCGGGTCGAAAGTACCCGGATAAACTGCTACAACCATTGCAACTCCATGCGTTTGGCTTAGGACAAAGAAGGATTATGCCTCATTTTCAGGCAATGCCTGAAGCAGGTGGTAGTAGACCATGCCCGCCTTGTCGGCGCGCACCACTTCCCAGCCATCGATGGCCAGCGGTGCTTCCGCCTCGGCGTACACCAGGCCGCCGTCCTTGAGCAGCCCGCGGCACAGCGGCAGCGAGCGCTCCAGCAGACCTTGCTGGTAAGGCGGGTCGAGGAAGATCAGGTCGAATTTGGCACCGCGCCCGGCCAGCGATTGCGCCGTCGCCAGGGCGTCGCCGCGCTGGATGGCGATATTGGTGGCCTTCAGCTTTTCACGGTTGGCTTCAAGCTGGCGCACCACGGCGCTATTGGCGTCAACCATGGTGACCTTGGCCGCGCCGCGGCTGGCAGCCTCGAAACCGAGGGCGCCGCTGCCGGCAAACAGGTCCAGCACCAGGGTGTCGCTCCAGGCGGCATCGTGCAGATGGTTGATCCAGTTGAAGACGGTCTCGCGCACGCGGTCGGGCGTCGGGCGCAGGCCCAGTGCTTCCAGTACGGGCAATGGCGTGCGCTTCCAGTCGCCGCCAATGATGCGGACCTGGTTGGGGACTTTCTTTTTTTGCATGGGCGGCATTATCTCATGCCGCCCAGGCAGCAAGGCCTATTGCACTTGCGCCGCAAGGGTATTCAGGTCCTTGATCCAGCCCTCCATGCGCTTTTGCGCGTGGGCTTTCTGCTCCGGCGCGGAAATGCGCACCACAGTGTGGACAAGTTCCACCGTTGCCTGGGTATAGTTGTCGAAGAAGGCCTTACGCTCGGAGATGCCGAAGCGGTCAAAGCCCGAGCGTATCAACTCCTCCACCCACTGCGTGGCCACCTGCTTGCTCGGTTGCTCGCTCATGATCCTGCGCGCCAGGTTCATGATCTTGAGCTGGCGCCGCATGCGTTCGTCGAGCCACAGGGCGTTGTCCAGCGGTCGCGCGTCGGAAGCCTTGCGGATAATGGCTTCCTGTTCGTCGCTGAAGCCGCCGAACCACAGTTCGAACTGCTCCATCGACTTCTTGTAGCGGAATTTGTTTTGATCTTGCGCGTCGCCCTTCATATTCTCTTTGCGGAATTTGGCGTTATTCTTGGCGAATTTCTTTTCCATGCTCGCCAGCTGGTCGGGCTTGAGCGAAAGTGCCAGTTCCGCGATATGGGGCGCAGAGCGCAGCAGCAGCGCCTCGGTGCGATCGCGGATATCCACATAGTCGGCCAGCAGGTCAGCCGACGTCGGACTACCGCGCAGCTGGCGCTGGGCCCTTTGCAGGAACTGGACATAGTCCTGGAGCTGGGTCTTGCGGTGCCAGCGGAAAAACTCGTCGATATCCTGCTTGACCTCCGCCTTCTGGTCGCTGTCGAAATCGACATAGGCATCGAGCCACCAGTACAGCAGGGTGTCGCCGTTGTTATAGGCCAGGCGCAGGGAGCTGCACGCTGCAAGCAGAATGGCAAAAGCCAGCACGATGCACGTGTTAAACTTTTTCATATATCAACTCACACAAGAACATACGGTCTATGAACGTCGTCATTCTCGCCGCCGGCATGGGCAAGCGCATGCAGTCGGCGCTGCCCAAAGTACTCCATCCCGTTGCTGGCAAGTCCCTGTTGTCCCACGTCATCGACACCGCGCGCAGCCTGTCCCCGGCAAAATTGTGCGTCATTTACGGTCACGGTGGCGCAGCGGTGCTGGCTTCGCTGGACAAGCACAAGGCTGTTCCCGGCACTGAGATCTCGGCCGCACTGCAGGAACCGCAGCTCGGCACTGGCCACGCTGTCCAGCAAGGGCTGGAGCACCTCGACGATGACCAGCCAACCCTGGTGCTGTACGGCGATGTGCCGCTGACTTCCGCCGCCTCGCTGAAGCGCCTGGCCGAAGCTGCCGGCAAGGACAAGCTGGGCATCCTGACCGTGGTGCAGGACAACCCGTTCGGCCTGGGCCGCATCGTCCGCGTGGGCGGCGCCATCCAGCGCATCGTTGAAGAGAAGGATGCCACAGAAGCCGAGCGCCTGATCAAGGAAATCAATTCCGGCATCATGGTGATCCCGACCGCCAAGCTGAAACAATGGCTGGGCAAGCTGAAGAACGAAAACGCGCAAGGCGAGTACTACCTGACCGATATCGTTGCCATGGCCGTGGAAGAAGGCGTGCAAGTCGTCTCGGCCCACCCTGCCGCGCCGTGGGAAGTGCTGGGCGTGAACAGCAAGTCCCAACTGGCCGAACTGGAACGCATCTACCAGCGCAATGTCGCCAACGCCCTGCTGGATAAGGGTGTGACCCTGGCCGACCCGGCACGCATCGACGTGCGCGGTGAGCTGACCTGCGGCCGCGACGTGACCATCGACGTTGGCTGCGTCTTCGAAGGCAAGGTCGAAATCGGCGAAGGCGCGACGATCGGCCCGAACTGCGTGCTGATCAACGCGCGTATCGGCGCCGGCGCCAACATCAAGGCTTTCACCCATATCGAAGAAGCCGTGGTTGGCGACAAAGGCCAGATCGGCCCATACGCACGCCTGCGCCCAGGCACCGAGCTGGGCGAGGATGTCCATGTGGGTAACTTCGTCGAGATCAAGAACAGCCAGGTCGCTGCGCATAGCAAGGCCAATCACCTGGCTTACGTGGGCGACGCGACCGTCGGCTCGCGCGTGAATATCGGCGCCGGCACTATCACCTGCAACTATGATGGCGCCAACAAGTTCCGTACCGTGATCGAAGACGATGCCTTTATCGGCAGCGACAGCCAGCTTGTGGCCCCGGTAACCGTAGGTGCCGGCGCTACCATTGGCGCCGGCACCACGCTGACCAAGGATGCGCCAGCCGGAAAGCTGACCATCTCCCGCCCGAAGCAGCTCACGGTCGAAGGCTGGAAGCGCCCAGTGAAGGTTAAGAAGACCTAAGCAACCGAAAACTGGCGGCGACGCTGGTAAGTAAATTTCACCAGCTCGGGGAAGAAGCGGTCGAATCCATCCGCGATCGCTTCGTAGTGCTGCTGCACCTCCCCGATGCCTTCCCGCAGCAGATGGCCATTACGGCTTAACCTGTCAGACATGCGGGTCAGCGCCAGCTCGACCCCGCTGAACTCCCCATACGCACCCAGCCAGTCCTGCTTGATCAGCTTGGGCAGGATTTCGCGCAGGCGCTCCGGCAACTGCCCCTCATGCGCCGCCAGGGCGCCATAAAAGCGCTCGATCAACTCCTGGCGTGGCTCTTCGCAATAATCGTCCCAGCGCTGGCTCAGGATATGGTCGTAGAACACGTCCAGTACGATGCCCGCATAGCGCCGCCGACCCTCTGTGAACAAGCTCTTGGCCTCGGTCACGACCGGGTGGCTATCCGTAAACGAATCGATGAAGCGGTGCAGCGCGATTTCGTTTGCAATCTCCGGCGCATAGTGATCCCCGCCGTTCGCTTTGACGAAATCGCCCAGCATGGCGCCAACCATCGCAGCTTCGCTATGGCGCGCCAGGTAGATATGGGCGAGGTAGTTCATGCCCCATTCTAGCGCTGTGGATAAAGATGTGTAAAAGCAGGCGCAATTCCGCCGGAAAACCACGGGATAGACTATGAATAAGGTGCAACTGGTATGCCCGCATTATCCACACAGCGCCTTGCAGCCCTGGTCCTGTGGACAAGCTTGGTGAAAATCAGCGGACAACTTTGAATAAGTCAAAGCTGTGGATAAGGGTGTGGGAAAGCCTGCGGAAAACGAAGGAATAAGCGGTGCAGATCGCTGGATAACTGCATCCGCTCCGGATGTTAATGTGGAAAAAGATGTGCATAAGCCTGTGCTTAAAGAGGTATAAGTTAGGATAACTGCCTCAGACGGGAATGCTGGTCTCAAATTTGCTGCGGAAAGTGGAGAAGTAGGCTTTCACGTTGCGCACATTTGCCTGGGCAGCGAACAAGCGATGGGCCAGCGCATGGTAGGCCTGCATATCCGCCACCTGTACGATCAGCACGAAATCCGGGCCGGGCGAGACGCGGTAGCACTGCAGCACAGCCGGCTCCGGCGCCACCAGGGCTTCAAACTCCGCCATGCGTTCAGCGGCCTGGACATCCAGGGAGATTTCCACAACCGCAGTCAGGTGCGCTCCCACCTTCTCCGGGGCCACCAGGACCACTTCGCGCGCAATCACCCCTGAATCGCGCAAATGCTTGACCCGGCGCAAGCAAGTAGGCGCCGACACGTGCACCGCTGCAGCCAATTCGGCGTTGGTTTGGGAGGCATCCTTCTGCAAAGCGTTGAGGATACGACGATCTATTTCATCAAAGTCCATAATCTGAAAGAATATTTCGCATAGCATGTGATGAGAAATATTCTTTCACAGAATATAGAAATCAGAAAGCAAATTTCCCGACACCTGCTCTAGCATGCATTCATTAACTTTTAAAGAATGAGGTCGCGTATGTGCGGTATCGTCGGCGCTGTAGCCCAGCGCAATATCACCCCAATCCTGGTTGAAGGCCTGAAGCGCCTGGAATACCGCGGCTACGACTCCTGCGGCGTTGCCCTGCACCTGGACGGCAAACTGCAGCGCTCCCGCAGCACCTCGCGCGTCGCCGACCTCGAAAAGCAGATTAACGAAGGTGGCCTGAACGGCTTTACCGGCATCGCCCACACCCGCTGGGCCACCCACGGCGCTCCAGCCTCGCATAACGCCCACCCGCACTTTTCCCCAAGCGAAGCGGCCGCCCGCATCGCCCTGGTCCACAACGGCATCATCGAGAACCACGACGAACTGCGCGCCGAACTGACCGCCCTGGGCTATGTCTTCACCAGTCAGACTGACACCGAAGTGATCGCCCACCTGGTTGACCACATGTACAACGGCGACCTGTTCGACACCGTGCAGCACGCCGTCAAGCGCCTGCATGGCGCCTATGCCATTGCCGTCTTCTGCCGCGAAGAGCCGCACCGCGTGGTCGCAGCACGCCAGGGGTCGCCGCTGATCGTCGGCCTTGGCCAGGGTGAAAACTTTGTCGCCTCCGACGCCATGGCGCTGGCCGGCACCACCGACCAGATCATCTACTTGGAAGAAGGCGACGTGGTCGACCTGCAACTGGGCCGCGTGTGGATCGTCGACGTCGACGGCAAACAAGTGCAGCGCGAAGTGAAGACCGTGCACGCCCATACCGGCGCCGCGGAACTCGGCCCATACCGCCATTTCATGCAAAAGGAAATCTTCGAACAGCCACGCGTTGTCGGCGATACGCTGGAAGGCGTGACCGGCATCATGCCGGAACTGTTCGGCGATGGCGCCTACAAAGTGTTCAAAGAAATCGACCGCGTGCTGATCCTCGCCTGCGGCACCAGCTACTACGCTGGCCTGACGGCCAAGTACTGGATCGAATCCATTGCCAAGGTACCGGTCAGCGTGGAAATCGCCTCCGAATACCGCTACCGCGACAGCGTGCCGAATCCTAAGACCCTGGTGGTAACCATTTCCCAGTCCGGCGAAACCGCCGACACCATCGCCGCCCTGAAGCACGCGCGCAGCCTGGGCATGGAACACACCCTGACCATCTGCAACGTGGCAACCAGCGCCATGGTGCGCGAGTGCAAACTCGCCTACATCACGCGCGCTGGAGTGGAAGTTGGCGTGGCATCGACCAAAGCCTTCACCACCCAGTTGTCCGCCCTGTTCCTGCTGACCCTCAGCCTCGCACAAGTAAACGGCTTGCTGACCGAAGAGCAGGAATCCGCCCACTTGAAAGCCATGCGCCACCTGCCATCCGCCATCGCCGCCGTGCTGGCGCTGGAACCGCAGATCATCGCCTGGGCCGAAGAGTTCGCGCGCAAAGAAAACGCCCTGTTCCTGGGCCGCGGCATGCACTACCCGATCGCCCTGGAAGGCGCGCTGAAGCTGAAAGAGATCTCGTACATTCACGCCGAAGCCTATCCAGCCGGCGAACTGAAACACGGCCCGCTGGCGCTGGTGACCGACGAAATGCCGGTCGTGACCATCGCCCCGAACGACGCGCTGCTGGAAAAACTGAAGTCGAACATGCAGGAAGTGCGCGCCCGCGGCGGCCAGCTCTACGTCTTCGCCGACGTCGACTCGCGCATCACCTCTGGCGATGGCCTGCACGTGATCCGCTTGCCGGAACACTACGGCCAGTTGTCCCCGATCCTGCACGTTGTCGCACTGCAGCTGCTGGCGTACCACACGGCGCTGGCACGTGGCACTGACGTTGACAAGCCGCGCAACTTGGCAAAATCAGTCACGGTTGAATAAGCCGGCCAGAACCATAGCGGGATTTGTGTAGAAAATAATAAAGTCTGACAAAAAATAATAAAGTTTGACAATTTGCTGGGCAACTAAACTGGGGCGCTGATAATTCGGCGCCCCTTTTCGTACCTGAGCCCAACGCAGCTTGAAGTCATGAGCAACTCAGGCTGCTACACTTGCCGGAAATGCATGGGTCAAACTGGGCGACTACTATTCAGAATTTAGTCAGATTGCTAGCGGATACGCAAAGCAACGAAGTGAGTTCGTTCGTTTTGCAACAATCTAACTGCCTTTCATGAAGTCGAGTTGACCGGCAAATTCCGGCCAAAAGCAGACTGACTCAGGGTACTGAAACATATAATCTAGAAGGTGAAACATTGTTTAGGCTCATATTTATTGGAATGCTGTGGGTATTTACCCCATTCGGCAACTGTGCGGTTGGCGCAGATGTGGCCAAGAACGCAGCTCTCACGCCGGTTGCCATAACGCCAGCGACTACAAGCGTACGTGAGGCGTTCTGCTATGTCTCGGCGAGGAAGGCGATTGAAAGACGCGGTACTTCTGAGTTCCCATCGGTTGACGGTCGCAGGCTATATGGGGAGCTCGAAATGAAAATAGTGGTGCGTGCCAACGGAGATCTAGAAGGTTCGAGTGTCGAGGTTAGTTCCGGAAATGCGGCGTTAGACAATGCGGCAAAGAAAATAGTGCGAGGAAGCGCTCCTTTTCCTGGCTGTGTGAATCGCACTGCTCCTTCTACGCAGCCTTCATTTGAATTTTTCTACCGATTCAAATTCATAAAGGCTGAAGATACTTCTGAGCTCTCAGTGGACGGCCTGTAGCCAGAAGCAGCCCTTTGGGAGTTAATTAGGATGTCCAAACAATTTAGGCTGTCATGCATGGTAATCCCCCCACCAAATGATCGCCGCAGGAAGTAGAATTTTCTAACTTTGAAATTGAAGGTTCTACCGCATGAAGACGTCCCGTTTTACTGAAAGCCAGATCATCGCCATCCTGAAGCAGGCCGAGGCCGGTGCCCCAGTTCCTGAGCTGTGCCGCGAGCATGGCATGAGCAGTGCCACGTTCTACAAATGGCGTTCCAAGTTCGGCGGCATGGACGCCTCCCTGATGGCCCGAATGAAGGAGCTGGAGGAGGAAAATCGTCGGTTGAAGAAGATGTACGCGGAGGAGCGCCTGAAGGCGGAGATTGTTGCGGAGGCGCTGGCAAAAAAGTGGTGAAGCCATCTCGCCGACGTGAGATGGCACGACACTACGTCGAAGCCGGCCGCATGACCGTCAAGAGCGCCTGTGTGGCCTTCGGCATCAGCCAGACTTGCTACCGTTATCAAGCAAAGCTCAATGCCGAGAATGAGGTCATAGCCGATTGGCTGGTTCGCCTGACGAACAACCAGCGCAACTGGGGCTTCGGTTTGTGCTTCCTGTTCCTGCGCAACGTGAAGGGCTTCGGCTGGAACCACAAGCGTGTGTATCGAATCTATCGCGAGCTGGAGCTGAATCTGCGCATCAAGCCACGACAGCGCATCATGAGGGAAAAGCCAGTGCCGTTGTCCGTGCCGACGGCCATCAACCAGACCTGGTCGATGGACTTCATGCATGACCAACTTGCCGACGGTCGCAGTATCAGATTGTTCAACGTGATCGACGATTACAACCGAGAAGGACTGGCTATCGACGTGGACTTCTCGCTGCCATCGGAACGCGTTGTGCGGGCGCTGGACCAAGTCATTGAGTGGCGTGGCAAGCCTCGAGCGATACGCTGTGATAACGGCCCGGAGTACATAAGCGGCGTTACGGCGCAATGGGCAAAGAAGCATGGCATTGAGATTGCGTTTATCCAGCCTGGACAGCCGCAGCAGAACGCTTACATCGAGCGCTATAACCGCACCGTACGCTACGACTGGCTTGCGCAGCACCTGTTTGAATCGCTCGACGAGATCCAGGACTTTGCCACCGGCTGGCTCTGGACTTACAATCACGAGCGCCCCAACATGGGCCTGGGCGGGATAACACCAAAACAGAAGCTCGCTCTCGCCGACTAACCCCTACTTCTGGCGCGCATCAAAAATGGGGGGATTACCAGACGACTTGGCTGGCGCAGAACCCAATTCTCCCACAGTTAAGCTGTGTGCGATGTTTTAACGGAGAGTGCTAGGCTAGCTCTAGCCCTTTTACCATACGCGCCTTTCAAATTGTTCACTGGGTGCTGTTGAGTCACCCAGGTCGTTAGGAATGGCCATGAGACGTCGCTTCAAAACCGAGCGAGATATCGCCCGATTTGTTAAACAGGGCTATGGCCAAGGTGAAGGCTCGTCATACATGCCATGGTACCGCGTGCAAGACGTGCCATCCAAGGGGCGCTCGCGCAAAGTAGTAGGAACGAAAACTCACCGCACGCATCACTTCTTATCCGACCTGGAATATCACTACTTCCTCCTCCTGGAATTCTCAGACGAGGTGATCGATATTCGCGAGCAGTACCCACTTCTCGCAACCGCAAGGGCAAGGGACATTGCCGCGGACATGGGAATTCAGTATCCAGTGTATATAGGCACTCAGCTGCCATACGTACTTACATCAGACTTTGTCATTACGTTGAAGGTCTAAAGTGGACCCGTCAGTCAAGACACTTAGCCGGTTAATTTAAGCTGTGCCCGTTTCCACTTCTGCAGCTGCCCGGCGCTGCCCCGTATTGCTCACTTCTTCCTGCCCCTGATCTGCGTCGCCGAATTTGTCAACGATCATCGCACCGCCGCCGATGCCCGCGCTGTAGACCCGATCTGGCGTCTCGTAGCCCAATGCCTGATGTGGGCGCCCGGCGTTGTAGAACGCGAAGTATTGCGCCAGCCCCACCGTCAACTCGGCCATGTTGGCATAGCCCTTCAAATACACGTCCTCGTACTTCACGTTGCGCCACAGGCGCTCCACGAAGATGTTGTCCAAAGCTCGTCCGCGCCCATCCATGCTGATCGCCACGCCTTCGCGTTTGAGTACACCGGTGAAGGCGCTGCTGGTGAACTGCGAGCCTTGGTCGCTATTGAAAACCTCGGGCTTGCCATGGTGACGTATAGCGTCTTCCAGGCAGTCCACGCAGAACGCGGCGTCCATGCTGTTGCTGAGGCGCCAGGCCAGCACCTTGCGGCTGTACCAGTCGATGATCGCCACCAGATAGGCGAAACCCTTCGCCAGTCGGATGTAGGTGAGATCCGTCGACCACACCTGGTTTGGCCGCGTTACCGCCACACCGCGCAGCAGGTAAGGATAGACCTTGTGCCCTGGCTGCGCCTTGCTCGTGTTGGGTCCCGGCGCCATGCCGGCCAGGCCCATCTCCCGCATCAGGCGCTGCACGCGCTTACGGTTGACGCAATGGCCTCGCCCGCGCAGAAACACCACCATACGCCGACTACCGTAGAACGGCCGATTGGTGTACTCCTCGTCGATCAGCGCCCGCAGCTGGCCATCTTCCTCGTCTATCAACGGCTGGCGCGCTGCCGCTTCCAGTCGCCGGTAGACCGTGGAGCGCGGCACGGCTGCCAGCTCGCACTGCATCGCCAACGGCACCTCATCGCCGCGATCAATCCACTGCGCCCGTTCGGCTGGGCTCATTCCCCGAGCTTTTTTTTGAGCCAATCGACCTGCATCTTCAGCCGCCCAATCTCGCCATACAGCTTGTCCTCCGGGCTGCTTTCATCGACCGGCTTGGGGCCGCGCTTGACGTCGAACAGCACCCCGGCGTTTTCCAGGATTTCCTTTTTCCACTGCCCGACCAGCACCGGATGCACGCCGTATTCCTGCGCGATCTCCGTCACCGTCTTCACCCCGCGTACCGCTTCCAAGCCCACCTTGGCCTTGAACTCCGCCGTATGCACCCTGCGTTTTTTGCCTTCACTCATGCGCTATCATCCTTTCACAGACGACAGCTTAAACCACCGTCTCAAATTCGGGGTCCACTATAGTCCAGAACGGCAAGAAGCGACTTGCGGTTAGAACCTGCAAATATGAGGCCGAGCTCGATGATCCAAATAGGGGACAACGGACTGCCGAGAAGCTTGATCTAGAGCGAGCCATTTGGGCAGATCAAGGTGTAGAGGATTGGAAAAAAATCGTGACCGAGCAATTGATGAGTCCGATCCTCAAAGACAACCTGGACTGGCTGCATAAAGCGGCGCTGGCTGAACATTTGCAATCCAAGTATTGTCCCTCAGGTGTCTAGCATATCCCATTCATCGCCTAGGACCCATCGCAGTGCCGAAAGCTTCCCATTGAGCATTCCCCACTCGAAATCATCCCACGGTCCCGTATCCTCGTACTTTTCCCTTACTTTTTGGGCAGCTGCTTTCGCCCCCATCAAAATATCTTCGTGGACGACTTCATTGCCGTAGCGCTTTGTGCCCGCCGGAACGATCTCCACATTACCGTTCTCTATGTCGTACATCAAGTTCATGTGGCGGTTGTACCAAACCTTGTCGAACAATTCGTCCAAAGCGGACATTATTTCCTGTAGCCCTCGAGTCTCATCCTCCCAGGCAAATCCGTACTCGTAATGGAACTCGTCGAGGTTGAGAAGATCTTCGATCGCGAGGCTGGTCGAATTGAAGTAAAAAGAGTTGCTGCCGTCGAAGATATCGACGAGGTCGTCGTGCGGCTGTCTGTGATCCTTGCCAGAAAAATCAGTGACATTGTGGGTGACGAATCTATAGGTTGCGTAGTCCCCTGCTTGAGCTGTTCGGAACTCGTGAAATGCCTCAGCAAGCACAGCGTCGGCAACGCTATTCTTTTGTCGATGGAATGGAGCCTTCTTGGCAATTGCACGTTCCGCTGCTCTGACCTTGGCGGTATCGGAAATCGAAATCTCAAGCGCTGTTTCGAATATAGCGAGAACGCGATTCGCTGTGCTGTGCGTGGCCTCGGAAAGTATAGGCAGCCTCAGATTTAGGTCGTCCAAGGTTTCGAGAGCGGCGCCCTTGTCGTCTCCGCCAAACGATTCGATAACACCTTTTACTACTCGAAACTCGCTTGAGAGGCGCCGTCGTGTCGCATCGATAACCCGCTCTTTGTTGCGTTCAAACTCTACCCTTACTAGTTCAGGTAGCAAAATTTTGATGCGTCCATCTCGAACAAGGCTCTCAATTGCAGCGAGCATTGGCAGTTCTGCCTTCTGAGTCGCCAGGTCGAGCCAGACACAAGTATCGAGCATTACGAGATGCATTGGACGTCCTTCGTTTGAAATTGTGATGAGCGGCTGAGCACAAGCTGCACTTCGCCGATTACTCAGCTCTCAGCCTGGATCCTAGCGAGGCGACTGAGCAATTCTTCGACAATGACCCTACCGTTCAATGCACATCTCCAGCGATCTGGGATTCCACGCTCGCCGTAGAATATGCCAGCCAGGCCGCCCGCAATGCAGGCCGTGGTGTCGGTATCATTTCCAAGGGCAATCGCACTCCGGAGGCAGTCCTCGTAGTTCGACGTAGCAAGGACGCATCGAATTGCGGACCATAGACTGTCGACGACATACCCAGACCCCTGTGATGGTTCCAGGCGACCGTCCAACAGGATGCTCAGCTCATGCCGTTCGGTTTGATGGACGGTTCCCTCAAGCGCATCTTGTGCGTAATCCAAAGCATCAACGGGCGTGTCGCCATCTACCATCCGCCATGCCATGAGCGAGTAGAGCGCGCAAGCTAGTTGCGAGCGTAAGTGTGCATGCGTTGGCATACTTTGGCGTCTGGCACGTGCGATAACATCCGTTGAGCTCGATGCGAAAACGAAAGCACACGGAAGTGTGCGCATCAATGACCCATTCCCATTGTTCCATTCATCGGAAGGGCTACATGTAAGGGGATTGCCGTTTCGGGCATAGTTTTCGAGGGCATGCATAGTTTGGATACCAACGTCGAAAACTTGCTTGTCAGGTGTCATGAAGCCGGCGCGATACCAAGTGAGCAGCCCTTCAGTGAACTGTTGAAGATTGAGCGAAGAATCCTCGACCAACGAATTCAGCAAAACGAGCGCTTGTGCTCCATCATCGCTCCAAGTACCGACAGGTACTGCGGGGTGCGCCCTCGCAAAGTCGGCGGGTGGTGACATTTCGATGAGATCGCGTGCCGGGATCGCTGCCGGTGGCGAGAACTCATAGGGTACACCGAGTGCATCACCGACGAGCAATCCATAAAGACCCCTCGAATTCGTGCCCATCTGTCATTCATAACAATCCTTCTAAAGCCTGAGGCCCGCCGTGCTCTCGGTCACCGCCGCCGAAAGTATCAAACATCATGTTTACCATTGGGGCTCGATGCCGCCGCTGATACGCTCGCCTGTGCGCGACGACAAGACAAAAGGTTCCCATCCGTCCGGTGGGTCCCACTCTCCATCTCCTTCGATACCAGTTGAAGAGACCTTGTGGACGATGACGCCATCAATCCCAAGTTCCTCAGTCTTCCACAACAGCGTGCCATTATGATCGAATGCCAGTAGCTCAGATGCAGAACTCGCCAGAATAGAAAAATCGCTACCGGCATACTCGAGTTCCTCGGCGTCGAAGATATGACCAAAATACCCAGCCATTTTGTAGAGGGCCACGTGCTCCGTAGTGATGTCGACCACAAATAGACGCTCTCCGAAGCCGATAAACGCCTTGTTTCCCAGCATTCGAACATCTCGGAAACAGGTGTACTCGAAGGTCTCCGCCAAATCGATTCGTAGGAATTCTCTGCCACCGACCACGATTCCGACGCTGGCGGACACAGCGTCGCTAGAAACGGACGAGCCTACAAGAAGAGATTTTTCAAACGCTGGTACGTCGCCATCCAAGAACGAAATCTTCATCGCTAGCATATGAGTTCAGAGGCCGATAATGCGTTTCACTTTTCCCAAATCTTCCAGATCACTTTGAGTAGTGGAAGCTTCTGCGATTCGTTTTGCTTGGAGACATAACTAATGGCTGCAGCCTTTTCTGGCTTTTCCTGGCGGAGGGGCATGGCCGTATCGGTCATCTCATCGGAATCGGAGGGTTGCTCAACGGATGTTCCTCCTCGATGGGCATGCTGTACATAGTTGGGGTGTGGGGTGGGAAGGGATTCCGTGCATTGCTTGGAACATGAATTAACCAAAAGTGGGAGCACATCGGTACCCACCTTCAGACTGATCCACATTTGCCACGTCTTGTCATAGCTGATCTCGCAGCCGCAGACACTGCATTTGACCGTGTCGCCATGATAGCGGACCGGATTCCCCTTCAGCCAAGGGAAGTGGAGACGGTTTTTGTGATTGCCATACAGGACGCGGGTGCTGACGCGACTTTGCACTAGGCTCTTGCACCGTGTGAGTTCGTACGGAAACCACCGTAAGCCATACGAAGTGTAGACATCGAAGTGCGTCAACGCGGTCATTTCACCGATTTCCGGCGGAAGGCGTTTGAGCTTACTGCCGTAAAGATGAATTTTGGTCACGCGCTTCAATTTGCCGATCGATTCCGGGAGCGTGAAAATGCTGGCGTAATGTTCAGGGCCGAGTGCCTCTAGCGGTGAGAATTCCTCCGCCCCGCTCACCTCAAGTTCGTCGATATAGCGGCACAAAGCTTTCCAGGCATCCGTGGTCCGATCCTGGACATCGTTTTCGATAGGCGAGACATGTCGGTTAAATTTCATTGCTCTCGCCGTGCCTGATTCTGTTCGCAATTGCCTGGATGGGGCTAAGGCCGTCGGTGAAGGTCAAGTTGCCGTAGACTATTCGCAGTCAAACTTCAATATACCGAACCGATTAACATATGGGAAGACATATGCTCGATCGATCGTTCACACAACGAATAGTCGAAGGTTTTCAAACATTCACAGCCAGCTTGCTAAACAAGTCCGCTTGCTAACAGATCAGCTGCGCTTCATGCTCAATTCAACATCGCCGGGCAGCGAAAGGGACAGGTAGCCGCCATGCGGATCGCGCACGCGCGCGATGTACTCGGGGCAGTAATCGGCATTGTCAGCGATTATCAGGGCGCCGGGGCGCAGGCGGTGCTCCACCAGGCGCAAGATGTCGAAGTATAGCCCTTTGGCCCCATCCAGCAGCAGCATGTCGATCTGTTCCGGCAAACCGCTGCGCAGGGTTTCCAGCGCGTCGCCCTCGCGGATCTCGACCAGGTCCAACAAACCACCGGCCTCCAGATTGTCGCGGGCGCGCGCTACCTTGGATGACTCGAACTCCGTAGTGACCAGCAAACCGCCGCCGTTGTCGCGCAAGGCAGCTGCAAGGTGCAAGGTGGAAATGCCGAACGAAGTTCCAAACTCGACAATCGCGTTCGCCTTGGCGTTGCGGGCCAACATGTACAGCAGCAGGCCGGTCTCGCGCGACACCGGGATCGCAGCATCCTTCAAGTCAGCATAGATGTCGCGATAGCCGGTCTTGCTGCTCATGATGCGCACGCGTTCCTCCTCAGGAAGTGCACCGAAGGCGGCGATGGCCGGCACTCGCGTGTTCTCGGCTTCGTCAAACAGGCGCTGCAACAGGGGAGCGACGGGTGCGGATGTCAGGGTAATCATGGGTATTCCTTTCTTGTGTAAGAGCAGGAATAATATGAATAATCCTTCACATTTCATATTCGCGTTCCCAGTAGCCACCATGACCGATAACAAAAGCCTCCGTGTTTCCTCGCGAAGAAAGCCGAAACAGGCCCGCTCGAATGACCTCGTCAGCGCGATCCTGCAGGCAGCTATTCAGGTTTTGGCGAAAGAAGGGGCGCGCCGTTTCACGACGACGCGGGTGGCGGAGCGGGCTGGCGTGAGTGTGGGGTCTATTTACCAGTACTTCCCCAACAAGGCGTCCATCCTGTTCCGCCTACAAAGCGACGAGTGGAGGGAGACGTCGGCGATGCTGTGCGAAATCCTGCAAGATACTGGCAAGCCGCCATTGGAACGCTTGCGCGCATTGGTCCACGCTTTTGTGCGCTCGGAATGTGAGGAGGCCGCGGTTCGCACGGCCCTTGACGATGCGGCGCCGCTTTATCGCGACGCGCCGGAGGCGGCGGAAACCAGAGAAGCCGGTGAACAGATGTTCCGCACTTTCATTGACGAGGTGCTTCCCCATGCTACCGGCGTGGAGCGCGCATTGGCCAGCGACCTGGTGATGGATACGCTGAGCGCCGTCGGCCAGCAGTTCTCGCAGAAACCGCGGACCGACGACGAGATCACGGCTTACGCCGGCGCCCTGGCCGATATGCTGTGCGCCTATCTTGCCGGGCTGGTCGCTCAGAATACGGCGCGCAGGGTCAAGCGCAGCGTGCGCGGTTCGCCGGGATGAAAGTGGATGTCGGACACCCCTTCAGCCGGTTCGCCTGCCAGCCGGGAAGGGTAGTAGTAATCGACATCGCTGGCCTTGCGGTCAAACAGGTTGAATACGTCGGCTGTCAATTGCCAGCGGCGGTCGAAGCGGTAGGTGGTCCGCAAGTAGGCGAGCGCCGTGCTGGACGAGCGAACGCTGTTATCTTCCACCAATGGCCGTGGCCCGAAATAGCGCAACTGGAACGCACCGGACCAGGGCCCGACGTCATTCAGGGTGGCGCCGAACGAGGCGACCTTCTCCACTGCGCCCGGGACGCGGTCTCCCGCCGGGTCGAATTCGGTATAGCGCGCGCGGGAATACGCCAGGTCGAAGTCCAGCAGCAGATGTTTGGTCGCTGCATAGTGGTTGTTCCATTCGATACCGGAACGCTTGCTGGCACGGCTCGGCGCTGTGTCGCCCGCATCGCCGGAGAACACCAGTTCGGAGCCGGAGCGCAGCCGCCACAACGCGATCGAACTTTGCAGGCCGGGCACGATCTCGCTGCGAGCGCCCAGTTCCGCGCCGCGCGTTTTCACCAGTGGCGTGACGGGATCCACAGGCTCGCGTTCGCGCGGCGATAAACGGGCAGTGGTGCCGCGCGCATCGTTGCTATGGAAACCTTCGCCGTAGTTCACGAAGAACTCTGTCTTGTTCCATGGGCCCAGCACCAGGGAGAGCTTGGGCGACGCGATATTGTCGTTCACTTTGCCGGAATTTTCCGCGATGGAGCTGGCGACGTCGAAGCGGTAGCGGTCATAGCGCACGCCGGCGATGGAGCGCAGCCATGGCGTCCACTGGATGGTGTTCTGGAACCATGCCGCCACACTCGCTTCGGTCACACGCGACTCGGCAATCGGATGCAGCACGCGCTGCTGCGTCGTCGCATACAAGCCCAGCGGCGCGATGCGGTCAAAGCGGCCCTGCACACCGATGCTGTTCTCCATCGAGCGTTGGCCAAGTTGTCCGAACCATGTGTGGGAAAGGCCGAAACCAGTCATCTTGCGGCGTTCAGTCTGCAGGAACTGGTCGCCATTGACCGGATCGTCGAGGAAGTAAGTGACGTCGTTGTACAGTGAAAGGTCGTTGCGCACCACGTAGGCATTCGCTTCGGTCAGGTTGTCGCCAGCGCGCTTGCGCCACTCGGTGGAAAGGCTGTAGCGCGCGGTACGGCCGCCGTCGCTGGGGTTGGCGGCGCCGAATTCGTCAAGCCGGCCGTCCTGCACTGCCCGCAGCGGAATTTGGCTGGTTGCGTGCCAGCCTGCCTTGTATGCCATGCCGGTTATGCTGAAACGGTTGGCGCTGGTACCGGAGCTGTAGCGCAGCACGCCAATCGCCTTGTGGAAAGCTTCCGGCATCTGCCAGGGACCATCGTTGTGGCCCAAATCCAGTGCATACAGCAGGTTGCCATTACCCACTTCAGTGGAACTGGCGGCCACGCCGCGGCGGTAGGCATGCGCGCCGGCGGTCAGCGACGCAAAACCTTCATTCAGCTTATCCGCCAGGCCCATATGCGCTGCCCCGGCAGATGCGAAATCGCCTTCGTCCGCGTAATAGGGACCCTTGCGGTAGCGGATCCTGTTCACCAACTCGGGAATCAGGAAGTTCAGGTCCGTATAGCCCTGGCCATGGCCATGCGTGCGCATATTGACCGGCATGCTGTCGACAAAGGTGGCGAAGTCCGTGCCGTGGTCCAGGTTGAAGCCGCGCAGGTAGTACTGGTTCGCCTTGCCGTCGCCGCTATGCTGCGTAACGATCATGCCTGGAACGAATTCCAGGATCTCGCCGGGCCGCAATGCTGGCCGGTTGGCGATCAATGCTGCAGTGATGGTTCCTTCGCTCGCCGCGTCGGAGGTGCGAATGCCGTTGTCGTAATGGTGGCCAACAACGTACACCCTTGCTGGTGTTTCCTGCTCTTGTGCCTGCGCGACAGCGCACAACGCCCCCGCGATCACGGGGATCAATTTTCTAGTCATGTTGGATGATTGAATCGGCAATCCCGCCCACCTCCCCGTGAGCGCGACCGAACAGCGCGCGCATCGTTGCCGATGCGCGCACCACCTGTCTGGCCGGTATCCGGGCTGGCAAGGCGGACCGTCTTGCCTTCCCATGCTTGCGCACAGTGGCGTTGGAGACGACCTGTCGTTGAAGAACGACGCTTGCTTACCGTTGCGGGGGCAGCACACCCTGGCCTGCCGGCTGAAGCAGCGCGGCCATGTGTTTCCCGTTTAACTGCGCACTTGAACGCGCGCGAGGCACCAAACGGCGGCGATTATACGCTATGCGCTGTTGTTATCCTGCCACCTGTCGGTATAAACCAGGTCGGCCAGTTTGCCGCGCGTCGCCCATCCTTCCAGCTCCAGCATGGGCTTGGGATAGAAGCCGGCGACGTGGCCCAGGCAGATGATGGCTACCGGCTTGCCGCCTTCCGGAATGCCCAGCAAGGCGGCAAGCTTTGCCGGGTCGAACAGCGATACCCAGCCCATGCCCAGGCCTTCTGCGCGGGCGGCCAGCCACATGTTCTGGATGGCGCAGGCCACCGATGCCAGGTCCATCTCCGGCAGCGTGCGGCGGCCGAAGATGTGCTTTTCGCGCTGGTCCATCAGGGCGGCCACCAGCACTTCGCCGCACTCGCGGATACCCTCGACTTTCAGGCGCATGAACTCTTCATTGCGATCGCCGAGGGCGGCGCCGGTAGCCTGGCGTTCTGCGTCGACCAGTTTGTACATCTGCTCGCGCAGTTCCGTGCTCTGGATGCGGATGAAGCGCCACGGCTGCATCAGGCCAACGCTGGGCGCCTGGTGGGCGGCGGCCAGCAGGCGCATGAGAACTTCTTCATCAACCGCACCCTGCACGAAATGGCGCACGTCGCGCCGTTCGGCGATCACGCGATAAACGGCATCAATCGCTGCCTGGTCAAAACTGCTTTGCACTTCTTCTCTCACTGTTGATGGAACACGATCTCCTCAACTGCCTGTCCATTGCACAGGTGCTGGTCGATGATACGGTCCATATTCTCGGGAGTGACATTGTAGTACCAGGTGCCGTCGGGCTGGACGCAGACGATCGGGCCGCCCTTGCAGGCGGCGAAGCAGCTTACCCGGCTGCGCTTCACGCGTAGGTCGCCCTCGTTCAGGCCCGCAGCCTTGAACTTGTCGCCAAGGCTATCGAACAGGATTTGCGACTGGCCATCTGCGGTGCAGCGCGGGCCGGTGCAGACCAGCAGGTGGCGGTGGTAGGCGCCGATCTTAGGTTTTACCGGGGTATCGCTCATGCCTCGCTCCCTTCCGTTTCGTTGCTTGTTTCGGTCTCCCATGGTTCGTCTAGGGTGGCCTGAATGTAGTCAGCCGGCAAGCGGTACTGCGCTGCCAGCATGTCGATGCTGGCGCCGGCTTCGCGCTCGGCACGCAGGGTATCCAGCCATCCCAGCAAGCCGGTCGACAGCGAACGGCCTGCACGTTCGCCGTCACGGGTCGCCCCGCCCTCCTCCATATCGTATTTGTTCGCGTAGCCGCGCGGGGTCACCATCAGGCCGTTGCGCACGAAGGTATTGCTGTTGCCGATCAGGACGGTGCTGAGCATGCCGATATCGGCATCGGCCATGGAGTCGAGCGTGGTGAACACGATATTCTCGCGGCGGCGATAGGCGCTCTTGACGATGGCGACCGGCGTGTCGGGGCGGCGATGGCGAAGGAACAGGCGCTGGGCCTCGAGGATCTGGCGCGTGCGGCGGCCGCTTTTCGGGTTGTACAAGGCCACCACAAAGTCCGCCATCGCTACCGCATCCAGGCGGCGCGCTATGGTCGGCCAGGGCGTCAGCAGGTCGGAGAGCGAAATTGCGCAGAAGTCATGCGTCAGCGGCGCGCCGACCAGGGCGGCGCAGCTATTCAGGGCCGATGCGCCGGGAATGATTTCCACGTGCACGGGGTCTTCCGGCGTCCAGCCGGATTGGAACAGCACCTCGTAGGTTGGGCCCGCCATGCCGTACACGCCGGCGTCGCCGGAGGAGATCAGCGCTACTTTCTTGCCCGCGCGCGCCGCTTCCAGCGCGCTGACGGCGCGATCGAGCTCCTCGGTCATCGATTTGCGGATGATCTCCTTGCCTTCAATGAGGTCGGCCACCAGCTTGATATAGGTGACGTAGCCGATTACCACGTCGGCTTCGGCGATGGCCTCTCGGGCGCGCTGCGTCATGTGGTCCACGCTGCCGGGACCGATCCCGACCAGCATGATCTTGCCCGCGGCGGCAGGTTGTTCTAATGGAGCGTTCATGGGTTCTTCCTTGCGATCGAGACGGTGACATTGCGGTTGTCGGCGCCCCGGAGTTTGAATTTTTCGACTACTAGTGCGGCCATTGGCGTGCCTGGCCCGGCAGCGAGCAGCGCGGCCGCTTCGCTTACCGAAGGCGTGCCGGTATAGCGGCGCACCGTTTCGGAGGGATTGGGGACCGGAACGGCGGCCAACTGCTCCGGCGGATAAAAATGCAACGGCCAGCCGGCTTCCTGCGCGAAGGCGAGCAATGCCGCTTCATCGCGCTTCAGGGTAATGCTGGCGGCAGTAATCACCTGTCCAGGCAGGGCGCCGGCTTCGCGCAGCGCAGCCGCCACGGCGTCACGAACCGTTTGCAGCATGGCGCCCCGGTCGCAGCCCAGGCCGACAGTGAAGGTGCTCACGCTTTCCCTTCCAGCGGCGGCCGGTATACAACCAGGCGTTCGCGCAACGCGTTCCAGCGCTCCTCGGGTACTTCGGCATGCGTTACCCACAACAATGCTGTGTAGCGCTCCAGAAGCACGTCGTCGAAGCGTTGGAAGAAGTGGATGTTGTCCGGCAGCGGCGTGGGACGGGTCCACCAGTCCGGGCTCCCCGCTTCCTGCACGAAGGCGATCGGCTCGCCGTTTACCACGTGGGCCGAGACCCGAGTGATGTTGATCTTCGGCGCTTCCACGCGCCAGCCAAGGTGGCGGCCAAGGATATCGACGGGAATCGTGCGGCCGACGTCCGAAGCGGTAGTCAGCACTGGCGCCGCACCCAGCAGGTCAGCCACGCGCTCGCTCCATTCATTGGCGCCGCCGACGTGGCCGGATAGCACCGGGATGACGTACTGGCCGGCGTCGTCCACCACAATCACGCCGGGATCTTCGTCCTTGCTGCGCAGGTGTGGTGCGATCAGGCGCACCACGGCGCCCAGCGATACGAAGAAGACAATCTGGTCGTAGCCTTCAAACAGCGGCCCGATCTCGTCGCGCAGGGCGCCGTCGTAGGCGCGCACCTTGTTCGGCGCACCGGCAAACTGCGCTGCGAACTTGGCGGACGTGCAGATGTCTGCGCCGGGCAAGTCTGCGGCCAGCCGCACGGCCTGCGCCGCGCCATGTTTCGTGATGGCTACCAGGCAAAGGCGCGGGGCGGCCGTATCGACAATTGTTAAGCTGCTCATGCAGTCTCCAGGGAGGTTGGTTGCGGGCCGGCCTTTTTGAGGCAGCCCTTGATTCGTTCGCCGCGAACGCGATGCGGGTGTTTGAGGATCAGCAGCGAGAGGTAACTGACTCTGGTGCCGCGCAAGGCAAGGATTTCGCTGGCGCTGAAGCGGCGCTCGTCCGGTGCGCCGACCCGTTCGATGAAGTGGGCGCCGGCCAGCAAGCCTTTATGCTCAAGCCAGTCGATCAGCTCATCGAGCAGGGGCTTCACCTTCATCAGCACCAGGGTGTCGAAATCCGGCAGGAGGCGGTCGATGGCGCTTACGCCATAGGCGGCAGGAATGATGGCGACAGTGTCGTCCTGTTCCGCGAAGGGTACCGGCACCTCGGCGCAGGCAGCGGTAAAGGCATTCACGCCGGCGATGATCTCGACGGGTACTTCTTCGTCCAGCGTGCGCACGGTGCGCGCCAGGTGGCCGAAGGTGGCGTAGGTGCTGGCGTCGCCTTCGACCAGGAACAACACGTCGCGCCCGGCGCGCAGCCAGGGCAGTACGGTTTGGGCGGCTTTCAGCCAGGCGCGTGCGAGCTTTTCGCCGTCGTGCGTCATGGGGAACAGCAGCAGTTCATGCCCGGCTGGCGGTTGCAGGCCGGCGCGCAGCGCGATATCCAGCGCGTAGCTTGGCGTCTTGCCGCTGCGTGCTGGGTAGACCCAGATCGCGTCGCGCCGCTGCAGCGCTTCCCAGGCGGCGCGCGTGATCAGGCCGGGATCGCCGGGACCGAGGGAGATTCCCCACAAGGTGCCGCTCATGCCGGCCCTCCCACGCGGCATGCGCAGACAATCCACACCGGATTCTCCGCCGCCATGCGGTGCATGTGCAGGATCGGCTTGCTGCGGGCGGCCTGCAATTGCAGGACGTCCCAGCTCACGCCTTCGCCCTCCAGCGCTTGAAGCGCCGCAGTGGCGGTGGCGAGGTTCTCCAGCGTCACGAAATTCATCACCAGCGTGCCGTTCGCGCGCAGGCGCCGCAGCACGCCGGCAATCAAGCCGGCCAGTTCGCCGCCCGAGCCGCCGATGAAGACCGCGTCCGGATCTGGCCAGGCATCCAGCCCTTCGGGTGCTTTGGCGTGGTACAGGCTGTAGTTGGCAAGGCCGAATTCTGCGTGGTTGCGGCCCGCGATGGCGCAGTCTTCCTCGTTCTTCTCAATGGCAAAAACATGGCCCTGCGGGCACAGGCGTGCCGCTTCCAGACCCACCGAGCCGGACCCGGCGCCGATATCCCACACTACGCTGTCGGCCCGCAATTGCAGCCGCGCCAGGCTGACGGCGCGCACCTCCTGCTTGGTGATCAGCCCCTTCTCCGGCTGCCGCTGCGTGAACTCGGCGTCGGCCAAGCCAAAGCGCACAGGTCGCGGCATTGGCGTCACGCGCCACAGCAGCGCCACATTGAGTGCGGCGAACCGCATGCCGGCAGCTTCGCGTGGACTGAGCTCGGCCAGCACGCGTTCTTCCGGCTGCAGCAGGTTTTCCGCCACGGCCATGTGGAAATCGTCGCCCAGCCCCTCCGCCATCAGCAGCCGGGCGATGCGGTCAGGACTGTTGTCAGGGCTGGTCAGCACCAGCAGGCGCGAATGCTGGCGCAGCGCCTGGGCCAGCGCGTACAGGCCGTGACCTGGCGTGCTGCCGCGCGACCATTCGCCGGCGTCGCGCGCATGCACCGATATGATGCGCGCATCCTGCCAGGCCAGGCCGATACGGGCGCAAGCGAGTTGCAACGTCGACAGGTTGGGCAGGATATCCAGCGCCTGCACGCACAGGTGTTGCGCGAGATAAGGTGCGATGCCGTGGCACAACGGGTCGCCGGTCGCCAGTACCACGCAGCACAGGTTATCGGCCCGTGCAGCCCGCACCCATTCCGGCACGTCTTTCAGCCGCGCGGTCAGGTCGTGGCAGATGGCGCCGGGCTTGAACTCGGCTTTCAGCAATGCGAGCGTGCGGGCGCCGCCGATCACGACGTCGGCATTGCGCAGCCAGGCCAGCGCGGTTGCATTCAGGCTGGCCGCGCCGTCATCCAGCACACCGATCACATGACAGGGATTGGGATCAGTTATACAGTTGTTCATTGGTTCATTCGGGAATTGGTTCGGGGTCGACGTCGAGAATGTGGTCAATACCGATGCGCCGTGCGTCGACAGGCCGCTCTTGCGGTACTGCGGGTGCGGACCAAACGTCGGCGACCTGGTTGCCGCTGAAGTCGCACACCAGCACGCGCAGCTGGAAGGCACGGCCATAGCGCTCGGGTGCGGTCAGGGTATCGATGGCGGCTTGCGCCAGCGCGTGGTGGAATGCGTCGCCCAGACCGCGTTCGACCATCAACTCAGCGCCAAAGCGTGCGGTTTCCGCAGCGGCGATGGCAGCGCAGTCTTCGGGGGCGGCACCGATACGGCGCGCAATCTCCGCCACCAGGTCGGTGTCGACTTCGCTGCGGTTGGCATGGGTGATGGTTTCGCCCTGCGCGATCTTGGTCAGCTTGCCGACCATGACGGCCAGCACCACGAGCCCGATGCGCTGCGAAGCTGCTTCATCCAGCGCATAGCGCAGGAAGTCGCCCATCTGGACGAAACAGGCCGACGGCAGCTCGGGGCGCTCGGCGCGCAGCGCGGCAATGGCAAAGGTTTCCGTGCGGCCGCCGGTAGTCAGAGCTACCACCTCGTGGCCCGTGGTCGCAGCGACCTGCACACCCTGGACCACACTGGCGCGCCAGGCCGCCGTCGAATACGGCCTGACGATGCCAGTGGTGCCGAGGATGCTGATGCCACCCAGGATGCCCAGGCGCGCATTGGTGGTCTTGCGTGCCATGACTTGCCCATCCGGCACGCTGATGGTGACCTCGATCCCGTGCTCTTGCAGCAGGCCGGGCGCGGCTTCGCGCAGGTTGTCGGCGATATTGCGGCGCGGTACCGGGTTGATCGCCGGTCCGCCTACCTCCAGCCCAAGGCCCGGCATGGTCACGGTGCCGACGCCGTCGCCAGCCACATACAGTACGTTGCCGGCCTGTCCCGGCAACAGGCGCAGGTCGACTGTCAGGTGTGCGCCATCAGTGCAATCCGGATCGTCTCCGGCGAACTTGACAACCACGGCGTGGGCCGACTGCGCGTCGCAACGCCTGTCATGGACGGCAAAACGCACCCGGCTGCCGTTGGGCAGCAGGCTATCGATCTCTTCCGGAACCTGCCCTGTGGCCAGGCCGAGCACCGCAGCGCGCGCAGCGGCGGCAGCACAGGCGCCGGTCGTAAAGCCGGTGCGCGTGCCCCGTTCGGCCGCAGCTTTTTCCTTCATGCCTGCCCTGCTTTCTGCCTGGCCTCCGCCAGTGCCAGCAGCGCGTGCAGGGCCGCGACGACCAGCGTCGAGCCGCCTTTGCGGCCACGAATGACGATCCATGGCACCTCGGCCACCTCCGCCATCAGGTCCTTGGATTCGGCGGCGGAGACAAAACCGACCGGCATGCCGACCACCAGTGCAGGGCGCACACCCTCTTCGCGGATAAGGCGAACCAGCTCGATCAGCGCTGTGGGCGCATTGCCGATGCCGACGATCGCTCCTTCCAGCAGGCCCAGCCGGTGCGCCTTGCGCATGGCTTGCACGGCGCGCGTGCTGTCTTGCGCCTTGGCGGCATCGATGACGTCCGGATCGCTGATGAACTGGTGCGTCTTCATGCCAAAGTGCGCCAGACGCGGTTGCGACAGGCCGGAACAGATCATTTCGACGTCGGCCACCACGAGGGTCCCGCCTGCCAGCATGGCGGCGATGCCGGCCCGCACAGCGGCCGGGTGAAAGTCGGTCAGGCCGTTGAAATCGAAATCGGCATTCGCGTGGATCATGCGCCGCACGATCGGCCACTGCGATTCGGTATAGGTGTGCACGCCCACTTCGGCATCGATGATGGCGAAGCTGTCATGCTCGATCGCTTGGCCGGCGCGGGTAAGTTGTTCGGTAACGGTATTGACGGTGCTCATGCCGGCTGCGCCTCCGCGTGCGCCGGCGCATGGTCGTGCGTGTGCGAATGGGAGTGCCCGTGGCCCAGGTCGTGCGCGATCTCGCGGTAGCTGCAGCCATCGCAAGGCAGGCGGCTGTCGGGTGCGCCTGCGCGCAAGTCTTCCACGCGCTGGTCCATCAACTCGAAGATTTCGGCCTCGAAGCCGAAATGCTCGCTGCAGGCAAAGCGCACCTGGGGGTACTGGCTGCGCAGGTGATCGACCTGGCGGTGGATGCGTTGCATCAGCGTGCCGGTGTACAGGTAGTAGGGCAGCACCACCACCTGCCGCATGCCCAGCGTCACCTGGCGCTGTACCACCTTCTCCAGGCGCGGCCAGGTGATGCCGGTAAAAGCGAGATCCACCAGTTCGTGGTCGCCTTCCTCCAGCAGCCAGCGCGCCATCTTGGCCATCTCGCCGTTGGCGCCGCGGTCGGAGGAACCGCGCCCCAGCAGCACCACGCCGGTTGTGGTCGGATCTGGCATGTCCAGCATGCCCATTGCCTTGCGCAGGCGCCGCTTGAGGATGGCCAGCACCGGATCGCAGGCAGTCAGGTGCGGCGCCAGCAGGAATTCCGTCTGCGGGCAGGCGATGCGCGCGCCTTCGAGCGCCTCCGGAATTTCCATCTTGACGTGGCCGGCAGCGTTCAGGATCAGCGGCACGACCAGCACGCGGCGCGAACTGGCGGCCACTGCCTGCAAGCTGGCGTTCAGCTCGGGCGGCGCGAACTCGATGAAGCACAGCTCGATACGCCAGCCTGGACGGCGGGCGCGCCACATGTCGACGAATTCACGGATCTCCTGGTTGCCGGACTCCTCGCGGGAGCCATGGCCGACGACGAGGATGGTATCGCTCGCTGCTGCAATCGCTGGCATCATGATGGATTGGTTCATGCGCTGGCCTTTCTGAATCGGTGGGTAAAAGTTGGGTCGTACAATTTGGAGCGCACCAGGGTTTCCCAGTGCAGGGCGCCCAGCGTCGGGCTGGCGACGATCATGGCCTGGCTGGCTACGCCGGCTTCGCGGCAGCGGTGTTTGATGTCGGCCAGCGTCCCGCGCAGGATCTTTTCCTCGCCCGGCCAACTGGCCTTGTGCACCACCAGCATTGGTGCGTCTTCCGGCCAGCCGGCTGCACGCAGCGCCGTTTCGACCTTGTACATCAGGGTGATCGACAGGAAGATGCATAAGGTGGTGCGGTGTGCAGCCAGGCTGGCCAGGTCCTCCCCTTCCGGCATGGGTGTGCGGCCCTCAACACGGGTGAAAATCACGCTTTGTGTCACCTCGGGCAGGGTCATGGATTCGCCGGCCGCAGCCATCGATGCCATGGCCGACGAAACGCCTGGTACCACGGCCCATTCAATGCCTTCGGCGCTGAGCGGGCGCGCCATCTCGATCAGGGCGCCGTACAGGCCGGGGTCGCCGGTCTGCAGCCGCACCACTGTGGCGTGGACGCGCGTCTGTTCGATCAGCCATGCCGTCATCTCTTCCAGCGTCATGTCCTTCGAGTCGCGGATGACGCAGCCTGGCGGCGCGTACAGTGTCGCGGCGCGGTCGACCAGCGAACCGGCAAACAGCACGGCGCCGGCTCGCGCGAGCAGCTTTTGTCCTTTTACTGTGATCAGTTCGGGATCGCCGGGACCGGCGCCGATAAACCAGACTTTGCCTGCAGGGCCGGTTGTCATGTCTGTAGTTCTCCTGTTTGTTCGTGGACTGGCTGCGCAGCGAGTGCCGCCAGGACGGCGTCAACGCTGCGCAGGGCCGGGCCGGCGGCAAGCAGGCCGTGCTTTGCCAGTTCGGCATGCAATGCCATTGCCTGCGGCAGGCGCTGGCCTGCGGCGCGTAACGCTTCACGCTGCAAAGCCAGCTGCTGCACTGGAGCAGAGGCGGTGCAGCGGCCTGTCGCCATCAAGTGAATCTCGTCGGCCCAGCGATAGGCGAAGTCGACGTCATGGGTGGACAGCACGATCGTGACGCCGCGTGCTGCCAGGCGGTTGAGCAATGCTTCAAGTTCGGCCTGCGTAGGCGCGTCCAGGCCCGCCATCGGTTCGTCCAGCAGCAGGACTTCCGGCTCCATGGCCAGGACGCCGGCGATGCAGGCGCGCTTCTTCTGGCCGAAGCTCAGGTGGTGCACGGGCCGGCGGCCGAAGCCTGCCAGCCCCACCGCATCGAGCGCCGCGGCCACGCGTGCGCGTACCGTGGCATCGTCGAGTCCGAGATTGAGCGGCCCGAATGCCACGTCTTCTTCGACCAGCGCACAGACCAGCTGGCGGTCCGGGTTCTGGAACACCAGGCCGACACGGCTTCGCAAGGCGTTCAAACCAGGACGGCTGTAGTCATAGGGCTGGCCGTGCCAGCGCAGGTTGCCGGCGGTCGGGCGCAGCAAGCCGTTCAAATGCAGGAGCAGCGTCGTTTTGCCGGCGCCATTGGCACCGAGCAGCGCGTGGCGGCCCCGCCGCAGCGTCAGGTTGCAGCCGCGCAGGCCGGAATTGCCGTCGGCGAACGCATGCTCCACTGCTTCCAGTCCTATCAAGGGAGTCATAGCCTGTCCCGCAAGGAAAATGCCAGCAGCAGCGCGCTCGCAACCAGCGACAGTGCGACATGGCGCCGTGCATGAGGGAAGGACGCAGGCAGGAAACGCAGGCCGCCCTGGAAGGCGCGTGCATCGGCTGCCATTTGCAGTGCCGTTGCACGCTGCCATACCTGCAATGCCACCTGTCCGGCCAGCAAGCCTGTCGACCGCCAGCGCTGGAGCAAGCCACGATGCCCGAGGCGCGCCGCCTGCGCAGTGCCGGCTTCACTCCATGCCTGGCGCAGGACGAACAGCATGCGGTAGCACAGCGCCATCAGGTCCAGCAGCAACGCGGGCATACGCAGACGCCGCATCAACGACAGCAAGTCTGGCAGTGGCGTAGCCAGCACCAGTCCGAGTACCGCAGCCAGTGTGGCGAGCGAGCGCAGTGCAATGTGCGCGACAGCCGGCAGCAGTTCCGGCGCCCAGCGCCAGCCGCCGCCGGCAGCAGGTGTGAACAACATCGTCAAACAGGACAATAGAAGGAAGCCGAGCGGAGCTGCCGCCACGGCAAAATAGCTGCGCACCGGCACGCGCGCGCCGGCAAGTGTGGCGAGCGTCGACAGCAGCGCGAGCACGGCCAGCGTGCCCGGGCTAAGGGCGATCAGGGCGGCAGCCACCCCCGCCAGCGCGAACAGCGCCTTGGCGGCCGGCGTGACGCCCTGCCAGCGGCAGGCGTAGGCCGCGCCATCAATTCGCATCAGTATCCCGCCCCGACGCTGGGTGCGCGCGCCGGCGCTCGCGCTCCCGCGCAACCGACATGCCGAGCCAGAAACCGATTACGCCCGCCCCTGCCGCCGCCTGAAGCGCAAACAGCAGCGACGCGATCTCGCCGCTCGGAGGTTCGAACGGCGGCGCAAACCAAGGCTGGTAGGCGGGTGCGATCGTGCTGATTGCCTGCTGCGCGCGCGCGTCCGCGCCGGCGAATGCTTCTTGCGCCGCGGCCCCCGGCTCCGCCGGCGGCACGGCAGCAAGCCACAGCGGCAACACCGTCAACAGGACGATGGTCCCCCACAGCAAGGCGGTACTCGCCTTCATGCCGCTTTTCCTTTCGCCAGCGCCATCACCGGGAGCGTGCGCAGCTCATGCGCATTGAAGCGCGCCATTGCATTCACCACCAGCACGGACAGCAAGCCCTCGCTGATAGCGATCGGCAGTTGCGTCAGGCCGAAGATGCCGGCGAACTTGGCGAACGAAGCGCCGATGCCGCCGACCGGATCGGGAAAGGCCCAGGCCAATTGGGCCGATGTTGTCAGGTAGGTCGCCAGGTCACCAATGCAGGCAGCCATGAACACTGCCATGGAACGCGACAGGCCCAAGGCGGCCGCCGTGCGAAACACGCCATAGCAAACGAACGGCCCAACGACCGCCATGGAAAACACATTGGCGCCGAGCGTCGTCACGCCGCCGTGCGCCAGCAGCAAGGCCTGGAACAGCAGCACGATGAAGCCCACCGGTACCATCGCAGCCGGCCCAAACAGCAGCGCGCCCAGTCCTACGCCGGTGGGATGCGAGCAGCTTCCCGTCACGGACGGCAGCTTCAGCGCCGACAGCAGGAAAGCAAAGGCCGCAGCCACGCCCAGCAGCATGCGCCGTTCCGGATGCAGCCGCAGGTCCCGCGACATGTTGCGCAAGCCCCAGGCCAGGAACGGAATGGAGACGGCTGCCCAGCCCAACGCATGCGCCGGGGGCAGGAAACCTTCCATGATGTGCATTCGAAACCTCCCGTCGAATGGTCAATGGGAGCACTTTCAGGGGAGAGCAAAAAAGACGGTCGACAAGGCGGGCGGACAAGACGCAGGAAGCCGGTCGACAGCGGCTTCCCTTCACCCCGGAGAATAGTGCTGGCAGTATCGGGCCGGTATTCTGGCTCGCCTTCATCCTCGTTCGGGCCTTCCCGCGCAAGCGCAGTGGCGTGTTTCCGAAGTCGTCAGGCTTACAGCAGCGGGGGCTGCACCGGAATGGCTGCATATGGCAGCGTCACCGGTTTCCCGTTTAACGCGCATCCAGGACAGGACGCGCGCACCCAATTGCCGAATAGTACATTAAAGAACTTGGCGGTGGCAAACCGCACCGTCCTAATAACTTTTATAAAAAAAGTCGCTCCTGACTAGCTTCCGCAGGGTTGAAGAAATCAGACAATCCCGGCGCACGATAGGTTTTACCCAAGCATTTCTCGCTATACTGCTCCCTCCAGGAAATTTCCAAGGGGCAACAATGGACGACACAATCGAACAGAACGAGAGCCTGCCAAAGCTCCCGGCGGCGCTCGCTGCGGCGGCGCTGCTGACCGCCTGCGGCGGCGGTGGCGGAGGCAGTGAAAGCGACGGCGGCAGCACTTCCCCGGTACCGCAGACCTTGGGCGAATCGATTGCCAGCGCCCAGGCCGCGCGCTTCCTCGCCCAGGCGTCGATGGGCGCAACGCGTGAACAGATGGCCAAGGTGCAGGCTGTCGGCTACAGCAAGTGGCTGGACGAGCAAATGGCAATGCCGGCATCGCAATCACGCTGGGACTGGCTGATGGCCAAGGGCTTCAACGCCATCGAGAACAAGAACAACCAGGCCGGTATCGACGCAGCGCTCTGGTTCAAGCTGCTGAAGTCCCCCGATACCCTGCGCCAGCGCGTGACGCTGGCCCTGTCCGAAATCGTTGTCGCTTCGCTGGACGGCTTTACCGGAGCCTGGCGCGCCTTCACCGGCGCCGCCTACATGGACCTCCTCGAGGCCAACGCCTTCGGCAATTACCGAACCTTGCTGCAGCAGGTCACACTGTCGACCGCCATGGGCGAGTACCTGACCTATCGCGGCAACGCCAAGGCCAATCCGAAGACCGGCTCCATGCCGGACGAGAATTACGCGCGCGAGATCCTGCAGCTCTTCACCATCGGCCTGGTGAAACTGAACCCGGACGGCACGGCAACCGAGCAGGAAACCTACACCCAGGCCGACATTTCCGGCCTGGCCCGCGTTTTCACCGGCTGGGACTCGGATCTCGCCGGCGGCACCAACGATACGCCGGACTACCGCAAGCGGCCGATGGTCCAGGTCGGAAGCAAATACGAGCCCGGCGAAAAAATCTTCCTCGGCACCACCATCGCCAGCGGCGTCGACGCCGCGACGGCCCTGAACAAGGCGCTCGACGCGATTTTCGCGCACCCTAACGTGGCGCCATTCGTTTCGAAGCAACTGATCCAGCGCCTGGTCACCAGCAACCCCGCACCAGCCTATGTGGCGCGCGTGGCCGCCGTCTTCGACAACAACGGCAGCGGCGTCAAAGGCGACCTGAAAGCAGTGATCAAGGCGATCCTGCTGGACCCGGAAGCACGTTCCGCATCGAGCCTGACCTCGTCCAGTTTCGGCAAGGTGCGCGAACCGATCCTGCGCTTTAGCGCCTGGGCGCGCGCTTACAGTGTTACTTCGCCAAGCGATGCCTGGGCCATCGGCAACACCAGCGAACCTGCGTTCCGCCTGGGGCAAAGCCCGCTGCGCTCGCCGAGCGTGTTCAACTTCTTCCGTCCCGGCTACGTGCCGCCGGCGCTGGGCGTGGTCGCGCCGGAGTTCCAGATCGTGAACGAAACCAGTGTGGTCGGCTATGCCAACTACATGCAAACCGCTATCAGCAAAGGCATCGGCGACGTGAAGGCCGACTATTCGACGCTGCTCCCCCTGGCCGACAACGTACCGGCGCTGATCGACGAGATCAACCTGGTTCTGGCGGCCGGCCAACTGGGTGTGGACACCGTCGCCCTGATCCGCAACGCCGTCACCGGCATGGCGACCGGCACTGACGCAGCGCGCGCCAACCGCGTGTACGCAGCGCTCACGCTGGTGATGGCATCCCCTGAATTCATTGTGCAGAAATAAAGGCTCCCACCATGACAAATCAAGCTTCGCGCCGCGCCTTCCTCAAGCGCGCATCGGCACTCGGCGTGGCAGGTGTGGCGGCGCCTTGGGCAATCAACCTGATGTCGATCGCCGAGGCGGCGGCAGCCACCGCAAGCGATTACAAGGCGCTGGTTTGCGTCTTCCTGTACGGCGGCAACGACTACGCCAACACAGTTGTGCCGTACGACAGCACCAGCTATGCGCTGTACCAGCAATTGCGCCCGACAATTGCCTATGCCCGCGACGCCCTGGCGGCTACGGCGCTGGCGCCATCGGTCCCGGTGCAGGACTCGTCCGGCGGGGCGCGCGAGTTCGCGCTCGCCCCGGCGCTGGCGCCCCTGGTCCCGATCTTCAACGCCGGCCACCTTGGCGTCATGCTGAACGTGGGCCCGCTGATCCAGCCCACCAGCAAAGCGCAATACCAGGCCAAATCCGTGCCGCTGCCGCCAAAACTGTTCTCGCACAACGACCAGCAATCGATCTGGCAATCGTCCGCGCCGGAAGGCTCGCGCACGGGCTGGGGTGGCCGGCTTGGCGACCTGTTCGAGTCCGGCAACGGCAACGCCACTTTCACCTGTGTTAACGTCTCCGGCAATGCGGTCTATATGGCAGGCAAGACGGCGGTGCAATACCAGGTGTCGTCCAATGGCTCGATGCAGTTCAATGGCCTGAAGTCGCCGCTGTTCGGCTCCTCCTCCGCCACCGAGGCATTGCGTACCTTGATCACTCAGCCGCGCACGCACGCGCTGGAGAACGAATACAACCGCGTGGCGCGCCGTTCGGTGGATGCCAACGCGGCACTGACTTCGGCCCTGGCTACGGCGCCCGCGCTGCAGACGGTGTTCCCGGCATCGAACTCGCTGGGCGACCAGCTGAAAATGGTCGCCCGCATGATCTCCGCCAACGGCAGCCTGGGCGCCAAGCGCCAGGTATTCTTTGTTTCGATGGGCGGCTTCGACACCCACGACAACCTGGCCACCGTCCATCCGGGCCTGATGGCCAAGCTGGGCGATGCCATGTCCGCCTTCTACCAAGCGACGGTGGAACTGGGCGTGTCCGACAAGGTGACCACCTTCACCGCCTCCGATTTCGGCCGCACGCTGGTGGCCAATAACGATGGTTCCGACCATGGCTGGGGCAGCATGCACTTCATGATGGGCGGCGCGGTCAAGGGCAAGCGCTTCTACGGCACCGCGCCGGCCGTGGCCAATAATGGTCCGGACGACGTGGGCCAGGGCCGCCTGCTGCCAAGCACTTCGGTCGACCAGTTCGCGGCCACCATGGGCAAATGGCTGGGCGCCAGCGACAGTGAACTGCTTACGCTGCTGCCGAACCTGTCCAACTACAGCACGCGCGATCTCGGCTTCCTGTAATGCCGCCGGTCCGATTGAATCGGACCACATGGTAAAGTAGTGGCGTTGAACCAACGTCATTACCTACCATGAGCAAAGCAAAGCCGGCACCCAAGCCGCAAGACCTGAAACTTGCGGATTTCCTGTGCTTCGCCATCTATTCGGCCAACCTCACCTTCGGCAAGGCCTACAAGCCCATCCTGGACATGCTGGGCCTGACCTATACCCAGTACATCACCATCATCGCGCTCTATGAAGAATCGGACCAGATGGTGAGTGAACTGGGCGAGAAGCTGTTCCTCGAATCGAACACGCTAACTCCTATCCTGAAAAAGCTCGAAGCTATGGGCTACGTTACGCGCCAGCGCAGTGCAGCCGATGAACGCCAGGTCCTGGTCAACCTGACCGGAGAGGGCCGCGCCCTGCGCGAACGCGCCTTCAACGCGGACCTCTCCGCGGCATGCGGCCTGACGGGCGACGAATTCGCCGAGACGCGCGACGCCGTGCTCAAACTGCGCAATAACCTGGCCAAGTCCCTGGACAGATAGCTTCAGGAGTGGCTGGTCTCCGCTTCGGCCAAGCGCACACCAGCGAAATAAATATCGCACACGATGTAATCGAATCCGCTTGACATCAGCGGCTTTGCGGCTATACTCCTGTTCATCGCATGCGACTGCATCGTATGCGATTGAAATTAACGACCTTACGGAGCTATATATGAGCAAAATCACCAAAGTCCTCGCCACTGGCAAAACCCGCACCACGCCTGTCGATTCCGCCATCTTTTCCGGTAATCCCGAGGGCCGGCTGGATCTCCACCTGACCACGCCTGGCAACCCGGCGGGCCGCATGCTTGATATCCAGGCGACCCAGCCGCACCCGCTCGCGGAACAGTTGTTTGCCGGAGCTTGGTCGGCTTGCTATTCGGGCGCTGTCGGTCTGGCGGCGAAGGAAAAGAAGGTCGCGCTGCCGGCTGGCACCCATGTCGAGATCGAAGTGGATCTTGGCCAGGGCCGCGGTGAATACTTCCTGCAGGCGCGCCTGACCGTGTTCGCACCTGGCGCCGACCACGCCGCCGTGACCGAGGTGGCCCACCTGGCCGACGCCATCTGTCCGTACTCGAAAGCGGTGCGCGGCAACATCGACGTCGTGCTGAGCGTCGTCACGGCATAAGGGATACAAGATGTAACCTTTGTTGCAACGGACGTGCCTCTGGAGCATCTTAGCAAGACAATAACTCCAGAGGACGTCCACTATGAAAAAGAACATGGCATTTGCCCCGGTCGCGGTAGCCGGCATGCTCACGCTTGCAGCCTGCAGCACCCTGCCGCCGCGGCATGGGCCTTACCAGGCAGCCGAGGCACCGATGCCGGTGCCGGCCCCGGTTGCCGCAACGCCGACGGCCGACATGCGTGCAGGCGGCAGTGCCAGTGCGGGCCGGACCCGCGAGCAGGCCGCAAAGTCGGCGCCGATGATGAACTATTCGGCCGGCATGCCGGCGCCGATGCCGCATATCGCGCGCCTGCCGGAATCGGCCGACAAGTTCCCCGACAAGGACGGCAACAAGTCTGTCCTGGTAAGCGAGCAGCCCGTTTCGACCTTCAGCGTCGATGTGGACACCGCCTCCTACGCCTACGTGCGCCGTCTCCTGTCCGATGGCCGCATGCCGCCGCAGCAAGCCGTGCGCGTGGAGGAAATGGTCAACTACTTCCCATACAACTATGCCACCCCGGCCAGTGCGAGCCAGCCGTTCGCTGTGACGACCGAGGTGATGCCAAGCCCCTGGCAGCAGGGCAACCAGCTTGTCCACATTGCCGTCAAAGGGTATGACATCAAGGCGGCCGCACGCCCTCGCGCAAACGTGGTGCTGCTGGTGGACGTTTCCGGTTCGATGGGCCCGCGCGACCGCCTTCCTCTGCTGCAGCAAGGCTTCCGCCTGTTCGCCGAGCAGTTGCGCGATGACGATATGGTCTCCATCGTCACTTACGCCAACGGCACCGCTGTCGCACTCGAGCCGACCAGCGGCAAGGACAAGCAGAAGATCATCGACGTGATCAATAACCTGCGCGCCGCTGGCGGCACCGCCGGCGGCGACGGCCTGCAGCGCGCCTATGCCCAGGCCGAGCGCAATTTCGATCCGAAAGCCGTGAACCGCGTGATCCTGGCGACCGATGGCGACTTTAATATCGGCATCACCGATCCCAAACAGCTCGAAAAGTTCATTGTCGATAAACGCAAATCCGGCGTCTACCTGTCGGTATTCGGTGTCGGCATGGGTAACCTGAACGACGCCCTGATCCAGCGCCTGACCCAGTCCGGCAATGGCAATGCCGCCTACATCGATACCCTGCTGGAAGCGCGCAAGGCGCTGGCGCAGGAACTGGGTTCGACCATGTTCCCGATCGCGAACGACGTAAAGGTGCAGGTCGAGTTCAATCCGGCGCAAGTTGCAGCCTACCGCCTGGTTGGCTATGAAACCCGCATGTTGAACCGCCAGGATTTCAAGGACGACAAGGTGGACGCGGGCGATATGGGCGCCGGCCACACCGTGACCGCCATTTACGAAGTCACGCCAGCCGCCAACGCTGGCAAGCTGGTCGACCCGCTGCGCTATGAGCAGCCGGGCAGGAAGAAGGCAGAGGCATCGGGCAAGAACGAAGAGCTGTGCTTCGTGAAGGTGCGCTACAAGCTGCCGGGCCAGGCGGCCAGCAAGCAGGTTGAGCATGCGGTACGTGCCGGCAGCGCCCGCGACTCGCTCGACGCAGCGCCGGATGATCAGCGCTTTGCCGTTGCCGTGGCGGCCTTTGGCCAGCGCTTGCGCGGCGAACAGCAGGTAGCGGACTTCAGCTACGGCGACATCGCCAGGCTGGCGGAAGGCGCACGCGGCGCCGACCGTGACGGTTATCGTGCCGAATTCGTGAGAATGGTACGAATGGCAGAATCCCTCGGTACGGTCGGCGCCACTGCGCAACGCTGATCCAGCCTAGTTGAGCGTGACGTTCCAGTTGCGCTCAACGCACTTTACGTAATTGCCGGCGATGAGCGCGTTGTACGGCGTCTGGTAGCTCACAAGCTGGCACTGGTAATCGCCGCCGCTGTTCCAGTTCTTCTCCCAATAGATGTTGTAGGCAGCGGAACTGGATGGGCCGAAGCGCTGCATCGTGGCGCACGATAGCTGCTCGCCGGCCACATTCCAGCCAAGGTCCGCGGCGAACTGCCTGTAATAATCGATGCGGTTCTGCGCCGCCGGCTTCTCGCTGCCGGTACCGCATTCCGCATTGATGATCATGATCGTGGTGGCGAAGTTGTTTCCCGCGCCGGCAGCGATATCGCTGGCGTTGGGAACCCAGCTTCCGTCGATCACATGCAGCATGGATGGCTTGGGCGGTTGTGGGTAGACGAAGAAGAACGTAGCGGATGCCAGGTTCAGCCAGGTCGATGCCACCTGGTCCGGGTTCTTCAGCAGCACCGACTGGTCGCCGTTGAACATCACCTGCGAGAACGGCCCGTAGTTGTAGTTGTACGAGAGCTGTTTCGCGCCGCGTCCGAAATACTTCTTGTAGCTGCCATCCGCGTTCTTCCCGCAGGTCCAGACCGTGTTGAACACCGGGTCGGCGCATTCGGTGTTGTAGCCGCAGCCCGGGCCATCTTCGGTGCATCCCAGCTCGCGCAGGTATTTCAGGCCTTGCCGCCATTGCGGCAACGGCAGGCTGGCATTGTGCTCGCCGGTTTCCTGGGCGAAGTGGGCGAACATGGTGGCCAGAGAGTGGCGGCAAATGGCGTCGGCATTGCGGCCGTCGCTGTAGTCGCCGCACACAGCCGGGAACTTCGCTACCGCCTGCAGGAAGCGCCGGTATTCGTAGCTCGCTTCGCGCAAGGAGAAGTAGTAATCCCATTTCGCCGACGATAGCAGGCGTTCAACGCGCTTAACATTGGCCGGATTGCCGGCTGCGCCGGGCGCCACGGCCTCCACCGTTGCGTTGTCGAGCGTCCGTATCGACGCCTTGACGCTGCGGAAGAAGTTGTTGTCGGTCAGCGCCAGTTCGCGCGCCTCGGCCTGCGCCCTGGTCGGCACGCCGCCGGGTTGCGTTGGCGGGTCGCCTGGATCGGTGGGCGGATCGGTGGCGTCGCCGATGTATTTCCACGGCCCCCAGGTATCGGCTTGGCTTGGCGCATTTCCCTGCGTCCACCATTTCGCCTCGTACTGCTTGCTCTGGTAGATGGCGCACATGCCTGCGGTATAAACCTGGCTCGCGCTCCACGCCGGGCAGGATGCCGTGGCATTGGCCACGATACCCTGCGCCAGCGTGCGCGCGGGGACCGTACCCTCCGTGCCGCCGCCACCGCAGGCGGACAGCACCAGAGCAACTGCCGCATAAGTGAGAGTTCTCATGTCGTTTCCCCTCGCTTACTGAAGCGCCACCGGCAGGTCAGGATACTCTTCGCTCAACGCGTAGCGCACCCCGTTTACCGTAATCGTGTAGGCGGAAGGACCGCTGATCGGCAAGGTGTAGTTCAGCGTCAGCGACACCGATGCGCCAGGCGCCAGAGATTGCCATGCCGGTATCGTGAACTTGGCGCGGTTGAAGCTGGCCTTGAAGCCGCCGATATTATTCGGCCCTGTGTAGCCAGCCTTGATGACAGTCAGGCCGTAACCCGACTGGTCGCTCATATTGGCCGGCGCCGAAACCGGGTAGTCGAATTCCACCACCGAGCCGCCCGGAATTGTGGTGGCGGTGTTGTTCGTCACCGTCATCACAGGATTGATCGGGTAGTTGCTGTCGCCCAGCTTCCAGCCGCCGAGGGAGATGCTGACCTTTGCAGTGCTGACTGGCATGGCTGTCTCAGCGCGCGTTGCACCGTATGGCGCGGCCGTGCGGAAGGCTGCCGCAATATTGTTGGTCAGCGTGTAGCCCATGAAGTACTCGCCCGCCCCGCCGTTGCGCGCTGCATTCCACGCATAGTCGCCGGCCAGTTCCCAGATCATGATGCCGCCGATGCCGTTGTTCACGACGTAGCTGGTCTTGGCTGCGATGGACTGCGCCGTTTCCGTGGAAAGGAAGACCTGGCGCGTTGCGTTCCACAGCCACGGTGCCGCCATCGTGGCGCTGTACTGCGGGCTGTAGGTGCCGGTGATGGTCTTCTCGGTCACGCCGTAGGCATCGAGGTAGGATGGCACGATGGCGTTCTGCAGGTTGAGTGCGTGCCATAGCGGGTTGCCGCCGCCCGGTACCGGCTTGCCGTTGGTATCTAGGTCATGCCAGACGTTGTCGATGCCCGTAGCGCCTTTGCCGCAGGTCTTCACCCCGGCGCAAACGACCGGGTCGCTGACAATCGGGCTGGTTCCCCACAAGCCATTGGTGCCGCCGGTGACCTCTTTCCAGCCGCGCGTGTAATACGGCACGCCGATGTTAATGCGCCCTGCCTGCAGTGCGCCGCGATAGTAGCGGTAGGCCCAGTCCACGTTCAGGTAGCCGATGCCGCCGTACTGGTAGGCGTTGCCGGCTCTCAGTTCGGCGTCGTTGCCGTCGTCGAACAGGGCTGCATTGGGGCCGACGTACTGGTTCCACCCGCCGTGCAGGTCGTAGCTCATCAAGCTGGCGTAATCGAGGTACTTCAGGCCGGACAGGTTTTCCTCGCCGCGCAGCACCCATCCTGATGCGGAACCGGCGATCGTCAGCAGGTAGTACTTGTTATCCGCCACGGCTGCGGCGTCGAGTTTCTCACGCAGCGTTTTCAGCAGGACGTTGTAGCTCTTCATCAGGCCGGCCAGGCGTGGCTTGGAGAGCGGGAAGTCGAGCGGGTTGCCTGCCTCGTTGTTGGTCGTGGGATGCTCGTAGTCGATATCCATCCCGTCGAAGAAGGTGTACTGGCGCAGGAAGGCGACCATCGAATCGGCCAGGGTGTTGATGCCTGCCGTGTTGATGCTGCCGTCCGGGTTGGTGGTGGCGGTGTAGAAACCGCCGCTGCCGGCCCAGCCGCCGACCGAGAGCATGATTTTCACCCCCGGGTGCTTTCTCTTGTACTGGGCGAGCAGGTTGAAGTGGCCTTTGTACGGCAGGGATGGGTCCATCGCCGCAGCAGGGATGTTCGGCCAGGTGATGCCGGTCTCCGGGTTGTTTGCGCCACTGCCTATCAATACCTTGTTGTCCGTGCCGACGCTGGCGAAAGCATAATTGACGTGGGTGATGTTCTGCCACGGAATGTCGTTGACCAGGTAAGACGGCTGGCCGTTGGCGCCGGTGCGCCAGCTCGTGAAATAGCCGACAATGCGGCGGTTCAGGCCATTTGCCAGCTTTTCGCGGCCGTTGGCGTCGTATACGCTGCAGTATGGCACGTTCGGTACCGGCGAGGTCAGGCCGTCGGGGCGGCATGCCACGGGCGTTGGAGTCGGTGTCGGTGTCGGCGTGGGCGTCGGTGTTGGCGTAGGTGTTGGCGTAGGTGTGGGAGTCGGTGTCGGGGTTGGCGTGGGTGTCGGCGTTGGAGTCGGGGTAGGCGTTGGAGTAGTCGTCTGCAGCTCCCACGGGCCGTTCGCTTCCGTGCCCGGGACATTATTCTGTGTCCACCACTTCGCCTTGTAGACGGAGCCGTTGTAGGTCACGCACATGCCGCCGGTGTAGACTGCGCTGGCGCTCCATGCCGGGCAATCCGGCGTTGGTGTCGGGGTTGGCGTAGGAGTGGGCGTCGGCGTCGGCGTGGTCGCCTGCAACTCCCAGGGTCCATACTGTTCGGCGCCTGGCACATTATTCTGCGTCCACCATTTTGCCTTGTAGACGGAACCGTTGTAAGTCACGCACATGCCGGCGGTATAAGTCGCGCTGGCGCTCCAGGCCGGGCAGGCTTCGGAAGCCGTCGCGGATGCAAGGGTGCGGGTCGTCGCGGCAGCCTGGCCGCTGTCGTTGCCGCCGCCGCAACCGGCGATGGCGCTGCCGACCAGCGCCAGCATCAAGTAATTCGGTCGAAAATTCATGCATGTCTCCGTTATTAGAAGTCGTGGTTATTCGGATAACTGCTGTAGAAATCGTTATCCCAGCGGAAGTGTGTCGCCGAGATGGTGAGTGAGATGTCGAGTCCCTGGACGAAGTGCCACCAGCCGACCGGCAGGAACAGGATTTCCCCGGGCGCCAGTTCGACGTCGAGGACAGGCACGCCGGCCATCGAGGGGTAGCGCTGCAGATCGATGTCGCGCCCATCGACGGGAGTGAAGCAATGGCGCTGGTTCTGCAGCCTTGGCGTTTCGCACGGGGCGATCAGCCGCACGCGCTTGCGCCCCATCACCTGGATCATGAAGTTGTTGGTCAGGTCGTGATGGAAAGGCGTGATGGTCCCCGCCGGTCCAAGCCAGAAGAAGCCTTTGCGTTCGCCGTCCAGGTATTCCGGCAACAGCGGCATGTCCTGCCACAACTCGTCCAGCGCCTGCCGGTTACGGCCGTCGTTATTCGCCGTCATGTAGAAATCGTTGGTGCTGCCGCTGCTGCGCACCCGTTCCACATACTCGCCGAACGGCATGTGGCGCTTGTGCGCGATGCTGTTCATCTCATAGTCGGCATCGGCATTGCGGCCGAACTGCACTTCCACTTCACGCTCGCCGAATTGCGCGGCGAGCCAATCCAAAGTCCATTTCCCGCGTGCCGGCCAGTCGTCCAGCATACCGGTGATGATGACGGGGCGGTTGCACAGGTAATGCTCGTGCAGGAAGGCCTCGGTCGACAAACGCTCGCGGCGCGGCACCTCCTGCGGCGCCATGCGGTTCAGGCGCGCCTGGATGCCAAGCAGCCAGTCACGCTTGGCCAGCCGGTTATGCAGGCGTTGCACGCCGTGCAGGTAGGGACTGTTCATCGCAGCCGTAATCTCGGCTTGCGCGAGTTGCGGTGGAATGCCGGACTGGCCGAGGATGCCGGCCAGCGTTGCAGGCGAATGGCCCAACATCAGGTTTTCGGCGATCCAGCGCCGCCATTCGTCGCTGATGCCAAGGGAGTGCACCGTCGCACGACGTTTCATACGCGTCTCCAAATGGGAAAAGCCGGCGGCGTTGGGGCCGCCGCCGGCAAGGGATGGACGATTAACGTCCTTTCCAGACTTCGCTGGTCAGCGCACCGCTGGCATCGCCGTCCAGTTCCCACGAGAAGGCGCCGCGCAGGCCCTGGTCGCGGACATACTGCATCTTGGTGCCGATCACGGTCGGATCGTCATAGCTCCACCACTCGCCGGTGCTGGTGTACAGGAACAACTGCTTGGTCACCGGGTGGTACCAGCGCTGGCCGGTCTTGTTGCGCAGGACCTTATAGTCGTCGATACCGCCTTCGTAAGTGCCGCCGGCACCGCCGGTGGCGGCCTGGTATAGGCCATTGCCGTTCGGGCCCGCCGTGACACCCTTCCAGCCGCGTCCATAGAACGGAATCCCGAGCAGGATCTTGTTCTTCGGCATACCGGCTGCGGTCAGCGCGGCGATCGCGTCGTTGGCGTTGTACTTCGCCAGGTTGCCGGTCGCTGGGTCGGCCGGGTCGCGGTACAGCGGCGAGTGGAAGTTGGTGGTCGATTCCCACGCGCCGTGGAAGTCGTAGGTCATCACATTGACCCAGTCCATGTACTGCGCGTACTGGCTTGGCTCCGTGTTGGCGATCTTGTCGACGCCGGCGCCGATAGCAGCGGTCAGTGCATAACGCTTGCCATCGGTCGCGCCCTGCGCATCAAGCTGGGCTCGGAACTCCGCCATCAGGAGCGTGAAGTTGCGCTTGTCGTTGACCGTGTCGACGGTGTTGTATGGCTGGCCGCCGCCGCCCGGGTATTCCCAGTCGATGTCGATGCCGTCGAACACGCCCTTGGCGGCGCCGGGACCGCCGCGTCCGTCCTGGATCGGCAGGTCGCCGGCAATGAACATCTTCACGCAGGACTTGGCGAGCTGTTTGCGCAGCGCATCGGTCTTGGCTGCGGCCGAGAAGAATTTCGACCATGACCATCCACCCAGCGAAATGAAGACCCTCAGGTTCGGGTGTTGCTGCTTGAGCAGCTTGAGTTGCAGGAAGTTGCCGGACAGCGGAGCATCCCACGGTACGGACTGGCCGTTGACGGTACGGCGGGGCTGGCGCTGGTAGTCGGCGTAGGAGTCGCCGCCGGTGCCGGCTTCCGGCGATGAAGGGTTGTCGTTGCCGACTTCGGCCTTCGTCACCATGTCGCATTCGTAGCCGCCGTTCTTCTGGTACACATTGCCGAAGGCATAGTTGATGAAGGTGAGCTGGTCAGCCACGCTGGTCTGCACGCCGTTCACCGGCGTCTTTGTGGTGTGAATGTCCGCCACCTCGTAATCGCGGCCATATACGCCCCACTGCGCGAAGTAGGAACCGATCTCGCGGCCGTTTGGCGTCGGCGTAGGAGTCGGGGTCGGCGTAGGAGTCGGGGTTGGCGTCGGCGTTGGTGTTGGCGTAGGCGTTGGCGTGGGTGTTGGAGTAGGCGTTGGCGTTGGAGTCGGCGTCGGCGTCGGCGTCGGAGTGGTCGTTTGCAGCTCCCACGGCCCGTTCGCTTCCGTGCCCGGGACATTATTCTGCGTCCACCACTTCGCCTTGTAGACGGAGCCGTTGTAGGTCACGCACATGCCGCCGGTATAGACCGCGCTGGCGCTCCATGCCGGGCAATCCGGCGTTGGTGTCGGCGTTGGCGTAGGAGTGGGCGTCGGCGTGGTCGCCTGCGCCTCCCAGGGCCCGTACTGCTCGGTCCCTGGCACATTGTTCTGCGTCCACCACTTGGCCTTGTATACCGTGCCGTTATAGGTAACGCACATGCCGGCGGTGTAGACCGCGCTGCTGCTCCATGCCGGACAGGATTCCGACACCGCAGATGTCGCAAGCGTCTTTGGCTGTTGCGTCGCCTGGCCGCTATCGCTGCCGCCACCGCAAGCCGCCAACATGCTGCCCGTCAAACCGGCGACCAGCAAACTTCTCGAAACCTTTCGTTCCATGCTCCCCCTCCTTCTTCGGTTGTGGTTGTCGGGACAGCATGGGATTCGGACAATTGGTAGTCAAGTGGTTTTAATTAGTGTCACCAGCATAAGACCAGTTGCAAAAATGCATGCGTAAAAAAAGGTCGTCCAAATAGGGGAAATACGAATGGAGCGGGCGATGTCTCAAATGAGACATTCTGTTAAACGGTAGATACCGGCATCATGCAAGTTACTCACTGGTATTACCGGTCAGTGGCCTGGTATGGATTTCTGGATGCGTTCAATGGTGCGGTCAGCCTGCATTTGCTTCAGAACGCGGGTCAGCTCCGGCACCAGCGCCTCGTGCTTTTTGTTCAGGTAGTGATAGACCGGGAAGGATGAGAGCGGTGGCTCCAGCACGGTCACCCCTTCCAGTTTCTGGGCGCGCACCACGGCCATGCCCGAAGCCCGATGGCCCAGCACCAGGTCGGTGCGCCCCATCATCATCTTCTCGAAAGCCTGCTGCATGGTCGGCACCTGTTCCACCTTCATGCCCTTGGTATTCTCCTGCGCGATCTTGTTCCCGCGCATAAAGCCCAGCGTGTAAGGCCGCAGGCTTTCCCAGCCATTGACGATGAAGGACGTACCGCGCGAGAAGATCACCAGCTCAAAGGTGAGCAAGGGGACCGGAACGATGACGAGGTTGGGGTAATCGCGGTCCAGGCCAAGCTTGCGATACAGCTCGCCATCCATCTTGCCGTCATTGGCGTACATCAGCGAGCGCTCGCCTGGCAACTGGTGTACCGCCAGTGTGCGGCCGACGCGCCGGTAGGCTTCGCGCAGCACCAGTTCCGAAATGGTGGCGGCAGGATCGTCACCCACCAGGGTGGAGACATGCATCACGGGCAAAGCCTGCGCAGCTACCCAGGCTGGCAGCAGGCCAGACAGCGCGAAACCCAAAACTGCGCGACGACGCATTTCTTCTCCCGGCAATCCCCTGCCTGGAGCATATCACTGACTACACTTTCTGTAGTTCCGATAGCTCAGCTTTCCAGGATGCGCAGGGCTTCGCGCGCCATATTGATTGCCAGCTCCTCCTGTGCGATGCCGCCCTTCAGCAGCACGTACTGCAGCTTTCGCTCGCGTGAATCCGATTCGCTGGCCATATCACGTTGCTCGAAGCTCTTGTACAAGGCCAGTTTTGCCTCATGCAGCGCCAGGTGGCGGCGCATTTCGTCGGCCAGCCCCGCCGGACCGATGGCTGCCTCGGCCCGGATGCGCACCATCAGCGCGTCGCGCTGGGGGCGGGGATCTTCGCCCTCGGCAACCCAGCGCCGCAGTTCCGCGGTGCCGGCCGGCAGCACGCGGTAGGCGCGTTTGCGGCCGCGCCCCGTCTCGGCGGGCAGGGATTCGATCCAGCCGGCTTGCTCCAGGCGCGCCAGTTCCCGGTAAATCTGCTGGTGGGTGGCGGCCCAGAAAAAGCCGATCGATTTATCGAAGCGCCGGGCCAGTTCCGAGCCGGAACCGGCTCGCTCGGACAGGGAGGTCAACAGCGCGTGGGGCAAAGACATGGCAGGAAACAATGAAAAAGATGCCACCATCTTGCCTGAGCAGCGAGAGGCGGACAAGCCACACTGTCTCTGCAACTAGTTGCATAGACGCGCCAGCCGGGCTATATTTGTGCAACTAGTTGCATAATGAGGACGCCAATGAACCGCTACCCACACCTGCTCGCCCCGCTCGACCTGGGCTTCACCACCCTGAAAAACCGCGTGATCATGGGTTCCATGCACGTCGGCCTGGAAGAGGAGGCCGACGGCTTTGAACGCATGGCCGCCTTCTACGCCGAGCGTGCGCGCGGCGAAGTGGGCCTGATCGTTACCGGCGGCATCGCCCCGAACGAGGCGGGCCGTCCCTGGAAGGCCGGCGCCAAGCTGACCACCAGCGAGGAAGTGGCGCAGCACCGCAAGGTCACCTCCGCCGTGCACGCGGAAGGCGGCAAGATCGCCATGCAGATCCTGCACTTTGGGCGCTATGCCTACCATCCGAAACTGGTGGGCCCGAGCGCAATCAAGGCGCCGATCAACCAGTTCACCCCGCACGAGCTGGCCACCGAAGAAGTGGTGGCCACCATCGAGGATTACGCCCAGTGCGCCGTGCTGGCGCGCGAAGCCGGCTACGACGGTGTGGAGATCATGGGTTCCGAAGGCTACCTGATCAACGAATTCATCGCGGCCCGTACCAACCAGCGTACCGACGAATGGGGCGGCAGCTACGAAAACCGCATGCGCTTCCCGGTCGAAATCGTGCGCCGCGTGCGCGAGCGCGTGGGCAAGGACTTCATCATCATCTACCGCCTGTCCATGCTGGACCTGGTGGAAGGCGGTTCCACGCTGGAGGAAGTGGTGCAACTGGCGCAGGCAGTCGAACAGGCCGGCGCCACCATCCTCAACACCGGCATCGGCTGGCATGAGGCGCGCATCCCGACCATCGCGACCAAGGTGCCGCGCGCCGGATTCGCCTGGGTCACGAAGAACCTGATGGGCAAGGTCGGCATCCCCCTGGTGGCCACCAACCGCATCAACACGCCGGAAGTGGCCGAAGGCATCCTGGCCGACGGCGCGGCGAACATGGTGTCGATGGCGCGCCCCTTCCTGGCCGACGCCTTCTTCATGCAGAAAGCGCGCGAAGACCGCGCCGACGAAATCAACACCTGCATCGGCTGCAACCAGGCCTGCCTGGACCACACTTTCTCCGGCAAGATCACTTCCTGCCTGGTGAATCCGCGTGCCTGCCATGAGACCGAACTGGTGATCGCCCCGGCGCAGCAAGCCAAGCGCATTGCCGTGGTCGGCGCCGGACCTGCGGGCCTGAGCTTCGCCACCACCGCCGCTGCGCGCGGCCATGACGTCACCCTGTTCGACGCCGGCAGCGAAATCGGCGGCCAGTTCAATGTGGCGAAGAAGGTGCCGGGCAAGGAAGAATTCAACGAAACCCTGCGCTACTTCGGCCGCCAGATCGAGCTGACCGGCGTCAAGCTGCACCTGAATACCCGCGTCGACGCGGCCGGACTGGCGGCGGGCGGTTATGACGACGTGGTGCTGGCAACCGGGGTCACCCCGCGCACCCCGGCCATCGATGGCATCGGCCACCCGAAGGCGCTGGGCTACCTGCAAGTGCTGCGCGACGGCGCACCGGTCGGCAAGAACGTGGCTGTAATTGGCGCCGGCGGCATCGGTTTCGACGTTTCCGAATACCTGACTCACGAAGGCAAGAGCGCCAGCCTGGTACCGGAGAAGTTCTACGCCGAGTGGGGCATCGACAATGGCTACAAGGACCGCGGCGGCCTGCGCGCCCCGGCGGTGGAAGCTGCGCCGCGCCAGGTTCACCTGCTGCAGCGCAAGACCAGCAAGGTTGGCGATGGCCTGGGCAAGACCACCGGCTGGATCCACCGCACCGGCCTGAAGGCAAAGCGTGTCAATATGCAGTCGGGTGTCAGCTACGACCGCATCGATGATGCCGGCCTGCACGTCACCGTGGAAGGCCAGCAGCACGTGCTGCCTGTGGATAATGTGATTGTTTGCGCCGGCCAGGAGCCGCTGCGCGAACTGCAGCAAGGCCTGCTCGATGCGGGCTGCAAAGTACACCTGATCGGCGGCGCCGACGTTGCTGCCGAACTGGATGCGAAACGCGCTATCAACCAAGGCACCCGACTGGCTGCCGCCATTTAAGGAGTAAGCCCATGCAGCTTCAACCGGCCGTTGCGGAATCGCTCGAACGCTGGCACAAGATGGTCGCCGGCGGTGATTTGTCTACCCTGCCCTCCATCGTCGATGCGGATGCGGTGTTCCGTTCGCCGGTTGCGAACAAGCCTTACGCGAGCCAGCAGGCGGTGGTGCTGGTGCTGAACACCGCCTACCAGGTGTTCGAGGACTTCGCCTACCACCGCCAGCTGGCGACTGACGACGGCCTGAGCGTGGTGCTGGAATTCAGCGCCCATGTCGGGGACAAGCAGCTCAAGGGCATCGATTTCATCCGCTTCAACGATGCGGGCAAGATCGTCGACTTCGAGGTGATGGTTCGCCCGCTGAGCGGCCTGCAAGCGCTGGGTGAGGCAATGGGCGCGCGGATTGGCGCCCAGGTCAACGCCTTCAAGGCTCCTGCCCAGGCTCCAGCATAGCGAGCAGCTTGCGCAGCTGCGTATCCAGCGCGGTCGTTTCCGTGGCCCCGAACGGGGCCATGATGTTCTTCTCATTGTCGACGTGCGCCGCCACGGCGCGTTCGATCAGCTCCAGCCCCGCAGGGCTGAGCTGCACCAGCAGGCTGCGCGCATCGGCCGGATTCGGCGCGCGGCTTACCCAGCCTTGCGCCTCCAGCCTTTGCAGGCGGTGCGTCATCGTGCCCGAGGTGACCATCAGCTGCGAAAACAGGGCGGTTGGCGCCAGCTGGTGAGGCGCGCCGGAACGGCGCAACGTCGCCAGCACGTCGAACTCCCAGTTACTGAGCCCGAACTGCTCGAACGTCGCATCGAGGCGGCGCCGCATCAGGGCCGCGCAGCGGTTCAGGCGCCCAATCACGCCCATCGGTCCCACATCCAGGGCGGGCATCTCGCGTGCCCATTGCTCCAGGATCAAATCCACTTTATCCACAGCCGTCTCCAGGTTAGCTATCGGGGCGATTATAACAATTTATCTCGAAATCAAGATAATTTCGGCTATACTTCGATTTATCTCGATTTCAAGATAATTTTGCAGCCATGAAAAAATTTCCCTTAGCCGATACCGCGATCACCGCGCTGGCACCCGTCATCTGGGGTTCGACCTATATCGTTGCCACCGAAGTCCTGCCCGCCGGGCGCCCCTTCACCGCCGCTGCCGTACGCGCCCTGCCGGCCGGCCTGCTGCTGGTGCTGTTCGCCGGCCGCATGCTGGCCCGCCACCTGTGGTGGCGTGTCGCCGTACTGGCCGCGCTGAATATCGGCGCTTTCCAGGCCTTGCTGTTCGTTGCCGCTTACCGCTTGCCGGGCGGCCTGGCCGCCGTGCTGGGCGCCATCCAGCCGATCGTGATCATGGGCCTGGCCTGGGGCTGGGATGGGCGCCGTCCGCAGTGGGCCGCGCTGGGCGCGGCGGCGGTGGGCGTAGCGGGCATGGCCGCCCTGCTGCTGTCGCCGTCCGCCCGCTGGGATGCCCTGGGGGTCAGCGCGGCCCTGGCCGGCGCCCTGAGCATGGCCGTCGGCACCTGGCTGGCGCGCCGCTGGAAAACGGAGCTGCCCGTGGTCGAACTGGCCGGCTGGCAGCTGCTGCTCGGCGGCCTGATGCTCGCGCCGTTGGCGCTGCTGGCCGACCCGCCGCTGCCCGCCTCGCTGGCTGCCAGCGAACTGCTGGGCTATGCCTACCTGACGTTCGTGGGCGCGCTGGTGGCTTACCTGCTCTGGTTCCGTGGCCTGAGCCGCCTGTCGCCGGTCGCCGTGTCCTCGCTTGGCTTGCTGAGCCCCGCGACTGCGGTGGTCCTGGGCTGGATCCTGCTCGGCCAGAAGCTCGGCGGCACCGCAATGATCGGCCTGGCGGTGGTGCTGGGCAGCGTACTGACCCTTCAACTCAAGCTGCAGGAGGCCAAATAAAATGGATAAGCCAATCAAGGACCTGATCGAATCCCGCGTTTCCGCCAACTATTTCGATCCGTCGGCGCCGGTCAGCGACGAGCAGGTGGCGGAGCTGGCGCGCCTGGCAACGCTGGCGCCTTCCGCCTACAACGTGCAGAACTGGCAGTTCGTCGCCGTGCGTTCGCAGCAAGCGCGGGAAAAATTGCGCGAACTGTCCTTCGGCCAGCAGAAAGTTGTGGATGCGCCGGTCACCTTCATCATCAGCGGCACCCTCAAGGCGCAGGACCAGGTAGCCGCCGCGCTGAAACCGGCTGTGGATAAAGGCATACTTATCCAGCCCGTCGTCGACAGTTGGACCCGCATGGCGCAGGGCTCGATGGATGGCGATGAGCGCGCCCAGCGCGACGAAGCCCTGCGTTCCGCCTCCTTGGCGGCGATGACCATGATCCTCGCCGCCGAAGGCATGGGCCTGTCCAGCTGCGCCATGACCGGCTTCGATGCGCAAGCCGTGCACGCCGCCTTCGGCCTGGGCGCCAATGAAGTACCGGTAATGCTGGTGGCCGTCGGCCACGCGGCCCAGGGCAACTGGCCCCAAAAGCCGCGCCGCCCGCTGACCGACGTGCTGCGCTACGCTTAACGGTTGGTGATGGTCACGCCGGTGGCTACCAGCAGGCCGCCGGCAATCATCGAAGCCATCACCTGCTCGCCCAGCATCAGCGCAGCGAGCGATACCCCGAACACCGGCACCAGGTTGTTGAATACCGCCGTGCGTGCCGGGCCAAGGACTTTCACGCCCTCGTACCACCACACGAAAGCCACTACGGTGCCGAAGGCGCCCAGGTAGGTGACAGAAGCCCAGACCTGCCAGCCCAGCGAGGCCCAGGCCACGTCCGGCAGTTCGCGCGAAGCGGTAATCAGCAGAAATCCCAGGCCCCACAGCGAGGCGTACGTGGTGGCGGCGATCGGCGACAGGCCTTTCAGCGCCGAGCGGCCGACCAGGGTGTACGCCGCCCAGCACGAGGCGGCGCCAAGCATCATCAGCTCGCCAACGCCGATCGACTGGCTGATGTCCTGCAGCGCAGCCATCGGCTCGCCGCGCGTAATCAGCACGGCGGCGCCGACGAAGGCGATGCCGATACCGGCCCATTTCTGCCAGTTCAGGCGTTCGCGCAGCACGGCTGCCGCGGCCAGCGCGGTCACGATCGGGTTCATCGCGATGAACAGTGCCGAGCGGCTGGCTTCCAGCTTGCCCAGCGCGGAGAAGAAGCAGAAGTTGTACAGCAAAATACCGGTCAGGCCCAGGGCCGCCGTAGCCCCCAGCTGCTGCATCGAGAGTTTCGGCAGGCCGCCTTCGCGCTTCCAGGCCAGCAGCAGCAGCAGCGCGGCCGCAATCGAGAAACGGATGGAGGCTGCCGTCAGCGGCGGCAGTGCATTCGAGACAATATGGCCGGCGATGAAGGTGCCGCCCCAGATCAGGGTGCAGGCGATCAGTTTCAGGTAGATCATGGCAATGGGCCTTGCGTGTCAGTGAAGGAGGTTATACATTAATGCTAATCCTTACTCATAGAGAAATGAGGAAAAGCTCATGACATTCACGCAGCTCGAAATATTTGCCCTGGTGGCCGAATTGCGCGGGTTCACCGCCGCCGCCATGCGGCTGGGCGTGAGCCAGTCCGCCATCTCCCACGCCATCAAGTCGCTGGAGCAGGAGCTGGGCGTGCAGTTGATCGAGCGCCAGGGCGCAAGCGCGGACGTGACGGAGCTGGGCCAGCGCCTGCTGGTGCGGGCGCGGGAAATCCTGGGCCTGGCGGAATCGATGCGGCAGGAAGTGGCTGCGGCCAGCGGCCTGAATCAAGGGCTGCTGCGCATCGGTTCCTTCGGCCCCACCTCATCGCTCAAGCTGATCCCCGCCATCCTCGACGTTTTCCAGCAGCGCTACCCCGGCATCGAAGTGCGCATCGACGAGGGCACCGATGACGACACCCTGCAATGGATTCTCGACCGCCGTGTCGATATCGGCTTTATCCAGCAGCCCGACGACCGCTTTGACACCGTGGATCTGGTGGAAGACCAGATGGTGGCGCTGCTGCCTGCCGGCCATAAGCTGGCCTCCCGGAAGTCCGTCAGCGCGCACGACCTGGCGAACGAGCCCTTTATCATGCCCGATGCCGGCTGCTCCACCCTGATCGAACCGCTGTTTGCGGCACAGGGCCTGTGCCCGCAAGTGCGCTACCGCATGTCGCAGGTGCTGACGGTGCTGGGTATGGTGGGGCGTGGCGATGGCGTGTCCGGCATGGCGGAACTGGCGCTGCCGGTCGACCTGGCGGCGTCCCACCCGAATATCGCCGTGCGGCCGTTCTCGCCGCCGGTGCGGCGCCGGGTCGGGCTGGCGCTGCGCAACCTGGCCCAGGCCTCGCCCGCAGCAAAGGCATTTGTCGAAGTCGCACGAAAGGTCAAGCTATGAGCGGTAAACCTGAACTGGAACAGCGCCTGTTCGCTACGGGCAAGGCATGGTGGAGCTGGCTGCAGAAGCAGCACGCCAGCTCGCCCGGCGTGTGGATGAAGATCGCCAAGAAGGATGCGCCTGAAACGTCGGTGCAGTACCCGGAAGCGCTCGATGCGGCGCTGTGTTTCGGCTGGATCGACGGGCAGAAGAAGAGCATCGACGAGCAATACTGGCTGCAAAAATTCACTCCGCGCGCAAAGCGCAGCATCTGGTCGAAGATCAACCGGGACAAGGTGGCTGTGCTGGTCGGGAAGGGGCTGATGCAGCCAGCCGGCCTGGCCGAGGTTGAACGGGCGAAGCTGGATGGCCGCTGGCAGGCGGCGTATGACTCGTGGAGCGCAGCGGAAGTGCCGCCCGACTTGCAGGCGGCGCTGGATGCAAGCGCAAAGGGGCGCGCCAACTTCGCCGCCCTCAGCTCGCAGAACCGCTATGCGATCCTGTTCCGCACGCACCAGGCAAAGCGCGCGGAGACGCGGGCCAGGCGGATCAGCGACTTCGTCGCCATGCTGGAGCGGGGCGAGGTGATTCATCCCCAGGCCGGTTTCACGACCATCAAGTAGAACACGGCGATGAAGGCGAAAAATGCCGGAATCCCAAGCACTACCCAGGCGCGGAAGTAGCGCCAGAACCGCGCCGGCAGCGGTGCGGCTTGCCGCATCGATTCGGCGGCCATGTCGCGCATCTTCACCTGCAGCCAGACGACAGGCAGCCAGCAAAGCAGGGCAACTACGTACAGCACGATGGACCACCTGATCCACGGCGTCTCCAGCGGATATCCGGCGAGGTGGATCAGGTAGAAACCGGTCACCAGCTGGGCGATCATGGTGACGCCTGTGAACAGCCAGTCGGCGATGACCAGGATGCGGGTGACGACGGCGATGGCCTGGACGTTCTTGCTGATCACTGCGAACAGCAGGTACCAGGCGGAGCCGATGCCGGTGCCGAACAGCAGGGTCGAAGAGAGGATGTGCAGCCATTTCACGATCAGGTATTCCATGAGGGCTTCTCCAGTTCGTAGAGCATCCACAGGGCGGCCAGCATGGGCAGGTTCTTGCTGATTGGGCCGTAGGGGTGGAGCAGGAATTCGGGCAGGCGCCAGGCAATGACGATGCTGTAAAAGGCGATCAGGGCGATCTGCGCGAGCCATAGCCAGCGGCGGCTCCTGCGCGGCCACGCCAGCGTTGCCACGCCGAAGGCCAGGTCGAGTGCGCATGCGCCGTAAAGCATCAGGGGGGCCAGCATCGGCGGCACACCGGTGCGGGTCAGCAGCGCGTAGCTGTCGGCGGCCGGGTACAGGCCGGCCGATACGATGGCGGTCCAGATCCACACGGCGGCGATGCTCAGGCGCAGCAAGGGGAGCAGCCAGCCGAGTTGTGCCTGGGTGCGCGTTGCCGCTGGCTGCGCGACAAAGTCGCCTACCGCACGTGGCTGGCGACCCAGCAGCGCGGCCAGCGGCCTGGCGTCGGCGGTATTTCCGCGCGCCAGCATGTCCAGCGCGTCGCGGTCCAGCGGACTGCCCGGCAGCATCCCACCGGCCCGCGCCAGGCCACGTGCTACCCCGTCCGGCAGCCGCAGCACCGGCAGGCGCCAGTCGCCCAGCCCCATCGCCACCCTCAGGGCGCGCAAATAGTCCACAAATGCCATCGCATCCGGTCCAACCAGCGCCAAACGCCGCACCCCAGCGCCGTCCGCGCCATCGTCCGCGCCCGCTTCGCCAGGAGTGCTGCCTTCCGTGCGCCGGTTGGCCGCCGCCCCGCCTTGCTCGACGAGGGCGAGGATGGCGGCCGTGACGTCGTCGATGTGCACCGGCTGCACCATCTGCGGCGCGCTGCCCAGCTGCACTGCAAACGGCATGGTCGCCATCATGCGAAACATCCTGGCACTGGCGCCATCCGCGCCATAGACCAGCGATGGCAGTACGATGCATCCGTCAAGCGGCAAGGACGCCAGCGCCTCATCCGCCGCTTTCTTGCTTGCATGAAACGCCGACCGTGCGCCGGCATCCGCGCCCAGGGCCGAGACCTGCACCACATACCGCACGCCAGCTTCCGCGCAGGCCGCAAACAAGGCGCGCGGCGCCGCATCATGCACAGCCGCAAACGACGCCTCGCCCTGCGGGCGAAATATCCCGACGGCGTTCACCACGACATCCATGCTCTTGAGGCGCGCCGCCCACGCAGCTTTTTCGGTATCGTGGGCAAAGTCGGCAGGAACAAAGCCCATGCGAGGATCGCGGCCGGGATGCCGCCCGGCAGCAATGACTTCATGACCGCGCGCCAGCAAGGCCGCCGCAACATGCGACCCGATGAATCCAGTAGCACCGGTCAGCAGCACCCGCATTGGCTCCTCCTCCCGTCATCGGACATTACACGAAAAGGGAGAACCGCCATGGACACTTGGAGCAGAGCGCTCAAGCACAGTGTATTGCCCGGCGCATTGGCCAGCCTTGCCTCGACGGCGGCGCTGGCGGCCTGCGGCAAGCGCGAGACCGGCAGCATGTTCGCGGGGGTAAATGCCGTCAGCCACTGGTTCTGGGGCGACAAGGCGACGCGCGTCGACCAGCCCTCGCTCAAGCACACGCTGGTGGGCTACCTGATACACCATGGGGCTTCGATGTTCTGGGCAACCCTGTTTGAAAAGTCCTGCTGCAATACGCTCGACAAGAAGGAAGCTGCAACCACCGCCACCGTGGCGGCAGCGGCCACCGCGGTCGCCTGCTTCACGGACTACCAGTTGACGCCGCACCGGCTGCGGCCGGGCTTCGAGGAGCGCCTGTCGCGGCCCTCGCTGTTGATGGTGTACGCAGCCTTCGGTGTCGGCCTGGCCGCGGGCGCTTACCTGAACCGGCGCGAAAACTAGCGCTCCTCCTGCTCCAGCCAGCGGCGTCCGTGCGCCAGGACTTGCTCCAGCTCGTAGCGCACGGCAGCGAGCATGGACGGCAGGCTGTCCGGATTGCCGACACGGATTGCCGATTCCGCATCCAGCGTGGCCTTCACCAGCCGCTTCGCGCCCAGCACGCCGACGGCGCCGCGCAAACCATGCAGGATACGCGCCGCCTCGCCGGGCCGGCCCGCGCGCACTGCGGCCTCGGCATCATCCATTGGTTGCAGACCGCCTTCCAGTGCACCGCGCACCATCTTGAACATTACCGCCCGGCCCTTCTGGTCCTTGCCCATCACGCGCATCAGGCTGTCCATGCTGAACACCTGTTCCGACGGCGCCTGCTCGGCGGGTGCGCAGGCGGCACCGTTCACGGCGGACGCATGCTCCGGCGACCTGCGCAGGTTGCGCTCGATAACCGCCATCATTTCCTCGACGACCACCGGCTTGGCGATGAAGTCGGTGATGCCGGCCTCGGAGCAGCGATGGCGTTCGGATGCAAGCACGCCGGCGGTCATCGCAATCACCGGCAGGTCCAGTTGCAGTTCATCGCGGATCATGCGCGTGGCACTGAAGCCATCGAGCACCGGCATCTGCATATCCATCAGCACGATGTCATAGCGGCTGGCGCTGGTGCGCAGGGTATCCACAGCCTGCTGGCCGTCGCCGGCCACGTCAAGCGTGGCGCCGGCAAGCTCCAGGATGCCGCGCGCCACCGCCTGGTTCAGCAGGTTGTCTTCCACCAGCAGGAAATGCACGCCGCGCAGGCGGTTACCGAGGGCGGAAGCGGACGCCGAAACTTCCTCGCCGCCCCCGGTCGCCGCCAACGCCTGGTGCATGGCATCGAACAGGCTGGATGCGGTGATTGGCTTGACCAGCACCACGTCCGCTTCCGGCGTGCTGGCGATGTCGTCGACCTGGGCACGTGCGAAGGCATTGATGGTGACGACGATGGGCTGGCGGTGGCCTTCGGCTGCGCGCCGTATCTCGCGCGCCGAGGCGTAACCGTCCGACCCCGGCATATGCCAGTCGGTCAGCACCACGTCGTATGGATGCGGACCGGCCAGTTGCTCGCGGAAGCGTTGCAGCGCCGCTTCGCCCGAGCCGGCCTCGTCCGCGTCCCATCCCCAGGCACGCAGCAACTGGACGATCATGGTGCGGCTGGTGCTGTTGTCGTCCGCCACCAGTACGTTCAATGGGCCGATGGCCGGCAGGCGGCGGGCCTCGGCGCGTTCCGGCAGCACGCCGAACCACAGTTCGAAGGAGAAGTTGCTGCCATCGCCTGGAATGGTCTGGAGTTGCACCTGTCCGCCCATCAGCTCCACCAGGCGGCGGGTGATGGCCAGGCCCAGGCCGGTGCCGCCAAAGCGGCGCGTGATGCTTTCGTCGCCCTGTGAGAAGGCATTGAACAACTGCGTGGTCTGCTGCTCGGTCATGCCGATGCCGGTGTCGCGCACCTCAAAGCACAGCAGCACGCGGTCGGCCACCCGCACTGCCGTCCGCACCGACACCACCACTTCGCCCTGCTCGGTAAACTTGATTGCATTGCTGGCCAGGTTGGTCAGGATCTGCTGCAGCCGCAGTGCGTCACCATGCAGCAGGGTTGGCACGTCCGGTGCCACCACGATGGCAAGCTCCAGCTCCTTGTCGCCTGCATTCATGGTCATGGTGGTGGCCAGGGTCGCCATCGCTTCGTCCAGGTCGAAGTCGATCGGCGCCAGTTCCATGCGGCGCGCCTCGATCTTGGAAAAATCCAGTACGTCGTTCAGGATGCCCAGCAAAGACTGGCCCGAGGTGCGGATCATGGTCAGGTACTTGCGCTGCTGCGCGCTGAGGGAGGTATTCCCCAGCAAATACACCATGCCCAGCACCGCATTCATCGGCGTGCGGATCTCATGGCTCATATTGGCCACGAAATCGCTCTTGGCGCGATTGGCCGCTTCGGCGCGGTCGCGTTCCTGCTCCAGTTCCGCGGCGCGCAGGTCGGCCTCCGCCATCAGGGTTTGCGAGTGGGCCTCGGCCGCCTGCCGTTCCTGCATCAGGCTATTGAACGCTTCCGTCAGCTCGCCGATTTCATCCTTCCGGGTGACGGGAATCGGGGTGAACTTGCCGGGCGTCGCGCGCAGGTCCTGGATCGCGTTGCGCAGCCTGGCCACAGGCGCCAGCAGGTGCAGCGTGATCCAGCCGATCAGCAGCGCGGAAATCACGGACGCGCCCAGGCCCCAGGCCAGCAAGTGTACCTGCACGCCTTCGAAAGGCTCGTACGCCTCTTGCACCGGCAATATGGATGCAAGCAGCCAGTCGGTGGATTTCAGCCGCCGATAGCTGCTCACGCCCGGCACACCGGCGGCACTGGTGCTCAGCACCGTGCCCTCGAAACCATTCCTCATGGCGCTGGTAGTGGCGGGGTTGGAATTGGCTGCCCGCGGCTGCAGTATGCGGCTGGCGTCGGGGTGCACCACGTAGATCGACGGCTCGTCCAGCGTCACGGCGAAGTAGTAGCCGGTCTTGCCGACTTTGGCGGTGCGCAGGTGGCCCAGCATATTGTCCTTGTACAGCCGCAGCACGCCGGCCAGTACGCCGACCACCTTGCCGCGGTCATTCAGGATAGGCGCCACCATCTGCACGATGGGCTGGCCGCTGACGCGGCTCCTGATCGGGCCCGCAATCATCGGCTTGCGGGTTTCAAGCACCTTCTTGAAGTATTCGCGGTCGGCCACGGAAACCTTTGCCCTGCCCTCGATGCGCGGCACGTCGGCCACCACGTTGCCGGAGCCATCGATCACGATGACGTCGTCGAACATCGACAACATGGCGCGCTCCTCGTACCAGTTGCGCAGGGCGGCTGGATCGTCCATCAGGCTGGGCGGCTGCTTGCGCGCCGACTGTACGATCACGTCCAGCAGGGCGGTCAGCTTGTCGTCCAGGTCCTCGGCCGTGCGGGTGATCAGGGCATCCTGCTGCGCAAAGAGCACCTTGGTGAAGTCTTCGCGCAGGCGTTGCGCCTGCAACACGGTTACCACCGCGATCATCACGATGGACGTGATGCTGGTGGCAAGTGCGACCTTCACATTGATCCCGAGAGGCTTCATTGACGTCCTTTGGGCGAGGGGGCTGCTGGCTAGTGTAATTTATTTTTGTAACCGCGAATCCAAATGACGAATCGACTCCTCTTGGCAGGTGAGGAATTTCCCTCCAACTGCGAAAAGGAGTGCAAAATGTTCTATGTTAAAAATGTACCAACTTGGGAGCGTGCCTTGCGCATGATTGTCGGACTGGCCGTGGTGGCCTGGAGTGTGCTGGCCCTGGGCGGCCTGTGGGGCACCGTGGTGGCGCTGTCGGCGGCGGGCATCGTGCTGTCAGGTCTGTTTGGCTTCTGCCCGGCCTGCGCCATGCTTGGCCGCAAACTGGATAAGGCGAAACGGTAAATGGCACTTCTTGAACAGCACCAGCCGGTGCTGCGGGCCGCCCACGGCGGCGATCCGCAGGCGCTGGCCAAGCTGCTGGCGGTATGCCAGCCGGATATCCGCCGCTATGCGCAGCGCAACTGCCTGATCAGCGATGTGGACGACGCGGTGCAGGAGGTGCTGCTGGTGATGTCGCGCCGGCTGTCTTCGCTCAAGGTGCTGGCGGCGTTCTCCGGCTGGCTGTTCAAGGTGGTGCAGCGCGAGTGCCGGCGTCTGGGTCGCCGCGCCTTCAACTACGATCCGTATGACGAGGTGCGCGCCGAGCAGTGGCTGGCAGCGCACGATGACGCCAGCTTGCGCACGGAACTGGTGCAGGCGCTGGAGTCGCTGCCGCGCGACTACCTGCAAATCGTATTGCTGCGCGATTTCGAGGAATTGAGCATTGCGGAGATTGCGCAGGAACTGGGGCTGACGACGGCGGCCACCAAGAGCCGCCTGCATCGGGCGCGTGCGCTGGCGCGCGAATACCTGGTCGCTTAGCGTGCCGCGCCGGGCGCCGCGGCTGCATCGGCGCGGATCGCTATTTCGCGCTCGGCCGGCCATTGCCAGGCGCCTTCCAGGCGCCAGTCGCGCTGCTTGCCTTCGACCAGCACCTGCCAGCGCGAGCGCTCCAGCATCGGCAGGGCGACGGTGAAATTGCCATCCGCGCCCGGCCGGGCCATCAGGACCATATCGCGATCGGGCTGGGTCGCATGCTGCAGGCGCACCGACAGCGTTTCGTCCGCCAGCGGCTTGGCGCTGCCGACATGGCCGTGCAGCAGGCCTTCTGCCGCGTCGTAGCGCAGGTCGATCGACAGCCCGAGGGCGGCGGCAGCGCGGTCGCGGCGCAGGTCCTGGTTGATCGCCTTGCCTTGCTTGTAATAGTCGCCTACCACCAGCGCATCTTGGCTGGTGAAAGCGACATAGCTGGTGGCGATGCCTGCCACCGCTACAACGGCAGGGCCGAGCATCAGCAGCCATGGCCAGCGGTGGGCGTACCAGGGGGCAGCGTCGGTGGGGGCGGCGGCAGCATTCATTTCATTCTCCTTAACGCGGCACGATGAATACCGCTTTTTCCTTGACGGCCAGCGATGGATCATCCAATGCCGTCAGCTCGACCGCAATCTTGTTGGAACCGGTTTCGCCCTTGCCGTGATCCACGCGCAGCCGGATCGGCACAGCGCGGGTCTCGGTCGGGCCCACTTCCACGGTGTCCGGCACGGCCACCTGCAGCGTATCGATGCCGCTGGCGCGGATGCGGTAGGTATGGCTTTGCTCGGTGGTGTTCATGATCTGCAGGCGGTACACGTTCTCGATCATGCCGTTCTCCACTTCGCGCCCCATCGAGCCGCGGTCGCGGATCACGTCCATCTTCAGCGGCGTGCGCAATGCCAGGGTGGTGAACACCGCCACGATGAACAGCAACAGGCCGCCGGTGTACAACAGCACGCGCGGGCGCATCACGCGTTTGCGGATCTCTTTTGAGCTCAAGCCATGCGCCATGGCGCGGTCGGTGCTGTAGCGGATCAGGCCGCGTGGCTGCCCGATCTTGTCCATCACGATGTCGCAGGCGTCGATGCAGGCGGCGCAGCCGATGCATTCGTACTGCAGGCCCTTGCGGATATCGATGCCGGTCGGGCAGACCTGCACGCACAGCGAGCAGTCGATGCAAGAGCCATCCGATTTCGGGCCGCGCGGTTCGCCGCGCTTTTCATCGTAGGTGATGATCAGCGTGTCGCGGTCGAACATCGCGCTCTGGAAACGGGCGTACGGGCACATGTACTTGCACACCTGTTCGCGCAGCCAGCCGGCATTGCCGTAGGTGGCAAGGCTGTAGAACAGCACCCAGAAGGTTTCCCATGGGCCGAAGTTGAACGTCTGCGCTTCCCTGGCGAGATTGTGCAGGGGCGAGAAATAGCTGACAAAGGTGAAACCGGTCCACAAGGCCAGCAGCGCCCAGGCAAGATGCTTGCCGCCCTTGCGCCAGGCTTTGTTGAACGACATCGGCTCTTTCGCAAGGCGCATCTGCGCGCTGCGCGGACCTTCGAACCTGCGCTCGATCCACAGGAACATCTCGGTGTAGACCGTTTGCGGGCATGAGAAGCCGCACCATACGCGGCCCGCGACCGCCGTGACCAGGAACAGGCCCCAGGCACAGGCGATCAGCATGGCCGCCAGGTAGATGAAATCCTGCGGCCACAAGACCAGGCCAAAGATGTAGAACTTGCGCGCCATCAGGTCGAACAGGATGGCCTGGCGGCCGTTCCATTGCAGCCAGGGCGCTCCATAGAAGACCAGTTGCGTCAGGACCAGGCAGATCCAGCGCAGCTTCTGGTAATGGCCTTTCACCTCGCGCGGGAAAATGTCCTCGCGCTTGGCGTACATCTTGATGACTTGTGGTGCGGGGGCGTTCATAAGACTACCTTACTGCTACTTCATCGCTGTGACTGGAGGGTTGGACAGGCCCCACACGTAGGCGGACAGCACATGCACTTTGCCTTCGCCGAGGAAGTCTTCAAAGGCCGGCATGGTGTTGTTGCGCCCCTTGCGGATGGTTTCCATGATGCTCTCGGCGCTGCCGCCGTACAGCCAGGTCTTGTCGCTCAGGTTAGGCGCCCCCAGCATCGGGTTGCCTTTGCCGCCGGCGCCGTGACAGGCCATGCAGGCGCTGAACTTCGACTTGCCCATGACCGACTTGATCGGGTCGTGCGTGCTGTCCGACAGGCTCAGGACGTACTGCGCCACGTTCTCGATATCCTTCTCCGAACCCACAGCTGCACCCATTGCAGGCATCACGCCGTGGCGGCCTTTCATGATGGTCAGCTTGATGGTGTCGGGATCGCCGCCGTGCAGCCAGTCCTTGTCGGCCAGGTTCGGGTAGCCCTTGTTGCCGCGCGCATCGGAACCGTGGCACTGCGCGCAGTAGGTCAGGAACAGGCGTTCGCCGATGGCATGCGCCTGCGGGTCTGCCGCTACGGCTTTCAGGTCCTGGCCCTTGTACTTGTCGAACAGCGGACCGTAGTCCTTCTCGGCCTTGGCCAGTTCCTCCTTGTGCTCCTTGGCCGAAGTCCAGCCCAGCGAGCCCTGGTAGCTGCCCAGGCCCGGGTACAGCCACAGATAGCCGATGGCGAAGGCGATCGTCAGGTAGAACAGCCACATCCACCAGCGCGGCATCGGCGTATTCAGCTCGGTCAGGTCCTCATCCCAGATATGGCCGGTGGTACCGACCTTGCCGTCCACCGATTTGAGGGCTGAACCCTTGACGGACGACTGCGACCACAGCAGCACGCCGCAGCCGACGATGCCGATGACGGTCAGGACGACGACGTACAGGTTCCAGAATTCGCTGGTGAAATCAGCCATGGTCCTTCTCCTCGTCCGCGAAAGGCAGCTTGGCCGCCTCCTCCCAGTTGCCGCGCTGGGCCCACCATACGATGCCGAGGAAGGTGATGAAGGAAACCACCGTCATCACATTGCTCGCATTGCCAAAAAAGTTTTCCATTTCAGTTCCTCGTCTTGATCAGGGTGCCCAGGCCTTGCAGGTAAGCCACCAGTGCATCCTCTTCCGTCTTGTTGGCCAGTTCGGCCGGCGCGGCGGCGATTTCCTCTTCCGTGTACGGATCGCCCATGCGTTTGAGCGCGCGCATCTTCGGCACCACTTCCTCCGGCTTCAGCTTGGTCTTGGCCAGCCACGGGTAGTTGGGCATGTTCGATTCCGGCACCACGTCGCGCGGGTTGTTCAGGTGGGTGCGGTGCCACTCGTCGGAGTAGCGCCCGCCCACGCGCGCCAGGTCGGGACCGGTGCGCTTGGAGCCCCACTGGAATGGGCGGTCATAGACGAACTCGCCCGCCACCGAGTAATGGCCGTAACGCTCGGTCTCGGCGCGGAACGGGCGCACCATCTGCGAGTGGCAGGTGTAGCACCCTTCGCGCACATAGATGTCGCGGCCGGTCAGGCGCAGCGCGGAGTAAGGCTTCAGGCCCGCCACCGGCTCGGTGGTCGACTTCTGGAAGAACAGCGGAATGATCTCCACTGCGCCACCCACCGAGACCACCAGCGTCACCAGGACGATCAGCAGCCAGGGATTCTTCTCAATCCATTCATGGGAAAATTTCATCATTTGCTCCGATATGCTCCGTTACGCCGCGAGGCTCATTTCAGGGATGCGCGCACGCGGGGTTTCGCGGCCTTTCAAGGTCATCCAGGCGTTGTAGGCCATGACGCACATGCCGGCCAGGTACAGCAGGCCGCCGACCACGCGCACAACGTAGTACGGGTAGCTGGCCTTGACGCTTTCCACGAAGGTGTAGGTCAGGGTGCCGTCGGCGTTGACTGCGCGCCACATCAGGCCTTGCATCACGCCGGCGATCCACAGGGCGGCGATGTACAGCACGACGCCGATGGTGGCGACCCAGAAGTGCACGTCGATCAGTTTGGTCGAGTACATCTTGTCCTGGCCGGCCAGGCGCGGGATCAGGTAATAGATCGAGCCCATGGTGATGAAGCCGACCCAGCCCAGCGCGCCGCCGTGAACGTGGGCGATACCCCAGTCGGTGTAGTGCGACAGCGCGTTGACGGTCTTGATCGACATCATCGGGCCTTCGAAGGTGGCCATGCCGTAGAAGGACAGGGACACGATCATCAGCTTCAGGATCGGATCGGTGCGCAGCTTGTGCCATGCGCCGGAGAGGGTCATGATGCCGTTGATCATGCCGCCCCAGCTTGGCGCCAGCAGGATCAGGGAGAACACCATGCCCAGCGACTGCGCCCAGTCGGGCAGCGCGGTGTAGTGCAGGTGGTGCGGGCCGGCCCACATATAGGTGAAGATCAGCGCCCAGAAGTGCACGATGGACAGCTTGTAGGAGTACACGGGACGTTCGGCCTGTTTCGGGATGAAGTAGTACACCATGCCCAGGTAGCCGGCGGTCAGGATGAAGCCGACCGCATTGTGGCCGTACCACCACTGGATCATGGCATCCTGCACGCCGGTGTACATGGAATAGGACTTGAACAGCGAGGCAGGCATGGACATCGAGTTCACCACGTGCAGCAGGGTCACCGCCAGGATGTAGCCGCCGAAAAACCAGTTGGCGACGTAGATGTGCTTGACCTTGCGCTTGATGATGGTGCCGAAGAAGACTACCGCGTAGCTCACCCAGACCAGGGCGATCAGGATCGAGATCGGCCATTCCAGCTCAGCGTATTCCTTGCCGCGCGTGAAACCCATCGGCAGGGTGACCACGGCAGCCAGGATCACGGCTTGCCAGCCCCAGAAGGTGAAGGCCGCCAGCTTGTCGGAGAACAGGCGGACCTGGCAGGTGCGCTGGACCACGTAGTAGGACGTGGCGAACAGGCCGCTGATGCCGAAGGCGAAAATCACTGCATTGGTGTGCAGGGGACGCAGGCGGCCATAGGTCAGCCAGGGAATGTCCAGGTTGAGGGCGGGCCAGGCAAGCTGGGCGGCGATGATGACGCCGACCAGCATGCCTACAACGCCCCACAGTATGGTGGCGATCGCGAATTGCTTCACGACCTTGTAGTTGTAGTCCAGTGATTGATCCACTTTGAATTCTCCAGGCAGACACTTTGATGAGATATGTCAAAGGTTACCGAGGAGCACTTCAAAAAAACATGACGTGGATCAAATCCGGTCATTGTCCTGTAAAACCCGCATTGCAGGGCCTACAAGATCGTCAAACTGGCCATCGTCCGAGGCCTTGAAAAACAGCCACAGCGCGCCGAACACCAGGCCGACGCTGACGGGTATGAGAAGGTACAGCGATTCCATTTTTCTAACCCCTGCGCAAACGGAGCGCATTGAGAACGACGAAGGCGGAGCTGGCCGCCATGCCCACGCCGGACAGCCATGGGTTCAGCAAACCGAAGGCTGCTGCCGGAATGGCAACTATGTTGTACAGCGTGGCCCAGGCCAGGTTCTGGCGGATCACGCGCATGGTTTTGCCGGCGCTGCCGGCCGTTTCCGCCAGCAGCGGCAGGCGGGCATCGAGCAGCACGCAGTCGGCATGTACCTGCGCCAGGGTCGCGCCGCCGCCCATTGCGAAAGAGACATCGGCTGCGCGCAGGACTGCGGCATCGTTGATGCCGTCGCCGACCATTGCCACCACGCCGCCGCGCGCCTGCAGCGCCTGCACATACGCCAGCTTTTCGTCCGGCAGGCAGTCGCCGATAGCTTCCTTGATGCCCAGCTGGCGCGCGACGCTTGCGGCCAGCGCCTGCTGGTCGCCGCTCAGCAGCACGACTTCCTTGCCGAGCCGCTGGAAGTATTCGACCGTCCGGCGTGCATCCGGCCGCAGCGCATCCGCGACCAGGAAGCGCCCCAGCCAACGGCCTTGCATGCCCAGCCACACGGCCGTCATTGGCGCCGCGTCGCCTGCGCCGGCGAACGGCGCCAGGCCCGTTGACGCTGCCGGGCTGCCGGCGATGCCGGCTACATAGGCCGCGGTGCCGAGGCGATAGCGGACACCGTTGACCATGCCTTCCATGCCCTGGCCGGCCAGCTCCTGCAAGCCCGAGGCGCCTGCCGCGCCCGCGCCATGAGCGTCAGCGGCACTGCTGATGGCCCGCGCGATCGGGTGCGCACTGCCGGCTTCGAGTGCGGCGGCCACCCGCAGGATGCCAATCATCCTTGCCCCATCGATCGCGTCGACGTTCTGCACGGTTGGCCGCCCTTCGGTCAGCGTGCCGGTCTTGTCGAACACGATATGCGTGGCTCTATGCAGGGTTTCCAGGACATGCGGTTGCACGATCAGCGCTCCTTTGCCGAGCAAGCGGTCGGTCGCCGCAGCCAGTGCCGACGGCGTGGCCAGCGACAAGGCGCAGGGGCAGGACACTACCAGCACCGCAATCGCTACCGGCCATGCACGCGCGGCGTCGTGCCAGGTCCAGAAGCCAAAGCTGGCTGCCGCAAACAGCAGCAGCGCCGCCACGAACCAGGACGCAGTGCGGTCGGCCCATTGCGCGATCCGCGGCTTGGCGCCGCCGGCGCGTTCGATCAGCTTGAGCAAGCCGGCCAGTGTGCTTTCCCGCGCGGTCTTTTCCACGCGCAGCACCACCGGGCTGCCCGCATTGACTGCGCCGCCGGGAACGGCATCGCCGACAGCCTTGCGCTGCGGGGCGCTCTCGCCCGTCAGCAGCGACAGGTCGACGGCCGTGCTGCCTTCCACCACGACGCAATCGGCAGCCACGGCCTCGCCGCCCCTGACGATGATATGGTCACCGGCGGCAAGCGCATTGGCGGGGACGGTGGTGGCTTCGCGCAGGTCTGGCCATGCGGCCAGCCGCTGCGCCATCTCCGGCACCGCATGGCGCAGGCGCGCCAGGGCGCTGGCCGCTTTGCGGCGCGCCACCATTTCCAGGTAGCGGCTGGCCAGCAGCAGGAAAATGAACATGGTGACCGAGTCGTAATACACCTCGCCCGAGCCGCGGAAAGTCGATACCGCGCTGCCGATGAAGGCCGCCATGATGCCCAGCGCCACCGGCACGTCCATGCCCGGCACGCGGGCTTTCAGGCTGGCCCAGGCGCCTTTCAGGAAGGGCTGGGCGGAGTAGGCAATGGCGGGCAGCGTCAGCATCAGGCTGGCCCAGCGCATCAGGCTTGCCATGCCGGCGTCAAGCGTACCGTCATCGCCGGCCATGTATTCGGGAGCCACGTACATCATCACCTGCATCATCGACAGGCCCGCCACGAAGAGCTGGCGGCCCAGCGTACGGCTGGCCTTCTGCAGCTGTGCGTCGTGGCGGGTGGTGTCATAGGGCCAGGCGTTGTAGCCGATGCTGCGCACCGCTTCCAACAGCGCAGCAGCCGTGGTTTTGCCCCTGTGCCAGCGGATGAACAGCTTTTCCGTGGCAACGTTGAGGTTGGCCTGCTGGACGCCGTCGACCTGGCGCAGGCGGTGCTCGATCAGCCATACGCAGGCCGCGCAGCGGATGCCTTCCACCAGCAGGGTGGTCTCACGCGCATCGCCGTCGTCGACGATGTTCGGATCGTCTTCAGGCAGCGCCAATGCGGCCGGTAGCAGGACCGCCGTGCCTGCCGCGTCACCCGCCTCGTCGGCGCCATCCGGTTTCCCGGCCGGCGCAGCGAAGCCGGTCCGCTCGCGGTAATAGCTCGTCTGGCCGATATCGACAATGGTCTGCGCGACGGCGGCGCAGCCAGGACAGCACATCGCGCGTTCCACGCCTTCAATGTTCACATGCCAGTTGGCGCTTGCCGCAACCGGCTGGCCGCAATGGAAGCAGGCGGCAATCTCATTCATCATCATGGCTGCACCGCCAGGCAAAGCGCATCGAACCATGCATGCCGGCCGCCGCCGGCCGCGCGGGCCAGTCCCAGCACGCCGAAAGCCAGCACCAGCAAGCCGCAGGCGATGCGCACCGCGCGCTTCTGAAGGTATTGGCGCAGCCTGGCGCCCGCCATGCCCATCGCCAGCAGCATCGGCAGCGTACCCAGGCCGAAGGCGCCCATCACCAGCGCGCCGTCCAGCGCGGAGCCGGACAGCATGGCGGCCAGCAGCATGCTGTAGACCATGCCGCACGGTACCCAGCCCCACAGGCCGCCGAGTGCAAGCGCCTTCAAAGGCGTATCCATGGGAAGCAGCAGCTTGACCAGCGGCTGCACACGGCGCCACAGCATGCCGCCTGCCGCTTCCAGGCGGGCCAGCCCGCGCCACGCGTCCATCAGGTAAAGGCCTATGGCGACCAGCATCAGGTTGGCCATCCAGTAGGCAACCGCTTGCGCCGACGCCATCGATGCCAGGCCGGCGATGCTGCCGGCGATACCGCCCGCGGCCGCGCCGGCCAGCATATAGCTGCCAATGCGGCCGGTGTTATAGGCCAGCACGTAGCCGAGCGCGGCGGCGTTGGCGCCGGCCCATGCGGTCATTGCGGAAGCGCCAGCGGCAGGTACGCCACCTGCCCCAGCGCCTGCTGCTGCGGGTACCCCCTCTCCCGTGCCGGCGCGCGCGATCGGGATCACGCGCGTGCGTGCCGGCACGGCGCAAGGCCCGCCAACGCTGAACGCGCTGACGATGCCGCCGCACATGCCGGCGCAATGCACGCTGCCGGCAAGGCCGGCAATCAGGATGGGGAGCAGGTTCATGGCCTCCTCAAATGGTGCGCGAGAAGCGCAACGTATGTACCTGGCCCGGCGCCGTTCCGGCGGCACGGTCGGCAGCCAGGTGGCGGTCGAAGACCATGCAGATATTGCGGATCAGCAGGCGGCCCTTCGGCGTGACCGAGATCCAGTCGTCCTCGATTGCCAGCAAGCCGTCGCGCTCGAACTCGCGCAGCTTCTCCAGTTCCTTGGCGAAGTACTGCTTGAAGCGGATCGGATAACCCAGTTCCAGCGCGGAAATCGACAGCTCGAAGTTGCACATCAGGTTCTGGATCACCATGCGGCGCAGCAGGTCGTCGTTGTCCATTGCGTAGCCGCGTGCGACCGGCAGGCGGCCCTCGTCCAGGCGCGCATAGTATCCGTCCAGGGTCTTCTCGTTCTGGCTGTAGGTGCCGTTCACCGAGCTGATGGCCGACACGCCCAGCGCCACCAGGTCGGTTTCGGCGTGGGTCGAGTAGCCCTGGAAGTTGCGGTGCAGGCGGCCCTGGCGCTGCGCCACCGCCAGGTCGTCATCCGGCTTGGCGAAATGGTCCATGCCGATGTAGACGTAGCCGGCCTTGGTCAGGCGGTCGATGCACAGGGCAAGCATGTCCAGTTTCACGGCCGGCGTTGGCAGTTCGTCTTCCGCGATGCGGCGCTGCGGCTTGAACAGGTGCGGCATGTGCGCGTAGTTGTACAGCGCAATACGGTCAGGGTTGGCTTCGATCACCTTGTCCATGGTGGCCTGCATGGTCGTCATGCTTTGTTTCGGCAGGCCATAAATCAGGTCGACGCTGATCGAACGGAAGCCGGCATCGCGCGCAGCCTGGATCACGGCCAGCGTCTCTTCAGCAGGCTGGATGCGGTTGACGGCCTTCTGCACTTCCGGATCGAAGTCCTGCACACCCATGCTGACGCGGTTGAAGCCCTGCTTGCGCAGGGTATGAATGCGCTCCGCGTCGACGGTGCGCGGATCGATCTCGATCGAGTACTCGCCCTCCTCATCCGGGGCGAACGCGAAATGCTTGCGCATGTGGGCCAGCAGCTCGCCCATCTGCTCGTCGCTCAGGTAGGTCGGGGTGCCGCCGCCGAAATGGAGCTGCTCCACGCGGTTCATGCCGGCGAACAGCTTGCCCTGCATATCGATTTCCTGCTTCAGGTAGCCGAGGTAGGTCACTGCCTTGCTGCGGTCCTTGGTCACCACCTTGTTGCAGGCGCAGTAGTAGCAGACTACGTTGCAGAACGGGATATGCACATACAGCGACAGCGGTGCACGCGCGCCGCGCATGCGCAGGTTCGCTTGTGCCTCGAGGAAGCTGGAGTAGCCGAAGTCCGGCTTGAAGCGGTCGGCCGTCGGGTACGAGGTGTAGCGCGGGCCGGAAGTGCTCATGCGGCTGATCAGCTCTGCATCAAACTGTACGGATGGTTCTGCGAAGTTGTTCATGATTTTCTCGTTCGGTATCAGGCTGCGAGGCGTTTAGGCGCCTGGCGGGTTTGCTGCGCGCCGCGTGCCGGACTGACAGCCGCCAGGCGCGCGTGGCGGGTGCGTTCAAACTTGAACAGGCTGAAAGCGTCGCGCAGGTGGCCGGCTTCGTCGGCCAGGCTGAGCGCGGCGGCGGCAGCTTCCTCGACCAGGCCGGCGTTTTGCTGCGTCACCTGGTCCATGTGGTTGACGGCCTGGTTGACCTGGTCCACGCCGATGCTCTGTTCGCGCGATGCAGTGGAGATTTCGTGCATGATGGTGGTGACCTGCTTGACCGAATTCACCACCTGCTCCATGGTGGCGCCGGCGCGCTGCGCACGCTCCATGCCGGTGCTGACTTTGGCCACCGAGATTTCGATCAGGTGCTTGATGTCCTTGGCTGCCGCGGAAGAGCGCTGCGCCAGGCTGCGCACCTCGCCCGCCACCACGGCGAAGCCACGGCCCTGCTCACCGGCGCGCGCTGCTTCGACAGCGGCATTCAGCGCCAGGATATTGGTCTGGAAAGCGATGCCTTCGATCAGGCCGATGATGTCGACCACGCGTTTGGACGAAGCGTTGATCTCGTCCATCGTCGCGATCACTTCCGACACGATCTCGCCGCCCTGCACCGCCACCTCGGACGCGCTGACCGCCAGCTCGTTCGCTTCCATCGAGTTTTCTGCATTCGCCTTCACTGTCGAAGAGAATTCCTCGATACTGGAGGCGGTCTTCTCCAGGCTGGCTGCCTGCGATTCGGTACGGCCGGCCAGGTCGGCATTGCCGGCGGCAATCTCCTGGGTCGCTACCGCCATGGCGTCGATATTGAAGCGCACATCGCGGATGGTGGCGATCAGGTTGTTGTTCATCTGCTGCAAGGCGCGCAGCAGCTGGCCCACTTCGTCGGTGCTGTCGGTATCGAAGGAGCCGGTCAGGTCGCCGGCCGCGATCAGGCGGGCGCCATCGAGGGCGCGCCCCAGCGGCTGCAGCATGCCGGTGCGCAGCGTGTACCAGAGGAAGACGTTGATCAGGAACCCGAAGGCGGTGGCGCCGAAGATGCCCCAGCGCGTCAGCTCGCTGCTGCCGTCGGCAAACAGCGCGGCGAGGCAGACGGCGATCTGCAGCACATTGACCACGCTGGTGGCCAGCCAGATGCGCATGGCCAGTGACACATGGCCCAGGCGCGCCGCCACGTTCGACAGGCCCAGGCGCACGATCTGCCCATTCTTGATGCGGATATTGCGGGCGCCGGCACTGATCTTGCGGTACGCCTCGGTTGCTGCAGCGATCTGGCGACGCCCGGCCTTGGTGCGCACCGACATGTAGCCGGTGGTGCGGCCGTTTTCCTTGATCGGCGTGATGTTCGCCTTGACCCAGTAGAAGTCGCCATTCTTGCAGCGGTTCTTCACCAGGCCGGTCCACGGGATGCCGGCGCGTATCGTTTGCCACAGGTCGGCAAACGCTTCCGGCGGCATGTCCGGGTGGCGGATGATGTTTTGCGGCTGGCCAATCAGCTCGGCGGCGGAGAAGCCGCTGATATGCTCGAAGTAAGGATTTACGTAGACGATATTGCCTTCCAGGTCAGTCTTGGAGACGATCGCCTGGTCTTCGTCCAGCTCAACTTCCTGATTGCTTACCGGTAAATTCTTACGCATCGCGCGCCCCCTGTTGATTTTCTTGCCATAACGCAAGATCACAGGGATAAGTCTAGGGACTTAGGCGCGCTTTTTTAATGATGTAGATCAAATCTGGCCGGGTTGACCGGTCAGGCCACTTTCTCGGGGGGGACCGCGCTGTCACGCACGTTCTTCTGTACCGCGACCGCAGCGAACAGGCTCAAGGCGAAAGCCATGCCATAAAAGCCTTTTTCGCTGGGCGCCAGCGTGGCATTCCACAGGCCAACCGTCAGCAGCAAGATGGCGGACGCCGTCGAGATCCAGCACAGGCCGAAGTACATATTCGTCACGCGGATTCCTTCGACCTTGTCGCGCACCGACTTTTGCAGCGATACGGCCGCGAACAAGCCGTATAGCAGCAGGGTCAGGTAATAGCCCTTCTCGTTCAGCGGCATTTGTGCATTCCACAGGCCGGTGAGGAAGGCGCCGGCGCCCAGCAGCAGGGCGGTCCAGGAAGCGCCGACAAAGGCGCCGGAGGGGCGGTTATGGGTCGACATGAGGTCTCCTTGTTGAAAATGACAGTGTGCGGCCAGGCTGCTGCTTAGCGCTTGAGCGCGCTCAACAGTTTGCCGACGACGGTCACGATGGCCAGCACGATGCCGCCGGCGATCACGCCGCCAATGGCGTCCAGCACGGACGGGGTCACGGCAGCCAGCAGGGGACCGACGCCGCCTACCGAGCCGGCCGCTTCAGCCGCGTGGTGGATCACATCATGTGCGCCCGGGATGCCGTGGGTCAGGATGCCGCCGCCGACCATGAACATGGCCACCGTACCGGCCACCGACAGGAATTTCATGAGCTTGGGCGCTGCGCTCAGCAAGACACGGCCCAGGGCCTGGACGCCGGCGCCGGCGCGCTTGGTCAGGTAGAGGCCGGCATCGTCCATCTTCACGATGCCGGCCACCAGGCCGTAAACGCCCACCGTCATCACGGCGGCGATGCCGACCAGCACAGTTACCTGCTGCATGAAGGTCGCGGTAGCCACGGTGCCGAGGGCGATCACGATGATTTCGGCCGACAGGATGAAGTCGGTACGCACGGCGCCCTTGATCTTTTCCTTTTCCATTGCCACAACATCAACACTCTGGTTCGCCTCAAGCAATTCCTGATGGTGCTGCTCGTCTTCCGCTTTCGAGTGCAACAGCTTGTGGGCGATCTTCTCGAAGCCCTCGAAGCACAGGTAGGCGCCGCCCAGCATCAGCAGCGGCGTGATTGCCCACGGCGCGAAATAGCTGATTGCCAGCGCAGCAGGCACCAGGATCGCCTTGTTGATCATCGAACCCTTCGCTACTGCCCAGACAACAGGCAGTTCACGGTCGGCTTGCACGCCGGCGACCTGTTGCGCGTTCAGCGCCAGGTCGTCGCCCAGCACACCCGCGGTTTTCTTGACTGCCACCTTGCTCATGGCAGCCACGTCATCCAGGATGGTGGCAATATCGTCGATCAATGCAAGCAGGCTGGAACCGGCCATTCGTATAACTCCAAAGAAAAATTACAGGAACGACAATCTAACACGCCGGCGCTGCGAGCGGCCACTTACAACGCTACAATGAACGCTTTATTCGTCGGTAATCGGCCATGATTTTCACCACCTGGATCACCTTTGTCATCGCGGCCTGCATCATTGCCGTGTCGCCCGGCTCGGGCGCAGTGCTGTCGATGTCGCATGGCTTGTCCTACGGCGTGAAGCGCACCTCTGCCACCATCCTCGGCTTGCAACTGGGTTTGCTGCTGGTGCTGGCGATTGCCGGCGCAGGTGTCGGTTCCCTGCTGCTCGCCTCGGAATTCGCCTTCAGCGTGGTGAAGACCGTCGGCGCCCTCTACCTGATCTGGCTGGGTATCAGCCAGTGGCGGGCCCGGATCGCCACCGGCGAAGGCATCCAGGCTGCGCAGGCCGCGCTGCCCTCTTTCCGCAAGCGCTTCATGACCGGCTTCCTGACCAATGCCACCAACCCGAAAGGCATCATCTTCATGGTGGCCGTGCTGCCGCAGTTCATCAACCAGGATGCACCGGTCGTGCCGCAGCTGGCCATCCTGGCCGCCACGATGTTCGTGATCGACCTGGTGGTGATGCACAGCTACGCCTTCCTGGCCTCGTCGATGCAGCGCTTTTTCCGTGAATCTTCTGCCATCAAGATGCAAAATCGCGTATTCGGCGGTCTTCTGATGTTTATGGGCGGCGCCCTGTTCTTCGTCAAGCGTGGCGGGGCGCAGGCATGACGACCCGCTTCCGGCATTACAAAGGCGGCATTTACGAGCTGGTGTGCGAAGCCACGCTGGAATCCGACCTCAGCACGATGATTGTGTACAAGGCCGCCAACGGCTCGATCTGGTGCCGCCCGCGCGAAGTGTTCTTCGAAATCATCGAAGTCGATGGCAAAAAGGTGCAGCGTTTCACCCCCATTTGAAATTATTTGTAACTTGCGTCCTCGCCAAAGGGGTTCAGGCGTTATATAAAAACAAAAACGCCCCAGAACGTTCTCTTGGAGAGATAGAAATGAGCCGCAAGATCGTGCAGTTCCTGATGCTGGCAGCCCTGGTCGCCGCGACCTCGGTCGCCATGGCCGATCCACCCGCCCGGGTGGGACGGGTTACCGTCACCGAAGGCCGGGTCACCATGCTTGTCAATGGCGAGGAAGAATCCGGCAACCTGATGAACTGGCCGGTCACCAGCGAAAACCACCTGACCACTGCCCCCGGCGCCCGCGCCGAATTCCGTGTCGGCTCCGCTGCCGTGCGCCTGGACGGCGATTCCGACCTGGAAGTGCAGGAACTCGATGATGACCGCCTGGTGCTGCGCCTGAATTACGGTACCGCCGCCGTGCGCGTGCGCGATCCGGGCACGCTCAACGGATTCGCATTCCTCACGCCGCAAGCGCGCGTTACGCTGACCGAACCGGGTTCCTTCCGCATCGACACCGAGCGCGCCCCCGAGACCACGGTGGTCAATGTCGCTGCCGGCAATGTGCGTGTGGAAGGCGCCGGCACCATGCTGACAGCGCGTGCCGGCAAACGCGTGGAAGTGCGGGGCGACGACATCTTTACCGCGCTGGCCAGGCGTGATGATTTCGACAACTGGGTCGCCAGCCGCGACCGCCGCGACGAAGGTGTGGTCGCGTCGCGTTATGTGCCGTCCGACATGACCGGCTACGAGGACCTGGACAATTACGGCAACTGGGTCGAGGACCGCGAGTACGGCACCGTCTGGTTCCCGCGCGCGGTGCCGGCCGGCTGGGCCCCTTACCGCGACGGCCGCTGGGTCTGGATCGCGCCCTGGGGCTGGACCTGGGTCGACAATTCGCCCTGGGGCTATGCACCGTTCCACTACGGCCGCTGGGTCGTCGTGAGCGGGCGCTGGTGCTGGACGCCGGGCCGCGTGGTTGGCCGTCCGGTGTGGTCGCCGGCGCTGGTGGGCTGGGTCGGCGGCAGCAACTGGAGCGTGAGCTTCGGTGCCGGCCACGCGGGGCCGGCCGTGGGCTGGTATCCGCTGAGCCCGCGCGACCGCTATGTGCCGGCCTACCGCGTGTCGTCGGATTTCGAGCGCCGCCTGATCTGGCATCATCGCACCAACGAACGCTGGCATGAGCGTTACCGCGACCGCGACCACGATGGCCGCCGCGACGGCGTGACCGCCCTGCCGAGCGACCACTGGGGCCGCGGCCGCCATATTCCGGTGCACAACGGCGCGCGCGTCACGCCGCAGGATGTACGCAATGTGCCGGTCATGACCGCGCCGCCCGTGCTGTCGTCCAGCCTGCAGCGTCCGCCCCAGCGCCAGGAGTGGCAGCAGAACCGTGACGGCCGCTTTAACCGTGATCGCTACGACCGCTTCAACCGCGACCGCAACACGGACCGCCAGGAGCAGCCACGCCAGCCGTTGCTGCAGACCCAGCCGCAGCAACCCCAGCAGATCACGTCGCAGCCACAGCCGCCACGCGGGCACTGGACACGGACCGACAACGACGAGCGTGACAGCTGGCGCGGCCGCACGATGCGCGACGAGCCGCGCCGCCCAGGCATCGTCACCGCGACTCAGCAGCCGCCACAGCTGCAAGTGGCCCCGCCGCAAATGCAGCAGCCACCGCAGCGCATGGAACAGCCGCGCCACGAGCCGCGCTTCGGCGGGGGCGAGCGCGAGGACCGCGGCCGCCGCGAAATGCCGCAGGTGCAGATGGCGCCGGCCCGTCCGGCGCAAATGTCGCCACCGCCGCAACAGGCCCAGCCGCAACTGCAAATGCAGCCTCAGCATTCCCAACCGCAGCAACAGCACCAGCAGCAGCGGCGTGAAGCGCGCGAGCGCCTGCAAGAGCGCCAGGACAACGAAGGAAACCGCCGCTAAGGCAGCGAACTCCACTAAGCCAGCCCCTGAGAAGGCTGGCTTTTTTATTTCCCGTTCTTGGCGCGCTGGCGAATGCGCTCACGCCACTCGCCCAGCGCCGACAGCGCGCCGTGGAATTCGCGCTCGATCAAATCGGCTTCCGCCTCGGTCACCTTGCCATCGAGCAGGGCCGCCGACACCGCCTCCGCTACCGCGCCCACCTGGGCCATCACCTTGCACACGGTCTGCGACAAGTCGTCGCTGCTCACCTCATCCGGGATCGGGACGATGAAGGCGGCCATGCCATGCCGCGTCAGCAGCGCATGCAGCGGCAGCATGGCTTCATGCACGCCGGCCTTGTGGCACAAGTCCACGATGGTGGAAACCTCCTCGAAGGAAGGGTAATGCGAGGCGATGGTCGGCGACAGCTTGTTGCGCAGCACATTGGCGGAAATGCCCATTTGCTGCGCAATGGCCTCGATACCGCCGGGGTAGGTGCGCGCCACCTTGTAGAGCGCGTCGTGCTGGTTCATGTCCAGGTATTTCTTCGTCATGGTGAAGCGGGCCTCTTTTTACCGATGCAGTCGGATTGTTTGAAAGATATTCTGATTTTCATCGAAAGTTTAACTACCTGACAACGGTGAAATTCATGTCCCAGCGCACTCGCTTCGCGGCCGTCATGGCAATCGTGGCGGCAATTGTAGTCGCCAGCACGGCCGATGCCCCGGCGGCCGCAGCGGCAGCGATGGCGGTTATGCCCAGCACGGCGCCCCCAGTCGCAGCTCGACCAGCGCGCCTGCCCCGGTAGTCGTCCGCGACAGCAGCAATGGTTGGCTGTGGGGCATCGGCGGCTTCATGCTGGGCCGCGCCGCAAGCGGCCACGCAGCACCGGCCCCTGCGGCCCAGCCGGCACCGGTGCCGGCAGCAACGGCCCACGCTGATGCCAGCGGCAACACCGGCGCCATGGCAAACGCAGCCGGAGCAAGCGACATCGCAGGTGCCGTCGTGGCGCTGGCCCGCCAGCCGCAAATGCAAGCCCCGGCCGCCAGGCCTGCTGCCCAGGAGTCGAGCACCCTGGCCAAGCTGGCGCTAGCGCTGCTGATCGGCGGCCTGGTCTGGCTGGCCTGGAGGGCCTTCCGCCTGATGGCCGGGGCACAGGATGTGAAAAAGAACGCTAACTACTCTTTTGAAAGGAACTAAGAAGATGGGCTGGAAAGACGCCATCGACTACTTGCGCAGTGGTGCCAGGCGCCGCGGAACCGACCGCGCCGCGCCGCAGCCGGAAGACCGCGGCCTGCCCCTGGCAGCCCGGGTCGGCAGCGTGGTGAACCTGCAGGCTTCGCCCCTGCTGCGCGCCAGCGCCAGCGGTTCCCTGGTCGCGCTGCCGGAGGCGGACGACAAGCGGATCCTCGCCATTTCCCAGTTCCAGCTGGCGCTGGCTGGCCGCCTGTATCGCTATTACCTGGCCAAGGGCGATGAAGACGGGCGCGAGAAGTTCCTCCAGCTCTATGTGGATGAACACGGCGCGGTGCAAGAGATCCTGTACTGCACCCAGCTGGTGCGTTTCATCCCCACCACTGCGGCAGACCAGGACGCCTTTACCGGCGCCGATGGCTGCGGCCTGGGCGACCTGCATTTCAGCCTGTGGCGCAGCCAGCTTGAGGAAAGCGGGGCCGACGGCGCAGTGCTGGCAACCGCCTTCGGCGACCGGCAAGCGCTGGACTTCGAACGCGATGCCGGCGCCCCCGATGCAGGTTTCGTCCCGCCCTTCAGGGGCACCGAAACCCGCATCGACGAAGCCAGCGGCATGCAGGGCCTGAAGCAGGAGCTGTACTTCATGCCCTACGCCCGCCAACTGGGCGATGGGAGCAAGGAATACCTGCTGGTCACGACGGAGATCCTCCAGAGCGTGAACGGCGATGCAAGCAAACGCGGAATTCACGTCGACTTCGTGGTGGGAATTCCGGTGGAGCAGGAACGGCTGGTCATCCAGTAAATGACCGCCGCCTATCGAACTTAAAGAAAGGATGCAAAAAATGAGCAACGCGAATGGCTGGGCCCTGACTGCACGGCTGATTTCCAAACACTTTGGCGCCCTGGGCGACCGCGTGTCGGAAGCGATCGCCAGTTTTGACCCGGAAACGGCGACCGAGGCCGACCGCGACCGCCTGGCCGATACCCTGCGCAGCGCCGCCCAGAAGCTGGCCCAGGCGCGCGCCGCCTTCAACAAGGAACGGGACGACGTGGTCCGCCTGCGCAAGCTGATCGAAACCGATGAGAAAGCCAGCGGCACCCTGGCCGAACGCCTGGCCGCCGGCCAGATCTCCGAAGCGACGATCAACCTGTTCTGCGACGAGCTGGAAGCCAATAAGGGCCGCCTGCCGCAGGAAATCCAGGAAGAGGCCGATGCCCAGGCCTATATGGATGAACTGCAGAAGATCGTCGATGCCCTGTCGCAGCAACTGGCCGACTTCGACGCCGCAGCCAAAAAAGCGATGCAAGCGCTGGCCCAGGCCAAGGCCCGGCGCGAATTGCAGGAAGTGCGCGCCGAGCGCCAGAGCCAGCTTGCCAGCCTGTCGGGCATGCGCGGCAACACCAGCGCCCTGAACGCGCTGACCAGGCGCGCCCAGCAGATCAGCAACGAAGCCGAAGGCATGAAGATCGTCTCCGACATCGGCCAGCGCCCTTACGACCAGGCCGCCGAAATCGAAGCAATCCGCAAATCGGTCGCCGGCCCGGCGAATGGCAGCGAATCAGCCCTGGAACGCCTGCAGCGCCTGTCGCACAAGGCGCCTGCCGCAGCGGCCTGAGCCCCCGCTTGAAATATGGCCCGCAGGGGCCACATAGGTAAGGATGTAAAATGGAACCCGGCGCACTCGCACCGCGCCGGGTCTTTTTTTTTGTTGTTACCAGATTGGAAAAATCATGATGAATCCCATCCCGCCTGAAGAGTCCCTCATCGAGTACCCGAGCGACTTCCCGATCAAGGTGATGGGCGCTACGCACGATGCCTTCGCCCTCACGATCATTGAAGTGGTGGTCGCGCACGACCCGACTTTCCACGAAGGAAAAATGGAATCGCGTCCGTCGGCAAAGGGCAATTACACCAGCCTGACCTGCACCGTGCGCGCCACCAGCCGCGAGCAGCTCGACAATATCTATCGCGCCCTGTCCGGCCACCCGATGGTCAAGATGGTGCTTTAAGGAGCTGGCTGCGGGCGATTTCCGCCTTCAGCCACGCGCGGAACGCCCGCACCTGCGGTTTCTGCAGGGCGGCGGGCGGACTGACCAGGTAGTAATCATCCGGGCATGGCGAGGCGATATCGAAGAGCCGCACCAGTTGTCCCGACGCAATTTCCTGCATCGCCACCACATGGCGCACCAGCGCCACCCCGTCGCCGTCGACGGCGGAGCGGATCAGCATCGACAAGTCCTCGAACATCACGCCGCCGGATGGCTCCGGCAAGTCCAGCCCGGCCACCCGGAACCACGGCGCCCAGGGTTCGTTTGAGCGCAGCAAGGTTGCCTTCGCCAAGTCCTGTGGGCAAGCCGGCAGCTGTCCACCGCGATAGCGAGGACTTACTGCAGGGTAGTAGATCTCCCCGATCAGCCGCTCGACATCCAACCCCGGATACTTGCCGCGCCCGAAGCGGATGCCGACATCGATGCCCTCCCGCACCAGGTCCTGCAATGCGCCGCTGGCCTGCAGGATCACCTCGATGGTTGGATGCTGCTCGATGAATTGCCCCAGCCGGGGCGCCAGCCAACGCGCCGCAAACGAAGGAATCGCCGTCACGCTCAGGCGCTGCACGCCCTCCGGCGGCCGCAGCTCGGCCGCGCCATCCGCCAGCTCGGTCAGGCAGCGCGCCACCGTGGCCGCATAGCGCCGCGCCTCCGGCGTCGCCGTCACCTGGCGCCCGTTACGGACGAATAACTGCACGCCCAGTTCCTCCTCCAGCCCGCGCACCTGGTGGCTGATCGCGCCATGCGTCAGGCAAAGCTCGGCCGCCGCCCGCGAGAAGTTCTCGTGGCGTACCGCCGCCTCGAAGGCGCGCAGGGCGGACAAATTCGGCGAACGCATATCGATGTGAGGAAAATTAGCAAGGCCGTAGAAAATATATCGTTTTGGCAAGCGTGAAGCAAGGCATACCATGTGAATAAACATAACCAAGCCGGAGCCTCTGCCATGAGCCTGAAACTGTATGTGGACAGCCAGTTCACCAGCCCCTACGCCATTTCCGCCTTTGTCGCGCTGCGCGAAAAAGGCCTGGATTTCGAGATGGAGACCGTGGACCTGGAAGCGGGCAAGAATAAGGAACTGTCCTATACCGGCAAGGCCCTGACCGGCCGCGTGCCCTGCCTGGTGCACAACGAGTTCATGCTGACCGAGTCCAGCGCCATTACCGAATACCTGGACGAGATGTTTCCAGCCCCCGAGCACCGTGCCCTGTACCCGGTGCTGCCGCAGAAACGCGCTGTCGCCCGCCAGATCCAGGCGTGGGTGCGCAGCGACCTGGGCGCACTGAGGGAAGAACGCAGCACCTACACGGTGTTCTACCGCCGCGCCGAACAGCCGCTGTCCCCCGCCGCCCAGGCGGCGGCGGATAAGCTGGTGCACCTGGCCGAACGCGTGATCGACGGCCCCTGCCTGTTTGGCCGCTGGTGCATCGCCGATACCGACCTCGCCATCATGCTGAGCCGCCTGGTGATGAACGGCGATCCGGTGCCGCAAAAGCTCAAGGATTACGTGGCGCACCAATGGCAGCGGGAGTCCCTGCAAGATTGGCTAAAGAACATCAACCTGATGCCAGCATAAGGAAATCGGCATAAAACTGCTTAGTCATTAAGCAGCGCAAGGGCTGGCCCGGTATAATGGCGGGGCTTTTCCCGACCTGTATCCCTATGCCTATCCAGCCGGCGGTGATCCGCCATCTCGGCCAAGCCGAATACGAGCCAACTTTCGCAGCGATGCGCGCCTTTACCGACGCGCGCCAGGAAGATACGCCCGACGAACTGTGGATCGTCGAGCACCCGCCCGTCTATACGCTGGGCCTGGGCGCCGACCGCGGCCACCTGCTGGCCGGCGCCATGTCGATCCCCACGGTGCAGACCGACCGCGGCGGCGAAGTGACCTTCCACGGTCCCGGCCAGGTCGTGATCTACCTGATGATGGACCTGCGCCGCAACAAGAAGGGCGGCAAGCTGTACGCCCGCCAGTTCGTCAACAAGATCGAAGAAGCGATCATCAATGTGCTGGCCGCGTATAATCTCGCCGGTGAGCGCATCGAAGGTGCGCCCGGCATCTATATCGCAAACGGCCCGAAAAAAGGCGCCAAGATCGCCGCCCTCGGCCTGAAGGTGCGCGGCAACGGCTGCACCTACCACGGCGTATCGCTGAACGTGGGCATGGACCTGGCCCCTTTCACCTGGATCAATCCCTGCGGTTACGCAGGCCTGGAAACCATCGACATGCGTTCGATGGGCGTGGATGTCCCGCTGGCCGATGTCCAGCAGGCCCTGGCCGATGAGCTGGTTCGCCAGCTGCAGGTGGCCGAACCCGAATTAACCTGAAAGCAAGCAGCTATGACTTACAACCCAAGCGACAAGCAAAAAGGCGCCGACAAGACCTCCCGCATCCCGATCAAGATCATCCCGATCGAACAGGCCGAACGCCTGAAGAAGCCGGAATGGATCCGCGTGAAGGCGGCATCGGCCTCTTCCCGCTTCTACGAGATCAAGGACATCCTGCGCGAGAACAAGCTGGTGACCGTGTGCGAAGAAGCAAGCTGCCCGAATATCGGCGAATGCTTCGGCAAGGGTACTGCTACCTTCATGATCATGGGTGACAAGTGCACCCGCCGCTGCCCGTTCTGCGACGTGGGCCACGGACGTCCCGACCCGCTGGACGTGAACGAACCGCAAAACCTGGCCAACACCATTGCCAAGCTGCGCCTGTCCTACGTGGTGATCACCTCGGTGGACCGCGACGACCTGCGCGACGGCGGCGCCGGCCACTTCGTCGAGTGCATCACCAAGACCAAGGAACTGTCGCCCAAGACCCAGGTTGAAGTGCTGGTGCCCGACTTCCGCGGCCGCCTGGAAAAGGCGCTGGACATCTTCGCCGGCGGCCTGCCGGACGTCATGAACCACAACCTGGAAACCGTGCCTCGCCTGTACAAGGAAGCCCGTCCAGGCGCCGACTACCAGCACTCGCTGACCTTGTTGAAAGACTTCAAGGCACGCTACCCGCACGTCAAGACCAAGTCCGGCCTGATGGTCGGCCTGGGCGAGACCGACGAAGAAATCCTGGAAGTGATGCGCGACATGCGTGCGCACGACATCGACATGCTGACCATCGGCCAGTACCTGGCGCCGTCCAACAGCCACCTGCCGGTGCGCCGTTACGTGCACCCCGACGTGTTCAAGATGTTCGAGGAAAAGGCCTACGAAATGGGCTTCGCCCACGCCGCGGTTGGCGCCATGGTGCGTTCCTCCTACCACGCCGACGTGCAGGCGCATAACGTACTGGAACAGGCCTGAGCCAAACCAGCCATTCTGAAGTAGTATATTGCCGACCTAATAACAACAGGAGGCAGGAATGGCTGAGCATCAATGGCATGAGGAATTCGAAGCACTGCGCAAGATCGTTCTCTCCACGCATCTGACCGAGGAGACGAAATGGGGTTGCGCGTGCTTTACCTACAATGATCAGAACATCGTCCTGATCCACGGCTTCAAGGAATACTGCGCGCTCTTGTTCTTCAAGGGTTCCCTGATGCAGGACCCGGAAAACATCCTGGTGCAGCAAACCGCCAACGTGCAAGCCGGGCGCCAGCTCCGCTTCACTGGCCTGGCCGAAATCAAGCGGCAGGCGAAAGTCATCAAGTCCTACATCGAGGAAGCCATCGAGCTGGAAAAGTCGGGCGCCAGGGTCGAGTTCCGCAAGACCGAAGATTTCCCGATGGCCGTCGAATTCCTGCAAAAGCTCGACGAACATCCCGCGCTTGCGGAAGCATTCTACGCCCTGACCCCGGGACGCCAGCGCGGCTACCTGCTGCACTTCTCCTCCGCCAAGCAGTCCAAGACCCGCGAATCGCGCGTTGAGAAATGCATGCCGCAGATTCTGGCCGGCAAGGGCCTGGACGACTAGAGTTTGCGCCGGGCGAAGCGGACCGCTTCCGGCAGGGCATGCTCCTGCCGCCCGGCCAGCAGGCCTTCCATGTACGACAGCTCCGCCGTGTGCGCGGGCAGGCGGTCCCCTAAGGACGGCAGCAACTCGCGCGCAATGCGGCTGTCATTCAGCCTGCCCAGCAGCTCCTGCGCGTCGGACAGAACCTTCGCACGTGCCGCCACCCCGAAAAATTCGCGCAAATAGCGCTCCTTCTTCACCGCGATGCGCAGCCGGTGCAGGCTCGATGGGCGCCGTACGTCCAGCTGGCGCACACGTTTCGCGACGCGTTCGCGCGCATGCCGTACCAGCACTCGAGCCACCCGGCGCGCGTCCTTGTCCCAGGGCTGGATGCGCGCCGGATCTCGCCACAGGCGCTCGCCGCGCCACAATGCCAGTTCCTCCATCAGCGCGCGAAAGCGCGATCCCTCAAGGCTATGGCGGATGTGCGCATGTTCCTGGGCAGCCATCTCCCGCGCCATCGCCTCGACCGGCGTCGACGCCCCGCCCAGGGCCGGCAAGGTCGACTCCAGGAAGACATCCCAGTTGCGGGCGCGGCCCAGCTCCTGTCCCAGCCAGCGCAGCTTGCCCGCTGTCCCTTCCGGCATGGCATGCCAGCCTTCGACGCCCGACAGCAGCGCGCGCAAACGCCGCACGCCGACCCGCATCCGGTGCAGGCTTTCGATATCGCCCGCCATCACGCCGGCCAGATTGCCGCGCACCTGCCTGAGGCAATCGAGGACGATCGCCTCGAATGCTTCGCCGAACCTGGCCTTGCGACGGATGTTCATCAGGCCAGTATAAGCCGCTTATGAAATGATAAGATTTCGACATGACCGTCCGAATCGAGCCATCCTGGAAAGCCCAACTGGAAGAGGAATTTGCGCAGCCTTACTGGCAATCGCTGACCAGCTTCGTGCGGGCGGAATACGCCGAGCGCCAATGCTTCCCCGCCGGCCGCAATATCTTCCGCGCCTTCGACCTGACGCCCTTCGACGACGTGAAAATCGTGATCCTCGGCCAGGATCCTTACCACACGCCCGGCGCCGCCATGGGCTTCTGCTTCTCGGTCCCGGAAGGCAACCGCCCGCAGCCTAGCCTGCAGAACATCTTCCAGGAGTTGCAAACCGACCTGGGCGTGGCACGCCAGCGCACCGACTTGTCCGACTGGGCCGGCCAGGGCGTATTCCTGTTGAACAGCGTGTTGACGGTGCGCGCCCGCGAAGCCGGCTCGCATGCCGGCAAGGGCTGGGAGAACTTCACCGACAGCGCGATCAGGCGCCTGTCGACCGGCCGCGAAGGGCTGGTCTTCATCCTGTGGGGCAGCTACGCCATTGCCAAGCGCGCCCTGATCGACCCGCGCAAGCACATGGTCATCACCTCGCCCCACCCGTCGCCGTTCTCGGCGCATAAAGGCTTCTTCGGCAGCCGCCCGTTCTCGCGCGCCAACGCCTACCTGGCGCAGCAGGGCAAAGTGCCCATCAATTGGGCTTAATGCGTGGTGCGCTTGCCGTAGCAGAGCGTGTAGAGCTGGGTGCGCAGGCCGCTGAATTCTTCATCGATCTGCAGATCGCTGATGGAGCCGGCGCCACCGAAGTAGTGCAGGATTTCGCCCTTGGCGGCCGAGCAATCGAAGGCGCTCAAGGTGCGTGCACGATGCAGCAGGCGAGCCCAATCGTCCTGGTGGCCTTGCGCCAGTTTTACCTCCATGCGCTGCACGATGGCAGACAGTTGCTCTCGTTCGTTCATAGGTCATTCTCCGTAAGTTAATCGGTTGAATCCACCTTTTGAGCTTCTGGTCTTGCCTGCAGACCGGGCCCTTGTGGGGCAGGTCGCGCATGCGTAAGCATACCCTGTTTCCGGCTGATATGATTCTTGATCTGCAAACGGAGACTTGCCCGATGAAATTCGACCTCGAAAAACTCAACCAGCTCACTCACAACAACCTGACCGGCCACCTTGGCGTGCGCGTCACCGGCGCTGCGGAAGGCGAATTGCAGGCCGAAATCGACATCGCCCAGCACCACCTGGCCCCCAACGGCTACCTGCATGCCGGCACGGTCGTCACCCTGGCCGACACGGCTTGCGGCTTCGGCTGCATCGCCAACCTGCCGGAAGGAGCCCAGAATTTCACCACGATTGAGTTGAAGTCGAACCACCTCGGCACGGCGCGCGAAGGTACGATCGCCGTTGCCGCCCGCATGGTGCACGGCGGCCGCACGACGCAGGTGTGGGACGCAACGGTGACCAACAAGGCGACCGGCAAAGCCATCGCCTTGTTCCGCTGCACGCAGATGATTTTGTACCCGAAGGGCTAAGCGCCGGCGCGATCAGCCCTTAAGGGCTTTTTCGAGCAGCACGTGGAGCGCCGGGAATTCCGGCTTGCCCACGTAGCGCTTGATGATGTTGCCGTCCTTGTCGATGACGAAGGTGGTCGGCGTCATGGTGACGTCGCCATAGGCTTTGGCAGCGTCGCCCGTCACGTCCAGCGCCACTTTGAACGGCAACTGGCGGGTCTCGGTGAAGTTGACCACGTAATTGGGCGCGTCGTACTTCATCGCCACGGCGATGAATTCGAGGCCCTGGCTTTTGTACTTATTGTATGTTTCGACCATCTCCGGCATTTCGGCCACGCAGGTGGTGCACGAAGTGGCCCAGAAATTGACCATCACGACCTTGCCCTTCAGGCTCTCGGGCGTGATCTTTTCCCCTTTGATGCCGAGGAAGGTGACCGCAGGGGCGGATTGGTGCTTGTTCAGCGACTGGTATGCCGTGAAACCGATGCCGGCGATGACGGCAAGCGCAATCGCCGGTTTGATCCACGCCCTGGAGCCCGTACTCATGATATCTCTTTAGCCTTGAGAAGCTTGCTGGGACGGCTGGTATTGCTTGACGTCGTCGTCGGAGATGTACTCGAATACTTTGACGACCTTGGTGACGCCGGCCACGCCGCGCGCGATATCCGCAGCTTGTGCGCCTTCACGCTGGGTTACTCGGCCCATCAGGAAAACGGCGCCCTTCTCGGTTACGACCTTGAAGGAGTTGGCCGAGATATCCTTGGCATCGGCCAGGCTCAGTTTGACCTTGGACGTGATCAGCGCATCGTTGGAACGCGAGGTGTAGCTGGAGGAGAAACCCACTTCCAGCTCGTTGGTCACGTTCAGCACGCCGTCGATAGCGCGCACTTCGCGTTCCACCTTGGCCTTGGTCTCGTCGTCCGGCACCTCGCCGGTCAGCAGCACGCGGCGGTTGAAACTGTTCACGTTGACGTGGGAGCTTTTGCCGGCGATGTTAGGCATCTTCACCTCTGCCTTCACAACGATCGACTTGTCCTCGGTCTGCGCGCCCAGGGTGCGGCGATCCGACGCCGCCAGGGTGCCTGCAACCGCGCCGCCAACCAGGATCGGGGCGCAAGCGGACAGGGTGGTGCTCGCCAGGACCGCGGCCATCACGGCCAGCGAAAGTGGACGGGCTTTATTCATTTACATCTCCTCCGAACAGGGCGACGTCGATGCCGTCGCAAATGCAATGGATGGTCACCAGGTGGACTTCCTGGATACGGGCGGTACGGTCTGCCGGCACGCAGATATGCACGTCGGCGTCGGTCAGCATCTTGCCGATTGCGCCGCCGCCTTTGCCGGTCAGTGCCACTACGCGCATCTCGCGTTCCAGCGCCGCCTCGATTGCAGCCATCACATTGGCCGAATTGCCCGAAGTGGAAATCGCCAGCAGGATGTCGCCAGCCTGGCCGAATGCCTGCACCTGCTTGGAGAAGATCTCGCGGTAACTGTAGTCATTGGCCACAGCGGTCAGGATGGAGGTGTCAGTTGCCAGCGAAATAGCCGGCAGCGGGAAGCGTTCACGCTCGAAGCGGCCGACCAGCTCCGCGGCAAAATGCTGGGCGTCAGCCGCCGAGCCGCCGTTACCGCAAGCCAGGATCTTGTTGCCGTTCGAGAGGGCGGAGAACATCAGGTCCACCGCTTGCGCGATAGGCTGCGCCAGGACGGTTGCGGACTGGATCTTGATTTCGGCACTTTCGTGGAAGTGCGAGAGGATGCGTTGATTGGTCATAGTGTGCGTAATTATAGTGCAGTGGCTTGGCGGGCCTCACAAGCGCTGTTAAAAATGCTTACATTTGATCAATGATAGCGTTGCGCAGCCAACTTATGCGCTCGCCGTCAATGGCCACCACGTCGATACGGCAAGGTGGCATTTTGGCAAAACGCAGCAGGTAGAATTTGGCGGCGCGCAGGATGCGGCGCTGCTTGGCGGGGGAAATGCTGGCGGCAGCACCGCCGTAAAGGGGATTATTGCGCTCCCTGACCTCGACGAACACCAGGTGCCCGCCATCGCGCATGACCAGGTCCAGCTCCCCGGTCTTGCACAGGAAATTCTGCTCGACCAAAGTAAGCCCTTGCTCCTGCAGGAAAGCCAGGGCGCGCGCTTCACCGCCCCGGCCGATCTCCTGCAGTTCGGTACGGGGCATGGCATCTCCTTACTGGGTGACCGGCACCGGCACGCCGTTGCGGTACTCGGCCGGTACTTCCAGCCGCTCGAACCAGGACGGCCCGGTGCCGAAATCGACAGTCAACTGGCCGGTTACGCCATCGAGCTGGAAGCGGCGCTGCGGCTGGATCGCGATTTCGCGGGCGATGCGGAAGGCGTCGATGCCGAGCGCATACACCCGCTCCATGTCGGCGCTGATGCGCGCTTCGTCGCGCGGAATCGGCTGCGGATAGCTCATCACCGCCGGATGGTCGCGCTGCACCAGCCATGGCAGGTCGAGCAGGCGCACGCCGTCCAGTTCAGGGCCGGCGCGGTACATGGTGCGGCCGGGGTTCAGGGAAGAGGTGCCGTACAGGGGAATATCGCCCAGCGGCGGCGCCGACAAGGCGATCTTGAGCTGGCGCACCTGGTCGGGGTCCAGTGCCGCGAACAGCACGCCGGCCGGCTCGGCTTGCAGGCGCGAGCGCAGGGCCACCAGTTCCGCATCCTGCAGGTAGCCGTTGAGCGGCGTCAGGTCAACGCTGCGCGGGCGCAGGCCGAGGCGCTGCAATTGGGACGACATGGCGCCGGCAATGCGCTTCTGCCAGGACGAATTGCCCGAAATGATCAGCGCCTTGGCAGAAGGATTCTCGCGTGCGCCCCACTCGGCCACCTGGCGCGCCTCGTCCTCGATCGACAGACCGATTACCAGCAATTGCGGTGGGATGCGGGGATCGCCGCGCAGCTCGGGGTGGTTCAGCGCGATGGTTGGCTTCTCCACCAGCGGGCTGGAAGCAATGGCGGTGACGGCGGAACGGGCCAGCGGCCCGACCACCATATCGTTCTTCTCCTGGGCGGTGACATAGGCGGACAGCACGTCCTGCGTCGAATCGCCGGTTTCCACCAGATTGACCTCAAAACCATGGCTGTCGCGTTCCAGCGCCGCCATGAAGCCGGCGCGCAGCGCATCGGCAGCGCGGCCCAGCGCCTCAGAACGCAGCGGCAGCAGCAACGCGATGCGGTAAGCCTGTTTGCCCTCAGCTTGTTGCGCGGGCTGAGGGATGACCTGGCTGATGCTTGGCGGCCGCGCCGCATCTTCCGGCGAAGGCACGGAGAAGGTCTCAACCACCACTTCCGGCTCAGGCGGCGCCGGAGGTTTAGGCCGCGGCGCCTTGGCCACGGCAGGCGGTGCACTTGTCACCGAAGTAATTGGCGCGCACAATCCCCCGGGCGCGTCGCACGGAGTACTACAAGCGCTGGCCAACATGGCCGTGGCAACGCCGAGTATCAGTTTTTTGATATTTTTGAAAAGCATCCTTCCCCCAATGACAGCACAAGTATCCAGCCCTCTCGCCAGTTTACCAATCCTCGGCGAGACCGCCCACCAGAATTATCCTACGGCAACTTTATACGTGGTGGCCACACCAATTGGCAACGTTACCGACATCAGCCTGCGTGCTTTGCATGTGCTGTCGCTGGTAGACGCGGTCGCTTGCGAAGACACGCGCAACACCGCCCAGCTCATGAACCGCTTCGGCCTGCACAAGCCCTTGATCGCTGCCCACATGCACAACGAGCGCGAAGCGGCGCAAGGCCTGATCGCACGCTTGCAGGCAGGAGAACGCATTGCCCTGGTGTCGGATGCCGGCACGCCCGCGGTGTCCGACCCTGGCGCCCGTATTGTCGACGCAGTGCGCGCAGCCGGACTGCGCGTGATTCCCTTGCCGGGCGCGTCGGCCGCTGTCGCCGCGCTGTCGGCCAGTGGCCTGGTCAATGACCAGTTCCATTTCATTGGCTTTCTGCCATCGAAAGCCAAACAGCGCGAATCCGTGCTGCAAGGGCTGGTGGCCGCGCCAGCCACCTTGGTGTTCTACGAAGCCCCGCACCGCATTATCGAATGTGCCCAGGCGCTGGCCGATGCCTTCGGCGCTGGGCGCCAGGCAGTATTCGCCCGTGAAGTAACCAAGCTGTTCGAGCAGATCCACCGCTGCCCGTTGGGCGACGCCGTAGCGTGGCTGGAATCGGACGCCAATCACGAAAAAGGCGAGTTCGTGGTGCTGGTCGAAGGCGCCGCGCCAGCCGGCGAAGGGCAGGATGCCGAGACCGACCGCATCCTGCAGATCCTGCTCGCCGAATTGCCAGTAAAACAAGCCGCGGCCCTCGCCGCCCAGATCACCGGCAAAAAGAAGAACGCCCTCTACGACCGCGCCCTCGCGCTGAAGCAATAACTACGGCCCAGCCCGTGTCACACCATGGGGTCACACCCCAAGTGTGACACGGGCTCTACCATTTGCAGCCGCTGTCCTTTTTATCCATCATGAGGTAGAGCGGGGCCAGCAGGCCGCCGGGGATGCCGTCCTTGCAATTGGGGCGGGCGGCGTTCTGGATCTGCCGGGCCAGCTTTTCTTCGCGGGTTGCGCGCAGCTTGGGCGGGGACGTGTCCAGTTCGCCGGCAATGTCGCGGGCGGCTAGCTTCGCGGCTTCCCGGTCAAACTGCGGCGCTTGACCCGGTTCGGCCTGGCGCAATACCAGCGTCGATTCGCGGGCCCGCTGGACTGTCACCTCGCTCTCATCCCTGGCGGTGCTGTTGCGCGGCGCCGATCGACGCGGCGGGCGGCGCGCTGGGGCGGCCGCAACGCGCGCTGGCCTGCTTGCCAGCTCCGGCGGCGGAGGTGGCTCGACTATCCTTATTTCCACTTTCGTCAGCCATGTACGCGCATCGGCCACCTTGCGCGGCTCGGGCAGCCGCACGAAAACCAGCGCTGCCATGTGCAGTAGCAAAGAAATAACGATCCCGGCTGCAATACGCCATCGCGGCGTTTGGTAAGGCATCAACAATCTCCAGATTTAAATTGGGGGTTGACGTTCCCCAACCCAGCTTGTATTATCTTGCTTCTTCGGAGTGTAGCGCAGCCCGGTAGCGCATCTGCTTTGGGAGCAGAGGGTCCAAGGTTCGAATCCTTGTACTCCGACCAAGTTTCAGAAAAAAGACCTGCATTCGTGCAGGTCTTTTTTTTTCTGCATTAGGATCAGAGCCATGTACACCTGCCCTTGCTGCGGATATGCCACCTTCGCCGGCGCGCCCGGCTCACTTGCCGCGTGCCCGGTCTGTGACTGGCACGACGACCTGCCGCAACTCTACTCCCCCTTCCTGGCCAGCGGCGCAAACGTGCACAGCCTGGCCGAAGCCCAGGTAGGCTACGTGCAATTTGGTGGCGCGCAAGCTGGCGCTGGACATGTACGCGACCCGCACTGGTTCCCGCTGTGGCAACAGAAGACGGACCTTCCGCACAGCGAGCCGCCCCCCGGCGCCACCACCTACGATTTGTATTATTGGCTGCGCACCCCGCGGAGCTCGGTTCCCGAGCAACCGCTTGGCCTGCGCCGTGTGCGCAACCGCATCATCGAATACCTGGAATTGGCCAGTTCCTTCGACGCGCAGCGGCAACTGCAAGCCTCCGCCCCGGCCATGTCGGCTGCCGACGAAGTCTTGAATCAATGGGAAGACTGGGTGACGCCAGACTGGAAGCAGCATTTCACTGAACCAGTCTTCTCGGCAGAGGAACGCAACGGCATCGCGCAGTTCGCCCGCACGTGGCGTGAAATTGCGGATGGAGCTCCGCCTCCCCTGCCGCGATTGGAAACGCTGTTCGCAACCCACAACTGGCAATCGCTGCAACGCGCAGCGGCCACGCTGCTAGCCGTATTCCTGCTGCGCGGCCGCTCGGACGAAAACTAATCAGCCGGCACGCTTGGCGGCAATGGCGTTGCCTGCGCGGCTGGCGGCTTTGCGGCCCAGGAAGCTGGAAATGAACTGGCCGGCGTCGACCACCTTGTCCAGGTCCACGCCGGTCTCGATGCCGAGGCCATTCATCATGTAGATCACGTCTTCAGTAGCGACGTTGCCGGTAGCGCCCTTTGCGTAAGGACAGCCCCCCAGGCCCGATACCGAAGAATGAAAGATCTCGATCCCCAGCTCCAGCGAGGCGTAGATATTCGCCAGCGCCTGGCCGTAGGTGTCGTGGAAGTGGCCGGCCAGCGAGTTGGCGCGGAATTCCCTGATAGCGCGCTCCATCACGGCTTGCGTCTTGCGCGGGGTCGACACGCCGATGGTGTCGGCAATATCGATCTCGTCGCAACCCAGGTCGCGCATGCGGCCAACCACGTATGCCACGGAATCCAGCGGTACGTCGCCCTGGTACGGGCAGCCAAACGCCGTGCTGACCGAGGCGCGCAGGCGCAGGCCCGCTTCCTTGGCCGCTTTGGCGACCGGCACGAAGCGCTCGATCGATTCCGCGATCGAGCAGTTGATGTTCTTTTGCGAGAACGCTTCCGAGGCGGCGCCGAAAATCACCACTTCGTCGGCGCCGGCGGCCAGCGCGGCTTCAAAGCCCTGCATATTCGGCGTCAGCGCGGAATAGATCACGCCGGGCTTGCGGATGATGCCTGCCATGACTTCTTTCGAAGTCGCCATCTGCGGCACCCACTTCGGCGAGACGAAGGACGCCGCTTCGATATTCGGGAAGCCCGCTTCCGTCAGGCGGTTAACCAGCTCAATCTTCACTTCGGCCGGAACATCGCCCTTCTCATTCTGCAAGCCGTCGCGCGGACCCACTTCGACAATCTTGACCTTCTTTGGCAAACTCATTTCAGTATCCCTTTGTGCGATTGATGACATCGGCGATTTCTTCCCCGCGCGCGTGCTGGCGCATCTTGCCAACCATCTGCTCCACGCTTTCGCGGCGCAGCGTCAGCGCGGAAATATGCGGCGTGATCGTAATGCGCGGCTCTTGCCAGAACGGGTGCTGCGCCGGCAGCGGTTCGTTGCGGAACACGTCCAGCGTGGCGCCGGCAATCTGGCCGGACTTAATCAGCGGCAGCAGGTCCGGCTCCGAAATATGCGCACCACGGCCAACGTTAATGATGTATGAGCCCTGCGGCATTTTCATCATATTCGCGCGGTTGAGGATGTGGATGGTTTCTTCCGTCAACGGCAGCATGCATACCACCACGCGCGACGACCCGAGAAAACCATCCAGCCCCGATTCGCCATGGAAGGATTCGACGCCGGCCAGGGACTTCGGCGAACGGCTCCATGCCCGCAGCGGGAAGCCGAAAGGCCTGAGCGCTTCGATCACATGCGAGCCAAGCGCTCCCACGCCCATGACGCCGACCGAAAAGTCGGCCTTCCCGCGCGCTTCCAACTGCAGCCAGGCGCCGGCACGGGCTTGTGTTTCATACTCGTCGAGCCGGCGGAAATAACGCAGCACGGCATGCGTGACGTACTCCGCCATCTGGATGCCCATGCCCGCGTCATTCAGCCGCACAATCGGGATATGGGGCGGAATCGCGTGCGAGTACTTCATGATCGCATCGGCGCCGGCACCGGTCAGGAAGATCGCTTTCACGCGTGCCAGGTCGGCCAGCATCGCCTGCGGCGGTGTCCACAGCACGGCGTAATCGCAGGCCGGCAGGTCGGCGCCTTCGCGCCACACCACCACCTCCGCCTCCGGCATGAAGTCGGCGAAATCCTTGATCCACGGCGCGGTATTGCCATCCGCGCGATAAAGCAGGATGCGCATTGCGCTTCTCCTCAGGCCGCGGCCTTGAAGGCCAGCAGCGGCGCGCCGTCTGCCACCTGGTCGCCTACCGCGTACAGGATCTCTTCGACCACGCCGTCATGCGGCGCGGAGATGGTGTGTTCCATCTTCATCGCCTCCATGATGACCAGCGCGTCGCCCTTCTTCACTTCCTTGCCCTTTGCGGCCAGCACTGCGACCACCTTGCCCGGCATTGGCGCTGTCAGGCGGCCTCCTTCGGCCTCGGATTCGCCGGCGTGCGCCATCGGATCGTTATAGTCCAGCACAAAGTGGCCGCCGCCGGTGAAGACGTGGAACACATCGCCATCGCGGCGCACGGTGCCGTGCACCGAGGTTTCGCCCAGCTTGATGCTCAGGTCCGTGCCATCCTGCTTGAACAGGGACAGCTCGACTTCCAGCCCCTTGATCTCGAAGTGCCAGCCGTGCGGCAGGTAGGTCAGCATCGGCGTGTACTGCTTGCCATGCTCGTCGCTGAAGGCCAGCTTGCGCGCATAGTTGAAATTCATGCGCCAGCCCAGCGCCTGGCCCCATGGATCGCCCTTGTTGGCGCCCGACTGCGCGGCCGATTTGTCCTTTTCTTCCTCGATCAGCGATACCGCGGCCAGTGCCACGGCGGCCACCGGGACCGAGCGTGCCGGCGGGAACAGGGCGTCGTGGTTGCGTTCAATCAGGCCGGTATCCAGGTCGGCATTGGCGAAGGCGTCGCCTTCCACCAGGCGTTTCAGGAAGGCGATATTGGTTGCCAGGCCGACGATCTGGTACTGCGACAGCGCTTGCGCCATGCGCGCCAGCGCCTGCTTGCGGTCTGCGCCCCACACGATCAGCTTGGCGATCATCGGATCGTAGAACGGGGAAATTGCATCGTTCTCGCGCACGCCGGAATCGATACGCACAGCCGCAGGATGGCCAGGTACGCCGCCCAGCTCAAAGTTCACCGAAGCCGGCGTTTCCAGGTGACGCAGGGTGCCGATCGACGGCAGGAAGCCCTTCTCAGGGTTCTCGGCGTAGATACGCGCCTCGATCGAGTGTCCATTGATGGTCAGCTCTTCCTGCTTTTTCGGCAGGGATTCGCCGGCGGCGACGCGGATCTGCCACTCCACCAGGTCGGTACCGGTGATCATCTCGGTCACCGGGTGTTCAACCTGCAGGCGGGTGTTCATCTCCATGAAGTAGAAGCTGCCGTCCTGGTTGGCGATGAATTCCACCGTGCCGGCGCCAACGTAGCCGACGGCGCGCGCGGCGGCCACGGCGGCTTCGCCCATCGCGGCGCGGCGCTCGGCGCTCATGCCAGGCGCTGGCGCCTCCTCCAGCACCTTCTGGTGGCGGCGCTGCACGGAGCAGTCGCGTTCGAACAGGTAGATGCAGTTACCGTGGGTATCGGCGAAGACCTGGATCTCGATATGGCGTGGGCGCTGCAGGTATTTCTCCGCCAGCACCTTGTCGTCGCCGAAGGAACTGATCGCTTCGCGCTTGCAGGAAGCCAGCGCATCCTTGAACGCCTCGGCCGATTCGACCACGCGCATGCCCTTGCCGCCGCCGCCGGCCGATGCCTTCAGCAGTACAGGGTAGCCGATACGGTCGGCTTGTTCTTGCAGAAAGCCTGCATCCTGGTTGTCACCGTGGTAGCCCGGCACCAGCGGCACATTGGCCTTCTCCATCAGTTGCTTGGCAGCCGATTTGGAACCCATTGCGCGCATGGCGGAAGCCGGCGGGCCAATGAAGGCCAGGCCCACTTCGGCGCAGGCGTCCGCGAACTCGGCGTTCTCGGACAGGAAGCCATAGCCTGGGTGGATCGCTTCCGCGCCGGTGGCCAATGCGACGGCGATCAGCTTGTCGCCGCACAGGTAGGACTCCTTGGCGGCGGCCGGGCCGATGTTCACCGCTTCGTCGCATACGGCGACATGCTTGGCATTCGCGTCCGCTTCCGAATACACGGCCACGGTCTTGATGCCCAGGCGGCGTGCGGTTGCAGCGACGCGGCAAGCGATCTCGCCACGGTTGGCAATCAGGATTTTCTTGAACATGTCTCTCTCTACTCTTTTTTGAATTTTTTCTTAGCAGCCGCAGGCTTCTTTTTGTACCGAGTCCAGCACTGCGCCGCGAGTCGGCAGGCCCAGTTTGGCCAGCAGGGCGCGGTCGTCGTTGGCTTCCGGGTTGTCGGTGGTCAGCAGCTTGTCGCCGTAGAAGATCGAGTTGGCGCCGGCCATGAAGCACATGGCCTGCACGGCTTCGCCCAGCTCGCGGCGGCCGGCGGACAGGCGCACGCGCGCTTTCGGCATGGTGATGCGGGCCACGGCGATGGTGCGCACGAACTCCAGCGGGTCCAGCTTGTCCAGGCCGTGCAGCGGCGTGCCCTCCACCTGCACCAGGTGGTTGACCGGTACCGATTCAGGATAAGGGTTCAGATTGGCCAGCTGGGCGATCAGGCCGGCGCGCTGTTCGCGCGTCTCGCCCATGCCCACGATGCCGCCGCAGCACACTTTCAGGCCGGCGTTGCGCACATGGCCCAGGGTGTCCAGGCGGTCCTGGTACTGGCGGGTGGAGATCACGTCGCCGTAGAAGTCTGGCGAGGTATCCAGGTTATGGTTGTAGTAGTCCAGGCCCGCATCTTTCAGGCGCTGTGCCTGCGCGGCTTCCAGCATGCCCAGCGTGGCGCAGGTTTCCAGGCCCATGGCTTTCACTTCACGCACCATGGTTTCGACTTTGTCCATGTCGCGCTCTTTCGGGCTGCGCCATGCGGCGCCCATGCAGAAACGGGTGGCGCCGTTGTCTTTCGCCTGCCTGGCGGCGTCCAGCACGGTGTCCAGGTCCAGGATCTTCTTCGCTTGCACACCGGTATCGTAGCGCGCGGCTTGCGGGCAGTAGCCGCAGTCCTCTTCGCAGCCGCCGGTCTTGATCGAGAGCAGGGTCGCCAGCTCGACATCGCCGTCCGGCCAGTGGGCGCGGTGGGCTTCCTGTGCGCGGAACATCAACTCATTGAATGGCAGCTGGTACAGCGCCATGACGTCTTCCAGCGGCCAGGTAGCGGCTTCCGGCAGCTTGATGGCGGCGGTTGGACGGTGCAGTTGGACGGCTTTAGGTTCTTGCAGGGACATGTTCTTCCTCTCTTACTTGGTGCGGCGGCCCGGCCAGTTCGGCAGGGACGTGAAGTTCAGGTATTCGGCAGCGGCGGCGGCAGTCGGTTTCGCCAGGCGCGGGATGCGGCCGAGCAGCGGTGCGGGAATGCGCGCGGTCAGGGCGGCGATATTCTCGTCCGCGAAGTTCATTTCAAATTCCAGGGTGTTGGCGACCCAGCCAACGAGCTTCAGGCCGCGCGACTCGATCGCTTCCACGGTCAGCAAAGCGTGGTTGATGCAGCCCAGGCGCAGGCCCACCACCAGCACTACCGGCAAGGCAAGCTGCTGCGCCAGGTCGGCGGTGTCGAAGTCGTCGGTCAGCGGAACACGGAAGCCGCCCACGCCTTCCACCACGATGGCATCGGTGGCGGCGGCGACTTCGACGTAGGCGGCCAGGATCGGCACCGGGTCGATCTCCACGCCTTCCAGCGCGGCGGCGATGTGCGGCGCAGCCGGCTCTCTCAGCATGAATGGGGTGGTCAGCGACTGCGGCAAGTGCACATTGCTTGCCTCGATCAACTGGTCGGCATCGTCGTTGTGCAACTGGCCGTTCTTCATCACCGCACCGGCCGCGACGGGTTTCATGCCGCAGGCGCGCGCTCCATTGCGCACCAGGGAGTACAGCATGGCGGAAGACGTCAGGGTCTTGCCGATCTCGGTGTCGGTGCCTGCCACGAAACAGGCGAAGCGCGGCGGCAGGCCATCGGCGGCCGCAGCGGCTTGGGGTGCAGGAGCGATGACAGGGTCTTCAAGCGCCATATCAGGTCCTCTCAAGTTCGTTAATCGCGTCTGCCAGGCGGCGCACGTCGTCGCCTGTGTGGCCGGCGGACAGTGTGATGCGCAGGCGCGCGGTACCGGCCGGCACGGTCGGCGGGCGGATGCCGCCTACCCAGATGCCTTGTTCGTACAGCGCGGCGGACAGCCGCATGGTTTCCTCGTTCCCGCCAATGATGATTGGCTGGATCGCCGTCTTCGACGGCAGCAGTTGCCAGCGCTTCAGGCGCAGGCTGTCCTGCAATTGTGCCACCAGGGACTGCAGGTGGGCGCGGCGCTCGCGGCCCTCTTCGCCGCAGATGATATCCAGGCTGGCTTGCAGTGCATGCGCCAGCGCCGGCGGCGCGGCAGTGGTGAAAATGTAGGGACGGGCGCGCTGGACCAGGGTTTCCACCACGGTGCGGTGCGCCGCCACGAAGGCGCCGCCCACGCCGGCAGCCTTGCCCAGCGTGCCGACATAGACGAGGTACGGCGAGCGCATGGCGAAATGCTCCAGCGCGCCGCGGCCGCTTGCGCCCAGGGTGCCGAAGCCGTGGGCGTCGTCCACCACCAGCCAGGCATGGTGCTGTTCGCACAGGGCCAGCAGCGCCGGCAGGTCGGCCAGGTCGCCGTCCATGCTGAACACGGAATCGGTCACCACGATCTTGTTGCTGGCGGTGCTGGCGGCCAGCAGCTGGCCCAGTGCGGCCACATCCGCATGGGGATAGACGGACAGCTTGGTTCGCGCCAGACGGGCGCCGTCGATCAGGGAGGCATGATTCAGCGCTTCGCTGAAAATCTCGGTATCCTTGTCGCCAACGGACAGCCCCGTCAGCACGGCCAGGTTGGCCATATAGCCGGTGCAGAAGTACAGCGCCTGCGGCTCGGCCAGGTGCGGCGACAGGAACTCGGCCAGGCGCTGTTCCAGCAGGGTGTGCGCGCGGCTGTGGCCGCTGATCAGGTGCGAAGCGCCACTGCCGGTGCCGTACAGCTCAACGCCCTGCTGCAGCGCTTCCGCCAGGCGCGGATGCGCAGCCAGGCCAAGGTAGTCATTGCTGCAGAAGGCCAGCAGCTCGCGGCCATCGACCAGCACGCGCGGCGCGCACGCCGTTTCCACCGAGCGGCGTTTGCGGATCAGGTTCTGGTCATGCAGCGCTTGCAGCTGCCGGTCGAGTTTCGCGAGCAGTTCCATGGTCAGCCCACCCGCGTTTTCTCAAAGACCGACAGCGTGCGCGCTGCCAGGCCATCGATTTCCTCGTCGCTGAGGATATACGGCGGCATCAGGTAGACGGTATTGCCGATCGGGCGCAGCAACAATTCCTGCCGGGTGCCCTCGGTGAAGAAGCGGCGCGAGAAGCCCGGCGTGGCGCCAACGGCGTCAAAGGCCCAGATCATGCCGCGGTTGCGGAAGTTTTCGGTGTGCGCGTGCCCGGCCAGCGGCGCCAGCGCCTCGGTCAGCTTGCGCGAGCGCGCCTTGTTCGCTTCCAGCACATGGTCTTCCTGGAAGATGTCCAGCGTGGCCAGTGCAGCGCGGCAAGCCAGCGGATTGCCCGTGTACGAGTGCGAGTGCAGGAAGCCGCGCGTCACGTCGGCGTCGTAGAAGGCCTGGTAGATCTCGTCGCGCGACAGCACGATGGACAGCGGCAGGTAGCCGCCGCTGATGCCCTTCGACAGGCACAGGAAGTCCGGCCAGATGCCGGCCTGTTCGCAGGCGAAGAAGGTGCCGGTGCGGCCGCAGCCGACGGCGATTTCGTCCAGGATCAGGTGCACGCCGTGCTGGTCGCATAGCCCGCGCACCAGCTTCAGGTAGAGCGGATCGTGCATCGCCATGCCGGTGGCGCACTGCACCAGCGGTTCGATGATGATGGCGGCGATCTTGCCGGCGCGTTCGGTAAACAGGCGCTCGACATCGGCGGCGGCGCGGCGCGCCACATCGGCGGCAGTTTCGCCCTCGGCGGCCTGGCGCGCGTCCGGCGACATGACGGTCTGTGCGGCGCGCAGCAGCGGGCCGTAGGCGTCCTTGAACAGCGCCACGTCGGTCACGGCCAGTGCGCCGATGGTCTCGCCGTGGTAGCTGCCCTTCAGGCAGACGAATTCCTGCTTGTCGCCCCGGCCCATATTGCGCCAGGAATGGAAGCTCATCTTCAGGGCGATTTCGACTGCCGACGCGCCGTCCGATGCGTAGAAGGCGTGGCCCAGCTGATGCTGGGTCAGCGCCGCCAGGCGCTCGCTGAGCTGGATCACCGGCTCGTGGGTGAAGCCGGCCAGCATCGCATGCTCCAGCATGTCCAGCTGTTGGCGCAGCGCGGCGTTGATGCGCGGGTTGGCATGGCCGAACAGGTTCACCCACCAGGAGCTGATCGCATCCAGGTAGCGGTTGCCTTGGTGGTCGTACAGCCACACGCCGCGGCCATGGCTGACGGGAATCAGCGGTACCGTTTCATGGTGCTGCATCTGAGTGCACGGGTGCCAGACAGACTTCAGGCTACGTGCTACCCAATCGCTTTGTTGGTTCACTTCCAAAAACTGCTCCGTTCAATTCAGCCAGCCCGGCTTGCGCTTCTCCAGGAAGGCAGTCACGCCTTCGCGGCCCTGCTCGGAAGCGCGGATGTGGGCGATGCGTTCGGCCGTGTCGGCCAGCAGCGCATCGTTCACCGGCTTGCCGGCGATGTCGCGCACCAGCACTTTGGCTTCCTTCACTGCGTTCGGGCTGTTGGTCACCAGCGCTTTCAGCACTTCCGCCATCCTGGCGTCCAGTGCGTCGGCGGCGACCAGTTCGTGCACCATGCCGATGCGGTGGGCTTCGGCGGCGCTGAAACGTTCGGCGGTGAGGAAATAGCGGCGCGAAGCCTGCTCACCCATCGCCTTGATCACATAGGGCGAAATGGTCGCGGGGATCAGGCCCAGTTTCACTTCGCTCAGGCAGAAATTCGCTTCCGGCACGGCGACGATGATGTCGCAGGCGGAAACGAGACCCATGCCGCCCGCATAGCAATCGCCATGCACGCGCGCGATGGTCGGTTTCGGGCACAGGTAGATCGTGCGCAGCATTTGCGCCAGCTGCATGGCGTCGGCCTCATTCTCCTCGTGGGTGTAATGGGCCATCTTCTTCATCCAGTTCAGGTCACCGCCGGCGCAGAAGGCCGGGCCGTTCCCGGCCAGCACGATGGCGCGCACGTTTTCGTTGCGGCCCAGCTCCGAGAAAGCGCGCGTCAGGTCGTTGATCGAATGCTCGTTGAAGGCATTGCGCACGTCCGGGCGGTTCAGGGTGACGGTGGCTATGTTGCCGTTGATGGCGATGGTCAGGGTTTCATAGGTCATCTCGCCATCCTCCTTACATGCGGAATACGCCGAACCTGGTGTCCGGGATCGGCGCGTTGAGGGCGGCCGACAGGCCCAGGCCCAGCACCATGCGGGTGTCGGCCGGATCGATCACGCCATCGTCCCACAGGCGCGCGGAGGCGTAGTAAGGATGGCCCTGCACTTCGTACTGCTCTTTGATCGGCTGCTTGAAGGCCGCTTCCTCCTCGGCGCTCCAGCTGCCGCCTTTGGCTTCGATGCCGTCGCGCTTGACGGTCGCCAGCACGCCTGCCGCCTGCTCGCCGCCCATCACGGAAATGCGCGCGTTAGGCCACATCCACAACATGCGCGGCGAATAGGCGCGGCCGCACATGCCATAGTTGCCGGCGCCGAAGGAGCCGCCGATGATCACCGTGAATTTCGGCACGGAGGCGGTGGCGACAGCCGTCACCATCTTGGCGCCATTACGGGCGATGCCTTCATTCTCATACTTGCGGCCGACCATGAAGCCGGTGATGTTCTGCAGGAAGACCAGCGGGATCTTGCGCTGGCAGCACAGTTCGATGAAGTGGGTGCCTTTCAGCGCCGACTCCGAGAACAGGATGCCGTTGTTGGCGATGATGCCGACCTTCATGCCGTAGATATGGGCGAAGCCGCACACCAGGGTGGTGCCGTAGCGCGCCTTGAATTCATCGAACTCGGAACCGTCGACAATGCGCGCGATCACTTCGCGGATATCGAAAGGCTTGCGGGTATCGACCGGGATCACGCCGTACAGTTCTTCCGGCGCGTACTTCGGCTCCACTGCTTCGCGCAGCACGCCCTGTTGCGGCTTCTGGCGGTTCAGGTTGGAGACGATGCTGCGCGCCATCGACAGCGCATGCATATCGTCCTTGGCCAGGTGGTCGGCCACGCCCGACAGGCGGGTGTGCACATCGCCGCCGCCCAGGTCTTCAGCCGATACCACCTCGCCGGTCGCCGCCTTCACCAGCGGCGGGCCGCCGAGGAAGATGGTGCCCTGTTCCTTGACGATGATCGACTCGTCCGACATGGCCGGCACGTAAGCGCCGCCGGCGGTGCAGGAACCCATCACCACCGCGATCTGCGGGATGCCCTTGGCCGACATATTGGCCTGGTTGAAGAAGATGCGGCCGAAGTGGTCGCGGTCAGGGAACACGTCGTCCTGGTTCGGCAGGTTGGCGCCGCCCGAATCCACCAGGTAGATGCACGGCAGGTTGTTCTGCTCCGCGATCTCCTGCGCGCGCAGGTGCTTTTTCACCGTCATCGGGTAGTAGGTGCCGCCCTTCACGGTGGCGTCGTTACAGACGATCACGCATTCCTGGCCGTTGACGCGGCCGATGCCGGTGATCACGCCCGCTGCCGGAGCGGCGTTGTCGTACATATCGAAAGCCGCCAGTTGCGAGAATTCGAGGAAGGGCGTGCCGGGATCGAGCAGCATCTGTACGCGGTCGCGCGGCAGCAGCTTGCCGCGTGCCACATGCTTGGCGCAGGCCGCCTCGCCGCCGCCTTGCGCCGCTTTCGCGACCTTGGCGCGCAGGTCGTCGACCAGGGCTTGCATGGCGTCGGCGTTGGCTTTGAAGTCCTCGCTGCGCGGATTGAGTTTGCTTTCGATATGCGGCATTGTCTCTTCCTCTTCTCTTATTCTGGAAATTCGCCGTCGACGTAAAACCAGCGCAGGCCGCCCTCGCCCGGTTCGCGCAGGAAGCGGCTCAGCTCATGCAGGCGCTGGCCGCGGCCATTCACGCGCAGGCGGGCGACGAACTCGACAAAATCCTCGTTCGGCCGGGCTTCTGCTTTACGTTGACGTAAACGTAAAGCAGATTTTACCTCAAGTCCCAGCCATTGGAGCTTTTCGTCCGGGTTAATAATTGGCTCGGCCGGGCGGGTACTTGCATGCCATGTCGACAATAAATACGGCTCGTTCCGCAGCGTATAGGCGGCATACCGCGAGCGCATCAGCTGCTCAGCCGTCTGCGGCAGGGCTTTCCCTTCGATAAAAGGGCCGCAGCAAGCCTCAAAAGAAGGACCGCCGCATGGGCAGCCGACAGGGGTCTTGGATTTGGACATCCCGCCATTATCCGCCATATCGCCGGCCGGCGTGACTTTCGGGGCAGGCGCGGCCAAACGCTCCCGCGGCAGTCTCGCGTCGCCATTCTTTACGCCTGGCCTGGACGGAGCGGGAGGAGCTTGCTGAATCAGGCACTTAGCCGCAGGTATGGTTAATGCATCGTCAAGCTTGAAATAGTCGCCAACCCGATCTGGAGCGCAAAAATGAAAGCTGATGCCGTGGTCAAGACTTGTCTGCTGGCCTGCGCTGTCCTGGCAGCAGGGCCGGCGCTGGCGGAGCCCATCATATCGACACCGTCGCCCTATACCGTCAACAGTATCCATTTCAGCTACATGAACTACAGCCAGCCGCCGGCGTCCTATTTCCATCGCAGGCCGCCGCCTTTCAGGGGCTTGCCGCCGCCCTTGCCTGCGGCAGAGCCGCCAGCCGGCGCGCCGGGCCCGCAGTTGCCTCCGGCGCCAACCGGGCAAACCGGCACGCCCCCGCTCATCGAGCCTCCGGTCCAGTCGCCCGTGGTGGTGGCGGTGCCTGAGCCGGGGACGTTCGCATTGCTGGGCCTGGGCTTGGCCCTCCTGCTCCTGCGCGGCCGACAGTTCCGCCCTGCTGCATAGTAAAGAAAGTCGACAGTGCCAGGTGCTAACATGTCGGCATGAATGAAGTAAGCAAAAGCAAGTTCCTGAGCCTGGTCTTGCGCCACAAACCAGAACAAATCGGGCTCGTACTGGACCAAAATGGATGGGCGTCGATTGACGAACTGATTGCCCTTGCCCACGCGCGCGGGACTGACCTGAGCCGGCCCCAGATCGAATCCATCGTCGAAAACAACAACAAGAAGCGGTTCGCGATCAGTGCGGATGGCACGAAAATCCGGGCCAACCAGGGCCACTCCTTCGATATCGCGCTTGGCCTGCCACCTCAATCCCCGCCGGAGCGCCTGTACCACGGCACCGCCACGCGTTTCCTGGCTTCGATCCGCGAGAGCGGCCTGCATGCGGGTTCCCGCCAGCATGTACACCTCTCTTCCGACCTGGAAACTGCTGAAAAAGTAGGCAGCCGGCATGGAAAGCCTGCGGTCCTGACTGTGGAATCCGGCCAGATGGCACGCAATGGCCACCTGTTCTACCGTTCGGAAAACGGTGTCTGGCTGACCGAATCCGTGCCGGCAGCATACCTGCGGATGCACGATGCAGGCTGACGCGGATTTACTGCGCCAGATCGACGCCGCCTTCGGCGAGACGCCGCGGCCGGAGCATTTTACGGACTATACGCTTGGCGAGGAGTGTGCCGAACAGGACCAGCTCCTGCGCCAGCGCGATCGCTCGACGCTGGCGATTGAAGATGTCGGCAATATTTGCTGGCAGCCGATCAGCTTTTGTTCGCCGGCTGGCCTGGCCTACTATATGCCGGCGCTGGCGCGCCTGGCCATGGCGCCGCCAACCTGGGAGTACGGCTGGTATGGCGACACGCTGGAAATCCACCTGTCGTCCGCATCAAATTTCCGGGCATACTGCACACCGCTGCAGCGGACCGCCATCGCAGACCTCATCGATCATCTCAACTCTTCACGCGCTGCGCTGGAAGAACGCCAAACGGAGGACCAAACGATGAGGGAAACCAGCGCCTTCTGGCGTCACGCCTTGTAGCCCAGGCAGTCGAGCTCAAAAGGCGGCTCCTTGCCGCGCATCAGGGTTGCCAGCAGGCTGGCGCTGCCGCAGGCGAAGGTGAAGCCCAGCGGCCCGTGGCCGACGTTCAGCCACAGGTTGGGGTAAGGGGTGGGACCGATGATCGGAGCGCTGTTCGGGGTGGCCGGACGCAGGCCGGCCCATGCCTCTGCCTTGTCGTAGTCGGCGGCATTCGGCATCGATTCGCGCGCCTGGCGTGACAGGCTGGCGATGCGGCGGCGGTCGATGCGCGTGCTTTCGCCCACCATGTCGACCATGGCAGCAATGCGCAGCTCATTCCCGATCCGGGCATACAGCGTCTTGCGCTCAAAGTCGGTCACGCTGATATTGGGCGCCACATGTTCATCGCGGATCGGCGCCGTCAGGCTGTAGCCCTTCAAGGGATACATGGGCAGGTCGAGGTTGGCCGTGGCGGCCAGGTCGCGGCTCTGGATGCCGGCGGCCAGCACGTAATGGTCGGCCGACAGCCAGCCGGCGTCGGTCTCGATCGCCGTTACCTTGCCATGTTCAACGAAGATGGTGCGCGCCGCCGTGTGCATGCAGCGCTCGAAGCGAGGGTGGGCGTGGATGCGCTTTTCCAGCGCCAGGCAGAAGGCATAGCAATCCGCCACCGCTTCGCCGGGATTGAAAATGCCGCCGGCCAGCCTGGGCGCCATCTGCGCCAGCGCCGGTTCGATGCGGGCCGTATCCCGGCCCCACAGCACGGCGCGGTTTTCATCGCTGTCGGGCTTGTCCAGCGCCGCCTTGAAGGCGCCTTCGCTGCGATACACCACCAGCTTGCCGGCATTGCGCCAGTTGAATTCCGACAGCGGCAATCTCAGTTCCAGCAGCGACAGGGACAGGCGGCTCAACTCGCCAAGCTGCAGCAGCTTGGCAGTCGTGCGGGCATTCACTTCCGCCTTGCAGTTGGCCACGAATTGGGCCATCCAGCGCCACTGGCGGTAATCGGCTTCGGGACGGAAGCGGAATGGGCCGTCGCGCTCGAACAGCCATTGCAGGGCCTTTTTGGGGACGCCCTCGTCGGCCAGCGGGGAGACGTAGCGATAGCTAAGCTGGCCGCCGTTGCGATAGCTTGCAGCACTGGCAACGGTCGGGGCGCGTTCGAGCAGCGTCACGCGGAAGCCTGCTTCCAGCAGCCACCACGCTGACGCCAGGCCGACTACGCCGCCGCCAACCACCACCACTTGCCGTGCTCTCGTCATTCAGTCTCCGGATTCCACAGGTAACAAAAGCGTAAGGGTCATGTTTCCATGTGGCAAATTAGGTATATTGTAGTTCAGTCGCCGCGGCCCAGGATGGCGCGTTGGTAAATTGCATCAAGGATCTTTTCTTCCGCACGAGTGTGCGCGGAATCCCGGCCGGGGTCGGCATCCGGGTCGCTGCCAAAGCCCCCGATCAGGGAGACGATGCCCTGCTTCTTTTCCAGGTCCACGGCAAAGGTCGAAACCAGACCATAAGCCTCACCCAGATGGCCGACCGCACGAAAGCGGCCGTCTTGCGGCATGCCGCCCATATTGCCCCGCACGTCGGCAAAGCGCTGCGCGCCCAGCCCCCAGCTATGGTAGAGCCCTTTCAGGGTAGCGCCATTGCTGCCATTAAAACGCCATTGCTCGCCGAACATCAGGGCCAGCGATGCCGGCTGGAGAATCTGCCGGCCGCGATGGCGGCCATTATTGATCAGCATGAGCATGACCTTGCCCATGTCGCCGGCCGACATGCGCATGCCGCCGGTCGGGCTGAACGGCGTGGCATTGGTGCCGACCGCATAGTTGCCGAGGCCTGGCGGCGCCTGCGGCGCGGTCACGCCGAAATCGTCGACCTGGGCAATCCAGGGCCCTTTGCTGTCCCAGGTTTCGCTGTCGCGCGCACGGCGGCGGTACAGCGTGGCGGTATCGGCTACTTCCTTGCGGCTGAATTCGGCAGGGTTGTAGCCGCCGCGCAGTCCCATCGGCGCCAGCAGCAAGCGCTGCATCAGGCGGTCGAAACGCTCGCCCGTGACACGCTCCATGACGGTCCCGATAACCGCCCAGTTCAGGTTGGCGTAGGCGAAATATTGGCCGGGTTCGCCATCGCGCCCCCACATCTTCCCTGCCGGGACCAGCACCTCGCGCAAGGCCGTGCCGGCGGGCCAGGCGTAACCGCCGTCATCGCGCAGCGTCGACGTGTGGCTCAGCAAATGGCGCAGCGTGATCGCGTGCGCGGGATAGGCTGGGTTGCGCAGCGCAAAGCCCAGGTACTCGCTGACGTCGGTATCGAGCCTGAGCTTGCCTTCTTCGACCAGCATCATCGCGCCGAAGGTGGTCATCATTTTGGAGATGGATGCAATGCGGAACATGGTCTGCGGCGTCACCGGCGCGGTGTCGCCGCTGCCTGCCGTATCAAGCCGGCGCAAGCCAAATTGTTGTTGATAAACCACCTTGCCGTCGCGGATCGCCAGCACCGACAGGCCCGCGAGCGGCCGCTGCGCATCGCTGACGATGGCCGCAAGTTCCGCATCCAGCTTGCTGGCCGCCGCGCAGCCGATGCGGCCTGCCAGTATGACGCCGATCAAGGCGCGCCTCCTTTGTTGCATGCATCCTCCGTTTGCCAACAGCATACGGTGCGCTCCTTTCGGCCTGCTAATGAAAACTGATTATCTGCCTATAACCCCGGTGTATCGGCCGTTAAACCTAAATGAAAAGAGCAGCGTGATTTCTCTTTCGCTATTACACTAGCAGCTATAGGAGAAATGTAATGAGCCTCACCAGCGTTGAATTCAAACCAGATCAACAAGACAATTCGCCGCTGTACATGCAGATTGCCCGCAAGTTGAGCGACGATGTTCGAAACGGACGCTACCAGGTTGACCAGGCGCTTCCTTCCGAACGGACCCTCTCGGAATTGCTGAATGTTTCGCGCGTCACCGCCCGCAAAGCCATCGACCAGCTGGTCGACCAGGGCCTGGTAGTGCGCCGCCGCGGTTCGGGCAACTACATCGCACCGCGCATCGAACAACCGCTGTCGAACCTGACCAGCTTCTCGGAACAACTCTCGCAGCGCGGCTACAAGCCGGGTTCGCGCTGGCTCAAGCGCGCGATTGTCGCGGCCAGCGCCGACGAACAGCTTAGCCTGGGCTTGTCGCCGAATACCCGCGTGGCGCGCCTGGAACGCTTGCGCCTGGCCGATGACGTGGTGATGGCCTATGAAGTGTCGGTACTGCCGCAAACCATCGTTCCCGATCCGGAGCTGATCGGCGATTCGCTTTACCAATACCTGGACTCGGTCGGCAAGGGACCCGCCCGCGCGCTGCAGCACATACGCGCCATGAATGCTTCCGCTGAACTGGCGCGCCAGCTTGAAGTGCCGGAAGGCCAGGCCGTATTGTTTATTACCCGCATCGCCTATCTTGAGTCGGGCCAGGCGATCGAGCTCACGCATTCCTACTGCCGCAGCGACCATTACGACTTCGTGGCGGAAATGCGCCGGGCCGCATAAGCTGGGAGCATGGCTGCCGCAAGTCCCGTCATGGGCTGGCCCGGCGATTTGGCATTACACTCGATCTATGCTGAAGACCGAAACGCCCAGTTCCCGGCATCGCGAGCTGGACCAATATCCCACCGAGCAGCTGGTCGCTGCCTTTGCCGATGACCAGCTCGATGCGGTGCAAGCCGTGCGCGCCGCTATCCCCGCTATCGCCCGGGCCGTCGATGCCGCCGTACCCCGCATCGAAGCCGGCGGGCGCCTGCTGTATATCGGCGCCGGTACTTCGGGCCGGCTCGGCGTGCTCGACAGCGTCGAACTCCATCCCACCTTCTCCTGGCCGTACGAGCGTGCCGTTGCCATTCTCGCCGGCGGCACGGAAGCCATGTTCAGGGCGGTGGAGGGAGCGGAAGATGACCGTGAACAGGGCGCGCGCGATCTGCTGGCTTTGGAGCCGGGCCAGCATGACGTCGTGCTGGCGCTGGCCGCATCCGGTACCACGCCTTATGTGCTGGGTGCTGTGCGGGCCGCGCGCAGTTCGGGCGCCCTGACCGTCGGCATTGCCAACAATCCCGGCTCGCCCGTGACGCAGGAAGCGGAAATCGGCATCACCCTCGACACTGGCCACGAGATTATCTCCGGCAGCACGCGGCTGAAAGCGGGGACTTCGCAAAAGATCGTGCTGAACACGATTTCCAGCGCCATCATGGTGCGCCTGAACAAGGTTTATGGAAACTTGATGGTAGACTTGAAGCCGACCAATGCGAAGCTGTTCGCGCGCACGGTGCGGCTGACCATGCACGCCACCGGTGCCGATGAAGCGGCAGCCCGCACAGCGCTGGAACAGTGCGGCTTCCACGTCAAGGTGGCGGTGGTCGCCCTGTTAAAGAAAACCACGGTACAACAGGCGGCAGGCTTGCTGGACCAGGCCAGGGGCAGCGTGCGCGGCGCACTTACCATTTGATCCGCCCTGCGCTCGTCTCCGGCCGATCAGAAAGGACGTAATGGATCGAGCGCAGCAACGCAGCCCCTGGGGCTGGGTCCCGACACTGTATTTCAACCAGGGTATTCCCTACTTTGTGGTCATGGCCTTGTCCACGGCCATGTACAAAGACCTTGGCATCTCCAACACGGAAATGGCGTTTTACACCGGCTGGCTTTATCTGCCGTGGGTGATCAAGCCGCTGTGGTCGCCCCTGATTGAAATGTTCGGCACCAAGCGTTCATGGGTCGCCATCCTGCAAATGGTGCTGGGCGTGTCGTTGGCCGCCGTCGCGTTCACGCTGCCGCTATCGAATTTTTTCCAGCTTAGCCTGGGAGTGATGTGGCTGATGGCGTTCAGCTCCGCCACCCACGATATCGCCGCGGACGGCTTCTACATGCTTGGCCTGCGCCAGAAGCAGCAGGCGGAGTTCGTCGGCGTGCGCAGCACTTTCTATCGTGCGGCCAACGTGGCCTGCAATGGCGGCCTGCTGTTCCTGGCGGGGGAAATCATCAAGTATCACGGCAACCCGCACATGGCCTGGGCGATCACTTTCGGTGTGACCGCGGCGGTGTTCCTGGCGCTGGCGATCTACCACTTCTTCGTGCTGCCAAGGCCGGCGGAAGATGCGCCTGCCAAGCATTCCTCGGCGCCGATGCGGGAGTTCTTCTCGACCTTCGCTGCCTTCTTCCGCAAGGATGGCATTGTCGTCATCCTGCTGTTCCTGCTGCTGTTCCGCCTCGGCGAGTCGCAGTTGCTGAAGATGGTGGTGCCCTTCCTGAAGGACCCGCTGGAAAAAGGCGGCCTTGGCATGAGCACGGCGGACGTGGGGATCGCATATGGCACGATCGGCATCATCGGCCTGATCCTCGGCGGCCTGGCGGGCGGCTGGCTGATCGGGCGCTTCGGCCTCAAGCGCTGCCTGTGGCCTTTCGCGGTTGCGATCCATATTCCCGACCTCATTTTCGTCTACCTGTCGCAGGCCCAGCCCCAGGACTTCGCCTGGATCTCGGCTTGCCTGGCGGTGGAGCAGTTCGGCTATGGCCTCGGCTTCACCTCGTTCATGATGTACATGATCATGGTCAGCCAGGGCGAGCATAAGACGGCGCATTACTCGATCTGCACCGGCTTCATGGCACTTGGCATGATGCTGCCGCAGATGGCCAGCGGTGCGATCCAGGAATATCTAGGCTACCAGCACTTCTTTATTTATGTCTGCACGGCAACCATACCGGCCTTCATCATGACCGCCCTGATCAAGATAGATCCGGAGTTTGGCCGGGAATAGGTAGAATACGTCTCCTGCTGAAGTGAGGATAAGGTTTTGGCTTTTAATGCGAAAAGGCGGCTCACCATAGCCGCCGCCGCGGCCGGCGTGGCCGCATTAATGGGGGCGTGTTCGTCGACGCCGACCGTGCCAGCCGCCGGCCAAGCTGCGGCGCCACCCACAGGTGGCGGCGGCGGCAATCCGCCGCCGCCGGCCGCTGGCGCAGCTGCTGCACCGGTGCCGCAGCGCATTACCGGCGAGCAGCCGCCTGCGGCACCGCGCGAATTCCGTGCCGCCTGGGTGTCGACCGTCGCCAATATCGACTGGCCAAGCCGCAGCAACCTGCCCCCGGCGCGCCAGCAGGCGGAAGCCCTCGCCATCCTCGACCGCGCCAAGTCGCTGCATCTGAACGCCATCGTGCTGCAGGTGCGCCCCAGCGCCGATGCCATTTACCCGTCCCGGATTGAACCGTGGTCCGAATTCCTGACCGGCCAGCAGGGCAAGGCCCCTGAACCGGCCTGGGACCCGCTGGCGTTCTGGATCACGCAGGCGCATGCGCGCGGGCTGGAGCTGCACGCCTGGTTCAACCCATACCGTGCCCGCCATTCCGCCGCCCGCACGCCGAACGCACGTGAACATGTCGCCAACACCAGGCCGCAGGTGGTGCGCCAGTACGGCAAATTCCAGTGGATGGACCCGGGCGAGGAAGCGGCCGCCCAGCAAACGCTGGAGGTGATCCTGGACGTGGTGCGCCGTTACGACATCGACGGCGTCCACATCGACGACTATTTCTACCCTTACCCGATCGAAGCACCCGGCGCCAACGGCGGCGAGGCGGCGCTGGATGCGCCATCGAACGGCAGCAAGCCCGAGCTGGACTTCCCCGACAGCGCGCCCTACCAGCGTTACCTGCAGGGCGGCGGCACCCTGGACCGCGCCAGCTGGCGCCGCCAGAACGTCAACCAGTTGATCGAAACGATTTACACCGGTATTCACAAGGAAAAATCCTGGGTGCGCTTCGGCATCAGTCCCTTCGGCATCGGCCGCCCCGACCGGCGCCCGCCCGGCATCCAGGGCTTCAGCCAGTACGACAAGCTGTACGCCGATGCCGAACTGTGGCTGCAGAACGGCTGGCTCGATTACCTGGCCCCGCAGCTTTACTGGCCAATTGCCCAGCAGCCGCAAGCCTTCCCCGTGCTGCTCGATTACTGGCTGGGGCAGAACAAGCGCGGCCGCCATATCTGGCCCGGCCTGTACACCAGCCGCATCGACGACAGCAGCAAGTCCTTCAGCGCAGACGAAATCGTGCAGCAGGTCGGCGTCATGCGCAGCCGCGGAAATGCCAATGGCCACATCCATTTCAGCATCGCGGCCCTGATGCAAAACCGTAAAGGCGTGAGCGACCATTTGAAAGCCACCAGCTACCAGGGACCGGCCCTGGTGCCCGCCTCTCCCTGGCTGGGCAGCGAAGCGCCACCGGCGCCGATGGTGTCGGTCAAGCGCCATGCCAGCGGCCTGGCAGTCGCCTTGGCCAACGCCGGCCGTGCCACCCATCATGCGATCTGGGCGCGCTACGGCGAGGAGTGGCGTTTCAATGTCGTTCCCGCCGGCCGCAGCGAGGTGGTGCTGACCGACGATAACGGCGTGCCCGCCCGTAGCGTGGTGGTGTCGGCGGTCGATTGCTTAGGTAACGAAAGTCCACGAGTTTCCGCTGCCTTATAACTTTTTGGAATGAGTGTCGAACACGCTTTCATGCAAAGATGTCAGCGATTCAACGTACACTCGACAGATCATGGGCAAACCTGACACCGATCGTACCTTAGGGCTGGGAATCGATGCTGGCGGCACGGAAACACGCTGGGCGCTGGCCGACCCGGCAGGCGAGATCGTGGCCGAAGGCACGGTCGCCGGACTGTCCGCCCTGATGATGGCCAAGCCGGCCGGGCGCGAACTGGTCCATGCGACCTTCAGCCAACTGGCGCAGGAGGTGCTGGAAGCCGGCAAGCCGCTGCGCGTCTGCGCCGGGTTGACCGGATTCGGCGGCGACGGCAATGTGCTGCTGGACTGGCTGTCCAGCCTGCTCGGCGTGCGCCTGGACGCCATTACCCTCTGCAACGATATCGAAGTGGCCTACCTGGACGCTTTTGAGCCCGGCCAGGGCTACCTGGTGTACGCCGGCACCGGTTCGATTGCCGCCTTTATCGACGAACAGGGCGAATTCCACCGGGCCGGCGGCCGCGGCGTCATGCTGGACGATGCCGGCGGCGGTTTCTGGATCGCCCGCGAAGCAATGCGCCGCATCTGGCGCGGCGAGGACGAGCAGCCCGGCGCCTGGGAAGAGTCGCCGATGGCTCATGCGGTGTTCGATCATGTTGGCGGCAGCGACTGGACCTTCTCGCGCAATTTCATGTACACCCAGGAGCGCGGCGCCATCGGCAAGCTGGCGCTGGCCGTTGCCATGAGCGCCGGCGCCGACCCGGCTGCCCGCCACATCCTGCTGCAGGCCGGGCGCGAACTGGCCAGGCTGGCATTGGCGCTGGTCACGCGCTTTGGCGAGCGGCCCATTGTCCTGTCCGGGCGCGCCGCCGAACTGCACCCCCTGATATTCGAAGCCATGCGCGCCGACTTGCCGCCCGGCTTCCATTTGCAAAAACGCACGGCCAGGCCGCATCATGCCGCTGCCAGGATGGCCGCCCGGCCCCGCAACTAAGGAAACTATGAAAAAACTGCTGCTTGCTTCCCTGATCGTCCTGCTCACCGGTTGCGCTGCTCCGCTGCCGAACATCGACCATTCGCTGACGTCCAAGGGGCAGAGCAGCCGCGTGCGCTTTGTGGTGCTCCACTACACCGTGGCCGACCTGCCGCTGTCGATCAAACTGCTGACCGAAAAGGAGGTGAGTGCCCACTACCTCGTAACCGACGAGAATGAGCCGCGGGTCTACGCCCTGGTCGACGAAAACCGCGCCGCCTGGCACGCCGGCCTGAGCAGCTGGAAAAACTACACGGCGCTCAACCACAGCTCGATCGGCATCGAAATCGTCAACCCCGGCTTCAAGGACATGCCCGACGGCCGCCACTGGTACGGCTTCACCGACCGCCAGATGGACCAGCTGGTTGCCCTGCTCAAGCAGATCAAGGAGCGCCACCAGATCGCGCCGGAAAACTTCCTCGGCCACGCCGACATCGCACCGCAGCGCAAGCAGGACCCGGGCCCCTTGTTCCCGTGGAAGCGCCTGGCCGACGAAGGCCTGATCGCCTGGCCGGATGCCAACGCCGTGGCTGCCGCGCGCCCGCAATACGAGGCCCAGCTGCCGGACATCGCCTGGTTCCAGCAAAAGCTGGCCCTGCACGGCTACGCCACGCCGCAGACCGGCCTGCTGGATCCGGAAACCCACAATGTGCTGGTGACCTTCCAGGCCAAGTACCGCAACAGCAAATGGGACGGCGTGCCGGACGCCGAATCCGCCGCCATCCTCGACGTGCTGACCGCGCCCAAGCCCAAACAGTAAGGCGGTTTGCACGGCCGCCGGCTTTCCCCTATCCTGCCAACATGCTGCGGGCGAGGGACTGCAGCGCCGAGGAAGAGGAACCAGGACCATGCGGCTGCGCCACATCGAAGTTTTCCACGCCATCATGCAGGTCGGCACCATCAGCGGCGCGGCCCAGGTGCTGCATATCTCGCAGCCGGCCGTGACCAAGGTGCTGCAGCACGCCGAACTGCAACTGGGCATGCCGCTGTTCGAACGCGTGCGCGGCAAGCTGTACCCGAAGCCGGAAGCGCACCGCCTGTTTGCCGAAACCGAGAAACTGCACCGCGACCTGCAGGGCATCCGTCGCCTGGCAGCCAGCCTGAAAGGCCGCGCCGTCGAAACCGTGCGGCTGGTGTCGACGCCGACCATCGCCATCAGCGTGCTGCCGCAGGCAATGCGCGAGTGGCGCAAGGAATTCCCCGACACCCGCTGCGAACTGGCCACCCACCACACCTCCGAGATCGTCAACACGCTGCGCCTGGGCGAAGCGGACATGGCGCTGTCGCTGCAGGACCCGCGCCACCCCGGCATCGTCGCCGAGCCGATCGCGCAAGGCGTGATGACGGTGATCGCACCGGCCGGCACCTGGGGCTGTGACGAAGCCGGCTTGCCGCTGACGGCGGAAGGCCTGAGCGGTGAACTGATCGGACATGCCGACAACGATCCGCTGGGCGAGATGATCGTGGCTGCCTGCGAGGCGCAGGGCATGCAGCCCAACTTCCGTACCACGGTGCAGACGTACCAGATTGCCCGCTCGCTGGTGGAAGCCGGCGCTGGACTGGCCGTGGTCGACCCGTTTACGGCCGCTTCGGCCGACCCGGCCAAAGTCCAGAAGCGCCAATGGGCGCCGGCCATTCCGATCCACCTATTCCTGCTGACGAACAGCCACGCGCCGCTGTCGCACGGCGCCCGCCAACTGGCCCGTTCCATCGCCGGCATGGCGCGTGCCTGTCTCGAACAAGGACAGCAATGAGCCACACCATCCGCAGCGAAGACGTTCCCGGCAATCCGGATTTCCGCCACCTGCACACCATCGCCGGTATCGCTATAGACCTGCGTTACGCCGGTGTGGACAACTTCGTCGGCCGGGACCTGTATTCGCCGCTCGACTGCGCCTGGCTGCACCGCGAGGCGGCTGCCGCCATCGAGCGCGTTGTGGGCTACATGGCACGAAGGGCGCCCGGCCACACGCCGCTGCTGCTCGATGCCCTGCGCCCGCACCGGGTGCAGGAACAGCTGTGGGATGCACTGGCCGGCACCAGCTTGCAGATGTACCTGGCGCCGCCGGAACGCGGCTCGATCCATTCCTTCGGCATGGCAGTCGACATCACGATCCTCGATCCATCCGGACAGGAGCTCGACATGGGAACGGACTTCGACGACATGACGGAAATGTCCCATCCCGTTCTCGAAGCGCGGCACCTCGCCAGCGGCGAGCTGAGCGCCGCGCAGGTCGCCAACCGCCAGCTGCTGCGCGATGCGATGCTCCAGGCAGGCTTCGCAGGCATCAACAGCGAATGGTGGCATTTCGACTGCGGCGACCGCGTACTGGTGCGCCGTGATTACACGAAAGTCTTATAAGGAGACACCCGCCATGCAGCAGCCCTGGTCTGCCACACGAGCAATCCTGACTGGCGGCGCGCTGGCCGGTTTGCTGGACATCCTGTTTGCGATTGGCTTCGCCGGCTATCACGGCATGCCGCCGGAACGGCTGCTGCAAGTGGTGGCGAGCGGCGCGCTGGGAAAGGCGGCCTTCACCGGCGGCGCACCTGCCGCCGCATTCGGCCTGGCATGCCATTTCGCCCTGAGTTTTGCGTGGATGGCGACCTTTTTCTTCGCGGCCTGCCGCATGCCTGCGCTGGCGCGCAAGCCGCTGCCGGCGGCGGTCGGCTACGGCCTGCTGGTGTTTCTCGCGATGCGGCTGGTAGTACTGCCGCTGTCGGCGTTTCCGCGTCCGGTGACGTTCAACGCCTTCTCATGGGGCATGGACCTCATGTCGCATATCTTCCTGTTCGGCCTTCCGATCGTTTGGGCGACGCGCAAGGTGCTGCGTGCATCATAAGCGGAGCTCGGACAGCTTCCAGTCCGCAAAGCCATTGCGGACAAAGACCAGCGCGATCTTGTCGTTGCGGACGATGTAGCGGTTGACGCCTTCGCGCTCGGCCACCCACTTCGGCTTCGCCTCGCCGGACGACGGCTCTTCGCCGGTTTCGCGCCCGGACTCGCGCGCGCCGCGGTCTTCCTGACGCCCATCGCGCTTCTTCGCGAAGTCGCCATGCTCCAGCACAAACATCACCGCCTCCGGTCGCACCAGCGCGTCCACCACAACGCCGCCAAGCAGCCGCCCAAAGCCACTGAACACATCGTCGCTCGGCTTGCCGGCTATGCCATCCTTCATGTTTTCGCGCAGCGCCGGGAAATCGACGTGGCTATTGAAAGCTTCCACGTCATGCACGCGTACCGCTTCCTTCATCTGGCGAACAACGAGCAGCGGCGACCAGTACCAATATGCCGCGACCGCGACGACCATCCCCAGAATTGCGGTAGAAACGCCTTTACTTTGCCGTGCCATTACTGCTGTCCTCCGATGCGTGCAACCCAGTCGATCATCCCGTTTACGATGGCGCGGCCATTACCATTGCCGGCGCGGTCATGGTTGACCATGACGACCACAATGCATTGCTGGCCATTGGCGTCCGGGACGTAGCCGGCGATTGCGGTGACATTCTTGAGGCTTCCTGTCTTCACGCGTGCTCGCATGGCGGCGGGGCTATCCTTCAACTGGCGCCTCATGGTGCCGTCAATGGCGGCAATGGGCAGGCTGGTGAGAAACTCCGGAGCCCACAGCGACTGTTGCCCCGCTTTCAGCAAGCCAGCCATCTGTTCGGGGCTGAAGCGCTCGATGCGCGACAGGCCGGAGCCATTTTCGAACACCATGCCGGCATCGTCGATGCCACGGGCGCGCAGCCAGTTGCGGATCACCATTTCCGCGCGGGCGTTGGTGCTCATCGGTGCTGGCGCTGCCTCCGCGCCGCCCGGGACTTCCATCGGCGCCGCATCGGGCAGGGGACGGCTGCCTTGCACAGGGTCGGCCTGCAGGCTGCCCAGGCTCAGGAAGATCGTGCGCGCCAGACCGTTGTCGGAGAGCTTGTTCGTGTCGCGGATCATCTCGGGCAGCGAGCGGCTGACATGCTCGGCCAGCAGCGTTGATGCACCGCTGCTGAAGGCGCGCGACTGCTCGGCGGAGGCTTCGAACGCCTGGCCGTTGAACTGGCCGCCAAGACGCTCCCACGTCGCACGGAACAGCCGCTCGGCGTAATCCGTGCGGTCCAGTATGTTGATCACATTGGTCTTGCTGCAGTTGCGGGGGAAGGTGCCTTTCAGCACCACGGTCAGGTGCGAGCCCTCGCGTACGTACTCTGGGATCTTCCAGCCGTCCTCCCATCTGGCGCAGTCGCGGTCGACCAGCGTCAACTCTGAACGCACGCGCACTTTGTCCAGCTCAGGCAGGACGCTGGCCTTGATTGATCTCGCGTCCGCGCTGATATCGAGCGTCTGCAGGTTCATGTTGAGCAGCAGCGCATCGGGAATCAGGTTGTAGTAGGCCTCGGGCGATTCATCGAACGGCGGCGCGCCGGCATCGGCACGGGCGGGTTGCCAGAGCTGACGGTCCAGCACCAGGTTGCCGTCGATCTGGCGGATGCCCCTGGTGCGCAGCTTTTCCAGCATGTGGGTGAAGGCATCGGCGGTGAAGTCGCCGTCGGCACCGCCGCGCAGCACCAGGTCGCCGTGCAGCACACCGTCCACCGCATTGCCGGCGGTACGCAACTCCGTGCGGCCGCGGAACTGCGGGCCGAGCACTTCCAGGCCCACCAGGGTGGTGAACAGCTTCATGGTCGAAGCAGCGGTGAACGTGCGCGCGGCTTCGTGCGAAACCAGCACCTGGTCGCCGCGCAGTACGACTGCGCCGATGGCAGTTTGCGGGATGCCCTTTTCCGCAGCGAGAACGGCGATCGGTTCCGGCAGCGCCGCGCAGGCAGCCGTGCCGAAAGCAGCGAACAGGGTCGCGAGAAGCATACGGCGCATCGTTGAGTCCTTAACCGAAAAAGACGTAGGCTACAGCAATCGCGGTCAGGACCCCCGCGAGATCCGCAATCAGGCCGGCGGAAATCGCGTAGCGTGTCTTGCGGATGCCGACCGAGCCGAAGTACAGCGCCACGATGTAGAAAGTGGTATCCGCCGAACCCTGGAAGATGCAGGCCAGGCGGCCGACGAAGGAATCCGGGCCGTAGGTTGTCATCGCATCGATCATCATGGCGCGCGAGCCGGAACCGCTGAAAGGCTTCATCAGCGCGGTCGGCAGCGCAGGGACGAAGTCGGTGCGCAGGCCCAATGCATTGAAGAGCCAATTGAAGCCATCCATCACCAGCCCGAACACGCCCGCATTGCGCAGCACGCTGATCGCCACCAGCATGCCGACCAGGTAAGGAATCACCGTCAGCGAAGTCTGGATCCCGCCTTTCGCGCCTTCAATGAAGGCTTCATACACGTTCACTTTCTTCATCAGGGCGCCGATGATGAAGGCGGCGATGATGGAAATCAGGATCAGGTTCGATGCCACTTTCGACACCACTTCGATCTGTTCGCGCGTCAGGAAAGCGGTGAAATACCAAATCAGCGCCGCGATGGCCGCCGTCATGCCGCCGATCCAACCCAGCAGCACGGGATCGAACAGGTTCAGGCGCTGGCGGATGCCGACCGCGATGATGCCGGTCATGGTCGCGGCGTAGGTGGCGATCAGGCAGGGAATGAAAATATCGGAGGGATCGGCGGCGCCGAGAATGGCGCGCTGCGCCATGATCGCCAGCGGAATCAGGGTCAGGCCGGAGGTGTGCAGCACCAGGAACATGATCTGGGCGTTGCTGGCCGTGTCCTTGTTCGGGTTCAGGGTCTGCAGGCTTTCCATCGCCTTCAGGCCGAACGGGGTGGCGGCGTTGTCGAGGCCCAGCAGGTTGGCCGAAAAGTTCATTACCATGTGGCCGGTGGCCGGATGGTCTTTCGGCACCTCCGGGAAGATGCGCGAGAAGAATGGGGAGATGATTTTCGCCAGCCAGCCGATGGCCCCGGCCTTTTCGCCCACGTTCATGATCCCTAGCCACAAGGTCATGACCCCGGCCAGCGGCAGCGCGATATCCATCACGCCCATCTTGGCGGATTCGAACGTGCCGTCGATGATCTTCTTGAAGATTTCCGTATCGCCCAGGAACAGCCATTGGATGATGGCGGCGGCGAAGCCTACGAGGAAAAACCCGGACCAGATGTAATTAAGGGACATGGACGTACTTCTTGTAGTGGGATGACCGATTTTGCAGCGAAAGTATAGGGCCAGCGGATGAAAGTATGCGCTGCGCACATATAAAAAAGTTATAAGCTGGCGTATCGCCACACACTGGCATATGCTCCGCCGCATGAAAAACCTTCGCGCTTTCGCCGCCGCCCTGACCCTGGCCGCTGCCGCTCCGGCGGCGCTGGCTGCCGACAAAGTCCTGCACGCCTTCCTGTCGACGGGCGAAACCGGGCTCGACCCCGCCGTCGCCTCCGACCTGGCCAGCCTGAGCCTCCTGGAAAACCTGTTCGAGCCGATGCTGCGTTATGACTACGAGGCGCGCCCGGTCAAGCTGGTCCCCAGCAGCCTGCGCGAAATGCCGACCAGCGACGCCAGCGGCAAGGTCTGGACCTTTCACCTGAAGCCAGGCATGTTCTTCAGCGACGATCCTGCCTTTAAGGGAAAGAAGCGCGAAGTTACGGCGGATGATTATCAATTCGCTATCGAGCGCCTACTCGATCCCGCGCTCAAGTCGCCCTGGTCCTTCATGTTCGAAGGCAAACTGGCCGACTTGCGTGCCGTGGACAAATACACCCTGCGCCTGACCCTGAAGGAGCCCGACCCCAGCCTGCTGTTCTATTTCGCCCTGCCGGCCACCGGCGCGGTGGCGAAAGAGGTGACCAGCGCCTACGGCAGCCAGGTCGGCAACCATCCCGTGGGCAGCGGCCCCTTCGTCATCGAAGAATGGAAGCGCAGCGACAAGATCACTCTGGCCGCCAACAAGGGCTACCACCAGGTCTGGCAAGGCAAGCGATTGCCGATCGTCGACAAAGTCGAAGTCAAGATCATGGAGGAGTACCAGTCCCGCGTGCTGGGCTTCCTGAACGGCGAGTTTGACTACATCGAACAGGTGCCCGAATCGATGCGCGACATGGTGCTCGACCCAACCTCGTCCAAGCCGGTGCTGAAAAAGGACCTGGCGGCGCGCGGCATGGTGCTGTCTCCCTTCCCGGTGCTGCAGACCTATTACATGTGGATGAACATGGACGACCCGGTGATCGGCGGCTACAGCAAGGAAAAGGTCGCCCTGCGCCGCGCCATCGCACTGGGTTATAACAGCCCGGAGGACATCTCGCTGCTGAAGAAAGGCTTGGCCATCCCTGCCCAGAGCCCGCTGCCGCCAAACGTGCTGGGCTACGACCCGGCCTACCGCAGCCCGGTCAGCTACAACCCGAGGCTGGCGAGGGCCTTGCTCGACCGCTTTGGCTATAAGCTCGGCAAGGACGGTTTTCGCACCCTGCCCAATGGCCAGCCGCTGGCGCTGGTGATGCATAGCGAGCCGACCATGGTGGGCCGCCTGCGTGACGAGCTGTGGCGCAAAAACCTGAATGCCCTGGGTATCCGGGTCAGCTTCAAGACCGACAAGAAGACCGAGATCATCAAGGCCAGCCGCGTCGGCAAGGTGCAGATGTTCGAAACCAACTGGATTGCCGATTTCCCGGACGGCGACAACTTCTTCCAGCTGCTCTGGGGGCCCAACAGCGGCCGTGCCAATTACGCCCGCTTCAACCTGCCCGGCTACAACAGCCGCTACGAGAAAGCGCGCCAGCTCAGCGATGGTCCGGAACGCAACGTCCTGTACCGCGAGTTGAACCAGTTAATCCACGCCTATAACCCTTGGGTATTGCTGATCCACCCGATTTCGGCCGATATCCAGCAACCGTGGCTTAAAAACTACAACCGCCACCCGGTCGAGCTGACCAACTGGCGCTATCTGGACATTGAACCAAAAGCAATGTGACCACGGCATTACATTAGGTTATAGACACAATAGTAATTTTCATTGGATGACAAGTTTTTCATAGCGCTACTCTGCAAGAAAACTGTCTGGGAGAGGCATGTGAAGATTAAGAAGCTGGCGCACACGATTGCGCTGATCGGGGTAGTCAGTCCGGCATTGGCACAACAAGATGCCCAGCCCATGCAGCGTGTGGAGATCACGGGTTCCAGCATCAAGCGGGTGGCAGCCGAAGGTGCCCTCCCGGTACAGGTCATCACCTTCGACGCCATCCAGAAAGCCGGCATCACCAATACCCAAGACCTCTTGCGCAGCATTTCCGCCAACGGCACGGGCGCTGACAATATGACTTCCGGCAATAACGTGTTTGGCGCCGATGCCGACCGCGTCTCCGGTGGCGCCTCCTTCGCTTCCCTGCGCGGCCTGGGCCCGAACGCAACCCTGGTGCTGCTGAATGGACGACGCGTCGGCAACCACGGCGCCTCCGGCAAGGCAGTCGACCTGAACTCGATTCCGCTGGGCGCCATCCAGCGCGTGGAAATCCTCAAGGATGGCGCGTCCGCCATCTACGGCACCGACGCCATTGGCGGCGTGGTCAACTTCATCCTGCGCACCGATTACACCGGCGTCGAGGCGAGCGTCAGTTATAACGCCACCGAAGCGGGCGGCGGCATGCAGCGCCGCTATTCGCTGCTGGGCGGCGTCGGCAGCCTGGCCGAGCAAGGCTGGAACGTGATGGCCAGCGTGACGCATGACATTGACGACAAACTGTCCTCGCGGCAGCGCGATTTTGCCAATGGCTTCCAGCCGGAACGCGGCCTGTCGCCGGACACCACCGGTACCCCCTACGCCAATTTCCTGACCGGCGCCGGCACCGCACTGGGCACCGGCTTCATGGTCCCCGGCGACAGCACCACTTACCTGCAAGCCAGCCCGCTGAGCTTCCAGGGCAATTGCGGCGGCATTCCCGGCATGTCGCAATACCAGACCGAGCTGTGGAAGGACATCACCGCGCCGGCCCGCACCCGGTATTCCTGCGCCTACGACTACGGCGCCGATTATGTGATCAGCTTCCCGGTTGAGCGCAGCAACGCCGTATCGCGCGCGACTTTCCAACTGGGTCCGGAGCACAAGCTGTATGCCGAGTTGCTGGGCTCGCGCACCAGGGCGACTGCCGAATTGACCCCGGTGCAGATCTCGACCAGCCTGGCCAACGGCGCCGCCTACCCGGTCAACGGGCCGTACTACCTGGACATGACGCAGTTCATCCCGACGTACGACAAGACCAAGCCGATCATCTATAAATGGCGCTCGACCCCATGGGGCAATCGGACCCAGCAGAACGTCACCGAAAACCTGCGTGGCCTGGTCGGGCTGGAAGGCATGCTGGCCGGCAAATACGACTACAAAGTCGGCCTGTCGCGTGCGCAGAGCACGACCAAGACCGACCTGGTCGACGGCTACGGCTGGACCAGCCAGATCTACTCGGCCCTCGGCAGCGGCAAGATCAACCCATGGCTGCTGCCCGGCCAGAGCCAGACCGACGAAGCCATGCGCCTGATCGAATCGACCAAGTTCCGCGGCCGCCTGCAGCACGGCAAAACCACCATGACCCAGCTCGATGGCGCGCTCTCGGGCGAGGTCTTCCAAGTTCCTGCCGGGGCGGTGATGATGGCGGCCGGTGTCGACCTGCGCAAGGAGAGTTATGAGTTCGCGCAGGACGTGGACGCTACCAGAATCCTGTTGGCGCCCGGCAATGCCAACCAGAACCGGGTCAGCCGCAATGTCAAGGCCGTGTACGCCGAGATGATTGTCCCGTTGATCAAAGACCTGGAAGTGCAACTGGCCGTACGCCGCGACCATTATTCGGTCTTCGGCTCCACCACCAACCCGAAGCTGTCGTTCCGCTGGCAGCCATCGCAGAACCTGATGTTCCGCGGCTCCGCCTCGGAAGGCTTCCTGGCGCCGAGCTTCACCCAGCTCTACTCGGGTCGCCTGCTGGGCGAGTTGCCGAATGGTGTTATCGATCAGGAAGGCTGCGCCAGCCATCCGGGCGACCCGGCTTTCTGCGCCATTCCGCGCCTGAACTACTACTCCGGCGGCAATCCGCGCCTGAAGCCTGAAACGTCCAAGCAGGGTACGCTGGGCATGGTGGTGGCGCCCTTCGCCGGCTTTACCGCCTCGTTCGACTACTGGGCCATCAACGTCACGGACCGCATTCTCAACCGCACGCCGCAAGTGGTGCTGAGGAACTGGCAGTACCTGAACGAGTACATCATCCGCAATCCGCAGACCGGTGTGATCGACCATGTGGAAGCGGGCTGGATTAACGCTGCCGGACTGAAAACCCGCGGCCTCGACATTGGCTTGCGCCATGATGGCAAAGTAGGCGGCTACAAGACCAGCGCCACCCTGGACGGCACCTGGATGCAGTCCTTCAAATTCGCCGAGTTCGAAGGCCAGCCGTTCGTCGAACAAGTCGGCCAGTTCGCCACCCGCGACGTCTATTTGCGCTGGAAGCATCATGCCGGCCTGACGGTCTCGCGCGGCGACTGGAGTGTACTGTTCAACAACAAGTTCGCGTCGCACTACGCCGACCAGTTGCCAAACGGCGGTAAAGGCACGCCACCCGCCGGTTTCGACCCGAAGATCAAGCACTACAGCGTCTTCGGCATCTCAGCTACATACACGGGCTTGAAGAACGCCACCATCACGGCCGGCATCCACAACCTGTTCGACACCGACCCGCCGTTCACCGCCCACAATGTGGATGAGGTAGTGGGCGCCGGCTGGGACCCGCGCGTGGCAGACGGCCGTGGCCGCTCCTTGGCGCTCAACCTGAAGTACAAGTTCTACTGATGTGATTACCCGGCGCAGTTTTGGCCGAATCGTCGCGGCCGCCCTGGCCGCTGCCGCGCTCCCCGGGGTGGCGGCAGGCGGCCGTCCTGTTTCCCGAAAGCCAACCATGAAGAAAACGGCCCTGGTCAAGCCGCCACGCCTGAAGACAGGCGATACCGTAGCCCTGCTTGCCCCCGGCGGCCACACCGATGCCGAAGCGGTTGCCAAGGCGATCAAGAACATCGAATCGCTGGGCTTCCAGGTCAAGCTGGGCCGCAACCTGGAAGCGGTGTTTGGCAACTATGGCGGAGTCCCCGGGCAACGGCTGGAAGACTTGCACGCCATGTTCGCCGATCCCGACGTGAAGGCGATCTGGGCGATTCGTGGTGGTTCCGGCTGCATCCAGTTACTGGAGCACCTCGACTATGGGCTGATCCGCCGCAATCCCAAGATCCTGATCGGCTACTCCGACATTACCGCGCTGCACCTGGCGATCCAGAAAAAGGTCGGACTGGTGACGTTCCACGGCCCGCTGGCATCGTCGACCTTTTCCGACTATTCGCTGACGCACCTGCTGAACGTGCTGATGCAGCCGGAAGACGAATACACCATCCCGATGGCGCTGGAAAACAGCCGCAAGGCGGAGGCGGAACCGCACTACGCGCTGCGCACCGTTGTGCCCGGCGTATGTGAAGGCCCGCTAACGGGCGGCAACCTGTGCCTGGTCAGTGCCCTGGTCGGCACCGAATACGCCAGCAATTACACAGGCGGCATCCTGTTCCTGGAAGAGGTCAACGAAGCGCCCTACCGGATCGACCGCATGATGATGCAGCTTCACCTCAACCGGAAGTTCGGCAATGCCGCCGGCGTCATGCTGGGCATTTGCGAGAACTGCGGCCCGCAAGACAGCGACATCTCGCTGACGCTGGACGAAACCACCGACCAGCACCTCAAGCCCCTGAAAGTGCCGGCCGTCACCGGATACAGTTTCGGCCACATCCGCGACCAGTTCACCATCCCGATGGGCGTCCGCGCCCGCCTCGACACCGAACGCCAGACCCTCACCCTGCTCGAGCCCGCAGTTACCTAAAGCACTGGAATGTCCACCTTGGGGTCAGGAACGGAAGTGGACATTTTCCATACTAAAATGTCCACTTCCGTTCCTGACCCCAAGGTGGACATTTCGACTTCGGCGTAGAATGGGGCGATGCGAATACTCAAGCACAAGGCGGTGGCCTATGTGCTGGCGCATCCCCTGGATTTCGCGCTCCAGTGCCTGAGGGGTTTTCGGGCCAACCAGGGGCTGCTGCTGGCCGGCGCCGTGGCCTATTACTCGCTGCTGTCCATCGTTCCGCTGCTGATGCTGGTGGTGGTCGCGCTTTCCCACGTCATTCCGCAGCAGGAATTGCTGCAGATTATCGGCCGCTATCTGGAGTGGCTGATTCCCGGCCAGTCTCAGGCCGTGGTGGCCGAGGTCGGCCATTTCCTCGACCATCGTGAGCTGGTGGGCTGGGCCCTGGTAATGGTGATGCTGTTCTTTAGCTCGCTGGCCTTCTCGGTGCTGGAAAACGCCATGTGCTTCATCTTCCTGCATCGCGCCATGGTGCGCCGCCGCCATTACCTGGTATCGGCCATCCTGCCCTACTGTTACATCCTGTTCCTTGGCATCGGCGCGTTGGTGATGACCCTGGTGGCAGGGAGCCTGCAAGTCATCGGCGAGGAAAGCGTGCAACTGTTCGGCTACGAATGGTCGCTGCACGGCCTGTCAGGCGTCCTGCTCTACATGCTCGGCCTGGCTGGCGAGGTGCTGATGCTGAGTTCTATCTACCTGGTGATGCCGGTCGGCCGCCTGTCCCTGTCGCATGCCCTGATCGGCGGCGCCACCGCTACGGCCCTGTGGGAAGTCGCGCGCCATGTGCTGGTCTGGTACTTCACCACGCTGTCGCAGGTGAACCTGGTGTACGGCTCGATGACCACCGCCATCGTCGTCATGTTCAGCCTGGAGATCGGCGCTACCCTGCTGCTGTTTGGCGCCCAGGTCATATCCGAGTTCGAGCGGGTGGGCCGCGGGGAGCAGAACAAGGCGCCGCACCGCCTGCAAACCAAGACCGCCTGCTAGCCGGGCAAGGTTATCGTGAAGCGCGCCCCGCCCAGTGCGGAACTGCCGGCCACCAGGGTGCCGCCATGCAGTTGCACTGCCTTGCGCGCAATCGACAGGCCCAGGCCGAAGCCGCCGGTATTGCGGTCGCGGCTGCGGTCCAGCCGGTAGAAGGGTTCGAAAATGCGTTCGCGCTCGGCATGCGGGATGCCGGGACCATCGTCCTCGACCACCACCTGCACCGCGTTGCCAATCCGCGTCGCGCCCAGGCGCACCGAGCGCGTGCCGTATTTGAGCGCATTGCGCAGCAGGTTGCCGACCGCCCGTTCCAGCAGGCGCTGGTCGCCGCTGAACTGGCCCAGGGCGCTGCCAAGCTCCATCTCCAGCAGCATGCCTTCGCAGGGCGGCAGGGTCTCGCGGCAATGGGCCAGCGCCGATCCGAGATCGAATGGCCGGCGCTCCAGGTGCGCCTCGGCATCCAGGCGGGTCATGCCAAGCAGCTCATTGACCAGCTCTTTCAATTCGCGCAGGTCGCCTTCCATGGCGTTGATGCGCTTGTCCAGCGCCGGGTTTGCGGCCGCATCGCGCAGCAGCTCCAGCGCAAACTCCAGCCGTGCGATGGGGGTGCGTATCTCATGTCCCACCGAATGCAGCAGGTTGCGCTGCGAATCGAGCAGGCGTTCGATGCGGTCGGCCATGTGGTTGATGCGTTCCGCCAGCGGGTAGATGCTGTCCTTGGGCTCCATATGCGCCCGTGCGCCCAGCTCGCCTCCACCGAACCGGTCCGCCACATCGGAAAGCTGCTGCAGTCCCTGCCAGTGAGCACGTGACCAGACCGCGATCGGTATCAGCAGCACCAGGGCCACAATCAGGTAGCGCACCGCTTCCATCGACAGCGCAAAGCCGATATCGATCGGCAGGTCCTGCGCTATCAGCGCTTCTTCATTACTGCCGATATAGCGCTCGCCAATCAGGTCGACGCGCCGGTAAAACGCCTTGCGCCCGATATCGAGCACCACGTCGCCGCGCTCGAAGCCGGCCGCGTCGATGCCGGATAACTGCTTGCGCACGTCCCCCAGCGGCACCAGCTCGAAGCGCACGCCGGACACTTCGCGCACCTTGTTCAGGCGGTCCAGCCATTGGTCGGCCGGCGCCTGGTCGATGTACTGCTCAAGGAGGAAAATCTGGGCCGCCGCCTGGCGCCGCGCAATCGAGTCGAGGGGGTCGCCGAACAGCCGGTTGATCGCGAAATAGACGATGAATGCCGCCGCACTGATGGACAGCATCACCAGTATGAAAAAACGGAAGAACAGGCGATTCATCAAGGCGTATTGTATAAGAAACAAGGACCTGCAGCGAATCCGGCGTACAAATTTGCGACAAAAAGCGTACAGCTCACGGCGGATTCCGGCGGTCGTTTTTCATATGATTACGCTACCGCTTGGGTGAATTCGCAACGAATTTGAGATAGGGAGCTGAGCGTTTTAGCGGCTTGGGAAGGTATTGCAATTACAATGTCCGCCATTCCCAAACGTAGACCTTCAATATGCGACAGTACCTGTTATTCGCCATTGCCAGCGCCTGCAGCACGGTAGCTGCGCAGACGCCAGCCACCAATCCGATGCCGGATGGCAGCCGGGACATGTATATCGGCATTGGCGTGCAGTCCGTGCCCCGTTACGACGGGGCGAGCGATAACCGCACCCTGGCCCTGCCGGTGCTCCAGGTCCAGTGGAGCAATGGCATTTTCGTATCCGGCACCGCCCTTGGCTGGCACCTGTCGCAGTCCCCATCGATGGAATTCGGCCCGATGCTGGCGCTGTCGCCGCGCCGCGACCGGGACGGCGTCTCCTTCAGTTTCAGCGGCGTGTCCGAAGGCTCCGGTGCGCGCATGGCCCACACCAGCTTTCGCCCTGGCGAATTCAATGAGAGCGAGGAGTTCGACTCCAACCGGCTGCGCGATATGGACGTGATCAAGCGCCGCGTCGTGGCCGGCGGTTTCTTCAACTATTATCTTTCGCCCAAGCTGCGCCTGACCAACACGCTGACCTATGGCAGCGGCCGGGACCGCGATGGCGCGCGCCTGCATACCGCCTTGCAGTACATGATGGTTGATGTGGCGCCCCACCACACGGTCGTGCTCTCGGCCGGCGTTTCGGTGACCAACCGCGCGCATAGCGCAACCTGGTTCGGCGTGACCGAGGAAGAAGCCGAGCGCTCCGGCACCACTGGCGCCTACCGTCCCGGCGCTGGCGTGCAGGACGTGCGTGCCGGCGTGCGCTGGAACTGGGCTCTGGGCCCGAGCTGGATGCTGACTTCCGGCGCCACCGTCAACCGCCTGGTCGGCGATGCAAAAAACAGCCCGCTGGTCGAGCGCGCCACCAACTATTCCGTTTCCACCGCCCTGGCTTACCGATTCTGATGAAGACCTTGACCTTCTTCCGCACCACGCTGCCGGCTGTCTGCCTGGCGCTGGTGACCTGCGCCGTCCAGGCGCAGGAGGAGTGGGTCAGCTATCGCGACGCCTACAAGCAGATGGTGGTGTTCGCCAAATACGGCAAGCCGAAGAATTTCCTGCAAATCCATTACGAAGTCAGCCCGCGCGATCCTGCGGCGCAGCTGGAGGGGCTGCACCTGACCCTGACCGGCAAGAACACCCAGCTTAACCTGCCGCTGGATGCCACCGGCCGTGCCGTGTTCCCCCTGCTGAAGGCGGCCTATGACGACAACGCTGTGCTGGCGCTGAACCGGCGCATGGCCAGCTACCGCTTTGCCCCGCGCGTCACGATCATTGCGCGCAACGATGGCATTTACGAGTCGGCCGACCTGCGTACGGCCTGCGAGCAGGCGCTGGCCTATCAGCGCTACATCGATTCTTCGTACGGCTCGAAGAAATGCAGCGGTGTTCGTTTTGTGTTCGGGAATCGCGCCGATGCGTTGGTGCAGGCGAAGTATGGGTTGCGGGAAGCGCCCCTGCCGGTAGTGGATGGACCTGCCTTCGATGGCGAAACGCTCGGCACTTATCGCACCGCCACCTACCGCTTTGCCGACTGGTCGGCGCAGGGCCAGGTCGTCAGCCAGAATACCCCGCTGGCGATCGCCCCGCTGTTCGAATAGGCGGACTTAATTCCAGGCCGACGGCGAGAACAGGTAACCCTCGCCCCAGACGGTCTTGATCTTCTCCCCATCCGTATCGTCGAATTTGCGGCGCAGTTTCGAGATCGAGTTGTCGATCGAGCGGTCCAGGCCGTCGAATTCAATGCCGCGCATGGTCTTCAGCAGCGCATCGCGCGAGAGCACCGTGCCGGCCGATTCCGCCAGTACCAGCAGCAGTTTGTATTCCGTATTCGACAGCGGGCAGGGCTGGCCGCGCCAGGTGACCGAGCGGTCGCTGGTGGCAATGCTCAACTGGCCGAAGCTCAGATGGTCCACTTCCGCCTTGCCCTGGCGGCGGCGCAGCAGGGCGCGCAGGCGCGCCAGCAGCACGCGCGGCTGCACCGGCTTGTTGATGAAATCGTCCGCACCCTGTTCCAGTAGCGACACCTCGTCGTAGGAATCTTCGCGCGCGGTCATGATCAGGATCGGCACGTCGCTGATTTCGCGGATTTGCTGGCTGACCTTCATGCCATCCATGCCCGGCAGCATCAGGTCCAGCACCACGACGTCGGGATTGGCCGCCTTGAAGCGCGGCAGCGCCTCGTCGCCGCGCGGCACTACGTCGACCTTGAACTCGTAGCCTGCCAGGTACTCCGTGACCAGTTCGGCCAGGCGCTCATCGTCTTCTACCAACATCACATGAACCATGACTATCTCCTTGTGGCGGACATTTTATCGGAGCTATGCCTGTCTGGATCAGACCTCAACAAAATTGGACAATTTAGTACATTCGGTGACGAATCGTCTTTCGGTCCAGGTTTCAAAGTCTTGCACGTAACGCCGTGCAGGCCGCTGTTTTGTTGTCGGCTGCGCAGTCGAGGCTGGAAAGATTCGGCTGGCGCTGGGTTCCTGCGCATTCATCGATTCCGGTCCATTCATGATATGGCCCTTCGCCGCCGGGAAATGCTGCGACAGTACCATCCTGGCTCCAATAGAAGACAGAATTGCCCATCCCCGCCAGGCCCAGGGAAATGGCGGGGATCGATGGAATTGTCGCGCTCGAATCCCGTAGCACTTTTCCGCTGCCGATATTCTTGACGAGGTAGAAAGCATCGCCGTCGGCCATGACGAACAAGGAATATGGATCGAGCCAGTTCCATCGCTCGCCGCCTTTGAATTGATATTCAACCAGGGCACAAGTCCCGGCGGGATTAGTGAGGATCGCCCCCGGCGGATAAGCAGGCCGGATCCAGCTTACGTTTAATCGAAGGATGATGACCACGACTGCCACGATGGCCAGTATGAACAGGGGGCGCTTCAGCAATTTCATCACTTTATCAATTCTTTTCGCCAGAAATACGTCGTAATTCCTCGGGGCCGGAAGGTGAATGGCTTTTTCAGTCGTGTTTGCACTACGTCGCTGAAAATGAGGAGATCTCCGCCTTTGTTGGCCACTTGACGGTGGCTACGGAAGTGTTGGTTGCTGACTTCGACGTAATCGTTAGGGCAAGAACCGCGCGATGCACCCATTGCAAACAAGCGGATGTAAGGGGCGGAAGACTTGCTCCAGTGTCCCAGGTACTGGTCGCCATTGAAATCATAGGTGTCGCGCAGGTAGACGCCGATCGTATCAATCGAAACTTCGTAATACTCTGCCTGGAAGCCACACTGGAGGCCAGTATCAAACTCTTTCAACTTGGGCGTTACGAAACCGGCTGCCGCTATTTTGAACAGGGTATCAGCCAGCGCGCCCCACATATCATCCAGTCCTGGATCGCTCTGGAATAGTTCGCGCGCCGCTGCCTCGCCGTAAGTGGCGGCATTGTATTCCCTGCCGCCGATCTTATGGAATTGAAACTGCCAGAGATCGCTCACCTCAAGCACCGAAGCGCCGAGTTCCCCGTATGCCTCTCTGCTCAGGCCGAATTTGCCTGCCTTGATGAGCTTCTTGATCAATTCCTTCCGTGCCGCAGCCGATTCATAAACAGCTGGCTTGGAGCTGAACAGGCCTGTGCTACCGAAGATTTGCTCGTAGCGGTTTTTGATACGGGGAAAAGATAGCGCCCAGCTCATCTTGACCGTGCCGGTATCGACCAGGTTGGCGGGGTAAGCGCGCGCATCTGTTTTGCCTTGCTTCTCCGCGCTGCTCATGGTGTGTGCTGGAGATGAGAACCACTTGCGCATCAATGCGGCAGATACCGGCCACTGCTTGCTGTCCATGATGGCTGGCAGGTCCGTCAGCCTGAACACATCGGCATAGCACACTTTGCCCTGCTTATTCTGCGTGGGGCTGGTCTTTGAGTTGGCGACGGACTGGATTGCAATATCAGCGATCGACACGGCTATTCCCCAACCTGAATTTCATGCTGGTGACCGATCTCGATCTTCAATGGCATGCTCTTGTCCGTGACCGCATATTCGGTGCGGCCCTCGGCATCGGTGTAGCCTTCAATGGCGGCCCCGGTGGCGAGCGTGATCCGGTAATAGCGGTTGCGGGCAGGCGTGCCGCTCTTTTCATCCAGGAGCACGAAATATTCGTCGTAGCCCTGTTCATGCTGGCAAGGCGGCGGGTTCATTCCGCGCCAGTTGCCCTGGCCGTCCGGCACAAACGCGGCATGGGACTCCTGTCCGGACTGGTTTTCTACCCCATCAATACCGTTCAGGGTAGAGAGCAGGGGGCATCCGCCAGTCGTCGCGGGCGCCGTGGAAGGTGTAGGGCTTGCCATGACTGAAGCTGGTCTGCTCACCTTCTACCACGCTGCCGCCGCACGATGCCTTATCGCCCAGTCTGATCCATCCGAGAATTGCCATATCTGTTTCTTGAGAGCACCGAAATCCGAGATTCTATTTCAAAAGTATCAACAGGATGAGCTCGATTGAAACTTGTCATTGACGGAGCAGATTTTCGTTCGTGTGCTAGGACGCCGCTGGCTCGCTCGGGCCGCCTTACAGCGCGCGGGCGATCAGCAGCTTCTGGATATCGCTGGTGCCTTCGTAGATCTGGCACACGCGCACGTCGCGGTAGATGCGCTCTACCGGGAAGTCGGCCGTGTAGCCATAGCCACCGTGGATCTGGATCGCGTCGGAGCAGACGCGTTCCGCCATCTCGGAGGCGAACAGCTTGGCCATTGCCGCCTCTTTCAGGCATGGCTGGCCGGCGTCCTTCAGCGATGCGGCATGCCAGATCAGCTGGCGTGCGGCTTCCAGCTGCATCGCCATTTCCGACAGCTTGAACTGTACCGACTGGTGCTCGAAGATCGGCTTGCCGAAGGATTCGCGTTCGCGCGCATACTTCAGGGCTGCTTCAAATGCGGAGCGCGCCATGCCGACCGATTGCGAAGCGATGCCGATGCGGCCGCCTTCCAGGCCGGACAGGGCGATCTTGTAGCCCTGGCCCGCTTCGCCGATCATGTTCGCTGCCGGTACGCGGCAGTTTTCGAACAGGATCTGCGCCGTGTCGGAGGAGTGCTGGCCCATTTTGTGCTCGATGCCGGCCACGATGTAGCCCGGCGTATTGGTCGGCACCCAGAAGGCGCTGATGCCCTTCTTGCCGGCGGCCTTGTCGGTCACCGCAAACACGATTGCCACGTCGGCATGTTTGCCGGAGGTAATGAACTGCTTGGTGCCGTTGATGAGGTAGTCATCGCCGTCGCGGATGGCCGTGCTGCGCAGGGCGGCGGCATCGCTGCCGGTATGTGGCTCGGTCAGGGCGAAGGCGCCCAGCATCTCGCCTTGCGCCAGCGGACGCAGCCATTGCTGCTTCTGCTGCTCGTTTGCGTACATCATGCCGATGCTGCACACCGGGCAATTGTTCACGGAAATGACGGTGGAGGTGCCGCCATCGCCGGCGGCGATTTCTTCCAGCACCAGCGCCAGCGAAACGTAATCGAGGCCCGCGCCGCCCAGTTCTTCCGGCACGGCGACGCCGAAGGCGCCCAGCGCGGCCAGCTCTTTGAGCTCGTCTTTCGGGAAGTGATGCTCCTTGTCCCAGCGCGCTGCGTGAGGTGCCAGGCGTTCCTGCGAAAACGCACGCAGCGCGTCGCGGATCATTTCGTGTTGTTCGTTGAGGATCATTGTTATCTTTCTCTACGGCTGGGGCCGTGGCAACCGTGGGGTCTGACCCCAGGGTTGCCACGGGCTCGGCTGTTACCAGCCTATCGGTGAACCGTCGTAGTCTCGGTAGACGGCTTGTTCGGATGCCGGCAGTTCGGCCAGCACCTGGCGCAGTCCGCGCACGCTTTCTTCGGCCGACAGCGCGGCGCCGGCGCCGCCCATGTCGGTGCGCACCCAGCCCGGGTGCAGGGCGACGCAAGTGGCGCCTTGCGGGCCGAACTGGTGGGCGGTGTCGACCAGCACGGAGTTCAGCGCCGCCTTGCTGGCGCGGTACAGCGAGCCGCCGGAACCCTGGCGCTCGCTGAGGGAACCCATGCGCGAGGACATCACGGCCAGCTTGCCGCGCCCGGCGCATACCAGCGGTGCGATGATCGGCAGCAGCCGCATCGCACCCAGTACGTTGATGTGCATGACGGCGTCGAAGTCCGCCTGCATCGGGAAGCCGTCGGTGCGCGGTCCGTAGACGCCGGCGTTCAGGATGGCGACGTCCAGCTCTTCGCCGTCCAGTTTCCAGCCCATGCCGGCCACGGCTTCCACGTTCGTGACGTCCAGCTTATGGGCTTCGGCACCCATGCCGGCCAGCATGGCGACATCTTCCTTCCTGCGGGCCGTGGCGATTACGCGCCAGCCATCGGCCAGGTACTGGCGAACCAGTTCCAGGCCGATGCCGCGCGAGGCGCCGATCACGAGTGCCAGCGCCATCGTGCTTACACCAGCTCGATGCCCATGGCAGTGGCTTCGCCGCCGCCGATGCACAGTGCCGCCACGCCCTTCTTGCCGCCCTTGGCTTTCAGTGCGCCGATCAGGGTGGTGATGATGCGCGCGCCGGTGGCGCCGATCGGGTGGCCCAGGGCGCAGGCGCCGCCGTGCACGTTGACCTTGCTGTGCGGGATATCCAGGTCGTGCATCGCTGCCATTGGCACGGCGGCGAAGGCTTCGTTGATTTCGAACAAGTCAACGTCGCTGGCTTTCCAGCCGGTCTTGGCCAGCAGCTTCTGGATCGCGCCCACCGGGGCGGTGGTGAACTGTTCCGGCACCAGGGAGTTGGTGGCGTGGCCGGTGACCTTGGCGATCACGGTGGCGCCCAGCTTTTTGGCGGTGGATTCGCGCATCATGACCAGGGCAGCGGCGCCGTCGTTGATCGAGGAGGACGATGCGGCGGTGATGGTGCCGTCCTTGGCGAAGGCTGGCTTCAGCGCCGGGATCTTTTCGATCTTGGCTTTCAGCGGGCCTTCATCCTTGTCGATCACCACGTCGCCGGCGCGGCCGGACACGGTTACCGGGGCGATTTCCCAATTGAAGGCGCCGGATGCCTGCGCAGCCTGCGCACGCTTGACGGATTCGATGGCGAAGTTGTCCTGCGCTTCGCGGCTGAACTTGTAGGCGGCGGAGCACTGCTCGGCGAAAGTGCCCATGGAGCGGCCCTGGCCGGTCTTGGCGTCGCGGGTGTAGGCGTCTTCCAGGCCGTCGTACATCATGTGGTCGAACATCATGCCGTGGCCGATGCGGTAGCCGCCGCGTGCCTTGGGAATCAGGTAAGGGGCATTGGTCATGGATTCCATGCCGCCTGCCACGATCACTTCCGCGCTGCCGGCTGCCAGTGCATCGTAGGCGAAGATCGCTGCCTGCATGGCGGAACCGCACATCTTGGACAGGGTCACGGCGCCGGCGGAAACCGGCAGGCCGGCCTTGATCGATGCCTGGCGTGCTGGCGCCTGGCCCTGGCCTGCCATCAGGCAGTTGCCGAAGTAGACGTGTTCGACGGCTTCCGGCTTGATGCCTGCGCGTTCGACGGCGGCTTTGATGGCCACTGCGCCCAGGTCATTGGCGCTCAGGCTGGCGAAGTCGCTCTGGAAGGCGCCCATTGGGGTACGGGCGGCGCCGACGATTACGATTGGGTCATTCATTTTCAAAGGTCTCCAAAAGGGATGGTGTTGCTTGCTTCGCTGCCTCGGGCAGCGAGTCTCGGTTGCGGAAACGGACGTGCTGGGGATACGGGAACACGTCCTCGATGACACCACTGGCGATCAGCTCTTTTTTCCTGGCCCACCAGTGAGGCGAGAGCAGGTCGGCGTGGTGCTTCATAAAGTATTTTCGGATTTTCGCGTTGCCGAGCAAGAACTTGTCGAACTGCTCGGGAAACACGTCGTGCTTGCCGATCGGGTACCACGGCTCGGCGGACATTTCATCCTCCTCGTTACGCGGCGCCGGAATGACACGGAAGTTGCAGTCCGTGATGTACTCAATTTCATCGTAGTCGTAGAAAACGACACGCTTGTGACGGGTGACGCCGAAATTCTTGTACAGCATGTCGCCCGGGAAGATGTTGGCCGCCACCAGGTCCTTGATGGCGTTGCCGTATTCGAGGATGCCGTGTTCCAGCGCGGCCTCGTCGCCCACTTCGTCGGCGTGCGACAGGAACATGTTCAGCGGCACCATGCGGCGCTCGATGTACAGGTGCTTGATCACCAGCTGGTCGCCTTCTTCTTCGATCAGCGATGGGGCGAAGTGTTTCAGTTCCATCACCAGCTCTTCGCTGAAGCGGTTGCGCGGGAAGGCGACGTTGGAGTACTCAAGCGTGTCGGCCATGCGGCCTACGCGGTCGTGGTGCTTCACCAGGAGGTATTTGGACTTGATCTGTTCCCGCGTGGTTTCCTTGGGCGGCGGGTAAAAGTCCTTGATCACCTTGAACACATATGGGAAGGACGGCAGCGCAAACACCAGCATCACCAGGCCGCGTATGCCGGGTGCGATCGCGAACAGGTCGGACGAGTGCTTCAGGTGCTGCAGGTAGTCGCGGTAGAAGGCGTTCTTGCCCTGCTTCTGCAGGCCGAGGATGGTGTAGATCTCGCTGCGCGGCTTGAGCGGCAGCAGGTTGCGCAGGAACTGCACATAGGCCGACGGTACTTCCATGTCGACCAGGAAGTAGGCGCGCGTGAAAGAGAACAGCAGCACGATGTCCTGCTGCTCGGTCAGCACGGCATCCAGCACCAGCTGCCTGTTCTTATTGTGAAGAATGGGGACCACAAAAGGCAGCTCGCGGCTGCCGTTGATGGCGCGGCCGACGATGTAAGCGCCCTTGTTGCGGAAAAACAGGCTCGAAAGGACCTGGATCTGCGCATTCGGTTCCAGCTCGCCAAACAGGTCGGACAGCCGCTCTTCCACCAGCGCCACGTCGCGCGACAGGTTGGCGAACGCAGTATTCAGCTGGAAGTTGGTGACGATGCGCTTGAGCGTGAAAGTCAGGCCATCCTTGCCCGGGTAGTACACGCGGTAGGTCGGCGCCACTTCTTCAGTGTCGATGTACTCGGTCGAGACGACCGGGCGCACGAAAATGAACTCGTTGTGGAAGTATGAGCGGTGCAGGATGTTGCAGCAGACGGAGTTGAAGAAGGTTTCCGCCAGCTCCGGCTGCTTGTGGCCGGACAGCATGCCGATGTAATGCAGCTTGAGTTCGCGCCACACTTCATCGGTCAGCTCGGACGGGTCGTACTCGTCCTCCAGCATCTGCACGCATTCCTGCACGCGCTTGTCGTAAAAGTCGATCCGTTCGCGCGCGGCGACCTGGGCCACCGCCCAGTCGCCCTGCTCGAAATGCCGCTTGGCCGCCTGCGCCGCCTGCCGGAACAGGCGGTAGTGCTTGTCGAACCCCTCGCGGATGGTGCGCGCGATGTCGAACGCGATTTGCGACGACAGCAGCTTGGGGAAGGCGGCGTGGATCATGGCGGCCTTGCGGCGGTGCCCGCTTACTTGGTTTCGGCGAACAGTTCGCGGCCGATCAGCATGCGGCGGATCTCGCTGGTGCCGGCGCCGATCTCGTACAGCTTGGCGTCGCGCCACAGGCGGCCGACCGGGTACTCGTTGATGTAGCCGTTGCCGCCCAGGGTCTGGATCGCTTCGCCGGCCATCCAGGTTGCCTTCTCGGCCGAGTACAGGATGGCGCCGGCGGCATCCTTGCGCAGTGCCCGTACCTGCTCGGGCGAGGTGGCGCGGTCGCAGGCCTGGCCCACGGCGTAGACGTAGGCGCGGCAGGCCATCATGGTGGAGTACATGTCCGCCAGCTTGCCCTGCATCAGCTGGAATTCGCCGATCGGCTGGCCGAACTGCTTGCGGTCGTGGATGTATGGCACCACGGCATCCATACAGGCCGACATGATGCCCAGCGGGCCGCCGGACAGCACGGTGCGCTCGAAGTCCAGGCCGGACATCAGCACGTTGACGCCCTTGCCCAGGCCGCCCAGCACGTTCTCGGCCGGCACTTCGCAGTCTTCGAAGACCAGCTCGCCGGTGTGCGAGCCGCGCATGCCCAGCTTGTCCAGCTTCTGGGCGATCGAAAAGCCCTTGAAGCCCTTCTCGATCAGGAAGGCGGTCATGCCGCGCGGGCCGGCTTCCAGGTCGTTCTTGGCGTACACCACCAGGGTGTCGGCGTCCGGGCCGTTGGTGATCCACATCTTGGTGCCGTTCAGCACCCAGCGGTCGCCCTTGCAGTCGGCGCGCAGCTTCATCGACACCACGTCGGAACCGGCGTTCGGCTCGGACATGGCCAGCGCACCGACGTGCTCGCCCGAAATCAGCTTCGGCAGGTATTTCTTCTTCTGTTCTTCGGTGCCGTTGCGTTTGATCTGGTTGACGCACAGGTTGGAGTGGGCGCCGTAGGACAGGCCGACCGAGGCCGAAGCGCGCGAAATCTCTTCCATCGCGATGATATGGGCCAGGTAGCCCATGTTGGAGCCGCCGTATTCTTCGCCGACCGTAATGCCCAGCAAGCCCAGTTCGCCCATCTTCTTCCACAGGTCCATCGGGAACTGGTCGGTACGGTCGATTTCAGCAGCGCGCGGGGCGATTTCGGCGGCGGCGAACTGCTGAACCGCTTCGCGCAGGGCGGCGATGTCTTCGCCGTGATCAAAGGTCAGGCCTGGGAGATGGAGCATGTCTTCCTCTATTGGTGTTGGGTATTGAAGCGCAAATGATACGCTTGAGTGACGTTAACGTAAACGTCAACCAGCTGTTTGCTTTTCGGCAAGAGCCGCCAGCAGGCGCTTGCACTCTTCCTCATGGGTGGCAATCTCTTGCAGCGACATTTCAATGTCTTCGCGCTGTTGTTCCAGCGTCTCGCGGTGCTGCGACAATACGCCCAGGAAGCGGTTCATCTGGGCTTCGGTGTCCTTGGGCGACTCGTACATGTCGACCAGGCTCTTGATCTCGCTCAGCGACAGGCCGATGCGCTTGCCGCGCAGGGTCAGCTTGAGACGGGTGCGGTCGCGTGGCGTATACACGCGGTTGCGGCCGCCGGCGCCTTCGCGCGAGGGGCTCAACAGGCCCTGATCCTCATAGAAACGGATGGCGCGCGGGGTGATGTCGAACTCGCGGGCCAGTTCGGTGATGGTGTAGGTCGGCATGGCTTACAATGGATCTTCCGTTTACGTAACGTCAATCTATTGTACGCCATGAACCCGCTCGAATCCCAGCTTGACTATCCATTTGGCGACACCCTGCCGGCCAGCGGCAGCGTGCTCGAAGTCGCGCCCGGCGTGGCGTGGATGCGGCTGCCCTTGCCCTTTGCCCTGGACCACATCAACCTGTGGCTGCTGCGCGAAGCCGGCGGCTGGACCGCGGTCGATTGCGGGGTGGCGCTGGATGCCAGCAAGGAGGCCTGGAATGCCGTGCTGGCCGGGCCGCTGTCGGGCCAGCCGCTGCAGCGCGTAGTGGCCACTCACTGTCATCCTGACCATGTCGGGCTGGCGGATTGGCTGTGCCAGCGCTTTGGCATCCCGCTCTGGATGACGACCGGCGAATACGCCTTTGCGCGCATGATGTCGGCAGGCTTGCCGGGCGTGGATGGCCCGTCCGCGGTACCGCATTTCGAGCGCCACGGCCTGGCCGATCCCGACATGCTGGAGAAAATGCGTTCGCGAAAGAGCTACTACCCGTCGCTGGTGCCGTCGGTGCCGGCCTCCTATGTACGCCTGCAGGATGGCCAGTCCTTCACCGCCGGCGGCTGCAGCTGGCGCGTCATCACCGGGTTTGGCCACTCCCCCGAGCACGCCGCCTTGTACTGCGAGCAGCGCAAGGTGCTGGTTTCCGGCGATATGGTCCTGCCGCGCATTTCCACCAATATCTCGGTGTTTGCCGTCGAGCCGGCAGCCAACCCCTTGCAGCAATACCTCGACTCGCTGCAGCGTTTCGCCGGCTTGCCGGAGGACGTGCTGGTGCTGCCCTCGCATGGCCGCCCGTTCCGCGGCCTGCACACCCGCATCCAGCAGCTGCGCGATCACCACGATGCGCGCCTGGCCGAGGTGCTGGCCGCCTGTGCCGGCCAGCCGCGCTCCGCGGCCGAGGTAGTACCACTCATGTTCCGCCGTCCGCTGGATGCCCACCAGCTCAGCTTCGCGCTGGGGGAAGCGCTGGCGCATCTTCACAAGCTGTGGCGGGATGGTAACGTGCGCCAGGTTACCGGAAATGACGGCATCATCAAATTCATAAAAGGCGCATAAAGTTACCGTCGGTCTGTAATACCAGCCGACCGGTCGACAACAAAGACAGCCCCCTAGGTTTGTAGTCGCCAGTCAACTTTATTTCTAAAGTTGTAATCGATTGCTTGTCGTCCTGACAAGTAGATTCTGCTACTTATATGCGGTTTGGCCGAAAGAAATTCGGGCCAGCAGAGCGGGAAATCGAACAGTCTGTAGTGCTAATTGTTAATTGTTGTTATCTACAATTGTCACAATTGGTCTGATGGTTCTAGAGACTGACATTCATGTTGTGACATGAAATAGTGCAACTATGAATTCTTCAAACGAACGTGAAAGCTTTAGCCAGCGACTCCAGCAGGCTTTAAAAAATGCCCACTACTCGCCGGACAGCCCGACCAGGCTGGCGAGGGAGTTCAATATCAGGTTTGAGGGCAGGCCGATTACGGTCCACGCGGCCCGGAAATGGCTGGTTGGCGAGGCAATTCCGACCCAGGAAAAGCTGCGCATGATTGCGCAGTGGCTGGGCGTTCCTGCGGAATGGCTGCGCTTTGGCGGTGCCGAAATCGAGCACCATAATGGGGACACGAACGGCAGCAACCTGGCCCGCTTCGAGTCGGCCGACGTGAAATTGATCGCTGATTTGCAACGGCTGGACGATCACCACAAGCAAATTGCGCGCGAATTTATTCGCATGCTGGTGCGGGTCAACTACCAAAAGTAACAGAAAGACACCATTTGTCCTGCGCAAAACAGGGCAAAAAGCTTGCAAATTTAGCTCAGGGTTTCACTTAGCGCGCCGGCTCCCGGCGCGTCTTCCCGATGTATCAGAATGATGTTTTTGATACTGCCGGCATGGCGTCCTGCCATGTCACAAACGACCATACCACTTTGTAACAAACTTGATACACTGGCCCGCGAAGGCGCATGTTTTCAGGGGGTCATGCCATTCCAGCGAGGGGCCAGATTGTGACATATGCCGAATAAGTCGATGACGCGCGCCACGGTGTGGTCCACCATTTCATCAATGGTTGCCGGCTGGTGGTAGAAAGCTGGCAATGGCGGGAAGATAATGCCGCCCATTTCGGTGACGGCGGTCATATTGCGCAGGTGCGCAAGATTGAAAGGTGTTTCGCGCACCATCAGTATCAGGCGGCGGCGCTCTTTCAGCATTACGTCGGCGGCGCGGGCAATCAGGTTGTCCGACAGGCCATGCGCGACGGAAGCCAGGGTTTTCATCGAGCAGGGGGCGATCACCATGCCGTCGGCCTGGAACGAGCCGCTGGCGATGGAGGCGCCGATATTGTTCTGCTTATGGACGACATGGGCCAGTGCTTCGACTTCCTTGCGCTGCAGGCCGGTTTCCTGGTGGAGGGTGAGGACCGCGGCGTCGGAGATGATTAGATGCGTCTCGACGCCTTCGATCTTGCGCAGGTGCTGCAACAGCCGCACCCCATACACGGCGCCCGTAGCGCCGGTGATGGCGATGACCAGCCGCTGCGGGCGATCAGCCATTGTTGTCCAGCAGGGCCTTCAGTTCGCCGGATTCATACATCTCGGACATGATGTCGGAGCCGCCGATGAACTCGCCGCGCACGTACAGTTGCGGGATGGTCGGCCAGTTCGAGTATTCCTTGATGCCCTGGCGCACTTCCGGATCGTCCAGCACGTTCACGGTGGCGATGTTTTCAACACCGCACGCTTTCAGGATCTGGATGGCACGGCCCGAGAAGCCGCACTGAGGGAACTGGGCGGTGCCTTTCATGAACAGCACGACAGGGGTGTTGGTCACGGTTTCTTTGATCCAGGTTTGTACGTCGCTCATTGCATTCTCACTGCTAAGGATTGGAATCCGGCCATTTTACCGCGAAACGACGCTTGACCTGATGACACAGGTCATGTCCCGCCGCCGCAAGCCGGTGCCAGCTGTCCGAATGACAGACCTGGCACTGACTTTCGTTTAGCCGCGCAGTTTGGCGAAAGCAGCGGCCATGGAACTTTGCTGGGCCGGCTCGCGCGCCTGCTGCTTCTGCTGCTGGCCCATGGCGCGGCGATCGTTGCGGTCGCCGCGCTGCTCCGGCCGTGAGCCGGCCGCCGGCGCGCTGTCGCTCAGGCGCATGGTCAGCGCGATACGCTTGCGCTTGACGTCCACTTCCAGCACTTTGACCTTCACCACCTGGCCGGCTTTCACCACCGTATGCGGGTCTTTGACGAAGGTGTTCGACAGGGCGGAGATGTGCACCAGGCCATCCTGGTGCACGCCGATGTCGACAAAGGCGCCGAAGGCGGCCACATTGGTCACCACGCCTTCCAGGATCATGTCGGCACGCAGGTCACTGATCTCCTCCACGCCTTCCTTGAAAGTGGCGGTGGTGAACTCAGGACGCGGGTCGCGGCCCGGCTTTTCCAGCTCCCTGATGATGTCGGTCACGGTCGGCACGCCGAACTTGTCGTCGGCATACTTGGCCGGCGACAGCGCTTTCAGCAGCTTGCTTTCGCCGATCACGCCGCGCACATCCTTCTGGATGTCGGCCAGGATCTTTTCGACCAGCGGGTAGGACTCGGGGTGTACCGCCGACGCGTCCAGCGGATTTTCGCCGCCCATCACGCGCAGGAAGCCGGCCGCTTGCTCGAAAGTCTTGTCGCCCAGGCGCGGCACGTTCCTCAATGCTGCGCGGGAAGCGAAGGCGCCCTTCATGTCGCGGTAGCTCACGATGCTTTGCGCCACGCTGGCGGACAAGCCGGACACGCGCGCCAGCAACGGTGCGGAAGCGGTATTCACGTCGACCCCGACGGCGTTCACGCAGTCTTCAACCACTGCATCCAGCGAGCGCGCCAGCTGGGTTTGCGAGACGTCGTGCTGGTACTGGCCCACGCCGATCGATTTCGGATCGATCTTCACCAGCTCGGCCAGCGGGTCTTGCAGGCGGCGTGCGATCGAAACCGCGCCGCGCAGAGATACGTCCAGCTCCGGCAGTTCGCGCGAGGCATACTCGGAGGCCGAGTAGACCGATGCGCCGGCTTCCGACACCACGATCTTGGTCAGCTTCAGCTCGGGGCATTGCTTGATCAGGTCCTGCGCCAGCTTGTCGGTTTCGCGGGACGCGGTGCCGTTGCCGATCGAGACCAGCTGCACGCCATGCTTGGCAGCCAATTGCGACAAGGTGTGCAGCGCGCCGTGCCAGTCGTTGCGCGGCTGGTGTGGATAAATGGTGGCGGTATCCACAACCTTGCCGGTGGCATCGACCACGGCAACTTTCACGCCGGTGCGCAGGCCAGGGTCCAGGCCCATGGTGGCGCGCGGGCCGGCCGGCGCCGCCAGCAGCAAGGCTTTCAAATTAGTAGCGAAAACATTGATGGCGTCCAGCTCGGCTTTTTCGCGCAGGGCGCCCATCAGTTCGGTTTCCAGGTGCATGAAGGATTTCACGCGCCAGGTCCAGCGCACGGTGTCGGCCAGCCATTTGTCGGCCGGGCGGCCGGCCTGCTTGATGCCGAAACGGGCCGAGATGCGGCTCTCGCAAGGGTTATGCGGCGCATCCCATTTCGGTTTTTCCTCTTCGGAATCGAGGCGCAGGGTCACGTCTAGCATGCCTTCGCGGCGTCCGCGCAACAGTGCCAGCGCCCGGTGCGACGGCACGGCGGCCAGGGGCTCGGAATAATCGAAGTAATCGGCGAACTTTTCGCCCTCTTCTTGCTTTCCCTCAACAACTTTCGATTCAACTACGCCATGCTCTTGCACATATTCGCGCAGCGATTGCAGCAGGGTGGCGTCTTCCGCGAAGCGTTCCATCAGGATCTGGCGCGCGCCGTCCAGGGCAGCCTTGGCGTCGGCCACACCCGGGTTCTTGCCGTCGGCGGTCTCGAAGGCCTCGCGCAGGTAGCCGGCGGCCTGTTCGTCAGGGTTCAGGGTCGGGTCGGCCAGCAGGGCGTCGGCCAGCGGGGCCAGGCCGGCTTCGATGGCGATCTGGGCCTTGGTGCGGCGTTTTTGCTTGTAAGGCAGGTAAAGGTCTTCCAGCCGGGTCTTGTCCTCTGCGTGCATGACCGCATCTAGCAGCTCCGGTGTCATCTTGCCTTGCTCGCTAATCGAATTGACGATCGCTGCGCGGCGTTCTTCCAGCTCGCGCAGGTAGCGCAGGCGCTCTTCGAGGTTGCGCAGCTGGGTGTCGTCCAGGCCGCCGGTCGCTTCCTTGCGATAGCGGGCGATGAACGGGACGGTGGCGCCTTCGTCCAGCAAGGCGATGGCGGCGGCGACCTGGGCCGGTTTGGCAGCCAGTTCGAGGGCGAGGCGTTGTTCGATAGAAGGCAGCATTGCGGTGTTCCAAACGTAGAAGGCCGAAATCATACAACGCCCGCATGGCCAACGGGCGTCGGAATAGATTATTATTAATTAGTTAATGTTGTCCGTCTAACTTGTAGTTGCACTAAGTTAGGATTTTCACAAACACGAAAACGTGGAAGGCGGATAATATTGCATGTTGCTGTTTTTGAACCGCTGATTTAAAGAATGCGCCCAATGGATATTACCCGCGACGAAGCCCGCGAAACTCCAGTCGCACCGGCCCCTGCACCTGCGGCCCCGCCCAACCAGCTTCCCTATGCTGTGGCGACCTGGTTGCAGAGGGTGGATGCAGCCGCGCATCCCAAGCCAAAACTGGCCCCGGTCGAGATCGACCCGAAACAGACCAACTACAAACTGATTTACGTGCTGGCGCCGACCAGCGGCGGGCGCCATGTCGCGCTCTGCCTGTACAAGGCGCGGCTGAAGCCGAGCGGTGACGTGGCGGCGGCCACGCCGGTCAGCGAAGTGTTCTCCCTGCTCTCCGCGCCGCCGGCCTTCCTGGCGCCGGGCGATGAAGATCTGGTGCGTTTCTTCGTGGCCATGCGCAGCGGACCCAATTCCCAGACCGGCAGCGCGACCGAGCCGCGCGGCAAGATCGGCGCGGCCCTGCTGCAGATGCTGTCCGAGCAGGACAAGCTGCTGTGGGCGAATTCCTGGTCCGACGTCGGCAATGGCCTGGTCTATCCGATGAAGGCGGGCGACAAGCGCAATGCCAGCCTGGCCTGGCGCGAAGAAGGCAAGGGCTTGCGCCTTGGCTGGCAGGTCGACGTGCCGGAAGGCGCCAAGCACCATGGCGCCGACCAGATCGACTACATGCTGCCGACCGAACCGCCGTGGTATATCGACAACCTGTCGACCGGCGTGCTGCAACTGAACCAGGGCGGCACCACCATTCCGTTGGCTGACCTGCAAGCCCTGGTGGCGCAGGCGCCGCTGCTGATGCCCAACGATAAGATGCGCGTGTCCCAACTGTTGCTGGCGCACGGCCTGCAGCAGCTCATGCCGCTGCCGCAGCCGCTGCCGCAGCGCGTGCGTACCGACGTCAAGCCGCGCCCGATCCTCGTGCTCGACTCGGCGCAACTGGCCGATGGCACTTTGCAGCGCTGGAACGACTATGCCGTGCTGTCCTATGACTACGATGGCGAGCGCGTTTCCTTTGATCCTTCGCAGCGCGTGGTGCGCCAGCGCGGCGAAGTCACCGAAATCATCCAGCGCGATGAAGCCGCCGAAGCGGCTGCGCTGGAAATCCTGACCCAGCTCGGCTTCAAAAAGCCGACCGCCCTGCCGCTGTCCAGCGTGCGCGGCGGCCTGCTGCTGGCCAACCAGGCCGACTGGATCCGTTTTGCCGAGTCCGGCATCGATGAATTGCTGGTTGCCGGCTGGCGCGTCGAGAAATCGCCGAAGTACCGCTACGATATGGTGGCCGTCGACGACTGGTATGCCGAAGTCGAGGAAGAGACCAGCGACAACGGCAACGCCTGGTTCGACCTGGAGCTGGGCATCACCGTCAACGGCGAGCGCGTGCCGCTGCTGCCGGTGCTGGTGCAGATGATTCGCAATTTCCCCAACGATTTCAGCCCGAAAGCGCTGGCCGTGCATGGCGACTCGGACCAGATGCTGGCTGCCCTGCCCGATGGCACCCGCGTGGCCCTGCCGTGGAATCGCCTGCGTCCCATCCTGGCCACGATCGGCGAGCTCTACTTCAGCGAAAAGATCCGCCATTCGGTGCGCATGTCTTCGCTGGACGCCGCGCGCCTGGACGAGCTGGCTCGCAATGTCGACTTCCAGTGGAGCGGTGGCGAAGAGCTGCGCGAAATGGGCCGCAAGCTCAACCAGTTCTCCTCGGTAAAACGGGTGCCGACTCCGGCCGGCCTGCAAGCCATCTTGCGCGACTACCAGACCGATGGCTTGAGCTGGATGCAGTTCCTGCGCGAGTACAACTTCGGCGGCATCCTGGCCGATGACATGGGCCTGGGCAAGACGGTGCAAACCATCGCCCACATCCTGGTGGAAAAGGAAGCTGGCCGTCTCGATCATCCGGCCCTGGTCATTGCGCCAACCAGCCTGATGAACAACTGGCAGGATGAAGCGGCGCGCTTCGCGCCCGGCTTGAAGGTGCTGCTGTTGCAAGGCAAGGACCGCGCCGAGCTGTTCGACGAGATCCCGAAAGCGGACCTGGTGCTGACCACCTATGCCCTGCTGCCGCGTGATGAAGAAAAACTGCGCGAGCACGATTTCCACCTGGTGATCCTGGACGAGTCGCACTACATCAAGAACACCCGCTCCAAGGCGGCCCAGAGCGCCGGCCTGCTGCGTGCGCGCCACCGCCTGTGCCTGTCGGGTACGCCGCTCGAGAATCACCTGGGCGAGCTGTGGTCGCAGTTCCACTTCCTGCTGCCTGGCCTGCTCGGCGACGAGAAGACCTTCAACAGCAACTTCCGCCATCCGATCGAGCGCCAGGACGACCCGCAGCGCCGTCAGTTGCTGAACCGCCGCATCAAGCCATTCCTGGTCCGCCGTACCAAGGACAGCGTGGCGAAAGAGCTGCCGCCAAAGACCGAGATGGTGCGCAAGGTGGAACTGTCCGGCGCCCAGCGCGACCTGTACGAAACCGTGCGCCTGGCCATGGACCAGAAAGTGCGCGAGGAAATCGATCGCAAGGGCGTGGCACGCTCCCAGATCGTGATCCTGGAAGCCCTGCTCAAGCTGCGCCAGGTCTGCTGCGACCCGCGCCTGGTCAAGACCACCAAGAAGGCTGCCTCCGCCGGCTCGGCCAAGCTGATCGACCTGATGCAGATGATCGAAGACCTGCTGGAAGAAAAGCGCAAGATACTGGTGTTCTCGCAATTCACGTCGATGCTGGAGCTGATCGAAGAAGAACTGGAAGCGCGCGATATCCCGTATGCCATCCTGACCGGCGAAACCCGCGACCGCGGCGCCCAGGTGGCGGCCTTCCAGCAAGGCGCGGTGCCGATCTTCCTGATCTCGTTGAAGGCCGGCGGCGTCGGCCTGAACCTGACTGCAGCCGACACCGTGATCCACTACGATCCATGGTGGAATCCCGCCGCTGAAAACCAGGCCACCGACCGCGCCTGGCGTATCGGCCAGGATAAGCCGGTGTTCGTGTACAAGCTGATCGCCAAGGGCACGCTGGAAGAAAAGATCCAGCTGCTGCAGCAGAAGAAATCGGACCTGGCGCAGTCGGTGCTGGCCGAAGGCGAATCGCAAAAGATGGCATTGACCCAGGAAGACCTGCAACAGATCTTCGCCCCGTTACAGGATTGATCCCATGCTGAGTGCTGAACACTATCGCCAGATCCTCGACCACAGTAGCGATGTACACTGGATGCTGGACTGCGATAGTGGCCAGCTCCTGTATGTCAGCCCTTCCGCCGAAAAGCTGTTCGGCTACATGCCGGAACGCGCGCAGCAGGTAGCGGCAGACCTGATGGGCGAATTGCCGCAGCGGCTGGAAGCCTACACCTCCGGCGACACCACCCGCCGCCACACCGTGCGCGACGCCGAAATGGCGGGCCGCGATGGCGTGATGATCCCGGTAGAAATCGAATCGACCCTGGTGCCCGATGTCGACAGCGGCGTGCTGCGCCTGGTCGGCACGGTGCGCGATATCCGCGAGCGCGTGGAACGCGAAAAGCAGCAGAAGAAATTCGCTTCGATGGTGTCGCACGAATTCCGCACGCCGCTGTCGACCATCGACGGCGCCATCCAGCGCCTGGAAATGACGTCGCAGAATGCCGACGACAACACCAAGAAGCGCTACCGCAAGATTCAGACGTCGGTCGACCGCCTGCTGGAGTTGATCAACGAGTACCTGAGTCCGGAGCGCCTTGCCAGCATTGGGCGCAAGCGCCAGGCCGACGAAGTCTCGCCGGAAGCCTTGCTGGAAACGGCGGCCGAGCAGGCACGCCAGCGCCGCGCCGACATCACGGTACGCGCGGAAGGCTTGCCGCAATGGATGCGTTGCGATCCGCAAGGCATGCGTTTGTGTCTCGACATACTTTTAGACAACGCTCTCAAGTACACGAATGACAACGTTGCGATAGAATTACAGGGAAGGAAAGCCAGCGAAGGCGGGGTTGAACTCCTCGTCATCGACCACGGCACTCCCGTTCCGGATGATGAGCTAGGCAAACTCTTCGACAAGGGTTACCGAGGCAAGGCTGCCGCAGGGCATGCCGGTTCCGGCCTCGGCCTGTATATGGCCAAGAATGTTGTAGAGGTCCACGGCGGCACACTGTCTGTGGAAAATTTGCCTGAAAGCGGCAAGAAATTTCGGATTTGGCTCCCTATTGCTGCTTAAGGGTTGCGCAGCCCGTGACCAACCGTGATAATTCTTCGACGCAAGCCCTCAACCCCGGCTCGCGACTGAATGGAAAATGGCGCATCAATGACGCAAATACTGATCGTGGAAGACAACCTGGAATACGCCGAAGAAATGGCGGATTTCCTGGCTGAGCTTGGCCATGTAGTTCACACCACCAATAACGCCCAGGAAATGTGGTCCGCCCTCAGCCAGGGTACCGTGGGCGTTGTCGTGCTCGACCTGGGCTTGCCGGACGAGGATGGTTTCAATGTCATCCCGCGCATGCGCCAGCTGTATCCGCAGATCGGCCTGCTCGTGCTGACCGGCCGCGTGGCGTTCGACTCGCGCATCATGGGCCTGCGCCTGGGCGCCGACCATTACCTGACCAAGCCGATCAAGTTCCCGGAACTGGCCGCCCACATCGAGGCGCTGGACCGCCGCGTCGGCCCGCAGGAAGCCATCCCTGTTCCCAGCAAGTGGACCCTGAAAGTGTCGGCCCGCCAGCTGGAACTGCAGGGCCAGGCTATTACCCTGACCGAGAAAGAGTGCAATTTCCTGCACTTGCTGACCATTAACACCCGTCCGGTGCCGCGCCAAGTGATCGTGGCAGGTATCGGTGGCGACGATCCAGATGCCGGCCGCCGCGTCGACATGCTGGTGTATCGTTTGCGCAAAAAGGCGCGTAGCGGCCTGGGCCAGGATTTGCCCCTGCGTTCGGCCTACGGCGAGGGCTACAGCCTGTCTGCCAGCTTCAATCTCTCTTAATAGGGACGGAGTCAGGCGAACTGGGTAGAATCGGGGCTTCCCGATCCTACCCTTTTTGTTTTTATGGCCCGTTTGCCTCGTCTCGTCGTTCCCAACCAGCCTCATTACATCATCCAGCGCGGCCTGAATGGCCAGGAAGTGTTCCTGGATGATGAAGATTTCAGCAGTTTTATTGCCTGGATGCGTTCCGCCGCCCGCCAATACAAGGTGGCGGTGCACGCTTACACCCTGCTGCCGGGCGAATTGCACCTGCTAGCCTCGCCAGCCGATGAAGAAGGCCTGGGCGGCATGATGCAGTGGATCGGGCGGCACTATGTCCCTTATTTCAATCAGAAGTATTCCCGTGCCGGCACTTTATGGCAGGGCCGCTATAAAACCTCGGTGATCGAAGCTGAGCGCTACTTCGTTTCTTGCACTAAGTACATCGAATTCGCTGCTGTGCGGGCCCGGCTGGCCGAGGGGCCGGAGCATTACCAGTGGTCGAGCTATCCGCACCATGCCGGCATACGCCAGGATGGGGCGGTCAACGATCATCCAATCTACTGGGCGCTGGGGAATACGCCGTTCCAGCGCGAGGCGGCTTATATAGAGCTGGCGGCGCAGGGGCTGGCGGCGACGGAGACGCGGGCGATCGAGGCTGCGGCGCTGAAAGGGTGGCCATTGGGCAGCGATAAGTGGAAGGCGGAGCTGGAGCGGCGCATGAAACGGCAGGTATTGCCGGCGAAGCGGGGGCGGCCTGCCAAAACCGGTCAACCGGTGTCTGACCCACAGGGTCAGACACCTTAAGACGCGGCGGATACCGGCCGAAGTGCGAGACCCTGCGGGTCAGGCAGTGGTTTTCCGGTTTTTCGGGTCACTCCGTCCCCAATTAAATTTCAGAGCGACTGTCGCTGATTTAATTCGACTCCGACCCTAATTGTTTTTGTTGCGCGTTTTGTTGCGTTGCACTACTCTGGATTTTCATGACCAAAAATTCAGCGGAGAATCGCATGCAAGCGCAAGGTTTGTACAACCCAGCCAACGAACATGACGCCTGTGGCGTCGGTTTCGTCGCCCACATCAAAGGCAACAAGAGCCACTCGATCGTCGAACAGGGTCTGCTGATCCTGAAGAACCTGGATCACCGGGGCGCGGTTGGCGCGGACAAACTGATGGGCGACGGCGCCGGCATCCTGATCCAGATTCCGGACCAGTTCTATCGCGATGAAATGGCCAAGCAGGGTGTCGAACTGCCGCCGCCCGGTGAGTACGGCGTCGGCATGGTCTTCCTGCCGAAGGAAAACGCTTCCCGCATCGCCTGCGAACAGGAAATCGAGCGCGCCGTGCGCATCGAAGGTCAGGTCGTGCTGGGCTGGCGCAACGTGCCGATCGATTCGGAAATGCCGATGTCGCCGCGCGTTCGCGAAAAGGAACCGGTCATCCGCCAGATTTTCATCGGCCGCGGCCAGGACGTGATGGTGACCGACGCGCTGGAGCGCAAGCTGTACGTGATCCGCAAGTCGTCCGGCCACGCCATCCAGGCACTGAAGCTGATCCACGGCAAGGAGTTCTTCGTGCCGTCCATGTCGGCCCGTACCGTCGTGTACAAGGGCTTGCTGCTGGCCGACCAGGTGGGCGTGTACTACAAGGACCTGCAGGACCCGCGCTGCATCTCTGCGCTGGCGCTGGTGCACCAGCGTTTCTCGACCAATACCTTCCCTGAGTGGCCGTTGGCCCACCCCTATCGCCTGATCGCGCACAACGGCGAAATTAACACTGTGAAGGGCAACTTCAACTGGATGCGCGCCCGCGAAGGCGTGATGAAGTCCGCCGTACTGGGCGAAGACCTGCAGAAACTGTTCCCTCTGATCTACGAAGGCCAATCCGACACCGCCTGCTTCGACAACGCACTGGAACTGCTGCTGATGGCAGGCTATCCGCTGGCGCAAGCGATGATGATGATGATTCCTGAGGCGTGGGAAAACCATACGCTGATGGATGACAACCGCAAGGCCTTCTACGAATATTACGCTTCGATGATGGAACCATGGGACGGCCCTGCTGCCATGGCTTTCACCGATGGCCGCTACATCGGTGGCACCCTGGACCGCAATGGCCTGCGTCCTGCGCGCTACATCGTGACCGACGACGACCTGGTGGTGATGGCGTCCGAATCGGGCGTGCTGCCGATTCCTGAATCGAAGATCATCCAGAAATGGCGCCTGCAGCCGGGCAAGATGTTCCTGATCGACCTGGAAGCCGGCCGCATCATCGACGACAAGGAACTGAAGGACACCTACGCCAACGCCAAGCCATACAAGGCCTGGATCAACGCCGTGCGCATCAAGCTGGGCGAGCTGAAAATGAGCGAAAGCCAGACCGCTGCCAACGTGGCCAAGTACGGCCCCGCCGCCGGCGAGAAGCAGTCCGCTTCGCTGCTGGATCGCCAGCAGGTGTTCGGTTACACCCAGGAAGACATGCGTTTCATCCTGGCGCCAATGGCCCTCAACGGCGAGGAAGCTGTCGGCTCGATGGGTAACGACTCGCCGCTGGCTGTCACTTCCAACAAGCTCAAGCCGCTGTATAACTACTTCAAGCAGTTGTTCGCCCAGGTGACCAACCCGCCGATCGACCCGATCCGCGAAGCGATGGTGATGTCGCTGGTGTCCTTCATCGGCCCCAAGCCGAACCTGCTCGACACCAACAACGTCAATCCGCCGATGCGCCTTGAAGTGTCGCAGCCGGTGCTGGGCTTTGACGACATCGCCCGCCTGCGCAGCATCAGCCAGCACACCGGCGGCAAGTTCAAGTCCTATGAGCTGAGCATCTGCTACCCGCTGGCCTGGGGCAAGGAAGGCGTGGAGGCATCGCTGGCATCACTGTGCGCGGAAGCTGTCGACGCGGTGAAATCCGGACACAACATCCTGATCATCTCCGACCGCACCGTCGGCCCTGACCGTGTGGCCATTCCGGCCCTGCTGGCAACGTCCACCATCCACCTGCACCTGGTGAGCAAGGGCCTGCGCGCCTCCACCGGCCTGGTGGTGGAAACCGGCTCGGCCCGCGAAACCCACCACTTCGCCCTGCTGGCCGGCTATGGTGCGGAAGCGGTCCACCCTTACCTGGCGATGGAATCGCTGGCCGAACTGGCGCACTCCCTGCCGGGCGACCTGACTCCGGAGCAGGCGATCTACAACTACACCAAGGCTGTCGGCAAAGGCCTGATGAAAGTCATGTCCAAGATGGGCATTTCGACCTATATGTCCTACTGCGGCGCGCAGATCTTCGAAGCCGTTGGCCTGAACCGCCAGCTGGTCGACAAGTATTTCCGCGGCACCCAGTCGAACGTGGAAGGCATCGGCCTGTTTGAAGTGGCCGAGGAAGGCCTGCGCCTGCACAAGCTGGCCTTCGGCAACGACCCGGTGCTGGCCGACGCGCTGGATGCGGGCGGCGAATACGCTTACCGCGTGCGCGGCGAAGATCATCTGTGGACGCCGGATGCCATCGCCAAGCTGCAGCACTCGACCCGCTCCAACAACTACTCGACTTATAAAGAGTACGCACAGCTGATCAACGACCAGAGCAAGCGCCACCTGACCCTGCGCGGCCTGTTCGAGTTCAAGATCGATCCATCGAAAGCGATCCCGCTGGACGAAGTGGAACCGGCGAAGGAAATCGTCAAGCGCTTTGCTACCGGCGCCATGTCGCTGGGCTCGATCTCGACCGAAGCCCACGCTACCCTGGCCATCGCGATGAACCGTATCGGCGGCAAATCGAACACCGGCGAAGGTGGCGAAGATCCGCGCCGTTACGCCAACGAGCTGAAAGGCATCCCGATCAAGGTTGGCGCGACCCTGGCTTCCGAGCTGGGCAAGGAACAGGTTGAATCGGATATCCCGCTGCAGGAAGGCGACTCGCTGCGCTCGCGCATCAAGCAGGTGGCATCCGGCCGCTTCGGCGTGACCGCGGAGTACCTGAACTCCGCAGACCAGATCCAGATCAAGATGGCGCAGGGCGCCAAGCCGGGCGAAGGCGGCCAGTTGCCGGGCCACAAAGTGTCCGAGTACATTGCGCAACTGCGCTTCTCGGTACCGGGCGTGGGCCTGATCTCGCCGCCGCCGCACCACGACATCTACTCGATCGAAGACCTGGCGCAGTTGATCCACGACTTGAAGAACGCCAACCCGCGCGCTTCGATCTCGGTCAAGCTGGTGTCGGAAGTCGGTATCGGTACCGTGGCTGCCGGCGTGTCGAAAGCCAAGGCCGACCACATCGTGGTGGCCGGCCATGACGGCGGCACCGGCGCCTCGCCGCTGTCCTCCGTCAAGCACGCCGGTACCCCATGGGAGCTGGGCCTGTCGGAAACCCAGCAGACCCTGGTGCTGAACGGCCTGCGCAGCCGTGTGCGTGTCCAGGCCGATGGCCAGATGCGTACCGGCCGCGACGTGGTGATCGCCGCCCTGCTGGGCGCCGACGAAGTAGGCTTCGCCACCGCCCCGCTGGTGGTGGAAGGCTGCATCATGATGCGCAAATGCCACCTGAATACCTGCCCGGTCGGCGTTGCGACGCAAGATCCGGAGCTGCGCAAGAAATTCCAGGGCAAGCCGGAACACGTGGTGAACTATTTCTTCTTCGTTGCCGAAGAAGCGCGCCAGCTGATGGCGCAACTGGGCATCCGTAACTTCGACGAGCTGATTGGCCGCGCCGACCTGCTCGACAAGTCGAAAGCCATCACCCACTGGAAGGCACAGGGCCTGGACTTCAGCAATGTGTTCTACCAGCCGAAGGTGGACGACGGCAAGTTGATCTACCACACCGAAGAGCAGGACCATGGCCTGGACAAGGCACTGGACCTGAAACTGATCGCACAAGCCAAGCCGGCGCTGGAAAAAGGCGAGCGCGTGTCCTTCATCTCGCCGGTAAAGAACGTCAACCGCACCGTCGGCACCATGCTGTCGGGCGAAGTGGCCCTGAAGTACGGCCACGCCGGCCTGCCGGACGACACCATCCATATCCAGCTGCAGGGCACCGCAGGCCAGTCGGCAGCGGCCTTCCTGGCGGCGGGCATCACTATCGACCTGGTGGGCGAAGGCAACGACTACGTCGGCAAGGGCTTGTCGGGCGGCCGCATCATCGTGCGCCCGAATACAGAATTCCGCGGCTGGGCGGTGAACAACATCATTGTTGGCAACACCGTCATGTACGGCGCGGTTGCCGGCGAAGCCTTCATCAATGGCGTGGCCGGCGAGCGTTTCGCCGTGCGTAACTCCGGCGCCACCGCGATCGTGGAAGGCCTGGGCGACCACGGCTGCGAATACATGACCGGGGGTACCGTGGTCGTGCTGGGCGCCACCGGCCGCAACTTTGCGGCAGGCATGTCGGGCGGCATCGCCTACGTGTACGACCCGGACGGCGAATTCCACAGCAAGTGCAATATGTCCATGGTGAGCCTGGAAGAAGTCAAGGCGGCAGCCGACCAACTGGTCGACAAAGCCACCTGGCACAGCCAGCATCGCAATGGCGAACCGGAGGCCGATGAAACCATCCTCAAGCGCCTGATTGAGCGCCATTTCAAACACACCGGCAGCACGCGCGCGCGCCTGTTGCTCGACAACTGGAACGAGAGCCGTTCCAAGTTCGTCAAAGTGTTCCCGAGCGAGTACAAACGCGCCCTGGTGGAGATGGCAGATAACGCCGCGATCGAAGCGGAAACTCAAGCAATCGCAGCGTAAGAGAGGATTAGTAAAATGGGTAAGATCACCGGTTTCATGGAATTCCAGCGCCAGGAAGAAAGCTACCTGGCACCAGAGGCTCGCCTCAAGAACTACAAAGAATTCGTCATTCACTTGACCAACGACCAGGCCAAGGTACAGGGCGCACGCTGCATGGACTGCGGCATCCCGTTCTGTAACTCGGGCTGCCCGGTCAACAACATCATCCCGGACTGGAATGACCTGGTCTATCGCGGCCACTATCGCGAAGCGCTGAACACGCTGCACTCGACCAACAACTTCCCTGAGTTCACCGGCCGCATCTGCCCCGCGCCGTGCGAAAGCGCCTGTACCCTGGGCATTCACGAGCTGCCGGTCGGGATCAAGTCGATCGAGCACAAGATCATCGATGAAGGCTGGGAGCACGGCTGGGTCGTGCCGCAGCCGGCCGAAGTCAAGACCGGCAAGAAGGTTGCCGTGGTTGGCTCAGGCCCTGCGGGCCTGGCTGCTGCGCAGCAGCTGGCACGCGCCGGCCACGAGGTGACCGTGTTCGAAAAAGCCGACCGCATCGGCGGCCTGCTGCGTTACGGCATCCCTGACTTCAAGATGGAGAAGCACCACATCGACCGCCGCGTCGAGCAGATGGAAGCGGAAGGCGTGAAGTTCCGCACCTCCGTCCTGATCGGCAAGGACTTCCCTGCCACCGTTGCCAACAGTGCCAAGGAAACCATCTTCCCCGAAGACCTGGAAAATGACTTCGACGCCGTGGTCATGGCCGGCGGCGCCGAAGCACCGCGCGACTTGCCGGTTCCGGGCCGCGAGCTGAAAGGCGTGCACTTCGCGATGGACTTCCTGCCGCAGCAGAACAAGGTCAACGCAGGCGACAAGATCAAGGACCAGATCAAGGCCACCGGCAAGCACGTGATCGTGATCGGTGGCGGCGATACCGGCTCCGACTGCGTCGGCACGTCGAACCGTCATGGCGCTGCCAGCGTTACCCAGTTCGAACTGATGCCAATGCCACCGGAGCAGGAAAACAAACCGCTGGTCTGGCCGTACTGGCCGACCAAGCTGCGCACCTCCTCTTCGCACGAAGAAGGCTGCGAGCGCGACTGGGCCGTTGCCACCAAACGCCTGGAAGGCAAGAACGGCAAGGTCGAAAAGTTGATCGCCTGCCGCGTCGAATGGAAAGACGGCAAGATGACCGAAGTGCCGAATTCCGAATTCGAAATGAAGGCCGACCTGGTGCTGTTGGCCATGGGCTTCGTCTCGCCAGTGCAGCAGGTGCTGGACGCCTTCGGTGTCGATAAGGATGCCCGCGGCAATGCCCGCGCCGCGACCGAAGGCGACAACAGCTACAAGACCAGCAAGCCTGGCGTGTTCGCAGCAGGCGACATGCGCCGCGGCCAGTCGCTGGTGGTGTGGGCGATCCGTGAAGGGCGCCAGTGCGCCCGCGCTGTCGACGAGTACCTGATGGGCAGCTCCGTCCTGCCGCGCTAACCCCGCAACCGGTCGGGCGCGCCGCCCGGTGCGCCCGACCGAGGCAGGCGGAATGTAAAGTTCGTGCCTGCCACTTCAAGCACCAGTACCAGCTGTTCGCGCATTCGCTCGCGCGGCGGGTCGACTTCGATGGACAGCGCTTGGGTACCGCGCGCGACCGGCCCGTCCCGTAAACAATGTTCCCATATCCTGATCGGCTCCTTCCGGCCCCCGGTTGCATCCTTCATTAGCTTCAGGCTGATGGTGAGGTGATGCATCAGCTCAAGTGGCGGTGAGCGCTGCCCGATCGCGGGACGGAAGTGGATGCACCCGCGCAGCGGCGCAATCCCGGTCACTTCAAGCACCGGACGTCCTGCCAGCCATCGATTCCGAAGTTGCCGACAGGTGAAGAGCATCAAGCCCAGTCCGACGGCTGGGAACAGGAACGCGATCGCCGCCAACGAGAACCCGCGGGCACGCATATCTTCCAGCGCGATGAAGGCAATTGGCCAGCTGAGGGCGTTCCAGGCCAACGCGAAGGCAGTTAGCAGCGCCGTGCCGTCTGTCCCTTTTATCAGGATTGGGTGGCCTTCCCTGAGCCGGTCGGCTATCGATTTGCTTCGTCCGGGGCGCCACAAATGGAAGATAAAGGCCCAAGCTCCTAAGCCGAAGCCGGTGAACAGGACGGCAAATGGCAGGCTCCAGATCGTCGTCTCCCAAGTCAGCGTAGGATCATAAACGGCCCGTTCGGGATGGTGCGGGTCCAACCACACGTCGACCACGGACTGGCGTTGCCGAAAATCGCTCAACTTGTCGTACAACTGGTCCTGGTATCCGCCGCGCCGCTCAGGCGTGTTGTAGAAACTTGCTTGTCCTCCAATATATTGTCGGCCCTCGAACGTGTAGCGAAAGGTGGCTTTGGTCCAATACGTTGCCACTTGTTTCCTGTTCAGATGCCTGACCTGCTCCAACGATTCGACGCGCGCCGGGGCCGCCACATAGCTGCGGGAACTCCACCAGATCTGTGCTTGTTGGTAGAGCGGGGCCAAGCCGGCAAAAAAACCGACAAGGGGGAAAATTATTCCGAAAACAAGCGCTATGAGGGTCAAGGGAAGTCTGGTCATAACAAAAGTATAGTCTGAGCGGATCCTTTCGTAGTTACTTTAAAGAAATATTTTTGCGGAACTTGGCGTACTGTTATAGGATGTCTGATGACATAAAGTATCTAATTGTCAATTCACCATTAACATTTTCTGGAGATATCTAGGCTATGAAGAAAAGCTTCATTTGCGGCGCCCTGATGTTGATCTATTCCGCCAGCCCTCTTGCGGCCGATTGGCCCAGTGGCTATTCCAAGTGCGCCGACCAGGGTGGCACTTGCAAAGTTGGTAGTAGCAGCCGCTCGGTTTCTTACGGCATCAAAGATAAATGGGTCAGCAAGACCTTTGCCGGCGACATCAAGTGCGATACCGGCACGTTTGGCAGCGATCCTAATCCTGGCGTCAGCAAGAAATGCGCCATCGGACCGCTGGCTGGCACGCCCCCAACACCGACGCCAACGCCAACGCCAACGCCGGCTCCATCTGCCAACGCCACCAAGGAAGCCGCGCCTTCCACCGGCTGGGCCGGACAAGGCGGTGGCACGACCGGTGGTGCCGCAGCACCGGCATCGGCAATTTACCTGGTCAACACTGGCTCGCAACTGGTCGCTGCGCTGAAGGCACAGGGCAATAATCCGAAGATCGTCAAGCTGCAGGGCACCATCAATATGGCCGCAGCCGACAACGGCGGACCATTCAAGAGCGCCACTGATGAAGGCTTGCGACTGCAAATCAAACCGGGCAGCAACACCACCCTGATCGGCGTTGGCAGCGATGCGCGCCTGGTCAATGGCAATATCGTCCTCAGTGGCGTACAGAACGTCATCATCCGCAACCTCACGATCCAGAACCCCTGCTCGCTTTTCCCAGTATGGGATCCAAACGATGGCAGCAGCGGCAATTGGAACTCGGAATACGACGGCATTACAATCACTGGCTCCCGCAACATCTGGGTCGACCATAACGTCTTCACCGATGGTTCGGTAACGGACGACAAGCTGCCGGTCGAAAACGGCAAGGTCAAGCAATGCCATGACGGCGCCCTCGATGTGAAGAACGGCTCCGACTACGTGACGGTTTCGAATAACCGCTTCGAACTGCACCAGAAGAATAACCTGATTGGCTCGTCGGACAGCCGCACGTCGGACGACGGCCACCTGACCGTGACCTTCCACAACAACCACTTCCTGAACGTGGCGGAACGCGGACCTCGCGTACGGTTCGGCAAGGTGCACCTGTATAACAACTACTTCGAAGGCTCACGTTCGCACGCGGTGTATCCGCATCATTACAGCATCGGCGTCGCCTACAAGGCCAAGATCATCTCGCAGAGCAACGCCTTTGATATCGCCGGCGCTTCGAGCTGCTCGCATGTCGTGACCAATCCTGGCGCGTCCAGCAAGAGCGGCGCGATGACGGACGCCGGCTCGCTGCTGAACGGCGCAGCGCTCAATCTGTCGACCAAGTGCAGCTTCAGCAACCAGGTTGGCTGGAGCCTGCCGTATTCGGTGACGCCAATGAACGCCTCGGCTGTGAAAGCATCCGTCCTGAGGAATGCAGGCACCGGCAAGATCACGGTGAACTGATAACCATCCTCGTCAAGCGCACAACCCCGTGCGCTTGACCAGATTGGCCGTGTTCACATCCCTCGTTCCAGCAGCGCAAGCTGCTCGTTCCCGCTAGGTTTCAGGCGATAGAGCTGGGCCGGTCGGTGTGCCGCACCGCTTGAGTAAGCACCTTCGACCGGCTCCAGCATATCCATCTCATCGATCTTGCGCCTGAAGCTTACCTTGTTGATCGATTCACCCATCAACGTCTCATAGACGCGCTGCAGCTGTGGCAGCGTGAATGTGTCGCCTGCCAGGTAGCACGGCAAGGACGAATACTGGCTCTTGCCGCGTAAGCGGGCGACTGCGGCGTGAATGATTTCCAGGTGATCGAATGGCAGCTTCAACGGCTTGTCTACGCTGGCAAGCCGGACGTCCGGATGCGCGCAATCTCCAATCAGTGCGGCTGGAACCAGCGCATAGTAAACAACCGACACCGACCAGCCACGCGGGTCCCGGGCTGGACCCGAAAAGGTGGCCAACTGCTCCAGATAGGGCGGGACAATGCCGGTCTTCGCCTTCAAGACCCGCAAGGCCGCATCCCGGGCGTCGCCATCTTCCTGGGGATGGATATAGCCTCCCGGCAGCGCGGCTACGCCCTGGAACGGTTCATGGCTGCGCTTAAGCAGGGCCACTTTCAGCACATCATCCTGCAGGGTCAACAGGACAACGTCGACGGTGCAGATCACTTGTTGCATTGCCGCTGTCTCAGAGGGTCTTAGTATGAAGATTATACTAATTAGAAGACGATTCAGGGGACGAATCAAAATACTTAGTTGCAAAAGTGTCCTAAGTGAACTAGACTGTCTCCATAGGCTTTGCAGCAAAGGCGTTGTATGAACGAACACGGCATCATCCCCATCCGGCCCCTCACTGGCGCCATTTCGGCAAGGCTGTTTGCGGCCCCGGTACTTTCGGCATTGCCAAAGACGGTTCCAACCGTCGCATTCCGCGCTCCCGATCCTGCGGACGAGGAGCGCTGGCGCCGGCACACGATCGGCGGCCAGGCTTACCGCATCGCCCAGCCGGTTACCTTTACGCCTTACGCTTCGGCGCGGCCATGCTCCGCACGTTGCCGCTTTTGTTCGGAGACCCTGGTTGAAACCGGCGGTGCCCGTCCATCCAGCGGATTGCGGCCTGGCCCCGACTACTTCGCCGGCCTGGAAAGCGCGCTCCATGAACTGCGCGGATTGCCTCTTTCATATTCGTTGTCCGGCCTGGAAACCACCGACGATGTGGGCTGGATGGGAGCGATGCTCGACGTTCTTGCGCAGCATGCAGCGGCTTCTCCAGTCCTGAACCGTGTGCTGTACTCGAACGGCGCGGGATTGGCCGTACCTTCGCAAGGTGAGGCGCTGATGCACCGCCTGGGAGGCTTCGGCCTTGATTGGGTCGAGCTGTCCCGGCACCACTTCGATGAAACGGCCAATCAGTCGATCATGCGCTTCGGGCATGGTATCGAAGTCCAGTTCCAGCAGCCTTTCGAAGCGATGACACGCAGTCTGGTGGACACCGTGGATGTGAAGCTGGTTTGCATCGTGCAACAGGGCGGGGTAGCGCAGGTGGAAGATGTCATGCGCTATCTGGCGTGGGCTCATGGCTTGGGAATCCGCTCAGTCATCTTCCGCGAGTTCTCGAAACTGGACGACAGCTATAAGGACAATGTCACGGCTCGCTATATCGGTGCGGCACGCGTTTCGATGGACGCCCTGCTGGCGCAATGTCTCGCGGCGCCGGCGTTCGCCGACGACTTCGTATTCGATCAGGTTACCGAGGGCTATTATTTCTGGAACCTTTGCGGCAGGTTCAAGGATATGCTGGTCACGTTCGAGGCATCCGACTACTCTCAGATGCACCGGCAGCACGATTCGGGGAATGTCTACAAGCTGGTGTTTCATGCGAACGGCAATTTGTGCGGCGACTGGAATCCAGAGCGTCATGTGCTGTTTGCCGCACGCCGGAAGGAGCAGGCCAATGGATGACAATAGCTGGCTCCTGCTGCGCGAGCGTGACCAGGCATTCGACCTGCCGCCCGACTTGGCCGCGCGCGATGCCTTCGGTGCGCGCGATTGCGGCTGGGTCGAACAGATGCGGCCCTTTATCCGGCACTTCTCGCCTCCCGCCGGACTGGTGGTCGATCCGTTCAACGGCTTTGGCACTACCCTGGTCGCCGCCTCGCTTGAGGGGCGGCGCGGCATCGGCATCGAGCTGGAGCAAACGCGCGCGGCCATCGCGACGGAGCGCTTGCAGCGGCTCGGCGCGCGCAACCAGGTTGTACTGTCCGGCGACCTGGTCGAAGTGGCGGCATCCTTGTCCCAGGCTGACCTCATACTGACGAATGTCCCCTACTTCGGCTGCCGCTGGCAAAACAGCGATGATGCGGCGGCGCAGCTGTACAGTGCGAGCAGCTATGCGGACTTTCTCGGCATGTTCTATCGCGTGCTGAAGGCGCTGAAGCCGGCATTGCGCAATGGCGGGCATCTGGTTGTGATGGCGGAAAACCTGCGTATCGGCACCCACTTCGTTCCGATGGCCTATGATATTGGACGCATGCTGGCGGAGCATTTCAATCTCGTTGACGAGCGCATCCTGCTGTACCAACGTCCAGCGCAAGCGCTGCCACCAATGGCGGTGCAGAGCAACCGCTCCCACGAGTACGCGCTGATCGCCCGTAAGGAGCCAAGGCCGATCGATCTGCAAGACAGCCTGCGCTGCCTGCACGAACTGGTGGCAGACTTTCCCGAGGCGATAGTCTATGGCGGTTTTGCGCGCTGGCTGGCGCTCGAAGAAGGGGCGGGCTTGCCTTCCGATGTCGACCTTCTGGTGCCGGATAATCCCGAGCGGCTGGCTGGTATGGCGCGCTGGTTCGAGGCGCACGGCTTCCTGGTCTCGCGCTGGGGCCAACCCATGGGATGGAACACAGCGCCTGCTGCATTGAACGGCGCCCGCTATTTCCGCGCCCAACGGATTCGGTCCGGAGGCGCGTTATGCGTGTTTGATGTCTGCTTTGAAGACGCCGTACTGGCTTTTGAAGGTGCAGCCAGCAAGGCGAGACGAATCGACGGACTTTTCGTCCTTCCCACGACCAGGCCCCTATCGGCCGATTCTCATGACGGGACAGTCAGCATATAAGTTCGCCGAACTCCACGATATCGTCTGCGAGCAAAAGAAATGTCAGGTCCTGCTTAGGGCAAATCTCGGCATGGCCCCGGAATATATGGATATCTACCGCCACCCACTCGCCGTTGCTCAAATCCTTGAATTCAAAGAACTTCCCCGAATTTTCTGGTAGCCCACCCAATGGTTTAATCATTCGGGTGATTTTGACATTGAAATGAGCCTCATATTCTTGGATGGCCGCGCCGAGAGTTCGGGCGCTGGACTCGAGCGCTAAGTCAAGATGTGGGCAGAGCGTACCCGTATAGGTATAGCGCGAGTTTTTTGGACCACATAGGAATGGCATAGGGCTGATCAGATTCCAGTCGGAAGCATCGACAGCGTGAACAGTCACCGTTGTTTGGTCAGCGCTGTAACCGCCAGCATCGCGTCGGACAAGTCGAACTGGTCGTCCTTGAAGTTCAAGGTATCGCAGGTTTTGTCATCCTGCCCGGCCTGCGCCTTGAGTTCTTCTTTTTTGCGCTTCTGGTCTGCGGTCAGTTAAGTGTAGTCGGTAATGGTTTGGTCGTACATGGCCTGCTCGCTTGCCGTCCGTCCGGCCTTGGCCAGTTTGAGCTGCACGACGGTCGAGTTGGCGACTCCTCACGGATGTTGCGGGCCTGGTAGAAGGACCAGTCCATAACCGCATTGCAGCCACGTCAGGGCCGCCGCCACCCGCGGTAGAGGAAGGCCAGGACCTTGACCCCTATGAACGTGAAAATAGAACCAACTATGAGATACGTGAGCGACATATCCCAGCGTACACTGCGGTCGTGGACGGAACTCTCGGGATTGCTTGGGTCCACCCATAATTCGACTGGGCGCTGGTTCGCCTGCGCAGCCAGCAGGTGCGCATACATGGATTGGTGATAGCTCTTTGAATCGTCCGATGTGCGGCTGAAGTTGACGCGACGGCTCACGTACGGGCTGCCTTGGAACGTGTAGCTGAATTCAGCTCTCGTGAGGTAGGTTGTGCCGCCCTTCCTGCTGGATTGCTGGTCCAGCACAACCGATTCCACTTGCGCCGGCACCGGTACATAGCTTCTCGCCGTCCACGAGTCGCGCATTTGTAAGTACAGCAGGGCGCCGCTCACAACGCCGCCGCCAACGAACATCAGCGCGAACCCAAGGATGAACAGCGATAGAAAAATGCGCCCGCCGACGTTCGTTATTGCCATGCCTCAGAACTTCGCTGCGATGCTCATGCCGATGCTGCGCGGCGCCAGTCGGTAGCCCTGGACGATCGATGCGACCTGCGGGTGCTGGATCACCTTGCTTTCATCGAAGGCGTTCTTCACGAAAGCCGTCAACTGGTAGCGGTCAAGCGAGATGCCGGCGCTGAAGTTGGCGGTGTGGTACGACGGGCGTTCGTAGTCGGTCTGCTCTGGATTCAGCGATCCTTTGCTCGGGCCGACCCACTGCACGCCGCCCATCACGAATGCACTGTGGCCGCTGGCGGTCGAGAAGTTGTATTGCGCGGTGAGCGTGCCGTTGTACTTAGGAACGCCCTGCACTTGGGCGCCTTTGACGGCGCCGACCACGCCATTGGCAATGCCGTCGTCGTTCGACAGTTCGGCCTTCACGTAGCCGCCGGCCGCGCTCAGGGTCAGGCCGGCCATGGGCTTGGCCTTGATGTCGAATTCGAAGCCCTTGCTGGTGGCGTTGCCGGCGTTGGCGTTGTAGGTGTAGGCGCAGGTGGGCAGGTAGACGCCCTGCTGGATGTTTTTCCACTTCACATAGAACACGTCGGCGTTGACAGCGACACGGCCGCCGAGGAAGCGCGATTTGCTGCCGACTTCGTAGCTCCACAGGCTGTCTGGCGCGTACGTGGCCGGGCCTTCGGTGAGGCCGTTTTCCTCAAGGTCCGGGCCGCAGGTGGTTGGCGGCACAAAGACGTTGGATCCGCCCAAGCGGAAGCCCTTGGCAATGGAGCTGTAAATGGTGTGCTCGGGCGAGGCTTCCCAGGTCACCGCATATTTCGGCGTGAATGCGTGCGATGACAGGCTGGTGCTGCTGTTGTTGCCCGCACCTGCCAGATAGTTGCCGTTGCGCTGGGCCAGTGCGGACTTCGCCTTCAGGTAGCGGGCGCCGACCGTGGCATGAAGCGTCGGGGAGAAATAATAATTCACTTCGCCAAAGATCGAGCTTTGCTTTTCGCGGTAGTGGAACTCGCCGGCGAAGGAATTGTCGTCCGGGAAGGCGCCGGGATAGGCGTCGGGCAGCAGCTCGGGATCGTCAATGGAGAAACCGAATTTCTCGAACGTCGCCGTCACGCCATGGATGGGATCGTTCTCGTTCAGGTTGGTATGCTGGTTCGAGAAGTAGAGGCCGCCCAGCCAGGTCCACGACGAGCGTGCAGCATCGTAGGGTTTGGAGGCGAGCCGAAACTCTTGCGTAACCTGGCGCACGGCGTTGTTCAGGTAGACCGTGGACGGCAGGCCGGCAATGGCTTCGATCAGTTCCGGTGGCGCTTTGCCGCCATCGTCGGTCGAAGTCAGGAAGGTGGAAAGGGAATAGCTGTTGTAGGCTGAACCGTTCTGCTGGCGGTCGAACTTGCGCTGGAAGTAGCTGGTACTGGAAGTCAGGTCGGCCGCGCCCAGGTCCCAGTTGACCGCCAGGTTCGGTGTCAGCAGCTTGTCGATCGAAGGCTCGCGGACCTGTTTTTGCGCCTGGTACGGCGGGCGGTCCAGGCTGAACGCGGCGATATCCTTGGCGTCCACGCGCTGGTAGTAAATGGACGGCGTGATGGTCAGGTCGCGCGTCGGCGCCCATTTCAGCGCTAGGCGCAATTCCTGGTCGTTGATCTTGTTGATGTCGCTGGCCAGCACATGGCCATCGCCGTCCACCTGGTCAATGAAACCACCCGAGCGCTGGGCCTGGACGCCGATGCGCAGCGCCAGTTCATTGGCGACCAGCGGGAAGTTGCCGACCACATTGGTGGAAAAGCCCGGGCTGCCGCCTTTGGTGGCGGAGGCTTCGGCGTAGGCGCTGACTTCGCGTTCTTTCAGGTCCGGCTCGTTCGGCACGAACTTGATGGTGCCGCCCATGGAGCTGGCGCCGTACAGCGTGGCCTGCGGGCCGCGCAACACTTCCACCCGGTCGATGTCGAAGAACTTCGGCTCCACCGTGCCCATGGTGTAAAGGTTGCCCACAGTCAGCGACACGTCGCCGAGGTAGATGCCGACGGTTGCCTGGCCGGCGGCGGAACTGATGCCGCGGATCTCGATATTGGAGGTGCCCGGCCCTGCGCCGCCATTGCCGGTGGCGGCAGTGAAGGAAATATTCGGCACTGCACGGGTCAGGTCGGTGAAATCGTCCACCTGCTGCGACAGCAGGGACGAGCCGCTGATGGCGGAAATACTCATCGCCACCTTGTTCGGGTCTTCCTTGCGCTTTTGCGCAGTCACGGTGACAACTTCGATCTTGTCGCTTTCCGCCATAGCCTGGACCGAGATAGCTGCCAGGGAGCAAGCAAGGACCGTCCGCCGAATTTTCATGCCATTTTTCCTATGAATGAGCCAAAGTTATTAAAATAGCAGGAATTTGCTGCCTTGCAGCACTGAACAGGCGTCAACAAGCGTTTCAATTTGTAAATTGCTGACTTTGCGGTTATTAGTGTTGTAAAATTTGCCTCTTTAGCCGTGCCACCCGGGCCGCTACGGGGCTCCAAGCAGAGATAACCGTTTCTGAATTACAATGTGGCCTCAAGAATAAAGAGCGACATCTGTGCCAAATTTAGTCGAAATCCGTGACTTACACTTCAGCTATGGAAAGCGGTCGATCCTGTCCGGGCTCCATATGGACTTTCCTCGCGGGAAAGTAGTAGCGGTCATGGGCGGTTCCGGCAGCGGCAAGACCACTGTCCTGCGCCTGATCGGCGGCCAGATCCGCCCGCAGAAGGGCGCCGTCAGCGTCGAAGGCCAGGTCGTGCACCAGTTGAAGACCAGGGAGCTGTACTTGCTGCGCCGCAAAATGGGCATGCTGTTCCAGCACGGCGCGTTGTTCACTGACCTGACCGTGTACGAAAACGTGGCCTTCCCGCTGCGCGAACATACCGACTTGCCGGAAGAGCTGATCCGCGATTTGGTGCTGATGAAGCTGCACTCGGTGGGCTTGCGCAACGCCGCCAAGCTGAAACCGGGCGAAATTTCCGGCGGCATGGCGCGCCGCGTGGCTCTGGCGCGCTCGATCGCGCTGGATCCGCAACTGATCATGTACGACGAGCCGTTCGCCGGCCTCGACCCGATCTCGATGGGCGTGACTGCCAACCTGATCCGTAACCTGAACGATGCGCTCGGTTCCACCACGATCCTGGTTTCGCACGACGTGAAAGAGTCGTTCCAGATCGCCGACTATGTGTATTTCCTGTCGCAGGGCAAGATCGTTGCCCACGGCACGCCGGCTGACATGATGGTTTCGACTGACCCTTACGTAAAACAATTTGTGCATGCGGAAGCGGATGGCCCGGTGCCATTCCACTATCCGGGCAAATCGCTGGCCGAAGACCTGGGCCTGGGAGTTCGCAAATGATGCGCCGTTTCCTGCTGAGCGTGGGTGGTGGCGCACGCGATTATGTGGAAAGCATCGGCCTTTCCGCACGGACATTCTTTACCATGCTCGGGCTGTCGCCTGGCCTGCTGCGCCGTCCGCGCCTGCTGGTCGAACAGCTGCACGTCATCGGTAACTACTCGCTGCTGATCATCATCCTGTCCGGCCTGTTCGTTGGCATGGTGCTAGGCCTGCAAGGTTACTACACGCTGAATAAATACGGTGCGTCGGAGTCGCTGGGCTTGCTGGTAGCCTTGGGGCTGACCCGCGAACTGGGGCCGGTCATCACCGCCCTGCTGTTCGCCGGCCGCGCCGGTACTTCGCTGACCGCGGAGATCGGCCTGATGAAGGCGGGCGAGCAACTGTCGGCCATGGAAATGATGGCGGTGAACCCGATCCAGCGCGTGCTGGCGCCGCGTTTCTGGGCGGGCGTGATTTCCGTGCCGCTGTTGACCGGCATGTTCAGTGCGGTCGGCATCCTGGGCGGCTACCTGATCGGCGTCGGCCTGATCGGGGTCGACGAAGGCGCGTTCTGGTCGCAGATGCAGGGCGGCGTGGACGTGTGGAAAGACGTATTCAATGGATTCGTGAAAAGTGTGGTGTTTGGTGTCGCCATCACTTTTATCGCGCTGTACCAGGGCTATGAAGCCCAGCCTACCCCGGAAGACGTTTCCGGTGCGACGACGCGCACGGTGGTCATCTCCTCGCTGATGATCTGGTGGCTCGACTTCATGCTGACGGCGCTGATGTTCAGTAAATAAAAACCGGGCCGGGTCCCGTTTGGCCCTGGCACCGCTGATTATAGGATGTGATATGCAACGTAAATCTCTCGACGTTTGGGTGGGCTTGTTCATCGTGGTGGGCGCTGCTGCGCTCATGTTCCTGGCCCTGAAGGCCGGCAACCTCGGCTCCATGACCATGGGCAACACTTACCAGGTGACGGCTCGCTTCGACAATATCGGCTCGCTGCGCCCCCAGGCAGCGGTCAAGGCATCCGGCGTGGTGGTTGGCCGTGTGGCGTCGATCGGTTTTGACGATAAGGTGTATAAAGCCGTGGTGACGCTGGATATGGAAGAGGGCTTCAAGTTCCCGAAAGACAGCTCGGCCAAGATCCTGACCGCCGGCCTGCTGGGCGAACAGTACATCGGCATCGAAGCCGGTGGCGACGAGAAGAACCTGGCTGCCGGCGACAATATCGCCCGTACCCAGTCCGCAACCGTGCTGGAAGACCTGATCAACCAGTTCATTTATAGCAAGGCGGCTGAAGGAAAGGACTCCCAATGAGCAAATTCCGTAAACTTGCCCTGAGCCTCGCGGTAGTCGGTTGCTTGAGCGGCTGTGCCGGCCCGAATCCGCGCGACCCGTTCGAGGGCTATAACCGTGCCGTCTTCAACTTCAACGACAAGGTGGACGAGTACGCGCTGAAGCCGACCGCCACCGTATACAAGAACGTCACCCCGGGCTTCTTCCAGACTGGCGTCAGCAACTTCTTCGGCAACCTGGCCGACGTCTGGACCGCCGCCAACAACCTGATGCAAGGCAAGGTCGGCGATGGTATGTCGGACTTGATGCGCGTGGCGCTGAATTCGACTTTCGGCCTGCTGGGCGTGCTGGATATTGCATCCGAAGCAGGCTTGCAAAAACATAAAGAAGATTTCGGCCAGACCCTCGGTTCCTGGGGTGTGCCGTCCGGTCCCTATGTGATGTTGCCGCTGCTGGGCCCGTCGACCGTGCGCGACACCGCCGCCCTGCCGCTCGATATCAGCGCCGACCCATGGCAATACAAGGAACCTGTCAACGTGCGCAACATCGGCACCGTTACCCGTGTTGTGGACCAGCGTGCAGCTCTGCTGGACGCTTCCACGCTGCTTGAGGATGCCGCCCTCGACCGCTACGAGTTCATCCGTGACGGTTGGATGCAGCGCCGGAACAGCCAGGTCTACGATGGCGAAGACGGTCCGCAAGACAAGCAAAAGCAGACTGAAGTGGAGGACGAGGCCGCAAAGCAGCCTCAGGCTATAATCCCGGAACCGGCTGAACAGAAATCCAGCCAGTGATCCGGAATACAACCCTACATAGGTAAAGAACGATGAAACTGATCAAGCAACTGATCGCAGTAGCCACGGTAGCTTTTGCCACCAGCGCATTTGCCACCACTGCCCCCGCCAACGAAGCGCCGGACGCGCTGGTCAAGCGCATCAGCTCTGAAGTGCTGGAAACCGCCAAGTCCGACAAGGAGATCCAGGCTGGCAACCAGAAGAAAGTCATGGACCTGGTGGAAACCAAGATCCTGCCTTACGTCGACTTCCAGCGCATGACCTCCCTGGCAGCCGGCCGCTACTGGCGTGAAGCTACCCCGGAACAGCAAAAGCAACTGGCTGCCGAATTCCGCACCCTGCTGATCTTCACCTACTCGGGCGCCCTGTCCCAGGTGAAAGACCAGACCGTCGATTTCAAGCCGATGCGTGCGTCCCCAGGCGACAGCGAAGTGGAAGTGCGCTCGCAGGTGAACCAGGCGCGCGGCGAGCCGATCCAGCTGAACTACCGCGTCGCCAAGACCGATGCCGGCTGGAAAATCTATGACATCAACGTGCTGGGCGCCTGGCTGGTGGAAGCCTATAAAGGCACCTTCGCTTCGGAAATCTCGAAGGGCGGCATCGACGGCCTGATCAAGACCCTGTCCGAAAAGAACAAGAAGCTGGCCTCCAAGCCACTGAAGACTGCAGGTAAATAATGCCTGATACCATTGTTTCCAATCAGCTCGCGCTGAAGTCGCTGACCGTGGCCAATGCCACGGAGGCGCTGGCGCACGGCCTGGCTGCGCTGCGCGCCGGCCAGACCGTGTTCGACCTGGGCCAGGTGGAAACCGTGGATTCCGCTGCCGTGTCAGTCATGCTGGCATGGCAGCGCGCTGCCGTTCAGAACGGCATCAAGCTGGAACTGCGCAACCTGCCAGGACAGCTCCAGAGCTTGACCAAGCTCTACGGCGTGTGCACGCTCGTGTCGCCCGCCGACCTGCATCATCATTGACCCCCGCCTTACCCCCTCCGAAGTTTTCGGTGTCAGCACCTGACACCGGCAAGTAAATGCGGGTTCAGCGAGCCCGAACCGAATTTCCAATATAATTGACCGTCTACCGCGCCTGATGAGCGCGCGCCTTTGCAACGGTCATCGTTGTCCCAGTTATCTATACAAGTAAGCATGACAGCAATCGAAATCAGCAACGTCCAGAAGCGCTACAAGGCGCTGCAGGCGCTTGGCGGCGTGTCCCTGAAGATCGAAGAAGGCGAGTTCTTTGGCTTGCTGGGGCCAAACGGCGCCGGCAAGACCACCCTGATTTCCATCATCGCCGGCCTGATCCGCGCCGATGCCGGCAGCGTGAAGATTCACGGCCATGACGTGGTGTCCGACTTCCGCGAGGCGCGCAAGAAACTGGGCGTTGTGCCGCAGGAGCTGGTATTCGATCCTTTCTTCACCGTGCGCGAAACGCTGCGCCTGCAGTCCGGCTACTTCGGCCTGGGCAACAACGACAAGTGGATCGACGAGGTGATGGAGGAGCTGGGCCTGGCCAACAAAGCCGATACCAATATGCGCGCCCTGTCCGGCGGCATGAAGCGCCGCGTGCTCGTCGCGCAGGCGCTGGTGCACAAGCCGCCCGTCATCGTGCTGGACGAACCGACCGCCGGTGTCGACGTCGAATTGCGCCAGACGCTGTGGCAGTTCATCACCCGCCTCAATCGCGAAGGTCACACCATCGTGCTGACCACGCATTACCTGGAAGAGGCGCAAGCCATGTGCAAGCGCGTCGCCATGCTCAAGCTGGGCAAGGTGGTGGCGCTGGACACCATGTCGCAGCTGATCCGCCGCATCTCCGGCTCGCAACTGGTGCTGCACCTGCCGCACAACTCGCTGCCGGAAGACCTGCAGCCGCTGCTCAACCACCCGCCTGAAGACAACAAGTACAGCCTGCGCATCAACGATTATGCGGAAGTGGAAGGCATCCTCGCGCGCCTGCGCCAGGGCGGCGTCAGCATCGACGAGATGCAGTTGCAGCAGGCCGATTTGGAAGACATCTTCCTGCAAATCATGGACGAGAACATCGTATGATCACCACCGGCTTCCGCACCCTGGTCTACAAAGAGACGCTGCGCTTCTACAAGGTCGCCACGCAGACGATTGCTGCGCCGATCCTGACCGCCATGCTGTACCTGCTGATTTTCGGGCACGTGCTGTCGGGCCGCGTCGAGGTGTATCCTGGCGTGACCTACACCGCCTTCCTGATTCCGGGCCTGGTGATGATGAGCGTGCTGCAGAATTCCTTCGCCAACTCCTCGTCTTCCCTGATCCAGTCCAAGATCACTGGCAACCTGGTGTTCGTGCTGCTGACGCCTTTGTCGCATTGGGAGATTTTCTCCGCCTATGTGCTGGCGTCGATGGTGCGCGGCATTACCGTGGGCTTCGGCGTGTTTGCAATTACCGCCTGGTTCGCACACCTGAGCTTCACGGCGCCGCTGTGGATCCTGGTGTTTGCGCTGCTGGGCGCCGCGATCCTCGGCACCATGGGCCTGATCGCCGGCATCTGGGCCGAAAAATTCGACCAGCTGGCCGCCTTCCAGAACTTCCTGATCGTGCCGCTGACCTTCCTGGCCGGCGTGTTCTATTCGATCCATTCGCTGCCGCCGTTCTGGCTGGCCGTATCGCACGCGAACCCGTTCTTCTACATGATTGACGGCTTCCGCTACGGCTTCTTCGGGCAGTCCGACGTGAACCCATGGGTCAGCGTCGCCGTCGTTTCCGCCTTCCTGGTGGCGCTGGCGCTGCTCGCCATCAAACTTCTGCGCAGCGGCTACCGCCTGCGCCACTGATTTATTGAGGAATTCAAAGTGACCACAACTCCAGAAGCAATCCACAGCTACATCGCTGCCGGCCTCGAATGCACCCACCTGCAGGTGGAAGGCGACGGCCAGCACTTCCAGGCCGTGATCGTGTCGCCTGCCTTCACCGGCAAGCGCCTGATCCAGCGCCACCAGCTGGTGTATGCCGCGCTGGGCGACCGCATGCGCGAAGAGATCCACGCACTGTCGATGAAAACCCTGACCCCAGAAGAATTCCAAGGATAAGAAAAATGGACAAACTGCTCATCACCGGCGGCAAACGCCTGGTCGGCGACATCAAGATTTCCGGCGCCAAGAACGCAGCCCTGCCTATCCTGTGCGCCGGCCTGCTGACCGCTGGCGACCTGGAGCTGACCAACGTGCCGCTGCTGCACGATGTTTCGACCATGCTCAAGCTGCTGCGCCAGACCGGCCTGTCGGTGCAGCAGGACGGCGAGAAGGTCACGCTGAACGGCTCCAAGATCGACAAGTGCGAAGCGCCGTATGAGCTGGTGAAGACCATGCGCGCATCGATCCTGGTACTGGGACCGCTGCTGGCGCGCTTCGGCGAAGCCAAGGTGTCGCTGCCGGGCGGCTGCGCCATCGGTTCGCGTCCTGTCGACCAGCACATCAAGGGCCTGCGTGCGATGGGCGCGGAGATCACGATCGATGGCGGCTACATCTACGCCAAGTGCAAGAAGCTGAAGGGCACCCGCATCGTCACCGACATGATCACCGTGACCGGCACCGAGAACCTGCTGATGGCGGCGACCCTGGCCGAGGGGGAGACCGTCCTGGAGAATGCCGCGCGCGAACCGGAAGTGACCGACCTGGCCAACCTGCTGGTGGCCATGGGGGCGAAGATCGAAGGCATCGGCACCGACCGCCTGGTGATCCAGGGCGTTCCTGCCCTGAACGGCGCCAAGCACGACGTGATTTCCGACCGTATCGAAGCGGCGACCTTCCTGTGCGCGGTAGCGGCAGCCGGCGGCGACATCACCATCCGCAACACCCGCACCGACATCTTCGACGTGGCGCTGGACAAGCTGCGCGAAATGGGCGTGGAACTGACCGTGGGCGACAACTGGATTCGCGCGAAAATGGACCAGCGTCCCAAGCCGGTTTCCTTCCGCACTACCGAATACCCGGGCTTCCCGACCGATATGCAGGCGCAGTTCATGGCGGTGAACCTGATCGCCAGCGGCAGCAGCAAGGTCACCGAAACCATTTTCGAGAACCGCTTCATGCACGTGCAGGAAATGAACCGCCTGGGCTCGAAGATCTCCATTGACGGCAATACCGCCTACATCGACGGCGTCGATCAACTGATCGGCGCGCCTGTGATGGCGACCGACCTGCGCGCCTCCGCTTCGCTGGTGATCGCCGGCCTGGCTGCGAAAGGCGAAACCCTGGTGGACCGTATCTACCACCTGGACCGTGGCTATGACCGCATGGAAGTAAAGCTGTCCGCCGTTGGCGCCAACATCACCCGTATCAAGTAAATCCTTATGGACCTCATCCTCGCCCTGTCGAAAGGCCGGATCTTTGAAGACACGATGCCGCTGCTGGAAGCGGCCGGCATCACCGTCACCGAGAATCCGGAAACCTCCCGCAAGCTGATCCTGCCTACTTCGGACCCTGGCATTCGCGTACTGATCGTGCGCGCATCCGATGTGCCGACTTATGTGCAGCATGGCGCGGCGGACTTCGGCGTGGCGGGTAAGGACGTATTGCTGGAGCACGGCGGGGAAGGCCTGTACCAGCCGGTGGACCTGCACATCGCGAAGTGCCGCATGTCGGTGGCGACGCGCGCCGGCTTCGATTACGAGACGGCGGTGCGCCAGGGCGCGCGCCTGCGCGTGGCGACCAAGTTCACCTCGATCGCGCGCGAGCACTTCGGCAAGAAGGGCGTACACGTCGACCTGATCAAGCTGTACGGCTCGATGGAGCTGGCGCCGCTGGTCGGCCTGTCCGATGCGATTGTCGACGTGGTCTCCACCGGCAGCACGCTGCGCGCCAACAACCTGGTGGAAGTGGAAGAGATCATGGACATCTCTTCGCGCCTGGTCGTGAACCAGGCCGCGATGAAGCTGAAGCGGGCCCGCCTGCAACCGATTATCGAAGCCTTTGAACGCGCCTCGCTGGCGAAAGCATAATATGATCCGCAAGCTCGACTCCACCCAAGACGACTTCCAGGAAACGCTCGATGCGCTGCTGGCCTTTGAAGCTGAAACCGACGACGCGATCGAAGGCGCGGTAGCGAAGATCATCGCCGACGTGCGTGCGCGTGGCGACGAAGCCGTGCTGGAATACACCAACCGCTTCGACCGCATGAGCGCCGCCGGCATGGCCGATTTCGACATCGGCCAGGCGGAACTGGACGCGGCACTGGCAGCGCTGCCGGCCGCGCAGCGCAGCGCGCTGCAAACCGCCGCCGACCGCATTCGCGCCTTCCACGAGCGCCAGAAGCAGGAACTGCAAGGATTCACCTACGCCGAAGCCGACGGTACCATCCTCGGCCAGCGCATTACGCCGCTGGACCGTGTCGGCATCTACGTCCCGGGCGGCAAGGCCGCCTACCCTTCGTCGGTGCTGATGAACGCAGTGCCGGCGAAAGTCGCGGGCGTACAGGAAATCGTCATGGTGGTGCCCACCCCGGACGGCGTGAAGAACCAGATGGTGCTGGCTGCCGCTGCAATTGCCGGCGTAACGCGCGTGATCGGCATCGGCGGCGCGCAAGCCGTGGCCGCGCTGGCGCACGGAACCGAAACCATCGAGCCGGTCGACAAGATCGTTGGCCCGGGCAATGCTTATGTGGCATCGGCCAAACGACGGGTGTTCGGTACCGTCGGCATCGACATGATTGCCGGCCCGTCCGAGATCCTGGTGATCTGCGACGGCACCACCGACCCTGACTGGGTGGCGATGGACCTGTTCTCGCAGGCGGAACACGACGAGCTGGCGCAGGCCATCCTGCTGTGCCCTGATGCGCAATACATCGCGCAAGTGGAAGCGAGCATCGCCAGGCTGCTGCCCACCATGCCGCGCAAGGCCGTCATCGAAACCTCGCTGCGCGACCGCGGCGCGCTGGTGAAAGTGCGCGACATGGCCGAAGCCTGCGCCATCGCCAACAGCATTGCCGCCGAACACCTGGAAATCTCGGCCGAGAACCCGCAGCAGTGGGCCGACCAGATCCGCCACGCCGGCGCCATGTTCCTGGGCCGCTTCTCGTCCGAATCGCTGGGCGACTATTGCTGCGGCCCGAACCACGTGCTGCCGACCTCGCGCACCGCGCGTTTCTCGTCGCCGCTCGGCGTATACGACTTCCAGAAGCGCTCTTCGGTGATCCAGGTCAGCGAAGCCGGCGCCCAGACGCTGGGCAAGATCGCAGCGGAACTGGCGTACGGCGAAGGGCTGCAAGCGCACGCCCGCAGCGCGGAGTTGCGCCTCAAATGAGCGAGTGGAAGAACCAGGTTTTCTGTGAGGACGCGATGGCCGGATTGGCCCGCGTTCCGGATGGTTCCGTCGACCTGATCCTGACCGATCCGCCCTACAACCTGGGCAAGGATTACGGCAATGCGTCCGACCAGCAAACGGTCGACGACTACCTGGCATGGACCGAGGCATGGATCGACGCGGCCTTGCCCAAGCTGAAGCCGAACGGCAGCCTGTACATCTTCCTGACCTGGCGCTATTCGCCGGAAATCTTCGTCATGCTGAAAAAGCGCATGACGATGATGAATGAAATCATCTGGGACCGCCGCGTGCCTTCCATGGGCGGCAGTACCCGCAGCTTCTCGTCGGTGCACGACACCATCGGTTTCTTCGTGCGCCGCAAGGATTACTACTTTGACCTCGACGCCGTGCGTATCCCGTACGATGCCGAAACCAAGAAGGCCCGTTCGCGCTCGATTTTCGTCGGCGCGAAATGGCTGGAAGTGGGCTACAACCCCAAGGACCTGTGGAGCGTATCGCGCTTGCACCGGGAGCATGCGGAACGGGTCGACCATCCGACGCAAAAGCCTTTGGAAATCATCGAACGCATGGTCAAGGCCAGTTGCCCGCCCGATGGCGTGGTGCTGGATTTGTTCATGGGCAGCGGGACCACTGCGGTGGCTGCGCGCCGATGCGGGCGGAATTTTGTGGGCTTTGAATTGAATCCCGAGTATTGCGACATAGCTCGGAGGCGTCTTGAGGCGCTTGCCGAAACCGGTAAACCAGTGTCTGACCCGCAGGGTCAGACAGCTCCGCCACGCAAGGGGCGCAGGCCGAAAATGGCGCCTGTCCCGAACGAGGCTTTAGAACAGGAGTAATGCAGATGTCCCTCGACAGCCTTATCGCCAATACGATCCGCCAGGATGTGCGTTCCGACCACATCTACCATGTGCCGGATGCCAGCGGATTCATCAAGCTGGATGCGATGGAGAATCCCTATGTGCTGCCGAGCCACCTGCATCATGAACTGGCCAACCGCATCGCCGGCGTCGCGCTGAACCGCTATCCGGTTGCCAGCTACCAAACCATCAAGCAGCGCATCCGCGCCAGGCTGGGCGTTCCAGCCGGGTATGACGTCATGCTGGGCAACGGTTCGGACGAGCTGATCGCCATCATGGCGCAAGCCTGCGCGCTGCAGCCGGCGGAAGGCCGGCGTGCCGTGATGATGGCGCCAGCGCCGTCCTTCGTCATGTTCCAGCGTTCCGCCATGGTCGCCGGCATGGATTTCGTCGGCGTGCCGCTGAAGGCCGACCTGACGCTGGACCTGCCGGCCATGCTGGCCGCGATCGCGCAGCACAGGCCGGCGCTGGTGTTCCTGGCCTACCCGAACAACCCGACCGGCAACCTGTTCGAGGCCGGCGATATCGAGCAAGTCATCAACGCGTTGGGCGACCGGGGCCTGTGCGTGGTCGACGAAGCGTATGAGCCATTTGCGCAACAGAGCTTCATGGGCCGCCTGCCCGAGTTTTCCAACCTGATCGTCATGCGCACGCTGTCGAAACTTGGCCTGGCGGGCATCCGCCTCGGCTATATGTCGTGCGCGCCAGCCCTGCTGGAGCAATTCGACAAGATCCGCCCACCCTACAACGTCAACGTCCTGACCCAGGCCGCCGCCGAATTCTGCCTCGACCACCTTGAGGTGCTGAATGAGCAGGCCGCCCTGTTGCGCCAACAGCGCAGCGAGCTGTCGGCGGCACTGGCGAAATTGCCGGGTGTCAACGTTTTCCCCTCGGCGGCAAACTTTATCCTCATTCGCGTGCCGAACTCCGAGCAGGTGCATGCCAAACTGCTGGAGCGCAAGGTATTGATCAAAAATGTGGGTAGAATGCACCATGTACTGGCCAACTGCCTGCGCATCACGGTCAGCACGCCCGAGGAAAACGCAATCATGCTGGACGGCCTGACAGCCGCCCTGGCATCCTGAAGCGAAAACCAAGAGCTTTTCATGAACCGCACCGCAGAAATCACTCGCAACACCAGCGAGACCCAGGTCCGCGTTGCCATCAACCTCGATGGCAGCGGCGCCCAGAAACTGAACACGGGCGTGCCCTTCCTCGACCATATGCTGGACCAGATCGCCCGCCATGGACTGATCGACCTCGATATCGAAGCTACCGGCGACACCCATATCGACAACCACCACACGGTGGAAGACGTGGGCATCACGCTGGGCATGGCAGTCGCCAAGGCGATTGGCGACAGGAAGGGCATCCGCCGCTACGGCCACGCCTACGTGCCGCTCGATGAAGCGCTGTCGCGCGTCGTCATCGACTTTTCCGGCCGCCCGGGCATCGAATACCACATCCCTTTCACCCGCGCGATGATCGGCGCCTTCGACGTCGACCTGACGCTGGAATTCTTCCGCGGCTTCGTCAACCACGCCGGCGTCACGCTGCACATCGACAACCTGCGCGGCACCAATGCACACCACCAGTGCGAAACCGTGTTCAAGGCTTTCGGCCGCGCCCTGCGCATGGCCAGCGAACTTGACCCGCGCGCTGCCGGTGCCATCCCGTCCACCAAAGGAAGCCTGTAACGACACACCGGCTGACTGACATGAAAAAAATCGTAGTAGTCGATTACGGCATGGGCAACCTGCGCTCCGTCGCGCAGGCATTGCGCGCAGTCGCGCCCGAAGCTGATGTGATGATTTCCGGCGATCCCGCCGCCATCGATGCCGCCGACCGTATCGTCCTGCCCGGCCAGGGCGCCATGCGCGACTGTATGCGCAGCCTGAACGAATCGGGCGTGCGCGATGCATTGATGCGCGCCGCCGCCGCCAAGCCGATGATGGGCGTCTGCGTGGGCGAGCAGATGCTGTTCGACGTCAGCGAAGAAGGCGGCAATACGCCGGGCCTGGGCTTGTTGCCCGGCAAGGTGGTGCGCTTCCAGCTGGACGGCATGCTGCAGGAAGACGGTTCGCGCTTCAAGGTGCCGCAGATGGGCTGGAACCAGGTACGCCAGCGCGCGCCGCACGCGATGTGGGAAGGCATACCCGACAACGCCTGGTTCTACTTCGTGCACAGCTACTTCGCGCAGCCCGCCCAGGCGCAGCACAGCGCGGCGGAGACCGTGTACGGCCAGCCATTCTGCTGCGCCGTCGCCCGCGACAATATTTTTGCCACACAGTTCCACCCTGAAAAGAGTGCCGCCACCGGCCTGCAACTGTACAAAAATTTCATCCACTGGAATCCTTAACTCAAGAACAAAATCATGCTGCTCATTCCTGCTATCGACCTCAAGGATGGTCACTGCGTTCGCCTGAAACAGGGCGATATGGAACTTGCAACCGTCTTCTCCGACGACCCGGGCCAGATGGCGCGCCATTGGCTCGAACAAGGCGCACGCCGCCTGCACCTGGTGGACCTGAACGGCGCCTTTGCCGGCAAGCCGAAGAACGAAGGGGCGGTCAAGTCCATCATCCAGGCCGTGCAAGACTACGCCGAGGAATTCGACCTGCCTGAGATCCCCGTGCAATTGGGCGGCGGCATCCGCGATCTCGACACCATCGAGCGCTACCTGGACGACGGCATCAGCTACATCATCATCGGTACCGCCGCCGTGAAGAGTCCCGGCTTCCTGCAGGATGCCTGCGGCGCTTTCCCCGGCCACATCATCGTCGGCCTGGACGCCAAGGACGGCAAGGTGGCGACCGACGGCTGGAGCAAGCTGTCCGGCCATGAAGTGATCGACCTGGCGCAGAAATTCGAAGGCTACGGCGTCGAATCGATCATCTACACCGACATCGGCCGCGACGGCATGATGGGCGGCGTGAACATCGAAGCTACCGTGCGTCTGGCGCAGGCGGTGCGCATCCCGATCATCGCCTCCGGCGGCCTGCACAATATCAGCGACGTGGAAGCATTGTGCGCGGTGCAGGACGAAGGCATCGAAGGCGTGATCTGCGGCCGTTCGATTTATGAAGGCACGCTGGACCTGGCTTCGGCACAGGATCGTGCCGACGAACTTTCAGAGTAAATACAATGCTGGCAAAACGCATCATCCCCTGCCTCGACGTGACCGATGGCCGCGTTGTGAAAGGGGTCAACTTCACCGAGCTGCGCGACGCTGGCGACCCGGTGGAAATCGCACGCCGTTACGACGAGCAGGGTGCGGACGAACTGACCTTCCTCGACATTACCGCATCGAGCGACAACCGCGACCTGATCCTGCACATCATCGAAGCCGTGGCGTCGCAAGTGTTCATTCCGCTGACCGTGGGCGGCGGCGTGCGCAAGGTGGAAGACGTGCGCCGCCTGCTGAACGCGGGCGCCGATAAGGTGAGCATGAACACTTCCGCCGTGACCAACCCGCAGCTGGTGTATGAAGCGTCGCAAAAGCACGGCAGCCAGTGCATCGTGGTGGCGATTGATGCCAAGAACGTGGCGCCGGGCAAGTGGGAAGTCTTCACCCACGGCGGCCGCAACGCGACCGGCCTCGATGCGGTCGAGTGGGCGCGCAAGATGGCCGAGCTGGGCGCCGGCGAGCTGCTGCTGACCAGCATGGACCGCGACGGCACCAAGTCCGGTTTCGACCTGGGCCTGACGCGGGCCGTGAGCGATGCGGTCAACATTCCGGTGATCGCATCGGGTGGCGTGGGCGGCCTGCAAGACCTGGCCGACGGCGTCAAGCTGGGCCACGCCGATGCGGTGCTGGCAGCGAGCATCTTCCACTACGGCCAGCACACCGTGCAGGAAGCCAAGCAATTCATGGCGGCGCAGGGCATTCCGATGCGCCTTTCTTAAACTTCGGGGAACACACAATGGCTACCGCAATTGCAGCTAATGTCGCCAAAGCCAAATGGCTGAACAAGGTGAAGTGGGACGAGCATGGCCTGGTGCCTGTCATCGCACAGGAAGCCGGCAGCAACGACGTGCTGATGTTCGCGTGGATGAACCGGGATGCGCTTTACAAGACCGTGGAGCTGGGCGAGGCCGTCTACTGGAGCCGCTCGCGCAAGAAGCTGTGGCACAAGGGCGAAGAGTCCGGCCACGTGCAGAAGGTGCTGGAAATCCGCCTCGATTGCGACGAAGACGTGGTGCTGCTGAAGATCGAGCAGGAAGGCGATATCGCCTGCCATACCGGCCGCCACTCCTGTTTCTTCAACAAGTTCGAGAACGGCGACTGGCAAAACACTGAACCGGTGCTGAAAGACCCGGCCGAGATTTACGCGGAAGAGAAGAAATGAACAATGTACTGGACCGCGTGGCGGCCACCATCGAATCGCGCAAGGGCGGCGACCCGTCGTCGTCCTATGTGGCCAAGCTGTTCTCCAAGGGCGACGACGCGATCCTGAAAAAGATCGGCGAGGAAGCCACCGAGACCGTGATGGCGGCGAAAGACGCCCGCGTCAGCGGCGATGCGTCGAAAGTGCTGTACGAATGCGCCGACCTGTGGTTCCATTCGCTGGTGCTGCTGGCGCAATTCGGTTTGTCGCCGCAGCAGGTACTTGATGAGCTGGCGCGCCGTGAAGGCTTGTCCGGCCTGGAAGAAAAAGCATCCCGTAAGGAATAACCGTGGAAAATTGCCTGTTCTGCAAGATCGCTGCTAAACAGATCCCGTCGGCTGTGGTACATGAGGACGACGACTTGATGGTGTTTAAGGACATTCACCCGGCCGCGCCGGTACACTTGCTGATCATCCCGAAACAGCACCTGTCCACCCTGTCTGACTGCAAGCCGGAGCACGCGCCCCTGCTGGGCAAGATGCTGGCGCTGGTGCCGCAACTGGCTGAGCAGCATGACATTGCCGTTGCCTACGAGGCGGATGGCACGCCGACCCGCGGCTACAAGACCCTGATCAACAGCGGTCCGGATGGCGGCCAGGAGGTGTACCACCTGCATATGCACCTGTATGGCGGCCCGCGTCCATGGCGCGGCATGCGGACTTGAGATTATGACAAGCACATGACAGGGGCGCTTCGCGTATACTGTCCCAACGAATGATTTTTTTAGGGGTTTTGTAATGGGTTCTATGAGCATTTGGCACTGGCTGATCGTCCTGGTCGTCGTCATGCTGGTTTTCGGCACCAAGAAACTGGGCAATATCGGCTCCGACCTGGGCAAGGCCGTCAAGGGCTTCAAGGATGGCGTCAAGGGCAATGAGGAAGAGAAACCGGCACAGCCAGCTCCTCCGGCGGCCCAGGTGACCGACAAGGGCACCATCGAAGTCGAAGCCAAGGAAAAGACCAAGCAGTAAGCAGCAATGATCGACCTCGGTCTTACCAAAATTGCCGTCATCGGGGTAGTGGCCCTGGTCGTCATCGGTCCTGAAAAGCTGCCCAAGGTGGCGCGCATGGCCGGGACCCTGTACGGCCGCGCCCAGCGTTACCTGAACGACGTCAAATCGGAAGTCTCGCGCGAGATGGAACTGGATGAGCTGAAGAACCTGCGCAAGCAGGCCGAGGAAGCTGCCAGTACCTTCAAGGACGAGATGGAAAACTCCATCGGCAAGGATATGGCGGAAGTGGAGGCGGCGCTGCGCGACGAGCCGCTGTCAACGCCGGCGCTGGACCTGTACACCCCGACCAGCGAGGACATGGCGCGCAAGGCCAAGGACTTCCGCCGCAAACGCGTGGTGCGCAGCTCGGCCGTGCCGCTGTGGTACAAGCAGCAGGCCGGCGTCCGTACCCACGTCATCTCCGGCGCGGCGCGCATGAAGCGCCACCGCCCCGGCAGCCGCAAGAACGCATCGTTTTTCTAAATGAGTCAACAAGAACCCGTCGAAGAGACCTTTATCAGCCACCTGGTTGAGCTGCGCGACCGCCTGGTCAAGGCCAGCATCGGCATCGTGGTGATGACGGCACTGCTCGGCTTCGGCATCGGCCCGTCCCGGATCTATGATCTGATCGCGGCGCCAATGATTGCCGCCATGCCGGTGGGCTCGAAGATGATCGCCACCAGCGTGATCTCGCCCTTCCTGGTGCCGATGAAGGTGACCCTGCTGTTCGGTTTCATCCTGTCGCTGCCGTGGGTGCTGTACCAGATGTGGGCCTTTGTGGCGCCCGGCCTGTACGCCCATGAAAAGCGCCTGATCGCGCCGCTGGTGATCGCCTCGTCGGGCCTGTTCATGGCCGGCGTGGCGTTCTGCTACTTCCTGGTGTTCGGCAAGGTGTTTGCGTTTATCAACCAGGTCTCGCCGACGTCGATTTCGGTGATGCCCGATATCGAGAACTACCTCGACTTCGTCATGTCGATGTGCCTGGCGTTCGGCTGCGCGTTTGAAGTGCCGGTGGTGGTGGTGGTGCTGGTGCGCATGGGCCTGGTTTCTGTCGCCAAGCTGAGGGAATGGCGCGGCTATGTGATCGTGGCTGCCTTCGTGATCGCCGCCATTGTCACGCCGCCCGATATCGTCAGCCAGTTCGCGCTGGCTATCCCGATGTGGCTGCTGTTTGAGATCGGCGTGATCCTGTCGCCGATGTTCGTCAAGGCAACGACAGCTCCCGAAGAAAAAGCCGACTAAAGGAACAGCCCGGCCATGGTGATTGCCTGCATGATCACTGTGGCCGCCCCCAGTGCGTAGACAGGCGGGGCGTGCATGGGAACCATGCTGGCCCGCCGGTGGGGCAGGCCCTTGAGCGCGCCCAAGGGCGTGGAGGCTTACTGCATCAGCTCTTTGATCACGCGCACCGGCGCGCTGCCATAGCCCAGGAAGTCTTCGTGGAATTCCTTGAGCGAGAACTTGCTGCCCAGGGCCGCGCGGCGCTGTTCGCGCAGTTCCATGATCTCCGAGTAGCCGGAGAAGTAGCTGGTCAACTGCACCGAAGTGAGCTGCGCGCGGCGCCATTTCTCTTTCGCCTCGGCGCCGGTCTGGAAGGCCTGGCGGGTCAGCAGGTCGATCGCCTCCGGCTCCGTCATGCCCTGCACGTGCACGCTGTAGTCGAGGATGGTGTTGGTGACGCTGCGCAGGTTCCACTTGGAGTACATCAGCCACATCTCCGGCTCGTTGTTGCCGTAGCCCGATTCGAGCATCATGCGCTCGCTGTAAACCGCCCAGCCTTCCACCATCGCGCCATTGCCGAAAATCGACTTCACGATCGAGGGCGACTTGTTGGCGTAGACCAGCTGCGCATAGTGGCCGGGAATCGCTTCGTGCATGTTCAGGATCTGCAGGATCCAGTGGTTGTACTCGCGCAGCGTGGACTCGGCCTGCTCCGGCGTGGCGTCGTCCAGCGGCGTCACGTTATAGTAGGTGCGGTCCTGCGGGCGGTATGGGCCAGGAGCCTCGATGCTGGCGCCGGCGACACCGCGCTGGTAGGCAGGCGTCTCGCGCACCACCAGCGGCTTGTTCGGGTCCAGCGTCAGCAGGTCGTTCTTCACCACCCAGTCCTGCAGCACAGGAATCTGGCGGCGGATCTCGGGGAAGAATTCCTCGCGCGACACATGCCTGGACGACAGCTTGTCGATCATCATGCCGATCTTGGCGAAGCGGTCCGATGGCTTGGCTTGGCCGGCCAGGTACTTCGGCCACAGCTCGTCCGAAATGCGGTCCATGTTCGACAGCAGTTGCTCGCGGGTTGCCAGCGCTTTCTGATAAGTCTGTTCTGCATTGCTGCCCGACTGGATGTCGTAGCCGAACTTCGCCTCGTACAGTTCCTTGCCGATGCGGAAGGAGCGCCCGCCGCTGACGGCCAGCGACTTGTCCAGCTCACCGAGCCAGGCGGCATAAGCTTCCACGGCCACCCTGGCTGCTGCGATGCGCTGCGCATACAGGTTCTTCTCGTTGGCATTCAGGATCGAATCCTGCGCTTGCTTGTCCAGGTCGGCCAGCACCGCCAGCACGCCCGGCGCCTGGTCGATGGCCAGCTTCACGTGTTCGCGCGTCGGGTTCTTGATATTGTTGCGCGCCGCTTCGTAGAAAGCCGGAACGGCGGCAATACGGCGCAGCAGGGTGCGCAGGCGCTGCGGCCGTGCGGCGTATTCGGTGTTCAGCACGAAATCGATCGGGCTGGCGATGTTGTAGATTGCCGGGTTCCATTCCCACTCGCGGAAGGTGGTCAGGTACCAGCGATCCGAGTTCAGCTTGTTCTGCAGCAGGCCAAGGTCGCTGCGTTGTTTCGGCGAAAGCTGCTTGGCGTCGATCTTGCCGAACTTCGCCAGCCACTCGTCGATGAAGGCGAGCTGCTGGTCGCGGTAAGCCTGGTTGGGAACGGTCAGTTGTGCGGCGGTGTCGTATTTGCCGACCGAGATGGCAGTCTCCGGATCGATGCGCCACAGCGCTCCGAGGAACTGGTTGGCCTGGCTGTCGAAAGCCTTGTCCTGGCGGCGTTCGGCCGGCAGCGGCTTGCTGGCGGCTGCCGGCTTGGCCTTGCCCGCCCTGGCTTTGCCGGCGCTCTTGCCGCCGGACTTGCTGCCGGATTTGCCGCCCTTGGCGGACCTGGACGACGATTTGCTTGTTTTACCCTTGCTGCTGCTGGACTTCTTGCTGACCGCAGTCTTGGCCGGTGCGTTGGATTTCTTGGCCTTCGTCGCAGCGTCGACCGGCGACAGGGCCAGGCTCAACATCATCGCGGCGAGGGCGATCTTGGTCTTCATCATAATTCAACCTCTTGCTAGTGCAGCGTGGGAGAGTATCACAAGCCGAGTACCGTCTGCGCCCTGTCGGGGTCAAGGCCTGCGCCTGCGGCCTTGCACATTCATTGGGCCGCCTGCTTCAGGGCACGCAGGACCAGCGGCTTGAGGCAGTTGCGCTGCGCTTCGTCCTTGCTTTCGCTGATGTTGATGTAAAGCGGCTGCAGGAAGCCGTTCAGGTTGTGCCTGCGGGCCAGCACCGATTGCTGCGTGCCTGCGGCTGCGGGTGCTGCGGCCAGGCGCGCGAACCAGGCGCCCCAGTCGCCGCATTCCATCGTCCTGGTCCGCGACAGGTAGAAAACGGCGGCCATCAGCCGTTCCCCCTCGCCGTAGTGGTAGAAATGCTCGCCAGGCGGTGCGGCCTGGCTGGCGATGGCTGCCAGTATCTGCTCATGTTCTGCGCGGCCAAGGGCCGGATTGAGCGAAAGCTGCAGCATGATGTCGGCGGCGTGGGCGACGCCATGGCGCCATCCCTGTTTTTCGTCGAAGCCGCGGTAGTCGCTTACACCACGCAGGTAGCCAGTCGCGGCGCCGACCAGCTGGGCGCGCTGTTCCGTCGACAGGTATGGCCTGATGCGGTCGACGCGGGCGACGTCGGCCAGCACCAATGCAGCGAAGGGACGCGCAAAGCCCAGTGGATCGGGCGCTTGCAACTGTGCGGCCAGGCGGGTGCGCAACTCCTGCACTGTGTCGATGTCGAGCTTATCGGCACGCATCCAGGATTGCAGCGCTGCAAAGGCAAGCTCGTCGCGTTCGACGGGGTCGGGCGACGCCAGGCAGGACGCCGCCCGCAGGGCCAGCAGCTGGCGCTGTTTGCTGTCGCCGACCTGCCAATTCGCAGACCTGGCCTCACGCAGCGCCGACGCAGGGCAGCCACCGGGAGCGAAAGCGGCGGCAGGTTCGGGCGCGGCAGCCATGCCCAGGCAAGGCGCCGCGAGTACTGCGGCTGTAACGGTCTGGCCGATCCTGGCGCGGAAGCGCGCGGCGGCGTGGGCGGCAAATGGCGTCAGTTGCATAGTGTTTCCCGATCAGAAGCGGCGCAAGCCTTCGTTCAGCATGGCCAGCATGTCTTGCGCGGTCATGCGTGCAGCGGTATCGCTGCCATCGAGCAGGCTGTCGGCCAGCTCGCGCTTATGGCCGTGCAGTTCCACGATGCCTTCCTCGATCGTATTGCGTGCCACCAGACGGTAGATGGTGACCGGGCGCAGCTGGCCCATTCGATGCGCACGGTCGGAGGCCTGGTCTTCCACGGCAGGATTCCACCACGGGTCCATGTGGATGACATAATCCGCCGCCGTCAGATTGATGCCTACGCCGCCGGCTTTAAGGCTGATCAGGAACACGTCCCCCTCGCCGGCCTGGAAAGCATCCACCGACTGCTTGCGCGCGGCCATCGGCGTGCTGCCATCGAGATACTGGTAGCGGATGCCATTGCGATCGAGATGGGCGCGGATCAGCGACAAGTGGTCGACGAACTGGCTGAACACCAGCACCTTGTGGCGATTCTCCAGCAAGCCTTCCAGCAGGCGCGCGAAGGCCGCCAGCTTGCTCGATTCAAGCCGCAGCGAAGGCGCCACCAGGTTCGGATTGCAGCAGGCGCGCCGCAGCTTCATGATCTCGGCCAGGATCTGCATCGACTTCTTGTCCGCCGGCCCTTCGATGGAGGCCAGGTTTTCCAGCGCCTCGCGGCGCAGCGACTCGTACAGCGCGGTTTCTTCCGGCGACAGGTCGACTTCCAGCACGATCTCGGTGCGTGCCGGAAGTTCGGTCAGCACTTGCGCCTTGGTCCGGCGCAGCACGAAAGGCCCGATCAGGCGCCGCAGGCGGTTGCGCGCACCGACTTCGGCGCGGTGGTCCTGCTGGCGCTCGATCGGACCGGCAAAGCGCAGGTTGAACTGTTCATGGCTGCCCAGCAGGCCCGGATTGATGAAGCGGAACAGGTTCCACAGTTCGCCCAGGTGGTTTTCCAGCGGCGTGCCGGTGGCCGCCATCTTGAAGCCGCCCTTCAGCGCCATCACGGCTTGCGAGCGTTTGGTGGCCGCGTTCTTGATGTTCTGCGCCTCATCGAGCACGATGGTGTGCCATTGCGGCCGGGTGAAGCGCTCGGATTCCAGCTGCAGCAGGCCATAGCTGGCGATCACCAGGTCGAACGGCCCGGCATTGCTGACGATGTCGTCGCGCTCGCCGGTGGCGTACATCTTGACGTTGAGCGTCGGGGCGAAGCGTGCGGCCTCGCTGGCCCAGTTCAGGCAAACCGAGGTCGGGGCCACCACCAGTGTCGGTCCTTGCGGCGCGCGCAGCAGGACCAGGGCCAGGGCCTGCAAGGTTTTGCCCAGGCCCATATCGTCGGCCAGGCACGCTCCCACGCCCCAATGCGCAAGACGGGCCAGCCATTCGAAGCCGGCCAGCTGGTAATCGCGCAGTTCGGCCTGCAGCGTGCTTGGCAATTGCGGCATGTAGCTGGCGCTGGATTCGATGCGCTGCAGGTGTTCGCGCCACATGGCGTCGGCCTCCACCATGCCCACATCGTTGGCCAGTTCTTCCAGCACGAAGGCGGCCAGCCGGTGCACCTTCATGCCGGCGTCGTCGTCCTCGCCATAGGCGGCCAGTTCGGACAGGCGGCGGTGCAGTTCTTCCGACAGTGCGAGGAATTCCTTGTCGCCCAAAGCAATGAAGCGGCTCTTGCTGGCACGGATCATGTCCAGCAGCGAGCGCAGGTCCAGTACGCGGTCTTCGTCGACCGCCAGTTGGCCGCTGGCGGCGAACCAGTCCTTCCTGCTCTTGATGTTCAGGCGTAGCTGCTTGGTGTAAACCGGCTTGCTAAGGCGGAAGGCCTCGCCCTCCGGCCACGCCAACACCACCTTGTCGGCGCCCTGCTCCTGCAGCTCGGACAACAACTGCAGGCACAACGCCGGCTCTCCCAGCAGCCATTCGCCATGCTCCTCGGTGGCCTGTTGCAGCACTTCGCACTTGAGCACCAGCTGGCGCTCGGCATCGCGTTCGCCGGCCAGGCTGCGGCGTGCCTGCACCGTGCGGCCGTTGACCTCTGCAATCACGTTCTCTGCACCGGCGCCGGGCGCATAGTAAGGCCCGGCATCGCGCAACGGGCGCACCTGGATCTGCATTTTCAGCCCCTGCTGGTAAGGCAGCAGGTGAATGTGCAGGCGCTGGTCGGCATCGCATTGTTCCGTATTGGCTGCCCCGCCGCCGATGTCGGACTGCACTGTCACCATCGACGACACGGCGCCGATCGCCTTAAGTACTTGGTCCTTGGCGTGTTCCGGCACCGTCAGGCCGTCGCCGACAATGGCTGCAATGCGGCGGTGCTCGTCCTGCACGCTGACTACGCGCAGGCGGTTCGGCGCCTCGCGCACCACGATGACATTGGCGTTCAGGTTCTCAATGGCGGGTTGCAGCGCAAGGTGCAACTGGCCCTGGCGGGTGCGGATCAACAGTTCGGGCGCACCGGCCAGCAGTTCGACGCGGGTATCGGGCGCATCCATCCAGAACACCAGCGGGTGGCCGACCAGCGCGAGCACTGCCTGCTCAATGTCGATGTCGTAGCGCAGGCCGGATGAATAAGCCTGGCGGGACGGCAGGATGGCGCTGCTGACGCGCATGTCTTGCGGTGTCAGGAATTCCATCTGCGCCGCATCGTCGCGCAAGCGCTTGAGTGCGACCGGGCGTGCCTTGCCCCAGGTGCCGCGTGCATCGCGTTTCTGTTCGCGCGGTTCGATTTCGGCGATGCCCTGGCGGTCGCCGTAGCTGATCGCCCAGGCCAGGCGCATCTCGCCGCCGGCGTCCGAGCCGCCGTGCTGCAGGTTGATCAGGGCGGCCAACTGCCGCTGCCATGCTTCCTGCCGCTCGAACCAGGCGGCCATGTCGCCAAACCCAAGCTGCTCGCGCAAGGCTGCTGCGCGGCCGGCGGCAGCCTCGTCGCCCAGATGGCCCAGCAAGCTCTCGGCGCCGCCGGCCAGCAGCATGAAGCCAGCCGCTTCCGCGGCTTGCGACAAGTCCTGCAGCTCGGCCCGGCGCTGCTTCAATTGCGGCAGCGCGAGCCAGTAATACAGCATGCACTGGAACATCTGCGCCTGCAGCGGCGCTTCCCAGGCGCGCTGGGTCACGAGGTCGGCCTGCATGGTGCCGGCGCGGATCTGGCGCAGCATGCTCAGTTGCTGGTAGACCGCGCTATCGGCATTGTGCTGGGCGTGCACGGCGACGTCGAGGTAGCTCTCCGCCGATTTCAGGTGCCTGGCATCGCCGCTGCGCAGCAGCGCCAGTACATAGAGGTGGCCGGCAATGCCCTGGAACAGGTGTTTGCGCTTGCCCGATTCGCGGCGGATCGACTTCAGCGAGGCTTCAAAGCCATTGATCGCCCCGGCCACATCGCCGCGCAGCATAAGAACGGCGCTGGAGAAGCATTGGGCCAAAGCGCCTTCCAGACCTTCCAGGTAACGCATGGCGTCGGCCAGCTTGCCGCACAGGATGGCGTGTTCCGCCATTGCCAGCCGCAATGCCGGGCTGACCAGTCCCTCCGCAGCCTGGCGCCGCTGCAGGTGGCGTTCAGCATAGCCGCGCACCAGCGGCGCCAGGCCCGGCTCGCGCTGGCTATGCTGGACCAGCAGCATCAGCACGTCGTCCTGCAGGGCCGGATGCACCAGCAGCAGCATGCCCGCCTCGAAGGGGCGCGAGAAGATGTCGACAATCGGATGCAGCTGCGCCGCTTCGTAGCACACCATGCAGGCAGCCAGCAGCGGCATCACATCCTGCGGCGGGCGGCCGCGCAGCATGGCCATGCGCAGGCGCGCCACGCCGTGGCGGTAGCTGCGCGGCTCGTAAGCGCCATTCCAGTTCTGCCGCATCGGGTTCAGCGACTCGTAGGCCTTGCAGATATCGTCCAGCAGGTGAGCGCCGATGGCGGCGCGGATTGCGGGCCAGCGCAGGCGCGCGTTGCAGGCATAACCGCGCCCCATCACGGCGGTGGTGAAGGCCAGGCGTTCCAGCTTGAGCAGCGGGTCGTCCAGCGTCAGGGCCGTGAAAGGCTGGCCGTTCGCGTCGTGGATGCCGGCGGCGACCATGTGGTCGAGGATGGCGGTGCGCCCGATCGGGTCGCCCACCAGTGCCAGCAGGGCGAGAACGGCTTTCTCGGGCTGTTCGAGGGCGTCGAACTCCGCCAGCAGCGCATCGCTCATCCGGTCAAGCCAAACATGCGCTGGTAGAAGTCCAGCTCCGCCTGCAGCGTACGCACGATGGTGTCGGCCTTGCGGAAGCCGTGGCCCTCTCCCTCCAGTTCCATATAAGTCACGGCGATGCCGCGCTTGCGCAGTGCATTCACCATGGCTTCCGACTGCTGCGGCGGCACGACCTTGTCATCCAGCCCCTGGAAAAAGATCATCGGCCGCGACAGGCGACCGGTGTGGTTGATCGGGGAGCGTTCGGCGTACACCGCTTCCGCCTGTGCCTTGGGAGCGATCAGGTATTCGTTGTAGTGTGATTCGAATTTGTGCGAATCGTCGTCCAGCCCCTTCAGGTCGGAAACGCCGTAATAGCTGGCGCCCAGTTTGAATACGTCGTGGAAGGTCAGTGCGCACAGCGTCGTCAGGCCGCCCGCGCTGCTGCCGCGGATGATCAGGCGGTCGCCGTCTGCCAGGCCTTGCGCGACCAGGTGGCGGGCACCGGCGATGCAGTCTTCGACGTCGACAATGCCCCACTGGCCTTTCAGCGCATCGCGGAAGGCGCGGCCGAAGCCGGTGCTGCCGCCGTAGTTCACGTCTAGCACGCCGAAACCGCGGCTGGTCCAGAATTGCGTTTTCAGGCTCAGGGTGCTGGCGGCCATGCCGGTCGGGCCGCCATGGCTGATGACGATGACTGGCGGCTTTTCGCCTTGCAGCGCGCGCACGTCCCGGTTTGCCGGTGGATAGAAGAAGGCATATGCCGTGCGGCCGTTGGCGCTTGGATAGCTGATGCTTTCGGGAATGGACAAGTAGCCCAGTTCCGGCAGGTCGGCGATCGAGCGTTCCAGCACTTCGCGCTCACCGGTCGCCAGGTCGATGCGTGCAATCTCGCTCGCAATGGTCGGGCTGCCTGCCAGCACGACCACGTAGCCATCGCCCACGCGCAGCTCGCGGATTTCCTGGTACGGCGTGGCAATCGGCTCCAGCACCGTGCTGCCGGCGCGCAGCCGTGCCAGCTTGCTGACGCCTTGCTCAATATAGCTGCACACGAACTCGCCGCCTGCGCCGAAGCCGTACAGCGAATTGCCAAAGGTCCAGTGCGGGGTCGCAAACTCCGCCGCCATCGGACACAAGGCCTCGAGCGTGCTCGTCGCGCCGCCGGCGCCTTCGCGCAGGCAGTACAGGTTCCACCAGCCGCTGCGGTCGGATACAAAGTGCAACACGCCCTGGGGCGACCATTCCGGCTGGCAGACCGACTCCTGCGGCCCGCCGGCGATGCGCGAAGGCGTGCCGAGGCATCCGTCGGCCTCCAGCTGCGCCACCCACAGTTCGGTGCCCTGCCACGGCATGCGCGGATGGTCCCATGACAACCAGGCCAGGCGGCGGCCATCGGGCGAAAGCCGTGGCGAAGAATAGAAATCATTCCCCGTCACGAGCACGTGCTCGCCGCCATCAAAGCCAACCGCGCAAATAGTGTTCACGGGCTGCTGGTGCGAGCGGTCGTCCTCCGGATGCTGTTCGCGCACCGCGATCAGGCGGCCACGCGCCGGGTCAAACACGAAATCGGCAAAGCGCTGGCGGCCCGGCGAAGTGAATGCCTCTGCGGCGCCGCCTGGGGCAAGACGGTAGAGGCGATTGTCGGCATGGTGCGAGAACACCACCACGCCATCGGCCACGGCATAGGCGCCACCGCCGTATTCGTGGACCCGGCTGCGCACGTTGAACGGCATCGGGGTGATCTCGGCGGCACCGGCAGGGCCCTGCCGGCGCATCATGGCGGTGCGCCCTGCCTCGGCCGCGCGGCCAGCCAGCCAATAGATATCCGCGCCGTCCAGGGCGACCGAAGACAGCGGCGTAGCGCCGGCGGCCACCATTGCAGCGCTGATCGGTGATGGCCAGGCGCCAAAAGGCGCGGTGGAGGAGGATGTCATGGGCGCTCCAAAACGCGTAAAAACAGGGCAGGGATGCGATAATACCCCCTTTCTATCTGCTTTAGATTGTCTTTCATGCCACAATTTGCCCCGCTGAAGAACGACACCTTCCTGCGTGCGCTGCTGCGCCAGCCGACCGAGTACACCCCGGTGTGGCTGATGCGCCAGGCAGGACGCTACCTGCCTGAATACCGCGCGACGCGCCAGAAGGCGGGCTCCTTCATGGGCCTGGCGACCAATCCGGACCTGGCAACCGAAGTCACCCTGCAGCCGATCGACCGTTATCCACTGGACGCGGCAATCCTGTTCTCCGACATCCTGACGGTGCCGGATGCGATGGGCCTGGGCCTGTACTTCGTGGAAGGCGAAGGCCCGAAATTCGAGCGTCCATTAAAGACTGAGGAAGACGTCAAGGCGCTGCACTTGCCGCCCGCCGGCTCGCTGGACTATGTATTCAAGGCCGTGACCCAGATCCGCACCGAGCTGAATGGCCGTGTGCCGCTGATCGGCTTCTCCGGCAGCCCATGGACGCTGGCCTGCTATATGGTGGAAGGCCAGGGTTCGCGCGAGTTTCACACCATCAAGAAGATGATGTACGCGCGCCCGGACCTGATGCACCACATCCTCGACGTGAACGCCCGCGCCGTTGCCGGATACCTGAACGCCCAGATCGACGCCGGCGCGCAAGCCGTGATGATCTTCGATTCCTGGGGCGGCGCGCTGGCCGATGGCGCCTACCAGCAGTTCTCCCTGCAGTACATGCAGCAGGTCGTGAGCCTGCTGAAGCGCGAAAAGGACGGCGTGCAGATCCCGGCCATCGTCTTCACCAAGGGCGGCGGCCACTGGGCCGAGGAAATCGCCGCGATCGGGGCCGACGCGATGGGCCTGGACTGGACTGCCAACCTCGGCAGGATCCGCGAACTGGTGGGCCATAAAATGGCCCTGCAAGGCAATATCGATCCGGCCATCCTGTTTGCCAACCCGGAGCAGATCGCGGCCGAAGCGCGCCGTGTGCTCGATTCCTATGGCCCGCACAATACCGGCCACGTCTTCAACCTGGGGCACGGCATTTCCCAGTTCACCCCGCCGGAAGCGGTGTCGGTACTGGTGGAGACGGTCCACAGCCACAGCCGTCAGCTGCGTGGCGGCTGAAAACCGTAGTCCCGCTGCAAAGGGCGCCGCGGCGCCCTTTTTTATTTCGTGCAGAAGCGACTTATGCACAAAAATTTTTACTGCGGAAATAAGAGGCAGCAGCCGATGCCTCACTCTCAGTGCATTTGCAAGTTGTTGATTCTTAAGGGATTAATTTTTGCCGCTTTTGGCAATGTTTTGGCTTTTGTAAACCTTATCCCAAGGCGCAAGCGAGCTTGTTGGGCCATTCTCCACAAAGTTATCCACAAAAACTGTGGAAAAAAGCCAAAAGTACTTAGTAAACCGGCACTTAGTAGGAATTTGTAGGAATTGTCTTAGCGCCATGTTGCGTTGCATGATGTTTCGCTAAGACTTACAGGGGTGTAACGCTTGCGGAAACACAAACCTTGTCGCGCCTGCCTGTGTACAATGCTTGGCTTGATGTTGTGGCGCACCAGGCACGTTTTTCCCCGAAAAGGCTGAAAAAAACGCTTGATTTCGATGCAAAACTGTTCCCTATATGGCGTACTTATACACAGAGCGCGGAAAAATATGCGCTTTCTCGCTCTCCTAGGACGGCTATTGTAAGTAGTTGAATTCAAAGGGGAAAAATCAGGCGCGTTTGCCGGGTTTCCCCAGATTGCAAGCTGGAGGTTAGTGCTTGCTCAGGATTCCAGCCCCTTTGTTCACAAAGTTATCCCCAGATTCTGTGGATAGTTGAAAAACCTTCGATCGATAGCCCTGGATGGCGCACTGCATTCTCCGAATTGCCCTGGACACGCCGCTGAACGCGGTCTTTGATTACCGCTGGGATTGCGAAATATCAGAGCGACCGCGTGTAGGACAATTGGCAATGGTGCCGTTTGGCCCGCGCGAAGTGGTCGGGCTCATTGTGGATATCCTTGATGAAACGGACGTGCCGCAGGAAAAGCTGAAAGCCGCGCTCGCGGTGCGCAGCCAGCTGGCGCCCCTGTCCCCGCAATGGCTGGCACTGGCCGGCTTTGCTGCCGAGTATTACCAGCGCCCGCTGGGCGAGGTCGCCTTGCCGGGCCTGCCCAAGAACTTGCGCGTCTCCAGCACCGTTGCGCTGGACCGAGCCATCAAAAAGCTGGCCAAGCTGGAAGCGCAGCATGACCCGGCGCCGGCCAATGTGCCGGCGCTGAATGCGGGCCAGCGGGCGGCGGCCGAAGCCATCGTCGCTGCGCAGGGCTTCGCGTCCTTCCTCCTGTATGGCGTGACGGGCAGCGGCAAGACCGAGGTCTACCTGCAAGCCTGTGCACAGGTGCTGGCGCGCGAGCCGCAGGGCCAGGTGCTGGTGCTGGTCCCCGAGATCAACCTGACGCCGCAACTGGAAACCAATATCCGCGCCCGCTTTCCGGGCGTCATGCTGTCCACATTGCACAGCCGCCTGTCGGAGGGCGAACGCATGCTGCACTGGCTGGCGGCGCATGAAGGCAAGGCGCGCATTGTGCTCGGTACGCGCTTGTCGATCCTGGCCTCGATGCCGAACCTGAAGATGATCGTCATCGATGAAGAACACGATCCTTCGTACAAGCAGCAGGAAGGCTTGCGCTATTCCGCGCGCGACCTGGCCGTGTGGCGCGCCCACCAGCTGCAGATTCCCGTCGTGCTGGGCTCCGCCACGCCGTCGCTGGAAAGCTGGCACCACGCGTTAAAAGGCCGCTACCGCAAGCTGGAATTGCGCGAACGCGCGGTGCAGCAGGCGCTACTTCCTTCGGTGAAGCTGATCGATACTTCGCGCCGGCGTGGGCAGGAAGGCCTGACCGAGCAGCTGGTGGAGGCAATCCGGCTGCGTATGGAGCGCGGCGAGCAGTCCTTGCTGTTCCTGAACCGGCGCGGTTATTCGCCTGTGATCACCTGCGAATCATGCGGTTGGGTCAGCGAGTGCAAACGCTGCACGGCGTCGATGGTGCTGCACAAATCGGATTACCGCCTGCGCTGCCACCATTGCAGCCTGGAGATGCGCATCCCGCGCCATTGCCCGACCTGCGGCAATATCGACCTGCAGCCGCTGGGACGCGGCACGCAGCGCATCGAGGAGAGCTTGCAGGAGCTGTTCCCGCAGGCACGGGTGCTGCGCATCGATGCCGACAGTACGAGGCGCAAGGGCAGCGCGCAGGAAGCGTTCGACAGCGTGCACCGGCAGGAAGTGGATATCCTGGTTGGCACGCAGATGGTCGCCAAGGGGCACGACTTCAAGAACCTGACGCTGGTGGGGATCATGAATCCCGACAGCTCGCTGTTCTCGCAGGACTACCGGGCCAGCGAGCGCCTGTTTGCGCAATTGATGCAGGTGGCGGGCCGCGCCGGACGGCAGGGCGGCAGCGAGAGCGAAGTGCTGGTGCAGACCAGCTACCCGGAGCACCCGCTGTTCTCGGCACTGGTGGCGCATGACTACGACTACTTCGCCAACTCGCTGCTTGGCGAGCGTGAAGTGGCGGGCTTGCCGCCCTTCCTGTACCAGGCCATCCTGCGGGCGGAGGCGCGCGAGCTTGAACTGGCGCTGGAATTCCTGCGCGGTGCGCGCGACCTGGTGCAGCACGGCGGCATCACGATCAACGATCCGATCCCGATGAGCATGGCGCGCGTGCACAATATGGAGCGCGCGCAGTTGCTGGTGGAGTCGCCGTCGCGGCCGGCATTGCAGGCGTTTCTGAAGGAGTGGATGCAGGCCTTGCGTGAGCAGAAGACCCGCGTCAAGTGGTCGCTTGAGGTTGATCCGGTCGATATTTGAAACACGGTAAACCAGGGTCTGACCCACAGGGTCAGACCCCTGACGGTCTCGCAGCCGCGGGTTGGGTTCGAGGTCTTTGACCTTTGAAAAGATCAACAACGCACAACCAGACTCGTGGCAGACGAGCAGACAGTGTCAGACCCTTGGGTCTGACACTGGTTTACCGGTGTTCAGGATTGAGCAAGATAGCGCCGCGCAGTTCCAATAATCTGCTCATTAAGCGCATGCGTGAACGGTGTATCCAGCTCCCATGCATGCCACTCCAGCTCCACATCGATATAGCGCCCCGGCAGCAAATCCACCAGCGCCCCTTGCGACAGCCCTTGCGCCGCCTGCAGATAAGGCAGCAAGCCATAAGCCAGGCCGCCAAACACCGCATCGTTTAAGGCAGTCGACAGCGGCAGCCTGTGATGCGGGAACGGCCGCACATAGCCAGCCTCGCGTGCCAGGAAGCGCGCCATCAGGTCACGGTCATGCACCACGGCTGGCGCCAGCGCCACAGCCTCAACGACGAATCCATCCCCAAACCAATGCCCCGCAAAAGCAGGCGAAGCAACGCACACATAGCGCATGGCGCCCAATGGCGTGGACGAAGAACCGGCAGCGGCCGGCGCCGGCACCTCGGCCCGTGCAGCCACACAGCCGAACACCGCCCCCTCCCGCATCAGGTGCAGCGCCACCTCGCGCTCCGCGCACTCCACATCGAGCTGGCAGCGCGGCGGCGAGAGCAGGGGGCGCAAGGCCAATGGCAGCCAGGTCGCCAGGCTGGCGGCATCGACGGCCATCGCGATTTCAGGCATGCTGGTCTCGTGGCCAAGGTCGATGTCGAGCGCCGCCTCCATCAGTTTGACGTTACGGTAATGCGAGATGAGGCGCTGGCCCAGGCCGGTAGCTTCGGCGGGGGAGCCGCGCACGATCAACAGCCTGCCTACCGCGTCCTCGAGCGCCTTGATACGCTGGGATACGGCCGGCTGGCTGATGCCGAGCGCATTGGCGGCCTTTTCGAAACTGCCATGGCTGGCAACGGCATCCAGCACCGCCAGCGCGCGGTAGTCCAGATTTTCCATAAGATATGCTTAATAAAAGCGCGAAAATATAAGTCATACTAATGCATTACCAATGATGGAGGCAAGATGGAAACCATCCAGTGCGATGTGGCCGTGATCGGGGCCGGTACGGCTGGGCTAAGTGCCTATCGCGCGGCGCGCAATGCCGGCAAGCATGCGGTACTGATCGAAGACGGCCCGCACGGCACCACCTGCGCGCGCGTCGGCTGCATGCCCAGTAAGTTGCTGATCGCCGCGGCCGAGGCGGCGCATGCGGTGCGCGAGGCGCCGGGCTTTGGCATCCAGCCCGGCGCCCTGAAAGTCGATGGCAAGGCCGTCATGCAGCGCGTGCGCAGTGAGCGCGACCGCTTTGTCGGCTTCGTGCTGGAGAATGTGGCTGCCATGCCGGCTGAAGACAAGCTGCATGGGCGTGCACGCTTCACTGCCCCCAACCGCCTGCAGATCGGCGCCAACCTGGAAGTGGCGGCAAAGGCTGTCGTCATTGCCACCGGCTCGCGTCCGGACATCCCCTCCGAATGGACCGCAGCCGGACCGCGCGTCATCAACAGCGACGCGGTCTTCGAATGGGCCGACCTGCCGCGCTCGGTGGCGGTGATCGGCGCCGGCGTGATCGGCCTGGAACTGGGCCAGGCCCTGCACCGCCTGGGCGTGCGCGTGGCGGTCATTGCACGCGGCAGCAGCGTGGCGCAACTGAAGGATCCGCATGTGCTGGCAGCGGCCTCGCAGGCGCTGGGCGAGGAGATGGATATTCGCTTCCGCACCGAGGTTGCCGGCATCGCGCGCGCCGGTGACGGTCTGGAACTGCGCACCCGCAATACCGAAGGCGAAGAGCGCGTCGAGCATTACGATTACGTGCTGGCCACCACCGGCCGCACGCCGAACGTTTCCGGCCTGGGCCTGGACCATACCGGGCTGGCGCTGGACAAGTACGGTGTGCCGAAATTCGACCGCCACACCATGCAGTGCGGCGATAGCTGCATCTTCGTAGCCGGCGATGCCAGCGCCGAGATCCCCCTGCTGCCGGAAGCGGCCGACCAGGGCAAGATCGCCGGCGCCAACGCCGCCCGCTATCCCGACGTGAAGCCCGGCCTGCGCCGCACGCCGCTTGCGATCACCTTCAGCGAACCGCAGATCGTTACGGTAGGCCCGGGCTACAAGGCATTGTCGAATGGCCGCGAGCAATTCGCGATCGGCGCCGTCAGTTTCGACGACCAGGGGCGCAGCCGCGTCATGCGCCAGAACAAAGGCATGCTGCGGGTGTATGCGGAGTATGGGAGCGGGCGCTTCCTGGGCGCCGAGATGGTCGGCCCGCGCGCGGAGCACATCGGCCACCTGCTGGCCTGGGCGCACCAAGCCAGGCTGACTGTGCCGCAGATGCTGGACATGCCCTTCTACCACCCGGTAGTGGAAGAAGGCTTGCGCACAGCCTTGCGCAGCCTGGCGGCGGAGCTGCAAAAGCCGCCGCCGCCCAAGCCGGTGCCGAACGATTGCACGCCCGGCTGTTAGCTCAGTTCAGGCTCGAATCCAGGCGGCCCTGGCTGGCCAGTTCGCGCAGCACGCGAATGGTGTCGAGGTCAGACTCCTGGTAAGCGGAGCGGCGGAAGTCGTCGTACATGGCGTTGGCGGCATCGGTCGCCGCGTCGTGGCCGTCGTCGTACTGGAAGCGCACGTACAGGCGTTCCGGTTGCGGCATCTCGATCGTCATCGTCAGGCTGGAGGCGCTGATGTCCTTCTGCGCCGGCACGTTGTAGCGCACCACATAGGGTTCGTGCAGCACCACGTCGTCTTCGATGACCACATCGCCATACCGCAGGCGGCGGCTGAAGCCCGACTCGGTGCGGGCCGAGATCTCCGCCTCGTCCAGGTGGGGAACGAACAGCTTGGGCGACTCCGCGCGCAGCACCAGGCCGCGCCACAACTGCTGGTGGGTGATGGTGTCCATCAGCGGGTTGAGGAGGTCGTTCACTTCTATTAAATGTTCAAATTTCATAACACATCTGCCTGCTTTTTCCGGAGGTTTGATACCACTATATTCTGTACAATGCCGGGATGTCCAATGCACCCCAGTTCGGCCTTAACGGGCCCCAGAGCGAAGCCGTGCTCTATCTCGACGGCCCTGCCCTTGTACTGGCGGGGGCCGGCTCGGGCAAGACGCGCGTCATTACGCAGAAAATTACCCATATGATCGAGGATCGCGGCTATGACCCGCGCACGATCGCCGCGCTCACCTTTACCAACAAGGCGGCGCTGGAAATGCAGGAGCGGGTCGGCAAGATGCTCAAGCAGCCGCGCCAGGCCAAGCTGCTGACCGTCTGTACCTTCCACTCCCTCGGCGTGCGCATCCTGCGCCAGGAATGCAACCATCTGGGGCTGAAAGACCGTTTTTCAATCATGGACAGCGACGATTGCTACTCGCTGGTCCAGGATCTGGCCATCACCACCGACAAGAACCTGATCCGCAGCATCCAGAACGACATCTCGCTATGGAAGAACGGCCTGGTGACGCCGGAAGAAGCGCTGAAACAGGCCCAGACCGAGGATGAGGCGCAATCGGCGCGCATCTACGGCAGCTACATCGCCACGCTGGCAGCCTACCAGGCGGTGGATTTCGACGACCTGATCCGCCTGCCGGTCGAACTGTTCCGCAACCACGACACGGTGCGCGACAAGTGGCAGCGCCGCCTGCGCTACCTGATGATCGACGAATACCAGGACACCAATACCTGCCAGTATGAGCTGGTGAAGCTGATGGTCACGGGCCTGGGCAAGAAGCCGATGTTTACCGCCGTGGGCGACGACGACCAGGCAATCTACGGCTGGCGCGGCGCAACCATGGAAAACCTGGCGCTGCTGCAGGTCGACTTCCCCGACCTGCGCCTGATCAAGCTGGAACAGAACTACCGCTCCACTACCCGCATCCTGCAGGCGGCCAACGCGGTAATCCAGAACAATCCCAAGCTGTTCGAGAAATCGCTGTGGTCCGAACTGGGTATCGGCGAGCCGATCAAGGTGCACTCGATGCCGAACGAGGAACAGGAAGCGGAGCAGGTGGCGATCATGATCTCGGCCGACCACTTCGAGCGCAAGAACAAATGGGCCGATTACGCCATCCTGTATCGCGGCAACCACCAGGCGCGTGTGATCGAACAGGCCTTGCGCACGCAGCGCATACCGTACACGATTTCCGGCGGCCAGAGTTTCTTCGACAAGGCGGAGATCAAGGACATCATGGCCTATCTGCGCCTGATGGCCAACCCGGACGACGATCCGGCCTTCATCCGCGCTGCGACCACGCCTCGGCGCGGCATCGGACAATCGACGCTGGAGGCGCTGGGTTCCTTCTCGGGCAAATGGCAATGCTCGCTGTTCGAAGCCGTGTTCAAGGGCGGCATCGAGGCGGTGCTGAACGAGCGCCAACTGCGGCCGCTGCAGGACTTCTGCAACTTCATTCTCGAGCTGGAGTCGCGCGCCACGCGTCCCGGCCCTTCGGGCAGCGGAGACAACGCGGCGCAGGTGCTGGACGACCTGATGGAAGGCATGCACTACGAGCACTATCTGTACGACTCCTTCGAGGAGCGCGCGGCGCAGGGCAAGTGGGCCAACGTGATGGACTTCGTCAACTGGCTGAAGGACCGCGGCCGCGGCGGCAAGGATCGCGACGGCGAAGAAAAAAACGTGCTGGAGCTGACGCAGATGGTGGCCCTAATGTCCATGCTCGATGGTAAGGACGAAGAACCGGATGCGATCCGCATGTCGACGCTGCACGCGTCCAAGGGGCTGGAGTACCCGCACGTGTTCCTGGTCGGCGTGGAAGAAGGCATCCTGCCGCACAAGGGCGATCCGGACGCGCCGGTGGAGCTGCTGGCCCAGCGCATCGAGGAAGAACGGCGCCTGATGTACGTGGGGATCACGCGTGCGCAGCGCACCCTGCAGCTCACCTGGTGCAAAAAGCGCAAGCGTGGCGGCGAGCATGTGCAGTGCGACATCTCGCGCTTCATCGCGGAGATGGCGCTCGATGTCGGCACCGCCCCGCCGACAGAGTCGGAAGTGCTGTCGCCGCGCGAACGCCTGGCGCGCATGAAGGAATTGCTGTCGGCTCCACGCGACATTAATCCGGCGTGATTGGTGCTAGCATGGGTGCTCTTCCTTTAGATGGGAGGCTCCCATGTTTATTCGCATTTGCCTGCTCGCCGCCCTGGCGGGCGCAGCGCCGTTGGTGAGCGCTGCGGATGTGGTAACCAAGCCTGAAGCCGAGGCAATGGTAAAGAAGGCCCTGGGCTACCTGAAATCGAACGGCCGCGAAAAGACCTTCGCAGAAATCGACAAGAAGGACGGCCAGTTTGTCGACCGCGATTTATACCTGGTGGTCTACGGCACCGACGGCGTGGTACGCGCGCACGGCGCCAACGCCAAGATGATCGGCAAGAACCTGATGGAATTGAAGGACGTCGACGGCAAGGCTTTTGTGAAAGAGCGCGTCGACATGGCAAAGAAAAAAATGCCTTTCTGGCAGGACTATAAATTCAACAACCCCGTCACCGGCAAGATCGAGCCGAAAACCATGTACTGCGTGCCGGAAGAAGACCTTATCCTCTGCGGCGGGGTGTACCTGAAATAGTAGAATGCTTGCTTTTCCCTTGGCAGGAGCAGGCAGTGAGCAGCGAAGATCGTTTTGTCAATATTGAACTTAAACTGGTGCACCAGGAGGACCTGGTGGAGTCGCTGAACCAGCGTGTCTACGAGCAGCAAAAGCAGATCGATATGCTGGAAGACCTGGTGCGCGCGCTTGCCGAGCGCGTGCGCACCTCCACACTGGCCGACCAGACCCCGCTCAACGAGCGGCCGCCGCACTATTGATCCTGCGCCGCCGGGCAAGCGTCATCGCAGCCAGCCCGGCGCCCGCCAGCCACAAGGCAGGCGGTGCTTCGAGCGGCACCGCCTCCTGCTCGACTACCAGGTTATCCAGCGAGAACTCGGGTCCGCCGCCGGTGGCGCCCAGCCCGGAGAACGTGACCGACACCAGGTTGCGGAAAGCGTCGCTGAGGATGAATGGCTGCAAGCCGTCATGCAGGCTCTTGATCAAGTCCAGCGTGAAAACTTGTGCGACGCTGCCGCCCGCCTCCAGTTGGCCGAGCACCTGGATCTGGCGCGCCCACACATGCGGCATGGCCAGCCAGCTCTCGCCCCCGTCGAATTGCAGCAAATCGAAGGCAGCGCCGCTTGGGCGGCTCAGGGTAATGGTGGACGTATTGAAAGCCACCAGGCGGCGGCTGCCGTTGCCCGAATAATTCAAGGCGTCTTCTCCAGTGGGGCCTACGACATATGCAAACGGGTCGACGACGCCGCCCCCGTGGGTGACCAGGTAGCCACGTGAAGACTGCGACGAAAGTTCAAGATAGGCCAGGTGCGGCAGGTCTTCGAAGTCGATCACGCCGGCGCCAGCCGATAGTGGAGCGATGCTGCAAACTGCAAACGCAAGGTAAGCAATTACTTTCATAACGCTCTCCCAGATGGTTGTCTGCCGTGAGTGATCAACAATGACAGCAATCGCAACGCAGCGCAACATGACTTTGCCCGGCAAGATTGTTATTATCGTGCGCCTCGAAACATTACAAACAGGAGAGAGAATGTTCCGTCCGAAACTGCTGGTTATCGCCGCCAGCCTGGCTGTTGCCGGTATCGCAAATGCCGCCCTGCCGGCGTCCAATCCCTTCGCAGCCGAATCCACGCTGCCGCTGAACTATCCGGCTTTTGACAAGATCAAGAACGAGGACTACGGTCCTGCCTATGAAGAGGGCATGAAGCAGCAGGCTGCGGAAATCGCGAAGATCGCCAGTAACAAGGCCGCACCGACTTTCGACAACACCATCGTGGCGATGGAGCGTTCCGGCCGCCTGCTGGACCGCGTGAGCTCCGTGTTTGGCAACCTGTCCGGCGCCAACACCAATGACGCTTTCGAGGCGCTGAACCGCGAACTGGCGCCGAAGCTGTCCGCCCACAGCGACGCGATCCGCCTGAACGAAAAGCTGTACGCCCGCATCAAGGCCCTGTACGACAAGCGCGACAAGTTGAAGCTGGATCCTGAGTCGAAGCGCCTGCTGGAACGCTACCACACCGACTTCGTGCGCGCCGGCGCCAAGCTGTCCGCTGCCGACAAGGAAAAGCTGAAAGCTTACAACTCGCAACTGGCCGCCCTCTCCACCACCTTCAGCCAGAACGTGCTGAAGGAAGCCAACGCCTCCGCGCTGGTGGTCGACACCCGTGAAGAACTGGCCGGCATGTCAGAGAAGGCGATTGACGCCGCCGCTGCAGCCGCCAAGGCCAAGGGCAAGGATGGCAAGTTCCTGATCGCCATCGCCAATACCACCGGCCAGGCCCCCCTGGAAGTACTGACCAACCGCACTACCCGCGAACGCCTGCTGGCCACTTCGCTGGCACGCGGCAGCCATGGCGGCGAATTCGACAACCGTGAAGTCGTGCTGAAGATCGCCAAGCTGCGCGCCGAACGCGCTGCTTTGCTGGGCTATTCCTCGCACGCCGCCTACCAGCTGGAAGACCAGACTGCGCACGACACCGATGCCGTCAACAAGCTGCTGGGCGAACTGTCCAAGCCGGCCGTGAATAACGCACGCAAGGAAGCGGCCGATATCCAGGCCGTGATCGATGCGGAAAAGGGCGGCTTCACCAACGCGGCGCAGGACTGGGCTTTCTACACCGACAAGGTACGCCAGGCGCGCTACGCCTTCGACCAGAACCAGCTCAAGCCTTACTTCGAACTGGATAACGTGCTGCAGAACGGCGTATTCTTTGCAGCGACCAAGGTGTACGGCATCACCTTCAAGGAGCGCAAGGACCTGCCGGTGTACCAGCAAGACGTGCGCGTGTTCGACGTGTTCGATGCGGACGGCAAGCAGCTGGCGATCTTCCTGGGCGACTTCTACGCGCGCAGCAACAAGCGCGGCGGCGCATGGATGAATGCCTACGTGTCGCAGTCCAAGCTGATGGGCACCAAGCCGGTGGTCGCCAACCACCTGAACATTCCCAAGCCGGCTGCCGGCGAACCGACCCTGCTGACCTACGACGAAGCGCGCACCCTGTTCCACGAATTCGGCCACGCGCTGCATGGCATGTTCTCCGATGTGAAGTATCCGCGCTTTGCAGGCACCCGCGTGCCGCGCGATTTCGTGGAGTTCCCATCGCAGGTCAATGAAATGTGGATGACCTGGCCGGAAATCCTGAACAACTACGCCAAGCATTACCAGACCGGCGCGCCAATGCCGAAGGAACTGCTGGACAAGGTGCAGGCTTCCGCCAAGTTCAACGAAGGCTTCCGCACCACCGAATACCTGGCAGCTTCGATCCTGGACCAGCGCTGGCACCAGTTGCCCGCCGACAAGATCCCGACTGACGTGCTGGGCTTCGAGTCGTCCGTGCTGAAGGATGCGGGCATCGACTTCGCACCGGTGCCGCCGCGCTACCGCACCACCTACTTCTCGCACGTGTTCGCGGGCGGCTACTCGGCGGGCTACTACGGTTACCTGTGGTCGGAAAAGCTGGACGCTGACACGGTCGAATGGTTCACCGAGAACGGCGGCATGTCGCGCAAGAACGGCGATCACTTCCGCAAGGCCCTGCTGTCCAAGGGCGGCACGATGGACGCGATGCAGATGTACCGCGAGTTCCGCGGCCGCGATGCCAAGATCGATCCGTTGCTGGAACGCCGCGGCCTGAAAGCCAACTAAAGTCAGCCCGGGTCAGTCCCGGCATGCGCCACGCGCGGCGTGTTGCGCGTTGGGCCATGACGCCACCGGATAAAGTTGAGCCGTCCATGGTAGAGAGCTTTAAGCTTGAGCCATGGACGATCCAGACTTCTTGCGCGGCCTCGAAGGCTGCACGCTCCCTCCGCGGCACTTCAGCCACGCCGGCCATTAAGGCTGGCGTGCCTCTACCTCTCCCGCTATCCGCTCGACGAGGTGATCGCGCACACCTGCGCCACCCTTCGCGCCTACGCCAGCCATCTCGGCGCGGCAAACAAGTACCACGCCACCATCACGGTCGCCCTGGTGCGCCTGCTGCACGCGCGCGCGAACAACAGGCGCTGCTGCTGCGCGTGCTCGGGACGGCGGCCCCGCTGCGCGCTGGCGAAGCAGCCACGGCCGGCATCGATAGAGCCGGCTGGACTGCCCTCTTGCGCGGCGCCGGCCTCGATGATGCCGCGATGGAACGCTGGCATGCCCTGTTCCAGCAGCAAGCCCCGCAAGCGCACCAAGCTTTCCTGCGTTCCCCTCGGGCCGGCCCGAAATTGAGCACATCCGTAGCTGGTCGCGGCGGATGGGTGTATAAAGAGGGGTAGCCACTTCACCGGGGAAAGGGATCATGGACACCAAGCTGAAGGAGACTCTGCGCCAATTGCACGCCACGCTGGCCCACCACGGCCCGGTCGATGAGGAATTGCAAAGCCTGTTGCGCCAGCTCGATGGCGACATCAAGCTGATCCTCGACCAGCCGCCGGAGCCCGAAGGCGGCACCTCCACCTACGGCCTGGCCGAACGCACGCAAGAAATCACCGCCAAATTTGCCGCCAAACACCCGGCATTGGAGCCAACTTTGCGCGAACTTACGCGCATCCTGGGGAATATGGGAATTTAACGAATTGATGCCAGCGCCGGAGACGCGCCACGCGCAGCGTGTTGCGTATCCGGCCCGGGCACCAACTGATCAAACAGATCAAACTGAGCAAAAAGAAGGCGGGCCGCAGCCCGCCTCCGGTATGGAACCCGGGGTTTTACCGGCTGTCCGGCCGGCCCCCGGGAGGCTAGCCTTATGGGAAGGCCAGCATGGGCGGTTCTTCACCGCCAAAGTTGAAGTCAGGATGACGTTTGGCGATCATTTCCTCGATCTCCTTCATGCGCCGCACTGGCACGTCTACCATCATCAAAACCTGACCTTGTTCAATACGCTCTGAAAACTGTTCCAGCTTCTTGTTGGGGACGGCCGCCGCATTCATGCCGCTGGCCCAACCGCCGAACAGTGCACCGCCCAGCGTGACCAGCAGGATGGTCATGGTGCGCAGGGTCAGCCCTTCAGGTGGGAAAACGACCAGGAAGATGCCGGCACACAGCCCCACGATCCCGCCAATGGCGATCCCCAGCTTGGCGCCGTGGATCAGGTCCGTTTTGAGCAGGAAATTGCAATCTGGCATGTCATCGGGCAGGGTGCCCTCTTTTGCCATGAAGTGGATATGCCGTTCTTCGATGCGTGCCAGCAGCAGTTCGTCCAGTTCTGCGCGGGCGGCTTTGACATTGGGAAGCATGTAGTACAGTCTGCGTCGCATGATTACACTCCATGGAAGACGTTGTATACCCGTTATAGCAAAAATGGCACGATGTTCAATGTGTATTTGCCCGAAACGCCTTGCTGGAACGTCACAAGTTACTGAAATCTAAAGGTTTTTTGTGCGCGGCAGTGGGCGAAAACAGGCGATTTCCGGTACAATGCCGGGATGAATCCCCCAACCAATCTTTTCGCGGCCGTCGCCAAGCGGTCTGCGCGTGCTTCCGCTGCGCCTTTCCTTCCCATGTCCCGCGCCGAAATGGACGCCCTGGGCTGGGACCAGTGCGACGTCATCCTGGTGACCGGCGACGCCTATATCGACCACCCGAGCTTCGGCATGGCCCTGGTCGGCCGCCTGCTGGAATCGCAAGGCTACCGCGTGGGCATCATCGCCCAGCCGGACTGGCACAACGTGGAATCGTTCCGCGTGCTGGGCAAGCCGCGCCTGTACTACGGTATCACCGCCGGCAATATGGACTCGATGGTCAACCGCTACACTGCCGACCGCAAGATCCGCTCCGACGATGCCTACACCCCGAACGCCGAGCCCAACAAGCGCCCTGACCGCGCCGTGACCGTGTACGCGCAAAAGGCGCGCGAAGCCTTCCCCGGCACGCCGATCGTGATCGGCTCCATCGAAGCCTCGCTGCGGCGCATCGCTCACTACGACTACTGGTCGGACAAGGTGCGCAAGTCGGTGCTGACCGAGTCCAAGGCCGACCTGCTGATCTTCGGCAACGCCGAACGGGCCCTGGTCGACCTGACCCGCCGCCTGGACATGGGCGAAAAGATCAAGGAGATCAAAGACCTGCGCGGCACCGCCTTCCTGGTGCCGCACGGCTGGCTGCCGTCCGGCGAATGGGCGGTGCACAACTCGAACCGCGTCGACGTGCCGGGCCGCGTCGACCCGCATCCCGATCCTTACGCCATGGCGAAGGAGGACAAGAAGGAATGCGCCACCGAGAACGCCGCGCCGGAACCGGTGGTCAAGCCGGTCATCATCATGACGCGCGAAGAGCGCTTGGCCGCCGCCAAGGAAAAGCACAACAAGACCGTGGTGCGCCTGCCATCCTATGAGGTGGTGAAGGAAGACCCGGTGATGTACGCCCACGCCTCGCGCGTGTTCCACCTCGAATCCAACCCGGGCAATGCGCGCGCGCTGGTGCAGCAGCACGGCGACCGCGACGTGTGGATGAATCCGCCGCCGCTGCCGCTGGCCATGGATGAAATGGACGGCGTGTACGACATGGAGTACTCGCGCGCCCCGCACCCAAGCTACGGCAATGCCAATATTCCGGCCTGGGAAATGATCCGCTTCTCGGTCAATATCATGCGCGGCTGCTTCGGCGGCTGCACCTTCTGCTCGATCACCGAGCACGAAGGCCGCATCATCCAGAGCCGTTCCGAGCCGTCCATCCTGCGCGAGATCGAGCATATCCGCGACAAGACCAAGGGCTTCACCGGCATCATCTCCGACCTGGGCGGCCCGACCGCCAATATGTACCGCCTGTCCTGCAAGGACAAGTCGATCGAGGAAACCTGCCGCCGCCTGTCCTGCGTCTACCCGTCGATCTGCGTCAACCTGGGCACCGACCACAGCAAACTGATCCAGCTGTACCGCAAGGCGCGCGAGATCAAGGGCGTGAAGAAGATCCTGATCCAGTCCGGCCTGCGCTACGACCTGGCTGTGCGTTCGCCGGAATACGTGAAAGAGCTGGTGACCCACCACGTGGGCGGCCTGCTGAAGATCGCGCCCGAGCACACCGAAACCAATGTGCTGAGCAAGATGATGAAGCCGGGCATCGGCGCCTACGACGAATTCAAGGCGATGTTCGAGAAGTACTCGCTGGAAGCGGGCAAGAAGCAGTACCTGATCCCATACTTCATCGCGGCCCACCCGGGCACGACGGACGAGGACATGCTGAACCTGGCCCTGTGGCTGAAGAAGAACAATTTCCGCCTGGACCAGGTGCAGACCTTCATGCCGACCCCGATGGCCATGGCCAGCGCCATGTACCACTCGCGCAAGAACCCGCTGCACAAGGTCACCGACACCTCGGAAACCGTGGAAACGCCGCGCACGCTCAAGCAGCGCCAGGCGCACAAGGCCTTCCTACGCTACTACGATCCGAAAAACTGGCCGATCCTGCGCGAGACCTTGCGCCGCATGGGCCGCGGCGACTTGATCGGCGATGGCGAACGCCACCTGATCCCGCCATACCGCGTCGGCGAAGAGCATTTCAAGCCATCGCAAGGCAAGCGCGCCATGCCGACCCTGGCCCCGGGCCAGCAGAAGCGCGGCGCCGGCCTGCCGCCGCCGGCCCACATCGGCCGCGGCGGCAAGCCGAACGCCTTGACCGGCTCGATGACGGCGCGCGCCACGGTGGAAACCAAGGCCCGTCCATCCATCCTCGACACCATCAAAGTCAAAGCAAAGCCCGCCCCGGCCAAGACGGGCGGCCGCCCGGGCCGTAAGTAAAACGCTAACGTGCTATCGCCTGCTGCAATTCCATAGGATTTTGCAGCAGGAAAGCCACACTTCGGCGCGCCAGCTGCGATGAAGCGGATACAATCGGCTTGTAGACTCTGCCAACTCTGTATCCGGACGAAAACGTGCCCCAATTCCTGGCTGGCCTGTTCATATTTCTGTTGCTGTCGGCACCTGCGCCCTGGGTCCAGGCGCAGGAACGCGTCACGCTGCAGCTCAAGCACAGCCACCAGTTCCAGTTCGCCGGCTATTACGCTGCGCTGGAAAAGGGTTACTACCGCGATGCCGGGCTCGATGTGCAACTGCTGGAAGGCAGCGACGGCAACGAGCCGGAACGTGCCGTGCTCGATGGCCGCGCCCAGTACGGTGTTGGCAGCAGCAGCCTGCTGCTGGCGCGCCTGTCCGGCAAGCCGCTGGTCGTGCTGGCAGTGGTTTTCCAGCATTCCCCGTATGCGCTGGCGATGCGCCAGACCGGCCCGGCGCCGGATATCCGCAGCATCATCGGCAAGCGCGTGATGATCGGTTCCCTGACCGATGAGCTGACCCAGGCCGACGAGATCATGGCCTACCTGCGCAAGGAAGGCATTGCCACCAACCAGCTCGTGCGCGTCGAGCACAGCTTCAATCCGGACGACCTGGTGAAGGGCAAGGTCGACGCCATGTCCATCTTCGTCAGCAATGAGCCGGATTACCTTGACCGCCTCGGCTTCCCCTACGACATCTACAGTCCGCGCGCCGCCGGCATCGACTTCTACGGCGACAACCTGTTCACCAGCGAAGCGGAAATCAAGAACCACCCGGAGCGCGTACGCGCTTTCCGCGCCGCCAGCATGCGCGGCTGGCAGTATGCGATGAGCCACCAGGAAGAAATCGTCGACCTGATCCTCAACAAATATTCGCGCCAGCACGACCGCATGCACCTGCTGTACGAAGCGCGCCAGATGGTGCCCCTGGTGCAACCGGTGCTGGTGGAAATCGGCTACATGAACCCCGACCGCTGGCAGCACATCGCCGACATTTACACGGAACTGGGCATGATGCCGAAAGGGGCGACCTGGACCGGCTTCCTGTACAACGCCGACCCCGGCTCCGACCTGACCTGGCTGTATCGCGTGCTCGGCGTAGCGGCCGGCTTGCTGGTGCTGGGTGCCGTGATCCACTTCTCGCTGCTCACGCGCGAACGCACGCGTGCCGAGGAAACCATACGCAAGGGCGAGCAGCGCTTCCGCACCATGTTCGAAGCAGCGCCGATGGGCATTGCCCTGATCGATTCGAGCGGCGGCCAGTTCCGCGACGTCAACCAGCGCTTTGCGGAGATTGCGGGCCGCTCGGCGCAGGAAATGCGCCATAGCCGCTGGCTGGAGATCTGCCACCCGGACGACGTGGCGCCCGAGCAGGAAAAAATGGCGCAGCTGGCGTCGCAGCAGATTTCCGGCTTCAAGATGGAGACGCGCCTGATGCGTCCCGACGGCCGCATCGTGTGGGTGGAAGCCTCGATCAATGCCGTGGAAACGGAAAGCCAGCCCCACCACCTGTGCATGATCGAAGACATCACAGAGAAAAAGGAAACCGAAGCCCTGATCTGGCAGCAAGCCAATTTCGACACCCTGACCCAGCTGCCGAACCGGCGCATGTTCCTCGACCGCCTGCAGCACGACATCCTGAAATCGCGCCGCGACGGCACCCGCATCGCCATCCTGTTCATCGACCTTGACCACTTCAAGGAAGTCAACGATACCCTGGGCCACCATCAGGGCGACGTGCTGCTGGTGGAGGCTGCGCGCCGCATCGGCGCCTGCGTGCGCCAGTCGGATACGGTGTCGCGCCTGGGCGGCGACGAGTTCACCGTGATCCTGCCCGAGCTGTCGGAGGTGGACCGGGTGGAAGACATTGCCCAGAACATCATCGACAGCCTGCGCATGCCGTTCCAGCTGGGACAGGAGCAGGCCTTCGTATCGGCCTCGATCGGCATCACCATTTATCCCGACGACGCCGGCAATATGGAAGACCTGCTGAAGCACGCCGACCAGGCCATGTATGCAGCGAAGGGCGCGGGCCGCAACCGCTTCAGTTACTTCACGCCTGCCCTGCAGGTCGCTGCGCTGAACCGCATGCGCCTCACCAACGACCTGCGCGGCGCCCTGAAAGGCAACCAGCTCAAACTGTATTTCCAGCCTATCGTCCACCTCCAGAGCGGCAAGGTGCACAAGGCAGAAGCCCTGATCCGCTGGGAGCACCCGCAACGCGGCATGGTCAGCCCGCTGGAATTCATCCCGCTGGCCGAAGCGAGCGGCCTGATTGTCGATATCGGCGAATGGGTGTTCCGCGAATCCGCGCAGTGGGTCAAGCGCTGGCGCGAGGAAGTGCACCCCGGCTTCCAGGTCAGCCTGAACCAGTCGCCTCTGGAATTCCAGCGCGAGCGCGGCAGTTATGCCGACTGGCTGGCCTACCTGCAGCAGCTGGGCGTACCCGGTGAAGGCATCGTGGTGGAAATTACGGAAGGCCTGCTGCTGGACGCCAATGCCAATGTCACCGACAAGCTGCTGCAGCTGCGCGACGCCGGCATCCAGGTGGCGCTGGACGATTTCGGCACCGGCTATTCCTCGCTGTCCTACCTGAAGAAGTTCGACATCGACTACCTGAAAATCGACCGCAGCTTCACCCGCAACCTGGCGCCCGACTCGAGCGACATGGCGCTGTCGGACGCAATCATCGTGATGGCCCACAAGCTTGGCCTGAGCGTGATCGCCGAAGGCGTGGAAACCACCGAACAGCGCGACCTGCTGGCCGGCGCCGGCTGCGACTACGGCCAGGGCTACCTGTTCGCCCGTCCGCTCCCCGCCGCCGACTTCGACGCCATGCTGCACCAGCAATCCATCCCCACCTCGGCAACGCCGCAAGCCACTGCCGCCTGAAACCGTGCTAGACTAGCGCCGTTTTCCTTCCTTGAATGCGCTGCTGCAAGAGAGGACGTCTACCGCGAACGTCGCGGGTTCTCATTACGTCCGTAGCAGCCATGAACAATTACACTCGACTTCAACGGGCCTTTGCCCGTTCCGGCATCATCGTCAACTATCGCGATGGTGTCTACCAGATCCACAACGAGAAGGCCCAGGCGCAGATCCTCCTGCCAGCCAGCCTTCCCCTGGAAGAAAAGGCCGTGCGCCAGTTGCTTGAATTCGCCTCCGTGCGCAGTCATGACGATGAACGCGGGGTTTGCAAGGCGTGCGCCACGCCCGATTTCCATCCCGGTTCGATCGCGCCGGTGGGGAGCGTCGTTGCGACCGGCAGCGATTTCGTGATTCCAGCCGCCATCGGCACCGACATCAATTGCGGCATGCGTTTGCTGACTACGGGGCATACGCTGCAGCAGCTCGAGCCACACAAGGATCGTCTGGTGCAGCGGCTGACGCGCAGCCTGCTCGATAACGGCCGCGATGTGCCGGCAAGTACGGCAGCCTTCCGTGCCCTGTTCGACCAAGGTCCTCAAGCCTTCCTGCAGGAGATGCCTCGCGCCGGCCTGTGGGGCGAAATGGATCACGTTCGCCTGCAGGAGGAACTGGCCCATTGCGTTGGCCTGCAAAGCTTTGGCGGCGCCGCGAGGCATGCGCCGGAGGCGTTCACCGGCCGGCGCCATGCGGTATTCCGGGACCCCAATCTCGGAACGCCTGGCGGTGGCAATCACTTCGTTGAATTGCAGGTGGTGGAAGAGGTGCTGGACCGCCATGCCGCCTATCGCGCCGGCCTCAAGGCCGGCGACGTCGTTGTGATGATTCACAGCGGCTCGCGTGATCTCGGCTTCTTCGTAGGCCAGGCCTGGATGGATCGTGCCCGCGCCGAGTGGCCTGCCGGGGTGCGCCATCCTGAAAGCGGCTTGTACGGCCTTTCGGGGCCGCTCGCCCTGGAGTATCTCGAAGCGATGGGCGTGGCAGCGCGTTATGCCTGGGCCAACCGCCTGGTCCTGGCGGAGCTGGTCCGGAAGGACCTGGAAGCCACCGTTGGCGCATCCGCATCGCGGCTGGTGGTCGATGTACCGCACAACGTCGTCCTGGCCGAGCAAGGCCTGAATATCCACCGCAAGGGCGCGACGCCGGCGCACGATGGCCAGTTCGCACTGATCCCCGGTTCCATGGGCGACAGCTCATTCCTTGCCAGCGGCCTGGGCCATGCCGACTGGTTATGGTCTTGCAGCCACGGTGCAGGCCGGCGCCTGCGCAGGCAGGAGACGCGCGCCCTGCGCCCAACCGGCGCGCCAGGCGAGCAATCGTGGCAATGCATCACCCTGCGCGAAGAGCGGCGCATCGAAGAAGCGCCGAGTGCCTACAAGCCGATTGGCCCGGTGATCAGCGCGCAGGAGGAAGCCGGCTTGATCCGGGCAGCAGCCCGGCTGCGGCCCTGGGTCACGTTCAAAGCCTGACGTTTGCGGCGTTCTTGACCCAGGTCAAAGTCAAGCCGCACGATGAAAACCTATAGTTACTCCCGAACCAACCAAGGAGTAATCAAATGGAAAAAGAAAAACAGGTGTATATGGCCGGCGCCGGCATTGGCAACCTGGCGGCAGCGGCTTTCATGATCCGTGATGGGAATATGCGCGGTGAGCGGATTCACATTTACGAATCGCTCGGTGTCGCCGGCGGCAGCCTGGATGGAGCGGGCAATGCGAAAGACGGTTACCGCCTGCGCGGCGGCCGCATGCTGACTACCGACAATTATGAGTGTACATGGGACTTGTTCGCATCCATTCCATCGCTGGTCCATTCCGGCCAGACGGTGCTGGACGAAACACTTGCCTTTAACCAGCTGCACAGATCGCACTCGCAGGCGCGCCTGGTTGACCGCAATCGCCACAGGGTCGATGTGACGTCGATGGGCTTCAGCCTGCGTGACCGGATGGAGCTGCTCAAGCTGCACGAAGCCGACGAAGCTGCGCTGGGCAATTCCCCCATCACCGATCACCTCTCTCCGGCGTTCTTTGAAACGCCGTTCTGGTACATGTGGGCTACGACCTTCGCCTTCCAGCCGTGGCACAGCGCGGTGGAGTTCAAGCGCTACCTGCATCGCTTCATGAAGGAGTTTTCGCGCATTGAAACGCTGGCTGGCGTCAAGCGCACCGTGTACAACCAGTACGATTCGCTGGTTCGGCCTTTGCAGGCTTGGCTGGCGCAGCAGGGCGTGCGCATCGAGACCGGCTGCACCGTAACGGACATCAAGCTGGCCGATGCCAGCGAAGGACTGCTGGTGCATGCCATCGAGCTCGAACGCAACGGCCAGCGCGAACTGCTGCCAGTGTCTCCCGACGACCTGGTGTTCTTCCAGAACGGTTCCATGACCGACGCTTCCAGCTTCGGCAGCATGACTTCGGCACCGCCACGGCTCGACCGTCACCAGAGCGGCGGATGGAAGCTGTGGGAACGGCTGGCCGAAGGCCGCCCCGAGCTTGGCAACCCGGCGGCGTTCAACCGCAACATCCAGCAGTCATGGTGGGAATCGTTCACGGTCACGTTGCACGATACGGCCTTCTTTGACCAGATGGAGGCGTTCAGCGGCAACGTGGCGGGGACCGGCGGGCTGGTGACTTTCAAGGATTCCAACTGGCTGATGTCAGTCGTGCTGGCACACCAGCCGCACTTCGCCGGGCAGCCTGCCAACGTCAAGGTCTTCTGGGGCTATGCCCTGCACCCGGACCGTGTCGGCAATTTCGTCGCCAAGCCGATGGCCGATTGCAGCGGCGAGGAAATCCTGCGCGAACTGGCAGGGCACCTGAACTTCGAACCGGAGGTCTTCGCGCAGGCTAACTGCATTCCATGCCGCATGCCTTACATCACCAGCATGTTCATGCCGCGCCACTACAGCGACCGTCCGCTGCCCGTACCGCCGGGCTCGCGCAACCTGGCCCTGGTCAGCCAGTTCGTCGAAGTGCCGGACGACGTGGTGTTCACGGTTGAATACTCCGTGCGCGCCGCGCAGATGGCGGTCTACCAGCTGCTCGGGATCGAACGCGGGATCCCGCCGATCAAGCGCCATGACAAGACGCTGGAAGTGATGCTGGCTGCGCTGGTCAAGGCAGCCTGACAAAGTGAAGCGCTGTGCCGATTGGGGAATCCTTGACCTGGCTCAAGGATTTTTCAGTCGCGCCCGCGCAAGATGCCGGCTATGAATCTCGCAAACTCACTCTTGCACGCGCTGGCTGATCACGGCGCGCGTGAAGTCTTTGGTATCCCAGGAGACTTCGTCATTGCCTTTTTCGAGCAAATTGAGAAATCTGGCGTCCTGCCCCTCTATACGCTGAGCCACGAGCCGGGTGTAGGCTTTGCAGCCGATGGGGCGGCACGCTATCACGGGCGCATAAGCGTGGCGGCGGTGACCTATGGTGCGGGGGCACTAAATATGGTCAACGCCGTCGCGGGCGCTTACGCGGAAAAGGTGCCGATGGTGGTGATCTCCGGCGCGCCGGGCACCAATGAACGCCGCAACGGCTTCCTGCTGCACCACCAGGTCAAGCACCTGGATTCGCAAATGGCGATTTTCCGCGAGATCACCTGCGACCAGTGCGTGCTGGACGACCCGCAGCGCGCGCCGGAAGATATCGCTCGCGTGCTGCGCAGTGCGATCACGCATTCGCGGCCGGTCTACATCGAACTGCCGCGCGACATGGTGCACGCGCCATGTGCAAGGGTGCGCGCATTGCCGGCGCCGGTCCATGATGCCGACGCACTGGCGGCCTGCGTGGAAGAAGTGCTGGCCCGCCTGGAGCGTGCCGTGCGCCCGGTGCTGATGGTCGATATCGAAATCCGCCGGTTCGGCCTGGAGAGCAAGGTGGCGCAGCTTGCCACCAGGCTGCAGGTGCCGGTGGTGACCTGCTTCATGGGCCGCGGCCTGCTGGCCAGCGAGCCGGAAGCACCGTTGCTCGGCACCTATCTCGGCGTCGCCGGTGCGCGGGAAGTCACCGAAGCCGTGGAGAGCTCGGACGCCCTGCTGATGCTGGGCGTGATCCTGTCCGATACCAACTTCGGTGTGCAGCGCGAACGCATCGACCTGCGCAAGTGCATGCTGGCGCTGGACGGCGACGTTACCCTCGGCTACCACACCTACCACGATATTCCGCTGGAAGCACTGGTGAACGGCCTGCTGGCCCGCGCGAAACCGCTGCGCGCCGATGCTGCCCTGCGCGGCGAACGCACCGCCTATCCTTGCGATCTTCCCGCGGACGAAAACCCCCTGGTTCCGCGCGACGTGGCCAGCGCGATCAACGACATGATGCGCAAGCATGGCCGCATGACCATCGCTTCCGACATCGGCGACTGCCTATTCACCGCGCTCGATATCGAGAACACAGATTTGCTGGCGCCCGGATACTACGCGACGATGGGCTACGGCGTGCCTGCCGCCTTCGGTTTGCAAGCAGCCGGTGGCGAACGCCCGCTGGTACTGGTGGGGGACGGCGCTTTCCAGATGACTGGCTGGGAGCTGGGCAACTGCCAGCGCTACGGCCTGGACCCGATCGTGGTCATCTTCAACAACTGCAGCTGGGAGATGCTGCGCGCCTTCCAGCCACAATCAGCCTTCTGCGACCTGAGCGACTGGCGCTTTGCCGACATGGCCCAGGCGCTGGGCGGGGACGGCTATCGCGTCACCACGCGCGCCGAGCTGCTGGCGGCACTGGAAATCGCCCTACAGCAGCGCGGCCGCTTCCAGCTGGTGGAAGTCATGCTGCCGCGCGGCAGCCAATCGGACACCCTGGCCCGCTTCGTCAACGGCGTACGCCGCCTGCAGGGAACCAAAGCATGATCGAACTCGTATGCCCCGCCGGCAGCCTGCCGGCGCTGAAAGCTGCAGTCGACAATGGCGCCGACAGCGTCTACCTCGGCTTCCGCGACGCCACCAATGCACGCAACTTCGCCGGCCTGAATTTCGATGAGGCCGCGATCGCAGAAGGCATCCGCTATGCCCACCAGCGCGGCAGAAAAGTACTGCTGGCGCTGAACACCTATCCGCAAGCGGCCAACTGGCAGCTCTGGCGCGAGGCAGTCGACCGTGCCGCCGGCGCCGGCATCGACACCATCATCCTGGCCGACCCAGGCCTGATGGAGTATGCCCGCAGCAAGCATCCCGGCCTGCGCCTGCACCTGTCCGTCCAGGGCTCCGCCACCAACTACGAGGCCATCAACTTCTACCACGAGCAGTTCGGCATCTCGCGCGCCGTGCTGCCCCGCGTGCTGTCGATGCAGCAGGTTGAGCACCTGCTGCGCCAGGTGAAGACCGAGATCGAAGTATTCGGCTTCGGCAGCCTGTGCGTGATGGTGGAGGGCCGCTGCGCGTTGTCGTCCTATGCTACCGGCGAATCGCCCAATACGGCCGGCGTGTGCTCGCCCGCCAAGGCCGTGCGCTGGCAGCAGACACCGAAAGGCCTGGAGTCGCGCCTGAACGGCGTGCTGATCGATCGTTACCAGCCGGACGAGAACGCCAGCTATCCCACGCTGTGCAAGGGCCGCTTCGAGGTCGAAGGCGAAACCTACTACGCCATCGAAGAACCCGCCAGCCTGAACACCATGGAACTGCTGCCGCAGCTGGTGCAGATGGGCGTCAAGGCGATCAAGATCGAAGGCCGCCAGCGCAGTCCAGCCTACGTGGCCCAGGTGACGCAAGCCTGGCGCTCCGCCATAGACGCCTGCGGCGATGGCAAGCGCCGCTTCGCCATCCACCCAAGCTGGAGCGCCGCCCTGGACCGCGTGGCGGAGGGCCAGCAGCACACGCTGGGCGCCTATCACCGCAAATGGAAATGAGTATGTTGAAACTAGCCCTGGGCCCGGTGCTGTACTACTGGCCGCGCCTGACCATGTTCGAGTTCTACCAGCAGATAGCGGAAAGCCCGGTCGATATTGTCTACCTCGGCGAAGTCGTATGCTCGCGCCGCCACGAACTGCGCCTGCCGGACTGGCTCGATATCGCCGCCCTGCTGCGTGACGCGGGCAAGGAAGTGGTGCTGTCCACGCAAGCCCTGATCGAATCGGGTGCCGAGCTGACCACCATGCGCAAGCTGTGCGAGCACCGCGACCTCCTGGTGGAAGCCAATGACTTTGGTGCTGTGCGCAACCTGGAAGGCGCCGGCTTTATCGCCGGCCCGCACCTGAATATCTACAGCGAGCCGACGCTGGCCGTGCTGGCCCGCCAGGGCGCGCGCCGCTGGGTGGCGCCGCTGGAAATGGACCGCAGCGCCATCGGCACCCTGCTCAAGACACAACCGGCCGGCATGGAAAGCGAAGTGTTCGCCTGGGGGCGCATGCCGCTGGCCTTCTCCGCCCGCTGCATGACCGCCCGCAACCGTAACCTGCCGAAGGACGACTGCCAGTTCAGCTGCATCGATTATCCCGATGGCCTGATCATGGACACCCGAGAACAGAAAGCCTTCCTGGTGCTGAATGGCATCCAGACCCAGTCCGCCCTGTGCTGCAACCTGGTGCGCGTGATGCCCGAGATGGCCGACATGGGCATTAATGTGCTGCGCATTTCACCGCAGTCGCGCGATACGCTGGAAGTCGTGGCGGCCTTCGACAAGGTGCGCCGCGGCGAATGGCAGGCGCCGCATGCCGCCGTGATGCTGGAACCGCTGGCTCCCGGCGGCAGCTGCGATGGCTTCTGGTTCGGTCAGCCCGGCATGGAGCGCGTAGCATGAATACTGCAATGAACACCGCCCCCTTCCGCATCCCGCCTGTCATAGGCCGTTTGCTGGGCCGCCTGCCGCCACAGCCACCGGCCTGGCTGTTTGTGCAAGGGCTGAACCGAATCCTGGCGCCGCAATTGCCTGAAGACGTGCGCCAGGCCCTATTTGCCCGCCGGCTGCGATTAAGGGTGGAGGATGCCGGCCTGGCGATCGACTTCAGCTGGCAGGGCAAGGCCTTCGAAATGGCCCGCCACGGCAGCGAGCCTGACCTCACCATCGGCGCCTGCGCGCACGACCTGGTGTTGATGGCGCGCCGCCAGGAAGACCCGGACACCCTGTTCTTCAGCCGCCGCCTGATCCTGGAAGGCGACACGGAACTGGGCCTGCTGTTCAAGAACACGCTGGACAGCCTGGACGCCAGCGCCTTCGACTGGCGCAAGCTGCTGCCGAGGATTCCGGCCCCGCCCGGCGCCCGCCATGGCTGACAAGAAGCTGCCGCTGGCGTATTCGTTCTCCGGCTACAGCAGCGCGGCGCAACTGGCCAACGCCGTCGCAATCTGTCTTGACCGCGACGGTACCGCGGAAATGGCCGGTATTGTCGGCGTGGGCGGCGTCGTCGCCCCGTTGATCAAACTGGCCCGGTCAGGCCACACCATTATCGCCATTGACGGCTGCCCGCTGGCCTGCACCCGCGAATACTTGGCGAAGCAGGGCGTCACGCCCGACCAGAAGATGCACACCGACTGCGATCCCGCCGACCTCGATATCCTGGCCGTCCACGCTACCGAGTTGCTGAAGCACCGCCAACGTTCGCGGGAAGAGCAGGGGTCGCTTTTTCGATGAAATCTGGCAGTTGGCTCAGTAGTAGTCAGTTGCTCCGCAATCCGATTGCCACATCGCGGAATGATGCCAATGCAGCTTCCAGATGCTCAATGATTTCCTGCTGCAACACATCCGGCGGCGGCAGGTCCTCGAGTTTATCGAGGCTGTCATCTTTCAACCAGAAGATGTCGAGGCTGGCCTTGTCACGTGCCATCAGTTCCTCGTAATTGAAGAATTTGAAGCGATCCGTGGCAACCCGCTCATGGCGGTTTTCTGGATTGTAGCAAGTAATGAAATCCTTCAAATCATCTAGCTTGAGTGTACGCGTCTTCAAGGTGAAATGCTTACCCGGTTCCTGACTTAGCTTATGCAGCGTGGCGAGGTAGTGCGACTCTAGTGGCTCGCCTACCTTCGAGGTAAGGCTGGCCCAGTCATAGTCCTTCGGGATGTGGGTGTCGCGGTTATACGGTTCTTGGGCGTATTCGTGTGCGAGCTTCAGAAACAGCAGGTAAGTGAGCTGTTCCAGGTAATCGCCGTAGCCCACGCCGTCGTCGCGCAGTGTGTGGCAGAAATTCCAAACTTTCTGGACAAGGGTATTTGCATTCATTTCAGACCTCTAGTAGTTCTTGTATCCAAGGGTGTGCATCGCTGCGTTGTCCACGGAGCAGAAAGTGCATTTCACCGCTGTATGGCGAATCACGATCTATCGCACGGCGCAGCCTTTCGGCAACGGCCTTGAAGTCGGGGGCGCGGCTCGAATCGTGTGTGACGAGTTCGAACAGGCGTTTGGCCAGCGCCTCACGCTCCTCCCGAGGCATTTGCACCGCAAGCTTTGCTAGCTCGGTGGGCTGTGCCGTCTCAAATTTCTGGACAAGCAGCTCATTGCGCAACCGTAGGTAGCGCGAGTACTCGTCATCCGGGTGGAAGAAACGGAAGCCAAGTCGATCCAACTGGGCGTTGATGCCATCCAACTCGAGCTGCTCTTCGCCGGTCAGTCTCTCCTTGGCTGCGAATGCACGCTGCGTTTCCAATAGCAATTGGGTCGGCAGATCCAGCGATGAAGATATGCCGAACATATCACTGGTCACAATGGCGGCATAGCCCATTCCTCTTGGCGCCATTTCGGGATAACAAGCTACAATTCGCCGATGTTCATCCTGCTTGGTCATGCGCAGAATCTGCACCTGTTCGCGGTCCAGTTCGGCAATGGCCAACGGATTATGAGTGGTTAGCAGGATGTGACTGGTTTCCTCCTGTCTCTTACCGCTGGCGATGAATTGCTTCAGGTACGAGATGTAATCCACACTCCAGCGTGGATTCAGATGGGTGTCCGGTTCGTCTAGCAGGAACAGACTTTCATCTTCAGCGGTAAAACGCAACAGGCCCAGAACGGTCAGCAATTGCTGTTCACCCTCGCTCAACTCGCGGAACGTGACGCTGCCATCGCCATGTGCTTGCCTATCAGTTGCACGCCGTGCTACCGCCAGCACGTGACGGTCAGACAACCTGTTTTACGGCCAAACGGCGATAATAACGATCGCGTTTCGCGGTTCCAATAGGCAAAGACTATTGAGTCTATTTGAACAATCAAATTTCCAAATCCCAGGGGAAGCCTTAAACTGGCGTCTCATTGATTCACAAACCCACGAGGAAACCACAATGTCCCTGATTAACACCCAAGTAAAACCATTCAAGGCCACCGCATACCACAACGGCAAGTTCGTTGACCTGAGCGAAGAATCCCTGAAAGGCAAGTGGTCCGTATTCGTGTTCTACCCAGCCGACTTCACCTTCGTGTGCCCAACCGAACTGGAAGACCTGGCAGACCACCACGCAGAATTCGCCAAGCTGGGCGTGGACGTGTACGGCATCTCGACCGACACCCACTTCGCTCACAAGGCATGGCACGACACCTCCGACGCGATCAAGAAAGTGCAGTATGCCCTGATCGGCGACCCGACCGGCACCCTGTCCCGCAACTTCGAAGTCATGATCGAAGAAGAAGGCCTGGCGCTGCGCGGCACCTTCGTGATCAATCCGGAAGGCTTCATCAAGGTGATGGAAGTGCACGACAACGGTATCGGCCGCGACGCAGCTGAACTGCTGCGCAAAGTGAAGGCAGCCCAGTACGTTGCTTCCCACCCAGGCGAAGTTTGCCCAGCCAAGTGGACCGAAGGCGCAGCGACCCTGAAGCCATCGCTGGACCTGGTCGGCAAGATCTAAGCATTCAGCACTGCTGAAGGCAACCGGCGGCCCTGCGGGGCCGCCTTGAGGCGTTGAAGCGGTACCTACCGCAAGCGACTAATCAGAAAGGAATAGCCATGCTGGACGCAGACCTGAAAGCCCAACTCTCCTCCTACCTGGAGCGCGTTGTACACCCAATCGAGATCGTGGCGCACACGGACGCCTCCGCCAAATCGCAGGAAATGTCGGCCCTGCTGCAGGACATCGTATCCGCCGGCCACGGCAAGATCACCGTGGTGGCAGGCAGCGACGACAAGGCCCGCAAGCCTTCCTTCGACATCAACCGCAAAGGCACCGATATCGGCGTGAGCTTCGCCGGCATCCCGATGGGCCACGAGTTCACCTCCCTGGTGCTGGCGCTGCTGCAAGTGGGCGGCCACCCGATCAAGCTGGATGAAAAAGTCATCGAGCAGATCCGTAACTTGGACGGCGATTACGTCTTCGAAACCTTCATCTCGCTGAGCTGCCATAACTGCCCTGAAGTGGTGCAGGCGCTCAACGCCATGTCCGTGATCAACCCGCGCATCAAGGTGGTGGCGGTGGACGGCGGCGTGTTCCCGCAAGAAGTCGAGGAACGCCAGGTGATGGCCGTGCCGATGATGTACCTGAATGGCCAGCACTTCGGCCAGGGCCGCACCAACGTCGAGGAAATCCTCGCCAAGCTCGATACCGGCGCCTCGGCCCGCGCTGCGGCTGAACTGAGCAAGAAAGACGTGTTCGACGTGCTGATCGTCGGCGGCGGCCCTGCAGGCGCTGCTGCGGCCATCTACACGGCGCGCAAAGGCATCCGCACCGGCGTGATCGCCGACCGCTTTGGCGGCCAGGTGCTGGATACCCTCTCGATCGAGAACTTCGTCTCCGTGAAGGAAACCGACGGTCAGAAATTCGCGGTCGCACTGGAGCAGCACGTCAAGGAATACGACGTGGACATCATGAATACCCAGCGCGCATCGAAAATCGTGCCGGGCAAGATCAAGGAAGTCCATACCGAAAGCGGCGCTGTGCTGAAGGCCAGGTCCGTGATCATTTCGACCGGCGCCCGCTGGCGCGAAATCAACGTGCCGGGCGAGAAGGAATACCGCAACCATGGTGTTGCCTACTGCCCGCACTGCGATGGCCCGCTGTTCAAGGGCAAGCGCGTGGCGGTGATCGGCGGCGGCAACTCCGGTGTGGAAGCCGCGATCGACCTGGCAGGCATCGTCGAGCACGTGACCCTGATCGAATTCGGCGCCGAACTGCGCGCCGATGCGGTGCTGCAGCGCAAGCTGACGACCCTGCGTAATGTGAAGGTGATCAAGTCGGCGCAGACCAACGAGATCCACGGCGACGGCAAGAAGGTCAATGGCCTGAGCTACACCGACCGCGAGACCGGCCAGTCGCACCGTGTCGACCTGGAAGGCGTGTTCGTGCAGATCGGCCTGGTGCCGAATACCGAGTGGCTGAAGGGCACCATCGACCTGTCCAAGCATGGCGAGATCGAAGTGGATGCCAAGGGCCAGACTTCGGAGACAGGCGTGTTTGCGGCGGGCGACGTGACCACCGTGCCGTACAAGCAGATCGTGATTGCCGTGGGCGAGGGCGCCAAGGCAGCGCTCGGCTCGTTCGATTACTTGATCCGCTCTTCGGCGGATGATGAGCCGGCGGCGATCGCTGCTTAAAACCGGTAATTCCGGGTCAGACCCAAGGGTCTGACCCCAGGTGTGCGAACGGCGCTAAGCCTTTGATTTTCGTCGAAGATCAACAGCGCGCAACCCAACCCCGGCGGATGATCTGACAGTGTCCGACCCGTGGGTCAGACACTGTTTACCGGTTTTTGGAAAGCAGAAATGAAAAAAGCCCCGAATTTCTTCGGGGCTTCTCTCTGAATATTGGCGGAGCGGACGGGGCTCGAACCCGCGACCCCCGGCGTGACAGGCCGGTATTCTAACCAACTGAACTACCGCTCCAATTCTTCATCAGTGTGACTGGTGGGCGTTGAGAGGGTCGAACTCCCGACCTAATCCTTGTAAGGGATCCGCTCTACCAACTGAGCTAAACGCCCCTGCCTTCACTGTCGAACGTTTGTCACAACGTTCAGAAGAGGCCGCATTATAGGATGGATTTTGAAAGCCGCGCAAGCCTTTTTCCGAAAAACCTCAAAAATTATTTGGAAACCCCGATTTGCGCCAGCAGCCAGGCCATTTCGAAGGCCTTCTCGCCCAGCGCGTTATAGCGGCCGGACGAGCCGCCATGCCCCGCCCCCATGTTCACTTTCAGCAGCAGCGGGTTGCTGTCGGTCTTGTTGCGGCGCAGCTTGGCCACGTACTTGGCGGGCTCCCAGTACATCACCTGGCTGTCATTCAGGCCGGTGGTCACCAGCATGGCCGGATAATCTTTCAACAAGATGTTGTCGTACGGGGAATAGCTGCGCATGTAGTCGTAAGCCGCCTTCTCGTTCGGATTGCCCCACTCCAGGTACTCGCCGGTGGTCAGCGGCAGGCTGGCGTCCATCATGGTGTTCATCACATCCACGAACGGCACGGCCGCATGCACGGCCTTGAACAGGTCCGGGCGCATATTCACCACGGCCCCCATCAGCAGGCCGCCGGCGCTGCCGCCCTGGATCGCCAGGCGGTCGCGCGAAGTCCATTTTTCCTTGACCAGGTACTCGGCGCTGTCGATGAAGTCATTGAAAGTGTTCATCTTCTTCATCAGCATGCCGTCGTCATGCCATTGTTCGCCCATGTCGTTGCCGCCGCGGATATGCGCCGCCGCGTAGATCACGCCACGTTCCAGCATGCTTAGCCGGACCAGCGAGAAAGTCGCTTCCTGCGGAATGCCGTACGAACCGTAGGAGTACAGCACCAGCGGCGCCGAGCCATCCAGCTTCACGCCCTTCTTGTAGGCCACCCACAGCGGCACCTTCACACCATCGCGCGCGGTTGCCCACAGGCGTTTGGTCTCGTACCGGCTGAAATCGAAGCCGCCCGCCACCTCCTGTTTTTTCAGCACGGTGCGTTCGCCGGTCTTCATGTCGACGTCGATGATGGCCGGCGGCGACAATGGCGACTGGTAGCTGATGCGGTATTTGGTCACGTTGTAATCCATCTGGCCGCCCGGCAGCGAGACATAGACTTCATCGTCGAATTTCACGGTCTGCCACTTCCTGGTGGCGAAATCGTAGATGCGGGTGCGGTTCAGCGCACGCGATTTCTCGTGCAGCGCCAGGAAGCCTTTGAACAGCATGGCGTTCTGCAGCAGGGTGTCCTTGTCGTGCGGGACGATCTCGGTCCACTTTTTCGGATTGGCCAGGGGCGCCGTCACCAGGCGGAAGTTCTTGGCATCCTTGTTGGTGCGGATGTACAGCTTGCCGTCGCGGTGGCTCGCGAAGTAGCGGTGGCCTTTGGTCCGCCCCAGAACCGACTTGAAGCTGCCCTTCGGCTGGTTGGCCGGCAGCATGAATACCTCGGTGGTGTCGGTCGCAGCGGACACGAGGAAGATATGCTTGTTGTCCGGGCCGGCGGATACCTGCAGGGCGAATTGCTCGACCGGCTCGTGGAAAACCTGTTCCGGCTGGCCATCCAGCGGCAGCCGGAACACGCGGTCGGAGCGCTTGGTGGTGGGGTCTTCCTGCACCACGAACAGGGTCTTGTTGTCGGCGGCCCAGGCGATGGTGGTGGCACGCGGCATGGTGGTCGACAGGACCTTGCCGGTAGCGAGGTCCTTCACATGCAGTTCATACTGGCGGAAGCCGTTATTGTCGGTGGTGTAGGCCAGCAGCTTGCCGTCCGGGCTGGGCAGCACCATGCCGAGCGCAAAGAACTTCAAGCCTTCGGCCATGGCGTTCTGGTCCAGCATGATTTCTTCCGGCGCGGCGGCGTTGTAGCTGCCGTCGGCTGCGGCCTTGCGGCGGCAATTGAGCTGGTACTGCTTGCCCGCTTCGATGCGGGTGTAATAGTAGTAGTCGCCGCGGCGCGCCGGCACCGACAGGTCGACCGGCTGCGTGCGGTCCTTGAACTCCTTGTACAAAGTATCGGCAAAAGGCTTGATACTTTCGGTCATGGCCGCGGTATAGCTATTTTCCGCGTTCAGGTATTCAATGACGGCAGGATTGGTTTTTTCCTGCAGCCAGCGGTAATCGTCGGTGACCTGCTCACCGTGACGGGTTTCCATCCACTGTGTTTTTTCGGCGATCGGGGGCTGCGGCAGGTCCGCAGCAAAAGCTGGTGCGGCCAGCAGGGGCAGCAACAATCTGGTGATAAGGCGTTTGCTCACTTCTTCGGCTCCAAGGGGAAAATGTGCAATGATTCTAGGGTGCCATAGTTGGAAATACAACAAGAATGAACACTACCGAAAAGCTGTATGCACGCGTCGGCAAGCGCCTGCTGCCCTTCCTGTTCCTGTGCTACGTGGTGGCCTACCTGGACCGGGTGAATGTCGGCTTTGCCAAGCTGCAGATGCAGGCGGACCTGCGGTTTTCGGACACAGTGTACGGGCTGGGCGCCGGTATCTTTTTCGTTGGCTACTTTCTGTTCGAGGTGCCTTCCAACCTGCTGATGCTGCGCGTCGGCGCAAGGCGCTGGATCGCGCGCATCATGGCCAGTTGGGGACTGCTGTCGGCTGCCATGATGTTCACCAGCAGCCCGGCCAGTTTCTACGTGATGCGCTTCCTGCTGGGCGTGGCGGAGGCGGGCTTCTTTCCCGGCGTGATCCTGTACCTGACCTACTGGTACCCGGCGCAGCGGCGCGCCCGCATTGTCGCCATCTTCATGAGCGGCGTCGCGGTGGCAGGCGTCATTGGCGGTCCGCTGTCGGGCTGGATCATGTCGCAGTTCGCCGGCTACGGCGGCTTGGCCGGCTGGCAATGGCTGTTCCTGCTGGAGGGATTGCCGGCGGTGGCACTGGGCGTATTGACACTCGCACTGCTGGACGACGGCATCGACGATGCGGCCTGGTTGGACGACGAGGAAAAGGCGCTGCTGAAACAGGAGCTGGCAAGCGACGGCGCGCCACGGGCGCAGTGGCGCTTGCGCCATGTGTTTGGCAGCGGCCGGGTGTGGATACTGGCGCTGGTGTACTTCCTGCTCGTGATGGGCCTGTACGGTGTCGGCTTCTGGCTGCCGCAATTGATACGCAACAGTGGCGTGCAGGATGTGCTCAATATCGGACTGCTGACGGCCATCCCTTACGGCATCGCTGCGGTGGCGATGGTCCTGGTCGCGCGCCATTCCGACCGCACCGGCGAACGGCGCTGGCACGCCGGGCTGGCAGCTTTCATCGGCGCAGCGGCGCTGCTGGCGTCGACCTTCTATGCCGGCAATCCGGTGCTGGCGCTGGCCGCCTTGAGCGTGGCAACGGCCGGCATTCTCAGCACCTTCCCGGTGTTCTGGAGTATTCCGACAGCCATGCTGGGCGGCACTGCGGCAGCGGCGGGCATTGCCATGATCAATTCGCTGGGCAACCTGGCCGGCTTTGTCAGCCCTTACCTGGTGGGCGCGATCAGGGATGCCACGCACAGCACGGCCAACGGCATGCTGCTGGTGGCGGCCAGCCTGGCGGCGGGCGGCGCGCTGCTGCTGCTGTGCGTTGGCCGCAAAGGAGAAATGTTGTGAAGACTGGGCGTGAGCTGCTGTCCGAACTGTTCAACGCGGCCCTGCGCGCGGCCGACCCGCTGGAAACCATCGCGGCCCATCTGCCGCCGCCGCCCAAAGGCCGCACCGTCGTCATCGGTGCCGGCAAGGCTTCGGCGCGCATGGCGCTGGGCGTTGAGCGGCGCTGGCAAGGTCCCCTCAGCGGCGTGGTGGTGACCCGCTACGGCCACGGCGCGCCGACCAAACAGGTGGAGGTGATCGAGGCCGGCCATCCGGTGCCGGATGACGCCAGCCAGGCTGCCGCGCGGCGCATGCTGGCTGCAGTGCGCGGCCTGGGACCGGACGATATGGTGCTGTGCCTGATGTCGGGCGGCGGCTCGGCGCTGATGTCGCTGCCGGCTCCCGGCATTACGCTGGAGCAGAAACGCGACATCAACAAAGCCCTGCTGCACAGCGGCGCGCCGATCAGCGACATCAATATCGTGCGCAAGCACCTGTCGGCGATCAAGGGCGGCCGGCTGGCGCTGGCCTGCGGAGCAGCGCGCGTCGTGACGCTGGTGCTGTCGGACGTGCCGGGCGACGATCCGGCCGTGGTGGCCAGCGGCCCAACGCTGGCCGATCCGTCTACCGCGCAGGACGCGCTGCGCATCCTGCAACGGTACGGCATCGAAATCGCTCCCTCTGTGCGCGCCGTGCTGGAAGACGCGGCGCAGGAAACGCCCAAGCCCGGCGACCCTCGCCTGGAACACAACAGCGTGGCCGTCATCGCGTCTGCCCGGCATGCCTTGCAGGCGGCCGCCGATGCCGCTCGCGCCGAAGGCCTGCGCCCGCTCATACTGAGCGACCGGCTGGAAGGGGAAGCGCGTACCGTGGCCGTTTCGCATGCTGCCCTGGTGCAGAGTGTGATCGAGCATGGCAGTCCTTTGCGGCCGCCCTGTGTCATCCTGTCAGGCGGGGAAACCAGCGTCACCGTGCGCGGCACCGGACGTGGCGGACGCAATGCGGAATACCTGCTGGCGCTGGCCGTTGCGCTGCAAGGCACGCCGGGCGTACAGGCCATCGCCTGCGATACGGATGGAATAGACGGCACCGAAGACAATGCCGGTGCCGTGCTGGGGCCGGATACGCTGCAGCGCGCAGCCGCGCAAGGCCTTGACGCACAAGCCCTGCTTGACAACAACGACGGCTACACCTTCTTCTCTGCCCTGGGCGACCTGGTGGTCACCGGCCCCACGCGCACCAATGTGAACGACTTCCGCGCGATCCTGCTTATTTGATGCTGGCCGCCAGTTTGGCCCACACGGCATCGCCGATATCGGGACGTCCGTCCGGGGCGCGGAAGGAGAGGAAGAAAGTCTCGTTCTTCCTGCCAGTCGCCATGTACATGAAATAAGCCGGCTGGCCGGTCGTGCCGCTGACCATGGAAATCAGCACAGCCGGATTCTTGCCTTCCTTGAACTGCTTGACCTGGACATTGCTCGCCACGCCACGCAGCTTGTTCAGCGAGCCCGGATCGTCGATGCCGTAAAACATGCGGTGACGGGCATCGTAAGTGACGTCGGTCGCGGTCGAGCCGTACATATAGCCATTGCGCGTCGGCAGGTTCTCTGCAGTCGCGGTCGCGGCATCGGCCGGGCGCATCCAGTAAGAGTAGCCAATTTTCTTGATCTTGGCCTGTCCGTATTCCACCGGTACCGGCACATTCAATGGAATCACGAATGGCAGGCGGCCCTGCATGAACTGGTTGACCGGCACATCGCGCGTCTGGACCTGCACGGCTGCAGGGCTCGGGGCAGCGGCAGGCTTGGCCGCCTTCTCCGATGCCGATGGCGCTGCAGCTGCAGCGGTCGTAAGGGCCAGGCTGGCCGCAAACAAAATCGATTTCAACTGGAACTCCTGTTCTTCATTTCTGCTTCTGGAACGGCAATCCTCTCACGGCTTCACGTTGCGGTGCAATGTTGTTTGATCAAGCAGGGCGGCAGACGGCTGGTCGCCGGCTGCGGCGGCTTTCCTGAGCAGCTGCAGCGCCGCCTCGCGGTCGCCGCGCGCGCCGCGCTCAAGCCTCAGGACGGCGGCGTTATAGGCTGCGACCTGATTGCCCAGGGCGGCAGCGGCGTCAAATGCCTTCCAGGCGCGCTCGGGGCAAAGGCTGAACGCTTCGTGGCCGACACCGGCGCGCAGCAAGCCGTCGGCGTTGCCTTGCTTTGCATACGCTTCCTCAAACTGCGCATGCCAGCCTGCGGCGAGCGACGCCATCACTTTTTCCTCTTTTTTGACGGCATAGGGTCCCGTGGCGAAGACGGTGAATGCCTGCTGCGTGACGGTGACCTTGCCGTCCTTGTCGTACCAGAGGAAACCATCGGCCCCGCGCACCTTCATGGCGCCCAGCGCATTGGACAGCTGCTGCGCCAACGATTTGTGTTTCTTGCCAGGGGCGGCGCCGCTCCATGACGACATCAGGACCACCTCGCGGATCTTGCTGCCTTGCTGCCTGACGATCCCGGCCAGGTCCTCGATGGTCATGATGCGGGAGTCGGGGCCGTACAGATGCCAGGGACTGCCATGCATGCTGATCCTGAGAACCTCGTCGCCCACATCCGGCATGGCGGTGGTGTATTGGTACAGGGCCTCCGCGGCGGGTACGCAACCTTCGCGCATCGGATAGCAGTTATCGACACTGAGTACGCCCTTCAGCGGCAATGCCGCCGGGCAGTCTGCCTGCACGCCAGTGCAGGCGGCCAGCAGGGAAAGCAAGGCTAGTGCGCGATGGAGCGTCATACGAAATCCTGTTCGATTACCTGGGAGGTAATCGTCCCACGGCGCGCATTTGTTGACAATAGGGTCACCCAATCAATGAAAGGAGAACACCATGCAAATCGTAGAACAATACCTCGCCGCCTGGAATGAACGCGACGCCGGACAGCGCCTGGCCCGGGTAGCCGCCGCATTCGCCCCGCAAGCCAGCTACAAGGACCCCTTGATGCAAGGCGCCGGCCACGCTGCCATCGATGAGATGATCGCCGGTGCCCAAGGCCATTTTCCAGGGCATCGTTTCGAACTGGCGGGCACCCCGGAGGCCCACAACGACGTATTGCGCTTCTCGTGGACGCTGGCCGCGCCTGGCAGCGAACCGGTCGCCAAAGGCACGGACTTCGCAGTGATCGCGGCAGATGGCCGCCTGGGTAGCGTCACCGGTTTTATCGACTATTTTGCACGGTAACACGGGCGCATGCTATGTTCATCACCCACACGGAAAGCGTGAACAGCGGTGTGTTGGACTTCATCCTGTCTTGATAGGAGCGATATGGGAGCGGCAGCATCAGGGCAATACTTCAGCGACTATGCGGCAGCGATGCGTTATTGGCGCGGCAAGCGCGGTTTCAGCCAATTGCGGCTGTCGACCGAGAGCGGCATTTCGCAGCGGCACATCAGCTTCCTGGAAAGCGGGCGTTCGCAGCCCAGCCGGGAAATGATCCTGAAGCTCGGCATCGTCCTCGATATCCCGCTCCGTGAGCGCAATGTGATGCTGCTGGCGGCCGGTTATGCGCCGGCTTACCAGGAGCGCAGCCTGTCCGATCCGGAGATGATGGCAGTCAAGCAGGCGCTGGACTTCATGCTGCAGCAGCAGGCGCCGTACCCCGCGCTGGTGGTGGACCGCTTGTGGAACCTGGTCATGAGCAATGGCCCGGCCGCCAGCATGATCGAGTGGCTGCTCGATGGCCCGCCCACTACCGGCAATATCATCAAGCTGACGCTGGACCCGGAGGGCTTGCGCAAGTACATTGTCAACTGGGAGGATGTCAGCGCCGACCTGCTGCAATGGATCCAGCGCGAAGCCATGGGCGACGGGCCGGGCAGCGAAGCGACCTTGCTGCTGGAAGAGTTGCTGGCGATGCCTGGCATCCGGGCTGCGTCGACGACGGCCAATCTCGACCGCCGCGCGCTGCCTTTCCTGCCGTTTACGGTGCGCAAACACGGCGTGGAACTCAACCTGTTCACCACGATCGCCACGCTTGGCACGCCGCATGACGTGACAGTACATGAGCTGCGCATGGAAGCGTTCTTCCCCGCCGACCAAGCGACGGCGGAGTGGTTCCGCAAGCAGGCGGCTTAAAACTCTTCCCAGTCGTCGCCCGGCGGCGTTGCGCGCGCCGGCGACGCTGCCGGCTTGGCCGAAGCGCCTTGCGCAGTGCTTGCCCGTCCTGCTGCACGCGCTGCGCCGCTTCGTGCCGTCCCGGCCCGCGCCGCACCGGCAGCCCGCGTTGCCTCATCCGGCTCGGCCGAAGCGTCCTGCGCGTCGGCAGCCTGTGCCTCCACAAGTTCCTCCGCTACATCCTGCACCGTCTCCTCGCGCGCTGTCGGCGGCACTCTCCGCGCTGCGCTGGCGGAGCCGCGTGCGGCCCTCAACGCCGGCATGGTGGCCCGTGCCGGCGCGCCTGGCGCGGCGGACGCACGCGTTTCCGGCGCGCGCGCAGCCGCGTACCCCGCGGCCGGATCCTCCATCCTGAACACCGCCACAGCCTCGACCAGCCGCTCCGACTGCTCCTGCATGCTGCGCGCCGCGGCCGCCGCCTGCTCCACCAGCGCCGCATTCTGCTGGGTGGCATTATCCATCTCCACGATGGCAATATTCACTTGCTCGATGCCGGAAGACTGTTCCTGGCTGGCCGACGTTATCTCATTCATGATATCGGTCACCTGCTGCACGGAAGAGACGATCTGCTGCATGGTCGTTCCGGCGCGGTCGACCAGGGCGCCGCCTGCATCAACCTTGGCGATCGAATCATCGATCAGCTCCTTGATTTCCTTGGCTGCTGCCGCGCTGCGCTGCGCAAGGTTGCGCACTTCCGACGCCACCACCGCGAAACCGCGCCCCTGTTCGCCGGCGCGGGCCGCTTCGACGGCGGCATTCAACGCCAGGATATTGGTCTGGAAGGCGATCCCATCGATAACGCTGATGATGTCAGCCATGCGCGCGGAACTGGCCTTGATCGCGCCCATGGTATCGACCACTTCGCCCACCACCTGCCCGCCTTCGCTGGCATGGCTGGCGGCCGATACCACCAGCTGGTTGGCCTGGCGTGCATTGTCCGCATTCTGCCGGACGGTCGAAGTCAACTCCTCCATCGAAGAAGCGGTTTCCTCCAGGCTGGCTGCCTGCTGCTCGGTGCGGCGCGACAGGTCGAGATTGCCCGCCGCGATTTCGGCCGCGGCGGTATTGATCGTATCGGTGGAAGCGCGCACCGAACCTACGGTGCGCTTGAGCGAAGCCACCATGTCCTGCAGGGCGTTCAGCAGGCGCCCGGTTTCATCCTTGCGGCTGGCGTCGATGTCGGCGGTCAGGTCGCCCTGCGCCACGGTCTCCGCCACCGCCACCGCCTGCAGCAGCGGTCGGGTCACCGAGCGGGTGATCAGGTAGCCCGCCAGGACCGACAACACCGTTGCCAGCACCAGCAGGCCAAGCATCAGCATCGTCGCATTCGATGCGGTGCGCGTTGCTTCGTCGCCATCCTGCGTCATCAGCCTGCTTTGCAGCGCGAGGATGGCATCGAGTTTGCCGAAGTAAGCGTTCTGCAGCGGAATGGCCTGCTTGAACAGCGTTTGCACTGCGCTATCCTGGTCACCTTCCTTGAACAGCGTTACTACCTCGTCGCGCTTGGCGCGGAAGGCTTCGAACGCCTGTGTTTCCTCGGCAAACAGCTTTTTGGCTTCTTCCAGCACCAGGATCTTCTGCAGCTTTTCCGCCGCGGCGGCGCCAGCCTTGTCCGCCTCCGCCATGCTGGCCAGGAAAGCATCGCTGCTGATCTTGTCCGGCGCCAGCATGGCGTTGCGCAAGGCCTGGGCCGAACGGTTGGAATAGCTGCGCATTTCGTTGGTCAGCTGCACCTTCAGGTAGCGGTCGCTGATCAGGCGATCGGTCAGGCCCGCATTGTGGCTCAAGCGGCTGATTCCTGTCAGCGACATTGCAAGCTGGATCGCAATTGCCAGCGCAAATCCGATCGCCAGCTTCACACCGATATTCATGTTCGAAAAGCTCATGCCAGCCTCGCCAGAAGTTGTGGTTTTTGTTCGATGATCGCACTGGCATGGTAACGCGGCGCGGCGATCATTGCCACAGCAATGTCAGGGCAGTTGCTGGTAGGCCGAAATGATGGCGCGCCCGTGCTCCGTCACCAGGGCACGGCCATTGGTTTCGCCCACGTACTTGCCATAGATGCGCGCCACGCTGCCATCGGCCACCATGCCAAGCAAGGCAGCGGCAAACAGCTTGCGTGCAGCCGGTGTGAGGCCGTTGCGCGACAAATAGGCGCCGGCCAGCACAGGCGCCGATTCCGCCACCGGCACGACGTCGACCTGGTCCTGCAGGCCGGCGCTTTCCAGGTAGCGTGAGTAAATGGTCAGCGGCGCCAGTGTTGCCTCGGCGCGCTTCGAGGCCATTTTCCGGAAGGCGATATCAAAGTCGTTGACCACTTCGACCCGCCCCTGCCTGCGCAGCCGTTCGACCTGGGCTTCGACTGCGGGGGAATAGAGGATGCCGCGCACCAGGTTCAGGCGCGCGCTGCCATGTTCAACCAGGTCGGCCAGCGACTTGTAGCTGCCGGCCACGCGGTGCGACAGCACCAGGTCAAAGCGCGTGGTGACAAAGGGCACGAACTGGCCTAGGCGGTCGCGCTCGGGGCTGCGTGCGGAGCTGGCGGTCACGTTGATGCGGCCGCTTGCATATTCGGCCCACAGGCGCGCCCGCGGGTACCAGCTGATACTGAGCGAACAGTTGGTGCGGCGCGCCAGCTCCCGCAGCACGTCAATGGCTGCCCCGCCGACCCGCTCGTCCTCGCGGAACGATGCCATGCCAAGGTCGCTGGCGCCGGCATGCAAGGGAGCCGGGCAGGCGGGGGCGGCAAGCGCCGGGGCGGCGGCAAGAGCGAGCAGCAGGGGCAGTATCGTCATGCCCAGCAGTATAGCCAGCAGGCACCTTGCTTAAAATGCTGTATATAATTACAGTATCACAAGCGAACTCGACTATTTGTTATGGACTGGCCCCGCCGCATTGCCCACCTCGACATGGACGCCTTTTACGCGTCCGTGGAGCTGTTGCGCTATCCGGAGTTGCGCGGCCTGCCCGTGGTGATCGGCGGCGGCGCGCGCCACCAGCCGCGTGAATTGCCGGACGGCAGCCGCGAATTCTCCCGCCTGCGCGATTACGTGGGGCGCGGCGTGATCACCACGTCCACCTATGAGGCGCGGGCGCTGGGGGTATTTTCCGCCATGGGCACCATGAAGGCGGCCGCCCTGGCACCGGACGCCATCCTGCTGCCGGTGGATTTCGATTCCTACCGCAAGTATTCGCGCCTGTTCAAGGCTGCCGTGGCCAGCATCGCGCCGCAGATCGAAGACCGCGGCATTGACGAAATCTACATCGACCTGAGCGAGGTGGAAGGCGAAACCCGCGAACTGGCCCAGCGCATCAAGGACGCGGTGCGCGCCGCCACCGGGCTGTCGTGCTCGATCGGCGTCGCCCCCAACAAGCTGCTGGCCAAGATCTGCTCCGACCTGGAAAAGCCCAACGGCCTGACCGTGGTCGGCTATGGCGACGTGCCGGCGCGCATCTGGCCGCTGCCGGTGCGCAAGGTGAACGGCATCGGCCCCAAGGCCGAGAAGAAGCTGGTCGCGCTGGGCATCGACACCGTCGGCCAACTGGCGGCAGCCGATCCCGCCCTGCTGCAGGAGCACTTCGGCCTCAACTACGCCGAATGGCTGCAGCGCATTTCCCATGGCCGCGACGAGCGCGCCGTCGCCACGCGCAGCGAGCCGAAAGGCGTCAGCCGCGAAACCACCTTTTCGCGCGACCTGCATGTCAAGCGCGACCGCGCCGAGCTGTCCGAAATCTTCACCCGCCTGTGCCAGAAGGTGGCGGACGACCTGGCGCGCAAGCGCTACGCCGGCCGTACGGTGGGCATCAAGCTGCGCTATGCCGACTTTCGCACGGTGACGCGCGACCTGACCCTGCCTTCGCCGACGGCGGATGCGGCCGCCATCCGCCGCGCTGCCGGCGAGTGCCTGCGCAGGGTGCCGCTGGACGACCGGCTGCGCCTGCTCGGCGTGCGCATGTCGGCGCTCTGCTCGCTGGAAGAAGCAGGTAAGTCACAGCCGGCGCAGGGTGATCTTTTTGCTAATTTGTGATAACTTTCCGGCGCGAGCCGGCAAGCTGAGTCCGGCTGCAAACCCGGATCACCTATGCAAGCCAATGCTGAACTCCGCCCGGCCCGGTGCGCCTGGCTGGCAGCAGTCGCCCTGATGCATGCTGCACTTTTCCTGTGCTGGCGTGGCACGCCTTATGTGCGCCAGGCCGAAGTCCAGCGCGAAAGCGAATTGGTCTACCTGCAAGCGCCCAGGGAGCGGCCGAAACAACCAGCGGCAGCCCTTGCCCCAGCTGCGCCCAACGCTGGCGCCCGTGCCGCCCGGCGCAGCGCGCCACCGCCGCCGGTGGCCGTCACCGCGGCGGCGCCGGCAGCTTCCGCCACTGCAACGCCAGTGGCAGACGCCGTCACCGTGCCGGCTACTGCCAACGACGACCCGTTTGCCAAGCCGGCGGCGCCGACGGAAACCCTGCTGGAAAAAAACCGCAGGCTGGCGGCCGGCGTGGACCGCCAGCTCCGCAAGGAGAGCCTGAACAAGTTTGCAACCATCATCCTGCCGGACACCAAGCTCGGCATGGCCATCGCCAGGTCGCAGACCAAGGATTGGGTGCTGGAACAGACTTCCGACCTGGGCGACGGCGTGACGATGAAGCGCTATCGCAAGGGCAACCAGGAGTATTGCGAGTACACCAACCTGGTCGGCGCCCGTGGGCAAGACCCCCGCCGTGACTGGAACAAGACAAAGGTCATGACTTGCCCGTGAGTAGCCATGTAAAATGTCGTTCCCGTGGAAAAAGCTGATCAAGGTCGATAACGTTTATGTGGTTCAAGAATCTCCAGGTTTACCGCCTGCCTGCCCCTTGGGCATTTACTCCAGAACAACTCGAAGAAGCCCTCCAGTCGCAGTCCTTCTCTCCCGCCAGCAGCAATGAGCTGATGCGCCAGGGCTGGGACAAGCCGCGCCCGAACGGCGGCCTGGTGCACGTTGTCAACAAACAGATGCTGATGGTACTGGGCACCGAGAAGAAGCTGTTGCCATCGACCGTGGTCAATCAGGTTGCCAAGGCGCGCGCCGCCGAGCTGGAAGAGCAGCAAGGCTTTGCTCCTGGCAAGAAAGCCATGAAAGAACTCAAGGAACGCGTGCACGATGAACTGCTGCCGCGCGCCTTCACCATCCGCAGCAATACCTGGTGCTGGATCGACCCGGTCAATGGCTGGCTGGTGGTCGATGCCGCCAGCCCGGCCAAGGCCGACGACATCATCAAGATGCTGCTCAAAGCCGTCGACCGCATGCCGATCGAAAGCCTGCGCGTGCAGCGTTCCCCGGTTGGCGTGATGACCGCCTGGCTGCAGGATGACGAAGCGCCGGCCGGCTTCACCGTCGACATGGACACCGAACTGCGCGCCACCGGCGAAAGCAAGGCGGCCGTGCGCTACGTGCGCCACACCCTGGAGCCGGAAGAAGTACGCCGCCACATCGCTGCCGGCAAGCAGTGCACCCGACTGGCCATGACCTGGGACAGCAAGATCAGCTTCGTGCTGACCGAAGCGCTGGCCATCAAGGGCGTCAAGCCGCTGGACGTGATGAAGGAAAACGACGCCGTCACCCGCAACGATGACGAACGCTTCGACGGCGATTTCATGCTGATGACCGGCGAGCTGGCCAAGCTGCTGCAGGACGTGGTCGACGCCCTCGGCGGCGAAGCGAAAGCTTAAGTTCCCGCTACGCCCGCGTGAACGCCAGCAGGCGCTCACAATAGCCCGGGGCCAAGTCCTCGGGCACGTTGGTCACACCTGGCAGCAGCCCGCCGGCGGCGGGTGCTGTCCCGGCATACCATCCCGTGGCGCCATGCCACTACGGCGCGCCCGCGCTGCCAGCACATCACTGACACCCGGCGGCAATTGCAGCAGCGCGCCCAGCGCGTTCCTGGTACAGCCGTTTCATGTGGCGCAAATGGCGCAGGCAGGCGCCGCGCAGGGCCGCCCCGTCATGCTCGACTTCTACGCCGACTGATGCCTCGCGTGCAAGGAAATGGAGAAGTTCACCTTCAGCGCCACCTGTGAAAGCGGCGCTGGAAGGGAGTGTGCTGCTGCAGGCCGAGGTAACGGCCAACAGCGAAAAAAGACAAGGCCCTGCTGAAACGCTATGGCCTGTTTTGGACCGCCCGCCATCATCCTGTTCGATGGCGCTGGCAAGGAAAAAGCGCGCGTAATTGGCTACCGGGACGCCACGCGCTTCCAGCAAACGCTGGCGAAATTCAGATGACTCAGAGCGGCTGGAACACGCCGGCAGCTTTGTTCTTCTGCACGTTATCCCATGCGAAGATCTGGCCATTCATCGCCACGTAGACGCCAGGCGGCAGCACTTGCGCCACGCCGCAGGCAAACCCCATGTTGAAGAACGCATCCGAGTTATCGATCTCGTAAGGAATCATGGCGCCGGTGAAAACAATGGTCTTGTCCTTGATCGCCGGGCCCAGGACAGCCGCGGTTTGCGGCATGGTATCGGTGCCGTGCACGATCACGATGGCTTTCTCTGCTGCGGCCTGGCAGGCGGCCAGTACGCGCTGGCGGTCAGCGTCGACCATGTCCAGCGAATCGAGCAGCGACACGACTTCCAGCTCGCAAGGAGTGGTGATACGGGCGCGCTTGATTGCGGCAGGCAGGTGGCTGTCGGCGAAAGCCAGCGTACCGTTCAATTCGTTATAGTGCTTGTCGAAAGTGCCGCCGGTAGCGATGATGCGCAGGGTCATGATGAATTAAAATGAAATCAATGAATGGCGTGCATGATAGCCGAAAACGTTTGCCGCTTCCGGCTGGCATTCCGCCGAACAGTTGACTACACTGGGTTTTTTGCCCGGCCAGACCATGAAAGCGCTCGCACCAGGAACCGTGATTTTCCACCGCTACCGCGGCTATGGAGTGATCACGGCTGTCAACTTGCTCACCGGCTGGATTTCAGCCCGGTTTGGCAATGAGTCGCGCACGCTCGACCTGAACCTCTCCACCGACGAAGTGCAGTTTGCCGACGGCGAAGCGATCCTGTTCCGCCGCGCCCCGCCCGACCGCATGCCGCACGCCAGGCTGATGGCCGTGGTACGCGAGTTGCACAAGGCGGGCTACCAGAAGTTATACCTGTACTCCTGGCCCAAGCCATCCGGGCTGCACTGGCGCTGGCACCTGTTTACCGGACCGCGCGACTGGATGCAGCGCTCCTGGCGCGAAGGCTGGTACGGTTCCGGCGCCGACTACATTTTCAACCCCGTGATGGGCTGGGGCGACCAGCCTGGCGCCACGACGGAAGAACTGGTGCACGCCCTGGCCAGATTCGACCCGCAAGGGTTAGCGCAAGCGCTCGGCCGCGACGAAGACCATACGAACTGGTTCGCCCAGGTGTGCGACGCCCTGCTTCCCGGCTACATGTACAGCCTCGACATGCAGCGCCCGCACGGCGCCGCGCTCACGGAAATGCCGCCGGTGCCGGTCGTGCCCGTCCGCGCCAACCTCTCCGCGTATAGCGGCGCCGCCATCACCTGGCCCCCCGGCTGGGCCGGCCTCTGGAGCAAAGTCCACGCCATGCCCTCACAGCCCAGCCTGTGTCACACCCTGGGGTCACACCCCAACTGTGACACGGACACAGCCGTGTAGTGCTTCAGCTCGTGTCACACTCAGGGTGTGACCCCATGGTGTGACACAGGCTCAGCCGTTGATGTGGTTGACCAGGTTCTGGAAGGCGTGGCGGAAGTAGAGCTCGTAGCTGGCTTTCTCGACGTAGCCAAGGTGCGGGGTGCACAGCACGTTCGGCATGCGCAGCAGGGGGGAGTTTTCCGGCAGCGGTTCGGTTTCGAAGACGTCCAGCGCTGCATAGCCGGGATGGCCGGACTTTAACGCTTCTTCCAGCGCACCTGTCGCAACCAGCTCGGCGCGGCTGACATTGACGAACAGCGCATCGCGCTTCATACGCGCCAGGTCTTCCGCCGTGACGATGCCGCGCGTGCCGTCGGCCAGGCGCAAGTGCAGCGACAGCACATCGGCCTCCGCAAAAAATGCCTCGCGGGAGGCGGCTGCTTCGTATCCATCCGCTACCGCTGCAGCGCGGCTCGACTCGCTGCCCCACACGACCACGCGCATGCCAAATGCCTTGGCATAAGCCGCTACCAGCTTGCCGATCTTGCCGTAGCCCCAGATCGCCATCGTGCTCCCCGCCAGTACCAGGCCGAGCGTATTGTGCTCGTGGCTGATCGACACCTGCTGCCACTGTCCATCGCGCAGCTTGCCGGCGTACTGGAACAGCTTGCGCCGCGCGGCCATTACCAGCGCCCAGGTCAGTTCGGCCGGCGCCGTCGGCGAGCCGACGCCTTCCAGCACGGTGATGCCAAGCTCGCGGCACGCATCCATGTCGACGTGCCCGCTCACCTTGCCGGTCTGCGAAATCACCTTCAGGTTCGGCAACTTCGCCAGCAAGGCGCGGTTGAATGCGGTGCGCTCGCGGATCAATACCAGCGCTTCGAAGGGCGCCAGGCGCGCCACCAGTTGCCCCATGCCGCGCACGGAATTGTTGAAAACCTTGACCTCATGGCCTTCCAGGAGCGTGAAGCATTCCAGGCCACGACTTGCATCCTGGTAATCATCGAGAATCGCAATTTTCATGTCAGTTAGCAGATTTTGTGATGAAAATGGTAGGGAAATAACAGGTTTGTGAATATCTGGAATAGCCTACTACATTAGTCGGGCAATATTCCTACATTTTTGTCGGAAGCGCGGGATCGCAGGTGTACAATCGGCCCAATTCAAGGAGCCCGACCAGGCTCCAGCAGCATATGTTCCAGCGACCGGGCACACCCCCGCCTGGCGCTCGCGCCCTCGAGTAATCGGGCGCATCGACAGAACCGCCGTATCTCGCCGAAGTATCAATTCTTCCGCGCAAGCTAAAAGCTGACGACGATTCCTGCCGTGCCGGGACAAGACAGAATTCTTTATTGGCATTGGAGGTACTATGAATCAGCCCGTTATGGGAGGCGTTGCAACTATGAACGCACCAGCTTACATCAAACAGCAAAAACTGATCAATTGGGTGGCGGAAGTCGCCGCATTGACCAAGCCGGCCCGCATCTACTGGTGCGACGGCTCGCAGGAAGAATACGACCGCCTGTGTGCTGAAATGGTTGCCGCCGGCACCATGAAAAAGCTGAACGAAGCAAAGCGTCCAAACTCCTACCTGGCTTGCTCCGACCCAACCGACGTCGCCCGCGTTGAAGACCGCACTTTCATCTGCTCGCAGACCAAGGAAGCGGCCGGCCCGACCAACAACTGGATGGACCCGCAGGAAATGCGCGGCACCCTGAACGGCCTGTTCGACGGCTGCATGGCTGGCCGCACCATGTACGTGGTGCCGTTCTCGATGGGCCCACTGGGTTCGCCGATCGCCCACATCGGCGTGGAACTGTCCGACTCCCCATACGTCGCCGTCAACATGCGCACCATGACGCGCATGGGCAAGGCCGTGTACGACGTGCTGGGCACCGATGGCGAGTTTGTGCCTGCGATCCACACCGTCGGCAAGCCGCTGGCCGCCGGCGAGAAGGATGTGCCATGGCCATGCAACGCTACCAAGTACATTGTGCACTTCCCGGAAACCCGTGAAATCTGGTCCTATGGTTCCGGCTATGGCGGCAACGCGCTGCTGGGCAAGAAGTGCTTTGCTCTGCGCATCGCTTCCACCATGGGCTATAACGACGCCAAGAACGGCGGCGAGGGCTGGCTGGCAGAACACATGCTGATCCTGGGCGTCGAGTCGCCAGAGGGCAAGAAGCACTACGTCGCCGCCGCTTTCCCATCGGCTTGCGGCAAGACCAACTTCGCAATGCTGATCCCGCCGAAGACCTTCGACGGCTGGAAAGTCACCACCATCGGCGACGACATCGCCTGGATCAAGCCGGGCAAGGATGGCCGCCTGTACGCGATCAACCCGGAAGCGGGTTATTTCGGCGTGGCTCCTGGCACCAACACCAAGACCAACTCGAACTGCATGTCCTGCCTGAACGAGAACACCATCTTCACCAACGTCGCGCTGACCGACGATGGCGATATCTGGTGGGAAGGCCTGACCAAGGAAGCGCCTGCGCACCTGGTCGATTGGCAGGGCAAGGACTGGACCCCTGCGTCCGGCACCAAGGCTTCGCACCCGAACGCGCGCTTCACCGTGGCCGCTACCCAGAACCCTGTGATCGACCCGGCATGGGATGATCCGGCGGGCGTGCCAATCTCCGCCTTCATCTTCGGCGGCCGCCGCTCCACCACCGTTCCTCTGGTGACCGAAGCACGCAACTGGATCGAAGGTGTGTACATGGCTGCGACCATGGGCTCCGAAACTACTGCTGCAGCCGCCGGCCAGCAGGGCGTGGTGCGCCGCGACCCGTTTGCCATGCTGCCGTTCATGGGCTACAACATGAGCGACTACTTCCAGCACTGGCTGGACATGGGCAAGCGCCTGGAAGGCAAAGGCGCCACCCTGCCTAAGATCTTCTGCGTCAACTGGTTCCGCACGGACGAAAACGGCCACTTCGTATGGCCAGGCTTCGGCGACAATATGCGCGTGCTGAAGTGGATGCTGGAACGTGTTGAAGGCACCGGCGGCGGCGTGGAGAACATCTTCGGCACCACCCCGCGCTACGGCGACATCACCTGGGACGGCCTGCCATTCACCGCCGAAGAGTTCGAGACCATCACTTCGATCGACAAGGATGCATGGCGCGCGGAACTGAAGCTGCATGCTGAACTGTTCGAAAAGCTGGCATACCACCTGCCGCAAGAGCTGAAGGACAATATGGCCAAGCTGGAGCAGCGCCTGAACGGCTAAGCTTTATCGCTTCCGCAAAAAAAGCGCGTCCCATGGGACGCGTTTTTTTATTCGGCCTGCCGCTCCGCGGTCGACCATTCCGGGCGCTTCTCGACCGGCACCTCCGCCTGGTCGAAGCTGTCGACTTCTTTCATCGAGCGCACCTCATACAGCGTTTCGATCCCGGCGAAATGCAGGCCGCCGCAATCGGTGGCGACATGCGTGCCGCCCTTCCAGAACCAGTACTCGCGGATGATCCCGCCGCACTTGATGGAGCGCGTGCGGCCGTTGCGGTAGACATGCAATTCGGTGGGCCACTTTCTGCCATCCGCAGCGAAATACGAGAGCGCGAGCCACGCGGCAGATTCACCATCGGGCGATAGCCGCACTTCGTCCGCGCGGCGATCCGTGGTCAACCTGATGTCCTTGCCGGACGCAGTAACGACATGAACATTCCTGGCCTTGTCGGCATAAGCCTTGGCCAGGCTTCCCGCGCTGGCATTGGCGCATGCCGCAACAAGTACGAACGCGACAGCGAGGCGACGACACATCATTTCTATCTCCTGAATAGTTGACCCGATGCCGGGTTCGAAATAAGCTTCGGTGAACTTTATCAAAACTGCAACATCAATATGAAGGCAAAAAATACATCGCCGGCGTTTCTGTTCGCCGCAGCCCTGTTCTTGGGGATGGCTGGACTGGCCCATGCCGACACCGCGCCGTTGTCACTGGTTGGCCATTACTCGAACCAAGTATGGGACGATGGCGAAGACCCACATGCATTATCCGGATACGCAGTGAGCCTATACAAACAAGGGAACGCCGTTTTCGGAAACATCGGAATCGCCATTGGCTCCTCGGAGCCAGTGGGTGCCAAGCTTTACGATATTGCCTTGAACGAGAAAGAAGGAAAGATCTCATTCAAGGCAAGGTATTCACGAGGCGCTGAACATCGCAAAGGCCTCCCACGCGAGGGCCGGGATGCAAAGAGAATTTTGACTTTCTCCGGAAAGCTGAAAGCCAGCGGGCTGCAAGGTGAATTCATCGAACAGGATGGCTACCCACCATACGCGACGGTCGGAAAAGAGAAATCGGTCTTGCGAAAGTCGAAGGACGACTTCACACCGCGCGACATGACTGAATGGAAGCAGCTGCACGACAATTGAGCCAAGCCATGAGAAAATTGCACATCGCTTTAATGGGCGTGATCGTCTCCGTCGCCGCGCACGCCCAAGAGCCAGACCACGCTGCATTGAAATCCGCCGAAAAGCGCGGTCTCCAGATTTACATTCACGATCATGCTGTTGCCGTTGTTAGCGATGCCGTCACGCCACTGTTCACCGAAAAGGCGCGCCAGCAGCTGCGTGGCTACATCACGGAAGAAAAGGGCGGGGCGATTGTCGTCACCTACTACGGCAAGGACGACGGCGAGCGCATGCTTGCATGGTACCGCGCCGCGGTTGGTCCCGACGGGCGCCTGCTCGGCACCATCTCCCAGTACGAAACTCCGCAAGCGCTGAGCGAGTTCGAGGAGCGCGCTGCCGCCGCACGCGAGACCGGCATGGCTTACGACTTTCGTCCATGCGCGCAGAACTACAACTCTGTCGTACTGCCTAAACCTGAGGGGTGGCAGGTATTTCTGATTCCGGGCACGACGGAAAATCACGTAGTGCCGTTTGGAGGGACATATCGAGTCGATACCGATCCGGCGGGCCGCATCGTCACAGGCCGAGGCTTCACCAAATCCTGCTTGACGCTTTCATACCAGGAAAAGGCAACAGAAACGCCGGTAGCTATCGTCGTGTCACATCTGCTGGATCCGCAGCCGACGGAAGCACATGTTTTCTGGCAGCTTTGGAGCCGGCAGCAATGGCGCGTCGTGACTGTGCCGAATGGTCTTACTTGGCAGATTGAAAAAGGCCGGATCAGCTACGCCGGAAAAGTTGAAGGCGCAAGGTAATCAAAAATTTTTCTTGACACTGAAAATCAAATGGGCGCAGAATCGCGTCCACTGATTTTTTATTAACCCGAATTTTTGAAAGGACGACCATGCCACGTACGGCTATCACATCGCAGCAACTTCGATAGCCCCGCAGCGCGCGCGCTCGGGGCAGGCAATCTAGCCACCCGAGCCGGTCGTTCTTCCAACACGAACCCCGGCCAGGAAACTCGCCGGGGTTTTTGTTTCTACAGCCCCGGCATAACGAAAGACGTTATGCCAATTAAGCAAAGCCTGCACAAAGGCCTGGTGCCTGTGCACATCTATACGGATGACATTGATCATTCGGCCATCCAGCAACTGCTGAATATTTCGAACCTGCCTATCGTGCACCCGCACGTGGCAGCCATGCCCGACGTCCATGCCGGCATCGGCGCAACCGTCGGCAGCGTGATCCCGACGCGCGGCGCCATCATTCCCGCCGCAGTCGGCGTCGACATCGGCTGCGGCATGAATGCCGTGCGCACCACGCTGACCGCGAGCCAGTTGCCCGACAACCTGGCGCGCGTGCGCAGCGCGATCGAAACGCTGGTGCCGGTCGGCTTTGAGCAGCACGCCTTCGACAAGGTGCGCGGTTCCGCCCACGCCCGCGTCGGCCGTCCGTTGAACGACCGCCTGGACCGCATCGTGGCGCGCCACAAGGGCATCATGAAGATGCAGCACAAGTTCGCGCAGACCTGGATCTGCCAGCTGGGCACCCTGGGCGGCGGCAATCACTTCATCGAGCTGTGCATCGATGAAGCGCAGCGCGTCTGGATCATGCTGCATTCGGGCTCGCGCGGCATCGGCAATGTCATCGGCCGCTACTTCATTTCCGCTGCACGCAAGGAGATGATGCGGCACAAGGTGAACCTGCCGGACCGCGACCTGTCCTACTTCAGCGAAGGTTCGGAACTGTTCGACGACTATGTGGAAGCAGTGGACTGGGCCCAGGACTACGCCATGCTGAACCGGCGCGAAATGATGCGCCGCGTCGTGGCTGCCCTGGAGCCGCACGTCCCGCCGTTCAAGCTCGATGGCGAGGCGATCAACTGCCACCACAACTACGTGGCGCAGGAATCGCACTTCGGCCACAAGCTGTACGTCACCCGCAAGGGCGCCATCTCGGCGCGTGAAGGTGAACTGGGAATCATCCCCGGCAGCATGGGTGCCCGCAGCTACATCGTGCGCGGCAAGGGCAACGAGGAATCGTTCTGCTCCTGCTCGCACGGCGCCGGACGACGCATGAGCCGCAGCGAAGCAAAACGCAAGTTCAACCGCTTCGACCTGGCCGAACAGACGCAAGGCATCGAATGCCGCAAGGATGGTGGGGTGGTGGATGAAATCCCCGCTGCCTACAAAGACATTGACCAGGTCATGGCGCACCAGTCGGATCTCGTCGAAATCGTGCACACGCTGAAGCAAGTCGTGTGCGTGAAAGGATAAGCAATGAAGGTAATCATCAAAGTACCGAAGCCGCGCAACCCGCTGGCCGTGCTGGCGCGCCAGCGCAAGGCCGGCAGCCACCAGCGCGACGAACAAACATCGCGCCGCGCATTGAAGCAGCAATTGCGCCGCCAACTGGCGCAGCCGGAGGAGTGAGACTATGCAATCGGCAATCATGTTGAACCAGCAGCAGGCGATCGACTTCCTGCTGCACGTGGCGATTACGCGCCCGGTATTCATGTGGGGCCCACCGGGCATCGGCAAGAGCGCGCTGGTGCGCCGCTTCGCGGAGGCTGTGGGCATGGAGTGCGTCTCCCTGCTCGGCAGCCAGCTGGCGCCGGAAGACCTGCTGGGCATCCCGCAGATCGACGGCAACTGCTCGCGCTTTTTCCCGCCGGCGAACATTGTGCGCGATGAGCCGTTCGTGTTGTTCCTGGACGAGCTGAATGCGTCGTCGCATGAGATCCAGAAGGCGTTCTATTCGCTGATCCTGGACCAGCGCATCGGCGAGTACAACCTGCCGAAAGGAACCATCGTGATTGGCGCCGGCAACCGCGCCAGGGATGCGGCCATCGTCAAGCCGATGCCGTCGGCATTGGTGAACCGCATGACGCATATCCATTTGCGCTCCGATCATCGCCAGTGGCTGGAGTGGGCGAGCGGCGAAGGCGGTATCCACCCATGGGTGCTGGAGTATATCCAGTTGCGTCCCGACCATCTGTGGAGCGAGCCGCCGAAACATGAGGAGCCGTTTTCTACGCCGCGCAGCTGGCATATGCTGTCCGATGCGTTGCATTCGTTCGGCGAGGATGCCGGCGAGGATATGGTCGATGCCCTGGCCTATGGCTTGCTGTCGCCGAACCATGCCGGCAACTTCAAGGGCTTCCTCAAGCAGCTGCGGCACAAGCACGGCCTGCATGCAATCATCAAAGGAGACCAGCACTGGCCGGACGCGCCGGTGGACCGCGACGTGCTGTACTTCCTCGCGCAATCGTTCCGCGCGCACTTGTTGAAAGAGCTGCCGCAAGAAGAATCGGCCGTGCGCAGCGCCCACCATGCCTTGTCGATCCGTGCCAAGGATATGTTGCGCGACCTGGCCCGCATCAGCGTCGAAATCGCACAATCGCTGCTCGGCGAAGATGCGCAAGGAAGGCGCCTGCCTGCGTGGTTCCTGGTGGAAGTGGCGCGTGACCTGCCGCGTCTGGCCGGCCGCAGCCAGAAGGAAACTGCATGAGCAAGGACAAGAAACCCGATCCTGCGGCCGCCGCACGCCAGGCCGGGATTGCCCAGGTGCTGGCGCATCCCGTGCTGGGTGCTGTCGCAGCGCAGGTCGAGTTCCGCGCCGATACAGCGCACCAGATGGTGCCTGCCAGGGGCTGGCTCGCCCTGTCGCCGGGCGGCACGGTTTGGCTGCACCCGAAACGGCGCGCGCAGCCGGAGGAATGGGCGCGTGTCGTGGGCATCGTCCTTTCCTGTCTTGGACTTGGACTGGTGCGGCGCCGTGAGCCCGCTGGCCTGTGGGAAGTGGCCGCGCTGGTGACCGCATCGCGTTTTTGCGCTGAACTGAAGCTCGGCGAACTGCCGGAAGAATGGCGTTTGCCGGAGTGCCCGGATGCCAGCGTGGAGACCTTGCTGCAGCGCTTTTGCACCGATGGCTGTCCGGCGCCGCTGCTGACGTGGCACGCCGACATTGCCGGCGGTGAATCGCTGTTCGTGGCGCTCGGCGAAAGGCCGGTGTCATGGCGGCGCCAGACGCCCACCCCCTGGCACGAACTGCTGGCAGACGGCATCGCACGCGGCGTCGGCAGGGCGCTTGCCATCGCCGGCGGTGCACCAGTCGGGCAGGCGGCCAGGCCGCAAAGCCGCGAGCACCGCGCGCGGCGCCGCCTGATGGATCGCTATCCCTTGCTGGGCGCACTGGCGGCGAGCTTCGACCTGGAAAACGATATCCGCATCTGCCAGCAGTACGATATCCGGGTCGCCGCCATCGATGTCGGCGCCCGTCGCATCTGGATCAACCCTGCGGCAGGCCTGAACGACGATGAAACGCTATTCGTGCTAGCCCACGAATTGCTGCACGCTGGCTTGAACCACGCTTCGCGTCGGCGTGGACGCGATCCTGTGCTGTGGAATGTCGCCTGCGATTTCGCCATCAACAGCTGGCTGCTGGAGATGCAGGTTGGTTCGCCGCCCGCCATCGGCATGCTGCATGACGCCGGCCTGGCAGGGCAATCCGCAGACGAAATCTACGACGGCCTGGCACGCGACATGCGCCGTGCACGCAAGCTGGCCACATTGCGCGGCGCCGGACAGCCCGACTTGCTGGGCGAGGATAGCGGCGCACAGTTCACCGACGCGGAGGAGTATTGCCGGCGTGCGCTCGCACAAGGCATGGACCGCTGGGAGTACGACGGCCGCCGTGGCACCGTGCCGGCCGGCTTGCTGGAAGAAATCCGCAGCCTGGCGCAGCCGCCCATCCCCTGGGACGCGCGGCTGGCGCACTGGTTCGACGAACGCTTTCCACCGCTTGAAATGCGGCGCAGCTATGCGCGGCCTTCGCGCCGGCAGGGGGCGACGCCCGATATCCCTCGGCCAATGCTGTGCAAGCCTCCCGAGGAAGAGCGCAAGAGCCGGGTTTTCGGCGTGCTGCTCGATACTTCGGGCTCGATGGAGCCTGCCATGCTGGGCAAGGCGCTCGGCGCAATCGCCAGCTATGCGATGGCCCGCGACGTCATCGCCGTACGCCTGGTGTGCTGCGATGCCATGGCCTACGACTGCGGCTGGGTGGAGCCGGAAAACCTGCTGGACCGTTTCACCCTGCGCGGGCGCGGCGGGACCGTGCTGCAGCCGGGTTTCGACCAGCTGCGCGAACTGGCGCACAATGGAGAGATGCCGGCGCATGGCCCGGTACTGGTCGTGACGGACGGCTGGTGCGAGGACGGGCTCGAGACCCGCATGGACCACGCCTACCTCCTGGCCGACGGGCGCCGCCTGCCGTTCACCCCGCGCGGGGAAGTCTTCTACATCACGGAATAGCTATTGGCCCGAAGTGGCGGGCATGGGCGGCAGCCCCATCATCTTGCGGCGGATATCGAGTCCGCTTTCGTCTTCGATGACGACCGGTTTGCCGCTGGCGAGCTGGGTGCCGTAGCGTTGCGGCAGGCCCTTGGCAACGCGCAGACGGTCCTCGGCCTGCGCCAGCTGCGAACCCGGCACGTCGTTCTGGGCCTGGGCTTCGCGCAGGGCCGGCAGCAGGGCTTCCAGGTCCTTCTCGGGCGTTCGCATCAGGACCGTAAAGGCATTCAGCGACAGGTCGGGCCCGGCGAAGCGGGTGCCCGGCCAGCCGTGGGAGGCGACGATGGTCTTCAGCCGCGCCAGTTCCTTGCGGTCGCGTGCCGCATCGCGCTTGCCAGGCGCGCCCATGCCTTCCAGTGCGCGGATGGCGGCCAGCTCGCGGGTATCGAGCACCTTGCGCTTGATGATGATCTCATCACCGACGATGGTGGTGGCGGCGCCGCCGGTGCGGATGGTCACGCGCACGTTGCCGCGCGCATGGGTGGTGCCGCGCTGGTCCTGCTCCACCTGGTTCGCCTCCACCTGCACGGTATGCCGCTGGCCGATCGGCAGCATGATACGCGCGACTTCCTTGCCTGCCGCCAGCGTCTGGACGCTGATGCGGCTTGGCTCAGCCGCGCTGGCCAGCCCATGGCACGCCAGCAGCAGCGCTAACGCAAGCTTGTAGACGCTCATCATGGACTTACGGTAGCAAACCTGCCGGAACTGGGGAGCACGGATGGTTGCGCGGGCGCGCAGGCATCGATGTCCTGAACAAGAAAGCTGGGTGAGTATTTATACAAAGTTTTTCTTGACACTACATTCGTGAAGAGCGCAGAATCAGCGCTCGTTAGTTTTTCATAACCCAGATTAAGAAAGGACAGTCATGCGTATTTCCGCTATCAACTGCATTCAGCACACCAGATAGCCCTGATGCGCGTGCGCTCGGGGCTGCTGGCAGATTTGCCACCCCCGAGCCGGACGTCCCACGACAAAAAACCCCGGTAAGGATACTTGCCGGGGTTTTTGTTTTTTGGCCCCCGGCGCAAGGAGGAAAGGAATCATGGAGATCCAACTCAAAGCTGTCACCCGGCAGAACTTCGACGACATCACCGACTTGCGGCTGCTGGACCACCAGCGCGACTACGTTGCCAGCAACGCCTACTCGATTGCACAAGCCAGCTTCTACCCGGAGATGCAGACCCGCGCCGTCTACGCCGGCGACCTGCTGGTTGGCTTCCTGATGTACGTCGACATGGCGCTGGAAGGCCTCCCCGGCGAGTTCGGCGTGTGGCGCCTGATGGTGGACGTCCTCCACCAGGGCAAGGGCTACGGCCGCAGTGCGCTGCGAATGGCGCTGACCGAGATCCGCGCGCGCGGCGGCGTGCGCAAGGTCTGGATCAGCTACCAGCCGGACAACACCAGGGCCAGGGATCTATACGCCAGCATGGGCTTCGTCGAAACGGAGATCGACGAGGATGGCGAGATGAATGCGGTACTAGAGCTGTAACGAAGAAGAAGGAGTCAAGAATGAGGCCATACCAACGCTTCCTGAGGAAGTGGATCACGACCAACCTGCATGTGGTCAACAAGGAGAATTTTGCCGACATCGCCGAACTGGAACTGCACGAGCACCAGCAGGACCACGCGGCAGCCACCATGTACGCGATTGCGGAAGCCAGCTTCCACCCCAACTACCATTGCCGCGCCATCGCCGACAAGGATGGCGTGGTCGGCTTCCTGATGTACGCCGCGCCCGGCGCCGAGGATGAACCTGGCGACTACGCGATCTACCACCTGATGGTTGACAAACGTTTCCAAGGCCGCGGCCATGGCCGGCGCGCGGTCGACCTGGCGCTGGCCGAGATCCAGAAACATGGGAATGTGCAGCGTATCTGGACCAGCTACCGTCCCGACAACACCGTGGCGAAAGAACTCTACGCCGCCTGCAGTTTCATCGAGGCGGGCGTAGAGCAAGACGGCGAGATGTACGCCGTCTGGAGTCCCGACCCTTACTGAGTGAAGGTCAGGGTGTAGGCGCCGGAGCGCCCCGAGTAGTAGCTGGTCGCTTCGATGGTGTAGTTGCCCCATGCGCCCGCCGGCAGCGTATAGCTGATGCGCGAGTTGGTGCCGCCACCGCCGTCGTCGTTGGAGCTGATCACATTGCCGGAACCGTCGCGCAGGTAGAGATAGGCATCAAAGCTCGACGAAGCCAGGGTGATGGTCACTACGCGGCCCGGCAGCACGCTGAAGATGTAGCGGTCGGTGTAATAGCCGCTGCCGCGCGCGCCCGCCGGGCAGGCCGACGACTGCAAGTTGCCGCTTACCGTTTCACCACTGATGATCGACTTGCTGCAGACGGTGGGCTGGGTGGTGCCTTGCTGGTTCAGGCTCAATGGCAAGGTCAGGCCGCTGCCGCTGAGGGTTGCGGTGGCATTGCGGGCCGTACCGGAGTTGGCGCTTACCGAGTAGGTGATGCTGCCGTTTCCGGTGCCGCTCATGGCACTGGTGATGTTCATCCAGCTTGGCACGCCGGCCAGGTTCCAGTTGCAGCTGGCCGGCGCCGACACGGTGAAGTTGCCGCTGGTGCCGGCAGCCGGGAAGTTGGTGCTGGCAGGCGTCACGCTCCAGGTGGCGCAAGCGGAACCGGTCTGGCTCAGTTTTGCCATGCCCACCGCGTCCGGGTTGGACGCCAACATGTAGTCGCTGCGATCGGCGCCGGTATTCGGCGCGATGTTGAGGCTGAAGCTGCCGTTGCCGGTGCCGGAGGCCCCGGATGTGACGCTGACCCAGGTGACGGGAACGGCCAGGGCCCACTTGCAGGTTGGCGCAGCGGTAATCGTGCCCGTCGTGCTGCCGCCGGCAGCAGTGAACGATGCGTTGCTCAAGCTGATGACCGGCGCGGTTGGGCAAAGCTTGCGCGCATCCTGGGTAAAGGTGAACGTGGTGGCGTATCCCATCGAAGTCACTTGGCCGGAGCCGCTGCGCGAGGCAGTCGTGTCCGGGTTGGCGGCAACCGAATAAGGAATGCTGCCGTTGCCGCTGCCGCTGGTCGCGCCGGTGGCGGTGACAAAGCTTGGCATGGAAGCCACGTTCCACGGGCAGCTGGCGGCTGCGAAAACGCTGAGGGAGCCGCTGCCGCCGGAGCCGCTGACAGTGGTGGTGGTCGGCGATACCACCGGCGCCGATGGGCAGTTGGCGGAAGCCACCTGCGTGACGGTGACCGATTCATTCCCCAGCAGGAACGACGCGCTGCGCGAGGCGCCGCTCAGGTTGGTGCTGGTGTTGAACGTTACGGTGGCGCTGCCGCTGGCCGGCATTTGCTGCGGGTTGGTGCCGGCGAGGGTGAGCCAGTCGGGCAGGTTGGCAGCTTCGAAGCGGCAGCCGGGGGCCGCGTTCACTGTGAAGCTGACGGTGCCGGCATCGCCGCCTGCGGTTTGCGTGCGGACCGGCACGGTGGTGAGCTGTCCGGCGCAAGCCTGCTCCCAGATCGCGGCGTAGGTCGTCGCGTCATTCTGGGCGGCGCCGCCGGCGATCAGCACATTGCCGTCCGGTAAGCGCGACAGGGTGCTGTCGCGCGCGGTGCTGCGCTGCGGGCCGCTCATGTTCCAGGTCCCGCTGGCTGCCTGGTAGCGCAGCAGCTGGCGGTTGTAGTCCGCGGTGAAGACGATATCGCCACTTGGCAGCACGCTGACGTTGGTAGGCTCGAATGCAGTCGGCATGTTGGCGGCAGGCGTAAAGACGCCGGTGGCCGGATCGTACAGCTCCGTAGTGTTATGCGACCATTCCCGACGCCCGCCCGCAACCAGGACCTTGCCGTCCGCCAGCACCACGGGCTGGATGTTTTGGCGCTGCTCGTTCATCTGGCCGGTGGCGGTCCACTGGTTGGTGGCGGGATCCCACAGCTCGGCATTGCGGCTGTAGCCGTTGTTGGCAAAACCGCCCATCTTCAGGACCCGGCCGTCAGGCAGCAGCACCAGTCCGGAGTCGTTCGGACGTTCCAGCATGTTGCCGGTCTTGGTGAACAAACCGGTGGCTGGATCATAGATGTCCGCCTGGTATGCGCTGGCGTTCCTCTTGTCGGTGATCATGACGCGGCCGTCCGACAGCCGCAATCCCACGGTGTCGTAACGCGATACGTTCATATTGCCGGTGGCAGTCCACTGGCCGGTGGCCGGGTCGTAGATTTCGGCGGTGTTGGTAAAGGTGCTGGCCGGCGTCATGCCGCCCGCAACCAGGATACGTCCATCCTGCAGCGTGACCGCCGCATGCTGCCGGCGCGCGGTCAGCATCGGGGCCGCCGGCGTGAATTGAGCGGTGGCCGGATCGTAGATCTCGGTGCTGGCATGGATGGGATTGCCGGGCTTGGATGTGCCGCCAGTCAGCAGGATGCGGCCGTCAGGCAGCACGCTTGCCTTGTGCAGCATGCGCGGCGCGCTCATGCTGCCGGTCGAGACCTGGGCCTGTGCGGACAGGGTGGCGCAGGCCAGCAGGGTAGCGGCTGCAAGATGACTTAGTGGGGGCAGGTGCAAGAGATTCTCCATTTCGATATTGCCGGTGCACAACTGTAACGTCGTTTGTGAAATAGTCAATTCAAAAAACTAACGAAATATTCAGTATTGGTATTTCGCGCGGCCGGCGCCGCTATCGTCCGGCCGCAGGAGAGATCAGATTGAAGGCGGCACGCCTTCCTGGTTCACCCTGATGGACTGAGTCGGCCCTGAGCCGATCATGGAGAACATGGCGCTGCGCGCAGAACCAATATTTCGTGCGATCGAATAGCTGATGGCGCCGTTGCCGCTGCCGCTGTTGGCGCTGGTTAGCGTGAGCCAGCCCGGCAAGCCCGCAAGGCGCCAGTTGCAGCTTGTGGGGGCAGTAATGGTAAAGCTGCCGGTCGCACCGCCGGCGGGCGCGTTCACGACAGCCGGGCTGATTCTCCAGTTCACGCAAGGGTTTGCCGACTGCCCCAGGTAGAAGCTGGTGGAAAAGCCTGGTCCGTTAAGCTGGCCATTGCCGCCGCGGAATGTGCCGCTATTGGCGGTGGCGCTGATCGAAAACACGCCGTTGCCGGTGCTTGCGCCGCCTGCGGTAAGCCGGACGAACGGAGGTAGCGTGCCGACGCTCCAAGGGCAGCCTGGAGCGGCGCTGACGGTGACAGTGATCGTGCCCCCGCTAGACGGGAAGGAGCTGCTGCTCAAGCTGATCGCCGGCGCGGTCGGGCACTGTGCGGAGCCATCCTGGGTAATGGTGAAGCTGCTGGACTGGCCGAGGGCAATGAGCTGGCCGGAGCCGCTGCGCGACATGCTGTTCGGGCTGTTGGATGGGACCGACCAGGTGAAGGCGCCATTACCCGTGCCGCTGGAGGCCGAGGTGATGGTGGCGAAGCTTGGCAGGTTGCCGATGCTCCAGTGGCAGGTCGCGGGCGCCGTTACATAGGCTGTGCCGGTACCGCCCAGATAGCCGACCTTGATGCTGTATGGCGACACGTATGGCATGCTTGGGCAACTGGTCGAGGCCTCTTGCGTCAGTTCCACGCGCCAGTTGGCCAGGTAGAAGGCAGCGGTGCGCTCGGTGCCGCTCATATTGGCGCCAGCCGTCAGAGCGACGGCGGTCGTGCCCTTTTCCGTGATGTAAAGGGTGTTTGCCGGAGGCGGCGCCAGCCAGCTTGGCAGGTTGGCCGCTTCAAAACGGCAACCGGTTGCACCGCGCACGGCTATGCCGGCCGAACCGCCGTCCGCGTGTACCTTTCCGGAGGTGAGCTCCAGCGTGAGTTCCTGCCCGGTGCAAGCCTGGTCGAGCACTGCCGCATAGCTGGTCGCGTCGTTCTGCTCTGCGCCGCCCGCCAGCAACAGGCTGCCGTCGGGCAGGCGGGTTGCAATGGCTTCACGCGCAGCGCTACGTTTTGGGCCGGCGATGTTCCAGTTGCCGCTGGCCGGCTGGTATTGCAGCAGATGGCGTGCGTTCGGGTCGGTGAAAACGATATTGCCGTTGCCCAGAACGGTACTGCTGTCCGGCGCGAATGCGATCGGCATGACGGTGCCAGGGCTGAATTCATTGGTGGCGGGATCGAAGATCTCAGAGGTGTCGAGCTGCATCGAATTGCGGCCGCCTGCGACCAGGACTTTACCGTCGGGCAGCAGCACCGGCTGGATATCCTGGCGTTCCGTTGCCATCTGTCCCACGGCGCTCCATTCGTTGGTGGCGGGATCCCAGACTTCGGCATTGCGGGTGAACTTGCCGTCCCAGGTATAGCCACCCATTTTCAACACGCGGCCGTCGGCCAGCACCACCAGGCCATGACCGCTGGTCGTCTCGACCATATTGCCCGACTTGCTGAAGCTGCCTTTGGCCGGATCGAAAATCTCGGCATGGTGCCCCGTTGTGTCGCCGGCGGCGACCATGACGCGGCCGTCGGGCAGCAGGCGCGCCATGGTGCGCGAGTAGGCCGTGTTCATCTGCGCGGTGGCGGTCCATTTTCCCGTGGCGGGATCGAAGATCTCCGCGAAACTGGAAACGGTGCTGTTGGCGGTCTTGCCGCCCGCCGCCAGAACGCGTCCATCCTTCAGCGTGACCGTGGCGTGTTCGCGTTTGGCGACCAGCATCGGGGTCATCGGCATGAAGATGCCGGTGGATGGATCATAGAGCTCTGTACTCGCAAGCGCGGTTGCGGACGCTCCGCTTGCTCCACCGGTGACCAGGATCCGGCCATCGGCCAGGGTGCTGGCCTGATGGAATATGCGCGGGGTAGTCATGGCGCCGGTCGTGACCTGGGCTTGAACGGCCATGCTGGCACAGGCCAGAATCGAGGCTGCGGCAATGTGGCGCAGGCGGGGATGTTGCATGATTTCTCCAGTAGTTGAAATTTCCAGTCCGCAACTCTAATCGTGTTTGCAAAATAGTCAACTCAAAATGCCAAGCAGATTGCGCTTGTTATTTCGCACAGGTGTGCTAAAGTGCTGGCCATGGACACCCTGACCGCAAAAAGTGAAGCGACCTTCGCCACCATCCTCGACGCCGCCATGGAAATGGCAGCAGCGGAAGGCATCGGCAAGCTGTCGCTGGGCGAGATCGCCAAGCGCACCGGCATCAGCAAGAGCGGGGTGTTTTCGCGCGTGGGCTCGCTGGAACAACTGCAATGCGCGGTGTTGGACGAATACGACCGCCGCTTCGCGGCGGAAGTGTTCATGCCGTCGCTGTCGCTGCCGCGCGGCTTGCCGCGGCTGCAGGCGCAAGTGGCGGCCTGGTTTCAGCGCGCCGCCGACGAGGCGCTGCGCACTTCCTGCCTGTACACGGCGGGCGCCTTCGAGTTTGACGATTACCAGGGCAGCGCAGTGCGCGACCGCCTGGCACAAGGCGCGCTGGCCTGGCGCGCTTCGCTGCGCAAGACCATCTTGCAGGCGATGGAAGCCGGCCAGCTACGGCCGGACACCGAACCCGAGCAACTGGTGTTCGAGATTTACAGCCTGGTGGTGGGCCTGTTGCACGACGCCCGCTTCCTGCGTGACGAGCAGTCGCCGCGCCATGCGCAGCGCGCCTTCAACCGCCTGATTTCGACGTACAAGAGTTTCAACGACTTGTGATTTGGGTTGCCGCAGGTTCGCCTGCGGCCTTTTTTTAAGCAAGCTTCGCACGGGTGTGCGAAATTGGAGAGAGAAAATGCGATTCCTACTTTTGCTGGTGCCGGTCGGCATCTACTTCGTGAGCCAGAGCAGCTTTTGGGGCATCCTGCGCGGACTGCCGAAGAACAATAGCGATTTCGGCGAGAACTACTAAGGAGCGGCCATGGTCCTCGACTTCTACTTCGATTTCGCCTCGGGCTATTCTTACTTCGCCGCGCGCCGCATCGAATGGCTGGCCGCAGCGAATGGGGCAACCGTGCGCTGGCATCCTGTATTGCTGCCGGCGCTGACCCAGGCGACAGGCGTGCTGCACTCGCCGGTGGTGCCCCTCAAATGGAAATACGTGACGCGCGATATGCAGCGTACGGCGCAGGAGGAGGCGATTCCCTTCAATCCATCGAGCGCCTTCCCGCAGATGCTGATGGCGCCGGGACGCGCCATGCTGTGGGTGCGCGCCAACCATGGCGACGATGCAGCGGTGTCGTTTGCGCGCACCTGCTTCCAGGCTTATTACGCCGATGGCGTGGATATCGCGGTTAAGGCGGTGCTGCTGGGGATCGCCGAGGGCCAGGGTATCGACGGCTCGGCCTTCCTGGCCGGCATGGAAGACCCGGCAATCAAGGCGCAGTTCAAGCAGGGCAATGAGGATGCGCTGGCCAATGGCGTGTTCGGCGTGCCCTTCGTACTGGCGGACGGCGAGCCGTTCTGGGGCTACGACCGCTTCCCGCACCTGGAGCGCTGGCTGGCGGCGGCGCGCCGGGCCGCCTAGTGACAGCCGGCTGCGCATTGTCTATCCTTGCAGGCACTTTGTTACAAGGATAAACATGAACCTGAAGCGCGCCGCGTGCACGGCGGTACTGGCCATCATTGCGCTGCCGGCCCTGGCGGAATCCCAGGCCTGCAGCGAACAGCAGCTTGAACTGGCTGCTGCTTTCCTGAAGGAGGGCGGAAAGCGCAAGGCCAGTGAAAGCGAGTGGGCGGCCATTGACAGCGCCTGCAAACCATGGCCTGGCAAGGAACCATATACCATCGGCGCCTTTGTCTACGATGATGAGAATCAACACGGCAAATGGCTGCTGGTTGCGCTGCTTGACCGATCGCGGGAGAGGGTAGTGGCCAGCTATTGGACTCCGGCCGGGGAAGACGCCATCATGCGATACGTCGACGGCATGCGGATCGATACGGCACGCTATCAATTGCAGCCCGGCCTGCGCGCATTCGGCCTCGATTTCAACACGCATTCGCCGCGTTATGCGGAAGGGGGCTACGGCCCGATGCGCACTTTATACGTGCGCGAAGGCTCGGCGATCCGGCCTGTCCTTTCCGATATGCCGGTTTCGCGCTGGAGCTATCTGGGCGAAATGCAGTGGGCGGCAGGAAACGATGAGGAGCCCGCGCCGGAACCTGACATCGAGCGTTTCGAGTACACCATCAGCATTGCTGCCACGCGCAGCAAGGGATTTGCGGACCTTCTCATCACGCGCAAATCCAGCCAGCAGGATGTGAAGCCCACCATCCAGTTGCTGCGTTACGACGGCAAGCGCTATCCCCTGCCGCAGGAGTAGGCGAGGCAGCTAGGCGGGCGCCAGAGCGACATCAACCCATTGCGCGCCGGTGAGTGCCGCCATGCGCTCAGGGCAGATGCGCACGGCGGCATTGACCGCGCCGCCGGCCGGCAGCACTTCCTTATACGCGCGCAATGAAACATCGCAGTAGACCGGAATCGACGCCGGCAGCCCGAAGGGGCAGACGCCGCCGACAGGGTGGCCGGTCAGCGCTTCCACTTCATCCGCGCCCAGCATGCGTGCTGTTGCGCCGAAACGGGCCTTGAACTTCTTGTTGTCCAGCCGCGCATCGCCGCGCGTGACAACCAGCACAATGCCTTCTTTCATGCGCAAGGAAAGCGTCTTGGCGATCTGGCCCGGCTCGACGCCGTGCGCAGCCGCAGCCAGGGCCACGGTGGCCGTGCTTTCCGCCAGTTCGATCACTTCCAGGTCCGGCGCGTGTTGCGCCAGGAAGCTTTTGACGGAATGCAGGCTCATTATTTCTTCTTGAGCAGTGGGCCGAGGTATTTGCCGGTCACGCTGGCCGGGTTGGCCGCCACGTCTTCCGGCGTGCCGCTGGCGATGATCTGGCCGCCTCCGGCACCGCCTTCCGGGCCGAGGTCGACGATCCAGTCGGCCGTCTTGATCACGTCGAGGTTGTGTTCGATGATGACCAGGGTATTGCCGTGGTCGCGCAGGCGGTGGATCACCTTCAGCAGCAGGTCGATATCGTGGAAGTGCAGGCCGGTGGTCGGCTCGTCCAGGATATACAGCGTACGGCCGGTATCGCGCTTGGACAGTTCCAGCGACAGCTTGACGCGCTGCGCCTCGCCGCCCGACAGGGTGGTGGCGCTCTGCCCCAGCTTGATGTAGCCCAGGCCCACGTCGAGCAGGGTTTGCAGCTTGCGCGCAATGACCGGCACGGCCTTGAAGAATTCGTGCGCGTCTTCCACCGTCATGTCCAGCACTTCGGTGATGCTCTTGCCCTTGTAGTGGACTTCCAGCGTTTCGCGGTTATAGCGCTTGCCGTGGCAGACGTCGCAAGGCACGTACACGTCCGGCAGGAAGTGCATTTCGACCTTGATCACGCCGTCGCCCTGGCAGGCTTCGCAGCGGCCGCCCTTCACGTTGAAGGAGAAGCGGCCGGCTGAATAGCCGCGCTCTTTCGCGACTGGCACGGTAGCGAACAGGTCGCGGATCGGCGTGAACAGGCCAGTGTAGGTAGCCGGGTTGGAACGCGGGGTGCGGCCGATCGGCGCCTGGTCGACCGAGATCACCTTGTCGAAGTGTTCCAGGCCGCTGATCGATTCGTGCGGCGCCGGTTCGGTCTGGGAGCCGAACAGGTGGCGCGACAGGGCCGGGTACAAGGTGTCATTGACCAGGGTCGATTTGCCGGAACCGGAAACGCCGGTCACGCAGGTCAGCAAGCCCACCGGCAGCGACAGGTTGACCTTCTTCAGGTTGTTGCCGGTGGCGCCGGTCACGGTGAGTTGGCGTGCCGGGTCGGACTTGACGCGCTTCTTCGGCACGTCGATCTTCAGCTTGCCGCTCAGGTACTGGGCGGTCAGCGATTCCTTCGATTTCAGGATGTCCTTCAGCGGTCCGGCAGCGATCACATCGCCGCCATGCACGCCGGCGCCCTTGCCCATGTCGACCACGTAGTCGGCAGTGCGGATGGCATCTTCATCGTGCTCCACCACCAGCACCGAGTTGCCGATGTCGCGCAGGTGCTTCAGGGTGTCGATCAGGCGGTCGTTGTCGCGCTGGTGCAGGCCGATGGACGGCTCGTCCAGCACGTACATCACACCCGTCAGGCCGGAGCCGATCTGCGAAGCGAGGCGGATACGCTGGGCTTCGCCGCCGGACAGGGTGTCGGCGCTGCGGTCCAGCGACAGGTAGTCCAGGCCCACGTTGTTCAGGAAGGTCAGGCGCGACACGATTTCCTTGATCACACGGTCGGCGATGTCCTTCTTGGCGCCCTTCAGTTTGAGCTGCTCGAAGAAGGACAGGGTATCGCGCAGCGGCTTCTCGGCGATCTGGTAGATCGCGCGTTCCTGCTTGCCGGTGCCGATCTTCACGTGGCGCGCTTCCACGCGCAGGCGCGCGCCCTCGCAGCTCGGGCACTTCTTCTCGTTGATGAACTTCGCCAGTTCTTCCTTCACGGCCATCGAGTCGGTTTCGCGGTAGCGGCGCTGCAGGTTGTTGACGATGCCTTCAAAAGTGTGCTCCTTCACCACGGCCTTGCCGCGCTCATTCATGTAGGTGAACGGAATGGCCGTCTTGCCGGAACCGTGCAGCACCACGTCCTGCGCCTTCGCTGGCAGTTGTTCGAACGGAGTGTCGAGGTCGAAATCGTAGTAAGCTCCCAGCGCGGCCAGCATCGAGTAATAGAACTGGTTGCGGCGGTCCCAGCCCTTCACCGCGCCGGAAGCCAGCGACAGATTAGGGAAGGCGACGATGCGGCGCGGGTCGAAGAATTCGATATGGCCCAGGCCATCGCACTCCGGGCAGGCGCCCATCGGGTTGTTGAATGAGAAAAGGCGCGGCTCCAGTTCCTGCAGCGAGTAGCCGCAGGTGGTGCAGGCGAACTTGTTCGAGTACACATGCTCGGCGCCGGTATCCATCTCATAAGCCACGGCGCGGCCGTCGGCCAGGCGCAGCGCAGTCTCGAAGGATTCGGCCAGGCGCTGCTTGATCTCGGCATTCACCTTCACGCGGTCGATGACCACGTCGATGGTGTGCTTCTCGGTTTTCTTCAGCTTCGGCAGGTCGTCCACTTCATAGATCTTGGCGTCGTGGGTGCCGCTCTGCACGCGGAAGCGCACGAAGCCCTGCGCCTGCATGGCTTCGAACAGGTCGGCGTGTTCGCCCTTGCGGTTGGCCACCACCGGGGCCATGATCATCAGCTTGGTGCCTTCGGGCATGGCCAGCACGGCATCCACCATCTGCGACACCGACTGCGCGGCCAGCGCATGGTCCGGGTGGTTGATGCAGTAGGGGGTACCGACGCGGGCGTACAGCAGACGCAGGTAGTCGTGGATCTCGGTCACGGTGCCCACGGTGGAACGCGGGTTGTGCGAGGTGGCCTTCTGTTCGATGGAAATCGCCGGCGACAGGCCTTCGATCATGTCCACATCCGGCTTTTCCATCAGTTGCAGGAACTGGCGCGCGTAGGCCGACAGCGACTCGACGTAGCGGCGCTGGCCTTCGGCGTACAGGGTGTCGAACGCCAGCGACGACTTGCCGGAGCCGGACAGGCCGGTGATCACGATCAGCTTATTGCGTGGCAGGTCGAGGTTGATGTTTTTCAGGTTGTGCGTGCGCGCACCGCGGATGCGGATTTCTTCCATGTTTGAGCTAGATCAGTCTCAGTGAGGGCAAATACTGTATATAATACCAGTGATCAAGATTGTCTGCTCGCAGCCGCGAAAAGAAAATATAATCGCCGTTTAGCAAAATTTCACCGTGGGAGTTACACATGGCATCTGTTAACAAAGTCATCATCGTCGGCAACCTGGGCCGTGACCCGGAAATCCGTTACATGCCAAGCGGTGATGCAATCGCCAACATTGCAGTTGCGACTTCGTACCGCAGCAAGGACCGCAATACCGGCGAGCAAAAAGAACTGACCGAATGGCACCGCATCTCCTTCTTCGGCCGCCTGGCCGAGATCGTGGGCCAGTACCTGAAAAAGGGCTCTTCCGTTTACGTGGAAGGCCGCCTGCAAACCCGTAAATATACCGACAAAGACGGTATCGAGAAGTACGCTACCGACATCATTGCTGAAAACATGCAGATGCTGGGCGGCCGTGGCGATTCCGGCGGCGGCATGGGTGGCGGCGACGACATGGGCTACGACGCGCCTCCGGCACGTCCAGCTCCACGCCCACAGGCTGCTCCGGCGCCGGCACCACGCCCGGCACCGCGCCCGGCGCCGAACTTCTCGGATATGGATGACGATATTCCCTTCTGATTCAGCTACTTAGCTGGCGTATTCGGAACCCTGACATGCCTTGGCTGTCAGGGTTTTTCTTTGCCATTTTGTTCATGTACGAAATTCACCTTACCGTCGCCGCCATTGCCACCTCGGCCTGGGATGCATTTGAGCAGTGCGTCACTTCATTGGGCGGAAAGGCAATGGTGATCGAGCTCGCGCGCGGCCACACTCCGCTGCAGCCGATGTTGACCATTGGAAGTCCGGGCGAACTCGATGAAGTCCTCCGATTTGCGCAAACGCTACCCAACGATCTATCCCAGTCCGGTTACCAGGTCGATGGACGATGACTTCCCGACCGTAAATACGGACATCCTGGCCTGGGTCGGCGACGAAGAGTGCCGGATCAGCTGCATGGACGTCAGCTTCGGTCTGAAACTGGTGTCGTCGCCGCACCAACTCGACTATCGTCCCCAGTTCGGCTCTCCCTTCACTGTCCCGCTGGTATGTCCGCTGGAGCTGCAGCTCGCGTGGAAATACATCAGTGCCTGGTGCGGCCGCGCTTCAAGGACATCTTCGATCTCATATTGCTCTTCCGCGAGAACGCCGTTGACGGCTCCGCCATGGCAAACGTTGCAGGATGAATGCCGCCATGCCGGTACACCGCTGGAACGGTTCGACTGGCTGCTGGATACGACTATTCGCCAGCATCCGGGCTGGAGTGCCCGGGTTGCCAAGGATTCCCAGGGTGGCGGAATGATCTGACTACTTTAGCAGGGAGGCGCCGTTGGCCAGGGTTTTCGTAGGCGACGCGGCGATTCCACATACGCTTGATGAATTCCTTGCTGAGCTATCCATGGAACTGAAGCGCGCCGGATTCAGGCAACTGGTGCCTGAATTGCCCAAGAATAAGGACCTGACTGAAAGCAGTAGCAGGGGGCTGCTGAAACGGGCTTACCAGTCTATTGCCCCTATGATAAAGTTAAAAAGATAATATTTCTTTTGAGTAATGGAACTCCGATGCGCCGTTTTGAATTCGCTGACAGCAGCTCGAACAAATTCTGGGAAGTTGAGCAAGAAGGCTCTGATCTGAACGTACGCTGGGGCAAGATCGGCACCCAGGGCCAGAGCCAGACCAAGTCCTATGCGGACGATGCCAAATGTACGGCGGCGATGGACAAGCTCATTGCCGAGAAGACTGGCAAGGGCTATGTCGAAGTAGGGGCGGCGCCCACCGCCTCGATCGGAAGATCCGCTGCCAAGCCGGCGGTGGAACCCAAGCCCAAGACGGAAACGCCTACTCCGGTAGCCGAGACGCCGCCGGCAGCGCCATCGGAGATCGCCGCCGACCCGGCAACTACGCCTCCCTGGCTGGCGCACGGCGCGCCGGTGGCGCTCCCCAGGAAAATTGCATTGGCAGCCTTGGCTTCGCGCCGATTCCCGAAACCGATTCCCGAGGTCGACGTGCAGGCGGTATTCCGCCATCTGAGTGCATGCGGGGCACCGAACGCCGATGCAAGCGATGTCGAGCTGCGTCCCGCGTTGGAGGAAGCATGGGAGCGCGTGCATTCACAAAGAACGGAAGGTTCGCTGCTGTCGGATGCCATTTTGCTGTCCATGGCCAGCGATCCATCGATTGACTTCCAGGGCAGCAACGAGGCGCCGATCGGGGAACGGGTCCTCGATGCCATCGCCAAGCTGAAGGGACTGGAACATTGCGTCGATGCCTTCATCGAGATGCAGCGGATGCAGCTCATTTCGGGAGGGATCGGGCATAAGGCAAGGATTATCATTACCCGCAACGTCACTGAAGACCTGGGCGGCTACTACCTGCTCTCGCCAGTTGAAGTGGCCATGCGCCGGCAACTGTCGGCAGCTCCTGAAGCCATATGGCGCCTGTGCGCTGACAAGATCGAGAACGCAATCGCGACCATGCCTGCCGTACGACAGGCTGCGTTGTCTGCGCAACTGCCCGAACGGCCCGAGGTGGCCAACCGGCTGGCGCGCGAACTCGATTTGCGCGTGACGCAAGCTACGGTGGAAGTGCTGCTGCTGTCCGCTAACGATCCGGAATTGCCGGCCAAGCTGAGCACGCACCGTGTCGCGCCAATGCTTGCCGCAACCGCGCTGCAGGAGCGCGGCATCGATGCTTGCGCCATCCTGAAAGAAATCCCGCTTGATGACCTTTCCAACGAGGCTCTGACGCAGATCGGTACCCCCGAAGCCATCAAGGTCCTTGTCGAGGCAGCGACCTTGAAAACGGACTCCGTCAACTGGTACGGAATCAACTTCAAAACGGCGGCCACCCGTTTGCTGGCCGCGCTCAAACAGTGGCCGCTGGCAGGCATTGCCGGCCTGGCCGAACTGGGAGAACTGCGCGGCAAAGTGGGCGAAATGACGCGGCCGGCGCTCACGAAACTGGTCCATGAAAATGCCGAGCACATTCCACGCATCCTGCCGTGGGTCAGCTCGGCTGCCCGGGAGCTCCTGCAGCGCCTGTGCGACCAGGCCAGCACGCCGGTCGAGGCGGCGGCCCATGCCGACCTGCCAAGCGTGCTGGCAAATCCGCCGTGGCTGCGGCCGCGCAGGAAGGCGGCAGCGGCCTTGGCGCTGCAGGCCTTGCCGCTTGCTCCGGTCGAGCGATGGGATGGCGTCGACCGCGAGGCGTGGGCTGCGGGGGAGAGCTGGTATCAGGGACCGTTGAGCCGCGCAGCCAAGAGCGCGGATGCGCTGGCTACCGAGCTTGGCTTACGCTGGAATACTTCGCAGGCGGACGTCGAGGCGCGCAGGCTTGCAGTGCAGGCAATCGAGAACGCCGATGCAAAGGGCCTGGCTGCGGCTTGCCGCCAATACTGGCAGGTTGGCAATTGGCGCACCATTTCGCTGGAGATTCTTTCGCTCCTTCCGGGAGAAATGGGAATCGAAACCTGGAATGCGCTGGCCGGGGAAGTGGAGGTGGAGGGCGCCGGTGTTGCCTATTTCGTCGCCAAGTACGGATTGCCGGCGCTGCCGGGTTTCGAGGCCATGGCAACACGCCGCCCCAGCGAAGTGCTGGCGCTGGCCAAATGCTATGGCTCGGTGCAACTGGCGGAAGTGGCGGCGCGCGCCGCGGTGAAGCTCAAGAAAGTCCAGCATGAGGCGCGCCACTGGCTGCTGCGCTTCCCGGAGCATGCAGCTTGCGCACTGATCGCGCCAGCCTTGGGCAAGGCTGGCGAAGAACAGGCATGTGCACGGTCGGCATTGTTCCTCCTGCGCGCACACGGCCATGAAGCCCTGGTGCTCGACGTAGCCGCGCGCTATGGGGATGCGGCCGTTACCACGGCGGTACGTGCGCTGCTTGATGAGGATCCGCTGGAAGTGGTGCCGGCCAAGCTGCCCAAACTGCCCGACTTCTGGGCGCCGCAAAGCTGGCGCCGCCCAGTGCTGAACGAAACCGGCGGCGCCAGTGCCGGCATGGCGCTGCCCGGCGATGCGCTGGACCACATCGGCACCATGCTGATGTTCCCGACCGTGGACGGCCTGTATCCCGGTATCACGCAGCTGAAGGAGGCTTGCACCCCCGAGTCCCTCGCCAGCTTCGGCTGGGATTGTTTTACTGCCTGGCTGGGTGCGGGCGGCAATTCCAAGGAAGGCTGGGCCATGACAGCGCTGGGCTTCCTGGGAACGGACGATACGGCGCGCAAGCTCACGCCCTACATCCGCACCTGGCCGGGTGAGTCGGCGCACGCGCGCGCCGTCAGCGCTCTGGACGTGCTTGCCGACATCGGCACCGACGTGGCGCTGATGCTGCTGAACGGTATCGCGCAGAAAGTAAAGTTCAAAGGACTGCAGGACAAGGCGCGCGAAAAGATCGACAAGATCGCCGAGACGCGTGAACTGACCACCGAGGAACTGGAAGACCGCCTGGCACCCGACCTCGGGCTGGACGACAACGGCAGCGTGCTGCTGGACTTCGGCCCGCGCCAATTCCGCGTTGGCTTCGACGAAGCGCTGAAGCCTTATGTGCGAGACAGCGAAGGCAGGCGCCTGCCTGACCTGCCCAAGCCGAAGAAGACCGACGATGAGACGCTGGCGCCGGCCGCGGTGGAGCGCTTCAAGCTGCTCAAGAAGGATGCGCGCACCATCGCCAGCCAGCAGGTACTGCGGCTGGAATGGGCCATGTGCAGCCGGCGCCGCTGGCTGCCTGAACACTTCCGCCAATTCCTGGTCGAGCATCCGCTGGTGCGCCACCTGGTGCAGCGCTTGGTGTGGGGTGCCTATGCCGTGCAAGACGGCAATTTGATCAGTTGCTTCCGCGTGTCGGAAGATGGCAGCTTCACCACGGGCGAGGATGATGTCTTCACGATCCCGGAAGGTGCGGACATCCGCGTCGGCCTGCCGCACGCGCTCGAGCTGCTGCAGGGAGCCGCTGCGCAGTTCGGCCAACTGTTCGCGGACTACGAGTTACTGCAACCGTTTGCCCAACTGGGCCGCGACACCTACACGCTAGGCGCCGACGAGCAATCCGGGACCAGGCTGGAACGCTGGAAAGGCGCCGTGGTGCCTACCGGCCGGGTGCTGGGACTTGTGAACAAGGGCTGGCGGCGCGGCCAGGCGCAGGACGGCGGCGGCATCTGGTATTTCCAGAAGCCGCTCTCCGGCACCAAGGTGATCGAGCTGACGCTCGATCCGGGCATCATCGTCGGCCTGGTCGATGAATATCCGGAGCAAACGCTGCAAGTGATCACGGTGGGTTCGCCGGCAGCCTGGGGCGGGATCCGTTCGGCGGAAAGCCTGTCTACCCTTGACCCAATCGCCACCAGCGAACTGATTCGCGACCTGGAATCCCTGCGGGCGTAAGGCAATGACGAACCTGACTACACCACCCTGGTTGGCGCAAGGCGAACCCCTTTCGATTTCCGAAGGATTGGCGGCGGCGGCCCTGCCGTCGCGCCGCTTCCCCAAACCGGTGCCCGAAGTGGACGACGTGGCCACGCTGACGCGTCTTGGCCAGGTCGAAAAGCCTGGGCTCAGCGCCACGGATGCCGACCTGCGCCCGGACTTTTCGGATGCCTGGATGCATGCGCTCTGCGGAGCCGTTGAAGGTTCGCCGCTGTCGCATGCGATCCTGCTGGCGCTGGCGAACAAAACGGCCGATGGCGTATTGGAGCGCAACGAGGTGCCGCTCGGCGGACGGATGGTCGATGTCATCGCCAGGCACAAAGGCCTGGAGTACTGCGTCGACGCCTTCATCGAAATGCAGAACCTGCAAGTGAACCTGGTACAGGACGAGTATGGGTACTGGCAAGCCAGCGTCACGCGCAACGTCACCGGGGAACTTGGCGATTCCCATCCCCTTTCCCCCGCCGAAGTAGCCATGCGGCGCCAGCTTTCGTGTGCGCCGGAAGCAGTCTGGCAGGCCTGTGCGGATAAGATCGAACGCGCGATCCCGGGCGTTCCCGCCATGCGCCGGGCCGGCCTCGCCGCGCAATTGCCGGAACGGCCGGAAGTGTCCAACCGGCTGGTGCGCGAACTCGCCAAAGGACACGCATCTTCGACTTTGCCGGTGCTGTTGCTGACTGCCAGCGATTCCGAACTGTATGGCTTGCTCGATGAGGACCTGGCCGAGGACGGGCGTTGGTCAGCAAGCGACATGCTGGCCGCTACCGCCTTGCTTGAACGCCGCGTGGAAGCGGTGCCGGTCCTGAAGCTGATCGCGCGCAGCGCCGCGGCGACGGACGCCCTGAGCCAGCTTGGCACGCCGGAGGCCATCAGGCTGCTGGCGGAAGTCTACTGCGCCACACCGTCGCGTGCCGGCATGACCGACTACATGATGTGGTGGATCGCGGAACGCAAGACAGCCCTCAAATACCTGTCGGCTGCGCTGAAGCAATGGCCGTTGGCAGGCATCGCAGCCCTCGCCGAACTGGGCGGGCGGCGCGGCAAGGACGGCGACATGCTGCAGGCGGAACTGGCGAAGCTGGTGCGCGCCAACAGCGGGCACATGTCCCAGGTCCTGCCTTGGGTCGGCCCTGCCGCGCGCGAGGTGCTGCTTCGCCTGCATGAGCGAAGCGAAGCGCCGGCACCCGAGGCCGCGGCGCAAGACTTACCGGGCGTCCTGGCCGATCCGCCGTGGCTGAAGCCACGCAAGAAATCCGCGCCTGCGCTGGCCGTGCAGCCTTTGCCCCTGGCGCCGGTCGAGCGCTGGGACGGCATCGACCTCGAAGTGTGGCGGCGCGTGAACTATTGGCGCGAGCCATACTACGACCGTGCGCTCAAGGATCCGCTGGCGTTTGTCGGCACGCTCGGTCTGGACCGGGAAAATTCGCCATCGGATACCGAAGCGCGTCAACTGGCGCACCAGGCCATCGCGGCTGGCGATGCCAAGGCCCTGGTCGCGGCCTGGAACCTGTATCGGCCGGGCGGCAAAGGGCGCGACATCGACCCGCACATGCTGACGCTGTTGCCGCGCGGGATGGGCATCGAAGCCTGGAATGCCCTGGCGGGCGACGTGGAGGCGGAATGCGTCTCCGGCTTGCTGGTCAAGTTCGGCTTGGCGGCGCTGCCCGGCTTCGAGGTCATGATACGACGCAGCCCGGTTGACCTGGTTCCGCTGGCCCGCTGTTTTGGTTCCGTGGGGCTGGCGCTGCCGGTGGCGCGCGCAGCGAGCAAACTGAAGTCCGTGCAGTCCGACGCCCGCCGCTGGCTGTTGCGCTTCCCCGAGCATGCGCTTTGCGGCCTGATCGCGCCTGCGATCGGCAAGGCGGGCGAAGACCGGACTTGCGCGCTGGCCGCCTTGCGCATCCTGCGTACCCATGGGCACGAAGCGCTGATCCTCGACGTCGCGGCACGCTACGAAGACCCAGTGGTTGCCGAAGCAGTGCGCGCAATGCTTGACGAGGATCCACTGACGCGTTTGCCGGCCAAGGTACCCGCTCTCCCGGCTTTCTGGGCGACGGAGGGATGGTGCCGGCCAGTGCTCAAGGACGGCCGGGCGTTGCCGGGCGAGGTGGTGGACCACATCGGCACCATGCTGATGTTCCCTACCGCCGATGGCGTGTATGCGGGCATCACGCAGCTCAAGCAAGCCTGTGCGCCGGAACCGCTGGCGGACTTTGCCTGGGATTGTTTCATGGCCTGGCTGAACGCCGGCGGCCCTTCGAAGGAGGCCTGGGCCATGTCGGCACTCGGTTGGCTGGGCACGGACAGCACGGCGCGCAAGCTCACGCCCTACATCCGCAGCTGGCCGAGCGAGGGCCTGCATGCGCGTGCCGTCTCCGCGCTTGACGTGCTGGCCAATATCGGCACCGATGTTGCGATGATGCTGTTGAACGGCATTGCACAGAAGGCGAAAAACAAGCCGCTGCAAGACAAGGCGGCTGAAAAGATCGACTGCATCGCCGAGATGCGCGGCCTGACGACCGAGGAACTGGAAGACCGGTTGGCGCCGGACCTGGGCTTGGACCAGGACGGCACCATGGTACTGGACTTCGGGCCGCGCCGGTTCCTCGTTGGTTTCGATGAAGCGCTGAAGCCGTTTGTGCGAGACAGTGAGGGCGCGCGCCTTTCCGATCTACCCAAGCCGAAGAAGAACGACGATGCAGCGCAGGCCCAGTCCGCGCTGGAACGTTACAAGCTGCTCAAGAAGGATGCCCGCACCGTCGCCAGCCAGCAGCTCATGCGCCTGGAGTGGGCAATGTGCAACCGCCGGCGCTGGCAACTCCCGCAGTTCCGCCAGTTCCTTGCCGGGCATCCGTTGCTGCGGCACCTGGTGCAGCGCCTGGTCTGGGGCGTCTACGCGGCGGCCGACGATGCGGGCGATGGCGAGCGCTTGCTGGCCTGCTTCCGGGTGAGCGCAGAGGGCCGCTTCACGGGGTGGAATGATGATGACCTGTTGCTGCCGGAAGGCGAGATCCGGGTGGGCCTGCCGCATCCACTCGAACTGCCGGCGAAAGACGCCGTGGAATTCGGCCAGCTGTTTGCCGATTACGAACTGCTGCAACCGTTCGTTCAGCTCGGGCGCGACACCTATACGCTGTGCGCCGAAGAACAGTCCGCGGCGGTCCTCGAACGCTGGAAAGGCGCAGTCGTTCCCACCGGCCGGGTGCTGGGCCTGGCCAACAAGGGGTGGCGGCGTGGTCCGGCGCTGGATGGCGGCATGGTGGTCTACTTCTCCAAGCCTGTGGCGGGGGGAAAAGAGATCCAGCTCACGTTTGAGCCCGGAATCATCGTCGGCCTGGTCGACGAGTACCCGGAACAAGCGCTCGGTTCTGTTGTGCTGCCAGCGCGACTGGACCCCGTCACGATCAGTGAGCTGATACGCGACATCGAATCCTTACGGGCATAAACCATGACGAAGAACAAGAACGCCGCGGCGCCGGCATTGCAGCGCCCGCCAGCCGAAATCCTCCACGCGCAGGAACTGCAACGCCTGCGCGAGAACGAGACTGGCCCGCGCCCGCCCGGCTGGGCGCTGAGCCTGACCGCCGCGCGCAAATTCATCCTGGGCGACGCCGAGCTGAATGTGGAACGCAAGATCGTGGCGCCTGCCGCATCGATCGAGCGCATGCTGGTCACGTTGGCCACCGGCCGCGGCCTGATGCTGGTGGGGGAGCCGGGCACGGCGAAGTCGCTGCTGTCCGAGCTGCTGGCCACCGCCATCTGCGGCAAATCGACCTTGACCATCCAGGGCGGCGCGTCGATCACCGAGGACCAGATCAAGTATTCCTGGAACTACGCCCTGCTGATCAACGAGGGACCGAGCCCGCGCGCACTGGTGCCGGCTCCGCTGTACCAGGGCATGCGCGACGGCCAAGTCGTGCGCTTCGAAGAAATCACGCGCGCCCCGCTGGAAGTGCAGGACTGCCTGCTTGGCATGCTGTCGGACCGTGTCATGAGCGTGCCGGAACTGGCGGGCGAGGACGGCATGCTATATGCGCGCGACGGCTTCAATATCATCGCCACCGCCAACACGCGCGATCGCGGCGTGAATGAAATGAGCGCGGCGCTCAAGCGCCGTTTCGATTTTGAGACGGTATTCCCGATCCTCGACTTCGAGCATGAGCTGGCGCTGGTGAAAGAGGCTTCCGCCCGCCTGCTGGAGAAGAGCGCCATCCCGCGCAGCTTGCCGGCACCGGTGCTGGAACTGCTGGTGACCACCTTCCGCGACCTGCGCGGCGCTGCGCACGCGCATGCCGGCGATGCCGCCATGGACCGGCTGACGGCTGTCATGTCGACCGCCGAAGCAGTCAACGTCGCCCATGCTGTCGGCGTGCGCGCCTGGTTCCTTGAGCAGCGCGACGGCAGCCCGGCCGACCTGGTCGACTGCATTGCCGGCACCGTAGTCAAGGACAATGCCGACGACCGCGCCAAGCTGCGCCGCTACTTCGAGCAGAAGGTGGCGCGGAAGAGCGGCGTCCACTGGCAGGCCTATTTCGAGGCAAGGCATCGTTTGCCGTGACGGAGCCAGTCATCATCGGCGTGCGCCATCACAGCCCCGCTTGCGCGCGGCTGGTGGCGCACAAGATCCGCTGCGTGCGGCCGGCCTACGTGCTGATCGAAGGCCCGGCCGACTTCAACGACAAGCTGGAGCAGTTGTACCTGCCGCACAAGCTGCCGCTGGCGATCTACAGTTTCCTGTCCTCGGAGGCCGGGCACCGCGCGTCCTGGTCGCCGTTTGCCGAGCATTCGCCGGAATGGCAGGCGCTGGCCGCCGGACGTGAAAGCGGCGCGCAGGTGCGCTTCATCGACCTGCCGGCCTGGGACGACGCGTTTGCCGACGTGCTCAATCGCTATGCCGACGTGGGCGATGAAGAGGAGGCTGAACGCGCCGCAGCCTATGAGGACGCGCTGCGCAGCAGGATGGCGGTCGATAGCCGGGATGCGCTGTGGGACACGCTGTTCGAGCAACAGGATTCCCTGGAGCTGCTGGAGCAAAGCCTGTCCACCCATTTCGAGCACCTGCGGGCCGGTGACGCCGGTTCCATCGGCAACCAGGCCCGCGAACGCATGATGGCGCGCTGGATCGCCTGGGCGATGGCGCGCGGCGAAGGACCAGTGCTGGTCGTGTGCGGCGGCTACCATGCGCCGGCACTGCAACGCGCATGGCGCATCGAGGACGGCGCTCAGCCGCCCGAGCTGCCGCTGCCGCCGGACGACGCTGCCGGGGCGATGCGTTACGGCTCCTACCTGGTTCCCTATACCTTCAAGCGGCTCGATTCCTTCACCGGCTACGCATCGGGAATGCCTTCCCCTTACTTCTACCAGCTGGCATGGGAGGAGGGCATGCAGGGCGCCGGCACCGCATTGTTGCAGCGCGTGATACAGCGCCTGCGCAACAGGAAGCTGGCGGCATCGACCGCCGACCTGATTGCCGTGCACGCCCGGGCCGACGCCCTGGCACGCCTGCGCGGCCACGCGGTGCCGGCACGCTGCGACTGGCTCGATGCGCTGGCTGGCTCGCTGGTCAAGGATGCGCTGGAGGCGCCCCTGCCGTGGACCTATCGCGGGCCGCTGCGCTTCGGCACCGACCCGGTCCTGGTCGAAGTCATGGACGTGCTGGCGGGCGATGTTGCAGGCAAGCTGGCTCCCGGCACGCCGCAGCCGCCGCTGGTGCTGGCGGTCGAGACGGAACTCGAAGCGCGGGGCATCAAGCTTCCATGCGACCTGGAGCTCGACCTGTTCGCCTCTGCTGACCGCGCCAAGAGCCGGGTGCTGCACCGCTTGCTGCTGCTGGACATTCCTGGTATCGACCGGCGCTCCGGCCCCGGCCTGGCGCTGTCCGGCGAGCGGCGCGAAGAATGGTCGCTGCGGGCGCCGCTGGAGCAGCGCGCGGCGCTGATCGAAGCTGCTGCCTATGGCGCCACGCTGGAAGACGCGGCGCGCATGAAGCTGGAAGAACGCCTTCGCGCTGCGGGACGCGCCAATGGCGAAAGCCGTTTCACGCAACTGGCCGAAGCCCTGAACAAGGCTGCCTTTGCCGGCCTGGCCAGCATGAGCGGCAGCATCCTGGCAGAACTCGAAGTTGCGGTCGGCGGCGAGCCCCGCTTTGAAGCCTTCGGCACTGCGCTGCCGGTGCTGCATTCCCTGTTGCGCCATGGGCAGCCGCTCGGCATGGCGGGCGCACCCATCCTGTGCACCGTCATAGCGGCCGCCTACGACCGCGCCTTGTGGCTGCTGGAAGTCATGGGCCCCGTGCCGCCGGCCGAACTCAGTGCGCATATCCAGGGCTACCTCGCCTTGCGCCAGGTGGCACGCGATGCGCTGGCCGGGGATGCCGCGCTGCCTTTGCAGGTGGAACCTGAACGTGCACTGGCTGTATGGAAGCGCAAGCTTGCGGACCCGCGCTGCGCTCCGGTCAGCCGCGGCGCGGCGCTGGGAGGAGTGGCCAGCCTGCATGCCGGGCGCTCCGCCGTCGGCGGCGAAGCGATCGCACAGGCCTTGGCCTTGCTTGGGGAAATTCCGCCCGGCCAGGCGGGGGATGCGCTGGCTGGCATGCTGGCCTTGGCGCGCGATGAACTGGTACAGGAGCCGCATTTCGTTGCCGGACTCGACGCCATGGTAACGTCGATGGACGACATCGATTTCGTACTCGCCTTGCCGGCCATGCGCAATGCTTTTGGCTGGCTGCCGCCACAGGAACGCGGCATGCTGGCCGACGCCGTGCTCGCCCAGCATCATGCCGGGCATCTGCCGCGGCGGGCGCTGACCGCGCACTTCCCTGGCGCCGACGCGGAAGCACTGGCCAAGGCGGCGCTTATGGAACAGGCCGCGCTGAGCAAACTTGCCTCCTGGGGATTGGCAACATGAGTTTGAAGATTCCCAATTCACTGACCCGTTGGCGCCTGCTGCTCGGCGAAGCGGCGGCACCTGCACTGGGTGGCTTGTCCGGCGAGGCCCGCTCGGCGGACATGGCCCTGGACTGGCTTTACGGGCGCGATGACGACATCGCCGCGCGCGGTGAACGCCGCGCAGGGCTGGGCCCGTCGCAGCTTTCCACGCCGGACTGGATCAACACAATCCATGAGCTGTTCCCGAAAGAAGTGATCGAACGCCTGGAGAGCGACGCGGTTGAACTGTACGGCATCGATGAAGTGGTCACCAACCTGGAGGTGCTGGAGCGCATCGAGCCGTCGGAATCGCTGCTGCGCGCGGTACTGCACACCAAACACCTGATGAATCCCGAGGTGCTGGCGGCGGCGCGCAGGCTGGTGGCAGAGGTGGTGCGGCAGATCATGGAGAAGTTGGCAACTGAGGTGCGGCAGGCGTTTTCCGGCGCGCGCGACCGGCGCCGCCGCTCCATGCTGAAGGTGGCGCGCAATTTCGATTTCAAGCGCACGGTGCAAGGCAACCTGCACCGGTGGGACCCGCAGCGCAACAAACTGTTCATGGAGACGCCGATCTTCATGAGCCGCGTGCGGCGCCACACCGAACGCTGGGATATCTGCCTGCTGATCGACCAGAGCGGATCGATGGTCGACTCGGTAATCCATTCCGCAGTGATGGCGTCCTGCCTGTGGAACCTGCCGGGCATGCGCACGCGCCTGGTGGCCTTCGATACCGAGGTGGTCGACCTGAGCTCGGACGTGTCCGACCCGGTTGAGCTGCTGATGAAGGTGCAACTGGGCGGAGGCACTGATATTGCGAGGGCGGTGGGCTATGCGCAGTCGCTGGTCGAGAATCCGCAGCGCACGGTGGTGGTGCTGGTCAGCGACTTCTTCGAAGGCGGTCCCGAGAACGAACTGGTACGCCGCATCAAGGCGCTGGTGCAATCCGGCGTGACGGTGCTAGGGCTGGCAGCACTGGACTCGCACGCCGATCCCTGCTACGACCGCGATATGGCGGCCCGCCTGGTGCGCGAAGGTGCGCACGTCGGCGCGATGACGCCCGGACAACTGGCAGCCTGGCTGGCCGAGAAGGTGCGCGGATGAACGCTCGCCGGACCGACCTGCTGGAGCTGACGCCCGAGGCGCTGACCGCCCTGGCCAACGCGGGCTTCGTCAAGCGCGCGCAGAAGGATGTCGCCGAAGGCAAGCTGCCGGCGCTCGAGGAGCTGGAGGACGGCTCGATCCGCGCCGCCTATGCCGACGGCCATAGCACGGTGCTCGGCCCCAACAGCACGCTGCGCGACGCCAGCTGCACCTGCCCGGCCAGCGGCTTGTGCCGCCACCGCGTGACGCTGGTACTGGCGTACCAGGCGCAGGCCCAGGGCCAGCAGGAGAGCGGACCTGTTGACAATGCCGGTTCATGGTCGCCATCGCATTTCGCAGCCACGATGGCCGAAACTATTCCTGCCTCGACGCTGGCGCAAGCCATGAAGCTGGCGGTGGCGCAGCCGGTGGTCAAGCTCATTGCATGGCAGGAAGCGGCGCCCGTTCCGAGTGCCGGCCTGCCGATGTGCAATGTGCGCTTCTTTTCGCGCAGCAGCCTGACGCACGCCCGCTGCGATTGCAAGGAAGGCAGTGGGTGCGCCCACATCATCCTGGCGGTGTGGGCTTTTGCGCAGGCGGAGCTGAAGTCGCCGGGATTTGCCGAAGCCAGCGTGACCCTGGCCAGTGCACAGTCCGGGGGTGAGGCTGCGCCTGTGCGCCAGCTCGGTACGCCGGCCGCCGCAACCCTGCTGGAACGGACGCATGCCCTGGCGCTGCAGGTCTGGCTTGACGGTTCCAGCCAGCCGGTGCTGGCACTGGAGGCGCGCTTCGAAGAACTCCTGGCATTGGCCGCGCAATTGGGGTGGTGCTGGATTGGCGAGGCCGTGCACGGCATCAAGGACCTGATGCTGGCACAGCACGCGCGCTCGAGCCGCTTCGATCCGAAGATGCTGCTGTCGGCGCTGGCGGCCCTGCATGCGCGCCTGGCCGCCGCGGTGCTGGCGGATGGCCAGGCTGCCGCGGGGCAGTTGCCGGCAGTGCCGGTGAACCAGTTGCTCGGCATCGGGGTCAAGGGCGAAGTGGCGCTGGATCATTTGCGCCTGGTGTCGCTCGGTGCACAGCTCTGGGCCGACGACGAAATGGAAGGCGCGCTGCTGGTATTCGCCGACCCCGATACCCTTGCGGTGACGGTGGTCGAGCGCAGCTGGCCCAAGCCGAAGGCCGGGGAACCGGGCATCGCCGTCAGGTCGCGCAGGACTGCTGGCCAGGCGGTGGAAAGGCTGGCTGCCAGCCAAGTCGTCACCAGCGGCGCGCGACGCCGTGCCAATGGTGCGTTGGAGATTGCGGCGGGTGCGCGCCAGACCAATGTCCTGCCTTTGTCGCCCAAGGCATGGGATGACTTGGCAGCGCCGCTTCGCCAATCTTCAGCGGAAGGCTTGCGCGACTACCTGCTGAATGCCGTGCCGGACTTCGCCCGGCCGCTGCAGGCGATTGAGCACATGCACATCGTGCCGGTGGCGCAGGTTGGCGACTGCGAGTGGAATGCTGCGCGCCAGACACTCTCGGCCTGGATCGAGATCGGCCAGCGCATTGCCGAGGATGAGCCGGGGCAGCGTTTGCTCCTGCGGAAACACCACAACCCGGCCGCACCGCATGCCATCGATGCACTGGCAGGCGCCTTGTCCGGGGAGTTCGGCGCGCCGCTTGCAGTTTCGGGAACAGTCATGCTGGAAGCCGGGCTGGCGGTCATCGAACCATTTGCCATCCTGACCGAACAGCGCGCCGTGGTGCCGGATGTTGAATCGGCGGCAGCGCGCGACCTTGCTCCTGCTGCGCTGCTGCACCAGCCGCCGGCGCTGGTGGAACTGGCCAACAAGGTGAATGCGCTGATCAGCCGCTGGATGCGGCAAGGCCTGCGTCACCAGGCGGCCGGAGCCCTGCAAGAGGCGGCGGAACTTGCCGCGATCCTGGAGGGCAACGGGCTCCCCGCCGCAGCCAGATTGCTGCGTGAGTCAGTGGCCCTGATGCAGGCGCCCGACAAGCAGCCATTGCCGGGAAAACTGGCAACGCTATACCTTTTACTTGCCGAAGTCTCACGTTCGGCTTGAAACCAGGAGTTATTTGATGGCACGACAAACGAAAGCGGACCCCCTGCTGGCGGCGCCTGACGGCAAAGTCCAGTGGACCAAGGGCATGCAGGAATGGCTTGATCTCTTCGTCGACGAGCCGGGCCTGTTCCCGGCCGGTGCCGGATTCGAAGACCATCATGCGCGGCACAAGGCCCTGCTGGGCAGGGACAACTGGGTGCCGTCAGCCTTCCACTTGCTCGACGTGCATGGCGCTGAGGCCTTGCCGCTCTTCGTGCACTGGATCGAATCGAAGCATTACAGTCCGCCCGCGGTGCAGACGGCGCTGCTGAACATCCACAGCGAGCAAGCGGTCGACGCGGTGGTCGAGCGGCACCGCAGCGCCGAGTTCCGCCCGCTGGTCCTGAAGCAGGCAAAGAAATGGCCGATTGTCGTGCTGCGCAAGCTGCTCGATGCGAATCCTTCGAAAAAGCAGCCGGCGGCTCTGCTGATCCAGGAGATCCTGGGCCAGGACCCTGCCTGCCTGCCGCTGTTACGGTCGCATGCCAGCGAAGCGCAGGCGAACACGCTGGAACGCTTGCTGGAAGTTGCCGATGCCGCGGAAGAAGCCACACCGGCGGAGCTCCCGCTGGTGCTGCGCGAGCTCCCCTGGGCGCACCGCGAGCCCTCACGCGTTCCCGTGCTGGCGCTGGAGCCGATCCACGATGTGCCCATGCTGGATTGGACGAAATGGAACGGCAGCGAAAGCCTGGAAATGAGGGAGCCGGAGCAGTACGAGCTCAAATACCTGCATACCGCTTTGCCGCCGGAAGGCGCAAGCTGGGACTTGTCGCGGAAAGTGCTGTGGGCTGTCGGTATTGAACCGGCGGCGATCGGACGCGTTATCGCGGCCGGCACCGTCAGCGAGGATGACTTCGGGACGCCGCCTGTTTCTGGATGGTACACCGCAAGTTTCCTGCGCGTTCTGCCAAGAAAACTGGCCGGCGAGGTCTTCTGCCGGATGCCGGGCGCGAGCCTGCGCCACGCCTACAAGCTGGCGGCCTTGTTTGCCTGGCTGGGCACGGCGGGCTTGCCCGCCTTCCTGCGGGTCTACCCGACGGCATCGCGGTATTCGATGGCGCTGGCCGCATGCATCGAATGCGACGCACTCGCGATGTCCATCGCAAGCGGCTTCTACGCCAACCGTTGGCTCAAGGAGGAGGCGGGCGACTGGCTGCTCGCCTATCCGGCCGCTGCGGCGCGGGGACTGCTCCCTGCAGCATTCGGCGCAGATCCCGCCCAACGATTCATCGCCCAGAACGCCCTGCGACATTTGGCCGGTAACGGCCACGAGGCGGCTGTGGCAGGGCAGGCCGCACGCTACGGAAGCGCCGCCGCGGAAGCGCTGCAGGCCATGCTGTCCGAACCGCAGCGCGAGTGGTTGCCTGACAAGCTCCCGGCGCCGCCAAAGAGCCTGCACATCGCCGGGCTTCCACGCATGTACCTGAAATCGAACGGCAAGGCGCTGCCGCTCGACACCTTGCCGCACGTGCTGACCATGATGGCGCTGTGCAAGCAGGACGCCCCGTTCAGCGGCTTGCTCGCACTGCGGGACGCATTGACGCCGGAATCGCTGGCCAAATTCGGCCAGGCCTTATTCGAATGGTGGCGCGACAGCGATACACCGCCCAAGGAGCGCTGGATCTTCTGGATGCAGGGCGTGATCGGAAACGACGAAACCGCGCGCCAGCTGAATGTCGCATTGAAGCAGTGGCGCGCCGCGCAGATCCGCGTGCGTGCCTACGATGCGATGGAAATGCTGGTGCAGATCGGCTCCGACGTAGCCTTGATGTACCTGCACCAGCTGAGCGAGCAGACACGCTACAACGATCTGCGGGAGCGTGCGGAAGAAATGATGGAGGACCTCGCGGAGCAGCGTGGCCTCAGCATGGAGCAACTGGCCGACCGCACGGTACCCGACCTGGGCCTGGACGGGGATGGCCGCCTGCTGCTCGACTTCGGGCCGCGCGCCTTCACCGTGCGTTTCGACGAGCATTTGCTGCCCTATGTGTGCGGCAGCGACGGCAAGCGGATCAAGGACCTGCCCAAGCCGAACAGCAAGGACGACGAAGCGATCGCCAAGGCGTCGTCCCAGCGCTACAAGGACCTCAGGAAGCAGGCCAGGAACGTGGCCAGTGCCCAGGTCTGCCGCCTGGAGGACGCGATGTGCAGCCAGCGCCGCTGGACGGTGGAGGAATTCGAATCCCTGCTGGTGCGCCATCCGCTGCTGCGTCACCTGGTGCTGCGCCTGGCTTGGGGCAGCTACGACGCGAACGGCAAGCTTGCCGCCCCGTTTCGCGTCGCTGAAGACCTGTGCTACGCCGACGTTGAGGACAGTGGCTTGCAACTGGCGCCGGATGCGAAGATAGGCATCCCGCACCGCCTCGAACTGGCCGATGCCGATGCGCTGGCGTTTGCACAGCTGTTTGCGGATTATGAAATCCTGCAGCCCTTCGAACAACTGGGCCGCGCTACCTACCGCCTCGACGAACCGACGCTCGACGGCAGCACCCTGCCCGAATGGCAGGACCGCAAAGTCAGCACCGGCGCTTTGCTGGGCCTGGAAAACCGCGGCTGGGAGCGCGAAGTGGGGGACGGCGGCAACATCGATTCCTTCGTCAAGACGCTCGATGGCGGCCAGACGGTCTTCCTCTCCCTGGAAGGCGAATGGTTTGTAGGTGAACGCGCCGACCCGGCGGCGATCCATACGATCAGGCGCTGCGGCCTGGCCGGGGCGCAGTGGCGTTCCCTGTCGCCCCTGCTGGCGAGCGAGATCCAGCGCGACCTGTATCAAATGAACTGGACCAGATGAGGCGCGAACGGGAGTCGATGCAGCGCCAGGTCGCCCTGGTCAGCTATGGCAGCAGGTTCCTGCGCAAGGAGAATGCGCTCGAGGACTGGTACCGGCACGGGATTTTCCTCGGCGCGCGGCTGCAGTTCAGGGACCGCGCGGGAAATGCCTTGCTGGCGGATGATTTCACCCAGTGGCTGGCCATCCTGGCGCAAGGCGGGGCTACGGGCCTGTCGCTGCACCCGGCTGCGGCCCTTGCCGTGGAGGCGCCGCAGGCCCTGGGGAACGGCAGCCAGGTGGTGGCGGTCCACTACCCTGGCCGCTACCAGCTCTGGGCTATCGGCGAAGAGCGGGCCGCGTGGAATGCCGGCGGCCAGCATATCCCCAACGCGGCCAATTATGCCGGCGACATCGATTGCTATCTCTACCTTGGCGAGCGGCCGGGCCAGCCCGATGTGCCGCACACGGACTGGAGGCAGCTGGCCGCCGCGATTGCCGCAGACCTGGACAGGCCGGTGCCTTCGGCTTCCGTGCCCCCCGAACCCTATTGCGTTGACGTCAGGGAGGGCGCAGCATGGTCGACGATGCCGCTGTTCGTCGCTACGGGCGCCGACTCGCTGGCGCACCGGGTGCTGGCGACGCTGGACCGGGAGCAGGGAAAATTCGACAACGACAGCCACCCCAAGAACGACAGCAGCTACTACCAGCACCTGGACGAAGCGGGTGCGGCGGCTGTCGAGCATTGGGGCAGGCGGCTCGAGGGCTGGGTCGGGGAAGTCCTGCTACGTGCCGCAAATATCGGCGCAGGCACGGCCACGCGGCATTCGGCAGAACGCCTGGCCAGTCCACCGCCGCCGCTGCAGCCGGTACCGGCCCCGGTCCCCGCCCAGCTTGCGCCAGCCGTCCTGGTCCCGGCCACCGAGGCGCAGCCTCGCATCGGCGGCAAATGGACGGAACGCATCGGCCTCGCCATCGCGATCGCGGCACTCAGCCTGCTGGTTGTCGCCTGCGCCAACATCATTGCCCGCTTCCCGTGGCTGGCCGTCCTGGTTGGCTTGCCCTGGGTGCTGTATATGCGACACAAGTAATAGTCCTAATTGACATAAAATACACGACCGTTCATGATTTGATATTTATTTCCTACAAGAAAATATCATGTTCATTGTCTGGGGTCGCAAGATTACGCGCCGTCCACTGGGATATGTGGCCGACTTCTGCGGTGTATGCCGGGTGCCACGCGCCTTCCGCATGACCCGTATCGGTTCGGTCGGCCATGTTTATTACATCAGCTTTGGTGAAGGCAAACTGGTCGGGCACCAGCGCACCTGCACCGGTTGCGGCGCGTTCAGCGACGCCGACGTGAAGGCCTACAACGGCATCTCGAAAAGCTCGGCATCCCTGGAAAGCCTGAAGCGGGAAACCTACCCCGGCCTGGATGCGGACCTGGAAGCGCGCCTGGCGCTTGAAGTGCGCGTCAAGACCGCGCCGCACCTGCTGTCGGCGGAAGAAAGAATGGGGCTGGTTTTCTCACCGATCAACCTGCTGTCGCCCAAAGTGGAACACCACTTCGCAACGACGCGCATGGATGGCGGTGTTGCGCTGGCAATTGCCGGCGGCATCGGCTTATGCTTCATGGTTCCCGCCATCGGCGCCGCCATATCGCCGGAATACGGCCCGCCGGGCTTCCTGGCCGGCATGGTGGCCGGCTTTGGCTTGCTGATCTGGCAGCTCATCGCCTCGGGGCCGCGTTTTATGCGCAAGGAGATCCTCCCGCTGCTGGCGAAATCGCTGGCGCCGCTGAAACCGAGCGAGGCCGAGATCGACCGTGCCTTGCGTGAATTCAAGCAGGCCGGCCACAAGATCGGCAAGAAACTGAAGGCGGCGCAGGTAATCGAAGCCATCCGCTCGCCCCGATAGAAGTTCAAGTATGATCGGCCTGTTGCCAGGACTATATTGAACGCCATGCTACAGACCCCTGCCGGTTTCCTGCCCCTGATCCAATCCGCCCCCGCTGCACATATCCAGACCCTGGTCTTTCACAAGGACCGGCTGCTGCTGCGGGAGGAAAGCCTGGCCCTGCCGCCGCATGCGGAACTGCTTGCCGCCGGGCTGGAACTGGCCGGCGCCATGCCGCTCGGTACCTGGGAAGGGCGCTTCTGGCAAGTGGCGCAGGCGCCGCATGACACGCCGCCGCTGGAAGGCCATGCCTACGTCGGCTTGCGCGCATTGTTCGGCGCCGTCGACGATGGCCTGCTCGGCGTCGCAGGACGCGCTTTCCAGATCGCCGAATGGGCGCGCACCCACCGCTTCTGCGGCGCGTGCGGCTCGCCGATGCTGCTGGCGCCAGGCGAGCGCGCCATGCGCTGCACCTCCTGCGGCCACCTCGCCTATCCGCGCATTTCGCCGGCCATGATGGTGCTGATCAGGAAAGGCAGCCAGCGGCTGCTGGCGGCGCATGCCAACTCGCCGTACAAGCGCTACACGGCGCTGGCGGGCTTCCTCGAGGCCGGCGAATCGGTGGAAGAGGCGGTGCACCGCGAAGTGTTTGAAGAAGTCGGCCTGCGCGTGCACAACCTGAAGTATTTCGGCAGCCAGTCCTGGCCTTTCCCGCATTCGCTGATGATCGCCTTCACCGCCGAATACCTGGACGGCGAGATCGTCACCGACCCCAATGAGATCAGCGATGCGCGCTGGTTCGGCCCCGATGACGAGTGGCCGGCATTGACGCATACGGTTTCCATCGCCAGTGAGCTGCTGGCAGCGAACCGACCCTGAACGCTGTATACTGGTGGATTAGATTCCACATTCCACGGTTCTTGCAATCATGACTAAAGAAGTATTCACCGAAGCCGACTGGCGCCGCCTGCTGGAGCACCTGGGCGAAGACCCGGACCGCCCAGGCCTGATCGAAACCCCGCACCGCGTGCACAAGGCGTGGAAGCACTGGGTGTCGGGCTACGGCCAGGATCCGGCGGAAGTGCTGAAGGCTTTCGAGGATGGCGCCGAGCAGTACAACGAACTGATCGTGGTGAAGAACATCCCGGTGTACAGCCATTGCGAGCACCACCTGGCGCCGTTCTTCGGCAAGGCTACCGTAGGCTATGTCCCAAATGGCAAGATTGTCGGTTTGTCCAAGCTGACCCGCCTGGTGGACGTGTTCTCCAAGCGCCTGCAGGTGCAGGAGCGCATGACCATGCAGATCGCCGAAGCGCTGATGACCGTGCTGGAACCGAAGGCCGTGGGCGTGGTGGTCAAGTGCCGCCACCTTTGCATGGAATCGCGCGGCATCCGCACCGCCGGCGAAGAAACCGTGACTTCCGCCATGCTGGGCGAACTGCAGCCTAACCTGGCAATGCGCACCGAATTCCTGGCACTGGCACGCGAGTCCTGATCCATGGCTAACGCTATCGAATGGTTCGAAGGCGGTTTCGACGCCGCACTGGAAGCAGGCCGCGCTGCCGGCCGGCCGCTGTTCCTGTACTGGGGCGCCGTATGGTGCCCGCCGTGCAACCGGGTCAAGTATGAAATCTTCGGCCGCGAAGACTTTCCGGCCAGGCTGCAAAGCATGGTCGCGATGCAGCTCGATGGCGACAGCCCGAATGCCCAGGCGATGGCGGAGCGCCTGAAGCTGCGCAGCTATCCAACCATGGTGTTGTACCGCCCGGACGGCAGCGAGATCACGCGCCTGCCGTGCGAGCTCGATGGCGAACTGTTTGGCGAGGCCCTGATGGCGGCCCGTTTTGCCGGCCATACCGCGGGCGAATCGATGACTGCCGCGCTGGATGGCACGCGCCCCCTGTCGCCGTCCGAATGGACCCTGTTGTCGAACTACTCGTGGGATACCGACGAAGGCGTGCTGCTGCACGGCCGCGACCTGGGCGTGACCTTGACCACCCTGTCGCAACTGGCCGCTGCTGCGGTGACCGGTGAAGCGCCGGCTGCAGCGCGCCAGGTCGAAGACGCTGCAATCCGCCTGCGCCTGCACGCGATGGTGGCGCAGGCTGGCCGCGTGGCGGATGCTGCGTCGCCGGAGTTCCTGTTGAAGGTGCTGGGCGATGCGCGCGTGGCGCGCGCCAATATGGACATTTTCGGCAATAGCGGCCACCAGCTGGTGCGCGCTGCGCCGGCGCGGCATGCCGAACTGGCCGCTGCCATGGCGGCGGCTGCGCAAGTGTGGGCTGAGGATATGTGGCTGTCGGCGCCGGACCGTTTGACTGCGGTGCGCTTGCAGGTGCGCATGTCGCGCATGGGTTATGCGGCGGAAGGCTTGCCGCAGCTTGTGCGTACGCGCGTGGAGCAGGCGCTGGCGCTGGTGGACGACAAGTATGGCCGCCATACGTTGGTCAATACGGCGGTGAGCGCGTTGAATGACGCCGGGCTGCATGCGGAGGCGGAAGCCTTGCTGCAGTCGGTGCTGACGGAGTCGCATGCGCCGTACTATTTCAAGCTGAGCCTCGCGTCAGCGGCCAAGCGCCGGGCGGACCTGCCGGGCATGCTGGATTGGTACGAGAAGGCGTGGCGTTCGGCTGTGGGGCCGGCGACGCGGATCCAGTGGGGCGCGACGTACCTGTCGGCGCTGATCGACACCACGCCGGGCGATGGCACGCGGATCGAAGCTGCCGCCGCGGCGCTGGCGCAGGATTTTGCCAATGCGCCGGATGGGTTCAGGCAGCGCAACCTGGCGCAGGCGCAGAAGTTGTTGCCGAAGTTGCCGGCGGGGTTGCCGTTGGGTGACGTCCTTCGCGCCGGCATCTAAACCGCTGAAAGGGGCAAACCCCGGTGGCCGCAGCACGCCAGGTGTCTGACCCTGAGGGTCGGACACCGGTCTACCGCTTTCCTCAGCCCAGCCGCAGCACCTCCGCCAGCCAATCCACGAAGACCCGCACCCGCGGCGACAAATGCCGGTTGTGCGAATAGATAATCGACACGGGCATCGGCGCCGGCCGCCAACCAGGCAGCACTTCCACCAGCTCCCCCCGTTCCAGCAAGGCTTCAATCCCCGGCAGCGGAATCTGCACCAAGCCGATGCCCGCCAGGCAGGCCCCCAGGTAAGCCTCCGAGCTCCCCACCGACACGCGGCTGCGCACCGGCAGCGTCCTCACCTCCCCATCCACCACATACTCCCACGGCAAATCGCGTCCCGTCTGGCTGGAGAAGTAATTGACCGCCCAATGCTCGCGCAAATCCTCCAGGGTACGGGGCGTTCCATGCGCGGCAAGGTAGGAAGGCGACGCCACATTCAGCTGCATCATCGCCCCCAGCGGCCTGGCCACCAAAGTCGAATCCCGCAGCACCCCCGCCCGCACCGCGCAATCAATCCCTTCCCCCACCAGGTCCACCATGCGGTCATTGGCCCCGACGCGAAGCCTGATCTCCGGGTAGCGCGCGAAGAAATCCGGCAGTGCGGGAATCACGCTCAGGCGCGCGATGCGTTCCGGCAGGTCGACCCGGATCGTGCCGGACGGCTTGCGCCCATCGGACAGGAACAGGGCATTGATGTCTTCCAGCTCATTGAGCAGTGCACGGCAACGCTCCACGTAAAGCTGCCCTTCAACCGTCAGGCTCACCTTGCGCGTGGTGCGCTGGAGCAGCCGCACGCCGAGCTGCTGCTCGATGGCCTGCACGGCATTGGTGACGCTGGGGCGGGGCAGGTCGAGCTGTTCGGCGGCCTGGGTGAAGCTCTTGCTGTCAGCCACCGCCAGGAAGACCTGCATGGCCTTTAGCTGGTCCATTGTTATCTATCGCTAAATAAAGATGTAGCAAACGCCGCATTTATTGTTGGATTCGATAATAGCACAATGGCTTCCATCGAAACCCCACCTTGGAGACCACAATGGAAACCCGCGAACTTGGCAGCACCGGCCCGCATACCTCCCAGCTCGGCCTGGGCCTGATGGGCATGTCCGACCTGTACGGCCCGGCCGACCGCGCCGAAAGCGTGGCCACCATCCACGCCGCGCTGGACGCCGGCGTCAGCCTGCTCGACACCGGCGACTTCTACGGCATGGGCCACAATGAAATGCTGCTGGGCGAGGCGCTGCAGGGCCGCCGCCGCGAGGAGGTGCAGCTCAGCGTGAAGTTCGGCGCCCTGCGCGATCCGGACGGCGGCTTTACCGGCTACGATTCGCGCCCGCAGGCCGTGGCCAACTTCCTGGCCTATTCGCTGCGCCGCCTCGGCACCGACTATATCGACATCTACCGCCCCTCCCGTCTCGACCCCGCCACACCGATAGAGGACACCGTCGGCGCCATCGCGGAACAGGTGCGCAAGGGCCATGTGCGCCACATCGGCCTGTCTGAGGTGAATGCCGACACCTTGCGCCGTGCCCATGCCGTACACCCGATTGCCGACGTGCAGATCGAGTATTCGATGATCTCGCGCGGTATCGAAAACGGTTTGCTGCAAACGGCGCGCGAGCTGGGCGTAGGCATTACCGCGTATGGTGTGCTGTCGCGCGGCCTGATCAGCGGCCATTGGAATGCGCAGCGGGAAGGAGAGCAGGATTTCCGTGGCCTCTACAGCCCGCGCTTCCAAGGCGAGAACCTGAAGCACAACCTGGAGCTGGTGGAGCGCATGCGCGCCGTGGCGCAGGCCCGGGGCATCAGCGTGGCGCAGCTGGCGATCGCATGGGTGATGGCGCAGGGCACCGACATCGTGCCCCTGGTCGGCGCCCGCACGCGCACCCGACTGCAGGAAGCGCTGGGCGCGCTCGATGCGGTGCTGCCGCAATCCGACCTGGAAGCGCTGGAACTGATCGTGCCGCAAGGCGCCGCCGCCGGTGGCCGCTACAACGACTACCAGCTATCCCATCTCGACAGCGAAAAGGCGGCGTAAGCCTATTGGCCGGGCGGTGGGGCGGCGGGTGCTGGCGCTGGCGCCGCCTCCGCATCGAAACGCATTCTGGTCTTTTTGCCCTCTGCCACATAGGTCCCCAGCTTTGTGCCGGTGGCGGTGGTGCTGCCGCCTTCGGAGACCAGGGTGCAGCCCTGTGTCTCCACCTGCCAGACGTACTTCCCGGCGCGCAGGCTCCAGACGTTATCGCCGCTGGCGAACAGTTCAAACTCCAGGTCTTCCAGCGGCATCTCGCCCAGGGGAATCGCACGCTGGCATTCCGGCAGGCGCGCAGCCATCAGTGTGTACTGCGCATCTTCCTTCCAGAAGAACTCCTGCTGCCGCCGCACGGTCAGCGTGTGTTCGCGCGTGCCGTCCGCATAGAAGCTTGCGGAATCATTAACGCAGCCAGCCAACAGGAACAGCGGCACGACAGTCAGGATCTTGCGCATGGGCGATAGGGCGTGATTGGTTTGAAAGCAATTATAGCCCCCGCGCACGATTGCCGCGCAAGCTCCGCCGTAAGGGTACACTGGGATATTCCCGATGACAGTCCGACAATTTCCATGCCAAGAAGTTCGACCATCGATGACCAGGGCTTTCGCCGTATCCTGAACCGCAACGTCAAAATACCGCTGCTTGGCGGCATTGTTGCTGCCGGTATTTTCGTGGTGCTGTTTGCCTACCTGATGAGTACCTGGAGCGATGTCGAATCCACGGAACGGGCGATCGGCAATGCGCAGGAACTGCGCAAGCTGGCGGTCGACATGGAAAGCGGCATGCGCGGCTTCCTGCTGACGGGCGAAGAAGCCTACCTCACCCCCTACATCGCCGCGCGCCCGCGCTTCGACGCCGCCACGGCCTCGCTGCGCGAACTGGTGGAGGGCGACACTACCCAGGTCGAACGCCTGCGCCAGATCAACACCCAGCATCAGGCATGGCGCCAGGCTGCGGAACAGATGATCGCAGCCCGCCGCCAGCAGGGCGACTACCTCGGCCTGATGCGTGCAGGCGTCGCCAAGGTGGCGCTGGAAGACCTGCGCGAACAGTTCCGCGCCTTCATCGCGCATGAGGAGCGGCAGCGCGCCAATCGCGGCGAGGCGGTGCGCGTGGTGGGCTTCTGGACGGTGGCGATCTTCCTTGCAGTCAGCCTGGCTGTGAGCAGCCTGCTGGCGTGGCTTGGGCGGCGCGACCTGCTGCGGTTGTCGGACGTCTACCGCGATGCGTTGCAGGAGCAGCACACGCACGCCTACCAGCTGCAGCACCAGGCCTGGCTGCGCGAGGGCCAGAGCCAGCTCGCCGAGCAGGGCATCGGACAGATGGCGCTGCCGCTGCTGTCGTCGACGTTGCTGGAGTTCATGGCGCGCCACCTGGATGTGGCGGTGGCTTCGTTCTACGTGGTGAAGCAGGATGGCTCGCTGGACCGCACGGCAGCCTACGGCTTCGACCATGAAGATGAAGCAAGGGGGCAGCAGTTGATGCCCGGCGAGGGCCTGGTCGGCCAGGCCGCGCGCACAAGGCGCGCAATGCACCTGGCGCAACTGCCGGCCGGCTATATCAAGGTGTCGTCGTCGCTGGGCGATGGCGTGCCGCAACAGCTTGTGCTGCTGCCGGTGCATAGCGATGGCCGCGTCAATGGCGTGGTGGAACTGGGCTTCCTGCGCGATGTGGGGCGGCGCGAGCTGGATTTCCTCGAGCTGGTGGCGGGCAATGTCGGCATGGCGATCGAGGCGACGGTGGCGCGCCAGCGCCTGGCTGAGGTGCTGGCGGAAACGCAGTCGCTGAACGAAGAACTGCAGGTGCAGCAGGAGGAACTGCGCACTGCCAATGAAGAACTGGAAGAGCAGTCGCGCGTGCTGGAGCGCTCGCAGGCCAGCCTGGAAACGCAGAAGCTGGAGCTGGAGCAGAGCAACGAAAAGCTGGCGACCCAGGCGGAACTGCTGGACCAGCGCAACGCGGCCCTGGCCGCGGCGCGGGCCGATGTCGAAGCGCGGGCGCGCGACCTGGAGCGCGCCAGCGAGTACAAGTCGCAATTCCTGGCAAATATGTCGCACGAACTGCGCACGCCCTTGAACAGTTCCCTGATCCTGGCCAAGCTGCTTGCCGATAACGCGCAAGGCAACCTCAATGAGGAGCAGGTGCGGTTTGCACAGACTATCTACAACGCGGGCAATGATCTTCTGGCGCTGATCAACGATATCCTCGACATCTCCAAGGTGGAGGCGGGTAAGCTGGAACTGGCGCCGGAAGATGTGGTCCTGCAGTCCGTGATCGACAACCTGCAAGCCGCCTTCGCGCCGCTGGCACAGCACAAGCAGCTCGAATTCGTGATCGATCTCCTGCCCGGCTTGCCGGCGAAGGTCTATACCGACCGGCAGCGCCTGGAGCAGATCCTCAAGAACCTGCTGTCCAACGCAGTCAAGTTTACCGATCGCGGCAAGGTGATCCTGCGCGTGTCGCCAGGAGAAGCGGGAATGCTGCGCTTTGCGGTGATCGATACCGGCGTTGGCGTCCGGGCGGAGCAGCAGGGCGCGATCTTCGACGCCTTCCAGCAGGGCGATGGCACGCCAAGCAGGCGCTTTGGCGGCACCGGCTTGGGATTGTCGATCTCGCGCGACCTGGCGCGCCTGCTGGGCGGCGAAGTCGAAGTGTCCAGCGTGGAAGGGCAGGGCAGCACCTTCACACTGCTGCTGCCAACCCAGTGGGCCGCCGCAGCACCGCAGGACGAGGCGCCGTCCATCGCGCCGGCCGCCGCCGCGCCGCAAGCACAAGCCGACGCTTGCCCCGGCGCGCAGCCAGGCGCCGCCCAGGCCATGCCCGGCTTGCCGGCAGCGGCAGGCCGGTCGGCTGCGCCCACCGGAGCCGGCGATGCCGGCGCCACGCTGCGCCCCTTCGTCGACGACCGCGCCGCCGCCCCGCCGCCGGAGCGCAAGGTCCTGATCGTTGAGGACGACCCCGACTTCGCCCGCATCCTGTACGACCTGGCGCACGAAGCGAACTACCGCGCCCTGGTCGCCTTCACTGCCGAAGAAGGCCTGCAACTGGCTGAAGAACACCAGCCGCAAGCCGTGATGCTCGACATCCGCCTGCCGGACCGTTCCGGCCTGTCGGTGCTGCAGGTACTGAAGGACAATCCGCAAACCCGCCACATTCCCGTGCACGTGATCAGCGCCGCCGACAGCGGCGAAGCGGCCCTGCACCTCGGCGCCATCGGCTTCGTGCGCAAGCCCGCCGAGCGCAACCAGTTGCTGGCCGTGTTCGAGCGCTTGGAACGCCGCTTCACGCAAAAGATCAAGCATATCCTGCTGGTGGAAGACGACACGCGCCAGCGCGAAAGCATGGTCAGGCTGATCGAAGACGAAGACATCGCCATCACCGCGGTTGCCAGTGGGGCGGAGGCCCTGGAACAGCTGCGTTCCACTATCTTCGACTGCATGATCATGGACCTGAAGCTGCCCGACATGCAGGGCAGCGAACTGCTGCAGCAAATGTCGCAGCAGGAGATCGCCAGCTTCCCGCCCGTGATTGTCTATACTGGACGTAGCATGACGCGCGCCGAAGAAGCCGAGCTGTCGAAATACTCGCGCTCCATCATCATCAAGGGCGCCCGCTCGCCGGAGCGCCTGCTGGACGAAGTGACCCTGTTCCTGCACAAGGTCGAGTCCCAGCTCTCCAGCGAACGGCAGACCATGCTGAGGGCAGTGCGCAGCCGCGACCGCGTATTCGAAGGCCGCCGCATCCTGCTGGTGGACGACGACGTGCGCAACATCTTCGCCCTCACCAGCGCCATTGAGCAAAAGGGAGCATTGGTGGAAATTGCCCGCAATGGCCGGGAAGCCCTCGACAAGCTCGATGCGGTACCCGACATCGACCTGGTGCTGATGGACATCATGATGCCCGGCATGGACGGCCTGGAAGCCACGCGCCGCCTGCGCGCCGACCCGCGCTTCGCTCGCCTGCCGGTAATCGCCATCACCGCCAAGGCCATGAAGGACGACCAGGAGCAATGCCTGGCCGCCGGCGCCAACGACTACCTGGCCAAGCCAATCGACCTGTCCCGCCTGTACTCCCTGCTGCGGGTGTGGATGCCAGCCATGGACACGGTGTGATGAACGACGGCGCCCCGATCAGCAGCGTGGAAATCGAGCTGCGCATGTTGATGGAAGCGATCTTCCTGCGCTACAGCTACGACTTCCGCGACTACACTGGCGCCTCGCAGAAGCGCCGCGTGCTGCACGCCATGAGCGAAATGGGCTGCGCTACCATCTCGCAATTGCAATCGCGCGTGCTGCACGAACCGGGCGCCTTCAGCCAGCTGCTGCAGTATCTCACCATCCCCGTCACGGAAATGTTCCGCGACCCGACTTATTACATCGCCTTGCGCGAGCACGTGATGCCGGTGCTGGGCACCTATCCCTCGCTGAAAATCTGGGTAGCCGGCTGCAGCACCGGCGAAGAAGTGTATTCGCTCGCCATCCTGCTGAAAGAAGAAGGGCTGCTGGAACGCAGCATCATCTACGCCACCGACATCAACCCGCAATCGCTGGAAAAAGCCAAGAAAGGCGTATTCCCGCTGGAGAATATGCGCACGTACACCGCCAACTACCAGGCTGCCGGCGGCAAGCGCGCTTTTTCCGACTACTACACGGCCGCCTACAACGCGGCGCTGTTCGACCGTTCGCTGTGCGAGAACGTGACATTCGCCGACCACAGCCTTGCCACCGATTCGGTGTTCGCCGAAACCCAATTCATCAGCTGTCGCAACGTGATGATCTACTTCAACAAGAAGCTGCAGGAAAGGGCGCTCGGTCTGTTCCACGAGTCGCTGTGCCACCGCGGCTTCCTTGGCCTGGGGACCAAGGAGAGCATCGACTTCTCCTCCTACGGCCCAAGGTTCGAAGTACTCGCCAAGCGCGATCGCCTGTTCAGGAAAAGATAATGCAAACCGTCCCTTCGCTGGAAATGGCTGTAGAAGGCCGCACCACGGAGGCGGTCGTCATCGGCGCGTCGGCCGGCGGTGTGAATGCATTGATGCAGATCCTGCCGGCACTGCCTCGCGGTTATCGCTTACCGATAGTCGTCGTTCTGCATGTAAGAAGTGGTAGGCATAACCAGCTGGTGGACGTGTTCCAGCAAAGGGTGCAGCTGCCGGTGCGCGAAGCGGGCGACAAGGAAGACATCATTGCGGGTACCCTGTACTTTGCGCCAGCCGGTTACCACCTGCTGCTTGAAAACGACCGCAGTTTTTCGCTCAGTTGCGACGCACCACTGCACTTTGCACGCCCCGCCATCGACATTACGATGGAAACGGCGGCGGATGTTTACGGAACCCGCCTGGTGGGCATCCTGCTCACGGGCGCCAATGAAGACGGCGCGGAAGGCATGGCCGCCATCGGCAGGGCGGATGGCCTGACGGTGGTGCAGGACCCGGAAGAAGCCAATGTCGGCGTCATGCCGCTGGAGGCGATCCGCGTCCGCCCGCCGGACCTGGTGCTGCCGCTGGAACAAATCAAGCAGCTATTGCTGATGCTGGAGATGCACTGATGGAACCGACCAATGTCCTGCTGGTAGACGACCTGCCGGAAAACCTGCGCGCCCTGAACGCCCTGGTGCGCGCCGACGACCGCGTGATCTACCAGGCCCGCACCGGCGAAGAAGCGCTCGCCCTGCTGCTGGAACACGAATTCGCGCTGGCCATCGTGGACGTGCAGATGCCCGGCATGGACGGCTTCGAACTGGCGGAGCTGATGCGCGGCACCGGCAAGACCCGCCACATCCCGATCGTCTTCGTCAGCGCCGCCGGCAAGGAGCTGAACTACGCCTTTAAGGGCTATGAGGCGGGCGCGGTGGATTTCCTCTACAAACCGCTCGATTCGGACGCGGTAAAGAGCAAGGTCAACGTCTTCGTTGACCTGTTCCGCCAGAAGCAGGAAGTGCGGCAGATCGTGGAGCAGCGCGAAGCCACGGTACGCGAGCTGAACGCAGTGCAGCAGGAGCTGGAACGCGCGCTGGAAATGCGCGACCAGTTCATGTCGATGGTGGCGCACGAATTGCGCACGCCGCTCAACACCCTTTACCTGGAAGCGCAGATGCGCAAGCTGCAGCTCGAGCGCGGCAACATGGCCCACTTCGCGCCGGAGCAGCTGGAACGCATGGTGGCGCGCGACATGCGCCAGATCCACGCCATGGTGCGCCTGATCGACGACATGCTCGATGTATCGCGCATCCGCGCCGGCAAGCTCTCGATCCGCCCCGCGCGCGTCGACCTGGAAGCGCTCCTGCAGCGCATCGTCGGCGACCTGTCGCACCACGCCGCCGACATGCGCAGCGAACTGCGCCTGTCGATCTTGCAGCCCGTGGCAGGGTGCTGGGACGAATTCCGCGTGGAGCAGGTGATCGTCAACCTGATCAACAATGCGCTGCGCTATGGCGGCGGCAAGCCGGTCGACGTACGCCTGCACGCCGACAGCCAGAATGCGCGCATCGAAGTGATCGACCAGGGCGTCGGCATTCCCGAAGAAGTGCTGCCGAAGATCTTCGAGCCCTTCGAACGCGGCAAGATGGACAACGTTCCCGCCGGCCTTGGCCTGGGCCTCTACATCTCGCGCCAGCTGGCAGAGGCGCATGGTGGCAGCCTGACTGCCCGCAGCAAGCCCAATGAAGGCGCCACCTTCATCTTCACCTTGCCCCGCGCCGACGAAATGTCCACCTTGGGGTCAGGAACGAATGTGGACATTTGTATCGAAAATGTCCACATCTGTTCCTGACCCCAAGGTGGACATTTTGCCTTTGCCCGCAAGTTGTGCATAAAATGTCCCATGAACCGGGACTTGCTCAGGGAACGCAGGGAATGGCTTCTGCGGCGCAATTGCTCATTGTCGCCCCAGCAGATGGGCATGGCTTATGCCTTGATGTGCCTGCTCTCGTTTGCGGTCGCAACGGGCTTTGTCATGGCCGGCCTGTGGCAGGTGCTGCTGTTCACCGTGCTGGAGATGACGGCCGTGGCCGCCGCCTTCCTCTACTTCGCCCGCCATGCCACGGACTATGAACACATCGTGCTCGCCAACGGCAAGCTGCTGGTGGAGCAGGTCTCCGCCGGCAAAACGAGTGTGACGCAACTCGAACTCTATTTCCTGCGCCTGCAGATGCCATCGCACTACGGCGACCTGATCCACCTTGAGTCGAAAGGCGTGGCCGTCGACATCGGCTACTTCGCCACCGACCCGCACCGCCGCGCGCTGGCGCGGGAGCTGCGCGCGGAAGTGCAGGGCGGCTTGTTCAGCGATTAGAAGCGGTAGCCTACGCCCACGCCCAGCAGCACCGGATCGACCTTCACCTTGCTGACTTTCACGCCGGCAATCATCACGTCGCTGCGGATCTGCACCTTCTTGATGTCCAGGTTGAGCGACCAGTTCTTGTCCAGCTTGTAGTCCACGCCAGCCTGCAGGGCCAGGCCGAAGCTGTCATGCTCCAGGCTGGCAGCGCCGTCCAGGATCTTGTTCTTGGAGAAGGTGGTCCAGTTCACGCCCACGCCCACGTAAGGGCTGAATTGCGCGGATGGGGTGAAGTGGTACTGCGCCAGCAGGGTCGGCGGCAGGTGCTTGAAGGTACCGATCTTCTCGCCGTCCAGGATGACGTCATGCTTTTGCGGATAGGTCAGCACCAGCTCGGCGGCGATGTTGGGGGTGAAGAAATAGGAGATGTCCACCTCTGGAATGGTCTTGTTGCTGACGCCGATGCTGTCGGCGGCGGCCACGCCGGCAATCGGGTCGGACTTGTCCGCGGTGTTGATGTGCACTGCCCGCGCGCGCACCTGCCAGGGCGTTTCCTGTGCCATTGCACCAAGCGCCACGCCACCCAGGATAACTGCCAGAATCGCTTTCTTCATTTCACTACCTCTTTCGTTCGGTCATTGAGATTTACTAAGTGAAAGTCTATTGATGCGACGCAGCAAAATCTTTGACCTAAGTCAAAATTGTCCGAACGAACACGAGATAGCTAAAACGGGAGTAATATTTCGCGAATTCACATCCCACCTAATCCCAGGAGGCAGGAATGAAATTGCACGTCAATGGCCAGGTACGCGAGTTCGAGGCCGAAGAAGATACCCCGCTGCTGTGGGTGATCCGCGAACAGCTGGGACTGACCGGCACCAAGTATGGCTGCGGCGTGGCGCAATGCGGCGCCTGCACCGTGCACATTGACGGCGAACCGACGCGCAGCTGCGTGCGCCCGCTCTCCACCGTGACGGCCGCCCAGAAGATCGTCACCATCGAGGGCTTGAGCCCGGACGGCAAGCACCCCGTGCAAAAAGCCTGGGCCGCGCTGGACGTGCCGCAATGCGGCTTCTGCCAGTCCGGCATGATCATGGCCGCTGCCGCGCTGCTGAAACAGAAGAAGAACCCGACCGACGCCGATATCGACGCCGCCATGACCAATATCTGCCGCTGCGGCACCTATAACCGCGTGCGCAAGGCGATCCACGTGATTGCCAGGGGTGGCGACGTGAAGACCGCAGGCCTGGACATCGTGGAAGGGGGCAATGCATGAGCGCCATCACCCGCCGCAGCTTCATTGGCCGCTCGCTGGGCGCCACCGCAGGCCTGATGTTCGGCTTTCACATCCCGTTCGCGGAGGCGCAGCAGGCCGCTCCTGCAGCCGCAGCAGCCCCGGATGCGCCCGAAATCAACGCCTGGGTCGTCGTCAAGCCGGACGACACGATCGTGGTCCGCATCGCCCGTTCCGAAATGGGCCAGGGCACGCTGACCGGCCTGGCGCAACTGGTGGTGGAAGAACTGGACGGCGACTGGAGCAGGGTTAGCACCGAGTACCCGTCGCCCGGCCGCCAGCTTGCGCGCAACCGCGTGTGGGGCAGCTTCTCCACAGGTGGCAGCCGCGGCGTGCGCGAATCGCACGAATACGTGCGCAAGGGCGGCGCCGCAGCCCGCATGATGCTGGTGCAGGCCGCAGCCGCGCAATGGGGCGTGCCCGCCGCCGAATGCGTGGCCGCCAGGAGCGTGATCACCCATACCCCAAGCGGACGCACACTCACCTACGGCAAGGTCGCCGACGCTGCCGGCAGGCTGCAGGCGCCCGCAGCCGCCGACATCAAGCTGAAAGACCCGAAAGACTGGAAGCTGGCCGGCAAGCGCATGGCGCGCCTGGACACGGTCGACAAGACCACCGGCAAGCAGGTCTATGGCATGGACCTTACGCTGCCCGGCATGCTCAACGCAGCCATCAAGGACTGCCCGGTCTTCGGCGGCAAGGTAAAGAGCTTCGACGCCGCCGCCGTCGCCGGCAAGCCCGGCGTGAAGAAAGTGCTGCAGGTAGGCGACAGCGCAGTGGCCGTGGTGGCCGATACCTGGTGGCGCGCCCGCAGCGCCCTCGACGCCCTGCCGATCGAATGGGACAAGGGCCCCAACGCCGGCATGAACAGCAAGGACACCGCCGCCTGGATCAAGACCGGCCTGGATGCACCGGAAGCCGCCGTCGGCAACAAGAACGGCGACGCCAAAGCAGCCCTGGCCAGCGCCCACCGCAGGATCGAAGCCGTCTACAGCTACCCGCACCAGAACCACGCCACGATGGAGGTGATGAACGCCACCGCCGTGTGGACGCCCGAGCGCTGCGAGGTCTGGACCCCGACCCAGAACGGCGAAGCCGCCCTGGCCGCCACCAGCGAAGCTGCCGGCCTGCCGCTGGCCAAATGCGAAGTGACCAAGCTGCACCTCGGCGGCGGCTTCGGCCGCCGCGGCGCCACCCACGACTGGGTGACCCAGGTCGTGAAGATCGCCAGGGAAATGCCAGGCATTCCGGTCAAACTGATCTGGACCCGCGAAGAAGACATGCAGCATGGCCGCTACCACCCGGTCAGCCAATGCAAACTGACCGCAGGCCTGGACGCAAAAGGCGAGCTGACCGCACTGCACATGCGCATTGCCGGCCAATCGATCCTCGCCGCGCTATTCCCGCAGAACATCAAGGACGGCAAGGACCCCGCAGTCTTCCAGGGACTGAACCCGCCCGGCCCTGAAGCCTCGTTCGGCTACACCATCCCGAACCTGTTGATCGACCACGCCATGCGCAACCCCGCCGTGCCGCCTGGCTTCTGGCGCGGCGTGAACCTGAACCAGAATGCGATCTACGTCGAATGCTTCCTCGACGAAATCGCCCACGCCACGAAACAGGACCCGCTGGCCCTGCGCCGCAAGCTGATGAAAGACAGCCCGAAACACCTGGCCGTCCTCAACGCCGTAGCCGAGAAAGCCGGCTGGAGCAAGCCACCGAAGAAAGGCATCTACCGCGGCATCGCGCAGACAATGGGCTTTGGCAGCTACGTCGCCGCCGTAGCGGAGGTGTCGGTCAGCAAAGACGGCAAGCTGAAGATCCACCGCATCGTCGCCGCCACCGACCCGGGCCACGCGGTGAACCCGCAGCAGATCGAAGCCCAGGTCGAAGGCAGCTTCGTCTACGGCCTGAGCGCAGCGCTATACGGCGAGATCACCATCAAGGACGGCGCCGTGGAGCAAACCAACTTCGACACCTACAACGTGCTGAAGATGGACGAAATGCCCAAGGTCGAAACCGTCGTCATGCCAAGCGGCGGCTTCTGGGGCGGGGTAGGGGAACCGACGATTGCAGTCGCCGCCCCCGCGGTCCTGAATGCCATCTTCGCCGCCACAGGAAAACGGATCCGCGACCTCCCGTTGAAGAACCACAGCCTGAAAAAGGCATAAACGAGGCAGGGCGCCAAAAATGCCGCCACCCCGCGCCCCCGGAGCAGACAGGGTCGGACCCTTGGGTCTGACCCAGGTTTGCCGGTTTTTGCTGGCACTAGCCCTGACAACCGGCCCCGCCCAAGCCCAGCAAGGCAACCCGGAACGCGGCCGCGAAATAGTCGCCAACCGCCAGCTCGGCCTCTGCCTCCTCTGCCATCCGGCCCCCATCCCCGAGGAACGCTTCCAGGGCAACCTGGCCCCCGACTTGGCAGGCGTCGGCACCCGCTACACCCCCGCACAGCTCCGCCAGCGGATAGCAGACAGCAGCACCCTGAACCCCAGCACCATCATGCCCTCGTACCACAAAACCACCGGCCTGACGCGCGTAGCCCCCGCATACCGCGGCAAGCCCATCCTCACCGCACAGCAAGTCGAAGACGTCGTTGCCTACCTCGCTACGCTGCGGGAGACAGCCAAATGACCACCCGCCGCCAAGTACTCGCCGCGCTGCCGCTCTTGGCCCTGGTCCGCCCGGCAGCCGCAACACCCCAGGAACAAGCCGCCGCCATCTCCGCCTACACCGGCAACGCCAGCATGCAGCGTGGCCGCGTGCAGATCGACATCGCAACCCTGATCGACAACGGCAATGCAGTCCCCATCACCGTGCGTGTCGACAGCCCCATGACGGAACAAGCCCACGTCACCGACATCGCAATCTTCAACGAGAAGAACCCGCTGCCCGACATAATCCGCTTCAAGCTGACGCCACTGGCCGGCAAGCCCGAAATCAGCACCCGCATCCGGCTTGCCACCAGCCAGACGCTCACCGCAATCGCCCGCACCAGCGACGGCCAATGGTGGCAACAGACGGTCGACGTCATCGTTGCCCTGGCCGCGTGCATAGAAGGCGAGGCAATCTGACATGGCCAGCGCCCTGATCCACATGCCAGCCACCGCCAAGCGAGGCGAAATCATCGAAGTGCGCGCCCTGATCGCCCACACGATGGAAACCGGCTTCCGTCCCGGCCCCGACGGCAAGCTCCTGCCGCGCGACATCATCCGCAAGTTCGAATGCCGTTACAACGGCCAACAGGTCATCAGCGCCGAGCTGCACCCCGCCATGAGCGCCAACCCCTACATCGCCTTCTTCATCAAGGCGACCAGCAGCGGCCCATTGGAATTCACCTGGAGCGGCGACAACGCCTTCACCCAAACCGAACAAAAGCACCTGCGGGTGCAACCATGAAACCGGCATTTGCGCTCCTGCTAGCCCTGATCACCGCCACCGCAGCCAGCGCAGACAGGGTCAGACCCTACGGGTCCGACCCAGGTTTACCGGTTTCGGAGCGCAAGTCCGGCACCGAATACATGTCCCTCGCCACCCAATCAATGCAGCGCGACGACACCCAAAACCCCGCCATGCTCTGGGTCGCCAACGGCCAAACCCTCTGGAACACCGTCCCGGTTGGCGGCAACGGCAAATCCTGCGCCACCTGCCATGGCGACGCCAAAACCAGCATGCGTGGCGCCGCCACAAAATTCCCCCGCTTCAGCAAGGCCGCCGGCAAGGTCATCACCCTCTCCGGCCAGATCAACCAATGCCGCACCTCCGCCCAGCAAGCCGAACCCCTGAAGCCCGAATCCCCCGACCTGCTTGCCCTCGAGACCTACACCGCCCTGCAAAGCCGCGGAATGCCGCTCGCCCGCGCAACTGACGAGCAGACAAGGCAATCCGCAGCCCGCGGCCAAAAGCTCTTCACCACCCGCATCGGCCAACTGAACCTGAGCTGCGCCCAATGCCACGACCACAATGCCGGCAAGCGCCTGGCCGGCGCCCCGATCCCCCAAGGCCACGCCAACGCCTACCCGATCTACCGCCTTGAATGGCAAGGCGCAGGCAGCCTGCAGCGCCGCCTGCGCAATTGCATGAGCGGCGTACGAGCGGAAGTCCCGCCCTACGGCGCGCCCGACCTGGTAGACCTGGAAGCCTACCTTGCCCAGCGCGCCCAGGGCATGCCCCTGGAAACCCCCGGAGTAAGACCATGAAGACGATCGCCGTACTGACGCTTGCCCTTTCCGCCGCGCAGGCCGCCATTGCCGCCGACACTATCCAGCCAGGCGCCCGCCTGGCCGCAAGCTGCACCGGCTGCCACGGCACCAACGGCGCCACGCAGGGCAACGCAATACCGCCATTGGCCGGCCAGTCCAAAGACCAGCTCATGGCGGCGTTAAAGGATTTCAAGGCCGGCAAACGCCCCGCCACTATCATGACCCAGCTCGCGAAAGGGTACACTGATGAACAATTGGAAATCATGGCGGCGTACTTCGCCGCCCAGAAAAAATAGAAATGCGATTCAACCTGCTCACAGGCTTGCTGGCTGCCGCACTGCCGCTGGCGGCGCATGACGCCAGCCCCCAGCACATCCCTTTACAGCACTTTGGACAGAATGAAGGCCTCGGCAATCTCTCCGTCACGGCACTGATCCAGGATGCCAGCGGCTATCTCTGGGTCGGCACGGAGAATGGGCTGTTCCGCTACAACGGCGCCGACTTCCGCCGCTACGGCATCAGGCAAGGCATGACGGACCCCTTCGTCACCGCCCTGCACAGCAGCAGCACAGGCACGCTCTGGGTCGGCAACCACGAAAACCTGTACCGCCTGGACCAGGGCCGCCTAGCCCCCGTGCTATGGGAAGGACAGAGGATCCCAGTCTGGCCATTCCAGCCCATGGCCGAAGGCCCCAACGGAGAGCTGCTGCTGGCAAGCGAAGGCAGGCTGCTCGCCCTTGCCGCAACAGACGGGAAGACCAGCATTCGCCACTACTTTGACCAGGCCACGTTGAAGGCCCACCCGGAGTTGCAAGAAGTCCGCAGCATCCACGCCGACAATAAGGGCACACTCTGGATGGCATGCAAGGAATCGTTATGCCAGGCCAGCCAAGGCCGCTTACGCGTCCTCGGCGGGAATGAAGGCTTGCCGCGCGACGAATGGAGCAGCATCGCCACCGACAGGGACGGCAACCTGTGGACCCGCAGCGCCCTGCGCATCTTCACTCTACCCAAAGGCGCCGCCCGCTTCGAAGACCGGACACCCCCGCAAGCACTGATGCGCAAACACATGCTGCGCAGTGAACTGCACATCGACGACCAGGGCAACGTGCTCACCAACGCCGACCCCGGCCTGCTGCGCTGGCGCCAGGGCCGCTGGGAAAGCTACGGCAAGGAGAATGGCCTGGTCGCCGCCGGCGGCGTGACCGCCATCCTGCACGACCGCGGCCATGGCACCTGGCTTGCTACGCGCGGCCGCGGCCTGCAGCACTGGCTGGGTTATGGCAACTGGGAAAACTGGACCACGCAGCAAGGCTTGCCGGACGATGTCATCATCTCCGCGCAGCGCGACCGCCAGGGCACACTGCATATCGGAACCCGAAACGGGCACGCCATGATGGCACCCGGCGCCAACAGGTTCACTACGCCGCCCACGCAGCCGGCACTGGCGAGCCAGCAATGGGCCAGCATGGACCTGGACCGCAGCGGCAGGCTGTGGGCTGGCAGCTACTCCGGCATGCTGATGCGCTACCTGCCGGACAGCGGAAAGACAGAACTGGTCGCCACGCTGCCCTTCATCACGCAAGTGCTGGCCGACCGCAATGACCGGATGTGGATCGCAACCTGGAAAGGCGTCTATGTCCTGCCGGCCAATGCGCCTGCCGGCACGGCGCCGCAATTGGTAAAGATGCCCGAAACGGCCGGGCGCCATCGGGAAAACCCGGTCGGCGCCGGCTGCATGGACCAGCAAGGCCGCCTGTGGCTCCCCAGCGTGACCGACCTGCTGCACTACGACGGCAAGGCATGGAAGGTAATGCCCCTGGCCGAAGCGGTAGGCAAAGCCACGTTCGACGGCATCGCCTGTTCGCGTGACGGCCGCCTGTGGGCGGCTGCCGGCAGCGCACTGTGGAAGATAGAGGGGCAAGACAAACCAAAGGCCACCCGCATCGAAACGCCGGTGCTGCGCGAGCGCAGCGTCTACGCCATGCTCGAAGACAGCCGTGGCTGGCTCTGGGTCGCCACAGGCGCCGGCATGGCGGTATGGAACCGCGAACGCTGGCGCATGCTGAACCAGACGCACGGCCTGGCATGGAACGATTTGAACGGCGTAGGCTTCTATGAGGACCGGGACGGCTCAATGTGGATCACCACCAGCAACGGCCTGTCGCACCTGCTGCATCCTAAAACGCTGTTCGACCCCAGTGTGCCACCCGTCGTGATCGAAGAAGCCAAGCGTGGCAGCACGCCCCTGGCGGGCGGAGCCTCCCGCCTGCCATGGTCGCAGGAACCGCTGGTATTCCGCCTGGCCAGCCTGCAATTTGAAGGCCGCCAGGGACTGCACTACCGCTACCGCCTGGCCGGTATGGAAGACCAATGGAACGAATCGGCCCTGCCCGAGATGCGCTACGCCGCACTGCCTGCCGGCGACTACCGCTTCCAGGCGGTGGCAGTAGACAGCGATAGCGGCACCCGCTCAAAGCCCGCCGAACTCGCGTTCACCATCGCACCGCCATGGTGGCGCAGCTACCCCTTCTACGTGCTGTGCGCCGCAGGCGTAACGCTTGGCTTCCTGCTGTTCCACCGCATGCGCCTGCTGGTCCACAAGCGCCGCGAAGCAGAGCTGGAAGTCATGGTGCAGGAACGTACCCGGGCACTGGAAGAAGCGCAGGAAGCCCTGAAAGTGCGCGCACTGAAAGACGCCCTCACGCGCACCTGGAACCGCGGCGCAATGATGGAGATCCTCGACCGCGAAATCGGCAAGAGCCAGCGCACAGGCGAGAGCTTCGTACTGGTCCTGCTCGACCTGGACAAATTCAAGGCCATCAACGACAGCTGGGGTCACCTGGCCGGCGACGCGGTCCTGGTCGAGGCCGCGCGCCGCCTCACCGCCACCGTGCGCACCTACGACTCGGTTGGCCGCTACGGCGGCGAAGAATTCCTCGTGCTGCTGCCAGGCCTGTCACTGCCGGCCGGTGCCGCCCGCATCGAAGCCCTGCACCACGCAATCCGCAGTGCGCCGATGGACATCGGCGCCGACGCCGGCCTGGCAGTGACGGCCAGCTTCGGCGTAGCGGCCTTCAAGCCGCACAAACAATTAACGGCCACCGACTTGCTGCATCGTGCAGACGAAGCCCTGTACCGGTCGAAGCGCGAAGGCCGCGATCGTATCAGCTACGCGGAAGAGACAATGCAAACCTGATTGAGGAGGCACCATGGATCGTCGAACATTTGTGCAAGCAGCGGCAATCCTCGCAGCCGGCACCGGCTGCGCCAGCATAGGCGGCCGCACCCAGGCCCACGTGGTAGTCGTTGGCGGCGGCTACGGCGGCACCACCGCCGCCAAGTACGTGCGCATGTGGAGCCATGGCAGCATCGACGTCACGCTGGTCGAACCGAACGCCAGCTTCGTCAGCTGCCCGCTCTCCAACCTGGTGCTGGGCGGCTCACGCAAACTGCAAGACCTGACCCGCAGCTACGACGACCTGCAACGCAAGCACGGCGTAAAAGTCCTGCACGACAGCGCCTCCAGCATCGATCCCGGGAAGCGCACGATCAAGCTGCTCAGCGGCGAAGTGCTCAGCTACGACCGCCTGATCCTCAGCCCCGGCATAGAATTCCTCTGGAGCGAACTGCCCGGCATGGGCGTGGAAGGCGCACAGGACCGCATCCTGCACGCGTGGAAAGCCGGCCCGCAAACGACAGCCCTGCGCGCCCAGCTCGAAGCCATGCCCGATGGCGGAGTGTTCGTGATGACCGTGCCCCCCGCGCCATACCGCTGCCCGCCCGGCCCGTATGAACGGGTCTGCCAGGTGGCCCACTACTTCAGCCAGCACAAGCCGAAATCCAGGGTCCTCCTGCTCGACGCCAACGAGGACGTGGTCAGCAAAGGGCCGCTGTTCAAGAAAGTCTGGAAGGAACGCTACGCCAACATCATCGAGTACCGCCCCAGCTTCAAGACGGTGGACGTGGACGTAGGCGCCCGCACCGCGATTTCCGAACTGGGCGACAAGGTCAAGGCCGACGTGCTGAACGTGGTGCCTCCCCACCGCGCCGGCGCCATAGTAGCGCAGACCGGCCTGGCCAACATGAACAAGCGCTGGTGCGAAGTCGACTTCATCACCTTCGAATCCACGCAAGCGAAAAACATCCACGTGATCGGCGACGCGATCCAGGTCTCTCCGCTGATGCCCAAATCCGGCCACATGGCTAACCAGCACGCCAAGGTCTGCGCCGCCGCCGTGGTCGACCTGCTGAATGGCCGCCTGCCCGAACAATCGCCCCTGCTCACCAACACCTGCTACAGCTACGTAAGCGACAAAGACGTGATCCACGTCGCCAGCGTGCACGCCTACAACGCCGAAAAGAAAATGCTGCTGGTCGTCCCCGGCAGCGGCGGCGTCAGCCCCGCCCCCTCGGCACTCGAAGGCCACTACGCCGACAGCTGGGCGCAAAACATCTGGAACGACATACTATCCTAAAAAAATGTCCACCTCGGGGTCAGGAACGGAAGCGGACATTTTCCCCAACGCAGGTCACTGCACCTTTGTCTCACCTCAAGGAGCGCCGGACTCTTGAGTGCCACCATTAGCAGGCTTATCCCCTGCCTAATGGTGACCACATGCCACAATCCGCCGCGCAGCAAGGCCCCAACCTCTGGCACCTATCCGCCCTGGTCTGGGGCACATCCCTTCTGCTGATATCGCTGTTTGCGATGCCAATCAGCTTCAACCCGCTAGGCATACGCCTGCAACTCTGCCTGACTGCCGCCCATCTCGGAGGCGTGTTCTACCTGTGGCGGATCGCCACCAAGCGTGGCAATCCCGAGCGCCTGATTGACATCGCCATCATCACGCTGGTCTTCATCTACCTCGTACCACTCTGCATGTTCGCTGCACCCGTGATCGTCCTCACGGCTTACGCCATGCCGGCGCGAGCGTGGCTGACAGTCATCGCGATCATGTCGTTCTGCGCAGGCATCCTCGCCATGGTGCGGCTCTGGAGCACCGCAACCGACAAGAATACCGGCCACCGCTTCGAAGTATGGCTCGCGGAGGAGTTGAAAGGCGACACACTCAGGACCAGTTCGATTGCCATGCTCTTGAACCACGTGGGACGCCACGCCATAGAACCAAGCCGCATCGACGGCTGGTCAATGGCCGCCGCAATCGCCACCGGCCTGCCGATCCTGACAAGTGACATCGCCTACGACCATGCCAGCAGCAGCCTCGCCATCTGTGCCCTGGCCACCACGCCAATGGTCATGCACGCATTTTCCCGGCTGGTGGTGCATGCCTACCTGTGGATATTCCGCCTGCGGAGGTTTGAACGCGAAACGGGTCTCAGGATCGTAGTCAACCTGCGCAGCGGGAGCTAAGCATGGACAAGCTCCTGTACTTCTACGAGCAGGAACTTGGCCGCCTGCGCCGAGCCACGAGAGACTTTGCGGAAGCCCATCCCGATACGGCCGCTGCCCTGGAGCTGGGACCTGACGCCAGCACCGACCCGGAAGTGGAGCGCCTCCTGCAATCGGTGGCCTTGCTCAACGCCGCGACCCAAAAACTGATCGAAGACGGACGAAGCGACTTTCACAAGGCGCTGCTGCAAACGCTTCAGCCGCACTACCTGCGGCCGATTCCCGCTTGCGGAATCGCCCAGGTGGACACTTCCGCTGCCGGTTACAACGGAATCAGCACTGTCACGCGCCTGCCGCGCGGAACCATCATGTCTTCCGGAAGCTGCAAGTTCACCACGGCATACGAAGTCTGCATCGCACCAGTCGCCATCTCCCAAGTCAAATTCCATTCCACTATCGACGCACCGGTCACATTGAGATTGCCCTCGGAATCCACTTCGGCGCTATCCGTTACGATAGAAGCCACCTCTGACGGCGCTTCGCTCGACGGGGCGCTCCTGGCCAAGCTTCGCGTTTGCATTACGGGAGATCCCGATCAGCGAGCCTGCCTGGTTGACGCACTGCTCCTGCACGGTCTTTGTACCTGCCTTGAAGTTGACGGAAGCTGGAAGGTTCTGCCGCGTAACCCTTTCGCCAAAGTCGGTTTCGAGCAAGCCGAATCCCTCCTGCCAGCCACCATCGGTGAACAAGCTCCACGTATCCTGAGCGAGTATTCGCAGTTGCCGCAGAAGTTCGACTTCGTCGACATTGAACTGTTATCCGCTCCACCTCAATGCCGTCGCATCACGCTGCACGTTGTGCTTCCGAGCCTGCCGCATAGCGCCACGTCCCTGCGCCAGGCGAGCGCAGAGAACTTTCAGCTCTCGTGTACACCATTGATTAATCTCTTCCGCGGCCCGGCGTTGCAGGTCCGCCTGGACGGAAGGACGAGGTCCTACCCCCTGACGCTATCCAGTCCCGGCTGTGAGATCTATAGCGTAGACAGCGTCGCGCTGATGCACCGCACGGGAGCCAAAATATTCCTGCCTTTCCATGGAGCGTGCCATGATACGGACGGAGTGTTCTGGAAAGTGGAAGAAGAGGAGGGCGCCGCAATCAGCTTCATCGACAAGCGTCAACATCAGGGGAAGCTCGATAATGGAACGGCACTGGTCGAAATAACCTGCACCAACAGTGAAACAAGCAAAGTGGCGCGAGCCTTGAAAACGGAGGTCGGAACAGGCGGGTTCCCTATTCATTTCCTGGTTCCGCCTACGCCGCACACAAAAGCTAGCCAGCCGCGAGCGCTGCTCGAAGCAATACAGTCCAACGACATTTCGCTGGAGTCCATACGAACGGTTCTACTGGTCCATCAGCTCACGGCAAGCGACGCTTTCAAGGACTTTTCGGATAAGGCAGCATCGGCCTGGATGGATTTTCCCATAGGCAGAGTGCACATGCTCGGAACAGAGTTCTCGCTCACGATTGACGAAGAGATGCTGCACGGCCGAAGTCTGAGTGTCATGGCGGGAATTCTCGAGCATGTGATCGCGGCAAAGACGCGCAGAAACCGCTTCATTCAGCTAAGCCTTATCGCAGGTGACGGCCGTCGGCTCTATCACGGTAACGCGCAAATCGGATGCCGAGGAATAGTCTGATTGTGAGGGATGTTGCACCCTTGGTTTGCTCAAGATCAACGTCGACAAATTTTACGCGTGCAACCATAGGCACCTGCGTCAACCAGACGATAGGAGCCTCAAGTGGACAACGCACTACTCAGCTTCTTCCGGCAAGACAAGGACCTGGTTACAGAAAACCGTCCTTTGCGCCTGCGCCTGGCCCACCCGACGCAAATGCTGGAAGATGTTCTCTTACCACAGCGCGTGCAGGGCAGCGAATCAATCTGCGGCAGCATCGAGTACCGCATCCTGTGCGTCTCTCTCGACGCGTTCATTCCGTTGAAAGAGTTGATCGCGCTTCCTGTCGCAGTCGACATCGTGACCGATCGCGGCGACTTGCGCAGCGTGTGCGGCATCGTCACCGAAGCGCGTGCGGGCGACAGCGACGGCGGCTTGGCCAGCTACCAACTGCTCCTGCGCGACGCGCTCTCCATCATGGAGAAGCGCAACAACACCCGTGTTTTCCGCAACAAGAATGAAGTGGAGATAGTGCAGGTGATCCTGGATGAATGGCTGCAGACCAACCCCATTATCGGCACCTGCTTTCGCTACGAGATGGATGAATCGTTCCGGATCGATGCCTATCCCCAGCGCGAATTCACCATGCAGTACAACGAATCGGATGCCGCTTTCATCCGACGCCTGCTGAAGCGCCGCGGTATCGCCTGGTACTTCCGCGCCGACCAATCCGACTGGCCATCGCATACGATGGTCTTGTTCGACAACGCCGACACGCTTCCACCAAATACCGCTGACATCGTTCGCTATCACCGTGATGATGCGGCCGAAGAGCGAGACACTATTACCTCGTGGTGTGCAGTGCGCACCCTGCAGCCGGGAAGTGTGTCGCGGTTTAGCTGGAACTATAAGAATCCCCAGGACTCGGAATTCATGACCGCGAGAGTCGATGGCCGCTCCGACCAGGGACCGAACGGCAATGAAATGTCCGCCACACTGGATGACTACCTGGTTCTTTCGCCGCATGCGGGTGACGATCACGAAGACCTGTGCCAGCTTGGCCAGCTGGCCATGAATCGCCACGACCTCGATTCAAAGTGCTTCCACGGCGAAGGTAGTGTGCGTGACTTCTGCGTTGGCGAGTACTTTGAGCTTGAGGGGCACCCAGAAATCGACGCACACGCAAAAGGCGAGCGTGAGTTCGTCATCAGCGCACTGCAAATAGCCGTATCGAACAATCTGTCCAAGGACGTCGCTGCGCGGGTAGAACGCCTGTTTTTTCGAAGTCGATGGGTGCCCGGCGCAGACAGCGAGCTACCGGAAACGCGCGTAAAGATTTGCTTTACAGCCGTTCGCCGCGGGATTCCCATCGTGCCAGCATATGACGCACGAGCTGATATACCAAATGTCCCAATGCAAAGTGGAATTGTCGTTGGCCCAGAAGGTGAAGAAGTGCACTGTGATGAATTGGGCCGTGTGAAAGTTCGCTTTCGAACCACGCGAACGAAAGACCACGAGCACGCGCAAGGGGCAGGTGCGGCCGAAAGGGACTATGACTCCGCTTGGGTGCGCGTTGCCAGTAGCTGGGCGGGCAATGGGCCCGGCAGCACAAATCAATGTGGAGGCCTACACCTGCCCCGGGTTGGCAGTGAAGTGTTGGTCGCATTTCTGGGTGGTGACCCCGATAAGCCGATCATTGTTGGTCAAACTTACAACCAGGATGCACAACCTCCAGCGCTAAGCCAAGCTGGAGGTCTGCCCGGTAATAGATATTTGTCCGGGTTGAAAAGCCGTGAGGTCGGTGGCAGCAAGGCGAATCATTTACGATTCGATGACACGCCAAACCAAATTAGCGCCCAACTGGCAAGCGATCACGCTTCAGCGCAGCTGAATCTGGGATTTATCACGCACGAAAAGAGCGAAGGGGCAGGCGCGAAACGCGGCGAAGGCGCGGAGTTAACAACGAGTTTCGCTGCTTCGATTCGAGGCGAGACTGGTGTCCTGATTTCTGCCGCATCCTGCTCAGGTCAAGGCCGTGAAATGTTGGACCGAGAGCCATGCCTTAGCGCCGCAAGTCTTGCGCATGGAGTGCATCGGCATTTGGCCGAAGTCGCTTCCAAGGCATCAGAAGACGCCGAAGCCGCAGATTTGTTGGGTGATTTAATTGAGTGCGTCGAGGGGTGGAATGGTGCAGGTGGAAAACCTGTAGTGGCAATCGCAGCGCGCAATGGGATCTTGCATGGAACGGCTGGGCCAATCGCACTGGCCTCACAAACTGAAATCCATTCGAATAGTGGACAGGACACAAATGTCGGGGCAGGTGGGAACCTTTTTGCCCGTGCTGCGAAAGGAGTTAGTGTTCTCGCTTGCAAACTCGGAATAAAGCTTATCGCTGCGGGTGGGGACATCAAGATCCAGTCGCAGGACGGAAGCATTGAGATCTCTACATCCAAGAAGATTAAGCTGATTGCGAACGAGAAGATCGAACTGCATGCTCCAGCGATCAAGTTCGTTGCGCAGGGGACTCAGATCGAATGCAATGGTGGGCAGATCATTCAACAGTGTAGTGGCAAGCACACTATCAAGTCTTCAAAGTTTGACCATTTATCGGGAGGGGATGGAACGCCGCAAAGTCTCAAAGTCGACGATACAGATGTTGAGCATGACCAGCAGGTTCTCGTGACTGACTTACGTTCTGACAAACCATTGGTGAATCAACGGTACCGAATAACCGTCGAGGATGGAAAAGTCTATGAAGGAAGAACGGATAGCGAAGGACTTACAGAGAGGTTCAAGACAACGGCAGCTTTCGCCCGATATGAGATCGAATTAACAGACTAGGAAAGAACATGGCCACCAGTTTATTGACTGAAATGCAGTCCGGCACTCTGAAGGCAAAAGGTTTCGCGACGCCTTCGGAAGATAAATCACCTCAGCATGTACGGGTCCCCCCGAGGAAGGTTATCCCGGTAGTTTTCCTGCCCGGAATAATGGGTTCTAATCTGCGTGTGACATCCCAGCGACAGCGCCTGCTAAATAACGCGAACAACGCTGTTTGGCGCCCAGACAAAGTAAAAGAAGTCGGTTCACTTTCCATTTACGGACCTACGCGTAGGCAACTTCAGCTTGACCATGCTACAACCGAGGTCGACAGCTATGATCCGAAAAACAACCCAACTGGCTCAGCGAGAGAAACTTCTGATGAGCGCAATAGTAACGTTGAAGATATTGATAATGTTGCACTTCGTTACACTAGTGACTCGCCGCTACTTGTGAATGATCCAAGGCACGGATGCAATTTCCTCTCCATTGAAGAGAAGGCGCGTCGTAGAGGCTGGGGTGAAGTCTTTTTTGCCAGCTATAGGGTCGTTTTGGAGCGCCTGGAGGGTGCGCTCAACGCAACTGATCAGCGTGACCGATGGAGTCAAATCATCGGCATTGATCCAAATGTATGGCAGGCGCACCCGGAACCACGATTAAAGCCGCTGACAGCGGAAGAACTTGATAGCTCACTTAGCGGAACCCTATTTCCGGTACATGCAATGGGCTACAACTGGCTTCGATCAAACCGCGAGTCAGCTTTGCAAATTCGTAGGCGAGTTCTGAAACTTCTGGAAGACTATCAAGGCGCCGGTTTTCAATGTGAGAAAGTAATTATTCTTACCCATTCAATGGGGGGACTTGTCGCGCGAGCGCTAGCTCATCCAGATATCGGCAATTTGAGCGACAAAATCCTTGGAGTGGTTCACGGGGTCTTGCCGGCAATTGGGGCGCCTGCTGCTTATAAGCGTATGAGGTGTGGATTTGAAGAGAACTTGGGTGGGGCTGACCCAAGGCCAAAGATAGTCGGCAACAAGGGCAGCGAAGTGACTGCGGTTCTCGGAAATTCTCCTGGTGGCCTTCAACTCTTACCCTGCCGGGCTTATGGAAACAATTGGCTAGAAGTTCGACAGAACGGAGTTCTGTTTGATAGCTTTCCGAAGAACGGCGATCCTTACGAAGAAATTTACAAGTTGCGCAATCGATGGTATGGACTGATCAGAGAGGAGTGGCTGAATCCTGCTGAACTGCCGGAAGCTACATTCGCGAGAACTTGCACCTTTTTAGATGATGCGCGAGAGCTCCACGACACACTTGGCGACTATTACCACCCACGTACCTTTGCTCACTATGGTGCAGATCCAGATCGTGTGACTTTCGATAAGGTTGTTTGGGAGATCCATCGGGATTACGTCGGAAGAAATTGGCATGAACTAGCTATCGACGACGACGATACGCAGGGAACCCTGGTTGCAGTGGAACGTATATCAGTTGGTAGAAAGCTAAAGACACGTATAGCACTGGGAGCGCCAAGTGGCTCAGGTGATCAAACCGTTCCGCTTCGATCAGCCGAACATCAACTATTGAAAGGGCGCCTAAGGGGAGTATTTCGTCAAACTGGGTACGAACATCAGGCGAGCTATCAGGACGAACGGGCATTGGACAGTACATTGTATTGCGTGGTGAGGATTGCGCAGAAAATGTGGTGGAAGGGATGAAACTTATCTTTGCTGGGCGGGTCATGATGACATCGCTTTCACTAACGTTAGCCGCAATTCCGGTCGAGGGTTTTGCGCAACGGGGGGATCCAATGACACCAGAAATCAACAGGCTTACTAATCTGTTCAAGACTACCAAGGTGGTCTGCTTGGGACGGTTCCTTTTTGACGTTCCGGTTGACTCTGATGTCATTTATGGACCTGCAAGGTTACCCTATCTGATTGAGAGGTTGCCAGGAGCAGGTAGAAGGTTGGACGAGGTTTTGGCGGATAGAAAGGCGGAGCTTGTAGCTGACGACGCGTCTCGAGCGCGCGGAAATTTGCTGAAGCCGGGATCGATGTTTGGGAAGGTTGTGAACGGAGTAGTAACGGACCAATGGATCGTTTTCGGTGCTAGTAAGTCATCTGGAAGTTTTTATAGTATTGAGTCCTTTCAACGGATAGGCGGAGATTTGTATGTGCAACAGACCGCTTCTCCTGGTGATGAGTACCGCGGCGTGTTGGAACAGATAAATGCGGTTGCTTCGAATATCAGATCCCGCGCGACTGATGAACTGCCATCCGGTTCTGGCATTTGCCTGGACGGCGCGTTTATCAAGGAGCCGGCTTTCCCAATGTATGAAGCGGTGGCACTTGGTATACGCTTGCGCCAATACCCTGACGTTAGCTTCTCTCTAGAGATGATTAAGAAAGAGCGCAAGGTTAGCTCAGATTCTTTGGAGGCCCGCATAGCCGATGCAGAAAAGATCACGAAGGACTCGGGCGCTGGCGATTGGTATAACCAGGTCCGAGTGTTTCGGCGTGGCTTCCGGAACGTTGGAAAATGGGAAGGTTATGAGTACTTGGCGAGGAAACCAATGATCGGCCGCGTGATGGACTCGCATGAGTTTGCGTTCTTCTCTCATGGAGAGCCTGGTAACGCAATGCTTCCAACGATTGATATCGCTTTGGATACTGGTGTAAAAGGAAATATGGCTAGTGCCACTAAGACTAGTATAACTGATGAAGAAGCCCTTTACCTATGGGATAAGCTGTTGGGCTCGATACGGCCAATACTGCCGTTTGACGCAAATCTAAAGTAGGCAAGAATACTTTAGCGTTGCCAGCGGCCATTCAATGAAAACGAGGTTCGATGAGTGCGGCGCCCTCCCATGAAATTGGATTGATACGCGGATTCGATATCAGTCTGTTCTGCTTCTTTCTTCGCACTCGGCTTAGTGGAGCCTAGTGCTTCTGGATCCATTGAAGGGGCGGGCGGCTGTGGATGAAGAAAGACAAAGCCGCGTTGACGCACTACTTTCTAAAAGAAGAACGATCTGTATGGGTCGATATCTACTGGATGTTCCCGAAAGTGCGAGGGTTGTATATGGGCCGGCTAGCGCTCCATACCCAATCGAACGCCTCTCGTCTCAAGCAGCGAGACTGAACGAGATTGTTGCGGAACTGGTTCGAGATGCCGGCGCGAACAAGTCGAAACATCCGATCGGGCACAGCTTCGCGTCCAGGGTGATGGAGCGCTGGTGCGGGACCATGGGGTCCCCGAATATGAAAGGGTAACGCTAGGCATTCGGCTAAAAGAACTCGAGGATGTACACCTACCAGTCGATATGAATCTGAAGAGCGAGCTAGTTGAATCAGACGCGCTTGAGCCAAAACTAATGTCTGCGGAAGCGGAAGCTAAACTTCTGGGACACGGTGACTGGTATGCACGTATTAAAACCGCTAGGTGGGGTGCACCCCAGATCGCCAACTGGGATGGTTACGAAGTTGTGACCAAGAAGCCAGCTCAAGCCAAAGCTGATGCGGATCACACCCATGCCTTGCTCTTCGAAGAACGGCAGGACTTTGTCGTTGAGCATATCGGCCGATGTGATCGGCGTCTTGGTCGTGTATAGCTTGGCTGCGGCCCATTTGGAGTACGTATCGACGAAGGTCTGCTGGTAGATCCTGCCGACGCCTTTTATCTATCGTACCGACGTAGAAAGTGTCTTGGCTACCCAAGTAGCCAGGATGAGCGGTTTCGATTTCACCGTGCTCGATATCGTCATCCTGCTTTCGTTCCAGCGCCGCTACCTGGGCCTCGGTCAATACATCGCCGCTCTTGGCCACATGCCGTTCCAGGTTAGCCAGGCGCTTTTTGAAGGACTCCAAGTCATTTCGAGGCCAGATCGACCGGACGCCAGAGCCGGAAATAAAGATGCCACGTTTGCGCAATTCGTTGGAAACTCTAACCTGGCCATAGGCCGGCTGCTCAAGGGCAAAGGCCATCACTGCACTTTCGGTAGCTTCATCGACCCGGTTCTTAAGATTCGGCTTCTTCCGACTGGCGTCGATCAAGGCATCGACACCACCTGCCTGCATGGCCGACTGGTACCGGTAGAAAGTGTCGCGGGAAAATCCCATCACCTTGCAGGCGCGAGACACGTTGCCAAGCTCGGTCGCCAAATTTAGCAGGCCGACCTTGTGTTTGATGACGTTCTGAGAAAAACTACGCATGGGGCTACTCCTTGAACGCTTTCGCGCTGGTTTAATAAAGATTCGCACCTCTATCAAACCGGGTAACCCCACCCATTGGCAAGGCCCAACTGTCAGATCAAGTCTGAACTACTACAATTAAGAGGACTAAAAGCGGGCTGGTGAGAACACCGATGACGCTTATCGAGTCCTTCGGAAGATGCTTCATGGCTGTCATCCCCCAAGTGAATGGGTAGCGCGCAGAGCCTCGCATTCGGTTTGCTCAAGATCAACGTCGACAAATTTTACGCGTGCAACCATAGGCACCTGCGTCAACCAGACGATAGGAGCCTCAAGTGGACAACGCACTACTCAGCTTCTTCCGGCAAGACAAGGACCTGGTTACAGAAAGCCGTCCTTTGCGCCTGCGCCTGGCCCACCCGACGCAAATGCTGGAAGATGTTCTCTTACCACAGCGCGTGCAGGGCAGCGAATCAATCTGCGGCAGCATCGAGTACCGCATCCTGTGCGTCTCTCTCGACGCGTTCATTCCGTTGAAAGAGTTGATCGCGCTTCCTGTCGCAGTCGACATCGTGACCGATCGCGGCGACTTGCGCAGCGTGTGCGGCATCGTCACCGAAGCGCGCGCGGGTGACAGCGACGGCGGCCTGGCCAGCTACCAACTGCTCCTGCGCGACGCGCTCTCCATCATGGAGAAGCGCAACAACACCCGTGTTTTCCGCAACAAGAACGAAGTGGAGATAGTGCAGGTGATCCTGGTGTTGCCGCCGACCGAAAATTGACCCACTTTGAGGGCTGATGCCGACTGAAAATTGACCCAGGTGTTCTACTACTCCCGCCTATTTTTTGGGCAGGAGATAATAAGGTGATCACCATGGAAATGTTAGGTAAAGTTCGACGGATGTACCTGCGCGACAAGCTGTCGCTGCACGAGATCGCGAAGCGCACGGGCCTGTCCCGCAACACGCTGCGCAAATGGCTACGCAAGCCGGAAGACGCGCCACCGCCGCGCTATCGGCGAGAATCGGCACCCACCAAGCTGAGCGAGTTCCACGCCACACTGGAGCAGGCGCTCAAAGCTGACACCCACCGCAACAAGCAGAACCGGCGTACCGGGAAAGCGCTGTTCGCCCAACTCAGGGCCGAAGGCTACGTCGGCAGTTACAGCCGGGTTACCGACTTCATCCGGGAATGGCGTGGCCGCGAAGGCAAGGCGGCAGAGGCTTTCGTCCCGCTCAGCTTCGAGCTGGGCGAAGCGTTTCAGTTCGACTGGAGCGAGGAAGGCATGGTGGTCGGCGGCATCTACCGGCGTCTGCAGGTGTCGCACATGAAGCTGTGCGCCAGCCGCGCCTTCTGGCTGGTGGCCTACCCCAGTCAGGGACACGAGATGCTCTTCGACGCCCACACCCGCTCGTTCACAGCGCTGGGCGGCGTGGCCCGGCGCGGCATCTACGACAACATGAAGACGGCGGTCGACAAGGTCCAGAAAGGCAAGGGCCGCGTGGTCAACACGCGCTTCACCGTCATGTGCGCGCACTACCTGTTTGAGCCCGATTTCTGCAACGTGGCCTCAGGCTGGGAAAAGGGCGTAGTGGAGAAGAACGTGCAGGATAGCCGGCGCCGGATCTGGATCGAAGCCCAAGACCGCCAGTTCGCTTCCCTCGCTGAATTGAACGCTTGGCTCGGAGAGCGCTGCCGGACGCTGTGGGGAGAATTGCAGCACCCGGAGTACGAGGCGCTGAGCGTGGCCGACATGCTGGAACAGGAGCAGGCCCACCTGATGCCCATGCCCACGCCGTTCGACGGCTACGTGGAAAAGGCGGCGCGGGTGTCGTCCACCTGCCTGGTCACCGTGCACCGCAACCGTTATTCAGTGCCGTGCGAGCTGGCCGGGCAGATGGTGAGCACAAGGCTGTACCCGACCCGCGTGTGCGTGGTGGCCGGCGATGCGCTGGTCGCCACCCATGAACGCATCGTCGATCGCAAGCAGGTGTGCTACGACTGGCAGCACTACATCCCGCTAGTGCAGCGCAAGCCCGGTGCGTTGCGCAACGGCGCCCCCTTTGCCGACATGCCCGCGCCGCTGCAGCGGCTGCGGCAAGGCTTGCTGCGCCACGCCGGCGGCGACCGGCTCATGGCGCAGGTGCTGGCGGCCGTGCCCGGCGCCGGCCTGCCGGCAGTGCTGGTGGCGGTGGAGCTGGTGATCGAGTCCGGCGTGCTCAGTGTCGAGCACGTCGAGAATGTGCTGGCCCGCCTGAGTGCCGCCCCGCCGCCGGCACATGCCGAGACCAGCCTGGTATTGAAGGAGGCGCCGGTAGCCAACACCAGCCGCTATGACAGCCTGCGCGAGACGGCTGGCAGCAGCGCGGAGGTGAACCATGCGTGACCTGATCAAGGAATTGAAGGGCCTGCGCCTGCACGGCATGGCCGACGCTTGGACCGATCTGGTGGCGCAAGGAGAGCACGCCGTGTCGTCGTCCAAATGGCTGATTGAGCACCTGCTGCGCGCCGAGCACACGGACCGCGCCATGCGTTCGGTGAACCATCAGATGAACGCCGCCAAATTCCCCGTGCACCGCGACTTGGCCGGCTTCGACTTCGCGGCATCCAGGGTCGATGAGGCCCTGGTGCGGCAACTGGCCACGCTGGCCTTCACCGATACGGCGCAGAACGCAGTGTTCATCGGTGGCCCCGGCACCGGCAAGACGCATTTGGCGACGGCCATCGCGGTGGCGGGCATTGCCTCAATGGGCAAGCGGGTGCGCTTCTACTCGACGGTCGATCTGGTCAATGCGTTGGAGCGCGAGAAGCGGGAAGGCAAGGCCGGTCGGCTGACACAGTCGTTGATGCGGATCGACCTGGTCATCCTCGACGAACTGGGGTATCTGCCGTTCAGCCAGGCCGGCGGCGCGCTGCTGTTCCACCTGCTCTCGAAGCTGTACGAACATACCAGCGTGGCCATCACGACGAATCTGAGCTTTGCTGAATGGTCCGCCGTGTTCGGCGACGCTAAGATGACCACGGCGCTGCTAGACCGGCTGACGCACCACTGCCACATCGTGGAGACTGGCAACGACTCCTACCGCTTCCAGCACAGCAGTATGGCGGCCAAGGGGCGGATCAAGGCGCGGGAGCAAAAACAGAAGGCCGGGAAGGCGGACTTTCCGGTGTAGCTTTGAAGACAGGATGTATAACGATATAAATCGTTTACTCCGTTAATTAACTATTGAACTGACTAAGGGGGGATTCACGGCGGGCTGCGCCCACCGCGAATCCCCCCTGTCTTTGGTACACTTATCCACAGACGCCGGCTCCCAAAGCAGCGTCCCGCCCTGGGTCAAAATTCAATCGGCAGGGTGGGTCAAAATTCAGTCGGCGCCAACAGCGATGCACGAAGTCCGAAAGAACTTTCCAGTTGATTCGATCATGAATGGTGGGGCGAGCTCCCCGAATTTTCATGAGTTTGCCTATCCTGGATCTCATAGCGATGTTGGCGGCGGATACTCCCCTGGCGATCTAGGCATTGCTGCGGATGTTCCGGGTCCGCTAGGTGATTCGATGAAGCTGTCGCAAATTCCGCTGAATCACTTACTTGAGTACGCAGTTGCGGCAGGCGTGCCACTAAGCAGGGAAGCTGCAACGAGCACACGCTCACATTACGATCCCCTTGCTGTTTCGGAAAAGCTCAAAGCAGCCTTCAATTCTTTCCTAAAGCTGAATGGCTCGAAAAGCCAAACTCTCGCTGATTGGACAAAGGTCTACTTGGCGTGGAGATGGCAGATTCGAAAACGATATGGTGAGATTGGTCATGTCAGAAGGGCTAAGAAGGACCAGCAGCTACTGGTCTTGTCCAATCAAAAGTTGATTGATGACAGCGATCGCTTGCTGAAGAACGTGAGAAGTGGTGAACCTGCTCGAATGGTTAAAGACTTGATCTATCGCTCTGGCCAATCAGGCATTGAATTCGCTACCCCTGTCGTGATCGGAGACAATCTCGAAAGCGAAGCTGGCGAGGTGTTAAGGCAGGCAATCGCTTTCGGAATGCCAGACGCCGGTCTTATCGCCTTTTTTGACGAGTTTATCCACGATTCGTATGCCGGCTTTTGCGCAGACCTGAAAGAGCCGACCGGATATTGGCGTTACAGGAAGGGCTTCCAAGGATCGGATAAGCCGGTTAACGCCGATTTGCACGATGACAGCCTCGAAACCCAGAACATGACTTAATGGACAGACCGCGATGAAGAACTCAAAAGGCAAAGGAGTTATTCGGCTAGGCGACACTACGTCACATGGCGGAAAAGTCATCATTGCAGAACCGAGCTTCAAGGTGCTCGGCAAACCCCTCGTCTGCAATGGTCACATGACGGTCTGTCCAAGGTGCAGAGGAATGTTTCTTGTTCAGACAAGCGACTCTGAGCGGAAACATAATGGAAGAGGTGTCGCCTACGATGGAGATAAGACGGAGTGTGGCGCGACGTTGATATCCTCAATCTGACACCGGGATGCATTCGAAATCTATATGGGCGAAAAATACTTCTTAGGCATCGCTCAAAGCATTGCTGGAAGCGATATATATATTCAGGAGCATAGTCATTACGGTGATCCTTCGAAGATCGATAAGCTGGTGGAGGAATTGAAGAAGATTGCAGCAAAGATTGTTCCCCGCAATCCGGATACTTTGCCTAACGAAGCTGGTGTATGCGTCGATGGTGCATTCGTACTGGACTCTGGTAATCCCCATCATGAACGAACAACAGTGGGGGTTCGCTTACCTGAATCTGACGACGTACATTTTTCAGTCGACATGACGCTGAAGGATCGCTTATATGAGGACGACGCCTTGGAGTACCAATTGAAGATCGGTGAGCAGGAGGCTAATCAGAACGGGTTAGGAGACTGGTATTCTAGGATCAAGTTCTTGCGGCGGAAGGAACGGCGAATTTCCGATTGGAACGGATACGAAGCGTTAGTGCGTCGTCCTCCGCAGAAGCAGTTTCGCTCTGTGCATGAATTTTCGTTTGTGAGTCAAGGTGAGCCGAACAATTTCATGCTGCCCATGATCACACTTGATCTTCACACGGGGATTCAACGAAACACGATGGGTCTTGGCATGCCTAGTCTGAACGACGATGAGATCATTGAGGTTTGGGACAGGCTAACGCAGTCGATTCGGCCTATCGTAACGAAGCAAAACTCACGCTAGAACGAGGTCGCGATGCCGAACGTCGTCAGGATAGGAGACCCGACGTCCCACGGTGGTAAGGTAGTCAGCACCAGCGCCAAGCACTTTCTTGTGGGCGGCAAACCCGTAGCCCTGGTTGGTGACAAGTGCACATGCCCAATGACCGGTCACCAGAACTGCGTGATCGTCAGCGGAAATAACAATCACACGGTCAACGGCAAAGCCGTCGCATACGATGGCGACAAGACGAGTTGCGGTGCGACGTTGATCTCGACTGTGAAAACATTCGCGTCAAATTGAGGCCTGGTGACCTGCAACCCGGCGATCCGCACAGTTCCTTCCAAGGAGCCTGCCATTCCAACGGTGTGGCGCGAATGATCTAGCTCTGCTATTGTTTTCGATTTGATAACTTTATCGAGGACATTGGAAGGGCTCAGAGGCATGGATTCGACGCAGGAAGAAGCTGTGATACGCCACCACCCCATCACGGCTGGCATCATTGGAATCACCACGGTCGCGTATTCCGCGATCGTTTTTGTGGTGCGCCCGGCAGGGCGCACCTACTTGGAGGTGAAAGTCCTCTGCTCGCCCGACAAGGGGAAGAGCTAGCGGAAGGCAAGGGTGTCGCGGGCGACTGCGAATCTGGAGGAAGCCGGAAGCAAAGCGCTGGCCTGACGAACAGGAAGCGGATACGAGGCGGCGCAGCCGGGTGAGGTGTCCATAATCACCAAAGCCCAAAACTTGTACGGAAGGCGGCGACGTAGATCCGACAGGCATAAGCGTGAAGGTAGGTGCGCAATACCCGGGGAGATCTGCACATGTGCCACTGTGCTACCGGCATCGTGAGGTGACGGGATGCATGTGCAGAAGTCAGCCGAGGGCATAGTAGGTCGAGACAAGGACGAGGAGTCCGCAGAGCTTGGCCGAAGGCCTGAACATTCAACAACGCGAGTAGGACATTCGACCTCGATGCGAACCGATGAAACAGCAAGGCAGGCAACTGCGCCAGTGACGGGGGAAAGCGGCCGGATGTCGCTGGGGGCCGTCCCTGGAGTCGAGGAATGCACGGCGGCGAATAGGCGAACGAAAGCGGAAGGACTGCGGCAGATGGACGCCGTGGTCGAACGTAACAACCTCTGGCGAGCGTATGAGCGGGTCATGCGAAACAAGGGAGCGGCGGGAGTCGATGGACTCGTGCTTGCCGACTTCAAGGCATGGCTGCGACAGCACTGGCCAGCTGTCAGGACAGCGCTGCTCAAGGGCGAGTACATGCCGATGGCGGTTCGCAAAGTAGAAATACCGAAGCCAAACGGCGGGGTACGACTGCTGGGCATCCCCACGGTAATGGACCGCTTGATTCAGCAGGCGCTGCTGCAAGTTCTGCAGCCGCAGTTTGAACCTGGATTCTCCGAACACAGCTATGGCTTTCGTCCTGGCCGTAATGCGTGGCAAGCAGTAATGCAAGCGCAAAGCTATGTCAGGGAGGGCCGCCGCTGGGTGGTCGACGTTGACTTGGAGAAGTTCTTCGACCGTGTGAACCACGACATCCTGATGTCGCGCGTTGCACGCAAGGTCAAGGACGAACGGGTTCTGAAACTGATCCGGCGCTACCTCGAAGCGGGACTGATGGAAGGCGGTGTCGTCAGCGCGAGAACTGAGGGGACGCCGCAGGGCGGACCACTGTCGCCGCTGCTGTCGAACATCCTGCTGACCGATCTGGACCGTGAACTGGAGCGCCGGGGCCACCGGTTCTGCCGCTATGCCGACGACTGCAATATCTATGTCGGAAGCGAGTTGGCAGGGCAGCGTGTGATGGATGCGATGACTGGCTACCTCGAGCATAAGCTCAAGCTCAAGGTAAACAAGGACAAGAGCGCCGTTGCACGGCCTTGGGAAAGGAAGTTCCTCGGCTACAGCTTTACATGGCACAAACAGGGGCGTCTGAAAATCGCGGCGGCAAGCCTGAAGCGATTGAAAGACAAGGTGAGGGAAATCGTGGTCGGGAACGTATCTCGCAACCTGGCTACGACGATCCACGAGCTGAACCCGGTGCTGCGAGGCTGGATATCGTACTTCCGACTGACTGAGGTAAAGGGCGTGCTGGAGGACCTGGACGGGTGGATAAGGCGCAGGCTGCGCTGCATTTTATGGAGGCAGTGGAAGCGTCCGGCGACCCGTATCAGAAAGCTGCAAGCGAAGGGGCTGGACGCGAAGCGTGCGTGGAAGTCGGCAAACAACGGACGTGGCCCCTGGTGGAACGCCGGCGCGAGCCATATGAACGCCGCCTACCCGAAGAAGCACTTCGATGCACTAGGGTTGGTTTCGCTGCTCGCTACACGGCAGCGCTTCCAGTTTATTGAATGAACCGCCGTATGCGGAACCGCACGTACGGTGGTGTGAGAGGGCGGCGGGAGTAACTGGACCTGTCAGGAATTTTGTGTGCCGGGGTCGCGGTTCGTAGTTAGTTAATCGCGTTGGTGAAGCGTTCACCAAACAGAATGGCAAACTGGTTGGCGGCCATCTTCCAGGTCCGTTGCGGCATCTTCCAATCTTTTTCGATATTGCGCAAGGCCAGGTACAGCAATTTGGTCGCTGCCTCGTCGCTCGGGAAGTGGCCACGGTTCTTCACGATCTTCCGCAACCGCATGTGCAGGCTCTCAATGGCATTCGTGGTGTAGATAATCGAACGTACTTCCGGTGGGTACGAGAAGAACGGAGTCACCTGCTCCCATTGGCGCCGCCACATCGCCGGCACGGTCGGGAAGCGCTGCCCCCACGGGCCGTCTGCAAAGGCGTCTAACGCCGCCGCTGCGGCGTCAGCGTTCGCTGCCTGGTAGATCGGCTTGAGCGCAGCTGCAAGCTCCTTGCGATCCTTCCAGGACGCCAGCGTCATCGAGTTGCGAATCAGGTGCACGATGCAGGTCTGGATTTGCGCCTGCGGATACACGGCCTCAATCGCTTCAGGGAAGCCGCGCAGGCCATCGACGACCGCAATCAGAATGTCTTCCAATCCACGGTTGCGCAGCTCGTTGAAGACCTTCAGCCAGAACTTGGCGCCTTCGGTTTGTTCGATCCATAGTCCCAGCACTTCCTTGCGGCCATCGGCGCGGATACCCAGCGCCAAATATACGGCCTTGTTCTTGACGGTGCCTTCATCGCGGATCTTCAGCCGCAGTGCATCGAAGTAGACGATCGGGTACATCGTCTCCAGCGGCCGCTGCTGCCATTGCGCCACTTCATCCATGACCTCGTCGGTGATGGTCGAAATCAGGTCTGGCGACACTTCGGTGCCGTACAGTTCCAACAAATGCGCCTGAATCTCGCGCACGGTCATGCCGCGAGCATACATGCCGATGACGTGGTCATCGAAGCCCGGCATGCGGCGCTGGTGCTTGCCGACGAGCTTTGGCTCAAAGCTGGAAAGACGGTCACGTGGGATCTCCAATTCCAGCTCGCCGCCCGGTGCCAAAACGGTTTTGCGGCTCTTGCCGTTACGGTGGTTCTTGGCGTCGCCTTCGGTGGCGAGGTGGTGGGTCAATTCGGCTGTCAGCATGCGCTCGGCCAGCATCTTTTTGAGCTGGCCGGCCAAGCCTGACTCCCCGAGAATCGATTCGGCATCCTTGTTCTCGACCTGGGCCAGCAACTGGTCAATCAGTTCAACAGGAAACGGGTACTGCTTCTTGGTTTTTGGTTTTTTAGTGGTCATTACGTCGGTCATGGACAATCCCTTTCGGTATTATTTCATGACCCCAGATTCACACTAAAATTCTGACAGGCTCGAGTAACTCCGCCCCCTACTCGATCTCCGGCGCGATTCGGCCTTGATGGCGTCGTGCCCCTCGCTGCGACCAATCATTGATTCAGTGCGATTGGCGACATGACCGAATTCACTTGGGCTTACCTTCATATCCTGGAGCTCGGAAGAGCACCGCTGACCGCCCTGGCAGCGGGAATCTTTGCGACATTGCTTCAGACGCAGATAGTTCAACGTCGTCAGCCCATGAGGTGGATCGTGCTGGTGAATTACGCTTTCCTCGCCCAGTTTGCGATCATGCTGCTGGCCTGGTTCGTGCTCGCTGCCGCGGCTGACCGCAATTACTACTTCTTCATTCTCAACTTCTTCCTCGTCACCTGGACCTGTCTCCCATTCTTCATCCTCGCATGCCTGGTTCCGCTGTTTGCGAGGAGAGAATCCCGAGCCTAGCCGCCGAAGACTGAACGGCGGCTAGCCCTTTTGGGATATCAGTTCACCACGAACGTCCTGCTGGTCCCGGTCAGCCCATAAACCGCGCCGTTCCAGCCGTTCTTGTAATCACCATAGTGCCGAATGCGGTACTGCCCGGTGGCCGCATCCGCAGGAATGTTCCACCCAATGACTGCGCGCGAAGTGCCCCACACCGGATCGACCCGCTCCCAGCGATAAGTGGTGCTCCAGTCCCCGTCCACCGCCACGGTGCGCCACGCAGAACCATCCCAGCGCTGCACTTCCAGGAAGGTGCCATTCAGCCGCAGGTTGTTCTTGGGATGTCCCGTCCAGAACGAAACCTCCACCCGCTGCCCGCGCGAATAGCTGGCATTCGCCTGGCGTTCCACATCGCCAAAGCTCTTGAAGATCGGCGTGTTATCCAATACCACCCCGGTCTGGAAGGACATCTGGTTGCCGCTCAGGTCCCGTGCCGGTGCACTGCCACCAGCCGCAGTCCCCTGTCGCATCGCGGTGGCCAGTTCGTGGAAGCTTTGCTGGTAAGCCCCCAGTGTCCACTTGCCGAAATGCGTGGAAGCGCCTTCATAATGCTGTGCGTCATACTCTTCCGGGGTGGTCACATAACCAGAATAGGCATTCGAGTACCCGGCAAACACCACATGCTTGACGCTGTCTCCCAGGGCCGCCTTGACGGTTTCCCGCACGCGCCGCCCGGACATGATGGTGAACTCCGCCGGCGCCGCAATGATCGCTAACTGCCCAATGCGTACGATGGAAACCGGCAGTACTTCCGGCGACCAGGGGAAGGGCGTCTGCGTGCCCGTCGACAGCAACACCGGCTTCACACCCTGGCAATCGCGCACCCACTGGGGCGCAGGCGCGATAATGCCGCCGAGCGCCTGGAAGAACGGATTGCCGCTCAAATCCCCTTCATTAAAACCATCCAGCCCGCGCCCATCTTCGGTACCCGCCGCAAAGGAGCTGCCGATCGCCGCGGGACAGGTGGTGCGCGCTGCGCCATCCGCAAAGCGTGCCTCCACTGTTACACGGGAAAAATCGATATAGCGCTGCCGGTAATCCACTGGCCCGGACAGCGGTTCCAGCGCACCGTTATAGATGGCCAGCGCCTTCTGCAATTGCCGCTCACCGATGATGCGCGTGTTATCCAGCTCGTTGGCTGCCGGCCCGGTGCCATCGAGGTTCAGGTTCGGCGTCATGTCGCCCGCATTCGACTGCGCAAAGGCCGCTACAAAGTCAGCGTCGGAGTTGTAGCGCACGCCCTTCAGATCATGCTCCCAGCGCCACTCCGCATAGCCCTTGTTGTCCGGGGTGACCAAGCGGTTCATCGGCGTCATCGAAACGCCATGCGTAGCAAACCAGCTGATCACGCCCACGTCGTTGCTGCCCTGCTTGAAGCGCAACACCGTCATCTCCGGATCGATATTGTGCCCCCAGCGCTCGCGCTCCGCTTGCGGGTTGCGCAGGTAGGCCGGCATCGAGCGGTTATTGCTTGCATCCGCCAGCTCGCCCTTGCCGATCGCGATGCTGCCTGGCTTCAGGTCGCGATGCGCCTTATCGATTGCCGCCACAATACCGCTGACAATCGCATCGAACGTGCGCGAGTTGAAACCGTAGGTGGTGAAGTTGTACAAGGCGTAATGAGAGAAACCACCCGGTCCACCATGCGTATGCGTCGCCGAAAGGATCACATTCTCCGCCGAGTACAGGCTGCCATACCGCGACTGCAACTGCCGCAGTACCGCCTGTTGCATTCCCTGGAACACCATACCCAGGTCGTTATTGACGAACACCATGCGCTTGCCGCTCGCCTGGTCCACCACAATGAAAGCCCGCGCGCGCTGCCGCATGTGGATGCCGGCCGTAACCTGGGAGGTCGAGGCGTACCCCATCATGCCCACTTCTGCCGCCTCGCCCGTAATGTCGGACATGCCGCGCCCGACAAGGTAAGGATCTGCAAATGCCGTGCTACAAACCATGCTTGCGCCGAACAGAGAAACCAGGCGCGCGAACCGAAAATATTTCGCCATGACCGTCCCCTTTGCCGCTGCTGTTTGAAAAACGACGAACTGGAAGAATAACAGTGTTTTCTTTCGGCTCGAATGAGTTTGATCAAAACGCTACAATAGCAAGCGAGTAGCCATTGGCTTCGAAATGTCAGAAGAGAAAGAAGGCCTGCGAGTTGATGATGCCGCGGCGCTGAATGGTGTTTCCGTCGTGCGGCTGTAAGAGCGACAAGGTTTCGACGTGGGATTGCCCGGCTTCCTCGGTCCACAATTCACGGACAGCGGGAAGGTCGCTTGGTCCATTAGTAGCGATTGCAGTTGCGGCTGATGGAAATGTGCGCGATGAAGGTTGGCGTAGCCATGTTGTCCTTGTTACCCCAATAGATGCCGTTGAAGTTGCGAATCCTATCGAATGTGCGACAACACGTCTACGTAATATCCCAAGGCGACCAAAGCGACGCTACCCGGCAGGTCGGTAAGCGCCAAACCTTTCTGCAGCTTCTCGAAAGTTGAAGCCGTCATTGCATGACTCAATTAAGAGGACTCAAAGCGGGCCGGTGAGAACACCGATGACGCTTATCGAGTCTTCGGAAGATGCTTCAGGGCTGTTATCCCCCAAGTGAATGGGTAGCGCGCAGAGCCTCGCATTCGGTTTGCTCAAGATCAACGTCGACAAATTTTACGCGTGCAACCATAGGCACCTGCGTCAACCAGACGATAGGAGCCTCAAGTGGACAACGCACTACTCAGCTTCTTCCGGCAAGACAAGGACCTGGTTACAGAAAGCCGTCCTTTGCGCCTGCGCCTGGCCCACCCGACGCAAATGCTGGAAGATGTTCTCTTACCACAGCGCGTGCAGGGCAGCGAATCAATCTGCGGCAGCATCGAGTACCGCATCCTGTGCGTCTCTCTCGACGCGTTCATTCCGTTGAAAGAGTTGATCGCGCTTCCTGTCGCAGTCGACATCGTGACCGATCGCGGCGACTTGCGCAGCGTGTGCGGCATCGTCACCGAAGCGCGCGCGGGTGACAGCGACGGCGGCCTGGCCAGCTACCAACTGCTCCTGCGCGACGCGCTCTCCATCATGGAGAAGCGCAACAACACCCGTGTTTTCCGCAACAAGAACGAAGTGGAGATAGTGCAGGTGATCCTGGATGAATGGCTGCAGACCAACCCCATTATCGGCACCTGCTTTCGCTACGAGATGGATGAATCGTTCCGGATCGATGCCTATCCCCAGCGCGAATTCACCATGCAGTACAACGAGTCGGATGCCGCTTTCATCCGACGTCTGCTGAAGCGCCGCGGTATCGCCTGGTACTTCCGCGCCGGCCAATCCGACTGGCCATCGCATACGATAGTCTTGTTCGACAACGCCGATACGCTGCCACCAAATGCCGCTGGCATCGTTCGCTATCACCGAGATGATGCCACCGAAGAGCGCGACACTATTACCTCGTGGTGTGCAGTGCGCACCCTGCAGCCGGGAAGCGTGTCGCGGTTTAGCTGGAACTATAAGAATCCCCAGGACTCGGAATTCATGACCGCGAGAGTCGATGGCCGCTCCGACCAGGGACCGAACGGCAATGAAATGTCCGCCACTCTGGATGACTACCTGGTTCTTTCGCCGCATGCGGGCGACGATCACGAAGACCTGTGCCAGCTTGGCCAGCTGGCCATGAATCGCCACGACCTCGATTCAAAGTGCTTCCACGGCGAAGGTAGTGTGCGTGATTTCTGCGTTGGCGAGTACTTTGAGCTTGAGGGGCACCCAGAAATCGACGCACACGCAAAAAGCGAGCGTGAGTTCGTCATCAGCGCACTGCAAATAGCCGTATCGAACAATCTGTCCAAGGACGTAGCTGCGCGGGTAGAACGCCTGTTTTTTCGAAGTCGATGGGTGCCCGGCGCAGACAGCGAGCTACCGGAAACGCGCGTAAAGATTTGCTTTACAGCCGTTCGCCGCGGGATTCCCATCGTGCCAGCATATGACGCACGAGCTGATATACCCAATGTCCCAATGCAAAGCGGAATTGTCGTTGGCCCAGAAGGTGAAGAAGTGCACTGTGATGAAATGGGCCGTGTGAAAGTTCGCTTTCGAGCAACGCGAAAAAACGACCATCAACACGCGCAAGGTGCTGGAGCGGCGGAGAAAGACTATGACTCAGCTTGGGTGCGGGTGGCGAGCAATTGGGCTGGTGATGGGGCGGGAATCCACAACCAATGTGGCAGTCTTCACCTTCCCCGCGTCGGAAGCGAGGTACTGATAGCTTTCCTTGAAGGCGATATGGATAAGCCAATTGTGATTGCCCAGTTGTTTAATCAAATAGGGATGCCTCCCGCCCTGAGTGCAGCAGGCGGCCTTCCAGGCAATCGCTTTATTGCGGGAATCAGGAGTCGCGAAATCAAAGGAACGCGTTCTAACAGTCTTCTGTTTGATGACACAAACGCGGAGATCAGCGCTCGCCTTGCGAGCGATCATGGTTCATCCCAGCTGAACCTTGGATTCCTGACACCGCCCCGCTCAAGCGGAACTGCAGATCAGCGAGGTGAAGGAGCCGAACTGCGAAGTGACCATAGCATTGCGGTTCGTGGTGGCTCTGGGGTCTTGGTAACGACCGAGCAATCGAGTCCTGTTGAGGGGAGGCAACTGGATGTTCCCAGAATGACCTCGCTGTTCGAAAGAATCGTAAAGCTCGCTAAAGAACTGGCTGAGCGTGCGAAAGTGATTGCAAATGATCAGCCGTCAGTGGCTCAGTTGGAAAAAGCACTTGAGGATCTGACCAAATTTGAAGCGCAGCAGCCTGTCCCAATTATTGCAGTCTCTGGCATAGCGGGAATCGTCAGCGGGAGCGAGTCTGGATATGCGGTTGGGGCCGCCAAAGATATCGACATGGTCTCGGCAGCAACGATCAGGCTTTCTGGTGGTGAAAGCGCGTCAATTCGTGCTGTCCAGGATGTCAGCCTCTTCTCAAATGAAGGTGAGATTAAGGCCCTAGCTGCAAGTGGCAAAGTTTCGATCCATGCGCAGGCCGATCAACTTGAGATCCTTGCGAAAAAGGTCGTTGAGATCATCAGCACGTCGGACTGGATCACGATTAGCGCAAAGAAGGGCGTACGTATCAACGGTGGCGGATCGGAAATTGAATTGAGCTCGGGCGGGATCAAGGGATATACGAACGGAAGTCATCACATGTATGCCGGCGACCACCAGACCTTTCGAGGTCAAGATCGATCCATTCAGTTCCCCGGAGACAAGCAGGTTCACAAAGTCTGTGTGCCGTGCCTTGCAAACGCCGCTCAATCTCATGGCCCATACGCACCTTCAAAATGAACGATTACTCGACATATGCGCTCATGGACGCCGCCCTGATGGCGGATGCTGAAAATATGCTTTGGATGAAGGGGAAACGGCGACCTCGCTGGCTAGTTTCGCTTTACGATCGTCCCGCATGGAGAGTGAGCCCTTTCATTGTGGATATCGATGCGGCATATAGGGCGAATAGGATTGATTCGGTCATGGAACTGGTCAATTTTATGCACCCGCGTATTCATGTTTCATTTATCGATACGACTCTCTCGGTCCACGAACTTGCGGATCACTTGCGCCAATTCGGTTTCATTACCACGGATAGCGGGGAAGAGCTTACTTTGCGGGTCGCGGACTGCATAGTCCTTCCTTGGCTCCATGATGCAATGACCCCGAGCCAATGGGCCGCATTACACGATCCGATTCTCGCCTGGAGAATTCATTCGCGGGAAGGAAAGCTTTCCGTACTACCTGCTCCAGGCGATTTCGAACCTGTTGTCCCTCCATTGAATTTCACGAAGTTGCAATTAGCTGCGTTGGATTTGGCGCATGAGCCCTACCAGCTTATGTCCAATTTGCGGGCAATGCGGTTTGGACATCAATGGGCCGAGACGCCACAACTGGAGATTCAACTCGCCGAACGGACGTTGAAAGTATGGAAGGATTCAGGGACGACAGATTCCTCGATACTCCTGACCCTTGCGCTAGGTGTGTTTGATACCAAGGGAAAGCTGCTGCAGCTGTCTGATTTGGGCGGCCTTCTTGGACGCGACGACCCTACGCTTGTGGAACGAAATATTGAGAATGCCGTGGCCCGATTACAGTGCGGGCCAATATGAGGATCATCTACATGCATCGATGGAAAGTCCTGGCACTCCTCCTTCTGGTCGGAGTTGCAATCTATTTTGGAACGCGGGATGAGGAACAGATCTGGGTCTCGGTTGCATCGGTGCACTATTATCCGCCGAATCATCGTGTCGAGGAGGTTCAGATCGATACCCATGACTATGGTAACTCTGGCTTTGATGGAGATGCAGGGATGGGAATGTGCTGTATCTGGATCCCCAAACTATGGCGGCCAGGAATCGTAGTAGATGTCCGCTGGGTCGTCAGTGATTGGACCGAAACGCCAATCGATGACAAAGAGCACTTCGATCACAAGAAGATAAAACTAGTAGGGATGTACCGAGCGAAAGTTCATGTTGAACGATATACGGAAGCCGACGATGTGTTTGTTCATTTTTTCAATGGTGGAAAGGTAAGAGTTGTACCAGGCCTGCGTGATTTCAGGGACAAGAAGAACTTGGACGAAAGCATAAAGAAGGCGGAAGAAGGGGCGGTGGTGGGGCAAAAGGTCAGCGAGCTTTACACCGCAAGTGAGGAGGCTGAAATTCTGGAGGCGCGTGAGCGCGAGCGAGAGCGTAGAAGGAGTTGGTGGCGATGATCGAGACTACTCTGTTCGTTCCGGCAGGCCCGGAGCCATTAGTGGCGAAAATGGTTCCGGTCAAAGTGGCAGGAACCAAGTCTAAGGACTGCGAAATCGTACTTCAGTTCGGGCTGTTTTTCGACGGGACAGATAACAACTATGATCGTGACAAAAAAGCATTCGGAGATTCCAACATTGCTCGACTATGGAAGTGTTACCCGATTCGCGAGAGTCAAGGACTATCGAGTGTGTACATTCCCGGAGTCGGCACATCGTTCAGTGCAATTGGCGCGGAAGCGGAAGGATGGCGCGGAACCGCATTTGGGATCGGTTGCGAAGCAAGGGTTCTGTTCGCGCTGCTGAAGACTCTTGAGTTCGTGCGTCACTTCGTCGAGCCAGGTAGGCCCGCCTTCACCAAAGAACAGCTGAACGTGCTCTGTCAACACAACATCGTAACTTCGAGAGCAAAAGAGCGCGTCCTTTTGGAAATGGGTTTAGCGTGCGGGCTGCAAGAGCTTGGTGATGACCTCGGCCGACGCCGCCAGGCATATTTCCGACGAGAGACTGCTGAGCTTGAGAGGAAATCGCGGAAGTCGCCCGTTCGCGTGAAGGGTCTGGTGGTCGACATTTTTGGTTTCTCTAGGGGGGCTGCGGAAGCAAGGGCGTACGCGACATGGCTTTGCGAAACGCTCGTTGACGGGAAATATGCGGGCATTCCCTTAACGATCCGTTTCATGGGCCTGCTCGATACGGTGGCCTCTGCCGGAGTGATCGAAATGATTGGCAGTGCTTTAAATACATCTACAGGTGGACATAGTGGCTGGGCCCGCCCCGAATCACTGCGGGTTCCGATGCAAGCGCTCAACTGTGTGCATTTTGTCGCGATGCACGAAGTCCGAAAGAACTTTCCAGTTGATTCGATCATGAATGGTGGGGCGAGCTCCCCGAATTTTCATGAGTTTGCCTATCCTGGCTCTCATAGCGATGTTGGCGGCGGATACTCCCCTGGCGATCTAGGCATTGCTGCGGATGTTCCGGGGCCGCTAGGTGATTCGATGAAGCTGTCGCAAATTCCGCTGAATCACTTGCTTGAATACGCAGTTGCGGCAGGCGTCCCACTAAGCAGGGAAGCTGCAACGAGCACACGCTCACATTACGATCCCCTTGCTGTTTCGGAAAAGCTCAAAGCAGCCTTCAATTCTTTCCTAAAGCTGAATGGCTCGAAAAGCCAAACTCTCGCTGATTGGACAAAGGTCTACTTGGCGTGGAGATGGCAGATTCGAAAACGATATGGTGAGATTGGTCATGTCAGAAGGGCTAAGAAGGACCAGCAGCTACTGGTCTTGTCCAATCAAAAGTTGATTGATGACAGCGATCGCTTGCTGAAGAACGTGAGAAGTGGTGAACCTGCTCGAATGGTTAAAGACTTGATCTATCGCTCTGGCCAATCAGGCATTGAATTCGCTACCCCTGTCGTGATCGGAGACAATCTCGAAAGCGAAGCTGGCGAGGTGTTAAGGCAGGCAATCGCTTTCGGAATGCCAGACGCCGGTCTTATCGCCTTTTTTGACGAGTTTATCCACGATTCGTATGCCGGCTTTTGCGCAGACCTGAAAGAGCCGACCGGATATTGGCGTTACAGGAAGGGCTTCCAAGGATCGGATAAGCCGGTTAACGCCGATTTGCACGATGACAGCCTCGAAACCCAGAACATGACTTAATGGACAGACCGCGATGAAGAACTCAAAAGGCAAAGGAGTTATTCGGCTAGGCGACACTACGTCACATGGCGGAAAAGTCATCATTGCAGAACCGAGCTTCAAGGTGCTCGGCAAACCCCTCGTCTGCAATGGTCACATGACGGTCTGTCCAAGGTGCAGAGGAATGTTTCTTGTTCAGACAAGCGACTCTGAGCGGAAACATAATGGAAGAGGTGTCGCCTACGATGGAGATAAGACGGAGTGTGGCGCGACGTTGATATCCTCAATCTGACACCGGGATGCATTCGAAATCTATATGGGCGAAAAATACTTCTTAGGCATCGCTCAAAGCATTGCTCTGATGTCGTTCATCGCATCGCCACTGGCCATGGACTTTAAAGAAGAGAAAGTGGCGCAGCAATCAGCGACCAAGATCAACAGGCTATTTCAAAGCACGGAGACGGTTTGTGTGGGGCGATATGTTTTCGAGGTACCGAAGAATTCGACAGTGGTGTATGGGCCGGCCAGCACGCCTTACCACATCGAACGCCTTCCTGATGTGGGAAGCCAATTTGCAGCGATGGTCGAGGAAATTGCGAAAGAGGGACTGTTAAAGAAGTCAAAATTCCCACTTGGTCCTGCATCAAGCCCTGGTTCCAAAGTCGGCACAATTGTGCCGGGGTTTGGGGATCGCCACAAGATCATCTATGGGGTTGAATCGCTGACGGGAGGTTTCTATTCAATTCAATCGGTGCTGGTTGTCGGAAGCGATATATATATTCAGGAGCATAGTCATTACGGTGATCCTTCGAAGCTTACCGCCGGGCCTGTAACCAGGCAATATGCCGGCGCATGCAGGCAACGAAGGGTGCATTTTCGAAAGCTGGCCTAATTGCGGTGGGGGTCAACACGTCAATTGCGATTGTGGAATGGTTGAAGGGCTACTCGGATATTGATCCGAAAACTGGAAAGCCCAAGCGCGATGTAGCTGATTTGCTGGCAAAGATTGGAGTTGATCTTTTGAAGGTCGCGGTATCTGCAGCAATTTCAAGTGCTTTGGTTGGGGCATTTGCCCTAGCTGGTGTCGTCACTGGAGGCGTAGTCATCGTCATTGGCGTCGTAGCTTTATCGATCGCTGTGGGACTAGCTGTTGATTATGCTGAAGGAAAAGTTGGCCTTACAAAGAGTCTCAGTGAAGCAATTCGTTCTACCACCCGCGATTTGAAAAAGGGAATGCCAAAGGACTATGAAAACTTTGAGCTCTATCATGAGAGCACAACTACATTCGAGTTTGGCTCTTCATGATCATTCCACATCCAGGTATAAGTAACATCTGGTATCGGTGCGCCATACTGTGGTTCGCGGCATGGGCCGTCGTCGGCATTGACTTGACGATAATAAACGCATATGAAAGACTCAACAATTTCGATGCCCTGATGTTCATTACTGTGTGGTTATTGGCCCCTGTAATGTTAGGAGCGATTGGTCACATTACGGGCGGGTGCAACAGGGTCATTACGTGTGCCTTTGTCTTTGGCCTATTTGGTGCGATTCCGTCACTTCTTATGGTAACGCTAAGTTCCGGCCTCTTCTTCCTTATAGCCCGGCCGGATCTGATCACTGCTACCTTCTTCGCATTTGTGAGTCTGCTAATCACCGCGACAGCAACGACGAATTTTCTGCGTTTTCGCCGAGCGCTGAGGGCTGCAAAATTCGTTGAGCGCGAGTTTGAAGTCTCGCATTTTGGAGTGTTTGTTAATCGCGGGGTGTTGCTAGCCGAAAACGCAGATGGTAGTAGGTTTGATGGTGCATTGCTATCGATCGTGCCAAGCCTGGCCACTGGAGTCTATTTTTTCCAAGCAGGGCTTGCAGGGCAAGTCGAAGATGCGACGTTGATTCTTCTGGTGTCGCTGTCAGTCATGCCTATCGCAGTGCATGGGTTCTCACAATTTATCGGCGGCTTCTATCTCTGGATTTACCTCACTTGGAAGTTTGAACGTCAGCATAACTTGAAAGTGCGGTTCAAAGATTCAGTTGAGGAGCAGCACTCGTGAAATGAAAATCGCATAAAAATGGCCGCAATTATTCATGGCATTGCTTGCATCACGGGCCAGCGCTCCGCAACGTTCCCGCCCTGCATCACAACGATATCGCCAAACTGCTGCAGCACCGATTCGCTTTGGCGCGGCCGCAAGAACACAAAATCGTCCACCTGCAACTGCTGCGCGCCAGACCCCAGGAAAGCCTGCTGGTTGGACGAATTCCCATACAGCCAGCTAGCCGCCAGGCCTGCTGGGGAAACCGGATCGGCCATCCAATTGCCACCATAGACGAAGTAGACGCGCTCCTGGTTCACATCCCAAGCCCGCGCCGCGTTGCCCAGCAACTCTACTCCGCGCGGCATCTGGAAATGGCGTCCGGCCTTCAGCACCGGCGTAGCGATGAAAGCCGCAGGCGCCAGGTCATTCAGCAAATCCGTATCAAAATCAGTCGGCTTGACTAGCGCCGACCCCAGCGCGATCTCATTCGCCACACCGCTTCCGTCATGCATGCGATAAGTAGGCGAGCCGCCCGCATTGAATACCAGACCTTCCAGGCCGCCGGTCGGGCGCAAAGCTTGCGTAGCGATCCCGGCGTAGTCGCGGTAGATAGCCTTGGCATCCGCCAGCGCTTTTTCGCGCAGGCTCGCCAGCGGCAGCTTGGGCACGTGTGCGTCGTAGCCCATCATCCCGCTCCATTGCAAGCGTGGCTCATCCTTGAGGATCGCCAGCATTTGCTGGAGCGCATGTGCGCTATCGACTCCGCCACGGTGCAGGCCCACATCAATTTCGAGGTTCACGCGCATATCCAGTTGCTGCGCCCGCGCCAGCTCGCGATACTGGGCCAGGCGCTCCGGCGTGTCGACCAGCCATTGCAACTGATTCGCCGGCTGGAACTGTCCGCCCTGGAAACTGCGATAGAACTCGGCCGCCGCAGCGGCGGGCAAAGGCTTGCCCAGCAACAGGTCCACATCGCCGCGCTGCGCCGCAAGTTGCTGAAGGTAGGGTAGGTTGAACACCATCAACCGGCGTGTTTGCATGGTCTGCATCAGCAAATCCAGCAAGGGCAGGCAGGGCAGGGACTTGGCCACCAGCCGCAAAGGCAAGCGGCCATCCACATTGCGCATCACCTGGCGCGCATTGGCCAGCAGGCGGTCGCGGTCTATCACCATGGTGGGCGTGGCTATGCCTGCCGCACGCAAGGCTTTCGAGACCCGCGCAAAATACTCCGCATGCGGCGCCCCCTTGTCGCGCGGACGAACCGCAAGCGCGGCAACGCCAACCAGCCCGGCGCCAATGGCAGTGATCACGGCACGTCGTTTCAGCGCCACCATCATGCCACCCCGAATAGGGAGCGCAGGTGCGGGTTCAGCATGCGACCCTGCGGGTCCATTTGATGCCGCAACGCCAGGAAGTCTTTCCAGCGCGGATAAAGCGCTGCCAGTTCCTTCGCCGTCAGGTTATGCAGCTTGCCCCAATGCGGACGGCCTCCATGCTTGCGGAAGATTGGTCCCAGCTCGGATACCAGGTAATCGTAGGCCTCCCCATGCGCCGCATGCACGGCAATGGAACAGCTATCGCGCATGTAGAAAGGACTGAGCCAGGCACCGTCTCCCTTAACAAAGCGAAATTCCATAGGGAAGTACACTTCGTTGCGCTTCTCCAGCGCAGCGATGATCTCCTTCACGCAGGCGATACCCGTCTCGCGCGGCACGTGGTATTCCGTCTCGTTGAAGCGCGTTGGCCGCACCGTGGAAAGCAGCTTCCACGAACGGTTCTTCGCCTCCTCGGTCAGATCTTCATCGATCAATTTGCCTGCCGCCCATCGCCGCAGGTCTGGGAACTTGCCCAGCCAGTCGCGCAGCTTGCGCAAGTCGCTCAGCATCTCCTCATCCTGTGAATGAGGCACCAGCACATCGCTGCCCTGGTACTCGTCGTGCGCAATGCCCGCCGCATACCCGGTGAATGGCAGGTAGTAGAATTCGAAATGCCGGTGCTTGCGCGCCAGTTCGCCCGCCTGTTCCAGCATCTGCCCCAGTGGGCGCAACCACACCTTGCGGTGCAGGCTGAAGGACGGTACCACTCGCACGGTCGCCTGCGTAATCACGCCCAGGCTGCCAAGGGAAACGCGCGCTGCCGCCAACTGCTCCGGATGGCGCTCCTGGTCCCACTCCACCACCTCGCCCTGCGGCGTGACCAGGCGCAGCGCCGTCACATCCGCGTGCATGGCCTGCAGGTTCATGCCAGTGCCATGCGTGCCCGTACTGATGGCGCCCGCCAGCGACTGCAGGTCGATATCCGGCAGGTTTCGTAAGGCCAGGCCAACGCCATCCAGCTGGCGTGAAATCGCGGCCAGGCGCGTGCCGGCGCGCAGTGTTGCCGTCATGGCGGCCTTGTCATGCGACAGTACGCCGGACAAGCGTTCCAGCGAAACGATCGTGTCGCTGGTTGGTACCAGGGGAGTGAAGGAATGGCCCGCACCAACACAGCGTACCGTGCCGCCGGCTTTGCGAAGCAGGTCGGCCAGCGCCTGCTCGTCGGCTGGCGTGGCCAGCGACTGCGCCTGGCAATGCTGCACTTCTGACCAGTTCTTCCAGCGGAAGGGACGCGGTAGCGCCGGCGCCGCCTGGGCACGGCCCACAAGCAGGCCCGCTGCCATAGCCGTGGCACCGGCTTTCAGGAAGAGGCGACGCTGTTTCATGACCCGCTCCTCATCATGAAGAGCGTCAGCGCGCGAAGGTCGTCTGTGCTGCAGTCATTGCACTGGCCCATGGCCGGCATGGCGTTGAAGCCATCGCTCGCGTGGCGGACCAGTTGGTCGATGCCCTGCGCCAGGCGCGGATTCCAGTGCGGCGCAAAACCAGTCAGCGGTGCTCCGCTTCCGTTCCGTGCATGGCACACCATGCATGAACGCTCATAGCGCTCCGCCAGCCGCGCATCGACTGGCCGGGAAGTCTCAGCCCATTGCAGGTCGGCCGCAGCCGGCTCCTGTTTGGCAGCAGAGCAGGCGCTCAGGCTCGCCAGTACCATTACCATACCCAGCAACGCTCGCATCGACTCCCCTTCTTCAAGTGGACCAACGTCGAATGAGAATAACGATGAACTTGGAAAAAAACAACGTTTTTCGGCAGGCGAGGCAAAAGCATTGCTCAAAAAGCTACATGGTCAGGCAGGCTTGAAGCGGTGCAGGATGCCGCTCAGGAGTACGTCGATCAACGCATCCAGGTGGCGATTGAATTCGTCATGCGCGAACCAAGGTTCGTTCTCGCCGAACACCAGGCGCAGCGACACCATGCCGTGAAGGCCTTCCCAGAAGATCTGGGCAACAGCCTCGGCCTTATCTGCCGCAATCTGGCCCTCTCGCGCCAGGTCGATGAAGAGCTGGCATGCGAAGGCATATGGATCCTGCGCTAAATTGCCGTGTTCAACGCGCGAGCTTTCCACTGGCGCGTGAGGCCGACGCTCCATGAAGACCAGAGCATATTGGTCTGGATGGCGCATGCCAAAGACCACATACGCTCGGCCTACCTTGCGGATGTTCTCCAGTAGCGGCAGATTCTCATCCAAGGCGTTGCGCATAGCTTTGACCAGCTCGATCAAATCGCTGTCCATTGCCTGGGTGATCAGTGTGGCTTTGTTTTGGAACAGGTTGTAGACGACGGTAGTCGAAAAGCCGGCCTTCTCTGCGACCTTGCGCAAAGTGATCTCGCGCGTGCCACCAACCTTGATCAGTGACCGCACAGCTTTGATGATATCTTTTCGGCGCTGCTCGGATTCCCGCAGCTTTCGCAGTTCTACAGTGTTTGGTTTGTTCATGGAATTCAGTTCTATGCAACCTTGCACGGCCGAGACTAGCACGCAGTGGTCGAATAGATCAACGGGACTGAAGCTGTTTGGTAGCTGGCATTTGCAGTCGGTCTCAAGCTTTACTGCAGCCGAATTGCCGTGTCGAATACCCACGTTCGGCGAATCTCGATCACGTCGTATTGGCGAGCAAGGGCCGGTGGGAACGCGCCGTAAGGAGCGTGGCTGGCTATTACTTTCCGGATCGCGTCGTCAATTGCAGGAACGCCGCTGGAAACCACGAAAGTTACTTTTTCTACAGTGCCGTCAGCGCGGATCGCCACGGTCACCATCGGCGGCACGTGACGCTGCTTCACTACCTCCCGCACCAGTTCGAATGCCATGTTCAGCTCGAACTTCTTGCTCATCGCTTCTGCATATTCGACCAAAGCGCCATTCGGATCGGCACGACCAAATAGCCAGCCGCGGCGCAGGCCGCTGACCGTAGGTAACAGTGACTTGGCTGGATTCTTCTGCGCAGCATCGCGCTGTGCGGCTTCTTCGTTGAGTTGCCGGCCAATCGCGCGCAGGCGCTCTTCGCGTTCAGCCTCCTGCTTCGCTTTTTCAAGCTGCGCCTGCTCTCGTTTAGCCTGCTCGAGGCGCGCGGCTTCTTGCTTAGCCGCTTCTTGTCGGGCTGCCGCTTGTTTGATTTCATCCTGCCGTGCGGTCTCTTGTTGCTGCGCCTGGCGTGCTGCCTCTAGCTGCGCTTGCTTAATCTGCTCCTGTCGCTGGGCCTCCGCTTTACGAGCGGCTTCGACTCGTGCGAGCTCGGCACGCTCCTGTGCTTGCCGGGCAGCCTCCTGGCGGGCCAGCTCTTCCAACTTCGCCTGTTCGCGCCGAAGCTCCTCTTGCCGAGCCAATGCCTGCCGTTCCGCCTCTTGTCGCGAAGCTTCGTTCCTGGCCGCTTGCTCAGCGCGAGCAACTTCCTGGCGAAGTTGTTCCTGGCGTGCCGCTTCGAGTTGCGCTTGCCTTTGCTGTTCTTGTCGGAGCGCTTCCTGACGTGCGGCCTCAGAGCGCTCGTGTTCAAGGCGGGCGGCTTCTTGCCTTTGCTGTTCCTTGCGTGCTGCTTCGCGTTGGGCGTCGGCCATCAGTTCGGCCTGGCGCAGTCGTTCTGCTGCCTGCTTTTCCTGTTCAAGCCTGGTCACTTCCAGCGCTCGTTCGCGTGCATCTGCTTCAAGCTGTTTTTGCGCTATGTCGTTAGCGTTGTCGGGGACTTGCGCTTCCCGTTCCTGAATTGGAATGTTACGCACCGTGGAGTTTGCGGGAGCTTCCACAGGTGCAGTGGCCGGCGCAATTGGTAGTGTTACGTCGGCCCGTTTCTCTGCCTGTACGACTGCAGGAGGAGTTGGGATTGGCGCGGGTGCAGGCGGTGGCGGCGGGATCAATACGGCGGGTGTTTCGCTATTTCCAATGGCTGGAAGAGGGGAAGTCATTGACGCTTCGGGAAGCGCCACAGCGGGCCTTTCGATGGGCGCGAGCACCGGATTGGCGTTGACGGACTGTGCAGTGCTCGGGGCTGGCGGTGGTGTTGACGCTGGAAGCGCTGGGGGCGGTGGCAAAAGCAGCACTTGCAGGTCATTGGCACCCAAGCGCCGTTCCTCCCAGGGGAACTTGAGGGCAGGGAGCCCGAATGTCTGTCCGCCAAGCGTAATGCTCATTAACAGCGCGTGGATGATGGCGGAGATCACCACGGCCGTGCTCATGCGCCAGGACTCGCGCTGGATGCTATTCGGCCGGCTAATAGTGATAGCTGAGGACATCAGAACAGACTATCACAAATGCTGCTGATAATTAACCAATTGATAACTTTAACGGGGGATTAGCAACAAACTTGATGGCTGAACAGGGAAAATTTGCCGGGGCAGCTCGAAACACCGCCTTCTGTGCCAGCGATCCTGGAGGCAATCCGGTTCTGAAGTATCACACCGCGTGGTTCCCTATCGAGTATGCACCGACAAAGAACAGCAGCTTTGTACATGTTGGGAACATGTCGGAGGGATGCGTCACAATGTATGACTTGACGATGTGGTATCCACTATATCGTTATCTGATTTCGAACCGTTCTGACAAAGAGGGGCGCTATGTTTGCACTGTCACGATTGAGTAGGAGTGGTTTTCTTCTTTTGGCTTTTACGGGAAGTGTCGGCGACAGCTTCGCATCTGACGTCGAAGTCGATCCGTTGCTCGGTTATCACTCAGACAATACAACGCATGGGCTTTACGAGATACGGGAGGAGGTCCGGGAATTTATTAGTAGGGAGAACGCCAAGAACAAAACGAACTGGGTAGTCGGCGATCCCGACATTCGTATGTACGCACCTCGGTGCGCGGTGCCACTGAGAATTAAATGGCGGCATGATGAACGACGTCGAAGCGTTGATGTTATTTGCACGCGTACTGTCAAAGGTTCATATGAAAAAGAGTGGGATTTGCCTGTGCCGATTCGTGCGGCGAAGTCGTCGTAGTTCTGTTCTCCGGTATCGGAATTTGCACCAGTGCGGCCCAGTCGGGGCAGTAGCCGCATCTTGAATTTTCTCCGCGAGGGAGGCGCGGCTAATCGCGAAGAATTTCCTCAGCCTGTGGGCTGAAAGCCTTCTGCCCTTTAAACGGCGATAGGCTGCTTATCGCAAATGGAATCGGACTGTGCGCTTGGAGATGGCCGATAGCCAGGACAAGAGTTGGAAAGGCCCTTGTTTCGTAAATCTCGAACTTCTCACTGACCATATTTTGTTCGCTGATCGCGGCAACGTGAGCGAGGTACTCAGCTTCGACCTTTTGAAGAGCGAGCGTTATCCAGAATGGTTCGTCCTCCTTCATGAAGTTGAACGAGCATCCGATTTGTTTGCCTCGGTCCACAAGGCCGAGGACTCGGTCATCAATCATTTTTTCACCATCTCAAGCGCGGAGCGCTGCCCCATCGCTTTACTTTACTCCATGAAGACAATTTCCCGGGTATAGGCTTGATAGAACTTCGGCTCATTGATTTTGTTTTTGAGCCAGAAGTAGAAGTCGATATCCTCCCGGTCCTGCGCGAACGGGTGTAGCCCTACGCCAAATTTTTCCTTGTAACTCAGCTCGAAAACAGGCGCTCCTAGATGAAGAATGCGAAAGTGGGAGAACTCTCCCTGCTCCGTTATTTCCGCTCTGGTTTCGCAGGCATTAGGGCGGTACATGATGCCGTTGAAAATCAAAAGCGGCCCATCGGGAGTCGCCAACAAGGCGATGGCCTGTGGCGGTTGGTTACCCTCTTCGAGTTCGAACATCCCGAACGCAATCTTCTCTTCGCTGCTCTCCTTGCTTGGTCCGATCTCGCTTGCGCCGGTGGATAGGTCAATCTTCATCAGTTCGACGGAGCCATCGTACTGATGAAGTGCGATAGTTTTGTTGGTCATTACGACTCGCGATCACGCGCGACGCGCGCTGTTTCGTAAAGTTCTAATTGTTTCAGCGCTCTCAGCTTGAGAACTATATCGTTGCTCCGCAACTCACCTTCTAACCGCTTCCAGCCGTCCTTTTCAGCCTCAGTATTACGAGAAACGTTCAGGGCCGACAGGACACCAAAGGCCGCTCTCGCTACTGCGCTCTCATTAGCTTCGGTCAAAATGATTTGCTTGAAGAAAGCAATGGTGTTCATGTTCTGAGGCGTGCGCCACAGAGCGGAAACCAACAGGGGCTTCAGACTGTCGGCGTAATTGGAATAGTCCTCAATCATATGGCTTTGATAGACCAGCTCGCCAGAATGCCGAACCAATTCTTCCTGGATCAGATAGGCGTGCGCATAAGGGTCTTTTCGAAGGCTGGGTTCTTCTTCTTTCATGACGGCTATCGCCCGCTCCGGGTCAACGAAAGCCAGCCATTCAGCTGAATACGGAAGCTCGCTTACCAAGAGGCCGAATACTGTTTCGATTTCGTCTTCGCTCAACCCAATGAAAGCACTTCGATTGTAGCCGTCAGCCTTCTCGCTACCGGTCAATTTGTACTGCCGCATAAATTCATCAAATGCCGCTGTCATACTATTCCTATCGCGCGGTTACTTCGCTTTGGCACGTATACCTATCTTCGAGAGACTCGGGCCGCTCTATTCGCGAGCGCCTCGAAAATGCACTTCAAGGCCATCAAGCAGGCGCGCCAGACCGAACTCAAATGAACGATGAGGGTCGTGTGCCGACTGGTAAGCCTCGCCCACAGTGCGTCCTACCCTCGCAGCTAGTGGGAACCGCCTGGCATCGAACACTTTCTCGAATGCCTGCTGCTGCTGTTGCCACCATTCCAGGTCGGACTGGCCGGTAACCGATTGCGCGTCTGCGGCATCCACCGCACTGCGCGCAGCGCCACGCACATAGTCAGAAACCAAAGTGACAACCAGATCCATCTCCAGGTCACTCAAGCCTGCTTCCGACACGGCATTCAGCCCTTGTTCGTACATCGCAATCGCATTCGGTCCGAGAGCGGGCCTGTGTGTGGCAACCTGCAGCATCCAAGGGTGCCGCACGTACAGGGCCATGCTGCCTCGCGCAAGGTGTTCAAGCGCGCCTCGCCAACCGCCACCCGCTGGCGCAAGCTGCTGCAACTCGGCATAGACACAATCCACCATAACGTCGAGCAGTTCGGCCTTGCCCGGAACGTAGGTGTACAGCGACATCGCGGACACCGTCAACTCCTCGGCCACGCGTCGCATCGAAAGCGCAGCCAGGCCCTCTTTGTCGGCCAATGCAATCGCCACCTCTCCAATACGTGTAACGGACAGGCTTTGTTTGGGCCCGCGTTTCGGCGACTCTTTCACGCCCCAGAGCAGCGCAAGGCTGCGCGCCGGATCGCCTGATCCCCCGAACTCTGATTTCACCAGGTTTCACCCAAGAATTGTTGACAGTGTATAGAGTTTACATGTAAATAACTCCTTACTTTGTACGAAGTTCACCAAAAGGGAGCAGGGAATGCGAAATTTCGAATGGAATCCGAGTTTGAATATTCCACAACCGCAGGCATACCTCGACGCTCAGGTCGAGCGGCTGATCGAATTGGGATATCCGCAGATTCTTGGAGTGAGTGTGACGAGCTTTCGCCAAGCGCTTTCCGCGCTGGCTTCCTATTTGCCGGAAGCCGGTGAAATGCCGACTGCCATCCCCAGTTGCGGTCACTTGCCTTTCGTCCTGGTGATCAATATGGCCGCGGTGCCAGTGCGTAAGATGATTCCCTTGATTGAACGCCGGGGCAAAGCGGCGGTGGAGCGCTTGTACCCGATTGAACCAGAGCTGTTCCTGCCCACTGAGGGCACCGCAATTCCGCCCGGCCATGCCTATCTGCTGTTGGATATCGACAGGGGCATGGAAACCCTTAACGTCACCCCGGACACGGCACTCATCACTCTGCAAGCGCAGCAACGATCTCCGTTGACCGTCGAAGAAGGCGTCGCAATACTCACCCACTTCCCGGAATTCCTGCAGCCGAACAACTGCTTCCTGATGCTGGGATCGCGCTGCGGCGATAAACGCGTGCCTGCATTGTGGCTGAGCGATGGCCGGCCGAAACTTGGCTGGTGCTGGGCGGGCAATCCACACACCTGGCTGGGCTCGGCCTCATGCGCGAAGAGGACGCCGGCGGTTAACTTGATGGAACTGTAAAGGCGGCAGCCACTTGAGATGGCCGGGAGAGCGGGGTATGGCCGATAAAGCCGCACCCCTTACAATCAGTAAGGCTTGGCGACGATCAGGCTGATTGGCACTTCAACTGTCGTGAGGTCGCGGTAGGACGAGACTTCGAGTTTGCCGGCTCCAATTTGGCCGCTGAAGCGCCATTGGGCGCTAACGGCTGTTCCGTCGGTGCGGCCCTCCCTGGAATATCCGCCGCGTTCCGCGGTGATGGTGGAACCGTCGGCCTTCAGGATTTTCATGGCGGCGATGCCCATCAAGCGTTCATCGCCGCTCAGCGTGATGGAAGTCGAATCAATATTGGAAATGACTGAAGTGCCCAAGCCAATATCAATCTTCGCGCCCACCTTGGGCTGGAATGCCGCGCTGGTGCGGGCAATGGACGTTGCGACCGGCAGTTTGATATGGCCGTTAAAGGCGACACCTCTTACGCCTCCATCGGGAAGACGGGAAATCGAAAGGGAAATCAAGGTCTTCTTTCCGTCTTCGCTCACCTTGCGGAAGCTCGATACTTTCACCGTTCCCAGCGATACCTGGGGCTTGTTCGGGACAACCGCTGTAGCTGTAATTTTGGAATCGTCGTTGCCGAATGCCGGAATGTCGGCGATCAGGCGGTCTTTGAAGATGATAACCGCGTGCGTCTCTACCGATTCCTGGGCTCCGAGCGTTGCGAACGGAACCAGGCTCTTCTCGCGTCCTGGCGGCGCTTCCATGAACGATGCGCCGATCTGTTTGACGGTGACAGCAGGAACACCGGCAGCGAGAGCCGTACTTGAGAGGAGCGAAAGCAGTAAAACCGGCAAGGCGTAGTTCATCGTTTCCTTTTTATTAATGTGCTAATTTTAAAAAAAGCCTGTGAATATCCACGGGCGTTTATCACTCGAACTACAGAGTGTAAGCATACCTATAAATTGGTACACATTTTGATCTGCACCTGAGGGCAGTATGGTAATCCCCGATTTCTAATTCACGCCAGAAGAAGGGGGGGGCGGGCGGGGAGCTCTTGATTTGGTGTATCTCACCCGGGCCCATGTCGGGGGCGCTCGTGATTGTAGGTCCTGAGCCAACCAGTGGCAAACTTCTGGATCTCGTCCAACGAGCCGAACTGCTACAGGCTTTGGTGCAATGTCGCGCAATCTCACGCGGCTCACAATGCACTTGTGGGCGTCGATCGCTTCCAGAGCTCGGTGAGATAGCCTTGAGCCGGAATCAACGGAATCAATTGCTCAGATAGCGGCCCGCGGTGCCGACTTAGGGGCGGTTGTGTGCTGATCAAATTAAACGCCGTTCCGGAAAACGATTCAACCTCGCAGAAGCTGCCGGGTGTTCCCGAGGTTCCTGCGCGCGAAGTGCTTGAGATTTTTCGACGTTTCAAAGTTCGCGTTCTCCAGAAGCCGGCGGGGGGGCCGCCGACTGATCGCGGAGACACAAGAAGCACCAATGCCGCATGTGCAGGTCGCCCGCAGTCGGTTCCTGTTTGGCGGCAGGGCAGCCACTCAAGCCTACCTGCATCATCACTACGCCCAACAAGAAAAAGCATTGTTCTTCTATTTCAAAGTGAACGGGACGCAAACATGAAGATGCCGATATCTGAAGAGCCCCGAATACCCATCCGGTTGCCGAATATCAACGTCGATATGCTAGTGCATGACAGTCACATCGCCACGGCATCAATCAACTTGTAGTTATCTGAATCAAAGCTATATTTAATTATCTCGTTAATCCCCTTCAGGTCTAAGATAATCTCCTCATCATTCTTAAGAAAAAAGTAAACCTCAATCACATTGCACGAATCATCTATTTTAACGTCGATCTTATAGCGTCTCAGTAAGTCCTCGTCCCCTTGATCTTCCAAATGCTTTTTGCAAGCGAGGCTGATAATCTTCCACGCCTTACCCCGGAGCAGAATATCGCCGGGGTAATCCGTCATTGTCCTAAGCTTGTCGTTACTAAAATCTATCATTGCTCCCCATTTCCTATACGTCAAATAATGTGACTTATCGCATAAGAATCTTTTGGACCAATGAAAAATCCATCAAAGAATAAATATATTCGACGCCGCGGCCATTCTTATACATTCCCCGAATTGCCACTTAAAATGGTATGCCATTTATCCCATGGGCTGGATCTGGCAGGAAAGCAGCCGAAATATAATCCATATCATCCGTATAACTAACGCAAATCTGATAATTGTCAAACAACCATTCACATTTCGAGAAAATCATGAACTCGTCGTAAGCAATACTCATTGCTCTGATAACCGCGCCTGACAAATTGAAGTCCCGTGGATAGAATCTATCAAACTCCGGAAAGGAATCTTTGTTGAAAATCACTTGCGATACCTTTTTTAGCTGGGCGACAGGCAAAGATGAGTTTGGGTGCGTTCAATGATGATCCGGATGTATTACCTATGGGCCAATGAGCACATGGATGATCCTACTCAGGGGAGATCTGGCCCGGATTGGCTCAGCCAAGTGTGAGAGGCAGAAATATCCAGACCGAGCAATTTAGGAGAGGCTATCTCTTTACCGTTGCAACGTCAATCAACCTGCCGTCATCAAAGTTGAAAGTAAATCCAATAATCTCAATGAGATCGGTCTTGCTCATTATAGGTTCGTCGATATTCCTCAATGCAAATAAAATTTCGACAACTTTGCCGGAGTCATCTATCTCAACCGCGACCTCGTAACAATTCAGTAATTCATCGCTGCCAGCAATTTCTAAGAACTTCTTATAAGCATGATCAATGATCTCAAATATCTTCCCTCTGTACATTATATTTCCGGAAGAATCTGATTTCAATCTAGCCCATTCGTCGCCTTGCTGCATTGTCATGTTGCCGCCTCAGATAATATCAACAATTTCCCATCAAACCAATTCTGATGCTCAACGCATATAAATCGTCCTGACCAAGGAGTAGTCCAGCAACCTATAAATATAGACCACACCCATTCCATTCTTGTACATTCCCTGGCTAGACACTTCAAACCATGCCCTTATACACAAGTCCAAAATCAGGAAGCAGGCATAGCTGCATAGCGTAATGCTTCCGCCGCCACGCGCACTTTCCGCAGTCCTTTCCAAATCGTTTGCACACCGGGCTCACCGTCGCCTTTGCGGGCAAGGAAACCGCCAAATCCGGCGATCAAACGTAGCACCTCATTCAGCGTCGGCTTTGCTGGCGGCCCAGCCTTGGAGCGCATGTATGCAGCGCGAATTTCGGCCCAGTCGAAGAAGCGACTGGCCTCCAGGTCTGGGCAGGTTCGCCCCAGCCGCATCAGGTGCGCGATGCGCCATGCCACTACCAGATACATCGCGATAGCCCGTTCCAGTTTGCCGATATGCTCCAACTGCAACGACTCGATACGGCAAGCATTCTTCAGGATGTCGAACAGCATTTCGATTTCCCAGCGGGCGCGATACCAGTCGATCAATTCCACTACCTCCGCATGGCTAGTGGCACAACGGTTGGTCAGCAAGCGCCATTCAATTGGCTTAACGCCGGCTGGCGCATCGATTTCGCGCGCCACGATGCTGGTCACGGCCAGGGGGCCATTGGCACCGTTGCGCAGATCAATCCGCTGCACCCACAATTGCTGGCGTACAGGACGGGCTTTGACGCCATGCCGCGACGCCATGGTGAATTCAATCTGCCCAACTGGCTCACTGGCGGTGGTGCGCTCCCAAAGCTTGCCGCCATCAGGCAGGCATCGGTTGTGCGCGGCGCGGATTAGCCAGTCGGCTGGCTCGCCAGCTTCTTGCGCCCGGCGCATCAAGGGTAAAAGATCGGCTTCCCGGTCCGCCAAATAAACCAGGCGCGTATCGGGGAAGTCCGCCGCCATTTCGGCAACGCGATCATAGCCCTCGATCCAACGCAGGCTTTCCTTCAAATCATTGCGCTTACCAGATGCATCTTTCTTGCTGCGAGCCCACATCCATGCATCGAGCACACCCAGCGCTTCGCGCTGCGGCGTCACCGCATAAGTCGGATGCAAATACATGCCGCGCTGCGGCTCGTAACATAACGGCCCCAGGCCCTCCGTCTCTTGTCCGTTGAAATTCAGTTCTGTCGTGTCTTGCATACAGAGAACGACCGCCTTGCCGTGCATGCGCTGCTGAGTCTGCTGCCAATGCGGCGTAAGGATGGCTTGCCAATCCACCGCTTCATTGCTCAAAAAACGGTAAGCGGCCATCGTCTCCGCCCAGCCGTGGCAGGCATCAGGAATGCTCGCCGTCGGGTCGGCTGCAAATCGCTCCATCAACGTCCTCGCTCGATTGTTGAGGCGCGCATCACCGAGATCTAATCCTGCAAATTCCGTGGTTGCCCACTGTGCTGCTGTCGTCAACGCGCCACCTAAAAGGCGAGAGTAAACGCGAAATGACGTCAGCTTACAAGTGCTGTTGCAAGTCCTTGAATGTAAACTGATTTTTCTGGCGCATGCCGGTCATGTCAGACTTGTGTATAAGGGCATGATTACAACTACCTGCACAGGCGCTGGGAGCAGGCTGGCTGGTTCTATTGGTATGAGCATCGTGCGAACGGGCATACGCTGGTAATTTCAGACGACTCGACGCAAGCATCCCCAATTGACGGCGCAAGTGCCGATATTCCATTTCAGAAGGAAGCTGGAGCCAAGGAAGACGACGCGCTGGGCAGCTGGACGCCGGTGCGCCATATGGCGCCGAGCAGTTTCGCTTTGGCGGGTTTTGATTTCAAAAAGCCGCACCCGGTACTTGCCAGTCTGCCTAGCGTCAACCAACAAGGTAAAGTCCTCAAAACGGACGTATATGAATACGCTGGAACCTATGGTTTCAAGGACCAGGGTGATGCCGATGACATCACGCGCCTGCGCCTTGAAGAGATCGAAGCCAAGGCCAAGTATTTTGAAGGCGCTGGCAATGACCGGAGCGCGCAGCCTGGCCGTTGCTTCGAGCTGACTGGCCACTTCGACGATGTTGGCGGCAGTGCAGACGACAGGACGTTCCTGATCCTGGAGGCCCGTCACAACGCCAGCAACAATTATCAAGCCGGCCGCCACTCCACATCGCGTTACGAAAATACCATCCGCTGCATCCGCAAGAAAATCCCTTGGCGACCGGGCCGGAATTTCAATAGTGAGCAAACCAAAGTCTTTGGTTTGCAGACCGCGTTGGTAGTGGGCCCACCGGGCGAGGAGATCTATACCGACGAATATGGCCGCGTGCGAATCCAGTTCCATTGGGACCGTATCGGTGCTTATGACGAAAAGAGTTCGGCTTGGGTACGTGTCGCTACAGCGTGGGCTGGACCGAACTTTGGTATGACTTCCATTCCCCGTATCGGTACGGAAGTGATCGTGCAATTCCTGGATGGGAATCCGGATCGTCCACTGATTACAGGCATGGTGCCTAATGCGAAATCGATGCCGCCATGGGAACTTCCCGCCAATAAAACGCAGAGCGGCATCCTGTCCCGGTCCACGCCGGGCGGTGCCTATGACAACGCGAATGCAATCCGATTCGAGGACAAAAAAGGCAATGAGCAGCTTTGGCTGCACGCCGAAAAGGACCAACTCACCGAGGTTGAACACGATGAGGACAAATGGGTTGGCAACGACCGGCGCAAGACGGTGGACCGCGACGAAACCACCGAGGTAAAGCGCGACCGCAAGGAAACCGTAGGCCATGACGAAACCATCACCGTGCATAACAACCGCACAGAACGGGTGGACCATGATGAAACCATCAGCATTGGCGACAATCGTTCGGAAGACGTCGGCAAGGATGAAAACGTCAAGATTGGCGGCAGCCGCCACGTCACCGTCGGCAAGGTGAAAACCGAAACCGTAGCCCTGGCAAAGATGCTGACCATCGGCGGGGCCTACCAAACTACCGTTGGCGCGGCCATGAACACCACTGTGGCACTGATGCAGGCGGAGCAGGTGGGCCTTTCCAAGTCTGTCACTGCCGGGAAAAAGATTACCTTCACTGCCGGCGAAGAGTTCCGCATCGAAGTGGGCGAAAGCACGTTCTACATGAACAAGGATGGCCGCATCGAGATTACCGGCAAGGAAATCATCATCCGCGCGTCGAAAAAGATTGAGCTGCACGGTGACGACGTAGATACCAATCCGAAGGCCTGAGAATAACTTGATCCCATCCATTCCCAGCCTGCGGTTTGATAACCGTACCGAGTTAGACGCGCTGCATTTCGACACCATTGACCAGAATGGCGTGGCTTTTCACGTCATCGTCGCCAAAACCGGCTATCGCATTGTGCCAGGCGAAACCAATGCCATGGCCAAGCTTGTCCCGACCGAAGAGCCGTTGCTGCTCTACGACCGGGACCACCACCATGATGGTGACCTGGAAAAGAGCGTACGGGTGGAAAGCGACTTGGCACCGTACAAGCCAGTTTGCGATGTGGTGGTGATTGGCGAAGCCCATCCGCCTGCCAATGTGAAGGTATTGCAATTTAATGTCGGCCTGCGCGTCAACTATCCTGATACGCCAGCGCCGATCCCGGAGCGTCCGCGCCCGCTCAACCCTATGCAAGCCCTGTCGACCGCTGCATTCGACGAATGGCAGCAGCAAGTGGCTATCGCGGAACGCACCCGCATCCCCGGCAAGGTACTGATCGATAAAACACTGATCGTCACTGGGAAACGCTATCTGCTCCGCCGCGCCGCGCCTTTGAGGTGGCTGGGCGGCCTGGCTCGTGTCGCTTCGTTGGGCGCGGTTCAGCCTAACCCATGGCGCCTGACGTCCGGGGAGCCGGCAACCGCCGTCCCGCTGCGATATGAGTTGGCCTTTGGTGGGGAGTGCCGCATTGAGCGTTCCAGTGGATTGACGAACCGTATCCCGAAGAAGCATCGCCTGAAAGATGAACAGGCTGCCAATTACCCAGCTCCACAGGGCGCCCCAGATGCGCACGACAGCAGCCAGTTAAACCCTGTGGGCTGTGGTTTCAGCCGGAAGTGGTATCTGGACGCGACACGCACGTCCGCAATGCTTGCTCCACGCATCGAGCACCCGTTGAAGCCGTTCAGCGCTGACTTGTTCTGGAATGTGGCTAAAGGCCAATCCGATTTGGAGACGGCAGGCATGGGATTTGTCGGGCGAGGCTGGCTTCCGCGCCGGCAACTGGTGGGCACGGTTGAAGAAAAAGACGATTGGCAGGAAGGCGAGATTCCGCTTCTGCCCAAGGATTTCGATTTCCGCTATTGGAACGGCGCCCCCGATGACCAGCAGTGCCAACATCTATCCGGCGGCGAGCAATTCAGGCTGACCAACTTGTCGCATCCATCGTCCACCGTTGCGCAGGTAGACACAGACGGCAACCGGCAACTGGCGTTCGCGCTGCCCCAACAGTCCCTGTTTGCCATGGCCGCCACGGAAACAGGTGGGGTTGCTGCATTGCCGCTGGCGATCGATACGGTCATCATCAATATGGAATCAGAGCAGGTCGAACTCGTATGGCGACTTGCCATCGTGGCTGACGGCGATTTCGAGGACGTGCGACTGATGCAGGCCACGGAACCCGATCAATTGAAGCGCCTGAAAGAATGGCAGGCAACCCAGTCTGAGCCTGCGTCGCTGGCCGCCTGATACACCGCATAACTCGCAATACGAATCGCCATGGCTCACGAAACAGTCACCAAATCCAAACGCTTCTACTGCGTCAGCCTCAGCCCGGACTTCTGCAAGACGCCGGTGGGAAGCAGCGTTGCCATCCTTCCTTACAACATCAAGGGGGAATTCAAGGACGCAGCCGACGTCTCGAGAAACGTCAAGACCCAAGGCGAGCAAGTCCTGCTGCACAATAAGAGCTTCATCCCGAGCATTACTGGCGATGAACGAGGCACGCTGGGCGGCATCAAGAGCCAGACTTACCTCAAACGCGCCCAGCCGCTCGAATTCAGTTCGACCAAGGGATCGAACGGCGCCCAGACGATTCAGGAATCGCGCCTGGTCTACATGAACGACAAGAATACGATAGGGCGTATTCACGAGCGACAGGTACAAGCGCCGCGCCCACGGCTGACGATTCTCGGCGTGGAACTGCCGACCTTGAAAGAGGCGGCACAGGAATACAAGGACAAATACTCGGAGCCGATGCACGAGTTTGGTGGCAAGGCTATGGATGCCGGCGGCAAGATCGGCATGGGCAGCGCTGCGCTTGGCGGCGCAGGACTTGCGGTTGGCGCCACTGGCATTGGTTTGCCTGCAGCGGCGGTAATGGAGACCGGCGCTGCCGCCGGTGCTACGGTTGGCGGTGCGGTAGCCGGTACTGGCTTTGCGGTCGACACCTCCGCCACCGCGATGGATAAGGCGGCTGACTACATCCTGAGTGGCAAATCGCCCGACATCATGGGCACCCTCGGCGGAGTGGCCGCCAATGCGGCGGAGAACCTGGTCCTGAAAAAGATTCCAGGTGCAAGCAGCTTACTAAAGCGCCTCTTCAAGAAAAAGGAAGTGCCAGGTAAAACACCTCCCCAACCCAAGAAGCCCCCCGCAGACACTAAGGGCGGAGGCGATCAGGACGGCAGGGATGGCGGCAAAACGAAGAAGCCAAAGAAAGAAAAAGCGGACAAGCCATCGGATTGTTGCCCGAAAAATGGCGCGCCGGGAGGCAAGTCAGTTAAGAGCAAGCACCCTGTGCACTTTGGCACCGGCGAAGAAATTCTCTCGCAAACGGACTTCGTTTTAGCGGGAGCTACCTCATTCGCATGGGTGCGAAGCTACCGCTCCGGTTCTGAAACCGAAGACTGGGGCCTTCTTGGTGCTCGTTGGGCCACGCCCTTCACAACCTCCATATCTGTCTGCGAACAGGGAATCGTTTATCACGATGCCAGTGGCCGCGCATTGCGCTTGCCAACCTTGGCACCAGGCCAGCAGCACGACAGCCGCGCTGAAGGATTTGTGCTCAGCCGCGACAATGACAGCCAGTTTACGCTGCGTTGGCGCGATGGCGGCAATGACATTTTTATCGTCGGACCGGATAGCTGGCTGCCGCACGGATATCACGGCGTCAACGCCATGCTTTCACCGCGCCTGCCATTGCGCGCGCAACGCTTCTACCTTGTCAGAAGCGCTAGTCGCGACGGAAAAGGGCTGCATATTGAGCGGCACCACAATGCCAAGCCAGGCGAAGTGTTGCTACGTTTACGCACTGACGACGATTTGACGATTGAAGCTATACGCGACAGTTATCTACCTGTCGAACTAGGGCCGAACGCACCTGAAACAGTTCCGCGTATTGGCCGCATCGAACAGGTGCACGCCGACCGGAGCCGACAAATCCTTGTGCGATATCGATACGAGGCGGACCCTCTTGGCGACGGTCGCACAGTTGATCCGCTGCCGCTTCGCTGCGACCTGGTACAGCAAACGGGACACGCCGATGCATCGCGCACCTACGCTTACCGGCATCATCTCTTAACGCAATACACAAGCTATACCGGTTTCACACATGGCCTGGAGTGGGTCAGCCTTGCATTCTTGCGCGAGCGCTGGGCGGGAAACACGCTGGCCGATGCCGAATTGGCGGAGCGTCACCCGATCACGTTGAACAACAGCTATCAGGCACGTGCAGTACGGACTACCACGGCTGACGGTAACGATGAGGTCAGCATCGCCTACGTCGACAGCGATACCACTCGCGTTACCGAAGCGGATGGTGGCGTGCTGGAATATCGCTTCAATGCCGACTGGCTGGTGACTGAGGTCCGCCGCATCGCCCCCGACGGCAGTAGCCGCTCCTTGGGGCGGCGAGAGTGGGACCGTGATGGAATGCTGCTGGCGGACATCGACGCTGAGCATCAGGCTACTCGCTATACCTACGATGCTTCCGGAAATCTGACATCGATCACCGATGCGCTACAGCATGTCACGCGCATTGAATACGATGGCGCCAACGCGCCCGTAACTGTCACAGATGCTCTCGGCCACGCCACGCGCACAGAATACGATGACGCCGGACGCATCGTCAAACGCATCGATGCTTTGGGGCATAGCACCTGTTATGCATATGATTCACAAGGCCGCTTGACAGTCCTGACTGATGCCCGAGGGGGCGCCAAACGCCTGAGCTACGACAACGCGGGGCGACTGGTGTCGTACACCGATTGCTCGGGCTACATTAGCCGCTACAGCTACGACAAACACAGCCGCCTGACCGAGTTCATTGACGCCACAGGCAACACAAGCCGCTATGAATATAATGCCCGCGGCCAGGTTACTGCCATTACCCGGCCAGACCTCACAACAGAAAGATTTGAGTACGACTGCGACGGGAATCTACTAGTCCATACCGATGGCAAAGGCCAGGATACGCGCTATGGTTACAACGGCCATGGTCTGCTCACTGAACGCATTGACGCCAACGGGCAAATGCTGCGTTACGTCTACGACAAAGCGCTTCGCCTGGTCGAACTGGTTAATGGCAATGGTGAATCGTACCGTTTTGCCTACGACATAGAAAGTCGTTTGGTCAGCGAATCGGGGTTTGATGGCAAGACAACCACCTACGTTTATGACAAAGCCGGGCAATTGATCGCCAGCGCTTGCAACGGCAGAAGAACAGAATTCGCCCGTGATGCGCTGGGACAGTTGCTGGCAACGAGTTGCGCCGATGGAGGCGTGCGTTACGCATACGATGCGCTTAGTCGCCTGATCGCAGTAGCATCTGCACAAGCCGAGCATCGGTTTGAGTATGACCCGTTGGGTCAGGTGGTGGACGAACGGATGGCCTACGCCCATCAAGTGCCACAACTGCCGAACCAGGTGCAGGAGTTCGTTGCGGCCTTCTCTCTGACGCATGCCTATGACGAGTTAGGGAACCGAATCCAGACTACCCTGCCCAACGGCCGTAAGATTGACACGCTGCGTTACGGCTCGGGCCACTGGCACGGCACGCTCTGGCAGGGTAGATCGCTGGTGGACCTGGAGCGCGATCATTTGCATCGGGAAGTTACACGTCAACTGGGTGGAGAAAGAGAACGGTTGACGGAACGCCGCGGTTACGACCCACAATCGCGCCTGATTGCATTTTCGCTGAACAAAGGAACACAGCGCCTGCGCGAGCGCCGATATGAATATGATGCAGCCAGCAACCTGACCCTCATCGAAGATCACTTCCGCGGGAGCATCCGCTATGCCTACGATCCGCTTGGGCAGTTGCTCTCGGCCGTACAGCCGGACTTGAGCGAAACCTTCTCCTTCGATCCCGCCGGCAATCTGCTCGACATGGAAGGAAGCGGTAAACCCGCACTGATCGAGACCCGCAAAATTGTGCGTGAACTGGATGAGCAGCCTTCTGCGAGCGTCGTGCCACCCAGGATCGCAAAGGTCACCCACAACTTGCTGTTGCAGTATATGGGCTATGACTATGAATACGACGAACAGGGAAACACTACTCGCAAGCGTGCACGCATGGCTGCAGGGGCGAACGATGAAGGTGTTCTCGAATTCTCCTACGACACTGAAAACCGGCTGACTACTGCCATCCGCACTTTTGCGAACTCCAGGCAGGTAGCACGCTACAGCTATGATGCGTTTGGACGGCGCATTGCCAAACAGCTCTCAGAGGAACATTGGGAGGCTGGCAACGACGCGCCGCCCGCCGGTGTTACCGACACGGGCGCTCTTACGTTCTTCGTCTGGGATGGCGACACGCTGTTGCAAGAGGTGCGAACGGATAAAACAATCACCTATCTTTACGAGCCAGACAGTTTCGTCCCACTCGCCCGAATTGAATCGCGTGAAGGGGCTGCCTTTTATAAGCCGGATACCAGCCATTTATGCCTCGTGGAGGAATGGGCGCTACCCGGCATCAAAAATGATCCAGCTGCACACATCGAGGCATGGCAGGCGCAGCGGGAATTCCACAAAGCGCAAACTCATCGGACGGACTGGCTCCAACGGCTCGAGCAGGCTGATGGTGAATCCAGCACTGACCACATTCTCTACTACCAGTGTGATCACCTTGGCACTCCACTTGAGTTGATCGATGGCCACGGTAAGATTTTTTGGTCGGCGCGCTATCGAGCCTGGGGCGGGGTCCTGCGCTACGGGGCGACAGATGTCGTGCAGGCGCTGCGGTTCCAAGGACAGTACTATGACGAAGAGACCGGACTCCATTACAACCGGCATCGCTATTACGACCCCGTTACAGGGCGGTTCCTGTCGCAAGACCCAATTGGACTCAGCGGCGGCGAAAATCCCTATATGTATGGGCCGAACCCTACTAGGTGGACCGATCCAAATGGGCTGAAGCGGACTCCGCATGTGGGAAATTGTGCGGATGAAGCGGCGCGTAGCGCACTGGACGCGGCCAATGCCAAATCGATTAGGAAGAACAAAGAGTATGGTGGGTTGATTTATGAAAAGGGTGGCAAATATTTTGCAACAATTCCGGTTGCCGGTACCGATCGTACTTATAAGCCAATTTTTGCTCTGCCACAGGTTCCGAGTGGCGCGACAGTGGTTGGAGACTATCATACTCACGGCGATTATTCGCTTCAGGGAAAAAATGGAAAGGCCATTAGGACAAGCGACCCTCTGCGCGATAGTTTTAAGAGCGACGAATTCTCATATGCAGACAAATTGACACATTCTATGGCATCCGGGAGAAATAAATGCCACAAATCTTATCTTGGTACCCCAAGCGGTAAATACAAAGTGTTGCAAGGAGGTGTTGAACGTGAGTTCGTATAACGACAGTTGGTTCGGCTTAGATAGTCTTTACCAGCGAAGTTTTAGCTTTTCTGGCGAGATAGTTAAGGCCGCGAATCTGGCTTACGAAGAGTTTATGCATTTATCGAAGGGCAAATGGCCTTTGGATAACTATTCAGTATGTTTCAGCATTACAGATGATTATCAGTATACTTCCTTTGCCTTTATTCCAGATCCGGCCCATGAAATAAATGGAATACCATTTGAAGTGTCTAATCGTGGGATGTACAAGAATGGGCAGGGCGTGGTTTACATTTATCGCTTGAAGGACTATTCGCTGGTCAACACAACTTATATGCGATAAAAGTTGCCATTAAGTTATTCGGTGAATTTGATGGGATTTTTATGGGGAATGGTCATGAATAATAACAATGAATGGGATAAATTGACGACGAATTTCCCGGGCAATGCGTTGTGCAGGGGAAGAATATTAAAGTTTATTTGCATTGCATATAATAAATATCTCGAGTATGGTGGCGATGATGCATCGCTAAAGTATTACGACGTTGTTGTGGAGATAGACAAGGCTGGCAAATTGGTCGAAATTTTGTTTGCCCTGAAAACTTCCGACCAAGCTATAAAGCCAACGATTGATCTCATGGAAATTATTGGATTCACATTTGACTTTGGTGACGGAAGGTTGATTGATGTCGCAATAGAACGGCGATAGCTTATCCTAATTTCTTCGGGGTGAAACTTGGCCGGCCGCGACTCGTTGCGTTGGTTGCCAGCGTATTGGGACATCTCGCAACGTACTCTTACAGCCGGAACGATTTGTTGTTGACTGATATTCCCGAACTCTACGTTCCTGTCCACCCTGAACATTCCTCGAATACTGAAACTGAAAGGGAAGGCTAGAAACGGCTGGAAAGCGAAATGCGCGTCAACGATATCGATCTCAAGCCGAGCGCACAGCAGCAATTGAAGCCCAATGGAAAATACGAGCGTCGCGGGCCATCAATAGACGCCATGACCAGCAAAACTATCGCACTAATCCTATTTCTGTACGCCGAGCGGAAAATACAAGGTTTTGCAAGGAGTCGTTGAACGTGAATTCATATAACGATTTGTCAAATAGAGCAAACAACTTTTATCAGCGGAGCTTTAGCTTCCCGGGTGATGTCGCTAAGGCCGCGAGTTTGGCGTATAAGGAATTTATGGCCCTGTCGAAAGGCGCGTGGCCTCTAGATAATTATTCAATATCGTTCAGGATTACGGATGACTGTCAGCACGCATCTTTTGCATTTGTGCCGGACCCGGCTTATGAAACAAATGGAGTGCCGTTTGAAGTCATGCCCTTATACACAAGTCTGACATGACCGGCATGCGCCAGAAAAATCAGTTTACATTCAAGGACTTGCAACAGCACTTGTAAGCTGACGTCATTTCGCGTTTACTCTCGCCTTTTAGGTGGCGCGTTGACGACAGCAGCACAGTGGGCAACCACGGAATTTGCAGGATTAGATCTCGGTGATGCGCGCCTCAACAATCGAGCGAGGACGTTGATGGAGCGATTTGCAGCCGACCCGACGGCGAGCATTCCTGATGCCTGCCACGGCTGGGCGGAGACGATGGCCGCTTACCGTTTTTTGAGCAATGAAGCGGTGGATTGGCAAGCCATCCTTACGCCGCATTGGCAGCAGACTCAGCAGCGCATGCACGGCAAGGCGGTCGTTCTCTGTATGCAAGACACGACAGAACTGAATTTCAACGGACAAGAGACGGAGGGCCTGGGGCCGTTATGTTACGAGCCGCAGCGCGGCATGTATTTGCATCCGACTTATGCGGTGACGCCGCAGCGCGAAGCGCTGGGTGTGCTCGATGCATGGATGTGGGCTCGCAGCAAGAAAGATGCATCTGGTAAGCGCAATGATTTGAAGGAAAGCCTGCGTTGGATCGAGGGCTATGATCGCGTTGCCGAAATGGCGGCGGACTTCCCCGATACGCGCCTGGTTTATTTGGCGGACCGGGAAGCCGATCTTTTACCCTTGATGCGCCGGGCGCAAGAAGCTGGCGAGCCAGCCGACTGGCTAATCCGCGCCGCGCACAACCGATGCCTGCCTGATGGCGGCAAGCTTTGGGAGCGCACCACCGCCAGTGAGCCAGTTGGGCAGATTGAATTCACCATGGCGTCGCGGCATGGCGTCAAAGCCCGTCCTGTACGCCAGCAATTGTGGGTGCAGCGGATTGATCTGCGCAACGGTGCCAATGGCCCCCTGGCCGTGACCAGCATCGTGGCGCGCGAAATCGATGCGCCAGCCGGCGTTAAGCCAATTGAATGGCGCTTGCTGACCAACCGTTGTGCCACTAGCCATGCGGAGGTAGTGGAATTGATCGACTGGTATCGCGCCCGCTGGGAAATCGAAATGCTGTTCGACATCCTGAAGAATGCTTGCCGTATCGAGTCGTTGCAGTTGGAGCATATCGGCAAACTGGAACGGGCTATCGCGATGTATCTGGTAGTGGCATGGCGCATCGCGCACCTGATGCGGCTGGGGCGAACCTGCCCAGACCTGGAGGCCAGTCGCTTCTTCGACTGGGCCGAAATTCGCGCTGCATACATGCGCTCCAAGGCTGGGCCGCCAGCAAAGCCGACGCTGAATGAGGTGCTACGTTTGATCGCCGGATTTGGCGGTTTCCTTGCCCGCAAAGGCGACGGTGAGCCCGGTGTGCAAACGATTTGGAAAGGACTGCGGAAAGTGCGCGTGGCGGCGGAAGCATTACGCTATGCAGCTATGCCTGCTTCCTGATTTTGGACTTGTGTATAAGGGCATGAGTTGTAATCGCTTTCGTCGAACTGGCAGGCATCCGTGAACTCCGGATCCTTGCCCGAAGTTCGGAATTCGACATCACGCAGCGTATAGTCGCCCAGAATGTCTTCGCTCTGCTGCGAGAGCGATTTGCCATGAAAGAGATAGTTATCGCGCCTTAGGTCCAGGTAGGCCAGCCAAGGCCGTAACACCATTTCATAGAAAACATAGCCGCCGTCGGCACGGCAACGCCGGAATTCAAAGACATAGCCGTTGAAGTAGCGCAGGCTGCGATCTTCGCGTACCATCTCCACGGTCACCATCTTGCCCAGCACGTCTTTCAGCGCGATGTCGGGATCGTTGGTAATGACTTCAACGGTGAACTTGAAGTCGCGCGAGAGGCATTCTTCTGCATCCAGGCTGTTGGCTAGTAATTTGGCCTGGGGGCCGTCCTCATTAGGGAAACGCAATCGCAGCAGGCGATTGGTTTGGCGCGAGTCGCTGAACGCCTGGAAGGCGTCGGAAATCATGTTCATTCAGGTACCTGCAAATGATGTTTCAATCGTGCTGCATGAAACTCAAGGTTGAATCGAGCTCGCATACTACTTGAATAATATTGCAGCAAAGTTCACAGATTGTTTCGTGGCGACTTGCTTGCAATTTGCAAGCAAAAATCGGCGCGCAGGGAAGCCTTGTTGATCACTTGAGCCTCCGCGTCTGTTGGAGACGCGGATCGGTTAGCAGTGCTAGCTGGCGGCAGTACATCTGAAATTGCCGGCTTATTCCCTTCCATTTTTGATTTCCTTCAAAAATGGGTGGGGAAAATTCAGTTCCCACAAGTGAGATTATTGGCTTCCTACTGACAGCCGGTCAGCGATGCCCCGCCACCGTTCCTCGCGTAAGGCACGCCATGCACGAACGCTCTTAGCGCTCCGCGAGCCGCGCATCGACTGGCCGCGAAGTTTCACCCCACTGCAGGCCGGCCGCAGCCGGTTCCTGTTGGCGGCAGAGCAGGCACTCGGGTCCGCCAGCACCATCACCCCGCCCAACAACACTCGCATCGACTCCTCTTCTTCTGGAATAACGTCGAATGAGAATAACTGCGAGCTTAGAGAAACAACGTTTTTTGAGACCGATATGGGCAAGTTCTGAAATGGACCATTTGGGTTTCTAACTGAAGGCACAGGATAGCTTGCCGAGGATCAACGTCAATGGATCTGACGCGTGCGATTATCGAGCTAACCTGGTTTAGGGGGTTCTCATGGCGACTCAGCTCTCAGTTGACCTCAAGTCCGGTGGCACGAAAGCGAAAGGCTTTGTAACGCCAACGGAAGACCGCGCGCCTCAGATAATGGTCGTGCCGCCCAAGCGTGTAATTCCGATCATATTCCTGCCGGGAATAATGGGATCAAATCTGCGAGTAAATGCCGACCGCCAAAAACAGCTGGGGAATTCCAATAACTCTGTGTGGTTGCCCGATAAGGTGGACGAAGTTGGTAGTTTGCTTTACACCGGTCCATCGCGACGTCAGCTCTTGTTGGATCAAGAAACCACCGAAGTCGATACATATGATCCATCAATCGATCCTACAGGTGATCCGGACGAAACGTCCGACGAACGAAATAGCAAGGTAGACGACATCAATGTCGATTTGCCATACGCCCCCAATTCAGCTTTGTTGGTCCAAGATCCACAGTTCGGCTGCAATAGTTCGTCTATCGAAGAAAAGGCAAGGCATAGGCATGCCCTTATACACAAGTCCAAAATCAGGAAGCAGGCATAGCTGCATAGCGTAATGCTTCCGCCGCCACGCGCACTTTCCGCAGTCCTTTCCAAATCGTTTGCACACCGGGCTCACCGTCGCCTTTGCGGGCAAGGAAACCGCCAAATCCGGCGATCAAACGTAGCACCTCATTCAGCGTCGGCTTTGCTGGCGGCCCAGCCTTGGAGCGCATGTATGCAGCGCGAATTTCGGCCCAGTCGAAGAAGCGACTGGCCTCCAGGTCTGGGCAGGTTCGCCCCAGCCGCATCAGGTGCGCGATGCGCCATGCCACTACCAGATACATCGCGATAGCCCGTTCCAGTTTGCCGATATGCTCCAACTGCAACGACTCGATACGGCAAGCATTCTTCAGGATGTCGAACAGCATTTCGATTTCCCAGCGGGCGCGATACCAGTCGATCAATTCCACTACCTCCGCATGGCTAGTGGCACAACGGTTGGTCAGCAAGCGCCATTCAATTGGCTTAACGCCGGCTGGCGCATCGATTTCGCGCGCCACGATGCTGGTCACGGCCAGGGGGCCATTGGCACCGTTGCGCAGATCAATCCGCTGCACCCACAATTGCTGGCGTACAGGACGGGCTTTGACGCCATGCCGCGACGCCATGGTGAATTCAATCTGCCCAACTGGCTCACTGGCGGTGGTGCGCTCCCAAAGCTTGCCGCCATCAGGCAGGCATCGGTTGTGCGCGGCGCGGATTAGCCAGTCGGCTGGCTCGCCAGCTTCTTGCGCCCGGCGCATCAAGGGTAAAAGATCGGCTTCCCGGTCCGCCAAATAAACCAGGCGCGTATCGGGGAAGTCCGCCGCCATTTCGGCAACGCGATCATAGCCCTCGATCCAACGCAGGCTTTCCTTCAAATCATTGCGCTTACCAGATGCATCTTTCTTGCTGCGAGCCCACATCCATGCATCGAGCACACCCAGCGCTTCGCGCTGCGGCGTCACCGCATAAGTCGGATGCAAATACATGCCGCGCTGCGGCTCGTAACATAACGGCCCCAGGCCCTCCGTCTCTTGTCCGTTGAAATTCAGTTCTGTCGTGTCTTGCATACAGAGAACGACCGCCTTGCCGTGCATGCGCTGCTGAGTCTGCTGCCAATGCGGCGTAAGGATGGCTTGCCAATCCACCGCTTCATTGCTCAAAAAACGGTAAGCGGCCATCGTCTCCGCCCAGCCGTGGCAGGCATCAGGAATGCTCGCCGTCGGGTCGGCTGCAAATCGCTCCATCAACGTCCTCGCTCGATTGTTGAGGCGCGCATCACCGAGATCTAATCCTGCAAATTCCGTGGTTGCCCACTGTGCTGCTGTCGTCAACGCGCCACCTAAAAGGCGAGAGTAAACGCGAAATGACGTCAGCTTACAAGTGCTGTTGCAAGTCCTTGAATGTAAACTGATTTTTCTGGCGCATGCCGGTCATGTCAGACTTGTGTATAAGGGCATGAGGCATAGGGGGTGGGGGGAGGTCTTCTTCGCCAGCTATAGAACTCTGCTTGAACGGCTTGAAGAGACGCTAAACGCACCTGTTCGATCTGGGCGTCTCGCAGCGATGGTTGGGGTAAATCCTGTTGTATGGCAGGCCCACAATGCTCCCGAACTGAGACCGCTGACAGCAGAAGAACTTAGGAAGGCAACGGAAAGTCACTTCTTCCCGGTACATGCGATGGGCTACAACTGGCTTCAGTCGAATCTTGAGTCTGCACTACTGATTCGAAAACGCATCGAAGGACTCATTGAAGACTACGTGAAGAATGGATTCTACTGCGAGAAAGTGATCATCGTTACCCATTCAATGGGAGGGCTTGTTGCCAGAGCGTTGGCCCATCCAAAAATGGGAAACATGAGCGAGAAGATTCTTGGCGTTGTCCATGGCGTTCTGCCTGCAATTGGAGCTCCCGCTACCTATAAAAGAATGAGATGCGGATTTGAAGAAAAGCTGGGAGGCTTAGATCCTGTCCCCAAAATTATCGGCAATAAGGGGAGCGAGGTCACGGCGGTTCTCGGAAACTCGCCAGGTGGGTTACAGCTATTACCTTGCAAAGCTTATGGAAACGGGTGGTTACAGGTAAGGCAAAACGGAGTTTTATTCGATAGCTTTCCTAAGCACGGAGATCCATATGAAGAGATCTATAAGCTGCGAAATCGTTGGTACGGCCTGATCCGCGAGGAGTGGCTGAACCCTGCGAAGCAACCGGAGGCAACGTTTACGCGCTTCTGCGGATACGTGGATATCGCACGCGATTTTCACGAGACACTTGGTCAGTATTACCATCCGCGAACCTACTCGCATTACGGGGCCGACTCCACGCAGCCGTCCTGGGAGTCGGTTGTTTGGGAGATCCATCGCGATTACACAGGGCGGCATTGGCACGATTTGACCATTGTGAAGGACGACAAGAAAGGCGAACTACAAGCGAAAGAGCGAGTGGAGAAGCGTGAAATCCAAACTAAGATTCGCCTCGGCCCTTCTGCAGGGGCGGGTGACCAAACAGTGCCGCTGCGGTCGGCAGAGCATCAGTTGCTTAGTGGCTGTATTAAGGGCGTATTTCGTCAGACTGGTTACGAGCACCAGGAGAGCTACAAGGATGAGAACGCCTTGAACAGCACGTTGTATTGCGTAGTCAAAATTGCGGCTCGGATGTGGTGGTCGAAATGACGCGGAATAATGCTTTCGTTGCGATCTTTGTAGCAGCGCTCGGTTTCGTTCCAACGGAAAATAAAGGACGCGAAATGGATCAAGCCTTCACCAACCGGATAGTCGGCCTCTTTGGCGCCACAAGAACTGTTTGTGTCGGCAGGGTTGTGCTGGAGGTGCCGGCAGACTCTGACGTCACGTACGGCCCAGCGAGGCTGCCTTATCCAATCGAACGTTGGCCAGGACACGGTGAGAGATTCGATGAAATTCTTAACAAAAGACTGGTGGAAATCGCCCAAGATGGTTCGCGCGCGCGGGGACCTTTGGCAATGAATGACTCCATGTTTGGAAAGGCTATCAATGGTTCGGTCGCTGACCAGCGGATCGTCTTCGGTGCAGCAAAAGCAACCGGCTCGTTCTACAGCATTGAGTCAATTCAGAAAGTCGGGCAAGACCTCTATATGCAAAAGACAACGGCATATGGGAATGCCTATCAAGAAGCAGTCACGCAACTCAATCGCGTTGCACCGCTTTTGCGACCGAGGCTGGAAGACGAAGTCCCTTCAGAGCCTGGCATTTGCCTTGATGGGGCTTTTATTATGGCGCCGCCATCTTCACTTTATGAGGCCGTGACCTTAGGAGTTCGGCTACGCCGGTTCCCTGATGTACATTTCTCCATCGAGATGATTACGAAGGATCAGAATGTGGAAGACGATTCGCTTGAAGCTCGAACCGCAGCAGCGGAGATTGAGGCAAGGCGTTTGGGTGCTGGCGTCTGGTATGACCGCGTAAAGATCTTTCGTCGAGGAGCGCGAAAGATCGGAAGCTGGATGGGCTCAGAGTTCCTGGCACGGAAGCCGGGCATAGGTCATGTGAAAGGATCGCACGAGTTCGCATACTTCTCGCATGGCGAGCCTGGCAATGCAATGACACCGGCCATTGATATTGAGCTCGATACCGGTGTAAAGGGAAATAAGGCAAGTGGTATGGAGTCGAGTCTCACTGACGAAGAGGCGCTATACCTGTGGGACAAAATCACTTCTTCAATACGGCCTTGGCCGTTCGTAGCGTCGCAGAGGCGAAAGCCTTCAAACTACTGAAGTGAAGGCGGATGGCAGTATCAAATATCCAAATTTCTGAGCCTGTCAGAATTTTAGTGTGAATCTGGGGTCATGAAATAATACCGAAAGGGATTGTCCATGACCGACGTAATGACCACTAAAAAACCAAAAACCAAGAAGCAGTACCCGTTTCCTGTTGAACTGATTGACCAGTTGCTGGCCCAGGTCGAGAACAAGGATGCCGAATCGATTCTCGGGGAGTCAGGCTTGGCCGGCCAGCTCAAAAAGATGCTGGCCGAGCGCATGCTGACAGCCGAATTGACCCACCACCTCGCCACCGAAGGCGACGCCAAGAACCACCGTAACGGCAAGAGCCGCAAAACCGTTTTGGCACCGGGCGGCGAGCTGGAATTGGAGATCCCACGTGACCGTCTTTCCAGCTTTGAGCCAAAGCTCGTCGGCAAGCACCAGCGCCGCATGCCGGGCTTCGATGACCACGTCATCGGCATGTATGCTCGCGGCATGACCGTGCGCGAGATTCAGGCGCATTTGTTGGAACTGTACGGCACCGAAGTGTCGCCAGACCTGATTTCGACCATCACCGACGAGGTCATGGATGAAGTGGCGCAATGGCAGCAGCGGCCGCTGGAGACGATGTACCCGATCGTCTACTTCGATGCACTGCGGCTGAAGATCCGCGATGAAGGCACCGTCAAGAACAAGGCCGTATATTTGGCGCTGGGTATCCGCGCCGATGGCCGCAAGGAAGTGCTGGGACTATGGATCGAACAAACCGAAGGCGCCAAGTTCTGGCTGAAGGTCTTCAACGAGCTGCGCAACCGTGGATTGGAAGACATTCTGATTGCGGTCGTCGATGGCCTGCGCGGCTTCCCTGAAGCGATTGAGGCCGTGTATCCGCAGGCGCAAATCCAGACCTGCATCGTGCACCTGATTCGCAACTCGATGACGCTGGCGTCCTGGAAGGATCGCAAGGAGCTTGCAGCTGCACTCAAGCCGATCTACCAGGCCGCTAACGCCGACGCGGCAGCAGCGGCGCTAGATGCGTTTGCAGACGGCCCGTGGGGGCAGCGCTTCCCGACCGTGCCGGCGATGTGGCGGCGCCAATGGGAGCAGGTGATTCCGTTCTTCTCGTACCCACCGGAAGTACGTTCGATTATCTACACCACGAATGCCATTGAGAGCCTGCACATGCGGTTGCGGAAGATCGTGAAGAACCGTGGCCACTTCCCGAGCGACGAGGCAGCGACCAAATTGCTGTACCTGGCCTTGCGCAATATCGAAAAAGATTGGAAGATGCCGCAACGGACCTGGAAGATGGCCGCCAACCAGTTTGCCATTCTGTTTGGTGAACGCTTCACCAACGCGATTAACTAACTACGAACCGCGACCCCGGCACACAAAATTCCTGACAGGTCCGTGGCACAGATTTTTCACTTATTTGGCACGCTTTTCACTTTCCGTGTCACCCGACACTTTATACGTCGATGTTACCCGCGCGCAGCGCGTTGGTCTCAATGAAGTTACGGCGCGGTTCCACATCATCGCCCATCAGCGTGGTAAAGATCTGGTCGGCGGCAATCGCGTCTTCGATCTGCACCTTCAGCAGGCGGCGGACGGTTGGGTCCATGGTGGTTTCCCACAGCTGCTCCGGGTTCATCTCGCCCAGACCTTTGTAGCGCTGCTTGCTCACGGTGCGTTCCGCTTCGTCGCGCAGCCACTGCATGGCGTGGTGGAAGTCGACCACGGCGCTTTCCTTGGTGCGCTCGCCTTCGCCGCGGCGGATCACGGCGCCTTCGCCGATCAGGCCGGTGAAGGTGGCGGCGGCGTCGGCCAGCACTTTGTAGTCAGCGCCTTGCACGAAGTCGGCGTCGATCGAGGAGACCTTCACGTTACCGTGGTGCATACGCTCGATTACCAGGGTGTGCTTGTCGGTCAGTTCGTCGGTGGTCACGCGTACCTTCACGGCGCTGTCGTTGATGTTGGCCAGCAGCGCGTCTGCGGACTTCTGTGCGGACTCGATGGTCGACAGGTCCAGCGCTACGCCGGTCATGATGGCGGTCAGCGCGGCGCGGTCGATCACGCGGGTCAAGCGGGTCATGATGGCGTTGGCCATGTTGTAGGTGCGGGCCAGTTCGCCCAGCGCTTCGCCCTGGATCACGTCCGCGCCTTCGCGTGGGGTCAGCACGGCGGTGTTCAGCGCTACGTTCATCATGTAGCCGGCTTCTTCCAGGTCGTCCTTCAGGTAGCGCTCGTCGCGGCCGGCCTTGACCTTGTACAGCGGTGGCTGCGCGATGTAGATGTGGCCGCGCTCGACCAGCTGCGGCATCTGGCGGTAGAACAGCGTCAGCAGCAGGGTACGGATGTGGGCGCCGTCAACGTCCGCGTCGGTCATGATGATGATGCGGTGGTAGCGCAGCTTCTCGATATTGAATTCGTCGGCGCCGATGCTGGTGCCCAGGGTGGCGATCAGGGTGGTGATCTGCTCGGAAGACAGCATCTTTTCGAAGCGCGCCTTCTCCACGTTCAGCACCTTGCCTCGCAGCGGCAGGATGGCCTGGAACTTACGGTCGCGGCCCTGCTTGGCGGAGCCGCCTGCGGAGTCACCCTCGACGATATACAGTTCGGACAGGGCTGGGTCTTTTTCCTGGCAGTCGGCCAGCTTGGCGCTCAGGCCCAGGCCGTCCATGATGCCTTTGCGGCGGGTCAGGTCGCGGGCCTTGCGCGCTGCTTCACGAGCGCGTGCGGCTTCCACGATCTTGCCGCAGATGATCTTGGCGTCGTTCGGCTTTTCCATCAGGAAGTCGGTCAGCGTCTTGGCGACGATCTCTTCGACCGGGCCGCGCACTTCGGACGACACCAGCTTGTCCTTGGTCTGGGACGAGAACTTTGGCTCCGGCACTTTCACGGACAGCACGCAGGTCAGGCCTTCGCGCATGTCGTCGCCGCTGATTTCTACCTTGGCTTTCTTGGCGAAGTCGTTTTCGTCGATGTACTTGTTGATCACGCGGGTCATTGCCGCGCGCAGGCCGGTCAGGTGGGTGCCGCCGTCGCGCTGCGGAATGTTGTTGGTGAAGCAGAGTACCTGTTCATTGAAGGCGTCGTTCCATTGCATGGAGACGTCGACCGAGATCGTGGTGCCCTGGTCGGACTGGCGTTCGCCGGTGGCCTGGAACACGGTCGGGTGCAGCACGGTCTTGGCTTTGTTGATGTATTCAACGAAGCCGCGGGTGCCGCCTTCGAAGGCGAACACTTCTTCCTTGCCGGTGCGCTGGTCGGTCAGCTTGATGTTGACGCCGTTGTTCAGGAAAGACAGTTCGCGGATGCGCTTGGCCAGGATCTCGTAGTGGAATTCCACGTGGGTGAAGATCTCTTCGTCGGCCCAGAAGTGCACGTCGGTGCCGCGCTTGTCGGTTTCGCCGATCACCTTGATCGGGGAGGTCGCGACGCCGTCGATCATTTCGATCTCGCGGTTCTGTGCCACGCCTTTGACGAATTCCATCTGGTGCACTTTGCCGTCGCGGCGGATGGTCACGCGCAGCAGTTTGGACAGTGCGTTCACGCAGGAGACGCCCACGCCGTGCAGGCCGCCGGAGACTTTATAGGCGTTCTGGTCGAACTTACCGCCGGCGTGCAGCTCGGTCAGCACGATTTCGGCTGCGGAGCGTTTTGGCTCGTGCTTGTCGTCCATCTTCAGGCCGACTGGAATGCCGCGGCCGTTGTCGGTGATCGAGATCGAGTTGTCGCTGTGGATGGTGACGTGGATCTCGGAGCAGTGGCCGGCCAGGGCTTCGTCAATCGAGTTGTCCAGCACCTCGAATACCAGGTGGTGCAGGCCGGTGCCGTCGGACGTGTCGCCGATGTACATGCCGGGACGCTTGCGGACTGCTTCCAGGCCTTCCAGGATCTGGATCGAGGAGGCGCCGTATTCTTCTGCTTTGGCCTTTGGTTGTTCGTTGTGGCTTTCGGACATGGACTGCTTTCTCTTTTAACGAATTACTTCTTTTAAAACCAGTAAACCGGTGTCTGACCCGCAGGGTCAGACACCTGACACGCGGCGGTCGCAGACCAGTGTCTGACCCTGCGGGTCAGACACTGCCTTGCCGGTTTTAGATGCGCATTGGCATAACTACATATTTGAAGTCTGGATTGTCAGGGATCGAGATCAGGGCCGACGAGTTGCTGTCGCCCAGCGCTACGTTCACCTGGTCGCACTTCAGGTTGTTCAGCACGTCCAGCAGGTAGGTCACGTTGAAGCCGATGTCCACGCTGTCGCCGCCGTAGTCGATTTCCAGTTCTTCAACCGCTTCTTCCTGGTCCGCGTTGGTGGACGAGATTTTCAGCGAGCCTGGGGTGATGATGCAGCGTACGCCCTTGAACTTATCGCTGGTCATGATCGCGGCGCGCTGCAGGGAACGCAGCAGCTCTTCGCGGCCAATGGTGAAGTTGTTGGTGTAACCCTTCGGGATCACGCGGGTGTAGTCAGGGAACTTGCCTTCCACCAGCTTGGAGATCAGCTCGATGTCGGCGAAGGTCAGCTTCACTTGCGATGCGGCGATGTCCAGCGATACGGCGTCGTCGCTTTCTTCCAGCAGGCGTTGCAGCTCGATGATGGTCTTGCGCGGGATGATCACTTCTTCGCGCGCGAAGTTCTGGTCGGTTTCCACCTGGCAGAAGGCCAGGCGGTGGCCGTCGGTCGCTACGGCGATCACTTTGTTGCCGTCCAGGACCAGCAGCAGGCCGTTCAGGTAGTAGCGGATGTCCTGCTGCGCCATCGAGAAGTGCACCATGTTGAACAGGTGCTTCAGGGTTTTTTGCGGCAGCTGGAAGCTTGCGGTGAAGCTTTCGGCCTGTTGGACCGTTGGGAATTCTTCGGCGGCCAGGGTCTGCAGGGCGAAGCGCGATTTGCCGCTTTGGACGGTCAGGCGCTTGTTCAGCAGGGTCATGGTCACGTCGCCGGCTTCCGGCAGGGCGCGCAGGATGTCCAGCAGCTTACGCGCGGCGACCGTGGTGCCGGTAACGTCGGCACCCGAGCCGATGTTTGCGTGGGTCGTGATCTGGACTTCCGTGTCGGTGGAGAGGAAAGAGACGCTTTCACCTTCCTTGCGGATGAGGATATTGGCCAGAATCGGCATAGTGTGCCGACGCTCGACAATACCGCTCACAATCTGCAGTGGCCGGAGAAGCGTGTCTCGGGTGGTTTTGACCAGTTGCATAAATATCCTCAGTTAATGGGTTGGTACGTTGGTTCTTTTGTTAACTCGACAGTATAGCAAGTTAGAACCGGTAATCCGGTGTCAGACCCGCAGGGTCTGACACCATGGCCTGCGGCTGTCGCGTTCCCGGTGGCTGACCCTGCGGGTCAGCCACCGCTTTACCGGTTCTTAGCCTTTCAGCGTTTGTTCGAGAACGTGCAACTCGTGATTGCACTCCGGGTTCTTGGTCCGATCCATCGCAATCTTGCGCACAGCATGCAGCACGGTGGTGTGGTCGCGTCCTCCAAACAGTTCGCCGATTTCCGGCAGCGATTTCTGGGTCAGCTCCTTGGCCAGGTACATGGCGATCTGGCGCGGGCGGGCGATGTTGGCTGGGCGGCGCTTGGAATACATGTCCGCCACCTTGATGTTGAAGAAGTCCGCCACCGTTTTCTGGATGTTTTCCACAGAAATCTGGCGGTTCTGTACAGACAGCAGGTCTTTCAGCGCCTCTTTCACGATATCGATCGAGATGTCCTTGCCGTGGAAGCGGGAGTAGGCCAGGATCTTGCGCAGCGCGCCTTCCAGCTCACGCACGTTGGAGCGAAGGTGCTTGGCCACGAAGAAGGCGACGTCGTCGTTCAGGGTCACGCCTTCCGACTTGGCCTTCTTCAGCAGAATGGCCACGCGCATTTCCAGCTCCGGCGGCTCGATCGCCACCGTTAAGCCGGAGTCGAAGCGCGAGATCAGGCGGTCGTCCATGCCGGTGATCTCTTTCGGATAGGTGTCCGAGGTGATGATGATCTGCTTCTTGGCCGCGATCAGCGCCTCAAACGCATAGAAGAACTCTTCCTGCGTGCGGGACTTCCCGCCGAAGAATTGAATATCGTCGATCAGCAGCATGTCCAGCGAGTGGTAGTAGTGCTTGAAGTCGTCGAAACCCTTGCGTTGGTAAGCGGTCACTACGTCGCGAACATACTGTTCTGCGTGAATGTAGCGGATGCGGGCGCCTGGCTGGTCGGCCATCACCTGGTTGCCGATCGCGTGGATCAAGTGGGTTTTACCCAGGCCCACGCCGCCGTAGAAGAACAGCGGGTTGTACGACACGCCGGGGTTGTTTGCGACCTGGATGGCGGCGGCGCGCGCCAGTTGGTTGGCCTTACCGGTCACGAAGGAGTCGAAGGTCAGGTCCGGGTTGATGCGGCTGTTCTCGCGGCCTTTCGGGTTCGAGTATTCGGCGGCGGCGGTCGGCGCGGCTGCGGCGGCCGGGGTTTCCGGGCGCAGGTCGGTCATCGGGCCGGACACCACGGCAGGTGCGGCCGGCTTTTTCGGTGCGTGGGTACGCGGATCGAGCACGAACTGCACGTCGATCTGGGTTTCCCAGTACTGGCAGGCCAGGGCCGTGATGCGGCTAGCGAATTGAGTCTTTACCCAATCCAGCTTGAACCGGTTTGGCGCAGCAACGCGCAGCTTGTTGTCCTCGAAATCGAGGGGCACAAGCGGCTTAATCCAGGCACTGAATTGTTGCGGCGTCAGCTCAAGTTCCAGTTGCTGGGAACAGGACTGCCAGAAATTTTCCAT